>CBDCOH010000002.1:0-4390481 GCA_965219685.1 Candidatus Spongiisociaceae bacterium | reverse complement strand
AGAACGGTGGTGAACGGACCGATGAAGAAGTCCTGACTGCTGACCGCTCGTGTCCCGCTCGATCCTTCGACCACCAACTCGCCGTCGAGAGCAAGCAGGGCCACAGGGATCTCTGCTGCCGGATCGGCGTGGGCGATGCTCCCGCCGATCGTTCCTCGATTCCGCAGGGTGACGTGACCGACATAGCGGAGGGCTTCCGAGAGGAGCGGCAGGTTGTCGGCTATGGATCGGCTGGTTTCAACGGTCCGCTGCCTGGTCATGGCGCCGATCACTACGTGACCGTTGTCCTCGCCCAGATGGTCGAGGTCTGTGGCGGGGTTCAGGTCAATCAGGACTCCGGGTTGCGCGAGCCGGAAGCTCATCAACGGTATGAGACTCTGGCCTCCGGCGAGAAGCTTGGCATCGTCCCCATGCTCGCCCAAGAGGGCGATGGCTTCTTCGCGTCCTTCGGCCCGCTGGTATTTGACAGCAGGGGGTTTCACGCCGACACCTCCTCGTTCTCAGCTCTTCGGATCTCGTCCAAGAGTCGCTCGGGAGTCATCGGGAACCTCGTGACCTTGACGCCGATGTCGGACAGCGCATCGTCGATCGCGGAGCCGACCAACGACACACCGGCGATGGTTCCCGACTCCCCAACACCCTTTATTCCACCTGGAATGTGCGGTGAGGGAGTCTCCTGGTGGACCACCCTGATCGGTGGGATCTCCGAAGCGGTCGGGATCAGGTAGTCCATGAAGCTGGCAGTCTGCAACTGCCCATCTTCGTTGTAGACGAGTTCTTCGTAGAGCGCGCCGCCGAAGGCCTGCGCGAAGCCGCCCGCCAACTGTCCGTCCACGAGCATCGGGTTGATCACCGTGCCGCAGTCGTCGGTCACTACGAAATCCAGGAGCGTGACTACACCAGTTTCGCGGTCCACCTCGACGAGCAAGGCTGAGCAACCGAATGAGGTCGCCATGTTCTCGGGATCGTAGACATCGGTCTCTTCGAGCGTCGGCACCTCGTCCTCCGGAAGGCGCCCGTTGAGCCGCCTGTAAGCGGCGTCGCCAACGTCCTGCATGGAGACACTCTGACCGGGTGAACCCTTGACGGATATGATGCCGCTCTGGATCTCGAGGTCCTCGGGGGAAGCCTCCATGAGTTGGGCGGCGATTCGCAACACCTTCTGCTTGAGCCTGGCCGTCGCCCTTATGATCGCCCCGCCGCCAAGGGGCGCGGCCCGGCTTCCACCTGTTCCGTAGCCGGTGTACGGACAGGAGTCCGTGTCACCGGTGACGACCTTGACGTCCTCGATCGGCACGCCTAGCCCGTCAGCTGCGAGCTGGGCGAATATCGTGTGTGTGCCTTGGCCCATATTGATCTGGCCACTGAACACCGTAACCTTGCCCATCGGATCGATCCGTACCACTTCCTCGTCGAATCCCGAGTGCTGCAACCCGACGAGGTTGAGGATCCTGCTCGGCCCGTAGGCACTCGGCTCCACATGGAATGTGCACCCGATCCCGACCGACCGACCCGCAGCACGAGCATCGGCTCTGATCCGATGCCATCCGAGTTCCTCCACCTTGGCTAGGGTCTTGTCCAAGGCGTCGGCGTACCGGCCGCTGTCGTAGGCGAATGCCACGCCGGTGAAGTGCGGAAACTCCTCGGGCGTCGGAAAGTTCTTCCGGCGGATCTCGTGCGGGTCCATTCCCAGCCGCCTGGCACCAAGCTCGACCAAACGCTCATGCACGATGTTCCCGTTCTGAACCCCCCAGGCTCGGAACGACCCGAACGGCGAGCGATTGGTCATCACGGGTTTCACCGTCACATTGAGGTTCGGGATCTTGTATGGACCCATACAGGTGAGGACTGACGCCCACGAAGGCCCGGACCCAACGGTGCCGAGGGCACCCCCCATCACCCCGTAAGTGGTACCGCGCAAGCCGGTGATCGTGCCGTCGTTCTGGAACGCCATCTCGTACTCGAGACGCATCTCGCGCGAGTGCACGGTTGCAACGAAGCTGTCCCGGCGGTCCTCGACCAGCTTCACCGGACGACCTGTACGCCTGGAGAGCAGGGAGGCCATCACCTCTTCGCTATAGAAGTCAAACTTGTTGCCAAACCCACCACCGAGATCCGGGGTCCGTACCCTGATCAGGTGGACCGGAAGGTCAAACACCTCGGACAGCAGATCGCGGGCCAGGTTGGGCGATTGAGTTGAGATCCAGACATCCAGTGTGCCTGCGAAAGCGTCCCACGTCGCGATACAACCTCTGGGTTCGAGTGGGCACCCCAGGGCCCGACCATGCTCAAACGTCTCCGAGACGACCAAGTCCGCTTCGGCGAACGCCGTCGCCGTGTCCCCGAAGTCATAGGTCAACGACCCGCTGATGTTGTCGGGCCAGTCCTCATAGATCCTGGGCGCGTCTTCCGCCAAGGCGGAATCGAGACTCGCGACCACGGGTAGGGGCTCGTACTCCACATCAATAAGGGCGAGTGCATCCTCGGCAACGTACCGGTTGACCGCTACCACCGCAGCAACGGCCTGGCCGGCCCATCGCACTCGATCGGCCGCCAACGCGTGAAACTGTGGCTTGCGCTGGTCCGGGATCGGGTGCCAGATGATAGGTTGCGGGTTAGCGACTGCCATGATGTCTCGGCCGGTAATGACATCGAACACACCCGGCAGCGCCAGCGCTTCGCTGACATCGATACTGGTGATGTCAGCGTGCGCGAATGGACTGCGTAGAACTGCTGCCTCGAGCATGCGTGGGACGGAGATGTCATCCAGGTATTGGCCATGTCCGGCGAGCAGCCGATGGTCCTCTATGCGTCGGACTGATGACCCGACAAGCTTGCTGGAGGCCGTCTCGGTAGCGGTCATGCAAATCCCTCCTTAATACGTGAGAGTGATCCTACTGGTATGGCTAGCAGGGATGCTGTGCAGAGGCCCAGAAAACTGGACGTGTCTACACCACCCCACGGCCTGCCTGTAGTGCAGCCGACTCGCCGACAGCAGTTGCAACAGAGCCCTCGTTTTGGCCGGCATCTCGTACATCACGTATCGGGTGGCTTTAGATCTATACATCGGGTACCTTACGACTTATGATTAGGTCGCCCTATCATCGGAACACCCAGTATCAGCGACGCTTCTTGCTGATTTGCCCACATCCTGGGCTTGCCGAGGCCTTGCTCAAGTGTCCTACCTCGGTTCTATCTCCGGCGTGGCCTCAGTCGGTGTCGTACTAGCCGCGTATCGTTTGCGATCGATGTGCAAGGAGTGATATTAGGTATTTCTTAGGGTTTTAGGGGGCCCGCCGCTTTGACCCGGATCCGAATCACAGGTTCCGTTAGATAAGCTAGAGGTACTTCTTCGATGTCGACGACCTCTACACCGTTCGGGTCGGCCCCTGCTTTGACCGCTTCATATTTTGCGGTTGTGAACGCATCCGACACCGCTTCATCTCGACCGCCGACGCCGAGTTTGTAAACGCGATCGATCTCCCCGGACACAGAAGCGATAGCAGCTCCGATGGCGTTGGCGACATCGTAGTGATCAGGTCGAATAACCTCGGACACGCCTGGGATACGATCGGGAATGAGGATGCTCCCTCCACCGACCGCTATCAGTGGAAGCTCCGTTCTCGAAACCTTGGCCCGGTCGACTGCCTCGCTCACGGTGAGATCAGATCTCGTCAACGCGCGAAGTAGCAGATCTGCAGACCCCTTTAGCTGGTCCGGTCCACCTAGAAAGTCGGCCCGACTTCCTGCGACGGCAGCATCTGTGAGGGTCGGAGTCGAGCCTCCGAAGACAAGGGCCTCGTCGAGGATTCGATAGCCGACACTCTCCGGTCCGAGGCGTAGCCCTGTCGAGTCGTCGGTGATGACCGTACCACCGCCGATTGCGACAGACACGAGGTCGGGCATCCTGAAATTCGTGCGTACGCCACCGACCTCAACTGCCGTCGCCGACTCACGGGGAAACCCGTTGCTGATGATTCCGATATCTGTGGATGTGCCGCCAACATCGATCACCAGGGCATCCATCAGCCCTGCCAAGTAGGTAGCCCCTCTCATGCTGTTAGTAGGGCCACTTCCGATAGTGAGCACCGGGTATCGACGTACATAGTCAAGGCCCATCAACGTACCGTCGTTCTGGGCAATGTAGGCCTTGGCTGTGATTCCGTTAGTAGCCATCGCTGAGGTCAGTCCATCGACCACACGGCGGGCCACTCCGGTCAGCGCGGCATTGAGGACACAGGCGTTCTCTCGTTCTAGGAGCCCCAGAGATCCGATCTCGTGGCTCAGCGAGACCGGAACCTCACCGATCTCCTCACGGGCGATCTGTTCGACGCGAAGCTCTTGGTCCGCAACCACCGGAGAGAAGACACCGGCAATAGCCACCGCCTCGGCCTGACCGGCAACCGATCCCAGAAACGCCCGGGCGGCACCCTCATCCAGAGGTACGAGGGGCTCCCCCGTCATCTCGACTCCACCATCGATAACGGCTTCGCCGCAAGTGATGGTGCTTCGGATGTCCTCGGGCCAGCCAGCAAGCGGCGGGATGGACCGAGTCGCAGGACCGCCGATCCTGACCATCGCTACCCTATACAGCTCCTTTCTTTGAAGGATCGCGTTGGTCGCGTGCGTGGTCCCTAGCATCACATGGCCGATATTGGAAACGGGGCCGTTGAGGCCACGAATGACGAGTCTCAGAGCGGCAACGACCCCGCTTGAAACGTCCTCGGTCGTTGATGTCTTGACTCGGGACAACAAACGATCGCCCGAGTCGAGCACGACCGCATCGGTGTTGGTACCACCGACATCGATCCCGATCCTCCAGGCAGCATCACCCATAGCGGCTCTCGACTCCTACATAGTCAAAGTCGTACCCGAATGCCCTTGGCCCAACTACGGCTATCCCCTCAGGCGTTGTCCATGCTTCCGGACTAGGAAAGGCCACGATCAGGACTCGCTGTCCGTATCTGATTCCCTCGGTAACTATCCCGTGGGCCGTGTGGTAGTCGAGAAGCGTGATGACATCTGGGACTGTCGCCAGCAGTTCGTCGTCCTTCAATACCACAAGGTTCTCGTTCTGGAATTCGAGCCGGAAAACAGCTCCCTTGTCCTGATCGATGCCTTCAATCGCCGCGAACCCCCGAACAAACCCTCCACTGGTACGTCGTTCGACATCGATTACCTTGCCGACACCCAGTCTGAAGACCGGTATGACCTCATAGATCGCCTGGAGGGGATCGTCTCGATCAGAGCGAACGGCGCGGCCCAGTTTCTCGGCAAGAGACACCGTTCCCGGAATGATCGGCAAACGGGCTTCTCTGGCGGTCATCGGATACAACCCGCCACAAGCCGAACCCCCGAACGTTGCCACGGAGTTTCGGGCTAGCTTCTCCAACCATTCGTTGTCCATCGTTCTGTAAACGATCGTCTGCAGACGCTCGTCGGTAATGACAGCCGGGCAACCGGACATCCCGAACAGGTGAGGTGTGAGCATCTGTAACTCCGGGAAGGCTCTTCCCATGAAGTCGCCGTCGACCATCGGGAGCCCGGCATGAGCCGCCCACGCGATAGGAAGGACACCGTTGATCCCCCCCATCTCAAAGGGCATGACTGCTTTGACCTCGCGACCGTAGATCTGCTCGTAAACATCGCGGATGGCCCGCCCCTCGCCACCATTGGGGAACTTCTCGACCATCACGGTAGGAGCTCCGATCATCCCGCACGGGAGGAGCAGGTCGTCGGGCTCCAGATCGTCGAGTTGATACACATCGACCGGGCCCAGCACGCGGATCGCCTCTTCAGCCATAAGATGGCCGATTCTTGGATCGCCACCCCCGCCACCAGCCATGACTGTGCACCCGAGCGCTATAGCCCGAAGGCTCTCCAGCGTGATCTGCATGGGTGGATGTTAGTTCGCGAGCGTGGACCCTTGCCGCGACCGTGCAACGGGGGAGATCGGATTCAGCGGGGCCTCCTCTCCTCGTAATCTGTCCGGGACGGCGACCTTGCCTGTCAGCTAGCCCTTTCTGACCAGCCCGGCGAATGACGGAAGCGCGCGAATTGGCAACGTCATTGAGACGGAACCTACCGGGTGTGCGCGGCGGCAGCCCGCCCACTCGGCACATCGTCGGCGACTGGAACGCTACCCTCGGAAGCGTGGTCGACTACCGCACCGGAATGGACCCATCCACTACCGACCTCCCGCCGCCACGCCGCGTACTGGCCGTCGGGGCCCACCCTGACGACGCCGAGTTCGGAGCGGCCGCGACGATGGCCAAGTGGGCGGCGGGGGGCGCCCACATAACGCTCCTCGTCCTCACCGACGGGTCCAAGGGATCCTGGGATCCCAACGCGTCCCCCGCCGAGTTGGCGCGGACCCGGGCCGAAGAGCAGCGGAGAGCGGCTGAAGCCATGGGAGTCGCCGACACGTTCAACCTCGGATACGTCGACGGGGAACTGGAGTACTCGATGGCGTTGAGGGCGGAGGTCTGCGCGTGGATCCGCCGGACGCGTCCCGACATCCTGCTCTCCCACGACCCGTGGCGACGGTACATGCTCCATCCCGACCACCGGGCGACCGGTTGGGCGGTCGTGGACGGAGTTGTGGCTGCCCGGGACCACCTCTTCTTCCCCGAGCAACTGAGAGACGGGATCACCCACCACCGGCCGGCTGCTCTCCTGCTGTGGGCCGCCGACCGGCCCGACCACCGGGAAGACGTGGAAGGCTTCGTGGACCGCAAGGTCGAGGCTCTTCTGGCACACTCCAGCCAGGCCACCACCACGATGGACGACGCCGGTCTCACCGCCGAGGCCACGAAGGCGTTCCGGGCCGAGATCCGCAGCCGGGCGCGAGCGGCGGGGGTGGCCGCCGGCCTCGCCGAGGCGGAGGAGTTCAAGAGGATCACCCCCTGATGGGCCCGGCCGTCTCCCGGCTGGAAGACCTCAGGTCCGTCGATCCCCCCGCCACCCGGCGCCTGCTCGGCGCGGTCGACGCGGCTCTCGAGGCGGTCGAGCCCACCCGGTTGGTGCGCCGGGCGTTGAGTCCCGCCGGCGCGGGAGTAAACGTGGCAGGCGAGTTGATGCCAGCCCGGCGGCTCGCGGTGCTGGCCTTCGGTAAAGCGGCCGTCGGAATGGTCAGGGGGGCAGACCAGGCCATCGGACCCTTGATCTCCCGGGGACTGGTGGTCACCGACGAGTCCGGCGACGTGCCTCGATGGGCGGAGCTGGTCGTGGGTGGCCATCCGATCCCCGACCGCGGGAGCGTGCGGGGGGCGCGGGCCGCGGTGGCCCTGGCCGAGAGCCTGGCGCCCGGCGACCTGCTGATCGTTCTCGTCTCGGGAGGAGGATCGGCCCTGCTGGAAGCCCCCGTCGAAGGCCTCTCCCTGGATGATGTTCGTGACCTCAACGACCGGCTGCTCCGGTCGGGCGCGCCCATCGAGGTGATGAACCATGTGCGCCGGGCGGTCTCGAACGTCAAGGGAGGGCGCCTGGGCGCGAGGTGCCGGGGCAGGCTCGCCACCCTGGTGGTCTCCGACGTCGGCAGCGACCCGGCGGTGGTGGCGTCCGGGCCGACGGTGGCTCCGAGCACGCCTGCGCCCGAGATCGCCGAGGTATTCGACAGGTTCGCGATCTCGGGTCCCGCCGCGGAGCGGGCACTCCGTTCAGCCCGGGCCGGGGTTCCGAGTCCTCCCTCCGGACCGGCCCTGATCCTGGCCGACTGCTTCACCGCGGGTTACGCCGCCACCCGCTTCCTGGCCGACGAGGGGCTGAAGGTTTCCCTCCACCCCGAACCCCTACAGGGACCTGCATGCGACGCGGCGATACACGCCCTCGAGTCCACGCCCGCGGGCGAGGTCCGAGTCCTGGCCGGAGAGACCACGGTCGAGGTGACGGGAAACGGGCGAGGGGGCCGCAACCAGCACGCGGCCGTTGCTGCGGGCATCGAGATCGCCGGCAGCCGGCACCGTTTCCTGGCCGCGGGTACAGACGGGGTCGACGGACCGACCGACGCAGCGGGTGGGTGCGTGGATGGCGGCACGGTCACGGACACCGCACTAGCCCGGAGACACCTGGACGACTGCGACTCCCACCCGTACCTCGAGAGAGTGCGCGGCCTGCTGCGGACCGGGAAGACGGGGACGAACGTGGCCGACCTCTGGATAGTCGACAAGTCCGGCTGAGGACTTCGAACCCCGCCGGTCACTCTATCCTTGTGCGCATGAGCCGTCCCGTAGCCGTACTGACCGGAGCGACCGGATGGTTGGGTACCGCCCTCACCCGCAGGTTGCTCGACAAGGGATACCGCATAGGCGCCACCTACCTGATCCCCGCCGAAGCGGACGGGTACGAAGACCGGTTCCCCTACGACGAGGACCGCCTGGTTCTACGGCGGGTCAATGCGGTCGACCGCCAGGAGATCGGAGGCTTCATGGAGTCGATTGCCTCCCGGTTCGGGAGGATCGACTGCGTCGCCTCGCTCGTGGGGGGCTGGGCAGGCGGCAGGGACGTGGCGGACACCGACGACATGCGATTCGACCGTATGATCGACCTGAACCTCCGTTCGGCATTCTGCACGGTCCGAGCCGCCATCCCATACATGGAAGCGGGCGGGGGCGGACGGATCCTGCTGATCGGGAGCCGGGCCGCGGTCGACACCCCGCCGGGGCAGGCTGCATTCAACATCGCCAAGGCCGGCGTGGTGGCTCTCGCCAAGACGGCCGCTCTCGAACTCGAGGATGCCGACATCACCGTCAACGTGATCCTGCCCTCGGTCATCGACACTCCGCCGACCAGGGCCGCCATGCCCTTCTCGGAGTATGTGAAGTGGCCCACGCCCGACGAGATCGCCGCGGTGGCCGATTACATCCTGGCGGGCGAGTCGAGGGTCATGTCCGGAGCGGCGGTTCCCGTCTACGGAAGAGCCTGAGTCAAGGGACTCGAACCGTGAACTCGGATCGACCGGACTGCTGTACGCGAACCGGCCCGGTCGTCTCCATCCTCGGTGGATGAGCGACAACCGGGCCGTTCTGTCGCAGCCCCGACCAGATTTGAACTGGCGTTTCCGCCTTGAGAGGGCGGCGTCCTAGGCCCCTAGACGACGGGGCCACTGCTTGTGGCCGATGATACCGACCGCTCGGGAGAGAGGACTCGAACCCCTACTAACAGGGCCAGAACCTGTCGTGCTGCCGATTACACCACTCCCGATGGAGGCCACAACATACCATGCAAGCGCGAACCGAGCCGATTGGAACCTCGCAGGACCATCGCCTCGGCGAACCGTCGACGCCGCCGGAGGGATCCCGAGCCGCCATCTACAGGCTCGAGCGCGGCTGCGAACGAGATTCCCGAAGAAACCTGCATCCAGGATCGCATCTCTCTCCGTATCTATGGGTATACGCCGGATAAGGAGAGCAGCATGTCGAGAACCCTTTCACGACTCATCGCAGCAGCAGTCGCCGTGTCACTCGTGGCAGCAGCATGCGGCGGGGACACTTCTGAGGAGACCGTAGCGACCACAACCCAGGCGACGACCCAAGCGACGACCGCACCAACCCAGATGACTACCGCGCCGACCCAAGCCGCACCCTCCGAAGAGGCCCAGGAGACGCCGGGAACCATCGTCGAAGTCGCAGCCCAATCAGGAGCCTTCCCCACCCTGGTCGCAGCAGTCCAAGCAGCAGGACTCGTCGACACCCTCAACAGCGACGGCCCCTTCACCGTGTTCGCACCCACCGAAGAAGCCTTCACCACCGCCCTCAACACCCTCGGCATCACCGCCGAACAACTCCTAGCCGACACCGAACTACTCACCGCCGTCCTCACCTACCACGTCCTCGCCCTCGAAGCACCCTCCGACCTCGTCGCAACCCTCGACGGCCAAAACGTCACCACCGTCAACGGCGCCGACATCACCATCACCATCAACAACAACACCGTCCAAGTCAACAACGCCACAGTCACCACCACCGACATCCAAGCCTCCAACGGAATCATCCACGTCATAGACACCGTCCTACTCCCCCCAACCGAGGAGGCCCAGGAGACGCCCGGAACCATCGTCGAAGTCGCAGCCCAATCGGGAGCCTTCCCCACCCTGGTCGCAGCAGTCCAAGCAGCAGGACTCGTCGACACCCTCAACAGCGACGGCCCCTTCACCGTGTTCGCACCCACCGAAGAAGCCTTCACCACCGCCCTCAACACCCTCGGCATCACCGCCGAACAACTCCTAGCCGACACCGAACTACTCACCGCCGTCCTCACCTACCACGTCCTCGCCCTCGAAGCACCCTCCGACCTCGTCGCAACCCTCGACGGCCAAAACGTCACCACCGTCAACGGCGCCGACATCACCATCACCATCAACAACAACACCGTCCAAGTCAACAACGCCACAGTCACCACCACCGACATCCAAGCCTCCAACGGAATCATCCACGTCATCGACACCGTCCTACTCCCGCCGGCCGACGGGTAGGCCACATTGCGGTGCGGTCGGGAACAACCCTCCCTCCTCCTCGCCCGACCGCACCGCACCGCCCACTCCCTGCCTCCTCGACGGTTCTCGCCCTCGCCCGACCCCAGGTCCCGTTCTCGACCTCTACGCCTAGAACTGTCACATGCTGTCCTACACTTCTGACGTGCCGATCCCCGAGTCAGAATCGATCCACAACGTGGAGAAGGCCTTCGCTCGAGGCGAGGAGCACGCCCTGCGGGCGGCCTACCTGCAGCATGGGAGGTTGGTATACACCTACTGCCGCCGGAGTCTCGACGAGGCCCGCGCCAAGGACGTGACGCAGGAGGTCTTCATCAGCGCTTGGAGGAATCGGCACAGGTTCGACCCGGCCAGAGGCACCCTCGTCGGCTGGCTCGTCGCCATCACGAAGAACCGGATCATCGACAACATCCGGGCCGAGAACAGGCACGCCGAGCGTCGTGACAGCCGCGACCCGGCCGAACTCGCCACCCACTCGCGGATCGACCTGATCGCCAACCGGCTCATGATCGCGGATGCCCTCCGATCCCTGCCGGACCGAGCCAGACGGGTTGTGATGCTGCACTACTTCGACGACCTGACCCATCGCCAGATAGCAGAAAGGATGTCGATGCCGCTCGGCACGGTGAAGAGCGACCTCAGGCGGAGCCTCCTGCAGATCCGACGCCAACTGGAGTCAGCTCATGAATGACAAGCACGTCGATTCCGGCGACCGCGCCCTCGACGCCTTGCTCCGTGGCATGGAACAGGAGGATCTGGAATTGCTGGAGCCGCCGGATGAGGTCTGGCAGGGCATCCAAGAGGCGATCGGCACGGAGGAGGGCACCTCGGCAACCGTTGTCCCGCTCCGCCCCCGGCGGCGGACCGCAACCCGGGTCCTGATCGGCATCGCCGCTGCGCTCGTCGTCTCGGTGATCGGAGTTGCAGCCTTCCTGGCCGCCAGTGATGAAGCCGGCGAGATACTTGCCACGGCAACGCTCCGATACGATCCTGCGGCTTTCGATCCCCTCGGCGCTGCGGCCGAAGGCGCGGCCAATCTGGTCTCCCACGACGGAAGGCTGACGATCGACATCGTCGGCGCGGACCTTCCTTCGCCGGGTGGCGACGCCGATCTCGAGGTCTGGCTGATCCGACCCGACCAGGAGGGCAACGTCGCCGATCTGGTGTCGCTCGGCGCCGTGAGCCCGACCGATCCCGAGAGCCTGGAGGTCCCCGAGAGTCATGACCCCGGCCTCTACTTCGTGGTCGACATAAGTGTCGAACCCCGTGACGGCGACGCCGGTCACTCGGGACGGACGATCCTGCGCGGTCCGCTGACGAACCTGTGAGGAACCTGCTAGCAACCCCCCTCTGTCACTTGTAGTGCCAGTTCGGAAGCTGTTCTAGCTCAACCGGGCCCCGAACCCGGGGACAGGGATGGGTATGCCGCGCGCTATTCGTAGATCCGTGTCGACCGGTGCCGTACCGCCCGGGAAATCTGGGAGTCCAGGTGGCGACCAGATGAACCGGTCGAGGATGCGACAGTCGTCGAGTCCCGTGTGCGACCATATGTCCTCGAACGAAGGGACCGCCAAGGATGGCCGCCACCACCCGAGTCGGCACTGTCATCGTCATGGGAGTCATCACGCTCAACGCGTGTACGTCCGGACCCACCGCCGTCTCGGAGCCACCGACCACGGTCACGGGACCAACTTCCCCGGCGAAGACCACGGCGGCCGCAACAACCTCTGGAATCGAGAGAAGTTCAAATACCGAACCCGCAGCTACCGCATCCACCATGCCTCCCTCCGCCACGGCCGCGGAGTCAAGTACAACCGCGAACCAAGCCACCCCTGCGACCGCCCTGGCAGTTCGGAGTCCCCGTGGTCGCATCGCCTACCACAGCAGCGGGGACGGCGGCACAGACATCTACATCCGGGACCTGGAGACCGGCATCAACGAGGAACGGATCACCGACAACAACGACTATGACGGTCACCCGGCTTGGTCACCGGAGGGCGGACGCATCGCCTACTTCGCTTACCGGGAAGGCGACTACGAGATCTACATCCACGACCTGAACACCGGTATCGAACACCAGGTCACCGACAACACCAGCGACGAAGGGCGGCCCGAATGGTCGCCGGACGGCATCCACATCGCGTACCACAGCCACCGGGACGGCGACTACGGGATCTACATCCACGACCTGAACACCGGAGTCGAACACGAGGTCACCGGCGACGCCGGCTCGGGGTTTCTCCCCCGGTGGTCACCGGACGGCAGCCACATCGCGTACGAGGTTCAGCAGGTCGGCTATCGGGACATCTACGTCCACAACCTGGACACCGGCGACAAGCACCTCATCACCGACGAACCTCGATCAGGTTCGGATCCGGTCTGGTCCCCGGACGGCAGCCGGATCGCATTCGAAGCGCGCCGGTTCGGCGACTCCGAGATCTATATCCACGACCTGCACACCGGCATCACACGACAGATCACCGACAACAGCACCGACGAGGCGTGGCCAGACTGGTCCCCGGAAGGTGGTCGTCTCGCATACTCAAGTAACCGGCACGGCACCTGGGAAATCTACGTCATCGACCTCGCGACCGGAGCCGAACAACGAATCACCGACAACGACCGCTCGGACTTCGAACCGGTATGGTCCCCGGACGGTCACCACATCGCTTATTCCAGCTACGAGGACAACGAAGAGTTGTACGACTGGGAAATCCACATCATCGACCTGGACTCCGGAGCCGAATTCCCGATCACCGACAACATAGGCGGCGATGGCGGAGGGCTGGCCTGGTCTCCCTAGACCTTGCCCGACCGCGAACTCATACCGTCCTTGACAGTCCTATAGGCGAAGACTGAACCAGGTCCTGCTGTGATGGCGCTGTCGTTGTTTGGGGTCGAGACTAGGGAAGTCTGTGGGAACATCGCCAACACTCGTGAACAGGTGCTTTGGACAGGGTCCACAGAGGTGTTCCAGCCGGAACCGGGGGGACTTCAAGTTTCTCTCACCGGCCGAGAGTGAGCGTGTCGCCCAGGCTCTCTCCCGTCATCTGTGTCCTCAACATCTCATCCAGTGGCCTCCACAAGGGGTTCTATCCAGCTTGTGTCTGTAGAGGCGCGGGCCACATCCAGGTCGTATATCCGCTGGAGGGTCATCCAGAACTCCGCGGTCATTCCCAGCGCTTGACCGATCCGCAACGCCGTATCCGCCGTAATGGAACGTCGACAGTGAACAATGTCGTTGATACGGACCGGCGGCACCCCGATGGCCTTCGCCAGACGGTACTGAGTTATGCCCAACTCGTTCAGGATCTCCGACAGGTGCTCTCCCGGGTGAATCGGCTCTGCAAGTGCGGCCATGAGTTGGTCCCTTCTAGTGGTAATCGATGATTTCGATCTCTGCGGCACCCTGATCGGTCCAGATGAAGCACACACGCCACTGGTCGTTAATACGGATGCTGTACCGTCCTGCCCGGTCACCTCGGAGGGCCTTGAGCCGATGGGACGGCGGCATCCGCAGGTCCTGCAGCGCAGTCGCCGCAACAACTCGCTGCAACCGCATCCTTGCTCTGCGTTGGATCAATTGCCTCTGCGAGGAGGTTCCTTGGCGGAAGCCGGTGTCAGGCCGTAGAACAAGGAGTGGAACGATGATGGAGTGCCGAGGATATCGCGGAATCGTGATCTTCGACGACGAAGCAGGCCTCCTCCACGGCGAGGTGGTGGACACCCGAGACGTGATCACCTTTCAGGGCAGTTCGGTGTCGGAAGTGCAGCAGACGTTCAGGGACTCGGTGGACGAGTATCTCGCGATATGTTCGGAGAGGGGCCGAGAACCTGATCGCCCCTACTCGGGTAGGATCGCCCTCCGTCTCCCGTCTCAAGTTCATAGGGCCGCGGCAGCCGCGGCCCGGACGGAGCAAAAGAGTCTCAATGCATGGCTGACCGAACTCATCGGCAGGGCAATTAGAACCGATCCGTGATCCGGGATGGGCCTAGGGGTGGGAGGCCGTGGGCAAGTCGCGGCTATCCCCGCGTGTGCGCGGACCGGCACCACAACCACCCCGCACACAACCCAAACCGGCTCCACGACCCCCGGCACCACCCATGAACCCGCGAACCCGCTAGCCGCGAACCCACCACGCACGAACACACGAAGACCCGCGGTCTGTCGTGGGATCCTCACGACCACCGTGACCGAAACCTCGGTAGAGGCTCGGAGACCACGTCACCTCCTAGTCATCTCATTCGGCAACTTTCGGACCGAGAGCGTTTATGGCATCCGCAACCCGATTGAGTCCGAGCCGGTCCACCATGCCGGTCGGAACCAGGCGTGTCGTACCCGGTTCCTATCCTGTCCCGCCGTGAGAGAGCGTGTGATCATCGTGGCCGATCGCGGTGTGTCGCCGAGGCCGTAGTCGAGGGGAGTTTCCTACATGCGTCGAATGTTCGATCTTGAGACCAGCCACGGGCGACGCGTCAACTGGTTCATCACCCTTGTGATCCTGGTGTCTATGGCCACGTTGGTGGCCGATAGTCATTACACGATCGGCGACGGGAGCATTCCCCGGTGGCTTTGGATGATCGAACTCGTCACCTGGATACTGTTCAGCGTCGAGTACTTACTGCGTATCCTGTTCGCGCCGTCCCGGCGTCGGTACATCTTTTCCTTCTTCGGTATCGTGGACCTGCTAGCGGTGCTCGGGGGCTTCGCGAACTTTCCCTTTGCCGTGGCGTTCCGGCTGCTTCGTGTGCTGCGAGTGTTCCGAGTCGTCAAGCTCGTGCGCGGTAGCGCGGCTCTCAACCGGTTCCGGGTGGCGTTCCGTGACATCGCCGATGAGCTGTTCGTTTATCTATCGGCCTCGGGAGTGATCCTCTTCATCGCTTCGGTTGGTATCTATGAACTCGAGCATGACCAGCCCGACACGCTGTACGTCAGCATCTTCGACAGTTTCTACTGGGCGGTTCTGTCGCTGACAGCCGGGGCGGAGGGCTACCAGCCGGGAAGCATCGGCGGCAAGCTGCTCAGCATCTTCGTTGTGCTCGTTGGTCTCGGCGTAGTGGCGGTGCCGTCCGGCCTGCTGGCTTCGGCTCTGTACAAGCACGACGGATCCGAACCGGGTGGCGCGGCCTCGACCCCGACACGAGCGGACCAGGCTCGAAGGGAAGGGATAGGAATGCCGGGGTAAGGGCGTGTGGTAGATCCCCGAAACCGGCAAAACCCCGACCGAACCGCCTAACCCGCGAACTCAACACCCCAAAGCGCGCGAAGACCCCGTGGAATTGTGCGTGTGCTGTGCTGTGCTGTGGGATGTTCGCCACCAGCCCTGACCTGCGGTGATAAGACCATTCCCACGGGGACTTCTACACTCCCGCAGGGGCCTGCGCCATCCACCCGAGTTCGTATCCAAGACAGCGGACACTGTCCGACACAAGACATGCCCACGTTCCGCCGCCAGGCCGTACAGGGCATCTGACGGGCGAGCGCCGTGAGGGATCACCTACTGGCCGTAGCCACCGCCGCCGAGCGTCTCCGCCGAACCGAGCGACAGCGGGTGCTCGGACTCCCCGAACCGCGGGGTGGCCGTACTTGTATGGTGGTGGTACCATATTCGTATGGCATCTAAGACGACTATTGTCTTCGACGATGAGATGGAAGCCGCTCTTGCGGAGTTGACGGTTCTGGACGGCACGAAGCGGCTGGCCATCAAGCGATCGCTGCTCGGGGAGGTTAAGCGCCGCCGGCGGAGCCGGGCACTGCTCGACCTAATCAGCAGCTGGGAAGCCTGTGAAGGGCCGATAGACACTGCCCATCTCGACTGGGCTGACACCGTGCTCGACCGTCAAGGAGTCGAGCGTTGATCATCGACGCAGGCCCGTTCATCTCCGACAGTGAGCGCCTGAACTCTCGTCTCTGGGCACTGGTCAAGCGCGCAGCCGAACGGGGCGAGCAACTCCACACGACACATCCTGTGCTGGCGCAGGTCTGGCACGACCCCGCCCGGCAGTCCAACCTGAGCCGAGCCGTACGCCATTTCGACGTGCATGCGCTAGACGAGTCCGTCGCTGTCGGCCGGCGGCTGGCAGCGACCGGCACCGCCGATGTCGTCGATGCCCACCTTGCCGTGGTCGCGGAGCAACTCGGCACCTTCATCGTCACCACCGACCACGGCGACATGTCACGGCTGAACGCCCGCTTCGAACGCTACGACAAAAGCTGAGCGGGGACCTAGGCACAGAAGCCAGACAAAAGGGCCGCGCCCTACCCGTCCCCAACCATCCTGGGTTTGTGGCTCTGATGCGTGAGTATCGGGGCTGGTTGCTCACCGCGGCGGGCAGTGCTTTGTCCCTCCGGCCCATGCGGGGTTCCCGTCTTCCGGTAGCAGGACGGATTCAACCCAAGCCGCATGCGCCGCTCGTGACTGGCAGTTCGACACCGCAGCCCTGGGACAAGCGTCCGAAGCGCTAAGGGACCACGAACGCCCATTTACCACTTTGTGCGTGCGGACGTGTGAACGATGAGCTGGCAGACCACGGGCTGGACCCGGGGAACGTTCGACTACGACAAGAACATATAGACCCGCACCGAAGCGGAAGCGGGCTGGTTCGGGGAAGTGTGGCTCGCCCGCGACGCCGACGGGTGGCGGTACGCGTTTCATTGCCGTCACACCCTCCCCTACCCCAACGATCCGGGCATCGAGGTATTCCTTCACTGCCACGGGTCCGACGGTCCCAGCCGCGACAAGCACGCGACGGCTGAGGCTGCGATGGCCGCCTGCGAACAGGCTGCCGCCCGTGGGCTTCCCGCCCAGCACACTTCCCTCGGACCGTTGGCCCGTGAACGGTTGGGAATAGCCTGACACCCACACTCGACCCGACCCACCAGTACACTCGAACACACCCCACACATCACCGAGGCAACCGTCGAACATTCGCCGCTACCAGCGGAACACAACCCGAACCAGCACAGCAGGGCACCACCCCAGGCTGCCTAACCCCACGACGCGGCAACCCGGAAGGGTCCGACCCGCCACGTCCCGAACATCGCCCACCCCGGGCCGGCAAAACCATCCCACCCCACCGCGAAACCAGCTGAACCACCACCCGGCACCGCCCGAACACCCCAAGACCGGCGCCTGCAACCCCCTCAGCGGCTAAGTGGCGAACATCACAGCCAATTAGTGGCGAACATCCCGCTGTAGCTGTGGCCCCGACGGGATTCGAACCCGCGTTTCCGGCTTGAAAGGCCGGCGTCCTAGGCCGGCTGGACGACGGGGCCTGCGATACAGAGCATTCTACGCCCTTTGCCGGCGGATGCCGCCATGGGACCCGATGAATGCGCGACCCGTCGATCCAACGAAAACACCATTTGTCGGAACAGTCGGGATCGCGGCAGGAAACCTGCACGATCTTCACTGCCGACTCGAGGATCGTCGATCGGAGTGGTCGGTTCGCCGGTCAATCCACCCGGGACAGGAGCGCGCCGAGTTCGGCGGAGTCCAAGTCCTCTTTGCGCACCCTCAGGTCGACATACAGGACTGCCCCCACAGCGGCGGTCAGCGGGATGCTAAGCAATGTCACAACCTGCTGGACGTAGTACGCCGCATCCCCTTCGCTCAGCCCGGCCAGTCCCGACAGCACGAAGTAGGCGATCACCGCAAGGATCCCGAACCCGATAGCCCCGATGATGACCATCGAAAGACCGGCGCCGAACAGCCTCCATCGTTCGCCGGTGGCCAGCCGCCAGGATCGCTTGAGGCTCTCGATGGGTCCGACCCTTTCGATCATCAGGGCCGGCGTAGCCACGGCGAACGAAACCGCCAGGAAGATCCCGGGAACCAGAATGATCACGAATCCGATCGTCATGAGCACCGCGGCTACCACGGTGAGGACGATGATCGGGACGATCCTGCGGAGCCCGGCCGCAGCGGACTCCCGCCAGTCGGAGGGTACTCCGGCATAGGCCTCGGCCGCCACCAGGATGGCGGCCGCAGACGCTACGACCACTCCGACCTGGGACGCGATACTGCCGATCCAGCCTATGGCCGTGTCACATGATGTCGCGGCGTTCGCCGTCGTGCACCCTCCGATGAGACTGACGACGAACGGGATGAACACCAGTAGCAGGCACACAGCGATCATCGGACCGAAGCGCTTGCGGTAGACAGTGAACGAGGCGTCGATAATGTCACCGACGCTGTGCGGGCGTAGTTGTAGTTGAGCCATGTGATGATGCTAGCGGTACCGGCCCGGGTCCCGCTTCACCAGGCGTCCGCATAGCCGTCGACCGGCGAAGATCGCGGACTGGTTCCGACCGTGTGGCAATCCAGTCGGTCAACCACTAGAACGCGTGGCTGGACGGTGTGCCTCAGCGATCCATGGTCCGGCGACGTGCCAGATCCGTTTACCCTGGCAAAGCCGTCACGGATGGGCGAATCGAACCGGTGTCTTAGGGTGACAGGCGCACGATCCGAGGAGTCGGCCCCCGACGAGCCACCAACCTGGGAACCGCGGCAAGCAAGCGCTCGTGGTATTCGAGTTTCTCTCGCCAGCGGGCGGGGATGGCTTCGGCGCCGACCAGCACACCCATCAGACCGCCAGCTATCGCTCCTGTGGTGTCGGTGTCCCGGCCACGGTTGACCAGGGCGACTATCACTTCCTCGAAGGTGCCGTCCTGCTGGATGGCCCAGACGGCACAGCGGAGGGAGTCGATCACGTAACCGGAGGTCTGGAGGCAGTCCACCGGCAGTGCGGGATCGATGTCCAGCGCCGCTCGGACCTCCGGGTGTAGGTCCAGGGCCCGGGCCGCGGCCAGGGCATCCGGAACCTCGGCGCCTTCGAGCAGGGCGTTGACTACTTCGCCGTAGGCGATGCAACTGTCGGTGCACTGGATGTGGGCGTGGGTGACCGCGGATATCTCGGCAAGTTCCATGCGGCGGCGAACCGGGTCGGGGCGGGCGAGGGCGGTGGGGATGCAGCGCATCAGGGACCCGTTTCCGCACGAGCGCTCTCCGGTGTTCCCGCTGGTACGGGGATCGCCCGTCCTGTCGAGGCGTCCCAGGGCCCGGGCGGTGGCGCCGCCGATGTCGCGGGGTCCCGCATGGAACCAGTCGAGCATGTTGTCCGCCACTCGTTCGAGATCGTACGGCCCGTCGAGATAGGCGGCGAGAACCGCCCAGGTGAGGTCGGTGTCATCGGTTCCTTGTCCCGGCCGCCACCGGAAGGGTCCTCCTCCGGTGATCTCCCGGTGGACTCCGAACCGACTCCGGATCTCCGACGCGGTCATGAACTCCAGCGTCGCGCCGAGCGCATCACCCGCTGCGACCCCCAGCAGTCCACCGCCTATCCGGTCCGCTACATCAACCATGAGCCTCCCGCTGGATCGACGACACCCTACTCCTCCAGTTTCGAGCCGGGCTGCAACGAGAGGGGGGTGCTCTACTCCGGTGATGATGTACTATATCGATATAGACTCTTTAAGTTCGTTCTGAATCAACTCTGTGATCCTGGTCGCCATCGGTACGATGCTATGGCGGTCTCAGGTCCGGAGATTCGACCAGATCGACAAACGATTCGAACGGATCGACAGACAATTCGAACAGATCAACGCTCAGTTTCGCGACATGCGCAAGCAGTTGCGCGACCTGACCCGTGAAGTCGCCGCCAATGGCAGGAGCATCGCTCACATCGAGGGACGCCACGGAGGCCACCATCGCGATATGGCCACCGTCGAGTAGGTCCCCGCAGCTCCATGCTCTCGTGCCTTGGAGGGCAGTCCCCGGTAGTGCATTCGGTTGTTGCGGGACCGTGCCATCATCGGCGAGAACGTGAACCCGCCCTTGCGGCGAGACGAAGACGGGAGTGACGCGTGAGCAAATGGAATGACTGGAATCAGACCGTAATAGAGGAGTTCCGCGCCAACGGCGGCCGGGTGGGCGGCATGTTCGAAGGGAGTCCCCTCCTGCTCCTCCACCATGTCGGCGCCCGAACGGGCATCGGTCGGGTCAGCCCGCTCATGTACCAAGAGGTGCCTACCGGCTATGCGATCTTCGCCTCCAAGGGCGGGGCCGACAACAATCCCGACTGGTACCACAACCTGGTGGCCAATCCCCGGACGGAGGTGGAGGTCGGCACCGAGACGGTTCCCGTGCAGGTTCGTGTCGCCCAGGGCGAGGAGCGGGACCGGATCTGGACCCGGCAGAAGAGCGACTATCCCCAGTTCGAGGACTATGAGTCCAAGACTCTGAGGGTCATCCCGGTCGTCGTGCTGGAACGCTCCTGAATCCGCGCGCTCGGATCGGAGGCGAGCGACCCCGAACAGCAGAGTCCGGCATATCGCCGGCCGCTTCCGTCTAGAACCATCCCGATCTGGCAAACTCGGGCATCTCAGCCATCAACGGAGGCATCCCTGGGGCCCCTCGACACCGACTACGCCCGCAGCCAGTTTCCCGCTTTCTCCGATCCTCGTCTCCGGGGATGGGCACACTTCGAGAACGCCGGCGGGTCCTACGTGTGCCGACAGGTGATCGACCGTCTCACCCACTTCTACCGCCACACCAAGGTCCAGCCCGACCATCCCTTCCCTCTTTCGATGCGGGCCGCCGAGGCGATGGAACGCTCCTACCGGAGCCTGGCGGCCTGGATGGGTGTGGGAACCGACGAGATCCACTTCGGCCCGTCGACCTCGCAGAACACCTACGTGCTGGCGAGGGCGTTCCGCTCGATGTGGCGAGACGGGGACGAGATCGTCGCCTCCACCCAGGACCACGAGGCCAACGCAGGCGTGTGGAGGCGACTGGAGGCTACGGGGATCACGGTCCGGGAGTGGCGCGTCCACCCGGAGAAGGGAACGCTGGACCTGGCCGATCTCGACCGGTTGATCACCGGACGCACCCGGCTGGTGGCCTTCCCCCATGCCTCCAACGTGGTGGCGGCCGTCAACCCGGTCAGGGAGGTCATCGCCCGAGCCTCCGCGGTCGGCGCCCGGGTCGTTGTGGACGGGGTCTCCTACGCACCGCACGGCCTGCCCGACATCGGGGCGCTCGGGGTGGACGTCTACCTGTTCTCCGCCTACAAGACGTGGGGACCGCACCAGGGAGTGATGTTCGTCCGCCGCGACCTGGCCGACCGCCTCGGGAACGAGGGTCACTACTTCGTGGCGGACGAGCCCCGGTCAAAGCTGGTTCCCGCCGGACCCGACCATGCCCAGGTAGCCGCGTGCGCGGGTATCGTCGACTATCTGGACGACCTGTACACCCACCACGGGGGCATGGATGCCTCGCCGGTGGAGCGGGGTCGGATGGTCCACGACATGTTCCGGACCCACGAGACCCGGTTGCTCCGTCGGCTGCTTGCGTACGTGGCCGGCCGCGACGACGTGCGGGTTGTCGGCCCCATCGACGCCGACCGTCGAGCACCCACCGTGTCGATCGTCCCGTTGAAGCGGCCGGTGCCGGACCTGGCGAAGTCTCTCGTCGCCGAGGGGATGATGGTCGGGACTGGCGACTTCTATGCGCCCCGCCTGCTGGATGATATGGGCATACCCACCTCCCCGGGTGTGCTACGGATGTCGTTCATCCACTACACGACGGAGGAGGAGATCGACCGGCTGATCGAGGCCCTCGACTTCGCTCTCGGCTGACCGACGGACATCGGTACCGGGGTGCTACCACGTGGCCGGTTTCCGGATTGCCCTTCCCGCAGCGTCGTGGACCACATGGGGGAGTTGGCACTGGCGAAGAATCCCGTGGCGCAATTGCTTGAAAAAGGTGGCCGACATGTGTCGTGAGCGGTGTCGGGCAGGGTGTGGATTCACCACCCCCACTTTGATTCCGGCAACATTCCTGGCGATGTCAATAGCCTCAGCAAGGTCCGAGTCATTCGAGACAACGACCGCCGTATCACATGCACCGGTGAAAGCGTCGAGGAGCAGGTAGCTAGCGATGTTCACGTCGGTTCGCTTCTCCTCGGTCGCTAGCACTTCCACTGTCCGAGGGCTACCAGGGTTCGGCGTGGCCAACGGCAGTCTCCGGGTTCTGGTGACAATGTGGCCGTAGTGAATCTCGACAAGCGGAAGGGTTTCGAGGGCGCGTAGGTAAGTGCCCTGGCGAGCCGGCGCGCTCGCGTCATGGGGTAGAGGGGTGACCCGCGCCGTAAAGTAGCGTATTTTCGCTATCTGGTCGCGCGGGAGCAACCGAGCGCAAAGTGCCTGGTAGTCCAGCCACTTGTAGGGGGTCCCCCTAACGGCACCGTAGTAAAAGTTGAGCCCGTCTATGTAGACGATCGTCGCCATAGAGCTGCAATTGTACGTTAGCTATCGTACAAACACATTTGTATCTGTGTCACACTTGTGCGATACTTCTGCGTAAGTAATCCCCCCAGTTCGCTTCGGTGGCTGGGTGCGAGGCTCGCCCTTGGTGGCGAGCCTCTGCGTTTCGGCCCCGCCTGCGGCGTCCCCGCGGAGATGTCGTGGGTCAACTGCCCGCCGCGCCCAGGCGCTCCAAGGCAGCAGTGATCCTGGCTAGGGCGACCTCCTTGGGGAGTGCCTCCAGGCTCTCGAACAGGGGTGGCGAGATGTTGGAGCCGGTGATCGCCACCCGGATCGGTTGCCAGCCCTTGCGGGGGTTCAGGCTCTCGGCGGACAGCATCGCCCGGAGGGCCTTCTCTATCTCCTCCGCATTCCAATCCTCGAGAGCTTCGAGCATCGACCGGACCGCGGCGAGGGCTCGCGGGGCGTCCACCTTCATCACCTTGCGCCAGGCCTTCTCGTCGTAGGAGATCCCGGCGAACAGGAAACGGGCCGCGGGAGGGATGTCGGTGGTCAGCTTGGTCCTCTCTTGTAAGAGCGGCGCCAGTCCGGCCAGCCGTCCTCTCTCGTCATCGTCCAAGACGCGGCCTAGGTCCTCCTCGACGGCACCGACGGCGAGATCCGCGAAGTCCTCGGGAGGCATGGCCCGCATGTAGACGCCGTTCATCCAGCCCAGCTTCTCGGGGTTGAACACCGCCGGGCTCTTCTGGACGTCGGTCAGCTCGAAGGCCTCGATCGCCTCCTGCCGTCCGAAGATCTCGTTGTCCGGGTCGAGGGACCACCCCAGCAGGCCCAGGTAGTTGAACACCGCCTGGGGCAGGTAGCCGCCCTCCCGGTAGGCGCGCAGCGCGGTGTCGCCGTGGCGCTTGGAGAGCTTCCGTCCGTCCGGCCCGAACAGCAAGGGCAGGTGGGCGTATACGGGACGTTCCCCTCCCAGGGCCTCGGTCATCAGGATGTGCTTGGGGGTCGACGACAGGAGATCCTCACCCCTCGCGACATGGGTGATCCGGTAGTCGATGTCGTCCACCGTCGAGGCCAGGTGGTAGGTGGGCGACCCGTCCGACCGCAGGATCACGAAATCGTCGATGGCATCCGGCTCGAACCGGATCTCACCCCGTACGAGATCGGTGAACTCCACCGCCTGGCCCGCCGTCGAGAAGCGGACGACCCCCGGCTCTCCCGCCTCGATCCGGCGCCTCCCTTCCTCGGGATCGCTGGCGGCGGGGCGGCGGATGTAGTAGCCGGGCGGCTTTTTCTCCCGGCGGGCCCGCGCCCGGAGTTCGTCCAGTTCCCCCGCCGGCCGGAAGTCGTGATAGGCCCGGCCCGCATCGAGGAACTGCTCCGCCACGTCGCGGTAGCGTGCGAAGCGGTCGGACTGGCGGTAGGTCCCGTGCGGCCCCCCCACCGCGACCCCCTCGTCCCAGTCCAGATCGAGCCATCGGAACCCTTCCACCACGTCATCGATGTAGCGATCGTCGGACCGGGCCTGGTCGGTGTCGTCGATGCGGATGATGAACACCCCGCCGTGGCGCCTGGCGTACAGCCAGTTGAACAGGGCCGCCCTCACGTTCCCGATGTGCAGGTAGCCGGTGGGCGACGGGGCGATGCGCAGGCGCACCTGCTCGGCGCTCATTCGGCCACCACCGGGTTGGAGAGAGTACCGACCCCTTCCAGGGTGACCTCGACCAGGTCGCCGCTCCTCAGCGGCCCTACCCCGGAAGGCGTTCCCGTCATGATCACATCGCCGGGCAGCAGCGTCATGACCGACGTTATGAAGGAGATCAGCTCGGCCACGCCGAAGATCATGTCGTTGATCGAGGAGCCCTGCCTGATGGCGCCGTTGACCCGGCACTCGAGCGAGAAGTCCTCGAGCGGGTCGTATTCGGTTTCGATGGCCGGGCCCAGCGGGCAGAAGGTGTCGAAGCCCTTGGCCCTGCTGGGGTGACCGTCCTCCCGCTGGAGATCCCGGGCGGTCACGTCGTTGCCCGCGGTGTATCCGAGCACCACCGAGGAAGCGTCCTCGACCGCCACCTTGCGGGCGACCTTGCCTATCACCACCGCGAGTTCGGCTTCGTGATGCACCTCGTTCGACAGGGCGGGGAGCACGATCGGTTGGCTGGGTCCGATCACCGCGGTGGACGGTTTGATGAAGATGCTGGGCGTGTCGGGAAGGCGGCGTCCCATCTCCTCGGCATGGAGAACGTAGTTGGCTCCGACCCCCACCACCTTGGTCGGGAAGACCGGTGCTAGGAGCCGGGCCTGCTCGAATGAGATGACCACCTCGGTCGGTTGCCAGGCGACGAACGGCGTCCCGTCGTGGATCCGGATCCCCTCGGGCTCGACGCCTCCATAGCGAATCCCCTCCGGGGTCTGCATGCGGACGATCTTCATGGATGGGCGCTCCGGAGCGTGGGGATCAGCCCAGCAGGGCAGGCTCGGCGAGCAGGCGCGCCCGGACCCGCTCCGGCTTGTCAGCAAGGAGATCGACGGGAATGGCCGCCAGCGCCGACCTCCCCGGCCACGGATCGTGCGCCAGCGCGTCCAGCCACCGCTCCCGTAACCGGCGCAACCGGCGCCTCGGTTCACCGGACGCGTCGTAATCCTCGTGCAGGCCTAACAGGGACAGCGCAACCTCGACATCCTCCCGTGTGGGTCCCCTGCGGGCGCGCGAAGCGCGGGCGCCGACCAAAGCGGACAGCAGGCTCTCCAGGCCCGTAGGGCGCCGGCCCCGGTCGAAGGAAGCCGCCCGGATCATCCGGAGGCCCCACCCGGCATCCGGGCCTGGCCGCCCGAACGAACCGCCCGACGGCATGTCGGCCGGCGACGTGATCTCACCCGGGCGCCGCGGGGTCCAGCGCCGCTCGGCCCCTCGATCGAGTTCCTCGATGGGCCGGTCGGCAGCCAGAAGCTCGATGTTGGGCTGCTGCCCCATCAGATGGACCCGCCGATACAGGGATCCCGAGGGAGCACCCGGGACAGCGCCTCAGACGTAGTCGAGCCAGTGCGTGTAGGCATCGAGCTTGCCGGTGTAGGCGTCGGCGTATATCTGCTGGGCGCGGCGGGTGACAGGACCGGGATGTCCGGGTCCGACCGGCCGGTTGTCCACCTCACGGACGGGCGTCACCTCGGCGGCGGTCCCGGTCATGAACAGCTCGTCGCAGTAGTACAGGTCCGAGCGGTGGATCACCTTCTCCCTTACTTCGTAGCCGTCGTCGGAGAGGAGGGTCATAACCGAGTTACGGGTCACGCCGTCGAGACAGCCCGCCGACAGGGGCGGGGTGTAGACGACACTGTCCCGGATGAGGAACAGGTTCTCTCCGGACCCCTCCGAGATCCCCCCGTCGCTGTTGAGCATCAACGCCTCGTCGTAGCCGTCGATCACGGCATCCCGCTTGGCCAGGATTGAGTTGATGTAGGTCCCGGTCGCCTTGGCGTTGGGGAAGGCGTCGTGGGAGAAACGTCGCCAGGACGAGACCTTGACCCGGATACCGTTGCGGATCCCCTCCTCGCCCAGGTAGGCGCCCCACTGCCAGGTGATGATGGCGGCCTGGACCTTGGCGTTGCGCGGGTCCAGGCCGAGAGCGCCGAGCCCGAGGAAGACGATCGGGCGTATGTAGGCGGACCTGAACTCGTTGGCTCGGACCACCTCCTTGGAGGCCTCGACCAACTCGTCGGAGGTGTAACCGATGTCCATCTGGTACGCCTTGGCGGAGCGGATCATGCGATCGATGTGCTCCCGGAGGCGGAATACGGCCGTGCCCCCCGCGGCCTCGTAGGCCCGGATGCCCTCGAAGACCCCGGTCCCGTAGTGTAACGCATGGGTGAGTACATGGACGGTGGCATCCTCGAAGTCGACCAGCCGACCGTCCATCCAGATGTATTTCGCCGTATCCATAGCCGCCATCTTAGAACGGTCCCGGACCACTGAAGATGCCGCTCTCAGGTGGTTGCCGTATCACTGCCGAGGTGGCGGCGGTCGTGCCAGACGCGGATTAGTTGTGGGCGCACCCACGCGACGACCGACATCTGCTCCCGCGGTAGGTCGGAAGCTGTGTCGTAGGCCGGGCCTATAACTAGGGTAAGACCGGAGAGAGGAGCTTGAGGATGACATCGACTACAACTGCCTCCAAAGCGAATCAGGACGCTGTAGACCCTGCCCGCGATTTGCTCACTTCCGAGCGTGACTGGGCTACGCGGGTTGAGCGCGCCCGCGAGGCTCGAGAGCAGGGCAAGCAGATTCGCAAAGGGCGACCATCCGTCTCGAGCTTCCCTCGCATTGCTCAGTGAGTGAACTCCCCGCCCAGAGCCCCCTCTTCCATGCTCAGCACTCTGACAGATACGCTCGTCAGGCCCTCATCGAGCGATACGAGGAACTCACTCAGGCACGTTTCGTTGCGGTTGTTGACATCATCGGCCCCTGGAGCATCACCTACCTCGAGGAACTACTCTATGACGCCTGTCCCGACAACGAACTCCACCTTATGCTGGACACTCCCGGCGGGGATGGCGAGGCAGCGGTCCGCATGGCTCGATCAGCTCAGGCTCGGTGTCGCAACCTAACGGTAATCGTTCCTAATCAGGCTAAAAGTGCCGGTACGCTCCTAGCGATGGGCGCACACGGTATCCTCATGGGGCCGACTAGCGATCTCGGACCGGTTGACCCCCAACTCTACGTCGAGAAGGCCGACCAGCCTCTCGTGTCCGCCAAGGACCTCATCGCCGCAGTCGATAGCGCCTTGGAGCACGTACAGAGACAACCCGAGACCTTCGCCCTACTGGCATCCCTCCTGAGCGACGTGACCTACCTGAGATACCAGCAAGCCCAATCGGCCATCCAGCGTACAGACGAGTTGGTGGAGGCTGCCCTCTCGAGTAATGCCGACCGTTCTTCGGAGAGCGTAAAGCAGTTGGTTGAGAAACTAAAGGGACCGTTCATAACAGGCCCCAAGGTGCATGGCGCGATGTTGGGTGCCCAAGAAGCCGCTGATGCAGGTCTACCCGTAAGGAACCCAACCGAGGAGCAATGGAACATGGTTTGGCGGCTCTGGACAAAGTACTTCACACTTATGAAGGGGCGGACCCTCATCTACGAGAGCCGCACCGCCTCGCAGGTAGTGACGTTCTAGCTCATTCAGATCCCAACCCGAGGTGGCGGCTGTGCCAGCCGAGGATGCGCTCGAAACGCTCCACCCGGTGGCGGGGCGCTCCACTGCGGCTCAACTCGTGTCCCTCGTCGGGAAAGCGGATCATCTCCACCTCGACCCCCTTCCGGAGCAGGGCCGTGAAGAACTGCTCGGCCTGGCCGATCGGGCAGCGCAGGTCGTTCTCCGAGTGGATGATGAGCGTGGGGGTCTCGACCCGGGCGGCGGTGGCGAGCGGGCTGGCCGCCCAGAGGGCGTCATGGTCCTCGGGGGTGGCGGGATGGAGGTACAGGCCGGCGAAGTCACGGTTGATGTCGGACGTGCCCCCGAACGACTCCCAGTCGATCAGGGCGCGCTCGACGACCGCCGAGCGGTACCGGTGGTCGCGGGAGATGGTCCACGCGGTGAGGAAGCCTCCGTACGAGCCTCCCATGATCCCGACACGGTTGCGATCGAGACGAGCGTCACCGGCCAGGGCGTGGTCGACCACGGCGGTGATGTCGTCCACGTCCACCGTGCCCCAGCCGTCGCCGGTCACCGCCCGTAGCCAGTCGCGGCCGCGTCCTTCCGAACCGCGCGGGTTGCAGGCGACCACCGCGTAACCGGCCGAGACGTAGACCTGGAACTCGTCGAAGAAGTAGAAGCCGTACTCCGAAGCCGGGCCGCCGTGGATGTTGAGGAGCACCGGGAACGGACCGTCGCCGTCCGGCATGAAGAGCCAGGCGTCCACCTCGACACCCGGAGCGCTCTCGACCTGGAACGAGTCCGGTCCTACCAGCCCCCCCGAGGAACGGATCTCCCGGTTGAAGTCCGTCAGGCGCCGTTCCTCACCGCCGGGGGTCAGCTCGTAGAGTTCGCCGGGGCAGGTGGGATCGGTGGCGGTGAAGGCCAGCCTCCCGGAAGCCGCCCTCGAGAGTCCCGTGATAAACCTGTCGCCGCCGAGCACCGTCCGCACGCCTCCACCCGGGTCGAAGGCGATCACGGAAGCTCTCCCACGGTCCGATATCCCGGCGAGGAAACCCTTCTCCAGCCAGATCGGCTTCTCCAGAGCGCCGGATGTCAGCAGGTCGTTGAGGCTCCGGTCGAGATGTCCGGTGATGTCGGTGGGGGGATCGTCGAGTCGCCACAGGGAGCAAACGTAGGGGTAGTCCGGGGATGGGTCGCCGATCCCGTACAGATTTCCCGCCGGGTCGTAGTCGACCGAGAAGTAGCCGGAACGCCGGGCCCGCAGTGTCTCCAGACCCCCGTCCACTTCGACCTCGACCACCTCTGCGCCGCTCTCGATAGACCTCGGGTTGTCCCGGCTGGTCACCATGGCCACCCTGGCGCCGTCCGGCGACCAGGCCGGCTCGGACTCGTCCTCGTCGGAGGAACCCACCCGTCGGGGAGAGGTCTCGCCATGAGCGTCCACCAGGTAGGCATATGTGCGGCGGTCGTGGCGCCAGCCCTGATCGTCCATCCGGACGTCGAAACCGGTGATCCGCCGGGGCTTGCGTGACCGCTCGTCCTCGTCGAGACCGGCCCACTCGCCGTGCCACCCGGTGGCCAGGACGAGGATCGAGCCGCCGTCTGGCGACCATGCCGGCGCTCTTGCGCCGAGTTCGAACTCGGTGATCACGCGGGCTTCCCCGCCGTCGGCGGGCATGATCGCCAACTGGGTAGGATCCTTCTCCTCCTTACCCTTCCTCACGAAGGCCAGGGTTCCGCCGTCGGGCGACCACCGTGGCGACGAATCGGCGGACCCGTAGGTGAGTTGCCGAGCCTCGCCGTCCCAAAGCCAAATCGACGAGTGGTACCGGTCCTTTTCGAGGTCGATAGTCGTGACGGTGAAGGCGATCCGTTGGCCGTCCGGGTGGATCTGCGGATCGCTGACGGAAGTGATGAGGGCGAGGTCGGCAGGTTTCATGGCAGGCGAGGGTAGCGACAACGGTGTGCTCCAAAGTCCGCCGCGGCATGTGCGGGACGCGGCGCCGAACTAGGTGATTAGTTTCATAGTTGATAGTTGATAGTTGATAGTTGATAGTTGATAGTTGATAGTTAACGCTCGTTCGGATCAGTGTCGCTTCTACTCGTGAGCGTCCCCCTCGAGGTGACCGCGCAGTCCGAACCGCGCCAAGGAGGCCGGAAACTCCCTCACTCCAACGCTAACCGCTACTCATCAACTACAGACTGTCAACTAATCGTCTAGCCTCGCCGGGATGGCCAGACTTCTCGCTTCATGGTTCGGATGCGGCCTGATTCTGCGGCGGCTCCGCGGGGTCGACGCCGGATCCGGAACAGTAGGCGGCCTGGTGGCGCTGGTTCCGGCTCTACTGCTGGCCAGGGTGGGCTGGACCGCTCAGCTGGTGGCCGCGGTGGTGGTGACCGCCGTCTCGATCTGGGCGAGCGGGCGGTTCTCCGGCGAGGGCGACCCGGGCTGGGTGGTGATCGACGAGGCGGCCGGGACCTTCCTGGCCACCATCGGAGTGTCGGTCGGGCCTGCGCTGGTCGGGTTCGCGGTCTTCCGGATCGCCGACATCACCAAGCGGTTCCCGCTCGTGAGGAAGGCGGAGTCGCTTCCCGGTGGATTGGGGATCACGGCTGATGACGTGGTGGCGGGCCTGTGGGGACTCGCGGCGGCCTGGATCGTCCAGGGCGCTATCGGCCTGGGCTGAGGTTGGCTGAATCCCTGCTCAGGTGGGTACGCCGAAGTACCAGACCCACGCGGCGCCGCCCACGATCGCGGCGTAGAGCGCCAGTTTCATAAGCTTGCGGGCAAGCCACCAGACGACCATCGCGCTGGCGCCGACCGCCACCACCAACACGACCTCTAGAGGGACATAGACACTCAGCGGCTCGAAGATCGAACCCATCCGATCGACGATCCCTCCGATACCGCTCTGGCTCGAGTCCCAGGAGTCGGGCATCCGTCCAGCTTAAGGAACCCTGCCGGAGTCCCAGCGACTTTCCACGGCAGGGACCGGGATCAGAGCCCGGCGCGATCCCTGATCAGGCTGCTGGCCAGCTTGGGGTCTGCCTTGCCGCGGGTCGTGCGCATCACCTGGCCTACGAAGAAGCCGATCAGCTTGCGTTCTCCCGCCGCCAGGCGGTCGAACTCGGCCGGATGGCTGGCCAGCACGGCATCTACCGACCCTTCGAGCACGCTCGTGTCGGAGATCTGCAGGAGATCCCGGGCGGTGGCTACCTCCTTGGGGGAACCTTCACCGGCCATCACCCCGGCGAGCACTTCGCGGGCGGCCGATCGCGACAGTTCCCCGCCCTCGACCATCTTCAGCAGCCGGGCCAGATCCGGGCCGCGCAGGTGCGCGCCCTCCACCGAGGACTGACCGGACCGTCGCAGTTCGGCCACCACCTCGCCTGTGACCCAGATGCCGGACTGGACCGCTTCCGCTCCCGCCTCCACCGCTTCCTCGAACAACTCCCGCAGGCTGTGGTCCGCCACCGCCAGCGTTCCCGCCTGGTCGGTGTCTATCCCCATGCTCTCGTAGCGGGATCGGCGCTGGGCGGGCAACTCCGGGAGAAGCGCGGCCATCTCCTCCTCCCAAGACCGATCTACCTCCATCGGCACCAGGTCGGGATCCGGGAAGTACCGGTAGTCCGAGCTTCCCTCCTTGGTCCGGCCGCCACGGGTTACGCCCGCCTCCTCGTCCCAGTGCCGCGTCTCCATGACGATCGACTCGCCCATTGCCAGGCGGGCGGTCTGGCGCTGGATCTCGTAGGCGACCGCCCGTTCCAGCGACCGGAACGAGTTCATGTTCTTGATCTCGACCTTCGTTCCCAGCGGCGCATCGGAGCCAGGACGGACCGAGACGTTGGCGTCGAAACGGATCGAGCCCTCCTCAAGCCGGGCGTCGGACACCCCGAGTGCCTCGACCAGCAGGCGCAGCTCCTGGCCGTAGGCGCGGGCCTGGGCCGCTGACCGGATGTCCGGCCGGGTGACTATCTCGACCAGCGGCACACCGGAGCGGTTGAAGTCCAGGAGCGAGTACTCCGCAGCAGTTATCCGGCCGTCACCCCCTACATGGGTGCTCTTGCCGGTGTCCTCCTCCTGGTGGACCCGTTCGATGCGGACCCGTCCTCCGTGGTCGCCGCCCACATCCAGGTAGCCGTCGATGCAGACGGGCAGGTCGAACTGGGAGATCTGATAGTTCTTGGGTAGGTCGGCGTAGAAGTAGTTCTTGCGGTGGAAGACCGGTCTGCGGCGCACCGAACAGTTGAGAGCGAGGCCGATCTGCATTATGCGGTTGATCGCCTCCCGGTTGGGTACGGGAAGAGCGCCCGGCAACCCAAGGCAGACCGGGCACACGTTGGTGTTGGGAGAAGCGTCGAACCGGGCCGGGCACCCGCAGAACATCTTCGAGTGCGTGGAGAGCTCCACGTGGGTCTCGAGGCCGATCACCGCTTCCCAACTCATCGCACACCACCCCGGAGACCGAAGTCCGGATCGTAGGGAACGGTGGTGTCGAAACCGGCCAAGGACTCGACGGCGTCGGCCACCTGGAACATGATCTCTTCCCCGAGAGCGGGGGCCATCACCTGGAACCCGATGGGCAGCCGGCGGTGGTCGAGGCCGATGGGCACGCTGATGGCGGGATCACCGGCCAGGTTGGAGGGGATCGTGAACACGTCGCTCACGTACATGGACATGGGATCCTCCGTGCGGTCGCCCAGGCGGAAGGCCGTGGTCGGGCTGGTGGGCGACACCAGCACGTCGCATCGCTCGTAGGCGCGGGCGAAGTCCCTGCGTACGAGGGTGCGCACCTTCTGGGCCTGGCCGTAGAAGGCCTCGTGGTACCCGGCCGACAGGGCGAAGGTTCCCAGCAGCACCCGGCGGGTGACCTCCGGCCCGAAACCGTCGGCCCTGGTACGCGACATCATCTCCTCGGTCGTCGAGCCCTCGACCCGGAGGCCGTAGCGGACCCCGTCGAAGCGGGCGAGGTTGGCGGAGCACTCGGCGGGGGCTATCAGGTAGTAGGCCGACAATGCCTCCATGGTGGAGGGTAGGGAGACCTCGACGATCCGCGCTCCTGCGCCCTCCATCGCCGCCACCATCGCCGAGCAGGTGGCCTCGACATCCGGTTCGACGGCTTCGCCGCCTCCCATCTCGCTGACGACGCCGACCCGTACCCCCTCGAGACCCCTACCGATCCCCTCGCTCGCGCGGGGCACCTCACCGGGATAGGAGGTGGCGTCGAGCGGGTCGTGCCCGCTCACCGTGTCGAGCAGCAGGGCGGCATCCGCGACCGTGTGGGCCAGCGGACCGATCTGGTCGAGGGAGGAGGCGAAGGCGATGAGGCCGTAGCGGCTCACCGCACCGTAGGTCGGCTTGGCCCCGACGATGCCGCAGAGGGAGGCGGGCTGGCGGATCGACCCCCCCGTATCGGAGCCCAGAGCCCCGAACGCCATGCGGGCGGCCACCGCCGCGGCGCTGCCGCCCGACGACCCTCCGGGAACCCGGTCGGTGTTCCACGGGTTACGCGTGGGCCCGTAGGCCGAGTTCTCCGTAGACGATCCCATGGCGAACTCGTCGAGGTTGGCCTTGCCGGTTATCAGAGCTCCCGCCTTCCGGAGGCGCACGACCGCGGTGGCGTCGTAGGGAGGGCGGTAGCCGGCCAGGATCCTGGAACCGGCGGTGGTCTCCATCCCCCGTGTGGTCATGTTGTCCTTCAGGGCGATCGGGATCCCGTGCAATGGACCTCGGTCCTCGCCCGCGGCCAGAGCCTCGTCAGCCTCGTGCGCCGACCGCAGGAGGCCATCGGAGTCGAGCGTCAGGTAGGCGTGGACCTGGGCCTCGACCATGGAGGACCTCGCCAGAACCCATTCGGCCAGCTGCGCCGAAGTGGTCGACCCGTCACGCAGGGCCCGGGCGGCCCCGCTGATGGAGAACGGCTCCATCAAGCGTCCTCGATCGCCGGCGGCACCCGGAAGTACTCCCCTTCGGAGCTGGGGGCCTGACCGAGAACCTCGTCGCGGTCGAGGACGGTGTCGGGAGTGACGCGATCCTCCCGGAAGCGGTTGGTCATCGGCAGGGGATGCGACGTGGGCTCTACCCCGCGAGTGTCCACAGACTGGATCCGGGCCACATGCTCCAGCAGCTCCCGGCACTGCCGCCCGTAGGATTCCAGCTCCTCGGGGGACAGGCGAAGCCTCGCCAGGCGCGCCACATGGGCGATATCGATGTCGACGGGCATGCCGGGAAGCATACTCAGTGGTCCGTGGACAGTGGCGGGGCCAGTGGACAGTGGAAGGCCATCACTCCGACAACCGACAGCCGGCAATGTGCCATTACGGAGCCGGGCTGTCACTCGACTCATCGGAGATAGCCGGGTATTGCCGGCACCGACCACCTCGAACGCCGAGAACTCAAAGCGGCTGTCAATCGTGTACAGACGCTACACAACCTCGAAACTCGTAGGCCACAAGTTCTGGTATGGTCGCTTCATGACCGAGATACTCACGACCGTGGCAGTCGGGACTGCCCTATACGCAGCAATATCGGCCCGGATCGCCCGGTCCGAAACCCGCCAACGCCAACAGACGGACGGAGCGAAAAGAGACCTCGGGAAACGCATCGACAGGGTAGAAACCAGGCTAGGCGAGCGCATCGACCGGGCCGAGGAACGCCTCTTGAAGGCCATCCATAGCCGAGTACCCTCCTGACCTCACGTGGCCGAACGAATACTGCCGTACGCCGCCCGGAGCAGCTTCACCTAAGAACGTCGAACGCTGTTCTGAGGTCGCGTCCGTAGCGGAACACGGCGAAGTCGTCGTCGAACGTGATGACTCTCGAGATCCCGAGGCGCTGCATCAAGGAGAAGGACGTCCGATCGACAAGCGAGAAGTCCTGGTCGGGAAAGCGCCGGCCTATGGCCCAGGCAGTTTCGAGGTCCGCTGCACGCGTCTGTTCGATGGACGCTACGCCCTTGCGAAGCCCGTCCCAGAAGGTCTCAGCTGCCCGTGCCGACAGGAGATGGTGGATGAGTCTCCAACTCTCCACCAGCACGTGGTCGCTCGTTACGAGCGGCTCTCCGGCGGTGGCGAGCAACAGCTTGGCACGTTCATTGTGCCGGTCACGGCGATCCGCGGCCGCGTACCAGGCCGAGGTGTCTACAAAGATGCTCACGGGCGGGAAGGACGAGAGAGCCTCGATGCTGCCATGGCCTCCCCGAGCATTCGATCTTTGTGCGCTGCGACATCAGCACCGCGTGAGGCACCGAGATCGAAGACGAGGGTGGGATCGGTGTTGGTACGTGACTCCGACAGGTCTCTGTCGACCAGCCGGCGCACGTATGCGGCGAATGAGATCCCGAGTTCGGCGGCTCGGGCCTTGGCACGGGCATGATGCTCGCTGTCCATGGTGATCTGGGTGCGTACCATCATTGTGGCACCATAATAACGTCCGCTAGGTCACTAGACGGAAGGTCGCGTATTCCCTGCACGCCGGGAGTCGGCAAGCGTGGCCACAGGATCGAAACCGGCGGCTAGGGCGAAAGGGAGCTTATGGAGGTACTGCTTGCGGCCGCCGAGTTCTCGCCGCTGGCCCGGACCGGCGGTCTCGGAGAAGCGGTGGCTGGGCTCGCCGGTGCGCTTCGCCGGAAGGGGGTGGATGTCACCGTCGCGATACCCCGCTACCGCCACCTTGCCGGACTCGGTATGGAAGAGGAAGCTCCCGGGCCGGTCCGGGCCATCGCAAGGTTTGCGAGCGACGGCCTTCCGGTGCTGCTCGTCGACGACCCGCCTTCGTTCGACCGTGCGGGCATCTACGGACCCGATCCCGGTTCCGGCTACGAGGACCAGTGGCGGCGATTCGGACGCTTCTCGGCGACAGTGCGGGAGTTGGCGAGATCCTACGACCTGCTGCACCTGCACGACGCGCACGCCGGGCCCGCCGCCCTCCACTCCCCCGTCCCGACGGTCTTCACGATCCACAACGCCCTGTACCCGATTCTCGGGCCGCTCCGGGAGGCGGCCGATCTCGTGGGTGCAACAGTCGACGACCGGGGTCCGGGTGGGCCGATCGAATGGTACGGACAGGCCCACTTCCTCAAGGCGGGATTGGCGGGCGCCGACTCGGTGACAACGGTCAGCCCCACGTTCGCCCGTGAACTCGCCACCGATCCTTCCCTGTCCGGGGGCCTCAACGGGGTGATCAACACCTTGTCGCGCCCCGTGGTCGGCATCCTCAACGGGATCGACACGGCCTCCTGGGATCCGGGCAACGATCGCACCCTTCCGGCGCCCTTCGCGCCCACGGACCTGCGGGGCCGCAGCGATGCCAGACGGGTGATCCTCCAGCGGTCCGGTCTCGATCCTGGAAGGATGTTGCTGGGGATGGTCACCCGTCTGGCGGACCAGAAGGGGATCGGCCTGCTCGACCCTTGGATCGACCGCTTGTTGGGGGAGGGATTCCGCCTGCTCGTGGTGGGGAACGGGGACCTGGACGGCATGGTGGACCGCTGGGTTTCCCGCAACCCGGAGGCGGTTTGGCACGCCCCGTACACCGAGAACCTGGCCCGGCTCGTCTCCGCCGGGGTCGACGCGTTCCTCATGCCGTCCCGTTTCGAGCCGTGCGGGCTGGGACAGATGTACGCGATGCGCTACGGAGCGGTTCCCATCGTGCGTCTCACCGGGGGGCTGGCCGACACCGTCGTCGACCTTGACGAGGATCCGCAGCGAGCTACCGGGTTCGGGTTCAGATCGTTCACGCCGGAGAGCCTCCTCAAGACCATCCGCCGCGCCGGGAGGGTGTTCAGCCACCACACCGCTGACTGGACACGGCTGCAAACCAACGCCATGTCAACCGACTTCTCGTGGTCTTCCCCCGCTGCTCGGTACTCGGATCTCTACCGGTCCACGGCTGCAAGGTGAAGCATCCTGAGACAGACCCCTTCACAGGTGCCCATACGATTGATACGATGATCACTTCCACCGCACATCAAACTCAAACGCCGCCACTGAACCGCCCCGGTTACCCCGGAGACTCGATTAGTTGGGAGATAATGGAGTCATGGGTAGACCGATCATGTATTCACCGGAGGTTCGGGAGCGGGCTGTCCGGATGGTGTTGGAGCATCGGGGGGAGCACCGCTCGGAGTGGGCGGCGATCTGTTCGATAGCTGAGAAGTTCGGCTGTGCGTCTGAGACGCTGCGGCTGTGGGTGCGCCGAGCTGAGCGGGACCAGGGCTTGGAGCCTGGGTTGAGTTCCGATGAGCAAACGGAACTGCGGGAGCTGCGGCGGGAGGTTCGGGAGTTGCGCCGGGCGAATGAGATCTTGCGGAAGGCGTCTGCGTATTTCGCCCAGGCGGAGCTCGACCGCCTACCCCGCAGATGACCGCCTTCATCGACGAGAACCGTCAGGAGTTCGGGGTCGAGCCGATCTGTGCTGAGTTGCCGATCGCCCCGTCTACCTATTACGAGCACAAGCGGCGGGAACGTGAACCCGACCGCCGGTCGGCCCGGTCCCGGCGGGATAGCGAGCTGCGCACCGAGATTCGGAGGGTGTGGGAGTCGAACTTCGGGGTGTACGGAGCCCGCAAGGTATGGCGCCAGCTACAGCGGGAAGGCATTGGGGTGGCCCGCTGCACCGTGGAACGGCTAATGCGCCTCGAAGGCCTAAAAGGCGTGGTCAGAGGCGAGAAACGTCGCACGACCATCCCAGATGAGGACGCTGCCCGACCCGCCGACCTGGTCGACCGCAGCTTCGAGGCTGACGCCCCGGATCGTCTTTGGGTTGCCGATCTCACTTATGTGCCGACCTGGTCGGGCTTCGCGTACGCCGCGTTCGTGGTCGACGCCTACTCCCGGTTCATCGTCGGCTGGCGAGTCTCGAACAACATACGCACCGACCTCGCCCTAGACGCCCTCGAGCAAGCAATCTGGGCACGCCGCCCCGACACCACAGACCCCGAACGGCGCCTCGTCCATCATTCCGACGCCGGCAGCCAATACCTGTCCATCCGCTACAGCAGCCGCCTCACCGAAGCCGGTATCTCACCGTCGGTCGGCTCCGTCGGTGACTCCTACGACAACGCACTCGCCGAATCGGTCATCGGCCTCTACAAGACCGAACTTATCCACAAGCAGGCGCCGTGGAAAGACCTCGACCAGGTCGAGTACGCCACCCTCGAATATGTGGACTGGTTCAACCACCGGCGGCTCCTCGAACCCATCGGACACATACCACCAGCAGAAAAGGAGGCCAACTACCATCAACAGCACACCCCAGCACCACTAGCTGGTGTCACATAAAACACTCTCCGGCAAACCCGGGGCGGTTCATGACACACCCAAACTCACAGCCACACGCCCGAACTACACCCCTGTAACTACACCAACCCCGCCAAAACGCCCCCTAGAGGTAATCCGCATAGAGTCTCACTACGCGCAGACAGTCTTCGAACGAGGGTCGCGGGGCTCGGGGCCACACCAACTGATCCAAGACCACGGACTCGAACGCATCTCTTGCAGATCGGGTGGCTGTGAGTTCGAAAGCCGGCGATGCAGCAAAGCCATTGGGTGGTCGAGTTGTTCCGTCTAATCCGGCCGCGCCCGTAAACGTCGACACCTCGCGGGCTAAGACATCGGCTGGTGATTCTGCAAGAGCTCCGACTGTGTCGTGGTCGGTGAGGAGACACCATATGTCGTAGTAGTGGCGAGCTAGACGTTGCTGTTCCACGGCATCACCTGTCGAGGCGGCGTGATGGACGATCATCAGCTTCTCGACGAGAGTGCGCACTGGAGCGAGAACGTGCGTCGCCACCGGTTCCGCTTCGACAAAGTCGAGGTCAATCCCGGCGCGTGGTCCATGCTCGACCAAAAGGCTGGTTACGTGTCGTTGGGAAGTGGGCATCGCACCACCCCTGGTGCCGAGTTCCAGAAGCACACCGGAACGCAGTGGGCTCGGCGCCGAATCAGTTGGATAGGCTAGCGTTACCGTGCGCTTGACGCCTTTGGTGGCAGTACGAGTATCAAGCTCTGAATCGAGCCCGGTCGACTTCTCCGCAGCGGATACAAACTGCTTCAGCATACGATTGTCCCCGCCCGTGCTCTGGCCGGGGACTATGACGATGATGTCCACATCCTCGGAGAATCGCTGGATCAGCCCGAATGCCTTCGACAGACTGGTCCCACCCTTGAATACAGCACTGACTCCCGTGGAAGCGCTGCAACGAGCGACACCACGGAGAACCTCGGTCACCCAGAAGTCCTTCTCCACATGTGCCATGGGAATCCCGGTCACGCCCTCGACGCGGGAGGCGGCCACAGCCACCGCATCGGGCGACTCGCGGAGGGACCAACTCACGCTGCCGACACGTCCTCAAAGAGGGCTTCACGGATGTCCGCCCAGCGTGCTCTAGCAGCGCGGTGGGGCTCATCCCACACCTGACGGTCCAGTACATCCACTCTTATCGTCCCCGCGGTCGCCAACTTCTCGACCACCTCGGTGAACCGAACCCATCCGAACTCGACCACCCTCGGCCCGTCGCGCAATACCTCCAAGACAGCCACCTCCGATGGAGTCAGAGAGCGAAGCAGTCTTTCGACAGGGCGCTGAGTGAACCGGATCCGTCCCCAGGGCTTTGGAACACGTCTAGGAACTGAACTCAGATAGGTGGCAGGCACTTGCGAGGTCAGACCAAGCCAATGCGCCGCCGCGACGCCCGACGGACCGGCGCCCGGGCCTCCGAGTTCCAGTGCCACCTCTTCGATACGCGGACTCGACATGCCCATCGCTGTCAGGGTTCCTTTCCAATACAGACCCTTGCGAACACGAGTGATCGTTCCGGTGGCTGCCAGACGGGAGAAGGCTGACTCGACCGCGGTGCGGGAGCCTTCGATGTCTCTCACGCGAACGAACGACTGTTCCGGTAGAGCTGCAATGTGATCCGTGACCTTCTGGGATACAGAACCCTTCATGCCAGTAAAGTGTAACGAAGTTCTGGCATTACACAAGACTGTAGAGTCGTTCAACGCCCGACATCCAAGGAGTAGACCGGATGAGGGTGCTAATTGCTGCATCCGAATGCTCGCCACTGGCCCGGACCGGCGGTCCGGGAGAGGCGGTAGTGGGCCTGGGCCGGGGCACTTGGCAGGAACGGAGTCTATGCCACCGTCGCGATACGCCGGTACCGTCACCTTGGCGGGCTCGGTGTCGAGAAGGAGGCCCCCAGGGCCGCTCAGGCCGTGGCCCGGTTCGAACACGACGGCTTTCCACGCTCCTCGTCGACGACCCGCCTTCGTTCGAACGGCCCGGGATCTACGGACCAGGTCCCGGTTCGGGTTACGAGGACCAGTGGCGCCGGTTCGGTCGGTTCCCAGCCACCGTGCGGGATCTGGCGAGGGGCTACGACCTTTTGCACCTGCACGACGCCCATACCGGACCTGCCGCCCTCCACTCCCCCGTCCCGACGGTGTTCACGGTGCACAACGCCCTGTACCCGATTCTCGGCCGACTCGCCGAAACGGCCAGCTTGGTGGGGGCCTTCGGTCGTCGGCTCCTGACTCCGCCTCAGCGGAGAGCGGCGGCCAGACCTTCCGGGTCGTCGGTTCCGATCAGGAACCGCTTACCGTCCGAGAGGTGCAACAACACCGTGTCGAACCCCCATACGCTCCACATCCAACCCTCGGGGGTGCGGCGGATGCCCACCCCGCACCACCAGGGTATCCGGAGCGGTTCGGCCGACACGATGCTCGCCCGCTCGATGGTCCTGCGAGGCCATCCGAGCGAGTAGGCCAACTCCACCTCGGCCGGGGTCACTGTCACCATGAGGCTCCGGAACCCGAAGAAGGCAACCGACGCCAGAGCCAAGGGCAGCACCAGGAACCGTAGTGACCCTGCACCCCCCCTCAATCCGAGCACGAGGACGACTGGCAGCCACCCGAGGGTGAGCAGCGCCGTCAACGCCGTGTTCGCGTACTGGGTCCGTTGGTAGAGGTTCATCCCCAACCATCACTCGTCGGTCAGGAAGGAGTGCAGCGCCCGGTAGGCCGGCTCGAGGTTGGCGATGGGGACGCTCTCGGTCGCCTTGTGGGCCTGGGCGACCTCCCCGGGACCGTAGTTGACCGCCGGGATCCCGTATCTGGCGAGGCGCGCCACGTCGGTCCAGGCCTGCTTGGGAGTGACAGGCGCCTCGGCGATCGCGATGAGCCGGTCGAGGTACGGGTTCCCCGCCGGGACCGGCGCCCCGTCGACGCACTCCTGCACATCCACCGAGTCGGCCCCTGCGGTGATCTCCGCCAGCCTCTCGAGGGCATCCGCTCCGGTACGGTGGGGAGCGAAACGGTAGTTGAGGTTCAGGTCGAATGTCGCGGGAATGACGTTGTTCGCTATTCCCCCGGACGCCCTGGTGACCGAGAAGACCTCGTAGAAGGTCAGTCCGCCCACCTCGTACGGCTCGGGCGCCCGCTCGTGGAGCGCGGCGAGCCAGTTGCCTGCCTTGGTAACCGCGTTCACGCCCAACCAGGGCCGCGCGCTGTGGGCAGCCTTGCCCTCGAAGCGGACGGTGGCGTTGACCAGTCCCTGGCAGCCGAGTTGCAGCTCGAGGTCGGTCGGCTCGGTGACCACCGCGAAGGCCGCCTCCGCCAGCCATGGGAGACCTTGCAGCACCGGCTCCAGGCCGTTCAGGGCGTGGGGACCCTCCTCGGCGTCGTAGAAGACCCCCACCACGTCATAGGGGCCTTCCCTGACCGACCGCTCTTCGAGGAGGTGGACCATCACCGCCACCCCGGATTTCATGTCGGACGTACCGAGTCCGAAGAGCCTGTCCCCCTCCACGCGCGCCGGGCCCTGGCCCTGCGGCGGGACCGTGTCTATGTGGCCGACCAGCAGTACCAGCGGGCGGTCCGTAGGCGTTCCCACCACCAGGCTGTTACCGATCCCGCGGATGTCCCGATCCCGGTAGGTCTCGCCCAACCGGGTGGCCAAGGCCTCGCAAATGGGTCCCTCCTCCCCGGTGACCGAGGAGATGTCGACCAGCCAGGAGAGGGTGTCGAGCAGCGTCAAACCGAGAGTTCGAAGGCGCGCAGGGCCTCGTTCAGCGATGTTCGGTCGTCGGTGCGGGCCGACCGCTGGCCGATGATGTAGGCGCAGGCGAGATGGGCCGTTCCTCCCGCGAACTCCCTCGGGCGGGTGCCGGGCACGACCACCGAACGGGCCGGCACCCGGCCCCGGTGCTCCACCCGTTCCTCCCCGGTCAGGTCGATGATCGGCGTCGAGGCGGTGATGGTCACGTTGGCGGCCAGCACCGCACCCTCTTCAACGAGGGCGCCTTCCGTCACGATGCACCGGCTCCCCACGAAGGCCCCGTCCTCGACTATCACAGGACGGGCGTTGGGGGGTTCGAGCACCCCGCCGATCCCGACGCCACCCGACAGATGGACCCCGGATCCGATCTGGGCGCAGGACCCGACGGTGGCCCAGGTGTCCACCATCGTTCCTGTGGCCACGTAGGCGCCGATGTTGACGTATCCGGGCATGACGATCACACCGGGCTCGCAGAACGCCCCGTAGCGGACGGCTCCCGGCGGCACCACCCTGACCCCGGCTTCGGCCAGGTTCTGCTTCGGGGGGATCTTGTCGTGGAACTGCAACGGCCCCGACTGCATGACCTCCATGTCGGTCACCCCGAAGTAGAGCAGGATGGCCTGCTTGATCCATTCGTTGACCACCCAGGCGCCGTCGATCTTCTCGGCGACGCGAATCTCGCCGGCGTCCAGCCGGGCGATCGTGTCCAGTACCGCATCTCTCGCGTCGCCCAAGGCCGACCGGTCGCGATATGCGGCTTCGATCAGGGACTGTTCAGACAATTGGTCACCACCTCCACTGCTTCCTCGCATTGGTCCAGTGTCGGTACCAACGCCAGGCGAATATAGCCCTCCCCGCCGGGGCCGAACACCCGACCGGGCGACACCACCACTCCCTCCTCGAGCAGGCGCTCGGTCATCTCCACGTCGTCGGGCACCTTCAACCACACGTACAGGCCGGCTTCGGAAGCCACGGTGGGGTATCCGAGGTCGGCGAACGCCCTGGTCAGGATCTCCCGCTTGCGCCTGAACAGTTCCCGCCGTTCGGCCACATGCGCGTCGTCGCTCCATGCTGCGATCGCCGCCGCCTGGGTGAACTCGGGCGGGGCTGTACCGGTGCCGGTTCTGAGGGCCCGCAGGGCGGAGATGGCGCGGGCGTCCCCCACCATCGCCCCGCTCCGGTAGCCGGTCATTCCGCTCCGCTTCGAGAGGCTGAAGTAGACGATGACGCCCTCGGTGCCTCCGGTCTCGAGCAGCGAACGCGGCGGCTCACCGTCATACAGATCGACGTAGCACTCGTCCGAGCACACCAGCACGTCGTGGAGAGCGGCACGCTCCCGGAAGGTGGCCAGTTCGTCGAGAGGCATCACCGCCCCCGAGGGATTGTGGGGACTGCAAACCCAGACGATCCGGGCCCGTTCCCAGGCCTCGGCGGGTATGTCGCCCGCCCGGAACACGAAGTCCCCCGAGAGGGCGACGGGAATCGGCGCCGCCCCGGCCAGGCGCCCTCCACGCTCGTAGATCGGGTAACCGGGAGTGGGCCAGATGACTCCGTCGCCGGCGCCGCGGTCGACAAACGCGAGGGGAGTGGAGAAGATCGACTCCTTCGAACCGGTCGTCGGGAGCACCTCGGTTTCGGGATCGACCGCAACCCCGAACCGCCTATCGACATAGCCGGCTATGGCCTGCCGCAGCCGCGGGAGGCCTGCGACCGTCGGATACTGGGAGATCACCGGGACCGCATCCTTCAAGGCGGCCGGGATGAAGGGAGCGGTGGGCTCGCGCGGGTCCCCGATCGAGAAGTCGACCAGCGGCCGTCCGGTGTCCCGCAGGTGGCGTGCCCGGTCCTGGATAGCCGTGATGGAATGGGAACCGATCCGGCTGAGTATCGGGTTGACTCGCACACAGCGAGCGTAGCGGTCGGTTGCCAGTTGCCGGTTGCCGGTTGCCGGTTGCCGGTTCGAAATCGCACACAGTGCACGCGCGTGGACAGTGGGACGGGGGATGTTCACATTGCGCACGGCGAGCCGGGGCTGCCGTAGAATCCTCGCTGTGGAGACCGAGGCATGAGCGACCGGCGATACCTTCTGATCTTCATGGCTCTCGGGCTGTTAGCAGTCGGGGTGGTGGTGGTGGCCTTCCTGTTCGGATCGCCGGAGACAGGGCGGGAGCCCCTGCCGACCGTCCTCGAGGAGATCAGTCCGCTGCCCGGGAGCCAGGTTCCCCTCCAGACCCCCATCGAGGTCGACATGCCGGTCGGCTACCGGGTGGAGATCTGGGTCGACGGCTTCAGGGTGCCCGACTCGGAGGTGCGGTTCGTCGAGGGCACCGGTGTCCACTCCTGGGCGCCGGCAAGGTCATCGACCATCGTGTGGAGTCCCGGTCTCCACACCGTGTCGCTGCGGTGGCGAAAGGTGACCGGCCTCCCCGACGAAGGGCAGCACAGCTGGGACTTCCGAGTCTTCTAGTGAATGGTGAATGGTGAATGGTGAAAGGTGAAAGGTGAAAGGTGAAAGGTGAAAGGTGAATGGTGAATGGTGAATGGTGAATGGTGAATGGTGACAATTATAACACACTATTATCCATTACTACAGTCCACCCGTCACCTGACAGTCAGATGAGGGCGGTCGGGCCTTCTTCCAGCAGGCGGTGGAATCCGGTTTCGTCGAGGACTGCGACTCCGAGGGACTCAGCCTTGGTGAGCTTGGTGCCCGGTTTGACCCCCGCCACTAACGCTGTGGTCTTTTTGGACACCGACGACGTGACTTTGCCGCCCCGCTCTTCGACCGCCGTCTTGGCGGCAGCCCGGGTCATCGACTCGAGCCCGCCGGAGAGCACCAGAATCACTCCGGCCAGCACCTGAGCGGGACCTTCCTCCGGTTCGGGATCGGCAAGGCGGACGTCGCCCTCGCCGAGGCGGGCCACCAGTTTGCGGTTGTCTTCATCCGAGAACCAGTCCACGACCGACTTGGCGATGATCGGGCCGACCCCGTCGATTGCCGCCAGGGTGTCGACGTCGGCATCCTGAAGTCGCTCCATGCCGACCATCTCCCTGGCCAGCAGGCGTGCCACCGTCCCACCGACATGACGGATTCCCAGCCCGACGAGAAGCCTGGCGATCGGATGATCCCGCGCTGATTGGATGCCGTTCATGAGGTTCCGCACCGAGATATCACCCCAGCCGATGAAGTAGGGTGACTTGGCAGCGCGGGGGCTCGGGTCATCGTCGGGCTGGATGAAGTCTTCGGCGGTCAGGAAGAAGATGTCGGCCGGCCCCTTGATGAGACCCTTTTCCAGCAGGAAGTCGATGGTCTTGTAGCCCATGCCCTCGATGTCCATCCCGCCCCGTCCCGCGAAGTGGAACAGCCATTCACGGAGCCGGGAGGGGCAGGTGAGACCCCGGGTACAGCGGGCTACCTTCTCACCCTCGGGCCGCACGATGGGAGCGTCACAGAACGGGCAACAGGCAGGCATCGACCAGGATCGCTCCTCCCCCGTCCGCCGTGATGGCACCGGACCGACCACCTCCGGTATCACGTCCCCGGCCCGCCGGACCACCACCTGGTCACCGATCCTGACATCCTTGCGGTGGACTTCGTCCTCGTTGTGGAGGGTGGCCCTCTCCACGTTGGCGCCCCCTACGAACACGGGCTCCAGCACCGCGAAGGGGGTGGCGGCCCCGGTCCGTCCGATGTTGATCTCGATGCCCCGGAGCCGGGTGACCCGCTCCTCGGCCGGGAACTTGTAGGCGATGGCCCAACGGGGTGCCCGGGCCGTGTAACCCAGTTCGTCCTGGCCGGCCAGATCGTTCACCTTGATGACCACCCCGTCGGTCTGGTAGGGCAGGTCGTCTCGCTCGGCCTCCGCCTTCTCGATGTATTCCGCCGCGGCGGGGATGTCCGGCCTCACCTCGGTGCCTGGATTCACCCGCATCCCGAGCCGGCGAAGCAGATCGAGCGTCTCCGAGTGGCTGGCGAGCGGGGGACCACCCTCCATGTAGCCCACCTGGTAGACCCAGATGGAGAGATTGCGTCCGGCCGTCACGGCCGGGTCCTTCTGGCGAACCGACCCTGCCGCCGCGTTGCGAGCGTTGGCGAACATCCGCTCACCGGCCTCGGCCTGGCGGGCGTTCAGTTCCTCGAACGCGGGAAGCGGCATGTACATCTCGCCCCGGACCTCCATCACCGGCGGAGCATCCCCCAGCAGCCGCAGGGGGACCGACTGGATGGTCCTGACGGTGGCGGTCACATCCTCCCCGGTCACCCCGTCCCCCCGGGTGGCAGAGCGGGTGAGCACCCCGTGTTCGTAGGTGAGCGACACGGCCAGGCCGTCGATCTTCAACTCGCAGACCAGGTCGCCCGGTGGGCGGCCCAACTGGCGCTCCATGCGGGCCATCCAGTCTTCCAACTCGGCAACGGTCTCGGCGTTGTCGAGCGAGAACATCCGCTCCCGGTGCCGGGCCGGAGCGAACATGCCGGACGGGGAGATCCCCACCCGCTGGGTGGGCGAGTGGGGCGTGACCAGATGCGGATAGGACTCTTCGAGGGAAACCAGTTCCCGCCGCAGCGCGTCGTAGTCGGCGTCGGGTATCTCCGGATCCTCGAGCCCGTAGTAACGGTGATCGTGATACCTGAGGGCACTCCTGAGATACTCGATCCGGGCGGATGGATCCCTCTCGTCCATGTATCCGAGAGTAGTTGCCGGCCGGGACAAGCTCGTCCGGGCGGTCAGGATGTCGTGTGGATGATCCCTCCACCCACGACCTCGTCGCCTCGGTAGAGTGCCAGCGTCTGGCCGGGGGCCACACCGGGCTGGGGCTCGGCGAACCTGACCCTGACGGGCCGTGCCTTGTGCCATACCTCGGCCTCCACGGCATCTCCGTGGGCCCGGTACTGGGCCAGCAGCGACCCCCCGACCGGCCGGTCCACCCAACTCGCATCGCGGAGGAGCACCGCTGTCACACCCAGTTCCTCCCTGGTTCCGACCGTGATCGTGGACGTGGCGGGATCAATCTTTAGGACATAGCGTGGTTCTCCCAGCGCCACTCCCAGCCCGCGCCGCTGGCCAATGGTGAAGTTGGTGACCCCTTGGTGAATCCCGAGCAGGTTCCCGTCGCTGTCGACGATCGGCCCTGGCGGCGGGTTGACCCCCTGGGAAGCCAGGAACTCGCGGTAGTCGCCCTTGCCGACGAAGCAGATGTCCTGGCTGTCTGCTTTCTCCGCGGTCCGGAGCCCGAGGTCGGCAGCGACGCTCCTCGTCTCGGCCTTGGTCAAGTCGCCGACCGGGAAGGACAGCCTGCCCAGCTGCTCCTGGCCAAGCATCGACAGGACGTAGGACTGGTCCTTGTCCGGGTCGACCCCACGGCGCAGCCGGTAACGGCCTTCGCTCCCGTCGACGCGCGCGTAGTGCCCGGTCACCACCTTGTCGCAGTCCAGGGCGTCGGCATGGGCGAGCAGCCGGTCGAACTTGACCGTGCGGTTGCACTCCACGCACGGATTGGGAGTGCGGCCCGTGACGTAGTCGTCGATGAAGGTGTCCACCACCCCGGACATGAACTCGGCGGTGTAGTCCCAGACGTAGTAGGGGATGTCGAGATGGGCCGCGACCCGGCGGGCGTCCTCCGCATCCGAGACCGTGCAGCAACCCGCGGTCGGCGCCTCGCCCCCGGGACCCTTCCACAGCTTCATCGTGACGCCGAGCACATCCCAACCGGCCTGCTTGGCGAGGGCCGCGGCCACCGACGAGTCCACGCCTCCCGACATGGCGACCAGTGCCTTCATCGGAGCGCCTCGACTTCCCGGGCGACCAGCCGGGCAGCGGCTTTTCCCTCGCCCTCGCGCGTGGGCCATCCGAAGGAGAACCGGAGGCACTCCCTGGCCTCGGCCGGTGTCATACCCATCGCTTCCAGCACGTGGGAGACGGTAGCGGCGCCCGACTGGCAGGCCGAAGCGGCGGAAGCGGCCACGCCGGCCGCGTCGAGCCGGACCAGCAGCACCTCGTTGCGGACCCCGGGTATTCGCACATGGCTGGTCTGGACCATTCTCGGAGCGTCGGCGGCCGTGAACACCACGTCGGGAACCAGGCGCGCCAGCGTCGTCTCGAACGTGTCCCGCTCCGTCGCCACCCGGGTCCTGAAGTTCTCGCGCTCGGACTCCAGGGCCGCCATGGCTGCGGCCATTCCCACCACCGCCATCACGTTGTGGGTACCCGACCGCCGCCCCAGTTCCTGGCCTCCCCCGTGAATGAGCGGCTCGAGCCTCGTGCCCGACCGGACGAAGAGCAGCCCCACCCCCTTCGGACCGCCGAACTTGTGGGCCGCCAGCGACAGCAGGTCAACGCCCAGCGACTCCACATCGACCCGCTCGGAGACGTACCCTTGCACCGCGTCCGTGTGAAACACGGTCGACCGGTGGAGGCCTAGGATCGCTTCGGCCACCTGCTCGATGGGCTGGCGGACTCCGGTCTCGTTGTTCCCCATCATGACCGACACGACGGCTGTCTCCGGAGTCACATGGGACGCCACCTCGGCCGGGTCGACCATCCCGTCGGCGTCCACCTTCACCAGAGCCAGTGGGCACCCGACGTCCTCCACGAAACCCGCGCTGGCCAGGACCGCGTCATGCTCGACCGTGGACGTGACCGCACCGCCCTTGGCTCCTCCCGCCAGGGCCGCTCCCTTGATCGCCAGGTTGTCGGCCTCGGTACCGCCCCCGGTGAACACGATCTCGAGCGGATTGGCATTCAGCAGGTCGGCTATCAGGTCCCGGGCGTCCTCCAAGGCGTTCTTGGCGCGGCGCGACACCGCATGGCCCCCTGAAGGGTTCCCGTAGTCCTCATCGCGGAACGGCGCCATCGCCTCCCAGGCCTGAGGCCGCAGCGGAGAGGAGGCAGCGTGGTCGAGGTACAGCATGGCTTGGATTGTCGCACGCGCGCCCTGGTACGCAGGCAAGGAGGAGCATCCGTATGACAGGGCTGCTCCCTGCCTCCACCTTCCGTATGGGAGAGCGATCGCGGTGTCCCATTCCGTCGGAAGGGACCTAGGCGAATAGTTCCAAGGGATCTGACCAGAAGCGACGGAACTCTACGATCGCTACACAACGCTGTACAATACATCCGTAACTCGTATGCCCCTGTTCCTGGACTCGGACCCCAGGGGCTGCCTTTTGGTGAAGAGCCACCCGCGGCGTAAACGCGAGACCCAAACAGTGCTACGGAGGATGGGAAATGACCCAATTTAACGTTAACTACTGATCACCAACTAGCAACTAGAGACTACCGACTAGGAACTGATCATCTAGCCGTGAACGTATAGGCCGGCCGAGTGGGCATACTCACCCACATGGAGAGCCTCATCTCGATCGACATCGACGCTCCGCTGGAGCGGGTGTGGGCGGAGGCGGTCGACTTCGCCTCTCATGCCGAGTGGATGAAGGACGCCCTCGCCATCCAGTTCGAGGGCGATCAGGAAGAAGGCCCGGGGACGGTTCTGCTCATCGAGACACGGGTAGGCCCGTTCCGGACTGTCGACCGCTTCGAGATCACCGAGGTCAGCCCGATGAGACTGATCACCGGGCGACATCGGGGGATCTTCACAGGTGAGGGACGGTTCGAACTGTCCTCGCCGGAGCCCGGCCGCACCCGCTTCGCCTGGCGGGAGCGGATCCGTTTCCCCTGGTACTTCGGAGGCCCGGTGGTGGCGTGGGTGGCGAGACCCATCCTGTCCCGCATATGGCGATCCAACCTGGCGGAATTCAAGCGCCGGATCGAGCAGAGCCCTTAGCTCAACTCACGACCCGGATCGTGCAGCGAGGACCGAAGGCCCGCGCCAACCGAGCATCGGCTGTCAGCAGGTCGTATCCCAGAGCTTCGGCAAGGGCAACGTACACCGCGTCGTAGGGCGTGACGTTGGAGCGGAGTTCGTAGACCCGATACAGCAACGGCCTCGCCGGATACCGCTGGAAAGGTAAGGCAGCCAGGTCGGTTGCCGCCTTGGCTAGCCGGTGCCCGGTGATCGTCTTGGAGATCCACCGCTTGCGCAGCACAGCCATCGTCTCGACATCGGCCAGGTCAGGGATGGCCACCGGCCCCGTATCGACGATGAGACCACGCGCACGCTCACCTTCGGGACCATCGTCCGCCACCACGTTGGCGAGCACAGAGGCGTCGACGACGATCACCCGCTGTTGCGCAGTTCATCCAGGTCTTCAACTGCTTGTGTCAGGCCGACCCTTCCTCCCTCGTTGGTTTCGATCCGGGCGACGAATTCCTCGATTGTCACACCGCGGGCAAGCCGAGTCAGTTCGGCGACGAGGTATCGCTGCAAAGACCGGCCTTGGGTCTGAGCGCGATCGACAAGGCGACGGTGCACATCTTCCGGGAGATCACGAACTAGGACGTGTGGCATTGCTATCACTATACAAGCATTCAGCAGTGCCGCACTCGGGGCGGCTGTCGGGAGCCGCTACCCGTTGCCCGAAGGCGGTTCGAAGCCCGAACAGCCTTCGGCCTCGACCACCTCGAATGTCTCGGTCGGGAGTTCCACGACGCGCATGAAAGCGACCTCGGATCCGTCGATCACCACCGTGCCGGTGCGGGAACTCTCCACATGGATACGATGCCCGCGGTCCTCGTAAACGCCGGACCATTCGACCATTGCGTCGAACGGGGTCCTCTCCCCCTCGTGGTCCCGCTCGTAGTCCAGCGTCAGCGACCAGGCCGGCTCGCCGCAGTCGATGGACCCGTCGAACCCCTCGGGACTCTCGTCCGATCCACAACCGGCCATGCCCAAGACGAGGACCGTGGCCAAGAGCGCGGTCCGGTACGGGCTCACGTGCCGGTGAACCGCGCCTTCCGCTTCTCGAGAAAGGCGGAAACCCCCTCCCTCGCGTCGTCGGTGGCGAACGCCTCGTCGAACGCCTCGGCTTCGACCGCCAGAGCCTCGTCGATGGGCCGCCCCCAGCCTTCGTTGATCGAGCGCTTCGCCATGGCGAGGGCCACGGTCGGGCCGGCGGCGTAGGTGGCGGCATCCTTCACCGCCGCATCGAGCAACTCATCGGCCGCGAACACCTTGTCGGCCAGCCCGATGGCCAGCGCCTCCTCGGCTCCCACATGCCGACCGGAGTAGACAAGTTCGCGCCCGCGGTTGAAACCGACCAGCCGCAGCAGTCGGCGCGTTCCGCCCGCGCCGGGGATGATGCCCAGGAGTATCTCCGGCTGCCCCACCTTGGCGTCCTCGGCCAGGTAGCGGAAGTCTGCGCCCATCGCCAGCTCCAACCCACCTCCCAGCGCGTAGCCGAACACCGCGGCGATCACCGGCTTGGGTAGTTGCTCCAACCGCCGGGCGACCGCGCCCAGCCGCAGTCCCTCCAGCGCCTTGGCGGCGGTGTCGTGAGCCACCTTGAATCGTTTTATGTCCGCTCCCGCCGCGAAGTGGGGACGCCCCGTGATAACCACCGCCCGGACAGCAGGGTCGGAGGCGTGGTCGACGGCCTCGTCGATATCCTCCACCAACTGCTCCGAGAGCGCGTTGACAGGCGGCCGGTTGAGTTCGATCACTCCGACCGCTCCCTCAGTTGTATAGGAGACCAGGTCCACGTCTTCTCCTCCGTGTGCCGGTCGACAGGTTAGATGCGGTCGGGGGTGGCCGGATCCGCGGCCGTATTCGCGCTCCGACCGAGATGGGCGGCGTGGGCCTGCAGGTGCTCCCACAGTTCGTCCAAGCCCCCTCCCTCGGTGGCGACCGTTTCGACCACCGGCGGCCGCCAACCACGGCCGGGGCCCATAGCGAGCATGGTCTCGAGGTCCCGCCGGGTCCGGGCCGCGCCCGGAAGGTCGGCCTTGTTGATCACGAACACATCTCCGATCTCCATCAGACCCGCCTTCCCGACCTGGACGCTGTCCCCCCAGCCCGGGGTGACCACCACCACCGTCGACTGGACGTGGTGCATGACTTCGACCTCCGATTGCCCCACCCCGACGGTCTCGATCAAGACAACCCCGAAACCCGCCCCGTCGAGGACATCCGCCACGCGGGGCGCGGCAGCCGACAGGCCCCCCAGATGGCCCCGGCCCGCCATGGAGCGCACGTAGACACCGGGATCCCCGATGTGCTCCTGCATGCGAATACGGTCGCCGAGGATCGCCCCTCCGGTCAGGGGACTGGACGGATCGACGGCGATAACCGCCACGGTCTCGGCCTCCCGGCGTATGCTCGACACGAGACCGGCCACGAGGGTGCTCTTGCCCACGCCGGGCGCCCCGGTGATCCCGATCCTCCGTCCATCACCGGCCAGCGTCGAGAACCCTTGGATCAGTGCCGCGGCTTCAGGCGTGCTCTCCTCGATCGCGCTGATCACCCTGGCCAGGGCACGGCGATCCCCGGCCCTCACCTCTCCTATCAGCGTTCTCGTATCCAAGAGGAAGCCGACCTCCTACCCGTCATGCCCGGACCCGACCGGCGGGCTCCGACCCGGGATGCCGGGGGTTCAAGTTGCGTTGACGGCTGTGACCCCCGGGACCCGATCGATGAGGATACGCTCGATCCCGGCGGTGAGGGTCATCATGGACATGGGGCACCCGCTACAGGCTCCGACCAGGTTGAGGTTCACGGTCCCGTCGTCGTCGACCCCCTCGAGGATGAGGTCGCCGCCGTCGTACTGGAGGGCGGGCCGGATGTACTCGAGGGTCTCGTTCAGCAGGTCGGCGTCAACCGACCCGGGTTCCGGCTGGTGGCCCGGGGGGTTAAGGATTACCGCGGTCTCGGTGATGCTCATCGGTGGGTCGCTCCCTCAGGAACCGGAGCAGCGCGACGCTCAGGGGCCTGCTCCGACCGTTCCCATTGTAGGCGGGGCCGCCACCTACCGATCGAAGGACGTGGCCGAGAGCTGCAGGGAGAGCCATTCGGTGTCCAGATCCTCCTTGCGCACCCGCAGATCCAGGTACATGACGGCCAGCGCCACCCCGAGAAACGGCTGGAGGGCGATCCAGACCAGCTCAGAGGCCAACGACAGACCGAAGCTCCCCCAGAACCTGTACAGCACCGACCCCAGAACGAGGTAGACGACCAGGCTCCCGATCACGACCAGGGCCGACGACAGGAGCAGCACCCCCAGCACGTGCCATCGCCGGCCGGAGGTCATCCGCCACGAACGGCCCAGGGCCGCGATGGGATCCACCCCCTCGGCCATCACGACCGGCACGGAGGCGCTGAGGCACACGATCAGGAAGACGCCGGGTAGCACGAACAGGGTGAACCCCAGGACGGCAGCGGACCAGAAGAGAACCGCGACCACCGTCAGGGCGACCATCTTGCTGATCGCCGCAGCCGCCGGTTGCCGCCACGGGGACTCGATGCCGACGTATGTCTCCAACGTCGTCCTGACGACAGCCGCCAGCATGATGGTCAGGATGAAGAGACGGATGAGGAGCCAGGGCCCCATCGTGGACAGGAACTCGCGCGCCTCGTCGTTCGTCGGATCGAGAGGAATGGCCGGGGGTGGCTCCGCCAGGGCGAGATAGAGGACCGCGTAGGGGAGGATCAGCACCCCGGCCACCGCGAAGAGGGTTCTCCAGCGCCTCGCGTAGACCGTCAGTGATGCTGTGATTATCTCGCCCACGCCCATCGGGCGGAGTTGGAGCTGAGCCATGGCTCCATCCTAGGAGGGTCCGGGTGCCCTGCATCCAGGCGAAACCCCTGGCGTCTCCACGGCCGTTTCGCCCTCCGGGTGGACTATTCTCGCCCTCACCGAGGAGGATCATACGAGAGTTGCAATCGGCTCCGATCACGCCGGATACCCGCTGAAGGAGTACCTGCTCCGATGCTTGGAGGATGACCACGAGCTCTTGGACCTGGGTACTTACTCCACGAAGTCGGTCGACTATCCGGACTTCGCCGCGGCCGTGGGTGAGACGGTTCGCACCGGCGGGGCCGACCGTGGCATCGTGGTCTGCGGATCGGGGGCCGGAGCAGCGATCACCGCCAACAAGCTGACCGGCATCCGCGCCGCCCTCGCCCATGACCACTACACCGCCCATCAGGCTGTCGAGCACGACGACGCCAACGTACTCTGCCTGGGAGGCCGCGTGATCGGCGAGGACGTGGCGATCGAACTGGTCAGGACCTTCCTGCAAGCAACCTTCTCGGGAGAGCTCCGGCACGTCCGCCGAATCGCCAAGATCGCGCAACTGGAAGAAACCCGCTAGATGATTGGTTCCTAGTCTGTAGCCTGTAGTAGGTAATTGGCAGTTTCCGTTAGATCGGATTACTTACCATATCGCGGTTTGGGTGGTGCATCGTGGAGTACGGTCGCTTCCGGTAGATCGCTCGGGACTACTCGTCTAGCGCTGCATTCGGGCTCGGCACAGGGTCCGGCACGCCCAGGTCGCGAAAACCGCCACTGGACTCCGATCCGGCGGACCCTCCCCCGCCGCCACCTTTCCTGGGTCCGAAGCGCGCCCCGCTTGCCCTCGGTCGGCGGGCTTCGAGTGCATGATCCCTGGCACGGTCCGATGTCGGCGCCGGAACGGACCGGTGGTGCTTGCGACTGCCTATCACTATGCCGTCCGGGTGTGACAGGTACAACCCCCTTGTAGCGAGTTCCCGGACGGGGCGCGGAACCCCTCCCGGTAGTCTCTTGACAGACCAGGTCCGGCAAGAACGAGGAGATCGAGGTGGGAACGGACGCCAAGGCGGTGGTTCAGGGGGTAATCGAACAGGCCAGGGGTGAGTTGCTTGCCTTGAGCCACGGAATCCATGGCTACGCCGAGACCGCTTTCGAGGAGGTGCGGTCGGCGGCTTCCGTGGCGGACGCCCTGGACCGTGCGGGGTTCTCCGTCGAGACCGGTTACGGCGGGATCCCGACCGCGGTCCGAGCAGTGGCGGGGAACGGACCGCTCCGGGTCGTCATCTGCGCCGAATACGACGCTCTCCCAGGGATCGGGCACGCGTGCGGACACAACGTCATCTCGGCTGCTGCGGTCGGCGCCGGTTTGGGACTGGTCGAGGTGGCGGGCGACATCGGCCTCGAAGTCACGATCCTGGGCACCCCGGCCGAGGAGGCCGGTGGCGGCAAGGTCCTGCTGCTGGAGGCGGGTGCCTTCGACGCCGCCCACGCGGCCATGATGGTTCATCCCGCCCCCTTCGACGTTGCGGCGCCTCCGGTGGTGGCGATCGAGTGGCTGGAGGTCTCCTACACGGGCAAGGAAGCGCATGCGTCGGCCTTCCCCGAGCAGGGAGTCAACGCAGCCGACGCGCTGGTGGTCGCTCAGGTGGCGATCGGGCTGCTCCGCCAGCATTTGAACGCCACCGACCGCGTGCACGGGATCGTGACCGAGGCGGGCACCGCCGCCAACATCATTCCGGCTCTGGGGACGGCCTCCTACATGGTCCGGACCCCGCATGTCGACCAACTCGACGCCCTGCGCAGGCGGGTGGAGGCATGCTTCGAGGCCGGCGCGCTGGCCACAGGGGCGGAACTGACCCTGAACAGGCCGAACCCCCCGTACAGTCACCTGGAGCACCACCCAGCGCTGGCGAAACGGTACAGGTACAACGCGGAACAGCTGGGAAGGTCCTTCTACGACGGGCCCGTCCCACCCGTCTCGACCGACATGGGGAACGTCTCGCTCGAGGTTCCGACCATCCATCCCTTCATCGGGATCGACTCCCTCCCGGCGGTGAACCACCAGCCCGGCTTCACCGACGCGGCCGCCCTCCCCGCCGCAGACCAGGCGGTCGTCGACGGTGCGGTGGCCCTGGCCTGGACCGCGATCGACGCGGCTGCGGACACGGACCTGACCGCAGAGTTGCTTGCCGGGTAGGCGAACCGCCGCCGGTCGGCGGTGCTGATCGACCGGTTGTCAGGCGGTTCCTCCCAAGGGACCCGGCTACCGCTCGACCGGAAGCCCGACCGACGAACCCCACTCGGTCCACGATCCGTCATACACCCGGACATGATCCCAACCGAGTATCCGGGTGGCGGTGAACCAGAGCAAGGACGCCCTGTGACTCAGGCGGCAGTAGGCGACCACTTCGTCGGCTTGGTCGGGCGCCGCGCCCACCGACCGGAAGACCTCCTCCAGTTCTCCTGGCGTCCTGAGTGTGTTGTCGTCGTTGAACAGGCGGCGGAACATCAGGTGCCTGGCGCCGGGGATGCGGCCGTGGCGCTCGGCCCCGTAATCGAACCCGGTGCCGGGCTTGACCCGCTCTCCCGAATACTCCGACTCGTACCGTCCGTCCAGCACCACCAGCCCCGGTTTCCCCAGGTCTGCCAGCAACTGGCGGCAGTACACCCGCGTCGAGTCGTCGCGTTCGGCCCGCTGCGGCTCGTAGTGCACCGGATCGAAGGCCGGGATCTCCGTCGTCAGCCGCCTCCCGTCGATCTGCCAGCGCTTCTGTGACCCGTCGAGAACGCGGGCATCGGGATGGCCGTTCATGACCGAGGTCACCCAGTAGGCGAAGATCGCATACTGGTTGCGCCCGCTGTAGAAGACGAGGGTCGTATCCGGTGAGATACCCCAGGCACCTAGACGCTCGGCCATCAGTTGAGGGGTGGGGAACTGCCGTTCCATGGGGTGCCAGAGCACGTCCTTCCAATACCAGTTGACAGCGCCGGGGATATGGCCGTCGTCGTACTCGCTGCTGTCCGCCTCGTATTGGATCTCGATGACCCGTACGGTCGGATCGTCGAGGCGTGCTTCGAGCCAGTCGCCCGAGACGAGGGGGGTGATCGCTTCAACCATCGGTTGAGACCTCCGATTCAGGGGTGAATGTGCACATGGTCCTCCTTCAGAAGGGTTTGAAGATCATCAGAGCCAGGATCACGGTCGCGGTCGAGCGCAGGTAGATTCCGCCCCGGCGAATCCGGGCACGCAGCCGCGTTATCTCCGCCATGCGTTCCGGAGAGGGCTCCCCGTCGTCCCGGGTGGCTTCGATTACCCGTGCCAGGGTGGGGTTCTGAACCGTCACCGAATAGGTGAAGCTGCCCGCGAAGAGGACTATGGAGGCGAGCAGCCACATCCGGTCGAACAAGCCGTAGCCCTGTACCACCATGAGCCCTATCCCGGACAGCAGAACCAGTGCCGAGAGTGGAATCGCGGTGGTGCTGGTAAGGAGACGGACTACCCGGGTGGCGAAGAGGCTGTGTTCGGTTCGTGCGCCCTGCCTGCTGATCCTTCCGAACACGAAGGTGGGACCGATCCCGGCCATCGCACCGAACAGATGCAGGAACAGCAGGACACCGAAGAGATCCACGGTTCAGGCGCCGTCCCGCGCGCTCGGCCAAGGTAGCCACTTCCTCTGTCCGTCCCGGCGCTCGAACCTGCCGAAGCTGGGGTGGTTCAGGTGGCCGGCCGCCACGAGGGTACGGTCCTTTTCGAGCCGGCGGAGTTCCCGTTTCCTCGTCACGACCGCTTCCCGGGGATCCGCGTCGAACCGGTGAACCCAGCCCGTCTCGGTTGCCACAACGGGATGGTGGATCAGGTCGCCGAGGATGAACAACCGCTCGCTGCCGGAGTGGATCACGAAGCTGGTGTGCCCGGGGGTGTGTCCCGGGGTGGCCACCGCCGTGACCGAGGGGGTGACCCGGTGACCGTCCGAGAAGGTGTCGAGGACCCCGGTGCTTTCCAGGGGCAGAGCCTGGCGGGCGATGTTCGGGTGGTTCTCCTCACGGGCGCTGAAGAAGGTCCAGTCGTTCTCGGAGACCAGGTAGCGGGCGTTAGCGAAGCGGGGAGCGATCGCCTCCCCGTCGTACACCAGGTTCCAGCCCACATGATCGGCGTGGAGGTGGGTGAAGGCCACCAGATCGACATCCTCCGGCTGCAACCCCATCTCCGCCAGCCGTTCCGGCAGGGCTCCCCGCGACCTAGGTGCCCCGGGAGGACCCAACTCGGGTCCCCAGCCGGTGTCGACCAGCACCACACGGTCGTCGCCACGAACCACGAAGCAATGGAAGTTGACCATTGCGCTCCCCGGCTCGCTCTCCAAGAGGTCCACGTACGGGGCCCAAGCCTCTTCGGGAACGCCCGGGTAGTGCCACGCCCGGTCGAAGGCGTGGGCCTTGTCCTGTATGGCCGTGACCTCGACATCACCGACCCGGATGGTCGTCTTCATCCCGCGCTCCCCTGCCGGCCGTCGGGAGGCCGGTATCCGGCCCGAGCGCACAGATCCCTCAGGCGACCGGAGGCGTTGTCGACGGCTGCTGCGGCGTCGACCGCGGTCAGTCGTCCGTCGCGCTTGAGGATCCGTCCGTCGACCATCACCAGGTCGACGTTCGCCGGCTGAGCGGAATGGACTACTGCCACCGCCGGGTAATGGACGGGCGCCATGTTCAGGGCGTCGGTCCTCACCATGATCAGGTCGGCGCGCTTGCCCACCGACAACGATCCCACCAGATGGTCGAGACCCAGGGCTCTAGCCCCCTCGATCGTCGCCAACTCCAAGGCCCGCCGGGGGCTCAGCGCCTCGGCGTCCTGGTTGGCGATCGCCTCCAGCCCTACCGCCACTCGCATGGCTGCGAAGACATCGGCGCAGGCCGAGATCGCCGTGGTGTCCAGCGAAAGGCTGACGGAGATCCCTGCGGCGAGGTGCCCGCCGACCGGGGGCGCACCCATGCCCAACCTCAGCGAGGACATGGGGCTCATGCTCACCGGGATCCGGTTGACGGCCAGATGCTCCCGTTCGGCCGGGGAAATGTAGAGGCAGTGCGCCAGGAGCATGTCGGGTCCCAGGAGACCGTCGTCATGCAGGATCTGGACCTGGTGGATGCGCCGCACCTCCGCCCGTGTCCCGGCGCAGTGCATCGAGATCGTCAATCCCTGCTCCCTCGCCAGCGCCCATTCCTTGCGGTAGACCTGGGGCGTCGACCGGGCAGGCCCGCGAACCCCCACACCGAGGGTGAGGAGCCCCTCCGAATGCGGCACCCACTCCTGGGCGATCCTCCCGATGTTCCCGAAGTCCATGACCTCGTCGGGCAGGACCCCGCCTTTCTCCAGGATCGCGCGCATCTTCTCCATCGGCATCGAGGGATGCGCCGAGGGCGCGGAGTACGAAAAGTGCACCCTGGTTCCCAGCCGCCGATGCACATCGAGGTTTGCCTCGGCGTCGCTGTACCGCATGATGTTGTGTGACCAGTCGTGGACCGTGGTAACCCCGGCGGCAATGCCCTCGGCCATGCCGAGCATCACCCCGGCCGCCACATCCTCGGACGTGAAGAAACCCCCGAGCCTGCCCTTGGTGGCGAACCATCCGTGCTGCTTCCCGTCGCCGACCACCCCTCTGAGAAGTGTGCCCCAGACGTGCCAGTGCGAATCGACGAAGCCGGGCAAGGTGATGCAGTTGCTTCCGTCGATGGCCTCGGACCCATCTGCGGCCAACCGCCGGCCCACCGCTACCAGGACCCCGTCTTCGATCCGGAGATCAATACCCCTGAGTTCTCCCAGGGCCGGATCCATGGTCAGCGCGGTGGTGTTGCGGATCACGTAGCTCCCCCGGCGGGGTAGGTCTGCGACAATCACTCCCTGTGTCCTCGACAGTCGTGGCGGGATGGCCCCGGAGGGTGGTCTAAGACCGTGGTGAGCAACGGCCTGTCTTCCTCTGACCAGGCATAATGTCACGAGTCGGCGGCCCGTGCAGGAGTTTCACTCCACCCTCCCTAGCGAGTATTCGAGCTACATTCTACGGAAGACCCCGATCAGTCAGGGCCGCCCGGGCGACCCCTGCATACAATATGCCGTGATGAATCCGTCGAGTCCCGGACCACCGACGCTCCCGCCACCATGAGCGGAACCAAGTTGCTACCCGTCGTCGAACCGCTCAGCGCCGAGGATGCGGTGACATCCGCCCTCCGAGACGCCATTCTCAGCGGCCGGCTCATGCCCGGCGAACGACTCGCCCAGGCGGAACTGGCCCGGCAACTGGGAGTCAGCCGTATCCCCTTGCGTGATGCGCTGCGCCGCCTCGGCGAGGAGGCACTGGTGAGGATCGACGGACGGCGGGGGGCCTGGGTGACGGCTCTGTCCACCCGCGACATAGCGGAGATCTACGAGTTGAGGATCATGCTCGAGGGTTGCTGCATCCGGTACGCAGTCCAGAACCTCGCGGGAAGCCGGGAAATGGCGGACGTGGTGGAGTTGTCGAAGCACATGGACACTTCGCACCGGAACGCGTCCGAGGGACGGAGCGCCCGGCGCAGGTTCTACGACGTGCTCTACTCTCACGCGGGGCGACCCCGGATGCATCGCCTCATCATGCAACTCCGGGACAACGTCGGCCGCTACCACATCCTGCAGGATACCGATCTGGCACACGCCGCTCACTCGCAGGTGCGCAACTGCATCAAGAACGGGGACGCCGACGGAGCCGCCCTCGCGGTCGCGGCACATCTTGAGGAAGCCCGGGACGACCTGCTGGCGACCATGTCGGAGGAGACCCCGTAGGGGCATCGCGAGACGGGAACAGAGCCTGTTCCCGTCTAAAGCGGGTTTTCGCAAGGGAAGGAGGATGGACGGTCGTCTTCTGCATAAGGTATACAATCCCGTCATGGACCAGACGAACCTCCCTCAACAGTCCGGCAGGCGCGAGGCACCATGTATCGGGTAGCCATCGATGTCGGAGGAACCTTCACCGATTGCCTCGTCCTTGACGAGCAGAGAGGTGACCTGCGGCAGTTCAAGGCGCCCACCACCCCACCTGATCCTTCGGTCGGCTGCGTAGACGCCCTCTCCAAGGCGGCAACGGCCTACGGTCTTGGACTGGCCGACTTCCTCGGACAGGTCGATCTCCTCATTCACGGGACGACTCTCGCCACCAACACCCTGATAAACGAGGACGGCGCCCGGACCGGGATGATCACGACCAAACACTTCCGGGACATGCTCGAGATAAGGCGCGGCTACAAGAACGTGCGGACCTCCATGTACAACGTCTTCGTGCCCCCCTACAAGCCGCTGATCCCGAGGCGTCGCCGGCTCGAGGCCGAGGAACGGGTGCTGTACACGGGCGAGGTCCTCACCCCTCTCGACGAGGACGAAGTACGCGAGGCGGCCCGCCGGCTCGACCGGGAGGGCGTCGAGTCGGTGGCGGTCGGTTTCCTGCACTCCTACGCCAACCCCGCCCACGAGCAGCGCGCCGCTGCGATCGTCGAGGAGGAACTCGGCGAGGGCGTCTACGTGACCACCTCATCCCAGATCCTCCCCGTGTGGCGGGAATGGGAGCGCTTCTCCACGATGGCCGTGTCCGCGTACACCGGACCGGCCGTGAAGCGCTACCTGCTGGCACTGGAGGAACGGCTGGGCGATAACGGCTTCTCGGGCAGCCTGATGATGATGCTCTCCGACGGTCTGGTGGAGACGGTCGAGAACTGCATTCCCCGCGCGGTCTATCTGATCGGATCCGGACCGGCCGCAGCACCTGCCGGAGCTGTCCATCTGGGTGCCGAGACCGGCCACGGGAACCTGCTCAGCTTTGACATGGGAGGAACTTCCATCGACATCGGGGTGGTGATGCGGGGCGAGATTCCCACCACGACCGAGGGATGGGTCCAGGACGAGCGCGTAGCCATCAAGATGGTGGACATCGTCTCGGCCGGCGCCGGGGGCGGGTCCATCGCGTGGGTCGACTCGCTGGGGCTGCTGCGGGTGGGCCCGAGTTCGGCCGGGAGCGATCCGGGGCCCGCCTGCTACGCGAAGGGCGGGAAGGATCCCACCGTAACCGACGCCGATCTGGCCCTCGGGTACATAGATCCGGGGTTCTTCCTGGGAGGCGAGATCGAACTCGACTCAGATCTGGCAGAAGTGGCGATCATGGAGCGGGTGGCCGGACCCCTCGGGATGAGCCTCGAGGAGGCTGCGCAGGCGATCATGACCGCGGTCAGTTCGTTCACCGCCGATGAGATCAACGAGGTCTCGACCCGGCGGGGAATAGACGTGCGGGACCTGACCCTGGTGGCCGGGGGCGGGGCCGGTCCGGTGCATGCCGCGTTCATCGCCGACATACTCGGTCTCCCGAACGTGATCGTACCGTCTGTGGCCTCCACCTACTCGGCCTTCGGGATGTTCGCGATGGATGTGGGCCGGAACTACGCCCGCTCCTACATCACCCGTTTCGTCGACCTCGACGCCGACCGGGTACAGGAACTCTACGGGGAGATGGAGCAGGAAGCCGTCGCCGGCTTCGAAGAAATGGGATACCGGGCCGAGGATGTGAGCTTCCACCGCACCGCCGATCTCCGGTACATAGGGCAGTTCCACGAGGTGGAGGTGGAGATGCCGATGGATCCCGGCCAGGACCTCTCCGACACCGCGGAGAGGACCTTCCGGGCGAGCGTCTTCCGGGACGCGGGCGGGATGCGGATGCTGGACGCGGTCGAGGAGGCCATCGACAACTTCCACGCCAAGCACTACGACCTGTACACGTTCAACATGCCATGGCAGGGCGTGGAGTTGCTGACCTTCCGGCTGCGGGCCACCGTGCCGAAGGCCCCCTTCGAGCTGCACCGCATTCCGCGGGGGGGCCCGGATCCGTCGGCAGCGCTCAAATCCCATCGTGACTGCTGGTTCGGGGGCGGGCGGGTGTCCACCCCCGTTTTCGACGGTGGCCGCCTGCAGGCCGGCAACCGAATCGCCGGGCCGGCCATCATCGAGGAACCAACGACCACGGTGGTCATCCCCGGCTCGTTCGTCGCCACGGTCGACGCCCAGCGCAGCTACCACCTGACCCGCAACGGAGCGGTTGCAGAACCTCGAGGAGGCGCGAGATGAAACCCGGGACCATCGACCCGATCACCCTGTCGACTATCTGGAACTCGTTCCAGAGCATGGGCCGCGAGATGCGCTACGTCATCGACCGCACGGCCCAGAACTACCTGATCGCGCAGCTCCACGACATGGCGGCCGGTATCTGGGACGCGCAGGCCCGCACCATCGCGGTGCCCGAGGGACCCACTTCCATGTTCCTGTCGCAGCAGTTCTCGGTGGAGTACATCCTCGACAAGTTCGGCGACGACCTCCATCCGGGGGATGTGATCATCTGCAACGACCCGTACAAGGGCTACTGCAACCACCTCCCGGACTGGGGCTTCTTCAGGCCGATCTTCTACGAGGACGAGTTGGTGTTCGTCGCCCTGACCCGGGGGCACCAGATGGACACCGGAGGGTCCTTCCCCGGCGGCTACTTCCCCAACGGCTACGACATCCACGCCGAAGGGTTGATGATCCCCCCCACCAAGATCTACGACCGGGGCCGGGAGCGCACCGACGTGCTGGAGCTCATCTGGAACAACGTCCGCTGGCCGGACGGCGTCAAGATCGACAACTACGCGCTGATGGCCGCCCTGCAGGTGTGCGACAACCGGATCGTCACCCTGCTCGACAAGTACGGGGTTCCGACGGTCAAGGATGCCGTGGAGGAGATGCTGGACCGGATGGAGGCCAACGTGCGCGCCCAGCTTGCCGAGGTTCCCGACGGCACCTATTACGGCGAGTCGGCCACCGACGACGACGGCACCGTGCTCGACGAGCTGGTGTGGGTCCGGTGCGCGGCCACGATCAAGGGCGACGAGCTGATCCTCGACTTCTCAGAGAGCGACGCCCAGCGACGCGGTTTCGTGAACTGCGTCTACTCGTCCACCTACAGCCGGGCGGTGGCGGGAAGCTTCCTGTACTTCGATCCGGCCTTCTCCGAGTTCCACAACGAGGGCAGCATGCGCCCCATCACGGTGGTCGCCCCCGAGGGCTCGGTCTGCAACGCCCAGTACCCGGCCACGGTGGGCGGCTCGCCGGTGAACGTGGGGACCCAGGTGCTGGAGGCGACCGTGAATGCCCTGTCGAAGGCCATGCCGGATAAGGCAATCGCCGGATGGGGACGGCGGCGGGGTCACTACATCGCGGGTATCGACCCCCGCACCGGCGAACGCTACGTGCAGACCACCACCGACGCCGACGGGGGCTCCGGAGCGGTCTGGGGCTACGACGGGTTCGAGGGGGCAATGGGGATGTCCGGCCTCGGCTCGATCCAGCGCGGCAGCGTGGAGGAGATCGAGATCCGGTTCCCCTGGAGGGCGGTGCGCTACCACTTCGTCCCGGACATGTCGGGCGCCGGCCGGTGGCGGGGCGGTTCGGGGATGCTCTGGGAAGTCGAGAACGTCGGCGGCGACGTGGGGGTGGCCACCGGCAGCTCGGACGGCGACCTCACCCAGCCGCCGGGAGCGATCGGGGGTGAGGACGGTCCCCTGTCGAGGATGTACGTCCGCCGGGGGGACGAGGTCATCCCGGCGCGTACCCACCGCATGGTGCAAATCAAGTCCGGGGAGATCCTCGGGAAGGTCAGCGGCGGCGGCGGCGGGATCGGGGATCCCACCGAGCGCGATCCCGAGAAGGTCCTCGACGACGTCATGAACGAGTGGGTGACGCCCGAACACGCCCGTGAGGTCTACAAGGTGGTGATCGACACCGAGACGATGACCATCGATCGGCACCAGACCCGCTCGCTCCGCGATCCGGCGGGCGAAACCCCCACCTAGTCCTGCATGAGCGAGAGTGGCCTCGCTACGGATCTGGCGATCCTGGAGCGGATGTGGCTGGTTCGGGCCTTCGAGGAGAAGGTGTCGGAGCTGTACGCCGCCGGCCGGGTGGCGGGGCTGATCCACTTGGGCATCGGGCAGGAAGGATCGGCGGTGGGCACCTGTTCCGCCTTGCGTCGTGATGACTATGTGTTCGGCACCCACCGCTCGCATGCGCACGCCATCGCCAAGGGGGCGGACCTGCGACGGTTGATGGCCGAGATAGCCGGGCGTTCCACCGGCTACTGCAAGGGCAAGGGCGGGTCGATGCACATATCCGCCCCCGAGGTGGGCTTCGTAACCGCCACCGGGGTGGTGGCCGGAAACATTCCCCTGGCGCTGGGAGCCGCGCTGACCGGCGTAACCCGCGGCGAGGACCGGGTATCGGTGGCCTTCTTCGGGGACGGCGCCGGCCAGAGCGGGCCTTTCCACGAAAGCCTCAACCTGGCCGCGCTGTGGAAGCTACCGGTGATCCTCGTGTGCGAGAACAACGGGTACGTCGAGTTCTCTCCCCTGTCTGCACACACGGTGGTGGAACGCCTCGCCGACTACGCATCCGTGTACTCCATCCCGGCCGTAACGGTCGACGGCGGTGATGTCCTGGCGGTCAGGGACGCCGTCCGGCGGGCGGTCGACATCGCCCGGGGAGGGCGCGGGCCCTCCTTCGTGGAGGTGCTCACCCACCGCCTGCGCGGTCATTACGAAGGCGACCCCGCCCGTTACCGGACTCTGTCCGAACGGGAGGAATGGAAGCAGAGGGACCCGGTCGCACGCTTCGCCGGACACCTGCTGGACTCCGGGGTTCCTGTGGAGACCATCGACGCGATCGAGGCGGAAGCCCGGTCGGATGTCGACGGTGCAACCGAGCAGGCACTGGCGGACCCGCCGGCCGACCCGCTGGACGTGACCTGCGACGTGTACGTGTGATGACAGCCAGGGTTCGCTACATCGAGGCTGTGCGGGAGGGGCTGCGATCCTCGATGCTCGCCGACCCCGATGTGGTCGTGCTGGGCGAGGACATCCGCTACGGCGGGCCCTTCGGGGCCACCAAAGGACTGGCGGGCGAGTTCGGCGAGGGCCGGATCCTCGACACTCCGATCAGCGAGGCGACCGTGATGGGTGTGGCCACCGGGGCTGCGGCGACGGGGCTGCGGCCGGTGGTAGAGATCATGTTCGTCGACTTCGTAACCCTCGCGATGGACCAACTCGTCAACCATGCCGCCAAGTTGGGCTTCATGACCGGAGGCCTGCTGCGGGTCCCTCTCACGGTCCGGGTTCAGGGCGGGGTGAGAGGGAGGTTCGGCGCCCACCACTCACAGAGCCTCGAGGCCTGGTTCCTCCATACCCCGGGACTGAAGGTTGTGGCGCCCGCCTTCCCGGGCGACGCCAAGACGCTCCTCGAGGTGGCGATCGCCGACGACAACCCGGTGGTGTACGTCGAGCACCGGGGTCTGTACTGGATGAAGGGGGAGGTCACGGGGGACGAGCCCGCGTCGGGATCGGTGGTGCGGCGCCCCGGCGGCGACGTGACCATCGTGTCCTACTCGAGGATGGTGCGCCAGGCTCTGGCTGCGGCGGACTCGCTGGCTGCGGACGGGATCGAATGCGAGGTGATCGACCTCCGCTGGTTGGCGCCGCTCGACCTGGAGCCGGCCATAGCTTCGCTGAACCGGACGGGTAGGGCGGTGGTCGCTCACGAGGCCGTAACCACCGGCGGGGTGGGCGCCGAGGTGTCGGCCCGCCTCCTGGCCGCCCCCGGCGTCCGCCCGGCCGCTCAGGTCGCCCGGGTGGGGGCGCCGTTCGCCCCGGTGGGGGCCGCACCGGAACTGGAGGACGCGTTCCTCCCCGGTTCCGGAGACATCGTGAGGGCGGTGCAGGGCCTGGTTGGCGAGGCGCCACCCCAACGGATCGACAGAAGGGAGGAAGTACATGGTTCCCGACCTACCGCCTGATCGCCTCGGCGACTACCTGCGCCGGATGCTGGTCATCCGCCGCTTCGAGGAGGGGCTCATAGAGCTGGCCGGCGAGTACGACGTCGGTCACTTCCACGTCTACATCGGGCAGGAGGCCACCGGCGTGGCTGCCCTGGCGCAGCTCGAGCCGGGAGACGTGGGGTTCACCACCCATAGGAACCACGGTCATCTCTTGGCCAGGGGTACCGATCCGGCCGCCATGTACGCCGAGATCCTGGGCAGGGAGACCGGCACCAACCGTGGCAAGGGCGGCACCCTCCACATCGCCTCGGTCGAGCACGGCTTCCCGACCACGTCGGCCGCGACCGGGGGCTGCACGCCGCTGGCGACCGGCGCCGCATTCGCGTTCTCACGGCTCGGGAACGACCGGGTGTCCGTGTGCCTGTTCGGCGACGGGGCCCTGGAGGAGGGCACCTTCCACGAGTCGATCAACATCGCCGCCCTCGAGAGCCTCCCCGTCATCTACCTGTGCGAGAACAACAGCCTGGAGGCGTTGGGGCAGAAGGCCAACGAGTACCCGTCGTCCACCATGGCAGCGGCGCCGCTGACCGACCTGGCGGCGGCCTTCAAGGTTCCCACCATCACGGTGGACGGCACCGATACCGGGGCGGTCCACGGTGCGATGGCGGCGGCGGTGGATCGAGCCCGAACCGGCGGCGGCCCCACCTTCGTCGAAGCCCTCACGGTCCGGTGGCCGGGAAGCCGGCCCCTCTGGCCTCAACTGCTCACCGGTCCCACCGATCTCTCGTATGCCTGGGATCCTGCGGCGGTCCCGGCCGACTACGCGGTCTGGCACACCGAGCAGGACGGGCTGCTCCGCTACGTCCGGGAACTGCTCTCCGCGGGAGCGCTGACCGCGGGCGAAGCGCTGGCGATGGACGACCAGGTCAAGGACCAGATCCAGCAGGGCATCCGGTTCGCGCTCGACAGCCCTTACCCGCCGGTCGCCAGCGCGCTCGAGTCCGTCTACGCCTAGGGAGGGGACGACACGTATGCGCGAGATGCTCTACGCCGAGGCGCTGGTCGAATCGTTGCGGCGGCAGTTGGCCAACGACGAGAGGGTCCACCTGATGGGCCTCTACTTCCTGGGTCTCACCAAGCACCGGGAGATCATGGCCCGCCTGCATGCCGACTACCCGGGCCGGGTGTACCACCCACCGATTGCCGAGGTCGGGTACGTGGGAGTGGCGATAGGAGCAGCGCTGGCCGGCCTGAGGCCGATTGTCGACCTCGCCACCGCCAGCTTCATGTTCCAGGCCTTTCCCCAGATCGTGAACGAGGCCGCCAACATCCACTACATGTCCGGCGGCGCCACGAAGGTGCCGATGATCTTCCACTTCAACCACGGGATCCGCGGCGGAGGCGCCGCCCAACACTCCCACAGCCCGCAGGCGATGCTCTGGAACACGCCGGGGCTGGAGATAATGGCTCCATCCACGCCCCGGGATGTGATGGGGCTCGTCAAGACCGCCGCGGCGTCGGACAACCCCACCGCCTGGGTGGACCATGTGCGTCTCTTCGACACGCGTGGACCGGTTCCCGACGACGAGGACTTCTCCATCCCGTTCGGGGTGGCCGACGTCAAGCGCCCGGGCGGAGACGCCACGGTGTTCGCCTCGTCCTGGATGGTGCAGCGGGCCCTCGAGGCAGCCGAGACGCTGAGCGCCGAAGGCGTCGACGTGGAGGTGGTCGATCCCCGCACCCTCTCGCCGCTGGACGAGCAAGGAATCCTCGAGTCGGTTGCGAAGACCGGACGGTTGGTGGTCGTGGACGAATGCCACCGCCGGTGCGGCGTGGCGGCGGAGATCATGGCGGTGGTGACAGAGAACTCGTTCGGCGACCTGGTGGCTCCTCCGGTCAGGGTGACCACCGCCGATGTCCCGGTGCCGTTCAGCCCGCCCCTCGAACAGCACATCGAGCCGACCACCGGCAAGATCGTCGCGGCGGTACGGGGAGTGACCGGGCTCGGTCCCGGCTAGCCGTGCCAGGCTGCCCGCTCCCCCGGTCTAGTCTCCAGCCCGAACCGGGCGGCAAGCACCTCGAATACGACGTGAGTCCCGGGACAGGTCTGCAGCAACGATCCGGGCGTTACCACGGAGGAGCATGGACATGGTGGAACTAGGCCGCGTATCCGTGCGGCTGGAGGACCGCCCGCTGATCACCGGCGCCGGTCGCTACGTCGGCGATCTGGTCGACGAGGCAACTCTCCACTGTGCATTCGTACGCAGCCCGGTCGCCCACGGCAGGCTGCTACCGCCCGATCTCGGCCAGGTCGGGGATCTGCCGGGTGTTGTCGCTGCGTTCACCGCCGGCGATCTCGACTTGCCCGACATGCCCGCTTGTCCCCATCCGGGCGCACCGGAGGCCACCGGCATGGGCCAGCCACCGCTGGCGCGTGATCGGGTGCGTTACGTCGGGGAGCCGGTGGCGGTGGTGGTCGCCGACTCCGCCACCCGAGCGGTGGACGCCGCCGGCATGGTGTGGGTCGACGTCGAGGATCTCCCCGCGGTGGATCCCGCCTCCGCGCCGGCCGGCGACGTGCTGCTGTTCCCCGACTCCGGATCGAACGTCGTCCACCGCCAGACCATCGGGACCGAAGGACCGCGGCCCGCGGTCGACATCGAGGCCTTGATCGAGGTGGACATCCCCAGGGTCTCGCCGGTGACCATCGAGCCGCTGAGCATCCTGGCCCGTCCCGCAGGACACGGGCTCGAGGTCTGGTGCGGCCACCAGCAACCCGCCGGCCTCCCGGCCGAGTTGGGTGCGATCCTGGGCCTCGACCCGACCACAATCCGGACGAGAGTTCCGGACGTGGGCGGTGGTTTCGGCACGAAGGGCCAGTTCTACCCGGAGTACCCGGTGGTGGCGGCTGTCGCCCATCGCCTGGGGCGCCCGGCCGTCTGGCTCCAGAGCCGTACCGAGCAGTTGGTCTGCGGGACTCACGGGCGTGCCATGCACATCACCGTGCGGATCGGCGGTGACCGAGACGGGCGGATCCGCTACCTGGCGGCCGATGTTCTGGGCGACGCCGGAGCTTACCCCTGCGCGGGCGCCCGGGTCCCCTTCTTCGCCCTTCCCGTGATGCAGGGCCCCTACGACATCGAGCATCTCAGAGTGACCGGAACGGCCGTCGTGACCAACCGGGCCCCTGTCGGTCCCTACCGTGGCGCCGGCAGGCCGGAGGCGGCCATCGCGATCGAACGGGCGGTGGAGGCATTCGCGGACGCGGCCGGCGTGCTCCCCGAGGACGTGCGGCGGCGCAGCTTCATCGAAAGGACAGATTTCCCCTTCGCGACCCACACCGGCTCGGTCTACGACTCCGGCGACTACGCCACCGCCCTGGATCTCGCCCTCGAGACGGTCGACATCGCCCGGTGGCGGCGACTCCAAGCCGAACGGCGAGCCGCCGGGGAGGACCCCATCGGCATCGGTATCGCCTCGTTCGTCGAGCGGGCCGGAGGGGCGCTCGGCACGGGTGAGTACGGCAGGGTGGAACTCGACCGCGGCGGCGTGGTCGTGCGGACCGGATCCACCCCTGCCGGCCAGGGACACCGCACGGTCTGGTCCCAGATAGCCGCCGGAGTGTTCTCCGTGCCTGCCGGGAGCGTGACCTTCCACACGGGGGACACCGCCGAGGTCGCGGACGGTGTCGGCAGCTTCGCGAGCCGCTCCGCCCAGCTCGGAGGCTCGGCGGTCCTTCGCACCGCCCTCGAGGTTCGGAACCGGGCCCGCACGGTTGCGGCCGCGATGCTCGAGGCGTCGGAGGCCGACCTGGTGCTGGTCGATGGGAGCTTCGGCGTGGTCGGATCGCCGGGCGCCACGGTCACGCTCGCCGAGGTGGCTGCGGCGGCGACAGCCGCCGGTGTCGAGCTGGCCGCCGAGGAGATGTACATCGCAGAGACACTCGCATACCCGTTCGGCAGTTACGTGGCGGTGGTCGAGGTGCAACGCGAGACGGGCGAGGTCCAGCTGCTGTCCCTCGTCGCGGTCGACGACTGCGGCAACGTTCTTAACCCGATGATCGTCGAGGGCCAGGTCCACGGCTCGATCATGCAGGGAGTCGGGGAGGCGTTGCTCGAGGAGGTCATATACGACCCCGACGGGCAGCCGATGAACGCCAACCTGGCCGCCTACCTCGTCCCCACCGCTATCCAGCCCTTCCCGCTGACCATCCGGCGGACCACGACCCCCTCACCCGGCAATCCTCTCGGCGCCAAGGGAACGGGCGAGGCCGGGTGTATCGGGGCTCCGCCCGCGATCCTAAACGCCGTCTACGACGCCCTTCGCGAGGACGGGGTGACATCCCTGGACTTCCCCCTCACGCCGGCCCGGGTCTGGCAGGCGATCCGCTCATCACCCTCCTTAGTGTCCTGATTCTGGGACTCGTTTAGCCTTACTCTTCAGGCCTCGGTCACACCGCCATGGGAAGGGGCGGTTCAGCTTCGGTGAGCTGGCTGCTGTAGCGGATGGATAGGTATTGGGCGGATTCAATTGGTGGTCGCAACACTTGGTGATGAAGGAGGTTCATGGTGAGTGTTGTGAAGCGCCGGGAGGGGATTCAGGCGATGGCTGGTCAGATGCGGTCGCCTGGTCGACCGTCGACAGCGCGGCGTGAGGACCGGCTCCGGATCTGGGAAGCGATCGCTCGGGGTGTATCGAGTGAGGACGCCAGGCCCCAGAGGCTGGGGTGTCGTCTGCGGGTGGGTCGAGGTGGTTCCGGCAGGCGGGTGGGATGCCGCCGATCTCTCTGGGTCCGGAGTCAGGCCGTTTCTGTCGTCTGGGGAACGGGAAGAGATCGCGATTCTGCATGCGCAGGGTGTGGAGTTGCGGGAGGTCGGCCGCCGGCTGGGCCGTTCGGCGTCGACTATCTCCCGGGAGTTGCGGCGGAACGCGTCCACGGCAGCCGTGGGGTGGTTGATCGGGCGACGACTGCGCAGTGGCACGCGGAACGGCGCGCCAGCCGCCCGAACGTCTCCAAGCTGGCTGCCAACGACGAACTCCGCCGCTATGTGCAGGATCGGTTGTGCCAGCACGGCCGGTCAAGTGGTCAGGTCGCCGTCCGGGACGGCGGGCTGATCACCGCTGGGAAACGTCTTGGAGCCCCGAGCAGATCTCCGAGGCACCTGCGGATCGATTCCCCCAATGAGGTCTGTGCGTATCTCTCACGAGGCGATCTACCAGGCAGCTTAGGTGTAGGGCTTAGGCGGGCTGCCGCGGGAGTTGGTGGCAGTCTGCGAACCGGGCGAGCGTTGCGTGTTCCGCGGGTGCGGACCCGGCCGCAGGGCCCGCAAGTTCGTCACGCCCGAGATCATGATCAGCGAACGACCGGCCGAGGCCGCCGACCGGGAAGTGCCGGGACACAGGGAAGGTGACTTGAACCTTTGCAGTTCGGAGTTCCGCTATCGGGACACTGGTAGAGAGCACGACCCGGTTCACGATGCTGCTGCGAACATACTGGACGCCTTCGCCATGTGATCGGCTTTCCCGATCTCGGACGACTACGGGGTCCTCCGTCCCATCCGACCGGCGACCTTACCCGGTGCAGGGAGTCACCACGCACAGCATTGCTGTACGGGTGTACGTGCTACGCGGCCCCGATCCGCCAGGTTCGAGCCGCTGGTTGTCTTGAGGAGCTTTCGGTCGCTGGTTCCTCACCTACACCTTTCTGTCTCGCCTGCCGGACCCAGACCATCGGGCAGGGCCTATCCGCTCCGTCGTCGTCAGGGATGCTTCCCACCCTCACCCCGGTTCCCGGGCTTGGGCTGCCCCAGGCTTCAACGTGTCCGCTGCGGCGGACACGTGGCGGTGTGCTTTCAGCACCGCACGGTTAGGAAACGCCTCGTGGCGCTCCAAGTCGGCCAGCAAAGCCGGTCCGGAACGTCAGCCTCGAAGCTACGATCGACCAGATCAGCCGGTCGGGCAGCGTCCTCATCCGGGATGGTCGTACGCTTCTTCTCACCCCTCACCACGCGTTTAGGCCTTCGAGGCGCATCAGGCGCTCCCCCGTGCACCGGGCCACCCCGACGCCTTCCCTCTGCAGCTGGCGCCACACCTTCCGGGCTCCGTACACCCCGAACCTCGCACTCCCACACCCTCAGAATCTCGGTTCGCAACACCCCATCCCGTCGAGACCGGGCCGAGCACCGCTCCGGTCCGCGTTCCCGACGCTTCTGCTCGTAATAAGTAGACGGGGCGATCGGCAACTCAGCACAGACCGGCTCAACCCCAAACTCATCCCAGTGCTAATCAACGAAGCGGTCAACTGCGGGGTAGGCGGTCGAGTTCCGCCTGGGCGACATACGCAGACGTCTTCCGCAAGATCTCATTCGTCCGCCGCAACTCCACCAGCTCGCTCCGCTCATCCGATCTCAACCCAGGGCGCACCCCCTGATCTTGTGGAGACTGACGCACCCACTTGCGCAACGTCTCGGACGAACACCCGAACTTCCCGCAATCGAACAGATCGCCGCCCACTCCGAGCGGTGCTCTCCCCGATGCTCCAACACCAACCGGACAGCCCGCTCCGAAACCTCCGGTGAATACATGATCGGTCTTCCCATAACTCCATTGTCCCCCAGCTAATCGAGTCTCCGGGGAAACCGGGGGCGGTTCAGGGGGCGTTCTTGATATACTGACTCTTGACCTCGCCTCACCATTGATCAGGAGGACAACTTGATAGAGGACTATTTGACGTTGGCTAAGAGCTACTTGGAAGCTGACGGCTGGGCCGTTAGCACCCGTGGCCATGATCTGTTACACGGTAATCGCGATAGTAGGCACGGCGACGACGAGAAGGACTACATTTACGTCTGGGTTCCAGCACACATGGGGGGTAGCTTTAGCACCCGTGAAGGTCCATATTTGCGCCGTTTCGAAGAGGCAATGGTTGAGCATCCAGCTGCGGAAAAGATACTCCTCGTACCGACACTTGAGGGCCTCAGTACAGAGTTTCGCAGAGGTGCCCGCCGATGGCATGGAGTCAGGATCCTCGTCCCTGCACAGTTCTTCGACCGCAACTTTAGGTGGGAAAGCGATGAACGGACCGCGTCTGCAACCAGCGAGCTCCGCAAGCGGGGTAGCGAAATCGCTCACAAACGAATAGCTCAGCCCTTCCGAGTCATCCAGTCCCCCAGCTCGAACGGCGACGGAACCGGCTCCGATCTATTAGACAGGTTAAGAGGTGAACTTCGCAAACCGCTAAGCAATACTGAGCGCCCGACAATCCATATTGTCGTCGGCCCAGCTGGTATGGGCAAGTCATTTCTCTTCGCTTCTCTTTACGCACACCTGTACGATGATTTTCAATCCAACAAACGTGCACAACAACTCTCCGCCAGACCCTTTGCCTTGCTACCTGAACACCTATACGATGCCACCGCCCCCACGATAGGTTCATTACTAGACGCATATCTTCGGACTGAACTCGCTAGGCCGATGGATCGCGACATGTTTAACTGGAGGCTCATTCATGGACTAGGAATATGGCTGTTGGACGGACTTGATGAGATTCTTGAACGTGATGAGACATTCTTCGATTACTTGGAAGACTTGATGACTATGCCCTCAGGTGTAACACCACCTTCTATTGTCATTTGTGTCCGCGACTCCTTATTGGAAACACATCGCGGTCTGAAGGCCTTCTCCGAGGGGGACTGCAGCAGCTACGTCATTGTATATCAACTGGAAGGCTGGCAACAGCAGTCTAAGACCGACTATGCCAGTATGCGGCTACCTTCGAGGAGCGACGTAGCAAGGTTCATTGAGAGCCTAACCAGCGATCCGGTGCTTGACGACCTTGCTTCCACACCATATTACTGTAAACTACTCACGGAGGAGTATATCGCGGGGGGTCTCCAGCCTGACAGTTCCGAAATCCATATTCTTCAGCAAGCGCTCACACGGATCGTAGCCCGTGAGCGTGAGAAGGATCTTCTATTAGGCATACCTGACAAAGATGTTCATGAGTTCATAGGGACTTGTGCTACCACTGATCTCTTTGAGGGTGGTATCTTGATTGAAGATGTCCGAGAGTTCGCTGCACTGGTAATACCTGACTGTACCGAAGAGGAGGGAAGCAGGCTCATCACACAGATGGGACAGATTGCTGTATTCACTCCTGGATATGATGGACGACTTAGGTTTACACACGAAGCGTTGAAACACTATTCGGCGGCGAAGTATTTGGCACAGAATCTTCAATCACATCCACGTAATCTGGGCCACGATTGGGAAAAATATGAACTTCCAGAAAATGTTATGCGGCTCATGTACAAATGCATCGATCCCAACGTTGTTGATGATATCTGGCGGCTGCTGGTCGCGAAGACTAGGGAGGATACAGTAGCCGGAAGGAACGCTCGACGACTAGCGATTCAGATGTCCGCAGATACGAAGCGAATCATGGATATCCAGTTTGCTGGTCTGAATCTTTCAGGTATGCGATTCGGGCGCGTTGTTCTGCGTGGAGCCAGAATCGACGGTGCCGACCTTACCAACACCGACTTCCGTCAAGCGGATCTCACTAATAGTAGTCTAGACAACTGTCTCATCAAAGGCACTAGGTTCGATTCTAATGTAGAAATGCTCAGAAGTGTTCAGTTTGGCGACATACGTAGATTCTACTCAGCTTATGTTGGCGATAGCTTTGTGGATGACTTCGCGCAGTTCTGCGAGGTGATCGGAAAAGACCACCTTAGTGTCAAGGTAACAGAACCTGCGTGTGCTGCAGCTCGACAGCTGAGGCATCTCTTCGGTAAGTTCGTGGAGGAGACCGGGAGGGGGAGACGAAAGGACATCGCTACACGAGCGTTACAGCGGGGCAAGCGTATTGTTGAGCATCGGGAAGACATCGTTCGGGAGGCAATACGTGCTGGCTACCTCGTTGAGGGTAATCGGGGCAGGATCAGTCGTGCCCCGGACGAATTGTACGGTGAGATAGTGAGATTCCGTACAAAGCTTGATATGTCGCCCGGTATTAGAGGGTTGCTCGATGACACATGCAACGAGGCCGGTTGCTCACATGTGTCCTGAGGAAGGCTCTTTACGACGATAGAGAGTACGCGGATGGGCGGGCCGTGACCGCCCTTACTGCTGACCGTAGCAATCCGCCTGTCAGAATAGCTCCCGCCAGCCTTTAGGATTCTGGTAACCGGCGTCCTAGGTGTTGAGGCTGCACGACTTCGTGGGGTTGGGTGCTGCTGTTGTCGGTGTTTAGGGGTCACGTTACAAGGATTCTCCGGGCTGTGTAGTTTGTCATAGTTCGTGAACCCGTGAGCGACGCGGTGTAGGACCTAGAGGAGATTGTTGATCCCCCTCGAGAGGCCCCGTTGGATGCTCGTCTGCTGTCGCGATATACCAAGATTTCTTCTCCCCGAGCGATGATCGAGTCCACGATCTTGCGGTATTCGGGAATCCGGCCTGTCGCGGGATCAGCGAATCGGCTCGTTGCCTTGTTGGTCTGCTCCGGTCGTCAGCCTCGTACAGCTGGTAGAGTTCTTGAAGCGCTTCCCAGGCAGTCCAGAGACGGGCGGCTGACCCATCAGCCGCGTTGTTGCACGTCCCCGTCCGATACGGTTAGGACGATCTTGCCTACGTTGCGCCTCGAACCCAGGTCGGCGTACGCCTCCCGGATGCTGCTGAGCGGCCGGACCGAGTCGATCGCCGGGGCGATCCGGCCTGCTGCCGCCAGATCGAGGCACCGCTGCATCCCCCGACGAGTGGATCCCGCACTTCCATAGATGGCCACCCTCGACCGGAACAACCAGTTGTTGTTGAGTCGGACCATCGGGCCGGCATGCGACCCGCAGACCACCACCCGGGCGCGGCTCCGTAGCGTCTTGAGCACCTCGTCCCACACGCGGGGGTTGCTGGCGGGGTCGAGGAAGACGGTGACCCCCTCGGGGGCGATCCCGCGAATCCGGGCCGAGAACTCGGGTTCAGCGGTGTAGTCGATGGTCGCGTCCGCGCCTGCCATGGCCGCTCGTGCGGTCCGATCGGGCGAGCCGGCTGCACCGATCACGAACGCCCCGGCGAGCTTGGCGAGTTGGACGGCGGCGGAGCCGATAGCGCCGGACGCCCCCCCTACCAGCACCACGTCGTCCGCAGTGAGCCCCACCCGCGTGAACATCTGCTCGGCGACGGGAAACGAGTGGGCCAGCGCGGTCGCATTGGTGTGGGCCACGCCGCCCGCGATGGGGAACACGCTGCGTTCGGGCACCGTGACGTATTCGGCGTGGCCGCCCCAGCGGTGCACTCCCACGTTGTGGAGGGAGGGGCAGGAGTCGTCCTCGCCCCGGGCGCAGAAGTCGCAAGCGTCGCAGGCTATGGGGGGTTTGACGACCACCCGTTGCCCGATCCCCAGGGAGGTGACCCGGGATCCGTATCCGGCCACCACTCCCGACGGGTCGATCCCCATGACATGGGGAAAGGAGAGGTTGGCCTTGTGGGCCCGGCCCGACATGGTGAAGAGGTCCTGGTGGTTGACTGCCACCGTCCTGACCCGGATCAGCACGTCGTCGTCTGCCGGTTCCGGTACGGGCAGGTTCGTCGCGACGATGTGCTGGGGACCTCCGACTCTCGCCAGGGCCATCGCCCGCATGGTATTGGGGGTGCTCAAGGGTTTCCCTGCGCGAGTTGGCTCATCTGCCTCGAGTCCGGTGGTCTCGGCGGGTCACGGTACTCGAGGATACCGCTCTGCGATCCCACTCCTTGACAGCGGCCTCCGAGGGACACTGGTCAGCTTCCACCCTGTTGGGGATCCGGGTTGAGCAGACGCGCCATCATGATGACGCCTGCCAAGGCCAAGGCAGCCAGCCCGGCTTCGCCGACCGGAAACCCCGAACCCAGCAGGGGGAGGGACAGGTCGCGTTGGACGATCCCGGTCGTGACCGCTCCACCCGATGATCCACCCAGGAAGAATCCGAGGTAGAAGATCCCGATGGCGATCGACTGGGACGGACCTTCGAAGCGTTTCGTCACCGCGTCCACCAGCGGGGGAGTCAGCAGTCCGAATCCGATACCCAGCGGTATCCCCATGAGGGCCACCGAACCCAGGCCGCGCTCGATCCCCAGTGCGGCCAGCAACCCCGCTCCGGCCATCAGGAACAGCAGCGAAACCAGCGTCGTAGCCGCATGGCCCAGGCGGCGTACTGCATGGCTGGTCGCTGTGGATGCGACGGCGACCGAGGCCGCGGCGGGAACGATGACCAGGCCGATCCCCACCGCGTCTATCTCGTAGACCCGGGACAGGGCGGACGGCAGCGCAACGATCGTACCCAGGTAGGAAGCACTGCCCACGAAGGCGGCGATTGCCAGGGGAAGAAACCCCCGGTCGCACACGACCGAGAGGGGGATGAACGGTGCCGGGTGGCGCTTCGCCCGAGAGGCGGTGAGCACGCTGCCCAGAACGGCGATCAGCACTGCGCCCCCGGTCAGCAGCGTGGCGCCGTCTACCGGGAACCGGTTGATGGCGTAGACGAAGCCGCCGATCATGAGCATGACCGAGCCGGCACCCGCGTAGTCCAGGCGGCGGGTAGGGTCCCCTCGCTGGGGCAGGTCGTACCATATGAACGCAGCAACGGGTGAGATCAGCATCCCGATTGCCACCGCCGCCCGCCAACTGATGAGGTCCACGAGCAGGCCACCGATCATCGGTCCCAGCGCCTGGGCGATGCCCACGACCGCGGTGACGATCCCGTAGGCGAACTGGCGCCGTTCCGGCGGGAACCTGGTGGCGAGGATGGCTACCGAGAGGGTCGGGATGGCCCCGGAACCCGCTCCCTGGATCACCCGGGCTGCGATCACCAGCGGCAAGGTCGGCGCCACGACCGCGACCAGGGAACCGGACGCGAGCAGCAGGATCCCGAACGAGAGGGTTCTCCCCACTCCGAAACGGGCGGCAAGCCTCCCGTACAGGGCGGTGGATACGGCGAAGGTACCTGAGTAACCGAAGACGACCCAACCGACATCCGCCGGGCCCGCTCCGAAGGTCTGAGCTATGGCGGGTTGGGAGACCGCCGATGCCGAGGTGTTGGCCACGGTCAGGAACACGGCCGCGGCCACCATGGCCAGGACGGCGGTCGCGGACAGCCGACCTCTATCGGTGTCCACGCAGCCGGTCCTGCGGGGGCCGTGCGGATGGACCGGACGCGTGATCAGGAGTCCCCGCGTCGGGTACGGTGGGCGGGAATGAGCGGGAGTGCCCACCGGAATCGTGGTTTCTTACGAGCAGGGTCCGTGCCTCCGCTAGTCTGTATACAGAGCACTGTATACACATGAGCGGGACGTCCCTCTGACGTCCGCCTCTTGTCGCTCTGTCAGTTCGGGGAGGAGTGGGCCGGTGGCCAGGCCGAAGATCGAGATCGAGCACGTCGACAAGTACTACCGGAAGGCCAGCACGACCTCCACGCGCTTCGGCAGACGGGGAAGGCAGCATGGGACCGTTCAGGCGCTGCGGGACGCCAGCCTGACCGTGGCCGACGGAGAGTTCGTCAGCCTGATCGGTCCGAGCGGCTGCGGCAAGACCACCCTCCTGAAGGTGCTGGACGGCTTGGTTCCCTACGATGTCGGCGAGGTGAGGGTTTCGGGTAGACCGGTGACCGGTCCCGGCCGTGACCGGTCCTTCGTGTTCCAACAATTCGGGTTGTTCCCCTGGCGGACGGTCATGGGCAACGTGACCCTCCCCCTCGAGGCCGCGGGCAAGTCGAGGGCGGAGCGCGAGGAGATCGCCTGGACGTACATACGGATGGTGGGATTGGAGAGCTTCGCGAGCCTCCATCCCCATGAGCTGTCAGGAGGGATGCAGCAGCGGGTCGGCATAGCGAGAGCGCTCGCCGTGGACCCCGAGATCCTGTTGATGGACGAGCCGTTCGGGGCGCTGGACGCCCAGACACGCGAGCTCATGCAGATCGAGTTACTCAGGATCTGGGAGAAGACCCGCAAGACGGTCGTGTTCGTCACCCACAGCGTCGACGAGGCCCTCTTCCTATCCCGGAGGATCGCCATCATGTCTGCGCACCCCGGCACGGTCAACGAAGTCATAGACGTACCGTTCGCTTACCCGCGGACCGAGGGAGATCTCAAGCGCGACCCGGTGTTCGCCGACATGCGCTACGACATCTGGAACAAGCTGCTCCCGGGCCAAAAGGTCGAGAACTGACTCCTGCCATGACCGGGCCCGGAGCCCGCTCATGGCCGCCCCGACCCCGCGAGCGGTTCCAAGGGTCTCACCGGAAGCGGCTACGCCGTACTATCGGCACACAACCACGCGCAACGCATCTGTCAGCTCGTCTACACGTGTCCTTGGACTCGGAATCCCCTCGCTTCCGCGTCGTGAGAGCCCTCGTCGGTGCGACCACGAACCCGAGCCGCGCTGACTGAGACCGGAAACGACCCGATCCAACACTTAACCACCGATCACCAACTAGTCCTGGCTGCGATGCCCCCGCGGGACCGTATCCCGGATGGTGGCTCCGTTGTGGTGCACGACCGTGTACACGGGTACCGCCCGCCGGGAGAAGGCGCCGAGCGGGCACCGGGCGTCGCCCCAGTCGATCATGGCCAGCACGGATTCGGCGGAGGAAGGACTGTCCACGTGGACGTCGAACACCAGCCACTGGATGTGGATCGGCTTGTCCTCGAAGCCGTGCTCACCGCGCAGGTCGAGGTGGGTGGTGATGTTCATACGCATACCCTCGACCTCGCAATCCGCGAATGCGGCGCCCTTGGCGTACCAGCCGAGCATGCAGAAGGCGATCCCGCTGAGGAAGTACCGGATGGGGCTCGGGCCTCGCTCGTGCCCGCCCCGCTCGAAGGCCTCATCCCCGAAGAAGGTGAACTCCCGGTCGTACTGGATGAAGGACGATCGGACGCTCACGTCCTCGATGGTCACGGCCGACACGTAGGGATGGACAAGGCCGGCCGCGTGGTTGCCGGCCAACTTCTCCACCACACCCAGGTAGTTGGACTTCAGCTTGCCGTGATCGACGATCCCCATCGTCTATTTCCTCCTGTCTGCTTGAGGCATGTCCGCCCGGGCGATCTGCGCCCGAACGATCGGCAGCACTGACCCGCTGACCGCCTCGAGGGTCTCCTCGAAGCGATCGAACTGGTTGCGCACGTCGAACGTGAAGTGGTCGAACCCACGGTTGTAGTACTCGAGGACGCCGGCCGCCACGTCATGGGCGTCGCCAACCACCACCACGCCCCGGATGTCCTCGAGGGTCCGGAAGGCGCCCCGCGGTGGGGTCACCCAGTTTCGCTTGCCGTCTCTCGACATCCGCTCCACGTCCACCCGGCTGCGGGCCAGATCCCGGTCCTCGTCGAGAATCGTGCGGGGCGTGACCGACAGAAATAGATGGTCGATGCTGCCCAGAAGTTCCCGCATGTAGGAGAGCCGGGCGTCGACCGTGGTGAGCGGGACGGTGCCGGCCAGCCAGCCGTCCGCATGGCAGGCGGCTATCCGCGCTGCCCGCCGCGAGGGGCCCCCATAGAGGATTGGCAGCGGATGCTCGAGCTTGGGCTCGAGCGAAGCGTGGTGAACCCTGAAGATCTCCCCCTCGAAAGTGACCCCGTTCTCTACCCACAGCCGGCGAACGATCTCGATCATCTCCAGCACGGCCTGGTGTTTCCGGTCGGGGTCGATCCCCGCGGCCCGCAACTCACCCCCGTGACCGGCCCCGAAGCCGGCAATGACCCGTCCGCCGGTGAGATAGGAGAGGGTCATGTACTGCTGGGCGACCCGGATCGGGTGGCGCACCGGGATCATCACGCCGGTCCCGATGACCAACCGTTCCACCAGGGTTCCCAGCCCGACCAGCGTCGTGAAGGGTTCGAGGAAGGTCATGTCGGTGTGCTCCTCGTGGCTGTGCGGGTGCCAGAGAAGGTGATCGCGGGCCCACACCGCGTCGAATCCCAAATCTTCGATGAGCTTGACGCCTTCGATCAGGCGGGACCGGGAGGCGTGCGGACCGAAGTGCGGGAGCAGCACCCCGAAGGTCATCCCCCTCTCCGGTCTCCGGAGCGGATGGGTATCCGGGCGCCGGCTCACAAACGCCCCGGGGCGAGCGGGTGGGCGGGATCCCCCAATCGATCGACGGGAGGGGAGACAAGCCCGCTTCCGTGCCATCTGGATCGCATCGGATCCCCCCGTTCCTGGTTGTTCAGAATGCTCTGGGCCGCCAGGAGGACAACCGGGACTCCACTGCCTTCGTGATGGTGACGATGGTCCCGCCCAGCACCATCAGGAGTAGGGCCATGGCGAAGAGCCGGTCGGTGTGGTAAGCGGCGCGGGCGTCGCGTATCACGAACCCGAGTCCGGGCACACCGATCAGGAACTCGGCCACTATCACCGCGATGAGGGCGCGCTGAACCGCGATGCGCAGACCGGTCGCCAGGAACGGTACGGCTCCGGGTAGGAGGATCTTCCAGAACATGTGCCGGTCGCGGACTACCAGGAGACCGACCGTGGCGAACACCAGCGCCAGACCCTGTATCAGGCTGAGCCATCCGGCTGCGGTGGCAAGAAAGGCGACGATGAGCAGGATTGCTCCCACCCATTCCTCGACTACCCCCTTGCCGCCCCGGAGGTTGAAGGCGTAGGCCACCTCGTTGTACTCCTTCATGAGCTCGTGCACTCCCGCCGCGGTGGAGAATGCGATCAGGACCGAGCAAGCCACCACAACGCTGGCTATCACGAACCTGGAAAGGGGGACCTCGACCCCCACCGCCAGAAAGCTGTCCGCGATACCGAACCAGACCACCATGATCGGCACGAACGCCACCCGGGGCACCGAGTAGACAGCCGCCAGGTAGGGATCGAGCGCGACCCGGAATACGCGGTAACGGCCGATGAGAAAGCCGAGGGTCACCCCGACGATGAACGAGAGCACGATGCCCACCAACAGCGCTCCCAAGGACTTGAGGAATAGCTCCCAGAAGCTCCCCTCGATGTAAGGGAGTACCTCTTCGGCCCCGAGCAGATACCAGAGCTCGGTCAGCGTCCTGGTGGGCTGGGAATACCACTCAGGCTTGCGACCTCCGAACACCTGCCAGAACGCCAGGAACACCACGATGCCGCTCAACTGCAGAACCCTCACACGGCTCAGCCGGAACGGGCGCCGCGATTCTCCGCCTGGGAGCGAGCCCGATTCCTCCGGCGAACGTTGGGCGGTCATGTCGTCTCCTTGATACTCCAAGGTGTCACCCAGCGCTCCAGCAGGCGCAGGCTCAGGTTGATGGCGACTCCAACCGCCATGACGGTCAGCATCGCGGCGAAAGTCGTATGCATCCGGAACTCGTTGGTCTGGTTGCTGATGAGGCCGCCGATACCGTTCGCCTCGAGGAAGAATCCGGCCAGCACCACTCCGACCATTCCGTGGAGGAGGCCGAGCCGGAGCCCTGTGATGATGTAGGGAGCGGTGGCCGGCGCGACGATCTTGGTGAGGATCATGCCTTCGGGAATGGAGTAGGACCTCGCAACGTCCACGTACTCGGCGTTGGTCACCTTGATCCCGTCACGAACGGTGAAGAAGACCTCGAAGAAGCTGAACAGGACCACGACGAGCACCTTGGCATTGAACTGGTAACCGAGCCACAGGGCGATGATCGGGAGCAGGGCGATCTTGGGCGTCATGAACACACCCACGAAGACCGGTTCCACAGTCGTGTCTATCGAGCGGTAGCGTCCCAGCAGGAAGCCGAGCAGGATACCGGCCACTGCCGAGATTGCCAGGGCAGTGAACATGATGGCCAGGTCAGCTCGCCAGGCCTTCCACAAGTCGCCGCTGACGGTCATCTCCCAGAGGGCGTCACGCGTCCTGGTTGCCGACGCGAACGTGACGGTGCTGGTACGCCGTCCGAAGACTTCCCATCCGGTGAGGATGACTGCCAGCGTGAGCACCCGGATCGTCCAACTCGACTGGAAGACCTCCAGCGCACGCATCAAGGGGCCGGCGACTCTGGAGGCCAGGGAGGTGAAACCGCGCTCCTGGGCGCCCAGCGTCTCTACTGCTGCCATCTCCGGTTTTCTCCCCGTGCGATCATTGCGGCTGGAAGAGGTCGGGCATCCGCCCCTCGCCCGCGTTTCTGTGGCCCGACGGCGGGTGTCCAGCACCCTCCGAGAACCCTAGCGCCGGAACCCCCGGAAGGATCGTTGAGCTGACGATCCCTCGGGGGTCCTGGCCTCGCCCTACCTACATATGCCCGAGGATTTCCAGTGCCTTGTCCTGGAACTCGAAGGTGACGAGTTCCTCGACGGTGTAGGCCCGGTCGACGGCTTCGAACGCGAGGGACGTGTCGAGGGTGGTCTGCATCAGGTCATAGTCGAGAGACCCGTTGACCGGCCACATGTCCAACTCGTGGATGAGTCCGTCGTAGTCGATGGCGGCTGCTTCAGGGGTCAGGCGCTCGATCTTGGACAGCGCATAGTCGATCCACCGCTGCTTGTCCTCCCGCGCCCAGCGGGCCGACTTCAGCGAAGCGATATTGAACGCCAGTGCCATGTCCGGGTTGGCTTCCACCCAGGCCCGCTCGGCGTACCACACCGACGAGATCTGGGGATTGGACTCCCAACCCGCGCACAGCATGTTGTATGCGCCCTCACCCTCATTGAGCGTCAACTGCGTAAGACGCCAAGTCGCCGAAATACCACCGACAACCTGCCCCGACGAGATCGCCTGGGTCGCCTCACCCGTATGCGCCAAACGAACCAACTGAACATCGTCCACGGTCATGCCCACGTCCGCCAGACACTTCTGGAGGGTCTGGCCGGTGATCTGGTTCAGGCTCTGGGTCGCCGCAACCGGCTGGCCCCGCAACTCCTCCATCGAACTGACCGGCGCCTTGGCAGCGATTATGAACGAGTTCTTCTGATCGTCACCACCGAACGCCACAAAGTCCGAACCGGCCGACACCGCGTTGGCCATACCAGCCAGGGAAAGCTGACCGACCTCCACCTCACCGGCGATGGTCGCCGCTACCAGCGGATCCGAGTCCAGCAGCCGGAACTCGACGTCGAGACCGAACTCCTCACGCAGGAAGTCCATAGTCCGGAACGCCCCCGTCAACGAAGCGTTCGGGAACCCCGAACTCCCCACCACCACCGACTGGCCCTCGATACGAGACCGGATATCGGCGATCATCGCATCCGCATCCATCATCGCATCGCCGGACTCCTCGGCCATGGAAATGTCGGGGTTGCGCTCGGCGACCCCGAGGATCTCGAGTGCTTTGTCCTGGAACTCGAAGGTGACGAGTTCGCCGACGGTGTAGGCCCGGTCGATGGCTTCGAACTCGAGCGAGGTGTCGAGGGTGGTCTGCAGCAGGTCGTGGTCAAGGGACCCGTTGACCGGCCACATGTCAAGGTCGCCCAAGAGGCTGTCGTAGTCGATGGCGGCTGCTTCGGGGGTGAGCCGTTCGATCTTGGACAGCGCGTAGTCGATCCACCGCTGCTTGTCCTCCTGTGCCCAGCGGGCGGACTTCAGCGAAGCGATGTTGAACGCCAGTGCGATGTCCGGGTTGGCCTCGACCCAGGCCCGCTCGGCGTACCACACCGACGAGATCTGGGGAGCGGCCTCCCAGCCTGCACAAAGCATGTTGTATGCGCCTGGGCCCTCGTTGAGGGTCAACTGGGTGAGACGCCATGTCGCCGAGATACCACCGACAACCTGTCCTGACGAGATCGCCTGGGTTGCCTCACCGGTATGCGCGAGGCGGACCAGCTGCACGTCGTCGACGGTCATGCCTGCGTCGGCTAAGCACTTCTGGAGGGTCTGGCCGGTGATCTGGTTCAGGCTCTGGGTGGCCGCAACCGGCTGGCCGCGCAACTCCTCCATCGAGCTGACCGGCGCCTTGGCAGCGATTATGAACGAGTTCTTCTGATCGTCACCACCGAACGCCACAAAGTCCGAACCGGCCGACACCGCGTTGGCCATACCAGCCAGGGAAAGCTGACCGACCTCCACCTCACCGGCGATGGTCGCCGCTACCAGCGGATCCGAGTCCAGCAGCCGGAACTCGACGTCGAGACCGAAGTCGTCACGGAGGAAGTCCATAGTCCGGAACGCCCCCGTCAACGAAGCGTTCGGGAATCCCGAACTCCCCACCACCACCGACTGGCCCTCGATACGAGACCGGATATCGGCGATCATGGAATCCGCATCCATCATCTCGTCCTCCGACGGAGAGGTCTCGGCGGGCGTCTCCTCGGCCGGGGGCTGGGTTGCCTGGGTTGCCTGCGTTGCAGTCGTCCCCTGGGTGGTAGCGGCTGGTTCCTCGTCTCCACCGCAGGCCGCAGCCAATAAGGCGAACCCGAGCACCAGCGCTAGCAGCCTCTTGTATTTCATCTGAACTCCTCCCGTAGCTGGTCGGTGAGCGAGGAGCCCCGCCACCGGTGGTACGGCGCTACGAACCGCATCGGGCACGTAGCCAATCGACTTAGGCATAATGTATACAGCGCGACCTACCCGTGCAACTGATTACCGGTTCTAAGACCCTTCTTGCCACCCCGTGCAAGGGCTCGCGTGGTGGCGTTGGTGTTGCGTGGCCGTGGGCGGCAGGTCCCTCCCAGCAGCCCGGCTTGTTTACCCGGTCACGAAAGACGGGAGAACCTCGGCCCCGAGACGCTCGATGCCTTCCTCGAAAGCTTCCATCCTCTCCCGCAGGTCGAGGACCACCTCGTGTATCCCGCGATGTTCCAACTCGTGGAGGTCCTCCACCACGTCGGCGGACGTCCCGGCGATCAGCGCCCCCCGCAGATCCTCCGCCGTGAGGAAGGGTCCGTCCGTGCGCCAGGCCGGCTTCCTGCGGGACTCCTCGAGAATCCCGTCGACATTGACCTTGGCAAGGGCCCGTTCCCGGCTCCGGTCGATCGAGACCAGGGGGACGATGGCGATCCGCATCGTCTTGCCCTCGGCGCCGGCCTCCTCCCGGAGCCTTCCGTGCAGGCGGTCGAACACCCGGAGGGGACACCGTCCGGGGAACCAGCCATCGGTGAAACGGACAGCCCGCTTGATAGCCGCCAGGCTGGAACCGCAGTAGAGAAGCGTGAGATCCCCGGGCGGGGCCGGGTCGAGAGTGAGGCCTTCGAAGCCGATCAGGGAGCCGTTGTGGGAGGCATCAGGATGGGACGTGGCGCGCAGGACCGTCACCATCTCCTCGAACAGGGCGATCCGGTCATCGATCGAAAGCCCGGCCAGGCGGAATGCGTTGGGCTGGCCCCCCAACCCGACTCCGAGCACCAGCTTCCCGCGAGCCAGGTAGGAAAGGGATCCCACCATCTGGGCGAGGAGAACGGGCGGGCGTATCGGGGTCAGGGTCGCCATGCCCACGGTCAACTCGGTGGTTGCCGCCACGGCGCTCATGGCCACGAAAGGATCTACGAAGTGGTGACTGGGATTCTCGAACGAGACTCCGCCAGTGAAGCCCAGTTGGTCCCGGAAGTAGACGCTCGAGAACCCCAGTTCCTCCAGGCGCGGAGCGATGGCGAACACCCGGTCCCAGGTCGAGTGCGGGCCGAAGTGTGGCACTAGAAGACCGAAGCTGAGCGTCATCGCGGCCGGGTGTCCATCCGTACAGGCATCGTATACGATCAGCCCGTGCCTGCCGGAACCGAAGTACCCGTCCGGGTGGCCGCCGTGCAGGTGGCCCCGGTGTTTCTCGATCGGGATGCGTCCGTGCAGAAGGCCTGCGACCTGATCGGGGAGGCCGGAGCGGAAGGAGCCCGCCTGGTCGCCTTCGGTGAGAACTCCCTTCCCGGCCATCCCATCTGGTTCCATGCCCTGCCACCGACCTCCGGGCGTTCCCGCCAACTCGCCTCCTCAATGGTGGAGAATGCCCTGACGGTCCCCGGCGCCGAGAGCGATCGCCTGTGCGAGGCGGCCTCTCGCGCGGGAGCAATGGTCGTCATCGGTTTCGTCGAGCGACCCGACCCTCGGGTGAGCGTGGTGTTCGACAGCCAGATGGTTGTGTCTCCGGACGGCGAACTGCTCGGGGTGAGACGAAAGCTGGTGCCGGCCGTGGGTGAGCGAGTCTTCTTCCATCCGGGGGACGGTGAGTCGATCCGGGTATTCGATTCACCGTGGGGACCGGTGAGCGTGCTGGCGGGAGGCGAGAACTCCAACCCGCTTCTCACCTACGCGATGAGGAGTCTCGGAGCCCGGGTACACGTAGCCCTGTGGCCGCCCCACTTCCACGCTCCGGGGGTCATGCAGAACGTGGTGGCGATCACGGGGAGGGCGGTTGCCTACCAGAACACGGCCCACGTGCTGGCGGCGGCCGCTGCATCCGATACGGAGGCTGTCGACCGGGTCGGGGCCGACCCGGTCCTCCGGGAGAACCTCGTTGCGATGACCGAGGAGCCTGGGTCGATGATCTACGCTCCCGGAGGCAGGATCCTGGCCGGTCCCCAGCGCGGCGAGGGCATCCTATATGCCGACATCGACCCCGGCGCCGGAACGTGGGCGCAGCTTGTGAACCGCCAGTACGACAGACCCGACCTCCTCCGGCTCACCTGGGGCCGGAAGGGTGGGTCTCCCGAGGGAGACGCGGGTGACGAGGCCAGAAACGAGGAGGAGCCTCCCAGCGAGGATCCCGACCTTGCGGCGCGTGCCCGGCTACTGATCCGGGACCGGTTCGGCGACGCGGTGAACCCCGACGACCATGGCGATCTGGTTCCGTACGTCGTCCAGATCCTCCGCCGGTCGGGCAAGCTGGCCGAGCGCGTTGCGGCCTCGGCCGATCCCCGGACCGCAATGTACGCGAGCGCGCCTTGACCGACGACATCACGATCGCCCCCATCAGCGAGACGGCGCCCCGTATCTCGTCCCGGGAGGTTTCACCAGTCGAGTTGGTCACGGCAGTGCTCGACCGGATCCGGACCCTGGATCCCCTTCTGAATTCTTTCATAACTGTGCTTGCGAAAGACGCCCTGGCCGAAGCGCAGGTCGCCGAAGTCGAGATCGGGAAAGGTGCTTACCGCGGCCCCTTGCACGGGATTCCGGTCGCGGTGAAGGACAACGTGGCGGTAGCCGGCCACCCGACCACCAACGGGTCGGTGCTGTGGGCCGATCACACGACCGACTTCGATGCGGAGGTCGTGACCCGCCTCCGGCAAGCCGGGGCAATCGTGCTCGGGAAGAACAACATGCACGAGTGGGGCATGGGAGGCACCTGCAAGGACATGTATTTCGGTACGGTGCGCAACCCGTGGGACCCGGCCCGCATACCCGGCGGTTCGAGTGGAGGGTCCGCTGCGGCGGTGAGCGCCGGGATGGCGTGGGCTGCGGTGGGCACCGACGGGTGGGGCTCGATCCGCACCCCGGCTTCCTACTGCGGCGTGGTGGGTCTGATGCCCACCCACGGACTGGCCAGCCGCTTCGGGGAGCTACCACCCACCAGTTCGTGGCATCACACGATCGGCCCGATAGCCCGGACGGTCCGCGATGCCGCAACCATGCTGGACGTCATGGCCGGATACGATCCGAAAGATCCGACGTCCATCCGTGCCGGCTTCGAGGGCTCCTACCAGGACGGCCTGGCAAGTGGGATGAGCGGTCTGAGGGTGGGCGTCCCTTCCTCCTTCTTCTTCGACGACGCATTGCCCGGGATCGAGGAGACTGTCCGCGAGGCGGCCCGTGTCTTCGAGGGTCTAGGAGCGACCGTGGAGGAAGTCGACCTGTCGACCTTCTACGAGATCCCTTTGGCGCTGGCGGCCGCTCAGCACGAGTCACAGGCTGTTCTCCTGCCATACGCCCTTTCGCGTCCTGACGGCTTCGCCACCCCGGAGATCCGCTTCCGCATTCTGGCCGGTGAGTTCGTCACAGCGGCCGACCAACGCAGGGGTATGCAGTTGCGTAACGAGATGCGCGCCACGATTGCGACGGTGTTCGAGACAGTGGACGTCGTGCTCACCCCCTGCAACTCGACGGTGGCCTTCCCCATCGACTCCCGGCAGGTGGGGATCGGTGGTGGAAGGTACATCGACCTGAATCAGCCCGGGGCGCAGAGCCGCCTCACCACGCGGCTAACCCTGCCCTGGAACGTGGTCGGTGTACCCGCCATCTCTTTCCCGTCCGGCCGCCATTCCGACGGCCTCCCGGTCGGCTTGCAGCTCTCGGCTCACCGGCTCCAAGAACCGCAGTTGCTACGCGCTGCGGCTGCCTACGAGACAGCCGCAGGGGGTTACCGTCCACCGCTGTTGCTGGACACAGTTGACGATCGAGGGTCTTAGAGGATGCGCGGATAGGTGGGGTTTCCGTGGTCGCTGTCAGTGTGTCGACACTGGATCGGACTTCGAAATCCCTGGTCAGAACCAGTGACTCGATTATCGGCGGTCGTGTGTTTACCCAGGTCAGGAGCTATCCGCGCACGCTCTTAGTTGGAATCGTTTCGCCGTGCGGGGCGATCAGATCGAGCCGACCCCCCGCTCTGGGTCTGCCCCGTCGGATGGTCGTCGCTGCCCATCCGCGTCGCCGACTCGGTCCTACTCAAGGGTGCCGGGTGGCAGCCGAACTCCACCTGACCCGAGGTTCAAACCAGCTGATGGAAGATTGCCGGCCGATCTTGTCATTTACCGATGATCAAGCAGAATTGCCGGTCGTCCGATCCGTTGGACTACTCGTCAAGCTGCGCTGCGGACCTGCCATGCGGGACGCTGCTTCGGCCTCATGAATGTATCGCAGTAGCTTCTCCGGTTGGAGGGGCATCTCGGTTATCCGTAGGTCTAGGGGGCGGAGGGCGTCCTCGACGGCGTTGACGATGGCGGCGGGCGCCCCCACTGTTCCACCCTCGCCGCAGCCCTTGATCCCGAGTTCGTTCAGCGCGGAGGGGAACTCTTGGTGGAGAACCTCGATGGGTGGGACGTCGATGGCGCGCGGTAGCCGGTAGTCCGTGAAGCTGCTGGTGAGCACGTTGCCGGCCTCGTCGTAGATTGCCTCCTCCGACAGTGCGTTGCCGATGCCGTGCACCACGCCGCCCACGATCTGGCCTTCGACCACCGCCGGGTTGATGATGTTGCCCGCGTCGTGGGCGATTACGTAGCGCTCCAGCTTGACGTGTCCGGTGTCACGATCCACCTCCAGGGTGACGACGTGGGTTCCCGATGCCCAGGTGACGGTGGGCGACGCGAAGGAGTCGATCGCCTCCAAGCACGCTTCCACAGCCGGCCGCGCCAGGTCCCCTGCCTCGTCGCCCGCTACCCGGGCCACGTCGGCGAGCGTCATGATCCGGGTGGACCCGTCCCGGATGACCCCGCGGATCACGGTCAGTCCGCCGGCATCCAGTCCGTGGAGGCGGGCGGCGATCTCGATGGCCTTCTGACGGAGTTTGCCGGCCGCGCCCGTCACCGCCATGCTCCCGGTGACCGCGGTCCGGCTGGCGAACGTGCCGCCTCCGTGGCGGATCAGGGCGGTGTCGCCGTCCCGCAGGGTGATGGTGTCGATGTCCACGCCAAGCACGTCGGCGCACACCTGGGCGAGGGTGGTCTCGTGGCTCTGGCCGTGGTTGTTGGAGCCGCTGAGGATCGTCACGCCTCCAGATCCGTCAACCCTGACGATGGCGCTCTCGGGGGGACCGAAACCGGTTCCCTCCATGTGAGCGGCAATACCTATCCCGACGCAGCGGCCCTCGGCCCGAAGCCGGGCCTGGCGGGCGCGGAAGTCGTGGTAGCCGATCCCCTCCAAAGCCATCTCGAGTTGCGCGGGAAAGTCGCCGCTGTCGTACACCGAGGGCTTCCCGTCCCGGTACGGCACCCCGGTGTCGAAGGGCATGGCATCGGAGGGAATGAGGTTGATCCTCCTCACTTCGGCCGGATCGAGGTCGAGCCGGCGGGCCACCCTCTCCAGCACCCGCTCGATCACGAATGCAGCCGTGACCCGCCCCGCTCCCCTGGCGGGGGCGTTGGGAGTCTTGTTGGTGATCACGCAGGTCGCCTCCGCCTCGTAGTTGTCGATCCGGTACTGGCTCTTCAGATGCGAGATCGTGTTGTAGGGCACCACCAGCCCGTAGAAGTTGGCGATGCCCATGTCGACGAGGATCCGGTCGCGAAGGGCCAGGACCCGGCCCCGGCTGTCGAACCCGACCTCGACATCGTGGGTCTGGTCACGGGCGTGGCGGGCGTTGACCAGGTTCTCCCTGCGGTCCTCGACCCAGCGCACCGGGCGGCCGATCCGGCGGGCCAGGTACGGGATCAGGATGTCCTCGTAGTAGACGCCCCCGCCGAAGCTGCCGCCCATGTCCGGGCAGACGACCCGGATCCGGTCCTCGGCAAGCCCGAGAATCCCCCCGATCACCTTGCGGGCCAGGTGCTGCATCTGGGTGGCGGACCAGACAGCCAGACGACGCTCCTCCGGGTCGAACCGGGCCAGCACGGCCCTGGGTCCCAGCGGGCTCCCGATCTGGCGCCGGATCGTGAACCGGAACGTGGCGGTGTGATCGGCGGCGGCCATTGCCCCTTCCGGGTCGCCGACCGCCACCCTGACCCGGCTCTGGACGTTGTCCCCCAACTCCTCGTGGATCACCGGAGCATCCGGCCGCAAGCCCGCCTCGGCGTCCACCACCGGCTCCAGCGGTTCGTAATCGACTCGTACCAGCCCGGCGGCGTCCTCGGCGAGGTAGCGGTTCTCCGCCACGACCAAGGCGACCGGTTCGCCGACCCTCCTCACCCGCTCGGCGGCCAGGAGCGGCACGTCGTGGCCCTTCTCGAGCGGTTGGAGCAGGTCGGCGAATGCGGGCGGCGACTTGTGGTAGGGCCGGTAGACCCCGGTATCGCTCAGGTCGCGGGCGGTTACGACCGCGACCACGCCGGGCGCAACGGTTGCCTCTGAGACGTCGAGATCCCTGATCAGGGCATGAGCGTGGGGGCTGCGCACGACGACCGCTTCCGCCGTACCGGGCAACACGACATCGGGTACGTAGACCCCCTTGCCCTTGAGGAACCTGCCGTCCTCCCGGCGGAGGACCGGCTTGCCGAAGGTCGTGCCGGCCGTCACGGATCCTCCCGCCCGGCCGCCTGCAAAGCCGCCGCGACGATGCTCTGGTAGCCGGTGCACCGGCAGAGGTTTCCGTTGAGGCGGAGACGAACTTCTTCCTCGGAGGGAGCCGGGGGCTCTGCCCGCTCCTCGAGCAGGGAGAACAGGTTCACCAGCATGCCGGGGGTACAGAAGCCGCACTGGAGCGCGAAGTTCTCATGGAAGGAGGTCTGCAAGGCTGTCATGGTCGCCTCGCCGTCCAACCCTTCCAGCGTGGTGATCGATCGACCTTCCACCTGCACTGCCAGGACCAGGCACGACGTAGCCGGCTCCCCGTCCACGAGCACGGTGCAGGCGCCGCAGACTCCCTCCTCGCATCCCAGGTGGATGCTGTGCAGATCGAGGCGTTCCCTCAACACGTCGGCCAAAACCATGCGGGGCTCTACCGCCAGGGTGTGCTCGACGCCGTTCACGAGCATCGTGACCTGGACGGACTGGTTCACGATCAGCCCTTCGTAGCCCGGCCAAGCGCCGATTTCAGGGCGCGGGTGACCACGACCGGCGCCACCCGCCGGCGGTAGTCCCCGGAACCGTGGATGTCTCCCAATGGAGATGTGTCGTCCTCCACGGCTTGCGCGGCCGCTTCGACGCCGACCGAGGCCGGGCGGCCGGTGAGGGCGGCTTCGACCGACGGCGCCCGGCAAGGGGTGGGGGCCAGGCCGATGAGAGCCACGCGGGCCCTCCTCACCTCCGGCCCGTCGAGGGCAACAACAGCGGCCGCACCGGCCACGGCCGGGTCACCTCGGCGGGGCGCCACCTCCGCGAAGCCGGCTCCGGTCGCGGGACCGGGCAGGTTGAGGGTCAACGAGGTGATCAGTTCCGCTTGGCCAAGGCTGGTCGAGTACGGGCCGGTGAACAACCGGCCGATCGCCACCTGCCGCTCTCCGTCCGGTCCGGCGACGTCGCATACACCTTGGAGGACGAGGGCGATTGCGCTCCACTCGGCTGCGGGATCCGCGTGGGCCAGGCTTCCTACCACGGTGCCCATAGTCCTGACCGAACTGTGACCGATATGCGCGGCGGCATCGGTGAGGAGAACTTCCCCATGGTCGGAAGCCCATCGCTCGATGGCGACGTGGGTGACCATCGCCCCCAGCCGGAGCGTGCAGATCCCGTCGAAGGAGATACGGTGCAGGGCGTTGATCCCGCGGAGATCCACCAGCGTGTCGGGTTCTACCAGGCGCCGGCGAAGCATCGGAATCAGGCTCTGGCCCCCCGCGAGCACGCGTGCACCGCCACTATCTCGGTCCAGCATGTTGGTTGCCTCGGTAACGGTGGTCGGCGAGGCGTAGCTGAAGGGCGGGGGCTTCACCCGGTTAGAGTATCCGATGCGGGGCGGGCACGATCCACCGGCCGGATAGGCCGCTAGCAGAGCTCCGGAGTGGCGGACGGCGGGAGGAGAAACGGTGGAGGACCTCGGCATAGGGTTGCTGCGGGCCACGATGGGTGCCGTCTTCATAGCGCATGGATGGCCGAAGATCTTCAGAAGCGCCGACACCGGCCACGGCCCGCGTCGCACCGAGAACCTCTTGCGGAGCAAGGGGGTCCCCTACCCCGCCGCGGTGGCGTTGCTTGCCGGATATGTCGAGACCCTGTGCGGCATCCTGCTGGTCGTCGGTCTGGCGACCCGGGTGGCGGTCATCCCGTTGATCCTGGTTCTCATCCTGGCGATACCGATGGTGAAGTGGAAGCAGGGCTTCGTGGATGGGTGGGACTGGCCGTTCACGCTCATCATCGTGGGTGTGGTCATCCTCATGCAGGGTCCCGGCCAGATAAGCATCGACGCATTGGTTGGCTGGGCGGGTTGAAGTCCCTGCTTGAGAAGGTTCAGACGACCGGGATGCAGCCGCTCCACCCGGTCGAGCCTTGTTAGTCGACCGGGCGGCAGGCCCACCGCGTTGCCTGCGTAACCCGAGCATTACGAGATAGAAGAGAGACCCCGACTATGAACGAACTACTCGACCGGTTGCTTCCGGCTTTCACCCCCGACCTCCGGGACGAGATGGTGGGCATGACATGCGACCTCGTGGACATTCCCAGCCCTACAGGGGAGGAGGGCGCGATCGCCGACTACGTGGCGCAGCGGTTCCGGGAGATCGACGGGATGGACATCGAACTGCAGGAGGTCGAACCCGACCGTTACAACGTGATCGGCCGCCTGAGGGGTAGCGGCCGTGGCCGGAGCCTCCTGCTCGGAGCCCACTTCGACACGGGGATGACCGGCAAGGATCCGGGTATGCCGTTCGGGCTGCTTCCCAAGGCGACCCTTGATGGGACAGGGTGGATCTACGGTCTCGGGGTGTCCAACATGAAGTCGGCCTTCGCCGCCTACCACGGAGCGATCCGGGCGGTGCAGGAGTCAAACATCGAAATCCGGGGCGACATCATCGTGGCCGGCGTGATCGGAGAGACGGAGAAGTCCCCCACCGACGAGTTCTCCGGACCGGCCTACCGGGCCGGAGGTTGGGGCACCATGTACGCCGCCCAGCACGGAGTCGTGGCGGACGCGGCGATCATCGGCGAGCCGACCGGCCTGAGGGTCCAGACCGGCAACTCGAGCTACATCTTCGCCAAGGTCACCACACGAGGTCTCTCCCGCCACACCTGGTCGAAGGAGCACGGGGACGATGCCATCGACAAGGGGGTCCGGGTGCTGGACGCCTTCCGGGCGTGGGAGCCGGAGTTCGCCGCCTCGCACGCTCATCCGACTATGGGTTCGAGAATCGGATTCGGGGCGATCCGGGGTGGGAACCCCTTCCAGCCGGCGGTCAACCCGGCTCGCAGTTGCACCCTGTACCTCGACTTCCGCTTCCCTCCCACCGCAACCATCATGGATATCCACCGGCAGGTCAGGGGGTTCCTGGATGACCTCCGGGAGGACGACCCGGAACTGGAGACCGAACTCTCCTTCTTCCTGTGCCGGAACGGCTACGAGATCACCGATGACGAGCCCTTGGTCCAGACGGTGGGACGTGCCCATCACGCGGTGTTCGGAGAGCCCTCCCGCAAAGTGGAACCGTACCGCTACGACGTCTCGGCCGATACGTCGATACTCCACGAATACGGGGTGCCCTCCCTCACCTACGGTCCGGGCGGCATCCGCAAGGACGGCGTCTACGACGTGTACGACCAGTACGGGGAGATAGTTTCCATCGACAACCTGGTCAGCTGCACCAAGGTCTATGCGCAGTGCATCGCCGAAATCTGTGGTTAGCGGATGGTGGACAGCAGATAGTGGCTTCTACGGAAACCTGGCACGTCACATCCGGCACCTGTATACCGTATATCGGGCTATCTATACTCCCCCGGTGTGAGCGGCGGCGAAGGGTAGACGGTGAGGGCCGAGGATGTTTCGTTCTATTCGGAAGGGGAGCGCGTCTCGGCACTCCTCCGGCTCCCCGACCGGACAGGCGACGGTCCCTACGCAGCGGTGGTCCAGGGACCCGGCTGGCTGGGCCTCAAGGACGCTCGGCTCTACCTCCCCTACCACGAAGCCCTCACCGATGCCGGCATCGCGGTGCTCATCTTTGACTACCGCGGCTTCGGATCCTCGGAGGGAGCGAGCGATCTCCTGCTGCCCTCCCGCCAGCTGGAGGACCTGATCAACGCGGTGACCTACATGGCGTCACGGCCGGATGTCGACCAGGACAGCATCGGCACTTTCGGGAGCGGAGGAACCGGCGGCGGGAACGCCATAATGCTGGCCGCAGCTGACTCCCGCATCCGCTGCGCCGTCTCGCAGGTGCCGGTGGCCGACGGGGAGGACTGGTTGCGGCGGATGCGCCGCGAGTACGAATGGTACGAACTGCTGGAGTCCCTCCATGCCGACCGTACGAACCGGGTCCTGACGGGGAAGAGTGCGCTCGTCCATCCTCGCGAGGACATCATGCTGCAGACACCCGAGCGCAGGGCTACGAAGGTGAAGAAGGACGTGGACTCCCGCGTGCCCACCCGGGTGCAGCTAAGGAGCGTGGACGGGATACTCGCGTACAAGCCGATCGAAGCGGTCAGCAGGATCGACGATGCCCCCCTCCTTATCATCGGGGTTGAGGACGACCCTGTTACCCCCACCGACCATGCGGTGGCCCTGTACGAGCGCGCGCGCCCTCCCAAGAAGCTGCTCATGCAGCGCCACACCACCCACTACGGCGCCTACGCGCAGCACGCGGACACGGTGATCCCCCAGATCACCGACTGGTTCAGCACGCACCTGCGAAGAGAACCAGTAACGATCAACCATGACCCTGGAGCGACATCATGACCTACGATCTGGCCGTAGTCGGAGGAACTCTCGTGTCCGGTTCGGGTCGGCGGCGGGCGGACATCCTCGTCTCCGGCGGGCGGATAGTCGAGGTCGCCGCTGGTAGCGGTACCGGCGCGGAGGCGGACCGGGTGGTGGACGCCACCGGCAAACTGGTTCTGCCCGGCATGGTGGATGTTCACGTTCACACCCGCGAACCAGGCTATACCCACAAGGAAGACCTGATCACTTGCACCGAAGCTGCGGCGGCAGGCGGCGTAACCACGATCTTCGGGATGCCCAACCTCGATCCCCCCACCGTGACCAGGACCTACCTAGACGAAGTCCTGGACCTCTACAAAGCCAAGAGCATCGTCGACTACAACCACAACCCGGTACCCACCCATGGCGAGACCGATGCCATGGCCGAGGCCGGAGTGGCCGCCTTCAAGGTGTATATGGTGGTGGACACCGGCCGCACCTATCCCCATCCGGCGGGCACGGGTATCCACGACCACGGCCACCTGCTGCAGATGTTCGAGGACGTAAAGGAAACGGGCCGCGTGTTCATGGTCCACCCGCACGACCAAGCCCTGATGGACCACGTCGAGCAGGGCTACTGGAAGAGGGGGGACCGCAGCCCGGAAGCATACGCCAAGACCCTGGCCGCCTACGACGGCATCATCTGGGACACCGCCACCGCCACCCTGCTGCGGATGGCGAAGGCCACCGGCTGCCGCCTCCACATCGTCCACGTCCAGACCACCGAGGGGATAGAGATGATCCGCCGGGCCAAGGACGAGGGCATCCCGGTCACGGGCGAGGTCAACCACTGGGCCCTGTTCCTCAGCACGTGGGAGGACGTGCTCGAACTCGGGCCCTACTGCCTGTCCTACTGGGTGCCCGACCACCACCGCGCCGCCATCTGGGAGGCCTTGAACGATGGAACCATAGACATGGTCTCCTCCGATCACGCGCCCCATACCCGGGCGGAGAAAGATGTGGGCTGGGAGGACATGTGGGCCGCCCATACCGGCACTCCCGGAGTCCAGCACCAGGTGCCGCTGCTGCTCGATGCCGCCAACCAGGGCAAGCTCACCGTCGAACGGGTGGTCGAGTTGATAGCCGAAGCACCCGCCCGGTCCTTCGACATCGGTTCCAAGGGATACCTTCGGCCGGGCTTCGACGCCGATCTGCTGATCGTCGACCCCGCCAAGGAGTGGACCATCCGCAACGAGGACGTGCTGTCCAAGATCGGATGGACCGCATATGACGGGCGTCGGGTTGTCGGGGCCGTCGAACGCACTTTCCTGAGGGGTAACGAGGTATACGGTGACGGGACCGTCAAGGGGGAACCCGGATACGGCCGTCACGCGAAGCCCGGCAATTAGAGGAAGGGGACTCACCGCCATGCAATTCGGCCTGCTCCTACCCCACTTCGGCGCGTACGCCAACCGCGAGCGGATACTCGTCGGTTCCCGGCTCGCCGAAGAGTTGGGTTTCGACTCTCTCTGGGTACGAGACCATTTGGTCTTCGAGCCCCATGAGGAACTCGAGAACCCGAACATCGTGTTCTACGAAGCCCTGACCACCCTCACCGCGGTCGGTGCGGTGACCGACCGGATCACGCTCGGAACGGGATCCCTGATCCCCTTCCGCCATCCGATCCACACCGCCCTGTCGGTCGGGTCACTCGCCCAACTGGTCGGTGACCGGATCATCATCGGTTACGGCGCCGGCACCTTCGATCACGAATTCGAGGCGATCGGTATGCCAGGCATCTTCCGTCCCGAACTGGTCGAGTCGAACGCCAACATCCTCAAGCGTCTGTTCACCGAGGACCGGGTCGACTACCGGGACGCCCACTACGAGCTCAAGGAGATCTCGATCGAGCCGAAGCCGTCCGGCCATGTCCCCTTCTGGTACTGCGGATCGACCCCCGCCTCGGCGCGGCGGGCGGTGCGCTACTGCGACGGCTGGATGCCGGGAAGGACCACCCTGGCCACTATCGCCAAGCGGGTGGAGGCGATGGACAGGATGGCCGCCGAGGCAGGCCGCTCCCGCCCCACGGTTGCCGTGATCCCCCCCACCTCGATCGCCAAGACCCATGAGGAGGCGTTCGACGGCCTCAACATCGACGGGCTGCTCCGCTGGGCGAACGAACGGGGCAAGTGGTGGGTGAAGCCTCCTTCCGGCGTCTTCAGGACAGCCGAGGACATCCAGGGGTCCCTCATCGCCGGGTCGCCCGAAGAGGTCGTGCAGGAGGTGACCAAGTTCGCCGAGGTCGAAGTGGAACACCTGGTGTTCGATCTGCGTCTCCGGTTCGACCGGTGGTTCGAGTCGATCGAGTTGCTCGGTGATCAAGTCCTGCCCCGGTTGCGAGAACTGGGTCTGGCGAACTGATCGGAGATCGTCCCGGGATTCCAGGCGCCGGGTCGGGCGGCCCGCGCTGTAACCACTACTGTTCAGGGTCGGGGTAAATGGACTCAGACATCGACACCACCCAACCGGACATCACGCCCAGCCCGCCTCTGAGCCTGCTGCTCCGAAGGAACTTCGGGCCATACTTCTTCGGAAACCTGGCATCAAACATGGGCACGTGGGTCCAGAACATCGCTCTGGCACTGCTCATCTTCCGGCTAACGGGGTCGACCTTCCTGGTGGCGATGACCACCTTCTCCCAGTTCCTGGGCTTGATCGTGCTCGCTCCCTGGACCGGCCCGGTGGCCGACCGCTTCGATCGGCGCACGCTGATCTTCGTCACTCAAGTGGCGGCTGCACTAGCAGGCGGGGTGCTTGCCCTTGTCAACTATCTCGGGCTGGTCACCCCCATGTGGCTGATAGGGGCTGCCCTGCTCTTCAGCGTCACGAAGGCATTCCTGCTCCCGGCGCAGCAGGCCCTGGTTCCGCACCTCGTGGAGCGGAAGGATCTGCAAGCCGCGGTAGCTCTGAGCTCGATCAGCTTCAACCTTGCCAGGGCGATCGGACCGGTCGTGGGTGCAGGGATCATCCTTACCCTCGGGTTCACATGGGCCTTTTCGATCAACGCCCTTTCCTACCTGGCCCTGGCCGGGGCGGTGATGATCCTCAGGATCGAGCGGCGCCAGGGTGACCGGCCCGCGGAACGCGCCAAGCTGCGGGAGACGATCACCGTCGTCCGCAAGGATCCGCTGCTCGGTCCGCTGCTGATCGCGGTTGCTGCCGTTTCGGTCGCGGTGGACCCCGTAAGCAATCTGACGCCGGCGTTCACCGTGGAGATATACGGGAGGCCGGACACCTTCACGGGTGTGCTCATCGGTGCGTTCGGGCTGGGAGCGGCGCTTACCGCCGCCCTAGCGGTGACGAAGGTGAGAGCCTCCTTCCGGAGCATCGCAATCGGTATGGCCGGCCTAGGTACGGCGATTGCGCTCTTCGGGTTGTCCACCCACCCGAACATGGGTCTCGCCGCATTGTTCGTCGGCGGGATCATGTACATCATCTCGGTGACCCTGTCCACCACCCTGGTACAGATGAACGTCGCTGAGGAGCATCGCGGCCGGGTGATGGCTCTATGGGGCGTGGCCTTCCTGGGCCTCCGGCCGGTGGCAAGCCTGATCGACGGCTCGGTAGCCACCCTCGTGAACGTGAGAGCGGCAGCGCTGGTCATGGCGATACCCGTCCTGCTCGGAGCCGTGTACCTGGCGCGACGCATCCGGCACTCAGACCATTCCTGAACATCGGGAGCCTGCGGGGCATCTACCTTCCGTGCAGATGTCCCACGCAGGGTGGGCCACGGCAGTCGTGCCCGCCTATGCGCGCACCCTCTCGGGCAGGGTCTCACGCGCGGATGGTGGCGTAGTTGTTGTTGAGCGACCTAGCCATGATGACGGCTCCGGCGAGAGCCAGGAGAGCCAGCCCTGCCTCGCCTACCGGAAACCCTGTACCGAGCAGCGGGACCGACAGGTCGCGTTGGACTATCGCGGTCGTCACCGCGCCGCCCGCGGCGCCGCCGAAGAAGAACCCCAGGTAGAAGATGCCGATTGCGATCGGCTGGGAGGGCCCCACGAAGCGCTGCGTCACGGCGTTCACCAGCGGAGGGTTCAGAAGTCCCAACCCCATGCCCATGGGGATCCCGGCCAGGGCCACCGAGACGAGGCTCCTGTCCACGCCGAGCACGGCGAACAGTCCGGTTCCGGCTGACAGGAACAGCAGTGACAGTATTGCGGCGCCGGTATCTCCCAACCGGCGTATCACGACGCCGGTCGCTGCTGACCCGAGCGCTACCGAAACGCCGGTCGGAACAATGACGAGTCCGATCCCGACCGCATCGATCGTGTGGACTCTCGCCAGTGCGGACGGCAGGGCCATGATCGTCCCCAGGTAGCAGGCGGTCCCCACGAAGCCGGCAGTCACGAGCACGATGTAGCTGCGGTCGAGCACCATCGAGCACGGGATGAACGGCGCCGGGTGACGATTCGCCCAGATCGTGGAGAACAACGATCCCACGGCGGCGGCCAGGATGGCGCTCCCCGTGAGGAGCGTGGCGCCGTCGACGGGGAGCCGGTTCAGAATGTAGACGAAGCTTCCGATCACGAGGACTGCGGATGCCGCTCCGGCATAGTCGAGCCGCCGGCTCGGGTCCCCCGGCTCCGGGAGGTCGTACCAGACGAAGGCTGCTGCGGGTGAGATGAGCAGCCCGATGGCCAGGGCGGCTCGCCAGCTGACGAATTCGACCAGCAGGCCGCCGATGATGGGACCGAGCGTCTGGGCAATTCCCAGCATGGCGGTGATGACCGCGTAGGCGAAGGGCCGCCGCTCCGGGGGAAACCTCGTGGCGAGGATTGCCAGGAAGAGGGTCGGTAAGGCACCCGAACCGGCTCCTTGGATCATCCGGGCGGCGATCACGATCTGCAGCGTCGGAGCTACGAGCGCGATGAGAGATCCGAACGCAAGGAGCAGGATTCCGAACGCAAGGGTTCTCCCCACCCCGAAACGTACCGCGAGCGGCCCGTAGACGGCAGTGGCGACGGCGAACGTACCCGAGAAGCCGAAGACGACCCACCCGACATCGGCCGGACCGGCGTCGAAGGCGTGTGCGATAGCGGGTTGGGAGACGGCCGCCGCGGAAGTCTTGGCTACGGTCAGGAAGACGGCCGCGGCTGCCATCGCCAGAATGGCGGTGGGGGATAGCCGACCCCTAAGTGCGTCCATACAAGCGGACCCGTGCTACGTGTCCGAACTAGAAGCGGTGGCTGTCGGGGTGGCCGGGCCGTCTAGGGTGACATCGACCGGGTGGGGTTGGAGCCGTGAGGGGATGCACTCCTGAGCCGCATCGGTTCCTCCGCTCACCCGATCCAGACGACACATAAGCATGAATAATAGAGTATGGCGAGGCTGATCAGGTGTCATACCGCGAGTGGAGGAAGGAGGGCGCATCCCGATGAAGGTGATCGACGGGTGCCTGCGAAGGGGGTCGCTCGCCGGCCCACAACCTCCGGACCAGGTAGTTTGCCGCGTAGCCAACCCCGCAGTATTCGTTTGCGACCACACCGTCGACGATGGATAGGTTCCCGTCGGCGGTCTTCTACCGGAGCCCCGGCGACGAGTACCCCCTGTTCGTGCGGGCCGAGGGCTGCCGGCTGTGGGACGACGCCGGCCACGAGTTGGTGGATCTCACCAGCGGCGTTTCGGGCGCGGCGATCATCGGCCAGGGACGGGATGACATCGCCCGGGCCATGGTGGAGCAGGTCCGGCGCCTTTCGTACATGCACACGGTGGCCGGCACTACCCGCGCTCAGGAGCAACTCGCCCGCCGGCTGGTCGACCTGGCGCCTGACGGGGTCGACCGGGTCATGTTCAGCTCGGGGGGCAGCGAGGCCAACGAGATAGCCCTCCGCATCGCCCGCCAGTACCACCTGGCCCGGGGGGAGCCCGCCCGGTGGAAGGTGGTCGGTCTCTCTCCCAGCTACCACGGCGCCACCGCCGGGGCACTGTCGATGACCGGGCGCTGGGACATCAACCGGAGCTACCAACCGTACGTGTTCCGGACCCCAAAGGTCCCTGCCCCGATCACGTACCGGGGTCCGTACGCGGGGCTTGCGCCGGAGGAGGTGGTGAGGCGGGCGGCGGGGGCGCTGGACGCCGCCATCGAGAGCGAAGGGGCGCACTCGGTCTCCGCCTTCATCGCCGAGCCGATCGCTCTCTCCACCGGGATGGCGGTGCCCCCCGACCAGTACTGGCGTCGCGTCCGGGAGGTCTGTGACCACCACGGTGTGCTGTTCATAGCCGACGAGGTGATCACCGGCATGTGGCGGACCGGTCGTTTCCTGGCCCTCGACCACGCGGACGTGGTGGCCGACATCACGACCATGGCCAAGGGGCTGGGAGCGGGTTACGCGCCGTTGGGGGCCACGCTGATCACCGGAGCCGTCGCCGGTACCATCGCCGCCGAGAACCGGCGCATGGCGGAGGTCCACACCTACAGCGGCAGCGCGCAGTCGTGCGCGGTGGGGCTGGCGGTCCTCGACGCGATCGAGGAGGAGGGCCTGGCGGAGCAGTCTGCAAAGTTGGATGAGATGCTGTCGGCCCTCCTGGCCGAGCAGATAGCCGACCTCCCCTGGGTGGGGGACGTGCGCGGGCGCGGCCTCTGCCGGGGGATCGAACTGGTCGCGGACAAGGCCTCACGAACTCCGCTGCCGCCCGAGGCCGCTGTCGGCTCAGTGGTTCCCGAAGCGATGTGGCGACGGGGTTTCCTGTCCCGGGCGATGCACCACGGAAGCGCCCTGGTGGGGGATGTGGTCAGCGTCAACCCGGCCCTCACGATCGGTGTCGACGATCTGGAACGCGGTGTCTCCGCTCTACGCTCCTCCATACTGGAGGTCGGCCCTCGTTGGGACGACTTGGTAGCGGATGAGTCGAATGAGTAGAGGTACCGGCGGTATCCCGGCGGGGCGGATGATCCCACCGGTTCGGGACGCTAAGTCGGCGGAGGAGGTTGAGCAATGAGCAACTCATCGGAAACACCGATCGTCGTCACCGATGCCGACGGGATCGGGCTGACCACCCCCGAGCCGTACGTCCGCCATGTGAAGGTCCTCCTGTCACCGTTCCTGCAGGAAGGGATCGGTGACTTCGCGGTCGGGTCGTGCGAGGTGCCGCCCCACCAGAAGGGCAGCCTCCACACCCATCCGGACGCCGCCGAGATATGGATGTTCTCCGAGGGCGAGGGGAGGGCGGTCGTAGGCGATCTGGAGATCGTCACCGGCCCCGGATCGGTCGTCTACACCCCCCCGGGGGTGAGCCACCAGTTCTTCAATACCGGCGATACCCCGGTCAGGCTGTTCTGGATGTATAGCCCGTCGGGCGCCGAACGAGAAGTGATCGAAGCAGAGTTTTGCTAGTTGCTAGTAGGTAATAGCTGATTAGCGTCAGACCGGGTAGTTTCCGGTCACAGTAGCGCTGTCCGGATTCCATGGTCCCGCCATGGGGAGCCCTTCAAAATAGACCTGCTGATGGGGAGTTAGGGTTGAGATGGTTGACCACCTGCCCGCTTGCGTAACCGACTACCCGCAGTCCACGGCGATGGACAGAGCTCCGCAGACCTGGTCCATCCGTTCGTAGCTGAGCCTGCCAAGACGCGACGTGAGATGTGCCACCGAGACATTGAACATCGAATCGAGTTGCACGACACTCGGCAGCCATATCGGTTCTTCGCCCGGTTCAAGCCCAACCTCAGTAGCGAGGTTGCGGATCACTGTGCTGCACGGAGCAACGATCACTCGTCGGAGCTTCGGAATTGCCGCATTCCTCGACAGCACTACCACGGGGCGGGGGCGTTTGTCCGGAGCCTCGTACCACCACAACTCGCCCCTTCGGGGCAACCCGCTCACGCAGTGGCGGCCGCATCGAGCAGATCGGCCAGGTTCCCCCACTCGTCCTCGGTGTCGAGCGGAAGCGTATCGTAGGCCTCGTAGGACCGGTCAATCTCAGCGGCGCGATGCTCGGCGCAGAGTGACGCCAAGGCACGATCGAGCAGGGTGGCGTCATTGAGATCCGGCAAAGCAGCGCGAGCCTGCGCAAGGAGTTCGTCGCTTACGGTGGTGCTGATGCGTATCCTGGGCATGCCACAATCATAGCATCAGAATGCCACACGTGTCACGGAGAGAAGGACGCCGACTACAGCCGATGGCGCGGCAAAAGCGGCGCCGCTCGGGGGGAAACGCGCCGGCGAGCCCCGAGCCGCGGCTTGGAAACATGAGTCCGAAGGGGAAGACCCCCATTTCAGGACCCGGTCCCAGGTCTCGGCCGGAGCCCTGGTGAACTACCCGCTCACCCGTTCAGGATGCCCTTGCGCCAGGCTTTGATGTAGTTGGCGCAGAAGTCGTCCCTGCCCAGGAGGGTGTCCTCGGCCAGCCGGTAGGGAACCGAGTCCCGGTCGGCGGCGAACACGGCGGAGAGTGGATTCATCACCGGGTCGATGATCCCGCTGTCCGCCCCCGCATCGACCGCCAGGTTGATGAAGGCGGTGTTCATCAGCTTGCGGGCCGGGATACCGAACGACACGTTGCTCATTCCTCCGGTTATGTGTATCTCAGGGCCGTAACGGCTACGGATGATCCGGATGGCGTCGAGGGTGTGGAGTCCGAAGTTGCCGTCGACCGATATCGGAAAGACCAGCGGATCGACGAATAGATCGGCCATCGGGATCCCTTTCTCCACGGCCGCCTCCACCATGCGGGATGCGTTGTCGACCCGCTCGCCGGCGCTCGCCGGCATCCCGGCTCCGCCGGCCGCGGTGACGATGACCTTCGCTCCGTACCGGACGGCGAGGTCAAGAGCCTCGACCCGTTCGAGGGAGGCGGAGTTGAGCATCGGTCGGCTTTCCGCTCCGCTGCACGCCTTCAGGCCGCTCTCGATCACCGTGATGTCTGAGGAGTCGACCGAGATAGGAAGGGAACTGACCGAACGAACGAACCCGACCAGCCAGGCGATCGCCTCGCGCTGCTCGGCGGTCTTGAGGGATATCTCGTCGACGTTCACGTCGAGGTAGTGGGCGCCGGCCCGCTCCTGGTCCACCACCACCCGCCGCAGGTACTCGAGCCCGTCCTCCGCGTCCGCACCGCCTCCCATGGCCGCCTCGACGGCTAAGGCTATGTGCTTGACCCGGCCCTCCTCGTAAGCCTGGCTCCGGCGCATCTTCTCCGAGGCGCGGAGAAGCCGGGGAACCCCGTCGACCGACTCGAAAGGCACCCCCTCCACCCCGTTGCGGATGGCGAAGCGCTTGCCCTTCCGAAGCACGATCCGGGTCGTGTGGACGTTCTCCCCGACGACGGTGAACTCGGGACGGCTCACGATCCCACCAGCTCCCCCACCAGTTCCATGGACGGGTCGGGCGGCAACTCGGCCGGCATCGGCTTGAGCTGGCACCCCTCGACGAATATCTCGAAGAAGTCAGGAGTGGTCTCCAGCTCTAAGTGGGTGACCCTCTTGGCCCGTTCCTCGGCGATACGGCGCTTCGAGCGGTCGAGCAGGAGCGCCCGGGCGCCGTCGATGGCGGCGTTGCCCACCTTGACGACTCGCTCCTCGGGGACCGGAGCGATCAGGCCGATGTCGACTGCGTTGCGCACGTCGAGGTACGTGGCGAATCCTCCCGCCAGGTACAGGCGCTCGATCTGGGCGGGTTCGACCCCTGCCGTCCTCATCACGATGAACTGGCCGCAGTAGTTGGCCGCCTTGGCCTGGGCCAGGTTTCCGACATCCTGCTTCGAGAAGGTGATACCCCGTTCGGGGATCACATCGATGGCGAACAGTTTGCGGTCCTTGGTGAACACGCCGAGTGGGGTCATCAGCCCGTGGCGGCGCAACTCCGCGAGCAGGTCGGCGAGGCCAGAGCCGCATATGCCCGTGGGCGGCTCGTCGCCGATAGTGGCGTAGCGCAGGGTCGTCCCGTCCGGCGCCAGGCCGATGGACTCGATGGCGCCGTCGTAGGCCCTCATGCCGTAGGTGACCAGGCCGCCCTCGAAGGCCGGTCCGGCCGGGCACGACGCCGCGTACAGGCGACCCCGGTGGTGGAGGACGACTTCGGTGTTGGTTCCCATGTCGACAAGCATCTCGGTGCGGCCCGTGCTGCCGAGCTGCACCGTCTCCAGGCAGGCCACCGCATCGGCGCCCACATGGCTGGCGATCAGCGGGAGCCCGTAGATCTTCGCCTTGCGGTTGGCGCGCAGCCCGAGCTCGCGACTATCTGCTACCAGGGCGGTGTGGCGGCGACCGCCGTCCAGGTAGTCGTGCTCGACGAGCGACTTGTAAGGCTTCTGGCCGATGCTCTGCACATCCAGCCCGAACAGGATGTCCCGCATCGTCGAGTTGGCGGCCACCACGATCTCGTACACGTGCGGCGGGCGCCTTCCGAGGTGGGCGACCATTTCACGGATTCCCTGGTTGATCGCGGTCACGACCGCGTTCTGGAGTTCACCCCTCACACCCCGGCGGGCCTCGTAGGAGATACGGTTCATCACGTCGCTGCCGCCGAACTGCTGGGGGTTCTCGAAGCTGCTGACGGCCATGCTCCGCCCGTTCTCGAGATCCACCAACTCCAGGACCACGGTCGTCGTACCGAGGTCCACCGCCAGACCGTAGATGGCGCCCCGGTACACATCCATCACATTGTCTCCGTACCAGACCTCCTCCCCCACCCTGGCCACCATCGGGTTCACGCGATCCGGCCCGGTCCGGTCTCCTCCCGGCTCCAGGATCCTCGGCCGCCTTCTCAGCGGAGCGAACTCGATGTCGAGGTCATCGCGCACGATCCGGGCCTGGCAGGCGAGCCGGTAGTCGCCGCGCAGGAACCCCTCGGTCTCCGTCCTCGGAACCAGCGACTCCATGCCGCCGGTTACTTCGACGACGCACTCGTGGCACTGTCCCGTGCGCCGACACGAGGTGGGAACCTCCACTGCCAACTCGTCCGCGTAGTCGAACACGGTGCGGTCGAGAACCAGCGGCCGGGACTTGCCCTGGTGGGAGACCGTGCTCACGGGGAGTGACCGTTCCCGGCCGGATCCATCCGGCGCGACTCGGCGTCCCGCTTGATCCTGGCGATCTTCTCCCTGGCGCGGACCCGAGACCGCGGGTGGGCCTCCCAGGCGGTCCGGTAGTCGAAGGTGCCGTCGTGGCCGCAGGTCAGCCGGTCCGCATCGTCGGGCGTGGCGAGTTGGTTGCGGCACCGGAACAGCGCCGTACACAGATCGTGCCGGTCCCGGTAAGGGCAGCGGGTGCGGGACGAAACCTCGGCGTGGGCTACCAGGTCCGTGAAGATAGCCGCGATCCGGTCGAGCCTCTCCTGGTAGGCATCTGCGTCACCGTCGGAGACGGCCACTAGGAGCCGACCTCGACTGCCAGCTTCTTGGCCAACTCCACACAGGCGAGAGCGTCCTTGCCGTAGCCATCGGCCCCCACCTCCCGGCCGAACTCCGGAGTCACCGGGGCGCCACCCACCATGAACCTGACCTCGTCGCGAATACCGGCGTCCTTGAACGCCTCCACGGTCTTGGCCATGTTGGGCATGGTGGTGGTCAGCAGCGCCGACATCCCGACTAGGCGGGCCTCGCTGGACGTGACCGCCTCGAGGAACTCGGCGGGCGCGGTGTTGACACCGAGGTCGATCACCGTGAATCCCCCACCCCGGAGCATCATGATGCAGAGGTTCTTGCCGATGTCGTGGAGGTCGCCCTGCACGGTGCCCATGATCACCGTTCCGATCGGTTCCACGCCGGACGCCGCCAAGATCGGTTCGATGTGCGCCATCCCCGCCTTCATCGCCCGGGCGGAGACGAGCACCTCCGGAACGAACACGAACCCCTCGCGGAACTTGATCCCCACGATTCCCATTCCGGCTATCAGCCCGTCGTCCATGATCTCGAGGGCATGGACACCGTCCTCTAGCGCCTGCGCGGTCAACCGATCGACCGTCACGTTGTCCCCCTCGATCAGGGCGGCCGCGATGTCTTGCATTTCCGGCGACGCGCGGTTGAATAACTCGACGTTGTACTCGATCTCTTCGGGCCGCTCGAGGAACTCCTCGATCTCGGCGCGTATCGTGTCGTTCGCTATATCAGAAAGCTGGGCCATCGGGCTCCGTCATCCATGCACTCGCTCAGTTCCGGAACTGGGTCCTGGAAACCTTTCCAGTGATCTGCCCAGCGTATACCGGGCCGCGCAGTCGTGCAAAGGTAGGGGAAAGGTCTCGCCGGGCGGGGATCAGGAGTCTGAGGTCGTCGCTGGAGGGTCGTGAACGATGAGACGCCCGTCCGGCCGGTGCGCGTTCGAGTAGTCGCGCGCCGAGTCCGCGAGGGCTTGGAGCACTTCCATCTTCGTTCCGAGCGGGACCGATCCTTCGGGAGCGACCCCGTTCACGCCTGCCTCGAGCACCTTCATACACGCCTCGTACGTGTCTTCGTAGGTGCCGCTGAACAGCGTCGTAGGATTGTTTATGTTCCCCATGAGCGACATGCGGTCACCGACGATCTCCTTGGCGACGTTGGGATCGACCTGGGACTCGAAGTGGAAGCAGTCCCAACCCGCCTCGGCGAAGTAGTCAATCCGGTCGGTGGTCTCGCCACAGCAGTGCAGGATGCTCGGCCCACCGATCTCTTCGGTCACCCCCTGGTGCATCTCCAGCAGGAAGTCCCGGTACATGTCCGGGCTCACCAGTTCCCGGTTGGCGTGGTCGGCCCACATGATGGCGTCGGCGCCTGCTTCCAACTGTGCGTGGGCCGACATCATCGACGCGGGCAGCAGCACCTCGAGGTAGCGGCGTATCTTGCCGGGATCCAGGATGGTGTCCATGAGGAAGTTCTCGATGCCCACCATGTGGAAGCCCACCGACCAGGGGCCGTACACCTTGCCGACGATGCCCACGTCCGGGTAACGCTTCCGCAGCAGCCTGATGGCCCCGAGCACCGCCTTGAACGATCGCCTCTCGAGGTAGTCGGACGGGATCTTGAAGTCCTCGGGGTCCGTGAGCACGTGGTCGTCGGTGGCGGGCCAGTTGTCCTTGGTGCCCCACCATGTGGACGCATCGAGAGCGTCGGCCTCGAGTTGGGAGTGGAAGACCGGCATGATCGTGTCCAGGTCCAGGTTCTCATGGGCGGTGGCTGCGAGGCGCGCCATCTTCTCGGCATCCAGGTGAGCCTCCGGGAACTCGGCGTCGGCGATGTCCATCGCCTCCAGGGTCATCACCGAACTGAGGGTCATCGCCGGCACCTTGTCGACCCGTCCGCCGTACAGCGCGGATAGGAAACGACGCCGGGGCGTCATCCACTCTCCTGAGAGCCGCCTGAACTGTTCGCCCATTTCACTCCTCTTCCCGAGAGGTGCAGATACTTAGGCCGACAGGGTACACGGTGAGTGGTGAGTGGTGAGTGGTGAGTGGTGAGTGGTGAGTGGTGAGTGGTGAATGGTGAATGGTGAATGGTGAATGGTGAATCGTGAATGGTGAATCGTGAATCGTGAATCGTGAATCGTGAATCGTATCCTGCGTCACCGTGCACCCGACCCCCGACACCTCGCACATCCCGGAGGGTCTAGAGTCAGGACCAAGCACCAAGGGAGGACCATGCAACGCTTCGTCATCGAACGGGACATCCCTGACATCGGATCCGCCGAGCGAGAGCAACTGCGCGCCGCAGCCGAGAAGTCCAATTCGGTTCTGCACGCCATGCAGTCCGAGGGCAAGCACATCCAGTGGGAGCAAAGCTACGTAGCGGGCGACAAGACCTTCTGCATCTATGTCTCCGACAACCCGGGGCTGATCGACGAGCACGCCGAGCGCAGCGGCTTCCCGGCCACAGTGGTCACCGAAGTCCGCAAGATGATCGACCCCACGACCGAGAAGGGTTAGGTTGGTGAATAGTGAATGGTGAATGGTGAATGGTGAGTGGTGAGTGGTGAGTGGTGAGTGGTGAGTGGTGAGTGGTAGCCAGTTGCCGGTTGCTCGGTGCCCGGTGGTTGGCGGATAGCGAAGGTGCTAAAACGCTGACAGGTATTACGTAATGTTCATACCTAATCACAAGTCTAAACCCATTACGTGATCACGACGCTTGGACGGCGATCAGTTCGCCACCGTCGGCGGCCGGGTGACTCCATCCAGATCTATCCACCTACTCAGTTCGGAGTAGTCAGCGGAGTCCGGTGGAGGTTCCGCTAATCCATACCGCCTATGGCGAGGACTGCCGATCATCGGGAGATCCTGCAACTTCACCCTTAGCCTCACACTGCCCCGGTGGACAGGCGACGGCCCCAAGTTGAGGAGCGCGGCCCTGTGATGTGGCGAGTGATATCCCTTGTTGGATTCGAAGCCGTAACCGGAGAAATGGCGCGACAAGTCGCGCATGATCCGATCACGTACTACCTTGGCCAGTACGGATGCCGCTGCAATGGAAATAGAGATGGCGTCGCCCTTGACCAGACAGGTGGTGTTGCCGGTATCCACGAAGTCCCTGTTGCCGTCCACAAGGATGTGGTCGGGTTCGACCGGCAGAGCCTTCAGCGCCCGGCATGCCGCCAGGCTCCGTGCCTCCGAGAAACCCATCTCGTCACACTCCGCGTGGGTGGCGTGGCCAACCGCCCAGTGCGTACACCACTCCCGCGTCAGATCGAAGAGGGTTCCTAGCTGACCCCGACTGAGGTCTTTGGAGTCCCTCAGGCCCTTCGGGATCGGCTGGTCCTGAGGAATGACTGCGGCCCCGACCGACAGTGGTCCGGCCCATGCTCCCCAGCCGGTCTCGTCAACCCCCGCGACCACGGCGTGGCCCGCCTCCAACAGGCTTCGTTCGACCTCCAGATCGGGACCACGCACCTTACGGGCAGCGGGTTCGACCACCAGCCCACCATTCACCACTCACCACTCCTAGTACATAATCAGGCCGCCGCTCACGTTGATCGTGGCGCCGTTCACGAAGGTGGAGTGGCGGGAGGCCAGGAACAGGACCACCGCGGCGAGTTCCTCCGGCTGGCCCATCCGGCCGAGTGGGCACATCGCCATGGCACGTTCCATCACCTCGGGGGTGTTCTCCTGGTGCTGCATCGGCGTGTCGATCTGGCCCGGGGACACGGTGTTCACCAGGATCCCGTGGGGACCGAAGGCCCGGGCAAACCCTCTGGTCATCGATACGATCCCGGCCTTGCTGATCACATAGGCGTCGCTCCCGAGGAGCGGACCCACCAGCCAGGCCATCGACGCGAAGTTGATGATCCGGCCTCCCCCGCCGCCGGCGACCATCACGTTGCCCGCCTCCCGGTTGAGGAAGAACGACGCCTTGAGGTTGACGTCCATCTGCACGTCCCAATCCTGCTCGGTCACGTCGTCGAGGCGCCGGCGGCGCAGGACAGCCGCCACGTTGGCAAGTGCCCAGAGATCGCCGAACTCCTCGACTACTCCGGACACCAGATCCGGGATCGAACCGGTGTCGGCGAGATCGAAGGGGATGGCCAGATGGCCGTCCCGGCCTTCGAGGGTCGCCATCGTCTCGTCCAGACCGTCGCGGTCCACGTCAACCGCCGCCACGCGCGCCCCCGCGGCTGCCATCATCCGGGCGGTGGCCCGGCCGATCCCGCTGGCGGCGCCGGTCACTATCACCCCCCGCCCCTCCAAACCGGCGCCCAGGCTCCACGAGGGATCCGTGAGCATCGGCGCCTCCGGCCCCGGGTTCACGGTTACTCCACCGTGCCGGCGGTTGGGCCTCCCATGGGCGCAAGTCCGGGAATCCGGAGGACGCGGGCCGGATTGGCAACCATCAGAGTCTCGACCTCGGTGTCACCCCAGCCGGCGTCCCGGAACAGGGGGATCACGTGGTCGAGGATGTGGGCGTATCCCCATCCACCGTAGGCGAGGAGCCGGGTCTTAACACCGCCCATGTCCTGGGATACGAACAGTTGCCCGAGGTAACCGCGTTCGGCCAGCGCCGCCACGCCGGCGACTATGTCGAAGTCGCTGGGAGGGTACTTGCCGAGACCGATGAGCGAGTGGTCGAAGCCCATCAGGTCGTAGGCGAGGTTCGCCCCGCGTTCCAGGAGTTCGACCTGGTAGGACTCGTCGGCGATGGCCGTGTTCATGTGCCCCAGCACCACCCGCGACGGGTCCACACCCTCCGAGACGAGAACGTCGAGCACCTTCAAGCCCTCGAATCCCCAGGGGTGCAGGTGGACGCTGATAGGAAGGCCGGTCTCCAGGTGCGCCCACGCGACCGCCCGCAGAACGCGGATCTCCTCGGGCCGGACCGGGTCCCCCGTTCCGATCTCGCCCAGTATCCCCGGTCGGATCCCGGTGTCCTCGACCCCATCGGTCCACTCGCCGACCAGTTCCTGTGCAATGTCCTCCGGCGAGCGCTCAGCCGTACCGGCCGGATGGCTGCCCGCCAGGTAGTAGCCACCGCCCATGACCACATGCACCCCGGTCCGTTCCGAGATCTCCCGGAGGACCAGCGGGTCCCGCGACATGTGGCTCGGGGTGACCTCGACGATGGTCCTGCCCCCGGCGGCGTGGAAGGGCGCCAACTCCTCGACCACCTGGTCCACGTCGGTCTGGTGGTAGTTGTCCGGGAACCCGCCGGGATTCCACCTGGCTTCAGCCGCGGTGTGGATGGTGAGCGGTTCGTCGGAGACCACCGCATACGGGTGCAGGCTGAGGAGCGGTCGGAAGTCGATGTACAGGTGCTCGTGAATGTGCGTCGGGCCCAGGCGGGATACGGGAACCGGCCCCCGCACCGTCATCGCCCGGTGTTCGGTCCGGCTCGCTTCAACCATGGTGTGGCAGGCGCCAGGATACGGTCCGGCGGGACCGGCGGGGTTCAGCGCTGGTCAGGTGAGCCCTCTCGTACCGTTGAGCCGGCTGAGGCATGAGTTACCTACCAGCCGCTGCCGAAGGTGATGACCGAGCGCAGCACGGTCCCGCGGCGTAGATCGTCGAGGGCTTCGTTGACCTCGTCCAGGGGTCTCGGATTCTCCACCAGGTGATCGGTCGTCAGCACGCCCCGGCGGTGTAGATCGACCACGTCCCGGATGTCCTGGGGCGTGTAGCCGCGTGAGCCGGCCAGGGTCGCTTCCCGCCAGACGAGGTCCATGGCGTTGACCGGGAACGGTTCGAGCGTGGATCCGACTGCGACCACGCGGCACCCGATCCCAGCCGCGGCGATTGCCTGGCGGTACACGTCCGGAGATCCCACCGTCTGGATGATCACGTCCGGACCGCCCGGCTCGACGACACCGGCGATCCGCTCGACGGCGCCGGCGCCGCCCTTCACAACGGTGTCGGCGCCCATCCGGGTGGCGAGCTCGAGGTTGGCGTCGGACCGGCTCACCGCGATCACCCGGCACCCCAGGTAGGCGGCCACCTGGACCGCGTTGGAGCCTAACCCGCCGATCCCGAACACCACCACGGTCTCCCCTTCGCGGGCGCGGGCGATGCGGACCAGGGCGTGGTAGGGAGTGGCCACCGCGTCGGTGAGCACGGCTACGGCAGCCGGATCGTCACCGGGATCGACCGGGACTAGACACTCTGCGCCCAGAACGGCTCGCTCGGCGAAGGCCCCGTTGAACTCGACGCCCATCCTCCGGAGACCCAGGCACATGTTCACCCGCCCGTTCCTGCACGAGCGGCAGGCGCCGCAGTGGTCGATGTAGTAGAGGGCCACCGGCTGGCCCACCTCTACCGAGCACACATCGCGACCCACCGCCGAGACGGTCCCCGCCGCCTCGTGACCGGGCACGACCGGCAACACCGAAGCGAAGCCGCCCTTCTGCAGGAAGGTGTCGCTTCCGCACACCCCGCACGCCCGGACATCGACCACCACCTCGCCCGGACCAGGAGTCGGGTCGGGTAACTCGGCGAGTTCGAGGGGCCGGTCGTAGCCGGTCAGTACGGCGGCCCGCACCGTTTCACCCGGTTCCGGGCAATCCGAGTGATCCGGCGTCGGGCAGGGGGATCGCTTGGAAGTTCGACGAGCCGAACACCTTTGGCTTCTTCCGCCCGACCCTCGTGTAGTACTCCTCGGGAACCTGGGTGGGGTCCTTGAACATCTCCCACTGGCACTGCTGGCGGACGTCCGGATCCCGATCGGTGTCCGGGTAGACCGGCGGATCGACGGTTCGGACCGGGTAGCCGAAGCGATCCATGGGCATCTCCTCCATCAGGATGATGCAGTGGACGCAGTAGAGGCAGATGCCCTTCGTGTAGTGGTTCCACGAGGCCTCCTCCTTGCTGACCGCCCAGTTGTAAGGGGGTTCCATGCGGGGCGGCGTGCCCTCCACCCAGTCACCTCGTATGGTCCGCTGGCCGGAAGCGCACGGGTCGAAGCGGAGGATGAAGCGGTCGTCGGTCTCTATCAACTCGAAGTCGCCCGTCCGCTCGGGTCCGACGAGATGGCCCCGCATCGATTCGCAAGCCACCAGCATGAGGGTCTCGAGCGCCTCGTCCCACGGGTGCTGGTCGATGTCGAACTTCTGGTAGCGCCATGCGAACAGGGGGATGAGGACGACGTCGTACATGTCGACCAACCCAGGGCCGCCGTGACGCTCGTAGATCTCCGACATGAGTCCGTAAGTGTGGTCCACATCCCGGTCATGGGTCTGGCGCCAGGTCTCCTTCATGGCAGCTAGCGCCTCAAGGGCCGCATCGGGCTCCTCCCGGTAGATGTGGGCGAGGAGCTTCCTCTGTTCCTGCTTGAACCGGTCCCAGTGCTTTCGAGGCTTCCACGGCGAACCGTCGGGAAGCGCGATCTTCTCGACGATTCCGGCGTTCACGGCATCCACGTCCTCGCTCGTCGCGCCCTTGCGCTTCAGGAACCCACTCAGGTCGTTTATCCACTGCCGGTAGAGGAGGAAGCAGACGCTGGCCTCGTCAACGAAGTAGTCGGCGAGATCCGCGGCGTCGTCCCAGCGGCTGTCGGCCACCGCCTCCTGGATCTTCCGGTACGTGCCGATCTTCTGATCCTGCCAAGAACCGAGGCGGACTCGCCGGCCCAGCACGTCGGAGAACTCGATTCGCGTCTCGGTGGTCATATTGCCTCCATTCCTGGGATCGGCCGCTCAGGGGCCGCGGTCGTGTGGGCAGCGCTCCGGTACCGTACCCTAATCCCGGTGTCGCCCACCCCAACGGAAGGGCTCGATGGGGACGGTTGGCCGTGAGGCTTCGGGGCATGGCATGGTTCGCCAAGCGGGAAGGGACTCGTGCGAGAGAAGCACTCCATCGCTGTGATTCATCCTTACTGGGGCTTCTGGGAGGCGAGCGCCGGAGGCCATGCATTCCGAGCCGAGCGCCAGTGCCTGCTCGAGGAGGTGGTGGACCTTCTCAGTGGTTCCGGTGTGGAAGTCGCGTGGAGCGGTCTGGTCCATTCGGCTGAGGCCGGTGCCGAGGCGGCAGCGCGGATCCGGCTGGATGGGGCCGGCGCGGTACTGGTCGTCCAGTCCATGGCGGTGCCACCAATCCATGCCATGGCGGCTCTCGACGTCCTCGAGGATCTGCCCGTCGTGGTGTGGGCGGTCCAGCGAAGCCGCTCTCTCAGATCCGGTTTCGACCAGTCGGATATCACGACGCTGGGGGCGACGGTGGGCACCCCGATGCTGACCAACATCCTGGGACGCCGGGGACGACCGTTCGAGTTGGTCGTCGGGAGCACTTCGGATGCTTCGGTGACGGACCGTCTGGTTCGAACTCTCCACGCGGGGGCGGTCGCCCGGTCGGTCTCGCGGTCCCGGATAGCCCGGGTAGGTCGCCCGATCGATGGGTATGACTGCGTGGACGTCGACGACCGGCGCCTGCGGGCCGCGGCAGGAGTCGAACTGGTGCCGATAGATCCCGCGGAGATCCGGGACCGTTACCTCGGCGTATCCGATGTCTCTGCCCTCGAGAAGGAGATCGACGCCGGATTCGAGGACCTCACCACCTCAGCCCGAGGCAGGACCCGATCCCTGCGTCTGGCGAGGGCGATGGAGGAACTGGACGACGCTCACGTCCTCGACGCCGGCGCCATGAACTGCCATGTAGCGGAGATCCGCTTCGGCCGTGATCCCGGAGTGACGCCTTGCTTCGGTCTGGGCCGGGAGACCACGCGGGGCGTTCCATGGACCTGTTCCGGGGACGTGCTCACCGCGGTCGCGATGCTGGTGGCCAAACAGCTCGGCGGCGCCGCCCTGTACCACGAGATCGAAGCCATCGACTTCGAGACGGGAGAAGTGGTGATCGCCAACTCGGGCGAGCATGACCTCGAATGGTGCTCGCCGGGAGGCCGGCCCCGGCTGCAGCAGAATCCCTGGTACGTCCAGGACCCCTTGGCGGGCGCCGCCGTCTGGTTCGAACTCGCCCCCGGGCCGGCCACCCTGGTCGGGTTCACACCATTCCACGGCGAACCGAGCGGCTTCCGTTTGATAGCTGCTGAGGGCGAGCTGACGGGTAGGTCCTTCCCCGACAGTCCCACGGTGGGCGGGGCGTTCCGCTTCTCGGGTACGGTGCCGGTCGAGGTCGCCTGGCAGCGGTGGGCCGAAGCAGGCGTCAACCACCACAGCGCCGCTGCGCCCGGCCACATCGCCGACCAGGTCGAGATGGTGGCCCGATTCCTCGGGATCGGCTTCGTCCGCGTCTCCTGAAAGAAGGATTCAGGGCATGTCGCGAAGCGTCAGTCGGCGGCCGATTCGTGACCGTAGGTCGCCGCCGTGGCGGTAGGGGGTCACTGATAGGTACCCGTGTCCTCGTATAGACGAGTAGTCCCAAGGGATCTGATCAGAATCGACGAGAGAGAGGGATCCCAATACGTACTCGGGTGTCATCAGCAGGTTCGGGGAGTTGGCGGTCCTCGGGTCGGACTTCCCCGCTGAGATAGCCAAGGCCCTGGCCTATCTCGCCGAACAGCGGGGCAAGACCGACTACGACCTGGGCTTCAGAGAGAAGTGGCGGAGCGACAATACGGCACCAATACTGGAGATGTCCGGATCATTCGTGGCCGAAGTTCACAGTTGGTTCGACCGGCACGTCGCTGAGCAAGCATCGGATGGTTCGGGTTAAGGCGTGGCTCAACGCCTGGGATCGGCTCTGTGGTCCTTCCTGTAGAGGTAACCGCTGTCCGAACAAGTGATTTATTTATATTATGTATTAGCTATTAGCACTAGTTACAATGGTATCTCGGATCCGTGAACGGGTCAGGGCTCTGGCTCGTCGAAGCAGGCGCCGGCGACTTCGTCGGGAATTGTGAGGGCGTCGGCACTCAGGTCGAGACCGTGGTCTTCGAGGCAGGCGATCTGGTCGGCGCTGGGTTCGAAGCTGCCGGTGGATGTCTCTGGGAGAACGTCGGTGGTACCGAAGTCGGTCTCTCCCTCGCCCGCCGCGAGTTCGGCTAGAACCACCGCGGCTGCGCCGAGTCGGCTGTGCGGGTCGTGCTCTGCACGAGCGGCGCCGACGACGTCGGCCCTGTCGCCGAGGGGTGCGATGCGCTGTTCCAACAACTGCGCGGGGGTGTCGCCCGCCCGGAGCCGCTCGGCGACATCCTGGCTCGCCACGCGGAGGCGGTCGAGCAGCGCCAGCAGGGTGGCTCCGCTGCTGTAGAAGCGGCCGAACCCGAGAAACGACTTGACGCTCCCTATGACCGCCCCAGGGTCATCGAGACCGTCATCGAGGTGGCCTATCTCGCTGGTGTGGTTGGCCGACGTGTAGACGCTCCCGATCGCGTCGCCCATGCCGTGCTCGATCCAGCGGGCGGAGCCCTCAATACGCTCCTGCTGCTCGTCGAGAGCGATCCTGGGATCTCGTTGGTGCCGGAAGGCGCGAACCCCAGCGAACTGGCGCGCCAGGCGCTCGGTCTCAGCCGCGTTGACCGCCTCGTAGGCGGCGATCAGGATGCGGTTCTCAAGGAGCGCCAGCTCAAGATTCTCCGCCCCGAAGTCGTAGCCCTCTACATCTTGGAAGGCGGTGCCGGGGACCCAGTGGTCGAACTGGTACCGGTGGAATGCCTCGTGGGCAAGCAACGCTACAAACTCGGGCGTGCCGGGTTCCATGCCGGGTTCCCCGGATCGGCCAACCAACACGAAGGTCTCGGTACCGCCAACGTCGGCAAAGAAGTCGAAGGGCGCCATGGACGCCAACTCGTCCGGATTGGCCACTTCTTCGACAACCACCACTCGGTGGCCGTCCATGTCGAACCCGCGGACGGGACTGCCCAACGCCTGCGGGTCCGGGTGGTTGAAGGCTACAACCGCCTCGACGTTCCCCTCCGGATCAACCGAGACCAACACCGTGGGAACTGCCGCGAGTTCGTAACCCGGCCAGATGCCGGCCGATGCCGACACCGCCCGACGCCAACTCTCCACAAGGGAACGGGCATCCCCGCTCACCGACCCGAGACCGTTGGCGACTGTATCGGTCGACGTCGATTCCGACACAACCGATCCGGCTGAAGTGGCGGGCTGGGGTGCATCACCCCCCGTGCCGCACCCGGATGCAAACACGACCACCGCGACGGCGAGGCCCACCAGGTGCAGGACCGACCAGGCCCCCGGAACGCGACCGAAGGTCATGGACCTAGCCGAACGCTGGACGGGTCAGCAGCCGCACACGACCTGCTCGCCGAGAGAAGGGTTGTCACCCTCGGTGGGGTAGCCGTCGCGCTTCCACCAATCGAGGCCACCGATCAACTCCCGCACCTCGAAGCCCAGCATTAGCAGCTTCAACGCCGTCTTGGTCGAAGCGTTGCACCCGATCCCGTCGCAATAGCACACATAGACCCGTGAGGGGTCCAGCGAAGCCGTCGACTCGGCATCGATGCCTCGGTGCGGCAGGCTCAACGCGCCGGGTATGTGCTCCCGGGCGTAGGCCCCGGCGGCCCGACCATCCACCACCACCAGCCGCTCACCGTTGCTCAACGCCTCCTGGACATCCCACGAGTCCATCTCGAAGTCGAGCTTGCTCTTGTAATGGTTCATCTGATCCACGTTCATCAGACTCCTCGTGCCAAAGACCGCAGACCATAGTGCGGGTGCCGGGTACCGGGTGCCAGGTGCCCGAACTCGGCTACTACACATGGCTCATCGCGACGCGGACCTACCTCGATAATCGGACACCGTTCAGAGTCCCAACGGACAACGGACAACGGACAACGGACAACTAATCCAGTGTGTCCATCCACTTCGACGTCCTGGCCACCATCCACTCGATCACCTCCTCGCCGCTCCGCCCGCTGCGTTTCGGAACCCGGAACGAGTGGTCGGCATCCGGGATGATCTCGATGGTGGCTCTATCTAGAGGCGCCAGCCACCGGTCCACGAGATGTGGCAGTGCCAGCGCATCGCGGCTTCCGGTGAAGAACAGCATCGGGACCCCGACTTCTGGGAGGTGGTCGGCTCGGAGGCGGTCGGGCTTCCCGGAGGGGTGGAGGGGATATGCGTAGAGCACCAGGCCGTCGCAGGGCTCGCCCGCCGCGGCCAGGTAGGACGCCATGCGCCCTCCCATCGAACGTCCTGCCATCACCATGCTGGGGAACCTGGTGCGTAGCCACTCCGCCGCCGCTCGATGGCACGCCAGCAGGACGTCGCGGCGGTCGGGCGGGAACCGTCGGCCGGCTTCCGTATAGGGATAGTTGAAAGTCAGAACCGGGTGCCCTCTGACCACGAGACCATCACGGATGGCAGTCACTCCCGGATGGTCCTGGCCGGCACCGGCGCCGTGCGCGAGGAGCACCGCGCGGCCTGCCGGACGGCGGGGACATGCCCAACGGCCCGACACCGTTCCGCCGGACCAATCTATCGGCACCCGCTCAGCCACGCCGCTGCCCGGATCGAGAGACCCACACCACCGGTAATCTGCCGTCCATGGCAAACCGACTCGAATCTTGCCCGGCCGACGTCGAGGTCTTCGCCGATGCCGACGAACTGGCTATCGCTGCGTCTGATCGGATCGCCGGGTTCATCAGGCAGCACGCTACCAACCGCCCCGGCTCGCGCCGCGTCACGGTGGCGATGGCTGGCGGTTCCACCCCGGTGGCGGCCTATCGGCGGCTCGCAGGCATGGACGTGCCCTGGGATAGGGTCTGCGCGTGGGTGGGCGACGAACGCTACGTACCGCCCGTCCATCGGGACAGCAACGGGTCCATGATCGGGCGCGAACTGCTGGACGGCACCGGCGCTCGCTTCCTCCGCGTACCATGGAAGGAGGGACGTTCCCCTACCCGTGCCGCGGCTCTGTACGAGGAGCGGTTGCTTGAGGAGATCGCGCACGACCCCGGTGGACCGCGGCCCGATCTGGTCCTGGTGGGGATGGGGGGAGACGGCCACACTCTGTCGCTGTTCCCCGGCTCGCCCCTACTCGACGTGACCGATCGCTGGTACGTCGCCGGCAAGGTCGAAGCCGCCCACGCCTGGAGGCTCACCGCCACCTACCCGCTGGTCCACCGGGCCAGGCGGATCTACGCGCTGGTGTCGGGCGGCTCCAAGGCGGTGGCCCTTTCCGAGGTCCTGTACCCGACCGGCCCTGCTCCACTCCCCGCCCGTCTCCTGATGGCCGGAGATGCACCCGTAACCTGGCTGGTGGACGAGGCTGCCGCCTCTCTCCTGGGCCACGCGTGAGGGTAGCCCGGTGGACCCCCGAGTCACCGCTCGATCTGTCCAGATCCATAGCGCGCCACACCCGGTACGGACCGAACCTGTTGAACGTGGTCTCGGGCGAGTACCTGTACAGGACCACCACTGCCGGGATCCCCTACCGGGTCCGCCAACTGGACGGTGGCGATGTCGAGGTCGGCGCCCCTCGTAGCCTCGATCTAGCGGTCGCGGAGTCCCGGTTTCGCCTGGGCGAGACGCTCCCGGTCGAACCCCTGCTCGACGTATCCGAGCGCGTTCCGGCGGTCGCCGACCAGTTCCGCCGCACTCCCGGATACCGGCCACCGCTCAACCCGGCGGTCGCGGAGGTGCTGGTCACGTCGATCTGCTCCCAGCAGGTGAACATGCGCTGGGCCGCCACCACTCTGAACCGCCTGGTGGAGAGATACGGGGAACCGCTGGAACTGGACGGGGTCCCTGTCTGGCGCTTCCCCTCCGCCGAGAGGCTGGGCGCCGCGGACGAGGCCGACATCCGGGCGATGCAGTTCACCACCCGCAAGTCGTCCTACATCGTGGGGCTGGCCCGGCACCTGGTGGCGGGCGACCTCGACGGCCTGCAGCACGACAGCAACGAGCGGGCTCTGCGACGGATAACAGCCATCCGAGGCCTGGGCAGGTGGACAGCCGAGTGGTTCCTGGCGCGTTGCCTGGGCCGGCCGGACGCGATCGCGGCCGGGGACCTGGGGGTTCGCAAGGTGGTCTCCCGGTACGTGGCCGGCGTGGAGGAGGTCCTGCCAGAACCCGATGTGCGGGCCGCCACCGACTCCTGGGGGGACGGGGGTAACTGGGCCATCCATCTCCTGCTGGAGCGGTGGGCGTACGGGGAGGCTCAGAACCGCCGGAAGTCGCGCGGTGCGTACCGGGGACCGTAGGCGGGCGCCCGTCCCGCATACCGTTCCAGCAGCCGGACCACCCTGCCCCGCTGCCCCCCGTACGGGGCGAGGAGTTCCAACATCCGCTCGTCGGTTCCCCTCGGCTCGCCCGCCAGGGCCCAGGCGACGATGTTGGGGAGATGGAAGTCACCTACCGGCACCGCGTCGGGATCGCCTCTCGCCACCATCAAGGCCGAGGCGCTGGTCCAGGGTCCGATCCCTCGAAGGTGATGAAGGAACCGGTAGGCCATCTCCAGGCCCCGCCCGGCGGTCGCCTCAATGCGATCCGCCTCCCGGCAGACCCGGATTATCGTCTCCGCCCTGCGTTGTTCCACCCCCAGCGGATGGAAGTGGAAGTACCGGAGTGCGGCCAGCCGAGCGGGGTCGGGCGGGAGGCGGAGCCCGGCGGGTCCGGGGGCCGGATCCCCGTAACGGGCCACCAACTGCCGGTAGCTGCGGGCCGCTTCGATGCCGGTCACCTTCTGGGCCAGGATGGTCGGGATCAGCACCTCCACCAGCCCACCGACCGACGCCATCCTCATACCTAGGCCGCACCGGGCGGCCCGCTGCACGGCCGCGTGGGCCGGAACCAGCGCCGCAGGCTCGTCGAACTCCCCCACCCACGCCGGAACTCTCTCGAGGGCATGGTCGGCGCCCTCACCCCACGCATCGACCAGGAGTTCCCTCCCTCTCAGCCTCATCCACACCGTGGCAGGCCCGCGGCTGGTACGGGTGGACCTCCACAACCCGTCCGGACGGACGCTGAGCGAGGGGCCGTTCAGACCCTTCACCGCCAGGGTGGCGCGAAGATCCAGCGGCCGGCTGAGGGGAAGTACCAGAGACCGCGCCTCTCGGGTCGGGCAGTTCTGCATTCTGCACAAGCTAACAGTCCCCCGTGACACGGAGTGGCATGCGGATCTCCGCCGTACCAGATGCCGGGTGGCAGGTGTCGGGTGTCGGGTGTCGGGCCGGTTGCCGGTTGCCGGTTGCCGGTTGCGTCGGGTGTCGCGTGTCGCGTGTCTGGTGACCGGCGTATGCGAGTCGAATCTGTGTTGTGCGTCGCTGCCACCGATGGTCGGGGTGATCCCTTCCGGCCGGATGGCCTGGAACTACTCGTCCTTCCCTGCCGGACGGTCCGGCCGATGCGTGCGACTCCGCAGGCATCCGGAACCGCCGCCTGGAGGAGCCCTCCCCTGGAGATGCCCTGGTAGACCGGTCGGTTGGCTATCATCCTCGCCGCCCGACGAGGGAGTGCCGAGATGGAATCCAGGAAGGCCCCCGACAGGTCGGCGCGGCTGTTGTGAGGGCGCGCGGACGGACCGCCTCGGCATTGGTGCTGACCGCAGCGGTGCTCGCAGTTGCAGTTGCCTCCCCCATCGGGGCTTCGGGTTCCGGCCCCCCGGACAGCCGTCCCACCTCTCAGGCGGACCGGGACACCGACCACCACCCCGCTCCGGGTGGTCGTGTGACGTGCGATGAGGCACCTGATGTGTTCCGCATACTCTGCACGGCCTACGAGCTGATCATCAGCGACTACGTGGACGAAGTGGGGGGCCGGGACCTTGCGGAGGCGGCCGCGGAGCGGGTCAGGAATGCCGACCTCGCCGCGCGAACATCCGGGGAACCGCCCGCCTGCCCCTTGCCGACCCCCGACTTCGAGGAGTTGTGCGCCGCCATCGACGCTGCCGAGGACACGGCTGCGGCGGTCGAGGAGGCCATCCGGGGAATGGCCCGATCTCTGGACCGGAACTCGTATTGGCTGACCACCGAGCAGTACCGGCGGTTCCGGGTGAGCCTGGAGAACAAGGGCACCAGCGGCCTGGGTGTGGCCGTCGGCCTCGCCGACGACGGCGAGCCTTGTTCCGAAGTATCGGACACCTGCCGACCGGCCATCGCCGAAGTCTATGCGGGGAGTCCGGCTCACCGGGCGGGGCTCCGGGAAGGCGACGTTCTCGTGCGATTCGGCGAGCCGTTCCCGGCCGACCTGGCGTGCCAGGACGTCCCGGAGTTGGATAGGTTCGAGTCGGGCGAGCAGGTGACGGTCACGGTGCTGCGCGGAGAGGACACGATCACGACCACCTTGACCGCGACGGACCTCGCCATCCCCGTAGCCCGCGGGAGGGTGGTCGACGGGGACATCGGCCACCTCCGCCTGGACGTCTTCAGTTCGACAGGACATGAAGAGTTGGCGGACGTGCTGACAGATCTGACGGGTGGTTCCGTCAGCGGTCTGGTCCTGGATCTGCGGGGCAACCCGGGCGGGTACGTGGACTCGGCGGTCGGCGCCGCGGGTGTCTTCCTCCCCGACCTGTCCGTCATCGTGCACCTGGTGGGCAGGGACGAGGTCGAAACCGTGCGGGCACGCGGCAGGGACGTGGCGCCCGATCCGGCGACTCTCCCCATGGTGGTGGTCGTGGACGGCAACAGTGCCTCCGCCTCGGAGATCGTGACCGGGGCCCTGAAGGACCATGAGCGGGCCACCGTGGTCGGGCAGCGGACCTTCGGCAAGAACAGCGGCCAGACCTCGTACCACTTCGAGCCGGACGGAACGCTGCTCGGCGTCCTTCACCTCACCACCCTCAGATGGCTAACCCCCGACTTCCGGAACGCCACCGGCGGATTCGAACCGGACGTACTGATGGCCCTGCCGTCCTGCCTCCTGCCGGAGGAGGTGGCGCGACAGGCGATCTCCGCCATCCGCCCACGCGTCACCGGCGTGGCGATCACTTCCGAACCCCCCGCCGGGGGCTCGTACGTCAACGGGGATGTCATAACCGTCACTGCAACCTTCGATTCCCCGGTGGTCGTCGGAAGGCAGGGAAGCACGCCGACCCTCCGGATCCAGTTTGGAGACGGGCCCAGGGGCGCTCTCTACAAGACGGGCTCCGGAACATCCGGGTTGATCTTCGAATACACGGTGCAACCGGGGGATTCCGACACGGACGGGATCAGCCTTCCCGCCAACTCTATCCATCCCGGCCGGGCGACCATCGGTCTCGCATCCGGCCTCGACGCCATGTTGACGCACGAGGCTGTCGGACCCGACCCTCTGCATCTCGTCGGCGATGTCAAGACCTTGAACGCGGGCGGCTTCGCCTTTGCCGATATCAGGGGGAGTGCCCACCGGACGAGCATCGAACTCATCGCCCGCTTGGGCATAACCAGGGGATGCAACCCGCCTGCCAACACGCTTTACTGCCCTGACGGCCGCGTGACGCGAGGACAGATGGCCACCTTCCTCGCCCGAGCACTGGAACTGCCCGCAGCCGACCGCGACTTCTTCACCGACGACGACGGAACCACCCACGAAGACGACATCAACCGGCTCGCCCAAGCCGGCATAACCCAAGGCTGCTCAGCCGAGAACCAGCACTACTGCCCCGACACCGGCGTCACCCGGGCCCAGATGGCCGCCTTCCTCGCCCGAGCACTGGAACTGCCCGCAGCCGACCGCGACTTCTTCACCGACGACGACGGAACCACCCACGAAGACGACATCAACCGGCTCGCCCAAGCCGGCATAACCCAAGGCTGCTCAGCCGAGAACCAGCACTACTGCCCCGACACCGGCGTCACCCGGGCCCAGATGGCCGCCTTCCTGGCGCGGGCGCTCCAGCTTTCCTAGCCGTCTGTGTTGACGGACCGGTAGGGACCGTACATGAACGCCTCGCGCCGGGAAACCACTCGCTCGCAGGAGAGGCAACTCTGTTCAGAGGCCCTTGGGATGCCACACCGTCTTGATCTCGGTGAACGCCGAGATGAAGTAAGGACTCTGAGCCTCACGGTTGTCGGCCCAGTCGAGCCCGCCCCCAGGCGGGCGCACCACCCGCTTCACCCCGCCCGCCGCGGCTTCCTCCACCCCGGCCACCATGTCGGGGCCGGCCCCGCATGCGTCCACGGCGTTGACATCGAGGTGCGACGCCAGATAGGGGACCATGGCGGCCTTGGGGCCGGTGAGCAGGTTGACCACACCGCCGGGGACGTCGGCGGTGGCCATCGCCTCGGCCAGCGTGATAGCTGGAATGGGCCAGCGCTCCGAGACCAGTACCACCGCGGTGTTGCCCGACACGACGACCGGAGCGATCCGCGACACCAGACCCAGCAGGGCGGGCTCCTCGGGGGCGATGACCCCCACCACTCCGGTCGGCTCCGGCGTCGAGATGTTGAAGAACGGTCCCGAGACCGGGTTGAGGTTGCCCAGCACCTGCTGGTACTTGTCGGCCCATCCGGCATACCATACGAGACGGTCCACGGCACAAGCCACCTCCCGGTCGGCGGCGGGACCGCCCAGGCCGGTGTCCCGGAGGTGGGCCGCGAAAGTCGCCGCCCGGTCCTCCACCATCTCGGCGATCCGGTACAGGATCTGGCCCCGGTTGTACCCGCTACGGCCGGCCCACGCGTCCTGCGCCCGGCGGGCACACCGGACCGCGTGCCGGAGGTCCTTGCGGGTTCCGGCCGCCACCCGGGCGATGATCTCCCCCCGGTGGTCGAGAGCGGGATAGGTCCGCCCCGACTCGGACCTGGGGAAGCCGCCGTCCACGAAGAGCTTGTAGGTCTTGCGAACCCCGATCCTGCTCACGCGCCACCCCGCAGGTAGGGGAGCAGGCCGTGGCGGCCACCCTCCCGACCGAAGCCCGACTCCTGGAAGCCCCCGAACGGGGAGGAGGGATCGAACTTGTTGTAGGTGTTTGCCCACACCACCCCGGCCTTCAGGCGGTCCGCCATCCAGAGGATCCGGGATCCCTTGGTGGTCCACACCCCGGCGGACAGCCCGTAGGGGGTGTTGTTGGCCTTTTCCACAGCTTCGGCAGGGGTGCGGAACGTCATGATCGACAACACCGGGCCGAAGATCTCCTCCCGGGCGATCAGGTGGCTCTGCGATACGCCGGTGAAGAGCGTGGGAGCGAACCAGTAGCCCCGGTCGGGTAGCTCGCAGGGGGGCTGGTACATCTCGGCGCCCTCCGCCACGCCGACCTCCACGAGGTCCGTGATCCGCTCCAGCTGGGCCCTGCTGTTGATCGCGCCCACATCGGTGTTCTTGTCGAGCGGATCCCCCACTCTCAGGCTCGCCAGGCGTACCTTGAGCTTGTCCATGAGGGTGTCGTAGACCGACTCCTGTACGAGCAGGCGGCTCCCGGCGCAGCACACGTGGCCCTGGTTGAAGAAGATCCCGTTGATGACCCCCTCGATAGCCTGGTCGAGCGGCGCGTCGTCGAATATCACGTGCGGCGCCTTGCCGCCGAGTTCCAGTGTCAGCCGCTTGCCGGTGCCGGCCAGCTTCCGCTGGATGATCTTGCCGACCTCGGTGGAGCCGGTGAAAGCCACCTTGTCCACCCCCGGGTGGGCCACCAACTCTGCGCCCGCCCTGCCGTCGCCGGTGACGATGTTGAGGACACCTGGAGGCAGACCCGCCTCGGACGCGAGTCGCGCGAAGGCCAGCGCGCTGAGAGGGGTGGTCTCCGCCGGCTTCAGCACCACCGTGTTGCCGGTGGCGAGGGCGGGCGCAACCTTCCAGGCGAGCATCAGCATCGGGAAGTTCCAGGGGATCACCTGGCCCGCCACCCCCAGAGGCGTCGCGTCGAGGCCGGGGAACGCGTACTCCAACTTGTCGGCCCATCCGGCGTAGTAGAAGAAGTGGGCCGCGGCCAGGGGGAGGTCGACGTCGCGCGACTCCTTGATCGGTTTGCCCCCGTCGAGGGTCTCGAGCACGGCGAACTCGCGCGACCGCTCCTGGAGCATCCTGGCCAGCCGGAACAGGTACTTGGATCGCTCCGCGCCGTCCATCCCTCCCCAGACCCCGGAGTAGGCGTCCCTCGCCGCCGCCACCGCCCGGTCCACATCCTCGGCACCGGCCTCGGCGACCCGGCTGAGGGTGTTCTCGGTGGCCGGGTTCACGGACGGGAAGTAGCGGCTGGCGGTGGGCGGGGACGGTTCCCCACCTATCCACAGGTCGTAGCTGTCTTCGATGGAGACGACCTCGGTGGACTCACGGGACTCGACGTAGTCGAGGCCGGTCGGGACTATCTCGGGTCCCTCAGGGGTGGCTGGTGTCCGGTCCGGCACGGGTCAGTCCTTGGTGAAGTAGTCGGGCGATTGGTAACGGCCCTCGCGGAGCCACCGGATCTGCATGAGAAGATCGTTGAGGAGGCTGGAGGCTCCGAACCGGAACCGGTACGGGGAAAGCCAGGACGCTCCCAGCGTCTCCGAGAGCAGCACCAGGTAGCGGATGGCGACCTTGGCGGTGCTGATCCCCCCGGCCGGCTTCATGCCGACCGCCCGGCCCGTCGCCGTGTAGAAGTCGCGGATCGCCTCCAGCATCACGAGCGTCACCGGGAGGGTGGCGTTCGACGGCGTCTTGCCGGTCGATGTCTTGATGAAGTCCGCGCCGGCCGCCATGGCCAGCATCGACGCCCTGCGCACGTTGTCGTAGGTGCTCAACTCACCGGTCTCGAGGATCACCTTGAGGTGGGCGCCTCCGCAGGCCTCCTTGACCGCCACCACCTCCTCGTACACCTTCAGGTAGTCGCCGGACAGGAAGGCCCCCCGATCGATGACCATGTCGATCTCGTCGGCGCCCTGCCCGACTGCCCAGGAGACATCGGCGGTCTTGACCGAGATGGGCGCCTGTCCCGACGGGAAGTAGGTGGCTACGGACGCCACCGCCACCCGGCTGCCCTGCAGGGCCTCCACCGCGTACGGCACCATGTTCGGGTACACGCACAGGGCGGCCACCGGCGGGATCGTGGGATCGCCGGGGTCCGGGCGGACCGCCTTGGAGGCCAGTTGTATGACCTTCCCGGGAGTGTCCCGGCCTTCGAGGGTGGTCAGGTCGCACATGCGGATGGCCAGATCGAGCGCGGCCAGCTTCGACTCCCGCTTCACCGACCGGGTGGACAGAGCGCCGGCCCGCTCGGACACTCCCACCTCGTCCACCGTGGGAACGGCCCGCAGGTACGACGCGACGCTCAGCGCGGTGACCGGGGGGCCGAGCACCGGAGAGTCGGCGACGGTGGCTGCGGGAACCGACATCGACCCCAGCCTAGATGATTAGTTGTTAGTCGGTAGTCGTTAGTTTTGAGTCAGTAATCGGTAGTTACCGTAATATCGGATCATTTGTCATCCTCCACAGCGCTGCTTGCGTCTCGCGTTTACGCCGAGGGAAGCTATTCACGAAGCGGCCGCCGGGGTCCGAGTCCAGGAACTGCGAGGAGTCCCCGGTGCCTCTCTGCGTGTCTGACACCGATCCCGAATTGGCCCGATGCGGGACTGCTCGGCCGTTTGCCACCAATCTGTCACACCCCCTCCGTACGATGTTCCATATGGAAACAATCCTTCTCATCACAGCACTCGTCATCGCCGCGCTCACCGCGATCGGGTTCGCCCTGGCGTGGGACCGGCAGCGCCGCTCGGAACCGGCCGTCGACCCCGAGGCCATGCTCGAGAGGCTGGTGGGCGTGGCCGACCGGACCTTCCAGGCCCACCTCGCAACCGGGAGGGCCCAGCTCGAACACCAGCGGGCGATCATCGATCAGAAGTGGGACGGGGTCACCACCAAGGTCAACGAGGAGCTACACGAACTTCGCGACCTGTTCGCCGAGCTGCAGAAGGAGCGCGCGGCACAGCATGCGGGGCTCACCGAGAACCTGCGCAACGCCGCCCGGCAGCAGGACCTCCTCCTGCGCTCCACCCGGCGGCTGAACGACATCCTGGTCAACCGCCAAGCGAGGGGACAGTGGGGCGAGCGCATGGCCGACGACATCCTGCGGGCCGCCGGCATGGTGGAGGGGATCAACTACCACAAGCAGCGGACCACCGCGGCCGGGACCCGTCCCGACTTCACCTTCCTGCTTCCCGACGGCCAGTTGCTACACATGGACGTCAAGTTCCCCCTCGAGGCCTATGCCCGCTACGTGGAGACCACCTCGGACCTGGAGAGGCGGAAGGAACTACGGGACTTCGGCACCGCGGTTCTCGGGCACGTGAGAACGCTAGCTTCCCGAGACGCCTACAAGGAGTCGGTCACCACCGTGGGCTACGTCCTGATGTTCGTTCCCAACGACGGCATCTACGCCTTCATCCACGAGCATCACCGCAAAGTGTTCGACGAGGCCCTCGAGAGCCGCGTGGTCATCTGCTCCCCGGCCACGCTGTTCGCCATGCTGGCACTGGTGCGCCAGGCCATGGACACACTCGCCATGGAAAGGTCGTCCCGCGAGATCCTCGACCACCTGGGCGGATTCACAGACCAGTGGCAGAGGTACGTGAAGAAGTTCGATCTGGTGGGACTGCACCTGGGCCGGCTCAACTCCGCCTTCGACGACCTGTCCTCGACCCGCCGCAACCAACTCGAGCGGCAACTGGACCGGATAGAGGAACTCAAGAACCGGTCCGGTCAGCAAGCCCTCGAGGATGCGGCGGACGCCGAGCCAGCCGCCCGTATGCCTCGCCTCATGGTGACATGAGCCCCCCTGGATCGTGAGTACGATGCAAGCCCGGCTACGGCCCGGTTGGGGATCGCTCAGAGAGGTTCGGTTCCCTCACTCAGGATTCCCAGGTACTCGGTGTAGACGAAAAGACGGCCACGGCGTCCTCCGGTGATCTCCCTCGCTATCCCGAGGTCGACGAGGCGTTGCATGCCCGCCGACGCGCCGGGGAACGACAGCCCCGCGATCCTGGACACGTCGGGAATGCTGCGGATAGGCAGCGCCATGAGCGCTTCGTGAACTCGCAGAGCGGAGCCGGCCTGGCGGCCGAGTTGCGAGATTCGCTCCTTGTCCGTAGCAAACAACTCGCTCAGGTACCGGGCTGTAGAAACGGCTGCCTCCGCCGTCTCGAGGATGCCCATCAAGAAGAACTCAAGCCATTCTTCCCAGTTGCCGTTGAATCGGACCTCGCTGAGTAACCGGTAGTACTCCGAGCGGTTCTGCTTCAGATACAGGCTCAGGTAGAGAAGCGGGTCCTGAAGCACGCCGGCATGGCAGAGGAGGAAGGTGATGAGCATCCGCCCGATCCGGCCGTTGCCGTCGAGAAACGGGTGAATGGTCTCCAATTGCACGTGGGCCAGGCCGATCCGCACGAGGACCGGTAGACCGTCGTCGGTCGTGTGGAGGAAGCTCTCCAGCGCTGTCATGCAGTCCTCCACCCAAGCGTGAGGAGGAGGGACGAAGGCGGCGTTACCAGGCCGGGTACCGCCGATCCAGTTTTGCGAGAGCCGGAACTCGCCGGGCGTCTGGTTGCTACCGCGCCCCGACGAGAGCAGGATGCCGTGTACTTCCCTGATCAGCCGGTTCGACAACGGGAAGTCGTCGACCCGGAGCCGCCTCAGACCGTGATCAAGTGCCTCGACATATCGTGAAACCTCGGCTACGTCGTCTTTAGGGACCCCCGGGGCGTCGTCCCGCTCGTGCTGTAATAGATCGGCGAGCGAAGACTGCGTTCCTTCAATCTGTGACGAGAGTAACGCTTCCTTGCGCACGTAGTGATACAGGAAGAGGGACTTGTCGGGTAGCAGGGTCGTGACCCCATCGAGACGCCCGAGGGCGAGGTTGGCGGCCTCCAGCAGCTGCAGGAGAGATCCGTCTAGAACGAGCGGGGGTACGGGCGGCAGCGGTACCGGGATGAAGGCGCGAACCTTTTCGCCCCCGTGAGAAGTGACCTCGTAGCGTCCCGTCTCTCCGCGGTCCATCTGTTCAGTTTTCCTTAACTGGACTCGACCCTATTAAATTATAGGCCTATAACTATTAGTAATAGATAGATCTTGGCGCGGGCCCCTGCCTACTCCATGCTAAGGATCAATCCCGCCGGACCGGAGTTGCCTCCCGCCCAGATGACATCGACACCGCGCGGCGGGCGCTTACGGCTACCCGGAAGCCTGCCCAGATGAGGGTCGCCGCCAGTAACAGCGAGGCAGAAAACCCCCAGTCGATGCCGAGAGCCAGGATGGTCCCCCCCGTTGAGGCGGCCAGGGTGCCCGCCACGATCAGCATGTTGCCCGACACCAAGCGGCGGTTCCTGCGCCAGAAGCGGACGACCGACACCAGCGCGAGCACGATGATGATGGTGGCTCCCATCCCGCCCCCGATCGCCGCCCACAGCCGGGGGCCGAACATCTCCGCCCAGAGTTCCCGACCGCCCGGTACCCCGTCCGCCGGCAGGGAGCCGGCGTCGAACGGCTCCGCGAGGGTCATCGGTATCGAGATGGCGAAGAAGGGGAACAGAGCCAGGAGCATGGCATGACCGGCTCGCGGCCCGACGACCAGGAACATCGACCCCAGCGCCAGGACCGGGATGTTGACGATGGCGCCGAACAGGAAGAAGGCCCGGTAGCTGGCCGAAGTCCAACCGAAGACCGAACCGGCGAACAGCGCCCAGGTCGCAACGGCGAAGAACCCGATTCCGGCCATGTAGGCCGCGGTGTGCGGCCGCCGCGACCGGCGGTATGCGCGCAGCAGGTCCAGGAAGAACAGCGTGGCCACCAGCCCGGCCAGGAAGGCCACCCCAACCCTCATGCTCCAATCGTAGGCGGAAGGGTGATCCGACACGGAGTCGGGCGAATCGCGGCTAGCGAGTAACCCTGCCCCTCCGTTACCCTGCGGCCCATGAACCGACATATCCTCGTCTCCGTCGCCTGGCCCTACGCATCCGGATCGCGCCATCTGGGCCACCTGGCCGGCGCCTACCTCCCGGCCGACATCTTCGCCCGCTACCACCGGCTCGCCGGTGACCGGGTCCTGATGGTGTCGGGGAGCGACGTGTACGGGACGCCGATCACGGTGCGGGCCGACCAGGAAGGGGTGACGCCCCAGGAGATCGTCGATCGCTACCACGCCGAGTTCGTGGCCAACTGGGAGGACCTGGCGATCCAGTGGGAACTGTTCACCATGACCGGCACTCCCAACCACCACGAGGTGACCCAGGACATCTTCCGCACGCTGCACGAGAACGGATACATCGAACGGCGCACCTCCGAACAGTTCTACGATCCGGAGTCGCGTCGCTTCCTTCCCGACCGCTACGTGGAGGGAACCTGCCCGCATTGCGCGTACGGCGAGGCGCGGGGCGACCAGTGCGATTCGTGCGGGCGGACCCTCGATCCCGTGGACCTGATCGACGCCCGCTCCAAGCTGTCGGGCGCCACCCCGGTGAGCCGCAAGACCGACCACTTCTACCTGCGCCTGCCCGACTTCTCCGACCGGCTGGAGGAGTGGCTGCACTCCCGGAAAGGCTGGCGCAAGCACGTGCTCAACTTCTCGCTCGGGTGGATCGAGGAGGGGCTGCAGGACCGGGCCATCACACGCGACATCGACTGGGGAATCGACATCCCGGTCGAGGGTCTGGGACCCGGCAAGAAGATCTACGTCTGGTTCGACGCGGTGATCGGCTACCTGTCGGCCTCGAAGGAGTGGTCCCAGATCCAGGGAACTCCCGAAGCGTGGAAGGACTGGTGGGAGAACCCCGACGCCGAGCACTACTACTTCATCGGCAAGGACAACATCCCCTTCCACACCATCATCTGGCCCGCCATGCTGCTCGGCTACGGCGGCCTGGAACTCCCAACCAACGTTCCCGCCAACCAGTACGTTACGTTCCGGGGAGGCAAGGCATCGGCCAGCCGGGGAATCGGCCTCACCGTCGGCGGGGCGCTGGACATCTACGAACCCGACTCCCTCCGCTATGCCTTGGCCGCCAACCTCCCGGAGAACAGCGACACCGAGATGACCGAGGACGAAATCGACCGCCGCATCAACGACGAGTTGGTCGCCACCTGGGGCAACCTCGTCAACCGGGTGCTGTCGATGACCCGGTCCAACTTCGGAGGCCGGATTCCCGAGCCCGGCGACGAAGCGCCGGAGGACCGCGCGGTCCGGCTAGCAGCCACGCAGCTCCTGGACCGGGTGGCCGACCGCGTCGAGAAGGTCGAATTGAGGGCCGGACTGCGGAGCTCCATGGAAACCGCCGGGCAGATCAACGCCTACCTGAACGCCACCGAGCCCTGGAAGACGGCCAAGACGGACCTCGAGCGCACGGCAACGGTGCTGAAGACCGCTCTGGACGCCATCAACCACCTGAAAGTGGCGCTGGCTCCCTACCTCCCGGTGACCACCCAACGGCTCCATTCCATGCTGGGCCTTCCGGGAGCCGTCGCGGAGCAGGGATGGGTCGGCGCTCCGGTGCCCGCCGGAACCACCCTGGGATCGGTATCACCCCTCTACCGGAAGGTAGAGACGGCAGGCCGCGGCTGAGACGAGCCTAGGTAGGGAGCGCCGTAAGAAGCGATGAACGTTCAGAGAAACGTCCGAAGGGCATTCGTGGCTATCGCCGGAGGGTTGCTCGTCCTCCTCGGCTTGGCTGGTTTCGCCCTGCCCGTCCTTCCCGGCACGGTATTCCTCGTGGCCGGCCTGCTCCTGTGGTCCACCGAGTTCAGATGGGCCAAGGACGTACTGACGCGGGTTCGCGCGTGGATCGCAGACCGGTCGTCCAAACAGACGGACGGGAGATGATACCGGTGCGAATGCCCGCCACAAAGCAGGAGCGGTAGGTCCTGCTGACCGGTTACCGGGGCACCGGATCCCTTTGGTTCGACACCTCGAACCGCCTCGATCGCGAGCCTGTCCGGGTAGCAGCGTCGGTACGATAAGGTCATCTCCGGGGAAGTCTCCCGAAGTTCCTTGAGGCTCAGGGTTTCGCGAGGGTGATCCCCCATTGACGAGTCGCTCGATCCGATGAACAGTGAGGCTCATGCCCGCGCCGCTCATCCGACGGTCACGGCCCGAACAACTTGAACTGCTCCCGAAAGGAACTTCGTGATGAACCCAGGCGCGGTCGCCGGACCCACCCGACAGTGACCGGGCAACCGAAGCTGCCGGAGGCCGACGCGCCCATCATCGAGGCACGCGGGCTGTACAAGCACTACGGGAACATCCGGGCGCTCGAGGAGGTCGACCTGGATGTCCCCCCCGGCGTCACGGGCCTGATAGGCGCCAACGGGGCCGGCAAGACCACCCTCATCAGGCTGGTACTCGGCCTGATCAGGCCCACGTACGGCGAGGTCTCGGTATTCGGTAAGGCTGTGGAGGACGATCCAGCCGGACTGCGGGCGCGGATCGGCTACATGCCCGAGGGCAGGTGCCTCCCGCTCGACCAGACCGCCGCCGATTTCGTCGCGTATGCCGCGGAACTGGCGGGTATCCCCCCGGTCGAAGCCCGCCGGAGGGCGTCGGAGACACTCTTCCTGGTCGGACTGCACGAGGAGCGCTTCCGCTATCTCGGGGACTTCTCGACCGGGATGCAGCAGCGTGTGAAGTTGGCCCAGAGCATTGTCCACGATCCGGACCTGGTCCTCCTCGACGAGCCTGCTTCCGGGCTCGACCCCGCCGGGCGGGACCAGATGCTGGAGTTGATAGGGCGCTTCCGCCGCTTCGGCATGAACGTGCTGTTCTCGTCCCACATCCTCGACGACATCGAGCGGACCTGCGACTGGGTGGTGATGCTCGATGTGGGACAGATGATCCACTCGGCGCCCCTCGACCCTCCCGGCGAGGGGGACCGGGTGTCCGTGGAGGTGTTCGGCGACCCCGGACCGCTCGTCGACACCCTCTCGCACCGGGGCATCGACGTCACGCTGGAGGGTGCGGTGGTGACCGTCACCAGCCCGTCGGAGGACGCCTTCGAACTGTTGCGCGACGGTCTTGAGTCGTCCGGGTCATCGGTGCGGAGGCTGGGGACCAGCCTGAGCCGCCTGGAAGATGTCCTGCTTGCTGCGGCGAGGAAAGCGAATGGCTGAACCCCGCGCCGAGGCTCGCGACGAAGCGATCATCGTCGACCGCGGCTACCGGCATTACGAAGGGGCCCGTACGGGTCGGCGCGGAGCCATCCGGGCCATCGTGAGGGAGGGGTTCCGCAGGGTCATCGGGCTGCGTCGCAAGGCGAAGCGCAAACTGCTCCCCTGGGCTCTGATCGTCCTGGCGCTGGCGTCGGTGGTGGTCCTGGTGGCCATCTCGTGGGCCACGTCCCAGATACCCGTCTCCGAGGGTCCAGACGATCTCGTCCCCCGCTACCGCGGGTACTTCGACTTCATTTCCGTGGTGGCACTGCTGTTCGCCGCGTACGCGGGCGCGCAACTGCTCATACCCGACCGGGCCGACGGGGTTCTCAACGTCTACTTCTCACGACCGCTGGCCATCCGCGACTACCTCCTGGGCAAGGCGCTCGCCTACGCCGCCGTGATCCTCAGCTTCTGGCTGGTCCCCCAACTCCTCCTCCACCTCGGGATGGCCGCCCTCTCCAAAGAAGGCTTCCTCTCCTACCTCGGCCGGACCACCGACATCCTCTGGCAGGTCCCGCTGGCGGCGCTCGGCTACTTCGTGCTGCACGCCTCCCTCAGCTTCCTGACAGCCGCCTTCGTCAACCGGGTGGGGGGCGCCGCCGCAGCCTTCCTGGCCGGATCGCTGGGACTCAACCTGGTGGCGCTGTTCATGCAGGAAGCCGTCGAGGACGCGCCCGGGACCCGCTGGGCGAGCCTGCTGGCCACCGAGCAGCACCCCCGGTACATACGGGACTGGATCTTCGGGGTCCACGAGTCAGCCGAGTGGATACCCGCCCAGGCCGGGTTCGGCCCGGGCGTGTCCCTGGCCGTGGTGGTCGGCCTCGCCGTGCTCAGCATGGCCCTGGTCGGTTGGCGCTACCGCAGGCTGACGTGACCGCCCGCGGCGGGACGACCGACGCCCTCCACGTGGAGGAGGCCACCGTGGTGGCGAGCCGCCTGTCGAAATGGTTCGGAGCGAAGGTGGCCGTGTCGGAGGTGGACTGCTCCTTCGGACCGGGCGTCACCGGCCTGCTGGGACCGAACGGGGCCGGGAAGACCACCCTCTTGCGGGTCCTCGCCGGCCTGCTGGCACCGTCGTCGGGTAAGGCGACCATCCTCGGACTCCCGCCGAGGAAGAAGCACGGCGTCTACAGGCAGTTGGGGTTCGTGCCGGAGGACGAAGCCGTGTACGGGCACATGACCGCCCGGCGTTTCGTCGAGTGGAGCGCGGCCATGTCGAAGGCCGACAGGGCGCCGGCGGCCGCTCGACATGCACTGGAGACAGTGCATCTGACCAGGGACGCCGACCGGCGGCTGTCGACCTACTCCAAGGGCATGAGGCAGCGGGCCAAGGTGGCGGCCGCGCTGGTCCACGACCCGGAGGTGCTGCTGCTCGACGAGCCCCTGAACGGCACCGATCCGATCCAGCGCGCCCGCCTGATCGAGTTGCTCGTGAGCCTCGGACAGGAGGGCCGCACGATCATCGTCTCGTCCCACGTCCTGGCCGAGGTGGAGCGCATGGCGGGCAGGGTGGTGGCGATGGTGGACGGCCGCGTGGCGGCGGCGGGAACGGTGGCGGCGCTGCGCGACGCCATGTCCGACAAGCCCCGCCGGATCCGGATCGACACCGACCGGCCGAGACCGCTGGCGCGTAGGCTGCTCGCCGGCGAGTGGGTGGAGGCGGTCCGGGTCGACGCAGCCGGGGTCGAGATCAGGACCGGCGACGCCCGCGCTCTCGGCGAGGACATCGCGATGGCCGCTCGCGAAGCCGGCGCCCGGATCACCAAGGTATCCCCCGAGGACGAGTCGCTGGACAGCGTCTTCCGCTACCTGGTGGACCTGGGATGAAGGCCCTGTTCCTGATCGTGGGCTCGATAGCCGGCCGACTGATGAGACTCCGGCGGTCGATCGTCATGTTCCTGCTCACGGCCTCGCCGGCTCCGCTGATCTTCCTCGTGTCCCTGAGCCGTTCGGAGGACTTCGCAGCCGAGATGTACCACAACGTCACCTTCACCCTGGGAATGGGCACCCTCTACCCCGTGGCCGCCCTCGTGGTGTCCACCGCGGCGCTGGGCGAGGAGCGAAAAGCCCGAACCCTTCCCTTCCTGCTCATGAAGCCGGTGTCACGCCCGGTCATCGCACTCGGCGCGCTTATCGCCGCCGCCATCTCGTCCTTCGTCATCCTGGAGGCGGGCGTGCTCACCACCTGGCTGGTAGCCGCGCTCATGAGCGGCGACTGGTCCCTCGGGATCGCCACCACCGCCGGTGTCGCCGTCCAGAGCCTCGCCTCGGCTGCCCTGTTCGTGCCGCTCGGGCTGGTGCTGAACCGGGCGACACTGGTCGGGCTCGGCTACCTGTTCCTATGGGAGGGGATCCTCGCCAGCATCATCGAGGGGATCCAGGCATCCTCCATCTACCGCACGGTCCTGTCCGCCTGGGCCGACTTCGCGGCCGTGACACCCGACACGTACGACTCGGTGGATCAGGTACTCGGCCGGGTGACGGTCGGAGCGGGAGGGGCCGCCGCCAAGGTGGCAGCCATGGCGTTGATCTCGGTGATGCTGACCGGAACCCTACTGAGGCGCCGGGATCTGGTCGGCGAGTAGAGACCGCCGCTCGCCAGCCGGCTCCCGAACTGCTACCCCCCGGTGTTCAGGAAGGCGGGTAGAGACCTACGTTGGCGGACTCGTCCGTCTGCCAGAACACGTCGGCTATGCCATCGATCTGCGCGATCAGATCCTCAGCTGCGGCCGGGTCTGTCGACTTCTTGGCATCCCCCGCCGCCTTGATGGCGTTCCAGAACATGCCGTGCAACTCCGGGAACCTCTCCAGGTGGTGGGGCTTGAAGAAGTCGGTCCAGAGCACCGACAGGTGATGCTTGACCAACTCGGCCTGCGATTCCTTGACGGCGATGCACCGGGACCGGAAGACCTCGTCGTCGCTGCCGTGGTACTTCTTGGCGGCCTGCAAGACCGACTCGGCTTCGATCCGGGCCTGGGCCGGGTCGTACACGCCACAGAACAAGTCGCAGTGGGCGTGGGCCAGCTTCGACGGCTTGAAGATCCCCATGTCGTCTCCTTCGGGGTTAGTTGTATTGCCCGCCTGACAATACACTCGCCGCCGGCCCACCGGCGCAACCGGACTTCTCCTCTCCCGCCCTACCGCTAGGAGCCGAACGCCATCATCACGTCACTCGCCCTGTTCGCATGGTTCCGGACCCGCTTCAGCCGCTTCGAGGTGGCCGACCACTCGATGGAACCCCTCCTGGCGCCCGGTGACTACCTGCTGACCCGCCGCATCCGCAACGGCCGCGCACCGGGGCGCGGGGATGTCGTCGTGTACCGGACCGGCGACCGCTACCTCGTCAAGCGGGTCATCGGACTCCCCGGGGAGACGGTGACCGTCGAGGCGGGAGTGCTCATGATCGACGGGGCACCCTTCGACGATCCTTGGTGGACCGCCGCCACCCGGCCGGACGGTCACTGGCCGGTACCGCAGGATTCATTCTTCGTGTTCGGAGACAACCGGTCGGACTCCGCGCACGACAGCCGGTCCACCGGCCCGATCACCCGCGCGAAGATCCACTCGGTGGCCGTAGCCCGCTACTGGCCACTCCGGGGAGTTCGGCGACTCCCGTAGCGGGGCCGGTTGCACGGTTGCCGGTGAACGACTACCACGCCTCATGGCTCATCGTGACAAGGATCTAGCTCGGTGGTCGAGTACCGTCAAGAGTTGGCACCATTCACCATTCACCATTCACCATTCACCATTCACCATTCACCATTCACCATTCACCATTCACCATTCACCATTCACCATTCACCATTCACCATTCACCATTCACCATTCACCAGCCACCAGCCACCAGCCACCAGCCACCAGCCACCATTCACCATTCACCATTCACCATTAGGTCGTTGCAATTGGCAGTCCGTTTCTGAGACACTCTGAGCGCAATGTCGCGAAAACTGTTAGCCGGACTGATCGTATGGCTGCTCCTGGTGGTCGCGTGTGGCAGTGAGGATCCTGCCCCGACTCCTTCCGTCACGGCCGCGTCCTCGGGCACGACCACCGCCACCGCGGCGGGGGAGCCCGGTGCCGAGAGCGGCGCGGTAGATACGACCGGCGAAGCGCCGGCACAGCCGGCGGAGGAATCGCCCGCCGATACGGCGCCGGCCGGCACCGGTACCACCGTCGCCGCACCCGCCGCCGCCGACGGATCCAGCACGGCCGACGAGCCCACTACCGAGACCACCGCCGGGTCCACCAGCGACGAGGAGTCCCCCACGGAGACCACCGCCGGGCCCACGACGACCGCCTACTCGGGCCCGGTCTCACCCGTGACCGGGCTACCGGTGACAGACGTGAACCTCCTCGACCGCAAGCTGGTGGCCGTCAAGATGGACAACCATTGGAACGCCCAACCGCAGTCGGGGATCGAGAAGGCCGACGCGGTGTACGAACTGGTGGTCGAGGGCGGTCTAACCAGGTTCATCGCCCTGTTCCACAACTCCGACTCCGACTGGGTAGGACCCATGCGCTCGGCCCGGCCCACCGACTGGACCCTGGTGAGGCCCCTGGAGGGTGTGCTGCTGATCAGTGGCGGCCAACCATGGATCACCGGCAAGATAACCAGGAACGACGTACCGCTGATCGGCGACCTCGGCCCTCCCCTGACCGCCCGCTGGAATGAGCGGAGGGCGCCCCACAACCTGTACGTCGACACCTACGAGGCCCGCCGGGTGTCAGCCGAACGGGGCTACGGGCGCAAGGCTCCGCCGACCCTCTTCAACCGGGGAGACCTGAGCGGTCCCGTGGGGGCGACCGCCAGCTACATCTTCTTCGACTGGAGCGATGATGTCGACGTCGTGTGGCGTTGGGACGGGACCAGATACCTGCGGTCGTCGGACGGCGAACCGCACCTCTGGAGGAGCCGGGACGGTGACGACACCGGCCAGATAGGAGCAGACGTGCTCATCGTGCTCATGGCGGAGCGTTACACGGACTGCCCACCGGGGGAGGGTTCGTGCGTGCCGGCCTGGAACACGGTGGGTGAGAACCGGGCGATCGTGTTCGGGCAGGGACGGTACTCGGAGGGCCGCTGGAGACGGGAGAGCGCCGGCGAATGGTTCAGGATCACGGATCCCCGCGGTAATCCGATCACGGTGCCTCCGGGGAGGCTCTGGATAATGATCTACCCGGAGACCGCCGAACTGGTCTGGTAGCCGGGTGACCGTGGAAGGCCCTGTCGAGTCCATCGTCCGGGCGGTCCACACCGGTGCCAGAACCGCCCGCGAGGTGGTGGAGGGTTACCTCGGGACAGCCCAGACCCTCAACCCGGACCTCAACGCCTTCACCGAACTCGACCCCGACGGCGCGCTGCGTCAGGCCGACCTGGTCGACGCCGGGTCCCTCACCGGATCCCTGGCCGGCGTCCCGATCGCCCTCAAGGACCTGGTCGACCACGCCGGGCACGTGACCACCGCCGGATCGGGCTTCTACCGGAAGGAAGCCGCCGTGTCGGCCCCGGCGGTCGACCGGCTGGAGGCGGCCGGGGCGATCATCATGGGCCGCACCGGGCTCGACGAGTTCGCGTACGGGGGCTCGTCCGAGAATCCCTGGTTCGGAGTGGTTCGCAACCCTTGGGACCGGAACCTGTCGCCGGGCGGGTCGTCCGGGGGATCGGCCGTCGCCGTCTCGGCGGGCATGGCCCCGGCCGCCATAGGAACGGACACCGGCGGCTCGGTCCGGGTGCCGGCCGCGCTGTGCGGCGTCGTCGGTCTCAAGGTGACTCACGGCCGGGTCCCTCTCACCGGGGTGTTCCCTCTGGCGGGATCGATGGACACCGTGGGACCGCTGGCCACCACCTGCGCAGACGCCCGCCTCGTGTACACGGCCATGAAGGGGTTCGACCGCAGCGATCCCTGGTCCGACCCCATGGACCGGCAAGGTCGGCGGCTCCGCTCGCTCGATCGGATCCGGGTGGCCGTGCCGGTCGAGTGGCTCGAGTGGGTACCGACATCCGATGAGATCCGAACGTCGTTCGAAACGTTCTGCGAACGGCTGAAGGAGGCCGGCCCGAGGGTCGAACCGGTTCGGGACCGGTCGTTGGTACCGGATCCGATCCGCGTCGCGCTGTCCGCCGCCGAGGCAGCCGCCGTCCACAGGCAATGGATCGACGACCCCGACAAGCCATACGGACCTGAAGCCCGCGAGCGCGTGGAGACGGCGATGCGCACCACCATCGACGAGTACACGCGGGCGCTGCGATGGAAGGCCGGAGTGGTCCAGGCGGCCCGGAGGATGTTCTCCGGATACGACCTGATCCTGACGCCGACGGTCGGCCACAACCGCAAGACGATCGGGGTCGCTGAGATCGTGGTCGGCGGGAAACCCCACTGGACCGGCGACGTACTGGGCGGCTTCACATCCCTGGTAAACGTGTTGGGCTGCGCGGCCATCTCCCTGCCCCTCGTAGACGGCGGGACGCCTCCACCTGCCGTCCAGTTGATCGCCCCCTGGGGGGAGGAGGAGTTCGTGCTCGATGTCGGGGAAGCACTGGAGCGCCTCGGGCTGGTGGCATCGAGACCCCCGCCCGGCTAAATCCGGTACGTTCCCATGTCCGGCCGGAAACGCCCGGTGGCGGGGAAGTTGCGAATGGATTCGAGTACCGGAAAGGCAGCCGGGCAGGGTACACTTGGCCGCATGCGCCTCGCCGGGGAATTCGGACCGGGCCGACGACGTTGCTGACCACTCCGAAACGCCCGGGAGAGCGCTCGCACGCGCGTTGAGAGAGAGTCAAGGAAGTGGATAGCGAGAACTACGCAGCGGGCCCCGGTCAGCCAGACCCCGGGGCGGCGGGGCCGAACGGGGGCATTCAGGTCGTAAACCAGGATCGTATGGTGATCCGTTTCGCCGGCGACTCAGGCGACGGGATGCAGCTGGCCGGCAACCGGTTCACCGACGCTGCCGCAAACTTCGGGAACGATCTGGCCACCCTGCCCACCTTCCCGGCCGAGATCCGCGCTCCGGCCGGCACCCTACCCGGCGTCTCGTCCTTCCAGCTCCAGATAGCCGACTGGGACATCCTGACTCCGGGCGACCGGCCCGGGGTGCTGGTGGCCATGAACCCGGCCGCCCTCAAGGTCCACCTCAAGGACCTGCGCCAGGACGGGATACTGATCATCAACGAGGAAGCCTTCGACGAGCGCAACCTCTACAAGGCCGGGTTCGAGACCAGCCCCCTAGAAGACGGCACCCTCTCCGGCTTCGACGTCCACCGAGTACCGATGGAGACCCTCACCAAGGAAGCCGTCAAGGGCTCGGGTGTGAGCGGGCGGGCGGTGCTCCGCTCGAAGAACTTCCTCGCCCTGGGGCTCCTGCTGTGGATGTTCGGGCGCGACACCAACGTGACGGCCGACTGGGTAAAGAAGAAGTTCGGCCGCATCGAGCCGGTCATGAACGCCAACCTCGCAGCTCTCAAGGCCGGCTACAACTACGGGATAACCACCGAGACCCTCGCCCGCCAGATCGAGGTCCGGCCGGCTGCACTCCCCCCGGGCGTCTATACGAACGTGAACGGCAACGCCGCTCTGTCGTGGGGACTGGTGGCAGCCTCGCAACTGTCCGGCCTGCCGTTGTTCTACGCCTCCTACCCGATCACCCCCGCCTCCGAGATACTCCATGAGCTGGTGCGCCACCGGAACTTCGGGGTCAAGACCTTCCAGGCCGAGGACGAGATCGCGGCGGCCGGCGCCGCGCTCGGTGCCGCCTTCGCCGGGTCGCTGGCTGTCACCGGCACCAGCGGGCCGGGCCTGTCACTCAAGGGCGAGACCATCAGTCTGGCGGTCATAACCGAGATGCCCATGATCATCGTCGACGTGCAGCGGGGCGGACCGTCCACCGGTCTCCCGACCAAGCCCGAGCAGTCCGACCTCTTCCTGGCGGTGTGGGGCCGCCACGGCGAGTCGCCCCTCCCGGTGGTAGCTGCATCGTCCCCGTCGGACGCATTCGAGGTGGCCATCGAAGCAGCCCGGATCGCCGTCAAGTTCATGACGCCGGTCATCCTGCTCTCCGACGGCTACATCGCCACCGGCTCCGAGCCGTGGAGGCTGCCAGACATCGGATCCCTCCCCGGGCTCGAGGTCCCGTTCGCGACCGGGCCGAACGCCGGCGACAACTTCCTGCCCTACCTGCGAGACCTCCAGACCATGGCCCGGAGGTGGGCCGTCCCGGGGATGCCCGGCCTCGAGCACCGCATCGGAGGCCTGGAAAAGGAGGAGGTGACGGGGAACGTCTCCTACGACCCTGCCAACCACCAGCTCATGACCGACATCAGGGCGTGGAAGGTGGCGAACATCGCCAACGACATCCCCGAGGTGGAGGTCGACGATCCCGGCGGGGCAGACCTGCTGGTGCTGAGCTGGGGCTCGACCTACTCGGCGGTGAAGGCCGGGGTGGGCAACGCCAGGAAGCAGGGCTGCAACGTCGCCTATGCCCGGATCCGGTACCTCAGCCCCTTCGCTCCCAACATGCCCACCGTCCTCAGCAGCTACGAGAAGGTGCTGATCCCTGAGCTGAACAACGGGCAGCTTTCCCGGATGATCAAGGCGGAGTTCGTCCGGCCCGTCATCTCCTACAACAAGGTGGAGGGGGTTCCGTTCACATCCGGTGAGATAGCCGCCAAGATCATGGAGATAACAGGCCGATGAGCTACACACGGGTTGATTTCCAGACCGACCAGGAGGTACGTTGGTGCCCCGGCTGCGGTGACTACACGATCCTCGCCGCGGTCCAGAACTTCTTCGCGGGACTCGACATCAAGCGGGAGAACGTCGTCTTCGTCTCCGGCATCGGGTGCGCGGCGCGTTTCCCCTACTACATGAACACCTACGGCATGCACGCCATCCACGGCCGTGCCCCGGCCATCGCTACCGGCGTGGCCGTGGCCAACCCTGCGCTGTCGGTGTGGGTGGTGGGAGGCGACGGGGACCTCCTGTCGATCGGCGGCAACCACCTGATCCACGCCCTGCGGCGCAACATCGACATGACGATCCTGCTGTTCAACAACCAGATCTACGGGCTGACCAAGGGTCAGTACTCGCCCACATCCGAACCCGGCAAGGCCACCAAGTCGTCGCCGGCCGGGTCGATCGACTACCCGTTCAACCCGGTCAGCTTGGCGCTGGGCGCCGAGGCCTCCTTCGTGGCCCGGACCCTCGACATGGACCGCAAGCACACTACCGCCATGCTGAAGGCGGCCCACTCCCACCGCGGTTCCGCCCTCATCGAGATCTACCAGAACTGCAACGTGTTCAACGACAAGGCCTTCATCCAGTTGACCGGCAAGAAGGAGCGCTACGCCAACCGGATCGACCTCGTTCACGGCCAGCCGATCGTGTTCGGGGCCAACAAGGAGAAGGCCGTGGTATGGGACGGCGGCCGGGCGGTGATCGTCGACCGGGCCTCGGTCAGCCCGTCGCAGATAATCGTCCACGACGCCCACGCCGAGGACGCCTCCCAGGCCTTCGCCCTGTCCCGCCTGGCCCACGGACCCTACGGCCCGACGCCCATAGGCATCTTCCGAGACGTCTACCGGCCTGTCTACGATGACGCCCTCCAGGAAGCGGTCACCCGGTCCAAGGCGGCCCGCGGCAACGGGGACCTATCCAAGCTGCTCACCAGCCTCGGCACCTGGACGGTCGACTAGGCGACTAGTTTCTGGTCGGTAGTCGGTAGTCAGTCGTTGGTGATCGGTAGTCGGGGTTAGATCGGGTCGTTTCCGGTCTCCGCATGGGTGTTGGGGTCTCCAGGCGCCCGTCCGCCCAGGTTCAGGCCCTCGGAGGGTCCGTCCCGGCGGACTCCGCATTACCCTGAGTGGAGGTCAAGCCCATCCGGGACTTGTCCAGTACGGCCATCCCCCCTGATCCGACTTCGCGTCGGTCATACATCGGTCGCTGAGCCAATCCAGGGCCGCCGCGTAGTCGGCCACTCCGAAGCGGTAGTCGTAGGAACCGACCCGGATGCGGAGTTCCTCCCCGCCGCCAGCCCAGAGTTGCTGGTAGAAGTCACCCTCGAAGCCCATCAGGAGGAACCTGTCGGCACCCTCCCGGGACACTGCCCACGACTCGCTCGACAGCTCGCCGCCCGGGTGGAACTCGAACTCGACCGAGACCCGATCCCCGGCGACGGGCCCGTCTCCCAGTCTCAGGAACGGCTGACCGCAGTCCACGCCCAGGTGAGCACGCTGTCCCCGCGCGGCTGCCCCATCCGTAGCGGCCCACACCCCGACCCACGGCGACACCTCACCCTCGGAGTCGATGACCTTCAAGTACCGCCACGGTGTCGCCGGCAATGACTCGCACGCCACCAGAGGCCTGTCTCCATCGTCGAGCATCGCCACATCCCCGTAGTAGAGGTAGTAGCTGTCGAAGAACACCTGGGCTTCCCCCTGGGTCTCGAAGTCCTCGCAGTCGACCGTGTCGCCGGGATTCGGGTCGGGAAGCGCCCATGCGCGTCCCATCGCCCGCACGAGGAAGGTCGCCATCTCGCCCCTGGTAACCGGAGCCCCGGGGCAAAACCGTAGAGGCTCCGTCGCGCATCCGACCGTGACCCCGGCGCTCGCCAACTGCCGGATGCTCACCTCGTGGGCATCACCGGCGATGTCCGTGAACGCGAGCGCAGCGTCGGCCCCCTCGAGGTTGAAGGCGCGGACCAGGACGGCGGCCACCTGCCCCCTGGTCACGGACCAGTCGGGACAGAACTCCGGTGGGTCCGCCCTGCATCCCGAGACGATCCCATTCGCGGCGACCGCCTCCACGTAGGTCGCCCTCCAATCGGCGGCATCCACATCGGCGAACCGGGTCTCCTCGACGGGATCGCGCTCGTGCAGTGGGGCCTCCATGTAGGCATCGACAATCGCCCGCCAGTCGGCGAAGGACAGCCCGCGCCACAGGTCACCGTACGGATACTGCCTGGCGCGCGCCAGCCACACGGCCATCGTCCAGCGGTCAAGTGGGACTTCGGGGCAGATCGCTGCCGGACCGCATTCGGTCCCCGCAACCACCCCAGTCCAGCCGAGAGCTCCCAACGCCGGCTCATGGACAGATCCGTCATCGTCTGCGAACCTGTTCTCCGCCCCTCCCCCGACCGCAGCGACCCCGCCCACCAGCATCACGGCGAGCACACCAACCCAGACGAGTCTCCTAACCATGTGCCCTTTCACCTCTCACGCGCCACTGCCCGACGCACGCCCTGCGCAGGCAGTTGAGCGATTCGATCAACGCAGCGGCCAGGCCCCACGCTACAGGTCGAGTTGGACCCGGATCGCTGGCTCTACAGCGGAAATGCCGGTGTCCGAGATCCGGCCTAACCTGCGGCGGAGCCTGTCCTCGCTGCGACGTGTCCTGCAGGTGTAGCAGGAACGCAGAGAGCCGTGGCGTCGCCCCGACACGGACCGGGACCCCGCCCTGAAGGACGATCGTCCTGCGGCGATACGAGGGAGAAGGGGATGAGTCGCCCGAGCGTCAGCGACTGGACACCTCCGCACTGGCTCATCCCGTGGATCTCGCGCATCCACGTCGTTCTGTACGGGCTGACCGGGGGCAGGGTCGGCGGCCGGGTCGACGGGATGCCTTGCATCCTCCTTCGCACCACCGGCCGCCGTTCCACCAGGCCGCACACGGTGTGCCTCAGCCACCTGCCCGACGGCGACTCGATGGTGGTGGTCGGGTCCTTCGGCGGCGCCGATCGCCACCCGGCCTGGTACCACAATCTCGTAGCCAACCACGACGTGAAAGTGCAGGACAGGGGGCGAATCCTCCCGGCGGTGGCGGAGACCTCACCGGTGCTGAGCGGGAGGAGTTGTGGGAGGCGCGGATCGCGGGCGCTCCTCGCTACGCGCGGTACCAGGAGCGCACCGACCGGGCGATCCCCCTGGTCCGGCTCAGCTACCCGACCCCACAGTCACGGACCTCTGGTGGCTCGTGACGTTTCAGTCGCTGATCCAGGGTTCGGTCTCGATGCCGAGACCGTCGGCAACCCGGTTCGCGTACGCGTAGTAGCCGACGACCTCGACTATGTCGAGGATGTCACGATCAGAGAAACCGGCCGATCGAAGATCCTCGACGTCGGCGTCGTCCATCGCGCCCGGCGCCGTCGTCAGCTTGACCGCGAACCTCAGCATCGACCTCCGCTTGGGTGACAGGGCGGCTGTCTCCCAGTCCCGTTCGATCTCTGCGACAAGCTCGTCGTCGTGGATCAGCCGGCGCAGACCGCGCCGGTGGTGGACGACTCAGTAGTGACAGTCATTCTCGAGGCTCACGACCAGGGCGATTATCTCCCGCTCGACCTTACGGAGCGTCGCTGTGCCGGCCATCGCCGACTCGTACAGCCCCTGGTGCGCAGCCATGCCGCGGGGGTTGAGGGAGTGCACGGCGAGGATGTTGTCGACGCGGCCGTACGCGCGATCGACAACCCGGGGGTAGAGCTCGCCGAGCGCGCCGTCCCAGGAGTCGTCGGGAATCACTTCGATACGTGCCATGGTGCAGCGTTCCATACGAGTCGGCACTGGACAAATCCGCTGGGAGCCTGGCAGATCGATGCTTGCGCCCAGCGGCAGGAGCAAGCGGCCGCATCCAAGCCGTCAGGCGCAACACAGGACCGTATCCATCGGTAGTCCGGAACAAGCCGGAACGGTCGAGATCGTTGCGGGAACCCGGGTACCCGGTGGGATTCAAACCCACATGCCGCACCGGGCACCCATCGGTGGCCTCACGCTTGGACCGTTCGGCGATGGTCTGCACACACCCCCATCTCATTATGAGAATGAGACTCATTCTCATTACACTCCCCCCTCATGTCACTTCTTGAGGCCTGGGATCGACAACAGGAAACCTACAACGCGGCGCGCGAGGAGCGGTTCGATGCGCTGCTCAGCGTCGTGGAGTGGCTTGCCATGTCGTCGGGACGTCCAGACCCGGTCGTGGTCGATCTCGGCGCCGGTCCGGCGGCCATCGGCCAGCGGCTGCTTCGGCGGTTCCCCTTCGCGACCTACGTAGGCGTCGACATCGATCCCGTCCTGATTCACCTGGCGCGCCAGGTGGCGGACCAGTTCGAGCCCGGTCGTGTCCGGATGATCGAGTGCGATGCCGCCGACCCGGCGTGGATTGACCATGTCCTTACCGGTGGGGTGGATGTGGTGTGTTCCTCGACAGCGCTGCACTGGCTGTCGGAGGACGAGTTGAGCCAAGCCCTTCTCAACGCCCACCGAGCGCTCAGGGTGGGTGGTCTGGTGCTCAACGCCGACCATCTTGGCTATGAGCGGGCGCCCACGCTGACCGCCGTCGCTGAGTGGATTGCAGCCCGGGACGCCGAAACCGCGGCGGGCAGCGGAGCGCCCACCTGGGACCAGTGGTGGGAACGTGCCCGTGCCGACGCCGGGCTGGTCTCGCTGTGCGCGGCGCGCGACCGGGTGTTCGACGCTCAGGCTCCTGGCGACAACGGTGGACCACAGTCGACCGCCGCCGACCAGCGACCAACACTCCGTGGCTTCTGTGATCTGGTGAGGCGCGCCGGCTTCTCCGACGTCGACACGATCTGGCAACGCTTCGACGATCGAATCGTGATGGCGGTGAAGTCGGGGTCGCCGAATCCGTGACCGCCCAACTCGAGACCGCGGCCGGGGACGGCGCCCGAATAGCCCACCGCGCCGGTTGGCGGTGGAGTCGGCGGCCCACACTTGTCGCCCTCGCGCTCATGACCGTCGTGTCGGTGGTCGTCGCCATCGGGCTCGGTCCGGTCGCGGTGACACCTTCGACAGTCCTGAGGATCATCGGTCACTACACGATCGGCGTGCCCGACGTAGCGAACTGGGCGAGGACCGACGACGCCATCATCTGGGAGGTGCGGCTGCCGCGGGTGCTGCTCGGCGGGATCGTGGGCACGGCCCTCGGAGTCGTGGGAACGACTCTCCAAGCACTGGTCCGCAACCCGCTGGCCGAGCCGTACATCATCGGCGTGAGCTCCGGGGCATCCGTTGGTGCAGCCGCGGCGATCCTGTTCGGAGTTGGCTCCTGGTTGGGCGCGGAGTCAGTGTCGCTAATGGCATTCCTCGGCGCCCTCGGCGCCCTTGCTCTGGTGTTGACGCTGGCCCGGTCAACCGGTCGGATCACACCCTCGCGGATGATTGTGGCGGGGGTGGCCGTCGGTTACCTACTGAGCGCGACCACCAGCCTGCTGATCCTAATCGCCGACAACACCGAAGGCGCCCGAGCGGTGGTCTTCTGGCTCCTAGGATCGCTTGCGAACGCCGACTGGTCAACGTTGCCCATCGGCTACCTCGGCATGGGCGCCGGCGTAGCCCTCGTATTCTGGTGGCGTCGCCGACTCGACCTCCTCGCACTCGGCGACGAGACCGCCCTGGCGAGCGGCGTCAATCCCGAGCGCTCCCGTTTTGTACTCGTGGTCGTAGTGGCACTGTGTGTCGGCTTCGCCGTGTCGCTGTCGGGCGGTATCGGATTCGTCGGTCTCGCGGCCCCCCACATCGCACGCCGGATCGTCGGCCCAATCCACCGCCACCTGGTCCCGGCGTCGGCCGCTCTCGGCGCCATCATCCTCGTCTGGGCCGATGTCGCGGCCCGCATGGCCTTGCAGCCCCGCGAGCTACCGATCGGCGTAGTCACCGGGGTGCTCGGTGCGCCGGTCCTCGTCGCGCTCGTCCGAAAACTCCCTCACACCAACTGAGCGCGACCGCGCTCGAGAAAGGAACACTATGCAACTGTTAGCGTCAAGACTGCCTGCAGTCGTCCTGCTTGTCGTCTTGGGTCTCGTAGCCTCGGCGTGCGGAGGCAGCGACGACTCCTCCCCCTCGATTGCCCCTGCCTCCGACGAGACAGGGGGGCAGCCAGCAGCGACCGAGCCGGTCGAGAACGAGCAGGGCGCGGTTGAGGACGACGGATTCCCGCTGACCTTCACCAACTGCGGCCAGGAGTTCACCCTTGACTCCGCTCCTGAGCGGGTGTTGCTGATGGAGCCCGCCGCGCCCTCGCTGCTATTTGCTGCCGGCGCCATGGATCGTGTGGTGGCCCGCATCGATGACTTCTCCGAGGAGTACTACACCCCCGACGAAATGGCCATCCTCGACGCTCTTCCCGCATTGCAGGCCGAGTTCACCTCGACCGGCGGCGCAATGATCTCGATCGAGACGATCATCGCCTACGAGCCCGACATCGTCATCGGCTACGACACCGAAACGCTCACCCACGACGCGCTCGCGGACGTCGGCATCCAGCTCTATGTGATGCCCCCGTTCTGCGACAACCCACCGAGACCATCATTCGAGAGCATCGTGGAAGAGGTCCGCCTCTACGGGAGGCTTTTCGGCACGGAGGAGATAGCAAACGCGAGCGCAGCCGCGATGGAGGCCGCCGTGGCCTCGGCAGCCGATTCGCCAGTTGCCGAGGGCAAGACCGCTGCCGCGCTAGGTGTCAGTTCCGACGGCGGCGCCATCTACGCTTACTCCTCGCGCGGCATGGTGCACCCGCTGATGGAGGCCCTCGGCATGACCAACCTCTTCGCCGACTTTGGCGAGCGAGTGTTCGAGGTCTCCATCGAGGAAATCATCGATCGCAACCCCGACATCCTGGTCCTGCTCTATTGGGAGGTCGACGTTACGCCCGAGCAGGTCAGAGCGCTCGTCACCGATCTCCCGGGCGCAGGCAGCATCACCGCGGTGGCCGAAGGCGAGGTCTACCCGCTCCTGTTCAACTTTGCCGAACCACCATCGCCAATCGTGGTGAGAGGACTGTCCGTTCTCGGCGACCAGATCTCTGAATGACCAACCCATGATTGCGGCCACCGGCATCGACCTCCGGCTCGGCGCGGTCGATGTACTGTCCGGGGCGCAACTCTGCACGCGCCCCGGACAAGTGGTCGGCCTCATCGGACCTAACGGCAGCGGAAAGTCGTCGCTGCTGCGCTGCCTGTACGGGATGCTTCGCCCGGACAGAGGCGCGGTTCTCATCGGCGACGAACCGATCGAGTCGTTGTCTCAGCGCTCGATAGCGCGTGCGGTCGCGGTCGTGACCCAGGACGCCGCGGCCGACGGGATCGGCATAACGGTCGGCGAGTTCGTGCTGTTGGGTCGCCACGTTCATCGTGGCGACCATCAGGGCTTCACCGACGACGACCGCCGTGTCACACTCGAAGCACTCGAACTGGTCAACCTGTCGGGCTTCGCCGAACGCAACCTCCAAGAGTTGTCAGGTGGGGAACGCCAACGGGTAATGATCGCCCGGTGTGTCGCGCAACAGAGCCCGGTGATGCTGCTCGACGAGCCCACCAATCATCTCGATGTCCGCTACCAGCACGAGGTACTGACCTTGGTTCGGAGCCTCGAAATGGACACCATCGTGGTGCTCCACGACCTCAACCTCGCCAGCCGCTACTGCGACCATCTCGTCCTCCTCGACCAAGGCAGGGTCGTGCACCAGGGTTCGCCCGGAGAAGTCCTGCTAAGCGATGTGCTCGAACCCGTCTACGGTATCGAGGTGCGACGACTCGCTGATGGGCCCCACTCCTACCTCGCGTTCGGTCCCCTCGCACCGTGATCGGCCGGCGGCGGCATGCCAAGCTCCGAACATCCCCGGCCCCTATTCCGGCATCCGGGTGCCGATTGGTTGCGACTGTTGCCATTGCGCCAAGTGGAAGCACCCCGAGACCACTTCTGCACCAACAGCGGACGCGCGCTCACGTCACCGCTCCCGGATTGGATCGGACATATAGCGGATGCTTCAGACCACTTTCCTGCGGTTTCCGTCCGCCACCAGAGTCGTCCGGTACCCGCCGCCCGAAGACATCCCAGCGTTGACTGCCCTCTCCCCGAACGTGGCAGTTCGAACTCCGAACCGCCGGTTTGCGTCCTGAGTGCTCAAGTGCGGGCACACGCGTCTCGCGGTGCTATGCCCTGGTTCCGTGCGCCAGGCTTGCGGCCTTGAGGAACCTCACACCAAGCGTGATGCTCCATAGCACCCATGGGAAGTAGCAGAGCCTGGCCAGGGTGACCATGTTCTCGTCGGGGCCGCTTTGGCCGATGATGAGTGCGACCACGGCGACGGCGGACACGACGAGGATCACCAGGGCGGCGATCTTGTTGAAGCCCACGGGGTCCCTGGCCGACAAGCCCATACTCAACGCCATGACACCCAATGCGACGGCGATGCTCGAAATGAAGGTAATGCCGGAGCCCGCCTGAGCGATCGGTACCACCGCCTGGAGCGCCTGCTCCGACTGGGCCTGGGTCTCGGCAAGGATGTGGATCAGCCCGTCGGCCATGATCCATCCGAAACCACCCATGGTCACGCTGAGGGTCCCGAATCTGGACACGGCGGCGGCGAAGTCGTCCTCGGCGAGGACGATCAGCCGATTGAGGCCGGTCAACCCGTAGATCATGACGATCAGGCCGAGAGGGACCATGAGAGCCGCGACATGGGCCATGGCCGAGTTGGACGCCAAGGCCCGGACCCTTCCGATGTAGTCGGTCGAAACGGCGCTGTCGATGAGCATCCCGCCCGGTTCAACCAGGAAGAAGACGAGGGCAACAACCGGCCCCACGATAAGCGCCCAAGCCTCGAACCTGTTAACCGAACCAGCCTTCATAGTCCACCCCGTTTCCTTTACAGCCATTGGGATTGTCGCCTTCCGGCGGTGCAGTTGCGTGGCGTACGCAGGAGTTGACAGTTGCCGGTCGGACTAGAGGATCGTGTCGACTCGTCGGCAAGGGATCGCACCGATCCGGATGGGACCCTCTGCAGACTCTAGACGAGTAGTTCCTAGGGATCTGGCCGGAATCTACCGCACTTTCCGATCGCTACGCAACGCTAGGAACCTGCCGGCTGGACCCCCCGAAGGTTGGTCCAGGACTGTGTCACTACTCGATTGCCTGGTTGACGAGACGTAGGCCGGCTTCAAGTTTGCGGTGCCAGTCGGGTCGTGGTCGCCTTATTGGGTTGGTGCAGATTCTGAAGAGGCAGACCGCTTCCCGCAGGTTGAGTTCTGCGGGGTTCCAGCCGAACCGGTCGAGTGCTGCTTGGCGGAACCTGTGGTGGTAGGCGCCGATGGCGTCTTCCGCCGTCGGTCGGAAGGTCGAGTTCCATCTCAGGTGCGCCAAGAAGTTGCCCACATCCACCATCGGCTCGCCCGCGCCTGCTTCCTCGAAATCGACCAGCGATATTCGCCCGTCGGGAAGGATGATCATCTGGTCGTCGTAGAAGTCATTGTGCGCAACGGTCGACGGTTCCCAACCGTCAACGAAGGGATCCAGTTTGCTGGTGCTGGTCGTCATCAGGCCCCGACTGTTGCCACCGTGACGGAGAGCGGAGCCGATGAGGCGTTTCGCGTATCTATAACGTCCAGCAAGGTTGAACGGACCCGCACCTGCGGTGTGTTGGGGGAGACGCCAGATCGTCTCGAGGCCGGCGAGCAGCGCATCGGGGTTAGGCGGGTTCCCGTCCCTCAGGACTCGGCGTAGGTTCCTGCCCGGTATCTCCGCCAGCCACACCACCGCCCCCTCCTCCCAGACGCCGGCTATGCGGGGAGCCGCGAACCCGGATCGCTGGATGAGGGTCGCCGCCCCCAGCAGCGGCTCCAAGTCCCGGGGGCGTATCGCGCGAACATAGAACCCGGCTTTGCCCACCCTGTGGCGCAGCACCGCCCGGCTTGCGGGACGGTACCGCACCAACTCCACGCGCAGACGCCGGGCGGGGAAAGCCAGGACATGTTGGCCTACTAGCCGGTGTGCGGATACGGGGTCGGCCACCCCTACCAGGCCCGGCAGGTGGGGATCGCGGGGGTAGCGGAACGCCTTCACTTCCCCGCCACGATTCAACAAGAGCGTGAAGTACTCCGAGGGGAGATAGTCCCGCGGTGGCAGTTCGACCCTGTAGGTGACGAGGATGCGCCGGCCCGGACTGTGCCTGACCTGGAAAAGGAAAACCCCGTGAGGAACCGCCCCGCCACCCCCGAACCGCTGGCGGTACGCCTCCAGCACCCACCCCCGATCGAACAAATCGGCCAACCCGTCCAAGGCCGGGTCCTCGGGATACGCAACCCCCAGGCCCGACGAAGCCCCCAAACGCCTAACCCTCAGCCGCTGTCGTCGCTGTCGCTGACCGACACAGAAGTAGTCGGCGTGTCATACCCATCGCTATCCGTACCGTCATTATCAGTAGCGATCGTCGTTGAACTCCCCACCGTCGTCGACGTCACGGAAGTCGTCACCGTCGAAGTCGAAGTCGACGAGTCGGTCTCCGGCGTGTCATACCCATCGCTATCCGTACCGTCATTATCAGTAGCGATCGTCGTTGAACTCCCCACCGTCGTCGACGTCACGGAAGTCGTCACCGTCGAAGTCGAAGTCGACGAGTCGGTCTCCGGCGTGTCATACCCATCGCTATCCGTACCGTCATTATCAGTAGCGATCGTCGTTGAACTCCCCACCGTCGTCGACGTCACGGAAGTCGTCACCGTCGAAGTCGAAGTCGACGAGTCGGTCTCCGGCGTGTCATACCCATCGCTATCCGTACCGTCATTATCAGTAGCGATCGTCGTTGAACTTCCCAGCGTGGTCGATGTCGAGTCGTCGTCATCGTCGTCGTCTTGGTCGGGACGACGGGACAAGCCTGCCTTATCGCTACCGGAGCTGTGGTTGTAGGGCTTCTCCGGAGGGTCCGGCGGCAGACCGTGGCCAGCCATGTTGTGCCACAACCCGATCACGTACACAGCCATCTGGTCCCTGGTCACAGACTCGTGGGAACTGGCTTCGGCAACCGACGGGGTGACCTTCATCGCAGTCAGACACTCAACCGCCCGCTCCAACTCATCGTCCGCTGCCCCGCAACTGTTGCCCGCCCTCTCATACAGACGCATCAAGAACATGGCTATCTCGGAGGCCCTCAGGTTCTCGCTCGGCCCGTGGTGACCGCAGTCTTGCCCTTGGTCACCTCCAAGCCGTACAAACAGCCGATGCTGGCCTCATGAGTGTTACCAGCAACGTCGACGAACGGTGTTTCCACACCGCCCGGGCAGTGCTTCTCCAACGCATCACTCCACAACCGCACCAAAAACGAGGCCGTCTGTGCCCTGGACAACTCCAACTCCGGCCCGTAAGACCCATCGCCCCTGCCGACCGACAGGCCCAACGCTCGCATACACAGTATGTACTCAGCCCCGTAATCACCCACCTCGACGTCGGAGAACTGGCTGACCGAACCCGGAGAGCACAAACCGTCCGCCGCGATAGCCGGATCCACCCCGGACGCAGGAACAGGCACCGGTGCCAAACCCCAGGCGACCAGAGCACACACCATCAGAACCCGACGTGCCCTCATCGGCTTCTCCACGACTCCTAGGCCTCCCATCCAACTATACGCCCTCCAACTATCCCATGTCATCTAGATCTCATCGGTTGCGGGCTACGGTTCTGCGTCATATCCATTGTCTGGAACCCGATCGCGGAACCCGGGGGATCAGGCCGTGCCCGGTCGCCGTACTCACCTGCCCCGTTGACTGATCGCGCTAAGGCGGCTGTCAGCTTTGGCCATTCGCCCCCCTTTATGTCCGACTATCTGTCCCACACCTGGATGAAGACCCGGAACGGAGCGAGATACCAGGAACATTCGACACAGCGCAACGATCAGCCGCCACCGCTTCAGACCCTTGTCTGACATGCCTGTGACCTGGCCTTTTGGGGAGTATGCGAAACGCTGAGTAACCGCGTCAGAAACGTAGGGGAACCGAGTACCCGGGGTGGGATTCGAACCCACACGCCCCTCAGGGGCAGCGAAGTTTAGGACCGGGTAAAGCCCAGGTAAACAGCTTTTTGGTAGGATTCGTCCCACCTTTGATCCCACAGCACGCACGAGATGGCGTTCTCAGACCCTGTTAGGAAGTTATCGGTAGGCAGCCGCCTATGAGATGAATCAGACTGAGGGAGACTACGCGTCACCGGGTTCCCTGTGCTACCACCGGGCTGCCCTATTCACGCGCAGCCGCACATCGTCGGGCAGGTCCACGGGGTCGTAGAACCCGGAGCCGCCCTCGATGGTTCTGGCCTCGGAACCGATGTGTGGTCGGGGGTCCTTTCGGACAGATCTGCTTGGCCGTCCTCAAGCGACCCACGAAGGGGCAGAACCCTCTGCAGGAGACCAGCCAGTGCCCATCGGTCCAGACTACCGGGGCGGCCATCCACACGTCCGTGTCGGCCCTGTCAGCACAGGTGCCCACACTCGGATGCGTACCTCCACCGCTTGGCTAAACCGAAGAAGGGAGAACATCTTCCAAATAGAAGTCCCTCAAGTCCGAACCCGCGAGGGGTTGACACAGAAGGTTGTGAGACTTGCTCAAATGAGTCTCCGGGGAAACACTCATACTTAAGGGACCTCGACCGGGGTCCGGTCTGACCCACCGGGAAACTGGCTGTGGTGCCTTACCCCGGATCTGTCGGCCGGGCACCGGTCGGGGGGTACGGGCAGCCAGCCCGGAGCGGATGTGACCTCATAGGAGCTTTGGTCGTTTCTTCCCCACACCCTGAGTGTTTTGTCCACCCGCTTCGGACCGGCGCTGCCGCACAAAGCCTATTCCAACAAGGAGAGGGGAGGCAGAGCGCATGCCGGAGAGAGGCCAGGTCGATGTGTTTGGAGGGGTTGATACCCATCGGGATATCCACGTTGGGGCCGTGCTGGATCACACGGGTCGCCTACTGGGAGCAGAGGAGTTCAGGGCTGATGCGGCGGGATACGCGCAGCTGGAGGAGTGGCTTCGCTCCTGGGGGCGGCCTGTTCAGGTCGGTGTGGAGGGCACCGGCAGTTACGGCGCCGGCCTGGCTCGTTATCTGACCCGAGTGGGCATCGAGGTGGTGGAGGTCATGCGTCCCAACCGCCAGCTGCGTCGTCTCAGGGGCAAGACCGACACCGTCGACGCCGAGGCCGCAGCCCGAGCTGCCCTCAGCGGAGATGCCACCGGGCGACCCAAAGGCGGGGACGGACCCGTAGAAGGGATAAGAATGCTTCGGATGGCTCGCCGTTCAGCGGTCAAAGCACGCACCCAGGCCGCCAACCAGATCCACGCCCTCCTCACAACCGCCCCTGAGCAGGTCAAACATCGGCTCCGGGGCTCCAGTATCTGAGCGATGGTCAGAATCTGTGTCCGCTGGCGTCCCGGCGAAGCGCAGACCACCACCGCGTACGCGAAGAGGGCGCTGCGGCACCTGGCCCGCCGATACCGGACCCTCGACACAGAAATAGCCGAACTCGACACCGAGATCCGCCGTCTCTGCGCCAAGGCCAACCCGGCGCTCCTAGCCGCCTCCGGAGTGGGCCCCCACAGCGCTGCAGCACTCCTAGTCGCCGCCGGCGACAACCCCCAACGCATGAAATCGGAACGGTCCTTCGCGGCACTATGCGCCCTCAGCCCCGTCCAAGCATCATCGGGACAGATAGTTCGGCATCGGCTCAACCGAGGCGGCGACCGCCAAGCCAACAACGCTCTCTGGCGAATCGCCACCAACCGGATGCGCACCGACCCCCGCACCATCGAATACACCCGCAGACGCAAAGCCGAAGGCAAAACCCGCCGCGAGATCATCCGCTGCCTGAAACGGCACATCGCCCGCGAGATCTACCACCTCCTAACCAAACCGTCCCCGACACCCGACGGCAACGACCTCCGCCACCAACGCCACCAAACCCGATTAACCCTCACCGACGCCGCCGAACACCTCCAGGTCCACCCCACCCTCCTATCGCTCCTCGAACGAGGCCTCCACCACAACCACCAGCTCGCCACCCGCTACCAGAAATGGCTCACCGACCCCACCACAAAACCGATTTGCAAAACATAGGAGCATCCGGGGCGGTTCCGGGGCGGTTCATGGGGGGGTGGGGATCCTCTTGACATAGGCAACTGCGCGAGTCTTTGCGGACCATCCGGCACAGAGTCCGTTGCCAAGACCACTGCTGAGGTCAGGTGCTCCGAGGTTCGGCGGTGGGGCGACCGCCGTTTCCTGGTTTTGTGCGATCTCCTAGAGCCTCAATCAGATGCTGTGTCCGCGGATAGACTTCGGTCTTGTGTGGAGCTTATGTGGTCTCATGCGGCTCTGTGTAGTCCCACGTACAAGGAAGCGGCGGCGATAGTCCCCGACCCGCACGTGCTGCACCTGAGTTTACAGTAATTTGATATAGATAGCCAACTATCTTACGGCTATCTCATGCTTACGCTTGTGGGATAGCGGCATCTCGATTACCATCCGGATCGAAGCCGGTACGGGTACGGATGAAGTCAATAGGTCCCCAGGGGAGAAACGCCCAGGGAAGGCCCACAGGTAGGGCAGCCTTGCAGCGTCCAGAGATCAGCCCGCGAGTTCGCCGGAGCCAGAATTAGCGCAGGTCGACCGGCCATGGGAACGGCAAGAGGTCCGGGATAATGGGCAAGCAGCGTCGGGTTCCTAGAGCGGCCAGCCAAACCATGTGCTCGATGACTTTTCTTCGGGTTGTTGCAGTGGTGGCGGGGATCTCAGCGGCGGTGGTCGCCACCGCGGCGGCCCAGACGGGGGATGAGCCCGATGCGCCGCAGGGGCTTGCCGTTAGTGCTGTGGCCCATGACTCGGTGACGCTGTCGTGGAACGATCCGGGGGACTCGTCCATCACGGGATATCAGGTTCTTCGCCGCAACCGCGCCGTGCACGCTGCGGGCGTGTTCGACGTCATCGATGACGCGGTGGCTGCTGACGCCACCGGTTACACCGACACGACTGTTGAGGCATCGGCCCGGTACGTCTACCGGGTCAAGGCCCGCAACGCTGAGGGCCTTAGCGCGCAGTCGGGGTTCGTTCGCGCCAACACTCCGGCGGCTCCACCCCCGCAGGAGACCGAGGAGACCGAGGAGGTCGTCTCGGCGGTGGAGTGGACGACGGCATCGTTAGACGAGGACAACACCGCCAGCCGTGGGATCTGGTCCGACAGCACCACCGTATGGGTGGCCGACAACGCCGAGGACAAGGTCTACGCCTACACCCTTGCCGACGGCACCCGGGACACGTCCAAAGACATCAACACCCTCGCCGCCGCCGGTAACACCACTCCCCGGGGCGTGTGGTCCGACGGAACCACCGTCTGGGTCGCCGACGGCCGCGACAACTGGGTATACGCCTATAGCCTCGCCGACGGCGTCCGCGACGCGTCCAAGGTGATCATCACCCTCGAAGCGGCGGGCAACACCAAGCCCATGGGCATCTGGTCGAACGGAACCACCCTCTGGATCGCCGACGACGAGGACGACAAGATCTACGCCTACCGGATCGACAACGGCACCCGCACACCCGGCAAGGACATCGACACCCTGGATGCGGCGGGTAACAACAACCCCAGGGGCATCTGGTCCGACGGAACCACCCTGTGGGTGGCGGACGACCGCGACGACAAGATCTACGCCTACCGACTCTCCAACGGCGCCCGCACGCCGGACAAGGACATCGACAGCCTCGACGACACCGGCACCGACAAACCCTGGGGCATCTGGTCCAACGAAGCCTCCATGTGGGTCGCCAGCAACACCCAATCCCACCTCGCCCGCCACGACATGCCCGGCCACCACCAAACAACCAACAACAAAGGCTTCAAGGCACTCTCATCCAACGCCCACGACACCTGCGGCCTGCGCTATGACGGCACCATCTCCTGCTGGGGGGTGAACAGCCATGGGCAGATCGGCGTACCGGACGGCACCTACAAGTCATTCGTCACCAGCAGCATGCATATGTGCGCCATCAAGACCGACGACACCATCGCCTGCTGGGGTGACAACGCCTTCCTCCAGCTCGAGGCGCCGGCCGGCACCTACAAGGATATTGAGGCGCACGACCGGACCTCGTGCGCCATCAAGACCGACGACACCATGGCCTGCTGGGGATACAACTCCTTCGGTCAGGCCGAGGCGCCTGAAGGAACGTTCAAGGCCATGACCATCGGCTGGGAGCACGTGTGCGCCCTCAGGACCAACGGCAAGATCGCCTGCTGGGGATACAGCAACCAGGGAGTGGACGAACCGCCGAGGGGCACCTACAAGGCAATCGACGCCGGCGAAGTCCACACTTGTGCGCTCGCGCTCGACGACACCCTCAACTGCTGGGGGTACCAACGCTACCGGCAGTCCGACGAGCCGGCCGGGACGTACAAGAGGTTCTCGACCGGGTCCGAGCATACGTGCGCCATCGCCACCAACGACACGCTGGTGTGCTGGGGAGACAACCGCAATGGCCAGTCAGACCCGCCAGCCGGCACCTACAGGACGGTCAGCAGCGGCATCACCCACACTTGTGCGATTGCACTCGACGACACTCTGGCGTGCTGGGGATCCAACCTCTACGGCAATTCAGACGCGCCGGCCGGCACCTTCAAGACTGTCCTCGCCAGCGGTTACCACACTTGCGCCATCGCGACCGACGACTCCGTCACCTGCTGGGGAGAGAACTACAACGCGCTTGCGGAGCCGCAGGCCGGCACCCACAAGGCCGTCGCTGTCGGCGAGTATCACAGCTGCGCCATAGGGGCCGACGACACGATCACCTGCCAGGGACTGAACGACCTCGGACAGACCGACGCGCCCACCGGCACCCACAAGACCGTCGTAACCGGCCTCTTTCACAGCTGCGCCATGACAACCGACGGCACGATCGCCTGCTGGGGAGACAACTCCCTCGGGCAGACCGGCACACCCGCAGGCACGCACAAGGCACTGTCATCAGGCGACGACCACATCTGCGCCATCGCCGCCGACGACACCATCACCTGCTGGGGGCTCAACACCTCCGGGCAGACCGACGCGCCCACCGGCACCTTCAGCACGCTCGCGCTTCGCCAAAACCACTCCTGCGCTATCGCCACCGACGACACCATCAACTGCTGGGGACAAAACGACCATGGCCAGACCAACGCGCCCACCGGCACCTACAAGGCCCTCGCGCTGGGCCGGTACCACACCTGCGCCATCGCCACCGACGACACCATCAACTGCTGGGGACGAAACAACTATCGCCAGACCAGAGCGCCCACCGGCACCTACAAGACGCTCGCAGCCGGCGGGCACCACTCCTGCGCCATCGCAACCGACGACACCGTCTCCTGCTGGGGACAAAACGACCACGGGCAGACCAGCGCGCCCACCGGCACCTACAAGGCCCTCGCGCTGGGCCGGATCCACTCCTGCGCCATCGCCACCGACGGCGCCATCAACTGCTGGGGAGGCAAGGATGGCGACAACCCCGACTCGATCCCCGGCACCTACAGAGCCATAACGGCCCACAAGAGACACACCTGCGCCATCGCAACCGACGACACCATCAACTGCTGGCCGCGCACTCCCGAAGGAGTGAACTGGTGGTCCAAGAGCTGAGGCTCGCCCCAGAAGGCCGTGCGGGGGGTCGTCGTAGAAGGCTGCAGTACGCGGTGGTGTGCGCGGCGGTGGTCTCCTTGGCGGTGGTCGCCGCCGCGGCGGCGCAGAGCGGGAACGTGCCCGATACGCCACAGGGGCTTGCCGTTACCGCTGTGTCACATGACTCGGTGACGCTGTCGTGGAACGATCCGGGGGACTCCTCCATCACGGGTTATCAGGTTCTTCGTCGCAACCGCGCCGTGCAGGCCGCAGGCGCGTTCGAGATCATCGATGACGCCGTGGCCGCTGATGCCACCGGTTACACCGACACGACTGTTGAGGCGTCGACCCGGTACGTGTACCGGGTCAAGGCCCGCAACGCGCACGGGCTCAGCCCGCAGTCGGGGTTCGTTCGCGCCAACACTCCGGCGGCTCCACCGTCGCAGGAGCCGGAAGAGCCCGTGGAGACCGAAGAGGATGTCTCGGCGGTTGAGTGGACGACAGCATCGTTGGACGAGGACAACAGCGCCAGCCGCGGCATCTGGTCCGACGGCACCACCATCTGGATCGCCGACAACGGCGAGGACAAGGTGTACGCCTACAGCCTCGCCGACGGCGCCCGCGACGCGTCCAAGGTGATCATCACCCTCGAAGCCGCAGGCAACACCACCCCCCGAGGCATGTGGTCCGACGGAACCACCCTCTGGGTCGCCGACGGCCGCGACAACTGGGTATACGCCTACGGCCTCGCCGACGGCGCCCGCGACGCGTCCAAGGTGATCATCACCCTCGAAGCCGCAGGCAACACCAAGCCCATGGGCATCTGGTCCAACGGAACCACCCTCTGGATCGCCGACGACGAAGACGACAAGATCTACGCCTACCGGCTCTCCAACGGCGCCCGCGTCCAGGGCAAAGACATCGACACCCTCGACGCCGCCGGCAACAACCACCCCAGGGGATTCTGGTCCGACGGCACCACCCTCTGGGTGGCCGACGACCGCGACGACAAGATCTACGCCTACCGGCTCTCCAACGGCGCCCGCACCACAGAAAGAGACATCAACACCCTCGCAGACACCGGCACCGACAAACCATGGGGCATCTGGTCCAACGGCGCCTCGATGTGGGTCACCACCAACACCCAATCCCACCTCGCCCGCCACAACATGCCTGGCCACCACCAAACAACCAACAACAAAGGATTCAAATCACTCTCCGCCAACAAGTACGAGACGTGCGGCCTGCGCTATGACGGCGCCATCACCTGCTGGGGCAGGAACATCTCCGGGCAGACCGACACGCCGGCCGGCGCCTTCCAGTCTGTCGTCGTCGGCCGCATCCACGTGTGCGGCCTGCGCATCGACGGCAACATCTCCTGCTGGGGGGACAACCAGTACGGCCAGCTCGAGGTGCCGACCGGCACCTTCAAGCTGGTCGAGTCGGCGGACGACCACTCCTCATGCGCCATCAAGACCGACGACACCCTGGCTTGCTGGGGCGCCAACGCCTTCGGCCAGGCCGACCCGCCCGAGGGAACGTTCAAGGCCGTCACCCACGGCTGGGAGCATGCGTGTGCCCTCAGGACTGACGGCACCGTCGCCTGCTGGGGAAACAGCATCCATGGAAGGATCGACGCGCCGACGGGCACCTACAAGGCCATCGACGCCGGCAGCTACAGCGCCTGCGCCGTCGCGTTCGACGACACCCTCAACTGCTGGGGGCCAACCCGCTTCGGACAGTCCGACGCGCCGGCCGGAACATTCAAGATGTTCGCGTCCATGTCCCAGCACAAGTGCGCCATCAAGACCGACGATACCCTCGCGTGCTGGGGAATGAACTACGACGGTCAGACCGACGCGCCCGCCGGCACCTACAAGGCGGTCGACACCGGCACCAACCACGTGTGCGCCATCAGGACCGACGACAACATCGACTGCTGGGGAGCCAACGACTTCGGGCAGACCGATCCGCCCGCAGGCACCTACAAGGCGGTCGTCTCCGGCGAGAGTCACAGTTGCGCCATCGCCACCGACGACTCCGTCACCTGCTGGGGAGAGAACTACAACGGGCCCGCAGAGGCCCCGGCCGGTACCCACAAGACCGTCGCACTCGGCGAGTATCACAGCTGCGCCATCGCCGACGACGACACCATCACCTGCTGGGGGTACAACAACTTCGGGCAGACCGACGCGCCCGCAGGCACCTACAAATCTGTCGCAGTCGGCTGGGACCACAGCTGTGCCATCACATCCGACGACACCATCGACTGCTGGGGAGCCAATTACTACGGGCAGACCGACGCGCCCGCAGGCGCGCATCGGGCGCTCTCATCGGGCGACGACCACACCTGCGCCATCACCGCCGACGACACCATGACCTGCTGGGGAAGCGCCCTCTACGGCCGGACCGACGCGCCCACCGGCACCTACAAGGCCGTCACAGCCGGCACGCACCACACCTGCGCCACAACGATCGACGACACGGTCACCTGCTGGGGCTTCGGACAGTCCAACGTGCCCGCGGGCACCTACAAGACCGTCACACCCGGTCTGCATCACACGTGCGCAATCGCAACCGACGACACCGTCTCCTGCTGGGGAAAGAACAACAACCGCCAGGCCAAAGCGCCCACCGGCACCTACAAGGCCGTCACAGTCGGCGGGTACCACAGCTGCGCCATCGCCGACGACGACACCATCACCTGCTGGGGAAAGAACAACGACGGCCAGGCCGACGCGCCCGCCGGCACGTACAAAGCCGTCGCAGCCGGATCGACCCACAGCTGCGCCATCGCCGACGACGACACCGTCTCCTGCTGGGGAGGCGTCGATGGCGACATTCCCGACTCGATCCCGGGCACCTACAAAGCCATCACGGCCTACAAAAGACACACCTGCGCCATCGCAACCGACGACACGATCACCTGCTGGCCCCGCGCTCCGGAAGGAGTGCGCTGGAGTCCATGACCTGAAGCCCCTGACCCAACCCCGCACATCGCGGGATCAGTCCAGCAGTCAACTCGACAGACCAGTGAACATCGGCCTGCTACCTCGGCGGCCGATCCGGCCGCATCGGTGACGATCACACCGACCGGGTCGACCCTAGTCGGGCCACCTCAACCTGGTGGCCCGCTGTGTTCGGATCGGCTTCGGTCGGCTGGAACAGCACCTCGGGGTCGGTGTCATCGCCCCGATGTCGACAGCCACCGTCACCACTGCAGCCGTCCGGGCGGTAGGTTACGAGCCTGCAGTGGCTTGGCCTTCGACCCAGGGGCTGGTGTTGTCGCCGCTTACCAGGCGGATGCGGACGGACAGTTGCGTTCCGGCGGTCGTCGTGATGCGATACGGGAGCTGGCTCTGGGTGACTGCGGTGTTGCGGCCTTCAGCAGCTACGTCCGAGTACTCCTGGCCTGACGATTTCCACTGGATCTGGATCTCGTCGACGAAGTCTGTGTTGATGGATCTCGTGTTGTCCCAGTCCACCTCTATGTAGCTCGCCCCGGACGTGAGGGCGATGGAGCCGGTGTTGGTGAGCGGGCAGCCGTCGTTGGCCCAGGGGTTGCGACCCTCGGTGGGGGTGCCCTTGTTCCTGGCCTCGTTGGTGGCGCCGGAGTTGCTGCAATAGCCGCCGAAGAGTTTGGAGAGGTAGTTGACGGGCACGACCCGGTAGCTGAGAGCGGTCTGGGAGTCGGATGCCTGGAACCTTCGGAGGTGCTTCCACACCTCGGCCGCATCGCCGTCGTAGTCGCGGGTGTAGATGTCGCTGCTGGATCCGCCGTAGGTGTCGGTGAACCAGTCCGGGATGTCACCTTCCAGGACGCTGCGGATAAAGGTCTCGTCGTCGGATGTCGGAGAGGACCCCACGTGGTTGCACAGCAGCCAGTACTCGAGGTACTGGTGCGCCGATGCGGGCAGGTTGAACAGGCTGGACAGGTCGCCGTTCTCGGCATCGGCGTCGGCGTCCTTCATCACCACGTACTGGATCATGTCGGCCATCAGTTCGTGAGCCACGCACTCCGCGTCGAATGGCGAGTTCTCGTACTCCTCGTTCACGTACAGGTAGACCATGCCGATGAGCGCGACATCGTCGATCCAGTCGGCGATGTCGGTTGTCTGGGCGTACACATGGGCCAGTTCATGGATGAACGCGGACAGGTGCTCCGGATCCTCCCGCCTCAAGGCCTTCCTCATGGACACGTCCGTGAGCGTGGATACGGGCAGGTTGTCGTTGGCGGCTCTCGGATCTCTGATCAGGTTGAGCCTGGTGCGGCCCTGGTAGCTCGATGTGTTCGCGACCTTGAGGTTGGCGCCCGGCCGTGAGTCGAGGAAGTCCCACACGGCGCGCAGCCACGGCCAGTCCTCCTCGAGCGGTTCGATGATGTTGTCCTCGGCCCACGCGTTGTATTCGGCAACCGTGTGGAGCTGGGTGTAGTCGATCTCGATCGGCTCGCTGTCGCCGCCGTTGTTGTAGGCCATGATTCGGATCTGCCACTCGGTGCCGTCGCCGTCGTTGTCCTTCGCGCTGCCGACATTGATCTCGGCATCCAGAACGTTGGCGGGACTCGTCGGGTAACGCTTCGTCGTCTGCCGCCTGGAGGGATCCCAGTCATCGCCGTCTCGTCTCCATTGGATCTTGTATCCGGTTATCACCCCGCTGGTCGGGATGCTCCAGCGGATGTGGAGCTTGGTCTCGGTCAACTGGGCCTGGCTCTTCAGCCCCCAGGGCCGGCCCGGCGCCGCACGGGTCGACCTGGTGACGGTGTCCGACCAGACGGTCGGGTTGGCTGACGTGTCGTTGGTGCCCACCTGCACGTCGTAGCTGGTGTTCGCCATCAGAGAGGAGATGGTGTGGGGGGAGGTGACCGACGACACGGTCGTCCATGTGTCGGTGCCGTCCTGCCGGTACCGGATGTCGTAGGTGGTGATCTCGCCGGCGGGCGCGGCGGGCGCCGACCAGGTGACGACCAAGCTTCTGCCGCCGCCGGTCACAACCACGTCGCGCGGCTTGAAGCTCTTGGCCGGGGTTGCGGTCACGGTGCCGTACTGGGTGCCGGTGCCGGCCGCGTTGGAGGCACCAACCCGCACCTGGTATGCCGTGTCGTTGGTGAGGCCGGTGATCTCCGCCGCCGTGCCGGTGACGGTCACCCCGGTGTCCGACCAGTCGTCGGTGCTCCCGCTCTCCTTGAACTCGACGGTGTAGGTCAGGGTCGCCGCGCCGTATCCGCCGGTGCTGGCGGGCACGCTCCAGGTGATCTCCAGCGACTCGTGGCCGGGGCGTGCGGCAACGTGTCTCGGGGCTCCCGGGACCGTTCCCACCGGAGTGCCCGTCGAAGCGGTGTCCGGCCCGCGGCCCCTGACGTTGGTTGCCGCGACCCGGACGTCGTAGGACGTGCCGTTGACCAGACCGGTGATCACTGCCGCGGTGTCGGTGCTGTTCGACTCGGCGAACACGGACCACTCGTCGGTGCCGGTTCGGTACTCGACTACATAGCTCACCGAGTCGTACCCGCCGTCGTCCGCCGCATCCCACGACAGGCTGAGCTGCCTGCTTCCGGCCGTGACCATCAGGTTGCCCGGCGCTCCCGGCAGCGATCCCTCCGGCGTGCCGGAAAGTTCCTCGTACGGACCGGTGCCGGCGCCGTTGGTTGCCGCGACCTGCACGTCGTACTCCTCGCCGACGTCGAGGCCGGTGATCGTGGCAGTCGTCCCTGAGATGGTCACGCCGGCATCCGACCAGCTTCGGTTGCCGGCGGCCTTCCGGCGCTCGACCACGTAGGTCAGCGTGGAGTACCCGCCGTGGTCGTCGGGCGCATCCCATGACACGTCCAGCTCGCCGTCGCCGTCACTGGTCACCGCAGGGTTGCGTACCGCGCTGGGCTCGGTACCCACCGGCGTTCCCTTCACCGGCGTGGTGTAACCGCTGGACCCGGCCGGGTTCTTCGCCTCGACCTGCACCTCGTACTCCGTACCGTTGTCCAGACCGGTGATCGTCACCGACGTACCCGTCTCGTCCGAAGCGAACGTCGTGAAGCTCCCGCTGCTGCCTTCCCGGTACTGGACCGAATAGGTCAGGAAGGAGGCGTCATACCCGCCGAGGTTCGACGGAGCCGCCCATGACACCAGCAGTGCAGCGTTGCGGGCCTGTGCCGAGAGGCTGCCCGGCTTGCCCGGCATGGTCCCCACCGGCGTTCCCGTGGCGGTGTCGAAGCCGCTGGTCCCGGCCGGGTTCTTGGTGGCCACCTGCACCTGGTACTCGTCACCGTTGTCGAGGCCGGTGATCGTCACCGACGTACCCGTCTCGTCCGAAGCGTACGTCGTGAAGCTTCCGCTGCTGCCCTTGCGGTACTGCACCACATAGGCCAGGAACGAAGAGGCGTAGTCTCCGGTGTCCGTCGGCGCGGTCCACGACACCTCGAGCGACCCGTTACCCGCCCTCACGGTGTCGATCGTCGGCGCATCCGGGGCAGTCCCTACCGGCGTTTCCGTGGCAGTGACGTAGCCGCTGGTCCCGGCCGGGTTCTTGGTGGCCACCTGCACCTGGTACTCGTCACCGTTGTCGAGGCCGGTGATCGTCACCGACGTACCCGTCTCGTCCGAAGCGTACGTCGTGAAGCTTCCGCTGCTGCCCTTGCGGTACTGCACCACATAGGCCAGGAACGAAGAGGCGTAGTCTCCGGTGTCCGTCGGCGCGGTCCACGACACCTCGAGCGACCCGTTACCCGCCCTCACCCCGTCAATGGTCGGTGTACCGGGCCGGTCGCCCCTCGGGGTGCCCGACTGGGGGTCGGTGAAGCCGCTACCTCCGGCCGGGTTCACCGCCTCGACCTGCACCTCGTACTCCACCCCGTTGTCGAGGCCGGTGATCGTCGCGGAGCGGCCCGACACGTTCACACCGTCGGTGGACCATTGTCCGGTGCTTCCCTCCCGGAACTCGACGGTGTAGGTGAGGAAAGAGGAGGCATACCCTCCGGTTCCCGACGGCGCGTTCCACGACACCGACAACCGGTTCTTGCCCACGGTGACCGACACGTTGGTCGGTTTGTCAGGAGCATCTCCCACCGGCGTGGCCGACTCCGGATCGCTGTAGGTACTGACGAAGTTCCCCGGGTTCCTGGCGGCGATCTGCACCTGATACTCGTAGCCGTTGTCGAGGCCGGTGATCGTCACCGACGTGGCGGTCTCCGCGGAGGCAAAGGTGGTCCAGCCTCCCGTGCTGCCCTTGCGGTACTGAACCGAATAGGTCAGATCCGAGGCGTTGTAACCGCCGGTGACCGACGGCGCAGTCCACGACACCGACATCTGGTTCCTTCCCGCGGTAACGGACACACCCGTCGGCGCTTCGGGCTTGGTGCCCACCGGCGTGCCCCTGGCCGACGTGGTGTAGCCGCTGGCGCCGGCCGGGTTCACCGCCTCGACCTGCACCTCGTACTCGTCGCCGTTGTCCAGACCGGTGATCGTCACCGACGTACCCGTCACCCCGGAAGCAAAAGTCGTGAAACTACCGCTGCTGCCCTTGCGGTACTGAACCGAATAGGTCAAGAACGAATCGGCATAGCCACCGGTCGACGGCTTCTGCCAGTCGACCCTCAACGAGCCGTTGCCCGCGATCAGCGAGACACTGCCAGGCTTGCCCGGCGCAATGCCCACCGGCGTGCCCCTGGCCGACGTGGTGTAGCCGCTGGCGCCGGCCGGGTTCACCGCCTCGACCTGCACCTCGTACTCGTCGCCGTTGTCCAGACCGGTGATCGTCACCGACGTACCCGTCACCCCGGAAGCAAAAGTCGTGAAACTACCGCTGCTGCCCTTGCGGTACTGAACCGAATAGGTCAAGAACGAATCGGCGTACCCGCCGGTGTTCGACGGGGCGCTCCATTCCACCTCCAGCGACCTGTTGCCGGCCGTCACGGTGTCGATCGTCGGCGCTCCCGGCAGATTCCCGACCGGCGTGCCCGCCCTCGTGATGCTGCCGCTTGAACCGGCCGGGTTCCTGGCCGCGACCTGCACCTGATACTCGACGCCGTTGTCCAGACCGGTGATCGTCACCGAAATGCCCGTCTCGTCCGAAGCGAACGTCGTCCAGGCCCCGCCGCCGCTCTCCCGATACAGCACCGAATAGCTCAACAACGAAAGGTCATACCCGCCCGGATCCTCCGGCTCCTGCCACGACACCGACAACCGCTCGAACTCGGCCGTTACCGACACGAAGCGAGGCACACTCGGCCCGCTCCCGGTCGGTGTTCCCGTTCCCTCGACATAGCGGCTGGACAGCACCGGGTTCCTGGCCGCGACCCGGACCTGGTACTCGACGCCGTTGTCCAGGCCGGTGATGGTCACCGATGTGCCCGTCTCGTCAGTCGCGAACGTGGTCCAGCCGCCGGTGTCGGCCACCCGATACTGCACCTCGTAGGTAACGGATGCGTACCCGCCCCGATCGGACGGGGCCCGCCACGACACCGACAGCTGGTTCCTGCCGGCCCGAACCGAGAGGCTGGTCGGATCGCCCGGCGCCCGCGTCCCGACCGGTTGGCCCTCCACCACCACGAACGACCCGGTCCCGCCACTGTTCCTCGCCGCCACCCGGATCTGGTAGGTCACCCCGTTCACCAGGCCCTCCATCTCGGCCCGGTGCCCGGTGCCCGACTCGGAAGGCGTCACCGTCACGCGCGTCGATGACCAGATCCCCAGCGCCCCCGGACGGCGCTGTACCACGTACGACAGGTTCGAGTCGCCCCCATCGCTGTGCGGCGAATCCCACAGCACTTCAAGAGTCGTATCCCCCCGCACTGCCATCACCACACTCTGGGGCGCGCCCGGCGCCTGCACCTGCCGCTGAGACAGTGTCGAGCCGCCACCGCCACCACCGCCACCGGAGCCACCACCGCCTCCACCGCCGGAGCCACCGCCTCCAGAGCCTTCTCCCCCGCCGGAGCGTTCGTTCGCGAACTCCAAGGCGCGCGCAAGGAACGTGGCCATCTGTGCCCTGGTAACAGCCCGGTCCGGGCAGAACATCGTGCCGTCCCCGCATCCCTTGGTGATACCCGAAGCGGCAAGCCTGGCGACACTTGCCGCGTACCAAGCACCCGACGGTACATCGCTGAAGCCAGGGTCAGGACCCGCCGCCAGACCGAACGCTCGCGCCAGGAAGGCAGCCATCTGGGCGCGGGTAACGGTCCTGTCAGGGCAGAAGTCACTACCGTCCCCGCATCCCTGGGTGACGCCAAGCACCGCTAGGCGCTCGACGAACGCCGCGAAAGGATGCGTGCCGGCCACGTCCCCGAAACGCGTTGACGCAACCCGCGGGGGATCCGCTCCGTCCAGCACACGAACAGCCCACACCGCCACAGTGACGCGATCTATATCCTCCTCAGGGCAGAACCCCTCATCACACTCAGTGCCCACAAAGACCCCCACGGCCGCAAGTGTGCTAACAGGCTCCGCGTAGTAGGCATCCGGAGGAACATCCGGAAACGGCGTAGCCTCCTGCGCCGCCGCCGCCAGCACCGCAGCCCCCAACAAGACGACGAGAAGAGACGGCAGCACATATCCGTATCCCAGGCGGGGTACGGGTACTGCTCCGCTGGAGATCCCCTCCTGCTCCGCTCCGTTGAGAGCTTCCCGTTCTTTGTTGGCCGCTAGACGGACCCGACGCTGTTTGCCCATACTCCCGGGATCTCTTGCCTCTCCCGTGGCCGGTCGACTTGCACCAGAATGCGGCACCGACCAAGTCCCGGCTGATCGCTGAGGCCGCAGGGCTGCCACCACCTGTAGGGGTCTCCGGCCACTCCTTCACTGGGAACCGGGCTGGCCTTGTTCCATACCCGCACGGACCTCAATCCAAATGATGCTCGAAAACCGCCTATGCCACAAGCGTTAGCGTAAGATTGTCATAAGATAATGAGCTACTGATATCAAATTTCTATAAACTCTACCGAAACGGCTGGTTTCACCCCAGCCAACGTCCCGATCCGGGCTGTAACAGACGTTAGGTTGGCTCTCGGCGTTGTCGCCCTGGTTGCGCCGGCAGGCCGCCTATCGAGGTACGCATCGGACGTGTGTCGTCGCCGCCGTCGAGTCCCGAGACAGAGGCCACATCCGGACCGACCGCGCCGGCCCAAGCCTCAATCCCAACGGGTCTTCTTCCGCAGTATCCCTCTTCAAGCCAGCGGGGACCGTGTGGCGTCTCCACAATCTCCCCTTGCAATCGGCATCCTGGATCGTTCCGGGGTGCGGTCTACCCTCCGACGCCGGACCGGCCCTGTGATAGTCCGCCGTACAACCCGACCGCGCCGGGACTTCATAGTAATCTAATACTACTAGATGCAAGATCTCATGAATAACTAATACTACCTTAGATAGAATGGGACGCCCCGAATACCGCCGACACCACATGTGGCACGGAGCAACCGGCCACGGGAGAGACAGAGGTCCGAGAGTATGGGCAAGCACCGTCATGCTCGCAGAGCAGACAAGACCCTAGACACCAGCCCTCATCCGACCATCCCGGGATCCGGACCCGCGAACCTGACCGCGCGCTCGATGACCGTACTCCTCATCGCTGCCCTCGTGACACTGGTAACAGCAGCAGTAGTCGCCGCAGCAACAAAGACCGGGACCGCACCCGACGCCCCGCAGGGACTGGTGGTTGATGCGGTCGCCCATGACTCGGTGACGCTGACATGGAACGACCCGGAAGACTCCTCGGTCACCGGCTACCAGATCCTCCGCCGCAACCGCGCCGCGCAAGCCGCAGGCGAGTTCGACATCATCGACGACACCGTCGCCGCCAACGCCACCAGCTACACCGACACCACCGTCGAAGCATCCACACGCTACGTCTACCGGATCAAGGCCCGCAACCTGCACGGGCTCAGCACCCGCTCGCGGTTCGTTCGCGCCAACACTCCGGCCGCGCCCGAGCCCCAACCCGAACCCGGACCCGTATGGACCGCGGTGCTGTCGGTGGGCAGCGATGGGTCTTCGGTTCCGGCGACGGCGGGGTACTCGCGATGGTCGGGATCGGGCTCGTTGTCGCCGGACCGTTTCGAGGTGAACGGCGCATCGGTGCAGGTGCTGGTGCTGATCGAGCACGCGGGCGGCCTGTACTTCGCATTGCGTTCGGAGTTGAGCGCTGACTTCGTGCTGTCGGTGGGCGGCACGAAGTTCGTGGGCAGCGAGAGCCTGCGCCCCTGGATCGCGACGGCGAGTGCGTTCTGGTGGCCGTCCGAAGGCGTGCTGGGCGAGCCGGGCGGTTCGGTGCATGTGTCGCTCGCGTTCGAGGGCTCAGGATCTCTGGACGGCCGCGCGCCGGCGCCGCCGTCGGCGCGTTTCTCCGGCGTGCCCGACTCTCACGACGGCACGACGCCCTTCGAGCTGCAGTTCGTGCTCGACGAGGAAGGCCTGTCGGTCAGCGCTCAGCAGCTACGCGACCACGCGCTGACGGTCACCGGCGCCACCCTTATCGATGTGCGCGCCACTGGCTCCGGCACCCGCTCGTGGACTATCCGGGCGCAGCCCGCCGGGAACGACGACATCACGGTTGCGCTGCCCCCTGCCGCGGACTGCGCTCAACCCGCCGCGGTGTGCGCGCCGGACGGACGTCAGGTCCGCAACCACCCCCGGGTGACCGTCCCCGGACCCGACGTAGCACGAGAAGTCACGGTGGAACTGCCCAACGGCTGCAACCTCCGCGAGCTCACCGCGAACGGCGCCACACTTACCGCAAGCGGCAGGTGGCGACCGGCATGCCGGTCGATCCTCACCTACAAGGACGACCGGAATGCGCTGCCCGGGTACCGGACGACGGGATACGCTCGCTTCTACCGCTTCGATGTCGCCGACACCAGCGATGTCGCCATCAGGCTGACGGAGTTCCCCACCGCCCACCACTACGTCCTGCGCGCCCCCGACGGCACCGAGATCAGACACGTGATGCACGCCCCCGACCACCGCAGCGGCCACCTGTGCGGGTTCTTCGAGTATCCATGCTCGCCCGTGCCGGGGATCGATGCCACGCTCGATGCCGGGCCGTATGTGCTCGAGCTGGTCCAGCACTTCAGCAGGGACGGGCGTCAGCGCGAGTATGAACTCAGCATCACCCTCACTTCCCAGCCGGTGCGGGGCCCCCGCCTGAGCACCCTCACCATCGATGGCGCGGCGGTCCCGTCGCTCTATCCGAGTGCGAGGTTCGCCTACCGGATGGACCATGCCGCGGGGACCGTGACGGTGGAAGCGACGCCCGAGACGGCGTCTCCTCCGCTTGAGGTGTCCATCTCGCCCACCGACGCCGACACCAACGCCTCCGGCCACCAGGTCGAAGTGCCGCAGCAGGGCGTTACCGATCTCACCGTAAGCGTGTCCGAGCCCGGCGGGCTGAGTACTGTCGACTACACCGTCGCGTTGTTCAATGACTACCCCGCAGACACCACGACGACGGCCACCGTCACGGCCGACGGCACTCACTCGGAGGGATCGATTGACTTCCCCGGCGACCATGACTGGTTCGCCGTTACCCTTCCCGCCGGCAACGACCACTTCGCTATCGACGTGAAGGGCGAACCCAGCGGCGACGGCACTCTTGGCGACCCGATGCTGATCGGCGTGTACGACGCCACCGGCAGTCCGATCCCGAGGACCACCGATGACGACAGCGGGACCGGCGCCAACAGCCGATTCATAATCGGGTCCGGCGGGGCCGGCACCCTGTACATCTCGGTCAGCGGCAGCGACGGCACCACGGGCACCTACCAGTTGTCGGTCGTCCGGGTGGCGACGCTCGACTCGTTGAGCCTCGATGGAGTCCCGCTGAACCGGTTGTTCAGCCCGGCCGCCGTCTCCTACAAGGCGATAGTGCCCACCACAAGATCCCAGGTGACCGTGGCGGCGACCACCCCCGAATCCGGTGCCGTGGTGGCAATCTCCCCGGCTGATGCCGACCCGAATACGCTAGGACACCAGGTTGCGCTGGGTGCGATCGGGCTCGACGGGCGAGCCACGACCACACCGATCACGGTGGAAGTCCTCGCCAACGACGGTGCGGTAGGCGAGTACACGATTGATGTCACGCGTGTTGCCCCGTCCGACGACGATGATGCCGACCTGGCAAGCATGTCCGCGCCGACCCTCCTCGATCTCGCACCGAGCTTCGAACGACACGTAACGTCATACTCGGGAACAGTCGGCCCCTCGGTCGATCACGTGGACCTGTATCTCGAAGCCTCGTCCGGAGAGGCCACGGTGCAGGTCACAGCCAACGATCAGCCCATCGAGGTCAAGCGGATCGTTCCAGGAATCACCACCATCTGGCAGATCGAACTCGACGCGGCGCCGTCGGTCACCACCGTACACATGACCGTGATCTCGGCGGATGCCACCACCCGCAAGACATACAGTCTCGACATCACCCGAACAAGCGTTAATGTAAGATAACCATGAGGTAACTGGCAATCTATATCAAATGGCTATAAACTTTGGCTCAGACTGCTTAGATCATTCCTGACAACTTCCAACACGGGCTGCAGGACCTGTCCGTCTCGAGTTGGTAGTAGCAGGCCGTTCCACAATCCAACCGAGGTGTAGAGATGAACCCAGACGACCCCCGGGACGTGGCGATACGGGCGTTGAGGGATCGGTTGTCCCGGCTGTCCGAAGCCAGCCTGCGTATCAACGAGAGCCTCGACTTCGACACCGTGCTCAAGGAAGTCGTCGAGTCCGCCCGAGCATTGACGGACTCGCGCTACGGGGTGATCACTACCCTGGACGGGTCGGGCAGACCGCCCGACTTCGTGACCTCCGGCATCTCACCCGACCACCGCCAAACCCTAGACGACTCCCCGCCCGAAGGCCTGCTGGTGTTCGAATACCTCAGCGGACTGGAGCGGCCGCTACGGGTCGGGGACTCCCGCCACCACCTTTCCTCGGTCGGGCTTCCCGACGTTCTCCCCATGGCGGTCGGTCCGCTGCTGACCGCGCCGATCCGCCACCAGGGAGAACCAGTGGGCAACATCTACGTAGGGAGGGAGGAAAGGGGACAGGACTTCACCCAGGAAGACGAGGAAGTCCTGGTGATGTTCGCCTCCCAGGCAGCGCTCGTCATCGCCAACGCCCGCCGGTACCGCGACGAGCAGAGGGCGAGAACCGACCTCCAGACACTGATCAACACCTCACCTGTGGGGGTCGCCGTCCTCGACGCCAGAACCGGAGCACCGGTGTCGTTCAACCCGGAAGCCGTGAGAATCCTCGACGGCCTCCGAACACCGGGGCGGCCACCGGAGGACCTCCTGGACGTGATGACCGTCGTCCGAGCCGACGGTCGGCAGGTCTCGCTCGAGGAGTTCTCGATAGCCGAGGCGCTGAGCTGGGGTGAGACGGTACGGGCCGAGGAGATAGTCATGAGGGTCCCCGACGGCCGAAGCGTCACTACGCTGGTCAACGCCACACCCATCCGCTCCGACGACGGGCAGACCGAGTCCTTCGTCGTGACCCTCCAGGACTTGACCCAGCTGCACGAGCTGGAGCGGCTGCGGGCCGAGTTCCTGGCGATGGTGAGCCACGAACTGCGCACGCCGCTCACGTCGGTCAAGGGCTCGATCGCGACCCTGCTGGACCCGCCCAACGCGTTGGGTCCTACCGAGATGCGCCAGTTCTTCAAGATCATCAATGCCCAGATCGACCGGATGCACGTGCTGATCAGCGACCTGCTCGACGTGGCCCGCATCGAGACGGGCACCCTGGCGATCTCTCCTGAACCCACCGACATCGCCACGCTGATAGGCGAAGCCAGGAACACGTTCCGGAGCGGCGGAGGCAGGCACCGGATCGACGCCGACCTGGAGAGGGATCTTCCCTGGGTGATGGCCGACCGGCCCCGCATGATCCAAGTGCTGGCCAACCTGTTGGCCAACGCCGCCAGGAACTCCCCCGAGAAGTCCCCCATCCAGCTAGCCGCCACCCGCGAAGACCTGCAGGTGGCCGTATCGATCTCGGACGAGGGCAGTGGCATCCCCGCAGAGAGCCTGCCCCACCTGTTCCGGAAGTTCTCCCGCATAGACACCGACGACCAGAGAGGCGACACCGGCCTAGGCCTTGCGATCTGCAAGGGAATAGTCGAAGCCCACGGAGGCCGCATCTGGGCCGACAGCGACGGCCCGGGACTCGGTGCGAAGTTCACCTTTACCATCCCCACAATCGAAGACGCCGGATACGTCTCTCCCCTGGCGGCCGTTCCGTCACCGACCCCCTCCTCGGCACAGCAGACCGAAGAGCAGACACGGGTACTAGCGGTCGACGACGACCCCCAAACGCTCAGATACGTCCAACAAGCCCTCACCAAGTCGGGCTACACACCCATCGTCACGACCGACCCAGCCGAAGCGTTACCCCTCGTGCACGACAAGAACCCCGACCTCGTCCTCCTCGACCTAATGCTGCCGGGCACCGACGGAATCGAGTTGATGAAACAGATCACGACCACCGCAGACCTGCCGGTCATCTTCCTATCAGCCTACGGCCAGGACCAACTCGTCGCCGGCGCCCTCGATGCCGGAGCCGCCGACTACATCGTCAAGCCATTCTCACCAGTAGAACTCGCAGCCCGTATCAGAGCAAGCCTACGCAGACAGCACACACCCCAGCCCACACAGACGTACGTCCTGGAGGACCTGACCATCAACTACACCGAACGCCGTGTAAGCGTCGCCGACCAGCCCGTCCAACTAACCGCCATCGAGTACCGAACCCTCGCGGAACTCTCGGCCAACGCAGGACGCGTCCTCACCTACCGGCACCTACTCAGACGGGTCTGGGGACTCGACGCCGACGCCGACATACGACCCATGCGTACCGCGATAAGCAGCCTGCGGCGCAAACTGGGCGACAATGCTGAGAACCCAACCTACATCTTCACCGAACTACGCGTCGGCTACCGCATGCCCAAGGGCAACACCCCCGAGTTGCCCGCAAGATGACCCTGACCCGGTCACAAGCAGCCCCGAGCAACAGGTAGGTGTGGCGGCTCGGATTGGACGTTAGGTGGGGTGGATCCGGTCGTTTGACCCAGAGTTTATAGATATATCATATAGATGGCTGTCTGCCTCACGGCTATCTTATATTGAAGTTTGTAGGGTAGCGGAGTTTGGAGCATCATTCGGATTGAGCCCGGTGCGGGTATGGATCAGAGCGAGTGGTGCTCGGCGGAAGGAGGGTTCAGGGGACCCTACGGGGTAGCGGCAGCCCTGCGGCCTGAGATTTCATCCGGGATCTTGCCGGTACCGCATTCTGGTGCAGGCCAACCGGCTACGGGAGAGGGAGAAGATCGGGGAGTATGGCCAACCAGCGTCGGGTCCGTGATGCGGCCAACAGAGAAGGCGAAGCTCTCAAAGGGCAGAGCGGGCAGCGAAACCCGGCGAAGCAGCGCCCCCATCTCGGCGCGGATGCGGATACCTCCTCCCCCTCTCTCTCGTCATCCTGCTGCGGATTGTTGCCGCATGGATAGCCTGACATCCATCATCGTTCGACGCCTGGGCCGGATCACCGACCGCATCTCCGTCATCGCCAACGACATCGCCGAAGTCCGAGCCCGCCTCGGAAACATCGAGTCACGCCTCCGAGGCCACAGCGCCCGACTAGGCCGAATGGATCGAAAGCTGACCGCCCTCCGGAACGAAGTCCAAGCCATGAAGGACGACTACCTAGAGGAGCAATGAGTGGTTTATGAGGAACAACCGCAGGATAAGGTTGACCCGCTCGAGTGGACGCTCAGGTGAGCCGGTGCGGTTCACGATGCCCTCTGCGCGGTGTACTGGGGTTGACCCGCTGCGGTGGGCGCTCTCCTGTGAACCAGGGACGGTTCAATCCCGGAACAGCCGACAAACCACAAGCAGACCACAGGGGACTAGAGTTAACACTAATATCATACGTATAGCCGAGGATCTCACGCACAGCTTACTTATAGACTTGTAGAGTGGGGTGAACTTCGGGCACTATCTGGACTGTTCTCAACACCGGTGCGGGTATGGATCAAGACAGAAGGTTCCCGAAGGCAGGGAAGCCGACCAAGTCTTAAGGGAGGACATGTACCGCCTTGAACGCGCCCCAGCCCTAGTCCGCTGGTGTCAAGTAGAACACTCTCCGGCAAATCTGGTGCTGGTTAGCGATAGATTTGGTGTGTCCTCGTGGGTGGGCTCGACGTGAGGGTTCGGCCCGTCGGGCGGTTCTTGGGTGTTGGGGTGCTTGTGTTGTCGGTGGTTGTGTTGTCGGTGGGTGCTGGTAGGTCCGTGGCGGAGGCTTTGGACGGGTTCTCTGATGTTGCCGAGGCGGGTGTTCATGAGGGGGCTGTTCGGGCTCTGGCGGCTGATGGGGTGTTTGAGGGTACCGAGTGTGGTACGGATCGGTTCTGTCCGGGGGATCCGGTTGAGCGTTGGGTGATGGCGGTGTGGCTGGTTCGGGTTCTGGACGGTGAGGACCCGGTTGGTTCGGGTTCGTCACGGTTCGCGGATGTGGATGCTGGTTTGTGGTGGGCGCCTTATGTGGAACGTTTAGCTGATTTGGAGGTTACCTTAGGCTGTGCCAGCGGTCCGGCCCGGTTCTGTCCGCTGGATTCCGTGAGCCGGGCGCAGATGGCGACGTTCTTGAGTCGAGCGTTCGATCTCGCTTCGGGACCGGACGCAGGGTTCGTAGACATCGCGGGCAGTGTCCACACAACTGGGATCAACGCGTTGGCCGCTGCCGGGGTCACGAAGGGTTGTGGTACGGGGCCGGCCCGGTTCTGCCCCAGTGGGGATGTGACCCGAGCACAGATGTCGTCCTTCCTCAACCGAGCCCGTGAATATGTGCCACCGGAGCCGCGTATCGCTTTCAGCCGCACGGTTGGTAGACAGATTTGGGTGATGAACGCGGATGGTTCGAACCCGACGCGGCTGACTGACCATGTGGGTTGGAACCCGGTATGGTCGGCGGACAGCACCCGGATCGCGTATCACGGTGGTCGTGACGATGGGATCAGGGTGGTGGGTGCTGACGGAACAGACCGGAGCCAGGTCACTTCTGATGGGGGTTTCCACCCGGTTTGGCATCCGGACGGGACCAGGTTTGTTTATGTTGCGGCATCATCTGAGGTGTGGCTTGTCAACACGGACGGCACGGGCAGGAGGCCGCTGGTCGAAGGCCCGGTGTATCGTCCTGAAACGGGCTGGTTCAGGGGTCTGAGTCCGGTGTGGTCTCCCGACGGTACCCGGATCGCTTTTGCCACGGCCGGTGCGCACTCCTCAGATGATGGATCTATTTGGGTGATGAGCGGTGACGGCACCGGGAAGAGGCAGGTGTCCGACAAGGGTTACAGCCCGCGTTGGTCCCCTGACGGTGACCGTCTCGTCTATGGAGTCACCTACTCTCCGGGCAAGTTCCAGGACAGACTGTCCGAGGTCTGGGTGGTGGATGCTGATGGTAATCATCGAAGGACACTAGCCGATAACGGCAGGAACCCGGTGTGGTCCCCCGACGGTAGCCGGATCGCTTATGTCGGAGACCCGGGAATCTATGTAATAGACCCGGACGGTACCAACCGTAAACAGCTCACGTCCGACGAGCGAGATCAGGGACCGGTGTGGTCGCCCGATAGTACTCGCATCGCCTACAGCCACGGCGTGACGGATCCCGGGATCTTCGTGACGGAGTTGGACGGTTCCGGCCAGCGAGTACTCACATGGCACGGCCATGACCCTTCCTGGTCTCCCGACGGTACACAAGTCGCCTATGTAGGCAGCGACGAGGTCGAGTTTCTGGTGATGAACGCCGACGGCGGCAATGTACAGCCTTTGGCTTCTCTGACGGCGGACACTACCGATGACCCCGAGTTGAAGACTCTTCGGGAGATAGTAGAGCGGGCTGCCTGGTCACCGGACGGCAGCAGAATTGCCTACAACGACGGGCGATCACTGTACCTTATCGAGGCTGACGGCACCAACAGACAATACCTGGCTGCTGGCGCTTGTGGATGGGTACCTACTCCCCTGTGGTCTCCCGACGGTAGGTACCTTACATACGTACAGGACCACTCCACCATCGTCATCATCGATCCGGACAACAGTACCCGAACCCTAATCTATGACGCCGATCGCCCAGCGTGGTCACCCGACAGTAGCCGCCTCGCGTACACAAACAGCGGTAGCCATGGTATCTTCGTTTCAGGACCCGGTGGGGAGAACCAAAAGCAAATAGCAAGCGGACCTATAAGCTCCATTGCGTGGTCGTCGGACAGCACTCTCCTCGCATATACCTACGATTGGAAATCGATCTATGTCATAAGCGCTGACGGTCACTACAACCGAGAAGTAGCAACACCCGAGAGAGATCCGAGGGATCTGCAATGGCTACCGGATGGCTCTCGCCTCGTCTACAACGACGGCATTAACTTCTACCTCGTGGATGTGAACACGGGCACCCAACAGAAGATAACGGATCACCGTTTTTGGTTTGCTGGCAGCGTTTTGTCGCCGGACGGCACCCGCATGGTCTACGGGCACGCTACTAGTTATATCTACGGTGATTATGGAGGATCCAGATCGGACACCATCGAGTTGGAGCCCGGACACGGGATTTGGATTATGGGATTCGACGGCGAGAATCCCGAACAACTCACCACCGGCCTTGACTCAAAGCCGGTATGGATACAGGCGGGAGGAACCCCAAGAAGCGAAAAGGGATGAGCTGCCACGTGTGGAGGACCACCCGGTCGAACACTGCTAGTGATCACGGCCATACCAAAGCGTCGAGAACTAGTTGCGGTTGGCCCGCTTCGGTGGACGCTTTGGTGGAACAAAGCGCCGAGTTGTCTTGGGTGGGTGTGAGCGGGTTCCAGTGTTAGTGGTTCTCGGTTCGGGAGACGGACGATGCCGTCGATACAAACATGTCAGGTTCGGTTCGCGATGTCTCGTAGACATCGGGGCGGTACTGCGGTGCGGGTGAGGGCTGGTCTGGTTGTGCTGTCGGTGGTGGGATTGTTGTTGGGTAATGGAGGTACGGCTGGGGGTGAGGACCGGTTTTCTGATGTTGGCGAGGCGGGGGTTCACGAGTCGGATGTTCGGGCTCTGGCCGACGATGGAGTGTTCGAGGGAACCGCATGCGATGCGGGCCGGTTCTGTCCGGGCGAGCCGATCCTGCGTTGGGTGATGGCGGTGTGGCTGGTTCGGGTTCTGGATGGTGTAGATCCGGTCGTTTCGGGGCCATCTCGGTTTTCGGACATAGATGCTGGTTTGTGGTGGACACCGTTTGTCGAGCGTTTGGCTGATTTGGGGGTTACCCGGGGTTGCGCGACGGGTCCGGCCCGGTTCTGTCCGGGGGACACGGTGACCCGGGGACAGATGGCGACCTTCCTGACTCGGGCGTTCCGTCTAGCGACGGGACCGGACGCCGGGTTCGTCGATATTGCGGGCAGTGTTCATGCGGCTGGGATCAACGCGTTGGCCGCTGCCGGGGTCACGAAGGGTTGTGGGACGGGTCCGGCCCGGTTCTGCCCTCGCGGCGACGTCACCCGTGCTCAGATGTCATCCTTCCTCACCCGGGCTCGAGCGACAGGCGACGTATCGGTTCAAGTCAGCTCACCGGACGAGCGGGAAGTAAGCGGTGCTTTCGAAGTGGAGATCCGCTTTTCTCAACCGGTGACCGGACTGACTAGCAAAGCAATAGATGTCGTCAACGGCAGCGTCACGAGCCTCAGCGGTTCAGGGTCGTCCTACCGGGCGCTGATCGAACCGGCTGCGGATGGAACCGTGATGGTACGGGTACCCGGGAATGCGGTCACAGACAGGGAGAACAGAGGCAACCTTCCTTCGTTGCCGTTTACTCGGACGAAGACCGCCGGCAACGCCACCGCAGGTCCTGGCATCGACACATGGGACCGATCCGCGGTACTGGAGGCCTACTCGACGGAGTTCGACCGGACCGAACCCGATCCCGGATACACCGGAAGCATCGCCGACTGTGTAGTAGGCGCCACCAGCCAGGAGTACCGCGACAGCGTCATCGGACGGGTCAACTGGTACCGGCAGATGGCCGGACTTCCCCAGGTCACGGAACGGCCCGAATACTCCACAGCCACGCGCGAGACCGCCATGATGATGTCGGCCGAGAATAACCTGTCCCACTATCCGAGCAGCGATTGGGCTTGTTACACAACCGTCGGCGCTGCCACCGCAGCCCGCAGCAACCTCGCACTCGGAGCAGCTGGTGTCTCCGCTATCGACGGCTATATGCAAGACTCCGGTCTCCACAACATCAGTGTTGGTCACCGACTCTGGATTCTCTACCCGCAACTTCGAGAGACCGGCACCGGCGACGTACCCCAAGGCCGAAGGTCAAACGCCCTCCACGTACAGGACGACAACGCCTGGGGGTCCCGTCCGGACGTTCGCGAGGAACGTGGCTTCGTATCCTGGCCCCCCTCTGGCTACGTACCAGCACAGACGGTCTGGAGTCGCTGGTCGTTCACGCTACCTAACGCTAACTTCTCCAGTATGACAATCACCGTCACAAACGACCAAGGCCCTGTTCAGGTACAGATACTCTCACGGGTCGCCGGCGTCGAAAACGGAATCGTATGGGCAGTTCACGGCGATACAAACTCGGGTCAACTAGCCGAACCCACAGACGGAGACCTCTGCTATATCGTTAACATAAGCGATGTATACGTTAACCACATCAAACAAACACCCTACCAATACGCCACCTGCCTCCTCGACCTCACGGTCTCGGGAATGGGACGACCTCCAACTTGAGTAATGCGTTCGCGAGTGGCGGTACAGACCCGGCCGATCGGGACGGGGACGATCCGATCGAGGCTTGGACGCTTTCCGGTGTTGCCTTCTGTCGACCCCTGACTCTGCCAAATGGACCGGCCCGAGCAAGCGCCGCTATCCGGATGAGCCGGATTGTTGCGGGTACTCTTGGGGTGTTAGCTTCTGGCCGGTGGCGGGGCGGTTCAGACTTCGCAGGCCAGCATCGGGTGCACACAACCCACAACGTGGTACAGCAAGTGGGACTTCAGCCACCGTGTCCTTACCCAACACATGGTCTAACTGGCTCTTCACCGGTTTCGGCAGCGGATAGCTCTTCCGTTACGAGGGTTTCGGGGACGCAGACGAGCGGTGCCTGGTTCCACAGGGTGGTGTTTGTGTTACAGGTTGTTGAGGGCTCGGTGTAGGAAGGAGGCCATTTGCGCTCGGGTCACGGAGTCGTTGGGGCAGTATCGGAGGGGGTGGTTGTCGCATCCGACGGTGATGCCTGCCGCGTATAGCGCGTCGATGTCGGCTTGGTGGGTGTTGCCTCCGGTGTCTGCGAACCCGGCGGGGGCTGCGGGTTGGAGTTGGAGAGCGCGTGTGAGGAAGGTGGCCATCTGCGCTCGGGTCACGGAGTCGTTGGGGCAGTATCGGGGTGGGTTGGTGTCGCATCCGACGGTGATCCCGAGTTCTGCTAGTTGTTCGACGTAGCGGATCCACCACTGTCCGTCGGCTATGTCGTCGTAGCGGGACGTGCCGACTGTTGGGGGTTCGTCGCCGAGGAGGCGGATCATCCAGATTGCCATCACCCATCGTTGTATCGGTTCGTGTGGGCAGAAACGGCTTTGGCCGCATTCGGTGTCGGCGAACACGCCTTCGGTGGCTAGGGCCTCGATGGCGGGGGTGTGCGCACCGTCGGCTGATGTGTCTTCGAACCCGGTTCGGACACCGCTGGTAACTGCATTGACCTCGAGTGTTGCTGTCTTGTTCGCTCCGAACGTGTCGGTGTAGGTGACGGTTATCCGAAGGTGGTGGCCTTGGTCGTCGGCGGTCGGGGTGTAGGTCCGGGCGGTGGCGCCTTCTATGGGTGCCCAGGTGTTCCGGTTGGGGGATCGTTCCCATCTCCAGGCGAGGTCGGTGACTCCGCCGTCTGCATCGGCTAGCGCGATGTGGAAGGGCTGGTCGACTCGTGGGGTGGGTGCGGAGGGGGTGAGGGTCCCGGGGTCGTCTTGGTCGGTGACGAGGATGGTCACCCGGATGGAGTCATCACGACCTCGGTCAGGTTCACCGTCGGGGTCTTTGTTGTCTCCCACGTCAACGGTGACCATGTAGCTGTTGCCGGTTTCGTAGTCGAGGGCCACTCTGGTGAGTAGCTGACCCGTTGACGTGTCCAGGTCGAAGAGGTCCGCGTCGGCGCCGCGCAGCGTGTAGGTGAGTGGGTCTCCCTCCGGATCCACCGCAGTCAGGGGATCACCGATCTTGGTTCCGGGCGCGGTGTTCTCCGCTACCGAACGGACAACTGTCGACCCTTCAGCGAACTCGGGCGAACCGGCCGGCGGACCCGAGCCACCACCACCACCGCCTCCACCACCACCGCCGCCTCCTCTTATCAGGGGCTCGCGGGGGCTGAGCGCTGACGCGACCGGACCCGCGGGCGGGGATTGGGCTGTCTTGGCGGGGCCGTATCGGTCTGTGTAGGAGGCCGTTGCCCGCAGCCAGCGTTCCTCATCGTCGTCGGTGGGGGTGTAGGAGGCGTTGTTCTCATCCGGGACAAGCGACCATCCGTGAGGGTCGGAGATGTCGGTGGATGTCTCCCATTGCCAGCCTATGTCGGAGACGGCACCGTCTGGGTCGCGTAGGGTCGCGGTCACCGAGGTCCCGACGCGGGGATACGCCGAAGAGAGCGTTAACGTCCCGTCCTCGTCCACGTCGGTTACGGTCACCGTCACCGCGCGCTCGACGGTGTGAGGCCCGTCGAGGATGCGCACTACCGCTTCGTAGTCGTTGTCTTTGCCGGAGTCGTGGGGGTTCTCGTAGTCGGGAGAGACCACGAAGGAGAGCACACCGCCTGAGAGACCAAAGTTCTGACGGTCGGTACCCGACAGCGACCACTGAGCCGTTCTCTCCTCAGGATCGTCAAAGGTGTAGGAGGCCACATCGCCCGTGGAGCCCTCCGGGTAGGTCACCTCGGTGGGACCGTCCAGAGTTGGCGGCTCGTCCACGTCGGTTACGGTCACCGTCACGGCGCGCTCGACGGTGTTGGCACCGTCGGAGGTTTCGACCACCAGGTTGTAGTCATTGTCCCGGCCCGAGTCGCCGGGCTGCTCGTGGTCGGGCGGCGCCTTGAACTTCAGCGTCCCGGCGTCGAGGGTGAACAAGGTGCTGTCCGCACCGCTCAGCGTTACCGGAAGCTCCCCGTCCTCGGGATCCGACGCGGTGTATACGGCCACATCGTCCGTGGAGCCCTCCGGGTAGGTCACCTCGGTGGGACCGTCCACGGTTGGCGGCTCTTCAACGTTGGTAGCGATGATCGTGAGCGCAATTCTTGCCCTGAGGCGGTTGCCGTTGATCGCGATGACCGTCACCTCGTACGAGCCTTTCCCCTCGTGGTCCAGTTCCGTGGCGGGCGTCAACTTGCCGACCGTGTCGTCGGCGATAGCAAAGGAGGCCGCGTCGGGACCGCTCAGGCTGTACCTGAGGCTGCTGGGGTTGTCGTCGGTGGCCTCGACGGTTGCAACGACATCGGCAGTGCCTACGTCCTCGGGCACCATGAAGACGGCGGTGTCCGACTCGAACTCGGGCGGCCACAGCGGGGTGACCTTCAGGATCTTGTCGTCGGTGGTGATGGATGTGGCGATGTACAGGGCACCGTCGGGACCCATCATCGGCGTCCGTAGACGCTGGCCCGTCTTGTTGAGCTCGGGCGGGACCACCTCGCTCAGCAGCGTGCCGTCGGAGTCGAACTCGAAGACTCGCAGGGTCTGGTTCTTGAGTGTGGCCACCGCCAGCCGGCCCTCCCAGTGGCGCCACTGGGAACCCTCGAGGAAGATACCGCCGGAGGTGGCCAGAGTCGGCAGGCCCGAGGACCACTTTGCCTGCACCGCGTCGGGGAACTTGGAGACGTCGGTCATCGGGACGTCCTCGGTGTAGTTCTCTCCGTCGCGGGTCGGGTTCCAGCCGTAGTTTCCGCCCGGAGTGAGCAGATTGATCTCGTCGTCGCGCTCCGGACCGTGCTCGACGGACCACATCTGGTCCGTCCCTGGCCGCAGAGCCAGCCCTTGAAGGTTGCGATGGCCGTAGGTGTAGACCCGGGACCCTGCGATCGGATTGGAGTCCGGCGCGTTGCCCGTCATGGAGTCCACCCGCAGGACTTTCCCGACCAGCGATGTCAGGTCCTGCGGCCCCGTCGCCACGCGGCCGTCACCGGTCGCTATCCACAGGTGTCCCTGCGGACCGAAACGCAGCCGGCAGCCGCTGTGCTGGGTGTCGGTCTCGATACCCCCGACGAGCGGGTCGTTGACTCGGGTCGCCGCCGAGTAGTCCCCGTCGATGGTCCAAGCGATCACCTGCACGGTCATCCCGGTATGACCCTGGCAGGTGTAAAAGCGCCGGTTGGTAGCGAAGTCGGGATCCACGACTATCGCCATGAGTCCGACCTTGAGGTGGAGATACAGGTCCGAGAAGTCCGCGGTTACAGTCTTGAGCGTCCCGTCGGCCAGCCGGGCATTGATCACACCCTCCCGCTGTGTGAACAGCATCGTGGAGTCGGGCGTGAACGCGATACCCCAGGGATGTTTGATACCGTCCCTCACGAGCGTCTCAACCACCAGCTTCGGGGAGGCTTCCTCAACGGCCACAACATCAGCCGTCACCCCCTGCGCGGTCTTGTCACCGCCCGCGCCGTCGCTGTAAGCGGCGCTCGCTCTCAGCCACTTGCCCTCGACCGCGTCGCCCGGCGTGATATGGGACGAAGCGCCGCTGATCTGGTCCCAGTCGACCTTGTCATCGGAGGTATGCCATGTCCAACGCACGCTCGTCGGCCCATCCGGGTCGCTGAGCGAGGCTCTGAGCACCGCTCCAACCCGGGCTTCGGCCGGAGCGAACGACACCGTCCCGGGCTCGTCAACGTTGTCAACAGCGACGGTCACCTCGATCGTGTCGTCGATAGTGTCATCCGACGAACCGGAAGCGTCCTTGCCGTCGGTGACCTCGACCTCGACCGAATAGCTCGAGGCTGTCTCATAGTCCAGCGCTGCCTTGGTACGAAGCTGGCCGGTAGAGGCAACAATGTCGAAAACGTCGGCATGGGTGCCGCCCAGCGAGTAGGTCAGGGAGTCGTTGTCGGGGTCGGTAGCCGCGACCGGAACACCTACATCAGACCCAGCCGACGTGTTCTCAGCCACGCTGCGGTCACCGGTCTCGGTCGCCGGGAACTCCGGCGGCTGATTCAACGAACTGCCAATGACCTGCCGAACAGAACGCGCCGACACCGAATCGGTCTCCGTCTCGGTCACCGGTGACGGGGCAGCGGGAGTGGTAACCCGGCTGAACCCCGACCTCAAACTCAACCCGTGGGCGTTGCGGGCCTTGACTCGGTATACATACGACGTCGACGCCTCCACAGTGACATCTGTATAGGTAGTAGCCGCCGTTGCGGTGTCATCCTCAACAACGACAAACACCCCGACTACGTCAGTGTCGGGGCTACGACGCAGAATCTGGTAACCCGTGATGGACCCATCTCCGGGATCAGCCCAAGACAACGTCAACGAATCATGAGAAACCGCGGTCACTGCAGGCCGTGCCGGCCGCGCCGGCACACTACCGCTACCCCCCGCGGCAGGGACCGGCACCAACAACATCGCCAACAGCAGCAGACCCACGCACCCGCCCGGAACACCCGCGGCACCACGCCACCCCCACCGGAGAGCCGACAACATGCCAAGGCCATCAACCATCTCGTCGGTCTCTAACGCTCGGGCTGCCACAACAAACGAAACCCGAGGAGAGGTCCCGGGCCGATCGCGGAGACTGTTGAGATATGGACCGCCCGCGGGTTCTACCGGGACTCTCTATATCAGGAATCCTGTTCGTCTTCATCCCACCCGCACCGGCATCGAGAACAGTCCCAATGCTCCGAGACCCCCCAGCTACTGTCAAACCCGGATATGAGATAGCCGTAAAATCTTGGGCCATTTATATAAGAGCAATGTAACCTCTGGGCTAAGCTGCCGCGATTACCCCCACTACGGGGAAATGGCCGGAGTTCACCAGACCAGAACCGACCCTTCCGAACCCCAACACGCCCAGCGCAGTTCTTCCCGTTCGGTGGTCGTCAGCCCTTCACGGCGGCCTTCGTCGACATCGGCTTGGTTCACCCACTTGCGGATGGTCTGGTCCGATGGTTCGACACCCCGGCTCAACTCGCCAGGCGTGCGACCGGTTCGCACCAGGCGAACCATCGCTGCTCGGAACTCCGCCGGATACGGTGGTTTCGTCTTCCCCATTCTCTGAACGCTCCTTCTGGGAACAATCCCAAGTCACAGAGCGTCCACTCGAGCTGGGCAACCTCAGTTCAGCCGAGTGGGGCCGATTCGCAGGGTGGCGTGTGTTAGCCCCAAGTCTTCATGGATCGGAGTTTGTAGGGATCGATGGAGCGGGAGCTTTGGAGTCCTGACCTGGGATTACGGCTATCGGATAGCCTTGCCCCGGCGGCCGCGCGAGCCTAACCCGCCGGGTGAAGGGTGGCCCCTCCGGAATCATGAGGTTGAACTGGGCTGATGTACGTCGGTGTGCCGGGAACATGAAGAATCAGGGTTAGGGGTTGAGGGCTCGGTGTAGGAAGGTGGCCATCTGTGCTCGGGTTACTGGCTGGTCGGGGCAGTACCGCAGCGGGTCGGTGTCGCATCCGACGGTGATCCCTGCGGCGAATAGCGCGTCGATGTTGGCGGCGTGGGTGTTGCCTTCGGTGTCGGCGAACCCGGCGCGGGCTGCGGGTTGGAGTTGGAGGGCGCGTGCCAGGAAGGTGGCCATCTGCGCTCGGGTTACGGAACTGTTGGGGCAGTATCGGGGTGGGTTGGTGTCGCATCCGATGGTGATGCGGCGGTCTGCTAGTTGTTCGACGTAGCGGATCCACCATTGTCCGTCGGCTATGTCACCGAAGCGGGAGGTGCCCACCACCGGTGGGGGTTCTTCGGTGAGGAGTCGGATCATCCAGACTGCCATCACCCATCGTTGCATGGGTTCGTGTGGGCAGAAACCACTTTGGCCGCATTCGGAGTCGGCGAACACGCCTTGTTTGGCTAGGGCTTGGATGGCGGGGGTGTGCACGCTGTCGGCTGATAGGTCTTCGAACCCGGTTCGGAAACCGGTGGTAACTGCATTGGGCTCGAGTGTTGTTGCCTTGTTTGCTCCGAAGTCGTCGGTGTAGGTGGCGGTTACCCGCAGGTGTTGGCCTTGGTCGTCTGCGGTCGGGGTGTATGCGGCCGACGTTGCGCTGGTGATTGGTGTCCACCTGTTCCGATCGGGGGAGCGGTCCCATCTCCAGGCGAGGTCGGTGACGCCGCCGTCGGGATCTGTTAATGCGATGTGGAAGGGTTGGTCGACTCGTGGGGTGGGTACGGAGGGGGTGAGCGTCCCGGGGTCGTCTTGGTTGGTGACGAGGATGGTTACTCGGATGGAGTCGTCGCGTTGTTGGCCGGGTTCACCGTCGGGGTTCTTGTTGTCTCCCACGTCGACGGTGACGGTGTAGCTGTTTTTGGTTTCGTAGTCGAGGGCGGCTTTGGTTAGTAGTTGACCTGTTGATGCGTCGAGGTCGAAAAGGTCTGCGTTGGTTCCTGAAAGCGTGTAGGTGAGTGGGTCTCCCTCCGGATCCACCGCCATGAGGGGGTCACCGATGCTGGTCCCAGCCGCACTGTTCTCAGCCACCGAACGGACACCCGTTGACCCTTCCACAAACACCGGCACACCGATGTCTTGAACCGGGCCACCACCACCACCTGCACCACCACCACCTCCACCACCTCCACCGCCACCGCCGCCGCTTGTTCCTCGTCCGCTTCCGCCTCCGGTGGTGACGGTGATGGTGACGGCGGTGCTTGCTCTGGCGCTGTGGGGGTCGGTTGCTTGGACTCTGAGCCGGTAGGTGGGCTGCTGGGCGTGGTCGATCACAGCGCCTGCGGCGACTCTGATCTGGCCGGTGTGGAGGTCGATGGCGAAGGACTGCGAGTCCTCTGCGAAAAGGCTGTAGGTGAGGGGTTCCCGGTCGATGTCGGTGGCCTGCACCGGAGCTCCGACCGCCGTCCCGGCAGGGGATCCTTCGGCGATGCTGCGGGTGGTGGATGCCGAAGAGAACTGGGGCTGGTCGTTGACCGCGGTCACCGTCACCGTAACGGTTGCCTCGTGGGTGAGGCGTCCGTCGGAGGCGGCGTAGGTGAAAATGTCCTCGCCGTTGAAGTCGGGGCGGGGTGTGTAGGTGACGGTGTTGTCGGCATGCACCGTGACGCGGCCGTTGAGGGGCGCGTCACGCCGTGTCACCGTGAGGGCGTCGCCGTCGGGGTCGGTGTCGTTGGAGAGCACTGTGATGTTTAAGGGCGTGTCCTCGGAGGTGGTGGCGGTGTCGTGTTGCGCTTCGGGTGCTTCGTTGATGTCGGTCACCTCGATGGTGACGGGCTGGTCGTCGGTGTCGCCTGAGGGGTCGGCGACGGTGACGGTGACCGAGTAGGGGCCTGTGGTGGTCTCGTAGTCGAGCACTGTCCCCGACCCGACGCGGATCTGTCCGGTGGCTCCGTCGATGCTGAACAGATCGGCGTCGGTGCCTGAGATGCTGTAGGTGAGCTTGTTGCGGTCGTCGGGGTCGGGATCGGTGGCTGCGACGGCTGTGCCGACGGGTGTGCCTGCGGGTGAGTTCTCCACGATGGAGCGTTCGGCGGCGTCGCCGGTGAAGGTGGGCGGGCTGTTGGTGAGCGGCGCGGCCCGCACCGGGTGCTCGGCGTGTGCGCTGGCGCTGTCGGTGCCCGAACCGGCGCCGTCTCGGTAGGTGGCCTCGACCCGTAGGTCATAGCCCACGTCGGCGTCCGCTGGCGTGTAGGTGGCGGCGTTGCCGGTATCTGTCCAGGGTCCACCGGCCAGGGAGCGCTGCCAGGTCCATGACAGTACCGCCAACACGCCGTCGTCGTCGCTGAGCGAAGCGGTCAGAGCGGTGGCCGCCTGGGGCCTCAGGGACGACAGACGCACGACCCCGGGCTCTTCCACATTGCTCACGCTGACGGTCACCGCCTCGGCCACCGGGGCGCTCGCGCCTGCTCTGGCCTGGACCTGTAACCGGTACTGGTTGTCTTCGTTGTCGTCGTCGGGGCGTTCATGGTCGGGCGGACTCGAGAAGCTGAGCACGCCACCGTCGTCGATCTCGAAGTCGTCGCGGTCGTCGCCGCCGAGCGACCACCTGATCCTGGCGCTCTCGGGATCGTCGGCGGTGAAGGAAGCCACATCGGTGGCCGCGTTCTCGGGGTAGCTGATGGCGAAGGAGCCCGAGTCGCTGGTGATGGTCGCGGTTTCGTCGATGTTGGTGACGGTCACGGTCACGTCGCGGCCCGCCGTGCCGCCGGCGTCGGAAGCCTCCACGACGATGTCATAGAAGTTGTCGGCGCCGGCGTCTGCGGGCGTCTCGAAATCCGGAGGCGCCAAGAACCGCAACTCGCCGCCGGCGATGGTGAACAGGGAGCCGTCGGCGCCGCCGAGAGACCATGTGATCGTGTCATCCTCGGCGTCGGTCGCGGTGAACTCGGCCACGGTCGCTGTGTCGTTCTCCGCGTACCAGAACGAGCGGCCGCCGGCCACCACCGGTCGCTGGTTGACGTCGTCCACGGTGATGGTGACCGTCCCGATGGAGTTCCCGTCGTGGCGGAACGACAGCACCACCGTCTCGCCGCTGTCGTTGGCCTCGTCGGTTGCGGCTGCGACGGTCAGGCTCGTGGACGCGGCGCCGGCCGCGAGCACCAGCTCATACGGCGCCTGGATCTGGTGCCCGCCGGTGTCGGTCAACACGAAGTCGTCGCCTGCGGTTGCGTTGCCGCCGACGATGATGCTGATGGTCTGGGCCTGTGCGAAGGTGGTTCCGCCGGTGTCGATCGTGACCGTCGTGTCGGTGCCCTCGACGATGGTGCTGGCGGATGCGGACACCGCGAAACTTGCAGCGTCGTCGTCTTGCACGGTAACCGTCGCGTGATTGGACGGGCCGGTCAGGTACGCCGGAGGGTTGGCTCTGTCTGCCAGCACCAGCGCGGTGACCGTGACTGTGTCGCCGACGATGTCGTCATCGGCGGTCGCGGCCCGCAGCTCGGCGGTGTTGGCGCCGCCGGCGAAGGTCACTGTCGACGGCGGCACACCCTGCAGGACCCCGCCGGCGGCCGTCACCTGCACCCGCACGGTGAGCGGCTCGCTCAGCGGGCTGCCGGCGGTCCCGGTGCGCGTCAGGGTGAACACCGCTTCGGTGCCCTCGGTCACCGCACCGTCCTGGGCGATCTCGACCTCGGGAGCGTCCAGGTCGCTGGGACTGACGGTCACCGTGCGCGCTCCGATCAGCGCGCCGGTGGAGACGAGCCGGGCGCTCAGCGACACTGTCTCGGCCAGTTCGGCATCGGAGTCGTCCAACGCCCTCAATGTGGCCGTGAGCGAGTTCGTTCCCGCCGCCAGCGTCACCGAGTACGGCGCCGACAGCGTCTGGCCCCGCGAGCCCACCAGTTCGTAGTCGTCGCCGGCTGTCGCCGACCCGGAGACCTCGATGCTGATGGACTGATCGGCTGCGAAGACGACACCGTTGGTGATGGCGAACGTCAACTCGACCTGGCCCCCTTCAGCAACCTCGCTGACCGCAGCGTCGAATCTGATCGCAGCCGTGTCGGCATCGGCGACGGTGATCGTCGTCGTCTGGTTCGAACCAGCCATCAGACCCGTCGGCAGCGCGACGAGGCTCAACTCGACCGTCTCGGCGCCCTCCACCACCTCGTCGTCGGCCGCATCGAAGGACACCGACTTGCGGGTCTCGCCCGCCGCGAAGCTCACACTGGACGGCACCGAGAAGTCGTCCGCAGAGGCGCTCACCGCCGACGCGACCAACAGCACGTCTATGGGACTTGGGCTGCCGTGGGCTCCGCTCAACACCACCGGCACCGACAGCGCGGCGCCCTCACGCACCGAATAGGAACCGGCCCCGAAGGACACGCTGATCGGCGGGCTGATCACCCAGGCCTCAGGAACCGTCTCCACCTCGGCTCCGTCCGCAGTACAGACCCCGCCGGCATCGCACGCCTTGCCGGCAACAACCCTCACCGTGATGGCGCCGGGCCCGTCGGGAGCCAGGGTCACCAGGTACGCGTTGGCGGGCTCCCCGGCCACCACATGGGGCGCCACGCTGGTCACCGACGCGCCCCGAACACTCAGCGAAGCAGACGACGCCGCGAAGTCCGCCACCGGACGGTTGAACGCCACCACCACCGTAGGGGCGTCCCCTGCACCGGTGTGGAACACCGACGTGTAGGTGCTGTCCACAAAACGGGCCTCCAGCGCCGGGCGGGCCCTCAACAACTGTTCAGGCCGCATGACGGTGGCCCGAGTCCCGCGTCTGAGCCCGTCCACCGAGAGCCACTCCTGGCCGGTGTCCGGGTCGACCTGGGTCAATACATCGGACGGCTCCGGGGGATCGTCGCGCGTTGGATGCTTGTTGCCCCAGCTGATGAGCCAATGGCCGTTGCTCAGCGCCTCGACGTGCCCGCCCCGGTAGCCAACCTCGGACTCGGTGCCGTGCAGCGAGTGGTCGCGCACGAACACCGCCTCGCCGTTGTCGAGATCGAGAGCGTACTCGACGGCGCGGCTGTACTCCTCGTTCGTCCGGACAAGAGTCTCACCCGTCCAGGGATCGATCGTGCACACCACGCCGTTGTCGTAGAGGATCAGGTTGCCGTCGGGCAGCAGCGTCGACCCGTGCTGTCCGCAGAACTGGCCCGCCGGGTCGCCGATGATGTCCAGCGGCGGCGGTCCGATGCCGCGCTCGGCCCACTCGGCGGTGCTGAGATTGGAGGGACCCACCCTCCACACCACATCACCGGTGTCGACGTCAATCGCCAGCACCCGCGAGCAGCCCCGCATTGACGCGACGATCACATCGTCCACGTACTGGATGGCATTCACATGTGCCCAGCTGCCGCGGCCGGGCGGGAAGAAGTGCTGCGCGCAGTCCTCCAGCGGCATATGGTCCCACGAGTTCCAGTTGAACGTCGCCCGGCCACCGGGGGTGACGATCTGGATGACAGAGTCCTCGACGTACACGTCGGTCCCGAAGGGGTCGCCGTTCCTGTCGGTGAAGGTCAGATGGGAGAGGTCGCGTTCGGTGTCCTGGTAGGCCATCAGCATGTAGTCGCCGTTGTCGAGCACCCGGAAGTCGTGGTTGTCGTGACGGGTCAGGGGCGCGACTGTGTGGGGTGAGTCGACTCGGTCTAAGTTGCCGTCCAGGATGACGAAGTCCCGGCCGGGCTCGTTGTGGGAGTAGCGCGGCTCGCCGTTGACGTCGGGATAGAACCGGAAGTAGGGCCCCGCGGAGGCGATCGGATGGCGCTGGAAGCGCGGGACGCCGTTGCTGTCGACGATCACCAGGTGCGGTGTGATGAAGAAGAGCATCAGCTCGTCGAGGACCTCGGCTTCTCCGAGGGGTTTCGTGAGTGTGATCTCGCGGATGCTCTCGGCGAGGCAGTGCACGGCGTACCGGGTGTATGCGCCGTCGGCGCCGGCCAGCACGACGTCCACGACGCTGTCGCCGGTTACCAAGACCGTCGCCGTGGTCGAGTTGCCCGCGCCGGGGTTGGCGTGCTGGACGCCGTCGACCGAGATCCGGCTCGACCCGTCGGCGGGGCTGAACCTGAGCGTCATCAAGTCAGGGCTGCCACAGCCCACCGAGTAGTGCAGCGTGGCCGCGTCGAACAACGGCCGCATCAACCGCCACGGCTCCGTGTCCGAGGACGCGGCAGAGTCGTTGGTGCGTACCGCCAACGCGTTCAACTGGTCCGCGGCCACCACCTCGGGCGCGGTGGCCTGGGCCGACGCGCCGCTGCCGTGGCGGTCGCTGTAGGTGACGCTGGCCCGCAGGAAATTGCCCGCGTCGGCCGCGACCGGCGTGTAGCTGGAGGCGGTCGCACCCGCGATCTCGATCCACTCGTCGTAGGCGCCGCTGCGCTCCCAAACCCACGTCTCCGACCCGCTGGTGACCTCGTCGGGATCAGCGAGCGTCGCGGTGACCGCCACGCCGGTGCGGGGCCGCTTCGTCGACAGCGACACCGTGCCGGGCTCGTCAACATCAGACACCGTCACCGTCACGCTCAAAGGCGTGCCGGTGTCGGATCCCACCCTGGCCGTGAGCGTCACCACATACGCGTTGTCGGCGCCGGCATCCACCGGCGCCTCGAAGTCCGGGGGCTTCGACACCACAGACGGCGACACCGCATCAAGATCAAACCGCAGCACCCCCGCAGGCTCATCGATCCTCAAATGAGACGAGTCAGCGCCCCCCAAAGTCCAAGAGACCCCATCGCGGTCCTGCGATGAGGACGCCGTGAACTCCGCCACCCGCAGCCAGCTGTTCTCCTCGAAGGTCACAGCCGTGGGCCCATCGATCGCGGTCAACTCAACGATGTTCACCAACGACACCAACACCGCAGCGGTCACCTTGTTGTCGCCGTCGCTGACCTGCACCGTCACCTCATAGGCGCCGTCGGCGTCGTCATCGTCAGGATCCTCGAAGTCCTTGGCCGAACCGAACGACAACACACCCGATGAACTCAACGTGAACACGTCGGCATCCGCGCCCCCCGCCTTGGACCACACCAGATCACCAACCGCGGTGTCGTCATCAGAAGCGGTGAGCGTCACCACCGCAGTCGTGCCCTCATCCACCGCGAACGGGCCCAGACTCGTGATCACCGGAGCAGCCGCGACCTGGCGCAGAACAGAGTCTCGTACGGTAGCCTCTGTCACGGACGGGTCGGGCTCGGGAGCGGGCTCGGGGACGTCCGCCCGGACCCACGCTGACCACCCACTGAGCCCATGCGCGTTGCGGGCCTTGATCCGGTACGCGTACCGGGTCGATGCCTCAACAGGCATATCGGTGTAGCTGGTGGCGTTGGCGGGCACCGCGTCATCGATGATCTCGAACACACCCGCAGCTTGCACCGCGCGGTTGCGGCGAAGAACCTGGTACCCCGTGATGGAAGAGTCCCCCGGATCGGTCCATGACAGCGTCACCGAATCATGGGAGACCGCGGAGATCGCAAGCCCCTGCGGCGCATCGGGCACAGTCCCGCTCTGCGCCGTCGCGGCGACCGCCGCCGCGGAGATCACCGCCGCGACCGCCACAACCCGAAGAACAGTCACCGAGCACGTCGCTTTGTCATCCCGTCTAGAAGCCCGATACTGCTCGCCCATTTCCCGGATCTCTGCCTCTCCAGTGGCCCGTCGGCCTGAGCCAGATGTGACGCCTGCGAGGTCCCGGTGAATCTCTGGAGGATGCCGGGCTGCCCCACTTGTCCGCTTCCGGGGACCCTCCTCCGCCGGAACCCGCTGGCCCAATCCATACTCACACCGGACCCGCACCGGCCTTGATCCAAATCATGCTCGAAACTCTGCTACCCGACAAACGTCAGCATAAGATAGTCATGAGATCATAGGCAATCTATATGAAATTACTGTAAACCGCCAGGGGTTTTCGCGAATCGGATCGGGTCAGCCTGGGCACCGCTCGGTGAACAAGACCTGACGTGATCGCCGTGAACCGCCGTGATGAGCAGTGGCAGGCCCACCAGATGGGGATACGATCCCGCTGGCCCGGGCCGGGAAGGTCGGGCGTTGTGGAGAGGCTACAGGTACAGGCCCGTGTGGAGGTGGTCGAGTCAGAGCTCCTTAGGGAGCGTCTCACAGGCACTGTCCGCGAAGTAGCAGAAGCATGCCTCGCGCATCCGGTCGGTTCCTCCGCCGAGCAGGCATATGCGAGAAGCGACCTCCTGCAACGCCGCCGCGAACTAATGGACGCCTAGGCCGACAATAAGCGAAGCTGCGCGATTTCGTTGGGTATTGGGCGCTGTTGTCGGTGTGGGGGTTATGTTACGAGGAGTCCTCGGGCTGCGGAACTGTTGGTGTTGGTGAACCCGTGAGCGACGTCGCGTAGGACCGGGTGGAGGTCGTTGATCCCCTCGATCGGTCCATTGGATGCTCGTCTGCTGCTGTGGTAGGCCAGGATCTCTTCTCCCCACGCGATGATGGTGTCACTTGGTGGTATTCGGGGATCTGGCCTGTAGCGAAGAAGTCGGCGAACCGTCCCAGCGCTTGGTTGGCGCCCTCGAGGTCTTCGGCTTCGTAGAACTGGTAGTGTTCCCGGAGCGCGTCTCAGGCGGTTCGCAGCCGTGGATGAGCATCGAACAGCCGCCCCAGGTCCTGGTGGGTGGAGCTGAGATGATCCTCCGCCGCAGGAAAACGTGAAGCGGGCTCGGAACAGATCCGGCTCATATATCGGGGGACGCTGATCTAGGGGGCGGCGATGCAGTTCCCGCCGAACCAGAGTCCAGCCTTCGGTGAACCAGCGGGCGACAGAAGACGGTCGAGGACATCGAGAGAATGAAACTCCGCCTAATCGTAGGCCGCACCCGCCTCTTCGGCACATCCTTCGCCTACCCACCCGCTGGGCCTGGGCCAACATCTACCTGACCACCCTCGGTAACCTCCGCTCTCTTCCCCAACTCTGCTGAACCCACTCCATACCGAGCACAACCAGAACCAACCCGCCGCCCACCAGCCGGATCGGTGGATCCAGGCTTAATCGAGCTCGTGGCGTCGGGCACCTATCTGTTTAGATCCATACCCGCGCCGGTGTCGAGAACAGTCCAGATAGGTGCCCGAGAGTTCACCCATTCTACCCGTCTGAGCGTAAGTTAGCCATAAGATACTCTGCTAAATATGTGATATTATTGTAAACTCCGACAGGTATGTTGTGACTTGTTGGCTCTTCGGGAGTGGGGGGAGTAGGGGGATCTGCTGCGGGGTAGGAGTCCGCCAGAGCAGAACCGATACGCCGGGACCTACAAGCTCGGCAGAACATTCTCACTGATTGAGGCACTCCCCGCTGTTCTGAGCCGACCCCTTCCGTCCAGGCCGTTGGAGGCAGTTTGTTGGAGCAGCAGACGCTCGGTGAAGCGCAGACAACGGAGCCGTCCACACAGACCCCACACGAATGCCTCCCCCTGGAAGACACCGACACAAATCCCGCTCACCGTTCGGACCGTCAGACTCCCCCGCCCACGATCACCGGACAATACCGAGGGTCCCCGACCGGTGGGAAGCTGGTCAAATGGGTCCCGTCACCCCTGGTAGCCCGGCTTCGGACTGGTCGGGTAATACAGGCATCCGGCCCGTACCCGCAATACCCGAGATCGCTCCGTCTGCCGGGCCTCCATCTTCGTTCGATGTAGTGCACACTCCGTTCGGAGAGCACCCGAATAGCAGCCATCGGACACCCACCAACCGGGCGCCGGTACAGAGGCATACGCCGAATCAAATCCGATCACGGGGTCGGATGACTGAACGACAAATCGGCCACCGTCGCAGCCATGGTCGACCGCCTCGTCCACCACGCAAGTCATCGTCCTCGAGGCCAAGGCTACCGACTCAGAGGCAAACGAAGGAGGCATCCACCAACTCACCCACTAGACCGCGCAGTATTCGACCGGCCTTGACAGGCAGCAGCAGTGTCGCATAACAAACGGAAGAAGCAGCGGCGTCTGGCTCCTTCGGATCTGCTCAGAACAAGCGCACCGGGAGGATTGGTGGGTCGCCGGGCAGTTGAGGCTGCCAACCGTCGGGCTCTGCCCCGCCCCGCCGCTCACATCCGATCACACTTGCCCTATACGGTGTTGACAAGAGGACACGGCTACCCGGCTGATTGACACAGGATCCGCCGGCAGGCCGACGGACAGCCGTAGGGTGGTCCTGGACATTTCCTTTAGGACGACCCTACAAACGGAAAATCCGCGCTAGCCACGTACCCTCCCCTAAGAGGACTCCGAACCCGGTTAACGGACTATCCGACCCGGTTCAGAGCTACGGGCGGAGTGTGCAGACCCAGCATGATGACAGCTGATTGGTGCGGAGGTCGGCCCGGCCACGTCGGCATCTCGGCGCGGTCACACCTACCGATCGCTAGACGGGCTTCGCCCAACGGACGCCCTCGGGTGGTGAGATGGGTGATGCGAGAACCATCTGGAAACAACCAGGGACGTTGCGAGACCGGCGTACCCGGGGTGGGATTCGAACCCACACGCCCCTAAGGGGCAGCGGAGTTTAAGTCCGCCACGACTACCAATTCCGTCACCCGGGCTGTCGGTCCATTCTCGCGGGGGGTCCGGCGCTCGGCAATAGGTATCTACGACCGGCGCCGACGTGGCTCCGTCCACTGCGGGTTGCGGGTGGGCCGCCCCTTGTGCTCGACGATGCAGGGAACGGCGCAGTCCAGAGGCTCGACCCACGGGGCCACCAGCTCGCCGACCGGGTTGGCGTTGCCCGCTCGGGTGTCGGCGTAGTGGGCGTGGAGACACTTGACGCCTCGCCGGGCACCGGCCACTCCCCCGGTGGGCCGCGGGTCGGCGCCGGGCGGCAGCAGCTTATCCCGCTGTGCCTCGTAGCAGGCATGGGCGGCATCCAGTGCGGCTCCGAACTCGGGGACCTGGGCGGCCCGGCGCTCCATCGACTTGACCCCTCCCCCGCTCTCGAGGCGGCTCACCCGCTTCACCGCCAGAGGGCACGTGAGCCAGTAGAGGGTAGGGAACGGGGTTCCGTCCTCGAGCACCGGGGGGACCCGGACCACTACCGGAAGGGAGAGATGGCAGCGGGAAAGGGTCGCGATCGGGGCTCTCGAAGGACGGCCTATCTGTACCGCGACCAGGTCGCGGTCATTCAACGACGACATCCCGGCCGGTCACGTAGTCCCACACGGCCTCCCAGAACCCGCCGGACTCGGGGACCGGGACCGTTGCGGTCTCCACCATTCCGGACTCCTCCGTCCCCTCCTCTGGGGGCTCGAACACCACGTAGCTGACCTCCCCCGGGCGTACGTACCCGAAGTCGGCTCTAGCGATGCGTTCGATCGCTGACGGGCTGTGGAGAGCCTCGATCTCGCGTTCCAACTGGGCGTTCTCAGCCTGGATCTCGGCCAACCGGGCCTCTACCACCTGCCGCTCCCGGTTCTGGGATATGAGTTGGCGCACCGGGAACACGTCCACGGCGGCCACGAGCAGCAGCACCACCAAGAACAGGGGGATCAAGAGTCCACGGCGCCTTCGCGCTGCCACCATCAGGGCCCTTCGTAGACGGAGAACCCGGGATAGCGGGCCTGGCTGCCGAGCTGCTCCTCGATCCGCAGGAGTTCGTTGTACTTGGCGGTGCGTTCGGAACGAGCCGGTGCGCCCGTCTTGATCTGCCCGGCGTTGGTGGCCACGGCTAGGTGGGCTATGAAGGTGTCCTCCGTCTCGCCCGACCGGTGCGACACCACCCTTCCGTACGCGGCGTCCCGGGCCATCTCCATCGTCGCCAGCGTCTCCGACAGGGTCCCGATCTGGTTCACCTTCACCAGGACGGCGTTGGCCACTCCCTCGTCGATGCCCCGCCTCAGGATCAACTGGTTGGTGACGAAAATGTCGTCGCCGACCAGTTGCACCCGGTCACCCAGGCGCTCGGTGAGCAGCACCCAACCCTCCCAGTCGTCCTCCGCCATCCCGTCCTCTATCGACACGATCGGGTAGTCGTCGACCACGCTCTCGTAGAAGTCGACCATCTCCCCAGGTCCCAAGGATCGGCCCTCGAACCGGTAACAGCCGTCCTGATGGAACTCCGATGCGGCCACATCGAGGCAGAGGGCTATCTCCTCGCCGGGGCGGTAACCGGCCTGCTCGACCGCGGCCATGAGCAGGTCCAGCGCCGCGCGGCTGGAGGCGAGGTGCGGAGCGAACCCCCCTTCGTCACCCACGTTGGTCGACAGTTCCCGGCGGGTGAGAACCTTCTTGAGGTGGTGGTAGACCTCCACGCCGGCCCGGAGGGCCGCTGCGAATGAGGGCAGACCCCCGGGAACCAGCATGAACTCCTGCACGTCGAGCGGGTTGGCGGCGTGCGCTCCCCCGTTGAGAACGTTGAGCATCGGAACCGGGAGACGGCGAGCGGCCGGGCCCCCGAGGTAACGGAACAGGGGAAGCCCGACCTGGTCGGCGGCGGCCCTGGCAGTGGCCAGGGACACCGCTAGGAGCGCATTGGCACCCAGGCGGCCCTTGTTGGGCGTGGCGTCGAGATCGAGCATGATCTGGTCGATCGCCTGCTGATCGGTGGCATCGAGTCCCACGATCGCCGGACCGATGACATCGCTGACGTTGGCCACCGCGCGGTCCACCCCCTTGCCGCCGTAACGCCCGTCACCGTCCCGCAGCTCGACCGCTTCGAGCGTCCCGGTCGACGCGCCCGAAGGCACGGCGGCGCGACCGCTCCGGCCGCCCGCGAGTATCACGTCGGCCTCCACGGTGGGGTTGCCGCGGGAGTCGAGAATCTGCCGTGCCCGGACTTCGGAAATGGTTGTAGCCATCGAAGACTCCCTCTGAGGGGGATCACGCGAATCTATCACGGGTGGCATGCAATCTCGCGCAATGCCCCAGGCCGACCGCACCCGCCGCGCTCTCCACCGGCTGCGATCAGGCTGCCCTCAAGGTGGGGGACAGGGGTCGAGCGAAGCGTCAGGCCGCCGTAGATCCTCCGGAGTCGTGTCCCGGGAGTGGGGCGGGAGACCGTTCAGTTGCAACGGCGGCCTGCCCGTCACTCCTCGCTCTTGGCCTGCTCCCATAGGGCGTCGAGACGAGCGAGATCGGCGGACTCGAGGTCGTCGAGTTCCTCCATGCGGCGGAAGCGGCGCTCGAAGCGGTCGACGGCTCTCCGGAGGGCGATCTCGGGCTCGACCTCGAGATGGCGGGCCAGGTTGGCGACCGCGAAGAGGAGGTCGCCGAGTTCGTCGGCGGCTTCCGGCCGGTCGATCACCTCGACCAGTTCCTCCAGTTCCTCCTCCACGTCGCCCACCACGGACCGGGCGTCGGGCCAGTCGAATCCCACCCGGGCGGCCCGGCGCTGCACCTTGATCGCCCGGTCCAGGCCGGGCAGGGATCCGGGAACGCCGTCCATCAGGGACTCGCGGGGCTTGGCGGCCGCCTTGATGGCCCGCCAGTTGGCCACCACCTGCTCGGCGCCCTCGACCTCGACATCCCCGAATACGTGGGGATGTCGATGCACCAGCTTGCGCAGCAGGGTCTCCCCGACGTCCTCGACGTCGAAGGCCCCCACCTCGGATGCCAGGTTCGAGTGGAAGATCACCTGTAGCAGCAGGTCGCCGAGTTCCTCCTCCACGTCGGTGTAGGCCACGTAGTCGGGTTCCTCCACATCGGGCGACCCGGGGGGAAGGTGGCCGACGGCGTCGAGCAACTCGAACGTCTCCTCGACCGCAAAGGGCATGAGAGAGTCGTGGGTCTGGCGGCGATCCCAGGGGCATTCCACCCTCAGGCGCCGCATCGCCTTGATCGCCCCCACCAAGCCGGTGCCGGGTGGATCCAGGAACAGGGTGGTCCTCAGACCGGCCAGCCCGGCCGGGACCTCGCCGATGGGGTAGGTCATCACCGTGGCGCCGGGCGTGGCGAGTTCCGAGAGCACGGTGATGGGCGTATCGGCTGGGAGGGTGCGGCGGAAGCGTCCCAACACGTCGTCGATCACAATCTCGGTATCGACTTGGAACACCACGGTCGGCAGGTGGAGCAGCAGAGGATCCGGCAGGTCGCGGCCGTCCAGGAGGGTGAACCCGGTCTCGGTGGGGTCCCTCTCCAGGGCGGCGAACACCTCGTCGAGGAAGGAAGGCGCCCGGAGCACCTCCACCGATCTGCCCAGCTCCCGGCAGCGGGCCCGCAGTAGGGCGACCGATCTCTCGCCGTACAGAGGGCTGCCGGGAACCGCGTAGACCACAGGGCCTGTCCCCGACATCTCCAGCACCCGGGCCACGATGGACTCGTATACCTCCTCGAATGTCTCCGCCGATTCGTAGAGATCGTCGCAGGCTGTCACATCCCTGCGCTCCATCAGTTGTGCCGCGGCCGGATGGCGCCCGGTCCGGAGGATCACCTGATAGCAGGGGTCGAGAACCACCTCCATGATGCCGGCCGGTGTCCGGTCCAGCGTTCCCGGTCCGAGGCCGGCGACGATCAGCGGGCTGGTCAGCTTCCCGGTGGGATGATGTTGGGAGCCGGGTCGGTCGTCCAGGTGCCGTACTCGGCTTCCACCTGCACGTCGGCGGCGACCAGGGCGTCGGTGAGCCACGCTATCCACAGTTGCTCGCTGCCGGCTGCTTTCAACTCGGTGACGATCTGTTCCCGCATATCCTCGAATCCCGGTACGACGCGGTCGGATACGAGGATCACGTGCCAGCCGAACTGGGTCTGGACCGGTCCGTAGGGAACCCCCAACTCGGCCACCTGGATCGCCTCTGCGAACTCCGCAACGAAGCTGGTGGGTGATGTGCACCCGAGCTCTCCCCCGCCTGGACCGCTCGGACCGGTGGACAGCTCCATCGCCAGGGCTGCGAAATCCTCGCCGGCCTCGGCCCTCCGGAGGGCCGCCTGCGCGTCCTCGGAGGTCTCGAGGAGTATGTGAGAGCTGCACACCTGCGTGAGGCCCGGCAACATCTCGTCGTAGCGGGCCATTAGATCAGCCTCGCCGGGATCGGGCTGGTCGGCGACCAACTCGGGGATGACCCGGTCGGCCAGGAGTTGCTGGGCGCCTATGGACCGCAGCGAGGCGTCGGTCAGGTTGTAGTTCGTGAGAATTTCCTCCTCGGTCTGGCCGCTCTGGAGGACCAACTCGTCGACCATGGCCTCGATGTCACCTTCGGTGAACACCAACCCGAACTGCCGCTCGGCCTCGGAGGTGAGCACCCTCTCGGAGATCACCAGCATCAGCGACCGGGCGAAGACACCGGTGTCCACGGTGTCGCCCTCGGATGGAATCAGCGCGGCCACCTCGTCGAACGTGACCGCTTCTCCGTCGACGGTGGCAACCTGGTCGGAACTCCGCAGGCAGCCAGCACGACGGCGAGCGCGAGCACGGGTACGAACGCCGTGCGGCTCGTGAGGCGGCTCCGGCTAGATAAGAAGCTGGGCAACCCGCCTCCTTCCAAAGAGTTTCCCGGTCTCCACATCCGGATTCGGCTGCCGATGCTACCGGGGAGAGTCCGCTACGGCCTATTCGTGGTGCTGTCCGGGTCAGTCGGCGGGGGCCACATGGCCACCAGGAAATCCAGCAGGTAGCGAAGGAGATCACCGGATGGAGGCACGGGCAGGAACAATCGGCCTTGGGCGGCGCGCAGGATCGCCCGGGGCGCCAACCTCTGGAGCCGTATCTCCTGTGACTGGGCGAGGTCGACGGGCGCGAGCCTCACCTCGCGACGCAGGTTTACGATCTCGTCGATACCGATCCGGATGGCCTCCACGCGCAGGCGCGCGATCTCGATCAGGCGCTCGGCCTCCCCGTGCAACGGCCCGTACCGGTCGCGCCACTCGGCCGCCACGTCGTCCACCTCGGCGTGGGTGTCGGCCCCGGCCAGCCGCCGGTATGCCTCGAGGCGGGCCGCCTGCTCGGTGACGTAGCCATCAGGAAGGTGGGCGTCGACGGGGAGGTCGATCCGCACCTCCTGGCGCGGGGCGGAGGGAAGTTCGGTGCCCATCCGCTCTGCCACCGCTTCGGAGACCAGCTCCACGTACAGGTCGAATCCGACCGCCGCGATGTGGCCGGACTGCATCTCGCCGAGTACCGATCCGGCGCCCCGGATCTCGAGGTCGCGCCTGGCCAGGTGCATTCCCGACCCAAGGTCAGTGAACTCCCCCACCGCCTCCAGGCGGCGGTAGGCGGTCTCGGACAGCCTGGGATCCTCCGGGTGGAATAGGTAGGCGTAGGCCCGCCTGCCCGACCGGCCGACGCGGCCCCGCAGCTGGTAGATCTGGGCCAGCCCGAGCTGGTCGGCCCGCTCGACGATGAGCGTGTTGACCTGCGGAAGATCCAATCCGGACTCGATGATGGTGGTGGCCACGAGGACGTCGTACCGGTGATCCCAGAAGTCCAGCATCGTCTGCTCCAGGCGACCCTCGCTCATCCGCCCGTGAGCCACCCCGTAGCGGGCGTCCGGCACCAACTCCCGGAGTCTCGCCACCGCGTGTTCGATCGACCGGACCCGGTTGTGGACGTAGAAGACCTGACCCTCCCTCAGCAACTCCCTGCGGATGGCGGCCGAGGTGACCCGGGCGTCGTAGGGGCCGACGTAGGTGAGGATCGGATGGCGGTCCTCCGGCGGCGTCAGTATGTGGCTCACGTCACGGATGCCGGTGAGCGCCATCTCGAGCGTTCGCGGTATCGGGGTGGCGGTCAGGGTCAGCACATCGACGCCGACCGCCACAGCCTTGACCCGGTCCTTCGCCTTGACACCGAACCGATGCTCCTCGTCCACGACCAGCAGCCCCAACCTGCGGAACTCCACCCGCTCGGACAGCAGCGCGTGGGTGCCGATCACCACGTCCACCTCGCCCGTCCGGAGGCCGGCCACGACCCTCCGGGCCTGGGCCGGCGTCAGGAACCTGCTGAGCATCTCCACCCGGATCGGATAGGGGTCGAACCGCTCGGAGAAGGTCTGGAAGTGTTGCTGGACCAGGAGCGTGGTGGGACAGAGCATCGCCACCTGGAACCCGTCGGCGACCGCCTTGAAGGCAGCTCGCAGCGCCACCTCCGTCTTGCCGAAACCGACATCCCCGAATACCAGGCGGTCCATGGGTGTGGGTGACTCCATGTCCTCCTTGACATCGTGTATGGCCGCCAACTGGTCACGGGTCTCCTCGTAGGGGAAGGCGTCCTCCACCTCCTGCTGCCACGGCGTATCCGGAGCGAAGGCGTGACCCTGCGCCGCCGCCCTTGCCCGGTGGACCTCCACCACGTGGTCGGCCACGACCGCGGCCTCCCGGCGCACCCGGCTCCGCGTCGCCGCCCAGTCGCTGCCCCCCATCCGGCTCACCCTGGGCGACTCACCCCCCGTGTACTTGCGGACCGCAGCCAGTTGATCGGTGGGGACGTAGAGCCGGTCTCCCTTGGCGTAGGCGATGACCAGGTAGTCGCGCTCGACCCCGGCGATGGTCCGGCTGGCCAGGCCGTCGAACCGGCCGATGCCGTGCTGGCTGTGGACCACGTAGTCTCCCGGCGTCAGATCCTGGTAGGCGGGTCCGGACCCCGAGGTCCTCCGGCCCGGACGGCGGTGAGTCCTGCGGCGGCCCACGATCTCCCGCTCGCCCAGCACTGCCAGCTTGAGCGCCGGGAGTACTACTCCGGTGTGGATACCCTCACCGACTATCCCGGACCTGCCGGCGCCCTCGAGGCCCTCGATGAGGGGGAGGTCCAGACCGTGCTCGCCGAGGATCCTCGCCACTCTGGCGGCGGCGGGCTTCCCGTCCATGGCCAGCACGACATCGACCCCGCGGGCCATGAGCCGGGTCAGACCGGTCGCGACCGCATCCGGATCCCCGGGCGTGGCATCCAGCGCCCCCACCTCGATCTGCCGATCCTCGGGGCGGGCCGGGAGCGGCGGGCACTCGATGAGGCGCTCCGGGAGCTCCGAGACCAGGTCGAGGAACAGCGACGGACGGCGTCCGTCGGCCCGGTAGCGCTCGCCCCACGTCCCCGCCAGCGCCTCGGCCAGGTCCTGCTCCTCCCGAGCCAGATCGTCCGCCCGCGCCCGGGCCCGTACAGGATCGAGGAGCACCAGCGTCCCCGAACCGGGTAGGTCATGCAGCAAGCTGCGGGCCGGGGTGAGCCACGGTAGCCACGACTCCATACCGGCGAACCTGACACCCTCGGCGATGCGGTCCCAGATCGAGTAGGCCCACGGTTCGGTCGACCGCAGAGCCCGCGCGGCTTCGCGAACCGCCCGATCGGGGCGGAACTCCCGGGCCGGGTAGGCGCGCAGTTCCCCCACCTGTCCCATCGACCGCTGAGAGCCGACCGAGAATGCCCTTATCTCGTCGATGTGATCCCCCCAGAAGTCGACCCTGACCGCGGAGTCCGACTGGGCGGGGAAGACGTCGACGATACCTCCCCGGACCGCGAACTCACCCCTCGACTCGACTCGATCCGTCCGGGAGTAGCCCGCCTCGTCGAGGCTCCTCACGAGAGCCTCGAACTCCACCTCGGCGCCGGCGCTCGCCACTACCGGCGCGGTCGAGGACCCGCTCACCCTCTGGACGGTCGCCCGGACCGACGCCACGACCACCAGACCTGCTCGGCCCCGAGCGAGGCGGCGCCGGGCCTCGGCCCGGCGGGCCATGGTCCCCGTGTTGGGGGAGACGTGCTCGAACGGAAGGGTCTCCCACGAGGGGAGAAGCATGACATCGTCGGTGAACAGCCGCAGATCGGCGGCCAGGGCCTCGGCCTCGCGTTCCGACGGGACCACCGCCAGCAGGGGCCCCTCGGCGTATGTGGAGAGCCCCCCCAGCGTGAGGGCCCGGGCCGACGGGGGCACGACCCGCCTTCCGGGAGCTTGGGGGAGATGGCGGGGACGCCAACGATCCAGCAGGGCTGACAGTGGTGCGGGCACGAGGAAACCCATCGTACCGGCACGTCCGGCAAAGCAGATCGGTGCCGGGCCCCGGGCGGCTCAGATGTTGGTGAGGCCGGCGGCCCGGAAGGACTCGAGCGCCCTGGCGAACGTCTCCCGCGGCGACCGGTAGTCCACGCCCAACTCCCAGCGGGCCCGCGAGCCGTCGTAGCTGGCGCCGTACCGCATCAGGTGCACGGTCTCCCTGCACAGCGGGACCGAGTCGACATACTTCCCGACGGAGTCCGCTACCAGGCCCGCCGGCGCCAGCAGGATCCTCGGTATGAAACGGATCCGGTACCGGCGCCCGGTCAGGTCACCCATCAGGGCCACCGCCTGCCGCAGCGAGATCGTGAACCCGCTGAGCACGTAGCGCTCTCCCGCGATCCCCCGCTCCTCCGCCGCGAGGTGACCCCGCGCGCAGTCGTCCGTGTCCACGATCGAGATCGGGGTGTCGACCAGGTACTTGAACCGGCCGTTGACCGCCTGGAGGAGCAAGCCGCCACTCCCGGTCGTCCGGGCCGCTCCCTGCACGGAGGAGGGGTTGACCACCACCACCTTCATGTCCCCCGACTCGGCGAACGCCAGCTCCTCACCCTGGTGTTTTGACCGTCCGTAGTGGCTCAGGTAGTGACCGCGGTGGGTGGTCGCCTCCGAGCCGACCGTGCCCGGCTTCTCCCCCAGCGCCACCACGGACGACGTGTGAACCATCCGGCGTACCCCGGCCCGGCGGGCCGCTCTCACAACGTTGCGGGTCCCCTCGACGTTGACCCGGTACAGGCGATCCGGGGACTGCGGGCAGAACCGGACCATGCCGGCTATGTGGTAGACCACATCACAGCCGGCTACGGCCTTCTCCAGGGAGTCGCGCTCGCATATGTCGCCTCGCACCGGAACGGCCCCCATGTCCGCCAGCAACGCGGCGGAAGCCTCGGACCGGGCCAGCCCGCGCACCTGCCTACCCGCCTCCACCAGGTACCGCACGACCGGCCTTCCGACCACCCCGGTGCCGCCGGTCACCAGGACCGTCATGGCTTAGCGGTCCGTCCCACCTCGCGGACGGCGCCCGTGAAGCGGACGATGTAGTCCCAGCCCGATGCGATCGTGACCGCAGCCGTCAGCCACATCCAGTACTCGTCCAGGTAGAACGGGCCCCACGGCTCGGGAAGTCGCAACATCGCCAGCCCCAACGCGACGAACTGCACGGTGGCCTTGGCCTTGCCGGCCAGTGACGCGGGAACCACCTTCCCGTCGATGGCGACCACACTACGCACAGCCATCACCACGAACTCGCGGGTCATGATGATGAAGGTGATCCAGACCGACGCCCGGCCCACCGAGACCAACGCTATGAGAACCCCGCTCACCAGTATCTTGTCGGCGGTCGTGTCCCAGAACGCCCCCACGATGGAGGTGATGCCCTGCTTGCGGGCGATGTAACCGTCGAGGAAGTCACTCAGGCCGGCACAGATGACCAGCACCACCGCGTACCCGAACAGGTGCTCGACGTCGGTGCGCTCGGTCGCCACGACCAGCCCGATGATGACCGGGACGCATAGCACCCGGAACAGGGCAAGACTGTCTGGTATCGAAATCGCTGCTCCCTTCCCGCCGAGCAGACTACACCCGCGGCGCGGGTACGATCCGGATTATGGGGGAGGCAATCCGTCGGGTGCCGGCCACCCCGGGAACTTGGACCCGATCATCCTCTAGGTCCACCCTGGCCGGCACCCGGGTCTTCGACGTGCTGGTCATCGGCGGGGGAGTCATCGGTGCCGCTTGCGCGCGTGACGCGGCGAGCCGGGGACTGCATGTCGCACTGGTCGAGCAGCACGACTTCGCCGGTGCAACGTCCAGCAAGTCGACCAAGTTGCTACATGGTGGGATCCGCTACCTCCCGCATCTCCGCTTCGGGCTGATCCGGGACGGTCTGCGGGAACAGGCCGTCCTCCGGCGCACGGCGGACTTCCTCTACGCGGACCTCGACTTCGTCATCCCGCTCTTCGCCGGACGAGGATTGGTGGACCTTCCGGGGTGGCTGACCGCGGGACCCCTCCTACCCCTCAGCCTCAGAGCCGGACTGGCGGTGTACGACCGGCTGGGACGGCGGCGGGGAGCGGACCGGCACCGCCGGCTCGCCAACCAGGAGTTGGCCATGTCCTTCCCCAGGCTGCGCCGGGACTCGCTGCGCGGGGGGTTCGCCTACCGGGACGCCCAGACGGACGACGCCCGCCTGACGATCACCCTTCTCAAGACAGCCGTCCGGCGGTACGGAGCCACTGCGGTCTCCGGGATGAGGGCCTCTTCCATCGCCACGGAGGGCGGCCTGCTCCGGGTCACCCTGGACGAGGAGGCGGCGGGGACGATCCGGGTACGGACCCGAGCCGTGGTCTCCGCGACCTGGGCCTACCGGCCCCCCGGGCTCGACGGACAGCCGGCGGGCTTGCCCGGCAAGCTCTCGAAGGGTGTACACCTCGTGTACCGGGCCGGCGATCTGGCCCTAGGCGGCCAGGCCCTGGTGCTGCCCGAGACCGACGACGGGCGTCTGCTGTTCGCAATTCCCTGGCAGGGACTGGCCCTGGTAGGCACCACCGACACCCCCTATGAGGAACCGCCGGGCCAGGCTCGGCCGGAGCGGGCGGACGTGGAGTACCTCGAAGAGCACCTGGGACGCTACATGGACATCGACGGAGCGACTCCCCTGGCGGCCTTCGCCGGACTGCGGGCATTGGCGGGCAACGGGGAGACCGCCGCCTTGTCGCGCGAGCACCGGATCGTCGAGGAGGGACCCGGTGTCCTCAGGGTGGCCGGGGGAAAGCTGAGTTCCGCCCGGGCAATAGCTGTCGGGGTCGTCGACCGCGTGTGTCGGCACCTCGGCGTCGACCTGGCGTCCCGGACCACCGACGAGCCCCTGGTAGGAGCGGGTATCAGCCCCGGCTTCCGGGATCGGCTCCGGGCTCGGGGGCTCCGATCCGGGCTACCGGAGGACTACGCGGACCGGCTGGTCGCCCGGTACGGAACGGAGGCGACCGCGGTGGTGGAGCTTGTGGAGGCGAAACCCCGGCTCGGGACCCTGCTTCATCCGGCCCCGGTCTCGGCTGCCGAGGTGGTGTACACGGCCCGCCACGAGTCGGCCACCTCGGTCGCGGACTTCGCTCTGCGCAGGACCTGCCTCGCCCTGTCCAGCGCCGACCACGGTCTTCGATGGGCCCCCCTGATCGCAGAGGAACTGGCCGAAGAGCTGTTCTGGTCGCCAGAACGCCGCAAGCAGGCCGTTGCCCGGTACCGGAGCGAGCTGGACGCGGTGGGCCTCCTCTCGAACGGGAGCCCTGGTTTCCCGGACGGAAGCTGCGGCCGGAAGGCATGACGGCCGGCCGACTTGCCACCGGGATCTACCGACTTGGCCGTGCGGGGTGCTGGAGCGGAAGCCGTCTCCGATCCGGCCCTCAGACGACCCAGCCCAGGGAACGGTCGACCGCCATCTTCCACCTCTGGTAGCGGTTCTCCCGCGCATCGGGCGGCATGGAGGGTGTCCACCTCCGTTCCTCCCGCCAGTTCTCCCTCAGAACGTCGGTGCCGTCCCAGAACCCTTCGGCCAGCCCGGCGCCGTAGGCCGCGCCGAGCGCGGTGGTCTCGTTGACGCGGGGACGGACCACCGGGACGTCGAGGATGTCGGCCTGGAACTGCATGAGCAGTTCGTTCACCACCATCCCGCCGTCCACCTTGAGTTCGGTCAGGGCTACACCGGAATCGGCGCGCATGGCCTCCAGCACCTCCCGCGTCTGGTATGCGGTGGCTTCCAGCGCCGCACGGGCCAGGTGGCCGCGGCGGGCGAAGCGGGTGAGACCGGTGATGACGCCCCGGGCATCCGACCTCCAGTGCGGAGCGAAGAGACCTGAGAAAGCCGGCACGAAATACACATCACCGTTGTCCTCGACCTCCTCGGCCAGCGCCTCCACCTCCTCGGAAGCGGAGATCAGGCCCAGGTTATCTCGTAGCCACTGGACGAGGGCGCCCGTGACAGCCACCGAGCCCTCCAGCGCATATACGGCATCCTCGCCGGCTACCTGGTAGGCGACCGTGGTGAGGAGACCATGGGTCGAGGGCACCATCCGGGCGCCGGTGTTCATGACCATGAAGCAGCCCGTCCCGTACGTGTTCTTGGCCTCCCCGGGCTCGTAGCACGCCTGGCCGAACAGGGCGGCGTGCTGGTCGCCGAGGATGGTGGAGATGGGCACCCCGTCGAGCACGCCGATCCCCTCTCCGATCCTCCCGACCGAGGGGACTATCTCGGCCACCATCGAGCGGGGAACCCCCATCGCTTCGAGCAACTCGTCGCTCCACTCGAGGGTGTGGATGTCCATGAGGAGCGTTCTGGAGGCATTGGTCACGTCGGTCACGTGGCGGCCTCCGTGGACGCCGCCGGTGAGGTTCCACACGACCCACGAGTCGATCGTTCCGGCCAGCGCCCGGCCCGATGCAGCCGCCCCGGCCAGGCCGTCCACGTTGGCGAGGAGCCAGGCCGCCTTGGGACCGCTGAAGTACGTCGCGAGCGGGAGGCCGGTCCGGCTACGGAAACGGTCGATCCCGTGCCCCTCCGCCAGGGTCTCGCAGAGTGCGTCTGTTCTGGTGTCCTGCCACACGATCGCGTTGGACAGCGGGAGGCCCGTGGTGCGATCCCACACGACCGTGGTCTCCCTCTGGTTGGTGATACCCACCGCCACGAGTTCCCGGGCGTTCATGCCGGCTTCGGCGAGGGCCTGGGCCGCCACCGTCTCCACGGTGTTCCAGATCTCCAACGGGTCGTGCTCTACCCAACCGGGCCGGGGGAGGATCTGGCTGAACTCGCGCTGGGCGGAGGCGACGACCCTCCCTTGGCCGTCGAAGACCATGAACCGGGTGCTGGTTGTGCCCTGGTCGATAGCTCCGATTGCCCGTTTCATTGCCCCATCCGGTCTCTTCCGATACCTGTCAGCACGCCTAAAGCTAACCGTCCGGCGGGCGGCGCCCGGCCGCTTGGGCGACGGCCCGGTCGGCGTCCGCCATGAAGGTTCGCACCACCCCGGCGGCATCCGCTATCAGGTGGCCGACCTCCTCCCGCTCCTCGCGGGTGAACCTGCCCAACACGAAGTCGGCCGGGTCCATGCGTCCCGGCGGGCGACCAAGACCCACTTTGAGACGCCAGAAGTCCCGGGTGCCGAGGGCTGAGATGACCGACCTCACCCCATTGTGACCGCCATGGCCGCGGCCTTCATGGAGGCGCAGCCTGCCGAAGGGCAGGTCGATGTCGTCGTGCACCAGGAGTAGCCGGGAGGGACGGACCTTGTAATAGGCGAGCACGGCCCTGACCGCCGGCCCGCAGACGTTCATGGAGAGAAGCGGCAGCGCAAGAACCGCCGGCCTCGCCTCGATGGACACCCTGGCCGTCTCGCCCTTCATCCCGCGCGGTCCCCGCCTGAACCTGACCCCCTGACCCTCCACCAGCGCTCGGACGACCTCGGCACCCACGTTGTGTCGGGTTCCCGCGTACCTGGGCTCGGGATTGTGGAGCCCTACGATCACCTTCATCTCACGCCGCGGCGTCCCGCCCCGACCCGCCTTCCGGAACTTCACATGCCTGATGGTACGCCGGTCGCCCGTCGCCGGATCCGCCCGACCTCCGGCGGCCCTATGCCGTCACCTTGCGGGCGGAGCGGTCGGTCCGTGCCGGCCTAGGCACGTTCCTTTCAGACCGTCGCACCAGGCTCGTCAAGGTCTCCCGGCTCGAGGTCCCCCTCCTCGTGCTCTTCTTCCTCCACCAGAGCTGCGGCGGGGAGGCTGATGGTGACGATGGGTTGGTCGGGATCGTCAAGATAGTCGACACCGTCAAACGCGGGGAGTTCAGCCACCCTTACCGATTGGCCGGCTCGGAGATCCGAGATGTCAATCTGTATCGACTCGGGAATGGCAGTGACCAGGGTGTGCACGTTCACCGTGTTCGCGACCGTTTCGACGATCCCACCGTCCTCGGTGACCCCCACCGGATCACCGATCAACTCGACATGTACCACGGCATCGACACGGTCGGTGAGCGCGATCTTGACGAAGTCGAGGTGGATGATGTCACCCCGGGTCGGGTGGCGCTGCAACTGGCGCGCCAGCGACGTGTGGGTTTCCCTGCCCACACGTAGGCGTATCACCGCGTTGATCCCGGCCTCGGTGGACAGAGCGGTCCGCAACTCGCGGGCGTCGACCGCTACCGAAACGGCATCGGTGTCGTGACCGTACAGAGTGGCGGGGACCTTTCCCTGCCTCCTCAACCGGCGTGACGGTCTGGTACCGGTGGCGCGGCCGGTCTCCGCTCGTAGTGTGACCTCCGACATGACGACTCCTAGGGACGAGCAACAACGGTCAAGGCGACCGCCAGATTATGGCCGCTGGTACAACCATTTTCCAAGACAGGACCCGGCCTTTCCCGCGTCGTGCCGGTTCCCGCTGCACATCGCGCCGGAGACCGGATGCCTGAAGGGGTCATCCCGCAAGAAACAACGCAGGAGCTTCGGGATCCGTTACCCCCACATTAGCCCGGTGGTCAGCCCTGGGATGGTGGATGGGTCGATGGTGGGCGGCGTGGCCGGCTGCCGGGAGGTGGCTGCGACTACCGACTACCGACTACCGACTACCGACTACCGACTACCGACTCTACGTATGCCGTGATCTCCTCGCGGAGTGCGGCCTTGCGGTCATCGGGCAGGAACGAGGCCTCGATGGAGTTGAGTGCCAACCTAGCCAGGTCATCGTGCGAGAAGTCGAGAGCCTCGGCGATTGCCAGGTAGTTGTCGGCCACGTACCCCCCGAAGTAGGCCGGGTCGTCCGAGTTGACCGTCACCATGACCCCGGCGTGCATCAACTCCTTCAGGTTGTGGTCGGCCAGATCCGGAACGACCTTGAGCTTCTGGTTCGAGAGCGGGCACATCGTCAGCGGGATCCCCTCCTCGGCCAGTCGCCGGACCAACTCGGGGTCGTCGGACGCTCTGACCCCGTGATCGATGCGCTCCACGCCGAGAACGTCGAGGGCCGCCCGTACGTACTCAGCGGGACCCTCCTCACCTGCGTGGGCCACAGGCCTCAGCCCAGCCTCCACGGCCAGCCGGTAGGGTTCCGCGAACAACTCGGGGGGATTGCCCGCCTCACCCGAATCGAGCCCGACTCCTTGGAGGTGCTCCAGGTAAGGCAGGGACGCCTCAAGGACCTCCACCGCGGAACGGGCGGGCAGGTGGCGAAGAAAGCACAGGATGAGCGTCGTGGAGATGTCCGCCGCGGCTGCCATACGGGCCCGGGCGAATCCTCGGATCACGGTCCCTACGTCGACACCCCGCTCGGTGTGGGTCTGGGGATCGAAGAAGATCTCGGCGTGACGTACCCCGTCGGCCACCGCCCGATGCAGGTAGGCAGCCATCAGGTCTGCGAAGTCGTCCTCCGTCCGAAGAACCTCGGCAGCCTGGTAGTAAATGTCGAGGAAGGCCTGTAGATCGTCGAATTCGTAGGCGGCTCTGACCTCGTCCACGGAGCCATAGGGAATCTCCAACTGGTTTCGCTCCGCCAATTCGAACATCAACTCCGGTTCGAGAGTTCCCTCGATGTGGAGATGCAGTTCCGCCTTTGGCAGACCCCGGACGAACTCCTCCATGGGCCGATGATACTGGTGGCTGGTGCCTTGTGGCTTGTGGCTTGTGGCTGGTAGAGCTCTAACACTTCACGACTCACGACTCACGACTCACCACTCACGACTCACCACAGCGAAGGGCGCCTATTCGGCGCCCTCCACTTGAGTCCTATCTGGGTTGTGGTCTATCCGAACCAGTGGTTCAGCAGGCTCTGTCCGAAGTAAACCACGCAAGCTGCCGTAACGATCCACATCAGGACGTGGACTTGGCTCGCCTTGCCCTTGACGATCTTGATCAGGGTATGGGTCACGAAGCCAGCCGCGATGCCCACCGTAATCGAGAAGGTAAGCGGCATGAGGATGATTGCCAGCAAAGCCGGCAGCCCCTCTTCCAGATCCGTGAAATCGATGTGCTTCAGCAAGCCGATCATCAAGAAGCCGATGAGGATGAGCACCGGCGCAGTCGCCTGCCCCGGAACCAGCAGCGCCAGAGGGGACAGGATGATGGCGATGAGGAACAGTACCCCGGTCACCACCGACGCGAAGCCTGTCCTGCCGCCTTCCGCAACACCCGCCGAACTCTCGATGTAGCTTGTGTTGGAACTGACACCGCACAAGCCACCGATGGCCGCCCCTATGGAGTCGACCAGTAGCAGGTTGCGCAGGTTCGGGATCCGGCCCTCGTCGTCCGTGAGTTCCGCCTGCTCAACGATCGCAGTAGCGGTTCCCATCGTGTCGAAGAAGTCGGTCAGCATGAAGGTGAAGATCGTCAGGATCGCCACCAGGGCGCCCATCTCCACCCACACGTTGCCCATATCGACAGCGCCGAGAGTATCGAAGCTCACGGTCGCAGCCAGGCTGTCGGGTAGGTCGACCACACCGAGGATCAAGGCGATGATGGTGGTGAGGATGATCGTAATGATCATCGCCCCCTTGACCTTGCGGACCAGGAGCACTACCGCGATCAGGACACCGATCAAAGTCACGCCTTGGGAGACCGTGGTCGGGAATACGAACTCAACGATCGCACCGCCGCCCTGGACGAGCCCTCCGTTGACCAACCCGATGAAAAGGATGAACAACCCGATGCCTACACCTATCGAGTACTTCAGGCTGGCGGGAATCGCTTCCATTACAGCTTCCCGCAGCCCGAGGACCACCAGCAAGGTGACGAGGATGCCCTCCCAGACGATCACTCCCATCGCCCCCTCGGCGGTCAGACCATCGGTGAGTACCAGCCCGAAAGCAACGGCGGCGTTGAGCCCGAGACCGGCTGCCATGGCGATCGGATAGTTCGAGAAGACACCCATCGCAATCGTCAGTATCCCGGCAACCAGGGCCGTTGCGGCCGCTACCGAGACCGGATCAAGACCGGCCGCGCCGAGAATGTCGGCGTTGACGAATAGGATGTAGGCCATTACCAGGAACGTGGTCACACCGGCTCGAACCTCTGTTCCTACCGAGGATCCACGCTCTGAGATCTTGAAGAAACTGTCAAGACCCGTTTGTGCCATTTTCCCTCCCTTCCTCCGCTGCCCGGCTGGCAGCGGGACCCTCAAAGGTTAGCTAGGAAGACCCCCGCACGCCGGGTTTCCGGCGGATATTGGGCGGCAAGCAGGTGAACATGTACAGAAACCTACAACTCCAAGCGTTAAGACCGTCGGTTCTCAGCTAACGGGAAGAGCCGGGCTAGAGAGCGTCGCCGGTTTCCTTATCGAAGAAGTGCAGCTTCGAGGTGTCGATGACCAACTCAGCGGATTGGCCTACCCGGGGCGCGTGATCCGGGTTTATCCGGGCCGTGAACTTGGTCTCCTCGCCCAACGACTTGGCGTCGGCACCCTCGTCAGCCAGCAGGGCCTCGATGTCTGCGGTTACGACCGGCGGAACCGGGACCATGAAGTGCACGTACGCCTCCGAGCCGAGTTGCTCGACCAGGTTGATGTCCACCGTCACCGAGCTTCCACCGGCGCCGGCCGCCGACCGGATCTCGAACGCCTCCGGCCTGACACCCAGGACGATCTCCTTGCCGGCTACTCCGTCCGGAAGCGAGGTTCCGTCCACAGCCAGGCTGTGACCGCCGAAGTCGAGCGTGGTCGAAGTTCCCCGTGAATTGGCGGTGGCGTAAACGAAGTTCATCGCGGGAGAGCCGATGAAGCCGGCTACGAACAGGTTGACCGGGTGGTCGTACAACTCTCTCGGAGCGGCGATCTGCTGAAGGTTCGACTCCACGTCGGCGATCGCCTTGAGAACGGCCACACGGTCTCCCATGGTCATTGCTTCCACCTGGTCGTGGGTAACGTAGAGAGTCGTCGTCCCGAGCCTGGCATGGAGCAGACCGAGTTCCGATCGCATCTGGACTCGCAGCTTGGCGTCGAGGTTCGAGAGCGGTTCGTCCATCAGGAAGGCCGCAGGCTCTCGCACGATGGCCCTACCCATAGCAACCCGCTGTCGCTGGCCTCCGGACAGCGCCCTGGGCTTGCGGTTGAGGAAGTCGGTGATTTCGAGAACCCGAGCCGCTTCCTCCACGCGGGCTGCAATCTCCTTCTTCGGGGTGTTGCGCAGCTTCAGACCGAATGCCATGTTGTCCCGCACGGTCATGTGCGGGTACAGGGCATAGTTCTGGAAGACCATCGCGATATCGCGATCCTTAGGCGCCACGTCGTTGACCACCCGGTCACCGATCTTGATGACGCCTTCGGTGATCTCCTCGAGCCCTGCCACCATTCGCAAGAGGGTGGACTTGCCGCAGCCGGAAGGACCGACGAGCACGACGAATTCGCCGTCGCCCACATCTATCGATACGTCGGCTATCGCCCGTGTCTCGCCGCCATATATCTTGCCCACCGCATCAAAGGTGATTCCTGCCATCTGTCGCCCTCTCGCTGTCGGACCGACCTACCAAACTCCGGCGTGGACTCCCTGAAGGTGCCCGACTCTGACTCTAGACCGTCCGGGAGCGCTACGTCCATGACACGACTCCCGACAGGTGGCGACCAGGGCTCGCGATGCCCGTGACGGGCGAGGTCGCTGATCGGGTCCGGGTGTCTCGAACGTCCGTCTACCCGCGAGCCCGGGTCCTTCGAAGAACAGGATCGGCCACGGCCAGGGTACGGTCGGCCGCGGCAAGCACCTTCCCCGCCACGCCCGGGGATTCCGAGTCGACGAGGTTCCCCATGACCCGGAGCGTCACGCCTGCTATGGCCTGAGTTCCCACCGCAAGGCGTAGCCCCGCCTTGAGGATCGAGGGATGACCGATGAGGAAGGAGAATCGCCGACCGGTACGCAGGAAGGCATCGAAACGCTCCCCTATGGCCTGGTCGTAAGCCCGCGGGGCGTTTGCCGGATCCTTGACGAAGAGGTCGGCGGCGATCATTCCCGACTCGAGGCCGTAGTCGATTCCTTCCCCGTTCATCGGGTTGATCAGCCCGGCGGCATCCCCCACCGCCACCCATCCCGGACCATGCCTTCGTACCGTGCTCATGGGCAGGCGCCATGCCCGGGGGCGCTCCAGGTATGGGCCCAGCTCCCACGAGTCCCGTACACCGGAGTGGTAGAGCTCGAGCAACGAGTTGAGGTTGAGCCTTTTGAAACGCTTCATGGTCGACATCGACCCGGCTCCGATGTTCACCGTTCCGTCACCGGCCGGGAAGATCCACCCGTACCCCGGAATCGAGTTACCACCCGCATCCTGCATGGTCAGGCATGCCTCGAGGTAACGCTCGGCGTGACGGGGCGAGGAGACGTAGCTGCGGATCGCCACCCCGTAAGGCTCCTGTGACGCACGCGTCGCCCCCAGGATCCTGGCGACCTTTCCCGGGGCGCCGCCTGCAGCCACCACCATCTGCGCCTTCCAGATCTCGCCACCCGCCCTGACCCCCTCCACACGCTCATCTTCGAAGACAGGCAGCGCCTCGGTGTTCCACACGATCTCCGCACCCGCCGCGGAGGCCGCGTCGACTAACGCCGCGTCCAGCGCCCGGCGGGGCCAGACCGCCCCGTACGCGGGGAACCGACTCGTCTCCGGCCACGGGAGCACGCGCTCGGTGGAACCGGCGATCATCCGGAGGCCGTGGATCAGGTGGGCGTCGCCGAGATCGATCCCCAGTTGGCCAAGCACACCCACGGCCCTCGGTGTCAGGCCGTCACCGCACGCCTTGTCGCGTCCGTAAGGCGCCCGATCGAACACAACGGTCTTGACCCCCTGGCGAGCGGCGCGTATCGCGGTGGCTGCGCCGGCCGGGCCGGCCCCGATGATGACGAGATCCACATGCTTCATGACCGCCGCGGATGGTAACGGCCGTTGCCCGTTACCAGTTGCCCGATGCCCCATGCCAGTTGCCAGTTGCCAGCTACCACACCTAGCCGGCTAATCGTGGTCGTCCTGTCCCGGAAGGCGAGTACCCTCTAGAGTTACCACCATTCACCATTCACCATTCACCATTCACCATTCACCATTCACCACTCACCACTCACCACTCACCACTCACCACTCACCACTCACCACTCACCACTCACCACTCACCACTCACTAGATTCCGGGCATGAGCCAGAACCCGCACCTGCCCGCAGCCATATACGAATACTTGATCGCCCACAACCCTCCCCCCGATCCCCTGGTGGATGAGCTGGTCAGGGAGACAGCCGCCATGGGAGCGATCCGCACCATGCAAGTCGGTATCGAGCAGGCGGCCCTGCTCGCATTCATGGTGAAGCTGGTCCGCGCCCACTTCGTTGTGGAGGTAGGAACCTTCACTGGACTGTCGGCGCTCGCCATGGCTCGGGCCCTTCCGGCGGACGGGCGACTGTTGTGCTGCGACATCGACGAGGAGCACACGTCGGTCGCCCGCCGTTACTGGGAGAGGGCGGGCGTGGCGGAGCGAATCGACCTCAGGATCGCTCCGGCGCTCGAGACTCTGAGAGCCCTTCCGTCCACCAGGTCGGTCGATCTGGCCTTCGTGGACGCCGACAAGGAGAGCTACATCCTCTACTACGAAGAGTTGGTACCGCGCCTCAAGCCATCCGGGATCCTGATCGCCGACAATCTTTTCATGAACGGCCGGGTCGTCGACGAGCAGCCGGATCCGGTCGCTATGGCGTCAACCGCCTTCGCCCGGCATATCCAAACGGATTCCCGCACCGAGACCGTAATCGTCCCCATCGGCGACGGGTTCAGCTTCACGCGGCTAGTTGCTAGTTGCTAGTTGCTGTTGGTTGACACCCGACACCTAGCGACGACGCCGACGGGTTCTGGCGGTCGTCGCCTTGGGGCGGGGGACGACGCTGAGGCGGCGGCTGATCTCTTCGGCGGATACCCCGCCCTTCGCGCGGCTGCAGTCGACCTCGTTCCTGATGGCGGCGATGTGCCCCGGCCCACTCCCGCAGCAGGCCCCGATGACGCGGGCCCCCGCCCTCATGGCCAGTTCGACATAGGCCGGCATGGTGTCCGGGCCATGCGGATACCGGAGATGCCCCTCGGTGTAGGCAGGAAGCCCGCAATTGGCCTTGGCGACTATCGGCGCTCCGGGATGTGCCTCTGCGAGTTCCCGTACCGCCAGCACCACGTCTCCCGCTCCCACCCCGCAATTGGCGCCGATCGCGGCCGGCCGGGGAGTCTGGGCCTGGCTCCAGGCACCGAATTGACCGGGAGCGAAACCCATCATGGTCTTGCCGTGTGTGTCGAAGCTCATGGTTGCCACGACCGGTATCTGCGTCACGCGAGCGGCTTCGTAGGCCGCCTCGAGTTCCGCCCGGCACGAGAGGGTCTCGATCCAGACCACATCCACGCCGGCCCTCGCCAACGCCTCGATCTGCTCCTCGAAGACAGCCACTGCGGTCCGATGATCGAGATCGCCGAGCGGGACCAGCAGATCGCCCGTGGGGCCCACACTCCCGGCCACCGCGACAGGCCGTCCGCAGTCTTCCACAAGCTGCCGCACCAACGCGACACCCGCCGCGTTGAGCTCATCGACCCGATTCTCGAGTCCGTGCAGGGCAAGGCGGCGCCGGTTGCCACCGAACGTGTTGGTGAGAACCACGTCACACCCCGCATCGAGAAACCCCTGGTGAGCGCGTGTAACCATCTCGGGATTCTCCACGTTCAACAGTTCGGGGCAGCAACCCGTCGGCATGCCGAGTTTGAACAGGGACGTGCCCATACCCCCATCGGCAACGAGCACGGGTGTCTCGGCGAGGAGTCTGGCGAACAGGGTGGGCGTTCTCGAGTCTGATCCGGGCACGGCTCCTCCAGTTCGGGTCAGGATCCCGGCACTCAAGGCGGCCGTTACGAGAGAAGGGCCGCCAGCTTTGGCGGCCCCGTGAAGCGGATTGCGCATACACGTCCGGTCGCTTTAGCTGGTTTTTTAGAGCGCCCGCAAGCTGACACGTCAAATCGGCGCTTTTGTCGCGGCCCAACATAGCACATGGATACGGGTCGGTTAGCCTGGATGGGCATCCATCCTCCCAAACCAAAGGAAAACCATGGAGAATCGTCTCATCCACTTCGAGTTCAACTCGTCAGATCCCCTGGCGTCGGTGGCGTTCTTCGAAGAGGCGCTCGGATGGACCTTCAACCGGTGGGGTGAGTTCAACTATTGGCTGGCAACCACAGGAGAGGAAGAACCCGGTATCAACGGAGCGGTGGGGTTGGCGCCGGAGGGTACCGCGCCCTACACGATCAATACCGTGCAGGTGGCCGATCTGGAAGCGGCCATATCGGCCTGCGAGAGAGCGGGAGGCAGTTGTATCGCCGAGACCATGGAGATACCCGGGGTCGGGCGTTGGACACGCATCCGGGAGCCGGGCGGCAACGAGTTCGGGATCATCGAACCTGCTACGGGCTGACCTGACCCGCACCCTATTGACAACCTTCGCGGCCCGCTCGTAACGTAGCCACCGCCAGAGACGCGCGAGTGCAGGAGTAGCTTCGTCCATGACCCCATCCCGGGATCCGAACCGCACCGACGCGGCCGATATGGCCCGCTGCGCGCCCTCCTCCTGTCGTCCCCCGTGTACCGGCTCTCGGTCGGGAACCACGGGCGCGGGCGACCGCCTTCGCTCCTGAGGCGCCACCCACCCGAGAGCACACGGAACACGGCGTCACCCCCATCGATCCGGTTCCCGGATCTGAACGCAAAGGAGCAATGAACATGGGCTATCACAATCCCGACGCACTCGTCTCGACCGACTGGCTGGAGGCGAGTCTCGACAACCCGACCCTCCGGATCATCGAGGTGGACGAGGACGTCACCGCATACGGAAGGCGCCACATACCGGGCGCGGTCGCATGGAACTGGTTCGAGGATCTCCAGCACCCGGTCCGCCGCGACTATCTGGACGGGCAAGGTCTGGGCGCGCTGCTGTCCCGATCCGGCGTCGGCCCCGACACGACCGTGATTCTCTATGGGGGGAACAACAACTGGTTCGCCGCCTACGGCTACTGGCTGCTGCGGTACCGCGGCTTCGACAACGTCAAGCTGCTCAACGGGGGACGCCTCAAGTGGAACATCGAAGGCCGCCCCATGACCACCGATGTGCCTTCGTACGAGGCAACCGGGGTGACGATCGAGGGCGAGGACCGTCCCGGGCTACGTGCCCTGCGCGACGAGGTACTAGCGAGGTTGGGCGACGCCACCTACGTGGACGTGCGGTCTCCCGAGGAGTTCACCGGGGAGAAGCTGGCGCCCGACCACCTCCCGCAGGAACAACCGTACGTGGGCGGGCACGTACCCGGCGCCCGCAACATCCCCTGGCCGAAGGCTGCCGAGGAGGACGGGAGCTTCAAGTCCCGGGAGGCCCTGGAGGCACTCTACGAGGGGGAGGGTGTCGGACCCGACAGTGATGCGATCGTGTATTGCCGCATCGGAGAGCGCTCCGCCCACACCTGGTTCGTGCTCAGCCAACTGCTCGGCTACGAGCGGGTCAAGAACTACGACGGCTCGTGGACCGAGTACGGCTCCCTCGTTGACGTACCGGTGGAGGTCGGGTGACTCGTGAATGGTGAATGGTGACTCGTGACTCGTGACTCGTGAATGGTGACTCGTGACTCGTGAATGGTGAATGGTGAGAGGCCGGGTGCTGACACCCGGCCTCTCGCTCTGTCTTCGTTGACTGCCGGTCCTAGGGGATCCAGGCGCTCCAGGTGGCCTCGTTGGCTGCGATCCATGCGGCAGCAGCATCCTCGACGCTCTTGCCCTCGGACTCAACCGCGGCCAGCATGAAGATCTGGTCGGCGGTGGTGTAGCTCATGTTGTGGAGCAGGGCCCAGGCGGCCGGCGCCGCCTCCTCGAGTCCTTCCCAGGCGATCTTGAAGAGCGGATCGGCCGGGTAGGCACAATCGACGCCGTCGTCATCGGCGGTCGCGTAGCACTCGTCGGAGTACGCAGGTAGCTCAACCTGGGTCAGGTCGTACGCGTTGAACGCCGAGTGCGGCGTCCAGAAGTAGACCAGCACGGGTTCCTCACGCGATATCGAGGCGTCGACCGCGGCGAGGATCGCCTCCTCCGATCCGGCCCACACAACCTCGAGATGCAAGCCCAGGTTGGCGATGATGTCATCGTCGTACTGGACCCAGCTCGGATCCCCACCTAGGAACTGGCCCCTGTCACCCGTCTCCGCCGTGGCGAACATCCCCGCCAACTCCGGATCCAAGTAACCCTCCCACGTCGCCAACGCGGGATATTGCTCGACCACGAACGTGGGGGTGAACCACCCGATGGCTCCTACGGGCCCCAGCAACCCGAGGTTTGCCACGTTGCCGTCGGGGTTGTCGATGAAGTCCGTGACGTTCTGGGCGTGGCCCGACGGCCACACCTCCAACGAGGCATGCAGATCACCGGTGTTGATGGCACTCCACTGGGCGTTCTCGTCGATGTCCACCGTCTCCACGGTGTAACCGAACTCGCTCTCCAGCAACTGCTTGGCCACCGCCACGTTCACCGCCGAACCGTTCCACGGATTCACAGCCAGACGGATGGTCCCGAGATCGCCCTTCTCGGCGCTCATTGCCATGGCGGGCTCGGCAACCTCTCCACTCAGCCACGCGCTCCAGGTCGATTCGTTGGCTGCGATCCACTCCGAAGCCGCCTGCTCGATGCTCTTGCCCTCGGACTCCACCGCGGCCAGCATCGAGATCTGGTCGGCGGTGGTGTAGTTCATGTTGTGGAGCAGGGCCCACGCAGTCGGCGCCGCCTGCTCGAGGCCCGCCCATACGATCTTGAACAGGTCGTCGGCCGGGTAGGCGCAGTCCACGCCGTCGTCATCGGCGGTCGCGTAGCACTCGTCGGAGTACGCGGGAAGCTCGACCTCGCTCAGCTCGTAGGCGTTGAACGCCGAATGCGGCGTCCAGAAGTACACGAGCACCGGCTCCTCCCGGGCGACGGAAGCGTCGATCGCGGCCAGGATCGCCTCCTCCGAACCGGCCCACACCACTTCCAGATGCAGGCCCAGGTTGGCGATGATGTCATCGTCGTACTGGACCCAGCTCGGATCACCACCCAGGAACTGGCCCCTGTCACCGGTCTCGGCCGTGGCGAACATCCCCGCCAACTCCGGATCCAGGAAACCCTCCCACGTCGCCGCCGCCGGGTACTGCTCGATCACGAAGGTAGGGGTGAACCACCCGATCTTGCCTACAGGCCCCAATAGGCCCGCGTTGACCACGTTCCCGTCGGGGTTGTCGATGAAGTCGGCAACGTTCTGGGCGTGGCCCGACGGCCATACCTCAAGCGAGGCATGCAGATCACCGGTGTTGATGGCGCTCCACTGGGCGTTCTCGTCGATGTCCACCGTCTCCACGGTGTAACCGAGTTCGCCCTCGAGCAACTGCTTGGCCACCGCCACGTTCACCGCCGAACCGTTCCACGGATTCACTGCCAGGCGGATCGTCGGGAGGTCGTCACCCGCGGTGGCCGGAGCCTCGGGCTCGTCGGTGACGGTGGGCGTCTCCTCCGCCACCGTGGTGGCCGTGGTCGCCTGTGTAGCAGACGTGGCGGCGGTTTCGGCAGGTTGGTCGGCCTCGTCGTCGCCGCACGCAACGAATATGAGCATGACCGCCACAAACAGCGGCAGCAGCATTCGTCTCATAACCCACTTTCCTTTCATGTCAATATGCCTATATCGCGCTCGTCACGGACAGCCTCGCCCGCCGAACGATCGATTCCTACATCTCAAGTGCATGTGACGTGAACTGTAATCCGGTTTTCACTATTAGGGCCGTTCGCGGTACTTCCAACTTATAATCCTTTCTTCGAACATCCCGACAGGATCGGCACCGATTTGGCAGCAGGCACGGATTACGCACCCCTGGAGTGTGGAGGCGTCTGGAAGATATTCGGCGACGCCCCCGGCCTGGCCCGGTCGATGGCCGACGGAGGCGGGAGCAGCCAGGAGATCCTCGACGAGACCGGATGCGTCGTCGCGGTCAGGGACGTTTCCTTCAAGGTCCGGAGGGGCGAGACCTTCGTGGTCATGGGGCTGTCCGGATCCGGGAAGTCAACCCTTATCCGGTGCCTGTCACGTCTCGTCGAACCTACTGACGGAGAGGTTCTGATCCAAGGGGTTGCGATCGGCGACCTCGACGACGAGGAACTCCGCGATCTGCGCAGGCACCGGATGTCGATGGTCTTCCAGCACTTCGGCCTGTTCTCCCACCGGAGGGTGCTCGACAACGTGGCGTTCGGGCTCGAGGTACAGGGCATGGCAAAGGCCGAGCGGTACGAGCGGGCCTTCAAGGTGCTGGACTCGGTCGGGCTCGAGGCGTGGAGCGACCACTACCCCCAGCAACTATCGGGCGGGATGCAGCAGCGGGTAGGGCTGGCCCGCGCCCTCTGCGTGGAACCCGAGATCCTCTTCTTCGATGAGCCGTTCTCGGCTCTCGATCCGCTGATCCGCCGCGACATGCAGGACGAGTTGCTGTCGCTGCAGGCGGAGATGCACCGGACGCTGGTGTTCATCACCCATGACTTCCAGGAAGCCCTCAAGCTCGGGGACCGCATCGCCATCATGAAGGACGGGGTGTTCATGCAGTTGGGAACTCCCGAGGAGATCGTGTCGGCGCCGGCCGACGACTACGTGCGGGAGTTCACCAAGGACGCCCCGAAGATCAAGGTGGTCACCGTGCAGGCCGTGATCGCGCCGCTCCCTGGCGATCGGGAGATTCGTACATCGGTACCCGCAAGCAGCGTGCTCGAAGAAGTGCTGCCCGCGCTCCTGGCCGGGTCCGAGCCGATCGGAGTCGCGGACGAGCAGGGGAGACTGATCGGCCAGGTGGACCGCGAAGCGGTGTCGAAGCTGGTGGGTGGATAGACCCGATGACCATCGCCGCGGCCGTCCGGACTCGGCTCGAAATAGACCGGCGGCGCCGGATCCGGACGGGAGGTCTCCTCCTGGCGGCGCTGGCGGCGCTGATCACCCTCGAACTGTCGCTCAATACCGTCGGGGCCTTCCCGGAAACCTGGCGCATACCCCTCGCCGAGTGGATCAACGATGCCCGGCGCTGGGTGATAAGCAACCAGACGACCCACGCTCTCTTCCTGGTGGTGCTCAACCCGATCAGCGACACGATCGACTACAGCCTCCGATGGGTGGAGGCGGCCCTCCTGTGGGTGCCCTGGTACGTCGTCGTCGCGGCCACCGGAATGCTCGCCACTTCCATCCTCGGGATCAAGGGAGGTCTCCTGACCGCGGTGGGCGTCATGTACTTCGGGTCGGTCGGCCTGTGGGAAGAGAGCGTCCAGACCCTCGCCCTGATGGGAGTGGCAGTGGTGATCGCGGTTGCCATCGGCGTCCCGCTGGGCATATGGGGGGCGCGCCGCGAGCGCGTGGAGAGTGCGCTGCGGCCCATGCTCGATGCCATGCAGACCCTTCCCGCCTTCGTCTACCTCATCCCCGTGGTGTTGCTGTTCGGGATCGCCAGGGTTCCCGCCATCATCGCCACCGTGGTCTACGCGCTGCCGCCCGTGATCCGCCTCACCACCCTGGGAATCCGCTCCGTGGAGTCCTCGACGGTGGAAGCGGCCGAGATGTTCGGAGCAACCCCGGGCCAGATACTGCGCAAGGTGCAACTACCCCTGGCATTGCCGACCATCCTCACGGGCATCAACCAGACCATCATGATGGCTCTGAGCATCGTCGTGATCGCCGCACTGATCGGTGCGGGAGGTCTCGGCCAGGTAGTCCTCGAATCCCTCCGGAGGCTCTTCGTTGGACGCGCCCTCGAAGCCGGACTCGCCATCGTGGTGCTGGCCGTCATCATGGACCGGCTCACGCACGGCGCCGCCGGGCTCGGATCCGGAACCGGCCGGCTGCGCATCTTCCCTGATCGTTATGCCGACAACGAGTGGATCCGGCGGATAGAGGCGGTCCCCGACGGGATCGACCGGATCATCCGGCGGACAGGACAGGTCATGGCCTACCCGTTCGCCGCCGCTAGGAGATCGATTGGCCGCTCCCGGCGTGAGTCCGCTCCGGAACGCCATCCGCGCCGAGTCCTGGGGGGGACCGTCCTGGTCGCCGCACTCGTGTTCGGCACGATGCGCGAGGGACCGGAGTTCCCCTCAGCGGTGACCTTCTCCTTTGCAGGGCCGGTGGACAGCCTGGTCGACTGGGTGGGAAAGAACCTCTACCAGATCGGCGAGACGTGGATCGGGACCGGTCCTTTCAGCGACTTCGTGACCATCTACGCGGTGACCCCACTTAGGGAGTTCTTCAGTTCCACCCTTGCGTGGCCGGTAGTGGTGATCGCGGTGATGCTGGCGGGTTGGTGGTTCGGCGGACCCGGCCTGGCCTCCCTCGGGGGAGCGTGTGCCCTGGGCCTCGGGCTGCTGGGCATGTGGACCCTGTCGATGGACACGCTGGCGCAGGTCATCGTGGCGGTCGTCCTCGCGATCGCGCTCGGGATCCCGCTCGGTGTGCTTTCGTCACGTAGTAACCGGTTCGAACGACTGCTGAAACCGGTCCTGGACTTCCTCCAGACGATCCCCAGTTTCGTGATCCTCGTTCCGGTGATCATCCTCTTCAACGTGGGAAGGATCCCGGGCATCATCGCCTCGGTCCTCTACGCTCTCCCCGCAGCTACCCGGCTCACCAGCCTGGGAATACGTCGGGTCTCCGCCGAGGCGACCGAGGCCGCTCGTGCCTTCGGGGCCACCAAGAGCCAGATACTGAGAAAGGTCCAGCTTCCCCTCGCCATGCCGACCATCATCGCTGGGATAAACCAGACAGTGATGCTGGTGTTGGCGATGGTGGTGATCGCCGGGCTGGTGGGCGGTGGTGGACTCGGCCTGGAGACGGTGCGCGGGCTGCGCCGGAGCGACTCGGTGGGATCGGGGTTCGCAGCCGGCCTGGCGATCGTCCTGCTGGCCATGATCCTCGACCGGTTGCTCCAGGCCTGGGCTCGGCGCCTGAGCCCACCCAGTGGAAGTAGTCATTAGTCAGTGGGCAGTAACTTACACTATCTATATCTATTACAGTCTACCCTATCCTCCAGCCACTAACAACCAACCACCAGCACCTCGGTTGCTTTGATGGACAGCCAGACTGAGGAGCCCGGAAACAGATTCAGGGAGGACTGCGCTTCAGGGGTTACCTCCGCGGTCAGGGATAGCGGACGACCGGTCTGGATCCGCACCCGGTCGGCATGGTGGTCGACATGGCGGATCCTGGTCTTCCACGCGTTTCGAGGGCTCCCGCCGGGTTGCTCGATGTGGATCGAGATAGCCCGCGGATGGACCGTGGCGATCACCCGGCCTTCGACGGCCTCCGCTATCACGAGATCATGCCCATCCACAGTCAGGACGCGCCCCGAAGCTAGGCCGACTAGGAGGTTGACCCCCGCCAGATCGGCGGCGTAGCGACTGGCGGGCCGCAGCCGGATCTCGTCGGCCGTGCCCGTCTGGACGACGGAGCCCTGCTCCAGGATCACCAGCACATCGGCTAGCAGGAATGCCTCGGTCGGATCGTGGGTGATCAGGAGGCGGGGTCCGGAGTAACCGGCGAGGTGTTCCCTGAGCATTCGCCGGAGTCCGGCCCTCGTCGTGATGTCCAGCGCCGAGAACGGCTCGTCGAGTAGGAGCATCTCCGGTTCCGTCGCCAGAGCCCGTGCGAAGGCCACTCTTTGCGCCTGGCCCCCGGAAAGCGCCGCCGGATGCCGGTCCGCCATGTCGGACATTCCCACCGCCGCCAGCCACTCTCCGGCTGCTCTCCGCGCCTCGGAACGGGGTGCGCCTCCGGCGCGCAGTCCGAACGCGACGTTCTCGAGGGAACTGAGGTGGGGAAACAGCATCCCGTCCTGGAAGGCCACCCCCACGCGCCTCCGGTACGGCTCGACGAACACACCCTCGCCGGGAGCGTCGAGGAGCCGGCCCCCGAGCGTCACGGACCCGCGGTCCAGGGGCACCAACCCTGCCAGGGCCTCCACCAGGGTGGTCTTCCCCGCCCCATTCGGGCCGAGTACCGCCACCGTCCGGCCTGACGGGATGCTCAAGGACACGTCGAGAAGGAAGCCTTCCCGCTCCACCACGACGCGGGCGTCGAGGCCGCCGCTCATCTTCTCCTCCACCAATGGTCTCGAAGCGCGACAAGAACTGCCAGCGAGACGGCCACCATCAGCAGGCTCAGGGCTATAGCTGTGTCCCGGTCGCTCTCGAGGGCGACGAACACCGCCAGGGGCAGGGTCTGGGTCCGGCCCTGCAGGTTGCCCGCAAAGGTGAGGGTGGCGCCGAACTCGCCCAGCGCCCGGGCCCAGGTCAAAGCGGTCCCGGCAACCAGCGACGGAGCGATCATGGGAAGGGTCACCCGCCGCAGCACCGTCCACCGCCCTGCGCCCAGCGTCTCGGCGGCCCGCTCGAAGCCCGTGTCGAGGTTGCGCAATGCTCCCTCGACCGTGATGACCATCAGCGGCATGGCCACGAACGAGACGGCCACGATCACGCCCCAGGTGGTGAACGGGAGGGTGATACCGGTCACCCGCTCGAGCGGCGCGCCCACCAGCCCTCGCCGTCCGAGCGCGAACAGCAGTACTGCGCCCCCGACGACCGGCGGCAGGACCATTGGGAGAAGCACCAGACCTCTGACCACCGACCTTCCCGGCAGATCGGAGCGAGCCAGCACCCAGGCGAGCGGCACACCGACGGCAAGGGAGATCACCGCCGCGGCCACCGACGAGATCAGGGAAAGCCACAGCGTGTCGATCACCATCTCCGCGGATAGCAGCGAGGGCAGGTCCTGCCACGGTGTACGCATGAGGAGACCCAGCACCGGGACCACGAACAGCGCGAGTCCGATGGCGGCCGGGATGAGGATGAACATCGGGGGCGAGCGCCGAGGACGGCGCCTGGCTGACCGGGGAGGGCCCCCGTCTCGTCTCTTGCGGCGCGTGACGCTCATAGACGCCTACGGTAGAGAAAACCCGTGACCTTCCAGTATCCGCCTCCCTTCCGCGGACAGGACGAATGCGGCGAACACTCGGGCGTCGGCCGACTGCGGTGATCCGTTCAGCACCCCGATCGGGTACTCGGCGTCCACGTTGTAGCGGTCGGCGATCGGTATCCCCTCCACCCCATCCGAGGCCGCGAGGTCGGTGACGTACACGATCGCCACGTCGAGCTCCCCGGCCTCCACCTTGGTGAGCAGAGCCCGTACATTGGTCTCCTCGGTGTCCAGGGCCGGACGGACCCCGGCCTCGGCCAGCACCTCCCGTGCCAGGTAGCCACACGGAACCGCCGGCGCACACAAGCCCACCAGGAGCGTCTCGTTTGCCAAGTCGTCCAGGCCGAGGATCCCCGCCGGGTTGCCCGCGGGAACCGCGATCGTCATGCGGTTGTGAGCGAACACCCGGTAGGGACCTTCGATCCGGCCGGCGTCCGCGACCTGGTCCATGATCCGGAGGCTGGCGGACGCGAACACTCCAACCGGGGCATCCGAAAGGATCTGTTCCCGGAGGACGGCACTACCCCCCACGTTGAGGATCACATCCACACCCGGATTCGTCTCTTCGAAGGCCGTTTCGATCTCCCGGAACGCATCGGTGAGCGAGGCCGCGGCCGACACCACCAACTCCCGTAGATCGCCCGGGTCGCCGGCCGATCTCCCGCACGCGCCCGCTGCCAGGAGCAGGATCAATCCGGCTACCAGGACTCGGCCCATGTTCTGTATCTCCCGGTACGCGATGACCGCGTGACGGTAGCGCGGGTGGGGAGTGGTGAGTGGTGAATGGTGAATGGCGGATGGTGAATGGTGAATAGTGAATGGTGAATGGCGGATTGTGAATAGTGAGTGGTGAATGGCGGATTGTGAGTGGTGAGTGGTGAGTGGTGAGTGGTGAGTGGTGAGTGGTGGATGGTATTCGCTCGCCAATGGGCTCAGAGTAAGGTCGATCGCCAATGGCCCGTTCCGCACCTCGCCACGATCACGACGCCGGCGGCGATACTGCCGTACTGGCCGCCAAGGCGGACCTGCGCGAGATGGTCTGGGACCGCCTGATCAGCGGCAAGGCCTCCCGCTTCCCGGGGGCCCGCGGGCGCATTCCGAACTTCGTGGGTGCCGAGGCGGCGGCCGAACGCCTCCGACACACCGGCGAGTGGGCAGCGGCTCGGACGGTCAAGTCGAATCCCGACTCTCCCCAATGGCCGGTCCGGCAGAGGGCTCTCGAGGACGGGAAACTGGTCTTCATGGCCGTGCCACGGCTCGCGCGGACGGAACCCTTCTTCTACCTCGATCCCGACCATCTGGCCGATACCCCGCGCGCCGCATCCTCGATCAAGGGAGCAAACCGGTCGGCCCACACGGTGCGGGTCGAAGACATGGAGCCGGTCGACCTGGTCGTCACGGGTTGCGTGGCAGTGGACCCGACCGGAGCCCGCCTGGGCAAGGGCGGAGGCTTCAGCGACCTCGAATACGCGGTGGCTTGGGAAGCCGGGCTAATCGGACCGGACACGGTTGTGGCTACGACCGTGCATGAGATCCAGGTGATGGATCCAGACTTGATCCCCCTCACCGACCATGACATGTCCCTGGATCTGATCGTCACTCCCGAGCGGGTCATCCTCTGCGAAAGCCGGCATGACCCCCCTAGCGTTCAGTGGGACGTACTGACGGAGAAGAAGATCGCCTCGATCCCGTTACTCCAGGCGCTCCGTCCACCGACAGACTAACGGCCACCAGCACTACGATTCCGTCCGATGATCCGCAGTGTCCTGTACGTACCGGCCGACCGGCCGAAGATGCTGGTGAAGGCGGCGCAGCGCCAGGCCGACCTGGTGCTGGTCGATCTGGAGGACGCGGTTGCCGTGGGCTCCAAGCAACTGGCCCGCCGGGAGGCGCAGAGGGCGATCCCTCGACTGAAACACGACGGTGCAAGCGTGGGCGTGAGGATCAACAGCCACCCGGACCACCTCTCGTCGGACCTCGACGCTCTCGCCGGACTCGACATCGACACGATCGTGGTCCCCAAGGCCGACATCCGGCTCATCGAACGGATCGCCGATGCCGGGGCTGCAGAAGGCATTGGTCTCACTGCCCTGGTCGAGAGCGGTCGGGGACTGCTCGATGCACCGTCGATGGCGGCTCATGAACGGGTGATCCGCCTGATGGCAGGCGAGGCGGACATGGGCGCCGACCTCGGGATGTCCGTGCCGCCGGAACATCCTGCCTGGCTCGCCCCCCGGTCCATGCTGGTGTGGGCGTCGGCGGCCGCAGGGATAGGAGGCCCGATCGGGCCGGTCTACACCAATCTGGACATGAGCACCCTCGACGAACTCAGGCGCTCCACGCAGGAACTGGCGGACACGGGTTTCGCGGGCCGTTCCGCCATCCATCCGGCCCACATCCGGATCATCAACGAGACCTTCACACCCGGCGCCGGCGAGTTGGAGGAGGCGCGCCGGATGGTCGAGGCCTACGACCGGGCCGTCGCTTCCGGGCGCGGCATCATCGTCGACGAGCACGGTCGCATGATCGACGAAGCTGTGGTCCGCAGATCCCGCCAGATCGTGGCTGCCTACCCCGATCCGTCCTAGACGATTAGTTCCTAGTCGGTAGTCGGGGGATCGGTGGTTGGCGTTAGATCGGGTCTTTCCGGTCTCTGGAGCGCGGTTCGGGTTTCGCGGTGGCGCAGAGGGCTGTCCTGAAAGTCGAAGTGGGTGAATCCGAGCCCAAGCACAGGCAAGTACAAGCTACAGGTGCGTTGTACATCGTTGTGTACCAATAGTACAGTGCTGTCGCTTCCGGTGAGATCCCTTGGAACCACTCGTCCAGCAATCAGGGTCGGGAAAGCGAGTACCGTCACTCCAGCTTGAGGATGCGCAGATCCTCGAGGACCGTGGAGGCGTGGCTGTCGATCTGGCTACCCGCCACCACGTACACCAAACCGACCAGCCCGGCCGGATCGATGACGAAAGTGGCGCGCGCGGGGTAGGCGGCGAACCGGTCGGTCGGCGGCCTGACAACCCCGTACGCTTCCGCAGCAGTGCGATCGGTGTCCGACAGGAGCCGGAACCCGAAGCCCATATCCTCATGCCACGCGCGGTTCTCCGCCGGCTTGTCGTAGGAGGCTCCCAGGATAACCACATCCTCTGACTCGAATTCAGGGGTTCTGGCACGGAACCCCACACCCTCGCGCCTTCAGCCCTCGGTCGCCGCTTTCGCATACCACCAGAGGACCACCCACCGCCCGCGAAAGTCGGATAGTCGGACCTCCGCCCCTTCCTGATCCAGAAGGGTGAACTGGGGTGCGGGACTGTTCGGCAGCAGCATCCCTGCATCGTAGCCGGTTGTCAGTTTGCCGGTCGCCCGTCATCCGATGGAGTGGCGCGGTCACGCCGGCAGGCTGATACGGTTGCGGGAGCGCGGCGCAGGAGGCACTTTGGGACCTGAGGAGTTTGACCGATCGACGACGTTCCTGGCCGGGGTCCGAACGGACGCGCTCGTCGACCAGCCCCTGAGAGTGCCCGGCATGCTCGATGGCCCCACCACAAGGGTTCTCAGCCGATCAGCCGACGGGTCGGTGTCGCAGGTGGTGACCGCGCCGGGTGGGTGGTCCTCCGAAGGTGCCAAGTCGTTCTCCACCGTCACCGAAGTGTTCGTCCTCAAGGGTGAGTTGCGCGTCGGGGACGAGACTCTCCGGCATTACAGCTACCTGCGGGTCCCCGCCGGAACCACCGTGTCGGGTATCGAGGCGGGCGACTCAGGATGCCGCTTCCTCATGTTCTCCAACGGTCGCCTGGAGATGGTTCCCGACAAGAGTCGGACCGAGCCGGACGATCTCGAACCCCTGTCCTTGCACGAGATGAGCTGGGTCGCATCCACCACGCCGGGGGTCACCCCCGGCCTGTTGCACAAGCGATTGGCCGAGGATCCGGACAACGGGGCCCGCACCTGGATCATCGGCCTCATCCACTGGGGCAGGGAGATCAGCAAGTGGGAGACGCACCCCTGCGCGGAGGAGGTGTACTTTCTGGAGGGGGCGATACAGAACGGCGAGGTGTTCCCGGACGGGACGAGGATGATCCCGTACGAAGCGGGGGGATACTTCTACCGACCGGCGGAGATCGGCCACTCCGGCCCCGGATCCGGAACCGACACCTACGTCATCGGCCTCTGCCGCTCCTCGAGCGCAATGGCGGTCGACTGGCATGACACTCCCCCGGCGTTCCCCGACGGCTTCGACGCAATCGACTTCGGCTAGGCATCGGCGGACTGCCGGCTCTGATCCTCCCACCGCGATGCGACAGCGTTCGGTGTTGAGGGCTCACCCCCTCCCATCCCCGGAACGGGAAGACAACGGAGCACCGACGGCAGAACATTCCGGTTCGATAGAGTGATCACATTCGCGAGATTCAGGGAGAGCGCCAAGATGGATCACACCACGTTGAGGGGACGGATCGTCTCCTGGTACCAGGAACGCGACGAGGACCACAAGCGCAGCCGGGAGGACTTCACCATCACCACGCACGGCGACGGCCTGAGGGTGCTGCGGTCGTTCTGCCAACTGTACGACAACAGGATCATCCGGGATGTCGTCCTGGCGATGGACGAGGACTACTCACCACGCGACGCCTCCATCCGGGTCATGGTCGACGACAACACCCAGGGCACGGCCTGGTACAGGTTCACCGACGACTCGATCGAATGCGAGGCCCTGACCGACGCGGGGAGGATCTCCCAGAACGCCTCACGTGAGTCCTCTTCGGCCACCCTCGGAACCCACGCCCTGCAATCGGATGCCTGGATCCTGGCCAGACTCGACTACACCCAGACCGGGCGCCAGAGCCTGGAGAACATGCCGTTCTGCTCCTCTCATCACATCGGCGCCACCGGACCTCATCTCGAGTTCGTCGGGGCGAGCGTCGAGTACCTGGGCGACGAGGAGATCACGGTCCGCTCGGGAACCTTCCCGTGCCATCACGTACGGTTCGTCGAGACTTCCAACGATCATCCACCCTACGACGTGTGGGTATCCGCCGACGGCTACTACCTGTTCGTGAAGGGCTTCGTCGGCGGCGACTGGAAGGTCAACTACGAACTGGTCTGGCTCGAGGAGGAGTAGGGCCGGTTGCCGGTTGCTAGCGAGACAGGTGTAGGACGGGGGTCAGTTCCCTTACGTCGCCACACTCATCGACCCGGCTCAACTGACTCCACGCTGACTGGGCTCTGCGGCGTCCAAGGGTGGGCTCGCTGACCCGGAGGAACTTCTCCTCGAGCATCATGGAGGTCATGGGGGTGGTCGGGCTGCCATAGGTCTCCGCCATCGTCTTGGTTCCCGTCAGAACCCGTCCGCCCGTCTCGAGCCGGACCCAGCCGTCCACCGCGAGGAAGTCCTTCCGCGCCAGGGCGGCGGTTGCAGGCGGGTGCTCGACGATGCGAACCCTCCGCGCCAAGGCTCTCGAAGAAGGGTCGGCCAATCGCCCGGGCGTACACCAGTCGGGTCCGGGAGGTACGCGATGGGCCACCATCGAGATCGCCCACTCGGCGCTGTAGATGCTCTCCCAGAACGTCTCCGGTGAGGGATCGCTCTGGTGGGGAATCGTGTAGATGTGCGGCAGCCCCACCTCTACCCGGGTGATCTCCCCGGGAGCGATCTCGTTCGCGTCCACGAGCTCCGAGACGGTCTGCAGGACCATGTGACACAGGTGGCTGGCCACATACGGCTTGAGGAAGAGCCCGCGGGTGATCGACTCGTAACCGGGGGATCTCCGCGTGAGGGCGTCGAGGTCGTACTCGTCCCCCAGCTGGTCGATCTCATCCGCCAGGTTCGGGTATCCGTACCGGGCCATGAGAGCCGCCTGGATGCCGCTCCTGGCGGTGAAGAGGTGACCCATCGGGAAGGCGCTGACCCGCTTGGGAACCTTGGGCTTGAGGTACAGCCGTTGGCGCATCGGGAACTCCCACGCCATCGAGAGAGCATCCGCAGTGGTGTCCACGTCAAGGCGGAGCAACCTGGCGGCCACCGCCGCGCCCACCATGGTCAGATGGCGAAGGTCCTCGTCGGCGGTGCGGGCCAGGTGGAAACGGGCGTTCAGGTCGTATCCGAGAGCGATCGCCGCCAGCACATCGGCTCCGCTCGCTCCGGTCTTCTGTCCCACTGCCAGAGCGGCGTGTACGACGAGGGGGCCGGCGTGGAGGCCGGGACCGGTGTTCTCCATGCCGGCGTTCTGGGCCAACTGCCCGTTCACTCCCGCGGCGATCTCCATGGGGGCGTAGACGTCCGTCCCCAGGAGCAGAGCCTCCGCTGCACCGCCTAGATCGCGGGCGTACCCGATCAGCCCCTCTCCGGTGAACTGATGACCCATGAAGGCAATCCCGACGTGATCGACGAACATCGCCCTCACGAGATCCATGGCCTCGTCGGGAATCGATGCCGGGTCCGTCCCGACTATCTCGTCTGCGAGTACGCGCGTGACGCTCATCGGGGGTGATTGTGATACCGAGACGCCTGCCACCGCAACCGGACCGGTCTACAGTGCCGTGCATGGCGCAACGCAGCGAGCAGGCGGACCCGGCGGCGATCCACGAGATCCTCGGAAGCGTTGCCGTGGCCCGCTGCCTGCACGTCGTCGTGGAGTTGGGGATCGCGGACCTAGTCGCCGAGCGACCGATGACCGCGGGCGAACTGGCGGCCGCCACCGGAGCACACGCCGACTCCCTCTACCGGATCCTGCGGATGCTGGCCGCCCGCGGGATATTCTCGGAGGACGACAAGCGCCGCTTCCACCTCACCTCCGCGGCATCGATCCTCCGATCCAACGTCGAAGGCTCGCTGCGGGACAGGCTACGTCTGGCATGGCAGAACCTCATCTGGGCCAGCTACGGGGAGCTTCCCCACACGGTGATGACCGGGGAGGCGGCATTCGAGCGAGCCCACGGCCTGCCCCTGTTCGACTACCTGGCCGAGAACCCCGATGCCAACCAGGCCTTCGACAGGGCGATGGCGCAGATATCCGGTCCCGAGGACGCGGCCGTTGCGGCGGCCTACGACTTCGGGCGCCATCAGCTGGTCGTGGATGTCGGCGGCGGCACCGGTGGTCTTCTGGCCGCGGTTCTGAGCCGGTACCCGGACGTGGAGGGCATCCTGTTCGACCAGCCCCAGGTAGTGGCCGCCCCCGACCATCTCGATGTGGACCTGCTGGACCGATGCCGCGTGGTAGCCGGAGACTTCTTCGAGTCGGTGCCCGCGGACGCCAACGCCTACGTGCTGAAGCGGATCGTCCATGATTGGGATGACGCCACCGCGGCGGACCTACTCGATCGCTGCCGGGCTGCCGCCCGCAGCGCTGGACGGGTACTGGTTGTCGAGGCCGTCATGAGGCCGGGTAACGAACCGGATCCACACAAGGCGCAGGACGTCGGGATGATGGTGTTGACGCGTGGGAGGGAACGTACCGCAGCCGAGTTCCGGTCCCTCTTCGGGCGGAGCGGGCTCCGGTTGGGGCGGATCATCCCGGTCGAGGAGGGTTCGACCCTCTCGGTCCTAGTGGGGGTCCCCGTCCGGGGCGCCGCGGCTGGATGAGGGTCGTGGGCACAACCCGGTCTCTCATCGCCGAGACGATGGACACCGACCTCGGAGACATCCCCGATGCGGCCTTGGATCGGATGCGCCGCGCCTTCGTCGACACCGTCGGGACCACCTACGGGGGCTGGCCGGTCATCGGCCGCCAACTCGCTGCCTACGCTTGCGAGGTGGGGGCCCGGGCCGAGGCGGTGGTTATCGGCGGCGGTCTGAGGACCGGCTGCGAGCTGGCCGCCGGTATCAACGCCCAGATGGCACGGACGATGGACTTCGAGGAGGGCGGGCCCGGCCTGCACATTGCACCGTCGCTCATCCACACCCTGCTGGCAGTCGGTCAACGCACCGGGGCGAGCGGCGCCGAGATCCTCGCCACGGCGTGCATCGTGTACGAGATAAACGCCCGCTTCCACTACGCGAACCGGGCCGGTGACATCCAGCGGCACATCCCGGTCTGCCTTACCCTGGCCGCGGCCCGGCTACTGGGTCTCGACCGGGAGACGACCAACCTGGCGCTCGGCCTGAGCTGGAACTACCCGGTGCGTAAGTCCCTGCTGATGCGGCCTCCGGCCCCCAAGCGGATCAGCCGGATCGGTTTCGGCAACCTCTGGCAATGCCAGTCGGGTATCCAGTCCGCCCTGCTCGCCATGAACGGGTTCGGCGAACTACCCGACGAACTCGAACATCGGGAAGACGAGTACCGGCTCGAGGAACTGGATTCGTCGCCCGAACCCTTCCTCTACACCGCTGACCAACTCCAGCTCAAGATGTGGCCCGCCAGCCGCCAATGCCACGGGGCCCTCCAGTTGCTCCAGGACCTCATCGCAGAGTACGGCCTGTCGGTGGACGAGCTCGACCGCATCGTCCTCGGCCTGCCGGCCTTCTACCTCAAGCCGCACATGTTCGATCCGAACCCCCGGACCTACTGGGAAGCGATCTACAGCGTCCAGTGGGCAGCCGCGCTGGCCATCCTCGACGTCGAGCCGGGACCCGAGTGGTTCACCGCGGAACGGCTGGCCGATCCGGTCGTGCGCCGGCTGGCTGCCCGCATCGAGATCGAAGAGGACCGGGAGTCCACCCGGATCTGGGACTCCCGCTACCTGGCGGACGTCATCAACACGGTCACGATCAGCACGCGTGGCAGGATCCACCGGCGATCGGTCACCATGCGCGACGCAGTCGGAGGGCCCGGCAACCCGATGCCCAAGGGGGTGCTTGACGACAAGTTCCTCCGGCAGGTTGCACCCGTGGTGGGTGAACAGAGGGCCACCCGGTTGATCGAAGCCCTGTGGTCGATCGACGCCGTCCCGAACGTCCACGATCTGGCCGAGCTCCTATAGTCGATAGTTAGCAGTTAGTAGTTGTAGTTAGCAGACCGGAAACTACTCGATCGAGTCCCCGCCGCGTTGCGCGTGGTTGTGCGCCGATTGTTCAACACGATCGTTTTGAGGGAACCGCCGGGAGCACTTAGACCGTCGTACCAGCGTAGGGTATTCAGGAGCCCGTCCGACACCGGGTCGGCGAGCAACGACAAGGAGTGATCGACATGATGGAAGCCATACGGACTCCCGGCGTGCGCCGGATGATCGCAGCCTGGACGGCGGCGCTCGTCGCGCTGGCACTCGTCAGCGCGCCTGCACTCACCCGCTCGGCACGAGCCAACGGGGTGGACGGCGAAGCACCGGGGAAGCCGGTGGACGTCTGGTCCGCAGAGAAGGCACTGACCGAACTCACCGTGGACGGGATCGGCTCGCGGAGCGTCAACTATGACGGAGCCATCGGCAGGTTCACCGTGAGCGTGCTGCGAGACTCGCTCATCAAAGCGGTGTCGGACGGCAACAAGACGGTCCAGGCCATTGCCGATGAGGTTGCGGAGAAGTGTACGGAGGGGGAACCGGAGGACGCCGATCACACGACCCCTCCCACATGTATCTCCCCGGGCGGCCTGCAGACCGTGGGCATCCGCATCCAGGAGGAATTCGACTGGACCGAACAGGGCCGCGTCTCACAGGGCTTCCTCTACGAGAACCGGCTGACGATCGGCATCCGCGGCACGGGATTCGCCGGCGGGCTGGTCGATATGGTGATCACGGCCGGAGGCGACAACGTCCGCTTCCAGGGACTGGACTTCACCGTCTCCCGCCGCGCCGAGTTCGAGAGGCTGGCGCTGCTCGACGCCATCGACGATGCCCGGGCGACCGCCCAAGCCATCGCAGACCACATGGGGTTCGAGATCGTGCGGATAGCCAAAATGATGCCGGGATCCGCCTACGACCCCTACGGAGACAGTGAGAGGTTCGCCGCGGCCGAGAGTGCCTTGGACGACTCGGGTTCCGTACCCACGCCCGTGTTCGGCGGTGCCGAGACCGTCACGTCCCGCATCACGATGGTCTTCGAGATACGGCCGGTGCCCTAGATGGCTAGTTCCTAGCAAGCTAGGTGTTGGGTGCTAGGTGTTAGTTGGTGAGCGGTGGTTAGTGTTAACTATCTATTACCAACTACCGACTAGGAACTAATCGTGTAGCAGCCGGGCGCCGGCTCCCGCCACCTGCTCGTCGAGGTCGCCGTCGGCTCCCGAGGCGGCGACCGCGCCGATGAGCACTCCGTCGACCCGCAGGGGGATACCGCCGCGGGAATAGACCATCGGGTCCGGTGTGGCGGTGAGGAAGGAGTCGTAAACGGTCGGGTTGGTCCTGGCAGCTTCCAGCACCTCGCCGGTCGGGCAGCCGAACTGCACCGCGGTACGCGCCTTGGCGAGCACCGTATCGACCGCGACCGGGAGCGCGCCGTCCATCCGCAACATCGCTACTGGATGCTTGCCGGAATCGACGACGGCGATCGCCATCGGCACGCCGAGTTCGTCCGCGGTCTTCCGGGCGGCTTCGACTATCTCAAGTGCGGTATCGAGTTGCATGCGACTTCCTCCCTCTGTCCTCATATGAACGAGAGGATCGCGCCGGCGAAGCCCTCGGGGTTCTCGTTGGGCAGGAAGACGCTGCCATCGATGTAGGAGACCTCCGTGTCCGGGAGGGCCGCGGTCAACCGCTGGATCTGCGGGGGTGTGACGAACGGATCATCCCTACCCGTGAGGATCAGGACAGGGCTCCCCACCAGTGGCAAGCGGGCTTCCATGTCGTACTCCAGACACGCCCAGTGACCGAACTCGCTGGTCTCGCCGGCCCGGTAGACATCGAGCAGCAGACGTTGGGTGAGGGCTGTGTCGGGAGAGGTCCAGTAGGACAGGCGCTCCCAATGCGCCGTCAGGTGTGACCCGTCGGCCTGTACCGTCCACTGTTTGAACCGCGGACCCAGGTCGGCTCGTACCTCGTCGTCGACCCAGATCAGCCCCGAAGCGATGACCTTGCGGGTCAACTCCGGATAAGCCGCCCCGAACTCGACCGCGATGATCGCTCCGGTGTGGTGGCCGCAGACGTAGGCGGGACCGCTGGACAGCGCCCACAGCACGTCGGCCACGACCGCGGCGTAATCCCCCATGCTGGGAGGGGCCGGCGGGTGGTCGGAGGCCCCGTACCCGGGAGTGTCGATGGCGACCACCCGCAAGGTGTCGGACAGCAGGGGCATCACCTCCGCGTACTCGTCGGTCGAGCGGGGAGTCTGGTGCAGGAGCACCACAGTAGGAGCGTCGTCGGGGCCGGCGACGACCACATGGGTCTGCCCCAGGCTCGTGTTGATGATTCGGCGTTCCACGCTCTCCTCCCGGCCGGGTTGGGGTACGACCCCGGAATGTACACTCGTGGTCCCGCGCAAGGCGGTCTCGGCCCCTGTGAAAGTCCGATTCGCCACCCAGGCCAACCACTTCACCATCCCAGGGTGGGAAGGCAGGATCACACCCGATAGTGTGGTCGCCACCGCCGTCGCCCAGGAAGAGGCCGGATTCGACATCGTATGCCTTGCCGACTTCGGACGAAGCGAACTCTTCCCCGGTCTCACCCTCATCGCCCAGGCAACGACCCGTGTGGAGGTGAACTCCCGGATCATGGGAGTCTTCGGCCACTCCCCCACCCTGCTGGCATCCGGGTCGGCCTGGGTCGACGCTGTCTCGAATGGCAGGTTCTCCCTGGGGTTGGGCGCCTCGATGCCCTACATGGTCGAGGACGTGATGGGCCTTGAGTTCAAGCGCCCGGCGGCCCGCATGGAGGACAGCATCAAGCTTTACCGCGCCCTGTTCGGCGAGGAGATCCCCGGCATCGAACGAGGACCATCCGGAGCCGTGCGATACGAGGGGAGGACCATCCACGTCCGGCGAGCGACCCTGGACCTGATCCCCGACCGGACGCCGCCGATCTACATCGCCGCGGTCGGACCGATGATGCTGCGGATCGCCGGGGCTTGGGCGGACGGCGTGATCCTCGAGCACGCCTCGGCAGCCTACGTCAGGTGGGCGTGGGAGAGGATCCGGGAGGGGGCGGCCGGAAACGACCGGTCGCTCGACGGCTTCGAGGTGTGCGTCGAGACCCACTTCCTGACCGATGTCGAAGACTCCTTCCTGAGGGCGCGGCGGCGATCGTGGCTGGAGAACATCGTCCTCCATTGTTCGCACCCGGGGTTCGAGTCCCTCTGGAAGCACGGCGACTTGTGGTCGGAGGCCATGGAGGTGCGCCGCTTGGCGGCGGCCGGCGCCCGGAAGGAGGCAGCCAGGATGGCCAAGGCCGACATCGCCCCGGCCTTCACCCTCACCGGGGCACCGGATCCCGACCGGTTCCGCCGGTGGTTCTCCCGCTACCTGGATCTCGGGGTGACCATGTTCGCGGTGAGCGAGCGGATGGAGGACTTCACGGGTGTCGGCCCGGTCGAGGCCAAGTGCTGGGCGGAACGCAGGAACCAGAACGAACGGCACGACTGATGCAGACCGCCCTCCCCGAGAGCGGGCTTTCGGTTCGGTCCACGAGCCAGACGTAGTGGACGGGTTGATCTGGCGTTTCATCTTCAGACGGCTGGTCACGTCGGTGCTGGTGCTCTGGGCGGTGGCGACCCTCGTGTTCCTGCTCATCTCCCTGACACCCGGAAACGTGGCGATGATCTTCGGCGGTCTCGATGCCCGTGAACTGGGCCTCGACCAGCCGCTGGTCGTCCAGTACGGGCGATACATGTCCGCCCTGGTGCAGGGCGACCTGGGACGATCGTGGCTGAGCGGCGCCAAGGTCACCGGCCTGGTTGCAGACAGGGCCGGCCCCACCCTCGAACTCGCGCTCGTGACCGCCGCCGTCGCAACGTCGATGGGTCTGGGACTGGGCCTCTACACGACCGCCCGGAGGGGCCGGTTCGGCGAGGTGGCCGTACGGGTGGCCACGGTTGTCGGTGTGTCCGTTCCGAGCTTCTGGCTCGGGCTGCTGCTGCTGATGGTGTTCGGGCTGTATGTACCGGACGTGCTCCCTGCCGGCGGATGGGTCCCGTTCACCGAGGACCCCACCGGCAATCTCCTTCACCTGGTCCTGCCTGCATCGGTGCTCGGTCTGGCCACGGTGGCGCTGGTCTCCCGGACCCTCCAGGTCTCGATGCGGGACGCCCTCCAGCGCGATTACGTGACGTTCGGACGTTCCGCCGGGCTGGCCGAGCCCAAGGTGATGCGGCAGGTGGCGCTGCCCAATGCCGTCCTACCGACGGCAACGGTCATAGGCCTGATGGTGGGAGTCCTAATCAGCGGCACGGTCATCGTCGAGACCGTATTCACGATCCCGGGCGTCGGCAGGCTGCTGGTGCAGTCCCTCCGGAACCAGGACATTCCGGTGGCCACCGGAGCGACCCTGTTCCTCGCAACCTTCTTTCTCGTGCTGAACACGGCGGTCGACATCCTGTACGCCTGGCTGGATCCCAGACTGCGCGATCTCTACTGCCGACCCTCCTGAGCAGGGTCGGCAGGCGGAGCGCCGGGGCGCGAAACAAGTCGCGGCGAAGGGGTTGCAACTGTCACAGCCGTCCTGCACTATGAGTGTTAGCAAACACCCGGCCAGTCTGGACGGGACGTCATCCGGCCGCCGGTGGGATCAGTTCACTCGGGCGCGCTCACATAGGGCGGGCTTCGCGGAGCGCGTCCGATCTCGAGGATGGGTGGTGGCGGGGGCGGGCCCTGCGATGGAGTCGCTGCCGGCGGTTTTCGCGAGCTAAGGCCGCGCTCAGGGGGAAGGACCGGTACGGGCGCTTCGAGCCGCTGACCGGGCCGCCCAACCGATCATCAGGCTGAGCACGGTGAGCACGGCCGCGAACACGACCAGGGTGGTGGGGACCGAGATACGCTCTCCGACGAAACCGACGGCAAGACCCCCGATCGGATAGAGCCCACCCCACGCCAGCATGAACAGGCTCATGATCCTCCCGCGCTTGGATTCGGCGGTGAGATGCTGCAGCAGAACGTTGAGGGAGGTCATCAGGAAGAAGTTCAGACCCCCCACGAGGCAGATGAAGACCAGAGCCGCCCCAAGGGAGCGGGACATTCCGAGGGCAGCCTGTGCCAGCGCGAAGCCGACCGTCCAGATTGCAAGACGGGGGAGGCTCGAGGGCAACCGGCCGGTTCCCGCTGCCAGCGCACCCACCATCGCTCCGACGCCGGTGGCGGTCACCAGCAATGTAAAAGCCCGATCGCCCAGGCCGAGGGTGTCGAACGCGATGACGGCCACAACGGCCGAATAGGACTGTCCGAAGATCGTCAGGACCGCGACCAGCGTCAGCGCCAGAAGGGCAGGTGGCCGGGCCCGGACGTGGTCGAAACCCTGAAGGATCCGCTGCGCCACGCCGAGGGAGTCCGTCTCGGGTTCGTAGGGAGTCAGGGTGATGGTCGAGATCCCCACCGCGGCCAGCACGCTGACCAGCGCCCACAACCCGAAGCTGGCGCCGGCGCCCCACGCCAGAATGACCGGCCCAGCCAGCGCGGGCCCTGCGATCCTGGCCAGGTTGAGGCCGATCGAGTTGAGGGAGATAGCGCTTCTCAGGTCGGTTTGGGGAACCGAGTTGGCGACCGCGGCCTGGTTGGCCGGAGCGCTGAAGGACAGCACCACCCCGAACACGAAGGCGAAAGCGAACAACACCACCACGGACTCACCCCGGCCCAGCACCACCATCAGGGTCAGCAGTCCGGCGGCCGCACTCATGAAGAACTGGGAGACCACCAGGATCTGGGCGCGACCCACCCGGTCGGCCACCACGCCCCCGATCGGAGTCACGACCAGCATCGGGATCAGGTTGAAAAAGGCCAGCAGCCCCAGCATCAACGGGCTGTTGCCGGTGATGCGAGCCACCATCCACTGGAAGGTGATCGAGCCCACCCAGAAGCCGAGACGGTAGAAGAGCATCGAACTCCACAGCACCGTGAAGTTCCGGTGCCGGAACGCCCAGAGCACAGGCAGGCGACCGGTCTCCTGACCACTCCCGGCGGACCTAATCGCTCGACCTCGCCGATGTCGGGTCGAGTCTCGGTCGGTTCTTCCTTCGGAGGATCTGCACGGGGCCCCGTTCGATGGGAGGTGCCGATTCGGCGGCGGGTATCGGCACATACTAGTTTCACAGCGAGTTCGGCCCGACCGAGGCGAAAGGGGACACCGGGGTGTCTTACGATCTGGTCATTAAGAACGGGAGGGTCGTCCGGCCTTTCCGAACCGGCGTGGAGCACCTGGACGTGGCCGTGAGAGCCGGGAAGATCGCCCGCATCGAGCCCGGTATCGACCCGTCGGGCTCCCCCGTCCATGACGCCGGCGGCCTGATGGTGTTCCCGGGTGTGGTGGACACCCACCAGCATTGGGGAATCTACAACCCGCTCGATATCGACGCAGCCACCGAGAGCCGGGCATGCGCGCAGGGTGGCGTGACGACCGGCATCACATATATCCGGACCGGCCAGTACTACCTGAACCGGGGAGGCCCCTACACAGAATTCCTACCGGCGGCGCTGGATATGGCGGAAGGGCGCACCCACGTCGACTACAGCTTCCACGTGGCGCCGATGATGCTCCATCATGTCGAGGAGATCCCGTCGATCATCGAGGACTTCGGGATCCCCTCCTTCAAGATCTTCATGTTCTACGGCGGGCACGGCCTCCACGGCAAGTCATCGGACCAGCGTTCGTTTCTGATGACGCCAGAGGGGGAATCGTACGACGTAGCCCACTTCGAAGTGGTCATGCGGGGAATCCAGGCTGCTCGGGAACGCTTCCCGGGAATCGCCGACAGCATCAGCCTCTCCCTGCACTGCGAGACGGCGGAGATAATGCGCGCCTACACGGAAAGGGTCGAACGGGACCCAACCCTGTCCGGCCTGGAGGCCTACAGCGCCTCCAGGCCTCCCCACTCGGAGGGCCTGGCGGTGACCGTCGCCTCCTACCTCGCCCACGAGACCGGGTTGGCAACCATCAACCTCCTACACCTGTCGTCGGCCAAGGCACTCGAAGCGGCCATGCTGATGGCGACAACCTTCGACCATATCGACTTCCGGCGCGAGGTGACCGTGGGCCACCTGCTGACCACCTACGACACCGCCAGCGGGCTGGGCGGCAAGGTCAACCCGCCGCTGCGGAGCGAGGCCGACCGCGAGGCCCTTTGGAGCCACGTGCTGGAGGGAAACGTGGACTGGGTGGTCTCCGACCATGCCTGCTGCCTCGACGAGATGAAGTTCTCACCCTCCGACCGCGACGACGTGTTCCTGGCCAAGGCGGGATTCGGCGGGGCCGAATACCTGCTCTCCGGAGTGTTCGGCGAGGGGACCAAGCGAGGGCTGTCTCCCAACCGGGTCGCAGAGCTCGTCAGCGCCAACCCCGCCCGCCGCTTCGGACTGCACCGAAAGGGGGACATCGCCCCGGGTATGGACGCCGACCTCGTGGTGCTCGACCCGGACAGGTCGTTCGTGGTCAGCGCGGCCGATTCCGAGTCAGCCCAGGAGTACACCCCCTTCGAGGGGCACGAACTCACCGGGCGGGTCAAGGACGTGTTCCTGCGCGGACAGCAGGTCCTCGCCGACGGGCAGATCACCGGAGGGCGCAGGGGTCGCTTCGTCCGCCGGCCCACGCATGTGACCCACCCGTGAAGGACCGGTGTGGCATGGGCCGGAAGCGGCGTTCCTCGCAGGGCACGCCGGATCGTCTCGCAGGCGGGGCCACTACTACAGAGGAGGTACCGGAATGCGCGCTGTGAGAATCCACGAGTTCACCGACCCGCCCGGTCCGGCGGTGAGCGAGACCAACCCGCCGGAACCAGGTGACGGTGAGACCCTGATCGACGTGATCGCCGCGGAGATCGCTCCGCTCGACCGCCAGATCGCCATGGGCATGCTGCCCGGCGCCGGTCCTCTCCCCATCCAGCCCGGGGCAACGGGCGTGGGTCGGGTCCGAAGCTCGGCAAGGTTCGAACCCGGCCAACTCGTATACGTCGGCGGGGGACCGTTCGGCCTGGGGAACAGCAGGCCGGGAATGGCCGCGGAGCAGGTCTCGGTACCCGACGAGGCCGCCGTGCCGATCCCCGGGGCGGTCGACCCGATGCTTGCGGCCGCCGGCGTGAGCGGTGGCATCTCGGCGCGCCAAGCCCTGTTCGACTACGGGCGCCTGCGGCCCGACGGAACGGTCCTGGTGCTGGGAGCCACAGGTTCGGTGGGTCGGGCCGCCTGCCAGATATCCGCCGCCTTCGGCGCAACCGTTCTGGCTGCGGCCCGCGACACGTCGGCGCTGGACGATCTGGACGCCGTCCCCGTATCTCTTGAGAACCTGACCGGGGAAGTCATGGCCACCACCGGCGGCAAGGGGGCGCAGGTGATCATCGACCCGCTAGGCGGTCCCTACCTGAACGCCGCCATCCTGTGCGGGGCTCCCAAGGCACGCCACCTGCTGATCGGGTACAGCGCCGGCAGGAACTCCGAGTTCACCATCCCGCTCACGATGATCCGCCAGCACCGCCTCATGGGGTTCCATGCCTACCAGGCGCCGCCGGGCCGCTACCAGGAGGTCATCTCCGAGGTGCTCGACGATATCTCCCATGGCGTCCTCAAGCCGATCGTCCGGCTGACCGTTCCGATCGAGGAGATGGCTGCCGGCTATGCCGCCGTGGGCGGCCGCGGCCGGGTTGTGGTGGTTCCGTAGAGGGCCTGTTCAGGACTGCCGGGCCGGACCTCGACGGCAGGGCTACTCGGCGGTGGCGATCGGGTGACCTTGGTGACGACCTTCGAGCCGAGCGATGGCCACGCCGTTGGCCGCCACACCTCGCGTCAGGACGTCCAAACGATCCTCCGAACGATCGAACCGATGCTCGATTCGCACAAGGCGCCGCCAGAACATGCTCGACACGGCGACAACGATCCCCGGGGTGATCCAATCCGAGATGGCCTCCATACACCTAACGTACCCTGAATAACTGATAGTAGGAACCCCCCTCTCAGGGATTCGCCACGGAATAACGAGGAGGCCGATCGATGCGGTTCGGGCTACATACGGGACAGCAGGAGTGCTCGCTGGAGGATCTGGTCAACGTCTGGCGGCTGGCTGAGGAGGTCGGGTTCGACACGATCTTCACGTCGGATCACTTCTACCCGATCCCCCGTGGCGACGGATCGCCAGTCTGCTACGAGCCGGTTGCGACCCTCACGGCTCTGGCACTCGAGACCACCCGGATCCGGATCGGCTGCCTGGTGTGGGCGGTGGGCTTCCGGTCACCCAGCCTGATAGCCAAGGCGGTTGCCACGATCGACCGATGGAGCCACGGACGGGTCGAGCTCGGCCTCGGCACGGGCGCCATGGAAGCCGAGTACACGGCCTTCGGTTACCGGTACCCCTCCGCGCGGGAACGCCTCGACCAGCTCGAAGAGGCATGCATCGTCGTGCCGGGCCTTCTCCATCGCAAAGGTTTCACGTTCCGGGGACGCTACTTCCGCGTCGAGAAGGCCAAGCTGACCCCGCGGCCGGCCCAGCACCGGATCCCGCTGTGGATCGGCGGCAAGGGCATGCGCCGCCTCGTCCCGATCGCGGCCCGGTACGCCGACGTCTACAACGGCAACAACATGACCCCGGCCGAGTACGCAGCCCGCATCCGGCGGCTTCAGGAAGCGCTCGAGATGGAGGGACGCCACCCATGGCTTGTCGACAGGGCCATCAACGTGGGGTTCTACATGGGTACCACCCCTGCAGAGGCGAACGCCTACCGGGAGCTGATCGACGCCTCCTACCTGCGCCCCGGCGAGGTGCTGCTGGGGACGGTGGACGAGGTGATCGAGCAGGTGGCCGCGTACCGCGACGCCGGAGCGGACCAGATCAACCTGAACGTGTTCGGCAACCGGCCGCCCTTCGACCTCGAGGCCATCGAGCAGTTCGCCGCAGAGGTGATACCGGAGTTCCGTTGAGCCGGTCCGGATCCGCCCTCAGACCCAATCCGTCGACGTGACCTCGAAAAGCTCGCCTTCCGCTCCGCGCACGATGAAACCCTCCGGGTCCTCGCCCACCACCGTAATCCCGGCCCGGGCGACCGCAGAGCGGGCGGCTCCGAGGTCGGGTGCCTGGTAGGTGACGGCGGCGATCCCGGGCGGGACCGGCTCGGTCACGTAGCGGCCGAGGTAGCCGCGGGGCCATGACTGGACCTCCACAGCTCCAAGCCCGAGTCCTTCTGTGACCCCTTGCAACACATCGACCCGCACCGGGTAGCGGCTGTCGACGCCCCAGAACTGGTGGATGAAGGTGTCGTGGCCTTCCACCACCATGAGCGGACGCATGCCGAACACTTCCGAGTAGAGACGCCGGGCTGCATCGGCCTCGGTCGACCGGAGATGGGAAGCGAAGATGTGGCCGACCCGGGAGGGCGACTCGGGAAAGTCTCGCTCGGCGGGCTGGGTAACGGCCATGGTCAGCACGAACAGGCAGTCATGCAGCCGCGCGACCGCTGCCTCGTGGATGTTGCTCCCGTGGTCCCGCATGTCGAGTTCGATCCCGGGGCTGGTGAGCTCGAAGTCCGGGTGCCGGTCGAGTTCCGCCACCAGCCGGTCGAGGTCGCGCACCACCGGCTCCACCGAGGACCAGGCGCGGGGAAGCCGACCGCGTTCCTCCCCGTCCGCCGTCCGGACCAAGCGGACCAGCCCGCGGGTTGCCTCCGGCGGACCCATGATGATCGAGTCGGGCTCCGGGATCTCGAGCGAGGACCAACGCTCCGCCAGGTCGCCCGTATCGCGGATCCTCCACTCGAAGGCCCCGGCCAGCGCGTCCGCCGTGCGGGCAGGGTTGGGAACCGCCATGGTGGCGCCCAACTGCTTGGTGATGAGGATGCCGCTCGTCATTGTGGCTGGTGGATAGTGGCACGGACAGACCAGAGGTATTTGATGGCGTCGTCCTCGGTCACCACCTCCGCGTACTTGGCTTGCAGGTCGAACAGGTTGGCCTCGTGTGGCCTCGGGTCTCGATCACCGACCGCATCGGCCACCACGATCGGTATGAAGCCGTACTGCATGGCGTCCACGGCGGATGCCCTGACACACCCGCTCGTGGACAGGCCCACGATCACGACGGTGTCGACACCGAGGGCAGTCAGCGTGGAAGCCAGCGAGGTGCCGAAGAAGGCGCTTGCGTACTGCTTGTATATGACGATCTCGTCCGTTGCGGGAGCGAGTTCGTCGGGTATCTCGCCAAGCGGGGATCCGGCGTCGAACACCTCCAGGACCGGGATCTTGCGGTAGAAGATGCCGCCGTCGACCCCGCCCGGCGTGTAGACCACCTTGGTGTAGACCACCGGTGTGGCACTCTTCCGGGCCGCGGCAAGCACGCGGACCGCGGAATCCAGAGCCTCCTCCACGCCCGCGTACAAGGGCGAGGTCCGGTCGAGATAGGCATTTACGAAGTCGATGACGAGGAGCGCCGGGTGCTCTCCCGGCTCGAGGCTCCGCTTGAATCCGGCCGCCTCGTAGTCGGCGTTCAGATCGATACCGTCGGTCATTGGGCCTCCGTTCCGCCAACCCGCCGCCAAAGTCCAGCGTAGCCCGAATCTCTTTCCGTATGGCCGCGATATCCGGGGGTAACGCACGCCACCAACTTGCCAGTTGCCCGTAAACGGTTACGACACCTGGCTCATCGTGGTCGGTCCTGGCACGGCAGTCGAGTACCCTCCAGAGTCACCACCATTCACCATTCACCAATCACCAACCTAGTGCTCGGCGAGTAGCGAACCGAACCCCTCGAAGCGGTCGTCGAACCCGTTCGTCCGCAGGGCGTGCCAGAGGGTGGCGGCATTGATGGCGATGACCGGCTTGCCCAGCCATTCCTCGGCCTCGGCGGCCAGGCGCACCATCGACAGGTTGGTGCCCGCCTGGACGATGGCGTCCACATCCTCTCCGTCAAGGTCCCGCAACACGTCGATCAGCCTGGGCCGCGTGACCTCGGCGATGGAAGTGGCCGTCGGGCACTTGAGGCCCTCCGCCCTCCTCACCGAGAATCCGGCCTCGGCGAAAAACCGGGCCACCTCCCGGTCGGCGACCGGCTGGTAGGGGGTGAGGACGGCGATCCGCTCGACTCCCAGCAGTTCCAGAGCGGTCCGGCAACTGGTGGCCCCCGTGCTCAACTCCAGGCCGGTGGCGTCCCTGATGCGGGCCTCGAAACGCCGGTTGCCCTCCACCCCGTTCCAGAAGGTCTCCGCCGACATCCCCATCACCATGTAGTCGGGACGGCAGGTGAGCACGTCCCGGACCGCCACCGAGATCGAGTCGCGAATCTGGCCGATCAGAGCCAGGAACGTCTCGTCGGAGTCGAGGGTGGGAACCTCGATGTACATGCGGCCGGTGTGGAACGTGACACCGCGCGGCCCGATCATGTTGAAGTCGTGCTCGACAACCGTGTTGGTGGACGGCACGATCACCCCGAACTTGGCCCGGTATCCGACAACGTCTGGCATCAACCTCCTCCTATCCGCTGCCGGGCCTCCTTGATGCGCCCGAGCAGCCTCTCCGAAGTCATAGGCACCTGGTCGACCACCACGCCGAGGGGCGCCAGGGCATCCTCGATGGCCGAGGCGATGGCCGCAGGCGCGCCGATGCGCCCCCCTTCGCCCGTTCCCTTCATTCCCTTGTAGGTGAAGGGCGACGGCGTCACCAGGTGCTCGATCCGGACCCTGGGCATCTCCGCGAAGGTGGGCATGAGGTAGGTGGCGAAGCTTCCGTTGAGCGGGGTGGCCGACTCGTCGTAGACGAACTCCTCGTACAGGGCGCTTCCTATCCCCTGGCATATCCCGCCGAGGATCTGGCCCCGCACCGCCGGCGGGTTCAGCACCGTTCCGCAGTCGTGCACCACCGCGTAGTCGAGGAAGCTCACGAGACCGGTCTCGATGTCGACCTCCACCACCGGGATGTGTACCGAGTGTCCCATGATCGGGTTGAAACTCCCCCAGTCGCCGTCGGGACCGGGCATGGTGGCCAGCGGGTGGTCGTAGGTATGGGTCGCCTCGAGCCCGCTCGACTCGCCGGGTGGCAGCAGGAGGCTGGCGGTATTGGCGACCAGGGCCAACTCGGCGAAGGTCTTGACCGGCCCGGGCGCACCGCGCACGTGGCACCCGGGCGTATCCGGGTCGTACACGACATCCTCGGGCGCCGCTTCGAGGAGGTGCGCGGCGATGCGGACCAGCTTCTCCTTTATCTCCGACAGAGCGCCGTTCAGCGCGCCGGAGGTCATCACCGTCATGCGGCTCCCGGCCGGACCCATTGCCGGGCCGGCCGCCCTGGTGGTAAGGCGATCCACGACGATGTGTGCAGGGTCGATGCCCAACTCCTCCGAGGCCACCATCACGGCCACCGTCTCCGGCGAGGTCCCCAGCGAGGGAGAGTGGAGGAGGATCGACAGGTGGGCGTGGGAGTCGATGCGGCAGGTGACCGTCTCGGCCGAGGTGGTCGGGCGCCTTCCCGGACTCTCGAACAGAACCCAGAGCTCGGTCATGCTCGGGACGCTCCGCTCCTGGGCGGTGGCCAGGCCGACGCCGATGTACCTGCCCTGGAGTCGAGCCTCCTCCTGGCGCCGACGCCACTCCTCCACCCGCCCGAACTCGAGAGCGTGTTCGAGGGCGGCCGGGTAGTCGCCCGAGTCGTAGACATTGCCAACGGGGGTCTTGAAGGGGAACTCGTCCGGATGGATGAAGTTGCGTCGGCGGATCTCTTCGCGCGGCAGACCGAGCCGGTCGGCGGCTGCGTCCACCAGACGCTCCAGGATCATCGTCATCGGCGAGGCGCCGAGGCCCCGGTAGGCGCCCTGGTTGGTCTTGTTGGTGAGGACGGCGGTGAAGTCCACCCCTATCGACGGGATACGGTACGGCCCGGTGGCCTGGGCCAGTGGGCTGGAGTTGGCGGCGGGACCGAGCAGGAAGTAGGCGCCGTAGTCCTCGACCACCCGCAGGGTCATCCCGAGCATGCGACCGTCTCCGTCCAGCGCCAGTCCGGCGTCGTAGTAGCGGTCCTCGCCGTGGTTGTCACCCACGATCAGGTTCTCCCAGCGATCCTCGACGTACTTGACGTGGCGGCCGGTGTCCATCGCGAACATCCCCACCAGCACCATGTTGCGGGGCACCCAGAACTTCCCCCCGAATGCGCCTCCGACGTCCCGCGGAACCCCCTGCACCTTGTGGGTGGGGAGCCCGAGCGTGTCCCCCAGCGTCCAGAGCAGCGCATTGCTCTGCGAGTTGCTCCAGTAGGTGAGTTCGCCCCGTCCCGGGTTGAACGCCGCCACGACCCCGAACGGGTCGAGCGCCGCTCCACTGTGGCGGCCCCAGTGCATGGTGCGGCGCACGACGTGAACAGCGTCGTCGAAGGCGGCTCCGGGGTCGCCCCAATCGATCCTGCGCCGCATGGCCACGTTCGAGCCGAGGCCCTCGTGGATCAGCGTTGCACCGTCGGCGGTGGCCGCCTCGACGGTCGGGACGGGCTCGAGCGGCTCGTAGTCGACCACTACCCGGCGGCAGGCGTCCTCGGCCAGGTCCCGGCTGGTGGCGACCACCGCCGCCACCGCCTCGCCCGCATGTCGTACTTTTCCCGCCGCCAGCGCGTACATGGGGATGGGCAGGGGCGGATCGGCCACGTCTGCGAGCGTGAAGATCGGACGGGTCCGCTCCGCAACTTCATGTGCCGTGATGACACCGTGGACCCCCGGCATCTCTCGTGCCTCGGCGGCGTCGATCCCGGTGATCCTGGCGTGGGCGAACGGGCTCCGGACCAGAGCCATGTGCAGCATGCCCCGGGCGTCGAAGTCGTCGATGAAGGCGCCGTCCCCGCGGACGAACCGGGCCGACTCGACAGTAGCGAACCCGGGACCGCCGGGAGGCGCGGAGGCGGGGATGGTCATGTCTTCCCCTTCTCCCCTCCCCGATCACGATCCGGTCGGGCCAGAAGTTCGGCGCCGAGGCGGATCGCGTCGATAATCTGCTGGTAGCCGGTGCACCGGCACAGGTTGCCCGCCATCGCCTCGCGGATCAGGTCCTCGTCCGGATCCGGGTGGCGTTCCAGGAGCGCGGTGGCGCTCATCAGCATGCCCGGCGTGCAGAACCCGCACTGGAGTCCGTGCGCGGTGCGGAACGCCTCCTGCAGGGGATGGAGGGAGGCGCGGCCGGGCGCCAGACCCTCGACCGTTTCCACCCGGCGGCCGGTGGCTTGGACCGCCAGGACGAGACAGGACCGGACCGGCTCCCCGTCGAGCAGCACCGTGCAGGCCCCGCATACGCCCTCGTCGCAGCCGACGTGGGTACCCGTGAGACCGAGCCCGTGACGGATGTGGTCGGCCAGCGTGGCCCTCGAGGACACGACGGCTGTCTCCCGGACGCCGTTGACCATGATCGAGACCTCGTGGACCCGGCTCATCGCAGCACTCCCTCCCGGAGGCTCCCGGTATCGGCCAGGGCTTCGACCAGAGCGCGCCTGACCACGACCGGGGCCAGGTCCCGGCGGTAGGAGGCCGAGGCGAGGACATCGTCCACCGGATCGATCACCGAGGTCGCAGCGCGGGCGATGCGATCGATGACTCCGCGAGTAGGTGTGGATCCCTCGGCCAGAGCCTCCGCCTCGCGAGCGCGCAGGGGTGTCGGCCCGAGCCCGCAGAGACCGATGCGTACATCCCTCATCGCTCCACCGTCGACGGTCACTCTGACCGCTGCGCCGGCCAGGGCGAAGTTGTGGCTGGGTATGGCGACCTCGTGGAACGACACGCCGGTGTCCCCATCGTGTTTCCCTAACGGGATGTCCAGGCGGGTGACCAGCTCGCCGTCCGCGAGGGAGGTCTCGTAGGCGTACCTGTAGAAGCTCGCGGCCGGTATCTCCCTGGTCCGGGCGGGACCGGCGGCCACGAGGGTCGCGTCCAGGGCGATCAGCACCGCAGGGATCTCTGCGGCCGGATCCGCGTGTGCGGCGCTGCCCCCTACGGTGCCGCGGCTGCGGATAGCCGGACTGCCCACAAGACGCAAAGCCCTCGCCAGGAGGGGTACGCGAGTTCTCACGGTCTCGGATCCGAGGGCCCTGGACTGGCTGGTCATGGCGCCGAGCCGCAGGGCGCCGTTGTGCAACTCGATGTGATCGAGGCCCTGTATCCGACCGAGGTCGACCACCGCCGAGGGTCTGACCAAGCGGGCCTTCATCAGCGGGAGGAGGCTCTGGCCGCCGGCCAGAATCCGTGTATCCGAGGGGCTGGACGCCACAATCTCCAGCGCGGCATCGAGGTTGCCGGGCGCGAGGTAGTCGAAATCGGCCGGCTTCAAGAGGCCCTCCCGGCCACCGCCGGGAACGTCCCGGCTCGCATCAGCATGCCCGGGAGCCGCGTTCCGATGCTGCGCTCCAACCACTGCGCGGTACGGATGAGCGTGGGGAGAGACAGTCCGGCGGCACGGTCCATTCGCTGCAGCATGTACACGAGGTCCTCGGTGGGTATGTTGCCGGTGGCGTCGGGAGCGAACGGGCAGCCTCCGAGGCCTCCGATCGAGGCGTCGAAGCTCCTCACCCCCGCCGATGTGGCCGCGAAGGCGTTGGCGAGCCCCGTGTTGCGGGTGTTGTGGAAGTGGCAACGGAGCGGAATGGGCCCGACCGCCTCCCGCACGGCTCCGAATCGCACGGCTACATCACCAGGCGAGGCGACCCCGATCGTGTCGGCCAGCGTTACCTCGGCGGCGCCTGCGTCCACCACCCGGGCCGCGACCTCCACGACCCGGTCGACGGGAACCTCCCCCTCGAACGGGCATCCGAATGCGGCGCCCACCGTCACGCCGAACCGTCTGCCGGCGCTGTAGCCCAGGGACATCACCCGCTCCCAGGTCTCTATGGACTCGGCGGTGGTGGACCCCTGGTTCCGCATGCTGAAGGCGTCGGTGGCCACAACCACGAAGTTGACCTCGTCGACCCCGGCGTCCAGCGCACGGTTCACACCCCGTTCGTTGAGGGCCAGCCCAATGTAGGAGACCCCGTCCGTATCGGGAAGGGCCGCCATGACCGCCTCGGCGTCGGCCATCTGCGGCACCAGGCGGGGATGGACGAAGCTCACCGCCTCGATCCGCCTGAGTCCGGCGGCCACGAGCCGCTCGATCAGTTCCACCTTCGTGTCGGTGGCGACCAGCACATCCTCGTTCTGCAGGCCGTCACGCGGGCCTACTTCGACGATCTCGACGCTGGCTGTGACCACCCTCGCTCCCCGGGGCTTCTTCGGTCACCATAACCGGAAGTCCGGTGCTTACACTCCCCGGAACCAGCCCCGAGGAGGTTCACCTGACGCAGCTGCCTCTCAACGACATCCGGGTGATCGAGATGGGCCAATTGCTGGCCGGGCCTTTCTGCGCTCAGTTGCTCGGGGACTTCGGCGCCGAAGTCATCAAGATCGAGGAGCCCACGCGGGGTGACCCCATGCGCCTGTGGGGCCGGGAAAGGCCCTACGGCCGATCCCTCTGGTTCCCGGTGATCGCCCGGAACAAGAAGTCCGTGACGCTGAACCTGAGGACCGGAGCCGGGCAGCAGGTGGCCCGCGACCTCATCGCGCGCAGTGATGTAGTGGTGGAGAACTTCCGGCCGGGAACCCTGGAGAGGTGGAACCTCGGCTACGACCGGCTGGCCGAGGTGAATCCCGGGATCGTCCTGATCCGCGTCACCGGATTCGGCCAGACCGGGCCCGACTCCCAGAAGGCCGGCTACGGAGCCATCGGTGAGGCCATGGGCGGCCTCCGCTACATCACCGGCGATCCGGAAACCCCGCCCAGCCGGGTGGGTATCAGCATCGGGGACGCCCTCGCCGGATCGCTGAGCGCCCTCGGCGGGATGGTGGCTCTCCACCACCGCCGGCGCTCAGGCCGGGGCCAGGTGGTGGACACGGCCATCTACGAGGCGGTCCTCACATACATGGAGTCGCTGATCCCCGAGTTCGACATCGGCGGCTACATACGCGAGCGGAGCGGGCCCATCCTCCCCAACGTGGCGCCCTCGAACGTGTATCCGACCAGCGACGGAGCGATGGTTCTGATCGCGGCCAACCAGGACACGGTCTTCGCCCGACTCGCCGGGCTGATGGGCAGGAGGGATCTCGCCGCCGACCCTCGTTTCGACAACCACGCCGCCCGCGGCGCCAACCAGGCCGAACTCGACGAGAAGATCGCTGCGTGGACCAGCACCATCGAGGCGCAGCCCCTGGTGGACCTCCTCGACGAGGGAGGCGTACCGGCGGGCCGCATCTACCGGGCGCCCGAGATGCTCCGGGATCCTCACTTCGCAGCCCGCGAGGCGATCGTCACGCTCCTCCATCCGGAGTTCGGAGACTTCCGGATCCAGAACGTTGCGCCCAAGCTCTCGGAGACCCCCGGGGAGATCCGGTGGCTGGGACCGGAGTTGGGCCAGCACAACCAGGAGATCCTCCATGGTTTGCTGGGCCTCACACCCGAGGAGGTGGCAGCGGCCCAGGCCACCGCGCCCTGACCCGGCCGAGGCCGTTTGGCGTGTGAGTCTCGACCGCGGACCGGGGATCCGAACCTCGACATCAGGAGCCGGGGTGCCATCCGCCGCTGATATCGTCCGGGGCGCCGAGCGGAAAGGACTCCTGGCTGGTGCCGAAGCCGGAACAAGCATCGACGTTGACCCTGGGGTTGGATGACGGCACCGGGCTCCGGGTTGTCAGAGCCAGGTACCTCGAGGAGCAGAAGTTCGACTGGGCCCTGTTCGAGGGCTTCGACAGCCTGAGAGTGCTTACCTACTCGGCCAGTGCCGGAGCGATCGTCAGGATGTTGGACGACTTCTCCTTCGAGCGGTTCGAGTGCGTATTCGGGTCCGAGGCGACGCTCGGGAACATGGTCGATGTGCTCGCCTTCCAGAAGGTCGCAGCCGAAGGGACGCGCGCCGCGATCATGGGGCTGAAGGACGACCGGCACCATCGTATCCTGGCGAAGGTCACAGCCGGGCAGGCAGCCTTCCGCGTGCTGCGCAACTCGGTCGCCCACGCCAAGTTGTTCCTGCTGGCCGGTCGCGACCGCACCCGTGTGATCGTCGGGTCCGCCAACCTCTCCGAGCGGGCATTCGGGGGACAGCAGCCCGAGACGCTGGTGGTGTTCGATGACGACGAGCAGGCATGGCGTCACTACGGCCGCATGTTCGACACGATCCGCGACTCGGGTTCCGACGAGATCCCGCTGCCCGAGCGGCGGATCGTCCGCACCGAGATCGAGGTACCCCAAGCGCCGGTCCTCTCGGACGACTCCACAACCGTGGTCATCGAGCCGCTCGCATCCGCCGACGCGGAAGTCTCCGCGCCGGCACAGGTGGAGCGGATCGAGAAGGTCGCGAGCGTGCTGAGACCTCGCCTGTCCGCTGCATTACCCCCGTTGCGCGGTGGAAGGCAGCGGGTCACGCCCAAGATCAAGCGCGAGTTGAGCCGTATCCGTCTCGTCAAGTCTACCGACGAGGCCAGCAACCGTTTCCTGTCGATCGACCGGGTGAACCGCACGGCTGTGCTGTCCGATGAGAAGTTCTCCCTGGACTGGGACAGCGCCTCGGTCGAGAACGACTCCGGGCTGGTGCTCCGGTTCTTCGGAAACTACGAGGGCGCCTTCGAGGGAGATGTGCCGATGCTCCAGCGGGACTACTTCACCTTCATGGCCTGGCTCTACTTCTCACCCCTCATCTGCGATCTCCGCTCCCTCGCTCACCTGCGCGACAGCGACGTGGTGAGGTACCCGTCGTTCGCGATCATCTTCGGCAAGTCCAACTGCGGCAAGACCAGCCTGGTGGACACCCTCATGGCGTCGATGTTCGGTCGCCCCCACACCGTCGAGAAGAGGAGCTTCACCACCGCCAGGCTTCGGGGCCTGCAGTACGCCTACAAGCGGCACCCGGTGGTATTCGACGACATAGGGCGGCGGGCCTTCAACACCCACGGCAAGGACCTGATCAAGGACGAGTACCCGCCGCAGGTGACCGAGTACCCGGGCTTCGTACTGTCGATGAACGCAGAGCCCCATTCGTTCCCCGACGAGATCGTGAAGAGAAGCCTGACCGTCTACACGACGACCGCGCTCCCGGCCCACGACGAACAACTGCGGCAGCGCCTGCAGAGCCGCGTCAGGACGATTCGCGGGGAGATGACGGGTCACCTCTACCGCCGCTACCTGGCCGAGGTCATGGATCGGCTTGAGGACGACCCGCTCCCCGAGGACTGGCTGGCCGTATCCTCGCGCACCCTCAGCGGGATCCTGGCCGAGGCCTCCGATGGTGTCGCCCCGCCCTGGTGCCGGGAGGTGGAGTGGCTGGGCTACGCCGACAAGCGTTATGACCGGGTCAGGTCGCGAGTTCTATCACTGCTCCGCGAGCCGGCCTACGCCCGGAGGGAGGGTGAAACGCCCAACGGCTGGACCATCGAGGGCGACAACGTCGTCGTGTGGGAACAGCGGGACGCCTTCGGCAGGCGTGGCTTCAGTTGGGACGACCTCCCCTCAACCCTCATCGACGAGGCCTCCAGCGGCGGCGACCGGACGGTGCTGCACAGAGCCAGCCTGGAGAGGTTCATCGGCCGTCGGCTCCGCCCGAGAAGGCGCTGGTGGACGCTCGGGCTGTAGATGGTTCTTTATTTCTAGTCGGTCGTCTATAGTTTATAGTTGGTAATTGGTAGTTACCGTCAGTGCATATTATTTACTATCTTCATAAATCACTGTTTGGGTGGAGCGGCGGCGCCGGTACGCCGGATCATGACCCGATCAGCTCGACCAGTTCTCCGCCCGGGGCCTTGACAAGGATGCTCGTCCGGCCCTCGTAAGGAGGGTGAGCCACGGCCATCGCATCGGCGACCACGCATGCTCCGGCGCTCACAGCCCGAGCCGCCGATCCCTCGACATCCTCGGTGATGAACGAAGCCATCCCTATCGCCGGAGGTAACTCTCCTTGAAGCGTGGACCGCGGCCCGGCGTGGTCCCCGTAGCCTCCGAGTTCGATCAGCGTCACCCCCCTCGTCTTGAGGGCGGCGATGCGGATCTTGTCGCCTTCCGGCCAGTCGTGTTCCCTAGCGGCAGTCGGCCTGTACTCGAACTCCAGCTTGGTCTCCAGACCCAGACCATCGGTGTAGAACGCCATGGCCTGGTCGTACGACCGGGCGGCGAGGACGGCGATGAATATGCCGCCTACCTTCGCCCCGGTCGGCGGCACGAGCAACTCCATACCGGGAATCTGGTAGAGAACCTGGGTGAGGAAGGTCTGGAGCCCGTGGGGTCCGACAGCCTGCATGGCCCGCTGCCCCGGTGGGTCATCGGAAATGGCCAGGTCGACCGGAAGGCCGTTCACCCTGAAATGGGGTGAGGCAGAAACCTGCTCCATCATCCCGTCCACGTCGGCGACACAGATCTCGATGGCGTTCCAACCCCATGTGGACAGCGGTGCGGGCGAGGGGTTAGGACCCTCTACGAGCCGCAGCCACCCTCGGGTCTCGGCTTCGGGGGCGAGGTAGGCGATCCGGCGATCCGAGCCGATTCCCCAAGCCTCGCCGAGCATGCCCGCCTCTCCCGACCAGTGCGGCACCCAGTCGAATTCGGACGTGTAGATGGCGGTGGTCGACTCGAGTTCGCCCATGGGGACGGTTGCGGTGGCCACCAACAGATCTTCGACGTGTGCGGATTCGGGCATGGTGTTGGCAGGGTAGCCACCACCGAGCGGAGGTCGATCCCTTAGGATTCCCGGAATCGACGGTCTGGAGTGGGTACCATGCTCGTTTCCGAAGTTCGAATCGCGACTCTGTCGGTCGCGTCCCTCGAAGACGCTCTTCACCTGTATTCAGGTGTTCTGGGACTGGAAGTCGTGGGCCGGGGCCGGCTATCGGCGGAACTCTCGGCACCGTGGCGCATCCCTCCAGGCATGGGAGGGGAGATGGCCCTGCTGGCCGCCGGCTCGGAACGCACCGGGATGTTGCGGCTGGTGGAGTTCGATGCACCCGGAGGCCTGATCCGGACCAAGGCCGACCAACTCTCCGGGAACGGATTCTGGGCGCTCAACTACCGGGTGCCCGACATCAGGGAACTGCTCCCCAGGATGATGGACGCAGGCGTCACCGGCACCGGGGAGGCGATGAACTGGTCGATCACCGACGAGGTAGAGGTGTGGGACTCGATCGGCACCGACCCCGACGGCGTCCATCTCGACATCTACAGCTACGAGCGAGGGGCGGAACTGCGCGGCGGAGAGCTCGTGGGCCCGATCAGCGCCCTCCAGACCATCGCCATGTGTGTTCACGACCTGGCACGGACCCGGCTGTTCTACGAAGGTCTCGGATTCGAGGTCCTGTGGGAGCGGACCATCGCCGGCCTCGAGGGGATGCTCCAGATACCTGAGGGAATAACCCTCCACGACGCCAACCTGGTGCGCGACGTGGCCATAATGCCCGGCCGGGTGGAGTTGTTCCAGTTCCTCGACACCGGTGTCGTGCCCCTTCCGGAGCCCGATTCCATTACAGATCGGGCCGTCCCTCCCGCCCGAGGGATCCTGTCCGCATCGATGGCGACTCCCGACCTGGATCAGGCAACCCGGATGATTACCCGACTGGGCGGCACTACCGTCGCCGGCCCGGTCGAAACCGATGTCCCCGGCACGGGCCCCGTCAAACTGGCAACCTTCCTCGGCCCCGAGCGTGAATGCGTGGAGATATACGAACCTGTGTAGGACCGCTCTTCTCACCTGCCCGATGGCCGTCTTGATCCCGACCGGAGGTCATGGACCCAGGGTGGTTACGGGCGCAACCGCCACACCGTCGGCGCGTTCGTAACCGTAACCCGTCGCCGTAACGACGAGCAGCTTGGCCGGTGGTCGGAGACCATCTGCCACGGCCTTGGCGCGGAGCCTCAAGAGGGAAGCCGCGCCGGCATCGATGAGCTGGGCACCGCCTAGTTTGATCTCCACGGCGATCCAGCGGCCGTCACCCGCCTCAACGATGGCATCGGCTTCTATGTTGTCGGCGTCCCGGTAGTGCCACACGACCGAGTCGGCGCCATGGCAATAGATGCGCAGGTCGCGTACGACCAGTGATTCGAAGAGGAACCCGAAGTAGCTGAGTTCAGCGGCCAATCGGTCCGGTGTGGCCCTCAGCATGGCGGCTGCAAGTGAGGGATCGACCAGATGGCGCTTGGGTGCACCCCGGAGCGGCTTGCGGGAGCGAAGGTGGATGGGCCACCGTGGGAGGTCTTCCACCACGAACAACCTCTCAAGAGCCTGCAGGTAGGCCTTCGCGGTAGTGCGGTTGATCGGACGGTCCCCGCCCGTGTCGGCCGCGAGCTTGGAAACCGATGCCTCTGTGGCCACATTCCGGGCCAGCGACGAGAGCAGCCGGCTTACACCGACCGGATCGCGAGGCGTGGCGTCGACCGCGGAGATGTCAGTACGGCAGATCTCGTCCAGGTAGGCCCGGAGTTCCTCCTGGGCCTGGCTCGGGGTGATCGGAAGGAGCCGGGGCCATCCGCCACGACATACTGACTCGACAACCCCACGGAAGTCCGGATGGGCCCTGGCCGCATCGCATCGGGCACCGTCGAGAAGCCGCCCGACCGAGACCTCGCCGCTCGACTCACCCGATTCCAGCAGCGACATGGGTCGCATCCGGACCCGTCGTATGCGACCGGCGCCGGAGTGTCTTGTCGTGTCCTCCGCTGGGACCGCCGACCCTGTGAGAATGAAGCGACCTGGGCCTGTCCCGTCATCGCAGGCACCTCGGACCGCGTTCCATACCTCTGGAGCCGTTTGCCACTCGTCCAGTAGCCGGGGGTACGGCTCCTCGAGTAGGCGGATCGGGTTGACGGACGCGGACAGGCGAGCATCGAGGTCACGATCGAACATCACGGCGCTGCGGGAGTGACGTAGTCCTGTCCATGTCTTGCCGCAGCTCTTCGGACCGTCGATCACCAGCGCTGCCGAGGTTTCGAGCACCGCCTGGACTCGGGCGTCGACCAGCCGTGGAAGATAGCCCTTGGGTGTGAGCCTTCTGGCCATTGCTAATCTCCGCTTCCTGAGGTAATCGATCCCATCCTACAGGTTGGACAGATTCCCTCCTACAGGTTGGACCGATTCCATCCTACAGGTTGGACAGGTATGATCCTACGACATGGGTCTTCACAGGCCTGTCCGGGTGTGTTGGGTAACCTACCGAAACCGTCCTAGGACGGTGCTGAGAGGGTTCCCGCAAGGTCTCGAGCCCGGACGTCCTCAAGTGAACCAACCGCCTCCTGGATCGTGGTCACGGACGACATGTTCATGGAGAGGTTGGCGTTCAATCTGAACTTCAGCCCCAATTCCTGTGCCGACAAAGGGTTTTCCGGGCCGCCGCGGTTGTGCCGTACCCGATGTTCAACGACAGAGCCGTCTCTGAGTCTTGCTCTCAGGACGCCGGGAAACTGGTGAGGGAAGACCTCGGTGGCCTCCTCGTCGGCAAAGCAGGTCACTGCTCCGGCCAGGCGTAGCCGCTCGGGATCCTGGATCGTGTCGCCGGTGAAGTCCTCGAGGTAGACGCCCAGCCCGCCTCCCCCGACCATGGCAGCCGCCACGCAGAACGGACCGCTGAACCGGGCGGTGTAGGGGCTGGTCGGGCGGGCCTTCAGGTCCGGTGGTTGGGCGATCGTACGCAGCACGGGCTGGGGAACGCCCAACTCCATGGTTTCGACATCGGCCGGGTCGACGCCCTGAGCGATGATGGCCAGCGCGGCGTCGACACCTGCGTGGGTGAAGTGGTTGGTGGGGTATGGCTTGTACCAGACCCGGAGCAGATCCCACCGTTCCCCCAGTTCACCGACCACCGCCTCGGCATCGAACCGGCCCTCCGAGTATGCGCGATAGAACCCGAAGCGGCCCTCGAGGACGGTGGGAGGACCCGTCAGGCCGTGATAGGCCAACTGCCCAGCGGATACACCGGCATGGGCGGCCCATCCGCAGTGGATGCGCTTCACGCTGCCCCCCGTGCGGTTCGCCTCGATGATTCCGGCTCCCATGCTCGCGGCGATCCCCATGGCGTGGGCGACACCGTCTCCGTCGAGGCCCAGGAGGAGAGCGGCAGCAGCAGCCGACGCCAGGGCGCCGCAGATCGAGGTGGCGTGGAGACCGTTCTCGAAGAAGATCGAGTTGCGGATGTCGGGATCGTAGGAGGCCATCCCCAGCCTTATGCATATCTCGGTGCCCGCGGCCACCGCGGCCATCAACTCGGCGCCCGACGCATCGACTGCTTCGGCGGTCGCCAGAGCCGCGGGGACCACGGAGGCAGATGGATGCAGCACGGACGGCAGGTGGGTGTCATCGAAATCGAGGGCGTGGCAATGGGTGCCGTTGACGAGCGCTGCCGCAGCCGCCGGCAGCCGATCCTGCTCACCCCAGACCGTCGACTCCGCTATCCCGCCCTGGCTCCGCACCAGGCCTAGCGTGGCCTTCCCCGCATCCTCGCCTCGCGCGGCGAGACCCACACCTAGCACGTCGAGGATACGGTCGTGCACATTGGCCGCGACGGCGCCGGTCACTTCTGCATCCCGTAGGGCCGTCGCGAAATGCCCGAGGCGGACTACGAGGCCTTCAGGCATCTACCAGCGCGATCGGGCGGATCGGTGACCCGGTGCCCCCGACGATCTTGAGCGGAGCTACGACGAGTACGAACTCCGGCGACCCGGCGGCCGCAAGTCGGGTCAGATCCATGGTCTCGATGATGTGGATCCCGGCCTCCACCAGCAGGACGCGGTGAACGGGCAGGGTCGCGTGGCCGGCACCGGGACGGATCACCTCGAAGGCGATGGTCTCTCCGCCCGCCAAACGCACGCTCCGGTCCGCCAGCCAGCTTGCGGCCGCGGCGCCGGGACCCGGGGCGCCGTCGATCTGGCCCCGGAACATGTCCGGATCGCCCCAGTGTTTCGCCCAACCGGTACTGATCAGCACCGAGTCGCCTTCCCGGACTTCTACTCCTGCTCTCCGCTCCGCGTCCTCCATGTCCTCGACGGTGATCTCGTAGGCGGGCGGGAGACAGTCCACTCCGTGAGCGGCGGCCACGTCGAGCAGGATCCCCCGGCCCACGATGGGTTTCACCGTGTCGATCCCGAGCGCCGCCAGCCCTCGGTTGCTCTGGACGCCGGCCGCCTCGACTCCTCCATGCAGCATGCCGTCCTGGGAGACATGGCCCAACGCGTCGATGTGGGTTCCGACATGACCACCCAGGGTGATTATGTCGTTGGCTGCGGACCCGCCGTCGGGCCGGACCACGTCACCGTGCCGGCGCATCATCGCTATCTCGAAGGCGGGGTGGTTGGGCGACACCGGCATCCCGCGTTCCATGGGTTGGGCCAAGTCGATAACCCGAGCGCCCGCGAGATGTCGAAGGTCCATGGCTCAGATCACCCCGGCCTCGGCGAGGTCGTCGATCTCGGTTCCCGAAAGCCCGAGCTCCCTGTAAACGGATCGATTGTCCGCGCCCAGCGCTCTCCCCGCCCAACGGACCTCTCCGGGAGTATCGCTGAGCCGGAACATGACGTTCTGCATCCTGACCCGTCCCAATTCCGGGTCGTCGATGGTGACGATCGACTCCAGAGCCTGGTACTGCGGATCGTCGAGGATCCCCTTGGCGTCGTAGATCGGAGCGACGGCAGCCTCGGCCTGCTCGAAAGCAGCCACGACTTCCTCCAGGTTGCGGTCCCCGATCCAAGATCCTACGCACCCGTCGAGCAGGTCGGCATGCTTGGCGCGCTCGCGGCCCGACTTGAACCACGGCTCGTCGATCAACTCAGGACGCCCGACCAGTCGCATCACCCGTTCCGCCACACTCTGGGCGCTGGTCGAGATCGCTACCCAGTGGCCGTCGCTCGTCTCGTAGGTGTTGCGAGGAGCGTTGTTCACCGACCGGTTGCCGGACCGTCTCTGGGCGATCCCCAGTTGGTCGTATACCGTCGGTTGGGAGCCGAGGACGGTGAGTATCGGTTCGATGATCGCCACATCGATGGTCTGCCCTCCCCCGGCACGCGCATCACGGTTGTAGAGGCACATGAGGATCGCGTTCGCGGTGGCCTGGGCGGCGATGCTGTCGGCAAGCCCGAAGGGCGGCAAGGTAGGAGGCCCATCGGGCTCCCCGGTCATGTGCGCGAACCCGCTCATCGACTCCGCAAGGGTGCCGAACCCGGGCCTCGATGAGTAGGGCCCGAACTGCCCGAACCCCGTGACGCGGGTGATGATCAGGCCCGGATTGACGGAGTGCAGGCGGTCCGGGCTCAGGTTCCATCGCTCGAACGTTCCGGGTCTGAAGTTCTCGATCAGCACGTCGGAGCGCCGGGCGAGTTTGAGAAGGACCTCCTGGCCGGCTTCCTTGGACAGGTTCAGGGTGACAGCCCGCTTGTTGCGCCCCACGACCTTCCACCACAGCGGAACCCCGTCCCTGGCATGGCCATGATCGCGAATCGGGTCCCCGCGGGGATGCTCGATCTTGATCACGTCGGCCCCGAAGTCGGCCAGGATCATGGCAGCCAACGGCCCGGCGATCAGCGTGGACGCATCGATGACGCGTATCCCCTCGAGCGGCAACGATCCTCCGATAGCCGGAACCCTCCTCAGACGAGCGCTGCGACTCTACCAGTGGCCGGTAGCGACCTCAGTCCGACCGAGGCATCAGACGGAATTCACAAGGTGAGCCGTGCAGATCGGTCACGAGAACCGATCGCCGGGCAATTCTCAGAGGTTGAAGGCGCTGCTTCCCAGTTCCCAGCCCATATCCGCGCCGTTGGCCGACATGGCGAAGATGATCAGGCCGGCGCCCGCGATGGCGAGGTTCTTCATGAACATGGCCATTTCCGTGGTCCTCGTGGGCTCTTCGTCCGACCAGAAGTGGTGTATCAGGAAGGCCGCGATCAGCACGTAGACGGTCAGCCCGAGCGCGGCGAGGTCCATCCAGACTCCGAGGATGACGCCAAGACCCCCCGCGGCGATCAAGACACCCGAGATGCGCACCCGCCATTCGGCAGCCGGCATGCCTCGCACCTCGGCGTACGCGGCGGTCTCCTTGGGCTTGGCTAGATGGCCGATCCCGGCTCCGATGAATATCAGCGAGAACAGAATCCGCCCGATGATCAACAACGCTTCCATGCTCAACCTCCCCTGGACGATGCCGGCCACCGTACTAGGACTGCATGCTAATGACAGCGCCGAGGAATGCTCCCGGGGTACCGGACTGCGGATCGGGCGGGCTCCAATCACCCAATGGGTGAGGATCCGGTGCTGCGAACCTCTACGGGATCAACCACCGCATGAACCGGACGCGGCCGATCTCCGACGGTACCGGGGAGGAGTCCAGAGTCGGTGTGTTTTCAAGTAGTACCGTCTTACGGTTCCTTGGCCCTGTTCGCAGATCACATGTGCCCAGCGATGCGATACATCGTGGTGCCACTCGTTCTCAGTGTATGAGACGGGATAGACCGGGTGAATCGTCGCGATGGTGGCGTCTGGGCGATTACCTCGTGCCAGACAAGAGGTAGCCGATCATCAGCGGTGAGCAATACCCACTGATCAGACCGTTCGGCCAGTTGGCGTACTATATCGCCATCCTCCTGCCCTCTGAGATCGAGCGCTGCCACCGTGATGGATTTTCGCCCGCGATTGCCAAGCTCAGTAGCGATGCGAGTTGACAAGCTCTCGTCGACAACGATTTCCAGCACGAACTATGCAGCGGCGAGATATACATCGACGGATTCAAGCCAGGAGACCGCGTCATCGATCTGTGCAGGTTCGAGATCGAAGTCTGCCTGTAGGAGATCTCGGCCACCCGCCGTTCGGGCCGTCTCAGCAACGAATCGAGCCGGTATGCGTCGTCCTCTTATAGTGGGTCGGCCGGACAGCCGCTTGGGGTTGACCTCTATGTGTTCGAGGTCGGGAAGTTCGCGGGCCGCCCATCCTCCTCTGCGGAGATCGGCGGCGATCTGTTTGAGGTTCCGCTCCACCGTTTGGTAGATCACCCCGCTACCCGGCATCTTCGCGGTATCCGCCTCGAAAAGCTCTCCTGAGTCCATGAGCAGGATCCGGCGGTCAGATTCCGCATACAGCGGCGCGTCCTGAAGCGGCCAGGGCCCGAACTCATCCCGCAGATTCTGGACGGCGGTTCGAATGTTCCTCAGCGACATACCGTCTTGAATCAGCGCATGGACAACCATCGCCTCCGCCACGTCTTGGTAGGAGTAGATGCGGGGCGGACCCTCGGACTGCGACGAGCATATGTAGCCGTGTCGGGCCCACTGGCCGATACGGCCACCGGATACCCCTGCGAGTTGTCCCACCTCATAGGCCAGGTAGTGACCGACGGGGGGAAGTCTGGTCGGTTCCATAGCCGCGCAGGCTAGTGGACAGTCTGTGGTTGGCACGGGCATTGGACCCTCCCGACAGCCACCGTCACGGCGGGGCGCGGTTGGTGGGTGTGTGTATGGCTTTGAGTACGGCGTGGGTGTGGGGGTCGGGTTCGGGTGGCTGGTGGTCGCAGGTTCGTGTTCTTGGTGGGGTGAGGCGTCGGCGTCGGGGTGGGGATTGGGGGTCTATGCGCATGCCTCGGCGGTGTACGGCGACGTGGTGGTGCCACCAGCACAGGGTGGTGAGGTTCTCTGCTGTGTTGGTGCCGCCTTGGGATCTGGGGGTGATGTGGTGTGCTTCGAGCCGGTAGGTGGAGGTGCATCCGTCGATGGTGCATCCGTCGTCGCGGGCGAGGACGGCTCTGCGCAGGGATGGGCGTATCGAGGTGGTGGTTCCGTGGTGGAGGATGTTCTGTCCGGAGACGGTGATGATCTCGGTGGTGGCGACGCAGTTGATGAGGTCTACGCTGTCGGGTCCTATCCTGGCTCCGGCGAGGATGGCTGCTCCTTGTTCGTTGCCGGAGTCGTCGGCTTGGGGCTGGTTGGCGACGGCTATGAGGGAGGGTTCGCGGCGTCTTTGGGCTTCCCGGAAGCGTTCGGTGGTCGTTGTGGGCGGTTGGGGGGTGCGGTCTAGTTCGTCTTGGCATAGGGTGGTGAGCGCGAGGGCTCGTCTCTGTCCGGCGTTGGGACGGGTTTCGCCTGCGGGTACCAGTTTTTCGCCTCTTCGGTCCAAGCCTTGGCGGCATATGTCTCCTTCGAGGGCGCCGAGCCGTCCGTTCACCTGCATGTGGCTGCCGTCCAACGACGGCTGCAACATCAGGTACTGGCCTTCGAACACAGCCCGTTCGTCGTGGCGGCTCATCCTGCGATGAGACTGCAATACCCGTTTGACGGCTTCGAGGTCGAGGTCCCGGCTGGCTTCGATCACCTCCATCGAGGCGCCCGCCTCGGCTAGGTGTTCCTCGGCCAGTGCCCGTTCGTAGGAGACGGCACCTGCGCGGATCGCCTCGATCCGATGATCTCCCAACCGTCCGGCGAGATAGACCAGGTCGCGGGCTGTGGAGCGGCGCACATCGAGGCGGGAGGCGACCATCTCTGTGGGGTTGCGGTACCCCAACCTGGCCGCCGCGCCCCGCCGCAGCATGTGCCGCACCCATGCGATCTGCCCACCGCGGGCCCGGCTGACCTTGGCCTGCGCGCGGACGAGGGCGGCTTCGGCTTTGGCGTCCTCCACAACGGCGTGGGTGTAGCCACCATCGGCTGCCATGTGCCGGGCCCGGTCGTAGACCCGCTGCCGTTCCTGCTGGTAACGGCTCGCGAACAGGTCAGCGTCCGGTCCTCCACTGTTGGCAGTGGTGGGCTGGACGTTTTCCCGGTCGGGATAGTCGAGTAAGTAATCGAACATATGTTCTCATTGTACAACCCGCCTGTGACATAAACACCCCGAACCAGACCCAAACAAGTGGTCACGACGGACAACCGGCAACCGTTCAGAACTGACTCGAGAAGAGTCGAGTCAACTCGCGAATGTCGGCCACCTCCTCCAGGGCGCTGAGTAAATCGACCATCTCTCTCGCCCTGGGCTCGCCGACCACCACCGAAGCGTTGCGCACGAACTTGGCTTCCAACTGCTCCAAGGACATCGGGTTGCGCGGGCTGCCGAGATAGTCTTCCCGCCGGATCCGGCCTTGGTAGACCTCACCGGCGGCCGCAATCTCCACCTCGTTGACATACGGACTCTCGGAGGTCTCGAGCCTCACCCTGCGGGTAAGGGCGCGGCGCTCCGGATCGGCCAGGCTCTCGGGCGCCAGCCAGTCCGGGCCGGCGGGGTGGCCGAGGATGACGTTGGCGATGGCCCACGGGACACATCCGAGTGCCTTCCAGGCCGTGTCCGGCTCCGGATCGACGAAAACGCTGTCCGGGTCGTTGTAGACAGCGCTGCCGCGGAAGGTCACATGGTCGATCGCGGATGGATCGATCCGGTGTTCCGCCACCAAGCGGCCGGCGATCTGCATGCCTCCCATGAAGCCGTAGCTGCCGATCCAGGGCTTGAAGTTGAGTTCGTTCGTCAGGTAGTGGAAGGGCGCGGGAGACTCGCCGAGACGGCTGAGGCAGTAGATGTCAGCCGCTCCGTGGTCGAGAATGTCGGGGGGACCGCCGGTACCCGATGCGACCAGCAGAGCCGACTGGATGCCGATCTGGCAACTCCACAGATTGTGCTGGCTGTTGGGCCAGTCCAGCCGGGGGGTCAGGTAGATGTGTTTCATATCGGGCGGCACCATCGTCCAAGCGAGGCCGATCACCCTGTTGATGGCGTCTGCGTCCAGGCGCAGCATCCTTGCAGCTGCCAGGGCCGGGTTGACGATCAGATGCCTCCGGAAGTGGGCCGGGAAAAGGTGTATGAGGGGACTCGTGTCGGCGAGGTTCCGAGCGAATCGGCCGTTGATCTCGTAGCTCACCGCGATGGCGGCGATCACGTCGCGGCCCGAGGCCCCCTCCCGCTCGGCCATGGCCACGGCTGTCTGGCCGATCGGCGAGAAGGCATGAACTCCGGGACCCGACTCCTCGAAGTCGGAGTGGGAGGCCATCTCCGCGTTGACGCCGGCCGCCAGCCCGGCCGAGACAAGGGATCCGTCGCCCACCAGGGTCGCCTCCGTATTCCCGCCGATCGCGCGGGCGAACCGCACCAGAGGCTGGTCTAGGTACTCGTGGGCGAGCATCGCCACTCCGATGTCGTCCATCAGAGCCTGTTTGACGATCGAGACTGCCTCCACGGGGAGGTCGTCGTACTCGGATCGGGCGACTTCTTCTGCCAGGCGTTGGGTAATGGTCATGGGAGTAGTCGGTAGTCGGAGCCTATAGGGACTGCGGGCGGGCCGTCGGCTATCGGGCGGGTTGGCGCGGCCCATCGGCGATGGCGGCCGCTTATGCTCTCCCCTAACCTGATTCCAGCAGTCAAGCCGAGGTGTCAGCGTGACTTCAGCCGTACAACGGGATCCGGCGCCGCTCCCCGGCCCGGCTCAGGCTACATCGCCCGTACTGCGCGCCCTGCGCAGCTTCACCAGCATGATCAACCACAACTGGGCGACCAGGGCAGGCGCCGTCCTGGTCTTGATCTACCTACTTTTCTCCATCTTCGGACCGATCCTCACGGGCGACCCTCTCGAACTGTCGACCGATCGCCTGGGCTCACCGAGCGGGGAGAGCCTCTTCGGGACGGATCATCTGGGACGGGACATGCTGGCCCGATCGGCCGACGGGGCCCGCATCTCCCTCCTTGTGGCAGTGATGAGCGTACTGCTGGGCCTGATCATCGCGGTGCCGGCGGGGATGCTGGCCGGGTACCGCGGGGGCACCATGATCGACGAGGTGATCATGCGCGCCGTCGACGTCATCCTGGCATTGCCCCTGTTCGTCTTGGGAATGTTCGTTCTAGGCCTCACCGGGATCGGACCCACCCAGGTCGGACCCATCCAGATCCCTGGCGCCTGGAAGGTGGTGATGCTCATCGCCCTTGCCGCCACCCCGTTCTTCGCTCGAGTTGCCCGGGCCGCCACCCTGGTGGAGGTTCACGAGGACTACGTAGATGCCCTGAGGGTGGTGGGCGTGCCCCGCCGCCGGATCCTGTTCCGGGAGGTCATCGTCAACGTCGCGCCACCCGTGCTCGTCCAGGCATTCCTCTGGATCGCGATAGCCATCTTCGCCGAAGCGGCTCTCAGCTTCCTCGGATTGGGCATCCAGCCCCCTGCTCCCACCATCGGCAACATCCTGTTCGACGCCACCGCCTTCATGCTTCTGGGGGCCTGGTGGTATTCCCTGTTCCCCGGAATGGTGCTCTTGGTCGCCACGGTCGGCTTCAACCTCGTGGGCGACGGGCTGAACGACCTCCTCGACCCCCAACTCCGCCAGTAGGAGCGGGCCGGCCTCAGTTCCCGGCCGCGATCGGGTCCTCCACCCCGCCGTTGCTCAATGTCGTGCCGGATGCGTAGGTCGCTTCGAGCCACATGCACCCTGTCTCGGACGCCGAGCCGCTCTGCCAGGCCCACACTGTTCCCGGCGGCTGTTCGATGAACCAGTCGGGCCCGACCGCGGTACCACCATCCCCTGCCAGCAACGTCATGTCTCCCGCGATCACGTAGGCGAAGCGGTGTGCCCGTTCGTGGTAGGTGGCCCGCATCTCTGCGGGTGCCACCCATCCGGGCGGCACGTGGCGTAGTTTGGCCCGGAACCCACCGATCGGATCCTCACGGAGCCACTTCATGCTGGCGCCCCCGAGCTCCGGATCAACCTCCCACTCGAGGGTCGTGGCGCTCTGACGAATGAAGTTATCGGGCCAGTCGACCACATCGTCAGGAACGTTGTCCGGTCCGGCCAGCAGCACCTCCGACGGACCCTCCTCGTAGTTGAGCAGGACACACGGTCCCTGGCGGAACGCCGAACGCGGGTAGCCCTGCCCTGCGTGCAGGCTGTAGGCCGGCCTGCTCATGAAGGTTCCCTCGCGAAAGTGGACCAGTTCACCCTCGATCTGGCGTGGATGGACGAACTCGTAGATGACGAAATGGCCCGACAGGCAGTAGGCCCACTCGTGGTAGGTGTGGTAGTGGGGACCTTTTCCCGGATCGTTGCGGTCCCAGGCGGCGTTGCCCGAGAAGTCGACGTAGTCGAGATGGCTCCCGTCGGCTCCTTCGAAGAGCCGCTTCGATCGCCCACCGAACATCTGGGCGGTCCAGTCCATCCCGGAGACATCGGTAAGCATCACCGGCTCCATGATTCCCTCCCTACGCTCCGGCACCCGATCGCGTTGGCCCGATGTTACCCCCGAACCGGTGGAGCCATAATGGGTGCGAGCGACCTCACGTCCGGAAGCGCTTCGACTTCGGAGAGAGCGTCGTACAACGTGGCGGCTTGGGCGGAGCCGATGCCGGGTTCGGCGAGCGACAGGAACTTTCCCCTGAACACATCCTCGGTCATCGGCATACGCGCGCTTCCGGGCACGTCGCGCATCAGTATCGACTCGGTGAACACCTGTCCCCTGGCCTCGATCTCCACCGTGTTCGCCATCTCCCCACGACGCTTCTCGTCACGAGCCCGCGTAGCCTCCGGATCCTCGACGATCTCGACCTTGGCGCATAGCCCCCTCGAACGAGCGTCGCCCAGGCGTTCGGGTGTGAACCACTGCCGACCTGGGGGCACCTGCATCGCCTGCATGGTGATGCCCCAATGCGTGCTGTAGATCGCCTCCCAGTAGTTCTCGGGCTCGGGTTCGAACTGGTGGGCATCCAGGTAGATACTCGGCAGCCGGGCCGTAATGCGCTCGATCTCGTCGATCCGCAGAGACTCCCGCCGGACGATCCGGCCGACCAGGTCGAGAGCCCCGTTGCAGCCCCGGCTGGCCGGGTAGGGCTTGAGTTCCAGTTCGTTGGCGGTGTGAGCGAACCCGGTCGGTGCGGCTATCCCTTGGAGGTCGTAATCCGCAGCCTGGAAGTCGAGTTCGTCGGGCAGGCCCCCGTAACCGTGACTGGCCAGCAGAGCAGCTTGCACGCCCAAGCGGCAAACCCAGAGATTCCCGATCCCCAGGCGGCTCACCCGCTTGGCCTGAGGAGGCCAGTAGCGGAGGATGTCGCTCGTAGGTAGTTCCCAGGAGAATCCGATGGCCCGATTCAGCGCCTCTCCGCCCAGACCCAGGAGCTTGCCGGCCACGATGGCGACGCAGGTGGCGTGGTGGCGGATGATGTCACCGTCGCGCCTCGCGTGATGGAAGCGAGCGTTCACCTCGTACCCGATGGTTGCGGCGGCCACCACGTCGGCGCCGGAGGCGCCTACGCGCTGGCCGACGGCCAGAGCGGTGTGGACCATGGCCGGTCCGGCATGAAGACCGGGACCGGTCTCCTCGAAGTCGGTATCCCGAGCGACCTGCGCGTTTACAGCAGCCGCCACCTCCGCCGGAACCCGGCGGCCGTCCGCTACAAGCACGGCTTCCTCAGGTCCGCCGAGTTCCGCCGCGTATGCCGCCAACTGCCGACCGGTCACCTCGTAGCCCATGAAGCAGTTGGCGACGGAGTCGACGATGAGGCGCCTTATCCGGTCGACAGCGGCTCGGGGAATCTCCCGGAAGGACGTGTCGATGACCTCGCGAACGAGCGCCGCCGTGACCGTCACGACGGCGCCCGTCTACTCATAGGTCCCTGCGATCAGGCGACGAAACTGGTGTTCTCGAGCGCGAGACGGTTGGTCCGCATCGGGCCGAGCAGGTTGCCCTGCAGGCTGGCATGTGTCGACACGACGAACGGCGGGTACACCGGCGGCGTCATCACGAAGTCCAGGGTCAGGATCTCGTTGGCGCGCCTCCACATGGCGAACCGGGTCGCGTCGTCCGGCTCGCCGAACGAGTCGCTGATGAGCTGCGTGTACTCGTCGTTGTAGTACATCATCGTGTTGAAGAAGTGATCCGACCGAGCCGTCCCCAGCGAACTCCACGCGGTGGCTCCCTGCGAGGGCCCGTCGGTCGACACGCTGACCCCGATGTCGTAGTCGGAATCGAAGAACCTGGCTACCCAGGCTGCGATCTCCAGGAAGGCGAGGTTGGCTCGAAGGCCCACCGCCAACCACTGCTGCTGCAGCACTGCTCCAAGATCGCGCACCGTCGGCGAGTTGATGAACATCACGTCGAACTCGACCGGGTCTCCCTCGGCGATGTTCCCGTCCTCATCGAACACCAGGTTGGTGGCCTCCGACATGAGCGCCCTGGCCGTCGCCAGGTCGGCGGTGTCGGTGAAGGGCTTGAAGTTCGGGTCGTAACCGCCGGTGGCCGGTCCGAGCATGCCCTGGGCGATGGTTCCCAACCCACCGAACACGATGTCGTTCACAGCCTGGCGGTCCATGGAACGGGCCATGGCCTCCACGATGCGCTTGTCGCTGAACGGCTCCCGCCCGACGTTGTTCCACCACAAGATCTCGAAGGGGGACTGCTGGTTCAGGACCGTGATGTCCGGCTCCGCTTCCAGCAGCGGCACGGAATTCGGTTCCGTTTCCGGGTAGACGGTGGAATCGGCCCGAATCAGGTTCACCAGTCGGGCGCCGTTGTCCGCCACGAACCGGAACTCGACGCCCTCGATCGACGGCTGGGTGCCCCAGTAGTTGTCGTTCCGGGCGAAGGTCGCCGAGGAACCCTGGTCGTAAGCCGTATGGACGAAGGGACCGGTTCCGAGGAACTTGTCCGTCGCCTCGAAGTTGTCGGGATGCCGTATCGCCATGAGGGCCAGCTTGTCCAGGAAGATCGAGAACGGCTTGCTGAAGTTGACCCGCAGCAGGTTGTCCTCAAGGGCCTCGGTGCTGTCAATTCCGAACGCGAAGCGGCTCCTCCAGATGCCCGACTCGGCGCCCTTGGCGAACAGGTCGACCACATGGTGGGCGGTCAGCGTGTCGCCGTTGTGGAACTGGATGCCCTCCCTGATGGGGATGTCCCAGGTGAGTCCGTCGTCACTTGCGGCGGGCAGTTCGGAGGCCAGCCAGGGGATGATCTTGAGGTCATCGTCGTACCGGTAGAGGGGCTCCTCGACCAGATCGGACATCCAGATCACGTACTGGAAGTTGAACTGCCACGGGTTCAGGGCAGGCGGCTCTGTGGCCTGATCGACCACGACAACACCTCCGACCTGAGCCGGTTGCGTCGTCGTCGGGGCGGTCGTGGCGACGGTGGTGGTCAGCGGTGCCTCGGTTGTGGCCGGCGCCGCCTCATCCGCCATGGCTTCCGTGGTCGCGGTCGTCGCGGCCGTCGTCGCCGGTGGGGATGTCGCCGCCGGGGTGGTAGCCACCTCTTCGGCGTCCTGACCGCAGGCGGCCAGCACACCTCCGGCTGCGGCGACCGCCGACATCGTTATGAATCGACGCCGGGTGATCAGCTTCCGGCCGTCGTCCGGCTCCACGATCCCTGCACCCTCGGGCGTGCTCCGTGCCATAAACCCTCCCGTGATAGTGGCAAAACGACATTACTAGAACCGCGCGATCCACCGCAGGGAAATGCTGCTAAATCAGCGCTGGCGGCACTGCAGGCGTAAGATCGGACTGTAGAAGCACACCGGAAACCTTCGTGGGGGTGAATTGCGGAGCTACGTCGTTCGTCGCTTGGTCGCAACGGTCATCGTGTTCTGGGCCGTCCTGACGCTGGTGTTCATGTTCATCCAGTTGACTCCGGGCAACATCGTGTTGCTCTTCACCGGTACGGACGCCACTCCTGAGCAACGCGCCGAGGTCATGGCGAGGTTGGGTCTTGACCAGCCGCTGCTCGTCCAGTACTGGCGCTACCTGGTGAATGTCCTGCAGGGTGATCTGGGCCAGTCCAACCTGAGCCTCACACCCGTTACCGAGCTCATCGCCGACCGGGCGATCCCGACCCTGCAACTGGCCCTCTCCACGGGCATCGTGGCGACCCTGGTGGCGATGGTGCTGGGACTTGTCGCCGCGGCCAGGTACGGAGGATTCCTCGACGGCCTCATCCGGGTGGTCTCGGTGGTCGCCATCTCGATCCCGAACTTCTGGCTGGGCCTGCTCCTGCTGATGGTGTTCGGTCTGTACATCACAGATGTCCTGCCTGCGGGCGGCTGGATTCACTTCTCGGAGGACCCGGGACAGAATCTGGCGCATCTGATCCTGCCCTCGTTCGTGCTCGGTCTGGCAACGATCGCCATCGTGACCAAGACGCTGCGGGCCTCGATGCTCGACACTCTCCAGCGCGATTACGTCACATTCGCCCGATCGATGGGCTTGCAGGAGCGGCGGGTGGTGGGCCGGGTGGCCCTGCCCAACGCGATCATCCCGACCACCACCGTGATCGGGCTGCTCGTCGGGTTCCTGGTCAGCGGATCGGTGATCGTGGAGACCGTGTTCACCATCCCGGGCGTGGGCCAGCTAATGGTGGACTCCTTCCGCAAGCAGGACATCCCGGTGGCGGTGGGCGCCACCCTGTTCACCGCGGTGTTCTTCCTAGTGCTGAATTTCGCGGTCGACATCCTCTACGCCTACTTCAACCCGAAGATCCGCGAACTCTATCTGAGCACGCGACGCAGGTAGCTGGTGAATGGTGAATGGTGAATGGTGAATGGTACCTTAACCTACCTAAACTAACACCTAACACCTAACACCTAACACCTAACACCTGACCACCCGATCACGCGAGCGCGGCCAAGCCGTCGAACGCCGCGAACAGGTCGGGATCGGCCGGCGTCGGTCGCGGCAGGGTGCCGATCGGAGCGAGGATGGGTACGTCGACTCCGGCCTCCCGGTACTCGTCGAGCCGCTCGCGAGCGTATTCGGGCGGTCCTCCTATCGCCAGGGAGTCGAGCGCAGCGTCGCTGATCCCGCCGGAGCCCAACTCGACACCCGCCACCTTCAGCTGGTACTGGTAGTAGGGGAACCGGTAATAGCTCTTGATCGAGTAGTGAAGGAGCGGGATCGCCTCCTCACGGGTGGGCCGGAGGAGCGTGTTCACGAAGGCGTAGATCTTGATCGCGCCGGGGTCGCGGCCGTTCGCCCGAGCGGTGTCGTCGAGGAGCTTGCGCATCCTCCTGATGTAGGGCAGGGGCGCCATCGAGAGGATCACACCGTCGGCAGCCTGGCCGGCCAACTCGAACATCTTGGGTCCGAGAGCGGCCAGGTAGATGGGGACCCGCTGGGGAGGCGCCCAGGCCACCGAGGGACCGGTGATCCGGTAGCGGTCGGTCCGGATGTCCAGGGGACCGCCGTCCGAATCGAGCGCCTGGCGGACCGTGGCAAGGTAGTCGCGCATTCTCGACAGGGGCTTGGCCATCTCCATGCCCCACCCGTCAACGTTCACCTCTTGGTGCCCGGTTCCGAGACCGAGGATGAACCTGCCCCCGGAGAGTTGCTGGACCACCGCCGTCTCGTTGGCCAGTTGGTAGGGGTGCCGGGCATAGATGTTGACGATGCCCGAGCCCAGGGTAAGCCGGCCGGTCTCCACGGCCAGCGCGGCCAGGAGAGTCATGGCGTCGTTGTTGGATTCGGTGACGAACAGGTGCGAGAGCCCCGTGTCCTCGAGCCGCTTCGCGTAGTCGACAAGCGGCCCCGGTCCGGTCACCCCCTTGAAGAAATACGCCACTCCGAGATCGGCCATCCGATCCTCCTCACGCTCGCCGCCGGTGCGATCAAAGGCTACCCACCCCGAGATTCAGTAGGGTTGTTCGCAGCGATGTGACGGGGTGGCCATGGGCATGCGGAAGGGCTACGTAGACACCGACCAGGGACAGGTTCACTACCTGGCGAGCGGAGAGGGAACACCGCTCATACTGCTCCACCAGACTTCGGACGCGGCCAGCATGTGGGAAGCCGTGCTTCCCCTGTTCGCACGGGTCGGCTACCGGGCCGTGGCCATCGACATACCGGGTCACGGCCAGTCGGACCCGGCCCCCACCCAGCCCGACGGGCCCGAGTTCGCGCGCCGCGTCGACGAGGTCACCCGCCTCCTCGGAATGGACCGCTATGCCGTGCTGGGCCATCACTTCGGCGCAACCGTGGCTCTCTGGATGGCTGCCGACTACCCGGACCGGGTAACCCACCTGCTCTTCTACGGCTTCCCCCAGATCCCGGAGAAGAACGAGCACTTCGACTTCATCAACCGCCAATACATGAGCAACGCCAAGCCCCGCACCTACGACCGGGAAGGCAAGGAGGTGCTGCGGGCCTGGATCACCCGCTGGGACATGAGCGAGATGCTTGCCGAGCCCGGGGATCGCTTGGCCTACAACAGCGACATCGCCCGCCGCACCTTGATAGCACGGCTCCAGGTAGGACCCGAGTGGTACCACGCGTACCACGTCATCGGCAGGACCGACGAGGTCGAGGTCGCAAAACGAGTGACTGCTCCGACCCTGGTGATCTGCGGCAACCGGGATCACTTCTGGGAGGACAACCGTACGACGGGGGCCGGACTGTTCGCCGACGGCCATTTCGCTCCCATGCTCGGAGCGGGGGTCGACGTGGCGGACGAATATCCCGTGGAATTCGTGGAGATCGTCGACAGGTTCATCCGGAATAGTTAGGTGTTGGGTGTTGGGTGTTGGGGGTTGGGTGGTGGTTACGTTGGATCGGGTGGTTTTCCGGTCTCGGTAGTGCTGTGCGGGTTCACGTGGACGGCGTCAGGAACGGACAGCGGGGGCCCGTCGCCTCGGCCAGACGCTTATCCAGAGTGGCGAGCGGCGCGCCGAGCATCTCGGCGAGAGCGACATACCAGGCATCGTAGGCTGTGACGTTCGATCGGAGTTCCCAAACCCGGTGGGCCACCGGAACGTAGTCGAACAGGGCCACACGCAGTGCCAGGAGATCCTGGTGGGCCAACGAGGCGACATCCGCGGAGAGGCGGCTCGAGAGGACAGCGCGCCGCAGAACATGGGCTGCCTCAACGGGCATCAGATGCGGCGCCGCCAGATCGTCGGTGACCAGCACTTCCTCGGCCCAGGAACCGTCAGCACCCCCTCCCGCGAGACCGGCGACCACGACCGAGGCGTCGACGACCAGCGTCACCGGCGCCCTTCATCACGGAACTTGAGAATGTCCTCGGTGGTAAGGGAACCGGCGGCCCCCTGCTTGCGCCGCCGTACCGCAGCCATGAGGACCTCCGGTTCGGGGCGGTCGGCAAGAGCAATCAGCGCCAAGCGGAGATGCTCCTGCAGGGACCTCCCGGCGAGAGCGGCCCTCGCAGCGAGTTCGTTGCGGGTCTGGGTGGGGACGTTGCGAATCGTAATCGTAGGCATGGCAGCTATTTTAGCTGTATTAGCAGTATAATCACAGCACACGTGAGGACCACCGCCTCCGATGCGGAAGAATCATGAGCGCAGCTATCCTCTTTTCCGGAGGTCGGGACCGTTCTGGCCACCTCGAGAGAGGACTGCTGGTTGACCGGTATCCCATTGGACAAGGCACCTGGCGCCGTTCGCCTGAACACTCCGATGGTCGGGATGTGCATCGCGGTCCTGATCATGGGCACCGGGCTGGTCGCGATCCAGGCTTCCGACCTGAGTGGTGTCCAGTTCTCCTTCTGGCGCCTCTGGTGCCTCGTCGTAGCCGTCGGTCTCCTCGTGGCCGTCCGCGCCATCTGGTTCGGCATCCGACCGCCGCTGGCCTCCTTCAAGTGGGCCATCTGGCCGGGGCTGTTCGCCGGTGTTGCCCAACCGTTGATGTTCACCGGGATGAAGTGGACCTCGGTCACCGATGTCGTGCTGCTGACCTCCCTGATGCCGTTGCTCGTCAGCCTGGTCGCCTTCCCGATACTGGGGGAACGCCCGGGCGGGCGCTTCCTCGCCTGGTCCTTGCTGGCGGTGGCGGGCGCCGCGATGGTCGCGTACGGGGGATCCACCGGGATCGAGGGCAATCCCCTGGGTATTGCGATGGCGGCCGTCAGCCTGATCGCGTGGGCCTTCTACATGGTGTTCCTGAAGATCGCCAGGACTCACCTCGACGCGTTGACGCTGCTCTGGAGCATCTTCGCCATAGCCGGGGTTGTGGTCACGACCTACGTGGCGGTTACAGGCTGGAACATCGGTACGGTCTCCAACCGGGACTGGATCCTGCTGGCGTACATGACAGTCCTTCCGGGAGGCGTGGGGCTCCTGTTGATGACCTGGGCGTTCCGCTGGCTGCCGGCCAACATCCCGCCCCTGGTCCTGCGCGCCGAGCCCGTGGTGGCAAGCGGACTGGCCTGGTGGTTACTCTCGGAGCCGATCACCTGGCTACACCTGGTTGGTGGAGGCCTGGCCCTGGCGGGAGTGATATGCGCGATCGTCAGCCCGTCGGGGAAGAAACTAATGGCTGACGAGCGCACCAGAGCGAGACTCGCGGAGGGATATGACACAGCAACCACTGGTGGATGACCTCGCGACGGGAACGGTCACGGTGGCCGAGGACCTTCTGGACGATGCAGTGGGGGCATACCGGAGCCTGTTCGGGTACGAGGTCCGTTACAAGGGCCGGCTCGGCGAAGGGCTGGCGCTGGCGTGGGGCACCGCCGATCCCGACCGGTCGGTGGTGGTGCTGGGCGCCGAGGGCGAGGACCGCGGCCTGGTGCGCTTCGTAAGCGGTCCGACTCCGTCACCGGCTCCCTACGCGACTCAGGGGTGGACCGCCCTCGAGATAACGGTGCGAGATGTCGACGCGCTCACCGAGCGGGTTCGTTCCTCGGGCTACTTCCATGTCCACGGCGAGGCCGCCGACTTCGGCTTCGGGGGCCTGCCGCCGGCAATCCGGGCGTCCCAGGCCATCGGTCCAGCCGGCGAGCAGGTGTACCTCACGCAGGTCCTCGCGACAGGCACGAGCCATGTCCGGCCCCCGCCCGGATGCGATGTCGGGGCGTTGTTCGTAGCGGTGCTGCTGTGCACCGACCCCGACCGACAACTCGGGCCTTACGTTTCCGGTCTTGGGATGGAGCCGGCCTGGCGGTTCGAAGCCGCAGTGGAAGTGATCTCGAGGAAGGCCGGCCTACCGCTCGACCATTCCTACGAGTTCATCGTGCTGGCGCCCCGGGGTCGGACCAGGGTCGAGGTCGATCGGTTCCCGCCGGACCGGCCGGTGAGGACTTGCCCCGCGGGCGAACTCCCGCCGGGCTTCGGGCTCGTGTCCTTTTATACCAGCGAGTTCGACACCGCCGTAGAGGCGATGGGACGGGCCGGATACCCGGCCGCGGGTCCGGTCTCGGCCGTCTACACACCCCCCTACGACGGAGGACGATGTGCCGTGTTCACCGGGGAACTCGGGGAGAAGATCGAACTGATCGAACGGAAGGAGGATCCATGAAGCATCAGACCTACCGCGGCAAGGTGGTGTACCGCAGCGACACCCTGGGTGAGCGGGGCCGTGAGTGGTTCACCGTAACGAAGCACGGCGACGGCCACCGGACGATCCGCTCCTTCGTGGAGGTGCTCAACACCGGCCTCGTGCGGGACGTGACCTACACCGTCGACGTCAATTGGCAGCCGGTGGACGCATTCGTCAGGCTCACCGAGAACGACAAGTTCATGGGGAGTGGATGGTTCCGCTTCACCGACGAGTACGCCGAGTGCGAGACCTACACCGCCGATGCCGGACGCATCTCCCAACGGATGAGGCTGAACGGCCTCCCGCCCTCATTCGGCCCGCACCCCGTGGCATGCGACGTCTGGCACATCGGCGCCTTCGACATGGGCAGCGAGGCCAGGATCCAGACCATCAAGGGGACGCTGATGAGCTCGCCGCGACCGGACGGCGCTTCGGGTCCCATCCTGAGCAGGACCGTGCTCGAGACGGCTGGAGTCAGCACGGACGAGTTCCGCATCGAACACGTGGGACCGGAAACGGTCACGGTGGACGCCGGAACCTTCGAGACGGAACACTTCAGGTTCCTGCTCGGCGAGGAATCGATTCCCGAGGACATCTGGTGCATTCCGGGAGACCTGATAATCGTCAAGGTCCGTTTCGACGTGATGGCCACCACCTACGAACTCGTCGAGTTGGAACGTTGAACGCGGCGACGCAACCCGGAGGCGAGACGAGCCCGGCCACAGTCCCCGAATCTCACGGCTATGTCCGGCCTGAACTCCTGATCGAGACCGCGGAACTTGAAGCCCGCCTGGGCGAACCCGGCCTCCGCATCATCGACTGCGACATCATCCTGGACCGGCAGCCCGATGGCGGATACATCGTCCGGTCGGGGTTGGACGCGTATCTCGAAGCACACATTCCGGGATCCGTGTACGTGGACCTTTCGGATGAGTTGGCGGGTGACCACCCCTACCTGAGATTCATGCTGCCAACGCCGTCCCGTTTCGAACGCGTGATGGCCGGGAAGGGTGTTGGCAACGAGCACGACGTCGTCGTCTACAGCCGGGGGATCAACTATTGGGCGACCCGCATCTTCTTGATGTTCCACTGCTTCGGATTCGACAACGTGCGGGTGCTCAACGGCGGTTTCGACAAGTGGAGCCAGGAGGGACGACCGCTGACGGCTGAGAGGGTGTCCCATCCTCGCGCCCGGTTCGTTGCGGCAGAAGGGACTCCGTTCATAGTCGGCTTGGATGAGGTGTTGGGCGCCCTGGACGACCCCCGGACGAGCCTCGTCAATGCTCTCGCGCCTGCGGTGCACTCGGGCGAGCGCCTGATACCCAACTATCACCGGCGAGGGCACATAGAAGGCAGCGTGAACGTATATGCCGCCGACCTGGCCGATCCCGACAAACGGACCTTCAAGCCCGCCGATGAGCTGCGCGCCCATTTCGAGGAGGCGGGCGTCCTTGAGTCGGAACGGATTATTACCTATTGCGGCGGGGGCATATCAGCCACGACCAACGCATTCGCCCTGCTGCTTCTCGGCCACGAGGGTGTAGCCGTTTACGACGGTTCGATGAGCGAGTGGGGCCGTAACCCCGACCTCCCGCTCAAGGTCGGACCCTAACCTTGCCACCAGCTGACAACTAAAAACTACCCACTAACAACTAACAGTTCGTAGGTCGTTTCGGTGTAATCCCAGTCCATCCGCACCAGGATCAGGTCGTCCCCCCAGCACCACGCATCCTGGGGAGGCCAGTCGTTGGCGTGGATGAACCGGAAGTGCTCAGCCTGAAAGGACCCCGCCGCAACGGTCACCTCCTCCGGGCCCACGTACTCGATCGGAACATCAAGGGTGGCGAGCAACGGTCCAGACCCACCGTCGTAGAGCGGCGAGGCGGTGAGCACTCTCATGGTCTGCACCCGTTCGTCGTCGTGGCGGTAGGCCGCGAAGTGCCACATATCGGCCTGTACGGGATGGGGGTTGAAGCTGTCGGGCGGGACGTCGAGGACTACGTGCTGGCTGATCCGCCCTCCGTCGGCCAGGAACGCCTCGCACTCCGCATCCCGCCCATCGAAACGGAACCAACTCGACCCGACGAACCGGTCGTGGATCCTAAGCCGGATCGCCGCGTCCTTCGGACGCCAGTTCCGGTCCACCGTGTAGGTGACATCCCGAAGGATGCCCGAGTCGTAGATTTCCGATACGGCTCGGATGGTCCGGTCGCCGTCGGTGTGGACGGTGAGGTGGAAACTCTCGTGCCCCCGGACCAAGCCGTCGAACCGCCGGTAGGCGATGCGTCCTGTGACGGTCCGGTGCTTCACGTCGGCAGGTCAGCGATGTGGCGGCGAAACGTCGAAGTACAGGTAGTTCTTGTCGATGTACGCGGCGTCGCGCTCCGGGACCTCGTCCTCGGGATAGATCGCCTTGACGGGGCACACGGGCACGCAGGCGTAGCAGTCGACGCACTCGATGGGGTCGATGTAAAACTGGTCGTCACCCTCGTGGATGCAGTCCACGGGACAGACGTCGACACACGAGGCGTCCTTCTCGTCGATACAAGCCTCGGTGATGATGAAGGTCACAGACAGATGCTATACACGTTTAGTCGATCGTTCCCGGCGGGGATACCCACTCACAAGACTGTCCGGTAACCGAGGAGATCAGGTCAAAGTCCCGGTCGTAGTGCAATATCGTATAGCCCACCTCTTCCGCTGCGGCTGCTACGAGCAAGTCGGGAATCTTGCGACCTCTCTGACTTCTGGAGGCCAGCATGCGCTGGACCTGTTGTGCCCTTCGAACGTGCTGAGCCGTGGTCTCGACGCGTACCAGAACCTCGAGCGCACGCATACGGCTGTCCCACTCGGCCTCGTTGCGCGCCATGAATCCGATCTCGAGATCGCTGATGGCGGCACGGGCGCCTCGGCCACTGGCGACGAGCGGTTCGACAACCGCTCTCACCAGCGGCTGCTTGAGGCGGGTCAAAACGCTTGTATCCAGGAGATGGCTCAACGCCACGCCTGAGAACGTTCCTGGTACTCGGCATCAGCGAGGACATCGAGAGCGCTTGCCACCCGGGCGTCACGGGCCGAGACAGCGAGGCGCAGTGCCCTGTTCACCGTTTCCTTGATCGTTACCGTTCCCATCTCGGCGCGAGCCGCGCTCAAGGCCTTCTCATCTATGTCTACCAAGTGCTTTCCCATACGGCGAGTATATATACGAAAAGCGCGCAGTATATCCAGACAGGGGAGTACGAGCCTCGACACGACGTGCAGAACCGAGCCTCCTCAGATCATTAGCCGTTGTCCAAAAACCCCCTGACAATGGAGGCGAAGTCCTCGGTGTGGACGTCCATCATGCCGTGACCCCAACCTGGCAGTTCGAGGAGGCGTCCGTTGCGGATGAGCGGCTCGGAACGTCTCGTGGGCTCGAGAAGGTCGTCGTGCGGGCACAGGACCAAGGTCGGGTGGGTGACCAGCGGGAGCCGGTCGCCCATCCGGTACTCGAAGGCCGCCCGATGGCCCCACCAGGTCCTGCTACCGGCCCGGAAGACCTCGGCCACCGTCTGGTGGACCATCTCGATGGTCTGGCCGGGTCCGCGCCACTCCCAGTGACCGTCCCACACCTCCAGAAGGTGGGCGCCTCCCTCGTCGAACCAACTCGGCTTGCCGAGCGTCGCGTGCTGGCGGGCCAGTTCCTCCTCGGTGTAGACGGGAGTCGAGACCAGGACCAGCTTGCGCACCAACTCGGGCCGCTGCAGCGAGAGTTCGATGCCGATCTTGGCACCCGTGTGGTAGCCGATCACGTCCACCGATCCCAGCCCCAACGAGTCGGCGAACTCCCCCATCACCGCGGCATAGTCACCGATCGTGGGAGGCGAGCAGGGTGGATCGGAGCCTCCGAAGCCGGGATTGTCGGGCGCCACCGCCAGCCGGTCCTTCCCGATCTCGGACAGCAGCCTCTCGTAGATGATGCCGGACACGGGACTCAGGTGGAAACACATCAGGGGAGTACCGTCGGTGCCTTTCGCTCCGGCGACTCGATAGTGCAGTTGCCCGTGGCGGGAGTCCGCGTATGCCCTGCGAACCGCGACGGTCACTCGATGCCGTACACCCGGTGACGGGCCACCGTCATGACGCCCAGACTGGTTCCCTCCAGGCTCAACGGACGCTTCCGGTCGACGTAGCCGGAGTCACCGAAGGCGTCCTTGATCATGTCCGCCCAGAGACCGTGGGCCTCGTCATCGTGGCGCATCTCGACAGAACCCCAGGCGATCACATGCGCCAGCGTGCCGGTCTGAGCCAGCGACACCGTGGCCCGCGGGTCGCGCTCGAGATTGCGCTTCTTCTGCTTGCCCGTGAGGCTGAACAGGAGGCACCCGTCGCCCAGTCCCATCATCATCGGCGCAACATGTGGACTGCCGTCGGGACCGATCGTGGCCAGATGGACCCACCCGGCCGGAGTATGGATCTTCTCGATCGCTTCTCTCAGTTCAGGATCCACTTCGCACCACCTAGCCGGAAGTCTCGATCACGCTATCACGTTGGATGCCGGAGGCACACCACCTCTCAATGGCACCACTCACCACTCACCACTCACCACTCACTTCGACCCGCCACCCGGCGGGGCTGGTGACCGCAAGGCGGCGGCCTCCACCGATCACGGTCTCCACCGTCGGCAGCGACTCGATCGGGTGACCCCCGGCTTCGGCCCGGGCCGCCAGCGCGTCGATGTCGGCGGTGTCGAAAGCGACTCCGAGGAACCCGCACGCGGGTGGGCGGGCAACCGGATAGAGGTCGGTCCCGCGGACACCCACGTACTGCACGATTTCGATCTTGCCCAACTCGTCACGCGGGTCACCGAGAATGTGCATGTCGAGTTTGGCCCCGGCCGGGAGACCGACCATGCGTTCCACCTCCGGGCCCTCGAACAGGTGGTAGTCGAGGTGCTCCAGTTCGAACACGTCCTCAAAGAACGCTCTCTCGGCGGGGTTGTCCGAGTTGGTGCCGACCACCTGGGTGACCGCCACGTATCCCTGAGGCGTGTACGGGAGACCATCCCCGACCACCTCCACGAGCGACAGGTTGGTCACGTCCGGTCCCTTGAGCTGAACCTCGTATATCTGCATCGTGTCGACCGGCATCCGGACGGGAGCCGAGCCCATCGCCCAGCCGGCCCTCACCAGTTCTTCGTAGCGGTCCCGCATGCCGGTGAGCCTGACATCCAGGTTCTTCGGGCAGAGGTCGAAGGGACGGGCCCCTTCACGCACCGCCGCTTTCGGGTCCGTGAACTCGACGAGGTGCAGCCGGCCGGTCTCCGCTCCGGGCATCCCCACCAGCGCTTGACGCCGGATGCTGCCGTTAGGCAACTCCCACAGGGTCTCCAAGCCGGGATCTGCACCCTCGACCTGGCGAATCACCGACAGACCGAACGTGGTCACCCACAGGTCCAGTGCATCGCCCATACCGGCGACGCCGACGATCGCATGAGAGAAGCCCCGGCTCAAGGGGCCTCCACGACCGTGTGGACGATGCCGTGTGGGGCCACAAGGGTTGTCGCCGGGGCACGGCCCCAAGGCCCGAGCGCGAGTTCAACCGGCCCCGCGATCATCTCGTCCGGTTTGGCCGCCGACACGACCCTGCCGAGATCGGCGACCGTGCACACCGCGCCGGCGATCCCCCGGTTGGGAGGCCGGGCCCTGTCCCGCAGCGACCGCCGAGTCGTGTCCCCGGTTCCGTAGTCGATGACCCCGAAGTAGAACTCCTGGGTCGTACGGCCGATGTTGGTGCCCCTGACGTTCCAGGCGGCAGAATCGGTTCCGACCAGGTCCTTGAAGCTCTCGGCGTCAAAGCCGTAGCGGTGCACCACTTCGAGGTCCAGAACCCGGTCGTACCACTCGACAACGGGATCCAGGTCGTCGACCGGCACCGAGATGCTCATCGCCTCCGAGAACAGGCGATCGGTCAACTCCACGAACCTGGACGCGTCGATGGTGTGGAAGTCGAGGATGCCGATCACGACCCCCTCGGGACCGTACGCGTGGGTCTCGGTAACCGCCCCATCCTCGATCTCGTAACTGGACCTCACATCCGACACCACGAAGCCGGCTTCCTCGAACCGGGCGAAGCCGGCCCCCGCATCGGAGGTCACGACATCGATGACCTTCAAGGCCTCAATGTCGATCCCCTGCATGCCTTCGCGGATCACGACCTCGGAGGCCGGATCGAACTCCACGAGGGCCACGCCCGCGTAGCTTGGCGGGGTGGTGAGCATCGTGACCCGGGCCGAGCGCACATCCACCGCCCAGAGCGATCTCGCCTCGCTACCCGACAGGACCTGTTCTGACACCACGTCCATGCCGAGCACATCACGAAACAGTTCGACGTGGCGATCCGCCTCCGATGTGCTGATCATCGCCGCGACCAGTCGGGTGCCCCTATCCGACATGGTCAACGACCAGCCGCTCCGGAGAGAGGAACCGGACGAACTCGAAAACGGTGTCGTCCGCATCGGTCGCGGTCGCCAGCCCCGGGTGGGCCAGCACCTCGGCCTCGGGCAGGATGTCGGGAACCGCCGCGAGGTGCTCCAGCAGCGGGTCGGTGGGGCCGGCGCAAACCAGCGTCGGAACGCCGACCAGCGGGAGTCTCTCCTGGGTTCGGTAGCGGAAGGCGGCCGCGTACTGATGGTGATAGGTGCGGCCCCCCTTCAGCATCTCGAGAACCCGGTCGTGGAGCACTTCCGGGTCGGGCATGGAGGCACCGTGGCGGACATTCTCAGCCTTCTGGGAGAACCACGGCCAGAAGACCACCTGGTCCCGCATGAAGTTCCACGCCCAAACCAGGTGGCTCCCGTGGCGGTCCGGAACCATGGGCGGCGGGTACCGGTCAAGCCACTCCCGGGCCTGGGACTCCTCGTAGGGGATGATCCCGTCGAGGATCAGGCCTGAGACGCGGGAACCCTGGCTGATCGCCATCTCGATGGCGATGTGCGCCCCGGTGTGCGAACCGTACAGGTCGAAGTCTCCCACTCCCAGCGCGTCGAGCCCTTCCACGAGCACCTCGGCGAGATCGGCGATCTCCGGCTCGCCCGGTACCGCCGACGAGTCCCCGTTGCCGGGATTGTCGAATGCAATCACCGGTCGCATGGCGGCAAAGCGCGCGGTCAGCGGATCCAGATTCCGCGCCGAAGTCGGGGAGGCATGAAGCATCACGAGGGGTCGGCCTTCCCCACTGCTCCAGTGGACGTGGAGAGCCCCTATCGATACCTCGACGAAGCGCCGCCGCAGGGAGCCCGGCACCGCCTCGGGCTCGGTCTCCGGGGACGCGTCCGGGAGTTGGCCACCCTCGCCCAGGAAGTGGGCGGTGAGTTCGGCAAGCCTCCCCACGTCGGTTGCGCTTGTCTCCACGGTCACGTGGTCCCCGAGATCGGCGCCGCCCGCCAGGTACTGGTAAAGGGGATCGGCGGGGAGGGCGATCATGAGCGTAGGCATGGTGAGGCGGCCCATTCCTTGCGGGACGTTGTAGCGGAACGAGGCTCGATAGGCCTTCCCGTAGTCGGGGATGGCCCTCAGGAAGTCGACGAAGTGGTCGTGCATCTCGTCGGCGGACGGGATGTCCATCGGCATGCGGTGGTCACCGTCCCTGCTGAACCAGGGCCAGAACATGTGCATGTCGCGCCGCATCGCCCAGGCCCGGATCAGGTGCGTGCCGTCCCATTCGGGCGAGAGGTCGATGGTGTAGTTGGCGAGCAGGTCGGCTCTCTCCTCGGGCGTGTAGGCGCCGATCCCGTCCAGCACCAGGCGCCGCACCCGTCCGGGGTTGTTGCCCGCGAACTCGACCGCGATCTTCGAGCCGGTATGCGTTCCGTAGAGGTCGAACCTTCCAAGCCCAAGGGCGTCCAGGGTGTCGACCAGAGCAACTGCAAAGGCGTCGATCTCGGGTTCGTCGATCCCCAGGCCCTCCGACTCCCCGTATCCGGGCGTGTCTATGGCGATGACGGTCCTCGAACCGGCCAGCAGAGCGATCAACGGTTCGAGCACGTAGGAACTGCCCGGCGAGGCATGCAGCATCACGAGCGGCGGTCCGGAGCCGGCCCGGCGGTAGTGCACCCTGCGGTCTCCTGCGTAGACGTAACGGCGTTTGATTTCCATCTGTCGGAGGCTCCTTCCCGGCTGCGAAATGGCTGTCAACCGGCCGCTTCGATGATCTCGAACAACTCGTCGTTGGGTCCGGCCATGACCATCACCCGACCCCGGTACTCAGGAACCTCGGCAGGACCCGCGAGTACCGGGTACCCCGAAGCGAGAACCCGACGATGCAGAGCCTCGAGATCGCCCGTCGTATGGGTGAACATCGCCACCCCCAGATGATAGGGACGCATCCGGCCTTCCAGCCTCCGCACCGACGCCTCGTAGAAGTGGACGAGGAGAAGTTTCCCGCTCGGTTCGCCTTCGGCCCCGTAGAGGATCAAACGGACGCGGGTCCCGGAAGGCACGCCGGTCAGCGTGTCGGCCAGTTCCCGGTACTCGTCCTCGACCTCGTCGTCGGTGAACTTGGTGAGTCCGAGCACCTCGCCGTAGAAGTGCCGGCTGGCGTCCAGGTCTCCGCACACCACCGAGGTGGTGGCTACCTCGCTGAACGGCTTTGCCGCGTCGAACCTGCGACGGAAGGCCTCCGGATGGCGCCAGGCCACCATCAGCAGCATCGGGTAACCGTCCGGACCGGAGATGTTGATCTCCTCGCTCTCCACCGTCCCGATCTCCCAGCGTATGGGCTCCGAACGCGCCCGGCAGCCGGCGTTCTCAAGCGTGTCGATCCAGTGCCTGATCGGTGGCCGCACGTAGAAGTCGATCGCCTTGACCCCCACATCGGTGGCTGTGTCGGGGCCGCCGTGATCGTCGCGTACGCGGACGGTGCGGGGCGGGGTTGTGGCAAGCAGGCGAAGCCGTCCCACCGGATAGCCGGAACACGACAACTCCACTACCCGTGCCCCCTCGATGCCCTCCACCCCCCACAGGGACAGCAGCTGTACAGACGGAACGTACTCCGATTCCACGTCGAGTTCCATCACATCTCGGAAGAGCCGGACCGACTCGTCCAGGTCGGAAACGCCGACGGTGACGTATTCCATGGCTCCTACCACGTTTCCTCCTTCACCCGAGGAGAGCCTCCACCAGGGCCGCCCGCGACTCCTCGAAGCCACCCATGTCGAATCCCAGCCCCGCCGCCACGATAGGAGCAAAGATACCGGCAGGAACCGGTACCACGGTGTCCACACTGGCGATCTCGGCGAGTTCGCCAACGATGCGGCCTGGCTCGGCCACGGTGACGAACTCGTGGACCAGGTCGTCGTCGATGGCGCCGACCGCAGCAGCCGCCCTGCCCTCGCGCAGGAGGCTGAGCGGTTCGGCGGCCCCCTCCTCCCCTCGCAGTTCGACAAGCCGCGGCTGGAATCTTGGAATCGAAAGCACACCGGCCAACTCCAGGCGGGCCAGTTCCATGGCTCGGTCGAGGTCTTCGTGAACGGCGACCGGGCGCCCGACTCCGACCCGGAAGGGATCCGGGCGAATGCGCGCCGCTAGCGCTAACCGCTCCGCGAGAGTCTGCAGGGGAGTGAAGATGTGAACGATCACCCCGTCTGTCTCCTCGGCTGCCAACTCGGTCATCCGAGGCCCGTGGGCACCCAAGACAATGGGAAGCGCGTCCGGCTCGAAACCCATTCCCGTCCCGACCGCCCGGTAATAGGGCCCTTCGTGCGTCACCGGTTCGCCGGTCGGATGCCGGAGCAGGGCGCTGACCGCGCGCAGGAAGTCCTTCATCCTCGGCATCGGAGGGGCGTATCCCGCGCCATGCCGGACCTCGTTGGTGTCCAGGCTGCCGATACCCAACCCGAGAGTCACCCGACCGGGCGCCAGATCCGCCAACGATCCCGCAGCGATGGCCGTCTGCAACGGCGAACGCGTGGGTAAAGCCACCGACACGGCAAGGCTGATCGACGACGTAACGGCCAACGCGACGCCACCGTCCACGAAGCAGTCGGCGCCCGCCGTATCGGCGCTGTTCACCTGACCCAGGCCGGCAGCCTCAGCCCTCCTGACCAACCGCGCCCAGGATCCGGTGGAAGGAGCCAGCGCTCGCGACAAGCCGATATGGGACCGGGAGGCCATGAGCGGGCAGGGTAGTTGGTGAGTGGTGAGTGGTGAGTGGTGAATGGTGAATGGTGAATGGTGTCCGGCCGTCATCATCCGGCCACTTAGTGGAGTTCGGGTGCATACTTTCCTGTATACTCTCTGTTATGCAGAGCACAAGCGTTCGCATTGACAAGGCAACACACCGAGAACTCAGCCGCCTCGCGGCTGAACTGGATGCCACCCTCGGAGAGACCATTGCCCTGGCTATCCGGAAACTCCGGCAGGAACAGATAGGGGAGGAACTCAGGGCGCCCCTCACGTCTGACGAGCAAGCTTGGCTCGATGCTGACTTCCGGTGACGTGGTTGATCTCGACTTGGGCATACCTGTCGCGAGAGAGGCCGGCTTCCGCCATCCAGCGGTTGTCGTAACGGCTCAGGACATACTCAAGCGAGGACCCACGATCGTCCACATCGTGCCATTGACCAGTACCAACCGAGGGTTCAAGTCCGAGATCGAAGTCGAACCGGATCGTCACAACGGAGTGGAGAGGCCCTGTGTCGCCCAAGCCCAACACATACGAGCGATATCGATCGCGCGCATCAGCAGGGTACGAGGCAACGTAGGGTCAGTCACTCTGGCCCTGATACGGGACAGACTGGGGCTGATCCTCAACATCCAGTAATGGTGACCGAACACAGCGGTATGCCAAGCCCGTCAAGATCCATAGGGTTACCATCCACCATCCACCATCCACCATCCACCATCCACCATCCACCATCCACCATCCACCATTAAAAAAACCAGGAGCATCACTTTGGCGAAGCAGAGGACCGGATCCGCTCTCGGCATCTCGTTCATCGGCGTTTCGGACATGGAACGGTCGCTGGAGTTCTACCGGGACGTGATCGGTCTCACGGTCACCGAACCCCAGACCTGGTCAGGGGAATCCCTCGCGGCGCAATGGCAGTCGGCGCCGGGCATGGAGGCGAAAGCAGTCCTGGCCACCTATCCGGGCAGCCGGGTGGGCCGGGTCATGCTGGTCGAGTTCCATGCCGAATCCCGCCAGGAAGTGAGGGCGGAGCGCCAGACGAGGTGGATCGGTCTCGGGAACCTCAACTTCTACAACAACCATATCCACGAGACGGCGCGCAGGCTGAGCGAGGCCGGGTATCGGTTCTGGAGCCTGCCGACCACATACGAGATGAGCAAGGCGGTCGGGTCGCCCACCGAGGTCGTGTTCGAGGCGACCGACTCCGTTCCGGTCAATCTGGTGCAACTGATCCGGGGTACCCATACGCAGACGGGCGAGATGGCGACCTTCCTGGATTCCCACGGCATGACCCCCACCGGGTTCACGCAGGTGGTGACCTCGGCCCATTACGTGCGGGACATGGGCGCAGCGGTCGACTTCCACCGCCGGGTCCTCGGAATGGAACCCCTGATCGACGAGATCCTGGACCGGCCCGAGCAGAACGACTTCCTGAGCCTGCCCGAAGGCGCCCGGACCCATGTGCTGTTCGTGAAGGGTGGGCACATGTTCGGAAAGGTGGCACTGTGCTCCCCGCTCAACTACGAGTGCGAAGACCTGGTCGGCCGGGCAGAAGCCCCCAACATCGGCTACCTGGCGATGGGATTCGACGTGCCGGACATCGATAAGGCTGTCACGATGGCCCGCGACATCGGAACGGAAATCCTCGCCGACCCGCGGGATCTGGACCTGCCCCATCTCGGTGTACTGCGTGGCGCGGTGGTCCGAGCCCCCGGGTCCGGCGCCCGGTACCACCTGTACGAAACGGCGCCGTGAGCCACCTCAACGGCAAGGTGAGCCTCATCACCGGCGCCGGTCGCGGCATCGGCAGATCCATCGCCGAGTTGTTCGGACAAGCCGGCTCGCGGGTGATGTGCACTGCCAGGTCGATGGGCGCAGCAGAGTCGGTCGCCTCCACCATCCGGGTCCGCGGGGGTATCGCGGCGGCCTGTCGCCTCGACGTGACAGATCCTTCCGCAGCCACCTCGGCAGTCGCCAGCACGGTAGAGGAATTCGGGCGGCTCGACATCCTCGTCAACAACGCCGGCAACTTCATCCGCGGTCGGGTGGAGGAGATGGCGCCGGAGGACTGGGACAAAGTCATCGCGACCGATCTCAACGGTGTGTTCTACTGCGCGCGCGCCGCCGTCAGGCAGATGACCGGCCAGACGCCTGTGGACGGGGTCCGCGGGCACGTGATCGGGATGAACTCGGGTGCGGGGATCCGTGGTTTCCCGACGGGAGCGTCCTATTCGGCTGCCAAGTGGGGAATGATCGGGCTGGCCGAGTCCCTGCGCGGCGAGGTCCTCGATCGGGGTGTCAAGGTAACCGAAGTGGTGATAGCGTCGACGGTGCGCAGCGGCATGTCAGCAGGACGCGACGTCCCGAAGATCGAGCCGGAGGACTTCGCGGAGACCGTCCTGGCAGTGGCGTCCTTCGCCCCCACCGTTGCCATCAGCCAGATAGTGGTCGGCCAGATGAACCCTCAGATGACTAGTTCCTAGTCAGTATTCTATAGTTTTTAGTTCGGTGTCCGATGGTTAACGTTGGATTACATCAGTTACCATCCTCACTGGCACTGTTCAGTTGTCGCGTTTGCGCGCGGGTGGCTCTTCACGAGATGGCAGCATGTGGTCCGTGTCCAGGAACAGCGGTACACCAGTGATGATGTGTTGTACAGCGTTGTGTAGCGAACGTAGAGTACGGTCGCTAATGATCAGATCCCTTCGAACTACTCGTCTCAGTAGCCGACGAGGTCTTCGAGGGCCAGGTAGGCATCTACCGAGAACGAGCGGTATCCCGTATCCACATCAGCCGGGTCACGGGTGAACGGCGCCAGGATCGGGACATCCACTCCTGCTGCCCGGTACTCGCCCAAGAGGTGGCGAGCATGCTCCACGGATCCCGCAATCCCCAACTCCGCCACTTGGGCGCCGGTCAGGGACGCGCCCGCGAGTAGCTTCCCCTCCCTCCGGAGCTGGCGCCGGTAGTTGACCTGGATCAGGGTCAACTCGACCCTCTCCCTGAGGCGGCGTCGCGCCAGGACCGGATCGTCGTCAATGCAGGCGTAGACCATCGTGTAGATCCGCAGCTCGGACGGATCCCGGCCGATAGTCGTGCAGTGCTCGTCCATCAGGGCGCGCAGCCGAGCTATCTGGGCCCGGCTGACCACCGAGGTGAAGATACCGTCCGCCACCTCCACCGCCATACGGACCATGTTCGGTCCGTGAGCGGCGACCACGATGGGTACCCGGCGTTCCGGCGCCCAGGCCACGGTCGCCCGCGGGCCCCTGGCGGTGAAGCGGGACCCCTCGTAGTCGATCGGGCCGCCACCCGAGCCGAGGCCCGCCCGCACCAACTCCACGTACTCGCGCATGTCCCGTACCGGCCTCGACATGTCCAACTCCAGGCTGTCGACGTTGACCATCTGATGCCCCACCCCGAGACCGAGAAGCATCCGGCCGGCCGACACCTCCTCCACACCCGCCGCCGCCTGGGCCATCTGAAGGGGATGGCGCAGGTAGATGTTGGCAATGGCCGATCCGATCGTGGCGGTCGACGTGACGCCCGCCATCACTGCCATCGTCGTCATCGCGTCGTTGTTCGACTCGGTGACGAACAGATGATCCATCCCGACGTCCTCGAGCTCGGACCCGAGTGCGGCGATCTGGGTCGGACCACGGTTGCCGAGGCTGAAGAAGGCAACACCCAGCGAAGGGGAGGACACGGTCAGGTCGCTCGGCTGCGGTATGGGGCAGTCGCGGCCACCGGACTGGAGCCACTTCTACTCTCGGCTGTCGACCGCGAATCCCCGAACCGAGCCAGGATGCTACCTGCCCTGCTCCATCAGGTGGCAGGCGGCCAGATGCAGGGAATCGACCATCGACAGTTCGGGGATCTCCTCCGGGCAGCGGTCGAAGACGTAGGGGCAACGCGTGTGGAAGGTACATCCGGAGGGTAGGTCGATAGCGGATGGAACTTCCCCGGAGATGGGCTTCAGCTCGGCCCGCAGTTGGGGATCCGGGACAGGTACCGACCCGAGCAGTGATTGCGTGTAGGGATGTTGCGGGTTCTCGAATATCTCCTCGGTGGGGCCCTGTTCGACGATCCGTCCGAGGTACATGACCGCGATCCGGTCGCTCACGTGCTTGGCGATGTCGATCTCGTGGGTGATGAAGAGGTAGGTCAGCTTCTCCAGATCCCGGAGGTCGATCAGCAGGTTGATGATGCTGGCCTTCACGCTCACGTCGAGGCTGGCGGTCGGCTCGTCGAGGATGAGCACCCCGGGCGAGACCGCCAATGCCCTGGCGATGGTGACCCTCTGCAACTCACCTCCGCTGATCCCGCTCGGGAACCGGTAGAGGTATTCCGGTGACAGGCCGACCTCCTCCAGTAGCTGCGCTGCCCGCACAGTCCGACCAGCCCGGGTATCCACCAGGTTGTGGACCTTGAGCGGCTGGGTGAGAGTGTGCTTGATGGTCTTGCGGCGGTTCAACGCCGACCAGGGGTTCTGCGACACGAGTTGGACCGCTCGGCGAGCCGCGGTCGTGTCCTCCATCGCGAGCAGGTCCTCGCCGTCGAGGCGGATGCTCCCCGATGTGGGACGCTCCAGCCGGAGGATCAACCGGGCGATGGTCGACTTGCCGCAGCCCGACTCGCCGACGATGGCCACGGTCTCGCCGTCGCGGATGTCCAGGGAGACGCCGTTCACGGCCTTGACGAACTCCCGGGCCTTGGCGAACGTACCCCGCCGTACCGGGAAGTGCTTCACGAGATCGCGTACCTCCAACCTCGGGACTTCAGCCATGATCCGCACCCGAGTAGAGATGGCAGCGTACGAAGGTCTCCCCGACGGTTCGCTCCTCCGGCACGTCGGTATGGCAGTTATCCATGACGCTGGGGCACCGTGGGGCGAAGGGGCACCCGTCGAGGAGGTTGGAACCGATGGCGCTTCCCTCGATCGAGGTCAACGGCTCCCCTCGCCGGTGCCGGCTGGGCAGCGAATCCAGCAAGGCGATGGTGTAGGGATGGCGCGGCTCGTGGAACAGCGTGTTCACATCGGCCATCTCCACCAGCCTCCCGCCGTACATGACCGCCACCCGGTCACAGGTCTGGGCGATCACACCCAGGTCGTGAGTGACGATGATCACCGACAGCCCCAGCCTGTCCCTCGCTTCCAGAAGGAGGCTCAGCACCTGCGCCTGAACCGTCACATCCAGTGTGGTGGTGGGCTCATCGGCCATCAGTACGTCCGGCTCACCGACCAGCGCGGCGATGGCGATGAGCATCCGCTGCAACTGGCCTCCGGAGAACTGGTACGGGTATCCGGAGAGGCGCTCGACCGCCGCTCGCAGTCCCACCCGGTCGAGCATCGACTCCATAGCTCCGGTCAACTCTTCGGGTCTCCTCGCTCCGTCCCGCTGGAGGTACCACTTGAGCTGCCTCTCGATGGTGGCGACGGGACTCAACGAACTCATCGGTCGCTGGGGGATCAAGCTGATCCGGCGACCCCTCAACAGCCGGATCCCCTCGTCCGACAGACCGAGCATGTCGCGATCCTCGAACACCAGCGACCGGGCGCTCATATCGGCGTTCTCCGGGAGCAATCGCAGTATCGACATCAGCACGGTGGACTTCCCGCACCCGGACTCCCCGACCAGGCCCAGGAACTCGCCCTTGCGGAGTTCGAAGGAGACGTCACGGACCGCGGGCACCGGGCCGTCGTGGGTTCTGAACGTCGTGTTGAGACCTTCGACGCGCAGTACCGGCTCGGCAGACCCTCTGGACCCCGTTGTGCCGGCCGCGCCCCGAACCCCGCTACTGCTCACCAAGGCTCAGTCTCCCTGCCACCCGTCCCAATGCGTGAACTCCTCGGCGGGGATCCGCTTTAGGGGCTTGAACTCGTCGGTGGGATAACCCATGGGTATCAGCGCGATGATCTGTGTCTCTTCGGGCATTCCCAGCAAGATCTTGGCGTCTTCCTCGACGATGTTCATCGCGGTGGTGAAGCATGTTCCGACACCGAGAGCCCTGGCCGCAAGCATCAGGTTCTGGATGCAGGGCACGGTCGACGTGTAGTTGACCTCCGCTCGGAAGGCCTTGAGTACTCCGTACCGGGGATAATTGTTCTTGGTGATGTTCATCGCGACGACGATGAGAACCGGACTCTCCTCGAGGTGGTCCCGCAAGTAGTACGACATCTTGATCATGGTCTTCTGGCCCGTCCTGCTGTCGTACGCTTTCCTACCTTGGCGTCGTGGGTGATCACGCAGGAAGTCCCAGCCGTCCCGGTAGATGTCGGCGATCTTGCGCTTCAGTTCGGGATCCTTGATGACGATGAACTCCCAGGGCTGCGCATTTGCGCCGTTGGGAGCCCAGGTGGCCGCCGTCAGAATCCTCCGTATGTCGTCGTCCGATACCGGTTCCGGCTTGAAGCGCTTGACACTGCGCTGGGTGCGCATCGCCTCGAACACATCCACTTTGTCTCCTCTCGACTGGGTGAGCCGGTCCGAACGTTACTCGTCGAAGTGGCCGCTCTCCACGAGGGCCATGTTTTCCTCGGGGCTGGTACCGGTCCGATCGATGAAGTAGTTCACATGGTGACGGTCATGTCGCAGTAGGGCGATGAACCCCTCCCTGGTCCGCATCGGGCCATGACTGACCCAGGGATCGCGCCAGAAGTAGTCGCCAGGACCCATGGCGCCGAGTTCGGCCACGTTGTCCATGAACATGTCGCCCTGGATGACGTAACACTCCTCGACACACGGGTGGAACTCTAGGAGGGGCGAGTCCCACCACGGAACCACCCCCAGCAGGAAGGTGCGCTCCCCGGTCGTCTCGTCGTAGCGCACGGTCTTGTGGCACAGGCCCTTCGGCAGCCCCACCCCGGCTCCCCAGGTCCACTCCCATGAATCGGTGTCGATGATCGTAGGCTCGGCGCCGCTCGAGGGCTCGACCAGATCGGCCGATCCTTCGTAGTGGGCCAGGATCGTGGTCTCCTCACGCGCAACGACCGGGCCATACCCGACCCCTGCGGGAACGAACAGGTAGGTGTTGGGACCGCAGCCCGCGTCGCCCACACCGAGTTCCCCATCCAGCACGAAGAGTTCGGTCTGCCGTTCGTGGGCGCCGAACGGTGCCTGGTACCCGGCCGGGAGACGTACGAGACCGCTGAAGGCAGCACTGTCGACTCCCCTGGTCAGATACTTGACCCGGCGCCCGGATGGTGCGCCGTGCGGATCGAAACTCGTCCAAGCCACGTCCCGTTCCCGTACGAACTCGATGTGCTCGCGGGGGCTGACGTTCGTCACCACGGACACGGATTCCTCCCTCTGTACGTGTCTCGAAGCCTATAGCCTTCGAGACGACCGTGACGGTCAGGCGGCGCTAAGTTCCACCAGGATGCCAGATAAGGAAATCCCGCCAGGGCTCGGGGGTGCCGCCTCCGCATTGTCGTCCCGCACCCTCCGCCGGATCCTCACCGGCGGAAGCATCGTAGTGCCGGGCGTCACCGATGCTCTCGGCGCCCGGATGGTGGAGCAGGCCGGCTTCCCTGCGGCGTATGTCACCGGCGCGGGACTCGCCAACTCCGTCTTCGGACTCCCGGACGTAGGGCTGGTCAGCCGGACCGAACTGATCGACCATGTGGGGAGGATCCGGGAAGCCAGCCGCCTGCCCCTCATCGTCGACGCCGACACCGGGTTCGGCGGTCCCCTATCGGTGATGAGATCCGTGTACCAGTTGGAGCGAGCCGGGGCGGCGGCGGTCCAGATCGAGGATCAGCAGGATCCAAAACGGTGCGGGCACTTCGAAGGCCAGCGGCTGGTGACCCCGACCGAGATGGCAGAGAAGATCGAGGCTGCCACCCGGGCTCGATCGAGTCCCGATCTGATGCTCATCGCTCGAACCGACGCTCGCAACGTCGTGGGCCTCGCCGAGGCCATCTCCCGTGCCGAGGCATATCTGGCGGCAGGCGCCGACGCCCTGTTCGTGGAGGCGCCCCGGTCGGAGGCCGAGTTGGCCGTGGTGGGATCAGCGTTTCCGGGTGTCCCTCTGGTGGCGAACCTGGTGGAGGGCGGGAAGACGCCTCTGCTGCCCACCGCCCGGCTCGAGGAACTCGGCTTCAGCATCATTCTGCGAGCCAGCCTTCTGCTCCGCACCATGGTCACTGCGGCCCGCGAAGCGCTGGCATTGCTGGCAGCCGACGAGGCCGACCCGGCCATCGAGGACCGTATGCTCTCCTGGGAGGAACGCCAGGAGTTGGTGATGCTGGATGAGTTCGACTCCCTGGCCGACGAAATCCGGACGGAACGGGGAGGGACGGTATGAGCGACCCTGCATGGATGGCCTCGGTACCCGAGGCAGATCGGGGTGTGTACCGGTTGGCCGGTTTCGCCAACCGGGTCGGGTTCGGGGAGCGGCCGGCTGTGCTCGTCATCGACCTGCAGTACCGGACCGCCGGGGACCATCCTGCCCCGATCGAGGAGGCGATCACCACCATGTACCCCACCGCCTGCGGCGCGCAGGCATGGGAGGCGGTCGGCCACGTAGCCCGGCTGCTGGAGGCTGCCCGGGCTGCCGGAGCGCCGATCATCTATCCGTACGTCGCCCCCAAGCGAGCCGTCGACGCGGGGCGGTTCGGCCAGATCAACCCCCTCATCACCACCATCCCCGAACGCGGATACCAGTTCATCGAGGAGATCGCCCCGCAGGAAGGCGACGTGTTGCTCCCGAAACGGCACGCCAGCGCTTTCTTCGGAACCGCCCTGGCCAGCTATCTGGTCGACTTCAGGGCCGACACGCTTCTGGTCACCGGCGCCACCACCGGCGGCTGTGTTCGCGCCACGGTTGCCGACGCATTCTCCTACAACTTCCACACGATCGTCGTCGAGGAGTGCGTGTTCGACCGCATCCGGATCAGCCACGACATCAGCCTTTTCGACATGGATGCAAAGTACGCCGACGTGGTACCCGTCAACGACGTCATCGCCTACCTGCGATCTCTCGGCGGGTAGAGGTCAGGTGGGTGTTTGGTGTTAGGTGGGGCTGCCGAGAGCGCAGTGTCGGTAGTCGAATACTCTTGAGAGTCATCCACCATCCACCAGCCACCAACCCCCTCAACTCCAATCGACTCGTTGTCTAAGAATATATGGGGTTCCCGTATGCCGCCCCTCATGTTATAAATGGATGAGCGAAGGTAAGCTCGGGTCGAGTACCGTCAAGAGTTGGCACCATTCACCATTCACCATTCACCATTCACCATTCACCATTCACCACTCACCACTCACCACTCCACCATTCACCACTCCACCACTCACCACTCACCCCTCACCCCCGCCGAATGTGCTGCCCCCAGCCCGGGGGGCCGACCAGGTCGCCGTTTTCTTGAACCACTTCGCCCCTTACCACGGTGTACCTCGGCCAACCGGTGAGAGACCAGCCGTCGTAGATGCTGTAGTCGGACCAGGTACCCAGCATGGAGGAACTGACCTCCCTGGTCCAGTCGAGGTCGACGATGGCGAGGTCGGCGTCCATCCCGACCCGCAGGTCCCCCTTCCGGTCGGCGCAGCCGAAGATCTCCGCCGCGCGCCCGGACGCCAGGCGCGCTATCTCGGGCAGCGGGAGTCCACGACGGTGATGGCCCTCCGATAGCAGCACCGGTAGCACCGTCGGCAGACCCGGGAAGCCTGCGGAAGCGGTCCAGATCGATCCTCGCTTCACTTCCAGACGCCTGCCCACATGATCAGATCCGACGGTGTCCATGGTTCCATCCCCAACGGCGTCCCATACCGCGCTCACGTCGTCGTCGCTCCGAAGGGGCGGGTTGATCTTTCCCACCACACCGAGTTCCGAGTCGTGGGTGTGGGTGAGGTAGTGAGGACAGGTCTCGGCGAACAGGGTGGCCCCCGGAAAAGCTGCCCGCGCGCCTCGAACGGCGGCCAGAGCGTAGCCGGAACTCAGGTGGACGAAGTAGACCCTGGTCCCCACGAGTTCGGCGAAGAAGGACGCCCTCCAGATGCTCTCGGCCTCAACGAAATCAGGCCGGCTCTCGTCCCAGGCGCGGAGATCATCCCGGCCCGATGCCCTCACCTTGTCACGGAGGCGCCACACGACCTCGATGTTCTCAGGGTGTATCTGGAGGGTCCCGCCCACCGCCGCGACGCCGGAGAGGATATTATGGAAGGCGCCGTCGTCGGTGCCATCGATCCCCAGATATGCTCCCTCGTCACCCCGGAAGCTCATGAAGTACTTGTATGAGTTGACACCCCACCGCTCAGCCAGTCCGGCCAGTGCGTCCACGTGGTCGTCGGTCATCAGTGTCACGTGGAACCCGAAGTCCACATGGCTGACCCGGTCGAGAACCTCGCTGTGCTCGGCGATCACCGGATCGTACGGGCCGCTGTCGATCAGTATCGTGAACAGGCTGGACACACCGCCGATCGTCGCGGCCCCCGTGTCGGCCTGGAACGACCCGAAACCACCCCCCATACCCAGATGCACATGGGGATCGATGGCGCCCGGCATCACGTAGAGGCCGTCGGCGTCGATCGTCCGGACACCGGGACCCAACCTTCCCGGCTCCTCGATTGCCACGATCCGGCCTCGGTCGGCGGCCAGATCGGCTCTCCGCGGGTCCGCTCGTGATCCCACGAGAATGCCGTTCTTGACCAGAAGCTCGTACGACGCCATGACCAGGCCCTCCAACCCCATAGCCGCTACGGGTAAGCAACCTAGATGATTAGTTCCTAGTCGGTAGTCTATAGTCTCTAGTTGGCAAGCAGAGGGTAACGTTACCTGGGATAATTTACCATCCTCCTAGCACTGTTTGGATCACGCGCTTGCACCCGCGGATGGCTCTTCGCGAAATGGCAGCTCCGGAGTCCGAGTCCAAGAACGGGGATATACGAGTTACAGATGCGTTGTACAGAGTTGTGCAGCGATCAGAGTGCGGTCGTTTCTGGTCAGATCCCTTGGAACTACTCCTCTGGTAGCGATCGAACCGCCGGATACGTGTTGCGGTATGGTCGCAGCTAGACGGCAGGGAGTCGCATCCATGGGCATAACCAACCGACTGGTCGAGGAGTTGCTCGGCGCGGACCTCGCGGACATACCGGCGCAGGCTCGGGAACGGATGCAACGGCTGTTCATAGACACGGTCGGAACCACCTACGGCGGCCTGCCTGTATCGGGTCAGGAGTTCATCGCGTATGCCCACGACGTGGGCGGCACGCCCGAAGCGGTCGTACTCGGGGGTGGCTTTCGGACTTCCAGCCAGCTGGCGGCGGGGATCAACGCACAGCTGGCGCGGTCCCTCGACTTCGAGGAGACCGGGCCCGGCATCCACATCGGCCCCTCACTCGTGCACACGATCCTCGCGATCGGCCAAAGGGTGGGAGCTACCGGGGCTGAGATGCTTGCAACCGCCTGCGTGACCTACGAGATCAACGGCCGATTCCACTACGCCCGCTACGACGGCGACATCCAGCGCCACATAAACCTGTGCCTGGCGATGGCCACATGCCGCCTGCTCGGCCTGGACGCCGAGACCACCAACCTCGCCATGGGACTGTGCTGGGGATACCCGGTTCGCCAGTCCCAGTTGCTCAACCCTCCCGAGCCCAAGCGGATCAGCCATGTTGGGATGGGCAACCTGTTCCTCTGCCACGACGGTATCCAGGCCGCGCTGCTCGCCTCGATCGGCTACGGAGAGATGCCGGACGAGTTGGAGCGGCGCACGAAGGAGTACGACATCGACTCGATGGCAACCTCGCCGGGACCCTTCGGCTACACCGCCGGCGAGATCCAGTTGAAGCCGTGGCCATCGAGTCGGCTGTCGCAGGGAGGAATCCAACTGAGCCTCGAACTGATGGACGAACACGGCCTCTCCGTCGAGGACATCGACCAGGTCACGGTCCACCTGCCGGACATCTATCTACGCCCCCACCAGTACGATCCGGCGCCTCGGAGTTTCTGGGAGGGGATCTACAGCGTCCAGTGGGGAACGGCGCTCGGCATACTCGGAGTCGAACCCGGGCACGAGTGGTTCACGGAGGACCAGTTCGCCGACCCGGTGGCGCGTGAGATGGCCCGCCGCATCGAGATCGTGGAGGATCCGGAAGGTTCAAAGGTGTTCGCCGCCCGTCGCTTCCACGAGGTTCCCAACACCGTCGAACTGCGGGTGGGAGGCCGGACCTATACGAAGACGGCACTGATGTACGAAGTCCTGGGAAGCCCCGGCCGACCCATGCCAAAGGCCATGCTCGATGAAAAGTTCCACCGGCTCACCGATCCTGCAATCCGCCATGACCGCGCGGCAGTACTCCTGGAAGCCCTCTACAACCTCACCTCGATCAGCAACGCCAACGACCTCGCGGAACTCTTCTGACGCCGGAAGGTAAAGGGACCTGGGAGATGGCAGGCTATCCAGCCTGGCGATAGCTGGTTGGAGGCTGATCGACGTCCGCCTGGGAGACGGGCTGGTCCCTCCCGGCGGGTCTGAAGCCTTCACCAGCCTGCAGGTAGCCCTCTATCCGGGCAACCGAAACCTTGACCTCCACGATATCCCGCGCCATGGACTCGAACCGAGCATCCACCACATCGAACCGCGCATCCACCCTATCGAACCGCGCATCCACCTCGTCCAACCGGGACTCCAACCGGGCATCCACCCTATCGAACCGCGCATCCACCTCGTCCATCCGGGATTCCAACCGGGCATCCATCTCTCCGAAACGAGACTCGGACCTCGCCTCCACCTCGTCGATCCTGCGGTCAGCACGCAGGAATAGCGCAATCATCACCCCGATGATCGCCATTGCGGTACTCAGATCCACCAAGACATCGGCTGGCATCCGATCCGTTCCTCTCTCCGTGCATTCGACGCGCTCGGCAAGCGATCCACTGCTTCCCCCGTAGCCCACGGCTAGGTGCGTGTCAGGGATGCTTCACGCGAACCACCATCACTCTACTACATTCTCATGCTATGCCATAGGATGACAACGTAATTTTTCGTTAGTCTCAAGAAACACAGTCACACGCGGAGTCCGATGCCGGGCGCGCTTGCAACCCGCGGCCCGCGCGGGGACGGCGACGGGTGGTACATTCAGGGTGCTCCCCCGACCGACGACGGTCGGAGAGCAATCGGGAGGTGACATGTCACGAGGCGGGTTACAGGACATTGCCATCGTCGACCTGAGTACCGGGACAGTGGCTTGTGAGCCGGTCACCACTGAGTTGGCCCTCGAGTACATCGGCGGCCAGGGCATCGGCTCCTACCTCCTGTACCGCTTCGTCAAGCCAGGAGTCGGCGCGCTCTCGCCCGATAACGCCCTGATCCTCGCCCCCGGCTCGCTCACCGGGACCTCGGTGCCGTCGGCATCCCGGTCCACCTTCATGAGCAAGTCACCCACCGACGGTTGCTATCTCGGCATGTCCAACGGCGGGTCGATGATCCAACTCCGCCAAGCCGGATTCGACCTGCTGGTGGTCCGGGGCCGGGCCGAGCGTCCCGTGTATCTGGAGATCACCGATGGAGAGGTCCGGATCAGGGACGGACGCCACCTCTGGGGATTGGACACCTTCGAGACGTCAGAGGCGCTCTGGTCCGAGTTGGGATCCCACTTCGACGTGGCCGCCATCGGACCCGCCGGGGAGAACCTGGTGCGATGCGCCTGCATCATCGGCAACCGCCACGTGGCCTGGGGGCGCACGGGCATGGGGGCCGTGATGGGCTCCAAGAACCTCAAGGCCATCGCCGCCTACGGTTCGCGGGGGACGTATGCCGAGTATCCGGTCAAGCTGCTGGGCCTCTCCAAGAGGACCGCCCGGGAGCTGGTGGCCGACGAGGAGTCGATCCAGCTGTGGCGCGACGGGGGCACCTGGAAATGGCTGTGGGACTCGGAAAAGCCGGCCCGGAACCCGCAGTCGGACCTGTGGGATCTCGACCGCTACGACGCCAAGCTCCTTCACCGGCCCGAGGCCTGCCCCGGCTGCCCGGTGGGCTGCAAGCACGCCCTCAAGATCGCCCCGGGATACAAGTACGAGGGACTCGAACTGGTGGTCGGCTGCACGTACGCCACCATGAACGGCCCGTTCGGGCTCGGGCTCGGGCTCCAGGACATGGAGGACATGATGAAGTGCGGCGAGTGGGTCCAGCGCCTCGGCATGGACTCCGAGGTCACCGCCGGAGTCATATCGATGCTCATCGAGATGCACGAGAACGGGGTGGTGGGCGACGAGTACACCGACGGCCTCGAGCTCGGTTGGGGCAACCCGGAACTGGCCTTCACGTTGATGCAGAAGATCGCCTACCGGGAAGGCGTGGGCGACTGGCTGGCCGAGGGCGTAAACCCCATGGTGCGCAGCCTGGGCGAGGCCGCCGAGCCCTACCGGGTGTCCTTCAAGGGAATGGGCAGAGCCCTGACGGCCCACGGCGGAGGCGATGTACGCAAGTCCCTGGCCACCTCCTGTTTCGCCTGGTCGGTCAACTACCGGGGTCACGGCGACCGCCACCGCTACCCGTTCTCCGGAGGAACGCCCGACCAGAAGAAGGCGAACATCGAGTTCCTGCTCGACCGGGCCGACCATTTCGGCATCCCGCCCGAGGAACTGGTCGGCATCGGCGAGACCTACGAGGAGATCGTTCCCCGGGTTATGAAGTACATCCAGGACTACAACACGGTGGCCTACGCACTCGGATTCTGCGACCGGCCGGTGATCCTCAACGCCATCCCCGTCCAGCGGATGGCCGATCTCTACAACGAGGCGACCGGGCTTGGCGTGACCCCGCAGCACCTGCTGAGGGCAGGCCGGCGGATCTGGAACCTGGAGAAGGTGTGGGTGACGTCGCAGGGGCAGTCCAAGGCCGATGACTACCCACCGTCGCGGTTCTTCGACGAGGCGGTGGAATACAAGAAGCCGGGCGGACCCATGAAACGCTATCCCCCGTTCCCCCTCGAGGCCTACGAACGGATGCTCGACCGCTACTACGAGTCGCACGGTTGGGACACGGCCACCGGCCTCCCGACCGACGAGACGCTGCGAGGACTGGGCCTGGACTGGGTTCCTTCGCACTTCAGGGACGGGGCTCTGGTGGGCGCGTCGTGAACGGTCTGCAGGACATCGCCATCGTCGACCTGAGCGCCGGGTCGGTCACCTACGAGCCGGTGACACCCCAACTGGCCCTCGACTACATAGGCGGCCAGGGAATCGGCGCCTACCTGCTGTACCGGTTCGTCAAGCCCGGCGTCGATGCTCTGTCACCAGCCAACGCCCTCATCCTCGCGCCCGGATCGCTCACCGGAACCTCCATACCGTCGGCGTCCCGGTCCACCTTCATGAGCAAGTCCCCCACCGACGGTTGCTATCTGGGGATGTCCAACGGCGGATCCATGATCCAGCTCCGCCAGGCCGGGATCGACCTGCTCGTCGTGCTGGGGAGGGCGGAGAGGCCCGTCTACCTGGAGGTGACGGACGGCACCGTGAGGATCAGGGACGCGCGCAACCTCTGGGGCCTGGACACCTTCGAAACATCCGAGGCCCTGTGGTCGGAGTTGGGGCCCCACTTCGACGTGGCAGCCATCGGACCGGCGGGAGAGAACCTGGTGCGGTGTGCCTGCATCATCGGCAACCGCCACGTGGCCTGGGGTCGCACCGGGATGGGCGCGGTCATGGGATCCAAGAACCTCAAAGCGATCGCTGCATACGGGACCGGCGGCATCCCGGCCGCCCAGCCGGTCAAGCTACTCGGCCTGTCCCGCAAGACCACGCGGGATCTGGTGGGCGATACGAAGTCCATCGAGACGTGGCGGGAGGGTGGCACCTGGAAGATCTACTGGGACTTCCCCAAGCCGGCCCTGAACCCCGACTCGGACCTGTGGGTACAGGAGACCATGGATGAGAAGATCGAGCACCATCCGGTCGCCTGCCCCGGGTGCCCGGTCGGATGCAAGCACGCGCTCAGGATCCGGCCCGGCTACAGGTACGAGGGCCTGGAGCTGACGATCGGCTGCACCTTCTCCACCATGAACGGACCGTTCGGGCTGGGACTGGGCCTGCAGAACATCGAGGACACCATGAAGTGCGGCGAGTGGGTCCAGCGCCTCGGCATGGACTCCGAGGTGACCGCCGGCGTCATCTCAATGCTGATCGAGATGGGTCTCAACGGAGTGGTCGACGAGCGGCAGGTCGACTACCTGGATCTGCGCTGGGGCGATCACGATCTCGCCCTGCGCCTGATGGAGAAGATCGCCCATCGGGAAGGTGTGGGAGACTGGCTGGCGGAGGGCGTGGCGCCCATGGTCCGCAGCCTCGGCGAAGCCGCCGAGCCCTACCGGGTCTCGTTCAAGGGCATGGGCCGCGCGCTCAACGCCCACGCCGGAGGGGACATGCGCCTGGGCGTGTCCACTCCCCTGTTCGCCTGGTCGGTCAACTACCGGGGCCATGGCGACCGCCACCGCTACCCGTCGATGGGCGGGCGGCCCGACCAGAAGAAGGGCAACGTGGAGACGGTGCTCGAGAAGGCCCCCCACCTTGGAATCCCACTCGACGAGGTCTACCGCCTCGGTGAGTCCGACGAGGAGATCGTCCCCGCCGCCATGCGGCACATCCAGGCCTACAACACGGTGGCGTACGCGCTGGGGTTCTGCGACCGGGCAGTGGTTCTCAACGCGCTACCGATCGAACGCATGACCGAGTTCCACAACGAGTCCACCGGCCTCGGCGTGACCAGCGAGCAGCTGATCGAGGCGGGTCGCCGGGTCTGGAACCTCGAGAAGGTGTGGGTGACCATGCAGGGCCAGACCAAGGCGGACGACTACCCGCCGCCGCGGTTCTTCGACGAGACCGTGGAATTCATGCGACCGGGCCGGTCTCCCGTGGAGTACCCGTCGTTCCCTCGGGAGACCTACGAACGGATGCTCGCCCGCTACTACCGGTCCCACGGCTGGGATCCGGACACCGGCCGACCGACCCTCGAGTTGCTGGACCAGCTAGGCCTCGGCTGGGTCGTGGACGAATACCTGTCCTACCTGGACGGCCAACCCGTCCCGGACGGTGCTCCGGCATCCGGCAGGGAACCGGAGCTGGTATGCCGGTAAGGGCCCACGAAGGACCCAAGTCGGCCGAGGTGACCCTGGGCGGCAAGCACATGCTGGCCATCTCCGATAACTGCACCGGTTGCCAACTCTGCCAGATCGCCTGCTCGTGGGTGAAGTTCCAGGAGTTCAATCCGGTGATGGCATTCATCGACATCCAACCCGACGACGCGCAGGAAGGCCGCTGGGATGCCCGCTTCACCGCCGACTGCGACGCCTGCGGCTACTGCAGCTTCTTCTGCCACTACGACGCCATCCATCTCACCCGCCTGAACGTTCCCACCAGACGATGAGCGGCTACGAAGTACTCCTCTGGGTTCATGTCCTGCTGTTCGTCTACTGGCTGGGCGCGGACATCGGAGTGTTCATATCGGCCCGTTCTCTGATCAACGAGCAGATACCGGTACCCGGCCGCGCCATAGCGGCGAAGATCCTCTTCACGATCGACATGGCGCCTCGCACATCGCACGTGATGATGCTCCCGATCGGCTTCTCCCTGGCTGCCGCTGCCGGGATCTCCCCGATCGACGGCATATGGCTCGGGCTCGTTTGGGTGATAGGGCTGGCCTGGCTGGCTCTCACCTGGTACATCCGCTTCAAGACGGGCACGGTGCCGGGCCGGACCGCTGAACGGTTCGACGTGTGGTTCAGGGCGGTGCTGGTGGTGGCGCTGATCGTCACCGGGCTCGTCTCGCTCATCACGGACGCGCCGTTCAGCGAGAACTGGCTCGCCCTGAAGATCGGACTATTCGGGATCATCGTCGCGTCGGGAGCAGGAATCCGCCTCACCCTCAAACCGTTCGGACCTGCCTTCGCCCAGCTCATGTCCGACGGCCCCAGCCCCGAGGTCAACGACACCCTGCGCTCCGCGATGCGACGCAGCTATCCGTTCGTGTTCACCATCTGGACACTGGTGGCCCTGCTCGCCCTGCTGGGCATAGCCAAGCCTTAGATGTTTCTAGGCGGTTAGTCCGAGGCCGACGATCACCCTGCCTCGACCGGCGAGAACGTGTAGGAGATCCGGTCGTAACAGAGGAGGGTGAGACCCTCAAATCCCGAGTCGGTACCCACGATCAGCCACGCATTCCCCGAGGCATCCGCATCGACGGTCACGGGACGGCCCGAGTTGGCCAGGGTCTTGATCTGGAACTCCTCCCCCGCAACGTCGGCGTGTGCCACATCGCCGATCACCACCATTTGCGAGCCGCCTCGGGACTGGTTGCCCTTGTCTATGTTCATCCGGAGATGGCCGGTGCGGTCGGGTGACGCCTCCGGCTCCACAGTGGAGGCTCCTGCCTTTACATACACGCTCTCGCCGGGGGAGCCACCGATCCCGACCATTCCCGTCGGGACGTTCGTAGCCAGATCGACGGTCACCGAGACGGAATAGGACTCTCCCGGAACCAGACCGTCCACCTGTCGCTTGAGATACATGAACAGGTCGTCGCTGCGGTTATGGCCCTGCACACAGAATCCGGCGCCATCGAGACCGCCGGGTAGAGGGCGGTGACCGGCATCCAACTCATAGATCGACTGGTCGTAGTCCTCCGGCAGGTCCGCGAAGTCGAACACCCAGCCCTCAGCGTCAGCCTCGAGTGAGAAGCTGAACTCGATAGGCCTGGCGGCGGGCCCAGGCCTTATCTCGCTGCCGTCCGCCACACTCGTCTCAGGCGCAGCCGGAACAGTCGTCCCAGCCATCGTCGTCTCAGGCGCAGCCGGAACGCTCGTCCCAGCCACGGTCGTCTCAGGCGCAACGGGAACACTCGTCCCAGCCATGGTTGTCTCGGGCGCAGCCGACTCTACGGGTGGATCGCTGGATCCGCACCCTGCCACGAGCACTACCACCGACAACGCGGCTAGGGGTAGCCACCGCATCGCGTGCCGACCGTGGGCCGCAGGCGCTGACCGTCGTAGCGCCGCCATCACCAGAATCTCGCCTCGGATCATGTAAGCGCCATCCTAAAGTGGTAGGACCCACCGGAATCACCGTACTAGATGTTCGTTATTAGATGTGATCGGTGGTTAGCGTTGGCTCGGGTCTTCCGTGTCCCCGTGCCCTACCTGCTCAACAACCTCGAAAGACAACAACTCGGCTGCGACTCCTACGGGTCTGCTCCCGGAAGCAGGATCGGGCTGCGTGTGGCCCTTCTTGAATTCCCGGCCACTCACCCAGCGTTGGAAGTCCTCCTCCGACCGCCACCTCGTGTACACGAAGTAGCGGGTCTCACCGCTGACCGGCCGGAGTAGCTCGAAGCCCTCGAAGCCTTCCATGCCCTCGACCTGATGCGCCCGCTTGGCGAATCGCTCCTCCAGTTGGCCGCCCATTCCCCCCGGCACGGTGATGGCGTTGATCTTCACGACGCTCATGGATTACTCCCTTCCGGAGGCACCTCGGCCCGGTACCAGTCGGTGATAGCCGAGCCGGTCATGAATACCGTGTCGGCCCGTGCGGACAGATCCTCCAGCACCTTCCGCAGGTACACGAATCGATGGGGGATGCCGATGAGGTGGGGATGCAGGCCGAGTGTGAGGATCCGGGATGCGGACCCGGTCTCCTGCTCGTAGGTCCTGAGAGTGTCCTCCACGCGGTCTGCGAACTCCCGCGAAGAGTGCCGCTCGACTCCGAACAGCAGGCTGTCGTTGATCTCGAGGTTGTAGGGGACCGCCAGGAGCGGTCCGTGGCGGGTGTCCATCCACACCGGGAGGTCGTCCACCGCCCAGTCGAGCACGTAGTCGAGACCGGCTTCGGCGAGGACGTCCGGCGTGTCGAACGTCTCCTGCAGCCCCGGACCCAACCATCCCCTCGGCCGGGATCCCGAGAACTCCTCGAGCATGTCCAGGGTGTCGCGAACGGTCTGCCGCTCGGTGCCGGCCGCCAGGGCCCGCTGCTCGGTCCCGTGACCCACCATCTCCCAGCCGGCTTCCACGACCCGCTCCCCGATGGCCGGCTCTTCCCGGAAGAGGAGTGCGTTCACCGACGCGGAGGCCGGTACGCCGAGCGACTCGAAGAGGCGCAGGATACGGGGCAACCCGCTGCGCAACCCGTACTCCACCCAGGAGTAGTTGGGAACGTCCGGTATGCGGGGCTCGCCGTGCGGGGCGGGCAGCAGCGACCTCGGCAGGGCTGCATCGAATCGCCACAACTCCAGGTTGACCACGATCTGGACGATGATCGGCCTGCCGTCGGGGGGTGACGGCGCGGCCCTGTCCCAGGACTGGGCGAAGGAGATCCGGGACCGGGTCATGGGGCGTAATCCTCCCATATGGAGATCACCTCCGAAGTCGAGCAGACGACCGCATAGCGATGGCGCGCCGTAGCCAGGGCGGCCTCGTGGAGGCCGGAGTGCCAGGAAGCGCAGGCGTCATGGGGAATCACCACGTAGTAGTCGAGATCGAAACCCTGCCGAGCGGTCGCCTCTACGCAGACGTTGGTGGAGACTCCACACACGACGATCGTCTCCCTCCCTCGCTCCCGGAGGACGGTATCCAGTTCGGTGCGCGCGAACCCGCTGTAGCGGTGCTTCTTGACCACCAGGTCACCCTCTCGGGGCGCCAGTTCGTCCACGACCTGCTGTCCCCAGCTCCCGTCGAGGCAGATGTCGAGGGAGCTGTAGGTGGCTCGCCCCCGGGCATCCACCCAGGGGCCCGAGTGGCTGGCCCCGTCCGGCAGCGTCGAATGCTGCACGTACACGACCGGGACACCCGCGGCGCGCGCCGCGGTGGCCAGGGAACCGATCGGCTCTATCGTGGAACGAGCCGCATCTACCGCACGCCCGTTCCCGGCGACGGTCAGACCCTGCGGATGGACGAAGTCGTTCACCATGTCCACTATCACCAGGGCCGCCAACGCGGGTGAGCACTTGTCGGCGAGGCTCGACCGGACACGGATCCTTCCCTTCATGGTGTGGCCCCTCCTGTAGCCACCCGCATGATGTCCCGGGCTCCGTGAGCTTCGAGGGCATACGCCATGCCTATGAGGTCATCGGCGCCGTCACCGATGACCGGCTGCATGGCGGCGCGGGCCTTGAAGGCGAGGTCCTCGTCCGTCATGGGCCGCTCGACACTTCCCCTCGCATGGTCGACGCCCACTTCGATCCGCCGCCCGTCCTCCAGATCAACCGCTAGACGAGCTGCGTCCCGGGCCAGTCTCGGATCGGTGACAACCTCGACCTTGCGACGCAGCGCGGTGGCATCGGGTGAACTCACGCGCTCGTCCGAGAACTGGGCCGGGCCTCCCATCCCGTCCAGGAAACCGATGGCCGCACAGTGGTACACGCTGAACTTCGACTCGAGGCCGTTGGCCGGTTCTTCGACACCCATCACGTCAAGCACGATGGGATTGACGGTAACCGTGATCCGGGCTATGCCGTCCGTGACGCTGATCCACGCCTCGACCGCCGCATCTATGACCGGATGGCTGACGATCCCACAGGCATACGGCTTGAAGGTGTTCAGGGTGGTCTCCCACTGCACGCCAAGTTCGCTGGTGACCCTCGGAGGATCGGGGTCGGGACCCAGAGCGTGGAACACGGTCGTCTCCTGCTCTTTGGTGAGGGGAGCCGGGCAGCGCCCTTCCAAGGCGTCCCGGACCGCCAGGATCCCGTCGTATGCGGCCTTGCCCGGATGGTACGGCTTGGTCATGGTGCCGAACGCCGCCTGTATACCCGCCGTCTCCGCTGCGGAGCGGGCCCACACCGCCGCCAGGGCGGCCGCGTCCAGGCCGGCCAGGCGGGCGGCGGCAGCAGCAGCCCCGTACCGGCCGGTCGACCCCGTGAGGTGCCATCCGCGGTCGAAGTGACCCGGCCCCAGACCGAGGCCCATCCGGCACGCAACCTCCACCCCCACCACCACGGCCTCCAGCAGGTCGCGTCCGGTCCGCCCGTACATCTCGGCCACGGCGAGGGCCGCAGGAACGACCGGGGCGCCCGGATGCACCACGGTTGCCAGGTGAGTGTCGTCGTAGTCCTCGGCGTGGACCGCGATGCCTGCTACGAAAGCGGCCCACTCCGCCTCCACCCGGAGCGGCCGGCCGGGGATCGATGCTTCAGGACGCCGCGTCAGGCGCGAGACGACTTCGCAGGCCGCCTCGACCGCGGGATGCCGAGCCGCACCCACCGCCAGCGCCAGCGCGTTGAGCAGGGTACGCCGACCGGCCTGCGCCACCTCCTCGGGCAGATCGAGGGGACCGACCGAGAAGCCCGCCAGCCGCGTGAGGACGGCGGTCTCTATCATCGCCGCCCCCGGTCCTGAATCAACTCTGTGAACAGATCGGAACTCCTCTCCATCTGCCATAGCCCGGTCGCCCTCTCCTCGGGTTCGTCCGCGGGTCGTGGCGAGGTGACCAACGGCCTCAGTGCATCTATCCGGTTGCCGAACCGCTCTGTTCTCCAGACCTGTAGGCGGACACCGAACATGACGCCCAGGAGGCCGCGGGGATGCTCCAAAGCGTCCGGGGGTCCGGTGAAACCCGCCCGGGCGAGTAGAGCGGCCAGCACCCCGTTGGAAGCCGATCTCCCCGCCTGCCAGGAGGCATCGGCGCTGATACCGGCGCCCACCGAACTGCTGGCGCCGATCCCGATAGCCGAGACGAGCCGGTCACCGCGCAGGTCGAGAACGCGGGCACCCGCCGCCGCGGCACAGGTAGCCGCCAACGGAGCGAGCGGAGCGGCATCACCCGCGCCCGCCATCTCGGCCAGCAGAAGACCTAACTCGCAACCGGCCAGGATCGCGGCACCGAGCGAGGCGCCGGAGCCGGGACGGCAAGTGGCGGTGGCCAGCGAAGCCGCCACGACCGGGACGGCAAGGTCCATGAGATCCACACCTGCGCCCGGAGTGCCACCGGCGTGAACAGCCGCCCCCAACCCGGAAGCAAGAGTGAGAGGATCGCTCTCCGATGGGGCACGCCCGGAACCCAACTCTCCGCTCACGGCCTCCAGTGCCAGGGCTACGAGGCCGGCGACGACGTCACGCGCGCCGCTGTCGATCGAGCCCACGTCCATCGATTCGATGCAAAGGCCGATTTCCCTGGTGAGTCCGGTCACGGGTGGATCACCGGGGCGGTCGCGTCTCGACCAAGGTCGCTGCGGCGAGGTAGAGATCGGAAGCCGGCACCCCGGTCATACCCATCTATCGTACAAGTGGTTCCGACTCTCCAGAACCCGCCCGGCCGGTGGCACGCTGAGCGGACTGTCGGAGACGCCGTATCCTGAGAGCACGCCTCCTGTGGCCCCGGCAGGAGCAACCTGAGAAAGGGAGGTCGTGAGCCAAGCCGAGCGCGGGACGAACCGTCCCCGACGGAAGAGGAAGCCCCGCCCGCCGGCGCTCTACTGGTGGGAGAGCGGCACGCTTCCGTGGTCAGTACGGCGAGCCAAGCGAGGTCCGGCGACCTGGATACCGCCCGGTGGGAAGATCGAAGTGGCCGGCCGATCGATAGAGGGCGGGATGGTGTACGTCGGTAACGGCGCCCTGGCGGCGAACGGTCTCGGACCCGAGCCCAGCCTCATCGATCCTCGCCTACCGGTCAGCTGGAGGAGCCCGGACCGTACCGGAGCTTCCGTGCCACGCAACCCGTCCTACAGGGGAGCCAACCCGCGCGCCCGCGCCGCCTATCTCGAGTGGCTGGCCGGAGGACGCATGGACGGGTCCGCCCACATCGGTTACGTGCTCCTGTTCTTCTACGGGCTCGAACGGCGGCTGTTCGCCGACCTGGGCGCCGACCTTCACCATCCCGAGGTGGCGGTCATCCTTGCCGAGGTCGAACGTCTCCTACGCATCTACCGGGAGGCGCACCCGTTCCCGTGGAGCGCCGGCCGGTTGCTGGACTTCGTGGAAGGGGTGCGGTCGGTGAAGTCCGGGTCGAAGCCGGTATCGCCGGTTCCGGAGCACGTCAAGGTCGGCGTCCCGGCCGCGGTCCGGGTCGAGATCGGTAAGTACGTTGCGAAAGGGTCCGCCATCCCAGTCGAATGGGCCCTCAGCTACCTCCGTCACCATCCCGAGGGACGGCTGCGAACACCGGCCAAGCGCGTTGCAGCCGAGTTCGACGAGCTGTTCGGCATCTACTACGGCGCGCGGTTCGGACCGGGTTTCAGGGTGCAAGAGCCGCCCAGGAAGATCAAGCTCTCCTACCGGGCCGCTTCCTCCGGATTCGACGGAGGTGTGTTCATGGCCCTCGACGGGATCCCTGACGTAACGATGGAGCCGGCGCTGATCACCGATCTGAACGAGTTGGCCAAGCAATGCGACGGGGAACTCGACGCATACAGCCGTCTGATCGGGCGCCGACCCGATTCGGCCGGGACCCCGATCGCGGTCGGGCTGCTCCCCGGCGTGCTGCTCGCCGAGCACTGTGGCCCGATCCTCGAGGCTCTCCGCGCCTGGACATCGGAAGTGATGGACGGCAGATCGAGGGCGGTGGTTTCCTTCAGAGACCTGGCCGAGCAGTGGTCGCCCGGCCACACCTCGAAGCTCACCAGGGCCGAGACGGTCGCGCTGGCGTCCATGCTCGCCAGCGTCGGCGTGGGGATCGAACCGGACGTCCGCTTCGGTGCGAACACTCCGAGTCCGGGTACGAAGACGATCCTGTTCCCGCTTCCCGAGGAGGCGCGGGCGAAACCCACTCCCCTGTACCGCGCCGCTCTTTCGCTCGTGCATCTGAGCGCCTTGGTGGCCGCGGCGGACGGGAGGATCAACTCCCACGAGCACCGGTTCGTAGCGCAACGACTGGAAGGGATCCCCGGACTGGACCCCTCCGACCGGGTCAGGCTACAGACACATCTGGAGTTGCTCGCCATGCGGAAGCTTCGCATGTACGGCATCAAGCGCAAGGTGGAGGCGATGGAACCCGGCGATCTGCTGAACGTCGGAAGCCTTCTGATCGAGCTTGCGGCCGCCGACGGGGCCGTCAACTACGAGGAGATCGCCGTTCTGGAAAAGTTGTTCGACCACATGGGCCTCGACGAGGCGCACCTATACAGCCGAGCGCACACTCTCGACTTGGAGAAGACCGGCCCGGTCACCGTTCGAGAGGGGGCGCCCACCAGTCGTTGGGCGCTTCCCGATCCCGGCGCGGCCGCCGCGCCGGACCGTCCTGTCGCGCTGGACCCTGCAAAGGTCCGGGCCCGTATGGCCGAGACGGACCGGGTGGCGAACCTGCTGACCGGCATCTTCGCGGACGACGAGCCACAACCGGGGATGGAGTCGCCGGCGCCCGGTCCGGAACCGGGGTCGCTCATCAAGGGTCTTGACGGACCGCATTCACACCTGCTCGACGCGCTCGTCTCGCGATCCGAATGGGATCGTGGGTCCGTCGAGGAACTGGCGCGCTCGCTCGGGCTACCGTTCCTCGACGGCGCGCTCGACGTCATCAACCAAGCCGCCTACGAATCCTGCGGCGATGGGATCGTCGAGGGGGACGATCCCATCGTGCTCAACGCGTATGCCTTGGAGGAGTTGATTCGGTTCCCTGACCGCCGGCAGCTGCCGTAGCCGCCCGCCGGATCGCGAGCGGCCGTGTGAACACCGCATGGCAGGCTACAAACACCTTGCATGTCCGCCGTTCCTTGTATCATGATGAGGTCACTGTCGTAGCGGTATGTCAATCGGTGCACTCCCCCCTCTGACCGGCAGGCGGTACCTGAGAGGGAGGTTGTGAGCCGGCGCAAGAAGAAGCGGTCCAAGAAGCGGAAGCAGCGGGCCGGACAGAGGCGGCACGCCAAGCAGCAGCGGCGATCCAAGCGGAACAGGCACCGGTCCAGGCGGGGCACGTGTTCCGCTCAGACTGCCTGTGCCTGCGACTCCCATCCACCCCGACTCCCGGAGCCGATGGCGTCCGAGCCGGATCCGGTACGTGCCGAGCGAGGCGTGGCGACCTGGGTTCCCCCGGACGGGAGAATCGTCGTGCAGGGACGCTCGATTGCGGGCGGGATGGTCTACGTGGGCAGGGAAGCGCCATCGGCGAGCGGGTACTGGACCGAACCCTCCCTGATCGATCCGGATCTTGCGGTCGACTGGAAGCGACCGGACCGGGACGGGCTGACGCTCGCCGACTGGCCCTCCTACCACGATATGGACCCGCGCGGCCGCGCCGGCTACCTTGCCTGGCTGGCCGGGGGACGCATGGACGAGCTTGCCCACATCGGATACGTGTTCCTGTTCCTCTACGGGCTCGAGAGGCGCCTCTTGGTAGACATCGGTCACGAGTTCGACAATCCGGACTACCCGGTCATCGCCGGAGAGATCGTGCGCCTCCTGATGATCTACGGCGTCGACGACTCGTTCTACGGATCCGCCATGAACCTTCTGGCTCTTGTCGACGCGTTGATATACGCGCGAGAGGACTTCGAGTCCTTCCCCTGGTATCCGGACCGGATGGGGTCGGACAATCCTCTCGCGGTTGTCATCGGTATCGGGAAGCACGTCCGGGACGGCTCGGGGATCCCTGCCCAGGGCGCGCTCGGCTATCTCCGCCATCACCCGGAGACGCGGCTGCGCACCGCCGCCGAACGCTGCCCGGATGAATTCGACGAACTGTTCGTAGCGCTCTACCACGCCAGGTTCGGCGACGGGATCAGGGCACGGCGACCCGCACGCAGCCTCACTCTCCGTTACCAGGCAGAGTCGCACGGGTTCAAGGGGATGATGGTTTTCCCGACGTTCCCCGACACGCCGGGCCTCGCCGATGGCTTCGAGCTCGGCTATGGCGGCGAGGTGACCATCAACCTCGATTCGATCCCCGACATCACGACCACCCCGAGCTTGATCCGCAAGCTGTGGCGCCTCGCCGAGGAGTGCACCGACGAACTCGACACCTATAGCCGGTTCATCGGCAGGAACCCCGACGGCGCGCAGACCGCCGCGGCCGTGTCGCTGCTGCCCGAGGCCCTGCTCGTATCCCGGGGAGGCTCGATCCTCGACGGCCTGCGCATCTGGACGTCCGAGATGCTCGATGGCGGGCGAACCGCCGTCGTTCCGCTGAACGAGCTGGTGGAAAGGTGGTCACCCGGGCACAACGGCAAACTCACCAAGCGGGAGGCCGGCTACATGGCGTCCCTCCTCGGCAAGATCGGCGTCGGTATGGAGCCCGACGTGCGGTTCGGCGCACCGATACCCAGGCCGGGTACCTCCGCCGTCCTCTTCCGGTTACCGGCCGGAGCGGCTGACGAGCCGTCACCCGCCTACATGGCGGCCAAACCGCTCGTCCACCTCTCCGCGGTGGTTGCTGCCGCGGACGGAAGCATAAGGCCCGACCAACAGAGGTTCGTCGCCGACCGCCTCGAACGGGTTCCCGGCCTCGACGCCGCCGAGCGTCGCAGGCTGGTGGCCCACATCGAGTTCCTGACCACCGGCAGGCTCGGTATGTACGGCGTGAAACGCAAGGTTGAGGCGATTCCCACCGAAGGCCGGGCGGATCTCGGTACGTTCCTCATCGGGGTCGCCACCGCCGGCGGGGCGGCAACCCGCGAGGAGGTCACCGCGCTGGAGACGATGTTCGGGTACCTCGGCCTGGATGAATCCGACGTCTACCGCCATCTGCACGGGCTCGACATCGGCGAACAGGTGCCAGCGCTCGCCAGGGGCACGACATCCGAAGCCCGCGGGACGCTCCCCGACGCGGATGCGGACGCTGAGCCGGGCCCTGCAGTGGCCCTCGACCCGGCGAAGGTCCGGGCGCGTCTGGCCGATACAGCCCGGGTGTCGGCTCTGCTTACCGACATCTTCACGGACGAAGACGCGCCTCCCGAGCCGGCATCTGCGCCGAACGGAGGGGGAACCCACTCGTTCGTCGAAGGTCTCGACGAACCGCACTCGCAGCTGGTGAGGGCGCTCGCCGCCCGCCCGCAGTGGGACCGCGGCTCGGTCGACGAGCTGGCCCGCTCGTTCGGGTTGCCGTTCACAGACAGCGCTCTCGACGTCATTGACGAGGTCGCCATCGAGATCAGCGGTGAACCGATGATCGAATGTCACGACCCCGTGGTACTCAATACCTACGCTGTTAAGGAGATGACTTGACAACCACCAGCCTCCGCCCAGGCCGTATCCGCCCGAGGGACCGCGACGCGATCATCCAGTCACTAAGGGCGGGGGTCGTGCCTCGGGTCGGCCAGCAGCACATCCAGGTGGGACGCGCCGACGAGGTCGGCGCTCTCCTGGCGGACATCGACCGGATCCGCGATGGAGGCTCGGCGATCCGCCTGGTGATCGGGGAGTACGGGGCGGGCAAGTCCTTCTTCCTCAACCTGGTCCGTTCGATCGCCCTGGAGCGCAAGCTCGTAACCGTTCACGCCGATCTGTCGCCCGAGCGCCGCCTGTATGCAACCGGGGGCCAGGCCCGCGGCCTCTACGCCGAGTTGATGCGCAACCTTTCGACCCGTACAAAGCCTGAGGGCGGCGCCATGCCCACGTTGGTGGAACGGTTCATCACCACTGCTCTCGGCGCCGCCCGGTCCCGAGGCATCAGCCCCGAGGCAGTGATTCGCGAACGGCTCGCCGATCTCAGCGAGATGGTCGGCGGGTACGACTTCGCCGAAGTGATCGCCGCCTACTGGCGCTCCCATGACAGCGGCGACGACCGGCTCCGCGCCGATGTGGTCCGATGGCTGCGCGCCGAGTTCTCGACCCGCACCGACTCGCGGAAGGCGCTCGGGGTGCGCACCATCATCGACGACCGCAGCTTCTACGACCATCTCAAGCTGTTCGCACGGTTCGTCCGCCTCGCCGGGTTCTCCGGCCTCCTGGTCTGCCTGGACGAGATGGTGAACCTGTACAAGATGTCACACACCCGGGCCCGCAACTCCAACTACGAGCAGGTGTTGCGCATACTGAACGACTGCCTGCAGGGTTCGGCCGCCGGGCTCGGGTTCGTGTTCGCCGGGACCCCCGACCTGCTGTTCGACACCCGACGCGGCCTCTACTCGTACCCGGCCCTGCAGTCCCGTCTCGCCGAGAACACCTTCGCTCGGCAGGGACTGGTGGACTTCTCGGGACCGGTCCTGCGGCTGGCCAACCTGGCGCCCGAGGACATGTACGTGCTCCTCACCAAACTCCGGCACGTCTTCGCCGGAGGCGACCCTGACGCATACCTGGTACCCGACGAGGCCTTGACCGCGTTCATGAACCACTGCGCGGCGCGGGTCGGCGACGCCTACTTCCGGACGCCGCGCACCACCATCAAGGAGTTCGTGAACCTGCTGGCGGTGCTCGACCAGAACCCTTCCGTCAGCTGGTCCGACTTGATCGCCCGGGTGGAAATCCCACGGGAGACCAACCCGGACCTCCTGCCTCTCGCAAACGGCGGCGCAAGACCGGCGTCCAGCCCGGAAGCTCCGTCCGGTGATGATGACGGCCTCGTCCACTTCCGGCTCTGAAGCCGCCCCGTCGTCGGCGTTCGGCCGGCTGCATCCCCGCATGCAGCGCTGGATATACGATCAGGGATGGACGTCTCTGCACGACTCCCAGGAACGCTCCATCGGCCCGATCCTGGGCGGCGACCGTGATGTGCTGATCGCCGCGGCCACCGCCACCGGCAAGACCGAAGCCGCCTTCCTCCCCATTCTCTCGAATCTCGCAGGCGACGCCGGGAGAAACGAGGCCGCGCTACCCGAGCCGTGGACCGCCTTCGATCCGTGGGAGGAACCACGTACGACGCCATCGGCCGGCGTGCAGGTTCTGTGCCTTTCGCCGCTCAAATCGCTGATCGACGATCAGTACCGGCGTCTCCTACAGATGTGCGAGCGAGTGGATGTTCCCTTGCATCGCCGCCATGGAGACATCCCGGCCGGGGAGAGGCAGAGGCTGGCGACCGATCCGTCCGGCGTGCTCCTGATCACGCCCGAGTCGCTGGAGGCGATCTTCGTGAACCGGGGTCCCCTCGTCCCGGGACTGTTCGCCGGGTTGCGCTACATCGTGATCGACGAACTCCACTCCTTTCTCACCACCCAGCGGGGCGCCCAGGTGCAGTCGTTGATGAACCGGGTCGGCCTCGCGGTGCGAAGGCGCCCACCGCGTATCGGGCTATCCGCCACTCTCGGCGACATCGGGCGGGCCGCGGCCTTTCTACGCCCGGACAACCCGGATCGGGTCTTCATAGTCGAGTCGAAGGCTGACGGACGGGGGTTGATGCTCCAGCTGCGCGGATACGGAGCCGCCCCGGTATCCGCCATGGCCGACGAGAACGGGCGCGACAGGCGTGAGGACCGGCGGGAATCGGCGGGGGATGGATCGCTCGACGATGCCAGACAAGAGATAGCCGGGCACCTGTTCGGTCATCTTCGCGGCCGAGACAACCTGGTGTTCGCCAACACGCGCAACGGCGTGGAGATCTACGCCGACCTGCTGGCCCGGTACAGCAGGAGGGCCGGGGTTCCCAACGAGTTCTGGCCGCATCATGGCAACCTCTCCAGAGATCTCCGCGAAACCGTCGAGACCTACCTGAAGGACCCGTCCCGACCGGCGACCGCGGTCAGTACCAGCACACTGGAACTGGGAATCGACATCGGCTCGGTTTCCAACGTCGCCCAGATAGGACCACCGCCATCCGTCGCGTCCCTATGGCAGCGGCTGGGCCGGTCAGGACGCCGCGGCGACCCGGCCGTACTGCGCCTGTATGTGAGCGAACAACCCATTGCCAGACCAGACCTCTCCGTCTCCGACGGGTTGCGTTGCGGCATCGTCCAGACGACCGCGATGGTTCGGCTGATGCTGGACCGCTGGCTGGAGACCACCGACGATCCGGGATTCAACTACTCGACGCTGATCCAGCAGATCATGTCGGTGATCGCCCAGCATGGCGGCGCCACTGCAGACGATCTCCACCATGCGCTGTGCGGGCCCGGCCCGTTCCGACTCGTCGACCAGCAGCGTTTCGCGCGCCTCCTCCGGGCGATGGCCTCCCACGACCTGCTCGTCCAGACCTCCGACGGGCTGCTGTTGCTCGGCGTCGCCGGCGAACGCCAGGTGAACCACCACCACTTCTACACGGCGTTCCAGACCGCCATCGAGTGGCGGGTCGTTACCGCGGGCAGGACTCTCGGTACGATCCCGATCTACCAGCCCCTCCGGGAAGGAATGCTTCTGATCTTCGCCGGAAAGCGCTGGAAGGTGGTCGGCGCGGACCGCTCGGCGCGAGTAGTGGAATTGGTACGATCCGGCGACGGGACGCCTTGTTTCCTCGGTGGCGAGTCCGTCGGAGTATCCGATCGGGTTCGTGAGGAGATGTCCATCGTCTACCGGTCGCCAGACACCCCGGCGTGGCTGGACGGCAGCGCGCAGCGCCTGCTCACCGAGGGTCGAGCCGCCTATCACCGACTAGGGTTGGACCGAACCATGGTGGTCCCCCTGCCTTCAGGAATCCTTCTGTTCCCATGGATCGGCGACCGCGCCCTCCACACCGCCGCGATCGCCCTGCTCGGTCGGGGCGTCAGGGCGTCCGTCGAGGGTCCGTCGATCCGGGTCTCGAGGACCGGCGTGAGGGAACTCACAGCAAAGATTCTCGACCTCGTCTACGAATCACCCCCGACCGGCTTCGAGCTGGCGCAAGCGGTCAACAATCGGGAGATCGACAAGTGGGACTGGGTGCTCGACGACGCGCTTTCGTGTGAAGCGGCCGGCACGCGGCTCTTCGACCTCGACGGTGCCTGGGCGTTCTTCTCCAGGGCCGCCGTGGACCTCGCCTGCGTTCGCGACTCACCGGCATAGTCGGGTGTGGTCTTGGTCGAGCAGTCACGCTTGAAGACTTTCAAGCACTTCGGGTATGTGGAAGGGCGGGAGGTTCACTTCCGGAGGGCAGGCCAAGGTCCGGCGCTGGTCCTTCTCCATCCTGCCCCCGGCAGTTCCTTCTCTCTCGAGCCTCTCATCGAGCAGTTGGCGTTGGATAGGACAGTCATCGCCCTCGACACGCCCGGCGCCGGCGAATCGGCAGGACTGGAACTCCCGGCGCCGACCTGTGCCGACTATTCCGATGCCCTGGACGAGACGCTGGGATGGATGGGACTCGACCGGGTGGATCTCTACGGCTCCCACACCGGGGCGACGCTGGCGCTCGACTTCGCCCACCGCTATCCCCGGCGGGTCAACCGCCTGATCCTCAACGCGCTGGCGGTCTATACGCCCGATGAGCGGGCCGACCTCCTCGCCAACTACACGCCCTCGCTGGAACCGCAGTGGGACGGCTCCCACCTGGTGCGAACCTGGGCGGTCCGCCGGGACATGCTTCTGTTCTGGCCCTGGTACAGGCGGACTCCCGAGTCGCGGCGGGTGGCCGACATGCCATCGGTCGACGGTCTCCACGACAAGGTGCTAGACATGCTGCGGGCAGGTCCGCTGTACCGGAAGCTCTATCAGGCCTCGTTCGAGTACGACCCGCGTGAGGCCCTCGCCGGCCTCGGCGTGCCCGCCGCGATCACGGTGGGGCCCGGTGATCCCCTCGCGAGTCACGTCGAACGCCTGCCGGAACTGTCCGCGACCATCGAGGTCAGACCCCGAATCACCGACGAGCGAGACGAACTGGTCGGCTCGATCCGCTCCTTCCTGGCGGGATCCCGCCTCCCCGAAGCTCCGCCTCCCCCGCCCGAGGAGCAGGTGCCGGGAACGGTTCGGCGTGGATACGTCTCGACGTCGGTCGGGCAGATCCTGGTGCGTCGCGGCGGCGGGGACGGGCGGCCGCTGCTCCTGTTGCAGGCTTCGCCCCCGGGTTCGAGCGCCGCGCTCGAACCGCTCATGAAGGCGATGGGAACCGACCGGCCCACCCTGGCGCTCGACACTCCGGGCAACGGGGACTCAGCCCCGTTCCCGGGTGAGCCGGACATGGCGGATCTGGCCCGGATCGTCGCCGAGGTGTGCGACGCGGAAGGCCACGACGATTACGACGCCTACGGCAACCACACGGGCGCGGTGCTGGGCATGCAGCTGGCGATCGAACGGCCGTCGCTGGTGCGCCATCTGATCCTGGACGGCATCCCCATCTACACGGCCGCCGAAAGCCAGGAGTTCATCGACAACTACCAACCACCCATGGTGCCGTCGTGGGACGGCGCCCACCTGATCTGGGCCTGGAACTACATGCGGGACGTGCTCCTCTGGTGGCCGCTCTACGATCGCACCGCGGCCGCCACCCGGGTGGGCAGTTTCTCCCCGACCGAGGACATCCACCACAGCCTGGTCGAGTTCCTAAAGGGTGGTCGCACGTTCCACGGCAACTTCCTCGCCCTATGGAAGTACCCGACCACCGAGCGCCTGCCGCTCATCGAGGCCGACATGCTGATTTGCTCCCGGCCGACCGACCCCTGGATCGTCCATCTCGAGGCTGCCTCACGGGTCCTGCCGAGCGCCCGCGTCGAGGAGACCGAGGACCTGGCCGTGCCGATCCACAGCCGCTATCGGGAACTGGTCTCACCACCCAGCGCGATCGCTGTGTACCGGGCGTTTCTGGACGATACGCTGAACTGATGGTCGGCGGTAGAGAAGCTGCTACTACACCTGACATCTAACGGAAGGTTGCCAATGCCCGTGTCGAGAGCATTCGCCGAGGAGATCGCCACCACCGCGTTCGAGGACATACCGCCCGCGTCCGTCGAGACCATCAAGCGCGCCACTCTCGACAACCTGGCCATCACGTTCTTCAGCTACGACATCGTCGACCGGCCGTTCGCGGCCCTGGCCCGTTCGCTCGGCGGGAGTCCTCAGGCCACCATCGTCGGGGACGGCGCCCGGGTGAGCGCGGGACTGGCCGCGGGAGTCAACTCCCAGATGGCGTCGGACTCCGACTTCGAGGAGCAAGGCCCCGGAGTCCACATGTTCGCGCCGATCTCGGCTATGGCCCTGGCGGTCGGCGAGATGGTCGGCGCGTCGGGCCGGGAGGTCATAACGGCCACCGCCCTGGGTTACGAACTGAACACCCGCGTGTTCGACGCGGCCACCGCCACCGAGAGGGTCTTCAGCGTCTACCGGGGACATCCCCGCAGGCATCTCTACTTCAACGTCGCTGTGGTGGCAGCCCGGATGCTGGGACTCGACCTCGAGACGACCGAGCGGGCCATCGGCCTTGCCTGGGTGACCGCGATGCCCCCGAGAATGGAAGTGACCTTCGGGCTGGGCAACGAGAACGCCTACCGGGTAAGTCCCCACCTGCACGCCTGCCAGATCGGCCTCCAGTCGGTCCTGCTGGCCTCGGAGGCCGGCGGCGGTCTGCCGGGAGTCCTCGAAGCCACTATCGGGGACGAGTACCGGGCCGATGTCATGCTGGACACCGCGCACCGGTTCCGCTCGGTCCACGACCGCCTCTCGATGAAACCCAGGGTGGGCAGTTGGGGCTTCCAGGGCGGCCTCCAGTTGCTGGCCGAGATGATCGCCGGCGAAGGGCTACGGCCCGACGAGGTGGATTCGGTGGTGTTCCGCGGACCGGACATCTACGTCCCGTTCGCCAACCCGTCCCCTCGGACCTTCTGGGAGGCTCAGGGCAGCATCCCACTCGCCTTCGCGAGCCTCCTACTAGGCATCCCCTCCGGCAAGTCGTGGGTGGACCCCGAAGGGCTGGGGGATCCCGGACGCGCCGCGATCGCCTCCCGGGTCACGGTGGCCGCCCACGAGAACCCGGAGATGAACGAGGTCGAGGTGAAGGCCCTCGGCCGGACGATACGGCGTTCGATCCATCGCAGCCGGTTCCACGGTTCCCCAGACGATCCACTCACGCGGGACGACTGCGTCGAGAAGTTCCTCCAGCAGGCCGTACCGGTCGTCGGTCGGATCAAGGCGAGTGAACTCGTCGAGCTGGTGTGGAACCTCGAAGAGGTCGAGAACGTAGCGGTCTTGGCCGAGCGGTTCAGCTAGTATTCTAGTTGATAGTTGCTAGTTTGTAGTTGATACTTAGCGCTGTTTGAGTCTCGCGGTAACAGCCAGTGTTCGATACAGCCCAACTGATAACTGACAACTACTGGCGGAGCCGCGGATCTAGGAGGTCGTTGAGGCCGTCGCCCACCAGGTTGAACGCGACCGTCGCCATCAGCAGGACGAGGCCCGGCAGGACCGAGAACCACCAGGCACCGGCGAACATGTAGCTGGTGGCGTCGAACAGGATGTTGCCCAGGGTGGGCTGGGGTGCCTGGATGCCTAGGCCCAGGAAGCTGAGGGCGGCCTCGGCGAAGATGGCGATGGCTATCCACAGGAAGGCTTGGACCAGCACCGGGGGAAGGACATTTACGAGGATCTCCCTGGACAGGATCGCCCGGCCCGGAACACCAACCACCCGGAGTGCGTCCACGTAGTCCTCCTCGACCTCGGTCAGGGTGGCGGCTCGCGCCACGCGCGCGAAGAAGGGTGTCGCGGCGATGGCGATCAGCACCACCACCTTCCATGCGGCAGGAATGGTCAGGAAGCCGACCTGCGTGTCGCCGGTCCCGAACACTCCCAGTACGAACATGCCCAAGACGAAGAGCGGTAGGGCCAGGAGCACGTCCACCGACCTCATGATGATCTCGTCCAGGAGGGTTCCTCCCCGGAACCCGGCCAGCATCCCCGCGGGAACAGCCAGCAGCAGACCGACGATCACACTCGCGATCGCCACGAGCAGCGAGACGCGGGCACCCGCTGCGGCTCGTGCCAGCATGTCCCTCCCCAACTGGTCGGTACCGAACAGGTACGCAGCGTTCGGGCCTTGAAGGATGTCGTTGCTCTGCTGGAGCGGATCGGGCGTGAGGACCGGACCCAGCAATGCGAACAGGATGTATGAGAGACCCAGAACCGCGCCGACCCTCGTGAGCCAGTTGTGGTTGAGGGTTCGCACCGCCAGGGCCAGGGACCGCCGCCAGGTCCGCTGACGGTGGGGAACCGCCTCACCGATCGGTCCCGTTCCTTCGGAAGCCGGAGTCATCGGGCCGCCCCCCTTCGCAGGTAGAGCTCGCGGATTCTCGGGTTCAGCACTGCGTAGGAGATGTCGACCAGCAGATTGATCAGCAGGAAGAGGCCCGCCACGAACAGGGTCGCTCCGATCGCGACCGGGATGTCCTGGGTGCGGAGGGCGGTGACGAGCAACTGACCGACGCCGGGAATCGTGAACACGGTCTCGACGATGACCGAACCACTCACCAGGTACCCGACCAGCAGGCCGATCACGGTGGTGGTGGGCAGCATGGCGTTCGGGAAGGCGACGGTCCCGATCACCCGGCGACGTCTGAGTCCCATCGACCGGGCGAACATCACGTAGTCGCGCTCGAGGGCATCAAGCATCGAGGCTCGCAAGGTCCGGGCCACCACCGCGATCGTTCCGACGCTGAGCACCACGCCGGGTAGAACCAGGCTCTTCAGGTTCAGAACCCAGTCCTGCGTGAAAGGGGTCCACCCCCCGGGCGGGAGGATCCCGGGGATGTAGATGGCGAACACCATGATCAGGACCAGGCCCAGCCAGAAGTTGGGGATCGAGATCCCCACGACGGTCACCACCCGGATCAGCCCGTCCAGGAAGCTGCCGGGTAGGGCCGCGGCGATCAGACCCAGGATCAGCGCGATGATCGTGGCGAAGACGGCTGTAACCAGGCCGAGTTCCAGGGTGACCGGCGCCCGCTCCTTGATCATGTCCCAGACCGGCCGCTTCGAGAAGGCCGATTCACCGAACTCGCCGGTCAGCAGGTCACCGATATAGGAACCGAACTGGACGATGAAGGGCCGGCGCAGCCCGAGCTCCTGGGCGAGCTCCTCGATGATGGTGGCGTCTAGATTCACTCCGAGCATCAGCTGAGCGATGTCCCCAGGGGCGAGGTGGATCATCGCGAAGACGAGGATGGCGACGGCGAAGAACACCAGCACGCTGCCGACCGCCCTGCGTAGGATGAAGCTCGCCATCTGGTAATCCTCCCGACCGCTGACCTTAGAGCGTCACCGCGGCCGCCGACGTAAACCTATCATCCGTCAGTGTCCCGCGCCGCGCCGGGTCAGGAAAGAGGAATGTCCGATGGCGGAACGAGAGGCTGACTGGGACCTGGAGGACCTGGGGAAGGGCGTGCACCTGTTCAAGTGGCGCACGGGCTTCTATGCCAGCCCTTTCTTCGTAACCTCGGAGGGTGTCTGCGCCGTCGACCCTATAGACGACACCGCCTCCGCCGCTTACCGCAGGGCGATCGCCACCGTCACCGACGCACCGGTGGTCGCCATCGTCTACACCCACGACCACCGTGACCATGCCTGCGGCGCCCGGATCCTGGGCCCGGACGCCGAGATCATCGCCCACCCGCTGGCAGCCGAGCGGATCGCCCGGAGGGGCGCCGACGACCTGCGGCTTCCGACCCGCCTGGTGGCCGACGAGGATACGCTTCGGTTCGGGAGCCTCGAGATCAGGACCCGGTACTTCGGACCCAACCACTCCAACTCGAACATCGCCCTGTTCGCAAACACGGACGGGGGCACGTTGCTGGTGTTCTCCGATGTCATCGAGCCGGGGGTAGCCCCCTATCGCGACCTGGCCGACTCGGATCTGGCCGGGATAGTCGACACGCTCGATGCTCTGGCGGCCGAGGACTTCGACATCGTCATGGGTGGGCACCTGGGTCCCGACCAACGGTCATGGGCCGACGACTACCGCGCCTACTTCCACGAACTGATCGACGTCACGGCCGAGGAGTTCGCCTCGATGGGCGGCCAGAAGCCCCTCCCGGGCGAGGACGGGGTAGAGATGACCGAGCGGGTCCGCAACGAGACCTGCGCCAAGGTGGCCGCCAGGCTGAGACCGCGCTGGGGACACTGGGCAGGTTTCAAGCAGTGGGCACCGATGAACGCCAACCGCACCCTCTCGTACCTGATAACCGGCAACTGAAGCATACCGACAGTCAAAGCGGTGTGCGCAAAGCGCACATCTCTGCTTGCATACCTCAGATCGGGCTGCAAGGGACTTCGCCGGCAAGGCGGGTTGTCACACACGGCTCCTACCTTTGTAATTACACATATGCAGGTACAGATGGCTGTAGACTCAGCCGAGCGGGAGGAGGACGTCGTGGACGGCAAACGGCAACCACGCCAGCGAACGGCGACGACCAGCTTCGGAACTGCCCGGCGCGAGGGCCACGATGCTTCTGCATTCTACGCCCGATTCCCATCTCCCAAGTTGTCAGACGACGACGCGGTCGAGTATGCGAAGGGCTTCGAAGAGCCAAGAGCGATTCACGGCGATAGCCAGCAGATGTCCGAACTTCCAGACAGTAGCGTGGCCCTCATGGTCACCTCACCTCCCTACTTCGTCGGCAAAGATTACGAGCAGGCAGTGACGGGCCGCCAAGTACCTAGGTCATACGCAGAGTACTTAACCTTGTTGCGCAACGTATTCACTGAATGTGCGCGAGTGTTGGAGTCTGGTGGACGGATGGCTATCAACGTAGCCAACCTTGGGCGCAAACCCTACCGCAGCCTTAGCAGCGATGTGATCCGTATACTCCAAGATGACCTCGGTCTACTCTTGCGGGGGGAGATCATATGGCGCAAAGCTAAGGCCGCTAATGGCTCCTGTGCATGGGGATCATGGTTGAGTCCGACCAACCCTGTGCTTCGGGATGTGACTGAGCGAGTGGTGATTGCCAGCAAAGGGCGCTTTGATCGAGCCCTTACGCCTGCCCATAGACGAAGACACAAACTGCCTTACAAGGCTACTATCGACCGGGCCGAATTCATGAAAGCAACGCTTGATGTTTGGGATATACCTCCTGCCCACGCCAGCCGGATAGGACATCCGGCTCCTTTCCCACTGGAGCTTCCAGCCCGCCTAATACAGTTGTACACCTACGAGAGAGATCTTGTACTAGATCCGTTCATGGGATCAGGGACAACTTTAGTAGCAGCTAAAGCTGCTAAGCGCCGTGGTGTTGGGTACGATACAGACTCAACTTATGTAGAACTGGCAGACGCCCGCATCAGACAGCTCGATATCCGCGATTCCTCAGTCGGTTAGTCATCCGGATCACCGTTGACTGTCGATCTGCTAGATAGGAGACGTTAAGGTGTACCTCTACTATCCAGTAGCTTGGCGACATGTCTACTTGACATCGTTATCACTACCAACTACTTGACGGTGTGTTTGAGCCTCTATGTTAGTAATCCCGTTTTCCACTAGTCCTCGAAGAGCTACTAGTATCTGCTCCTTCACTGCCCTATCGATCTCGTCATCTGAGAGCTGAGACTTAGGCAGTATCTGGCGGATAACTTCCCTGGTTTCGACGACAATTTCCTTCTCCTGCTTTTCTTTCTCTAGCGCCTGTGAGAGAAGAAGTCCCTGAGCCTTATCTACAGATCCCTGGTACCACACCCGACGTATCTCTATGAATTGTCGAGCTAGCTTCCCAACAATTAGACAGGGTATAATAGGCAGCAGAATCGGCGGTATCTCTAGTACGATCTGTATCGGAGAGGCGAAACTCAATTCCTTAACTATCGGTGGTGGTATATAGTAGACATCATCGGAATCTTGGCCGGCTTTGTTCAAGAGCGTCCGAACCCCCTCAATTAGCTCAAAGAAGTAGTAGATGCGTCGTCCGACTATATCGATGGCGTTATTGTCGTGCGTATCGCTCGTGACTATGAACCGAACAGGCTCGGCCGAAATCACACTATTAGTCCCGAAGTCGGGTGGCGAAGTGAGTCCTGTATACTCCACTTCAACAAGAGGAGGTGTGGACGATAAGTCACAGTATACTACTATTCCCAGAATCGGTTTACTGGAGCTGCCAAACTCCAAGACTACGATATTCCCAGTGTTGGGTTTGAAGTTGGTGACTTCTTTGATCGAGTCATCATCAAAGTGAATTAATACCCCAACATCACCTGATGCTACGGCAAGTCCACTGACGTCCAACAGGCTCTGAGCCTTAATGAAGCGGGTTCTAACGGGTATCTCAGTACTCCGATACCTGTAGCGAACTAGCGACGACAGGTTCTCGTAAGCTCGAGAAGCACGGGCAACATCAAAGCGGTTGATAGGTATGTAGCGATTAGAACCTACTCTGAGTAGATTCCGATAGTGGTTAAGTGTACGTTCTGCAATCTTCCCATATCCTGCACCGCCTAGGCGATCGTTGAGTTCATCTAGTGTAAGACTCCCGCCTGTCTCGACGTATATCTCGAAACCCGCTCGTGCATCACGTGTTTTGGCGTTGGCCATCTCTACTTGTCCTCTTCTACCCTCAGTGTTTATCCTACTGCAAGGTCCACATCAACCGGGTCCGCGCTTCCAGGCCCGGTGCTTGGTAACCCGACTCTAGACTGAGCTACGATGGGGGCACCAACTACTGACTCAACCATGTTGCCGCGCGCTCCGCCAGTTACTTGAGACGAGCCGTGACCTGCCATCACCACCATGCTCAGCTATTGAAAGGACGGCTAAGGACCTGATCTCCACGAGCCAAACCTGACTTAGTTTCGGTGATCCGAGAGTAAGCAACCGGACAGGCGTCCTCGCGGTCGGCCAGATCGAGCGCGAACAGCAGGCGGGCCATTCCCACGAGGATGGCGATCACCATCGCCAGTTCCATGATCTGGCCATCGGTGTAATGGCGGCGCAGCTCGGCCGCCAGGTGCTCGTCGACCACGCCGTCCTGCACCGCGTTGGACAGGACCGTGGCCAGCGCCAGCGCCGCCTTCTCAGCTTCGGTGAACGGACCGGTGTCGATGTCCCCGGCCACCGCCTCGATCTGCTCCTCGGTTACTCCGTGCCGTCTCGCCGAGACGGGGTTGGTGCGGTTTCAGAAGGCGCACCCGTGCAGGTTGGAGAGGCGGAGCCGGACCAATTCCTTGGTCACTATCGGCACCTCGCCGCCGAAGAACACCTGCTCGTAGAAACCGTCGAAGTAGAACTCCGCCATGTGGGGGGCGGCCGCGATGGCCTGCATGAAGCGCATGTCCCCGGCCACCTCGGCGCCCGCCGCTGCCCGCCGGCGCATCTCCGTGGTCATCTCCTCGAACGGTACGCCAGGGATGTGCATCAGACCTCCACCAATTCGACGGCCTCGCCGTCCGGTCCCAGGTAGGTGGCGATCCGGGTGGGTCCGTAGGGCGCGATCTCGATCCCGTCCGACCGCCCAACCGATCCTGCCCCCAGATCCTCGACCAGCGCCGTGTCCCGGTCGAAGTCGTCGGTCTCGAAGCTGATCGACATGACCCCGATGTTGGGCGGCACAGCCCGATCAGCAACGTTCACGCCCGGATACCCCAGGTAGGCCGCCAGTTCGACCCGAGCGTTGCGGCAGATCGAGGGCATATGGAGGTTGACGTTGTGAAGCGTGGTCCCCTCCGGAAGGTGCAGAAATCCCTCGATGCCGTCGGTCTTGTGGTCGTACCAGACCTCGTAGCCGAGTCCCGTGTAGAACGCCGTCGTGGCGGCCATGTCGCTAGGGCGGATCGCCATGGTCTGCAACTCGCTGGACGGACGGTCGCCCAGAGGACCGAGCGGCCCCTCATCGGGAAGCTCGAAGACGTCGCAGGTGATGCTGTCCGGGTCGTAGCACAGCGAGTCGTGAGCGAGGATGCCTTCGGCCACCACCCAGGTGTTGGGCCTCGAGCGCGCACTACCTCCGATCGCCTCCAACCGCTCCCAGACCTCTTGGAGGTCGGCTACCCGGAAGTTCAGCGCGTAGTGACCGAAGTCCTGGTTGCGGAGAGGATCCCGGACCAACTCCCCGGGTTCGTCCCACTCGACGAGGCGGATCCGTCCGAGCCGTAGGCCGGGAGCACCCAGTACCACCACCCGCCCGGCGAGACCTGGTGGCATCCGCCAGAGCGCTTCGAGGTCCGGTCCGCGAACCTCTCCGGTTGCCACAACTTCCCATTGCAGGAGCGAGCGGTAGAAGCGGACAGAAGCCTCGAGGTCGGTGACCCCGACCGTCGCTACCGATATTGGTGAGATCATCGGCCTCTCCTCTTGGTCTGCCGGAAGAAAACTCGCCGTGCCCCGCTTGCCATCGACGTCACTTCCCCTCCCGTCTCGCAACCAGGCCGTTAGGCTCTCTGCGCTGACTCTAGACCCAACGATAACGAGGACACACATGGCATCGGTCGGCTATTCGAGAGCCTTGTCGGATTCATCCCGCGACTGGTACGGGGACTGCGTGCGCGCCGAGCGAGCCGGGGTCAGCAGTGTTCTGTCAGCCGATATCCCCGGCCGGGACGGATTCGTGGACGCTGCGCTGGCGGTGGCGGCCACCGACCGCGTGCCGCTCGGCATCGGGGTAGCCCTGCCTACCCGCTCACCGCTGCAGACCGCCCTGGCCGCGGCGAGCATCGCCTCGTTCGACCGCGCGTTCGCACTCGGGCTGGGGATCGGCACCCCCACAACCAACGAGGATGCACACGGAGTCGGGTACCGGCCGTCGCTCGGACGCCTGCGCGACTTCACCGAGTGCATCCTCGGAGTGTTGCGGGGCCCCGTCGGCGCACCGGTCGAGGTGGCCACGAAGCACTACCGGGCCGCCCATCCCGGGTTCGGCCTCGACCGCGACCACACACCGGTGGTGATCGGGGCGCAGGGACCCCTTACGGTGCGATGGGCGGCGCAGGCCACCGACGGGTTGGTGATGCACCTCATGACCGCAAGGCGCGTCATGCGCAATCGGGTCGCCATCGTGAAGGAGGCTCGGGATCCGGCCGCTCCGTTCTACCTCAGCACCGGGATGGTGGTTTCTGTCCATCCTGACGAGGAGGAGTCTCTGCGCCGGGCCCGCGCCGACGTGACGGTCGCCATGTCGCGGCCGTGGTACATGGGCCGCCTGGCCGATGCAGCCGGCGACGAGTTGAGGGACGAATTCGCGGCCCTCGTGGAGCGAGAACTGTGGACCGAGGCTGCCCGCCTGTTGCCCGACGACCTTGTCCGCGACTTCGTGCTGGTGAGCACGCCCGACCGGGTCGGGGAGGATCTCGCAGCGGTCGACGAGGTCGAGGAGGTGGTTCCGGTGAACTGCGGGAACTTCTACTCGCACATGCCGGAGGTCTTCGGCCTCACCGTCGGAGATGCCCGCACCGCCCGATCCGAACTCCGCGACGCGATCCTCGGCGAACCCTGCCAATAAGATGGGCCTCGTTTCTTCCGAGAGGGTTGACATGTCCGTCGGGCCGCTGCGAATAGTGACGATCGGTGTGACCGACACCGAGGAAGCCTTGGGCCTGTTCCGCGATGTGGTGGGACTCCGCATCGAAGCCGAGTGGGAGGCGAGCCGTGACCTTGCGGATCTCTGGGGGCTGGACGCGGAAGTATCGGCGCGCATAACCCACCTGTCCTACGAGAGCTATCCCAGCGGTCAACTCAGGCTGGTGGAGCACCATCCGCCGGCCACGCAGCGAGTCCGTGACGACCTAGACGGCCCTGACTCGGCGGTCGATGTCGGCCCCAAGGCGATCGACTTCTACGTGAACCACGACCTCGACGAGGCCATCTCCGAGATCACCGAAGCGGGGTTCCCGCCCCGCTCCCGCCCCATCCACTACGTGATCGGCCCCACGGAGACCGAGGAGCTCCTGTTCACCGGCCCCGACGGGGTCCCGTTCCTGCTCATGGTGGCCGTGAACCACCCCGCAACCTCCCACCGGGTGCAACCGCCCGGTGCCCGCTACAGCGAGATCGCGACCGTGTCGGTCATTTGCGACGACCCCGAGGACAGCAGGAGGTTCTACGGGGAGGTACTGGGCATGAACGTGCGGAGCGCCGCCGACGTGTCGGATGATCTGCTCGACGTCGCCAACGAACTGGTCGGGGCTCCACCCGGTACACCCATGCACTTCCTGGTCCTCAACGTCCCTCCCGACCCGAGCGGCAAGTACCTGCTGGTTCACTTCTACGAAGGCACCGGGCGCCGCCTGGTCGGCCGGATGCATCCCCGCAACCTCGGTATCTCCCTCTATACGCACGACGTGAGCGACGTGGACGCGGTAGTCAGCCGCGCCGGCCCCGACGAGCTCCTGGCAGGTCCCGCAGAGGTAGCGGTGGGATCCGATCGATACCGGATCGCGATCCTGGCCGGTCCCAACGAGGAGCGCTTCGAGATCCGGCAACCCCTTTGATCGATCAACGAGGTCGGCGTCCCATGCTTCGTTCTCTCTGAACGGTGCTGAACCCCCCTGCAGCCATCATGGGGCTCCGCGACCTGGGATCGCGCAGACCCCTGATTCTGATCGCCACGTCGGTCGTGGCGTTCAGCACAGCCCCCGTCTTCATCCAGGCATCATCCGCTTCCGGGCCGGTGTTCGCGTTCTGGCGGTCCTGGATAGGGATCGTGGCAACGTTCTCCGCGATCGCGCTATTCGGCCGCTTCGACCTCGCGCTGCCGCGTGGCCGCGAGTGGAAGGTCCCGGCCTGGGCCGGTTTCTTCAACGCCATCTCGACCACGATGTTCATGATCGCCGTGAAGTTCACCTCGGTTGCCGACATCTCGCTGTTGACCATGTTGAACCCGGTGTTCATCGCTCTGTGGGCGATCCCGCTGTTCGGGGAACGCCCCGGGATGAGGTTCCGCCTGTGGACCCTGGTCGCCATCCTCGGATCCGCGGTGGTGATACTCGGGGGGTCGACGGGACCGGACGGCAACCCCTTCGGTATCGCCCTCGGCGCCCTGTCCGTAGTCTCTTGGTCAGTGCAGTTCGTAACCATGAAACTGGCACGGGGAACGATGCACACCATCCCGCTGACGATGGGCATGCTGCTGGTCAGCGGGCTGTGCGTGTCGTTGTTCTGCCTGTTCACCCGCCAGGACGTCCTGGATGTGACCGGCCCGGACATGCTGCAGGTGCTCGGTGTCGTGGTCGTGCCGGGCGGTATCGGCGCCATCCTGCTCACCTGGAGCCTCCGCTGGGTACCGGCCAACGTCCCACCCCTCATGAACCTGGCGTTGCCATTCCTGGCGGCCGCAATGGCCTGGTTCTTCCTCGGAGAAGTCGTGACGCCGGTTCACATCGCCGGAGGCGCCATAACCCTCGTAGGCGTGGGCGCCGCTGTGCTCAGCCCATCCGGGAAGGCACTGCTGGCCACCGAGTACACCCCGCGCGCGCCCGCCCCTCCCCCCGTTTAGGCTAAGACGTGGAGGTATTCGTCTTCTCGTCTCGTTGCCCCTTATCGGCTTGTTGACAGTCCGCGGCTCTCGGTCTGGCTGGCCGGTAGTTGATCAGACCCGAGTTTGGCGGGTTGGGGGGCTTTGTGGGGGTGGTTGGTTCGCTGACCTGGGGTTTTGTGGTGTAGAACACCGTTCCGGTGCGAGAATGTAGGGGCGACATATCGTTGATTAGATGGGCTGTTAGTGGTATTGTTCTGGCCATGTTCGTAAAGACGACCCGCCGTCGCAGGGGCGACAAGGTTTACGAGTATTTGTCTTTGGTGGAGTCTTTCCGCCAAGGGTCGAAGGTCGGTCACCGGACTCTTTTGCGGCTGGGGGAGGTGACCGCTTTGCGGGAGTCCGGCCAGCTGGAACGGATCGTGGCCGCGCTGGAGCGTCATCTACGCCGCGAACGTGTCGATGTGGGGGCGTTGGAAGCTGAGGGGGCGCCTGGGGTGGGGGCGGTAGCGGCGGTGTGGGCGGTGTGGCAGCGGCTCGGCCTCGACGAGTGGTTCGCTCAGGTCGGCGCTAGACGGGGCGCGAAGGCCTTGGAGCATGCGGTATTCGCGATGGTGGCCAACCGGTTGGTGGCACCGTGCTCGAAGCGGCAACTGGTTGAGTGGGCCGGGGCGGATGTGGTCATGCCCGAGGGCTGGTCGGCTCCGTCGATTGATCAGTACTACCGGGCCCTGGACGCGGTCGCCGCTTCCAAGGACGACACGGAGACACATCTGTATTCGCGGTTGTGCGACCTGACGAACCTGGACCTGCGGCTGGTTTGCTACGACCTCACTTCCACATATTTCGAGGGTTCGACCCGCCCGTCTGGGCGTTTCCCATCCCGGGCGTTCGGTTACTCGCGGGACCATCGTGCTGATCGGCCCCAGATAGTGATCGGCCTGCTGTGCACCTCCGACGGGATCCCGATCGCTCATCGGGTGTTCTCGGGCAACACCGCCGATGTCATCACCCTGGCGGCAGTGTTGAGCGACCTGGCCGAGAGGTTCGCGGTGGGCCGTATCTGTGTGGTCGCTGACAGGGGCCTGATGTCGGCAGCCAACATCGAAGTGGTCGCCGAAGCCGGGTTCGACCACATATTGGCCACGAAACTGCGTCGTGACCGTATCAGCAACCAAGCCCTTGCGGCCATCGACGACGACACCGTCTGGGTCGACATAGACCAGTACCGTTGCCGCGCCGCTGATATCAGCCTCGAGGACGGCACCCGGGCGGTTGTGGTCGAGTCCGACGGCCGCGCCCGCCGAGACGCCGCCCGCACAGCCCACATCATCGCCGCGGCGGAGGCAAAACTGCGGGCGCTGGAGCTGCGCGTCCGCGCCGGCAAGCTGAAGGACCCCGCCAAAATCGGGGCGGCCGCGCAGCGTATCCTCGCCTCCGGCGGCGCCGGACGGCTCTTCGACATCGAGATCGGAGCTGGACGGTTTCTCTACCACTACAACGAAGACACCCACACATACGAAGAACTCCTCGCCGGTCGCTACGTGCTAGCCACAAGCCTCACACCCGCCCAGGCCCCCACCGCCCAAGTCGTGGACCACTACCGCCAACTGCAAGCAGTCGAGACCCGCTTCAGGGTCCTCAAAGACTTCCTGAGGCTCCGCCCCGTCAGGCACTGGACCGAACAACGAGTCCGCGGCCACGTCGCGGTCTGCGTCTACGCCGCCCTAATCGAAACCCTCATCAACCACGCCCTCGCAGCAGCCGACATCCGCGATCCCGACCTCGGCGACCAGCACCTCACCGCCGCCCGAGCCCTGCGCGACCTCAACCGAATCCGCCGCCACCAACTCACCGCCAACCGCCGCCGAATCCAGGTCACCAGCCGGCGCAGCCCCCTGCAAACCCGAATCCTCACCGCCATCGGAGCAGACACCCGCACCTGGGACAACCCCACCATCACCTAACCCCCTAACCCCACCACCGGCCCCCCACACCGCCCATGTAGTGGAAACACCCCACCGCCAAACCCCCTCTGACCAGGCAAAACGCAAAACACCCGCCAAATTCGGGTCAGATGATGCCGGGCGTGAAGGATGGCCTTCGCACTCCCATACACAACTCTGGATCTGTTCGTTCCGGTTCAAGACACAATCGCGTTGGCACATCTGCACGGTGCTGGTAGCCTGCTTCGGCTTCGAAAAGTACCGTGCTCCTCTAATCGGTATGTCCTGTTCTTGCTGCATGCAGACGACCTGCAGTAGTGTCAGACTTGTCCTGTTGGAGGTTTGGGCGAACTCCGGTTCTGCGGTGCGCATTCGGAGCAAGCCTGTAGCATTCGGTCTGAGAGCAACGACTGCTGCTGGGCCGAGTCCGCTCACCGAGCCTAACCTGCCACGAGTCGTTCCTCGGGAGAACGCGAGAACGTATCTTGTGGCATCCTGAGGAAGGCTGGCGGAGACCTGTGTAGATCCGACGATCATCATCCTCTGTACTGCGCCATCCTTAGGCTCAAGCCAGTCCCCTGGACTGTACGCGGCTTCCGCTTCACCAGAGTTCCGTACAAGGAACAGTTGAACGTCGTCCTGACCTATCCCGGACACCGATACTACTGGTGCCACGTCAACGCCCGGAATGTCCTCACCTGGTTCTTGTGGCGGCTTCTCCGGGGGCACAACCTCTAATGGGAACTCGTCGAGTCCTACTCGGTCGCCGTCGTAGTTGATTGTGCGACTGACTCCCAAACCTGTTTCGGAACCCCTGATGAACAATTGCGCGTTAACTCGAATCGTGTCTTCCGACAGAAACTCGATATCGATTTCCCAAACGGCACCCTCGAAGCGCTGATAGAACTCGTCCGGTAGGGAATGGTCACGTTCTGGGTGATTCGGATCGAATTCACCAAACGTGAGGCTAATCCGTCCCCGGTTGTGTCCGGTCTTCGTATACTTGTGTGACGACCAGTTGTGAAAGAGCCTATGGAGGCTGCTACCTCCTAGAACGGCCTCCACATCTCTCCACGAGCGCGTCGAGGGAGGGAACCGTAAGTAGTGATCAGCAAAGTAAGTCTCGTCATCGTCCGGTGCGAAGTCCGGCTGATCCAGGCTCATCGGCGCGATAGGAGGAGTCGGAAGGATAATCGGTACCGAGTCCATCAACTCGCCCGCTGCTCCAAGCCCTTCAAAGGTTCGGCTAATCCAGTCAACCGATTGGCCGCTATCGTCCGTTACCGTGATACCGATGGTTCCATCAGTTCGAAAGTCAAGCGAGAACTGATAGCCTCCGCTACCACCGTTTGGTAGAACGGTGAGCAACCCTCGGGTGGGTCCTGTCATGCTGTATTCCCAACGATGGAACGCTGCCGATTCTCGATTGCCTATCGAATCGTATTTCAGAATGGTCGCATAGGCTGCTTGACTCTTCTCACTAGGGACGACTTCGGGTATGGCAGATAGGGAGTGGCTCTTAAAGAAGAAGGTTCCGATTACTACACCGGGAATGAGGTTGGTCCTACCTGCGAATAGACGAAGAAACTCGTCTCTATCTCTAGGAGCAGTCGTGACTGTCGGTACTCCATCTCGTGCGAGTAACTCTCTGAGTTCGTCGGCTGTGCGGGGCGCGTGTGGTGGAACAACGAACTCGGAGGGGGGTTCACCAGCGTTCACACCCGCGTTCCAGCATTCATCCAGGAAGGAACCTGACGTCAAAGACGAAAAGGCCAGCGCGACACTGCAATAGCCACGGGATGGATCGTCGAACTCCAATATGATCTCGCCCTCATCGGGGGAGGTTCTGCGGTAGTTACAATACGCATCAGAGATCGAGCCGTTCGACGTGTACCGACACCTGGTCGGCGCGGAGAACGTCAGATGATGGTCGGGTGTGCCGATCCAGCGTTCATCCAGGCGGTCATCTAGGTCTTGGGGGTCCGAAGGTGCTAGAGCGGTCGTCGGCGTCGCGGTAGTGGAGCGGGTCCACGAGCAGTATCCCTCGTTGTTCAACGGGCGCACCCGTACCTGGTAAGCCTCCCCGTTGCGGAGCCCGGTGTATGCCACCCCTGGGAACTGGGGTCCGGGCATGATCCGGTCATCACCCCATGAACTGCTCGACCCTCGGCGCAGCTGTACTTGGTATCCGAGGATCCCTGCTTCGCCGTCTTGACGATCCGGCCGGCTCCACCGAGCAGTCACGCTTCGGTCACCGGCCCTGAGCCTGAGGTCCGGAATACTCCGGCAAGCCGGCTTCAAGTCGCCCAGAACGATGTCAACATCAGTCGTCGTGCTCACGTCGTTGCCGTCGACGGCTCGAACCACGACGTGATAGCGGCTCTTTGTCTCGTAGTCGTACATCGAGGTGTTGTTCGTACGGATCTGGCCCGAGTGACTCGCAACCAAGAAACTCTGCGCGTCGGGTCCTTCAAGCGAGTAGGTGACAGGACCCACACCCTGAGCAGAGACAGGCCCTCCGACGTCGACGCCGGGGCCTGCTCCCTCGACCATGCGCCGCGTCGTGGAGCTTTCCTCCGCAAAGCTGGGTGGTCGAACAGTGGGAGGGCCGTTGGTGGTTATGGTGGCGGTGTGCGACCACGGACGGTTCACGCTTGTGCCACATGATGACGACCCACGGTACCGATAGCGGATGTGATATTCCGTGCCCGGCAATAACTCCCGGAGTTGGCTTCCCGCCCGGGACCGGATCTGGTGGCCACTGACGTTCGTAATCGTGTCACACGTTGAAGTCCATGGGCCCGTTTCACTTGTGGACCTGAGTTGATAGTCGTAGGCACGGGTTTCGTTCGCCTCGAAGGAATCAACGAACGAAACCTGCAACACCGTCGAGCCTTCTTCGATAGGCCGAACGTCCGGCGGAGGCCGCACGGGGATAGGAGCGATCCGCCATTTCTGCCGACTACGTGAGCCGTCATCACACGTATACTCAAGGCTCCCGGCCCATCGCGTGCTGAACGAAAGTGACGTCGTGCACGACCCACCGAAACCGCCGTCATCATAGGTCTGGACTAGGATGCCAGACTTCGATCCGATAGCCCGATACTCGAAACGGCCGGGAGCCCTGTAGCCACTACCGTACTCAACGAAACGACCATCTTCCGCGAAGTCCAAGGAATAGGACTCAGCGGACAGAACGTACGGGACCACACGCAGCTTAAAGTCCGCCTCGTCCTCCGGTGCGAGTCGTGCGGTCCTGACTTGAACACCGAGATCGAGAGCCCGCCCCAAGAACGCAGCCATCTGACCCTTCGTCACACGTCGGTCAGGACAGTAACTAGGTGGCTCAACCCTGCAACCTTGGGTGATCCCCGCCGCGGCCAGAGCCACAATAGCCTCCCGATGAACCGTATCACCAGTGTCCACGAAGAACTCCGCTGACCCTCGATCGAGACCGAGCGCGCGAGAAAAGAACGCAGCCATCTGACCGCGTGTGACCGGGGCCGTCGGGCAGAAGCGCAGCGGCGCAAGCTTACAACCCGTCGTGACCCCCCAATCCGCCACTTGCTCGACGTACGGAGCCCACCACTCAGTGGTCTCCACATCGTCAAACCGTGTAATGGAGACGGGCGGCGGATCATCACCCAAGACCGCCCTTATCATCCAGACCGCCATCACCCAGCGCTCAACAGGATCCGAAGGGCAGAACCTGCCCTCCGCACAGTCCGTACCGGCAAAGATCCCCTGCGAAGCCAGCCTCCGTATGCTCGCATGGAAGATGTCATCCTCGCTGACATCCTCGTATAACCCGGTACGGACCTCAGTCTGCTGAGCCGTCGGACCCAATCGACTAGCAGACGCTTCGTCAACGAACGGGCCAGCCTTCACAGGCACTGAGAAACAGCCTTCCTGAGACCCGCCATGAACATCACAGTCATCGCCCACGTCACCCAACGGATCGCTCGCCGAAGCCAGGAGCCGCTCCGCAGCCTCCAACGGTCCGGCGATCGCTGTCTCAGCGCGAGGGCTAAGAACCGTCAACAGAACCAATACGCCTATGCCGGTGAGCAGACGGACCATCAAGCGACTACCCCCCTCCCGCGCCCCGGACGCAGTCTGAGGGGCGCTCTGACAATCCCCCACATCGCACCGCTCACGACATCCGAGTGCTCGGTCCTACCGCTGGCCTCCGGCGCTTCATGATGCAATCACTATCCCGCGAATCACGCGGCCGTCCTCGATCACACATCCTCCTGCCGATGCACACGTGTACGTCGCGTCGGCGTACTCCGCCGTTCCGCCGTTGCTCATCGTGATAGTGACCACTCCGCCAACAGCGGTAACCTGCACACCGTTTCTGAAAGCCCCCGACAGAGCGCTGAACCCGGCCGGGAAACCAGGAATAGCGTCTCCCGCGCGGTATGACCTCGAAGAACTCCCGGACTCCTCGGCGCCGGTGGTGCCCTCCCCTATCGCGGACCACCCGCTGGGAGAGCCGCGACCGCACTCCGACGAGTTGCGATACCGATACCGGACCTCGTACACGGTCTCGGGCTCCAGACCCGAAAAACGCGGCCTCATTACTGCCGCTACAGCCCCACTGGGCGGGTTTCTGAACCTCCTGCACGCCTCAATCCAACTACCCCGAGGATCCTTTGTACGAATACCGAAGTCATACGCCCTCACCCCAACTCGAACGAAGACATCCTCAAAGACCACCACAAGCTCCGTCGAAGTGCCGGAGGGAACCTGAACCACCGGCGCCTCACGGGATGACCCCGAAGAACTCCCGGACTCCTCGGCGCCGGTGGTGCCCTCCCCTATCGCGGACCACGCGGTGGGAGAGCCGCGACCGCACTGCGACGAGTTGCGATACCGATACCGGACCTCGTACACGGTCTCGGGCTCCAGACCCGAAAACCCCTGCTCGAATACTGCCGGTCCAGCCCGACCGGACGTGTTCCTGAACGTCTTGCACGCCTCAATCCAACTACCCCGAGGATCCTTCGTGCGAATACCGAAGTCATACGCCCTCGTCTCCCCAACTCGAACGACCGCCTCAAAGACCACCGCAAGCTCCGTCGAAGTGCCGGAGGGAACCTGAACCACCGGCGCCTCAACGGATGTCCCGGAACCGACGTCCTGTCCAGGTCCAGGTGCCGGGTCCGCCACCGGATAGTTGTCGAAGAACCCCACCGAGTCCAGGCAGTTTATCGCCTCCCGTTTGAACTTCGACACCCCCGGCTGGCGCAGGTCGTCAAACCGGTCGACCGTTTTCTCACAGCCGGCAATCGCATCCGGGGCGTTGTCTCGCAGCCACTTGTACGCCTCGACCGCCACATAACCCTTGGTCGGCGGCTTCCCGTGAGGATCGAAGCTGCCAGAGGTGGCCAGCACCGCCCCACCGACAGCGACGCTCAGCACTATGACGGCAGCGAGCCCGGTACTTTTCCTGAACATGTGCGGTTCCTCTCTCAGTCCGCCCGGGGGCTCGGCTGCTCCCGCGCACATATGTGAACAACTCTACACCTCTCTGCCTCGCTGTAGTGAAGTAACCGGCACGTCACGTTGGAGCGGGGATCCTCTCAACGCTTGCACTCCCGACCGCGACCGTTGGTGATCCGTCCAGGGACTTCACCAAAATCTGCGCGACGCGCGGCTCCTCGCAATTTCGACTCTGAGCCGACTTTGCGGGTGTTTACGTTTTGCCTGGTCAGGGGGTGTGCGGGAGTGGGGTGTTTCCACTACACGGGGTGGTGTGGGGGTATGGCGGAGACGTTGTAGGTGAGTGGATCGCTCCACACCTCGTAGCCGCGTGCCTTCAGTTCCACCACCGCCGCCGGTATGTCGTAGCAGTAGAAGTTGAGGTTGAAGAGCCCGTAGAAGGCCCTCTCCCTGTGGGGTCTCACCCTCACCCGGTGGGCGGCGTCGAACTCGACCAACAGCACCCGACCGACCGGGCTGTCGCCGAAGCCGACCAGCGCGGCCCGGGCCGCGCTTCCCCCGGGAAGGTGCCAATGATCCTCGAAGTCCTTGCCGGCCCAGGTCCCTTCCTCCACGACATCCAAACCGACCAGATCGCGGTAGTACTCGAGGGCCCCGTCCGTCGTTTCTTGGTCAGTGCAGTTAGTGACCATGAAACTGGCCCGGGGAATGATGCACACCATCCCGCTGACGATGGGCATGCTGCTGGTCAGCGGGCTGTGCGTGTCGTTATTCTGCCTGTTCACCCGCCAGGATGGCCTGAACGTTACCGGCCCGGACATGCTGCAGGTGCTCGGTGTCGTGGTCGTGCCGGGCGACATCGGCGCCATCCTGCTCACCTGGAGCCTGCGCTGGGTGCCGGCCAACGTCCCGCCCCTCATGAACCTGGCGTTGCCATTCCTGGCAGCTGCCATGGCCTGGTTCTTCCTAGGAGAGGTCGTCACGCCGGTACACGTCGCCGGAGGCGCCATAACCCTCGTGGGTGTGGGCGCCGCCGTGCTCAGCCCATCCGGGAAGGCGCTGCTGGCGACCGAGTACACCCCGCGCGCCCCCGCGCCTCCCCCGGTCTAGGAAGGGAGACCCGCGCGCATGCCCGCCCGTGTCGCTGACCCCAACGCGACGTTGCCACCCACTGCTATGTGGCCGGTCGGAAGCCCTTCCGTCAGAACAGTTCGCTGAGAGCCTCTGCCGGGCTCATGGCTCGGATCGGGGATCTTCTGTAGTCCCGTATGTTTCTGGTGACGATGTGCCGAGCCCCAGACCCATGCGCGGCGGCCACCTGCAAGGCGTCCTCGAAGTCCGCCATGGGGAGTCCGGCGGCGTACCGGACGGCCTCGGTGCCTGTGGTCGCCACCTCGACGATCCGCGTGAGATCGACGATGAAGTCGCGGGTTCGTGTCCCGCCGTGCACCGGCGCGACGATGTAGTAGAGATTGGATACGGAGTGCCATGCTATGAATGCTCTCCTGCGGCTCTGCTCGATCCGGTCCACGAGGTCCGCAGCCGGCTGCGCGAACGGGTGCCTGTCGAGGGCGATGTCGATGAGCACGTCCGTGTCCAGGAGCATCAGCGGAGGTACTTCCGAGCCAGCGCTTCGTAACGCTGGTCGTCCCGTTCAGCCTCGCGAAACTTGCCTCGCCACCTGGAGGAGAAGGATGGTGTCGCCGCCTTCGTGATATCCCGCAGCGACTCCTCGATCAGGGCTGAGACTGAGACTCCTCGGGAGCGGGCGTACCTCTTCGCCAGCGGGATCAGCTCGGCCTCCACGGTCACGGTCAGCTTCTGCTTCATGGTCTTCTCCGTTACGTATACGTATAGTGGTTTCTAGTATACGTAAGGCCCGATCCGAGGCCAACCACCTACGGTTGGGGAACGTCATCCTCCATGAGTTCGTACCTTGCGCCACTCCCGGGAGCCCTGATGACAGCTATGGTCCGCTTCCCCACACCAGGGATGGTCAGTTCGGTGGGACTGTTGATCACACCATCGGGTGCCAGGTCGGCGGCGTCCAAGGCCGCGGCGAGGTCGGGGACCGGGAACACCATGGCCAGGTAACCGATGTTGGGAGCGACGGCTCGGGGAACGAAGTCCGGCGGCCGGTAGTTGAGAGGCTGGCTCAGCACCACCTTGCCGAACGGATGGGAACCCCTCATGAAGGTGGCCCTGGTCCGGGCCTCGTCGGGCAGGGTCCAGAGCTGGTTGGTGGACTCGGACCCGAGCGTGGCGTCGATGAAGATCTCCTGGCCCAGCACATCCCGATGGAAGGCGAAGGCCGGATCCCGGTCCTTGACCCGATGGGAGGAGGTGGCGACCTCCGTGAAGCCGCGGGAGGTGACACCGTGCGAGTCCAGGTACGCCTTCATCTCCGCCACGGCCGTACCCCCTCCTCCGGCCGGTTGCACCAGGTTGATGATGATCCCGTCCGGCCCGTCGTAGAGGACCTCCGTCGGTTGGCCAGCCTGGGCGGAGACGTTGTAGGTGAGCGGATCGCTCCACACCTCGTAGCCGCGTGCCTTCAGTTCCACCACCGCCGCCGGTATGTCGTAGCAGTAGAAGTTGAGGTTGAAGAGCCCGTAGAAGGCCCTCTCCTTGTGCGGTCTCACCCTCACCCGGTGGGCGGCGTCGAACTCGACCAACAGCACCCGACCGACCGGGCTGTCGCCGAAGCCGACCAGCGCGGCCCGGGCCGCGCTTCCCCCGGGAAGGTGCCAATGATCCTCGAAGTCCTTGCCAGCCCAGGTCCCGTCCTCCAGGACATCCAACCCCACCAGATCGCGGTAGTACTCGAGGGCCCCGTCGAGGCTCTCAACCCCGCATATAGAGATCCCGAGGGCGGTTCCGGGGTCAGACATCGTCTCTCCTATCGGTAGGGGCGGTCGAAGAACGCCCGGTACAACTCGGCTGTGTGCCGCGCGGCTTCGGGAGTCACGTAACCCTGCGACTCGGCCACCGTGATGGAATCGCTGATCCGGGCCGCCTCCTCCGAGTAGAAGCGAAGCGGATCGACCGGGGACGTGGCGAGCAGCGTCGGACGGGCAAGCAGGGGAAGGCGATCCCGGGTCGGGTATTCGAAGGCGGCCCGGTAGGCCACGCGCCAACTGCGCCCGCTGGCCAGCAGGTCGTCGGCCCACTGCTTGAGCGCGCCCACCTCGGGTAGCGGCCTGACGTTGGCGCCTCCCGCGCTGTGGTTGTACCAAGGCCAGAACAGGTACATGTCGAGGCGGATCAGCCAGGCCCTGAGCAGGTGCAGGCCGTGCATGTCCGGCTCCAGGGGCGGGAAGTAGTTCGCCAGGGCCTCCTCCACGAAGGCCGGATCGAACAGCGTTATCCCGTCCATGCCGAGACGCCGCACGCGATCCGGATACCGGACGGCGAACTCCATGGCGATCAGGGCGCCCGTGTGGGATCCCCAGACATCCACCCTGTCGACGCCCAGTTCGTCCAGCGCAGCCGCCAGGACATCCGCGTAGTAGCCGATCTCGGCGTGATCGACCGGCGGCTTGTCCGAGTGCCCGTTGCCGAGGGTGTCGGGCGCCAGGACCAGGCGGTCCGAGGCCAGATGCGAGATCATCGGCTCCAGGCTCTCGGCCGAACCGGGCGACTGGTGGATCATGAGCAGGGGTCGCCCCCCGGCTCCCGACTGGCGGAGATGGAGTTGACCTTGCGGTGTGTCGACGAACATTCGCGAGATCCGGCCGGGTCGCGAAGCGGGCTGCGGTGGCCTCGGCGGGGCGGCGCCAAGGCGGCCGGATGCCGCCACCGCTGGCGCCAACCCATTGGACGGCGCCTCCGGCGGACCGAAGTCGACCTCCTGCAGGGAACCCGCCTCCGACACGGTGCGGATAGCAGGGCCCGGGTCCCGCGCCAGCGCGGCCCTTGCCAGGTCTGCGTGCCCGGGACCGCGACGCAGTATCTCGACCGCCAGATCGCTGAGCCATTGGGGCGACGGCAGGTCCATCCGGAGCCGGTCCTCCGCCGTGCTGCCATCGGGCGCCCGGTACATGAACCGGCTGCGGACCCAGTGCCAGACCGAGGCGAGATGGGCTCCGTCGAGACGGGGCGCGAAGGCCGGATACCCTTCCGCCCGGAGCCTTTCGCGTCGCTTCGAACCGATCCGAACGCTTCGGTCCACCACGATGGGAAACCGTCCGGGATCGGTGCGGGCAACAGCCAGCGCGAGCAGCCCCCCGGTCCCCGGACCTACCAGCGGTACCCGGCCCAGCCCGAGCGCGTCGGCGAACGCGACTGTCGATTCGACGAAGGCGGTGACGTCATCCGGCGGCGAGCAGCGATCCGAGAGCCCGTGACCGGGAGCGTCGGGTGCGTAGACCCGCCGGGTCTCTGCCAACGCCCTGACGACTCTGGCGGCCTGCGTCGAAGAACCGGGCACATCGTGCAGCACGATCACCGGCGGACCGTCACCGGCGGTCCGGTACTGGACCTGCCTGCCAACGACCTCCAGGAAACGGCGCCGGACCCTCATCGCCCCTCCCACGCCCCTAGACGAGCAGTCAAATACCTTGGCCCAAAGCTAACCACCGGCTAACAACTAACAACTAGCAACGAGCAACTAATCATCTAGTTCGGCGAGTACGTAATCGGCTTCGAACACATCCCAACTCAGCTTCACGAACAGGTAGTCGGGACCCGTGACCCACGTCTCGAGCGGTGTCCAGTCCGGCCGCGAAGGATGGAGCGAGTAGTGGCGCGCTTCGAACGTGCCCGCCGGAACGGTGACCTCCTCCACACCCATGTACTCGATGACCTTCTTCCCGATAGCCGCCATCGGCCCCGACGCTCCATCGGGTCGTGGAGACGAGTTGGCCCAAGGCCTGATGGTCTGTATCCGCTCTGGCGAATCATGATCGTAGGCCGCACACTGCATGCCGTCCGCTGCCACCGGGTGGCTGGCGAAGAGCCGGACACGGCCGTCGGTCGGCAGCCATTGCGAGAAGCGGCCGGCATCGGCGGTGACGCCCTCACACTGGATCCCTTCGTCAACGAAGTTGAACCAACTGCTGCCGACGAAGCTCCCGTACTGGGTCAACCTGACGAAGGCGTCGACGGGCAGCCATTCGGGGTCATGGGTCTGGACCACCTCCCGCAGCAACTCCACATCGTCCATCTCGCAATGCGCCCGCAGGGTCCGGTCCCCGCCCGGCTGGGCGGTGACGCTGAACCACTCACGGCCGATCTCGCCATCCTTGCGATGTACGTAGTCGATTCGTCCCCGGAACGTCCTGTGTCGCACTGACAGCCCTCCCTTCCCGCGCCTCGGATCCATCTGACCCTACCCGGACCCGGAGGGGGTCCGGTGTCCCCACCCGTTCCAATGTGTGGACTCCGCGGCCGGGATACGGTTCAGTGGCCTGAAGGGCTCTTCCGGGTACCCCAGCGGAATCAACGCTATGGTCCGCATCTCGTCCGGGAGGCCGAGTATGTCCTTCGCCTTCTCGGCGAATACGTTCAGGGCTGTCGTGAGGCATGTGCCGAGCCCGAGCGCCCTCGCGGCGATCATCAGGTTCTGGACCGCCGGGAGGGTCGACGTGTAGTTGCCCTCCTCCCAGTACATCCGCATCACGCCGTCCGTGGACACCAGGTTCTTGCTCGTATCCATGCAAACGAGGATGAGCACGGGCGCCTCTTCGAGATGCTCCTTGAGATGCTGCGAGTCCCGGATCATCTTCGCCTGGGCGGTCCGCGGGTCGTGGAAACTACGCCGCGTGCTCCGCTGCCGGTACAGGAAGTTCCAGGAGTCCCGGTACACATCGGCCAGGGCCGCCTTGGTGTCCGCATCGTCCACCACGACGAACTCCCAAGCCTGGCGGTTGCTGCCGTTGGGCGCCCATGTCGCAGCGGTGAGGATGGCTTCGATGTCGGCCCGGTCGACCGGATCAGTCCGGAACCGTTTGACGCTGCGCTGGGTCCGCATCACCTCGAACACATCCATTCCAACCTCCCGATCAACCTCAACCCGGAACCGTCACCAGAACGAGTCCTGAACGGGTGCGAATCCGTTCTTGGACTCGGATCTGCCCGACCCACGCTAGCTGCGAGCACGGACTTGCAGCCTGACCTCCGGCATCACATGCTGCCCTCGGGTTAGTATTCGCAACCATCGTCGTAACAGCGACGCGCGGGCGGCGCGGAGGAGGGACGGTTCACATGTCAGAGCGGAAGAGGCGCGAGAGGCAGGAGGCAACCATCGAGGAGGGCCGCCGGGCGCTGGGAATGTCCCGCCGGGACTTCCTGAAGACATCGGCCTGGGCGAGCGCGGCCGGTCTCACCCTGGTGGCATGCGGTTCGGACACGGCCACGACGACCGTGGCTCCGGCGACCACCGCTCCACCGGCCCCGACCACTACAGCCGCGGCGGCCGAGCCCGCCACGACCATGGCCGAGACCACCACCACTACCGCTCCGGCGACGACCACGACCCAGGCTCCGGCCGCCGTGCAGCCGACCCTCATCTTCGAGATGGGGATCCAGCCACGGGTGATCAACTCGACCGTTCAGAACATCCAGAACCAGAAGTGGATCGCCGACATGGTCGAGGACAAGCTCTACGACTGGGACAGCGATGTCAACATCGTCCCGCGGCTGGCGGACGGCATGCCGAACAAGGTCGACGACCTGACCGTGGAAGTGAAGATCAGGGACGGAGTCAGCTTCCACAACGGCGATCCTCTCGACGCTCAGGCGGTGGCCGACCTGTACACCTTCATACAGGGCAACGGGATCTGGCGTTCGCACCTGCGCCCGGTGGACTCGGTGGAGGCCGTCGACAACCTGACGGTCAGGTTCAACCTGAACCGCCCGTACAGCTTCCTGCTGTCGAAGATGGCCCTCATCAATATCCGCCATCGGGACTGGTTAGAGGTCAACGACAGCCACATGGGCTCGGGACCCTACGTCTTCAACGAATTCGTGGACGGCCAGTTCGCCACGCTGACAGCCAACGAGAACCACTGGTCGGGACATATGCCCGCCATCAAGGACATCCGCTTCAACTTCGTGCCGGATCCGGGCGCCCGGCTCGTCAACCTGTTGAGCGGCCGGTCGCATTATCTCGGCGACCCGAGGTTCAGCGATCTACCGGTACTGGAGGCCCAACCCAACCTGACGGCGCTCACAGCCAACGCCCCGGTCGACATCCTGTGGTTCGAGCAGGTGGAGAACCCGCCGACGGACAACATCCTGGTCCGCCAGGCGATGGCCTTCTCGATGAACCGCAAGCGGGTAAACGACGTGGTGTTCCAGGGCAAGGCCGTCACGGCGTCGGGGCCCCTCCACTCGGCATCGCTCGGCTACGACCCGAGCTACCGGCCGTACCCGGATGAGCCGGACATCGAGAGGGCCCGCGCGCTCCTATCCCAGGCCGGCTACGGCGAGAACGACGTCGTCGACTTCGACATCGTCATCCAGAACGACAACCTCACCCGGGACACGATGGTCGCCATGACCAACGACTGGCTGGCGGCGGGCCTCAAGGCCAACCTGGTCATCCTGGACAGCGGTCCGTGGGTGAACCGGTGGGTGACCGGCGGGTTCAACGTAATCTCGGTGGCGAGCCAGGAGGGCTACTCGGCGGGTAACACGCCGTGGGTGGTCCTTGGCGTCAACCACTCCCAGGATCCGGCCAACTTCCACAAGTACAACAGCCCCCGGCTCGACGCGATCCTCGACGAGGTGGACGCCACCGACGACGTGAACCGCCAGATCGAGCTGTGGAAGGAAGGCAACCGGATCGTCGCGGAGGACGCCGTGTCCGTCCCACCGGTGTATCCACCCCTGATAGCGGCCCACGCCGACAACCTGCAGGGAATCGACCCAGGCCTGCTGAGGGTGAACCACATCCGCCAGCAGGAGTGGAACTTCGCCTAGGCGCAGCCTTCCGAATCGACCCAGGAGCGGCGCCCCGTCGGGGCGCCGCTCCTTGTGAATGGTGAATGGTGACTGGTGACTGGTGACTGGTGAAGGGTATGCCATTTGATGCCCGCTAATACGGATAGTTGACCACTACCCATTACTCACTATTCACCATTCACTACTCACCATTCACCACTCCGGTGTCCTCCCATCTGAAGTAGTCGATGGAGTTGTCCCACTCCGCCATCCTGATGTGATCGTCCGACACGTCGTCGCGAGCGCGGAACCCTTCGACCTGGCCGGGTTCGTAGTCGAGGTGGGGATAGTCGATCGAGAGCAACGTCCGATGGGGAGCCTTGGTCCACTCGATGAAGTGGGGCAGGAAGGGATCCTCGGGTTCGAACCCCATCCAGATCTGACGTTGGATGTACTCCTCCGGTAGGAGTTCCATCTCGGGCGCGGCCATCTTCACGAGCTCGGTGAACTTCTCCTGGCGCTCGTGTATCCGGTCGATGACCATCGGCATCCATCCCAGACCCGATTCGAAGATCCCGAACCTCGTCTCCGGGAACGCATCGCAGACCCCGCCCAGGACGAGGTTGACGAACACCTGCATGCCCTGGAACGGGAAACCGACTATGTCGCTCCAGAGCATCGAACCCGCCCGCGGCCAGTTGTGGCCATGTCCCTCCACATGGGGATCGCTGAAAGCATGGATGGACAGCGGGACATCGAGCCGGGTTGCCTCCTCGTACACGGGATAGAAGTGCTCGTCGGACATCACCCGGTAGTCCGCGGGATTCCGGCCCACTACCGAAGGCGAGATGTAGATGGCCGGGAACCCCAGATCGTGAACGCACCTGCGCATCTCTGCCACGGCCGCTTCGGGATCGGCCACATTGACGACCCCGAACCCGAACAAGCGGGTCGGGTAGGCGCCGCAGAAGTCAGCCAGCCAGTCGTTGTAGGCCTGCGCCTGAGCGTTTCCGATCGCGCGGTCCTCGAAGTAGGAGATCGCCGACATGAACCGCCCGGGCATCAGCATGCCGCGGTCGACACCTTCGGGATCCATGAAGTCCCTCATGCGGTACTCGGCGTCAACTCCTCCGCGCGGACCCGGCGCGTGTCCGGAAGGGGTCCGGTACGGAAGCCTCCCCGTCTGCGAAGGCCACCGGTAGCGATCCGCCATGAAGTAATGGATGCCGTCTTCCTGCACGAAACGCGGTCGGCGAGGATGGCTCGCCATGCCTGGGTCGAGGAATCGATCCCATGTGTCCAGTGCGAGTCCCACATGGGAGTCCGCGTCGATCACACCGCGACCGTTTTGAGGCATTTCAACTCCTTGTGCCCAGTATTCGTCAGATAACGAGGCTCGACCCGAGCAACCGGCCGAACGTCATGGCGGGCGTGATGCTCATACCGGCGGCTGCTCCGCCGCCGCTGAACACCGCGCTGCCCAGCACCTCACCCGCAGCATATAGCCCGCCGAACGGTCGGCCCTCGTTATCGAGGACTTGGAGCCCGCCGTCGACGGTCACCCCGCCGGGGGTACGCAAAGTCGTGGCATGGTTCTCGACCGCGTAGAAGGGAGGCGTGACGATGGGCAGCGGTAGGTGTCGGCGACCCAGCCCGTCAGGCTCACCCCTGACCGCGGCGTTGTAAGCGGACACTGTCGCCTCGAGTCCCGCCGGGTCGATCCCGGCTGCCGCCGCCAAGTCCCTCAACGAGTCGCCCCTGAACACCGGGGGTGTCTCACCTGCGCGGGATCGGACCCCGTCGGCGCCCCACGTCGGCAGGATGACAGGTGCCCGGTCGAGGATCGCCTCGTCGAACACCACCCAGAAGACGTGGCCCTCCTGAGCGCGAAGTGCTCGTCCGCGGGTCACCTCATCGCCTTCCTCCTCGGACATGAACCGGCGGCCGGCGGCGTTCACGTATATCTCCCATGGCGGCCTTACCTGAGGCGTGAGGGCCGCCCAGTAGTCGGTGTGGAGCGCGCGATGGGGCGTAGCCGGATCCTCGATCCCACCGAACGTGGGCAACCACCGCTCGCCGTTCCGCAAGCTGCCTCCCAGCCCCGTGACGATGCGGTGTGCGTCTCCGGTCACCGTCGTCAGACCGGGAGAGACGAGCCGGCCATGGCTGACTTCCCGGAACATGGCGGGGTTGGCCGTGTAGCCTCCGGCCGTGAGCGCCACCGCCCGGGCCGCATGCTCCGAGTCGCCGTCCGGCCCGCGCAGGCGGACGCCCCAGCTGCCGTCACCACTCCTGTCCAAGCCCACCAGCGCAGTATCGAGGGCTAAGCCGATCGAGCCGCCGGCGACCAGGGCTTCGAACTCGGGAACGATCAGGTCCAGGATCGAGTAGCCGGCTCTGTTGCCCCAGTGCATACGCGCCTTCGAGTACGGGTTGTGGTGGTAGTGCACGGTGGGCGCGGGGCATTCGGGGGAGAAATCGAAGCCGAGGTCGTCCAGCCAGTCGATGGTGCCGGCAGCGTTGCCGGTGGCGAGGCGGACCAGATCCCGGTTGGCCTTGCCTTCCGAGAAGGCCATCACATCGCGGAAGTGCTCCTCCGGCGTGTCCTCCACTCCGTGCCGTTGCTGGTGGCGGGTTCCCGCGGCGCTCATCTGGCCGCCCGAGAGGTAGAGGGTTCCCCCCACCTGGTGGCTCTTCTCGACGGCAAGGACCCGCAGGCCCCGCCGGGCTCCGAAGATGGCAGCCGGGATACCGGCGGTACCGGCGCCGACAACTACGAGATCCCAACCCGTGGACATGCTCACTCCTTGCGCTCGAAGACTTCGATCATCTCCCCGTCCGGTCCGAGGAAGGTCGACGCGAGCATCGGACCGAAGGGGGGCATGTCGAGGGCCACCGGTCCCCCGACCGGCTCGGCGCCGAGCAAGACCACGTGGCGGGAGGCAGCCTCCAGGTCATCCACCTCGAAGGTGACCGAGAGGATCCCGTGGTTGGGAGGGACGGCCCGTTCTCTGACTTCGATGCCCGGATAGCCCAGGTACTGGCTCATCTCCATCCGCCCGACAGGTGTGTGGTCCATGATGAGGTTGACGTTGTGCATGACGACGCCTCCGGGCACGCCGAAGAACTCCTCCAAGCCCGTGACCTCCTGGTCGTAGAGCACGCCGTATCCTAAGGAGAGGTAGAACTCCTTGGAGCGGACCGCGTCTCCCACGTGGAGGGCCATGGTCTGCAACTCGCTGGCCGGCTCCATCGCAGGTCCCAGCCGGTCGGCGATCTTCCCTTCCACGCTCCACGCGTCGATGAGCACGCCATCGGGATCGTAGATCTGCGAGTCCCAGGCAGACCCGTCGCTCAGGTTCCAGTGGGTGGGAGGGGACTTGACGGCTCCACCGGCGGCCACTATCCGCTCCCAGCCGGTTTGGATCTCGGGAACCCTGATATTGAGGGCGTACAGGCCGATGACCTTCCCGGCCGGCACATCACCCCAGATGGGTTCGCCCGGGGCGTCGAACTCCACGATGCGCAGCAGGCAACTGTCGCATCCGGCCGGCCCGACCACCGAGTACCTGGCGGTCAATCCCGCAGGCATCATCCATGCCTCTCCCACCCGACCGTCCCGATCATCGGCCCGCAGCGAACCGCTCCCCTTGCCGGCGTACCCGAAGGCGTCGCGATAGAACCGCTCGGACCTGGATAGGTCCGCTACGGAGATTGTTCCCAGTCTCACCTCGGAAAACATACCGCTCGCCTCCGTTCGGTCGCCCCTATCGACACTAGTCCCGATGCCCGCCGTGCCCTTCGATCCGTCAAAGTACGCTCAACGTCCGGGGATGATCTCGAAGTGACCGCCACCCAGCGGGCGCACGACCCCGAGCCTCCGGTCCAGCGTCAGGATGGTGCGCGTGCCGTACCGCTCGGCCAGTATCACCAGAGACGCATCGGCGATCCCGATCCCCAGGTCGCGATAACGATGCACCACTTCGGCCGCCGCTTCGATATCCTCGGCGCTCATCGCGGGCAGTTCGTAGGCGCCACCGGCCAACTCCCGAAGGACGCTCAACTCTGCTTCCAGCCCCTTGCGGGTCGCCACCAGGTAGTCGACCTCGGCTATGACGAATGGGGAGACCACCATTGTCCGGTTGTTTCCCTCCAACCAGGCTACAACTGCCTCGTGATGCCGTCCCGACTCGCTGAAGAAGGCGATGAGGCCGCTGGTGTCGGCAATGATCATCTATCGCCGAATCCCCCCAAGTGGTCGTCGACACGCTCCGCCCAGGAGTCGCCTCCCGGGATGATCCCGGGCCGGGGCTCAGGACGCGCGATCGCATCCCGAATCGCTTGCCGGATTACCTCCGCCTCGGAGCACGAGCGCCTGCGAGCCTGGCGTTCCACCTCGCGCTTGAGCGAGTCCGGCAGATAGACCGTGGTCTTCCTCATGCCATACATGGTACCACCCCTCGGGCGGCGTGAATGGTGAATGGTGAATGGTGAATGGTGAATGGTGAATGGTGAATGGTGAATGGTGAATGGTTGCCAGAAGGGCCACTACCGACTACCGACTACCGACTACCGACTACCGACTACCGACTACCGACTAGATGCTCGCTGATGATCATCACGCGGACCAGTTCCCCGCTGTCGAAGACCTGCCAGATGCGGGCCTTGTGGGAGGGAGTGGCCAGGATCACGGTCTCGACCACCTGCTCGTCCGGACGTGACTTCCACGTGTAAGGCAGTACCAGGATGTCGTCACCTACGAAGTAGGTGTCGCCGGAGATGTCGTCGTCCTCGAACAGGAGCATCTCGCCTTCGAACCGGCCCGTGAAGTCGTAGGTCTGAGGTTCCTGATCTTCGCGAAAGTAAGTGATGCGCTCGCGCCACACGTCGCCGTCGAGCCTGGTCTCCTGGCGGCTCCGGTACCGCTCGATCAACTCCCCGGTCGGCGTGACCGAGGTGTACGTGCCTTCCCAGATCCCCACCACTCGGGCGAGGCGCCTCCTGAGCTCGCTCACCTCCTGCCTACCCCGCGATCGCCACCCACGAGATGGCGATGATCAGCACCCAGATGGCGTACACGAACCAGATGGTCCGGCGCGATCCGGCGGTCAAAGCTGCTTCTCGCTCGGGGGTCGAACCCTTGGTGAAGATCTCGGCTACGGCGCTGGCCACAGCCGGGAGGAAGATCCGGATGCCGACGCCCGACATCACGATGCCCGCGAAAAGGATCAGCTTCCACGAGAGCCAGTTGGCGTGGATCGGTCCGTCCCCGCCGGCAAGCGAGACAACGGCGGCGACTGCGAGACCCCCGGCGAGCCCCACCCGGAGCCAGATGTCGAGGGGACGGAACACCTTCTGGATCCTCACGTGCAGCTCAGGCCTCGGCTCGCCCGGCGGCGCCTCATGCACCCAGTACTGGTGCCACATGGCCGCCACCCAGACGATCCCCAGGATGGCCACCACGATGGCAAAGGCGCGCCCTCCAGAACCGGCGAAGCCCCACCCTCCCATGTAGGTGAGGGCCACACCGAGGGTCAGCATGAGCACCAGGGAGGACCGGGGGCCCATGTCGATGAACGCGAACACCCGGTACATCTGCTTGCGGGTGTCGATCGAGAGCGAGGCGTCGCGCATCCGCTTGTAGGAGATGAAGGTCCCGAAGTCCATCCCCAGCCAGGTTGCGATCAGCAGGACATGCAGCGTCTTGAGAAGTACGTAAGGCTCGAACACGTCCCCTCCCGGCCGCCAACTGAAGGGAGGCCCGCCTAGGAAGGCCCGCCCAGCAAGATAGTACCGGGAACCCCCTCGCCCCGTCGCGAATCGCTAGTAACGTGCTCAGGTGTCACCGCCCAACCCGCCCGGCCGAAGTCGATGGTGGGTACTCGTAGCTCTGTTCCCGGCATTGGGGATCCCCAACCTCGACGGCACGATGGTCATCGTCGCTCTCCCGACGATCGGCCGCGACCTCGGAGCGTCGATCTCGGACCTGCAGTGGATCACCGTCATGTTCGCGCTCGGCAACGCCACCCTGCTGCCGCTCAGCGCGTCGCTCGGGGATCTCTACGGTCGGCGCCGGACCATGCTGTTGGGATACTGGTTGTACCTGGCCGGTACGATCGCCGCGGCGCTCACCCCGACGGTCGGACTGCTGCTCGGCGCAAGGGCAGTGCAGGGGTTCGGGATGGCGCTGCTGTTCCCCAACGCTCTGGCCCAGATCGGCGTGGTCTTCGATGAACGCGAACGGGGGAAAGCCGTCGGGATCTGGATCGGCCTGTCATCCGGGGCGCTGATCGCCGGCCCGCTGATGGCCGGATGGATGGTGGAACACCTCGATTGGCCCGCAATCTTCTGGGTGACGGCCGTGTTCTCCGTGATCGGGGCGGCCGGGATGGTCAAGTTCGTGCCGGACGACCGGGTGAGGAGACAGGCCAGCATCGACTATCCGGGCATGGCCACCGCGACCGTAGCCCTGTTCTTCCTCACCTTCGGTTTCGTCGAGGCCGGTCGGCGCGGTCTGACCTCCCCCATCGTCTGGGCGAGCGTGGCGTTGGGGCTGGCGACAGCAGCCGCATTCGTCCTGGTCGAGCGCCGGTCGGATCATCCGATGGTCGACCCGGCGCTGTTCGCCAACTCCTCATTCGGAACGGTGCTGCGAATCGGCGTCTGCGCCAACACCGCCGTCACTGGTGTGTTCTTCCTCATCGTCCTGTACCTGCAGTCCGTACTGTCGATGAGCCCGTGGACGGCCGGGGTGATCCTCGCCATCGTGTTCGTTCCGCTGACCTTCAGCCCCTACCTGGCAGGTACCGCAGGGGACCGCCTGGGGTTCGAGCGGCCGCTGATCATGGGCATGGTCCTCATGGCGACCTCGTTGGTCTGGTTCGGCCTAGTGGCAAACTCGGCTTCCTCGATAGCTGCGATCCTTCCGCCCCTGGCCCTCTTCGGCCTGGCCCTCGGATGGCACTTCTCGATCGAGAGCACCGCCATAGTCAGCAGCGTGCCGCCAACGTTCGCATCGGCCGGGTCAGCCTCTCTGAGTGCGGTGCGCCAGGTCGGAGCCTCGTTCTCGGTCGCTCTCTTCGGGACGTTTGCCACCTTCGCCACCCAGTTCCGCTCCCGCGGCGCCCTGGAATCGCTCGGTTACGACGCCGACAGCGTCAGGTTCGCCAGTTTCGAAACCTCCATGCCGTATGAGGTCGAAGCCGTAATCCGATCCGCCTCCGGCGACGCATTCGGCAACCTCATGATCCTGGCCGGCATTGTCTTCGGCCTCGGCGTGCTGGTAGGCCTGCCCCTGCTCCGCAGACCAGGGACCCGTTGACGAGGTGCCAGTAAACGGCTACCGGACCTGGCGCATCGCGACCTGGTCCTAGCTCGGTAGCTGATTACCCCGAAGAGTTACCACCACTCACCACTCACCACTCACCACTCACCACTCACCACTCACCAGGTAGGTGTTCGGCCACTAGGGAGGCCATCTCGTCGGCGTGGCGATGGAAGATGTCCATGTCCATGTGGGGCAGGTCTACGTAGACGGTCCCTGGGGGAAGCCTGTCGCGCATGTACGCCGTCTGCACGATGAGATCGTCGTGCGGGGCGAAGACCACCAAGGGAACCGGTAACTCGTCGAGTTTCCGTTGCATCGGCCAGCCGACCACCGCCCGGTACGCGATATGCGCCCGATCACCCACCAGCAGTTCCTCAACCGTGAGGCTCTGCAGATGTTGCAGGTCGTAGGGCGGATCCCGCCACACCAGCCGGGCCCGCCAGTACTCGAGCAGGTGGGAGCCGTCGTCGACCGGCCTTGCCCGCGGCTCCGCGTAGAGAGTCGCTATCTCGGCCGCCTCCTCGTCGTTGAACACGGGGACCGCCACGATCGCCACCCGGTTCACCCGATCCGGCCACCCGATGCCGATAGCCACGGCCTCCATGGAACCGGTGTGGATCCCGAGGATGTCGAAGGCATCCCAGCCGGCGTCGTCCACCACCGCCATCGTGGACTCCGCGTAGGTTTCGATGGCCGGATCGTCGGGCCCGGGATCGGAGAACCCGTAGCCCAGCCGGTCCGGCGCCATCGTCGGACGGCTGCAACGCTCCATGAGCGGTTCGTACATGAGTCCGCTGCGCGGCGACTGGTGGAGCAGCAGCAGCGGGAGTCCCTCCCCGTCGGTAGCCCTCACATGCATCTGCCCGTGCGGCGTATCGACGATTCGGCGACGGATTGTCATCGTGGACTCCACAGGACGCTCGACTGCCACCCTACTGTTCGGTCCCGGGATCGGTGGTCGGGTTCGTGAATTACACGTACGTCGAGCCGTAGTTTTGGAGATTTCTACTTTTTCGAAAACTTGACTTTCGAAAAAGTACCCTGAATTGAAGCGTGGCTTTCAATATTGTAGGGTTCCGCCGCTATTCGCATCGTCCTGAACCCTGAGTCTCCGGGACTGATGGCCATCCCCACCTCCATGCTCGCGTGGCTCCTCGACACGTGACAGGCCACCGGCTCCCTCGATCGTTCCAACCGGCGGTATCGCCGGAGCGCCCTAGACGAGTAGTTCCAAAGAAGCTGATCAGCAGCGACCGTACCTCTATGATCGCTACACAACGCTGCACAACACGCCTGCAACTGGTGTGACCCTATTCCTGGACTCGGACCCCAGGGCTGCCAATTCGTGAAGAGCCACCCATGGCGCAAACGCGAGACCCAAACAGCACTATGGAGGATGGCAAATGATCCGATCTAACGTTAACCGTCGAGTACCAACTAGAAACTAGAGATTACCGACTAGGAACCAGTCATCTAGGATGCCGCGATGAGCAACCTCTGGACTGTCGAGGATCTGGGCGAGGGCACGCATGTGTTCCGTTGGAGGCCGGGGTTCTACGCCAGTGTCTTCGCCGTGACGGGTTCGGGAGTGGTCGCCACCGACCCGATAGACGAGACCGCGGCTGTTGCCTATCGAGATGCGATCGCGTCGATAACCTCGGAGCCGGTCAGATGGATCCTCTACAGCCACGACCACCGAGACCACATAACCGGTGCCCGGGCATTGGCCCCCGAGGCCGAAGTAATCGCCCATCACTCGGTCGGACCGTGGCTGGCCGCCCGGGGCGACCGGAACATCGTCCACCCGACCCGCCACCTGGGAGATGACGAGGTACTGGAGTTCGGGGCATACGAGATCGAACTCCACCACTTCGGCCCCAACCACTCGCGCACCAACTCGGCGTTCCTCCTTCCGACCGGGACCGGCCCGATGCTCCTGTTCGTGGATCTGGTGGAGCCGGGAGTGGCGCCCTACCGCGAACTGCCCGACACAGACATCATCGGCAGCATCAGGAGCTTGCGGGCTGCCTCCGGCCTGGAGTTCCGCACCGTGATGGGAGGACATCGCGGGCCGGGTGATCCGGATTGGGTGACCGGGTATCTCGCCTACTTCGAGGAACTCGTGGAACGTACCGAAGCGGCCTTCCGTCGGGGTGGCGGCCAGAACCCCCTGCCGGGCGAGGACGGCATCGCCATGACGGAACGGTTCAGGGACGAAGTCTGCCGGGCGGTCACCGAAGAACTGCGCGCCGGCTACGGATCGTGGAACGGATTCGACGCCTGGGTACCCAAGAACGTCGACCGCGCGCTTGGCTACGTGATCACCGGCAACTGACCAGTACCCGATCCAGAAAGGAACTCGCATGACCCGCCCACACATCGACTTCATCCACGTCGACGACATCGACTGGATGGAACTCGCCCTGCCAGGCGGGAATATGCCCACCAGGATGAAACCCCTCAGCCGCGATCCCGATACCGGGGGCGTCACGGCGATCGTCGAGTTCCCTCCAGGCTTCGAGCGGCAGGAGACCGGCTACAACGAGTCGGACGAGGACATCTTCTATCTGGAGGGTGAGATGACGTGGGGCGACCTCACCTACGGCCCTTGGTGCTACGCATTCCATCCGGCCGGGAAGCTACGGGAGCCGCTGCGCACCACCGACGGCGCGCTGGTCTTCGCTTCGTTCACGGGGACCCCGCAGTGGAACCCTTCGGACGAGCCGGGCCCGATGTTCCGGCCCGAGCGGTCGGTCCCGCTCGTTGACTGCCTGGCCGTGACCTGGGAGTCCCCGCGCTTCGACGACTTCCCCGGAGGCGCGGCCCGCAAGCCGCTCCGCAACGACCCCGAGGCCCAGCAGGGCGCCTCCATAAACGGCCTGTTACCGCAGTGGATCAGCCCGTTCACCGAGTGGCACACGTTCTCGGAGGAGGTCTACATCCTGGAGGGGACCATCGACACGACCTTCGGGAAGATGACCAAGGGCGCCTACCTGGCCCATCCCCCGGAGGACGTGCACGGACCCATGCACTCGGACGACGGCTGCCTGTTCTTCGTGATCGTGCGAGGACCCATCGGCAACACCTATGACCCCGTGGACGGTTACGAACTCCCGCCCCGGTGAGGGCGTGCGTTCCCGCTGGGCCCGTCTCGCCATGGGGGGAGGAACAGGGTGTCACTAGTCTCCTGTCGACAGCTGTGAGGTGACATGGCAATCCTTCCACGAGGTGCGGACCTCAACATCGCCAACGGCATACGCGAGTTCGCGATCGCCACTCCGGGCGCGACGGCGGTGATCGACGGTGCCCGCACGCAGACCTACGCCGAACTCGACGACCGTTCCAACCGGGTAGCCAACGTCCTCCTCGCCGCCGGTCTGCAACCGGGTGACCACATCGGGTTCCTGAGCGGTAACCGGCTCGAGTACTGCGAGGTCGCCGCCGGCATCGCCAAGGCCGGCATGGTGATGATCCCGCTCAACCCCAAGTCCCCCGCTCCCGAGATCGACTTCATCTTCGACCATTCGGATGCCCGGGCCCTCATCCTCGACGACTCTCTCGCCCCGAGCGCCGGCGCGGCCATCGAGTCCCGCGAGCCGGCGATCGTGCTGTCCATCGGAGGTGACGAGGCAGGAGCCGGCTACGAGGCCGCACTGGAGGGTGCAAGGAGCGCCGACCCCCGCATCCGGGTGGCGGAGACGGACCCGTTCGCCATCGCGTACACGTCCGGCACGACCGGCAACCCCAAGGGTGTGGTCATCAGCCACCGCTCCAGGACGCTCACCTTCTACGCCACCGCCCTCGAGTGGGGTCTCGGGCCGGGCAGGAGGACCATCGCCGTGGCCCCCATGTACCACGGAGCCGGGTTCGCGTTCGCTTACGCCGCGGTCCACACAGGCGGGACGGTCTCGATGCTGAGAGCCTTCAGCCCCGACGGCCTGCTCGCGATGATCGAGAGGGACCGGCCCCACACGGTGTTTCTCGTACCCACCCACGCCGTCCTGGTGCGCTCCCTCGGCGAGGACTGCATCCGCAGTTTCGATGTCTCCTCGCTGGAGGTCATCTACTTCAACGCCGCCCCTCTCCCCCAGTCCCTCAAGGAATGGGTGCACGGGATGTTCCCCCATGTCGGCCTCCACGAGCTGTACGGGTCGACCGAGGCGGCCATCGTCACCAACCTGCGCCCGCCGGACATCATGCGAAAGGAACGTTGCGTGGGACCGGCCTGGTTCATGACCGAGGTGAGGGTCGTCGACGACGATGGCAACCGCGTGCAGCCCGGCGAGATCGGCGAGTTGTTCTCGAAGTCCCCGTACCTGATGAACGGGTACTACAAGAACCCTGTGGCCACGGCCGAGTCGACCACCGACGACGGCTTCTTCTCGGCCGGCGACCTGGCCATGGTCGACGACGAGAACTACCACTACATCGTCGACCGGAAGAAAGACCTGATCATCTCGGGCGGCGCCAATATCTATCCCCGCGATGTCGAGGAGGTCCTGGTGAGGCATCCGTCCGTGCAGGACGTCGCCGTCATCGGGCTGCCGTCGGAAAGGTGGGGCGAACAGGTGACCGCGGTGGTCGTCACGAGAGGCGGGCGGCCGCTTCCGATGGACGAACTCGACGAGCTGTGCCGCTCGCAACTGGCCCGCTACAAGGTCCCCCGTCGCTACGAGACCGTCGACGTGCTCCCGCGCAACGCCGGCATGAAGGTGCTCAAACGCGACCTGCGGGAGCGCTTCTCCTCCTGAGCGGGGTGGCAACGGCGCCACAAACTGATGGGAAGACCTTCGGATGGATATCTAACGTTAACTGTCGTATACTGGATTATTACACGATCTGAATCGATGACAGCGGGGGTGGGCTATGGTGATCGTCACCGAGTCTATGGTGGATGCGAAGGACAAAGAACGTCAGGCAGAGGTGCGAAACGACCTTTCCGAGGCCTTGCGGGGAGTCGAAGGCGCCATCTTCCGCCAGACCAAGTGGCTTGCAGGTCTCCTCGTAGGTCTTGCCGGCGTTGTCGTTGGCGGGCTGGCCGCTGCCGTGTCCATCATCCTGTCCCGGCTCCCGTGACTCCCCCGGCGGGCGTTTCCACCCCACATCCGGCCGAAGAGTCCCAGTGTCTCGGAGTCAAGACTCCATCGCCAGGTAGGCGTCTGCGTAGAACTACACGCGCCCGGTCACTGCTCCACAGAGCTTCAACCGCTCTGGCCCCCGTCGAGCACGTAGGTGGCCCCCGTTATGGGGGCGGAGGCCGGGGATACCAGGTACGTGACCAGGCGGGCTACCTCGCCTGGTTCGGCAATCCGTCCGGCCGGTATGGATTTCTCGATGTGCCGGCGGGCAGAGGGCGAGTCCAACCCCTCATGCGCTGCCACAGCCTCCTGCAGCCCCTCGTATCGCCTGGTATTGACCGGACCCGGCGATACGGCGTTGATGGCGATGCCGTCCGCGGAGAGTTGGACGGCGAGTGACGACACGAGGCTCTCCAGCCCGGCGTTCATGACGGTGGAGGTCAGCAGGTAGGGGAAGCGGGTACGGGACGCGTTACCGGTCACCACCACCACCCGTCCGCCACCGCCTTCGGCCAGATAGGGCCGCGCCGTCCTGACGGCCCTGACTGTGGCCAGCACCTTCATCTCGAAGGCCATCCGCCACTCGCGGTCTGTCAGTTCGGAGAGGTCACCCAGCGGGGTCGAGCCGACACAACAGACCAGACCATCGAGTCTCCCATGCGTCCCCACGGCCATCCCGATGAGCTCCGCCAACCCTAGCGTGGTGGCAAGATCACCGACCACGCCGACTGCAGTCGCTCCGATGGCGCGAGCCCGCTCGGCCGTACGGGCGATGGCATCGGAGTCGCGCGCGCCGACGGCGAGGGCGCCACCTTCACGGGCGATCTCGAGCGCGACCGCGCGACCGATACCCACCCCGGCGCCCGCCACCGCCACCACCCGGCCGTCGAGCCCCAGATCCACTGCTACTTCCCCAGCTCGAGGATCCTGGCCGCGTTGCCGCCGACGAGCTTCGCGTACCCGTCGTCCGAGAGCCCGAGGGCGCGCACCTCGTCGAGCGACTCCTTCATCGTCTGCACCGGCCAGTCGGTACCCCACATCACCTTCTCGGATCCGTCGCGGTTCCACCATTGAGCATCTTTGATGTAATCGAGGATGTCCGGCGGCCAGGTGCTAGGAGGGTGCCCGTCCGCCAGGATGAACACGTTCTCGAAGTTCTTCGCCAGCATGACCGTCTCCCGCTCGTAGGGCCAACCATTGTGGATGGCCACGAACGTCAGCTCGGGGAAGTCGAAGGCCACGTCGTCGACCATCGTCGGGAGGGCCACCAGCTTCGCCCCCGACCGCATCGACTGGCTACCGATCTGCATGGCGATCGGGACGCCGAGTTCCGAACAGACCGAGTAGATCGGGTAGTAGCGGCGGTGGTTGATGTCGAGACCGAACCAGTGCGGGTACACATGGACACCGGCGAAGCCCAGGGTCTCGATGCCGTAGCGGACGTAACGGATGGTCTCCATGCCCAGGAGCGGATTGATGCCCACCCAGCCGAAGAAGCGGTCCGGGTGGGATTCGAGCAACGGCGCCACCAGATCGACGTGGTTGCCCATCTCCTCGCCCCCGACACCGTCCGCCACCCGGTTGGCGATGATGCCGGCCATGTCGACCCCGCCCTCCTCCATCATCTCCAAGAAGAAGTCGGCACTCCCGCCGCCCACCGAACTGTCCATCCCGAAGTAGTCGTAACGGCCCAGCCGGGTCGAGGGCCGGAAGTTCACCGACGTGTCGATCACCGGCGAGGACGCCGATGCAGGCTGTTCTCCACTGTGCGCCAAGTCGTCTCCCCAGGCCGGTCCGTCACGAGAAGTCCCCGGCGATTGTAGGAGGCCGATAACAGCCGGTTGCCGTAAACGGCTACCACACCTGGCTCATCGTGACAAGGACCTAGCCCGGCCTTCGAGTACCCTCCAGAGTTATTCACCATTCACCATTCACCATTCACCATCCACCATCCAACCCATCCACCATCCCAAACCACTCACCATCCACCACTCACCACTCACCACTCACCATCCACCACTCACCACTCACCACTCACCACCCTAGGATCAGCACGTACGCGCCCATGTCGTTCGGGAGGTTGGATGGAATTCGGGATACAGGTTGGCGGCGACTACGACCTGGCGATGCGGGCCGCCAAGTGGGCGGAGCGGCAGGGGCTGGTGGCCTTCGCCCGGGCCGACCACTACCTGGTCCATACCTTGTCGGGCCAGAACGCAGGTCTTTACGACACGCTGGCCATCCTCGCCGGGCTGGCTCGCGAGACCGAGCGGATCGAACTGGTGGTTCTCGTGAGCCCCATCACGTTCCGCCATCCCGCCGTTCTCGCCAAGCAGTCGATGACCATCGACCACATGTCCAGAGGCCGCTTCACGCTGGGCCTCGGTACCGGGTGGCTGGAGGAGGAGCACCGCAGGTTCGGCATTCCCTACCCGCCATGGCCGGAGCGCTGGGAGAGGCTGGAGGAGGCGCTCGGCTACCTGAGGGCCGCGTTCGGCAAGGCCCGGCCCGGATTCTCCGGGAGGCACTACTACCTGGACGCCAAGCCGGTCGAACCGCCTCCCACCGGGGATCTCCCCCTCATGGTGGGAGGGTTCGGTCCCCACCGGTCGCCGCGCCTTGCAGGGGCCTACGCGGACGAGTACAACCTGGCACTCCTCGCCCCGATCGATGACTTGGAGGCCCGGATCGAGCGGGCCCGCGCGGCCGCCGCCGCAGCGGGACGGCCGCCCGGAGCCCTGCGGATCAGCGCCCTGGGACCGGTCATCGTCGCCTCCGACGAGGTCACCTACCGGAGACGACTTGAGGCGGGCGCCGCCTACCGCAAGATGGATGCCGACGATCTGGAGGCCAGCTTCGCCGAGTGCCTGCTGCCACACGGAACGCCCAACCAGGTCGCCGACCAGATGGCGCTGCTGGCCGCTGCCGGCGTAACCCGCTTCTACGTCCAGTCCATCGGAGCCTGGGACGAGCCCCTCATGGCCGAGGCACTCGAGATACTCGGCGCGTGACCCACCAGTTGCTAGTTGCTAGTCGTGGTTACCATAAGATTGGATTATCTTCCATCCTCCATCGCACCGTTGTATCTCGCCCTTAGGCCGAGGTGGGCTCTTCGCGGAAAGTGGCTGCGAGGAGTCCGAGCCAAGGACCCACCAGCCACCGCTCGGCGGTAGTGTGGAACATGCTGAGCCTGGTTCGGAGGTGGTCATCGTGGAACAGCTGAAGCGAGACCTCAGGGATGCGGTAGGTGGCCGACACGTCTCCACCACCAAGCGGGACCTGGCTTACTACGGTACCGACCTCAGCCAGACCGAGGTGGCCCCGGCCGACTTCGTCGTGCAGCCCGCCACGACCGAGGAGGTGGCAGCCGTCGTCCGCCTCGCAAACGAGCACGCAACACCCGTCTATCCGCGAGGCGGTGGGTTGTCCTACACGCTCGGCTACACGCCCATCGAACAGGGCGGGATCCTGCTCGACACGTCCCGCATGAACGCGGTCCGGGAGATCGACCTCGACGCCATGTCGATAACCGCCCAGACCGGCTGCACCTGGAAGGACCTCAACGCCACCCTCACGCAGAGAGGACTCCGGATGGTCTTCTGGGGACCCCTGTCCGGCGAGGGGTCGACCCTCGGAGGGTGCATATCCAACAACGTGGTCTGGTACGGGTCCGGCAAGTACGGAACCGTCGGGGACACCCTCCTCGGCCTGGAGGTGGTCACGCCCACCGGAGACGTGATCAGGACCGGCTCGGGCGCCCACGTCGACGGATGGAAGCACTTCCGCTACTACGGACCCGACCTCACGGGGATGTTCGTCGGCGACTCCGGGGCTTTCGGGATCAAGACCGAAGCCAGCTTCGAACTGATGGCGCAGCCCCACGGTCACGAGTCCATGAGCTTCGACTTCCCCTCCCTCACCGGACTCCTCTCGGCCATGTCCGCAATAGCGCGGTCGCGCCTGGCGTCGGAGGTCTTCTACCTGTCGAGCAAGCGTCTGGACGGGCTCATCAAAGCGGGGTACGGCTTCCTCGCAGGCGCCACCGAAGTACTGCACGCATCGACCGAGGGCCCGAGCGCCGACGTGATATCAGCCAACGCCGGCGCAATCCGCTCCATCGTCGGGGACCACGGCGGCCGGGAACTGGCCGGTGAACTCGCCGGCAAGTGGCGGGACGAACCGTTCATGGGTTTCGTGGGCGGCATCACCGCTTCCCTGGTGACCACCAACGGGGAGGTGTGGGCGCCGGTTCATGGAGTCGTGCCGTTCTCCGCCGCAGAGGAACTCATGGACAAGGTCGACGATCTGGCCGAGGGATACGCCGACGCCTTCGAGCGGGAACACGTCTACAGCTACCACCTGATGTGCGCGGTCAAGGGCCAGTTGTTGCTCGAGACCAACATCGTGTGGCCGGACGAGTTGGACCCTCTGCGCCGGGCGTACGTCCTGGATCCCCGCAACGTCAAGATGCTCGGCAAGGTGCCGACAGGGATGGCCGTGAAGGCGCTCATGAAGGGCGTGACCCGCCGCAGGGGACGGTTCGGTGAGGCACGACGGGTGGCTGCCGAGTTCCGGAGCGAGGTAGCCGACCTCTACCAGGACCACGGCTGCGTCAACTTCCAGATCGGGCGGTACTACGACTTCGCCGGCCACGTATCAGAGGCCTACTCGGGCTACATCCGGACGCTCAAACAGCAACTGGACCCGAACGGGATCATGAACCCGGGCGTCCTCGGAACCTGACTTTGGGTGTTGGGTGTTAGGTGTTAGGTGGCGACCGGGTAGTTAGCGGTGGGTTAAATTGTTCGGGGCGATGCCTCCGGTCGGATGGCCTGGAACTACTCGTCTAGCGTCTCCTGCCGGGGGCCAGACTGTCGGCGAGTTGCTCCAGCGTGATCGCGGTCGCCATCGCCCGACCCGCTTCGGCGACGAGCTTCTGCGCGTTGGTCCGGAAACCGGCCGCGGCATCTATGAGCTGACCCCGGGTGGCTTCGCTGGTCACGATGGGCGACCCGTCGTTCCCGATGATCGCCGACGGGGCGACGAGAAGTTCGGTCGGCCCGTCGTACACGGGCACCGCCACGTCGGAAATGCGTTCGACCGTCCGGAGGAAAGCCCGGACATCGGCCTTGTCCGGCACCGAGTCGAGAAAGCCCTCGATCTGCGCGCTCAGTCGGGTGATCCCCACTTCGCACCCCTCTCCCATCATGGCTGCGCAGAGTAGCCGACCGGCTCTTCGGGACGCGCTTGACACCTGCCCTTTCGCGCTCGAAACTCGACCGAACAGCTGCGAGAAGGAGAGAAGGATGCGCTCCCACGTCGAGATGGTTCACGAGCAGGATCTGATATGGCATACGCCCGAACTACCCCGCGGTGAGGGCCGGGCACGCCAGCAGAACCTGTCCTACGACGAGGAGAACGGGGCAGGCTCCTTCAAGGTGTTCTTCGAGACCGACTGGGGACGGCCGGGCGGCTACCACAGCGCCGACACGGAGTGGTTCGTGCTGGAAGGACGTGTACACCTGGGCGATACAGACTTCGGACCGGGCGGCTACTGGCGGGCCCCGGCCGGCCTCAGGGTCCCGCACATGCGGGTGGAGTCCGGTACGGAGGTGCTGATCTTCCGCGAGTACGGCGACTGGGGCTTCTCGGTCGACGACCGGGACCGGAGCGAGTTCGTCTCCAAGGGCGGGAACACCGTGTCCACCGAACCCGGCGAACTCACGATCGTGCACAGCGAGAAGATGGACTTCATCCAGAACAAGCCGGAGCGGGGCCTCACCCAGCAGTTCCTCTCGAAGAAGGACCTCTTCTTCGACTGGGACCCCAACCACCAGACCAAGGGTTTCCGCACCTTCGTGTGCCACGCACCGCCGGGATGGGGCGACGAGCGGCTCATCCACCATCCCGTGTTCGAGGAGGCCTACTGCCTGTCGGGCAGCATGACCTACAACTACGGCCCGATCTCCCCCGGCGTCTACTTCTGGCGCCCGGCCAAGGTCAAGCACGGTTCGTTCCTCGCCGACAACGAAGAAGGCACCACCTGGATCTTCCGCCTCGACGGCGACCTGATCAACTGGGTCACGCTCGAGCCGGAGGTGATCGTCAAGGGAATCGCCGACAACTACGACCCGGACGACCCCGATCAGGCGCCCGAGATCGCCGGTATCCCCACCCGCTCCCGCAGCATCGGTCCCTGGGACGGCTACGGACGCTGACCCACCGACCATCGAAGAACAAGAGAGGCGGCTCGCCCGGCGGGCCGCCTCTTTCGTCGGGGTTCCCGCTTACTCGACGGTCCGCCTGCTGCCGGGGGTCGTTACCCGCCTGAAGTGGCACAATCACTCCAGTGCCGCGCGGGAGGGCCAGCCAATGACCGGACAGAACCCGATTCGCGACGAAGCTCAGGAGTCCAACGATCCGTTCGGTATGTCGAGGTTCTCGATAAGGCGCTACTCGGTCCAGTACCTGCTGATGGTCCTCGTCGTCATCGGTGTTCTGATAGCCATCAACATCCAGGCTGCGTCCACCGCCGACACCACCCTGCGAATCCTGGTCGGAGCAGCTCTTGGGGTGACACTGGTCAAGACGGGCCTTCTCCTGTTCGTCGGGACCCGGACCATCGCCATCGAGGCATGGATCCGACGCCTGGGAATGGGTGACTTCGAATACAGGATCGAACCACGGGGCCGCGACGAGATATCGAAGTCGTGCGAGGCCCTCGAGACACTGCGGCAGAGTTCCATCCGGGCGATGCAGCTCGATCTGGTGCAGGAACTCTCGGACGAACTGAAGGAGAAGAACGCCACCCTGGAACACACTCTGGACGAGTTAAGGAACGCCCAGGACCGGATCATCAGCCAGCAGAAGCTGGCCGAACTGGGAGAGTTGTCCGCCGGCGTCGCCCACGAGATCCGTAACCCCCTGCAGTTCATCCGGAACTTCGCCGGTTCGTCCCAGATCATGGTCGACGAGATCCGGGAGATTTCGAGCGAACCGGAGGTGAACGACCCCGAGGTACTGGACGAGCTGACCCGAGACATAGGCGAGAACATGGGACGGATCGTCACACACACGGACAGGGCGGACCGGATCATCTCGGACATGCTGGCCATGGGACGGAAAAGCACCGGAACCTTCGGTGCTGTCGACCTGAACCGCCTGGTCAAGGAACAGACACGCCTCGCCCATCGAGCGGTGCAGGCCCAGACCCCGGCCTTCAGCGCCACTATAGTTTTCGACACCGATCCCGACCTGGGGGATATTCGCGCCGTAGAGGAGGATCTGGCCCGCCTCTTCACCAACCTGGTGACCAACTCCTGCCACGCCATGGCCGAGCGGACCGACATATCCGGTGACAGCTACGAACCGGAGCTGAGGGTGAAGACCCGGCGCACCGAGGATGGCGCCGCCATCACCGTCCGGGACAACGGAGCGGGAATGAGCCCGGAAGTCCTGTCGAGGATCTTCAACCCGTTCTTCACCACCAAGGCGGGCAACCGGCACAGCGGGCTGGGAATGTCGCTGTCCCACGAGATCGTAAGGGTGCACGGAGGTGAGATCACACCCATGTCCGAGCCCGGGGAATCCACGACCGTCACGGTGCTCTTACCCCGGACCCCCGAGGGTCTGGATTCCCAGTCCCAGTCGGTAGTTGATAGTCGGTAGTTGATAGTTGATAGTTGATAGCTTCGGGCAACTAGCAACTAGCAACTAGCAACAAACGCATTGGCTCCGGCGCGACGCCCGAAGATCAGGCCGAATGCAAGACCGCCGTGCTCGCGCGTGTAGGCCCTGCCGGCGTCGGCGCCCGCTGCGAAGAGTCCCTTGATCGGCCGCCCGCCGCGGTCGAGCACGCGGGCGCCGGCGTCGATCCGCAAACCACCCGCCGGGTCCACCACCCCCTGGACCACCGGGGCCGCGTAGAAGGGTGGGTGGTCGATGGCACGGCCTCCCTCCCTGCGCGGCGGCCACAGACCATCGAGCTTGCGCCCTCGCGCGGAGGCGTTGTACTCGGCCAGCGTCCGCAGGAGGCGTCGAGGGTTCACACCCTCGTTGTAGGAGGGGGTCCTGCGCCATCCGGCGAGCCCGGAGGCCAGGTCCTCTGCGGTCTCGGCACTCAGTATCCGGGCGCCCAGTCCGCGAGCGACCTCGATGGTCTCGCCGAAGTCCTCGTAAACGGGGCGGTCGAAGATGCAGAAGCCCACTCCCTCCCGCTGGCGGCCGGTGGCCCATCCGATCACCGTGTAACGGGAGGACTCGTCTACGAAGCGATCACCCGCGAGGTTCACGAGGATCGACGGCTCGTCACCCCAGATGGGAGGGCGCAGGCTCAGCCTCTGGACCCCAGAGGGCACCGGCTCCGGCATCCGGCGTTGCTCCGGCGTCAGACCGCTCCCACCGCCGAGGAACTCGCGCCGGTCGTCCGGGGGATCGAAGGGCGGGGCGAACACGCAACCACCGGTGCTGACCGAGATGCCACTGCTGACCGACGCTCCCACGTCCAGCGCCGCCAGGATGCCATCCCCGTCGTGATGCCGGGATCCGTAGTAACTGCCGCGGTCGCCATAGACGCCGAAGTACCGGACCCTCATGTCGGTATTCCGGCTGAAGCTGCCGGTTGCCAGCACCGTCGCCGGCGCCTCCGCCGCCACCGGGGTGCCATCGCTCTGGCAGACCGCTCCGACCACCGCGCCACGGTCATCCGTTCTCAGACTCCTGAGACCCGTCCCGAGGAGGAGGCGGCCGTCGTGCTCCTCGAGTTGCCGGCGGAGCACCGAGAACAGCCGGATCCCGCCCAGCCCCTGGTGCGGGAAATAGTTGTAGCGGCCCGGCGCATCCGCGTCGGGAATCAACTCGACTCCCAGCGAGCGGAGCCAGTCGAGAGCGACCGGAAAGTCGTCGACAAGTGCCTGCTGCAGGTCGGGATCACCCTCCGGGTTGCCGGCGCGCATCCCCTCGTAGGTGTCCGACTCGATGTCGAAGCCGCCGGCCCACTTCGCGTTGCCTCCGATGCGGCGGTCCTTCTCCACGACCACCACTTCCGCGCCCGCCCGGGCAGCCGTGACCGCGGCGCTCATCCCGCCGATGCCGGACCCGGCCACGAGGACGTCGCAGGCAAACCGGCGCACAGTGCTCACACCGGCCGGGAGACCGCGTACGGGCCTCGGTAGGCTTCCGGGCAGGCACGCGCGCCAGCCACCTGACGGGAGGATTCATGTCCAGGTACCCGCACCTCTTCAGCCCTCTCGAGATAGGCAACACGACGGTTCGCAACCGCCTCATGCAGACGGCTCACGGCAAAGCATATTCGGTCCGGAATCTCGTCTCCCAGCGGGACTACGACTACAAGGTGGCCAGGGCGGCGGGCGGGGTCGGCCTGATGATCACCGGAAGCCGCCCGGTCCATCCCACCGGGGCGCAGCGGGGCGCCACTCTCGCCTACCTGCGGGAAGGGATCCCCTACGATCGGCGGCTCACCACGGCCGTGAGGGAACACGGCGCCGTCATATACGGACAGCTCGCCCACGTGGGCATGATGATGCCCAGTGACGCCAACGACGACCCCCGTGTCCTGTGGAGCCCGTCACCCATACCGTCTCCCCATCCGTCCGAGATCGCCAAGGAGATGGAACCCGAGGACATCGAGGAGTTGATCGAGTCATACCGATGGTCGGCCGAGATCATCCGGGAGGGCGGTTACCAGGGCGTGGAACTCCACTTCGCCCACAGCTACCTGATCCACCAGTTCCTCTCCTCGATGTTCAACCGGAGGACGGACGGCTACGGAGGTCCCATCGGGAACCGCATCCGGCTTCCGATGAGGATCGTCGATGCGGTGCGGGCAGCGGTGGGCCACGACTTCGTCGTCGGGGTGCGGCTCGGCATGACCGACTTCCTCGCGGGGGCTCACGACCTCGCCGACACGATCGTTGTCGTTGACGCGATGGCGGAGAGCGGGCAGGTGGACTACGTGAGCCTGTCGGCCGCGGGGTTCAACAAGGGTCTCGAGATCGCTCCGTCCGACGTACCGAGCGGTCACATGGTGGGGATGGCCGCCGAGGTCAAGGCGGCTGTTCCCGGGCTGGTCACTTTCGTGATCGGAGGCCTCAACGATCCGGCCGAAGCTGACGAGATCGTAAGGAGTGGCCAGGCCGACATGGTGGCGATGACCCGGACCATGATCGCCGACCCGGAGTTCCCCGACAAGGTCCGGCAGGGGCGGGAGGACGAGGTGTACCACTGCATCCGAGCCAACCAGGGATGTATCTCCCGTGTCTTCCGCGGCCTCGCGGTCGGATGCACCGTCAACCCGGCCACCGGCCGGGAAGGCCGTTTCGGGAGCCCCCGGGTGGCGACGACCGGCACGGGGCGCCGCTGGCTGGTCGTCGGAGGTGGCCCGGCGGGAATGAAGGCCGCCGAAGGCCTGGCCCGCTCCGGCCACGAGGTAACGCTCGTCGAGGCCGCCGACCGGTTGGGAGGGCAGGTGAACCTGGCGATGCGGACCCCGGGCCGGGATACGTTCGGGTTGCTCGTCACCGACCTGCGGAACCAACTCGGCCGGCTCGGTGTCGAGATCCGGCTCGGTGCCAGAGCAACCATCGAGACGGTGGACCAGCACGACCCCCACGGCGTGGTCATAGCCACCGGAGCCCTGCCCGGACGGGATGGGTATTCCCATGCAGCCCCTCTGACACGCCGGATTCCCGGCGTGGAACTCCCCCATGTCGTCACGCCATGGGAAATCCTCGGCGAGGGACGACCAGCCGGGGACCGGGTCGTGGTCCTGGACGGAGACGGGTCCCGCTACGCCGCCGGCACCACCGAGGTACTGCTCGATCGGGGCGCCCACGTCGAGTTGATCAGCCCGAACGCCGACCTCTTCCCGGCAACCGTCACCACCCTCGACCGCACGTTCGTATACCAGCGGCTGTTCTCGAAGGGCCTCGGGTACCACCTCAACTCATGGGTGTCGGAGATCACCCCCGACTCAATGTCGGTGTACAACCTGTACTCCGGGAAGCGTCGGGTGATTCGAGACGTCGACACCGTGGTGCTCGTCACGGGTCGAGTCGCCGACGACAGTCTCTACAAGGAACTCAAGGGACGGACGGCGCGCCTGCGCAGGATCGGGGACTGCGTGGCGCCCCGCTCACTCGACCACGCCATCTACGAAGGCTTCGTCGCCGGTCGCGAACTCGGGTCGCTCGAAGACCGCCATATAGGCGCAGGCGAACTCGAGGCCTGGAGGTGACTAGGTGTTCGGTGTTAGGGGATGTCAACCTATGGGATTGCTACTTCACCATTCACCACTCACCACTCACCACTCACCACTCACCACTCACCAGCCTACGGGGCTTTGTCCTCATGCTGGGGGCAGTAGGCGGCTAGACCGAGACCGGCGGCGGTACGCATCCCGCTTATCTCTATGGGGCTCAAGGCTCTGCCCTGCGCCTCGATGGCGGCCAGTTCCTGATCCTCGACCTGCTGCCAGGTGGCACCTTCCTGCAGGGCGGCGCAGGCGCGCCAAACCAGGTCTCTGCTTTGCTCTACCTGCTCGTCGGTGATGAACGGCTGATCCATGAAGTTGTCGAAGGCCGCCTGGGCGTCCTCGGTGCCTCGGGGCGTCCTCGAGGCTATAGCCTCCGCCTGAGCCTCCTCCTCGGACTGTCCACCACAAGCCGCTAGTAGTAGAACAGCCAGCAAGGTCACGTTCAGCCGTCTCATAACAATGGCTCCGATCCTCGGTCCCTGCGGTGAGTTCTGCTCTCAGCGTACTAACGGGGGATGGGGGTTTCAACACCTGAAGCGGCTCTTCGCGGCGGGTGTAGAGCCCCGGGACCGGCCGGTCGCGTGGCTCCCGCTCGGGCGATGAGAACTCGGGTCACGCGCCCGGCTCGTCGCTGTAGCTACCTTCTTCCACCTCTTCCTCTCTCATCAGCAGGGCAGGCAGGATGGCCAGGAGGGAAAGCAGACCCGTGATCATGAAGAGGTTCTGGAACACGGTGACGCCGGCTCCGATCAAGACGGCCTCGGTCTCTTCGAACGACGGGCCGAGGCCCACGTCCGCAGTGAGGCTGTAGAAGCGCTCGATGCCCCAGGCGGACAGGGCGGCGAGGCCCAACGCCATCCCCACCATGCGCGCCGCCGTGACCAATGACGCCGCCGCGCCCCAATAGCTGCTGGGGGACGCGCTCAGAGCGCTGACGCCGATAGGGGGTATGACCAGCCCGAACCCCAGACCCGCCGATATCAACGGCAGGGTCAGCCTCGGCTCCGCAACCTGTGTCTGCCAGGTGCTCATGAACAGGAGGCCCGTTCCCATCAACACCAGGCCCGTGATGCACACCGACCGCACGCCGGCCCAGCGAAGGACATAGCCTCCCGCCACCGCCCCCACGGGAATGGCGGCGGTCAGGCGCAGCAGTTGTAGCACGCTCTCCAGGGCCGACTTCTCCTGGACCGTGCCGGCCATCAGAGGCACCGAGACGAGGGCGATGATCAAGGCCACTCCCACCAGGACCTGGGTGCCGTTGGAGGAGAGGAACGCCCTCGACCTGTACAGGAATGGCGCCAGTAGAGGCTGCGTCGTCCGCCGCTCCAGCCGTACCAGCACGCCGACCAGCAGCGCTCCCGTCGCAACCAGCAGGTACGGGTAGACCGACGTCGCCGAGAAGAGGCTTCTCTGCGACAGCCCGGCGGTCAGGAAGATCAGTGCTCCTCCCATCACCATCGCCCCCAGGTAGTCCATCTTGGCCTCCGGGTTGGCGCGGTCCGGCAGGAGGGCCAGGAGTGCGATGAGAATGAAGCTCTGTGGTATGTCCAGCCAGAAGATCCACCGCCAGCCGAGCAACTCGATGATGGCGCCCCCGTAGAGCGGGCCCAGGACGGACCCGGCCTCGGCCGCCGCAGCCACCAGGCCGATGGCGATCCCCCTTCTCCGGGCTGACACGGCCGCCACCGCCATCGCCAGGCCTATGGGGACGGTGGCGCCGCCCCCGATTGCCTGGACCACCCGGGCGGAGACGATCCAACCGAAGTTCGGCGCCAGCGCCACGAACGCCGACCCGACGGAGAACACCACCAAGGCCGCCTGGAACATCCTGACTCGGCCGTGGACGTCGGACAGGCGCCCCCCCAGAGGCATCGCCACGGTGTAGGCGACCAGGTAGGCGGTGACGATCCAGGACGCCCTGTCCAGCTCCGTCAGCGGGATTTCCAGGTCCAGCATCACGCCGGGCAGTGCGGCGACCACCACGGTCTGGTCCAGGGCGGTGGAGAACACCCCCAGGCAGAGGATGGCCAGCACGACCGATTCGGAAGAACCCAGTGAGGAGACTCGGTTCCTGAGTCCGGTCACGACCCGGATCCGACGTCCGGGATCTGGATGTCCACCGGAACGTCAATGCCCACGATGTTCAGAAGACGGACGGTCTCCGGGGCGTCGTCGTCGTAGATCCGGCCCGCAATCCTCAGCCGGAGCAGGTTGTGCTCGGCTTCGTCGATCCACAAGGTCAGGTCCACGTCATGACCGGGGTCCGCGGTGGTGATGAGGGACAGCAACTCGTCAGACGAGAGCTCTGCCTCGACCACGATGGCCTCGACGCCTCCCAAGGACTCGCGGCCCGTGACGACGGCGCCGTCCCTGATGGTGGTGAGCAGATCCCGCAGGGTCAGGCCCAAACCTGCGAAGTTGAAGGGCACCTCCTCTGGTGGGAGGGGGTTCCATGGGGAGTCCTTGGAGAACTTCAGAAAGGCCTGCTCGCCTACCGCCAGCATCTCGATCTCCACGAAACCGAACCCCGGAGCCTCCACGTCCACCACCATCTTGAAGCTGTCGGGTGCCTCTACCTCGGCTTCCATGCTCTTGAAGGTGGTCCCGAAGAATTTGGCTCCCGACTCCTCCACGTCGACCATGTTGAACTTCAACGTGGACATGGCGGCCATGTTCTCCCCCGCCCCGGAAAGCACGTCGTCCAGGTCGACGCCCGGGGCCGGATCCGGCGCAGGCTCCCCGCCGCAGGCGTTGACCGAGAACAGGACGACCACCATCAGAACGATGCCCGGCAGCCCCCGACGAAGTGTCCTGGACAGGTTCATCTCCTACCCTCCTTGACTCGGTGTCCGGCGGGAACGAAGCACTCCCGCGGGGAACGAGAATCGTCTTGCGTGTTGATCGAGCGCGCGCGGCCGCACTACAGCGTCCAGCCCGTCCAGCAACACCGAAGCGGGAACCGGTCTCAGCAGCGTGACGCTTCGCGGTACCTCAATCGCGACATGTGGCCTTCCGGCAGGCATCCGTAATCCGGTCACTGGGCATCCCACCTTAGTCCCGGGCGGTAGCCGGACTCCGTACCGGCGAGCCACCGGCAGCAGACACATGACCAGGATGCCATTCCACAAACCGAGCCGGCAAAGGCCCCCCGGCCCGGCCCCTCCTTGCGGTCTCAAACCAACCGGCCCCCAAGACCGGCATCGCACCTCGTCGGGAGGTTCCCCATGCCACGATCGGCTGCGTCGTGGCGGGTAGCGCTGATCGACCGCCGGTGGCGTTTTAGGGCCCGGCAATCTGACAGTCCGGGCGGGTTTCTGATAGCCTCCGCCGTGCCGGTCCCGCTCAGCCGTTTCGGGTGTGGCTGACCTCAGCAGCTTGTCCAGACGTAACCGAACCGACCGGTGTAGCAGCGGAAGGAAGGCCTGCCATGCCACGATTGTTGTTCCTAGTGTCGAGCGCGCGGGAGATGCAGCTCGCGGACGGATCCGACTACGAGACCGGTTACTTCGCCGACGAGGCGCTCACTCCCTACGAGCGCTTCATCGAGGCGGGGGTGGATGTGGTGGTCGCCACGCCGGACGGCCGCTCCCCCTACGCCGACCCGTACGGGCTCGAGGAGATCTTCCACTATCCGGATGACGACGAGGACTTCCTCAACAGCATCACCCGGACCTTCGCCCATGACGTGGACGACATCCGCCTGACCCTCCACCACCTGACGGAGTTGGGCATGATCTCCGCGCTCCGGGTGTTCAACCGGCTCAAGGAAGCCGGCCTGAGCCCGATCGAGGCCCGCAAGCTCATCTCGAGCGCCGCCTCCGTCTCCTGGCGGAACGACACCCAGTTCCTCGACGAACTCGAGACCCAGGACCTCCCCGGATCTGTCACGCGGACCGAGCTCGAGGCGGCCCTTTCCGAGGTGATCGCAGACAGCGGCGCCGAGTCGCAGCGTGTCAAGGACGCCCTCGACGCGCTCCCCGACTTCGTCTCGCCGGCCAACCTCTCGGCCATGACGGACGAGGAGATCGCCGAGTTCGACGCGGTGTTCGTACCGGGTGGCCACGGACCCATGGTGGACATGGCCGACAACCCCGACGTGACCCGGGTGATAGGCATCCTCCACGAGAAGCAGGCCGCCATAGCCTCGGTGTGCCACGGCCCTGCCTTCCTGCTTTCCGCACCCGCCAACATGGACGGCCAGTGGCTGTTCGACGGCTACCGGGTGACGTCCTTCACCGACGAGGAGGAGGACCAGACCCGGCCCGGTCAGCAAGGTCTCTCCTGGTACCTGGAGAGCGCCCTGCGCAACGCCGGAGCGGTGTTCGACGACGGGCGCAACGCCTGGGCATCCCATGTGGTGGTGGACCGCAACCTGATCACCGCCCAGAACCCGGGTTCAGCCGACGCGGTGGCCGACGCGGTTCTCAAGAGCCTCGATGTACTGTGACGGGTGGTGATACCGATGTCCGACACAGCTGCTGACTTCTGGGATGCGATCCGGGCCGGTGACGTGGACGGCGCGATGGACCTGGTCGCCGATGACGCGACCATCGACGTGCTCCCGGCCAACGTCGACGGAGGCAAGGACGAGGCCAGGGGCTTCTTCGCAGCCACGGTCACTGCCTTCCCGGATCTGCTGCTGACCACCAAGAACCACTTCATCGGAACCGACGGAACCGCGGTGACCGAGATGAAGATGGAGGGAACCCAGGCGGCCGAGTACCTGGGTGTCGTCAACCAGGAGAAACACATCGACCTCGATCAGGTGTGGCTACTGGGCACATCCGACGGACGTATTTCCTCGATCCGGGGATTCTGGGATCAGAACGTTCTCTACCGCAGGCTGGCGGTCAAGCGCCTCGACGCGGTGTCGATCGTTTAGGAAGGAGAGAAATCGTGACAACTACTGCTACGAAGGCCGATCCCACCACCACGGTGGAGGCCTTCTTCGACGCCTACCGCCGCCACGACACGCTGGCGATGGTCGACCTATGCACAGACAACGCCGACTTCTCGTACGTCCCATTCGAGATCTGGACCAAGCAACGGGTCATCAGGGGCGACGGCAAGGTGGCCACGCTGGGTCGGCCCATGTGGGAGGGACTTATCAACTCCTTCCCGGACCTGTCCAACGAGGTCCACTCCATCACCGCCTCCGAGGACGGAAAGGTCGCCGTGGTGGTGAGCATCGGCGGCTGCCAGGAAAAGGCATGGGGACCGATCGCCCCGAAGGGGATGAAGTACTGGGAACCCCACGCGTTCGTTTTCGATGTCAATGACGGTGGCAAGATCGAGAGCCTGACCGCCTACTGGAACAGCGCCTCGATCTACCGCCAACTCGGCCACATGGAAGTCGACTGAGGAAGGAGCAACCATGACTCTCAGACGTGAGGAATGGCAGGGGATCGTCCGGGATGTCGACTGGACTCTCGGTTACGTGGACGACGAGGCGGTCTACCCGGACTGGCTGAGCGGATCGGGCAAGGTGCCCCGTGAGGCCTGGTCGAAGTGGGAGGAGAGCTACAAGGTCGCCTACCCCGAGTACGTCGCCACCCAGGACGAGAAGGAAACCTCCGCCTACGCGGTGAAGGCCGCCCTGAACCGGTCGAACCAGTACGAAAAGTTGGACGAGGCGTGGAGGTCGTCGGTCAAGATGCACCTCGGCGGGATTGCCCTGGTCGAGTATGCAGCCGTGTACGGCGAAAGCCGCATGGCCCGCTTCGGGTTGAGCCCAGCCTGGCGCAACATGGCAGTGATGGGCACCCTCGACGAGATCCGCCACGGCCAGCTCAGCCTATCGTTCGCCCACGAGTTGGTGGAGCGTGATCCCCAGTTCGACTGGGCTCACCGGGCCTTGCTCACCAACGACTGGGTGGCCATCGCCCTGCGGGCGCTGATCGACAACATGATGATCGGCGGCAGCGTGGTGGACATTGCCATCCAACTCCCGTTCGCATTCGAGACCGGATTCACCAATATCCAGTTCGTGGCACTGGCCGCCGACGCCCTCGAGGCCGGGGATGTGGCCTTCGCCAACCTGATCTCCTCGATCCAGACCGACGAGGCTCGCCACTCCCAGCAGGGTGGGCCCACGCTGGAGGTCCTGGTGGAGCACGACCCGGTTCGGGCTCAGTGGACGGTCGACAAGTTCTTCTGGCTCTCCGCACGGGCCTTCGCCGCCCTCACCGGACCGTCGATGGACTACAACACCCCGGTGGAGTCCCGCAAGTACAGCTACCGGGAGTTCATGGAGGAATGGATCATCGACCAGTTCGTCCGCACCATCCAGGACTACGGCCTGAAGCGCCCCTGGTACTGGGACGAGTTCATCGAGGGCCTCGACGTGTGGCATCACTCGCTACAGATGGGTGAGTGGTTCTGGCGCCCGACCCTGTGGTGGAAGCCCGTCGGGATCACGCCCGAGTCACGCGAGTGGCTCATCGAGAAGTATCCCAACTGGGACCTCCTGTACGGCGACAAGTGGAAGATCCTGGCGGAGAACATCAACGCCGGGAACATGCACCGCGCCCTGCCGGAGACGCTCCCGTGGCTGTGCAACTACTGCCACCTCCCGACCTGCAACGCATCGTACGGGCGGGACGGCAAGTGGCGGGTGCGCAACCATTCGCTGAAGCACAACGGTGTGACGTACCACTTCTGCACAAAGGGCTGCCGCCAGATCTGGTGGGAGGATCGGGACGCTCTCAACAACCATACGGTGGTGGAGCGCTTCCTCGCCGGCCAGATCCAGCCGATGGATGTCCCCGGAATTCTCGGGTATATGGGGCTCACGCCCGATGTCATGGGCGACGACGCCGGCGGCTACGACTGGACGGAGGCCTACGCACGCACCGAGCCGGTAGGCGCGGGGGTGGGTGGATGAGCGACAACGGCGCCGCCGCCGAACCCCAGCTCGTCCCGCTCAACGCCATCTTCGCCGACGACTTCGTCGAGTTGCTCATCCCGGTGATGTCCAACAACACCATGGCGGAGGTTGCGGAGGCCGTCGCCCACCATACGGTGGGAGTGCGGGTGCGGGACCGTGGCTTGCCCAAGCTCGTCATTCACAACAACCGGATAGTGCCCGACGACGTAACGGTGGCCGAGGCGGGCATAGGCCCGCTCGACCACATCCGTGTCGACTGGGCAGAGTAGGAGGGTCGATATGGACAATCCGGTAGGGCCGATCCTGCGGATGAGCGACACGATCGAGGAGATCATAAGCGCCATCGAGGACGACAACCCGGGCCGCGAGATCGAGGTGATCGACCGGGGCGCGTACGTGCGCGTCCACGCCTCCTCCTTCCTCAAGGTGACAGCCGAGTCGCTCAAGCGCTATCTGGGACCCGATTACCAGTTGCGGTCGCTGGAGAACCTGCTGACCGCCAATGCCGGACGTATAAACACCTCCCGCAGCGACCAGACGAGCTGGTCGCTCGGAGGGGCGACGGAGGAGGACGTCACATCATGAGCGCCAAGAAGCGAAAGCTGCGCACTTGGAGCGAGTTCGGCGACATCCGCCGCCGGCCTACCGAGTACGAGATCGGCGCCCACGCCGCCAACTACACGGTTCGACGGGACAGGATGGCGCCGCTGGAGCAGAACCCCTCGTCGCCGGGCAACCTGTGGTTCCTGGCCTATCGTGACAACTCGCCCCTGCAACTCGACGACTGGGAGGTGTACAGAGACCCGGACCAGTTGACGTACCGGGCCTACGTAGCCAAGCAGGCCGCCCAGGAGACGAAGGTCGCCGGTCTGATGGACAGCTACTCGAGCATTGGCCACGACCAGTCCCTCTCCCCCGGATGGGTGGAGATACTGCGGACGTTCTACACGCCGATCCGGTACCCGTCCCATGCGCTGCAGATGCTGCAGGCCTACGTGGCACACATGTCCCCCACGGCGTACATCACCAATGCGGCATCCTTGTCGATGGCGGACCAGCTCCGGCGGGTGACGGTGGTGTCCATCCGTACGCGTGAGTTGCAGCTGGGCTACCCGGACGCAGGTTTCGCCACCGGCGAGCGGGAGGTCTGGGAGGGCCACGAGGCTTGGCAGCCGACCCGAGAGCTTCTCGAGCGGGCGCTGATCGCCTACGACTGGGGCGAGGCGTTGACAGCCGCCAACCTGGTGATAGCTCCGACACTCGACGATGTCCTCAACCGGGCGCTGGGAGAGGCAGCCCGCGCCAACGGTGACGATCTCACGTGGCTGCTGTGCCAGAACCTGCACCAGGACTCGGCTCGTAGGGGCAGGTGGTCGGCGGCCGTGGCGCGCCTGGCGGTAGAAGGTCGTCCGGAGAACGGCCCGGCCTTCGAACGTTGGATCAATAAGTGGGCACCCCGGGCGGATGCCGCCGTCCTGGCTCTGGGAGGCATCCTGGCCCAGGCGCCGGCCGGAGACATCACCGCGGAAGCGGTGGCCGCGGAGGCTCGGGCGGCGCGGGAGCAACTGCTTGCCGACGCCGGACTCGGCGCTCTGCAACTTGCGTAGCCAGCTCGCCGACAGACCACTGAGCCACGGATGAGCGACGCAGCCCGGTGGCATGAGGTCATGGACCTCGATGACCTCTGGGAAGGTGACATCGAAGGCCTCGACGTCGGCGGGACGAAGGTCGTAATCGTCAACGTGGACGGGGAGGTACGCGCCTACCGGGACCGCTGTCCCCATCAGGCGTGGCCCCTTCACGACGGGGATCTGGACGGCAAGGTGCTGACGTGCATCAACCACCTCTGGGAGTTCGACGCCCTCACCGGCGAAGGCATCAACCCCGCCGATTCGGCCCTCTTCTCCATCCCCTGCAAGGTCGAGGGAGGCGTCATCTGTGTAGCGCCGCCCGGCTGACATGACTGGTCTCTCCGAGACCGTCATGCTCCTGGGCGGCGGTACTGCCTCGGCGGCGGCCGCGTCGACCCTCAGACATCTGGGGTTCGATGGCCGCGTCGTCCTGGTATCCGAGGAGGAGGCGCCCCCATACGAGCGCCCACCCCTGTCCAAGGAGGTGCTCGCCGGGTCGATGCGGTCCGGCGACACCACCATCCGGGCCGAGGAGTGGTACCGGGAAAACGACATCGAACTCCTACTCGGCACCAGAGGGGTCTCGATCGACGTCGACTCCTCGGCGATCGAGACCGACAGAGAAGGGACGGTCCCCTACGACCATCTCCTGGTCGCCACCGGCGGCCGAGCCCGGAGACTGCCGGGGTTCGAGGGTGACCGGATCCTGCATCTGCGTACCCGTGACGACTCCGAGGAGTTGGCCCGTCGGCTGCGTGACAGCGATAGGGCCGTGGTACTCGGCGGAGGGTTCATCGGATGCGAGGTTGCGGCCACCGGGCGCGGGCTGGGAGCGGAGATAACCATCATCGAGATGGAGGAGCAGTGCCTGCGTGCCCCGCTAGGAGACCGCTACGGCAGGGTCATGACCGAAGTCCACCGCGACGAGGGATGCGTGCTGCGGCTCGGAGAGCGGGTGACGAGCGTGGTGGAGACCTCCGACGGGTTGGCAGTAACCACCGACCGGGGAGAACTCGAGTGCGAGTGGATGCTGGTAGCAGCCGGGATGATCCCCAATACCGAACCTGCTCATGACACCGCTATCGAGGTGAGAGGGGGGATTCGCGTCGACAGGCACTGCCGGACACGGGTACCCAACGTGTACGCGGCCGGAGATGTCGCCGCGGCACAGCAGCGCGATGGGCGCCACCTGCGGGTGGAGCATCACGACAACGCCATGAGGCAGGGGGCAGTAGTCGCTCGCAATATCCTGGGTCAGGACGCGACCGACGACAGCCCCCACTGGTTCTGGTCGGACCAGTACGACCTGACCATCCAGTCGCTCGGACACTTCGACCCGTACGCCCGCCATGTGATCCGGGGTTCGGTAGAGGATAGGTCGTTTTCCGCCTTCCAGCTATCGGGCGACGAGGCGGATGCGGATAAGATCGAAGCTGTGCTGACGATCGGACGACCCCGCGACATCTTCGCCGCCCGCAAGCTCATGAGGGCAGGCACTGCCGTTACCGCGGCCCAGGTCGAGGATCTGTCGACTGACCTGCGCCGCATCGGCCGGAAGAGAAGACGGCGATGAGCAGGGCGCGGATCCCGGAACCAACGGTCACGGCCTGCAAGACCAACGTGCGTATCGACCAGGACGAGGCGAGGCGTATCCTTTCGCGTCTCGACGGTATACCCGCCGACGAGGCTCACCGTGCCCTGAAGTTCAGGGCCGGGACGACTTCGGCGCCGCTCGCACGGGTACTCGAGGAGGGGATCGCGGAGGCAGCCCGCTTCGGGATCCGAAGCCACGAGATGGTGGTCGGACCCTGGACCGTAGGTGACGGAGACGTGGTAACCCGACTCCGCCGGATGGCCCACGGCATAGCCGACTGGATCACCACCAGGACCACCCGGGTCGAGATACAGCTCCGAGTGATCACCTGGCCGAGCCTCACCAACGACGACAGAACGACCGAAGGAAGGTGATGTGATGGACACTCCCATGGGCATCGAGACCCAGATCATCGAGTCGCTACGGAAGGTTATCGATCCGGATCTCGGCGTCAACATCGTCGACCTCGGTTTCGTTCGCGAGGTGCAGGTCGACGGCTCGCATGCATCCCTGGACGTCACCCTCACCAACCCCTTCTGCCCCCTGACCTCGGTCATCGAGGACCAGATGCGGAACGAGTTGGTCGGCCGGGGCGTGCTCGAGGACTTCGATGTCAGCTGGGTGTTCGACCCGCCTTGGTGTCCTGACCAGGTTTCGGAGGAAGGACGGAAGCAACTCAGGTCGATCGGGTTCGCATCGATGTGACTCGCGGCCCGTCCCGTCAGATCAAGCAAGAACACATGACCGAAAGGAATAGACCATGGTGACCATCCTGGCCCGGTGGGTAGCGGCAGAGGGCAACGAGGAGAAGGTGGCCGAAGGCCTGCGCGACTACGTACCGATGGTGCTCACCGAACCGGGATGCATCGCCTTCGACGTCTACCGGGGTATCGACAATCCTCGCCTGTTCGTCCTCGTCGAGCAGTACACCGACCGCGCCGCCGTCGATGCCCACATCGCAGCAGACCACTTCGACGAAGTAGCGGTAAAGCAACTCCGGCCCCTGCTGGAGAGCCGCGAGGTCGAGTTCCTCGCTAGTTGCTAGTTGTATTACACCTGACACCGACGGGACGGCAAGGGACGGACCTGCTCTAACGGTAACTAACGATTACCACTACAGGCTACAGACTGCAGACCAGGAACTAATCATCCAGTAGGTCCGGCGCTGCGGCGCGCCTCATGATGCTGCGAAGCAGGCGTGACAGTTGATCCTGTTCGTCGGTGCCGAGGCCGCTCGTCAACATACGCTCACACGTATGGAAATGCGGGTAGAGTTCCTCGACCACGGCGAGCCCGTCGGGTGTCAGGGACACGGCTACCCGGCGCCGATCCCCGGATAGGCGGCGACGAGAGACCAGATCGCGTTTCTCGAGGGTCTTGACCAGGCCGGTCAGGGTCCCTTTCGAGACTCCCGCCTCGTGGGCGAGGCGCCGCGACTCCATCTCTCCCCAGATCCACAGTATCCACAAGCACGTGAACCCGCCCCACGTGAGCCGCCAGCGGGTGAGCAGTTCCTGTTCGAGGCGATTGCGCACGGTGATGGCCGCCCGGTATATGTTGATAACCGCCTGATGGGCGTGGAAGTCAAACCATCGCTCGTCGCAGAAGTGGTCACGGATGTCCTGCTCGACGCGAAGGGTCGCATCACGGTCTTCGGATGGGTCGCCGCCTCTCAAAGCCTCTCCCTCTCCGGGCCCAGCCACATGAACACTCGTGGCAGATGACCTGCGGACACATGGCCGGCTCAGCCTCTCCTAGCAATGATATGCCCTGAGCCGGGTTACAGGTGCATGGGGAGTGGTGAATGGGGAGTGGTGAATAGTGAATAGTGAATGGGGAGTGGTGAGTGGATGTTCCTACTAACTACTCACCATTCACCATTCACTAGATTCCCGAGCGGCCGAGCGCACCGAGGCCGCCCGTGCTGCGCCCTTCGAGCCGGCGCCCCACTCCGTCGAGACCGGCGGCGACCACGAGCGCTGCTCCGGCGCTCACGCGGAACCAGAACGGGGCCACACCGAACAGCAGGAGGCCGTTGTTCAGGAGTCCGACGAACAGGACACCGGCAATCACCCCGACCAGCGACCCCCGCCCGCCGCCGAAGGCCACCCCGCCGAGCAGCACCGCGCTGAGCACGTTCAACTCGAGACCCTCCCCCGTGAGCGGTGGCGCTGCGTCGAGCCTCGAGACAAGGATCATTGCCCCCACTGCGCTCCCCGCGCCCGTGGCCATGTAGAGGTAAACGGGAATCGCCTGGATCCTGATCCCTGCCCTGAACGCCGCTCTCGCGTTGACGCCGATCGCCACGACGTAGCGACCCCATCTGGTCTTGTAGAGGAATATCGCACCGAGTAGCACGGTCACCGCAGCAATGGCGACCGGGACGGGTATCTCCAGCCACCGGACCCGACCCCGACCGATGATGGCGAACGTGTCGCCGAACCCGGACGCCGTCCGTCCCTCGCTCACGACGAACACCACTCCACGAACCCCCGTGAAGAAGCCCAGGGTTACCACGATCGGGGACAACCCCAGCGGGGAGGAGAGGATCCCTTGCGCGGCGCCGACCGCCAGGCCGATCAGCACGGTGATGATCAGGGCGGGCACGATCCCCATGGTTCCCAAGAGCTTTCCGAGGAGAACAGCACACAGGCCGGTGATCGAACCGATCGCAAAGTCCACGTACCCGGCCATCAGGAGCAGCGCGCTCGGTATGGCGAGCGTGGCGATGACCGCGGTCTGCAACAGGACCAGCCGGAAGTTCGACACGGTGAGGAACCGGTCCGAGAAGATGGCGAAGAAGACGACCTCGACCACCAGCGCCCCGACGATCCCGTTGCGCAGGATCTTGGCCCAGGTACCTGCGATCTCCTGCTGGTTGTCCCCCAACAGGGACGCGGCTCGCGAACGCAGGCCCACAGGCTCACGTCGGGGCATCAGATCCCGATCCCGCTAATGATCTTCACCTGAACAAGCGAGGCGGCCGACGAGCATGCGTTCTCGCACCACTCGCCGACCGCCCCGAATACCTGACCTGGTGATCTAGCCCAGGAATTCCGCGTAGTTGTCCAGCACCTGCTGCGCGAAGCTCGCCATACCCGGAGTGATTGCCACGTAGTTGAGCACGAGGCTCGTGGGCGGCTGCCCTTCCAGGATGTTCGCGGGCAGGTCTGCGACCGCCTTGCCCAACTGGTCGAGGATCAAGGCGCCCGAGACGCGGTAGATGCCGTACTCATCGGCGCCGGCCAGCAGTTCCAAGGCCTCGTTCTGCCCGTCCATTCCGCCGACGAAGACCTCACCCGGGTCCCTGCCGTCCTGCTCGATCTGCGCCACGAACGCCTGATAGGCGCCGAGCGCTCCGGCGTCGTTGATCCCGATGACCATGTTGAGGCCCGGGTCGGCCTGCAGGAAGGTCTCCGTCGCTTCCAGCCCGCTGGCCTCGGCAACAGACTCCGCCTCGAGGGGCGCCACGCCGGTCGCCTCGGTGATGATCTGGCGGATCGGATCGGTACGGTCGGTGCAGGCCATACCGCACTGGTCGAAGGTGAACAGCGCCCAGGAGAAGGTCGCCGGGTCACCGGTGAAGTCCTCTTCCAACCAGCGGAGAGCCTCGGCCGCCACCGCACGGGCTCCGTCGATGTTGGCGTAGACGATCGACGAGTCGCCACCGGGGATAGCCGTCGAGTAGCCGACTATGACGATCCCGGCATCCTTGGCCGACTGGACCACGGGCAGGTACGGATCGACACCGCACAAGGGGAGGAACACGATGGCGTCGACGCCGGCGGCCACGAAGCCCTCCATGTCCTGGACCTGCTTCTCGCAGTCACCGTTGGCCGAGCCCTCGACCCACTCGTAACCGCGCCTCTCAGCCTCCAGCCTGGCCGGATCGGCGACGATCGGGTAGATACCAGACCCCTCATTGCCGTAGCTGAACGCGATGGTGCCCTTGCTCTCCGGCTCCGCCATCGCCTCGTCGAGCATCATCTGGGCCTCTTCGAGGGCAGCCTCCGCCTCGGCAAGCGCCGCCTGGGAAGCCTCATCACCCTCCATGGCTTCTTCGGCCATCATCTGGGCATCTTCGGCCATCATCTGGGCATCTTCGAGGGCAGCCTCCGCCTCGGCAAGCGCCGCCTGGGAAGCCTCGTCACCCTCCATAGCCTCGGCAGCCGAAGACTGGGCAGCTTCCAGATCTGCTTGAGCCTGCTCCAGCGCCGCGGCAGCCGCATCGGCGTCAGCCTGGGCCGCTTCTGCCGCGGCCTGCGCTGCAGAAGCCTCCGCCTCAGCAGCCGCAGCCTGAGCCTGCGCCGCAGCCGCTTCTGCGGCGGCCTCGTCCGCCTCGCCGCCGTCACCGCACGCGAAGGCAACCAGCGACAGGGCTGCCAGCAACGCTAGGAACCTCCACTTGCGTGGCGATCCTCCTCGCGAGCTAAATACACGGTTTCTCCGTGACATGGACTCCTCCTACTCCGATCGGGGGAACGGCCATCATAACCGAGTGGATGGTGAGTGGTGAGTGGTGAGTGGTGAGTGGTGAGTGGTGAATGGTGAATGGTGAGTGGTGAATGGTGAATGGTGAATGGTGAGTTGCCGGCACTTTGGCGGCGGTTCCGTCCGGGTCCACTTTGACGCCGTAGACCTGTTCGGCCTGCTCCGGCGACACGTAGCTGTCGGGGACATCTCTCCGGAGCATGGTCCGTCTCTTCTGATGAAGCGCGGGTTGGAAAAGGGGTTATCAAAGTCAATCAGGAAGTGGGATCGTCTGAGAGCGACATACCTATGGTTGACTAACGGTGAATATCGACTAGATTGGCATAAGTCAGACCTTGGGGATGGTGAGATGAGACACAGCAACCGCCCGGCCACGAGTCGGAATCCCACCGCGGTAATGCACCCAATCGATGCCAGGTTCGTTTCCCAATCGACCTGGAAAGTCGGAGTCGCCCCTGCTCCGCTGATCAGCTCCGCGGTGCGGCGATGACAGTCACCGAATCCCTCGTGGACGCCAAGGACGCAGCGGTAGAAGCACACCTCGAATCGAAGATCGAGCGAGCAGTGGCAGCCCTCGAGCGGCGTTTCGGCGAGATGGAACACCGTATCAACCAGCACACGATATGGGTGGTCGGCTGGGTCACCCTCGTCGGCGGCCTCATCATCACGGTGGTCCTCAACCAGTAGGAACGATCCGACGGATCCGCCACCGGCACCCGCTTCACCCAACCACAACACCCCGGCCCCCACCAGCCGGCCCAAGCCGCGACAAACTGTGTTCAGCCGCGGTCCAACCCGACGCGGACTGGGGTGGCGGTTCCGTCCGGGTCCACTTTGACGCCGTAGACCTGTTCGGCCTGCTCCGGTGACACGTAGCCATCGGGGACGTCCCTCCGGAGCATGCTCCATCTGTTCCGATGAAGCGCGGATTGGAAAGGGGTCATCAAGAGCCAATCAAGAAATGGGGTCGTCTGAGAAGGACATACCTATGGTTGACTAACGGTGAATAGCGACTAGATTGGCATAAGTCAGACCTTGGGGATGGTGAGATGAGACGCGGCAACCGCCCGGCCACGAGTCGGAATCCCACCGCGGTAATACACTCAATCGATGCCAGGTTCGTTTCCCAATCGACCTGGAAAGTCGGAGTCGCCCCTGCTCCGCTGATCAGCTCCGCGGTGCGGCGATGACAGTCAGCGAGTCCCTCGTGGACGCCAAGGACGCAGCGGTAGAAGCGCGCCTCGAATCGAAGATCGAGCGAGCCGTGGCAGCCTTGGAGCGCCGGATCAACCAGCACACGCTCTGGGTGGTCGGCTGGGTCACCCTCGTCGGCGGCCTTATCATCACGGTGGTCCTCAACCAGTAGAGCCGATCCGACCCATCGGCCGCCGGCATACGGCTCACCCAACCGCGGCTCCCTCGCCCCCCACCACCCATCAACGGCAGCGACACCGCGAGGGACTGCCGTTCCCCGGCCGGGGGGTCCACGGGGAACGGCCGCATTCCGGTCAGTCGCGGTCGGGCAGCACCCTGCTCCACCACTCCCTGGCTGCTGGGATCCCCCCCACGCCGAAGGCGATCACCAGGATGGCGCCCGCCGTCCCGACCACGGCGATGAAGAGCGTGTTGACGATCTCCTCGCCGATGTTGAGGGTGTTGAGAGCGACGAACATCCCGAGGGCTATCACGGCCCATCTCGCCGTCGCCGGTAGCCACCGTATGTGGCGTTCCTGCGACCACGGAGTGGACAGCTCGGCCAGGAACGCACCCAGCGCCGCCGCCACGATGACGATGACAAGGGCCGCCACCACGAGGGGCAGGTATCCGATCAGTCCCGTCAGGATGTCGCTCAGGTACTCGACGTCTAGGGCCTCGGCCGTAAGGAGGAACACCACCAGCAGAGCTATCCAGTAGATCGCTCTCGCGGCGAGGTCTGTAGCCGTATAGCCCGCCGCCTGCAGCCGCTCCGAGAGTCCCGCCCGTTCCAGCAAGGTGTCGAGGCCCACGACCTTGAACACGCGTTGGAACACCCTGTGGACCAGCCGGGCCACCAGCCAGCCGACCACCAGGATTACGAGGGCGCCTATCAGCCTCGGTAGGAAGGAGAGAATCGTCTCCCCTGCGTTCGCCAATCCTTCAGAAAGCCCGTCTATGAGATCCGACATCCATACCTCCGTCGCATGCTCAGACTCTAGGTTTCCAAGCGTTGTCTAGGCGGTATTACGCCCGTCGTATCCCGTTAGTCCCGACCTCGGCACTGGGAAACGGGGACCCGTGGAAACCATTCACCATTCACCACTCACCACTCACCACTCACCACTCACCACTCACGCGATGGTCTGGCCTGCGTCGAGGTAGAGGGTGGAGCCGGTGGCCATCCTGGATTCCTCGGAGGCCAGGAACACGGCCGCGCCCACGATGTCCTCGGGAACTCCGATGATTCCGAGGGGGATCATGGAGAGCCGGTACTCGCGGAACTCGGGAACAGCCAGGTCGGAACGGTTCATGTCGGTCTCGATGAGTCCCGGCGCGATGGCGTTGGCCCGGATCCCGTGGGGCGCCAACTCGAAGGCCAACTGCCGGGTGAGCATCCGCACCCCTCCCTTGGCCACGCAGTAGTGGGCGAGGTTCCGGCCGGCCAGGGTGTCGCTGGCGGAGGACATGTTGATGATGATGCCGCCGTCCCCCTGGCGGACCATCTGGCGGGCGGCCGCCTGGGAGCACAGGAAGAACCCCTTGAGGTTCACCTCGATGATCCGGTCCCATTCCGACTCCTCGATCTCGAGGAACGGGGTCCGGATGAGGATGGCGGCGTTGTTCACCAGGATGTCGATCCGCCCGAAGCGACTCACAGCCGCGCCGATCAGCCCGTTCACGTCCGCGGATGACGAGGTGTCGGCTCGAACCGCAAAGGCCTCCGACCCCATCGCCTCGATCTCGGCCACCGCGGAGTTGGCCGCTTCCTCGTCGCTCCGGTAGTTGACCACCACCTTGGCGCCTTCCCGCCCGTAGCCGAGGGCGATGGCCCGCCCGATGGAGCGGGACGACCCCGTGATCACCGCTACCTTGTTCTTGAGTCGCATGGCCGGCCCCCCGCTATTCGAGCTCGAACCCGGGCACCACGAAGCTGCCCCGGTCGATGATCTGGCGGTCCCCGACCCAGACGGAGTGGTTGCGGGTCGGGATGTCGAAGTGGAAGTTGGCCCGGTTCTCCCCGCCCAGCTTGCGGAAGAAGTTGGCGCCGAACGCGATCAGCATGTTGCCGTAGTAGCTCTCGGTGTCCATCACTCCCCCGCCTTCCCAGAAGCGGAGTCCCAGGGCGTTCCAGTTGGCCCGGTGCTCGTAACCCCACCCGATGTGCGAAACGCCGTATGCTTGCTCGTCCCCGGGAAGCTCGAAGAAGTCCTTCAGCAGCCGGGAATCGCCGCCGCCGTCGATGGAGACGATGCTTCCTCCCCGTATCTCCATGCGGATCGGCTGCTCCACGTACTTGCCCATCGGCAGCAGCGCATCCCCGGCGTCCACCACCAGCGTGCCCTCCGCAGAGTCCTCCAGCGGCGCCACCGCGCACTGCCCCGACGGCCAGTGGTCCCAGCGCCCGGGCTTGTCGGTGTACCCGTACTGGCACCCGAGCGGCCGGCCCGTGAATCGAACCGTGAGGTCGGTGCCGGCCTCGGACCAGACCCTCATCGTGTCGGACTCCCCCATGTACCTGACGCTGGCCTCCCCGCGCTCGCGGATGGCGGGAATCGGGAAGAGCCTGCGCAGGTGATCCTCGGGCTCCTCGATCATCAACGTCCTGACTCCCGCCTCCAGAGCCTCGTCGTGGGCGTCGGAGTAGATCCAGTGGGACCCCATGCTGGCCAGGAACCCCACCACCAGGTCGCAGCCCTTCCAAGCCTCGACGATGGTGCGCGACTTCATCCAGGAGTCGTCGGCGGCCACCACGATCTGGAAGAAGTCACCACCCAGCACCTTCACCGCTCCCATGAGGGCGGTGACGTAGGCCGGGTTGCTCTGGGTGTTGGTGAAGGCCATGACCGTCTGCCCGGGGCCGACCCCGCACAACTCCATGTGGTCCTTGAACATCGGTACCAACTCCGCGCCCGCGGCGGACGTGGTGGGGACTCTGCGCAACGGCCTTCTCCTTCTCGGGCTCGGGCCTGCATCGTACCCGCCCGGCCACACCGGCTCCCCGTTCCCCGCGAGTTCGAGGGCGCCGGGACAGGCACGAGGGCCCGGTGGGTCAGGAGGAAGCGACCGCGCGGCAACCGCACACGGCGAGGGGTGCACGGTCCCGGCGGGCCGGTCCGGGCAGGCTCATGGACCGAGACTCCCGATGGTTACGCTTGACGGATCTGCATGTCTCCGCGGTGGGGACGAGGCGGGAGGATGGGCATCACACGCTTCAGGGACTGGACACCACCCGAGTGGCTCATCCCGTCGATCTCGCGCACGCACATCCTTCTGTACAGGTTGACCGGCGGCAGGCTCGGCGGCTCCGCCGACGGGATGCCGTGCATCATCCTGCGCACCATCGGCCGCCGGTCCGGCAAGCCGCACGCGGTCTGCCTCAGCTACCTGCCCGACGGCGAATCGATGGTGGTAGTGGGGTCCTTCGGCGGCGCCCGGCATCACCCGGCCTGGTATCACAATCTGCGGGCCAACCCCGACGTGGTAGTCCAGGACCGCAAGCGGGTCTTCGCGGCGAAGGCCAGGACGCTCACCGGTGACGAGCGGGAGGCTGTCTGGGAGGCTCGGATCGCCAGCGCCCCTCGCTATGCCCGGTACCAGGCGCGCACCGAGCGGGAGATTCCCCTGGTCCGGCTCATTCCGGCGCCACGGACGGAGCCTCGCTAGTTCGATCGTGGACGCTCTGCGCTGGGGGCGGCGTGCTCCGGACCAGTATCGACGCCGCATCGCACCCCCGCCACACCGACCAACCACGCGACCCGCGGTACCGAACGACTGCGCTTCCCGGCGGGTGAAGGCCCGCCTAAGGAACCGGGAAGAACAGGATTCGCCCTGGCCGGCCTGCCGGCCATCGTCAGTCCCGGGGGCCGGCCCCTGCCCAGACCGCTTCATACACCGCCCGGCCGATCCTCGATCCCCATCTCGACCGGGGGCCAGCGAACCGCTCGGATGCACCCCGCCTGGGCCACACCACCAACAGTGCGTCGGTAGCCGTGCCGGTGCCCGCAACACGGCGATCTCCCAGAGCCTGGACCTTGGCTTCGGTAGCTGTCATGACGGCGTTGACCGCCGCTCCAGGATCGAGGGCCACCGGCACCTGCACGACCACGTTGATCGTCCCGGCGGCGCCGGCCGGGTCCCCGGCAGCCGGATCGGCGGCCCAGGTCGGATGGCTGATACCCACGGTGGCGTCAACCGACACACCCTCGCAGCAGGCAGTGGTCACGCGGCTCAGGTCAACCGCGGTGAACATCCCGACCCCCTCGCCGCGCAGGCCGAGTTCCCCCACGACCTCCCGGACGTGGTTGGACAGGTCGGTGCGGCCGTAGTCCGAATCCACACCGATGTTGAGCGCCCACCCAGCCCGGACGAGACCACCCCCCACCGGTGCCGAGGACAGCCCATCCACGGCCTCGGGCCACTCCCACACAAGCACACCATGATGACCGGACGAGGCCGGTACCCGATACGGGACAACCCGATCGCTCAAGCTGTCTGCCTTCATTGCATCCAGGCTAGAGGTGCGCGGATAGGCCGGATACGGCCACAGTGATGAAGGAAAGCCGGCTCCTCCGCCAGTGACTGATTCTTTCCCCGGCCCTGGGGCCCGGTGATTGATGGTGGCGGACGGGACGGGTCATGACTGTTAGGAGGTGTCGCGGTGATAGCTGTGGATTAAGGGCACGAACAGCCAGGGTTAACGCTGGTCCTGGGTCTTTTCGCGTAGCTCTGCAGCGATTGCTGAACTGACTTGTTGACCCAACAGCTTGGCTTGCTCCTGGTTCAAAGCCGCCTGCGAGGATGCTTGCCTCGCCTGGGCATAGTTCAAGGCGGCCTTGCTCCGATGCCCTATCAACCGAATCACCACGTCCGCCACCGTGCCTCCGGCCGTGATCCATAGGGCCCAGACTACGTGCGCGGGGATCTCGGTGATCATAGGGTGGCCGCGGGCTCGCTGCGCAACTCCGCCAAGTCGTGGATAGCCTCGTCCACGGCACTGTCGTCCCATTCGAGGAGGTCTTTCACCTCGTTGCGAGTTATCGCCGGTCGAGAACCCAGGAGGGTGAGTAGCCGGTTGGCGCGTCTCCCTCGTTCGTTCCCGTTCGGTGGTCTTTCATGGCGCAGACGCGACAGTTGCAGTTGGGCGTTCTCAACGGCATCGTATGCCGATTTGACCACCGTGAACGCGGTAATGGTCTCCTGCGATAGTGAACGTGCCGGCATGTCCCGATCCGCCGGGACGGGCATTGTCGAGGGCGGGACTATCTCATTGAGGAGTTCGTACATCTCCGTGTACGCACGGGTCAGGACCGCGTGAGCCCTTCGCAGCATGTCTTCTCCCACCCGAACCTCTGTCATGCCGCACCCTCCTTCGTCGCGACGGCAGCGACGCTTGCGCGCCAACGCCGGTTCGGACCTCCCCACGGTCCGGCCGTCAGATCACGTCTTCCGAGCCACTTACCCTTCATACCTTCACCATGGCTGTTCTGCTACTTTACCGATAGTTCATAACTATACAGTAATACAAACTAGCGACTCTGGTAGTAACAAGAAGGCTCGAAGGGCCGGAGAGCGATCGCGCACGGTCGAAGTGGAGACTGCGATCCTGCCGCCTACTTCGCCGCGGTCCCTGCCTGCCGCTGCGCTTGGGCTTCTGTGTCTACTGCGGAAGTGGCCATCCGCGAGTTCGGAGAGGCGCTGGCGGATTGGGCCGAACTCCACCTGAAACCGGGAACCGGCCGCTGCTACCTGTCATGGCCGGTTTGGTCCTTCGGCTGACGCGAGGAGGCGGATCTCATGGTGCCCGGCGGCGCGAATCACATAGTTCAAGTAGCGCGAATCGCATAGTTTCCTTCGGGCATGCCTGCTAGACGCCTCTTTCCATGCCGGAGCGGCCCTGCACGCCGGACGGTCCCGTCAGGGATGGATGACCGCCTTTGGGTAATACCTATCGGTGGCCCCTAGCGCGCAGAGGAACCATATAACGAGGCCGGGAGCCACCGAGCGCCGAGGGATCTTCCAGGTGTGGATTCGCCTGCCCCCACCCGGTCGTAAGGCGTGCAGAGCCTGTCAAGGACATCGGGACCGTCATCGAGACAAAGCCTGGGTCCCCGGGTCCGCCATCGGCGACACGACGGCAAAGGCGTGATCGCCTTCATAGCGGCCTCCGATGGAGACCAACCGGCTCGCAGGCCCGATCGGATGGTAAGCGTTGGGGTCGTCGCCCAACATACCTACCGATCCGGGTCCCGGATCGTCTTACCCTGACCGATCATGCATATGCGACGGCCAAGTACATGAAGCGGCCCGCGTCCTGTCCCGGGCAAGCGCCAGGCGGAGCGCGGAAGTTACCTCGGGTGAGTTTCGTGGGTGACCCCCTCCCGACTGTCTGCCAAGCGAGTGAGGACTACGGTCGGGGCACCGGTGGAATCGAAACGCTCCCACGCCAGTGCGAAGTCGGCCCGGCACCTCGCAGCCCGGTGGTCCTGGCTGCCGATCAACTGGCCCAATGCGAGGAGCTGGCCCCGGTTGCTGGTGCGCATGGGTAGGCCTTCGGCGTAGTGGCGGAGAAACTGGCCGGCAACGCACGCGTCCTGGAAGTCGCCCAGCACGTCCTGGAGTTTCTTCAGCCGCGTGATGTCCGCTTTGAGCAACCCGCCATAGGTCGGCCGGAAGAACTCGAGGAGGTAACGCAGCCGCTTGCACTGGATCCTCAGGGCATGGAGCGACTCATCGCCGGACACGGATGTGATGCCGCGGCCACGGCGCAGCACAACCCGGTAGCGCTTGCCTATCAGCAGCTGGGCGGCGTCGCCGATCGTGATCGAACCCAACGTCTCCATGGTGCGCGCGGAAGGACCCCTTTCAAGCGATCCGGCGAATCCCGCCTTCAGCCGCCCGTATCGCCGGGAGGTCAGGCAGGCCAGCAGGCGTCTCCGCTCCTCCTGCCACCGATCGGCCAGATACTGCTGGTAGGCGTTCAAGTGCGCAGCGTCCTTCGGCGGGATCCCGGACAGGAAGTGCGGGAGATTCCCCATGGCGACGTCGAGATCCCGCACCCCACCGAGAGCGGCCGCGAGCCACTTGAACTCGCCGTTGAAGGAACGGATCGAGGCGGGCAGCACCTTCTTGAAGGCTCGCAATGCGGAACGGAGGCGCCGAGTTGCCACCCGCATCTTGTGCACCCCCTCGGGGTCGAGGCCCTCCCAGGCTCTGGGCTCCTGGATGATCATCTCCTCGAACTGCTCGAACAAGCGGCCGTACGCCAGGTGGATGGCCGGATCGGCCGGCGCCGGCGCCCGTTCCCGCAACATCCGCGCGAACGGGGTGCTCGCCGGCAACACCGTCCGGGAAGCCCGCGGGGGCGACAGACCCGTGGTCTGCAATCCCCGTTCGAACTTGCTGAGACGGGCGGTCAGGAGGCCGAATCGTTGCTGTAGCTCCGCGGCCAGTTGCCGCAGCGACTCCTCGTGGCCCTCCTTCAGCTCTATCTCCAGCTCCACGAACGTCATGCGGCCCGGCGCCAGCTTCTTGACCGGCCCGTCGGTGGTGATGGTCGTCCGATCGATCCCCAGTTCCACCAGGGCACCATCGGCCAGCCGGATGTCGAAGAGGCGACGGTGCGTCTGCACGCGGAAGAGCTCCCGCAAGTCCCCCGAGCCGAGACCGCCGGACCGGTCGGCGACGTGCTCGGCAACCAGAGGGTGGCTGCCGTCCTGCGGAAACGCCGGGACCCGCCGTTCGACCTCCCGGCGCTTCTGCACCAACCCGTCCCGTAGCTCGCGGGACTTCAGGGTCATGATCTTGTCCCCCGAGCGGTCCCGCCACCGGTACGTCCACCCCGCCCTGTAGAGATGCCAGCCGGGAGTGTCCCAGTAGTCATCCACGATGTCGGCGGCCCAGGCCGACTCCACGTCATACGAGCCGAGAGAGTCGATCAGATCTGTGACGTGTGGGGTGTCTTCGATCAGGAACTTCGCCTCGATCTCCGTATGAACCGCCTCGCGCGGAAGGGGCGTGTCCTCCTCGGGACTGCCTTCTCCCGGAGATTCCGGGACTGATCCCAGTCGTGAGACCATGCTGTGGTCTCCTGTTCCGACACGTACCGAGTTCAAGATCTAGGGCCGCGAAGCTTACATTGATCGCACATCCAGCGCCGAACAGAGGGCATGGCCTACCCGCCATACGCAGGTGATCATCCGGAGGTGGAGTCGAACAGCGGTCCGAGTGGCTTGGGCTTTGGTCCCCGTCGCTTCCTAGCTGCAATCCGCCTCATACGCTGTCGCACCAGGTGGACAGCGCGCTCGACCGACAATCTCTCGTTCTTGGTTCGTAGGGTCCGGATGCATACCGGTCCGATCGCGCTCTGCAACATCTCTTCCCATATATGTGCCGCTTGGAACACAAGTATGACCATCTCATCCCGAGTGATCTTGCGCCCGTGCGGATCCAACCAGATCACCGGCTGCGGTTGTTCGAGGCAGAGCAGGATCATGTCGTGATTCGACGTGACCACTATCTGGTTGGTGGTTCGGGCCTGGTCGATGATCGTCTGGTCGGAGGAGCCCCGCGGAGGAGTCCCGTCTTGCTCATTCCCTACATAACTCACGTTGTAGCCGAGTTCCCGCAGAGCGCTGGCTACTCGCCACGGAAGGTTCTCATCGAATAGGAGACGAGATCGGGAGGTCTACGGCGTTGCCTTCGACCTTCAGGCAGCGAGTTCATACTGCAGGGCAGCGCGGACCTGTGCCATATTCAGGGTCAGATCGTCCGCGATGTCCTCGACGTGGTCGCCCGCGGCTTGGAGGTCAGCTATCGCGCTTGTGGGGACCCGGGTTCCATCAAGGCACGGTGCGCCTGCTTGGACTTCGGGGTTGAGCCACACGCCCTTCGCCGGCCGCCAGATGGATGCGTGAAGGTCGGGACCGAATTCGATCGGACTTAGCAACTCTTCGATCACCGCCGGGAAGGACCCCTGACCACCCTTGCCCACGTCGACCCATTCCTTGAACCTGCCGAAGAAACCGGCGCCCACAGTGGCCATATCCTGGTGGGCGAACGGGTATCTCGTACCGAGGTTCTCGGCCACGTACTCCCCTCCTGCCCTGATCTCCGGTCGCGGAACGCCACGCCTGATCAACTCGGATATCACCCAAAGGCTGATCAGGTCGAGGAAGAAGATGATCCGGTCACTCTCCACATGTGCAGGGGATCGGTGCCCCGCGTCCAACGCGCGACCGTGTCGGGGTGCCTCCGGACTATCCGGGCTACCTCGGCCACGTCGTAGATACCCCGCCCCAGTAGAAGGAGGAAGCCTTGCGGGAACCGGAGACGACGGTGCCGTCCCGCCACCCCAGCGAAGAGACAGCCCGCTTGGGCAAGGAGATCTACGAACGGGACATCCGCCCGCAGGTGGAGGCGGACCACCGCGGGGAAGTCGTCGCCATCGACGTGGACAGCGGCAGTTGGGCCATAGGCGTAGAGGTTCTCGACGCAGTGGATTATCTGGGAGCGAAGCACCCCGGAGCGGTCAACGTATTGAGTGAGCGGGTCGGGCACAGGGCCTTGGACAGCTTCGGGGGCCGTTTCCTGCCAGGAGCTGAGTGATCCAGGGGGCGGTGAACGCCGCCTACGAACCCGTCTTAACCCTCACAGTGCAAGGTTCGGCGGGGCAGACCCGGGAGATAGAAGCCGTGATCGATACCGGCTTCAACGGGTATATGACGCTGCCGCCGCGATTGGTAACGGGCCCTGGCCTTCCCTTTGCCAGCACTGGCCGGGCGTTCATGGCCGACGGTTCCGAAGTGAGCTTCGACGTTCACTACGGCTCGGTGCTGTGGGATGGCCGCCAGAAACGCATCAGAGTCAATGTGGCCGGCACCACCCCGCTGGTAGGTATGCGCCTGCTGGATGGCCACAGCCTGCATGTGGAGATCAGGGACGGCTGCCCAGTGCTCGTCCAGGCGATGGAGTAGCTTGATCTCGATCTTCCGCGAGCCTCTTCTTCTCCTCTGACGAGCACCGGAACCGCCCAACTCCCGACAAGTCTGCGCGGCCTCAGGATCGAGGCGACGTTGTGGCCACCGGACCCGAAGGACTTGGTAACGGCACAGCACCGACGACCCGGAAGCGTTCCGCTCGGACTGGTGCGCCGTCAGCGTAGAACGCCAACGTTGGCCAGCGGTTGAAGACCCGGACCTCCGATCAGAGTCATGAAGCGCCAGAAGCCACGGGAAGTTCGCAGACGGCTGGCTCGGTGGTGTCGAGGTCGGTAGTGCCGGTGATCCGTCCTCGTGATCGCACCTCGGTCCGTCGGTCGAAGACCTGGTGGCCGTGATCATGGAGGAACTCGATGTCCGCCCCAGTGTGGAACGGTGGGAACGACCGGTGATGCTGTGGTTCGAGGACTGGGACGAGATCATCGGCTTCTACGGGCAACGGGTGACCCTGCCGCTAGCCCGGCTTCACGAGTTGCGGCCCCTCTGGAGCCCCGGGTCACCGAGAAGGACGGCCGCCTACACGTAGGGGACCGGATGGGGCGACACTGCACGGTGTGGTGGCGGAAGGACTAATAAGCACCCTCGCCGAACACTTCCCCGTCACCACGTAGGATGCAACTATGAATGGACCTTCAGCAGGCGGCCGGTCATGACTCGCGGAGATCGCATTGCGGTTGCCGGGTTCGTCTGCTCTGGAGCGGTCGTGCTGGTCACAGTCCTGATGTTCCTGGTGTCGTTCTCGGACGACGTCCCAGATAGCGTTGCCGGATTCTTGCTGGCGGCCGGGGCGATTCTGTGGGTCTCGGGGCTGGTGCTGTCCCTGATCGGCAGGAGTCGCACCCAACGATTTCGCCGGTTGGCAACCACCGGCATGATCGTTTCGATAGTGACCGCGGTGTTGTTCATCGTGCTGCTTGTCTTCCTCGTCCTGCTGATCGGCTGGTTGCTGGACGACTTGTTCGTGGTCGGGTAGCGGTCATGGACAGCAGCGGTATCGCTCCTGGTCACGGCGTGAAAGGCCAGAAGTGACGGAGGAGTTCGAACCGGGCGGTCCCGGAGCCACGCCGGAGTCATCGTCGGGATGGGTCACCTTGGGTACGGGCGAGCGCCGGAGGCTGCCCGGCATCGGTAGCAGGCTGGCGGCGAGGTTCCTGGACTACGGGGTCCTGTCGGCGGCCATATTCCTCGTATTACTGGTGCTCACCTTTACCGGCGTGATACGGGTCGACGAGAACGAGGAGTTCGCCGCGCTGATTCTGATCATCCAGCTGATCACCTGGCCGTTGCTGCTCCCTCCTGTCGTAATGGTCATTTATGAACCGTTACTGACCGCTACTCGGGGTAAGACTTTGGGCAAGCGGATGGTCGGCTTGGAGGTTGTGGAGACCGATCGAGGAGGCCTTCCCGGCTGGGGCAAGTCCATCGGGCGGTTCCTGATACTGGCGATCACCAGCGTTCTCACCCTTGTCTCGATCCTCGTGAGCGACAGCAATCAGGGCTGGCACGACCGGATGGCGAGAACCGTCGTCGTGAAGTCGGAGCGGATCTAACTCCCGCCCGACGCCGGGGTGCGCCCGGTGGCCGCCCGACTCCTTCACATAACCGACATATGCGTGTTGGTGTAGTGCCATGCAATCTTTACACTGTTCGAATGGATCAAGCTGAAACAAGAACCCGTCGCGGCCACATCGTGACCGCGGTGCTCGTCCTGGTCCTCGTGTCCGGGTTGTTTCTGGCATCCGGGACGCAGGCGTCCGGCAGCGTGACGTGTACGGCGGGTGCGTCCAGCCTCCAGATGTCGTGGAGCGGCGAGGGGAACGCGTTCCGGTACGAGGCGTTCGTGTCGAAGGACGGGACCGAGACGTCGCAGATTCTGGCCTGGGGGAGCCGATTGGGGACTGCCTCCGTGACGTTCTCCTCACTGCCCATCGGCACCTACAACGTGTGGGTGGTCAAGCAGACCACCGACGGCTCGTGGATCCAGTTCGGGGATCGGACCTGCACGGTCACCGAGGCGACGACCACCACAGCGGGCACGACTACCACGACCGCCGCGACCACTACGACCGCGCCGTCGTCGGGCTGGGCCGGGACCCTCTCGTGCACCACGTCCTCGGCAACGGTCCGGGTGACGCTGGATGCTGCGGAGGGCACGCGCTACTTCGAAGTCACCCTGGAGCATCCCTCGGGATATCCGAGGGTGAGCCACCTGAGATACGCCGAGTCCTCGGGCAGTTTCTGGACAGAGTTCACTTCGGTTGCCCAGGGCCCCTGGAACTTGTCGGGGACCGCGACATTCAACGACGGCACGACGCGCCAACTCAACAACCTCAGCTGCACGGTGCCCGCTCCGTCGTTCGGCACCACCACCACGACCACGACGGCGCCGCCGAACTCGGAGGCGACAGGCGCGCCGACGATCAGCGGAACGGCGCAGGTGGGTGAGACCCTGACGGCCGACACGTCCGGCATTGCTGACGCGGACGGCCTCACCGATGCCATCTTCCTCTACCAATGGCTGTCGAGCCGCGACACCGTAATCGAGGGAGCCACGAACTCCACCTACACGGTGCAAGTATCCGATGTGGACAAGGAGCTCCGTGTACGCGTGACGTTCGTCGATGACGCCGGCAACCAGGAGATCCTGACCAGCGCCGCGACGAGCGCGGTCGTGGCCGGTGGCCTGTAGCGCCGGTTGTCCTGTTGACTGGTTCTGATCCGAAGATGAGCAGGCGCGTATTCGCGGTCGGCGCCATCGTGGCCGCCGGGTTGCTCCTCGGAACGGGCTGTGGCGATGATGCCGACGAGGCGCCCTCCGAACTCCCCGAGATGTCCGTCACCGAGCAACCCGACGCGAGCGCTGGCATGCCGGCGCCGCCGAAGTCCGATCCCGCGGCCTACACGAAGTTCGTCGTGGACCAGGCCATCGCCCGCTACGAGGCCGACGGCTTGGACGCCACGCTCGCCCACTACAACAGCCCGGCCAGCATCGATGACGAGTGGTACGTGTTCATCATCGACGGGAACGACATCGTGATCGGCCATCCCGACCCCGACCGGTTGGGGCTGGACGTCAACGGCTGGGTGGGCACCGACATCAACGGCTACGACTTCGGTCCCGAGATGCTCGCCGCCACCGAGAATGGCCGCTGGGTGCCCTACGTGTACGTGAACCCCGCCGAGGGGGCCCTCGGTGATAAGGGAGCGTTCGAGCTGAAGAACGCCTGGGCCGTCCGCCATGACGGGCTGCTGTTCGTCTCGGGCTGGTACATCAACACCGAGGAGTTCCTGCCGCAGCTCATCGCCGAGTCGGCCGTGCACTTCCGGACAGGCGGGCTGGAGGCCATCCTCGAGTTCTACAACGATCCCCAGGGCATCTCCGTGGGCCTCATACCGACCGCGGAGTACTACAACAACGCCGACATCTTCGACGGGTACTTCACGGGAATCATCGCTACTCCCGATGGCGAGATCCTGACCCACATAGACCCCCGGCTCATCGGAACCGACATCGAGGACCTTCTGGGACCGGCAGTCCGCAATGCCACCCCCGAAGGTGCCTGGATCACCGCCGAGGACAACCCTGCCGGAGCCGGCGGCCCCGACACGATGCGCTTCTGGGCCATCGATGTCGACGGCACCCTCATAGGCGCCGGCTGGTACGCCGCCTGAGGCGACTAAGGCAGCGAAGCCTGAAAGGCAGCCCCGGATCGGCTGGAGCGTGACGATCCCGGAGAGGCGGACGTGATTGCGGGGCCGGCCTGACTGGCGCTGCAGACGCTATCAGCCCCGGGGTTCGGCCCCAGCCCATACTGCCTGGTAGACGGCTTGGGCGACTCTGGTACCCCCCCGCGACCGCGGACCGGCGACCGTCGCGAGGGCGCGGGCTCCGATCAGGAAGTCCGTGATGATCCGTGGAAGCGGTGTGGCGCTAGCCGGCTGCCAGTTCCAGCATGCGCTCGTACATGGCCCGGGCGTCGAAGCCGGAGTTGCTGTCGACCCAGCCGTCGACAACGGTGCGGGTGGCTTGCTTCCACTCCTCCAGTTGGTCATCGTCGAGCGGGACCTTGACGATCCCGGCTTCCGCGTTCTCCTGGGATGCGGTGATGCTGGCCCGGTCGTAGAAGCTAGCTGCGGCGGCGGAAACGGTCCTGATGGACACATCGTCTACGGCCGCCTGCTGGTCCGGTGACAGATCGTTCCACGTGTCGAGGTTCATCACCAGGAACGATGCGAGGACGTAGCACCGGCACTCGGTGCCGCTCTCGATCACACCGACCAGGTTGTGGGTGGCCAGTGCCGTGTCAACTGTCAACAAGCCGTCGATCTCGCCGGCGTCGATAGCGGCCCGCATGTCAGGAGCGGCCATGGTCACAGGGACAGCACCCAGGGCTCTGATCACCGCGGCCTGTACGGGGCTCGGCGACCGCAGGGTGAGCCCCGCTATGTCGGCCACAGCCGACGCGGTGCCGTCCACCAGCCACAAGTCACCCGGGCCGGTAGTCCACAGACCCAGCACCTTCACGTCGGAGTACTCGCCACGGAAGGCCTCGAACTCCTCGTACAAGGCCCACAGTGCGGCGGTGCCTTCCGCAGCGCTGCCGAACACGAAGGGCATCTCCACCACGCCGGTGGCCGGGAACCGTCCTGGCGAATACCCCTGCAATGCCCATCCGATGTCCTGGCCGCCCGCTACCACGTTCGCGTAGGTCTCCGCCGCGGTGCTGAGACCCTGTTCGGGGTGGAACTCCACTCCCACGGTGTTGCCGGTAGCTTCCCGAACGTCCTCCGCCCACGGGTCGAGGACCTTCAGACGCAGCGGGTGATCGGCCGCGAACGGATACCCGAGACTGAGCATCACCGGCTCGGAATCGTCCCCATCCGCACAAGCCGCCGCGACAACAGCAGACACCACCAGCACCACGAGCACGCGCCACCGACCAACCATCAAACCTCACCCCTGAAGAGTCGCTTCAAGCCTCTAAGACCCTACTCCAGCACACCACGATGCTCGATGGTCGCGGGGACCAGGAAGCGTTCGACCAGAATGCTCACCCGCCGCAAAGGTCTACGACGTCTCGCAGTTCGCACCAACCCACCGGCGCCGCGAGGCTGTTGAGCGTTGACACCCGTACGGTCTGCTGGGCGCCGAGCCGGTCGTTGAGCCTCACGGTCGGGATCACCCAGAAGGTCCAATGAGCCGGATCAGCGACGTTCTCGTTGTCCGCCGGCACCGCATGGTGAAGACAGAACACGTACACGTCAGCAACCCGCCTGGGCGGATCGAAACTCTCCGACGCGTTGGTAGCCGCGTCCCAAGCCATCTTGCGGGGAGCGATCCCGAAGCTCGGCGTCGACCGGTTGCGAGGACTCCAACTCTGACTGAGACCAGAGGCCTTCACCTCGATCTTGAGATCCCCGTACCGCAGATCGACCGAGTCCCACTCGACTCGAGTGTCGCCGTCGTCGATGACGCCGAGTGCCTTCCCGACCAGCCACTCCGCGAACACCCCTCTGGTGGCGTTGTCGACGAGGTTCCCCAGAGCCCAGTTCCGGAATCCACCGATGTCTAGAGGCCGATCGGTCATCACAACGATCCTATCGCAGCCCCTGTCGACCGGCTGGTCCACCACGCTGATGTCATCGTTCTCAAAGAACAAAGCTCCCGATTCCGAGGCAAACGAAAGGAGGCCACCCACTAGACCGCGCAGTTTTCGACCGGCCAAAACCGCGCAACATCCAACCGGCCTTGACACTTGTCGAGGCCGGTTGAAAGCCACAGTCCCCTTCGAGACTCGCCGTCATCGCCGAGCGGGCGGGGTGTATCCAGTCCGAAGGTGTTCGAGTCCAAGTTGCCCGCGCGGACTACTGAGTCACGGAGCCGAGCCCGACCGGCGACCTGGGGTGGGTTCACTGCGGTCAGTAGCCGAGCGGCGCCGGTGCAACCGGTAGGAGAGCTGGAGGTTGAGCCATAGTTCCGCGCTGGTGCCTAGGGCTTCGGAGAACGACCGCGCCGTATCGGGCGTGACCGCCTTCTCGGCGTCAAGTACCTCCGATAGCGCCTCCACGGGCCGGCCGATGATCTCCGGCGAACTCGGTGACGGTCCATCCCCGTTCTCCCAACTCGTCGCGCAGGTACTCGCCCGGGGGGAAGGCCTCAGCGGGTGTGTGGGTCACAGTCATGGTGCGTTCTTCCCTAGTGGTGGTCGACGATCTCGGCGGCGTTCAGAGCAGTTACCAACCGACTCAGGCCGTTGACACTTCTAGACTGCTATATAGTCTGACAGCTTTACGCTGCTAAACGAACCTCTCAGTTCACCGGCCCGGCGTTTCCCGACTCCGTAACATCGTCCACAGCCCCCAATCCGACAACGAGGAGAGTTCGCGCCCCTGACAGGTCGCTCTCTTCCGATCGGCTTCAAGCCTCCAGGAGGGAGTAGGGCTTGCTTGCGTTATCGCCAGGTGTCCGCTTTCCTCCGGCTGATCTCCTCTCTCATCGTGCGTCGAACGTGTGCTCGCGCTTGCGGGTCTCTCAAGAGGGATTGCAGGTTGGGATCGCCCGCGCGGATCCAGGACTCGAATGCTGCCACGGTGGATTCGTCGGCACTGCCGAGCTCCGTAGCCCAATCTTCCAGGAGCTCCGCCTCTTCGTAGGTGTGATCGAAGGCCTTGTGGAATGTCGCGGTCGGGATGTCAAGCCGGGTCTGGTGGAAGACCAGTCTTTGTTGCAGCTGGTTGATCCCGGCGTGCGAAAGACACGCCACGCGGCTTGTCGCGGTGAGGCCGCTGGTGAGGGCCAGACCGAATCGGTCGAGCCAGGCGACATGGAACGATCCTTCCAGCGGCAAACCCGGGAGGGGCAGCCGGTTGAAGTATCCCATCGACCACTGCTGCGCCGGCACCGGTTGATGAGGCTCTACCGAGGCGACGGGTGTGCGTTCTGCGAGCTGGGCGTTCCTGCCTCGGAACGAGCAGGGATGCCCGATCACGATGGCGGGCGAGCGGCCCACGCCCGGAATCTCGACATTGGAGAAGATATCTCCGGTGAAGAGCGGACGGTACATGCTGACTTCGGGGCCGGTAGCCGTATAGAGCCGGAACGGTTCGGCAGCCGGCTCGAGGCTCACCCCCTCTCGCCCTCAGCCCGCATCCGGATGGCGCGCTCTCCGTCAGGCGCCACATAGACTTCGAAACGATCGTCCAGAGTGTCTCCCCAGGTCGGGATGGTGACGTCCAAGAGATCCCGAGAGCTGATGTGCCCGGCTGCATACTGCATCAGTTCGTGGGCGTGTCCGGCAGCCATAACGTCGATTCCGGTAAAGCTCGACTCGGCCAGGTGCATGTCCAACCATGATGCGCCATCGCTGATCAGATAGTCCTCGTGGAGCAGGTCCACGAAGGCCACCAACCGGGCGAGGTTCCGCCGGTTCTCGCCGGACAGAGGATTCCCCTGGCGCCATTTCCGAACAGCAGGGATCGACACGCCCAGGACCCGCGCGACCGAAGTCCAGGAGAACCCCCAATGAGCGAGCTCGTCGAGCAGGCGCACAGGCGACCTCTTGGCGACGGTGTCGGCGCGATAGTCAAGCTGGAGCCGCAGCGAATCACCATGGACTCGTGCGACATCCTCGGAAAGAAGGCCGACATCGGACCGCAGAGCCCCCACCTCGTTAGCCAGGATGTCAACGTCAGATGGCCGGGTTCTCTCCACGATGCGAAGCGGGGCGAGGGCTGTCGCTTCCGTAGGCTCGTCGTAAAGGGCCGTCTGTACGGTCATAGCAACAGGTCCTTTCTGAAGACGTCTTGCAGGTTCGGTTGGCACAAGTGGTCGAACAGACCTCGCAGCGGGCGGTGCAGTCGGTCGGCAACCTTGCCTATCCGTTCGCTCGTGAACTCCGGGATGTCGTCGGGTTGCCAGAAACTATCGAAATCCAGCACGAAGATCGGTCCCTCGGGCAGACGGGAACGCCTCAGCGGACCCTCTGGTGATACCACCGGTCCGACCGACGGTCCGTAACGCAGGACCAGGAACCGATCCGAAGCCATTTGATAGCGCGCTGTTCCCGTCCATTCGGTCAGGGTCAACTCGCGAGGCGGTTCCGGCGCGATGAGGGACGGATGAAGCCAGGCACCCCAGTCGGGTACCTGGTCAGGCACGGAAATCTCGTTGATATACCGGAGCCCGACCCGAACGACCCCTTCGGGATGCAATACGTTCTCGACGGCTTGCCCGGCCCGCACGAGTAGATCGCGAAAGTCGGGGAAGCCCGAGTAGTCCACGACCTCGACTGTGAAGTTCGAGGGCTTGGCCGTGATGATCCGTGTTCTTTGCCTCGACGTGATCCGGCTGTACTTCTCTGACCTCAAGGAAGCCCGCGGCCCATCCGCGTCCACTCCAGCCTCGAAGGTCTGTTCAGTGGCATTGTGTATCACCCAGCCGCTGCCGAGCAGGTTCCTGATACGGCGGTAGACCGGCATGGCGAGGGCGCCGTCGGAAACGGGCGGGTAACGTACCTCGGCCACCACGAGCGCCAACGGGGCGTTCGGAAAGACCTCGCCGCTTGCCATACCCAGAATGTTACCAGGACTGTAACTACCCGGAGCATCCTGGCCAGAGAGCACGGATACGTCAGCCGCCTCGGAAGCGGGAAGCATGCGGCAACCGGATACGAAGGCACCTTCCCCCCGCCCCCAGGCATGAAAGCCGCTTGGGCAAAGAGATTACGAACAGAGCATCCGCCCGCAGGTAGAGGCGGGCCACCTCGGGAAAGTCCTCCCCATCCACATGGTGCAACGGTGGTTGGGCATTAGGCCGAAGAGGTTCTCGACGCGGTGGATCACCCGAGTCCCGGACCCCTAAGCCATCAGAGTCTTGAGTGAGCGGGTCGGGCAGAGGGCCTTGGACAGCTTCGGAGGCCACTTCCTGCCGAGAGCCAAGTGATCCAGGGCGCCGCGTCGCTCCTCTATATGAGACCGCGCCGGCGTAGCCATGGTCCCCGCACATCCCTCACATACGACGGCAGCACCATCCGGTCCCACAGACGGGCAAGCTCCTGAACCCGTATGAACCGGCGGACATCCTCGGCAAGGCCATGTGACAAAACCTGCCTGTACACCGACTTGCGATCCGCCTCGTCGTCGAGGTCGTACACCCGATCACCACTCCAACGGACATGGAACGGCAACACGGCCCTCCCGCTCGCTTTGACCGCCCCCGGGGCGTCGACATCGTCGGGAACGGCTACGGACCGGTACCGGGCAGTCGGACGGGATGACCTAGACGGACTCATGGCCGCACCCATGCTACCGCTGGCAGGCCGGTGTGCCCCCACGGCATCCCGAAGCTCGGGGAGAGCCTGCTGGCCGGTGTATCTCCTGCTCGGGCCAGCACGGCAGGAAGACGGTGCCTGTTCGGCGCCCGACGGCATAAGACGGCCGCCCCCAGCAGTACTCTGAGTTAACAAGCTACGACCGAACTAGGAAGGCTGCGACCCACGGTGCCAGACAAACAGGATGCAATAGGACGCATCAATTCTCATATCCGCCATACGTTGCTGAACCATCAGAACACCCGTTTCGCTAACGTCAACAAATCAAAGCCAGTCTGGTGGCTACACATACCTCGGAAGATAGTTGGCAGGGGCCTGCACATTGTCCTCAAAAGGGAGGACGGCAGCTTGATCTGGCTGAAGTGCCCGCCAGGTGCTCTAGAAGGTGATGCCTTCAGATATCGATCAGACAAGGATGTTATCGATCTTGAAATAGACATAAGTCGCTTTAGAGACCTTCATTCAGGACGTGACTTCTCCCGATACGTTGAACTCGAACTCTCTGCTCGGTAACTCCCGTCGGAGGCGGCGTGTCGCCCTGGGATCCGGCTGATCACAGGTCGCGATAAGTGTCCTCGTCCCGCCACTATCAGCAGTCGCTCACCGCTCGGAGGCACCCTGCGCGTCGGCATCGACGACGTCAGGCCAGCGGCGCCCTCCCCGGCACGATGATCAAGACGTTGTTAATGGCCCAGCTGCAGGCTCAAGCGACCGACCCGGATGCCCACACCGACCTCACAGCAGATTGCACCGCCTTCCTCCCCAGCGCACTGGAGAGCGACGCCTAGCCGGGCCGGACCACGAGCAAGCGGCCCGGGACTACGTAGCGGCCGGCGCTCGGAATCGGATCGCCGCCGTGAAGCTCGGCCACGTTGGGGGCGTGGTCACCACAGCTACCGACGTGACCCACATTCCGGCCCGGACGGACATCGACCGGTGGACACGACCGGCGCCTGCGACGCGTTCGCGGCAGGCCAACCGACACCACACTTATCGGAAGCCGACCACGGCCCCTGCAACACCCTCTCCCCCGCAAGATCGACCTAGCAATGTCATCAAGGGGGCACCAGGACTCCGCGAGCCTCGGCCGATGACGAGGCGGTAACGGCATCATCTGGCAGCACCAGATGCCCACCACAACGCAATAGGCCTCTGGTTCGAACGCTCCAGCAAGCCCGCTTGGAGCCTCTTCGCACCGTGAGAAGCATAAGACGACATCTCCACGCGCCCTCGGACCTACCGCTCGCAGACGAGCCGCCAACGAACCAATCGATGGCATCAACAACCTCCTGCAACGCGTCGCCCGCGGATTCATCAACCCCAACAACTACGCAGCCCTCGGCATCCCGTAACGTGACCCCACGCCGACCAGTACAAGCCCCAAAATCCACGAGTCGCCCAGCCACACGGTGTTGCCGCTACGATCGAGGTCACAACCCGCCCCGCTAGTACCCTCCGAAGGGTAAGGGAACGAAATATGACACGTGCCATCATTTTTGATGCCGACGATACATTGTGGAGAACAGAGACTCTCTATGAGAGGGCACTTGATGACGCGCAACGTGAAGTCGAGCGACGGGGACTCGATGGGCATCTGTGGAGAAAACTCCAGCGAGAGATTGACCTTGAGCGAGTCACACAGCTTGGGTTTGCCCCGCAGAGATTCCCAACGTCTTCGGTAATAGCTTTCCGTCTGCTCGCGCCTCATTACGATGCGGAGGCCGAGAAGCGGATTTATCGCTTGAGCATAGCCGTTTTCCAAAATAAGGCAGAACTTATTCCGCACGTCCACGAAGTGCTGTCTGCGTTACATGTAAACTATCACTTGGGATTGCTCACGAAAGGCGACCGTAACATCCAACACGAACGGATTCGCCAGTCAGGACTTGTTGAACACTTCCGTGCTATAGCAATTGTCGAGCGAAAGACCGCCGCATCCTTTCGTGCCATGTGCGATTTACTGTCTGTGTCATCGTCAGTAGCCGTTTCGGTTGGTAATAGTATAGAGTGGGATATCATGCCTGCCATAGAATGTGGTCTGCAGGCAGTCTGGATCGAAAGGCCAACTTGGCAGTATGAGAGCCGTATACACCTGAACGTGCCTAAGGGAGTTATCCGGCTGACATCATTGGATCACCTGCCCTGTGCTCTGGAGAGGCTCGCGTCCTCAGGGTGATAACATGAAACACCAGATGCGTGTCATCAAACACCATGCTTGTATCTGGTATTCTCGCTGTTTTTGTGTCCAGCCAGAGAGGGCAAAGACACAGACAGGTGTGGCGGTTACTGGGTTTCTCTTCGCCCTTGTCATTGGCCAGCTGGCGATCGAAGTGGCTGACCAACTACTGCCTATTTTTCGAGAGCTACCTACTTCATCGGTATCTGACTCTCGATACGAGAGTGATATTCTGAGTCGAGCCCGGGTGACAGAGGTACTAGGTAGCCGTTACGTTACATTGACGCACTTATTCGTAGCAACAGCACTTACGGTCACGAGCGCGATTGGATACTATACAAGTGTCAATCTGCCCAAGCTGCGGGTGAGGTTCTTCAATAAGCCTTTCATACAGTTCTTACTTGACGTGGCAATGGTGTTCGTGTATTTCTTGTTGATAAGGGTAGCAGAGGCGTCCTTATCTGAGGCCGATGCTCGGCCAGAAGTCTACCTGGTATGCCTGTCTTTCATGCTCTACACACTTTGGGATATAGTCAGCTACAGGCTGTCTTCAGATGACAACGCCCAGAAAGCACTAAGGGGAGAGTACTTCAGGCGGCGACAAGGGCGGCGAGCCTACGGCCAGCGTAGATGGGTAACTGTCGGCTTTACTATTGTCGCAATTATAATGGCTGTGTGGATCAGAGAATACGGTACGAGATTGTCTCCCGTTAACGTGGCACTTATCGATATCGTACTCATAGTCATCCTGATGTTCTATCGTGCGATTAAGTCCGTGGTAGATCCCAAGATCAAGACAACAAGAAGCATAACAGAGCCGGATACTGCTGCGGCAGGAGAGTGGAAGTGAGGTCAGCACTCAAACGCAGGATCCCAATAGTCGGAAAAGAAACGTGTCCGTATCACGGACCCTGATCCTTGCTTAATGGACGTCGTGGCTATCTCAGACAGCCACAAGCAGCCTCGGTACAAACTCTCATGCCCCCGTGGCGTCCAGATCTTCGGGAACGGCTACGGGCCGATACCAAGCAGTCGGACGGGATGACCTGGACGAGGTCATAGCCGCACCCACGCTACAGCCGACCGGCCGGTGTGCCGCCCCGGTATCGCGAAGCCCCGGGATAGCCAGGACCGGAACCGCCCTGGCACGGATGTAGCACCCGGTACCCGTTCCTCGGAGTCCACCGTCTCCACCAGGCCGCGGACCACGACCATGCCATCGTGCGCCGGTTCCGCACAGCGGACAACGATGTGATCGCTTCCAAAATACGCGACGGGTGAGCCGACGATCACGGACGCCGTCCATGGGCTGCCGCCGTTGCGGAGTCCGTCGTGGCGGGCGAACTCCGGGAGCCTATTGCGGAGAATGTGGCAACCGGCCATCGGGCCAAGGCTCCGCACGATCATATCGCAGGCGACGGCTACCTTGACCCGAACGCAATGCACGGGGCTCGGCATGCATGAGATCGAACAGGAGGCACTGGCGCTACTCGGCCGGCTAACCGGCAAGGCCGGCGCCGTGTTCCGTCCGCACCAGCTGGAGGCGATCCAGGCACTGGTGCAAAACCGCCAGAGAGTACTTCTCGTACAGCGGACCGGGTGGGGGAAGAGCGCCGTGTATTTCATCGCCACCCGGCTGCTGCGCGATCAGGGGGCGGGGCCGACGCTGCTGGTCTCGCCGCTTCTGGCGCTGATGCGCAACCAGATCGAGGCGGCGGAAGGCATGGGGGTGCGAGCCGCCACCATCAAACAGCGCCAACCGAGACGAATGGGAGGAGGTGGAGGAGGGCGTCGAAGCCGGGCGGGTCGACCTTCTGCTGATCTCCCCCGAACGGCTCGCCAACCAGAAGTTCCGCACCGAAGTGCTGCCCGAGGTAGGTCGGCGCAGCGGCCTGCTAGTCGTGGACGAGGCTCACTGCATCTCCGACTGGGGGCACGATTTCCGTCCCGACTACCGCCGCATCGTCAGGGTTCTGGATCTGCTGCCCCGGGGCGTGCCCGTACTCTGTTGCACCGCCACTGCTGCCAACGACCGCGTCGTGGAGGACATCCGGGACCAGCTCGGTTCCGGGCTCGTGCCGCTTCGAGGTCCTCTGGGCCGCGAGGGCCTGCGGCTCCATGTGCTCCCGATGCCTTCACCGCGAGAGCGCATGGCCTGGCTCGCACAGGTCGTCCCCCGCCTCGAAGGCACGGGTGTCATCTACTGCCTGAATCGGAAGGGCGATTCGTACCCCGTGAGAGTGTTCTCCGCCTGCGAGTTAGATAGATGTCAAGTCAGCCCTCTGCGACACATGTTAGTTGGTGGGTCACAATGCCACGGTGACGTGCGGGCTGCCGATCCTATTCGGTGTGCTCAGGCACTGACAGACTCCTCAACGCCCTCACCGACGTTCGCTGTTAACACGTAGCTCGACAGTTACGCACTGGAGGAGGTACTCGGAGACTGCCCTCTGAAGGCCGGGGGTGGTAACTCGACCACTACACGGTCTGTATCTCTGCTGGGTAGAAGCCGAGGCCGGCACGGTTCACGCAGGTAGACAGTCCGAAGTCGCTCTTCGGTCATACCAACAAGATCAGCTATCTGTTCCTTCGACATACCGGTCTGTCCGAGTGTGTTGATCATTCTTCGGATGAGGGTCGGCGTTTCAGGCTCGAACTCCGCGGGCTCTCGTCTCCGACCGCCGGGCTGTGTACTGAGTTCGATCTCATAGCGTGTTCGCTGCTCAGGTAGGATTCTCCCGACCTCTAGAGCACGGCGAATGAGAAACGCGACCGAGACCTTCCACCGCTGCTTAAGAAAGACAAGCCGTTTGAAAGTCACAGTGCGGAGCTCACGCCGGGCGTCTGCTGTCGGCATCAGTAGTTCAGCGCCGAACATATCAGCCTGTTTCTCGATCGAAGCACCTGCGTACGGGTCCAGTGGTGTGGTTGCCTCATGTCGCATGATGATATGACCGACTTCGTGCGCCAACGTGAAGCGTAATCGGCTGGCCGGGTGTGAGCTATTGAGTGCGATCATCCACTCGACCCATGTGCCTCTATGCGCGGTTGCGGACTGCTTTGGGTGGAAGCAGTCCATGAGGACCACAGGAACGCCGGCGCTCTCCACAAGATCGACAAGGTTCGGCAGGGGCCCGGAAGGAACACGCCAAGCACGGCGTAGAAGGGCCGCCGCGTCAATAGGTCCAATCCCTGCCGGAACATGTGGCATCTGGAGTGATGCTATGACGTCTATCTCGGTGAACAGTGCGTCTATTTCAAGAACACGCATCTTGACCTGAGCGTTCGCGAGATTGTAAGGTTTTGCCGGGAGAGTATTCATCTTCCGATGTACCATTGCTGCGACCGAATCGTCTGGAGGGAGTCGGCCGCTCCGCAGGAACGAGCTGGGAACGTCGCACGCTTCACAGAAACCCGGAAATAAAGCTGTGGGAAGGTTCCGTTCTCCGTGCTCCACTTGTGAGATGAAGGACTGACTAACCCCGAGCTTCTTCGCCAGATGAATCTGCGTAAGTCCGGAACCGACCCTGGCGAGAGTGATCAGCCTTGGTTCCACCGGATCACTCCCGCTGATCGCCTTCCCGCATACGGTCGGGAACCCTCTTCGGTAACAAGACCGCCGGTGCCACAGGCGCTGCCGGTTCTATAGGCAAGACTGGAACTGTGGGGACCGTCCCGCCCGCGGCGAGGTCACGCAGGTCAACGACCCATTCGACTCTCTGCGTGCCCATCGGTCCCGCCAAGTACTTAACTGCCGCGAATCCGGTGACGAGGTCGGATGAATCGTGGACAGCTCCCACCGTAACGTAAACGAGGTCAGGGAAGCCAGGCAAGGGTTTCTGCTGGCTGATCAACTCCTGCTGCTGAGAATAGTGGTTCGATGATCGGTAGTTATGGTCCAGTTTCTTCACTCGAAGGCCGTAGAGAGTGTCAACGATCCAAAGATACTGGCCTTTCGATTCCTTCCGCTCTACGCCATCAGACTGCTCGAAGGGTTCCATGAGAGTAACAGCGAAGTCGAACGCGACGACCGGTTCAGTCCGCGGCAGGATGAATCCCCAGTCCAGGGCGGCGTCGTGGGCCTGCTCGGTTGCAACCTCCAGAGCCACGAGTAAAACGGCGGCACGGTCCCCCTGGCTGAGAGCCTCCCGGAAGTGGCCTTCAGTCCCGACCTCAAGCATGGAAAAATATAAGCAACGACATAGAAAAATATTATAAGCACGGTGGCGGGCAGTTGGTGGAATCGGTGACGACCTAGACCACTCGGCCACCCAGCAGTTCCCAGGGCACGCACCTGCCACCCCGCAACACATGACCAAAGCCACGGTCGTGATAACAGCGGCCGCTTTCGGTGATCGCTACCGTGGGCCGGGATCGCTGGACGGGCCTGGAACTTACTGTTGCGCGAGTGTTGCGCTCGCGTCCGGCGATTTGCATGATTGGGCAGAGATCCATCGACTGGCCCCTTGGGGGAGCAGTCGAGGTCAAAGGGCAGGTGAGTGTGTGTACGTCGGGTGAGCTCCTCAACCTGCCTGAACTCTCCCCGGAGCCCCCGGGGCCCCTGTCATGACCACTGGTGAAATCTGTCAAGGCCGGTCGGAAATTGCGCGGGTTTGGCCGGTTGAAAACTGCGCGGTCTAGGGGGTTGGTCGCTGGATGGCCTCCTTTCGTCTGCCTTTTAGTGGGTAGCTTGGCCTTTGAGGACGATGACTTCTGCGTGGTGGACCCTCGACCCGAAGGCGGCGCACGGGGATCGGCATGCATGAGATCGGACAGGAGGCCCTTGTACTGCTCCGCCGCCTCACCGACGAGGCCGGCACCGTGTTGCTGGTGGATGACATCGTGGACTAGCGCTGGAGGATGACGGTGATCGGTGGGTTGCTCCAGGAGGCCGGATACGGCCCGGTGTATCCTTTTGCTCTCTGGCCAGTACGGCGGGGAGGTCGGTGCGATGAGGAGCGACGACGCGCTGGCCGCCATCCTCCTCGTGAGCCGGATGGCGAGCGACGGAACCAGACCGCTCACGGCTCTACAGGTCTGGAAGCTGGTCGATGCAGTCGGTAACCCGGCCGGTCTTCTCGATATGACCGAGGACGATCTAGCGGGCTCCGGGTTGGCAGCGGACATGACGGGCCGGGTGGCCGGCCTGCTGGCGAGGGCTACCGCAATGGCCTTCGACTTGGAGCGGCTCGACCAGTCCGGGATAGCCACGCCCACACCGTTCGGCGACTCCTACCCGCAGCAGCTCCGCACCAACCTCGGACGGAAGGCGCCGGCGATACTCCACGCCGCCGGGGCCCTGGAACTCCTCGACGAAGGAGGTGTCGGAGTCGTGGGGAGCCGCAACGTGAGCGACGAGGGCGCCCGAGTCGCCGCAGCGCTCGGCAGGCAAGCCGCTTCGCTGGATGTACCGCTCATCTCGGGTGCAGCGCGAGGGTGGATCAACTGGCCATGAACGCGGCTTTCGAGGCGGGGAGAACCGTGATCGGCGTCCCGGCCCACTCGCTCTCCCGGACCCTGAGATCCCCGGGCGTCCGCCGAGCCGTTCACGACGACCGGACAGTCATCTGTACACCTCACGCACCGGACTCCCCGTTCTCGGTCGGCAAGGCGATGGGCCGCAACAAGCTCATCTACGCCCTCTCAGATGTGACCGTAGCGGTAGCGGCCGACAAAGGTTCGGGCGGCACGTAGTCAGGGGCAACGGAAGCATTGAAGGGCCGGTACTGCCAGGTGGCCGTCTGGCGAGGCCTCGACGAGGGCCCCGGAAACGAAGCTCTCGCTGGCATGGGGGCCGCCCCCATCACCGCCGTATCCCAACTCCGGAACATCCTCGACGGCCCTCTATCCGAGGACGAGGGAGGCTCGCGCCCGGAACAGGCTGTCCTCTTCTGATCGGCCTGGAAACGCCAACCGGAGCGCCTGCCAGGCCATGGGAGGCGGCTGGTCTCCCTCATCCGCTGGTATAAGGCGTCAGGTATGGAGTGCACGAACACGGAAGGTCTAGCGCTAGTTCGAGCCTGAGGGTACAGGGTGCCTCGGTACCCCGTGGAGCGTCATGCGCCACCGACGCCTAAGGAGTGGTGAGGTGGGCAACCGGTACACCACTATTACCACTACAAGCTATAATCTCATTTATGTAGTTTACCGTAGTTCGATGGGAAGGATGTAGCTTGACTTTCTATGTGTCAACACCTCGGAACTTGGCCGCCCGAGTCGGGTTAGTGCTCTCAGGTGTCAACGCGCTGCTGTCGCTTGTGTGGTGGTCTCAGCACCGGTGGGATTGGGTTTTTGCCCGTGACCTGCTGACGTTTCCCGGGGGTTGGCAACTGGCTGTCCTCATGGTCGCTTTGGCCGCGTTCTCCGGCGCGTTCTTGTGGCGGGCGTGGGTGAATGCCAGCCATGGGTACGAGGGCGGTGCTATCGCTCCGGTGCTGGGTGGCATGTTCTTGACGGTCATCGCACTGGCTCCCGTCCTCATTCAGATACTACGTGTCTTGACCTGGGTTCTGTTGGTGGCGGTCGGGATCATCGTCCTCATCTCAGCCTTCGGTGGTCGGCGGCGGTAGAAAGTCTTACTGGTCGTTCTACTCGGGAGGGTTTGATGGTCCACTCCAGTTGGGAGGGTGCGGTAAAGGCGATACGCCGCATGATTGGGGACTGTGACGACGATCTGCGGACGTTTGCGGGAGTTGTAGGAGTCGAGATTCCCAGGACCTTGCCGCGGGTGGTGGCTGAAGCTCGGGTGCGTACGGCTGTGGACATCCGCCTCGGGGTTGTTCCGAATGGAATCAGCAATGGGCAGCACGAGTGGCTGGTGGACCTGGCTAAGGCGGCGTCTGTTGCAACACCCACGGTTGACAGCTACGGAGAAGCCCACGCATGGATACAGTTCTTCCTGTTAGCGGACCGGATGCATCGGCTTAGTGAACTCCGTCTGGCGACGGGCGATGTTGTGTCATGGCACTCATCCAACGACCAGTACGAAGTGGTGTCCTCGATCGGGGACGACGGGAAGGTGTACTTCGCCGGCGGGCGCGGCGCGCAGGCGTGGCCCGACCAGCTGACCATGGTTGCCCGACACGGCGACACATCGGAGAGAAGCGCTCGAGCGCGGAAACTGGCCAGGAACCGCGCGGCGGAGCGGTCAGCTACCTCGACGGTCTCACGGGCAAAGTTGGCAGCCCTGGAGCCCTACGCCGTGACCCAAGAAGCAAGCGCGGAGGACATAGAGGAGCTGCGCCACGTTCTTGACGAGGCCGACAGCGAGAAACCGATCCAGGAGCTGCTCGAGCGTCGCCCGCAGCTGCTGGCCTCACTCGTCCGAGGCCCGTCGCGGTACTGTCGTCCGAAGGTCCGCTTCGGCGGCCGTTACGTCGCTGACTTCCTGCTTGCAGATATTGACTCGAACGGTATCCGCTGGATATTGGTGGAACTCGAGACCCCCCACTCCCGTGTGACCCTGAAGAAGACCAACCAGTTCGACTCTTACGCTCGTAAGGGCGTCGAACAGATTAACGATTGGCGGCGATGGATTGGAGCCAACCTTCACCAGGCGCGGGACTTGGACCCTGACACAGGGATCTGCCTTCCCGATATCGAACTACGGGCTGAAGCGGTCGTGCTGATCGGGCGGCGGGGGAAGCTCCGACCCGCGGCGAGGGCCTTACGCCGCGAGCTTCACGAGAAGGAGCGGATCAGGATGCAGACCTACGACAGGCTGGTTGAGCAACTGGAGGGAGTCCTCCAGTTCATAGGCCCGTGGTCATCCAACCCAAACAGGCTCTGAGCCGACATCTCTTAATGGAAAGGGGACAGAGTGGAGTGCGGAGCCGGCCGATTCCGAAGCCGCGGCCGCCGCTTCGGTGGGCACTGGACAGCCGGGGCATCGACCCGTCCCGCTGGTCAGGGCTAGGGGTGTTCGGTCTCGTTGCTGAGGCTGATCGGGAGCGTTCGGACTGCAGGGATCCGGTGTCGTGTAGTGTCGGCGGTCCATTCGGCTTCTTTGTAGGGTGGAGCACATTGTGACCGAGGTGTATCTCGACTACAACGGATCCGGACCGCTCGATCCGCGGGTCCTCGACGCGATGATGCCGCTCCTTGTTGGAGGCTTGGGAAATGCCTCGTCAGCGCATCGTTTTGGGCGGCGCCAGGCTGCCATGGTTCGGGAGGCACGGGATCAGGTCGCTGGCTTGGTTGGTGGTAGGGCTGGTCGGGTGGTGTTCACGGCCGGGGCGACCGAGGCGAACAACCTCGTCCTGCGCGGAATTGTCGAAGGGAAGGAGGACAGCCGGTCACGGGTGCTGGTGTCGGAGGCTGAACACGCGTCGGTTCTTGAACCAGCGCGCTGGATGGCTGCACAGGGCCTGGCGAAAGTCGAAATGATTCCTGTTACCGCTGGAGGCTTCGTGGATCCGGACGTGGTGGGGGACATGATGGGGCCGGATGTGCTCCTGGTATGCGCGGTGGCAGCGAACAGCGAGACGGGCGTGTTGAACCCGGTGGCGGGGATCGCTGAACAGGTCCATCGATATGGTGGCTTGTTCCACTGCGACATAACGCAGTTGGTGGGACGTCTCGGTTTCGAGCTCGACGTTGTCGGAGCGGATCTGGTTTCGTTCAGCGGCCACAAGATCTGCGGTCCGGGTGGGGTGGGTGCGCTGGTCGGGACACGTCGTGGCATGGAACGCTTGTGCCCACTCATCCATGGCGGCGGTCACGAGCGTGGGCTACGGTCAGGTTCGATCAACGTTGCGGGGGTGGTGGGGTTCGGCGCAGCGGCCCGTATCGCCTCGGACGAACACGTCGAGGAATCCAGCCGGGTCTGCCAGCTTCGAGATCGGCTAGTACGTGTTCTCCAGCAACGTGTTCCAGAGATGTATGAGAACGGGGACACCACACGCCGACTACCGAACACCACGAACATACGATTCGCAGGTGCCGACGCGGATGCTGTCCTGGTGAATATGGACCCGGTGGCGGTGTCGGCGGGTAGTGCTTGTAGCTCTGGTTCGATCGAACCGTCCGGGGTGCTCGTGGCGATGGGCCTCGACCGTGACGCAGCGTTCGAGTCGATCAGGTATAGCCTGGGCCGGTTCACGACCCCCGACGACATCGATGCAGCGGTTGAGAGGACTGTCACTGCCGTGTCGTATGTTCGTCGTATGACCTACGGAGAGGACATCGATGCGGCTTGTTGACGCAGCCCTGCCTATGTTCGCTCGTCATGAGACGTTCCACCCTCGTTACGGGTGGTTCCGCAAGGCGTACGCTTCGGCGGCGAGGGATCCGGCTGTGTTCAGTCAGCATGAAGCGCCTGTGCTGATCGGGGTGGGCAAGAACATGGTTCGGTCGATTCGTTTCTGGGGTCTCGCGGCCAAGTTGTTGGTCGAGGACCCGAAGGCACCGAACCGGCGCTCGCCCGGCATCATACCTACTCGTATGGGTCATGCCCTGTTCGGGGAGATGGGATGGGATCGCTTCATGGAGGATCCGGGAACGTTGTGGCTCTTGCACTGGCTGTTGATGGCACCGCCCTCGAGATTGCCGGTCTGGTGGCTGGCGTTCAACAACTTCGACGCAGTCGAGTTCGAAGATGCTGACCTCGACCTGGCTATCGAAACCCACCTCGAGGCTGTGTCGTCTTGGAAGATGCCGCATCCTACATCTCGGAAGAAGGACGTGCGAGCCTTGTTGCGGACCTATGGTCCGCCGGTACGCTCGGCCCGTACAAGCATCGACGACATCTTGGATTGCCCGCTGCGGGAACTGAACCTGATCGAAGTTTCAGAAGCTACCGGACGGTTCCGATTCACGCTCGGCCCAAAACCCAGCCTGCCATCGGCGGTTGTCTGCTACACGGCGCTTGACTACGTCGCCCGGACCGGCACTAGTGGTAACACAGTGACGCTGAGCCGGTTGGCGTACGAATCGGGCGCACCCGGAAGGGTGTTCAAGCTCACAGAAGCCGAGCTTCAGCAGGCTTTGGAACCTGTCTTAGAAAGGTCCGACACTGTTGACCTCATCACACCGACCGGAGTCTCGCAACTGTCGTGGCGTGCCGATCCGACTCGGATCGCTGTCGAAGTACTAAACGATTACTACCAAGCTGAACCGCCGGTTGTGCGGGCAGGCCATCACGGGGACCAACCCGTGGATGACGATCTCTTGGAAGAATTGGGCCTCGGACGTAACCCGAGCGAAGCGATGCGCAAACTGTACGGTCGTACCCCCGTGGCGATGGGCGGGCGATGATGCCTTCCCTGACCGGAAGCGTTGCTGTGACGGGGCGGTTCGCTCGGTCAGCCAACCTGGTGCGCGACGCGACGCGTGCGGAGCCACTTGAAGGATATGTTGTAACCGCTCGTGCCCTCGACGTAGTAGAGAGGATCGCTCATGCCGCCGCCTCTGGTCCGGCTGGTGGGGCGTGGTCGCTTACCGGTCCCTACGGATCAGGGAAGTCATCGCTTGCGCTCCTCCTCGACGCAGCGTTCGGGAACACTCCTCCCGATACCCGCCACCTAGCGCTGGACCTGGTTGGCAAAACATCCCCAGCTGTGGGGAATCTGGTGCGTGAAGCCCATCAACGTTACGAAACCAACAGGTCAGGATTCTCTAGCGGACTGGTAACCGCGGAGCGCGAACCGCTCAGCCACACCATCCTTCGGGCACTCCACACAGCCGTTCTCCGTAGATTCGGCGAGATCCCCTCAAGCGGAGCTTTCGCCGCTGCTGACGCTCTCCGGGGAGCGTTGGAAGATGTCGCCGACAACGACCCCCGTCGGTCCGGTCCGTCACCCGTAGCACTCATCGAGATTGCCAGGTGCCTTGCTGAAGAGTCCCCGCTGCTGTTGATCATCGACGAGTTCGGTAAGAACCTCGAAGCGTTCCGCGACGGCGTTGACGCTGACCCATACTTACTCCAACAGTTGGCAGAGGCCGGCCAAAGCACCGCTGGCCTTCCTATCTTCGTGCTGACGCTCCAGCACCTCTCCTTCGAGGACTACCTCGGAGGCGCTGACATACCGCAGCGTCGGGAGTGGGCCAAGGTCCAGGGTCGGTTCGAGGACATAGCCTTTGTTGAGTCCCCAGCACAAACCCGCGCTCTCATTCGAACCGTTTTCGAGATCACGGACCCAAGGCTGCGAGAACGGATTGACCAGTGGGCTGGGCGGTATGTCGAAGCGATACGGTCACTTGGCGTTGGTGACCTAGCAACACCGCAAGGGATAGCTGCCTGCTACCCCCTGCATCCTCTGTCCGCTCTCGTCCTCCCCGAGTTGTGCAGCCGCTACGGGCAACACGAAAGGACGCTCTTCTCGTTCCTCGCAGGGCCTGACTCCAGAAGCGCTTCATCGTTCCTAACCTCCCACGAGTGGCAGGCTGGGGCTCATCTGCCGTCCGTTGGCCTCGCGACAGTCTATGACTACTTCGTTTCAAACGGCATCGGTGCACAGCACTCAAGCCGCTGGACCGAAATAGCCGTCCGGATCCGAGATTCCCATGGTCTCACCCCAGCGGAAGACCGACTTGTCAAGGCAATCGCAGTACTGAACCTGGTCTCGACGGGCGGAACAATCAGGGCATCGCGACATGTTCTATCGCTCACTGAGAGCGGTGTGGACGCATTCTGCAGCCTGGCTGTAGATGGCTCGCTGGGTTCCTGGCCGCCTCAACGATGGTGGGATGGTTGGTGGGGGTGCCCGATGGCGCGGCGGGCAAGGACGCGTGTCCGCCGGAAAGGGCTGGCGACACTTCCGTCCCGGTGGGGGATACGGCTGCTTTCGGTTCCGGGACTGTCGTCTACAACAGGGAGAGACCGGATGCCGGCTCGGCCGGAATCTGGGCGGCCGACGCGGACGGCACCAACCCGGAGCGGGTGGCCGCCAGCGGCTCTAGCCCGGAGTGGTCGCCCGAGGGGAAACGCATCGCCTACGAAGAGTTGGATGACGGTGGGACCTGGGTGATGGACGCGGACGGCACCAACCGGCAACCGCTGGCGAAGGGTTCGAATCCGGAGTGGTCGCCCGAGGGGAAGCGCATCGCCCACGAGGAGTTGGATGGCGGTGGGGTCTGGGTGGCGGACGCGGACGGCACCAACCGGCAACCGCTGACCGAGGGTTGGGGTCCGGTGTGGTCCCCGGACGGGTCCCGGATCGCCTACAACGACGGAGGGATCTGGACGATGGGCTCGGACGGCGCCGACGCCCGGCTGCTCGCCGACGCCGGATCGGATCCCGCGTGGTCGCCGGACGGGAAGCGCATCGCCTACACCAGATATGTCGAGAACGTGCCTGAGATTTGAGTGGCGGATGCGGCCGGTCACCGGATGATCGCCGACGGGTCGGGACCGGTGTGGTCTCCGGACGGGAGGCAGATCGCATACACCAGGTCGGATGGGGGCGGTAGGGGGCTCTGGGTGATGGGCATGGACGGCTCCGGTGCCCGGCGGATGGCTCTCAGGGGTTCGGAACCCGCCTGGTCACCGGACAAGCGCGTCATCGCCTACTCCGGGCATGGCGGGGCGGTCTGGGTGGCGGCAACGGATAGCGGTGTCCGGCGGCGGCTCACCTACGACTGGCGACCGAACTCCAGCTACGGCGATCTGAACCTGGGCTGGTCTCCGGACGGGAACCGCATCGCCTTCGAAAGATCAGACGACTTCACCAACGAGGTCTGAGTGATGGATCCTGAAGGCGCGTGCGCCCGACGGCTGGCCATAGGTTGGAGTCCGGTGTGGTCTCCGGGCGGGGACCAGATCGCCTATACGAACAAGACGGTAACGGTGATGGATCCCGACGGCAGCAACCGCCTTCCGGTGACCGGCGACTTCGGTTGGGCTCTGGCATGGTCACCCGACGGGGACCGTTTGGCCTACTCCACCACATGCGACGGCGAGTCCGAGGTGTGGGTGGTGGATGTCGCGGGTTCCGGATCCTGGCTGCTGGCTGGGGGTGCCTACAGCCCGGCCTGGTCACCCGCAGGGAGGATCGAAGCCGCACCCTCCCGGAGCGCGCTGATGGATGCGTGGACACCGTGCCCGACCTTGCCGTGGTCATGCCGCTTCGAGTGAGCGTGTCAAAAAACCATACTAGTATGTATAGACAACTGCTATTGTCGGTTACAGCCTGGGAGGAATGGGGAGTACCGGAGTGCTGACACGGGAAGAGGCCGCAGAACAGGCCCTCAACAACTACAGGATCTTTTGCGACAGACATCTGCCCGGACTCCTCACAACCGACCCCGGTAAGTCGGTACTGCTGCGCGATGGCCGGGTCATCGCTGTGTACGAGTCGCTGGACAGCGCCTACGACGATGGCATGAACACGTATCCCGACGAGCGGTTTTCTGTCCAGGAAGTGCGAGACCAGACAGCTGTAGACCTCGGCTGGTACTCGCGTGTTGTTTAGCGGTTCCTATGATCTGCGAGTCGGCGCACTCATCCCAGTCCGTGTCGCCCCCTTCGGAGTCGGCGATGAAGTCGAGGCGAACGGTCTCCTCGATACCGGAGCGAGCATCTCCGTGATTCCACCGCAGGTTGCCGACCGCCTAGACCTGCGCACAAGGCTGATCCAGCCCCTTCATACCGTGAGTGGGATCAGAGACCACCGCGTGCATCGCATCGTCATGAGCCTCGTACTGGGTGAGGAGCTACGGCCGTTCCGTCTGTGGGCGTTCGAAGCACACGCCGGCTGGCCCGATCACGACGTCCTGAACGGCCGTGACATCATCCAACGCGGTGTGTTGAAGATGGCCGGCGACTGGTTCTCTTTCGAAGTCCCGAACAGCTAAGCCCGAGTCCGCCGATTGCCTTGCAAGGTTGATCCGTCTCCGTTGGGAGCCGGTAGAGATTGGCCGAGCCCTCGATCTTCGACTCGGGTTGAGCCCCTACCGGGCCCTGCAGTTCATCCGGGACTGGAATGTTGCCAGGGACCGGGCCGCACTGGTCGCCGAGGCTCCTTCCTGTGACGGAGACGACCAGATGCTGCTGCCCGCGATCTCGGCGGTCGTTCACTGCCTGGCAGACCGCGACGGCGTGACCGTGCCGGACTGGGTGCTCAGCCACCGCGCGGATACCGACGTGATCCCATTCGATGTACCCTTCGACAGGCCCTGTGGGGGGTGGGTGCGGAAGCCCGCAGCCGCATCGTGTGCCGTTCATAGGGTCTGGTTTCACCTTCGAGTGCTCGACAAAGGTACCCCCGACTGGTGGCTCCCCTGGGATTGAACTCCAAGAACCGGAAACTGACTGCTGACCGGATCGGCGAGTTGCTCGCAGCGGTTGATAGCCGACTCGACGGGCCGGGAACACTAGATGATTAGTTCCTAGTTGGTAGTCTATAGTTGTTAGTTGGTGATCGGTGGTTAACATTAGATTGAATCATTTTACATCCTCCATGGAACTGTTTGGGTCTCCCTTTTCGCCGCGGGAGGCTCTTCACGAAGTGGCAGCCCCGGGGTCCGAGTCCAGGAACAGATACACACGAGGTACAGATGTGTTTGTGCAGCGTTGTGTAACGATCGTAGAGTACGGTCGCTTCGGGTCAGATCCCTCGGCACTACTCGTCTAGGGAAGAACGCATCGAGGGGGAGCAGTGGGGAAGTGAGGTGATCCATGTTGGGTGATGTCAGCTTCGATGGGATCGCTAACGAGTTCGAATCCGACATCTATGGATCCACGAAGGGCGCCGTCAGGCTTGCCGTCCTCTGGAGCGTGCTGAACGAAGATGTGCCGGCCCTGGCTGATCAGCCGATGCGAATTCTCGACGCCGGAGGTGGATCCGGTCACATGGCGGTGCGCCTGGCCGGACTGGGCCATTCAGTGGTCCTGTGCGACGTCTCCGACGAGATGCTCTCCAAGGCGGCTTTGAGAGCCGCCGAGGCCGGAGTCACCGGCGCAATCGACCTCCGCCACATGTCGATTCAGGGGTACGCGAACGTCGCGGACGAGAGGTTCGATCTGGTTCTGTGTCATGCGGTCCTCGAGTGGCTCGACGATCCGAGCTCTGCCGTTGGAGACCTGGCACGCCTGGTGAAGCCGGGAGGTCAGTTATCCCTGATGTTCTACAACCGCTTCGCTTCGCTCCTCAAGCGAACCCTCGCCGGTGACTTCGGAGCCGCCCTCGCGGACTACCGGACCGGCCCGAGCAGGCGGGGGTGGGGGGAAGGTGCGACCGCCCTGGACAACGAGATGGTGGTTTCCTGGCTCGAAGAGCAGGATCTGGAAGTGAATGCGAGGGCGGGCATCCGGATCTTCCACGATCACGTGGTCGACAAACTGGGTGGACCCCAGGCGCTCGCTCAGCTCATAGAACTGGAGAAGGCGGTCTGTCGGTCCGAACCCTTCGCGTCGCTCGGTCAACACACCCATCTGACCTGCCGCCGGGTTCGACTACCTGCAGGGGACATGTGAATCACTCAGACACGCCACTGCCGCGTGTTGTTCGAAGCCTGAGGCTCGACCATATCGGCTTGTACCGGGAGCGAGTGGTATGCCTCTAGGTATGCCCAAGTCGACCACTATCAAGGTCTCAGTGCGGACGCGGGACGCTCTCCGCGAGCTCGCCGACCGTGAGGGGCTCACCTTCGACGCACAGATCGCGAAGCTGGTGCGACGGGAGCGTCGTCGCATCATCGGTGCTCAGCTCGCAAGCGCCCCACTCGATGCTGACGACAAGGCGGTGCTCGACGCGTCTGCGAGCGATGTCGCCGGTGCGAGCGGGTGATGTAGTCCGCTGCGATTTCGGGGCGCCGTCGCGGGGCGAGCCTGGGTTCGTCCGTCCGGCCATCATCGTCACTTCCGATGACGTGCTCGTGTTCCGGCAACACGCGATCGTGGTCGTACCCTGCACGACCACGCGGCGAGGATGGTTGAGCGAGGTTGATGTCGTCGGCTTCGGCGTCGGCCAGGCGCACCTGCCGACGACCACCAGCGTTGACCGCGTCGTCGACACGACGGGCACGAACATCGGAGCCGTCGCGCTGCAACAGATTCGAGAGCTCATAGCCGACTTGACCGGACTCTGAACCAACTATTCGGCGGCCCGCGTGGCAGCCACTGACGCCCACTCGCCGCGCCCCGCTTCCTCAACGGACGCTGGCGCTCACCGTTCCGAGGCTAGACGTTCGCAAGAACACGGCTCATGCCGGCGCGGGGATGCCGTGTTGCTGGCAACCGCGGTGACGAGCCGCCAGTGGCGGCGAAAACACGGCTTGGTGTCCTGAGAAACAGAGATTATCGGCGTGAGAAATTGTGGATTAGAGCGCGGGAGTGCTGATCGACCGTCACGTTCGCCCGCGACCGAACGGGGAGGGAACCGGCGGGTCACTGCGGTCGCGTGCAAATCCATCCGTCCGACTCGACAGCCTCTGCCTGCCTGGCGGTGAGTGCGGCGGTTCGACGGTGGCGTCCGTCGTCAGTCGGCAGCGGACCACGCCGATGTCTTCGACACGTACGTTCTTTGGGCGGCCTGCTTGGAAACGCCGAGCATCGCTCCGATCTCTTACCAAGTGTGCTGAGCCCGGCGCGCGGAGCGAACTGCTGCGGTCAGATCGTCCTCGATCTCGGAGCGCCGCTGGGCCGGCGCAGCGATTCTCCGCAGCACCTCGGTGTCGGCCAACCTGAGCTCGGCCGGGTCCACGCGATCAGCCCAGTCCTCCAGAGCCTTCGCCCGTACCTCCATTGTCCTGCTCATTCGATCCACCAACCCTTCAAGGGTCTCTTGCAAGGGTTCATGGCGTGGATGATCGCCGTTCGTTCGTCGGCAGCAGCAGCCAGATTCTACGCTTGGCAACGATGGTCAGGATCGGTTGAACCCGCGGCCCTTCCTGATCAGGTTCCGGGAAACCCGGTCGATGGGTGATGGTTACGGTCATCTCGCCTGCTTCGGAGTCCGCCAGGAACCGGGTCATACCGTGAACGGGGGGCTCGGTTGCTTCACTGGTCGTCTTCGGATGTCTCGGATGGCTCGGCGGTGGGTTCCGGATCTGTCGGGCTTGCCAGGGCGGCAAGTTCCTCGGCTACCAGTCGCACTATGAGGTCGTCGAGGGAGAGTTCCTCGTAGTCGCGTTGGTCGATGTCGGTGGATTCGCCGGTGGCGCGGCCTCCGGCTCCGTAGGTGAGGAACACGTAGCGGGCGCCGGTGAACTGGGCGAGTTGGCGGAACACGAACTCGGCCTGGTCGTCGGTTCCGGACGATGACACCGGGAAGATCTTGATGCCCCGGCCGGCTGCATCGCGCATCGAATCGGTGTAGGGCACGGGCACCTGCCGCAGGATCTGAGGGGGCGCGTCGGCCACCAGGAAGACCAGTTGGACCGTGTCGGAGGGTGAGCGCCACGACGGCTGAGACAGGGCGGCGGCGAGCGCCTCGTCGAGGGCTTCCGGATAGTCGCCGCCGTCGGCGGCCACGACCTCCGCGAGAGCCTCTGCGAAGGCCTCGACGTCGGGGGTGAGGTCGAACGTCGAGGTTAGGAATGCGTCGCCCTCGTCGCGGTACAGGGTCATGCCCAGGCGCACGTCCACGTCGCCGGGGAGCCGGTGGATGCGCTGGGCCACCTCGTCGATGGTGATCTTGAGCTGGTGGATCTCGTCCTCCATCGAGCCGGTGGCGTCGAGGAGGAACAGGACGTCGAGAGCGACCGTCTCGCCCGCGGCGGTGGGCAGGGAGGTCTCGAGGGTGACGTCCTGGCCCCGGGTGGCCGTGGTGCTCGCACTGCCGGCGGACACGGTGAACGGCCCGGCGCCGGCCTCGTACGCCTCGGGGTGGAAGCGCACCGTGCCGTCGGCGGTGGTCCGCAGGCTCACCTCCAGCCCTTCCCCGGCCACGACGACCTCGGCATGGGCGGCAGGAAGGCCGTCCTGGCCGGTGACCGTCACCACGATGCGCCCGGAGGGGTCGAGATCGCGCACGGGGATCCCCAGGCCGAAGAAGTCGGCGCGGTAGGCCAGGTAGTCCTCGAAGCGTTCGTTGTCGTCGATCGACCCGCCGGTGAGCTTCGCCTGCGGTTGATCGGACTCGAAGGCCACGTCGTCCTCCGTCAGGTAATCGTCGTCCGATGCGGCCTCTGCCGCGGGGGCAGCGGTCACGTCGACGGCTGCGGCCTCTTCCGCCATCTCCGGTTCCACCATCACCTCGTCCGCCGCAGCCTCCTCGGCCATCACCTCGTACTCGGCGGATGACTCCTCGGACGTGTCGCCGCCGTCCCAGTCGGGCTCGCCGCCGATCCACCCGTCGCCGGCTTCCGGAGGGTCATCGTCCTCCACGCGCGGTTCGGGTCCGGGATCGGCCGGCGGTGACGACGTTGTGGTCGGCGCGGCGGTCAGGCCACCTTCGTCTATCGGGCTAGCGGTCGGTTCGGTGCTGCAGGCGCCCGCCAGGATGGCGACGACCGCAACCAGTGCTATCAGGGCTCGGATGGGGGCATGTGTGGTCTTCATGGTTCTTGGACGGCGCCGGCCGGGCTGCGGGTTCCCGATGATCCGGACTCCGGCTCTGCATGGATGCGCGCGGAACCGGAACATAGTCCCGGCGGATTGCCTTTTCTCCACGGTCCGGCAGAGGACCGGATCGGTTCAGAGGGCGATCAGGGACAGGGCTACCAGGGACAGCAGGAGACCAGCGATGCGTTGGGGAGGCGCCTTCTCCTTGAAGACCAGGAAGGCCATGACGGCCACCACCGCCGGGTAGAGCGACGACGCCACCGCCACGAGTCCCAGCGGCCCGAAGCGCACCGCCAGCAGGTAGGTGAGGTTGGCCAGCACGGAACCCCCGGCGGCGAGCGCCAGGAGAAGGTTCTTCCTCGGCAGGCCGAGTGGGACACCCTGCACCCTGACTAGGAACCCCGCTGCGGCGACGCTGGCGCACTTGAAGGGGATCAGCGTCCACATCCCGGCCTCGCCCGAGACCTGCGCGAGGCCAATGAACATCAGGGAGAAACCCAGACCGGCTCCGAGACCGTAGATCGCTTTCCCCGGCCGGTCCACACGGGTTGGCGTCGAGACAGTCAGCCACAAGGCAGGGGCAGCACACGCGACGCCTATCCACGCCAGCACGGCGTAGCGTTCTCCGGTCAGGAACCCGAACATGAAGGGGACCAACGCCAGGGTGATGGCGGATACCGGGGCGACCACCGCCATCTGGCCCTTTGCCAGGCCCTCGAAGTAGAAGACCACCCCGGCGACCGCCGCCACGCCGCTCAATGCCCCCCAGGCCAGGTCGGAGACGGTGACGGTCGCCCCGAACACCTGGTGGTAGATGAAGGCTATGACACCCGAGAGCAGCAGGCCCGTGAGGTTGGACCAGAACGCAACCGCGAAGACATGGACCCGGCGGGTGGCCATCCCGCCGGCGAAGTCGAACACCCCGTAGAAGACCGACGTCAGGGCAGCCAAGAGGATCGCCATGGGTCTCCAAGGAAAGCTGGGGTTGGTGTCGCACGGTGATCCTAGACGTGCCGGCGCAGGCGACGCTGGCGATTGTCGAAATCGGCCGAGAGTCCGCCCGTCACTCCATAACTAACGGCTAGCAACTAGTAACTAACAACTGACTCACGCTCTCTTGATGTAGATCTGTGCCTGGCCACCGATCATCCTCTCCTCGGTCTGCAGGACGTCGGGTCGGGACTTGACGAGCAGGGACATCCGTGAGAATCCATAGGTACGGGAGTCGAAAGCAGGATCCAGCTTGCCTATCTGGGCGCCGACCTCGCCGAGATTCGCCCAACCATCCTCCTGCAGGACGGCGTCTATGGCAAGACCCATGGTGGTGACCCACTCCGAGCGCTGTTTCGATGTGAGCTGCTCTCGGGAGGATCCGTCCGGCTGTACGAGGTTCTCGGTGTAGACGAACACCTCGCATGCGTTCACCAGTGAACTCGGTGTCCGCCGGCGGCCTATCCCCATGACGAAGAGACCCTGTTCACGGATCCGTGTGGCCAGCCGGGTGTAGTCACTGTCGCTGGACACTATGCAGAACCCGTCCACCGCTCCGGTGTGGAGCAGGTCCATGGCATCGATAATCAGCGCACTGTCGGTAGCGTTCTTGCCCTTCGTGTAGCGGAACTGCTGGATGGGTTGGATCGCATAGGTCTGCAGCCCTTTCTTCCAGCCGGACATCTCCGGCATGGTCCAGTCGCCGTAGATGCGCCGAGTGGTTATCACACCGTGTTTTGCCACCTCGCTCAGGATGGGCTCTATAAGTGACGGCTGGGCGTTGTCACCGTCGACGAGCAGCGCGATGTGGCGGGAGGAAGATGCAGGGGTCGGCACGGTCAGGGGTGCTCCTTCGATCCATCGGGGGCTCGGTCACTGTACCAAGCCGTCTAGTTGCTAGTTGCTAGTTGCTAGTTGCTAGTTGCTAGTTGTTGGTTGATGTTAGCATGTGATCAGATTCTGTAAGCTATTCTTCATAGTGCTGTTTAGGTCTCGCGCTTACACCGAGGGGGACACTTCACAAAACGGCAGCCGGGGCTCCCGGGTCCAGGAACAGATGTATAACGAGTTGCAGATGTGTTGTACAGCGTCGTTTAGCGATCGTAGAGTACGGTCGACTCGGTCACATCCCTCGGAGTCACTCGTCCAGGGGTCAACGCCGGGCGTGGCACCGGAGCAGGCTTCGTGTGGAGTGGTGCGTGTGACCCGAGCATGCAGCGCCGGGTCGGGGTCAGTCCGACTCCGTGATCGTCACCGAGTTGATCGTCACGTCGGTCAGCGGGCGGTCGTTGCGGTCGGTCGCGACCTTCTGCATCGCGTCCACCACGTCCAGGCCCGCCACCACCTTGCCGAACAGCGCGTAGAGCGGCGGGAGCCGCGTGCCGTCGGGGCCGCTGATGATGAAGAACTGGCTGCCGTTGGTGTTCGGCCCGGCGTTGGCCATGGCCAGCGAGCCGAGTTGGTAGCTTCCCGGCGTGGGTAGCTCGTCGGCGAAGCGGTAGCCGGGCCCGCCCCGACCCGTACCGGTGGGATCGCCGCCCTGGCAGACGAACCCCTTGATGATGCGGTGGAAGATCACGTTGTCGTAGTAGTGGTAGCGGGCCAGCACCACGAAGTTGTTCACGGTGCGGGGAGCGGCGGCGGCGTCGAGTTCGATGGTGATCGACCCCATCGACGTTTCCATCACCGCGGTGTAGGCCTTGGAAGCATCGATGCACATCGGCGGAGGTCTCCGGAACTTGCGGCGGAGTGGACTGGATCCGTCCTCCGCGGGGCAGGGTGTATCGGCCATGGGTGTTCCTCGACTGTTCTCTCGTCGGGCTGAGGGGACCGGGTAACCCTAGATGATTAGTTCCTAGTCGGTAGTCGGTAGTTAATAGTTGGTAGCCTGCTGTTAGCTTTGGCTCGGGTCATTTGCCATACTCCATGGGCTGCCGGCTCCTGCCGGAGGCTCCGGCCACGTGGTGGAGTGTCTGCCGGATGGCGGTCCGAACGCGTCGCGCGGTCTACCGTGCCCTCGGGATCGCTCTACCGCCGGGTTCGGGTCGTCGGGTCCGCAAGCGGAAGCAGCCGGGTTCGCCGTGCCCAACCGATGATCCTCCGGTCGGTCGTGGCGAGGCGCATCCCTGCGAGCATGGCAGTGGCGACGATCAACTGGTCGGCAGGGTCGCTGTGGAATCCGGTGTTCATCAGCAGCACGGACTCGACGGCCACGTCACCATCGACGGGGATCTCCTGCAGGCCTGACCGCAGCCGCTCGTGGCGCCATACGCCGGGGTGGCATCCCAGGTCGATACGCCCGTGATGGTGCAGGCGCGTTATCTCCACCCACGTCATCGTGGAGACCGCTATGTCGCCGCCAACGAGGCCCGACTCGACCTCCTCCTTGAAGGCTTCGCCGATGTGGCGGCTGTCGAGCAAGAGCCGCAGCAGGACGTTGGTGTCCAGCAGCAGGGTCACCGGCGGGACGCCTGATGAGTCACGATCGGTCTTGGCCGAGTCCCGGATCGGAGAGCATCTCCCAGTCATCTGCCGGGATGGCGGGCTCGCTGTCGATGTCGTCGATGATCCGCAACTGACCCTTACATGACCCGACCAGGCTTGGTGGCTCGTCGCGGAATGGGCTCACGCGCACGACCGGCCGGCGGTGCTTGGTTACGACAATCACCCTTCCGGTCTCCTGCACCTCGTCCATCAGACGCAGGCAGTTCGTCTTGAACTCCCCGGCAGGCACCGCGCGTTCCCTAGGAGAGATGTTCGGATTCGTCATGATCTCAGATTGTAGTCATATTTTTTTGACCATGCCTTGAGACGGGTGTTCGATACCGGGAGCGGTGTGGTGGCGATCACTTGGGAGCCTGATCTGCCCGGCGAGGACACCTGTCGAGGATGGGAACCTCCTCAGAAAGCGTCCAGTTCGCTCCGGCCGGGATCCAATACCGGAGTGGTCAGTTCTTCCTCGGATACCACGACCCGCCGGTAGAGATCGCCAACGTCCTCGTTCCGGCGGTGCGCTAACTCCCTGAGCAACTCCCATGGATCTTTGGGCCGCGGCGCGCGCGGGCGCAGCCGGAATACGCCGGGTCTGCCGGCCTCCACGGCGTTCACCGCTGATGGAAGGTCCAGGAGCAGAGCACCTGTGGCTCGGATCGGGTCGTCTCCCAGACCTTCTATGGCGAATATGGATAGTCCGGTCTTGATGATTGCGGCCAGTTCAACCGGGTTCTGGAGCATCCTGTAGTTGTTCGTGACCAGTCCTTTGTAGCCGAGCTGGTGGAGAGCGAGGACGAGTTCCCTGTCCCCGAGGTTCGTGAGTCGGCGATCTATGTGCCCTATGGGGAGCAGATCGATGTCTCCGAGCCATTCGGACAGGGCTGCCAGGATCGGTTGGGGGAAGTTGTGGTCCAGAGCGAGTCCGGTCACGCGGCGAGCGAGTGCTCGAGGTCAATCGCCTGTTCGATCGTTTCGGGAGGGGCTTCGGGGTACAGGGCCGCCACCGGTGCCAACTCCCCGAAGCGCCGGTGGAGCGCAGCCACCGATCTGGTGGTTATCCGGGAACCGACCAGATGCGGTTCGCCGGAAACCTTGCCGGGCACGATCCGGAGGCTGGGCCGGGGACGGATCAGGTCCGGACCGTGCTGGTCTCCCATCCCGAACGGGCCGAGCAGATCGAGCATCGGCACGAGCGACAGCTGGCCATGGGTACCGGCCGTCCAGCCATCGGCGAGATACACCATTCCGTCGATGTTCACCCGCAGTGGCGTTCCCGATCCATGGGGCTTCTCGGCCCAGATGTCGAGCCCGCGGTCCTCCAGTTCCTCCAAAGCCTCCCTCACCTGGGGCATGGGACTCGCAGGTACAACACCCGCCTGGCCGGGTTTCGGGTGGCGGAGCCAGTAAACGATGCGGAGCGCCATCAGGTCCGCGTAGGACCACAGCTTCTGTCTGGTGGGCGACACGCTGGGCACCACCACCTCGTTGCGTGCCCAGTAGTACACGGTCGACACCGGCACGCCCGACAGTGCGGCTGCACGCCGCGCGTCGTAGCATCCAGCTAGGGCAGCCTGGAAACGCCCTGTCAGATCAACGTGGTAGCCGGACACATCCCCTCCATCTGGTTTCCCATGCACGGGCCACAGTGTCAGGCTAGCCACGGGGCTCCGTCTTGCATGGTCATGGCTTCCCAGGCGGGTTGGCGTTGTCGACCGGTCGGCGGTCAGGAGTCCGGTTCGGCCGGCCCTGGTGAGGATGCTCCGGTTCTCGACGGATCGCTCCTACACTTCTCGGGTGTTCCGGAGGTTGATGCTCGTGGCGGTTCTGGTGGGGCTGTTCCCCGCGGTTGCCGCCGTTGCTCACCACACTCCCGGGTTCGACTTCGAAGGCGCGGGATGGGGCCATGGTGTCGGTATGGGCCAGTGGGGGGCTCGTGGGCAGGCGCTGGCGGATCCGGCCAAGCCGGGCGAGGAGATAGCGGCTCATTACTTCCCCGGTTCGGAACCGGCCTCCCTGGCGGATCTCTCCCTCCCCAACGACCTGCTGTACACGCTGGACAAACCGCTGTGGGTGAACCTGGGCTCCCAGGTCACCCTGCTGGAGTTCACCGCGGTGGGCGGTCCGGTGGATCTGTGCCTGGCCGGCGACGGGGAGGGTCCCTGTCCGAAGCCGGAGCATCCGCAGTCGGGTGAGCGGTGGGAGTTCCGCCGCCTCGGCCCCGGTGAGTGCGGGTTCTTCCACGGAGGACAGCTGCAGGGGACGGCGGGTGGCTGCCGGGCGGCCATCTCGTGGCCCGACGCCAAGGGGGTCCGGCTCCGTCACGGCGAGGACAGGAACAAGCTGTGCGTGGTCCGGGCCAGCGAGGAGTGCGAGTACCGCCACGGGGAGTTGAAGATCCGGGACGACCCGGTCGAGGTGGGATTCCACGTGGTTCTAGCGGTCGGGCTCGAGGACTACCTGAGGGGTGTCGCCGAACTTCCCGACGACTGGACGGCCCCGGGGGTGAACGAGGCCCAGGCGGTCACGGCCCGCTCGTACGCCGCCTTCAACTTCTTCCAGTCGGAGACCGGGCCGCGGCCCGCCGACCCGGACGAGGACCCGGGGATCAGCTCCTCCCGCAAGGACAGGTGCTGGTGCCATCTGTACGACAGCTGGCGGGACATCAACTACATCGGGTGGGCGAAGGAGGCCCGGTCGGCCGGGCAGCCGTGGGTCGACGGCGTGGAGGCGACCAGGGACCGGGTCCTCACCTACTTCGGCGACGAGTGGGAGAAGGTCACGAGGGGCGGGGTCATCCAGACGTTCTTCTCCGCTTCTTCGGGTGGGATCACCCGCAGCAACGTGTACGGGTTCCGCACCGTCCGGAACGGCAATACGTCGGCCCGCGAGTGGCCCTACCTGAGGCCGGTCGCCGATCCTTGGGACATCGACCCGGCGGTGGGCAACCCGCACGCCTCCTGGGAGAAACGGGTGAGCGCAGCGCATGTCGCGGACTGGCTGGGCTGGGACGAGGTCACCGCGGCGGTCCTCGAGGCGAGAGCGTCCGTGTCCTCGCCCACCCAGGTCCTGTTTCGCGGCGTAAACGGTGGCGAACCCGTGTCGGTCACCGTGTCCGGAGACGGACTGCGACTCGGGCTGGGTCTCAAGTCCTCCAACATCACCGCCATCGACGGCATGGCTCCTCCTCCGACCGACATCCCCGAGGATCTCACCCCGGGCGACGGTGACAGCGAGGACAGCGGCAACGGCGACGACGATGACAACGGCGGCGGGGATGAGGGTCAGGACCCCGACCAGCCCCCGGAGTCGGACCACTTCGACGACGACAACGGCAGCGTTCACGAACCGTCGATCAACCGGCTCGCCGGGGCGGGTGTGCTGGAAGGTACTGAGTGCGGCGATCTGGTGATCTGCCCTGGCGAACCTCTCCTCCGTTCGGTGATGGCGGTGTGGATGACCCGGGTGCTCGACCAGGCTTCGCCGTCTCCGGTGGAGGAGACCCGATTCGAGGATGTCGACCCTGGCGAATGGTGGGCAAGCTACGTGGAGCGCCTGGCGGATCTCGAGGTGACCGCGGGTTGCAGCAGCGAACCGCTCCGGTACTGCCCGGACCGGCCGGTCACCAGAGCGCAGATGGCCACCTTCCTGGTCCGGGCGTTCGATCTGCCTCCTGCGGGATCGGCCGGATTCGACGACACCGGGGGCACCTTCAACGAGGCCGACATCGACGCGCTGGCCGCGGCCGGTGTCACCGTCGGCTGCAGCTCCGAGCCGTTCCTCTACTGCCCGGAGCGGCCCGTGACCCGGGGTCAGATGGCCACCTTCCTCGTCCGCGCTCTCGACCTTGGTGCTTAGTTGGTAGTTGGTAGTTGGTAGTTGCTAGTTGGTAATCGGCGCCCGCCTCGTTGGGATGTCTCCCGAGGGATCAGCTCACTCGCCTAGCCGGTAGACCCTCCGAGCGTTGTCCCGCCCTATGGCCGTGGCGATCTCGACTGCGTCCGCGTGGGAGCAGAAGCCGCGCCGGCGCCAGTCGCCGAGCAGCGAGGCCAGCGCCCTGCGGAACCGCACCGCCCCGACGTAGTAGAGCTCGGGAACGCCGAGTGCGTCGCTGGAGTACAGCACCTTCTCGAACGGCGCCACCTCGAGTGTTTCGGCCAGGATGCGTCCGTAGCCGAGGGCGGCATGGGTGTTGAGCGCACCCGTGTCCACGTAGACGTTGGGATACACCGCGGCCAGGTACGCGGCTTGGCGGTGGTAGGGCCAGCAGTGGAGGAAGCAGATCTTCACCGACGACGGGATACGGCGTAGCCATGGGGTGAAACGGGTGGGGTCGGCGCGCCACAGATCCAGGTCGCGATCGCCGAAGCCGCTGTGGATCTGGATCGGCATACCCAACTCCTCGGCCGTGTCCACCCCGACCCACAGGCAGTGGCGAAGCAGCACCGGATCCGCGATGCGGCTGCCCGGGCTCCAACTAGCCAGCGAACCTGAGACTGTTCGGGTGACCGGACGGGCCGCGTCGAGATCCAGACCGGCCCGGTACGCGACGATGGACTTGAGTCCGACCGCGCGGCGGGCTCGATCGGCGAGCGCTCGAGGGAACTCGTCGATGAACGCTCCGCTGCCCACCGATGAGAAGACCTCCTCGGCGACCGACTCGATCCGGACGATCTCGGAGGTCCTGAACCGGCCCAGCCGGTCCATGCCCGCTGGACTCAGCACCTGATCGGGGAGGTAGCCGGTGTCGATGAGCAGGTCGCCCAGGCCCGAAGCCGCCAGCATTCGCCGGCCCACCTCGAGTTCCCCGAGCGCCGACCGGCACTCCATGTACTCCTCGATCGGCGCACGCGGATCGATGTCGAGAACCGGCGCGCAGAGGGATCGGACGGCCAGGCCGAGCGGGGTGGCCATCGGGTCGATGGCTCCCAACATCTCTCTGCCACCTTCGGTCAGAAACGACACGAAGGCCTCGTAGTCCAGGGGGGCAGCGCTCACGCCATGGCAATGGTGGTCCACCAGTTCGAGATCGTCGATCTCGACTATCGGCTCCGTTTCACGGCCGGGTGTCGCGCGGCCACGCCTGATCGCCGCCGGACCGGTCTCGCTCATCATGTCAAGATCATGTCACATCCCGTTCCCGCGAGGCTGCTCGAGACCCGTGCAAGCGGGTTGGCGCGCTGCAACCGACCTTTAGGGCATCGACCGGCAGCACGGGCCGGGGTCCCCCCTGCCGCGGCGGAACGAAACCCCTTTGTCGGTAGCCGAACGCGCACTACCTTTGTCCGGATGCTGTCCAACGTTGAAGGCACCGTCCCGGCCGGCGCGGAGTTGGTGATCGTCGGCGCCGGGGTGGCGGGGGCGTCCACTGCGTTCTGGGCGGCCCGGGCCGGGCTGTCACCGGTGGTCCTGGAGGCCCTGCCCGTCCCCGCCGCCCTCACCACACCCGTGGCCACCGGCGCCTTCCGCCTCCAGTTCGACAACCCGGAGGAGACCGAATTGGTGCGGGAGTCGGTCGACCTGATCCTCGACTTCACCGCGATCACCGGCCAGGACTCCCGCCCGCTGGGGGTCCGCCAGCCGGGATACGTATGGGCGACCACCTCCGCGGAGCGGGCCACGGAGCAGCGGCGGATCGTGGCTCTCCAGCATTCCTGGGGGCAGACCGACATCGAGATACTCGGGGGCGACGAAGCCCGCCGCAGGTTCCCTTACCTCAGCCCTGACGTGGTCCAGGCCCGCTTCCGGGCTGGGGACGGTTTCGTCGATCCCAGGGCCCTGACACTCGGTCTGCTGAGGGCGTCGCGAGCCCCTCTCCACACCTCGTGCCGGGTGGTGTCCCTCCGGGATCTCCCCTCCTCGGGAGGCTTCGATGTGGGCACCGACCGGGGAGACATACGGGCCGAGCAGGTGGTGATCGCCGCAGGACCCTTCACCGCCAGGCTGGCCGCTCTCGCAGGGGTGGATCTCCCGCTGGAGGTGAAGCCGCGCCACAAGGTGGTGGTTCCAGAACTGGCCCGGGTGCCGCCCGACGCCCCGATGACCATTGACGACGACACGGGGGTGCACTGGCGGCCCGTCCTCTCGGGAGCCCATGTGCTCGACGCCGCTCCTCGCGGGCCGGGCCGGGAACCCGTTGAGGATGTCGCTCCCGACCACGACATGGCCTTCCGGGTGCTGGATCCCTCCCGTTCGGAAGCGGCGGCGCGGATCAGTCCCTTCTGGGGCGAGGCCTGGAGAGCCGGGGAGTTCTCCTGGATCGTTCACTCCGGGCAGTACACGATGACCCCCGACCACCGTCCTCTGATCGGACAGACCCCGGTCGAGGGCCTGTGGGTGAACACCGGATACTCCGGGCACGGCATCATGTGCTCCCCGGCCGGGGGAAGGATCCTGGCGGACCTGATCACCGCCCGGATAGAGGACTCGCCCTTCTCAACCGACCGCACCTTCGTGGACAGGAGCCTGGATCATTTGTAGTGAATGGTGAGTCGTGAATGGTGAATGGTTTGTGGCTTGTGGCTAGTTAGTGGCCGGTGGCCGGTTAAGGAATACCATCTGGTGACCAGGTAGGCTAGTATTAGCTATTCTTATTCACCATTCACCATTCACCATTCACCATTCACCATTCACCATTCACCATTCACCATTCACCATTCACCATTCACCATTCACCATTCACCATTCACCATTCACCATTCACCATTCACCATTCACCATTCACCATTCACCATTCACCATTCACCATTCACCATTCACCATTCACCATTCACTCTCTTATCAGGGTGCGGGCCTGCTCGCGTACGTAGGAGCGCATGTACCAGGGACCGCCGCTGCCGGCACCCGAGGTGCCCGAACCCTTCCAACCTCCGAAGGGCTGGATGTCCGGCCACGCACCGGTGGTTGACCCGGCTCTGCGGTTGGCGTACACGACCCCGGCCTGGATCCGCTGGAAGAACAGATCGACCTCCTCGTCGGTGCCTGCGAAGACCCCGGCCGTGAGCCCGAAGATCGTGTCGTTGGCCTTGTCGATCCCCTCCTCGAGGGAGTCCACCGCGCTCACCGCCACGAACGGTACGAACAGTTCCTTCTCCCAGATCCAGGTGTCCTCGGGTGCGGTCACCACCGTGGGCTGCACGAAGTTGCCCCTGGCCAGGTCACCGTCCGTGACCACCTCGCCCCCGGAGAGCACCTCGCCCCCGGCTTCTCTCACGGCTTCCACCGCCGAGCGGAAACGGTCCACCGCCTCCCCGTCGATCACCGGTCCCAGGAAGGTCTCGCGATCGCGAGGGTCGCCCAGGAGGATCTCGTCGGTCTTCTCGGTGAGCAGGTCCAGGAACTCCCGGAAGGCGGGCCGCTCCACATACACCCGGGAGTTGGCCGAGCACTTCTGCCCGGAGAGCCCGAAGGCGGCCCGCATCACCCCTTCGGCGGCCAGGTCCAGATCGGCTGAGGCCGCCACCACTGCGGGGTTCTTGCCGCCCATCTCGCAGACCACCGGCTTGGGCCGACCGGTGGCCACCGTCCGGTAGAGGTACATCCCGACGTCGTAGGAGCCGGTGAAGGTGACCCCGTCCACGTCGTCATGATGGGCGAGACGGTCACCCGCTCCATCACCCCCGGTCACCACTTGCAGGGCGCCTGAGGGCAGCCCGGCCCGGGAGTAGATGTCAGCCAGCAGCAGCGAGCCGAGGGCGCCGGTGTTGGACGGCTTCAGCACCACGGTGTTGCCGGTCAGCAGAGCCGCCGACGTGGGGCTGGCGACCAGGGCGAGGGGGAAGTTAAAGGGCGAGATGACCGCCCACACCCCCCAGGGTCGCAGCACCGAATGGTTGGTGTCCCCCACCCCGTACTGTCCCATGGCGGTCGACATCCCGTCGGACTCCTCGAGACGGTCGCAGTAGTAGTCGATGAAAGCCACCGCCTCGGAGACGTCTCCCAGCGCCTCGAGCCGGTTCTTCCCGACCTCCAGAGTGAGGAACCCGGCGAGGGTGGGGGTCTCCTCATCCACGATCTCCGCCGCCCGCCGGATGATGGCCAGTCTCTCCCGCCATGGAGTCGCCTCCCACTCGGGCTGGAAGGCACCGGCGACGGCGACGGCCTCGTCGACGTCGTCATCGGAAGCCTGCGAGTAGATCCCCACCACCAGGTCCGAGTCGATCGGGGACCGCTCGGTGAAAGTCTCGCCTGTGTACCGCTTCTCTCCGTTGATCAGCAGCGGATGTGTCTGCCCGATCCGGGAGGTGGCGGCGGCCAGTCCCTCGTCGTAGGCCCGGTGGAGAGCCGGGTCGTCGGCCGACATGGTGGCATAGGTGATCTTTCCCATTGTTCCTTTTACCTCTGCGGGGGTGGGTGTAAAACAGCCTAGAATCTAGCGCGTTTCAGCACCTGCCCGGACCGGGAGCCCCCACCGATGGCCTTCATCCGACGTTTTCACGTGATCGACTCCCACACCGCGGGAGAACCCACCCGGGTGGTGACCGACGGGTTCCCGGAACTGGAGGGCGAGACCCTGGAGGAGATGGAAGCGGATCTCGTGGCCAACCATTCGGATCTGGCGAGGATGCTGGTCGGGGAGCCGCGCGGGCATGCCCCGTGGCACGCCGTCCTGCCCCTGCCGCCGATCCATCCGGATGCGGACCTCTCCATGCTGGTCCTCTCCGCGCTCGGCTCGCTGACCATGTGCGGCCACGCCCTGATCGGGACCATCACCAGCCTGGTGGAGATGTTCAGGATCCAGCCGGTGGAACCCGTGACCAGAGTGGCGGTGGAAACCCTGAGCGGCCTGGTGGTGGCCGAGGCGCGGATCGAGGGAACCAAGGTCAAGTCGGTCACCTTCGAGGGAGTGCCCTCCTGGGTGGGGATGACCGGGCTCGAGGTGGAGGTCGACGGTCGCCCGATCGAGGTGGACATCGCCTTCGGCGGCCTCTGGTTCGCCCTGGTCCGGATCGAGCAGGCCGGTCTGCCGATCGCGGTGGAGACCGTGCCGAGCCTCGTTGCTCTCAGCCATCGCATCCGGCTGGCGGTGAACGGCGCACTCCGGGATCGGACCGACCTCCCCCACGGAGCCCCGGACCGGGTGGACCAATTGCTGTACGTCGGGCCACCTAGCAGCCCGGGCGCCGACGGCCAGAACCTCGCCACCTCCACCGGCCTGGGCTTCGACCGCTCTCCGTGCGGGACCGGGAGTTGCGCCCGCATGGCCTGGCATCACGCGAGGGGCGAACTGGGAGTAGGGGACACGTTCGTGCACGAGAGCGTGCTCAACACCATGTTCACCGGCACGGTCGAAGCCGAGACAGAAGTATCGGGGCGGAGGGCGATCATCCCCACCATCACCGGCTCGGCCTACATAACCGGCTTCAACCAGTTGGTGCTCGACAAGCACGACCCCCTGGGAGAGGGGTTCTTCATCCCCGCAGCCGGAGGCAGCGCACCCTGAGCCCAGTGTTCGGCCGCCGAAGACACGGGTACGGATAGTCCGTCTCGCCTTGATGCTTGCTTCTGAATACGAGTTGTAGTTATTGGTAAGGTATCGTAAGAACCTGCGGATTCAGCTTTCCTACAGTCACCATGCCCGCAGGCGGATGGCCGAGCAGGGCATTGCCCAGAAGATGGTTGACGCAGTGCTGGCCGCTCCCGAACTCCGTATCGTTGGTCACACCGCGCACGAATACCGCGCAGTGGTAGGCGACCGTGTCCTTCATGTGGTGCTCTCCGCCAGCCGTGAACCGGCTATCGTGATCACGGTCTACTGGGTTGCTCTATGAAAGGAACCGTCCGGATGCAGGTTCGCTACGACTCCGAAGCGGACGCCATCTTCGTGGCTATCCGCCCGCCTTCCGGAGGGGAGGCCGGAGGACAGCGCCTCGACGAGACACGGATTGCCCACCTCGACCAAGCAGGTCGTGTCTTCGCCTACGAGTTCCTAGCAGTCAGCCACGGGGTTTCCGTCGACGGGATCGAAAGCGACGACCTAGCCCTCATGTCCGAGGCGCTCAAGCCGGTCAAAGCGCTTGCTGTCGCGTAAGAACACTTGCAGGACTGGGCCATCCGCGTTGTCCAGGTAGATGCCCGATGGCAGGGTATGCCCTTGATCCTCGTATGTCTCCACCACCGCGGCGTAGGCGTCCTCGGCGTTCGCCAGCGCCGCCGACACCAATTCTTGAGCCTCGCTCGGGCTTGTGTCAGCCGGGCTTGACCACCTCGCCCCGGCGGGAGGATTCGTAGAGGGCCTCCATCACGGTGGTGGTCCTCCGGCCTTCCCATCCGTCCACCAGCGGGGGGCGTCCCTCCTCCACCGCGGCCACGAAGTCCTCCATCTGGAGGTAGTGGAAGGTGGGATCGGCGTAGCCGGCCATGGTCAGGGTATTCCCCCGGTCGACCGGTCCCGAATTCATCAGCTCCTCGATCTCGGGCGACGGGCCCCCGGGCACGTCCCACTGACCAGTTCCTCGTCCACCAGACCCACCGTCCCGAGGGTTCCGCGGATCGTGAGCCTGCGGGGCGCGGGATTGACGGCCGCGGTGGTGCTGACCACCGTGGCGAGGGATCCGTTGGCGAACCGCAGCACTCCCAGGGTGGAGTCCTCCACCTCGATCCGGTGGAGAGGTGACGTGCTGTAGAAGCCGGCCACCGAGTCCACGTCGCCGAGCATCCATACCATCAGGTCCAGGGGTGTGGCTGGTCTGGGTGACCAGCGAGCCGCCTCCCTCCGTCTCCCATCTGCCCCGCCAGGCGCCGGAGTCGTAGTAGGGCTGGTCGCGGTAGAACAGCCCGGTTCACTCGGCGATCAGGGGTTGGCCGATAAGTCCCCCGGTCACCGCCTCCTTCATCCGCAGAGCGATGTCCATGAAGCGGTACATGTAGATGCAGCCCAGGGTCACCCCCGCCCGCTCGCAGGCCTCGATCATCCGGTCGGTCTCGGCCACGGACGCGGCTATGGGCTTCTCGGTCAGCACGTGGAGTCCTCGGGCGGCGGCCCCGATGGTCATCCGGGCGTGGTCGCCGGTGGGCGACGCCACGCACACTGCGTCGACGTCCGACCGGATCAACTCGCGCCAGTCGGTGAACACCTCGGTAACTCCGTATATGGCGGCGAAGGCAGTCGCCTTCTCCCGGTTGCGGGAGCAGACCGAAACCAGGCGCGCCCTGCCGGGACGGCCGGCCAGCGCGCCGGCGAAGAGGTGGCCCCCTCCCCCCGTACCGATGAGGCCGAACCGCAGGCTCATCCCGCGGGCAGGGAGGTTACGGAGCGAAGGACAGCGGCCCTCAACATCGGACATAGTATACGCCCGCAGCAGCCCGAGAAGGCAGTCGACCGATGCGTCGAGTCCCAACCACATCCGCGGCCGGAGCGGAGCTGGTCCCGCTCTTCAGGGACCACTTGGAACTGTGCGACGTGCGGCCCGGCGAGACTGTGCTCGGGTTCACCGACACCATGAGCAACCAGGTGTACAGCATCGCGCTGGCCGCCGCGGCGCGCGTGCTGGGCGCCGAGTACTTCCAGATCGTGGTGGCGGCCGACGAGAGCTGGATGAAGTCACAGGCCATCATCGACGCCTGGAAGGGATCCGATCTGGTCGTGGCAACGCCCACCACGGAGTGGATCTACAGCGACGCTCACAACGCGGCCCTCGACGCCGGGGCGCGCACGCTCATGCTCCTGGAACCCGAGGACATGCTCCGCCGCATGTTCCCGATCCCCGAGATCCGGCGCCGGGCGGAGGTCAGCGAAGCGCTGCTGCAGGCCGGCACCACCCTGCACCTCGAATCCGAGGCCGGTACCGATCTGGCCGTGAGCTACGCGGGACGGCCGGTCATGACCCAGTACGGGTATACGGACACGCCGGGACGCTGGGACCACTGGCCGTCGGGACAGGTGGTGGTGGCGCCGTTGGAGCATTCGGCGGAGGGCACCCTGGTACTGGACGAGGGCGACTGCCTCATCAATCTCGGCCGGTACGTGATGTCGCCGATCAGGATGGAACTCCGGGAGGGGAGCATCGTCTCCATCGACGGGGGGACCGACGCCCGGCTCGCCCGGGATCACTTCGAGGCGCCCCGGGACGAGCGCTGCTACGGCGTATCCCACATCGGGTGGGGATACGAGCACCGGGCCAATTGGAACGCCCTCGGTCTTCGCTACTGGGAGGGTGGCGGAGTGATGGACGTCGAGAGCTACTACGGCAACATGCTCATCGCTTTCGGCGCCAACTTCATGAGGACCCTCGGCGGCGAGAACCGGGCTCCGTTCCACTTCGACATCGGGACCCGCAACCACTCGATATGGGTGGACGACCTCCAGGTCATCGACAGGGGGAACTTCGTCATACCCGAGTTGCGACTCGACTACCAGGAAGGAAGCGACCAATGACCAGCCTCGTAATCCGCGGCGCCGAACTGCTGGACTGCACCGGGGCCGCCCCGCAGGCGAGCACGGATGTGGCTGTATCCGGGTCGCTGATCAGCGGTATCGGCCCCGGGGCGGGGAGTTCCCCGGATCGGGTCATCGACGCCACGGGCCTGACGCTGATGCCCGGACTCACCGACGCCCATGTCCACATGGGCCTGGTCTCTCCGGCAGGCGGCATCGGTGACCTGCCCTGGATCGACTACGTGTTCACGGTCCGGCGCATCATCGAGAACACCCTCCAGGAGGGCTTCACCACCGTGCGGGACGCGGGCGGACTCGACCCCCACTGGGCGCGCCTGGTGGAACAGGGCGTCATCGACGGGCCCCGCATCCTCCCGTCGGGCTCCGTCCTGTCCCAGACCGGCGGGCACGGAGACCTGCGACCCGCCCATCACATCGAGCATCCGCGGGGGAGCATCCCCGGGCTGTCGGCCACCCCGGAGATAGTCGACGGGGCCGACGAGGTGAGGCGTGCGGCCCGTGAGCAGTTGAGGAAAGGCGCCACCCAGATAAAGGTGTTCAGTTCCGGCGGGGTCCTCTCCCCCACGGATCCGTTCGACAGCCTCCAGTTCAGCTACGCGGAACTACGGGCCGCGGTGGAGGCGGCGGCCGACTGGCACACCTACGTGCTCGCCCACTGCCACACCTCCGACGCCATCCGCCGGGCCCTGTCGGCGGGGATCCGTTCCATAGAGCACGCCAGCATCCTCGACGAGGACGCCGCCCGCCAGATCGTGGAGTCCGATGCCTTCGCAGTGGTCACCCTGGCGGTGAAGTACGACCTTCTCGCGGATCCGGAGCATGCCGGCCTCACCCCGTCACAGCTCAGCAAGCTCCAAGCGGTCGAGACCGAAGTGGGCCGGAGCATCGAGATCATGGGAGAGACCGGGGTCAAGGTCGGTTCGGGCTCCGATATCGTCGGCCCCCTGCAGGACAGGCGCGGCCGGGAATTGCCCAACAAGGCCAAGTTCATGAGCCCGGCCGAAGCGATCGCCACCGCCACCACGGGTAACGCCGAACTCTTCTACATGGCCGACCGGATCGGCACCGTCGAAGTGGGTAAAGAGGCCGACCTGATCCTGGTGGAGGGCCGGCCCCTGGACGAGATAGGGGTCCTGGCCGACCCCGCCCGGATCGTGGGCGTGATCAAAGGCGGCCGCATCCACAAGGACACCCAGGGGAGAACCGTCTAGTTGCCGGATGCCGGTTGCCGGTTGCCGGATGCCGGTTGCCGGTTGCCGGATGCCGGTTGCCGGTTGCCGGTTGCCGGTGGGCTAGTGGCTGATTAAGTGTATAGCATGTATCACTCATACATGTTATTGTAAGAGATTCTTAGTTCACCATTCACCATTCACCATTCACCATTCACCACTCACCATTCACCATTCACCATTCACCATTCACCATTCACCATTCACCATTCACCATTCACCATTCACCACTCACCATTCACCACTCACCATTCACCACTCACCACTCCCCACTCACCACCCGGCCGGACAGCCGAGTACAATCTTCCTGCCGCCTAGGACGCTCTCAACCACATGACGATCTCAACTACATGACGATCCCGGCTCGCGCGGAGGATCGCTTGATACCGCCGCCGGTTAGGGCGGGTCTCGTGATCGGTCTTATCTATGTGTTCCTCGTGGGCGTGTCGTCTCTCGAGTCCGGCATCGGCCTGCTGGGGGCTGATATCCAGGAGAACCTCTTCTCCAGCGTCAGGAACCCGCTAGCCGGGATCTTCGTGGGGATTCTGGGAACGGTGCTGGTGCAGTCATCGTCCGCCAGCACTTCGGTCATCGTCGGTCTCGTGGCCTCGGGTGTGCTGGGTTTCGAGCACGCCGTTCCGATGGTGATGGGCGCCAATATCGGCACGACGGTAACCAACACGCTGGTATCGCTCGGCCATGTGAGGCGGTCGTTCGAGTTCAGGCGGGCCTTCGAGGCGGCGACAGTCCACGACTTCTTCAACGTGGTGGTCGTCGCGATCCTGCTGCCGCTGGAGCTGCTCACCGGCTTCATCTCGAATCTCGCCGAACGCGTCAGCGAGCCCCTGGTCGGTTCGGCCGGAACCGAGTGGAAAAGCCCTGTGAAGGCCCTGGTCAAGGAACCAGTCGGCTGGCTCAAGGATCTGTGGGGCAACGTCGGGGCGGACGGCAACGTGCTCGGCACGCTGATGGTCGTCTGTGGGATCGCGGCCGTGTTGCTCGCACTCGCGCTGGTGACCAAGAACATGCGCCGACTCGTGGCGGCCCGCGTCGAGCAGTCCCTGAACACGGCTCTCGGCAAAGGCAGCGGCATGGTCGCCCTGCTGGTAGGGGTGGCGGTCACGATCTCGGTGCAGTCATCGAGCATCACCACGTCGATGCTGATCCCGCTGGCCGCCGCAGGGGTTCTCTCGCTACGCAACATCTACCCGGTGACCCTCGGTGCCAATGTCGGGACCACGATCACGGCATTGCTGGCGGCTCTGGCGACCAGCCGCCCCGAAGCGCTCACGATCGCTCTGGTCCACACGTTGTTCAACATCGCCGGGATCCTGCTGCTCTACCCGATCGCAGTCCTCCGGGAGATCCCGATCCGGGGGGCTGAGACCCTTGCCAGGGTGGCGGTCGAGCGGCGCCTGCTGGCCGTTGCCTATGTGGTGGGAGTGTTCATCGCGGTGCCGTTCCTGGGCATCGCCCTCCTCCGCTGAGAAACCACCCGCGACCGGCAGCCACCTGCAAGGCGCTGCCGGAAGTGGCGATGGCCGAGTCGATCGTGTTTCCGGACCCGCCGGCACCGGGCCGCTCAGGAACCTCCTTCCGGGGAAGCCATGGCATCTGCGGCCAACCCGTCCAACACGCCCTGAAGCATCTTGAGGGTTGCTTCATCGCTTATACACCCGTCCGGGTCGACCAGGGAGAAGACTTGCTTGACCGGATGCGGACCTCCGACGACCCTCGCCCCGGCACTCCCGAGGACCGCGATCGCGGTTTCCTGGGACCTCTGAGCGCCGAACCGGGATGGGCTCGCACCCACCACCGACACGGGTTTGCCCTCGAAGGCAGACCGGCCGTACGGGCGCGACGCCCAATCGATCAGGTTCTTCAGCACACCCGTGATGCTGCCGTTGTACTCGGGAGACGCGATGAGCACGGCGTCGGCCGAGCGGATCCTGATGCGCAACTCCAGCACCGGCTGTGGCGTCAGGTCTCCCTCGGAGTCCTCGTTGAACAGCGGAATCCGCATCCCGTCGTCGTAGATGTCGACTTCGACAGCAGCCGGCGCCAGCCGCTTCGCGGCCTCGAGCAACTTCCGGTTGTAAGAGGCCCTCCTGAGACTGCCGGGTATGGCCAGGATCCTTGTGCGGCGCCCTTCCAAACCGGACTCCCCGGCAGGAAACCCCTCACCCACCGGTACCCGCAGCGGCTGTTCCCTGCTGCCTTGCCAGCCAGTCAAGCGTCACCCGGTTGAAGGTGGCCGGATCCTGCATCCCGAACAGGTGCGACCCGCCGGGGAAAACCACGAGCTCCGCGTCGGGGATCCCGTCGGCGAGTTCACGGCTGAAGAACGGCGGCAGGCACATGTCGAGTTCCCCCACCGTTACGAGCGTGGGCGCCCTGACGAGGGACAGGCGGTCGGCCTCGTCATGCGTCAGGTTGGCTGCGATCTGTCCGGCAAGCCCGTCGATTGGTGACGAGTTGGCCTTCATCCGCGCCAGGATCTCCTGCGCGAGGTCGTAATGCTCGGTGAGGAAGTCGGGCGGGAACAGGTAGAGCAGCGCGGCCTCGTAGTAGAAGTCCAGACCACCCTCCTCCAGAAACCGCCCGAGCAGCGACAGGTACATCTTGGCGTAGCCGTGGGTCTTCGCCCAGGCGCCGTGGAGTTGCAGGGTCGTCACCCGCTCGGGGAAGTCGATGGCCAGCCTGAGCGCGATCGCGCCGCCGAGAGACATGCCGGACAGGTGGCAGGTGGCGATTTCGAGGTGGTCCAGGAGGGCGATCGTGTCGTCCACCATCATCGGGACCGAGTAGGGACCTGGGGGAGCGGAACTCCTTCCCGACCCGCGATTGTCGAAGATCAGGCACCGGTAGCGATGCTGGTACTCCTCCACCTGGGGAAGCCATCGGGATCCGTCGGCGCCCGTACCGCGCACGAACACGACCGGCGGGCCATCGGCGGCGCCGTGCCACTCGTAGTAGAGGTCAACGCCCGTGTTCAGTGCAACAACCGGCAAGAGATTCCCCGATCGTGATCGCTAGCGCCCGTATGCTACAGGTGGGAACCCGGGGCTTCCGAGGAGTTCTGCGACTCCTGCCGCTGCATCCAGCACCGTGTTCTCGGACAGGGCCGGGCCGGTCAACTGGATTCCCAGCGGGAGCCCGTCGTCGTCCAGCCCGTTGGGAACCGCGCACACGGGCAGTCCGAACAGGTCCTGGGGGACGGTGTAGTCCATCACCACATCGCGAAACGGACCCTCCCCGGTACCGTCGAACCCGATATCGGGCTCGGAGGTGGTGGACGGCCCTCCGGCCGTTATCGGGGTGACCACCACGTCGACCTCGTCGAACAGACGGGCGAAGCAGCGCCGGAGGACCCGTTTGCTTTCGAGAGCGGACAGGTACTCGGCCAGGGTGACGCCGGCCGCCAGTTGCAGCCGTCCTCTCACGTCGGCGCCGTATTCGGATGCCCGCTCGGGGAAGAATCCCAGAACCGACGAATGGGTGTGGTGCGCTTCGGCCATCTGGATCGCGGCGAAGGTCGGACGGATCTCCTCCGCCCCCGGAAGGCCCAGGGGGATCAGCCGGGCGCCCGCCTCCGCCATGACTTCGACGGCTCTGTCGAACCGGGCCCGGTGGTCATCCCGGAGCGCCCGGAGTTGGAGGTCGGCGACCACGCCGACCCGGACCCCGGCTAGCGAAGCCGTGACTGACCCCGAGGCCGGCTCGACGGCCAGGGTGCTGGGATCCAAGGCATCGTATCCGGCCATCGCCGCCAGGCCGATCGCCAGATCCGGGACGGTGCGGGCGAGCGGTCCCGGATGGTCCAGGGAGGGGGCGAGCGACACGGCCCCGCGCTTGGATACCAAGCCGTAGGTGGGCTTTATCCCCGCGATCCCGCAGAAGCAGGCCGGGATCCGGATCGAGCCGCCGGTGTCGCTCCCGAGCGCCAGTGGGACCATCCCGACTGCGAGCGCGGCAGCCGAGCCTCCGCTGGATCCCCCCGGCACGCGCTCCGTGTTCCAGGGGTTCAGGGTGCTCCCGAGCCTCGCGTTCTGGGTGGTGATCCCCCAGCCGAATTCATGGGAGCAGGTCGTGCCGACCACGATGGCTCCGGCCTCCCGCCAGCGCGCCACCGCGGCGGCATCGGCCGGCGCGATGCGGTCTGCCAAGATCGTGGACCCGTAGCTACCGATCGCACCTTCCACGTCGAACAGTTCCTTGATGGCGACGGGAATGCCGTGCAGCGGACCTGCCCATTCGCCCCGGGCAAGTTCGTCGGTGCGGTGCCGCGCCTCGTCAAGAGCGCGCTCGTGGAACACCTCGCGGAACGCACCGATGGCCGGATCGAGACGCTCGATCCGCCGCAGGGACGACTCGACTGCCTCGCGGGGCGAGGTGGTCCCGCTGCGGTAGGCGTCGAGTAACTGAGTGGCGGAATGCTGCCAGAGTTCCATGGTCAGTGGTCGCTCGGTAGATGGAACATCAATCGGGTGGGCCGCTGACCGCTTCGTATCCGGCTTCATCCAGACCGGCCGCTCCCCCGAGGACCCAGTAGATAACGAGGTCTTCATCCCCGGCGGACTCCGCGCCGTGGACGGCGTTCCGCGGGATGAAGATGATGTCACCGGGTCCGACGTCGTACCACGTGTCTCCCACGAGATGCCGGCCCCGGCCGGACTGGACGATTACGACCTCCTCTGCGCTCGGATGGAAATGGATCTCGTGGGTTCCGCCGTGGGCGGGATATATGGTCTGGCCCACTCCGGTGAGTTCCGCACCGTTGCGTTCCGCGCTCACCAGCCAGCGAACGTCAAGATGGCTGAAGGCGGTTCCCGAGAGGTCGGACGGGGGTGTGGTGTCAGCTCGAACGACGTATTCCGGCACTCGGACCTCCTTTCCAGAGGAGGCATATACTCTAGGAGGTCTCCTGACAGGCGAACGCTCGATGGCATTGACCCGCGAATCAACCGGCCCCGTCCCCAACGGGATGGCTCCCGACCGGTCGAACGGTTCGGTCGCCTTGGAGATTCGTTCCCTCTCCAAGTCGTTCGGGGCGGTCCGCGCCGCGAGGGAGGTGAGCTTCGAGATCCGGCGCGGCGAGGTGCTCGGCCTTCTCGGCGACAACGGCGCCGGCAAGACGACGGTGGTCAACTGCGTCTCGGGTGGCCTGACTCCCGACTCGGGGGACATCCTCATCAACGGCTCGGTCGTGTCCATCGAGAGTCCCCAGGCCGCCCACCGGCTGGGCGTGGAGACCGTTCACCAGGATCTCTCCCTGGTCGACACCCTGGATGTGGCGACCAACCTCTTCCTGAACCGGGAGCACATCTTCAGGTGGGGAGTGTTCGGCTGGCTTGGATGGATGGACCGCCGCCGGATGTACAGGGAGTCGCAGGAGATCCTCGACCGCCTCAGCATCGACATCCCATCGGTACGCCAGCCCGTGGACAAGCTGTCCGGAGGCCAGCGCCAGGCCGTGGCCGTCGGCCGGGCCGTGGCATGGGGGAACCAGATCGTGGTCCTGGACGAGCCGACGGCCGCACTCGGAGTCGAGCAGACCCGCCTGGTGCTGGACCTGATCGAGCGCCTCAAGAAACAGGGCGTGGCGGTCCTGCTCGTCAGTCACAACATGCACGACGTGATCCAGGTATGCGACCGGGTGGTGGTGCTGCGCCACGGAATGAAGATAGGCGAGCTTGCCAGCATGGAGGGCATAACCCCCCGCCACCTCGTCGACATGATCACCGGCGTAGCGCTCGGCGACCTCGACACCGCCCGCCACACCGAGACGTAGGAGAAGGCCCGAAGGTGGCGACATCGGTTCGCCCGGCCCTGCGACGGTTCGTTACGGGCAGCACGGGCTTCGCGCCTGTGAGAGCCCTCAGCGGTGAAACAGCTAAAACCGCGCTACAAGAAGGTCATAGGCCGCTATTGGTCTCAACTCGCGCTACAATCGGCTCGGTAGTCACCATCGGGGTAGATGAACCTTGCGTGCACCAAGCGGAGCCATGACCGATCGGGATACCGGGATGCCGACGGGCCGGATCGAGGAGTGGGCAGCAGCCGCTGCCGCCCGAGCCGTGGTCGAGCCGATGGAAGCCCCGGACGGGTACTACGCGGAGGTGGCGGAGACGCCGGGTGCGTGGGGATATGGCGCGACCGAAGGAGAGGCGTTGTCGGTCCTCCAAGACGTATTGGTCGGATGGGCCTCTCTGAAACTGGCCGATGGGGATACTGACATCCCTGCGATGGGCGGGGTTAGCCTTTACCACCGATGAACCCTCGGCTGGCTCCGGTCAACCGGAGGATCCTGATCCGTAGGCTACGCCGCTTGGGCTTCGAGGGGCCTTGGCACGGGGGTAGCCACGAGTACATGAGCATGGGGGATCACTTCAAGGTGTGGATTCCCAACCCCCATGGCGGTGTCATCGACGTCGGCCTCCTGGCAAGAGTCCTCAAGCAGGCGGGTGTGTCCCGCTCCGATCGGTTCGACACCGGACGGTCTTGACTGCCGACAATCTCGGGCGCTCCACGTCGTGGTCCGGCAGGATGACCGGGGACGGTGATGACAGTTGGCCCGTCCTCGGTGACCGGCTATTTTCATCATCGACCACCAAGGCCAACGGGAAAGGCGCTCGGCAGACCTATGGTGGTAGGTCCGCCGAGTGGCGGGGTGGCATGCAAGCAGGGCGCAGCGCCACTTCGCAGACCGACCACTTAGAAAGGAATCGAAGCCGTGGCAACGATGTTGATGGGCTATGACACGGAGTACCACGCCATCGGTGAGAACCTGGCGAGGGGAGGCGGGGAGAGCTTCTACAGTTCCCTGCCCGACGACGCCACGGAAGCGGGTCTCGAGATCATCACGGCATATCACGAAGCCCACGGCGTCACGGGTACGTTGTTCGTCTGCGGCCGAACCTTGCTGCATGCCCTTCCCGCCATCAGGAAGGCGGCCGCCAGCCCCATGCTGGACGTCCAGCAGCACACCTACAGCCATATCCTCTTCAAGGACGACACGTGGCGGGGAGGGCTGTTCCCGCAGTCGCCGACCGAGGCGCTGCGCCACGAACTAGGGGCAACCTCCTCGCTCATCAAGGAGCACCTCGACGTCGACTGCATCGGCTTGCGAACCCCGCACGGCTACTACCTGGGGCTCTCCGACCGGCCCGACCGGCTGCAACTGCTCGCCGACGCCGGCATCGAGTACGTGAGTTCCTGGGGCCGCAACGCCCAGCATGACAATCCGTCACCACTCGACGTCCAGCCGTTCTGGTACGAGGAGCAGGGATTCCCCGACATCCTGGAGGTGCCCTTCCAGCACTGGCTGGACGGCTTCTGGTTCGAGGAGTACGGGATCGACCGGGGCGCCGAGTTCCTCGAGGTCCTGAAAGAGGGTGTGGACGAGATCGTCGAGAAGGACCTCGTGTACGGCGCATGCTTCCACGAGTGGGCGATGGTCCGGTACAACGAGGCAGGGACCGGCTGGGCGAGCGGAGTCATAGAGTACGCGCTTGATCGGGGCGTGGAAGTAATGTCCTACACCGACTACTACAACCGCCAACTGCAGCATCGAGGATCGTGAGATCTCAGGCTCTGGCTCGCGGCCGACTGCCGCTGTTTCTCGCGATCTCGCTGCTGGCCGTGTCCTGTTACCTGCCCCGCTCCGATGTCCAGCGCGACGTCGAGACCTTCATACTGGCGAGCGTCTCCCAGTGTTCGTCCGAATCGGTCGGCGGTATGTTGCGAAACGACGCCGACGTGGCGGTGAGGCTGGAACTCCTCGCGATGTGGCTGGACCTGTCGAGCGAGGTCTACCACGAGGTGGAGTTCAATGTGGCCCGGGTCGAAGCCGGAAGCGAAGTGCCATACTCGGTTGAGGCAGGGGCCGATGTAGATCCGCCTCTGCTGTGCACCGTGGAAACGTCATCGGTAGAAGTGATCGAGTGAGCACATCAGCAACTGTTCAGGTGTTTACCGGACGGCAAGGAGGTCAAGCATGCAAACGCTGACGGACGAGGTTCGCACGAGCGCGCTGAGCGCCGACGAACTCCTCGAATTCCACCACAAGGGGTTTCTGAGGCCGGGCCGGGTATTCACCACCGAGCAGGTAGAGATGCTGCGCGGTGTGGTGGAGAGGGCGCGGGTCCTTCAGAGGGGGAAGGGCGAGGAGTGGGACCTGCTGGATCCCGCCATCTGGCCCGAGGACAGCGTGCTTCCTCCCGAGCCGGGCAAGTCGGTGGGCTTCCTGTTCAACCTCTGGACCTGGGACCAGGACATCCGGATCGTCTCCTTCAACCCGGTGCTGGCCGGGTGGGCGGCCCAGTTGATGGGATCCCGGAAGGTCCGGATCCTGGAGGACAACGCCCTGTTCAAGGATCCGGGGAAGGGCGGCAGCCTCAAGTGGCACCAAGACTACCCCTACTGGCCGCTAGCGCAGCCGAACGCCGTCACCGCCTGGGTGGCGCTCGACGACGTGACCGCCGAGAACGGAGCCATGCAGATGGTGCCGGGGAGCCACGTCATGGGCGAGACGCTGCCCGCCGCCTTCGGGACCGGATCGACCTACCTGGAGGACCTGCGGCCCCCGACGGTCAGGCCGATCGACGATCCCGCCGAGGTGGGCCTCCCGGTTAAGACGATCACTGTGCCGGCCGGGTCTGTGTCCATGCACCACTGCCTGACCTGGCACGCCTCGCTGCCCAACGTCTCGACGATCCCCCGCCGGGCGATCGTGGTGCGCTTCTTCGCTGACGGGACCCGGTGGTTCGGCAGCAGGCGCTACGAGTTCAACTACTCCGACGACGAGGTGGGAATCGAGATAGGTGAACCCATGGGCGGCAAGTACTTCCCGATCGTCCCGCAGTAACCGGAGGAAGAGGAGGTAAGGCCATGACCGGGTACCGCTTCAACGGGGGCCGGGTGCTGACCTGCGAGGACCAGTCGGTCATCGACCGGGGCTGCGTGGTGGTCGAGGGCGACCGGATCGCCTGGGTCGGTGACTCCGATGCCGTCCCGCAGGAATTCCTGGCCAACGGCTACGAGGAGGTCGACACCACCGGCACCACGGTGATGCCGGGCTTGGTCGACGGCCACATGCACATCAGTTTCGGCGAGGCCGAGTCCGAAGAGGAGCTGTCGATCTACACACCCGCCGAATACCGGGCGATCCGGGCCTCGGTAGATGCCGAGAAGGCTCTGATGGCGGGCGTGACCTCCAGCTGCGACCCGGGAGGCCCCTACTCGGTGGCGATCGCGGTGCGGGACGCCATCGAAGCCGGCCTCGTCCAGGGACCGCGGATGGCGTGCGCAGGGAAGCAGATCACCACCCAGCAGGGGATCTCGGACGGGTTCCCCAGCTGGATCGGGGTTCCAGAGTCGTCCTTCGGGGCGCTGGTCCGCAACCGGGACGAGCTGCTCCAGGAGATCCGCAACGAGGTTAAGGACGGAGTCAACATCATCAAGATCGCCGGGTCCGGCAACTCGTCCGACGAGTACGCCTCCTTCCGCCTGGAGGAACTCGAACTGGCCGTGGACGAGGCGCACCGGCTGGGCCGTCCGGTCACCATCCACGCCCGGTCCCGCCAGTCGGTCGAGTACGCGGCCAAGGCCGGGGTCGACTGGATCATGCACGCCTCCTACATGGACCATCCGACCCTCGAGATGGTCGTCGAGAAGGACATCCCGCTGCTCCCGGCCATGACGCTGCTGGTCAACACCCTGGAGGCCAACCGCGCCGACCTCTCCCCCGCCCTTCGGGACCGGTTCAAGCGCGAGCTCGACGCGGCGGCCGCCATCCTCAGCGAGGCGCACCGGAACGGCGCCACGCTGGTCGGCGGATCGGAGTCGGGCTTCGCCATGACTCCCTACGGGGAGTGGCACGCCAGGGAGATGGAACTGTTCGTCGACCTGCTCGGCATGTCCCACTTCGAGGCCCTGCTCTCGATGACCCGCAACAGCGCCATGACGCTGCCCCAGCATGCCGACCAGATCGGCACCCTGACGGAGGGCAAGTACGCAGACCTGCTGGTCGTGGAGGGCAACCCGGACGAGGACGTCACGATCCTGCAGGACCGGGAGAGAATCCGCACCATCGTCAAGGCCGGCCGGCCGGTCTCGCCGTGGCGGCCCACGTCGATACCGAGAACCAAGCACCCGTTCGAGAGGACCCACGTCTACACGCCGCAGGTCTACCGGTTCGAGGAACGGGCCGGATCGATGGACTCCTACGCGGCGCTGATCTCGACCCTTTGATCCAGTGGTCTGCCTGCAAAGAGACTCGCCGTGCCCTGCTTACCACAGCGCCGTCGCGGAGACAGACCCCCGGGGTCCGGAAACCCGAGGAGAGACCATGAAAGATAGGAGGGTCCAGTGAGCGAAGGGTTCCCGGACTTCATAAAGGCACTGCCCGTTCCGGACAGCCCAGTGGACATGCGGGCCAACATCGTCCCCAACGAGTACTGCATGCCCATGTTCTACGAGATCGACCATGACGTCGAAGTACCGGAACACGTACACGGCGCCCAGTGGGGCGTGGTGCTGGAGGGGGAGATGGAGATGACGATAGGAGGCGAGACCCGCACCTACCGCCGGGGTGACACCTACACGGTCCCGGCCGGGGTCACGCACATCACCCGCATCCGCGGGGGTTACCGTGGGATCGACGTCTTCGCCGACGCCGACCGCTACCTGCCCAAGGAGGAAACGACATCATGAGAGCCGCCCTTATCACCGAAGCCGGCGCCAGCCCCGTAGTGGAGGAACGCGAGCTTCCGGATCCGGCCGAGGGCGAGGTGACGGTAGCCCTCGAGGCCGCCTCGCTGAATCCGGTCGACCTCGCCATCGCGTCCGGCGGGTTCTACGCCGGACATCCGCCGATGCCCTACGTCCCCGCCATCGAGGCGGTCGGCCGGGTGGAGGGCGATGGGCGCCGCGTCTTCGTGATGGGAGCCGGCATCGGAGTCGTCCGGGACGGTACATCCGCGGAGCGTTTCAACGCGCCCGAGAGCGCCTTGGTCGAGATCGGTGACGACGCGGACGCGGCCACCGCCGCGGCGCTGGGAACCGCCGCGCTGGCCGGCTGGCTCCCGATCACCTGGACGGCCAAGCTGCAACCGGGGGAAACCGCGCTCGTGCTGGGAGCGACCGGGGCGGCGGGGAGCATCGCGGTCCAGGCGGCCCGGATCGCCGGAGCCGCAAGGGTCGTGGCGGCGGGACGCAACCCCGAACGCCTGGCCGCCCTCGAAGGGATGGCCGACGCGGTCGTGTCCCTGGACGGCGACGATCTGGCCGCCCGCATGCAGGCCGCCTGCGAGGGCGGGGCCCACGTGGTGTTCGATGCCCTGTGGGGCGCACCCCTGGAGGCTGCCCTCACCGCCACCGCGCTCGGAGCCCGGGTGATCCACATCGGGCAAGCGGCGGGAGACACCGCCACGGTCGCATCAGGGCTGGTCCGCGGCAAGCAGCTAACGATCAAGGGATACAGCAACTTCGGGATTCCACGCGACGAGGTGGTGTCGGCATACCTGACGATGGTGGACCTGGCCACCTCCGGAGACCTGGCCCTCCCCGTCGTCACCACACCGCTCTCCAACGCCGCATCGGCTTGGGCGGCCGTCGCCTCGGGTGGCGGCAAGCAAGTGCTGATCTCCGGCTGAGGAGAGTGCTCGTGGTCCGCACGCTAAGCGACATGGCGTACCCGGTTCGGCAAGCCGCTCTCTCGCGGACGGGCCGCTGATGGCTCACGAGGTCTTCATTCCCAAGACCGGCATCTACATGGACGACTGCCACCTGATCGACTGGCTGGTCGACGAAGGCGGTGCGGTCCGGGCCGGCGAGCCACTGTTCCTGATGGAGACCAACAAGGTGGAGATGGAGATCGAGGCGGGCGCCGCAGGGATCGTGCATCATGGGGCCCCGGTCGGGGAGGACTACCCGATCGGGAGGGTGATCGGGTGGATCGCGGAGGACGACGCCGAGTACCGGAGCCTGCTCGAGGGAGGAGCGCCCGCATGACGATCCCGGACCGGACCCTGGTCCAGATGTTCGAGACGATGACGCGGATCCGCCTCTTCGAGGAGCGGGTCACCCTCGAGTACCAGCGGGGGGACATGCCCGGCTTCGTCCACACCTACATCGGCGCCGAAGCGGTGGCCGCCGGGGTGTGCGCCCACCTGACGGACCGCGACCTGATCGCCAGCACCCATCGAGGCCACGGGCACAGCCTCGCCAAGGGATGCTCCATCGCCGGCATGCTGGCGGAACTGTACGGGCGGGAGACCGGCCTTTGCAGGGGCCGGGGCGGATCGATGCACATCGCCGACTTCGAGATCGGGATGCTGGGGGCCAACGCCATCGTCGGCGGGAGCATCGGCCTAGCCACCGGAGGGGCGTTCGCCCAGCAGGTCAAGGGCACCTCGAACGTCTCGGTCAGCTTCTTCGGGGACGGGGGATCCGGGCAGGGCATCCTCTACGAGTCGATGAACCTGGCCTCCATCTGGAAGCTGCCGGTCATATACGTGTGCGAGAACAACGGCTGGGCGGAGTCCACGCCGGTCTCCTACTCCCAGAGCGTCGCAGATCTGAGCCGCCGGGCGGACGGGTTCGGGATCCCGGCGCACATCGTCGACGGCGCGGATGTCTTCGCCGTCCACCGGGAAGCCGGGGAGGCGGTCGAGCGGGCCCGGCGCGGTGAGGGTCCGTCCTTCATCGAAGCGAAGATCCCCCGGATTTCGGCTCACTACGTGGGGGACACCCAGAAGTACCGCGACGAGGACGATCTCGCCGCGGCCAGGAGGAGGGACCCGCTCGACCGATTCCGGTCGGAACTCGCTGCGGCCGGGCTGCTCGACGAGGCAGAAGTCGGGAGGATCCGAGCAGGGATCGTCGAGGAACTCGACCGGGGCGTGGCGGCGGCCAAGGCCGATCCGTGGCCGGCCGCCGCCGGCGTGGCGGACTACGTCTACACCGGAGCCTACGGTGGCTAGAAGACCGATCACCATGATCCACGCGGTCGGCGAGGCCATGTACCAGGCGATGGAGGCCGACGAGACCGTGGTCGTCTACGGCGAGGACGTGGTCGGTGGAGCAGGACTCGGAGCACCCTACGAGGGAGCGATGGGAGGCACCTTCGGCGCCACCAAGGGTCTCTTCCACAAGTTCGGCCCCACCCGGGTCCGGGACACCCCCATCTCCGAGGCCGGCATCGTCGGGATCGCGGTCGGCGCGGCGGCGTCGGGGATCCGGCCGGTCGTCGACATGATGTGGTCCAGCTTCACGCCGCTGGCCTTCGACCAGATCCACAACCAGGCCGCCAAGCTGCGCTACATGTTCGGCGGCCAGGCGAGCGTCCCCCTGGTGCTTCGCATGGCCATCGGCGCCGGGCTGGGAGCGGCCGGGCAGCACTCCGACACCCTGTACTCCGTCTACACGCACCTGCCCGGGATCAAGGTGGTGGTCCCGACCACGCCGTACGACGCCAAGGGCCTGCTGCTGGAGTCGATCGCCGATGACGACCCGGTGCTGTTCTTCGAGCATATGCGCCTCTACAACACCCGCCAGGAGGTACCGGAGGATCCCTACGCCGTCCCCCTCGGCTCCGCCTCGGTCACCCGTCCGGGAACCGATGTGACAATCGTCGGGATCTCGTTCATGGCGAAGCTGGCGCTCGAGGTGGCCGACGCCCTGGCGTCGGACGGCGTCGAGGCGGAAGTCATCGACCCCCGAACCCTCTCGCCGCTCGATTCGGAAACCATCCTCGGATCGGTCCGCAAGACCCGACGGCTGGTGGTCGTTGACGAGAGCCCGCCCCGGTGCAGCATCGCCGCAGACATCGCCGCCATGGTCTCCGAGCACGCATTCGACGCGCTGGCCGCCCCGGTGAGAAGGGTGACCTCCCCCCACTCCCCGGTACCGCTCAGCCCGCCCCTGGAGAACGCCTACATCCCGGACGCCGCACGCGTCACGGCGGCCGTCAGTGAGGTGCTCGAGCAGTAGCAAAGCAGTTACGAGTCCGGGAGGCTCGTAACTGCCGAGAAGGCTTCCATCTTCTCAACCAGGGGACGGATCCCCTTGCGAGTGCGTTCGACAAGGCCCAGAGCGACAGGCCGGTTCACGTCGCGTGTCACCGTCTTGGAGGTCTTTCCCGCGTAGGCTTCTGCTAGATACGGCGTGAGAATCCTGATCTCGGACCGCTGTGTAGCCCCGGAGGCTCCCAGGGCGAGCACCAACTCCCGCTGGCGGCGGCCGGCCGCCGTACCGTAGGGACGCATCACCTCGTCAACGTAGCTCCGCCAGGCCAGCCAATAGTGTCGAGCCTTGATCCAGGCCAACTGTTCTTCGAGGCCATCCACGAAGCCACCCAATGCGTAACCGATGAACTCGACCGGCGACCAGGGCCTTGTCCGGCTCGACCAGTCGAGTACGCGGTAGTAGCGGCTGCGGGTCTGGTTGTAGTGGTTGGACAGCAGGTGAGCGGCCGGAACAGGCACCAGCCCCGAGGCGGCGAGCAGGTGATACTCGACGAGCCTCGCTGTACGGCCGTTTCCGTTCCCGAAGGGGTGGATCCATGCGATGTAGAGATGGGCCAGCAGCGCCCGGGTCAGAACGCGAGCGAATGCGAGTGGATCCTCCCCCTTGATCTCGAAGTCGGGGCAGAGTAGCCAGTCACACAGCCGCTCCAAGAGGTGGTGGCAGTCTTCGGCCCGAGGTCCACGGTACCGGCCGACCAGGATCTCAGATGCGCGGACGCGGCCGGGCCGGATCTCGCTGGCCGACCCGATATCACGAAGCACGAGTTCGTTGTATCCGCGCATCATCGCCGGGGTCAGCGTGAGATCCCCGGTGGTTCGTATTCCCTCATCGATGCTCCGGAAGGCGTCGAGCACGTTCCGCACCTCCTGTTCAAGGTAACGGCGCGAGGGAGGCAGGTCGAGTGGAGTATCCAGCATCCTCGATACCTCTTCTTCCGTGAGAGTGTTGCCCTCTATAGCCGTTGTGGCGTGGGCGCCCTTGCTCAAATAGGCCCTGTGGAGTTGTTCGGCGATGCCGGGATGCAGGGGCGTGCCGGTCAACTGGGCACAGCCTGCCTGGGCCCTACCGAACGACACCCACTCTCACGGGCCGAACTCGGCGATGTCAAAGCTGAACGCCAACCACGGATGGTAAGGGGTGGCCGCCCACTCGCCGGTGCCGCTGAGGCCAACCGTGGAGAACACCTGCATCGCCGACGCCGCACCGACCAAGCCATCTGGCCCCGAGGGTTGTCGACGACAGAGCCCGACCCGCTCACCATGTCCGTGAACGTGATCCCAACGATCGGTGGCCCCTTGGCCGACCGTGCTCAGTCCGACGCGTGGACACCCGTTCGTCTAGCCTCAATCAGCAAAGTTCAGCCAACAGACCACAGGGTCCGGTCGCCGGCGCTCCTGCTTGCGGTCCCGCGGGCTGGACCAAGCTCATGAGGCGAGGGAGGCTCGATGAGACTGCGACCCGTTTACCGTATGATTGCGTGCCTGCTGGCTGTAGGGCTGGTGGCAGCGGCGTGCGGAACCGACGAAGACGAGGCCCCGGCGACGACTCAGGCGCCCGCGACAACCCAGGCGCCCGCAACGACTGCCGCCGCGGCAGCGCCGGAGACAACCGAGGCGGCGGCACCGGAGACGACCGAAGCCGCCATGGCCGGTCCGCAGCGCGGCGGTACGCTGGTCTTCGCCCGCCAGCTCGAGACCAACACGCTCAACCCGTTCGAGCTGTCCGACAACGGTCAGATCTACGCTCACGAGTTGATCTTCGACACCCTCGTCTACGCGGATCCCAAGGGAGGCACCTCGATCATCCCGGCTCTCGCCGAATCGTGGGAGGTCAGCGACGACGGGCTCGACTGGAGCTTCACCCTCCGGGATAACGCCATGTTCAGCAACGGCGATCCGGTCACGTCCGAGGACGTCGCGTACTCGCTCGACCGGTTCGCCAATCCCGAGATCAACACGATCCTCCCGTTCCTCGCTCTCGGCTACACGGGCACGGAGATCATCGACGACCGTAACTTCATCATCCACCTCGACCAGCCGATCGCCGCGTTCCTGGAGAACATCAGCATCTTCCCGGCCTACATCGTGCCGAAGGCGGTGCTGGAGGCCCAGGGCGACGCCTTCTGGGAGGACCCCGTCGGCAGCGGGCCGTTCAAGCTCAAGGAGTGGATCCGCGGTACGAGCATCAGCTTCGAGCCCAACCCCTACTACTGGGAGGAGGGCAAGCCCTACCTCGACGAACTGCGCTACGACTTCATCGTGGACGACAACACGAGGGCGTTGAAGCTCGACTCGGGCGAGGCCCATGTCATGGAGAGCGTTCCGTTCACCCAGATCGACGCGGTCGGAGACATGGACGGCGTCACGGTGCTGGTACGGGAGGTCACCCGCCAGGAGCCGGTCTGGATCAACAACGGCGCCCCTCCGCTCGACGAACTGGCTGTTCGCCAGGCGTTGAGCTACGCCACCGACAGGGCTGCGATCAACGCCGCCGTGTTCGGAGGGGTCGGCACCATTCCAAACCACCTCATCCCGCCGCTCAAGTACAACGCGCCGACCAGCGAGGTGCCCCCGTTCGAGTTCAACCTGGACAAGGCGAAGGAACTGATCGCCTCGTCGTCGGTTCCCGACGGGTTCAGCATCACGTTCCAGTTCCCGGCCGGATCGGGGCAGCACAAGTCCCTGGCCACCGTCCTGCAGGCGCAGTGGGCCGAGATCGGCGTGGACCTGCAACTGGTGGAACTAGACGAGAGCACGCTGGCCGACAACCTGTTCAGCTACGGCTACGAGATCACGATGCCGTTCCTGAAGTGGACATCGGACGTGCTGGTTCCGGACGAGTTCGCCCTGCTGATGACCGATCCCACCGAGGGAGGGCTGGACGGCTTCTTCAGCGCATGGGGCAACGAGTCGCTCTGGGCGAAGGTGGAGGAAGCGGTGGCGGCCACCGAGGAGAGGCGCCAGGAGCTCTGGCCCCAGATCCAGGCCGAGTGGGTCGCTGACATGCCCTGGCTGAACATCCTGTGGCTGCCGCTGGCGACGGGGGTGCGCGACGGCGTGCACGACGTCGACCAGGACGCCCTCGGCGTGTACCACTTCGAGAACACGTGGATCGAGCAGTAACGAGCAGCCCGATAACGCTGCACCGAGGCGGCTGACCCGGAAACGTGCTCCGTTACCTGGGTCGCCGCCTCCTGCACAGCATCCCGGTGGTGGCGGCGGTCATCGTCGGCGCGTTCGTGATCATCGTGCTGGTGCCGGGAGACCCTGCACTGAACATGCTGGGTTACAACGCCACGCCGGAGAGCCTGGCGATCCTGCGTCGTGATCTGGGCCTCGACCGTTCCGTACCCGAGCAGTTCATCGGGTTCCTGAGGGGTGCGGTGGTCGGCGACTTCGGGGAGTCGATCATCAAGAAGGAGCCGGTTCGCGATGTGATCGCCACCCGTGCCGTGATCAGCTTCTCGCTGCTGTTGTACAGCGCGGTGATCGCGGCGGTGGTTGCGGTTCCCCTGGCGGTCCTCTCCGCGGTGAAGCGGAACCGCTGGCAGGACCACCTCATGCGGCTGGGCAGCATGATCACCTTCGCCATGCCGTCGTTCTGGCTGGGCCTGCTGCTGGCGCTGTTCTTCGCCATCAGGCTGGGCTGGCTGCCGGTGGCGGGCTACGACAAGACGAACGTCCTCACCATCCTGCGCAGCCTCACGTTGCCGGCGGCCACCATCGGGCTGTTCCTGGCGCCGATCCTCGCCCGGACCCTGCGATCGAGCATCATCGAGGTTCTGGACCAGGAGTACGTCGAGGCCGCCCGTGCCAGGGGATATCGCGAGTCCAGGGTGATCGGAAAGCACGTCATGCGGAACTCACTGATCGCCACGGTCACCGTGCTGTCGTTGATCATCGGCTTCATGATCAGCGGATCGGTGATAGTCGAGAACGTCTTCGCCATCCCCGGACTCGGCTCGCTGATCGTCGAGGGAGTGCTCGAGCGCGATTACCCGGTGATCCAGGCCCTGGTCCTGTTCTTCGGGCTCACCGTGATCGTGATCAACCTGGCTGCCGACCTGACCTACGCGGCCATAGACCCCCGGGTGAGGCTGGTGGACGGATGACCATCGCCCGCGAGGTCCCTCCGCGCCAGGAGCGGCTGCTGGTGGCGACCCGGCGGCTGCGAAGGCGGGCCCTGTCCGATCGGCGATGGTCGAACGTCGCGCTCTACATCGGCGGATCGATCGTGGTGCTGGTGGTCCTCGCCGGGCTGCTGGCGCCATGGATCGCTCCCTACCCGCCCAACGAACTCGACCTGATGGCAACGCTGCAGCCCCCGTCAGGCGACCACTTCTTCGGCACCGACGAACTCGGGCGCGACGTGTTCTCCCGGGTCCTGTACGGGATACGCCTGGACATGGCCATCGTGCTCGTGATCACCTACGTGCCGCTGCTGGTGGGCGTCACCCTCGGAATGCTGGCCGGATACTTCGGGGGCTGGGTGGACACGGTGATCAACCGGGCGGTCGACATCGTCATGGCCTTCCCCTTCCTGGTCGTGGTGATCGCGGTGGTCGCCATCACCGGACCCGGGCTGGTCGGCATCTTCATCGGCGTCCTGGCGGTCGGGTGGGCTCTCTACGCCCGGCTGTCCCGGGGCGAGATGCTGGTGATCCGCGAGCAGCAGTACATGCTGGCCGCCAAGGGTCTCGGCTACTCCACCACCCGGATACTCGGCCGCCACGCCGTCCCGAACCTCATCAGGTCCCCGCTGGTGTTCTCGGTGGCCGACATAGTCCTCAACCTGCTGCTCATCGCGGGCGTCTCCTACCTGGGCCTCGGGGTCCAAGCCCCGACCGCCGAACTCGGCGTCATCGTCGCCGACGGGCAGGCCCACCTGCGGGTCGGTTGGTGGATCACAACCCTGTCCGGTCTCGTACTGGTGACGATCGGGGTCGGCTTCAGCATGCTCGGCGACGCCCTCGCCGACCGGCTGGGAGAGGAGCTGCGATTGACGGTGTAGGCGGCTCGCCGCTTCTCCGAGTGGAGGATCTCCATACGGGCTTCCCGACCCTGGAAGGGCTGCTGCTCGCCACCAACGGGGTGAGCTTCACTCTGGAGAGGGGCGCCACCCTGGCGCTGGTCGGCGAGTCGGGATCGGGGAAGAGCATGACGTGCCGTTCCATCATCGGACTGGTCCCGAAGCCGGGCGAGGTCATCGATGGACGGGTGGTGTTCAACGGCCGGAATCTAATCGGGCTGTCCCGCTCCGAACTCCGGAAGGTGCGCGGGGGCGAGATCGGAATGGTGTTCCAGGATCCGACCGCCTCACTCAACCCCGTGTACAAGGTGGGGAACCAGATCGTCGAGGTACTCAGAGTCAAGCGCCGGATGGGCACCCGGCAGGCGACGCGGCGGGCGATCGAACTGCTCGACCGGGTCGGCATCGCCTCCCCCGAGACGCAGTTCCACTCCTACCCCCACGAGATGAGCGGGGGGATGCGACAGCGGGCGATGATCGCCAGCGCGATCGCCGCCGAGCCGATGCTCCTGATCGCCGACGAACCGACGGCGGCTCTCGACGTGACGGTCCAGGCCCAGATCATGACTCTGCTCACCGAACTCCAGCAGGACACCGGGATGGCGATGATCCTCGTCTCCCACGACTTCGGGGTCATCGCCCAGCACTGCGACCACGTGGCCGTCATGTACGCCGGTTACATCGTGGAGCAGGCGCCGGTGCAGGAGATATTCGATCATCCGAGCCACCCGTACACGCAGGCGTTGCTGGCATCCATCCCCCATCTCGATCCATCCAACCGCTCGGAGATGGTTCCGGTACGCGGACAGCCGCCGGAACTCTCCAATCTCGCGCCCGGATGCCCGTTCAGCCCCAGGTGCGGATTCGTCAGGAATGGATGCGATTCGGTCCCGATGTCGCTGCAGGAGGTGGGACCCGAACATGTCACTGCCTGCCCGTTCGTGACGTGGCGAGACCGCGTCACGATCCCGCAGCATCTCCAGGAAGGGTCGCCGTGATCGGAGCCGGCCAACCCCGGGACTCGGACAGGGAGGTACTGCTCCAGGTCGAGGGTCTGACCAAGGGATACCCGGTGCGCCGCACTCTGGGCGAGCGGATCAGGCGTGCCCCTGCACGGCGTCTGATGGCCGTCCAGAATGTGTCGTTCGAGGTGCGGCAGCGCGAGGTCATGGGCATCGTCGGGGAGTCGGGAAGCGGCAAGACCACTCTGGGCCGCAGCCTGATCCGGCTGGTCGATCCCGACGCGGGAACGGTCCTGTTCGACGGCGTGGACGTGCGGTCGGTCGAGGGAAGCGACCTTCGCCGGGTGCGGCGGCGGGTGCAGATGGTGTTCCAGGACCCATTCACGTCCCTCAATCCCCGGATGACGGTGGGAGCGGCGATCCTCGAAGCCGGGAAGGTGCACGGCCTCGTCGGCGAGGGCCAGGACGGAGCCTTCGTGGCCGGGCACCTGGAGAGCGTCGGGCTCTCGGCCACCCTGGCTGACCGCCGTCCCAGACAGTTGAGCGGCGGCCAGCGGCAGCGGGTGGCCATCGCCCGGGCCCTGGCGGTGGGCCCGGACATGCTCGTGGCCGACGAACCGGTGAGCGCCCTGGATGTCTCCATCCAGGCCCAGATCATCAACCTCTTCCGGGACCTGCAAGCCCGCCTGGGGCTGACCATGATCTTCATCGCCCACCAGCTCTCGGTCGTCTCCCAGGTGGCCGACACCGTGGCGGTCATGTACATGGGTCGGATCGTCGAATACGGCCCTCTCGAGAAGGTGTTCGGCCGTCCCGAGCATCCCTACACCCAGGCCCTCCTGGCGTCGCGTCCCGACCCGAACCCCCACCACAAGAGCGAAGCGCCGCTGCGCGGAGACGTTCCCTCGCCCCTCGACATGCCGCCCGGATGCAAGTTCTCCACCAGGTGCCCGTTCGTCGAGGAGGTCTGCCACCAGGTCGAACCCACCCTCGAGGGCACCGAACCCGGACACCTGGTAGCTTGCCATGTGAGGCCGCGACCCTGGGAAGACAGCAGTTCATGAGTTCAGCCCGATGCGTGTTGGATAGCTCGGGCTCGAGCCGGACCGGACCGTCGCCGGCAGGCACGGATGCGACCGCCTGACTTCGCGTTCCGTTCGTCCGCGACGCTTGAGGACGCCCTCGCGAGCCTGAACAGCGAGGATGGCTCCGTGGCGCTCGCCGGGGGCCAGAGCCTCATCCCCATGATGCGCTTCCGGCTGGTCCGCCCATCCGTAGTGGTCGACCTGGGAAAGATCCAAGGTCTGGACTCCATCGGGTCCTCCGAGGACGGGCTCGAGATCGGTGCCCTCGTGACCACGAGCCGGGTGTCGCAGAGCCCGATGGTCCGATCCCTCTCCCCGTTATGGGCCGAGACGGCCTCGGTGATCGCGGATCCGCTCGTCCGTAATCTGGGAACCGTGGGCGGCAATCTGGCCCACGCCGATCCCCTCAACGACCTTCCGGCCGCTTTGGTGGCCGCCCGGGGACGGGTCGTCGTCGAGGGAGCGAGCGGCACGAGGGTCATCGAGAGCGACGACCTCTTCGTGGGGCCCTTCGAGACCTCGCTCCGGCGGGGCGAATTGATCACCGCGGTCCGGCTGCCCGGCGGACCGGCCGGGGCGTACGAGAAGATGAAGCGCGCCGCGGCCGACTACGGGGTAGCAGGCGTGGCCGTCCAGATGACCATGGACGGCGCAGGACGCGTCACCGGCGCCGGGATCGCGGTGACGGGAGGCGAGCAGGTCGCCACACGGGCGGCGCAAGCCGAGAACCTCCTGGTGGGATCGGACATCGATCCTTCGACCATCGCCCGCGCCGCCTCCGCTGTCTCCGCCGCCGTCAGGATGCCCGGCGATGACCGCGGCAGCTCACGGTACAAGAGCGAGCTCGTGAGGGTCTTGGCCGGACGCGCCATCCGGCGCGCCACGGAACGGGGAGCCGGCGGATGAAGGTCCGCGTGGTGGTCAACGGCGCCAGGGTCGATGTCGACTGCCATCCCTCGACGCTGCTGGTGCACCTGCTCCGGGAGGAGCTGCAACTGACGGGAACCCACGTGGGCTGCGACACCAGCAGTTGCGGCGCGTGCACCGTGATACTCGACGGGGCTGCGGTCAAGTCCTGCACCGTCCTGGCCGGTCAAGCCGACGGAAGGGAGATCGAGACGGTGGAAGGGCTCGCCGACCGCGGGAAGCTCTCACCGCTGCAGCAGGCATTCGCCGACCACTTCGCCCTCCAGTGCGGCTTCTGCACCTCCGGTTTCCTGATGGCCGCCACTGCCTTCCTGCGCCGGAACCCCGAACCGACCGAGCAGGAGGTTCGCAAGGCCTTGGAAGGCAACCTCTGCCGCTGCACCGGCTACCAGCACATCGTCGACGCCGTCCTCTCGGGTCCGTGCGGGAGCGGGCAGCCATGACCGCCGTCGGCGCCCGGCTACCCCGCAAGGAGGATCCCCGCATCCTGGCGGGCAGGGGCCGGTACGTGGACGACCTTGCCGTGCCCCACATGGTCCACGCCTCCTTCGTGCGCAGCCCGTTCGCCCATGCCGACATCACGTCGGTCGACCTGGCCGAGGCGCGCGAGGCGCCGGGAGTGGTCGCCGCGTACTCCGGATCCGAGTCGGCTGGGGAGATGCCCCTGATCCCGACCGCCGCAGCCGACTGGGCACCGCCGAGGACTCCCCTCACGGGGGATCGGGTCCACTACGTGGGCGAGCCGGTGGCGATGGTGCTGGCCAATGACCCGCGAACAGCCGTCAACGGCGCCGAGCGGGTCGACGTGGACTACGAGCCCCTACCCCACGTCCTCGACCCGTGGGAGGCGCTCTCCCCCGGCGCGCCGCTCGTGCATCCAGACCGAGGCACCAACAAGATCGGCGAGATCCACAAGGTGATCGGGGATCCCGACGACGCCTTCGCCGGGGCCGATCATGTGGTGTCCCGGACGCTCACGGTGCAGCGGATCTCGGCATCACCGATGGAACCGCGCGCCATCCTCGCGGTTCCGGAACCCGCCTCTGGTCACCTCACGGTATGGCTCTCGTGCCAGGGCCCCCATACTCTGCGCACCTGGCTGGCTCACATCTTCGAATTCGACGAATCGAAGCTCCGCATCGTCGCTCCCGATGTGGGCGGCGGCTTCGGTAGCAAGCTCAACCTGTACTCGGACGAGTTAGCCGTGATCTGGGCGGCTCTGCAGTTGGGTGTCCCCGTGAAGTGGGTGGAGACCCGGACCGAGAACTTCACGTCAGGCGTTCACGCCAGAGACCAGATCCACAAGGCAGAACTCGCCCTGGACTCCGAGGGGAACATCCTGGCGCTCCGGAGCCACTTCGTAGGGGACCTCGGGGCCTACTTCCACTTCTTCACGCCGGTCGTTCCGGACCTGACCATCGACACCCTGACCGGCAACTACGACATTCCCAGCGTCGACATCAAGCTGGAGAAGGTCTTCACCAACAAGATGTCGATCGAGGCTCTGCGGGGTTCGGGACGGGCCGAGGCCACCTACGTCCAGGAGAGGCTGATCGAGGAGGCCGCCCGGGAACTCGGCATCGATCCGGTCCAGATGCGGCTGCGCAACCTGGTCGCGCCCGACCAACTCCCCTACCAGACTCCGTTCGGGCTCACCTACAGCGGTGGCGACTACCCGGCCTTGCTGGAGAGAGCGGTGGAGTTGGTCGGCTACGAGGAGGTGCGGACCCGCCAGCAGGAGGCGAGGAGGGCAGGTCGCCATATCGGAGTCGGTTTCGCGACCTACAACCTCCTGTGCGGTTTCTCGCCGTCGGGCCACGACTGGAACCCGATGAAGTTCTTCCCCGGCCACGAGTCGACGCTGATCCGGGTGGATCCCCAGGGCAAGGCGGTCGTCTACTCGGGCCTCTGCCCGCAGGGCCAGGGATCGGATACGGCCGTCGCCCAGATCATCGCCGACCAGCTGCAGATCCCCTTCGACCACATCACGGTCACCCACGGAGACACCGAGACCGTCCCGTTCGGCGGAGGTACCCATGGCAGCCGGGGCGCGGTGGTCGGCGGGCACGCCGCCCTGGTGGCGGCCGAACGCGTGGTGGAGAAGGCGCGACAGGTGGCGGCCGCCTTGCTGGAGGCCGCCGCGGAGGACATCGCCTACGAGGACGGCGTGTTCACCGTGGTTGGTAGCCCCGAGACCGCGGTGTCCTGGCCCGACGTGGCGGAGGAAGCCCACTTCCTCAAGCGCTGCGGGCGGATGTTCGAACCGGGCCTCGAAGCCACGGCGTTCTACGATCCGCCCGATGTCAACTTCGCCTTCGGCGCCAACGCAGCCGTAGTGGAGGTGGACACGGAGACCGGGAAGGTGAAGATCCTCGACTTCGTGTCGGTGGACGACTACGGCGTGGGTCTCAATCCGGGAATCGTCGACGGCCAGATCCACGGCGGGATCGCCCAGGGAATAGGGCAGGCACTCTATGAGCGGGTCAGCCATGACGAGTCCGGCCAGATTCCGTCCGCCAGCTTCGCTGCCTACCTGCTCCCCTCCGCGGTGGAGGTGCCCCGGATCACCCTGGACAACATCGTGTCGCCCTCGGACACCCCGCTCGGTGTCAGGGGCGTGGGCGAATCGGGCACCCTCGCCTCGCCGCCCGCGATAGCCAACGCGGTCGCGGACGCACTGGCGCCGTTCGGCATCCGGGTCGACCGGACCCCGCTCCGCCCGGATGTGGTGTGGGAACTGCTGCACCCTGAATAGCGATCGAACGCCCTGATCCAACGTGATCGAACCACGATGGCTCGAACGTCCGCTCGATATTCTCCCCACTACGCCACCATGAGGAAGGTGCCCCATGCCACATCCTTCCGGTAAGCGAGAGCTCGCCCGGAGCCGGGCGGTCGCCGCCCGCGACGAGGCGGTCATCACGCCGTCGATGAAGTACCGGCTCTATCCGTTCGTGGTGGCCAGGTCGGACGGGGTCCGCATGTGGGACAAGGACGGCAACGAGTACCTCGACTGGATGGCGACCGGCGGAACGGCCGCAACGGGATACGGGCATCCGAAGGTTCGCCAGGCCGCAATCGACGCGATCAACAACGAGTACACGGGCCCGCTCGTCTGCTACATCCACGAGCCCGCCGTCGAGTTGGCTGAGCGGCTGATCGAGATCCTCCCGGGAGAGTTCGACAAGAAGGCCTGGTTCGGCGTGTCGGGTTCCGACGCAATGGACGTGCTCGCCAAGGTGGCCCCGATCGCCTCCGGACGGCCTCGGCTCGTCTCCTATATCGGCGCGTTCCATGGCATGACGATCGGCTCCGGCGCCATCTCCGGACACGGAGCGTTGACCCGACCGATACCGGGCGGCCATATAACCAAAGCTCCCTATCCCAACCCCTACCGGTGTGCCTGGGGCCCGTGCGACAAGAACGAATGCTCGCTGAGATGCCTCGACTACCTGAAGAACGACCTGCTGGTGAACGTGTCGCCCTCGGACGAGACGGCGGCCATCTTCGCCGAGAGCATCCAGTCGGACAGCGGGGAGATCGTCCCGCCGGACAACTACTTCCCGGCCCTGCGAGAGCTGTGCGACGAGCGGGGGATCTGGCTGATCTTCGACGAGGTCAAGGTCGGCCTGGGGCGGACCGGTCGCATGTTCGGCTTCGAGCACTTCGGGATCGAGGCGGATGCGGTCGGGCTCGCCAAACCGCTGGGAGGGGGTTTCCCGCTGTCTGCCGTGGTGGGCCGCCAGGAGATCCTCGACGTCGACCTGTACACCGCCTACACGCTGGGCGGCTCGCCGATCTCCTGTTCCGCCGCGGTGGCGACGCTCGACGTGATCGAGGAGGAGGGGCTGGTCCGCAACGCCGACGAGATGGGCCGCTACCTGAGTGACAAGCTGGAGGAGATGAAGACCGACCACCCGCTGATCGGCGACGTACGCGGCATGGGCCTCCTCATCGGGGTCGAGCTGGTGAAGGACCACCAGACCCGCGAGCCTGCCGAGACGGATGCCTACCGGCTGGCCTACCGCTGCTTCGAGCTCGGCCTGATCCTGCTGGCGTTCGGCAACGTGATGGAGATCACCCCGCCGCTGACCATCACCCGGAGCGACGCCGATGAAGCGCTGGACATCTTCGACCGCGCCCTGGCCGACATCGAAGCAGGCCGGTTTGACGACTCCAAGCTGCCGGACTTCCTGGGGCATTGACCGCAGCGGGCTCTGAGTAACGGGCTAGAAGGGTGACCTGGAACGGGGGCGAGAAGCGGCCCGGGGATTAAACACCCACCCTCCTCGGGGCTCACCCCGCTAGCCCGACACGCTTGTAGGGGCTTGCTGGTCCTCTCTACTTGCTCAGCGCCATGTCGCGCAGGATCACGAGGAACGCAAGAGCGTGCCCGAAGACTATGTGACCGTAGAAGCTAGCCCCGAGTCCGAACTGGAACACGTCGCCACCGGCGATGAGCGGCATGATGAGATTGCCGCCCACGACCCACCAGATGATGCCGTAGATCAGACCGCCTACCACGATGGTCACCAGGGGATTGCCGAGTTTCACGTTCGGAGCGAAGAAGGCCGTGTAGAGGGCGCCTATTATGGCGCTGAACACGACATGCAGAATGAAGCCTACGAAGTCGTTGGCGTCGATCATGCCGCCGACCATGTCCTGCATACCCGGCCCGGTGTAGGCGAGGAAGAGATAGCCGGCCATCACGCCAGGGATGACACCCCTGATCAAGTTACTTTGCATTGCTGCCCTTTCTGAGGAGGCTCCTAACGTACCCGAGGCTACCCAGGGCGCACATCACTACCAACGACCCTCGGTCGGCGTATCCGCCACCTCTACAACGCGGGTCGGTTCCCCTTCCTCCGAACCCTGGCAGCGGCCGGATTCGAGCCGGTGAACCCGTCGACCTCGTCGCCGTCTCCCCACGACCAGCCCCCTTCCGACTCTTGCCGGCCCGCCTACTTCACGCCTACGATCGATCCCGACGGGTTGCCCGGCGCCACACCGGCCCGGCCGGGTAGCGGAACTCCGCACGCGAGGCGGGCCTGATCTCAGCGCTGAACCCCGGTCTTCGGGGTGCCATGTAGTGACCATCTACGACGACCACCGGATCGACGAAGTGTTCGTGCAGGTGGTCGACGAACTCGATGGATCGCCCGTCCATCTCGCCTCCGATCGCCACGAAGTCGAGCATCGCCAGGTGCTGGACCAGTTCGCACAGCCCGACCCCGCCCGCGTGGGGAACCACCGGAACCCCGAACTTGGCGGCCAGCAGGAGGTTGGCGATGTTCTCGTTCACACCACCCACCCTGGTGGCATCGATCTGCATGATGTCGATCGCTCCGGCTTGGAGGAACTGCTTGAACATGACCCGGTTCTGGACCGCCTCACCCGTGGCGACTTTGATGGGCGCGACCGCCCTCCGGATGGCGGCGTGGCCGAGGACGTCGTCGGGGCTGGTCGGCTCTTCGATCCAGTAGGGCGAGTGAGACGCCAACTCGGCCATCCACCGGATGGCCTCCCCCACATCCCACTTCTGGTTAGCGTCGACAGCTATCAGCACGTCGGGCCCGACGGCTTGCCGAGCAAGGGCCAGACGGCGCTGGTCGTCCACCACGGACCCGCCGACCTTGAGCTTGATGAGCGAGAAGCCGTCGTCAACCGCCTCCCGGCAGAGCCGCACCAGCTTGTCATCCGAGTAGCCCAGCCAGCCGGGACTCGTTGCGTAGGCGGGGAACCCGCGCTCCAGCAACCGGCGCTCTCTCGATGACTTGCCCGACTCCCTGCGCCGCAGCATCTCGACCGCCTCGTCCTCGGTCAGCGCGTCCGACAGGTACTGGTAGTCGACGATCGCCGCCAGGTCCTCAGGCGGGAGATCGGCCAGGTACTTCCAGAGTGGTTTACCCGCCGCTTTGCTGATGAGATCCCACGCGGCGTTGATAATCGCCGCTGAGGCCATGTGGACCACGCCCTTCTCGGGACCCAACCAGCGCGCCTGCGAGTCCTGGGTGAGCAGCCGGGAGAAGCCCCGGGGGTCACCTTCAATGCCGTCCAGATCAAGGCCGATCACTGACGGGAGGAGCGCGTCGAGCGCAGCGACCTCTATCTCGTTTCCTCTGCCGAGTGTGAAGCAGAACCCGTGACCCTCTACGCCGTCGCCGGCATCGGTCCGGAGTATCACGTAGGCGGCCGAGTAGTCAGGATCGGTATGGACCGCATCCGACCCGTCGAGTTCGAGAGAGGTGGGGAACCTGATGTCGAAGGTCTCGACACCGACGATCTTCCTATTCACCGACGGCCCTCCATCGGTCGGCTAGTTGCCGGGTGCCGGGTCACTGCGCGAACAGGCTTCTCCGGTCAGTGACCGGCCGGGGGTACGTAGCCTTCGAGTGGCTGGACAAGGATGCCGCCGTCGACGACCAGGAAGGCTCCGGTGACGAAGGCGGCCATGTCGGAGGCGAGGAACAGCACGGCCCTCGCCACGTCGTCCGGGTCGCAGAGGCGGCGGAGCGGCGTCCTCTCCTTGATGCCGTCCCACTGCGCCTCCACGTCGATCCCCTCCGGGGCGCCCGCCGTGACCAGAGCGATGGCGCCCTCCGTCATAGCTGCTCCCGGACACACCGCGTTCACCCGGATGCCGTGGGCCGCGAGTTCGATCGCCATCGACTTGGTCATACCCCCGATGGCGTGTTTCGAGGTCGTGTAATGAGCCAGACCCTCCGCAGAGGTGTTGAACGTGTCCACGGAGGCGATGTTGACGATGGATCCGCCCTGGCCGTCTGCGATCATCCGCTGCGTCACCGCCTGGGCCATCTGGAAGGTGCCGACCACGTTGACCGAGACCGTGTCGGCGAACTCCTCCGGGGGCATATTGGCGAAGTAGTAGTTCGAGTAGATGCCGGCGTTGTTCACCAGGATGTCCACCCGGCCGGTCCGCCTCACCGCGGTATCGACCAGCGCGTCGATCCTGTCCCTGTCAGCTATGTCGACGCAGTGCGCGACGGCGTCGCACCCGAGACCTCTCAACCGCTCAGCCGACTGCTCGGCACCCTCGACGTTGCGGTCGGCCACGAAGACTATCGCGCCCGCTTCCCCGAGACGCCGGGAGATGGCTGCACCGAAGCCCTGGGCGGCCCCCGTGACGATGGCGCACTTCCCGTCGAGGCTCACTAACTCGCTGATACTGGGCAGTGCCATCTCGCATCCTTAGGTCGTCGGTTCCCGGTGCCGGACGATCTTACCGCCGAGGGAGCCGGTGACAGCGTGGCCGGTCCGGTTACTGTTCGCTACCTGGCGAGAGGTCTTCACGTGAGTACGTCGGCCGCTTGGGTTGGAGCGCGTGCCACCAAGATTCGCGGTGCCGCTCCCGTCACGAAGGATCTGCTCAGCCGCCAAAGATCAAACGAGGGGCAGGGATGAGAGTCGGGTTCATCGGAACGGGGATCATGGGGCGGCCGATGGCTCGACGCCTACTGGCGGCCGGGAACCGCCTCTTCATCGCCAGCCACCGGTCGGAAGCACCCCAGGACCTCCTGGATTCGGGAGCCGTCCTCAAGGATTCTTCCATGGACGTGGCCCGAGCCTCCGAGGTGGTGTTCACGATGGTGCCCGACACCGCCGCGGTCGAAGACGCCCTCTTCCGGGACCGGGGCGTAGCAGCCGGACTGAGCGCCGGGGACATAGTCGTGGACATGAGTTCGATCTCCCCGTCCGCCACCAAGGTGTTAGCCGAACGGATCCGGAACCTGGGTTGCGAGTACCTGGACGCACCCGTGTCAGGTGGCGACATGGGCGCCCGGGACGGCACCCTGTCCATCATGGTGGGTGGGACGCCGGAAGCCTTCGAGAGGGTCAGACCTCTGCTTGAGGTAATGGGCGAGACCGTCACGCTCGTCGGCGGAACCGGAGCCGGCCAGACATGCAAGGTCGCCAACCAGATGATCGTCGGGATCAACATCGCCGCGGTGAGCGAGGCGCTGGTACTGGCGTCGAAAGCCGGCTTGGATCCGGTACGGGTCAGGCGCGCGCTGCTGGGCGGCTTCGCATCCTCCCGGATCCTGGAGGTGCACGGCCAGCGGATGATCGACCGGTCATTCGAGCCGGGGGGCCGAATCGAACTGCACCAGAAGGATCTGGGCCTGGCACTCGCCGAGGCGGGGCAACTGGGGATTGCGGCGCCCATGACCTCCATCTGCCGGGATCTGATGAACGCCTGTGCCGCCCGGGGTGGGGCCTCATTGGACCATTCCGCGCTGGTGCGGGCCTACGAACTGCTCGCCGACCACGAGTTGGGTGCCGGGTAAGGCAAGGAAGGCGGTGCAATGACATCTGTCGCCACCACAGTCAACTGTCGCGTCGAGACATTCCAGGAAGGCGATTGGTGGGTGGCAAGGGTGGTCGGGCTGGATGCCAACCACACACAGGCCGGGACATTCGAGGAAGTCGAAGGAATGGCGAGGAACCTCATCGCTCTCGTGTTGGATATCGACGAAGCCGCTGTCGGGACGATCCACGTGATGGAGAGAGACCGGCGCTAGCGGTCCGAGTCTTCGGTTCGCTGTGATAGCGGGCCGCGGTACCGGGCAATTCGTAACGAGGGGGTTGTCCGTTGACCGCTGCTACCGCAACCGGCACGACGGACGACGGAGAACCAACAGCGGACAACGGACAACGGACAACGGACAACGGGCCAGAGACGTGTCACACCCCCGTTGCATACTGGTAGGTAGCCGCAAGCACCACCGGTCCGTTTGCGGTACCGATCGGGCCGGGGCGGGGATCATGTGGGAGCCGACCCTTGCGGGGATGGCAGGACGCGTTCGTAGACTGCGGAGGTGGCGGTTGGGGGTGGGCCCGACGGATGGATCCACCCTCCGGGGGCGTTTTTCGCGTTCTCGGGTCCCGGGAGGGTCCGGCCGGGCGTTTTTCGCGTTCTCGGGTCCCCGGGGGCTGCCCGCTGCGGTGGTCGGTACGTTCCGAGAGTCGATAACGAATCCGGGAGTCAGGACACCTAGCGGTCCGTCTGTGAAGTGGCGGCGGTGCATTCGGCCTCACCTGAGAGGTCAGGGCAGGCGGGTTGTCACCAGTCCACCGCTTGGCGTCCATGCGGTCACCACTAGGAACCGGTCCTCCACACGGGCGAGAACTGCGCGGGTGATGTCCGCGGTGAACACCGCCATGGTCGAGGGATCGTCGATGGGAAACCTATGGCCTTCCACGAAGAGGGCCACCTCCGCGTCGACCGCCGGCATGGCCCGGCCCTCGATGCGGGCATCGCCCGAAGCCAGGTCCTCCCCGTCGGGAGCGCTGTGCACCGAGAAACGCGGGTCTCGCCGGAGATCGTCCGTCTTGCGCGAACCGGTGTCCATCGCCAGCCACAGGTGGCCGTCCCGGATAGGAGCCTCCATGCCCGATAGCCGCGGCGCCCTGTCACGCCGGAGGGTCGCCATCACCGCGTGACGGTGGCTCTCGAATCTCTCCTGCACGGCGGCGGCCAGACCGGGCTCCGCCTCCCGGAATTCGGACCATCTCGCAGCCATCCGGATCTCAGCCCTCGCCCCGGAACCGCAGTGTCCGGATGCGTTGGAACCCGGGTGACGGCACGCCTGGGGGCGGTGGCACCGAGCCTCTCAGAAGAGCGTGAGGTACTGGTCCACCTCGGAGCGGGTCACCTGGTGATGGTGGGCTAGGAACTCCTGCCGCTTGACCTCCGCGAAATAGTCGCTGTAGGGGCCGTCGGGCGTCATCCCCAGCCCGGCGCGCAGCACCTCGCTGTCGGCCAGGTTGTCGGCCGCATGCAGCAGGGTGGGGGGCAGGGTCGCGATCCCGCGGGCGGCTACCTCGTCGCTGGAGAGGGTGAACAGGTTGTCGGTGTTCGGATCGCCCGGGTCCATCCCGTTGTCGATGCCGTCGAGCCCGCAGGCCAGGATGGCGGCGAACAGCAGGTAGGGGTTGGCGGCGCCGTCGGGCAGCCGGATCTCGATGCGGTCCGGCTCGGGCACCCGGATCATGTGGGTGCGGTTGTTGCCCCCGTAGGCCGCGTAGGCGGGCGCCCAGGTGGCGCCGGAGGTGGGCGCCCCGACCCCCATCCGCTTGTACGAGTTGACGATCGGGCACGCCACCGCCACCAGCGACTCGGCGTGGGCCAGGAGACCGGCGGTGAACTGGTAGGCGAGTTCGCTGAGCCCGAGACCCTTGCTGTCGGTATCGCCTCCCGGGAAGAGGGGCTCGTCGGTGTCCTTGGTCCACAGGCTCATGTGGGCGTGGAGCCCGTTCCCGGTCCGGTCGGCGAACGGCTTGGGCATGAACGTGGCGAACCGCCCATCCCGCTGGGCCAGGGTATGGACCATGAAGCGGAACAGGATGAGCCGGTCGGCGGTGGTCATGGCGTCCGAGTACTTCCAGTTCTGCTCGAACTGGCCGTTGGCGTCCTCGTGGTCGTTGGCGTAGTTCTCCCAACCCATCGCGTTCATGTGCTTCGACACCTCGGTCAGGTGGGGCAGCATCCGGGTGAGCAGGCGGGCGTCGTAGCAAGGTCGCGGATCGGTGTCGAGCGGGTCGGCAACCCGGATCGTGCCGTCGTCGCCACGAGCCACCAACGAGTACTCGGCCTCGAAGCCGGACTTCAGGACCAGGTTACGTTCCGCCAGGGACTCCAGAGCGGTCCGGAGGATGACCCGGGGGGCGTAGGGCCACAACTCGCCTTCCACGGTGGGGTCGCACTGCATGACCGCGACGTTCGGTTGCCAGGGCAACTGGGTGTAGGAGGCGGGATCCGGTATCGCCAGGATGTCCGGGCTGGACGGGTCCTGGCCCATGGGCCCGGCTGCGAAACCGGCGAACCCGGCGCCGTCCGCCATAAGACCGTCGAGCGCCTGGACGGGCACCAGCTTGGCGCACGGCTTGCCGTGCATCTCGACGAACATGGCGTATATGAACTCGACGCCGTCCGCTTCGACCCTGGACCGGATTTCCTCTACAGAGCCCACTTATAACCTCCTCGCGCAGCTTCCCGGCATTCGAGCACCGCGGCTTTGGATCCCCGGCGACGACCGCTGAGAATCGGGTCATCACTAGTAGTGTTCGGGGCTACATTAGCCCCGGAGCCCGGGGGCAACCTGATCGGAGGGCAGCATGTGCGGCATCGTCGGCCTCTTCCTGAAGACCGAGCGGTTCCAGTCGCGGCTGGGAGAACTCACCGCCGACATGCTGCACGACATGCGGGACCGCGGCCCGGACAGCGCAGGTTTCGCGATCTACGACGAGGGCCGATCCGGCATGACCCGCATCACGGTGCTGGCGGAGGGACGCCGACCCGACTGGGGCCGGACTGCCGCGGACCTCGAAGCCATGCTGGAGGCCGGGGTGTCGGTCCGGCCGGTCCGGGATCACGCAGTGCTGGAGACCGCCGGCGACGGGAGCCGGGCCCGCCAATGGTTGATCGACAACGTCCCCGACGTGGATGTTCTCAGTTACGGGTCCCAGATGGAGATATTCAAGGCGGTAGGAGACCCCGACCTGGTGGCCATCAACTACGACCTGCGCTCCAGGACCGGAACCCATGCTCTCGCCCACACGCGGATGGCGACCGAGTCGGCGGTCACGACCAACGGATCCCACCCCTTCGCCACGGGCGCCGACACCTGCCTCGTCCACAACGGTTCACTGTCGAACTACAACTGGCTCCGCGCCCGGCTCGAGCGGCAGGGCGAGGTATTCCAGACCGAGAACGACTCGGAGGTCGCCGCCGGCTACCTGGCTTGGCGTCTCCGGGAAGGGGACAGCATCAAGGAGGCGCTCGAGCGCGCCCTGGCGGCGCTCGACGGGTTCTTCACCTTCGCCATCGGGATCGAGGACGGCTTCGCCATACTTCGGGACCCCATCGCCTGCAAGCCGGCGATAGTCGCCGAGACCGACGACTGGGTGGCCATGTCCTCGGAGTACCGGGCCATCACCCACCTCCCCGATTCCGGCCAGGCCACGATCTGGGAACCGCAACCCGGCGTAATCTACACGTGGACCCGGGCTGCGTGAGCGCACCGCATCCGGTCACCACCATCGACCTGGCGGCGACATCGCTGCGCGACCTCAACCAGATGCTCCACCTTGCGCGGGAGGGCTCCTTCCGGGTTCTGAACCCGCTCGGCGCCCATGCGGTCGCGTGCGGGATCGACGCCGAAATAGCCGTAGAGATCCACGGTTCGGTCGGCTACTACTGCGCCGGAATGCACCAGGAGGGATCGGTGTACGTGGACGGCAACGCCAGCACTGGGCTGGCCGAGAACATCATGTCGGGGACCGTGCGCATCACCGGCAGCGCCACCATGTCGGCGGGCGCCACCGGCCACGGCGGCCTGGTCGTCATCGAGGGGAACGCCGGCGCCCGGTGCGGCATATCGATGAAGGGCGTCGATATCGTGGTGGGAGGCAACGTGGGCCACATGAGCGCCTTCATGGCCCAGGCCGGGAACCTGGTGGTGCTGGGCGACGCCGGGGCCGACCTCGGTGACTCCGTGTACGAAGCCGACATCTACGTGCGGGGAGAGGTGGCGAGCCTCGGAGCCGACGCCATCCGCAAGGAGGTGCGGCCCGAGCATCTCCGCACCCTTGCGGGGCTGCTCGAAGCGGCGGGGATGGAAGCCGACCCGGACGATTTCAGGCGCTACGGATCGGCCCGGAACCTCTACAACTTCCACATCGACGACGTCGACGCCGAATTGGCCCGGAGAGCCGGATGAGCCCGACCGGTGACAACTGGCACCTGCGGGAGTCGTACACGTTCGACCGCCATGTGATCGCGGAGATCCAGCGGGCGGCAAACACCGGCGTCTACCGGATCCGGGGCTGGGGCGCCAAGCGCAAGATGCCGACCCTCGACGACCTGGTCTTCCTGGGGGCGTCCATGTCTCGCTACCCCCTCGAGGGGTACCGCGAGTCGTGCGACACGGATCTCGTCATCGGGGAGGAGCGGGCGACCCGGCCCCTCGAGATCGCCATCCCCATCACCATCGCCGGCATGAGCTTCGGCTCGCTGTCCGCCAATGCCAAGGAGGCACTGGGCCGGGGCGCCAGCGCGATGGGAACCTCGACCACCAGCGGGGACGGGGGAATGCTCCCGGAGGAGAGGGAGCACTCCTCGAAGCTGGTGTACCAGTACCTCCCGTCCCGGTACGGGCAGAACCCCGACGACCTGCGCCGGGGCGACGCCATCGAGGTCGTGGTCGGCCAGGGCGCCAAGCCCGGTGGCGGCGGCATGCTGCTCGGCCAGAAGGTCAGCGAGCGGGTGGCCGGGATGCGCACGCTGCCCACCGGCATCGACCAGCGATCGGCCTGCCGCCATCCTGACTGGACCGGACCCGACGACCTCCAGATCAAGATCCACGAGCTACGCGAGATCGTCGACTGGCAGGTCCCGATCTTCGTCAAGATCGGCGCCGCCCGGCCCTTCTACGACACGGCCCTGGCGGTCAAGGCAGGCGCCGACGCGGTGGTGGTCGACGGCATGCAGGGCGGCACCGCAGCCACCCAGGACGTGTTCATCGAGCATGCGGGGATCCCCACCATCGCCGCCATCCCGGAAGCCACGCGGGCCCTCCAGGATCTCGACGTCCATCGCAAGTCGGTGAAGCTCATTGCTTCCGGGGGTATCCGATCCGGCGCCGACGTGGCCAAGGCCCTGGCGCTCGGGGCTGACGCAGTCTCGATCGGCACCGCGGCCTTGATCGCCCTAGGAGACAACGACCCGGCCTACGACGGGGAGTACCGGGAGCTGGGTTCGGCGGCCGGCTACTGGGACGACCTGCAGGACGGGACCGACCCGGCCGGCATTTCCACCCAGGATCCGCGGCTGACCTCACGCCTCGATCCGGTGATCGGAGGCCGGCGTCTGGCCAACTACCTACAGGTGCTTACCCTCGAGACCCAGACCCTCGCCCGGGCCTGCGGCAAGTCGCACGTCGCCAATCTCGAGCCGGAGGATCTGGCCGCCCTCACCGTGGAAGCAGCCGCCATGGCCCAAGTCCCGGTAGCCGGAACCGACTGGATCCCCGGAGACAGACGCAAGTAGGTGCGCACCCGCTCAGAGCCGGCGACAAACTTCAGATCGGCTGCTGGCTTTCGAACAGGTGACTAAGCCCGCACCGTCCCCCGACCTCGCCGAGCCGGTTACCCACGCATGGCGTGCCTTCCAGCGCGCCGCCCGGATGCCGTCCCGCGTCGCCCCCGCCATTCCCATCCTGTTCTTCGGCGACGTCGACACCTACTGCGCATCACCTACGCGCCTGCTGACCGTCGGGCTCAACCCATCGTCGGAGGAGTTCCCGGCGGGCAGGCCGTTCCAACGTTTCCCGCTGGCCTCTACCGTCACGGCGACCGACCAGGACCGTTACGTCAGGGCGCTATCGGCCTACTTTCGTACTGACCCCTACGACAGCTGGTTCAGAAACTTCGAACCGTTGCTCACGGGAGCCAGATCGAATTACTACCCGGCCTGGGCCTCGACGGTGCTTCACACCGACATCTGCTCACCCGTCGCCACCAACCCGAGGTGGAGCAAACTCCCTCAAGCCGATCAAGAGACGCTCAAGATGTACGGCCTCCCGCTCTGGCATGCGCTGCTCGAGCAGCTGCGGCCGCACATCGTGGTGCTTCGGTCGCCGAAGATCATCTGGACAGCATCCTGTTCGACGCGCACGGTCGGTGGGGAATCCTGCACGCCTTCGACCGGACCGCGAGCGGCGCACCCCGCTCACGTCCTTACCAGGTTCGTTCCCGCTGGTACGACGTCGCAGGCGACCCCTGCCTCTTCATCTTCTGCCCGGCCGGTAGAACACCCCTCACCATCAGCGACAATCAGAAACGCGAGGTGGGTGCCATCGCCCGCCAGGCATGGCATGCTGGCGTATAGCCACCTCACGCTCCCTGAACAGAGTCCGGGCCGGAGTACGCTTATTGTTGGAGACAGGACAGACCGGGGAAGCGCCGATGGATCTTGTAAGCGTGACCGAGGCCGATCACAAAACACCAAGTCTCGCAGACATAGATACTTCTACGGGCAAGAACCCCGACCCGACCGGCGACTTCACGGCTGGTCGAACTCGCATCTTCCTATCCACCGAAGAGTTCCTCGCATATCTTGCCTCACTATCCTCGGGAGCCGGTTGACGACTGGCCACACGCCCGGCTAATCGAGGCACTCTGCTACCTTTTAGGTGTGGCGGAAATCGACTACCGAGACATCATCGCTCTTTCGGAGGACCCTGACGCGTCGTTCGACAGCGACGCCGGGCGTCCGTTCACACCCGAGGAGGACGCATGGCTAGCCGAGTTGGCGGATTCGATTTTCTTGCGTCGGCCCTTGGAGAAACAGGTTGCTGACATACGTGACATGCCCGTAGAGGTCTCCGTCAGGCGCCTTTCGCAGTTGAGCGTCTCACAGCAGGCCGTGATCCTCTCGCGTCTACCCGGTGACCTCGCCCGCGACCTCCGATCCCAACTACCCGTCGGGGTTAATTGACCACACCGTCGGGGGCTCCCACTGTCCTCGAATCGGCACTGAAGCGGTTCACCGAAGACGACATCTACTGGGTGCTCTCGAATCCGGTAGGTCGACAGGCTGACTTCCCGCGAGCGGGCATTGCAGCAATAGCCGGGTTCACGACCAGAGGGATACCCGTCGTTGTCCTGATCGACATGCGTAGGAGCTGTGTGTTCCATGCCCAGCGACTCGAGCGAAAGTACGAGCATCTCTTCGCGTCTTCCTAGCGGCACCAGTCAGAAACGTGAGGTGGGCGCGATCGCTCGGGAACGCTTGGCCGTGGCTCCATGCTCACCGTCATCAAATCGGGGAACCGCGCAGGGTTAGACGGTCTGGTCGATCGCGGCGCTTATGCTGAATTCCTGGCGGGCGTCGAGTATGGCGTCGAACAGGTACTGGCCGTACGACCGGTCGCAGGAGATCAGGTAGGAGCGGGACCCTTCTAGATCATTGCGGACGATGTCGCAGGTAACCCGCGCCACTGAGGCCGACACGGCGGCGCCGTCCGGGGTCATGTGATCATTCCAGTCAATGCTGCATAGCTTCTCGAGAACCGAGGTCGCGTCGGCACCGGTCAGACGGAACATGGCCCGGGTGTGGGTGCCGTCGATCACGCTGACATGGCCGGATCGGTCCAAGTTGTCCACCAGGGTCTCTACGGAGGCTTCGCTACCCAGCAGGAGCCATTCGTCCGGGCGCTGGCCGACGATGAGAACTTCATCCTCGGTCCGGCTCGTGGCAAAGGGGGTAGACAAACGGCGGGAGGCACTGGTTTCGGGTCCGGCTCTTACGATGATCTTGGTGGTAGCAGAGACATCATGGAGGGTTAGCGCCGCGCCCGACTGGCGGCGCTCCACCGATGCGCCCGCATAGGACACGAATCTCCTGCTGACAGGACTCTCGAAGGTGGGGAGTTCAGCCACGAACCCGCAGTCCATCCGGGTCGAAGTGAGCATGGTGTTCCATCACCCGGGCGGTGATGCGGCGGCCGCCGACCATGACCACGGTCAGTTCCGAACCGGGGGCCGACGCCTCGGGCAGCACCTGGCCGAGGCAGACCGAGCGGTTCAGGGACGGGGACATGCGTGAGGAGGTGATCCGGCCGATGATCTCATCGGTGCCGGGACGCACGATCTGGGCGGCCTCGTCCGGCACGATATGGGGGTGCGTGGGTTGGATGGCTACCAGCACGGGCGCCGAATGATCTTCCATGGCCCAGGACAGCTCAGGCTTGCCGGCGAAGTCGTGCTTATCCAGCTTGATGAGGTGGCTTAGTCCCACGGCGGGCGCCTTGGTGAGCCCGTCCGTGTCCTGGCCCACGATGAAGTGGCCCTTCTCCAGCCGCATGATGCGCTGGCACTCCACGCCGAAGGGGCCGACACCCAGATCCTGACCGGCTTCCAGCAGGGCCTCCCATACGTGGAGACCGTGGCCGGCGGGTACGTGGAGTTCGAAGGAGAGTTCCCCGGTGAAGCCGATGCGCCACATGAAGCAGTCGCGGATGCCGGCCACCGTCGCGGTGCGCACCTGCATGTACCGGAAGGCCTCGGGGTCGAGGTCGACATCCTCAACGACGCGACGGATGAGCCTTCGAGACTCCGGGCCGGCCACGTTGATGCTGGTGTAGCCCGAGGTCACCGGGGTGACGTGTACCTGCCAGTCGGGATGCTCGGTCTGGAGCCAGTTCTCGGCCCACTCCCAGACCGTGGCGGCGCCGGAGCTGGTGGTGGTCATCATGTAGTGCTGATCGCCGAGCCGCCCCGTGACCCCGTCGTCGAGTATCACGCCGTCCTCGCCGCACATGACGCCGTACCGCACGGAGCCGACCGCCAGCTTCATCCACTTGTTGGTGTAGAGATGGCTGAGCAGCTTCGGTACGTCGGGTCCCCGGAGGTCGAGCTTGCCGAGCGGGGTCACGTCCATGATCCCGACGTTCCGGCGCGTGTTGAGCACTTCGCCGGCCGGGTCTCCGTAGTGGTCGGGCCGGATCCACTGGCCGGCCAGCATGAACGTGGCGCTGTTGGCCTCGTGCCACCGATGGATCGACGACACCCGCACCGGCTCGAGCAGGCACCCACCGAGAGCCCCCATGGTGATCGGCGCGTAGGGAGGCCGCCAAACGGTGGTCCCGACCTCGGCGATCGTCTGTCCCCGGGCCTCGGCCAGCACCGCCACCGTGTTGACCGTTTCCAGCTTGCCCTGGCTCGGTCCCATGGTGGCGGTCGTGTAGCGCTTCAGGAGTTCGACGGAGTCGTATCCCTCGGCCGCCGCGCCCACCATGTCCTTAGAACTCACGTCCTCGGAGAAGTCGACCACACCGTGCGTGGAGGACCGGTAGAGGGCGGGATGCGGACTCCGGGGCAGGGTAGGACGGGTGTCCCGGGGCCAATCGGGTTCCTCACCGTCCACCGGCAGGGCCCGGGTCGTAGCGGCCTGCAGGCGGTGGTTCACCGACCTCGCCCGGGCGGCGGCCAGCCGACCGGTGGCGCGGGCGTGCTCGATGAGTTGTTCCATGCTGCCGTCACCGGCGAGCCCACCGGTTGCGAGAACACTGCCGATCGGGACCGAGGGGAAGAACCGCGCCGCGGACTCGTCGTAGACAGGCCGGTCGCCCGACATGTTCAGCAGGGAGGTGGGTGCGGTCCAGCCGATCGCGGTGACCAGCAGATCGCAGTCCAGCTTGCGGCCGTCGGCCAGTTCCACGTTCCTGACCGCCTTCGCTCCCCCCCCGGCTCTCACGATGCCCTCACCCCGCCGGGCGTCGACCACCGTCACCTTCGCACCGGCCCGCTCCAGGTCGATGGCAGCGGCATCCCCGTCGGGATTGGCGGTGAACACCACCGCGGTGCGGCCCGGCCTCACCGCGTACATCTTCACGAAGCGGCGCACCGCCCCCGAGAGCATGACACCGGGCTTGTCGTTGCCGTCGAACACGTAGGGACGCTCGATCAGTCCCGGCGCGGCGATCAGGACCTTGGCCCGGGCCTTGATCAGGCGCTCGACGGCGACGGGATGGTTGCGCTGGACGATGGCGGTCCAGTTGTCCTCGTAGCGGCCGGTGACGGTCGAGTCGACCAGGACCTCGACCCCCGCGGCCTCAACAGCGGAGGAGAGCTCGGCGGCCAGAGCCCGGTCGTTGTCATCGCCCCAGAGGAGGTGGCCGCCCAGACGGTGGCAATGCTCGGCGAGAAGCACCCTCGCACCGGCCTCGGCTGCTGCGATCGCAGCCGCCATCCCGGCCGGACCTCCGCCGGCCACCACCACGTCGGGATGGGCGTAGCGCTTGTCGTGGTACCGGTGGGGAGTGTCGAGGTCGATCCTCCCCCCGGGTGAGAACGTGGCCAGCACCTTCTCGTAGGTGGGCCAGAGCCACTGCGGCCGCATGAAGGTCTTGTAGTAGAACCCGGCGGTCAGGAACCGCGACGCCAGCCCCGTCACCGCCTTCAGGTCGCGATTCAGCGACGGCCAGACGTTCTGGGCCGTGACTTCCATGCCCGGCTCGATCAACCGGTGGGCCGAGCGCACGTTCGGATCGTCACCCACCTGCACCAGCCCGTTGGGGTCCCAGTAGTCGTTGCTCATGTAACCGCGGGGCCGGCGGTACTTCATAGACCGGGAAACGACCCGGACGCCGGCGGCCGTCAGCGCGGAGGCGATGGTGTCGCCCTCGAAGCCCGTCACCTTCTGCCCGTTCCACGTGAAGTCAACGGGATTCGAGCGGTCGATCACCTCGCCGGGCCGGGGAGGGAGACGGGTCACGGCCTCTTCCCGATCTTGGGGACAGGTGTCGGCGGGTCGGCGAACTCGTTGGTGACGGTGTCGCGTTCGAGTGTGAAGTAGCGGCGGCAGCCGGAGCGGCAGTACCAGGTCTCACGCAACATTCCTGCGGGGTTCGCCCTCTCGTACAGGTAGGCGCGCCACTCGGCGGCAGTGGCCGAGTTGGGATCAGGTCTGGGACGGGACTCCCCCACGTAGCGCAGGTCGGCAGAGTTCCGGGGGCCGCAGTTGGGGCACGGAACGATCAGCACGGGCACCCCTCGGGAAGGCGCCCGGTCAGACCAAGAGCGCGAAAACCGCCACCGCCTAGCACCCCTCCCCCATCGGGCCCTCCCCCAGCCGCCACCACCTTGGTGTCGGACGCGTCCCGCCTGGGCCCCCTGAGCGGAGCGGCCACAACGATATGTTCCCTCGCGCGGTCCGGTCGACGCCGGGAGCCGGACCACTGGTGCTTACGGTTATCCAACAACGTAGAACGAGGGTGTGACACGGACTCGCCAACCACGATCCGGACCAGTGGTCGGTCCATGGAACGCAGCGAGAGGCGTCGCCGGCGAGCAGGGAACGGCTGGCTGTTCCATGGGCAGGCCACTCCTAGTGCCCCACGGCCGCGGCGCCCTTTTCGCCGACGAGGGAGTCGCTCTCGAAGCGGGACAGGGAAAAGGGAGCGATCAGGTCCGGGGTCCTCTGCGTGGCGATCGCCTCGGCCATCTGCTCGCCCGATACGGGACCCGCCTTGAAGCCGTAGGTGCCCCATCCGACATCGCACAGGAACCCCTCCACGGGGGTGAAGCCCATCACCGGCGAGTAGTCGGGGGTCATGTCGCAGAGGCCTGCCCACTGGCGCAGCAGGCGCATGCGGGAGATGCCGGGCATGAGCTCGAGCAGGTGTCCCGCCGTGGCCTCGGTGAAATCCAGCGAACCGCGGATGCTGTAGGTGTTGTAGGGATCTACCGAGGCGCCGAACACCAGCTCGCCGCGGGCGGTCTGGCTTACGTACACGTGCAGCGTTCCCGAGACCACCACCACGGGAAGGAACACCTTGACCGGCTCGGTGACCGCGGCCTGCAGGGGGCGGGTGCTGATGGGTAGCCCGACGCCGACCATGTCGGAGATCAGCGTGGCCCACCCGGCGGTGCAGTTCACCACCACGGGTGCCGAGACATCGCCACGGTTGGTGCGAACCCCGGTGACCCTTCCGCCGGGACCCTTGCCGCCCGGTCCGTCGCCACCCTCGACCAGTATGTCGACCACCTCCGTCTTCTGGTGCATCTCCACGCCCAGGGAGTCGGCGCCCCGCGCGTATCCCCACACCACGGCGTCATGGCGGATGATGCCTCCGGGCGGGTGGTAGAGGGCGCCAAGGATCGGATAGCGGGGGTGGCTCGACGTGTCGAGCGAAGGCGCCAACTGCTTGATCCGGGCGGGTCCGATGACACTCGAGTCGACACCCTGGAGCTTGTTGACCTCGGCTCTCCAGTGCATGGTCCGCAGCGACGCGTCGCTGTGCGCGAGGGTTATGTGACCTCGTTGGGAGAACATCACGTTCATGTTCAGGTCGGTCGCCAGGTTCCCGTACAGCTCCAGGGAGCGGTCGTAGAAGACCACGCCTTCGGGTGTCAGGTAGTTGGATCGCAGAATGGCCGTGTTGCGGCCGGATCCCCCGCTCCCCAGGTAGGACTTCTCGAGCACGGCGACATCGGTTATGCCGTGGTTGGCGGCCAGGTAGTAGGCCGTGGCCAGCCCGTGCACGCCACCGCCGATGACCACGACGTCGTAGCTGCTCCGCAGGGGCATCTCCCGCCATACTCGAGGCCAGGTTCTCCTTCGGACGCCCATGGAAAGCAGCCCGGCTGCGGAATACCGGGTGGAAGATCTCTTCATCGGTCGCGCATGGTAACGGTGTCTCCCGCTGACCGGAAACAGTTGCCACATCCTGAAATGGCGACTCCTCCCGGCCTCCGCCGTCAGGCCCGGAGTATGCGGCTGAGCGCGGCCAGGCGCTCCGGAACGGTCCGGTAGTAGACCCAGCGACCACGCTTCTCCGACACCACGAGGCCGGCCCGTCTCAGCACCTTGAGGTGGTGGCTGACGGTGGGCTGGGACACCCCGAGCGGCTCGACCATCTCGCACGCCGCGCACGCCTCGCCCTTGGCGCCGATGAGGCTGAGCAGCCGGAGCCTGGTGGGATCCGCCAGCACCCCGAACCAGCGGGCGAGTTGGCGGGCCTGGGCGTCCGCCAAGGGTTCGTCAACGATCGGGGCGCATTCGGTCATGTTCGACATCTGTGCAGACCTCCCACGGCTACAGGATCATCTCGCCGAGCCATCCCAGCAGGACCCCACCCACCAGCAGGGTGCCTACCACGAGGGTAACCACCCTTCGCCGGGCAATGACCAGCAACCCCGACACCGACCCGACACTGGCCCCGGCGCCGGTCACGAGGAATGCCAGGGCGGCCCCGGTGCCCATCCCCCCGTCGACGAGGGCTGCGACCAGCGGTAGCGAGGCCTCTGTGTTCACGTAGGACGGAATGCCCACAAGCGCCGCCAGCGGGATCGCACCTGCAGAACCTCGGCCCAGAAGGTCGGTCACCCAGGCGGTCGGGATAGCCCTTATCACCAGGTATCCGACCGCCGTGAACACGAGGAAGAAGACGAGGAGACGCCGTCCCGTCACCGCCACCTCCCGTCCGAACCGCCGTAACCCGGCCGTCCCGAGCTCCAACTCGCGCGCCGACGCAGTCCCCGGTCCGGAAGAGACGCGGGACTCGCACGCCTCCGCGCATCGGGACGCCGACGTCCGTACGCGCGCTTGGTCGCGAAGCCAGTCGGACCGCTCGATGACGGCGGTCAGCCCTCCCGCCGCCAGCCCGATGACGATCGTTCCGACAAAGAAAACGAGGGCGAAGGGCCAGCCCATGAGTCCGGCCGACAGCAGCAACTCCGCGGGACTGGTGAGCGGGGAGGACACCATGAACGCTACCAATGGCGCCCAGGGTGTCGAGGAGGCCATTCCGGCGATGATCACCGCGGTGGTCCCGCAGGAACAGAAGGGGGTAAGGCTGGCCAGTGCCACCGCTCCTACTACTCCCACCCAGATACGCCGCCGCAACCATGCCTCCAGGCGTTCGGTCCCGACAAATGTGGCCAGGGCGGCCGCGGCGACGATGGAGACGAGAAGGAACGGCCAGGTCAACCGCAGGGTGGACACGATGTCGCCACCAACCTGAACCAGCAACGCCGCTAGCCGATCCATGGGATCGCCTGTCCGATTGGTCCCCACATAGGTCGAGTCCGCATAGAATATATAGACTATCACCTATATAGACAGATGTCGATCCATTCGCTTAACTCACCCGGAGGCTGGGGATCACGCAGTCACCGGAGCAGGGCCGGCAGGCCGGAGTTGGCGGTGCCGGCGAGCACCGACGTCCGAGTCCGCGCATATCTGCGGGACACCCGTCGTTGGCTAGCATGTCGCGACACGAGGTGGAGGATGTGGTCATGCCCACGGCCCGCGGACCCATGGATGTCAACATCGAGCCCGAGCCACCGTTCCTGGAACAGGACGGGCTGAAGCTGAACCGCAGCGTCGTGCGCAAGGAGTTCTCCGGCGACATGGTCGGCGGCTCGGAGGCTCAGATGATCGCAGCCTTCACCGGTACACCCGGTTCGGCCGGCTACGTGGCCATCGAGCACTTCACGGGCTCGGTGGGCGGAAAGTCGGGCTCCTTCGTGCTCCAGCACAGCGGAGTGATGGACAGGGGCGATGCCCGGCTTGCGGTCACGATCGTGCCGGACTCGGGCACCGGAGAACTGGCCGGAATCTCCGGGACGCTACAGATCGACAACGACGAGGGTAAGCACTCCTACGTCCTCGACTACGAACTCGCCTGAGCGCCGCTATTGGTGACGCCGCGCGGCGTCAATGTTGAACCCGGGACCGGTTCCCGTCGATGCCCACGCTACAAACGCGATGTCGGCAGACGCTTCAGTTCCTCGCGCCGGGGATCCATCTGGAAGCCGCCTGACTCGAGGGCCGTCACCGCGAGCAGCGGCTCGACTCCCTCCTCGCCGAAGATGACCATGTTGGCGACGAACACCCCCTCGAACTCGAGCACCGCGGCACAGATGTCGTAGGTGACGATGGTGCCGTCGGCCAACTCGTACTCGCGGGTGGACACCGGTTCGAGCCCGATCGCCTCAAGAACCGATCTCGGCGCCATCGAGTCGTAAGCGCCCATGTCCGCCAGGAACGAACCGGTCCATGACCTGCCGAGACCGGCGGGATTGCGAACCGTCACTTCGACGTAGGTAGCCCCCATTGGTGTCCATCCCTTTCGATAGCAGTGTGAAAAGTTGAGGAGATAATATTAGTCATAATTGATTAGTAAGCACAATAGCGGCAGTCGGTAGCGATAGAAACGCGACTAGAGCTGTGGAACACGGCGGTTGATGGACGGTCTCCTACCATCGAGTGTCGCCAGGCGGGCAGGGTCACCGTGTGTCGAACGCTATCCTCCGCGGGTGTGGAACCGACCCCGGCACTCGTAGACACCCATCACCACCTGTGGGATCTCGACTCGTTTCCCTACGCGTGGCTGACCGGGGACGGCACTCCGGGGGAGACGGACTACCTGGGTGATTACGCATCCATCAGGCAGGACTACCTGATCGAGGACCTGCTCGCCGACTACGCACCCCAGAACGTGGTCAAGTCGGTCCATGTGCAGGCGGACTTCAGCGGGCCGGACCCGACCGTCGAGACCAGATGGCTCCAATCGATCGCTGATGTCCACGGCTTCCCGCACGGGATCGTCGCCCACACCGACTTCCGGAGCCCGGACGCGGGCGAGGAGTTGGACCGTCATTGCGAGAGCGCGAACATGCGGGGTGTCCGCATGATGGGTCACGACGACATGCTGGACGAACCGGACTTCCGGCGGGGAGTAGCCGAGCTGGCGCGACGCGGCCTCTCCTTCGACCTGAACGGCGAGTGGGAGCGGGCCGGCGCCGGGTTACGGTTGGCGCGCTCCTTCCCGGACATGTTGGTAGTGGTCACCCACACCGGCCTCCCCTACGAGAGGACGGTCGAGTGCTTCCGCCAGTGGCGTATGGGTATGGAGACGTTCGCCCGGGCGCCCAACATGGTTGTCAAGATCTCGGGGCTCGGCATGCGGGACCGGAACTGGACCGTCGACAGCATCCGCCCGTGGATCCTCGAGACCATCGACATATTCGGAGTGGACCGGTGCATGTTCGGCACGAACTGGCCGGTGGACCGCCTGTACAGCGACTTCGACACCCTGCTGGAGGCCTACCGCCGGGTGATCGCCGACTTCTCCTCTGACGAGCAGGACAAACTCTTCGCGCGGAATGCGGAGCGTTACTACCGCATCTGACGTTCCGGTCCCGGTCGGGTCCCGGGTGGCTACTTCCTGAACACCGAGCCGTCGTCGCGCATCCGGACATCCTCCGGATACTTCCAGCGGGCGTACGGGAGCTCGAGGATGGCCGGGTCCAGATCTACGCCCAGCCCGGGACCCTCCGGAACCACCATGAAGCCGCCCTCACGGGTCAACGGAGTCCTGAGCATCTCCGTCCGAGGAGGTTCCTCCTCCCACGGTATGAACTCGAGGGTCCCGCAGTTGGGTATCGAGGCATAGAGCTGCAGGGTGGCGGCGGTGAGCAACGGCGAGAAGGCGTTGTGGGCGATCACCTCGGCGTGGAACGACTCAGCCAGCGCGGCGATCTTGCGGCAGTGGGTCAGACCACCGGCCAGGCCGATGTCAGGCCGCAGGAAGCCGACTCCCCGGCTCAGCAGCTCGCGGAACTCCCAGATGGTGTTGGCGCGCTCGCCCGCTCCCACCGGGACTCGCATCTTGCGGACGACATCTCCATGGGAATCGACGCTGTGGGGCGGGATCGGATCCTCGATGTAGTAGAGGCGGAAGCGCTCCAGTTCCGTGGTCAGCGCCACCACTTCGCCCGGGCTGAGATCCCGGTGTATCTCGAGGATCAGGTCACGATCCCACCCTATGGTCTCGCGGACCGCAGCGACCCGGTCCACGACCACCTGAAGCGTTCCGCTGTACGTCTGCTGCTTCTCGACGAGATAGTCGGGCAGGGCATCTATCTTGACCGCCGTGTAGCCCTGCGATATAGCGTCGCTCACCGCTTCCACCAGTTCTTCGACCGATGAGTTGGGTCCGTCGAACACGAGAAGGTGGAGCCGGGCACTGTCGCGCTGCTTCCCGCCCAGCAACTGGTAGGCAGGCACGCCGAAGTGCCGCCCGGCGATGTCCCAGAGCGCGATGTCGACCGCGGCGATGGCCGCGGTTAGCACCCCGTCACGGAAGGGCTTCCAGTGGAAGTGGCGGTCCCAGTGCTGCTCGATCCGCAGCGGATCGCTACCCACCAGCTTGTCCCGGAATGAGTTGACGATCCGCTCCACGGACTCCGGGAATCCCCAATGGGCCGCCGGCCCGTAGCCGACTATGCCGCTGTCGGTCTCTATCCGGACCACCAGCCACTGGTAGAAAAGGAGCGGTTCCACCGACTCGATTAGCATGAGTTCCTTCCGTTCTCTCTCGTGGTCAGGCTGTGGAGCAGCGGAGCGGCATGCGCCGGCAAGGGCGGCCGTCGCAAGGCCCGCGGGCGAGGTCCAACAGGTTCACCATTCGAGATGGGCTTCGGACCAGATGATCCTGCCGCTAGTCACCATCCCGGGAGTTGCAACGGCGTAGAGCACTATCCGCGCCAGCTCCGCGGGATCCTGGAAGCTACCGGTCGGTGTCTCCGCGAGGTCCCGCCGGACCACTTCATCGAAATCGTGCCCCCACAACTGGCCTCGCTGCCTGTTCACCCACTTCCACATGCCCTCGTAGACCATACCCGGGTAGACGACGGTGCTGGCGATGGCGCTCTGCTCGAGTGCCGCGGCGAGAGTTCTCGAGAGATAGTTGAGCGCCGCCTTGCTGGCGCCGTATGCCACAGAAGTCGGGATCGGGAACTCGGCGCCCTGCGAGCTGATGTTGACGATGATTCCCCGTCTCTCGGTGTCGGGGTCGATGTCCTGCGCCGACATGATCCGAGCCGCCTGCTGCGATGCCAGCAGTGGAGCCTCCAGGTTGACCGCCAGAACGTGGCGCCACGTATCCAGCGAGATGTCCAGGATGTCGTCGACGTGGGTGATCCCGGCCACGTTGACCAGGGCATCCAGCCTGCCGAAGGTCTCGGGAGCCGTTGCTACCAGTCGGCGCAAGTCGTCCGGCCGACTCACGTCGGCCGGGCAGGCCACCGCAACGGAACTGCCCCCGAGTTCGGTCGCCAACCGGCGCAGCTCTGCATCTCTCACATCCCCGAGAACCACCCGGATACCCGCGACGACGAAGGTACGGGCAATCGCCGCGCCGATCGCCCCGGCCGCGCCCGTGATGACGGCAACCTGGCGGCTGGTAGAAGATGCAGGGCCCGAGGAGCCCACGTTCGGGACTCCTACCGTTCGGGTAGGAGTGCGGTCAAACCCCCGTCGACCACGAAGCTGGAACCGGTGATGTTCGCCGCCCGGGGAGAGCCGAGGAACAGGACCAGGTCGGCTACCTCATGGGGATGCGAGAAGCGACCGGTCGGGTACTGCTCCTCCCAGTCGGCCCGGGTCTCATCGGGGGTTCGTCCCGTGTCCGCCGCAGTCAGCACGACCGCCAGATCGACCAGCGGGGTGTAAACAGATCCCGGACAGACCGCGTTCGCCCTGATGTTGTGCTGAGCCAGATCGACGGCTTCGCTCTTGGTGAGAGACACCATGCCCGCCTTGGAAACCGAGTAGGCCATGGCTCCGAACTGGTTGCCGAAGGCCGACACCGATGCGATGTTGACTATCGACCCGCCGCCGGCGGAGATCATGTGAGGCACGGCGTGTTTAGCCATTATGAATGCGGACGTGAGGTTCGTCGACAGGCACTTGTTCCAGGACTCGAGCGAGAGCTGCACCACGTCACCGACATGGTCGACCACGCCGACCGTGTTGATCAGATGGTCGATCGATCCCAGGTCCCGCACCACGGCCGAGCAGAATGCCTCGGCTTCGTCGTTGTCGGTTACATCCACCACTCGGCTCTTGACCACTGCCCCCTCGCTCCGCAGTTGCCCGGTCAACTCATCAAGCTCCGGTTCGCGCGTGTCACACAAAGCGACGCTTGCTCCGGCCGCGGCAAACGACCTGACGATCGCTTCGCCTATCCCGCCACAAGCCCCCGTGATGATCACGACCTGCCCTGCGAAGTCGTCCCTCATGTCAAGCCCCTCTCGCCGCACCGGAAGCCTAGATGATCAGTTCCTAGTCGGTAGTCTATAGTTTCTAGTTGGTGCTCGACGGTTAACGTTACCTCGGATCACTTACCATCCTCCCTAGCACTGTTGGAGTCTCGCGTTGGCGCCGCGGGTGGCTCCTTACGAAATGCCAGCCCCGGGGCCCGCCTCCAGGAACAGGGGCACACGACTTACAGATGTGTTGTACAGCGTTGTGTAGCAAATCGTAGAGTTCGGTCGCTTCTGGTCACATCCCTTGGAGCTACCCGTCTAGTGATCAACATCTGGGACCGGCTTGGGGACCTCGGGTGGACGCGTCTTTGCCCGTACCCGGTTACCCGTTGCCTGTTAACGTCACGGTCAGACGACGACCCATCCGATCGCTACCCAAACTCAGCGATCTCCTTGCAGTTTGCATCCACCGGCGGATGCCTCGGTAAGCGAGGAACGTGGCCTCTTCAAGAACGCGACTCTCAGCGACTCGTAGCCCGGTATCCGATACCGGACGGGGGGACGCCGGGCGGTCCGGCAAACGGGCCCTGCGTGACTTCACCATCCGGGACCTGGTGGTACTGGCCGGGCCGGCGTCTCTGCTGGTCATCGGCCTCTATCTACTGCCCTTCTTCATCAACGCGGCCCTGTCCCTCTTCTCGTGGACGGCGTTCAGGTCGGATCTGGAGTGGATAGGACTGGAGAACTACCGCCGACTCGACCAGAACGGCCTGCTCTGGCCGACGATCTTCCGCACGTTGCAGTTCACCGTCATCTGCGCAGGAGCGATGGTTGTGGGTTCGCTCCTCCTCGCCCTGGGTCTCGAGCGCAACACTCGTAGCAACCGGATATTGCGCACCGTGTTCCTAGTGCCACTGGTCTTGTCGCCCTTGGCGGCCGGGTTTGTCTTCCGTGCTCTGCTCGGGCTCAAAGGAACCGTGAACACGGTCCTGTCGACCATGATCGGTAATGATATAGAGATCCCATGGCTCGGAAGCGGCACACTGACCCTCGCCGTCGTCGCTCTTGCCACGGCTTGGCGCTGGTTCCCGATGATCCTGATCGTGTTCCTGGCCGGGCTCATCTCGATCCCGACGGATGCGATCGACGCGGCGAAGATCGACGGCGCCGGACCGATCGCCCTGATCCGGTACGTCAAGCTGCCGCTGCTGGCGCCGGCGATGACCTTCGCGGTCGTCGTCTCCCTGATCGTCTCCCTGAACGTCTTCGAGACCATCGTGGTGCTGACCGACGGCGGCCCCGGGAGGACGACCGAAGTACTCAACTTCCTGATCATCCAGGAATTCGGGGAGGGTCGGTTCGCATCCGCCGCAGCTCTCAGCACCGTCCTGTATGGATCGATCTTCCTCCTGATGATCGGCCTGGTAGCCAAGCTACGCCGTAGCGAGGTGACCCTATGACCACCACCCGGCTCCCGCTGCGCCGGCTGGCAGGAAGTACGCGGGTGGGCGTGCTGGCGGTGGTTGCCATAGTGGTGGTCGGGGCGCCGATCTGGGTCGTCATCGTCAACTCCCTCAAGCCCTACCAGGAGACGGTGTCGCCCAGCCTGGGTCTGCCCGAGGCCTGGATGGCCACCGAGAACTACGGGGTGGTCTTCGCGGAGGGGGAACTGGTCCAAGGGTTCCTGAACAACGCCATCGTTCTGGCGATCGCGATCCCGCTGATCCTGGTCCTCTCTGCTGCGGCATCCTGGGCCATGGTGCGGAGTTCGTCTCGCCTGCTCACCCCGCTGCGGTACGCGATGCTGGTCGGCCTGGTCGTCCCGCCGGCGATCGTGGCGACGATCTTCACCCTCAAGCGGATCGGGATCTACGGCGGGCTACTCGGGCTGGGTCTGTTCTATGCGGCGCTCTTCATCCCGCTCGGCGTCTTCCTGATGATCGGGTTCATCCGCACCATTCCCCGCCACCTCGAGGAGGCGGCGCGAATCGACGGGGCCTCCAACATCGACATCCTCGTCCGGATAATCATCCCGTTGCTGCGGCCCGCCCTGATAACCACGACGGTGATCGTGATGGTGGCGGTCTGGAACGACTTCCTGAACCCTTTCATGCTGCTCAACGATCCGGACAACAACACGCTCATCCTTTCCCTGTTCCGGTTCGCCACCGGATCGACGGCCGCCGCGTCCTACAAGTGGAACCTCGTTTTCGCAGACGTTGTGGTGACGAGCGTCCCGATGATCGCCATCTTCTATTTCGTCCAGAAGTACATGGTCCATGGCCTGAGCGGAACCGAGCGGTAGGCATGACCCCAAAGGCCTTTCCCCCAGAAACCACTAACCCACCAGCCGAGAGGAGTAAGCAGTGGGACAGAAACCAACTACACGCCTGATCATTCTTGGAGTAGCCATGGCCTTGGTCGCGTTCGCATGCGGCGAGGACGAGGCCGAGGTCACCACGACCGTGGCCACGACCCAGGCAACGGTGGCCGCAACCGAAGCAACGGTGGCGGCAACCGAAGCAACGGAGGCCCCCACCACGACCGCGGCGCCGGATACCACGGCGATGACCGAGGAGGAGCCTGCGCTGCCGTTCGAGGGTGTGGAGCTTCAACTGTGGCGGCCCAACTGGGACCAGGCGGGCATCGACGCCATAACCGAGGGGTTCCAGGAACTGACCGGGGCCACGATCGAGGTCACGATGATCCCGCCGACCGCGTCGGACAACGTCCTGCCGCGATGGGCGGCGGGTGAGCGGCCGGACATCCTCTACCTAGAGGGATTCTCGAGCGTCATAGCAACGCTCAATCCGGCCGAGAACCTCCTGTCGGTGGACGGCATGGCCTTCACCGACAACATCACTCCCGCACTCTCCCCGTTCGGGGTGATCGACGGTGTCCGCTACTGGGCGCCGTTGACCGCGCCGACGGTGAACGGGATGCTGTACAACAAGAAGGTGGTAGCGGACCTGGGTCTCGAGCTTCCGGGCACGCTGGACGAGATGCTCTCGTTCTGCAGCGCGGCCCGCGACGCCGGCACGACGCCCGTGATCATCGGCGAGGCCTCCACGTTCATGGGATGGGTCGTCCAGCAGGCGATGATCGCCGACTACCTGGTCGCCAATCCCGACCTGGTCGAGCGGCTCCAGGGCGGCCAGGCCAGCTTCACCGATCCCGAGTTCGTCAAGCGGCTCCAGGCGCTGCGCGACATGAAGGACGCCGACTGCTTCCAGGAGAACGCCGAGGCGATCGACTTCTCGACGTCGATGACCAGCTTCATGGAGGACGAGGGCGCCATCTGGGCCTGCGCATCCTTCTGCATCCCGGACCTGCTGGGGGCCTTCGGGCCCGAGGCGGTGGAGGAAAAGGTCGGTTTCCTGCCGATCTCCTACGCCGAGACAGCCGTCTGGCTCTACGGAGCGGACCACTGGGGAGTCCTGCTCCCGAAGACAGGCGACTCGGAACGTGAGGCCGCGGCCCGTGCATACGTCGAGTACATAACCGGCGAGGGCTATCCGTTGTATCTTGAGAAGGCTCTCGAGCCGTCGAGATATCCCAACCACCCGGTGCCGGATCCCGACGCGTTGCCGACACCTGTGAAGACGGGCCAGGCAGCCGCCAGCGAGTACCCGGCGGCGGCAGCGCTCGACCCGCGACTGCTCTGCTCGTTCGGTGACCTGTTCACCTTCCTGTCAGAGCTCTTCGTAGGCCAGAAGACCGCCCAGGAGATCGCCGAGGCCATGGACAGCGCCTTCGCGCAGTCCTGCGCAGACCTCGGAGTACCGGGCTTCTAGGAGAGCGACAGGGCAGTCGTTCAGTAGATCGGCCCAACCGGCAAACCGGCCCCCGCGTCCCTCACGGCGCGGGGGCCGGCGGCGTGGGCCGTTTCCCGTTGCCACACCTGGCTAGCTCATCGTGGTCGGTCCTGGCTCGGTAGTCGAGTACCCTCCAGAGTCATTCACCATTCACCACTCACCACTCACCACTCACCACTCACCACTCACCACTCACCACTCACCACTCATCCGCTGCCCGTTAGCCGATGCCCGGACAACGGACAACGAACTATCGTCGGTTAAGACTCGGAGAATCGTAAGGCCCAGGCGTTTGGAGGTGAGGTCAGATGGATGACCTTCCGGGCCGCCACCCCGTATGACGGAACGGGGCTGGCGCAAAGGGATCGGGTGGGGCTGGTCGTGGGGCGAAGACGACGAGATCGGGGCGCTCAACGCCATCTCTCCGTCCTCCGTGCTGGCTGCCCTGGCCCTTGTCGCCGAGGGGCGGATGTACGATCTCGGGCTCCCAATCGACCGGACATCGTTCCGTTCGCCGGTCCATCCGGCGACGGAGGTCGCTTCGTTCCGTACACCGGCACGGGCCAAGCGCCAGCAGGACATCCCGATGCTCGATCCGTCCACGAACACCAAGGAAATGGCGTTCATCTCGGGCCTCGTGATCTGCTCGGATCACATCGGGACTCATATCGACGGCCTCGGTCACCTGACCACCGGCGGTGGCGACCAGTGGTACAACGGCTACACCTGGTCGGAGGACGGTGGGGACTTCGGCCCGCGAAAGGCGAGCGCCGACACGACGCCGCCGATAGTCGCCCGCGGGGTGCTTCTCGACATCGCCTCGCTGCACGGGGTCGAGGTCCTGGCGCCGGGAACCGCCATCGGCCCGGAGGATCTGCAGGCCGCTGCGGCCGGCCAGCAGGTGGAACTGCGAGTGGGAGATGTCGTACTGATCCGGACCGGCTCGCTGGGATCGTGGGGTGAGGCCGGCTCTGACCACGAGAAGCTGAGGGGCCCGGATACTTCCGGGTTGAACCTGGCGGCTGCCCGTTGGCTCATCGAGGAGCACGGCTCCGTCCTAGTCGGCAGCGACACTTCGATGCTGGAGGTGTTCCCGGCGGTGGACGGTGACAGCTGGCACCCTGTCCACGAGTACCTGCTGGTGGACCACGGGGTCCACATCGCGGAACTCCACTATCTCGAACAGTTGGCCGCGGACCGGAGATACGAGTTCTGCTACGTGGCCCTGTTGCCCAAACTGCGGGGCATCACCGGAGGTTTCGCCATGCGGCCCATTGCCATGGTGTAGGTAGTTGGTCGTTGGTAGTTATGGTTAGCATTAGCATCCATCATCTAGGGAGTTCGGGCGTGATCCCGGGACTGTCGAAGGGGAGGTAGCTGGATGAGGGCCTTTCAGATGACCGGGGTCGGCTCGGGTGGTGTCATCGATCTGCCCGATCCCGCGCCCGGCCGGGGAGAGTTCCTGCTCAGACCGATCGTCAGCGGGGTGTGCTCGACCGACGTCCACGTCTACCTGGAGGGGGTGTCGGAGCCGGCTCTCCCCGTGGTTCTCGGTCATGAGTCCGTGGCGGAGGTGATCGAGGTCGGGCCGGGGGACGGATGGAACGCCTACGGTGCCTCCGTTCCGCGCTTGGGGGACCGGGTGGTGGTGGAACCGCTGTTCCCGTGCCGAACCTGCACCTCCTGCGTACGCGGTCTGCCCAACGTTTGCCTGGACAGCCGGCACATGGGAATCACCCGGGACGGGTGCTTCGCCAACCTGTTCACCGCTCCGGCGTGGCGAACCACGAAGCTGCCGGACGACCTCGTGGCGGAGGAGGCGATCTTCATCGAACCCCTCGCTTGCGCCCTCCACTTCGTGAGGCTCAGCGGCCTCACCGCCGGACAGCACCTACTCGTGCTGGGGGGCGGACCGGCCGGGCTCCTCACCGTACTAGTCGGCTCGCTGGCGGGCTTGGCGGTGGCCCTCTCCGAGCCGGAACCTGCTCGCAGGGAGTTGGGCGAAGCCATGGGAGCGCAGATAACAGCTAGTCCTGACGAATTGGAGGATGTCCTGGTGGAAGCGGGATGGAGCAGCGGGCCAGACGCCATCATCGAGGTAACCGGCGTTTCTGCGGCGGTTGCCCAAGCCTTGGACATCGCCCCACCAGCTTCGACCGTGGTCCTCACCGGCATCGGTCTGGAGGCTCGGCTGGCGGCGAACACCATCGACGTGGTGGTCCGCGAGCTGACCATCAGGGGCGCCGCCGCATCCCGCGACCAATTCGCCAGGTCGCTGGAGTTGATCGCAAGCGACCCGGCGGCCGTCAGCCCGCTGGTGACGCACCGGTTGCCCTGGACGCAAGCGGATTCGGCGATGCGCACCGTTCAGAGCGACCGCACGATCGGCAAGGTCCTACTGGACCACGCGGCGAGCTAGCCGGGCCTACCACCCGGACGAGCACCGCAGCGGACCGCCGCCGAAGGGGACCCGAGAACGCGAAAACCGCCCCCGGCCGGGCGGATCCATCCGTCGGGCCCACCCCCAACCGCCACCTCCGCAGTCTACGAACGCGTCTCGCCATCCCCCGCAAGGGTTGGCTCCCACATGATCCCCGCCCCGGTCCGATCGGTACCGGCAACGGACCGGTGGTGTTTGCAGCTACTTGCCAGTATGCAACGGGGGTGTGACACGTCGCCGTCCTCCGTCGCTCCGAGTTCGGTCACCCAGGAGCGACATCCATAAGGATCACCGACCGTGCTTCTCCCTGATCACCTTGACCACCGCTTCCTTCGCCCTACTGGCCGACGCAACCGCATACCCACCCGGTCCGAGGTCGAAGCGGCTCAAGATCTCGTACGGAGTCTCGGCGTCCTGGTCGGCCTGGTCCGACTCGATTGCAGTATCAGGTCGAACCGCCCTCGTGCCCACTTGCCGAGACTCCTTGTCTGGTCCGTTGCCCATCAGTACATCAGGAAGCCGCCGCTCACGTTGAGGGTGGCTCCGCTCACGTAGGAGGCGTGGTCGCTGGCCAGGAACACCACCACTCCCCCGAGTTCGGAGGGATCGGCGACGCGCTTCAGCGGGGTGGCGGCCTTCAGGGCTTCGAACACCTCGGGGGCCAGGTCGTCCATGAGCATGGGGGTGTCGACCAGTCCGGGCGCGATGGCGTTGACGCGGATCTGATGGGGACCGTAGGTGCGGGCCAGGCCTCTGGTCATCGAGACGATCCCTCCCTTCGAGGCGCAGTAGACAACCGAACCGCCGAAGCCGCCCGTCCACCATCCCTGGGAGGAGAACAGCGTGATGCTCCCTTCCCCGCCGGCTTCGATCATCGCATCGGCCGCGCACCGGGCGAGGAAGAAGCTGGCCTTGAGGTTGGTGTCCAGCTGGAAGTCCCAGTCGGCCTCCGTCACGTCGTCCACGGAGTCCTGGCGGGCCAGTACCGCCGCCAGGTGGGCCAGCGCCTTGAGGCTGCCCAACTCGTCGCAGGCCCGGGTGATCAGGGCGCGGTGCGCGTCGAGGTCTCTCAGGTCCATGCCCACTGCGATGTGACCCTCGCCTTCCATCCCCGCCACCACCTCGTCCGCGGCTGCCTGGTGGAGGTCGACCGCCATCACCCGCGCGCCGGTGGTCGCGAAGGCCTCGGCCGTGGCCCGACCGATCCCTCCGGCGGCTCCGGTAACGATCACCCCTTTCCCTTCAAGTCCGGAAGCGATGCTCCACGCCATGGTCCCTCCTTCCTAGCTGCGGCTCAGCCCAGCACCCGTTCGGTGCGGTAGCGATCCACGACTCTCTCATCGACTTCGATTCCGAGCCCCGCGCCCAACGGCGGGTACACCCATCCGGCCTCGTGGTCGAACGGCTCTGCAACAAGTTCGTGCTGCATCGGGTTCTCGAGGGGCTTGAACTCGAACAGCTTGCAGGCGCTGCTGCTGAAGCTCACCGCCAGGCTGGCCGCGGTGACGATGGACGACGACCAGGCATGGGCGTTGGCCTGCCGCCGGTGCTGCTCGACCCGGTCCGCCATCCTCTTGAACCCGGTTATGCCCTCCGCCCTGCCCGGATCGCATCCGACCACGTCGACCGTCCCGGTCGCCAAGACCCGCTCGAAGCCCCGGATGGTCCACTCCTTCTCGCCGTAGGCGATGAGCGTCTTGGTCTTGGAACGCAGGTTGGCGTAGCCCTCCGGGTCCCAATCGCCGAGGGGTTCCTCTATCCAGTCGATGTCGTACTCGTCGAAGGCCTGGGTCCTCTTGATGGCGGTCATCACGTCCCATCTGATGACCCACCCCAGGTCGATCATCAGGCTCCTGTGCGGTCCGATGGCCTCCCGCATCTGCCGCACGTACTCGACGTCCCGGTCGTGCTCGAAACCGAGACGAGCCTTACCCCGCTTGCCGAATCCCACCTTCACTCCCTGGAGCCCGGTAGCCAGCCATTCGACCGCCTCCTCCGCCATCTCCGGGATCGACTCGAAGTGGGCGTGAGAGGAGGCGATGGCCGGCAACCGCTCGTTGACCGGGCCTCCCAGGAGGTCGAGGACGCTGGCGCCGAGGGCTTTGCCCTTCAGGTCCCAGAGGGCAATGTCGAGCGCGGCGATCGCGAAGCTGGCGATTCCACCTTCGTAGCCGTACCACCAGGCCCGGTCCTTCAGGGAGCGGAAGATCACGTCGTTGTGGAGAGGATCCCTGCCGATGACCAGCTCAGCCATCCCCTCGATGATCGACTTGGTGGCGAAACTGGATTCCGGCCACATGGTGACCGACTCGCCCCAGCCCACCGTCCCGTCGTCGGCGGTGAGCTTCACCAGGCAGAGATGGCGGATGGCGTTGAAGTCGTTGGGTTCCGGGTAGCTGACCGGGATTGCTTCGACTCTTGCGACCTTCATGGGGCTCCTGACGGATCGTCTGCGGAGCGATCCTACTTGAGGGGTTCCGCCGGGCTAGCCGACCGGCCTGAACAACTCCAGCGTGATGCCGTCGGGATCGCGCAGGTAACAGGCCTTCACGCCTGTGTTAGGCCCGGCGGTGATCTCGACGGGGCCGGGGCTCACAGGGGTAGCGCCGGACTCCACGGCCCGGTTCCACATGGCGTCGATGTCTTCCACCTCGATGCAGATGTGGACGTTGCCGGGATTGGCGGTCTCGGAAGAGTTCGGGTTCTTGTCCTCGACCAGGTAGTTGAGGATCTCGAGGACCGGTCCCCCCGGTAGATCGATGATGGTGGCATCGATGTTCACGCCGGGGTAGCCGGTCACCCGGCCGAGGTAGGGCGCGTTGAGGATCTGCCGCCAGCGGGGCTCGACCCCGAGGAACGACCGCCAGAACTCCACCGACCGGTCGATGTCCCTCACAGTTATGCCTATGTGGTGGATCCGCCGAAGGTCCTCGTTCACCATGTGACGTAGCCTCCTCCGTAGTTCACCGCCTGGCCGGTCATGTAGCCGGGCTTCTCACCGAGCAGGAACCATATCAGTCCCGCCAGCTCCTCGGGCGATGCCGCTCTGCCCAGGGGTACGGAGGCGTTACGGGCCTCGGTCAGCTCCTCGACGGTCATGCCCCGGATGGGCGCCACCTGCTCGAGCACCTTGTCCTGCATGGGCGTGTCGATGATGGCCGGGCACACCGCGTTGACCCGCACCGGGATCTTGGCCAGCCCGTAGGCGAAGGAGCGGGTGACGGAGAGGATGGTCGTCTTCGAGGCCGCATAGACCGCCGCTTCGACCGTGTTGGAAAGCTTGGCGGAGCTGGAGGACAGGTTGACGATTGCGCTGCCCGGCGGCATGGTGGGCCCGATGCCCTGGCACAGGAAGAAGATGGCCTCGGCGTTGATAGTGAAGATCTCGCGCCAGTCGTCCACCGTGAACTCGGACAGGTCCTTGAGGCGGATGATCCCGGCCGCGTTGACGAGGTAGTCGATCCCCCGCCCCGCCGCAATGACCCTCGCCCGATCCTCGAGGTCGGCCAGATCGGCTACCAGCGGCTCGGCGCCCGCGGCGGCGATCTGCTCCAAGCCCGACTCGTTGATGTCCACAGCGAGAACCGAACATCCCTCGTCGAGCAGGCGCCGGGCCGCAGCCTCTCCTATCCCGCTGGCAGCCCCGGTAACCATCGCCCTCGGTCGCGATCTCACTTTTCAGCCTCCCAATCCGGCGCCCGCTACCTTAGGAAACTCCGAGTCTCGAAGTCCCGCTGTGGCCGTTCAGGTCACGACGACCCGTAGCGATGTGTAGCTAGCTATGTATGCAAAGTCGCGGTCGTGGTGCAGCACGGGAACATCCAGGCGGATAGCGACCGTGGCGATCAGGGCGTCGATCTGTGAGCGAACCGTCACTCCACGCCATCCGAGCTCCCGGTAGATGGTTGCGGCATCGAGCCAATCGAGCCTGGGGAACAGTGCCTCGACGTGCTGGGCCTCCAGCAGTCGCTGCGTTCGTGCAACGGCATCCCGGCGAGCACCGGCCATCACCTCCGTCAGGATCGGGTCGATTACGATCACCTCCCGCTCGGAGATGGCTTTCCGAAGACGCCCGGCCGGGAAGGATCCGGTCGCTCTCAAGAACTCGATCCAGGCCGATGTGTCAGCTATCAGCACCGGTGTCCCAACCACCGAACCGATCCGAGCGCATGGCGTCCAAGTCTCCGTCCCAGCCGACGCCCTCCATGTCCAGCTGCTCCTCGATGCTCATCGGTCCCCCTCCGAGGAGACGTTCCAGAGCGAGATGGACCGCTTCCCGTTTGGTACGCAGTCCGAACGTCCTCATGGCGCGGTTGATGAGATCATCGTCGATGTCGATGTTGGTTCGAGTCATCCCCGCATTATACACTCTTAGGTGTATAAAGGTGTAGAAACGTGGCCGGCGGCCCTGCCTGAGATCTCAGTTCCATACGAGGATTCCCAAGGGATCTGACTGGAAACCACCGTACTCTACGAATTGCTACACAACGCTGTATAGCACATCTGTAACTTGTATACGTCTGTTCCTGGACTCAGACCCCTCGCAGCCCCCCTCGCGAAGAGCCCCTCGGCGTAACCGCGAGACCCAAACAGTGCTATAGAGGATGGCAAATGACAACCCGATCTAACGATCGGTACCGATTCCTAACTATAGACTATCGACTACCGACGAGGAGCTAATCACCTAGGATACGGCCCTGTGACCGATCCGTCCCTCGACCCCACCGCCTACGAGTTCGTGCGTCCTGCCCGGATGCGGCAGGTATTGGAGGAGACGCCGATCGTCTTTCTCCCGGTCGGGTGCGTCGAGTATCACGGACCGCACCTGCCCCTGGGCGTGGACATGCTGACCGCCGACAACATGTGCCACCGGACGGCAGCCATCACCGGCGGCCTGGTCCTCCCTCCCCTTTGGCTGGCGTCGGGGGTGCTGCCGCTCCCGCACGGCATCGTGGTCGATGTGGATGTCCTCCGCTCGGTAGTACGGCCGATACTCCGCCAACTCGCCGAAGGAGGCTTCAAGGTGATCGTCGCGTTCTCGGGGCACGGCGCCCTCGACCATCTCCACGTGCTGCGGGAGGAGACGGACCGGGTTATGGCCGAATACCCCGACGTGAACGCCCTCACCACTGTGTGGAACGAACTCAATGCCCGGATGGAGGGCGACATCCACGACCACGGCGCCAAGGTGGAGACCTCCTACCTGATGGAGTTCCACCCCCATACCGTCGACCTGACCACCCTCGAGGACGATCCGGAAGCGGAACATGTCGGCGTGTACGCGGCCAACCCCCGGTTCACCGCCAGCCGGGAGTGGGGTGCTGCCATGGCCGACCACGCGGTGCAACGACTGGCCCGGATCATCGAAGGGTTCGCAGCGGGCGAGCGGGCGGACAGTTGGGTCATGCTTCGCGAGCTGGTGTCGAGGCTCCAGTCCGGGGATCTGGAGGTGGTCGCCGGCTCTGGCCGGCTGGAGGACGGCTCGCTGCGGTTCGGACTGTACAACCCCCACCCCCAGTCCAAATACATAACGGGGATGAGTTCCCTGACGATCGATGGTCAGCCGGTCGACACCGCACGGGCCACGCTGGCCAACCCGTCGGTAGGCGAGGGCCACACCGACGCGCAGATCGACCGGCTGGGACCGCTAGCCGGCTTCTACGTCCGCCGTGACCAGACGATGGTCGTATCCATACCCGGCACAGCGGTTGAACCTGGTATGCACGATCTCGCAGCCAGGTTCGTGCTCGCCGACGTGCTCGAGGTCGGCGCCTCCGGGACCTTGCGGGTCGAATGACCGATCCCCCGACAGTCGGGCCGGTCCTATAGCGGCTTGTCTACTCTGCTACTGGCCCGCTCAACCACCCGGCCAAGTCGATGACCAGTCCTGATCCGTTCCCCGAACATAGCGAAACGGCCGCATCGTACCCCGGGTTGGTGATGGTTCCAGCCCTAGTGGTCGGCCACGCGGTGTTCCACTGGATCGTGCAGAGCTTCGTCGTGGTTCTCCCCGAGATCCAGCAGGCCTTCAACCTGAGCAGCGTCGCCGTCGGCGGCATCCTGACGGCTCGGGAACTCGCCAGCGGAGCGGTGAAGATACCCGCAGGGTTGGCATCCGACGCATTGGCGAGATACTGGCGGTGGCTGCTCGCCACATGTCTGGTAACGGGCGGGTTGGGTGCCCTTGTCATCAGCGGCTCGGCCGGCTACACCGCGGTAGTTACCGGAGTCATCATGGTGGCCGTCGCCCACTCGGTGTGGCACATGCCCGCCTCCGCCTCGCTCTCGTACCACTTCTGGCGGCGGCGAGGGATGGCACTCTCGTTCCATGGCATCGGAGGTGGGATGGGGGATGCGCTCGGTCCCATCGCCACCGGAGCCCTCCTGCTGATCATGACCTGGCGCGAGTTGCTCGGCGCCTACTCCCTGGCGGCCTTCGCCCTGGCGGTGGCCGCCATCTGGGCGTTCGCCCGCATCGGGCGCGCACCCGTCGTGCACAGGCCGGCAGCCGGGCGGCGGATGGAAGTCACCCGGGAGTTGGTGAGAGACCCGGTCCTCTGGAGGTTGGCGCTCGTGTACGGCCTGCGGGCGATGGCCTTGGTGGCCCTCGTCACCATCCTGCCTCTCTACCTCCACGACGCACTCGCTCTGAGTCCGGCCGCCCGGGGGTTCCACATAAGTCTGCTCATCGTCGTCGGGCTCCTCACCAAACCGGCGGTCGGCTACCTGTCGGACCGGTTGGGACGCAAGCGGGTGATGGTTCCGGGGTTGATCTGGTCAGCGGCGATGGCCCTGGCCCTGGTCGTGTTCGACACCGGCATACCTTTCACCGCCACCGTGGCCTTCCTGGGCCTGTTCCTCTATCCCGACCAGCCGGTGCTGACCGCTTCCGTCTTCGATCTCGTGGGACCCGACGTGGGGAGCACCGCTCTGGGCATCGTTTCCTTCGCGGGTGGTCTCATGGCAGCCGCCTCCCCCCTCGTTGCCGGCGCCCTCTATCAGGCACGGGGCTTCGGAACGGTAGCCACCTACGCCGCAGCCCTGTTCGCGGCGTCGGCGCTTGCGTTCGGGACGACTCCGGACCCCGGTCCCGACGGAGACCGCACCGATGCATAGCTGGTCTACCCACCAACCGAGCCCCACGCCGGAAGGCCACAACATCCAGGGGCTGCCTGACCCTCTATGTCATCACCCAGCCGCCGTTGACGTCGATGGTGGCGCCGTTGACGTAGGCGGCCTCGTCGGAGGCCAGGAAAGCCACCACCGTCGCTACCTCGACCGGCTGGGCGAAGCGCCGCAGGGGAATGTCCGCGGTGATCCTGGCTTCGATGGAAGGGTCACGCTCGAAGATCCCGGCCGCCATCGGCGTGAGGATCGCTCCCGGGGTGATCGCGTTAGCCGTGACACCTCGAGGCCCGAGGTTGCGGGCGAAGTTCTTGGTGAACGCCACCAAGCCGGCCTTGGCGGCCGAGTACACCGAAGAGTCCGCCAGGCCACCTGTCCGGGCGCCGATGCTCGAAATATTGACGATCCGGCCCCATCCCCTTGCAGCCATCTCCGGTCCCAGTTCTCGAGCCAGCAGGAACGGCGCTCTCAGGTTCACGGCCATCACATGGTCGTAGTCGTCCATGGCGAACGTCTCGAACGGCTCCTGGACCAGTACCGCCGCGTTGTTGACCAGGACGTCGACCTCGCCGGCCTCCGAGACCACCCGCAGGCACTCCTCGACGCGCCTCAGGTCGGCCACGATCACTTCCTCGATCGCGGCGTCAGTGTGGGGGTTGATGTCGACGCCCACCACCCGGAGGCCGCCGGCGGCCAGTTCCCGGGCGATCGCCCGCCCGATCCCCTGGGCTGTTCCGGTCACCAGGGCGGTACGGGTGCTCATGAGTATCCGATCCGGGTTACCTCACCGGTCCGGGCGCTGCGGTAGGCGGCTTCGGTCACCTCAACCGCCCGCGCCCCCACGTGGCCCGGCGAGCAGTTCGTCGCCTCCCTGCCGAGAGCCAGATCGACCAGCGCATGCACCGGCCCGTCACAGTCGTAGTCCCCCGCATGGTCATCCAGGTCGAGCCGGACGGCATCGCCGTCGCCGCGGTACCAGTACACCAGCTCGCGACCCACGTCCACGGACAGCATCGCCTCCGATCCGATGATCCGGACCGAGAGGACATGCTTGTTGCCGTCGTAGCCGAGGTGGCACGAGGTGCCCGAGACGGTGGCGATCCCCCCGTTGGTGAAGCGGACGGTGATGGCGTCGTGCAGTTCCACCGGCGCTTGGAGGGGTCTGGCCATGAAGGCGAACACCTCGGAGGCATGCACGTCCTCGGCCAGCCAGAAGGCCATGCCGAGGGCGTGGGATAGCTGGGCCTGCGCGTACCCCCCGCCGGACAGGTTCGGGTCCATGTAGGTCTCGGGCCGGGCGGTGGCCACCGAGGACCCGGCCTCGTAAGGGGCGCCGACGGCGAGAAGTTCACGCGCCGCCGAGGACATGTCGATCATGATGTGCTCCACGTCGCCGAAGCCGCCTCCATCCTCCACGAGTTCTTTGGCCCGGCGGACCATCGGCCGGTAGTTCCATCCCAACGCCAGCAGGAGGTGGCGGTCGAGACGCTCCGCCGTATCCACCAGATCCCACGCCTCCGACGGGTCCAGGGTGAACGGCTTCTCGACCATCACGTGGGCGCCCGACTCCATCGCTTCCTTGGCCTGCCGGTAGTGGAACCGGTTGGGACTGGAGACGATGCAGATATCGAGTTGCTCTCCGAGCACCTCGCGATAGTCGGCGGCAGCCATCCGGAAGCCGAACTCGCCGGCAACCCAGTCGAGCATTTCTCGGTCGGGTCGTGCGACCCCCACGAGTTGGACCTCGTCGGATCGCCGCACGAGGTTGGGGATGTGCGAGGCCACCGCCCAGGATCCGGCCCCGATCACACCCGCCCTGAGCTTCGCCATTGAAGGTCCCGTCCCGTCCGGGTCAGCCGGCGTTCATGGGGAACACCCGCCGCGGGTTCTCCACCAGGAGTGTTTGCAGGATCTCCTCGCTGGTGCCCCGGCGCCTCATCCAAGGGACGACATTCTCGAGGATGTGGTCGTAACCGTGCCCGCCGTAGCGGTGCAGCCGGTGCTTGGTGCATATGTCCATGGATATCAGGAGCCGCTCCGCGTACCCGTGGTCGATGAGCATGTCCAACCGGTCCAGCCGCTGGGCATCGCTGATGAAGGACAGCCCCGGAGGCCGGCTGGGGACGATGCCTGCCGGCGTCTTCTCGGCCACCGTCGGGTACATGGAGGTCTCCACACCGAACAGGTCGTACTCCAGGTAGCAGCCGCTCTGTGCGAACTCAAGGACGGCCTCGGGCTCCAGGATCGTCCTGTCCATGTGGGCGATGATGATCTTGTCGGTCGGCATCCCCACCTCCGTGAGGACGGACACGATCTCGGCCGGGGCGTCGGGATGGCGGCCGGGATGGACCATCACAGCTGCCCCGGTCTCCACGGAAGCCAGCGCGGCGGCCCGCAGTACCTTCCGCTCGTCATCGCGCAGTGGCCAGAAGCAGCCGATCTCGCCGATGAACCCGGCCCGGACCCCGGTGTAATCGATGCCCTCGGTCAGTTCGCCGATCATCTCGGCGGCCAGGTCTTCCGCCGAGCGGCTGCCCATGTCCGGCGGGTGGGTCTCGGCCACGTAGAAACCGGTTCCGGCCACGATGTTGACCCCGCTCCCCCGAGAGATCCGCACCAGGGCCCGCGGGTCGCGGGCGATGTAGCGGGTGGTGGGGTCGATGAGCGTGTCGCCTCCGGCCCGGTAGTACCAGGCCGCCTCCTCCCTGGCGGTCACCTCGTCGTAGAGTTGCAGGTTGTCCACGTTGGAGGTCCAGTACTGGCGCACCCACTCGATGTTGTGCTCCGACACCGGCTCGTGGGCGCGGTGGCGCTCAGAGGCCTCCAAGGGCTCCACGAAAGACGGGTTGAGCAGCAGGAGATGCTCGTGAGGCATCGTCACCCCGAGCTCGGCGGGAGCGATGGGCCCGGTGACGGTCTGGACAACTGCGGTCATTCGATGGTGTCCTCCCTGGTGCGTGTGATCACGACCGGACATCGGCCACCGGCTTGATGGTACCGGATCACCTTGCAGCGGACAGCGCGTGCCCCCGTCCGCGAGCCGTACGCCCGCGTAGCGTGACGCGGGACGGGTTGACACTCTAGTAGCTATGTTATATATTTATTGTTAACAACTGTGGATAGGTACTATGGGTGCCTACCCGGATCGGCTTGGAGTAGGTAATGGCTGGTGGCGGAGCTTCTGAGGGCTACGTGGATGCCCGTGCCGACGCGACGCGGACCCGAACCCTCCTGGAAGTGGAACAATTCATGGGTCGTTGGATACGGTGGACGATCATGGCCATATTCGCTGCGGTCGCGATCATATTGGGGGCCTTCACGTTCGTCGTGTCTCTCCTCACCTCCTGAGGCCGGTTACAACGCCCGCACCCACAATCGTGTCCCGGTGTCCAGGCCGGGTAGGGAACCCGATCACGTCTCGAGACCGACCTCGGCTTCGAGATAGCGACAGAGGACTGCGGCATCGAAGCTTCCCATGCCGGCGGCGCTGGCCTGACGGTAGACCTCGAGTGCCGCATCGAGAAGCGGCGTGGGGACGCCGGCGCTTCTCGCGAAGTCCTTGATGATCTCGGCGTCCTTGAGGAGGACGTCGAGGCGGCCTGCCGGCGGGTAGTCATCGACCACCATCATGGGGCCCCTGATCTCGAGCATCCTCGACGAGCCGGTACTGTCCTCGGCCAATCGCTGCACTGTCGCCGGGTCCATGCCGGTTGCCGCACCCAGGACATGGGCCTCCGCGGCAACCAGGCTGTGCACCACCACCAGCAAGTTGGCGATGTACTTCATTCTTGACCCGTTCCCGAACTGCCCCAGGTAATGGCTCGACCTACCGATGGCCCTGAACACCGGACCGGCCCGGTCGTAGCCTTCGCGGCTCCCGGATGCGAACACCACCAGGGCGCCGTCGGCTGCCTGGAGCCCGGTTCCTGAGAGCGGGGCATCCATCAACTCGATTCCGGACGCCGCCAGGACATCCCTGGCCTCCGTCTTGGCTGCGAGGGGGAAGGTCCCGGTCTCCAGGCAGAGCAGTCCCTCCCGGGCTCGGGCTGCCACGTGAGAGGAGACATCGGCAAGCGCCGACGGGGTAGGCAATGAGAAGATGACGATCTCCGACGTGGCTCCCACCGCTCCCGCCGAATCCCTGATCCGGATTCCCGCTTCGGCTGCGGAGGACCGCCGCCCCGGGTCGATGTCGAACCCTACGACCGTGTGACCGGCCGCAACCAAGTTAGCCGCCATCGCTGAGCCCATGACCCCGAGCCCGATCACCCCAACTACCTCAGTCACCTGTCTCTCCCTCAATCGGAATGTCGCCGCGACAACGGCATGACCCTCGAGGGTGATGATACGGTTCGGCGAGTTGATCCTCGGAGCGATCGGTACGGTCAGAGCGGGTCAGGGAAGAGCGTCCCACTCCTCCCGGGTGTACTCCCGGCCCGGATAGGCCACCCGGTCGAACGGCCACTCGTCGTCAACCCAGCGGCGAACCGTCTCGTAGAGTTCCGCATCGAGACCGGTGTCCGCCTCGCTCGCTCTGACCCACATCGACACCTCCGCGTCGATCCCCTCCTTTGATGGTGGGTCGATGTAGAGACAACCGAGTTGCACGCTCTCGTCGAGACTCGTCACCGCGAAGGCGAACGATCGACGGAGTTGGCCCTCCTTCTGGTGCCATGCCAGATCGATCATGTTCTGCGTCAGCGTAAGGTCGGGGCTCGGCCAACCGGGAGAGTCGAAGAGGCACCCCCTGAGGTGATCGACACTGGTCATCACCGCGTCATAGTCCATTACGGTGTCGTGGATCGTTATCGGCCGGATCCTGAAACGATCGGTCTCGACTCCGTACGGCACCTCAATGTCATGCGGTACAAGCCTTGCCACCTCACCCCTCCCTGACACCGGAGTCCGCTGCCGCCGGATACGACTTGGCGAACGGGTCGTCCACAGGCCCGCTGATCCGTCCGCGAGCGTAGCGTGTAGCTACGTCCTCAAGTGGGACGGTGAACCATCTGCGGAGGGAGGCACCGGTTACCCGGCCGCAGCAGCCTCCACAGTGTCCTCAGCGGCTTGGCGGATGAGTTGGGCCCGGTCGACTTCGCTTGCCCGGTGGCGAGCGACCACCCGGCCCCGTGACATGACCACGATGGTGTCGGAGATCCGGACGACCTCCTCGATGTCCGACGTGACGATGAGCACCGCGATCCCCTCGTCGGCGAAACGCCGGAGCACGTGGTAGATCTGCGCCCGGGCACCGACGTCGACGCCTCGGGTCGGTTCGGCGAGGACCAGCAACTTCGACTGCCGCTCCAGCCACCGGCCGAGCACGACCTTCTGCTGGTTCCCGCCCGAGAGGGTGTCGACGATCTGGGTGGCGCCTCCCTTGCCCCGGATGTCCAGCGTGTCGTACCACCGGTCGAAGACTCTGGCCGTAGCCTTGGGGGGAAGCAGACCGACTCTCGTCATCCACGGCCACGATGCCACGCTCAGGTTCTCGGCCACGTTCAGCACGGTGAGCAACCCGTCGATCTTGCGGTCGATGGGCACGAAGCCGATCCCGAAGCGGCCGATGGCGTCCTTCGGCGAGGTGGGCTGGCCGCCGACCTCGCCGACGCGCATCGAACCGGCGGTCATCTCCCGGAGCCCGAAGACCGCCTCGGCAAGTTCGAGCGCTCCGCAGCCGATCCTCCCGAAGAGCGAGAGTATCTCGCCTTCCCGCACCTCAAGGTCCACATCTCTGAAGACCCCGTCCCCGGTGGCTCCTTCGATGGTCAGGACCGGTTCACCGATCTCGTGGCCCTCCCCGCGCAGGGAGGCGACCTCCTCCACCAATTCGTGGCCGACCATTGCCTCGACCATCTCCTTGCGGCCGAACTCGCCCACCGGTCCCTCGGCGACCGCGTCGCCGTCCCGGAAGACCAGCACGTTGTCCGCTATCCGCTCGACCTCGTCGAGGCGGTGGGTGATGTAGATGATGGCCACGCCCTGGGCCTTCAGACGCTCGATGAAGGCGAAGAGGGCATCGGTCTCCTCAAGGGTCAGCGCCGAGGTGGGCTCGTCCAGGATCAGCAGGCGGGCGCTTCTGGCCAATGCCCGGGCGATTTCCAGGACCTGCCGCTCGGCCACGCCGAGGGTTCCCACCAGAGCCCGGATGGGCAACTCGATTCCGAGCTTTTCGAGGATCTCCTTGGCATCGCGCCGGACCTGCGCCCAGTCGACCAGACCGAAGCGATTGCGGGGCAGACTTCCCAATGACAGGTTCTCCGCCACGCTCAGATCGGGGGCGTCGGAGAACTCCTGGTAGATCACCCTGAGGCCGTAGGCGCCGGCGTCGCGCGGGTTCCGAATCTCAGCCTCTTCGCCGTCGATGACAATGACACCGGCATCGCGCTTGTAGTCACCGGCCAGGATCTTGATGGCGGTGGACTTACCCGCCCCGTTCTCTCCCAAGAGGGCGAGGACCTCACCTCCCTTGACCGCGATATCCACACCGTGGAGAACCTCGACACCGCCGAAGCTCTTCCGGAGCCCGGTTGCCCGCAACTCCAGCTTCTCGGAAACCGCTCCGTTTTCCAGCGTCATGATCCGCTCAGGCGCAGCCTCACCTGGTCCAGCCCGACCGCCGCCACCAGGACCACGCCGGTCGCCACGTCCTGCCAGAACGACGAGATGCTCAGCAGGGTGAGGCCGTTCTGCATGATGCCCAGGATGAATACCCCTAGCACCGTTCCCGGAATGGTGCCCCGGCCACCCGATAGACTGGCGCCACCCAGGATGATGGCGGCCACCACTTCCAACTCCACTCCGGTGGCGGCGTTCCCGGAAGCCGCGTCCAGTTGCGAGGCGAGTATCAGCCCGGCGAGGCCAGCCAGCAAACCGCTGACGATGAACATCACGAAGACCGTCGGCTTCTGCCGGATCCCCGACAGCCGCGCCGCCGTCGGGTTGCTGCCTATGGCGTACACGGATCGACCGAAGCGCGTATAGCGGACCACGAACCACGCCAGCACGGTGATCAGCACGAAGATCACTATCTGCGCCGGGACACCGAGAATGTCGTTGGTGATGAACTCGACCTTGCCGTTCATACGGATCGTCTGGCCGTTGGAGAACAGGCGCGCCAGGCCACGGTATCCCAACCAGGTACCGAGCGTGACCACGATCGAGGCAATCCCGGCATAGGCGGAAAGCACCCCGTTGAAGATCCCGGCCAGCAGGCCGACGCCGATCGCGGCGAGGATCGCCATCGCGGCGCTGTTCTCCTCGGCGACGACTCCGGCTATGCAGCCACATAAAGCAGCTGCCGATGCCACCGACAGGTCGAAGTTGCCCGATATGAGGAGCAGGGTGCCCGGTGCGGCGAGAATGCCCAGCACCGAGACCGACAGCAGGACGTTGCGCATGTTTCGGGTGGTCAGGAAGAACTCGCTGCCCTGCCAGAAGATCACCCCGAGGATCACCAGGACCACGATCAGCACCACTTCGGGAGGCATCGCCACGAACACGCGGGCGATGCGTGCCCGCCTGCCGATACCTACCGACGGTGGCGCGTCCGGCGAAACTTCTCCACCCTTGCCGACCGGGGTCTCCTCCATTGTTCTCCTTCGCTCCTGCGGAATGCGGGGCGGCGAAGAGGGTTGCCCTTCGCCGCCCCGTTAGCCGATTACCTGCGTTCTCAGCCCGGGTAGAACTGGTCGATGTTGTCCGCGCTCACGAAGATGTGGTTCACGTACAACGGATCCGGTACGTCATCGCCGGCGATCATGGCCAGGATGGCCGGGATCACATAGTTCCCGTAGGTCTCGGGGAAGTACCCCGTCGACCCGATGTACTGCGGGTTGCTCCGGATCTCGGAATGGATCGTCGCGTCAGCGCCCTGACTCGCGTACACGACCATGTCCTCGATACCCAACTCACGGGCCGCCGCCAGAGCCGCCAAACCCATATCGTCGTTCAAAGACACCACCGCGATCCGCTTGCCAGGATTAGCGGTGAACGTGTCCAACACCTTCGGGAACGCACCATCGGTGGTACCACCACCATCGATCCGCGTCACGATCCCCGTCGCGTCCGGCGACCAGTTCTCGAAGTCCCCGTAGTCGAGACCCGTACACACCTGGGAGATGCCCCGAACCATGCCGTTGGCCCGATCGATGTTCACCTGGCCGACCACGAAGGTCTCCATGGTCACGACCATATCGATCTCACAACCCCAGTTCTCCTGAGCCCACTGACCCAGCGCCTGGCCGGCCAGCTCACCTGCGTAGCTGTTGTCAGCCCCGAAGAACAGAGCACAAGACGGATGGGCGATATCGATCGCGATCACCGGGAGATTCGGGTCGTTCGCCCGCAACTCGTCACAGAGCGCACCCTCGATCGACGCGTCGATCTGGAACTGGATCACACCATCAACCTCAGCCAGGGTGAACGTCCGAGCATTCTCCAGAGCCGTCTCACCGTCCAAGTTGTTATCCGCGTACAAGACGTCCACGTTGCACGCCTCGGCAACCTCCATCAGATTGTCCAACACCTGGGTCACGAACGGGATACCAGCAGTCAGATCCCCGTAACCGATCGTCATACCCGTACCGTCATAACCCTGACACACGTCAGGCATCGCCGATACGGCAGGTGCGGCCGTGCCGTCGGCCGGGTAGAACTGGTCGATGTTGTCCGCGCTCACGAAGATGTGGTTCACGTACAACGGATCCGGTACGTCATCGCCGGCGATCATGGCCAGGATGGCCGGGATCACATAGTTCCCGTAGGTCTCGGGGAAGTACCCCGTCGACCCGATGTACTGCGGGTTGCTCCGGATCTCGGAATGGATCGTCGCGTCAGCGCCCTGACTCGCGTACACGACCATGTCCTCGATACCCAACTCACGGGCCGCCGCCAGAGCCGCCAAACCCATATCGTCGTTCAAAGACACCACCGCGATCCGCTTGCCAGGATTAGCGGTGAACGTGTCCAACACCTTCGGGAACGCACCATCGGTGGTACCACCACCATCGATCCGCGTCACGATCCCCGTCGCGTCCGGCGACCAGTTCTCGAAGTCCCCGTAGTCGAGACCCGTACACACCTGGGAGATGCCCCGAACCATGCCGTTGGCCCGATCGATGTTCACCTGGCCGACCACGAAGGTCTCCATGGTCACGACCATATCGATCTCACAACCCCAGTTCTCCTGAGCCCACTGACCCAGCGCCTGGCCGGCCAGCTCACCTGCGTAGCTGTTGTCAGCCCCGAAGAACAGAGCACAAGACGGATGGGCGATATCGATCGCGATCACCGGGAGATTCGGGTCGTTCGCCCGCAACTCGTCACAGAGCGCACCCTCGATCGACGCGTCGATCTGGAACTGGATCACACCATCAACCTCAGCCAGGGTGAACGTCCGAGCATTCTCCAGAGCCGTCTCACCGTCCAAGTTGTTATCCGCGTACAAGACGTCCACGTTGCACGCCTCGGCAACCTCCATCAGATTGTCCAACACCTGGGTCACGAACGGGATACCAGCAGTCAGATCCCCGTAACCGATCGTCATACCCGTACCGTCATAACCCTGACAAACCTCGGGTAGATCCGCAGCCGGCGCAGCAGCGGGCGCAGCCGTATCAGCGGTAGTGGCCGCCGTGGTCTCAGCAGCAGCCGGTGCCTGCGTGGTGGTGGCCTCCTCCTCGTCGTCACCACCGCATGCGGCGACTACCAGCGCGAATACCGCTAGCAGCGCCAACAACCGAAATCTCATGGTCCTCCTCCTCCTGTTGCCGGGGTTCCACAGGTGTGATCCGGCATGACCGAATGTGTGTCTGTTGGAATCGTTTCGACAGACTAGCACCTGGCGGATGCGCCTCTCCCGGACGGACGGAGGCGATCCGGCTAGTCTCGGACGCCGAACCCGGTAACAACAGGGAGGATCCGGTGAGTGATATCAGCTTCGTAGACACCCATGTCCACTTCTGGGACCGGCCCCATCCCACCCTGGATTGGGTGTGGCTGGCGGACGACTTCATCCACCCGCAACTCGGCGACACGGTCCTCCTCAAGTCGATGAGGAAGTACGCCATCGACGAGTTCCTGGCCGAGGTCGAGAACTGCGAGGTATCGAAGGCGGTGCACGTTCAGGCCGCGATCGGGAGCGCCGACCCTGTCGAGGAGACCAAGTGGCTCCAGGAGATGGTCGACCGCACCGGCTACACGATGGCCATCGTCGGCGACGCCCGCATGCAGCAGCCCGACGTGGAGGCGACCATCGAGCGCCATGTCGAGTACGCCAACTTCCGGGGCCTGCGCGACTTCGCGCAGGGCGACTACCTCGTCGATCCCGACTTCCACCGGGGCTACGCCCTGCTCGAGAAGTACGACCTCGTCTACGACCTCGACGTCTTCTGGGAGAGCATGCACAAGGCCGCGGCCATGGCGGCCAAGTTTCCCAACATCATCCTGGTGGTCGACCACGCCGGATTCCCCCAGGCCAGAACCGCCGAGTACTTCTACAACTGGCAGAAGGGCATCGCCGAGTTCAGGGGCATGGACAACGTCTACATGAAGATCTCCGGCCTGGGCATGGGAGACCACATGGCCGGACGGCGCTGGACCATGGACACCATCCGGCCGTGGGTGGAGTCGTGCCTCGAGGTGTTCGGGGTCGAGCAGAGCTTCTTCGGCACCAACTGGCCGGTGGACAAGGACTACTCGACCTACGAGGAACTGATCGACGCCTACCGAGAACTGGTCTCGGGCTACAGCGAGTCCGAGCAGACCGCCCTGTTCTCCGGCAACGCGTCGAGGGCGTATCGTATTTAGTGAGTGGTGAGTGGTGAGTGGTGAGTGGTGAGTGGTGAGTGGTGAGTGGTGAATGGTGAGTGGTGAATGGTGATGGCGCGATGAGGAGGACGGCTCTGGTCACGGGGTCGGCACGCGGGATAGGCGCGGCCATCTGCCGGGCGCTCAAGAAGGACGGATTGGCGGTGGTCGGCGCCGACATCATCGAGCACGAACACGACCACTCGGATCTCTACATCGAGATCGACCTGTCCGATCCGGCGGAGTGCGAGCGCCTCGTCGCCGAGGCCGGAGAGGTGGATGTGCTGGTCAACAACGCCGCCATCTTCTTCCACAAGCCGATCCCCGAGTTCACCATCGACGAGTTCGACTACACGATCGCGGTGAACCTCCGGGCCAACTTCCTCGTCTGCCGAGGCCTGGTGGAAGGAATGAAGGATCGCGGCTGGGGACGGATCATCAACATCTCCAGCGTCGGCGCCCGGACGGGAGGGGTGTCGGACTCGGCTGTGTACAACGCCACCAAGGCGGCGATGATCTCCCTTACCAAGAACTTCGCCCGCAACTACGGACCGTACGGCGTGACGGCCAATGCGGTGGCGCCGGGGTTCGTGGACAGCTTCATGACCAGCCACGTCCCTGACGACCTGAAAGCCCTGTACAACAGCCAGATCCCGCTGGGCAGAGCCTCCCAACCCGAGGAGATCGCCGGCGTGGTTGCTTTTCTGGCCGGCGACGGGGCCTCCTTCATCACCGGAGCCACCATCGATGTAAACGGCGGATGGGTGATGACGTGATTGGTGGCTGGTGACTGGTGACTGGTGACTGGTGACTGTGCGCAGGTTCGGATCGACAGCCTGAGGCGTCGCCCGCCCGTATCGTAGAATGTCGGAACATATGTCCGTGTGGCTTTGTCTCGCCATGGTTTCTCGTCCGTTCACTAACGATCCGGTTGCGAAGGGACTCCTATGACTCCGTCCGGATCGCGGCCCACGATCAAGGAAGTCGCCCGGCGGGCAGGGGTGGCTCTCTCGTCGGTGTCCCGCGTGCTGAACGATCACCCGGACGTGAGCGAGAGCATGCGGTCCCGGGTACTCGAGGCGATCGCGGAGCTCGGCTACGAGCGCAACCTGCTGGCGGCCAGCCTCCGCAGAGGCACCAGCCGCACGGTCGGATTCATCGTTCCGGACCTGCGCAACCCGCTGTTCGGTTCCATAGTCACGGCCGCCCAGGACGAGTTAAGCCGGCAGGGCTACGCGGCGGTGATCACAACGTCGAGCAGCGACGCCGAACGGGACGCCGAAATGGCCCGCCTGCTGAGACACCGCCAGGTCGACGCCATGATCGTCTCGCTCGCCGATCAGACACGCGAGGACCTCATCGAGGAGCTGCGCAGGTTTCGCGGACCGATCGTCCTGCTGGACCGGGAGGTGGACGGACTGGAACGCGCTTCCATCGTCGAGACCGACCACGGCAGCGGGATGGGCCAGGCAACCAGACATCTTCTGTCGCTCGGTCACGAACGGGTGGCGCTACTGACGGGACCTTTGCAGGTCAGGCCCTCCGAGCGACGGGTGAAGGCCTTTCGCGAGGCGTTTCAGGAGTCCGGCCTTCCGTACCCCGAGGATCTGGTCCGGCCGATCGGTTTCGCCCCCGAATTCGGGGAACGCTCCACGACCGCGATATTCAGCGGACCGTCACCTCCAACCGCTCTGATCGTCGGAGGCAATCAACTCCTGACCGGAGTCCTGCGCAGCTTGCAGCGGCTGGGGTTCACACCCGGACGCGATATCGCGCTCGTCTCCTGTGACGATGTACCGCTGTCGGAGCTCCACAACCCGCCCTTGACGGTGATCGACCGGGACGTGGCGCAGATCGGTCGTTCGGCCGCCCTCCTCGCGCTGGAACGCCTCGAGGATCCGGAGAAGCTCCCCCGTCGCATAGTGCTGCCTACAACCCTCGTCCTGCGGGCATCGACCCATCCCCTTTGAGGGACAACGGCTACCGCGACTCCTCGCTGAACCTGCCGAGAACACTTTCGAGGACGAACTCCTCGTGGATGATGCGTTGGCCTCGCCGCCTGAAGGCGGCTTGTAGATCGGGATCCCATGGGGTGTCGCCGCAGTCGTTGGAGTCGTGATCGAGTCGTATGCCTGCCCGCTCGGCCCGTTCCAAAGCAGCTTCGTAGTCCGACGCGTCCATCATCCACGGTGTAGCGCCGTCGTCGTACATCCGGCGGCAGATCCCGATACCGGCAGCATCGAAGTCGCCGTGGTACCAGATCGAGGCCCCCGAGTCGCGCAACTGTTGTAGCAGTGTCGTAACCGCGGTGGAGGGATTCCCATTCGACGTGATGACACAGTTCGGCAGCCGCCGTTCGGACGCGGCCTCGACGAGTCGCGGGTTCTCGACAACGAGGACCGGATAGTCGCGAGGGACAGTGACAGGGTACTTCTGTAGAGCCAGCAGGCTTATGTGGAGGGGGAGCCCTCCCGCTGAAGCCGACCGGATTTGCTCGTCGAGCGCCGATTCCCCCAGTACCGGTAAGGACCAGGTGAGTGCGGGCGCGGAAACGCGGTTCGCCAGAATTCCGGCCGCCTCCCAGAGTGCACGTCTTTCGAGTTGGAACCCTTGCCCCAGGTAGCGCAACGCTTGAGTTAAGGCCCCCGCTAGCTTCGTTCCTTCATCAAGTGCATGGGCGGATCCGTAGAGCGAGGCAGCTAGCTCGGTGCGGCTGACAGTTGAAGGCTTCTTGTGATCAAGATGATCGAGGAGGCGCCGTACATCCGTCACCAGGCCCTTGACAGCCGCGCCGTCGAGGCGGCCCAGCAGTCCTGAGCTAGCCACTTCCTCGGCCCATCGACGCGCCCATGGCTCTTCCCACGAGGAGATAGCGCTGTCCAACTCGACGCGGGACGCGCGGGAACGCTCCCGTTCGGCGCGCCGCATCGCTGCCCTTTCAGATGGTGGGTAGCCCAGTCTGGTCAGCGCGCCGGATAGGTCTTCGCTGATCCTGAGGCCTGCGAGCGTCCTCTCGAGTTCGGCAAGATCGAGACGGGTGGTCGGCTTTCGCCCGAGCAGAGATTGCAGCGTGAGGGTGCTGTCGGGGTCCAGAAGAGGTCGGGCGACCGTGCCGCGCCGCCGGGTCCCGAAGCGGTCGAGATACCTGCGCGCCGCCTCCCACACCGGCGCCAGGCCCGTCTCCAGGAGCGAGTCGGGAACCGGGCGCTCCGTCACACCAACGCCATCTGCCGGATACTGGTGTCTCCGTCCTCCGGGTGCACGATCTCGACGGAGTATCGCCAGCCGGCGGGAAGGAGCCGGACGGAGTCGCCGGTTACCTCGGCGAGGCGGTGGTCCTGGAGTAGGTCCAGCACCGCAGCGGTGAGGCGATCCGGACGGTCGGCCAGTTGCGACCAGAACCGGCGGTGCATATTCGCCAGGGTCGAGACTGCATCTACAACCTCGCTCCGATCGAAGGATGTCCGGTCCGTCTTGACAAGAACGTCGATGAGCAGGAGAGCGGCATGGCCCACCGTGCCGCCGCGCGGGAAGCGGCTGTCCGTCAGCCCGCCGTCCGGATCGACCACGATGACACCCTCGGCGCGCGCCTCGAGTTCCAGTCCGAACATGCTGTCGAAGATCGTCGACTCCTCGCCGAGCCTACGTCTGAGTTCCGACCACTCGTCGCCGGTCAGGTCGGTGCGGTAGAGGACCGGCTCTTCCAGGAGTATCGACCGCATCCACTGCCTCGACATCCGTCTGCGCTCGGACCGGTCAGCCAGTTCCTGCACTGTCCGCGATCGCGCCAGCACCGGAAGCGGCAGGAGCGCCACCCGGTCAGGACGGACCTCGAGCACCGCGTCGGCCGAATGGTCGGTGATATAGCGGTCGATGCGGTCGTGCAACTCGGTCGCCACACCGTTGCGGATCATCCAGCGCAGGGCGGTTATCAGAGCGCGGCGATCTGCAGCTTCCCCGGTCAAGGTGACGCCCGCGTCAGTCGCCATCGACCGGATCTCGTGGACGAGGTCCCGGAGGCTGATCACGTCCGGTCCCGCCGCGACCGCGGCCAGCGTGAGAGCCAGCATCGTGTATTCCCGTTGCGAGAACGGCCGGCTCTGGCCGGTTGCCGTCGGGAGGGGACGCCGGCCGGCCACGATCCCGGACTTGAACAGGCGGGCGGTGTCGGCCGTGACCTGCAGGCGGTATCCGAACCGTTGGGTGAACCATCGGTCCAGCGTGTGCTCGTACCGCCTGATGAGACGGAAAGCCTCGGGATGACGTTCGGCGAGTACCAGCGGATACGCGACGAGGTGACGCGCTGCCTCGCAGGCTTCCAGATCGGCAGTCATGCTGCTGCACCGGAAGTATCGGGCTGTTCGGCGGCCACGACCGTGACGACGAGGTCGATCATCACTAACCGGCCCTCCGGACAGTCGACAGCCGTTTCCGCACCGTCGACCGAACGAACCTCGCAGCGAACCCCCGCGTGAGTTGCGCTCCGGAGGTCGATCCCGATAGCCGTAGCGAATCGCGATCGGCTGATGAGATCGCGCAGCATCGAGAAGGAGGCGACCGACATTGACGCACCGTTCAACGAGCCGTCTTCGGCGGCGCATGACAGCAGCTCGCGGGCGGCTGCGTCGCGTTCGGCACGTTCCCGCTCGCGACGCCGGCGGAGCAGATCGCGTTCTTCCCGCCGGTCGCGAATCGGTGTCGCCACACCCCGCTGCGCAGTGTCCCCGCGGGTCCGGAGTTGCACAGGGACCAGTGCCCGGGGCGCATCCCGCCATGGGGTCCCGGTGGGAACGGGGTCGTCGACGTCGGCCGACCGCATCCCGAGACGGCGGCACGATCCGAGTCCGAAGGCCGCGGCGGCGATCTCGTGCGCCTCACCGATGGAAGCGGCCTGATCGAAGAACCCGGCGAGACGGACGAAATCGGAGCGCCTCGACACCGCGCCGAGCCCTACGCGCGACAGCCTCGTGACGTTGGCGGTAAGGGTGCGTACCGCGGCCACTGCCTGCCGAGTGAGTTGATCCAAGCGTGATCTGCGTCCCGGGACCGCCACGAACCACGCCGCCAGATACTCCCAGTCGCCGGCGCTCGTCCCGGGCAACCTGCGGACACTCACCTTCCCCGCGAGGCCGGCACCGTCGACCCGGCCGGCCAGGCCGGACCGGAGAGCCGGTGTCAGCACCGCCAGTCGGGGAAGTATCCGCTCAAGGCTCGTTGAGATAGGACGTGCCATGCGTTCTACTTCCCGGAGCTGCTCGGAAACGTAGGTGACCAGGACGCCCGCGAAGAGCTGAACCTCGTCGGCATTCAGGTCGTAGCGGCTCTGCCACAGGTTGAGTTCGGCGAAGAACTGGGTCAGCTCGGTGGTGAATCGTTCGTGGAGATCGAACACGGCTCGAACCCGGTCGGTGAGAAGCTCGGCGTCCAGATGGTCGAATCCAACGTCGCCGTAGTCCCCAAGATCGGTCAGGGCGCGGTGTAGGTCACGAAGGCGGCCCGCCTGCACGTCGGCGATCTCGTCGATTCCGGTCAATACGCGTTCGGCCAAGTCGTACACCTCTTGTCCGGCCCGGGTGATCAGGTAGCGGTTACGTCTGCGGTAGTAGTCGTCGAGACTGGAAGGGTTGCCGACCGAGGACGACACGGTGAGGTTCCCCCATCGCCGGAGGCTCTCCAACCGATCCGGAACCACGGCGGGGTCGATCCCGGCGTCGGCGACGATGGCCTCGGTAGACACCTCTTCCGGCGTGAACTCGGCGAAGAACGTGCCCGCGAACACCCGCAGGATCGTCCGGTACTCGTGCCACTCCTCACCGCCCAGATACCGGAACAGCTGCCGGGCCCGGGCCGAATCGCTGCCGGACACCTTCTGGTCCGTCGTCATGACGCCCCACACCGTTCGAGTTCCGCGACGCCATGCCACCGGTAGTGCTCCAGCAGGATCACACTGAGTCCGGCATCGCGAACGACCTCGGTGATCGCCAGCTCGGGCACCGTCCGGTGTGTACCCCAGAGTCGCTCGCTGGTTGCCACGAAGTCGAGATCGAGATCGACCAGCAACCCGAACAGAGCGGCGTGGTTGTCCGCGGACACCTTGGCGAAGGCGTCGTCCAGCAGGACGAACCGGGCGATACCCGCGGGCGCATGCTCGGGTACGCGGTTCTGTTCTGCCAGAGCATCGTACGACGCAGCCACGGCGGCGAAGAGAGGAAGGTAGGTGACGAGCTTCTTCTCTCCTTCGGACAGCGGTGTCCTGCGACCGAGCTTGGTCTCCCTGGCGCCCGACCGTCGAACCATGACCGACATCTCGTGCCATTTCTTGTAGTCGAGGGTGTCGGCTATGAGCTGCCGGTACGGGAGGTCAGGGTGTAACGCCCGTGCATCGTCGAGAAGATCAGACAGCGCTCGGCGCAGTTCGAGCTCCTGCTCCTCGGTCCGCAGATCGGGCAGTCTCGCGAACAGGTCGACCATCCGCGCGGTCGCATGCCCGAGCCCTGGAGAGCGGCGCCAACGCAGTCTGACACCCACCCGGTGCGCGGTCGTAACGGGATCGAGCCGTTTGTTCATCAGCTCCACCAAGCGCCTCGCGCCATGGATCTTCTCGGCGATCTCCCGGGCGATGAGGCCTTGCAGGAGCCCGCGCAGTGCATCGCTCTGCTTGCGGTCCAGCAAGCTTGCCAGCTGCCGGTGCTGCTGCGAGACCACCGTCACCGAGTCCGACAATGGCGCCCTCCCCAGAGGCCCGTTCACTTCGATGAGGAGGGGCAAGGCAGGATCGGGCCGGCGCGCTTCGGCGTCCCAACCGGCCCCAAGAGTGTCTCGGCGACGCATCAACGATTGACGTACGCTGTCGGCACTTGTTATCTCTACCGGGTCGTCGGTAAGGAAGCGCTCGACTGCCGGAAGCACCTCGCGCAGACCTTCGGACCCTACCGATCGAGCGACGATCTGCCCGGCATGTCCGTCAGCATCGGCCACAGCGGCGAGGAATCCCGGCATATCCAGTACTTTCGCAAAAGATTGCCGCATCGCCTCGCACAGCTGCTCCGCCTCTATGCGCTCCTTAGTGGCACCGGTCGCCGCGGCTTGTGATTCCGCACGTAGCCCGACAGCCCGGTCACGCTCGCGACGGGTCTCGGGCAGGCGGGTCTCGGCCTCTTCCAAGTCTCCTTTATGTCGGTCGCGTTCGGAGACGACCACTGCGTATTCCACTCCGATGCTCTTCTCGATGGTGGCGAGGCGGGCTCGTTCACGCCCCAATTCGGCCTCGATAGCGACCACAATGTCTCGTTCGGAGCGGAGTTCGTCGGTGACCGCTCGCGTGCGCTCGACCGTGCTCCGCCAGTGTTCGACGGACCGTTTCAAGACCTCGAGAAGCGAACGGCATCGGTCCAGAACCGATCGCAGATCGCGCAGTCCTTCGCGAACCGCGTCCAGATCGCTGCGGTCGGTGGGAAGCGAGAGCGTCGTAGCCACCCGCCGGAGGGCGTCCCACGCACCTGCCGCAGCCCGTTCCGCCTCGGCAACCCGCTCGGCCGCCACTTCCCTCTCGGCCTCGGCAATGGCTGAGGCGCCGGAGGCCGCTTCCACTTCCGCGTACGCTTTGACCTGCTCGCCGGTGGAGGGCAAAGCGGCTCGATGGCTTTCGACCTCGTCGAGTGCTGACCGGTGTTCGGCTCGCCGGACCTCGCTATCGGTGACGACGGCTCTGGCTTGAAGCAGCAGTTCGGCCGCTTCCGACCTGGCTCGATCGAGCGCGGCCAACCGGGCGGCCGCGCCGATGAACTCCGCTCGTTCCTTGGAATGCCGACCACGCAGGGAGCCGACCCGGAATGACCCGTCGGTTGCGATGACCGTCGCCGCATCGCTCCGCGCGTCCGACGAGATCGACTCCAGCAGCTTGGCAACCATACCTTCGTCGACTTCCCCGATGAGCCGATCCGGAATCGCGACGTTGAGATAGTCGCTCAGGGGACTCGGTACACCGCCCGTCACGACGGCGACCAACTCGCCGCTCGCCAGTTCGGCGGTGGCGCCATCTACCAGGCGCGCGGAGAGAACCCCGGATGACTCGAGAGCGGCCTCGATGCCGGCGCGCTCCTTGTCGGCGATGTGCGGCTTGAAGTCGAGGAGGTCGGCCAGACAGTGGTCTACCGTGTTCTGCCAACCGAGGAGTGGCGCATCGAGCCCGGTCCGTTCCTCCAACTCGGCGACAACCGCCTCCGCCTCTTCCACGGCGGCCCGTTCCTCCGACAGTCGACGATCCATCTCTGCCACGGCGTTCCGCCAATGCTCGGAAAGGTGGCCGACCTCCCGAAGCAAGCGGTCACGCACGGCGTCATGGTCGTCGGCGAAGGTTTGCTCCTCGCTGTCGCGGCCAGCGGACGCAGCGGCGACTGCCGGCGCCAAGACGCCGGATTTCTCCATCAAGGGGCGGACTTGGGATGCCCAGACCAGGGTGTCGGCAACCCATTCCTGCCGCAGCGTTACGAGACGCCGGGTACGTTCCTGCAGTCGCTCCGCGGCGCGTCGAGCAGCGACCTCCATCGCCTTGCGTTCGGATTCGGTCCGTTGGAGGGCCTGTTCGGCGGCGTCGAAGCATGTTCGCGCCCTTTCCACGTCGTCGATGTCCGTTCGCCGCTGGAGGATCGCGCCGTCCGCCGCAGCAATCCCCCGGTCGGTGTCAGTGGTGCGAAGCTCACCGGCGGGCTGGGTGGCCTCGATGCTCTCCAACTCGACCGTGGGAACCGCTACGGGTCCGGCCGGTCGCCAGACGAGCTTGCTGCGTTCACTCAATTCGGAGGCTGTCGCCAACTCGTCGTTGAGCCGGTCCAAGTCGAACTCGCTGCGCTTCTGCGCCTGTGCCAACTGTTCCGTCTCGGTCTCGACTCGCGCTCTGCAGCCGGCGACCCGTCCAAGAGACCTCTCATGCTGGCCCGTGAGGTTGGCTACGAGATCCCGCAGAGCATCGAGTTTCTGGCCCGAGCGGTAGACGCGCGATTCCTCGAGAGCGGCGATCTCGCTACGCAGGCGCTGTGTGTCCTCCTCGAGGCCGCCGATCGCATCGTCGAGCCGCCCAACCTCGGACGCGGCCACTTCGGCGGCCTTCCGGCGGGCCTTCTCGCGACGGACACAAGCGTGCAGGTTGTCGAGCCGGTCGCGACCGGTCGCGGCATACTTCCGTAGCTCGCTGAGGCAGTACGAGCGGTATACGTCGAGAAGGCCGCCAATCGCTTCAGAGGTCCTCTGGAGTTCGGCGACGTTACGCCGGTGCTCCTCCAAGTCGTCGAGCGGAGAGGCAGCCTCAGCCAACGCCTGCTCGGAAAGCTGCGGCAGCGCGTCGACAAGATAGGCAGGGAGGTCGAGATCGATCCGGTCACCGACACGCGGGGTGCGTACCCGGTCGATCAGCCGCATGTGCTGGCTGATCGACGCCCCATCGAAGAGTCTCTCCTCGATCGTGCGCCGGTAGTCTCTGCGACGGCGCTCGCCGAAAACCTCGTCGGGATCCAGCGCCGCACGCAGGCGGGTAGCCGACAGGGGTACACCGCCTCCCTCGACCAACCGGAAGTCGATGCCGGGACGCTTCGAAGTGACGAACCACCAGGTCTTCACGGTGTCGGACCGCCGGTTGGCCTTGATGCCGCAACCGCACACGAGATAACGGTCCGCCCGCTCGAACTCGATCCACAGGTAGCCGACGGGTTGGGCGTCGTCGCGTCCGCTGAGCATCCACGACTTGAGGATCCCCCGCTGCTCGCCGGCCGCATCGATGCGGGCCTGGCGGGTGGTCAGCAGGAACGGCAGCAACATGTTCATCGCGGTCGACTTGCCCGAACCGTTCACACCGCGCAGGAGCAGGCGACCGCCGCCGAACTGCAGGACCTCGTTCTCGTACTGGTAGACGTTGACGATGCCGGCTCTGTGCAGCCGCCACCGTTCGTGTTCGGCGTCAACGCTGCTCGGACCACGACCCGGGGATTCAATGTTCATATGGAGAACCGTATAGGCCGGGTGTGACAACTTTGTCCGGGACGATCAATGGCTTGTCTGGAACCGCCATCCCCCGTGCGACTCGCGAGCTACGCCGACCAAGATTCCGGCAGGGTCGTCAATTCGACGGAAGTCGGCCTGCTAAGGCCGTCACCTCAGGTCTCGATGGTGCAGACCGGGGTTCCGACCCGTACCTCGTCGTCGATCTCGACCAGCAACTCCATGACCGTGCCGGATACCGGAGCTGGAAGATCGGCTTCGACCTTGTCGGTTTCCACTGTCATCAGGGTGTCACCCTCCGACACCACATCTCCGACCGCGACGGCCCACTCAAGTACCAGGACCTCGTCGACGGTCTCTCCAAGCTTCGGCATCTTGACGCTGCTACGGATTTCGATCTCCCTGGACGCTCACGTGCAATCTACCAGTGACCGTTGCCGGACATACATGCCCCCATCCCGCCGTTGTGGATCCTGGGTGATGACACCAGGGCGCAGCATCACGTCCACAGCACCCTTCGGGATCGCGGACGGCGTGCCGGGCGCAACGGGACTGACTCTAGGGATCAGAGTGACCGAACGGAGACGATCAGACCGGCGCGATACGCAACCGACCGACTTGACATAGGCACTCACTAACCGCTGGAAGGCGCGTAGATGTGGCGGAACATGTCGCTCACCGTCGCCGGGTCGCTGGCTGTGGCGGCCGCCTCGGTCTCAACCACGAGGCGGGCAGCCCGGGCCTCCATCTCGTCCGCCTCCTCGGCGGTGAGTTCTCCTTCTTCTATGAGACGGGCCCGATACGTGTTGATCGGATCGCGCTCGTACCAGCGGTCCAACTCTCCCTCGGGCCTGTACGGAGCGGTATCGGCCCGGGAGTGGCCTGCGTAGCGGTAGGTCTTCATCTCGAGCAGCGTGGGCCCTTCGCCGGCTCGCGCCCTTTCCAGCGCGCTCCCGACCGCGGCTGCCACCACGTCCACGTCCTGGCCGTCGACCACGTGGCCCGGGATGCCGTAGGACACCGCCCGGTCGGCGATATTCTCGACCGGTGTGGTCAGGTGGATGGCGGTGTACTCGCCGTACTGGTTGTTCTCGCAGATGAACACCACCGGCAGCTTCCAGATCGCCGCCAGGTTGAGCCCCTCGTGGAAGGCGCCGATGTTGGAGGCGCCGTCCCCGAAGATCCCGATCGCCGCGTCGTCGGTCCCCCGCACCTGGGCGGTCAGCGCCGCACCGGCCGCCACCGGGATGCCTGCGCCGACTATGGCGAACGTCGGGAGCAGGCCGATGGACGTGTCGCACAGGTGCATGGAACCGCCCACGCCGCCGACCGCGCCGACCCTCCGTCCCATGATCTCGCCCATGACCGTTACCGGAGACATGCCCAGCGCGAGGGCGTGGCCGTGGCCCCGGTAGGTGCAGGTCACCGTGTCGGTGGGCCGGGCGACCGACGCGATCCCGACCGCGACCGCCTCCTGACCCTGGCAGGTGTGGGTGGTGCCGTGCACCAAACCCTCGAAGAACATGGCCTGCACCCTGGTCTCGAAGGCGCGGATCCGGCACATGGTCTCGTAGCGCGCCTTCCGACCCGACTGGAGCCTGAGGCGGCGCTCGAGTGGTGTCAACGCTTCGGTCATGGTGCAACCCCCTCTGTCTCCCACCAGTGAGCCGGGCGTCGCCCGGTCTCGAGCAGTTGGCTCACCTGGGAGGCTATGTAGCCGGGCGCCGGCAGGTAACGCTGCTCCAACTCCCTGCCGAACGGAACGTGTACGTCCGGGCAGGTGATCCGGATGGGCGGCGCTCTCAACTCTCCGAACAGCTCGCTCGTGACGAAGGCGGTGATCTCACCTCCCCAACCACCGGTCAGCGGATTCTCCTCGACGGTGACCAGCCGCCCCGTCTTGGCGACCGACTCCAGGAGAGCCTCCTTGTCGTAGGGGACCAGGGTCTGCAGATCGATGACCTCTGCCGACCAGGGTGCGCCTTCAGCCGCTTGGAGAGCGGCGGAGACCATGGCGCCAAGGGCCACCATCGTGACATCGGATCCTTCCCTGGGTTTGGCAGCCCGTCCCAAGGGGATGATGGCGTCGTCACCGGTCGCTACCGGAGCCCGCTTCGCATAGAGGGCACGAGGCTCCAGGAACACGACCGGGTTATCGTCGCGGATCGCCCCTCGAAGCAGTCCGTAGGCGTTGTGCGCCCCGGAGGCCACCGCCAGCTTCACGCCCGGCGTGCTGTACATCCAGCTCTCCAGCGTCTGGGAGTGCTGGCACCCGAATCCGAGGCCCGCCCCGATCGAACCCCGCACGGTCAGCGGCACGGTGACGGTCCCGCGCGAGAGGTAATGGAACTTGGCCGCCTCGGTGACCAGTTGGTCGAGCGCAACCCCGATGAACTCGATGAACATGATCTCGGCCACCGGACGGAGTCCGGTGGCAGCGGCGCCCACGGCCGCTCCCAGGAAGCCCATCTCGGAGATCGGCGTGTCCCGTACCCGCAGCGGCCCGAAGGTCTTGAGAAGGCCTGCCGAGGTCTTGAACGGCCCCTCGGCCACCGCTATGTCCTCGCCGAACATCACGACATCGGAATCGGCGTGCATCTCGTCCGCCAGCGCGGTCGCCACCGCCTGGTTCATCCGCATCCTGCGCATACCACTCCCTCCGACCTGCCGAGACTATACCGATCCCGCCCCCCTCGGGTCGTAAGAGCTCTTAGCCTGGTCTGGCTAAGCCCACGTCGATGGCTACCACAGTAGTGAACACCCATGGCTGCCTGATATGAGCATGATCCGTCGGAGACGACGATCATGCTCCTTCCGGCACCAGCCCGGTCCCCGGTCTCTGAAGAACCTGCTCAGGGACGCTTTGGTGCAGCCTGGGATCATCGCCAGAACCTTGCCGGTGTCGCCACAGGCCACCACGGTCACATACCGGTGCCTGATCGACGTTTCGGCCACCAACAACACCCGGCACGGCTGTGCCCGGCGACGCTTCGCCACCCGAGCCGACTCAGCCCTCACCAGGCCCATGATCCGATGCCACCCCACCCCATGATGGCGGGACACGTTGGAAGGCTGGCAATCGGTCGAGGTCGCCGCGAGAGGAGTTCCCTATCCGACCCTCATCGAGTCGAAGGTGGCGGAGAACGGCGGGACCGCGCGTGATAAGGCAGCCCGTATCAAGAACGCGGCTGAAGCGGCCAAGGCTCGCGGCCTGCTGCCCTGCGCCGTCATCGACGGTAAGGGCTGGTCCGAACGTCCGACGGCACTTCTCGATGTCGTGATCGCCACGGACGGCCGCACCTACTCCCTCACGACACCTGAGCATCTGCTCGACATGCCTGAGATCGTCGAACAGTAGATCAACCCGCGGGTAACAGGATCACAGGCACCTGAACCGCCCTCAGTCTTCGGGCTCGTGGCCCACCATGCGTTGGATTCGCACTATGTTGCCGGCCCAGCCGCAGGCGTTGCACCAGGTGTGGTAGACCCTCCGGTCGGACTCCCAGTACTCGACCGAGATTCCTTCCGCGCCCGTCACGGCGCCCCCGCAGTTGGGGCAGAACCGGGGCATGTCCGCCAGGTGGGCGACCCGGTCTGGGTCCCACCAGTGAGTCCCGGAGACACGCGGCTCGGTCATCGGGTCACATGGTCCGAGGCGTGCCCGCGTCGAATGGCTGCCTCACCGCGTACTCGTCCGAGCTCGGAACCTCACCCCTCGCCCTGGCCGCTTCGAGGTGGATCTTGCGCAAGGTGTCGAGGGCCGGCGAGTACCGGGTCGAGCCCATGTCCAACCAGGCGAGGGCGAAATCGATGCCGGCGCCGAACTTCTTCTTCTCGCACGGAAGCTCGATCCGCTCCTGGGGGACCCGGGTGAAGGCGACGGTCGGATCCTTGCCCGCTTCCACCCGGGCGATCTGGGCCTTGAACATGCGCCTGATCATGATGACCCCGATATCCGACTTACCGATGTGTTCGGAGGTCCGGTCGGCGATCCTGCCCTGGCTCACCCACGCCATCACATCCTGGCCCTCGATGTAGTCGACGATGTGGCGGCCCTTGTCGTCTATCCACTGGTACTCGTAGTCGACGGGGTAGATCTGCTCCGGGTAGGTGTCGAGGCCTTCGGGATGGTGGTTCGAGTAGAACATCGCCCAGGTGGTCGTGTCGTCGATCGGGACCCTGATCTGCATCTGGTCGATACCTGCACCGCCTACTCGCATCGAATGGGGGAACACCAGCGGGTGGCCCACCGCCCAGTCGTCGTCCTCCTCGGTGTGGCCCTCCAGGACCCGTCGCTTGAGGATGCCCCACTCCATGGCGTCGAACCCGACCTTCAGGTGCTTCTTCTGGAAGGATTTGGGCGCCACGAAGCCTTGCTGCGCCCCGAGGAACTCGAAGTAGCGGCCGTGCAACCATTCGACATGGTGGGGATCGACCGAGTTCTCCATTATCTGGAGCCAGTTGCACGGCAGCATGGAGTGGCCCACGTCTATGAAGCCGGGATCCACGAACACGTCGAAGCGGGGCAATTCGGGGGCCGGGTCGGGACCGATGTAGGCCCATACCATGCCGCCGAGGGCCTCTGCCTTGCCCGCGAAGGCCTTGACATGGCGCATGAAGGCGGTCTTCCCGGGCTCGGCCGGCTGCTCGATGCAGTTGCCGGAGCAGTCGAACTTCCACCCGTGGTATCCGCACCGGAGACCGTCCTCCTCCACCACGCCGTAGATCAGCGAAGCCGCCCGGTGCGGGCACGCCTCCTGGACGATGCCGTACCCGCCCTGCGGGGTCTTCCAGAGGGCGAAGTCCTCACCGAGCAGCCGTACCTTGCGGATGGGCCACTCGTCCAGTTCCCGGACGAAAGCGACCGGGTACCAGTAGCGGCGCAGTAGCTCGCCCATCGGCGTACCCGGACCTACCCGGGTCAGCCGCTCGTTCTGCTCCTTGGAAAGCATTTGCTGCCTCCTTCTGTGTCCTCGTCCGCGTACGCCTCGTCCCTGCTGCCTCGACCCGATCGATCAGGCGATAACGGTCACCGTGCCGGAGCTTCCGTCCACCCGCAGCATGGTTCCGGTCTCGATGTCCCTGGTGCCGAAGGCGGTCCCGGTGACGGCCGGCAGACCGTACTCCCGGCACACGATGGCCGCGTGGGACATCATCCCTCCGATGTCGGTCACCGCGGCGCCGATAGTGCCGAAGGCGGGGGCCCAACTCGGCGCGGTGATAGGCGCCACCAGGATCTCCCCTTCCTCCAGCTGGCCGATGTCGTCGGCCGACATGATGACCCGGGCCGGGCCTTCCGCCACTCCCGGAGAGGCCGCGAAACCGCGCAGGCCGCCGTCGGCGTCGTCGCCTGCACCCAGCCACATCCCGATGCTCTCGGACGTGATACCCCAGAGCATGATCGTGAACGGCTCGGTGACCACCTCGGGCGGTTCGCCCAGAGCCGGCGGCGGCGACCACTGCCGGAGGGCATCGACGACTCCTTTGCGCCGCGCCACCTCTCTCGGCCAGTAGACCGGACCGCGGGGGCCGGTGCCCACCGCCCAGGCAGAGTACATGTCCCAGAGAGCCTCGTTCACCTCGTCGCGCTTCAGGTAGAAGACGTCCTCGCGGGAGGCCAGGAACCCCTCCTTCACGAACACGTCGCCCAGCTCCTTCATCTTGCGGAACATCACCGAGTGGCTCCAGTGCTCCACGTAGAAGTTGTGGTTCTCCACGTAGGGGAAGACCACCCTGGCCAGGCCCAGCTTGCCCTGGAAGGCCTCGCGGTCCTCGTCCGAGGACAGCAGGGCCGTGTACTCCTCCACGATCCGGTCGCGCTCGGCCCGGATCCTCTCGATCGGCCGGGCGATGTCCTCGCCGACCTTGATGCGGTCCACGTACCCGGCCACGAAGCCAAGCGGGATCTCCGGATGCTCGATCCAGACCTTGTCGCTGTGGTAGAAGCCGTTGCCCGCGGAGTAATTGAACCAGGGGTGCTTCACGGAGTTCCAGTGGTCCATGAAGGGTGTGCCCTCGAGCGCGTCCAAGCCCTCAGCCAGCTGGTCCTCCAAGCCGTTGTCCACCACGATTGCGGCCAGTATCTTCAACTCCTCGTCGGGCCGGAACAGGTCCACCTCGACTCCGGCCACCATCCGCGCGATGGCCAGGTCGGGGATGTTGGGGAATGCCTGCTTGCAGAATCCGAAGTAGTCGAGGTACGCGGCGTAGCCCAGGTTGAGGAACTCGAAGTGGTAGTGCCAGAGCTTCAGGCCGAGGTTCAGGAGCCCCCGGTACTCCTCCTGGATCGTGAGACCGGAACCGGTTCCATGACCTTCGGTGATTACCTCCAGGTCCTCCTTCTCGGGCAGGGGCGAGAAGCTGATGGCTTCCATCTCCGCGATGAGGTCCTTCATCTTGACGAGCCACTTGTCGTAGAGATCGCCCCAGTTCATGAAGTAGAAGCCGGCCCGTTCCATGAACTGCGGAACGCGGGCTTCGATCTCGGCGCCGTCGAGAACGGGAACCGGGGTCAGGTATGCGTAGCCGTTCAGCACCCGGTAGTCGATCCCCAGCGCAGGCGGGATCAGATAGTGACGCGTGTTGTACTGGGACAGCGCCGCGATCGCGTACTCGTACCAGGTGGCGTCCCAAGGCGTGAGAGGCTCCGCCCAATGGATGCTGTCCTGGAACCAGAAGGTGGCCTCCTCGTAGTCCCGTCGATCCTCGGAGAACGGGAGGGAATACGTGTAGAGATCCTCCCATCCTTCGGCGCCGGGTGGGGTCTCCGCCTCGAACGGGCTGGGGAAGCGTGTGGCCATTTGTGGGTCTCCTTTTTCGATCTGGCTGCTTGCCTGTTTCTGGATGCTGACTGTCTCCGACTCCGCCCTGTTCCGGTCCTGTCATGCCTCCCCGTCGTCGGCGGACACGGAACCCCGCGTGTGTACCGGGGAGAGCAGGGTCGACACGATGCTGTCCATGAACCCGGAAGTGGGCTCGGACACCTGGCGGGGAGCCTTGCGGCTCCACACCGTCTCGGGCCTGCTCTGGAGCATCACGACGTTGCCGCCCTCCGGCAGGTGGCGGTCCACGGCCCACTCGATGTCCTGGGGAGCGCCGAAGTAACGCTCGGCGGTCTTGGCCATCCGGGTGATCTCGAGCAGTTCGGCGTCGCTGACCGACGGGCTCTGCTGGCGCGACGTAGCCACGTCACGCCACTCCACGCCGTTACCGTCCGCACGCATCACCAATTCGGTGTGCTTGGGTGAGATAGTGCGCGAGTGGATCTCGAGGATCACCTTGTCAACCAGGAAGTTGTCGGGTGTGACCTCCCCCGACACGACCGCTTCGCCCAACCCCCAGGACGACTCGATGGCGACCTGGGATCGGTCACCCGTGGCCGGATCGAGCGTGAAGGCCACTCCCGCCGACTTGGGATCCACCATCTGTTGCACCGCCACCGACATCGACACCACCTCGTGGTCGTGTCCCATCTCGTGGCGGTACGACATGGCCCGGTCGGTGAAGAGAGAGGACCAGCACCGCTTGACGTGCTCGATGAGGCTTTCGGCGCCCCTTATCCACAGGAAGGTGTCCTGCTGCCCGGCAAAGCTGGCGTCCGGCAGATCCTCGGCGGTGGCGCTGGACCGGACTGCCACGGGTACGTCGTCCTGGTTGCAGCGACCGCTCAGTTGCGTGTAGGCCGCACGGATCGATTGCTCCACCTCGGCCGCCATGGGCAGGGCCTCGATCACCGACCGGATCCTCCCGGACAGTGCCCGGATTCCGGGCGGATCCGCGAAGTCGACCGTCGCTAGGAGAGCCCGGACCTCATCCACAGCCCGCGGATGGTTCCTGATGGTCTCGAACCCGTCGGTGGTGACTGCGAACCCCGGAGGGACCGGCAGGTCGGCGTTGATCATCTCACCCAGGCCGGCGTTCTTTCCTCCGATCCTGGGCCTGTCATCGGGCCGGTAGTCGTTGAACCAGACGATGAACCGATTGCTCATGAAAGGCACCTCCTCGGGCATGGAGTCCGGGTGGGGAAGGTTGGCATCGGGGGCAACAGTGGGACACGCATCACACATGGCGGTGGTCGGTTGCCGGTCGCCGGTCGTCCGGTGCCGGGGGCGGAGGTGTCCATTGCTCGTCGAGGGACCAGGTGGGCAGATCACCGATCTCGGGGACCAGGACCTCCTGGACCCGGTTGCGGTAGACGACGAGGGCCTCGCGACCCCCCTCCATCAGTTTCACCCGTACGTGCTCGGTGTTGTAGGGCTCGCCCGGGTCGTACCCGAAGGCCCAGATGGCGAAGGCGCGGATGGGTCCCGAGTGCGTGGCTATGACGATGCGGGCCCCGGGGTCGGCGGCGGCCAGGGTTCTGATCCCCGTCCAAAAGCGCCGAACGCACAGAGCGGGCGGCTCGAAGTGCAGCATCGGAATGGTGAGCCAGTGCTGGATCGGATCCCCCCCGCCCTGCTGCGTGCGCCAGAACCGGTCGATCTCCACCAGCCAGGCGGGACGGTCGCCCAGGGCGATCCGCTCGAAGCGCTCGAGCACCGAGTAGTAGAGGCGGAACGCGGAGGTCACATCCATGATGCCGTCCGGGGTCGCCACCATGAAGTTGCGGAACTCGTCGTACGCCCTCGGGTCGATGACCTTGACGTCCTTCTCGAACAGCTCCAGCCCGTCGAGGACCGATCGATGGATCTGTTCTATCGTCTGGCCGGCCCGGTTGGTAGCCGCATGGGCCAGCACGATCTTCTCCCCGGCGCCGACCCGACGGGCGAGCGTGTGGCCTACCGAGCGCGCCTGCCAGACGCCCAGCGGGGTGATACCGGCCTCCGTCGAGTAACCCTGGGTCTCGGCGTGCCGCACCAGGTAGACGTCGTTGACAACGGGGCGGGTGGCCTCGGGCGGGGCGCCGATCTCCTTGTTGCGGTTGTCCTCACTGAGCACCATCTGCATGCCGTGGTCCGACCGCTCCCAGAGGGGTGGAAGCGGCGCGGTGATGGTCTCGGTCGAGCGACGGTTCCGGAAGCGGCGCAGGTAGAGGGGGGTGGTGTCGTCGGGATCCTCGTCGGGATCGGGGGTCCGGGAGGCCCGCTCGAGATAGCGAGCCAGATACATGGGCGCCTCGTCGCGTTCGGTGCGGGGCAGGTCGGGACGCCGGTCGCTCACGAGTGCACCGTCATGAAGCGCTGGTCGACCACCCCTTCGTAGTAGAAAACGGCCCGCCCGATCTCGGCCTCGGTCCAGGTCACCGGCTCGCGGTCCGGGTCGGCCCAGTAGCCACCGGTGTAGACCTCGTTGCGGTTGCCGGCCGGGTCGAAGAAGTACAGGCCGTGCCCGCGGGTGGCGCCGTGGCGGGTGGGGCCTGCGTCGATGGGAATGCCGTGGTAGGCGCAGATGTCGGCCGCTTTGCGGACTTCGTTCCAGTCGTCGAGCCAGAAGGCCACGTGATGGAAGGCCCCGTTAGGACCGGTGATGAAGGCGATGTCGTGAGGGGTGTGGGTGCGCTCGAGGAAGGTCACCAGCTGGTGGCCGTCGTCCGCCAGGATCTGCTCGGTGAGGCGGAAGTCGAGCACGTCGGTGTAGAAGGCGGTGGTCTCGTCCACGTCCTCGCACATGAGGAAGATGTGATCGATACGGGGAGGATGGATCCCTACCAAACCTTGCGGTTCGGGCGGCGGGTTGGTCAGGGGGAGGAGGTTCCCGACCTGCGCCATGCCCCAGACAAGTTCGGTGGTGTGTCCGGAAGGCGCCACGAACTGCACGGTGGCGCCAGACCCGACACCGAGCTCGCCGGGCTCGAACCGCTTGGTGGGGATCCCCGTTTCTTCCACCCTGGCCGCCAGTTCGGCCAGGTCGGACTCGTGCTCGACCTTGAAGCCGAATCGCTCCAGGCCGTAGGTCGGCGCGTATTCCAGGATCACACTGTGGTGCTGGTGCTCGTCCCAGCACTTCATATACACCCGCTCGGACTCTCGAGCGGTCTCGATCAGGCCCATTACCTCGGAGTAGTAAGCCGTTGCGAGCTCTATGTCGGGGACCCGGACCACCACATGGGAAAGCCGCAGGATGCCCATTAGCAGCCCTCCCACGGAACGGCCGCCGGGCAGACGGCGGACATCAGGTGTGGACTTTCATGAAGCGTTCGTTGAGTTCGCCTTCGTAGTAGAAGATGGCCTTTCCGATGTTGTCCTCGGTCCAGGTGATGGTGGGGAAGTCCGGGTCGGGCCGGTAGCCGCCCGTGAATACCTCGTTGCGGGTCCCCATCGGATCGAAGAAGTAGATGGTGCTGCCCCGGGTGATCCCGTGCCGGGTGGGCCCCACGTCGATCTGGATGGCGTGGTAGGCGAGGATGTCGGCCGAGCGGCGCACGTGATCCCAGTCGTCCAGCCAGAAGGCGAAATGGTGGAGCCCGCCGTTGGGCCCCGACACCACCGCCAGGTCATGCGGGGAGTGGCTTCGCTCCAGCCAGGTTCCTATCTGGCGACCCTCCCCGTCGAGGAGCTGCTCGGTGATCCGGAAGCCGAGTATCTCTCTGTAGAACTTGGTGGCCTCACCCACCTCCTCGGCGGTGACCAGCAGGTGATCCATCCGGGGCGGTGCAATGCCCGGTAGGTCGGGAGGCACCGGGGACGGGTTGAGCTTGGGCAGCAAACCACCCACCCGCTCCACCTCCCGCACCAACTCCATCGTGTGACCGGACGGGGTGGCGAAGCGGATCGACTCGCCCTGGCCGACCTCCTCCCCCTTCGAGATTCGTTCGACCCGGAAGCCGAAGGACTCCACGCGGTCCTCCAGTTCTGCCAGATCCTCGTCGTCCTCGACCTTGAACGAGAAGCGGTCGATACCCACCCGGGGGTCGTAGCGGACCGCGAGCGAGTGATGGTCCTCCTCGTCCCAGCACTTGAAGAAAGCGCGGTCCGAGGTCCGCTCCACCTCGATCATCCCCATCACGCCCGTGTAGTACGCCGACGCGAGGTCGAGGTCGGGAACCGTGATGTCCACATGGCTCAACCGGAGAATGCCCATCAGCACGCAATCCGTAGCTACTAACCGAAACCTACGCCCCCGGCTCCGATCCAGGAAGCCATGTTCCGTATAGCGGAACGCTTTGGCCGGTAGCCGGTCGCCTGCTACCGCCGCCCTTGAACGGCTCCCACACCTCGCTAGCTCATCGTGGCCGGTCCTTGCCTGGTAGTCGAGTACCCTCCACCATTCACCATTCACCATTCACCATTCACCACTCACCACTCACCACTCACCACTCACCATCCCGTTCCGCATAGAGGAACAAAGAGCTAGGATGGACGACATGTCCAGACCCCGTCCGGAAGACATCCGGGCCGCCATGGCCGACTACGTGGCCAACGTCCACTCCGCCTACACACGGGTCGCCTTCACCTACCCTCCCGCCATTCAGGGGAGCCTTGAGCTTCTGACCAGCCCGTTCACGGTGGTGGCGGCTGGAGCGCGCAACCTCCATGTGATCGCCACCGGTGAACGCCTCGCCGCGCCACGGGGTCCGGAAGTCAGCGCCGACTTCGAGCAGGACGGCATGGTCTGGACTCTCCGGTTCCTAGACCCGGTGGTACTGCCGGCACTCGGCACCGCCGAGAGCGGAGATCGGCCCGATCCCGGTTCGGTGAGAAGGGTGGTAGGGATCGGGGGGTACCAGTACCACTTGGTGATGCGGCCCGGTTCGGACCTCACGGCTCATCACGCGACGCATGCGGGGACAGGTCTCGCCAACGCCCATCTAGCCGCCGCCCGCGACTACGAGTCCATCCGCTCCCATGCATCCGGCGACCCGGGACTGGTCGACGAACTCGCTGCCGCCGACGCGGCCGGATTGACCCGCGCCCACGGACTGCTGGCCCGTGCTCTGGTTCCGTGGAGCGAACCGGTGAAGGAGTCGGCGGCGTCAGGCGACCGCAAGAAGGTGCGGAGGGCAGTGCTGACGGCGCTGAGAGGACCCGGTTGAGCGGCCGCACCCTGTCCTCGGTCCGCAACGCCGCCAGGGCGCTCAAGGAGTTTTCCTCCGAACGCCCCGAACTGGGTGTCTCCGAACTGTCCCGGCGCCTGGATCTCGGCAAGTCCACGGTGCACCGCCTGCTCACCACCCTTACCGAGGAGCACCTGCTGGTGAAGAACCCCGACACTGGTCGCTACCGGCTCGGCCTGGCCATGTACGACCTGGGCAACACGGCGGTCACCGGCCTCAACCTGCACGCCGCCCTGACTCCCCCGATGAACTGGCTACAGGACGTGACGGGAGGGACCGTGCACGCCGGCGTTCTCGACCTCCGCGAGGTGATCTACATCGAGCGTCTCGACTCGCCTCACATGCTGCGCCTGTTCATCAAGGTAGGGCGGCGCCAACCGGCGAACTCGACCAGCACCGGCAAGTGCCTGCTGGCCCACCTCGACGACGCCACGCTCGACCGGATACTGGATGGATGGAGGATGGAGGCGAAGACCGTCCATACAATCACCGACACCATGACGTTCCGCGGGCAACTCGCGGGGATACGCCGCCGCGGCTACGCCTGCAACCTCGAGGAGTCGGAGTTGGGAGTCATCTCGGTGTCGGCCCCGATCCGCGACCGCAGCCGGGCAGTCGTCGCGGCTGTCTCGATGGCAGGCCCGAAGTCCCGCTTCGGATCCGAACTGCTCGGCCTTTCCCAGTCCGTACGTGAAGCCGCTGCAGTGGCGTCTTATCAGCTGGGATATCGCCGGTAGTCGGTCATTGTCCAAGACCAGTCGGCCACTCGGTGGTGACGGTCGGTAAGGTTGGATTCGGACGGTTTACAGCTTGATATAGCGAGTCTGACCGCTATATAATGTAGGCACTTCCCCTATCGCTTCGCCGGTAGGGCCGAGACCGCCCCCCGGGGCGGTCTCTGTCGTGCAGGGGGTGGAACCTGATCACCAACATGTACATCGACGGGTACAACCTCTACTACCGTGCGCTGAAGGACGGGCCCTTCAGATGGCTGGACCTCTCAACGCTGGCCGAGACGCTCTTCCCCGAAGACACCATTCATAGGGTTTGCTACTTCACTGCCCGGCTTGGCGCGCGTCCGGGCAACCCGTCGCAACCGCGTCGACAACTCGTGTATCTGAGAGCACTTGCGACGTTGCCGCGCGTTGAGATCCACTATGGGGCCTTCCGGTCTGGTTTCAAGCGTCGACCGCTGGCCGAGCCTGTTGCCGGGCTACCTAACTATGTTCTGATACGGGAGTCGGACGAGAAGGGATCCGACGTGAACCTGGCGACACGCCTCCTGGTCGACGGTTTCGATGGTGATTACGAGCATGCGGTCGTTGTATCCAATGACGCGGACTCCGCAGCTGCAATGAGGTACGTGAGGCATGGCCTCAACAGGCGCGTTACCTTGGTGAACCCCGATCGGAGAAACACCAGCCCTAGGGAGTTGGCAGAATCGGCCACTTACGTCAAGCGTCTCTGGAAGAGCCACCTGCGCAACAGCCAGTTTCCCGAAACGCTGAGGGACGAGGATCGGAGTCATCACCAAACCGCTAGGTTGGTAACCGAAACGGTAACAAGCGGTTCAGGCGTTTCCGACGGAGACGACAAGAGTTCCGACCACCAACGAGGCGGCGTAGTACTTACGCCTACCGTCGGCCCGGGGGACCCCCGACCGCTCAACACCCCCAGCCACCACCCCGTACCGCATAGAAGAACGGTGTTCACAAGATCCGCGGCCGCTTGGGTACGGTAAAAGGGTCAGGCCAGGCAAGGACAGCAACCAATGACCACCGCCCAGCAGCGGGCCGAGGCGCTCTACGCGGCCCGCAGGGACCGCAGTCCCATCGAGCCTTTCACGGACACCGACCCCGGTATGACAGCCGATGATGCGTACGCCGTGCAGACCTGCTTCGCCTCGATGCTCCTCACCGACGGGGACTCGATCTCGGGCTACAAGCTCGGCCTGACCTCCAAGGCGATGCAGCAGATGATGGGCATCTCCGACCCCGACTACGGCCCGGTGCTGCACTCGATGGTCCACGAAGGGGATCTCGACACCGCCTCCTTGATCCGGCCGAGGGCCGAGGCCGAGATAGCGCTGGTCCTGGACCGGCCTCTTGCCGGGCCCAACGTCACCGGCATCGAGGCCGCCCGGGCGGTGGGAGGCGCGGTGGCCGCCATCGAGGTGGTCGACTCGCGGATCGCCGACTGGCGGATCAAGCTGGCCGACACCATCAGCGACCTCGCCTCGATCGGCGGGGTGGTCCTGAGCAGCCGTATCGTGCCGGTCGACTTCGACCTGCGGCTGGTGGGCATGACCTTCTCGCTGAACGGCGCGATCGTTGCCACCGGCGCCGGGGCGGCCGCGCTCGGGAACCCCATCACAGCCCTGGCGTGGCTAGCCAACACGCTCGCCCCCCACGGGGTCATCCTGGAACCCGGAATGTTCGTCATGACCGGGGCGTTGCACGCCGCGGTGGACGTGGACGCCGGAGACGTGGTGCGAGCCGATTTCGACCGCCTCGGACCGGTCTCCCTGAGGATGGCATGACTTGAGCCAGATGCGTTGCGCCATCGTCGGCAGCGGGAACATCGGCACCGACCTGCTCCACAAGCTCCTCCGCTCCGATGTCCTGGAAGTCGGAGCCATGGCGGGTATCGACCCGGAGTCGGAAGGACTGGCCAGGGCAAGGGCGGAAGGAGTCGAGGCGACCGCGGAGGGCGCGGACTGGGTGATCGGGAACGCCGACAGCTTCGACCTGGTGTTCGAGGCCACCTCTGCCTGGGTCCACCGGATGAACGCCCCTCGATACCGGCAGGCGGGGATCACGGCGATCGACCTGACCCCGGCCAAACTCGGACCCCTGGTGGTCCCCCCGGTCAACCTCGACGCCCACCTCGACGCACCCAACCTCAACCTCATCACCTGCGGCGGGCAGGCCACCGTCCCCATAGTGGCGGCTGTCGGGGCCGTGGCCCCGGTCCCGTACGCGGAGATCGTGTCGACGGTGTCGTCGGTGTCGGCAGGTCCGGGAACCCGCCAGAACATCGACGAGTTCACCAAGACCACCTCGGCCTCGCTGGTGGAGGTGGGAGGGGCCGACCACGGCAAGGCGATCATGATCCTCAATCCTGCCGATCCTCCCATCCTGATGCGCAACACCGTCTTCTGCGCCCTGGGCGACGGCTACGACCGGGACGAGGTCGCCGATTCGATCAACGAGATGGTCCGCACAGTGGCCACCTACGTACCCGGTTACCGGATCAAGGCGGAGCCCGTGTTCGACGAGGACCTGTTCCGTACTCCCGGCGGCGATGTGAAAGCCCGGGTGGTGGTGCTTCTGGAAGTGGAGGGGGCCGCCGACTACCTGCCCCCGTACGCCGGCAACCTCGACATCATGACCGCCTCCGCCGTCCGGGTGGCCGAGGCAATGGCAGCCGTCCGATGACGGCCGCATTCCGCCTCACCGACTCCACACTGCGGGACGGTTCGCACGCCGTGGCCCACCAACTCACCGAGAGCCAGGTCCGGCGGGTCGTGGCCGGGCTGGACCAGGCCGGGGTCCCCGTGATCGAGGTCACCCACGGCGACGGGCTGGGGGGATCGTCTTTCAACTACGGCTTCTCGCACACCGACGAGATGAACCTCATCAGGGTGGCGGTCGAGACGGCTACCAACTCCAAGATCGCCGTGCTGATGCTCCCGGGGATCGGGGTGAAGGACGACCTCCGCCGGGCCGCCGGGATGGGCGTCCGGGTGGCCCGCATCGCCACCCACTGCACCGAAGCCGACATAGCCGAGCAGCACATCGCGCTGTCCAAGGAACTCGGGATGGAAGCGGTGGGCTTCCTGATGATGTCCCACATGATCGAACCGGACGCGCTGCTGGAGCAGGCCCTGCTCATGGAGTCCTACGGCGCCGACGTGGTCTACACGGTCGACTCGGCCGGGGCCATGACCATCGACGACGCCCGGCGCCGGGTGGCGACCCTCAAGGCCGGCCTGTCATGCGAGGTGGGTATCCATGCCCACAACAACCTATCCCTGGCGGTGGCCAACTCCCTTGCCGCCCTTGAGGAAGGGGTGGACCAGATCGACGGGTGCATGACCGGCCTGGGCGCCGGGGCCGGCAACTGCCCCACCGAGGTGCTGGTCGCAGCGTGCGAGAAGACCGGCTGGGTGACCGGCATCGACCCGATCTCACTGATCGAGGTGGCCGACCGGGCGGTCCGCCCCATCCGTCCCGAGCAGGGAGTCATCGACGGCGACGGGCTGCTACTGGGCTACGCGGGCGTCTACGGGTCGTTCCTGCTGCACGCCAAGCGCGCCGCCGAGAGATACGGCGTCCCGACCAGGGACATCCTGCTGGAACTGGGCGAGCGGAGAGTGGTGGGAGGCCAGGAGGACATGATCATCGACGTGGCGATGGAACTCCAGCGCCGGGCGGCGGCGGCCCAACCCGCCGTAGCGTGAGAGGAGCCAGACGTGATACGCCCAGCACCCGCTAGCGATCTGGCAGAGCGTTTCGCGGCCAGATTGGCGAACGCCGTCGAAACGCGGACCGCCATCGACTCCCTGACGACCGAGCACCGGTTCACCGTCGACGACGCCTACGACATCCAGGACACCCTTCTGGCCCGTGCCGAGGTAGATGGTGAAACCATCGTCGCCGCCAAGCTGGGGTTGACCAGCCGGGCAAAACAGCAACAGATGGGGGTCTCCGAGGCTCTGTATGGATGGTTCACGGACCGCCACCGCCTGAATCCCGGACAGCCCCTGGAAAGTGGCCTGCTCATCCAGCCCCGCGCCGAGCCGGAAATCGCGTTCATAACCTCGAAGGACCTCGAGGGACCGGTCGGTCTGCACGAGGTTCTCGCCGCCACCGCCGCCGTTGCGCCGGCGCTCGACATCCTCGACTCCCGTTTCGCCGGATACTCCTTCACCCTGGCCGACGTAGTGGCCGACAACTGCAGTGCCGGGGCGTTCACAGTGGGGAATCCGGTAGCCCTAGGCGACTTCGACTTGGCGCTGGTGGGTTGCGTGTTCGAGAAGAACGGCGAGATCGCCGCCACCGCCGCGGGCGCGGCCGTCCTGGGCCATCCGGCCGCGGCGGTGGCCTGGTTCGTGCGGAAGCTGGCCGAGAGAGACCAGGGTCTCCCTGCCGGTTCGTTGGTCCTGGCCGGGGCGTTGACCGGTGCGGTACCGGTTGCCCCTGGGGACACTGTCGTCGCCTCCTTCGACCGGATCGGCTCGGTGGGACTGTCCGTGGCATGAACGACTCCACCGGTCTGCAGCGTCTCGATCCGGACACGATCGGGAACCTTGCAGACCGGCTCGACCAGGCTCGCCTCTCCCGGATCCCCACCACCAGGCTGACCGACGAATACCCCGACTTCACCGAAGGGGCGGCCTATGCCATCGCGGAAAGGGGCATGCAACTGAGAGTGGACCGGGGCGAGCGGGTGGTGGGCGCCAAGCTCGGTTTCACCTCCGCCGCAATGCAGAAGGCGCTGGGAGTGGACTCTCCCAACTTCGGGTGGCTGACCGACCCGATGATCGTCTCCGACGGGAGAGTGTCCCTGGGGGAGTTGATCCACCCGAAGGCGGAGCCTGAGATCGCCTTCGTCCTGGGCGAGGACGTTTCCGGCCCCGGCGTCTCCGCCGAGCAGGTGCTCTCCGCCACCGCATACGTGGTGCCGATCATCGAAGTGGTCGACTCCCGGTTCATGGACTTCCGGTTCCGGGCGCTGGACAACACCGCCGACAACTCATCGGCGGGAAAGGTGGTGCTGGGAACCCGGGCAACGAGACCGGTCTTCGACCTGTCGAGGGTCGGGGTGGTCGTGACTTTGAACGGTCAACTTCTCTACACGTCTTCGGGAGCCGCGGCGTACGGGCATCCGGCTGCCAGCGTTGCCTGGCTCGTCCGCCGCCTGGCTCTGTCCGGCCGGGGCCTCGCGGCAGGCCAACTGGTGATCTCCGGTGGACTTACGGGTCCCATCGAACTCGACCCCGGCACCCACGTTGTCATCGAGATCGACCGTTTGGGTAGCGCGTCCATGAAAGTAAGCGACTAGCAGAGCCGGGAGCCGGAACCGCCATGACCACAGAGGAGCCGAGATGCCGATAATCACCGTCAACCTGTTGGAGGGCCGCCCGCAGGAGACGATCGAGAAGATGATCACCAGCGTGTCAGAGGCAGCTGCGATCAGCCTCGACGCCCCCATCGAGACAGTGCGGGTCATGGTCAACGAGATGCCGGCTCACACGTTCGGGATCGGCGGGCGTCCCTCTTCGGTGGTGATGGCCGAACGACGCGCCGCCGCGACCCGAGAAGCGACCGAAGCCCAGGAGGAACCAGGATGATCACGTTACGGCACTTCATCGGGGGCGAGTTCACCGACCCGTCCTCCGGCGAGACCTTCGAATCGATCAGCCCGATCGACAACAAACCGATCGCCACCGTGGCCAGGGGGGACGACATCGACGTGGGACGGGCCGTCCGGGCTGCCCGCGAGGCCTTCCCGGCCTGGGGAGCGATGGACCCCGCTGAGCGGCGCAGGATCCTGTTCCGGGTCGCCGAGGGCATCGAGGCCCGTCTCGACGAGCTGGCCCGCTGGGAGGTCCGCGACATGGGCAAGCCGATCGGTGCGGCCCGCACCAAGGACATGCCGAGATCGGCCCACAACTTCCGGTTCTTCGCGGAGGCGGCCGAGCACGCCGCGACGAAGGCCTTCTCCAAGCCGTGGGACGGGGTGCTCACCTACGAGCTGCGGGAACCGCTGGGGGTGGTGGGCGCCATCTCACCCTGGAACTTCCCGCTGATGCTCCTGAGCTGGAAGGTGGCTCCGGCGCTCGCCTACGGTTGCACGGTGGTGGCCAAGCCCGCCGAGCAGTCGCCCGTCACCGCCACCCTGTTGGCTGAGATCTGCCGCGACGCCGGGGTGCCCGATGGAGTGTTCAACGTGGTCCATGGCTTCGGACCGGGGGAGGCCGGCGAAGCGCTGGTGGCCCATGCCGACGTCGACGCCATCACCTTCACCGGCGAGTCCGCCACCGGCAAGGCCATCATGGCCACCGCCGCTCCCACCCTGAAGAAGCTGTCCTTCGAGTTGGGCGGCAACTCGCCCAACATCGTGTGCGCCGACGCCGACCTCGACAAGGCCGTGGCCGGATCGCTGAAGGGCATCTTCACGAACCAGGGCGAGGTGTGCCTGGCCGGGGCACGACTCCTAGTGGAGCGCCCCATATACGACGAGTTCGTGGCCCGAATGGTGGATGGAGCCGACCGCTACGTGGTGGGCAACCCGCTCGATCCCCGCACCGGGATGGGACCGCTCGTGTCGGCCGAACACATGGAGAAGGTCCTGTCGTACATCGACTTGGCCGTCGAGGAGGGCGCCAAGCTGATGACAGGCGGTTACCGGATCACGGACGGGGAACTCGCCAGGGGCAACTACGTGGCCCCCACCGTCTTCGCCGACGCCGACAACCACATGCGCTCCTGCCAGGACGAGATCTTCGGGCCGGTGGAGATGGTGATCCCCTTCGACGATATCGACGAGGCCATCGAAGTGGCCAACGCCACCCGCTACGGCTTGGCGGGAATGGTCTGGACCACCAACGTGAACACCGCCCACAAGGTGGCCCGAGAGGTGAGGGCAGGCACCATGTGGGTGAACTGCTTCTTCGTCCGGGACCTGAGGGCGCCCTTCGGCGGCTACGGGGACTCGGGAGTCGGCCGGGAGGGCGGCGACTACAGCTACGAGTTCTTCACCGAGTCCAAGGCCGTGGTCATGAAGCTGGACGATTAGGGCGTTGGGTCTGACGATGCCGACGGTTAGCGCCGGCGCACTGCAGGACCTTCCATCGAACAGTTGCGTGGCCGTCGCCGGAGGTCGGGCGGTCGTCGTGCGGATCGGCGACCGTGCGTACGCATACCGGAACGAGTGCCTCCATCAGGCGTCCCCGCTGACCGGCGGGCTGGTCAAGGACGGGGTCATCACCTGTCCGCTCCACTTCTGGCGCTACGACGCCGCCACCGGCGCCAAGTGCGGCGAACCCGAACTCCAACTCCGCTCCTACCCGGTACGGCTCGAGTCCGGCACGGTGCTGGTCGAACTCCCCGAGGCGGGGCCGGCCCGCTCCATGCGCGAGATGCTGCTGGACCACGCCCGGGAGTGGGAACGTGGGGACCGCTGACCTCCGGGCCGTCATCTGGGACATGGGCGGGATCCTCTACCCCACCCCCTTCGAGCTGCTCGACCGGTTGGAAGCGTCTAGGGGATGGCCGCCGGGAACGCTGCCAAGGGGACCCTTCTCGGCCGAAGGGGACACCGACTACGCGAAGTGCTCTACTGGGGAGCTAACTGAGGGCCAGTACTGGAAGAGATACCAGCGGGACAGCGCCGCACGTGGCTACCCGCTCGATCTCAAGCGAGAGATCGACTGGGAGGGCACCGAGCGGCCGGAGGTGATGGCCACCATCGAGACGCTTGGCCGCCGGTTCCGCCAGGCCACCCTCTCCAACGATTCGAGCGAGTGGCTGGGATACGGATGGTGGGACTCGTGGCCCTACGCCCACCTGTTCGAACATGTCATCGACGTGGTAACCCTCGGGGTCCGCAAACCGCACCCCCTCACGTATGTGTCCACCGCCGAACGCATGGGTCTCGACGTCGCCGAGTGCCTGTTCGTGGACGACATGGCGGTCAACATCGAAGGCGCCGAAGCCGTCGGCATGCCCGGCTTCTTCTTCGACCACACCGACATCGCCGCGAGTTGCGCCGGCCTCGTGAGCTACTTGGGCCTCGGAAAGGCTGAGAGACTACAAAGCGCTAACTAGCGTATAGAAATTTTCATCATGACCGTGTATGTTGTCGTTCATGGACACCACAGTTGTTGCCGACTCTTTGGATGACGGCATCTCGGGGCCTTCGCGGATGCCCGATGCGCCCGGTGGCAACAAGGATGGGGATCAGGCGGATCGGGCTGACCAGCGGCCTGCCGGGCCACCACAGCCTTCAGGTCTCGTAGCTATCCAGATCATCAGCATGGGCGGCCCTGAGGATCCCGTGCTGGCCGACCTCATGGAGAAGGCCTTTGAAGCGGCTGACCGGAACCCGAACAGTCTCCGCAACAATCCGGAGTGGCAGCGTGAGGCGGCGGAGGGCTTCCGCAAGCTGATGGAGGAGTGGCAGGCCGAGAACGGGGCGTTCACCGAGGAGCAGCTCCGGCGGGGTCGCGCCATCCTTGGTAGGTAGACCGTGACCCTGGTGCTCGATGCCGGCGCCCTGATCCAGGTGGATCGCGGCAACCAAGAAGTTCTGTCCGCGCTCAAAGTTGCTTTCGACAGGGGCGAAGTCGTTGATGTTCCCACCGGCGTGATCGGACAGGCATGGAGGAACCCGGACCGTCAAGTGCTGCTATCGCGAACGCTCAAGCGATGCAACGAGGTCGATCTCGACGGAGCGACGGCTCGCGCCGGCGGCCAACTATGTGGCCGAGCGACGACGAGCGATGTGATCGATGCGTCTGTCGCGCTCGCGGTGGCGTACGCTCAGCGTTCAGGCGAGGAGGTCACGTTGTTGACGTCCGATTCCGATGAGTTGGGTGTACTGCTCTCAGTGCTGGATACACGCGCTCGGATAGTCGAGGTGTGAACCGGCCGGAGGATACGTCCCGAAGCCGGCGCCTGTTCGCGGACGAAACGGATTGCCAACATCGAGGCGCCGAAGCCGTCGGCATGCCCGGCTTCTTCGTCGACCACACCGATATCACCGCGAGTTGAGCGCGCCTCCTGAGGGATCTCGGGGAGGGGTGAGGACCCTGCCAACCGTCGCGGAACCAGCAGCAAAGTGGCCGTATACTGGGACGATCCCGAACCCTACGTGGGGCCTCGGTGCGGCCTCGCCCAGCGTCCTCGGGATCGACTGCTAACCAATGCAGGGGGCCTTCACATGGCTGAATGGGTCTGGATACTGATCGTCTTCGCCCTGTACTTCGCAATTCTCATCGGTATTGCTGTGCAGCGGTCGGGCCACATGGCGAACATGGGCGACTACGTCCTAGGTGGCCGCCGGCTCGGTAGCTTCACGGCTGCCCTCAGCGCCGGTTCGTCCTCTGCGAGTGGCTGGACCATGCTGGTGCTTCCGGCGCTGGCATTCGCCGGCGGTCTGATGCATCTCTGGACCGCAGTCTGGATCGTCTTGGGCATGTGGCTCGCCTGGATCGTCACCGCCAAGCGGCTGCGGCGGTACACCATCAGCGCGGACAATTCGCTGACGATCCCTGAGTTCTGGGAGAAGCGCTTCGGTGACTCCACCGGCGCGTTGCGGGGGCTGGCAGCCATGGTCAGCCTCTACTTCATCACGCTCTACGTCTGCTCAGGGCTGATCTCGGGCGCCAAGCTCCTCAGGGAGGTGTTCGATCTGGACCGCGCCGGCGCCGGCCACGACATGGCAATCCTCATCACCCTGTTGGCGGTCCTCTCGTATACCTTCATAGGGGGGTTCCTCGCCGTCTCGCGCACGGATGTGTTCCAGGCGCTGATCATGTTGGGCGGCTTCGCCATCATCCCCGTGACGCTCATGCTGATCAGCAGCAACCCCTTCGAGGGCCTCGGGTCGGCGGCTCCGGGATTCTGGAACCCGTTCACCGACACGGGCGGCGACACGCTGGGCTTGCTGACCTACGTTTCTGCCCTCGGCTGGGGACTGGGCAGCTTCGGATCTCTCCGCCTCCTGGCGCGGTTCATGGCGATGAAGGACGAAGGCCAGATCCCTCAGAGTACGTACATAGCCGTGGGATGGGGTGGCCTCATGTTCTTCTTGGGGCTGTTGATGGGATTGGTCGCCGCCCCGGCGTTGGCCGCCCGAGGAGTGGGCATTCCCGACGCCGAACGGCTCTACCTTGTGGTCTCGTCGGTCTTCTTCCACCCCATCGTGGGCGGCCTGCTGCTGACCGGCGTGGTAGCGGCCGTCATGAGCACCGCCGACTCGCAACTGCTGCTGGCTTCCGCCATCGCTTCGAGCGACGTGCCCTGGTTCAAGCGGATCACCGAGCAAATGCGAACCGGGGGAAGGGTAGCAATGGGGAGGTTGCTGCTCGTTACGATCGGTGCGCTGGCAGCTGTGGTCTCGATCGTCTCCCCGGACTCGGTCTTCGCCCTCGTTTCGCTCGCCTGGGGAGGCATGGGCGCAGCCTTCGGCCCGGTCACGGTCCTAGCCCTGTATTGGAGGCGCTTCAACCTGGCCGGGGCCTTCACCGGCCTCATATCTGGCACCCTGGTATCCACCTTCTGGTGGCTGATGGACCTGGGCAACCAGGGACTGCTCAACCTGACCGAGTCTCTCGGGTTCGCTGCCACGGTCAGGAACCTCCAGGAGATCGGTCTGTGGGAGATCAACCCGGCCGTCCCGGGCGTAGTGGCCGCAACGCTCCTGGCCGTCGCGGTGACCCTGGCGACCTCTCCCCCCTCCGACGAGATCACCCGACTCTTCGACGAGGTCAACAGCCCGGATTGGGCAGACCCGACGCCAGTTAGTGGCTAGTTGCTAGTTGTCCGATGATACAGCTTGATAAGGGTATGCTACCATTCACCACTCACCATTCACCATTCACCACTCACCATTCACCATTCACCACTCACCACTCACCACTCACCACTCACCACTCACCACTCACCACTCACCACTCACCACTCACCACTCACCACTCACCACTCACGAGGTCGCTTCCAGAACCTGCCTGATCGAGGCAGGGCGGTCGAGGACATCGAAGTGGACGGCTTGCATACCTACATTTTCGGCGCCTTCGATGTTGACGGGTTGGTCGTCGACGAAGAGCACCTGTTCGGCTGCGACGTGCAGGCCGGCGAGCACGCGGCGGTATCCCCTCGGGTCGGGCTTGAGGATGCCGGTGTTGGATAGGTCCACGAACGGATCGAACTTGTCGAGCACGTCCATGCGTTCGATCCAGGCAGGGTCGTGGAAGCGGCTGAGGTCGTTGGTCAGCGCCGCCACGCGCAGGCCGCCGGCGATCAGCGTCCGGCGTAACTGCCAGGTGTCGGGCCGGAGGACCTCGTGCCGCGGTGCTTCGAAGAGGGCATCCATCAGGCTCCGCAGGCGGTCCTCCCCCGCGCCGATCATCTCGGCGTGGCGGTCGGCTTGGCGCTGCCAGTATGCGAGTTCGGTGAACTCCCCGGCCCGGAATCTACGCCACAGTGGATCCGCGCCGGGGTCGAAGGGCCCGGCCAGGTCGATGCTGCCGGTCGCCAGCCCGAGCCGCCGCTCGAGGCCGGGGGCCATCTCGAACGGCGTCCGGATGACCACGCCTCCGAAGTCGAACACAACTGCACGTATCGCCATAAGCCGGCGACCACGTTACTCCGATGCCGACCCGCGGCGAACTCGGCGGTCGGCTCCATCCTCGCTCGGCTGCTGCGAGACCACCACCGACAACTCGGGAGGTATCGGGAGCCCGCAACCCTCCAGCACCAGAGCCGTACCGAGGAGCGTCGTGGCAACTCCTGCTATCACTTCGGCCGCCTCCGCACTCAGGAAGTGCCCCTGGTGCTTGCGGCGTAGGTGATGGTAGAGCTCCTTGCCCACCTGTTGCTGAGCTCTGATCTCCGCGTGCATCGTGTCGGGTAGTTGCTTGGCGAGTCCCGCATGGGGGAAGTCAGGAATCATCAATGTATATTTCCATCTACTCATAACGTGAGATATACATCACCATGTAGGCCGTGACAAGACCCTTAACGATGCTGGTGTCGTCCGTCGCCGCGGACCAGACAGGACGCCCGGACATGGCGCCCCTGATCGGACCCCGTGGGGTCAGGGACGGTCGAGCAGGCGGGCGGGATTCTCGACCAGCATCCGGTCCAGGTCCCGGGACCCGAGCCCGAACTCCTTCCTCAGGAACGGAACGATCCTTCCCATGACGTGGGCGTAGCCCATCCCTCCGTACGCGGTGAGCATCATCTTGAGGTGCACGTCGCCGGCGAGGACCAGCCGGTCGGCGTAGCCTTCCGACACCAGGAGCGCAACAGCCTCCATCCGCTCGTAGTCGGTGGCGTAGTTGCCGCGGCCCGGGTAGTAGAACTCGGTGCCGAACAGGTCGTACTCGACGGTGGCCCCGGCCTCCATCAAGCTGCGGTGGTTGTCGAGGTCGAGGATCTCGTCAGAGTGGCCGAACACGATCCGGGACGGGTCCGCCCCGTGGCCCGCCAACCATTCCAGGATCCCCGGGGCCTGGTACTGGCCCTGCGGGTCGAGGTGAACGCTGATGGCGGCGCCCGTGCGGCTTGCGGCGATGGCCGACCCGTGGAGCACCTTGAACTCGTCGGAGGTGACAGGATCGGTAGTACCGATCTCACCGATGAGCGCCGGACGGATGCCGGTTCCGTCCAGCCCGTTGTCCAGCTCGTCGACCAGGTAGGCCGCCACATCCTTGGCCGACTTGTGCCCGATCCAGGAGGGGTGGCTCGGTCCACGATAGAAACCGCATCCCACCATGATGTGCACCTCGCTCCGTTCCGAGATCGCGGGCAACTCGCCTACCCGGCGACCGATACCGATGGGGGTCACATCGACGATCCCCCGGCCTCCCGCCGCATGGAACCGCCGTAACTCGGCGACCGTGATCTCCGGATCATCGAGCGATAGGTTGAACTTGTTCGAGACCGCGTTCCAGCGGAGGTCGCCGATCTGCTCGATCGTGATGGGACGATCGATCGTCTCGGTGTGCGGGTCGTCCAGCGCATCAACCGCGTTGATGAGCAGGTGCTCGTGCATGGTTGTGGGTCCCAGGTCCTGGGGTTCGATCGGTCCGAGAACTGTGTAGACGGGCAACTTACCTCTCCCTGGTCGGGCAGTGAGTTCGTCCGAATAGAGGTTATTGACAGGTGCCGCCATCCGCCGGAACAGCGACCTGTTTTTCGACAAACGCGCAGTTGCCTACCGGCAACCGACACCTAATCTGGGGTGATGGCTTCGGAGGTCACATACGGGGACCTGATTCCGAGCCTTCGTCTCGATGGGCGGGTGGCCGTCGTCACCGGCGCGGGGCGGGGTATCGGCCGCGAGACCGCGCGGATCCTGGCCGCGGCTGGCGCGCATGTACTGGTGACCGACATCGACGAGCCTGCCGCACGGGACGCTGCCGGGGGGATCCGCGGTGAGGGCGGCTCGGCCGACCACTACGCCTTCGACGTCACGGACCAAGAGCAGGTGGAGCAGTTCGCCTCCGAAGCTGTGCGAGCAGCGGGGGTCATCCAGATCCTGGTCAACAACGCCGGGATCGTCACCATGGCACCCTTCCTCGAGCTGAGGGAGAACGAGTTCGACGCGGTGATGGCGGTGAGCCTGAGGGGGACCTACCTGATGACCCGGGCGCTGCTTCCCGGTATGAGAAGGTCGGGCTGGGGTCGGGTGATCTCGCTCTCCTCGATGCTGGGCAAGACGCCCGCCCCATACACGGCCCACTACTCCGCCGCGAAAGCAGCGATCATCGGCTTCACCCAGGCGATCGCCAAGGAAGCTGCCCCCGAGGTAACCGTCAACTGCCTATGCCCCACCAACGTCGTGACCGGCATCATGGAGGAGGACTTCGAGTTCTTCGGGGAGAAGATGGGTATCTCTCCGGAGGATCTGATTCAGCGCTGGATCGACGCGATTCCGATGGGCCGGCTCGGCCAACCGCTCGACGTGGCGAGAGCGGTCCTCATCCTCGCCGGAGAGGCGGGAGAATTCACCACCGGCCAAGCCCTGAACGTGAGCGGCGGCGAAGAGGTTCACTGAGTGGTGAATGGTGAATAGTGAATGGTGAATGGTGAGGTCCATACTAGATCGCTATAATCGCTAGATTAATCTAATATCTAACACCTAACAATGCTCACGGTCAGCTCCGTCGGGACGGGCAGCCCTTCCGCTTCGAACGCCCGGACCGTGGCACGAACCGCCGACGCGGCAGCTTCGCCCTGATCGGGCGCGACGAGCTTGACGAAGAAGCCGTAGCGCTTCTGGCCCCGGTGGCGGTATATCTCGAGGCTCACCCGCTCCTGGGATCCGGCTTCGGTCTGGAGAGCACGGGCGATCCTCACCCCGACCGGTAGCGTGGCCGCAGGGTCCGGAACCTTCACTACCGCCTGCCAGTTCAGCACCCCGCACAATGTACACGGTGCGGTCCTGCGGCCGGCGACCGTTACCTGCTCCATAACGAGCACGGAGCGATAACGTGGCGTTCATGCACGGAGAATGCGCACGGTTCAGATCGGGCCGGAAGGCCGCCTGTTACCGCCTGGGATGGACAACGGGGTAGCCATGTATCGAGACATCCGATCACTGATGATCCTCCTGGTGGCCGTGGTGGTCGTGGCCGCGGCATGCGGTGATTCGTCCACCAACAACACCAACTTCGACGATGCACAGGTCTCGGTGACCGAGCCGGACTCTCTCCGGGCGGCCGTTGATGTGGGTTCGGGACCCTCCACCACCGTCACGCCCACCGACACGGCTCCAGCACCGTCGACCACCGTCTCAGGGCCTGACGACGAACCCGATCCTCCGGTTCCCGACACGAGCGAGGAGGAGCCTGAACCGGCAGTCTCCACCACGAGCCCGGACGCCGGAGTCGATCGACCACCTCCGACCGCGGGAGACCTCGACGCCTCGGCGCTCCTGTCTGCGGCCGCTGAGGCGTCCGTCGGGCAGCCTGTGCGGGGGGAGTTCACGGTCTCCTTGTCTCCGAGCGCCGGCGCTGTGTTCGCCTCGGCGACCTTCGAGACCGGCGCGGACGGCAATACCGCCATGACTTTCACGCTGTTCGGTTCGCTCAGCATGGAGCTCAGATTCGTGGATGGGACGGCATACGTACAGCTTCCTCCGGAGCTCCTTCGCTCGCTGGGGTTGGAAACAGCCGCGCCCGACGCCTGGCTGACCGTTGACGAGGCATCGGCGGCGGAACTGGGAGTCGGTTGCCCATCGCCGCTGGCCTTTCTCGATCCCGAGGGATCGATCTCGGCCTGTGACCCGCTGAGCGACACCGCCATGCTCCTACCCGAGTTCGTCGACGACGCGACCATCGTCGGCCGGGAGACCCTGCGCGGGTTCGAGACGACCGTGATCCGACTCACCCTTTCTGTCCAGGACGTGATCGGCCTGAGACTGGAGTCAGTACCGGACTTGGAGAACGGCGGTGGCGATCCTGATGGCCTCGAGGAGATGTTTCCGGTCGACGCCGGGATCCAGGCCGACATCTGGATCGACGACGACCTGCTGATACACCGCACCGTCATCGACCTCGACTCACTCATGCCCAACCTCGCCGGTTCCGATGGCGACGGACTCGAGGACATGCCCCAACTCGTGTCGACGACCGACTATTACGACCACGGCGCCACGATCCTCGTGGAGGCCCCCCTTCCCGAGCAGGTGATCGGCGATCTCGCCGACCTGCAAGGCTCCGAGCCGGACAGGTACTGACCTCACAAGCGGAACGGAACCGCCTTCTCGGAAGCATCGACGCCTAGTCCGTATCATGATCCCGTTATGCCAGAGCCTCCCGTTCCCAGCGTTTCCGAGATCCTCGCCGAGCGAGTCAGCCGCTGCCTGCCCGGGGATCTTCCCTCAACGGCAGTCGAAGCGACCAAGACATTCATCCTGGACACCATCGGCGTAGGTCTCGCCGGGGCCAGGACACCGGAGAGCCGCAGCTTGGTGGAAACAGCACGGGGATGGGGTGGACCGGCCGACGCCTCGGTGTGGGGGAGGAACCTGTCCCTTCCCGCATGGGGCGCCGCCATGATCAACAGCCACCAGGCCCATTGCCTCGAGTTCGACTGCGTCCACGAGCCGGCGGTGATCCACCCGATGACCGTGGTGCTTCCAGCCGCCGTCGCCGACATCCAGGCCCGCTCGCGACGCGGCGAGCGCACCTCGGGAGAGGAGCTGATCACCGGGGTCGCGCTGGGTGTGGAGGTCGCCGCCGGGCTTGGAACCGCTACCACCACCGCCCTGCGCTTCTTCCGACCCTGCACGAACGGATTGTGGGGAGCGGTGGCAGCGCTGGCGCGGCTGCGAGGCATGGGACCCGAGATGACCGCCCATGCCCTGGGGATCGCGTACGGCCAGCTCTCGGGCACCATGCAGCCTCACTCGGAAGGCTCCGCGCTCCTGGCGCTGCAGATGGCTTTCAGCGCCCGCAGCGCCCTCGCGTCGGTCGACCTGGCGGAGGCCGGGCATCGGGGTCCCCGGCAGGTGATCGAGGGCGAGTTCGGCTTCTACGGGCTTATCGAAGCCGCCGGGGACACCGTCCGCCTGCTCGACGAGTGGACAAGTCCCTGGCGCGTCACCCAGGTCTCCCACAAGCCGTTCCCAAGCGGGCGCGCCACCCACTCGGCCATCGACGGAACGCTGAGGCTGCGCCGGCTCCATGGCTTCCAAGCCGGTGACGTCGAGAGCGTGGTCGTGGAGGTCCCGCCGATGATCAAGCACCTCTGTTCCCGACCGATGGTCCCCAACGCCACCCCTAACTACCTGCGGCTTTGCATCCCCTACCAGATTGCCGGAGCCCTCGTCGACGGATCCGTCGACCTCACGACCGTCCGCCCGGAGCGCCTCGCCGACCCCCTCTTCGCGGAGCACGCGGACAAGGTGAGGATCGTCGTGAACGACACCCCCGACCCCAACGCCTTCAGTCCGCAGACCGTGATCATCGTCCTCGCCGACGGCTCTAGACACTCCGTGACGGTTGAGGAGCTACCGGGCTCCCCTGCCGCTCCGCTCACCCCGACCGACCATGTCAGCAAGTTCAGGTCGTGCGTCGGGTACGGGGCAGAAGGATGGGACAGCCATCGCACGGGCCGTGTGATCGACCTCGTAGGGCGCTTGGAGGACCTCGATGATGTGAGGGAGTTGACGGACCTGCTATGACTCGATCCACCGGGAGAAGTCCGACCTTCTTCGAGGCCCTGGACACCGCCCGGCTCCTCCGGGAATACCCGGCGGGTCCCGCCTTCCCCGGCGTGTACCGGGCGATGAGCCGCGATGAGCTGCGCTCCCTCCAGGAGCAGCGGTTCCTAAGGGTGATGCGCCGGGGTTGGGCAACCGCCTTCTACCGCCGGCTGTGGGGCCGAGAGGGTATCGAACCGGGTGACATCCGCGGCCTGGACGACCTGCATCGACTGCCTGTCTACGACAAGGCCGACCTCATGGACTCGGTCGAGGCCCGCCCTCCGCTAGGCGACATGACGGGGACGGAGTCCTACGCGCGGGGTGAGGTCCCTCCGATGATCCTTCACACGACTAGCGGAACCACCGGAAGCCCCCAGCCGGTGATCTTCGGACCGTGGGGACGGGAAGTGGCCAACATCCTGGTTGCCAGGATGTACACGTGGCAGGGCCTCGAGGCCGACGATGTGGTCCACTCGGTCTACGGCCACGGGATGGTCAACGGGGGCCACTACATCCGGGAAGCGGTGACCCACTTCACACCCGCCCTGTTCCTCTCGGCGGGTACCGGATCGGAGACGCCTTCCCGTCGCCAGGTGCGGCTCATGCACCGCTTCGGCGCCACCGTGCTGGTGGGTTTCGTCGACTACCTGCGCCGTCTGGCCGAAGTGGCCGCCGAGGAGGGCTTCGAGCCCGGAGTCGACCTCCCGGTACGCATGATCATCGGCCATCTCGGGACCGGAGGGCGTCGGGAGGTCGAGCAAGCCTGGGCAGGCGCACCCGCCTATGACTGGTACGGGGTTGCCGACACAGGTTCGGTCGCCGGAGAGGGCCCGGAACGCGACGGGATGCACGTGTGGGAGGACGCCCACTTCCTGGAGGTCCTGGATCCAGGGACGGGAGAACCGGCTTCGAAGGGGGACATGGTGGTCACCTGCCTCTACAAGGAGGATCTGGCTCCGGTCATCAGGTTCAACACCCACGACGTGACCGAGTGGCTGGAGGGATCCGGCGCGTCCGGGCTGGTGTTCCGTCGCATCCGGGGGTTCATGGGCCGCTCCGACAGCATGGTGAAGGTCCGGGGCGTCAACATCTACCCGGACTCCGTGGCAGGGTGGATCGCCGCACAGCCCGGCTGCAACGGCTCGTACTACTTCCGGGTCACCGGCGGCCCTTCAGGCCGGGAGGATCTGACGCTGGTCGTCGAATGGGAAGGGGGAAGCGCGGAGCGGTTGGCCGACGGACTTCGTCTCCTGCTCGGAGTGGCGGTCCGGGTGGATCCGCAACCCCCGGGGGCGACGGCCGCAGTAACCGGCGTGGACCGGCGCCAGAAACCCCTCCGCCTCGTCGACGAACGCAAGTGATCGCTGAACAAGCAGGTCTGCTGGACGCGGGCCAGATCACAGCCACGGAACTGGTCGAGTCCTGCCTGGCCGAGATCGCCGACCGGGATGCTGACTTGCGGTGCTTCCTCGAAGTGGACCGCGACGGGGCACTGGTCCAAGCGCGCGAGTCGGATCGCCGGAGGCGGAACGGCCGGCCCAGGAGTCCTCTGGAGGGCATACCGGCAGCGGTCAAAGCCAACCTGGCGGTGAAGGGATCGGCGTGGTCCGGGGGGATCGGCGCCAGAGCGAACGTCAGGGCAGCGCAGGACGCCGCGGCCGTGGCGGCTCTCCGAGCGAGCGGAGCGGTCATCATGGGAACCACCAACCTGGCGGAGGCAGCCGTCGGGGCGGTGACCGCCAACCCCTGGTTCGGGGTGTGCCGCAACCCCGGACTCCCCGACCACCACGCCGGCGGGTCGAGCGGGGGCTCGGCGGCGTCGGTGGCGGCGGGTATGGCGTCCTTGGCCCTCGGCTCGGACACATTGGGATCGGTGCGTATTCCGGCCGCCTGGTGCGGGGTCGCCGGATGGAAACCCTCTCCGGACCTGATCCCGACCGGGGGACTGCTACCTCTCTCGGCCCGTCTGGACACGGTCGGGCTGCTGGCCCCGAAAGCGGACGATCTGGTGATCGCGGCGCAGGCCTGCGGGTTCCTGGGTCCCTCGCCTGCCGACGCCCGACGGCCGCATCTGCTCATCCCGATCGATATCGTGCAACGAACGTCACCCGAGATACAGGAGGCTTTCCGGGAGGCGATCGCCGGACTCGGGTGGCGGACGGAACAGGTTCGGCTGGGTCTCGACCCGGCCCGGGTGCGCATGGCAGGCCTCCTCGCTGTCGAGGCGGAGGCATACCTGTTCCACCGCCAGGCTCTAGAACAGGCCCTGCACGGTTTCTCGCCGGAGCTTCGCTCGCTGCTGCAGTACGCCGAGGTCGCCCCGGCGTGGAAACTCGCCCGCGCCCATCGAATCCTGGACGGGGTTCGCCGGCGCGTGGCCGAGTTGACCGCTTCGACCCGCCACCTCCTCGCCCTGCCCACCACTCCACAGCCACCGCTACGGGTCGGCGAGCCAGTACCCGATGGACTGCCGGAGATGACCGCCTTCGCGAGCGCAGCCGGAAGTTGCGCCGTCTCGATTCCCGTCTTGACCGTCGCCGGAGGACCCGTGGGGCTGCAGCTCGTGGGCCGTCCAGGAGCGGATGGGTTCCTCCTCCGGACAGCACGGGAGGCAAGCAAACGCTTGGCGTCCTAGGATGAATAGTTGGTAGTTGATAGTTTATAGTTGGTAGTTGATGGCTCGAAGGCGAGAACCTGGCAGTCCTGCGCACCGGCGACGGACACGAGGCCCGACCGCGACAAGGACCCAGCCGGTAGGAACAAGGGGTAGCCCAAGCCCGTTAGCACTGTCGGTCGGTTCCGGAGTCGACCGGAACCGGGCACCGCGTGCATCGATCCTCGACCCGATCCGGGAAGGCTTCCGCCGGATCAACGGTAACGGAATTGCGGGGAGCGTCGCTCGAAGAACGCGGTCATTCCCTCCAGGTGGTCTTCTCCCTCCAAGGCCCGGACCGCCAGACCCACGGTCTCCTCGTTCTCCTCGGTGAGTCCGTCTTCGATGAGGTGGATGATCCGCTTGGTTGCTCGCACCGAGAACTGGGAGACAGAAGCGATCTTGGCGGACAGTTCATCGACCTCGTGATCGAGATGCTCCGGTGAGACCAGGCGGTCGAGCAGACCGATGCGCTCTGCTTCGGTGGCGTCGAAGACCTCCCCTGTGTACAGAAGTCGCTTAGCCACCGGTGCACCGACCACCCGCACGAGTTCCACCGTACCGGGGAAGGTATAGACCATCCCCATTCGAGCGGGAGAGACCGAGAAGTAGGCAGTCGTGTCAGCCAGCCTGAAGTCCGAGGCGAGGGCGAGAGCTACGCCGCCCCCGAAACACGCCCCGCTGATGGCGCTGATCGCAGGCTTCGCCATCTCCTTCACCGCGACCAGAGCCCGCGCTACCAGTTCCCGGCTGCGATCGCCCCGCTCCGGGTCGCCGATGTGCCGCCGGTACTCGTTGACATCGGCGCCCGCGCAGAAGGCACCTCCTGTCGAACCGCGGATCACCAGCACCTTCGCCTGTGGATCGGCATCGATTCCCGCCACCAAGTCCGGAATCTGCCCCCACATGGCGTCCGTGATGGAGTTCTTCTTCCGGGGACGGTTGATCACGAGAGTAGCAACGTCTCCGGATCTGGATACGTACAAGCGCTCATCCACGCCCCCAGGCTATATAACCTCCACCATCGATGAGTGCCCATGCCACCTACCGCTGGCCGCAAGGAGCTTCGCTGGCGCTCTCTGTGGTCGTCAACGTGGAAGAGGGCGCGGAGATGTCGGTGCTGGACGGCGACAGGGGCCCGGAACCGGTTGACGAGATGGGCATCGTGCTCAAGAGACCGATTCGCAACCGGGCCAACGAGAGCAACTACCGCTACGGATTGCAGGAAGGGTTCCGGCGGGTGGCCCAGGCGCTGGACGAGCACGCAGTCCCAGCCACCTGGACGGCCGCCGCCCTGGCCTTGGAGCGGGCGCCGGAGATCGCCCGGTTCATCGCGGGACGCGGTGACGAAGCAGCCAGCCACGGCTACCGCTGGTCTCACCAGTTCCGCATGGATGAGTCGCAGGAGCGGGAGTTCATCCGCAGCGCGGTGCGCTCGATCACCCGCACAACGGGCAACCGCCCCTTAGGCCACCTGTCCCGGTACCTGGTCAGCGACAACACCCGGCGGATCCTTGCCGAGGAGGGGTTCCTGTACCACATGGACGACTACTCGAGGGACGAACCGTTCTGGGAGTTGGTCGACGGACGGCCTCTGGTGATCATGCCCTACGCGCTCGACACCAACGACATGAAGATGTGGGCGGAACCCTCCTATACGCCTCACCAGTGGCTGGACTACGCCATCGACACCTTCGAGTGCCTGCATGCGGAAGGGACCGATCGACCACGGATGATGTCATTGGGTCTGCACCTACGCGTGATAGGCCGCCCGGGAAGGATCGGGGCGCTCCACCGCTTCCTCGAACATGTACGGACCAGAGGCGGCGTGTGGGTAGCCACCCGCCGTGAGATCGCCGAGCATTTCGCGGCCCGCGTTCCGCCCCCTGCGTCCTAGCGACGCTAGTTCTGCTCCGTTGCGTTCCGGGACCCGCAAGGGGGTTGACGGTGTCACAGGCCTTCTGCACACTTTGTGGGTAGCCGCAAGCACCGCCCGTTCGTTTCCGACGTCGAACGGATGGCCGGGATCATGTTGTCGCCGTCGCACCTCTCAGGGGAGAGGGAGACGCGTCTCGAAGCCGGGGAGGTGGCGGTGGGGGTGGGCCCTCGACAGGGCTTCGGTCGGCCGTTTTTCGCGTTCTCGGTGGGTGTGGCCCCTTGGTGGCGCGGTGGACGTTCCCGAACAGTCGCTGGTCGGGTCCCTGCGCGGTTCGCTGAGCTGCCAAGGGTTCCCAGCCCGAGGCCGACAATTCTCCGGCCAGGTCGACCCGCCAGTGGATCTGCCTCTCTCCGGGTTCAGCTCGAAGCCCATCCGCCGAAGACTCCGTGGCATCGCTCGACGAAGCCCGTGCACGGCCGCGGTTAGGCTACGCCAGGTGGCCGCTCCGGATACCGGCCGAGGAACGCTACCCACCGCGGCAAGCCTTCGCGGGGCGCCCAAGGTGCTGCTCCACGACCATCTCGACGGCGGGCTGCGCCCGTCCACGATCGTGGAACTCGCCGAGACGACCGGCTACACGGACCTGCCGACCCACGACCCCGAGGCACTGGCGGCCCACCTGCGCGCCGGGGCCCGGCGGCGCAGTCTCGAGCTTTACCTGGAGATGTTCCGTCACACCTTCGGCGTCATGCAGACCGGTCGAGCCCTGTACCGGGTGGCGGCCGAGTGCGCCGAGGATCTCGCGGATGACGGTGTGGTCTACGCCGAAGTGCGCTTCGCTCCGGAACTGCACCTAGCCGGAGGGCTCTCGCTTGACCAGGCCGTAGAGGCCGTTACTGCCGGCTTCCGCGACGGCAGTGAGGGACGAGGCATCCGCGTCGGCACGCTCGTGACGGCCATGCGCACCGGTGCCCGGAGCCTGGATGCCGCCGGAGCTGCTATCCGGAACCGGGATCAGGGAGTGGTCGGTTTCGACATCGCCGGAGCGGAAGCCGGATACCCGCCATCGCAGCACCTCGCCGCCTTCCGACTGCTGCGCCGGGCACGGCTTCCCTTCACTATCCACGCCGGCGAGGCCTGCGGTCTCGCATCCATCAGGGATGCCGTCCATACATGCGGGGCCGACCGTATCGGCCACGGAATCCGCATCGTCGACGACATGGAGCAGGACGGGAGCCTGGGGCCTCTCGCCCGTTACGTACGCGACGAGGCGATGCCTCTCGAGCAGTGCCCGACCTCGAACGTGCATATCGGGGCGGTCGGCTCAATCTCCACCCATCCGGTCGGACGCCTCCTCGATCTCGGCTTCCGGGTCACGGTGAACACGGACAACCGGCTGATGAGCGGCACCTTCCTCACCAGAGAACTGGACCGCTGCCGCTCCGCCTTCGGGTGGTCATGGGACGAACTGCGACAGCTGACCGTCAACGCGATCGAAGGAGCCTTCCTGCCCGCGGACGAGCGCCGCGAGATCGTCACCGGAGTGATAGAGCCGTGGTACGCGGCGCGGGACGGCTGACCGGTCAACGGGTCGGGCGCCGGGGAACTCGTTCAGGGAATGGCGCGTAGCTCCGGGCCCTCAGCCTTCGGGCGCCGCTCCCGATGTTCCGCCAGCAGTTGCTCGGCGGACGCCTGGATCATGTGGTAGGACTCCGCGTCGGTCGGGAACCCACCGGTCCGGACGTCGGAGATCCACTCCGTGATCGCTCCGGTCGCCTCTTCCGCCAGATCCGCATAGCGCCTGACGAACTTCGGGTAGTGACCGAAGTTGAGACCGAGAAGGTCATGCATGACCAGCACCTGACCATCAGTGTGGGGTCCGGCGCCGATGCCGATGGTCGGTGTCGACACCTCCTCGGTGATGACCTGGGCGAGGGTGACGGGAACACCTTCGAGCACCAGAGCGAACACCCCGGCCGCGTCGAGCGCCCTCGCGTCGCTGACCAACCTCCGAGCATCGTCCAGCCCCCTACCCATGACCCGGTAGCCGCCCATCGAGTGGACGGACTGGGGGGTCAGGCCGATGTGTCCCATCACCGGGATCTCGGCGGAGCGGATCTTGCGGATCATCTCCACCCGCTCTGCCCCCCCCTCCAGCTTGACCGCCTCGGCGCCTCCTTCCCGTACCAGGCGGGCGGCGTTGTGCAGGGTCTCGTCCGGGTTGACGTGGAAGCTCATCCAGGGCATGTCGCCGATGAGCAGCGCTCTCGGCCGCGAGCGGGCGACCGCCGCCGTGTGGTGGATCATGTCGTTCAGGGTCACCTCGTTGGTGGTCTCGTATCCGAGGACCACGTTGGCGACCGAGTCTCCAACCAGGATCATGTCGGCCCCGGCTCGGTCGGCGACCTTGCCACCGGGAAAGTCGTAGGCGGTCACCATGGTGAGCTTCTTCCCGCCCTTGCGGGCCTGGACCGAGGGCGCGGTGACCTTCTTGCGGGCAGCGCCGCGGGAGTGGTTCGACGTCGAGTTCGACATGGCTGCTCCGTTTCTCCCCACCATCGAGGTTGGGGGACACCTCCCGGCCGTAGCCGGAGAGCAAATCGTTTCTGTCGATCCGCCGCCGGAATTCACCCGCCTGGGAACAGGTCGCGCGTCTCCGGAACGGAATTGGAGCCAGTGTAGCGCCCTGCCCCCTACCAGCCTCGGGCGATCCACTCGGGCAATTCGGGGCGTTCCTTCCCGATCGTAGTGGCATTCGGGCCGTGCCCCGGGTACACCTCGGTAGCGTCATCGAGGGTGAAGAGTCGCTGCTTGATGCTCTTGATGATGGTGTCGAAGTCGCCGCCTTCATACTGGGTGGCGCCGGGACCACCGGGGAACAGCGTGTCCCCCGAGAAGAGCACTCCGGGGCTGAGGAAGCACACCGAACCGGGCGTGTGACCCGGCGTGTGCATGGTCAGGAGGCTCGTCTCCCCCAGGGTGATCACGTCCCCGTCCGCCAGAGCGGTCGGTGTGACCGAAGTGGTTCGCGCCGCCAACTCGTAGTCGGCCGGATGAAGCAGGAAGGGCACGCCTAGGGCGTCCACCACCGGGGCTACGGCCCTCAGATGGTCGTAGTGCCCATGGGTGGTGAGCAAGGCCTCGACCTCCACACCGTCGGTCAACTCGAGGACGCGGTCGGGTTCGGCGGCGGCATCGATCACCACGGCCCTTCCCGTCTGCGCGCAAGCCACCACGAAGGCATTGTTGTCGTACTCGCCTACCAAGGCCGCCTTGGTGAGGATGGTGCCGTTATCGAAGGTCCAACTCATAGTGACCGCATTCTAGGAGGCGTCGGTGCACCCGTCGCCCGTCGCCCGTCGCTACGGCGGTCTCCCCATCGCAACACTCAGCCTGGTTGAGCCCGAACATCGGACAGCCCCCGTCGAGGCAGGCTCCGTGGCCATGGACGTAAGCGAGCGGTGCGGCGCACCAGGAACAATTCAACGACGACCTCCCTCTCCTGCCCGGCCGAGCCCCTCCGCAACGCTACTCGGAGACATCGTCCGAGGAGTGCATATGCCTTCCCTGCAACGAGTACTGGATGCGAAAACTTGATAGATAGCGACTCAGATTTTATGGCATAATTGACTGGTGATCGGTGTTTGAACAAGTAGGGAAAGAACGGGATCCGGAGAACACGGCAGCGGGTGGAACGGGCAGGTGAGTCCCTACCGACCACCAACCACCAGGAGGAGACAGGCAGCGGATGGACGCAAGCAGGTTCACACAGAAGTCACAGCAGGCACTGGTATCGGCCAGGGATCTGGCAGAGGCGAGTAACCACCCGTCTGTCGAGCCTGCCCACCTGCTGCTCGCCATGCTCGGACAGCCCGACACCATCACTCTTCCGCTGCTGGCGAGGCTCGAAGTGGTTCCCGCTTCCCTGCGCCGGCAGGCCGCCGGCCTCGTCGAATCGCTCCCGAAAGTCTTCGGAACCGGGGAGACCGGTTACTCGCGCGACACCATCCGGGTGCTGGAGGCGGCCCAGAAGGAGATGGACACCGGTGGCGACACCTACACCTCCGTCGAACACCTGCTGCTCGCCATCGCAGCCTCCAGGACCCGGGCGGGGGCACTCCTCCGGGATGAGGGCGTCACCCGGCAGGCCATCGTCGACGTCCTGGGCGAGGTGCGAGGAGCCCGGCGGATCACCACCGACAATCCAGAGGCGACGCAGGGAACTCTCGAACAGTACGGCCGTGACCTGGTGGCCCTGGCCGCCGACGGCAAACTGGATCCGGTGATCGGACGGGACGACGAGATCCGCAGGATGATCCAGGTACTCAGCCGTCGCACCAAGAACAATCCGGTGCTCATCGGCGAACCGGGGGTCGGCAAGACCGCCATCGCCGAAGGCCTCGCCCTACGGATCCTCGACGGCGACGTGCCCGAAGGCCTGAAGAGCAAGCGCATCGTGGCGCTCGACCTCGGCGCCATGGTGGCGGGCACCAAGTACCGGGGCGAGTTCGAGGAGCGCATGAAGGCGACCCTCGACGACATCAAGGGTGCCGAAGGGCGCATCATCACCTTCATCGACGAGATGCACACCATCGTCGGCGCGGGGGCCGCCGAGGGCTCGATGGACGCCTCCAACATGCTCAAACCCCTTCTCGCCAGAGGAGAGTTGAGAATGATCGGCGCCACCACCCTTGATGAGTACCGCAAACACATCGAGAAGGACGCCGCACTGGAACGCAGATTCCAGCCCGTGATGGTGGAACCGCCGACCATCGACGAGACAGTGGGCATCCTGCGCGGGCTGAAGGAGCGCTACGAGGTACATCATGGCGTGCGCATCACCGACGGGGCTCTCATGGCCGCGGCCGTGCTCTCCGACCGCTACATCACCGCGCGCCATCTTCCCGACAAGGCCATCGACCTCATGGACGAGGCAGCCTCGCGCCTGCGCATCGAGATCGATTCGATGCCGGAGGAGATCGACACCCTGACGCGGCGGCTCCGGCAACTCGAGATCGAGGCCAATGCTCTGCAGAACGAACCCGACGAGGGTGCCAGGGCCCGGCTGTCGGCCGTCCGCGAGGAGATGGCCGAGGTCACCGAGGAACTCGACCGCCTGTCGACCCACTGGCAGCACGAGAAGGACCAGATCGAGGCGATCCGGACCACCAAGCAGAAAATCGAGGACGCCAGGGTCGAGTCGGAACGCGCTACCCGGGCCGGCGACCTCCAACGGGCGGCCGAACTCCAGTACGGGGTGTTACCCGGACTTGATTCCGAGCTGGCGGCCCGGGAGCAGGAGTTGGCCGAACTGCAGTCCGTGATGACCATGCTCAGCGAGGAGGTGATCGACGAGGACGTCGCCTCGGTCGTGAGCCGCTGGACCGGAATCCCCGTCTCCCGCCTGATGGAGAGCGAGATGGCCAAGCTCGTCCACCTCGAGGACCACCTGCACCGGCGGGTGGTGGGCCAGGATGCCGGAGTGGCGGCGGTTGCCGGCGCCATCCGCAGGAGCCGGGCCGGGTTGGCTGACCCCAACCGCCCGATCGGCTCGTTCCTGTTCCTGGGTCCCACCGGCGTGGGCAAGACGGAGTTGGCCAGGGCGCTGGCGGTCTTCATGTTCGACGACGAGCGGGCGATGGTGCGTTTGGACATGTCGGAGTACATGGAGAGGCACTCGGTAAGCCGCCTGCTGGGCGCGCCCCCCGGCTATGTCGGGTACGACGAGGGCGGCCAACTCACCGAGGCTGTCCGGAGGCGACCGTACGCTGTGATCCTGCTCGACGAGGTGGAGAAGGCGCACGCGGACGTCTTCGGCGCGCTGCTCCAGGTACTCGATGACGGCAGGCTGACCGACGGTCAGGGTCGGACGGTCGACTTCAGCAATTCGATACTCATCATGACCTCGAACCTGGGCTCCGAGATGATCACCCCCGAGTTGCCGCAGGAAGCAGTCCGGAACCGGGTGATGGGAGTGGTCAGGCACCACTTCCGACCGGAGTTCCTCAACCGGATCGACGACATAATCGTCTTCTCCCGCCTCACCGAGGACGACCTTCGCCAGATCGTCGATATCCAGTTCGCCAGGCTCGCGGAACGGGTCAGCGGTCAGGGCATCGAGCTGGAGTTGACCGATGAGGCGGGCCGATGGCTCGCGACGGAGGGCTACGACCCGGCATACGGCGCCAGGCCGCTGAAGCGCCTACTCCAGACCGCCCTGCTCGATCCGCTGGCACTCGGACTGCTCGACGGACGGTTCAGGGCGGGGGACACGGTCACCGTCGCCACCGACGACCGGGGCCTCTCGCTGGAGCGCGGCCAGTGGCCCGTGGCCAGTGGCCAGTAGGTCGATTGGTGGATGGTGGGTGGTGTATCTCAGTCGTAGAAGGCCGCGATCTCTTCGCCGCACTCGGCCTCGATCAACGCCATCACCGCTCCGTGCCGCGAGGCGTCGTGGAGAATGCCCTCTACCTGATCGGGCGTTGCTCCTTCGGCTCTGACCTGGCGGCACACCTCCCAGACCAGGTACTCGAGGTCGCTCCTGGGCGCCTCACTCCTGCAGGAGGCACCGAGAAGTGCAGACATCACCATGACCGCCACGCACAGACGGACCCTCACTGCTCTGGGCCCGTCACCCCGGCGCATCGGACCACCGGCACATGCGCTCGGTGGATCTGCGGCGGAACTGTCGTGGCAGCCCGACACCGGCGACAGACAATTCGGCGGCCCGGGGCTAGAGCCGATCCTGTAACCAGGCGAGATCCGCTCGGTGTTGCTCCGCGTCGCCTGGAGTCTCGATGATCAGCGGTGCGCCGGCTTCCTTCACCACCTCCACCAGGAGTTGGCCGGGGATGTGGCCCCGGCCCAGGTTGGCGTGGCGATCCCGGCGAGCGTCGAAGCGGTCGCGAGAATCGTTGAGGTGTACGAGGTCGATCCGGCCGGTTGCCTCGAGGACCCGTTCCACCAGGCCTTCCAGCGGCTCACCACCCGCCCAAGCGTGGCACGTGTCGAGGCAGAAGCCCGGGCCGAGATCCCCGATCACATCCCACAACCGCGCCAGGTGATCCAGCCGCCGGGCCTGCGCGTTGTCACCCGAGGCCGTATTCTCGATCAGGATAGGAATGTCGGTCTCAAGCGTCTCCAGGGCCTTGCGCCAGCGCGGGAAACCGTTATCCACCCGTTCGTCCTTGGTCACATGTCCCCCATGGACGATGACGCCGGCCGCGCCTATCTGTTCGGCGCCCTCCACCGTGTTGGCGAGGATCTTGCGGCTCGGGATGCGGACGCGGTTGTTCCGGTTGACGACGTTGACCAGGTACGGCGCGTGTACGTAGATGTCGATGCCGGAGCCACGGAGCTCGGAGGCATCGGTTCTCGGCGGAGGCTTCTTCCACGACTGCGGATTGCCCAGGAACAACTGGACGGCGCCGACGCCCCGCGCCTCGGCCTCGGCCAAGGGATCGGCGGAGGGAACATGGGCGCCCAGGGTGATCACGCCGGGTGGCCTTCCGTGTGCTCCGCCCCGGCAGGGACTGCTTCCCCTTCCTCCGCCTCGGTCGCCGGGTCCCGGTCCGTGCGGACCCTATCGGCTCCATCCTGGAGCTCGGCCTCGTCTTCGGACAATCCTGCATGCGCCATCCGCACCTCCTGCAGGTGCTCGACCACCCCGGCCGGGTCGACGGCCCACCCCTCCGCCGAGATTGAGAGCACTCCCCCGTCTGACCATCGCGCTCCCCACGGCCGCCGGGGAAACAGTCTCGCGTCCTCCACCCCGACCAGCAGGACGGGAAACGCTCCGAAATCGTCCGAACCCTCCCGGGTCTCCACCTCTCCCACCTGACCCCACGGAATCAGGGTCAGCCGTCCCAGGGGACCTAGTGGAAGGTGAACACCTTCCGCGTCCGCGCGGATGACCTGCCGGCGCCCGGCGAGGCGGACGATCATCCAGGCCAGCAGCGCCCCACCGACGATCAGGAAGACCCAGGCCCAGGTGAGGTCGCGGCTCTCGAATGCCGGCGGCTCCTTGTTCGGGTACAGCAGTTCCAGGATGCGGGGAACGGGGGCCCATCCGAACAGGACGCCTCCACCCTGGAGAACCATGATCAGCCCCATCAGGAACAGATACCAGCGGGCCGGGAGTCGGGGCCGCGTCGCTATCTCGTACTCGCTCAAGCGGGGCTCCCCGGTCGATCCTCGCTGAGGCCCAGATCCTCCGGACTCAGAACTGCCGTGTACGGGATCCCCCGTGCCGAGATCAGCCGGCCGGCCTCCCCGCGCGACCGGTCCACCAGGACCACCGCCTGCACGACGTGGAGGCTCTCGCCTGCCGCGACCTCGATGGCCTCCAGGAGGGTTCCTCCCGTCGTCACGGTGTCCTCCAGCATCACGATCCGGTCACCTGCCCGTACCGGCCCCACGAGACGGCCTCCGGTCCCGTGCCCCTTGGCGGCTTTGCGGATGGAGAAAGCCTTGAGTTGTCTCCCCTGGCCCGTGGCGTGCATCGCGGTGGCGACCGCAATGGGATCCGCTCCCATGGTCATCCCTCCCACTGCGTCCGCTTCTATCAGCTGCTCCCATATCGCGGCGCCGACCAGGAGGGCGCCTTCGCCGCTGAAGGTGGTCTGGCGAGCATCGAGGTACCAGTCGCTCACCTTTCCCGACCGCAGCACGAACGGGCCATCCGTCCTGACGGCGTTGGATCGGAGGTGATGGGCGACGGCTGCCTGAACGGCGGAAAGGGTCACACCGCCAGATTACCAAGGTAGTGAGTGGTGGGTGGTGAGTGGTGGGTGGTGAATGGTGAATGGTGAATGGTGAATGGTGAGGACATTCCCTCTTCCGGACACCATGCGCGGACGTATGTGGTCCGACGGGCAAAGCCCTCCCGTACGGAAACCCTCCTTCCCCAAACCCCCAGTCTACAGTCATCAAGGACAAACGCAGTCCTGCTAGGTCTGCTGTCGGGACCTATGAAGAATCCGACCTACCTCCCGAAACGGCGGTCGGCGGCTGCGTAGTCTCTCAAAGCCCGGATGAAGTCCACCCGCCGGAAGGCAGGCCAGTAGACATCCACGAATGCGTACTCGGCATAGGCCGCCTGCCACAGGAGGAACCCTGAGAGCCGTGACTCGCCCGACGTCCGGATAACGAGATCGGCGTCCGGCTGGTCGGGTTCGTAAAGATGGGCGGCGATGGCCTGCGCATCGACGTGCTCCGCCATGTCGTCGGCGGAGACCCCGCGCGCCGCCATACCCTCAACGAGATCGCGGCATGCGTCGACTATCTCCTGGCGGCCTCCGTAACCCATGGCGATGGTCAACTGCCGCGAGCCGGACTTCGTCGCCTCGATCGCCTGCTTGGCGCTGCTGACCAGACGAGCCGGAAGGAGATCGTGGCTCCCGATGACGTTGAGTTGGTAGCCGAGGCGACCGGCGTGGGCGGGAACCCGTTCGAACATCTCGCGTAGGGTGTCGAAGTAGGGATCGATCTGCTCCGCCGGTCGATCCAGGTTCTCGGTCGACAGCACCCATGCGGTGATCAGCGGAATGGGCAACTCGGCTGCCCACCCGAGGAACTCCTCGAGCCTCCGCATCCCGCTCCGGTAGCTGTCGGTGTAGGTGTCGAGACCCTCGGCGCGAGCATAGCGACGGTGGCCGTCGAGGATGATGCCTATGTGCCGGGGGAGGCGTTGAAGATCCAGGCGGCGAAGGAGGCGACGTTCGTAGATGCGGTACAGCGGTACGGTCAGTCTCGGTTTGCGCGCCGCTTGCTCCATAATCTCCCTCAGAGCGACCGTGGATCCACAGGTAGTCGGATGCCGAGTCGAATGTTAGCCTTCGCCCGGGATCGGATCGGGCGGTCATCCGCCTAGCGTTGCGCCCAACTGCTGACCCTCCTTCCCCCATCGGCACCCACCATGAATCTGCCCGCAGGCTGCGTCGTGGCTGATCGGCCTGGTCGGCCGGCGCCTGACCGCCGGCGACTTCATCACCGCCCTCGAGTACATCCGCAACGTAGGGCGGTCCACCGCTCCATTCTTCGACACCTACGACGTGTTCGTGGAGCCCACGATCGCCCGCCGGCGCTGGAAGACCGGCACCCTCTACCCCCCTATCAACAAGCGGTTGGCCAAGGCGCTCATCCGGCTCGGGGGACGCCACAAGGCTCTGGGTGCCATCGCCAGACAGGGTGAGCCGGCTTTCCGGGCGGTACCCAACACCGCCCTGTGGAACGTCACCGGCCAGCCGTCCATGTCCCTACCACTCCACTGGGACGGCGGGCTGCCTATCGGTGTGCAGTTCACCACCCGCTATGCCGACGAAGCCCTCCTGTTCCGGCTGGCTGCTCAACTCGAGCGGGCCCGCCCGTGGATCGATCGGCTCCCTCCGATCTGATTAGTTCCTAGTTGATAGTTGGTAGTTGATAGTTGGTCACCGGTGGCTTACGCTGGATCAAGGCAGTTTCCGGTCTCGGTAGCGCGGTCCGGATACTCCGGTGTCGGCCGACCCGGCCCTCCGGGGCCTGCTGTCCGAGAACGCGAAAAACGCCCCAGAGAGAATCCCCTGTGGGCCCTCCCCCAACCGCCACCTCCGAGGCTCGAAACGCGACACCCTGTGCCCTCGCGGGGTCGGATTCGACGATGTGATCCCGCCACGGTCCGATCGACGCCGGAAGGGACCGATGGTGCTTGCGGTTGCCTCCAGTGTGCGACGCGGGTGTGACACTGTCAACCCCCCTTGGGCGGAGCCACGGCCCGGAAACGGCCCCAGCGCTACCGCGCTGCAAGGAAGGGCACCCGTGGCGCGTCGGCGCACAGAGCCTCGACCTGCTCGGGATCGGTCGGGACGCCGGCGGTCAGATTGTCGTGGCCGGCTTCGGTGATCACCACGTCGTCCTCGATCCGGATGCCGATTCCGCGCAGGGCATCCGGTACGCGATGCTTCACGGTCGGTGCAGCCTCCCGCTCCCGCTTCTCGACCTCCTTGGCCTTCGCGGCGCCGAGCAGCATCCGCCGCTCGGTCCACTCGTCGAGGTCGTACTCGAGCATCGGCAACTCGATCTCGGCCCTATCCGGGTCCACATAGACTCCCGGCTCCACCGTGAACGCCATGCCCGGGACGAGGGGTCGGGGGTCGCCATCGACTCCGTAGGCGCCGGCGTCGTGTACGTCCATGCCCAACCAGTGTCCGGTCCCATGCATGAAGTACTCGCGGTAGTGGTGCATCCGGACCGCATCCTCGACCGTCCCGGGCAGCAGGCCGAGATCGACCAACCCCTCGGCGATGGTCGCCACCGCCTGCTCGTGCAGCTGCTTCATGGTGGAACCCGGCCTCGCCAGCGCCAATGCGGCATGCTGAGCCCTCAACACAACCTCGTAGATCTCTCGCTGGGGACCGCTGAACACCCCGGATGCCGGGAAGGAGCGGGTGATGTCCGAGGAGAAGTACCCGTACTCGGCCCCTGCGTCGATCAGTACGAGATCCCCCTTCTCGATCCTGCGGTCGTTCTCCGTGTAGTGCAGGATGCACGCGTTGGCGCCCGACGCCACTATGGACGGGTAACCGTCGCGACGAGCGCCCCTGGCCCGAAAGACGTACTCCAGGGCGGCTTGAACCTGGTACTCGTACCGGCCCGGCCGGGTGAAGCGCATCGCCTCCCTGTGGCCCTCGGCCGTGATCTTGCACGCGAGCCTCAGCCGCTCGACCTCCTCCGCGGTCTTGTGCAGGCGGAGATCGCCCAGCAGAGGCGAGGCGTCGCGGACCTCGGTGGGTACCACCCTGCCGTACCGGTTTGCCAGCCCTCCCAGCGAGCGAACCATCGTCACGACCCTCCTGTGGAATTCGGCATGGCCGTACGGCAGGTAGACGACCCGGCGTCCCAGCAGCCTCTTGCGCAGGATCCCTTCGAGTTCCGACACCGGGTAGGAGGCGTCGGCGTCGAAATGCTCCCTGGCGCCGTCCACGCCGGCCCGGCGGCCATCCCAGATCTCCCGCTCCCGATCTCTTGGCCGGACGAACAGCACGTACTGCTCGTCACCGGCGGAGGGGTCGAGCAGCATCACGGCGTCCGGCTCGTCGAACCCGGTCAGGTAGTGGAAGGCCGAGTCCTGGCGGAACGGATGCTCCACATCATTGTTCCGGATCGTCTCGGCGGCGGCCGGCACCAGGGCTATGCCGTCGTCCATCAGTCCGGCGAATCTAGCCCGGCGCTCGGCGTGCAGCGCTTGATCGAAACGGGCCTGGCCGGGCCGGCTCTCAGTCATCGTGGCGAAGGCTAACCGGGGCTGCCCGATCCCTCATTTTCCGTTCATCCGGGAACCGGGGGGACGGCACTTCGGGGGGCGTCAACGACTGCTAGCAGGCGCTATACCAACCGGCGATCGCGGTTCCGATGAGGTCCGGGGAATCCTCCTGGATGAAGTGGACTCCCGGGACGGTGACCTCGGTCTGGTTGGGCCAGGCACGACATACGTCGCGAGCTCGGCCTACCAGGATCGAACCAGGGTCGGCGTTGATGAACAGCTTCGGCACGTCCCATCCGGCGAGCCTCGCCGAGTAGTCCGCGACCAGCGCATGGACCTCAGCCGGGTGACCTCCGAGAGGGATCTGCCGCGGCCAGGTGAGCATGGGCCGGCGATCCTCTCCGGGCTCCAGGAAGGGACGGCGGTACTCGTCCATCTCCGCGGGGGTGAGGTCGCTTAGCATCGAGGCGGGGAGGATCCGCTCCACGAACACGTTCTTCTCGAGGACGATCTGCTCACCCGCTTCCGAGCGCATGGCCCGGAAGATCGGGCGGGCGGCCTCCGGCCAGTCCTCCCAGGTCACAGGGGTGACGATCGCCTCCATGTAGGCGATGCCCCTGACCGAGCCGGGATGCCGGACAGCCCAGTCGAAGGCCAGGACCGATCCCCAGTCGTGTCCCACCAGCGTGACCCTGTCTCCCACCTCCAGCAACCGGAGCAGTTCGTCGAGATACTCGCGGTGCTGGACGTACCGGTAGGCATCCGGCCCGGAGTCGGCCAGCTTGCCCGAATCGCCCATCCCGATCAGGTCGGGGGCGATGCAGCGGCCCAGGCCGGCGACGTGGGGTATGACCCCGCGCCAGAGGTAGGAGGATGTCGGGTTGCCGTGCAGGAACACGATCGGGTCGCCCGATCCGATCTCCACGTATGCCATATCGAGATCGAACACCCGGCGGATTCGCTTTTCGCGATTCATGATCCTCCTTGTCTCCGCTCACATCCGGTCAACTCGAGCGCTACCGGAAACTCATTACGTCGCCTACACCGGACGGAAGGACGCGACCGGTCGGTCAGCCCTCAAACCCCACTTTCTTGTGCGATCCGTCGCAGAGCGGCTTGTTGGATGATTGACCGCAGCGGCACAGGGTCACCCGATTACGGGTCTCGAACGGCTCCCCGTCCGCTCGTTCGACCGCAATTCCGCCGGTCAGCCAGAGCGGTCCATCGGCGATCACCGATATCTCGACCGGTAACGCCGGCTCGATCTCGGCACCGTCCACGGAGAAGGTGAGGGCTCCTGAGGGGCAGCGTTCGACCATGGCCATCACCTGGGCTCGGACCACGCTGTCATCGGTCTCGCCGGTCATCTTCCACACGTTGGACACCCGGTTACCGCAGAACCCGGCATGGACACAGATGCTGCGGTCGTCCGACACCTGCATGCCGATCCCGCCGAGGTCGGCACACCGCTCCCGGAAGGAGTCGGTCGCCGCCGTTTCCGTACCGTCGAAGCCCGTCTTGGCGTGGGTACCGTCACAATACGGCTTGCTGGAGGACTCGCCGCACCTGCACAGCGCGTAGATCCGGCCTTGTTCGCTCGGCTCGTCGCCCTGCCACGTGAGCGGTTCCCCGTGCTCGGATGTAACCGGGCGCCTGACCCTCAGAGGTATGGATCCCGAGACTATGTACGGACCGTCGGGCCGAACGCTGACGGTCACAGATTGCTCGGCCACTGGAACCTCCGGGGGTGAGTTGGTCCAGTGAGACTACAGGACCCGATCACATCTTCCAGCGACCGCTATGGAGAGGGCCCAAGTCCGCCCGTGAAGCAACGGTGTGACATCCGCCGGCAGCGGCGCCCCTTGCAAGACCCGTCGACGAAGGCCTACCTGTGAGGCCCAAGCACCACTAATAAGGATGGCAAATGACTCAATCCATCGCTCACCATTGTAACTAGCAACTAGCAACTAACAACTACCCAGCCGATCCCTCAGCATCCGCAGTTGCTCCCGCACCGAGGCGAAGCTCGCCCCCCCTGTCGACCGCCGGCGGCGGACCGACTCGACCGGTTCGGTCAGGGCCAGATCGGCCGGCTCGAACCTGACATCCATCGCGTCCAGATCCTCCGTGGTGGCCGCCGACAGCGTCCTCCCGTCCGCAATGAGGGATGCCAGCAACGCGCCGACCGCCTCGTGCGCTTCCCGGAACGGAACGCCCCTCTCGACCAGAGCCTCGGCCAGGTCGAGAGCGGTTACGGACGAGTCCGGAAGGGGCGGGTGGAACTCGGCGCTCCGGATCAGGGCGGCCATCGCCTCCAGCGCCCCCGCCAGGGCGTCGTCGATGGCGAACAGCGCCGCCTTGTCCTCCTGCAGATCCCGGTTGTAGGTCATGGGCAGGCCCTTCTGCAAGGCCATCAGTCCTGCCAGGTGCCCAAGGGCGATGGCCGCCCGGCCGCGGGTGAGCTCGGCGATGTCGGGGTTCTTCTTGTGTGGCATGGCCGACGACCCGGTGGTGAGCGCGTCGCTGAAGGTGATCCATCCGAACTCCGTGGTGGTCCACAGCACGCACTCCTCGGCCAACCGGGACAGGTGAAGCAGCGCTTGGGAGCAGGCGAAGGCGTACTCGGATACGTGATCCCGGGCAGCCACCGCGTCCATCGAGTTGACGAACCTGCCCGCCATTCCCAGCAGCCCGGCGGAGCGGTCCGGGTCGAGGGGAAGGCTGCTGCCACCCAAGGCCCCGGCGCCCAGCGGGGAGACGTCGAGGCGCCCGCCCAGATCCTCGAATCTCTCGATGTCCCTCAACGCGGCCGACGCGTAGGCGAGCAGGTGATGGGCCAGGGGCACCGCCTGCGCCTGCTGGAGGTGGGTATAGCCGGCGACCACGGTCTCCCCGACGGATTCGGCAGCCGACGCCATCGTCAGCGCGAAGTCCCGGAGTTGTGCCACCCGCTCCTCCGCCGAGCGCCGCAGGTAGAGGCGAAGATCCAGCGCCACCTGATCGTTGCGGGAGCGGCCGGTGTGGAGCTTGCCGGCCACCTCTCCCACCAGTGCGCCCAGCCTCCGCTCCACCGCGGAGTGGACATCCTCGTCGACGTCGTAGAACGAGAAGCTACCCGCTCCGGCCTCGGACTCGATGGTCTTCAGGCCCTGCGTGAGAGCCTCGACTTCTCCTGGATCCAGGAGCCCGGCGGACCCGAGCATCGCTACGTGTGCGAGCGAACCGGTGACATCGTCGAGCAGCAGGCGTCGGTCCGAGTGGTCCACCGTGAAGCGCCACAGCAGCTCGTCGGGGCCCTCCGCAAACCGGCCTCCCCACATCTGGGCCACCGCTACGCCTCCGGACTCCGGGGAGGTGCATCGCCCCTCATCGGGCTCACCCCAGACCCCGGCCGGCCTGCATCCGCAGCCGGAGCGCGTTGAGCCTGATGAATCCGGTGGCGTCGGCCTGGTCGTAGGTGCCGCCCTCCTCGAAGGTCACCGTCTCCTGGTCGTACAGCGTGTGGGTGTCCGACCGGCGGCCGACGACCGTGGCTCTGCCCTTGTAGAGGCGCATCCGGGCTTCTCCCGTGACGCCGGACTGCAGGTCGTCCATGAGGTTTTGCAGCGCTCGGCGCTCGGGTGAGAACCAGAACCCGTAGTAGACCATCTCGGCATACCGGGGCATCAGCTCGTCGCGGAGGTGGGCCAGTTCGCGGTCGAGGGTTATCGACTCCACCGCCCGGTGCGCGTGATGGAGCAGGGTTCCCCCAGGCGTTTCGTACACTCCCCGGTTCTTCATCCCGACGAAGCGGTTCTCGACGAGGTCCACCCGCCCGATCCCGTGGGCTCCCGCCATCCGGTTGCAGTGGGCGAGCAGTTCCGCCGGTGACATCTCGGCGCCGTCGACCGCCACCGGGGTGCCCCTCTCGAAGGACACGATGACCTCCTGAGCCTCGTCCGGCGCATCCTCCGGATCCACGGTCAGGTTGAAGATCCCCTCGGGAGGACCCACCCACGGATCCTCCAGGACGCCGCCCTCGTAGGAGATGTGGAGCAGGTTGGCGTCGGTCGAGTAGGGCTTCTCGGCGGTCACCGGAACCGGGATGTCGTGCTTGTCGGCGTATGCCACCAGGTCGGCCCGGCCCCTCATGCTCCACTCACGCCAGGGAGCCACGACGCGGATATCGGGCTTCAGGGCGTAGGCGGACAGTTCGAACCGAACCTGGTCGTTCCCCTTGCCGGTCGCGCCGTGGGATATCGCCTCGGCCTCGAAGGTCTCCGCGGCCCGGACCAGGCCCTTGGCGATCACCGGCCGGGCGAGCGACGTACCCAGCAGGTAGTAGTTCTCGTACACGGCGTTGGCCCGGATGGCCGGCCATACGTAGTCCTCCACGAACTCCTCGCGCAGGTCCTCGGCCACGGCTTCGACCGCTCCGGTCGCGTACGCCTTGACGACCGCCTCCTCGACCTCCTCGCCCTGGCCGACATCCGCCGTGTAGCAGATGACCTCGTGGCCCCGCTCCTCGATCAGCCACTTCAGGATGACCGACGTGTCCAGCCCTCCCGAGTACGCCAGTATTACCCGGCTCATCCATGCACTCCTATCTGTTCGATCAACTCGGCCACCGCTCGGCCGCCGGTTGCCTCATCGGCGACGATGAGCATCGTGTCGTCGCCGGCCACCGTTCCCAGGATGCCGTCGAGCCCGGAATCGTCAACCGCGGCGGCGACCACATGGGCCGCGCCCGGAGGGGTCTTGACGACCACCAGGTTGCCGCTTGCCGTGACCGACTTTGCGTATGTGGACAGCGTCATCGCCAGGACCTCCCTGGCATTGGAGGACTGCGAAGACGTATCCCACATGTAACGCATGGTCCCGTCCGCCAGCCTGGTCTTGACCGCACCGACTGCTCGCAGGTCCCTCGACACCGTAGCCTGGGTAACCTCGAATCCCTGCTCGGCCAGCAGCCGAGCAAGATGCGCCTGGCTCGAAACCACCTGCTCCGAGAGGATGGCCCGCAAGGCCCACCGGCGAGAGTTCGTCCTGTTCATGGTGCACGATTATGCACATATGTGAATGAATATGCAAGGCTGGGGAATGGTGAATGGTGAATGGTGGTGAGGGTGTAACACACGGCGGTTGCTCGCTCCGGGAAGCCGCTCGATTCCCAGCACAGTGAAAGGCACGAAGCACCAAGCGACCGTCTAGGCCGCCACCACTCACCACTCACCACTCACTAATACCGGTATTCGTCTCGCTTGTAGGGTCCGTCGACGGGTACGCCTATGTAATCGGCTTGGTCCTTGGTGAGTTCGGTCAGTTCCGCGCCCAGATGATCGAGATGGAGGCGGGCCACTTCCTCGTCCAGGTACTTGGGCAGGCGCATCACCTCCAGGTCGTACTCGTCGGCGTTCTCGTGCAGATCCAGCTGAGCGAGAACCTGGTTGGTGAAGGAGGTGGACATCACGAAGCTGGGATGGCCGGTGGCGCAGCCCAGATTCAGGAGCCGGCCCTCTGCGAGTACCAGCACACCGTGGCCGTCCGGGAACACGAACTCGTCGTACTGCGGCTTGATGTTCCGCCTCACCACACCCTCGGTCGCCTTGAGGCCGGCGATGTCGATCTCGTGGTCGAAGTGCCCGATGTTGCCGACGATGGCCTTGTCCTTCATCCTCGACATGTGTTCTGCGGTGATCACGTCGCGGTTGCCGGTGGCGGTGATGAAGATGTCGGCTGTCTCGACCACGTTTTCCACCGTGCTGACCTCGTAGCCGTCCATGGCGGCCTGTAGGGCACAGATCGGGTCGATCTCCGAGACCACCACCCGGCAGCCCTGGCCTCGCAGTGCCTGGGCACATCCCTTGCCCACCTCTCCGTAGCCGGCCACCAGGGCCACCTTCCCACCCAGCATGACGTCGGTGGCGCGGTTGAGTCCGTCCACGAGGCTATGGCGGCATCCGTAGACGTTGTCGAACTTGGACTTGGTCACCGAGTCGTTCACGTTCATCGCCGGGAAGGCCAGGGTTCCCATCTCCTGCATCTCGTAGAGGCGGTGGACCCCGGTAGTCGTCTCCTCGCTCACGCCGCGAACGGAGGCGGCCATGCTGATGAAGTACTCGGGGTCGTCAGCGATTCGCTCGCGCAACAGGTCCAGGATCACCCCCCACTCCTCAGACTCGCTGGCCGGGTCGAAGGACGGGACCGCGCCCAGTCGACCGTACTCAGCGCCCTTGTGGACCAGCAGGGTGGCGTCGCCGCCGTCGTCGACGATCAGCGTGGGGCCGGCGAAGCCGCTCCACGCGAGCATGCGGTCGGTACACCACCAGTACTCATCGAGTGTCTCGCCCTTCCACGCGAAGACGGGCACACCCCGGGGATCGTCCGGCGTCCCACCCGCGTCCGGATGGCCCACCACCACCGCCGCCGCGGCGTGGTCCTGGGTGGAGAAGATGTTGCACGAGGCCCAGCGGACCTCTGCGCCGAGTGCCGCCAGGGTCTCGATCAACACGGCGGTCTGCACGGTCATGTGCAGCGATCCGGAGATACGGGCACCCGCCAGGGGTCGGGCGGATGCGTACTTGTCGCGCAGCGCCATCAGGCCGGGCATCTCGTGCTCCGCCAACTCGATCTCGCGCCGGCCCCGCTCGGCCAGCCCGAGATCCCGGACCTTGAAGTCGAACGTCTTATCAGGGGCGTTCTGCATCATCTGGAATCTGCTCCTTGTCTATCTCTCAGCCGGATACGGATGCGGATACGGATGCTGGCGCCGGACAGGCGCGCCGGCCCGCGGCCACGAAGAGGCCGGGACCGCTGGCGGAACTCTCGGGTGGTAGCGATCGGGTGACGACGCGTTCGAACCCCACCCGGTGGAGGATGGCCTCGATGTTCGAACGATCGAATCCCAGCCACACATGGCCCATCCGCCCGGCGAGCGCTTCGTCCTCGTGCTGCTCCATGTCGACGATCATCAACCGGGCGCCCACTTTCATGACCCTTGCTGCCTCGCGTATGACGTGGACCGGGTCAGCCACATGGTGCAGTACGAGGAACAGGGTTGCGACATCCAGCGACCGGTCGGCGATGGGCAGAGCCTCGAGTGCGCCCTCTCGGACCTCCACGTTCCCCAGCCGGGAGACGTTGCTCCTGGCTGCCTCGAGCATGGCTTCCGAACCGTCCACCGCGATCACCTTCGCCACGAAGGGCGCCACCATCAGGGACACGTTCGCGGTCCCGCATCCGAGATCGCCGAGCGTCCATGCCGGGTCCAGCAGGCCCAGCAGGCCCAGCAGGTCGAACCGGTCCCCGAACACCTCCTTCCTCACCCTTGCCCACGCCTCCCCGGTCCTGGAGAAGTAGGCCTCGGAGGCCGTCCGGCGAGCGGAGAGAACCTCCGCCAACCTCGCGTTGTCCGCATGGACCGACGGTAGGTCCGCCGCACCGGAGCCCACGAGATCCCACAAGCGCCGCCCTCCCTCATCCGGCGAGGCGGGGACCAGGCTGTAGTAGCGCCGGGTTCCCTCCCGGCGCCTGTTCACCCAGCCGTGATCCAGCAGGATCCTCAGGTGGCGGCTGGTGGTGGACTGTGGGAGGTCGAGCACCAGGCAGAGATCGCCCACAGTCAGTTCGTGGTCCTCGAGCACCGAGAGCAACCGGACCCGCGTCAGGTCCGACAGGACCGACAGGTGCTCGAATATCTCCTTGGTGGCAGTCACCACGGAACTGGCCTCCTACCTTGATAAATCCGTGTATCCGGTTGGACAGATTATACGCAGGGTGCCAGACTCGGCGGGCAGGTGACCCAGGGAGCCACCGGGCCCGCTGTCACGGTCGGAGGCACGGTCGGCGGCCAAGGGCTGCCCGGGGAGTTTTTTTCCATGGCTAGCAGGCCTTAGTCGCGAACACCCGCATAGACTTCCGGATTCCTCCCGGCTCCCGAATTCGGGGCAGGATCGGGGGAGTGCACGCGTGGGGTGGCGCACGAGCGGCGGGTCACGTGTTTCCCAATCGAGCATCAGGGGTGGCCCAACCAAGTCGCCCGGCGGACCGTAAGAAAGAAGGAGGACCATGACGAGAAAACTCACCAGGATCTTTGCGCTTATGGCGGCGCTGGCTCTCGTGGCAGCTGCGTGCGGGGACACCGAAGAAGCGCCCCCGCCGCCGCCCGAGACCGTGGTCGTGACATCGATCGTCACGGAGACAGAGACCATCACCGAGACCGTCACATCCGTTGTTACCGAGACGGTCACCGAAACCGTCACAGAGACCGTCGAGGTCGAGGTAGAGGTCACGGTCCCCGTGGAGGTCGAGGTCGAGGTGGAGGCGATGAACCCCCTCGCCGGCACCACCGTGACCGTGTTCGGACCGGAGAGTTCCGATGCGGAGGCAGGATCCCATCAGGCGGCCCTGGACATCTTCGCGGCCCAGAACGGCATGACGATCCAGTACACCGGGGAGCGGAGCTTCTCCGACCTGATCAACGCCCAGGCGGCGGGTGGTAACCCACCCGACATCGCGGTGTTCCCGCAGCCCGGGAAGATAGCCGACTTCGCCCGTGAGGGATGGCTACTGCCCATTCCCGACGACGTGCAGGCGACTATGAACGCCAACATCGGTGCGGCCTGGAACGCGTTCGGCAACGTGGACGGCGTCCAGTACGCCATCCCGACCAAGGCCGACCTCAAGTCGTTGGTTTGGTACCGGCCGGCCGACTTCGCGGCCAACGGTTACTCGGTCCCGACCACTTGGGGCGATCTGAAGGCGCTGACCCAGCAGATGATCGACGACGGCAACGTGCCATGGTGCGTGGGAATCGAGTCCGGAGGCGCTACCGGATGGGCGTTCACCGACTGGGTGGAGGACCTGACCCTGCGCTACCAGGGCGCGGACTTCTACGACGAGTGGGTGGCCCACACGATTCCGTTCAACACGCCCGAGATGAACTCCATCTGGAACGAGATCCTCGCCCTGTGGAACACTCCGGGCGCCGTTTACGCGGAGGGTGGGACCATCGCCTCCACCTTCTTCGGTGACAACGGACGCCCGCTGGTGGAGGGCGACTGCATGATGCATCGCCAGGCTTCCTTCTTCTCGGCTTTCTTCCCGGACGGGACGGGTTTCGGCCCCGACGGAGTGGATGTCTTCTACTTCCCGTCGGTAACGGGCGACCGCCCGGTGCTCGGCGCCGGGACGCTGGTGGCTGCCTTCCGTGACGCCCCCGAGGTGTGGGCCGTGATGGAGTACTACGCCACTCCCGAGTACGCGGATAACCGGCAGCGGTTCCAGAACCTGTCAAAGGGCGGCGGAGCGGTGCTGAGCGGCTTCCTGTCGCCCAACATCAACGCCAACCTGGATCTCTACCAGCCCTTGGAGCAGTCCTTCCTGGACATCCTGTTCACCGCCGAGGTGGTCCGCTTCGACGGGTCCGATCTCATGCCCGCCGCGGTGGGCGCGGGGACCTTCTGGTCCGAGGCGACGAGCGCGGTCAACGGCGACAAGACGGTGGAGGAGGCCACTCAGGCCATCGAGAACTCGTGGCCCTGAGCCGGTTAGCCTGAAACACGGATAGACGACAACGGCGGTGGGCGCCCCGGAGACGGGGCGCCCACCCGCCAACCGGATGCACTAGACGGACCGGGAGCGGGATGCCGCGCAGAGCCCAGACCCGAATCATGAACGATCCAGCCGGCTCGCAGAGGACCGGCCGGTGGTAGCCGTCAACGCGCTGATAAACGTCCTCATGGTGATCGGCATCGCCGGAGGGATCGCTTTCTGGATCGACCGGAGCGGTTCAGATTCGAAGACCCGTCGAGGGATTGCCGTGGCGACCTTCGTGGTTCTCTGCCTCGCTGCCCTGTCGGTGCTGTTCACGCCGGCCGCACTCGCGGCGCTGCTGGATGTAGACGATACGCTGGTCTCCGACGTGGTGGAGAAACTCGAGACCACCGCCCGCGGGGTGGTGGTGTCGATACTGGCCAGCGCGGTCATCTTCATAGCCGCCAACAAACTCTTCGACCTGGCACCCGACCGCTGGTCGACGTACACCACCGTAGTCGGCGCGGGCGGGACACTCGTGGTGTACGCCTTGCTATGGGGTAACAGAGCCATCGACGACCCCGTACTGCGCACGGTCATCGCAACCCTGCTCGGGGCGATCGCCGGCTACCTGCTGGGAACGGTCCACCACAGGTGGGCCCGGTTGGCGATCGGGATCGGCGCCGGAGCGGCCCTGGGCGCGCTGGCCGCCTCCGGGATGCGGAAAGTGATCCTGGTGTTCGAACTCGAGCAGGGGACCTTCGAGTTGTGGCCGGTCCTTCCCTACATCGACTACGGCGTCCTGGCAGGCGCCACCCTGGTCGGAGCCGTGATCGGGCTCCTGCTGTGGCAGGTCAGGGGGCGCAGGAACCCACTGGTTCAGCCCCTGATACTCGGCGCCACGATCGGATTCCTCTTCGGCGGCTGGCTGCTTCCGAGCCTCGGTTCGGGAACCAAGACGGACGCGCTGATAGCTTCCATCGGGGTGGGATTGGGCTTCGGAGCGTTGATCGGCCTCAAACCGATTCCAGACCATACGCAGCGGGGCCGCATCGAAGCATCCTCGCGTGCCTACATCTTCCTGGTCCCGGCGCTGGGGTTCATCGCCGCCACCCTCATCGTCCCGACCTTGCGCACCCTGTTCCTCTCCTTCCACGACACGCGGGGCCAGGAATACGTGGGGTTCGTCAACTACCAGGACGTCTTCTCGAGCCCCAACATCTTCAACGTCGAGGGATGGGCCGGGATCTTCGGCAGCAAGCTCTTCCTGGTGGGCATCGCCCTGGTACTCATCGGGCTCATCGTGTCGGTCATGGTGGGCCGCCGCACCGGCTACGCCATCCGCTTCTCGCCGGGCACCGGCGGCGGCACCGCCGTGGGGGTGGTCCTGATCGCTTTCGCCGTCTTCGCCGCCCTGCGGGGTACGATTTTCAACAACCTCTGGTGGGTGTTCACCGTCACGGTCCTGTCCACCTCCGCCGGGCTGGCCATCGCGGTGCTGGCGGACCGGGCCAAGTGGGAGTCGTTCGCCAAGTCGCTGATCTTCATGCCGATGGCCATCTCCTTCGTGGGAGCCGGAGTCATATGGCGGTTCATGTACCTGGCGCGCGATGTTTCCAAGCCCCAGACCGGGGTGCTGAACACGGTCTGGGTCGCGATCGGCAATCTGAGCCTCTCGCGCGGGCCGGGATTCTTCACAGCGGTGATCGTGTGCCTGGTGCTGGCAGGGCTCCTGATCCGTCTGGGAATCCGGGCCTGGAAGACCGGCGAACGCACCGTGGGGGTGGGCGCGGCGATCTGCTCGCTGCCGCTCATCTGGTTCGCCTATGCCCTATGGCGAGGTGTGGGCGGCTTCGAGGTACGCGACAACGGGGACGTGGTCGCCTCAACCATCCAGTTCGTGCAGAAGGCCCCGTACAACAACATCTGGCTGATGCTGGTGCTGATCTGGATTCAGACCGGCTTCACCATGGTGATTTTCTCGGCCGCAATCAAAGCGGTCCCGGCCGACTTCATCGAGGCGGCCCGGGTGGACGGCGCGTCCGAGTCCCAGACCTTCTGGCGGGTGATCATCCCCCACATCTACCCGACCATCGGGGTGGTAATCACCACCCTGATAGTGCTGGTTATGAAGGTCTTCGACATCGTGAAGGTGATGACCAACGGCAACTTCGGCACCCAGGTCATCGCCAACGAGATGTGGCAACGCGCCTTCACCGAGTTGAACTTCGGCCTCGGATCGGCGCTGGCCGTGGTCCTGTTCATCGCGGTGCTGCCCATCCTCTTCATCAATATCCGACGGATGCAGAAAGCGGCGACCTGATGACCGTACTCTCCAGCACAGGTGGCCCTGGCCTCGGTAAGCGGACCTACGCGTTCCTCCGCTCCATCCCGACCTGGGTGCTCTGGTTGCTGGTCGTCCTCTGGACGATCCCGAGCCTCGGCCTGTTCGTGAACTCCTTCCGGACCCGCAACGCTCAGCGGGCCAGCGGCTGGTGGCACTTCCCGTTCGAGAACTACTCCGAGAACCTGACCTTCGACAACTACATCGACATCCTCTCGGCCGGCGCCCAGGGAGGTCTATGGCGAGCGCTCCTCAACTCGCTGGCCATCGCACTGCCCGCCACTGTCATACCGATCGCCTTCGCGGCGTTCGCCGCCTACGCCTTCGCCTGGATCGACTTCAAGGGCCGCGAGTGGCTGTTCATCGCCACCGTCTCGCTGCTGGCCATTCCGGCCCAGATGTCGCTGATCCCCCTCCTCCAGCTCTACAGCGGCGGGGGGCACCTCACCCTTCCCTTCCTGGAGAAGACCCTCACCTTGTTCCCCGACCTCGACCTCGCCGGGAGACACGTATCGGTCTGGCTGACCCATACCGGCTTCGCGCTGCCCTTCGCCATCTTCCTGCTGCACAACTACATAAGCGGGCTACCGAAGGACATCTTCGAGTCGGCAGTGATCGACGGCGCCGACCACTTCAAGATCTTCTGGCGGCTGGTCATCCCGCTCTCCGTGCCGGTACTGGCGGCCTTCGCGATCTTCCAGTTCCTGTGGACCTACAACGACTACCTCATCGCGGTCACCATGCTGGGAGGCGCCGGCGCGAACTTCCCGGCCACCGCCCGCATCGCGGCCCTGTCAGGAGAGTTCGGCCAGGCCGAACACCTGCTGACCGCCGGCGCGTTCCTATCGACCCTGCTACCGATCATCGTGTTCTTCGCGCTGCAACGCTTCTTCGTCACCGGAATCCTGGCCGGCTCGGTGAAGGGCTGAGTCGGCCCTTCACCGATGGGTGCACGTGGGTGATGTACCACGAGGTCGGTGTCCCCCAGAAGCAAAGCAGGGGTTCCCTCCCACCGGCTGTCAGCGAGGGCATCCGTCGGCACTGAGTACCCGATGGGGACTGACCTCTGCGCGTATTGTCAACTGTCGGAAGGATGTAGGACTAACCGTGCATTTCTCGAGCGACTAGGAGTGCCACGACCCCCACTAACGTTGAGTTCGTGCTCATTTCTTCACGTAGCGCCCTACGGACCCGGTGATAGCCCGCTCTCTACGCGACTGTTACGCGAAGAGAGGCTAATCTAGGAGAGAAGAATTCATGATACCCCCATACTAGGACAGGTTAGCCAATGCAACGGCCTACGAAGGAGAACGGTTACAGGCCGTGCTGCGCTTGCGGATATCCCGAGGGTCATAGTCTCCGTCTTCTTTGCTGCAACTGCGTTCTTGAACTTCGGACCTTCCTGACTTCGGCCCCATCCACCGACTCCGACCCCTGTCCTGACTGCGCGGTCGCTCCGGAAGTCCCGGACTGGGATTGTGACGGTTGTGCCGTCGGCAACGGACATCACGACGTAGATGTCTACCTATGCACCGATTGCGCGTGGGGACTAGGGACTGGCCGAGATATGGAGACCGGCGGCGGAAGGGACGTATGTCTCGCCGAAGCCTCCACCACACCCACAACCCCTAGTGCGTTGTCTCCCACCGTGACAGTAGAGAGGCTGCCAACGACTGCCGCGAGAAGTAGACGGAGCCCAAGACAGAAACAGACCACACACCCGAGCAAGCTGATCGATCGCCGGATCGCCGAGTGGCAAACACGCCTCCTCCAACTGAATCGGCGAAACAACCTGCTCTACTTCAAACCCGGGCGCAGCGCGGTTGGCATCACCGGCATAGCCCCCGACGAGCTAGACAAGCGGCTCCAGAAGTCTCGCACTGGACTTCGTTTCCCTTATGCAGCACGTCGTCGGAAACGGAGACGCGGATTCGCCACTACGGACGATCCTGGTGCCGATGAGCGACCACGAGTCGTCAAAGGCGATCTGAAAACGAACTGTGAACCCCTTGACCTCCAACGCCGACTTCGTAATCTCCAACGCAAAGATCGTGAGTGGGAGGAGGAACAAGGTCTCAACGTCCTCTTCCTAGCCATGGGGTTCTTGTACTGGATCGACCAAGACGATGAGCGGGCGTGTTCACCGCTTGTGCTGATTCCTTGCGATCTCGACCGCCGATCACCGGGCGACCCCTTCCGCTTGCAACGTGAGGATGACGATTCGGTCGTCAATCCGACCCTGCGTCACTACCTCTCGCGGCTAGATCTTGAGCTTCCTGCACTAGCCGACGAGTACGTTGGGACGGAAACATCCATCGAAGAGTACCTCAGCGAAGTCAAGAAGCTAGTCGGCGACCGTGAGGGCTGGTACATCGATCGTGAGATCACTCTCGGCACGTTCTCCTACACGAAGCTGGCGATGTATGAAGACCTGACCCGGATGCTCGAGAACGGCGTGCGGAGCGATCTGACGCTCCTTCTGGCCGGGAATGAAACAAACAGAACTGACAACCCTACGCATTCAGCTACGCCAATGGATCGCGACCTCGCTGGTGGACAGTTGGACGACCTATTGGAGATCAGTGACCAGTATACGGTGTTACCGGCGGACTTTAGCCAGTTACGCGCCATCGACTCGGTCAGAAAGGGTTCCCACCTCGTTATACACGGCCCTCCAGGCACCGGCAAGAGCCAGACGATCACGAACCTTATAGCGACGCTCCTCGCCGGAGGGAAGCGTGTCTTGTTTGTCAGTGAAAAGACCGCTGCCCTCGACGTCGTGAAACGACGGCTTGAGGAGTGCGGCCTCGGTATCTTCTGTCTCGATCTGCACAGCGACCGCGGGAGGAAGAGTCAGGTTTACAAACAGCTGAAGCGCTCACTGTCCGATAGCCGCGAAGGGGGCGCGCCAGACATTCCGTTGGGCGAACTCGTTGTACTGCGCAAGCAACTCAACAGGATCGTTCGACTGCTCCACAAGAGGCGTGATCCGCTAGGCAAGTCCGTTTTCGAGATTCAGGGCAGATTCGCCAGCCTGCGCCATCTGCCGCGATTCACCTCATTGGAGATCCCGCACCTCAGTCGATTGACTCATCGTTGGTTGTCCGCCGCCACCGAAGCAGCCCGACGTATCGCGCTCCGACCCGCCGAGTTCACTTGTCACACTACAAGCCGCTGGATACCGCTTCGCACACCGCAGCAGACGCTGTCTCTTCCCGATCTGATCCGTAACGACATGACAGTCGTGCTGTCAGCTGTCGATCAACTACGCGCCGCCGTTGATCCGCAATCGGATTGGCTCGGAGTACCCCCGATCAAGTCGGCCAACGATGCTCACACCATAGTTCGACTTCTCGGGCTGCTCTCACACGCGCCTACAGGCATCCCCGTCGCTTGGCTCGGGCACAGAGCTGTACAAAGACTCCGGCCTTTAGCGCGCGGACAAGCTGCACAACAATGTGAGCGGCAACTCCGAGAGGAGAAGCTGTCCGCAGCGTTTGCTGGCGAACCTCCCACACTCGACTACCGAGCCATCAGGAAGGCCATGGCACTCACGCCTGACGAGGTGGAGGATATCGAGGCTGTTGTAGGTGATAGCTGGCGCACTCGTATCGGCGAGGATCCGGTTGGGCTGTCGGATGGAGTTGGTGCCCTCTCCGCAGAACTTGACGATCTGCTCACACGAGTGTTGGAGATGGCTGAAGTGCTCACGAGACCGTCATCATCAATCCGGACGCTAGGCAAGGTCGAGGGTCTGTGTAGCCTGACAAGCCGGATTCTCAACCTCGAACCGGTTCCCGACCTTTGGCTCACGCACGCTTCGCCTGACCAGTTGAAGCGTTCCTTAGAGGATGCACAGTCTCTGCTCAACCAACTCGAACAGGCCGAGATCCAACTCAGCATGGACTTTTCCGACCGGCTCGTAGATCTCGTCGACGAGGAGATGCTGGTCCGATATCGCACCGACCACCAAAGTACTTGGAGACGCCTCGGCAAGGCTTACCGAGATGATCAGCGAACTCTCCGGGGCCAGCTGAACGACCCGCGCAAACTGACAGTGGCCGAGTCCCTGCAAGCTGTCCGGCAAGCCCACGAGATCAAGCAAATGCGGGAGAGGTGGGATGAGCTGAAGTCGGATATAAGGGTCAAGCTGGGCAGACGCTTTCGAGGCCGGAGGACCGATTGGGAGCGTGTACTGGGGGACTTCGAGACGGTCCACCGACTAAGGGATGACTGGTCTGCAGATAGAAGTCGCCTGCAAGGCTACATTGGTGCTGTCGAGGCTACGGGCTACCAAATAGTAGACGACGCCATCCTTCGAGAACTTACGACGACAGAAGCCGATGGACTACGACGTTCGGCCCTCTCGTCTGCACAGCATCAGATCCTCAGATCGCTGGACCACTACCACTCGGCCGCGAGTCGAGTCGGTCACAAGCCGTTGTCCGGCCCGACGCTCGACATTGCGCGCTCCGCCGAGGCCATGCGCCGAGCCGTGACGCCACTCCGCCGCGTCAGCGGTGCTACCCATCCACTTATTGGCAGTCTCGCAAGGAGGCTTTCCGACTTCGACGCGCTGAAGCTGACAGAACTCGTCGAAGTCGGCGTCGGGCTGATGGCGATCAGAGAGGAAGATGAGCGGCTGGCTTCCACTCTCGCCGCGGACTTCGGCCACTTCTTCGAAGGCGACACCACCCAGTGGACGCTGATCCTGGAAGCTCTCGACTGGACGGAGGGTTTGGTGAAGGCTGCCAACGGAAAGGTCAGCCAAGAACTCTCGAACCATGCGAGCAACCCTCGACCGCGGTTCGAATACACCAAACGAGCGGAGTTAGTTGACACCGCTATCAAAGCTGTCAGGCAGGAGTTGGAATTACTGGACCAACGGTTTGATCTCGCGTCGACGGGATGGGACTCGTGGGATGAACCGAGCTTGACTGCTCTTGAAGGATGGGCCGTTGACCTTCTCGATAACGCGGACGATGCCCCAGCGTGGGTCGCATATCAGGACGCCGTTAGCTCCTTCGACGAACTTCTAGGGACAGGGTCGACCGACAAGGTCCGCCGTCTGACAAAGCTGGCCAAGGATGTACCGGACATCGTCAAACGCCGTGCTTACGACGTTTGGCTGGAGGAGGTGTACGCCATCGAGCCTGATCTGCGTATGTTCAATAGGGTGGATCATGAGGATATCCGAGAGCGGTTCAGGAGTCTCGACAACCTGTTCCCTGTTGCTGCCCGCAGAAGGGTCCGGGAACAGGTGTTCGGCAAGTACCCGGAGCAAAACGTTACACCCTTACAAGCAGGGCAAGTGGGCATACTCAACGGCGAACTCTCCAAGAAACGTCGGCAGATGCCCGTTCGCCGTCTCATTCGACGGATCCCGGACTTGCTCCAGACGCTCAAGCCATGCTTTCTCATGAGCCCCCTCGCAGTGAGTCAATACTTGCCTGCCGGACCACTGGAGAGCGACCGAATCGAGTTCGATGCGGTCATCTTTGACGAGGCCTCACAGGTGCTACCAGAGGATGCGCTCCCAGCCATCGAACGCGGGAGGCAGGTCATCGTAGTAGGCGATCGACTCCAACTCCCGCCCACCACTTTCTTTCGGCGTAGCCTCGCGGACGACGCCGACCACCGTGACGAGGATGACGAGACCAGTGATAGTTTCGAGGGACGCGAGAGCATTCTCGACGTCATGGTGGGACAGGTGGGCAACCGCGTCGAAGAACGGTACTTGACGGTACACTATCGGAGCCGCAGTGAGAGTCTGATCCGATTCTCTAATCATGCCTTCTACGAAGACCGCCTCCTGACCTTCCCCGATCCAGATCCATCCGCTGCGGCCGTCCGGGATGTATACCTCTCGGGAGCCATCTACGACGCAGGGGGCCGCCGGACCAATCGTGAGGAAGCCGAGCGCGTGACCGACATCGTCTTCGATCTGCTGGAGACACAGCCTCGGGATGAGAGTATCGGGGTGGTGGCGCTGTCGCGTTCGCAGGCCGACCTCATCGAGACCCTGATCGAAGAACGTCGGCTGATCAGTCGCCATTTGGATGATCGATTCAGCAGCGATGTCGACGAACGCTTCTTCGTCAAGAACCTCGAAAACGTCCAAGGGGACGAACGAGACCACATGGTCCTCTCCGTCGGTTACGGACCCACCTCCGCGGGTGCGGTTCCGAACCGTTTCGGACCGATAAACCAGGAAGGCGGTGAGCGGAGACTCAACGTGGCTGTGACAAGGGCACGCCAGTCGATGACCGTGGTTCATTCGTTGCGCGCCGAGGACATCACATCAACATCGCCTGGGGCTCGCCAACTGCGTCGCTATCTCGAGTACGTCCGAAACCCGGAGCAAGCCCTTGAAGCTGCCGTTTCCCGCGTCGGTGAGCCCGAGAGCCCATTCGAGGAGGCCGTGCTCACAGCGCTACGCGAGCGTGGCCATCGAGTTGAGGCTCAGGTAGGTGTATCGGGTTATCGCATCGACCTCGCGATCAAGGCTGAGGACGGAGAACGGTTCGATCTGGGCATCGAATGCGACGGAGCGACGTACCACCGGTCACCGGCTGCCCGAGACCGTGATTGGCTACGGCAGCAGGTGCTCGAAGGTCTCGGGTGGCACATTCATCGCGTGTGGTCCACCGCGTGGATCCGCGATCGGGAGACTGAGATCAGAACGATCGAGGAAGCTCTTGAACGGGCCCGGAGCGAAGACCCGCCTGAGCACGCGCAGCCAGCCAGCGAAAGCACCGCGGAAGTGTCACGGTCGGCCCCACTGCAGGACGGAGACGACACTCGTCCAGTGCTACAGCCCTCCCGACCAGCGCAGCTATTCGACGAGTACCACTGTTTCGAGGGCAAGCGTCGCTGGGGTAGAGTACTCAATGCTCCTTTAAGTCGCCTCGCGAAGCTGGTGACAGAGATCGTGGCGGTAGAGCAGCCGGTCCACGTCAACAAAGTAATCAGCCATGTGGTGACCATCTACGACGATGCGAAAGCGGGCAAGGTTATCCGTCAACACATCGAAGGAGCAATTGAACAGGCTATCGCTTATGGGACTGTGGGCCGAGAGGGCACCAACGGACTCTTCCTGCACCTGGCGGGCAAGACAGGTCCACAGCGGCCAAGGCGGACCGGAGGTCGCACGATAAACCTCATCGCTGAAGCTGAGATCGACGAGGGCCTGCTACTGATCGCTCGCAAGACCTTTGGTGCACCGCGAGACGACCTCGTACGCGAGACGGCCCGTCAGTTCGGCTATCAGAAGGCCGGACCGAAGATCAAAGCCCGTCTCAATCAGCGGGTCGGTTGGCTAATCGACAACGGACAACTGGTGCGGCGCGGGGACATGCTGATCACCTCGGATGACGAGGGGACTACCTAATCGTTCGCGCCGGGCTCAGGGTCCAATCACCTCGACGATCGGGACAGCACCTCAGTCCTCGACAGGGCGCTGGGTGACTACTCCCATGGCTACCGTCAGGAGGCCGTCGTTGCCGCTTACCCGGGTAAGGTTCCGTCGCGGCTCACCACCAGGAACTCCATATGTTCCAGGTAGGAGGCGCCGTGATCGGCGCCAGGGTTGAGCGATGCGGCCGGCGGCCGCTGTCTCGACAGTCGGTGCTAACCACTCACATTCCCGTATGCCGGTGAAGACCAGGCCGGACGGTAGGCGGGCATCCATCTTGCCCCGGTCACCGACCGCCACCAGTTCCTCCTGGTTCTCCTTAAGGTCAGCGTTTGATACATCATGTATACAACGTTTGTTACATTGGCACTCCGATATTTGATACACTGACCAGGTGTCAGGAGTTGGATCGAGTGTTGTTAGAAGGTTGGACGGGTACGTTCCACGCGTTGTCGACTCCGAGGTTGTGGCCGCACTTCGTTCCGTTCCCGCCGTGGTCATCGAGGGCCCGCGCGCCTGTGGCAAGACAACAACCGGGCGTGAACACGCACGCAGCGAGGTGATGTTCGGCTCGGACACCGCTGCCCGACTGGTGGCGCAGATCCATCCGGAGGCGATACTGGATGGTCCGGAGCCGCGCCTGCTGGATGAGTGGCAACTGGCGCCCCAAGTCTGGAATCAGGTGCGAGCGGCGGGCGATGACGGTCGTCGGCCTGGCAGGTTCATCCTCACCGGATCCGCTGTGCCGGCGGACGACGTCATCCGGCACAGCGGTGCGGGCCGGATCACTCGTGTCCGGATGCGTCCGTTGTCCCTCTACGAGTCGGGTCTCTCGACGGGAGAAGTGTCTCTGGCAGACCTGTTCGCCTCGCCGGTCGGCTACGTGGAGCGACCTGATGCCGCCCTGCCAGACTTGATGGAGGCGGCTTGCCGGGGAGGCTGGCCTGCATCCATCGATCTGGATACCAGCGCAGCTCAGGACTACGCAGTCTCGTACCTGAGCGAGATCTGCCGCGCCGACATCCCGCTACTCGGCGGACCATCACGTGATCCGATCGGGGTAGACCGCCTACTACGCTCTCTTGCCCGGAATGTATCCACCGAAGCATCGCAGCGCGCCCTCGCTCGCGACGCGGGAGGTGAGAAACCGCTCGATCCGCGTACGGTCGCGGCGTACCTCGAGGCGCTTCGGAGGGTGTATGTGGTCGAAGACCAGCCGGCATGGTCGACACGACTTCGCTCGCGGACCTTCCTTCGGCAATCCGCCAAGCGCCACCTGGTAGACCCCTCCTTGGCAGCGGCGGCTCTTCACGCGGACCCCGAGCGGCTCTGGCGCGACCTGAAGACGTTCGGTCTTCTGTTCGAATCGATGGTGGTCAGGGACCTGCGGACATATGCCCAGTCTGTCCGGGCCCGAGTGGCTCACTATCGAGACAGCGCCGGATTGGAGATCGACGCGATCGTTGAACGTCGGGACGGAGCCTGGATCGCGATAGAGGTCAAACTGGGGGGAAACGATGCCACCGACAGGGCTGCGTCGGCCTTGCTGAGACTTCGGGACAAGGTAGATCCAGAACATGTCGGAAAGCCTTCCAACCTGGTGGTGGTGACCGCCACCGGTTTCGGTTACCTCCGCCCTGACGGTGTCCAAGTCATGCCTATCACCGTGCTGGGTCCCTAGATAGCTAGTTTCTAGTTGTTAGTTGCTAGTTATTATCTGGTAAAGGATGAGTAGCGTTAGATCGGGTAGGTTCCGGTCGCCAGTTCCCCGAACGGCCACCCATGCTTGTTGCCGCTATAACGACGGGACAGCCTGTCCACTCACCTCAGGTCCTGCTCGACCATCTCGGCTATGTCGACCGGGCGACCTTCCTCGATCGACTGCTGAGCGGCGACTCCCATGGTGACGGCCAGCAGGCCGTCGTAGGCGTTGACCTGCGGAGGGGTTCCGTTCCGGATAGCGTTGAGGAACTCCAGGTGTTCCAGGTACGACGCGCCGTGATGGGCGCCGGTGTGGGCGATCCGGCTGTCGGTGGCTGTCTCGATCCTCGGGGAGAACCAGTCGCCTTCCCTCATGCCGGTGAGCACCAGGCCGGAGGGTAGGCGGGCTTCCACCTTGCCGCGGTCGCCCACCGCCACCAACTCCTCCTGGTTCTCACCGCCTTCCGCGAACATGCAGAGGTCCAGCATGGCCCGCTGCCCGTCCCGGTAGTCCACGATCACGTAGGCGTTGTCGAGGATATCGGGTTGGCGCCCCCCGTAGCGCTCGTCCAGATGGTTCACCGCCTGGCTCCCCGAGGCGTACACCCGGACCGGGGGATTGCCGATGATGTGGTTCATCAGGTCGAAGTGGTGGCAGCACTTCTCCACCAGGGTGCCTCCCGAGTTGGCGTTGAACCGGTTCCAGTCGTTGACCTTCTCGAGGAACGGGAAGCGGTGCTCCCGGATCGCCAGCATCTTCAGGTCGCCGACGGTGCCCCTCCGGACCTCCGCGATCAGCCGGGCGATGGCGGGCATGTAGCGGTACTCCATCCCGACCCACAGGACAGCGTCGCGATCACGCTGGGCGTCGACCACCCGGCGGCAGTCCTCGACCGTGGTGCAGAGCGGCTTCTCCACCAGGAGGTGTAGATCGGTTTCCAGGAGGTCACGGAGGAGGTCTATGTGGGTCATGTTGGGTGTCGACACCACCACCGCGTCGCACAGCTTCGACTCGATCAGTTCCCGATGGTTGCCGAAGACCGCGAACCGCTGCCCGTCTAGCGCCTCCCGAGCCGCCTCACGGGAGGGTGGGTAGGGATCCGCCACGGCCGTGACCGCCGCGTTTCGCATAGCGAGGATGTTGCCGATGTGCTCGATGCCCATCATCCCTGTACCGATGATCCCGTAGCGGACCGAACCACCTGCCAACTTCGCGACCTCCTATCCCCGTTCTCTAAACACGCGTTCTCGGATGCATACGGTCATCCCGTTACGTAATCTAGGAGAGTAGACAAATGGATCAAGGAGCACACATGACGAGTACCCGCTTGAGGCCACCCCTTGCCATTCTCGCCGTCCTGGCGGTAGTGACCGGGATGCTGGTATCCCTTCCCGTTGCCGGGAGTGCGCAGGATACCGAGGACAGCGGGGGGTTCACCCTCACCATCCTGCACAACAACGACGGCGAGTCGAAGCTTCTCCCCGACGAGAACGCCGATCCGGGCGTGGCCCGCTTCGTGGCCCTGATGAAGCAGCTACAGGCCGCGGCCTCCGGTGTGGGGGTCGTGACGCTGACTTCCGGTGACAACTTCCTGGCCTCCCAGGAGTTGGGCGTATCCCTGGGCCGCGAGGGTCCGCTCTACGACTCCATAGCCTTGAGGGGCCTCTACGACGCCATGGCGTTGGGTAACCACGACTTCGATCTCGGACCGGAGGTAACCGCCCGGTTCGTGACCGGTTTCTCCCCTCCGGTGATCTTCCTGTCCGCCAACGTGGACTTCACGGGCGAGCCGATGCTGCAAGCGTTGGTGGAGGATGGCCTGATCGCCGGTGGCACGGTGATAGAGACCGGAGGCGAGCAGATCGGTGTGATCGGCGCGGTCACCCCGATGCTGCCCAACATCTCCACTCCCCGCAATGCCGTCGTGTCCCCGGTGCTACCGGCCGTGATGGCGGCGGTGGAGGACATGGCAGCCGACGGAGTAAACAAGATCATCCTGGTCAGCCATCTTCAGGACGTGGCCGAGGAGATCGAATTGGTGGCGAGCCTCTCGGGTGTGGATGTGGTCATCGCCGGCGGAGGCGACGACCTCCTGAAGAACGAGGGCGACACCTGCCTGGCAGAGGAGGAGGCAGTGGCGCCCTACCCGATCATGGTGGAAGACGCCACCGGGACGATGGTTCCGGTAATCACCGCGCCCGGCGGGTACCGCTGCATCGGCGAACTGAACGTCACCTTCGACGCCGACGGCAACGTGACCGCGGCGGAAGGCCGCTCGATCGGTGTGGGCTTCGATGTCGAGCCCGATCCCGATGTACAGGCCGATGTCATCAAGCCCCTGTCCGAGGCGGTGGCGCTGATCGACGCCGAGGTCATCGGAACCAGCAAGGTGGCCCTGGACGGTCGCAGGCCGGAGATCCGCATCATGGCGACCAACGAGGGCAACCTGATGGCCGACGCCCTCCGCGCCACCGCCACCAACCTGGCCGATGAGTTCGGAACCCCCGTGCCCGATGTGGCGATCCAGAACGGCGGAGGCATCCGCAACAGTTCTCTGATCCCGCCGGGGGAGATCACCGTCGGGACCACCTGGGACATCGCTCCGTTCAGGAACTTCGTCGTGGTCGCCGAGGTCCCCCGCGACACCTTCCACGTCCTGCTCGAACAGGGCTTGGACCGCCTGCCGGGCGCCGGGGGCCAGTTCGCCCAGGTTTCGGGCTTCACGCTCACCTACGATCCGGCCGCCCCCGCCAGGGAGATCGCCCGCGACGGCGACTGCTCCCTGGTCGGCAACCCCGGGGAGCGGGTCAGGGAGGTCGTGCTCGACGACGGCACGGTCATCGTCAGCGACGGGCAGGTCGTGGCGGGCGATCCGGTGGTGCTGGCCACCATCGACTTCCTCGCCAACGGTGGGGACTGCTACCCCTTGGCGGACATCGCCTTCACCAAGCTTGGGGTCAGCTACCAGCAGGCCTTGGCCAATTACATATCGATGGACCTCGGCGGCACGATCACGGCTGCCGACTACCCCGCCGGTGGTGGCGGCAGGATCGTCGCCCTGGAACCCGAACCCGAGACCACCGAGGTGATCGTCCGGGCGGGCGACACCCTACGGAAGATCGCCATGGACGAACTCGGCGACGAGAACCGGTGGATGGAGATCTTCGAGCTCAACAAGGGCGTCACCCAGGCCGACGGCCGGGCCCTGACCAACCCTGATCTGATCCACATCGGCTGGGTCCTGCGGGTCCCCTTCATGTTCTAAGCATCCGCACCTCCCGAGAAGGTGCCCCGGCCGCCGGGTCGGGGCACCTTCGGGCTGCGGTCCCTTCCGGCGAATGACGAGCACAGGAGCCCGGGCAGGGTCGTTCCACGACCGGCATCGACGACGTGTCTACGATCGGATCCGCGCCCACACACGCTTCTCGGGAGACACTGACTTGACACCCCTCTCCACAACCGTCCGGGCCACCCTGGTCCTGGTGGTCGGATGGTTAGTCGCGGCCGGCGCCGCGCCCGCCCTTGCAGCCGGACCGGCATCCATCGACCAGACTCGGGATCCCGACCCGCCGGCCGCCCCGACCGGGACGCCCGAGTTGCTGCGCATTTCCCAAGTACAGGGCAACGGAGCCACCGTTGCGATCGCAGGACCGGTCACGGTCGAGGCGATAGTCACCTCGCTGTTCGAGCACGATGACCGGCTGAGCGGATTCTCCCTCCAGGAGGAGGACGCCGACCGCGATGGCGACCCGGCCACCTCCGAGGGAATCTACGTCCACTGCTCGACCGCGTGCCCCGACGGCCTGGCGGTGGGCGACGGGGTGACGGTGGTGGGGGTGGCGGGGGAGTTCGGCGGCGCGAGCCAGATCGACGCATCCGAAGGCAGCGTCACGGTCCGCTCGTCGGGAAACGATCTTCCGGCCCCGACGGTGCTGTCGCTTCCCGCCTCGGGCAGCACACGGGCGGCGGGAACCTTCGAGAACGTCGAAGCCATGGTCGTAACGTTCCCGGGCAAGCTGGTGGTCAGCGAGTACTACTGGCTCGCCCGGTACGGCGAGATCGTCCTCACCGACGGGTCCCGGCCGTACCAGTTCACCCATCGACACCCGCCGAGCACCACGGGATACGCAGCTTTTCTGGCCGACCTCGCTACAAGGCGGATAGTCCTCGACGACGGCAACGCCGACCAGAACGAGGCCATCAACCCCCCGCAGGCGGAGGACGAGGCCTATCCGTATCCCGAAGGCGGGCTGAGCATCACCAATCGCTTCCGGGGCGGCGACTCGATCAGAGGCCTTACCGGGGTGATGCACTGGGCATTCGACGCCTGGAGGATCCAGCCCGTACCCGAGCGGTTCGACTACACGTTCGATGCGGACAACCCGCGGCCCGCGGCTCCCGCGGAGGTGGGCGGCCGCCTCAAGGTGGTCGGCTTCAACGTTCTGAACTACTTCAACACGATCGATGACGGGACACCGCTCTGCGGGCCGGGTGGCGACCTCGGCTGCCGGGGTGCCGACTCGGCGGCGGAACTGGACCGGCAGCGGGACAAGATCGTCGCCGCGATGGTCGCGATCGGCGCCCATGTCTTCGGCGTGGTGGAGATCGAGAACGACGACTCGGCCTCGCTCGCCGACCTGGTAGCCGGTCTGAACTCCGCCGCGGAGCCCGACCGGTATGCCTACGTGGACACTGCGGCCATCGGAAGCGACGTCATCAAAGTCGGGCTGATCTACCAACCCGAGTGGGTGACCCCCGTCGGGACTCACATCATCATCGATTCGTCGGTCGACACGGCGTTCGCCGACACGAAGAACCGGCCCGGCCTGATCCAGACCTTCGAGGAGGTGGCGACCGGCGAGCGCTTCACGGTCGCGGTCAACCATCTCAAGTCGAAGGGATCGAGCTGCGAAGAACTAGGCGATCCGGACCGCCGCGACGGCCAGGGCAACTGCAACGCCACCCGGACCGCGGCCGCCGAAGCCCTCGCCCGGTACCTCGCCACTGATCCGACGGCCGGCGGCGACCCCGACATCCTGATAATCGGCGATCTGAACGCTTACGCCCGGGAAGATCCGATCAGGGCGTTGGAGACAGCAGGCTACACCGACCTGATAAGGCGGTTCGTCGGCGCCGACGCCTACGGCTACCTTTTCGACGGCCAACTCGGATACCTGGACTACGCCCTGGCCAGCCCGTCGCTGCTGCGCCAGGTCACCGGGGTGGCCGCGTGGCAGATCAACGCCGACGAGCCACCGCTGTTCGATTACAACGACGATGTCCACGACCCGGGTGAGCGGGCCTACCAGCGGGAGTCGGCGGCGCTGCCCATCTACGAGGCCAACGCGTTCCGTTCATCGGACCACGATCCGGTGATCGTCGGTCTTCGACTCGGGAAGAGCCCCACCGCGGGCAGACGGGCTCCGGCCGGCGAGGCTCCGGTGACAGAGACGCCGTTCACCGACCTCGCGGACGCCTCGGACGCCCACCGCGACCACATACGCCGCATCCACGGACTCGGAATCACGAAAGGCACATCCCCGACGACCTTCTCCCCGCGCATGCCCGCGTCACTGCAACAGACGGCCTCCTTCCTCGCCCGGCTCTACGAAGCCGTGGTGGGCGAGGATCCGCCGGTCGTCGAGCCACCGTACGCCGACCTCGGCAACACTTCGGACGCCCACCGCGACGACATCCGCCGCATCTACGGACTCGGGATCATCGCAGACGCGCCGTTCGCGACCGTCTCCTCCGATGCCTGCGTGTCCCGTGGCCGGATGGCGACCCTGCTGGCCAGGTTCTACACCTTGGTGACAGGCAGCCTCGCTCCGGTAGGCGCGACACCGTTCACGGACCTGGGCGGGGAAGTGACCTCGGCGAGCGGTGACATCGGCCGCATCTTCGGGCTCGGAGTGACGGAAGGCACATCCCGGACGACCTTCTCCCCCGACGCCTGCACGACCCGCCAGCAGATGGCGTCGTTCCTGGCCAGGGCCTACCGGGCGGTAACTAGTCGTTAGTTGCTAAAGGCTAGTCGGTAGTTATTAGTACTGGCTTACGGTGGCAACTGGCAACTGGCCAGTCAGATGGCGTTGCGGGCGATGACATCCCGGTACCAGTAGGCCGAAGCCTTGGGAGTTCGCCGCTGGGTGACGTGATCCACGTGGACCAGCCCGAAACGGCGCGAGTACCCGAAGCTCCACTCGAAGTTGTCCAGCAGGGTCCAGGCGAAGTAACCCCTCAACGGCACCCCGTCGTCGATGGCGCGGGCGGCTTCGACCAGGTGCCTCTCCAGGTACGAGCGGCGATCCTCGTCCTGGATTCTCTGCCCGTCGTAAGCCTTGTCGGGATAGGCGGCCCCGCTCTCGGTGATGTAGATGGCGCCGACGCCGTAGCCTTCCAGCATCCGGAGCATCGTGCCCAGACCTTCCGGGGTCACCGGCCAGCCCATCTCGGTTACCTCGGCGGGAGGTTCGCGGAGCGGTAGCGGCCGATCACAGTCTCTCAGCCCCGGATACCCGACCACCTCGGTCCGGTAGTAGTTCAGGCCCACCGCGTCCAAGGGCTGGGCGATGGTGTCCAGGTCGCCGTCGGTGATCACCGAAGCCTTCCAGCGGGTCAGCTCGAGCAGGTCGGCCGGATACCCCCGACCGAGAAGGGGGTCGAGAAACCACCGGTTCATCAGGCCCTCCTCGAGAGCGGCCGCATCCCGATCCAGCGGATGCTCGGAGCGCGCCGTCCGAGGTTCGAGGTTGAGAGCTACGCCGATCTCCGGGCCGGCGCGCCCGGATCGCAACGCCTGCGACGCCAGCCCGTGCCCCAGGAGCTGGTGATGGATCACATCGAGTTCGGTCCCGGAGTTCACCAGACCCGGCGCGTGCTGACCTGTCCGGTGACCCAGGTGCGCCACCACCCAGGGTTCATTGAGGGTCATCCAGTGGGTGACTCGATCTCCGAGCCGGCTCCCGACGGCTGCCGCATAGCGTGCGAAGGCGTGGGCGGTTTCCCGAACCCTCCAGCCTCCGGCCTCCTCGATGCGCTGGGGATGGTCCCAGTGGTACAGGGTGACGAAGGGCTCGATCCCTGCCTCGAGCAGGCCGTCCACCAGCCGGTCGTAGAAGTCCAGGCCGGCCTGGTTGACGGGTCCCTGTCCCTCCGGTACGACCCTTGGCCAGGCCACCGAGAACCGGTAGGCCGCGAGTCCCAGATCCTTCATGATCCGGATGTCGTCGCGCCACCGGTGGTAGTGGTCGCAGGCCACATCGCCCGTGTCGCCGTTCAGCACCCGTCCGGGAGTCCGGCAGAAGCGGTCCCAGACACTCTCCGACCGCCCGTCCTCGGCCACCGCCCCCTCTATCTGATAGGAGGAGGTGGCCGCCCCCCATATGAAACCGTCCGGAAAGCGGAGCGTCACGAACCCAGTACAGCTCCGTCAATGGCGTCCAGCGAGAGGGCGCCGTCGACGCGGCCGCGGATGCCCGGGCCTGTGGCCACGAGAACCCGTCCGTCAGCCGGCACCTCGACCGGATGGTCCCCGAAGTTCAGGTAGACGGACACGGACTCTCCATCGACCCGGCGGTGATAGCCGAAGACAGTCTCCGGCAGGCCCTGTATGGCTTCGTAGCAGCCGACGCGCAGCGCCCTCGAACCCTTGCGGACCTCGAGGAGACGGCGTGTGAGGTTGAGCATGGAACCAGGATCGGCCAGCTGTGCCTCCACGTTCAGGACACGATCCGGATCCACGGTGCCCAGCCATGGGCGTGCGGATGTGAAGCCACCGCCGGGTCCCGCCTCCCACTGCATCGGGGTGCGGCATCCGTCCCGGCCGAGGCCCGGCTGCCGCCGGCCCCAGGGGTCCTGCTGGCGGTCCGGTGGGATGTCGGCCTGGACCATCCCCAGTTCGTCGCCGTAATACAGGGTGGGCGTTCCCCGCAGGGTGAGGAGCATGAGGGTGGCCATCCGGGCCCGCCGGTCGCCGTACCTGGTGGCGATCCGGATCTCGTCGTGGTTGCCCAGCACGTAGTTGGGCCACGCCCCGGCGGGGAGGACAGCTTCCTGGCTCTCGACCACGCCCCGGGCCCATGCGGCGGTCCAGTCCCCGTTGAGCATTCCGAAGTGGTAAGGCATGTGGAGTTCGTCGCCGTCGCCGTAGTAGGACGCCCACTCCTCCCCTTCGAGGTGGATCTCACCGACCGAGAACCTCGGCCGTTCCTCCGAGAAGGCATCGAGTACCGCCCTGACGTCCCTGAACAGTCCATGGATGTCCGGATGTCCCCGGTCGTAGAGGTGGACCAGGCGGTCGTACTCCCCGAGGTCCTTGTAGCCGTGCGCCGGACGTTCCAGCACGGGATTGGACCGATACAGGGGGTCCTTCATCGCGAAGTGGCAGGCGTCCAGTCTGAAGCCGTCAACGCCGCGGCGCAACCAGAAGCGGAGGGTGTCCAGCATGGCCTCGGCCAGAGCCGGGTTCCGCCAGTTCAGGTCGGGCTGGCTGGACAGGAAGCTGTGCAGGTAGTACTGCCCGGTGTGCTCGTCGAAGGTCCATGCCGGGCCGCTGAACACCGAGATCCAGTTGTTGGGCTCCGAGCCGTCCGGTGCAGGGTCCTTCCACACGTACCAGTCGCGCTTGGGGTTGTCACGGGACGAGCGGGACTCCACGAACCAGGGATGCATGGAAGAGGAGTGGTTGGGAACCCAGTCGACGATCACCCGGAGGTCGAGCGCGTGGGCACGGTCCACCAGTGCGTCGAAGTCGTCGAGGGTGCCGAACATGGGATCCACATCCACGTAGTCGGCCACGTCGTAGCCGAAGTCCGCCATCGGCGACTTGTAGAACGGCGAGATCCAGATGGCGTCGACCCCGAGCGTTTCGGCCAGGTAGTCGAGCTTGGAGGTGATGCCGGCCAGATCACCGATCCCGTCCCCGTTCGAATCCATGAAGCTCCGGGGGTAGATCTGGTAGATGACGGCTTCGTGCCACCACTCGTATTGCATGATTCTCCGCAAGAAGGCGCAGATTAGTACCGCCGCAAGATCGCCGAACCGCCCCGGATCTTGGCAACCGACGACCAAGCCTCTCTGCCCTCCCGCGTGGCTATGAGGGAGAAGGCCGTCACGGATGCCCCTTTAGACGACGCTCCCTGGACAACGGGGGGCCGCTCTCGATAGAGGAGATTCTCAGGCCGGGGCTCGTCGTCTGAATGCGACGACCAGCAGGAACAGCGCGCTTGCCACCAGGGTCATGGCGGGACCGGCCGGCAGGTTGAAGTAGTAGGAGGAATAGAGGCCCGTGACGGCGGCCACGGTCCCCAACGCCGCGGCCGTCATCATGACCGGGACGAAACGCCTCGCCAACAGGTACGCCGTGGCGGCGGGTATCACCAGCATTGCCATGACCAGGACGATGCCCGCCGCTTGGATTCCTATCACGATGACGAGGGCGAGCATGACCAGAAAGGCGTAGTCTGCGAACTTTGCGCGCATGCCGATGACCTGCGCCCCCAGGGGGTCGAAGCTGGCGAATAGCAGCCAATGGTGGAAGGCGAATAGCCCCAGGATGACCATCACGGTTATCCCGAGGGACACGTAGATGCCGGTGGGGGTTATTGCCAGGATCTGCCCCAGGAGCAGGTCTTCAATGTCGACCGTAATCGTCCTTGAAGTAGCCAGCATTACTAGTCCTAGGGCAAACATGGTCGCGAACAGAATGCCTATGGAGGTATCCGGGCTGAGGCCCGCACGCCGGCTCACCGTCCTGACCAGCACCGCAACGGAGACCCCGACCGGGACTGCGACTATCGCCGGGTTGATGCCGACTATGAACCCGAGCACCAATCCCGGAAGCACGGCGTGGGCGAGAGCGTCCCCGATGAAGGCGAGGTTCCTGGTGACGGCGTACGCGCCGACCAGCGGACACATCACGCCCACGAGGATCGAGCCGATGAGGGCTCTCACCATGAAGCCGTGCTCTAGGGGTACGACAACGAAATCTATCACGTCGAGCTGTTAGCTCTCCCCGTCCATGGTGAGGCACACACCGTGGGCGCCGTACAACTGCTCCATGACCTCGGACGTGAACACCTCGTCGGGAGGACCGCAGGCGCACACGTGGCGGTTCAGACACAGCACCTCGTCGAAGCGGCCGGCCAGGTTGGTGAGGTCGTGGGTCGCCAGAAGGATGATTCGCCCTTCATCCCGCAGGGTCCGGAGGACCCCGACCAGGGCTTCCTGGGCGCCCGCGTCAACGCCGCTGAAGGCCTCGTCCAGCAGGAGCACGCTTGCCTCCTGGGCCAGCGCCCTGCCGATGAACACCCTCTGCCTCTGCCCTCCCGAAAGCTCCGTCATCAGAGCAGAGCGATGGTCCCACAGACCCACCCGGCCCAGGCACGCATTGACGATCTCTCGGTCTTTCTTCCCGGGCCGCCGGAACCATCCCATCCTGCAGCAGCGGCCCATCATCACAACGTCCATCGCGGTCACAGGCAGCCGCCAGTTGACGCTTTCTTGTTGAGGCACGTATGCCAACGCTCCGCTCTCCTGCCCCCCGCGGTGAAGGGTCACCGTGCCCTGGCGAACCGGGAGGAGGCCTGCAATGGCATTGAAGAGGGTGCTCTTGCCGGCTCCATTCGGTCCGACAACTCCCATCAGGGTCCCCGCATCCACGTCGAAGGTGACGTTGCTCAGGGCCTGGTGCCCGCCGAACTCGACAGTCACGCCCTGAAGCGACATGCTCGCCCTGTGTGAGGTCGGACCGGTGGTCACTTCAATGCCTCAACAATACGTTCCACGTTTGCCCGCACCATGCCGAGGTACGTGTCGGCGCCGCTGCCTTCCGCCCCGAGCGAGCCCGAGTAGAGCTGGACCAGGATCGCACCGGTCTCCCTCGCCACGGCTTGCGCCAGCTTGTCGCTGACCGTCGTCTCGCCGAACAATGCCGGCACGTTGTGCTCCCGTATCACGTCGACCAGTCCCGCAATGTGCTCCGCGGAGGGCTCCACATCAGGAGACAGGGAAGGTATCACTAGACCAACTATCTCGAACCCATAGAGGCTTGCGAAGTAGGAAAGGCTGTCATGTGACGTGACCAGTTGTCTGCGCTCCGGCGGCACCATGCTGACCTGCTCCTGGGTCCAGGCGTGAAGCTCGTCCAGCTCTTGCGCGTATTCCGCGGCGTTCTGGAAGTAGGTGTCTGCGTTCGCGGGGTCTAAGGCCGCAAACCGCATGGCTATCTCGTTGACTGCGACCTTCACCCGGATCGGATCGAACCAGAAGTGCGGATCATGAGGGCCGTGATCGTGGTGAGCGTGGCCGTCCTCTTCGTGCCCGTGTTCATCTTCGTGCGCGTGCTCATCTTCGTGCGCGTGCTCATCTTCGTGTGCGTCGCCCGAGTCGGCGATACCGACGAAGGCCAGGCTCGACGGCGCGCCGCCGACGTGCCATTCCTCTTCGATCTCCATGTGCGTGAGATGGACCCCGAGGACATGACCGCTGTTCGGGTCGGCGACGTACATCATGTCGCCGACGACGACGATCGCGGGCGAGGGACTCCCGAACACCATCTCGAACGGGTCCACCAACTGCATGGTGCCGATCAGTTCGCCGTCATGGGCGTCGAACGCGCGCAGCACGCCGTCAGCCGCGAGCATGTAGAAGGTTTCGCCGTCGCTGGAGAACGCAGCCGCAGCACTGGGCTCAGCGAACACCTCGCTCATTTCGCCGTGGGCCACGTCCACCAGCCAGACGCCGCCCTGGACACAACACTCCCCGCCGGGGAAGAGGGTCGACTGGCCGAAGAAGTGGTCGCTGTGATGATGACCGAAGTACTGGCCGATCGCGAACTCTCCGTATTCGCCGGCCTCCGGTGGATATGGGATGAGCTCACGCTCGTACTCGCCGTCGTGCGCGTCCAGGAAGAGCGTCCCGTCCCAGCATCCGAAGACGGCGCCGTGCGCGTTATGCGATTCGCCGTGCAGGCGATGGCATTCGCCCGCGTCGAAGACGAGTTCGTTGTCAAACGTACGCACTTCAACACCTTCTGGAAGAATGTTCCAGAAATCGGGGTTTTCGGCGTACTCCGGATGCGGAGTCGTGACGGCGATGTGTCCCTCTGAGATCACCAGAGCTGCGCCATGTTGCGGCCCGGCCTCGAGCACGATCGGTTCATAGTCGCCCGTCGAGTTGGCCAGATCTTGCTCGTTGATCAGGATCACGTGGCCCTCGGCGTCGGCGAAGATCGTGGTCCAGCCGTGGGTGTTGACGTAATGGACCGGCATTTCCTCGGCGATCTCGAGCGAGTGGCGTGACACGGGCTCGCTGACCAGGTCGTAGTGATCGCCGTGCGGGACGAGGAACACCCCGCCGTCGAAGACATGGATGCGGTCGTCGCTGTCCTCCGGCCCGCGGGCGAGGACGATGGCGTAGCGATGGGTGGGACTGGGATACACGGTCGCGCCGGGCGCGGCGACCTCGAAGATCCCGCTGTCAACGTCATCAGTCGACAGATCGATGACCGAAAGGTGCGCTTCTGCCGCATCCGCCACGACCAGGCGGCCCGCGATCATCTCGCCATGGGCGTCATCCGCGTGGTCGTCGTGATCCGCATGATCATCCTCGTGATCATCGTGATCCATATGATCATCCGCGTGATCCGCGTGGTCATCGTCGTGATCCGCATGATCATCGTGCATGTCGTCCGCGAACTCGATGGGATCCACAAAGTCGCCAAGCGCGACAATCCGGGACTCATCCGCGCTGGCACTGCGTAACAGATCGTCCAGCCAATCTGCTTCCAGACCGAGACCGACAGTGAACACGACATCCGCATCCGCCACCCTGGCAACGTCGCGCGCTCCCGGCTGGAATGAGTGCGGATCACCACCCGGTTGCAGCAGGCCGAAGACCTCGACCCTCTCTCCACCCACGACTCGAGCCCAGTCAGCCACGAAGTTGGTGGTTGCCACCACCTGGATCGGCGGGCCGGAGGGTGTGGCGCTCTCGACGGCGGCAGTTGTTGCCGACGCTTCCGTCGTCTGCGTGTCCGGGTCATCCCCGCAGGCAGCCAGGAGAGCCACAACGAACATGACGAGGCCCGCAGTCAATACCCGGGCCATACGTCCTAAGCCTGTCTTACGATCCGGCATTGTCAACACTCCAAGTCCTCCTTCTCGGTCACTCGACGGCTGTCATGAGGCAAATGAATGATAATGATTCTCATTTGTAACGGCAACCGGGCTACACACCGGGCCGATCCGGGCGGATGCCGCCACGGCCCCCGGAACCGATGTTCCTCGCCCACCGCGGCTGTGCGTCCTGACCCAGGTCGCGTCGGGGGCGAGGCGCCTACCCGGTGGAGACACGGTGGGCCGCCTCGGTCTGTGCGGCGATCAGCGAGCGGTAGACGCGGCCGTGACCAAGGAGGTCGTCATGGGTGCCCTGTTCCACCACACGCCCTTCCTCGAGGACGACGATCCGGTCGGCGCTGCGAATCGTCGACAGCCGGTGAGCGATGACGAGGGTCGCCCGCCCCTGGCGGACAGCATGGAGCGCCAGGTTGAGTTCCTGCTCGTTGCGAGTGTCGAGACTCGACACCGCTTCGTCGAGTACGAGGACCGGTGAGTCCTTCAGCAGGGCCCGGGCGATCGCGATGCGCTGGCGCTGGCCACCGGACATCTGAACGCCGCGCTCCCCTGCGACGGTGTCGTAGCCGCGGGGCATATCGGTGATGAACTCGTGCGCCAGGGCCGTCCGTGCTGCGTTCTCGACCTCGGCGTCGGTGGCTCGGGGGCGTGCCATGCGAATGTTCTCCCGCAGGCTCGTATTGAAGAGATAGATGTCCTGCGGCACCCACGCGATGATCTCTCGGAGGAAGCGCTGGGGCAGGTGGCGTACGTCGTGGCCCCCGATGGCAATGGTTCCGGCGCCTACATCCCAGAAGCGCATGAGCAGGCTCGCGCAAGTGGTCTTCCCCGCCCCGGAATGGCCCACGAGCGCCACGGTTTCCCCGGGCGCGATCTCGAGTGAAACATCCTGCAAGGCGGGAGCCCCGCCGCCGGGGTAGCCGAACGTCACTCCGGTGAAAGTGACTCGGGGCTCCACCTCGGAATCCGGCGGAGTGGCCCCCGGGGCGTCCTTGACCGGCGCCGGTTCACGCAACAGGTGGAAGGCGCGGTCGGCCGACGCGAAGACGATCCCGAGACTCTGGGCCACCTTCGCAACGGCGAGAATCGGGACGAAGACAAAGATGGCGAGCGTGATCGCCACGGGGTAGTAGGCAGGGTCGAGGTCACCACGCGAAACGTGGTTTGCCGCAACCGCAACGACGCTCAGCATGCCACCGCTCATGAACGCCACCACGGCGCCCTGCTCGACCCCTGCCCGCATTCCATAGACCAGTTGCGAGCGGACGAGCCGCTTGCTGTGGGACTCGAGGTTGGCGAGGTACCTCCGCTGGGAGCCGAAGGCCACCAGCTCGCGCAGGCCCTGCACGCCGTCCACAACCTCCGCGTTCAGATTGCCGAGGTCGGCCCTCAGCGCGTCGCCCTGCCTGGCGGCGCGACGCCGCAGCACGAGTGGCGCGCCGGCGACCAGAACCGCGAACGGCAGAAGCACGAGCGCAAGGGTCCAGTGCATCGCTCCCAGGGTGGCGAACGCCAGGAACGGAACCACGACGGCCACGACGAACGTTCCGACGGTGTGGGCATAGAACCACTCAGCGGTTTCGATGTCGGCCATGGCAGTGGACGCCACGTCGCCGGACCGCCGCTGGATCAGGTAGCCGGGGGCGAGCCGTTCGAGAGCTGAGTAGAGATGGCCGCGCAGTTCGGCCAGGATCCGGTAGGCCAGATCATGCGCTACCCACATCTCGGCCCACGCCATCACGGCCCGGAGGATGACGGCGGCCCCCAGCGCAACCGCAGGCGTGCGAAGCTCGGCCGCAGTGGCGCCGACCGCAACCTGGCCGACCATGTAGGCGCCGAGCGCCGCGGCGGCAATCGTGGCGCCCTGGTTCAACACGCCCGTCACGATCGTGACCGCCATGAGGCCGAAGTAACCCCGGATCATCCAGAGGAGTTGCCAGAACCCGGACGAGAACCGGGTCGCCTTCCGTCCGGCCTGCGCCGGCGCGGTCCTCGGGTCGCCCGTCGTGGTCATGAGACGCCTTCCCGCTGCGCGCGCACCAACTGCGCGTAGTGGCCGCCGCGCGACACGAGATCCCCGTGCCGGCCCGACTCCGCGACCCGGCCGTTGTCGAGCGCCACGATTCGGTCCGCGTTCACGACCGTCGAGAGGCGATGGGCGATGATGATGGTGGTCCGCCCCCTGGTGAGGAGGCTGAGTGCCTGGCGGATCGCCGCCTCGTTGGCGCCGTCGAGGTTCGAGGTGGCCTCGTCGAGGATGAGCACCGGCGCGTCCTTCAGGAGCGCCCGGGCGATGGCGATGCGCTGGCGTTCGCCGCCCGACAGCTTCGCGCCTCGCTCGCCCACGATGGTGTCGTAGCCGTCCGGAAGCGCCTGGATGAAGGCGTGGATGTTCGCCTTGGCGGCCGCGTCCCGGATCGCCTCCGGTGTGGCGTCGGGCCGGCCGATCCGGAGGTTTTCCTCGATGGTCCCACCGAATAGATACGTGTCCTGGGAGACGTAGCCGATGGACCGCCGCAGGTCGTCCAGTGGGATGTCGCGGAAGTCCGTCTCACCGAACGTCAGCCGACCCTCCTGCGGATCGAAGAACCGGAGCAGGAGTGATGCGACCGTGGTCTTTCCCGCACCGGAGCTGCCGACGATCGCGAGGGTCTCACCCTCGCGAATCTTCAGGGATACATCCTCGAGGGCCGGACGGGCATCACTCGAGTAGCGAAACGTAACGTCGTGCAGGGCGATCGCTCCGCCGGGCGATGTGGCGACGCCGGTCCCCCCGGCGGCCGCGTCACGAATCCCCGGTTCGGTGTCGAGCAGCTCGAATATGCCCGTCGAAGCCGAGATGCCCATGTAGCCGGCATGCCAGTAGGCATCCAGTTCGACGAGGGGTCGAAAGCACTCGGCCGAGAGGAAGAGGACGATCAGCAGCCCGGCGATGTCCAGGTCGCCGGCCACGACCTGGAAGCTCCCGATGCCGACGGCGAGCGCGACGCCGGCGCTCATCGCGAACCCGACCAGTCCATTCCGGATCATCGAGATCGAGAGCTGCGCCATGGTGGCTCGGTAGAGCGTCTGGCTTGCAGCGCGGAGTTGTTCCCCCCGCCGTTCGCTCGCGTTCAGCGCTTTCAGCGTGACCATGCCCTGCATGGAGTCGACGAACTGGGCATCCAGCGACGAATACGCCGCCCAGTGCCGCTGGCCGTACTCCCCCAGGATGCGGTCCCAGATGCGGGGGATGAGCGGCACAGCCAGCGCGAAGGCCAGGACCACCACGCCGATGAGTGGATCGAGAGACACGATGACGCCGAAGATGCAGACGGGAACTACGACCGACACCACCGCATGGGGCAGGTAGTAGCCGACATACGACTCGAGTGCTTCGACCCCATCGACCAACGTCGCTTGAACCTTGCCCGTTTCCGTATGCTCCAGGTAACCGGGTCCGAGCAGGAGCAGCTGAGCGAACAGCCGGCGGCGCAGCTTGGTCTTGACGGCGGCTGAGACGTTCTTTGCCAGGACTTCGCCGGCAAAGATCAGCACCGCGCGGAGCAGGGTCAGGCCGGCGACGGCGGCGACGAAGCCGGCGATCGCATCCCAGCCGCCGCCGTCGAGGATCCGGCGCACGACGAGCGCGATGAGCGTCCCCTGGACGACCCAGGTCGCGGAGACGGCCAGGCCGAGCGCGATGGAGAGGAGAAGGAGCCGACGCACGCCGGCAGTCAGCCCCACGATTCGCCTGTGGATCATCATATGCGGTCCTCGCTCCTCCGCCGCCGGTATCGGCACGAGTCCCTATTGCGAATGAGAATCACTCCCGTTACCATAGTCGAGCGGAGGAGAAACCCAGCGAAGGAGGGTCGTGATGTCGCGTGTCCAGGGACCCAAGGCCGGACCCGGTCGGATTGCCCGGGCCGCCGCCGCGATGTTTGCGCTGTTCTTGGTAGCAACGGCCTGCGGCGGGGATGACGCGAGCGACATCACGGTGGCAACCACCGTGATGGCCGAGACCACAACCACCACCTCTGCACCCCCGACAACCGACGAACACGACCACGAAGAAGAAGACGACGAACACGAAGACGACCACGCCGACGACGACGACGAACACGAAGACGACGACCACGCGGACCATGACCACGAAGACGACAACCACGACGACGACGACCACGACGACGACCACGCGGACCATGACCACGAAGACGACGACCACGCGGATGGGGCGATGTCTGATCAGCCCCGCACCGTCGAAGACGCTACCGGTGAGATGGTCACGCTGGAGGCGCCGGCGGTCCGGGTTGTCTGCCTCACGGGACTCTGCGTCGACACTCTGTTCGTACTCGGGATCAAGCCGGTTGCCGCCAATGACCTGCTACACCGGGATCCCGCCTACTGGGGACCGGACGAGAACGAGATCGGGCCCATCAGCGGATCCTTCTTCGAGCCGAGCCTGGAAGACATCGCGCATGCGGAGCCCGACATAGTCATCGGACTCGGCGGCGTTCATGACGGGCTGCGCGCCGCCCTCGAGAGCATCGCACCCCTGTTCATCGTCAACCCGATCGGCGTCGAAGGAATGCTCGCTCATGTCGTCGAGGTCGGAATCCTCCTCGGAATGGAACACGAGGCTGAGGACGCGGTGGCGGCATTCGAGGCCCGGCTCGAGCAGTACGTTGCGGGAGTCACCACCGAGAGGTCCGTCATGGTGGTGTACGGGTCCGATGTCAATATCGGCGCCGAAACGGTGTGCACGCCGGCCATAGATGCGCTGGCTCACGCAACGGCATACCCCCCGGAGTTCACCAGCTGTGATGTCCACAATCCGTTCGTGAGCTTCTCCGTGGAGCAGTTGCTAGCTGTCGATCCCGATGTCATCTTCGTCCAGACCTACGGATTCGGGCCTACACCCCCGGAGCCGGTGTCCGAGCAGCTCGTGGACAATGTGATCTGGAGAGAGCTCGTGGCAGTCCAGAATGGCGAGGTACACGAGGTGGACTTCTTCATCTGGGGTACCTCCCGAGGCATCAACGGTACGAACTTCGTGCTGGACGAGGCGATGCCGAAGATCTACCCGGAGGCGTTCCCGGCCCCTCTGCCTTGATCACGCCCCCGGGCGCGGCAGCGGCTCCGGGCTGGTCCTGGTTACGGCTGATCGCCGTCGGAGCGATCCTCGCGGCACTTGCCGCCCTCGCCGTGATCCACCTGAGCATGGTCGAGCCGAGAGTGGCGCCAGGGCAACTTCCCGGCATCCTGCTCGGCGAGTCCGGCGGCCGGATCGAACGGCTCGTGGTCCGTGAGTTGGGGCTGCCGCGCCTGATCCTGGCACTGCTCGCCGGCGCGGCGCTCGGGCTATCCGGGGCCATCCTCCAGGTCGTTCTCAGGAACCCGCTGGCCTCGCCGGGGCTGCTCGGCGTGTCGGCCGGCGCATCGCTGGCAATGGCGATCATCCTGCTGCTGAACGCACCGGTCCTGTTCGCGCTTCATCCCGTGGTGGCCCTTGCCGGGGGACTCGGCGGAGGCCTGATCGTCCTCGTGGCATCGCGGGGCGCGCGATCACCGGTAGAAGCCGCGCTGACCGGTGTCGCGGTTGCGGCGCTCCTCCACGGGATCATCCTGGCGACAATCGGCCTCGCCGCCTCGTCCGGCGCCGTGCGGGTCTTCTTCCTCTTCACGGTCGGCAACCTCTCGGGCAGGACATGGGATCATGTCCGGCTCGTGTGGCCGTGGGTGCTGGCGGGGATCCCGATAGCCTTCCTCCTCGCTCGGGGCGCCAACGTGCTCCAGTTGGACGAGGATGTCACCTCGTCGCTGGGGATGCCGGCAAGGCGGATGCGCGGCGTCTTCGTCGCGCTGGCGGCGTTGCTCGTAGGGAGCATCGTGGCCGTCGCCGGGCCGATCGCCTGGGTCGGGCTCCTGACGCCACACATCGCTCGGCTGATAGTCGTACGGCCGGATGCGAGGCTTCTCTTTCCGGCGGCCACATTGATCGGCGCGCTGCTGTTGGTGGCGTCCGACGTGCTTGCCAAGGTCGTGATCTACCCGGGCGAGCTTCCCGTGGGGCTGTGCACGACCCTCCTGGCCGCTCCGATGATCCTCGTGCTCCTCCGCCGCCCGAATCTGAGACTGACCCGTTGACGTGACATCGACGCGTTCGTTCGTGGCCCTCATGCTGGCGGCCGGCGCTGCGGCAGTCGCCCTCTTCATCCTCCACCTCGGACTGGGCACCGTCTGGATCCCACCGGATCGTGTCATCCTCGCCCTCGTGGACGGATTGACGGACCCCACGGACCGGACCATCGTCTGGGATCTGCGGCTGCCTCGCGCGATCCTCGGACTCCTGGTGGGTTGCATGCTGGGCCTCTCGGGGGCATTGCTGCAGGTAGTCATGCGCAATCGCCTCGCCGAGCCCGGACTCACCGGTGTCTCCACCGGGGGGATTCTCGCTGCGGTCCTCTTCCTCGCGGGCACATGGGGCCTGCCTCAACCCGGCCGGTTGCTTCCGTTCGTCGTGCTGCTCGGCGCCCTGGCGGGAGGGATACTGGTGCTCTTCGCGAGTTCGGCGCGCGGACGCATCGATCCCTTGCGACTGATCCTCACGGCAGTAATCGTCAACGCGATCCTCGGATCGCTGACCGCGATCGTGATGCTGCGCTCTTCGTACGCCCTTGGAAACATCCTCTCCTGGCTCATCGGGTCGCTGCATGGCCGCATCTGGGACGACGTCTGGCTGGCGCTGCCATGGGCCGCCGTCGGCATCGCAGCCGGGTTGCTGGCCGCCCGGGCCGCGAACCTGCTCCAGCTCGACGACGAGTCAGGCCGCGCTCTCGGCCTCCCGTTGCAGCCTGCCCGAGTCGCGCTATTCGGGCTGGCCGCGGCCTTGGCCGCCGGGGCGGTAAGTGTCTCCGGAGCTATCGCATTCGTCGGCCTGATGGCGCCCAACGCCGCCCGGGCCATCGTCGGCGCCGACGCGCGCCGTGTCCTGCCGCTGGCCGCCCTCATCGGCTGCGTGCTCCTGCTGGCGGCTGACCTCGTCGCCCAATCGTTCTCCATCAAGCCACCGATTCCCTCCTCGGCCTACCGGGTGGGCCTTCCGGTCGGGGCCGTCCTGGCCGTCTTCGGGGCGCCACTGCTCATTTTCCTGATCCGGCGGAGCACCAGATGAACCATCCCCGGATCAACGACGCCAAACCCATCAAGCTGGCACAGGTCAGCGCCGGCTACGGGAAGCGGATCGTGCTCGACGGCCTCGACCTGGGGCTGCAGCAGGGCACTATCACCGCCATCGTCGGGCCGAACGGGTCGGGGAAGTCCACGGTGATCCGGGCGATGGCCCGGCTGCTTCCGGCGCGGAGCGGCGTCGTGCTCCTCGACGGGCAGGACATCCGGAGCTTCGGATCCCGCGATATCGCCCGCCTGGTATCCGTCCTTCCCCAATCTCCATCGAGCCCACCGGGCCTCACCGTTCGCGAGCTCGTCGAGCTGGGCCGCTTCCCCCATACCGGGCTGTTCGGACGACTCGGCGCCGAGGGCACACTCGCCGTGGAGTCTGCGCTCACGCTTACCGGCTTGACCGATTTCGCGGAGCGACCCGTGGACGAACTCTCCGGGGGCGAACGCCAGCGCGCATGGATCGCGCTCGCTCTCGCGCAAGGCGCCGGCACCCTGCTTCTGGACGAGCCGACCACATTCCTCGACATCCGGCACCAGTTCGAGGTTCTCGACCTCGTTGCGTCCCTCTGCGCGAGCGGCGACATGACGGTCGTCATGGTGCTCCACGACCTCCTGCACGCAGCGAACTATGCAGACCGTGTCGTCGTGGTGGACAGTGGCCGGATCGTGGCGGACGGTCCGCCCGCCGCAGTGCTCACCGTCGAACTGATGCGAACGGTCTTCGGGGTAGCAGCGAAGATCTTCACCGACCCCGAATCCGGTCGGGTGATCTGCCTGCCGATCGGCCCCGGCCGGAGTTGATCTCCGTCGCTGGTCCTCCGTCCTCCATTTCCTGTATCATTTAGAATGATTATCATTCCTGATACTCCGGCAGTCCTCGGCGCCTGCCCGATGGAAGCCGGGACGCCGCCGGGGTGCCAACAGCGAAGTCGAGGAGACATGAAGAACAGAGTATGGGACCGATCCGGCCGCAAGCCACTGGCGCTGCTGGGAGGGCTGAGCCTGATGATCGCGCTCTTCGCCGCGGCCTGCTCGGACGGCGAGGAGACGGCAGCAACCCCCGCCCCCACCGCGGCGGCCGTGACCTCGACTACGCAGAACACCACGACCACCGCCATGCCCGAGCCGACGACCACAACGACGACGCCAACGACTACGGCGCAGATCACCACGACCACCGCCATGCCCGATCCGCCCGGCGTGACGATCAGCAACTGCAGCGTGGAGACCGTCTACGACGCGGTTCCGCAGCGTGTGGTCGCCACCGACACGAGCGCTCTGGAAGTGTTGATGTCTCTCGGGTTGCAGGGTCACGTCATCGGGTACTTCGGAGGCACCCCCGACCGGCTCCAACCGCAGCACCAGGCCCGAGCAGCGCTGGTCGAGCGGCTGGGTGGCAGCTTCCCGTACCCCTCGCTGGAGGCGGTCCTCGCCCCCGGGCCCGATCTGGTGTTCAGCTACGGATTCAACGAGGGCGCGGGTCTCACGGCGCAGAACCTGCGCGACGCCGATGTGCACAGTTTCTCGTTCACGGAGGCCTGCCCCGACTTCGCGGGCAAGGTCACGCTCGAAGTCATGTTCAACGACGTCCGCGCCGTGGCGCAGATCTTCGGGGTCGAGGACCGCGGCGAGGAACTCATCGCCGCGTGGGAGCGCCAGATCGAGGACGTCGCCGCGGCCATCCCCGCCGGCGAGCAGGTCCGCGTCTTCTACTTCGACTCGGGTGAGGAGGCTCCGTTCACAGCGCTCGGCGGCTCCGTGATGTCGGACATCATCAGCCGCGCCGGCGGTGTGAACATCCTCGCGGACGCCAGCGGTACGTGGGGCACGGTGGAATGGGAGAGCGTCGTCGAGGGCGACCCGGAACTGATCATTCTCGTCGACTACGGCTTCGGTGGTCCGGCTGCGAACCGCGACTTCCTCGAGTCCAACCCGGCCCTGTCAGGCATGCCGGCGGTCGTGAACGGTCATTACGTGACGCTGACGTTTCTCCAGAGCGTGCCCGGCCCACAGAATCTCGACGGCCTCACAAAGGTGGCGACCGCGGTGCGCAGTGTGAGCGCCGCTCGTTAGCCGGCGGCAGGCGTCACCGCAGGACTGAGTCTCCGCTCATCCGGACGACTGAGCACTCGCCACCTCCGTCGAAGCCGCCGTCACGGTGACGACGCCTCAGGGAGCCGCGCTGAAGCGCGTCCTCGCCCTGAGTTCGCCGATCATCGTCGGCAACCTGTCGCAGATCCTGCTCGGAGTCGTCGACACCGCCATGATCAGCCGTGTCTCCACCGAGGCACTGGCGGCAGCGGCCGTCGCCTCGTCCGTGAACATCGCGGCGGGCATGCTGTTCAGCGGGTGGGCGACCGCCGCACAGGCGATCGCCGCCCGACGGTACGGCGAGAGTCGTCCGGCCGCCGTGGGGCAGTTGCTGGACGTGTCGATGGTCGTCGGTCTCGGCGCCGGCCTCCTGGTCCTCCTCGCCCTGAGCATCGGCGCGGGTTCCCTCCTCGCAGTGTTCGATGTGAGCGAGGCTGTACGGGCCGAGGGTGTGCCGTATCTCCGTGTGCTCGCCCTCGCCGCACCCCTCGCGGCCGTCACGGCCATGTTCCGCGCCGTCTACGCGGGCGTGGGGGAGACCAAGGTGGCAATGCGTATGACGCTCCTCGTAAACCTGATCAACGTCCCGCTGAACTACGTCCTGATCTTCGTGGTCGGCTGGGATCTCCTCGGCGCCGGTGTCGGGACCGTGATCGCCGTGACCGTCGGCTGCGCCTACATGGCCCGGTTCGGCTGGACGAGGTTCCGGGTCAGATACGAGCTGTTCCGAATCGCGCACCTGCACGAGGCTCGGACGGTGCTTCCCCGGCTGTGGTCGATCGGTTGGCCCGAGACGGTCATGCTCTTCCTGGGCTACGTCAGCAACGTCCTCGTGCTCGGGACCGTCGCGTCGCTCGGCACCGTGGTCATCGCCGGTATGCAGGTAGTCGCCAACGTACAGCACGTTCTCTGGACGATGATCTGGGCGCTCTCGACAGGCGTGTCCATCCTCGTCGGGCAGAGCCTCGGCAGCCTCGACGAGCGCTCGGTGGCGCTGACCGAGCGGGCCGGGTTGCTGCTGATGATCGCGCTGCCGGCGATCGTCCTGGCGCCGGTGCTCGTCGCGCCGTCCACGATCCTGCACCTGCTGACCCCCGATGGAGAAGTGGTGGCGCAGGCCGTGCGGGCCCTTCCCTTCCTGGCTATGCAGGTGCCGCTCATGGCCACGAGTATGGTGCTGGCCGCGGTGCTGCGCGCCGCCGGTGACTCGAAGTGGGTCTTCTACACGTCAACGGCTTCCAGCTACCTGGTAATGGTGCCGCTGGCGTGGCTGCTCGCCGTCGAGGCCGGTTGGGGTCTTCCCGGCATCTACATCGCAGGGATCGCCTACTTCGCGATGCGGAGTGCCGGGGCCTGGTGGCGCTACCGCCAGGGGACCTGGCGGACGGCCGAATTATGAGGTCATCCCAGAGAACCGGGCCGGCCCGTTCACAGGACGACGTCGGGCGCCGTCGCGGGATGGCGGGGCTCGGCTTGGCGGCGGTGCTGGTGGCGCTCTGCGTCGCCCTGGCCTTGTCGATCGTGCTGGCAGTGACCCTGGGGCCGGCGGACATCTCCCCCGGGACGGCGTGGCGGATCGGGATCCACCAGCTCCGGCCCGACGCGGTACCGGCCGACTGGCTGGCCGCTCACGAGCGGATCGTGTGGTACGTCCGTCTCCCGCGCGCGCTCCTCGCCGTGCTGGTCGGGGCAACGCTCGCCGTGGTCGGCGCAGTGCTCCAGGCGATGGTGCGGAACCCGCTGGCTGACCCCACGATCCTCGGAGGGACGTCTGGCGCAGCAGTCGGCGCAGTGAGCGTCATGGTGCTCGGCTGGGCGTTTGCGGGAACCTACACGCTGCCGGTTGCCGCGTTCGCGGGTGGCCTCGTCGGCTACGGACTGGCGTTCCTGCTGGCGAATTCGTCGGGTGGCCTCAGTCCGTTGCGCATGGTGCTCGCCGGGATCGCGGTGAGCTTCCTCTTCTCGGCCCTCACCAGCATGCTCATCTTCATCAGCGAGCAGAGCCAGACGGCACGCCTCGCGCTCTTCTGGATGCTCGGCGCGCTGGGCGGCGCGCGGTGGGACCGGCTGGGGCTGCCGGCCGTTCTCCTCGTCATCGGGCTCGTCTATCTCCTGGCCCGGGCTCGGGCGCTGAACCTGCTTCTCTTCGGCGACGAGACTGCGACGAGCATGGGTGTGCCCCCGGATCGTCTCCGCCGCGTTCTCTTCGTGGTCGTCGCGCTCCTGACCGGCACCTCGGTCGCGCTGGCCGGCGGGGTGGGGTTCGTGGGGCTCGTCATACCGCATGCGGCGCGGATGGTGGTGGGATCCGACCACCGCCGGGCCCTCCCGCTCGCGGCCCTCGTCGGGGCGCTCTTCCTGCTGTGGTCGGACGTGGTCGCGCGGCTGGTGATCGCGCCACGCGAGCTGCCTATCGGGGTGATAACCGCCCTTGTCGGCGCGCCGGTCTTCGCCCTGCTCCTCCGCTCCCGGCTACGAGGATCCGGCCATGCCCGGTGACCACTCGGAGGCCGGCATTCCCGAGCCACCGCCGAACGATGCCGGGCCCACCCCACTGTCGCTGAGGCTGTCCGGCGTGACGGTGGCGGTGGGCTCGGTCGAGATCTGCTCCGAGGTCAGCCTGGCGGTCGACCCTGGCCAGGTCGTGGGGATCGTCGGGCCGAACGGCAGCGGCAAGACCACGCTGCTAAGAGCCGCGTACCGGATGCTGCGACCGCGGCTCGGGCACGTAGTGGTGGGCGAGGACGACCTGTGGGAGTTGCGCCCGCTCGAAGCCGCCAGGCGCATCGCCGTCGTCGTGCAGGAGCCGAGGACCGACTTCGAGTTCACCGTGCGGGAAGTGGTCGCGATGGGACGCAGCCCGTACCAGCCGGCCTTCGCCGGGGAATCCGCCGAGGACCGCAGACGCGTCGACGACGCTCTCGCTCAGGTGGGCATTGCGGCGCTGGCGATTCGGTCGTTCGGCACCCTGTCCGGGGGGGAGAAGCAACGGGCGCTGGTCGCGCGCGCTCTCGTCCAGGAGGCGCGCGTTTTGATCCTCGACGAACCCACCAACCACCTCGACATCCGCTACCAACTGGAGGTCCTCGATCTCGTCCGTTCCGTGGGCGTGACCACCCTCATATCGATCCATGACGTGAATCTGGCGGCGGAGTACTGCGATCACATCGTCGTGCTGCAGGGTGGTCGCGTCCGAGCGGCCGGGGCTACCGAGGCGGTCTTGGTACCGGAGGTGCTGGAACCCGTGTTCGGAGTGAGGGCGGAACGCGTGCCGCGGGCCGGGGGAAGAGACCTGTACTGGTTCCGGAGCCTGGCTCGCCCTCCCGTCGCTGCGTCGACGGGACCGGCCCCCGCCGCTTCCGGAGTGCCACGAAGCGACCTACGGACGGACACCCCCTGACGAGAACGGACCATCTGGGGAAGGCGTGGCAGGCTGGTGCAGTTGATTGCGCCCCAGCGGGATCGGCCCCGCCTCCGGGGCAGCACGTCGCGCTGCTACCCCTTCCCGATCTCGATGTCGACCCTGATCGACTCGCCCAGGCGCCGGATTGCCCTGACCCGGACCGGCCGGGCATCCGCCAGGGTTTTCCACGTACCCCGGAACAGCGGGGCGCCCACGCCACCGGCAAGCATCGGACCGTAATAGAGAACGCCGCGGTCGACGAGACCGGCGTCCAGCAAAGAGCGGAACAGCATCGCTCCCCCCTCGACCATGACCGACCCCACGCCGAGCGGGCCGAGCCTGCCCAGACCCGTCGCCAGGTCCACACTGTCGGCCGAGTCGTCTGGCGCCACGATCACCCGGCCGGGAACCTGAAGAGGACCGGGCGCCAGCACGATCGGATCCCGCCCGAACAGGTGCGCCCCGGGAGGCAACCCTTGCCGCCCTGCGACGATCACCGGGACCGGCTGCTCGGTCCCGTTCTCGCTGCTGGTATCGAGCCTCACCGTCAGCCGTGGGTCGTCGGCCCTGACCGTGCCGGCTCCCACCATCACGGCATCGACCTCGGCCCTCAGCCGGTGAGCATCGCGGCGGGCCTCAGGCGAACTGATCCACTGGGAGGTTCCGTCGGCGGCGGCCAACTGACCATCCAGGGTCATCGCCGCCTTCATCATCACGGTGGGCCGCATAGCGCCAGGCTACCGCCGGAATGCGCCAGGCTTGACCGCCCCCGACTGCCGGGGGAACGGATGTCCGCGGACCTCGGGCCACAGGGGGTGGTGGTAGGAGAACTAGATGAATAGTTCCTAGTCGGTAGTCTGTAGTTTCTAGTTGGTTTCCGATGGTTAAACCTGGATCGAATTATTTACCATCCTCCATAGCACTGTTCGGGTCTCGCGCCTTGCGCCGCGGGTGACTCTTCACGAAGTGGCAGCCCCCGGGATGGAAGATGGGTGACCGGTGGCAAGATAGACTGACACATACGAGTCACAGCTGTGTTGTGCGGCGTTGTACACCGCTAGGTTAGTGTGATCACTTCCGGCCGGGATGGCTTGGAACTACTCGTCTAGAGTTGCAGGAGCGATCATGGTGTTCGGCGTCCTCGTTTGTTATCGGAACCGGCGTACGGGAGGGCGGGTGTGTCCGTAGGTAGATTGCGCCTGACTCGCTGGGTAACCGTCTGCGCCATGTTGGTCGCTCTGCTCGTTCCCGGTTGCGACCGGGCGGACCGGTCCGAACCGATGAAGATCGCCCTCATGCTCGACTACTCCGGCGCTCCCGACGTCTCGGCCGACCGGCAGCGCGGCTTCGACCTGGCCATCCGGCACATCAACGACGGAGGCGGGGTGCTCGGCCATCCGGTGGAGGGATTGATCCGGGACGCAACCCGCACCCCGGGTCCGGCGATCGAGGCGGCGCAGGGCCTGATCGCCGACGGCGTCCACGCCATCGTCGGCCCCAACTCGAGTGCGGCGTCCCTGGCAGTCGTGGAGAACGTGACCGGCCCCGCCGCCATTCCCACCATCAGCCCATCGGCGACCTCTCCCCGGCTGACGGAAGCTGCGGACAGCGACTTCTTCTTCCGCACCACCCTCTCCGACACGGCCCAGGGCCCGGTGCTGGCGCGGGTCACCAGGGATCGGGGCTTCGACAACGTTGGCCTCATCTATTTCGACGACCCTTATGGACGAGGGCTGGCGGGTAGCTTCGCGGAGGCATGGGACGGAGGGCTTGAGGCTGTGGCAGTCGTCGACGGCCAGCCGTCCTACCTGCCCGAGTTGCGACAGAGTGCCAGCGCCGGAGCGCAGGCGCTGGTGGTCGTGACCTTCGGCAGTCACGCTCTCGGCATCGTCCGCGAGGCCCTCGACGAGGGTATCTTCACCCACTTCCTGTTCGGCGACGCCGCCAGGAGGCCCCGGCTGGTCGAGGAGATCGGAGGCGACGTGCTGGGGGGCATGTACGGTACGGCCGGAGCGCCGAGCCCCGACAGCGTCGCCGGCCCCGCCTGGGAGGCCTCGTTCCTGGCTGAGTTCGGCGCACTGCCTGTCATGACCTACGTCAGGGAGACCTACGACGCCACCGTCGCGCTGGCCCTCGCGGCGCAGGCCGCCGGGAGTCTCGACGGCGCCGCCATCCGCGACCGTCTGCGAGACATCGGCGGTCCACCGGGCGAGGTCGTTCTCGGCACCGCGGCGGGAGTGGCGGAGGCGCTGCGGCTGCTGGCCGACGGCCGGGAGGTCGACTACGAAGGAGTCGCCTCCTCGCTGGATTGGGACGGGAATGGTGACCTGCGACGAGGCCACATCGAGGTCTGGCGCTTCACCCCGGACGGACGTATCGAGACGGTCGAGACGGTCCTGTTCGAATAGCCGGAGCTACGCTCGCCCGGCGATCAGGCCCAGCCGGGGTGCGTAATAACCGTCCGCGGCGGGTGGTCGTTTCCCGCTCGTGTTCGAGAAGAAGTCGTGTGCGGTCGAGACCTCCGGCGTAGCCGCGACAGGCCAACAGCTCAGCTCAGTTCGAGAAGACCTTCTTCGCTCTTATGGAATGCGAGCAGATCATGATGCCGTTCACGGAGGATCCGTACGATCTCCTGCGACTTCAAGTTGCCAGGCCGGATCCAAATGGCCTTAGGCGGATGTCCACGCTCGCAACTCAGTGTACGAAAGTCGGAGTCCGTAGAAGCTGTAGCAAATGCACGACTCCTGGCATATTCCCAGATCTCCTCGTCGTCGGCGTTTAGGAGTCCAACGTCACTAATGTGGAGGGACCCGGGAAAGAGATCTCGCAGTTCGTCCTTTAGCTCGGCAGATAGGTTCTGATCGAATAGGAGCTTCAGACCGGACATATTGTCCGCTCATGGTCGAGCAGCAGTCTCTTGATGTCGAGACCGCCGGCATAACCGTGGAGGCTGCCGTCAGCGGCTACCACGCGATGGCAGGGGAGCACGATGGGGATCGGGTTGGCCCCCAACGCTCTCCCCGTCGCCCGAGCCGCCTTCGAGTTCCCGGCCAGCGCCGCCACCTGCCCGTAGGTGCGGACCTCGCCCGGCGGTATTCCGGCGGTCGCTACCAAGACCCGGTCCTGGAAGGGCGTGATCAGAGAACGATCGAGGGGTAGTTCGGGCACGGGCCGGGCGCCGAAGTAGGCATCCACCCAGGAGTGGACCGGCCCGACCGCCGACGGCAACCGGATGATGGCCGGGGACACCTTCCTCGCCACCGACCTCATGATCTCATCGAGGTCGTCCGTCTCGAAGGCCAGGGCGAGGAGGCCATGGCCTGTCACCAGAGCTGTCAGATCACCTATCGGAGAGGGCACCATGCCGAAGGCGACTCGCGCCGCTCCTTCCGTGAACGCTCGGTTGGCGAAGCGCCTGACGGCATCTTCCGTCGAAGCGGACTCCAGATTCCTGATCCTCTCGGCGACGTTGCTCATGAGTATTCCTTCCGGAGTGAGGACAGGCCGGCACGCACGTTCTGCCGGGCGGCGGGCTCGCTGATCGCCATCACGGCTGCGACATCCGCGTATGCAAGGTCGCCGAGATAGCGCAGGGTCACGGCGGCCCGCTGTTTGTCAGGTAGCGCTGCCACCCGGCCCCAAAGTGCCGCGTCGCGTATCGGCTCAGGCTGCGACGCTTGGTCCGGTGGGGAAGCGAAGGGCTGCTCCCTGGAGCTTTTTCGCAGGTAGTCGATTCCCTTGCGATGGGCGATCGTGAACAGCCAGCCTCTCAGGTTCCGGTCATGCCGTAGGCGCCCGTAGGAGCGAAGCGCGGCCAGCAGGGTCTCCTGGAGGCAGTCGTCGGCCGCGACCGGACCCACCATCCCGATCAGAAATCGATGGAGCGGACGGGAGTGCTCGTCGACGAGCGTCTGGAACGGCGGCAGGTTCATCTATCTGGTAAACGGTAGAGGGTCGCGATCCGTGAGATACCGCGCGCTCATCCAGCCCGACGACCGATCGCCCCTCCTGACCCGAAGCGGGCGACATACTCACCGCGGACAGAGTTGCTGAGGGCGGTCCGGTAACCCGGAGCCTCACCGAGGACGGGGCCGGTAAGGCTAAATCGGAAATGAGCCGGGTCGGCTACCCGAGGGATGCCTCGAACTTGGAGACCGCCTCGTCTACCTCGTCGGGACTGATGGTCAGGGGCGGAGCGAAACGGACCGTGTCCGGCACCACGTTGTTGACCAGCAGGCCGTTGGCCATCGCGGTCTGCGTGACCTCGGCGGCCCGGTCCGATTCGAGCACGGCTCCGACCAGCAGTCCCCGACCGCGTACGTCGATCACGCCGTCCACTGCCTTGAGACGTTCCACGAACTGTGCGCCTCGCTCCCGGCAGTTGGCCAGCAGGTCACGGTTCTCGATCTCGTCGAGAACGGCGAGGGCGGCCGACGTGATCACCGGCCCCCCTCCGAACGTGGTGGCATGATCGCCGTAGTCGAAGGCTGCAGCCCGCTCCGTGGAGAGGCAGGCACCGATGGGAAGCCCGTTGGCGAGAGCTTTGGCCAGCGTCGCGATGTCCGGCTCCACACCTAACTGCTGCCAGGAGAACCACGAACCGGTGCGGCCGATTCCCGCCTGGACATCGTCGAACATGAGCAGCACCTCGCGCTCGTCGCAGAGAGCCCTGAGCTCTTGGAGGTACCTCCGGTTCAGGGGAACCACCCCTCCCTCACCCTGGGTGGTCTCGATCAACACTCCGGCGGTCTGCGGTCCAACGGCATCGGCCATGGCGTCGATGTCACCGGCCGGCACCTGCGGGAACCCGGGCGGGAGCGGAGCGAAGACCTCCTGCTTGTGGGGCTGGCCGGTCGCCGCCAGCGCCGCCAGGGTCCGGCCGTGGAAGGAGTCGATCAGCGAGATGACCTCGTAACAGTCGTGGCCGCGCCGCTTCTGGCCCCACCGGCGGGCCAGCTTGATAGCCGCCTCGTTGGCGGTGGCCCCGCAGTTGGCGAAGAAGACCCGGTCCAGCCCCGACAGAGCCTTGAGACGTTCGGCCAACTCCACCTGCGGAACCGTGTAGTAGAGATTCGACGTGTGGACCAACCGGGTCATCTGCCGGGCCACCGCCGCGGCCACTGCCGCGTTGGCGTGGCCCACCGACACCACCGCTATCCCCGCGAGGCAGTCCAGGTAGTCCTTCCCGTCCTCGTCGTAGAGCCGGCAGCCGTCGCCACGTACGAACGTGACCGGCGCCCGCCCGTAGGTCTGGAGGACGGCGGCGGCCTCCCGATCGGCGATGGTCGGAGACGGGGTCACCACTTCTCTCCCGGTGTGATCATCGTTCCAATTCCTTCCGGTGTGAAAATCTCCAGCAGCACCGCGTGCTGGATCCGTCCGTCCAGTATGTGGGCCTGGGGAACGCCGTTCTCCAACGCTTCGATGCAGGACTCCAGCTTGGGAAACATCCCGGCCGAGATACTACCGCTCCCCAGTATCTCTCGCAGTTCGCCTAGGAACATGGCTTCGATAAGGCTGTCCTCGTCGTCGAGATCCCGGTACAGACCCTCGACGTCGGTGAGGTAAATGAGCTTGCGCGCCTCGAGCGTCCGGGCCAGAGAGCCTGCGGCGGTGTCGGCGTTGATGTTGTAGACACTCCCGTCCTTGCCGCTCGCCAGGGGCGCCACCACCGGCACGATGCTCTGGTCTAGCAACTCGTTGATTCCATGCGCGTTCACCCGCTCGATCCGGCCCACGAAGCCCAGGTCGGGGTGCCGTTGGCTGGCGGTGAACAAGCCGCTGCCGAGGCTCCCGAAACCTTCCGCAGGGGTATCGTGACTCTGCAGAAGCCGAACGATGTCGGGATTGATCGCGCCTGCCAGCGTCGCCACCACGACCCCGAGCGTCGCCTCGTCCGTCACCCGCAGACCGTCCACCCACCGCGGCTCCAGACCAGCGTCGGCCATGGCCCGGGTGATATGTGGTCCGCCTCCGTGGACCACGACCGGCCTGAGGCCCATCAGCACCAGGAGGGCGATGTCACGGGCGAAGCTCGCACGCAGATCGTCGTCGACCATCGCGGATCCGCCGTACTTGATCACGACCGTCTCCCCTGAAAACGCCTGAATGTAGGGCATGGCCTCGGTGAGGACCCTGGCCTTGGCCATGGCAGAGGCGATGCGAGAGCGGCGCACGGTCGGGGCCGTGTGACCGGTGACCATCAGACCCGCATCCCACCGTCGAGGACCGCATACTCGGGCGTCAAGTCGCAGGTCAGGATGGTCGCCTTGCCGAGGCCCAGGCCCACCCGCATCTCGATGGTGAAGTCCCCGGCCATCTGCCTGCGGACACCTTCGACGCTATGGGCCATGGGTATCCCGTGCCAGGCCAACGTCGTCTGCCCGTAGCGGACGCCTATGTGGAAGGGAGACACTTCATGGCCGCTGACACCGGCGGCAGCCGCCAACCTTCCCCAGTTGGGATCCTCCTTGTAGAACGATGTCCGTACCCGTGCCGCGTCGGCGACCGCCTTGCCGATCTCCCGGGCTGCGGCATCGTCGGTCGCCCCCACAATCCGCAGCGTCACCACCCGGGATGCGCCCTCGGCGTCCCGCATCATCTGCATTGCCAGACTCCGGCAGGCTTCCGTCAGGTCAGCGGTGAAGGACTCCGGGTCGGGCTCGACGCCGCTCGCTCCGGACGCCATCACGACAACCGTGTCATTGGTGGACTGGCAGCCGTCGATGTTCAGGCTGTTGAAGGTCGGTGCGACCGCCTCCCGGAGCGACGACCGCAGCACCTCGGGATGGACCACCGCGTCCGTGGTGAGATAGGCCAGCATGGTGGCCATGTCGGGTCGCACCATGCCCGATCCCTTGGCCATGCCCCCGACCACGTAGCCTTCCCCCTCCACCACTGCTTCCTTGGTGACCGTGTCGGTGGTGAGGATGCCCGAGGCAGCCGCCTTGCCGTCATCCGAGCCTTCCCCCAGGGCCGGGAACGCCCGCTCCAGCCCCTCGTAGACCTCGAGTACGGGCAGCAGCTTCCCGATCGGGCCGGTCGTCGAGAGCAGGACGTTCGCTTCGTCTATCCCCAGCAGGTCGGCTGCCTTCTTGACGACGCGTTCGGCGGCGGCGGCCCCGGCGGCTCCGGTCACCGCATTGGCGCACCCTGAAACGACCAGCACCGCCTGCAGACGACCGTCGGACAGAGCTTGGCGCCCCATCTCGATCACCGGCGCGGCGGTCGTGGACGTAGTGAACACCGCCGCGGCGGGAACCGGAGCCCAGGTGGTTATCAGCGCCAGGTCGGGAACATCGGATGGCTTCACCCCGCAGGCAAGACCGGTGGCCATGAAACCCCCGGCCGCGGTGACGCTCACGGGAGCCACCCGGCAGTGGTGAGTCCGGCCGTCTCCGGGAACCCCAGCGCCAGGTTGGCGCATTGCACAGCCTGGCCGGCAGCGCCCTTGCCGAGATTGTCGATTGCAACCGTGACGATCGCGCGGCCGGCGTGGTGATCCTCGACGGCGTGGATGAGAACCCGGTTGGATCCCACCACCCAGCGGGTCTGGGGTGGCTGGTCCAGGACATCGACGAAGGGTGACTTGGCGTATGCGTCCCGTAGGGCGCCGCCGATCCTGCCGGCTTCTACCAGGTCGGCGGAGCAGGTGGAGAGTATTCCTCGCTGCATGGGGACCAGGTGAGGGGTGAACTGCACGGTCACCGGTCCTCCGGCGAACGCCTCGAGGCCCATCTCGATCTCCGGCCGGTGGCGATGGGTGGCCAGACCGTAGGCCTTGACGCTCTCGTCGACCGCACCGAAGGTGAGACCGGCCTTGAGCCCCCGGCCCGCTCCCGTCACACCGGACATCGAGTCGACCACTATCGGGCCCTCGATGAGCCCGGCAGCCACGATGGGCGCCAAACCGAGCAGCGCCGAGGTGGGGTAACACCCGGGTACCGCCACCCTTCCAGCTCCGGGGAGAGAGGCTCCGAACAACTCCGGAAGTCCGTACACCCAGACTCCCAGCTGGTCAGGGAGCGGGTGAAGCCCTCCGTAGGCGAACTCGTAGCGCTGGGGGGTGTCCATCCGATAGTCGCTTCCAAGATCGAAGACAGCCACCCCGGCCTCCGCCAGCCGATGGCCCGCTTCCCAGGACGCACCGTGCGGGAGAGCCAGGAAGACCACGTCCGCACCGGTGAGCAGATCCACATCTATAGGCTCCAGAAGCCGGTCCGACCCGGGCAGGTGCGGATGTACCTCGCCGAGCGTCGAACCGGCCTGCGTATAGGCGCCCAGATAGGCGACCTCGAACGACGGATGCTCGTCGAGGATCCTGACCAACTCGCCTCCGGCGTACCCGGAGGCCCCCAGTACGGCGGCGGCTACTCCCATGACTGCATGATCATACGTGTGTCTGCATATTCATGCAAATTGATCCGTAGGCTCTAGTTAATAGTCTATAGTTGTTAGTGCTTGGTAGCCTAGTCGTACCTGATCCCGCTGACTACCGACTACCGACTACCGACTACCGACTACCGACTACCGACTACCGACTACCGACTACCGACTACCGACTACCGACTACCTTATTGACGGCCGCCATCACCTGTTCACCCGCGAGGCCGGCCACTACCGACTCCGCAACGTGCAAACCGGCCTTGTTCTGGGCCTCCACCGTGGAGGCTCCCAGATGGGGCGTGAGCACCACTTCGGGCATCTCGGTGAGGGGTCCGGACGTCATCGGCTCCTCGGCGTAGACATCCAGCGCCGCTCCGGCCACCTGACCATCCCGGATGGCCTCCACGAGGGCTTCCTCGTCGATGATCCCGCCCCGGGATGCATTGATGATCCTTATCCCCCGCTTGGCCTTCGCGAAGGCCTCCCTGCCCAGGAGGTTCTCCGTCTCCGGGGTGCGCGGGAGGTGGAGAGAGATGAAATCGGAGTCTGCCAGTAGCGAGTCGAGATCCCTCAGCTCCCCGCCTGCGGCCCGGGCCTGCTCGGCGGTGATGTAGGGATCGTAGGCGAGGACCTTCATGCCGAAGGCCAGGGCACGTTGGGCCACGAGGGTTCCGATCCTCCCCAGGCCCACTAGGCCGAGGGTCTTGCCATCCAGCTCCACGCCCCGGAACTTGGCCCGGTCCCACCTTCCCGACCGTATGGAGGCGTCCCCCCGGGCGATGTTGCGGGCCACGGACAGCATCAGCCCGAAGGCGTGCTCAGCCGCCGAGACGCTGTTCGCCAGCGGAGCGTTGACCACCAGGATCCCCCGCCGCGTGGCCTCGTCGAGGTCGATGTTGTCCACCCCGACCCCGGCCCGACCCACGACCCGCAACCGTGGAGCCGCCGCCATCAGTTCCCCGTCGACCCGGGTGCCGCTGCGAACCACCAGCCCTTCGGCGTCCGTGAGGAGTTCGATGAGACGGTCTCGGGGCTCTCCCGCCGCCGTCACCACCTCGCAACTCTCCTGCAGATAGTCCGCACAACTTGCCGCCAACACCTCGGCGATTACAACTACCGGTCGCTTCTCCGGTCCCATTGTCACGACCCCCAGACAGATCGTCCGGATTCTGGCCTAAGCCAGGTCATCCGACAAGCCGGAAGCATCGTTCTGGCAACTCGTATCGGCGCCGGACGAAGAGGGCGCCGGACCGACCGGTGGTCAGGCGTCGGGGTTCACCTCAAGCACGAGGGTGTGGGCAGGTTCCCAGGAGGCCGACACCGGGTCGCCGGTTTGGAAAGCAGACTCGTCCTCGTGGGACATGCGCTGGCTCACCAACTGGCCCAGGCCCGGGATGTCGAGGTGGAACAGGCTCACGGCTCCTAGGTAGATCACTTCCTCGACCGTTCCGAAAACCACCGACCCCTCGGGGTGGACGGGGGCGCTCGCCGGGCCGAGGGCTATGCGTTCGGGGCGGACCGCTGCCCGGACCGCGGTTCCGACGTGGACCGAAGCTCCCACCCGAGCCATTACCCGGCCTTCGCCGACCGACATGACACCGGTTCCCTCCGGCCTCTGCTCCACCGTGAGGTCCATGGCGTTGAGGGAGCCGATGAAGCCGGCCACGAAGGAGGACCCCGGGTTCTCGTAGATCTCCCGTGGTGTCCCGGTCTGCTCGACCCGGCCCAGGTTCATGACCGCGATGCGGTCGGACATGGTGAGGGCTTCCTCCTGGTCGTGGGTCACGTAGACGAAGGTGGTGCCCAACTCGTGCTGGATGGCCTTCAACTCCAACTGCATCTCGCGGCGCAGCTTCACGTCGAGGGCGCCCAGCGGCTCGTCGAGCAGCAGGGCCGACGGACGGTTCACGAGCGCCCGGGCCAGGGCCACCCGCTGCTGCTGACCCCCGGACAACTGCCAGGGCTTGCGTTTCTGGAAACCGGGCAGGCGAACGATCTCGAGTATCTCGGCTACGCGCCTGACGCGCTCCTTCTTCCTCACGCCGGACACGCGCAGCCCGAACATCACGTTCTCCTCGACGTTCATATGCGGGAACAGCGCGTAGTGCTGGAAGACCATGTTGACGTTGCGCTTGCTGGGCAGGTCACCGCTCACGTCCTTGTCGCGCAGCAGAACCCGGCCCGCGTCCGGTACCTCGAAGCCGGCGATCATGCGCAGGCTGGTCGTCTTGCCGCACCCGCTCGGCCCCAGCAAGGAGAAGAACTCTCCTTCTCGTATGACGATGTCGACGTCGTCGACCGCCACCACCTCACCGAAGGTCTTGGTGATGCCCTCGAGGTGGATCCCGACCTCGGACTTCAACGAGGAGCTAGCCGTCATGATCCCTCTCCTTGGTGCAGCGTGAAGGTTACCGATGATTCCCGTCCAGGTTCGTGGCAGATCCCGTGCATCGCCGCTATCCCGTCCCAGGTCGGGGTCATGGCGGGCAGATCCCCGGTCTGGGGGTTGATGTCGAAGGCAGGGAAGGCGCCGCTGGTGACGTGGAGGCGCAGTTCGTCGCCGGGGCGGATGAGCGCGGCGGTGGACTGCATCCGGATCTCCACCTCGGCCACCCCGTCCTCGTCCCGAGCATCGGCCAGATCTTCCGCCGTCATCCGCCTTATCCCGTCGCTGATGTTGAGCGACCGGCCGTTGTGGACCAGGCACAACCGGGTGACGTAGTCGGCTGAGACCGCCTCGGTGGCCGTCCACAGACGGGCGGTGACCGGACCGGCGATGGTGACCTCCTCGGTGAAGGGCTCGGTCGAGTAGACGAGGATCTCCGGCAGCCTCTCCAGGAAGTGCTGGCTACGTGGGCCGGCGGGCATGGCGTTCTCGTCGCAGCAGGTGTGCCCGCCCGCCGCCGCCACGGGGATCCGGGGGACGAAGTGGTACAGGTCGGCCGGCTCCGGCTGCTCCGGGGGAGACTCGTCGAGACGACCGTCGCCGCCCACCGTGTTGGCCGTCCCATCCGAGCGCAGGTAAAGGGTGGTCTCGGCACCGGGCGGGGGCCAGGACGGGACGTCGTGCCAGCGGTTCTCGAACAGCACGTAGTAGCGGACCCGGCTCTCACCGGTCTCCGGAGCCTCTCCGTCGAGATGGCGATGGAAGAAGTCGACCTGGAGTTGGTCGAGGGGGACCGTGCCCCTGGCCTGCGGGCCCAGGATCAGGTCCCCGATGCACTCACCGCCGGGGAGGTGTCCCCACGGACCGAGGACCAGCCACTGCTCGGGACCGTCCGCCCGGGCCGCCAACTCGTGGTAGGCGACCAAGGCGCCCTCGAGGAAGGTGTCGAACCACGCACCGATGTGCAGCACGGCGCACTGCACCGAGTCCATCCGGTGAAGGGCGCTGCGTTCCTTCCAGAAGTCGTCGTTGGTGGGGTGCTCGAGCCACTCCCTGTAGAACTCGGCGTGCTCCAGTGGGTCCAGATCGACCGGCGCAGCCGAGCCCAGCCAGGCCCCCGCCTGCGCCGGTACTGCCCGAATACCCCGGCCGCGAGTTGTCAGAGCCGGGTCGCCTCGACGCACACCGATCTCCATCAGGAGACCAGCCGTCCAGTGGGGAACGAACAGGCGGAGGGCGCCTCCCTCGTAGGTCCAGTGGCTGTAGAGGTCGGCCGCGGCCACCGTGGGTGAGATCGCTCCCAGGCTCGGGGGAGTCTCGACCGCCGCCAGGTACTGCACCATCCCGGGATAGCTGGCCCCGTACATGCCGACCCGCCCGTTGGAACCCTCCAGGCCGGCCGCCCACTCAACCGTGTCGTAGCCGTCCTCCAGTTCGTTGAGGTACGGCACGAATACGCCGTCCGACCCGAACCTGCCCCGCACGTCCTGCACCACCACCACGAAACCGTGCCGCACGTACCAGCCCGGGTGCAGGTAGTGACCATCGTGCACGAAGTCCTTGCCGTAGGGGGTGCGGTGGATGAGCACCGGCCAGGGACCCTTGCCCAGCGGCCGGTAGATGTCGCTCCGCAAGGTCACACCGTCCCTGGTCTGCATCTCGACGTTGCGTTCGAGATCCACGCCCGCCCAGGAGTGAACTCGCCGTGAGTAGGGCTGGCGCAACGAAGCCTGATCCGACATCACACCTCCGTCCCTCGCCCCGATCTCATCCTCACTCCGTATCCGCGTCGGCCACACCGAGCAACCCCGCGGTCTGGCTGAGTACCCGGTACCGGCGCTCGAAGACGCGGCGCATCAATTCGGCGCCGACCACTACCAGCAGCGAGATGGTCACGACGATCACCGAGATCGCGATTATCTGCGGCACTCTCACGGGAACCTGCAACTCGTTCAGAACGTAGATCGGGAAGGTGGTGGTAGGACCGCTCACGAACACGGCCACCGCGTACTCGTTGAACGAGATGATGAAGGAGATCACGTAGGCAGCCGCTAGGGCCGGCGCTATGAGGGGAAGAATGATGGTTCGGAAGGTCCGCCAACCGCTGGCCCCCAAGTCCTGGGCCGCCTCCTCGAGGTGGGCGTCGATACGTTGCAGGCGGGGTATCAGGATCAGGACGATCAGCGGCATCAGGACGACAACATGCCCGATAGCCACGGCCGGCAACGACAAGGGGAACTCGATGGCGTCGTTCGTGACGAGGGAGACACTCCGGAAGGTGATCAGCAACGCGACGCCGAACACCAGGTGGGGCACCACCAGCGGGCTCAGTACGAGGGCCATGATCGGCGTCTTGGCCTTGAACTTGCGCCGGGCCAGGGGAATGGCCATCAGTAGGCCCACCACGATGGAGGCGGTGCTTGACATGAGGGCGATCGTCGCGCTGGTACGGATCGAGAGCAGGAGGCCGCGGTTGGTGAAAGCCGTCTCGTACCAGTCGAACGTGAACCCGGAGAAGGGGAAGCCGACGACGCTTCCCTGGTTGAACGAGAAGATGTAGAGCAGGGTGACGGGGGCGTAGAGGAAGATGATCTCGAGGATGAATATCCCGATCAGGACCCATTTGGCCAGCTTGGAAGTGGCGATGTCGATCATGATTCGGCCAGCCTCCCGAAACGCACCAAGCGCATGAACAACAGCGCCAGGACGAACACCGCCATCACGAGCCAGAGGGACAGCACGGATCCTGTCCGCCAGTCGAGACCCATACCGAACAGGTCGTCGATGGCGCTCCCGAACATGTAGCCCCGGGTTCCGCCCACCAGCTTGGGCACCACGAACTCTCCGATGGTCGGGATGAACACGAAGAAGAAGGACGCCACCACTCCGGGGAGGCTGAGCGGGAAGGTCACCTTCCAGAAGGCCCGCCACCGGCTCGCTCCCAGGTCGGCGGCGGCCTCCAGCAGCCGGCGGTCCATGCTGATCATCGCTGCGAACATCGGCAGCATGACGAACGGGATCCACACGTATCCCAGCACGATCATGACCGGGATCTCCCCGAAGGCGAGGCCCTCGATGGGATTCCCCTCCTCGCGCAGACCCGACCAGAACAGGAAGGAGTTGATCACCCCCTGCCTGCCCAGCAGCACCTTCCACGCCATCACCCGCATGAAGAAGTTGGTCATGAAGGGGGCGATCATCAGGAGCAACAACGAGTACTTGTACTTGTCGGCGATCATCGCCAGGAAGTAGGCGATCGGGTAGGCGAGGATCACCACGACCACCGCCACGATGAGAGCCATGCGGAACGACTTGATGAACAGCAGCATGTAGACGTTCTCGCCGGTGAGGAACAGCCTCCAACTCTCCAGGCTGACCCCCTCCTCCTTGGTGAAGGTGGCCAGTATCCCGACGCTATAGAGGACGACCAGTGACACCGGGATCACGAAGAACAGCAGCAGCCAGCCGAGCGGCAGCGCCAGCAGGGAGCGCGTCACCCGGTGACGGCGGCGCGCCAGGCTGGCTACGCGACCTTTCTTCCCGGAAGCGTCGTTCTCTGAGACCACGGAACTCAATGGTAGGGGTCGGCAGGTTTCATGGCCTACCGACCCGAGAGGGTGCCGGACAGAGACGGGTTCTCACCAGTCGCCTGAGACCGTCGGTAACCCGGCACCCTCCTGAACTCGTTGGCTCGGGTGTGGATCAGACTCCGGCTGCCGCCTTAACCTCGATCCACGCGTCGTTCAGCCGGTCGATGTTCTGCATCTTGTCGAGCAGCGAGACCCCGTCCAGAGCGGAGGGGTTACCCAGTCCCATCACGTCCACCAGCAACGGGTTGTCGACCGCAGTCGCCTTCAGGTTGGAGTTCCCGAAGTTGAACTTGTTCGAGATGGTCAGGGCCGCCTCGACACTGACCGCCGCATTGACCCACTCGTGGGCGTGGTAGTACTGATCGGCGCCGGCCATCAGGAAATAGCCGCACGAGAACCCGATGAAGCCCTCGTCCGGGGTGATGAAGGCGATGTCGACACCCTGCTTGGTCAACTCGATCCACTGGGTAGGCGCGACGTACGAGGCCACGATGTTGCCCGTAGCCAGATCGGTCTGGTTGGTGGCCAGATCGCTGTACAGAGCGGCCGGAACAATCCTGATCTTTCTCTTCATGAACTCGACGAGGCGGTCCAGTTCCTCCTCGGTCGGATCCAGGGGGTTGGCCACGTTGTTCTCCGGAAGCTTGCCGGCTACCACGAACCACTCGGCCGAGTCCGTCCAGGTGACCTTCCCCGCCAGATCCTCGTCGAAGAGGATGGAGTAGGAGTTCTCCTTCGGCGTGTACAGGTCTGCCCGGTAGATGGGGATCGCCAGGCCGTACAGCAGCGGAATGGCGTACTGGTTGCCGTCGCGCGAGGTTGCCGCGGTCAGGTTCGGGTTCAGGTCCGCGAAGTTGGGGATCAGGTCCGTATCCCACGCCTGCACCAAACCCTCGCTCACCGCAGTATCGAACACCGCGAAGCACGGGTTCCAGATGTCAGGCTCGATGGCGCCCAGCTGCAACTCACCGAGCGAGGCGAAGCTTCCGGCGGTCGCTGCGAACTGCGGCTCCGGGAACCTGCCGAGGTAACCCGGCCACTGCGTCGGGATCTCCCGCCCGGGCGGGGCGTAGATGAGGAGGTCGGCACCGTTCTCCGCGGCCAACCCTGCGTCACGCGGGCTGAGGGTGGTGGTGGGCGCTTCCTCGACTACGGTCTCGATAATCGTCTCGGTCTCGGTGACGATCTTCTCTTCGATCTCGGTGACGATCGATGTCACGACCACCGTCTCGGGTGGAGCATCCTCACCGCAGGCGGCCAGCACGGCCGGCATGGCGCCCGCTACGACCGCCCCCTTGCCGGCTAGCTTTACGAAGTCCCTCCTGCTGATCGGATCGCGGCCTTCTGCCATGAGCACCCTCCTCCTCGGGTCGCTAGGTGGATTATCCACTAGGCAGGTAGTACGCGCAACTGGTTTTGACGGGTTGATGCGGGTCCGACGAGCTGGTCGACCCCTGACAATGAGGGTTTCCCCTGGTGCGCAGCGCGTTTTGGCCGTTGAGGTCGAGTTCGCCTTGGTCACGCAAGCGTATCCGCCCGTGTTCCGGCCCGGAGTGTTGGATCCGGATGGAGGAGTCTCAGTCTCAACCCCGACGTCTGGCGCCCTTGAGGTCCAGGCCGGTGGCCACCACTTGCACTTTCGACTCCGTGATCACTCGCAGACCTGCCCGCTACGTGCCGCCCATGCGAGCTAGACGAGTAGTTCCAAGGGATCTAACCGGAAGCGACCGTACTCTACTATGTGCTATACAACGCCGTACAATACATCTGCAACTTGTTATACGTCTGTTTCTGGACTCGGACCCCTCACCCCCCCGGGTGTAAACCGCGAGACCCGAACAATGCTATGGAGGATGGCAAGTGATCCGACCTAACGGTAACTACCGATTGCTGACTACTGACTACTGACTACCGACTAGGAACTAATCACATAGGTATGGTGAGCGCGGCTCGGTATCGGCGCTTGCGATCCGGGCAGAGTACGCGCAATCGCTTGAATGGGGAGTGTCCATGATCATTGACACCCACGTCTGGCTATCGGAGCCGAACAGTTGGGGCGACCTGACCATGATGGACGACGCGATGATCGCCGCCGGTTGGACCGAGATCGGTGAGAAGACGGGCCTGAACCAGGGCATGAGCGGCGAAGAGATGGTCGCCCGTATGGACGAAGCAGGCGTCGACAAAGCCATTAGTCACGCGATCAAGATGCCTCATCTGAACGCCCACGTGCCGTCCGAGTTCGTGGCGGGCGAGGTGGCCAAATTCCCCGATCGGCTGATCGGCATGGGTAGCGTCGACCTCCTCGGCGGCCTCCCCGCCCTGCGGGAGATGGAGGAGATCGTAGACATGGGTCTCATCGGTATGAAGATCACACCGGCGCCTGACTACGACATGAACCTCGACGACGAGCGGATCATGCCCATCTACGAGAAGGCCGAGGAGCTCGGGATGATCATCCAGGTCCACACCGGGTGGGCCGGATACGACTTGTTGAGCCAGCAGCATCCCCTGCATCTGGACAGAGTTTCGGTTCGGTTCCCCGACTTGAAGCTGATCGTGGTCCACGCCGGATTCAACTACTACGAAGAGGTCGTGATGATGATGCTGAAGAACCGCAACATGTACGCCGGGACCGGCTGGTGGGGTTTCCTCCAGCCGTTGGAGGCCAATGTGCGGTTCTTGAAGTACGCCAAGCACTTCAAGGTCCTCGACAAGTGTCTCTGGGGCACCGACAACTACGACTGCCGCGAAGACGTCCCCTACATCAAGTCCTTCCCCCGCCTCGCCAGAGAGCTCAACATCGCCCCCGGCCTCCCCGACCTCACCGACGACGACATCGACGCCTACCTCGGCAACAACGCAGCCCGCCTCCTCCAACTCGACGTCTCCGATGAGGATCAGCAGAACTGAGGGAAGCTGTTAACTCATGGCCACGGTCCGTACCGTGCTCGGCGAGATTCCACCGGATGACCTCGGCGTCAAGGCTCCTCCCAGAACAGATGAGAGGTGTCGAGCAGCAGGTGCTCGTGGCTCAATGTGATGTGGGCGTTGCGGCCGGGAGCTCCCGTTCCGTCTACGACGAAGCCGCCGCGCACGACGATGTCAAACATCGGTCTTCCCCTCACCACGCATCGGCGTAGAAGTTGCGCGGCCATGAGTGGTCCCGCAATTTCTCGAGCACCTCGGACACCAGCAGCCGCCCGTCTGAGACGGCGCAATTCTGGTCCACATGAGCCGGCGAGCGCATCCCCGGGATAACGGTGGACACCGCGTCCTCGCTGAGGCAGAAGCGCAGTGCGCCTTCGGCGAGGCTGGAGGCGTGCTCGGCGAGGGTCTCCGCTACTGCTCCGGCCCGGGCTACGGTCTCGGCCAGGCGGCCGCCTTTGAAGTAGCCGCGGCGCCAGTCACCGGCCGCGAACACGGCGTCGGAGCGGAGGGCACCGGTGAGGCCGCCCTCGTCGAATGGAGAGCGGGCGATCACGCCGATGTCGAGTTCCTCGCATCGGGGCAGCAGGCGCTCGCGTGCCGACTGGTCGAAGAGGTTGTAGATCACCTGCACGGTGTCCACCAGTCCCGACTCCAACAGGCGCAGCACCGAATCGGGCTCGTGATCGTTGGTGGACACCCCGAAGAACCGGATCTTGCCCTCTTTCTTTAACGCCGACACCGCGTCCGCCCACTGGCCCTGGTCGGTCCAGGAGTCGGCCCAGAAGTGGAATTGCTGGAGATCGATGTGGTCGGTGCCGAGACGGCGCAGGCTCTCCTCGGTGCACGATCGAATCCACCCGGGTGAGTAGCAGTCCTCGACCGCCATGTCGTCGGTAGCGGGCCAGACACGTGTCTCGAGCGGGATCTTGGTGGCGACGACGGGTGTGACATCCGGTCGGCTCACGAGGACCTCGCCTATCAACTCCTCCGACCGGCCTTCGCCGTATCCGTACGCCGTGTCGATGAAGTTGACGCCCAGGTCCAGAGCGTGATGGAGGGCTTGCTTGGACCGCTCGTCGTCTCGCTCGCCCCAAGCCAGCCCGCCGATGCCCCACGTCCCGATGCCGACTTCCGACACTTCCAGCCCGGTACGCCCGAGCCTTCGGTAGCGCATCTCAACCTTCCGGGGGCAGCGGATTCCACTCTTCGTAGGTCATCCCGACGGCTTGTCGAGGCTCCTTGGTGCGGACGTGGTTGTAGATGTGCAGGTACGGCCGGTAGACATGGAGCAGGGAGCGAAGCTCGCCGACGGCGTCGGACGCGTGGAAGTCGATGCGCAGATCGATGTCGGGAAACGTATCCGTCTCGGCCACCACCAGCGTGGCCGAGCGCTCGTAGTAGTTCCCGACCTGGCCTCCGGCATCGCGACCGGCCTCCAGGCCGGCCACCAAACGGTCCTCCACAGGATTACCCGCCGCCGACTCGAACGCATCGGCCATCGCTTCGACCACCCCCTCGCCCTCGAGGGAGTTCCCCGTGGCGATGTAGCCGTCGCCGATGACGTGGCCCGACCAGTGGCCTGTCCTGTCCCCGGTGTGCGCAGCGGCGACCCCGTCCGGGGTCAGCACTGCGGTCTGGCGAAAGGCGTAGTCGGGATCGACGTCGGCCAACCCGGTGACGACTTCCGCAGGAGAGAGGCCGCGCTCCAGCATGCCGGTTGCCACGGGGAGCAGCCTGGGGTCGGCGTACGCCTGGCTGGCGATCGCACCGATGCCAGACCGGACCACCTGGCAGTACCCGCCGGCGGCGATCGAGTGGGTGGCGATGCCGATGCCGACGCGGCCCGTCGCAGAGTCACATCCGAGGATCGTGTAGGTCATGTCGCCGTTCCGCCTTTGGTGGTCATCGCCGGTCCGGGCCGAGCCAGCCGAGCTCGTACGAGATCTGGCCGGCCGCTGCGATCACGAGAGCGGCAAACGCGGCCTGGTCATCCTTGACGTTACTCGTTCGAGGTGCGATTCATGGATGCTGAACTGGCTGGCCGGCGGTTCTGGATCGATCGCGGCGGCAGGTTCACCGACATCGTGGCGCGCACGCCGGCAGGTAGCGTGCTCACGCACAAGCTGCTCTCTGACAACCCCAGGCGGGTCGATACCCCACGGACACAGGCTTCGGTAACGACCGAACGCCCGTTCCGACCGGGTCCGAGCATCGAGGAGCCGCTCCGGGACTCACCGTGGAACGAGTCGCACCTCATCTTCGGACGAGACCACTGGGTCTCGGACCAGGAGCGGGTAGAGACGCTCGCCCGGTTGTGCGCAGACGGCTACAGCAAGCAGGTCATGACTGCGCACGACCACTGTCTCAAGGTGCACTTCGCCGAGCACGGCGGCAAGGGATGGGTGTACCCTCTGACCGAGGTGGTTCCGATGCTGCGCGAGGCCGGGGTCACCGAAGATCAGTTGAACGATATCCTGGTGGAGAACCCGAAGCGGATCTTCGCCGTCTGAGGGTTGAGATGATGAAGATCGGCGCGGTCATGCTCTACGTCGACGATTTCGACACGGCACTTGAGTTCTATCGCGACACCGTAGGCCTGGATGTTGCCGACATAGACCCCGGAGCCGGCTACCAGCCGTTGGTCGACTTCGCATTCCTGGCGTCGGACCGAGCAGCGCTCGAGATATTCGATCGCGCCACCCACGGCTCCGGCATCACGGACGATGAGGCAGGGCGGGTGCACATCGGGCTGGAAGTGGCCGATCTGGCAACGGAAAGGGACCGCCTCGACGCGATGGGCACTACCGAGACCCGCGACTGGGGGACGTACTTCGTTGTGTCCGACCCCGAAGGCAACCGGCTACAGGTCTACCAGTTCGCAGGATGATCGACCTCACCGACGCCGGCGTAGTCGATTTCCATGCCCACATGTCGATCCAGATCGGTGTGGGCGAGTTGATCCGGCGCGACGTGACCGCGCAACTGAACCTCTTCCACGGCACGCCGGGCAAGTCATATCGCTGGGACGATCTTGAACCGGCCCCCGACCACGAGCGCGGCATGGCGCAATGGGCCCACCCGCTCAACTCGCAGTACCGCATGCTGATCAGGTACGTGGCCGGGGCCCTGGGATGCGAGCCCGATGTCGTGAAGATCGACGAAACGCTCTCTGCCACGATGGAGCAGGGCTTCAGCATGTATCTGGAGTCGGTGCTCGACCGGGAGCGTATCGACCTCGTCGTGCTCGACCTGCTCGGCGAGTTACGTGACGGGGCCGCCGGATTCCCGGACGACCGTTATGTGTGGATCTACGGAATCACCCCGTTGCTCTCTCCACTTGCCGTGATCGAAAGCGGCATCACTTCGCTCGACGACGCCATCAGGTGGGTCGACGAGTCGATCGACATTGCCGTGGCGCAAGGGTGCGTCGGGTTCAAGAACCTGATGGGCTACTACCGCGCGCTCGACGTCTCGAGGCCCACCGCCGATGAAGCCGCTTCCGGGCTGCGCCAGGTAGCGGCGACGCCCCCGGCCGACGTGAAAGAGTCGTTCCTATACGGGCGTATCGGGACCTACGACGAGGCGACCGGGCGCGCGGCGCGGGCATACGAGGACTTCGTGATCCGCCACATCGTCGCCCGCGCCGGCGATCTCGGCCTGCTGCAGCTGATTCACACGGGGGCCCAGTACTCGCCCAACCAGAACCTGCATGCCGCGGATCCGGCACGCTTGTTCTCCCTTTTCTCGGACCCGGCTTCGAACGGAACGACGTTCGTCATGCTCCATGCCGGGGCGCCGTACCACGAGAACGCCGCCTACATGGCCTGGCAGTTTCCCAACGTGTACGTCGACCTGTCCCACACGATGCGGATACCGGGGCGCCTCAATTCGATTCTGAGCACCATTCTGTCCATAGCTCCTGCGCACAAGGTGCTCTACGGCAGCGATTCCTACGCATCGGCCGAGTGGCTCGGCTACAGCGCACACCGGATGCGGAAACATCTGGCACTCGTGCTGAGCGATCTCTCTGCCGACCTGGAGTGGACCGAGGCGGAGGCCGAACAAGCCGGCCGGATGGTGCTCGGAGACAACGCCAAGGCCATACTGCCCGCTGTCGCTCGGTGAGCGACCAGGCCCATTTCCAGGCATGTCAACGGATTTGACTCACTACTGAGGTCGTAGCCGAGCATCAGCGAGTTATTGCTGCGCTGATTCCGGTGTCATGGCTTTGCCCGACCGACCGGGCCGGCCGGGACGCCGGTTCGCATCGCCGTGCCGTTCGGGTCGTAGGGTGAGGCGGCGATTATTCGGACTGGGCGTTCGACACCGACGATGTGGGTTGTGAGTTCGGTTCCTTCTGCGGTGTGTTCCCGGTCAATGAGGGCCATGGCGAGGCTCTTGTCGGTGGTGTGGCCGTAGTCGCCCGAGGTGATGTAGCCGACCCGTCGGTGGCCGTTCCACACCGGCTCGTACCCGGTGGCGTCCGCGTCGGTGGCGTCCACCTCGAGGGTGACCAGCCTCCTGGTAGCGCTGTCGTTGTCCCGCTCCCTGCGAGCCGCCCCCGAGCCGATGAAGTCGTCCTTGGACCAGTCGATCCATCGGTCCAACCCGGTCATGGCCGGGGTGTACTCCTGGCGGAATTCGGTCGACCAGACGCCGAAGCTCTTCTCGATCCTGAGCGAGAGCAGCGCGTTGTAGCCGTACTCGATCGCATCGAGACCGTCGGCGGCCTCGAGAAGGAGGCGGCGCAGGGCGATGTGCTCGGCGGCCGGGCAGTGGATCTCGTATCCGAGCTCTCCGGTGACCGAGATCCGGCCCACCCGGGCGCGGATCATACCGATGTCGAACTGGCGACACGCCATGAAACGCATGCCATCCGCTGAGACGTCATCCGGCGTGACCCGTTGCAACAGCTCGCGAGAACCCGGCCCGGAGAGCGAGAAGCCGACGACTGCATCGGAGATATCACGCACCGTCACCCCGTCGCCGAGGTGGTCGTTGAACCAGCGCATGTGCCAGGCCCGCAGGTAGTACGAGCCCACGATCCACCAGGTGCCGTCCCCCCAGTTGAACAACGTCAGGTCTCCCTTGAGCCGGCCGTCGTGGCCCAGCATCGGGGCCAGCTTGATCCGCCCCGGTGCGGGCAGCGCGCCGGCGAAGAGCCGGTCGAGCCACGCCGCGGCGCCGGGACCGGCGACCTCGTACCGGGAGAACCCGGCAATGTCGAGGATCCCCACACCGGAACGCACCCGCCGGCACTCTTCGCCGACGATGTCGAACGCGTTGGAGCGGCGCAACGTCGGCACCTCCACGAAGCCCTTGGGGGCGAAGTAGATCGGGACCTCGAGACCGTACGAGCACCCCCATTGCGCCCCCGCCGCGGTCATCGCATCGTACGCTGGGGCCATCCGCAGCGGACGGCCCGCCCACAGCTGCTCGTTCGGGTAGGTGATCACAAACCGGCGCGAGTAGAACTGACCGGTCATCTGGCGGATGTACTCACGATTCTGGGCGAAGGACCCGAAACGGGCCACGTCCATCGCGAAGATGTCCTCCTCCGGCTCCCCTTCGATCATCCACTCCGCCAGCGACTTGCCCACGCCGCCACCCTGGAGGAAACCGGCCATCACCGCACACGCCGACCAGTAGTTGCGCAACCCGGGCACCGGACCCACCAGGGGGTTGCCGTCCGGTGAGAACGTGAACGCCCCGTTCACCCAGCGGCTGATACCGGTGCGCTCGAGGACCGGGTAGCGGGACATCGCAAACGACAGCTCGCCCGAGATCCGATCCACGTCCGGTGGGATCAGCTCCAAGCCGTAGTCCCACGGCGCACCATCCATGTTCCAGTGCCGGTAATCGCGCTCGTAGATCCCGACCAGCACCCCATGGAGCTCCTGCCGCATGTAGGTGTACCCCTCCAGGTCGATCATCATCGGCACCTCGAAGTTGAGCGCCGCGAGTTCGGGGATCGCCTCGGTGACCAGATAGTGATGCTGCATCGGGGAGACGGGAAGCTCCAGCCGCGCCATCCGCCCCACCTGCTTGGCCCATAGCCCGGCGGCGTTCACAACGTGCTCCGCGACGATGGTTCCCAACTCGGTCACCACCTTCCACGACCCGTCACGGCGTGGGTGCAACTCGACCACCCGGTTGTGTTCGATCACCTCGCCGCCACGCAACCGGGCAGCCTTGGCGTAGGCATGGACCACCGCCGACGGATCGATATAGCCCTCACGATCCGCCCACAGACCCCCAAGCACATCAGCGACGTTCATGATCGGACACCGCTCCTCGATCTCATCCGGACCGATCAGCCGCACGTCCTCGATACCCATCGTCTGGAACACCCGATACGCCGCCTGCAACCACTCCCACCTCTCCGGCACCGAAGCGACCGAGATGCCACCCGTCATATGCATCCCCACGTCGAGGCCCGACTCCTCCCCGATCTCCGATAGCAGATCGATCGTGTACGCCTGCAGAGCCGCGATGTTCGGATCGGCGTTGAGAGTGTGCACACCGCCGGCGGCGTGCCAGCTCGACCCGGCCGTCAACACCTCGCGCTCCACAATGGCCGCGTCGCTCCAACCCAGCTTCGCCAAGTGATACAGAACACTGGCACCGACCACGCCGCCCCCGATCACCACCACCCGGTACTGCGACCTCACGATCCCTCCAGTCCTGGCTTCACGTCGAGGACATCACCCGGGGCTCCTCGAGGACGGTTGAGCCCGCCACCATGGTGAGCGCGATCCAGCCGTTCGTTTTCCCAGCCGGGAAGGGGCGGTAGCACTCGTTCCGCATCCCGTCTTCGGGATAGAAGTGCCCATACGCCGTCGACATCATCCGGTCTTCACTCTGCGCATGACCGGATCGGCATCCGGCGGTTTTAGGCGCGCCGACCGGACCATGAGGGCGCTAACCCCGGTGACGCTCTATCAGGAGCTCCACGCCCTGGTTCTTCCAGACGAAGTCGCCGGCCCGGCGGAAGGCGTCCATGTCCTCGGGCACCACCTGGGCGAAGACGTTGGTGAGTCCCACGCCTCCGGTGTCTCCGTAGAACATGGCGATGATCATCCGGTCGGGCCAGTAGGCGATATTGCCGGCCGTCTGTGCCTTGGACTGGTTCTCGGCACCCAGGTAGGTGCGGATCGGGAACATGAGCTCGTCACCGGCCAGGCGGGCATGGTTGACGGTGCCCGACAGGGGGAGCAGGTCGCGGATGGCGGACGCGGTGACAGGCGCTTCGTCGAGGAGCAAGGTGGCCCGGATCCGCTCGCCGGCCACCTTGATGACAATGTCTGAGCTGCGTTCCTTGGGTCCTTCGATGATCCGGAGTCCGGCAAGGTTGGCCTCGTCCCGAGCGGCCGCGGTGATCACGGTAGGTGGCTCCACCACCAACTCGGTCTTGCCGCGGCGGACTGCCGCCCGGATGTCATCGGTGGTAAGTATCTGGCGCACGACTCCTCCCCCTACCCGAGAGCCTCGAGGGCCACCTGGTGCCCTATCTCCACCTCGGCTTCGCTCCCGGCGAGGATCAGGCGGCCGCTGGCCCCGTGGAGCCGTACGAGGATCATGCGAAGCGAGGTGTGCTTCTCCACCTCGTTGGCGGCCAGGGCCACGTAGGCGGCGGGCTCCGTCTCCACGACCAGCATGGCGTCGCCTTTCCTGAGCCGGCCTCGGACCCCCATCCGGTTCACCAGGCCGGCCTCGGTTCCGGTCACGTTGTTGACGATGCGGGTGGTCACCGACGAGGGCGCTATACCAGGCGCCGAGGAGCTGCCGATCATCGCCAGGATGATCGTTCCGGCCTGGCGGACCGCGTCGGGGTTGGCCGAATGGAGCTCGAGCGTCCCGTACCGACGCTCGGCAACCAGCAACGAGGAAGCAGTCTCTGTGCTCTTCAGCGCGGCGTTGGCCAGGGAGAACACCAGCGTGGCCGGCGCCACCTCCACGTAGAGCTGGGCCATCCCCTCCAATGAGGAGCCTCCCCGGTCGTCCCTTCCCACATAGGCCGCCCAGGTCGGCTGCATCTTGTCGACGTACACATAGGCGCGCAGGGCGTTGCCGCTCCCGCCACCCGATTGCCCTGGACTCGTCACCTCAGCCTCCCGGGTCGTGGCTTGCTTCGTCGACGATGCCGACGACGGTCGCATCGGTCGGTACCGACGCGGCGGCGTCGGGGATCCTCGCCGCGCTCCCCTGGGCGACCAGCACCAGGTCGCCGGATCCGGCTCCTACGACGTCCACCGCCACGAATGACGAGGCGGGGTCGCCGCCCTCCGGCCGCACGACCAGCAGCCTGGTGCCTCCCACACCGCCGGCGCGCACCGTCGCGACGGTGCTTCCCGTAACACGGCACAACAACATCTATGTCTCCTCGCTCTCGCTCTGCCCACTGCCTCCCGGCTGCCCAGCCCCGCATTCCGGTCGGGCAAGTCCTTGGGGTCAGCCGTCGAGCAGAGCGCTCACCTTCCCCAAGTCCTCATGGGGCTTGGGAATCAGATGGGCTGCGACGAGATCCCCCACCTTCTTGGCAGCCGATGCGCCGACGTCCACCGCCGACTTCACCGCGCCGACCTCGCCCTGCACCATGACCGTGACGTAACCGCCTCCGATCACGTCGCGGCCGATGATCTCGACGCGGGCAGCCTTGGCCATCGCGTCGGACGCCTCTATGGCGCCTACCAGCCCGCGGGTCTCGATCAACCCAAGAGCACCTTCCATGATCCGAACCTCCCGGTCAGTTGTCCTCGTACCAGTCGTTGAATCCACGCCCGATGTTGACGTGCACGTTCTTTGTCTCCATGTACTCGTGCAGCGACTCCAGGCCCAGGTCGTGGCCAGTGCCGCTCTCCTTGTAGCCACCGAAGGGCGCCTCGCTGGGGTAGACACCGAAGTGGTTTACCCAGATGGAGCCGGCCTCCAGGTCCCGGGCCACTCTATGCGCCCTACCGACATCGGTGGTCCAGATTCCGGCCGCCAAACCGTAGCGGACGTCGTTGGCAAGCCGGACAGCCTCCTCCTCACCGCTGAACGGCATGACGACCACGACCGGACCGAAGATCTCCTCCTGCGCGATGCGGAACCCGGGCTCGACGTTAACGAAGGCAGTGGGCCTGATGAAGTTACCCCGGGCGAGTTCGGGGTCGTCGGGCGGAGTACCGCCCCCCAACACGGTCGCCCCCTCGGCCCTGCCTATGTCCACGTACTCGTAGACCCGCTCCATCTGGCGCTCGTTCACCAGCGGGCCGAGCTGTGTCCGCCACCGCCACGGCAGCCCGATCCGGATGGACGCCGCCCTGGCCGCGAAGCGCTCCACGAAGTCGTCGTATATCGACCGCTCCACGAGGATCCTCGATCCGGCGGAGCACACCTGCCCCTGGGCGAGGTAGATGCCGAACAGGGCGCCGCTCACCGCCCGGTCCAAGTCGGCGTCCGCGAAGACGATCGACGGTGACTTGCCGCCCAACTCGAGGGACACCCTCTTGATCGTCGCCGCCGATCCGCGCATCACGGAGCGGCCGACCACCGTCGATCCCGTGAAGGCGATCTTGTCCACCCCCCGGTGCTCGACCAGGGCCTGTCCCGCCACCTCGCCGGCGCCCGGCACCACGTTGAATACGCCGGGTGGGAGGCCGGCCTCCAGGCAGATCCGCCCCAGCTCCAGGCAGGACAGCGGCGCCAACTCCGGTGGCTTGAGAACTACGGTGTTCCCCGCCGCGAGTGCTGCGGCCGACTTGCGGCAGGCGATGTGCAGGGGGAAGTTCCAGGGGATGATCATGCCCACGACCCCCATCGGCTCCTTGCGCACGTAGTCGAGCGAGTCCTGGGGCAGCGCCAGCACCCTCCCGTCGATGGCGCGCACCAAGCCCTGGAAGAACCGGAAGGGATCCCAGGATGCCGGAAGGTCGATCAGGGTGGTCTCCCTTATCGGCCGCCCCACATCCTGGCTCTCGACCTTGGCCAGGAACTCGTGCTCCTGCTCGATCCGTTCCGCGACCTTGAGCAGGAGATCGGCGCGCTCGGCGGGGTCGCGTACCCGCCAGTCGCGGAAGGCCCGCCGGGCGGCCCGGACCGCTGCGTCGATGTCGTCGGGGGCTGCCGACGCCACCTGGACGATGGTCTCCCTCGTGGCGGGATCGACCGAACGGTTGGTAGCCCCACCGGTGGCATCCCGGAACTCACCGTCGACCAGGAGCTTCGGGTGCATCCGGGCGGGGTCCGGAAGTCCCTCGAACCGAGGCTGTGCAGAGGTAGCCGTTTTCGTTCCCGGGGCCGGCGAAGCATCGCGGGCCGGGACCCGCGACGAGCGGGCGGGCGACGGAGGCGCGACCCGGGACGGGCGGGAAGCGGGCCGGCCACCGGTGGCGGCCCGGGGAGCGGCCAAGCTGGATCCCTCCACCAAACGCACGCCTAGGCGGTGCGCCTCGTCAAGGGCCGCATCGGTCAGGACCGTCCCCTCCCGCATCATGAACTCGAACTCGCCGACCTCGGCCAACTCCCGGATGTCCTCGGTGGTCACGAAGCGTCTCATGGCGCCCTCACCTCAGAGCAGTTCATCGACTATCGCCCTTGCCTCGGAGAGCGTCAGAACCTCGTACGGGTCCTGGACAACGCGGGCGCGGAAGTCGGCCACGGTCCACGGATCGCCACCGTACTCCCGGTCCTGGTCGGTGAGTTCCTTGGGCTCGATGAGCGCCCCTGGGGTGTGGATGCAGGCCACCTCCTGGGAGGTCATGCCGTCCGGCGCCAGCCCGATCCACATCAGCCCGAGATCGGGCCGGGCCAGGAAGAAGGGCGCCACCCCCAACTCGAAGCCACGCTGCGCCAGGCTGTCGATCAGGAATGGCGCCAGGTCGTGGGGGTGCAGGTCGGTATGGAGGTAGGTGTGGAAGTGCTCGGTCTCGTGGTCGGCGTACCAGTCCAGGACCTGCTGCCAGTGGTCGGACGCTATGTAGGAGAGGATGCCCTCCCGGTCCGCCGCTGTGGCCCTTCTCGGCCCGACATCAGCCAGGTAGTCGCGCTCCCCCTCGTCGGTCCACACGTCCAGGAAGTCCTCGTGGTGGGCGGCGATCACCGCCGAATCGTCGTAGCGCCACACGACGTTGAGAACCGGCCGGGTCTCCGGGTAGATCTTGATCCATCCCCATTCCCCGACGAACGCGTGGCCGACGTTGCGCACGCGGCGGCCTATACGGTCCAGGTACTCCACGAAGAGGAACTCGAGCGAGAGCGGGTGGACCACGGTGGTGACCTTCGCCTCGAAGAAGCTCACCCCCGGATCATCGAGCAGAGCCTGGGCGTCTGCCCATGCATCCGAGCGGAAGAAGTCGAGGAGCCCGTCCCGTAACGCCGTGGACATCAGGTGTGCCGGGTCTAGTCCGGCCGACCGGGTGAGGCGGGTCCCGCCGCAACTGTCACAGGTGGATCACCTGCTGGGTCTCGGCCGACTCGTAGGCAGCGAACACGACTTCCATCGTCTTGGCGTTGTCGGATGCCACCGTGACCGGAGGAACACCGTTTTCCAGGTAATCGAGGAAGGCCATGTAGCAGCCCACGGTGCCTTCCCTGAGTTCGTCGGCCGGCCAAGGGGCCGCATAGCCGACATCGTGCCCGCCCGGTGGCTTGGTGTCGGTCGGGGGATAGTGCCAGCCCTCCAGACCGGGCTTGTCCGTGTAGAGCCTGTACGGATGGTCGGGCTGGTTGATGAAGATCGACCCGAGCGTGCCGTCGATGCGTATCCTCATCACGTACTGGTCGCCACGGGCGGAGACCCAGCATTCGTCGATGCGAGCGATCACTCCGTTGGCGAACTCCATGGTGATCATGGCGAAATTCTCACCGGCTAGTTGCTGGGTGGCGATCTGGCGGGTCATGGCGTGGACCCGTACGACATCGTCGTCGACCAGGTGCCGGATCACGTCGACGTAGTGGACGTCCTGCTCGTACATGAGGAACCGTTCCTGGTCCCGCCGGTAGGTGGGGTCGATGTCGTTGATGAACTCCTCGACCCGCACATGGAAGAGGTCGCCGATCAGCCCGGCGTCGATCCGCGCCTTGGCGTCGATCAGGTCGGGATACCACCAGAAGTTCTCGGCGATCATGAACCTGATCCCGCTGTCCTCCACCACCTGGACCAGTTCGGCCACCTCCTCGGGGCTGGCAGCCATCGGCTTCTCGCAGATGACATGAACGCCGGCGGCAGCCGCCGCCTTGGTGACCGCCAGGTGGAGGAAGGGCGGCACGCAGACGGAGACGATGTCCAGGTCGGCCTGTTCGATCATGTCCTCGAACGGACCGTAGACCTCCGGGATCCCGAACTCGTCCGCCCGCTGCCGGGCCAGGTCCATGTTGAGATCGGCGATCGCCACCGTCTCCACGCCTTCGACCCGCTGCTGGACGGGCAGGTGGTATACCGAGGCCGCGAAGCCCGCCCCCACGCATCCGACCCTGTAGTTACCGTCGCGTTCGGCCACCGTTCCTCCTCGATTCCTGTCTAGCGGTCTAGGTCCATATCCGCGTATCTGGCACTTATGTCGTCCCACGGCACCAGGGTGTCGGCCCACCAGTGAAGGCGTCCCAGGTACACGCTCAACTCGTGGGTGTAAGCGAGGTATTCCCCATGCGTCTCTATGTGATCCAGTGCGTCGAGCGAACTGCGGACCAGATCGACGCTGTCGTCCAGCCCGTACCAGTTGTGGAGGATGCCCATCTGGGCCTCGCAGAACATCCGCACCAACTGCTTGAGGGTCTCCAAGTCGAGCGAGGCGTCCCGCCCGGCGTTCCGCAACACGGCCATGTCGTCGGCGAAGGCCCTCGTGTTCTCTTCGGCGCAGATGATCATCGGCCAGCCGTAGCCCTTGGTCCCCCTCCGGGTACGCAGGCGGCGCACCTCCTCCGGCATCTCGTACCAGATGGCGGTGGTGGCACGGTTCAGCAACTCGATCGTGTTCGCAACCCTGTAGTCCATCAATGGCCCATCCTATCGGCCGCCGTCACGGCGGTGCCAGCCCGCAACCCCGATCCCGCTCCGAGGGCGTCATCCTGTCTTCATGGCGAGGGCCAGAGCCCGGGCCGGGTTGTCGATCACGAATCCGTAGAGCGGGTCGACCTGCATGCCCCGGTCCTTGAGCGACGGGAGGATCACGTTCATGATGTGGTCCCAGCCGGGCCCGCCGAAGTGTGACAACCGGGCCTTGAGGCCGATGTCGTGCGAGAACAGGAGCTTGTCGCCCAAACCGTCCTCCACCATCCACTCAACGGTCGACATCCGGTCGTCGTCGGACACGTAGACGCCGTCGGTGGGGCACGGGTGGCCCCAGTCGTCCAGTTCCAGGAAGGTGTCGTAGGCGGCGATCTGCTCGAGATAGGGCCGGTCATCCGTGCACAGGTCTAGGTGTCCGGCGATTACCCGGCTGGGATGCACGCCGTGGTCGTCGATCAGGAACTCGAGGATCGAAGGCATCAGACGCTGCTCGTGGAGGGCATGGATCTGGATGGCCGCGCCGGTGGCGTGGTGGGTGATGGCGGAGGCCTCGAGCACCTTCCACTCGTTGGGCGTGACGGGATCGGAGGTGCCGATCTCCCCGATGAGCCCGCAGCGGATATCGGTCCCGTCGGCGCCGGTGGTGATGTCACCGATCATCCCCTCGGCCAACTCCTCGGCGGTCATCGAATCGACGTACCACGGATGGGCATGGTCGACGTAGTACCCGGTGCCCGAGATGATGTTGATCCCGACGTCGTCGGCGATGTTGCGGAGCCCCCACACGTCCCTTCCGAGACCGAGGTTCGACGAGTCGACCACGCTGCGGCCGAGGGCCATCTTGAACCGCCTGATCTCCTGGGCGCTGAGCCGCCAGTCCGTGTTGATCAGGTTGTCGCGGCTGCGGTAAGGGAACTCGCGTAGCAGCGCTGCGTTTTGGGGGGTGACCGGGACGTAGGAGTCGGAACCCAGGCCCCGGTGGTTTCCCTCCAGGAACCACATCAGGCAGGTGAACAGCAGATGCTCGTGCATGAGGGTCACCCCGAGTTGGTCGGTCTCGATGGGACCGTTGACCGTGATGACTTTGCCCAGGTCCTTCATTGATCCTCCGTCGTCATGTCCGGCCGACACTAACCGGTGCCGGTGGACCTTGTCCCGATGGCAACTGCTTCGTCCCCCCGGACGTCGGGGTGAAGTCGATTGGCCCGGGGGCTATTCGGACAGCTCGGGCGGGGGTGGTTGACCGACCACTTCGAACGGGTCTTCGGCGGAGAGATCCCACCCGTCGAGCACATCCTCAGCTCTCACCGCCACCTTGTTAATGAGGCGGGCGGCCTCTACGCCGGAGAGAAGATCGGCGGCGTAGCGGGATACGGCGATGCCGGCGCCGGCCATGTGGTAGGCATGGGGTACGAGGTAGTCCAAGGACCAGTCGGCGTACTCGTATGCGCCCGCCTCCCGCCACTTCGACGCCTGCTCGGGGCTGACCTCGACGAACATCCCCCGAACGTGATCCCGCTGTGCGGCGGGGAGGGCACTCAGCAACTCGTCCAAGTCGTGGGTACGGGCAGGGCGCATACCACCAAGATGGATGAGGGCCTTGAGGCTGCTTTCCATCGCCATATGGGCGTCGGCGCACAGACGGCACATCCGGTCCCTCATCGCAAAAAGGTAGTAACCGGGATCACGGTCCTCGAGCGCGCTCCCTTCCGATGGGCTCGTCATCAGATGATCGCTCAAGCCGAAGAGGGCGCGCCGGGCGTTGTGGAGCCGGCCGGCAGCCTCCTCCTCGTTGGTGGTGGGCATACCGATCTCCTTCCCCCAGCGCACCCCGTTCGGGTCCCGGTGGTATAGCGTGACGGCATCGGCGGTGATGGCGCTCTCCAGAGAAGTGGACACCCGGGTGGCTCGATGGGTCCACTCCGGCCAGTCGGTGACGTAAACGGACACCCTGTGCGCGACGGCGGACCCGGCCAGTTCCTTGAGATCGTGCGACCTGTCACCACGGGTCGAGTAGTCCAGGTCGTCGTGGATGGCCACTAGGTCGATATCGCTATCCGGACCGGCCTCGCCCCGCGCCACCGACCCGTAGACCAGGATCTCCGACACCCCTTCGACAGCGATGGCCTCGGCGGCTCTCTCGGCATCTGCCATACAAGGAGGGGATATCACGGTGGTTGCCATACCCATATCCTACCGGCGCCGTCATTCGTAGAAGGGAACGGGGCATTCGGTGAAGACCTCGGTTCCTTCTTCCGTTATCACCAGGACATCTTCGATCGTGTAGGCCCCGACGCCCGGTACGCCCATTATCAACTCCAGGGTCATCACCACGTTGGGCCGCAGGACTACATCCGGTGTCTGATCGGCCAGCCACGGCATCTCGACCACCTCGATCCCGATGCCGTGGCTGGCGTGGATCAGGTGTCCGGGATCGACACCGTTGTCCTGGAGAACGTCGCGGATGGTCCGGTCCACCAGCCCGAAGGTCACACCGGCCTTCATCACCCCCAGGGCCGCCTTCCTGGCCTCGAGCATCCCCCTCCGCACCCTCCTCAATGGCGCCGGAGCCGGCCCGAAGTGGGAGGTGCGGGTGAAGTCGGAGCGGTAGCCCTTGTATTTGGCGCCCAGGTCGATCATGACCGAGTCGCCCCTGCCGATCCTTCTCTCGGTGGCGCCGTAGGTGATGCCCCCGAACCTCTCCCCGGAGGAGACGATCGGGGAATAGGCGACGTTGTGGGCGCCGTGGCCGAGCATGGACTCCATCGCGGCCGAGGCGACATCGACTTCCCTCATCCCGTAGATGCCGGGGAGGATGTCAACCATCGCGAGGTCCGCGATACGCGCCGACCTCCGCGATCGGTTCACCTCCTCGGCCGACTTGACCATGCGTTGCTCGTAGACCAGGCGGGTCGCGTCGACGAGTTCGACAGAGGGGAGGGCGTCTTCGAGACGCTTGGAGAGGTTGTGCGGAAGGAATGCGCCTTCGACTCCGAGTGCCCGGACATCTCGGGAAACGCGCCGTGCGACGACCGAGGCCGGGTCCTCGGGTTCGTCGTACACGACGTGGTCCAGCCAGGTGACCGCGTTCATGATCCCGGGGCTGGTGACCGCGTAGTAGATGAACTCGGCGCGGTCCTCGGCAATGTACACGAGCTTGCCGATCCCCTGCGATGTCTCCATGGGCTGGAAGTCGACCAGATCGATGCCCGTCAGGTACTCGATGTTGCTCGGGCTCAGGACGGCCAGGGCGTCGACGTTCGCCGCCTCCATACTCCGCCTCAGCTGCTGGATCCGGTGGGTGAAGTCGTTGGTCAGATTGCGGTCGGCCGATGCTGCGTTCATCGTCTCGGACTCCGTTGCGTCTTCCCCTGTTCGGGTTGCGGTTTGGCGCAGCCCGAATGGGACATCACCGAGCTTACGGATGGCGGACGGCGCGTGTCCATGCCCATCCGATGACGATGATTGGGAGATGGCGTATCGTGGCCGACACGGCCGACCAGGAGACGGAGCCGGGATCGGTCGTCTGGTTATGGTGATCACACCAACGTCACGCCTCGTGGCCAGGGTGTGGAGGCCGGAAGGAAAGGGGACGACCATGATCATCGACAGCCATGTGTGGCTCTCGAAGCGGGAGCACTGGGGCGGCAAGGGCGTGATGGACGACGCCATGTACGCCGCGGGGTGGGCTTCCCGTGGCCTAGGCACCAAGACGGGGCTCGTCAAGGGCATGAGCGCCGAGCAGATGATCGAGCGCATGGACGAGGCGGGCGTGGACATGGCGGTCTGCCACGCCAGCAAGGCGCCCCATCTCAACTCGGAGGTGCCGCCCTCCTTCGTGGCCGCAGCGGTTGACAAATACCCCGACCGCTACATCGGCTTGGGCAGCGTCGACCTGTTCGGGGGCCTTCCCGCGTTGCGCGAGATGGAGGAGATCGTCGACATGGGCCTGGTGGGGATGAAGATCTCGCCGGCCAGCAGCTTCGACATGCCGCTCAACGACCTATCGATCATGCCGATATACGAGAAGGCGGAGGAGCTTGGGATGGTCATCTTCGTCCATACGGGGTGGTCCGGATACTTCCTGCTCAAGAACCAGCACCCGCTCCTGCTCGACGACGTGGCGGTGCGTTTCCCCGATCTGAAGCTGGTGGTGGTCCACGCCGGGGAGAACTACTACGAGGAATGCGTGATGATGATGTTGAAGAACCCCAACGTGTACGCCAACACCGGTTGGTGGGGGTTCCTGCAACCTCTCGAGACCAACATCCGCTTCCTCAAATACGCCAAACACTTCATGGTGCTGGACAAGGTGCTGTGGGGAACGGACAACTACGACTGCCGCGAGGACCTCCCGTTCGTCAAGTCACTGCCCGCCCAGGCAGCCGAGCTCAACATCGCCCCCGGCCTGCCGGACATCACCGACGACGACATCGCCGATTACATCGGGAACAACGCGGCTCGACTGTTCGGTGTCAATACCGGCTGACCCGACCGGTCTGGATAACCTCACCGGCATGCGGGCTGCCGTGATGCGCTCGGCAGGAGCGCCACTCGTGATCGAGGAGCGGCCGCGACCGAGCCCCCGATCCACGCCGGGGTTCGTAGCGGATGTCCTCGCGTGCGGGGTCTGCCACACCGACCTCGACCTGCTCGACAGCGAGGCCACCCGTACTCCGCACGTTCTCGGCCACGAAGTGGTGGTGGCCGGCCCCGGTGGGGAGCCGTGCCTGGTCTATGCCAGCTGGGGATGCGGAGACTGCGTCCACTGCCGGTCGGGTGACGAGGCTATGTGCCCCGACGTGGTTATCGAGGGGGTACATGCGGACGGTGGCTACGCGGACGCTCTGGTGATCCCGGACGAAAGCTACCTCTACCCCATCGGCGACCTGGACCCGGCCGTGGCCGCGGCCCTCGCCGACGCGGGCGCCACCGCATACCGGGCGGTCCGTAGGGCCATGCCGGCATCGCGGGCGGTGGTGATCGGGGTCGGCGGTCTCGGGCAGTTCGCCATCCAGTGGCTGCGGCTGCTGGCGGACTGCTCGGTCACGGCCGTGGACACGGCCCCCGAGAAGCTGATCCGAGCCCTCGAACTCGGCGCCGACGAGGCTCACCCGCCCACAGCCGACATTGAACCCGCTCCGGTCGTGCTCGACTTCGTGGGAACCCCGGAGTCGTTGGAGTTGGCGAAGTCGGTGGTCGAGCGGAAGGGGAGGATCGTGATAGTGGGAGGCGGCGGCGCGACGATCCGCGTGGGCATGGAGACGATTCCCTACGAGGCGTGGGTGAGCACTTCCATCATGGGATCGCGGTCAGATGTCACGACCGTACTGGCCCATGCGCAGCGAGGGAACGTCGAGTGCCACGTCGAAGTGCTGCCTCTGCATGATGCCAACACCGCCTTGGACCGCCTGCGAGCGGGCGCAGTCGCCGGTCGGCTGGTCTTGAAGCCGTAGCGATCATCGTCATGGTGCCTGAATACGACGTGGCGATCATCGGCGGCGGCATCGTCGGCCTGGCGACGGCGATGGCGCTGACCGGGCGGGTTCCGCGCCCGAACGTCATCGTGCTGGAGAAGGAGCCCGAGCTTGCTGCTCACCAGTCGGGGCGTAACAGCGGGGTCATCCACTCCGGGCTCTACTACCGCGCCGGCTCGCTGAGGGCGACCCTGTGCCGGGACGGGATCGCCCGCCTGGTCAGGTTCTGTGACGAGCGAGGAGTCGCGTACACCCGCGACGGGAAGGTCGTCGTCGCCACGACCGAGGCGCAGCTTCCGGCGCTGGCCCGACTCGAACGGAGGGGGCGAGCCAACGGTCTCCGGGACGTGAGGCGCATCGGCCCGGACCAGCTCCGCGAGCTCGAGCCGCACGCCGTATGTGTCGAGGCTCTGCATGTCCCGGAGACCGGCGCGGTGAACTTCGCCGACGTGTGCCGCGCTCTTGCGGAGGTCCTCCGGGAACGGGGCGCGACGATCTCGACCTCGTTCCGCGTGGAACACATCGACGTCGCCCGATCACACGTAACGGTCGAGGGACCGCACCGGTCCGTTACGGCACGTGCAATCGTCAACTGCGGCGGTCTCTACAGCGACCGCCTGGCCATGGCGGCGGGCCTCGCCCCGGAAGTCCGGATCGTCGCCTTCCGGGGCGAGTACTACGACATCACGGGTCCCAGCGCCGGGTTCGTCCGCTCGTCGATCTATCCCGTTCCGGACCCGAAGCTGCCCTTCCTCGGTCTTCACCTGACCCGGTCGGCGGACGGCTCGGTGCATGCCGGCCCCAACGCGGTGCCCGCGCTGGCCCGCGAGGGATACGGCCGGGGAACGGTGCGGCCCGCGGAACTGATGCAGTCGCTGACCTACCCCGGCTTCCTGAGGTTGGCGCGCCGGCACTGGCGGTCCGGGGCCGCCGAGATAATCCGGTCGGCAAGCCGCCGCCTGTTCGTGCGTTCGGCGCGCGAGCTCGTACCGCAACTCGACCCGGCGGATTTCAGACGGGGTCGATCCGGGGTCCGGGCGCTGGCCCTGACCCGCTCCGGCGATCTCCACGATGACTTCCTCATCCAGGCCGGCCCCAGATCGGTCCACGTGCTGAACGCCCCGTCGCCGGCTGCAACGTCGTCGCTCGCCATCGGAGTGCACGTCGCCGATCGAGTACGGCAGGTGGTCGAACTCGCCTGAACGCAGGCGGCGGCGCCGATCTCGAATCGGGCAAAGCCGATCCCGTCCCCGCCGTACCGCCCTGGTGGCGGCTGATACACTCGGCGGCGCGTCATAGACCAACAGGGTTGGCGGTTCACAAACCGCCGGGGAGGTCCGCCTCCTTCCAACCCGCCGGAGCAGGCCATGTCAGTAGGCCAGGACATCTCGAGCGACCCACCGCCCGCAGGAGAGACGCCGCCGAGAACTCGCCGTGTCTCGGCTCGCACCCTCAAGACACTGGTCGTCCCGGCCGTCGCCGCCGTTATCTGGGTGGCGCTCACGGAACTGACCGATATCCGCGAGGTCTTCCTTCCGTCTCCTTACCGAATCTGGCAGGTGTTCTGGGCTATCCGGGACGAGTTGCTGACGGGGTTCCTCATATCCATGCAGATGATCCTCGGAGGCCTCTTCATCGGTGGCTCGTTGGGGATCATCGCCGGGCTGCTATTCGGATTGAGCCGCCAAGCCCGTGATTTCTTCGAGGGCCCGGTCGACCTGATCCGCCCGATTCCCCTCTTTGCCCTGATACCTCTGTTCATTCTCTGGTTCGGTATAGGTAAGGCGCCGCAGATAGCCCTCGTTTCGCTGGGCGTCTTCCTGCTCCTGTCGGTCGTCACCATCGAGGCCATCCGCAGCGTCTCGCCCGTCTACGTGAGAGCTTCGCTGACGCTCGGCGCCACCCGCCGGGACGTGTACAGGACGATCGTCGTCCCGGCGATCACCCCCCACCTGATCGCGGGTATCCGGCTTGCCACTGCCTACTCGTTCGGCCTGGACGTGGCCGCGGAGTACAGCGGTTCCCAGACAGGGCTGGGCTACATAATGCTCATCCGTGGTTCCTACCTGGACACGCCCGGGGTTGTGCTCATCGTGATCATCTTCGGGATCCTCGCCATCATCTTCGATCAGATCGTCAAGTCCTTCTTCCGGCATGCCACAAGATGGAGTCCTCGCACCCGACCCACCGGGATAGTGAGTGATATGCTCGGCAGGTCTTGACGTCGACAGCAAGCCCCCAAGGAACTAAACGAGCGACCTAGCAGAAGACCCGGACAAGCAACCGACCGAAGGGGATCATATGAAATACACGAAGTGGGCGGTTCTCGCCCTCGTTTTCGTTCTGGTTGCCGCGGCATGCGCGGATGACGAGGAGCCCACGACCACAACGGCAGCTGCTACCACCGCAGCGCCGAAAACCGCAGCGCCGGCCAAGTTAAGTGACGGCATCGACGGGGAAATCGTCAAGGTCCGGGTGGCCGAGGGCGTGTCCTACGACGACGAGCCCTGGATATGGGTGGACGAGTTCGGGATAGACACCGACCTCGGTATCGATATCGAGATCATCAAGTTCACCGACTTCCCGTTGCAGGGACTGATCGGCGGGGATTTCGACATGATGTTCTCGTGCCAGGTCTGCGTGGCGTCGTCCTGGGCGAACTTCCCCGAGTACCGGGACTTCATGATCACCAACCAGTTCAAGGGTTTCATCCTGGTCGGCAGGCCCGGAATGAAGACCTGGTACGACTTTCTCGACGATCTCGGCGATGAGGATGCGGCCACGGAGGCCTTCATCAAGTCCATCGAAGGGATGACCCTCCCCGTGTGGGACGCCGGCGACATCGCGCTCGTGGAAGCCATGATGAACCAGGGCGGCCTCACCGCCGACGATCTGAACCGGATAGGTTTCCCCGACCTGCCCAAGGCGGGGCTGGCGTTCATGGCAGGCGAGGGTGACATCTACTTCGGGACGCTGTCACAGGTGGCCCGGATGGTCTACGACCCTGAGACGGCGAAGGACTTCGTCGTGGCGGCGCCCTTCAACGCGTTCGGTCCGGGAGGGCTGTGGTTCAGCACCATGGGAACCACCCAGACCTTCCTCGACGCCAATCCGGAAGCAGCCCTGCGATCGGTGGCGGCTTTCTATCGCGCCGTGCGTTACCTGCACGAGAAGCCGGACGTCGTCATCCCACTGGTCGACGACAACGTGGCGATAGCCACGGGCGGGACTCTCGGGACCACCACCACCCATGAGATCATGACCAGCCTGAACTACTTCCCGACGGCCGAGGACGCCAAAGCCGAATTCTTCACCACCGGGTCGCCGCTCGACAACGAGAAGTCGATCGGGTTCCTGTTCGACAGGGGTGTGGCCGCAGGTGAGTACAGCGCGGATGACGACTGGCGTACCTTCCAGGTCTCCGGAGAGTGGCTCGACAAGCTGCTGGCCCGGGAAGACCTGATGGAGTACGTGAACTCACCGCTCAACTAGGCGGTAGAAGGCCGACCGGCACCGCCGCAGGTCGCCGCGAATCAAGAGGATGGCGCTTGGCCCCGTGAGGCCGAGCGCCATTCTCTGTCCATGGAAACGCCTTTCCTGGTCGGTACCGAGATGATCGGCTCGGTTGTCAGGCAGGTGACTCCTCGGCGAGGGTCAGCACCCGGCGCGGGTTTTCGATCAGGATCTTGTTGATGACGTCGCGGGGAACGCCATCCCTGCTCAGCGCGGGGATGATCACGTTCATGATGTGGTCGTAGCCGGGCCCCCCGAAGCTGGACAGCCTCGCCTTGAGCCCGATGTCATGGGAGAACAGCAACTGGTCCTCACGACCCTCGGAGATCATCCACTCGACGGCTCCGACCCGGTCAGCGTCGGTGACGTACACCCCTTCGGTTGGGCACGGGTGGCCGAATCCGTCGAGTTCGAAGAAGGTGCCGTACTCAGCGACCCGCTTCATGTAGCCGCGGTCGCCGGTGGTCAGGTCCATGTGACCGGCGATCACCCTGGTGGGGTGCACTCCCATCTCCTCGATCAGCAGGTCCAGGATGTCGGGCATCAGCCTCTGTTCATGCAACGCGTGGATCTGGATCGCGGCACCCGTGGCGTGGTGGGTGATGGCGGCGGCTCTCAAAGCCTTCCACTCGGACGGAGCGACCGGATCCGATGTCCCGATCTCCCCGATCAGCCCGCAGCGGATGTCAGTGCCGTCCGCGCCCTCGGTGATGTCCCGGATCATGCCCTCCGCCATCTCGTGCTCGGTCATCGAATCGACGTACCAGGGCTGGGCGTGGTGGACGTAGTACCCGGTACCCGAGATGATGTTGACCCCGACGTCATCGGCGATCTTGCGCAACCCCCACACGTCCCTGCCGAGGCCGAGGTCCGAGGAGTCCACGACAGTGCGGCCCAGCGCCATCTTAAAACGTCTGACCTCCATCGCGGTGAGATACCAGTCGGTGTTGATCAGGTTGTCCCGGTTGTGATACGGGAACTCCCGGAGCAGGGCCGCGTTCTGGGCGGTCACCGGCATGTAGGCATCCGACCCCAGGCCACGATGACTCTCCTCCAGGAACCACATCAGGCACGTGAACAGCAGGTGCTCGTGCATGAGGGTGATCCCGAGCTGTTCAGGCTCGACCGGACCATTGACGGTGATGACCTTGCCCTCGTCTCTCACGGCAACCTCCCCTCCATGCTTACCCCGACACTAGACGGCCACCAACGGTTTTGTATTTCGTCGATGTACAAGTGTCTCGGAGGGTGAATCCCTCCTACAGGACTTCTGCGAGGACGGCTCGCGCTTCGCTGAGGGTCACCGGCCGGTAGGGGTCCTTGGCTACGAACTCCCTCATCTGGGTGATAGTGAAACCGTCACCTCCGTAGGCTCGGTCCTCGGCGGTCAACTCCTGCGGTTCCAAAACGGCTCCCGGCGTGTGGGTCGCCACGAACTCCATCGACTTGGTGCCGGGCGGGGCGTAACCGATCCACATCGAGCCGATGTCCGGCCTCGCCAGGTAGTACGGCTCGACCTCTCCGTAACCGGCATCCGCTATCGCTGCGTTGCACCGCTCCGCCAAGTCGTAGGGGTGTATATCGGTGAGCAGGTAGTCGTGGAAGTGCTCGATGTCCGGATCCCGAAACTTTGCGAGCATCTCGTCCCAGTGTTCGGAGGCGAAGTAACGGTCGATGACGTCGTGGTCCGAGTCGGAGATCCTTCTCGGCTCGATGTCGTCCAGGTAGGACTGCTCACCGTCGTCGTCCAGTAGGACGGTCCTGCCGTCGGGGTCCGGACCGATCAGGGCCTCGTCACCGTAGGTCCACATGAGGAAGAACGAAGGTCGGTCCGACGTGTAGTACTTGATCAGGCCTCTGTTGCCGACCACAGCATGGCCCACGTTGACGACGTTCTTGCCGGCCGCGGCGATGTAGCGCTCGAACAGGAACTCGAGAGTCACGGGGTGGACGCTGGTCGCCAGCATCACCTCGTGGAGGGTTATGTCGGGACGGTGCATCAACTCGATGTGCTCCGCCCAGTAGTCCGAACGGAAGAAGGTGATCAGCTCTTCAACGGTGGATGTCATTGCATCAACTCCTCGCGCGTCCGGTCAGCGTCCCGTCATCAGCCTGTGCAGAGCGGCCCGTCCCGGGTTGACGAGTTCCTCGCCCGGAACCCGACCCGACATTACCCCTGGCCACTTCGGTCCTGCGCCCGTTATGCAACACACCACGAAATCTCCGGGCTCGATTATCCCTTGCTCGGCCAGTCTCCAAGCCCCGGCCAGGGCGGCGGCCGAGGCCGGCTCGGGGCTCATCCCTACCCTGGCCGCCCGATGGAGGGCCTCGATGATCGCCGCGTCGGTGACCTCGACCGCGGTGCCTCCCGAGTCGCGGATTGCCTGGAGAGCGATCCGCCCTCCCGTGTCGTCGGCGATCGAGAGCGCCACAGTGTCAGGACCGGGGTGCACGGGGACATCGTCCAAGCCCTGCCCGATGGCCTCCACGATCGGGTTGGCGCCTGCCGCCTGCACCCCGTGCACGCGGGGAAGGGCCTTGATGAGACCCAGCCGGTACAACTCCTGGAAGCCCTTCCACGGACCGTACAGCCCGTCGCCCGCCGCCACCGGGAACAGGTAGTGATCCGGTGCCCGCCCCAGGGCGAGTACCGCCTCGTAGGCCATGGTCTTGTACCCCTCCACCCCGTACGGCGTCGAGACCGGCATCGGGGTCATGTACGTCGACGGGTACCAGCCGTGCTCCTCGACGAAGGCCTGGAGGGGAGGTTTGCGGTTCATCTCCACGATCACCGTGGCCCCGAACAGGCGCATCCAGTCCCGCTGCACCATCGGAGCACGGGGGTCGGCCAGCACGACGCACCTCATCCGGGCCCGGGCCGCGTATGCCGCGGCGCTCATCCCGTGGTTCCCGGTGGTCGAGCACACGACCCGGTCGAACCCGAACTGGCGCGCCATCGAGACCGACACCGCGTGAAACCGGTCCTTGAATGCGTAGGTCGGGTTCACGGTCTCGTTCTGCAGGTAGAGGAACGGAAGCGGGTTCTCCTCCGACCTGGGAAGCTGGATCATCGGCGTGCCGCCCTCACCGAGCGTCACCCTCTCCCCACCGGCCCGGAGGGGGAGGAGTTCGGCGAAACGCCACACCGACGCGGGCCGCCGGGCCCACATCTCCAAGGAGACAACCGAGCGGACCGCGGCCTCCTTGTAGACCACCTCGAGGGCGTCATGGCAGCTAGGACATCCCCGGAAGTAGGGGCCGAGGTCCCACTCGGCCCGGCACCTGGTGCAGCGGAGACCCCTCGCGAACATGTCCCCGCCGGCCGACTACCCGCGTGCAGCGGCGCTCATGCTCGAACGGCGGCTACCGGACCCTTCAACCCGCGGCGGTCGCCCACGGCTCGACATTGATCCCGTCGTCGCCGAGGGTGAGCACGGCATCGGAGGAGAAGGCGTCGATCGGGATCTCCTGGGCGGCGTACTCGTCCAGCCACGGGCTCCGGTAGCCGTCCTCCGACCAGAGAACCGGGAAGAAGTTGTCGTCGAACTGTGTCTGGCCAGGAGCGAAGTAGCGGCTGTAGGCGCGGTGCCGGATCCGGGGATGGTGCGTGGAGGTGGCCGGGATCATGTGAACGCTGTAGGACCGCCGGATGTTCCCCGGCCGGGTGTTGGGCCCGCTGCCGTGCCATATCCAGCCGGTATGGAATGCGGCCGATCCGGCCCCGAAGACCAGGGGGACCAACTCCACTTCCGCACCCTCGGGCGCGAACTGCTGTACGTAGTCGGTCCACCCCTCCATCGTGTCCCGGGAGATCTGGGTGGTGCCGGGCGCCGGCTGCGGCCCCCACTTGTGGCTCCCCCGGACGTAGACGAGGGTGCCCCCATCGGCGTAGGTGTCGTCGAGGGCGATCCAGCACGTCCAGTTCCAAACCGGGTCGACCCAGCACATGAAGGCCGCGTCCTGGTGGATGTCGAAGGGCTTGCCCCCCTCCGGCTTGTACATGGCGACATCGGCCCAGAGGCGGGCGCTCGAGGCGCCTTCCAACTGGCACGCCAGCTTGCCGAACGGCCCACCGAAGGTGTGCTTGGCCACCACCGGGTCGGTCCGCCACAGCCCGGCCAGCACCCGGTGGGCGTCCACCGGATCCCGACCCTTCTGCCAGTAGTACTCGTCCGGCCAGTTGACCAGATCGTGCTGCCCGTCGAAGATGCGGTCGTACCTCTCCCGCAGTTCCATAACCGCGTCCATGTCGATCAGGTTCTCCACGATCAGGAACCCGTCGTCGCGGTACTGCTGAATCTGCTCGTCGGTGAACTGCTCAATCATTGCCGACCTCCCGGAACCGCCGCCGCTCGCGAACTATAACCCCGCTACTGTCGGGACAGCCTGCCAATTGCACCGTTGACCGGCTGGCCGCGAGCTGCCAAGTTCAGGCTTCTGCCCCCCAAGATGACCAAGGAGCCGCCGCAGGACTCCCTCAGCTTCGAGGTTGGATGGGCAATCTCGGATACTATTGTCACCTGAGTGGTGACACGTTACACTACCCGGGTGATCATCCACTTCCGGCACGGGGGCCTGAAACTGCTCTACGAAAGGGGAGACCGACACCGCATGCCGCCCGCGCACGTTTCCAAGGTCGAACGGATCTTGGCGCGTCTCGATCAGGCGACCGGCCCCATTGAACATGGATCTTCCCGGTTTCCGGCTCCATCCGTTGAAAGGGGACCGCTCCGGTTACTGGTCCGTAAGGGTGTCCGCCAACTGGCGGATCGTGTGCCGGTTTGAGGGCCTCCACGCGACCGACGTCGACCTGGTCGACTACCACTGAAGGAGGAGACGACATGCCTATGAAGGATCCACCCCACCCCGGACTGTCCGTTCGCCACGATTGCCTGGAGCCGCTCGGTCTCAGTGTCACCGAAGCGGCGAGGAAGCTGGGGGTCAGTCGCAAACAGTTGTCGGATGTGGTCAACTGCCGGTCAGGCATTTCGCCCGAGATGGCGATCCGGCTCGACAAGGCATTCGGAGGAGGCCCTGACACCTGGTACCGACTCCAGGCGGCCTACGACCTCGCCCGAGCGATGCAGAAGGCTGATCACATCAAGGTCGAGCGCCTGACGGCGGTCCTGTAGAGCGACACCGATACCCGCCAGCCACCAGCCGCCAGCCGCCAGGCTCAGCCGGCAACCTGGAAGATGACCAAGGGGTTGTCCTCCGGATCGCAAAGTTCCACGTAGCGGCCCCATTGGCGGTTAACGAACTCGCCCACTGCGATCCCGCGGGCCATGAGGCCGTCGCGGGTGGCGTTGAGGTCGTCCACCTGGAAGGCGGCGCGTACCGATCCCCCGACCGCCATCGGGAGTTCGGCGGGGTGGACCGACCGGTCGAAGATCTCCACCCCCGGTCCGCCGGCGTCGAGGAAAACGAAGTCGACCCCCTCGTCGTACTCGGGTCCGGGGTTGATCTCGATGACTTCCAGACCGAGGACGTCCCGGTAGAAGGCGAGCATCGCCTCGAAATCATCCGCATAGAGCAGTACCGCTCCCAGGTTCACGTCGCCTCCTTCGTCAGCAATCCGTCCAGGTCTAGACCGCGAAGATCCGCCGGGGGTTCTTCACCAGCATGTCGTCGATCTGGTCCTCCGTCACCCCCAACTCGCGTAGCTGCGGCACGATCTCCTTGAGGATGTAGGCATAGCCCTTGCCGCCGTACTCCACGAAGTGGATCTTCAAGCAGTTGTCGTGGGCCAGCATCAACTGGTTGCTGTAGCCGTCGGCGCACATCCGGGCCAGGGTCTCGACCCGTTCGCGGTCCGAGACCCAGTGGTCGCCACCGAACAGCAGGTGGGAGTCGTTCCAGGGCGTTCCCCGGAACAGGTCGTAGTCGATCGACACGCCCCGATCCATCACCGACTCGTGGTACTTGTAGTCGGGGCAACTGCCGTCCATGTGGCTCATGTACACCTTGTCGAGGTTGGCGCCCTCCTCCTCGAGGATGTCGATGTAGCGATGGGCCTCCTTCATGAAGACCATCGGGTGAACGGTGAGAGGAACCCCCGTGGCGGCCTGGGCTCTCCCCCCGGCGCGGAGGACCTTCTCCTCCTGGGGATGCAGGGGCTCGCACATGCCCAACTCGCCGATGACGCCGGCCCGGATGTCGGTTCCCTGGATGCCCACCTCGATGTCGTTGATGAGCATCTCGGCCAGTTCGCCGACCGACGCCGTGGCATGACCCGGTGGGTGGGAGGGTGCGATGTACCACCCGGTCGAGGCCACCACGTTGAGGCCGGTGGCGCGGCTGGCCTCCGCGAGGGCGTCCGGCCACCAACCCGGTATCTTGCCGCTCACGTCGATGATGCTCTGCCCGCCGGCGTCGGCATACATCTGAAGTTCCCGGATCGCCACGTCGAGTTCGGTCATGTTGAGGTTGTCCCGGGATATGTAGGGCCGCTCGGCGAGAATCTCGTAGGAATCCCGGGTCACCGGGGCCTCGGCCAGAGCCTGTACCTCGGACGGATCGTCGGGACCGGGAGGCTCCCAGAACAGGTCGCCGCTGTCGATGATGATGTGCTCGTGGCTGAGGGTGACTCCTAGATCCTCCGGCGGGATCTCGCCCAGAACGGTGCGGACCATCCCCATCTTCAACTCCTCTCCTGGCTAGTGGCCTCTGTGCAAACGGTCGCTTGGCATTCGCAGGCGGACCATTAGAACTGCGCGCCTGCCCGGTGGAGCGCGTCTATGAGTTCGGCGCGGTGATCCTGGAAGGCAGTGCTGGTGCGGAGCGACTCGTCCCTGGGGTGAGGAAACGGAACATCGGTCTGGTGGAACAGCCGGCCGGGTCCGGTGGACATCACGAACACCCGCTCACTCATGTACAGCGCTTCCTCCACATCGTGCGTGACGAAAAGAACGGTTGCCCGCGAGTTCTCCCAGATACGCAGGAACTCGACTTGGAGACGGGTTTTGGTCATGGCGTCCAAGGAGGCGAAGGGCTCATCCATCAGCAAGACATCAGGCTCGGCGGCCAGCGCTCTGGCCACGTCCACCCGCTTGCGCATCCCGCCGGACAACTGGTACGGATACGCGTCCTCCCTTCCGGTCAGCCCCACCAGGTCGATGAAGCCCTGAGCCTTCACGCGCCGCTCCGTCTTCTCGACTCCCTTGACCCTGAGACCGTATTCGACGTTCTGGACCACGGTGTACCAGGGGAAGACGGCATCGTCTTGGAACACCATGCTGCGGTCGGGACCCGGACCCGTCACCGGTCTCCCGTCCCGGCTGATGGTGCCCCCCGTTGGGGTCAGCAGACCCGCGACGAGGTTGAGAAGCGTCGACTTCCCGCACCCGCTCGGACCGAGGAGTGAGACAAAGTCCCCTTCCGAGAGTTGGAAGGAAATGTTGTCGAGAACATGCAGATCATCGAAGTAGATCGAGATGTCCTGTACGTCCAGCTTTACCATGCCATTCCCGCTGAAGTCCATCGTCGCTCTTCTCCTCCGATCAGCAGTCAACCTACCGCCGTACCACCTGTGTACGCAACCGTTAGCGGCTCTATACCAATCACCGGTACCTCATCTCCAGGCGGGCGGAGGCGGTGGCCTTCGCATCCACCGAGTATCCATCGTCGAGGACCACCCCGTAGTAACGCAGCGCCGCTCTGCGATCGACTTTCCCGTTCCGCACGTCGTCGGCCACCCGCTCGGGATCCCGCTCCATGGGATCTCCCCAGCCGCCCCCGCCCGCTTGGACATGGTGGTATCGCTCGCCGGCGGCGAGACCGTCGCTGAACATGGGCGGAAACACCTGTTCATCCCCGGACAGCCGGTAGACGGTGTTGCTGGAAAAGCCGCCCGGCGCTCCGCCCATCAGGCCGAAGGGCGGGTGGCGCTGTCGGTCGGATCGGATCAGCAGGGAAGTGGGCACCAGCGGTCGCCACGACTTCTGGAGACCCAGGCCTCCACGGTGGAGGCCGGCGCCTCCGCTGTCGGGAACCAGGCCGTACCGCTCGATGATGATCGGGAACTCGGCCTCGGCGACCTCGATCGGGACGTTGGCCGCCGTGGCGATCGGGTTGCTGAGCCCGTCGTTCCCGTCGTTCCCGGGTGTGGCTCCCCAGGTGCCGACCAGCAACTCGAAGTAGACGAACGGCTCCCCGTCCTCGTGATGACCCCCGAGTATCACCACGGTGTTTCCGCCCTCCCCCGCAGCGGGAACCCGGTCCGGAACCAGCTGGGCCAGGGCGCCGTTGATGGCGTCGAACGCCCGGAAGCCGGTGACGCCCCTCATCGAGTTCGCGCCCGGATAGACCGCGTGGGTGACGGTCCCAGGCTTGGTGACGATGCGCACCGGGCGGAAGGCCCCTGCGGTGTTGGGGAACTCCGAAGCGGACGCTGACATGACGCAGTGGTACGCGGTAGCGATGATGAAGGAACGGGTGGCGTTGAGAGAGCCGGCCACCATGGGGTCCGAGTCTGAGAGATCGACCTCTACCTCGTCGCGGTCGATCGTCACCTTCACGCTGATGGCCACATCGCGGCTCTCGATGCCGTCGGAGTCCATGTAGTCGGTGAAGCTGGCGGTCCCGTCGGGCCAGGAGGAGATCTCCCGGCGCATCAGAGCCTCGGTGTAGTCGATGAGCCCGTCCATCAATTCGGCCAACCGCTCGATCCCGTACCGCTCGACCATGGCCTGCAACGCCCGTTCGCCCACCGAGCAGGCAGCCACCTGCGCGCCGAGATCCCCGAACAACATGTGGGGCACGCGCACATTGGCCCTGATGAGGGCGTGGACCTCCTCCACCGGGCGTCCCTCCTTGTACAGGTGCATCCACGGGATACGGAGACCGTCCTGGAACACCTCGGTGTTGTCGGTCGCGGAGCTGCCGAGCAAGCGGCCGCCGATGTCACCGTGGTGGGCGGTGGCGACGCCGTAGCCGATGAGGGTGTCCTCGTAGTAGACCGGTTTGATGACGAAGACATCGGGCAGGTGCATCCCGCCGTCGAACGGGTCGTTCATTATGAAGACATCACCGGGCCGCATCCTGTCCCGGAACCGGGCCAGCAGGGCCGCGACCGCGGTGGGCACGGCTCCGAGGTGGAAGGGGATGGTCACCGCCTGCGCCACGGTCTGGGCGTCGGGACCGAGAAGAGCGGCCGAGAAGTCCATGGCGTCCCGGACCACGGTGGAGTGGGCGGTCCGGAAGATGGTGGTGGCCATCTCGTCCGCTGCCGATGCCAGAGCGTTCGCCACGATCTGGCGGGTGACGACATCGGTGTGCTCCACCGCCGCCTTGCCGACCTCTTGGCGGGCCAGGTAAAGAGCCCCCGAGTCGTGCCACCGGGCGATCCAGCCGGGAGGTACGACGATCGTGGTGTCGTACTCGTCAATGAGGAGCGGACCGGCCATCCCGTCAGGGCCGACGTCGTCCCTCCGGCTCCGTACCGGGGCGTCCAGGTAGCCGTCGGCGAGGGCGAAGAGAGCAGGGCGAGAGCCATCCGGCCGGCCGGTTCCCGGGCTCGGACCGGAGCGAACTTCACCTTCCGAGACGCGCCCGGTTCGCGGTAGGGGTCCGAGGGCAGCGAGGCGGACCGCTCGCACCTGGATCGGGTCATCCGGATCCTTGCGCACGCCGTACAGTTGCTCGTGGCGGTCCTCGAAGGCCTCGACCAGATCCACCAGCGCCGCCGCGGTCATCTCCGTGTCCGTAGTCGTCACCTCGATGTCGAAGCTCTGGCCCTTGTAGCGCACATCGGCCGACCGAACCCACTCGATGACCCCACCGGCGATGCTCGACGCGAGTTGCGATTCCAGTTCATCGAAGAGTCGGGAAATGGTGGTGACGACCGACGGATCCCGGGCATCCAACTCGCAGAACCGTACGTCGTGGTACTCGGGCCGGGCGTAGAGCAGGCCGGCCGCCGAGAACACCCCCGCATTGGGAGGCACCACCACCGTGTCGATCCCCAACTCCGTGGCCAGGCTGGCGGCGTGGATCGGGCCAGCTCCGCCGAAGGCTATCAGCGCGAACTCCCTGGGATCGCGTCCCCGTTCGGACGACACGGCCCGGAGAGCCCGCATCATCCTTGCGTTGGCCAGATCGTGGACACCACGGGCGGCCTCGGCCAGCGGGATGGCGAGCGGATCGGCCACCGTCTCGACCGCCCGCCGAGCCAGATCGGGCGATATCGAGACCGCGTCCCCGGCGAGCGGTCCGGACCGCACGTAGCCGAGCACCACGTTGGCGTCGGTGACTGTCGGGGCGTCACCTCCCAGGCCGTAGCAGGCAGGACCGGGGACCGCGCCGGCGCTGCGGGGACCTACCTGCAGACCACCGGCCGAATCGACCCAGGCGATACTCCCTCCGCCCGCCCCGACCTCGGCGATGTCGATGCTCGGCACCCTCAGCAACTCCCCGGAGCCTCGCAGCAGCCTCGTGCCCACCGAGAGGTCCGCCCCCACCTCGTACTCCCTGCTGAGAGTGACCCGACCTTCCTCGATGAGCGACGCCTTGGCGGTGGTGCCACCCATATCGAAGGAGATGGCATTCTCGATTCCCAGTTCCCTGGCCAGCCCCTGGGCAGCCACCACCCCGGCGGCGGGCCCGGACTCGAGCGCGTACACCGGTCGCCGGGCCGCGTCGGCGGCGGTCATCGCGCCACCGGAGGACTGCATGATCAGGACAGGCGCGTCCACCCCGATTCCCTTAAGGCCGTCCACGAGATCGCGCACGTAGGAACCCATGATCGGGATGACGTAGGCGTTGAGGGCTGTGGTCGCCGACCGCTCGTACTCGTTCTGCTCCCGCAGGACCTCGCTGGACAGCACGACATGGATACCGGGAAGCTCGCGCCTGAGTATCCGGGCCACCTGTTCCTCGTGGGCCGGGTGCTTGTGGGCGTGAAGCAGGCACACCGCCACCGCCTCTACCTGCTCGTCTCGCAGCCGGGCGGCCACATGGGCCACTTCTTCCTCATCGACCGGGCGGTGGGCCGTCCCGTCGGCCAGCATCCGTTCGCCGATCTCGAACCGGAGACGGCGCTCGACAATCGGCGGCGGCTTGCGCCAGAACGGGTTGTAGAGGTGTGGCATCCGGACCCGGCGCAGTTCCAGCACGTCACGGAAACCCTCGGTGGTGACCAGTGCCATGTGGGCACCCCTTCGCTCCAGGATGGCATTCGTGGCGACGGTTGTCCCGTGGACGACCTCCTGCACCGGCCGGAGGGCCGAGCCATGCGAGTCCCCCAGCAAGGCGTCTATGGCGACGGTGACCGCCTTGTCGTACGAGGGGGGCGTGGACAGTACCTTGAGCGTGGTGGTACGGCCGTCGGGTCCCTCGACGATCACATCGGTGAACGTGCCGCCGACATCGGCCCCCACGCGGCTACCCAACGCCAACCCACTCCTCTAGACGTGACTCCGGGTTTGACGCTGCCCTCATCGCGAGCCGAGCATCTCACCGACCATGCTGACGGATCCTGTGGCTCTGGGACTCCAACGGGTGAAGCGCTTGGCGGCGGCGCGCAGAAGGAAGTCGCTCAGTATCGCCAGCGCCGCAAAGATGAAGACGATCACGAGTATCCCGGCGTTGTCCAGGTACCGGCTCCGGCCGATCATCAACCATCCAAGCCCGACACCGGCGCCCATGAACTCTGCCGCCACCACCAGGCCCCAGGACACCACCACCGCCAGCCGGAAGCCGGCCATCATGTGCGGCAGGATGGCGGGAACCACCACCGTCCGGTAGATGTGGAACCGCGAGGCGCCCGCGGTCAGGGAGGCTCTCACGTAGATGTGGGGGACGTTGCGGACCGCCTCGGTGACCTGGATCGTGAGGATCAGGAACACCCCGAAGGCGATCAGAGCCACACCGGTCGAAGGGTCGGAGCCGAACCACAGCAGGAACAGTGGGAGCAGCGCCAGCAGGGGAGTGGGACGGATGGCATCCAGAGTGAACTCCAGAAGGTCGCGCATCAGGCGGCTGTAACCGAAGGCGAGCCCTACCAGCAGGCCCGGAGGGGTGCCGATCGCCAACCCGAGCAGCACCATCCGGGTGCTGATCCAGGTCGCGTCGTAGACGCCGTCGGCGAAGGGAACTCTCTTGCCGGCCAGGTAGTGGAACCCGGTACTGAAGACTTCGACGAGCCTCTGCGGGGGCGGCAGGTACTCGGGACCTATCCACCCGGCGTTGGTGACCGCGTACCAGATCAGCAGCACACCGAGCGGGACGAGCAGGGCCCGGACGACCGAACGCAAGCGGGTGCCGCCCAAGACCCGCTGGTCACCCAGCACCATCCCGGGACGGGCCGCCCTGTTGCGCCGACGTTTCAGTCTCATGGGCCTGTCACCTCGTACCTAGCACTTCCGCCACCAGGCCGCCGCCGGTGGATCGCTGCGCCCACCTCAGGGTTCGCTTGATCAACGCTCTCAGCAGGAAGTCGGAACCTATGGCCAGCAGCGCGAAGAGGATCACCATGGCAATGATGCGGGCGGAGTCGAGGTTGACCAGCCCGGCGAGCATCAGGAAGCCGAGGCCCTGGACCGACCCCATGAACTCGGCGGCCACGTCGAGTCCCCACGCGGCCATCACCGCCAGGCGCAATCCGGCCAGTATGTGGGGGATGATCGACGGCACGACCACCGTGCGGTAGATGTGGAACCGGGACGCCCCCGCCGTAAGGGCGGCCTGCACATGTATGTGCAGCACGTTGCGAACCGCCTCAGTGGTCTGGATGGTGAGGATCAGCATCACACCCAGGGTCACGAGGGCGATCTGGGGCCGCATCCCGATCCCGAACCAGAGCAGGAACAGGGGGATCAGGGCAAAGATCGGGACCACTCGCAATCCATCGAAGGAGAACTCCAGCAGGTCCCTTGCCCATCGGCTGTATCCGAACACGAGCCCGAAACCGAGTCCCGCCAACCCACCGACGACGATGCCGGTCAGCACCATCTGCAAAGTGATCCAGAAAGCCGCGGGAATCAGGTCCCCGATCGCCCACCACACCGAGAAGAGCTTCTGGGGTGTCGGAAGGAGGATGGGCTTGACGAGACCGAGGTTGGTGATGGCGGCCCAGATCACCAGCAACAACGCCGGCACGAACAGTGCCCGCACAACCCGGCTGGAACGACCCGGCCTCCGTATCCAGGCGAGAACTCGATCGGCGGGGCCGCCGCGGAGCATCCGCCTAAATCGGCTCTCGTCCGGTCCGACCATTCCGTGTCCCTCGCCTTGATATTCCGGCCTGCCGCGCCGGGGGCCGGGTGGTCGCAGGATACACAGCCTACGTTCGCCGCAGTCAGGCTAAAAGGCATCGGAGCGGCCGCCTACTTACCGTCGGGCTGAACTCCTATCACACCAGAACGCCGAGCGGAACGGCGGCGATGCGGCGGTCGACCCGGACCGCCACCGTTCCGGGATGCACCACCAATCCAGCGCGGAAGCGCTCGCCGAGCGAGTCTCGGAGTACGGCAAGATGGCGGGCGGCGGCGGCTGAGACCACTTCGCCGAGCTTCGCCTCGAACGCCACGACGCCTCCACCGGGCAGGTCGGCGATCAGGTCGACCTCATGATCCGCACCGGCCGACCTCAGGTGGCCGAACCTCCAACCCAGCCCACGAGCTTCAGCGGTCGCCCTGATTTGGCAGACGACCACACTCTCGAAGAGAGCGCCCAACCGTCTACGGAGACGGCGAAGGATGTCGGGCGTCTCGTGGTGGTCGGCCGCCGCGAACGCCGGATCCACCAAGTGCCTCTTGGGCCTCTTTGTCAGGCGCTTGAAGTGGTTGCTCGACCAACCGGGCAGTTCCTCGACGAGCCCGAGGCGGTCGAGCAGATCGTGGTAGGTCTGGCCGGTCGCCTTGGCGAGGTCGGCCGCTCGATAGATGGTGCTGTGGTCGGCGGTGGTTGCGACAGCGGCCGCGTAGGCCCGCACATAACGGCGTAGCTTGGGTGCGTTGCGCGCTGCTGAGGATATCTCGGCAAGGTCGCGCGCGATGGCCAGGTCCAGGTAGGAGCGCAGGACTTCCTGATGGTCCGCAGCCTTCAGGCCCAGATAACCGGGTAGGCCCGAGTGGGTCGCAGGGGCCGTCTGCTCGGACGGCGAGAACGGGGAGCGGGCGCCTCGCACTGCTTCGATCCCGTGTTCCGCCAAGTCCCCGAGGTCGACCACCGGAACCCGGCCCTGCCTCTCCGACAGGGTCATGGGTCGCAACCGCAATGCCAGAATCCGCCCCGCGCCGGCGTGGATATCGGCGCCGACCGCGGTCCGGGAGGATCCGCTCAGCAGGAACCGGCCGTGTCTACGATCGGCGTCGATCATGCGGCGCACCGCATCCCACACCTCCGGAACCCTATGCCACTCGTCGATGAGCAAGGGTTCCGGCAGGGATATGCAAACCGCTTCCGGATCGGCGGACACTTCCGCCGCGGTGGGCGGATGGTCGAGCCGTAACACCGACGCCGCCAGACGAGTCGCCGTGGTCGTCTTGCCCACTCCCCTGATGCCTTGGATCAGGCAAGCCGGATGCACGCTCAGCAGGTGGCCCAGCCGACCGTCAATGTGTCTGGACAGGTACATCAACAGAAAAGGATAATACATTATCCAGAGTATGGATGTTCTGTTAGCCCGATCTGTCCCGACCGTGCATGGTCCGGCCCAGAACCGGTTACGCCAGTGCTCTATCCAGAAACTCGTCGGCAACCCCCGCCGGTATCAGCAGGCCGCGGGTCCAACCTGTTTGCAAGCAGGTGGTTCTCCGCAATGCTGCTGCACCTACCGGTTGGCTGTGAGACGGTATCGGAGGAACCCGACGCCGGAAACCGGCAGACCGACGATGGAACGTGCTTGCGGCTTACAATGAGCTCAGGCCGTCAGGGAGGGTCAGCATGCGGTTTCGGACGTTGCCGGTTTTCTTTGCAACGGCAGTTCTTCTCTTGGCCGCGTGCGGCGGAAACGAAGACGGCGGTGGCGACGGTGGTGGCGACGCTGCGGAGTCGGAGACGACCGTTTCGACCTTCGGGCAGTTTGCGGATCGCGCCGAGTTGCCAACCGTGGTGTACGACGGGGAGACGTGCACTTATATCGGACCCGAGACGGTCGATCCCGGCCCGGTGCGGATGACGCTGGACAACCGGAGTGACATCCGGGCGCGTATCGACATTCTCCGCTTTCCCGAGGACAAGAAACTCGAGGATCTGGTCGCCTACGTCGAGAGCGGCGATGCGGCGGCCAACCAGGACTCCCCCGACTGGGTGGACCAGACCCGCAAGATTCGCGCTCCGGCTAACCAGTTGATGGGCGCCAACAGAACCCTGTTCGACAACACCTACGGCATCCTCTGCTACATAGGGGAAACCGAACCCTTCGAGATCCAGGCTGTCGCCACCTTCGAGGTGACCGAGGGCTGAGTGCGGTCGCTGTACCACGGCCCCCATCCAACAGTGCCCTTCAACCCGTAACTGCTGTCATCCGCGGGTCCGGCTGCGCCTTCTCAGTCAACCTCCAGGACCTGGGGATCCAAGCGGTACCAGTAGACCTCGCCGGACTCGACGGTGTCGAGGACCTGCTCGTCGATATGAACGCCCATGACGGCGGGGTAGGCGCGGTCACCCGTGAGCCTGGTCATGTACTCGGCGTTTCTGATAGCACGGCTCGTGTCACGTCCGTTGACGGTGAAGGATACCTCCGCGGCTATGTAGCAAGTCCTGCCCTCATCGTCGGCGACCTCCACAATGGCATCCGCCCTGCGGAAGCTCCTGAGGTCGTTGGCAGGTATGCCCGTCGTGTCGCCGGCGTGGACGAGGGCATCCACGTCCTCGAAGCTCCAGAGTCGCCGCATCTTGGCCATACCCATATCCCTGGACAGGAGCACGACTTCCTTCAGTGCCTCGTTCCTCGCGTGAGCCCCCACGAGCATCCCGGTCCGGTCCTCCAACCGCTGGAGACGACGATCCATCCCATCAAGCCGGCGATCTACCCCGTCAAACCGCCGATCCACCTCCTCAAACCGCCGATCCACCCCGTCAAACCGCCGATCCACCTCCTCAAACCGCCGATCCACCTCCTCAAACCGGCGGTTGGTGGTCTCGATGAAGTCGGCAAGGATCTGGGGCAGGGCCAGGAGCTCGCGGGTCAGCAGGCGGGAGCGCATGGCTTCCAACCATTCGGGATGGCTATCCAGGACCCTCATGAGGTCCTCTATCGTGTTGATCGTTGTAGCCATACCTTGGTTGCCACACCTTCCAGTCAGCTTGCCGTCGCTTCGGTCGGTGATCCAACAGCGACGGGCACTCCAGTCCCTCTAGACTATCACCTTCCATAGACAACGTTCTACAACGCCGGGATAACAATACGCGAAAGTCGGCGTCCAAGGCACGGGCGGTCGGCCATTCCCAGGCGCCCAACGAGTGTCGGCGTGGGGGCTTGCGCCCGGCCGGTGACCGTTAGCCGTTTGTTAAGACCGTGGCTTACGGACCGCTAATACGGACGCCTGTATGATCCATAGATGGTGTCCGGTGGTGAATACTCTGCCCGGCCGTCCTGGCATAACCTCTCGGTGGATGAGGCTTTAGCGGAGCTCGGTTCGTCACCGAGCGGGCTGTCGCAGGAGGATGCCGCGGATCGACTCTCCAGCCACGGCCCCAACCAACTGGTAAGCGCTGCCCCGGTTTCTCCTCTCAAGTTGTTGCTCGACGAATTCCGGAGCCCGCTGGTGATCGTGCTGCTCGCCGCCGCGCTGGTGCTGGTGGCTGTCTCGGTCCTGGGTGACGACTCGGACCAACTGGTCGACGCCGTGCTCATCGGTCTGATCGTGGTGCTGAACAGCGGTCTGGGGTTCACTCAGAACTTCCGGGCCAACCGGGGAATCGAGTCTCTGAACCAGCTGGCTGCTCTGTCCGCCGAGGTCCTGAGAGGGGGCCTCCGGGAAGAGATCGACGCCAAACTGGTCGTCCCCGGCGACGTGGTGCTGTTGGAGGAGGGCGACCGTGTTCCCGCCGACGGGCGGCTGCTGGAGAGCGCCCATCTCCGTGTGGATGAGTCGGCCCTCACGGGTGAGAGCCTGCCGGTGGCCAAGACCAGCGCACCCTCGGCCGAGGAAGCCATCTTGGCGGAGCGCTCCTCGATGGCCTACAGCAGCACCGTGGTGATGCGGGGGCGGGGGAAACTGATGGTGACGGACACCGGGATGGGCACGGAGGTCGGGAAGATCGCGGAGGAGGTACAGACCACAGACGACGAGTCCACCGTCTTCCAGCGCGAGGTGGGCAAGCTGGCTGTGCGGATCGGGTGGGCCGTGGCCATCCTCATCGCCATCGTGGCGGGGCTGCAGCTCCTGGTCGGCGAGTTGTCCCTGCTGGAGACCTTCATCACCGCCGTGGCGCTGGCGGTGGCTGCGGTACCCGAGGGGCTGCCGGTGGTGCTCACTCTGGCGCTGGCCTTCGGTACCCGCCGGATACTGGAGCGAAAGGCCCTGGTGCGCTCCCTGCCCGTGGTCGAGATCGTGGGCGCGGCGCAAGTGATATGCAGCGACAAGACCGGAACGATCACCGAAGGGCGGATGACGGTGCGCCGGGTCTCCACCGTCGCCGGGGACATCGACACCGACCACCTGACCGCCGGGATCACGGACGGGCCGCTTTCGATGGCGGTGCTCTCGGCGGGTCTGTGCAACAACGCCCACCGCCATCCGGACCACGGCTATATGGGCGACCCCACCGAGACCGCCCTGCTGGAGTTCGCGGAGGGCGCCGGCGTCTCGCTTGAACGCTACGACCGGACCGCCGAGATCCCTTTCGCTTCCGAGCGGAAGATGATGTCGGTCGTCGTTCACGATCCGGGCGACGGGACCGGTTTGATGCTCACGAAGGGCGCACCCGAGGTCGTCCTACCACTCTGCGGCCGTGTCTCCACGCCCGAGGGTGTGGTGTCCATGACGCCAGAACAGCGATCCGCCCTCGTGGAAAAGAACCGGGCACTGGCCGGTCAGGCCCTTCGGGTCTTGGCGCTCGCCTACAAGCCTCAGGAAGCCCTCGCCGAGCCCGCCGAGGAGGGCCTCACCTTCGCCGGTCTGGCGGCAATGAGCGACCCGCCCCGACCCGAAGCTGCCGAGGCGATTGCAGACGCCCGTCGAGCCGGCATCCGGGTCGTGATGATCACCGGGGACCACAGCCTGACCGCCTCCGCCATCGGGCGGGAAGTGGGGCTCAAGGGAGAGACGGTGGAGGCCAAGTCACTGGAAGAGATGGAGGGAGACCAACTCGGAGAGGTGATCCAGCGCACCGACATCTTCGCCAGGGCCGAACCACGCCACAAAGTGAAGATCCTGAGAGCCCTCAAGGAAGATCACGACGTGGTGATCATGACCGGCGACGGGGTGAACGACGCTCCCGCCCTCCACAACGCCGACGTGGGGATCGCCATGGGCATCAAGGGCACCGACGTTGCCCGGGACACCTCCGACATGGTCCTACTCGACGACAACTTCGCAACGATCGTCTCGGCGGTGGAGGAGGGACGCCGCATCTTCGGCAACATCAAGAAGTTCGTGAACTACCTCCTGACCGGCAACTTCGCGGAGGTGCTTGTCATCCTGGTGGCAACCGTGTTCGGCCACCTCCCCATCACCGCCGTGCAGATACTGTGGATCAACCTGGTCACCGATTCGGGGCCGGCGGTCGCCTTGGCGGTGGACCCTGCGCCCAAGGACACGATGCGGCGACCTCCCAGCCACGGAGCCGTGTTGGGACGGTCCATGACGGCCCTGGTGGGCTCGGTGGGGGTGGTCGTCTCCATCATCCTCCTGGCCACCTTCTTCGTCGCCCTTGACCTCTGGGATCTGGAGACGGCTCGCACCGTAACCTTCACCGGCTTCGTCATTCACGAGTACCTGCGCCTGGTCGTAATCCGGGTTCAGGAGCGGATGCCGCCCTTCACCAACAAGTGGCTGTGGATCTCGGTGACGGTGAGCCTCCTCCTCCAGATAGGCATCATCTACACCTCGTTCGGCAACACCGCATTCGGTACGGTGCCACTCGGCTCCGGCCCGTGGATCCTCCTCCTGGCCGGCCTGGTGGTGGGCTTCTTCGCCACAGTCCTGGCAAGCCGCTGGGTGGTCCGCCGCTTCGGCGCCCTCTGATTTGGTTGCTAGTCGGTAGTTGCCCGTTCCCCGTTGCCCGTGAGTCGTGTACCGCCTAGTACCCTTAAAGGTTGACTCAGACCACCATTCACCATTCACCACTCACCACTCACCACTCACCACTCACCACTCACCACTCACCACTCACCACTCACCATCACCTACCGCGGGATCACCGGGAGGACGAGCCGGCTTCGGTGTTCTGCATCGTGGAAGAGGGTCTGGTCGGCTGACCGGAACCCGGATTCGTGGCCGATGTCGCCTCCTAGGTTGGTGTTGCGGTCGAACCGGGGGAAGTTGCTGCTCGACACCTCTAGGCGGATCCGGTGGCTGGCCTTGAACACCCAGGAGATCTCCCACAGGTCGATCCGGTACTCGTAGACCTGTCCGGGCTCGATCAGAGAGGGCGACTGGCGACCACCTCGGCACCTCGCCCTGACGATCCCTTCGGTGACATTGATGGCCCTCCCGTCGGGCAGCACGTCCACCAACGTGGCGGTGAAGTCGGTGTCCGGCGCCGAGGAGGCCGCGAACAGGACCGCCGTCACCCGTCCCGTGCATTCGAGATCGGCACTCAGGAGTTCGCCGGTATAGACGAGCACATCGGACCGCTCCTCGACCGCGGACCGGTCCCGCGGTCCGCTCTGGTCCACGTACGCCACCTGGCCACCCACCGTCGGAACCGGATCGGAAGGTTCGTAGACGTAGGTGTCCGGCGGCTGCTCGCCGGCCGGCGGATCCCAGATGAGGCCGCCATCGCCATGCCGCGTATTCGCCGAACCCTGCCCGTGCAGGAACAACTCCCGGTATTCGGTACGCGCCAGCGGCCACTCGTACTCCCCTCGCCACACGTTGTCGCCGCACACGAAGAGTTGCAGTGGGGCCTCGTCGTCGACACCGGTGGGTATCCCCTTGAGGCGCTGGTCGTACCAGTGGCGATGCAGGGCGAAGATGTCCAGTTCGGCATCAGGGCCGAACTGGACATCCTGGCCCCAGTCGGCCACCCCGATGCGGGTGTGGGTCCAGGGGCCGCACATGATCTTGGTCTTAGCGCGCGCCTCCGGCTGCGCGTGCCGCGTCCAGTTCTCGAACGCCTCGAACATGTGACGGACCGTGCAGTCCCACCATCCGGTCAGGAAGAAGGCGGGTGCCTCGATCGTGTCGTAGCGGCCGTTCACGATCCGCTTCTTCCAGTAGGCGTCGTACGTGTTGTGGTCGAGCAGTTCCTTCCATATCTTCACGTCGTCGTACTCGTCGAAAGCCGAGTAGAGAGGCATCCGCTCGTAGAGGTACGAGAGGTCGCCGGGGGGCTCACCGGCCTTGCCGCCACCCACCCCCATCGTCCCCCCTGGAAGGCCGGCCAGCATGGCCATCCCCTGCGCGTGGCTGGTGCGGCGGCCGATCTGGAGGAAGTGGCTGGCCTGCTGCATCAGGAATGCGCCCTGCTGCCAGAACATGTCGTAACCGTCCGGCGTCGCCCCGATCGGCAGGATGGCCTTGAGTCCCTCCGAGGCCAACGGAGCGGGGTGCATCTGGGTGAAGCCCAGGTAGGAGATACCGAACATGCCGACGTTGCCGTCGCACCAGGGCTGGCGGACGAGCCATTCCACGGTGTCGTGACCGTCCTCGTCCTGGACGTAGACCTCCCAGACCCCGTCCGAGTCGTAGCGGCCCCGGCAGTCCTGGATCACAACCGCATAGCCGCCTTCCATGAACCGTTCCCCCCAGCCCACGTAACCGTTCGGCCGCGCCCCGTCGGTCTCGGGATAGCTCTCCTTGCTGTAGATGGTCCGGGTGAGCAGGACGGGAAAACAGTCCCCGTCTGACGGCAGGTAGACATCTGCGGACAGCAGGGTCCCGTCCCTCATCGGCACCCGCACATCGAGCATGATCCTCTGTCTCATGGTCATCTCCCACACCTTCTAGTAGTCGAGGCGAGCCTCCCGAACGGAGGCACTCCGCAATGAGACGTCCGGCATAACTGTTGACACGCCGAACCTCGATAAGCATCATAAGCGCAAGCGGGCGGAGACCGACGGGCCAGAAGCGCGCGCGGGCCGCCGAGACTAAGGGAGGGAATATGCGCAATCGCTGGTGGAAAGGAACACTCCTACTAGCCATTCTGGCGATGTTGGCGGTCGCCTGCGGCGACGCCGAGGAGGAGGCCCCCGCGACCACTCAGGCCCCGCAGACAACTGCCACGACGGCTGCCATGGTCGAAGAGGAACCCATGGAAGAAGAACCCATGGAAGAGGCCATGGAAGAGACCATGGAAGAAGAGATGGAAGAGGAGATGGAAGAACCCATGGAAGAGGACATGGGTATCGACCTGACCGTTCCACCCGACGAGCCTAAGGGCGGGGTCATCCGGATCGGCGCAACCCCCTCATACGATGACCGCCTGTGGTCGTACGCGGCAGAAATCGGGATGGACACGCGGATCGGCCTCGACCTGGAGATCATCCCGTTCGTGAGCATCCCCTACACGCAGTTGCAGACCGACGAGATCGACATGCTCTTCTCGTGCCAGATCTGCTACGGGACCATCATCGAGGAGTTCCCCGAGTACCGCAATTACCTGATCACCAACCAGTACCAGGGATTCGTGCTGATCGGTAGAGCCGGCCAGACGGTGGTGTACGAGGAGGCACTCGATAGGTTGGGCGACGAGGAGGCCGCCAAGGCCGAACTCGCCGAGTCCATGCGGGGCAAGCAGTTCGTGAAGACGGAGGGTTTCCCGACGACCTTCGAGCGAGCCCTATTGGAGAACATCGGCCTGACCTTCGACCCCGAGGGCCAGCAGGACGTCGAATTCAGGTACTACCCGAGCATGGAAGCCATGAACTTCGGCTACTTGAGCGGTGAGGCGGACTACTACACGGGCAACCTTTCCGCCCAGGCGCGGATGCTCTATTCCGAAGAACTGGCCGGGGAGTACGTAGTGGCGGCGCCCCTCGAACTGTTCGGGGCTTCGGCGATCCTGTACTCGACCGAGGGCGTGCGGGCCGACTGGCTCGAGGAGAACCCCGAGACCGTGCTGCGCTCGCTGGCGATCTGGTACCGGGCCTCCCGCTACCTCGACGAGTATCCCGACATCGTGGGTGAGTTCGTCGGCGAGGAGGCCAAGGACCAGACCGGTGGCACCAGCCTCGGCGGCATCGTGACCTCCCGCATCATGACCGAGCTCAACTACTTCCCGCTGCTGGAAGACGCCAAGGACTACATGTTCACGCCGGGTGAGATCACCTATTTCGGCAACGTGGTCGCCGAGCGTTTCGAAGCGGGACGCGAAGAGGGCTACATCGCCGAAGGCGTGGAGTGGCAGGACTACGAAGTCGAGGAAGTCTGGTTCAACCGCCTCCTCGAACGCCAAGACCTGGTGGACTGGATCAACGCCCCGCTCGGCACCGGCGTCGGTCCCGACGGCGACGAACCACAGGGCTAGAACCCCCCAACATTTCGAATAGCCAAGTGTGGCTCCCGGTCCGTCCGGGAGCCACACCAGTTTTAGGAGGCGCCGGAGCACGAACTCCCCTCCGGGAGGGGTCCAAGCGGTCACGGGCAACCTGACGACGACCACGACTAGCGCCGACCGGTACGCCTGCTGATTACCCGCCGGTCATTGATAGAGTTGAGCCCTAGGTCATCACCGGGAACCCTTCGGAGTCGGTCCGGCAGGCATGGCGGGTGGGCGACCTATCAGACAGGAGATCAAAAGATGAAGCTGGCGGTCGTCGTTCATGAAGCAGAAGAGGGTGGCTACTGGGCGGAGGTACCGGCGATCCCTGGTTGTGCTACGCAGGGGGAGTCCTTCGAAGAGTTGTTGATCAACCTCTACGAAGCGGTTGAGGGTTGCCTATCTGTCGATGTCGGCGGGGCTCGTGGTTCAGACAAAGGGCGGGTTGTCGAAATCGCCGTATGAAGGCAATCAGCGGAAAGCGACTCTGCCGGCTACTCGAGCTTCGTGGCTGGCAGTTGGCGCGCACAAAGGGAAGTCACCACATCTACACCAAACCAGGAACGAACATCCGTGTCTCGGTGCCGGTGCATCGAAATACGAGCCTCAAGCGCGGACTGCAGAGACACCTCATGAAGTTGGCGAACATTCGCGAAGACGATCTTTAGTCGCAAGCGAAAGGTCGACCACGCTTCAGCGACGGCATCGCTGCCTGGGCCTGCACACTACGCAGCCCTCCTCCCGGGGACGCTGGTCAAAGAGTTGTGGATCGTCTCAGTAGCCACGAGCGTCGACGCTGATGACCGTCTCGACCACACTGTTGCGTACACCGGCGAGGTGGTCGTAGAGATTGACGGTCGGGTCGCAGTTGACCGGTATCAGGTAGACCTGATCTCCTAGCTCCGGAAGCCTGGCGTCGGACGGAGCCAGCACCCCATGCTCGTCGGCGAACCTCCTGTAATGGGCCCCGCCGCCCTGGACGATTGGTAGACCGTTGCCCAGGGAGATGGCCTTGAGCCCGGCGTCGACGATCGCTATCCCGGGCCGGCGGCTCATTACGCTCGCCAGCACGTAGAGGCTCACCTCGAAGTCCCGGAACGGGCCTCCTATCCGGTCCCGGTTGGCCAGGTAGTCGGCGTCCATGAAGACATAGGTGCCCGGCTGGATCTCGTTGTACACCTCTGAGGCGGCCTCGAGGTTGTAGGTACCGGTGCCTCCACCGCTGACCACCTCGCAAGGGATGCCGTGCCGGGCCAGCAGGTCGACCGACTCCTGCACCAGGGCGGTGTTGTGCTCTGTAGCGGCCAGCCGGGCGGAGTGATCCCTGATGTGCTGGGCGACCCCGTTGTAGGCCTGTATCCCCATGAAACGGAGAGACGGTGCAGCGTCCACCCGCTCGGCCAGACGGAGAAGCGGTTCGCCTGGCGGCACCCCGGCCCGGTAATCGGCAGTGTTCATCTCGACCATCACCCCGACGGACGACCCCGCCCGACGGACCGCCCTTCCCAGATCGTCGACGTTGCCCGGATCGTCGACGCAGGCGGTGATCGTGGCCTCGCGCGCAAGGCTGGCGAGGCGCCGGAGCTTCCCGGCGCCAACCACCTCGTTGGCGACGAAGACATCCCGGATACCGCCCGAGACCATGGCCTCCGCCTCCGAGACTGTCTGGACGCAGATACCCACCGCACCCCGCTGCAACTGCATCCGGGCGATGGTGACGCTCTTGTGGGTCTTGACGTGGGGGCGCAGGGCCACACCTGCCGCACGAGCCGCGACTGCCATCCGATCGAGGTTGCGCTCCATGGCATCGAGATCGACCACCAAGGCAGGCGTGTCCAAGTCGGCCTCGGCCATGCCCGGGCGTGGCCGGCCGGTTCGGGTCATCGCTTCGATCAGTCCCTTTCGACCCCGTACAGCCGGGCTGCGTTGTCGCCGAGGTAGGCGTCTATGTCCTCATCCGTGAGCTCCGGCAACCCCGGAGCGATGTTCAGTTCCCTGGCCAGCCTCGGGAATGACTTCGTGTAGGGCACGTCCTCGCGGCAGTCGAAGTTGTCGGTGCCCCACAGGCACTTGTCGAGCACCATGAAGTGCTTGGCGTACTTGAGGAACCGCACGTTGGTCTCCAGCGGCTGCAGGAACCCCCACCAGCCGGTGCCGGCGTACATGTTGGGATTCTTCAGCATCATCATCACGACTTCCTCGTAGTAGTTCTCCCCGGCGTGCACCACGATCAGCTTCAGTTCGGGGACGCGTACCGCCACGTCGTCCAGCAGGATGGGATGCTGCAGGGCCAGCCGGCCGAACCCGGACCAGCCGGTGTGGATCTGGAGGATCATCCCTAGTTCGGCAGCCTTCTCGTAGATCGGCATCAGGCGCTCGTCGTTGAGGGCGATGCCGTAGCTGGGAGCGGGGGTCATCTTCATGCCGACGCCCCCCATGGCGGTGATCTCCTCCATCTCCCGGAGAGACTTGACGCCGCCGAGCAGGTCGACGCTGCCCATCGGGATGAGCCGGTCGGGGAACTTGGCGCACTCCGAGATCACCCACTCGGTGGGCACGTGGGTGTTGAGACGGGGCACCTTCACAGAGTGACAGACCGCCATGTCGACCCCCGCCTCGTCCATGATCTCCACCATCTGCTCGGCGTTCGTACCCTTGGTGAGCCCGGTCGTGGTACCGAGTCCCCGGGCGGCCCAGCCCGCCTTGTACATCGCATCGTCCATGATGTCCTGGTCGCCCCAATGCTCCGGCTTCGAGAGCCAGACATGCGTGTCGATGATCATCCCGACCTCTCCGTCCTCGCCTTGTGCGTACTCCGCATCACCGTACACCCGCACCGGTCGACCCCGCCACCGATTTCGGCGCGCCGCTACCGTTGGACGCCGGACGGGAATCTGTCTTTCGGGTTCGCTGCCCTGTCGAGCCACCGTCCTGGAGGGAGACGAGATGGGTGCCATAGAGGAGGTTCGGGCCGGGGTCTCGGTCATGATCGACGTGATGGTGCCGATGCGGGACGGCGTCGACCTGTCGGCCGACATATACCTCCCGCCCGGCGACGGCCCGTTTCCCACGCTCCTGTGCCGCACCGTCTACGGGAAGCAGAGTGGAGAGATCTGCACCGACCTGGCCTACCTCCAGGAGTGGGTGCCCCGCTTCCTGGGCGGGGGGTACGCGGCGGTGATGCAGGACTGCCGGGGCCGGTACGACTCGGGTGGCGATTACGTCCCCTACATCTTCGAGGCCCCCGACGGGGCCGATACGCTGGCCTGGCTGGCCGCCCAGCCCTGGTGCGACGGGAACATCGGCACCTTCGGGCAGTCCTATGTGGCCTTCACCCAACTCCAGGCGGCCCTGTCGGGCCATCCCGCTCTCAAAGGCATCCTGCCGGTGGGCAACCAGGAGGACAACTTCGGCTACTTCCTGATGGACGGAGGCGTGCTCCAGCTGCAGAACTTCGTGTGGGGCATCAACAGCGGGCGCCGAACGATGAACTGCACCAGCTTCGAGTTCCTCGATGTCGAGGCCCTCTACCGCCACATGCCGCTGCGCGAGGCGGTGTCGGGCATCTTCCGGCCCGCCTACTGGAAGTTCCTGGACCATCCCACCTTCGACGAGTCCTGGCAGACCTACGGCCTCAAGGACAAGTACGGGATGATCGAAGCCCCCGCCCACTTCGTCACCGGCTGGTACGACAACCTGTCACGGGAGGTCATGAAGGCCTACGCGGGCCTCAAGCAGGGGGGCGGGTCGGCGACGGCGCGGGATCTGACCCGGATCATCATCGGCCCGTGGTCCCACGATCTAGATCGGGCCGACCGCAACGGCGACATCGACCTGGGACCGGGGGGCGAGTTCGACCTGCCAGGCCTGCATCTCGACTGGTACGACCGCCGGCTCAAGGGCATCGACAACGGTGTGGACAGGGAACCCCCCGTGCGGATCTACGTGATGGGCGACGCCGAGTGGCGCAGCGAGGACGAGTGGCCCCTGGCCCGCACCGAGTACCGGCCCCTTTACCTGCACAGCGGAGGAGACGCCCGGTCGCTCGCCGGTGACGGCACGGTCTCTTTCGAGCCTCCGGGGCAGGAACCGCCCGACCGGTTCGTGTACAACCCGGCCGATCCCGTCCCCACCCTCGGCGGATGTGATGTGATGCTCGACAACGCCGGTCCCAAGGACCGCGCCGTGCTGCAGGAGCGGTCCGACGTTCTCGTATACACCGGCGACCGCCTCGATCGCGACCTAGAGGTCACCGGCCCGGTGACCATGACCCTCCACGCCTCCAGTTCGGCGCCGGACACGGACTTCACCGCCACCCTCTGCGACGTCCATCCGGACGGGCGGGCCATCATCGTGTGCGAGGGGATCCGCCGGGCCCGGTACCGGGACTCGGTCACCGACCCGAGCCTGATGACTCCGGGAACGCCCTACGAGTTCACCATCGACATGTGGCAGACCAGCCAGGTCTTCAAAGCAGGACACCGGATCCGGGTGGAAGTGTCCAGCAGCAACTTCCCCCGATTCGACCGCAACCCGAACATGGGCGGCGAGTTGTGGAACGAGACCTCCATGCAACCGGCGACCCAGCGGGTGTTCCACAACCGGGACCGCCCCAGCCACGTGCTCCTCCCCGTCATCCCCCGTTGAAGGTATCGCGGCTCGCTCCATGGATCTTGACCGCCTTCCTGGCGTCAACCTCCTGTCACGGACCCGGCACCGAGGTAGAACAGCAGACCCCGCCCACGACCGACGTGGAGGAGCAACCGTCCACCACCGCCCGGGCTGAGGAGCAACCGTCCACCACCGCCAAGATCGAGGAGTGTTCCTGGTGTCCGGCATCCGACACGTCCGGTACGACGCCCGCCCAGCAGCCGGCCTCGCCACAACCCGATCTGATCGACCAGTTGCAGTCGGCAGCCGGGGGAACCGCCTTTGCGGACGTGACCGAGGACGAGTTGCTGGTTGACATCAGTGCGGTCTGCGAGGCTTGGAAGGGCGATACGACCCTGCAGGATGCAACAGCCCCGGTCGCCGACGCCCGTGGCGAACTGCTGGACGTGCCCGAGTCCGAACCCGGACTCGAGGCCTACAGCCAGCTTCTCGAGGCACTAGCCGATGAACGCTGCCTGCGCGACCCTACACGATAGCAAGTAGTGGCAGTAGGTGTTAGCCTATTGCTGTGATTGTTAACAAGACACGGTCGTCACGGAGATGCTACAAACGATCCGACAAGACCCGCCGTCCTACTAGGCTGATACTGATACCGGTACACGGTACGCTTTCTTAGTGGTGATCCGAAACGTTCGCCACAGAGGGCTCAGGAGGGCACACGAACGTGGAGATTTCCGCAAGGTCCACACGACACACCAGGCGCGGATTGCGACCATACTCTCGGACCTCGATGTGGCCGAGAAGGTCAAAGATCTCCATCTTCCCACGTATCAACTCCACCCGCTCAAGGGAGAGCTTGCGGGTTTCTGGAGTATTCGCGTGTCACGCAACTGGCGGATTGTCTTCAGGTTTGAGGAAGGTGATGCGTTCGACGTGGACCTAGTCGACTACCACTAGGAGGAGCGAAACGATGTCCATCGAGTACCCCACTCATCCGGGGATCAGCCTCCGGGAGGGTTGCCTGGCGGGAAGGCTCACTGTGACCGAAGCTGCGCGCATGCTGGGCGTCGCCCGACACACGCTCTCCCGCGTCCTCAACGGGCATGCCGGCATCTCACCAGAGATGGCGATCCGTCTGGAGAAAGTCGGATGGTCCAACGCCGAATTCTGGATCCGTCGGCAGGCCGCCTACGACCTCGCTCAGGCCCGACTTCGCGAGGATCAGATCACGGTCGGTAGCCCCGAACCGGTGGTACCGGCATCAGCGTGAACATTCCCTGCAACCTCGGGCCGGGGCGCCTGGCGCCAGGTGTCCCGTCAGTGAGATTGGTTACGGGCCACCAGCCACGAACCACCACTCACCACTCACCACTCACCACTCCCGTAGTCGACCGGTTCGTCCACCATCTCGATATGCAGGCCCTCGCCGTCGAAGGCGTGTGCACGGGCGACTTCCTCGTCTAGTTCCACTCCCAGACCCGGCGCAGACGGAACGATGGTGTGCCCGCCCTCCAGCCGAAGAGGGGCCTTCAGCAGTTCGGCGTGGAACCCGCCCCAGTCCTTGATCGCCTCGAGAACCAGGAGGTTGGGCGTGCATGCGGCCAACTGCAGGTTGGCGGCGCCGACGATGGGACCGCTGTAACAGTGCGGAGCGATCTGCACGCCGTGAGCCTCGGCTATCGAGGCTATCTTCTTGCCCTCGAGCAAGCCCCCGCACCGTCCCAGGTCGGGCTGCGCGATGTCGATCGCCTCCGCCGCGATGACCTGGGCGAACTCGACTTTGTTGACCAAGCGCTCGCCGGCCGCGATCGGGATGGACGTGCGGCTGCGGACACGGGCCATCCCCGGGATGTCGTCGGGCGGGACAGGCTCCTCGAACCACAGCGGGTCGAAGGGCTCGAGGGCCTTGGCGAGGCGGATGGCGCCGGCGGGCGTGAACTGCCCGTGCGTTCCGAACAGGATGTCGGCGCCGGTCCCGACGGCCTCCCTGATCGCTCGGCAGAACCGCACGGACAGATCGATCCGTTCCAGGAGCGGCTGGTAGCCACCCATCGACGAGTAGGGACCGGCCGGGTCGAACTTGACAGCGGTGAACCCTCGAGCGGCGTACTCGGCAGCTCGGCTGGCCGCCAGTTCAGGATCGGCGTACACGTCGCCTTCTTCGCCGAGTTCTGGATAGAGATAGGTGTAGGAGCGGACCGCGTCCCGGACCCGGCCGCCCAACAGCGCGTGGACAGGCCTGTCCAGGGCCTTGCCGATGATGTCCCAGCAGGCCATCTCGAGGGCGCTGACCACTCCGGCCATCGACACGTCGGGCCGGGCCGTGAAGCCTCGCCCGTAGGCGCGGCGGAAGAAGCGCTCTATCCGGAAGGGGTCCTCTCCGATCAGGAGCGCCCCGGCAACGTCTCGCAGCATCGCCTCAACGACCAGCGGCCGGAACGTGGCCCCGTAGTGCTCGCCGTAGCCGACGATCCCGTCGTCGGTGGTGAGCTTCACGAATATGAAGTAGCGGCCGCCGAAGCCCGGAGGCGGGTTGGCCACCACGAAGGTCTCGAACCCGGAGATCTTCATGGAATCAGCTCGTCCGCCATGATCACCAAGTTTCGCAGCGCGTCGCCCCGGCGGGACGACTCCAGCGCCTCGTTGATGTCTTCGAACCGGTAACGCCCGGTTATCAAGCCGTCAAGCTCCAACCGGCCTTCCGCGTACAGGTCGGCCAGCCTGGGAATGTCCTCGGCCGGCCGGGTGGTACCCATCTTCGAACCGAGAACCCGCTGGTTGGAGGCCGCCACCGAGCCGGCATCGAGCGTTGCGGTGGCTCCGGTCGGGGGCATGCCCACGATCACGAGGGCTCCCATCCGGGCCAGCAGACCGAAGCCTGTCTCGATGGCCGTCACCGAGGAGGTGGCCACGAACACGTAGTCGGCCATCTCTCCGCCGGTGACTTCCGAGACGGCGGCATCGACATCGTCACCGGAGCCGACCGCGCCGCTAGCGCCGAACCGTCGCGCGGCGGCCAGCTTGCGGGGATCCGGGTCGACCGCCGTAACCGTGGCCGCGCCCGCGATGCGGGCCCCCTGCAAGACGTTGAGTCCCACACCGCCGCAGCCGAGCACGACGACGTGCGAGCCTGACTGGACGTCCGCCGTGTTGAACACGGATCCGACACCGGTCAGCACCCCGCACGACAGCAGCGCGGCGGCATCGAGGCGGATCCCGGCGCCCACCTTCACGACCTGGGAGCGGTGAACGAGCACGGCCGACGCGAAGGCGGCGACCCGGAGACCCCGGTGCACCGGCCTACCCGTCCGGTCGCGTGTCGGGTGTCGCTCGTCCAGTCCGAACTCGCCCCGGCATGCGACCGGTTCCCCCCGGAGGCAATGGCGGCACGACCCGCAACTGCGCACCAGGGTCACAACCACCCGATCACCGGGGTCGGCATCCTCCACGCCGGCGCCGACGGCGTCGATCACGCCAGCCGCTTCATGTCCGAACACCGCCGGCCTCGGTGCGTCCCACGCGCCGTCTATGTATGCAGTGTCGCTCGCGCAGATGGCCGCGGCGGCGATCCGGACCCGCACCTCCCCCGGTCCGGGTTCCTCCAGGCGGAGTTCTTCGAGTTCCAGGTCGGAACCCGTATCGCGGGAGACGGCTGCCAGGATGGGGACGCTAGACATCGACGTACGACCTCCCGGTCCGCGACTCGTGTCCGGTCAGCGTATCCCTTCGGCCCGGAGGTCGGACTCCACCCGTTCGAGACTCCCGCGGATTACCCCGACCACCCACTCACCCTGCTCGGCCGTCATGACCAGGGGCGGCGACAGGATGATGTGCTGGCGCAGGGGTCGCACGATCAGGCCCTGGCTCCGGCAGTGGGCCTCTACCCGGCCGGATATCCCGACCTCCGGAGGGAAGACCGCCTTGGTGTCGCGGTCCTGGACGAGTTCCACTGCCGCCATGAAACCCATGCCTCGGACCTCGCCCACCAGTGCCGAGTCATGGAGATCCCGTAGCCGGGCCTGGAATCCGGACCCCGCCCGGGTCACATGTCCGCAGATGTCCTCCCGTTCCATGATGTCGAGGTTGGCGAGGCCGGCCGCGCAACACACAGGGTGGCCGGAGTGGGTGAACCCGTGGGCGTAGATCTGGTCGGGGTCCTTGGACGAGCTGATGACATCGTGGATACGGTCCGACACGAGCGTGGCTGCCAGGGGTTGGTAGGCCGAGCTGATCCCCTTGCCCAGGGTGATCATGTCGGCTTCCATCCCGAACACCGTCTCGGCGGCCATGAAGTGGCCCAGGCGGCCGAACCCGGTCACCACCTCGTCGGCGATCACGAAGATGTCGTTGGCCCGGCACACCTCCACCATCCGGGCGTGGTAACCGTCGGGCGGCACGATCACCCCTCCGGCGCCCAGCACCGGCTCCAGGATGAAGCACGCGATGTTGTCGGCGCCCAACCGGGTGATGGTCCGTTCCAGGTCGTCCACCAGGTAGTCGACGAAGTCCTCGCCGCCCAGGCCCCCCGGCGCGCGGTACTGGTAGGGGGAGGCGACCTTGCGGACCACGTCCACCACGTGGAACGTCTCGTGGTAGTTCCCCGAGAAGGTGAGCGAGGCCGCCAGGTACGTGGACCCGTGGTACGACTGGTCGACGCTCAGCACAAACCGCTTGCTGTCCCTGCCTTGCAGCCGGAAGTAGTGGTGGGCTGTGCGCACCGCCGTCTCGTTGGCGATCGAACCTCCGGTGCTGAAGAACACCTTGTTGAGACCGTCGGGGGCCAGATATGCGATCCGGCCCGCCAGCTCGGCCGACGGCAGGTTGGCGTTCCCGGCGAAGATCTGGCCGTAGCTCATCCGGGCGGTCTGCTCGGCGATGGCCTCCACCATCTCGGTCCGCCCGTAACCGATGTTCACGCACCAGAGCCCGGCGTTGGCGTCGAACAGCCGGTTGCCTCGGGCGTCCTGCAGGAAGCAGCCCTCCCCTCCCACGTACATGTCGTCGGCGGTGATCTCGGTGGTGGCGAGCTGGCTGAATGGGTGGATCACATGGGAGCGGTCATCCCCGATCGCCGACTCGTAGGCCCGGTCCAGGCTCACAGGAATCCCCTAGGGACCGAGCTGTGCCAGGTCCGGGAGAAGCAGGGCATCCCGTCGCTGCGGACCTCGAGTGCTGTCACGGCGTGGAAGGCGTCGGCGCTCCCCTCCACGCGGCCGGTGCTCTTGACCTCGGTCATGGCGGTGCCGTGGTCCACGTCGTAGCGGTAGCCGGACTCGACCCTTGAGTTGGCGGGATCGGCCCGATCGGTGGTGACCTTGAAGTCCACATGGGAGTACACCCGGGCGCCGTTGTCCAAGACGGCCTCCCCACCCGTCGAGACCACCACGCTCACCTCCGTACCGGCGAGGTCCTCCACCAGGTCCCAGCGCAGCGGCTCGGCGGTACCCGGTATGTCGACCGGGTGAGCCGGGCGGTAGTCGGGCGGCGGCAGGCCGGAGTCGGGGTTGCGCACCACCGGGATGGTTACCCGGGAGGGATGATCGGCATCCATGTGGATGGTGTTGATGGCGCTCTGCGGCAAGGGCCAGAGCAGCGGAAACTCCGAGCTCGAGATCATGATTCCCATCCGGTGGCCCGCCCCGAACACGTAGGAGGCGGCCTCCAACTCGATGTTGAGCTCGGTCACCTCGCCGGGTACCAGGGGTTCCGGATCGGTCCGGGAGTTCCGCTGAGCCGTGTTCTGGATGATCCTGGACACAAGCGCCCAGGGACCGTCGGGATGGACGTCGATCAGCTTGACCGAAAAGGCGGTGACCTCGGCTGTGGACGACACGTATAGGGTCGCTTCGGGGAATCCGGTGACCTCGACATCCGCATCGAGCGGCTCGCCGATGAACACCGCCGAGCCCACCGCCTCCCGGCGCTGGTCCAGCGGCAGACCGACGTCGGCGCCGAAACCGGTTATCAGGCCCATCGTGGAGACACCCACCACCGGGTCGTAATCGTAGGAGACGCTTCCACCTTCCCCGCTCACCGGGGCGTCTTCGGCCAGCCGCCCTCGGGGATGCAGGTAGAGGGCCTCGTCCGTCGCCCGAGCGAGCGGCCACTCCGCTTCGGAACGCCAGTAGCCGTTGGCGCCCTCCCGCCGGGCCTGGGGACGGTCGTAGGCGCGCACCCACATGTTGACGGGTGGCTCCTCCGCGATGCCGGTGTCCTCGCCCTTCACGTACTGGTCGAACCATCGCACGATCTCGTGCAGGTGGTCGACACGCTCCCCGGGGGCTCCGATATCGGGAGCAATGTGCAGGTAAGGGCCCATCATCAGCTTCTTCGGCACGCCAGGATTCAGGTTCATGTACATGTAGAACGGGTCGGAGACGAAGATGTCGTGCCAGCCGCCGATGATGAACGTGGCGGCGTCGATGTTGTCCAGCCCGTAGCGGACCGACCCCTCGTGCCAAACGGGTCCGTCGACCGGGTTGTGCATCCACGCCTCGAGCCAGGGCTTGTTGTTGGCGAGGTGCTCCTCCCAGATCTCCAGCCAGGCGCCCTCGGGGTCGGCGGCCGGGGGCGCCCCGGACAGGGCGATCATCATGGCGTTGTAGGCCCCGGTCCAGATCGATGTTTGCCACATCCCGCCCTGGTGGCTGTTCTCGTAGCAGTCCCAGCCGGCGTAGATCGGAGCGATCGCCTTGAGGCTGGGGGGCGCCTGGGCCGCGGTCAGCAGGGCCGAGTAGCCCCCGTACGAGACCCCGGTCATCGCCACCGACCCGGTGCACCACGGCTGGGCGGCCAGCCACTCGACCGCGTCGTAGCCGTCCTCCCACTCCTGGAGCCGCAGCATCCGGTCGCACACCCCCGCCGAGCCGCCCGTCCCGCGCACGTCGAGCAGGGCGGTTATGTAGCCGTGGGCGGCGTAGTAGTTGGCGCGGTACACGGTCAGGACTCGCAGGCCGTCGTCCTTGCGGTAGGGGTAGTACTTGATGATCACCGGAGCCGGATCGTCCGATTCCGGGTAGAACAGGTCGGCCGACAACTCGACACCGTCGCGCATGGGGATACGTACATTGGGCCTGGTCCGGGCCGGGCCGGGTCTCTCTTCGAGCCAGGTAGTCATGATCCGCACCCTACACCGACCTCCTAAATCCCGCAGTTGTTATCCAGTCGGACTCGCAACGACACCTCCTACACAATGGCCACCGCCATCGTCACGCCCGGCCGCGCCTCGCCTGGGCGTTCTAATTGACATGTATGAATTGATCAGGTATGTTTGCGTCAATGTTCCCCACCGTTCGGGTTCTGTGACCCGAACTGGTGGGGATTATCTTGTAAGACCCGCCGCGGGAAGCGCTAACCGGAGACCACATAATGGCTGATCGGGTTGTACTGTTCGTGGACTACCAGAACGTCTACATGTCTGCTCTGAAGCGTTCTATCCATCGACGGCGACGATTCCTCACTGGGCGGGGCAAGTCAATCCGCTCACCCTCGGTCGGCTGATGGTCGAAGGGAGTCCGTTCGAGCGCACCCTCGCGGGTGTACGCCTGTACAGAGGGATTCCGGACCCGACGAAGGATCCGAAGGGGAACCGAGCCTGTCTACGCCAGTCGGCGGCTTGGTCCAGACTTGAAGGCGTCCAAGTTGTCACTCGGCCCCTCCGATATCCGAACAACTGGCCGAGGGAGAAGCCCCAAGAGAAAGGTGTCGATGTGTCGCTCGCTGTCGACTTCGTGCTCATGGCAGTTCGGAACGAATACGATGTTGGGATCCTGATGTCCTCGGACACCGATCTCATTCCCGCGCTTGAAGCCGTCGTTGACCTTGACGCAGCCCGCGTCGAAGTCTCTGCTTGGTCGCCGGCCTTCAAGTACAAGAAACGTCTTGCGATCAGCAGCCGGTCTCTCTGGTGTCACTGGCTTGATAGCGCTGATTAGGGCCACGCGAGAGACACACGGGACTACAGCCGGCCGTAGCCGGACTCCGTATTGGCCACCGCGTCATCGGCGCCGCATCTACGTATGAGCCAACAGACGATCGGACTAGAGGAGAGTGTCGTCGGAGGCGAACTTCCTGAGCACGTTGGCGGTGATGCGCGACACGTTGTTGTCGTAGTCGTTGTGGGAGAGGCCGGCGCTCCAGGCGATCGAACCGGTGGTGAAGACCGCTCCGCCGTTCGGGTACTCGAAGAACACCATGTCCGCCCGCACCATGTCGTTGGTGGTGCCGGTCTGCTCGGAGTTCATGTGCATCACCTCCTCGACGACATGGTGGAAGCTGTCGTCGAAGTCGGTCGCCGTGGCCACGACCAGGGCGTGGGCAGGAGTCCCCAGTGCGGGGTCCGCCCGGTCCATCTCGTAGCCTGCCACTCCCCAGCCCAGGTTGAGGGTGTCGAAGCCGCCGATCTCCTCATCGTCCCCGATCCCCTCGAATATGAAGGCAGCCCGCGGGTCGAAGCTGTCGGGTAGGCGCCGGTAGGCCGAGTTGGTGCCGGTGCCGCCCTGGGCGGTCATCCCGACACCCACCAATCGCTGGGGCGCCCAGCCGCGGAATCTCCACAGGCCGCCCGGCTCCCCCGTGGTGCTGTGATGGCTCTCCGCGAAGTCGGTCCTCCACGAACCGGTGCCGTTCCAACGGCGCACCTCGATGACGTGAGGGCGCTCGGGGTCGACCGAGGTGATCCAGTAGAGCCCGTTGCCCCCCAGGTACATGAACCGGCCCCCCGCGTTGAGGTAGGCCTCCAAGGCGATGAGCATGTCCTCGGTCCAGTACTCGGGATGGGCGTCCGACATCACCACGTTGTACCCGGAGAGGATGTCCAAGCCGTCGAAGTGGATGTCCTCGTCGGTGATGACGTCGAACTCGAATCCCTGGCTCTCCATCCAGTCCATCTGGTGCAGGTCGGCCGACAGCAGGACCGGTGCGCCCAGTCCGGCGCCGATCGTCCGCTGCTTGTTGTTGGGCCGGAAGTTGACGATCGGCCGGCGGATCGTCGAGTAGCAGATCCCGCCGCCGTCGGTGTGCAGGTCGTAGAGGCCGCCCAGCTTGTTGTCGACCATGTAGTGCTCGTGCGGGAGGAGCGGGAACTCGATCTCCAGCTCCTTGCCTTCCAGGTACTCGATGATGACCGGGTTGTTGGCGAGGTGCTCGTTGGCGTAGGCAAGGAAGGTATATGTCCCGAGCAGGAAGGCGATCTTCGCGGTCTGCTCCCCGTTCCTGGGCCGTACCGCGAACGGTATGTAGTCCTCGGCGTCCTCGGTGGTCAGCCGGAACGCGTACATGGCGCTCCGCAGGTCCTCGGGCACCGTGTACTCGAAGTCCACATCCCAGCGGGCGTCGTCGAGGTCGTCGTCGTTGAAGCGGATGGCGGCGTACTGGTCGGGGGCCTGTTTGAAGTCCATCACCCCACCGTTCCAGCTGTGACCGGTGACGGCCCGTCCGGGCATGTTGAGCGCCTCACCGTGCAGGCCGTTGGGAGAGCCGTCGGTCACGATGGACGTGGAGAAGTCGCGCCCGAAGTCCCATGCGGCGACCAGCGCCGCGTCGCCTGCCACAGACGACCGATCGCCTCTGAGAGCCGCGATCTCCTCCGGTGCGAGAGCCCGCCCGAGGATGGCCGGGTTGTCGACCTTGCCGTTGTAGAGGCAGCCCACCGTGCCGATGCCGGTGTTCTGACCGCGACTGGCGCCGCCGATCACCAGCGCGGCGCCGGTCCGGCCGGGTCCCTCCGATGCATTTGCTCCGGCTTCGCCGGCTGTGTCTTGGAGGGGCCAGTGGTCAAGGGGAGTCTGGTAGACGCGCATCGAACCGTCGCCGGCGTCGTAGGTGCCGGCGACGAAGTACCACTTGGAGTTCAGCATCGGCACGCCGGTGGTGACCGTGTCGACCCTCCCGCCGTCGCCGACCCGCAAGGAGACGGCGCCATCCTCGTCGACGAACAGCCCGTATCCGGCGCCGGTCGGGCAGTCCCACTTGGTCACCACACCTTGGAGGCCTTTGCCGGTGGTGGTCGGGTAGATCCACGCCGAGATGGTAAAGCTCCCGTCCAGCCGCAGGCGGGGGTCGTCAGGCACCATGACGAAAGAACCGGGATTGAGCTTCTGGAACCGTCCGGGATACTCGCCGTTGGCAGCCGAGTCGAGGTCGTAGATCTTGGACCCGGGCCCGTCGGGGTTGTCATCCCCGTGGGCGACCCGGACCAACTGGGCCTTGAAGCTCGGCGCCTGGCAACTGACCATGAAGCTTATGGTCTCTCCCGGCTGGGCGCGTAGCCTGTCGGCGTAGCCAACGATCTCCATGTCTTACCTCCCGATCAGCGGTCACAGCGGACAAGTGACCGCCTCAGGACGTTACCTAGGGCACTCAGCACCGTCAATGGGATGGTGGCTTGTGGCTTGTGGCTTGTGGGGCGACCGGGCATCGCATCAGGATCCGAGGGCCTCTGGCCTGGCTGGTGGCTGGTGGCTCGTGATGGGTTAGAACCTCACCATTCACCATTCACCATTCACCATTCACTACTCACCATTCACCACTCACTACTCACCACTCACTTCTGGTGGTACTTCGACGCCGAGCTCCGAGAGGACTTTCGCCGTGTCGGCGCCCAGGGATCTGCCTGCGAAACGTACCTCTCCAGGGGACGAAGACAACCTGGGTGCGATTCCCTGCATCTGAACGCCGTCTACCTCGATGATTGCGTTCCGGTGCTGGACCTGTTCATCGGCGAAGACTTCGGCCATGGTGCACACCGGTGCGATTGCTGCATCGACTTCCCTGAAACGTCCCATCACCTCGTCGCTCGTGCGAACCGCGATCCAGTCGACGATGAGGGCTTCGAGATCGTCACGGTTGTTGAAGCGGGCTTGGAAGGTGGCGAAGCGCGGATCCCCGGCGGCGCCAATGAGTTTGAGCACGCGCTCCGCAACCGCGTCATTCGAGCATGAAAGGGCAACCCAAGCACCATCGGAGCACTGATACGTACCTCTTGGCACGGTCCAGGGAAGGCCTGCTCCCATTTTGGGTTGCAGGTAGCCGAGGTGGGCGTATGCGGAAGGTAGGGGCCCCATGAGTTGGAGGGTCGACTCCAGGAGGCTGAGGTCGATGACCTGTCCCTCGCCGGTGTTCTCGGCGTGCCGGAGCGCGACCATGACCGAGAAGGCACCGAGTATCCCGGTGACCTCGTCGGTGAGGGGTATCGGAGGAAGCAGTGGCTGCCCGTCGGCCAGTCCGCTAATGGCGGACAGACCGCTCATCGCTTCGATCAGCGTGGCAAACGCGGGCCTGGACGCGTAGGGGCCGCTCTGGCCGAACCCCGTGACTCTCAGGATCACGAGACGGCGATTGCGCTCGTGGAGCAGGTCCGGAGCCAGGCCCAGTCCCTCGAGCTTCCCGGGTCTCATGTTCTCCACCAGCACGTCGGCGGTGTCGACGAGACGCAGCATGGCTTCATGACCCTTGGGATGTTTGAGATCGAGAACGATGCTGCGCTTGCCGCGGCCCGCCATCTTCCAGAAGTAGGAGTCATCGCCGCCGGGTTCGGTCCAACCCAACCTGCGTGTCGCGTCGCCTCCCGGCGCCTCAACCTTGATCACGTCGGCTCCGAAGTCGGCGAGGTGTCGAGCGGCTCCGGGTCCGGCGATGATCGTCGCCATGTCGATCACCCGCACATCGGACAGGGGTCCCTGTTCAGCCATGGTCGTCGCGCCTGGGCAGGAGCACCGAGCGGGTGTACCTGGCCACGACCGCCCCGTCCTGATTGCGACCCCTCGTCTCGAAGGTGAGCACACCTGCGTCCGGACGCGAGTTGCTCAGCCGCGCCTCCGTCACGCTCGACTCCCCGTACAGGGTGTCACCGGGATACACCGGGGCCTCATGGCGAAGGTCCGTCGTACCGAGGTTGGCCAGCGCCCGGCCCGACATATCGGGGACACTCATCCCCAGCAGGAGCGAGTAGACATACGAGCCCACCACCACCGGGCGGTCGAAGACACTGTCGGAGGTCTTCATGTGGTGCCCGTCAATGTGCAGGTGGCTGGTCGCCATGGTCAGCAGGCAGAAGAGATGGTTCTCGGCGTCCGTGATGGTCTTCCCCGGCCAGTGCCGGTACAGATCGCCCACCTCGTAATCCTCTACGTATCCGCCGAAGCGGCGATCCCGAGCCTCAAAGATCCGCATGTTCACACCTCCCAAGAAAGCCGTATTCCCCGGAGGTTCGCTGCCTTGGTGCCCAAGACCGGCGAGTGCCGCATCGTCGGCTAACCGCAGAGACTCGCAACGAGACCCTCGGGATCGTCAACCTCCTGCTCGGCGAGCCACGCGGGGTTGACAAGGGCGCCGAAACCGGGACCCGACCCCAGCGGCTCCATGTACCCGTCCTTGACCACCGGCTGCCGGAGCGAGTCGGCGAAGGGGTCCACCCCGCTCCCGGGAACGCCCCATTCGACCGCTACGTCCGCGATACCGAGGCCGTTCAGGAGCGATGAGTGAACGTGGGCGTTCATGTGGGGAGACGGGCTCACCGAAGCCTGCCGGACCTTGCCGACCATCTCCACGAAGCGGGTCACGCCGCCCATGCATGTGGCATCCAGCCTCACGACGTCAACCGCCCCGGCTTGGAGCAGGGCCTCCGGGTAGTAGGAACCCCCCTGTTCGTCACCCACCGCGATAGGGATGTCGATAGCGCTCCGCAGTTCCGCAAGTTGAGCGGCGTCGCCGGGGAGGAACATGTCTTCGAACCACTCGAGTTCGACCGGCAACCCTTCGCAGAACTCGACCGCATCGGACACCGTCCTGAGGGTCCAGGCCGCGTCGAGGGCCAGCCTGGCCGACGGCGCCGCATCTCTCGCCGCGGCCAGCCGGTCGTAGGTCTCCTGCCATGTCGCAGAGACCGGCATCTTGAAGCGCCGCCAACCTGCCTCCCACAGCGCTGCGACCTGGCGACGAACTCCCTCGGGTTCCATCGTGGGCGGGTACCCCGCGATCGCGGTGACCGGGACGGGCCCCGGGCGGCCTCCCAGAACCTCGGCGACGGACACGCCGGCAGTCCTGGTGGCGGCGTCCCAGAGGGCGAGATCGACCAAGGACAGGGCACGCAAACCGACACCGCTGGACAGGCTCATCGGGTTGGTGCTCCAAGCCCGGGTGAACGCGCTTGCGGGCGACTCGACGGTCAGACCTACGTAGGAGTCACGCAGGATTCGCACCGCCTCGGTAACCGGACCGTTCCGTGTCAGCGTGAACGCGAACCCGTCCGCCCCTTCTTCCACCGATACTCGAACGAGCGCGAAGTCCCGGTACGTCATCAGCCAGTTTCCGAACCGGATGGGTTGGGGGAGGGCACCCCGCACCATGGCCACATCGACGGAGCGGACGGTTACCGGGACAGGGAATCGGATCATTGCGGGTTACCTCCCTCACGAGGATCATCGAGCATCGTCACTGTGCCAGGGACCGGCGCAACCAACTGACCCGGAAGGTAGACGGTCGGTACGGACACGGGATCCGGGAGACTCCCCTCGTCCTGAAGCATGGTAAGCATCAATCCGGCGGCAGCTTCGCCCATCCGGTGCCGATCCCGACGGATCAGGGCCAACGGATGCGAGAGCAGACTCAGAGCAGGGATGTCATCGCTCACCGTGACACTGAACCGGGGCCCGGGAACCAGCCCGACCTCCGATAGCGCGTTCAGCGCTCCGATCCCGAGTTGGACCCCTCCGGCCAGAAGTGCCGTCGGAGGATCTGCGCTACTGAGGAGGTCCCGGGTCTGCCGCCTACCGAACCGCTCGCTGTGACTGCCCAGCCGGATGAGCTCGTCAACCACGGGAAGGCGGCCCGAGCGATGAGCTTCCAGGTACCCGGCCAGCCTCTCCCGCGAGGGACGGATGGTCTCGGGACCCGTGATCAGGGCGATTCTGCGGTGCCCGACCGAGATCATCTCGCTCACAGCATCGCGCGCTCCCGTCCGGTGGTCGCACAACACCGCGGTCACCCGTTGCCCTTGCAGACTCGGGATCTCGCGGTCGAGCAGCACGACCGGCACGCGCAGATGTTCCAGCGCTCGCAGGGTGGACGGGTTGGACTCCGACTCGAGCGAGAGTATGAGCCCGTCCACACGGCGCCGGTTGAACAGGCGGATGTGGTCGGTGTCCAGGTCTGCGTCGCCGTCCGAGTTGGCGAGCAGGATGGAGTACCCGGCCCGCCTCAGCTTCACCTCCGCGCCCTTGACGATGTCGCCGAACAGCGGGGACGAGATGTCGCGCACCACGAAGCCGACCGTCGCGGTCCGTCCGCTCCTGAGTCCCCGGGCCAGCAGGTCCGGCTCGTAGCCGAGTTTGTCGGCCGCCTCGAGCACTCTGGCGCGCATCCGCTTGCTGGTGTCCGGGTGTCGGGCGAAGACGCGAGACACGGATGAGGTGGCGACGCCGGCGGCTTCCGCGACCTGCTTGACGGTGACACGCGATCTCGGGTAGCGAGGATCGCTCACGATGTCCCGCCCACTTTCGGGTGGTAGGCGCGGAGTCGGTCCGCCTGCCACACGTTGGGGTCCGGTCCCGTTCTCCCGTCTGCCAGATACCCCCCGTCGACCGCCAGCACCTGGCCGGTGACGTAGCTGGAGTCCGGCGTGGCGAGCCAGCGGATGGCCTGCGCGACCTCCTCCGGCCGCCCCATCCGTCCGAGCGGGACTAGGCGCTCTCGCTCGGTACGGTCGGCCAGACCCGTCCGATACGCCTCCTCGGCCAGCGGCGTGAGGATGAATCCGGGTGCAATCGCGTTGACGCGGATCCCGACGACGGCCCATTCGACGGCGAGTGTCCTGGTAAGCGCCTCGATAGCGGCCTTGGCACTGTTGTAGGAGGCGCGGGCGGGGAACCCGCGCTGAGCGGTTATCGACGAGATGTTGACGATGCTCGGGAAAGGGGAACGTGTCAGGTGGGGGAAGGCAGCCTGGCACATCCTCATCGTCCCGCCGAGGTGAACATCGATGAGGCGACTCCACCCGTCGGTGCCCGTCATGTGGCTCGGGGACGGATCGATGGTGCCCGCCGTGTTGACAAGCACATCGAGCCGGCCGAACTGCTGGACGGTGAGATCGACAGTCCGCGGGATAGCTGCCTCATCCGTGACATCGCACTGGATGCCCAGCGCGTCGCCTCCGAGCGAGCGGGCAGCCGAGGTGGTTCGCCCATTGTCAAGGTCGGCCACGGTAACGCGGTACCCCGCTTCGATCAGGACCGCCGCGGCGGCCCGTCCCAGTCCCCCCGCCCCTCCCGTGATGAGAGCGACCGGCGCGGAGGATCCGGACTCCGACTCAGCCAAGGTCTTCGCCGGTCAGCATGCGACGCGGGTTCAGGACCGTCAGGATGTCGATCTGCTCCCGGGAGAGACCGGCCACCCTCAGGCGCTCCACGAACTCGGTGGCGATGAAGTCGAATCCCCGACCGCCGTAGGCCTTGTAGAAGCGAGACACCGCGGCGTCCTGGGCAATGAGAAGCTGGGCGAGGTGGCCTTCGGAGATGAGGGTCAGCAGTTGGTCGATCTGGCGCTGCGTCTCGTATTCGAAGTTGCCCCTCACCGTGTCGAATTGCACGTACGCTCCCCGCTCCAAGATTGCGCGGTGGTAGTCGAGGAACGGGTAGGTATCGCAGTGACCGATGACAACACGACGAAGATCCACTCCCTCATCCTGGAAGAGGTCCAGCTGTGCCAGCCCCACAGGGGATGCGTTGGCGTGCGTCGTGATGGCGACCCCGGTGGTGAGGTGGGCCCGGGCAGCGGCGCGGTGGACCCGCTCCTCGGCAGGGGAGATGAAAGGCTCGTGGGTGCCGATCTCGCCGATTATGCCAGCCTTGACGCCGTCGACACCCTGTTCGATCTCGTCGGCGAAGATCTCCGCCAACTCGACCGTGGATGTCCGCTTGAGGCTCTCCTCGTAGAACGGTTCCCTGTACCTGCCCGTCGACATCACGACGTTGACACCGGTGCGGAGGGAGATCTCCACGAGGCCCTTGGGGTCGCGCCCCATGTCGGCCGTGGTCACATCGACGAACGTGTTCCCACCGGCGGACGCGAAGTGTTCGAGTTCCGCCACGACGAGATCCAGGTCGTGCAACAGGAACCCCCGATCAGGCTGGAAGCCCCGGAAGAGATCCATCATCAGGTCCCGGCGGGTCCGGCTTGCCAGTTCCTCGGCCGGGGCGCCGTTGAGCGCTCTGCGGACCGAGTCCATCAGCAGGTGCTCGTGGGAGTGGGTGAAACCCAACTCGTCGCCCGGCAACTCACCGAGAACTGTGTTGACTGCTGCCATTCGGCCCATTCCTCGCAGGGTCGACACGCGAAACACGGCCAGCTACGATACCGGGCACGATACCAGGGACCATAAGACCTTGTCGAAGCGCCCCGTAAGCCACGTCGGGTTCTCCGTGAGCGACCTCGATCGGTCACGCGACTTCTACCGGAACCTCCTCGGGTTCGAGCAGGTGACCACTTGGACCAGGAGCGAGCCGTACATCGGTGACCTGACGGGCAACCCCGGGGCCGTGATCCACACGGCGATCATGAAACTCCCCGACGATCCCCTCCTCCTCGAGCTGGTGCAGTACGACCAGACCGACGGCCGTGCGATAGAGCCGGCGTCGGCCAACCCCGGCGCCGCACACCTCGGCCTGAACGTCGAGAATCTCGACTCGCTGTACGCCTCGCTGCGGGAGCAGGGGGCGGACTTCGTGTCCAGCCCGGTCACCCCGACCGTGGGTCCCAACGCGGGCGGTCGAGCTGTTCTCCTGCTGGACCCCGACGGCTTCCGTATCGAACTCGTGCAGACGGAACGTTCGCTCGACGGCGAGCGGATCCCGGCTTCCGGCTAGCGAGCCGATGAACGTCGAGATCATCGCCAACGGGATCGACCACCCCGAGGGCGTGGCGTGGGACCCGGTACACGAGAGGTTGATCTGCGGAACGGAGGGCGGGCAGGTGCTGGCCTTCGACCCGCAGACGTGGGAGCGGCAGGTCTTGGCCGATACCGGCGGATTCGCCCTCGGGATCGCCCTCGACGCTCGGGGCGTCATGTATGTCTGTGACATGGCTCGACAGGCCGTGCTCGCCTGCGATCCCGACGACGGAACGGTTACCGTGGTGAGCACGGGCACGCCCGAGCGCCCGATCCTCGTCCCCAACTTCCCGGCTTTCCACCCCGACGGGATCCTCTACGTGTCGGACTCGGGTTCGTCCTGGGATGCCGGAGACGGTCTTGTGTTCGGCATACGCGGCGACAACACGACCTTCGTCGCCTCGGAAGCGCCCAGTGCGTTCCCGAACGGCCTTGCCGTCGACGAGTCCGGTGAGTTCCTCTACGTGGTGGAAACCGCCGATCCCGGCGTCTGCCGGCTCCCGATCACCGAGGACGGCGCGCTGGGGCCTCCCGAGGACGTGGTGCGGATGCCGGGGACCGCCCCGGACGGGCTGGCCTTTGCAGCAGACGGGTCGCTGATCATCTCGTGCTACCGGCCGGACCGGGTCTACCGGCTCTCGGAGGACGGTCTCAGCATCCTCGCCGATGATCCCCAGGGGCGGTTCCTCGCCGCCCCGACCAACGTCTGCTACTTCGGCCCGCGCCTGGAGAGGCTCGCGGTGGCCAACATCGGCGCATGGTTCATCAGCGAGGTACTCGACGTCTCGCCGGGTCTCGAGGTGCACCGCCCCGCCAGGTGACCTCCCGCGCCGCCATGAGTCCGCTCATCTGTCCATAATCCTATTCCGGTAGCCACGCCGAACTAACCCGCAATGGGTGCGTTGCCGATCCGGCCACATATTGGCTGTCAATAATTCAGTAATGGCCACAGCGTGCTACTCAATCTATCTTTTTAGTCATAAAACATGGTATCATTTCTGGCGGGACCTTCTGGCTACATTTGTCAGGACCGGAGCGAGGGCACGATGTCTACCGGATTCGGGGCGCCGACCGTACTTGATGACCAGATTCAACTGGTGCTTGATCTCTTGCAGCAAGGCCGGGCTCCCGCGGAGGTCGAAACGACCCATGTGGATGTCAAGGAGGAGCCCGGCCGTCGCGATCGGCGAGGCAAGCCCCTGCCGGCAAACCGCGAGAACGAGGAGGCTGCCGGATACCTCGCAGGCGAAATGGCATGCATGGCCAATACCCCTGGGGGCGGCGCGATCGTCCTGGGCGTGTCCGACGACGGTGCAAGGATCGGCACGGGGCTTGACCCGGAGTGGCTCCGCCATCGCATATTTCAACTGACGGAGCGCAAGCTGACCGTATCTGCCCGACCGTTCGTGCTGGATAGCTGCCGCTTGCTGGTGCTGTCCACGCCCGAGGCTTGGGAGCCGATCCCTTGCAGGGGTCGCTATCGCTGGCGTTTGGACGACAACTGCGTGGACCTCGACTTCACATCGTGGAATGACAGAAGGCTGCATCGCAGCGGCTTCGACTGGTCGGCACAGCCGTCGTCTCATTCTCTGGCCGACGTCGATCAGACCGCTGTCGAGATCGCTCGGCGGTACATGCGCGAGAACGGCGCCGGGAGCGGTGACGGCAGCCATCTGGCGATGGCGACCAGTGAGGACATGATCCGCCGCCTCAACCTCGTCGACGCAGACGGTCGACTGACCAACGCAGGATCACTGCTCTTCGTAGGAACTCCCGAGATCGGAGTCGACTACGTCCGGCGGGAGGTCCCCGGTGGCGACAGCACGCATCGGGTGCCCCGTGCCGGTCGGCCCTGGTCGAGTGGCTTCAGCGAAGGGTTCGGGCCGTCCTACAGCCGGGAGGAGGTGGGGCGCCGCCCGCTGCTGGAGCAGTTCGCCGCGGTGGAGCAGGCCATGGACGTGGCGAACGCTGTGGTTCATGTGCCGGACGGCTTCGCGGTGCATCAGATCGATTCCATCCCGCCCAGAGCCATGAGGGAGGCGCTGGTCAACGGCGTCGTCCACCGCGACTGGAACTCCCCGCAACCGACCACCGTCGAGCACGTCGGATCCGTTCTGACTGTTATGTCGCCGGGGGGCTTCGTCGGCGGGGTCGCCCCCTCGAACATCATCACGCACCCGGCGGCACCCCGGTATCGAAGTCTCGCTGAGGCCATGGCGGCGATGCGGTTGGGCGAGCGAGAGGGGATCGGCGTGGATCGCATGACGGCGGACATGATCTCTCTGGGTCACCCGCCGCCGGTGTTCTCAGAGGTTGACGGCCCGTACGTACGGGTGACACTGATCGGCGGCGAGCCAGACCAGGAGTGGCTTCGCTTCATCGGCATGCTTGAGCCTCACTCGCTAGGCATTCTGGACCTGCTGCTTCTCGTATACCGCCTGCTCGATCGCGGCTGGGCCGATGCCGACTCGGCGGCTCCGGTTCTCCAGAAACCTGTCCGGGAGACGCTGCCGATGCTCCAGCGCTTTGTCGATGAGGTTCGAATCAACGAAAGGCCGATGATGGAAAGAGTCCACGGCAGCCCCGATGGTCACCCACTTGCGCTCCGGCTGTCGAACGGTCTCCGTAGCCACTTTTCCCGCAAGCTCAAGCGGCTCGCTACACGCACCGGACGAGAGTCGGTGATGTTGGAATACGCCCGGGTGAGGGGACGCATCTCGTCGAGTGAGGCCGCCGACCTGGCAGGTGTCACCGCGTCGCACGCAGCCCAGGTGCTCGCGGCACTGGCTGATGCCGGGCACCTGGTCGGGAGCCGCCCCAACCGGAGGGGCCGCGGCTTCCACTACCTCCCCGTGCGTACGCCGTAGCGACGACGGCACCGGCTGCAACCCCCTTCTCGTCGAGGTGTCGGGGAAGGGGTTTCGCGCCACGCTCCGAGTGTCCTGACTCCTCGATTCGCCATCAATACCCCGAACGTACCGACCACGGAACCAGCTAGCCCCGGGGACCCGAGAACGCGAAAAACGCCCTCGGCCGGCCGGATCCCTCCCTCGGGCCCACCCCCAACCGCCACCTCCGCAGTCACGAACGCGTCCCGCCGTCCCCCGCAAGGGTCGGTTCCCACAGGATCCCTGCCCCGGTCCGATTGGTACCGCACACGGACCGGTGGTGTTTGCAGCTACCTACCAGTATGCAACGGGGGTGTGACACGGACAACCCTTTCCGTCCTCCGTCCTCCGTTCCCCGTCGTGCCGGTTGCGGCAGCAACGGTCAACGGACAACCCCCTCGTACGAAAGGCCCGTTCCGCGCGGGCGCCGGAAGCGGTCGGCCATGCCGATCGCGGGACCACCGCGGTCCGGTAACACAGCAAACCAAGACTCGGGACGCTAGCCCGGTGGACCAAGGCTAAGCGGACGGAGCGTGAGGGCCTGCGATCTGTTCGACCGACACCGAGCCGTCGGGTGCGACTCCGGTAACGCGTCTCCGGTCGGCGTGGAAAAGGGACGCGGCGAGGGCGGTCGTCATGGTCTGACCCGGTTCCAGCCGGTGGGCCTGGCCTCGTTCGACTGCTCCGTCCAGCCCGTCCGCCGGCCAGGCCGACTGGGGTTCGACCGCCACGAGGGCGGCCCGACCGTAGAACGGATAACCGGTGCTTCCGCGCTCCTGCCACAACCAGACGTGCGGAAACGTCTTGACATCCCACGACAGGGCGATTCCTGTCTCCTCGTCGGGCCACCGAACCGCAGCCCATCCTTCGCCGATCGAAGGCAGGTAGACGAGTCGGCTGGTGGGATGTCCCGGCATGCGGCTCACGTCCACGAGCGCCCCGTCAGCTACGGGGAGCAACGGCCAGCGCCCCTCACCTCCGGGCGAGAGATCGGCGGCCGGACCCATGTCTCCGCGGTCGACGACGGCGGCCGCCGTGGGGATGTCGACCAGCGTTGGCGACACGGCGGCGAACGCCGGGTGATGCCCCCAGACGAAGTCGGCCGGCTCGTTCCCGACGTTGACCACGCGTTCGCGCAACCGCAAAGTCGGCCGGTCCCCATCCAGTTCCATCCATCTGTCGAGCACCAGCGGGAGGCGCGAGCCGGTCCGAGCATGGAGGGTCGTGACCCCGGCGGTCATCACCTCCCAACGCAGGGTTGATACCTCGCCGTGGAAAGGCAGGGGAACCGGACCTCGCCGGCTGTCGTGTCCCGAATTGGGGAAGAGCTCCTGCCAGCCTCCGCGATAGTGCGACAACCAATCGAGCCGGCTGGAGCCGTACGTGTACGAGGCCGCGGCCGGCGCGGGGCTGGACCAGTCGTAGGACGCCAGCAGGTTACGACCCGAAGGTCGGGAGATGCGGTGGATGTCGCAGCCACGCTCGAGGTCGACACCGACGACGATCTCCGGAGACTCGAGCAGGCGAAGCCTGTCAGGGTCCATGCGTTTCTAGACCGCCACGTATTCCGCTCCGAGCACCTGGGCGGCGACGGCGAGTGGCTCGGCAATCCGCCCCGGTGCCAGAGCATGGTGATGGACGGGCCCGGCCGTCAGCCATCGGTCGATCGCCGCCCGGCCACCGCCGTCGAAACGGAACATCCCGTTCGGGGCTCCGAGCCCCGGATACCGGCTCTCGACGATCTCGCCCGTCGCGCAGGCGAGACGCCAGGTCCGGTCGGTGGGTGTGAGAGAGACCAGGGTCGCTGGACCCGCTGCAATGGGGAAGCTCAGGGCCGTGCCCCTTCCGTGCAGACCCGGATAGTACTGAGTGGGCTCCAGATGCGGGGTGCGGTCGCCGGTCGCCGGGTCGCCCTCGCCGCTGTTGGCGAGGAGTGCCAGACGGGTCTCGCTCTCGAATGCGAATATCTCGCAGTAGAGGCTCGCTCCGGCGATGTCACGAGCGAGCTTCATCGCGAGCGCGGTCGGAAGGTCACCCGTGCACGACATCGGCACGCCCGATGCAGCGCACAGCGACACACCGAGACATCCGACGATCCCGATGTCCGGGGACGACCTCAACCACGGTCCGTGGCAGTTCACCGTACCGCAGTCCGCGTCGAGCGAGTCGACGAGCCGTCGGATCGCCGCGGCCAGCCTGCGGCTGCGCCTGTCCGCGTCGCCGGTCCATCCGAGCTCAGCGATTCGGTCGCTGATCTCACCTGCCCCACGGTCTCCCGCTGCTGCGAACTCGTCGGCGAGTTCGTCGATGCCGACGCGGTGCTCGGTGACACCGAGCGTGGCGAGTTCGTGCCGGGCTGCCAGCACATTGGTATAGCCGGGTATCGGATCCCCTATCCGGATCACTTTGGCCCTGCGCAGGGCCACGGCCGCCGCAGCTGCCCTGACCGTCTCCATGACGCGCCGCACCTGTTCGGCGTCGTCAGGGTTGGCGCTGACCGCGATCGGCGTCGTTCCGCGGCGGACCATCGTGTTGGCGAACATCAGCGCCCCGAGAAAAGCCGTGTCCTCGTGCGCCGCCGCCTGATCGAGGCCCGCCGGCAGCCGCCTCGTCGAAGCCGTGTTCCAGATGACGGTCGGCACGTCGAGCCCGCTGGTCGCCTCCTCGGTGTAGCCCGGCGGAGACGCCATCGTCGGAGCAACCACTATGACTCCTACCCGGCCGGCTTTGAGGTGTTCGTTAGCCTCCCTGGCGTCGCGGGAGTCGGACACCAGCCCCCAGTACGCTACATCGAACTCGCTCTCGAGTTCTGCGCGGAACCGCTCGGCCCGGTCCACGAGTCCGGCACGAAACGAGGCGGGCATCTGTTCGTCGAAGAGCTTGAAGCTCGGTGTGACAAGGCCGATCCTTGCCCGGCGCGACATCAGTTCCGGACGGCGTCCGTATCTATCTCGATGAGCATCCACGGCTCCACCAGGGTCACATTCCCGACAACCGTGGCAGCAGGCAGTGTGGGTCCGAACCACTCCGTGAGCACTTCCAGGACCGAAGGCCAATCCGATACGTCAACCAGGTAGATACGCAGCCGGATCACGTGGGACCGATCGAGATCGTGCTCGGCCAGAACCGACTCGATGCGCTCGAGCGCCCTGACGGTCTGTGGGAGGAGTCCGGCGACCGGACCGCCTTGTTCGTCCCTGCCGACCATTCCGGCGAGGGCGAGGAACGGACCTGCCGAGCCGCTGGTCAGAAACTTCATGGATGCTCCTTTCGAGCCCCGGTAAGGGGTGTCGGATCCGTATTCATCCCGACCCGCCACGCCGACTCCGCGCTTCGGCCACGTCGGGGTCCAAGGGCATCGGGTAGCAGCGAGCAGTGGCCCCCCCATCGACGTTGACGATCTGACCCGTGACGAACGATGCATCATCCGACAGCAGGAAACCCACTACCCGTGCGACTTCAGGAGGCTCGCCCACCCGTAGCAGGGGATGCATGACCGCCATTGCCCGCTCCATCTCCGCCGGAACGGGTGCCGTGTCGATTACGTCCTGCGCCATCGGAGTGCGGATGGTTCCCGGCGCCACGGCGTTGCACCGTATGTCGACAGGTCCGTACTCGACGGCGATGTAGCGGGTCAAGCCCTCGACACCGCCCTTCGCCGCGACGTAGGCCGCCCAGCCGGGGAAGGCCGTCTGGGCCTGGATCGACGAGATGTTGACGATCGAACCTCCCCGGCCCTGGGCCAGGAAGGTGGTAACCGCTTCGGAGCAACCCCAGAATACGGCTTCCAGGTTGACCTCGAACACGCGGCGCACCCCGGCCGGGTCGGGTGCGTGTGCGGTGCCGGGAATCGCCACGGCTGCGTTGTTCACCCATCCACCGAGAGCATGTTCCCGGGTGGCGACGTGTGCGGCCCGGGCGATGACGGAACGGTCGGTCACGTCGCCATGGACCATGGAGCCGGCAGCACCGAGCGCCTCGGAGGCAAGTCCGCAAGCTCCCGGGTCGTTGTCGATCCCCACCACGAACCACCCGGTCGCCGCCAGCCGGTCACGGATCGCGGCGCCGATCCCCTGACCCGCGCCGGTTACGACGACCGATCTCTTCTCGGCTGTCCGGCTGCTCATACTGCTCCTGTAATGAAGTGAACGAGGTCGGTTCGTGTCACATCGGAGATACCCACGTCCGCCACCACGCGGCCATGACGCAGGATGACCGCTCGCGTGCACACTTCCATTACGTGGTCCATGTTGTGGGTGATCAGGACCACTAGCAAATTGCGCTGCTGGAGTTGGAGCACCAGGTCGAGCACCAACTGGGTCTGCTCGACGCCGAGGGCGGCGGCCGGCTCATCCAGCAACACTACCCTCTGGCCCCAACCGGCCGCTCTCCCCACCGCGATCGCCTGGCGCTGCCCGCCGGAGAGTAGATCGACCCGTTGATCCATCGACGGTATCTCGATGCGCAGCGTGCCGAGCAGCCCGTCGGCTTGCCGTCGCATCTCGCGGCCGTTCATCCAACCCAGACGGCGGAGGATCGGACCGCGCCTCCGGAGCTCCCGGTTGAGAAAGAGATTGGCGGTGACGTCCAGTGTCTCCACCAGCGCAAGGTCCTGGTGGACCGTCTCGATGCCGAGTGCCTGAGCATGGCCCGGATCCTGGATGTCGACCAGCTCGCCGTCGAGGAGAACCTCGCCGCGGTCCGGTCGGATGGTTCCCGCCAGGCACTTCACGAGGGTCGACTTACCGGCGCCGTTGTCGCCGAGGAGGCCCACCACCTCACCTGAACGGGCCGACAACGTGACATCCCGCAGCGCTTCGACCCGCCCGAAGCTCTTGGACAACCCCCGGATCTCCAGTTCGACCTCGGCCGTATCGGACGCGGCTTGGAACGCAAGGCTCTCGGGGCTCACGGCCGATGGCTGGTCCGGGCTCGGCTTCATGAGCGGTTGCTCTGCAGACGGTCGAGGGAGAGAGCGGCCAGAAAGACGATGCCTGTCACGATCCGCACCCAGAACCCCGGCACGTTGAGTTGGACCAGGCCATTGGACAGCGACGCCAGCAGGATGGCGGCCAGCAGGACTCGCCACACCCTTCCTTCACCTCCGAAGATCGACACCCCGCCGAGCACCGAGGCCGTGATGATGTCGAACTCCGCTCCGGTGGCGGCGTTGGGGGCCGCCGAGGCAAGCCTGCCCGCCAGGACGACGCCCGCCAGAGCGGAGAGGGACCCGGCGAGGATGTAAACCGTGGTCCGGCGTCGCTCTATGTTGATGCCGACCGTGCGAGCGGCCTCCTGGTTGCCGCCGATCGCATAGGTATGGCGCCCCCATACAGTGAACCTCAAGGCGGTCGCCACCGCAGCCGCGACCAGCAACGTCACCAGGAACGGCGCAGGAATGAACAGCAGTAGCCCGCGACCCAGCCACTTGAGAACGGCACCCGCCTCCCGGTCCAGAGCGATCGACCGCCCGCCCGTCCACAGGAACGCCGATCCACGGATGACGAGCGCGGTTCCCAGGGTTGCGATGAGGGCCGGTATCTTCACGCGCTCCGCGAAGAAGGCGTTGATCGCCCCGAAGGCCGCTCCCATAGCCACCGCGATCGGGATCGCTATGTAATCGGTGACGCCCAGATTGATCAGGGTGATGGTGGCCAGCCCGCTGAAGGCGATTATCGGCCCTTGGCTTATGTCAATGCCACCGCTTATGAACAGGGCTGAGACCCCGATTGCAGCGATGGCGATAACCGCGCTCTGCCGGACGATGTTCTGGCTGTTGGAGAGTGTGAGGAAGGCGTCGGACTGGCTGGTGAACGCCACAACAATGAGCAGGAAGGCGGCCGGCATGCCGTACCGGCTCCAGAAGTCGCCGCGACGCTTCCCTCCCGGCCTCGGAACTTGGGTCACCAACCTGCGTAGGGCCACCCGCTTCCGTTCGGAGAGAACCTCAGTGCCTCGGGGCTCCCTTTCGGACTTCATGTTCCTACGTTACGGGGTCGAAGCGCGGCCGGAGCCGAACGGGACCGGTCCCCATTCGGCTCCACCACTCGATTCCGCTTCGCGGCTAGTACTCGCCGGCGTCCAGGCGCCGCTGGGCCTCGGTCGGATCGTTGCCCAGCTTGATCGGCGGGATGTCCATGTTGAAACCACCATCCTCACCCGCCAGCAACCGGAACAACGCCTCGATCAGGCCCACCCCGTGTGTGGAACCCGGGACGGTGATCCCGCCCGGCATCCTTCCGTCGGCCACCGCCTGGAGCCCCCGTTCCAAGAGCGACCCGACAATCGCGATGTCCACATTCGGCGTGAGGCCTGCCGCCTCGATCGCGGCAAGGCCTCCCAGTGCACCCACGTCGTTCGACGTGAGGATCACGTCGAGGTCCGGGTTGGCGGCCAGAATCGCAGCTACAGCGTCCAGCGCGGTGTCCTCCGCCCACGCCTCGACGTCGGCCACTATCTCGTACTCCGCCCCGGCCATGACGCGATCGAACCCGTCCTTGAGGCCCTGCTTGCGGTCGAGCAGATTGGGACCGAGCGAGTCGGCATTGAGGATCGCCACCTGGTAGGGGGCCGCATCGGGCTTGGCGTCGAGCAACCACTCGCCGCCGACCTCTCCGATGAGTTCGCCGAACACCGTCTCGGGAACCCCGACGTTGGCGTCGTATCCCTCCAACGAGCCGACATGGCGCACCACGATGATGCCGTCGTCCCGGGCCCGCTCCGCCACGGGGGCCATCGTGACTTCGTCCACGGTTATTACCGCCAGTGCGGAAACGCCCCGCTCGAGCATGTTCTCGATGTTCGTTACCTGATTCTGGGCATCGTTTTCGGGGTCATCGGTGATGACATCGACGCCGCACTTGGCCGCTTCCTCCTCCATGGCGGTGATGATGTCCGCGAACCAAACGAACTCGAGTGTCAGCGGGCTATAGGCGATGAGCGTGCCTTCGGGCGGGCAAGGAATACCGTCACGCCACTCCTTCACCTCCATGGCAGTAGTGGCCGGAGCCGCGGTCGTCGTGGGCGCGGCAGTTGTTGTAGTCTGAGCCGCGGCCGTTGTCGCAGGAGCCGCGGCCGTTGTTGCAGGAGCCTCTTCAGGTTCCGCGGAATCATCCCCGCAAGCCGCGACGATCATGGCAAAGGCGACGGCAATCACCATCGCTCGCCATCTTCGCCCTACCCTCGATCCGTGAGAATGCGTCGCAACCCTTCTCATACCCTTTCCTTCTCTTCCGAGAATGGGGTTCCGAACTCGTTCTAGAGAGGCGGTACCGAACTCCATTCCATGGCTGGGAACGTTCCCATTTTCCAAGTTATCCAAGCACTCCCACCCCTAGGTGTCAACCGATTGGCCGTGCCTCGTCGACACCGCAGAGAGGGGGGTTGACATGTCGCAGGTATGTCGCATACTGATATGCAGCCGTAAACACCGACGGTCCGTCTCCCGGCGCCGGACGGACCGTGGCAGGGATCAGATCGCCCAGGCCGACCCTCATCAGGAGTAGAGGAACGCGCCCGGAGCCAACGGAGGTGGTGGCTGGGGGAGGGCCCTCGGCAGAGGTCCGTCGGGCGCTTTTCGCGGTGTCGGGAGGGTAGGCGCCCTTCCGCCTCCAGGATTTCCGGAGCGTCGGAGTCTGCTGCGAACGATTCCTGGACCCCGGCGACAACGGCTCCTCCCGAAGGACGCTGATCGCATAATGGGTACCCTCTTCCCAGTTGCGACAGGAGGACCCTATGGGCGGATCCGACATGGACGTACTCGATCTCAGCGGGCGTGTTGCCGTGGTGACCGGGGCGGCTTCAGGTCAGGGCAGGGCCACTGCGCTCCGGCTGCATCGAGCAGGAGCGACGGTGGCGGCCCTCGACCTGAACACCGACGGTCTCGCCACGCTCGAAGACGACATGCTCACGCTGGCGGTCGACACCTCGGACCCGGACCTGGTCGCGGAGGCCTTCGACGAGATCGGCAGCTCTCTGGGACCGGCGTACATCCTGGCCACCGCGGCCGCCGTATGGGCGGGCTGGAACAGCATCGTCGACATGGACTACGACGACGTGGAGCGGATCTTCCGCATCAACACCTTCGGCACGCTCTACTGCGTCAAGAACGCCGCCCGCCAGATGATCGGGCAGGGCGACGGTGGGCGGATCATCATGTGGTCGTCGATCGCCGCCGCCCGCGGGCAAGCCGGTGACATCCCCTACACGGGCAGCAAGGCGGCCCTGGAGGGCATGGCCCGTCCGTTGGCCTCCGAACTCGCCCAACACGAGATCACCGTCAACGTGATCGCTCCCGGCGCGATCGACACGCCGATGCTGGGCGCGGCAGACCTGAGCTTCTACGACACCGTGCTACCCGGACGCAGGATCGGTAACCCCGACGAGGTGGCCGAACTGGTCGCCTGGCTCTGCTCGCCCCGTTCCCGCTTCGTGACCGGCGCTGTCATCCCGATCGACGGGGGCGTGGCCTCCATAAACGGTCCGTGGGCGCTTGCCAGCACCTTCCATCAGTTGGACCCAAACCTCGTCGCGCAGATCAAAGCCGCCCTGTACTAGTTGCCCGTTGCCCGTTGGATGTAAGCCGCCGAGTACCCTTACAGGTTGATCCAGATTCACCATTCACCATTCACCATTCACCACTCACCATTCACCATTCACCACTCACCACTCACCACTCGAACCGCCCCGGGTTTGCCGGAGAGTGTTTTATGTGACACCAGCTAGTGGTGCTGGGGTGTGCTGTTGATGGTAGTTGGCCTCCTTTTCTGCTGGTGGTATGTGTCCGATGGGTTCGAGGAGCCGCCGGTGGTTGAACCAGTCCACATATTCGAGGGTGGCGTACTCGACCTGGTCGAGGTCTTTCCACGGCGCCTGCTTGTGGATAAGTTCGGTCTTGTAGAGGCCGATGACCGATTCGGCGAGTGCGTTGTCGTAGGAGTCACCGACGGAGCCGACCGACGGTGAGATACCGGCTTCGGTGAGGCGGCTGCTGTAGCGGATGGACAGGTATTGGCTGCCGGCGTCGGAATGATGGACGAGGCGCCGTTCGGGGTCTGTGGTGTCGGGGCGGCGTGCCCAGATTGCTTGCTCGAGGGCGTCTAGGGCGAGGTCGGTGCGTATGTTGTTCGAGACTCGCCAGCCGACGATGAACCGGGAGTAGGCGTCGACCACGAACGCGGCGTACGCGAAGCCCGACCAGGTCGGCACATAAGTGAGATCGGCAACCCAAAGACGATCCGGGGCGTCAGCCTCGAAGCTGCGGTCGACCAGGTCGGCGGGTCGGGCAGCGTCCTCATCTGGGATGGTCGTGCGACGTTTCTCGCCTCTGACCACGCCTTTTAGGCCTTCGAGGCGCATTAGCCGTTCCACGGTGCAGCGGGCCACCCCAATGCCTTCCCGCTGTAGCTGGCGCCATACCTTGCGGGCTCCGTACACCCCGAAGTTCGACTCCCACACCCTCCGAATCTCGGTGCGCAGCTCGCTATCCCGCCGGGACCGGGCCGACCGGCGGTCGGGTTCACGTTCCCGCCGCTTGTGCTCGTAATAGGTATACGGGGCGATCGGCAACTCAGCACAGATCGGCTCGACCCCGAACTCCTGACGGTTCTCGTCGATGAAGGCGGTCATCTGCGGGGTAGGCGGTCGAGCTCCGCCTGGGCGAAATACGCAGACGCCTTCCGCAAGATCTCATTCGCCCGGCGCAACTCCCGAACCTCCCGCCGCAGCTCCCGCAGTTCCGTTTGCTCATCGGAACTCAACCCAGGCTCCAAGCCCTGGTCCCGCTCAGCTCGGCGCACCCACAGCCGCAGCGTCTCAGACGCACAGCCGAACTTTTCAGCTATCGAACAGATCGCCGCCCACTCCGAGCGGTGCTCCCCCCGATGCTCCAACACCATCCGGACAGCCCGCTCCCGAACCTCCGGTGAATACATGATCGGTCTACCCATGACTCCATTATCTCCCAACTAATCGAGTCTCCGGGGTAACCGGGGCGGTTCAACTCACCACTCACCACTCACCACTCACCACTCACCACTCACCACTAATAAGGTCTGGAGCCCCTCGGGCGGTCGGCCAGGTACGGCTGGGCGATCTTGCGAGCCTGTTCGATCGGATGCACGCCCACCTGCTGGGCGAAGGCGTCGATGAGGCGATGCACGACCGGACCGGGCCTCCCGGTCCCGATGGTCCGGCCGTCGATGCTGGTCACCGGCATCACGAAGAACGGCGTGGAGGCGAAGAAGGCCTCGTCGGCGGTCATCACGTCGTAAGGCTCGATGTTGGTCTCCACGAACTCCATGTCCAGTTGCGGCGCAAGGTCCCTCACGTCCTCCCGGGTGACCCCCCGCAGGATGTTGCGTCCCTCTGGCGAAATGATGGCGCCGTCCTTCACGATCAGGAAGTTGGCCCCGCCGCCCTCGGTGATGTAGCCGTCGTCGTCCACGAACAGGGCCTCGGCTCTGGGATCCACCTTGCGGGCCTCCCTCATGCCCTGCCCGTAGTGGATACGGTTGCGGTTCTTCATCTTCGGGTCCAGGTACCTCGCCGGGATGTTCTTGGTGGGCGGGATCACCACCGGTGCCCCGTTCTCCAACCCGTCGAGTGCTTCGACCAGGGACGGTCCCAGCGGGATGAACACTATGAACACGGTCCTCTCGTACGAGTCGTAGGGACCGGGATCGAAGGGTTTGGCGATGCCCCGCGAGCAGTCGTTGTTCCACATCAGGTCGTCGTAGGGCTCGATGGTGGCCTTGTTGCGCTCGATCAACTCGTGGGTGACCTCCTCCATCTCCTCGACTGACATGCCGCACTCGATGTCCAAGGCCTTCATCGATGCATAGAGGCGGTCCATATGATCGCGTAGGCGGTGGGGGCGGAGCCCGTAGCTTCGGACGGTCTCGAACACGAACTCCCCGATCCGCACCCCCACGTCGAACGGCGCCAGCCGTAACTCCGACTCCGGGATGAAGTGGCCATTGAAAAAGGCTGTGCGCTCGGTCATTTCCCCTCCTCCCCGCCGCCGTAGCCTCACTCCGAACGGCGTTGTCGATCATGATGGCACAAGCCATACTTGGATGGTCGGGAGGAGTGGAGATGGCTGATCAGGTGATGACGGTGACCGGTCCCGTCGACGTGGAACAACTGGGCTTCACCCTCATGCACGAGCACATCTTCCTCGACCTGATGCGGGACGCCTGGATCTTCACCAACATCCTCAACGACCCCGAACTCGCCGATATCGAACTGGACATGCTCGTCCAGGCCGGCGGCGCCACCGTCGTAGACCTCACCAGCGGCGGGCTCCGAGAGTTCGACAACCCGATCATGTTCGACCAGGACACCCTCGAGCCCCTGCCGCCCCCGCTGGCGGTGCGTCGATCCGCCGAGCGGAGCGGGCTGAAGATCGTCATGGGCGCCGGCTGGTACCACGAGAACTACTACAAGCCTCGGCTTTGGGATTTGTCCACCGACCAGTTGGCGGAGGAGATCATCGCGGAGCTGCGTGAAGGCATGGAAGGGACCGATGTGAAGGCGGGGATCATCGGGGAGATAGGCGCCCAGTACAACCGCCTCTCCGCCATCGAGGAACGGGTGCTGCGGGCGGCGGGCCGCGCCCAGATCGAGACCGGGGTCGGCCTGACCACCCACACTACGCGGGGTATCGGTGGATTGGAGCAACTGGACGTCCTGGAGCAGGAAGGCGTGGACCTCAGCCGGGTAGTTCTGGCCCACTCAGGAGGCCAGCCCTATCCCCGGTACCATGCCGAGATCGCCCGCCGCGGCGCCTGCGTGTCGTTCGACCGCATGGGCAGCCTCCCGGACATGACCGGCTTCAACCGCAGCCGGGTCCTAGGCAGCATCAAGCGCCTCATCGACAACGGCCACGTCGACAAGATCGTCCTCTCACACGATGTCTGCTACGCCGAAGATCTGGCCACCAACGGCGGCCGCGGCTACGCCTGGCTCCCCGTGATGGGGCGGGACCTGCTGGAACGGGAGATCGGTCTCACTGACGACCTGTGGCACACCATCATGGTCGAGACCCCCAAGCGTATCCTCGCTGGCACTTGATCCGACTCTCGTACCGTGTCGGTAGCGCGTGGTTCAGGGGTAGCTCGTCAGCGGTAGACCTTGTCTCGCCTCCCGACCCTCAACACCAGGACGCGCACCCGATCATCTTGGATGTCACAGATCACACGGCACCGCCCTATCCGATAGCGCCACAACCTACCCATGGGGCCGGTCAACGCCAGACCTGTCCGCCTTGGATCGTCCGTCGGCGCCACGCGCTCGTCCATGAAGTCCATGACGCTCGACGCCATGTTCCTATCGAGCTTCTTCAGTTGGGTCCTGGCAGTGTCCGTGTATTCAATCGTCCAAGCCAAGCTCTTTCCTCACGTCCGCGGCGGTGTGGACCTTCTCCTCGCCTTTTCGGAGCCGCTCCAGAACATCTGCGGCCAGGTAGTAATCCTCGATGTCATCAAGTCCGCGATCGATAATCTCTCGCAGGTAGAAGGCCTTCGTGCGCCCCGTGTGCGAAGCCAGAAAGGCGAGCCGCCGCTCAGTTTCGGCCGAGAGCCGGACCGAGGTGGGCATATGTCTCCTCTGTTATACGTGTATTCACTGTATTCTACTAGGACTCATCCGGCAAGACTGGGCCTCTGTGACGACCGAAGGCGCTGCCGGCCACCACCTCCTGCCGAGGTGCCTGTCCCCCTTAATTGACTCTTCGGAAGGTTGCGGGCTACGAGTGCCAGCGGTGCTCGAAGATGAGGACTCCGTCGGCTTCGACTCGGCCCCAGGCGGTCAACTCACGGGCGGAGATCCGGGTGCGGGCCTCCACCACGACCCGGCTTCCGGACGGGGTATCGAGCACGAAGGTGGTGTTGCCTTCCAGGCGGGCACCGTCAGGGCGGTGACGCGACACGGTGGCGATGGCCTCGGTGTCGACGTGGGCCCGGCCGTCCATGCTGGGGGTGTGCATCGTAGAACTGAAGCCTGCCTCCACCGTGACTGCCTGCTTGGCGTGGTCGCGGACCACAGTGTGCTTGGGTGTGTAGTCGATTCCCAGCGGCGCGCGGTCGAGACCGGGGTCCGGGCGGGGCATGTCCACCCTTGGTCCGGACGCCTCGGCGGGAACCACCGGAAGGGTGATTCGCGAGGGGTAGTCACCGCCGGTGTGCAGACGGATGAGGGGGTTGGTGATGGTGGGCCAGATCCTGGGGAAGTCGGCACAGGACACCGAGACCCGGAGCCGGTGTCCGGCAGCCACCTCGTAGGAGGTCGCCCATACGGCGACCCGTGCCTCGACCACCTCGCCGGGGACCAAGGCCACGGATCGGCGGTGGGAATCCCGGTGGTTCAACTTCAGCCACCCGGTGGATATGAGCGTCGAGTGTCCGGACGGCGCCACATCGCACAGCTTGACGACCAGATTCACGTCGTCACCGTCCTCCACGCTCACATAGAGGACCGCCTCGGGGGAGCCGGTGATCTCCATAGCGGCGTCGAGCGGCTCCGAGGTGCAGGCAAGGGACAGCACGTCCTCGGGCGCCTGGTTCTGCGGGTTTCCCAGGCCCAACGCCATCGGATCCCACAGCACCGAGAGAGACCCGAGCGTCGGATCGGCCCTGTAAGACCGGCTCCCGCTCCGTTCCGCCACCGTCGGAGACAGTCCTTCTCGATCAAGGAACAGGACAGTGTCCTCGGCCGTGGGAACGGGCCATGCCTGTTCCTGCTTCCAGCGGCCCTCTCTCCCCTCGCCGGCCTGCACGTAGAGGGTGACCGGCGCTTCGTCGTCGACACCGTTGGATTCACCGCGCAGCCACCGGTCCCACCAGCGGGTGATCTCAGCCAGGTAGTCGACCGGTTCGAAGGGCGACTGGTCGGGAGCACCATGCAGCCAGGGGCCCATCAGCAGCTTGCGCGGTCCCGCCAGGCGGCCATAAGGGGACACCATGCCTTCGGGAAAGATGTCCCGCCATCCCCCGATCAGGAAGGTGGGCACGTCGATGTCCTCCACCGCGGTGGTCTTCGAGTCCCAGAAGGCATCGCGCTCGGGATGTGAATGCCAGTCGAGGATGTAGGGGCGGGCGTTGTGGAGCCGGTTCCACCACACCTCCATCCAGCGCCCCTCCGGGTCCTGGAACATGGGCTGCACCATCTGCATCGCCACCATGTACGAACCCCAGCCCATCAGGCCGAGGCAGTTGAGGCACCCTCCCGGATACACCCAGTCCAGGTAGATGTCGGCTGATCCGATGACCGGCACGATCGCCTTCAGGTGGGGCGGGCGGACCGCGGCGGTCTTGAAGGAGGTGATGCCGCCGTAGGAGAGTCCCCACATCCCCACCGAACCGTCGCACCACGGCTGGGCGGCGATCCACTCCACCAACTCCGCCCCGTCGTCCGCCTCCCGGGCGTTCATCGCCTCGCCGGGCAGCCCGCTGGAGCTTCCCAGTCCCCGGAAGTCAGCCAGCACCGATGCGTAGCCCTGCTCGGCGAAGTAGCGGTTGGCGTATTCGAAGAAGCCCCCGATCACGTCGTCCTTGTGATACGGGTAGTAGCTCACGATGGCAGGGGACGGCTGTTCGTCCGGTAGGTGGACATCCACCGCCAGTGTCTCGCCGTCGCTCAGGGCCACCAACTGGTTGCGTTCGACTCGGCTGCTCATGCTCACCTCTCACATCCTCCACGATCCGTCCTGTGGTCAGGCCTCGTTCACCTCGTCGATCACGGCCAGGAACCTGTCGATGTCCTCCCGGTTGTTGAACAGGTGAGGATCCACCCGCAGCATGTCCGCGTAGTGCCAGCCGTCCACCCCCCTCTCCCTCATCAGATCGCACATGGGCCCCGGGTGCTCCATTCGGATGGCGACTATCCCGGCCCGCCGGCGCGGGTCGGGCTGCGTGAACAGATCGAGACCGCGGGACAGAAGCTCATCGATGCAGTATCCCGCCAGGTCCAGTACGTACTCCTCGACCTGCCCCATGCCGGCATCCGCCAGTATCCGCAGCCCGGGGATGGTGGCGGCCAGCCCGATCTGGGGTGGGGCGCCCAGACGGAACCGGTCTGCGCCGGGCCTGGGAACCAACTCGAACTCTGGCCACGACGGATAGTCGTACTCGATCCCGATGAGCCCGGTCCGGGGAGGCTTACGGTCGAGGTAGCGCCGGTCGACGTACAGGAACCCCACCCCGGCCGTCCCCAGCAGCCACTTCATGGCGCCACAGGCGAGGAAGTGGACCCCCGACCGATGCACGTCGATCCGGACCGCCCCGGCCGACTGCATGGCGTCCACGGCCAGCGCCGCATCGTGGTCGGCGGCCAGGGTTCCCAGGGCGTCCAGATCGTGCCGGAATCCGGTCATGTGACACACGTGGGACACGCTCAGCGCGATGGTCTCGTCGTCCACCGCTTCGGCCAGGTCATCCATGTGGACCATCCCGTCCCGGGGTTCCACGAAACGGCACTCGACATCTCGACCATGGAGCATCCACGGGTACACCGAGGAGGGGTAGGTGAGCGTGTCGAACACGACGTTGGAACCCGGGAACGCATCGAGTATCTCCACCGCCAGGTTGGAACCGGCACCGGTGCTGCCGGTTATGACCACCTCGCCGGGATCCGCCCCGATCAACGCCGCGAACAACCCCTGGACAACCCGGTACTCGTCGTCCAGGCGGTCGTAGCGGTCGTTCGGGTCGAAGGTACTCTCGTCGGCGAACCGAGCGATTGCATCCCGGGTGTGGATCGATGCCGGCGCCAGACCCCCGCTGAACAGGTACGCCCGCTCCGCCAGCACCGGAAAGAGGCTCCGGATGCCCTCCTGATTCACGAACCGACCTTCATGGACTCACAGTAGCCAGTTGACGGTTGTCGGGTGACAGGTACGATCCACAATCGATGAGATCAAACAAACGGCTCGGACTTGCCATCGCACTTGGTGCTGGAGTCGGCACAGGCTTGGGCGCTCTGGTCGGCAACATCGCTGTCGGCATCGCAATTGGAGTCGGCGTCGGGGTAGCGCTGGGTAGCGCGCTGAGCAGACGTACCTGAGCCGCACCCGCCTCAAGTGATCACTAACCACTATTCACCAGCCACCAGCCACAAGTCACCAACCACCACTCCTGGGCAGATCGACCAGCCGCCGTCGACCACCAGGTTGTGTCCGGTTACGAACGCGAGTGCCTTTCGCTTGCAGCGCTGGGTACCCCTATATCATGTGATCCATGCGGGTAGGAACTGACTGGCTCGACGAGATCAGGGCGGAGAGATTCGATTGGATCAGGGTCGGTCCCGCCTCTCTGGAGACCATGCTCCGGCCGGATCTGCCGTGCCGGATAATGCTCGAATCTCTCGGAGAGAACCCGGTGCTCTACGTAGCCATCGGCACCAATTGCACCGTCAACTACTGGCAGTGGGCCACCCTGGATCCGTCTAGCTCGGAACCGCTACCGCGAGCGGAGGCGCTGGATCGCCTCTGGCGCTTCATCGACTTGGCCATGATCACGTCGAAGAGCAAGGTGAGGCCCAAACTACTCAACGCATGACCCCCTTGGACAACTTCCCTGTGCGGTCCCCTTCGGAAGCCGCCCGGCGGGTTGCTGAGTTGGTACCGGCCCCCCCGAACGATCTGGCGGCTCTGACATCGGTCGTTACCGAGCTATGCCTCAACGTGTTGCACTGGGCGGAAGCAGCGGGCAACGTCTTCACGGAACGGGACAGACAGCAGGTGATCATCACCGTCCAGGATGATGGTGTCGGTATTCCCGAGACCATGAGACGGGCCTTCCCCGATCTGAAGGACCACGAGGCTGTCGAACGAGCGTTGACTGCGGGGGTCTCCTCTTCGGGAGAGCTATGGCGCGGATACGGGTTGGCCGACGCCGTTCGTTTGTCCGCTCGGGACGGGTTCAGCATCTACGTCGAGAGTCGAGGCGTGGCGGTCTGGGCGGATGACGGAACCCCGACGTTCAGCTCCAAGAGCGGCGGGGCGATAGCGGGAACGAGGGTACAGATCATCTACTCGTGCGTTGATCGCTGAACCCTCTCCGGGACTTGAGGTGGTGCGATAGCGTTCGGTCTACCAAATGGACCATCCACCGTCGACCACCAGGTTGTGTCCTGTTACGAAGGAGGAGGCGTCCGACGCGAGGAAGATGGCGGCGCCCACCAGGTCGTCGGGACGGCCGAACCGGGCCATCGGGGTCCTCCCGAGGATGGTCGCCTTGCCGGTCTCGTCGACGATGTCGGATGTCTGGTCGGTGATGAACATTCCCGGCGAGATGGAGTTGACCCGCACCCCGCGCGCCGCCCATCCCGCCGCCAGTGATCGGGTGATCGCGATCACCCCTCCCTTGCTGGCGCCGTAAGCAGCCGACGAGGGGCCCCCGTCGTAGAAGGTATACATTCGTGGATCCGGGCCGAGAAAGCCGTAGACGGAGGCGATGTTGATGATCGAGCCGCCTCCCTGGCTCAGCATGACCTCACCGAACGCCCGGGCGCATACGAACACACCGTAGGTGTTGACGTCCAAGACCTTCGACCACTCCTCGTAGGGCAGATCCGCCATCGGGGTACGCTCTCCGATCCCGGCGTTGTTCAGCAGCACCAACGGCGTGCCGTCGTCGCATCGGGCGGCCACCTCCCCCACCTGTTCCGGGCTCCTAACGTCGCAACCCACGAACTCGATTGCGACCCCGGCCTCGCCCGCTTCCGCCCGGGCCGTGTCGAAGCGCTCCTCGAGAATGTCCAGAGCCCACACCTCGGCGCCCGCCTGGGCCATGCCGATCCCCATCCCGAGGCCGAGGCCCCGCGAACCGCCCGTTACGATCACCCGCCGTCCCGAAAGCTCGAACCGTTCGACGCCCATCCTTAACTCCTCCCCTCACCCCACAGAGGGGTCGAGGCCGGCACCGGCGGAACGGACTGGAAGTGATGGACTCTCATCCGGAAGGTCTGTCAATCACCTGCCGGCATGTCCGCCGGTCCTCACAGCCCCAACATAGTTATGACATTCTTGTTTCCGCGGGGATCGCGAAAAACAAGAATGTCATAACAGGGCTATAGCCTTAGCCGGCGTCACCGGACTCGGTTGTCTCCTCCGCGGAGGTAGGGACGCGGACGATCTCGATCCGGTCCTCCGTGTCGTAGAGATCGGCGGCCAACGCCTGAACGGTGGCTGCGGTGACCTTCTCGAGTGCCTCGACGGAGCCCTTTGATGTGAGGACGTTGTCATCGCTGGTGTACAGACGCTCCGTCAGCACGTTGAGCAGGGTGCTGTTGGTGATCTTGTCGTAGTCGGCCGCCGCGACGGCTCTGGCCTGCTGGAGCTCCTCCGCCGTCGGGCCGTTGGCGACCAGATTCGCCAGGATCGAGAGGACCGTGGAATGGGCATCCTCAAGGCCTTCGGCGTCGACCGTCAGCACGATGTCCGAATAGACCGTGGGCCTGGGAATCAGAGCCGGGGTGATCCTGGAGTACACCACGTAGGATTCACCCAACTCCTCCCTGACCTGGATGAGCAGCCGTTCGTCGAGAAGCACCCGGAGCACGTGGGCGTTGACCCGCACGGACGGGGTCACCGCCAACTCGGCCTCGTGGGAGATCTCCAGAACCGCACTCGTCTCCGGGCCGTCCGGTATCTCGCGCCTTGTGACCCCTTCGGGGAAGGGTCGGTGGCGGTCGACGAAGGTGTCCGCGTCACCTGCGGGGAGGGTTCCTATGTAGTAGCGGGCGAGGCGCTCGACCACCTCGGCGTCGACATCGCCGACCACCGCGACCAGGAGATCGTCCACGTCGCCGAGGCGACGCTGGAACAGATCGAGCAGCGACTCGGCGCTCATCGCCGCGAGTTGCTCATGGGTCGCCACCGGCCGGTGCCACTCCAAGCCGTAACGGGCCTCGTTGTAGGCGACCCAGGCCTGCCATGCGGGGTTCACCTCGGCCAGCTGCGTCCGGATCCTGGCCCCGTTGAAGGCCTGGCCGAAGGCGACGTCGTCCACCCTGGGGGCGGTGACCAGCAGGTGCATCAGCTGGAAAACCGTCTCGAGGTCGTCTGGATTCGAAGCGCCGTTTAAGCCCTCCACGCGCTCGCCGATCACCGCGCTCACCGAAGCGGTGCTCTCGTCGAGGAAGCGGTTGATCTGCGACTTCGACAAGTCGCCGAACCCGCTCCCTAGGACGGCCTCGACGGCCCGAGGCGCAAGAGCGCGCGCTCCCGGTTCGAGTTGCGACCATCCCCCCAGCGACCGCGCCCGGATGTCTACGGTTGCCTCCGCGATCTCGGAGTGGACGAACACCACCGTCGCCCCGTTGGCGAACTCCCACTCGAAGCCCTCCAACTCGTCCAGCCGGCTGCTCCTCACCGGCTCCACCGGTTCGGGAAGCGGCATCAGCTCTTCGATCGACTCCTCCACCGGCGGCGGCTCGCTGCGGGGGACGGCGGCGGAGACCGCGGCCGCGAGTTCGGCGGTCGTGGGCAGGCCGGCAGGGTCGGGGCCGACCGCGATGAAGAGCGGCCCTGCCCTGTCCATCATCCAGCGGTAGCGAGCTGTCAGATGCTCGGCCTGCATCTCGCCCAGCAGGGCGATGAGCCGGTCGTGCCGATCCTGCGGGGCGCTGATGTCGCCACCGAACAGGAAGTGTGACAGGTAGCTGTCCGCGTACGCCGGGTCGTTGATGGTGGCGGCACTCTCCAGTTCCTGCTCCAAGGCGGTCACGAGCTGCTCCGTGGCCCGGTCCAGGTCGGGCTCCGCGAAGCCGAACTCACCGATGGTGAGCAGCACCGACATGTACGCGGCGGAGGCCGTCGCGAGATCATCCCCCTGCCAGTTCGTGCCGTAGTACCGCAGCGCGTTGCCGTGGGTGAACGTAATGAAGGACGGGCGGTCGACCTGGGTGAGTTCGCCCCGGTAGTAGGCGTCCTCGAGCCGGTTCAGCACCATCAGCTGGATGAGCCTTTCCATCAGAGCCAGGCGCTGCCCCTCGTACGAACCGGGAGAGGAGGCCGGGATGGGAATGTCGAGAGAGATGAAGTTGAATGCCTGCTCTTCATGGGTGACCACGTGGTACGAAGGTTCGGGATCGGGAACGACCTCCGGCAGGGAGAACGGCGGGGGCTCTCCGGGCGGAATCGGCCCGAAGTGCTCCTCCACCAGGGCCTGCAACTCGTCGATTGGCATGTCGCCCACCGCCACGATGGCCAGGTTCGAAGGTACGTACCACGTCTCGTAGAACGCCCGCAGGTCCTCGGCGGTCGTCGCCTCGATTGCCGGAATAGTGCCGATGGCGTAGTAGCCCTCGTAAGGTGTGCCCTCCGTGTAGATACGGTCGAACTCGGCGGAGATCTGGCCACTGCCGGTGGCGGTCCTGAAACGCAGTTCGTCGATCACCACCCCCCTTTCGCTCTCCGTAGCCTCCGGGCTGAGAGTGGCCGCATGGGCCAGCTGCGATAGCATGTGCAGGGCGGTACTGACCTTCTCCGGCTCGTCGGCTGCCACCGTCAACTCGTAGACCGTCTGGTCGTACCAGACGTACGCGTTGGTGTCGGGACCCAACTCCGCGCCAAGGTTCCGGACCGTCGCGCTGAAGACCTCATCGGGATACTCCTCCGTACCCCTCAGAACCATGTGCTCCACGTAGTGGGCGATCCCGAGACCCGGAGCGGGTTCGTTGGCCGACCCTGCGTTGACAACCAGCCGCATCGTCATGCTGTTGCCGGGCCGGTCGTTGCTACGCAGGTAGTAGGTGAATCCGTTGTCGAGGGTGCCGACTCGCGCATCCGGATCGATCGGCAACGGCTCCGGCCCCACGTCGATCCGGAGCACCCAACCGATGCGGATCACGTTGGGGTTGGTCAGCTTCCTGCCATCGGCCTGGACTACGCCCCTATTCAGTGCGTAGATCTCGGGCCAGCGCGTCTCGTCGCCCAGGTACGCCATGGCGATCTTGCGGAGCGTGTCGCCGGGCTTCACCGTCACCGTCTCGAAAATGGGTTCCAGTTCCGGTTCCGGCAAGAGTTCGGGTTCCGGCTGGGGCTCGGGCTCCGGTTCGGGCTCAAGGGCAACGATCCTGCCCCCGCCGCCGACCGGGTAGTCCTCGGCGGTGATCTTCCCGCCCAGATCCTCGGAGATGTAGTTGGCCAGCGCCTGCTGATAGCTGACACCGAGTTTGGTGAACTCGATTTCCGTCAACGGGTAGCAGTCCCCGCCGCCGACGAGGAAGTCGATGGTGGCCAGCGCCACCGGATCGCCGGGCACGACCTGGCCGCCGGTGACGATCACGGTGCCATCGTCGAGCACCACTTCCTGCACCCGCCCGCCGGGATTGCCGACCAGGGAGCAGTCGCCGTCCCGGGCGATCTCTCTGGCGGGAGCGGACGGGTCGTAGGTAAGGGTGAAGCCCGAAACCTGGGCGAACTGGCCCCCGGCTCCCGGCAGGCGGTCCAGTGCCTGCTCCAGCAGGACGTGGAATACGTCACGGGGCACCTCGCCCACCACCACGAAGTTGCGGAACGGGGCGATGTCCCACGTGGTCCCCACCGTGATCTCACCCGGGGGTATCACCGAGTCGTTGCGGATGCCCCCGCCGTTCTGGATGGCGACATCCGGTACGGGGCTGCCGAACTTCTCCGCCAGGTTGACGGCGGCCGCCCGCAGCGCGTCGGCCATCAGGTTGCCCTCGTTGGTCGCCACCGTCCGGATCATCGGCTTGCGGGCGTCCAACTCGACTTCGCTGGTGCCGATCACTTCGGAACTGATCCGGGCGACGGCCGCGGTCAGCGGTTCGATCACGTTGGCCTGCACGCCTGGATCGGGCTCCACCTCGAAACCGACCCCGACGGAGCTGCCATCGGCGGCCACCACGTTCCCCGCCGCGTCGAACTTCACATCGAGCATGCCGATGCAGCGGTACCCGCCCGGTGCCGTAACCACCGGAACCATCGCCCCCGCGGCGTCCTCCACCATGATCGGGTAGGGAGCCACAGCCTCCTCGTCGGGCAGGCAGGTGTCACCCTCGTTGCGCAACAGGTCGTCGCCGCCGCCCGCGATCACCACGTCCACGCCGGACAGGCTCGCCACGAGCTCGATCTCCTCGGCGACATCCTGAAGGTGGCTGACCAGGACGATCACGTTGATCCCCTGGGCCTCGAGGCTCTCCACTTCGGCTTGGACAGCCGCCAGCACCGGGGAGACCGCCACGTTGCGGGGGCTCGAGATGTTCGGCAGCATCGGCGTGACCGCACCGATCACACCGACCCGCACCGGCCCCTTGTCCAGCACCGTGCTACCGGCGATGAGGCCCTGGTCGACCAGAGCCTGCAGTTCCGGCTCGGCGGAGAAGTCGAGGTTGGCCGACAGGAACGGGATGGCCGGATCGAAGCCCCTGATGAACCGGGCGGTGACCTCCGGGCCCATGTCGAAGTCATGGTTGCCCAGCGCCATCGCGTCGTAGACACCGCTCAGGGCGACCGAGTCGTAAAGGGGCCCCTCGCGCGCCAGCGAGACTCCGAACTCCTGGGAGGCCAGGAAGTTGTCACCCGAGGTGAGCGTCACGACCGCCTCGCCGGCCGCGGTGGCCTGCAGCTGTCTCATCAGCGCCACGAAACGTGCCACGCCCGGATCCGAACCGTCGTCGGGTAGGAGCTTCGACTCGCCATCGTTGTTGTGCAGGATCGTGAGGACGAACCCGTCGTCCCCCTCCGCGTCCTGGGCACCGGCCGACACCGGGACCGAGACCAGTATCCCCACCAGCATCGCCAGCGCCGCGAAGTACGCCAATCGACCCCTGGGCCGCCAACTCGTCATGCTCACTCCTTCGCCTTCTCTCCCGGCAGTCTCAACGGCAAACCGGTCACGGCAGCAACAACAGTTCGGGAACGTCAATCACCGTACGTCCCACCGGCAGCACTCTAAGCGATCCCCGAAACTGTGGGGAATCCCACCAGCTAGAGCCCCGTTTTCGGTGCCCGAGACCACTCAGGGGGACGAAACGCGTCGTCAAATGGCCGCCCGTAGGTCGGCGACCGCCGCCCGGAACTCGGCGAACGCATCGGAGAACCCGGCCCGGGTCTTGGTACCCGGACCGTTGAGGTAGTCCAGGACGATCGCCTCGGCGGCCACGAAGTCGGCGGCCACCTCCGCCACCTCGGCGGCGATGTTCCTGGGGATGCTGGTGACGCCGTTCAGATCACCGTGAAGCAGGTCGCCGGTGTTGACAACCAGGCCGCCCACCCTGACCTGCAGCCCGACGTGCAGGCTGCGGCAGTACCCGTGCGCGCTGATGGTGGACCCCGTGAAGACCGGAAAGTCGAGCGCCCTCACCTGGTCGAGGTCCCGCCCGCCGCCGTTAGTCACGAGGCCCACAGCTCCGAAGGTCCGGTACGTAGTGCACATGACCTCCCCGAACACCGCCGCGGCGGGTGGATCGTCGAGGTCCTGGTAGACGACCACCGGCGGGCCGTCGAGGGCTTCGAACAGTTCGATCTGCTCCTCGAAGGAGCCATACACGTCGGTCGCCGACGGCTCGCCCGCCGATCGAAATGCCGCCGTCGCGGCAAGACCGACCATCGGGGGCATCTCTGGAAAGGCACAGCGGACGCGGTGGTCCATGTAGCCCTGGTCGCGGGGTCTGACATCGAACAGCTCGATCACGTTGCAGATGGTGGGCGTGTCGAACCGCCGAAGCAGATCGAGGGTTGAAGCGGTTACCGGTGTCGCTTCCTGCATCCTTCACCTCCATGACACCCGTTCTCCGGAACCTGCAAGGCAGTACAGTACTTGGGGCTGATCAGGGCGGAGCACAGCCCGTCCGACGATCCGATCGAAAGGGAGCCGGACGGTGCCGAGGATCCGGAGGGAACATCTCGAGGACATGTGCGCCACCGCGCTGCAGGCTGCGGGAGCCTCGGATGCCGCCGCCCGGGTCGTAGCCGACCACCTGGTGGACAACGACACCATCGGGCACCACTCGCACGGGGTCCTGCGCCTGCGCGAGTACGTCGACGCCATCGACCGGGGCGAGTTGATCCCGGACGCCGGTCCCCGGATAGTGTCGGAATCCGCCTCGACGGCGCGGGTAGACGGAAACTGGGCGTTCGGCCAGGTAGTCGCCACGTTCGCCACCGACCTGGCTATCGAGAAGGCCCGCACCACTGGAATCGGCTCGGTGACGATGCGCCGGGTGAAGCACATCGGTCGCCTGGGCCGCTATGCCGAGAAGGTGGCCGGCTGCGACATGGCGTCGATCATCTTCACCTGCGGGGGCGGACACGGCATCAACCAGGCGCCGTTCGGCGGCACCGAGCGGAAACTGAACTCCAACCCGGTGGCCATGTCCTTCCCGTCCGCCTACGCAGGACCTTTCCTGATGGACATGGCGACCTCGGTGGTGGCGGAGGGCAAGGTACGCATGTACAGGTTCCGCGGCGAGCAGACCCCGGCGGGGTGGATCATCGACTCCGACGGCAATCCCACCACCGACCCCGACGACTTCTACGGCGGCGGCGCCATCCTTCCGCTGGGCCGGGAGGAGGGCCACAAGGGCTACGCCCTGGCGTTCATGGTTGACCTCTTCGGCGGGGTCCTGTCCGGGGGAGGCATACCCGGAGACCCGACCGACTCCTTCAGCAACGACTCCATGATCATCGTGCTCGACCCGGAGCGCTTCGTGCCCATCGAGGAGGCGAAGCGGCGGGCATCGATCATGACCGACCACCTCAAAGGCACCCGGCTGCGCGACGAGTCGAGGCCCATCATGTACCCGGGGGAGATCGAGGCGAAGGCCCGGGCCGCCAACCGGGACCGGCCGATCGAGTTGGTGGAGGCCACCTGGCAGGGAATCCTGTCGGTTCTCAGGCAATACTCGATCCCGAGTGGTGAATGGTGAATGGTGAATGGTGAATGGTGAATGGTGAGTAGTGAGTGGTGAATGGTGAATGGTGAATGGTGAGTGGTGAATGGTGAGTAGTGAGTGGTGAATGGCGGGGCCCGCGATGAGCGCCGTTCAGACGGTCACGGGGCCGGTCGCCCCAGGGGATCTCGGGACGGTGCTGCTACACGAGCACGTGCTGATCAGCAATCAGATCGCCCTGTACGAGCAACATGGTGATCCGAGCACTCACGAACTCTGGGACGCGGACATCTCCATCGAGATACTCGGCGCCTTGCGGAAGGGCGCCCCGAACCGGACCAACCTGATGCTCGACGACGAGGACCGGGTCGCCGAGGCATTGGCCGACTACCGGCAGTGGGGAGGGACGACAGTCGTCGAGAACACGACCTGGGGTCTGGGTCGGGATGTACGGGGGTTGCGCCGCGTGTCCCGCCAGAGTGGCGTCAACATCATCGCCACCACGGGGTTCTACAAGCAAACGGTGCATCCGCCCTGGCTGGCCGGCATGACGGTCGACGAGATCGCCGGGCTCATGGTCGGGGAACTCGAGGAGGGAATCGAGGACACCGGCATCAGGGCCGGAGCGATCGGAGAGTGCGCATGCACCGAACCCGTCCCCCACCACCCGGAGGAGGAGAAGGTGCTGCGGGCCGCCTGCCGGGCCCAGATCCGCACCGGGGTCGGCTTCACCTTCCACCCCTCGATCCACGACCCGGACTCGGGAGGACTGGCGAAGGTCGGCGAGTCGTACGTGGACCTGATCGAGGAGGAGGGCGCCGACCTCGACCGCTTCTACCTGAGCCACTGCGACATGACGTTGCACGACCTCGACTACCACCGGCGCCTGCTGGCACGGGGGATCACCCTCTCGTACGACCTGTTCGGCTGCGAGGGGATCAGCGAGTCGGCATTCATGGGGGGCTTCGCCATGCCGACCGACATCGAGCGGGTCGACGCCATCGCCACCCTGTGCCGGGAGGGCTACGACCGCCGGTTGGTGATGTCCCACGATGTCGGCATCAAGATCCGCTGGAAGTCCTACGGCGGCGACGGCTACTCGTTCGTCCTACAGCACGCCATCCCGATGCTCCGCGAGCGCGGGGTCACCGAGCGCCAGATCCGCAACATGACCGTGGAGAACCCCCGGCGAATACTGAGTGGTGAATGGTGAATGGTGAATGGTGAATGGTGAATGGTGAATGGTGAATGGTGAATGGTGAATGGTGAATGGTGAATGGTGAATGGTGAATGGTGAATTGTCGTTCGAACGTAGCTTCGTATAGTGCTATAGAACGTAGAGAGGGGCCACTGTTGGATATGACTGACAGACTCGTAGGCTACTCCTAGCATTGTGCAATATGGGAACCCTGTACTTGCGATACGTACCTGATGACGTGGTCGACGATCTGAAGCTGCTCGCCGAGGAGGCAGGATTGTCGGTTTCCGAGATGGCGGTGCGCGAGCTGGCTGCATCTACCCGCCTGGCTCTCAACCCGTCCGTCTTCGGGACCCTCCCGGATCTTGGCGTCCGGGCCGACGACGTGCTGGATGCGTTGGACGAAGGTCGCGCCGAGCGTTACTGACCGCTGACGAAAAGACGGTCCGGGCCGACCCCGGGAGGGGCGCTCTGGGTATGCTGGTTCATGGACCTTTCCTCCCTCGACCACGATCACCCCTCCTTCTACCTCAACCCCCACGAGGTGCTCACCCGCATCCATCAGGAGCAGCCGGTCCTGCACACCAGCGCCAAGGGCGGCTACTGGCTTCTGACCCGCTACGCGGATGTCCGGGCTGCCCTGCTCGACTGGCAGAGTTTCTCGTCCGCGGGCCTCGCGCCGTCCAGAATCCATGCCCAGTGGCCACCCGAGGCGGCCATCGTTGAGCTTCCGGTGGGCAGCGACCCTCCCGAGCACACCAAGTACCGGGCTCTCGTCGCCCCCTGGTTCGGGCGCGACCATGTGATGCCGCTCGAGCCTGCCCTGCGCAACGATGCCCGCAAGTTGCTCGCCAAGCTGGCCGAGGCCGGCGGCGGGGACGCCGTGCAGGACTTCGCCCTCCCGTACGTGATGAAGGCGCTGGCCCGGTTCCTGGCGGTCCCGGTGAGCGACTCGGAGCGGTTCATGGAGTACGCCGAGGGTACGTTCGTCGGTCGCACCGCCGGCCAGGAGGTGGCCGACCAGTCCCGCTACGGGCTGATCGAGTACGTCCACGACCGGATGTCCGGCGACCGGGGCGGCGAGTCCAGCTACTTCTCGTTCCTGGCCGCCAGCCGTATGAACGGCCGGAAGCTCAACGACGTGGAGATCCTGGGTTTCGGATCGCTCGCCTACCTGGCGGGGGTCGAGACGACGGTCAACGGCATCGCCAACAGCATGCACCATCTGGGCACCCATCCGGACGACCAGGACCTGCTGCGGCAGCCCTCGGTGAACATGACGCTCGCCATCGAGGAGTTGCTCCGCCTGCGAGCCCCGGTCACCCTCCTGGGACGCCAGACCATGACCGACGTCGAGATGGGCGGCTGTGTCATCCCGAAGGGATCAGCGGTCGCCATGTGCTACGCCGGGGGAAACGTCGACGCCGGAACCTACCCCGACCCGCTGCGCTTCATGCTCGGGCGAAAGGCGAGGCATCTGTCATTCGGGACCGGCCGCCACCTCTGCCTCGGCGCCATGCTCGCCCGCCTCGAGATAAGGGTCGCGCTCGAGGAAGCCCTCGCCGCCCTCCCCCACTGGGAGGTGAAAACCGGCGGCGACACCGAGCCGACGATCCTGCCTCGAGGCGAACTGCACGGACTCTGGCGTCTGCCGATCCGCGTGCGGGGCGCTGCCTGAGCGGGCCACACGCGGGAACGATGCCGGCCATACAGACGGTGCTCGGACCGATCCCGCCCCAAGAGGCCGGGACGACGCTTCCGCATGAGCACCTGCTCTGCGATCTGACCCTCTACATGGAGGAACCCTCCGATCCGGAGGCCGAGGAGTGGGCCGCCCGGACCTTCACCGTCGACAACCGCTGGAGGGTCATCTCCAACTGCAACACCAACCGGGACAACCTCCTGCTGGACGACCCGAGCCTGATATTGGACGAACTCCGCCCCTTCACGGCCGCCGGCGGGCGCACGCTGGTCGATCTCACCAGCCGTGGTCTCGACCCGCGGCCCGAGACCGTGGCCCGGATAGCCCGGGAGAGCAGGCTCAACGTGGTCCTCGGCGCCGGGTACTACATCGACGAGAGCCATCCGCCGGAGATGGCCGATCTGTCCGAAGAGGACATCGCCGGCGAGATCGTCACCCATGTCACAGAGGGCTTCGGCGAGACCGGCATCCGGGCGGGGATAATCGGCGAGATCGGGTTCCAGAACGGCACATCCGCCGAGGAGAAGTCGTTGAGGGGCGCCGCGCTGGCCCAGCAGGCCACCGGAGCGCCCCTCAACGTCCATGTTCCGTACGGACCCGGCCGCGAGGACCTCTGCTGGCGAGCCGCCGACATCCTCCACGAGACCGGTGCCGAATTGAGCCGCGTGATCCTCAGCCACCAGGACCTGAGCTACCTCGATCACGAATACCAGGATCGGCTGCTGAGCCGGGGCGTCACGCTCGAGATGGACTGCTTCGGCCTGGAGATGACCACCGACGCCTACGGCGGGTGGGACTTCCCCGCCGACCGTGACCGCATAGCCGGCGTTGCCTCCCTGGTCGATAGGGGATGGGCGGATCAGGTGTTGATCTCCACCGACATGTGCATGAAGTTCCAGCTAAGGGCCTACGGGGGTCACGGCTTCGGGCACATCCTCGACACGGTGGTGCCCCGGATGCGCAAGGCGGGGATCCCCGATGCCGCGCTCGACAGGATCCTCGTCGAGAATACGAAACGGCTTCTCACCATGGAGGTGACATGACCAACTTCTGGCACGGCTATGCCGACATGAGCCTGGTCCCCGGCAACGAGCTCGTGATCAACCGGGGCGAGGGGGTATGGATCTACGACACGGAGGGACGCCGGTACCTCGACGCCACCGCTGCGCTCTGGTACTGCAACGTCGGACATGGTCGCAGGGAGATAGCCGACGCGGTGGCCAAGCAGATGGCACAGTTGGCGGCCTACTCCACCATGGGCTTCACCACCACACCTCCCACCGCGGAGCTGGCCGACCGGCTGACGGACATGGCACCGATCGACGACGCGGTTGTGTTCATGACCACCGGAGGCAGCGACGCGATCGAGACCGGCGCCAAGCTGATTCGCCGGTACTGGAACGCGGTGGGGAGGCCGGAGAAGCGGACAATCGTGGCCCGCGAGTTGAGCTATCACGGCATGAACGCCTGGGGCACCGAACTGGGGGGCCTCCCCTCCAACAACGAGGGGTACGGAGGGCCGCTGGTACCCCATGTCGTGCATGTACCCACCCACGACACGGGAGCGGTGGCCGACTTGTTCGAACGGGAGGCCGACCGGATAGCCGCCTTCGTCGGGGAACCGGTCATCGGGTCGGGTGGTGTCGTCCCGCCCGAGGACGGGTACTGGCCGGAGATCGAACGCCTATGCCGGGCTCACGACGTGCTGCTGTTCACCGACGAGGTGATCACCGGGTTCGGAAGGGTCGGCCGGGACTTCGGATGCCAGCACTACGGTTTCACGCCCGACGTGATCGCCTTCGCCAAGGGGGTGACCTCCGGGTACGCACCTCTGGGCGGGATCCTCATCTCCCCCCGCATACGCGAACCGTTCTGGAAGGGCGAGGCCGCCTTCCGCCACGGTTACACCTATTCGGGCCACGCCGCCTCCTGTTCGGCCGCCCTCGCCAATCTGTCGATCATCGAGCGGGAGGGCCTCGCATCGCGGGTCGCGGAGCTCGACCCGGTCCTGGCTGACGGGGTCGGCAGGCTGGTCTCCCACCCGGTAGTGGACGGAACACGGTCCGCGGGCCTACTCGCTGCAGTAGTCCTATCCGAGGACGCCCTCCAAGAGGATCCGGGCCTGCTGGACGCAGTGGTCCGCGCCGCTCTGAGGCGGGGAATCATCACCATCGGCCTGCGGGGCGCCTACGGCGTCCTGCAGATATCCCCCCCGTTCGTCATCACCGAGTCCGAAATCGACATCATGCTCGACGGGCTGTCGGAGGCGATCGCCGAGGTTTCGACCGCTCGGGGATTCGCCTGAGTGGTGAATGGTGAATGGTGAATGGTGAATGGTGAATGGTGAATGGTGAGGCGGCTAACGCTCCTCGGACAACGGACAACTGACGACCAGTCACCAGCCACCAGCCACTATCCCGTGAGTATCCGGCGTGTGTTCTCCACCATGAACTGGTCCAGGAGTGCGGGGTCGAGGCCCAGGGCGTCGATCATCCCGGGAACCACCGAGCGCAGGTACCCATAGCCGAATCCCCCGTACGCCGTCAATTGGAGGCGCGTACAGACGTCGTGGCTGACGAGCAGCTGGCCGCCGTACCCCTCGTCGGCCAACCGGCTGAGGGCGGTCAGACGTTGCGGGTCGGTGGGGAAGTGCAGGTACCACTCGTGAGGCCACCAGGTGGAACCAAAGAAGTCGAACTCCACGTTGACACCCCGCTCCAGGGCCCGGCGGTGCCAGGTGAGATCCCGGATATCGAAGTCCATGTGGCAGAACACCACCCGCTCCCAGACCGGCTCCACCCGGTCCAACACCTCAAGGGCGTACTCGGCGATCGGCACCTCCATCAGGTGCACGAACAGCGGCGCGCCGGTCGCCCGGTGGGCCAGCACCGCCGCTTGCAGGGTCTTCAGTTCGCCCGGATGGACCGGTGAGAAGAGCCCGATCTCGCCTATCACACCCGCCCGTATCCCCGTATCGCCGATGCCCTCGGTGAGATCCCGGATCATCGGCTCGGCGATCGCCTCCGGGGGGGACTCGTCGATGAATCGCTTGGTCTCCCGGCGCTGCTGGAGCCGCAGGTAGTGGCCCGTCCCGCAGATGATGTTGACCCCGGATGCCTCGGAGATGCGGGCCAGCCCCGCCGGATTGCGGCTCAACTCGGGAGGCGTCAGGTCGACGATGGTGTCCACCCCTGCCTCCCGGGCCCTGGTCAACTCGCCCACCGGGTCGCAGGACTCGTCCAGGGTGATGGTGTTCACGTTACGCATCATGTCGTTGCGCAACACGCCCAACTGGTCCATCGTGATGGGCCTGGTCGCCTCCGGGCCGGCTGCCGGGAACGCGTAGGCCATCGAGATGAGGACATGCTCGTGAGACAGCGTCACGCCGAGTTCCGATCCCTCAACCGGACCCCGAACCGTTGTCACCTGAGCCATCGCGACAAGTGTAGAACCCGCCAGGCACTCAGGTCGGCAGGTTCACCAGGTACGCAAGCTCACGACGCGACCATGATCGCCCGCCCACCCGACGAGTCGTGGAATCTGCTGCCTGCTAGACTTGGTGGATGCCTCGCAAGAAGTTTCTCGAACGGGTCCGGGAACGCTACGAAGTAATCGAGACAGGTGGCATGGCCCCGAAGAACCCGCCACCGCCGCCTAAGGTAGTCTCCGAACGACCGAACTTCCCGCGAAAGGTCAGAAAGGACTAGCACTTGCCCGGTTCGTTGGCCGGGTTGTTGATCGCGGTCTTCGTCCTTCTCCCCGGCTATGTCCACTACAGCCTGAGGAGACGGCTCTTCCCGACGCGGCAGCTCTCGCGGACAGTAGAAGCTGCAGGGTTCATAGTCGTCGCAGCCGTTACCAACACCACCGTGCTGGTGTTGTACGGCCTAGCCCGGTTGTTACCGCCTATCGGCGAGCACTCTCTCGATCTTTCTCGGTTGATGCGTGAGCCAGCCGCGTACATCCTTCTGGACGACTCGCGGCTTCTATACGTTGCTGCCTGGTTGATCGGCCTCGTCCTATGTACCTCCAGCCTCTCAGCAGCCTTCGCTCTCGAGTTGGGACCGCTCAAACACGTATCACGAGTTCTCACCCCCACACTTACAGAGACTTCGGGGTGGTACCAAGTCTTCGTAGCTGGTGTACCCAAGGATTCATCCGTCAGTTTTGTTATCTGTGAGCTAGACGACGGTAGCTACATCTCTGGCGATCTCGCCTGGTTCAACACAGATCCTGAGGAAGGCGCAGACCGTGACATCGTCCTCGCAACACCCTTCTTGATCAGATACCCTGATGGCAATACCTTCCAGAGTCCGGCCGACGGCTACCTTCCGCGAGTAGTTGTCTCCGCCCGAGACATCAAGCGGATCTACGTCTCCTACATCGCCGATCAACAATGATGGTTCCTGCCGCCGTCGAGAAGACGCTCAAAGAGATAGAACAGCGGGTGCTGTGGCTGGCCGTGCGGATGGTCGACTACGTCAACCGGGACCGCAGCACCGAGATCAAGGTGGGGGGTCACCAGGCATCGTCAGCCTCGCTGGTGTCCGTCATGACCGCCCTGTGGTTCAGCCACATCGGCGGCGAAGACAAGGTGGCCGTCAAGCCCCACGCCTCGCCCGTCTACCACGCCATCAAGTACCTGACCGGCGAGTTGGACCGCTCCTACCTGACCCGGTTGCGTCGCCTGGGCGGCCTCCAGGCCTACCCGTCCCGCACCAAGGACCCCGACGTGGCCGACTTCTCCACCGGCTCGGTCGGCCTGGGCGCGGTGGCGCCGCTGTTCTCGGCGGCCACCCGGCGGTACGTGGACACCAAGTTCGGTCCTCGCGGCGCGGCCCGTTTCATAGCGCTGGTCGGCGACGCCGAACTCGACGAGGGCAACGTCTGGGAGGCGATAGCCGAGCCGGCCCTGGCCGGCCTGGGCAACGCCATGCTAGTGGTGGACGCCAACCGCCAGAGCCTCGACCGGGTGGTGCCAGACATCGCGGTGGGGCGGATGGCCAACGCTTTCGCCGCGGCCGGATGGCACGTCACCCAGGCCAAATACGGCCGGCGACTCCAGGGACTCTTCGACCGGCCAGGCGGCACGGCCCTGCGGCGCCACATAGACGGGATGTCCAACGAGCACTACCAGAGCCTGTTCCGGCTGCGCGGCTCCGAACTCCGTGAGCAGTTCCTCGAGGGAGCCGCCCGAGGTGTGCCGGAATCGATCGCGGATGTCAGCGACGACGACCTCCCCTCGGTCGTGCACGATCTGGGGGGCCACGACCTCGTGGAATTGGTCAGGTGCTTCCGGGAGTGCGACGCAGAACGGGACCGTCCGAGCATCGTGTTCGCCTTCACGGTCAAGGGCTACAGCCTTCCCTTCGCCGGTGACCCGCTCAACCATGCGGCCCTCCTCGGCCCCGCCCAGATAGACGATCTCAGATCCAGGGTGGGGCTGACCCCCGAGACCGAGTGGGACCGCTTCGATCCGGACAGCCCTGCCGGTCGGGTGTGCGAGGGCGTGGGCAGCGAGATCAACAACCTTCCGATCCCACCCCGACCCGCTTTGCCTCTGCCGGCGACAGTCGGCACCTTCGCTCGTCCGGCAGCGTCCGCCAGACCGGTCTCCACCCAGGATGCCTTCGGGAGGACGTTGGTGCGCCTCGCCGAGATCGAAGGCGTGGCAGAGCGACTGGTGACCACCTCGCCGGACGTCGCCATATCGACGAATCTCGGAGGGTGGATCAACAAGGCCGGGGTCTTCTCGCCCGACCACCGGCCCGACTATTCGGCCACCGAGACCCTCCTCCGCTGGAAGCCGGGACCCGAAGGCCAACACATCGAGTTGGGGATCTCGGAGATGAACCTCTTCATGCTGCTCGGCCAGTTGGGACTCTCCCACGACCACCACGGCGAGATGTTGCTGCCGATCGGCACCGTGTACGACCCGTTCGTCCTCCGGGGTCTCGACGCCTTCGTCTACGGCACGTACAACGGCAGTCGGTTCGTGGTGGTCGGCACTCCCTCCGGGATCAGCCTCGCCCCCGAGGGAGGCGCCCACCAGTCCACCATCACCCCATCCGTCGGGATGGAACTTCCGGGCGTCGAGTTCGTCGAACCCGCCTACGCCCAGAGCCTGGAGTGGTTGCTGATCGACGCCCTCCATCGGCTGTCGGATCCCGACGGCGCCATCTCCTACCTCCGCCTGAGCACCAGGCCAATCGACCAGAAGCCGTTCCGGGACGTCTTGGAATCGGTTGGAGAGGACCGCCTGCGGGGCGACGCAGTGGCGGGCGGTTACCGGCTGCGCGGTCCGTCGGACGCCGGCCTAGTCCCAATCGTCCTCGCCGGGAGCGGCTCGGTGATGCCGGAACTCGTGGCCGCGGCCGAGGAACTGGAGGAGGAGGGAGTCGGCGCCACGGTGCTGTCGATCACCAGCCCGGACCGCCTCTACAGCGGCTGGATCCGCACCCTCCGCCGATCGCAGTCGCGGCTCATCCCTCCGGCGGACGAGCATCACCTCGCCACCCTCATCCCGCCACCACTGCGGAGAGCGCCGATCGTCACCGCGCATGACGCGGCCTCGCACACCCTCGCCTGGCTGGGCTCCGTGTACGGGCAGCGGGTGGTCCCGGTAGGAGTCGACGACTTCGGCGAGTCTGGAACCATCCCGGAGTTGTACGAACGCTTCGGATTGCAGGCCGACCAGGTGGTCAACAGCGCGCTGGTGGCCCTTGCGGCAAATGGGAACATCTAACTAATGATCAGTGGTCAGTTGCCAGTCACCGCACCCATCGATGCCGACTGTAGCCCAATCGCGAGCCAGACCCTCGACTCCGATCTGTGTAGCCGCCCGGAAGGCCAACCGACATCATGAAACCGTTCCCCGGTACTCCATCACCCGTTCACCGCCCCGACGCTTGACCTCATACCAACTGATCGGAGCATCGAGACGTTCCCCATCGGCATCGAACCGGATGGTTCCCGTTACACCGTCGTAGGGGAAGAGAGAGCGGAACGCGTTCAACACCGCCGAGCGCGTGGCCTCTCCTGCTTCGGCAAGAGCATCAACGATGAGACAGACACTGTCGTAAGCCTCGGGACTGTAGGTGCTGTCCTCGGGCCACCGAGCGACGTACGCGTCTCTCAGTCCTTTCGCCGACGGTAAACGCCGGAAGTCGGCTCCCGAGTGCGTGTGAAAGGCTTCTTCCAGCGGCTCACCTCCTCCCAGGAAGAAGGAAGTCTTGAGGCCGTCGGTTCCCAAGAACGGCGCATCCACACCAGCCTGGCGAATTGCCGACGAGGCCAGCAGCCCCTCTGTGGCGTGTACGGCGAAGAAGACTACATCGGGGGATGAGTCAGACACGACCCCGGCCAGACCGGAGAAGTCCGTTGCTCCGTAGCCATATCCTTCACGTGCGACGATCATCCCGCCGTATTCACTGAATGCTCTGCCGAAATTGTCAGCAACGGTGGTTCCGAAGGCATCACGATCATGCACGATCGCGGCTCTGTACGCGACAAGTTCGCGGCGCGCCAACCTTGCGAGCGCGGAACCCTGTACGGTTTCGTTGGGCACCAGGCGGAAAAACGTCCTGAAACCTTGCTGACATAGATCGGGATGGGATGCACACGGGCTGACCTGGAGCAGGCCAGCGTCATCGAAAATCGGGGCATTGGCAAGGGCCTCCGTCGAGCTCATGGGACCGACGACGGCGATGAAACGGTCGTCCGCAACGATAGTTTCGGCGAGTAGGGCCGCCTGAGCAGGATCGCCGTGATCGTCGAACATCACCCAGTCGATTGGAGGGCGTATATCTGTTCGCTTGGCGGCGTCTTCCATGGCTAGGAGAAATCCCCGGAACGCAGGAAGGGTCCGTGCCATCCCGTATGAACGTGAGCCAATCGAGAGTGCGATTCGCGCTGTGTCAACCATTCCAGACTCCTCGTGCGACCTGTTCCTGGCGTGCCACTTCTGCCAACATCCGCGAACTCCCGGACCAAGAAAGGAGAACTTCCCACTTGCTGCAGCCGACCGGGCGCAGTTGGCTACAACCGCCAACTGCGAGACGCCGACCTAGGAGATGACCGGCCTGACAACGGCGAAGGCTTTCGTGGTCAGCGGCTCGATCGCATTGCTTTCGTCCCGATCGCGTCGACGGCCCACCCTCGATCCGGCAACCGCTCGATCACCACACCGTAGTCCCTCTCGGCCGCTTTTCGAGATACCCAGCCCGCCTCGAAGTCGCGCAGGACCAGATCCGGCGGTCTGTCATAGGGATCTCCGTATCCACCGCCGCCCGAGCCTATTCCTACCACACGCTCGCCATCCGCTACCACCTGCGACGAGACGACGGCGGGAAGCGGCAGCCATTCATCCCCTTCCGAAACAAGGAACGCTCGGCATGACGTACCTTCGGGTGCCCCTCGCACTCCCTTGGGAGGGGTCTGATGACCGTCGGATGGGAAAGAGAGGCTCAGCGTCCCTCCGTTCGGACCGATCGAGATTCGGGTTGCCGGACCGCCCCGGAACTTCCCCGGGCCGGCGGAGTCCTGCTCGACCAAGTTCTCCCAGTAGATGACCGGGTACTTCTGCTCGTCTATTTCGATGGAATCACGGTAGATCAGACCTGCGGCGACGGGCACGCCATAGGTAAGCCAACCATCGTTTCGACTAGTCGCAGGCCCTCCGTTACCCAGGAACAGGATCTGATTCTGATACACGTCGCCTTCCCGGCCCGGCCTCCGGTCGACTCCCCCGATGACGCAGTGGTGAACGCCCAAGCCGAGCCCACCTTCCGCTAACCCGATCCCATCTGTCAACTCTGCAAAGGCACTCTGGATCATGTTGACAAGCCGGTCTGCGATATTGGTAGTCGAAAGAGATGCGGAGTATGGATGCTTGACGATTCCAACCACGCAGTTCTCACGGAGTTTCAGCGAGATGCGGTCGAGACTGCCTGAGTTGACGGGTACGTCACCACCCAACACGTTCATGAGACCTATCAGAACGCTGGCCATACAGGTGGCCTCAGTCTGATTGAGCCCAGCCGGTATGCAATCCGGATTGTCGCGCAGATCGACTTCGATCCTTCCCTCATCACCATCCACCACGATCTCAGCTTTGAGATCGACACCTTCCGGCACGGCCGGGATGGCATCGTGGGAACCGTGCACAGTGATCCGGCCACTGGGCAGGGTCCGGATCGCCGAGATCATTCGCCGCTTCGAGTATTGGAACCAAGCCTCGATAAACTCTAGGATTGCCTCTTCACCGTACTCCTCGACCAACTCGATCAGACGCCTTTCTCCGATACGGCAGGCACCGACCTGAGCCATGAAATCGCCATACCATTGATCAGGTATACGTATCCGCCGCCTGCACATTCGAATGATCTCATCTACATCGTTGAAGTCCCTCTGAATGCGCACACAAGGGAAGTTCAACGAACCTTCACGGTAGATGTCCTGAGCCTCCGCGTCGTAAGTGGTAGGGTGGTAGTTGCCACAATCCGCTTGATGTGCCTTGGCACACACGGTGAAGAGTTGCTTCTCTCCTATGAATACGGGCACCATGACCGTGTAGTCGGCATGATGTGTCCCGCCGTCATAGGGATCATTGTGGAGAAAGGCATCCCCTGGGGCGACGTCGTCATAGTAGAGATGCAGTCCTCTCGTTTCCAACAGACTGCCTATGACATGAGTCGGAAGAGCCTCGGGAGCAGCGATCAGCTCACCGGTAGCGGTCATGATAGAACATGTGAAGTCACGTGCGACCGTAATCACAGCTGATCGCCCGGAGCGCAAGAGAGTATCCGTTATCTCCCGTGCAATGGAATCAAACCTATTCCCGAGAACGGCTAGCGTGATCGCGTCAATCGACATTGTATCCTTCGCTACTGCCGGTCTCCTCAACCGCGCCTTTCGGACGTGCAACGTAATTCCCGTGTTCCGTCACATCAACAACGTAGTCCGGATACACTACGAGCGTTGTTGTCGGCTCCTGTATGATTGCAGGACCCACGATCTTACAGCCTCTATGTAGTGTGGGGCCCTGAAATACGGCTACGGGTTCATATTCTTCTGAGCCAAAATAGGCCGACCTGTGATGGAACACGCTCATGTCACTCTCTTGAGTCTGTGGCCAGGTCTGCGTAGCTGGCGGTTGGCCAAGTTTCGCGATCCGCCGAGCTTTCCAGCTCACGAACTCAACCTCATCCGGTTGCTCGAAACCGAAGACTCTCTTGTGAAGTTGCGAGAACTCCGTGACGAGTGCCAGAACATCTCGCTCCGAATCGATGCGCTCTCCGTTCATCGGTATCTGCAGCTCCCACACCTGGTGACGGTAGCGAGCATCGACGATGAATTCGTTCTCGATGTCAGAGATCTCGAGTCGAGCCTCCAGTTCGGACGTGAATTCGGACAAAGTTCTCGTCAGGCCAGAAAGGGTATCGTTGATTCTGTCAGTGTCGAAGTCTGCAGAGGATGTGAAATGACTCGTCGAGAACTCTGCTACCAGGTCAGTGAATTGCCCACCACATGCAGTCAGGGCCCCGGCGGTCCGAGGCACCAACACATACCGACAACCGAGCTCGCGGGCGATTGACAGGATGTTGAGACCCGCCGCCCCTCCTCCAGCCACCAGCAAACAGTCACGGGGATCCACACCCTCCGCTACCGTGATCGATTGTATAGCCCGGATCATGTGTTGGTTGGCGATCGTGAGAATCGCCCAAGCGGCCTTCTCCACCGGTTCGCTCAACAATGAGCCTACGTCGGCCACGACCGCACGTGCGGCTTCCACATCCAACCGCATCCTCCCACCGAGGAAGTATGCGGGATCGAGGAAACCCAAGACAACAGCCGCATCCGTTACGGTCGCCATGGTCCCGCCGTTCCCGTAGCATGCCGGACCAGGTGAAGCGCCCGCGCTGTGGGGTCCGACCCTCAACAGACCGCCATCGTCGACCCAAGCTATCGAGCCTCCCCCGGCTCCAATACTGTGCGTCTTTACAGATGACACCCCGAACAAGTGTCCGCTAAACCGGTCGCCAATCCAATTCTCCCTCGTCGTCAGAATCGAGCCACCACGGACAAGACTCACGTCGAAACTCGTTCCTCCTGCGTCACAGACAATGATGTCCGCATTCGGCCGTCCTGATTCTGCCCGGGAATACGCCCTACCTGCGACCGGCGCAAGCGCCGGCCCGGCTCCCAGCGTATAGACCGGTCGCTCGGTGAGGTCTTTCATATGACCGACCCCTCCATAGGATGTCCCCAACAGCAACTCACCTCCGAAGCCCGATTCCCGCAAACCACTCTCCACGTTCACTAGATGAGCGACCATTTCTGGCTTTAGCGAGGCGTCGATCGCTGTCGTTGAAGCACGAGGATACTCACGGACCACTGGGTTCACTCTGTGGGAGAGACTGTAAGGTATGTCACCCAGTTCCTCTTCGATGATCTTGCCTACCATGAGCTCATGCCTGGGATTGACTACAGACCACAAGAAGCAGACACCGATGGCCTCGGTACTCAGTTGCCTTATCGTCCTACGGGCTTCAGCTTCGTCTAGGACCCTGACTACTCGCCCCACTGAATCGATCCGCTCCGGAATCTCATATGTCAAGCTGCGAGGAATATACGGCTCGGGATAATCAACGTGTAGGTTGAAGGTACCCAGCTTCCCTCCTCCGCGCAGGGTGAGAATATCGGGGAACCCCTCGGTGACAAGAAGAGCGGTTCTGGCTACCTTCTTCTGGATCACAGCGTTCACAGGATGAGTAGTGGTGTAGTTGACAAGATCGGAGGACTCGAGCAGTCTTTCGATCGTTATGCCACGATCCGAGGCAGCACGGGTCAATGCCGAACTGATGCCTTGGTATATATCCGCATTGTTGGTCGGTGCCTTGGCCACCGTAAGGGATCCATGTCTATCAGCAACTACGACATCGGTGAAGGTCCCGCCGGTGTCGACAGCAATTCGATACCTCATCGACTCGTCAAGGCACAGAGTGGATTAGTGGATTTCACCGAGTGCTGCAGAGTGGTGCACTAGTCATCATCTATTGCAATGCTAACTAGGTGGTTATCCCCATGCAATCAAAGGGTTCTTCGGATTCGGAAGGGGGGTAGCGGATCTGGGAGGGGGAGGCGGAGTGTGCCAGAAGTGATGAGGGTCTCCATAGTTGGTCGCGTCGATGGACTCGATGGGGTCCGGGCCGCCGGTGCGGTGGCGGAAGCGGCGCCGGACGTGCCCGGATGCCGAGTGTGATGCGAGATCGTTCATCGAACAGGAACCCGGGGATTGGTTCCGGGCTTGCGTTGTCGACGTTCGAGGGCGGGTCGGTGAATGACCACCCGGGTCAGGAGCAGGGTGTCGACCTCGTTCTCGTCCGGGGCCAGAACCGATCTGCTGTATAGTTGTCAGCGGCCTTACTCCAAGGTCGGAGGGTGAACATGGCATCTCCAAGGGCGGCCTCCGAAAAGCTCATCGCGCTTGAGAGCGGACTCCTCGCCGCGTCTTTCAAGAACCCTCAGTTTCCGCTCTCCATTGCCCGATCCGAGGGTAGGCGGGTCTGGGACGAGGACGGGAATGCGTATCTCGACTTCACGGGCGCGGCAGCGGTGGCCCTCGCCGGCTACCACGATCCGCGACTCGACAGAGCGCTAGCTGAGGCCATGTCGACCCATTGGTTCCATGTGAGCCCGTTGGCAACGTCGAAGCCTGTGCTTGCCCTGGCCCAGGCACTGCGCGGCCTCCTCTCCATGACTTTCGAATCACGGGTCTGGTTCGGAGTGTCCGGAAGCGAGGCCATGGACTTTCTCCTCAAGGCTATCCCCTTGGCATCCGGGAGGCAGCGAGCAATAGCCTTCGTCGGCGGTTTTGCCGGAACTACGACAGGTTCATCCATGATCTCCGGTTTTCCGACCCACGCCTCAGGGATGAACAGCCCTTTCGTCACGAAGGCCCCGTTCCCTAACGGATATCGGTGTCCCATGGGCTCGAGCTCGGACCTCGAAAGCGCGAAACTGTGTCTTCAGTTCTTGGAAGATCACCTGCTGACGGCCGTGTGCCCTGCAGAGGAGACTGGTGCAATCTTCGTGGAGGCTGTCCAGGCGGACAACGGAGCCGTTCGACCGCACGACTACTTCTTGCATGGCCTGAGAGAACTCTGCGATCGATACGGCATCTGGCTCGTTCTAGATGAAGTCAAGGTCGGCCTCGGCCGTACCGGACGTATGTTCGCCTACGAGCATGCGGGAATCCAGCCGGATGCCGTCGTCCTCGGAAAGGCGCTAGGGGGAGGTCTGCCACTGTCCGCGGTCGTCGGACGATCTGAGATTCTCGATCTCAACACGATGATCAACTCGACGATGGGAGGGCATCCTGCAGCATGCGCCACATCGACGACCTTGCTCTCCATCATCGCTGAGGACTCACTCGTGGATCGAGCAGCTACTGCCGGGACCCGCCTGTTGGATGGCCTGAAGGAACTCGAGGCCACCCACCCTGTCGTTGGCGACTGCCGCGGTCTTGGCCTTGAGGTTGGAATCGAACTGGTGATCGACCACAACGACAAGGCTCCCGCGCCTCACATAGCGCGACGTGTCGTTGAAGCTGCCTTCGAGGCAGGTCTGATCGTTACAACAGCCGGGGTCTATGGGAACGTTCTGGAGCTCTCACCACCTCTGAACGTGACCGGAGACGAAATCGACGAGGCTGTCGGTCTACTCGACCAGAGCATCGCCCTTGCCACCAGAACGTAAGAATGGTGCAACGGCTCAGCGCCCTGATCTCCTCCTCAGCCTGATATCACAAGTAGAACACAGCATCAGTCGATCGGAGCGACCCGCATGAATAGGGCTCCCTGATGCCATATTCCCAGGTTCAGCGGGCTTTTCTCGCAATGTGTCCATTTCGACAGACCTCGCGCATGAACAACCGGGGGTTATGGGCCAGCGGTTGGTAGATTCCGTCGTAGTGAACGGACAGTCATCACAACATATATAGCAACCAGTGCCGCGGCCGTCAGGAAGAATACGATTCCAAGAGCGAACAGTGAGGGAGTAACCCTGATACGAGCAGCAGATACCAGAACAAGTGGGAGTGTCCGGTCGCTCGCCATTATGAAGATGGATCGTGCGAATTCGTCCAAACTAAGCATGAAGGCGAAGAGCATAGACCCCGCGATAGCTGGGCGCATGACGGGAACCGTTACATGAAGCCATGTCTTCAGACGGGTGGCCCCCAGCGTATACGCTGACTCTTCCAGCCTCCGGTCGAACCTTCTGAACATCACGACGAGGAATATGAAGCAAAACGGCAGGGTCCAAGTCACATGGATCGGCAGCCCGGTTACGAACAGTCCCGGCTCGACACCTAATTCACCCGCCAGTGACACCATGCCAACGCTCAACGCCAGACCAGGCATGACTAGGGCGATGATCATAGTGTATGCAATGATCGAATGGCCACGGAATCTTGTTCGATAGGCTTGCGCAGCCATCAACGCCAAAAATGTGGATACCAACGCCGTCGTTACCGCGAGTAGCAGAGATCGTATAATCGACGGGCGGAAGTCAGTAAGAGGCTGGCCCCGATAGTCGGGATGCTCGGTGATAACGTTCAGGTCGACCAACGATTGATACCACATGACCGTCGGCTCGGTGATTGGGAGGGTGACTCCACCAAGGGGACCTTGAAAGGACAGCACGATCGAAAGTAGGATAGGTGCATACACGCCCACAAAGACAAGGACCGCCGGGACTCCCAGAAGGAGGCGGGCTCGCTTGCTCAACCGGAGAGGGGAACTACTCACACAGCCGCCCCTGCTGCTTTACCGTATCTCATCGCTGAGCTTCCCGAACTTCACGAACAGACCGATGATTGCAAAGGTCACCACGATCAGGACAACGGCATAGGCGCTGGCCTGTGGCCAGAGAAGTAGCTCCGCCCTTCTCCATACAGTCCCTGCGAGCATCGGAGACAGACCTCCCCCGATGAGGCGCTCGACTGCGAAGTCGGTGAGAACGATGACCGATACGAACAGCCATCCGGCGAAGATGGCTTGCCGGGCTAGCGGCAGTTGTACTGTCCGGAATATCTGGGTCGGGGTCGCGGACAAGTTTTGTGCGGCGGCAATCAAGTCTTTGTCGATCTGTAGCAACTTGAAGCAGAGCGGCCCGACAAAGAAGGCTATCGACAGGAACACCAGCGCTATGACGATGGCTGTCGGCGAGAAAAGCAGCTGATCGCTGGGTTCGCCGAGTATCCCCAGGTTGACGGCGAATCTATTGATGAGACCCGCCCGGCCGAACATCGGTAGCCAGGTTATCAAGCGAATGACGTAGCTAACTACGAACGGAATGAACAGCCCGAACAGCAAGGCAGCTCTAAGGCCATCATTGGTAACGGCACAGGCCAAGAAGTAGGCCACTGGGATACCGAGTAGTGTTACAAATGCTAGAACGATGAGTAGCACTATCAACGTCCAGAGGACCAACCCCCAGAACTCGCCGGATCCGAGGATCGACTGGTAGTTGCCGAAGGTCAGATCCGGGGTCATCGCAAACGACGTCCCCGTCCAGAAGCTGAAGAGCAAGACCGCCGACAATGGCCCGCCCAGGCCGACCGCCAGCCAGAGTATCGCCGGCAGCGCCAACCACTTCTGCCCGGTTTCGAGGCCGACCTCCAGGGGTGGACCGACCTCCGCGATCGAAGGCCTCGGCGGTTCCTCGACAACATGGTCCTGTCGACGACCGGATCCGTTCGTATCAGGTGTTGAACCCGTCACTTCATCCCCTATCGGCGTTGTGCACCTCGGCCGCTGTTGGCCCACTTCCGCAACAGCGGCCGAGGTGATGACCCTCTCATGATGTGAAGGGGGGTTCCCGGGACGGCTAGGCGGAGACGAACTCTTCCCAGCGATTGGCAAGGTACTCGGACTCATCGGGGAACTGCCACCACCAGCCTCCATTGGAGGCGATATCGGCGGCCGATCCTCTATCTCGGCCCCCACCGTTATACCAGTACTCCCACGCGTTGACACCTTCGTCGGGGGACTCGGTCTCCCTCAGGAGGTCCTCAGCGGTGTCCGGGATCGGAGTCATGTACCCCGAGTTGACGACCTTCGATGCCGGAAAGCCGCTGTGCCAGAAGTTGATGAACTGGATGGCTGCCTCGCGGTTCGGTGTATCGGAAGAGACCGAGATCCCGTGGAACCACATGTTGTAGCCCTCGCGTACGGGAGCGTAGATCGCTGGAAGACCTCGAGACCTGACCTCGGTTACGATGGTCTCCCAAGCATTCAGAAGGGAGATCTCACCGTTGGCGAGAAGCTCAACAGCTTGTCCGTAGTCGTCCCAGAGAACCCTGAATTGGCCCTCTCGCTTGCGCTCGATCAAGAAATCGATCGCATAGTCGATATCAGCTTGACTCGGGTTGCCGATGGTGCCTTCCAACTGGTACGACCCGTCATACGATACGGTCGAGAGGACTTCCATCGGAGCACGCAGCGAAGAGTTGAAGATACCCACCTGCCCCCGGTACTTCGGATCCCACAACGCACCATAGGAGTTGAGGTCCTCGTCGATCAGATCCGTCCGGTAGCCAATCGTGTCGCCATTCCAAACCGTGGGCACAACCCAAAGCTCGTCATTGAGCCCCGAGTCCATAGCCTCCTCTGTATAGATCTGTGAATACGGGTGCATCTCAGCATCTTGCCCGGCCGCTCCCGGCTCCCGGAATACCGGCAGTGCCTTGTCCCAGTGCTCGAGTTCTGACGCTCTTACTACCTGTAGGGTGCCTGCCTCGATCAGGGGAGCCATCTGCGCTCCCTGCGGTGCGATCGTATCCCAACGTGTATACCCGCCTTGCACCCATTCCGGGACGAGGCCTTCGAAAGTTATAACCGTACTCTCGGTTGGTATGCCCGACACCCGCTGGAACTCTTGGGCGTTGATCTCAGGGTTGAAAGCGCTATGCTCAGCATGGTGCAAAGTCAGGGCCTGGATGGTCGTGGTCGGTGCCTGTGTTGTAGTAGGAGCTGTATCGGTTGTTTCCTCAGCATCCTGCTCTCCGGTGCCGCAGCCGACGATGGTAAGGCTGGCTAAGCCAACAGCACCCAAGCCTGCACTCCGTAGGAACTCCCGTCGACTCAGATGACGGGGTACATCGGTTCGGTATTGGTCCTTCATTCGCTTCCTCCTCCTAATCGGTGTTGAGGCCCGATAGATCGGTCATGTGTGTTGTACAAGTAGCTCTCGGTTAACCCCCTTCATGAGTTTGGCGGACTTCCAGATCTGTAGACCGGTCGCCGGGGAGCAGGTGGGGTGAACCACCCTGCCATTCGACAATGACCTCGTCCCCAGGATGGTGTGGGTTCATAGCCCTAACGAAGGCGTTCTCTTCTATTGAGAGGGAAAGAGTTGGCTCTGTCTCGCTGGTGACACTGTAGGTGACACTGGCTCCCTCGTACTTGGCTCCGACCACTCTGGCAGGAAACTGCAAGCCAGGCCTGTCAGGCTTGGGAGTTCCACTCTCGCGCGATCTCGCATCAACAAGTCTCAAAGCGTCCGGACGGATAACCAACGTCACTTGCCGTCCCTTCATATCCCTACTAGGTCCGAGGCACACAAAGGTCCCGAGAGGCGTCTCGATTCCCATTTCATCCTTCGACATGCTGGCTACACGACCATCGATCAGATTGTTGTTGCCGACGAACCTGGCTACGAACCGGGTCGCCGGTCGGCTGAAGATGTCCTGCGGGCTGGCCAACTGTTCGATGCGCCCCGCGTTCAGGACGAGAATCCGGTCCGCCATCGCTAGTGCTTCGCTTTGATCGTGTGTGACATGGATCACAGCGCATCCCAGAACTCGCTGGAGACGCCGCAACTCAGCCTGCATTTCGATGCGTAGAGCTGCATCAAGCGAACCCAGGGCCTCGTCGAGCAGGAGAACACGGGGTCTGGCAACGATCGCTCGCGCCAGAGCGACGCGCTGCTGCTGTCCACCACTGAGTTGATTCGGTTGCCTGCCACCGAGACCGGCGAGACCAACGGTCTCCAGCGCCTTCCTGGCTGCTTCGGAACGCTCCGATCGCTTCTCTCCCCGCATCCTGAGCGGGAATGCCACGTTTTCGATCACGTTGAGATGAGGGAAGAGCGCGAAATGTTGAAACACCATTGGACAATCCCTCCGATAGGGGGGTATGCCCACCACCGACTCTCCGAAGAAGCTGATCTTCCCTTCCGACAAGGCCTCAAGGCCGGCGATCATTCTGATGGTGGTGGTCTTCCCGGAGCCACTAGGACCGATAATCGAGAAAAACTCACCTTGCTGCACGTCAAACGTGACACCGTCAACGGCAACGTATTCACCGAAGCGCCTCGAGACGTTTTCGAGACTGACCGCGGGAGAATTCGATGCGGTGTTGCCGGAATCGGACCTTGCTCTATCGGCGGCCTGTCGGTCAGTCGATTTCCCCACTCCTTCTCGTGCCGAGCCACGTTGTGACCACAATGGATATGAGTCGCTTCGTGTGCATCCGAGGCACGGATACGCATTTTCTCGGGCACTGATAACGCTAACTACGTCGGAACAGTGCGTCAAGCGATTTGGACTCGGTCTACGGTCTCCTCGGCCCGTAACCGGGCCGTCAAGCCCCCTCATTCCATACCCGGCTCTTGGCGCAGCTTGGACAAGGCCCAACCACGCTGGAACGGCCCACTGGAGCCACCACGATTACCCCGCCTCCAACCTGTCACAGCAGAACGCCTAGCGGGTACTGTTCGACGTGGCCTTGAGGGAGCGGGGCAACATTGGGGAGGTCGCGGAGTACAGCGCCCCGGACTCAAGTCCTAGATCACCTCTCGAGGGAGGTCGCGTAACTCCAACGAAGTAGGCTGTTCCCAGGAGGTAAGAGCCTTATGACCAGACAAATCACGGAAATGTTGGACCAGGTGTGCATCGATCCGAGGGCCGGGCCCGACACGCTCGACCGGATGGCAGACGAATGCGTGGAGTTGGGAGTCGCCGCCTTCTGCGTGTACCCCTGGTGGGTCGGACGTGTGGCGAAGCGGATGGGCGACCGGGTCGCCACGTCAGGCATTGTCAGCATGCCGATCGGGCTGGAGGGAACGGCAGCCAAGGTGGCGGCCACCAAGGACTGCGTGGCCTCTGGAGCGACCGAGATCGACTTCCTGGCCGCATGGTCGGCCATCCTGTACGGCGATCTCGATGCGGCCATCCGCGACGCGGCGGCGGTGGTCGAGGCGGCCAAGTCGGAGAACCCGGATGTGATCACCAAGGCCATCATCGAATCCCCGGAGATGGAGCAGGTCCCCGGGAAGCTGGAGGACGCCTGCCGAGTTGTGACCGAGTCGGGCGCAGACTTCGGCAAGACCTCCACGGGCCTGTCGGTGTACGGGGGCGGTACGGTGGCGCAGGTGCGGGCGATGCGGGCCGCGCTACCCGATCACGTGGAGGTGAAGGCAGCCTCACCTGACATCCTGACCCTGGCCGACGCCATCGAGATGGTCGAAGCCGGCAGCACCAGGCTCGGAACCCCGGTACCGATCCAGATAGCCCTAGAGGAGGCCGGACGGCTGGAAGACGCCCGGATCGGAGCGGGTTCCAGCGGCTACGTGAGGGAGTTCGGCTGGACCAAGCCCGAGTAGGGGCTGGTGACTGGTGTGCGGATCGCGTAGCCGGTCGATTGGACGCGGTATCGGCCGGCCCGCGGTAGGACACACCTTATGTCGACCTCAGCGATGAGCAATACGGGCTGGCGTCCGATCGAGCCGCTCGACCGGGCGGTGGAGACGGCGTTGGGGCGCGACCTGACCACGCTGGACGCCGTGCATCGTTCGTGGCAGGAGCACCGGACCGAGTTCGGTCGGGCCGAACACACCTACCCGTTGCATCGGACCTACCGGAAGCACGCCATCGAAACCGGCATCATCGAGGGACTGTACGAACTGGAGCGGCCCACCACCGAGGTGATGGTGATCAAGGGGATTACCAGAGGGGCGGACACAGCCGACGAGGAGGTCCCTCCAGGGGTCCTCCAGATGCTGAGCGCCCACAAGGAAGGGCTCGAGATGGTCGTCGAGTTGGCCCGAGCGGGTCGTCCCCTGACCTCCTCCTTCATCCGGGAACTCCATGCCCTGATCACCCGGGCTCAGCCCTTCTGCTTCCTCACGGACCCGACGGGGCGTTTCGCCCAGGTCATGATGGACCACGGGAGTTTCAAGAAGTTTCCCAACCGGGCGAGACGCGCCGACGGGACCATGCTGAGCTTTGCTCCGCCGGAGCAGGTGGACGGCGAGATCCGGCGCCTGATCGATCTGTACGAGTCGATGAACGACGTGCATCCGGTTGTCGTGGCCGCGTGGTTGCACCACCGGTTCGAGCAGATCCATCCCTTCCAGGACGGCAACGGCCGGGTGGGGAGAGCGCTGGCCGCCCTCCCTCTCGAGAGGGCACAGTATCCACCGATCGTGGTGGATGGGAGCCGGCGGGATGCCTATCTCCTGGCCTTGGACGAGGCAAACAACGGAGACCTGGCACCGCTCGCCAGGCTGTTCGCCGGACTGGCGCTGCGGTCTGTGCGTCGTGAACTCGCGGACTCGACTCTCGACCATCTCGCGGACATCGCCATGGAGGACCAGTGGCTACTCGGCGAGGCGGCAGATCCCGAGCAACTGGATCTGATCGACCAAGCGATGGAAAAAAGGACCGAGGCCCAGATGCGCGCCGACCGGTTCCACGACCACGTATGGCACTGGCTACAAGACGCCTGCTTCGACATCGACCGGGAGTTCGCCGAGGCCGGACAGCAGGCCCGCGTGTGGACGGACCGGCCGACGTTCCTCGACCGCCGGGATAGGTGGTGGCGCCGCGACATAATCAGGACGGCGAAGGCAGCCGAGCACTACGCCTGCTTCAAACCCAATACGTGGTGGTCGCTGCTGGGAATGTCGGTGAACGGAGTGGATCTCCGGTTCGTGACTTCGATCCACCACGTGGCCAGCGCCTACACCGGGGTGATGGCCATCACGTCGTTCGGGAGAATCCGCATCCGCGGCCAGGAATTCTCGGGACGCGACGGCATCTTCGTCGAGACCTCGTGGGAACCCTTCATGTTCTGCCACACCGACGACGCCGAAGATCGCTTCGAGGAACTGTGCGACTGGCTCGATCAATCGCTGGCAATGGCGCTTCGGAAGTTCATGCACCTCACGCCGGGTGGTTGACCCTTCATCCCCGTTGCGCGTAATCCGGTGCCCGTTGCCCGTAATCCGTTGCCAGTTGACCGTTGCCCGTTCGGCGGTCGGTCCCAACTCGACGAGCCTTCGAACGCCGTGCCCAAGAATCCAACCCCGTATCAACCTCAAGACGTTTCATCGAATACAAGACTAGTTTTAGCCTTTCGTACTTCCCGCGGAGGACTAAAACTTCGAGCACCGGGCCCGAGAACCCCCCGGCCTTGGCCGGACGTCGCACGACTAACCGTCATGAGTCGATCATGAGCGGCCCGGGTCCATACTCGACGGTGGGCCCTCGAGTTGCGTCGCTGGTCCGCTCCAGTATCTGCCGTGCGACGAGGTTCCGGAGGATCACCGAGGCTCTCGGGGTGCCGACTCCGAACAAGCTCCGGACCACCCGGTTGGTGATGCGACCGTGCTCCTTTACATACGCCTCCACCGATCTCTCGACATCACGAACGGTGTTGCGTCGATGCTCGACTGCTGACCCGAGCCCGGCGGAGGCGGCCTTCGAAAGGCGGTAGCGGATCCGGCGCCCACTCGCCGACGCGTTGACCGGCTCGATGAGTGGGGAGGAGCCATCCGCCATCCGCGCCAAGGCGGGAGCGGCGCCGGTCTGCCCACGCTGCAGTAGAGGCGCGATGTCGGCGACCCCGGCGCTGCTGTTCATGCAAAGGTGTCGGAGAACCAACAGAACCTCCACGTCGTCCCGTTCGGGCGCGTCCAGCAAGGCGACGAAGCGGGCGAAGGCCTGGCCGCCCGGACCACCGGATACCGAGGCGCGGACCGAATTCGCCGACTCCAGAAACTCGGGCGGCGGCTTGCCGAGTCGTAACATCGACCGGTACATCCGAGCGATCCCGGTACCGAGTTCCTCGATCAGTCCGAGGTGGCGAAACGCCCGTGCCAGCAGCCGGTTCCGAGGCCGTGAAGCAGTAGTCAAGATGTTGTCAACTGTCACACCGCCAACCAGGGGCCCCATCGAGGTGATGGCCAACGAGTCATCGAAGTGTTCCACCTGTACCGGATCAGAGAGGTCGAGCCTGCGGTGTACGAGGGCGTTGGCCAGGGCCTCCCGCACCACATCATCGGGATACTGCTGCAGTTGGAGCTGTTGGCCATCCGGCAGCAAAAGGGGCTCCCAACGGTTACGGACTGCGATGAGTGCGAGAGTACGGTCGAAGGCCACTACCAGGGGCACGGCCAAACGCTCGCTGGCGTCGGGCGGACTTCCGGCGCTGACCCTGTGCTGGTAGCTGACGCACTCGACCGGAGGCACGCAGAAGAGTTGCTCGCCGGCGATCAGCAACTCACCGTCCGGAGTTGCCACACCGAGAGCTCGTGCAAGCTCGGCATCCGACAGATTCACCCAATGCGGGCGCTCATCGGTGAGCCGGCCCAGGTGTCGAGGCGCAAGATCCACCGCCGACCGGTCCAACTCGTCAACCGATCGCCCGGATACCTGCTCCGAAGGGTCACGACCCTCCCGCTCCGAGTGGAGTGCAGCTATCTGATCGGGGGCGAGCGGAAGACAACTACGTCCGACGCGTCGGGTGACCCGCCCGGCGACGCCATGGACATCCGCCCCGACCGGAACCCCAATGATCAGGAGCCTCGTATCGCGATACGAGTGCTCATCGACCGAAACGGTGAGAGGTGGATCCACGGTCTCGAAGATGTACCGACGGGCACTGAGCACATCGACATCCGTACCCGAGAAGGCCTCGGTCCCTCCCCGGTCATCCTCGACGCCGAGAACCAAGGTTCCGCCTCGACCGTTCGCCAGGCAAGCTGCTGCCCTGGCGAGTCGCCGGAGAGTCTTGGTGGATCCGCCACGATCCGATTTGAAGTCGAGCGTTTTCGGATTCCACGTCATTGGGCCAAGTGCGAGAACCCTGATGTGATGAACCCAAGACAATCAATCGAGTCCCCGAGATAGGGCACAGTCCGGGGACGCTGGAGGATGCCTGGCGGGTGGTGGTTGGGTCGGGTGCCGACTCCGGCAAGACCGCCAACGACCTCTTTGCAAACGGTGGAGCAGGTTAGGACCATGCGGGCCGCACTGCCCAACCACATGGAGGTCTAGGCAGCCTCACCGGACATTCTCACCCTGGCCGACGCCAACGAGATGGTCGAAGCCGCCAACACCGGCTCGCTACCGAAGTACCGAGCCAGGTCGTCCTCGAGGAGGCCGGACGGTGGAACGATGCCTGGATTGGTGCAGACTCCAGCGGCCACGCGAGCAGGCTCGGCTGGACCAGACCGAATCAGGAGGCTGGTACGGGGTTAATAGGCCGGGAGAGAGCTTCTCGGCGTGTTTACCTGGTACAGGCACCTTCACCGGCAAGGTTGACGCGGAACGAGTCTTTAACGTGGCTCTTTGCCGGTGGATATGACGGCAAACATGGAGAAATCAGGACTAGCAGATGGCGAACCGAGCTCACTGGTACTACGACCATCCGCCTGCCTGTACCTGCGTGAAGTGCCAGAGGGATGGGTCAGGCGGGACTCCCCCGGCCAGGGGCGGATGGGGGCGGATGGGGGTACTCATCCTGCTGGTAGCGCTGGGATGGGGCGTCTAGTCGGCGCGGGACAAAGTTGCCCCGATCATCTCTGGCTTGCAGCCCTCGTCGCAGGCCCAGCCCCTTCCTACGTCTACCCTCCCCTTCGCTCGTCCTACTGTCCCGCCGGCTGAGGATCCCGCTCCTACGCCGACCTCCACCTCGGCTTCGCATTACATCACGAAACACGGGAAGGCTCTCCCGTTGATCGACGCCGGAGTACTGGAAGACGAGATAGTGGCGCACATCAATCAGGCGCGATCGGCAGGCGGCCTCGAGAGGCTCGTTCGCGCTCCGAGCCTGGACGATCCGGCGACTCAGCACAGCCGCTCGATGGCGCAGAGTCAAGTGCTGGCTGTAGCACCATCACTTGACACCGCATGTGGGGCTACGGCTGCTCACGTCGTCGAATCTCCCCAGGTGAGGCAATTCAGCTACCGCGGTCTCTTGGCGGCACCCAGCGACGTGACTCCGACCGACTACGACAAGACCGCAGGGGAAGCAGCGGATGGAGTTGTTGGATACATTGTTGAGAAGAGGCAAGAACTCGGAGTCCCCTACATCGCTGACCCTCACTTCCGGTTTGTTGGAGTTGGCGCTGTCCAGGCCCCGGATGATCTCGGTCTTGGTGTCTTCTGGATAACCCTGTATCTCGCAGACTGCTTGGCCGAGGGCTAGGGACAAATTCTCAGAACACGGTGTAGAGCCCAGTTGGTCGCCCGCGAGCGCCAGCCCAAAGACGGATCAGAGATCCTTCAGGGCGTCTCCTATGAGGTGTTCCCACTCCTGGTCGAAGGCCGGGTCGGTGTGGCGCCAGCAGGCAGCCCGGTGGTCGGCACCGGACGGAACCAGTTCCTGGGGGGATTCGCACTCGATGGTGGCGGCCGGGCAGCGGTTCCTGAACACGCAGCCCACGTCGGGGCGGTCCGAGGTGTCGTCCATCAGGAAGCTCGCGGCCGCGGGGGCGACGGGATTGGCCGGCACGGTGGGGATAAGTTCCTCCAAGAGCCGCATGTAGGGGTGTCTCGGGTTGGCGAACACGTCGGCCGTGGCCCCCAACTCGACCAGCCTCCCCTTATACATGACCGCGGTCCGGTCAGAATGGGCCCGCACGAGCCGCAGGTCGTGGGAGATGAACAGGTAGCTCATCTCGTACGCATCCCGGAGATCGTCGAGCAGGGCGATTATCTGGCCCTGGATGGAGGCGTCCAGAGCCGAGGTCGGCTCGTCGAGCACCAAGAGGTCGGGACGGGTGCCGACGGCCCGGGCGATCGCCACCCGCTGCTGCTGGCCGCCGCTCATCTCGTGGGGGTATTTGGGCAGTTCCGACTCGCCCAGACCCACCGCCCGGAGCGCCTCGAGCACCCGGCCCTCCAACTCGGAACCGGAGAGCCCCTCATGGTGCTTGATCGGCTGGGCCACTATGGAGGCGACCCGCATCCGGGGATCAAGCGAACCCTGCGGGTTCTGGAACACCATCTGCGCCTTGCGACGGAACCCTTTCAGCTCCTTGGTCCGCAGGGGGAGGATGTCGGTTCCCTCGAAGACGACCACTCCGGCGGTGGGCTCCACGAGGCGCAGGATGCAACGGCCCAACGTCGTCTTCCCGCTGCCGGACTCACCCACCACGGCCAGGGTCTCGCCCTTGGCGAGGCGGATCGACACGTCCTCCACCGCAATCGTCGGGGAACGGCGCGACCAGAAGGTACCGGCCCCGGCGAAGACCTTGGTCAGACCCTGGACCTCGAGCAGGTCACTCATACAGGTGACATCTCACCTGGCGACCATCGGTCGTGGTTCCCACGGGTACCACGTCGGGGCAGGGCTCGAACGCTTGCGGGCAGCGGGGATGGAAGGGACACCCGCCGGCGGGCGTGAACGGGTCCGGCGGCGCGCCGGGGATGAAGCTGGCCCTCCCCCCTTCGTCGGCGAAATCGGCCGCTTTCAACAGGCCGTTCGAGTATGGATGGAGGGGTCGGGCGCCCACGTCGGTGACCGTCCCCCGCTCGACCACCTGGCCGCTGTACATGACCGCCACCGAGTCGCAGATGCCGCTCACGAGGCTGATGTCGTGGGTGATCACGATGGCCGTCTTCCCGGTCTCCTTGATGACCCGGCCGATCTCGACGAACAGTCGGGTCTGGGTAGCGGCGTCGAGACCGGTGGCCGGCTCGTCGGCGATGAGCAGTTCCGGGTCGCATGCCAAGGTCAGAGCGAGGAGGGCCCGCTGGGCCATGCCGCCGCTGAGTTGGTGCGGATAACTGGCCAGCACGCGGTCCACCTCGCGCAGGCCCAGCGAGAGCAACATCCGGCGCGCCTCCTCCCGGGCCTTGCGCCTGTCCTGACCGCGGATCCTGCGGAAGATGGTCCTCAGCTGGTCCCCCACGGTGAACACGGGGTTGAGACTCTCCCGGGGGTTCTGGAACATGACGCCGATCCGGTGCCCGCGTACCTGTTCCATCCCCTCCTCGTCGAGGGTCAGCAGGTCCACACCGTCGAAGATGATCTGGCCCCTGGCCGCCGAGGCCGCGCTCGGGAGCAGCCCCATCACGGCCCGGGCGGTCAGGCTCTTGCCGGAACCCGACTCGCCCACCAGGCCCACGATCTCGCCGGCCTCGATGTCGAGGCTCAGCCGGCGCACTGCGTATCCGAACCGCTCCTGGTGCCGCAGTTCGATGTCGAGATCGCGGATGGAGAGAAGGGGCATCGCGCTAGCCGCCCTGCCGTGGATCGAGAACGTCGCGGAGGCCGTCGCCGATCAGGTTGAGAGAGATAACCGTGATGATGATCGCCGAGCCGGGGAAGGCCCAGACCCACCACTCACCGGTGATGGCCGTCTCCAGGCCGATCGAGATCATCGAGCCCCACTCGGGGGTGGGCACCTGGGCTCCGAGTCCGAGGAAACCCAGCAGGGAGATGATCAGGATGGCGCCTCCCACATTGATCATCAGCTGGATGATCAGAGGGCGGACCCCATTGGGAATGATGTGGCGGAACACGATGGCGGGAGTGCGCAGCCCTATAGCACGGGCACTCTCCACGAAGGCCCGCTCGCGAATCGAGAAGGCCTGGGCCCGCATGGTCCGCACGTAGTAGGTGAGCTGTATGAGGGCGATGACACCGGTCAGGACCGCTAGCGAATTGCCCAGCACCGACACGACCGCCAGGGCGATGATGAAGGGGGGGAACGACTGGAGGGCTTCGATCACCCGGCTGACCAACTCGTCGAAGCGCCCTCCGATGTATCCGGAGAAGCCCCCGATGATCACCCCCACGCTCATGCCGATCGCCGCGGCAACCATGGCCACGCCCAGGTCGTAGCGCCCGCCGGCGAAGATGCGGGTCATGATGTCCATGCCGAACAGGTCGGTGCCGAAGAGATGTTCGGAACTGGGCGGGAGCAATTGGCGGCCCGCCACCGACTCGGTCGGACCGTGGGGACTGATGAAGGGCACGATGATCGAACCCAGCAGGATCGGGGAGAACATGACGAGCCCGACGACCAGCGACGGGTACCGCCAGATCCGTTTGAGGCGAACGGTCAGACCGGTCCTCTCCCGGGTCGCGCCGACGGCTGTCATCGGTACTCGATCCTCGGATCGATGATCGCCTGGACTATGTCCACGAGGAGGTTCAGGGCGACGTAGAGCACCACCGAGAAGAGCACGAAACCCTGGACGGCATTCAGATCCGCCTTGCCGGCCGCCTCCAGGGCGTAGCGGCCCACCCCCGGCCACGAGAAGATCCTCTCGATCGCCACGAGGCCACCGATGGCGTAAGCCACCACGATGCCGAAAACCGGTACGACCACCAACAGGGCTTGCTTCAGCGCGTACTTGTAGAACACGAGCCGGTTGGGCAAGCCGTGACCTCGCGCCGAGAGCACCGCATCCGAACTCAGGGATTCGACCATCGTCGCCCTGGTGAACCGTTGGAAGCCTCCCGAGAGGATGACCCCCAGACTGATGGCGGGTAACGCGATCGAGCGGAGCGAGGAGACCAGCGCCTCGGTATTGCGGGTCAGGATGCTGTCGACGATGTATAGCCCGGTGATGGCCTCGGGCGCCGAGATCCCGAACTCGATCCTCCCCAGGGGGGCGGGCGCCCAGTTCAGCACGGCGAAGAACAGCCAGATGGCGAAGATCCCGAACAGGAACTCCGGTGTGGCGATGGCCAGCAGCGACGAGAAACGCAGCCCGAAGTCGGCGAAGCGGTCCCGGTACCGGGCCGCTATGACCCCGGTGGCGAGGCCGCCCGGCACCGCGATGAGCAGAGCCAGGAAGGCAAGTTCGACCGATGCGGGTATGCGGTCGGCGAGATCGGTGGTGACCGCTTGGCCGGTGTGCCAGGCGGTCCCCAGGTCGCCCCGCAGGACATCGCCCATCCAGATCACGAACTGCTCCGGCATCGGCTTGTCCAGACCCAACTGGCGGGTGACGAACTCGACCCGCTCGGGAGTGCGGTTTATGCCGACGATCAGAGCCACGGGATCGGCCGGGATCACCCGCAGGATCACGAAGGTGAGGATGCTGACGATGAACAGCATCGGGATGACGATCAGCAATCGTCTCGCTATGAAGACACCCAGGTTCCTCATCGGCTAGAAGCTAGCGGTCCGCATGCGCGACCCGCGGCCCATCCCGCCTGCGATGTGAATCCGCGCTCCGGAGCCAGGCGCGCCGGCTTTCGGCGGACAGATCAACTCTCACGCAATGGAGGAATGGGCCCGGGCAACAGCCCGAACCCATTCCGTTCATGCATGCGTCCTATCACTTATGGAGATAGGCGAAGTACACCGACTCGTCCTCGTTGGTCAGCAGGAAGCCCTTGAGGTCCTTGCTCAGGATCTGGACCTGGTTGGGCTGGGCGATCGGGATGAACCCGACGTCCTGCTCCCACAGTTCCTGGGCTCGTTGGGCCGGAGGGATGGCTTCCTCGGTCGTGGCCGCCGCCTTCATGTCCTGGACCAGCGCGTCCACCACGGGATTGTTGTAGGTGATCGAACAGGTCGTGCCCGAATGGAGCAGCAGGTTCGACGTGTACCAGACCTCGGGCAGCCAGGGCGTGCACGGGATGATCGCCATGTCGAAGTCGTCGGTCCCCGGAGTCACCAGCCCGAAGAACTCCGCTCCGGTGACGCTGCGGGCCCCGAGGTTGATCCCGATCTTCTCCAAGTCACTCTGGATCAGCACCGTGGACGCCTCGATCTCGGGCAGGTCGCCGTAAACGAGCATCTCGGCGTCGAACCCGTCCGGATAGCCGGCCTCGGCCAGCAGGGCCTTGGCCCTTTCGATGTCCGGGCTGTACGGCCACGAATCCCTCCAGCCTTGATGGCCGGTCGGGAAAGGCGAGAGCAGGCGCTGGGAGCTACCGAAGTAGACCTCGGCGATGATCCGTTCGTAGTCGATCGCGTAGGCGATCGCCTGGCGGACCTCCAGGATGTTGTACGGCGCCTTGGTCTGGTTCAGGCCCAGGTACCGCTGGGCGAAGGTCGGGAAGTCGAGGACCTGCACGTCGTCTCCGGCTCGCTGGGCGGTCCGGGCCGACATGGCGTAGGCCAGATCGATGGCGCCCTGCTGGACCAGCAGCAGCCGCTGGGCCTCCTCCGGAACCACCTGGTAGACGATCCTCGACTGGCCTGCCGATTCGGAATCCCACCAGTCGGGGTTGGGTTCGAACACCATCCGGGTGCCTACTTCCCGCTCCACCAGCACGTACGGGCCGTACCCGGCCGGGTTGTTCCGGGCGTACTCATCCGCCCAGGGGTCGTCGTCGGTGGCCTCCGACTTGAGCAGTTCGGAGTCGACGGCCGACATGACCGACAGGGACAGCACCCGCAGAACCCTGGGGTTGGGCCGCGGCAGGGTCACCTGCAGCGTGTAGTCGTCGAGCACCTCCACCTGGTTCATGTCGGATACTTCGATCACGCCGAGTTCGAAGTCCGTGATGCTGCCGGTGTGGGCCAGGCCGCGCTCCCACGAGTAGTGGAAGTCCTTGGCTGTCAAGGGGTTCCCGCTCGGGAAGCTCAAACCTTCCCGGATCTTGAAGGTGTAGACGGTGCCATCGTCGGATATGTCGATCGACTCGGCCAGGTTGGGATCGACCTCCACCCGGTCCCACTCGTAGTGGCCCTCGGCGAGCGCCGAAGGTATCACACTGTGGCGGGTCAGGCCGGAGTACAGGTTGATGTACATGTCGAGGTCGCGGACCCCGGTCACACCGTTGGGGTCGAAGGTGGCGATGTCGGTGGGCACCGCGATGGTGACCGTCCCCATCTCCTCCTCCATCATCGCCTCGGTGGTGGCAGGCGCCGCCTCCTCTTCCTCCATCGCCTCGTCGAGCATCTGCTCGGCCTCTTCGAGAGCGGACTCCGCGGCGGCCAGCGCCGCCTCGGAAGCTTCAACCGCCTCCGCGGCCCTTTGCTCGGCTTCCTCAAGGGCAGCCTGCGCGGCGGCCAACTCCGACTGGGAGGCCTCGTCCCCCTCCATGGCTGCGGAGGCCGCAGCCTCGGCTGCTTCCAGGTCGGCTTGAGCCTGGGCCAGCGCCGCCGCCGCCGCTTCCGCTTCCGCCTGAGCCGTCGCCGCTTCAGACTGGGCGGCCGCAGCCTGTGCCTGCGCGTCGGCCACCTCGTCCACCGACGCGTCCTCGCCGCAGGCCGCCGCCACCAGCGCTAGCGCCAGTAGCAGGGCCAGAATGGAGACCGGGCCGGAGAATCGTCCCCGTCCGCGCTGTGTAGATCGTCGGTTCCGGTGGTCTGCCATGGCATCCTCCAATCGTCGTGACGCCTCTAGGGACACGAAATCGAGTATACGGTCGCCCTTGCTGGCGGGTCCCGGAATGCCCAAAAAAACTTGTGCATAACTCTCGGTTATGTCGTCACCGGTGACGCGATATTGACAGCATCTAACTTTGGAGGCGTTCCCAAACAAGGGTGGATGAAGCCGTGGAGGAACTTTCACTCCATCTCCACCCTTCACGGTTAGCACAGGCCGCTTTGGCAGCTGTTACGTACCCGGTGGAATGTTTCATTTGCATCAGTTCGGAGGCGCCTCCATCAAGGACCATGCATCTCACGGGGTGGGCGTTTAGCAGCTGTAGAAGCGATTACGACAGCAGGTATAGGCGTTGTGACCGTGACCCGTCAGCGGCTCAGGAGTCTGGCGGGGTTGTGGATCAGCATCGTGTCGATGGCGGAGGGGGGAACGCCCGCGTCTTGCAGGCGGGGCACCACCCCGGCGGGTACGAAGTCGTAGCCCACACCGCCGTAGCGGCGGTACATCTGCTTGGTACACAGGTCCTGGGCCAGGACGATCTGCGTTGCGTAGCCCTCTTCGACAAGGCGGGCGATCATGTCGATCCGCTCCGCGTCGGTGGCGCTGTCGAAACCGAACCGGCCTCCCTGCCATCCGTCCAGATGGAAACCCTCGAACTCGATCGTGACTCCCAGCGACAGGAGGGTGTACAGGTAGTCCCTGTCGATGAAACCGTCCACGTGGCCGACCACGATACGCCCGGGCGGGACGGATCGATCGAGCAGCCGCCGGGCGGCGTGATGCCCGGTGGGAGAACCCGGCTCGATGTGCAGGTTGATCGTGAACCCGGTCTCCAGCGACGCCACCGCGGCCGCGTCAAGGACCTTGAGTTCGTCGGGGTGCGGCTCAGCCGAAAGGCCGATCTCCCCGATGATCCCCGCCTTCACCCCGGTACCCGCGATGCCCTCCTCCAGCTCGGTCACCATCCCGCCGGCGAGTTCGGCAACGCTCGACGAGGCCACATGATCCGGATGGGACAGGTGTACGTAGTAGCCAGTCCCCGCCACTATGTGGACACCGGAGCGGGAAGACACCTCCCGAACCCCCAGGACATCGCGCCGGCGCTCCGGGCCGGTGCCGATCCCGTCCATGGTCAGGTCGACGATGGTCCCCCCTCCGGCATTCCCGAAGTGCCGGAGTTCTTCGGCGGCCATCCGCACATCGTCGCACACCAGGTTGTCGAGGATCATCATCGTGGAGCGCCCCACCGGCGTACCGAGGATCGTGTAACGGCTCACCTCGGCCACTTTGACCCGGGCCAATTGGCGGTCGGCGGGATCCTCGGGCTCGCTCCAGTAGCAGGTGAGGTCGACGAGGACGTGCTCGTGCATCAGGGTGGGTCCTAGTTGATCCGCCGGCACCGGCCCCAGAACCGTCTGCGCCTCCATCATGCCCCGGAGCGTACCGGCGGAGGCTACCCCGCGTCGGTCAGAGCATGCCCGGACGCCGGATCCAGCAACTCCACGTACTTGCGCGGGATCTCGCAGAGGGCCGTGGGCAGGCTGTTGGAAACCTGGCAAACCCCGACGTCGGCGACGGAGGCCATGAAGACGCCCAACTCGGGGCGGGACATCTCGGTGGCTCCGTCCAGCCAGTTGAGGAGGTCCTTGAAGGCCATCCGGCCCGCTTCCACCAGGCTGGGATGCGAGACGACCGATGCGATGGTGTCTTCCGACACCAGCCGGGGGCCGACCAGGTCGGCACCGACCATTCCTTCCACGACCTCGACGCTGATCTCGACGTCGGTGCCGATCTCCGGCGGCTGGCACACCTCGCCCCGCCCCAGCACGGCCTTGCTGTCACCGAGGTACAGGTTGGCGCCGTCCACCTCCGCGCCGAGTAGGACGGTCGCTCCTTCCCTGATGAGATCGCAGTCGAGGTTGCCCCCGTAGCGGCCCTGCTTGATGCTGAGCACCGACTCCCGTGCCGGGGCCACGGCGATGCAACCCACCACCGGGTCGATCGGCAGGCTGATCCCGAAGACGTCGATGGTGTCGCCTTCGATCACCAGCCCGTCGCAGGCGAACTCCTCCTCCCACCAGTCGTATACCGAATGCGCCTCGCAGCGGCTGAGCACCACGGAGCCGACACTGTTCGGTTTGACCGAGTGGAGAGTGACCGCGACCGTGTCGCCGGCCTGGACACCCTCCACGGCGATCGGGCCGGTCACACCGTCGAGGTACTCGTGCGTCCAGCGCACGTTCTCCTCGGTGAACCCTTCGGGGGTCTGGAATCTTCCCGTGAAGCAGTCAACGGTGCGGACCAGGGCCCGCTCGCCGGGACGGATGGTCGCCACCGGCTTGTGGTGCGGGCTGTAGTCGAACTTGAGGTCGTCCGGTTGGATGGTGAGCATTTCGATCGAGTCCCTGCGTGTCGGTGGCCAGAACCATGTCCCGTCAGCCGCTGCGTCGAGGACCCGTCGCGTCGACGATGTAGCATGACCGTAGCACGGGCACCCGGACCATCGCCGTGGAGCAAAGATGGCACAACCAGCCGGAATCGACTACGACGTGATGCAGGAGGCGCTCCGATCACTGGACCGCATCCCCCTGCCACCCGGATTGAAGGGCCTACCTCCCGAAGCCGGCGGCAGGCCCTGGACCCCGGCACGGCTATCCTCGGCGGGCCTGAACGCTCTCCGGGACCTCCCCACCCCCTTCGCCATGCTCCGGCAGAGGGCCCTGCATCACAACGCCGAGGTGATGGGCCGGTGGTGCGCCGACAACGCTGTCCTCCTCGCCCCCCACGGCAAGACGACCATGGCCCCGGCCCTGTGGAATCTCCAGTTCGAGAACGGGACGTGGGCCATGACGGTGGCCCTGCCGCACCAGGCGGTCACCGCCCACCGCTTCGGGATACGCCGGATCCTCCTGGCCAACGAAGCCGCCGACCCCGTGGCGCTGGAGACCCTGGTCCGCCTAGCGGCGGAGCCCGGCACGGTGATCTACAGCTTCGTCGACTCGGTGGCAGTGGTGAGGGCCTACCGGGCAGCCATCGACGCTACCGGGGTGGACCCCACCGGTCTCCGGTTCCTGATCGACATCGGCGTGCCGAACGGGCGCACCGGCTGCCGCAGCCGGGCCGAGGCCGAGGCCGTGGCACGCGAGATCGGCAGGACAGGAACCGGGGTCGTCGGCGGCATAGGAGCATACGAGGGACCCGCCGGCGAGGACCGCTCATCGGAGAGCCTGGCGTCGGTCAACTCATACCTCGGCACGGTCACCAGCACCTTCCGCGACTTCCACCGAATGGGAGTCTTCGCCACCGACCACCCGCCGGTCCTGAGCATCGGAGGCTCGGAGATCTTCGAGATCGTCAGCGAGTACATACACGGCGAACTCGCCGCCATCGACTCCTACCGCCTGGTCATCCGGTCGGGCTGCTACCTGGTCCACGACCACGGGCACTACGCCGCGGTCGGACCCAGCGTCCAGCCCGGCTGGGCCTACACGCCCTTCCGGGGAGCACTCGAGGTGGGCGCCACCGTCGTGTCGAGACCGCAGACCGACCTGTCCCTGCTCAACGTCGGGCGCCGGGACATCGGCTTCGACGAGGGCTCCCCCTCGGTGATCGACCCACTCCCCACCGAGGGAGGCGGTCCGCTTCCCATAGTCGAACTCAACGACCAGCACGCATTCGTGCGCCCCGACGATCCCACGTTCCTCCCCGTAGGCACCCCGGTCCGGGTCGGGATTTCCCATCCCTGCACCACCCTCGACAAGTGGCGGGTCCTGCTCATCATTGACGACGACTACAACGTCGTAGGCGCCGCGACAACGATCTTTTGACCCGTTGCCCGTTAACCGTGAACGGCTACCACACCTAGCTAGCTCATCGTGGTCGGTCCTGGCCCGGTAGTCGAGTAACGTCCAGAGTTACACCATTCACCATTCACCATTCACCATTCACCATTCACCATTCACCATTCACCACTCACCATTCACCACTCACCACTCACCACTCACCACTCACCACTCACCACTCACCACTCACCACTCACCACATGGTACGATGGCGTGTCAGGCCGAGGAGGGAACTCGTCGATGGCCAACGCTATGGGATCGACAGCCCAGCCGTTGCCCTCCGAACCACATCCTCCAACTCGCCGACGACCTCCAAGACGAATCCTGCCCACCGGAGATCCACAAGCTGGGCCGAACGATCGCCCGCTGGACCCCCCAGATCACCAACTGGCACATTTCCAAGGTGACCAACGGACCAACCGAAGCCCTCAACAACCTCATCAAGAGAATCAAGCGAGCAGCATTCGGGTTCCGCAACTTCGCGAACTACCGAATCCGGGCCCTCCTGTACGCGGGGAAACCGAACTGGACCCTGCTAACGGCCGTCACTCCCCACTAATACGCGATGAGCCTGCAATCTCCGCCTCAAGAACTACTAGAACCTGTTTGCTCGATGAGATCAGCCGGAGCCGGAATGGAGTTTCGTCACTCAACGTCGCACTGATCATTCAGGTCCCCGAGGGCCTGCCAACCGGCCACTGACGATGCGATCAGTACCGCCACGGCCACTACAGCGCCGACAGCTGCGGGCTAGGCTCGACCCAATAGAACTCGAGGACCAGAATCCTGGTGTGAGAGCCTTCCCAGACATGAGGAGGAGAACCGCAGTGAACGCGACTAGTACAGCGAGACGAGGACGCCTTGGCGTGATTGCAGCCTTGGGCGTAGCGCTGGCCCTGACCATCGGGGGGCTATCGATGGGCAGTTTGAGCGCGCAAGACACTGTCGATACCGGCGATGTCGCCAACAACGACGCGGAGGTGCTTGCGGCCACGCTGTGGATAACCAGGCACGCCAGCGAGTTGGCTGCCGTCGCATCTACCACCAGCCACCTTGGCATGACCCGGGAGAGCCTTGCCGAGGCTGCCCGAGAGGCGGCCGTTCATCGGGCTGGGCTATACCGACAACTGGACAGCCTGGCCGGGAAAGGCTACGACGAACAGGTTGGTCGCATCAGAGTTCAGGCGGACCGCCTGGTTGCGAACACGAGCCAAATTACCGCAGGAAGGCCCCGAGTGTTGGCAGCGTTGGGACAGAACGCCGAGACAGTTGCCGAAATCATCAGTCTTGCCCGTGTCATGGCAGTCGCCGGCAGCGAGAGTGCGGATGAGCACTTCTACGATCTCACCAGCGATGAAATCAGGTGGTCCTTACGGGATGACATGTTCCGATACACTCACATGGAGGGACTCGCCGCTGATATCGGCGCCGCAGGGACGTTCCTGGTCTCGTCGCTCCTCGGGGCGGACCCGTCATACATCGGATTGACCGAAGAAAATTACGTGGCAGCCTCAGATCGGTTGCAGTCGAACCTTGAGTTTCTGACGGCAAACCATGGGCGCTTATTGGATCCGCGGATAGTTCCAGGAGCTCGCCGGATCCTGGAGACAGGTCAAGGAGCATTCTCCGGTGTGCTGGAACAACGGCTCAACCTGGTCGCCGGCGAACGGGACCTCATCGAGGAGAACGACGCAATCCTGCACCGGCTCCTATTCGAAGTCGATAGCCTGGCCGCCGCCGTGCTGGGCACTCCGGCGCCCACAGGATCGATGCCCCCGGAGGAAGCCGTTGGCGTTCCGGGCGTTACCGACACGGCGATCCACTTCGGACAGTCCGCCGCCCTGAGCGGGCCATCGGCGGTATTGGGCCAGGGGATGGAATTGGGCATCAGGGCCGCGTTCGCAGAGGCCAACCGTGGCGGCGGCGTCCACGGGCGCAGTTTGACCCTCCTCCCGACGCAGGATGACGGCTACGACGCCCAAAGGGCCTTTGTCAACACCCAGCGGCTGCTGGAGAGTGGGAACGTGTTCGGGCTGATCGGTGCGGTGGGTACGCCCACCTCCAAGACATCGGCTCCGCTGGCGAGGGCTGATGGCGCTCCCTTCATCGCCCCGTTCACGGGTGCCCGCTTCCTGCGCGAGGATCCCGAACTGAGCAATACAATCAACTTCCGAGCCTCATACCACCAGGAAACCGAGCAGATGGTGGAACGCCTCACCAAGGACTTGAACGTCCGGCGCGTCGCCGTGCTCTACCAGAACGACACCTACGGCGTGGACGGGCTGGAGGGTGTGCGCCAGGCTCTTGACCGCCGCGGCTTGGAACCGGTGGCAACGGAGTTCTACCGGAGAAACACCACTGCTATAAGGCGCGCGTCATTCCAAATCTCGGAAGCGCGGCCGGAAGCGGTCATCATCATCGGCGCCCACAAACCGGCGGCGGCGGCTATCGAGCTGCTACGAGATCGCCTGGAACAGGATCCCGTCTTCATGGCGGTGTCGTTCGTGGGCACCGAGGCTCTGGCAGCTGAACTCGGCAGACTCGGCGAGAGCGGCGCCGGCGTGTACGTGACCCAAGTGACGCCCTTGCCGGATGACACGACCCGACAGGTGGTCCGCGAGTATCAGACCGCTCTGTCGGCGTTCAATCCGGACGCAGATCCCGGGTTCATCTCCCTTGAGGGTTACCTGGCAGGCCGCGTGGCCATCGAGGGTCTCCGGGCCTGTCCCGATCTAACCCGGGAGTGCTTCGTTGATGTCTTCCAGCAAGCCGGGACGATCAGGATCAGCGACATCACGCTCAGCTACGGCCCCGGCGACAATCAGGGCTCGGATGAAGTGATCCTGACCAGATTGGAAGAGGACGGCAGTTACCGGCAGACGAGCAGGCTGACACGACCCTGACCGGCCGGTACGCCGATGTCCGGCCAGAGACTCGGCTTCCGTCTTACGCCCTGCCGCCATCCGATGGCGGCAGGGCGTTTTTCCCCCGCTTGTCGTCACTCAGGGCCAAGTGGATGGTGAAGAAAAGACAAACACGTCAAATAGGCTTCCGGTGGCAATCGGGATCAACCTCATCGGGAGGTTCTTCACGCAGACCTTGAACCTGCCCCTGTTCCTCGACACCATCGGCGCCACCATGGCGGCCTTCCTGGCGGGGCCGTGGGTTTGCCGCTTCGCCGCAGGCCTTCGTTAGGTCACTTGCCCCCGATCAGCGCAATCGCCCTTAGTCACATTGATGGCGCCACCAGCCACCAGCCACCAGCCACCAGCCACCAGCCACCAGCCTTAGTCGATCGTCTCCTCCAGGTCTCGGTCGCTGAGGTCGATCCAGATGGTCTTCAGCTCGGTGTACTGCTCGTGGGCGTATACCGAGTTGTCCCGGCCGCCGAAGCCGGACTGCTTGTAGCCGCCGAACGGGGTGGAGATATCCCCCTCCCCATAGCAGTTGACGGTGACGGTGCCGGCCCGGATGGCCCTCGCCCCGCGCAGGGCCTCCCGCATGTTCCCGGAGAACACCGAGGCGGCCAAGCCGTAGGGCGTGTCGTTGGCCATCCGCACCGCGGCCTCGTTGCTGTTCACTGTGCTAACCGCCGCCACCGGGCCGAAAATTTCCTCGGTTATGAGGACCGACGTCGGGTTCGGGACGTCGAATAGTGTCGGCGCCACGTACAGGCCGCCCAGCGACTCGCCTCCCAGCAGGACGTCGGCCCCATCGTCAGCACCTGCCCGTAGGTAGGAGCACACCTTGTCGTGGTGGGCCTCGTCGACCAGCGGCCCGAGCTGGTTGACGGGATCGAGCGGATCCCCGGTCCGCCAGTCCGCCGCCCGGGCCAGAACCCGGTCGAGCAGTTCGTCACGCACGGCTCGGTGGACGATCAGGCGAGACGAGGCCGAGCAGTTCTCCCCCATGTTCCAGAAGGCGCCGGTCACGAAGTGCTCGGCCACCATGTCCAGGTCCTCCGCTCCTTCCAGCACCACGAAGGGGTTCTTGCCGCCGCACTCGAGGGTGACCTTCTTGAGGTTGGAATCCGCCGAGTAACGCAGAAACCTGCGACCGGTCCCGGTCGACCCGGTGAAGGTCACCATGTCGATGTCCATGTGCAGCCCGATCGGCTCCCCGACCCCGGTCCCGGTGCCGGTGACCACGTTGAGGACACCGTCCGGGAGGCCTGCCTCCATCGCCAGTTCGGCCAGGCGCAGGGCGGTGAGCGAGGTCTGCTTGGAGGGCTTCAGCACGACGGAGTTCCCGGCGGCCAGGGCCGGGCCGATCTTCCAGGCGGCTATCAGCAGCGGGAAGTTCCAGGGGAGGACCGCACCCACCACCCCGACGGGCTCTCGCACGATGATCGCCATGGCATCGTCGCCCACCGGAGCCGATTTGTCGTAGACCTTGTCGATGAGCTCGGCGTGCCATTTGATGGTGTCGATGGCCTCCGGGACATCGATCGCGTCGCAGTCCCGGATCGGCTTCCCGGATTCGATGCTCTCCATCACGGCCAGTTCCCGTCGGTTGCGGGTCATCAGCTTCACCAGCCGGATGAGGACCTCCTTGCGGTCGGCCGGCGCCCGCTTGGCCCAACGACCGTCGTCGAAGGCCTCCCGCGCCTTGCGGACCGCCAAGTCGACATCCTCGGCTCCGCAGGCGGCGACCTCGGCAAGGGGCTCTCCCGTCGCCGGGTTGGCGGACATGAAGGTCGCGCCGGAGAGGGCGGGGCGGAACTTGCCGTCGACGAACGCGTTGGCGGGCAGGATCATCGCCGACGACAGCGCCGCGTACTCGTCCCTGGTCAGCAGATCAAGCATGGGCGGACCCCGCGTCCAGGGCGCTGCGCACCGAGGTCTTCAGCGTGCGGATGACCCGCTCAAGTTCCCGCTTCTCCTCCTTGGTCAGCGACCGGAGCGGCTGGCGGGGCACCCCGGCGGGCAAACCCGCCAGCCGGGCGCCGAACTTGACGCCTTGGACGAACTTGCCACCCCTCTCGAGGGTGGACATCAGGGGGAGCATGGCTTTCATGACCCGCCGTCCCAGCTCGTAGTCGCCCTTGACGGCGCACGTCTCGTAGAGGGCGATGTGCTCCGCCGGCAGGAAGTTGGACCCGGCGCACACCCACGACCGGGCGCCCCACACGAAGAACTCCAGCGCTTGGTCGTCGGCCCCGCAGGCGATCGAGAGGTGCGGGAACTCGCGGGCCAGCAGGTGGAGGCGGTCTATGTCGCCGGAACTCTCCTTCATGGCCCGGAACCGGGGGGATCGGCTAACCCTGCTCAGGTACTCCGGTCCCATGTCCGAGCCGGTCCGGGCCGGATAGTTGTAGAGCATGATCGGGAGGCGGGCCGCCCGGTCGATCCGCAGGGCATGGAGGGCGTTCTCCTTCTCGGTGGGCGCCGCGTACGGGGGCGACCCCACCAGCAGGCCGTCGCATCCGAGCTCCCGGGCGGCCGCGGCGAGGGTGATGGAGTCCTCGGTGCGGCTGGCGGATACACCCGCCATGACCGGTATCCGCCGCCGGACCACGTCGACCCCGAACTCCATCATCTCGATCCGCTCGGCGAGGGTCTGGGCGTAGAACTCGCCGGTGCTGCCCCCGACGATGACGCTGTGCACGCCGGCGCTGATGAGGTGTTCCAGCATCTCGCCGAAGGAGGGCCGGTCGATGCTCCCGTCGGCGTGGAACGGGGTGATCACCGGCGTGATGATCCCTTCCATCAGCATCGTCATGGGCCATCACCCCCCGCGAGAGCCTCTGCCTGCCGGTAGTAGTCCGTGTAGCTCATCACCTCCACCCCGCTCTCCAACGCGTATTCGACCAGGTTACGCAGCCAGCCGGACTCCTCCGACTGGTAGCGCAGCAACCCCCAGTCATGGAAGCAGGTCCCGTATACCGCCTCGTTGTCGACGATCCAGTCCACCGCCTCCCGCAGCACCTTGGTGAACTCGTCGTGAGCGCCGAGTCCTTTCAGCTCGAACCACGCCACGTCCATCCAATGCTGGAAGGGAGTCTCCAGTACCCCGCCCCCGTCGTACCAGTGAGGCTGGTTGGTAAGCGGAGCCGGCGAGTTCCCCTCGGGATCCCGCGCCCAGGAACTGACGAAGCGTATACCTTCGGATCGGATCACATCCACCAAGTCGGGGCGGTCTGCCAGGCCGGAGGCGTAGCCGTGGGGAGTGCGGAGCCCGACGCATTCGATGCCCAGGTACTCCCGGAGCACCGTCGACGCCATCCGCACCTCGAACCGTAGGGCCGGGGTAGGGGAGGCGGGGAAGGTCGCCCCCAGTTGAACGTCCTCCTTGAACAGCACGTGGCTGTAGGTGTGTTGCTGGATATCGATCAGTTCTTCATCGACCAGCCCCTCGAAGGTCGGAAGGGCGTGGAGCACGGTCTTCCCGCAGGCGAACACCGTGCCCGCCACTCCCAGATCCCGGTGCAGGGACACGATCCGCCGGCAGCCTTCCTCGATCGATGCCGAATCCATCGCCTCGTAGAGCTGGTTCGCCGGGTCCTTGATGCGGCTCAGGCTTTCGCCGATCGCGCAGGACTCGACGTCGTATCCGATGAGCATTTTGGGGCCGGCCGGTACATCCATGTTTCTTCCCTCCGTTTCTATCCCCGCAATCCACCTTCGAGAACCCCTTGCATGAACCGCCGGTACACGAGGATGAACACGATCAGCACCGGCAGGGAGGCCATCACGAACACCGCCGAGATCGAAGGCCAGTTCCAAGCGCCCATCCCTCCCGTGGCGGTGGCGAGCAGCACCGGCAGGGTGCGGGACTCCAACGATGTGGTGAGGGTCACCGCCAGCAGGTAGTCGCCCCACGACAGGATGAACTGTGTGAGGCCGGCCACGATCAGCCCGTTGCGGGCCAGCGGGACAGCTACATGCCAGAACCGCCAGAGAGGCGACGCGCCGTCCACTTCCGCGGCTTCCATCAGTTCCCTCGGTATCAGCTCGAACGTGCTCTTCATGATAAAGAAGCCCACCGCCAGCCCGAAGGTCGAATAGGGCGGGATCAGCCCGAGGACCGAGTCCAGCAGGTCGAGCTGGCGCTGGACCGCCCACACGCCGATGATTCCGGAGACCCGGACCGGGATCAGCAGTGCTGCGAAGGCGGTGACGATCACCACCGCCTTGGCGCGGAAGCGGAGATGCACCACCGCGTAGGCCACCAGGCTCGCCGCCGCCACGGTAAGAGTGATGCTCCCCACCGCCACTACGGCGCTGTTGAGGAAGTTACGCCGAAGGGAGCCGATCGTTCCCCACGTCTGCCAGTAGTGCTCCAGCGTCAGGCCGAACCGGGGAATGATCTGGTTGGTGTAGGCGTCCGGGAGGGTCTTGACGGACAGCAGCAGCACCCAGAGCAGCGGGAGCGCCACGAACAGCACCAGCAGGACCAGGTACGCGTGCGTCGCCACCCGACCGAGCAGTGCGCGCAGGTCCCGGAGCCCCACCTCCCGCATGCCGGCCGTCGTCATGAGCGTGTCAGCCTTCCCAACCGCAGCATCAGCAGGATCAGGGCCAGCACCGCCAGCGTGCCAATCAGGCCCACCGCCGAGGCGTAGCCCTGCTCCCATCTGCCGACCTTGAACGCGGTGTCCCACATGTAGACGGTCCATGTATAGGTCGGCAGTGCCCGGTTGACACCGCCGTAGATGAGGAACTCCTCGATTACGGCGAAGGCCGATCCGAGCCGCAGGATCACCAGCACGGCGATGATCGGCCTCAGGCCGGGTAGCAGGATGTGCCAGAACACCCTCCCCTCGTGGGCGCCGTCGACCCTTGCCGACTCCAGCGTGCTCATCGGTATGGCGGCCAGGCCGGCCAGGAAGAAGATGGTGTGGTACCCGATCCCCCACCACCATTCCATCACCACGATCGAGGGGAGTACCAGGGTCGGATCCCCGGCCCAGTTGGGAACCGTATGGATGGTGAACCACCCCAGCACGTCGACCAGCAGGTAGTTGATGGGTCCGATGGCCGGGCTGTACAACCACCGCCACATGATGAAGATCAGCGGGCCGGGCAGCAGCGCCGGGACTAGGAGGACCACCCGGTAGAAACCGGCCAGGCGGGTAGAGCGGACCCGGGTCAGCGCCACCGCCGCCAGCAGGGGGAGGATGATCGCCCCCGGCAGGAAGATCAGCGTGAATACCAGCGAGCGGGCCAGCCCGCTCCGCACCAACGGATCGCCGAACGCTTCGATGAAGTTGCCGAACCCCACGAACGAGGTGGGGGCGGAGCCGATCACTACGTAGTCCGTGAAGGCCAGCGCCACCACCCGCAGCATCGGGTACAGCTGCCAGATGCCGAACAGGATCAGCGCCGGCACCAAGAACGGGATGACCTCGGACCGCCTGCCGCTCTGTCTCGTCCTGGGTCGGGACAACCTCTTCAGGCTGTCCCGACCGGTGACAATCAACTCGACGGTGGTCCGTCTGTGAGCAGACGGACCACGACTAGGCCGTTTCGGCGAGCACCGCGTCCTTGGCGGCCTGCAGGGCCTCGCGGGCGGTCGACACCTCGCCCGTGAGGTAGGTCTCCCAGTGGGGCCGACCGATCTGGAACTGGGTGACTCCGGCCGTATGAGTGTGGATCGCGCTCGCCCTTCCCAACTGGTCCTGCAGCGCGAACGCCCAGCTCGCCAGCCAGGACGGCGGATTCGCCCGCCACTCGTTCCAGATCGTCTGGTAGGGCTGGAGCTGGCCTACCACCCCGCCCTGGTTGCCGACATCCGCCCGGTGGATGTCCTCGTGGGAGGTGAGGTAGTGCATGTACTCGGCCGCCTGCTCCTTGTTGCCGCCGTAGGTGAACAGACCGGCGCCGGTCGACCAGAACACCGTTCCGCCGGACCCGCCCGGCACGGTCGGGATGGCCCCTAGCCGCAGCTGGCTGGGGTCCGTCCACTTGGACGACATGTTGATCGGCCCGAAGGCGTGCTTGAAGTAGTAGGCGGCCTTCTCGCCCGCGAAGGCGCCCTCGTCGGGGGTGACGTTGGCCCCGGCGTCGGTGGCTCCCTGGCCGAGCACGTCCGGGTTCGACACCTCCATGAGCCGCCTCATGATCTCGAGAGCCTCGATCACCGCGTCGTGGGTGAAGTCGAAGCGGCCCTCGTCGGTGTAGACGTTGATGTCGATGGAGTGGGCGATCGGCGCCAGAGAGCGCCATCCGTTGGCGTCGAACGTGGCGCCGAACGGAGCCGCCCCGCTGTCCATCACCTGGCGCGCCGAAGCGAGCCAGTCGTCCCAGGTGGGCGGGGCGTAGTCGGGATCGAGGCCCGCCGCCGCCACCAGACCGCCGTGCCACCCGGCCGCCACGATGCTGCTGTCGAATGGATGGCTGTATATCTGGCCGTCGTAGGTGGCTTCCGCCCTGACCGACGGAACCCATGTGTCTGCGACGCCGTCGGCCAGGTAGGGATCCCAGGGCTCGATGACGCCTGCATCGATCAGGGCGGCCATCTCCACGAAGGGGGTCATCCCGACGTAGATGTCCCAGGTGCTCTCGCCTTCCTCGCCCTCCGCCACGAAACGCTCGATGCCGAAGCCCTCCACGGGAGCGGTCTGCACGTTGACTTCCTGGTCCCAACTGTCGCTAACCGCCTGGGTCGGGAACAGGGACAGGATCCAGTCGTAGAAGGCAGGTGTGAGGGGTCGGTCGGGTCCGTCGTCGTCGGCGCAGGAGGCCATGAGCGCACCTAGGGCGCTGAGCCCTACCCCGGCTGCCGCGGCCTTTTGTACGAAAGCCCGACGGCTCATCGGACGGCCGGTCAAAACACGCATACTGCTCACAAGTGACCTCCCTCTCTACCCGGCATGTCCCGACCAGACTAGTTTCGGGAGATTGGCGAGTACCTACGAGATACAAAAAAAGATTGGGATAACAGCCGGTCGCCACGGTGACCAGAGGTAGGACCCTTATACAGGCAGAGAGGCTCAGGTCAGGCCGTGGATCTTCGCAGGACCCGGCCGGCGACGGTTTCTGCAATGTGCCCGGCTTCGATGGCCGGGCGGCCGTTGACGAAGACGTAGTCCATCCCGACGGCCCTTCGGCGGGGGTTCTCGAAGGTGGCCCGGTCCTGGATGCGGTCCGGGTCGAACACGGCCACGTCGGCGGCGGCTCCTGCGCGGATCACTCCCCGGTCGGCCAGGCTGTAGCGGGCGGCGGGCATGGAGGTCATCCGGCGGATGGCGTCGGGTAGCTCCAGCCAACCCTTCTCCCGCACCAGATGCGCGAGCACCCGGGCGTGGGCTCCGAACCCCCGAGGGTGGGGGTAGCTGCCGCGGAACAGCCCGTCGGAGCCGACCATCCCGCGAGGGTGGGTCATGGCCCGGCGCAGCTTGGCCTCGTCGTACCACCGGTACACCATCAGCACCCGCATCCGGCACTCGGCCAGCAGGGTGCAGACCGCTTCGGCCAGGGTGGGGCCCACCGTGCCCACCGCATCGGTGAGCGGGCGACCCTCCAGGAACTGGTAGGGACCGGGCGGGAGGGACGAGAAGAAGGCGTTCTCGGGTCGGGCCACGTAGGCCTCGAAGAACTCGTCGATGTGGGCAGCCAGCCGGGATCGGACATTCGCATCGCCCAGCATCTCCACGACGGTGGCAGGGGGGCCGCGGTCGACCCACTTGGGCAGGCAGAAGGCCAGGTGGCTGCTGGCAGCCATGTAGGGGTAGGCGTCGAAGGTCACGTCGAAGCCCTCGTCGCGGGCGTCGGTGAGCAGTTGGTAGAGGTCGTCCGAGCCGAACAGATGGGAGATGTGGACCGCCACGCCGCTCTCCCGCCCGACCACGAGGGCCTCCTTGACCCCGCCCTCGGTGTCGCCCCGGATGCCCCTGACGTGGGATGTGTACACGCCCCCGTACTCGGCGACCACCCTCGCGACGGCGATCAACTCCTCGGTGGTGGCATGGCCGGACGGGAAGTAGTCGAGGCCCACCTGGATGCCGGGGGCGCCCTCCTCCATGCCCTGGCGGGTGAGTTCCCGCATGCGGTCGATCTCGGATGGTTCGGCCGGGCGGGGATCCCAGCCGACCGCTTCGGCCCGCACCGCGTTGAACCCCACCTGGGGCACGACGTTGATGCCGGCCTGACCGTCGAACATCGCCAGGTACTCCTCGTTGCCCGACCATTCCCAGCCTTCCTCGGGTGCCCCGTTGAACACCTCGAGGTAGGCCTTCATCTCGCCGAGGCGGTCCGGTGACAGGGGCGCGTAGGCGAAACCGTCCGGCGACAGCAGGTCGGTAGTGATCCCCTGGCGGAGGCGCGCATCGACATCAGCCCCTCTCAGCAGGGAGAACTCGGAATGGGAATGGACGTCGATGAACCCGGGGCAGACCACGGAGCCGGCCACGTCCAGAGTCCGGCGCGCCTCGCAACCGTCCAGCGACCCGACGGCTGCGATCCGGTCCCCCTCCAGGCCCACATCGGCCCGGAAGCCGGGACTCCCGGTCCCGTCGACCACCGTGCCGCCGGTCAGCAACCAATCGAGCATGCCCGCCCCCGTGTCTCTTCTACGACGGAGGCCGATAGTACCGGGCGGGTGCCAGCGGTTGGGTGCTAGCCCTGATTCACTCATACTGGGTGGTGCCCTGTTCGTCATGGGTTGGCGGGTGAACCCGGGGCGGTCCACTCCCGAAAACCGGGGAATCACCTGAGGCGTCCCACCACAGCCGGTCAACCTCAGGAGAGCCAGCCCAAGGAAGTGGCAGACGGTTCACGAGCCAACCCAGCCGATGACCTACCAGACGCTACGACCTTCACGACCACAGCGAGCGGCACCCCGCATACAAGTCGGCGGTTCGCCCAGCGTCAGGGTCTAGGTAGGCGGCCACCCCGGCAAACGATCGAACCATCGGCCCGCAGCCCACACGAATGGCCAGCACCAGCGGCAACCGCCGTGAACGAACGCGACGGTGCGTCCAGTTGGCCGTGTTGGTTCCGTCCCCAACACATGACAGGACCGTCTACCCGCCTCGTCTGTGGGTCTTGCCCGACGTGTGCCAGACGACCAGCAGCAGGAGGGCTACTCCCGCCAGGTAGAGGTCGAGCCTCGGTGGAGCGGCCCCGGCGAGGAGGAGCCATAGCACCGCGAGGGGCATCGCCAGGAGCATCGGGGCGTTGACAGCCGCCGAGCGGCTCAGCGCGTTGGCCAACCGCAGGGCGGTACCCCCTACAGCCACCGCCGTGGCGCCGAACACCAGCCCGGACCACATGTCGCTGAGCGGCGCCGGGCCGAACAGCCACCACCCGACCGCGAGGTTCAGCGGGGCCACGGCGAAGCACGATCCCGCCATCGCCGCCATCGCCCACCACACGCCGGCGGCCGGAGGATCGCCCCCACCGCGTCCGGCCGCCGCCACCGACAGCCGGTCGCCGTAAACCAGGTTGAGTGCCACCGAAGCCGCCGCACCGAGTGTGGACACCATCGCCAGGGAGAGACCGATCAGCACCGGCCATCCCGTCCGGTACGCGAGCAGAGGGGCAACACCGCCGGACTCCCCCGCAGCCACGAGCCACACCCCCACCACTGCGACGGATCCCATCAGCGGCCAGTGGCGGGGTAGAACGGACCGACCCGATGCCGCCAGGAGCGCCGCAACGGCCAGGGGAACCAGGTACTGGCCGACGACGGCAGCCGCGGCCGTCCCCACCCACTCGGTCGCCCACACCATAAACGCGAAGCTCATCCGGGCAGGCACCATCCAGAAACCGACCGCCGTGACGTACGTCCAGACCCGACCGCCCGCCCCTGGCGATGCACCCATCACCTCGGCGGCTGACAGGCCCCTCGCCCCCCTCAGCCCGGCCGCCCGCCGGGTGGCAACCAGGAATGGCACGAGGACGCAGCCCTGCCCCACGTTCATGGCCGCGACCCACCAGAACGGGTTCCCGCCGCGGCCGGCGACCGTCAGATGCACCCACACCGGCACGACCGACATGGCCAGGACCGCCACCCAGGCCGAGCCCGTAGCAGCTGCCGCCCGGTCACGGGGGCGCCACCGGCTACCGCTCCGAGTCGGCTCCGGCGCTACGTCACGTTCATGCATCCCTCCGGCGAAGCTAGCGGCGCCTGCGCCAATCCGGCAACGGTCCCCCAGTGCCAGGTCGCCGGACGACCGTCATTCGCCGGTGCCCGATAGGGTCTCCCTCCCGCACCCGCCGCCGTTCCGTCGCCGGGACGCGGTGCGACAGGCACCTCCCCGGTCCTTCTGATCAAGGCTCGGCTAGTTACGAACCGGGGCGGATGACCTTCCCTGCGATGTCGTCGAGGTCAAATGATCCCCAGCATGCCTTGGCCAACTCGTGGCCGTGACCACGCCATGATGCGTTTACCGTGCGAAGTCCGTGGTCGCGCAACGCCCGGACTGCCGGCACCAGGTCGGCATCGCTCGATAACACCAAGGCGACGTCCATGCTGCCTTGCCATCCGTGGGCAACAAAATGCGGGAGCCCGCGATGCGGGCCCCCGGCGACGAATTGCGGTAGCACTTGGTGTGCCACCGGCGATTTCATTCGTGAATGGGAGAACCTCCCATCCACGGCGATGTTATGAAGCTACTGTACCGGACCTCGGCAACATCTGACAGTGGGCTATTGCCGATGTCTCCCTATCGGCGATGCAACTTGCGTCATCCCTCACAGCCAACGGAGTTCGGGCGAATACAGAACTCCGTTGCGAACGCGCTGCCAGGGCTCCGGGGATCGGTGCTTCCAACCAGCCGGAACCCTCGTGCAAGCTGCGGGTGCGGACCCCTCGGCGGGCTACCACGGCACGCCATCGGAGGGCCACCGGGCGGTTCCCTCACTAGATTGGATCGCGCAACCGCACACGGAGAAGGAGCGGAGGAGATGGCTGTTACTGCCCTGGTTGGAGCAAGGGTGATCGACGGTACCGGAAGGGACCCGATCAACGACGCGGTGGTTCTCGTCGACGGCGAGCGGATCGATTCGGTCTTCCGCCGGGGCGACATGGAGATACCCGAAGGCGCCGAGGTGGTGGACATCTCCGGGTCGACCGTGATCCCGGGCCTGATCGACTGCCACGTCCACGTGGGCGTGCTGGCGGACAACTCCTTCCTGCAGGTGGAGGACCCGACCTCGCTGGCCGACCTGTTCATGACCACCCTGCTGGGCCACGGCGTGACCACCGTCAGGGACACCGGCAACTTCAATCCCGACGAGATTTTCCGTACCTTCAAGGAGGGCCGGGACGACTGGCCCCGCTTCTTCGGCGCCGGAACGATCCTGGACGGACCGGCCGATCCTCCCGCCCCGTGGCGGTGGCTGGCCATCATCGACGACGAGGCCTCCGCACGCGAGGAGACGGCGCGGCTGGTCGAGGCCGGGATGGACTTCATCAAGGTATACGTGTGGGCCCGGCTCCCGGTGCTCCGGGCGGTGGTGTCGGAAGCCCACCGGCGAGGCGTGCGGGTCGCCGCCCACGTCGGGCACATGGTCACCGTCGAGGAGGCGGTAAACGTCGGCGTGGACGCCCTCGAGCACGTGCGGATAGGCCGCGAGCTGGTCCCCGACGACCTGGCGGACGAACTGGCCTCCCTGACCGGCCGGATCCTGGATCCCCTGGTCGGCTTCCAGGCGTGGCGCTACATCGATCCGGAGTCGGACCTCGCCGACGGGCTGATCGCCCTGATGGCCGAGCGGGGCACGTTCATCACGCCCACCCTCACCCTCTCGCAGAGCATCCTGGCCGGCAACACCGAAGCGGCGACCTGCCCGGCCGGACTCGACGAGATGCCCGCGGCGGTAGCCGAGCAGTGGAGCCAGTACGCCTACCCGTTCGACTACAGCGACTCCGACTGGGAGGCGGCCCCGACGGAGCTGCGCAACCAGATGGCGTTCATCGGGCGTGCCCAGCGGGGCGGCGTCAACGTCACGGCGGGAACCGACCTGACCAACCCGTTCGTGGTCCCCGGCCACAGCATGCACGAGGAGCTGCGGCTGCTGGTCGACGGGTGCGGTTTCACGCCGATGGAGGCGATCGTCGCGGGCACCAGCCGGGCCGCCCAGTTGCTCGGGCAGGCCGACGAGCTGGGCAGCGTCGAGAAGCGTAAGCTGGCCGACCTGGTGGTGCTCGACGGCGACCCTCTGGACGACATCAACAACACGCAGCGGATCTCCGCCGTGTACAAGGGCGGGCAGTTGGTGAATGGTGAATAGTGAATAGTGAATAGTGGATCGACTCACCACTCACCACTCACCACTCTCAGGCGGGTACCGGCCGCATCTGCCGGATCGATGTTGATGCCGGAGGCCGACTCGTCGTAGCGGACGCCGTTGCGGGATAGGACCGCCCCGGTGGCACCGAGGTCGGCGGAGGCCAGCACCAGGCGGTAGGGGCCCGGTCCCCTCCGATCCAGTTCGCCGGCGACGGGTCCCGCCCCATCGGGCCGGTGGAGTGCGAGCCGGAACGAGCCCAGCCGGTAGTCGCGGCTCGATGCTCCAGGCGACTGTTGCCCGCCGTCCGCAGCCCGGAGTCCGAGCGCCCGTTCATAGAGGCCGCCGGCCTCCTCCAGGTTCTCGACCACCAGGTCGATCCCGGCCACGCCGCTCACCCGGTTGGCGTGGTCGCCGGGAGGGTCCCAGGCCAGCAACTCGTCCTCGTCGGTGATCCAGTCGATCAGGTAGGGCCACGGCTTGCGCCAGGGGGATCCCCCTGGGAGCACCAGCTTCCACTCCAGCCGGCCGCCCTTCGGGTGGACCCGGTCCATCTCGAACGGCCCCTCGACGGCGAGACCGAAGTCCTGCAAGGCGTCCACCTCGTCTTCGAGGCCGGTCCCGGCCAGCACGTAGCCCACCAGGCCGGAATGGTCCGCCAGGAAGGACATCAAGTCGGTCCCGAATGTGCCCCTCGCCCGGGCCGTGTCCGGAAACTCGACCGTGAGCAACTCCAGGTAGTCGAGACCGAACCGGACTATGGCGTTGCGCGTTCCCAGCGACGGGTGCCTTCCCCCCACCGCCACCTCGAATCCCAGCCTGCGGAAGGCGTCCATCCCGGCGTCGAGGTCGGGGACGCCGATGACCGCATGGTCGAACCTCTCGATCACGGCGCGCTCATCCCACCAGGGCGGGCAGCACCTCTTCGGTGACCCGCCGGAACTGGCCGGCCTCGTCGTGGCCCACCAGCCGCAGGGTGACGGTGGTCGCCCCGGCGTCGACGAACTCCCCGATCAGGTCGGCGCAGCGCTGCGGGTCGCCGACGGCCACCCACCGGTCCAGGAAGGCACGGTCGTAGTCCACCCCGTAGTAGTCCTTCAGGTAGGAGGCCACCTCCTCCATCCCCCGCTCCCGGTCGGCGCTCACATGGATGTTGTAGTAGAGGCAGGCCTCGAAGCGCTCGTCGAGGGGACGCCCCTCCTCGTCCGCGTACGTCCGGATCGCCGCCAGGTTGGTGGCGAAGGTCTGCGGCGTGTTGGCGGTGGTCATCCAGCCGTCACCCATCCGGGCCACCCGCCGCAGGGCCCTCTCCGACAGCTTCGGGAACGCCGGGTTCGGGTTGGCGGTCACCCAGATCGGCAGCGGCTGCTGGACAGGCCGGGGCAGTACCGTCACGTCCTCGAACCGGTTGTAGAGGCCCTCGTACGAAGCGTTCTCGGTCTCGGAGACGAGGCGCATGACCTCGATCGCCTCCTCCATCCGCCGGCTCCTGGTCCCCGGGTCGACCCCGAATGCGGCGAACTCCTCCGCGAACTTCCCGCCCCCCGCCTCCCGCTGACCCTGGCACGCCACGAAGATGGACCGGCCGCCCGACAGGGCGTCGAAGCTGAGCCACTGGTAGGCGAGCAGCAGGGCGTCGCGCAACGGCATGCTCGCCATGCACCCGACCCCGAGGCCGACCCGCTCCGTGCAGGCCGCCAGCGCCCCGAGCGCCACCATGGCGTCAAGGCGGGGCTTGGCGAAGATCGAATCCCCCACCCACACCGAATCCCATACCCCGGCCCGGTCGGCCTCCACCGCCAGGTCGAGCATCTCGCCCACCGTGGACATCCCGAGCAGCACGCTGCGGTTGGACAGCGTGAGCCCGTACCTGGCCCGTGCCATCGACCTCCCTCTCCGACCGGACCAACCTACCAAGGCGGCTCTGCCGACCCAACACGGGGATACGGAGAGCGCGGGTCCGCCTACGCCCTGCCCTGGGCGGACACTGACCGGCTGCGGCTACTACAGTCGTGTCCATGACCGACGTACTGACTGTTGTTGCCTGGGTCCGGGCCGCGTCCGGCTCGGAGGACGCTGTCCGTGAGGCCCTCCTGTCCATCGTCCCCCCCACTCGCGAGGAGGAGGGCTGCATCGAGTACAACCTGCACGCCGTCGACGACGACCCGGGGCTCTTCTACTTCGTCGAGCAGTGGCGGAGCGGGGAGGACCTGGACATCCACCTGGCCTCCGCCCACGTGCGGGAGTCCATCGATGCCGTGGAGGGCAAGATCGAGCAGATCGACATCAAGCGGATGACCCGCATCGCCTGACGGGGATCCGTAGAACGGCCCCCCGACCGGCCCCTTACCGCACTCCTGGCGGTGGAAGGAGCCGGTACAGTGGCCTCCATGGCAGAAACCCTCACAGCCGTGGCCCGTGTACGGGCCGTGGCCGGATCGGAGGACACGGTCCGGAGGGCTCTCGTCGCCATGGTCGCTCCCACCCGTGAGGAGGAGGGATGCCTCGACTACCGGTTGCACGTGGTCGACGACGACCCGGGCCTCTTCTACTTCGTCGCCCTGTGGCGGAGCGAAGCCGACCTCGACCTCCACCTGGACGAACCTCACATCGCCGACGGGCTGGCCGCCATTGCCGACCACATCGAGGGAATCGTCATCAGCCGGATGACCCGCATCGCCTGACATCTGGATGACTAGTATCTAGTCGTTAGTCTATAGTTGTTAGTTGGCACTAGTGATTAACGTTAGATTGGATCGTTGTGCTTACATCGTCGAGTCCAGGCGCGTCCAGCCAGATCCCTTGGAACTACTCGTCTTGTCGAGCGCGAACTCCGTGGGGTCGAATGGTGCCTGATCACCACCAGTGGTCGAAGGCCAGCCGTGATTTCTCGGATGCTGTTCTGGGTCCGGGGAACCATGCGAGCTCGCGGCAGCTGTCGCCGGCGGCGGATCGGCAGTCGGTACCGTCCAGTCCTGCGTCGTGCGCTGCCCGACCGATTGGCTGGCATGTCTGGTGTGGGATCACGTCACCGGCTGTGTCGTGGGGGTAGGTGCCGGGTAGTCCCATGGCGGAGAGGCCGGCTTCGGTGTAGGCGTCGGCTGCGGCTCCTTCGGGAACGTCGACGCCGAGCAGCAGGGGGGCTGTTGCGGGGTTGAGGTCCTCGGGGCCGTAGGGGAGGCCTACGAATCGTTTCATGACATTGGCTCGGGCTGTTGTCTTGTCGTGGTTCAGGTACAGACATGCCAGCCCGGTGGGGTTCCATCGCTGGCCTGGCGGTGCCGCGGCGAAGGACGTGTCGAGCGGGTCGGCCCAGTCCGGGTCAGCGACCCGGTAGTACAGGCCGCCGATCGGTACGGTCAGCATTCTCACGCGACGGCTGCGAAGTCGAAGCTGTCCCTGACGGAACGGCGCAGCCACTCGTGGTCGTCGTCAGCAATCACCTCAAGCATGCAGCGTCCTCCGTATGCCTCTGCGGGACGCCGCGCCACCACGGGGGGCATGCCGTCGCGCAGCCGGTGTCGCAGCATGTCGGAGATCTCGGCTATCGCTCCGATTTTCGCCATCCGCTCGATCGGTGGCGCGCCGGCTAACCACTTGTCCACCGCTTGGCGGGTCACCCCCATCAAGCCAGCCATCTCAGTGCTCGACAGTTCCAGAGTCCTCATAGCGCGCCGCAGCGGCGAACCGCACCGTTGCTCGAACTCCAGGTCGACTATTGACTCGAGGAACCATCCGAAGCGGTGCTCGTCGATGTCGGGCCGCGCTTTGACGCACTGCCGGGGCACGCCACCGACCAGCCCCCGGATCCGGTCGACCAACGCGGTAAGAACACCGGTTCCGTCAGCCGACGGGGCGACCCACGCCAACTCAGCAATGTCTCTCCGCAGCAGCCGGTACACCACGGCGGGAGGAACGTGGGCCTTCGTATTGCCGGCAGGCAGCGATGCCAGAGTCTGTGCCGCGGCATCGACAGCTAGGTAGTAGCGGCGCAATGCGGCACGGTCCGCCCCGGCCGCCAACAGGGGCATGAGGAGATCCAGCGAAACGACCACATCGGGAAGGATGCCAGCGGCGATGGCAGAAGCTGTGTCGAGATCGCTTTCCAGAAGGTGGTCAATCGAGGTCATGCAAGCATTGTACGCATGTGCAACCGATACGCAACCTAGTTAGTTGCGAACGAATGGTTAATCGGCGCTTGTCGGACTCGCGCCAGGCGGGTCACCGGCGAGTGGTCTCGGCGATGTGATCGGCGAGCACGTCCGCGGTGACCGTGCGGGTCTGTTGCAGGTCGGCCCCGGCCCGGCCGTGCCAGTACGCCCCTGACCGGGCCGCCGCCGGACCGTCCAGCCCCGAGGCCCAGAAGGCGCCGATCATCCCCGCCAGCACGTCCCCGGTCCCGATGGTCGAGAGTTCGGGACCTCCGGAGTTCACCACCCAGCGCGCCGCTCCCATGACGAAGGTGGGAGCGCCCTTCAGCAGGACGGTCACCCCCGTGGAGGCCGAGAGCGAGGCGGCTTCCTGGTAGGAGGCGGCCCGGCCGGTCAGGCGGGAGAACTCTCCGGTGTGGGGGGTGATCACGGTCTCCCCTTCCCTGACCAGGTCCCGAGGCCCGTCCAAGGCGTTGAGGGCGTCGGCGTCGGCCACCACCGGACCGCCGCAGCCCTCCAAGAACCCGCTGACGAAGCCTCCCAGGTCGGCGGCCGATCCGAGGCCGGGCCCGATGATCACCAGGTCGAAACGGTCCGCCAGGGCCAGCACCTGGGGAAGGTCGGCGGCCGAGAACGAGCGGCTCTCGCCGATCGCCCTGGTCATGATCTCGGGCGCCCGCACCTTCTCCTCGACGGTGGGCGGGCAGGCGATCATCACCGCCCCCGCCCCGGCCCGCAGCGCCGCCCGGGCGGTGAGGGTGGCCGCCCCGTCCAGGCCGTCGGAGCCGCCGATCACCAGGACCGACCCGGCCGACCACTTGTGGCCGGTGCGGCTCCGCGCCGGGAGGGGGGCGTCCGCCTCCTCGCACAGCCACATCTCGGGCTCCACGTCGGGCAGCCAGATGTCCGCCACCACCACCTCCCCGCAGAGGTCCGGACCCTGACCCACGAGGTGGCCCACCCGGTACCCGTGGAAGGTCACGGTCGCGTCGGCTACCAGGGCGCCGTCCACGGCCTCGCCGGTAGAGGCGTCCAGTCCCGACGGGACGTCCACGGCCATGCATGCCGGGGCCTCCCGCCACGGGGAGAGGTCGGGCAACGTTCCCCGGAACCCAGCCCCGAACAGGGCGTCGATCACCAGATCCGCCGGTCGAGGGTCGTCCCAGTCCCGGACGGCCACTCCTTCCCTAGAGGCCAGCCGGTGTGCCCATCGTGCCGGACCGCTCCTCGGCGCGGTCAGCGGATAGATGTCGACGGCCGCTCCCCGCCCGTAGAGGTGACGGGCGGCCACGTATCCGTCCCCGCCGTTGTTACCGGGACCGGCGAGCACCGCCACCCGGCATCCGTAGCCGGCCCCGAGTGCAGCCGCCTGCAGGGCCACCGCCAGCCCGGCCCGGTCCAGCAGCGTCCGCGGGTCCACATCGGCGAGAGCGTCCTGGCGGCGGGACTGCTCGGAGGTGAGTACCGGTCGCATGATGGGAACCCTATACCCGTCCGGGTCCGAACGTACGTCGGCGTCCCGAGCAAGCCATCCCCACCATTGCGGGAATGCCCGATCCTGGAGACAAGTGGTAGCGTCCGGAAGCACCCGAGCACCACAGTTGAGGCCTTCCATGAGCATCCCGCAGACCGATCTCCGGCAGTCTTCATCAGTCCCGCACCGCCTCCTCGTCGGCACGATCCTCCTCCTGGTCGCGGCGCTGGTCGGCACGGTGCTCGCCCCGGACGCGGCGGCGACCGAGGAGGAAGGCTTCTTCACGGATTCGGCCGAGGCGGGTGGACTCCAGGCCGCGGTCGACACCCTCGCCGAGTGGGGCTACTTCGAGGACACCGAGTGCGACACGGACATGTTCTGCCCCTGGGATCCGGTCGACCGCTGGGTGATGGCGGTCTGGCTGGTGCGGGCGTTCGGCTACAAGCCTTACAACACCGACACCTCCCGATTCGCCGATGTCTCCGCCGATGAGTGGTGGTCACCCTACGCCGAGCGCATCGCCCGGCTCGAGATCACGATCGGATGCAAGACGGACCCTCCGAGCTACTGCCCCGATCGGGCGGTGACGAGGGGAGAGATGGCGACGTTCCTAGTGCGCACCCTGAAGATAGAAGAAGCGCCCTCCGCCGGGTTCGTCGACACCGGAGGCGACACCCACGAAGCCGCCATCGACGCGCTGGCCGCGGCCGGGATCACCGCGGGCTGCAGCACCGACCCTCTGAAGTACTGCCCGGACAGACCCGTGGCCCGCGCCGAGATGGCGACGTTCCTGCACCGAGCCATCCGCACCTCGGACCGGGCCATCCTCGCGGTCCTCTACAACACGACGAGTGGCAACAACTGGACCAGCAGGAAGAACTGGTTGACAGGGGGCCAACTGGAAGCTTGGGGCGGTGTCACCACCGACGATGACGACCGTGTCAAGAAGCTGGAACTGAAGGGCAACGGGCTGGAGGGACCCTTCCCGCCGATCCTGGCCGATCTCTCCGCGCTCGAGACCCTTGACCTGAGCGAGAATGGGCTCACCGGGTCGGTGCCCTCCGAATTGGGCTCTCTCCAGCAACTCAGGACCCTCATCCTCGCCGACAACCTGCTCGACGGACCCATCCCGGTTGAGTTGACCGGACTCACCCGCCTGGAACAGCTGTCCCTGGGAGGCAACGCGCTGAGTGGAGGCATCCCACCTGAATTCGGCGAGTTCGCCAACCTGGGTGTCCTGTCCCTGCGCGACAACGTGCTGACAGGGGCCATCCCGGCCGAACTCGGGACGGTGAAGTCGCTCTGGTGGATGTCCCTTGGGGGGAACCGATTGAGCGGTCCCATACCTTCGGAGTTGGGCGACCTGGAGGAATTCGAGGTGCTGATCCTTTCCAGGAACCAACTGACAGGCCCCATCCCCCCGGAGCTTGGAAGACTGTCGCGCCTCGCCAACCTGTGGCTAAACGAAAACCGACTCACGGGTGAGATTCCCGACGAGCTGGGGAATCTCACCAAACTTCGCCTCCTGGATGTGGCCAACAACAGGTTGCAGGGTCGCATCCCCGCCTCCCTGGGTGACCTTCCCGAGATCAACTACGTGCGGTTCTACGGCGGGAACCAGTTTCAGGGATGCATACCGCAGGGACTGATGGACACCAGCAACGACTTCAGCTTGATGGACCTCCCCTTCTGCTGACAGGATCGCCCAACCGCTGAGGCGCTGCCGCAACGTCTCGCCGGTGCTCCGGGTCCTAGCCGAGTGGTTCCAAAGGATCTGACCGGAAGCGACCGCACCCAGCCAGGTGGTGAATGGTGAATGGTGAGTGGTGAATGGTGAATGGTCCGGTGCATTAAAACAGCAATACTGTCCACCAAGCACCAGCCACTCGTCTAGCCGGCTTTCAGGGCTCGCGCCAGGAAGGACGCCATCTGGTCGCGGGGCACGGCCCCGCCGGGACAGTAGGAGAGTGGGTCCTCGGAGCATCCTTTGGTGACCCCCGCCGCCAGGATGCCCTCGACCGCCCCCGCGTGCGGAGCGTCTGCGGGCACATCGACGAAGACTCCCTCGGGTTCGGTCACCTCGTCGATGCCCGGGAATGCTCGCATTAGGAGCACGGCCATGTCGATCCGGGTGATGGGCTCGTCAGGGCGGAAGGTGCCGTCCTCGTAGGGTTCGACCACCCCGAGGTCGGCCAGCCGCTCCAGGTACGGCAGGTACCAGGCGTTGTCGGGCACGTCGGAGAACCGGCCGGTAGTCACCTCGGGGTCGCCCTCCTCGCCGAGGGCGCGGGCCAGGAAGGCCATCATCTGCGCCCGGGTCACGACGTCGCCGGGGCAGTAACGGTTGTTGTCGGGCGGGTTGCAGCCGACGGTGATGCCCAGCGCGGCGATCGTTTCGATGTCGGCTTCGTGGACGCTGCCGTCGTCGTCGGAGAAGCGCCCGTCGAACGACGGACCGGGGGCGGGCTCCGGCGGGGGCGGCGGCGCAGAGGAGTCCGCCACCCGCACCCGGTAGTTGTTGCCGACCTTCTCGACCACCTCGATCGTGGTCGTGCCGATCTCGAACACGTCGCCCGGGCGGTACACGTGATCGACCAGGCGGCGCCGGCCGCGGCTGCCCAGATCGTCGCCGTAACCTGCTCCCGGCTCGGCGGGCGGGTAGGGCTGGGTACGCCGCTCGGTTCCCGAGCAAGCGCCCCGCCAGGGGTAGGTGCACGCCGCTTCCCTCTGGTCGATGCGGTAGGCCTCGACCCCCGCTCGCGGGATGGCCACATCATGACCCAGGGCGACCCTGGCTCCCAGCACCGTGAACACGCCCTGCCTCCTCCCCGGCAGGACCAGCATCTGGGTGCCGCCCGCACCAGGCGGGCGGAGCTCGTAGACGGCTGTCGTTCCCGCCCCGTGGACCGCCACCTCGTCCGGTTCGATCCAGCCCGCCGCGTACCGGTTGGCGGCGATCGTCCCGGTGTCGAGCCCCAGGGCGAGGTCGCCGCTCATCATGTCCATCGGGTTGTCGTACTCGTAGACCCCGCTGAGCTGGCCCTCGGGCGACCATCTGATCCTGCCGCCGAAGGAGTGCGGGAAGCCCAACGCATGGCCCATCTCGTGGACCACGGTCGACAGGCGCGCCTGGCGGAACCCCGGTGTCGGGACGACCGTGCCGCCTCCTAGCACCACCAGTCCCCGGCCCGCCGCGTAGCCGTCGTTGGCGGGGCTGTTCTCGACCAGGAGCATGGGCATCTCGGGGTCCTCGGCCTCCAGCGCGGCCTCACAGTCCGACCGGCTGTCACCGGCCAGCCAACCCTCCGCTTGGAAGCTCGGCCGGTACCGGTCGCCCGACACCCACTCGAAGTAGGAGACCACCTCCCGGTTCAGGCGCCTCACCACCTCGTTCGCCACGACGGGCGCGTCGCCCAGCGGCACATCGCAGAACCACACGTGCCAGACAGTCGAGCCGAGGCTGTACTGGCGGTAGTAGGCCGCGTGGGCGATGAGACCCAGCGGATCCGCCCAGAAGGGATCGATCTCGTCCTTGTCGGCGGGCTCGAGCACCTGATCGAGGCCGGGAGGGATGGGACCGGTCAGCCGGTTGCCGCGGAGATACAGCTGTTCCAGCTTGGTCAGGGACTCCAGTTCCGGCGGGATGGACCCGCTGAGTTGGTTGTCGTTGAGCGCCAGCAGGGTCAGGTTCACGAGCCTCCCCAGCTCCGGCGGGATGGACCCGGTGAGCTGGTTGTCGCCCAGGGCGAGTTTCTCGAGGTCGTCCAGGCGCGACAGCTCCTCGGGTATCGGCCCGCTCAGCTCGTTGCCGAACAGGTACAGCCACTTCAGCTTGGTGGGGTCGCCTAACTGTGGCGGGATCGGTCCCGTGAGGTCATTGCTGTTCAGGAGAAGGTAGACCAGCTCCGCCAGTTGCCCTATCTCCGGGGGTATCGGTCCCGTGAACCCGTTGTCGTCCAGTTGCAGCAGGACGAGCTCCGAGAGGTCACCCAGTTCGGGGGGGATCGGACCGGTCAGTTGGTTGGAGTTCAGGTAGAGGGCCCGCAGGCCGGCCAGGCCACCGAGGCCGGGGGAGACGGGTCCCTTCAACTCGGCTCCGGACAGGGAGAGGATTACGACCCGGTCGTTCCGGACCTCGAGTCCCTGCCACTCGACGAACGGGATGGTAGGTAGCCAGGCGTTGGGGTTGTCGGCATCGTCCAGTACGCCCGGGTCTTCGAGACCGGTGTAGAACTCCCACAGCACCTCGCAGTCGGACCGCAGAGCTTCCGAGCCGTCGGGAATCACCGTCGGGGAGCCGCAGGGCGACTCCGCCCGCGCGGGCGTGGCAAGCAGCAGCAGCGCTGCGGAGACGCCCGCGAGGACAAGCCACGAGGCTCGGAGGGCGCCGCCCTCCCTTCTGAGGATTTCTCTCAACACCGGTACCTGATCGGCCAACCGGATCGTAGCGGGAGGATACGACCGCCATCCGGCCGGGTTGCCCTTGCGCGACCCCTCCGCGGGCGGTCGAGCCTCGGCGGCGGCGGCGCAGCCGGCGTCTGCGGCCCTCGGGTGGCCCTGCACTGCCCGATCGGCAACTCTCACCAGCCTCTATGCTTAGCCGGTGACAGCGAGAAGGTGGGTGACAGGCGACACCCGCGCGGTTCGTCGCAGCCCGAGCCGTTGTTCCATGGGCCAGCACGCCGACGAAGGCGGGAGCGCCACGGTCGATCCGGACCGGGGCGCGGGTCCGAGGCGGTCTCGTCGGCCACGGGAGCGACGGCCGACCCGTCCGTTGCCCGGCTGGTACGCCGGGGTGGTGGCAGCGGCCCTGATGGTCGCCGCCTGCGGGAGCGGAACCACCACCACGGTGGCAGCCGACGCCGTGGATGCCGGCGCCTCCACCACGACCGGGACCACCATGCCCGACCCCGGGACCAGCGTGGCTGACCGCGACCCCTCCGAGGACGGGACGGCGCCGGAAACCAGCACCACCGCGGCCCGGGCCGCCACGACGACATCGGCCGTCCCGGACAGCACCACCACCACGGCCGCCGCAGCCACGACGGTCGCCGCAGTCACCTCCACCACCGTCGACACGGCCGGGACCGGCGTGACTTCCACGACCGTCGAGGAACCACCGGCGACATCCACCACCCAGGCGCCGACGACCAGCACGACCGACGCGCCCACCACGACCACCCAAGCGCCGACCACCACCACCGAGCCACCGACCACCACCACCCAGGCGCCTACCACCACCCAGGCACCCACGCCGACCACCACCGAGGCGCCGCTCACGATCGAGATCTCCGACGACGTGCCCGACGTCCGGATGTTCGACACGGCTACCGGCGAGTTGGTGAGCCTGCGGTCGGTGGTCAAGGGCGAGAAGCCGCTCATGTTCTGGTTCTGGTCGCCGTTCTGAGAGACGTGCAACGAAGAGGCTCCGGCCATCGAGCAGTTCGCTCGGGACAACTCCCACCGCCTCATCGTCATAGGCGTCGGCGGCATAGGAACCCTGGAGATAGCCCAGGAGTTCGTAGCTGACAAGGGCACCACCTTCACTGTGCTCTGGAGCGACTCCCGTGAGGCATGGGAACACTACGAGATGGACGCCACGTCCGACTTCCTGCTCCTGGATCCGTTCGGCAACCGGCTGATGGAGAGGACCGAACCCTACGACCGGACCCGCGTCGAGAACCTATTGGACGAGTTGGTATGACGCCGCGTCCACTGCCGACCAGGTCTATCGGACCTGGTCCGGTATTCGCCGCCCCAATAGGTTGACGCCTCCGCCGCATGACGGGTTGGCCGACCGTCCTGGTAGCCGTGGTGTTGGTGGCCTCGGTGCTGGGTCCGCTCCCCGCCGGGGCCGCGGACGGGTTCTCCGACGTCGGTGCGGGCGGCATCCATGAACCGGCGATTAACGCCCTGGCCGAGTCGGGCGTGTTCGAGGGCACCGAGTGCGGGGAAGGCGAATTCTGCCCCCAGGACCCGATCGAGCGATGGGTCATGGCCGTATGGCTGATCCGAGTCCTCGGCGGCGACGTCACCGCCGGAGGGACCTCCCGCTTCGCCGACGTGGACGCCTCCGAATGGTGGTCGCGCCACGCGGAGGAACTCGCCGACCGCGAGATCACCAAAGGATGCGACACCGGCCCCCTCCGCTACTGCCCCGACCAGGACGTCACCCGAGCCCAGATGGGCAGCTTCCTCACCCGGGCCTTCGCCCTCGAAGCCGCCAGCCCGGCTGGCTTCACGGACACCGAAGGCGACCACCACGCGCCGGACATCGACGCCCTAGCCGCAGCCGGGATCACCCGCGAATGCGCGACCGACCCCCTCCGCTACTGCCCTAACGAGGCGGTCACCCGAGCCCAGATGGCCACCTTTCTCCACCAGGCCCTGCTCAAACAGAACGACCGGATGACCGGACCCGAACCGGTCGCCATCTCCGACGATGTCCCCGACACAGACCTGACCGACGTCTCCACGGGAGACACCGTGAGCCTCCGCTCGTTCGTCACCGGCGACAAGCCCCTCCTGCTCTGGTTCTTCTCGCCTGGCTGACCGAGATGCCGGCGGGAAGCGGCCGCGGTCGAGCAGTTCGCTCGTGACAACACCCATAGGGTCAAGGTCATAGGGATCAACTCCGAGGATTCTCCTAACGCGATCACGAACTTCGTGGCCACCCACGGCTTGACCTTTCCGATCCTTCGCGACGATCAGCCCTGGGCAACGACAGCGCACTACGGGATCGGGTCCTGGTCCGAGTTCCGGCTGCTGCGCAAGCAGGGCGACCGGGTGAGGTTCCGCTTCGTCGACCGGGAGGGCAACCCGGTGCCCTCGCCTCAATACTCGTACTTCGACCCGGACCTGATCGACAGGTTGCTGGCGGCGTTGGAGTAGTCCGGTTCGTGACGACCGACTGCGCACGTGGGGGATCGCCCCGGACCCGGTCCTGAATCCTCCGGCCTCGTCGACACGGCTGGCCGGCATCCCGTCCACGGGCGCCGGGTGGTATCCGACACCGGACCCATCCGGAGAACTATCATGAGGCCCGACCCGACAGGGGGGTGGCAGCCGTGACAACCCGTGAGCACACAGCATCGCCCGGGCGCCGTCGGGCCGCCCCGTTGGCGCTGGTCGTGGTACTGCTGGCGTCGCTTCTGGCCTCCCCGCCGGCCGGGGGCGCGGACGGGTTCTCCGATGTCGGTGCGGGCGACTTCCACGAGCCGGCGATCAATGCCCTGGCCGAGTCGGGCGTGTTCGAGGGCACCGAGTGCGGGGAAGGCGAATTCTGCCCGCAGGAGAAGATCGAGCGATGGGTCATGGCCGTATGGCTGATCCGGGTCCTCGGCGGCGACGTCACCGCCGGAGGGACCTCCCGCTTCGACGACGTGGACGCCTCAGAGTGGTGGTCGCGCTACGCGGAGGAACTCGCCGACCGTGAGATCACCAAAGGATGCGCCACCGGCCCGCTCCGCTACTGCCCCGACCAGGCCGTCACCCGAGCCGAGATGGCCACCTTCCTCACCCGTGCCTTCGCTCTCGAACCCGCCGGCCCGGCCGGCTTCACGGACACCGCAGGCAACACCCACGCGCCGAACATCGACGCCCTGGCCACAGCCGGGATCACCACCGGATGCGCGACCGGCCCGCTCCGCTACTGCCCCCACGATTCGGTCACCCGAGCCGAGATGGCCACCTTCCTGCACCGGGCGCTGCTCAAACAGGACGACCAGACGACCGAGCCCGAACCGGTCACCATCTCCGACGACGTCCCCGATGTCGACCTGACCGACCTCTCCAGCGGCGAGACCGTCAACCTCCGCTCGCTGTTCACGGGCGACAAGGGGGTGCTGTTCTGGTTCTGGGCGGAATGGTGACCGACTTGCCGGAGGCATGCTCCGGAGGTCGAGCAGTTCGCTCGCAAGAACACAGACAAGGTCACAGTGGTGGGTATCAACCCGGATCATTGGAATCCCCGGAGTTCCGGCGAGGGCTTCGTTCGACGTTACGGGCTGACCTTCACCAACCTCTGGGACGGCTCCAACGCGGTGTGGAGACATTACGGCGGCCCGTACACATCCCGGGCCCTGCTGATCGACAAGACCGGCAACCGGGTGGAGGACACTCCCGTGTCCTTCTCCGCCGGCAAGTTCCAGAGATTGGTCGACAGGCTGGAGTAGGGACCCACTGGCAGCCCCGCCGGCACCTAGGCGGGGTCTCGAGCGGCGGATCCTGTGTGCCCACCGGTTAGTCCCGTTCGAGTGCGAGTAGGGGTTGCCGCTGTCACACCCATCGTGCATAGTCAAGGGTGCCGCGAGCACAAACATCGCCGCCGGTCCGGACACGGCGATCATCCTCGTCCCATCCGTATTGATCCGCCCCACGCAAAGCGCCTGGTATTTCCACTTTTCGTTGGAGTCGAAAAACTTGAACCAGTTAGATGTCCAACCTTGTTGACGGTATCTAACGGTCGGGTGGTATAGTTACCCTATAAGCGATCACAGGTAAGGGGGAACGTTCATGGCCCAATCCGCAGTCGTTCGGTTCCCCACAACGGGCAATGCCAGGACAGACGCGGCCTTCGAGGCGCTAGCTGGCATTCTCACACAGATCCTCGACCGGCTGGACAACATCGAGACCGGGCAGCAAACCATCCGCAAGGACATCACCGACCTCCAACAGGACGTGGCCACCATCCGCAACGACGTCGCCGGCGTCAAAACCGAGGTCGCCAGCATTCGAGAGGACATCGGCGGTCTCCAAAACGACGTCGCCGGCGTCAAAACCGAGGTCGCCAGCATTCGAGAGGACATCGGCGGTCTCCAAAACGACGTCGCCGGCGTCAAAACCGAGGTCGCCAGCATTCGAGAGGACATCGGCGGTCTCCAAAACGACGTCGCCGGCGTCAAAACCGAGGTCGCCAGCATTCGAGAGGACATCGGCGGTCTCCAAAACGACGTCGCCGGCGTCAAAACCGAGGTCGCCAGCATTCGAGAGGACATCGGCGGTCTCCAAAACGACGTCGCCGGCGTCAAAACCGAGGTCGCCAGCATTCGAGAGGACATCGGCGGTCTCCAAAACGACGTCGCCGGCGTCAAGACGGAAGTTGCCAGCCTTCGAGACGGCCAGATTGAACTGTTCGACAAGTTCTTCGGGCGGTAGCGTCATGCAGCATGCCGCATCACGACTGCATTGTCTACGAACCGGATCTGGCGGTTCTCCTTGTCAGGCGGGGGTGACCACCGGCGGTGCGGGCGGGCCGGAGATCCGGATCCGGCGATCCATGATCGGCTGTTCGAAAGCGAATGCGGCCGGTTTGATCAGGAGTTCCAAGCCATCCGATCTGGAGGATCGCACTGAACTATCGATGCACAACGCAGCCGCCACTCGTTTGCATCAGTGTCTCTCGCCACGGGTCTCCCATACTTCTCTTTCGTGAAGGTCCCGCTTAGCGGGGGTGGAAGCTCGGACAGCACACACCGAGACCAGCAACTTATCCGATCTAACGCTAACCACCGCTCACTACCTAAGACCTAACCCATCTAGGCGGTGTCGAAGATCCTGGTGTTGGTGAGGTCGAAGTTACTGACCTCGGCGGGTCCGAGGAGTACCGGCTGTAGCTGACCCGCCCGTAGCTCCCGGACGCCAGTGCCTCCTCGAAGACGTCCATGGTCACGACGGCGTCCCGGATCGAGAAGCGGTCGTTGGCGTCCTAGCGCAGCAGCAACGGGGCCACTTCGTCGTGCAGGATGACGTTGCGCATGGTGTCGCCGTAAAGGACCCGTCGAGACGCAGGTCGGACGTGTCGATCGTGCAGACCCGATCGCCTGCTCCGAATCTCCGGGAGTCCCCGCACCGAACGGGATCCGCCCGGTCGGTGACCGATCAGTCGGGTTTCGGTACCGGCGAGTCCTGCAGGTGGGCGGCGAGGCCTTCACCAACTCCGATGGCCTCGCTCTCGGCCTGTCCGGCCGTGCCGGGCAGCGACAGGCCGGCTCGGGTGACATCCGCCATCGACGCCCCGCGCTCGGCGATGGCCTGGACCGCTCCGGTCCGGAGCCGGCGCAGCGACCAGCCGGAGCCGAGGTCTCCGTACTCGGCAGCCTCGCGTACCCGGCGCCTGACGGAGGCGGGCGAGAGTCCCACCACACTCGTGGTGGCGTTCTGGAACTCGGCCAGCAGCGTGAGCCGGTGGGCGAGCCCCTCCGAGACCGGGGACCAGCCGTCCCGCTCCGCGTACCGCACCCTGCGTCCGGCCAGATCCACGTCGGCCCACTCCAGGCCGGCGATCTCGCTGGCCGTGGCCAGCGTCTCCCACACCAGCCCGATGATGACCGAGTCGATGACGGCGCGCTTGTTGGTGCGCGACTGCCGCTCCCGCCTGACGCCCCTCCCCACGCGGTAGGACCTTCGCAGGCTGGTGACCTCGATCAGGGCGGCGGCGTCGGCCCGGGTGATGGGCTCCCCTTCGGAGGGAGCGCTCGAGGTTGCCGGTATTAGCTCATTGTCGGGAGGAGGGTCGGCGTTCGCGATATGGTGGCGCCACCGGATGGAGGACAGCACCATCCCCACACCCGAGGGCGCAGCCCCCAACGCCAGCAGGCCCATCGCGTACTCGGCGATGTGGGCCGTCTCGGCGGGAAGCGACGAATACCCGTGCGACGAAGCCCAGGTCTCCCACCGGGCCCACTCCCGCTCGTAGCGCTTCTTCATTGTGTCTGAGAGCAGTTGGTCAACTCCTTTCACAACTGAAATGTGAATCTAAGCCGCTGGGACAGCGGACCAGCCTGTACCGAACTTCTCAAACCGACCCCTTAACCGGATCTTCTGTGCAGTCCGCCAACCGGCTTCCTGCCCGATCCGGACGGCCTCAGGGGCTTTCCGGCAGACAAGAGCGCGAACTACGGGTGGCGCAAAAATACCAGACCAGAGCGCCGAACGGTGGCAAATCGGACAAGACATTCCTTGATAATCATTTTCATACGGCAAACCCGGCGGTTCGGTGCGATTTCGGGGGGTCAGGGGCAGGCGAACGGCCGGGCACCGGCCACCGGTCCGCCGACGGCTCGCCTCGCTCGAGTCGATGCCGCCGTTGCCGCTGGGGCTAGGCGTCGTCGAAAATCCTGGTGTTGGTGAGGTCGAAGAAGCTGACATCTTCGGGCTCGTCGAAGTACTTGGTGTAGGTGATCCGGCTGTAGTCGCCGCTGGTAAGGGCCTCCTCGAAGGCGGTCATGCTGACGACGGTGTCCCGGATCGAGAAACGGTCGTTGGCGTCGTAACGGAGCAGCCGCGGCGACCTGGCGTCGTGGAGGATGACGTTCCTGTAGATGTCGCTCGCCAGGATGGGGACCGCCAGGGCGGACCTGCCTCCCGCCTGGAGAACCGCCCAGTAGTGGTGAACGGACACAGCCTCGACGTCCAAGCCTGTGGCCTCGGCGGAGATGAGTTCGGACGCCGACCCGGAACCGTTCCACATATACCGCAGGGTGGCCACCCCGTCGACCCCTGCGGTCCTGGTCACACCGGTCGTACCAAGGCCCAAGGGCTGATCCGAGGAGAACTGGATCATGGCGGCCTCCACCGGATCGCCGTACTGGTCCCTGAGCGTCGCCCGGACCACGTTCACCGGACCGAGGATGGAATCGTCCAGCTGGTTGTACGTGGAGGCTTGGCGCAACCGGAGGGTCCAGGCCACCGGGGCCGCCTCGGACCAGGTGATCAGGGTGTCGGTGCTGTCGTCGTCATCGTTCTCCACCACCCGCAGGCTGCTCCGATCCACCACCTCGAGCGCCTGCACCAGCACATCGATGTCGACCTTCACCGAGTCGCCACCGGATGTGAGGTCGGGGTCCGCCGCCGAGAGCGGAACCACCACCCGCCCATCCCCGTCGGTCCGGTGCGTCCTGATGTTGGTCCGGCCGATCACGCCGTTCGTCTCGTAGGTCGTGGCCAGCTGGATCCGTACCCCGGACTCGGCGACCGGGCGACCGTCTTCGTCGACCAGTTCGAACGTCATCTCCACGGTTTCGCCCAACTTCAGGATGGCGGCCGCAGGTTTCATGTCGTCACGGACCCTCACCGCCGTGGCAGGCTTGAGCACCTCGATCCGGATGGAACCGTACTCGGTGGCGTTGGTGCGGAACTCCTCGCCCGAAGAACCCGTCCATGCCCATAGCAGCAGGTTGTCGGTGGGTTCGAGGACGACTACCAGGTTGCCCATCTGGTCCAGGCGCCGGTCCGATTGATCGATCACGCAGACTCGGCTTCCGAAGGCCACCTCCACCCTTCGGAGGCAGTCCCCGTCCTGACCGAACGAGGCGTACGGGTCTCGGGAAGGGGTGGAGAACACGTCGACCAGCGACCCTGACCTCGGGCGGAACCTGGTGTCCCTGACGGAGATACTCACCTCGAGTGTGTCCCCGCTGGGAACGACGTCGGCCCGGCTCTGGATGGTCACGCGGGCCGGCCGGGTGTTGGAGTGCGCCAGGGCCCGGGTCATGAACAGCGCCATCTGCGCCCGAGTCACCAGGTCGGAAGGAGCGAAGGTCGTAGCCGTCTTGCCGTGGGTCACGCCCATCTCGTAGAGCACGCCGACTGCGTTGACAACCGCATCGTCCTCGTTGCCCAAATCTTCGAACAATGTGTCGTCGGGCGTCACCAGGGCCGCGCCGGTCCCGCCCGGTCCCTGCTGGGTCAGCAGGAGGAACCGGTAGAGGAAGAGGGCCATCGTCCGGCGGTCCATGTGGACGTCAGGGTGGAATGTGGTGGCTGACGTGCCCGCCGTGATTCCGAGCGCCGCGATCTGGTTGATCGCATCCCGGACGAATTGCGCCTCGCCCAAGATGTCCAAGAACCCCCGGCTCGCCGGCGTGGGCAGGCTCACCCCCGCCGGACCGGCCGCCCGGACGAGGAATAGGGCCATCTGCGCGCGGGTGATGAACTGGTCGGGGGAGAACTGGCCCGCGGCGGTGCCCAGCGTTATCCCGTAGTACGCGAGGCAGTCGATGGCCTTCTCGGCGAAGTGATCAACTGTATCGGCGAAATCCGCCGATACAGTTGCAGGACCCACGCAGGCGGAGTAGGCCGCCACGTTGTCGGACCTGCCGTCGACCGCCTTCAGCGGTCCGGGTGCCAGCACGAGCAGGGAAGCGACCATGGTCGTCGCCAGGATCGCACCCGTACGATTCGAGAAAACTGTCATGTGCCTGTCATGTGCCGGCCTCTTGCGGTTTCTTCGAGCCAATCCCCGCCGGGATGTCCGGTCCCTCGGATCATGGCGGTCCCACCGGTGAAGGCTAGTGGAAAGGTCGTCCTAACCCGATCTATCCGGATCAGCCGGAACACCGGTTCGGGTGAGTTCCTTCACTCGGGCTGCGAGAGCCGGCCCTCTCCGTTATCCGATCGGGCGGCGCCTCCGACGATGGCCGCTGAGCGCGTGGGGTACGCCCTGCGGGTCACGACCCGGCGCCGACCGTGCTCGTACCTGGGGAGCCGACCACCGACCACTGTCCACCCCTTTGCCGAGGAACTCAACTGTCGGTGAGCGTGAAGGTGTTGATCGCGTTCTCGGCCGTGCTGCTGATCTCGTAGGCGAGGGTGTCGCCGACGCTCAGGGCTTCCTCGAATCCGTCTATGTGAACCGTCTCCGTGCCGATGTAGAGGTGGTCGTTGGCGTCGTACGCGACCAGCCGGACGTCGCGGCCCGCCACCACGATCACCGTGTTGTCGTCCGTGTTCACGACCCTCACCTCACCGGAGCCGGTGGCGGCGCCGGTCACCCGGCCCGCCCAGAACTGGCGGACGGTGGCCACCACCCGCTCGTACTGGCCGGTGATCCTCTCGACGCCGCCCGCCGCGGAGTCCCGCAGGTAGTGGAGGGTGGCCACGCCGCTCGAGTTGGTGGCGCGCCGCACCCCGCTGGGAACCCCCATGGGATCGCTCGACCTGAAGGAGATCTGCTCGCGAACCACCGGTCCGCCGAACTGGTCGGTGAGGGTAGCCCTCACGGCGCCGCCCGCGCCGGTGTCCTCCGAGGAGGCGACCCGGTATTCCCTGGGCACCGTCAGCACGAGCGAAGTGGGCTCGGCGCGTTCGTCGACCCAGTCGAGCAGGGGATCGTCGTTGGTGCCGTCGTCGTCCACCATCCCGATGGTGGTGGCGTCCACGACGCCCAGGTTGTTGCCGATCCTGACATCGAGGTCGAGGCTGGCCACGTCACCCGGCTGGGCGGTGGGGTCCGAGTGGAGGAAGGTCACCTGGGCGGCGCCGTCGACACCGGTCTCCTTGGTGATGACGCTCCGGTCGAAGGTGCGGCCGTTGTCCCTCGACTCCGCCACGTTGATGCTGAAGCTGACGCCCGGCTTCGACACCGGGTCGCCGTCCCTGTCGATCAACTGGAACGTGAACGTCACTGAGCCGCCGAAGCGGAGTTTGCGGGCGGTGGGTGCGAGGTCGTCGGTGACCTCCAAGGCGGTGGCGTCGCTGAGAAGCTCGATGTCGACGGTCGCCGCCTCGGAGGTATTCTCGTCGAAAGCCGCGCCGTCTTCCCCTCTCCACGCCCATATACGCAGGGAGTCGTCATCGCCGACCTCCACCGGGACCGACGCGTTGCCCGCGGCATCGGTCTCCGGGTCGGAGTTGTCCATGACACACGCCAGCGCACCCGCCGCAGCCAGGGCTTTCTCCGTGCAGCGGCCGTCCTTGTCGAAGGCCTTGGTGGGATCGGCGGCCATGAAGATGTCCACGCTCGCTTCGAAGAACGGCTGGTGATTGGGGTCACGCACCGAGACCAGCACGAGGGCGTCAGAGTTCGCGAATACATCTTCCTCGGGAGTCTGCACGGACACGCCGGACGGGCGGGCGTTGGTGTGGGCCAGCATCCGGGTGATGAAAGCGGCCATCTGGGCCCGGCTCACCGGCGCGGCAGGCGAGAAGGTGCTGGCCGATGTGCCCTCGGTGACGTCCAGTTCGTAGAGACGGCGGATCGCCTGGTACGTGCTGAACGGCACCCCGCTGAGATCACGGAAGACATTGTCGTCGGGTTCCACGTCCTTGATGTCCGTTCCTCCCGGACCCGTAGGGGCGGCGTCCAGGAACCGGGCAAGCAGCACCGCCATCTGCACGCGGGTCACCGGCGCGTACGGGTCGAAGGTTGTGGCGGACGTGCCGAGCATGATCCCCAACTGCGCCAGCTGGTGGATGGCATCGCGGGCAGCGGGACTCAACCGGGCGATGTCGGTGTATCCCCGCGCGACGGGAGGCGGTAGCGTGATGCCGGTCGGGCCGGTCGCCCGAGCGAGGAAGAGAGCCATCTGCCACCGTGGTATCACCTCGCCGGGGCTGTATGAGGTCGCCGAGGTCCCCTTGGTGATCCGGTAGTGCGCCAGGCAATCTATGGCCGCCGCTGCAAAGTTGCCTTCCGTGTCATCGAACCCGAACGGCTTGGTCGCGGCCCCCACGCAGGCCGAATACCGGGCGGGATGGTCCGCATGCCCGGACCGCGCGGCTACGGGAACCGCTGGAACAGCCAGAAGGGAACCGACCACCGCTAGGAGGATCGGCCCGATCCACCGCCAACGGCCTTTAGCCTCCTGCAACACCCGCACTACCTCCGTCTGCTTGCCTGGAGACATAGTAACGGTGGCTTGTGACTTGTGGTTTGTGGCTGGTGGGGCGACCTGGGATCGGATCGGGATCCGGGGCCTCTGGCGGTGCATCGTGGGTGGTGCAGGCGTCACCACCATGCGGGCCGCCGGAGCCTCCGGACACAACACAGCCTTATCCCAGCACTCGAGCGCGCCGGGCCACAAACATCATCTCTCCACCCGATCTCAATAGTGGATAGATACCGACAACCGACTTCCACAATATGGGAGCGTCATAGAAGCATCTTCATGTCCCCGGCACACCGATGTACATCAGGCCAGTTGAACCCTATGGACTCCGTAGAGGCCGCCTTCACGCGGCGGGTGAACTCGCACCGTCTCCAGGACAAGGCTATCGGTAGCCGTAATGCCAGGTCAGGATTCCAGAACTCCCGCTCCGTCAACCCCTACAAACCCCGATCGATGAAGACTCGGGGCTCGCCACAAGCCACTAATTCCACCATCCACAATCCACCAGATCCCTCTACTCTTGGATGGATGAAGCATGAAGACCAGGCTCCGGAACCCAGGCGTCGCATCTCCTTGCGGTCCCGGCTCGACTTCGCTCTGCTGGGTGTGGTCGCCGCGGGCGCCGCTCTCGCCGTTTCCGAGCTGGTGGCGGGTCTCTTCCTGTCCGCGCCGTCTCTGATACGCACTATCGGTCAACGGGTCATCGACAACAGCCCGGTACCTGTCGTGGATTGGGCCATCGCCACCTTCGGCACCAATGACAAGTTGGTGCTGGTGATCGGGATCGTCGTTGTTTCCCTCGTGATCGGCGCTTTTCTCGGCATCCTGGCCAGGGACCGTCCGGGTCTGGCCGCGGCCGGCTTCGTAGTGTTCGGCATGGTCGGCTATGCGGCAGGGCGGACCGACCCGCTGGCCGGAGCCCTTCTTCCCTTGGTCGCCGCGGCGGCTGCTACGGCCATGGGCGTAGGGGTGCTGTTGGGACTCCGCTTCCTGTTGCAGCGTTCCGTTTCTCCCGAGGGAGGCGTCGCCGCCGGATCACGGCGCGTCTTCCTCACCGCGTCGGCCGCGACGGTGGCCGTATCGGTGGGCGAGACTCTCCTCGGCCGCTACCTCGGAAGCCGGGTACGGTCGGCCGTCATCGGACGGGAGCAGGTGACACTCCCCACCGCATTTCCGTCGGCGGACGACACCGCGACCACGACGGGGACGGCCGCCGCCGACACGATGGCTGCCACCGAACCCACATCGGCCTCCGCCGACACCGTTCAGGCGGCCGAGGCGCCCTCCACCGCCGCCGCCGCCGAGATCACCCAGGCGCCGGAGGCACCCGCCACGAACGAGACCGTCCCTGCCGCCGCCGAGACCGCCGGAACGACCCAGCCGTCCGACGCCACCACCACACAGCCCGCAACCACCGAAACGACGCAGGGGGCCACCACCACAGCACAGCCGGTCGAAACCACAACCACCCAGCCCGCAACCACCGAGACGACGCAGGGGGCCACCACCACAGCACAGCCGGTCGAGACCACAACCACCCAGCCAGTCCAGACCACCACCACAACCACCCAGCCGGCCCAGACGACCACCACAACCACCCAGCCAGTCGAGACGACCACCACGACCACCCAGCCAGTCCAGACGACCACCACAACCACCCAGCCAGTCCAGACGACCACCACAACCGAGCCGGCCGTTTCCGGCGTGGCGGCTCCGACCCGTGCCCAGATCGCACCCGTCGACGGCGTCTCGGACCTGATCACGCCCAACCACGAGTTCTACGTGGTCGACACCGCCATCGGCACTCCCACTGTCGACCTCCGGACCTGGACCCTCTCCTTCACCGGCCAGGTGGACACCCCCTTCAGCATCACCTACGACGAGTTGATCGCCATGCCGCTGGTGGAGCGCTACATCACGCTCGCCTGCGTGTCGAACCAGGTGGGCGGGAATCTGGTCGGCAACGCCAAGTGGCTGGGCGTTCCACTCTGGAAGCTCGTCGAGCGGGCCGGTGTCCGGCGGGGAGGCACCCAGTTGGTTGGCCGGTCGGTCGACAGGTTCACGGTGGGCTTCCCCACCAGCGCGGTGTTCGACGGGCGCGAGGCCCTGGTGGCGGTAGGAATGAACGGTGAGCCGCTCCCGCTCCGACACGGGTTCCCGGCCCGCCTGGTCGTCTCCGGCCTGTACGGATACGTGTCGGCCACCAAGTGGCTGACCGAGGTGGAGTTCACCGGATGGAACGACTTCGACGCCTACTGGATCCCGAGAGGATGGGCCAAGGAGGCGCCCATCAAGACCCAGTCACGGATCGACACCCCCAGGGAGGGAAAGATCAAAGCCGGCCCCAACGTCATCGCCGGAGTCGCGTGGGCCCAGAACCGGGGAATCATCAGGGTACAGGTCCAGGTCGATGACGGCCCATGGACGAACGCGACCCTTCCCCAGGAACTGTCCATAGATACCTGGCGCCAGTGGTACCTGGAACACGACTTCACCCCCGGTCCCCACACGATCGCGGTCAGAGCAGCCGACGGCACCGGTTCCACCCAGACCGCCAGGGTCCAACCGCCCCGACCCGACGGAGCAACCGGCTACCACACCATCAGCGTCAACGCGGCCTGACGGCTGGCGGCTAGTTAGTGGCTAGCTGCGCGTGAAGGTGTTGACGTCGCTCGCTCTGTGAGAGGTCACGTCTACCGTCAGGGTCTGGCCTTCCATCACCTTCGCGCGGAAACTGTCGTAGCTTTCCGGGCTGGCTCCTAGGTAGAAATAGTCTCTGGAGTCGTAAGCGATCGTGTAGGGACCGGCGTTCGTCGGGTCGTACACGAGGGTGCTCCTCCTGGTGTCGTGGAGAACTAGTACGCCGCTGGTCTGTCCTGCTGGAGCGGGGAGCACCCAGTAATGCTTGGTCATCCCAGCGACGGTCACCGTCTCGCCTTCAACGAAGGTGGTAGCGAAGTCTTCGGTTTCCGGGGTGGCGGAGTCGCGGATGTAGGTGACCGTGGCCTCTCCTCGCCTGCTGGTCGGCTTCCGGTAGTTCTCCTTGGCCAGGCTCGGATCCGTCGAATCGGCGTCCAGGCCGGCACTGTCGTTCGACCTGAAGTGGACCATCTCGCCCCGCACCGGGTCGCCGTACTGGTCTATGAGGGTGGCGGTCACCCGGTTGCGGCCTCCGCTGGCTTCGGCGGTGTGGTACTCGAGCGTCTGGGACAGCACCAAGGTGGTGGGCTCGCGCTCCTCTCTGGACCACACCAGCACGTCCGTGCCCAGGACGTCCACTGTGGTCTCGTCGGTCACATCCAGACCGGCTGAGTCCAGCACGATGACATTCAACTCGCTTTCGGTGTTGGTGTCGCCGTACCGGGCGCGGTTGATGCGGTAGTAGAGGGTGACCTCCCCGCCCGAGTCCGTGTAGTAGGTCTTGGTCTCCCTCCTGGCCAGCTGGTTGTTGCTCATCTCCTCAGTCTGGATCTCGATCTCCACGTCCCCCCGGCGCACCGGCTTCCCGTCCTCGTCAACCAGCTGGAACGTGAAGGTGACCGAGTTCCCGTACAGCATCTTCTCCGCTTCGGGATGCATGTCGTCGGTCACCTTGAAGGCGTCTGGCGGCTCCACGGCGGTGAACTCGATCGAGACATAGTTCGTGCGGTCCAGATCGAATCGATCTCGCAGGTCCCCGCTCCACGCCCACAGGGTCAGGTCGTCGTCCACGAACAGCTCGAACTCCAGGTTCCCGTCCGGGTCCGTGGTGTCGTCGCTCTGATCGATCTCGCAGGGATCGTTCCCGAACACGACCCGGACCTGGTCCTCCTCGCACCGGCCTTGCGTATCGAAGGGGTCGACCCGGCGGGAGTCCGGCACGGTCCACTCGAACACGTCCACCAGCTCATCGGGTACGGGGCGATGCCACCGGTCCCGTATCGAGATCACCACCTCGGCGTCGGCTTCGGCGTCCACCACCACGCCGTCCGTTTGCATGGTGAGGCCGGCGGGCCGGGCGTTGGTGTGGCCGAGCATCCGGGTGATCAGCAGCGCCATCTGGGCTCGGGTCACCGGCCGGTGGGGGCTGAAGGTGGTTCTCGAGGTGCCCTCCACCACCCCCATCTCGAACAGGGTACGCACCGCGTCGTAAGTCCTGATCGGCAAGTCCCTCAGATCCTCGAAGTGCCTGTCGTCGGGGAAGGCGTCTTCGACATCGACCCCTCCCGGACCGACCGGGGCCAGATCGAGGAACCGGTACAGGAAGAGGGCCATCTGGTCTCGGGTGACCGTCTCGTGGGGAGCGAACGTGGAGCGGGTCTTGCCGACCGTGATGCCCATCCGGAGCAGTTGGTCGATTGCCTCCAGCGACTCGTCGGACAGCCCCTCCACATCCGTGAAGTCCCGAGCGGGCCGACTGGAAGCCCTGGGCACGTCGATCCCGGCCGGTCCGGCCGCCCGGACCAGGAACAGCGCCATGTGCTCGCGGCTTACCGGAGCGTCCGGTGAGAAGGTGTCGACGCCGGTGCCGTAGGTGATCCCGTAATGGGAGAGGCAGTTTATGGCCTGCCTCATCTCGGCCGGGTACCTGCGGACATCCGAGAACCGGGCCTCTTCCAACGCCGGACCCACGCAGGCCGAGTAGAGGGCCGGCTCGTCGGCTTCCCCGTTCCAGGCGGAGGCCGGAACCAACGAGATCCCCAGCAGGACCGAGACCAGGACCACCGCCGACCAGGTACTTCTCCTCGACGGGAACATCAGTTCCTCCCACGTTTTTCGCGTTCTACCTCCCAGGATAACGGCCGATCAACCTTGTGGGGCGACCGACCGTGCCGGGAAGGGTTCCAGGCGAATCCGGGTCAGAACGCAATCTCCGGTTCGACGAGACCGTCCCGGGATGCCTCGGAGTCAGCTTGGTTCGTTCAGCGGTCAAGAACTCCCATACCCGTGGACGCTCTCTCGAGGATCACCGAGACTTGATCGGCGGAGTCGGCCTTACCGACCGCTCACCGATGAATCACCCGGATGCCGTCGAGGGCATAGCGGAGTCTTCCTTCGCGTACGAGGCGACTGATCGCTACAGCCAGCCCGACGTCGTCGATGTCGGAGCCGCGATCCCTCATGTGGTGGAACAACACGAGCACGTCGTCGAATGGAGGCTTCTGTGCCTTCTCGCGTTGCTCGAAGACCGCGAACACCTCTTCCTTCCGGGAACGTACAGCCGTAGCCTCTGCCTGCATCACATCTCCCTCCGATGGAATCACCCTGATGAAATTATCCGCGGGTGTTACACGAGCGGCAAGACGAACTCCTACCGTGGATGCTCAACGGGCCAGCACCCTAGCCCGACGGAGGTCGACGTTCCGGTCTTGTCTCGAAGTCGTCTAGGGCTCTCTGAAGGTAGAAGCCCACCTGTTCCCAATGGCACCGGATATCGTTAGCCTGCTCGGCGAACGCCTCCCTTATGTGCTCGTAAGGGGAGGGTGGCTGCGTTGCTGCCCAACGTCTCAAGACTTGACCTAGTAGGTCGAGATCACGCCGATGTGGCGCCAGCAGAACAACCATTCTCTGGATCTGCTGCTCAACATCCCGTAACCGGTCCGCCGATAGGGTCGGGGATGCACTCCCTACGGTGGACGCGCCAGCAGTCGGCTGTGTTCTGGTTGTGACAGTCGTGGATGCCACTTCCTGCTCCTTTTGTCGCGAGGGACTGTATCACCGCTCAGATGTTGCCGATCTGCGGGCGTTCAATGCCTATGCGAAGATCGTACGGGGCTCGGCTTAGCGAGCCTGGTCTTCGACATCGACCACGGCCCCGGTGACTGCGGTCACTGGCTACCCCTCCCGCGCTGACCTCTTCTTGGGAATATAAGAGCTACCGCTGGCCTTGACTAGCCCCTTTCGAAGCCCATGTCGGCTGGGCGAGCCTTGGGGGATCAGCGGCTGGTGAGGGTGTAGGTGTTGGCTGTGCCGGAGGGTGAGATCTCGTAGCTGAGCGTATCCCCTACGGTCATGGCATCCTCGAAGATGGAGATGCGGACGCGTTCGCCGTCGATCTCGAAGCGATCGGCGGAGCTGTTACTCCACGAGCCAGACGTCATCGCCGGTCACAACCACCGCCCGGTTGTTACCGGGGTCGACCACCACCACCTCTCCCGAACCGCTGGCGCCGGCGGGGATCCGGGCAGCCCAGTACTGGCGGGCCGTGGCCGTGAGGGTGCCGTGCCGGGCGGTGATCGTCTCGGTGGCGCCGGAGTCGGAGTCTCGCCGGTAGTCGAAGCTGGCCACGCCGCCCACACTGGCGGAACGGTTGATGTTGTTCGACATTGCGGATGGGTCGGTGGACGTGACTCCTGCCTTGCAGCGAAGTACCAGGTTTGGTGGGTGCGTTCAGCCCTTCTTAGACTGCGCGGGGGTGCTGGTCGCGTGCCTGATGTACCGATCGAACAGATCTCGGGCAGCACGACGCCCGAATTCCTCCGGGTCATCACCCGGATTGAACACCGTGCGGTGCGGAGGACGGTTCTTCTCGACCATCACTCGATGAAGCTCCTCTTCCATGTTTCTATTCATAACCTGCCTCCTGTCCCGTCCCGATCTTCAGTCCGATCGTCCGGAGCCCTTCGGCAAGAAAGGCTACCTGTCTTACCTGTTGACAGATCTTGGTCACGGTCGAAAAACCGGTGGTTCAGCTCTGGGGCGAAGTAGTGCTTGCGCTTGATCCAGATAAGTCCATCACCTTTCGAGATCACCGCAACATCGACCGGACCGCCTACGGTCTCGTCCTCCGGAGTGACCCGCCTCTTAAGAGACGTGAGGTTGACGAGCGCTTCGGCCATCTCCGCCAGTTCCTCCTTGGGCAACATACTAACGATCGACATGATCGGACCTGAATGTTGCTGCTCCAGCAGATCCCTCATCTGCTCCTGGAACCATTTGACAGTCTCGGATCTCGCCGTGGCCATCCTTTCCATCAGTCCCCCGTACTCGTCGGAGGGAAGAGCATTCTGAACCTGCTCGCCGAAGTGACTCGCGTACAGCCGCATCGTTTCATCAATGAACCCGCCAAGCGCGTGTGGAAAGTCCGGATGTAGACCGTCCATGAATGTTTGCACCATGTCCTGCTGCGCGAACGGACAGATCACAGCAGACTGCTGCCAACCAATCTGGACCCCCTGAATCTGACGAACTCGGACCCGGTCCACGAGGATGCCATCTACCAAGTGGTGGGAAAGGGCCGGAAACAGCTGTGAAGTCCCGAAGCCGGCGACAACGACACCGGACGATGCCGGCGACCAAGTGGCGACCCGCAGCGAGGTACACACCATGGCCCGGGCCCTCTCCTTGACAGTATCCGTCGCTGGCAAATCCTTCAGGAACGTCATAATCAAACCGTCCCAGTCGTCAATGGCCTCGTTGAACTCTTGAACAGCCGCCGACTCATCGGGCCCGGTCTCATCACCCTCCGCTTCTAGCTGGCCGATCCTCGACTCAATCCGATCCAGTATGTGATCAGTCACCTGGTTGTCATCGGAAAGATCGCCGGATACCTTGGCGTCAATCGCATCCCGTAGCTGGTCGAGCTCCCAGGACACCCTCAGAAGAACACTTCGTCGCCGGAAGTCGGCCGGCATGTGATGTACCAGGGATGAGAGGTATCCGATGAAATCCGACGCGTAGTCCTCGATCGTTGCAAATGTGCCTGCAGCCAACTTACGGCGATACTCCTTGACAACCGTCGCCCAGGGGATTCCCTCGAACGAACCCGCTCCGTAGACCATGACAGCCACTGGTTCCAGCCTCGACAGGGCAAAGAGCTTGTTGGCACTGTTGTAGACCTTGCCGACAGGCCCGCCCAGCGTGAGAGCACTGTCGGCGGCCATGGCAACGGCTTCACGGTTGAGGATGGCGACCTCAGCTGTCACTTCTACCTCTCCATCGCAATGATGTAGTGCTATCTACGTTAGACTATCGCATCAGAATCTACAAGCCGCCAGCGGCGGCGTTGGTCGATTGAGGAAGGCTAACACTAGGGCTGCGAGGCGATCTTGGCGTGTATCACGATCGCGATGATACGGAAGCCGACCTGGATTGACCCGTTTCTCGAAGGAGTGCGTGGCTTGCGCGAGATTGGTGTGGGACGCGGCTTCGCGGGCCTGCTCTGTGGCATCGACCAGCCGTTCGGTGATCGCGGTCACGCAAGTTCTTCTCTCTGGCTCTCGTCCGAACTATAAGGACTAACCGGCGGCCTTGACTAGCCCCTTCCTCCGGCGCGTGGCGGCTGGCGCGCGTCCTGGGGAGATTAGCGGCTGGTGAGGGTGTAGGTGTTGGCTGCGCCGGATGGTGAGATCTCGAAGGCGAGGGTGTTCCCCACCGTCAAGGTGTCCTCGAAGGTGGAGATCCGGACGCGTTCGCCGCCGATCTCGAAGCGGTCGGCGAAGCTGTACTCCACGAGCCAGACATCGTCGCCGCTCAACAGCACCGCCCGGTTGTTGCCGGGGTCGACCACCACTACCTCTCCGGAACCGCCGGTGCCCGCGGGGATGCGGCCGGCCCAGTATTGGCGGGCCCCGGCCGTGAGCGTGCCGGACCGGGCAGTGATCCACTCCGTGGCGCCGGAGTCGGAGTCCCGGTGGTAATCGAGGATGGCCACCCCTCCCACATTGGCGGCGCGGTTGACATTGTTAGGCGCCACCGAGGGGTCGGTGGACGTGAAGGTTATCGCCCCGCCACGAGCCACTCCGGATCCGTACTGATCGGTGAGGCTCGCCCGTGCCCTGTTGCTCGCACCGCTGCCCTCCGAGGAGGCTACGACGTAATCCTCCGGCAGGGACAGCGTGAGGGATGTGGTCACTCCCTCCTCGTCCGACCAGTCGAGCAGACTGTCATCGCTGGTGCCGTCGTTCGCCAGCATCCCGAGGGTCGTCCTGTCTTTCACCCCCAGCATGCCGCTGTCCAGAACATCAAGGTCCAACTGCGCTATGTCACCCAGGTCCTCGGGCTCGGGGTTCTGATCCACTCGACGGAACTCCATCTCGAACGAGCCGTCCGAGGCGGTCTCTTTGACGATGGTGCGGAGCCCGAGGCTGTGCCCGTTCACTGACTGCTCAAAACCGAGGCTGAACTTCACGCCCGGCTTGGCTACGGGGGCGCCGTCAGCATCGACCAGCCGGAACGTGAACGTCACCGTGTCGCCCAGGCGGAGCTTGCGGGCGGTGGGCCGCATGTCGTCGCTAACTTCTAGGGCCATTGGGAAACTGAGGGTCCTGATGTCGAGGACCGCCTCCCTTTCGGCGTCGTCGTCGTACAGGGTGCCATTGGGACCTTGCCAGGCCCAGACCCGCAGCGCGCCGACATCCGCCAGATCCATATCGGTCCGCAGGTACCCGGAGGGGCTCGTGATGTGGTCCGAGCTATCCATCACGCAAGCCTGTCCGGGCCCTATCAGCGAGAAGACGTGGCCGGTGCATCGGCCGGCGTCGTCGAAGGCCATTCCGGGGTTCGTGGACGCGAAAACGTCTACCATCCGGGCCGCCCGGGGTCGATGGTGCTCGTCCCGGTAGGAGATCGACACCGTGACATCGGAATCCCCGGAGAGTGCCGGCTCGGCTGCCTGGATGGTCAACCCGGCCGGGCGGGCGTGGGTGTGAGCCAGCATGCGGCTGATGAACACGGCCATCTGTCCCCGTGTTACCTCCTTGGCGGGCGAGAACGTGAAGGCCGACGTCCCTTGGGTCACACCCATCTCGTAGATCTTGCGGATGGCGGCGCGGGTCCTGAAGTCGACCGAGGAGATGTCCGTGAAGTGGTCGTCATCGGGTTCGACATGATCGATGTCCGTACCTCCCGGACCGGTGGGGGCGGCGCTGAGGAACCGGGCCAGCCATAACGCCATCAGCTCGCGGGTAACCGGGCCCTGCGGGTCAAAGGCGGTGGTCGAGGTTCCCTCCACTATTCCGAGCTCGGCCAGTTGGCTGATGGCATCATGGCCGACGGACCCGGCGTCGAGGTCGGTGAATCCCTGATCGGAGACCTCCGGTAGCTCGAACCCGGCCGGACCCGCCGCCCGCGCCAGGAACAGGGCCATCTGCTCGCGAGTCACCACCTGCCCGGGCGAGAACATCTCCGGGCTGGTCCCCAAGGTGATCCCGTAGTGGGCGAGGCAGTCGGCCGCCTCCTCGGCGAAGCTGCCCTCCGTGTCGTGGAAGCCAGCCGGATCAAGAGCCGCGCCCACGCAAGCGGAGAGCCGGGCCGTATGGTCCGTAACACCTACCACGCCTAGCACCGGCGCGGCTGAGGCTACCAGTAGAGAACCCGAAAGCGCCAGGACAGCCAGCGGCATCCACCGCTTACGGTACCCTGCCCTTCCCGTTCCTGGGAGGCTTACTGCCGACCGAAGACCAGCGGCCGGCACGGACATGAAAACCTGACAGTTCACGGGAGTCCCTCCTCTCCTCGTGTGAACACATGTTAGGCCACCCACAACACGACCTGGCGGTCTCGTGCGAACGTGAGTCTCGGAACGACCGGAGCGACGACCTGCGCCTCACGTTCTGAGCGGGGGAGAGGGTGCGGGGAGGCGTCGGCTCCCCGCACCTGGTGGGTGGAGTGGTGTTAAGGCTGCAACTCGAACCGGTTCACGTCGTCGGCATCGCTGCCGATTATGTTCACGTCGAGGGTCGCATCCGTAGTCGTGTACTCGGCCAGCGCCTCTTTGAACGCCTGGTAGCTGATCGGCACGTCCGTACTGGTGGTGCTATCGAATTCGTAGAAGTGGTCGAACGAGTCAAAGGTGATCGCGTACACGCCAGCGTTCCCGCCGCTGGTAACTTCGAACACCAACGTATCCGCATCAGCGTCGTAGTGACGGACCATGACACCGTCTTCCTGCAGGTTCGTGGGCGTGTCCTTCACCCAGTAGTGATCGATTGTTCTGCTGCATGTGCTGCAGTTCTCGGCGCGTGCATCGATCATCTCTATCGTCGAGGCGGCCGAGTTGCGGGTGTAGTTCACCGTGGCCACTCCCCGCCTGCTGGTGGTCTTGCGGTAGGCGTTCTGAGCGTCGGTGCCGTTTCCGTCTTTCGACCACAGACCGTTCGCGTCGCCCGAGGTGAAGTGGATCCGCACGCCCCGCACCGGATCGCCATACTGGTCGAGCAGGGTGGCGGTCACCCGGTTGTGGGCGCTTCCCGAGGCGGTCGCCCTGCTGTACACCGATCTCTGCTCAAGCAGCAGGGTCCTGGGTTCAGGGTCGTCGTCCGACCATCGTAGCCGGTTGGCCGTGGTGTCGATCTCTACCGTGCTCTTGTCCGTCAGCCTCGTGTAGTCATGCCGTAGAACCTCGAGGTTGAGTTCCCCGTGGGGATCGTTGCGGTCCGGGTCCGGGTCGCTGAGACGGAAGGTGAGTTGCACCCGACCCGAAGAGTCGGTGGTGTAGGTCCTGGTCCGGTCCGGACCCCGGCGGCCGTCGTTCCACTCCTCGGTCCGGATGCGGATCTCTGCGTCTTCCACGGCTACCGGGTTGAGGTCCTCGTCCACCACCTGGAAGGTGAAGGTAACGGTCGTCCCGAACGGAAGTCGCTCCGCGCCTTCGCGCATGTTGTCGGTGAGCAGGAACCCGTCGGGATTCTTGGACGCGGCAATATTCAGGGTGGCATGGTCGGTGCTGTCAATATCGAAGCGGTCGTTGCGGTCGCCGGTCCAGGCGTAAACCGCCAGGCTTTCGGGAATCTCCATCGTGTAGAACAGGTTCCCGTCGCCGTCAGTGGTCTCGTCACCGAGGTCGATGGCGCACCGGCTGCTGCCCGCCTCGATGATCGCCTTGCTGCTGCACCTGCCGCTAGAGGAGAAGCCCTCGTCGCCCGCAGCCACGTAGAAGAGGTCGATCGGCTCGTCGACCATCGGTAGGTGGTCATCGTCCCGGAGGGACACCACGAGGTCGACCGTGTCTTCAGCGGTAACGGAGGCGTCCTCCACCTGCACCGTGATACCGGCCGGACGCGCATTGGTGTGGGCCAGCATCCGGCTGACGAACAGGGCCATCTGCGCCCGTGTCACCGGATCGTCAGGACCGTAGGTGGTGGCGGTGGTGCCCTTCGTCACCCCCAACTCGTATATAAGCCGGATGGCGTCGTAGGGATCGTGGGGAAGAAGTTCGATATCGGTGAACACACGGTCGTCCGGTATGACCGAATCGACGTCTACGCCCCCTTCGCCTACCGGCGCCTCCCGCAGGAAGCGGGTGAAGAACTGGGCCATCTCGCGGCGGTTGACCACCCCGCCGGGAACGTAGGTGGACGCGGTGGTGCCCCTGGTAATACCCAGCTCGGCAAGTTGGTTGATGGAGTCTCTAACCTCACGGGGCAGGTGGCTGATGTCATCGAAGCCTTGGTCCCGCGCTCGGGGCACGTCGATCCCGGCGGGACCTGCCGCCCGGATGAGGATCAGGGCCATCTCCTGGCGGGTCACCCCCAAGCCGGGCTCGAAGGTCGTGGAGGAGGTACCCGGCATGATCCCGAAGTGGACCATGCAGTTGATTGCATCCCTGGCGACGCTACTCGCCGCGACATCCTCGAATCCGGCGGACTCGATCGCGGCCGCTGGGCATGCCGTGTAGAGGGGGAGGTCGTCCGCCTCCCCGTTCCGGCCTGCGGCGGGAATCACAGGCAGGGCCAGGAGCGTCGCAACCAGAGAGAGCAGGGCCAGCGTGGCCAACGGTGAACGCCTCAACATCAGGTCTCGCTCCTTGTCCGTGGTCTAGCCACCCAGCCTAACGGGAAACCCGCCGTATTCGTGGTAACTAAAGCATCGCCGAACTAGGTAGGCGTAAGCAGCGCGACGGACCTTGGTTCGAGGCGAAAAGGCCGTCAGCGAGGCGTTGTGAACAGTTGAGCGGGCCGGAACGCGGGAGGGTCCCGGCTCTCGCCGGGACCCTCCGTGTTCTAGAGCTTCTGATCGATCAGGCCACGTTCTCGAAGTTGAACGTGTTGATCGCATTATCAGCAGTACTCGTGATAGTGATATCCACCGTGTCGTTGTCATCGGCGCCACCGAGAGCCTTCTCGAAGGCTTCCATGGTGGTATTGGCGCCGTCGACCTGGAAGTGATCATTGGCATCGTAGGTCGCCAACGTCGGCGCAGTCGCAGTGCCGGCCACAACCGTGTTGTTGTCCGTATCTGCAACCAGGACAACCTGGTCGTTCACCGTACCCACACCGAGCCGCGTAGCCCAGTAGTGATCGAGACCATTGTCGCCAGTTTCCACGTTGGTGATGGCAATGTCAATATCCATCGCATCAGCCACATCGGTGCAGGGAGGGGTGCCGCCGGTGTCTGTGTCATCACAGCCGACAACCGCGCTGTACGAAGCACCGACCTGCTCCCGAGCCGCATCCACAACATTGCGGGTATACGACTTGGTCGCTACACCATTCCTGTTGGTAGTGCGACTATCGGCGATGTCGGTTGATGCACCCGGCGAGCCCGAAGTACCGCCACCGAGTCCCTGAAGAATCGCTGCGGCAGTAGTAGTCGCATCGGTATTGGTCACACCGGACCAGAGTCCAACCTTCACGCCCCTGACCGGATCACCGTACTGGTCAACCAGCGTGGCCGTGATCGTGTTGCGAACCCCGTTGGCATTGGTCTCGTGATACTTGATCGCTTGACCGAGCGTAATGGTCGTGGCCCTCGAAGAGGCGTCCGACCAGATGACTCCGATGTTGTCCGCACCGTTGTCGGGGGTGTTCGCAAGGGTGTCAGTGGCAACGAGATGGTCGTTGAGATCCGCAGTCGACACCGTCTCGAGATCCCCATCAACCGTCAGAACCAGCGCCAGGCTCAACTGGACCCGATTCCCTGCAGTGTCCCCATCGGGATCGTCGTGGGTGAACGAGAGTTCGATCTGTCCAGCCGCGTCCGTCTCGTGAGTCTTAATGGTTCTACTCGAGACACCGCCTGGGGTAACGGTGACAACATTGTCACTCAGAGCAGGAGTATTTTCTGCTGCGACAGTGACAGTTTGGACGTCAGCCGTGACCTGCACCTTGGCGCCGGCCTTGGCAACAGGGTCACCCTCGCTGTTGACAACCTGCAAGGTGTAGGTAACCGTGTCACCGAACTTGAGGAACTGCGACCCGGCCTTGTTGTCGTTGCTGACCTTCACCGTCGTGGCCGGAAGAGCCGCGTCAATCTCCAGCATCGCGGAGTCGGTGGTGTCGGCGTCGAATTCGTCACCGGACTCACCGGTCCACACCCATACCGTCAAGGTACCAGCCTCATCGGGAAGGGTGACCTGGAGCTCAGCGTTGCCGTCCGGATCCGTGGCCTCGTTGCCGGTGTTGAGCGTGCAATCACCGGTTGCGTCATCGCACTCTCCGGCATCATCGAACGCCGTATCCGGGGTGGTGGTATGGATCCTGCCGACCAGTGCGTCAGGCACCACTCCGTGGTCGTCGTCACGGACCGACACAGAGATCGAGACCTCGGTCCCGGTGTCGCCACCGGCGTCGGCCTGTGCAGTGAGACCGGCGGGGCGGGCATTGGTGTGGGCCAAAGCCCGGGTGATGAACGCCGCCATCTGGTCCCGGCGCACCGGAGCATCAGGCGAGAATTCCGTAGCCGATGTACCTTCGGCCACGCCCAACTCGAAGACATCCCTGATGGCCTCGTGAGCGCTGACCGAGACATCACCGATGTCGGTGAACGGCGACTTGCCGCTACCGAGACCGTCGTCGCTCTGAAGCTTTTCAAGGGAAACGCTGCCGGGACCCTGAAGGGCCTTGGAGAGGAAGCCGACCAGATGGACAGCCATATCCTTACGGGACACTACTCCGTTGGGATCGAACATCCCGGACGAGCGCGGCGCCATGATGCCCAAGTCGGCCATCTGGTTGATGGCGTCCTGGGTCGCATCGTCCAAGCTGCCGATATCGGACAGCATCTGATCCGAGGCCATCGGCAACTCGATACCCGCAGGACCGGCCGCGCGGCTCAGGAACAGAGCCATCTGCCACCTGGTAACGGAACTGCTCGGCCCGTACACAGAGTTGCCGTCCTCATCGGTTCCGGTTCCCAGAGTGATCCCATAGTGAGCCAAGCAATTGGCCTCATCTTCGGCGAAGTTGCCTCTCATGTCGGCGAACCCGGCGTCATCTTCAGCGGCACCCACGCAAGCTGAGTACATAGCCGTTTCTTCCGCTTTGTCGTCCTCGGCGGCGACCGCAGGCACCGCAGAAACGGCAAGAAGCGAACCCACCAAGGCGAGCACGGCCAGCACAGCCAACCGCGAACGCTGCCTTGCTATCAGGGGCATTTGCCCTCCCTTCCTTCCTTCGTATGCTTAGTCGGCCGCCGAGAGGGAATTGGTTACAACCCGTATCCCGGCCAGCCCTGGCAATATAACACGCCGCCCACCCACGCGCATGTTATGTGAAGCGTCGCTTAACGCAACTTCGCGGCGGGCCTGATCAGCCATGTGGGGGTAACGGTACCGACGCGGAGCCGCGAACGCAAGCCACTTCACCTCCTGATCGCCCCCAATACTACGGCTGAGGCCGTCCAGACCGGGACATTTCCGCAGTGAGATGGCTTGTGGCTGGCGGCTTGTGGCTGGCGGCTTGTGGCTGGCGGCTTGTGGTTCGCAGCCCGTGGTAGGTGATCAATGGTCCGTAACCGGTTTGGGCGCGTAGCAGTGAACTGCATCCTTGTTCATGCCGTGGCTGGTTGGCTTGTGGCTGGTGGATGGCGGCTCGTGGATGGTGGCTTGTGGCTCGTGGCTGCGCGCAGGATTCACCCTCGACGAGCCTTGTTACGTTTGTTTTCGCGGGCTGGTGTCAGAAGCCGATGACGACGATCTGGCCGTAGTGGTGAATGGTGAATGGTGGGGTGGTGAGTGGTGAATGGTGGGATGGTGAGTGGTGGCTCGTGGATGGTGCTTCGCCATGGGACGGGCAGGCGAGACAGCCCGATCGAAGAAACCGGGGACACCGGCTGAGTGGTGAATGGTGAGTGGTGGGATGGTGAATGGTGAATAGTGAATGGTGAGTGGTGGCTCGTGGATGGTGCTTCGCCATGGGACGGGCAGGAGAGACAGCCCGATCGAAGAAAACCGGGGACAACCGCCTGAATGGTGAATGGTGAATGGTGAATGGTGAGTGGTGGCTCGTGGATGGTGCTTCGCCATGGGACGGGCAGGAGAGGGATACCGATCGAAGAAAACCGGGGACACCGACGCCCCGCGACCCCCCGAACACTTAGCATCTAACACCAAAACACCTGATAACACCCTCTTTTTGCAATCTATCATTCGTTATCTACCATTATGTCTATGGAAGTCGATGCTACGACCCTGACTCTCATCAGCGGCCTGCTGGTCATCATCGTCATGCTGATGGGCCTCATGCTCCAGATCCTGCGCAGGCTCGACGGGAACAGCGAAATGACTCACGCCCTGGCCGCGCAGATCGACTCCAGGACAGCAGAACTCAACGCGGAGATCTTGATCAACCGCGAGCGGATCCAGGCCAACGGCCAGAAGATCGACAACAACAGCACACAGATCAGACGCAACCGCGAACTGATCGAACACAACCGCACACAGATCAGACGCAACCGCGAACTGATCGAACACAACAGCACACAGATCAGACGCAACCGCGAACTGATCGAACACAACCGCACACTGATCGACGGCAACCGCGAGCTGATCGACGGCAACAGAACCAGGATCGATTCCTTGGCCTCCGGGCTCCGTTCCTTAGCGACCGGCTTCGGTGAGTTCCGCATAGAGACCCGCGAGAACTTCGATCAGATCAGGACCAGGCTGAATGGTGAGTGGTGAATGGTGAATGGTGAATGGTGGGATGGTGAATGTTGAAAGGTGCCTGGTGCTTCGACACGGGACTGGCAGGGAGCGATACCGATCGAAGAGCCCGAGGAACATCAACCGGCTACTGTGATCCGCGATGGGCGGTCCTCTCTCCGATATAACGGTGGTGGACCTGACGCGGGTGCTGGCCGGTCCTTACGCCACGATGGTGCTGGCCGACCTGGGGGCCCGGGTCATAAAGGTGGAACGGCCGGGCACGGGGGACGACGCGCGGGGTTTCGGTCCTTTCCTGGGGGACCGGTCGGTGTATTTCGAGTCGCTGAACCGGGGCAAGTCGTCTGTGGCCCTCGACCTGGCGGAACCGGCCGACCGAGCGATGTTCGAGGCGCTGGTGGAGGAGGCCGACGTGCTGGTGGAGAACTTCCGGCCCGGCGCCCTGGAGCGGATGGGCTACGGCTGGGACGTGCTGCGCGAGCGGTGGCCCAGGCTGGTGTACGCGGCGGTCAGCGGCTTCGGGCGGACCGGGCCGTATTCGGAGCGGCCCGCCTACGACATGGTCGTGCAGGCGATGGGCGGGCTGATGAGCCTCACGGGCCATCCGGGAGGGGCCCCCACCCGGGTGGGGACCTCGGTGGGGGACATCACCGCCGGCATGTTCGCGGTGATCGGGATCCTGTCGGCCCTCCACGACCGGGAACGGACCGGGCTGGGCCAGGTCGTGGACGTGGCCATGCTCGACTGCCAGGTGGCCATCCTCGAGAACGCCATCGCCAGGTACTCCGCCACCGGGGTGGTGCCGGGACCGCTGGGCAGCCGCCACCCGTCGATCACCCCCTTCGCCGCCTACCGGGCGGCCGACACGCACCTGGTGATCGCGGCGGGCAACGACCGGCTGTTCTCGACGTTGTGCGAGACATTGGGACGACCGTCGCTGGTGGACGACCCCAGGTTCGCCAGCAACGACGATCGGACCCGCAATGCGGAAGAACTGGCCGCCGAGCTCGAAGAGGCCCTCTCGGGCGATGTCGCCGCCGTGTGGCTGGAGCGCATGCTGCGGGCGGGGATTCCGTGCGGTCCGATCAACGACATCGGAGCGGTGGTGGCCGACCCGGGGGTGCAGGCCCGCAACATGATCGTGGAGGTGGAACTACCGGACGGCTCGACGCTCCAGATGGCCGGAAACCCCGTGAAGCTGTCCCGCCACGAGGATCCCCCCACCCGGACAGTGGTGAATGGTGAATAGTGAGTGGTGAACGGTGAATGGTGAATGGTTGGGTGGTGAATGGTGAATAGTGAGTGGTGAATGGTTGGGTGGTGGATGGTGGCTCGTGATCACGGGTTGGAACAAGACAGTAGACAACCGGTGAACCCTTCCATAGCATTACATACTGCCAACCACTTATAGAGTGGGTTACCATTCATGGAGGGGGAAGCCATGGTAAGTAGTCATCGCGATCTCGAGGTCTGGCAGCAATCGATCGATCTCGCCGAGATGTCGTATCGGCTCTCCACCGGGTTCCCGCCTTCGGACAGGTTCGGGATCACCAGCCAACTACGCAGATCCGCAGCGTCGGTCGCAGCCAACATCGCCGAAGGAGCCCCGGCGCAGCACATAGGAATACCTCCGGTTCCTCGGAATCGCAAGCGGATCCCTCGCAGAGACCGAGACCCACCTGGTCCTCGCTCAACGACTCGGACTCGCCCAAGAAGAACAACTCCGCCCCCTCCTATCACAGACAGACCCGAATCGGGCGAATGATCACCGGCCTCAAACGATCACTCCGAACCAGATCCACCACCCTCAACCACCAACCACCGCTCACCATCCACCTTCCCGCTGTGTAGTAGACTCTCGAAAGGCGCCGCAAGAGAGGAGGGTCGACTCATGAGTCCTACCCCTGTCATCGGCATCGACCAGGAACCCACGATGACCCTCGCTGATATAGACGCAGACACAGGCAAATACCACTACCCGACCGACAACTCCGAGACAAGCCAGCGCCACCTACACGCAACGGACGAGGAGTTCCTCGCGTGTCTCCAATCGCGAAGAACTGCTGAGGCCGGCGACTAGCCGACCTCCGCGAATGCCTACACATGAAGAAACGCCTACGTTCCTGCGTGACTACGAACGTCTCACAAACACCCAGGAGAAGCGGCCCGAAGCAGCTCTTTCCGATTTCATCGCCGACCTACGGTCAATGGAAGCAGGCGAACAGTCATGGTTCCGACCCGGGCTACGCGTCAAACGAGTACGCGGGGTAACGGGCCTCTACGAGATGACCTGGGCACCCGACGGACGCGCAACATTCTCATGGGGCCAACCCCTCAGAACCGGGACCCGACACGTCGTTTGGCACCGCTGCGGCGACCACAGCATCCTCCCATAACCCATACGGGCAGTCACGGCCCAGCCACACCGGCCTTCAGGAACCCACCCAACCCACCTGGACCTGGTGTCCGGCCAAGGCGTCGATGACGCCTCGTAGACGCTTCCGGCTCGTACTCGAATCGGTTAGGGCAAGTGCTCTAACCGACAGGCCGCCGACCACCACTCACCACTCACCACTCAAGAGGAGGTCGAGAGCCCGGGCCAGGAAGGTAGCCATCTCAGCGCGGGTGACCGGTTTGTTCGGACAGTATCGCAGCGGGTTGGTGTCGCATCCCTTGGTTACACCGGAGGCGGCAAGAGCGTCGATGGCGGGCTGGTGCACCCCGGCCAGCGACGGCGCATCCGCCTGGAAGAAGCGGTTGTCGCCCCAGCAGGTGACCGACCCGCCAGTTACCGAGCGACTCGCGCCCCGACCGCTGGAGCGTCAGCAGCGACGTGGAATCGGACGGCACCGTGATCGGGAGGATCCGAACCCGCCGACTTGCCGACGGCCGTGTGGAATTGGGCTTCCAGCCTGCCGACGGCCCACCGGCAACTCCCGAGTTGCGCTTCCTGCCGGCCGATGCACCGGTCGGAACATGGCTGCGGAGCAGCGAGATCGAAGTGCCGGCACCTACGCCGATGCTGGACTAGGGGTTGGGTGTTGGGGCTTCGGTAGTGAGCGGTGGTTGGCGTTAGGTCGGGGACTTTCCCGTTCTCGGTGTACCGTCCGAGCTCCGCCTCCCGCGAAGATGGGCCTTCACGATGCCACAGCAACACCCATCCAGGCAGGCACGTATCCAAGTCCGGACACTCCCGGACCCGTACAACACCAGACGCGCCCGCGGCAGTCCTGGGGGCGGCCCGAGGCCGCGTTTCTTCCGGCCACGGCGCCTGACGATACGAGCAGCCGTCCCTCTCCCGGTGTTGTCGCTGTTTCGATGAGGGTCCCTCTGTTCGTGGTTGCTGGTCGGTGGGTGGCGTTGGCGGCTGTGACGGCTGTCGTCGGGGTGGTGTTGGGGGTGGGGGTGGCCGCGCCGGCTGTCGCTGCTGATTCTGGTTCGGGCTCTTCGGATATTGACGAGGCTGGGTCTCATCGGGGCTCTGCGGAAGCGTTGGCCGCTTCCGGTGTGGCGTCGGACTGCTCGACGGAGCCCCTCCGGGACTGCCCTGGCCGGGACAGCACCCGGGCTCAGATGGCAACCTTCCTGAGCCCGACTCTCCAGCTTGGTTCTTCCGGGCCGGTCGGCACGCCCGAGGACGGAACCCAGGGTGGGGGGTTCGCATCGGTTTCGGCCGGTAGAGGGTTTTCATGCGGGATCCGCAGCGACGGAACGGTTGTCTGCTGGGGAAAAAACGCGTGGGGGCAGGCCGATGCGCCCAGGGGGGAGTTCAGCACCGTGTCTTCGGGAGTCGATCACTCCTGTGGGCTGCTTGCTGACAGGACGGTGGGTTGTTGGGGTGCGAACCGGGACGGGCAGACCGACGCCCTGGACGGCAGGTTCAGAGCGGTGTCCGCCGGGCATCGGCACACGTGCGGGGTCCGCAGCAACTGGAGCGTCGTCTGCTGGGGCGACAACTCCGATGGTCAGACGGATGCCCCGGACGGCAAGTTCAGAGCGGTGTCCGCCGGGCATCGGCACACGTGCGGACTCCGCAGCAACTGGAGCGTTGCCTGCTGGGGCGACAACTCCGATGGTCAGGCCGACACCCCGGACGGCAAGTTCAGAGCGGTGTCCGCCAGGGACCGGCACACGTGCGGACTCCGGACCGACGGGACCGTTTCCTGCTGGGGGAACAACTGGTGGGGGCAGGCCTCCGCCCCCTGGGGGAAGTTCAGCGCGGTGTCCGCTGGGGGCTGGCACTCGTGCGGACTGCGGACCGACGGGACGGTTTCCTGCTGGGGAGAGAACCCCGACGGTCGATCCGACCCACCCAAGGGGGAGTTCATCGCCGTCGCGGCTGGGGAAACCCACTCGTGTGGCGTTCGCGCCGATGGGTCGGTTTCCTGCTGGGGGGAGCGCACCAGCGGCGAAGCGGACACGCGGGATGCAAAGTTCGTTTCCGTGTCCGCCGGGATTGACTATTCGTGCGGGATCCACGCCGACGGGACAGTCGCCTGCTGGGGCGCCAACACCTATGGCCAAGTTGATGCTCCCGAAGGACAGTTCAGCGCCGTGTCCGCCGGGTGGGCGCACTCCTGCGGGATCCGCGCCGACGGGACAGCCGCCTGCTGGGGAAACAACACCGCAGGCGAAGCAGACCCACCCGAAGCGAAGTTCAGCGCGGTTGCTGCCGGGTGGGCGCATTCCTGTGGGGTCCGCAACGACGGGTCCGTAGCCTGCTGGGGAAACAACTCCAATGGCCAAGCCGATCATCCCGAGGGACAGTTCAGCGCCGTGTCCGCCGGCAATGCGCATTCGTGTGGGATCCGCACCGACGGGACAGCCGTCTGCTGGGGAAACAACTCCAATGGCCAAGCCGATCATCCCGAGGGACAGTTCAGCGCCGTGTCCGCCGGCAATGCGCATTCGTGTGGGATCCGCACCGACGGGACAGCCGTCTGCTGGGGAAGCAACTGGAAGGGCGTGGCGGACGCTCCGGGGGGGAGGTTCAGCGCGATCTCGGCCGGGAACTCCCACTCTTGTGCGATCCGCACCGATTGGACCGTTGTCTGCTGGGGCGACGACACCGACGGTCAGGCTGACCCTCCCGAGGGGAAGTTCAGCGCTGTCACCGCCGGATGGGTACACACCTGCGGCATCCGATCGAACGGGACCCTCGACTGTTGGGGGCAGGAGTTGGTGGTCTCATCTCCGCCCGGTGTGCGGCAAGCAGCATGGACCCGGGGTCCAGACCCGCGGATGTGCCGCCCGAAGGGTGTCGAGGGCATCACGGCCGGTTTCCCCCTGCCAGGCTGGGCGGTGCCCTCCACCGGGACCCTGAGGGTGGCGGCGCTGTTCGTGGACTTCCCCGACGCTGCGGCGCAGCATTCCACCCAGCGCGAAGCGGCCTCGAGCCTGCGAAGAGCGAGAGAGGTCGTCGAGCGTTCCAGCTACGGGAAACTCAGCCTGGAGTTCGGAGTCCTGCACGGGTGGCTACGGGCCGAGAAGAGCTACCGCCAGTACAAGGTGTGGCAGGAGATCGTGCGTGAGGCTGTGCGACTAGCGGACGACGGCTTCGACTTCGCCGGCTACCAGCATGTGATGGTCATCGCGCCCAGTTCACACTTCGGAGGCGGGATCGCCACGGTGGGGGTCGACACCGACGAAGGACCGATCGGGCGGGCGGCCGTGATCAACGCGTTCAGACACGACGAGGGGTCAGCCCCGCACGATTGGGGCCGCGACGCCGCTCACGAACTTGTCCATGGGCTCGGACTGCTGGATCTGTATCCGTACGACGAGGCCCGGCATCAGCAACCCGATCCCCCGAACAACCGCAGATGGGTAGCTCTCAGGTTCGGTCTCATGTCCATGTGGAGCTATCTCCTCGCCGACGTACAAGACCCACGCCTCGCACATACCTGGCGGTGGCCCGACGGTGGCACCTCCACCGGCTACGCGGATTCTCTGTTGGCCGATGAAGTGTTGGCGTGGAGTCGCTGGCAACTCGGATGGCTCGAACCCGACCAGATCCACTGCGTCACCGACCCGCACGCAACCGTCACCCTCACCCCGGCTGCCGACCCGGGCGACGGCATAGCGATGGTGGCGATACCGATATCGGAGTCCGAAGTGATCGTTGTCGAAGCCAGACGCAAGATCGGCTACGACAAAGGCCAAGCCTATGAATCCCCGGACGGCGTGCGGACGACCTACCCGGCCCTTGTGACCGAGGGCGTGTTGGTGTACACGGTCGACGCGACCCTCGAATCGGGAGACTTGCCCCTGAAAGTGGTCGGCGACTCAGGAAACGGACAAGTCGATGACTACCCGATCCTGGTCAGCGGACAGAGCGTCACCATCCACGGCTACACCATCACCGTCGTGTCCACCACACCCGACACCACGATCACGATCACGCACACCCCGAAACGATCAGACTCCTCCAATCCCTGAAACCGCGACCGAACCCCAGCCAAGACCTGAACCACCAGGCACCGATCACCGATCACCAGCCTTCCTGGACCCGGATCATCTCTCGGAGGTACTCGGGCACCTGCTTGGGGCGCATGGTCTCGTGGTCGACAATCACCTGCACCTGACTGCCCTCCACCAAGGTGTCGCCCGTGTCGGCATCGACGGTCAGGTACTCGAAGAGGATGGAACTCCGCCCGATCCTCACCACCCGGGCAGTCGTGCGAACCACCTGACCCATCCCCGCCGAGCGCCGGTAGTCGATCTCGGTGCGGGCCAGTACCACATCGTCCCCCATGGACACCATGAAGGCCCATGAACACCCGATTGCGTCCATGTAGTCCGTGAAGGCGTCGTCCCAGTAGACAAGATAGTTGGGGTTGTAGACGATCCCCTGGGCATCGCAGTCGGAAAACCGGAGCCTGCGGTCATACGTGATGGGCTGAAAGGCGGGAGTGGCGGCCGGATCGCTCATATGGGGGAGAATAGGTGGTCAGGGGTCAGTTGCCGGGGGATCGCCGTATGACCGTCCCTTCCGGCGCAGGCCTGAAGCTCCTTGTCACGGACGACGAACAACGGATCTACTGCCCGCTGGCCACCGGCCACTCTCCACCGGAGATCCCCTCGATGTAGCCCTCGACCCTGGACACCCGGGCATTGAGTCCGGCTACGTGTCTGCCCACCTCCTTGAGGTTGGCGTCGTGTGCGGCGGCGTTGGCATCGATCTTGTCCCCGAGTCGCTCGATCTTGCGCTCAATGACGTTGAAGCTCTCCTGCCTCTCGGTACGGATCAGCCGGAACTCCTTGCTGTTCTCGCTGCGCAACAGCCGGAACTCTTCCGCCGTCTCGCCACGCAACCGCCCGAACTCTTCCCTCATCTCGCCACGCAACTGCCCGAACTCTTCCCTCATCTCACCACGCAACTGCCCGAACTCTCCGCCCATATCACCACGCAACTGCCCGAACTCTTCCCGCACCAGCCGGAATCCCTCATTCATCTCACCACGCACCCGCCCGAACTCTTCCCTCATCTCGCCACGCAGCTGCCCGAACTCTCCGCCCATCTCCGCACGCACCTGCCCGAACTCTTCGCCCATATCAACACGCAACTGCCCCATCTCCGCACGCACCCGCCCGAACTCTTCCCGCACCAGCCGGAATCCCTCATTCATCTCACCACGCAACTGCCCAACCTCTCCGCCCATCTCTTCCCGCACCAGCCGGAATCCCTCATTCATCTCACCACGCAACTGCCTCATCTCCGCACGCAGCCGCTGGATCTGTGACCTGTTTTCGGCCACGTCGGCAGCGAGAGCTCCGACCTTGGCATCAAGCGCACCGACCGCAGCCTGGAGATCGGCGAACTGGCGGTTCATCCGGATCGTCAACCCCAACAGGGAGATGAACACGAGGGCCAGGGTGGCCCCGGAGGTCAGTGCCGTGGCATCGAGTTCCATGTCAGCAACGATATATTACGGATTGTCGTTTGACAAGAGGGATGTTTCCACCTTTTTTCCCGAACTCCCGGATCCCCCGCCCGACGCCGACCTACGGCCGGTGGGCGGCAACAATCAAGGTACAACGGACCGTGTCACACCCATCCCATACATTGGTTGCGGAGAACACGACAAGATCAGTCGAGCCCGAGACCAAGGAGGTGTGATGACCATCCGAACGCTCGAACCGTTAACCCGAAGCATCCACACACGTATCGACCTGGTGCCGGTCGCCGGCTTCGTCGTCGCTCTGGCTGCCGGCGTGCTGCAGTCCGCCTGGTGGTTCGGCCATGGATGGACCTGGTCGAACCTACCGAGGTTTCTCATGTCGGGGGAGCCCGTCGCCTGGTGCGCCATCCTGATCCTGGCGGGCGCCTCCCTCTCCTGGGTGGGTCTCCGCCGGACAGGTTGCGGCCCGGCGGGCCGCGAGTGGGCCGTAGCCGGGCTGGTGATCTCGGCGATCGCCGCCATCCCCATAATGCTCGGGCTCCTACTGCTCGTCCTGCTGATGCTCCTGATCGGCGCCTGCATCGGCGACCGGGTAGCGAGAGGGGAAGCTCGGACAACACACCGAAACCGGACAAGTACCCGACCTAGCGCTAACCGCCGATCACTACCTAACACCTAATGACCGCTGGCTACCGGCCACTCTCCACCGGTCATCCCGTCGATGTATCCCTCGACCCTCGATACCCGCTCGTTGAACGCCGCCACCTGTTTGCCTACGTCAATGACGTTGGCGTCATGTTTGACGGCGTTGGCGTCGACCCTGTCCCTGAGCCTATCGATCCTACGACCCATCTCGCTGAGGCTGTCCCGGATCTCGGTACGGAACACCCCGGAGTCCTCCCGGCTCTCGGCACGAACCAGCCGGAACTCCTCGCTCACCTCGGCGCGAACCAGCCGGAACTCCTCGCTCACCTCGGCGCGAACCAGCCGGAACTCCTCACGAACCAGCCGGAACTCCTCGCTAGCCTCGGCGCGAACCAGCCGGAACTCCTCGCTCACCTCGGCGCGAACCAGCCGGAACTCCTCACGAACCAGCCGGAACTCCTCGCTAGCCTCGGCGCGAACCAGCCGGAACTCCTCGCTCACCTCGGCGCGAAAGAGCCGGAACTCGGCGCGCAACAGCCGGATCTGTTCTCTGTTCTCGGCCACTTCGGCAGCGACGGCTTCGACCCTGGCATCGAGGGCCTCGATCTTTGCAGTGTTGATTTCGACTTTCGCGGTGGTCGCTTCGACCTTCGCGCTCAGGTCGGTGAGCAGGCGATACACCCGGACCATCACTGCCAACAGGGAGATACTGAGCAGGACCAGCGTGCCGCCGAACCCCAGCGTTGTCAGATCGAGTTCCATGGTCGTAACGATACATTACGGGTGCTCGTTTGTGAAGAGGGCTGTTCCCATCCCTGCAGGAGAACTTTTCGCGTGTCCTACCCCGCCGGGAGGTGATGCGTCACACCCACCGCGTACCTTGCCTGCTTCGCCGCAGACGCCTGCATGCGCGGGCTACCCGGTCGGTGTGGCCATCGTCTCATGGAGTATCGACGGCCAAAGCGCCGCGACGAATCGTCCTGACTCGGTTCGCAGTTTCCGATGACGGGCAAGTGCCTGAATCTTTCGCAAGGCCCGGCGCTGCTCCGCGAGTGGAGGTTTCCAGATCTCGAAGTCCAAGAAGGAGTCGACGCTGAGTCTTTGGCGGCGTCGGCCGAGGCCGCTGCCCCAAGTGCCAGGTTCCATCCAGTTCGACGCCGATTGCATGTAGATCGCCAGCCAAGGCGCGTCCAGTTCATCAGCGTGCGTCTGGAATGTAGGAAGCTCGCCGGAAACGAAGAAGCCGTCGAACTCCATCGGAACGTGAGCGTAGGCGCCCTCGAAGGCGAGGTTCTTGGAGTAGATGAACTGGCCGACCCTGACGCGATTCAGCGTCGTGGCCGAGGTTCGGGAACCGTCGATCGGTTCCTTCCGAAAGACACCGTGGCCAAAGCGGTGGAGACCGAGGCTTGGATACACCTCCGTTGGATCGACCGATACCGGGTGAGCAACTTGCTCCATCAGAAGGCGTAGCGGAGCCTTCGTCCAACCTCTTGCCTTCCTCTCAGACTCGGAGAGATCGGGTCGGCGCGCAAGAGCGACTGCGGCAACCTCGCTCAGTTCCTTCGCCCGCATTGCACGCGCATCCAGAGCCTCGACCTTCTGTCTGTAACAGGTCAGCGTGTGGCTTGCCTTCCGTTGGCTGTCGATATCCGGGATCGGAACCCGGATCTCAAGAAACCGCTCAGGGCGGACCCGCTCGCGAAGAGTGCCGCGCTTCCTATGTGGGGCCGCCACCCGCTGCCAGAAGTCGGGCCAGGCACACAGGTGCGAGAGGAACTGCGCGTCGAGTTCCCCCTCCAGGCGTGAGAACGTCAGGAACTCGGGAGAGACATGGAACCCATCGAACTCAGGGGGTACAACAGCGATCGCTCCCTTGGAGGCCTGTAGCCTGCTCACGACCAGATGGCCCGCTCGGAGACGATGGAGGGTCTTGTAGCTTGTGCCAAACCCCGCGACGTCGTTCCTCCTGAACAGCCCGCGTCCGAACTTGTACAGACCCGCAAGCGGGTAGCGGGTGGTCGCTTCGACCCGGACCGGGTCTAGGTCGAGGGTGAGAACCTCGCGGAGCGGGCGGTCTTCGACACTCACGCCCGGATCCCCCGTTCGAGGCTCCTCAGTAGCCGAAGTATCTCTGACTCCACTTCTATGAGCTCCCCAAGGAGCTCGGCCGGCGCACGGCGAGCGAGATCATGCGGCTGGTTTGGGTTGCTGACGTCTAGATTGAAGTTCGCCGATTCGATCGCCTCGATCGGCACTCGCCACGCAAAGTCATCCTCGACCCTGCTCTTCCACCAAGCACGGCACCGGTCGAACTCCTCGAACCTGATCGGCATGGTCTTCGTGTACCTCTTTCGACCCTCGGGTGGGCGAACCTCGTAGAACCAGGTTTCGTCCGTGGGCCCGGACTTCTCGAAGAACAGCAGGTTGGCTGTGATCGCCGTGTAGGGCTCGAGTACGCCCGCGGGCAACCTGACAACAGTGTGCAGATTGCACTCCTCCAAGAGTTGTTCCTTGACACGGGCACCGACGCCGCCCCCGGCGAGCACCCCATCCGGTACGACCATCGCGCAGCGGCCACGATCCTTCAGTCGCCGGACCACGAGTTGGATGAAGAGCCATTCTGTCCTCGCTGTCCGCCTGTCGGCAGGGAAGTTCTTCTGAATCCGCTCCTCCACGATGCCGCCGAACGGCGGATTCGTGACTATGACGTCAACTTGATCAACCAGGCCGATCTCTGCTGGCGGCTCGGCCAACGCATCGCCTCGGACCAGGTTCGGCTGACTCATCCCGTGGAGGAGCATGTTTTCGCGAAGCCTCAGCATGTTCATCATTCCGAGAAGATAGGGACGTGAGTGTTTCTCGATGCCGTGCAGGTTCTCGTGGAGTCTGCGAAGCTCCCCTGCCGTTCCGACGCCGGGGCGGAGATATTCCAGGGCTTCGACCAGGAACCCTCCTGTCCCACAAGCCGGATCGAGTATCACCTCGCCGAGTTGGGGGGCGATCTGGCCCACCATGAAGCGAATGACCGGCCGGGGAGTGTAGAAATCCCCTGCGCCACCAGCGGCATGGTGCGCTTCCCGCAGCATCGTTTGGTAGAGATGCGCCATCGTGTGGATGTCGTCGGACGACCCAAAGTCGATCTCGTTGAGGTTGTCGATGACAACGCGCAGCAGATGGCCGGAGAACATCCGGTTGTCGGTCTCCTCGAAGACCGCTCTCAGGGCGGCGCGGGGATCGTCGCTTCCCGTCCCCTTCAGGTCTCGGAGGTAAGCCAGTAGCCCCGGCCGACGTTGCCTCCCGTCATCGGTGAACTCCCTCTCCACAAAGGAGATGAGCGAGTCTCCGGTCCGGCCGTCCGGATCGGCCGCCCAGTCACGCCAGCGATACGGCGCATCGATGGCCGGCCGGAAGTCGTCGTCGGTGGTCTCGCGGCTCCGCTCCAGGCTGTCGAAGAGCTTGAGGAACAGAAGCCACGCAAGTTGCAATACCCGATCGACCTCGCCGTTCAGGCCGGCGTCCTTACGCATGGCATCGCGGGCAGCCCGCACTGCAGCAGCTAGTTTCGCATGGGGTGTGATCTCGGCGATTGCCGTCTTCCGAGCCATGTCAGTTCCCCCGTACGTCGAGTCTGATCCACCAATAGCGCATCAGAGACCGAGCCTGCCGAGAGCCTGCTCGATACGCAGGGCGGCCTTGAGGCCCACGTCCTCGGCTCGTTCCCGGAGTAGACGAGGTGTGACCACGCCGAGTTCCCGACCCTCCTCGATCGCACGGTCGAGCTGGTCGCCGTCCGCACCGGCGGCAGCGACGTCGACCAGTGACCTGACCGGTCGCGTCACTCGAAACCCTTCTCGCTCCTCGATGTCGGCTCTATCCAGCGTGGCCGGATGGATCACCACACCGACCGAGCGCTTCGAGAAACCCCTCGGTGCGGTCAGGTGGACCCGAGCCGGGCTGAACTCGCCGATATTGTGAACGTCCAGTGCGGACTCGTGGGAAACGACCGCTCGGCCTCCGGCCCATAGCGTCCAGCGAATCAGGTCGTCGTGCAGGCCCACCGGCCATCCGAAGAGTTGATATAGACCTCGATCGACTCGGACCCAGTTACCCGTTTGCGCGTGGTAGTGCTGCGCTTGGTAGGAGTAGCCGATCTCCCGCGCTTGGGCAGCAGTGAAGTAGCCCCCCTGCGTTACGGCGAGCTGGAACAGCTCGCGACGGAGATCCTGGCGGCTGGTACGCATAGTCCTCAACTGAAACTTGATTTCAAAGAGCGAGGGTATCAAAAAACCTCAAGTTTTAATTGAGTATTGGAGGGATATTCTCCGAGGAAAGAAGATAGTCTCCGAGAATCCTGGGGCGGATCACGGTTCGCGAGATTCTTCTCGCCTTCTCTTCCACCGCCCACAGCGGGGAGGGCACTCGACAATGATGCCAGGCCATCTACGGCATCTGGCAAGGGCACGTCTCATTATCTATATAGTTCTCTTGTCCGGCCAGGGAATGTCGGGCACAACGTTTTCGCCATGGATGGGATTCACGGATGGACAGGGTGTCTCCGGGCCTCAACCGACAGGTTCTGGCCACGGTCAGTTCCCCCATCAGCGAGGTGCGGTCGTGGGTGGCGGCCGGGCTCCAGAACCCTGACCTGCCGCTGATCGACGTTGCCCAGGCCGCTCCCGGCTACGCGCCGGAACGGGGGCTGATCGAACATGTCTCCGGGCTGGACCAGGCGCAGGTGTCCCGCTACGGCCCGGTGCTGGGCGAGGCGCCGCTGCGCGCGGCGCTGGCCGAGGACCTGTCGACGTCCTACGGCGGCGTGGTGCGGCCGGAGCAGGTGGCGATCACCGCCGGGGCCAACCAGGCCTTCTGCCTGGCCGCGTCGGTGCTGTGCGAACCGGGCGACCGGGTGGTCATGCCGGTGCCCTACTACTTCAACTACGACATGTGGCTCAACATGGCGGGGGTCGAGGCGGCCTACCTCGAGTGCTCCGAGGACATGCTCCCCCCGGTGGAGGGCGCCGCGGCCCTGCTGGACGAGCGCACCAGGGCCATCGTCCTGGTGACCCCCAACAACCCCACCGGGCGGGTATACCCCCCGGAGCTCATCTCCGACTTCGCAGGCTTGGCGGCCGGGGCGGGCATCCACCTGATCGTCGACGAGACATACCGCGACTTCCGGTCCGGCACCGGCCCGGCCCACGACCTGTTCGCCGATCCGCGGTGGGACCGGACGGTGATCCACATCGAGAGCTTCTCCAAGGTCTACTCCATCCCCGGCTACCGGGTCGGTGCGATGACCGCCTCCCCCGACCTCCTGCACGAGGTGGACAAGGTGGCCGACTGCCTGACCATCTGTCCCAGCCGGCTCGGCCAGGAGGCGGCCCTCTACGGGCTCGGTCACCTGGCGGGCTGGGTGGAGCGGAACCGCTCGACCATGAACCGCCGGGTGCGGCAGTTCGGGGACGCCATGCTGGGCAGTTCCTACGAGGTGGTCTCGGCGGGGGCCTACTTCGCCTACGTCCGCCATCCCTTCGAGGGAGTTCCGGGAGTGAAGGTAGCTCGCCGGCTGTTCGAGGAGCACGCAGTGCTCTGCCTCGGCGGGGAGATGTTCGGACCCGACCAGGACCGCTACCTCCGCCTGGCCTTCGCCAACCTCGAGGACCGCGACATACCCGAGCTCGCCCGGCGCCTAGACGACAGCGCCACGGACCGCTGAGCACGCAGACTGGCAGGATCGGCCAACGTCGTCGCAGCTACATTCCATACTGGAAACCACTGGAGCTAGCACCTGCTGGACCTGCTCGCCCGGCGCGACCTTCCCGTAAGGATCTTGTGGAACTGAAGGCATCGAGATCGCCCGGCAGGTGGTGAGTGGATACCGCAGGGTCATTCCGCTTGGCAGTTCAAACGTTCCGGTTGGCGGTCGATGTCGACCTGTGGCCTGGCTCAGACCGGAATGACGTCGACCCGGCGGTCGCCGGCGGCGACAAGGGCGGCGAGGTCGTCGGGGTCAGAGGTGATGATCCGATCACCGTGGGTGGCCATAGCCGCCAGTGCTGCGTCGACCGCATCGCTAAGTCCCGAACGGGCGAGCAGTACACGGGCCCGGCGGCCCAACTCCTCGTCGAGCGCGACGGTCTCGACAGCGTGCAGCGCCCGGGCGAGCCGGGCTTGGCGGCCCGCACCCCCGTGCCATACCTGAGCGATCACACGCCACCGTGGGTTAGCAGCGGAGTACCCGATTGCAGCGCTGCTTTGAGGCGGCGCCACATCGCCCGTTCGTCTCGCTCCAGCGCAACGAACGCGCCCGAGTCCAGAATGACGGTCATCCGGCTTGCCTGGCGGCCATCCGCGACACCGCGGCGGCCTCCCGGTCCCGCTGGGCCTGTTCGGCCATCTCGTCCTCGCTTATGACCCCATGTGCGACCTCGTAGTCGTCGATCAACTCGCCGAGCGCGGCGAGGCGCCGGTCTCCGGCCAACCGCTGTGCCATGGCTCCGGCGACCCACTCGCTCACCGATCCGGCACGACCGTCGGCTACCGCCGCGGCGGCTGCTCCAAGGAGATCCTCGTCCACTGTGACTGTGAGACGCTGTTTGCACATATCAACAGCATATTATGGTATGTGCACTCGCGTACACCAGGCGACGCTACCACCACGTACCATCTAACACCGAAGACCTAACAGCTAACACCTAACTATCTAGTCTGTGGCCTGTGACCCATGACAGCACGGGCCTTCATCGGGAAGCCGGCCGGCAGATGCGTTCCGTGGTCATCGACACCGACACGGCCTCCGACGACGCGGTGGCCCTGATGATGGCGCTGCGACACCCCCGAGCCGAGGTGGAGGCCATCACCGTCGTGGCAGGCAACGTGGGCATCGACCAGGCGGTCCAGAACGCCCTGTACGTGGCGGACTTGTGCGGAAGGGCGGTTCCGGTCCATGCCGGGGCGACCCGCCCGATCGTGCAGGACCTCGTGACCGCCCAGGATGTGCACGGCGAGGATGGGATGGGCGACATCGGACTCCCGGTGCGGGGCCGCACCCCCTCGGAGGGACACGCCGTCGACGTACTGATCGACTCCTTCCTGGACCGGCCCGGCGAGATCGACCTCGTGACGCTGGGACCGCTCACCAACGTGGCCCTGGCCCTCACCCGGGCGCCCCGGCTGGCGAGGGCGATCCGCCACTGCTACATCATGGGCGGCACCGGTGCCGGGCACGGCAACGTCACCCCTCTGGCCGAGTACAACTTCTGGGCCGATCCCGAAGCGGCGGCCATCGTGGTGCGGGCGCCCATGCCCAAGACCGTCGTCGGGTGGGACATCTCGGTGGCCTCGGCCACCTTCTCGCCGGAGGAGGCGGCGGCATTGCGCTCGCTGGGCACCCCCTACGCGGAGGTGGCCGTCGACTGCCAGGCGGTGCTGGACGGCTACGCCCGCGATACGGGGCTGGCCGGTTTCGACCTTCCCGATCCGATCGCCATGGCGGTGGCCCTCGACCCGTCGATGGCCTCGACCGCGCACGTATATATAGAGGTGCAAACCGGCGATGGTCCGGACCGGGGGGTGCAGAGCATCGACTGGCAAGGCCTCGGTGGCCGCGCTCCCAACGCCCGGGTCGTCCGGGAAGTCTCCCGCGCCTCGTTCCTGGAGGCTCTGCGCCGGGCACTGTCCTAGGTGGTTGGGTGTCGGGGTGTTACCACGGGGTGAACATCTGAATGGTCAGCCGACCGTCAGGCTTGCTCCGCGTGATGCTCACCGAGCGCCACCGCGAACACCAGTGCCTCGGTGTCGGTGTGGGTGATGGCGACCTCGACATGGGTGACGCCGAGATGTCCGGCCCGGGCCGCGGCGGTCCCGGCGAGGTTCACGGTGGGTTTGCCCCCTCCCGTGATCTCGATGTCGGTCCAGCGCACCCTGCGGTAGCCGGTGCCGAGCGACTTCATCACCGCCTCCTTGCCTGCGAACCGGGCTGCGTAGCGGCGGGAAGGCCGGGCGAACCGCTCGGCGTACTCCCGCTCGTGGGTGGTGAAGCAGCGCCGGGCGAACCGGGGATAGCGGGCCAGCACCCGCTCGATCCGGGATATGTCGGCCAGGTCCACACCCAGCCCGATGATGCGCATGGATTCAGGCTAGATGGTGGGTTGGTGGGTTGGTGAATGGTGAATGGTGAATGGTGAATGGTGAATCGTGAATGGTGAATCGTGAATGGTGAATCGTGAATGGTGAATCGTGAATGGTGAATCGTGAATGGTGGGTTGGTGAATCGTGAATGGTGAATCGTGAATGGTGAATGGTGAATGGTGAATGGTGAATGGTGAATGGTGAATGGTGAATGGTGGAGTTCTAACCAATCACCACTCACTACTCACTACTCACTACTCACCACTCACTCCACGGTGACGCTCTTGGCCAGGTTGCGGGGCTGGTCGATGTCGCGACCGAGTCGGCGGGCCGTGTAGTAGGCGAGCAGCTGGAGGGGGATGGCGGCCAGGATCGGCGAGAGAACGTCGGCAGTGCGAGGGATGCGCAGGACGTGGTCGGCGACCAGCCCGATCTCGTCGTCGTCCTCGTAGGCGACGGCGATGACCGTGGCCCGCCGGGCCTTCACCTCCTGGAGGCCGAGGAGCATCTTGGACTGCACGTCCTGCTGGGTGGCGACCGCCACCACCGGCGTCCCTTCGGTGACTAATGCCAGCGTCCCGTGCTTCAGCTCGCCGGCCGGCATCGCCTCGGCGTGGATGTAGGAGATCTCCTTGAGCTTGAGAGCGCCCTCCATGGCGGTGGCGTAGTCGAGGCCCCGGCCTATGAAGTAGATGCCGACGGCCCGGGCCAGATCCGCGGCGAGGCGGCGCGGCCTGTCCAGGTCCCCGAGTATCGACTCGGCCTTCCCGGGGAGGGTGCGCAACTCGGCGGCCAGCCTCCGCTCCTCGCCCGGGTCCAGGACGCCCCTCGCCCGTCCCAGCCAGATCGCCAGCAGGCTCTCCCCCACCAGCATGGCCAGGTATGCCTTGGTGGACGCCACCGAGATCTCGGGCCCGGCCCACGTGTACAGGACGTCGTCCGCCTCCCTGGCCAGGCTGGAGCCGACCACGTTGGTCAGGGCCAGCAGGGAGGAGCCCTCCCGGCGGGCCAGACGGGCCGCGGCCAGGGTGTCGGCGGTCTCCCCGGACTGGCTTATGGCCAGGGCGAGCGATCCCTCCCTGATCAGGGGGTTGCTGTAGCGCAACTCGTGCGCGTAGGCCACCTCGGTGGGGATGGCCGCCAGACGCTCGAACAGGGCCCTGCCCACCACACCGGCGTGGTAGGCGGTCCCGCAGGCGGTGATCCAGATCTTGTCCACGTCGGCGGGGTCGCCCCGCACCCACGAGAGCTCGTCGAGAGCCGTCTCGGCGGCGCCGCCGGGGTGCTCGCGCAGACGGCCGCCCAGCGTCCGGGCGATGACCTCGGGCTGCTCGTGTATCTCCTTGAGCATGAAGTGGTCGAAGCCGCTCTTCTGCACCGAGTCGGTGTCCCAGTGGGCCGTGAAGGGAGAACGCTCGACCGCGTCGCCGTCGAGCGTCTCGATGGTGACGCCGTCTACGGTGACCTCGGCGATCTCGCCGTCCTCGACGATCAGGAAGCGGCGGGTGTAGTCCAGCACCGCCGGCATGTCGGAGGCCAGGAAGGTCTCACCGTCGCCCAGTCCCACCACCAGAGGGCTGATCATCCGGGCGGCCACGATGCGACCCGGCTCGTGGCAGGTCATCGCCACCAGCGCGTAGGCCCCGGAGGCCCGGGCGATAGCCGTGCGCACCGCTTCCTTCAGGTCGCCGTCGTAGACCGCGGCCACCAGGTGCGCCAGCACCTCGGTGTCGGTCTCCGACCGGAAACGGACCCCCGCGGCCTCCAGCTCGCTGCGCAACTCCCGGTAGTTCTCGACGATCCCGTTGTGGACCACCACGAAGTCCCCCGTGGTGTCGGTGTGGGGGTGGGCGTTGCGGTCCGACGGAACACCGTGGGTGGCCCAGCGGGTGTGGCCGATCCCCGACCGCCCCCGCAGCGGCGCCTCCTCCAGGCGGGCCACCAACCGGTCCAGCTTGCCTTCGGCCTTGGACACCGCCACCGAGCCGTTGTGGGCCACCGCCACTCCCGCCGAGTCGTAACCCCGGTACTCGAGGCGGCGCAGCCCCCGGACCAGGACCTCCTGCGCCGATCTGGGGCCTACGTAGCCGACGATTCCGCACATGCCGTCCTCCTCGATCATCCGCATGCGGGACACCCGCATTCCGCTCACCGATCAGGAGGGTGAGGCGGGGAACCCGCATCGGCAGGCCCGTACCTCGGATCGTGCCGCCCGCCCCGTCGCATCCCTCGCGGGGTGGCGGGGGAGGCATGCGGTCCCGCGTCCGGCCGCTGGGCGCGGACCGGCGGGACTCCACGTCGATCCGGGCTCTGTCACCCCGGTCACCCGGGGCTTTTGACCCGAACCGTCACGACCGTGGACAGCCGAGAGGGCATCCGCCGAAAGTTTCGATAATCCCTCTTCCTCGTCACCCCGACCAGGGTCGGGGCCAGGCGCTTCAAAGATCTCCCGATCCGGTTGTCAGGCCCAGTCTAGGCGGCAAGGAACGGCAAGGCCGCGGCAAATCCGTTCGTCGCTCGTCTACTCACAGAGTGACTAGTGTTAACAATCTATGCCCTGTGTCATTAGTATGTACACAACGGAATCTAGCAGCAGGAGCAGGATCGGATGATCATCTGCTATCTCGACGAGTCGGGGAACACGGGCCGTCAACTCGGTGATCCCGACCAGCCCTTTCACGTACTCGTCGCTGTGATGGTTCGCGAGGATCGTATCCAGGAGATGTCCCAGCGACTCGACGATCTCGCTGCGAGAGCCCCTACCAGAGAGAAACTGACCGAGTACCACGGTCAAGAACTCTTCGGTGGTTCAGGCGTATGGGAGGGGATTACGCCTCGGCAACGGATCGATCAGTACTCCAGGGCTCTCTCTGTCTTGGGACATGTCGATGCGGGCGTCGCCTACGCATCCATCAACAAGCAAGGACTTGCTGCGCGTGGTTACGACAGTCCGAACCCCCATGGTTTCGCCCTTCAGTTTCTCACAGAGAAGCTGGAGCAGTGGCTAGGTTAACAAGAAAACTGCCTTAGCCAGCGGGCGCTCCTGGTAGCGGATGAGAACCAGGAACAGGAGCAGTTCTCCCTGGATCTGATTAGTGAGATGCAGGCCTTTGGTGGGCGGATCGGTGCGCCTAGTGGGATCAACATCCCGCTCGACCACGTAGTCGACAATGTCTACTTCGATCGATCGGACCGAAACAGAGGAATCCAGCTAGCCGATCTCGTCGCGTTCATCCTCAATCGGCGCCTACGTATCCGACACCGCCCGAGCGATCCACGATCGGACACCGCTGTGAGGAAACTATTCGATGACCACGTCAAGTACCAGCGCCGTACCTGGCGGATGCTTTGGCCGTAGACATGCCAGACGTCAACCAGGGTCGACCCCTGCGAGCGGGATTCGACCCTGGCGATGGTTGGACCGATGCACCTCGGTGACCCGAAGCAACTTACAGCCTCAAGTTCATCTTACCGCCCTGCCATGACAAAGCGCTGAAGTTCCCTCGTGGTTCAGGAGAGTTCGGCGGCAATCACCTCCACGAGCCGGTGGGTTACACGGCGAGCCGACGCCATGGTGGGGGCCTCGACCATCACGCGGACGACCGGCTCGGTGCCGGAGGCCCGGACCAGGACACGGCCCTCGTCGCCCAGTTCGCGTTCGGCGGCGCGGACCGCCTCCCAGACCCGGTCCGCCCCCTCCAGATCCTTGGAACGGACCCGCACGTTCTCGAGCACCTGGGGGAACTCGACCAGCGCCTCGCTGCGCAGGTCGGCCAGCGTACGTCCGGTGGCCGTAATGACATCGAGCAGGCGCACCGCGGTCCGGAGCCCGTCCCCGGTCCGGCCCCTGTCGAGTTGGATCACGTGACCCGACTGCTCGCCGCCCAGGACGGCGCCCTCCGCCAGCATCGCCTCCATGACGTAGCGATCGCCCACCCGTGTCTCGGCCAGTTCGATACCGGCTTCGTGCATGGCCATGCGGAAACCCAGGTTGGACATGACCGTGGCCACGACCCGGTTGCCGGGGAGTTCCCCACATTCCTTCAGGTGCCGGGCGATGACGGCGAGGATCACGTCCCCGTTGGCGACCCGGCCGTCCTCGTCGACCACCATGAGGCGATCGGCGTCGCCGTCGAACGACAGTCCGAGCCGTCCGTCGGCGACCTCGGCCAGGTACCCGGGGGTGGTGGCGCCGCATGCCTCGTTGATGTTGAGGCCGTCCGGCGAGGCGAAGTGGGAGACCACGTCCGCGCCCAGGGAGGCGAACAGCTCCGGAGCAGCCCTGGACGCGGCCCCGTTGGCGCAGTCGAGCGCCAGCCGGAGCCCCTCCAGAGAGCTGCCGGCATCCTGCCTGATTGCCGCCAGGTAGCGGTCCGTGGCGTCGAGGATCGCACGGGCCGCCCCCACCCCTGCGCCTGTCGGGGTCTTCCAAGGCTCGCCCTGCCGGAGACGTGCCTCGATCTCGGCCTCCCGCCCGTCGTCCAGCTTGGCTCCCGTGGCGTCGAAGAACTTCACCCCGTTGTCCGGGGCGGGGTTGTGGGAGGCGGACACCATGACCCCGAGGCGGGCGCCCAGTTCGGGGATCAGGAACGACACCCCGCCCACCGGGATGATCCCGGCGTCGAGGGTGTCGACCCCTACGGAGTGGAACCCCGCCTGCAGTCCGGCCGCCAGCATGTCGCCAGAGCGGCGGGTGTCGCGGCCGACGACCACCGCCCCGCCTCCGATGAGTTCGCCGGCGGCCCGGGCCAGGTCGAAGACGAGCGGCACGTCGAGATCGATGTTGGCGACCCCCCGGACACCGTCGGTGCCGAACAGGCGGCGATCTGCGGCGCCGGGAGCGGGAGCCACGCCTAGCCCCCTGTCAGGGGAACGGCGCTGCGGAAGGCGCCCTCGTGGTGTGGCAGGTCGTCCGGCTGGAAGGCCACTAACGCTTGGTGAACTGGGGCGCCCGCCGGGCCTTGCGAAGACCGTACTTCTTGCGCTCGACGACCCGGGCGTCCCTCCTCAGGAGCCCGGCCCTCTTCAGGTCCGTGCGCAGGCTGGGATCGAGAGCGACCAGCGCTCGGGCGATGCCGAGCCGGAGAGCGTCGGCCTGACCGTTGACGCCGCCTCCGTGCAGCTTGGCGACGATGTCGTAGCGGCCTTCGACGTTGGCGACACGCAACGGCTCCAGCACCCTCATGCGGCGGGCCATCGTCGGGAAGTAGCGCTCCAGGGGTCGCTCGTTGAGGGTGATCGCTCCGGCGCCGTTGAAGAGTCGGACCTGTGCGACCGACCGCTTGCGGCGGCCCGTAGCCTGGGTGAGGGCCTCAGCCATCAGGATTCCACCTTTCGAAGACCGAGTTCGAGGGGTACGGGCGACTGGGCGCCATGGGGATGGTCAGGCCCCGCGTATACCTTCAGCTTGCGGATCATCCTCCTACCCAGCTTCGTCTTGGGAAGCATGCCCCGCACCGCCCGCTCTATCACGGCTTCGGGGCGGCGGCTGATGAGGTTCTCGAACGACTCCTCCCTCAGCCCTCCCGGGTAGCCGGAGTGCCGGTAGTAGATCTTGTCCCGGCTCTTGTTGGAGGTGACCGCGACCTTCTCGGCGTTGACGACGATCACGAAGTCGCCGCCGTCCACGTGGGGCGCGTATCCGGGCTTGCGCTTGCCGGAGAGGATCGGAGCGAGGTTGGAGGCCAGGCGTCCCAGCGGCAGGTCGGCCGCATCGACTACGAACCAGCCGCGCTCGACGTCGGCCGGCTTGGGCGCATATGTCTTGAGTCTCTTCACGGTCTCGCTCGATCTATCGGTCGGACGGCCCGGCAGGCCCCGGAGCGCGTAGGCGAACCGGAGGCTCGGCGCTGGATCGGGACCGCCACCTGAACGCGGCATGCAAGCCGGGATCGGGGAAACCGCAGTCTAGCGGACCTCCCGGTCAGGCGCCAGATGGGGTGCCAGGCACCAGGTGTCGGGCGTCGCGTGCTAGGCAGGCCGGCCACCGACCACCGACTCAATAACCTACTCCCCAAAGGATCAGGCCGTGAGGGGGCGCCGCGCCTCTCGCAGCACTGCGGTCGCGGGCTTCCAGCACCCGCGGGGTGTCCTCCGGCGCCAGGCGACCCCTTCCCACCTCCGCGCAGAAGGCGACGATGGATCTCACCATCTGGTGGCAGAACGCCGTGCCGACGATCTCCAGCCGCACCAGATCGTCGGGAGCCCTCGTCCAGGCGGCCGTGAGAACCGTCCGGACCGTCGAGCCGCCCTCCGCCCTCCGGCAGAAGGAGGCGAAGTCATGCTCGCCCACCAGGTGAGTGACCGCCCGGTTCATGGCGGCCACGTCGAGCGGATGCTTGACATGCCAGACGACGGCACGGCGGAGGGGATCGGGATACGGCCGGTTGAGAATGTCGTACCGGTAGGTCCTGCGGAGGGCGCTGAAGCGGGCCGAGAACCCGTCGGGCGCCCGCTCGCAGCCGAGGGCGACGATCTCGGGGGCGAGCAGTCCGGTCAGGGACCGGGCGAGACGGTCGCAGTCGACCGGGGAGTCCGTGGAGAAGGAGACGACCTGACGGCGCGCGTGGACACCGGCGTCGGTGCGCCCGGCCACCTCCGTGGTGGTGGGCCCGAGGATGCGGGCGAGCGCCGCTTCAAGCTCTCCCTGGACAGTCCGGACGTCGCGCTGGCGGGCATAGCCGTGGAAGCCGGAGCCGTCGTAGGAAAGGTCGATACGGTAGATAGCCACTGTTCAGGCCGTTCCCGCCGATCAGCCGTGCGGCAGGGGGGAACGCGGCGAGCTGCCGGACGGGTGGGTGTCCCGGCCGCATCCGGGGGGTCGACCCGCGGCCTCGACGGCGCGGCCCGGCGGTCCGGGTCGCTCAGAACAGGATCGACGCGACATACCAGGCCAGCACCCCGGCACCCGCGACGAAACTGTCCTCGGGATGCTCCAGATCGAACTGGGAGCGGGCGATCACCCGCACCGCGAAGAAGAACCATACGGCGGATACCACCACCAGCAGAATCTGTATCGACCGGGCCGCGAACCAGACGCCGACCGCGAAAGGGATAAGGGCGACGTTGGCGAAGCCGACCAGACGGAACGAGACGGGGATCTGGCCGTAGCGCCGGAACAGGTAGACCCCCGCCGCCCACACCGCCAGCGCAACGATCCCGGCCTGCACGACGCCCGACACCGCGGCGAACGCCGCGTCCAGCAACGACAGGTTCCGCAGGCCGCGGATGAACCCGACCACGGCGACGATCAGGACCGCATTGCCGGTGGCGTAGCCGTCGTAGAGCAGTGACGTGTAGAAGGACGGCTCAAGCCGCCCGGCGCGGACCATCTGATGAAGCACGGGTACCCTCGAAGCTCCGGGAGATGCGGGTAGGAGCAAGGCTACCAGCCCCCGGTCCTTCGGCCGCTTCCGGTGGCGGGGCCGGGCGCATCGCGGGCCCGCCGCCCGCTACCCGCTACCCGCTACCCGCGATCGGCTTGGAGCTCCTCGAACGGCACGGGGCAGAACGCCGAACCGTACCTGGACAACGACAGGTTGTTGAGTTGCTCCAGGAGCCGTCGCCCGCTGTGCCGGCAACCTTCGCAGGCCAGCGGGGCGTAATCGGCGATGAGCCGGCAACGCCGCTCGCTTCCCTCCTCCGTACGCTCGAACTCGATGCTGGCAGCCGACATGAGGTTGACGAGGTTGGCGTCCGCTCTCGTCCGCTGTGCCTTGGCGTACCGGTCGTTGGCCGACAAGGTGAGGACCAGCATCATGGTGAAGGCGACCGCTAATGCCACCGTGGCGAACGACCTGGGCAACCTCGGGGCCCGCCTTCGCGAACGGTCCGGCGCAGCACGCGCCGAAACCACCAGGACAAGCGCTCCATACAGGATGAATGCCCAACCGACCTGGACGAGGAGTGTGTCTCGCCACTGATGGAGGCCTTGTCCCTGATCGTTCCAGCCTTGCAGGCTTTCTGACGCACTGACCATGAGTGTCACCGCCAGGGCCAGCACGGTGCCCAGGCCCACGAGTGAGATGCCCAGGTCCCGGTAGGGCGCGGTTGTGGCGGGCCGGCCCAACTCGCCGACGAACTGCTTGGAGGCCCGCACCGCCAGCAGAATGATTGCTATGGCCGCGATCGCCAGCCAGACGTTCCCCACGATGTCTCTGAACCCGACGGGATGGATCCCTCGCGTGCTCTCGCTACTCAGAACGGAAACCCACTCGATCAGAGGGAACCCCGACAAGGCGCGACCCAGCCACTGGCCAACCGACAGATCGGATATGACCACCTCGGTGTTGCCGAAGCACTCATTCGCCGCGCAGGCTCTCGCGATGGCGAGCCTGCTCGGGATGAAGACCAGCAGAAACGACCCGAGAAACACAAGGAACCTGTAACTCGCGGCAGACGAGAGGACGTCGCGTATCGAACGACGGGCCAGGTTGGCGCGCAGATAGATCATCGTGACGATGACCAGCGGGAGAAGGTACAGGAGTTCGTAGGTCATCGCTGAGAGCGAACCCAGCAGCGCGGACACGATGAAGGAACCCGCGGTGATTCCTCGGCCGGACATCGCCCTGTCCGAGGCGAAATAGAGAGGTACCAGCAGGACGACGGTCGCCATTCCGATCAGGAACACCGGGAAGGAGGAGATCGGATGGAGTGGTTGCATAACTATCAAGGTGCCGGCCAGCAACAGCGGGAACACCGACAGCAGGGCCGGGCTTCTCGGCGGTTCCTGCTCTCGACCGCCTGCGGAGCCGGAACCTGCTTCGCCTTCGACCGGCGCGTTGTGCTGGACCGACCTGTGGAGTAGTAGCACGAGGCTGGTACCCGCCCATGCGAGTAGACCAACCATCAACATGCGCAAGAAGCCCTGTACGACGTGCGGAGGGATCCCGAGGGCCATCGCTACCTCGAACCGAGCCGACTCCTCCAGATAGAAGACAAAACGGCCTGCAGGCCGGAAGTTGCCCTTCTGAATGAAGTCGCCTATCTCCGCGATGTTCTCCCTGATGATCCGGAAGGGGTTGGCGCCCAAACGAACCGCAAACTCGTAGATCGCTATACGTTGATCAGAATGGAAGGCCAATCCCGTCAGCGGCGATACGACGAGCATGGCCGGGGCGGCCATATACAGGACCAGCCGGGACAGCAAAGGTCTGGAAGAGCCTTGAACCGGAGGGGAAGATCGCGACGTATGAGGACGATCCATACTCACTTCACCGGTCCTTGACTCGCTCGGGTTCGGAGCCCGATGCCGTGTCGGAGCGGCGGGCAACCCGCCGCGTACCTACACCAGTTCGATTACCGCCATCTCGGCGTGGTCGCCGCGCCGGGGTCCGATCTTGACGATGCGGGTGTAGCCGCCGGGACGCCTCCGGTAGCGGGGGGCGATCTCGTCGAACAGCTTGGTCACGACCTCCAGATCGTGGAGGTCCTTGAGCACCAGGCGGCGCGAATGGAGATCCCCGCGGCGCGCCTTGGTGATGATCTTCTCGACGTAGGGCCGCAACACCTTGGCCTTGGTGAGGGTGGTGGTTATCTGCTCGTCCCAGATCAACGCCTCGGCGAGGTTGGAGAGGATGGCCTTCTGGTGGGAGGGACTGCCTCCCAGCCGCTTGCCCTTCCTCGGGCGGGGCATCAGTTGCCGTCCCCGTCTCGGGACGCGGAGATGCCGAGTCCCAACTCATCCAGCTTCGAGACCACCTCCTCCAGGCTCTTCTGCCCGAAGTTGGTGATATCCAACAGGTCCTCCCTCGTCTTGAGCACCAGGTCCCCCACCGTGTTGATCTGGGCACGTCTCAGGCAGTTCCTCGGACGTTCGGAAAGATCCAGCGCCTCTATGGGCAGGTCCAGGTCCTGGGAGACCGCATCGTCGGAGGCGACCTCACCCAACTCCAGGCCCACGCCCTCGCCGACGTCCGCGAACAGGCCCAGCAACTCCCGCAGGGTCTTGCCCGCCGACGACAGAGCCTCGCTCGGCTCGATCGAGCCGTCCGTCTCCACGTCCACCACGAGGCGGTCGAAGTTGGTCATCTGACCGACCTGGGTGTTCTCCACCCGGTAGGAGACCTTGCGCACCGGCGAGAAGACCGAGTCGATAGGTACGGTCCCGATCGCATCGTTCCGCTTGTTCCGCTCGGCGCTGCGGTAACCGACGCCCTGCTCGACGGTCATCTCCATCTCGAGGGAGGAACCCTCGGCCATGGTGACCAGATGCAGGTCCTTGTTGACGATCTCCACGCCGCTCGGGGCCGCGATGGAAGCCGCGGTCACTTCACCGGGACCCGTGACCGACAGCCGGCAGGTGGCAGGCTCCGGATCATCCATGCGGATCACCAGACCCTTGATGTTCAGGATGAGGTCGACCACATCCTCCTGGATCCCCGGAACGGTGGTGAACTCGTGATAGATCCCCTCGATCCGGATGGACGAAACCGCCGCCCCCGGAATCCGGGAGAGCAGCGTCCGCCGCAGGGTGTTGCCTAGCGTGTAGCCGAAGCCCGGCTCGAGCGGCTCGATGACGAACCGGGCCCGGGTGTCGCCGGCCGGCTCGGTCTCGATCTGTGGTCGCTGGACGATCAACGCTTGCAAGGTGTCTTCCTCTCGGTTTTTCGCGTCGTTGGCTGGTCAGTGATCGGAGTGCATGGACTAGTGGATTCGAGGGGCCGCTCTACCTGGAGTACAGCTCGACTACCAACTGCTCCCGGACCGCGGTGTCGATCTGTTCCCGCTTCGGAACGTCGCGGACCAGGATCTGGCGCTCGTCGATACCCACCTCCAGCCACTCGGGGGTCCGGCGATCCCCGGACGTGTCCACCGCGTGGCGTATCACGATGATGTCCCTGGAGCGGGGCTTGACCGTGACCACGTCTCCCGCCCGTACCCGGTACGAGGGGATGTCGACTTTCCGGTCGTTCACCCGGAAGTGCCCGTGGTTGACCAGTTGCCTGGCCTGCGGCCTGGTCCGGGCGAGCCCGGACCGGTACACGACGTTGTCGAGGCGGCACTCGAGGATCTGCAGCAGGTTGTCGCCCGTGATGCCGCGCCGGCGGGCGGCCTCCTTGTAGTAGCGGCGGAACTGGCGCTCGAGGACTCCGTAGATCTGGCGGATCTTCTGCTTCTCACGGAGCTGGTGCAGGTAGTCGGAGTCGTTGCTCCTCCTGCCGCGGCGCCGGCCGTGCTGGCCGGGCGGGTAGGGCCGGCGGTCGTAGTACTTGGCCTTATTGTCGTCGAGCAACTGCCCGAGGCGCCGACTCTTTCTCGTACGGGGTCCCAGATACCGTGCCACCTGTCAGCCCCTCCTGCGCTTCTTGGGCCGGCAGCCGTTGTGGGGGATCGGGGTCACATCCTTGATGTTCGCCACCTCGATACCCATGTTCTGCAGGGTCCGGATGGCCGTGTCACGGCCCGCTCCGTTGCCGCTGACGATCACCTCGAGCTTGCGGATGCCGTGCTCGCCGGCCCGGCGCGAGGCCTCCTCGGCCGCCACCTGCGCCGCGTACGGGGTCGACTTCCGGGAACCCTTGAATCCCACGGAGCCTCCCGACGTCCACACGATGCTGTTGCCGTTCACGTCGGTGATGTTGATGATTGTGTTGTTGAAGCTGGCCTTGATGTGGGCCTGCCCGAACGAGATGTTCTTGCGCTCGCGGCGCCGGACACGCTTCTGGTGTTGCTTCCTGGCCAACCGTTCCTCCGGACCTCAGGATCCCGGGCTTAGCCGGGGCGCCGTCACTTCTTGACCTTCTTCTTGCCCGCGACCGCCATCCTCCGACCCTTGCGGGTGCGGGCGTTGGTATGGGTTCGCTGCCCTCGCACCGGGAGGCCCCGCCGGTGGCGGAGTCCCTGGTAGCAGCCGATCTCCATCTTGCGCTTTATGTTCTGCGCCACGATCCGGCGCAGGTCCCCCTCCACCCTCAGGTTCGACTGGATGTAGGTGCGGATCCGGCTCACCTCTTCATCGGTGAGCTGGTGCACGCGGGCGTCGGGATCGATACGGAGCTCGCTGCACATCCGGCGCGACGTGGTGGTGCCGATGCCGTAGATGTAGGTCAGCCCGATCTCGAGCCGTTTCTGCCTCGGGAGGTCCACTCCGGCGATGCGCGCCACGTCTACCTCCTCAGCCCTGCCGCTGCTTGTGGCGGGGGTTGGTGCACACGACCCATACCCGCCGGCGGCGGCGTATGAGTTGGCAGTTGTCGCACATTCTCTTGGCGGAGGGGCGTACCTTCACCGATGCTCCTAGGGCGTCGCTTACGTCTGGCGTCGAGACCAGGATGTTCCTGCATGACCCCCCGACGCTGGCGGGAGGCGGGCACGCAGAAAGAACCGGCCGACGGGCCGGCGCGTCATGCTACCGCAGCGGCCTGGCGGTTAGCAAGTCGCTGACGGTGGTCACGACCGGTCCGTCGGCGGTCAGCGCCACCGTGTGTTCGAAGTGCGCCGACCGCTTCCCGTCGGCGGTCACGACCGTCCATCCGTCGGCCTTGGTGAGGGTCTCGTGGGTACCCAGATTGAACATCGGCTCGATGCAGACCGCCATGCCCCGTTTCAGGCGGGTGCCCTTCCCGGGCACCCCGTAGTTGGGGATCTGCGGACTCTCGTGCATCGCCCGCCCGATCCCGTGACCCACGTAGTCACGGACCACTCCGTAGCCGTAGGGCGCGGCGGCCTGCTCCACGGCGTGACCGATGTCACCGACCCGGCCCCCGGCCCTGGCCTGGTCGATCCCCTCCCACAGGGCCCGGCGGGTGACCTCGAGGAGCCGGCGCGCCTCCTCGTCGAGGTCGCCGATGCCGATGGTGAGGGCCGCGTCGCCGTGGTAACCCTCGTAGACCGCGCCGGCGTCGATGGAGAGGATGTCGCCGGGCGCCAGCCGGTAGTCGCCGGGGATCCCGTGGACGATGACCTCGTTGGGAGACGTGCAGATGTGGGCGGGGAATCCCTGGTAGTTGAGAAACGACGGCGTGCAACCCCGAGAGCGGATAACGTCCGCCGCGATCCCGTCCAGCCTCCGGAGGGTGACCCCGACGTCCGCCGCCTCGACCACCGCCTCGTGAACCGCCGCCACGCACGCCCCGGCCACGGCCATCTTGCGGAACTCCCGCTCGTTCTTGATGGTGATCATGCCGGGGACAGGCCGGCCAGAACCTCGAGGATGCGATCCGTGATCTCCTCGATGGCGCCGGTGCCCCGGACAGGCATGACTATGCCCCGCTCCCGGTAGAAGCCTACGAGCGGCGCCGTCTCCCGCTCGTAGACCGCCAGCCGGTTCCGCACCGAGGCCTCGGTGTCATCGGCCCGGCCGCGCGCCAGCATCCGTTCCACCAGCACGTCCGGCGGAGCGGTCAGCACGATCACCGCGTCGAGGGCGTCCTCGCCGATCGCCTCGTCGAGGGCCCGGGCCTGCGGAAGGGTGCGGGGAAACCCGTCGAGGATGTAGCCGTCCGCCGCATCCGCCCGGTCCAGGCGACCCATCAGCATCTCGACCGTCACGCTGTCGGGAACGAGATCGCCCCGGTCCATGATGCGCCTCACCCGCTTCCCGAGAGGGGTGCCGTCGGATATGTGGCGGCGGAACATGTCGCCGGTGGAGATGTGGGCGATGCTCGAAGCGGTGGATACGTTCGCCGCCTGCGTGCCCTTGCCGACCCCGGGAGGGCCGAGGAACAGCAGCCTCATGGCCCGGCGGTGTGGCCGTTCAAGTGAGGAACCCCTCGTAGTTCCGCATGGTGAGCTGGCTCTCGATCTGCTTCATGGTCTCGAGGGCGACCCCCACCACGATGAGGATCGAGACCCCGGAGAACCCCACCGGGATCGCCCACAACGCTGACGCTATGGCGGGCAGGATCGAGATCATCCCCAGGAAGATGGAGCCGGGAAGGGTGATGCGGTTGAGGATCCTCTCCAGGTAGCGGGCGGTCTGGCGGCCCGGACGCTGGCCCGGGATGAACCCGCCCTGGCGCTGGATCATCTCCGATTGGCGGACCGGATCGAACTGGATGGCGGTGTAGAAGTAGGTGAAGAACACGATCAGGAAGAACAGCACCAGTATGTAGACCCAGCTCGTGGCGCCGCTCGCGTAGCCGGAGGGGGCCAGGTGCACGTTGATGAACTCCCGCACGGTGGCGAAGAACCCCTCGGTGCTGGGGATGGAGGTGGAGATCAGCACCGGGAAGAACAGGATCGACGTGGCGAAGATCACCGGGATCACGCCGGCCATGTTGATCTTGAGCGGTATGTAGGTGCTCTGGCCGCCCATGACCCGCCGGCCCCGGATCCGCTTGGCGAACTGGATCGGGATCCGCCTCTGTCCCTGCTCCACGTAGATGATGCCCACGATCATGAAGACGAACAGGGCGATGATGAACACGAAGATGGCGGCGCGCCCGGCAGGAACGGTGAACTGCCAGATCAGCGAGAACTGGCTGGGCAGTGCCGCCACGATGCTGATGAAGATCAGCAGCGACATCCCGTTGCCCACGCCCCGCTGGGTTATGAGCTCGCCCAACCACATCACGAAGGCCGTGCCCGCGGTCATCGTGACCACCATCAACACGACGCGGGTGGGCGTGTAGTCGTCGATCAGCACCACCCCTCCGGTGAAGCTGCTGCCCCGGCTGAACAGGTAGGTGATGCCGGTCGACTGGAGGAGGGCGAGGACGACCGTGACGATGCGGGTCCACTTGGTGATGACCGCCCTCCCGGACTCGCCCTCGTCCTGGAGCTTCTGCAGCCTCGGGATGACCACCGACAGGAGCTGCATGATGATGCTGGCGGTTATGTACGGGAGGATCCCGAGGCTGAACACCGAGAGGTTCTCGAGGGCGTTCCCGGAGAACAGGTTGAGCAGACCGAAGGCGCCCCCCTGCCGCTGGCCGGCCAAGGCGTCGAGCCGGTCCAACTCGATCCCCGGAACCGGGACCGTCGCCCCCAACCGGTAGAGGGCGAAGATGGCGAGGGTGAACAGGATCTTGCCCCGCAGATCCGGGATCTTGAACATGTGGCGGTACACGTTCAGCATCAGCGCCGCCCTCCGTAACCGTTGTCCCGACCTTCACCCGGACTGCAGTCCACCCGAGTCCCGGACGCGGCGCCGGATCCGCCGGTCCGCGAAAAACGCCCCGACAGGCCGACCCTCCGGGCCCACCCCCACCACCACCTGTCCTCGGTTCGGAGCGCGCTTCGCCCGGCTGGCCGGGGATGGCCGCTCCGCAGACCTGATCCCTCCGGCGGTCGGGCCGACGTCCAGTCCCGGGACCGCGCAGGTGCTTGGTAGTTCCCAAGTATGGGGCGGGCGTGTGACAGGGTCAACCCCCTTGTCCGGGCGGGCCTGGCACGGATCGCTGTCCGGTGGCCCAGCGGCGCCGGTGAGGTCGTCACCCGACGATCACGCACGAACCCCCCGCGCTCTCGATCTTCTCTCGGGCCGACCCGCTGAACGCGTGGGCCTCGACGGTCAGTGCCGCATCGATCTCGCCCCTGCCCAGGACCTTGACCTTCCCCCGCTTGCGGACGAGGCCCCGCTCCCGAAGATCGGCCAGGGAGACGGTGGCGCCGTCGCCGAACGCGGCGAGGTGGTCGACGTTCACCACCGTGTACTCCACCCGGTTGTACGGCTTGAACCCGCGGAGTTTCGGGATGCGAGCCTGCAGGGGCGTCTGGCCGCCCTCGAAGCCGGGACGTACGTTGCGCCGGGCCTTGAGGCCCTTCGTGCCGCGACCGGCGGTCTTCCCGCGCCGGCCGGCTTCGCCGCGCCCGACGCGGATCTTCTTACGCTTCGACCCTTCGGCGGGTCGCAGGTGATGGAGCTTGAGTTGATTCCTCTTGGTGGCCACGGTCGGCTCCTCCGGATAGGTCTCGCGTCGATGTCCTCTAGATATCTGTCGTTGCGGCGGGGTGGCGGTCCGGCGTGCGACGGCAGCATCGCAGCGTATCACCTCGCGGGCGGACCACTACAACTGCTCCACTTCCACCAGGTGGCGGACCCGGTGGACCATCCCCCGGATGTCGGGGGTGTCGCGGTGTTCCACCGAGGCGTTGATCCTGCGGAGCCCCAGGCTGCGGACGGTCGCCCTGGCCTTCGGCTTCTCGCCGATCAGGCTCCTCCGCAGGGTGATACGAAGTCGGGACTCTGCCATCGCCACCGCCTCATCCACCCGACGCCCGTAGCATCTCGGTGGAGCGGTAGGCGGCCAGCAGGCCGGGAGGGGTGACATCCTCGGGAGTCTTCCCCCTGGCCCTGGCCACATCCTCCGGGCGGCGCTGGCCCTTGAGGCCCTCGATGGTGGCCCGAGCCACGTTGAGGTGGGTGGGGGCGCCGAGCGACTTCGACAGGGCGTCGCGCACCCCGGCCGCCTCGAGTATCTGGCGTACCGCGCCGCCGGCGATCACGCCCGTACCGGGCGAGGCGGGCTTGAGGAGCACCCGCGACGCACCGTGGCGGCCGACCACCTGATGTATGAGCGTGGTACCGGCCATCGGCACGGTGAACATCGACTTGCGCGCCGACTCGATCGCCTTCTGGATGGCGGTGGGGACTTCCTTGGCCTTGCCGTAGCCGATTCCCACCCGACCGTTCCCGTCCCCCAGCGCCACCAGCGCGGTGAAGGAGAACCTGCGTCCCCCCTTGCTGACCTTCGAGACCCGGTTGATCTCGATGACCCGCTCGTCGTACTGGGGGCCGGAGCCGGCCATCCCGTCGCGTCGCCTCGTCCTAGAACTCAAGTCCCGCCTCCCTTGCCGAATCCGCCAGTGCCTTCACGCGACCGTGGAAAGGATGCCCACCACGATCGAACACCACGTCGGTGACCCCTGCCGCGGCGGCCCGGGCCGCGATGAGCCTTCCCACCGTGGCGGCCGTGGCCGCGGTCAGCGTCGCCGAGCGAAGTTGCTCCTCCTGGGACGACGCCGCCGCCAGGGTCCGGCCCGCGTCGTCGTCGATCACCTGGGCGTATATGTACCGGTTGCTGCGGAAGACGGCCAGCCGCGGCCGGGAGGCATTGCCTCTCACCCTCTTCCTCACGCGCCGGTGGCGCCGGATGCGGGCCCGGGACCGGACGCCGCTCATCGCGCCGCCGCTCCCGCAGCCTTGCCGCTCTTGCGCCGCACGTACTCGTCCACGTACCGGATGCCCTTGCCCTTGTAGGGCTCCGGCGGGCGCACGCTGCGGATGTCGGCCGCCACCTGGCCCACCAGTTCCTTGTCGATGCCCTTCACGATGATGGTGGTGGCGTCCGGGACCTCGAAGTCGATACCTTCCGTGGCGGGAATGGCGACGGTGTGGCTGAATCCGACCTGGAGTTCCAGCGCCCGGCCCCTGGGAAGGACCCGGTATCCCACCCCTACGATCTTGAGGGTCTTGCTGTAGCCCTGCGAAACCCCGATGACCATGTTGTTGACCAGCGCCCTGGCCAGGCCGTGGTAGGCGCGGGTGCGGCGCTCGTCGTCCCTGCGGGTGACCACGCAGCGGCCGTCCACCACCTCCAGGCTCACCCGGTTCTCGAAGGTGCGACGGAGTGAGCCCTTCGGACCCGCCACGTTCACGTCACTGCCGGCGACGGTGACCGTCACGCCGGGCGGGACCGGGACGGGGATCCTTCCTATACGGCTCATGATCTCACCAGACCTCGCACACCAGCTCGCCGCCCAGGCGCCGCCGCCGGGCCTCCCGGTCCGGAAGCAGTCCCTGGGAGGTGGACACGACCACCGTTCCCAGGCCTCCCTGGGACCGGGGGAGCTCGCTTGCTCCCTTGTAGATGCGCCGCCCCGGGCGGGAGACGCGCCTCAGACCGGTGAGTATCCGGTCCCGGTTGCCCTTGCCGGCGAACTTGAGCCTGATCGTCAACTCGGTGCCCTGGTCGGCGGGCGCCACGTCGTATCCCTCCACGTATCCCTCGGCGGCGAGGAGCTTGGCGATCTGCTCCTTCATCTTCGAGGAGGGCATGCTCACGCTGGCGTGCAGCGCCAGGTTGGCGTTGCGGATGCGGGTCAGCATGTCGGCGATGGGGTCGGTCATCATGAGCGGATCACCAGGACGACTTCATCACGCCGGGTAGCTCGCCCCGGTGGGCGAGTTCCCGGACCGCTATGCGGGACATGCCGAACTGGCGGAGGTAACCCCGGGGCCGGCCGGTGATACCGCACCTGTTCCGGTACCGGGTGGGGCTCGCGTCGCGAGGCATCTTGGCGATGGCCGCGTAGGCCTTCCGCTTGGCCTCGAGCGAGGCGTCCGGATCCTTGATGACGCTGACCAGTTCAGCTCGCTGCTCCCGGTAGCGCTCTATCAGCTCCGCCCGCCGCTTGTTCTTGGCAATCATCGACTTCTTAGCCATCTTCCAGCCTCTATCTCAGTTGGTCATGGGCGCCGTGCGCCGGAACGGAAAGCCGAACGCATCCAGCAACGCCCTCGCCGCCCGGTCGTCGGAGGCGGTGGTACAGATGGTGATATCCATACCGCGCACCGCCGTCACCTTGTCGTAGTCGATCTCCGGAAAGATGAGCTGCTCGCTCACCCCGAAGCTGTAGTTGCCCCGGCCGTCGAACGAGGCCGGGCTCAACCCCCGGAAGTCCCGGATGCGAGGGATCGAGATGGTAATCAACCTGTCGAGGAACTCCCAGGCCCGATCCCCCCGTAGGGTAACGGAGCAGCCCACCGGGTTTCCCGCCCGGAGCTTGAAGCCCGCGATCGACCGTCGCGCCCGGTTTAGCCGGGGCCTCTGCCCGGCGATCGTGGCCAGGTCGTCCATCGCGGCGTTGATCTGCTTGGCGTCGCCCACCGCGTCGCCCACCCCCATGTTCACGACGATCTTGTCGATCCTGGGGACCAGCATCGGGTTGGGAAGGCCGAGCTCCTCCATCATCCGGGCATGGACCGTGTCGACGTACAGCTGCTTGAGTCTGGGAGTCGGATTCATGCTTCGCACCGTTCGTTCATGGGCTTCACACCTCGCCGCCGCACTTGACGCACCGGCGGTACTTGCGGCCGGTCTCGCTGAAGCCGGCTCGCACCCGGACCGGCCCGCACTCCTCGCACACCAGCATCACATTGGAGATGTCGATCGGCATGTCCTTGTCGACGATCCCGGCCTGGATGGTCCGGCCCCTGGCCTTCTGGTGGCGCCTGGCGGTGTTGATGTTCTCGACGACCACCTTCCCCTGCTTGGGCATCACCCGGGCTACCCGAGACTGGCGACCCCGGTCCTTGCCGGATATCACCATGACCCGGTCGCCCTCCCTCACGGCCATCAGATCACCTCCGGGGCCAGCGAGACGATCCGCATGAACCGGCGGTCGCGCAACTCGCGGGCCACCGGGCCGAAGATGCGGGTCCCGCGGGGCAGGCGGTTCTCGTGGATGATGACGCAGGCGTTGTCGTCGAAGCGTATGTAGGTCCCGTCGCGGCGTCGCTGCTCCTTGGCGGTACGGACCACCACCGCCTTGACCACCTCTCCCTTCTTGAGGGCGGCCCCGGGGCTGGCCTGCTTGACGGTTGCCACGATCACGTCGCCGATCCGGGCGTAGCGGCGCCGCGACCCGCCCAGCACCCGGATGCACAGCACCTCCCGGGCGCCGCTGTTGTCGGCCACCTTGAGGCGTGACTCCTGCTGGATCATCGGGCCCGCTCCAGGACCCTGACCAGCCGCCACCGCTTGGTCTTGGACACGGGCCGCGTCTCGGCGATCAGCACCCTGTCCCCGTTCCGGGCGTCGTCGTTCTCGTCGTGCACATGGACCTTCTTGGCGGTCCTGACGATCTTGTCGTACCGGGGATGGCGGGAGGTGCGCTCGATCCTGACGGTGACCGTCCGGCTGCGCGCGTCCGATACCACGACGCCCACCCGGCTCTTGCGGGTTGCCCGCTCAACCATTGCCCCTCCTCTCGTCGAGAGCAGCCTCGTGCATTACGGTCTTGATGCGGGCGATCCGCTGGCGCAGGCGCCCCAGCGACGCAGTGTCACTCGACTGGCTCACCGCCAACTGGAACCTCAGGTTGAACAACTCCTCCTTGGATTCGTCGAGCAACTCGACGAGTTCCGCCGGGGTCAGGTCGCGCATTTCCGAGGCCTTCATGGCGCTCCCCTCACGGCGCGAACGGCTTTCGCCAAGTCTCGCCTCACAGCTGCTCCCGCGTCACGAATCTGGTCCTGATGGGAAGCTTGTGACCGGCCTTGCGGATAGCTTCCCTGGCCATCTCCTCGGCAACCCCGGAGAGTTCCATCATGACCCTTCCGGGCTTGACGACCGCCACCCAGTATTCCGGGTTGCCCTTGCCGGAACCCATCCGGGTCTCGGCGGGCTTGGCGGTCATGGGTTTGTCGGGAAAGATGGTTATCCACACCTTTCCGCCCCGCCGCACCGTACGGGTGATGGCCACCCGGGCCGCTTCGATCTGGCGGGCGGTGATGTGTCCCGGCTCGAGCGCCTGGATCCCGAAGTCCCCGAACGACACGGTCGTGCCACCCTTCGCGTAGCCTCTCATCCGGCCCCGGTGCACCTTGCGGTACTTGGTGCGCTTCGGCATCAACACGGTCTACCCCCGCTTCCCCGAGTCGGGCTTCTTGCCGCCGGGACTGTTCCGGGGGCCACCGCGTCCCGACCGGCCCCTGCCGGGGCCACCCCTGGTCCCGGGGCCACGCCCCCCACCAGGCTTCCCACCAGGGCCACCCCTCGTGCCGGGGCCACGCCCCCCACCGGAGCGCGGACCCGGGCCGCGTCCCTGACCGGGCTTCCCACCAGGGCCACCCCTCGTGCCGGGGCCACGCCCCCCACCGGAGCGCGGACCCGGGCCGCGTCCCTGACCGGGCTTCCCACCAGGGCCACCCCTCGTGCCGGGGCCACGCCCCCCACCGGAGCGCGGACCCGGGCCGCGTCCCTGACCGGGCTTGGCGCCCCTGCGGCCCGGCTGGCCGGGGCCTGGACCCGGCGGCTTGGCGCCACCGCCCTTGGCGGCGCCTCCGCGCCGCCCGGTGGACTCGGACTCGGCACGGCGCGTGTCGTACACCGACTTGGCCTCGGCGGCGCTGATCTTGCGCCCGCCCCCGGCCTCGATGATCCGCTTGCCGCCCCCGGCCTCGATGACCCGGGTGGAGCGGCGCCCGCCGGCCCTCTGCTCGGCGCGGCTCTTGGCGGGGGTCATACGACCCGCCGGGCGCCCGGCCGCCAGCGCGGCCTCGGCGGCGATCTTCTCGCGGGTGGTCTTGAGGGAGGTGACCACGTCACCCTTGTAGACCCACACCTTGACTCCTATGGTGCCGACCGTGGTGGTGGCGGTGGCCTGGCCGTAGTCGATGTCCGCCCGGAGCGTGTGGAGGGGGACCCTTCCCTCGCGGTACCACTCGCGGCGGCTCATGTCGGCCCCGCCGAGACGGCCGGAGCACTCGACCCTCACGCCCTCGGCGCCGGCCTTCAGGGCGGTCTGGACGGTGCGCCGCATTGCGCGCCGGAAGGCCACCCGGTTCTCGAGCTGGTCGGCGACTCCCCGGGCCAGCAACTGCGCGTCGGTCTCGGGATCCTTGACCTCGATGATGTTGAGCTTCACCCGGCGGCCTGTCAACCTCTCGATGCCCGAACGGATCCGCTCGGCCTCGCTGCCCTTGCGACCGATCACCGCGCCGGGACGGCCGGTGTGGACGTCGACCTGGAGCCGTTCCCTCGTCCGCTCAATGTCGACCCGGGAGACGGCCCCGCGCTTCAACTCCCGTCTCAGGTAGTCGCGTATCCGGAAGTCCTCGTTGGCGAGGGCCGTGTATTCCTTGTCCGAGTACCAGCGCGACTTCCAGTCGGTCACGATCCCGAGGCGGAATCCGTAGGGGTGCGTCTTCTGGCCCATCAGTCCGTCTCCTCCCGACCGTCCGAGACCACGATCGTTATGTGGCAGGTGCGCTTGCGTATCCGCGTGGCCCGGCCCCGGGCGCGGGGCCGGAAGCGCTTGATGGTCATCCCCTCGTCGGCGTAGGCCTCGACCACCGTGACCTCGCCGGCCAGTTCCTCCACATCCTGGCCCAGCTCGAACTTGGAGTTCATGTTGGCCACGGCGGAGCGCAGGCACTTGAGGATCGGCCCGGCGGCTCGGCGGCTGGAGAAGCGCAGGGCCACCTCGGCGTCGGCGGCCGACAGGCCCCGGACCTGGTCGAGGACCACCCGCACCTTGTAGGGGGACTGGCGGACATGGCGGGCGCGAGCCACGGATCTCATCTGACCCTCCGGGTGGCCCGTTCCCTCTTCGTCCCGGCGTGGCCCCGGAAGGTGCGGGTCGGGGCGAACTCGCCCAGCTTGTGGTCCACCATCTGCTCGGTGATGTAGATCGGCACGTGCTTGCGTCCGTCATGCACCGCGATGGTCATCCCGACCATCTCCGGGATGATGGTGCTGCGCCGGCTCCAGGTGCGGATCAGCCGCTTGTCGCCGGTCCGGCTGTAGGTGTCCACCTTCCTCAGGAGGTGCTCGTCCACGAAGGGACCCTTCTTGCGGCTGCGTGCCATTTGACTACCTCCGGCCCTTCTTGGTGCGCCGCCGCACGATATCGCGGTTGCTGGCCTTGTTGCGATCCCTGGTCCGGCCCTCGGGCTTGCCCCATGGCGAGACCGGATGGCGACCCCCCGAGGATCGGCCCTCGCCGCCCCCGAGCGGATGGTCCACCGGGTTCATCGCGACTCCGCGGGTCTGGGGCCGTACACCCTTCCACCGGTTGCGCCCGGCTTTGCCGAGCTTCACGAGCTCCGCCTCGGCGTTGCCGACCTGCCCGATGGTGGCCCGGCAATCCAGCGGGACGTAGCGGACCTCGCCGGAGGGGAGGCGCAGCAGAGCCCGGTTTCCCTCCTTGGACATGAGCTGCACCCCGGTGCCCGCCGCCCTCGCCATCTTGGCACCGCCTCCGGGCCGCAGCTCGATGGCGTGCACCACCGTCCCGGCCGGGATGTTGCGGAGGGCCAGTGCGTTGCCGGGTCGGATCTCGGCGGAGGGACCGGACTCCAGCCGGTCACCCACCGTGACCCCCACCGGATGGAGGATGTAGCGCTTCTCGCCGTCCACGTAGTGGAGCAGCGCCAGCCGGGCGTTGCGGTTGGGGTCGTACTCGACGGCCGCCACCCGGGCCGGGACGCCGTCCTTTTCGCGGCGGAAGTCGACGATGCGGTAGCGCCGCTTGTGCCCCCCTCCCCGGTGGCGGGAGGTGATCCTGCCCTGGGTATTGCGTCCCGAGGAGCGCTTCTTCTTGGCGAGCAGCGACTTCTCGGGCTTCGACTTGGTGATCGTGGCGAAGTCCGAGACGGTCTGGAACCTTCTCCCAGGGGAGGTGGGTTTCCTCTTCTTCACAGCCATGGCACTACCTCCTCCGGCCTCATACCCCGAATATCCCGACCGTGTGACCCCGCGGGAGGGTCACCATGGCTCGCTTGGTGTCGGGGCGCCGGCCGACCACGAACCTGGTGCGCTTGCGCTTGCCCTTCCGGTTGAGGGTGTTGACCTTCAGCACGGGAACCTCGAACAGCGTCTCGACGGCCTCCCTGATCTCCTCCTTGCGGGCCCGCCGGTCCACGATGAACGTGTACGTGTTGTGGACCTCGATTAGGTCGTACGACTTCTCGGAGATCACCGGCAGCAGGATGATGTCGCGCGGGTCCTTCATTGCGATGCGTCTCCTTGCGTCTCGGGCCCGGTGCCCGCGTCGTCGACCCTTACGAAGTCGTCATCCGACACGTCGTACGGTCCGGGCAGGGTCTCCACCGGCAGGCCGGTGGTCTCCTCCAGGGCCCGGCCCGAGAAGACGACGGTGTCGGACCACAGGATGTCGTAGGTGTTGAGACGCCCCGCCCGCCCGAGCACCACGGTCGGAAGGTTGCGGAAGGAGCGGGCCGCGGTGGCCTCGGAGCGGTCCAGCACGACGAGGGCCTTGCCGTCCACGCCGATCTCGTCGAGCAGCGAGTGGGCCAGCTTGGTCTTGGGCGACCCCCAGTCGAACTCGGCCACGACCTTCACGGCTCCTTCGGACGCCCGCGCCGACAACGCGCTCCGCAGGGCCACGCCTCGCATCTTGCGCGGGGTGCGCTGCGCGTAACTCCTGGGCTTGGGCCCGTGAGCCACGCCTCCGCCGACCCAGATGGGGGAGCGGATCGAGCCGTGCCGGGCTCGCCCGAGCCCCTTCTGGCGCCAGGGCTTGCGCCCCCCGCCCCGCACCTCGGCCCTGGTCTTGGTGTTGGCCGTTCCGGCGCGGCGGGCGGCCAGGTGCGCCACCACCACCTGGTGCATCACGTCCAGGTTGGGCTCGACGCCGAACAAGGCGGGATCCAGCACCACCTCACCGCGGTGGGCGCCCAGCGAGTCGTACATGGAGGCCACCGGACGGGCCGTCTGCTCAGCCACTCTTCACCGCCTCCCGCACGAAGACCAGGCCGCCCTTGGGCCCGGGCACCGCGCCCTGGAGCACCAGGAGGTCGCGCTCGGTGTCCACCCCGACCACCACGAGGTTCAGGACGGTGGTTCGTTCGCCGCCCATGCGGCCGGGCAGCTTGGTGCCCTTGAAGACCCGGGCCGGCGTGGCGCACGCGCCGATGGCGCCGGGTGCCCGGTGGACCTTGTGGGCGCCGTGGCTGGCGGCTTGGCCGTGGAAGTTGTGACGCTTCATGACTCCCTGGAAACCCTTGCCCTTGGAGACGCCGGTCACGTCCGCCCTGCCGCCGGCGACGAACAGGTCGCCGACCCGCAGCTTCTGGCCTAGCTCGAACCCGTCGACGTCGTCCACCCGAACCTCGAGAAGGTGGCGCGCCGGCTCGACCCCCGCCTTGGCGTAGTGCCCGGCAGCCGGTTTGTTGGCCCCGCGGGGCTTGATGCTGCCGTAGGCGAGTTGCACGGCGGCGTACCCGTCGGTCTCCTCGGTGCGGATCTGGGTCACGTGGCAGGGGCCGGCCTTGATGACGGTCACGGGGATGGCACGCGCCTGGTCGTCGAAGATGCGGGTCATGCCCACCTTCTCGCCGAGGATCGCGGCCGGGCTCATGTCTCGATCTCCACTTCCACCCCCGCCGGAAGGTCGAGCCGCATCAGCGACTCGATTGTGTTGTGCGTGGGGCGGAGGATGTCGATAAGCCGCTTGTGGGTACGAATCTCGAAGTGTTCGCGAGAGTCCTTGTAGACATGAGGCGAACGGATCACGCAGTACCTATGGACCCTGGTGGGAAGCGGGACCGGACCGTGGACTATCGCCTGGGTGCGGATCACGGTCTCGGCTATCTTGCGCGCAGACTCGTCCACCACTTGGTGGTCGTACGCCTTTAGTTTGATCCGGATCCTTGGTTCTTTCATGACGCTTTCTCGCTGGTTCCTGAGTGCTCGACGGCCCTGTGTTCTTCCGGTTATTTTGTGATTTTGGTGACAGTGCCCGCACCCACAGTACGACCACCCTCACGAATCGCAAACCGCAACCCCTCATCCATAGCAATAGCCGAACCCAACTCCACCGACATACGAGTGTTATCACCCGGCATCACCATCTCCACCCCATCAGGCAACGCAACCCGACCAGTCACATCCGTCGTACGGAAATAAAACTGCGGCTGATACCCAGCAAAAAACGGATTATGCCGACCACCCTCATCCTTAGTCAACACATACACCTGAGCCTCGAACCCAGTATGCGGCGTGATCGACCCCGGAGCAGCCAACACCTGACCCCGCTCCACCTCCGTCTTGCGCACCCCCCTCAACAACACCCCCACATTGTCACCAGCCCGACCCTCATCCAACAACTTACGGAACATCTCCACCCCCGTCGCCACCGTACGACGAGTCTCCCGAATCCCCACCACCTCAACCGGATCACCCACATGAACCACCCCAGCCTCAACCTTCCCAGTCACCACCGTCCCCCGACCAGTAATCGAAAACACATCCTCGATCGGCATCAAAAACGGCCGATCCACCGGACGGTCCGGAACCGGAACATACGAATCCACCGCATCCATCAACTCCAGCACACCCCCCGCAGCAGCCTCATCCCCCTCCAAAGCCGCCAACGCCGACACCGGCACCACCGGCACGTCATCCCCCGGAAACCCATAATCATCCAACAACTCCCGAACCTCCAACTCCACCAACTCCAACAACTCCTCATCATCCACCAAATCAACCTTATTCAACGCCACAACAATACAAGGCACCCCCACCTGACGCGCCAACAACACATGCTCCCGCGTCTGAGGCATCGGACCATCAGCCGCCGACACCACCAACACCGCACCATCCACCTGAGCAGCACCCGTAATCATATTCTTGATATAATCCGCATGCCCCGGCATATCCACATGCGCATAATGACGACCCACAGTCTCATACTCCACATGCGCAATAGCAATCGTAATACCCCGCTCACGCTCCTCCGGCGCCTTATCAATCTCATCAAACACCGTAAACGTATTCCCAGCCACCCGCTCAGACAACACCCGAGTAATCGCAGCAGTCAACGTCGTCTTACCATGATCAATATGACCCATAGTCCCAACATTCACATGCGGCTTAACCCGCTCAAACCTCGCCTTAGCCATGGTGTGTCAACCTCCTATGTACTCGCCGCGCACCGAGGCGACGATGCGCTGGGAAACCTGATCCGGTACGTCGTTGTACGAGTGGAACTGCATGCTCGACGTGGCACGGCCCTGGGTGTTGGACCGCAGATCGGTAACATAGCCGAACATCTCCGATAGGGGAACCCGGGCGTTGATGACCCGGTTGTTCCCACGCTGACCCATCTCGCCTATGCGTCCCCTCCGCGACGACAGGTCGCCGATCACCTCGCCCATGTACTGCTCGGGCGTGACCACCTCGACCTCCATCACCGGCTCCAGGAGCTTCACGCCGGCCCGGCGGGCGGCCTCCCTGAGCACCATCGAACCGGCGATGCGGAACGCCATCTCGGAGGAGTCCACATCGTGGGACTGGCCGTCCACGAGGCGGGCCCGCACGTCGACCAGCGGGTAGCCCGCCAGCACTCCCTGGTCCAGCGCCGACTCGATGCCCGCATCGACCGAGGGGATGAACTCGCGGGGGACCGCCCCGCTCTTGATCTCGTCCACGAACTCGTAGCCGCCTCCCGGGCCCGTGGGCTCGAGATCCACCTTGACCACCGCGAACTGGCCCTTGCCGCCCGTCTGCTTGACGTGGCGGTACTGCACGCGTCGGACCGGACCCCTGATCGTCTCCCGGTAGGCCACCTGGGGACGGCCCACGTTGGCATCGACCCTGAACTCCCGGACCAGGCGGTCGACCAGGATGTCGAGGTGGAGCTCCCCCATGCCGGAGATGATCGTCTGGCCGGTCTCCTGGTCGATGCGCACCAGGAAGGTGGGATCCTCCTCGGCCAGCCGCGCGAGCGACTCCGACAGCTTCTCCTGGTCGGCCTTGGACCGCGGCTCGATGGCCACCGAGATGACGGGGGCCGGGAAGCTCATGGCCTCGAGCAGGACGGGATGGCCCATCGCGGAGAGGGTGTCCCCGGTGGCGGTGTGCTTGAGTCCGACCGCCGCCACGATGTCGCCGGCGAAGACGTCGTCGCGGTCCTCCCGGTGGTTGGCGTGCATCCGGAGCAGGCGGCCCAAGCGCTCCTTGCGGCCCTTGGTGCAGTTCATGACCCTCCCGCCCTTGGGGGCGTGGCCGGAATAGACCCGGAAGTAGGTGAGCTTGCCGACGTGGGGATCGCTGACGATCTTGAAGGCGAGCGCGGCGAATGGCTCGCTGTCGTCAGGTGCACGCGTGACGGGCCCCCGGCAGTCGTCCGGCAGGAACCCCTGGATGGCGGAGACGTCCACCGGACTGGGGAGGTACGCGACCACCGCGTCCAGCAGCAACTGCACGCCCTTGTTGCGGAAGGCCGAGCCGCAGAACACCGGGGTGAACAGATGCTGGAGGGTGCCGGCCCGGACGGCGCTGGTGATCTCGCCCGGGGAGATGTCGAGGTCCTCTATGTACTTCTCGAGTAGCTTCTCGTCGATCTCGGCCACCTGCTCGACCAGTTGCCCGCGGTACTCGTCGGCGAGGACCGCGTACTCGGGGGGGATCCGGCCGGTGTTCCAGGTGCGCCCGTCGTCGCCCTTCCAGGTGTGGGCGACCATCTCGATCAGGTCTATGACACCCGTGAAGCCGGTCTCCTCCCCGATGGGGAGTTGCATGATCATCGGTACGGCGCCGAGGCGCTCCTCGATCGAATCAACCGCCGCGAAGAAATCGGCCCCGACCCGGTCCATCTTGTTGATGAAGCAGATGCGGGGCACGCTGTATCGGTCGGCCTGGCGCCATACGGTCTCGGACTGGGGCTCCACTCCTGCCACCGCGTCGAAGACCGCCACCGCGCCGTCCAGTACCCGGAGGGAACGCTCCACCTCGACGGTGAAGTCCACATGGCCGGGCGTGTCGATGATGTTGATCCAGTGGCCGTACCACTCGCAGGTCGTGGCGGCGGAGGTGATGGTGATGCCCCGTTCCTGCTCCTGCTCCATCCAGTCCATGACCGCGGCGCCCTCGTGGACCTCGCCCAGCTTGTAGGTCCGGCCCGTGTAGTAGAGGATGCGCTCGGTGAGGGTGGTCTTGCCCGCGTCGATATGAGCCATGATCCCGATGTTCCGTGTCCGGCTCAGCGGGTACTGGCGCAGATGCGTCAAGGTGTTGGGGGTGGTCATCGCTTTGTCTCTTACACCGAATCGTTCTGGTTCCCTGTTTCTGCCGTTCTGCCGGTGCTACCACCGGTAGTGGGCGAAGGCCTTGTTGGACTCCGCCATCTTGTGGAGATCTTCCTTGCGCTTTATGGCGGTCCCCGTGTGGTTGGAGGCGTCCAGGATCTCGTAGGCGAGGCGCTCGGCCATGGTCTTCTCACGACGACCCCGGGCGTAGCCGACCAGCCACCGCACCGCCAGCGTCGACGCCCGCCGGGGCCGTACGTCGACAGGTACCTGGTATGAGGTGCCGCCCACGCGCCGGGAGCGCACCTCGACCTGGGGTCGGAGGTTGTCGATCGCCCGCTTCAGCACGACCAATGAGTCCTGGCCGCTCCGGCGGGAGACGATCTCGAGAGACCGGTAGACGATCTTGCGGGCCTTCTCCTTCTTGCCCTTCAGAAGGACCTGGTTGATGACCTGGCCCACCATGATGTTGCGGAATACCGGATCGGGCTCGACAGGCCGTTTCTCGGCGGGTGCCCTGCGCATCAGCGGCCCTTCTTGGATCCGTAGCGGGACCGCGCTTGGCGGCGTCCTTCGACGCCCGCGGCGTCAAGCGTGCCTCTTATCACCTTGTAGCGCACACCCGGCAGGTCCTTGACCCGCCCGCCGCGCACCAGCACGATGGAGTGCTCCTGGAGGTTGTGCCCCTCTCCCGGGATGTAGGCGGTGACCTCCATCCCCGAAGTGAGGCGCACCCTGCACACCTTTCGAAGCGCCGAGTTGGGCTTCTTCGGGGTGATCGTGTAGACGCGGGTACACACACCGCGCCGCTGGGGCGACCCGGCGAGACCCGGCGTCTTCTCCTTCCGCGCCTTGGGCTTGCGACCCTGGCGCACCAACTGCTGGATGGTCGGCAAATCCTGCTCCTCGGATACGCAGGCGAAACCCGGCCCGCGTCGACCCTCGATGCATGAGGAACCGACCGGGTGGGACTCGCATCCGTTCGTCTACCGGTCCGCGCATCACGGCGCCGCCGCGACCGGCGGCCCGCGATCGAGCGAACCCTTACTTGTGCCGACCCATGCCCGGACTCGTCACCGGCATGGGATCAGACCGGTAGCCCGTCAGGACACGGGAAAACAGACGTGCATATGCACAAACCGGCAGTATATGGGATCTGTGCGGAGCCGTCAATGAGAGAACCCGCAAGCGGGCTCGGCATGGCGCGGCCGGGAGGACTCGAACCCCCAACCTTCTGATCCGTAGTCAGACGCTCTGTCCATTTGAGCTACGGCCGCACAGTCTCAGGTCGGACCTATATGTAATGACAACGGTAGTCGCGGTACACGGGAACCGAAACCCGGAACCTTCCGTTGTCGGTTGGCCGTTGTCGGTTGTCGGTTGGCCGTTAGCCGTGGGCCGTGGGCCATTGTCGGGTGTCCGTTGTCTGCCACTTTTCGCGACCTTGGAGCAGTGGTTCCAATGCCGAGGGTCGGCCGTTAGGTGCCGCCGGGCGGGCGGGCCTCAACGTGAATAACGTCCCGATGTGCGGACCGAACCGGGCGGCTCCCGGCCCAGGAGCTCGATGATCCTCCCGCCCGTGCCGGTTAGCCAGTCGAACAGGATCTTCACGTCGGTGCCGATGCAGAAGTGCTTGACGCCGAGATCCAGGTACCGTTCCATACCCTCCCTGCCCCTGAGTTCGGCTCGGGGGGCGATCCCCATCCGCAGGGCGGTGGCGATCACGTGCTCCTCCGCCTCGCGGACCCGGGGGTGGTCGAACTGCCCGGCGAGTCCGACGCTCATCGAGTAGTCGGCGGGTCCGAACTGGACCATGTCGACCCCTCCGACCGAGAGCAGCGCCTCCAGGTTCTCCACCGCGTCGTCCTTCTCGATCATGAGGGCCACTACCGCCCTGTCGAGCGCCTCGACGAAGGCCGGGGTGCCGGCCTCCAGCACCAGCCCCACGTCGCGGCGCATCCCGACCCCGTGCCGCCCGCCCGAGCCCGGGGCTTCGGCCCGGACCGCGCTCACGCACTCCTCCACGTCCTCGACCGTCCTGGGATCGGAGAAGAGGACGTTCTGGATCCCGGAACCGAGCGCCCTCACGGCCAGGTACGTGCGCGGCTCCTGCTCGATCTTCATCATCGAGGACATGTGGTCGAAGAGATCGACGGCCCGCCCCAGGTTTTCCAGCGAGTACAGGTCGTAGGGTCCGTACTCGGCCACGAACTCCACGTAGTCGAACATGCCGGACAGCCCCACCAACTCCACGATGGACGGCCACGAACTGAGAATGTGGGTCCCCAACGTAGGCTGGTCGGCGTCGAGCAACTCCCGCAAACGGTTCCTTCGCATGCCTTTTCCTCCCAGAGCGATGGGGCAAGGGATCTTATCGTCCGGGTTCGAGCTCGCTGCGGCCCATGCCGCATCGGATCTCAGCCCTGGCAGGCGACCAGACCCGCCGGATCGGAGAAAATGCCGTTGGCGTACTGAAGTTCCCGGACGTAGCAGATGATCTTGTTCACCTCCTCGGGTGACAGACCGGGGACGGGATCCATATCGCCGAACTGCCAGTGATGCTGGGGCGATCCCACCTCGACGGCGCGGACAAAACTGAAGTCGGCGTGGTGACCCGGCTCGTAGATCTTGTCCACCAAAGGAGGACCCTGCGACGTTCCTCCGGCGCTGGCGCCATGGCACTCCGAGCAGTTGGCGCCGAACAACTCCGCGCCGTCGAGTGCGGTGTCCGAGAGGTCGGGAACACTGACCGAAATCCCCGGAGACTCCGCCGCATCGGCGGTCGAGTAGCCGTCATCCTCGCCTTCGCCGCACCCCACCAGCCAACCGGAGGAAACGATGGCCAGCAAGACCAGTAGACCCCTCCGGCGTGCCGCGTGACCGAACATCTCTTGCTGCTCTTCCCGTCGTCGCCTCACCGACCAATACAGCACTCTTCCCTCCCCAGCCGGACCAGGACGCCCGATTCGCCGCGGAGGGTGCCTGCCCCGGATCCCGGGGCCTTCCTGATCGGGCTGAAAGCCAATGCTAGGTGGGCCACAGCGTGACGTATGGTTGATCCGGCCAGATCCACCTAGGCAATCCGACGGGCTGGAAGCCGCTCAAGACGACAGGGACTCTGCTTGCCCTTCGGGAGATCTCGAATCGGGTCCAACAGTCGGTTCCGTGTGCCGGCCCTCGGGGACCGGGCGCAACCGGACCGTCAGCGAGGCGTTCGGCGGAGAGGGAGGGATTTGAACCCTCGAGGAGGTTTACCCCCCTACTCGCTTAGCAGGCGAGCGCCTTCGACCGCTCGGCCACCTCTCCCTTCAGGGGGCCTCAGAATAGCCGGGCGACCGCACCAGGGGAACCCCGAACTACGGCTCCAGACGGGGCGGGTCCGGGTGCGCAGCCGCGCATGGCAGCGGGACCGGGCCGAGCAACACCAGGGACCGCCGCTCCCCGGCGTCAGCACGGCCGCGGCCTTCAATGCCGAATGCGCGAGCGGGCCCGCCAGTCGTCCCTCGGTGGGATCGCTGAAAGGAGTATGTCGGTCTCGCGTTCCGAACGTTCAGCGCCGGCTTCGCCCTCGGCTATCTGGTGCGGGATCTGTGGCCCACGCGAACCGTACGGCCGGCCCCGACCCACTGGCTACTCGTCGGCCTCACCATGGTGACTGCCTTGCTCCTGTGGCCGGACTGAACAGGTCCGAGTCCGAACCGATCCTTCGCACCATCCCAGGGGCTCACTGGTAGGAGACGAATACGGGAACGGGGGTGAGTTCCAGGACTTGCGCGGGTGTGGCCCTGGGGTCGTCCTCGTCGTAGAAGTTCTTCCATCCCCAGCGGAAGCTGGGGTTCTCGATGTCTCTGGTCAGTGCGTTCCAGGTGTTGTGTTTGAGATCCAGAGCTCCTTGCCCGTCCATCTGGATGACGACGGCCAGTTCGGGGGGTGTGTCGATTCTGGCCCGGTTGGTGATCATCGAGAGTCGGAACTGGTGGACTATCAGCAGCTTCTGGGGCAGGGCTTCTTCTCTCACGATCGCGGCGAGCCAGGAAACCACCCTGTTGATCTCCTCCGCGTCCACCGTGCCTATCTGCTGCAGGTGGACCTGGTGCGGTTTCAGCCGCCACTCGGGATCTAGGGCCAGGCCGACGTGCGGGAGGCGTAGGAACTCTTCGTAGAGTTTGGCCTGGGTTAGGAAGTCGGTCCGGCCCGGCTGGAGGTCGAGCACCACGTAGATTCCGTTGTCGGCGGCTGTTCGTATCCAGGGGCGGATCACTTCCCGGCTGGTAGCGGCGGAGTAGTCGCCGTCCCCCCCGGCCTCAGCGGAGGCGACTGTGGCGATGATCTCGAAGGTGGGAAGGATCCGGGCATCGTCCGCGCCGTATCCCGCGGTGATCGCGGCGAGCCGTTCGATGCCTTCCTCCGGGTCTTGTTCTCCGAGGACGCCGAGCGTAGGGGTGGTGGGATGCCCGTATAGGGCTACGAGCCGTCTCGGGTCTGTCTCGTCGAACATGACCAGGCCCCCGCCGGGTATTTCCGCGTTTCGCAGGACGACGTCTAGTTGCCAGGCGGCTTCAGGCCCGAGGTCGGACATGAGCCTCAGCGTCTCGGCTCGGGCAATCAGTCGGCGGGTCTCGCCGGGGAGGGTCCGCAGGTCGGAATCGGCGACCACCAAGACCGCTCCCAGGTTGGCGGCCGTGACGGCTAACGACGGTGCCGCAATGTCAGGGCTGATCAGCCAGACCTCCGCCGGATTCGAGGCGGGTGCGGGAAGGTGCACGACCTCCCATCCGACCAGCATCAGTTTTCCGGACACCGTCGCTGGGAAGGTGAGAACCGCCCCGCGGTCGACCTCCAGGACACGCGGGTCGTATCCGACCAGCGAGCGCTCGATGTCCTGGCTCACACCTGCGAGCAGCACCGTGGCGGGTTCCAGCCGTTCGAGTTCAGCAACCACACCAAGCGTCAACTGGTTGCCGACCAGCAGCAAAGGTCCGTCGATACCCGCAGCCGCCAGAGTGACCGCAGCCTGGGGATCTTCTACCGGCGCGAGCCCCACCTCGCGGGCGCAACGGTAGACCGCTGCGGACAGCTCCAGCGAGGCTGTCGCCGGATCGGTCGGTGCCGGGCGGAATCCGGACGGTATCGAGGGGGCGCAGTCGCGCGGCGTTTGCACGGCCGTCGTAGTCTGATCCCAGCAGGATCGCGAGGGTTCCCATGCCGAAAACCCTTGTTCGGCATACACCGCTGCTGCCATCGCGGCGTTGTCCACCGGGTCGTATGGGTGCAGGTCTTCGAACAGGGGCGCCCACCAGCGGTCGTTTATCTGCCACAGGCCATGGTCTCTCGACCCGTTCGGGTTCAGATGGACGGCTGCGGGGTCGAGGTTCGATTCGCATCTGGCAATAGCCGCAAACACGGGGGGCAGCCCCGCTTCTCGCACCAAGTCCGTTATGAGTGGAATGCCGGTCGGTAGCGCCGCCGGTGACGTAGCGAGCGTTGGTGCAGGCTGCCCGGTGTCTGTTTCAGCCGCGTCTTCCGTCGATAAGGAGTCGGCCGGGAAGAAAGCAATGATCGCCATCACAACCATACAAAGATGTAACAACACTTGGCGCATCCCGAAAGCACTTTAAGCATCCGAGATGCGAACGCAGAGCCTTTCCGGCGACGGGGCTCGGATACCTCCCCGGAGCCGACCCCAAACCCCGATAGGGGGGAGTGCGGCTAGCTATGAGGTTTCGCGGCCCCGCCCCCAGGAGTCCGAGGGCTTGCCTCCAGGAGCAGCGGCCCGCGATTCGCGTATCCGTCTGGTTGTGACGCTCACCCGCGGCGCCGGCGTCGCAGTACGTGATGTCGGTGTGTCAAGCCGTGCGCGGAGGAGTTGACGGTCAAAGGAACGGCGTTGGTCACGGTCGAACCGCTCCCAGTCGAGTTTCAGCCGCTCCTCCATCAGTCGGCGGCGTCTACCCTCTCCTTCTTCCATACCAGCATCCCCTTCCAAGGAGGGGGAAGCGCGGCTCCTGTGCATAGCCTAGGCCCGCGGCGAGCCTAAACGCGGTATCTCCTGGGACTCCGCCACCGGCCACCCCATCCCGGTCCCCGGGCCGGTTGGCATCTCGCCACCGTGTTAGGTAGTATGGCTATTAGTAAAACGTTGGGAAATGCTGATGGTTGCGCGTAGCATGACAGGACATCGCCGGTCGGTCCGGCGAAAGGTGGTGGTCCGGACCCCGGCTGAGTCGATAGAGCGATCCCTGCTCTGGATGGGGCGGATTGTCGTCGTCGCTTCGTTGGGGTTCGTCAGCACGCATGTCGACGGGAGAGGGCTTAGCCCGGCGGCGCTGCTGATGGTCGTTCTGTACCTGGGGTATGTGATCAGCTACTGGGATACTTTGCGGACCCGCCGGGTCGAGGCCACCGTCCTCACCTCCATCGCCATCGCCTTGGCGGCGTTCTGTCTGACCACCGAGATACTGCAGTTGGCGAACGGCGCGGAAGCCGGTGTCGTCATCTCGGCTTCGCTCGCGGTGTTCTACCTGGTTGCCGCGTCCTGATGGCGACCCCACCACGGGTACCACGGACGCCTCCTGCCGGACCGGGCCGGAGTGACCCGGTCAAGTGGCGGATCCACCAGTGGGAGCAGATACTCCCAGGATCCCGGTTCGACCGGATCGGCCCGGCAGCCCGCATCGTGCAGCTCGGTGCCGAGTTGACCAAGTCGATGGACCGGATAGCCAAGCGCGAGGGTCTCTCCAACCAGGACGACTATCAAGTGCTCTCCGCGCTCCGGGTCGCGACAGGCCCCATGACCTCCACGGCACTGGCGACACGGCTCGAATCGTCCACCGCAACAGTGGTCAACCGGATCGACCGCCTCGAAGCGCTCGGTTACGTCCGTCGGGAGCCGCATCCCAATGACCGCCGTTCGGTGCATGTCGCGATCACAGAGGAGGGAGCAGCGTGCGTGGAACGGACCGTGATCGCTCGCACCGCCGAACGCGAACACTTCCTGTCCGCACTGACCGACCGCCAACGACACACTCTGGAGAAGCTGCTGGCGAAACTCGGTTGAAGCCGAGGCCCGCCCCAGCGCCGGCAAGCCCCGTCAGCCATCGACACGCAGAAAGCCTTTCCGGCGCGCCACAAGCGGTGGTCGTCTCACCTTCGCCCGACCACCCTCCGCCGGACTCGACCCGAACTCCGGCCGCGGCGCACACGCTCGCTGGCAGCGCCGCTGTCGTTGACGGTCGAGCAGCCGAACTCATGGACCCCAGGAACTACGAGTGAACCCAAAGATGGGGAGATGGCGGTCTGGATGGGCGTGCCGGCAATAACAGGCGGAGGGAGTGGGATTCGAACCCACGAGACCCGTCACCGGGCCCATCGGTTTTCAAGACCGACGCCTTCGTCCGCTCGGCCATCCCTCCCGTCGTGAGTATCGCAGACGGCCGATAGGTGACCTGAATCGACGCACCGGCCGGATGGGGACTCTCGAGAATCGCGCCCAGCCGGGCCGCGCCTTGTATAGCCTGCTTGTGAGCGGTACGAACGGAGGTGGCGGATGGCGGGCCTCACCGTCGGGCAACTCGAGCGGTTCGACGAGGACGGGTACCTCGTAGTGGAAGACGTGCTCACCGAGCATGAACTGGCCGCCATCGAGGACGAGTACCTGGAGATCCTCGACCGGGTGACCGCCGGTCTGGTCGCCCAGGGGCGGATCCCGCCGCTGCGAGGCGCCACCTTCTCCGAGCGCTACGTCGAGGCGATGCAGCAGGTGGACGACATGTACGCCATCTACCAGCATCTCGACATCTGCCTGCCGATGGTGAAGGAACTCGACCTCTCCCGCACCATGAACGCCGGTCCGGCCGTGTTCGACCTGCTCACCAACCCGCGGCTGCTCGACATAGCGGAGTCTGTCATCGGGCCCGAGATCTACTCGAACCCGGTCCAGCACACCCGGATCAAGCCGCCTGTCCACGCCCTGCCAGACGCCGTCACCGACTCCAACATCGCCGCTACGACCTGGCACCAGGACGCGGGCGTCATCAACCCCGAGGCGGACGAGACGCACATGCTGACCGTGTGGCTGGCTATCACGGACGCCACCGTCGAGAACGGGTGCCTGATCGCGGAGCGGGCCAGCCACCGGGAGGACCTCACGATGCACTGTCCCGGAACCGCCGCCTCCGCCACCACCTACATCCCCGAGGCGATCATCGACTTCGATCGGGTCGTCCCGCTAGAGGTGGGTGCGGGTGGGCTCGTCCTGCTCCACAAGCTGACCGAGCACGGTTCTCTTGACAACCGCAGCGACGACATACGCTGGAGTTTCGACCTCCGCTACCAACCGATCGGCCAGCCGACGGGCCGCTCCGTGTTCCCCGGGTTCATTGCCCGCAGCGCGGCACATCCTGAGCAGGTGCTCACCGATGCCGACGAGTGGGCCTCCCTGTGGTGGCAGGCCAGGGACCGCATCGTAGGCGGCCGGGTTCCCTGGCAGTTCAACGCCAGATGGGACGTCAATGCCGGGCTCCCCGTCTGCGCCTGAACGGGGCGACTTCTTCGCGATACACCCCCTGTTTCCGCTCCCACAGATATAGAGTCGCGCGCACAAACAGGTGAGGAGGTGTCCCCGATGGCCGGATTGACAGCCACCCAACTCGAACAGTTCCGCGAGGACGGGTACCTGATCGTCGAGGACGTACTCGCCGAAGCTGATCTGGCGGCCCTCGAGGACGAGTACTGCGGCATCATGGATCGGGTCTCACCCGACCTGGTCGCCGAAGGCAAGCTCCGCCCGCTCGAAAGGGCAACCTTCTCCGAGCAGTACGTCGAGGCGATGCAGCAACTCGACGACATGTACGACCTGTACCAGCACCTCGACATCTCGCTGCCGCTGTTCGACGGGCTCGATCACACCCACACGATGAACGCCGGGCCCGCGGTGTTCGGCCTCCTGACCAACCCGCGACTGCTCGACATCGTGGAGTCGGTCATCGGGCCGGAGATCTACTCGAACCCCGTCCAGCACACCCGCATCAAGCCACCCGCCCATTGTCTGCCGGAGGCGGCCCTCGACGCCAACATCGCCGCGACGCTGTGGCACCAGGACTCCGCCGTCATCGACGCTGAGGCCGATGGCACCGACATGCTGACCGTGTGGCTCGCCGTGACCGACGCCACCCTCGAGAACGGCTGCCTGATCGTCGAGCGTGGTAGCCATCGGGAGAAGATGACCCTGCACTGTCCTGGCAAGGTCTTCCCCGCCGAGATCTACATTCCCGAGTCGATCATCGACGACGGCCGGGTCATTCCGATGGAGGTGCCGGCCGGCGGCGCGGTCCTGCTCCACAAGCTGACCGAGCACGGGTCGCTGGACAACCACAGCGACGACATCCGCTGGAGCTTCGACCTCCGCTACCAACCGATCGGACAACCCACGGGCCGCTCCGTCTTCCCGGGCTTCGTAGCCCGCAGCAAGGACCACCCCGAACGGGTCCTCACCGACCCCGACGACTGGGCGAACCTGTGGTGGGACGCCCGGGACCGCATCGCCGACGGGGTGACCCCGATGCAGCTGAACGCCCGGTGGGAGGACAACGCCCGCCAGCCCATCTGCGCCTGAGAAGGGTTCGGGCCGGCGACCCGCCGGGCTGGACTCGAGGGCGTGCAAGATCTATGCGCACGACGGCCCCTCGGCCATGCACACTGCGCTGCGGAGGGGGTGGGATTCGAACCCACGAGGAGGTGTAACCCCCTACGGCATTTCGAGTGCCGCGCACTAGGCCAGACTATGCGACCCCTCCAAGGGTGCCGGATTGTACCGCGGGGGAAGGTCGACGGGCGGGCCGAGCATCTTGCGGGGCGAACCCCGCGCCCGGCGAATCAAGCCTGGCGCCCGCCGCGCAGATCCGAGAAGAACTCGGTGAGGATGGAGGCGCACTCGTCCTCCAGCACTCCGGCGACGAGGTCGAGCCGGTGGTTGAGCCGCCGGTCCTGGGGGATGTTGTAGAGGCTCCACGCCGCTCCCGCCTTGAGGTCGGGCGCTCCGTAGACGATCCGCTCCAGGCGAGCCTGGACTGACGCGCCGGCACACATCGCGCACGGCTCCAGCGTGACGACGAGGGTATGCCCGTCGAGGCGCCAGGAGCCGGCCCGGCGGGCAGCCCCCGACAGCACGAGTATCTCGGCGTGGGCGGTGGGGTCCTGGCTCTCCTCGCGCCGGTTGTGGTCGGCCGCCACCAGTTTCCCGCCGGCGTCCACGAGCACCGCACCCACGGGTACGTCATCATGTTCGGGTGCTTTCGACGCCTCGTTCAAGGCGGCCGCCATCCAAACGTTCCAGAGCATGATCCAACCACCCGGGTAATACAGCCTTAAGGCGGCCGAGCAGCCCGCCGTCGAATGTGGATCCGATGGCGCGAGCCGGTCGCCAACTCGGGCCCGGCACTCCCACGGCACCCGGAGCGCCTCGCTTAGGGCTGCTTCCTCCCGGACCTGACCCGGTTCACGAACGTTCCGCTGCGTAGGACCTGGCCGTCAACGCCGCGTGCCGGCCGCTCACCACGGGACCCCGCCACCCTTCGGCGGGCATTCCGCCCCGCATGTAGAGGGTTTCGGGCTACAGGACACCCCTAGCGCCCCACGTAGCACGGCCGCCCGGAGAGTGTAGACGCGGGCCGGACTGCATGCCTCCGGTACGCTATAGAATCCGTTGGCGGGGTTCCGCCTCCGGGTCGGCGGTGCTCCTGTTCCGGGAGGTACAGGTGGCGCGGCGGGACCGCCCCGGGAGGGATCGCATAGTCTGGCCTAGTGCGCACGCCTGGAAAGCGTGTTGGCGCGTACCGCGCCTCGTGGGTTCGAATCCCACTCCCTCCGCCTGTAGCGTCCGTTGTCCCTCCCAGAACGACGAGGGTAGGGAAGTGGTACGAGGGATAGGGCCCTCCCGGGTACCGATTGACATTCTGTGGCCTCCGGCTACTCCCCGTCCCGGCCCTTGATCCGCCGTTCGGTGGCGGGGGCTAGCTGATCCGTCAGAACACCACCGTCGGGCTTGGATCCGCGTCGACACGGACATGGACCATCGGTGTCGATTCCTTGAGGTTTTCCGCCGGGTCAGCCGGTAGGTTCGGGTTCCGAACCGGTCGCGAACGGAGTTCCGGCATGTGATTGCTGGGGGCGAGTCGTTCCAGAACGTTGGGGGGGTGCGGGTTGAGATCAGCGTCCAGTCGGGTTCCTTAGCTTTGGGGGGCGGCAACGTCTTCGTGGTCTTGTGATCCGGTTCATCCCCGGCGAGGGCTTGCCGTGTGCCAGCCGGGTGGGGCTGTCCGATACGATGTGTCCCGATCGGTGTGGTTAGGGGTGCGGTGCCCGGTTCTGGCCTTTCGTTCGTGAAGTCCCGCAGGGCGGCGGTGCTCGCGTTGGTCTTGGTGGTGGTCGTGGTGTCTGGTTGTGGTACCGCGGATGTGTCGGGATGTCCGAGCACGGGGCGGGTTCTCGATGTGGGGTTCTACGCCTACTTCAAGCCGGTGAGCTACAGCGCTGCCGCAGGTCCCGACGATGGCGGGTTCGACGTCCATCTGGGCTACGAAGCCGACTTGTTGACCGCGGTCGAGGCCATGGACGACACTGGTCTGACGTTCGAGCGTCACGGGCTCCAGCGCTGGGACGATATCTGGCTTCGGCCCGCCGAAGCGGACTTTGACATCGTGGGCGGGGGTATAACGATCCTCGAGTCCCGAACCCGCGACGACGCAGGCAACGTGGTGGTGAGCTTCACGAAGGGCCACATCACGTTCAGCCAATCCCTCCTCGTCCGGGCCGGGGACGCGGAGCGGTTCGCGACCCATTCGGATCTGAGTTCCGACGTGGTGATCGGCGTTCTGCGGGCCACGACCGGCGAGGCCCGTCTACTGGTCTTGGCTGGCATCACGAACGAAGAAGGGGTGCTGGCAGAGGGCGTTCGGATAGCCACACCCGCCGGGACGGTGACGGCTGACGGTTCTGATGCCTTCTTCATCCACGCGGCGGGGGCTTCTCCCGGCCTCGAACAGCGTTCGTATCTGTATCCCGCGTCGGGGGAGATGCCCCAGGTCCGGTACATGGGCGACAGCGGGGGCGAGGCCGAGTTGATCACCGCTCTGGCCGAAGGCCGGATCGACGGGATAGCACGCGGTGTTATCGGCAACAGCGACACAGCCGACGCGTCGGGTGGTGGCTTGGTGGTCACAGCGGTGGACACCAGCAGCGAGGAGCGGGGCGGCTTCGCGGCCGCTGCCGGCGACGTTGATCTTGTCCGCTGTCTGGACAGCAGAATCGACTGGGTCACCGACGGCAACCGTATCGACTTCATCGATTGGCGGAACGACCCGACTGTGTTCATGACCCGAGCACGGCTGTGGAACGAACAGAACTGAACCCACAGGAGACGCACTCCCGACCGAACGCGATGTTCGCGGGCGGATTTGATGCGGGAGGAAAGGATCGTCCATGTGGCTGTGTCTAGGTCCATCCCGTCCCAATGGGCGCCTCGTACTCACCGGAGCGGCAGGCTGTGGGTACCAGGAACTCGAACGCGAGGACGGTGGTTGGGTGGGCGGCTGAGGCTCGGATGGTGGCGATGCTGGCCGCTACGTCTGCATGTGGCAGGGCGGGGTGGTGCTCGCGGCGTGTGTTGTTGCTGGGAAGCGCGGCGGTGATAGCGTCCCCGGCCGGGTTGACCAGGGATACAGAACCTGAGTGAGGCCCTACGAGATCGTATTGGATTCGAGAAGCGGCAGTGGCTCCCTCCGCCGACTTCGGCGTCCTCGTCGCCGTTTCCGGCCGCGATGCGTACGTAATACACTCCGGTGTCGAGTGGTATCTCAGACTCCCGACACCCGTCTCGCCTCCATTCGTCGTCGGCTGGTCTATGTTCTCTTCTCTGGTGCGGTGCTGGGCTGGACCGCTTTCGTAGCGACGCTGACGGTTGCCACTGTGGCGGCCCGCTCCCTGACCGGGTCGACCGTGATCGCCGGCTTCCCCCTGGCGGCCGGCGCGCTGGGTCAGGCTCTCGGGACCAATCTCCTGGGGAGGTTGAGCGCTCGCCGTGGGCGCCGTTTCATCATGCTTGTGGGCCCGCCGGTTTCGGCACTGGGAGCCACCCTGGAACTCCTCGGGGTGGTGCTCGGATGGTACTGGCTGCTGGTGGGCGGAGCCGTGTTCGTGGGAGGGGGCCTGGGAGCCATCCATCTGACCCGGTATGCGGCAGCCGAACTCGCCGAGGACCACCGGCGGGGCCGGGCTGTGGGGATCCTGGTCTGGTCGGGCACGATCGGATCCCTGGTCGGCGCCAACCTCGTGGACAGCGTGGGTCGGGTGACAGAGGACTGGTTGGGTACCCCTTACGGAGGCGCCTTCCTGCTCGCGGTGGTTGCGTTCCTGCTCTGCTGGCTGCTCTTCCTGACGGCTCTCCGACCCGATCCTTCCCGTGTGGCCGTCACAGCGCATCAGGCGGCAACCTCCACGCGTTCCGCCGGCCCGGCGCTGCGGCTTCCGGCGGTACAGCTGTCGATCCTGGCCTTGCTTTCGGCACAGGGGGCGATGGTCCTGGTAATGACGACCACTCCGCTCCGCATCGAGGATGCGGGCTACGGTCTCGACAGCGTGGGCCTGGTGCTCTCCGTCCACGCATTGGGGATGTTCGCCTTCGCTCCCCTGGTGGGAAGGCTGGTGGACCGCATCGGATACCTGCCTTCCCTCGGCATCGGAGCGGTGGTGACCTGGGCCTCCCTGCTCGTGTCCGGAACCGCCCCGTACGAGAGCAACTGGCTACTGGGAGCCGGTCTGTTCCTGCTGGGGCTGGGATGGAGTTTCAGTTTCGTGGCGGGCAGTTCCATGCTGTTCGCCTCCTCCCCGTCGCAGGTTCGCCAAGTGGTGGAGGGATGGGCGGATTCGGCCATCTGGACCATGGTGATGCTCGGGAGCCTGAGCGCCGGACTGCTGCTGAGCGCTGTCGGGTACGCCCTGCTCAACCTGGTGGCTGCGGGTCCCGCCCTGGTCATAATCCTGGTGGTGCTGTCGACTCCCCGACTGCGCGCCACCCTCTCCCGCTAGCCCGTCGCTCCGCTGATCTGGAGCGCGCCCCGAGCTACCCCTAACCCCCGACGACTACCTAACAACAACCACTCACCACTCACCACTCACCACTCACCACTCACCAGGATCGCGCCGTAGACGAAGCCCAGCGGTCCCATCCTCCAGAGTTCCTGGACCCGGAGTGGCGAGTCCATGAAGAGTTGCTCGGGTGGGGGCAGCTTGTCCAGCGACCGGTTGAGGTACCTGTACTCGGCCAGAGCACCGGCCAGAGCACCGGCCAGCGGGACCACTAACGCCGATCCGGCCCGATGGGCGGCTGCCGCGAGCCTGTTCCTCGGGCGGCCGAGGTCGACGACACCCGCCACGCCGCCGGGCCGCAGGACCCGGGAGATCTCAGCCAGCGTGGCATCCACCGAGTCGAGGTTGCGGAATACGTAGGCCGAGAACACCGCGTCGAAGGCTCCGTCCGCGAAGGGCAATGCCTCGCCCATCCCGACCACCTTCGTCTCCGAGCCGTTGAGCGCCAGCATCTGGGAGACCGGATCCAGTGCGATCACGGGCCGCTCGCCGAACAGGGGTCCGGCTGTGCCGGTGCCTGCGCCGAGGTCGAGCAGGCGGCCGGGGGGGAGGCGGTCGATCACCGATCTGCGCCAGGCCTGCTCCCGCCCGAGGGAGAGCGCCCGGTTGACCAGGTCGTACCGGCGGGCGATCTTGGCAAAGACCGCGTCCGGCCGGCGGGATGTCACCAACCCCGCCCGCCTGTCATCCGACCCTGTCGAAGCCGACGTAGGGACCCAGGGCCGCGGGTACGACGACGGAACCGTCGGCCTGCTGGTGGTTCTCCAGCAGGGCGATGAGGAGGCGTCCCACCGCCACCGCCGTCCCGTTGAGGGTGTGCACCAGCCGGTTTCCGGCCTCCGAGCGGAAGCGTATCCGGAGGCGGCGGCTCTGGAAGTCGGTGGTGTTCGAGCACGAGGTGATCTCCCGGTAGCGTCCCTGCGAGGGGATCCACGCTTCTATGTCGTACTTCTTGGCGGCGGACGAGCCCAGGTCGCCGGCCGCCACGTTGACGACGCGGTACGGGATCTCGAGGGATTGGACTATCGCCTCCTCCAGGGACAGCAGGAACTCGTGCTCCTCCCACGAGCGGTCGGGATGGCAGAAGGAGAACATCTCCACTTTGTCGAACTGGTGGACCCGGAAGATGCCGGAGGTGTCCTTGCCGGCGGCGCCGGCCTCCCTCCGGAAGCAACTCGAGAATCCCGCGTAGCGCAGCGGCAGGTCGTCCTCCGGGAGGATCTCGTCGGTGTGGTAGGCGGCCAGCGCCACCTCCGAGGTCCCCACGAGGAACAGGTCGTCGCGTGGCAGTTCGTAGACCTGCTGGTCGTCATCCGGGAAGAAACCGGTGCCGAAGAGCGCCCGCTCGCGAACCAGGACGGGAGGGACGACCGGTGTGAACCCCTCTTGCCCCAACAGGTCGAGCGCCATGCGCACCAGGCCGAACTCGATGATCACAGCCGGGCCGGTCAGGTAGCCGAAGCGGCTTCCCGACACCTTGGCTGCCCGCTCGATGTCGATCATCCCTAGGGCAGCACCCAACTCCCGGTGGTCCTTGGAGGGGAAGCCACGCTCCGGTATGTCGCCCCATCGCTTGAACTCGAGGCTGTCCTCCTCCGCGAAGCCGTCGGCCGCGCTGGCATGTGCTACGTTCGGAACCTTGATCCAGAGTTCCCGGAACTCCTCGTCCATCTCATCCGCTCTGGACAAGGTACTCCGGTAGTCGGCGGCGAGCTTCCCGGCCCGAGCGATCGCGGCCCGCTTGGAGTCGCCTTCGAGACGAGCGATCCGGCGGCCGAGGTTCCTCTGCTCGGCCCGCATCTGCTCTGCCGCCACGCGGGTGTTCCGGCGGGCCTCGTCAAGCAGCACCATGGCGTCAACGTCCAGATCCAGACCCCGCCTGGCCAGGGCAGCCTTGAGGTTCTCAGGCTCCTGCCTCAGAACAGAGATGTCGATCATGCGCCGATTCTACGCCCCGGCTGCCGGCAGTTGGTAGCCCGTCCTCGGTGGTGCATACCGTTTGGGCCCGGAACACAACCGGTATCCATCACCACTAGCAACTAGCAACTAGCAACTAGCAACTACCCCGGTGGATTGATCCGTATCTGGGATTCCCACACGTTGTCCTGCGTCTCGACCTCGTCCTCCAAGACGGTGAGGTTGAATCGCAGCATGTACTCGGCGCCGGGATCGACCGCGGTGGGAGGGAACAGGACCGATCCGACATCGCCGGGCGCCAGGTCGACCGTGTGGCTGTCGAGCGTGGTGAGGACCTCCCCTGCCTCGGAGATCACCCGGGCGGTGACCTTGAGGCCCTTCTGGTCCACGTTTCCCCGGTTGCCGATCACCGCGCTGAACTGCAACTGGTCGGTTACCGGGAAGATCCGCTCTCCGTCCTCGCCCAGTCCTCCGCTCGGCAGCGGCTCGAAGACCACCTGCAGTATCACGACATCACGCCGGACCCCCATCTGCGTGCTGCTTCGGATCGTCCGGGCCAGCCCCGCCGCATCCAGCAGTACCCGATGGTCGCTGACGAAGACGATCGTCGGGACCTCGCCGAGCCTCACGTCGGACTCCTCGATCATCGCATCGGCGGCGCCCAGGTAGCGGCCATACATCAGGTCCCCCACCCGGAGCTGGACGATGGCCCCACCGAGCCGGGCCACCGGAGCCGTGCTGGTCGGCTCGTCGACCACTTCCGTCACTGCGATCCGGAACTCGTCGAGGCCGGCCGCCCACGACTCGAACGCTATGTCCAGCATCTCCCGGGCGGCTCGCGCCGAGCCGGGTGCGTCGACCTCCTTCAGTCCGGCCGAGTGCTGCGCCATCTGCTTGCTCAACCGGTCCATCAGGGCCTCGAAGTCGTCTCGCGTGATTCCCCGCAACTCGGTGGTGACCAGGCGGCGGTACCCGGCGGCAACCTGGTCCACCTCCTGCGCCAGGGCTCTGGTCGCGTCGAAGAAGGATGCCTCGCGACGGATCTCGGTCTCCCGGCTGTTGACCACCAGTGCCGCGGCGACGACCAGCAGGCATACGAGAAGGATCCACCACCACACGTTGCGGCGGCGGCGGTACGGGTAGGGCCGCATTACGTGAGCGGGAACGGGACCTGGAACCAGGCCGGGACTCCGGAGACCTCGATCGAGTCGACCCACTTGACCCACCAGAAGCCGCGCCGGCCGGGCGCCACGATCCTGGCCGGGAATCCGTGCCCGGCACTGAGTGGCGCACCCCCCAACTCGAACGCCAGCCATAGCCGATCGGCCTCGTCGGCCGGGAACCGGCGGATGTAGCCGGTCGCCGAGCGGACCGCGATGCTCTCCCCTTGGACATCCCCCAGGAGCCGGTCGAGGCGCACCCCCCGCCACTCCTGGGTGGAGTACCAGCCGCTCGTGCAGTCGAGCGTGGCCTCCAACGTGTCGTGGGGCAGCCTGGCGAAGTCGTCCGCCCCGAAAACCCGGCCGGCGACGGTCACCTCGGTCCGGTCGAGGCGGGGCACCTTGTCGGTGAACCACTGGGTGACCGGCATCGCGGCCGGGTTGCCGCTCCCCCGTTCGTGCGACCCGGTGAACCGGCGCCTGCCGCCCGGCCAGCCGGTAGCGCCGACCGTGGTCTCCCACCCGGCGAGCAAGACGCCGGCGCCAGCGGTGAGGACGGCCACCCGGACCAGGTTGCGCCTCTGCAGATCCGCCGGGCGGGGCCGGACCGGGCGGCTCCGGTAGTGCCAGACTCCCAGGCCCGCCGCAAGCACCGCGGCCCCTATGTGGACCTGCATGGTGGTCAGGGGACCGATCGACCGGACGGTGCCGGTCATCTGGAGCAGGCCCGACGCAATGGTCACGACGACGGCGACCAGGAGTGCGATGGACCAGACGGCCCCTCTCCGCCGGCGGCGCAGACTCGAACCGACTATCGGCGACTTCCAGGGAACCAGCAGCAGGAAGGACAGGCCCACGAGACCGTGAGCGATCGTCGCGGCCCTGGACCAGATGGTCCCCAGCCCTTGGGCGACGAGGCCCGTGGCGAGAGCAAGGATCAGAAGCCCTGCCAGGGCCAGGAGCGTGAAACGCTTCACGCCCGTCCACCCGATGGCTCATGGCGCCTCGAAACGACCGGGGCCGCTCGGGAGCTAGCCATGCAACATCCTGATCGTCTTCTCGATGCGGCGGCGCCGGGTGTCCCGCCGCTTGGCCTCGCCGATCCAGTCCAGATACTCGCGCCGGTGGCTGGGCGGTAGCCGGCGGAAGGCGTCCAGCGCTACCGGCTCGGAGTTCAGCGCGGCCGCGAGGTCTTCGGGTGTCGTCCCTTCATCCGTTCTCACCCCACCAGCCTACGCCTGTGATGTGGCTAGCCGGTACGCCGCCCGGTACTATGCGGGGTCCGGGCGAGTGGCGGAATTGGTAGACGCGCTGGGTTCAGGACCCAGTGAGCATTTTAGCTCGTGGAGGTTCGAGTCCTCTCTCGCCCACCCTGGTGGGTGGTGAATGGACGACCACTCACCACTCACCACTCACTACTCACCACTCACTACTCACCACTCTCTCCGGCCGTGGTCGACATGTAGGCGAGGCCCAACACCGGAACGATTGCGAAAACCAGCGGCAGGCTCCAATCACCCTTCACCGCACCCTGGCCGATCAGAACAGCCAGCACGATGTCCGCCGCGACCGCTATCAGCACCACCGCGAGGGTTGCCCGCCGCAGTTTCCTCGCGAGCGGCTTGGAGGAGGAGACCGCCACGAGGAGCAGGATCGCCGCGACCGGGTGGACAAGGCTCACGAGGATCCGCTCGGGGATCGAGCCGCCGTCGGCGAAGGCCCCCACCATCGCGGTGAAGACGGTGAAAGCGACATGGATAGCAGCCAGGATGATCATCGGAATGCGCAGGTGCTTCATCGGGTCCGTCCTTGCTTCGGGTCCCGGTAACCGGGCCGCCCGCTGCGGACCCCTCCCAGGATGACCGGGTGTTGTGTCCGACGAAGTCTAGGCCGGGACGGCAGCGGGCAATAGCGGTTACCGTTCACCGTGGAGCCGTCGGCGTGAACGGAGCAAGGGAGGTCGCCGATGTTCGACCTGGCTATCCGGGGAGGCCGCGTGGTGGACGGAACCGGCGCGGACGCCTTCCACGCCGACATCGGAGTAGCCGGGGACCGGATCAGCGCGATCGGCGACCTGAGCCGAGCGGGCGCCCGGGAGTCGCTCGACGCCGCCGGGTCGGTGGTGGCGCCCGGCTTCATCGACATCCACAGCCATTCGGACTTCACGCTGCTGATCGATCCCCGGGCCCACAGCCAGATATACCAGGGGGTGACCACCGAGTTGGTGGGCAACTGCGGCCACGGCTGCGCGCCGGTGGGGCCGAATGTCGAGGCCTTCACCGGCAACATCTACGGCTACCAGGATGTCCTGCCGATCGACTGGACGACGATGGAGGGCTACCTGGCCCGGTTGGAGGAAGCCCGACCGGCCCTGAACGTGGCGACCCTGGTGCCGAACGGGAACCTGCGGCTGGCAGTGGTCGAGGACGTGACTCGGCCGGCAACCCGAGACGAGACCGTCCGGATGGGCCGGCTGCTCGAGGAGGGACTCGATGCGGGAGGGTTCGGGTTCTCCACCGGGCTCGAGTATCCCGCCGAGCGTGAAGCGTCGGAGGAGGAGCTGGTCGAGTTGTGCCGGGTGACGGCCCGCCGTGGCGGGCTCTATGCGACGCACGAACGCAACCGGGAGGTGCTGGCGATCGAGGCGGTCGAGGAGGGGTTGCGGGCGGCCGCCGAGACGGGAGTGCGCCTGCAACTGTCGCATATCATCCCCCGGCGGGGCGGTCCACCGGACTCCCTCGAGCGTTGCATCGAACTGGTCGAGGCCGCCCACGACGGAGGGATGGACGTCGAGTTCGACGCCCACACCAGGCTGCACGGAATCACCAACCTCAGCGCGGTTCTACCCTCTTGGGCGGTCGACGGAGGTCCGGGTCGGCTGCGGCGCTACCTGAGCGACCGGTCCACCAGGGAACGCCTGAAGCGCTACGAGAGCATCATCTCCTCGTTCGGGCTGGGCGGATGGGACCGGGTCGCGCTGTTCTGCAGCGAGGGCTCCCCGGGGAAGGTCGGCCGCAGCATCGCGGAACTGACCCCCTCCAGCGGCGATCCCTTCGACACCATGTACGACCTGCTGCTGGCCGAGGGTGACGATCCCCATGGGGCCCTGCTCATCGTCCATTCCTACGACGACGACATGCTCGCCCACGCCTTCCGCCACCCCCTGTGCACCACCGAGTCGGACGCCACCGCCCTGTGCACCGATGGCCCTCTGGCCGGGACCACCTTCCTCGGCGCCTACACATGGGCGGGATCCTTCTTCCGGTCCATGGTCAGGGAACGGCGGGAGCTGACCCTCGAAGAGGCCGTCCACAAGCTGACCGCGCAGCCGGCGGACCGGATCGGCCTCACCGACCGGGGTCGCCTGGACGAGGGCAAGCAGGCCGACGTGGTGGTCTTCGACCCTGATGGATTCTCGGATCGGGGGACCCTGGACGCACCCAACCGTCCGGCGACCGGCGTCCGCCACGTGCTGGTGAACGGGGGACCCACCGTGGTCGACGGTCTGGAGACCGGTTCGAGAAGCGGACGGGTGCTGCGCCGCTGAACATGGTTCCCTGAAGGTGCGGCCGCCGGTGGCCCCATATGTTCCGTAAGCTCCCGCCCACATCGAGTCCCCGGGCCTGGACCGGCCCCGCCCGCGGTGTCCGGGAGCAGCCACCAGCCGCCGGCAACCAAACTAGGATCCACGCAGTATGAGACCGCTGGAGGACATACGGGTCGTCGCCGTCGAGCAGTACGGCGCGGGTCCGTTCAGCACGCTCCACCTCGCCGATCTGGGTGCGGAGATCATCAAGATCGAGGACCCGCGGTTCGGCGGCGACGTCGGCCGCTACATCCCTCCCTTCCAGGAGGGCGAGGACAGCCTGTTCTTCGAGACCTTCAACCGGAACAAGAAGAGCCTCTCCCTCAACCTGTCCACCCCGGAGGGCCGCCGCGTGTTCGAGGACCTGGTGGCCAAGAGCGACGCGGTCCTGTCGAACCTGCGGGGGGACGTACCGGCCAAGCTCCGGATCCGCTATGACGATCTGTGCGGGATCAACCCGCGCATCGTCTGCGTGTCGGTGAGCGGATTCGGCATGACCGGGCCGCTATCGGCCGAGCCCGGCTACGACTACATCCTGCAGGGGCTGGCCGGCTGGATGAGCCTGACCGGGGAACCCGACGGACCGCCGACCAAGACCGGCATCTCCCTCGTGGACTACTCGGGAGGGTTCGTCGCAGCGATCGCGCTCCTGACCGGCGTGCACGCCGCCCGGCGCGACGGCAAGGGGATGGACTGCGATATCAGCCTGTACGACGTGGCCGTGTCGCTTCTCACCTACCCGGCGACGTGGCATCTCAGCCGGGGTTGGCTTCCCTCCCGCACCACCCGGTCTGCCCATCCGTCTCTGGTCCCCTTCCAGCTGTTCCAGGGGAGCGACGGGCAGTGGTTCCTGGTCGGCTGCGCCAAGGAAAAGTTCTTCGACCGGGTTGCGGAGACGGTGGGCCGCCCCGAACTGGCCGATCATCCGGACTACGCGACCTTCGCCGACCGGGGTGAGCATCGCGACGCCCTCATCGCCATCCTCGACGAGTTGTTCGCCCGCCAACCCGCCGAGTACTGGATCGCCCGCCTGAAGGAGGTAGGTGTCCCCACCGGACCTGTCCAGGACGTGCCCGCGGCGTTGAACCATCCCCATACCGCCGCCCGCAAGCTGCTGATGGAGACGCCGAACGAAGTGTTGGGGCCGGTGGGCTCGGTGGCCAGCCCGGTCCGGGTAGGCGACCCGGACGACATCTCCTACGCCAGAGCGCCCCGCCGCAACGAGCACGCGGACGAGATACTGGGAGGACTGCTCGGCTACGACGGCGACACTATCCGCTCTCTCGGCGACAGCGGCGCCCTCGGTTAGCCGCCATGCCCGATCCAGCCACCCTGACCGAACGATTCGCCGACTGGAGCGCCCGGCTGCATGCCGTCCCCGACGACGTGAGGAGGGCCGCCAGGTGGCATGTGCTCGACGCCTTGGGAACCGGGCTGGCAGCGGCCCGGCTGGGGGCCGTCAACTTCGCCGTTGCCGAGGCGATGAGCTACACGGCGCCCGCCGAGGCGAGCATCCTCGGAGATGGCACCCTCCATCCGGCGCCGATGGCCGCGCTCGCCAACGGCACCCTCATCCATGCCCTCGACTTCGACGACACCCACGCCGCGGCGATACTCCACGGCTCGGCCGCGGTGCTCCCGTCGGTGCTGGCGGTCTCCGAGGTGGTCGACGCGACTCTGGACACCGCGGTCGACGCCTACGTGGTCGGCGTCGAGATGGCCGTGCGGGTCGGAGCGGCCGCCACCCGGAAGTTCCACAACCGGGGGTTCCACGCCACCAGCGTGGTCGGCATCTTCGGAGCGACCCTCGCCGCATCCCGCCTTCTCCGGCTCGACGAGGGCGCGACCGTCAACGCTCTCGGGATAGCCGGAAGCCAGGCTGCCGGCTCGCTCGAGTTCCTCTCCACCGCATCCTTGACGAAGCCGCTCCACCCCGGCTGGGCCGGACTCTCGGCGGTGATGGCCGCCCGCATGGCCGCCCGCGGCGCGACCGGGCCCTCCAGCATCCTCGAAGGCGGGTGGGGGGTGTACCGCGCCTATGCCGACACCACGGTGGACACCGGCGGGGTCACCACCGGGTTGGGAGAGTCCTGGGAAGCGACGCAGATGACCACCAAGCCGTATCCCGTCTGCCAGTACTCCCACGCCACCCTCGACACCCTCGGCCTGCTACCCGACGACCTGGACCCGGGCCGCATCGGCCGTATCGACATCGGTCTGCCCAGGGACTCCCTGGTGGTGGTAGCCGAGCCCAGGGAGTCCCGGCTCAGGCCCCGCACGACCCACGAAGCCAAGTTCAGCGTGCAGTGGAACGTCGCCACGATGCTCCTCGACGGGTACCTAAGCGTCGACCACTTCACGGAGGAGCAACTCGGGAGGGAGGACGTGCGCCGCCTGGCCGCCAAGGTGTTCGTGCATCGCCGAGCCTTCGACGGGTCGCTTGCGGAGGCGCCCGGAGACGTGACCATCACCCTCGACGACGGGACAACCATCTCCCGGACCGTGACCACGGGTTCAGCCACCCCCGGCCAACCCGTCGACGAGGGCGCCCTGCTCGACAAGTTCCTGTCGAACGTGGCGGGCTCGGTCGAGAACCCCGAGGGCATCGCCAAGCTGGTGATCGAGGACGCCGCGCTGCCGGTGGGGGAACTCATGTCCATGACCAGCCGTCCATGACCCCCGCCGCGATCAGGCCCGACAGCTTCCCGTGGTTCGACTACTCGCGCTATTCCTTCTCCCTTGGCCTATCGCTGGGGCCGGACCGGGCCACCCTCTCTGGCCACTCGGCCTCGGAGTACGACCCGGAGCGGTCCCGGATCGTGGTCAACGGGGACATGGCCGACCAGACCCGCACCGCCTACCGCAAGATCGGAACGATCCTGCGGGCCGCAGGCCTGGGCTTCGAGGACGTGACACGGGTGGTCGAGAACGTCACCGTCGCCGGAGTGGACCACTACGCCGCGGCCGAAGCCGTCCGGGGGGAGGTGTTCGGTCCGCGCCGACCGGCGGTGAACACAGTGGTCGTCCATCGCCTGCTCAGGCCGGCTGCGCTGATCGAGATCGAAGTGACCGCCGACCGGGGAGGCGGCCGGGCATGCGGTGGGGGAACCGGGGGGAGAGAGGCTTGGGCGCCGGCCCGCGCCGCCGGGGACGTCGTGTATCTGAGCACCGTCCTGCCTTACGACGATGCCGGCGACCTGGTAGGTGAGGGCGACCCCGAAGCGCAGGTCCGCCAGATCTTCCGCAACGCCGAGCGGGTACTCGGGGCCTGTGGGCTCGGCATGAGCAACGTCGTGAAGACCCTGGAGATGATCCGTCCCGAAGCGCTGGAGGGTTACCGGTACACGGGCCGCCCCCGCCGGGAGTTCCTGGGACCGGTGTATCCGGGCGCGGCCGGGATACTCCAGGAAAGGGTGGCGAGCGACGACCGGGTCCTGATCTCGTACGATTTCACCGCCTCCCGCGCCGAGGCTGCGGCGGTCAACCCTGGATGGGACCGCTACCAGCGCCTCACCTACTCCCCCGCCGTGCGGGCCGGCGACATGCTGTTCATGTCCGGCCAGGCCGCTCTCGACCCTGAGACCGGCCGGGCGCTGTTTCCGGGGGACGTGGCCGCCCAGGCCGAGTACACCTACTCCAACATTCTGAAGGTCCTCGAGGCGGCCGGGATGGGGCCCCGCAACCTGATCAAGACCATCGAGTACGTGACGCCGGAGGGCCTGAGGGGATACCGGGGGGTGGCAGGGGTGCGCAGGAGGCTCCTCGCCGAGCCGTGGCCGGCGTCGACCGGCGCCCTGTGCCACTCGCTGCTGAGGAAGGAGTTCCTAATCGAGATCGACCCTCTGGCCATGGCTCTCCCCTCCTAGGCGGTAGCGACGGTGCCTGACCGGGAGGTTGCGGCGGTGGGCGTCGGCGAGTCCGATCTCGGCGTCACGGGACTGTCCATCTACCAACTCCAGACCCAGGCGGCGCGGGCCGCCCTGGGCGAAGCCGGCTTGGGCTTCTCCGACGTGGACGGGCTCGCCACCACCGGGGTGGAACGCTTCAGCGCCACGGCGATGGCCGAGTACTGGGGGCTGCAACCGGCATGGGTCTCCTCGACGATGGAGGGCGGGTCCTCCTTCGAGTTCATGGTGGGGGCGGCTGTCGACGCGATCCGCTCCGGACGATGCGAAGCGGTGCTCATCTCCTACGGCTCCAACCAGCGTTCGGCGGCCAGCCGCCGGCTCGGAGGGGTGGCCGAGGCCCACACGCCGAGCACCCAGTACGAGGCGCCTTACGGGGTGCTGAGCCCCCTGTCGCTGTACGCCATGGCAGCCCAGCGGCACTTCCACGAGTACGGAACGACCGGCGAGCAACTGGCGGAGATCGCCGTTGCCGCCCGCGAGTGGGCACTGCTCAACCCGAAGGCCTACCGCTACGGGGCCGGTTCCATCACGGTGGACGACGTGATGGCCTCCCCCATGATCTCCACGCCGCTCCACAGGTTGGACTGCTGCCTGGTGGTCGACGGGGGAGGCGCCGTGGTGCTCACCTCCCTGGACCGGGCCCGGGACATGCCGATGCCGCCGGTCAGGGTCCTCGGGTGCGGCCAGAGCACGACCCACATATCGATGTCACAGATCCCGGACCTGACCCGGACCGGAGCGGTGGAGGCCGGCGCCCGGGCCTTCGCCGAGGCCGGTGTGGGACCGCAGGACGTCGATGTCGTCGAGTTGTACGACAGCTTCACCATCACGGTCCTCCTCACCCTCGAAGCCCTCGGCTTCTGCGGGCGCGGCGAGGGAGGGGCATTCGTGGCGGACGGCCGCACCCGGCCTGGCGGGACCTTTCCGATGAACACCAACGGGGGTGGCCTGTCCTATTGCCATCCCGGCATGTACGGGGTGCTGCTGCTGGTCGAGGCGGTCCGCCAGTTGAGGGGCGATGCGGGCGACCGGCAGGCGCCGGGCGCGGAACTGGCCCTGGCCCACGGCACCGGTGGCCTGCTCTCCACCCACGGGACGGTGATCCTGGGAGTGGACCGATGATGCCCGATGTCTCCCCCGAAGCGCGGCAATGGTGGGAGGCCACCCGGGAACGCCGCCTGCTGGTCCAATGCTGCGGATCGTGCGGGCACAGGCAGCACTACCCGCGAGCGATGTGCGTGCGCTGCGGAGGGACAGACCTGGGATGGGTGGAAGCGGCGGGCCTCGGCACCATCTACTCGTTCACTCACAGCCACCGGTCACCGGATCCCGCCACGTTCGAGCCGCCCTACACGATCGCCATCGTTACCCTCGACGAGGGACCCCGTATCCTGGCTACCGTGACCGGAACCGGCGTACGCTGTGACGCGCCGGTCCGGCTGGCGTGGACACCGCTGGCCGATGGCCGGAACCTTCCCGTTTTCGAAACCGACCCGGAGGTGAACTGATGGACTTCAGCCTGAGCGAGGAGCACGCGCTGTTTCGCTCCACCGTTCGCGACTTCGTCAACCGCGAGATACGGCCCGTTGCCATCGAGTGGGAGCACAGCGGCCGCTACCCCACCGAGATAGTCGCGACTATGAAGCAACTGGGCCTGTTCGGGCTCACCGTTCCCGAGGAGTACGGCGGCCTGGGCGCCGACCTGATCACCCTGGCCATCGTGTTCGAGGAGATCAGCCGCGGGTGGATGGGGATAGCCGGGATCCTGGGAAGCCACAGCCTTTCGTGCTTCATGATCGCCAAGCACGGGACCGAGCAACAACGGGCGACGTACCTGCCGGACCTCGCGACCGGGGAAAGGCGTACGGGGCTCGCCCTCACCGAGCCCGATGCCGGAACCGACCTGCAGGGGATCAAGACCCGGGCGGTCCGCGACGGTGACGACTACATCATCAGCGGTACCAAGATGTGGATCACCAACGCCCGCTTCGCCGACCCGCTACCGGTGCTCGTGAAGACCGATCCCGGAGCCGTGCCGGCCCATCGGGGCATGAGCGTGCTCCTCGTCGACGGCGGCACGCCGGGCTTCGAGGTGTCGCGCGATCTTCCCAAGCTCGGATACAAGGGGACCGAGAGTTGCGAGGTGCGGCTCGACGACGTGAGGGTTCCCTCGGCGAACCTGTTGGGTGGCGTGGAGGGCCGCGGCCTGCAGCAGGTGCTGAGCGGCCTCGAGATCGGGCGCATCAACATCGCCGCGCGGGGCGTCGGCATAGCCCAGGAGGCCTACAGCCAGGCCCTCGCGTACAGCAAGGAGCGGCACGCGTTCGGCAAGCCCATCTCCGGGTTCCAGGCCATCCAGCTCAAGCTCGCCGAGATGGCCACGAAGGTGCAGGCGGCGCGGCTGCTCACCTGGTGGGCGGCCGCCGAGGCGGACAAGGGCAAGCGGGTCGACATCGAGGCGGGAATGGCCAAGTACTTCGCATCCGAGGCCGGCGTCGAGAACTCCCTCGACTCGATGCGGATCCACGGCGGGATGGGCTACTCCCAGGAACTGGACATCGAGCGTCTCTACCGCGATGCGCCCCTCATGGTGATAGGCGAGGGCACCAACGACATCATGAAGATGGTGATCGCCAAGGGCCTGGTGTCGGAGCGAGCGGTGATTGATTGAGTGGTGAATGGTGAATGGTGAATGGTGAATGGTGAATGGTGAATGATAACTCCTTTTGACTACTGCTGGTAGCTAGGTAGGGTGGGGAAGAGAGGGAGGGAGAGTCTGTGTCCACCGCTACTGATCGGTACGTGAGCCAGGACCGGCTCGACGCCGCCATCTCCGGCCTCCGCGCCGATATCGAGAAGCGCTTCGCCGAGCAGACCCGGTGGATCGTCGGATGGATGACCGGGCTAGTGGCAAGCGCAGCGGCGATCATCATCGCGGTGCTGAGGTGACTCGGGTCGCGGAGGGATTCAGGTCACTGGCCACTGACAGGCTCAAGCGAGGGGTCGTACTTTGCGCTTGGCCAGCGAGCAACATCCTCTCCTTGCAGCCCCACTGATCAACCGGTGCGACCGACTACCGACTACCGAACGTATCTATCAGAGACTGCTGGGCGGCTCGGGTGACTTCCTTCGATACGAAGTGCGTGGGGGGGCTGAGCTTGACCGTGTCTACCAGGCCTTCGTAGGCGGCGAGTTTTTCCCTGGCACGGTCGGGCGTTCCCGAGATCGTGAGCGTGTCGACCATCTCGTCGGGGACCGCTTCGATCATCCCCCGGATGTCACCCTGCCTGAACAAAGCCTGGATGCGTCGCGCCTCATGCTCGAATCCATGGAAGGCGAAGAACGCGGTGTAGGTCTTCACCGACGCGTAGAAGGCCACCAGCCCGGCTGTGTTGCGCAGGGCTTCCCTACCGTCGGGTAGGACCATGCCGCAGGCCGACGCCACCAGGTCGATCCGGTCACGCTCTCGACCTGCCCGGGCCAGACCGTCCAGGATGTTGGGCAGGATCCGCCGCCGGACGTACTCGGGAGAGCCGAGTTCGTGGGCCAGCCATCCGTCGGCGGTGCGGCCCGCGAGCCGGGTCATCTGCTCCCCCACCGCCGCCAGATACACGGGGATCTCCGTGCGCGCCGGATGGAAGGCGCGCCGGTAGCCGCGCAGGTCGATCGATGCGGCCCCGTCGTGGCGGATCGGCCGGCCTTCATGCGCTCCGGCCACCAAGGCGCGCACGATGCGGACGGTGTCGTCCAGGCGCAGGACGGGACGGTCCCATTCAACGTCCAGCCATGCTTCGTTGAGGCGACGGACCCCGCTTCCCAGGCCGAGCACCAGCCTCCCGCCGCACAACTCGTCGAGATCCAGCGCCGTCAGGGCTGTGACCATCGGGCTGCGGGGGAACGCCCACGCGATTCCAGTACCGAGACGAATCTCGGAGGTCGCCCGGGCCATCACCGCCACGGGGATGAAGGCGGAACGGTCCAACTCCGCCGACCACAGCGTACGGAAACCGGCCCGCTCCGCCGATGCAGCCACCTGTTCCAACTCGGGGAAGGAGTCGGACCAGATGTACAGATCGAGGTCCATCAGACGCCCAATTCCTCGATGGGAACGTCCGGTTCCGGCCAGTAGCCCTTGTCCTGGGTGGCGGTCCGTTTGTAGATGAAGATCGAACGCTCGTAGACCAGCACCGTCTTGCCCGCCTGGTTGAGGCCTCGGGTCCGGACCTTCACGATCCCGCCGTAGGGTCGGGACTTCGACTCCCGCTTGTCGAGGACCTGCGACTCGACGTAGAGGGTGTCGCCCACCATCACCGGATAGGTCAGCTTGATCCGGTCCCAGCCCAGGTTGGCGAAAGCCTTCTGTGACGTGTCGATCACGCTCATGCCCAGCACGATGGCCAGCGTCACGCCCGAGTTGACGATCGGTTTGCCGAACGGGGTGGTCTCCGCGTAATGGTCGTTGAAGTGGGACTGGTTGGTGTTCATGGTGAGCAACGTCATCCAGACGTTGTCCGCCTCGGTGATGGTGCGACCGATCGGCGAGCGGTACACGTCACCGACCTCGAAGTCCTCGTAGTAACGCCCGAACCAGGTCTCCTTGTACGGCATGGCAACTCCTACGTACTAGCTCGGCCCCAGACAATAGATCAGTGGACAGGGGCTACCGGCAACCGCAAGCCTCGGACGGCCTCAGGCGAGTACCACCACGGGCGTCCCGACCGGCGTCCAGTGGAAGAGCTGCTCGGCCTTGTCGGTCCGCTGGCGCACGCATCCCGCCGAACGGAACTGTCCCAGCTCGTCGACCGTCTGGACGGGCCTTCCCGAACGAGTCACGGGGATGGTGTGGAAACCCACCGACCTGGCCGGCAAGTGTTTCAGGAAGCGCACCATGTATTCCATCAGGACGGTTCCCGTTCGAGATTGCGTGTACCGTGACTTTGAGAACACGTTGTAGCGGCCCGGTCGCGGGTAGGTGGCCCTACCGCTGACCGGATAGGAGTCGAACAGCGTGCCGTCGGCCGCCACCAACCACACCATCTGATCACCCCGCCCGTAGACGATGTGCCTCACGCCCGCAAGGCCCACGTCGGGGGCCGGAAGGGCTGCCGACCAGAGGATCGGGGTTTCCGGCCCGCGAACCACCGCCCCACCCTCGTCCTGCACCGACAGAACCGCCCCCGGGAATCCTCCGCTGTTCGACCTCCAGACGGGCTGGGCGCCGTAGGCAAGCGGCCCGTAGAGTGCCAATTCGCCGTCGGCCTGCATGATCACTCTGTCGGCGCCGGTGCCCGTGGTGCCGGACGACCACGTGGGCGCGCCATCCCGGTAGAGGACCAGATCCCCGTCATGATCCAATCGGAGCTTCGTGCGGCCGTTCGGGGAGACCAGCGCCTGACCGGGGGTCAGAACCTCGCCTGCCTCCAGCACCCATCTATCGGGCAGTGCGGCTTGATGTAGGGCGGAAGCCGCCGGACCGACCGTTGAGGCCAGCGCCACCGCTGCCGCCAGGGCGCTGATCGCCATCGCGCGCACTCGCGTAAAAGACATGAGAGTGCGAAATCGTATCGGTTCGCGGTACCCGCGCGCCCTCTATATGAGGGTATTTTCACGCCCTATTTTTCGCGCTCTACGGCGGGGTTACCGCTTGAGAAACCCTCTCCCTACCGACCGGGACCCGATAGTGGTGTCAGGCGACCACGATGACCGGCGTGCCGAGGGGTGCCCAGTCGTATAGCTGTTCGGCCTTGTCGTTCCGCTGGCGCACGCAGCCCAAGGAACGGAACGTACCCAGTTGCTCCTCGGTCTGGATCGGTCTCCCGCTCCACGTGACCGGGATGGAGTGGAAGCCCGTGGCCGCCCGGCCTTTCGGTTGGATGAAACGCACCATGTGCTCCATCCACACATGTCCGGCCAGGGCCTGCGACCGCGGTGACTTGGACAACACCTTGTAGCGCCCGGGTACCGGCCAGGTGGCACGGCCGCTCACGGGATAGGAGTCGAAGAGGGTGCCGTCGGCGCCCACCAGCCACACCATCTGATCACCCCGCGCGTAGACGACGTGCTTGATCCCCGCAAGGCCCACGTCGGGAGCCGGGAGTGCCGCCGACCAGAATATCGGGCTGCCCTCGCGCCGGATGACGACCCCGCCCTCGTCCCTGACGGAGAGTACGGCCCCGCCAGCGCCGACGCTTCTCGACTTCCATACCATCTCGGATCCCCACTGAAGGGACCGGGACATCTCGAGCACGCCGTTGCGCAGGACCACTCTGTCCGCACCCAGTCCCGCCGTGCCCGACGTCCACTGGACCGAACCGTCCCCGAGGAGGACGAGGTTCCCGTCACGCTGGAAGACGAGCCGGAAACGGCCGTTGGACGACGCCACCGCCTGGCCGGGCGCGAGCGACTCGCCCGGCTGGAGCACGGGATTGGCGGGCAGGTACTGGTCGGGCGTGGCGATCGCGGCCTGGTCGGCCACGAGGAAAAGGGTGAGCACAGTCGCTAGGACGCCCACCGCGACCGGTCGGGAAGTCATCAGGGGTGGGACGGTATTAGCCTCCGCCCGAGAATTGGTGGATTTCGATCCTGCTGCAACGGAAGGGGCTCCCGATGGCTGACGTCACGATCTTCCACAACCCCCACTGAAGCTCGTCGCGAAACGCCTTGGCGGTCGCCGAGGAGCGAGGGCTCGACGTGGAGTTGGTGCTGTATATGAAGACGCCCCCGGACCGCGCCACCCTCCAGTGGCTGGCGCAGATCCTCGAGGATCCCGTGGAGGACCTGGTGAGGAAGGACTACAACTTCAGGAAGCTCGGCCTGGTCGCCGGCGACTACGTTGGTAACCCCGCTGCGGTGGTGGATCTGCTTGAGCGACGCAAGGCACTCCTGCAGAGACCGGTGGTAGTTCGTGGAGATCGCGCCATCGTGGGACGACCCAAGACCCGCGTGGCGAGCTTTCTGGACGACTAGGCGGTGGGCTGACACGTGATCCGTGCCCCCCGGCGCTGCCCGAAGTACCGCTCCGATCCTGGATGACCCTATCCCTGCGGGCCGACCTGATCGCCCGCCTGTCCGCCGCCGGTGACCCGGAGCGTGCCAAGGGCCAGCAGCGGTACATGAAGTCGGATCTGCCCTTTCACGGTGTCAGGGTTCCGGAGGTCCGGCGCATTGCCCGAGCCGTGATCAAGGCCCACCCGATCCCGGACCCGGCCTCCTGGGAGGACGTCATCCTTGAGACATGGCGTTCGGCTACTCGCAGGGAGGAGCGCTACGGAGCGATCGAAATGGCGTACGCGCCGCGCTACCGGACGTGGCTGCGGCCCGCCTGCCTGCCGATGCTGGAGGAGATGATCGTCACCGGCGCCTGGTGGGACTACGTCGATCAACTGGCGGGCAAGCACATGGGTCACCTCCTCGCTTCGTACCCCGCGGACATCCGGCCGGTACTGCTGTCGTGGGCCGAGGACGCCGACATCTGGAGGCGCCGGACGGCCATCCTCGCCCAGCTCCGCTTCAAGGCCGACACCGACCCCGGCCTTCTCTTCGCCCTGATCGAACCGTCCATCGCCGAGAAGCAGTTCTTCCTGCGGAAGGCGATCGGCTGGGCCCTGAGGGAGTACTCGAAGACCGGCCCTGAGGTCGTGATCGACTTCGTGGCCGCGAACCGCCACCGCCTGTCGACTCTCAGCAGGCGGGAGGCTCTGAAGGCAATCGAGCGAAGGCGCGGCTGACGGCCGACCGTCCAGGGCCACCGGCATTCCGCTCGACACCCTCCGCAAAGCGCCCCTCAGGACGCCCTCTGCCACAAGGGGGTTGAACGTGTCACACCCCTCGTGCATGATGGATCCTGCCGAAGCACAAGCAACGCCGGTCCGGACGCGGCGGTCATCCATGATGTTCTGGCCCTGTCGGGGGCTGGAGAGGCAGGGCCCCGGGGCCACACGGGGAGCTCCGCGCACACCTGCCTTCCAGGACGACGGTGGTGGCCGCGGGGGAGGGGCCCATCGAGCTGAGCGGAGGTCGCGGTTTTTCGCGAGCTCCGGACTCCTGGCGTCGGGACGGGGTGGTCCCGCCCCGCCTACCCCGGTAGGAGAACCTCGGTGAGGCAGATGGTGGTGGTCCGGGATCCAACGGCGGCCGCCTGGTTGCAGACCACTGTCCGACCACCGTCGGCATGCCCGACAGAACTGACTTCGCCGCTGATCTCGACCCGCTCACCGGCATAGACCATCGACCGGAACCGGAGCTTCATGGCGGTGATGCGGGCCCCGGGATCGAAGTGACGATACACCTGCTCGGCGAACAGGGCTCCCAGCATCTGGCCGTCGACCAGGGGCGCAGCCAGCTTGTGCTCCCTCACGTACTCAGTGTCGTAGTGGAGGCGGTGCCAGTCCCAGGTGGCGCCGGCGTACATCACGAGCCGGGCCTGATCCAGGTTCCGGCCGAACCCGGGGAGCGGGTCACCCACCTCGACCTGCATCGGCATATCAGATCTCCTGGAAGATGAGCGTCTCGCGGTTCACCGCGATCAGCTCGGCTCGCTGGTTCGTGTACCGGGCCTCCGACACGAGGAAGGTCAAGCTACCGGATGAACCCTCCTTCGCGAAGACGTCGGTGATGGTCCAGGTCGCCGTGATGACGTCCGAGGGGTATAGCGGCCGGTGGAACTCGTACTCGTGACCCCCCCGGATCATGCGGGTACCCTCCAACTCGATACCCCACGAATGTCCGGGGTAGCCGTCCCGATCGGGTTCGCCCGGCATGTACTGGTTGGTTTCGCACACGAAGGTGGGCGGTGCGATCACGTCCTCGTAGCCGTGCTCGCGGGCATAGTCGGCGTCGACGTAAAGCCGGCACGGATCGCCGACAGCCCGGGCAAAGTAGCGGATCGCGGATCTGCCTACTTCGTCGGGGGCCGTGTAGACAGCGCGCCGCCCCACGAGTTCCCGAAGTTCTTCGGTCACCGCCGCCATCCTCGTGTTCCTTCCTCGTCGGACGCCCTCTCCATAGGGTCACAAGGCTACCTGTGGTTGCCGGTTGCCCGTGAACGACTACCCCACCTAATGGGGGTCCACCACTTCTAGCTGGCTCATCGTGGTCGGTCCTAGCCCGGTAGTCGAGTACCCTCCCAGAGTTAACACCATTCACCATTCACCATTCACCATTCACCACTCACCACTCACCACTCACCACTCACCACTCACCACTCACCACTCACCACTCACCACTCACCACTCACCACTCACCACTCACCACTCACCGCCGCGCTTTCCTCCAGCCACCCTTGGTCAGCAACAGCCGCGCGACCAGGGCTCCGACCGCCAGGGAGCAGACGCCGATCACCACCATCACCACTCCGAAGGCGGTGAGCGAAGCCTCAGTATGGGCGGCCGCCACCGCTGCTTCGATGCCTTCGGGGGGCGCGCCGAAGCTCATCGAGGCGACCAACGCCTCGGCGTCCGCGTCGTCGGCGATTGCCGAACGGATCCTCGCTCTGGTCACCATCGTGGCGAGGGCACCGAACACCGCTATCCCGAACCCGCTGCCGAGATGGCGGGAAACCGATAGGGAGGCACCCGCAGTCGAGGTCCGGTCCTCGGGGACCCTGGTGGAGGCGGCCGCGCCGGCCCCCACGAAGAATCCTCCGTGCACGGCCCCCGCCAGCGCCATGGCGACCACGAGATACGCGACGGCCGGCGATACCAGGCCGGCGAGGCTCATGAGGAGCGCGCTCAGCCCTATGGTGGGAGCCGCCACCGCGACAGGCAGCCAGAAACCTCTTCGATCCGTCAGGTATCCGGCGACCGGCGATCCGATCAGCGCCATCACCGAGTAGGCCAGCATCACGTAGGCGGTGTCCCACGCGGAGTAGCCGAGCAGGGCCTGGAGATAGATGGTCAGGAAGAAGACCAGTGCCCCGCTGGCCGTGTGCAGGGCGAAGGACGCCAGCACCACCTGCCCGAACGGTGGGCGGCCGATCAGGCGCAGGTCGAGCATCGGGTGCTCGACCTGGAGTTCGTGGCGGGTGAACCATCCTGCGCACGCCAGGCCGAGGAGGAGGGATCCCACGATGAGCGGACGCCCGAACCCGTCGCGACCGCCCTCGATCAAGCCGTAGCTCAGCATGGCCAGCGCCCCGGTTGCGACCGCCATCCCTCCAAGGTCGAGGCGGCCGCGGTGCGTGGGCGGGTCCGCTGGCAACCAAATCGAGCTGCCCGCACCCCCGATCACCGCGAACATGAGCAGTGGGACGAATACCGCGTTGAACCCGTACGACTCCACCAGCCAACCCGCCACTATCGGGCTCAGCGTGAACGCAACCGCCGAGATGGCGGTCCACAGTCCCAGCGCTCTACCGCGTTCCTCCGGCGGAAAGGAGAGCGCCACTATCGCGAAGGAGTTGGGCGCGCCGAGGGCCAGCCCGATCCCCTGGGCGATCCGCCCGATGACCAGCACAGGTATCGAAGCCGCCGACCACGCGAGCAGCGCCCCGGCAGCCATGATGCCGTATCCGAGGAGCAGCGCTCGGCGCCGGCCGTAGAGGTCGCCTATGGCCGCCGATGTGGGAAGCAGCGAGACCATGGCGAGAGCGAACGCTGCCACGACCCATTGAAGGTCGGCTAGTTCGGCCGAGAGCCCCTCACCGATCGAAGGAAGGGCCAGGTTGATCATCGTGATGTCCAACCCCTGGATGATAATGGCCGGAGTGCAGGCGACCAGAACCCTCCACTCCCGCCTCATGCCGTCGCCCCCGGTTCACGCGGGCGTCGGTCCGGTTCCGGGATGGGGTCACGGACGCCGACGAGCGGTGGCGGCGGTCCCCAAGCAGCCGTCAAGAGCCAGCTCCTCCTACGACGGCACAGGGCCCGGATCGTCCATGCCTTCCGCGAGGGCCAACTCCCGTACCAGAGCGAAGGCCTCCGAGCGCTCGTAGGGGCCGTCGTCGATCCGCTTGGCGAGGAGCATCCGGAGCATGGAACCCACCATCGGACCGGGACCGATCCCGAGGTAGGCCATCACATCATGCCCGTCGATGGGCGGGCGCAGAGAATCGATCTCCTCCTGGGCTCGTAGCTGCTCTATCCGTTCGTCCAACTCGTCCAGTTGGCGCTGGATCCGCCGTGCCCGCCGGTCGCTCCGGGTGGTGACGTCGCATCTGGCGAGTTGGTTGAGTTTCGGCAGCAACTCCCCCGCGTCGCGCACGTAGCGCCGTACGGCCGAGTCCGTCCATCCCATCTTGAAGGTGTGGGCCCTCATGTGCAGGAAGACCAACTCGGCGACTTGGTCCACTATGGCCTTCGGATAGCGGAGTCGGCGCAGGCGTTTGCGGGTCATGACGGCCCCCACCACCTCGTGATGGTGGAAGGTCACCTTCGGACCGTCGAACCTTCGGGTGTCCGGCTTGCCGACGTCGTGGAACAGGGCGGCCAGGCGGAGCACCAGGTCGCGCTCGGTCTTGGCCATCACGGCCAGCGAGTGGGCCAGCACATCCTTGTGCCGGTGGTCGGGATCCTCGGTCATCGCCAGCGCCGGGACCTCCGGGATGAACCCGGCGGCCAGCCCCGACTCGATCATCAGGGACAGGGCAGGCGACGCCCACTCCCCCAGCACCAGCTTCGAGAACTCGTCCCGGATCCGCTCGGCGCTCACGATGTCCAGGCGCTCCTTCATGTCGGCCACGGCCTCCACTTCCTCGGGGTTGGGATGGAAGCCGAGTTCGGCCATGAACCTGAACAGGCGGACCATCCGGAGCGGGTCATCCGAAAAGGAGACCGACGGACCGATCGGGGTGCGGAGGGTCCTGGCGGCGAGGTCGGTCAAGCCGCCGAACGGGTCCACGAGGGAGGGAGTGCCCTCCCCAAGTTTCAGGGCCATGGCGTTGACCGTGAAGTCGCGCCGCTCGAGATCGGCCGCGATGGAGTTCCCAAACGTCACGACCGGCTGGCGGCTGTCCGATACGTACGCCTCGGCCCGGAACGTGGTTATCTCGTAACGTGTCCCCTGCCGGAGGGCACCGACGGTCCCGAACCGCTCGCCCATGAGGTACAGGTAATCCGCCCAGTCGCGCAGGAGCGCCTTGAGACGGTCGGGTCGGGCGTCGGTGGCGAGGTCCAGGTCGTCGGCCGGTCTTTCGAGTAGAGCATCGCGAACCGAGCCGCCGACGAGATAGATCTCGTGCCCTGCACGAGTGAACAACTCGGCCAGGGCACGCGTGGGGCCGCTATCCAGCCATTTCAGGCGTTCAGGAATCATGGTGGTGGTTGGTGGTTGGTGGTTGGTGGTTGCTGGACGTTAGTCAGTAACCAGTGTCCGCTCACCACTCACCACGGTAGGTCCCAGGCCTTTCGCGCTTCATCGACCACCGCCTCGAGTATCCGGAAGGCGACCTCCGGTGACCGGAAACGGCTCTCCTCGTCGGGCACTGCGATCCCCGCCGCCCCGGAGATGGTCGCCGAGGCCGACTCCCTGATCGCATCGAGGTCGTAGCCGCCCTCCAAGAAGAAGATGGTGCGTCCCGGCGGCGTCACCGCCGCCAGCGCCCCGGCCATGAACGCGTAGTCGGAGGCCAGCAGGCGGAGCTCGGCCAAGGGATCGTGGGCATGGGCGTCGTAGCCGGTGCTGACAAGCAACCAGTCCGGACGGAACCCGGCGACCACCGGCGCGACCAGTCCGGGAAAGGCCACGCGGTACAGGTCTCCGGCCGTAGCCGCGGGAAGGGGCAAATCCAGGGTTGTGGCCGCCGCCCGGTCCGCGGTCATGTCGACCAGGCCTCCCGTCCCCGGGTAGAACGGATACTGGTGAAGCGAGACGTAGAGGATGTCCTCCCGGGAGCGGAACATCTCCTCCGTGGCGTTGCCGTGATGTACGTCCCAGTCGATGATCGCCACACGTTCGCCTCGTTCGGCGAGCATGGCCGCCGTCACCGCGACGCTGTTGAAGAGGCAGAAACCCATAGCGGTCGACCGCCGGGCGTGGTGACCGGGGGGGCGAACCGCCAAGAAGGCCGCGTCAGCACTGCCATCCTCCAGCCTCCGGACGGCCAGAGGGCCCGCTCCCGCCGCTCTCAAGGCAGCCTCCCACGAGGCGGGGACCGCTCGCGTGTCCGGATCCAGCGCGCCCCCGCCTGCTGCGCAGAATCGTTCGATACGGTTCACGTAGCCGGGAGAGTGAACCAACCCGAGGAGGTCTCTGTCGATCTCGGGGGCGCTCTCCTCGGCGACCGTGGCCGGTGACTCCCGTACGCCTGCCAGCGCCGCCGGTAAGCGAGCCGGGCGCTCCGGATGGCCGTGCCCGGTGTCATGCTCACCGAACACCGGATGGGTGACGAGCAGGACGTCCATGTCCTGAGGCTACTCCCCCCCGAATTAGGATTCGCTCTGCCCACCCGCCGGACGGGGTTCCCGCCGACCAGGATCGGGCTACGCCCGGGGATCGGGGGAGTCATCAGGACGGTATTCGAGCACTCGGCCGGCGGGGTCGTGCTGACGGCCGACGGGAGGCTGGTGGTCGTGCAGGCCAGGAACCTGGCGGGCCGGCCCGTGGTCACGCTGCCAAAGGGGCTGCTGGAAGCCGGAGAGCAAGCTATCGAGGCCGCCCGCCGGGAGGTGACCGAGGAGACCGGGCTCGAGGTTCGAGCCGCCGACCGTGCCCGGGCCGGCGTCGTCGAATACTGGTTCGTACGCGATCGTGTGAGGGTGAAGAAGCGGGTGGACTTCTTCAGGTTCACAGTGACCGGTGGTGATCCGGCGCTCCACGATGACGAGGTCGACGAGGTGGTGATCCTCGAGCCGCTAGCCGCCATCGGCAAGCTCACCTACCCCGCCGAGCGAGAAGTGGTGAGCAAGGCCCTTGGTTTATGAAGATCGGCGGTGACTGGCCGGGCCCGGTAACCATCCGGCAGGGGTGGGCCAAGGCGACCGCCCGGCCCTGGAACTCCGACCTCCCCTACGGATACCTACGTCTCGAGCGCGGGGGAGCCCGGTTCCTGCAGGCGGCCACCGGCCATGTGCTCGGCTACGGGGTAGAGCAGGTTGCGTCCCAGCCGTTGCTGGACAGCGCTGCCGACCCCTGGCTGCAGGTGGGCTACCAGCCCTTCCTCAAGCTTCATATGTACCGCCGCAGCCTCATCGGCTCGATACCGCCGGAGGAGCCCGGAGTCCGGGAAGCGCCGCCCGACTTCGAGATGCTCGCCGAAGTCGATCGGAGATCGTTCGGTCCACTCTGGAGGAATGGGCAGACCGCCCTGCGGGAGTCCTACGTGTCGACCATCCGCCGAACCGTCATCGTGACCTCCGACGCATCCCCGCCCGAGGGCTTCGCCATCGTCGGATGTTCCGGGATCACTGCCTACCTACAGAGGATCGCCGTATCGCCTTCGCACAGGAGGCGAGGTTGGGGCACCCGGCTGACGTGTGCTGCCATCCGCTGGGCAGCCCGCCACGGGGCGGCGGCCATGTTGCTGAATACAGCACCGAACAACGAGGCCGCAGCCGCAATGTATCTAGGAACCGGGTTCCGCCGCCTCCCCGACCGACTCTCCGTGCTGCGGTATGGGTAGGTGCCTAGCGCCTGGGAGTTCCCGGTTTCTCCGCTGGGTTCGGACTGTCCGCCGGCGTCCGGACGGGATCAGCAGTTGCAATAGTTAGCATGTAACGGTTGGAGATAGCCTAGAATAGGAGTTAGCAAACCAAGGGGTGTGAAGTGAACCGACCGAGCAACAACGCCGGGGTGTGGCGCCTCGGGCGGATGTGGGGTAACTGAATGGCCGTCACCCAGGACCGCCTCGACGCCGCGATCTCGCAGGTGCTTGCCGAGATGGAGCGACGGTTTGCCGAGGTAGAGCGACGGTTTGCCGAGCAGACCCGGTGGATCGTCGGAACAGGCATCGCCGTCGCCGCTGTCATCGTCGCGGCCATGAGATGGTGAATGGTGAATGGTGAATGGTGAGGCGGCCTGTTGGGCGGGCTTGGGTGGATCGGGCCTTCGCCGTCGTCGGTTGCCACTAGCGACCCCACCCCTGATTGTCGCCCTGGGTGCCCACCCAATGTTTTCACCAGCCACCGGCGACCGGAGGGCGACGGGCGGTCAGTGACTAAGTACCATCAGGCCTAAGCGACTACCGACCACAGCCAAAAGGCTCCCATGCACCCCAAGAGCACCGCTAGGTCGCCCACTGACACCCGGCACCTGACACCCGGCACCTGACATATGCCGCCCCCTCTGCCGCCCCGCTACCGGCGCGAGATACGTCTCGGCCGCGATGAGGATGTCGAGGAGTGGCTCGCCACCGATCTGGAACTCAACCGTCCGGTCCTCATACGGGTGGTAGGTCCCGAAGCTCCGACCTCGCGGAGGGGGTCCTTCTTGGAGGCGGTTCAGATGGCCTCGCGGGTCAGCCACAACCATGTGGCGGGTGTTTTCGCAGCCGCGGAGTTGGATGGTTCCGCTTACGCGGCAACCGAGTGGACCGGAGGCATAACCCTCGCCAACCGCATCAGCGCTGGGAGCATCCCGCCGATAGCGGAGTTCCTGTCGAATGCCGCCGGTCTCGCCGACGGTCTCGCCGCGCTCCACGAGGAGAACGTCATACACGGCGCCATCGATCCCGGCGCCATCCTCTACTCGGGGGCCCACCCGGCCAAGCTCGCCGGCTTCGGAAGGCCCGGCCGCACCGACACGGCCGAAGCGGATGTCCGGGCTCTGGGCTCCGCCCTCGAGACCGCCCTGACCGGACGGCCGGCCGGGATCCTGGCTCCCTCGCAGGTGATCGACGCCCTGCCTCCGAGCGTCGACGAAGCGCTGAGGCTCTCCCAGGAGGGAAGGATCGACGCCCGGAGGCTCGCCGAGTTGATAGTGTCGACCCCCTACTCACCCCCGCTCAGACGAGCCTCGCGCTGGTCTTGGCGATGGCTGACACCGGCGGCCCTGCTCGCCGCCGCGGCGATCGGCCTGGTCTGGTGGGGAAGCCTGCTCGATGTCAGCCCGACATCCCGGGTACTGGCCCCGGCCATCCCCGGACCGACGGTCACCAGACCGATCCCTACCACAACCAGCACCACCGAGCCCACGGTCGAGTTCGCCGTGGCGCCCGCTCCACCCGAGCCCGTCGAGGTCAGGAGCGTCGCCGCGTTCGACCCTCTCGGCGACGGCCAGGAACACTCGGGAACCGTCGGTCGCCTGATTGACGGCGATCCGGCCACTACCTGGCGGACCGAGCGCTACTTCGATCCCCTCCCGCTGCTCAAGGAGGGGGTGGGCCTGGCCTTCGAAGTGACTGGCTCTCCGTCCTCCGTCGAACTGTTGGGCGTCTCGGTGGGCACGACCTTCCGAGTCATGTGGGCGGGCTCCCTGCTGGACATCGAGGACGAAGGGTGGGACGTTCTGGCCGAGGAACTGGCCGGGAGCACGGCCGTGAGCATCCCGCTCCCCGACCGGAGCGACGGCATCTGGCTCGTGTGGCTTACCGACCTGCCGGCGGAGGACGATGGCTACCTGACGCGCGTCGCCGAAGTACAATTCCACGATTGAACCTTCGACGCACCGGCCGTAGTCCTGACGATCTGTTGATCGGCCGATACCTGGCCGGCGACGCGCACGCCTTCGACTTGCTCATGGAGGCACACGAGCGTCGGGTTTTCGCCGTCTGCCTCAGGATCCTCCGGGATCGGGAGGAGGCACTCGACGCAACCCAGGAGACATTCATAACCGTCCTTCGCAAGGCCGGCAGCTTCCAGGGCAGGGCGGCATTCTCCACCTGGCTGTACCGCGTCGCCGTGAATACATGCTACGACCAGTTGCGGAAGAAGAAACGCCGGCGCGCCGGCCGCCTACCTGAGGGGTACGACCCCCGCGACACCTCCGTCAACGGAAGTCTCGAAGCCGTCGAGCTTCGCCCTGCCATCGAGGAAGCCCTGGCTGAATTGCCCGAGGAGTTCGGCGCGGCGGTGGTTCTAAGCGATGTCGAGGGCCTGCCGCTCAAGCAGGTGGCGGAGATCCTCGACGTACCGCTCGGGACGGTCAAGTCCCGCGTGTTCAGGGGCCGCAAGCTGCTGGCCGCGAAGCTCGGGAACCTTTTCGACCCCCCCGACTATCCGAAGGGTGACGGACATGACTGAGCATCACCCCGATATGGAACTCATCATCGCCCTGGCGGGCGGGGAGTTGCCGCACGAGGAGGCCGCGCGGATCGAGTCGCGACTGGGTCCCGAGGCGCGCGCCGAACTGGCGGCCCAGCGGGCCGCGCTCGCCGCGCTCGGCGAGCTCCGGCGGCCGGCGATGAGTCCGGAGGAGAGCCGACGCCTGCGCTCGGCCGTACGCCTGGAACTCGGCCTGGATCCCGGCCACATGTATGCAGCCCGATCGCAACGCCTGCCCCGGCGGTGGTTCGCCAGAGCGCTGCCCGCCCTGGCGGCGGCCGCTTCGCTGGTCGCCGTGGTAGCCATCGCCGTGAACCTGACCGACGGCCGGTTGAGCGAGGACGAGGCGGCAGCGACCACGGCCGCAGCGGCAGCCTCTGAGGCCCCGGCGCCCACCGCCGCACCGGCCACCACGGCAGCCGCCGGCACCCTCGCCGTTGTCGAAGCGACCACGACGACCGCCATGGCAGAGGAACCGATGCTTGAGGAAGCGCAGGCCGAAGTGGCCGCGGCCGCCGTTGCCGCGGTTGCCGTTGACGAGGCAGAGGCTGCAATGGAGGAAGCTGAGGCCTTTGCCGAAGAAGCGGCAGCCGACCACGCACCGCCTACGACCGCGGCGGTCGCGACCCGGGAGACGGACCACGCCGGCGTGGCGGACACAACGGAGCCCTTAGCGGCTGAGAGCCGGCCCGACCTCGCCTTCGCGTTCTCGACCGACCGGAGGGACGACGCTCTCCTGTTCACGGATGCGGTCATCGCCGAGGGCGGGGAACCGGCTATCCCGGTGGCCCAGTTCGCCGATAGGGCCGCCACGGGGGGACTGGTGTGCTGGGAATACGTGGCCGAAGCGGCCCGTGCGGACGACAGTGTGTCCTTCTTCGGCTACGGGCTCGTAGACGGGGAGGAGGGGGAGGCCTACCGCATCGAACCCGGCCCCACGCGCTCACCGGAAGGCGACGACGGGGAGGGTGCTGCAATCCTCCTGTTCGTCTATCCGGAGTGCCGCCCCGTCGACTTCCGGACCGGGTGATCCGGGCCCGGCGGTACTCCCCTCGCCAGCTATTCTGAAGCCGTGGACCAGAGCTATTCCGCTCGCTTTGCCGACCTCGTCGAAGGGATCGCCCGCAGGGTTCGGGCGCTCACCGTGGAGCGGTTGGCCACCGCGATCACCTTCACGGCCCTCGGGATGGGGGTCGTGCTGCTGGTTGTGGCGGCCCTGGTGCTTGCTTGCGTGGGCATCTTCAGGCTCTTGGCCGTGGGCGTGGGCACGACGGCGGCCTACGCGATACTCGGTGGACTTTTTCTGGCGGCCGGATGGTTGACCTGGAGGAGACGTACCCCGGCATCAGAGGAGTCGAGTGCCTGAGAACGTAATAATCATCGGGTCAGGTCCGGCCGGCCTGACCGCGGCGCTCTACGCGGCGCGGGCCGACCTCCGGCCTTTGGTGTTCGAGGGAATCCAAGCGGGTGGCCAGTTGATGATCACCACAGACGTCGAGAACTATCCCGGATTCCCGGACGGGATAATGGGTCCCGAGCTCATGGATCTGTTCCGCAAGCAGGCTGCCCGGTTCGGCGCCCGCCTCGTGGCCACCGACGTGACATCGGTCGACCTTTCCCGCCGCCCCTTCGAGGTGTACGTCGGGGACGAGCGCCACCGGGCCCGGTCCGTCATCATCGCCACGGGTGCCACTGCCCGCTTTCTCGGCATCCCGGGCGAGGAACGGCTCGTCGGTCGCGGCGTCTCGGCCTGCGCGACCTGCGACGGGTTCTTCTTCCGCGGCAAGGACATCCTCGTGGTGGGCGGCGGGGACTCGGCCATGGAGGAGTCGCTCTTCCTCACCAAGTTCGCCTCACGGGTCACGATCGTCCACCGCCGTGACCAGTTCCGCGCCTCGCGGATCATGGCGAACCGCGCTCTCGCCAACGACAAGATCGACGTTCTGTGGGATACGACGGTCGAGGAGATCCTGGGCCGCGACAGCGTCACCGGGGTCGTACTCCGAGATGTACCGACCGGCCGTACGCGGGAGCACCCGACCGACGGCGTGTTCATCGCCATAGGTCACGATCCCAACACGGGCCTCTTCAAGGGCCAACTCGACCTCGACGCCCAGGGATACGTCCTCGTGCCAGGGCCCGGCACGAGGACCAGCGTCGAGGGGGTCTTCGCTTCAGGCGACGTAGCCGACACCGTGTACCGTCAGGCCGTAACTGCGGCCGGTACCGGCTGCGCAGCCGCGATCGATGCCGAACGGTGGCTGGAGTCGCAGCACGCCGGCGCGCCCACCGGCGGATGAGGTGGCCCCGCCACGGGGTAGGTCCCCAAGCCGGATGCTGATCGCGACTCCGGAACCGTGTATTCACCAACGTAACTATCTATAAGCCAGGAAGGAATCGAACAATGGCAGATCTATTGACCCTCACCGATGCCACCTTCGCCCAGGCAGTCGCCGGTAGCAAGCCGGTACTTGTCGACTTCTGGGCCGAGTGGTGCGGGCCCTGCCGGCTGGTGGCGCCCGTGCTCGCCGAGATCGCGGACGAGCACGCCGACAAGATCACCGTTGCCAAGCTGAACATCGACGAGAACCAGCAGACTCCGTTCTCGTACGACGTGATGAGCATCCCCACCATGGTGGTGTTCCAGGACGGGGTCGAGAAGAAGCGGATCGTCGGAGCCCGGCCCAAGGCGGCCCTCCTCGCCCAACTGACCGAGTGGATCAACTGACTGGTTTCTAGTCGGTAGTTGGTGATCGGTCGTCACCGCTCTACCGGGCGGTTTCCGTTCCCGTACCGGCGGCGTCAGGAAGTGAAAAACCTCCGGTAGATCTGCTCCAGTTGGTCGAGTCCGGCAAACCCCAGGACGACCTGACCCTTGTTGTTCCGGTAGTTGATACGGACCTTCGTGCCCAGTTGCTCGGCCAAGCGGTGTTCCAGTTCGATGATCGCAGCGGGACGCGGCGGGACTTCTCTTCCCGGCGACTCCTTGTCCTCCGCGGGCCTCCCCGCCCGTACAGCCTCCTCGAGGCGACGTACAGACCATCCCTCGGCCACGGTTCGCTCGGCCAGATGCTCCGCCAGGGCTGTATCCTCGACTCCCAGCAGTGCACGCGCGTGGCCCGCCGACAGGTCGCCCGCCTCTAGGGCCTCCTGTATGGGAGCGCTCAGGTTCAACAGCCGTAGCGTGTTGGAAACCGCCGACCTGCTACGCCCCACCCGCTCTCCGATCTCCGCATGGGTCATCCCGAAGTCTTCTTCCAGTTGCTGGAACGCGGCTGCCTCCTCCAGCGGAGTCAGGTCCTCCCGCTGGAGGTTCTCTATCAGCGCTTCGGTGAGGGAACCCAGTTCGTCGGTTTGCCGGATCAAGGCCGGGATCTCCTCGAGCCCGGCTCCCTGAGCAGCCCGCCACCTTCTCTCGCCGGCAATCAGCACGTAGTCGAGCCCCTCGGGCCGGACGACTACCGGTTGCAGGAGCCCGACCGTACGGATGGATGCGGTGAGGGCCTCCATCGCGGTGGGATCGAAGGACTTCCTAGGCTGGTTCGGGTTAGGGCGAACCCGCGCCACAGAGATACTCTGGAGATTGCCCACCCTGCTCAGCGGAATCAGGGCCTCCAGGCCTTTGCCCAGTCCGGAACGTCGAGCTGCCATGGTTCACTCCTGCCGTTGATGCCGTTGACGGAATTCCCTTGCCAAGTATCTGTAAGCCACAGCGCCCGCGCTCATAGCGTCATAGAGTTCGATGGGCTCGCCGTAGGAGGGGGCTTCGGACAGCCTCACGGATCGGGGGACCACCGTCCGGTACGCAGAATCCCCGAAGTACTCCCTGATCTGTGTTGCCACGTCGCTCGACAGCCGCGTCCGGCCATCGAACATCGTCAGAAGCACACCACCGATATGGAGCCGTGGGTTCAAGCTATTACGAACCCGGTCGATGTTCTGCATTAGTTGACCGAGACCCTCAAGGGCATAGTATTCGCACTGAACGGGGATCAGCACCTCGTCTGCCGCTGCCAGGGCGTTGACCGTGAGTAGGCCGAGGCTCGGTGGGCAGTCGATCAATACGAAGTCGAAGGCTCCCAGGGCAGGCCGGAGACCGCTGGCTAGTCGCATCTCCCTGCTGAGCATCGACACCAACTCGAGCTCGGCGCCTGCCAGGTCGATGTTCGCAGGAGCGATCGACAGACCTCCCACAGCGGTAGGAATCACCACATCCAGAAGGGCCTTGCCGCCGACCAGCACGTCGTAGATGGACTTCTTGACCTCGAACACGGGCACACCCAGGCCCGCGCTGGCGTTTGCCTGGGGGTCGAAGTCGACAAGCAATACCTTCTCGCCTAGGAGAGCGAGAGCCGCGCCCAGGTTCGTGGCTGATGTGGTCTTCCCTACGCCGCCCTTCTGGTTGGCGACGGCAACTACCCGAGCGTCCTCCGAACCGAGCTGCTCCGTCGCTGCGACCATACTGTCGCCATCATACCGATGCGGGATCCAGGTGCAACGAACCCGGCCCGTCCACTGCCCGGAGGTTTCACGTGAAACCTCAAACTTCTAGAGCAGGTGTAGAGCACCCACAGCCGGACGGATCCCTGCCTTCGCGCTGGCTACTCCAGCGAGATGACTACCGAACGGCGCGGCTCGACCCCTTCCGAGTAGGATCTGACCCCGTCAACTCCAGCGACCGCGTCGTGGACCACCTTGCGATCAGCAGCGTTCATGGGCTCCAGCATGATTTCCCCGCCTTCGCCAAGAACCTGTTCAGCTAGTTGACCAGCGTAGATTGCCAGCGCCCGGCGCCGCCTCTCTCCGTAGCCCGCGATATCGAGCCGCAACCGGCAGTTCCTAGCTGTCCGTCGCTGGACCACCGTCTTCGTCAACTCGTGCACCGACTGCATGACGGATGCCTTGGGACCTATGAGGGCTTCGGTCTGGTCGCCGATAACGTTGGCGTGGAGGATCCGGCCATCGAACCTCGTCTCCACTTGCCCTTCTAGTCCGAACTCGTTCAGCAGCCCGCTGAGAAAGTCCTTCACCACAGCGGCCTGCTCATCTCCTACGACCTGTGCCGTCCGCTCATCGCCAACCATGGTTTTGACCTCTCTTTCCGCAACTCGATCACCGCCTGCCTTGCGCCCGGGCCCTGATCGCCGGCCACCACGCGCCTTGCTCCGTTCATGGCCGCCCGCAGGTTTCTTAGCCTTCGGCGCCGCCTTACCGCCGGACTTCTTCTGGGGCGGGTGCTTCTTCTTCGGAGTCGATTGCCCGGACGGGCGCTTCTTCTTCGTGGACTTCGAGCCCTTACGCGAGCGTTTCCGCTTCCGGCCCGGCTTCACCCGCACTATCGCGTCCTGCCGTCCGATGCCGAGGAAGCCGCGCTGCGGCTCCTGCAGCACCTTCACTTCGGCGCGTGACTCGTCCTCTATCCCGAGTTCTTCAAGCGCTGCCTTGACCGCAACCTCGACCGATATGCCCTTTACCTCGACCCACTCGACCATCTTTCTTACCTTCTCCTCCGTCGGCGCCGCTTCTTCCGCGAGCCCTGGGGTTTCGACGGCTTGCTGCCGTCTTCTGGCGGCTCCGGGGCCGGCCTTATCTCACCGCTCGTCGTGCCCGGCCTGCCATCGATCTTGAATATGAGCAGTTGCTGGGCAGTGCGAAACAAGTTGCTGGTAGCGAAGTAGAGGTTCAGACCGGACGGCCACACATAGGAAATCGCACCGAACACGAACGGCAGGATCTTCGTAACCCGCTGAACGGTCTCGGCCTGTGGGTTCGTGCTCTGAGCCTGGCCTGGGGGACTGAGCAGCTTCTGCTGCAGGAAACCGGTCGCCACAACGACCCCAACCAGCAAGAGGTACGGAATGGTGGTGAGCGAGAACAGGCCCTCCGTGCCTACGACCTCCGACGGAGCCAAGTCCAGGTCCATCGTCAAGAATCGCAGGGTCCCCTCTCCCGCCGCCTCCAGCAACGTCGACCCGGACGGCAGGCTACTCGCGGGCTCTCTCAGAACCCGGAACAGCGCGAACCAGATGGGCATCTGCACCAGCAAGGGGAGAAAGCAGCCGAACGGGCTCACACCCCTCTGCTTGTAGAGCTCCATCACCTTCTCGTTCATCGCCTGCTGATCACCCTGATGCTCGCGCCGGATACGCTCCATCTCGGGTTGCAGCTCCTGCATGGCACGGGTCGAGCGCACCTGCTTCAACGTGAGCGGAAATACTAATAAGTTAACTACGATAGTTAACAGGATGATGGCTATACCATAGTTGGGTACAAGGTCATAGAAGAACGAAAGGACGCCGCCCAAGCCAGCTTGGAGGCCGTTCCACAGTTCGCTCACGACCCGGCCTCACGCTCGGGAACCGGATCGAAACCTCCACCCGCGAAGGGGTGGCAGCGGCCGATTCTCTTGGTGGCGAGCCACGTGCCCTTGAAGAACCCATGTGTCCCCAGCGCGTCATGCGCGTAGCGTGAGCACGACGGCACGAAGCGGCACGAACTCGGGATCATGGGACCCACCGTGTGCTGGTACAGCACGATCAGCGACCTCCCCACGAGCGCCAGCGGGCTCGGTATCCGTGCTGATGATCGGACTTCCATCACTGGCCTTTCTTTCCCGAGCCGATCACCGCGACCGCCTCCCGCAGCCACGCGCGCAACGTACGAAACGGTACACCGGCGACCGCCGCCCTACCTATCACGACGTAATCGATGCCATCCTCCAAACCGCTCTCCCGCAAACCGGCCCGGAGACGGCGTTTCACTCGGTTCCGTTCCACGGCCTTGCCCACCCGACGTCCGACCACCAGCCCCACCCGGGCCGGGCCGGATCCCCGTTCCAGCCCCACTACCGTAATACCCCCGCGGCGGCACCGGACCCCGCTTCGTAGGACACGATCGAAGGCGCGCGAGCCGCTCAAGCTGGCGAACACGAGCCACCTCCGGCCCTCGGGAAGCGTTCTTCCGCTTCCGACGCCGTCCACGTCGGAAGCCCGGCCGGCGATTTGGGCCACCCCGCACGAGCGGGAAGGAGCCGGCGCAGCGCCGCATGGCACCTCGTCGTCATCGTTTAGCGGGCCGAGCGGACAGGCCGGGTCACGCGGCCAGCCGACGACGTCCTTTCCTGCGGCGTCGCTTCAGAATGGCTCGTCCCTGACGGGTACTCGCCCGGCGGCGGAACCCGTGCTTGCGCTTCCTGCGGCGGTTGTTGGGTTGGTAAGTACGCTTCATGGGGAATTCTTCTACTCGGGGAACCCAGAGGTTGGGGCGACCCCCGCGAGCGCCGGTTACGACCGGTTCGATTGCGGGACACCCTCAAGGGTCGCGCGGCAGCAATCCACAATACGGCTCTGGCCGACGATTTGCAAGGGTGCCACTCTCCGCCACCCTCCCATGGCCGTGCGTCGCCGCAACCGGTGGCCCGCCCTCACCGTTGCGTGACTCGTCGGGAGACGGTCCCGACTACCCGGAACGCGAAGAAAATCCTTGACCCAGCGATCACCACCACATTCGGAGCCATGGCCGGCGGCACTCATGAAAGGGCTGTTTACCTGGGGGTTTACCTCCGGGTAGACAAGGACTCGAAGTTCAGCATGGCAACTCCGCGTGTCCCGGGCAGCCCTGTCCGACCGCGTATGATTGGAAACGTACCCAGTCGGCACCCGATAATTTCCCAGGGGCGCGGGTGAGGGAGCACCCGGCACTGAGGCAAGTCACGGAGTGAGAGCAGGGTCGGCGGGGCGGAGTAGATAGTCAGGTGAGGGCTTTATCCACAACCGTGGATATCTACGTGGATAACACCTTACCCTTAGGCTGCAGGAGGGGCCGCGAGACGTGACAGAAGCACATAGCGTCACCGGCAATGCTCGATTCGTAGCCAATCTGAGATCCATCGTCGCTCCCAGCAAGTGGACAACCTGGTTCTCGGCCGTCCGGATAGAGTTCACCGATCAGACCCTTCAGGTGGTCGCTCCCTCGGACTTCCATCTGCACTGGCTTCAGGACCACTACCGGGATGTGATCGAGTCCCTGGCTGCCGACCACCTCGGACCTGAGGTGGTCGTCCATTACGCCGTCGACGAACCGGCGCCGACCGAGTCACCCCGCGGCGAGCCTGTACCGGCCGTCCAGACAGACTTGACGGACCGGACCGAGGCCGGACCGACCTCCACTTCCCGGTTCGAGAGAAAATACGTCTTCGACACCTACGTGGTAGGCCAGTCGAACCGCCTCGCCCGGGCGGCCGCCAAGGCGGTCGCGGACAAGCCCGGACAGCACTACAACCCGCTGTTCATCTACGGAGGCGCCGGCCTCGGCAAGACACACCTGCTCCATGCCATAGGGCACCATGCTCGAACCCACCGACCGTCAGCCTCCGTGCGCTACATAAACTCGGAGAACTTCTTCAACGAATTCGTCGACGGGATCCGTCGTAAACGTATGGATGCGTTCAAGCAACGCTACCGTTCCATCGATCTGCTGTTGCTGGACGACGTCCAGTTCTTCCAGGGCAAGGAGCAGGTACTCGAGGAGGTCTTCCATACCTTCAACACCCTCTACGATCTGGACCGCCAGATCGTCCTCTCCTGCGACAGGCCACCCAAGGATCTGGGCATCGAGGATCGCCTCCGGTCGCGTTTCCAATGGGGACTGCTCGCCGACATCGGGCCGCCGGATGTCGAGACCCGGCTCGCGATCCTGCAGCGAAACGCCGACTACGCCCCCACTCCGGTTCCCGCGATGGTGCTCGAGTTCATTGCACAGCACGTCACGGACAACATTCGCGAACTCGAAGGAGCGCTCACGCGCGTAACCGCTTACGCAGCACTCACCGACCAGCGGATAACACTGGACCTGGCGAAGGATCAACTCCGCGATCTCATCCCCGCTAATCCCGGCCGGCCACCGACCGGCCCCGAGATCCTCGCCATGACCGCGGCCACACACGGATTCTCGGTTGCGGATCTGCAAGGTCCCAGCCGGCGCGGGCCGGTAGTACTGGCCCGTCACTCCGCCATGTACCTTTGCCGCAGCCTCACGGACCTGTCACTACCCAAGATCGGCAAGCTCTTCGGCGGCCGAGACCATTCAACCGTGAGCCACGCTATCGACAAGATCGGAAAACTGATCACGTCCGAGCCGGAAACGGCCGGGGCTATCGCCCGGCTGTCGGAAAAACTCTGGGCACCATGACGGGTCTTTTCCCCAGCCGCCCCCAGCCCCGCGTCACGCCATCCGCAGGGCACCCGTTCTTCTCCACACCGACCGGTGAAACCAGAACCACCGTCGACCAGGGAGAACACCCTCTCTATCCCCAATCCACAGCCCCTACCACTACAACTAGATTTAAAACAAGAAACCAATGTCGAGAAAGGAACCGGACAAGCCGTGCATATCCGAGCTGATCGTGATGACCTGGCCGAGGCCTTCGGTCGCGCCAACCGAGCGGTGGGCGTCAAAACGGCTCTGCCGATCCTACGGGGTGTTCTCTGCCAGGCGGGCGGTAGCAAGCTTCGAGTGACAGGAAGCGACACCGAGATCACCGTGAGGACGTCGGTTGAAGTCGAGGTGGTGGAGGAGGGCAGCTTCGTGGTGCCGGGTCGGCTGATGACGGATGCGATCCGGCGGATGCCGGAGGGTGCGATCACCATCCGCTCGGACGACGGTGAGGTCGAACTATCCGGGAACGGTCCGCGATTCACGATCCGGCAACTGGCCTTGGAGGACTACCCGGATCTGGCGGAGCCGGATCTCGGTGGGGCCGTCGAGGTGGATGGGAAGTCACTGGTGGCGGCCGTTGGCCAGGTGACCGTGGCTGCCTCCAACGACTCGGCCCGGCCAATCCTGACGGGAGTGCTGATAGAGGACGGGGACCGTGGTCTGCGGCTGGTGGCGACCGACAGCTACCGGTTGGCCGTGCGCGACCTGGCCGATACGGAGGTGGGCGGGTCCGGCCTGGTGCCTGCGCGCGGCCTGCGAGAGTTGGGCCGTACAGTCGCCGCCGATGTCATCAGCGTGGCCATCCACGAACGCGAGGTCGTCTTTGTCTCCGAGCGGGGCTCGTTGAGCATCCGGCTGATCGAAGGCAGTTTTCCGAACTACCGCCAACTCCTCCCACAGAGTTACCCGAATGAGGTCGTCCTCCGGAGGGACCGGTTGCTGGAGGCCGTCGGTAGAGCCTCCCTCGTCGCGGAGGATCACATACCGATCCGCTTGAAGCTCACCGAGGGTGGGGTCCAAATAGCGGTCAGCCGGCGAGATGTGGGTGGGGAGAGCGAACTAATCCCGGGGGAGTACCGCGGAGAGGCGGCCGAGGTCGACATCGCGTTCAACTCCCGTTATCTGAGCGACGGGGTCTCGGCCTTGGAGGGGGACGAGGTGAAGGTCGAGGTGGTGGACAGCTTCAAGCCGAGCATCATCAGGTCGGAGGGACATGAGGACTTCCTCTACCTGTTGATGCCGGTACGTGTTTGACCAGGCGCGCTCACCCCTGGTGCCGGTCGGTTCGACGACGGGGTAGGCGGAGCCACCCCCTGCCGGCCACGAGGCGTATGTCCAACTCAACGGGAGCACCCGGGGGATCGGGTGGCCTGGTGGGCGGGATGCGGGGATCTCCTTTCGGGACGACGACCCGATGAAGTTGAAGTGGATAGAACTGGCGGACTTCCGTAGCTACAGCCGGCTGCACTGGGAGCCGTCGCCCGGAACCAACGTGCTGGTCGCCAGGAACGCGGCGGGCAAGACCAACCTGCTCGAGGCGATCGGGTACCTGTCGTCGCTCCGCTCCTTCCGGAAGGTCCCGGACGCGGTCCTGATCAGGATGGGAGCGGAACGTGCGGTGGTACGGGGGGAGGTTGCCTCGGCGAACACGTCCACGCTGATAGAGGTCGAGTTGCCTTCGGGACGGAGGCGGCGGGCTCAGGTGAATCGTGCCCGCCTCACTCGGCTGGCCGACCTTCTGGGCAAGGTGCGAAGCGTCGTGTTCCTGCCCGACGACCTGGATCTGGTGAAGCGGGGGCCGGCACACCGGCGGGATCTCCTGGACGCGATCGCGGTGCAACTGTGGCCGGGCGCGTACGGGGATCAGAAGGAATACGAACGGGCCCTCAGGCAGCGCAACGTCCTGTTGAAGCAGATGGGCCGGCGGGCGGATCCGGTCTCCTTGGATGTCTGGGACGAGCGAGTGGCGGCGGCCGGGGCGCGGATGATGGCGCGGCGCCAAGCGGCCGTCGCCGCCACCGAGCCGCGGGCGGGCGCGTTCTACCAGGACCTGGCCGGGGAGGCGACGCGGGTGACGGTCGCGTACCGCTCCGGTTGGGGCGCCGAACTGGAGGGGGACGTGCCCGGCTGGGAAAGTGCCCTCAGGGGGGCCCTGCAAGCAGCGCGACCTAAGGATCTGGAACGACGGGTGTCGACGGTGGGACCGCACCGGGATGATGTGGTCCTGATGCTGGATGAGCGGGACGCCCGGCTGAGGGCGAGCCAGGGAGAGCAGCGGACCCTGACTCTCGCGCTGCGGTTGGCGGCCCACAGGGCGGTGCGGGATGCAACCTCAGAGGAGCCCCTCCTGTTACTCGATGATGTCTTCTCCGAGCTCGACCGCCACCGGGCGAGGGCACTGGCGAGGTTCCTGCCGGCCACCCAGACGTTCATCACGACCGCGCGCGAGGAGGACGTGCCGGTCGAAGGACGGAACTGGCGGCTGACCGGGGGAGTGTGGCGGTGACCCGCCAGGTGTCGCCGGAGCAGCTGGAGGCGATGCTGGCGGGATTGGACGACCTGTCCGCACGCGTGGTCCGGCTCATATGGGAAGAAGGCCAGGAGACCGAGGACGAGGAGGATGGATTGTTTCCGGTCGCCGAGGGCGTCCAGCGAGTTGCCTCCAGCCTCGGCCTGCCCCCGATCGCCTTGCTGGAGGAATTGAACGAGCGTTGGCCCGAACTCGCCGGAGCCCGATGGGGTTCCAGGGCGTCCCCGATCGTGGTAAGACATGGTGAGTTGCTCGTCGAGGCTGCCGATCGGCGAATCGTCCGGTGGTTGCAGCACGACACGGACCAACTCGTGGAGCGCCTCGCCGGATACTTCGGTCACGGGTTCGTGACGAGGGTACGGGTCGTCGGCCCCACGGGGAGAAAAGGTTGGTAGCAACCTTACAACGTGAGTAAAAGGCCAGGTCAACGGGCTTTTCCGGGGGGCTCTCCTGACGGAGAACCTTGGATAAGTCACGGCCTTGAAGTACAATTGGAGCGACCCGCCGTTCCGGGCTGGACAACACCGCGCGGCGGCGCTACCGGCCCGGTCGGAACAGCGGAGAGTCCGGCCGCCGGAGCGGATCACCGAGGGGAGACGTGACTTCGAAGCAAGCGTCGAGCTATGGCGCCAAGGACATAAAGGTCCTCCCAGGTCTGGAGGCCGTCCGGCGCCGTCCGGGCATGTACATAGGCACCACAGGCCCGCGCGGCCTGCACCATCTCGTCTGGGAGGTGGTGGACAACTCCGTGGACGAGGCGATGGCCGGCTTTGCCAGCCACATCGATGTGGAACTGCAGGCCGACGGGGGATGCCGGGTCACCGACAACGGGCGTGGCATCCCGGTGGCCAGGCATGCTCGAACCCGCAGGTCCGCCCTTACCACCGTTCTCACCACCCTCCACGCGGGGGGAAAGTTCGAGGAAGGTGCCTACACCGTCTCCGGAGGGCTCCACGGCGTGGGGGTGTCGGTCGTCAACGCGCTGTCCCAACGCCTCGAGGCTGAGGTGGTACGGGATGGCTTCAGATGGTCCCAGGCCTTCGAGCGGGGCAAGCCGGAGACCCGGGTGAAGAAGGGACCCGCCGCCCGGCGCACCAGGACGACCATCACATTCTGGCCCGACCCCGAGATATTCACCGATACCGTCGCCTTCAGCTACAACACTATCTCCCAACGCCTGCGCGAGCTCGCCTTCCTCAACCGTGGCCTTGAGGTAAGGCTGACCGACCACCGCGATGGCGGAAAGTCGGACGTGTTCCGTTACAAGGGTGGGATACGGGACTTCATCCTGCATCTCAACGCCCCCAGGGAGCCTCTCCACGGCCGCGTGATGTATCTGCACAACGAGAGCGCCGAGGCCGAGTTGGAAGTGGCAATGCAATGGACGGCTTCGTTCAGCGAGAACGTGTTGAGCTTCGCCAACAACATCAATACCCACGAAGGCGGCACCCACGAGGAAGGCTTCCGGACCGCGGTGACCAAGGCGATCAACGAGTTCGCGCGATCCAAGAACCTGCTGAAGGAGAAGGACGCCAACCTGAGCGGGGAGGACGTGCGCGAGGGCCTGACCGCGGTGATCTCGATCAAGGTGCGGAACCCGCAGTTCGAGGGTCAGACCAAGACCAAGTTGGGGAATACCGAGATAAGGAGTTACGTCCAGAAGACCCTCAACCGGATGCTCCCCGAGTGGCTGGAGAGGCATTCGAAGGACTCCCGCCGGGTCGTGGAGAAGGCCCGCCAGGCGCAGCACGCGAGGGAGGCCGCCCGCAAGGTGCGGGACGTGATCCGCCGCAAGTCGCTGCTCGACTCCTCCCGGCTTCCGGGCAAGCTGGTGGACTGCTCGTCGCGGGATCCCGAGCGCGCTGAACTGTTCATCGTCGAGGGTGACTCGGCCGCGGGTCCGGCGAAGAACGGGCGGGACTCGAGTTTCCAGGCGGTGTTGCCGATCCGGGGGAAGATCCTGAACGTCGAGAAGGCACGCCTTGCACGGGCTCTCCAGAACAACGAGATCCAGGCGCTGATAACGGCGATCGGTACCGGGATCGGCGAGGAGTTCGAGATAGGCAAGGCCCGCTACCACAAGGTGATCCTGCTCACGGACGCCGATGTGGACGGGGCCCACATCCGGACGCTGTTGCTCACCTTCTTCTTCCGGCACATGCGTCCGTTGATAGAGGCGGGCTTCGTGTACATATCCGTACCGCCCCTGTACAGGGTGAAGATCGGGAGGAAGGTCCACTACCTGGCTGACGATGCAGCCCTCGAGGCCTTCAAGACACGCCACCGAAAGGCCCGGCCCACCCGTTTCAAGGGTCTGGGTGAGATGAACGACGGCGAGTTGGGCGAGACCGCGCTTGATCCGGATACCCGTACCCTCGTGCAGGTGGATATGGTCGACGCGGCCGAAGCCGACCAGATCTTCTCGACGCTCATGGGCGGAGACGTGGCCGCCCGCAAGAGCTTCATCCAGCAGAACGCCGGAGACGTCCGGTTCCTGGACATCTGAGCGGGAAGGAGACAGCCCGTGACCGACCGGACCACCGACAGCAGGTCCGAGATGCCGAGAGCGGTCGACATAAACGACGAGATGGCCAAGTCCTTCGTCGAGTACGCCATGTCGGTGATCGTCTCGCGAGCGCTACCGGATGTGCGGGACGGGCTGAAACCGGTGCAGCGCAGGATCATCTACGCAATGGACGACATGGGGGTCGGTCCTAGATCCGCCCACCGCAAGTCGGCCACGGTGGTCGGGGAAGTGATCGGCAAGTACCACCCGCACTCCAACGACTCGATATACGACGCGCTGGTGCGGATGGGCCAACCCTTCTCACTGCGGTACCCACTCGTCCACCCGCAGGGCAACTTCGGTACGACCGACGATCCGGCCGCGGCGATGCGGTACACGGAGTGCCGGCTGGCGGAGTTGGCGTCCGTATTGCTCGACGGGATCGACGAGGACACCGTCGACTTCGCGGACAACTTCGACGGATCGGAGTCGGAGCCGGTCGTGCTTCCTGCCCGGTTCCCGAACCTTCTCGTCAATGGGTGCCAGGGGATCGCGGTGGGTATGGCGACCAACATCCCTCCCCACAACCTGGACGAGATCGTGGAGGCCTGCCTGTTCGGGCTCGAACATCCCGACGCCGGCGCCGAGGACTACCTCTCCATCGTCAAGGGCCCCGATTTCCCCACGGGTGGTTACGTGATCGGAACCAAGGAGATCAAGCAGGCTCTCGTCTCCGGCCGCGGCTCCATCAAGATGCGTGCGGTCACCGACATAGAGCAGACACGCAAGCGGCGCACGGCGATCGTCGTGACGGAACTGCCCTACCAGGTGAGCCAGGATCGGGTGATGGAGCGGATCGCCCTGCTCGTGCAGCGCAAGACGGTGACCGGCATCGCGGACCTCCGTAACGAGTCGTCCTCCCGGGTCGGCGTCCGCCTGGTGATCGAGTTGAAGAAGGACGCCTACCCGCGCGTGGTACTGAACCAGCTGTTCAAGCACACGAAGCTGCAGGAGAGCTTCGGTGTCAACGCAGTGGCCCTGGTGGACGGCGTACCGCGCACCCTGAACGTGGCCGAGATGGTCCAGTACTTCCTCGACCACCAGATGGAAGTGATCGAAAGACGCACCCGCTTCCGCCTCGACCGAGCGCTGGCCCGGGCCCACATCCTCGAGGGCCTGATCACCGCGGTCGACAACATCGACGAGGTGATCATGATCATCCGTAGGAGCCCGGATGTCGGCGCGGCGAGATCGGCGCTGGTGGAGCGGTTCTCCCTGTCCGAGATACAGGCCCGGGCCATCCTGGACATGCCCCTCCGGCGCCTCACCTCGCTCGAGACCACCAAGCTCCGGGACGAGCACGCCGCCCTGCAGACCCTGATCGGCGAGTTGGGGGCGATCCTGGCCGACCCGGCCCGGCGCCGGGAGATAATCGCCGATGAGCTCGTGGCGGTGCGGGACGCGCACGGGGATGTCCGCCGCACACGCATCCTCCCGGCGGAGGCCGAACTCTCGCTGGAGGATCTGATAGCCGACGACGAGTTGATCGTTACCGTGTCCGAGAAGGGCTATGTCAAGTCTGTCAAGGCCGGCAGCTACCGGTCGCAGGGTCGCGGGGGGAGAGGAGTCAAGGCGGCGGCTCTCCGCGGCGGCGACTACCTCACCCACGTGATCCACACGACGGCGCTGGCATACCTGCTCTTCTTCACCAACCGGGGCCGGGTCTACCGTATCCGGGCGCACGAGATCCCACGCAAGGCCCGGACCGCCAAGGGGGTACTCGCACAGGCGGTGCTTCCCCTGGAGCCGGACGAGCGGATAGAGGCGCTGGTGGACACGCGTGACTACGAGTCCTTCAAGTACATGGTCATGATCACCAGGAAGGGTCAGGTCAAGCGGACCGCCTTCCGGGAGTACGACAGCCGGGTTTCGAGGCTCGTGGCCATCAGCCTGGTGGGTGACGACGAAGTGGTCGCGGTCCGGTCGACTGATGGGAAGAGCGACATCCTGCTCTTCACGCGCCAAGGCTTCGGAATCCGCTTCGCCGAGGACGACATCCGCCCGACGGGTCGAGCCACGCGCGGTGTCAAGGGCATCAGGCTCGGCGAGGAGGACGAGGTCGTCGGCGGTACGGTGACGCTGGATGGCGACGAGGTCCTGCTGCTGACGTCGAGTGGCCTCGGCAAGCGGGTGAGGGTCGCCTTGTTCAGACCCCAGAAGAGAGGCGGCCGGGGTCTGAAGGCTATCCATCTGACCCGGGTCCCGGGGGAGTTGGTCGGGGCACAGGCGGTGACGGAAGGGAGCGAAGCGTTCGTGGTCTCATCGGAGGGGGTCGCGATCAGGATGAGGACGGACGATATAAGCCGCCAGGGACGCTACGCGAGCGGGGTGAAGGTAATGGATCTGCCGGAGGGCGCCCGGGTCAGTTCGTTCGCTCCTGTGCCTAAGGACAGGGATTGAGCCACCGGCAAGGCGGCATCACAGGGGCGCGGCTCGCATGATCGGCGACGGAGCCGCCGCTGCCGCACCCGGGCCGGCGACCACGAGGCGGCGGGTCCGCCGGATCGTGCGCAAGTTCGACCCCTGGACCGTTCTGAAGGTGTCGGCGGTGCTGACGGGGCTGGCCGCCCTGGCCTTGGTGCTGCTGTCGGTGATCGGTTGGGCGGTGATAAGCCGCTTGGGCTTTACCAGCGCCTTCGATTCGGCGGCGCAGCGGGTGGCTCTCATCGAACCGGACGAGTCGCTCTTCAAGACGGGCGGCGAATACCTGCGGGGCATCGTCCTGCTGGCAGGCACTTGGATGATGAGCGCCACTGCCGGGCTCACCCTCGCCTCGGTCCTTTACAACCTGCTGGCGGAACTGGTCGGAGGGGTGGAGTTCACCGTCTACGAAGAGGTGCCTGTGATTTCCGGCGGCCACGATGAGGAGGCCGCGGCCGGCGTCCGGACGGATATCTGATGGTGACTGTCCGGCGTGTAAGGCGGGTCATCCGCAAGTTCGACCCATGGACCGTCTTCAAGGTGTCGCTCCTCCTGCACGTTGTCTTCGCCATCGCCACGCTGATCGGGCTCCTGATCCTCTGGTCCTTGCTGGTGCGGGTCGGTATCCCGCAGGCCCTGGACAACTTCCTCGTGCTCATAAGCCTCATAGACGATGGCGCGGTCATCTTCAACAACGGCGCCAGGTTCGTGAGAGTGGCGGTGTTCGGGTCCGTGGTCTTCGGGGTGGCGATGACGCTGCTGTCGACCCTTGCCGCCGTGTTCTACAACCTGACTTCCGATGTGGTGGGCGGCGTGGAGGTGGTGATGTTGGAGGAGACACTTCGAGCGCCGGAAGCAGGGGTGCCGGTGACCTTTCCGGAGCTTGACCCGGATCCCCTTGCAGTGCCCTACGACCAGGCCGACCTCCCCACACTCGCCCAGTAGGTTGGTGAGTGGTGAGTGGTGAGTGGTGAGTGGTTGGCAACTCTTGAGGGTATCCGGCTCCCGAGACCTGGTTTCTGCTGACGGAGGGCGGTGGTAGCAGTTCACCGGGGCCCGTGGTACCTAACCACCGGCGTCTGACGACGGGACGATCCGGCAACCGACGCCCCTCAAAGGGCATAGACAACCCTGCAACTCCGCCACGTCGCCACCATTCACCACTCCACCGTCAGCCCTTCGTATATACGGTCGTAGTAGCCGCCGCCGTCCAGGTAGTCGGGGTTCCACACTTTGGTCCCATCTGCGTCCTTGCGGTGGATGAACGGTGACCGGAGCAGCCTCTCCCGGTGGAACCGCCCTTCGGGACCGGATGGGATGTCGGTTCCGTCTCCGTACAGCAGCAGGCCCCCCTCGGCGTAGACCTCGTGTTGAGGGTCGATGTCGCGGTACTCGTGGCTGGCGTTGATCAACTTGTGTCCGAGTTCGTGGGCGACCGTCTTCCAGGACCGGGGCCGTGCGAGGTCGGTGAGCGTGATGACACCCCGGAGATGGCGCGGGATCGTGTCCCGGTACGAGTAGCCCGGGAAGGACATTGCACTGGTGGCGACGGTCTTCAACTGCCAGGTACGTTCGTCGATCCTGTCGTGGAACGATATGAAGACGTCCTCGAGGACTAGGAGATGGATACGGCGGTGGTGCCCCGCCCGGGCGTCGATCACGCTCTCGAACGCTGCCCGGGCCGCGGGCGACAGCCGGGATGGCCGCTTCTGTCGCTCCACGTACAGGTTTGCGTATCGTCCCCCGGGAAGTTCCGTGCCCGGCTCCTCGGCCAGGACGACCAGCAGGGTCGGATCGACAGGCCCGGTCCTGACCGAGACGAGGGCCAACTGGACGCCGACCTTGCCGAAGATACGTCGAGCTTCGAGCACGCCGTCGATGACCGTTTCGAGTTGTACTCTGCGACGGTGGGCCCGTTCCAGGTTGTCCGGATAGAAGATGCCGATGTCGACAGTGGCCCGGCCATCCTCCAGGCCGGCGTTGAGCGCCTTCAAGTCGACAGGAACCGGGACGCCCCACCCGTCGCTGCCCGCCGCGCTGTCCCCGGTTTGTGTATGTTGCCCTGTATGAATGGACATCGGCGCCCCCATCCTTGCCTACGAGTCGCTCGGCGCGATCTTATGCCGGGGCAGGTGTCCGGATGACCACGGCCACCGCTGTCGGAAGGGGCGAGCCATCGCGGGATGAAACGGACTTCGGCGCGAGCCTGCTGGACATCGCGGACCTGGCGGTCCGCTTCGAGCTTCCCACCGAGACGGTCCGGGCTGTAAGCGGCGTGAGCCTCACCGTCGGTGCCGGCGAGACGTTCGCCCTGGTGGGGGAGTCCGGATCCGGCAAGAGCGTATCGATGCTCGCAGTGATGGGCCTGCTGGCGACACCGCCCGCGGTCGTGTCGGGATCCATCCGGCTACGGGGCCGCGAGGTTCTGGGCATGTCCGGGCGAGAGATGAACCGTTTCCGGGGTCGCGACGTGGCGATGGTCTTCCAGGAACCCATGTCGTCGCTGAACCCTGTCCACCGGGTCGGTCGGCAGATCGGTGAGAGCCTCCGGATACACCGCGGCTTCACGCGGGCCGAGGCGCGGCGCCGGGCTATCCGGCTCCTGGACCGGGTGGGCATACCGTCCGCCGCCGCCAGGGTGGACGACTACCCGCACGAGTTCTCGGGAGGGATGCGCCAGCGGGCCATGATCGCCATGGCCCTCGCGTGCGACCCGAAGCTGCTGATCGCCGATGAGCCGACCACGGCTCTCGATGTGACCGTCCAGGCCCAGATCGTCGACCTCGTCCGCGAGCTCCAGTCCGAGTACCGGTTGGCGGTGGTCTGGATCACCCATGACCTCGGGGTGGTGGCGGAGATAGCCGATCGGGTGGCCGTGATGTACGCGGGCCGGATACTCGAGACCGGTCAGGCGTCCGATCTCTACCGGGCGACCCGCCACCCGTACACGTCCGGGCTGCTCCGTTCGATCCCCCGGCTGGACCGCCCGGCCACCACCCGCCTGGCCGAGATACCGGGAACGCCGTTCCGAGTCACCCGGGATTTGGCGGCTTGCCCCTTCGATGCCCGCTGCCCGTTGGTGGGTCAGGGCTGCCAGGACGAACTCCCGGAGTTGACCCCGGTCGGGCCCGCCGGGCACCGGTCGGCGTGCGTGCACCACCACCAGATGGGGCCGGCCTCCGTTCTGTGGCCAGAGGGGTCCACCGCCGGGGGCCGTACGGACGGCGGCGGGGACGGCGGCGTGGTGGTTTCGATACGGGACCTGCGGGTTCACTTCCCGGTCGTGCGGGGGTTCGGCCGGTCGCGGAAGGGGACGATCCGGGCCGTGGACGGCGTCGATCTGGACGTGCGCAGGGGGAGGACACTGGGCGTCGTCGGCGAGAGCGGATGCGGGAAGACCACGCTGGGCCGGGCGCTGGTGGCGCTGGTACGGCCCACCGGAGGGACGATCGAGATCAACGGCGAGCCGATCGACCACCGCAGCGGACGGCACCGGCGGGTGGTGCAGATGGTCTTCCAGGATCCCTTCTCGGCTATGAACCCGGGGATGCGGGTAGCCGATGTCGTGAGCGAGCCGCTGCGCATCCACCGGCTTGCCGACGCTCAAGGGATCCAGGACCGGGTAGCCGAACTCCTCACGCAGGTGGGCCTCCCGGCCGACGCGGGCCGACGGCATCCCCATGAGTTCAGCGGAGGGCAGAGGCAACGGATCGCCGTAGCCCGCGCCCTGGCCGCCGAGCCGGCGGTGGTGGTGTGCGACGAGCCCGTATCGTCCCTGGACGTTTCGGTTCAGGCGCAGGTGGTCAACCTTCTGGCCGATCTCCAGTCGAGGACCGGCATGGCCATCGTATTCATCGCCCACGACTTGGCGGTGGTACGTCACATCTCGCACGAGGTGGCCGTGATGTATCTGGGGGAGATCGTGGAGCGGGCGCCCCGCGACCGGATCTACGAGGCCCCCCTGCACCCGTACACCGAGGCGCTGCTCGCTGCGGTGCCGGTTCCGGACCCGAGCGCGAGGTCGAGCCGGAGCGCCAAGCTGGTAGGGGACCTGCCCAGCCCGACGGATCCCCCACCCGGTTGCCGCTTCCATACCCGCTGCCCGGTCGCGGTGGAAGGTTTGTGCTCGACCGTCAAGCCCGAACTGGTCGAGGTGACTCCAGGACGATGGGTCTCGTGCCACCTCGCGGGTCCGTCCGGATGATTAGTTCCTAGTCGGTAGTCTGTAGTTACTAGTTGGTAGGCAGCGGTTAACGATAGATCGCATCATTGGCCATCCTCGGGAGCACCGTTTAGGTCTCGCGGTTGCGCCCAGTGGGCTCTTCACGAAGTGCCAGCCAGAGGTCCGAGTCCAGGAACAGGCGTACAACACATCTGTAGGTGAGTTCGGATCCCCGCGCTTCTACTCCGTGAATCCTCCTCCGCGCGACCACGGAACGGACCGGCACTACTGCTACCGTGCTCGGACTGTCGCGCGCTAACGCTAACCACCGCTCACCAACTACAGACTAGCGACTAGCCGTCTAGGTCGCATCTCCTGCCGACCGCTACGGGGCCGTCGACGGCTTTCGGCCCCTAATGCTTCCGAGCCCATAGGGTATGATGCTTTTCCTCGGATAGGGAGGCGGATCCATGTCATCGGGAGACCCCGTAGTTCACTCGCGCGGACGATCGCGCCGGAGGCGGAAGCTCTTCGTGCTGCTGGCTGCTCTTTCGTTGGTTGCCACTGCGTGCGGTGACGGCGGCGAGGACGCGTCGGCGGAGGAAGTGACCGCCGCGCAGGCACAGGCTGCGGCCGCCCAGTCTGAAGCTGCCGCCGCCCAGTCCGAGGCGGCGTCGGCCCAGGCGGAGGCCGAAGCGGCGGCGGATGCGCTGGCCCAGGCGCAAGCCGATCTGGAAGCAGCCGCGGCAGCGGCCGCCGCAGCCATGGAGGGGGACGAGACATCCCAGTCGGCGCTGGCAGATGCGCAGGCTGCCCTCGAGGAGGCCGAGCAGAGGGCCGCGGAGGCGGCTGAAGCCTCCGAGCAGGCGCTGGCCGCCGCGGAGTCCGCTCTCGAAGAGGCCGAGCAGATGCTCGACGAGGCGATGATGGAGCAGGAGGCGGCCGCGGGACCGGTCACGGTACGGGCGGCGGTCACCGGCGACGAGGGAACCCTCAACCCGTACACCTACATCAGCGGCTTCCCCGGATGGAACCTGCTGATGATCCAGTACGACTCGCTCATGCAGCTCGACGCCGACGGCATCCCGCAGCCGTGGCTGGCGTCCAGCGTCGCCGTGAACGACGACCTGACCGAATACTCCGTGACCTTGGTCGAAGGGGTGACGTTCCACGACGGGCAGCCCCTGACCGCCGCTGATGTGGCTTTCAGCGTCGACTACTACGTGAACAACCCCGAGGCGAGCCGGTTCGCCCGCGACTTCAGCGGCGTAGCGGACGTGGTGGTGAGCGACGACCACAACCTGACCTTCGTCCTCAGCAGGCCCAACGCCGGATTCGACTTGGTGGCGCTGGCTGACGCGCCCATCATCCCGCGCCACGTCTGGGAGTCGGTCCCGCTTCCGTCGGAGCACGACTTCGGCGCCACCAACATCGGGACCGGTCCGTACAAGCTGGTCGAGTACGTCGAGGGCCAGAGTTACCGATTCGAGGCCAATCCCGACTATTTCCGGGGCGCGCCGGCGGTCGGGGAGCTGGTGGTCATCGTCTTCGCCGACGACGCAGGAGCGCAGGCCGCCATCCGCACAGGCGAGGTCGACGTGATCTTCGAGCGCATACCTCCGGAGCAGATCGATCTGCTGGACGCCCAGGACCCGCTGGACATCGTCCTAGGACCCGAGTTCACCACCCAGATGATCAACTACGACGCCTCGAAGCGTCCCTTCGACGACGTTGCGGTCCGCCAGGCCATCAACCTGGCCATGAACCGCCAGGACATCGTCGACACCGTATACCTGGGTGCGGCGACCGTGGGGAGTCCGGGCTGGATACATCCCGAGCACCGGTCCTACAACCCGTCGATCATCCCCGTGTACGACCCGGCCGCGGCCAACGCCCTTCTCGACGAAGCAGGGTACGCCGACAGCGACGGCGACGGGGTGCGCGAGTTTGACGGACAGCCCATGTCGTTCGAGATCATCACCAACGCGCCTGACTCGCTGCGGCTCCGGATCGCCGAGTTGACCGTGGAGATGCTGGCCGCGATCGGGATAGAGACCTCGGTTGCGTCGGTCGAGACCGCGACCTGGGAGCAGGCGGTTTGGCCGGGCTTCGACGTGAACAACGGCCGCAACTACGACATCGCGATGTGGGGATGGTCGGCGCCCGTGCAGGCCGACCCGCTGCGACTGCCTTGGTTGGTCCACAGCTCCACGGCCAGCGGGTTCCTCAACCTGACCGGCTTCGGCAACGACGAGATGGATGCGCTCTCCGAGGCGCTGCCCGTCGAGCCCGACCCGGCGGAGCGCATCGCCATCCTGCTTCGGATGCAGGAGATAATCGCCGAGGAGTTGCCCTTCGTGCTGCTGCTGTATCCCGATGGGGCCTACGTGTACGACTCGAGCGTCTATTCGGATTGGGAGTTCATCGCCGGACAGGGCATCGTCAGCAAGCTGTCCCTGCTTGCTCCGTCGGCGCGTCCTTAGGGAAGGGCCGAATGACGGTGATATTCGGTGGCCCGCCCGCACGCTGACGAGGTATTCCATGGCCGAGGGACGGGCCGCCGGGGGATTGCCCGGCCCCCTCCGGGGATCACGGGAGGCCGCAGGCAAGGCTGAGCCGCCGGCTTGAGACGGCGCATCGATCTCCGTCGGCTGGCCCAGTACGGGACGGTCGTGGTGGTGGCGGTGACGCTCAACTTCCTGCTGCCCAGGTTGATGCCGGGGAATCCGCTCGCCCTGATCGCCGGGGTGGACGTCGGTCTCCTCAGCCCCGAGGACAGGGCGGAGATCGTGGCCCGGGTGGGGCTGGACGCTCCCCTCTGGAAGCAGTACCTCCGGTACTGGGGCGACATCCTCACCGGCGACTTCGGCTACTCGTTCCGGTCGAAGCGGCCGATCGTCGACATGATCCTCGACCGGCTTCCCTGGACGTTGCTGATCACGGGCCTTTCGCTGGTGGTGTCATCGATCGTCGGGGTGGTGCTGGGGGCGCTCTCCGCTTGGCGGCGAGGTACGAAGGGCGACTTGAGCCTGTTGTCGGGGATGATATCGATCGAGTCTCTGCCCTCCTTCTGGTTGGGTATGATGCTGATCTCGATCTTCGCGGTCCAATGGCGGCTGTTGCCGTCGTACGGTGCCGTCACCCCCGCGGCCGACTTGGAGGGCTGGGCGTACGCCTTGGACATTGTCAGCCACGCCGCACTTCCGGTGGTCACCCTGTCGATCCTCGCCACGCCGGGTGTCTACATGACGATGCGCTACGCGATGCTCGAAACGCTGGGAGAGGACTACATCCGTACCGCGAGAGCGAAGGGCGTCGGCGAGCGCAGGGTGCTGTTCGGGCATGTCGCCCGCAACACAATCGCTCCGGTGGTCACGGTTCTCGCCATCCGGCTCGGGTTTGCCTTCGGGGGCACGGTGATCATCGAAACGGTGTTCTCGTATCCGGGGCTCGGTCGACTGGTCTTTGAAGCGGTCTCGGGCCGTGACTATCCCGTGATGCAGGCGGCCTTTCTGGTCTTTACGGGGGCGGTGCTGATCGCGAACCTGGCGGCCGACCTCCTGTACCCGCTGATAGACCCTAGGACCAGGGCGTCGTGACCGCTACCGGCATCGAGGGTAGAGCGGCCAAGCGCACCATGCGGCGACGTTCCCGGCTCCCCAGGATCCTCGGTGTGGCTGGCGCGGTGATCGTGGGTGCGTTGCTATTCACGGCGATCCTGGCGCCGTGGTTGGCGCCGTACGACCCTTCCGAGCGGGTTGCCACACCCTTCCTGCCCCCCAGCGGCGAGCACCTGCTGGGTACCAACGATGTCGGCCAGGACCTCCTCTCGGAGATCATGTTCGGAACACGGGTGTCCCTGTCGGTGGGGATAGTCGCGGCGGCGGTCGCCCTGCTGATCGGGACGACGGTCGGGGTTCTGGCCGGTTACTACCCCAGACGGTTGGGGGCGGCCCTGATGCGGGGGGTCGACGTGATCCTCATCCTGCCGTTCCTGCCGCTGCTCATAGTGCTGGCCGCCTACCTGGGCAGGAGCCTTCTGAACACGATCCTGGTCATCGCGGTGCTCATCTGGGCCGAGCCCGCCCGGATCATCCGTTCGCAGGTCCTGTCCCTCAGGTCGAGGGAGTACGTGCTGGCGGCTCGTTCGATGGGGGCGCCGGACCGCTGGACGATCCTCCGGCACATCGTTCCCCGTACGGCGCTGCTGGCGACTGGATCTTTCGTCCGGGCGGTCTCGAGCGCGATACTGCTGGAGGCCGCGCTGAGCTTCCTCGGTCTCGGTGATCCCATCCAGAAGAGCTGGGGCTCGACCTTGTTCTGGGCCCAAGCGCGCGGCGCCTTCCTGACGCCGGCCTGGAAGTGGTGGGTTCTGCCCCCGGGCCTGCTGATCATGCTTGCATCTCTCGGGTTCGCCCTCATCGCATTCTCGCTGGAGGAACGGATCAACCCGCGGTTGTAGTGAGTGGTGAGTGGTGAATAAACCAACTGTCAATAATGGTACGACGTGGTACAAACGTTACTGTCCAGTAAATCCGGCCTAATACCGTTCAAGAACAAACGACGAAAGCGCCGGTCACCGACGACCGCTGGGGGCTCCAGGTTCGTGGTCGACTGTCCGGTCGGCCCACCAGCCACCAGCCACCACTCAATCGGGTGTGAATTCGGCTATCTCCAGACCTGCGGCCCGGGCCAGCTTCATGAATACTCCGCCGGGATCGCCCGGAGTACTCACTCCCGGTGGGTACGCACCGCGGGCGGCAGCGAGAGTGGCGGATACCATGCAGAGTCCTTTGAGAAATGCCGCCTCGTCAGTGATGCCGAGCGTACGGACCCGTTCTCTACCGTCCTCGTTGGTTCTCATGCGGATCGCGATACCCATCCACTGGGAATGGACCGGTGCTGCGAGGCAGGTCACCGACGGCCAGGGCAGAGGGCTCTCGTCCCGACCCGCCCATTGGGGACCCATAGGCTCCGGGAAAGTGACCGGTAGGCCGGCCCCCAGCGGACGACCCGGGACCGTCCAAGCAAGGCGGGTTTCGACGGGCGGGGCGGCCCGATCGACTATCGACAGCGCTACGGCGGCGGCCAGACCGGCCTCCCGGCGCGCCCGCGTCACGAATGTGCCGCCGCCTATCGGGTATCGAGCCGTAAGGTCCTCGGCGACCACCACAGGGATGCCCTTGGAGACGGCTTCGTCCATAAGCGGACGCGTCCTGCTGGAAATCCTGTGCACCGCGAGCACATCGCAGCCGGACACGCCCGAGGCCCCGCCGGCGGTTCCTTGCTGACCAGGCTCTTCATGGAGGATGCGGGTTTCGACGTCCGGTTCGGCAAGCAGCGCCTTTCGCACGCGGATCCCCGGCGGACCGGGTACGTGGAGAGCAATGTGGATGGTCACCGATCGGATGGAACCGGTGTCCAGGTCCCGCGTTCCGGGGGCGGTTTTACGATCCGAGGTCGGCGAGTGGCGAAGATGGCGACCACGACGAAGGCCACTAGAACGAGCACGAAACGGAACTTCATGGGCGGCAGTTTAGAGAAGTTCACAACCAATGTGGCGCGAGCGTGAAATGCTGTCTCGGCTGAAGGGTTCTTCCATCAGCTGACCGGGAGGGCTACGCTCTCGGTTGTCATGGAGGAGCGAAGGATGATCTCCCTGCTGGCCCGACCCACCTACAGTCTCTCCGAAGCAGCGCGGCTGCTCCGCATCTCACCCTCGAAACTCCGGTGGTGGCTTGAGGGCGCCACTCGGGGCTCGAAGCAGTATCCGCCCGTCCTTCGCAGCAGCCCCACCGGCGACTCTCGGGTGTCGTGGGGCGAGTTCGTCGAAGCGGCCTACCTTCGAGAATACCGCGAGCACCTACCTCTGCAACGCCTTCGCCCCTTGCGGGAGGTGCTTAGCCGCGAGTTCGACACGGCTTTCCCGTTTGCTGTCTCAAGACCTCTCATAGCGGGCCGCGAACTCGTTGCGGAGATGCAGCACCGGCTGGAGATCCCTGAGGACTTATGGATGGTTGTCGGTTCCGGTCAGCTCGTGCTCAGCGAACCTGCAGCGACCTTCTGCAGGCGCGTCGAGTTTGACGAGGCAACGGAAGAAGCCGTGCGCTACGTCGTCATGGAAGTACAGGTGCCCGTCTACGTGAACCCCCGTTTCTCGTTCGGAGTCCCGACTGTTAGGAGGGTTCGCACCGAGGTCATAACTGAGCTGTACCTTGCTGGCGAGCCGCCCTCCGCGATCAGAGACATCTATCGCGATTACGGAGTCACCGGACTGGACATCAACACGGCAGTCGAGTTCGAGACACGGTATCTCCGGGCGGCGTGACGGGGCCGGTCGAACTCCCCTGGCGCGTCAGACGGGAGGGTCCCATCCGATTCTTCTTCGACGAGAGCGCGCTCGGCATCGGGCAGGTGATGGCTGTAGCACGTGGCGACTGTATCTACCCGGGTCATGATCGCTCGCCCGTGCCGGTCGGTACTGAGGACGTGGAGCGGATACCGGTGGCGTCCGCGCAGGGGTGGGTCGTCGTGGCCCGGGACAAGAAGATTCGTCATCGACCCGCTGAGCGGGAGGCCCTCGCCTCGCATCCGCTACGCGTTCTCGTGCTCACGACAGTCGGTAATCTCGCTGTATGGGAGCAACTTCGCGTGTTCGTGGCGCGATGGGACGCCATACAGAAACTGTTGGACGAGAAGCCACCGTGGATGTATGCCGTAACGAGAAACGGCCTTCGTGAGATGCCATGTCCTGCATGACAGTGCACTGACGGCAATCGAAACGGGGACGTTCGATTGCATTTGGCCCGGCAAAGCGGTCAGAAATCGATACCGCGGATAGCACTGATGCCTTGGTCATAGGCATGCTTGACGAGGGTCATCTCGGTGACGGTGTCGGCGATCTCGATCAGGCCGGCCGGGGCGTCGCGGCCGGTGACGACCACGTTGACGTTGGCCGGCCTGCCGGCGAGGGTGGAGACCACCTCGTCCTCTTCGATCCAGCCCCAGTTGATGGGGTAGGTGATCTCGTCGAGGACCACGAGGCGGTGCTTTCCCTCCTCGATCCGCATCTTGGCCAGTCGCCAGGCGTCCCGGTTCAGATCAGCCGAGCGGTCGAGGTCCTCGCTATCCCAGGAGAACCCGTCACCCCCGGCGTCCCAGTCGACGCCAAGCCGTCGCCCCATCTTCTCCTCGCCCACTTTCCAATCGCCCGACTTGATGAACTGGACCACAGCGACCTTCCATCCACGCGCCACCGATCGCATCACCATGCCCATGGCGGCGGTGCTCTTACCCTTCCCGTCCCCGGTGTTGACGATCAACACGGAGCGGGCCCGGCGGGTGTCCGGACGGCGGGGGTCGTCGGCGAGTGGTGCGCTGGTCATCGAGTACCGGTCCTCATCGGGACTACGGCGAGTCCTCCGTTTACGTTCACCACCTCCACGCTAGCCCGGTAGATGGCCCGGATGTGTTCCGGGGTGAGCACGCGGGCCGGAGGCCCGTCCGCCACGACCCGACCATCCGCAAGCAGTATCAGGCGGTCCGGGAACTGTCCTGCCAGGGTGAGGTCGTGCATGGCCGTGATGATGGTCATCGGCCGAAGGCTGCGCAGATGGGCGATCAGTTCCAGAGCCTTCTGGCCCTGGCCGATGTCCAGCGCGCCGGTCGGTTCGTCCAGGAGCAGGACCTCCGCCTGCTGGCAGATGGCGCGGGCCAGGGCGACGCGGCGCCGCTCGCCGCCGCTCAGCTGCGAGAGCATGCGGTCCGCCAGGCGCTTGAGGTCGAGCATTTCCATCGCGAGTTGCGCCTGCGCCAGGTCGGCCGCGCCTTCCGACCCGAGATAGTGCAGGTGCGGAGTGCGTCCCAGCAAGACGTACTCGATCACCGTCATTCCCCCGGGCATGACCGGTTCCTGCGGCACAAGCGCTACCGACCGGGCGCGATCCCGGCGGCGCAGCGAGCCGGAGTCGGCCGAGCCGAGCCGGATGGAGCCTTGATGGGGGAGGAGCCCGGCAATCGCCCTGAGCAGGGTCGACTTCCCGGCGCCGTTCGGCCCCAGCAGGCCCAGCCACTCTCCTTCCTCCACCGCGAAGCCCACGTCCCGCAGCACCGGTTGTCCTGCCTGGTAGGCGATGGTGAGAGCGTCGACGGAGATCATGTCACGTACCGCCGGCTGGTCCGGAGAACCGCCATGAAGAAGGGGGCGCCGATGAAGGCGGTAATCACTCCGATGGGAAGCTCCAGCGGGCTCAGCACGGTTCTGGCGGCCATATCGGCCAGGATGAGGAACGCGCCGCCGGCCACGGCGGAGATCGGGATCAAGGAGCGGTAACTCGTTCCGACCAGCAACCGTACGGTATGGGGAACCACCAGGCCGACGAACGCGATCAGGCCGCTGACCGCGACCGCCGCTGCGGTGGCCAGCGTGGCCAGTACCACCACAGTGGTGCGTACCCGGGACGACGAGACACCGAGGCTCTCGGCCTCCTCGTCACCGACGCTCAGCACGTCGAGCAGCCGCCGGTGCAGCATCAGGCCGGCGCCGCACGCCAGCGCGTACGGGACCATCACCAGAACCTCCTTCCAGCCGGTGGTGGCCAGCCGTCCGAGGATCCAGGAGTAGACCTGGCGGATGGTTTCGGAGTTCCGCTGGAGAACGAAGGTTTGGAGAGCGGTGAAGAAGGCGGCTACCGCAACGCCGGCCAGGATAAGTGACACCGCGCTCCGCCCGCCCACCGAGCGCCCGACCGCGTAGGTCAGGCCGGCCGCCGCCAGCGCCCCGGCGAAGGCGGCCACGGGGAGCAACCGGGCATCGGCCGAGGGCCACAGCACGATGGCGGCGGTGGCGCCGAGGCCCCCTCCGGCCGCAACTCCGAGGAGGTAGGGATCGGCGAGGGGGTTGCGGAAGACACCCTGGTAGGAGGCCCCGGCCAGGGAGAGGAGGCTTCCCACCAACCCACCCAGGACCACCCGGGGAAGCCGGATGTCCCAGATGATCGCCCGCTGGGTGGCGGACAGTTCCGATCCGCCGGCGACCAGCTCACCAATCACCTGTCCGGGAGTCAATCCGGCCGGTCCGACGGTGATTCCGGCGAGGGCCGAGACGAGCAGCGCCGCACAGGCGGCCAGGAACCATCCCCACCGGAGCCGGGTGGGATCACGAAGCGGGGGCGGTGGGACGGCCAAGTCGTCAACCGATCCCGTACATGTCGGCCAGCGTGTACCCGATCAGGCGGACGAACTGGATCAGGCGAGGACCCCACCGGCTGCTGATGTCGTCATCCACCTCCACCAGCAGACCGTTCTGCACGGCGGTCAGGCCGCTCCAACCGGGGCGTTCGGCCAGGCTGTCGGCAGTGGTGCCGCACCAGACGGCGCACCCGAAGAAGATGACGTCCGGATCCGACTCCAGGATGTACTCGACCGACAGCTGCGGGTAGCCCCAGCCCTCGGTGTCGGCCGGGTCGGCGATGTTCTCCAGGCCGAACAGGGAGTAGACCTGGCCGATGAACGTGGCCGAGGTAGCCGTGTAGAAAGTGTTGTCCACCTCGTGGTAATAGGTGATGCCCTCGGTACCGCTTCCGAACCCGGTCACTATCTGGTCGATCTCCGCTTGGAGCGCAGCCACCAGGTCGGCGGCAGCCTCGGCATGTCCGGTTGCCGTGCCTAGCTCCGCCATCTGCGAGTAGGCGGTGTCGATGTCGGGTGCGGCCGGATGCAGGATCACCGGGATATCGAGAGCGCCGAGCCCGGAGACCAGTTCGCCGGGATCGAATGCGATCACCACCAGGTCCGGGTCGTAGGAGGCGATGGCCTCCAGGTTGGGGTTGAAACCGTCCAGGTCCGTGAGCGGGGCTTCCTCCGGATAGTCCGAAGTCCGGTCTACAGCGATGACCTGGTCGCTGGCTCCGATGGCGAAGAGCGTCTCGGTGGCGGTCGGCGACAGGGACACGATCGCCTCGGGACGCGCCCGGATCTCGGCGCCCGACACGGTCACCGGGAAGTCCGGCTCCGGCGCCTCCTCCGCCGGTGGAACGGTGGTGGTCGATGCCGCCGTCGTGGGCGGGCTGGTGGTCGAGACCGCCACGGCGGTCGTGGCGACCGCGCCGGTGGTAGTCGTGGTGGCGAGGGTGGTGCTCGCCCGGGTGGTTGCCGCTTCCTGCCCGCCGCACGCCGTGGCGAGCAGCAGGACTACAACCAGCAGCTGTGTCCGCCGCATAGAAAACATCCTCCTTGATCGGAGGATGAAGAGAGATCGTCCGGGTTCTCGCTATGAGCCCCTGCACGACCAACCCTTCCTCCGAGAGCTGATTCGTGACCATGGGGTCAGGCGTCCTGGCTCGTCCTCCCTGCGCGAGAGAGGCATGACAGTTGCGGGACAGCGCCGGGCTTCCACCGGACTTCGCTGTTCCCCATGGCGCCCGGTTGTCTCCCCGGGCCGGGCACGAACTATAGCGGGGCCGGTGGCTGGTGGCTGGTCGACAAGCGGAGGCCCGGCCCTGTTCACTTAGATGACGAGGCACGCGCCCTGCGCTCCTCAGGCTGTCCGATCCGCGCAATGGCGGCAACCTTCGAGGCATCGCGAAGAAGGAAGGGAAGTGCCGTCCCCCGAACGGTCACCACGGAGGCGCCCGACGAGATGTGCACAGTCGGTCTAACGTCGTACATGCCCTTGCCACATCACTCGGGAGGTACGAACAAATGTCGGGAGCAGTCAGCGCGCAAAGTCACCGTATTCACGACTACGTAGAGGTGGCACCAGGCGTCGAGATCTATTACGAAGAGGAAGGCGACGGTGTCCCTCTAGTTCTTGTCCCCGGCTGGACGTTTACGACAAAGGTCTTTGACCACCAGTTCGCGGAGTTCTCCAAGAGCCATCGGGTCATATCCTTCGACCCTCGAAGCCAGGGTCGCTCGACGGTGACGCTGGAGGGCAACAACTACGCCACCCAAGCCGCGGACCTGGCCAAGCTGCTGGCGCATCTCGATGTCGAGAACCCGGTGCTCCTCGGATGGTCGACCGGATCGTCGACCACCTGGCATTATGTCCGAGATCACGGCGCCTCCGGTCTACGAGCCCATGTCTCTGTGGATATGCCGCCGATCGGGATGAGCTGCGACGACGTGTGGATGGAAGGTTCGATAGCCGAACTGGCAGGCTTCTATCAGGGGATCCAGACATCACAGGGGCTGCGCGCTCTCATAACGTGGTATGCCGACAACGTCATGATCGAGCAGGAGATGTCACCTGAGCTGACCGCCTGGATCGTCGAGCAGACGCTCTCGACACCGCCTCTGATGGCTGCCGGCCTGCTCGCCGATGCATGTTTTTCGAACTATCAGGAGGAAGCCAAAGCGGTGGACGGTGACGTGCCGTCGTTGTTCGTCGTAGCTGATCACTGGGCGGCGACGGCCAAGCGGTACCTCGCCACGCATTGCCCGAATTCGCGCGTCGAGGCCTTTGGCGGTCACATGATGTTCTGGGAGTACCCGGATCGATTCAACACGGTCCTCTCGGAGTTCCTCGCCACGACCACCTAGAGGGTCGCCGGATCGCGTCAACGCGCAAGGCGTAACCGCAGACGGCGACGCCCGCACAACCGGGGAGACCCGGCGGGCGTGGCGTCACCGGCAGGGGCAACGTGTCGCCGGTGTTAGGTCGGAGAACTCGCCCTCCCAGGACCAAGGGCACCGGGCTTCCATCATGACCATCCTCACCCCTAACCTGGCCTCGATGCTGGAGCGGATACGTCCCGCAGACCGAGGCGCGGCCGAAAGTGCGATGGCGAGGCAGATGTCCCTGACCAAGCCTCCCGGCAGCCTCGGACGGCTGGAGGACGTCTCGGTGCAGCTGGCCGGGATCTTCGGGACGGAGCAGCCGGCGATCCGGGGCAAGGCGGTGATAGTTGCGGCGGGGGACCACGGCGTGGTCGCTCAGGGGGTCACGGGTTATCCCCAGGCGGTGACCGCCCAGATGGTACGGAACTTCCTCGACGGAGGGGCTGCGATTAGCGTCATGGCGCGTCTCGGCGGCGTGCGCCAGATAGTTGTGGACGCGGGGATCGCTGCGGCCAGGCTCCCCGACCATCCCGGACTCCGGAACCTGCGGATCGGGCGCGGAACGGCCGACATGAGTCGGGGTCCGGCCATGTCGAGGGAGCAGGCGGTCCGCTGCCTCGAGGACGGCGCGGCCCTGGCTACCGAAGTGGCGGAGTCGGGGGCGGACCTGATAGCGACCGGGGACATGGGCATCGGCAACACCACCGCGTCCAGCGCCATCGCCGCTGCGATGACCGGCAAGCCGCCCGCAGAGACAACCGGGGAGGGCACCGGTCGCAGCCCCGAGGAGCTGGGGCACAAGATCGCCGTGGTGGGAAGGGCACTGGAGGTCAACACGCCTGACCCGGTCGACCCGGTCGACGTGCTCGCCAAGGTGGGCGGGTTCGAGATCGGGGTGCTGGCCGGGGTGGTGCTGGGGGCGGCCGCCGAGCGGCGTGCGGTAGTGCTCGACGGGTTCATCTCGGGAGCAGCGGCACTCATCGCCCACGGCCTCAGCCCGGCGGTCAGCGACTACATGATCGCCTCGCACCGTTCCGCCGAGAACGGGCACGGGGTGGTGCTGGCCCATCTGGGGCTCGACCCGCTCCTGGACCTCGGGATGCGTCTCGGCGAAGGCACCGGAGCCGTCTTGGCCATGGGCATCATCGAAGCGGCCGCGGCTTGCCTCACCGGGATGGCCACGTTCGGCGAGGCAGGAGTCTCGGACCGTCCCGGTGACGACGCGGCGGCGGATGCGGGGGAATGAGAGGACTGCGCGCAGCCATCGGCTTCCTGACGCTCCTTCCGGGCGCGCCGCGGACCCCTGCCGCCGGTTTGTCGGGAGCGCCGGCCTGGTTCCCGGTTGTTGGCCTGCTCCTGGGGGTGATCCTTGCCATGGTGGATGGGTTGCTCCGCCTGGGATACCTGGTACTCCAGGCCCGATTCGTGCCGTCCGCCGACGAACTCCAATACTTCCTCCCCGGGTTCTGGCAGCATGCGTTCCCTGTGGAGGCCATCATCCACACGGCTGGCACCACGGAGATCTCCACCACTGACATTTCGATCTCCTACCGCGGGGTTCCTTTCCTTCTGGAGGGGGTGTTGCTGGTAGCCGTGCTGGCCGTGCTGACGCGCGGTCTGCACCTGGACGGCTTCATGGACACCTTCGATGCGCTGGCGGGCGGGCACGACCGGGAGCGGCGGCTGGCACTGCTCCGAGATCCGCATGTGGGGGCCTACGCGGTCATCGGCGTCGTGCTCCTGCTGCTCGTCAAGTCGTCGTCGATGGCCGCCCTCCCCGCGCATAGCCGTCTCTGGACGATCATGCTGGTTCCCTGCCTGTCCCGCTGGGCCATGCTGGTCGTGATGGACCGGTTCCCGTACGTGCGTCGCGAGGGCCTCGGTACGCCGTTCCTCGTTGGCGGGAGCCGGCGGAGTCTGCTGCTGGGCTCGGTCATGGCGGTGGCGGCGACCGTGATGCTGACCGGTCCCGTGGGTCTCCTGCTAATGGCCGCCGCCGGCCTCGCCGCTGCGGCGGTCGGGACATGGGCGAAGCGACGCATCGGCGGCGTCACCGGTGACATCTACGGGGCGGCGTGCGAGACGAGCGAAGCCGCGGTTCTCGTGCTGGCCGTGGTCATGACGGTCGCGGATCCGGGGGCCCTCGGATCACCGTTGCTCGCTCTGCTGGACGCGCCCGTCTGAGTCTCTGCGGGATGTGGTCGGGCGATTGGCGTGTAGAGGCGGCGACCTTGCTCGTCGCGATATTGGTGGACCTGGCTCTCGGGGAGGCGCCACCCTCCCTTCACCCCGTGGTGTGGATGGGGAGGCTGATCGCGCGGCTCGAGCGACTCTCGCCCGGTCCCGGTCGCAGGTTGGCCTCGCTGGTGGCCGGGATCGGAATGGCCGTATTCGTGCCGGTGGCGGCCGGCGGGCTCGCCTGGCTGGCGGCGGTGACGCTTCGGGAGGTGGGATGGATCGCCTATGTGGCGGCGGGGTCCGTACTTCTCAGCAGCACATTCGCGGTCAGGGAACTGGGGCGTGCCGCCAACAGGACCCGCTCGGCCATGGAGTCAGATGACCGGGAGAAGGCTCGGCGGAGCCTGGGCAGCCTGGTCAGCCGCGATACACGGGCGCTGGCGCCTCCCCTGGTGGCGATGGCGGCGATCGAGTCGGTGGCCGAGAACACCACTGACAGCTTCGTCGGCCCTTGGCTGGCCTTCGCCCTGTTCGGCCTGCCGGGTGCCTTCGCCTACCGGGCGATCAACACCCTGGACAGCATGATCGGATACCGGGGCAGGTACGAGCACCTGGGCAAGGCCGCCGCCAGGCTCGACGATCTGGTCAACCTGGTACCGGCCCGGCTGAGCGCCCTGCTGATGCTGGGGGCGGGCAGGCTGTTATGCGGCATGCCGACCGGCCGGGGGTGGAGGATCGCGCGGCGGGACCACCGGCTGACCGAAAGCCCGAACGCGGGGTGGACGATCGCCGCGGCGGCCGGACTGCTGGGGGTGGCGCTGGAGAAGACCGGTCACTACCGGATCGGGGACGGGCTGGACGATCCGGAGCCCGCCGACATAGGCGCCTCTGTCCGGCTCGCCAACGCTGTCGCCGCCGCCGCGGCGGCAGTGGTAGTGGCGGCCCTGGCACTGCGCGGATCGGTCTTCGGGTAGAAGCGTGTCCACCCCCCGCCCGTTCCACGGCGGCCTGAACGACGCCGAGTTGAAGACCCTCGGCCTGCGTCGCGACGAGGTGGTGGACTTCAGCGCCAGCATCAATCCCCTCGGGGTCTCCCCGCAGGTGGAGGGCTCCCTCCGCCATGTGGAGTTGTCCGCCTATCCCGATCCCGAGTGCTTCGAGCTACGGACCGCACTCGGCGCCGAACTCGGAGTCCGGCGGGAGCGCATTCTGGTCGGGAACGGGTCCACCGAGCTGATCCACCTGATTGCCCGGGCGCGGCTCCGTCCGGGCGACCGCGCCGCCGTCCTCGCGCCGACCTTCGGCGAGTACGAGGCCGCATGCCGTCTCCAGCAGGTCGAGCCTGTCCCGATCGCCGCCTCCCCGGGAGGGCGGTTCCGCTGGGACATACCGGAAGCGGCGCGTCGCCTGGCAGAACTCCGGCCGGCCGTGGTCTTCATCTGCAATCCCAACAACCCGACCGGGACGTATCTTGGACAGGGCGAGGTCGAAGCCTGCGCCCGGGCGGTGGGGGATGCCGGGTTGCTGGTGGTGGACGAGGCCTACGCGTCCTTCGTGGACGAGCGCTGGGATGCGACCGCGCTGCTGGATGCCGGCAACGTGGCGCTGCTGCGATCCATGACCAAGGACCATGGGCTCACCGGCTTGCGGCTGGGGTACATGCTGGCGCCGGCCGGGCTGGTGGGGGAGGCGAGGCGTTTCCAGTACACGTGGAGCGTGAACGCGGCGGCTCAGGTCGCCGGGATCGCCGCGCTCGGTGATCCGGACCATGCGGACGGGGGCCGCAGGGTCGTGAAGGCCGCCAGGGAGTACCTGGTGCGCGAACTCCGGGCGCTGGGCTTGGCATGCGCGCCCTCGAGCGCCAACTTTCTGCTGGTCGAGGTGGGCGCCGCGCCGGAGGTGCGCCACGCCTTGCTCACGCGCCGCCGGATGTGCGTACGCGATTGCTCATCGTTCGGGTTGCCGGGGCACATCCGGATCGGGGTGAGAGGCATGGAGGACAGCCGCCGCTTGATCGGTGCGCTGCGTGACGTTCTAGCTTGAATCGGAGCGCTCTCCGGTAAACTCAGGGCAACTCCGCCGGCATCAATAGATGCCGGGGATGATGCGGTACGGCACCGTCTCCTGGTACTCGGCCCACTTCTCCTGGCCGTACTTCTCGGCGCAGTTGAAGGGTGTGGCGGCCCCGGCCCGGCATCTAGTCTGTCCATCCATGCGCGCCATCATGATCCAGGGAACCGCCTCGAGTGCCGGCAAGTCCCTGATCGTGGCGGGGCTCTGCCGCCTGGCCGCCCAGCGCGGCATTGCCGTGTCCCCCTTCAAGCCCCAGAACATGTCCAACAACGCCGCGGCGTGCCCGGGCGGTGGGGAGATCGGCCGGGCCCAGGCACTGCAGGCCCGCGCCGCAGGGGTCCCGGCACGGCCCGATCTCAACCCGGTCCTGATCAAGCCGCAGTCCGATCGCACCGCCCAGCTGGTCGTCCGCGGGGAGCCGTACGGTCTTCTCGAACCGGGTGACTACATCGGTGACCGCGGTGGCCTGCTCGACGTGGTCACCGACAGTTTCAACAGGCTGGTCGCCACCCACGACCTGGTCATAGTGGAGGGCGCCGGAAGCCCGGCCGAGACCAACCTCCGTTGCCGCGACATCGCCAACATGGGCTTCGCCCGCCGGGCCGGTGTGCCGGTCTGCATCGTCGGCGACATCGACCGGGGCGGGGTTATCGCTTCGCTCGTTGGAACCCACGCGGTCCTGGATCCGGCCGACGCGGCGATGGTGACCGGGTTCGTGATCAACAAGTTTCGGGGGGCCCGCAGCATCTTCGAACCCGGTGTCGAGCTGATCGAGCGGCGGACCGGCTGGAATTGCTTAGGGGTGGTCCCCTGGATAGCGGCGGCGTCCCGGTTGCCGTCGGAGGACGCGGTAGCCCTGCCCGAGTCGGTCGGCCCGGTGGCTCGGTCGTACGGTGATCCCCGCCTTTTGCGGGTGGCCGTTCCCCTGCTGGGCCGTATCGCCAACCACGACGACCTCGATCCGCTTCTCGCGGAACCCGGTGTGGAGTGCCTGCTCGTGCGGCCCGGTCGATCGATTCCGAGGGATGTCGACCTCATCCTGCTCCCCGGGACCAAGTCGACGATCGGCGATCTCGACCTCTGCAGGCAGCAGGGATGGGACCACGACATAATCGCCCACGCCCGCGGGGGCGGGCGAGTGTTCGGTATCTGCGGCGGGATGCAGATGCTGGGAAGGGCGGTTCACGACCCGAACGGTGTGGACGGGCCGGCCCGCAGCATTGCAGGCTTCGGGCTGCTCGACATCGAGACCACCATGGCGGACACCAAGATCGTGCGGGAGGTCTCGGGGAGGTGCGCTCTGTCCGGCGCGCCGGTCCACGGATACGAGATCCACAACGGCCGGGTCACCGGCCCCGATCTCGGCCGGCCCCTGCTCCAAATAACATACGGCCCCGATGGCGCGCAGAGCCCGGACGGGCGGATCGGCGGGGTCCACCTGCACGGGCTCTTCAACAGCGATGCGTACCGGCGGGCCTGGCTGGCTCGCCTCGGCGCCGCGTCCGACCCCGAGCTCGAATTCTCGGTCGTTGTGGAGGACGCCCTCGACGAGGTGGCCTCGGCTCTCGAGGCCGCGGTCGACGTCGACGCACTCTTCAGCGCGGAGCCGGCTCGTTAGCGACGGGAGGTTGGCCGGTCGTGGGGGAGCCCTACGGCGGCCCGTAGCCGGTGACGCGGGCGGGCGGATCCTGAGGGATGCACATGCGTAGATGGTTCCTGGTACGGCATGGGCAGACCGAGTGGAACAGGGTCGGGCGTGCCCAGGGCCAGGCGGACCCGCCCTTGAATCGGGAGGGACTCGAGCAGGCGGAGGCCGTGGGGGTCCGGCTGGCCCCGGTGGCCTTCGAGGCGGCCTACTCCAGCGACCTGGTCCGGGCCGTGGACACGGCGGAGCCCGTGATGCGAGGCCGGGAGACTCCGATCACCTACCGGCGCGATCTGAGGGAGAAGAACTTCGGCGAGTGGGAGGGGATGACCTACGAGGAGGTCAGGAGCCTTTACCCCCGCATGTTGGAGGAGTTGTTCGACGAGAGGCCGGATTTCGCCCCACCGGGAGGCGAGAGCGACCGGACGCTGCTGAGCAGGGCAGCCGGCGCGGTGGCGCGGATCACGGCCCGCCATGACGGTGCCGGCGGGAATCTCCTGGTCGTTTCCCACGGAGGCATCCTGCGCGCCATGATGGTGTCAATGCTCGGGTTGCCCGTCGATGCAATGTGGAGGCTCCGGCTGTCGAACGCCGGCCTGTCGGTTGTCACTGTGTACGAGGAGGGCGGCGTGACCCTCGACCTGCTCAACGACACCAGCCATCTGGGGTCGGGCTTCGATGCCTGACAGCTCGGACGGGTCCGCGGCTCGCCCGGGCGAACTCGTCCTGATCCTCGGTGGCGCCCGCTCAGGAAAGAGCACCGCAGCGGAGCGCATGGCGAGGCATCGGGGAAGGGTGCTCTTCATCGCCACCGCCGAAGCCCTTGACGAAGGGATGCGCCGGCGTATCGCTGATCACCGTCGCTACCGGCCGGAGCACTGGGATACGCTCGAGGAGCCGATCCACGTCAGCGATGCGGTCCGGCCGCTCGTCGAGCGCCACGACACGTTCGTCCTGGACTGCCTGACCCTGTGGGTGAGCAACCTCCTGCTCGCGGGCGAGGAGGATTCGGGCGTGGAGGGCACGATCCTCGAGACGGTGAGGCGCCTACTCGACCTGATCGACGAGGCGGGCGGCCGGTGGATCCTGGTCAGCAACGAGGTCGGGCAAGGCATAGTGCCCGCATCAGCGCTTGCAAGGGAGTACAGGGACGTGCTCGGGCGCGTGAATCAACTGGTCGCATCAAGGGCGGATAGGGCCTACCTGATGGTGGCCGGCCTGGCGCTGGAGCTCAGGTCCCTCGAGGATCGGTCGTCAGGCCCGGGTCGGCGGTAGGCCATCCTCGCCCAACCCCGGTGACCGCGCCCGTCGGCTACCAACCCCGGGCGTCCGAGACGGCGCCGTTCCCGTACGTCCGCTGACCACCATCGTGCCGGCGATTCTGTCATGCCATCCGCGGCGATCGGGGTCGAACAGCGGTGAACTGGCTATCAAGAGGGTGAGGACAACTCCGAGGGGTATGAATAGGGGAACCCAGAGAACGGCCCACCTGGCGCAGGATCTGCCCCAGCCGGGGGGTCTACCGTCCTCGAAAGCGACCACATTCATGTTGTTCAGTATCTTTCCCGGTGTTTGCCCGCGGAGGGCGACCATCGGTACCTCGTAGAGAAGGGCTGGTACCAGGAATACGATCGGCCAGTAGAGCAAGAAGACGGCTGCCCAGAGGTCCGAGTCGGGTATGGCGAGGGTCCTGTAACCAGCCGAGAGTTGTGGAGGATCTGAATCCCTTACTCCTAAGGAGGAGAATTGTACACCGAATCCTGGTAGTACGAACCAATCAGCAGCGATCAAGAGTCCGATACCAGCTGCCAAATAGAGCAGGCTGTCAACGACACGAGCCCGTATACGGGTACCGATTGTAACCGGGCGGCAATCTAGTGCATCCGTTGACTCTTGGTGATCACTACCGCTAATCATGGTCTGCCGTCCGTCCGAAATCTGTATTGCTTATGACGACCGTACCGGCGGCCCTGTCGTACCAACCGCGGCGGCCGGAGTCGAATAGTGGTGACACGACCATCAGGACAAACAACAACGGTCCGATGAGGGGAACAGCGAGAGGAAGGTACAGGACAACCCACCTCGCCATAGAACGGCTCCATCCCGGATACCTTCCATCATCTATACGTACGACTTTGATGTTAACCAGTGTCTTCCCGATGGTCTGCCCGGCGACTGCCGTAAGTGGTATCTCCACTATGAACAGGAGAACCAAACCAGCGAGGCCCAACTGTAGGATAGATACCATATTGAGAGGTGGCGGAAGATCGAACAACAGGGCGATTATTGCCTGCTCGACGCCTTCAAGCGACTCCGGATGATCATCGATCCCGAAGGATTGTTGCCGGCGCCGGATCTGGTGCTGCCGGTCGAGTACCTCTCTCTCCGAGAACCCGCGGTGCTCGACTATCTCTATTGGGTTGACCGAGCGAGAGAAGGCTCGGATAGCTTCTACCGCAGCGGGAGGCGCCTCTCCAGCAAACCCGATCCATGCAGTGTAATCGTCCCTGATTGCGGCACCTGAGAAGTCGTCGGGTAGCTCTTTGCGGATCTCGCTGACAAGAGCCGAAAACGGTGATTGCCAGGCAAACTTCTCGATCGCCTCGTCAACAGAGATACCCATATCCTCAGCCACCCATGTGGTGTCGTCGAAATAGCGATCAAGACGCGTCTCGTAATCTTCGATCACTGCCTTGACTGCGATAGCACCATCCTGGTCTAGCCCCGGCACAGTGAGGTGATCAACATCATCGACGAGCCCTTCATCACCTAGCTCGACAAACCGGGCCTCCAGGAATCTCAGCCCTAGGACCAGCGCCAGCACCAAGCCCAAACCGACCACCATGTACAGCACCCAGTCGATCACACGCGCCAGAAGCCGACCACCTACACTCACCGGGCGATACACGATGCTCCCATTCCCAAGGGTGTCACCCACGTCGCGAACACTGTACTTTCGGGTGACGAAACCTGGGACCGGGGTCGGATAAGGTGGGGGACCGACCGACAGGTCGCGGGACCGGGGAGGCATATGCAGATCACGACGTTTCGGACCGACGGGTTGGGAGACAGCACCTACCTGCTGACCCACGACGGGGGCGGGGTGGTCGTCGATCCGCAGCGGGACGTGGAGCGGTTCGAGCGAGCCGTCGTCGACGCGGGCATAGGACTCACCCATGTCCTCGAGACCCATATCCACAACGACTACGTGTCGGGCGGACGTGATCTTGCCCGGCGCACCGGCGCCCGTCTCGTGCTTCCTGCCGCGGCGGGCGTGGCCTTCGATCACCATCCCGCCTTCCACAACGAGGACCTCCCCGGTGGCCCGGTCGCGATCCGGCCGGTGCACACGCCCGGCCACACGCCCGAGCACATGAGCTACGTGATCCTCCTGGAAGGGGAGATCGTGGCGGTGTTCTCCGGAGGAAGCCTGCTGGTGGGCTCCGCCGGACGGTCCGACCTCCTCGGAGACGACCGGGCCTGCCAGCTGGCCCGGCTCCAGTACCTGTCGGTCCACCGGCTGGCCGGGCTTCCCGACGGAACCGGCCTTTTTCCCACCCACGGTGAGGGCTCCTTCTGTACCGCCTCGGGAGCAGGGAGGTCGACGTCGACGATTGGCTTGGAGCGGCGGACCAACCCGGCGCTGGCATACCCGGACGCAGACGCGTTCGTAGTGGGGCAACTGGCCGGCCTGCAACCCTTCCCGGCCTACTACGCCCACATGGGACCCATCAACCTCATGGGACCGGAGCCCCTGGCGTATCCGGAACTCGAGGTCCTGGACCCGTCGGACCTGCCGGAGGGGGCGAGGCTCGTCGACATACGGCCCTGCCCTGTCTATGCCGCTGGACACATACCGGGTTCTCTCGGGCTGGAGATGAGCGACCAGGTGGCGGTGTGGGCCGGGTGGCTCCTGCCCTTCGACAGTCCGGTGGTCCTCGTGGCCGAGCCAGGACAGGACGTGGCGGAGGTGGCCCGGCAGTTCGGGCGGATCGGCTTCGACAACGTGCTGGGCGTCGTGTACGGGGTCTCCGGTTGGGTCGACGCCGGGGGCGCTCTGGCGTCCTTCGAGACCAGGACCACCGACGATCTGGCCGCAGCCCTGGCAGCAGGGGAGGAGGTCCAGGTGCTGGACGTCCGGTCTCCGGGGGAGTGGGAGGAGGGCCACATCGAGGGATCCGTCTACCGGTACGTGCCCGGGCTCAAGGACGGCCTTCCCGCAGGGTTGGATCGGTCGGAAGACGTCTGGGTGGCCTGCGGGAGCGGCTACCGGGCCTTCGCCGCCAGCGCCTTCCTGGAAGCCCGGGGCCTTCGACTCATCGTGGTGACTCCGGGAGGCGTTCCCGACGTGCTGGAGCGGCTGATCGAGTTGAACGCCGGATAGCAGCGCCCGTTAGCCGAGAACTCGGGCCAGGGCCGGCCCGATCTCCGAAGGGGTCTCCAGAACGCCGGCGCCGGATGCCTCCAGGGCTGCCCTCTTGGAGGCGTACGAACCCCGGCTTCCCTGGAAGATCGCGCCGGCGTGACCCATCCTCCGGTCGGGTGGAGCGGACCGTCCGGCCACGAACGTCACGACCGGCTTGCTCATCTCCCTCACACACGAGGCGGCGTCCTCTTCCATGTCACCGCCGATCTCGCCGATCAGCACCACGGCTTCGGTGCGCCGATCCTGCTCCAGGACCTGAAGAGCGTCGCGGGTGCGGGTACCCGGCACAGGGTCACCCCCTATACCGATGAACGCCGACTGGCCGTAACCGGCCCGGACGATGTTGAGGCAGGCCAGGGTGCCGAGGCTGCCGCTGCGCGACACCACCCCGATCCGGCCCGGCCGGAAGATCGAGGCATCGAAGGCCGGCATGAATCCGACGAAGCACTCCCGGGGCGTGACGAGCCCGGCCGTGTTGGGGCCGACCACTTCCGTCCCGGCTGCGCGGGCGGCCGAGATCAGGTTCATCACGTCCCGCACGGGGACGTGTTCGGTGAGGATGACCAGCTTCGAAGCGCCCGCCTCGATGGCATCGAGGGCTGCAACCTCCACGCTGAGCGGAGGCACGAACAGGACCGCCACCTCGAACCCGGTGGCCTCCATTGCCGCCCGAGCGGTTTCATGGACCGGGACCCCGCAGTGGGTGATCCCCGGCTTGCGGGGGCTTACGCCCGCCACGATCCGGGTTCCGTACTCCTGCATCCGGGCGGTCCAGTAGGTCGCCTGGCGTCCGGTGATGCCCTGGACCAGCACGCGCTCGTGGCCGCGGACGATCATGCGCTCCGACCTCCGGCTGCTCGGATGGCCGCCGCGATCGCTTCATCCATCGTCGGGTACGGATCGAGGCCCAACCGCTCCTTCAACAGGCGCCTGGCCTCCGACGAACCGGTGCCGTCGACGGTGAAGAAGGCGGGGACCTGCGGGCGAAGGTCGAGCCATGCGCGGGTCAAGCCGTCGATCATCACGTCCGTGCGGGCGAAGGCGCCGCAGAAGTTGACCACCAGGCTGCGCACCGAGTCGTGAGCGAGTACCAGTTCGAGCGCCGGGCGGGCCTTGGTGTACGCGTCGCCGCCTATCTCGAGGAAGTTGGCGGGCCGGCCCCCCAGGTGAGTGATCACGTCCATCGTGGTCATCGTGAGGCCGGCGCCGTTGGCGAGCACGCCGATGTCGCCGTCGAGTTCGACGAACTGGAGCCCGAGTTCCCGGGCGGCCTTCTCCAGTCCGGTCAGCGGCTCCGGGGCGGCAACTGCGGCGAGCGATGGCTGGCGGGCGGCGGCCGCGCCATCCAAGACGAGCTTGCAGTCGAGCGCCACCACGTCGCCTGCATCCGTGACGGCCAGCGGGTTGACCTCCAGGAGCGTGGCGTCCGAGTCACGGTGCAGCCGGTAGAGCCGCACTAGGGCATCGGCCACGGCGGGCGCAGCCGAGGCGAACCCTGCATCGGTCGCGAACCGCTGGGCGGTCTCCGGGTGCAGATCCATCCTCGGATCGAGGTCCAGGGTCAGGATCGACCCGGGATCGGAACGGGATGTTGCCTCGATGTCCACCCCGCCACGCTCCGAGAGCACGACGCGCCGCGCGGGTCCGGCGGGATCGTTGAGGACCGCTGCGTAGAGTTCCTGACCAGCCCGGATCCATTCCTCGACCAGGACCTCGGCAACGTGGTACCCGCCGAGGCGGCTTCCGATCAACTCGGCGGTGACCGAGTAGGCCTCTTCAGGGGTCTGTGCTGACCTGATGCCGCCGGACTTCCCGCGGCCTCCCATCGGCACCTGTGCCTTGACCATCACCGGCCCGAGGCGGCGAGCCGCCCTTGCGGCGCCCTCCGGCGTTGTCGCGAATGCGCCGCCCGGTACGCGCACGCCCGCCTCCGCCAGCACGGCCTTGGCTACATGTTCAGGGATGTTCATGGCTGGTGATTGGTGGATGGTGGTCAGTCTGCCCGGGGTAGTCCGCCGAGACAAACTCCTGGGTCTCCGGTATCTGGCATGATGTCGCCTATGTCGGATGCAGGATCCAACGAGCCAGACCGGTCGCGGAGGGCGGTGACGGTCGCTTCGGTGACTGACATCGGCCCGCGTGGCGAGAACCAGGATCGGGCGTTCACGGCCGTGTCGGACGACGGCGCCTGGGTGATCGCAGTGGCCGATGGGCTGGGGGGTCATCCACGCGGCGCCGAGGCGGCCGAGGCGGCCGTCGAGGGCCTACCGCGGCGGATCGACGGCGAGGCCGAGATGGCGGCGGCGTTCACGGAGGCCAACGAGCGGGTGCTCGCGCTGTCCGGATCTCGGAGCCGCCCGGTTCCCCTGCCCGAGATTCCGATGAGCACCCTGTGCGTATCGGCCTGGACCCCCGAGGGCGGTCTGTTGATCGGGTGGATGGGTGACACGATGGCGTTCTCGGTGAAGTCGGGGCCGGACGGTTTCGCGGGATACTGCTGCGGGACTCCCCACAGGGGCCTGTTTGGGGGTATCGATCTATGCCTGGGAATGCCTCCCGAGGACGAGGGGTACGGCGCAGGGCTGGTAGAGGTGGACGTGATCGGTGACTTCGAGGACGCCGAGATACCCGAGGCGGTGATCATCGCCAGTGACGGCGCCTGGGAGCCGCTCGCCGCCGATTACGGCGACATCGAATGGCTGTGGGACACGTCACCTGCCGGCATCGGGTCGGCATGCGGTCCCGAGTCCGGCGACGCAGCAGCCATCGCCGGAACCGTGCTGGCCACGGCACGAGGTCTGGGCCTCAGGGACAATGCCACCGTCGCGGTCGCCCACTGGCGGACGCGGTCCGACCGATGAGCACCAGCGCATGACAACCCTGGTTGCGAACGCCACGGACGCCGAAGCCGTTGTGACCCTCGTGGCTCGGGCGAGGTCGGCCATGGCCGGGTTCGTCGATTCGGACCAGGAACGGGTGGACGAGGTGGTGACCGCCCTGGCCTGGTCGCTCTACAAGCCCGACCATGCCCGAGAACTGGCGGAGATCGCGGTCAGGACCACCGGCCTCGGGAACGTCGAGGACAAGATCGTCAAGAACCGGCGCAAGACGTTCGGGACGCTACGCGACCTCAGCCGTGCCAGGACCGTGGGACTGGTGGAGGAGGACCCGTCCCGGGGGCTCGCGATCTACGCCAAGCCGGTGGGGGTGGTTGCCGCCGTCACGCCGTCCACGAACCCCGCCGCTACCCCCGTCAACAAGGCGATGATGGCCGTTAAGGGCCGCAACGCGGTCATCGTCGCGCCCTCCCCGCTGGCCTACCCCACCACGAGCCGGGCGGTCGATTTGATGCGGGCGGCCCTGGAAACCGCCGGAGCGCCCGCGGACCTCGTGCAAATCCTTCCTGCACCGGTCACCAGGCGCGCCACCACCGGGTTGATGGAGGCCTGCGACCTGTCCGTCGTCACCGGATCGCAGAACAACGTGCGCTCCGCCTACCAGAGCGGCAAGCCCGCGATCGGGGTGGGCGCAGGCAACGTGCCCGTGATCGTCGACAGCACCGCCGACCTCCGGCAGGCGGCCGAGGGCGTCATGGCTTCCAAGACCTTCGACAACGCCACGTCGTGCTCATCGGAGAACTCGCTGGTCATCCTCGACGATGTCTACGACTCGGCACTGGAGCAACTCCGCGCGGCCGGGGCTTACGTGGTCGACGAACGCGAGAAGCGAGCGGTCCGGGACGCCCTGTGGGTGGACGGGAAGCTCAACCGGGAGATGATCGCCAAGGACGCCCGTGTCCTCGCCCGCCGGGCCGGACTCGGTGGGAAAGCCGGCGAGGCGCGGTTGTTCCTGGTCGAGGACCGGCTCCCCGCCGAAGCCGGATCCTTCGCGGACGAGAAACTCTCGCTGGTGCTCACCGTCTACCGGGCTGCCGGGATCAGAGAGGCGATCGAGACGGTACGGGCCGTCCTCGCGGTCAGGGGACGCGGCCACTCCTGTGGCATCTACACGTCGTCTATGGACCACGCCCGCCTCCTCGCCGACGAGTTGGACGTGGTCAGGGTGCTCGTCAACCAGGCCCACGCCATCGGCAACGGGGGCAGCTTCACCAACGGGCTCCCCTTCACCCTGACGATGGGTTGCGGCACCTGGGCGGGAAACAGCATCAGTGAGAACCTCAACTACCGCCACTTCATCAACCTGACCCACCTGTCGACCACGATCCCCGAGGACCGACCCAGCGAGGAGGCGCTCTTCGGCGACCACTGGCGCCGATACGGAGAGTGAACCAACGCCGCGAGCGGGGTCCGGACGTTTGCCCCATCCCTGCCGGGGATGTCGGGAGGGTCCGGAAGGGCCGTTCAGGCGGCTTACCGAGGCGAGACCCGGGCCCTCGCTACGCTGACCAAGCCAAAGCGGGACTGCCCCCATAGTCTCGGACCAACCGTGCTCAGGCGACCTACCGCTGTAACGGGCGGCCGTTTCGCGGACCGCGAGGAGACAAGGAGGTGGCTATGGCGCAAGTGTGCAAGATCATAACCCCGGAGGAGTGGGACGCATCGATCGCCGCGGGCAAGCAGTACGTTGCGGTATCCGAAGCCGATCTGAGAGACGGATACCTTCACTGCTCGTCGCCGGAGCAAGTCCCGGGGACCTTGGCCAAGTGGTACGCCGCCATGGACAGCGTGATAGTGGTGACCATCGACACCTCCCTACTGCGCAGCGAAGTGAAGTGGGAGCCGAATGCCGTGGGCGAGCTGTTTCCCCATATCTACGGTTCTATCGCCCCCGAAGCCGTCTCCGGCGTGGCGAGACTGCGGCGGGCCGCCACGGGCGAGTTGGTGTCGATAGAGGAAGGAGAGTAGATGGCGTTCTACGAATACCGGCGCTATCAGGTGGTTCACGGACGGATGGAAGAACTCAAGGACCGCTTCGCCGAAGCTACCGTCCCGATGTGGAAGAAGGCCGGTATCGAGCCGGTGGCCTTCTTCGAGCCCAGGATCGGGGATCCGAACGTGCTTCACTACCTTCTCAAGTGGGAGGATCTCGGCCGCCGCGAGGAGGTCTGGGAGGGGTTCCGGGTGAACCCGGAATGGGTTGCCGCCCGCAAGAAGAGTGAGGAGAACGGTCCGCTGCTCACGGGTATGACCAACGAGATCTGGGTTCCCACGGACTTCTCGCCCCTGCAGTGACATCTCCCGTCGTCGCCCTCGTGGGCACGCTCGACACCAAGGGTGACGAGTACGCGTACCTCCGCGACCGGATCCGGGAAGCGGGGGTGTCGTCGCTACTGATCGATGCGGGGGTTCTGGGCTGCCCTGGAGTAACTCCCGACATCACCCGCCAAGCAGTGGCGGAAGCGGCAGGCCGGAGGGTCGCTGACCTGGCAGCGGCCGGGGACCGGGCCATGGCCCTGGGAGTCATGGGCCACGGGGCCGGGAAGATCCTTGCGGAACTCGTCGAAACGGGACGTTGCTCGGGGGTGCTGGCCGCCGGAGGTTCCGGGGGCACCTCCGTGGCCGTCCGAGCCTTCTCACGACTGCCCTTCGGATTGCCCAAGATGATCGTGTCCACGCAGGTGGCCTCCGCGGGCGGGGCCCTGGCCGGTGGCTCGGACCTTCTGCTCATGTCGTCCGTTGCCGACGTAGCAGGCTTGAATCGTCTCACCCGCAGGGTGCTCTCGAACGCGGCAGCAGCCATCGCGGGGGCGGTCCGGGCTGCGCCCGTGCCCGCCGGCGACCGGAGCCTCGCCTTCGCGACCATGCTGGGCCTTACCACCAGGGGGGTCACCGGCGCCCGGGCCCGGCTACAGGAGGCCGGCCACGAGGTCGTGACCTTCCATGCCACAGGGGAGGGTGGACGGACGATGGAGCGACTGATCGGACCGATGGGCGTGAGCGCCATGCTGGACCTGACCACCGTGGAGATAGCCGACGAGGTGGTGGGCGGGACGAAGCCGGCGGGGGACGACCGCCTCAGGACGGCAGGGCGGCTCGGGGTTCCCCAGGTCGTGTCCACCGGGGGTACCGACATGGTGCGCTTCGGACCACGGGACACGGTCCCGGAGCACTTCGGCAACCGGGTGTTCCACGTTCACAACGACCTCGTCACGCTGATGCGGACCTCCCCGGAGGAGTGCCGCGTGATCGGCCGCGTGATCGGAGCGCGCCTGGCGGAGGCGATGGGTCCGGCGGTCCTCATGGTCCCGTTGCGCGGGTCGTCCGCGATCGCCGTGGACGGGGGCCCCTTCCATGACCCGGCGGCCGACGCGGCTCTGGCCGAAGGGTTGCGGGAGTCGCTCGCCGGTTCGGACACCGAGGTGGTCCGGCTGGACACCCACATCAACGATCCGGCCTTCTCTCAGGCAGCAGCCGCCAGACTTCTGGCGATCTCGGAAAGGAGGGACCGTGCCTGAGACCAATGATCTGGCAGGCGCCCTGATCGCGAAGGCACGCCGGAACGAGACGCTCGTGGTCGCCGGGGCCGGGACCGGCCTCTCCGCCAAGTGCGCGGAGGCAGGCGGGGCGGACGCCGTCGTCATCTACAACTCGGGCCGGTACCGGATGGCGGGACGGGGATCGCTGGCCGGTCTTATGCCCTACGGGGACGCCAACCGGACCGTCCTGGAGATGACGAGGGAGATCGTCACCGTGGTCGACAGGATGCCGGTGATCGCCGGGGTGTGCGGGACCGATCCGTTCCGCGACATGGGGAGGTTCCTGGACGAGTTGGCGGGATGCGGGATCTCCGGGGTCCAGAACTTTCCGACCGTGGGCCTGATAGACGGCGGCTTCCGGCGCGCGCTGGAGGCGACCGGCATGTCCTACTCGGCCGAGGTGGCGATGATCGGGCTGGCCTCCCGTATGGGGATGTTCACCATGCCCTACGTGTTCAGCGCCGAAGAGGCGGCCGCCATGGCCGAGGCCGGCGCCGATGTCCTGGTTGCTCACGTTGGGCTGACCACAGGAGGCATGATCGGTGCCTCCGACCGGCGGACCGTGCCATCTCTGGTGCCTGTCCTCGAGGCGATCTGCGGGGTTGCCGACGAGGCCGGAAGGTTCATTCCCGTCCTTTGCCACGGCGGTCCCATCTCCGAACCCTCCGACCTCGAGGAGGCGCTGCAACTGGTTCCGAGACTAAACGGGTTCGTCGGCGCGTCCAGCATCGAGCGGCTTCCTACCGAAGCAGCCATCGTCGATCGTGTGGCCCGCTTCCGCGCGGTGCGCGGATGAGACCACCCTGTCGGGTGAGCCGGTCCGTATCGCTCTGCTCCGGCAGGCCGGCGACGTGTCGATGACCCGGAAGTCCGGAGCCCATGCCGGCGGAAGCAGCAAGGCATCGAAGCTGACGCCGACCGTGCGAAGAACCTTCTTTGCGTTGCTGCTGGCTATGGCCATCGCCGCGATGGACTACACCATCGTGTCTACGGCCCTTCCGACCATCGTCGGCGAGATGGGGGCCCTCACGCTGCTTCCCTGGGTGCTGACCGCGAACGTGCTGGCGTCAACGGTAACGGTCCCTCTCTACGGCAAACTGTCCGATCTCTACGGCCGTCGGAGGCTGATGCAGGTCGCCATCCTCTTGTTCTCCCTGGGTTCGTGCGCGGCGGGCCTCAGCCAGAGCATCGGCCAACTCATCGCCTTCAGGGCTGTCCAAGGCGCGGGATCGGCCGGCCTGATCTCGCTCAGCTACATGATCGTCGGCGACATGATCACGCCGCGGCAGCGGGGCCGTTACCAGGTGTACATAAGCGGGGTGTTCGCGGTCGCCAGCGTCTGCGGGCCGTTGCTCGGAGGCGTTGCGGTCGATCATGTCTCCTGGCGCCTGGCGTTCTACCCCAGCGTCGCGCTGGCCGTCATCACTTTGGTCCTGATCCGCCGCAACCTGACCGATCCACCCGTGACCAGGGGAATCGGTGTGGACTGGCTCGGTGCTGCTCTACTGGCGCTTGGGCTGGCCGCTGTGCTGCTCGCCGCGACCTGGGGAGGTCATGAGTATGCGTGGGGCTCCCCGGTGATCGTCTCGACGCTGGCCGCGGGGGTGTTGGCGCTGCTGTGGTTCGTGCGGCAGGAGGGAAAGGCTGCTTCTCCCATACTGCCCCTGTTCCTCTTCCGGAACCGGGAGTTCTCGGCTGCCAACGTGACCAGTTTCATCGCCGGCTTCGGCCTCTTCCTGCCGCTGGCGTACTTCCCGGTCTTCTTGCAGATCGCCCTGGGCCTGTCTGCGACCCACTCGGGACTCCTCCTGGTTCCGATGCTCACGGCCTCCCTGGTCGCGAGCCTTGTGTCGGGGCGGATCGTGGCGCGATGGGGGCGCTACCGGTTGGTAGTGGCCTCAGGGCCCGTCCTCCTCGGGGTGGGATTGGCATTGCTGAGCACCATGACGGTCTCGACCAGTCCGGCGGCCGCGGCCGGCTACCTACTCGTCTTCGGCTTGAGCATGGGTGTCCTGATCCCGGTGCTGATCCTGGTCATACAGAACGCAGTCCATCCTCGGGACCTCGGGGTTGCGACATCGTCGGTACAGGTGTTCCGCCAACTCGGCGGTAGTACCGGGGTGGCCGTGTTCGGAGCCCTGTTCAACGCGCGTCTCGCCGGGCTCCTCGCAGCCCGACTCCCGCAGGATTCGCCGGTGTCGGACCTCGAGGTCAGCGAGTTGATCGCGACCCCGGCGGTCGTCGCGACGATGGAGGCGTCCGTGCGCGACGTCATCCGGGAGGCGGTCGCGCTCAGTTCGGCTCAGATGTTCCGGTTGGCGATACCCGTGGCGATCGCCGCCACCGTCGCCGGTCTTATGTTCAGGGGGCTTCCCCTCCGCGACGTTCTCCCTGAGCGGCAGCCGGGTTCCGCCCGATCCTCGGGAGAGATGCAGGCCTAGCCGAGTAGTTCCTAGTCGGTAGTCGTAGGATAGCGTTAGTTCGTTCTATTTGCCATCCTCTATGGCACTGTTTGGATCTCGCGTTTGCGCCGAGGGGGGCTCTTCACGAAATGGCAGCTAGGGGTCCGAGTCCAGAAACAGATCCATACATGCGACAGATGTGTTGCACAACGCTGCACGATCCAACTGTAAGTACCGATTAGCAACTAAAACTACCAACTAGAGACCAATAATCCAGGCTGTCGGAAGCCGGCTCTTACGGCTTGAGCAGGGCCCCGAGCCGCCGTCCGGCCACCATGAGCCCGACCGATCCGATCGCTATCAGGTATGCCATGTGGCCGAAGATCCCCGCGTCGAAGGAGTGGAGTGTGAATGCCCGGATTAGTTCGACTCCGTGGTACAGCGGGGAGAGCTGGGTGAGGGCCTGGAGGGTCGGCGGGTAGACGTCCAGCGGGTAGAAGGTTGCGCTGAACAGGAACAGGGGCAGCAGGAACAGCATGACCAGGTCGAAGTCCTGCCAGCTACGCATGAAGGTGGCCGCCGCCATACCGACCCCCCCGAAAGCGAAGCCGATCAGAGTGGCCGCCGGTATCACCAGGATCGCCAGCGGTGTTGCGACCAGGCCCATCGCCGCCATGACCACGACGAATCCGGTCGAGTAGAGGACACCGCGGATCAACGACCAGGTTATCTCCCCGATGGCGATGTCCCACGGGCGGAGGGGGGTGGCGAGGATGGCGTCGTAGATCTTGCCGTAGCGGAGCTTGATGAAGATGTTGATGGTCGACTCGAACACCGCTCCGTTCATGGCCGACGCCGCCAGGAGAGCCGGCGCCACGAACGCCGCGTAGCTGATGGTGGTACCCCCCGGACCGGCTAATTCTCCTACCAGGCGGCCCATCCCTATGCCGAGCGAGAGCAGGTAGAAGACCGGCTCGAAGAAGCCCGAGACGACGATCATCCACGCCCGCTTGGAGACGAGCATGTTGCGCTCGATCAGTCGCTGGGCGCGCAGCCCCACCAGCGGAGCCGGCAGGACCCGGAGTGCCAGGGTGCGGGTGGTCATACGTTCAGCCGCCGCGCGAAGAGCCGGTAGGTGAGGGCAGCCCCCACGACGAACACCAGGACCAGGTACCCGACGTGTTGCCAGGCCGGAAGCGCCGAGTCATGGCCCAGGGCCACCCGCCTGGCCAATTCGACCGCGTGCCAGAGCGGCGTCACGGTGGCCACGGACCGGAGCCAATCGGGGAGCTGGCTGATCGGGAAGAACGTGCCCGAGAAGAGGTACATGGGCGTGATGCCGAAACGGAAGACAGCGGTGAGCGCTTCGGTGTTCTCCCGGTTGGCGGTGAAGGCGGTCATCGGCCCGGCGATGGCGAGGCCGATGAGCAACCCGATGGGCGCCAGGGCCAGGGCGGCGATCGCCGAGATCGCCCCCAGGGCGGCCGCTACCGCCCCGAAGACCACCGAGACCATCAGCACCCGGAGGCCGGCCCAGACGAAGTGGCCCCCTACCAGGCCACCGGTGCCGACCGGCGATGCGACCACCGAGTGGAAGGTGCGGGTCCACTTCATCCCGGCGATCACCTTGAATGATCCCTCGGCCGCCCCGGACTGCATGGCGCTGGCGACGAGAAGTCCGGGGGCGAGGAAGGCCATGTAGCTGAGGCCCTCGAAACCGGGGGCGCCCGTTCCGCGGTCCACCAGCGATCCGAGGCCCAACCCCATCGCAACCAGGAACAGGGCCGGGGTGACGAACGACGAAAACGCCGACCCCTTCCAGACCCTACGGTACGCGATGGCGTTGGTCTCGACCACCCGCAGCGCTCCAGGCACCCGCATCAGGCGGCCCACGTCAATCGACCAGGGTGCGCCCGGTCAGCTTGAGGAAGACATCCTCAAGAGTGCTGCGGCGTACCAGCGCGCTTTCCGGCTGGAGGCCGAGCCGGTGGACCTCCGCCAGAGACGAGTCGGCATCGGAGGTGTAGAGAAGCGCGCGGTCGGCCAGCAACTCGACCCGGTCGGCCACCTCTCGGAGTGCGGGTCCGGCCGGCTCCAGCTCTCCGACGGGGAAGCGCACCTCCAGCACCTCGCGGGTTGAATGGGTCTCGATGAGCACGCGGGGCGACCCCTCGGCGACGATACGGCCGCGATCCATGATCACCAGCCGATCGCACAGCTGCTCAGCCTCGTCCATGTAGTGGGTGGTGATGACCTGAGTGACCCCGTCCTGCTTGAGCCGGTAGAGCCGATCCCACAACACATGGCGGGCTTGGGGATCGAGTCCCGTGGTCGGCTCGTCGAGGATCAGCAGGTCGGGACGATTGATCAGGCCCCTGGCGATGGTGAGGCGCCGCTTCATCCCGCCCGAGAGCGGATCGACCCGCGAGGTACGGTGCTCCCCGAGCTGGGCGAAGGCGATCAACTCCTCGATACGAGCCCGGATCTCGCGGCGGGGGAGGTCGTAGTACCGGCCGTAGATGTACAGGTTCTCCTCGACGCTCAGCTCCATGTCGAGCGAGTCGTCCTGGGGCACCACCCCCAGCCGGGACCGGATACGTCGGCCGTCGGTGGCCGGATCGAGGCCGAACACCCGAAGCCGTCCCGACGTCACGGGCGAGACCGCGCCGATCATCCGCATGGTGGAGCTCTTGCCCGCACCGTTGGGACCGAGGAAGCCGAACACCTCTCCGGGGGCGACGGAGAAGCTGATCGCGTCGACTGCGGTGAAGTCACCGAACCGCTTGGTGAGAACGTCGGCTTCTACCAGAGATTGCATGGTCGCCGAACCTTACACCCGTTATCCGACCATGTGTCGGTAAGCCGGTTGGCGAGTCGCCAGGTCCGCAGCTGCGTCATCAGGCCTGTGTCGCTCGCGAAGCAATACGGATAGTAGTATGCGACGCTAATAGCGGCCGGTGCTACTATACTGGTGATTCGGAGCTACGGGGACCGAGCTACCGGGACAGGGACACACAGGCGGTCGCCGAACGCCGTCGTGTTCGCAGGTTGCCTGAGCATGTCCAGCGGCGAGCACAGAGGAAGCTGATGATCCTGAACAACGCCACAAGCGTCGCCGACCTACGGGTGCCGCCAGGAAACCGGCTGGAGGCTCTGTCGGGAGATCGGGACGGCAGCACAGCATCCGCATCAACGACCAGTGGCGGATCTGTTTCGTCTGGGCCGACGGCGACGCCTACCGGGTCGAGATAGTGGACTACCACTGAAAGTGGAGGGGCGATGACCACCGAAACGAAACTACCCCCTATCCATCCGGGAGAAGTTCTCAACGAGGAGTTCCTCGTCCCCATGAACATCACCCAGTATCGGCTGGCGAAGTCCATCGGGGTGGACGCGAGGCGGATTCATGCCATCGTCCACGGGGAGCGGTCCATTACCGCGGAGACGGCTTTGCTGCTGGCTCGTTTCTTCGGTAATTCTCCGGCCTTCTGGATGGGGTTGCAGAGCCAGTACGACCTCGAGGTCACCCAAGACCGTCTTTCGGAACGCCTGGACATGATCGCTGTTCACGCTCCCGCTTCCGGGGGGACCGGCCTTCCGTCGTGATGCGAAGAAGTGTCAGGTCACGGCGAGGGGAGCCAGGGCTTCGATATCGGTGACGACGTCGATGACGGCCGGTTGCTCCGCTCCCAGGGCGCGGTCCAAGGCGGGGGCGATCTGGTCGGGCTGCTCGACCCGGATGCCCAGTGCCCCCATACCCTCGGCGAGCCGGGCGAAGTCCACGTCGGTGAAGGTCCACAGGCGGCGTCCTTCAGCGGTCTGCTCCCCGCCGTAGGCGCGGTCGAAGCCAAGGGTGGACTGGTTCCCCGACGAGTTGTTGTTGACCACGGTGACTGTGTTGATGCCCCATCGAACCGCCGTTTCGACCTCGGCTATGTGGTACCAGAACCCGGCGTCGCCGGTGAAGCAGACTACGGGGCGGTCGGGGGCGGCGCACTTGGCGCCCAGCGCGGCGGGGAACGCCCAACCGAGGTGGCCTGCGCTGCGCAGGTAGCGCTGATGGGGGGTGCGGGTGTCGAACATGCCGCCCATCCACATCCCGGCGTGGCCGGTATCGACCACCACGCAGGCGTCGTCGGGGACCAGATCGGTCAACTCCGCGCAGATCCGCTCCGGGCGGATGGGCACCGCGTCCGAGCGCAGGCGCCGGAGATGTTGGTGCCGCCAGGCGGCTACTTCGCGGCGCGCCGCGGCGACCCACTCCCCCCGGCCAGAATGCGTCGGTTGGGCTCTCTCGAGGATGGCGGCGAGCGCTGTGCGGGCGTCCGCAGTGATGGCGACCCGTAGGGGGTAGTTGCGGCCGGTCATCTCGGGATCGATGTCGATCTGGATGGCGGGAATCCCCGGCGCTGGAACCTGCCAGAAATGGGTGGTCATGCTGCCGGTGCTCGAACCGACGAAGCAGACCAGGTCCGCCTGGTTTACGACCCGGTTGGCGGCGCTCCGCGAGTACGTGCCGACGACGCCCACACAGAGAGGGTGGCCTCCTGGAATCGTGTCCTTCCCGTTGAGAGAGGTGACCACGGGGATGCCGAGATGTTCAGCGACGGCCACCAACTCGGCGGCGGCTCGCGAAGCTCGAACTCCGCCGCCAGCCACGAGCACCGGCCGCTCGGCGCGATCGAGCAGTCTTAGCGCGGCAGACACGGCTTCCGGGTCGGCCAGGGGCCGGAGCGGTGGTACGGACAGGAACCGGGTGTCGACGGAGGCGTCGAGATCGGCCAGACCGAGGTCGACCTGGCCTTCGTTGCCGGCGAACTGGAGGTGCACCGGTCCGGGACGGCCGGACACCGCGGTGCGGAAGGCCCGGCGAACCAGGCCGGGAAGCTGCTCCACCGCGTCGACGGCGGCGCTGAACTTGGTGACGTTGACGAAGGCGGGCAGATCGTCCACCTCCTGGTAGACGCCCTTGCCGGCCGCGGTCGGGTCGCGGCCTCCGGTGAGGGCAACGACGGGAGAATTGGCCAGATGAGCATCGCGGAGGCCGGCCGCCAGGTTGAGCGCACCGACAGCTTGGGCCATGCACACTCCCGGGCGACCCGCCATCCGTGCGTACCCGTCGGCCATATAGGCGGCCGCCTTCTCACCGTGCGTATGGATGCGCCGCACCCCGAACCGCTCCAGTTCCACCAAGGTGCGCCGCAGGATGGCCGGAACCATAAAGACGTGAGTCACGCCGTACCCGTGGAGCATCTCGGCGAGGGCGCGGGCACCGGTGATCAGCTGCGTTGCCCGTTCTGTTTCACCATTCACCATTCACCACTCACCACTCACCACTCACCAACCCCGGGTTCGCAACGGCGGGCGGGGTCTCGCCGGCGAGGCCTGCGAGCAGGTTGCGTACTGCCATCTCACGCATCCGGCGGCGGGTTTCCGTGGTGGCGGTCCCGATGTGGGGAAGGCACACCACGTTGGGCAGGACCAGGAGCGGATCGTCTGGATCGGGTGGCTCCACCTCGAGGACGTCGAGAGCGGCGCCGGCGAGGGTGCCGCACCTCAAAGTCTCGGTCAGGGCGCTCTGGTCGATCAGCCCGCCCCGGGCGGTGTTGATGAGGTAGGCGGTGGGCTTCATGAGTTTCAGTTCCTCGGCCCCGATGAGATGCCGGGAAGCCGCGTTCAGGTCGGCGTGGAGGGTGACGAAGTCCGACTCGCCCAGTAACTCGTGGAGTGGGCGGTACCGGCTGGCCGGTGCCTGCGGATGGGGGTCGCCGATCGCGTCATACCACAGCGTGCGCATCCCGAGGCCCTGCATGCGGCGGGTGACCTCCTGGCCGATCCGACCGAAGCCGACCACGCCGAGTGTCTTGCCGTCGACATCGGAGCCGAGGTCCGGGGGTGGCTCGGCCCTGGCCCATCCTCCCGATCGGACGTACCGCTCGTTGTCGAAGAGCCGTCTCGCCAGGGAGATGATCAACACCATGGTCAGATCGGCCACCGCCGCGGTGAGAACGCCTGGGGTGTGGCAGACCATGATGCCGCGCCGGGTGGCCTCGCCGATGTCGATCGTGTCGTATCCGACGCTGGCGGTGGACAGAACCCGCAGCCGCTGCGCTGCCTCGAAGAACTCCCGGTCGGCCGGGGTCAGCGGGTTGAGCAGGACACCTTGGGCGTCGTGCAGGGCAGCGAGCTGGTGGACGCGTGGGGATGCCATGTCCACGAACCGGACCCGGCAGTTCTCTTCGATCGCCGCCACGAGGTCGGGCTCGAAGTCCGGGAAGATGCACACCGTGGGCCGCTCGACCACGGGTCAGGCGTCCCCGCAAGCAGGAGGGGAGCCCGATCGGCTTTCAGAAGACCGGATAGGTGTACTCCTTGGCGGTTATGAACTCCAGCAGTGCCGGTGTGCCCTCACGGGTCTGGTCGATGCCGCGCCGGATGGCCGGGATAATCTCCGAGGGTTCGGTGACCCGCTCCCCGTAGCCTCCGAAGGCCCTCGCCATGTCTGCGTAGTTTCCGGAGATGTCGGTGCTGCCGTACTTCTCCTGGGCGACCTGCATGATGGGGATCTCGATCGCCATCGAGGAGTTGTTGAGGAGGACGGACAGGATCGGGATGCGTTCCCTCACCGCAGTCTCGAAGTCCATCCCCGTGAAGCCGATCGCCGCGTCACCCCACACGTTGACACAGAGCTTCTCGGGCCGGGCCAGCTTCGCCCCCATTGCCAGGCCCAGCCCGTACCCGAGTTGCGTCGTCTTCCCCCACCCCAGGTAGCTGAGGGGTTCCCGGCCCACCCAGAAGGGAGACATCTGGTCGCGGGGACTCCCTGCATCGTGGGTGACGATGGTCTCACCGGGGTCGACGGTGTGGAGCAGGTCCCAGATGACCCGGTAGGGAGAGAGCGGCTGCTCGTCGGATGCCAGCCTCGGCAGCCAGTCGGCGATCCAGCCTTGGTTGAAGTGGCGGATCCGGCCGGGGACTCCCCGTCGTGTCTCTGTGTGGGGCAGGGCGCGGTACTCGAGTTCGTCCAGCAGCGCCTGCAGTACGAGTTGCGCGTCGCCGACGACAGGATGGTGGATCTCCAGGTCCTTGTTCAGGTCGTCGGGGTCGAGGGTGGCGTGGATGAACGTCTTGCCCGCAGGCATCGGCAGGCCGAACGTCGTGCTGGTGAAACTGCACCCTATCCCGAGGATCACGTCGGCCTCGTCCAGGAACCTGTGGACGGCGAGGGTCGTGGACCGTCCCGCCGAGCCGAGCGCCAGGGGGTGTGCCTCGTCGAATGCGCTCTTGCCGCCCAGGCTGGTGGTGACGGGGGCATTCAACAACTCCGCCAGTTGCCGCAACTCCGGCCAGGCCTTGGCGTAGTGAACCCCCTGTCCTGCGTAGATCACCGGGCTTCGCGCATCTGCCAGGACCTCTGCCGCGGCGGATACATCGGCCGGGTCCGGGCCGACCCGTGTGGAGAAGCTCGGCGTGTATCCGAGTGGCATGGCGAGTTCTTCACCGAACAGGTCCAAGGGGACTTCGACCATCACCGGCCGGGGCCGCCCGTTGCGGAGGCGGGCGAACGCCCTGCGCATGACCTCGGTGAGCGCCTCCGGAACCGGCACGTGTTCGGTCCACTTGGTCACGTGGCGGTAGTTGAGGGCGGAGTTGAAGTTGGGAGCCACCTGGGCTTCCCGGCGTGGATAGCCGGCCGGGAGAACGAGGATCGGGACGGACTCGCCGTAGGCCTGGGCGACGCCGCCGAAGGCGTTCTCGGCCCCCGGTCCGTGCTGCATGGCGAACACGCCGATGCGGTCCCCCGAGTTGACCCTGCTGTAGGCATCCGCCATATGCAGGCCGGTCCGTTCCTGGCGCACGACGATGGTGCGGATGTCCGCTTCGGCGCAGGCTTCGATGATCGGGTTGACGGGATAGCTGACGAGGAACTCGACGCCTTCCCGCTTCAGGATCTCGGCGATGGCGTCTGCGACGTTCACTGTGCTTCTCCTGAACAGTAGGCGACTAGACTAGTTCCTAGCCGGTAGTCTATAGGTTCTAGTTGGTGAGCGGTGGTTAACGGCAACTCGGATCATTTACCATTAGAGGCACGGATACCGGCTCGGAGGCTTATCCCGGTGGATCGCTCGGCCGCCTCCCGGTAGAGGGCGCGTTCCTCGGCGGCCGTGAGCCAGGTCAGCCGCCGGTTTCTCATCACGATATTGCCGTCGATGAGCACGGTGTCCACCTCGTTGCCGTAGGTCTGGAAGACCACCGCCGAGGGTAGATGGTGCGTGGGGGTCATCTGGGCGTGTCCGAGGTCGATGAGAATTATGTCGGCCCGCTTTCCGGCTTCGATCGACCCGATCTCGCTCTCCATCCCCACCGCCCGGGCACCGTTGATCGTAGCCATCTCCAGAACCTGGTCGGCCGGGAGGGTCGACGGATCGTTGGCCAGGGCGCGATGCACCAGGGCCAGGATCTTCATGTCGGAGAGCAGGTTGACCGTCCCGTTGCAGTTGACGTCGTCGGTACCGACCGCCAGTGGCAGGCCGGCCTCCAATAGTCGGGGGACAGGCGCCATGCCCATACCCAGGAAGCAGTTGGAGACCACCTGGGTGCAGCCCTTCACGCCGGTCGCCTTGAGGATACGGATGTCCGTTCGGCTCAGGCCCACGCAATGGCTGGCGAGCAGGCGGGGGTCGAGATGACCACGGAGGTCCAGTGCCTCGGTGCTGCTGGGTCCCGGATTCTCGGCACCGGCCGGGCCTTGCACCAGGTGGATGGTCCACATCGTCCCGTTGTCCCTGGCCAAGCGGCGACTGCTCTCGAACATTCGATCCGAGCAGATCACCCCCACCGGCGACGGCCAGACCCGGATCCTTCCTCCCGCGACGCCGTCGTACGTCCTGATAAGGCGCTCGACATCCCCCAGCAGTTGCTCGGTGCCACGCCAGAGGTCGACGTGGGCGACCTGCGGTTCCTGCGCCCGGAGGGATCGGATGAGATCTCGGAGTTGATCGGGCTTCTCGTCGAACATCATCCGGGCCACCATCGCCCGCATCCCGGTCTCTTGGTAGGTGTCGATCACGTGCCCGATTGCCTCCTGGGTGCGGTCCGGCCAGGCGTCCTCATTGTCTACGAAGCATGTCATGCCCGAGCGGATCGCTTCGACGCTGTAGAGGCGGGCCGCGGTCCGGATGTCGCTCGCTTCGTACACGGCCAGCCCGGGATGCACCACATTGGTCAGCCAGTCCCAGACATCGCGGTGCTGGTTGGACGAGTACCCGCGCAGCAGGATCTGCGGGACGTGGGTGTGGCCGTTGATCAGGCCGGGCAGCACCACCATCCCGGCCGCGTCGATGACGTCGGCGCCCCGCGGGGGGAGGACACGGGAGGCCGGGCCGACCGCGGCGATGTGCTGGTCCTCGATCACGACCACGCCGTTCTCGACGATTCTGCGGTCCGGGTCCATGGTCACCACGGTCCCGCCGACGATCGACTTCACGCCCATGGTGATCTCATGCCCGGGTGTTGCGGGCGCCCAGTTCCTCGCTTCGGTGGCGGACCAGCAGCAGGGACGAGATCTTCCACATACCGTCCACCTTGCGGTACTCCTCGTGATACCAGCCGAATCCCCGGGAGCCTTGCTTCCCCGAAGTCGGCGGGTACTCGATGATGTCCACCATCGCCCAGACGCCGCGGGCGGTCGTTTCGGAGAGGATCTCGATGTCAGGCATCGATACCCGGTGGAAGGAGAGACGGTCGGCGAAGTCCTCGGCGGAGCCTGCGAACGAGTCGGCCCCCTGCCCCTGTCTCCATCCCTGGAACTCGTAGACGATGTCCTCGGTGAACAGGTCCCGCAGATCGTCGCGGCGGTTCAGGTCGACAAAGCGGCAGTAGCGAGCCTTGAGGCGCTTTATCTCCTCGACGGCCTGCAGTTCCTCTACGGCATCCATTTGCCTTCTCTGCCTCCGGTAGCGGACCTCGACCCGGATAGTGTGCTCAGCACTATACGGCTGGTTACCCTTCAGGGGGCCGGGGTGGGCAATCCAGCCCGGCGACTTCAAGCCGGGTGACCAACGAAGCACGGTGCCTCTCGCTTGCCTACGGAGGAGGATGATGATGGTGCGGATGACCGCTAGCGAGGCCTTTGTCGAGACCCTCGCCGCCCAGGGGGTCACAGATGTATTCGGGATCGTCGGGTCGGCCTTCATGGAGGCCCTCGACATCTTCGAGCCCGCCGGTATCCGGTTCTGGCCGGTTGCCCACGAGCAGAACGCCGCCCACATGGCCGACGGCTACAGCCGGGTGTCCAACCGGCATGGCGTCTGCATCGGCCAGAACGGTCCGGGTATCACCAACTTCGTCACGGCCATCGCCGCGGCCTTCTGGGCCCACTCGCCCGTTGTCGCGGTCACCCCGCAGGCCGGTTCGATGGGGGAGGGCCTGGGCGGCTTCCAAGAGACCGATCAGATGCCGATCTTCTCGAAGATCACCAAGTACCAGGTCGAGGTCAAGCGCTTCGAACGGATCGCGGAGCTAACCCATCGGGCTTTCACCCTGGCGATGGCGGAGCGGGGCCCGGTGCAGATCAACATCCCGCGTGACTTCTTCTACGGCGAGGCCGACTTCGACATCAGGGATCCTCTGGTGATCGAGCGTTCGTCCGGTGGCCCGGAAGGTCTGACTGCTGCTTCGCGGCTCCTGGCCGAGGCCCGCTTCCCGGTGGTGATGGCGGGAGGGGGCGTGGTGATGGGCGGAGGGCAGGCCGCCGCAGTGGCGTTGGCCGAGTTGCTGGGAGCCCCCGTCATATGTTCCTACCTCCATAACGATGCGTTCCCGGCCAGCCATGAACTGGCATGTGGACCGATCGGTTACCAGGGTTCCAAGGCAGCGATGAGGATCGTTTCGCAGGCGGACGTGATCCTGGCCCTGGGTACTCGGTTGGGGCCGTTCGGCACGCTGCCCCAGTACGGCATCGAGTACTGGCCGGAGGACGCCCGACTCATCCAGGTCGACTCCGACCACCGGACGCTAGGGCTGGTCAAGCCGGCCGATGTGGCCATCCACGGGGATGCTGGTGCTGTGGCGGCCGAGTTGGCGAGGAGGCTGGCAGGCGTTGAGCGCAGCGCCGAGGCCAACCGGGCCGAACGTTTGGCCCGGGTCCGGGCGGAGAAGGAGGCCTGGTCCCGGGAACTCGATTCCATCTCCTCCTCTCGGGACGTGCCGATGGCGCCCCGTACCGCGCTGAGGGAACTGGAGCTGGCCATGCCGGCGAATGCCATGGTCACCACCGACATCGGCAACATCTGCTCGGTGGCCAACTCGTACCTGAGCTTCGACCGGCCCAACAGCATGTTCGCGGCGATGATGTTCGGGAACTGCGGCTACGCGTTCCCCACCGCGATGGGCGCCAAGGTCGCCGCGCCGGAGCGGCCCGCCATCGCGTACGTCGGGGACGGGGCCTGGGGGATGAGCCTGGCCGAGGTGCTGACCTGCGTCCGGGAGAACATCCCGGTGGTGGCATGCGTGTTCAACAACCGCCAGTGGGGCGCCGAGAAGCGCAACCAGATCGACTTCTACGACGACCGCTACGTGGCGACCATGCTGGAGAATCCCAGTTTCGCGGCCATCGGCCGCGCCATGGGCGCCGAGGGTGTCATGGTGGAGAAGCCGGGAGAGGTCGGAGACGCTCTGCGAGCCGCGGTCGAGTCCGAGCGGCCCACCGTCCTCGAGATCCAGGTGAGCCAGGAACTCGGTGAGCCGTTCCGCCGCGACGCGCTCCAGAAACCGGTCCGGCTCCTGGAGAAGTACGCCAAGTACAGCAGCGGGTAGGGCGCCAACCGTTCATGTCGAAGGAGCGGAGGAGTGACCGTAATCGCCTGGCACACCTACAAGAGCGGAGGAGGGTCGCTCTCCTTCGGCTGGTTAATGGGTCTTGAGTTCGGCTGTCCGGGGCGGTTACACGTGTAGTATACGTGTATGAAGAAGCTGACGATCACCATCGACGACGAGGTCTACGCGGGCCTTTATCGGCGGGTCGGCCCCAGAAAGATCAGCAGGTTTCTCGAAGGTCTGGCACGCCCGCACGTGGTCGACGCCGATCTAGAGGCTGCATACCGCGAGATGGCAGCCGACGAGGCCCGGGAGTCTGCGGCTTTGGCATGGTCCGAAGGACTGATAGGCGATGCCGCCGATGAACCGCGGTGACGTCTGGTGGGTGACGTTCGATCCTGCTCCCGGAGGAGAGGTCCGCAAGACGCGACCGGCCGTCGTGGTCAGCAACGACGCAGCGAATCGGGCGTTGAACCGTGTCCAGGTGGTCCCGATCACCTCCAACGTGTCCCGCCTCTATCCGAGCGAGGCCTACGTCGACGTGACGGGTAAGCGACACAAGGCGAAGGCCGACCAGATCACCACCGCGTCCAAGGCTCGGCTGCACAGGATGATGGGCCGCCTCTCGGATGCCGACCTGGCAGATGTGGATAGGGCAATCCGGGTCCAACTCGATCTCTAGTCGGTCCATTCCACCGCACACCTTGGTCCGTGCGAGTCATCGGCGGGCCAGGGCGTTGCTACTGGATGAGAAGGCGCGGCTCATCCAAGATCGCCGCCTGTGCGTGGGTTGGCGTTATTGTTCAACCCAGCGTGAGATCGCCGGAGACACCGGCGGGTCCGTCACGGAGGGCACAGCTTGCAATTCGGTTTCGTCATCGACCAGACGGCGTGTATCGGCTGCCACGCGTGCACGGTGGCGTGCAAGACCGAGCACGACGTCCCTCTGGGGGTTGACCGCACCTGGGTCAAGTACATCGAGACGGGAACCTGGCCCGACACGAAGCGGTCCTTCTCGGTCATGCGGTGCAACCACTGCACGGACGCCCCCTGCGTGTCGATCTGCCCCACCAACGCGCTCTTCCGGCGAGAGGACGGGATAGTCGATTTCGACACCAGTCTCTGTATCGGGTGCAAGAGCTGCATGCAGGCATGTCCCTACGACGCCTTGTACATCGATCCACACGATCACACGGCCCAGAAGTGCAACTACTGCGTGCACCGGGTCGAGGTGGGACTCGAGCCGGCCTGTGTGGTGGTGTGTCCCGAAGGAGCGATCATCTCGGGCGACCTCGACGACCCGACCACCCCTATCTCCCAGCTAGTCCACGCCGAACGCCTGCTCCAGCGGTCCCCCGAGCAGAACACCGCACCCAACCTGTGGTACCGGGGGGTTGAGGAGGCCGGAATCGACCCGTTGGGCGCCGTCGACCCGGGCGACGGGGGTATCTGGCGCGACCCTGCGCCGTCGTTCATGACCGTCGACCTGACGCCTCCGGACGGCACCCGTGGCAACGGGCGGAAGAAGGACCGGGCATCCTCCCACGGACACCGGAAGGACGCCCCTCCCCGCGTTGTCTACAACACCGACCATCCGATGCCTTGGGGATGGCGGGTGTCGAGCTACTTCCTCACCAAGGGCATCTCGGCGGGCATCGTCATGGTCCTGGCTCTCTCGCTGCTGTCAGGCGCCGGTGTGGACAACCCGTTCGCTCGGTGGGGAGCACCGTTGATCGCCGGGATCTTCCTGGCCCTCACCGGCGTGCTGCTGGTCTGGGATCTCAAGCGACCCGACCGGTTCCACTACCTCTTGACGAGGGGCAACACGGGGTCTTGGCTGGTCAGGGGCGCCTGGATCCTGGCCGCCCAGGCGGTGATCCTCGGCCTGTGGTTCTTGTTCGGCATTGCCGCCGCCGGTTCCGTGACGGTGTTCATCTGGGCGGCGGCGGCGGGCGGCTTGGGCGTGGCCGGGTACACCGCATTCCTGTTCGGCCAGGCCGAAGGTCGGGACCTCTGGCAGAGCCAGACGCTCCTGTGGCACATGCTGGCGGGTGCCTTCGCGGTGGGAGGTGCGGTCGGGCTCCTGGCTGCCGCGGCCTTCGATCTGGAGCCCGCCGCCCAGCGCACGTTCGCGTGGGCACTCGTGGGCGGCACGGCGGCGCTGGCGCTGATCGGGGCGGTCGAGCTTGTCACTCGGCACCCGACCCGCAACCATGCCGCGGCCATGCACCATCTGACCAGGGGCGCCCACGCGAGAGAGTGGTGGCTAGGAGGCCAAGTGGTCGGGGTGGCGATACCCCTGGTGCTCGGCGCGGTCTTCCTCGCAGGCTCCGGCGTTCCTCTGTGGGTGGCCGAACTGGGAGGCCTCGCGGCTCTAGTCGGCATCTGGTTCGCCGACGACGCCTTCGTCAGGGCGGGCCAGAGCGTGCCCCTGTCATGAAGGGAAGACGGAGATGACGATGGAGAAGGACCGGCCCGCCTCGGATGCCCTGCCGCGACTGGTTCCAGGGAGTGGCCTGGTGCCCTTCCCCCCGACCGACTCCTGGGACGACTGGGAGGAGTACGACGCCAAGGCGTGGCCCGAGCGGGTCAAGCGACGTTACCGCCTGGTCCCGACCACATGTTTCAACTGCGAGGCCGGGTGCGGGCTGCTGGCCTACGTCGACAAGGACAACGGTCGGGTGCGGCGCTTCGAGGGCAACCCTGAGCATCCCGGATCGAGGGGCCGCAACTGTGCCAAGGGCCCGGCGACCATCAACCAGATGTACGACCCGGAGAGGATTCTCCACCCGCTGCGCAGGGCCGGTGCCCGCGGTGGAGGGAACTGGGAACAGGTCTCCTGGGAGGACGCCCTCCAGGACATCGCTTCCCGGATCCGCACCGCGCTGGTCGAGGACCGCCACGACGAGATCATCTACCACGTGGGACGGCCCGGAGAGGACGGCTTCATCGACCGCATACTCCGGTCCTGGGGCGTGGACGGTCACAACAGCCACACCAACATCTGCTCGTCGGGGGCCCGCACCGGCTACGCCATGTGGATGGGATACGACCGCCCGTCCGCCGACTTCGCCAACGCCCGCTTCATCCTCCTGCTATCGGCCCAACTCGAGTCCGGGCACTATTTCAACCCTCACGCCCAGCGCATAATCGAGGCCCGCCAGGCGGGGGCGCAGGTGGCCACCATCGACCCGCGGCTCTCGAATACCGCGTCGATGTCCGACCACTGGCTCTCTCCGTGGCCGGGTACCGAGGCGGCCATGCTCCTGGCCATCGCCGCCCGGTTGATCGAGTGGGACGCCATCGACCACGGATTCATGCGCCGGTGGGTCAACTGGGAGGCGTCGCTGGCCGCTCGGTCTCCGGAACGCCCACGCACCTACGAAAGCTTCGTGGAACTCCTGCGCGAGACCTATGCCGAATACACGATCGAGTTCGCCGCCGCGGAGACAGGGGTGGATCCCGAACGCATCGAGGCCGTCGCCCGTGGTATCGCCGGGGCCGGAACCCGCTTCGCCTCCCACACATGGCGGGCCGCCGGATCGGGGAACCTCGGTGGCTGGCAGGTCGCCCGCTGCCTCTTCTTCCTCCACGTCCTCACGGGATCGGTGGGAACGGAGGGCGGCACCTCGCCGAGCGCATGGGACAAGTTCAAGCCCGAGCACTGGAACATGCCGCCCCCGGCCAACCGCTGGAATGAGTTGATCTGGCCGGCGGAGTTCCCGCTCAGCCACTACGAGCTGAGCTACCTCCTGCCGCACTTCCTCAAGGAGGGGAGGGGACGCCTCGAGGTCTACTTCACCCGCGTCTACAACCCTGTCTGGACCAACCCCGACGGCTTCACCTGGCTCGAGGCACTCACCGACGAGGACAAGGTCGGCCTCCACGTGGCCCTCACCCCGACCTGGTCGGAGACGGCCTGGTTCGCCGACTACGTCCTGCCCATGGGGGTCGGGGCCGAGCGTCACGACACCCACTCCTACGAGACCCATGCAGCCCGCTGGCTCGGTTTCCGCCAGCCGGTGCTGCGGGTGGCCGGAGAGCGGGCCGGACAGCGGTACGAGCGCACCTACGAGGCCAACCCGGGCGAGGTGTGGGAGGAGAACGAGTTCTGGATCGACCTGTCGTGGCGTATCGACCCGGACGGATCGCTCGGCGTGCGCAGGTGGTACGAGTCGCCCACGGACCCTTCCCGGCCGGTGACTGTCGACGAGTACTACGGGTGGATGTTCGACAACTCGGTGCCGGGGCTCCCTGAACAGGCCCGGCAGGAAGGGCTGACCCCGCTCGGGTACATGCGCAAGTACGGGGCCTTCGAAATCGACCGCGACCGCTACCGCCTGAACGAAGAGACGGCGAGCGCCGACCAGCCAGGGGTGAATGTCGACGGAGAGCGTAGGAGCGGATTCGCCTCGCCGTCCCGCCTGCTCGAGTGGCACTCCGAGACGCTCGAATCCTGGAACTGGGCGGATGCTGCCATACCCACGTACCTCAAGTCCCACGTGTACTGGCGCGATCTGGACCTCGAGGGAGACGAGCGCATCCTGCTGCCGATCTTCCGGCTGCCCACCCTCATCCATACCCGGTCGGGCAACGCCAAATACCTGTACGAGATCAGCCACGGCCACCCGCTTTGGATGAACTCCATCGACGCCGACCAGCTCGGATTCGCCACCGGCGACCTGGTGCGAATATCCACCGACATCGGCTACTTCGTGATGCGAGCCTGGCGGACCGAGGGGATCAGGCCGGGTGTGGTGGCTGCATCCCACCACATGGGGAGGTGGCGCCTCGACGCCGGCATGGGCAACGAGCGGTGGTCGTCGGCCCTGGTGGACATCCAGCGCCCCGCGGGTGGCTGGCTGCTGAGGCACAAGACCGGCATCGAACCGTTCCAGTCTGAGGATCCCGACAGCGAGCGGATCTGGTGGCGCGATCCCGGTGTACACCAGAACCTGGCCTTCCCGGTTCATCCCGATCCCGTGTCGGGCATGCATGCCTGGCATCAGCGCGTCCGCCTGGGCCCTGCCGAAGCCGGAGACCGATACGGCGATGTCTTCGTGGACACGGCCAAGTCCCACGACATCTACCGGGAGTGGATGGCCCGGACCCGTCCCGGACCCGGACCCGGGGGCCTCCGCCGCCCCCGCTGGCTCACGAGGCCCCTACCGCCTGTCCCGGATGCCTACCAAGCCTGACGCAACCACCAGTTTCCCCGTCCGCCGTTTGCCGTCCACGGCCCCTCGTCCACGGCCAACGGCCAACGGCCAACGAACAACGGGCAACGGATAACGGGACAGCCAGTCGCCAGCCAGAGGCAGTTCAGTCACTCGGCGGGTAGGGCCCTACTGCGGCCTCTCCTCCGGGAGCCGGCGGCGGGAAGGTCGGAAGGACCTCGGCCAGCGCCTCCCAGTCCTCGCGGGGTACCGGCTTGGAGGCGGCGACAAGATCCTCCACCACGTCCGAGGGGCGCCGGGGCCCGATGAGGGTCGTGGCGATACGTTGTTCCCGCAAGCAGAACTGCATAGCCAGCGCCCGTAGATCCGCATCCCGGTCTCTCGCCCACTCCCAGATCCGGCGTGCCCGTCCTACGTCACGGGCTCTCAGCTTCCACATGCCGGTTGCGGCCCGGATGGCGACTATCTCGTCGGGATCGACGCCGGAGAGGAGTCCGGCCAGGAACGGGGACGCGTTGAGGACCCCCAGCCCTCGTTCGGCCGCCAGGTCGAGCAGGTGCTCGGCAGTGGTACGCATCAGGTTGTAGTCGTAGGGGCTCTGGATCACATCGAACCTTCCCGACTCGATCGCAGTCCTGAGAAACTCGTGGTTCTGGACGCCCAGGCCGATGGCGCGGACTTTGCCCTCCTCCTTCAACCGCTCGAGGGCCGCGACAGCGCCGCCCGGCTCCAAGACCGGGGCCATGGCGGAGGGGTCGTGGACCAGGGCGACATCGATGAAGCCGGTCCCGATGATCTCCATGCTCTGCTCGATGACCCATTCCGCGGCCTCGCCGGTCATGTCGCCCGGACGGTCCGGATGGCTGCCCACCTTGGTGGCCAGCACGACGCGGTCGCGCCATCCGTCGCGCAGGGCCATGCCGACCCGTCGGTCGCTGGCGCCGCCCCGATACCCGGGCGCCGTGTCGATGTAGTTCAGGCCGGACCGGAGAGCGGTTCGAAGGGTCGCGACGGCGAATTCGTCGACACCGGCGGGGTCGGCGACCGCCGGGTCGGCCCCTAACGATCCCGTGCCGATCCCGATCGGCGAGACACGAATACCGGTCCGCCCAAGAGGTCGCTTCCTCAGCAACTCTGTCATTCGATTGCTCCCAGGATGTCGCGATGCGAGAGTACAAGCCGGGACACGCCATGGGGACGGTAGTTACTGCTCATCGTGGCCCAACCACTGGCGGATCCCTGCCGAAGCGCCCGACTTGAGGGCTCGGGATGCTGTGCTGTGGACGATCGAGGCTTCGGCGACGGCGGCGATACGGCGGTCGGAGAACCCGAACACGTCGCGGGCCAACTGGTACTCGCTGAGCAGCGAGTTCCCGAACAGGAGCGAGGCGCCGGAGTAGTCCGCTGTCTGCGGCCGCGGCATCCTCGACCACCTCTAAGACCAGCCGGCTGAGGTGTCCGGCTTCGCGAATCGCCCGGTTCGCCAGGTCGGAGGAAGTGCTTGAAGTCGCCGAAGGTCTCCGGGAGAGCCATCGCCGTCCCGCTCTCCCCGGCCAGTTCGGTGAGGGTCCCCGGCCGCATGGAAACCCACCAAGTGGAGAAGCAGGTGGACCTTCGGCGGTTCCGGAGGCTCCTACGGGCCGGTTCCGATTGGGCCATAATCAGAGCAGCCTAGGAGGGTGAGCGTATGGTCTCGGCAAGGTCGCTTCGGACTTACGCCGGTCGATGGCGTAGGCGGCGTTCCTCCCGCACCAGTTCGCTGGGCACGGCCATCCTCTTCGTGCTGCCGGCCTTGCTGGTGATCGGGGTATTCCACCTGTACGGGACCGGTCGCAACATCTATCTCTCGCTCACCGACTGGACCCTGGCCGGGGCCGAGTGGGTGGGCTTGGCGAACTACATAGACCTGCTCCAGGGCGGGGACTTCTGGAACTCGGTGAAGGTGACCTTCTTCTTCGCCTTCGTGGTGCCCGTAACGGTCATCGTGTCCATTCCGGTCGCCTACTTGCTGCACTACGTGATCCGCAAGAGCTACCTCTACCGGCTCCTGCTGTTCGTCCCCTTCATCGTTCCCACTGTTGCCACGAGCCTCGTGTGGGGACTCGTATTCGCCCCGAGCCCGACCGGCGTTGTGAATGCTTCGCTCCAGCCGTTCGGCGTGAGGCGCCAGTCGTGGATTCTCGACTCGACCGGTGTTGTCGAGATGGTCGCAGGTTGGTTCGGCGCCACCGTGCCCGGTTGGGCGGAAGGCCCGAGCGTCGCAATGGCCATCCTCGTGCTGGTCAGGTTCTGGCAGATGCTGGGGTTCACCGTCCTCATCCTGTATGCCGGTATGACCCGTATCGATCCGGACCTGCTCGACGCGGCCCGTGTGGACGGCGCCAGCGAGCCGAAGATTCTCCGGCGGGTCGTGGTTCCGGTGCTCTCCCCGACGATCCTGTTCGTGGTGGTCGTCTCCCTGGTCTTCGCGCTCCGCGAGTTCAACACGATCTTCGTCCTGACCCAGGGCGGGCCGGCGAGAACCACCGAGACCCTGTCGATGCTCATGTACCGCCAGTTCTGGGGTGACAACCTGTTCGCAGTCGGCGCCACCACGGCCACGGCACTCTTCATAATCATCCTGCTGGTCACCTGGCTCCAGTTCCGGTTGAGCCGTCGATGGGTCCACTACACCGCGGGGACCGTCTGATGGCAGCCGGCCACTCGTCCCAGACCCGCACGCTCGCCCATGTCGTGCTGGTCGTGCTCTGTGCCTTCGCCCTGGCGCCTCTCTACTGGATGGTGACCACTTCGCTGAAGCCCTTGGACGAGGCTCTGCTGGTTCCTCCCACGTTGATTCCCGAATCGGCGTCCATCACCACCTACATCGACATCTTCCTCGAGACCATGATGGCCCGCTGGATACTCAACTCCCTCTTCGTGGCGGTCCTCTCGGCGAGTGGGAACGTGCTGTTCGGCGCGCTGGCGGGCTATGCCCTCGTGCGGATCCGGTTCCGGGGACGGAAGGTGATCCTGATGCTCGTCCTTGCCAGTTTCATGATCCCCTTCGAGGCCACCTTCATCGCCAACTACGTGCTCATCAACGATCTCGGCTGGTACAACACCTACACCGCCCTGATCGTGCCGTGGATGGCCGGGGCGTTCGCGGTGTTCATGTTCCGCCAGGAGTTCCTGGGAATCCCCGACGACCTGTTCGACTCGGCGTACGTGGACGGCAGCTCGGAGGCCAGGGCGTTCTGGTCGATCGGGCTGCCCCTGGTCCGGGCAGCAGCCGTGACCGTCTTTCTCATCACGTTCATCTGGTCCTGGAACGCCCTCCTCTGGCCGCTGTTCGTGACCGCCGACGCGGAGTTGCGTGTCGTGCAACTGGGTCTGGTCTCCTTCCAGACGGAGGGCGCCGTGTTCATCAACATGTTGATGGCTGCGGCCGTCATCGGGATACTGCCCGTGGGTATTCTGTTTTTTGTTGGCCAGAGGTTCGTTATAGAAGGAGTCACCCAGGGAGGTCTCAAGTAACCGACGGCAGCCGCGGTCTGCGGATCGGCGGACGAAACGGTAGACAAGCGAGGGAGTAGGTATGAAGGCAAGTCATTCCCGACCGAAGACCATGATGCTCGGGGTGCTGTTCGTAGTCTGGGCACTGGTTGCCGCGGCTTGCGGCGACGACGAGCCGGCCGCGACTACAGCCGCGCCGGCGGCGACCACCGCGGCGCCTGCCACGACCGAGGCGGCGATGGAGGAGACGCCCACGACCGAGGCGGCGCCTGCTACCACCGAGGCGGCGATGGAGGAGACGCCCACGACCGAGGCGGCGCCTGTCACGACCGAGGCGGCGATGGAGGAGACAACCACCACGCTCGCGCAGTTGGAACCCGCCACCATCCAGTTCTGGCACGTCTACAGCGGGCCGCTGGAGGAGGCGATGACCGAACTGGTGGCCAGGTTCGAGGCCAAGTATCCGCAGATCGACGTGGAGGCCCAGTTCACCGGCGGTTACTACCCGACATCCCAGAAGATCGCCGGCGCCATTGAAGCCAACGACCTCCCGAACCTGACGGTTGCGTTCGAGGACGGCACCGTCAACTGGCATAGGGGCGGGGTGCTGCTCGACCTGACGGATTATGTCAACGATCCGCAGATCGGGGTGGACGTGGCCGACTTCCTGCCGGTGGAGATCGCCCGGAACACCTACCTGACCGAGGGCGGCCGGATGCTCAGCTTCCCCTGGACAGTGGCGATCGCGGTCCTGTTCTACAACCAGGACATGCTGACCGGCCTGGGATTCGACGGGCCGGCCGAGACCTGGGACGAGTTCCTCTCCCAGTGCGAGGTGATCCTGACCGAACTCAACAAGAGTTGTTACTCCATCCAGGTCGATGCCTCGATGTGGAATGCCACCGGATTCACCTTCGGGGGCTTCCCCACCATCGACATGGACACCCGGGCGACCCGCTACGGTGAGGAACCGTGGACCAAGACGCTCGACCTGTTCGCGACGCTCATCGAGGAGGGTTACGGCTTCCCCACCGTGGGCAGGGCCGACGAGGCCACGGCCAACCTGAGCGACTTCGCTTCCCAGCAGGTGGCGTACATCGTTACGTCGAGTAGATGGATACCGTTCGTCGAGGAGGGCGTAGCCGGCGCGTTCAACTGGAGCGTCGGGGCGCTTCCACAGGAGCTCCCGGGTTCGGATCCGCTCACGGTGCTCTTCGGTCCGAATGCGGTCGCCTTCAACACGACCGAGGCCGAGAACAGGGCGACCTGGGAGTTCGTCAAGTTCCTGTCCAGCCCGGAGAGCCAGGCCTACTGGGCCGCCACGTCGGGCAACCTGCCGAGCCGGTTGAGCGTCGGGGACTCCGCCGAGTATGCGGCGTTTCTCGGAACCTCGCCCCCGATGGCGGCGGCGTGGGAGATCCTCCCGTACGCCCTCTCGGAGATGCCGATGACCGACGAAGGCAACCTGGGCCCGCCGCCCTTCTCGTTCAGGGTGCTCCAGCAGGACGTTCAGGCGGAACTGCTAACCGGGAACATGACCCGCGAGGAGGCTCAGCGGAAGCTCGTGGAGGACGGCGCCACGCTCCTCGGCGAGTACTACGCGAACCTGCTCGATTCGTGAGCGCCGAGTAACCGACGACCTGATCCCGAGCATGCCCGGTGCCGGTCGCCAAGGAGAGGGCGACCGGTGCCGGGGCGGTTTGGAATCCCGCACAGCGGCTGGAAGGCTCACGGGACGCAACCTCACGCGGAGGGAACCGACTTGAAACGACAAGCCATCCTGGAACGCCTGCGCGGGCGCATCTCCACGGGCCACGCGGTGCTGGCGGCCGGATGCAGCGCCGGGATAATTGCCAGGGCCGCCGAGGAAGGCGACGCCGACCTGATCGTGGTCTACAGCACGGGTCGGTCGCGACTCAAGGGCCTGCCGACCTGGCGGTTCGGGGACTCGAACCGGGAGACAGTCGAGATGTCATCGGAGATCCTCAACGTGGTGTCGACCACGCCGGTCATCGGAGGCATCGAAGCCAACGACCCTACCCGCAGGGACCTGGGCAGGTTGCTCGACCAGTTCGAGGCGGCCGGGTTCGACGGGATCATCAACTTTCCCACCCTCACGAACATGCCCGACCAGCGCCGGAGAGCAGAGATGGTCGGCTACGGCTTCGGGCGTGAGGTCGAAGCGATCGGCCTGGCCCGGTCTCGCGACCTCTTCACCATGGCGTATGTGGCCAGTGCGGATGACGCCGCCGCCATGGCGGCCGCGGGAGCGGATGTGATCGTCACCCACTCGGGGCCCACCACCGGCGGAAGGGTCGGGTATTCGGACGACCGATCTATCGAAGCGGTCTGCGGGTACGCCCAGTCACTGATCGACGCCGCTGTAGCTGTGAATCCGCAGGTCATCGCCCTTCTCCACGGGGGCAGGCTGTCCACGCCCGACGACGTCCGGGAGGCGCTGCCGCTCACGACCGCGGTGGGTTTCGTCGGGGCTTCGAGCATCGAGCGGATACCGGTCGAGCGCGCCGTCCGCAACACGGTCCGCGCCTTCAGAAACCTGTCCACCGGCGAAGACCAGACATAAGGAGAACGCGTTGAGAGTTGTGATCACGGGAGGAGCGGGCCGGTCGGGAACCGTGATCGCCTCTCATCTACGGTCCACCGGCGCCGAGGTGCTCACCGTGGATCTGGTAGCTCCTCGTGGGGGTGACGCGGGTTCGCACATCGGCTCGCACCTCTTCGTGGACCTCGGCGACCTCGGAGAGACGGTTGAGGCCTTCCGTGGCGCCGACGCCGTCCTGCACCTGGCGGGGGTCTGGGCCCAAGGAGTGCGGACACCCACCGTCACTTTCAACACGAACGTGCAGACCACGTACAACGTTTTCGAGGCGGCCGCCATTGCAGGCGTCAAACGGGTCGTCTGGGCTTCGACGCAGGCCGTGACCGGTAACCCTTGGGGACCTGACAACCTCCCCGATTGCCTGCCCATCAGCGAGTCTCTTCCCGCCCGGCCCCGGGGGACCTATGCGCTCTCGAAGCATGTGGGTGAGCAGATCGGGACGTACTTCTCGGAGGTTCGAGGTCTGGACGTGGTCGGGTTACGGCTCGCTTGGATGATCCACGAAGGCGGATGGGAAGTGGTGCCGGTCTGGCAGGAGAATCCCCTGTCCCGGCGGTTCAACGCCTTCGTCTACGTCGACGTGCGCGATGTCGCCGGCGCATGCGCCTCCGCCCTGGAAGCTCCCGTGCGCGGCGCCCACGTATTGAACATCGGCGCCGCCGACACATGCATGGACATCCCATCATCGGAGTTGGCCGCCCTGGCTTTCGGGGGTGTCCCGCTCCGGCGGCCCCTGGACGGGTACGAGACGCTCGTGTCCATTCGAGCGGCGAGGGAACTCATCGGCTACCGACCCCGATTCTCCTGGCGTGATCACCAGCCTGCCGCGTGAGTGACAGGCCCAACATCGTCGTGATCCTGGCCGACGATCTCGGCTTCTCGGATCTCGGTTGTTACGGGTCGGAGATATCCACGCCGGCGATCGATTCGCTCGCCCGGGACGGGCTCCGTTTCACCCAGATGTACAACTCGGCTCGCTGCTGCCCGTCGAGGGCCGCGCTGCTGACCGGTTTGCACCCGCACCAGGCCGGCATCGGCCACATGACCTACACCATGTCGGAAACCAATCCCGCCTACCAGGGTTACCTGAACGACTCATCCGTCACCGTCGCCGAGGCGCTGCAGGCCGCGGGATACCGCACGCTCATGTCGGGTAAGTGGCATGTGGCGCGCCAGCGGAACATGGCCGAGCGGGACAGTTGGCCCGATGAGCGTCCCGGATTCCCCCTGCCGAGGGAGCGGGGGTTCGACGACTTCTTCGGGACGATCGGCGGGGCCGGCTCGTACTACAAGCCCACCTACCTGATGCGCAACGAGGAACTGCTCGACCAGACGGAGCCCGACTGGTACTACACGGATCGGATAAGCGACCACGCGGTACGCATGGCCACCGAGGCCATGGACGACGAGGTGCCCTTCTTCCTGTACCTCTCCTACACCGCCCCCCATTGGCCCCTGCACGCCCGCGGGGAGGACATCGCCGGCTACGAGAACCACTACCGGGGCGGCTGGGACTCGATCAGGACCGCCCGTCACGAGGAACTCAAGGAGCGGGGCCTGGTCGACCCCCGCTGGCCGATCAGCCCCCGCGATCCGACCGCCTTCCCCTGGGAGGAGTCCACCTATCCGGAGTGGGAGGCGTACCGGATGGCGGTGTACGCCGCCCAGATCGATCGCATGGACCAGGGGGTGGCCAGACTGGTGCAGGCGCTCCGCGAGCGGGACGAGCTGGACAATACGCTGATCGTCTTCCTGTCCGACAACGGCGGAGCGGCGGAGTTCCTGGCCGAGGACGGCCCTATGCGGCCCGGCTGGATGGCGGACACCACCCCTGACGGCCGGCCGATGCACTACGGAAACACTCCGGACATCGTCCCGGGCGGGCCGGAGACATTCCAGAGCTACGACATCTGCTGGGCGAACGTCTCCAACACTCCGTTCCGTCGATTCAAGGGGTGGGTGCACGAGGGTGGCATCTCCACCCCGCTCATAGTCCATTGGCCGGCCGGCGTTCCGGAGTCGGGCGTGGTTCACACACCCGCCCATCTCGTGGACATCATGCCCACCTGTCTCGAGGCGGCGGGCGCCGCGTACCCGGCCCGGTTCCGTGGTCGCGACATCACTCCCTACGAGGGGCACAGCCTGCTGCCCGCTTTCCGCAATTGTGGATGGGAGCGTCCGGGAGCCCTGTTCTTCGAGCACGAGGGGTACCGAGCGATCAGAAACGGTCCGTGGAAGCTGGTGAGCGGGGAGGAAGAACGGTGGGAGCTGTACCAGATCGACGAGGATCGCACCGAGAGCAACGATCTGGCCTGCCGGGAGAGGCAGCGAGTCGTTCGGATGGCGGACGAATGGAAGGAGTGGGCTGTCCGGGTGGGCGTGAACTTCAACTTGCGCGAGGACCTGCAACAGCTGCTCGCGCTGGAACGCCGCGGGGTGGACCAGGGACGCGCCAGGCTTCGCAGGGCGTGAGGGCACAGTGCACATAGGCGCCTCCATCTTCTTCACGGCCGATTCGATCCAGCCCGCCGAGTTGGGCGTCGAGCTCGAAGCCCACGGCTTCGAATCTCTGTGGTTGCCGGAGCACTCCCACATGCCACTGGCCCAGCAGCAGGAACTCGGGGACCGCCGGTTACCCGAGAAGTACGAGATCCTCTACGACGCGTTCACCTCCCTGGCCGCGGTCGCCTCCTCCACCGCCAGGATGCTGCTCGGGACCGGGATCACCTTGCTCGGGATCCGGGATCCGATCTGGACGGCCAAGGCCACCGCCACCCTCGACCGCATCTCGGGCGGCCGGTTCCTGTTCGGCGTCGGGTACGGATGGCTCAGGAAGGAGTACGAGAGCCACGGTATCCCCTTCGACCAGCGGCGGGCGATCACGCGGGAGAAGCTGAGGATGGTCAAGGCACTGTGGACCACCGATACCACGGAGTTCGCGGGTGACAGCATGCACCTGGCTGCGAGTCGCCAAGGACCCAAACCCCTCCAGCATCCCCACCCCCCTGTTCACATCGGAGCGGCCCTGGGTCCCGGAACCAAGGCAGACCTGGCCTCGTTGGCGGACGGGTGGATCCCGCTGGGCATGTACCGGGTGACCCCAGCCGAGATCGCCGAGGTCCAGGCCGCCGCGGCCGCCAACGGCAGGGGGCCGCTGGAGATCAGCGTCTACCTCGACTACACCGCGTCGCACCGGATCGAGGAGATGGCCGAAGCCGGATGCGACCGGGTAGTCGTCTGCCTACCCACCGCTCCGACGTCCGAGGTGCTGGAGTATGTCGGTCAGATCGCCGAGGCCTGGATCGCCCGCTAACCCGCCTTCCGGAAGGAGTCGGCGGCGGTGTATTATCTGGCTCTCCGGGCCCATAGCTCAGGTTGGTTAGAGCGCATCCCTGATAAGGATGAGGTCCCTGGTTCAAATCCAGGTGGGCCCACCGGATCCTGACGGTCTCACACGGGTTCTCAGCGCCCTAAACCCAGGACAATATGGCATTTTCCGCCTGGATAGTCTCCTGATCCTCGATTCCACTGCGGCGCTAGACGATCTGGACAGTTCTGGCTCGCCGCCCTTCTTGCCGGGCCGTGCCGGGAGGTTGGTGTGGCCTCACTGGCACGGACGGTCGAGGAGGGTGGTGTGAAACCCCTTCACGGAATCGACCGACTACATAATGCCTGGTCAGAGGAAGACGGACCGTCGCTACCCCGTTTTCGACCACCCTCCAAAGCCAGTGGTCTAGCCGGCCTGGTCTCACCCGGCGGCTATGGTGGTTTGAGTGGAGGAAGGTGGATGGCGAAGTCCTTTGTGCCTGTGAACGCCGAGGTTGTCCGCTGGGCTGTCGAAGAGAGCGGCCTTTTGCTGGAGGATGTCTCTGGGAGGGTAGGGGTAGACGCCGTTGTGCTGAGGGATTGGATGGACGGTGTTTCTAGACCGTCGCAGGGCGAGTTCACACGGCTGTTCAAGACTTTGAAGCGGCCTAGCGCTCTGTTCTTCGCTCCCCGCGCACCTGAGCCATTGAGCGTCCCAGTGTTGAGGGGGTCTCCAGGCCAGGTAGGCCGTGCTCTGTCGGAACGGGAACGCCTCTGGGTGAGGCGCTCCCGCAGACTGCAGAAGCTGATGTCCTTCTTGTTTAGGCAGCAGGGTCGCCGGGCCGATCTGCCCCGGCTCGGTCGAGACGAAGATACGGAGATGGCCGGGACGCGGGTCCGCCGCTGGCTCGGGGTGAGCGTTGATCTACAGATGTCCTGGGACTCGCGTGTTGATCCTTGGCGCTGGTGGCGGGCGAGGCTCGAGGGCCGCGGGATTCTCATGTTCACCCTCCAACTCGGGCCGGACGGTATCCGGGGCTTCTCGTTCTCGGACGAGGTCGCGCCAGTTATTTCTGTGAACACGGCCTACAACCGGGAGGCACGTGTTTTCACAGCCTTCCATGAACTCGGTCACCTCACCTTACGGAGCGAGTCGGCGTGTGTTGACCTCGTTAGCGACGTTGCCGACGAGGAACGATGGTGTGAGCAGTTCGCCGCTTCGGTCCTGCTCCCGAGAGAATCCGTGCTGCAGTTCGTGGATCAGATCCCTGCGGGAGAGGACGGTTTCGGTGTCGCCAAGAAGGTTGCTGCCAAGTTCAAGGTGAGTATTCGTGCGGCTGCCGTCCGCTTGATACGCCTTCAGGTTGCACCTTGGTCCCTCTACGCCCTAGTGGACCAGAAGGCGCGTACGTGGGATCGTGACAAGGGCTTTGCTAGGGGCCGGCCCACGTATCGGACTCAGCGTCGCATCGACGAGTACGGCGGCGTTGTGGTCGACGAGCTGATCCGGGCGGCTGACCGGGGACTTCTCAACTTGCGTGACCTGAGCGACTATCTCAGGGTTGACACCACCGAAGTCGACGAAATCGCTCAGTTGGTGGATGTCGGTGGGTAGATGCTGGATGACACGATCTACGTCCTTGACACCTCTTCGATCATTGCGTTCAAACAGGTAGTCAAGGCCAGGGATCAATGGCGGTTCGCCAAACACCTGGAGGAGATGGTCGAGAACGGGAGGATCACGTTCCCGCGACAGGTAGCACGGGAGGTAGGGGGTCAACGCCACATAGATCTGCCTGAGGCGTGGGCTCTCGGAGTTGAGCCTGACATCATTGTACGGCGCGGACCTGACCCCGGATATGTTGAGCAAGTTATGGCAGTGGCCGGTGAAGTTATCGAAGCGAACGCAGAGAACGACCCGGCGGATCCTTACGTTCTGGCCCTAGCACTGCAGTTATGGAGGGAAAACGAAGCCCAGGAATGCTTTGTGGTAACCGAGGACCAGGTGGATCGACTGCCGATCTAGATCAGCATCCGGACTGCCTGCGAGCGGCTTGGGCTCAATTGTATGAACACACGAGAGTTTTCGGAAGCTATCGGCTTGGGACACGTTCTCAAGGCTTGACTCGCTCGAGCCCGAAGTTCGATGGGGCAGCAAGCCCCGAGTTCGGCGCAGCGACGAGACTCCGCACGCACGAGGCTGACCGACCTCCTTCGGAATCAGAGGCGAAGGACGGCGAGTAGATATATGAAGGGGATACCACCTTCCTGATGGAATACTGCCAGCCGGCCTTGGGCTGCTCGCCGGTGATCGGGCGGCACAGTGGCTCCGGTCAGTGAGCGCTCTTCGCGCTCGCGGGCTGTTCGATCACCACACCTGGAGGCCTACCGTTGCTACCGGCTACCGACTCTCCTGCGGCTGCGGGCCCAGCCCAGCGCCGCGCTCGAGGCGACTGCCATCGTTGCTGCGAGGACGTTGAACAGGATGTCCTCGGTGTCGAAGACACGGCTGGGAAGGAACGCCTGGATGCCCTCGTCGACCGTTCCTACCGCGGACGCCGCCCCAACTGCGATCAGCGCGGGTACGGGGACACGCCGGCCCTGGCCGGCCCGCTCCTTCAGCGCTTCGTGGATGAAGACGGCCACGACACCGTATTCAATGAGGTGGGTGCGCTCCTCCGGGAGGGCCATCCGGACCATCACCATGAAGTACGCGGCCGCGATACCCAGCGCGATGCCAACTTCTGCGGCCCCCGGCCGACTCCTCAGCCCCATGACCAAGACCGTTGCTCCGACGAGCACCATGCCGGCGGCGAAGGCGGCTACGAGGAGACCTTCCTCTCGCAGGATTCCGGCCAGGGTCCGTGCGAGGCCGAGAGTCGAGTAGATCGCCACCACGACCGCCAAGGTCCACGTCCAGAGCCGCCGTTCCCGAGCCGAGGCGAACATGGACGACGAGGATGTCTCGTCGGAGGTCACCGGGCGCTGCTCCTTGGTGTTGCGCCGGCCTCGCAGGTCATTCGATGACGGCGAGTTCCCTGGTGTTCGACGTGAGCACCTCGGCGCCGTCTTCGGTCACGGTCACCGTCTCGCTAACTCCTACGCCTGCGAACCCGACGTGGCGGGCCATGGCCCGCACGTGGAACGTGTGGCCGACCTTCAGGGTGGCGTAGCTGGCGGGCCTGGCGGAGGGCAAGAATTGCTCGGTGGCGATCTGGAGGCCGGGGCAGTCTCCCCACCCGGCCGGGAAACTGAGCCCCATCGAGTAACCGCGGTTGCCGTCCACGTACACCCCTTCCGGGAGTGAGAACAGGCGTACGGAGGCTTCCTCGGCCAGTGGCGTGACCTCGGCGCCGGGTCGCATCAGCCGGATGGTGTTCTCGACCGCGTCCTTGCACCCCTCCCACATCTCGACCCACAGGGGGTTGTTGGGCTGGCCCAGGAATCCGGCCCGGATCATCGGCGCCGTGTAGCGGTTGATGCAGGCCCCGAACTCCATGAGGATCGACTCGCCCGGCTCGATCGGTATACGGCGGAAGGTGGTGTGAGGAATCCCGGAGCGCTTGCCCACCGTCACGATCGGCTGGAGCCCCATCCGCTCGCTGCCGCCCCCGATGATGGCGTCGTAGGCGGCGTTGGCGATGTCGGTATCGATGACGCCCGGGCGGATGGACTCGCGGGCCGCCGCCATGCCGAGCACCGTCAGGCGGCCGGCGCGGCGGATCTGCTCGATCTCGGCGGGGCTCTTCTGGGAGCGAGCCTCCTCAAGCATGTTGCGCGTGGGCACCCACTCCGCGTCGACCGCGTCCGAAACCGCCTGGAAGACGTCAACCGCCATCCGGTTGTAATCCCAACCGAGTCGCTTGCCGGCCCACCCACGATCCTTGGCCAGGTCGATCAAGGCGCCGGTGGTGTTCTCCGCCCAGGGGAAGGTGACCACATCCTCCACCCAAGCCGACGTCAGGGTGTTGAAAGCCTCGAAGTCGTCGATCATCAGGGTCGGCTCACCCTCGGCCGGGATCACCAGCGCGACAGGTGCCCCGGAGGCGAGGGTCTCGTATCCCGTTATCCAGCAGACGGGCGGCAGGTAGGTGCTGAACAGGTAATCGAGGCCCGCGTCGCCGATCATCCGCTGGACCCTGCGGTAGCGAGTCCTGTACTCCTCCAGCGGGAAGGTGAGGCGGAGCAGGTCTCCGCGGATGGCGTCTACGTGGGCGGGGGGCTCGAAGGCCTTGTAGCGCCTGCTGTCTCCCACGCCCTCACCTCCTCGTAGGCACGCGTCCGACTGTAACAGCGGGAGGCATTCGCTGTCGGAGCGATCCTGAGCGCTGGGGCAACCGCGCAATCGCAGCCGCTTAACCTCCGGTACGGTAGTCACTCCATCGACAGAGAGGCCTAGACGACAGACTAACGGGGATTGACCCGAGGGGGCACAGGGACGTAGGCGCCTCCGGATACAAGACTCGCTGTCGTTACTTTCACGAACGAACTACGCCGGCAGGATCCTCTCTCACTCCGGTATGGGTGGGACGCCCTTGACCCTCAGCAGCAGGCAGCGTCCTGCCTGCAGCAGGGGATAGCCGAGCCGTGCGGCCAGAGGCGAACTGAATACGAGTCGATTCACCCTACTGAAGCCACCACGTCTCTCCGAGACCAACGCAAGGACATTCAGCGCCTCATGCCCGATGTAGTAACGCCCGTGCATCTTCAGAACCATCCCATCGTTGAGATCATGAGGTAATTCACGAACCTCATCTACGAGGGGACCGCCCTTACGGGCATCGACGAGTGTCAGTTCTCCAACCGTCTCCTTCACCCGGAGGTATTGCGTGTAATTCCTGCAGAGCGGGCACTCGCCATCGTAGACGAGCCAAGCCCGGGCCACGGGACCGCGGTCGCGCGACGATCGAAGGCGGGCCCAGGCACGAAAAGGGATACCGTACACGGGTAAGGATTGTACCAAGCCAGATAGAGAAAACCGGGTTGGAGCCGTCGGAGACAGCACTAGGAAGAGGCCGATCATGAGAATATTGCTGAAGAAGGAGATGTTCATTTGCCAATCACTTCCGACATGGAAGATGATCAGTATGACTCCAAAGACTCTATGCAAATGTGGTCTGAAGACCACTAAGAGTGCGAACACTTCTATATAGGCTGTAACCAGGAGTATGGACTGAGCGAGCAGGTCATGCCGAGCGATTAGCGGTAGGAGCGGCGCTATATTGCTAGCATCGTCTATAGCGCGATTCAATAGTATTCTGACCATACTGTCTGACGACAGTAATTCAAGACGACCGTCCCATATCTTCCACAAGCCCGACAGCGAATAGGGAAGAAGCAAAAGGCTCTGGATCAGCCACAAGACGGCCAGACATGACAGAGTGTTCGTGCGTGCCGCCTCGCCAGAGTGGGAGCATGACAACGTACAGTGCGATCACGGCTGGAATCAGGAGCCTGATGAACCGATAGCGCCTTCTCGTCAAGGCGAGAAGCCCAGTGACACAGGGGCCGCTGGGGTCTCGGGCTGCGGGGGTGGGGAGCGGCGAGAACGCAGGCCTCGCGGACCGGAACGCTCGAAGCGGCCGAGGCCGGTGAGTTCGGGGACGACAGGTTGGCGGCGGTGAGAGAGTCGAGCCGGAGGCTGCTGACGCCTGCCTTCGTGCCGTGACCGATCGTCACCGGGTCTTGAGTTGCCGTGGAGGGTTCGACACGATCGCTGCTGACTTGGCTACAACTTAGACGGCCGCCGCGGGGAGTAGGCGCGGCTTCGTAGGCCGGATCCCGGCCGCGCCGCAAGACTCTTGAGGTCATGTACATTCGCCACCCTATAGGCCTGAAGAATACTACAGGGCATCGGTGAGGATGAGGTCGGGGCGGCTGCGAGAGCGGCGTTTGCCGACTAGAGAGCAGCTCTATCCATGGGGGTCTTCCGACGGTGACCGGGTCTCTTATGCGGCGGGGCGACCCTGGACGGCGGCAAGGCCCTCACCTACGATCCCGGGCGGATCGTTGATGTCACCGAACCCGATACCGGCGCCCGACGCGGTGACGCTGAGGATCACGAGATCCTGCTACTCCTCACGCCGGAGTTGACAGGGATCTCCAATGAGCGTTGATGTCCTCCCCGTTTGCTATCCATGCGTCTATCTCCCGGGCGTGCATGATGATGCGGCGCAGCGTGTCGATCCGGTACGGACGGCCCGTGACCTGTGGATGGTTGACGAGGGTGAACAGCCCGCCCACCTCCCGGATCCCTTCGAGTTCGGCGGACCACAGCGACACGACGTGGTCATTGGTCATAACCGGATTGACGTGCGGCGCGGGGTACGCATTGGGCGAGACCATCGCGAATCCCCAGTCGTCGGCTACCCAGTGCATCGGCAATTCGAGAAGTGACAGATTCTCGAGATCATGGAAGTACGGAACGACCGAGTCCATGAAGGTGGACGTGTATTGGACGCCCCGCTCGGCGAGGATCCGGTTCGTCGCCGGGCTGATCTCCGCGACAGGCGCCCGGTGGCCAATGGGTGGCCGGCCCGACATCTCGCTCAGGATCCGGATGCTCCGCTCCACTACCTCGACCTCCTCTTGTTCAGACAGGAGATCCGGGCGCTCGTGCATGTGGCCGTGCAAGCCGAGTTCGTGACCCCCGGCGAGGATCGCTTCAACCGCGGCCGGGTGGCGCTCGGCCACCCACGAGGGTACGAAGAAGGTGGACCTGACTTCGAATTCGGCCAGCACATCGAGGATGCGGTAGACGCCGACCTTGGGTCCGTATGCAGCCTGCGACATGGTGATCGGGAGGTCGGCGTTCCGTCGGTCAACCGCGAGCAGCCACGCCTCGCCGTCGAGGTCGAAGGAGAAGAATGCGGCGACGGCCCTGTCGCCTAGCCATGTCGGGTTCATCTTCCGCTCCTCCCCTTCCGGTTGCTTCCGGCAAACCGTCGCTCATGGCCCTCGCCTTGCCCGGCCTCCGGCTCGTGTAGGAGTATACGATTCGGGGGTTGGGCGGCCCCGGGCCGGTCGACGTTCGACGCGTCGCACGCGATAATCCGGCGCGTCCGATCTCCGGATGAACGGACTTGGGATCAAAAGGAACGCATGACCCACGAGAGGGCGCTCCTTCGAGACATCGCCATGGCGGTTGTCGATGGGAGCCTGCGCAATTCCATCAACCGGAGGCTCTTGGTGGCCTGCCGCCAGCGGGGAGTCGCCGCCGTGCCCCCATCTGTCGCCTGATGCCGCAACCACCCCCCGACGAGTTCCGCGACCGCGTCGTGCGAGCCCGATCTGCGATGGCCGATGCCGGCCTGGTTGGGCTGGTCGTCTCGACACAGGCCAACTTCGTCTACTTCACCGGTCTACGGTTCGACCCGATGTGGTCATCGGCCACCAGGTCGACGATCGCGGTGGTTCCGGAGGACGGCCCCCTCCACCTTTGCCTCCCCGCCTTCGTCGCCGATGAGGCCGGGGAGGCATGGCCCGACTCGGTGGTCCATCGCTACGACGTACCGCCCGAGAGCGTGGTGCCGCATGTGGTCGATGCGATCGGTGCCCTTCCGCCCGGCCCCATCGGCTTGGAGTTGGGTAGGGAGGCGAGGGCGGGAGTAACTCCCGCCGACTTCGGTGCCATCGCCCGCCAGGTCGACCGCCTCCGGTTGGTCGACGGCCAGGACTTGCTCTGGTGCTGCGGACCGTCAAGTCCCCCTACGAGATAGCCTGCCTACGGGCTGCGGCCCAGGCCACGAGTGCAGCGTTTGCGCAGGTACTGGCAGGGACCCTCACCGGAGTCACCGAGCGTGAACTGGCGCGACGGATAGCGAGGGCTGCCATCGGTGCGGGGGCTGACACCCTGGGTTGGATCGCCATAACGTCAGGGTCCGGGTCGTACGACCGGTTCGTCAGCGCTCCGCGCGACCGTGTCATCCGGGAGGGGGACCTCGTCTGGTCCGACGTTGGTGTGCGGGTGGACGGGTACTGGTCCGACTTCTGCCGGGCAGCGGTGGTCGGAGGCCCCGACTCCCGGCAGACGGAACTCCAGGAGGCCGTGGTTGAGGCCACGAACGCCGGGATCGAGGTGGCCCGCGCCGGTGCGGCGGTCGGAGAGGTCGCGGCGGCCGTGCGGGACAGGTCGGACTCTCTCGGGCTTGACTCGCTCGGGTTCGGGCGGCTCGGTCACGGCATCGGCCTCGACGCGACCGAACCCCCCAGCATCGCCGAGTTCGACGAGACGGTATTGCAGCCGGGCATGGTGGTCACTATCGAACCGGCCGTCGTGGACGACACCGGGATCTACTGCGCAGAGCAGGTGCTCGCTATCACCGATGGTGCTCCCGAGGTGCTGTCGACCGCACCGGTCGGCCTCAGTCGGGTCCGATAAGGTCGACCGTGGTGAGGTGACCGGTGGAGTGGTCCGCTCAGGCCCGGTGGCTCCTCCACCCGGTGCGGAGAAGGCGTTGGGAGGCCAGCGGCGAGCGCATGCCGATCGATCCCAGGGCCGCCCACATCGTGACCTGGTTGGCGGTAAGCACGGGCATCTCCAGGTCGGCCTCGAGAGGGATGATCAAGTCGAGCGTCGGGACACCCGTGCAGGCGAGGAAGACGGCGTCCGGGCGGCCGCCAGCCGCGCGGCGCGCCAGGTCGGTCACCATGTCGTCCGCCACCGGGCCGATCACGTCGTGGAGTTCCATGTTGACCACATCCGTGACGTGGTACCCGGCTTCGGTCAGGAAAAACCCGAGTCTGGCGCCGACCGACTCCGTGTAGGGCGTGCCGAGCCCGATCCGCTCGACCCCCAGCGCGGCGAGTGCATCGAGGAGCGCCCCGCTGGTCGTCTGGGCGACTGCAGCCCCCGCATCCTCCATCAGGGCCCGGATACCGGACTCGCCGCCGAGGCCGAGAACGAAGCTCCCGGACGTGCATGCAAAGCTGATGACGCCCGGAGCGATCTTGGTGAGGCTGCGGGTGGCGTAGGCGATCTCGGACGGTGAGGACACGCCCAAGATGAAGTCGAGATCGAGATCGCCGGCGTGAAAACCGGTACGTGTCACGTGAACGGTCGCTCCCTCCGGGAGGTAGCGCGGATACTCCGCATCGAGTGTCAGATCACAAGGGACGATCAAGCCGATCCGCCCGAGGCCGGCTGTCACGGCTACGAACCTCCTTCCCGGCGCGCGTTCGACTCTAATGACGAGCACAGGTTCGGCGGAAGGGCGATGAACGGCAGGGTTGGGGCGGCCGGCTTGCAGGCCGTTGACAACGGAGCGACGAACGACGATAGTTTCGGTGTCGATAGACAGACCGGCGCAGGTTCGGTGCCGGTTCGAGTGGAGGGCGAAAATGGACTGGGACGCACGGAAAGCGGAGATATGCGGGCCTGCCTCGCTGGCAATGATTCCCTGGAACGATGACTTCAGCCCGGATCTAGGCGCCCTGGAGGACAACATCCGCTGGATGGTCGAAGGCGGCCTTGTCACCGGACGCGGCTTCGTCATCTCCCCGTCGGGAACGGGTGAACTGGTACATCTGAACGAGGAGGAGCACAGCCAGATAGTCGAGGCGTCCGTCAGGGGCGCCGACGGGAAGCTCCCGATCGTGGCCGGGGTGGGTTCCTGCAGCGTGTTCGAAGCCATCAAGATGACCCGCAACGCCCGCGACGCCGGGGCCGGCCATGTGATGCTCACCCCGCCGTTCTACTACCGCCTCGACGAGGACAGTTTCGACACCTTCATACGTATGGTGGCGGAATCCGTTCCGGACATGGCCATCATGCTGTACGACCAGCCGTGGCGCGGGCACCTCGCCACCAGCCTCACCGCCACGTTGCTTCAGCGCGTGACCGACATCCCCAACGTCCTGTCCCTCAAGTACGGGGGACCGGGCATATACGTACCGATGATCAGCACCATCCCGATGTTCAAGGACCGGTTCAATTTCATCGACAACTCCCTGGGCTTCACCTCGTCGGTCGGTCACATCCACGGCAGCGCCAGCTTCATCTCGGGTCCGGCCAGTTGGTGGCCCGAGTTCGAGCTCGAGTACTGGGACCTGCTGGAGAAGGGCGCCTACGGCGAGGCGGACCGCATGCACGCCAGGCTGGCGCCCTATATGCACTTCTTCATGGGGGAGGAGTTCACGACCGGCGAGGAGTACCCGTACTACTTCGGGGCATCGGTCATCAAGGGCACCCTTGACTACGTGGGCCTGAAGGGCGGGTCCGTGCGGCCACCCTTCAGCGCTCTGGGCGACGACGACAAGAAGGTCCTGTTCCGGATCCTCGACGACATCCCCTACACCGGACGCCGAGCGTAGCCGTTGCCGGTTGCCGGAGGGTGGCCATTGTAGGAGTTTTTCGGGCCACGTGTCGACGGTAAGGGGCCTTGTAGGGAGTTACGCCTTCCGGGCTGCGCCCACAACACATCCTGGGAGGTATCGAACCCGGTTCAGGCTCTCATCAACTTGACCCCATACTGGCTCAACGCCCGATCCCGACTCACCAGCGTCAGGTCGCGCGCAAGAGCCTGCGCGACAAGCATCCTGTCGAACGGATCGCGGTGGTGTCGCGGCAGGGCACCGGCTGCTCGGGCGTCTGAGATGGTGATATGAAGAGGCTCGAAGTCCTCGTAGACAAACGTGTAGAACTCATCACTGATGGCGAGTTTGCCGATGGTCTGCTTGATGCTGACCTCCCAGATGCTGGCCACGCTTACGTAAACGAGGTTGTTGGGATCCGCGATGGCATCCGCCCCTCCTGTGAAGAGACCCTCGTTGCTGAACCACCACAACGCGGTGTGGGTGTCCAGCAGTAGATTCACTCCCGGCCCTCGAAAGCGTCGAGCAGCCAGCCGGGTGTCGCGTCGAAGTCCTCAGCCATGACGATCTTGCCGGCCAGCCTGCCCGGCACCCTTGGAGTTCGCTTCGCGACGAAGGGAACTAGTCGGGCGACGGGCCTCCCCGCCCGACCTATCACGATCTCCTCACCGTTCAGAACACGGTCGAGGAGCTTGGAGAAATGGGTCTTGGCCTCGTAAACGTTGACGATCATACAGGCCAGTTTATCTGACTAGATCAGACTTGACCAACTAGCTACGCAACCCTGTCGGGGCTGCCGCTCGATTGGCCGATTGGTCAGGCAGCTTCTCGATCGTCAGGTCAATCGGAAGAGGGCGGAGGCGGTGCCTGCGAAGATCGACTCGCGGGCGATCTCGTCGACCGCACCCATGGCGTCCGCAGTTGCTTCGGCATCCTCGATGGAGAAGGGGTGATCGGTGCCGAACATGACCCGTTCGCTACCGACCATGGCGATGGATGCGTGCAGCGGACCCGGTGCGTAGGTGATGGCGTCGACGTAGAGCCGGGCGATCGACCTGGATGGGGGTTCGGGAAGGCGGGACCGGCCGATCTCGTCCGATCGCCAGGCAGCGTCGAGCCGCCCTACCAGGGCCGACAGCGTCCCCCCACCGTGCGAGACGATCATCTTGAGATCGGGGTGGTTGTGGAGAACGCCGCCGAACACGAGGCGGCTCACCACTGCGGTGGTCTCCATCGGGAAACCCACCCCGACGGGCAGGACGTGTCCGTAGCCTTCCAGGAGGTCGAGGGCGATACCGTCCTGGGGGTGCAACAACACGGGGACGTCCCGCGACTCCAGTTCCGCCCAGACCGGTTCCAACTCCGGATCGTCCAGCCGGAGTTGCGCGATCCGGGGGCCCGTCACGATTCCGCGCAGGCTCGGGTGCCGGTCGATGGCCGCGATCTCCGCCACGACATCCTCGACACTGGTTGCGGGGAGGGCTCCGAGACCCACCATCCGCCCATCCGTCGTCTCCTCCAGGGCGCCTAACTCGTCGTTGACCACTCGTGTCAGTTCGATCCCCTGCTGACCCTCGAACGGCTCCATCCAGGGGTTGCCGAGCGAGATGACGGAGCGTGAGATGGCCTTTTCGTCCATGAAGCCGACCTTCCCCGCGACGGTGCACCACCCGTCCTCGATGGGGCGACCTATGCGCGGGTCGGCATCCTCCTCCGGGAAGATCACGAACCGTCTGACAGCGCCGTCCCGGTAGACGCGCGGGATGTCGCTCCGTCGTTCCAGGGCGGCCAGGTAGGAAGTGGGGTAGAAGTGGGTGTGGACGTCGATCCGGGTGGTCATCCGGAGTTGCCTCCCTTGCCCGGTGACTCGACCATGACCAGGGCATCGAGCGCGGCGAATATCACCTTGTCGACCAGCGCCGCCGCCTCCGCAGGCGGCAGGCGGGTAGCCGCATCATGCGAACTGGCGACCATACATATGGAGCCTGTCCTCAACCGCAGCATGGATCCGAGGATAAACAGCGTGGAGGTCTCCATCTCCGATGCGAGGGCCCCACCCGCTCTCCACGCGGCCCGCTTCCCCAGCATCTCCTGCGCCACCGGCACCCGGTCCGGAGTCCGGTGCGAGTAGAACGAGTCCTTGGAATGGAGAACGCCCGACCGCACCGGCAGCCCGAGTTCCAGGGCTGCGGCCCGCAGGCAGATCGTCATGTCGAGGTCGGCCACGGCCGGGTATTCGATGGGAAGGTACGACGTCCCGGTCCCCTCCTCCCGTATGGCCCCCGTCCCGACGATCACCTCACCGGGTTGCACGTCGGGCGTCATCGAACCGCTGGTTCCGACGCGGATCAGGGTTCTGGCGCCCACGCTGGTGAGTTCCTCGATGGCGATGGCCGCAGAAGGGCAACCGATGCCGGTCGACGTCACGGACACCGGCATGCCTCGATAGGTCCCCGTGTAGGTGGCGTACTCGCGATTGGTGGCGATGTGGCGGGCGTCGTCGAGCAACTCTGCTATCCGCTCCGCTCTCTTGGGGTCACCGGGTAGGAGGACCTTGTCGGCCACATCGCCCGGGAGGCATCGGATATGGTGCTGCGGCTTGTCGGTGCTCAGCGGATCGAAGCTCATGGAGTTGTGCCTCCTGCGGATCTGAGGTGTTCTTCCAGTTCGTCCACTGTACGGACCGGTCGATCCAGTCCCAGCCCCTGCGAGACACGGTGCATCGTTGAAGGTTCGACACCGGCCGCCGCCAGGAGCGGATCGCCGAGCACGGTCATCGGGTCGCCTTCTAGATGGATCTCGCCTTCTCTCATCACCACCACCCGGTCGGCACAGTCGAAGGCCAGGTCCACGTCGTGGGTGACCACCACGCAACCGTGACCGTGACGGCGCCTGTCCATGACGAGGTCGGTGAGAACACGGGTTCCTTCGGCGTCCTGGCCGCCCGTAGGCTCGTCGAGCACCAAGATCGGGCTGCCCATGGCGACGACCGACGCGATGGCCACCCGCTTGCGCCACGAGAGGGAGAGATCGTAGGGGTTGCGATCCGCCACCGACTCGAGTCCGAGAAGAGCCATCGCCTGATCGAAGCGTTGCGTCGAATCCGCCGTTCCGGCGCCATGGTCGGCTCCGAACGACACCTCGTCCGAGACCCGGTCACGGAACAACTGGGCGTCGGGATTCTGGAACACCAGACCGACGCTACGCGCGAGTTGGGCGGGTCTCACCTTCGCCGTGTCGGTGCCGTCGACCGTCACCGTACCGGTGGTGGGCTTGAGTAGACCGTTGAAAAGGCGGAGCATCGTCGACTTTCCGGCGCCGTTGTGCCCTAGCACGAACAGGATCTCGCCGACGGACACGTCGAGGCTCAGTCCACGTATCGCCTCGACACCCTTCGGGTAGGTGTAGCTGACATCGCGAAGCCGGATCACTCCGATCCTCCGGCGCCGCCCGAGGCTCGGAGTGACTCCAGCAACTGTTCCGTCCCGAGGGGCGCGCGATCACCCAGTTCCATCCCGCGGCTGCTCAACTCGGTCCAGATAGCGACGTAGCGAGGGATCAGGACCTTTCCGGCAAGCGGCCCCGGGTCGGCGAGGAGGGAAGCAGGGTTCCCGTCCGCCGTCACACGACCCTCGTCCAGGATGATCAGCCGGTCGGCGATGGCCAGCCAGTGGCTCAGGTCCTGGGCTACCAGTACCACCGTCGTGTGCTCCCTCCGCAACTTCTTGACCATGGACACGACCTCCGCGGTTCCGGTGGGATCGAGCTGGGAGGTCGGGTCGTCGAGGACCAGGATCGGCTTCTGCTGGGCCAGAGCGCACGCTATCGCCAGCCGCTGCGATTGGCCGCCCGAGAGGCGGCGGGGGTGGTGGCCGGCCATCTCGGCCAGCCCGACGTTCTCCAAGGCCCCCATAACCCTGATGACGATCTCGGCAGGGGGTAGTCCCTCGTTCTCCAAGGCGTAGGCGGTCTCGTCGAACACCGTCCTGGTGGCGGCGGTCAGCTGGTCGAAGGGGTTGTCGAACACCATGCCTATGGACTCGATGATCGCGTGCGGCGCGGCGGATTCCACGTCGTGACCGAGCACGTGTGCCGAGCCCTCCACCTGCCCGTGCAGCAGCCTCGGAACGAACCCGGCCACGATCCGCGCCAGCGTGGACTTTCCGCTCCCGGAGGGCCCGGTGACGAGGGCGAGCCGGTCGCTGTAGAGCTCGAGGGTCACCCCGGTCAGCGAGGGCTCGGAAGCGGTGGCGTAAGTGACGCCGAACCCCTCGAACCTCGCAAATGCCGCGGTCCCCGACCCGTTGGAGTCCGGGGAGCGAGCGCCGCTCACCATAGGATGGCCAGGACGACCAGCGGGATCGCAGCCAGCAGGAGCGCCCTCTGGAGCCACCTCCCCCGATCTTCCACCTCCACGGCGGAGGTCCGGCGCCCGGGTCGGGCGAACCCCCTTGATTCGAGGGCCAGGGTCCTCATCTCAACCCCGATCAGGGAACTGACCAGCAGGGGCTTTAGCAGTGCGAAGAGGGTCCGGAGACGTCGCGGCAAACTGCCCTTCGTGTCGAAGCCGCGCGACTGCTGGGCATCGAGGATCTGGGAAGCCCGGAGCCGCATCTCCGGGAGCAATTCTGCCCCGGCTAGATACGCGTAGGCAAGCTTGTGCGAGACACCTCGCTGGATCAGGGCCGTGGCGAAGACCTTGGGGTGTACGGTCGCCATCGCGGCGGTCACCGCGACGACGAACACCGCCAGGCGCGCGGCGGTGGTTCCGGCGAGGGCCAGTCCTTCGGCGTTGATCGAGATGGGGCCCCAGCTGGCGATAGGTTCCGAATCGTAAGGGCGGACCACCCCGTGTATCACGAAGAGGGCGAATGTCATCGGTGCGATGAGCCGGAGTGATTTCAGCACGACCGAACCCAGACGGGTCACGATGAGGATCACTGCCGCCGCCAGCAAGAGGACTGCGGGAACCCGAACCGTGTCGCCGGCGAATCCCGCAACCGATAGTGGAAGCACTGCGGCCAGCTTGGTCAGGGGATGCACCCGGTGGAGCCAGGTGCTCCCGACCTCGTACAGCGCGGCTAATCGCGCCGGGGACCAAGCGGTCGTGTCGGCTTCCACTACCGCGTCGTGGTTCGGGTGGTCTGCCCGCCAGGCGGACCGGCCCGTGCTGCCGACCGGCGAAGCCCAGCGCTGCGTTCCGCTGCCTCGACGTTCCGTTCCCCGCACGCCTTCACAGGCGGGTCTGTCCCGGAGAGCCGTCGCCGTGCACTCCGTGCCGCTGCTTCACAGGGTGACCACTAGCCGGTCAGAAGGGTGCTGAGAAACAAGGAATGCCGGTGGCCCGCCGTCCGCTGACATGTGGGTTGCCATCGACCGTCGGGCCAGCCGGCGGTTCCTCAGTACCTTCCTAGAACGGAACGACTTCTCGGCCGAACGGGGGCCGGTAGCGTGCCGGAACTCCCTTTATCAAGATGAAGGACAGGAGCACCGTGAGCACCTTGTCGCCCGGAGTCGTGAGCAGTTGCTGACCGATAACCGATTCGACGATTCCTTGCCCGGATGCCACGAAGAAGCCGGTGACCACGTCGACGCCTGACCCGGAGACGCCTTCGAAAACGAGCACCACGATGGGCGTGGCGGTGATGATGGTGGTAGCGGTCAAGGCCAGTATCAGCCAGATCACCTTGCCCGTGGAGCGAAGGAATCCATGCGCTGCCATGACACCGGCCACAATGCCGATAGCCGCGTTGACGATACCGAATGGAATCGACGTCGCTTCGAGCGTGAGCCCGATCACGAGGTTCGTGAGCACCCCGGCGACTGCGGCAACCCAGGGGCCGGCCAGGAAGGCCGCCATCGTGGTGCCGGTCGTGTCGATGAACAGCGGCAGGTTCAAGGTCTGGGCGAAGTACCTTCCGATGAGGTTGATCCCGATGGCGACCGGGATCAGGACCCAGGCTGCTGTCGTGAAAGCTGTCTTGAGTCGTAGACCGTCTTGGATGGCGCTCATTCGATACCCTCCCTCGTAGCGCTCCTCGCGAAATCATATTGATGGGAGACGAACGGCGCAGGTGGATTCAGATATATTTATCTATTTTGTAGCATCCATACACATTTCTTATGATAGTTGCAGGGTTCGGCGTTGCTGGACACCGGCGGCTACAACGTCTTTGTCTTGGAAGCCGTTACCGGTCACCCGCCAGTGCCCGCCGGAGGTTGAGGGCCTTGTCCAGGTTGGCAAGATGCTCGGCGAACGCTCGGCGGCCCTCCGGTGTCGCCCTGACCCATGTGCGAGGCTTGGAGTCGAGGAACTCCTTGGCGGTGACCAGGTAGCCTGCGCTCTCGAGTTTCCGCAGATGGGTTGTCAGGTTCCCACCCGTGAGATGCAGCGTCTTCTGGATGAACCCGTAGGTGAGCCGGTCGGTCTCAGGCTGGGAGACCAGCATGGACATTATCCGCAGCCGTGTGGATTGGTGGATGGTCTCGTTCAAGACGATGGGTTCTGCGGTCACGCCACGTCTGTCCTTCGGATCCACGCCCAGCCAAGTCCTGCCACCACCAATGTCGCTGCTCCCGACAAGGCCGGCGCGACATCGCCGGCCAGGTAGTTGGGAAGGTAGAAGGAGGCGGCGATACCCAGACCCACCATCGCCAAGGCCGGACGGAACATGATGCCGAACAGGACGTATCCGAGTCCTATCACGCCGACCACGACATAGGGTATCCGGGCGGCCAACTCCGCGTTCCACAAACCGGCCGCGCCCGGAAGGAGGAACGACGCGGTCACGACCGCCAGCCAGAAGAGACCCACCCGGATTCCCGCTTGCCGCAGGTCGACCCCGGGGGCAAGCCTGCGCGTGGCGCGGTGGCTGATGATGCCGCTTCCCACCATTCCCCCGATTCCGAGTGCTATCCAGATCGGCAAGGGAATCCAGGGGCGGCCCGCGAAGAGATCGCCGGCCAATGTCTGGTAGGCGTACTGCCAGAAGTATCCGAGAGCGACTATGACCCCCCAGAGGATCAGGATTGTCGACGCTCCGGCGACGTAGATCGAGCTACGCGTCCGGTCCAGTGTTTCGTGGATCGTGCCCCAACTCTCTTCAGGCGTGAGGGCGGCAGTCCCGCCGTCCTGTCCTCCCATAATGCACCTCCGTCTCAAGTCAGGCGGGCCTGGCCCACCGCATAGTTTGTGCTGCAAACCACCTTAGAGGCCGAGAGTTTGCAATGCAAACTGATTTGCCAAGAAAACGCGGGGAAACCGCAACGCTACCGATTCGGGCCGAGAGGGAAGAGAGAGCCCAACCGCCGCCTAACGCCTAACGCCTAACGCCTAACGCCTAACGCCTAACGCCTAACGCCAACAATAACTTCCGCCATCCGCCGGGCCACCACCTCGGCGTCGCCCGGCAGCATGGTCATCGGATCGATCACGATGGCGTCTGCATCGGCCCGTAGCGCTATCGAAGGCTCCCCGGCCAGCAGGTCCTCGATGATCGATGCGGCCGGCGGTGTTCGGTCGGGATCCAACGTGACGTACCCACGAGCGACTGCGGCGGGTGCCGCTGCGTGCCCCTTGGATCCGACCTCGGCGCGTACGCCGTCGAGTTCGTTGAGCCTGGCGGCGATGCCCTCCAGGTCCCGGCGCCAGCCCGCCAGTTCCTCCTCTTCATCCGCGGCCAGGAAGAGTTCGACCGCGGCCAGCAGGCCCACGATCTCCTCCTTGCCCACCTTCATGCCGCGGCCGATGGCCGTGAAGGGGTTGGCGTTGAGCCTGACCGCCTCCACCAGGTCGGCTCGCCCGAGGACCAGGCCGGTGCTCTGCGGCCCTCTGATCGCCTTGCCGCCGCTGAAGGCGACCAGGGAAGCTCCCAGATCGAGGAGCGAGGTCAGGTTGGAACGGGGCGGGAGCTGGGCGGCGGCGTCGACGATGACCGGAACGCCGAGCGCCGAAGCAGCCGAAGCCAACTCGGCCAGGTCCTGGCGGGACTGCAGACCGTAGAACAGCACCACGGCCGCGGTGCGCGGACCAATGGCGGCCACCATATCGGCGATGGTCACGTCGGTACGGCTACCTACCCTGACCAGCTTGCCGCCGACCGATTCGATGCCCTGGTGAACGAAAACGTGGGGGTCTATGAGGCTGATCACGAACTCGTCTGCAAACGCCTCCGTATGCGGCAGGCTTGCAACCCTTTCCGGGTCTCCTCCGGTCATGCAGGCGGCGGCGCACATCGCCACGCCGCTGGAAGCGCCGCACGAAATGAAGGCGGCTTCTACACCGATCATCTCGGCCAACTTCTCTCCCGCCTTCTCGTGCAGGGCGTTCAGATCGATGAAGGATCGGGCCGCGGCGGCCATTGCGTCGACCACCTTGCCGGGCATGACACTGCCCCCGAGCGTGGTGGAGTTTCCCGACGCGTTTATGAACGGTCGCAGACCGAGAAGTGTCCGGTAGGGGTCGTTGCTGTATCTGCTCACTTGTCGCTCACCTTCCGACTTGGTCTCACGATACCGAGGTGGATGATTCGGTTCGGTGCCGCGTGGATAAGCGAAAAGCCGGAGTTTTGGTTGACGGTCCTTTTTGCTGGCTCCTAGAGTCAGAAGCGAGTAGTGCCCGGTCGTTGCAAGGGAGGTATCTAGGAGATCCACGTCGAGCGCACTCCAGTCGCCTGCGCCGTGGCCCGGGCACGCCGAGGATCAGCCGCGGTGGGTGGATTGGGGAAACCCGGGAGGAGAATCCATGGCTAGTAGAAGTGAAGAGACGCGACCCGAGGATCCCGGGCGCGGATCCCCTGTAGATCGACGGACATTCCTGAAGTGGATGGGCTACGGAGGTTCGCTGGTAGCGGCTGGTTCACTGGCGGCGGCGTGCGGGGAGGACGCTCCGGCTCCCGATACCGCGGCCCCTGCAACGGCAGCCCCCACCACTGCCGCACCCACGACGGCGGCACCGACCACGGCGGCGCCCACGACCACCGAGGCGATGGCAGCCGACACCACGACGGCCCTCACCGAGGCTTCGACCACCACCGTGACGGTTGCTCCCGGTACGACGGCGCCCCCTCCGCCACCCGAACCCGAGCTGCCGCCGCAGAACATCAGGCTGGGGATCGATGGGTCGATACAGAACTTCGACTACCACAAGCAGTTCAACCTCACGGACGCGTGGGCACCCTCGCAGATCTTCCGCGGCCTGTCGGATCTCGATCCGGTTACCTACCGGCACGTTCCGGAGCAGGCGATGAGCTGGGAGTTCAGCGACGACTTCATGGAGTGGACCTTCAACGTCCGGCGCGGGGTCTACTTCCACAACGGACGGGAGATGACCGCCGACGACGTCATCTACAGCACGATGCGCGTGCTGAATCCGGAGACAGGTTCGGCGTACCGGGCCTCGTTCGTGAATGCGGAGACCGATGAGAGCCTCTTCAAGAGCATCGAGGCCACCGACTCGCACACGATCCACATCACGCTCCATCAGCCCCATCCCCGCCTCGAGGAACTGTTCTTCGTGCATGTCAACGCGATCATGCCGCAGGAGGCCATCGCCGACATCAACAGCTACCCGGTGGGTACGGGACCCTTCCGCTTCAAGGAGCACATCCCGGATGTGGTGACGATCATGGAGAAGAACCCCAACTACTGGGAGGAGGACCTGCCGATCCTCGATGAGATCCGCATGATCCCCATCCCGGACGAGACCAGCCGTCTGGCGGCTCTCCGGGCCGGCGAAGTCGACTGGATCAGGAACCCTCCGCGAGTGGAGATCCCCGCCCTGCAGGCCGACGATTCGATCAACGTCCAGGTACTGCCCTCCACATGGGTGGACTGGTTCCGGATCAGCCCGAGGTATCCGCCACTCGACAACCCGAACGTGCGGCGGGCCATTGCCATGTCGATCAACCGGGACGCTGCCAACGAGCGGGCTCTCTTCGGCTTGGGTGCGCCGGCCTACACCAACGTGCCGCCGCTGTCCAATGTCCCGCTCAACATCACCCCGCCGCCCTACGACCCGGAGGGGGCGCGGGCGATCCTGGAAGCTGAGGGAGTACTCGGATTCGATCTCGAGTTGACGGCACACGACGTGGCGCACATCAAGAAGGTCGCCGAGTCGGTGGCCGCCGACCTGCAGGCGGTCGGGATCAACGCCACGGTCGCGGCACTGGAGGAGGGGTTCTGGGCCAACCGCTGGTCACAGCAGGACTGGCAGATGGCCAACAGCGCCTCCATCAGCTTCATGGATCCCGGGCCGCGTTCACGGTTCATCGGGGAAGGCGACGTCACCGGCTACACCGACCCCGAGATCTCGGCATGGATCTCGGAGGCAAGCGCCGTTGCCGATGTCGACGAGCGCGGGAGGCTCTACTCGATGGCTTGGAACAAGTACCTCAACGAGGGTGCGACCTTCATCGCTATCGTGGCGGCGCCGTACGCGGTCGCCATGTCCAACAAGGTCAAGGGCTTCCCAATGTTCCCCGAACAGCAGCAACGCTGGGAAACGGCCTGGATCGAGGCATAGCAGGCGTCCATCACAATCCACCACATCTCTCCCGCCGCTCGTCGACCAGCGAGTTGGTCGTCGGGCGGGGAGGATGTCGTGTTCGGCGTGCAATCTGACGATGGTTGAGGCGTGGGCTCCTACATAGTCCGTCGGCTGGCGTGGGCGCTCGTGGTCACGGTCGGGGTGACCACGCTCGTCTTCTTCCTTATCCGGGCCATCGGCGGTGACCCGGCCCTCATCAGGTACGGCGAGATGGCGCGGGAGCATCCGGAGTTGGCCGAGGAGTTCCGGCGCCAACACGGTCTGGACAAGCCCTTGGTCGAGCAGTACTGGGTGTTCGTGACCGGCGCGGTGAAGGGTGACCTGGGTAACTCTCTCTACTCCGGCCAGCCCGCCTTCGAGATCCTCAGACGTGGTCTGCGAGTAACGGTCCCGCTTGCCGTCATGTCGTTGGCGTTCACGGTGCTGATCGGGATGTCGCTGGGTATGACTGGCGCGTTCAACCATCGAACCTGGCTCGACGGCGTTTCCTCCCTCGCCTCGTTGGTTGGCGTTGCCCTGCCCAGTTTCTACCTGGCCATGCTGCTCCTGCTGACGGGAGGGCTCTGGCTCGGCTGGTTTCCGATTATCGGCAGCCTGGGAATAGACCCGCTCGGCGATCCGCTGGGGACCGCTCACAGCCTGTTGCTTCCTTCGTTGGCGGTGGGCATGTACAGCGCGGCCTCCATCAGCCGCCTGCTCCGGTCCAGCACCCTGGAGGAACTCCGGAGGCCCTACGTGCTGGCCGCCCGCGCCAAGGGTCTACCGTCCAGTGTGGTCAACATCCGCCACGCGCTGCGCAACGCCCTCATCCCCACCGTCACCGTCATCGGTCTCCATGTAGCGGACCTGATCTCCGGCCTGATCTTCGTGGAGGTGGTGTTCACCCTGCCAGGGGTAGGACGGCTGTTCCTCGAAGCCGTCTCGTCGCGCGACTACATCGTGATCCAAGCGGCGGTCTTCTTCTTCGCCATCTCGTTCTCCCTGGTGAACCTGGTCACCGACCTGCTCTACCCGGTTCTCAACCCCAAGGTGAGGCTCGAGTGACCGGTACCGGCAGCGAGCAGGCAGCTGCGCGGGAGGTGTCGATCGTCCGGACCACCCGCAGGGCGAGGGCCCTAAAAGTGCTCTCGACGATCCTTCACACCCGGAGGGCCCTGGTCGGACTCGTTCTCGTCCTCGGCATGGTGATTGTGTCCCTCTTCGCGCCGATCATCGCGCCGTACGATCCGGTGATTCCTGACCATGGCCCCCAGTTCACCCCACCCGGCTGGGACTATCCCTTCGGCACCGACGACTTCGGGCGCGACGTGCTGAGCCGGGTGATCTGGGGTGGGAGGAAGGCCCTGGTCATCTCGGTGGCCGCGGTGTTGCTGGCCGTAACGGCCGGAGGTGTGCTCGGTCTGGTGGCCGGATTCGTCGGGCGCAAGGTCGATCAGTTGATAATGAGGTTGATGGACATCCTGCAGGCCATCCCCTGGCTGGTGCTGGCGCTGATGGTCGTAGCCTTCCTGGGTCCGGGCGTGTGGAATGTGATCATCGCCCTCGCGTTGCCCGGCATACCCGGATACGCCCGGCTGGTGAGGAGTTCGGTCCTGGAAGTGCGCGAACAGGACTACGTGACCGCCGCCCGGGCCATCGGCGACGGTCCCGTGTCCATCATGGTCCGCCAGGTGCTCGCCAACAGTTTCGTCCCGGTCCTGGTGGTCATGACCCTCGGATTCGGCGGCACCCTGATCGCCGAGGCCGGCCTGAGCTTCGTCGGGCTCGGTACCCAGCCGCCGGAGCCGAGTTGGGGCAGGATGCTTAGCGAGTCCCGCTCGTTCATCTCGGTGGCGTCATGGACGGTGGTCTTCCCCGGCCTTGCAATCAGCTGGGGCGTGATCGGATTCAACATCCTGGGCGACGGATTGAGGGACGCCCTCGACCCCCGCATGCGGGACATCAGGTGAAGCTGATATGACGTCACCGGACAGGTCCGCTAACGGCGGGGCAGTACTGAGCGTGGAGGACCTGCGGGTCTACTTCTACACCCGCAGCGGCGTGGTGCGGGCCGTGGACGACATAGACCTCAAGATCGCGAAGGGCGAGGCGGTGGGGCTGGTCGGCGAGTCCGGGTCCGGCAAGAGCCAGACGGCGCTGGCCGTCATGGGCCTGACAACCCGACCCGGCCGGATCGAGTCTGGACGGATCGTCTTCAACGGGGTGGACCTGCGGAGCCAATCAGCCGAGGCGATCCGCAATATCCGGGGTCGGGACATCGCCATGATCTTCCAGGATCCGATGAGCAGCCTCAATCCCGTCCTGCGGGTGGGCGAGCAGGTGGCGGACGGGATGAGGGTCCACCAGCCCGGCCGTATGAGGCTGGTCGTGGTGCTCGACGAACTGCTGGCACTGCACCGCCTTCGCCGGATGGCCAGGCGCGTCAAGGTCCGGGTCGTCGAGTTGTTCCGGAAGGTCCGCATCCCGGGCGCGGGTCGCCGGGTGAGGAGCTTCCCGCACGAGTTCAGCGGCGGCCTGCGCCAGAGGGTGATGATCGCCGCCGGGCTGGCGTGGAGCCCGTCGCTGCTGATCGCCGACGAACCCACCACCGCCCTTGATGTGACCATCGAGGCACAGGTGCTCGAGCTGATCGCCGACTTGCAGCAGGAGATGCAGATGGGTCTGCTCCTGATCACCCACGACATCGGGCTGGTGGCCGAGAATTGCGACCGGGTCTATGTCATGTATGCCGGCCGGATCGTCGAAGAGGCCCGGGTGCAGGATCTGTTCACCGATCCCCGGCATCCATACACGCAAGGGCTGCTGGCATCGACACCCGACCTGGACGACGATAACGAGTGGCTGGTCACCATGAAGGGCTCCATGCCGGACCTGACCGAGCCGTTCGCAGGGTGCGCCTTCTTCGACAGGTGCCCGCACCGGCTCGACCCGCGGTGCGCCACCGAGCGCCCACCCCTCCGGGAGGTGGGCGAGCACCACCGGGTGGCCTGCTTCTACGATGCCCCGGAGGCCGGGGCATGACGGTCGACTCGTCCCCGGTCGGCGGCGGGCGGCGTAGGGTCATGGAGGACTCCGTGGCGAGCGAGCGACCCCTCGTCACCATCAAGGGCCTCAAGAAGTACTACCCGTTGCCGCGCCCGCTTAGCGATATCGCGCTGCGGCGCCCCGCCCCTGTCGTCAGGGCCTGCGACGATGTCAGCCTGGCCATCCGGTCGGGCGAGACGTTGGGACTGGTCGGCGAGAGCGGGTCGGGCAAGACGACGGTCGGTCGGTTGCTCCTCGCCCTCGAACGGCCCGATTCGGGAGCGATCGAATTCGATGGAGTCCGCCTTCTCGATCTCGAGAAGGCGGAACTGCGAAGGACGCGCCGCCAGATGCAGCTGATCTTCCAGGATCCGCTGTCCTCGCTCAACCCCAGGCACTCCGTCCTGCAAGCCGTCGCCCATCCCCTCCGCACGCATGGGGAGGTCCGGAACGCGACGGAGGCGCTCGATACGGTGATCGATCTGCTGGGTACAGTCGGCCTTCCCGCCACCATCGCGGACCGCTTCCCACACGAGTTGAGCGGCGGCCAGGCCCAGCGGGTATGCATCGCCCGCGCCATCGCGCTGCGCCCGAAGCTGATAGTGGCGGACGAGCCGACCTCGGCACTGGACGTGTCGGTTCAGGCGCAGATCCTCAACCTGCTGAAGCGCCTGCAGCAGGAACTGGGCATGGCCTACCTGTTCATCTCGCATGACCTGCGGGTCGTCAGCCATCTCAGCGAGCGGGTGGCGGTCATGTACGCGGGCCAGATAGTCGAGAGCGGGACCACTGCCGATGTGTTCGCCCGGCCCCGCCACCCGTACACGAAGGCCCTTATCGAGAGCGTTCCCCGTCCCAAGCTCCGGGCCGACCAACGGGGCGAGGTGATTCGCGGCGAAGCCCTGGACGTGGCCACGGTGCCGCCGGGCTGCCGGTTCGAGCCCCGCTGCCCATACTCGCGGGCGGAGTGCCTCGAGCCCCAGTCCCTCCGGGCGACGGGGGCGAATGGTCGCCGGGTCAGGTGCATCCTGGATGGGATACCGGTGGTTGGTGGCGGGTGATCGGCGGCTGGTGGTTCGTGATCCGGACTGCGATTCGGAGAACCCAAGCGGCCCTCCACAGGAACGGGCACTTGGCCTGGGCTGAGCAGTGCTCGGGTAGCGGTGAACGGGTAGCCTGACTGGCAACTGGCAACTGGCAACTGGCAACTGGCAACTGGCAACGGGCGAACGCAATGAACTTTGACGTGATAATCCGGGACGGGGCCGTAATCGACGGATCCGGCGGACCCGCCCGGTCCGTTGACGTCGGGATAGCGGGCGGCTTCATAGAGGCGGTTGACCGGCTCGCCGGCGTTGATTCCGAGGTGACCATCGAGGCGGGCGGGAAGGTGGTGGCGCCTGGGTTCATCGATTCCCACGCTCACTCCGACGTGATGCTCCTCGCCGATCCGCAGCACGCCCCGAAGCTCCTGCAGGGGATCACGACCGAGGTGCTGGGCCAGGACGGCCTCTCGTACGCGCCCCTGTCCCCCGACAAACTCCAGCTCTACCGCCGGTACCTGGCAGGCCTCAACACCAGCTTGGACGTGGGCTGGGACTGGTCGAGCGTGGCTGAGTACCGGGACCGCTTCGACGGGCATGTGGCCATCAACACCGCTTACCTGATCCCCCATGGAGCGATCCGCCTGCAGGTCGTGGGAATGGAGGACACCCCGCTGGTCGGCGAAGACCTGAGGCTGGCCCAGCGTCTGGTCGAGCGGGGGATGGAGGAGTGGGGGGTCGGGTTCTCCACCGGGCTGGCCTACTACCCGCAGGTCTACTCGGACACGCAGGAGTTGATCGAGTTATGCCGCCCGGCCGCGGACGGCGTGTTCGCCCCGCACCTCCGCACCATTTTCCGGGAGGAACCGTTCGATCCCGTACAGGAGGCCATGGACGTAGCCAGAGGGTCGGGCATCGGGCTCCACTTGACCCACTTCGGCCCCGGCTGGGACATCTCGATGGTCGACCGCGCTAAAGCCGACGGCCTCGATGTGACCTTCGACGCGTACCCGTACTTCTCGGGGTCGAGCACGCTCATGGCCTTCCTACCGCCCTGGGCCCAGGTGGGCGGTCCCGACGAGATCCTCGAGCGCTTGGCCGATCCGGTGCAGCGCGAGCGGATGGAGGGCGAGGTATCAGGCGTGCGGATCGCCAACCGGATCATGTCATGGGGCGACATGATGATCAGCCACGCCCCTTCTGCGATCAACAACCATCTGGTCGGCCTCACCATCCCGGAGGCGACCGAGGCGCGCGGCTTCGAGACATGCGAGGAGTTCGTCTGCCAGATCCTCCTGGAGGAGAACCTGGAGGTGGGCCATCGCATGCCCCCTCCTCCCGACGAAGTGGTCGAAGCGGGCAGCGAGAAATACATGAAGCTGCTCGAACGGGAGGACTACGCGGTCAGCAGCGACAGCATCCTGGCGGGCGACAAGCCGCATCCAAGGGCGTACGGCACCTTCCCGAAGGTGTTGGGTCCGCTGAGGAGACGGTACGGAAACCCGCTGGAGGACCTGGTCAACCGGATGACGGGCCTTCCGGCGTCCCGCTTCGGCTTCACAGACCGCGGTCTCATTCAGCCGGGCAAGGCAGCCGACGTGGTGGTCTTCGACCCGGATCTCGTAACGGACACCGCCACCTACGACGTTCCCAAGAGCCATCCGGAGGGAATCGAACACGTGCTGGTCAACGGCCGGATCGCGGTTGAGAACGGCAACCCTACCGGCGTCTTGGCCGGGCGGGCCCTACCTTGACCACCAACGCCGGGGGCTGCCCGGCCGGCCCGAGGTTCCCATCCGGCATCGGTCACGTCGCGCCTGGCATAGACTGGTACCTGTCGGGGGTGTAGCTCAGTCTGGCAGAGCGCCTGGTTTGCATCCAGGAGGCCGTCGGTTCGAATCCGATCACCTCCACCCTGGACACCCGGAACCGGAAACGAACGATCATCCGACGAGGAGTAGCCATGGAGAGAGCAGTGATCGTGGATGCGGTGCGCACCCCCACCGGCAAGCGGAACGGCAAACTCGACGGCTACCACCCCGTGGACCTCGCCGCCATCACCCTGCGTGCACTCGTCGAGCGGAACGACTTGGATCCCGCCCTCGTCGACGACGTGATCATGGGCTGCGTGATGCAGACCGGCGAGCAGAGCCTAAACGTGGGTCGCAACGCGGCGCTGGCGGCCGGCTTCCCCGAAGACGTGGTGGGTACGACCATCGACCGCCAGTGCGGATCCGGACAGCAGTCGTCGCACTTCGCCGCTCAGGGGGTGATGGCGGGCGCCTACGACGTGGCCATCGCGGGTGGGGTCGAGTCCATGACCCGCGTTCCGATGGGGATCACAGCCCATCAGGGGCCGGGCAAGCCGTTCGGCCCCCTCATGGTCGAGCGCTACGCCGCCAGCCTCGTCCCGCAGGGCATATCAGCCGAGATGATCGCCGAGAAGTGGGGACTGTCGAGGGCGTCCCTCGACCGGATCGCCTATGACTCGCACATGCGTGCTGCCCAGGCTACAGAGGAGGGGCGGTTCGACAGGGAGATCGTCCCGGTCGAGGTGGCGCTGAACGGATCGAAAGAGGTGATGGTCACCGACGAGGGAATCCGACCGGACACCTCGATAGAGGTACTGGCCGGCCTCGGTCCGGTCTTCAAACCCGACGGTGTCGTGACCGCCGGCAACTCGTCGCAGATATCCGACGGTGCTGCCGCGGTGCTCATCATGTCGGAAGCCAAGGCACACGAGTTCGGCCTGGTCCCGAAGGCGCGCTTCGTCGGGTTCGCGTTGGCGGGCGTCGATCCGGTCACCATGCTCACCGGGCCCATCCCGGCCACCACCAGGGTGCTCGACAGGTGTGGCCTCGCCGTCGACGACATCGACCTGTTCGAGGTGAACGAGGCCTTCGCGTCGGTCGTTGCGATCTGGCTAGCGGAGCACGGCGGCAGCGATCCCGATCCCCTTTGGCAGCGGACGAACGTCAACGGAGGCGCGATCGCCCTGGGTCACCCGCTCGGCGGGACGGGCGCCAAACTGACCGCCACCCTCGTCCACGAGATGGAGCGTCGAGGAGCCCGTTACGGTCTCCAGACCATGTGCGAGGGGGGTGGGATGGCAAACGCCATGATCCTCGAGCGGGTCGCCTAGCCGTTCGCCGGATGGCCGAGAGGGTCGGGAACGGGCCGAAGTGACCCTGCTGAACATCATCATTGCCCTGCTCATAGGCGTGGTGATCTGGACTGTGCTGATGACGGCGATAAGGGCGGTGGCCAACCCGCCTCCCGAGGTCGACCCCGAAGATGTGGTGGAAACCCGGCGGCGCTTCAGGTGTAGTTTGTGCGGCACGCAGGTGACGATGACGGTCACCAATGTCTCCGAGCCGAAACCCCCCCGCCACTGCCGCGAGGAGATGGACGAGGTCCCCGCGGAGTGACCCTCCCGTTTTCCACAGGGCGGGGAAAACCAGGGGGAAAACTACACACGTGTAACTTGGTGGCTGGTGGCTGGTGGAGTGCTAACCATTCACCATTCACCATTCACCACTTACCACTCAGTGATAGTTGGTGGTCATCAGGAAGCCGGCACCCATGCATCCGAGCCCTGCCAGCAGAAGCCATGAGGGGGTGTCGAGGATATAGCGGGTGACGACCATCAGCACGCCCAAGACCATCAGGCCGAACATGATCGCAACGTAGATCTTCGGCGACTGCTTGGCACGCTTGCCTCCGGACGCGCTCTTGGGCGGCGTCGGTCTCCGCACCGTCTTGGCTTTGCGGCGTCCCTTGGATTGCGGCATTACCAAAGGGTAACCGCTCCCGCGCCGCCCTGTACAAACTTCGCGGGTTTCTCCGGGGCTCTTGCGAACCCGGCCCGGTATCCTCGTGCACGCCATGAGGATCCTGGTGCTCGACAACTACGACAGCTTCACGTTCAACCTGGTCCAGTACCTGGGCGAGTTGGGCGCGGAGCCCACCGTCGTGCGGAACGACCAGTTGGACGCGAATGGGGCGGCTGAGTTGAACCCTGAGCGGGTGGTCATCTCGCCGGGTCCGGGCCGGCCCGAGGATGCCGGTTACTCCATAGCGTACATCCGGCGTTTCGCAGGACACGTTCCGATTCTCGGCGTCTGCCTGGGCCATCAGGCGATCGTCACCGCCTTCGGCGGGCAGGTGGACCTTGCGCCCCAGGTCATGCACGGGAAGACCTCCTCGGTCCGCCACGACGGCGAGGGCGTCTTCAAGGGGCTGAGCAACCCGTTCGTCGCGACGCGGTACCACTCGCTCTCCGCGGCAAAGCTCCCCGGCGTACTACAGCCCTGCGCGTGGAGCGAGGACGATGTGGTCCAAGGCGTGAGGCACCGGGAACTCGACATCCATGGCGTTCAATTCCACCCCGAGAGCGTTCTCACCGTGGAAGGCATGGCCCTCCTGGAGAACTTCGTGAGTGGTGAGTGGTAAATGGTGAGTGGTGAGTGGTGAGTGGTGAGTGGTGAGTGGTGAGTAACTCTCAAGGGTATTCGATAGCGAGTTAGGCCTTGGTGACAATAGGCTGGGCGTTGTAGGCCTCTACCACCCACCTCCCGCCTGATACGGGACGGGCGGGCGGCGATCCAGCTCAAAGGGTCCGAGAAGACTGGCTCCCAACCCAGCCCTCCATTCACCATTCACGATTCACCACTCACTATTCAGGTTCTGTCGTCTTGTCCCTGCCCGCGATCATGTCCTCGGGCGAAGCGCCGAGTAGCCGGGGGATCTCCTCGCGGAGCCATTCCCATGTCTCCACGCTGATCGATCGCATGGTCGGCTGGTGAGAGTCGGGGTGGTCGTGATGCGGATCGTCCAGGAGGAGGTGGGTTCCGTCCACGTTCAGCAGGGCGGTTCCGTAGGCCTCGATGAGGTGGGACGACTGGAGGACTTCCTCGGGCGGGCCGCTCGTGACCACCCTTCCGGCAAGCAACACCACGTAGTCGGCTGTCCAAGCGTCGGCCATGTCGTGGGTGGTGAGAATCACCGTGCATCCGATGTTGGCCTCCTCGCGCACCGTGTCCCTTATGGCTTGGATAGACACCAGGTCGAGTCCGGTCGCCGGCTCGTCGAGCAGCAGGATCTCGTGCTCCTGGACCAAGCCTTGGGCCAGGAGCACGCGGTGGCGCTGTCCTCCCGACAACCGTGACAGGTGGCGCTTGGCCAGATGGCTGATGTTCGTTCGCTCCATCACCTTGTCCACGAGTTGCCGGTCACGCTTGGAGAGGGGTCTGATGGGTCCCTTGCCGGGGTAGCGGCCCATGCTCACCACCTCGCGAACCGTGACCGGAAGCGACTGGTTGATCTTGGTGTCCTGCAACACGTACGAAAGGCGCAAGGGCCGGCCATTGGCCCTTCCAAGCTCCACTCGGCCCTCCGACAGGGGGATCAGGCCGGCGATCCCGTTGAGGAGCGTGGACTTCCCTGCGCCGTTAGGACCGATGAGGGCGGTGATCGTCCCGGGTTCTATGGCAAGGCTGGAGCGATCGAGCACCACCTCGCTCCCGTAGCGGAACACGGCGTCGGTGATGGTCACGGCCGGCTCGCTGCCGGTCGGGCTCGGCGCAAGGTGGCTTGCCACCGGTTTCATGCGGTCTCCGATTCCTCGTCGTTGCCGTCCTGCGGCTGCGTTGGCTCCGGGGAGTACTCGCCGAGTACCGCCAGCACCGCCTCGCCCTCGAGCAACTCCTCTCCGGGACTCGGGGCTTGCCGGACGACCCTGCCGTCCAGGCTGGGGTCGTCGACCGAACGTGGCGAGTTGGCAACCTCCAGCAAAAGGCCCAGGTCGCTCAGCGTAGCCTCCGCGTCCTCGATGGTGGAGCCGGTGAGGTCGGGTACGGCGATGAACGGCGATCCGGTGGACTCCACGACCACCACCCGGGATCCGGGCTCGAGCGAGGTGCCTCCCGGCGGCTCCGTCCGGATGACCGAGCCTGCCTCGACCTCCCGGCTGCTCTCCTGCTCGATGACCGCCTCGAAGCCTGACTCCTCCAGCCATGCGGTCGCATCGCCGATCGACCTCCCCGACAGATCCTCGAGTTCGACCTCGGTCTCCTCAGGGCCGCTCGACACGACGATTTGAACGGTCCAACCGGGATTGATGTCGGCGCCAGGCGCCGGGCTCTGGCTTATCACCAGCCCTTCTTCCACCTCGTCGTGGAAGGTGGTGACGAGTTCGACCTCCAGGTCCAGACCCTCGAGCCTGCCCTCGGCCCGATCGCTGGTCAGGCCGGTCACGCGGGGCATCTGGATCGGCTCCGGTCCTGCCGACACCACGAGTTCCACCGTGGACCCCCTCGGCGCGCTGGCCCCACCGGGAGGATCCTGGGAGACGACCAGTCCGGCACCGATGGTGTCGTGCCGGATGGTCCGCGGATCTACCCCGAATCCCAACCCTTCGAGCGAACTCTCGGCCCTCTCCTGCGTCGAGCCGACCACGTTGGGTATCTGGATCTGTACGGGTCCGATGGAGACCACCATCGTTACCCGCTCGCCCGCCTCGAGTTCCGCTCCGGCACCCGGCTCGGTCCGCAGCACGGTGCCGGCCTCGGCGTCGCCCGCCTCGCCCTCCGGAACCACGAAAAGACCGGCCTCCTGGAGCATCTGGATAGCCTCGTCCTCCAGCCTTCCGCTCACGGGCGGCACGACAACCATCCGCACGCCGGTCGTCGTGGTCGTCTCGTCCGGCTGGTCCGTGATCACGTTGAACAGGTACCAGACCCCGACCACGACGAGGGCGGCCAGGGCTATCGAGGTGATGATGAAAGGCACCTGTGACGGCTGACGGGGGGTGGCATGCAACCTCCGGTACGCCTCGTCAGGCGCAACGGTGGGAGGCGGGAGGTCGGGCCTGCGGCCTCGCTGGGGTTGGGCAGGTCGCGGCGGGGCCGGAGAGGGCCTGGGAGGCTTCCTTCCCTGGAGGAACAGCAGGAGGTCGCGACGGATGTCGGCTGCTGCTTCGTAACGCCGGGCAGGATCCTTGGCGAGGCTTTTCATCACGATCGCCTCCAACTCCGGCGGTACGTCCGGGTTGAGGCGGCTAGGCACGGGCACCTCGGCGGTGACGTGCTGGTAGGCCACCGAGACGGGGGTTTCCCCGCTGAAGGGCGGTCGTCCGACCAGCATCTCGTAGAGCACCACGCCCAGGCTGTAGATGTCGGAACGTTCGTCCGCCGGGTCGCCGCGGGCCTGCTCGGGGCTGAAGTAGGTGGCGGTTCCGATGACCGCGCCGGTCTTGGTGAGATCCTCCGAGTCATCCCAGGCGCGAGCCACGCCGAAGTCGGTGACCTTGACGATGCCGTCCTCCGAGAGGAGGATGTTTCCGGGTTTGATGTCCCGGTGGATCACCCGGTTGCGATGCGCCACCTCCAGCGCTGAGGAGACCTCGCTGGCGATCTCCGCGGCCCGCCGTGGCAGGATCTTGCCCTCCGACTTCACCACGTCACGCAGGGAACGACCCTTGACGAGTTCCATCACGATGAAGTAGGTCCCCTCCTGCTCACCCCAGTCGTAGATGGAAACGATGTTGGGGTGGCTGAGGTTGGCGGCGGCCTGGGCCTCCTTGCGGAATCGTGCGACGAACGTGTCGGTTTCGGCGTAGCGCTGGTGCAGGATCTTGACCGCGACGCGCCGGTCCAGCATCCGATCGGACGCCTCGAACACGTCCGCCATACCGCCCCGAGCCAGGTGGGCCGTGAGGTCGTACCTTCCTAGAGAATGTGGTGAGTCCATGACCACCCCTGAATCTAGTGCTCCGCCGGGGGAATCCTTCGCCATGTCGTGCCGGGGGCCACCTCTGCGGCGCCAGGGTCGCGGTTGGCCTGGCACGCCCGCGCGGAGGGGCGCGAAGGCTCCTTCACCGACGACGATGGGCAGGTTCCCGTCCTCGGCGGCATCACCGACCGAGCGGACTCTGCTGGTCCAGCCAGGCCACCATGACAGCCCTGCCGATCGAGGCGGCCTCCGCAGTGCCAGTGCCCCGGGATCCGCTCGCCGCCACCGACTCGATCACCACCGCCACGGCGATGGCCGGCTGGCCCAGGGGGAGGAAACCGACGAACCAGATACGCTGGCGGTCGTATGGGTCCCGGTCGGTGCCGGACGCACCGAGGCCGCGTATCGGGCCGAATCGGGCACTGTCGATCTCGAGCACGTCCATGCTGTCACGCAGGGTGGCTACTTCTTCGCCGCTGAGCCGCTGGGCGAACGGGATCGGTTCGGTCTCGGACTCGAGTTGCGAATCCCGGTCGAACACCCGGGCCACCACGTAGGGTCTCATCGGCTGACCCCCGGTCGCCACGGCCGCCGTCCTGAGAGCCAGTGAGAAGGCCGATTCGCTGCTGGTGTCCGGACCACTGGGGATGCCGGTGATCGCATCCGCGGGCAGGAGGTCGCCCGGAAGCCACCTTCCGGTGGCTCGGTTCTGGAGGGGGCGGGAGGGGTCCCGGCCGAGTGTGTTCCACACGGTTGCGGCCTCGGCGCCGATCAGGAAGTTGGGATCGAACGTCGGGGAACTGGCAAGGGCGAGCAGGCGTCCGGTGGTCGGCTCGATGGCAACCAACGCCCCGTACCGGCTGCCCAGCGCGCGCGCCGCGGTCCGTTGCAGCCGGTGGTTCAAAGTGATCTGGATGGAGCGGGCCCGCCGGTCCTCGCCGACGAGGGCGTTGATGATCCCCGAGACGGTCAGGTCTCGGCCCGACGTGAGGACGCCGGCTTGAGAGCGCTCGAGGCCGCTGTCACCGAACAGCGGGGACGAGAAACCCACCGTGTGAGCGTACAGCGGCCCGTGAGGATACTCGCGGACGTAGTAGCGGGGATCGGAGGGGTCCGGTACCGATGTGGCCAGCACTACCGTGTCGGAGGAGATGATCTGGCCCCTCTCCCGGCCTGAGCGGGCCAGCTGGGCGCGGGCGTTCTGGGGGTGTTCCCGCAGCCGGTCGGCGGCGATGATCTGCCAGTAGGTGACATCCAGGGCCAGGACCAGGAAGGCCAGGAACAGGCCCAACGCCACGCGTCGCATCGGTCCGTTCACGTGCGCTCCTCGTGGCTGGTCCGCGCCAGCAGCGCCAGGAGCAGGAACCCGGCCAACGTCGACGAGCCTCCCGCCGACATGAAAGGGGCGGTCATGTCGGTCACCGGGAGGATCCGCAGCACGCCGGCGACAACCAGCAGCGTCTGGAAGCCCAGCGTGAGGGACAGACCGGCGGCCAGCAGCTTTCTGAATAGGTCCCTCGCGCGCAGAGCGATGCCGAAGCCCGTCGCGACCAGTAGAGCGTACGCGGCCAGAACCACCACGGAGCCTGCCAGACCCAGCTCCTCCCCCGAAGCGGCGAAGACGAAGCCGGTGGTCGCCGTGGGAATCAGGCCCGGCTCGCCCAGGCCCAGGCCCGTGCCGGAGAGGCTCCCGGCGGCTAGGGCGAACAGCCCCTGGACGGTCTGGAGGCCGGCGCCGTCGAGGTTGGCCCATGGATCGAACCAGGCGTCGATGCGGTCCCGTACATGGTCGACCACGAAGTAGGCAACGAACACACCGGCCACAACGAGGCCGCCTCCCGTCGCCAGGTATGAGGGTCTGTTGGTGGCTATGTACAGCATCGTCAGAACCACCGCGGCGAGCAGAAGGGAGGCGCCCAGGTCCCTGAAGTACAGGAGGATCGCGAGGCTGGCGAGCCAGCCGACCCCCGCGGGTACCAAGCCCCGGGGTTGAGGGAGGCGGAGCCTCCCGGCCGTCCGGCCCGCCGCGCTCAGAGCCGTCTGGTGTTCCGACAGAAACGAGGCGAGGAACACGACCAGGAGAAGCCTCGCCACCTCGCCGGGCTGGAACGGGATCTGAACGCCCCAGGACCACTCCGCCCAGAGCCGGGAGCCGTCGATCGGCAGTCCCTGCACCGGGAGACCCTCGACCGGAGGGATCAGGGGAAGCGACGCGAGGACCGCGGCCACAGCCAGCAAGACGTAGCGGTGGCGGGCCAGCGAGCGAATCCCTCTCGTCCTGACCGAGAAGAGCCACAGCGCCGCCAGCCCGGCGTTGGTCAGCAGCCACCAGCGCTGCACGCCGGCCAACTGATGGTCGAGGCGGTACAGGATCACGAACCCTACCGCGGTAAGGGTGGCCGCCAGTGGGATCAGGAACGGTACCGAGCGCGGGGCCCACGATCTGACGGCCGCCAGAAGGCCGCCGAAGACGGTGATGAACACCAGGAGCGTCACGGGGGTGTCCGCGTTGAGGTTCACGCCCCTGGCGAAGTTGACCAGCAGGACGCCGAAAGCCGCCAGGGCCGCGGCCGCCAGCACCAGGACGGCCTCGGCGGTACGGCTCACCGGAAGGGTCTTGTGTCGGGACGATCGATGCCCGAGGCCGCGGCCCGGGACATCGGCAGGTTGCCGGCCTGGCGGTTGGTGGTTGCTTCCTGGCTCTCGGCGGTCAGCCCTAGATCGAGTCGTTTCCGGCTCTCGGTAGCACCGTCCGCGTTTCGGGTCGCGCCGAGGGGGCCTTCATGAACAGCTGGGAGGGAATCCGCGTCGAGGGAGACTGACGTATACGCGTCAGAGGTGTATTGCACTTCGTTGCGCGCCGATCGCGCAGCGCGATCGGTTTCGGTCGGATCCATCACGACAGATCATCTAGTCCTCTCCGTCGGGTTCCTCAGGTGCTGTAACCACCACCACGACCGCGGACACGTTGTCGTGGCCCCCGGCCCGGTTGGCCGCCTCGATCAACCCCCACACCACGTCAGACGGCGGGCCCTCTGCGAGGATGCCGGTGATCTCGTCGTCCGTGACCATCGCGGTCAGTCCGTCCGAGCAGACGAGCAGGCGATCGTCGAGCGCGAGGGAGGTTCTCCCGACGTCTACGATCACCTCCTGCCCGAGTCCCAGGGCGCGGGTGAGTTGGGCGCGGCGGGGATGGATGCGGGCCTGTTCCTCGGTGAGGCGCCCCGCCTCGATCTCCTCCTGGACGAAAGTGTGGTCCACCGTCAGGCGGATGAGCCTTCCCGCCCGCAGCAGGTAGGCCCGGCTGTCCCCCACGTGACCGATGGTCGCGCGGCCGCCCGGGTCGAGTTCTGCCAGTGTGAGGGTCGTGCCCATACCGACGCGGTGGGGATGGTCCAGCACGTCGTCCAGGATGGCGGCGTTGGCGGCCTTGACCTTCTGCCAGGGAGGACCCTCCGCTCTGACTGCGCTGTCGATGGCCACCCTGCTGGCGACCTCACCGTCCCGGTGACCACCGAGGCCGTCCGCCACACCCACCAGGAGAGGCTCCGAGCAGTGTCCGTCGGTCTCGGGATACACCGCGTCCTCGTTGTTCTTGCGTGTCCGGCCGGTATGGGTATCGGAAGCCCAGATGAATCTCACGTCACCTCCAGAACGGTCTTGCCGATCTGCACCGAGTCGCCCTTGCTCAGCTCCAGCGGAGCCCCAACCCGCTTCCCGTTCACGTACGTGCCGGTGGTGCTACCGAGATCGAACAGGGACAGTACGCCCGTGTCGTTGACCAGCCTGACGTGGAAGTCGGAAGCGTAGGCGTCGTCGATGAGAACGTCCGCGCCCTTCGCCCTGCCCAGGACCACCGGCTGGCGTACCTCCACGCTCAGTCCGGTCTGGGTATCGCTACGGACCACCGTCAGCCCGGTTCCCGGGCGGCTGCGCTCACGGGGCTGGCCGGTGCCGATGTGGGCGGCGATTGCCTTGGCGATCTGCCATACGAACAGGTAGATGTAGGCCACGAAGATGAGCTTCAGCGAGACGAGGATGATCGCGGGCATCGACTACCCGACCCGCAGCATGTACTCGACCCTTCCGAAGCGGATCGTGCCGTCATCCGGAACCGGCGTGTTCCCGCTGACCGCCTCGCCATCGACGAAGGTGCCGCCGCTCGAACCCTGGTCCCGTATCCAGGCGCTCTCCCCCTCGAACCAGACCAGGGCGTGGTGTTCGCTGACCGAGCCGTGGGCGATGATGACATCGGCGTCGCCGGCCCGGCCCACCAGGGAACGGTTGACAGTGATCTCCAGCGTTGGCCCGCCACCGGTTAGGAAAGCCCAGGCCGGACGGCGGCCGGGGCGGTGGAAGGACCGCACGGCGAACGTCCCCTGCTCCGTCGAGGTGTCCGCCTCCAACCAGACCCGGACCGGTCCCTCCAAGCGGTGCCCTCTGCCCATCCCCGTGCTTTCCGTGATGCGTTCCAGTTCATGCGTCACGCGTCTCTGGTTTCCCAGGGCCGCCAGGTCCACGTTGTTGAGCCGTATCGCGAAGCGGTTCGGGGCCACCGGTCCGAAGGGCCCCGGTCGGCAGGCCAGATCTGACTCGGCGTTGATGCCTGCTACCAGTTCGGACGGATGGACCGATCCGCCGCGGGCCCGAGCGGGCACCTGCTCGGCGAGACGAGCAAGCCTGACCGCAGATTCGTGCAGATCCCGGACCGGTTTCACGTCCGGCATTCTACGTGCTCGTGCTGTGAAGGAGAGGTTGTGGCACCGGTGGACGAATGGTTCCTAGCCGGTAGTCGGTAGTTGGTAGTCGGGAATCGATGGTTAGCATTAGATCGCATCGTTTTCCGGCGTCAGAAAGGCTGTCCGGGTTCACGTGGGCGCCGAGGGGGCCTCACAGACCGAAGATTGGGGCCCGGCGAAACAGAGCAGACACACTCGGGCCATAACTATGTTGTGCATCGTTGTATACTGATGGTTCAGTGCGATTCGCTCCGGTCGGATGGCTTGGGATCTGCTCGCTTACTCGGCCCGGCGTCCGATCGACTGTCCTATCAGTACAGGGGCGAGCCGGGCGCGCCCGGATCGGTCCCGCGAGCCTGGGCGATGGCCAGGTCGACGGAGACCCTGAAGGCGAGGATGTCCGTCACCACTGTGACCATCCGGAACCCCCGCGCCAGGCGGTCGGCGGCCGTGGACGGCGACGCCTGGATTGCGGGCACGACGCCGTGGCGGTCACAGGCCTCGACTATCCGATCGAGCATGGCCAGGAAGGGAGCGGCAGCCGTTCCAGGCCAGTATCCCATCGATATGGACAGGTCGGACGGGCCTACGTAGGCCACGTCGATCCCCGGGATCGACAGGATGCCGTCCAGGTCGTCGACAGCCTCGACGGTCTCGATCATCGGTATGCAGACCACCTCGTCGTTGGCCCGGTCGTAGTAGTCCGGCCCCTCCACGGCCGCTGCCCTGATCGCGCCGTAGCTCCGCTCGCCCGCCGGCGGGTAACGGCAGGCGGAGACCACCGACGCCGCCTCCTCCACCGTGTTGACCAGCGGGACGATCACCCCGACGGCGCCGGCGTCGAGAGCGGTGGAGATGTTGGCGATCGAGTTCTCGGGTACCCGGACGATGGGGGTTACGCCGCCCGCAGTGACGGCGGTCAGCATGTGCACGACATCCGAGTAGTCGATCAGCCCGTGCTGCATGTCGATGCATACGTAGTCGAGGTCGGCTGCTGCTGTCATCTCGGCGGTCAGTTGGTTGGGAATCGTAAGCCAACCACCTATGGCGGGCTCACCGGCCGCCCACCTGGCGCGGAGCGGGTTAGGTCGCATAGACGACATGATGGCAGCTTGGCGACCGGATAACCACGTCTAGATCCTAGTCGTTAGTTGCTAGTTATTAGTTGGTAGTGGACTGTTAATATTAGTGGAGTTAGTTGTCCGGTCTCGATGCCGTCGTCCGAGTCCGTTTCCCACCAAGTTGGGGCCTCCGCGAAGTCGAATGTGGCGTGGTGGTGGCGGGGGAGGGCCCGGAGGGAGGCCCGGCCGGGGCGAATTTCGCGACCTTGGACCTGGCCTCGGGGACGGGTCGTTCAGAGCACGCCCATCCTCCGCAGCTCGTCGAGCCTGCGGTCCTCCAAGCCGAGCAGTTGGTTCAGGACCGGTTCGGTGTCGGCGCCCAGGAGCGGGGCAGGTCTCGGCGTGCTGCGGGGGACACCCGAGAAGGCGAGCGGCGTACCGGGGACCGGGTAGGTCCCGATCCCGGGTTGGGCGATGTCGGCCCACATCGGGTTGAGTTCCGGCTGCACTCTCGGGTCCGCTTCGAGCAACTGGCGCACCGTGCGGTACGGCCCCCAGCAGATGCGGTGCCGGTCGAGGACCTCGGCCGTCTCCGCCAGCGTACGGCGGGAGAACCAGCTCCCGAGGACTCCGGCGATACGTTCCCGGGCGGCGAATCGTGCCCCCTCGTCCGCAAGATCCAACCCGAGTTCGTCCTCGATCCGCGCCATGGCGCCGGCGGTTCCGGTTGCCTGAACGAGCGAGGACCAGTGCCGGGGGGTGAGGGCGATGATCATCACCCGCTCCCCGTCGGAAGTCTCGAAGTCTTTTCCGAACGAGCCGTAGAGGTAGTTTCCGTACCTGGGCCGGTCGTCGTCGTTGATGACCACCTCCGCCACCTGCCCCAGGTGGCCCAGGGTTGCGAAGGCCACATCGGCCAAGGACAGTTCGACCAGGCCTCCCTCGCCGGTGCGGTAGCGGCGCCGCTCGGCTGACAGCACCGCCGTGGCCACCATCCCCCCCGCCACCAGATCCCACGCCGGCAGGACGTGGTTGACCGGATCGTCGCCGACCCCCGTGATCGCCGGGTAACCTGCCGCCGCGTTGACCGTGTAGTCCACCGCGATCGAGCCATCAGGGTTGCCCTTGAGAACAACCATGATCAGATCCGGCCGGTCCCGCCGTAGGTGGTCGTAGGAGATCCAACGCGGGGAGAGGTTCGTGATCAGCACTCCGGCGTCCTCGCCCGGCGCGGTCACCAGATCTCGGACCAGGTCCCGTCCCTCCTTGCTCCGCAGGTTGAGGGCGACCGAACGTTTTCCCTTGTTGAGGCCCGCCCAGTACAGACCGGCCCCCGAGTCGGTGATCGGCCGCCTCCGGTAGTCGAGGCCGCCGCCGAGCGGGTCCACCCGGATCACGTCCGCGCCCAACTGCGCCAGCGTCATTCCCGCCAGCGGGACCGCTACGAAGGCTGACAACTCCACGATCCGGAGTCCGTCGAGTACAGGAGCAGGTGTGCTCGGATCCACGACCGCATCCTACGATTACGGGCACGATCACAGAAACGCCGAGGAGGATCCATGCCGGAAGTAATCGAGGAGGGGACGTTCGACCTGGCCGACTATGAAGACGAGTTGGCTGCGGCTCCGACCAACCACGATGTGGGAACCAAACTCGTGTTCGAGAACGAACGGGTGGGAGTGTGGGAGATAAGGCTCCAGCCGGGTGAGCGAGGTGCTTTCCACATCCACGACAAGCCGTACTTCTGGACTGTGGTAGATGCCGGGATCGGTCGCCAGCGGACGGACGACGGCACCTACGTGGTGCGCCGTTACGAGGTGGGAGATACCAGCTTCGGCGACCATTCCGGCGGGAACCACATGATCCACGACTTCGAGAACTACGGGGATACCGAGATACGGTTCATGACCGTCGAGCTCTACGCCTGAGCAGTTGTCGGGCCTGATGGGCGGAGCGGGTTCTCTAGCCGAGGTCGCCATGTCGCAGTTCGCTGCGGCCGGCGCCGATCTCATGTTCGGCGTTCCCGGCGGCGGGCCGAACATCGATATGATCGAGAAGGGCGCCGAGGCAGGTATCCGGTTCGTCCTCACCCATGGTGAGACCGCCGCCTGCATCTCCGCCGGGGTCTACGGCAAGCTGACCCGGTCGCCGGGACTGGCGGCGGTGACGCGGGGGCCCGGCGTGACCTCGGCGGCCAACGGGATGGCCCAGGCCACCCTCGATCGCTTTCCGGTGGTCCTGCTCAGCGACGCGGTTCCTGCTGCCGAACGGGAGAGGTTCGTCCACCAGAGACTCGACCAGAACGCGATCATGGCGCCCCTCACCAAGTGGACCGGGACGCTGGGTTACGCGAACCCGGCAGAGGTAGTGGAACGCGCTACCCGCCTCGCGGTCGATCCCCCCGCCGGCGCCGTGCATCTGGACTTCGATCTCACCGCGCCGGGAGTCCTCCCTCCCGAGCCGCCTCCGCTGCCCCGGCCGGACCCGCAGGCTCTTGAAGCGGCCCGGAGGATGATCGCCTCGTCAAACCGGCCGCTGTTCCTGGTGGGGGCCGCGGCCGCCCCCGACGCAGGGGAAGTACACAGCCTTGTCGAGAGCCTCGGCGTCCCGGCCCTGGTCACCTACCAGGCGAAGGGGGTCATCCCCGACACGTCACCCAGCTACGGGGGCCTGTTCACCAACGCACTGTCGGAGCGACCCCTGGTCGAAGCCGCCGACCTGATCGTCGCCGTGGAACTCGATCCGGTGGAGCCGCTGGCCCGTCCCTGGCCGTACAGCACGCCGGTGCTGGCTCTCAACCACCGTCCGCTCAGCGACTCCTACTACCCGGTGGCCGTCGAGGTGAACGGTCCGGTCGACGGGTCGCTGAGGGCTCTCCGGACCGCGTTCTCGACGACCTGGCCCAAGGGGGCGGGACCCGCGCACAACAGCCGGGTCCTGGAGGACCTGCGTGGGGAGAGCCGGGGGTTCTCCCCGTTCGAGTTGATGGACGCGGTCGCCGAGGCCGGTCCGGACGATCCGATCGTGACGGTCGACGCGGGCGCCCACTTCCTGGTGATCATGCCGCTCTGGCGCGTGAGCCGCCCGCTCGACCTGCTCATCTCCAACGGGCTCGCCACCATGGGCTTCGCCCTCCCCGCCGCGGTCGGCGCCGCCCTCGCCCGGCCGCGGAGGCCGGTGCTCTGCCTGACCGGTGACGGCGGGCTGGGGATGGCGCTGGCCGAGTTGGAGACGGTGGCTCGGCTGGACCTCGATGTCACCGTGGTGGTGTTCAACGACTCGGCGCTTAGCCTCATCGAGATCAAGCAGGACGGCCAGGGCGCCGAGGGCGTCAGGCCGTACCGCTACGGACCCTCCGACTTCGCGACAGTGGCTCGGGGGCTGGGCATGGACGGGTACGTGGCCACGGAGCCCGACCAGGTGAGACGGGCCCTGGCTGCCGGAAGAGGTCCGAAGCTGATCGACGCCCGGGTCAGCCCGGAGGTCTACACGCACGTCATCGAGACCGCGCGCGGCTGAACTCCCCGGCGAACCCTGCACCCTTGCAGGGGAGTACGATCTGGCCCCATCGACCAACTTAGGAGGCACTACCCATGGGCATCAGGCTCTACGAGTTCCTAGACGTATCGGGAGGATTGCAGGCCGGCCAATTCGGCATCGGTGGCCGCAGCGAGATCGACAGTCTCAACGATCTGAACCCGATCTACAAGCGGCTGCTCGACGAGCAGGTCACCGCCGTAATGAGCGTCATAGCCGCCGACGGCCGGCCGAGCCTCACCGCGATGTGGTTCGACTACGAGGACGACAAGGTCCTGGTCAACGTCGCCGCCCAACGCAAGAAGACCTCCTGGATCAGGGCGAACCCGGAGGTCTCCCTAATCCTTATCAATCCTGAGAACCCGTACCACTGGGTGTCGATGAAGGTCACCGCCGAACGGGAGATCAGCGAGGACGATCCCGACGAGGGTGCGCGTGTCACCGCTCAACTGGATGGGATCTGGACCAAGTACACGGGCGCCGAGCCGCCCTACGGACTGCGCGATCCGTCCATCGACGAGCGCAGGGTCCTGTTCGAATGCCGGGTGGACAAGGTCTCGACCTTCGGCCAGCCCTGATCGGGAGTCCCGGCTCCTCTCCGGCCGGGGCGAATCCATGAGTTCCCTTCCGCGAGTCGCGGTCGTGGGCGGATCGGTCGGGGGCCTGACCGTAGCCCTGGTGCTGCGGGACCTCGGATGCGAGGTGGATGTCTTCGAACGTTCCACCGCGGAGTTGGAGGCCCGCGGCGCGGGCATAGTCCTGCACCCGGTGACGGTCCGGTACTTCGAGGAACACCGCCCGCTGGACGTGGCCAAGGTCGCGGTGGAGTTGCCCTGGCTCAGGTTCCTCGACCGCGACGGATCCACCCGTCACGAGGAGCGGAGGAACTACCGGTTCAGTTCCTGGAACACCATCTACCGGAACCTCCTGGACCACTTCGACCGTGACCGTTACCACCTCGGATACGAGATGGTCGCCCTTGACCAGGACTCGGACCGGGCAACGATCCATCTGGCCGGCGGCGACACGTTCAGCGCCGACATGGTCGTGTGCGCCGACGGGGTCTCGTCACGGGCGCGGGCGATCCTGCAACCCCACATAGAGCCCGACTATGCAGGGTACGTGGCTTGGCGCGGCACGATTCCCGAGTCGGCGCTCTCGCCCCGGACGGCGGCACGGCTGGGCGATGCGATTACCTACTACCTGAGCGACGAGGGTCACTTCCTCGTGTATCCCATCCCGGGCCTCCGCGGCGAACTGGAACCGGGCCGCCGCGTCCAGGGGTTCGTCTGGTACCACAACTACAACGAGGGAGAGGATCTGGACGACCTCCTCACCGACCGAACGGGAGCCAGGCGCGAATCCTCCGTCCCGCCGGGCTTCATGCGGGACGAGCACGTGGCCTGGACCAGGCAGTACGCCACCGAACGGTTTCCCCCCGCCCTCGCCGAGGTGGTGAACGAGACCGCCAACCCCTTCGTCCAGGTCATCTTCGACGTAGCGGTGGACCGGATGGCTTTCGGGCGCATCTGTCTAATGGGGGACGGAGCCATCTCCGTCCGTCCACATGCCGGCGCGGGAACCGCCAAGGCCTGCGCCGACGCCTGGGCGCTGCGTGACGCCCTGCGGGAAGCGCAAGGGGATGTCGATACGGCCTTGGCCGCCTGGGAACCGCGCCAACTCGCGATGGGCCATGCCCTGCTTGAGAGGGCCCGGTGGATCGGTGACGGGAGCCAGTTCCGTCACGACTGGGTTCCGGGCGACCCTCGCCTCCGGTTCGGGCTATACGGGGCGGGGGACTCGGTCTTCCCGGATCGAGCAGGCCGTCTCGAGTAACCGGTTGGGGGCTGAGATGCGGGCTGCGGCGTTGATCGTCCGGCGCGGAGCCCTGGCCATGCAGGGGGTTGAGGCTGCCCAAGGGTTAGAGCTGTGGGCCCGCCTCGAGGGCGTGGAACTCGACCTCTTGGAGGGATTGGGCGAACGGTCGGTGACCGAGACATACCACCGTTGGTTGCGGGAGGACCGTACCGACATCGTGCTCGGACCGTACGGGAGCGGCCTGGTTCGCCGGATACTCCCAGCGGTCGGCGCCACCGGCAGGATGCTCTGGAACCACGGGGGATCGGCGGACGACCTGATCCGGCCCGGAGTCGTTCAGGTGGTTGCAAGGGCTTCCACCTACCTGGTGGGTGCGGTACGCCACTGCGAAAGGTCGGGGATCCGTCGTGTGTCGATAGTCACGGGCAAGGGACCCTTCGCCGCCATGGTGGCCAAGGGCGCCCGCGACGAGGCCAGGCGGCTGGGAATCAGCCCCGAACTCGTCATCGGGGTCGACCGTCTGGCCGGTGTCGATCCCGGGGCCGCCATCCTGGTCACGGCAGGATTCCAGGAGGATGTGTCGTTGGTTGGTCGCATCAGGGACGGTGAGCCCCAGCCCGCGATGCTCGGATGCGTCGCGGCGGGGGTACCCCAGTTCGGCGAGCGGCTCGGGCCGTCCGCTGACGGCGTGATCGGACCCACCCAGTGGATCCCCGCGTCCGACCGGCCCGACATCGGGCCGTCAGGGGTCAGCTTCGGGTACCTATACGAAGAGGTCTTCGGAACGCAGCCCGGATACGTGGCGGCCCAGGCGGCCGCGGCCGGCTTCCTCGCCGCCCGAGCACACCGATGCAGGATGGACCGTGACGAGGTGGCGGCCTGGCGGACATCCACCCTGCTGGGCGACTTCGACCTTGACGAGAACTGGCGGCAGGTCGGCTACACCGTCGCGACCATCCGGTGGCGCGACGGTCGCATGGAGCCAGTCCTGGTCTGACCGGGAGGTCCCGAGGATCGGAACAACAGCGCCGCCCCAGACGGCTTCCCGACGGGCACGGACGCGCCAGTCTCGGATCCAACCCTTGCGTTTCTAGACGAGTAGTTCCAAGGGATCTGGCCAGAAGCAGCCGAATCAGTCATGGTTCAGCGTCTCTCCGCCGTGACCGTCGGCTTGGGGCTGCCGGGTTCTTCGTCTTCGAGCACATTCAAGATCTCTGCAGCCATGAAGCGGCGCTGGCGCCGGGCTCCCGGCGCGGTCTCGGTCAGGATCTCCAGTCCGCGCAGCCGGTCCAGGATCCGCAGGCTGGTGGGCCGCGTGACGTCCAGCATGCGCTCGACCCGCGGTGCGGTGATTATCGGGTTGGCGAATAGGGCGTCGACCAAGGATATTGCCTGGCCACGCGTCGACTCGATGACCCGAGTTCTGTAGGACTCCCGGAGATCGATCAGGCGCTCGGCGCGAATGACAGCGTCGTTGGCCTGGGTCTCGACTCCTCTCAGATAGAAGCGAAGCCAGCCGTCGAGATCGCCTCGCTCTCGCACAGCTTGGAGCATGGCGTAGTACGTATCTCGATGGCGCTCGAAATAGGAGGACAGATACAGCAGGGGTTGCGGTAGGCGCTGGCGGAGCACCAGGTGGAACACGATGAGCAGTCGGCCCATCCGGCCGTTGCCGTCGAGGAATGGATGGATGGTCTCGATCTGGTAGTGGAGCAGGCCACTCTGCACCAGGACGGAGACGGACCGGTTCTCGTGAACGTACCGCTCCCAGTCGGAGAGTAGGTGGCCGAGTTCGTCGGGCGGCGGCGGCACGAACAGGGCGGTCTCGATCGTCGAGCCGGGCGGTCCGATCCAGTTCTGGGATGTCCGGAACTCTCCCGGTTGTCGCTCCCTGCCGCGTACACCCCTCAGGAGGATGGCGTGCATGTCCCGTATCAGGCGGAGGCTGAAGGGCAGGCTGTCGAGACGGGCCAAGCCCTGCTCCATGGCCGCTACGTAGTTGAGCACCTCTTCGATGTCCGGGGTGTACTCGGCCTCGTCCGCCTCCGCTTCGAGCACGCCCAGAAGGCTGGCCCGGGTCCCTTCGATCCGGGCGGAGGCCAGGGCCTCCCGCAAGAGATAGGGACGGATCAGGAGGTGTGGATTGGGTAGGAGCCGGCCCGTCCCGGCCAGCCGTCCCAAGGCCGCCTCGGCATCGGCGAGGCACGTAACGGTGGCCGAGGCCAGTTCCACAACCGGAGCGAGGGTGTTCGGGTAGTAGGCCCTGTATCCCAGCCCAGGGACCAACCGTACTTCGCCATAGGTGGTGTCGGTGTAGCGTTGGAAATCCATCAGACGCCCAACGTAGCATGACTGTTACGGAATCGGCCTGTTTCCGTTATGGTGGAGAGTGGACCCTTTCATTCGTGTAATGGTGGGTGCCTGACTGTTACGGAATCGGCCGGTGCCGTTATGGTCGAACCTGGAGCGTGGCCGATTCTCGCCTGCGTAGCGGTGACGATCCCGAGCCATACTCATCGCCCCAGGGTTCCTCCGGCATCCACGCCACTAGCACATCTGCTCACATCGTCGTATCAGCCGGGGTGGAGCAGGACCTTCAGGGTCGAAACGGGGTTGGCGAGGGCTTCGAAGCCTTCGTCGAAGCGGGCTATCGGGAGGACGATGGAGATGAGGCTCTCGATGTCGAAGGCTCCCTTGGCCAGAAGGTCGATGGCGAGGGGGAACTCCTCGACGTAGATGATGCTCCCGACGACGTCGACCTCCTTGCCGATCACCGTGGTGGCGGTCACCTCGACTGGGCGTGAGGGGAGACCCGTGAGGGCGACCCGCCCCCCGTAGCGGACGATGTCGACTGCGAGCTCGAGGGTGCCCTGGGCTCCGGAGCACTCGAAGACGAATTCGGGCGGTTCGAGATCGGTCCCGAACACGTCACGCGGTGGCTCTGTCTCGGGATCGAGCGCGAAGTCGGCTCCGAGGTCCAGGGCTGCCTGGCGCCGGAACGGCGACAGTTCGATTGCTGTGATCGTCGAGGCGCCGGCGTGCCGGAGGGCTTGGACCATCAGCAGGCCGACCGGCCCGGACCCGATCACCGCGGCAGAGCCCCCGAGGCGGAAGCGGGAGCGCCGCACTGCCCGGATCGCGGTGGCCAGCGGTTCGACGAAGGCGCCCTGCTCGGAACTGACCGAGTCGGGTAGGCGATGCAGCACCTTCGGGTCGACCGTCACGTACTCCGCCATGCCGCCGTCGTGGCGGATCCCGATCCCGTTCTCGAACACGGCCGGGCGGCACAGGTTGAACATGGCGTCCCTGCAGGCCCCGCACGCCCCGCAGAGGTTCCCGTTGGGGTTCACCACCACCCGCGTGCCGGGTTCCCATCCCTGCACCTGCTCCCCGGTCGCCACCACCTCCCCCGAGAACTCGTGTCCCATGACGACCCCCGAGCGGAAGGGGGCGGTCATGGAGGGAGCGTGCAGGTCGGTGCCGCATATCCCGCAGAAGTGGGGGCGCAGCAGCACGTCGTCGGGTCCCACCTCGGGAACCGGGACCTCTTCCAGCCGGATTCGCCTGTCGTCCCCGAAGATGACGGCCCGCATCCGTGTCATGGCCTTCCTCCTATCGCCCGCTCCTGCCGCGGTTCCACCGATCCTTCATCTGCCCAGGTGGCGTCCGCCGTCGATGGGAACCGAAACGCCGGTGATGAACGATGCCATGTCCGAGGCGAGGAACAGGGCTGCCCAGGCGACGTCGTCGGCCGTGGCGATGCGACCCATCGGGTGCTTGGCGATCAGCATCTCCATGGTCTCCACCGGTCTCTCGACCGCCGCCAGGTACTCGTCGTTCATCGGCGTGTCGACGGTCCCGGGGCAGAGGGCGTTCACCCGTATGTTGTCGGGCGCCAGTTCCATGGCCATCACCCGGGTCATCCCGGTCATCCCGCCCTTGGAGGCGCCGTAGGCGGTGAGTTCCAGGTTGCCCCGGATGGCGTTGATCGATGCGATGTTGACGATCGCGCCACCTCCTTGGGCCTGCATGGTCGGCACCACCGCCCTCGCCATGTAGAAGGCGCTGGCCAGGTTGGTCTGCAGCACGTTGTCCCACAACTCGTCGGTGGTGTCACCCAGCGGCGCCCGTCTGGTGATGCCGGCGTTGTTCACCAGGATGTCCACCCGGCCGAGACGCCTGATCGCCGTAGCGGCAAGAGCGTCGCAGTCCGACCTCCGCCTGACGTCGGCATGACGGATCCGGACATTCCTCCCGATACCGCCTAACCGCTCATAGAGCGCGCCGTAGGCGATGTCGCCGGCCACGACGCTCGCTCCGGCCTGCACGAGAAGTTCGACTATCCGGGCGCCGATCCCCATGGCCGCGCCGGTGACAATGGCTACCTTTCCGGAGAGTCCTTCCATGGGATAACGGTAATGCACGCGATCGGCCCTGCTGCCGGTCGCGGGTATCCGGCAATCGCGCGTGCCGTTGCTCTTCAACCTTGCAATTCCGGCACGATGGTCCATAATTACAACGATGATCGCCCGTCGCCTGCACGCAAGGCTCCGTGACCTGCTCGCGGACTACCCGGCTGTCGCGCTTATAGGACCGCGGCAGGTCGGCAAGACGACCCTAGCCCTGGAAGTCGCCGAGGTCGTGGACTCGGTGTATCTCGACCTGGAGTCCCCCACGGATCTCGCCAGGCTCTCCGATCCCGAGTTGTACCTGGCGGATCATGAGGACCGGCTGGTGATCCTCGACGAAGTCCATCGCCTGCCGGGCCTTTTCCAGAGCCTGCGCGGCCTCATCGACCGCGGGAGGCGGAGAGGGAGGCGAGCAGGGCGGTTCCTCCTGCTGGGGTCCGCCTCCGTGGACCTGTTGCGGCAGTCCGGCGAGACCCTGGCCGGCCGCATCGCCTACCTCGAACTCGGTCCGTTCGACGTTCTAGAGGTCGGTCGAAGTGACCAGGATGCGCTTTGGGTCCGGGGTGGTTTCCCCGACAGTTTCCTGGCGGCTGACGACCGCAGAAGCCTCGAGTGGCGGGAGAACTTCATACGGACGTACCTCGAACGAGACGTTCCCCAGTTCGGCCCCCGCATTCCGGCCGAGACCCTCAGGCGTTTCTGGGTGATGCTGGGGCACACGCAGGGAGGAGTCCTCAACGCGGCTGCCCTGGCCCGTGGGCTTGGCGTGTCCGGCAGGACGGTCTCCCGGAACCTGGACCTCATGGTGGACCTTCTACTGGTGCGACGCCTCACGCCATGGCGCCGCAACGTGGGGAAGCGTCTGGTCAAGTCGCCGAAGGTCTATGTCCGCGACAGCGGCATCGTGCACGCACTGCTCGGCCTGGGTTCCAAGGAGGACATCGTCGGCCACCCGGTCGTCGGCGCGAGTTGGGAGGGATACGTGATCGAGACGCTCCTGTCGGTCGCCCCGGACCGTGCCGAGGCGAGCTTCTACCGCTCGTCGGGCGGGGCAGAGATCGATCTCATCCTGACGCTCCCCGGCCGAGGGCCTTGGGCGATCGAGGTGAAGCGCTCCCTCAACCCGCGCCCCCGCAGGGGTTACCACAGCGCTTGCCAGGACGTGAGTCCCGAATCCAAGTTCATTGTCTACCCCGGAGATGAGCGCTACCGGATCGCCCAGGACATTGAAGCCGTAACGGTCCTCGAACTGGCGAGTGAGGTGGCGGGATCAGGTAGGCGGCCATAGAAGCATCGCAGTCTGGCAACCATGGTGGTTGGTGGTTGGCGGTTGGTGGTTGGTGGTCTGAATCAACCTGTAAGGGTACTAGAAGGTATACGACCGACGGGCAGCCGGCGCCTCAATTCATCAATAGGCCGCCGTCGACGTTGAGCGACTGGCCTGTCACGTACGACGCGTGGGACGACGCCAGGAACCGGACCACGGTTGCCACCTCGTCGGGATCTGCCAACCGGCCCATCGGTATCGGCTCCGCCCGCCGCAGGACCCACGCCCGCGGCTCCATCTTCTCGGCTGGAGCGAACTGCTCGCCGAGGCGGGCGTTGAAGGCCGTGTCTACCACACCGGGGCATACCGCGTTCACGCGGATGCCGTCCGGCGCCAGGATGCGGGCGGTGGAGCGGGTGATGTTGATGACCGCGGCCTTGCTGGCGGCGTACGGAGGGGACATGGTGCGCCCGTCCCGCCCGGCGGTGGAGGCGATGTTCACGATCGAGCGTCCCGCAGGGCAGGACTCTGCGGAGGAGCGCATCAACTCGGCGGCCGCCTGCGTGCAGAACAGCAGGCCCTTGGCGTTGACGTCCAGCGTCACGTCCCAGTCGGCTTCGGTCAACTCGTACAGGCCTGCGGCCCTGATCAGTCCGGCGTTGTTCACGAGGACGTCCAGTCTCCCGGACTCGTCGACGATCCGCTCCATCGTCCCCCGGACAGCCCGGCGATCCGTCACGTCCAACTCGATGGGGACGATGAGGCCGCTCCCTCCCACATCGACCCCTCCGGGTGCCATGTCGCTGGCGTAGACCCGAGCGCCTGCCTCGGCGAGTCGGTCGGCAATGGCCTGCCCGATGCCGCCGGCGGCGCCGGTCACCAAGGCCACGCTCCCGGTCAAGCCCCAATCTGTCATCACTTCACCTCGAATCTGTCTACCGCTTCCTGATCGAGCCTTATCCCGTGTCCGGGGCGCGGAGGCACCAGCAGCTCGCCGTTCTCGAACCCGAGCTTCTCTTGGAGGAGAGTCTCGAAGTTGAGCACCCCCACGCCGGCGTGGAAGTACTCCAGCACCTCCACGTTGGGTGTGGCCGCGCCGAGGTGGACGTGGATGTCGGGAACCCAGTGGGGGGCCAGCACGATGTCCTGCGCCTCGGCGGCATGGGCGATCTTCACCCATTCCGTGACCCCGCCGACGACCGTGGCGTCCGGCTGGAGGATGTCCGCGGCGCCGGTGTCGATCAGGCGCTGGAAGGAGGCCAGACCGGCCTCGATCTCCCCGGTCGCCACGGGGGTTGTCAATTCGGCGGCGATCCGGGCCGAGGCCTTCATGCGGTCGGGCAGGACCGGCTCCTCGATCCACCAGAGTCCCAGATCGTCGAGAAGCCGCAGATCGCGGATGGCGCTGGACGCGTCTGGCCAGGCGTGGTTGCAGTCGACGGCGACCTTCACTCCCGGTCCGACCGCCTCGAGGACCCGTTCGACCCGCTTCAGGTCGTCGCGGATGGGGAGCCGGCCGATCTTGATCTTGACAGCCCGGAAGCCCAGGTCGACATGGCGCCGCACCTCCTCCTCGAGGTTCCCGAGGTCCCGTGCGGGGTCGTCGTGGTAGTAGTAGCCGCCGCTGGCGTATGCGGGCACCCGCAGCCGGTACCTGCCCAGGAGGTCGCAGAGGCGCAGTCCTGCCCGCTTGGCGAGCAGGTCCCACAGGGCGATGTCGACCGCCGACAGCCCACGCGTCACAGCTCCCCGTGCTCCCAGCAGCAACGTCTCGAACGCCATGTCCTCCCACAGCCGCTCGATCTCCGCCGGATCCCGACCCACGATCACCGGCCCCAGGGCGTTCTCTATGGCCGAGCGGATCACGGCCGCGCCGCCCCTGAAACGGGAACCGACGGTGAAACCGAGGCCACTGCCTCCGTCGGTCGTCCGGATCCAGACCAGTACGTACTCGCGTTCGGTGACCTTCACGTTGGACCAGGCCACGGGCGCCGGCAGGGGGACCGAGACGGTCCTCACCTCGATGCGTTCGATCCGGTCAGCCATGCTCACACCCCATTTTTCATCCGGTCGGGCGGCTCTCTCAGGCCGGACGCCGTATCTCGAAATGCAGATCACTTGGAACGTCGGGGTCGATGTCGATCCCGAGGCCAACCTCGTCCATCGGCCTGACGTAGCCGTCGCTGCCGAATCCGACCGTCCTCCGCAGCATGGCGCTCGCTCCCGGCACCACGGACGACGGGTAGTACTCGATGACCAGGCCGTTGGGTATGGCCGCCACCAGCGGTGTGTGGATGTGCGGGTGGCCGTGCGGGGCGATCGGGATGTTGTGCGCCTGGGCATAGGCGGCAACCTTCATGAACTCGGTGATCCCGCCCATTATCTGGGCATCGGCGTTGAGGATGCTCACGCCCGTCCGCTCTATGAGGTCCCTGAAGCCGTGCTTCGTGTACTCGTTCTCGCCGGCTGCGATCGGGATGGTGGTGCTCCCGGCCACCCTGGCCAGGCCCTCGTAGTCCTCCGGGTGGATGGGCTCCTCGAACCAGAAGATGTCGAGCGGCTCGAGGGCCTGGGCGACCTTGACGGCGTCGAACACGGTGTACGCGCCGTTGGCGTCGAGCAGGATATCGATGTCGGGACCCAGAGCGTCCCGGACCGCGGCCACCCGCTCCACGTCCTCGCGGATGCGCATGCCCCCGATCTTCATCTTGATCGCTCTGGCGCCGAGCTTCACGTATCCGGACACCTCCGCCTGGAGTTCGTCGATCCCCTTGCCCTCCTCGTAGTAGCCACCGGCGACGTAGCCGGGTATGCGGTCCTGGAAACCCCCCAGCAGCACATGGAGCGGGAGTCCCGCCACCTTGGCCTTGATGTCCCACAGGGCTATGTCCACCGCGCTGATCGCCCGGGTGGTGAGGCCGCGTCGCCCGATCAGCTTGGGCCGCCACAGGTCGCCCCAGATGAGTTCGTGGCGGAGCGGGTCCTTCCCGAGGATCACCGGGGCCAGGGTGCGGATCGTCTCCGAGATGATCAGGTTCCCGTTGCCGATGAGCGGATCGGTGGTCAGTCCGAATCCCGTGACGCCCTCGTCGGTCTCGATCTCGACGAGGCCGACACATGCCTCCGAGTAGGTGAACAGGCCGTTGTGGATCGGCCGCGGCCGTTGCCACCGGTAGGAGGAGAACCTGAGACCGACCGTCCTCATCGGGTGTCCCGCGCCATGTTCGCACCACCGCCCATGGTCAGTCGCGGAGGATGGCGCCGCCATCGACGTGCAGGCACTGCCCCGTGATGCTGTCGGCGGCGCTCGACGCCAGGAACACGACCGCCGCGGCGACCTCCTCGGCGGTCTGCGGCCTACCGAGGGGAATGGTCCGGGCGTAGTTGGCGGTGAAGATCTCGTACGGGTCCCTGGCGGCGAGTTCCGGATCCTGGCTTTGGCGGTAGGCGATGCCCCGCTCCTGAAGAGGGGTCCAGACAGCACCGGGGCAGACGGCGTTCACGTTGATCCCGAAGGGCGCGACCTCGACGGCCAGACCCTTGGTGTACCGCAGGATGGCAGCCTTGCTGGTGGCGTAGGCGCCGCCGATCTGGCGGGCGGCATGGCCGGCCATCGAGCCGACGTTGATTATCTTGCCCCGCCGGTTCTCCTTCATCGCGGGGAGGAAGGCCTCGCAGGAACGAACAGTGCCCTGGATGTTCACCAGGAGCACCGCGGTCCAGTCCTCGTCGCGGTCGGGAGCGCCCTCCCTCCCGACGGTGGCGGATGCGATGCCGGCGTTGTTGATCAGGATATGGGGCGGTCCCAGAGCATCGAGCACGGCGCCGGCGCCCGCGGTCACGCATTCCAGTGAGGTCACGTCCACTTCGAGCGCCATCGGGTCGCCATCCAGGAGGTCGGCCGTCTCCCTGGCCCGGTGCTCGTGGAGGTCGGTCACGGCTACGCGGGCGCCGTAATCGGCGAGAGCAACGGCCATCGCCCGGCCGAGGCCGCCCCCGGCCCCGGTCACGACCGCGGTCCTGCCGCTCAGGTCACCGAGCACCGGGACTCCCTGTCCCCGTTGCTGTAACGGTTCATATGATCGCTCCCTGACGCCGCAAGGTGGACTGGAGTAGCGCGACGTCGATGTCGTGGGGCGGCACCCCCCGCCGGGCGGCGATGGCGGCGGCGGTACCTGCTGCCTGGCCGATCATCATACAGGTGACCTGGTGGCGAGCCGATCCGTGGGCGACATGGTCCGCCGAGATGTTCCGCCCGGCCATCATCACGCCGTCGACATCGGCGGCGACCAGCGCCCGGTAGGGGATCTGGTACCAGCCCCGATCCCCGCCCACATCGGTGAGCAGGAACTCCCGCCCTCCCGGATCCTCCGGATGGATGTCCACCCTCACTCCGCACCGCCCCACGGCATCGGGGAAGTCGGAAGCCGCGGCTACATCCGCGGCGGTGAGCAGGTACCGGCCGAGGATGCGCGGGCCCTCCCGGACACCGAGCAACGTGGCGAACCTCAGCAGGTATGCGTTCTCGAAGCCGGGGGCGTTGGCCTGGTAGTAGCGCACCATGTCCAGCACGAACCGGCGTGTAGCCACCAGGGCGTCGTCGTATGCGTCCCGATCCCGCGGATCCAGGCCGTAGGTCGTGTCCATGTTGACGGAGAACGACGAGGCCACCCATTGCCCGTCCCGCCAGTGCATCCAGAAGGTCCCCAGGCTGGGATCGGTGTGGGCGGAGTGCTCGGCTCCTACGGGCGTGGGAAGCAGCCCGGCCTCCCTCCCAGCGGCGTAGTTGACGCCCAGCCGGACCACGAAGGGACCTCCCGCCTCCCAGTCCCGCCGCAGGGTGGTGGCCGACACGCCCCGGTCGCGGTGATGGTGGCTTATGTCCTCGGGATGGTCCGCCAGATGATCGAGCAGGCGCCCGAGGTCGATCCCGGCCATCTCGAAGTAGAGGGTGGCGGCCTCGGCCTTGTTGTCGCTGGGCCTTCCGACCTCGTATCCGGCGCCGGCCTGGACCGCGGCGACTCCGTCACCGCTGGCGTCGATGATGATCCCGGTGTCGACACGGACCAACCCGCCCCCCCTGGTCACCAGCGCGCCCAACACGGCTCCGTCGTCGACGATGACATCCACCAGTTGCGTCATGAACCAGATGTCCGCCCCGGCTTCGGTGACCATTTCCTCGGTGACGACCTTGCTGATCTCGAGGTCCTTCGGCCAGGCATTGCTGGGATCGCCCGGGTCCCCCGACGTGGCCCGCGCCGCCAGCATCCGGTCGTAGTACTCGAGGGGAATGCCGCCCACCATCAGTTGGCCTTCCGCCTCCACCCGGTGGCTGCTCTCCCCTGTGGGTCGGAACCCGATCGTTCCCATGACCATCGCCCCGCCGCCATGGGTGCCCCCCAGGAACGGGAGGTACTCCGCAAGCACGGTCCTCGCGCCGTTCCTAGCGGCGGCGATGGCCGCGACGAATCCGGCCGTTCCCCCTCCTACGACCAGCACGTCGGCGGCGCGCCTGTCTTGCAAGTGAGAGTCGAGATGCCTGGCTGTGGAGGATGGAATCAAGTTGGCGACCCTCTCGGGAGGCACGAGGCCGGAGCCGATCCGGATCCTCTACGAAGCCGAACCGCCGTGGCGGAGTGTAGCTTCCGGTCTCTTGCCCGACGGGTGCGGGAGAGCCACCGTCTCGCTCGCATGGTTTCGATCCGCAAGACGCAGGATCGGCCCGAAACCGCCCGATCCGCACCCGTCCGTAGCCGCCGCTGACGGAACGTCGGCAGGGAACCCCTCAGGTCGCGAAAAACGTCGCTGCCTGCCTACCCATCGGGCCCTCCCCCAACCACCACCTTGCCTGGGCTCGGAGCGCGTCCTGGCGGGGTCTCCGAGAGGAGCCGTTGTTCCGAGCCTGATGATCCCTTGGCGGTCGAATGACGCCGGGTTCGGACCGCACCGGTGTTTGGCTGCCACCCATAGTGCGATGAAGCAGTGACAAGGTCAACCCTCTTGATCAGCGCAGTTTTCGCAGCCTCATACCCACCCGTGTCTGCCGCTTCCTATTACGATCCACATGGACCGCGGCGGACGCCGTATGGCGCCGCGAGAGCCTGCCGTCACGGCGCCGGAACACTGTTGGAGGACATGTGAACGTCACTGTTACCACCCGGAGACAGGTGCTCGACGATGTCGGTTACGTGGTCTGGCAGAACCTGCTCGATCCTGCTCGGGATCTCTTCCCGCTGTTCGAGGAGTACGACCAACTGATCGACGATGTATCCGCCCGGATGGAGGCGGATGGGGTCGTGGCGGATCGCTACTCGGACCTACCGCTCGGCGACCGGGTGATCCGTCTTGCCGTCGAGAGTCGTGGGCAGGTCTTCGCGCATACCGACATCTGCCTGCCGGGAGCCCGTACCACGCCCGACACACCCATCCATCTCGGCCCGGCCGTGTTCGGTCTGCTGGCCAACGAGAACCTCCTCGATGCGGTGGAGGCCTTCATCGGGCCCGAGATCCTGGTGCATCCAGTCCAGCACGCCCGGATGAAACCGCCCCAGCACCTCGTTCCGGAGGATCTCTACTTCAACACCATGATCTCCCGGACCGTCTGGCACCAGGATCAGAGTGTGGTCCACGAGGCCGGCGACGAGACCGGCATCCTCACGGTCTGGATCCCGTTGACCGAAGCCACACTCAAGACAGGGTGCCTCCTCGTCGTGCCGGGGAGCCATCGGGGTGAACTCATCCTGCACTGCCTCGACACACCCAAGACCAAGGGCCTGCACATCCCGGAGGAACGGGTCCCTCCGGGAGCGGTTCCGGTCGAGATGGAGCCCGGCGATGTCCTGTTCATGCACCGGCGCACCGTCCACTCCTCCCTGCCCAACTTGAGCGACGAACTGCGATGGAGCTTCGACCTGCGTTACTCGCCGGTCGGAGCGCCTACCGGACGGGACTGGGCACCCAGCTTCGTGGCTCGCAGCCGGGCGGATCCGGCTTCCGTGGTGCAAGACTCCGCCATCTGGCGGGATATGTGGCTGGACACGCGGGAGCGCATCTCCCGGGAGCCGCCGACCTCGTTCCGCTGGGACCCCGACGATCTCAGGTGTGCATAGAGGTTGAGGAATAGGGGACATACGAAAGCGAAATCCTTAGAAGACGTGACTTTAGGAAACGAAAGGACTCGAGTGATAATGCGACGTATTGCTGTAGTTGTGTTGGGGTTGGTGGTAGTAGTCGGCCTGGCGGCGTGCGGGGAGGAAACGAGCGCGGTGGGCCAAACGGCCGTAGCGTCGATGTCGGGGCCCGATGGCGACCCGATGGGCAAGGTCGTCCTGACGCAAGGACCCAACGGTGTTCTGATCTCCGCCGAGATCAGCGGGCTGACCCCCGGACCGCACGGATTCCACATCCATGGTGTTGGCGCCTGCACGCCGGACTTCTCGGCGGCCGGAGGCCATTTCGATCCCGACGACGAGGGCCACGGCTTCATGCACGCGGAGAGCTGGCATCCAGGGGACCTACCTAACATCCACGCCGGCGACGACGGTATCGCACGCACCGACTACTTCGCCGACCGGATCTCCCTCGCGGCCGGTGCCGATGGATCCCTCTTCGACGCCGACGGCTCCGCGATCATCATCCACGCCAAACCCGACAGCTACGGCGCGGAACCCGGGGCCGGCGACCGAGTTGCCTGCGGAGTCATCGAACGAAGCTAGGAAACCAGATCCCGACGATCCCGACCAGGGCTGTCATACCCACGTGCTATTACTTACACTGACGTAAGTTCAAGCAGGGGGAAGGGGAGAGGGATGGAGCGGACTCCGACGAGAAGCGATAGCCGCAGGCAACGAATTATGCAGGTGATGGCCGCGCGCCGGGAGCGCAGACAACGGGTGTTGAGGCTCTTCGAGGATGGAGAGACGATCACGAACGTGCGAGAGGTGAAGCGACGCCTCAATGATCCTCACTTCAGCCATGCGCAGGTTTCTATCGCAGTTTTGGAGCTCGTGAGCCGCGGGAGTCTTGACACGGGCATCGAGGGCATCCGTCTAGTCCGTCGATGAGGGGAGGGCCTGAGCGTTACTCGGGATCCCGGCGGAAAGAAGGGGAATACCGAAGCGAATTCCAGCGTGACCGCGATCGGGTTCTCTACTCAGATGAGTTCCGTCGCCTCAGCGGTGTCACACAGGTTGTGTCGGCAACCGAAGGTGATGTGTTCCACAACCGTCTGACGCACTCACTCAAGGTGGCACAAGTAGGACGCCGGATGGCCGAGAGGCTTATCCAGAAGTCCTCTCGCGATCTGTTGAAGGTGTGCGGAGGGCCTGATCCGGATGTCGTAGAATTGGCGGGCCTTGCTCATGACCTCGGTCACCCGCCATTCGGCCATGGTGGTGAGGCCGCGATCAACAGGGCAATGCGGGATAGCGGCCTCTCTGAGGGATTTGAAGGAAACCCGCAGTCCTTCCGCATCGTCACCAGGCTGGCTGTCCGCTATGCAGAGCAGGAACCTCCGGGCTTGGACCTCACAAGAGCCTCGCTCAACGCCATTCTCAAATACCCATGGCTGTGGGGAGAAGGCTGGTGAGAACAAAGGTAAGTGGGGTGCCTACGGGGAGGACACCGACTGTTTCGAATGGGCCCGGGACAGCGCAGACCTTCGGGAAGGGCAGTTAAGTGTCGAGGCCGAGTTGATGGATTGGGCCGACGACATCACCTATGCCGTCCATGATCTGGAAGACTTCTACCGTGCGGGCCTGATCCCACTCGAGAGGCTCTATACGCGAGGCTCCAACGGTTCAAGCGGCATGACCACTGAGATAGACCGGGTGGCCGAGGAATTGCACGAGGAGGAGGATCTAACCGAAGACCAGACCAAGGCGGCCGAGAGACTGGTGTATCTGATCGACCTCTACTTTCTACCCCTTGATGCTCCGTTCGACGGTAGAAGGCAGCAGCGGGAGGCGCTACGGACTGCCGCGTCGGCGCTGATAACGAGGTTCATCAATGCCATATCGCTACGCGAGGCGACGGCCGAGGACACACGACTCGTCAAGATTGACGAGGAGGCCGAGTTCGACGTCAAACTGCTGAAGGGGCTGACGAAGCATTACGTCATCCAGCATCCGAGGGTTGTCAGCATCCGAGCGGGTCAACGGCGGATGCTCGAGACGCTGTTCAGCGTCTACGTCGACGTGATCGGAAGCAAGAAACATCGTGATCGCGCCTTGCTCCCACAGGCCATACGGGATCGGCGTGACAGCGGGGACAGCTCACAGCGATTGGCGGCCGATCTGTTGGCGAGCATGACAGAGCGGCAGGTCGTCCAGACCTACCAGCGGTTGATGGGTCTCATTCCGGGTTCCGTGTCCTACTTCGATGTATGACCCCTTGGGTCGGGGCAGGACTCCGAACAGGGGGGCCTCAGGCTTTGAAGCCCTCCGTTAGTCCTGCGACCAGGTGGCGTTGCATCACAAGGAAGACGATCACCATCGGGATGGTCATCAGGGTGCTCCCCGCCAGGACCGCCGTCCACATGTCCTGCTCGTGGAACACCCGTGCGAGCAGAGCGGTCAGGCCCACCGGTAGGACGAACAGGTCCGTGTCCTGGAGGACGATCAGGGGCCAGAAGAAGCTGTTCCAGGTCTGTATGAAGAGGATCACGCTGATCGCCCCGAGGATGGGCCGCGCCAGCGGCATAGCCACGTTCCAGTAGATACGCCACTCCGACGCTCCGTCGACCCGGGCCGCCTGGATGAGCTCGGACGGCAGGCTGACCATGTACTGGTGGATCACGAACACGGAGAAGCCGCTGGCGACAAACGGGAGGATCAGGGCCTGGTAGGTGTTCATCCAGTCGAGGTCGATCATCAGCGAAAGCAGCGGTAGGTAGAGCACCTCGAAGGGGAGCAGCAGGGATCCGACCACGATGATGAACAGGATCCGCCTGAACGGGAAGCGGTACACGGCGAACGCGAAGGCGGCCATCGACGAGACCAGGATCGTGAGGCTCACGCGGAGAGCGGTCACGAAGATGCTGTTGGCGAACCACCGGGGGAATCCGGTGGTCGCCAGCTGTTCGTAGCCGCCCGGGTCGAACGCCCTCGGGATGAGGGTGGGGGGCAGGGACGTGAGTTCGGAGACGCGTTTGAAGGAGCCGGACACCATGAAGATCAGCGGGTAGAGAGCCACCAGCGCCGCGATGACGAGCAGGACCTGGAGGAGGACGCGGACAGCCCGCCGACGGTACACGGACGTGTCGAGCGATCCCGCGGAAGGAGTCGCCGGGCGGCGTTCGGTGTCAGTTGCCGGCACCGCCGCCCTCCTTTCTCAGCGCACCGAACCTCCACAACTGCACGAGGGCGATGGCCAGCCCCAGTGCGAAGATCGAGACGCCCACGGCTGCGCCGAAGCCCAACTCCCTGAACCGGAACGCCGAGCGGTACATATACAGGACGAGCGTCAGTCCCTGCTCTCCCGGTCCCCCGCTCGTCTGGTATGGAGCGCCGGTGAAGAACAGGAGGATGAATATCTGGTCGAAGATACGGATGGCGTCGTTGACCAGCAGGACCAGGACCAGGAGGGAAACGGGCCGCAGCAGGGGGAGGGTCACTCTCCGGAACGACGCCCAGGGTCCGGCCCCGTCGACCAGGGCGGCGTCGTACAGGGAAGGCGGGATGCCCTGCAGGCCGGCCAGGAAGTAGATCATGGGAACAGAGGTCCACTGCCACAGCAGGAGCCCGACGATGGCGGGTTTGACGAAGGCGGGGGTCCCGGTGAAATCGAACGGCCCGACACCGAACAGGCCGAGAAGCCAGTTGAGCGCCCCGTAGTGCTCGCTGTACAGCACGATGAAAACCATGGCTATCACCACGGTCGGGGTGCCTATCGGGAGGAAGAAGGCGGTCCGCAGGAAGGTACGCAGACGTATCCATTGCGTGTTCAGGACCACCGCCAGGAACAGGGCGGTCGGGACGATCACGATGACGGCGCCCACCGCCAGCCATGCGGTGTTGGTGAGGGAGGTGATGAACGACGGATCCTTCAGCATGCGCCGGTAGTTGGACAGGCCGATCAACTCGGGTTCCTGGCCGACCGCTCCCGTCCACTTGGTGAGGCTCAGGTAGACACCCAGCGCAGCCGGGTAGATCGTGAAGATGGTGAACAGGACCAGGAACGGCGCCAGGAACAGGTAGGGAGCCAGGCGCGATTCCCTCGAGCCACGGAACAGGGACCGCAGGTCAGAGCGCGATTCGTCGGATCGGGAAGTCAACTCAGTCCTGTTGCGTACCGGGATGCTCGGAGTCGGAGAGACCGGCCGCCGGCCGACACTTTTTCTCGGTCGACCAGCGGCTCCGTCCGCTCGTCATCTCTTGATCGAGTTCCCGCTCTCGCACCGCGGTCCGTGACAGGGACGACGGTGCCGGTTATCACTCTCCGGCCATCGCCCGGATCGCGTCCGCCGCCTCCTTGAGGGCGGCTGCCGGCTCCTTGTCCCCCGCCAGCACGGGCGGAACCGTGTTGGTCGTGAGATGGTCCAGGGCCCGGATAAGCAGCGGGTGGGTGTTGACGGTGGCGAAGTTCTCGATCATCGCCGTGTAGACCGGCGCCACGGGCTGCTCCAGGTACGGATGCACCGCCTCGGCCAAGGCCGGATCGTCGTAGGCCGCCAGGTTCATCGGAGGCGTCGCGAAGTCCTCGAACCTCTTGACGTTGTTCTCCACCGACAGGAACCCGAAGGCGAGGAAGTCGAACACCAACTCCTGATGCGGCCCGGCCAGGACCGGATAGATGGGAGCTCCACCACGCGCGCTCGTGTAGCCGGCCTCGAACTTCGGAGGCGGCGCCATCTTGAATCTGCCCTGGTGCTCCGGCAGGTTCGGGGGCAGCAGCAGATCGCCGTACCAGTTGGGCATGTAGGCGCCACCGATGGTGTCGTCGCGATAGGCCTCGAAAGTCCCGGCCCCGTAGAACTCGCTGGTCGTGAAGGCGATGTCCTCGCGAACCATCCGGACGAGGGTCTCGAGGGCCTCCAGATTCTCATCGGCATCGAGATTGACGGCCCCTTCCTCGTCGAAGACGTTCCCGCCGGCGTGGGGCATCATGTAGTTGAAGTGCCTCGAGGTGCTGTCCTCGATGATCATGATGTTGGCGCCGGTGGCAGCCTTGAGCTTCTTCCCGCCCTCGATGAAGTCGTCCCAGGACGCGAAGTCGGCACTTATCCCGGCCTGCTCAAAGAGATCGGCGCGGTAGTAGTAGGTGACCGCCGAGAGAAGTCCGGGAATGCCGTAGTAGCGACCCTTGAACTTGCCCTCGCGCATGCCTCCCGCGATCTGGTCCACCCAGGGCTGGGCGGCGTCCGTGAAGTCGTAGAGACCCGACTCGTGGAGTCCGGCGGCGAGAGCCGAATTCCACGTGTCCTCGCTGTCGAGATCGGTGCTGTCAGCGATCTTCTCACCGGCTGCCAACTGGTCAAGGACCCGCTGCCGCACCTCCGCCGGTTGCTCGGCCGGGATGTCGAACGTGATGTCGAAATCGGGGTGCATAGCGGCGAAGTCAGGTCCGATGTCGGTGAAGAACTGAACCGCGGACTGGTCGGCGGTGAGGATCGTTATGGTCACCGGTTCCATGCCCATCGTGGTGGGTGGCGCAGTGGTCGGTGCGGCGGTGGTGGGCGGCGCGGTGGTGGGAGCGGGCTCGTCCTCCCCGCAAGCCGCCACCCCGAGCAGGGCAAGACCACCTCCGACCTTCGCTGAGTTCTTTAGAAAATCCCTTCTGCTCGGCAATGCCATTGCCGTCTCCTTCCCGCCAGCTGCTGCGCATCCAGTCCCTTGACCGTCCCGTGCGGCAGTCCAGCCCCTCCGGCGAGACTACTGCCAGCCGGTTCGACCTTCAACAGGTTTTCCAACATCGGGGCCGGTCCGCCGGAATGTCCTGAGATAACAGTTGTCAGTGCGGTAAGACCTCCACCTGCCACCGGCCACCAGCCACCAGCCACCAGGCATAAGATTCGAATCACCCTTATGGAGGCTGTGCCGAATGAACATGATCCAGACGGTCACCGGACCGGTAGGTCCGGACGCACTCGGAATCGTCCTGCTACACGAACACGTCTACTCAGGCGGAGGACCCGCGCTCAACGCGGACCGGGAGGATCCCTCCGACTTTCCCTATTGGGATCTGCCGATCACCATCGACATCCTGGGCGCTCTCCGTCGCGGGGCGCCCAACCGGGAGAACATGTCGCTGAACGACGAGGGGATCGCAGCCGAGGAACTGGGCCACTTCGCAGCGCACGGCGGGAGAACCGTGGTCGACAACACCGGTGTGGGCCTCAACCGGGATCCCGTGGCGCTTCGCCGCATCGCGGAGGCGACCGGTCTGAACATCGTCACTACCACCGGGTTCTACAAGCACGGGATGCACCCGGCGTGGGTCAGCGAGATGGACGCCGATGAGGTTGCCGACCTGATGGTGGAGGAGATCGACGTGGGAATCGGGGAGACCGGGATCCGGGCGGGCTCCATCGGTGAGTGCGCCTGCTCCGAGGAACCGCTTCCGTACCATCCCGAGGAGGAGAAGATCCTACGAGCCGCCTGCCGCGCCCAGGTCAGGACCGGGGTGGGCTTCACCATCCACCCGTCGATCTTCGACGCCCGCGGTGGCGGTATCGCCACGGTGGGGGAGGCCTACGTAGACCTGATAGAGGAGGAAGGCGCGGACCTTGCCAGCTTCTACCTCAGCCACTGCGATCTGAGCCTCGACCACCTGGACTACCACCGGCGCCTCCTCGAGCGGGGCATCACCCTGTCCTACGACACCTTCGGCTACGAGGGGATGAACTTGCCCGCGTTCCTGGGAGGATGCCGGATGCCCTCGGACATCGAGCGGGTCAACGCCATCGCCGTCCTCTGCAGCGAGGGGTACGACCGCCAGATCGTGATGGCGCAGGACGTGGGGATGCGGATGCTGTGGAAGCGCTACGGCGGGTCCGGGTACTCGCTGGTCCTCGAATGGGCGGTACCGTTGCTGCGGAGCCTCGGCGTGACCGGGGAGCAGATCCGCAACATGCTCGTCGAGAACCCCAGGAGAATCCTGACTCCCAACCCGGGCGGTGCCCGCTAGCCGCTGCGTCGGGCCAGGCAAAGCAGTCGAACAACGACCCAACACGAGCACGGAGGAGCAGTCATGGCGCCGCAGAGCGTAGGTTGGCAGTTCTGGATAGACCGCGGAGGCACCTTCACGGACGTGGTTGCCCGCACGCCCCACGGTGAGGTTCTCACCGGGAAGCTGCTCTCCGAGAATCCGCGCCACTACCGGGACGCCGCCATCGAGGGCATCCGGAGGATCCTCCGCCAGACGGGCGGCGAGGCACCGATCGAGTCCGTCAAGATGGGTACGACCGTGGCCACCAATGCCCTGCTGGAGCGCCGGGGCGAGCCGACCGTCCTCGTGACCACCAGGGGTTTCAGGGACGCACTGGTGATCGGCTACCAGACCCGTCCGGATCTGTTCGAACTAGACATCGAAGTCCCTGAGATGCTCTACGAGTCGGTCATCGAGGTGGACGAGAGGATCGGTGCCGGGGGCGAGGTGATCGTCCCCCTGGACGAGAAGGCGGTCCAAGCCGACCTGGCCGCGGCGAGGGCAAGAGGGATCGACTCGGTGGCGATCCTGTTCATGCACGGCTACCGCTACCGCGACCACGAGAAGAGGGCAGCCGCCGTCGCCAGGCGCCTCGGGTTCGGGCAGGTCTCGGTCAGCCACGAGGTGAGCCCCCTGATGAAGCTGGTGGCTCGCGGGGACACCACAGTCGTGGACGCCTACCTGTCTCCCATCCTCCGCCGCTACATAGAGCGGGTGGAGCGGCAGTTGGCGTCGATCTCGGCCCGGCGGCCCCGCGTGATGTTCATGCAGTCGAACGGAGGCCTGGCCGGCGCACACTCCTTCCAAGGCAAGGATGCCCTGCTGTCGGGGCCGGCCGGGGGCGTGGTCGGGATGGTCCGGACCGGCCTGGCCGCCGGATACGACCGCCTGATCGGTTTCGACATGGGAGGAACCTCGACCGACGTGTCCCACTACGCCGGTGAACTCGAACGGACCTACGAGACCGAAGTGGCCGGCGTGCGGGTCCGGGCACCGATGATGCTGATCCATACGGTGGCCGCAGGAGGCGGGTCCGTCCTCCACTTCGACGGGAGTCGCCTCACGGTGGGACCCGACTCCGCCGGTGCCGATCCGGGACCGGCCTGCTACGGCAACGGAGGGCCACTGGCGATCACGGACTGCAACGTGATGATGGGGCGCCTCCAGCCCGATCTGTTCCCGAAGGTCTTCGGGCCCGGTGCCGACCAGCCCCTCGATGCCCGCCGCACGAGGTCCCTCTTCGGCGTCCTGAGCGACGAGATCGCGGCAGCCACCGGAACTCCCCGGACTCCGGAGGACGCCGCCGAAGGGTTCCTCGAGATCGCGGTGGAGAACATGGCCAACGCGATCAAGAAGATCTCGGTCCAGCGCGGCTACGACGTGACCGAATACACGCTCGCATGCTTCGGGGGCGCGGCTGGCCAGCATGCCTGCCGGGTGGCCGACAGCCTGGGGATGCGTCGGGTCCTTAGCCATCCCTACGCCGGTGTCCTGTCGGCCTTCGGAATCGGGCTGGCCGACGTCCGGGTGGTGAGGGACCGCTCCGTGGAGGCCGCTCTCGACGAGGACCTGCTGGCGCGGCTTGAGCGGGATTTCGAGGAACTGGCGGCGGACGGCACCGCAGCGATGCAGACCCAGGGGGTCGGCGCCGACCGTACCGAGGTCGTGCGGAGGGTCCGGGTCAGGTACCGGGGCTCCGACACGTCCCTCGAGGTGCCGGCCGGATCGGTGGGCGAGGTCACCGACGGGTTCGCTGCCGCTCACATGGCGCGGTTCGGTTTCCTGTCCCCCGGGACCCGGTTGGAGGTCGAGTCGATGCAGGTGGAGGTGGTCGGGCACAGCCACGAGGTCCCCCTCGGCCTACCGCCGGTCGCCGGCGGAGACCTCCATCCCATGGACACCCATGACACCTACGTGGAGGGTCGGTGGGTAGCCACTCCCTTCTTCGACCGGGCGGCGATCCCCGCCGGCTACCCGGTGGACGGCCCGGCCGTGATCATCGAGCCGACCTCGACGGCGGTGGTCGAGCCCGGTTGGCAGGCAGTCATCAGCCTCTCAGGTGACCTGGTGATGGAGAGGGTGGTGCCGCTGCCGCGCCGGGCTTCGATCGGTACAGACGCCGACCCGGTCCGGTTGGAGATCTTCAACAACATGTTCATGAACATCGCCGAGCAGATGGGCCTGGTGCTGGAGAACACCGCCGTGTCGGTCAACATCAAGGAACGGCTCGACTTCTCCTGCGCCCTGTTCGACCCCGAGGGTGATCTGATCGCCAATGCGCCCCACATGCCGGTTCATCTCGGATCCATGAGCGAGTCGATCAAGTCGATCATCCGGGACCGGGGCGGCCCCGCAGGGATGGCCCCGGGAGACGTGTACGTCATGAACGCCCCTTACAACGGCGGGACCCACCTGCCGGACATCACGGTGATAAAACCGGTGTTCGACGAGACCGAGGAGTCGGTCATCTTCTACGTGGCCACGCGGGGTCATCACGCCGACATCGGCGGTCGCACTCCCGGCTCGGCGCCCGCCGACAGCACCACCGTGGATGAGGAAGGCATCCTCATAGACAACTTCACCCTCGTGTCCGGCGGCAGGTTCCGGGAGCCGCAGTTGAGGGACCTGCTGGCGGGCGGTCCCTACCCGGCCCGGAGCCCGGACCAGAACATCGCCGACCTGAAGGCGCAGGTGGCGGCCTGCGAGAAAGGGACCACCGAGTTGCGGGCCGTCATCGGTCACTACGGGCTCGACGTGGTCCACGCCTACATGGTCCACGTCCAGAACAACGCCGAGGAGTCGGTGCGACGGGTCATCGACGCCCTCGTCGACTCGTCCTTCGTAGGACACATGGACGACGGGAGCCGCATCGTGGTGGAGATCACGGTCGACCGGGAGGACCGTACGGCGGTCGTGGATTTCACCGGCACGAGCGGAACCCATCCCGGCAACTACAACGCACCGAGGGCGGTGGCCCACGCCGCGGTTCTCTACGTGTTCCGCTGCCTGGTGGACGCAGACATTCCCCTCAACGAGGGGTGCCTGAAGCCGGTCACCCTCGTATTGCCGGAGAACTCGATGATCAATCCCGAGTACCCGGCCGCGGTGATAGCGGGCAACGTCGAGACCAGCCAGCAGATCGTCGACACCCTGTTCGGCGCCCTCGAGGTGGTGGCCGGATCGCAGGGCACCATGAACAACTTCATCTGGGGCAATGACCGTTACCAGTACTACGAGACCATCTGCGGTGGGGCGGGCGCCACCCCCCGGCGTGACGGGCGGAGCGCGGTGCACACCCACATGACCAACTCCCGTCTCACCGATCCGGAGGTGCTGGAGTGGCGGTTCCCGGTGCGTTTGGACAGCTTCGAGGTGAGGAACGGCTCGGGAGGACAGGGCAGGCACCGGGGCGGTGACGGGGCGGTGCGCCGGGTCCGGTTCGGTGACGAGATGACCGTCAACATCCTGTCGTCCCGCCGGGCGATCGCGCCTTTCGGTGTGGGTGGCGGCGAGCCGGGCGCGGTGGGCCGGAACCGGATCTACCGCTCGGACGGCCGGATCGAGGAGATGGCCGGCAACTCCCAGGCCGAGGTCGGTCCGGGCGACATCTTCGAGATCGCCACTCCCGGAGGCGGCGGCTACGGCCCTCCCGGATCGCCCTGAGCCTTCGGTCCGGCGCCACAACGGGGTCCGGGTCGGTGCGTCTCAGCCGTAGTCGACAGTGAGTCGGGATGTCGTGGGAAGGGCCTGGCAGGTGAGTACGAGACCGCGGGCTATTTCGGCGTCGGTGAGCGCCATCCGTGCGCGCAGATGCGCGGAGCCGGCGTGAAGGCGTGCTCGGCACGCGCCGCAGACGCCTGATTCGCACGAGTACGGCGGCGTAGCTCCGGCGTCTCGTACCGCGTTCAGGATTGTCTGGCCGGGAGCGGTTGTCACCTCCAGAACCTCGCCGCGGAGATGCACCGTCACCTCGGCGCCGACCCCGGCGACGGAGTCGTCGGGAGGAGCAGTGGCCCCGTAGCTTTCGGTGTGGATGCGTTCTTCCGGTACGTCGATGCCGAGCAGCGCCGCCCGGACGGCCGGGTTCATATCGCCAGGCCCGCAGACGTAGTACCGGGTGTCCTGGGCGTAGGGGGGATGGTGGTCGATGAACCCGGCCACCGCCGGCGCGTCTATCCGGCCGCGCCGCCAGTGCCCGAACCGCGAGTTACGTGGGGTTGATGACAGGACGTGTCTCACCCGCAGCCGCCCGCCCGAGCCCTCCTCCAGCCGGGCGAGTGCGTCTCGGAAGATGATGCTGCCGGGGTGGCTGTTGCCGTAGGCGAGGAGGGCAGCCGAGTGCGGTTCGGCGGCCAGGACCGAACAGATCATCGCGTATAGCGGCGTGATTCCGCTGCCGGCGCCGAAGAAATAGTAGGTACGTCGATTGCGGGGGTCCGGATCCAGGCAGAACCCACCGAACGGCGGCATCACGTCAACGATGTCGCCCGGCGCCAGGTGATCGTTGATGTAGTTGGAGACGAGTCCTTCCCGGACCCGCTTGACCGTGATCCGCAGCGGGTCGGCTCCGAAGGGGGACTCCGAGATGGAGTAGGGGCGGCGCCTCTCCCGGCCTTCCAGGTGAAACCGCAGGGTGAGGTGTTGACCGGGCCTCCAGCGGAAGGCCTCGGCGAGCGGCGGGGGCACGTCGAAGACCACGCTGGTGGCGTCTTTGGTTTCGGCCCGGGTCTCCAGAACCCTGAGCCGGTGGAACCCGTCCCTCACCGGCTCCCTTCCACCCACTCTCGGACCAACTCCTGATGGCCCCGCACTCCCGCCTCGCCCGAGACCGAGGAGGGACCATGCCGGAAGTGCGGGCTCCTGAGGGAACGCTGCTGCTGTTCACAGGCGTAGACGTCCTCGGCCGTGAAGTCGCCGGAGGCCATCGGATCGGAGGAGTCACCCTCGAACTTGCCCCGGGTCCGCCCCCTCCAGAATCCATATGAGCGGATGGACTGCCACAGGAAGGCCCCGGAGGGAACAGCGGCGACCTTGGAACGGATAACCACCCGCGTCCGGTCGGGCGCCAAAGGGATCACATGGAACACCGACCACGAACTCTCGGTCTCCCCCAGCCCGATACCCGGGAACAGCATCGGCACCCACGCTCCCGCCCGGTCGGCCGGAACGACCAGCGGATAGGGCGCGTTCCTCTCCACGTTCCGGAGATAGTCGGCCGAGAGGGGCTCCCAGAACGCAAAGTGCGGGCCCACGAAGCCCGACTCGATGCGCGAGTGGTCGTACATCGCCAACGTACCGGAGTGCAGGTGAGACAGGTGGTAGCCGTCGATGTAGTTCTCGACCACGATCTTCCAGTTGGCCGCGACCTCGTATTCGACCCGAGACTTCTTCGGCTCGATCAACCCGTCCACGTCGTGGGGACCCAGGTGGGGTTCCACCTCCCCGAACCAGTCCATGATCGAACCCGCGTCCTCGTCGGGATGCACCCACAGCATCCCCCGCCAGCGATCGACCGAAGCCTTCCTCAGCCCGAGGCAGGCCATGTCCAGGTCGGGGAACTCGGCCTCCCGGCTCGGCACCGATATGAGGGCGCCCTCCAGGTCGTACGTCCAATCGTGGTACGGGCACACGATGGCCCGCTGGGTCTTCCCCACCGCCCGCAGCAACTGGGTCCCCCGGTGGCGGCAGATGTTGTGAAAGGCCCGGAGGCGCCTGTCCCGGCCCATGACGATGAAGATGTTGTTCAGCCCGGCCTGGACCGATACGTACCGGCCCGGTTCGCCGATGTCCTCGGCCAAACCTGCGAAAGCCCAGGTACGGGAGAAGATCCGTTCCTGCTCCAAGTCAAACCACTCTTGGGAGGTATACGCGTCCACCGCCAGGATCGGCATCCCCCGACGGGTATCCGGCGGCGTCTCCTGTCCGGACGTCAATGCCGGTCCCCTGCTACCAGTTGTCGTAGGCGTCGACCGGCCAGATGTCCACCAGGGTGTCGCCGCTGACGACGTGGAAGTAGCGGTATAGAACCGTGGTCTGATAGCAGTGGGGCGGAAGTATCTCCACCATGTCGCCGACCTCGAGACGGTCAACGCCGGGGCGGGCGAATCTGACCTTGCCCATGTCGTCCCCTGCCACCTCGTAGGTGGCTCCTGGAGGCGCTCCGCGCAGGATCGCCGGATGGTCGATCCCGAATATCACGTCGACTTCCTTTATCCCGGCGTCGGTGATGGCGAACTCCGGCTGGCAGCTGCTGAGCACGACGGTCCGGACGAAGAGGGCCGGTCCGAACGGATGCGGCTCGTCGCGGCGCATCACCACCTCGTAGTAGTTCGTGTCCATGAGGACGTAGGTGCCGGCCTGGATCTCGGTGAACACGCCCACCTCATGGTCGATGTCGTGGGTACCGGTCCCCCCGCCCGAAACGATCTCGGGCTCGAGGCCCTCATTGCTCAGGCGCTCCACCGCCCGCACCACCGGCTCGATGACTTCGATCCCCCGCGTGCGCCGGGCCTCGAAGTCCACCGTGTTCATGTGATGGCCGGTGTATCCCTGCAGGCCTACGTACTCGAGGCCCTCCGTGTCCACGATCAGGCGGGCGAGGGCCAGGGCGGCTTCCTCGCCCACCACGCCGGTCCGGTAGCTGCCCGTCTCCAGGTCGACCAGGACCTTCAGCGGGCGCCCCGACCGTCGGGCGGCCTCGCCGAGTTGGACGACGTTGGAGGCTTGGTCGGCACACACGAGGAGGTCCTCAGCCCGGCTGTTCAACTCGGCTACGCGGTCCAGCTTCGGGCCGCTGACCACGGAGGTGAACAGCATGACGTCGCTGAAGCCCGCATCCACGAAGACCTCGGCCTCGGCAAGGGTGGCGCAGCAAGGTCCGCGGCCGCCTGCTTCCACCTGCCGCCGGGTTATCTCGATCGACTTGTGGATCTTGCCCACCGGACGGACCTCGTAGTCATGCGCCGCCGCGTGCTCGGCGAGGGACGCGATGTTGGCGTCCATGATGTCCACGTCGATGACCAGCGACGGAGTCCCGAGCTCGTGGCGAGAGCCCGGCACCCCGATGAGATGTTCGTTCGGTCCTCTGGCGCCTATGGGCATCTGCGGTCTCCTTCCAGGCCGGATCCTGAGAGTATATGGAAGGGGGCTCGGCGTAGGTCTCGTGCCGCCCACTACGCTCGGTCCGGCGATCCGGAGGTGGCATGTTTGCTGTAGGGCTGCGATGCGTGGAGTGTCAGCTGGAGACCGATCTGGGCGGCCACTTCTTCGGGTGCCGTGGCTGTGGCGGAGCTCTGGAGACCGTTTACGACGAGGACCGGGTGGCCGCCAGCGTCTCCATCGACGAGTGGCGCAAGCGCGACGACCGCTCCATGTGGCGGTACAGGGAGTTGCTCCCGGTCGCGGACGAGAGCGCGGTGATCAGCCTCGGCGAGGGACGCACTCCCCTGGTCCGCTTACCGGAGTCCGCCGAGAACCCGATGTCCGGTGTGTGGGTCCAGAACGAGACCGTCAACCCGACCTATTCGTTCAAAGACCGTTTCCATTCGTCCGCCCAGTCGATGGCGCGCCAACTCGGCTACGACCGGATCGCTTGCTCGACCACCGGGAACCACGGGATGAGCGCGGCGGCCTATGCGGCGAGGGGCGGTCTCCGCTGTGTGATCCTGGTCGACCCCAGAGCGCCGGTGGTCCAGCGGCAGTGGATGCGCCTCTTCGGCGCCACCGTGATCGTCGAGATGAGGCGCCAGCCTCCGCTGGAGAGTTTCGTTCGCAACCACGGCTGGTACCCCTCCACCTACATGACGCCCAACCCGGTGGCCACGCCGTATGGGATGGAGGGCTACAAGACCATGGCCTACGACGCCACCCTTGCGCTCGGCCGGGTACCCGACCACTTCATCGTCCCGATCGCGGCCGGGGACGGCCTGTACGGGCCGTGGAAGGCCTTCGGGGAGATGGCCCGCTTAGGTTGGACCGACTCGATCCCCAAGCTGCACGGAGTCCAACCGGTGGCCGCCAACCCGATCGTCCGGTCCTTCAGGGACGGCTCGGACACCGTTCCCTACATAGTCGATCCGGAGACCATCGCCCTGTCGATCGGTGATCCGACCGGGGGCCCCATGACCCTACGCGCCATCCGGGAGTCGGGAGGTCGGGCGATCGACGTGTCGGAGGAGGAGATAGTGGCAGCCACCCGCTACGCGGCCGCCATGGGTCTGAGCCCCGAGCCCTCCTCGGCGGCCTCCCTCGCAGGCGCATGGGCGTTGGCGAGGGATGGAGCCATCGCCGCCGACGAGACCGTCGTGTGCCTGTTCACGGGTGCCGGTCCCAAATGGCCCGAGACCACCAAACTGCTGGTGGTGGGCGACGAGATCGTGAGTCCAGGGGCCGACTGGCTGGAGGCTCTTGCAACGGGAAGGGACGGGGAACCGGTCAAGCCGGATGACGGGCGGCGGCTCCGCCGTCCGGGTGCCGGGGGATGAGCCCTCGCTACTCCAAAGACTCCACCAGGTGGGCTACGGCTTCCTCCGCCGCCTCACCGAAGTACATGTCCGTATACACCCCATGTATGGGTACGTGGAACCGTCGAGTCGCCGTGTCGAAATGCACGGCCAGAATCAGATCCAGAACGCGGCCGGTGCAGACCCCATCCGTCCGTTCACACCACGACCCGACCCGGGCCTCGATGTCGGACGGTACGTACGGCGTGTGAGGACCTATGTTGAGAAACCTCAACGGTTCGAGATTCAGGATCCCGCTGCTGGTCGAGCATCCGACGTTCCCCCGTCTCCAGGCTGACACGGTCACCGGAATCCCCTGTTCACAGTTTGCAACGAACCTTGGGTTCTCCCCCTCCGGGAGGTGGAGGGCCGGATCGCTGAAAAGGGCAACGTGGGCGATCCGATCCCTGGTATCCCCGGCGAGGAGTGGCAGACTGCGGCTGATGACCTGGGCGCCCTGAGAGTACCCGCCGACCAGGAAGACCTCGTCGGGACATCTGGCTCTTCGATCCGCGAGGTATGTGATGAACTCGCCCATACCCTCGATAACAGACGCCCGGTACTCCACTGCCCCCAGGAGGTTGATCTCAAGCAGGTCGGTGGCGCTGCCGGACGAGGAACCGGCAGCGTCCTGACTGGAGACCCGCCTGATCAGGGACACCAGTATCCTGATGATGTTGGAGCGATACAGATCGAGGATCGCCGAGATACCGACGGCCCGATAACGGTAACCCCCGTAGTCACGGGTCCCCAGTTCGTATTCGTTCAGTGAGTAGCCCGCAAGGCGCGCCTCGACATGATCGAAGTAGGCCTGTGCCATTCCCGAACCGGTGTTGGTAGCCAGCGGCTGATCGGAGCCCCGGGCGAACACGACCGTCAGGTCGGAGCACGGCGGTGCCGGCGCGTCGTCGGCACCTGCCGGCGATACGTGCGCTCCGGAACCGGCAAGAGCCACTGTCAGCGCCAACAGGCCTGCCGCCAACCGACGTCTTGATCCCGGCCCTTCTCGCAGAGACCATGAACCGTTGCGGGCAGCTGCCCGGCAGAGGGGGGATTCCACGTCGGGCGTACTCTAGGTCTGACGGCGACCTATTCGGGCTGGCAGGCATCTCGAGACCCGATGCGGCTCCAGGCCCGGCAGGCTAGGATTCGCCGCGGCGTGATACCCGAGATCGAGACCCTCCTGCATCTGTACCGGCGAATGGTGCGCATCCGTGTCTTCGAGGAGATGGTCCAGGAACTCCACAGACTCGGCAAGCTGCCCGGCTTCGTACATGTCTACGTGGGCGAGGAGGCAGTTGCGGTCGGCGCCTGCAGCGTGCTCCGCGACACCGATCACATCACGAGTACGCACCGGGGTCATGGCCACTGCATAGCCAAGGGGGCCGATGTCGCCCCGATGATGGCCGAGCTGTTCGGCCGGGAGGACGGCTACTGCCGGGGCAAGGGCGGATCGATGCACATAATCGATACCAGCCTGGGGATCCTCGGCGCCAACGGCATCGTCGGCGGGGGAATCCCGATGGCCACCGGCTCGGGCCTGGCCGACGCGGTCCTGGGTCGCGACGGGGTTACGGTCTGCTTCTTCGGTGACGGTGCGGCCAACCAGGGGGTCCTGCTCGAGGCTCTGAACCTGGCGGCCATCTGGAAGCTCCCGGTCATCTACCTGTGCGAGTCCAACCAGTACATGGAGTTCACCCCGACCACCGATCTCACCGCGGGCAGGATCTACCGCCGGGGCGAACCCTTCGGCGTGGCGAGCATGGAGGTGGACGGGAACGATGTTCTAGAGGTCCGGCGGGTGGTCGGCGAAGCCGTCGACCGGGCGCGCCGGGGGGAGGGTCCCACCCTGATCGAGGCGATCACCTACCGGTTCTCGGGCCACAGCGAGGGTGAGAGCGCTTTCGTGTCGGCCTACCGGACCGAGGAGGAGGTGGAGAGCTGGAAGGCCCGCGATCCCTTGACCCGCTTCCGGGATCTGCTCCAGACTGAAGCCGGGATCACCGCCGCGGAACTCGACGCCATCGACGCGGAGGAGCAGGAAGCAGTCTCCAGAGCGGTCGAATTCGCCGAGGCTAGTCCCCACCCGTCACCCGAGGAGGCACTCGACCACGTATTTGCCTCCGCCGGAGGATGAGGATGGCGAGGGCGTACTTCATGCAGGCCATGAACCAGGCGCTGCGCTCCGCCATGGCGGAGGACGAGACGGTGATCGTGATGGGCGAGGATGTGGACCGCGGCGTCTTCGGCGTCACCCGGGGCCTGATCGACACGTTCGGTCCCAACCGGATCCGAAAGACGCCCATTTCGGAGGCGACGTTCGTTGGTGGTGCGGTCGGAGCGGCCGCCGCAGGTCTGAAACCCTTTGCCCATGTCATGTTCTCGAGCTTCTTCTACGTGGCGATGGACCAGGTGGCCAACCAGGCCGCCCGCCTCCGCTACATGTCCGGAGGTCAGGTGGAGCTCCCAATCGTCTACTTCGCCGGGACCGGGCCGTCCGGCTCAGCGGCTGCCCAGCACTCGGAGAACCCCCACTCGATCCTGATGCACACAGCCGGCCTCAAAGTGGTGATGCCGAGCACCCCCTACGACGCCAAGGGTCTGATGATCGCGGCCATACGTGATCCCAACCCGGTTGTATACCTGGCCGACCTGCGCCTTGCCCGGCGCCGCGAGCCGGTCCCGAGGGATCCGTACGAGATCCCGCTCGGCGCAGCGGACGTCAAGAGGGAGGGCGGAGACGTGACGGTCGTGGCGCTGGCTTCGCTCGTCCATGTGGCCGTTGACGTGGCGGACAGGTTGGAGGCCGACGGGATCTCGGTCGAGGTGGTCGATCCACGCAGTCTCGTGCCTCTCGACTGGGACACGATCGTCGCCTCGGTGCGCAAGACCGGGCGGCTGGTGGTCGCCGACCCGGCCCGCCGCCTGTGCGGTCTGGCGGCCGAGATAATCGCCGGAGTCTCGGAGAGGGCGTGGGACTCCTTGCTATCCCAGCCGCGCAGGGTCACCTGGCCGGACACACCCGTTCCGTTCAGCCCCGTGCTCGAGGGAAGGCTCGACGTGGGCGCCGACGACGTGGAAGAGGCCATCCGTGCGACCCTGGGTGAGCGGGCGGCGGTCGGATCGGCGTGAGGAAAGGCAGGTCGGGATGCAGGTGATACTTCCCAAATGGGGCGTGTCGATGCAGGACGCGGAGTTGATCCGGTGGTTGAAGGCGGTCGGCGAGCCGGTCGTCAAGGGCGAGCCTCTGGCCGAGTTCGAGACCGACAAGGTCGAGGTCGAGTTGGAGTCTCCTGCATCGGGCATCCTCACCCGTGTGTACGTCTCGGAGGATGAAGTCGTGGATGTCGGGGCCGTGATTGCCGAGATCCAAGAAGGCTGAAGGATGTTCGGTCTGCGAACCAACATGCCACGACGGCCTCCCGTAGACCGACCACGCTGACCCCTTGCCCACACCCGACTATCCCGGCGGCGATCTGCTCGTAGACCTGCTCGCTGCCCGGGGCGTGCAGCACATCTTCTCGGTCTCGGGGGGGCCTCTCAACCCCATCTACCACGGCACCTTGCGGGCCCCGGTACAGATCGTCCACACCCGCCACGAGGCGGCGGCAGCCTTCATGGCGGAAGGCACTGCCCGAGTAACCAGATCTCCGGGAGTATGTGCGGTGACCCTCGGCCCGGGCGTCACGAATACGGTCACGCCTGCGCTGACGGCCACCCGGGCCGGCGTGCCGTTCCTGATCCTGGGCGGGCAGGCCCCGGTGGCGGTTCTGGACAAGGAGTCGGTCATGTCCTTCGACCCCCTTCCGGTGATGAGGCCGGTCACCAAGTACGCCGCCCGGGTGGTCGACCCTGCCCGGATCGAGGAGTACCTGGATGCTGCCTGGACGGCGATGACCTCGGGGCGTCCCGGTCCGGCCTTCCTGGAGATCCCCGTGGACGTGCTGGCCGGAGCCGCGCCGCAACCTTCGGCGACACGCGCCAAGGGCTCGCGTTACGGTCCTGGGCTGGTGGCTGAGCAGGCCGAGCGGCTCGGGCATCTCGTCGCGAGCGCCCGCCGCCCCCTGCTGGTGGCGGGAGACGACATCCTGTGGTCGGTCGCCGACGATGCGCTGGCCGATGCCGTCGACCGCCTACGGATTCCGTTCGTCGCTCTGCGGCTAGGCAGGGGTCTGGCGGACGAACGTCACCCTTACTGCGCCGGGGTGGGCTACCTGGGATCCAACCCGCCTCTTCGCGACGCGATGGCGCAGGCCGATCTGGTGCTGACCATCGGACACGAATTCGAGGCCGACCTCGGCTACGGCGGCCTCATCTCGGACGACGCGGTGATCGTCCAGTCCCATCCGGACCCGGCGGTGGTAGGGAAGTTCCTGAGGCCCGACCTCGGGCTGGTCGCCGGTTCCGACGTGGTTCTCGACGCCCTGGCGAGGTCCGATCCGGCTGCGTTCGACCGTTCCTGGTGCCACCGGGTCGCGCGGGACTGGCGAGCCTGGCGGGACCGGGCGGTCGCAGAGCCACAGGTCGAAGGTCGTGGCATACATCCGGCTCGGCTCTCTGCTCTGGTGGAGAAGGTGATGCCGCCCGGTACCACCTTCGTGACGTCCCACGGCAACATCGACTTCTGGGCCGATCCCGTGCTGAGGATCACCCCGCCCTCCCGCTACCTGCGGGCCGGCCAGTCGGGAGCGCTGGGCGCCGAGATTCCATTCGGGGTGGCCGCGAAGCTGGCCTCCCCGGCGAGCACCGTGGTCGTAGTCGTCGGTGACGGCGGGTTCGCTTTCCACGGATTGGAGTTGGAGACTGCCCTCCGTTACGGGGCGCCGATCGTCGTGGTGGTGTACGACGACGAGAAGTGGGGCGCCATAGCCCTCCCGCAGCAGCGTGCCTACGGAACCGAGATCGAACTCGACCTGCCCCGGCGGGCATGGTGGAAGGTGGTGGAGGCGATGGGCGGTCACGGCGAGTACGTCGAAGGCGAGGCCGACCTCGGCGATGCCCTCACCCGTGCTCTCGAGTCAGGAGTACCAGCCGTCGTCCAGGTCAAGGTGCCGAGCGTAGAGGCCCCCTACGTGGAGTATCACTCTTAGTTGGTGAGTGGTGAGTGGTGAGTGGTGAGTGGTGAGTGGTGAGTGGTGAGTGGTGAGTGGTATTATACTCTAATGAACCGATATTATCGGTAACCTGATACCTACACCTAGTCATACATCAGGTGGATGGCAGATGTCAGGTAGGTGCGGGCCTTGTCGGTGAGGCGTCTCCAGCCGTAGCTATTGAGGACGTGGCGCATCAGTTGCTCGTGGGAGGCTCCGGGGTGGTTGTCGAGCCTGCGTTCCATGAGGGCCACGACTTCGTTGAGCGGAATCTCGTAGAGATCCCGGCTTCCGATCTCGCGGACCACGACCGGTGCGCTACCAGGAACCCTGAGCACACGTTGCGCCACCCCGCTTCCCGCGACGCCAAGCTCGTCGATCTGCACCTGCTTCTGGTCGAGTAGACGGGCGACAGCATGATCGAGCTTGGCCCTGACCAGCTTGGTGACCCGTGTGGAGCCCGCCCCCCTTACGTAGACCTTGTACGCCCGGTCGGTAGTGACCGGCCCCTCCGTCTCGATGATCTTCCGCAATCCGGGCACGGTCCCGAAGGCGTGGGTGGAACTGGGATGGGGAAGCCCGCTCTCCTCCCACTCTGTGTATGGAAGCAGTTCCGGGGCGCGACCGGTTCCTCCACGTCGGCGGCCGCCGGTTGCGGGGCTCCGCCGCGGAGACGCCGGACCCCCTGGAGCTTTGACGGGACTGATCGGAGTCTCGCCGCTCAGCACACGGGCCACATCCTTCACCACGCTCTCCTGCGTACGGGTCTGCGCCTCGATGGCCCATCCGGCGATGTGCGGGGTGAGGACCACCTGGTCGAGGGCAAGCAACGGGCTTCCGGCAGCCAGCGGTTCCTCCTCGTACACATCCAGTCCCGCACCGGCGATCACTCCGTCATGCAGAGCACCTACGAGGGCGGTCTCGTCGATGATGGGACCCCTCGCGGTGTTGATGAGATACGCGGTGCGTCTCATGGCGGCGAATTCGTCGACGCCGATGAGGTGCCAGGTCTCGTCCGTGAGGGGTATGTGGATGGAGACGAAGTCGCTTCCGGCGAGGAGCTCCCCCAGGCGGCAGGGTGTGGCGCCGGCCTGCTCGATGGTGTCCGGATCCACGTAGGGGTCGTATGCCTGGACCACCATCCCGAAGCCGAATGCACGGTGGGCGAGCCGCCGCCCGATGGCGCCGAAGCCGACGATGCCCAGGGTCTTGCCCTCCATCTCGAAGCCCATGAAGTGCCAGGGAGGGTGGCGGTCGCCGGCTCGGAGGGACGTGTGGGACACCACCACGTTGCGGGCCAGGCACAGCATCAGGGCCATGGCGTGGTCGGCGACCGCGGCGGCCTGCGCCCCGGCCGCGTTGACGACCGTCACCCCGCGGTCGGCGGCCGCCTGCACGTCAACTTGGTCCATGCCGATTCCGATCCGGCCGATGACCTTCAGCCGGCGGCAGCGCTCCAGAACATCTCGCGTGAGGTGGTTGGGAAACAACTGGTAGACGATCGCATCGGCGTCGCGCACGACCGGCAGGAGATCCTCCTGCGCGGTCACCGGGACTTTCCTCACGGTGCCGACCCCCTCCAGCGCCCGGCGCGAGACAGAAGTCAGGTCCACCCGGTCGAGGAACACGATGTCGTAGCTCATAGCCGGGTGAGTGTACCGAGGGCCATCTGCCGTGGTCGAGACCGCGCGGGGCCGCCGGATGGTATCTCGCCGATGGCCATGACCCTCCGCCCGACGGACGACGAATGCACGGCGCTGCGCGAGCGGGCGGCCGCCGAGGGCATCTCCATGCAGAAGGCGGCCCGTCGGGCCGTCAGGGATTACGTCTCCAAAGGGGACAACATAGAGACCAGGTTTCCGCGGCGGCGCGGCGTGTGATGGAGGCTCGCGCCGATACCCTCAGGCGCCTGGGTGAATGTCCGGCAGGGCCGTGTTGATCTGCCCTGGTGACCCGCCACCCTGCCTTGACAGCCGTAAATTGTTGAGTTAGCGGAAAACAAAAGGAACAGAACAACGGTTACGTATGTGTAATTCGATGCGATGTGTGGGGTACACCCGCAAGGCGGGTAGGTTCATGGCATGAACGGTTACGACACGATCGTGGTGGGGGCGGGGTCGGCAGGCGCCGTGGTCGCGGCGCGGCTGAGCGAGGATCCCGATCGGCAGGTGCTGCTGCTCGAGGCGGGGATGGACTACCGGTCGGCCGACACGCCCTGGCACATCCGCAGCCCCAACCCGGCCCGGATCATCTCCGACTCCGACTACCACTGGCCGAGGCTGGTGGCTAGGCGCACCTCCGTGCAGGACGCATCGCTCTACTGGCGGGGGAGGGGAGTCGGGGGCAGTTCGGCTATAAACGGGCAGATCGCCATCCAGGCCATGCCGGAGGACTTTGACCGCTGGAGGCTGCCGGGGTGGACGAGCGCCGACCTGCTACCGGCGATCCACCGCATGGAGGCCGACCTCGACTTCGGGGATGCGCCGTATCACGGGGACACCGGCCCTATCCCCGTGTACCGGACCCCGCAGGCGGAATGGGGGGCGGTCGATCTGGCGTTGCGCGACGCGGCACTGGCCATCGGCCATCCCTGGCACGATGATCACAACGCGCCCGGGTCCACGGGGGTGTCCCCGTACGCCATCAACAGCCGGGACGGGCGGCGGGTAACCACCAACGACGCGTACATCGAACCGGTGCGCGACCGGTCGAACCTCACCGTTCGCGGGGGCGCCCGAGTCGACCGCGTCCTGCTGTCCCACGGGCAGGCAAGGGGTGTGCGCGTCCACTTGGAGGATGGGCTCAGGCAGGTCGACGGTGGTGAGGTGATTCTGTGTGCCGGCGCCATCCACACTCCCGCCATCCTGCAGCGGTCCGGCATCGGCCCCACCGGCATCCTCTCGGCTCTTGGCATAGACATCGTGGCCGACCTTCCTGCTGGCCAGGGTCTGCAGGAGCATCCCGCCATCTGGCTGATGCTCGAGTTGCGTGAACACGCCCGAGCCACCTCGCCCGACGCCCGCCACACCAATTGCTGCGTCCGGTACGGGTCGGGCGTGGCCGGGGGCGTACCCAACGACATGCTCCTGCTGTCGATGAACCTCAGCGGCTACGGCGACGAGGGCTACAGCACCGGGTTGCTGGAGTTGTGCGTGTTCGAGAGCACTTCCCGGGGCGAGGTTGCGATCACCAGCACTGACCCCGGGGCAGAACCCAGGGTCGATTTCCGCATGCTGTCCGATCCCGGGGACCTGGCTCGCCTCAGAGACGGGGTCCGGCGCCTCAGGGAGTTCGCCCGGACCGATCCGATCCGCGATGTCGCCTCGAACTCCTGGCTCGGGCCCGAGCCGCTGGACGTAGATGTGGAGCTAGGGGATGACGACCTCGATGCCTGGCTGATGCGGTCCTGCCTGGATGCGCAGCATGCCAGCGGAAGTTGCCGGATGGGCCCTTCCGATCGTCCGGAGACGGTGGTGGACGAGAAGTGCCGCGTGCTGGGCGTCGACGGCCTCCGCGTGGTGGATGCATCGATCATGCCCCAGGTTCCGAGGGCCAACACCCATCTGCCGACCGTGACGATCGCCGAACACGCCTCTATGGTGATTGGTGGCTAGCGACCGGCAAAGGACGAACATAATGACCAACCAGATCCCCGACAATCGCCCGCGAGTCTCGGTTTACCTATGCGTAGACGGGGCCGGTGCGGCCATCGAGTTCTACACCAGCGTCCTGGGGTTCACCGAGCGTAACCGTATGGAGTTCGGCGACCGGGTCGGGCACTGCGAGTTGGCCCTGGGTGACTCGCTCGTGATGCTGTCCGACGAGTGGCCCGAGATGGGTGTCGTCGGCCCCAAGACCCTGGGCGGAACCCCGATGTCCATGAGCGTCTACGTGGAGGACTCCGATGCCACATACGCAGCCGCGCTGGCAGCCGGCGCCACCGAGATACGCCCGGTCGAGAACCAGTTCTACGGTGACAGATCCGGGCAGTTCGAGGATCCCTGGGGACACCGCTGGGGAGTCTCCACCCACGTAGAGGACGTGGACCCCGAAGAACTGTCTCGCAGGGCCTCCGCGATGATGAGCGAAGATCACTGAGGTCTGGTGATTGGTGACTAGCAGTTTGGTGATTGGTTAGATCTTCACCACCACCATTCACCATTCACCATTCACCACTCACCACCCACCATTCCCCCACCTGCTAGCGTGCCAACCGTGCTGATGTCTGGGTCGGAGTCCACGGTTCGTCGCCTGAGAGGAGCGGTATGAGGTCGGTTGCAGCGTGAGGTATGTAGCCCCCACAACCATCGAAGAAGCGGTCGCGGTCCTGGCTGGCGACGGCGACGCGAAGGTCTACGCCGGCGCCACGGACCTCATCCCGCAGTTGCGGATGGGTCGGCCCGAACCCGACCGGGCCGTTGATCTAAAGCGGATCCACCGGCTGACCGACCTGCGCCTGGTCGGGGACACGTGGGTGATAGGCGCGGCCACCCCGTCCGTGCGCCTCTCCGAGGAAGAATCCCTGGTAGCCGACCTCCCCGGACTGGTGGAGGCCGCCGCCCTGATCGGGAGCGATCAGATCCAGAGTCGGGCCAGTCTGGGAGGGAATCTGTGCAACGCCTCCCCGGCGGCCGACAGCGTTCCGGCAATGGTGGTCAACGACGGGAGAGCGGTGATCGCCGGACCCGGCGGTACGAGGACGGTTCCCGTCGACTCGGTGGTGACCGGTCCTGGCTCGACTTCCCTCGGTCCGGGCGAGTTCGTAGTCGAGTTCGAGTTCGACCGGCCCCCGGCGCGGACCTCCGACGCTTACCTCAGGTTCATCCCCCGCACCGAAATGGACATCGCGGTGGTCGGCGCCGGGGCGCGTCTCTCGCTGGATGGGGAGGGACGGTGCACAGCGGCCTCCATCGCCTTGGGAGCAGTGGCTCCGACCGTGGTCCGCGTATCCGCTGCCGAAGCCGCCCTGATTGGGCAGGGCCTGACGGATTCCGTGCTCAGCCAAGTCTCGGCGGAGGCGGCCGCCGCCTGCAACCCCATCGACGACAAGCGCGGTACCAAGGAGTACCGCCGCCAGGTCGCGGGCGTGCTGACCGTGAGGGCACTCAAGCTGGCAGCCGCCCGGGCGGAAGGAACCGCGACATGAAGTTCCAGCCGATCGCGAGGAAGACCGTATGAGTAGCACCCACGTCACCTGCACCATCAACGGCGACGAAGCCGAGTTCCTCTGCCAGGGCGACCAGACCCTGCTTGACGCGCTCCGGGACGTCGTCGGGCTAATGGGGGTCAAGGAGGGGTGCGCGACCGGCGACTGCGGCGCCTGCTCGGTGATCATGGACGGCCGGCTCACGTGTTCGTGCCTCGTTCTGGCCCCCGAGGCGGACGGCGCGGTCATCACAACTGTGGAGGGCTTGGCCGGTCCGGACGGGCTGCATCCGCTGCAGGAGAACTTCCTGGTGGGTGCCGCCCTGCAATGCGGCATCTGCACGCCTGGACTCCTGGTTGCCGGGAAAGCCTTGCTCGACAGGAATCCCGACCCGACTGAGACCGAGGTTCGCTATGCCATCGCAGGAAACCTGTGCCGGTGCACCGGTTACGACAAGATCGTCCGGTCGATCCTGACGGCAGCCGCTGACATGAAAGAAGCTTCGGAGGCAAAGGAGAAGGTGTGACCACTACCGCCACCCCTGCAACCATGACCGAAACCAAGCCGGGCTACAAGTGGGTGGGCACCCGGCCCGTCCGCCACGACGGCCTCGACAAGGTCACCGGCCGGGCACGTTTCGGCGCTGACCTATCCCTACCCGGCATGCTCGTCGGGATGGTCCTTCGTTCTCCTCACGCCCACGCCCGGATCCGTTCGATCGACACCTCCGCGGCCCTGGCCATGGACGGTGTGAAGGCGGTGGTGACCGGGGCCGACTTCCCGATGCTGGAATCGGAAGCCGGCGAGGGCGGTGAGGGGGCGGTGGACTATCGCGATCTGTGCCGCAACATCATGGCGCGCGACAAGGTGCTGTACGAGGGTCACGCCCTCGCTGCGGTGGCGGCGACCTCACGGAGGGTCGCCCTGGCGGCCATGGCGGCGATAGAAGTCGACTACGAGGTGCTTCCCCATGTCATCGATATCGACGATGCGATGGCGCCCGATGCCCCGATCCTCCACCCGGACCTGATCACCTCAGGCGCCGACCCGGTACCGGACAGGGCTTCGAACATCGCGGCGCGGCACGTCTACGAGCGGGGAGATCTGGAGCAGGGATTCGCCGAAGCAGACGTGATCGTCGAGCGGGAGTTCCTCACCCGGCCCGTCCATCAGGGCTACATCGAACCGCATGCCGTCGTCGCCGATACCGCCGAGGACGGCCGCGCGGTGGTGTGGTGCTCGTCCCAGGGACACTTCATGGTGCGTACCCTCACCGCCAAGCTACTCGGGTGGGAACCCTCTCGGATCAAGGTCATCCCGGCTGAGATCGGCGGAGGTTTCGGAGGCAAGACCGTTGTCTACGTCGAGCCGGTGGCGACCCTGCTGTCGCAGAAGGCCGGTCGACCGGTCAAGATCGTGATGAGCCGGGACGAGGTCTTCCGTGCCACGGGCCCGACCTCGGGATCCAAGATGCGCCTGAAAATGGGCGTTCGCCGGGACGGCAAGCTGGTCGCCGCCGAGGGATGGCTGGCCTACCAGGCCGGCGCCTTCAAAGGCTCGCAGGTGCAGTTGGGCCTCATGTGCATCCTCACTCCTTACGACGTTCCCAACTTCTTCCTCGAGGGCTTCGACGTCGTCAACAACATGCCGAAAGTGGCTGCATACCGGGCCCCCGGAGCACCTATGGCCGCTTTTGCCTCCGAGACGGTGCTCGACGAACTGGCCGAGGAGATCGGGATGGATCCCCTGGAGTTGCGCCTTCGCAACGCGGTCGAGGAGGGTGTCAAGTCCGTCTACGGTCCCAAGTTCCGCAAGATCGGGTACCGCGAGACGGTCGAGGCGATCAAGGACCATCCCCACTACTCGGAGTTGCTGGGACCCAACCAGGGCCGCGGGGTGGCGAGCGGGTTCTGGTTCAACATCGGTTCCAACTCGAGCGCCACGGTGCACATCAACGAGGACGGGGGCGCCTCGGTCATGACGGGAAGCCCCGACATCGGCGGCAGCCGCGCCTCGATGGCGTTGATGGCGGCGGAGGAACTCGGGATCGATGTCTACCGGATCACGCCGATCATCGCCGACACCGAGTCGATCGGGTTCACCGACCTGACCGGCGGAAGCCGGGTAACGCACGCCACGGGCATGGCGGTGATCGAGGCATGCCGCGAGCTGGTGGCCGACATGCGGGCCAGGGCCGCCAAGATCTGGGACGTCGACGTCGACGAGGTGGAGTGGGTGGACGGCCGTGCTCAGCATGTCGACGGCGATCGCGCTCCCCTCACGACGGAGGACCTCGCCGAATCGTCGGGCAAGACGGGTGGCCCGATCACCGCTTCGGCCTCCCTGAACGCACGCGGCGTGGGCGTGGCTTTCTCGACCCAGGTCTGCGACGTGGAGGTCGACCCCGAGACCGGGGCCGTAACCATCCTGCGCTACACCACGGCCCAGGACGCCGGCCGGGCCATCCACCCCAGCTACGTAGAGGGCCAGATGCAGGGAGGGGTGGTCCAGGGGATCGGCTGGGCTCTCAACGAGGAGTACATCTTCGATGATCGGGGAGCCATGGAGAACCCCGGGTTCCTCGACTACCGGATGCCGGTGGCCTCGGACCTTCCCATGATCGACACCGTGGTGGTCGAAGTGCCCAACCCGGGCCATCCGTACGGCGTGCGGGGCGTCGGCGAAGTGGGGATCGTCCCGCCGATGGCGGCCATCGCCAACGCCATACACGGCGCCACCGGTCTGCGGCTCGGCGAGTTGCCGATGTCGCCGGTGAAGGTGCTGGCCGCGATCGGTGGCAACGGCGGCTGATGGCCCGCGTCTTCCTCGGTTCGGCCCTGCGACGGTTCACCGGAGGGGTCGAGGAGGTAGAGGTAGAGGCTGCCACCGTGCGTTCGCTCGTGGCCGAACTCGACCGGCTGTTCCCGGGTGTGGGGGAGCAGTTGAAATCGGGCATTGCCGTGGCCATAGATGGCGAGATCATCGCCGATGCCATCTACGAGCCGCTACCCGAGGACGCCGAGGTGCACTTCCTTCCCGCCATCGGCGGCGGTTAGAAGGCAGGCGAGGTCGCCACTGATCGGTAAACCGCGGTGGTCTGCGGTGAGGGTCCGCGTCCTTAGCCTCATGCCTGGTTTGTTCCCTGCGCTGGTCATAGGAGGCGGCTCCGAATCAAGACCCCTCTCGCGAAGCCGGACTAGCGGCTCGAGCGTCGAAGGCATGACTGAGTCCTGGGCCGGCGAGGATGACGGCCGGGGCGGAGATGAAGATCGCCAGCCCTGGGGAAGACACTGAGCCATGACTCAGCGCTACACACGTGCAGCGCTGAGTCAGTCGTCCGTCGAAGCGAGGCTCTGGGAGGCCTGGCGTCCTATGTAAGCGTCCCTGGCCTCGCGACTGGCGTGGTGGCCCGAGAGCTCATGCAGACTCAACGCCTCATGTGCAGAGACCGCAGGATGCAAGTGGACCACAACGCCATCCATATTGGGCGCCGCATGAAGTACGGCGTGTTCGACCTCTTCGGCGATCCGGTGACCTTGGAGCACTGTGTGGGCTGAGTCGACCTGGATTGCGACTTCACCCGACATCCGATGGCCTGACCACCTGGCGCGCACCGCGTCCACCGCCACCACGCCGGGCGTTTCCTTGACCGTGGCGGTGAGGTCGTCAATCAAGCCCTCATCGACACCGTCCATCAGCCGCCTCACCACGGTACGCATGGCCGATATGAGTATTCCAATAATCGCAATCGCGATCAGGAATCCCACGATCGGGTCGGCTTGAGGGAAGCCGAGCCAGACTCCGACCATGCCGATCGCAACTGCGATTGATGTCAGTCCATCCGCTCGTGCATGTTGGCCCTCAGCAATCAGCGCCGCAGAGCCAATCCGTCGACCAGCGCGGATCCGATAGACAGCCACGATCTCGTTCCCGAGAAAACCGACAATCCCTGCCGCGAACACCCACCAGAGATTGGTCACCACGCGCGGGTTGATCAAGGCGTCGACGGACTCCCAGATGATGACCGCCGCGCTTACCAGGATGATCAACCCGATGAACAGCCCGACGAGGTCCTCGGCTCGCCGGTAGCCGTACGTGTATCGCTTGGTAGCTCGCCAGCGGCCCATGCGAAACGCCACGATCAACGGGATCGTAGTGGCGGCATGGCCAAGGTTGTGGATGGTGTCAGCCAGCAATGCGATCGAACCTGACAGGGCAACGATCACTACCTGTGCCACCGCGGTTGCCATCATGCCGGCCAGCCCGATCCAGGCGGCCCGTATCCCCTCTTCGCTCGACTCGTCGGCCGACTGGATCGTCTCACTGTGGTCGTGGGAGTGAGGCACAACAAGGTGTCTCAACTTAGAGAGCAGTCCTGTAGCCGGCTCGTGGTCGTGGTCGTGGTCGTGGTCGTGGTCGTGGTCGTGGTCGTGGTCGTGGTGGTCGTGGTCATGGTCGTCGTGGTGGTCGTGGTCGTGGTGGTGGTCGTCGTGGGATGAGTCTTCAGTTGGCTGCACCGGGAATCCTCACGTTGCCTTCCTTCTCAATTGAAGTTGCTATGAGTTTATCTTGCAAGGTGTTAGTAATATGGGACCGCGCGGATAGGTGATGTTGGGGGGATTCCACCAGTTGATGTGTTGTTTCGGCTTGTATACCGAGTGCGAAGAACCCCCCACGAGTGCGAAGAACCCCCCACTGGTGGAGAACCTGATATGGGCGCGCTCGATCCCGAGTCATAGATGCTGTATGGGCAGCGCGCGAACCGCTGATCCCCACACCGGTGTCGGACCATCCCCGGTCCTTGCAAGGTGGTTTCGGTCCGGTGTCTAACGATCTCCCGAGACGTACGAGACTGGCCGAGTCGCCCGTGATACCCTTGCGCGGGACGGGAGGGCACTCATCGGCCTCATGCGTGCTGGTAGTACATCCCCGAGGACCCTGTTGAGGCGATAACCCGGACGCACGAGTCGAACCGGGTGGAGGAGGGCTCGATGTCCAATACGGAAGGAATCCTGCAGAACCCGATTAGCAGGCGGCAGTTCATGGCCTACACCGGGAAGGCCGGGATGGCGGCGATGCTCGCTTCCCCAGTGGTTGCCGCGGCATGCGGAGGCGAGACGGCGTCGGGCGTAATGCGGTTCGGGCACCTGAACATCTTCGACACCCCCAACCCGGTAGTGACCGTATCAACCCCGGACATGCACTGGCTGGTCTACGACCGGCTGATGGAGTTCGACGACAACCTCTCACCCCAGCTGGCCCTGGCCACCAGCAGGGAACTGTCCAACGGTGGGGCCACGGTGACCTACACGATCCGCGCAGGTGTGGAGTTCCACGACGGTGAGCCGCTCACATCGGCGGACATCAAGTACTCGTTCGAGCTCTACCGGGACACCAAGAAGGGTCTGTTCGGAGGCTTCTTCGAGCCGCTCGAGACGGTCGAGGCGCCTGACGACCTGACGGTCGTGCTCCACTTCTCAGGTCCCCCGGCCCTCGACCCGAGCGTCGGGGCGCCCATCATCCCGGCGCACATCTGGCAGGGCATGTCCCCCGAGGAAATCGACATCTTCGGCAACGACGAGATGATCGGATCGGGTGCGTTCACGCTGAACAGCTACCAGCCCGACGACCGCCTCGTGCTGGACCGCAACGCCGACTGGTGGGGCTGGGAAGCCAACGGCGGCCCCAAGCCCGGCACCTTGGAATCGATCGTCAAGGTGCAGTTGGCCAACGAGGAGACCATCGCCAACTCGCTGCGCAACGACGAGATCGACGTGACGGGAACCCTCTCGTCTCCTGACATTTGGGCTGGTCTGCAGGGCGAGCCGAACGTCGTGGTGGAGGAGTATCCGGGACTGGTGCTGGACCACTTCGGGATCAACGTCTACGAGGACCCGAACAATCCGGGACAGCCACATCCGGATTCGGGCGGCAACCCGCTGTTGCTGGATCCGGTGATCCGCGAGGCGATGTCGTGGGCCATGGACCGCCAGCGTCTGGTGGATCTGGTACTCGGTGGCAGGGGCGTGAAGGGATCGGTGGTCCTTCCGCCCGGTCTCGGTGACTCGTACCTCGAGATACCCGAGGGGGAGCAGGCCAACGGCAACCCGGCCAAGGCCCGCGAGATCCTGGATGCCGCCGGTTACATCGACCGGGACGGGGACGGCGTTCGGGAGAGCCCGGACGGCGAGAAGCTCAGCTTCCGTCTTTTCGCCTCCACGGTGATCGACCGGCTGCCCCTGTACGCGGAGCTCATCAAGCCCATGCTCGAGGATGTCGGTATGGAGATACAGGGTGTGTTCGGCGAGGACGACCCGACGCTCATCCAGCGCGTGTTCGTCGATGCCGACTGGGACATGTACACCTGGGTGTGGCAGACCCCACCCGACGCCACCTTCATGCTGTCGGTGCAGTCGTGCGACCAGTTCGGGAACCTCTCGGACACCTACTACTGCGACGCGGAGTACGAATCCCTGTTCAAGGCGCAGCAGACGGAGGGGAATCCGGCGGAACGCCTGAGGATGGTCAAGCAGGCCCAGCAGATCTTCTACGACTCCTTCGCCTACTGCGTGATGGCCTATCCCACCAAGCTGCAGGCGTACCGGGACGACAACCTCACCGGTTGGCCGTTCATCAACAACGGGATCACCACCAACTGGTCCACGGAGACCTTCCTGGTCGTCAGCGAGGCCTGATCGAACCGCTGGAGGTAGGCCGGTTCTTTTGGTGACCGCCATGCCGCGAGGGTGAGTTCGCCGAGCGTTAGGGGAGCGTCGGCCGGTTCCCGGCTGGCCGACGTCCCCATCGAGCGGCCGGTCAGGTGGCGCTGGTTGCGCAGCTACCCGGCGCGCCGCGTCCTGCAGGCGTTCATCACCCTGTTCATGGTGGCGACGTTCAACTTCTGGCTGTTCCGGATGCTCCCCGGTGACCCGGCGCGGCTCATCGCCCGGGAGAGCCGGCTCAGCCCAGAGGCCTTCGAACAGCTCCGGGAGTCGTTCGGTCTGAACGAGCCCGCCTGGCAGCAATACCTGACCTACCTGACCAAGATCGTCCGGTTCGACACGGGCATCTCGTTCAAGGCCCGCATGCCGGTGACCGATCTGCTCAGGCCGGCGCTCTCCAACACGCTCATCCTGACGGGGGCGGCGTTGGTGCTCATCTTCGTGTTCGGTCTGGCGTTCGGCATCGTGGCCGGCTGGCGGCGGGGCACCCGCACGGACACCTCCCTCACGCTGACCGCCCTGACCCTGTGGAGCCTTCCCACCTTCTGGGTGGGCCTGATGCTGGTCCTGCTGTTCAGCATCAGTCTCGGTTGGCTTCCCGTAGCCGGGATACGGTCCGTGGCCGCCATCTACCGGACTCCGTTGGACGAGGTATGGGACGTGGTGGAACATCTGGTGCTCCCCGCCGCCACCATCGCCATCGTGAGCGTGGGGTCGATCGCCCTGATCATGCGGAACTCGCTGGCGGAGGTGGCCGACGAGGACTACATGCTGGCGGCCAGGGCGCGGGGTCTGCGGCCCCGCACGATCCTGTGGCGCTACGGCGTGCGGAACGCCTTCCTGCCCACCTTCACCCTGATGGCCCTCACCCTCGGCCTGCTCATGGCCGGGACCATCCAGACCGAGGTTGTCTTCTCGTGGCCCGGGCTCGGGCTTCTCATGTACGAGGCGGTGCAGGACAGGGATCTGCCGCTGCTGGAGGCGGCCTTCTTCGTCATCGCGGTGATCGTGGTGATCGCCACCATGGTCGCCGACCTGTTCTATTCTCGTCTCGACCCGCGGATCAGATCGTCATGAGCGCTCCGGACGCGGCATCGGCCGGCGAACCGGCGGTTGGGGACCGGACCGTGAGGGAGCGGGGCGGTGCGCTGCTCGAGCTCTGGCGGACCGGCCGGGGCAAGATCGGCATGATGCTCCTGGCCGCGTTCCTTGTGTACGGGGTGGCGGGCTTCCTCGCCTACGAGAACCCGCCGGCAGCCGGAGAGACCGTGGAGGACCGTTTCCGGGCGCCATCCGTGGATTACCTGCTGGGAACGGACAACTTGGGCCGTTCGGTGTGGGAACAGTTGGCCGTGGGGGCCGGGATCTCGCTGGCGGTCGGTGTGGCGGCTACCGCCATTGCGGTTCTAATCGGCAGCGTCGTGGGGATCACCAGCGGGTACATCGGTGGCCGTTTCGACCAGGCCGCCATGGGTATCACGGACATGTTCATAACGATCCCGGCCCTTCCCTTGATCATCGTCCTCGCCGCGGTGCTTTCCCGTGGCCTTCCCACCATCATCGTGGTGATCGGCGTGACGAGTTGGGCGGTACCGGCCCGCCTCATCCGGGCCGAGGTTCTCAGCCAACGAGAACGTACTTTCATCCTGCGGGCCAAGGCGATCGGGATGCGCCCCCTGCACATCATGTGGACGCATGTGCTTCCCAACGTGGCGGGGATAGTTCTCGCCAACGCCATCCTGCTGACCGCCGCCGCCATCCTCACCGAAGCGGTGCTGGCCTTCCTCGGATTGGGAGACCCGTCACTCATCTCCTGGGGGAAGATGCTCCAGAACGCCTTCAGTTCCGGCGCGACCTCGTTGGGATACTGGTGGGTGCTGATCCCGCCCGGCCTTCTCATCACCCTCATGGTCCTGTCCTTCACGCTGATCGGCAACGCCTTGGCCGATGTCATCGACCCACGCCGCCGGGAGGAGTAGACAAGCTGTGGCCCTCCTCACCATCAGAGATCTCACCGTGGAGTACCGCAGGGCCGGAAGGGTCATACGGGCCGCCGACCAGGTGAGCTTCGACATCGAGACCGGTTCGGTGGTGGGACTGGTCGGCGAGAGCGGTTCGGGGAAGTCGACCCTGGCCCTGGCGATGATGGGGCTCCTACCGCGTAACGGGGCCGTGACCGGCGGGTCCATCCGATTCGACGGGGCCGAGATGACGGGGCTGGACGAGACCGGGTGGCGGATGGTCAGGGGCCTCCGCATGGGCATGGTCTTCCAGGGAGCTATGAACTCGCTCAATCCGGTCCGGAGGGTGCTCGACCAGGTTGCGGAGCCGATCCTCACCCACGAGCCCGACATCTCCAAAGCCGGCGCAGCTGAACGCGCTCACGAACTGCTCGCGCTGGTGGGGATTCCCGGAGACCGGCACCGGGCCTACCCGTACGAGTACTCGGGCGGGATGCGCCAGCGGGCCGGGATCGCCATGGCCCTCAGCGGTCGTCCGGCGCTGCTGATCGCCGACGAGCCGGTCACCGCCCTCGACGTGATCGTCCAGGCCCGGATCCTGAGACTTCTCGAGAACCTGCGGGAGGTCCTCGACCTCACGATCCTGTTCATCACCCACGACCTCGGCGTGGTCGCCCGCCTGTGCGACCGGGTGGTGGTGCTCTACGCGGCGCGGGCCGTGGAAGAGGGCAGCGTGGAGGAGATCTACGACCACCCCAAGCATCCGTACACGCGGGCGTTGCTCGAGTCGGTGCCCAACTTCGCGAGGGGCCGCGGCAAGTCCCACGGCATTCCCGGAACCCCGCCTTCCCTGGTCCGGCCTCCCGCCGGGTGCCGCTTCCACCCGAGGTGCCCCGACTCCATGGAGGTCTGCTCGATCCAGGTGCCCGGATGGACCCGGTTCGCGGGTACCCAGGTCGCGACCTGCCACCTATACGGCGACGGAGAACGCGCCGATGCCTGAGCGAGCAGCCGCACCTGCGTTCGTCACGGTCCGCGATCTGAACGTGCACTTCAAGCGCTCGCGCCGGGTCGGGGACGCCGTGCGAGCCGTGGACGGTGTCGACCTCGACATCTTCGCCGGGGAGACGCTTTGCATAGTGGGGGAGTCGGGTTCGGGCAAGACGACGCTGGTACGAGCCATCGGTCACCTGGCGCCCATCACGTCGGGTTCGGTCCGGTTCGGCGAGGTCGACGTGGCGCAGCTTCCCAGGAGCGAGCTGCGCGCTATGCGGCGACGGGTGCAGTACGTGTTCCAGGATCCTTTCGAGTCGTTCGACCGCCGCCAGTCGATCTTCTCGATCGTCGCCCAGCCTCTGCGGGTCCACAAACTGGAAGCGTCCCGGGCCGGACTCGAAACGAGAGTCCACGAAGCCCTGGAGGAGTGCGGGCTGGAACCGGCCGCCGAGTTCGCCAAGCTGTTTCCCCATCAACTGTCGGGTGGGCAGCGCCAGAGGGTCTCCATCGCGGCTGCGATCGTCCTGCGACCTGAGTTGCTCATAGCGGACGAGCCGGTGTCGATGCTTGACGTGTCGGTGCGTTCCGACATCCTCTCCCTGTTCGTGAGGCTCAAGGAGAGCCACCGGATGACCCTGCTGTTCGTCACTCACGACCTGTCGGTGGCGTGGGAGATCGCTGATCGCATCGCCGTGATGTATCTCGGCAAGGTGGTGGAGGAGGGCTCGGCCGACCAGGTGATCGGGCGCCCAGCCAACCCCTACACGCATGCGCTGGTCACGGCCATCCCGGTACCGGACCCCCATGACGAGCCGCCCGAACTGGGAGTCAGGGGCGACATCGGGGACATCGTCGGGATCCCGGCCGGATGCCGCTTCCATCCGCGATGCCCCTACGCGGAAGACCGGTGCTCGGGCGCGGTCCCGCCGCTTGCCGAGGTCGGACAGGGTCACCGGAGCGCCTGCGTCCGCAACGACGAACTCGACCTGCTACCTCCTCACCGCCTGGCAATGGACTCGAAGGGCTGACACCCGCATGAGTCTCGACGCACTGGTCGTCGGCGCCGGACTCCCCGGTCTGCTGGCCGCGTGGAGGCTGGCTGAAGGGGGCTTCGAAGTGGCCGTGCTGGACCGGGGCACTGTGGCAGCAGAGTCGAGCGCCCTGGCGGCCGGCCATGTTCCCCAGGAGTCGACCTCCCCTGTGAACCTGGAGGTTCTCCGCAGGACGCGAGCTATCGTCGACGACCTGGATCGTCGGACCGGAGGCGCGGTCCGGTTCCACGAGGTCGGCGGGCTGCAGCTGGCAACGGGCCGCGACGGCGCCCGCGCCTTCCGCGCCAGGGCGGAACAGGCGGCCGGCCTGGACGTGGCCGGCGAGTACCTGGAACCATGCGAGATTGCCCTTCGCTGGCCCAACCTGTTCACCGACGACCTGTCTGCCGGCTACTACACCGCCGGCGACGGGTTCGTGCGATCCCAGAATCTCACTGTCGTCCTGGGCGCCATGGCCCGGAACTCCGGCGCCGAGATATGGGAAGGCTGTCCGGCAGAGCGGTTGGCCCTTTCCGATGGCCGGGTGAAGGGTGTGGTGGTGGCCGGCGAGACGATCCGCGCCCCTCGGGTCTTGGTTGCGGCGGGGGCCTGGTCCCGCCCGTTGCTGGCCAGAAGCCGGATCCACCTCCCAACCGAGAGCTTCGTGCTGCAGGCACTCATCCTGGTCGGCGATCATGGTGGCCTCCGGTTCATGTCCGAGTTCGAGGCCGGTCACTACCTGATGCCCCGCGACTCGAGAGCCCTGCTGCTCGGTCTGCCGCCCACCCACATCGGTGTGGACGTGGAGCGTTTCCCGCGCCATCCCGATAAGCAGGAGATCGGCAGATGGATCGGGCTGGTCCGGAGACGGATCCCGATTCTCGAGGCCGCCGGGGTGGCGGGTGGATGGGCGGGGGCCCTCGTCTCCACACCCGACGCCTGGCCCCTGCTGGGCCGGTTCGGACCGGACGGCCTGTTCGTGGCGACCGGTTTCGGAGGTGGCGGCGTCCAGAGGGTGGCGGCTGCCGAAGCGGTGGCACAGCTCATGCTGGGCAAGGAGCCGTTTTATGACATCGAAGCCGCCGAGGCGCGCCGCTTCGACGACTACGACGGGGGATCCTTCCAGTTCCGGGAAGGTCCCTTCTACTACGGGGAGACCTCAGGCACCCAACTCTGGTGAACGTACGGTGAATCCTCGTCGGACTACCGTACGTTGTAGGAGGCCGCTCAGATGGATCCAGCGGGTTCGCTCGGTGGGAGGCACTAGCCAGAAATGTTGCGGGCTCCCTAGCAAGCCACTCTTGTACGGGCTTTCCAGCGCCCTCCGAGACTTCTGCAGGGAAGGCGGCCTTGTCAGTCAGACCCTTCACCTATGAACGAGCCGGCTCGGTCGCAGAGGCGATTGAGATCGCTCGCGCGGAGGGCGACAATGCAAGGTTCCTGGCGGGTGGCCAGAGCCTGCTACCTCTCGTGAACCTCGGGCTGGTAGCTCCTGAAATCCTTATCGACCTGGGTCACATAGCCTCACTCAGATCGATCAACTTCGATGGTGGGCAGATGACTATCGGTGCCATGGCCACCTATCGAGCCGTAGCCGAGTCCGAAGGCGTTCGGAACTGCCTCCCGTTGCTGGTCACGGCCCTGGACTTCGTCGGCAACGCGAGAGTCCGCAATATGGGTACGGTCGGGGGATCGCTCGTTCACAACGACCCTGCTGCCGAGCTCCCTCTCGTGATGACGCTTCTCGATGCGTGTTATCGACTGACAGATGGGGTCAACACAAGGTCGGTGCGTGCCTCGGAGTTCAGCGTGGGGCCGTTCGAAACCGCAATAGGCGAGTTCGAGGTCATGACGGAGGTCAGAGTGCCGCTGCCCTCCGGGTGGTCGTGGGGCTTCCGGGAGTTCTCTTACCGGCCGGGTGACTTCGCCGTAGCGGCGGCTGGAGCATTGGTGAAGGTCGAGGACGGTGAGATAGCAGCCATCCGGGCCGGGATAACGGGTACCGGGAGCGGACCGTTCCGGTGCACCGCGTACGAGAGGGCTGCCCTCGGCCGGACATTCTCCGAACTCCCGGCCGCAGAACCGCTGGCGATCGAGGATGCACCCTACGTGATGGATGGTGCCGAGTCCAGTGAGTACCGGGGCCATGTGGCAGGCGTCATGTTGAGTCGGGCCGTCGGGGACGCGATGGGAGCCAGGCAGGCGGCATGAGAACGATCACGGTCACCATCAAGCTGAACGGCGCCGATGTGACACGAACGGCTCCTGGTTACTACACGCTCCTTCGATGGCTCCGGGACGAAGCCTCGGTCCTTGATGTCAAGTACGGATGCGGCGAGGGCGTGTGCGGCACGTGCACGGTCCTCCTCGACGGCATGGTGGTCAGTTCGTGCTCGGTGCTGGCTGCCCAGGTGGACGGGTGCAGTGTCCAGACCCTCTCCGGGCTGGGATCGGAGGGTTTCACCGAACTCCAGGATGCTTTCGTCGAGCACGGAGCTGCCCAGTGCGGGTTCTGCACCCCGGGAATGCTCCTGACCGCTTCCGAACTGCTGGCCCGCGGCGACCGACCCGCTGCCTCCGAAATCCGCCATGCTCTCCACGGCAACCTCTGCAGGTGCACCGGCTACCAGTCCATAGTCGATGCGATCCTCTCGGTGTCGGAGAAGCACAGTGGCTGACCTGGCGTGGGACGAGGTCAGGAGCTCCAAAGCGGACGAACTCCAGATCGTCAATGAACCGATCCGCCGGCACGATGCCGAGGAGAAAGTTGCCGGAACTACGCGCTACGCGGCCGATGTCAACCCCCATGGTCTGTTGCACGCACGGTTGGTGCGTGCGCCCCTGCCATGCGCCCACATCCTGAGACGTGACATCTCCGCAGCCCTTGAGGTTCCGGGCGTGGTCGCTGTCCTTCTGGGAGAGGACGTTCCCAACAACGAGATCTGGGTGGACGTGCCCGGCCAGGAGACGGAGGTTGCTTCCCTCAAGGCGCGGGCCCAGATACTCGCCACCGACCGGGTGAGGTTCCAGGGCGAACCCGTAGCCCTCATCGTGGCCGAGACCGAAGACGTGTTCAGCGCCGCCGAGGAGGCTCTCGACATCGAGTACGAGGCTCGCGACGGTGTATACGACCCGTTCGATGCTCTTCGTGAAGGGGCCCCATCCGTCCACGAGGGCTCCAACCTTCTCGCTGAGTGGTCCGTCGACCGGGGCGATGTGGAGGCTGCCTTCGCGCAGCCTTCTGTGACCGTCGAGGACACATACACCACCCAGTTCGTCGACCACGCGTACCTGGAGCCGGAGGCCGGCATGGCATTCCTAGACGACGAGGGCGTAATCACGCTCAGGGTCTCGACGCAGGTAGTTGAGCACTTTCGCGGTGTTGCGAAGGTGCTCGGGATCCCGCACTCGAAGGTGCGGGTAATCGCGCCCTACGTGGGGGGTGGCTTCGGGGGCAAGGAGGACATGACGGTCGAACCATACCTCGGCTTGGTCGTACACCTCCTCAAGCGGCCTGTCCGGATGGTGTGGACCCGCCAGGAATCACTCGTCGCCCGGCCGAAACGGCATCCGATGGTCATGCAGTACCGGACCGCTGCCGATGCCGACGGGAAGATCACCGCACAGGACATCACGATCACGGCCGATGCGGGCGCCTACGCCTATCTCAGTTCCCTGGTTCTCCTGTATGCGTCGGTCATGGCCTGCGGTCCCTACAGGACGCCGAACGTGCGCATCCGTTCCCGGGCCGTTTACACCAACAATCCGCCCTGCTCGGCCTTCAGAGGGTTCGGAGGGATGCAGGTCGTGTTCGGCTACGAGTCCCAGATCGACCGGCTGGCAGAGAAGCTGGGTCTGGGTCGCGCGTCGATCCGCAAGCAGAACGCGCTGGCCAAGGGCGACTCCCTCCCCGTCGGCCAGCAGTTGCTCACGGAGGTCCTCCTGGGCGAGACGATCGACGCGGTCCTGGCAGCCTGCGGTCCCCTTCCGGAGCCATCGCATGCGGATGCCCTGGTAGGGCGGGGGATTGCCTCCAACATTCAGTCCTACGGCAGGCTGGTGTGGCTCAACGACACGGCTTCGGTCTGGATCGGGTTCGAGCAGGACGGGAGCGTCGTGGTGAGGATCGGGATACAGGACATCGGCGCCGGGCAGGCGTCAGCTCTCACCCAGATCGCCGCAGAGGTACTGGGCGTCCCGACACGTGACATCACCGTCCACTTCGGCGACTCGGCCCGGACCCCCAGGGCCGGCACGACCACCGCCACCCGGATGCTATACATGTCGGGCAACGCCGTGCACGACGGCGCGGTGGCCCTGCGGGACAAGATCTTGCGAATGGCGGCCACGCTCACCGCCGAACCGGTCGAGGCGCTCACCATGGTCGGCGGGAGCGTGAAGTCCGCCAACGTCGAGATCCCGCTGGTCGACGTCCTCGCCAGAGCCGCCGCGCTGGGAGAGACCACCTTCGTGCACCACACGTACTTCGGTCCCGGCGGGACGGCCACCACCAGCGACTTGGACGCCCCCCGTTTCTTCCCCGATTTCACGTTCGGTACGCACCTCGCCGACGTGGAGGTCGACCGCCGTACCGGGAAGGTCACCCTGCTCGACTACATCGCCTCGCACGACGTGGGCCGCGCCATCAACCCGACCACGGTGGAAGGGCAGATCATCGGTGGGGCCGTCCAGGGCATCGGCCAGGCCCTTTCCGAAGAGGTGACCCTAGATTCCGGGGTCGCCACATCGGGAGCGCTGTCGCAGTACCTGGTTCCGACCGCCGCGGACCTTCCCGGGATGCAAGCCGTGGTGATCGAGTCGGGGGAGGGACTCGGCCCGTACGGCGCCCGCGGGATCGGGGAGCCGCCCATCGGCCCGAGTGCTGCTGCCATCGCCAACGCCGTGTATGACGCCACGGGTGCCAGGCCGACCCGTCTCCCGATGAGGCCTGAGAGGATATGGCGGCTCATCCGGGACGCGCGCTCGAGAGCGTAAGGCGGAGTCCAACACGACATCCGGGAGATCCACGAGGGCTCGCCAATAGGTCGATGGCTAACCTTCCGTCATGGCGCGGTTCGTGATACGGGGGGCGCTGGTAGCCGACGGCACAGGTGCCCCGATGTTCGAATCGGATGTGGAAGTCGACGGCGACCGTATCCGATCGGTCGGCGAGGTCGGGGTTGGGAGCGGTCCCTCTTGCGATGCCGCCGGACTGGTCCTCGCTCCCGGCTTCATAGACACCCACAGCCACGACGACTACGCGGTAGCGCTCTACCCGGACATGCAATTCAAGATCATGGGCGGCGTCACGACCGTCGTGGTCGGCAACTGCGGGGTCGGGGCGGCTCCTAAGCGCTGGAACGAATTCTTCGTGCGCATGATCCACGGTGAGGCCGAAGTCCCCGAGTGGACCGACTTCCAGGACTACTTCGACTACCTGGACGCCTGCCCGGCCTCGGTGAACGTTGCGGCGTTGGTCGGCCACGGAACGTTGAGGGAGGGTGTGGTCGGACGGGGTCCGGGCGAGCCGAGCCCCGGCCAGATAGCCGAGATGTCCGGCCTGGTCGCCGATGCTCTGGCGGCCGGCTGCGTCGGCATGTCGACCGGCTTGGTGTACGAGCCCGGACGGTACGCGACCCCGGAGGAGATCGCGGAGTTGGCGGGCCCGGTCGGCGAGGCCGGGGGTATCTACGCGTCGCATATTCGGAACGAGGGCGACCGGTTGATCGAGGCCGTGGATGAGGCCATCGGGATCGGGCAGGCAGCCTCGACACCGGTGGTGATCTCGCACCTCAAGGCGGCCGGCAGCCACAACTTCGGCAAGGTCAGCGATGCTCTGGCCCGGATCGACCGGGCGGGCCCCACCGTTACGGCCGACCACTATCCGTACACGGCCGGGAGTACCGGATTGGCAGCCGTCGTGGACGGCGGTATCGAGAACACGTCACCCGAGACTGTTGTCATCGCGTCGACGAGAGACCACCCGGAGTGGCACGGTCGGACGCTCGCGGACCTGGCGGACGAACTGGGCGTCAGCGTCTCGGAGGCTGGCCCGGCTGTCCTCGAAGCGGAGCCCAACACGAGTGTCGTCCTCCACATCATGTCCGAAGATGATGTCCGGACAGCTGTCGCCCGCCCGGACATCATGGTGGGCAGTGACGGTGTTCCAACACTGGACGGTACGCCCCATCCACGTCTCTACGGCACCTTCGCCAGGGTCATCGGCCGGTACGCCAGGGACCTGGGGCTGCTCAGCATCGAACAGGCGGTTCACAAGATGACCGGGCGCCCGGCGCAGGTCTTCGGCCTCGCCGACCGCGGCGTGGTGAGGCGGGGCGCCATCGCGGATCTCGTGCTCTTCGATCCCGACGAGATCATGGATCAGGGCACCTACGAAGCACCACACCGTTTCCCGGCCGGAATACATGGGGTCTGGGTCAGTGGGACACCGGTTGTCGAGCATGGAACCCACAACGGTGCCAGGCCCGGACGGGTCCTGAAACGTTCCGGCTAGGCCCCACGCGCACGAGCAGGCGAAGGGACGACCGGTAGTGCTGCTCGGTTCCTGCAGAGGTCCCTCTTGATCTGGTCGGCCACAAGACGGGCCGACCCCGTTGTCCCTATAATCTGGTTGGCCGAAGGGGTCCCAGACCGAAGCAGGACGGCAGGACGTTGCCGAGCCGCCCTCCATGGCTGGTTACCCTGCTACAACACCGACGAGAAGGTTCCGGTGTCCGATCATTTCAACCTCGACTCAGCCAAGGTGCCATTCGTATGCAAACCCTGAGGACCTTGCCGTGACGGACAGGGCGGTGACGACCGGGACTCGAACCCTTCTCAGGTTCAATCGGTCGGTGACCGGAATCCTCACGGTGGCCACCGTACTGGCGGTGGTCAGCAGCATCCTGGAGTTGGCCCCGTTCTTCCTCCTCTACCTGGCGATCGAGGTCGTGATCGAAGGCAGCGAGCCTGTACGGCTCGTCTGGTATGCCCTTGCGGGTGGAGTCCTGGCCGCGCTCCAGTCTCTCACCTGGTCGGCGGCGATGTACGTCTCCCACATCGCCGCCTACGAACAGCTCCATACTCTGCGCGTGGGTCTGCTGAACCGCTTCACCCGCCTACCGCTGGGGAAGGTGACCGGGCGCCACAGCGGCGACTTGCAGGGTGTCGTCGTGGGCGACGTCTCACAGCTCGAGCTATTCGTTTCCCACTCGTTCCCCGAGTTCGTCTCCGCGATCGTGTCGTGGGTAGTGGTCACCGTGTGGCTGGTGGTGGTGGACGCGCGGCTGGCGCTGGCGACCTTCGCCGTGGCCGGGGTCGCCTTCGCGATCCTGATGGTGGGAACCCGGCGGAGCCAGTACTACATGGCAGCCACGAGCCGAGCGGAGGCGAGGATGTCCCGCCGGCTGGTCGAGCTCTTGGACGGTTTGCTCACGACGGCCGTGCTGGATCGGTCCCGGCGGCCACCTCGGACCCTCAAGGACGCGGTGGACGAGGTGGCCGACACGAACTCCGAGTGGCTGGAGCGGTTCACACCCTACGGCACCGCCTACCTCGTGCTGACCCGGGCCCCCGCTCTGCTCATCCTGCCGGTAGGCGGCTTGCTTGTGGTCGCCGACCTGGCGCCGGTCACTGATCTCGCCTTCTTCCTGGTGATAGGCCTCGGATACGGCCTTCCGATCCTCCGCCTGCGTCGCATCTACTTCCAACTCAACAAGATCAGTTACGCCGCCGGGGTCATCGACGAGACCATGACCCTGGCAACGCAGCCGGAGCGATCGGGGCCGCCTCCCAGCCACGGCTCCGATCTGAGATTCCACTCCGTCTCCTTCGGCTACGGCCGCTCCGAGGTCCTTTCCGACGTGTCATTCCACGCGCCGGCGGGATCCGTTACCGCGCTCGTCGGGCCAACCGGCGCCGGGAAGTCAACCCTGGCCCGGTTGGCAGCACGATTCTGGGATGTCGACTCCGGCCGCGTCACCCTCGGCCGGGTTGACATCCGCGATCTCCCGCTCGATCACCTCATGCGCCAGGTGGCTTTCGTCTTCCAGGACACCTTCCTCTTCCGGGACACGGTTCTGGAGAACCTGAGGCTTGCCGACCCCGCAGCTTCCCAGGACCAGGTGGAGGAGGCCGCCCGGCAGGCGAACGTGCACGACGTGGTGCTTGCACTTCCCGACGGCTACCGATCGGTGATCGGATCGAGGGGCGTGAACCTGTCAGCCGGCGAACGCCAGAGGCTGGCCATCGCCAGGGCGATACTGCATGACTCACCGCTGGTCATCCTCGACGAGGCCACCGCTTTCGTCGACCCCGACAGCGAGGCGATACTTCGGGACGCCCTCTGGACCCTGGCCCGAGGCAAGACCGTGCTGATCGTCGCGCACCGGCTCTCGACCGTTGTCGACGCCGACCAGATCCTGGTGATCGACGGTGGCCGGTTGGTACAGGTGGGCACCCACCACGACCTGGTCGTAGTCGATGGCCTGTACCGCCGGCTCTGGAACGACTGGACGAGACACCCGGTGCCCTCATGAGCGTCCGCGACAGTCGGCCGGTGAATCTGGTCATCATCGGACCCCTGCAAAGGGCCCTCGGCGCGAACGCAGGCCGGGTACGTCGAGCGCTCCTTTGGTACACCCTCCATGCCCTGGCTATCCACGCGACGCTCGTAGTTGTTGCGGTCGTGGCGGCGCGTCTGGTGGCCGGTCGGCTCGATACCCCCTTCGTGTGGCTTGCAACAGGCTTCGTGCTGTTATCGGTGGTAGTCGCCCTGTTAGCGGCCGGCGCCGGTAACCGGATGCTCTTTGCCGGTTGCTACGACATGGGTCGGCAGTTGAGGATGGATCTGGTCACCGCCATCAGGTCAGCGCCGGTCGGCGTGGTTCTCAAGAGACCGCGAGGCGAACTCAGCTCGATCGTCTACCGGGATGTGGACGACGTGGAAACGTTCATCTCGGGGCTGCTTCCTGAATTCACGTCTGCCGCGATCGCGCCGATCGTGCTGTCGGCGGTCGTGTTCGCGATCGACCCTGTGGTGGGCGCTGCGCTGGTGCTGTCGTTCGTGCTCGTGGCAGTCGGGTTTCGATTCAAACTCCGCCGCCAGGCCCGCCACATCGCCTACCGCCGCGAGTTGCGAGCCACCCAGGACGAGCGGGTGGTTGAGTTCATCCAGGGCATTGAGGTGGCCAAGGCCTTCGGCATCAGGTCGGAGCTGTCATCCCGTCTCGACGACTCGCTCCGGGAGTACCGGGCGGAGAACCTGCGCTCGGTCCGACGGACGATCCCGCTCACCGGGGCGCTCACCGCCGGGGCATCCCTGCTGGCGGGGGCGAACCTGGCGGTTGCCGGGTGGCGCTACATCGAGTCGCAGATCGACGCAGCATCTGTCGTCGCGCTCCTGATCCTGGTGGCCGGCGCGATCAGAGCGGTACTGGCCATTGCCGAGTACACGGGGGGCATCCCGGCGACGGCCGCCTCGCTCGACCGGATAAACGAGGTGCTCGACCTGCCGCGGCAGCCTGTGCCGGGTGGTGGACTGGCTCCAACCGGCCATGATGTCTCCTTCGAGGGGGTGGAGTTCAGGTACGCCGAGGATCGGCCCGTGCTGAAGGGAGTGAGTTTCCGGGCACCGGCCGGGACCACAACTGCCATCGTCGGCAAATCGGGCGCCGGCAAGACCACGATCCTCCATCTGCTCGCGGGATTGTGGAACCCGGACGCGGGACGGATCACCGTCGGGAACATCGACCTGAACCTGCTGAGTCCCGATCAGCGTGAGGAAGTCCTCTCGATCGTCCTCCAGGACACCTACCTGCCCGGAGGGACCGTGCGGGAGGCCATAGCTGGAGGACGCGAGGTCGATGACGCCGCTCTCGCCTCGGTCGCGCGCACGGCCCAATGCTGGGATCTGATCGAGTCCCTCCCGCTGGGTTTGGACACCCCCATCGGTGAGGGCGGCAAGCAGCTATCCGGAGGGGAACGCCAACGGATCGCCATCGCTCGTGCACTGGCCGGCAATACCCCGATCGTGTGTCTGGATGAGGCTACGGCTGCTCTGGATCCTACAACCGAGCGGCATCTCCAAGAGGCGATGACCTCGTTGCTGGCAAACCGGACCGTGATCGTGGTCGCCCACCGGCCTTCCACGATCCAGGCGGCCGATCGTATCGTGGTTCTGGATGAGGGCCGCGTTGTCGAGTCCGGTACTCACGACCAGTTGATGGCCCTCGGCGGGATCTATGCCCAGAGGACCGAAGCTCTCGACCGATCCACGCGGGGCTTCAGGAACTGACTATCCCGCAACCCCGTTCGCGTTGGCGCGAGCCGGCAAGGTCCGCGCCAACGTCAATCCCGATTGGGGTCTCACTCCTCAGAACTCGTTGTAGTCGATGAACGAAACCGGATCGAGCGGTCCCTGGCCTTCCTTGTACACCCAGCTGTCGAAGGCGTCGGGGCGGTAAGCGAACACCGTGTCCGGGTAGTACAGGGTTATGAACGGTACGAGCTCTGCGATCTTCTCGGTAATCGCCTGGACAGCCGCAAGCTTGTCCTCGGTAGTCAGGGCGTTGTCCAACTCGGCGACGGCAGCATCGGTTCCGGCGTCCGAGAAGCCTCCTATATTGAGGGTTCCCCGAGATGTGTCCGAGTGGACCAGCCCCCCGAAGCGACCGGCGCGGGTGGCGAGGATCGGCTGCCAGCTGAACATCGACATCTCGAAGTCCCTGCCGTTGCGCACGTCGAACCCGGGCCAGACCGCCGAGTAGAGGGTCATCGGCTCCAGTGGCTCGACCGTGATTTCGATCCCCACGTCCGACAGCATTTCCTTGACGAGCTCGCCGACGCGGACGCTGTCCGGGTAGATGGCCTCGACGAGAAGCGCGTAGGACATCCGCTGCCCGTCGATGGTCCGGATCCCGTCGTCGCCGGGCGCGGCGCCGATCGCATCTAGAGCAGCGGCGGCAGCAGCCGGATCGTAAACGTGAGGGATCGGCGTCGTTGCCAGCGGGGACTCCGGATGGAGGAACCCGGCGTTGGGTGGTGTCGCAACGCCGAGGGCCACGAACTCCATCAGTTCGTCGGTGTCGATGGCCTGGGAGATCGCCCTCCTGACGTCGACCTGGTCGAAGGGGGGACGTTCTGCGTTGAATATGATCAGCTTCGGGGAGAAGGAAGATCCCCTGATCAACCCGATCCCCTCGGTACCTTCGAACTGTTGGACAAGCTGCACCTCGACCGGCGCAGACACCATGTCGATCTCGCCGGTTTGCAGGGCGGCGAAGGCGGCGGAGGGTTGGGGGATGATCGGCATCACGATCGTCTCCACCTTCGGTGTTCCCAGTAGATAGTTGGGGTGCGCGGTCAGCACGTACGACTCGCCTTCCACGTACTCGGCGATGCGGTACGGACCGGAGCCGATGGCGACCTCGATGCCGGCTGTCATCGGATCGGCCACATCGGCGAAGATGTGCTCCGGAATGATGTCGAGGGACGCCAGCATGTCGCGCTCAAAGTCGGCCGTAGTCTGGGACAGTTGCACGACCACAGTCGTGTCGTCCACGGCTTCCACGGATTCGATGACCTCGAACATGCCGGGCAGGAACCCGTGCTCCGCCTGGTACTCGAACGTGAACAGGATGTCATCCATGGTCAGCGGCTCGCCGTCGTGGAAGGTCATGCCTTCCCGGATCGTCATGGTGAAGGTCAGGCCGTCGGCCGATATGTCCAGACTCGACGCTACGAGCGGGCGGAGCTGGTTCTTGCTGTCGGCGATTAGGAGGCTGTCCCAGACGAGATCGAGGAACGGGGGCGACGAAATGTGTGTGAACGGCGTGAGGGTGCTCTCGTCCTGCGCGATCGCCACCCTGACAACAGAACCGGGTGGGGCCTGGCCGGCAGGCGCAGTCGTGGTGACCTCTTCCACTCCCGAATCGGCTGCCATCGTCGTGGCCGGTGCCTCGGTCGTCTCGGTGGACGTGTCGGCTGCCGTGGTTGTCGGGGTGCCTGTGTCGGCCGCGGCGGTTGTCGCGCTGGTGGTGGCCGCGGTCGTCGCCGGGGCCTCGTCCGGCGCGGCGGTTGTTTCGATAGTTGAGTCCTCGCCGCAGGCCGCGGCCAGCACCGCAAGCAAGGCTGCCAGAATGACCAGTTTCCTTACAGGTCGTACCGACGTTCTCATATCTCGCACCTTCCTCTATACCCTTGATAGGGGTAGTTGCTTAGCTGTCGATAGCTCTTTCCTCCTGTGTGCCACTCGGTTTCAGATGTTCCGAGAGCTGTTCATGAGCTTACCGGTCGGGTTGATGGAGCGCTCTCCTGAGCGCGATCTAGATCAAATAGAGCGTCGATGCAGCCGGTTTGCTACCAGAACGAGCCGGGGGGCTCCGTCTTCGTCGAATCCATCGAAGACCCAACTGGTGGGGCTGAGTTCTCCGGGAAGCTGGCTCGTGAACTCGGTGCCGGCGACCCGATCCAGCCGGACCGGAGGAGAGGGGTCGAAGAAGTCGGAGATAGGCCCCTCGTAGGTGGTGGATGCCTGGAGCGCACCGTCCTTGATCCAGACCTCCTGTGTCACGTGGCGCCGCCGGTAGGTTCCGGCCAGCCCTTCCGGCCGGGCCTCGTGGTCGGAGGTTTCTACGGGATAGCTCTCGGCGTCGAACAACTCCTTCACGACGGACTCGCCGATCGTGTCGGCTCCCGGACCGTTCGCCACCACACTTACGGCCCACTCGCCTGGCTTGACGTGGAGGAAGGCGCTGCTACCCCGAGTAGAGCCCGGATGCAGGACTTGGCCCGGTCCCGGGATCCACCAGGCGAGTCCCTGCTTGCGGTTGAGCGCGCTGAACTGCGGGACGGTCATCTCGTGCGCCAACTCACCCGGAAGCAGGCCGGCCTGCAAGCCGAGGAGCCCATCGGCGAAGTCGACGAGGTCCATCGCCGTTCCCAACAGGTTCGAGCCGGCCGGCCCACCGCTCTTGGCCATGAAGCGGGGTTCCTCGACCATCCCTTCAGTGGCCGGGTCCCACCGGTGGCCCATCGCCAGGTCCTCCGTACCGTCGAGCATGGTTGCGGTCGTGGCCGACAGCCCGAGAGGTCTAATGATCCGATCCGTCACCGACTCCTCCCACGTGGAGCCTGACAGGACCTCCACCAGGCGGCCCAGCAGGGTGAATCCGCAGTTGCAGTAGGACCAGAATTCACCCGGGCGGTGGAGAAACCCGCTTCCCGAGATACACGTCTCGACGAAGAGGGACACGGCATCGTCCCCGTCGCCGGTGTCCGTGAAATCGTCCGCGCAATCGAGTCCCGACGTGTGCGTCATGAGCTGCCTCAGGGTGACCTCCCCACCCTCCTGGCAGTCGGCGAATAGAGCATCGGGCAGGTGCAACCCGATCGGATCGTCCAAGCGGAGTTCCCCCGCGGCCAGATGCTGCATGATCATCGTGGTGGTCATCACCTTCGTGGTCGAGCCAACGCCCACCAGTTGTTGCCGGCCGATACCCGAGCAGGAAGTGAGCGTCTCCCCGCCGAATTCGCGAACCGCTACCGACGCCCCCGGAGGCCATCCCTTCTGAAGTTGATCGTGGAGAAGATCATCAATCATGGTCAAGCCTCCCGTAGTTTGAGTCGTGGTCGGTCTCCGTTGCGTGCGGCGTGCTCTGGGCCGCCATCTCCCACCGCCGCCCCGCCGACCAACCACTGGGGACGCGGGTTACCAACACGGCTGCGCATAGCTTGAACAGGCCCTAGTCGGGGCGGGTCCGTACTCTCATCTCGAATATCTCGTGCCTCGAATAGTGGCCCGCCACGTCCAGGTCGAACTTCCCGCGTACGGTATCTCGCAGGTCGAGGTCTGCGAACAGGATCGTTTCCCCATCGGTGTGCGGCCCCGCCAGGAGCCGGCCGAACGGGTCGACGATGCAGCTGGCGCCTCGCGTGACCAGCGTCTCTGGGTCGTCGCCGAAGACCGAGTCGTAAGTCTCCGGGTAGTCGGACCGGGTTGCGTACTGGTTGGCGCCCAGCACGAAGCACCGTCCCTCGACGGCGATGTGACGCATCGAGGCTGTCCAGCAGTCTCGGGCATCGGCGGTGGGCGCGCACCAGATCTGGATGTTCTGCTGGTACAGGCTCATACGCAGCAGCGGCATGTAGTTCTCCCAGCAGACGGCCCCTCCGAGGTTCCCGATCGGCGTCTGGTACACGTCCAGATCGGAGCCGTCGCCGTACCCCCATATGAGCCTTTCGCTGGCGGTGGGCATGACCTTGCGGTGCTTCCCGAACAGGCCGCGGTCGGGCGAGTAGTAGAGGATGGTGCAATAGAGGGTTCCCCCGGCTCGTTCGATGGACCCCATGACCAGGTGCACGTTCAGATCGGCGGCCAGCGTGGCCAGGTGATCGTTCTCCGGTCCCGGAATCTCGATGGCCGAATTCCAGTAGTCGAGAAAGAGGTCCCGCGACTTCTCGGTCCGGGCTCCGACCACGGTATCGAAGCCCATACCCCTCGGATACCCCGAGAGGAAAGCCTCGGGAAACAGGATCAGATCAGCCCCCTGGGCCGCGGCCTTGGTGGCCAGCTCGGTTGCTTTGGCAAGCGTCTTGTCCGGATCGAAGGCCACCGAAGCTGCTTGCACCACCGCGGCATGCACGAGTTCCTGGGACATGGCGGGCATTTCTACCTCTCTCCGAACAGCCTGAATCAGGGTCCCGGACTCTACCTGTCGATCCCAGGAGGTGTCACACGTACCCGCTGGCCCGGGGAAAGGGATGGGACGGCCGGATGGAGGGTGTACCGAGTTGAGCGCCGGATTGGTTGCACGACTGTCGGCGGTCTCGTACAGTCCGGAGCGACCAATCGCTACAAGGCACGAGCGGGCGCGAGGTGTGGATGACCCGGATCGACGTTTCGCAGCTGGGACGCGGTGGATGCCTTGGAAGGCAGCAGCTTGGAATCCCGACCGATAACGTCAGGCACCCGCACGCTCCTGAAGTTCGCCGCTCCCGTGGCCGGGCTGGTCACGGGAGCCACGGTGCTCGCACTCGTATCGAGCGTGCTCGAGCTGGCGCCCTTCTACTTCCTCTACCGGGCGATCCTGGTGGTCGCCGACGGAGGCGAGGGCGCCCAACTCGTCACCTTCGGGATCCTGGCAGGTGTGGCTGCCGCCCTCCAGACCGTCACGTGGTCCGGCGCCATGTACGTGTCCCATGTGGCCGCCTACGACCAGTTGCACGAGCTACGGGTCGAACTTCTCAACCGCCTTACCCGCCTTCCCCTCGGTGAGGTGACCGGGCGGCACAGCGGAGACCTGCAGCGGGTGGTCGTGGACGATGTCGGCAAGCTCGAGCTTTTCGTGGCCCACTCCTTCGTGGAGTTCGTGTCGGCGGCCGTGTCCTGGGTGATCGTCACCACTTGGCTGGCCGTCGTCGACTACCGCCTGGCGGCCGCAACCGCAGTGGTGGCTGCCGTTGCCTACGCGATACTCCTGGTAGGGACCCGCAAGAGCGGGGAGGCCATCGCGGAGACCAACGCGGCATCCGGGAGGCTGAGCCGCAAGCTGGTGGAGTTACTGGACGGACTTCTCACCACCGCCGTCCTCGATCGCTCCGAACGACCTTCCCGGAAGCTCCGCTCGGCTGTGACCGACCTGGCGGATGCGAACGCCAGGTGGTACGGCAGGGTCGATCCCCATGCGGCCGCCTATCACGTGCTGAACGACGCCGCCATCCTGCTGGTGATCCCGATCGGTGGCGTCCTCCTGCTCAGAGGCGGGGTCGAGCCCGGTCACCTGCTCCTGTTCGCGATCCTCGGTCTGGGCTACGGGATACCCATCCAGCGGCTCCGGCGCATCTACTTCCTGGCGAACAAGATCAGCTATGCGGCAGGCGTCGTCGATGAGACGCTGGAAGCGGAGATCCAACCCGATGCCCCCGGTCCCGCGCCTTCCCACACGTCGGATCTGGAGTTCGAGGACGTGAGCTTCGGCTACGACGAAAGAGATGTCCTGTCCGATGTCTCGTTCCGGGCGCCGAGCGGCACGCTGACGGCCATCGTCGGCCAGACGGGAGCGGGCAAGTCGACCCTGGCGCGTCTGGCGGCCCGGTTCTGGGATGTCGGCAGCGGATCGGTCAGGCTGGGCGGGATCGATGTCCGGGACTTCCCCATCGACCATCTGCTGTCCCGGGTGGCCTTCGTGTTCCAGGACACCTTCCTGTTTAGGGACACCATCGAGGCGAACCTGCGGGTCGGCCGGCCGGCTGCCACGGAGGAGGAGTTGGTCGAAGCGGCGAGGGCCGCCAACATTCACTCGGTCATCTCCGCGATGCCGGATGGCTACCGGACCCGGCTCGGAACGCGTGGCGTCAACCTCTCCGGCGGCGAGAAGCAACGGCTGGCCATCGCCCGGGCGCTGCTGCACGATGCGCCGCTGGTGATCCTGGACGAAGCGACAGCGTTCGTTGATCCGGACAGCGAGGCGGTGCTGAGAGACTCCCTGCACGCCCTCACGGTGGGTCGCACCGTCCTAGTAGTGGCCCACCGGCTGTCGACCATCGTGGGGGCGGACCAGATCCTGGTCCTGGACGGCGGGAGGATCGTTCAGGCCGGGGTCCACGACGACCTCGTGGCGGTCGAGGGCCGCTACCGGGAACTCTGGACGGATTGGCAGCGCGCGGATGCGGTGACGCCATGAACTCCGGACAGGCGACCCGCCGCGACCAGCTTGAGTTCGGAAGAGCCCTCCGATCCTTCAGGAGGTCGATGGGCCCCGAGCATCGACGGCTGCTCCGTGCGCTGGCTCTGCGCTGCATCCGCGGGATTGCCGCGCTGGGACCGCTGGTGGTGGTGGCCGCCATGGCAGGCCGTATTGTTGGCGTCGGGCTCGACCGGGCCTTCGTATGGTCCGCCTCGGGGGTCCTGGCGGCGTCGGTGGTCGTGGCGTTCTTCACCCACTGGGTCAGCTCGACGATGCTTCTAGGGGTGGCACGCGATGTAACCAGCAGGGTCCGGCTGGAGTTGCTACGCAAGGTGCGGTCGGCGCCGGTCCGGGAGGTGCTGGCCCGCCCCCGGGGAGAGGTCACCTCCATCATCGACCGTGACGTGGCCGATCTCGAGGACTTCCTCGTCGGGTCGGTCGGGGGGCTGATGAGCAGCGCGATGGCCGCACCGGTCCTGGTAGCGATCGTGGCGTTCCTCGACCCGGTGGTCGGTGGCGTGCTGCTGGTCTTGGGCTGCCTGACCGTAGTGGGGTATGGACTCAGGCTCCGGATGCAGTCCCGGCACATCGCGTACCGCTACGGGCTCCGCGCTGCGCAGGATGAGCGGGTCGTCGAGTTCGTGCAGGGGATCGAGGTCGCCAAGGCATTCGGCCTTCGCTCTGAGCTTGCCGAACGGCTCGACGAGTCATTGCGCGACTACAAGACCGAGAACCTCCGCTCGGTGCGCACCACTATCCCGGTCGGGGCCGGCCTCGCGGCGGCTGCCTCGCTGGTGGGCGGACTCCTGCTCGCCGTGGCCGGATGGCGGTACAGCGGTGGAGCCATCGAGGCCTCGACCACCGGAACCCTGCTGGTCCTGATAGCCGGCGCCACCCTGGCCTTCATCCGGCTAGGTTCGGCTTCCGGTTCCGTCGTGTACGTTTCCGCCGCGGTGACCCGGATCGCCGGGCTGCTCGACCTCCGGCCTGCTCCCGTTGCCTCCCGAGGACCGGATCCAACCGGATACGACGTGCGTTTCGAGGGTGTGGAGTTCGAGTACGAGCCCGGTGACCCGGTGCTGCGCGGAGTCGAGTTCGTCGCTCCGGCGGGCTCGGTGACAGCGGTTGTGGGCGAGTCAGGTGCCGGCAAGTCGACCCTGCTCCATCTGCTGGCCGGTCTGTGGGAGCCGGACGCGGGGCGGATCCTCATCGGAGGGGTGGACCTGGCCGCACTGGGCCGTCGCCAGCGAGACGAGTTGATGGCCTTCGTACTCCAGGACACCTACTTTCCGGACGCGACCTTCAGGGAGGCGATCGCCGGAGAACGCAGTGTGGAGGACGACCGTATCGTGGCGGCTGCCAGAACCGCCAGGTGCTGGGACTTCATCCAGGAACGGGCGCGAGGATTGGACGCTCGTGTGGGTGAGGGAGGCCGGCAGCTGTCGGGTGGTGAGAGGCAGCGACTGGCGATCGCGCGGGCCCTGGTCGCCGACACCCCGATCGTCTGCCTGGATGAGGCGACGGCCGCGCTGGACGCCACCACCGAGCGCCAGATCCGGGAGGCCACGGCATCGTTGCTGGAAGGACGCACCGTGATCCTGGTGGCCCACCGGCCGGCCACCATCAGGGGAGCCGATTCCATCGTCGTGATCGAGGACGGGGTGGTTGTCGAATCCGGCACGCACCAGGAGTTGATGGCGAAGCGGGGCGTCTACGCGGGTCGTACCCAAGCCTTGGAGGACGCCGGCAGGCGGGGTTTCAGCAGGTAGTTACCAGGCTCATAGCGTTTCTTGGGCGAGTGCCCGCTGCGGGTAGGTCCCGGTTGGGCTTGCCGGCGGACGAGGTACAGATGGCGGAGCCTCTAAGCGACTGAAGGCGGCCCGGCGCTTGCGGAACGAACCAGCCGAAGCTGAGATCACCGACTATCGCTGAAGAGGAGACCGAACATGGTTCGAATCCCGACCGACCGAGAGCCGACGCATCCGGGCGAGATGCTGCTGGAAGAGTTCCTCAAGCCCCTTGGGATGACCCAGAGGGATCTGTCAAACGCAATCCAGGTGCCCTATCAGCGCGTCAACGAAGTTGTCCGTGGGAAACGCGGAGTCACGCCAAGCACCGCTCTGCGACTCTCACGATTCTTCGGCACTTCTGCGGCCTTCTGGTTGAACCTGCAACTTCGTCGGGACCTCTACCACGCCGAGCGGACCGAAGCGGTAGAGATCGATAGCATCCGCCCTCACGACCCACACAACAGTACGCTTCGAGAGCCCGCCAGCCGGGTGTTGACGATACAGGGCGATGTCGGCTAAAGGCGGTGAGCAGCCTCCAGATTGTTCTTCAACGCATGCACGGTGTCGTACCCGTACAAGGAGTAGGGATTGAGGAACTGGCGTCCCCAGAGGCGTTGCCTGTCGGCGGCGGGCAAAGAGGCGAGGTCGCAGACTTCGTCCCAGTCGGTGTGGATCAGGGTGATCAGGTGGTCGATGATCTCCCGGGCATGTTGCGGGGTCAGGTGGTAATGGCCCGCGTGCGTTATGCAACGCGCGACCTGGCTCATACGGTCGCCGTCGGCGCCGAAGGCCATCGCCTGGGCCGCCTCGCCGCCCGTGCGGGTCTGCGGGCAGATGTCGTAGGCCGGGGTCAGCGTGAGGTGGGCGCCGTCCCAGAAGGCGGAGTGGTTGCGGGCGTGGTCATCGGTGTTGCCGACGAGGATGTTGAAGACGATGCGCGAGAACAGTTCTCGCAGCGTCGCGTCAGGGGACGTGAAGCGCGACCGGACCCGGTGGGCTAGGTCGGTGTAGGTGGCGTAACGACCCGCGATGCCTTGCGCGTCGTGCAACTCGAGGATCGTTAGGGCCGACACCATCATGCGCCTTCGTCCATCGACGGTGCGGTCGAATCGTTCGACGAGCAGCACATCTCTGCCGAGAGCCTCCGCGAGTTCGACAGGCGCTACATCGATCCCGGCACGGCGGGCCAGTTCCATGGCGACGTACTCGGCTTTGACCACCGGATAGGGGTCGGTGGACGAGGCGAACTTGGCTATCAGCCGTCGGTCACCGTCGGTGAGCAGCGCCTTTGGTCGCGCCCCGCCCACAGAGGTTCCGTGCAGCAGAGCCCGGTCCAGGGCAGGCGTGAGCGTCACGCCCCTCTCCACCCGGTCGGCGGCTTCGACCAGGTCTGCTAACGACGCGCCGTCGCCGGAGCGGGAGATGTAACGGGTGGCCGACTCCTGGAAGTCGAGCGCCCCGATACGGTCCGAGCCCGATTCCAGGAGGTAGCCCAGGATGGAGAGGTCCGCTCCGGAGCGGGGGCGGCGGTATTCGATCACCCGCCGCCCCCAGGCGTCGGGGGCCGAGTCGGCCACGCAGCCGGCGATCTCGCCCGACAGTGGCCACACCTCCCCGGGCCGCAGCGGAAGCTCCGGCAGGTAAAGAGCCACTGCGTCAGGCCGATGCAGGTAGCTCCGTCCGTAGACGAAGGTCACGACCGGGCCGCGGTCGATCAGCCTTCCTGCGACGACCGGCTCGGTCGCCCCGGGCAGCCAAACCCACACGAAAGGGCCCAAAGGGTCCGGGCTCCGGTCAGAAGTCGTCATCGACGGCGGCGCGGCGCACCGAGGCCGGCAACATCGCGAGCCTGGCTTGGACGGCTTCCACCTCCAGGGAGCGCCTAACCGGGTCTTCGTGGAACAGCGTCACCCCGACGAGCGTGGCCGCTTCGAGGGCCGTGCCCAAGGCGACGGTCGGGTCACCCCGTTCCACCTTGCGGATCGTGACAACCGACACCCCCACCCTCTCGGCGAGCTCGGCGAGCGTCCAACGCCGCTCCCGCCGCGCCAACGCCACCCGACTGCCCAGCAGCCGCGCAGCCTCCATCGTCACCGGACTGAACACCTTTATGGAAACTATGTAGACATAATACTATCTGTGAAGAACTGATAACGAAACTATAATCTCGATCTGATGAAGCAGCGACCTCTTCTCATCGGTCACAGTCCGAGGCGTCCTACGTCGGCAGTTCGCTGAAGATGCCGCCCCCCAGCACCCACCGATCCCCGGCAATCAAGACCGCGAAAACCGCGAAGGCGGTCTCCCCCGCGGGCCCCACCCCCAACCGCCGCCTCCTCGGCGTCGAAACGCGTCCCGCTTTACCCTTTCAGAGGGCCTAGTGGACTACATGAACCCGATCGGGTCCGGTCGGTACCGAGAAAACGGACCGTCGGTGCTTGGCGGTTACCTACCAATATGCAACAGGGGTGTGACAGAACCGACCCCTCGCATGACCGAACACGTCTGCCGAACACACCTGAACTGAAGAACTAGCACCCTCCCGGGCCCGGATCCGGACGTGTGGTGGGTGCCGGAGTAGGTGCCCACGATCACCGTTCGGCTTTCACGCTTCGCCGGGAACCCCACCGGAGAGTATGGCTGCCAGGTCGGAACCGTCGATGTTGCCCCCGGAGACAACGCATACGACCTTGCCGGGCCCCGCCTTTCCGTTCATGGCGCAGGCCAGGGCCACTGCCCCGGCGCCCTCGGCGACGATCCGCCCCTGCGTGGCGAGGACTCGTATCGCACGGACGATCTCGTCCAGCGAAGTTGTCACCGCGCCGTCGACCACCTTCCGTGTCAGTGCCCACATCGACTCGACCACGTTCGGTCCCCCGACACCGCCCAGGAACCGGGGCGGCTTTCCGTGGACATCCACCGGTGACCCGGCGGCCAGGGCGGCTGTCAGCGGGGCCAACTGATCGAACTCCGCCGCCAGCACGCGGGCCGTCGTTCCCGCCTGCTTGAGCGCGCTCCCGATCCCGCACGCGAGGCCGCCGCCACCGAAGGGCACGACGACGGCGTCCGCGTCGGGCAGATCCTCGGCGATCTCGAGCCCGATCGTGCCATCGGCCGCCATCATGCGAACGTCGTCGAACCCGTGGAAGAAGACCCCGGTGGCCTCCGGATGGTCACGGTCACCAAGAGCCTGCCACCACTCGGAGTAGCCGACCCGCACCGCCCGGGCACCCAAACGTTCGACAGCCCGTACCTTGGTCTCCGTGGCCGTGTCGGGCATGAGGACGGTGCACGGGATGGAGAAGCAGCGTGCGACGTAGGAGAGCGCAGACGCCATGTTCCCCGAACTAGCCGCCCAGACTCCTGCGGAAAGGTCTTCACCGGCCCGGTCGAGAACGCCGAAGGCGGCACCCCGGATCTTGAACGCACCGGTTGGTTGCAGGTTCTCCAACTTGAGGAAGATCTCGCAAGGGGCATCGATGTCAAGCCTGATGAGCGGAGTGCGGATTGCTGTCTCCCCGATGGTGGAGGCCGCTCTCCGGATGAGGTCCAGCGGTATCGTGCGGTCCCGTGCCGGCGTTCGGCTGCTCATCCTGCTCGCCCGTCCGCCCCGTCCGTCAGCAGTCCAGCAATGCCTGATCGAGTATCCAGCCGGCCACGGAGTGCATGAAGAAGGAAGAGACCGGGCGGCCCTTGTGGAAGGAGAGGCGCTCTCGGAGGCGGGTTTCGGCATCCAGGTTTCGAGGTGCGACCCGCATCCCGTGGTCGGCGCCCGGGACGATCACCAGGGTGGCCTCGTCGTTGCCCGCCGATTGCAGCGCGGCCATGATCTCGAAGGCGTCGTCGCATGTGACGTTTAGGTCCCGGTCGCCGTGTATCACCAGGACCGGCTTCCGTATGTTCCTAAACTGGTCCCCGAGGGGCCAGGCGATCTCCTGGCTGAGGCGCGCCAGGTGCTGGACATGCTCTTGCCCATCGTGTTCCCACCGGTAGGTCGCATCGCCCCTACGGGCTGCCTCGACGATCTCCCTGCGCCGGAGGCCGGTTGCGTATAGCGCGGGCGAGTGCTTCTGTATGAACGCGTACTCCTCCGGACCACGGGACGCGTAATCGATCGCCTGGCCGTAGATGAAGTCCATCAGGTCGACGATGTCTTGGTACACACCACCCCATAGCACGTAGCTGGTCGGGAGGTCGGTCCTCGCTGCCAGCAGGGAGGCGAAGTAGACGCCGGCGCTGTGCCCCATGACCGTTATCCGCCGTTCGTTCACCTGTGGCAACTGCGACACCGCTTCCAACGCCGCCAGCGCATCGTCCACATCTGTTTGCACCGACGCGTGAGAGTCCCGGTCTCCCGGTGGATCGCCGGGCCTCCGGTTCCCTCCGGTGCTGGCGCCGACTCCGCGCTTGTCCCATGCGAAGACCGCTACGCCCATCCGGGCCAAGCCGTCGGTAAGCCAGCCCCGCGGCTTGCTGTCCCTGATCTCCCCGCCGGGGAGCACGCCCCGCTGGAACCTGTCGATCGCCCCGGTCCCCGCCAGGAACACAACGGTGGGAAAGTCGTCCCGGCCGGCGGGAGTGACAAGGTCACCTACCAGGAGTTCGTTGCCACTCGTGAAAGCCAGTTCGGAGCGGATCGGGGCGGCCATCAGCCCGGCCTTCTCGTATTGCGCCGGGGGATGGCGTGCGTTGGGTCAGTTCCCATGGGTTCCTCCGCTCCGCTCACAGCGTTACCCGTAGCGTCTTGGGCGAGCGGTACTCGTGCCCGTGGAACATCGTCCGGTGGTCCGGGGCGAGTTCGATGGCCGGGAAACGTGAGATCAGCTTGTTGATCGCCATACGCAACTGGACCCGGGCGAAGTGGTGACCGATGCAGTAGTGCGGTCCCACCGCGAACGACAGGTGGTTCCGCCGGGGTCGATGGATGTCGAACACGTCGGCGTCGGGACCGAAGACCGCGCGGTCCCGGTTCCCGGAGGCGACCACTAGGATGGCCCTCTCGCCTTCCGGTAGTTCCATTCCCTCCACCGATGCGCCCGGCGCAATACCGCGCAGGAGGTTGCCGATGGGGGCGGTCCAGCGCAACCCCTCTTCCACCGCCTGCCTCATCAGGCCCGTGTTCTCCCGAACGGCCTGCAGTTGGTCCGGATTGGCCAGCAGGCAGTACGCCACGGTGGCGGCGCCGTGGGCAGGCTCTTGGAGACCCCCGAGCAAGACGAGCTTCAACGACGGCATCAGCCATTCCAGCCGGGCATCCAGCGGCCCTTCGGTAGCGTGGACCAGGGTGGACAGCAGTCCGTCGTCCGGATCGTCGAGTACCCGTTCGAATTCCGGCCGGAGTGCCTCGTCGATCTCGGCTGCCACCTCCTGGCAGAAACGCGTCTTGGCCGGATCGTCCTCGTAGTTCGAGACACCGGCCGCCAGACCGGCGAACCATCGGCGCAGGGTGGCAACTTCAAGCGACGGCAGCCCTATTGCGTACGCCAGCGACCTAAGTGAGACGGGCTCGAAGAACTCCGGTACGAGGTCCGCCGAATCCGATCCCTCCATGAGATCGAGATGCTCGTCGCATATCCGATCGAAGACCTCCGGCATCGTGGCCTCCACCGCCCGGGGCCTGAACGTGGAATCGAACGGTCTCCGCCGCTGCTTGGCCGGTTCCCCATCCGTCGTCATCATCGAGATACCGCCGAGGGCGTTGTCGGTGGGCGAAGGGGTGACATGGGCGGGGAACTGCTCTGTGTTGATGGCAGCCTCGGTGATGCCCTCGAAGCGCACGATCATCCACACATCGAGGCACGGCATGTAGACGGCCGGCGCCATTTCCCGCAACTCCGCGTAGATCGGGTACGGATCCACGTCGAGTTCCGCCACCGTCAACTGGTCGACGTCCATCACACCAACACCATAATCAGCCCGCCTTCATCTCTCACCTGGAATGTCCGGATGGGATCCTGGGCCGGAGGTTCGAGAACCTCTCCCGTGAATACGTCGAACTCCGAACCGTGGCAGTCGCAGATGGCTGCGTTACCGTCCACTTCGCCGTCCTCAGTGAAGGCGCACGCCGCGTGGCTGCAGAGGTCCTCGATCGCCCAGAGCTTTCCCTCGTAGCTGCCCACCAGGAGATCGGTGCCGTCCATCGTGATGCCGACAGGTCCCGCCTCGGTGAGGGAGGCGGCCGGTACGGGGGCCTTTCGCCACCTCATGGAACTACCTCGAACACCCGTCCACCGAGTCGAACTCGAAGGAGGGGAGCAGGCGGATGGGCCATCATGTCAGAGGCCACGTCAACGCTCCGACGCACTCGGAGCGGGGTCAGGCTGGAAACCCACGCTCAGATCCGGTTCCTGACCTCGAAGACGGTGCAGCCGACCGGGGACGTCCAGGAACCGTCGAGCAGATCCACCTCGAGGTTCCCGTAAGTTCCCCGGGGCTGGACCGTCTCCCCTCCCACTGTCGAGAGCACCCCGGACACGATCCACAGTTCACTCGTGCCGTACGAACCGTCGAACGACGGGCGGGAAGCCCCGGGCCGGAACCGGACCAGGCGTCCGTACGAGCCGGTTCGCGGACATTCGGTGAGCGTCTTGACGTAGACGCCGGCTCGCTCGTCGACCTTGTCCCAGGGGCGCAACGACGGGTCGAAGAACTCCAACTGCTCCTTGGTGATCTGCCGGTCGGCGTCCATGTCGCGAAGCTCGAAGGTGATGGCGCCGTGCGGGGACCGCCAAGGTCCGTGATCCATGTGGTGGAGCCGGTTGGCGTACATCCCTTTGACGAAGTTCTGCTCGAGCGCCAGGTCATAGATTGCTCCCGACACTATCCACAGCTCTTCGAGGTGGTGGTGGGACTGGGTTCCGGCGGGGGAGGTGTCGGTACCGGGCAGGAACTTGAGCAGCCGGGTGTAGGAGCCGGTGTTCTCGCACCGGGCCAGCGTCTTAGCGTATAGGCCCTGGATCCCTGCTTCGGGCGACCACTCGACGAGGGTGGGATCGACGAATCCTCTGGGTCCCTTCTCTATCACTGGTCCTCCAGATGCCGGGCCCGATAGGTGAACTCGATGGAACGGTCCAGGACCGGATCGTGCAGCCGGCCGGTGAAGACCGGGTCGAAGTCGAAGCCGCCGCCCAGTGAGGACACCGTCCCGCAGAACACCACCGTCCCCGGAGCTGCCTCGACGAGCGAGAGGACCTCGGCGGGTTCGAGGAAGAAGTCGACCCCTGTCTTCTGGTAAAGGCGGCGCTCCTCGCCGACGAAGGCGGTCAGTTCCAGCTGATCCCAGTGATCGGCCACCTCGTCGAGCCGCCAGGCGTCGCCGGCCACGACCTTGGGCACGACCTGTTTCGAGAGCGGGATGGACTGCTGTTCCAGGGACCGGTCCGTGTGATCGGAGCCGGCGGTGACATGGATGCCGTCCTCCGTCACCAGGAGGACGAACTCGACCTCTCCGCTGGTGTGGTCCCCGGTCACGTCGATCACGTCATGGGCGACCACCCGGTCACGGCCGACCGGGAATACCATCGGAACGGACGGGGGAGGCTCGATGCCTTCCTCGGCGAGCTTCTCGACGTAGGCGTTGACAGCATCGGCGTCGCGGCCGGTGTAGCCCGCGATCGCCACCCGGTCGACCTCCATCGCCATGGGTCGCTCGCCGGGTCTCCGGAACCGGATCCGGTGGGTGCTGCGGCCGACCATCTGCCGGTCGGCCAGCTGGTGGAACCGCTGCCGGGCGGCCGAGGGCGCGTCGAGGTCGAGGTGGGCCATGACCAGCGCCGGCTCGTCGCCAGCCTGGGCCACCGGTACTCCCCAGGGGTCGACGATCACCGAGTTGCCGCACAGGCTGGGACCGCTCTCGGTGGGGCCCACCCCGTTGGCGGCTACGACGTGGATCTGGCCTTCGATGGCCCGAGCGCGGTTCAGCGTTGACCAGGGACCGACCCGCGGATGCGGCCAGGCGGAGGCGACCAGCACCATCTCGGCGCCCTGGTCGACCATGTGGCGGAACAGCCCGGGGTAGCGGAGGTCGTAGCACACCACCATCCCGATCCGCCCGAGATCGGTGTCGGCCACGGTCGGCGAGGTTCCGGGCGCCAACACCTCCGGTTCGCGGGAGCCGTATCCGAACAGGTGGATCTTGCGATACTCGGCTACTGCCCGGCCGTCCGGGTCGAAGAGGACGCTCGTGTTGTACAGATCACCCTCGTCCTCCTCGACGAACGAGCCGCCGTGGATGTGGACATCGAGGGTACGGGCATGGGCCGAGAGCTCGTTCCTGATTCGGGCGGCGTGCTGCGAGGCTTCCGCGTAGTCATCGAACGCGAAGTAGCCCGGCGTCCAGATCTCGGGTAGCACGATCAGCTGTGCGCCCAGACCCGCAGCTTCTGCTATCCGCGAAGCAACCACCTCGAGAGCGTCGTCCGGGGTCCGACCTTCGAGCGACTCCAACTGCACGGCGCAGGCATTGATGGATCTGTTCACTGTCGGCTCCTCGCATCGGCGATGTGACCTAGCACCCGTTCAGGGGTGAGCGGCACCTGGGAGACCCACACCCGGCCGAGTGCGCACAGGGCGTCCTCGACTCCGCCTGCGATCACCGCTGCAGGAGCGATGGCGCCGCCCTCGCCCATGCCCTTGATCCCGCCCTCGGTGGTGGGCGACGGGGTCTCCAGGTGGCGGGTGGCGATGAACGGGATGTCTTTTGCGGTGGGCAGCAGGTAGTCCATGAAGGTGGTCGTCAGCAGCTGGCCGTCGGTGTCGTAGATCATCTCCTCGAACAGGGCGCTCCCCACCCCCTGGGCAACTCCCCCATGAATCTGTCCCTCCACGATCAGCGGGTTGATCATCACACCGCAGTCCTCGACAACCCAGTAGTTCTGAAGGTCGATGGCGCCGGTTGCCTCGTCGATCTCGACGATCCCCGCGTGGAGGGCATTGGTGTACGTACCCGTACCTGGCGGTGCGTCGTAGACCCTCGTTTCCTCGAGAGTGGGCTCGGTCCCCGGGGGCAGGAGGTCCGGGCGCTGGTAGGTGATACGGCATAGCTCCTCCAGCGCTACCGCTGAACCCGGCGTACCGACCACCTCGACCCGGTTATCGCGGAAGACCAGATCCTTCTCCGAGGCTTCGAGGAGGTGAGCAGCGATCCGCGCCAGTTTCTCCCGCAGCGCCCCGGCGGCGAGGCGCGCCGCCCCACCGGCGAGGACGGCGGACCGGCTGGCGAACGTGCCGAAGCCGTAGGAGACCTGGTCGGTATCACCGAACACGACGTTGATCCGGTCAACGGAGAGGCCGAGGACCTCTCCGGCCAGCTGGCCCAGCGTGGTCTCCAGGCCCTGGCCGTGGTTGTGGATCGACGCCGCGATCGTCAGGTTACCGGTGGGATCGAGGCGGGCCATCGAAGTCTCGTAGCCGAAGACGATCGGGACGCCCCTCTTCTTGAACTCCTCCGTCGTGTGAGCCGACTGCTCGGTGAAGATGGCCACACCCAGGCCCCGCAGCCTGCCGCCCCTGCGGTCGCGGGCCAGTTCCTCGTTCAGGGAGTCGTAGCCGATCCATTCCCGCATCACGTCGATGGACTCGACCAGGGAACCGCCGTCGTACACCAGGCCGCCCGGGTTGGTCCAGGGGTAGTCCTCCGCCCGCACGAGATTCCTTCGCCGCGCTTCGAGCCGGTCCAGGCCGCGTTCGCGCGCCATCCAGTCGACGAGACGTTCGATCGTGAAGCAGGCAGCCGGACGAGCCACGCCCCGGTAGGCGCCGTAGGGCGTCTTGTTGGTGCAGGTGGGGTAACCGTCGACCTTGTAACCGGTGAAGCGGTAAGGGCCGGGCAGGATGCCCATCGCCATGCCGGTGTCCATCGTCGACGTCCAAGGGAACACCGAGTAGGCGCCCATGTCGACACGCACCGCCGCGGTTAGGGCTTTGATACGGCCTTCTTTGTTGTAATGGAGGGTGGCGTCGTGGCGATGCTCGCGGGAGTGGTGGCTGGCCAGGAAGTGCTCCCTGCGGTCCTCCAGCCACTTAACCGGGGTGGCCAGGGCACGGGCGGCGAGAGCGCACGCCACCTCTTCGGGATAGGCCTGGGCCTTGACCCCGAATCCCCCTCCCACATCGGGGGATACGATCTGGACCGCGCTCTCCGCCAGGTCCATGGCCGACGCTACGGCGGTTCGCACGAGGTGGGGGATCTGGGTGGCGGTGTGGACCCGGATCCGGCCGCCGGTGTACTCGGCGAGCACAGCCCGCCCTTCGAGCGGCACCCCCGAGTGCCGGCTGTTGAGGAACCTACCGGAGACGGTGAGGGTGCCTTCGGTCTCCCGGTCGTAGTCGGGCGAGGCATACGCCCTCGGCACGTACCGGTTGGAGGTCCAATCCTCGTGCACGAGGGGTGCATCCACCGCCAGGGCTTCATCCACCGTCGTAACCGGAAGGAGGGGGTCGTAATCGACCACCACAGCCTCGGCTGCGTCCTCGGCCAGGTACGGGTCACCGGCCACCACGACGGCTACGGGTTCGCCCGCATAACGGACCTTGCCGGTGGCGAGGACAGGCATCGGTGCCCGCTGGAAGCCCTCGTAGCGGCTCGTGCACTCTATCGAGGGTGCTCCCCAGTCCTCGCCGGTGTAGGCCGCGACCCCGGCGGGAACTCCGGACCTGTCGACGCCGATGATCCGGGCGTGGGCGAAAGGGGAGCGGACGAACCGCGCATGTCGCATGCCGGGCAGGGTGATGTTGGCGATGTAGCGGGCCTCGCCCCGGAGGAACCGGGGATCCTCCACGCGAGCCACGCGTGCCCCCACCATGCGCGGCTGGGCGGCGGTCACGGCTGCCTCATCGCGGATGCCTTCTTGATGGCGTCGACGATGTGAACGTATCCGGTGCACCGACAGATGTTGCCCACGATGGCCGATCGGATCTCGTCGCGGGTGAGCGGTCCCTGCGTATTGTCGAGGAGTTCGGTGGCGGACATGAGGAAACCCGGCGTGCAGAACCCGCACTGCAGACCGTGAGCCTGCCGGAAGGCCTCCTGGAGCGGGGAGAGTTCGCCGCCGGTGGCCAGCTGCTCGACCGTGGTGACCTGCGACCCTTCAGCCTGCGGCGCAAGGATGAGGCAGCTACGGACCGTCTGCCCGTCCAGGATCACGGTGCAGGCGCCGCAGTAGCCGTGCTCGCATCCGACGTTGGTGCCCTTCAGGCCGAGGCTATCCCGGATGAAGTCGGAGAGGAGGGTGCGGGGCGTGGTCTCTGCCGAGCGCAGCACGCCGTTGACGGTCACCGACACGGAAAGCGTCCCGTCGGCGGGAACCCTCATGAGGAACCCCCCTCCATCCGTTCGAGGGCAAGGCGAACCAACTCGGCGCCCACATGCAACCGGTACTCGGACGACCCGTGTATGTCCGAGACAGGTTCGGTGTAGCAGGAAAGGACCTCCGGCGTGCAGTGATCCCGCCAATCCTCTCCTTCGAGGAGCGCCCGCTCGAACGTGTCGATCCTGCGGGGCCGCATGTCGAGCCCACCTACCACCACGCGGGCGAACTTTCCCATCGGCCCTTCCCAGGTCGCGGTCGCAGCGAGCGCCACGGCGAAGTCTCCGGGGCGCCGGCTGAACTCGGCGAAACCCGTTCTCATCCGGGGCCGCAACGGAAGGTCGAGCGCCACGACGATCTCGTCCGGATCGCGCGCGGTGGAGAAGTAGCCCACGAAGAAGTCCTCCGCCGGAACCCTGCGGTCTCCTCTCACCGAGCGGAGGTGGATGCCGGCGCCGAGAGCGGTCGTCACGGTGGGGAGCTCGGCGCTCGGGTCGGCATGGGCGAGGCTACCGCCGACGGTTCCCCGGTGCCGGATGGCCGGGTACGCGATGTTGGCGACGGCATGGGGAAGGGCAGCCAACGAGTCCGGCCACGGGTGGGTCTCGACGGCATATTGTGTCGCCAGCGCTCCGATAGTGACCCGATCAGCGCTCCACTCGATCCCGGCGAGACCCGTTAGACCGGATATGTCCACAACGGTCGACGGTCGCGCCAGACGCAGGTTGAGCATCGGCACCAGGCTCTGGCCGCCGGCAAGGAGGACCGCTCCGTCATCCTCGGACAGGAGTCCGGCCGCCTCGTCGAGAGAGGCAGGCCTCACGTATGCGAAAGGCGGCGGCTTCAAGATCCTCCCCTGCCCGCGCAGCCCCGCCGGGAGCTGGGGAGGCAAGTATACTGAGAACCGCCATTCCCCGTTCAGAACGGTGGCATCCCCGAGGCAGCGCAAGGAGCCGGCTGATGCGCTTCGGTGCATGGATCCCCTCGTACACCTACCCGGACCTCGACTACGACCGGGTGAGGAAGGGTGTGGACACGTTCTCGCGCAGGGCCAACCGGTACGGCATCGATCTGTGGACCATCGACCACCTGCTCCACGCCCCGGGCTTGTACGGGATGTCATGGCTCGAGCCGCTGCATGTATGCACCTGGGCGGCTGCCGTCGCCCCCGACGTGTGGGTGGGGACCGGGATTCTCGTGCTGCCCGTCCGGCACCCGGTCGTGGTCGCCAAGGAGGTGGCCACCCTCGACTTCCTCTACGGCGGCAGGTTCCAGTTCGGCATCGGTCCGGGGTGGTACCCGCCGGAGTTCGAGGCTGTCGGGACCAGCGTCACCGAGCGCGGACGGCGTACCGACGAGATGATGAGCCTGATCCGCCGGCTCCTCACCGAGGACGAGGTGACGTTCGAGGGCCGTTTCTACTCGGTTAAGGACCTGACCATCGAGCCCCGGCCACCGAGGATCCCGCCGATCTGGGTGGCGGGTGGTTCGCGGATCCCGGACGGCGCGTACGATCACGACGTAGCCAAGCTGGCCAATACCGTCCGGGATCGGATACTCGGAGCGGACTGGTGGCTGTCGCGTTGTTCCGGCGAGCAGGAATGGGTGAAGCGGGACTGGGAACTGATCAGGCATCACGCCGCGGCGCGGGACCAGGACCCACCGAGATTCGGTCACTGCAACTTCACCCTGCTCGTTGACACGAACGACCGGGAGAAGGCGAAGACGATCCAGCATGGGTACTTCTCCGAGGTCATGGGCCCTCACCGGGACCGGGATCACCTGGAGAGGTCGTACATGTTCGGTTCGATCGACGACATCGTGGAGCGGATCGTCGACCTCAGGGACGCCGGCTGCGAGTATCTGGTCCTCGGTCCGACTTCGGACGAGCCCGAGCAGTTGGACATGCTGAACGAACTGGTGATTCCCCGAGTCAACGAGGCTTAGGTACCACCGCTCGGCGGGGCGGAAGTGGTGGCCGATCTACTCGGCGAACAGATCCAGTAGTCGCTGTGCCTGGTGCTTGGCGGCCGGCCGGAGCACCGTGACCCTTACGCCTGCCTCCCGGTAGCGTGCTACCTTCTCCTTGACCTCCCCCGGGGTTCCTGAAGCGGTCATGCCCTCGACATAGCTGTCGGGAACTGCTTCCACCAGGGCCTGCTTGCCTCCCCGCGCCCAGGCTTGCTTGAACTTCGGTATGTCCTCCGCGTGGATGTAGGGCTCGCCCACCCGCATCTTGGGCCCGGCGATGAACGGCATCTGGATGGGGTCGAACTTGGTGGCGATCTCCCATCGGACCTGGTCCAGGGCTGTCTGGCGGTCGTCCTCGATGGAGCAGTTGACCAGCTGCGCCACGATGAAGTTGTTCCAGTCGCGCCCCTCCTCCTCCCAGGACTGCCTGGCGATGGCCAGCGCGTTGGCCGAGTACTCCGGCGAGCAGGCTGCGTTGAGCATCACACCGTCGCCTATCTTGCCCGCAAGCCGCAACCCGGTGGCGCTGGTGGCGGGCATCAGGAACGGGATATGGTCCCGGACCGGCTCGAAGCCCAGCTGCGCGTTCTCGAAGGAGATCACTTCACCGGAGTAGGAGACGTTCTGACCGCCCAGCACCAGCCGTATGGACTCCACCCACTCTCGCAGAGTCTGTGGGGGGGAGATCGGGTCGAGACCGTAGCGCCGGGCGTGGGTGTTGGTACACGCACCCGGCGAGAGGATCATCCGGCCGCCGCTGATCTCGTCCAGGGAAGCGATGGTCTGGGCCATGACGAGCGGGTTCCGGATGCGCACTGTCTGGGTGGCTCCCAGCGTGATGCGCTCGGTGGCCAGTCCGGCGGCGGTCAGCGCCGACACCGAGTCCCGGTTCAACTCGATGGTCTCGGAGAAGAACCCCATCACGAACCCACGCTCGTCCGCCTTCTTCATCCAGCTGGCTATCTCCCGGACGTCCATGTTCGGGTCGTACCCGGCGGCGAATCCGACACCGTCCATACTCCACCTCTAGGTCGCGGTTGGCGAGGTTCAAGCTAACAGGTCGGCCCCTGCCGTCCGGGTGCGACGAGACAGTCATGGAGGTGCGGTGAACCGGTGGGAGTTGGCATGTCGGGATTGCCTCCCACCTGGACCGTCGGCAGCAATGTAGGTGGCCCGGGTCCGGAGCTAGCATTTCAGGATCGACAAACTCCGTACCGAGACCTCTCAAGAATCCTGGCTGCCAGCCCATGTGGGGAATTGACCTCACGGGGAGCACGGCCCTCGTCACCGGCGCCAGCAGGGGAATAGGGAGGGCGGTTGCGCTCGGTCTTGCCCGGGCCGGCGCGGACGTAGTGGGCGTGGCCAGGTCGAGGGATGACCTAGGGTCGCTCCGTTCCGAAGTCGAGGCGCTAGGGCCGGACTTCCGGGCGCTCGTCGCCGACCTCTCCGACGTGGACTCCGTCCGCAGGGTGATGTCAGAGGGGTGGGAGTGGAGATCCGGCATCGACATCCTGGTGAACGCGGCCGGTGTGATCGTCCGCCGCGATCCCCCGGCGGCCGGTTCCGAGGACTTCGGGCACGTGATGAACGTGAACGTGCGGGCGCCGTTCCTGCTCTGCCAGGACATCGGATGGCGGATGCGGGAGGCAGGGGGAGGGTCGATTGTAAACGTGGGCTCGGTCGCGGGAGAAGAAGTCACGGGCGCCCCGCTCACCTACCAAGCGAGCAAGGCGGCGCTCATGCACCTCACCCGGGGCTTTGCCTCCCGGCTGTCGCCCGAAGTTCGCGTGAACGCGGTCGCCCCCGGTTACATCCGCACCAGCCTGAACGATCAGTGGTTGAGCCAGCCTGACAACCTCCGCTACGTGACGACCCGAACTGCTTCGGGCCGCGTCGGCTTGCCAGCAGACGTGGTGGCGGCGGTGGTGTTTCTCGCCTCGCCGGACGCGTCCTACATCAACGGGCAGAACCTGAGAATCGACGGCGGTTGGGGTCTGTAGTAACGGACCTCGAAGCGGGACAACTTAGGCCCGTCCACCCAATGCGCAGTCGTTTGCCACCACGATCTAGATGAGTAGTTCTAAGGGATCTGACTGGAAGCGACCGAAACTATACCATCAGTACACAACGCTGTACAACACAGCAGTAGCTTGCAGGCATCTGTCTTTGGGCCGGATCCCCTCGCATCTACTCCGTGAGAGTCGCCCCTCGGCCCGCCAGCGACTCTCGAACCGTGCTAACGAGGCTGGCACTTGCCTCAATCTAACGCTAACCACCGCTCACCAACTACAGACTACCAACTAGGAACTAACCATCTAGTTGTCAACGTGAGCCATCCACACGCAGTACGTCCTCCGGCGTTGCGTAGTGGCAGGCGGAGCGGCGATCGCCGCCGGTCCTTGCGATGAGTTGAGGTTCCTCTCGAGCGCAGAGTTCGTCTGCCTGCCAGCAGCGCGTCCGGAAGCGGCAGCCCGAAGGGGGGTCTATCGGGCTGGGAGGATCGCCTGCCAGCAGGATCCGGTCGGGACGCGAACGGGTGGGATCCGCCAGCGGTATGGCGGACAGCAGGGCCTTCGTGTAGGGATGGCTGGGCTGCCCGAAAATGTCGGAAGTCCCTCCCGCTTCGAGGATCTTGCCGAGATACATGACCGCCACCCGGTCCGCGATGTTGCGGACCACCGACAGATCGTGCGAGATGAAGATCATGCTCAGGCCCAAGCGGTCCTGGATTCCGAGGAGAAGGTTGACGATCTGCGCCTGGATGGACACGTCGAGGGCCGACACGCACTCATCCAGTACCACGACGTCGGGTTCGAGTGCCAGGGCGCGGGCTATCGACACCCGCTGCTTCTGCCCGCCGGACAGCTGAAACGGGTAGCTGCCGGCGTGCTTGTCGCTCAGGCCCACCAGATTCAGGAGCTCGTTGGCCCGTTCCTGCCATTCGCGGCGCGGGAGCACGTCCCGGTGTATCGCCCAGGGCTCCGATACCGATTGGAAGACCGTATGGCGAGGGTGGAGCGAGTCGTCGGGGTTCTGGAAGACGATCTGTACCTGCCTCCGGTACGACTGGCGCCGCTCGCGGTCGAAGTCGTTCACGGACTCGCCCTTGAACGTGATCGATCCCGAGTCCGCCTCCTCCAGCAGCATCAGCAGGCGAGCAACTGTCGTCTTCCCGCACCCTGACTCGCCGACTACGCCGAAAGTCTCCGCTCGATGCACGGAGAAGGAGACTCCGTCCACGGCCCGGACACGCTGCCTGGCCCTTCCCCTACCCGTCTCGAAATGCTTCACCAGATCTCTCACCTCGATAAGCGGTCCGTCGGCGGAGTTCATAGCGCGGCGACCTCGTCCGAGTGGTGGCATGCGGTGGCATGCGCGCCCTCGACGATCTCGAGAACCGGTGGGACTTCGGGGCAGACTCCGGATGTCAGCGGGCAGCGGGGCGCGAAGGCGCATCCCGGAGGCAGGTTGGCGGGGTCCGGTGGAGTGCCCGGAATGGGTTCGAGCCCGGCGGCGGACGGGCCGAGGTCGGGCATCGATGCGAGCAGCCCCTTCATGTAGGGATGGGCGGTGCGCACGTAGACGTCCTCGGTCGGTCCGATCTCCATGATCGAACCCGCGTACATCACCGCTATACGATCGGCCGCCTCGGCCACCACGCCCGCATCGTGGGTTATCAGGATGAGCGCCATGCCCCGTTCTTCCTGGAGTTCGGCCAGCAACTCCATGATCTGTGCCTGCACGGTCACGTCCAGCGCAGTCGTGGGTTCGTCGGCGATGAGGATCTCCGGACCCAGGGCTATGGCCATGGCGATGAGGATCCGCTGGGACATCCCACCTGAGAACTGGTGCGGGTAGTCCCTCACCCGCTCCTGTGCCGACGGGATGGCCAGCCGCTCCATCAACTCGAGAGCCCGGCGCCTTCCCTCCCTCCAGCTGGCGCCGTCATGGGCTCGGAACATCTCGGCGATCTGGTTCCCCACGGTCATTACAGGATTCAGGGAACCGAACACCTCCTGGGAGACCAGCGCGATCTTCCTTCCCCGGATCGACTTGAACTCAGAGGCCTTCAGGCCCCGGAGCTCGCGCCCGCGAAACCGGATCGACCCGCTCACCACGGCGTTCACGTCGTTGATCATGCCCATGATCGCTCTGGCGGTCACGCTCTTGCCGGAACCGGACTCCCCGACGATCGCCAGAGTCTCCGTCCTGTGCAGATCGAGATCGATGCCGTTGACGGCGTTCACGATCCGGCCGCCGGTCTTGTACGAGACCCGGAGGTCACGGATGGCCAGCAGGGGGTCGCCGGTCGTGGCGATGCCCATCAGTGTCTCCGGGAGCGAGCGTCGATGAGGCTCTCGACCAGGTAGCCGCTGTAGGTGAACGCCAGGACCGTGAGGCTGATCGCCATTCCCGTAGGCAGGATCCACCAGAGCCACGCGTCGCCGAGAAAGGCTCCCCGGGCGTTGGCCCAGAACAGCATCGATCCCCACGTGGCAACCGTGGGATCACCGAGACCCAGGAAGCTCAGGGTCGCCTCGATGAGGATGGCGTAGGGGACTACCAGGACGAACTGGGAGAGAGCCAGCGGCATGAGCAGGGGGAAGAAGTATCTGGTCATTAGGCGGCGGTTGGTCGCCCCGAGGGCCTTGGCGGACTCGACAAAGCCGCGCGAATGGAGGGTGAGAGCCCGCGAGCGTACTACACGGGCAGCCCAAGGCCACGTGATCAACGCCATGATGGTGATGAGGTTGGAATGCTCGGGCCGAAGAACGCGGCCATCACGATCATCAGTGGCAGGAAGGGGATGACAAGCACCACATCCGTCAACCGCATCAGAGCCGCGTCGACCCAGCCTCCGTAGAAGCCCGCAAGCAGTCCCATCAGCGTCCCTATCGCCACCGCGCTCACCGCGGTGGTGAACCCCACGACGATCGAGACGCGGGACCCGAACACGAGCTCGCTGAAGATGTCCTTGCCGACATCGTTCGTTCCCAGTATGTGTTCCGAGCTGGGTTCCCCGAAAGGTCTCCCGACCCGCTCCGCCGGGTCGTAGGGCGCGATCAGCGGGGCGAAGACGGCAACGAGGATGAGCAGGCCCACTAGGACCAGTCCCGCGATGCCAAGGGTCCGCTGCCGTTGTGGCACCCTGAGCCTGAGCACCCGCTGCAGGTGCTCGGCGCCGCTCATCCGGCCGTGTTCAGTGCGTTGATCGGGCTGCGTCATACCGCACGCGCGGGTCTAGGAACTGGTACGAGATGTCAGCCAGCAGGTTCGCTGCGATGACGCTGACGGTGATGAGCAGGAAGCCGGCCTGGAGCACCGGATAGTCGCGTCCGAGAACGGCTTCGAACATGAGATGCCCCACGCCCGGATAGGAGAACACGGTCTCGATCACCACCGTCCCGCTTATCAGGTAACCGAGCTGCAGTGCGAACACGGTCAGCACCGGCAGGATCGCATTCCTGAGACCGTGCCGGAAGAGGATCGTGCTCTCACCGAGCCCTTTCGAATAGGCGGTGCCGATGAACCCCTCTTCGACGAGGTCCACCATCGCGTAGCGCGTCGTCAACAATGTTGCCGGGTAGGTGGCCATGACGAGGACCGTGGCGGGCATGATCAGATGGTCGAGCAGGTCCGTCATCCTCTCCCACAGCCCTTCCGGGGGGATCATGTCGTGGGCTCCGAATGTGGGGAACCAGCCGAGTTGCGCACCGAACACGGCAAGGAACAGCAGGCCGGTGAAGAAGGTGGGGATCGACTGGATCATCGCTGCGGATCCCGTGATGGCTGCGTCAGGGAGTCTGTTGCGCCGTAGGGCAGCGTAGGAACCCAGGACCACACCGAGAATCGTGGCTATCACGAGCCCGGTGCCCGCCAGCAGCAGCGTCCAGGGGATCCGCTCCCATAGGACCGAGAGCACCGATTCGCCCAACCGGTAGGAAAAGCCGAAGTCGCCGCGTGCGAGGTTTCCCAGGTAGGTGAAGAACTGTTCCCACAGGGAGTCATCGAGTCCGTAGGCCTCGGTGATGGCCGCGATCTCGTCGGCGGTCAGGTGGCCGATCTCCGACCCTGCCAGGAGCTGCAGGGGACTACCGGGCGCGATCCTGGGCAGCATGAAGTTGATCAGCAGCGTTGCCGCCAGTACCAGCGCGTACTGGAGGGCCCGGGCGCCCAGCGATTGCCTCATGGGCTAATAGAGGGCGCCCGGGCCACTAACGCCATCCGACGAGCGACCAGTGACAGGTACTCCGTCTAGTAGGACTCGAGGAAGGAGAGCTTGTTGATGATGCCAAGCCCAGGAATCGAGCGCCACCCGTCGTACACCTCGGGCCGGTACGCGAAGGAGGCATTCGGGTACCAGATCGTGACACGCGGCATGTCCTCGAAGGCCAGCAGCTGGATGTCCCTCATGAGGTCGTTCCGCGCGGCCTCGTCGGATGTCGCGGCGAGCTGGTCGAGCAGTGCATCCATTTCGGGATTGGTGTACCACTCCAGGTTCAGGCGGCCCCGTTCCGGGTCGGAGTGGAAGAACTCGTCCAGCCCTTTGGCGGGAACCTCCTGCGCGGCAGGGGACCAACCGGATATTGCTATGTCGTACGGTCCCGGTCCTCCGGTCGCACGGTTGAACGCCGGCCAGTAGAGGGTCAGAGCCGTGTTGGTCTCGGTGGGACGCGGGATCACCTCGATGCCGATCTCGCCCAGGTACTCGGCCACCAACTCCGCGATCCGTACCATCTGCGGATCCTCCGACCAGGCGGAGAGCTCGTAGCTCATTGGGGTGCCGTCGGTGAGTTCCCTGATCCCGTCACCGTCCGTGTCGAGATAGCCCAGGCCGTCGAGCGCCGCCGCAGCTGCCGCCGGGTCGTACTCGGGCACGAGGCCGGGGATTCCAAGCGGCGTGTCCGGATGCAGCATCCCGGCGCTGCCCGGTGTCGCAGCTCCAAGCGCAACGAAATCGATGATCTCATCGATGTTGATCGCGTTGGCGATCGCATTCCGGACAATCGGGTTGCTCCACGGCTCCTTGCTGTTGTTTATCAGCAGGTTGACGTTGGAGAACAGCGTGCCGGTGGCGAGCTCGATATTCGGGTCGCCACCGAGCAAGGCGACCGACTCGGGCGGGACTTCGGTCGCCGAAGCATGTATCTCGCCACTCTGCATTGCTGAGAACATGGCGGTGACGTTGCTGATGATCGGGATGATCAGGCGCTGGACGGTGGGGGGTCCATGGAAGTAGTCGTCGTTCGCTTCGAAGACGTAGGTCGCGCCATCGAAGGAGACGAACTTGAAGGGTCCGGTACCCGTGTGGTCGTCGAAGGCTCGGTATACCTCTTCCGCCTCGTCGATCTCCAAGCCTGTCCCCACACCTTCCCAGAGGTGCTGGGGAAGTATGAACAGTTTCTTGAGCTTCAGAGCCATGTCGGGTTCCGGCGTCGGAGCCCGGAGGATCACGGTGTGATCGTCGACGACCTCGGCTTCGAATTCGCGGGCGGCGCTGTAGCCGATACTCTTTCTCACCACTTGGTTGTGGTAGTCGACCGTGAACGCCACGTCCTCGGCTGTGAAGCTCTCCCCGTCGTGCCATCTGACATCATCACGGAGGGTGAAGGTCCATTCGGATGCATCGTCGTTGAGTTCCCACGAGGTAGCCAGCCACGGGATCACATTCCCCTGCTCGTCTACGAACGCCAGCGTGTCGTACTGCAAGGCGACGAACTCGAGGCCGGGATATCCGTAGTTCCAATCCAGCGCGGTGAGGTCGAACTCGGTGTCGATGGTCGCCAGGACCACCTCCTCCACGCGCTCAGGACCCGCCGCCTGCGTGGTTTCGACCGGCTGTTCTGCTGTGTCGGCCGGCTCCTCCATGGTCTCGGGCTCGGTCGACTCGGTAGCTTGAGTCGTCTCCGGCGCGGCCGGCGCGGTCGTTTGGCTGGGAGCTTGGGTTGCAGCGGTTTCAGCCGGTTCGTCGGTCCCGCAGGCGGCTGCCAAGAGGCACACCGCGACGGCCGGCAACATCAGTTTCGAAATAAGGGTTCTCATCGCTTCAGGCTCCTCCCTCGTCTCCTCGCCCGACTGAGCCTTTGTCCCGTTACCTCGATTCGCGGATGTCGATTTGTTCCCTTCTCTTTGCCTGCCAACCGAGTCCTCCTACCTGATGGGGAACTCGATGGAGGCTGTAGGGTTGGTACGGGACGGCAGACGCGCTAGACGACCACGACTGGAATTTCCGGCTCTCAGCCTTGCCGATCCGTCGCAGCAGGACGGAGAACTCAATGCGATGACCCTACCATCGCTCCCTCGGAACCGTACAGGATTCCTGGGTTTGTGATCGCTTTCGATCCCGGGAACTCGTTCGGTTCGATGCATAGGCGGACGGTCTAGAACGGAAGTCGCAACGGCCCGTCCTCCTATGACCAGGCACTTTGTCATCGGTCGATGGCTCGCAAGAGGGGTTTCACACCACCCTGCTAGAGCCCTCGTGAGGATTGTTAGAGTCACGACTCCAACTCTGCAGGTCTGGAGAGAGCGTTCACGACACCCTGCCGATCTGCGAGGTCTGCACAGGAGGAATCGAGCCGGGCCGGACATGAACGCGGACAGGGAACCAGACCAAGGACCGCAGTGGGTTGGCCGGTCGGTCCTCAGGTTAGAGGATGGGAGGTTCTTGCGAGGCGAGGGCCGTTTCATAGAGGACCTCGGATCGAGCGACTCCCTCCATGTCCGATTCGTGCGAAGCCCGCTCGCCCATGCTTCCGTGAGCGGAATCGACCCGGCAGGAGCCGAACACGTTCCCGGAGTGGTCGGGGTGTACACGTGGCGTGACTTCCCGACCGATCCGCTTCCTCCGTTTCTCTGGGACGCTCCCCCGGAGGCGCTCATCGAAGCCCTCCGTCCGTCGATGCGTAGTTCGAGTCCTCCTTTGCTGGCCCAGCGACGGGCAAGGTATGTGGGACAGCCGGTGGCGGTGGTGGTGGCCGAGAACCGGACCGATGCCGTGGACGGCGCGGAGCAGGTAGACGTTGGATACGAGGACCTTCCGCCGGTCCTGGATCCTGACTCTGCCCTCCGGGCGGACTCCCCGCTGGTCCACGACGAATGGGCCGACAACATCGCTGCGCGATTCAGGGTGGAACTGGGGGAACCCGACCACGCATTCGACGCCGCCGACCTGGTTGTGGGATCCAGGCTCACCATAGCCCGGCAAGCCGGAGTGCCCATGGAGACCAGAGGTGCGCTCGCCCGGTACGATTCCGAGTCGGGCCTGACCCTCTGGTCCTCCACCCAGAACGCCCATCCTCTCAGGAAGGCGGTGGCCAGGGTTACCGGCCTCGGTGCTGATCGGGTCCGGGTAGTCGTTCCGGATGTCGGAGGCGGCTTCGGTATCAAGGGGGTCCTGTACCCGGAAGACCTGATCGTGTCCCTTCTGGCAGTGGAACTACGGACCTCCATCAGGTGGATCGAGGACAGGACCGAGCACTTTCTGAGCGCCATCCAAGCCAGGGATCAGGTACATGAGATCGAACTGGCGCTCACATCCGAGGGACGGATCCTCGGTCTCAGGGACAAGTTCCTCGTCGATTGCGGGGCGTACAACCCTCTCGGTGTCGTGCTCCCGTACAACACACTCAGCCATCTCATGGGCGTTTACGACATCCGGCACCTGCGGGCGGTCGGCACGGCGGTCGTCACCAACAAGGTCCCCAACGCGCCCTACCGCGGAGCCGGCAGGCCTGAGGCGGTGTTCGCGGTCGAGAGAGTGATTGACATGGCGGCACGCCAACTGTCTATCGATCCGTTGGAGCTTCGCAGGCGGAACATCATCGAGTCCGAGAGCCTGCCGACGGCAACCGGCCTGCTCTACCGCGACGGCCGGCCCCTGGTTCTCGACAGCGGGGACTACCGCAAGGCGCTTGAGCGGGCCGCTGCACTCGTTTCGATGGGAGCGGGCGATCGGGCTCTCGTCGATGCGGAGAACCGGGGTCTCAGGGTGGGCACGGGTTACGCCTTCTACACGGAGGGAACCGGGATCGGGCCCTTCGAGGGCGCCGTTGTTCGCCTCTCCCCCACCGGTGCGATCGAGGCTTGCACGGGAGCTTCCTCCCAGGGCCAAGCACACGAAACCACGCTGGCCCAGGTGTGCGCCGACCATCTCGGCGTGCCGATCGATCTGATCTCGGTAACCGGCGGAGACACGGGCAAGATCGAGCGTGGTTGGGGGACGGTCGCCAGCCGGGTGGCTGTGGTGGCGGGTAACGCCGTCGCTATCGCCTCGGAGGCGTTGAAGCGACGCTGCCTGGATCTGGCGTCCCGGGACCTGGGGATTCCGGTCGAGTCTCTCGAGCTGACCGGGGACGGGGTCCGGCAAGCCGGCTCGGATCGGACAGAACTGAAGCTGGCGGAGTTGGCCATGATCGCAGGGGGCCGGGGTGAGGAACTGGAGGACACCGCCTATTTCCAGCCCAGCACGGTCACATGGTCATACGGGGCGCACGCCGCAACCGTCGCGGTGGATGTCGAAACGGGTGAGGCTTCCGTACTCAAGTATGTCGTGGTCCACGACTGCGGGAATGTGATCAACCCGATGGTCGTCGATGCCCAGATCCACGGTGGTGTAGCGCAGGGGATCGGTGAGGCCCTGCTCGAAGAGATCGTGTTCGACGACCAAGGGCAGCCTCTCAACGCCTCTCTCGCCGCGTACGTCATCCCCACCGCTCGGGATGTCCCGTCGCTGGTGGTGGACCACTTGGAGACCCCCTCACCGCTCAACCCGCTCGGCTTGAAAGGTGTCGGCGAGGGGGGTGCCGTAGCTCCTCCGGCCGCGGTGGCGAATGCGGTGGACATTGCACTGGAAGGCATCGCCACCCCTGTCAGAAGGGTTCCAATCACCCCGCAGTACGTCCGATCGCTGCTCGCCTGAAAGCCTCCTGTTCGGTTCCGATCATGTAGGTGTTCCCCGTAGGGTCCTGGTTCGGGGTTTCGTTGAAGATTGGCGTAACCACCCGACCGCTCCGGCTGGCCGGATCAAGAACGCGAAAATCGCCGGGCGGGTCACCTCCGCGGGACCCACCCCCTGCCGCCGCCTCCTCGGCGCCGAGACGCGTCCCGCCTTCCCCTTTCGGGGTTGTACGTTCAGCATGATCCCAGCCCCGGTCCGGTCGGTACCCAACACGGACCGTTGGTGTCTTGCAGCCACCTTCCAGTATGCGAGGGGTCTGTGACATATCCAACCGTTGTGGAGAAGGCGGCCCCGTGAACACAACCGCAACATGGATCAGCACCTTCCAAGGGCCGGACGTCGCGGCGCGACTGGAACGTCCGGGCTCCGGGCAGAGGGTCCCTAGTTACATCAGGTACCGGGAGTGCCAGTCGAGGATGGCTTCGAAACGGTCCCTGCGATGCTTCGGCGTTCCGATCCGGCTCAACCCGTGGCTCTCTCCGGAGAACCGCACCATCTCGGTCGGCGTTCCGTTGCGGAGCAGCGCCATGAAGAACTGCTCGCCCTGCTCGATCGGGACACGCCAGTCCTCGTCCGAGTGGAGGACGAGGGTCGGCGTGCTGACCCTGTCGGCGACTCGTACCGGCGAATGGCGCCACCAGGTCTCCCAGCCGTCCGGATAGTCGACCTGCAGGTAGTGCCTGGCGTAGAGCCCGCCGAGGTCGGAGGTGCTGACGAAACTGGTCCATTCGGTTATGGCGCTCTCGACCACGGCCGAGCGCCAGCGGTCTTCGTGACCGATGATCCAAGCGGTCATCATGCCCCCGTAGGAGGACCCCATCACCCCCATACGCTCCCGGTCGAGGCGGGGGAACCGTTCGAGGGCGGCGGCGACCGCGGCGCGGATGTCCTCGAGATCGACAACCCCCCACCCGTCGCCCTTCACCGCCCGGATCCATTCCTCGCCTCGGCCTGAGGATCCACGGGGGTTGCAAGCCACGACGCCGTAGCCGGCTGATGCATAAACCTGGAACTCATCGAATAGGTCGAATCCGTACTGGGTCGGCGGGCCTCCATGTATGCAGAGCAGCAAGGGGACCGGTTCGTTGCCGTCCGGCAGGTATACCCATGTGTCGATCTCACCGCCGGTGGCGGCTGCTCTGAAATGGGTTGGTCTTACCCACGAGACTTCGCCGCCGGATAGTCCGGTGAGCTGCCGGTCGCCGAGAAAGAGTTCACCGGGGCGATCCCATCGGGAAGCCGTGTAGGCCAACCCGGCCGGGGTCGGAGCGAAACCGGTGACCACCTGCTCGCCACCAACCACGCGGGAGACGTCACCTCCCGGTGTGACCGAGACCACCCCGATGGTCCCCGAGTCCTCGTAGCCGACCAGGGCGGTTTCCCCGTCCCATTCGATCCGGTAGGGGCCGACTCCGAGCCCGATCGAGCTTCGTTCCGTGTGGCCGGTGAGATCGGTCAGGCGACCGTCGCCCTCTCGGCGGTAGAGGTACGAGCAGAGGGTGAAGTCGGCCTCCTCGTTGCCCACGAGGTGCAGGACGCCGTCGGGGCGGTAGGAAGCGTGCTGCCAGAATCCGCGCGGCGCGGCTCGGGTCAGTTCGCCGGTCTCCGTGTCGGCTTCGAAGACGTCGTTTCCGGGTACCAGGCCGGGTTGGGCCTCCCGGTCGGTGACGAGGGCGATGGTGGAACCGTCGGGCGACCACATGGGCGAGGACTCGTCGAAGTCTCCCGGTGTCAGGCAGCGAGGCTCCTGGATGCCTGCGGGATCGAGGAGCCAGATGTGGCGCCGACGATCATGTATCCAGCCCATCCCGTCGAACCGGTACGGATGCCTGTTGAAGCGTCGCGGGCGGCGTTGGATCTCCTCTTCGTCGATGTCCTCCAGCGGCGCGATCGGTGTGATCCCGACCGCAGCCAGCCGGGTGCCGTCCGGCGACCACTCGACCGCCTCGGCTCCGTACCTGAAGTCCGATACCGTGACCGCGTTACCACCGTTTGCCGGCATGACGGTCACCTGGGCCGGGTTGCCGCCCATCGAACGGAGGTACGCGAGTTGCTTTCCATCGGGAGACCAGCGCGGGTTCGTGTCACCAGGCCCCCGGGTAAGAGGACGAACCGTGGGGTCTGCGAGCCAGATCCTGCAGTCGTAGCGATCTTGTTCTAGATCCGGTGTTGTCACCACAAAGGCGACGGTTCTCCCGTCGGGGCTCACGCGGGGGTCCGAGGCGGTGGCAAGCGCGTGAAGCTGATCCGGTCGCACGTCGAGCGAAACCTACCAGGCCCCTGGCGCGCCGGGCGCCCATGCCGTTACCGGTCTCCCGAAGCCGTGAAAGCCGGGAGCCCAGCTTCCTTCCCGTCGGTTCCCGGCCCCCTTGCAGACCGAGTCCGGATCGACACGAGATTCCCCGTCGAGTACGGAACCCGGCCCGCAAGGCGAACTGCTCGGCGGGCCATCAGACGATCCGGTGAGTTTCCGACGCGATGAGTCGGCTCCGAGGGTCGCACGCGACGCCTCTCAAGGCCGCTGACCGATGACATGATCCCTTGTCAATGAAGACAGGCGGTTGCTACCTACCGGTTTCTCGGCCACCCCTCCTCGCAAGGCGCAAGACTGTTCGCTTCCAGCCCGACCTCGTCGAGTGGATCAGGCCACGGGGAGCCGGTCACTATCGAGGCGACTGCCAGCCCCGCCGCGGGGGAGGTGTTGATGCCGGTTCCGCCCTGGCCCACCATCCAGCAGAATCCTTCCACGCGCGTATCCCAGCCGAGAACAGGGCTCCGATCGGGAGCGAAGGTTCGCAGACCGGCCCAGGATGAGTTGACGGACCGTACCTCCAGGGTGGTGACTCGGTTGATCGAGTGGATAGCCCTTGCTATGTCCAAGTCAACCGGCTTGGCGTCGGTAGGATCGTCAGGCGTTTCGTCGCCGGGTGAGCACAGAAGCTGGTTGCCGGCCTCCGGCTTGAAGTAGAACGGGTAGGGAAGCTCCTCGTGGCTGACGAAGGGCCAGCCCGACGTGTCATGCGTGGTCGGTACGGTGAAAACCGTTCGTCTCATGGGACTGAGTCCGATCGGTTCCACACCAGCCAGAGTGGCTAGCTGATCGCCCCACGCCCCTGCAGCATTGATAATGATAGGTGCCGTGTACGCGTGGCCGCTCACGTCGATCACCCAGCCGGTCTTGGTGCGGCTGATATTCCCTACCGGGGCATTCAACTCCACGACAGCCCCGTTTGCCCTCGCGCCCCGCAGGAAAGCCTCGTGAAGATGCATCACATCGATGGAGGACGCGTTCGGATTCCAGACGCCGGTCGTGATCATGTCCTCGCGGATGGCCGGAACGATCTTCCGGACTTCGTCCCCCGACAAGACCTCGATGTCGGGTATCAGGCTCACCGAGGAGTCCGCCGCCTCTCGCAGCTTGGCTTCCGTCTCGGGCCCGCCGATGTTCAGGTAGCCCAATCGGTGGAGGAGGTCGTAGTCCGCGTAGCCGGCTGCTCCTGATTCGAAGAAAGGCCTGGAAGCGACGGCGAGACGTTCGTTGACCGGACCTCCGTAGTTCTCGACGAACAGAGCAACCGACCGGCCGGTGGAGTGGTACGCGAGCAGCGGCTCTCGCTCCAGGACGATGGTTGATGCGGTCTCAGATGTGAAAAAGGCCGCAGATGCACCCGCGATTCCCCCTCCGATGATGATGACGTCCGCGGTGATCACGACGTGTCCGGTGTCAGCCGCAGCCACCGTTGCGGGCAGGATCCGACTTCCGGTCGCATATGCACTCCACGGGTGCCGAGCGTCGACTGCTCGGATGGAGGACCGCTGAGGCCAGTTCTTGCATCATGCGTAAACCCTGCCCGAAGACGTCGGATGGAGATGGCTGAGTGTCGTTGCGGGAATCATGATGCTCCTATGTTTCGAGCTTGCTCGGGCTCCGTGGCCTTGGTTTTCGTCAAGTCCGTGTCTCGCGACCGATCCTTCAGGACCGGCTTAGTCTGCCAGCGGCTGCCCTGCATTGCGGGATGGATCACCGGGTGGTCGAGCGCGTCAGGCTTTCGGCAGTGGCGATTACGCACCCGGCCTCCGTCCGAGTCGGTATCGTTCTCTCACCGGACCGAGACGGATGCGACCTTGATGGGAGGCGCTCGGCCATGACCCTACAAGCAATCATGGTGCTCGCGATCCTCATAGGGACCATCGCCCTCTTCGTCTCGGAGAAGTATCCGCTCGACATGGTGGCGTTGATCGGGTTGGGTTGTCTGCTGGCGCTGAAACTGGTCACGCCGGTGGAGGGGTTCTCCGGTTTCAGCAATCCGGCGACCCTCACCGTGGCGGCCATGTTCATCCTCAGCGCGGGTCTGCAGAAGACCGGGGCTACGGCTGCGGTCGGCAGGGTGATGGTGCGTTACAGCAAGGACCATTACACCGCGCTGGTGATGGTGATGGGCACTATCACGGTCATGTCGGCGTTCGTCAACAACACGGCGGCGGTGGCTGTATTCATCCCCCTGGTCACGATCCTCGCCAACCGCCGCAGGGTCTCGGCTTCCAAGCTGCTCATCCCGCTCTCCTACGCGTCGCAGTTCGGCGGCGTCTGCACCTTGATCGGGACCTCCACCAACTTGCTGGTCAGTTCCATCTCCGAGGAGGCCGGGCATGGGGCGTTCAGCATGTTCGAGTTCAGCCGCATGGGCCTGATCCTCTTCGTGGCCGGTGTCGTGTTCTTCCTGACGCTGGGTCGCTGGCTGCTGCCCGACCGCCAGGTCAGCGAGCTCGCCAGCACCTACAACCTGGGCGAGTACGTCACCGAGATGAGGGTGCGGAGGAACTCCCCGCTGGTCGGCAAGACCGTGCTCGAGAGCCGACTCGGTGAGGAACACGACGTAACGGTGCTCCGTGTCCTTCACATCGGGGATCCCGGATGGGCGCCGCTCCGCCAGGTCCTGGAGCCGGACCATGTTCTCCTGGTGCGCGGTGAGATCAACGAACTGATCCTCCTGCGTGACTCCATGGGCCTCGAACTCAACGTGGACTTCAAGCTGCGGGACGAGACGCTCCAGACCGAGGACCTGCGCCTCGTGCAGGCGCTGGTGGCGCCCGGGTCGGAACTCATCGGCCACACCCTCAAGGAACTCGACTTCCGCAACCGCTACAAGGCCCTCGTGCTGGCGATGCAGCGTCGGGGCGAGACGATTCACGAGCAGCTCAGCTCGGTAGCCCTCAGCCTGGGAGACGTGATCCTGGTCCAGGCGCACGAGGCGGAGATCCGGGCGTTGCGGCGCAACAGCGACTTCATCGTGCTCGACGAGGTACCGGGAACCGCACTGCGGCACCGCGCCCCGCTGGTGATCGGGATCCTCCTCGCTGTCGTGGGGCTAGCGGCCTTCAACGTCTTCCCGATTCTCGTCACCGCCCTTCTCGGCTGCATTGCCATGTTGCTGACCAGGGTCCTACGGCTGGACGAGGCCTATCACGCCATCAACTGGCAGGTGATCTTCCTGCTCGCCGGGATCCTCCCGCTCGGAATAGCCATGCAGACCAGCGGAGCAGCCGAGTTCATAGCCGAGCGGGCGGTCGGAGTGGTGGGAGACATGGGACCGGTGGCCGTACTGGCGGTCATCTACTTGATGACCTCGGTGATGACGGACACGATGAGCAACGCTGCGGCCGCGGTGCTTCTCGCTCCGATAGCAATCTCCACCGCGGAGCAGATCGGTGTCGACCCGCGGCCTTTCCTGATGGCGATCACGTTCGCCGCCTCCACCGGCTTCTCGACGCCGGTGGGTTACCAGACGAACACGATGATCTACAACGCCGGAGGGTACAAGTACACCGACTTCCTGCGCACCGGAGTCCCGCTCAGCATCGTCTTCTGGATCCTGTCGACGATCTTCATCCCCCGTCTCTGGTCGTTCTGATGCCGGCCGATGGTCGACGGTACGCGCCGCGCTCCGCCTCGCGAGGACGGGAGCGGCCGAATGACAACGGACAACGGACAGCGGACAACCAACCACTGGAATGACCTGGCAGATCGCATTCCTGATCCTGCTCCTGGTGGCGATGGCCTACCTGTTCCTCACCGCCAAGCTGCCCGTGGATCTCACTGCCTTCCTGGGCCTTGCGGTGCTGATCCTGGGAGGGTATGTAGGGCCTACGGAAGCCTTCAGCGGATTTGCCTCCCCGGCCGTGATCACCATGCTGGCCATCTTCATCATCAGCGCCGCCCTGCTGTACACGGGGGTGGCCGACATAGTGGCGTCCAAGGTCTACACGGTGGTGGGCAGCAAAGAGATCCCGCTGATCATCACGCTCATGCTGGTGTCGGGGGTTCTCTCGGCGTTCATGAACAACATCGCCGCCACCGCGGTTCTCATGCCCGCCGTGGCAGCGATCGCACGTAGAGCGGGACTCTCGGCCTCCCGCCTGATGATGCCGCTGGCGTTCGGGTCGATCCTCGGTGGAACCACCACGATGGTCGGGACGCCACCCAACATCGTGGCGGCGACGATCCTCGCCGAGCAGGACCTCGAGCCGTTCGGTCTCTTCGAGTTCACACCGATCGGCGCCCTGCTGCTGGCCGCCGGGGTCCTATTCATGATCACGCTGGGAAGGAAGCTCCTGCCCGATCGGCAGGCAGGTCCCGGGGAGACGGAGACATCCGACCTGACCCAGGTCTATCACCTGGAGGAGCAACTGTTCACGATCAGGATCCCGAAGGAGTCCGCTCTCGACACGGTCACGCTGGCGGAAGCGAACCTGTCGGGGGCGCTCGGTATCCAGGTGGTCTCAGTTCTGCGGCAAGGCGCCCGCAACTTCGTTCCGAACGCCGAGACCGTGCTCAAGGGCGGCGACGTCCTCCTGGTCGAAGGGCGCCTTTCCGATCTCGAGGACATAATGCGGGTCGGCGATGTCGAACTCCGACCCACCACCACTCGCCAGATCCCCCGCCCGATGCGGGGATTCACCGCCATCAAGGCCGAGGTTCCTGCGGCCTCGGGGCTGGTGGGGAAGAGTCCTAGGGATGCACGATTCCGGGAGCGCTATCAGGTCGTCATCGTCGGGATCGAGCGAGGCGAGCAGACTCTGCGAGAAGGTCTACCGTCCCGGATGCTGCAGGCGGGAGACCGGATAATCGCCCTCGGCGCCCGGGCCGAGCTGCACAAGATGCAGTCCGACCCGGACTTCCGGGTCACGAGTCTGGGCCTGGCCGCCTTGAGATCCCTCGAGGGTCATATGTCGGTGATCCGGGTCCCCCCTGGATCCTCCCTGGTCGGCTCGACGATCGGGGCTAGCCGTCTTGGCGAGCTGGTGGGTGTGACCATCGGCGGCATCGTCCGCGGTGATGTGACGCGGTTGGCTACCTCTCCCGACGAGGTGATAGAAGCCGGCGACGGTCTACTGGTCGCTTGCGACCAGGCCCGGGTCAGGGAACTTGTCAGGATCGGTGACATCAAAGTGGACTCCCGGATCGACCAGGCGGTGCTCGAGTCTGAGGACTTCGGCATCGTGGAGGTGGCTCTGGCCCCGCGATCGGCCGTAGTCGGGAAGAGACTGCGCGACCTGGAGTTCCGCAAGCGCTACGGCTTGCAACTCCTGGCCGTGTGGCGGGACGGGCGTTCCATCTACACCGGCCTGCCCGACCTCGTGTTCCGGCTCGGGGACGCCCTTCTGGTCCAGGGCCCCTGGGAACGGATCCGGCTGCTCGGTTCGAATCCCGACTTCGTGGTCCTTTCGGCGGAGGGCCTGCGGCCGCGCCGGCACCGGAAGGCGCCGCTGGCGCTGGGGGCACTGCTGCTGATGGTTGGCCTCGTGGTGTTCGGCATCCAGCCGATCCACGTGGCGGCCTTCATCTCCGCCAGCCTCGTCCTCCTCTTCCGTACCGTCACCATGGAGGAGGCGTACCGGGCCATCGAGTGGCGGACCATCTTCCTGGTGGCAGCGGTCCTCCCTGTGGGAATCGCCATGGAGAGAACGGGCGCAGCCCTCCTTCTGGTGGAGGAGGTCAAGCATGTGCTCGGTCCTCTGGGCAACTACGCCATCCTCGTGGCGCTCGTGCTCTTGGCCAGCCTTCTCAGCCAGGCCCTCGACGGCGCTCCCGCAGTGGTGCTGCTGGCGCCGGTAGCTCTGGAGACGGCTGCTCAACTCGGTATGAACCCCTACGCGGCCATGATGGGTGTGAGCCTGGCCGCGTCGGCCGCCTTCATGACCCCCTTCAGTCACAAGGCCAACCTCCTGGTAATGGGCGCCGGGGGCTACCGCTCGATCGACTACGCCCGGGTCGGAACGCCCCTGACCGTCGTCGCCCTCGCCATAGTTGTCGTGCTCGTACCGGTCTTCTTCCCGATCTGAGACCGGTTACCTGGCGGAGACCGGGGAACAGGCCTACCTGATCTGTCCGAATCAAGCAGCGGCTAGAGAGAAGTGGCTCGCGGTCCGCTCTGTAGAATCGAAAAGCTCAGAAAAAGCGAAAAGCTCAGAAAAAGCGAAAAGCTCAGAAAACAGGGGCCCGGCTAGAATCATGGCGAAGCTGGTCAGGGGTGACAGGTGGCGGATGTGCGGCAGAACCCATTCTCTCCGACTTTCGGCGCCTCTCCGCCCTTACTGGCCGGTCGCGACCGGATCATCGGTGACTTCGACGAGGCCATCGAGATCGGCCCCAGACATCCCGACTACACCGCATTGATCACTGCTGCCCGCGGAATGGGTAAGACCGTTTTGCTGAACGCGTTGGAGGATCGGGCTGCCGACCGCGGGTGGGAGGTGATTGCCGATGATATGTCCACCACGGGCATACTGGAACGCTTGGAGGATGCCGCAAGGGTATTGCTTCAATCCCTACGAGGAAGAGGGAGGCCGATCACCGGGGTCGGTCTCGGTCCGGTGAAGGTGGAGTTGGGCGAACCCGCAGATGTTCGAGCCGGGTCGCTGCGCAGGTTGCTCAGTGAACTCGGCGACCATCTTGGCTCGAAGAATGCAGGTCTTCTGGTGACGCTCGACGAACTCCACAACGGTGACGTGGAAGAGGTCCGAGCCTTCGGGGCGATCATCCAGCACGTCACCCGGCGGGAGCAGCGTCCGGTTGCTTTCCTGGGCGCCGGATTGAACCTGATCGAGGACACCGTCCTGTCGGGCACGGCTACCACATTTTTCCAGCGGTGCACCCGGTTCGAGATCGGCCGCCTATCAGCAACTGCCACCCATGATGCGATCGCTCGCCCGATCGAGGAATCGGGCTCTTCGATCGAACCAGCCGCATTGGCCGAGGCCGTAGCGGCCACCTCCGGTTATCCGTTCATGGTTCAACTCGTCGGTTTTCACTCATGGAGGCAAGCCCGGAGCCCAGCCGAAGGAATCTGGTCCGAGGACGTGGCGGTTGGTATCTCCGTGGCGCGCCGCCGCGCCGAGCAGCTGATCCTGGAGCCGGTGTGGAGGGACCTGTCGAACGTGGACCGACGCTTTCTGAGTGCGATGGCCGAGGATGACGAAGTATCTCGCCTTTCAGACATAGCGGAGCGGCTTGGCAAGAGTGCGGACTACGCCCGTGTCTACCGCAACAGGCTGCGGAAGGGGGGCATGGTCGTTGCCAATGCGCGAGGTGAGGTGGACTTCGCGCAGTCCTTCGCCCGTGACTGGGTTCGGCGAATCGCGCGATCGGGAGACGCCCGACTGTCGTAGCCCGGTCGGTGCGTTGACTCTCCGTGAACGCCGATGGGACCGTCAGACGGCTGCGTAGGTCATCCCGAGGATCTGGGCGGTTCGATGCAGGACATCACCGTGGTGGCCGGGTAGGACGCCGGCGTGGTGGGTGGCGCCGGCCTCGCACCATCGGGCGTAGGCGCCGGCCACGTTCCCGGAGTCGAACCGGAACATGGCGTTGGGTCCCTCCATACCGTGATGCTTCGAGTCGAGGATGTGACCCTCGGCGCCTACCAGTACCCATCCGCCGGTGTGGTTGACGGGGGTCAGGCTGATGAGCGTGGCCGGCCCTCTTGGAAGCTCGAAGGCGACCGCGGTGCCGGGTCCGTGGTTGCCCATGTAGTGGTCCTCCGGGAGCAGCCGCACCGTGGCCGACGGGGCGCGGATACTCAGGTCTCCCTCGCCGCCGTTGGCCAGCAGGATCCAGTCACCGGGAAAGTCCATCTGGTACAGCTCGCAGTAGAGCGCTGAACCGGCGAGTCGCTTGCCGATCGCCAGGGCGATGCCGGTGGGGATGTCTCCCGTGCAGGCGAACGGTGTGCCGTCCCTGGTGCACAGCGCCACGCCGAGGCAAGCGGTGATCCCGACCCGGTCGTTCCAGCGCAGCACGTCGCTGTGGCAGTTGACGGCGCCGGCGTTGGCGCCGTGTTGCCCGCAGAGTCGGTCCATGGCGATGGCCAGCCGGGCCGAGCGATCGAGCGTGACCTCATCGACGGCGGTCGCATCGAACTCGTCCCGGAGGTCCGCCACGAGGCTGTCCACCGCGGTGCTGTCGACCGCCTCGAAGGCTTGGCCGATCCCGTCGGCGTCGACGTCGGTCACCTCGACTCCCAGGTGTGCCAGCTCTCCCGGAGTCACCTCTACGTCCAGGTAGCCGGAGATGGGAGCACCGATTGCCAGCATCCGGGTGTCGCGTACCATCGCCGCGGCGTCCACCGCCCGCAGCGTCTCCGCGAGGGCGGTGTCGAGATCATCCGAGCCCACCGACGAGATCAAGGTGGTGAAGCGCCGGCCCTCCCGGACCAGCACGTTGGTGAACATGACCAGCCCTACCGGAAGGCTACGCCGGGTTGCTTCCTCGGTGGCGTAGTCGTCGGGCACCTCCTCCAGTTCCTGGGCGCCCACGGCCAACAGCGGAACGTCCGGCAGATCCCGGATGGCCTCCCACCCGTAGCTGGGAGGCGCCGCCATGCTGGGAGCGAACACGATCACGTCCACGTCGGCCTCCGCGAACAACCTTCCGGCCTCCCGACCCGTGTCGTCCGAGTCCACGACTCCCGGATACACCACGGACCCGAACCGTTCCAGACGCTCCCGCATCGCCTCCGCGAAAGCGGTCCGATCCATGCGGAACTCGGGAGGCATGGCCGCGTCGAACAGCCCGAAGTACACCGACAGCAACCCGATCCTCAGCCGGCGACCCTTCCCGGAACTCACATCGACCTCCTACGTCCCGTTTGCGATGTTGAGCGTCTCCTCAACGCAAAGTGGAGTATAGAATCCCCGTAAAGCGGAGTATGAATATCCCGTAAATTGGAGTATAGAATTCCCGCAAAGCGGAGTGTAGGTGGACTGCGGGGTAGAGGACAGAGGTAGGTAGGCAGCATGGTCGGCATCGGCAATCCCGGATACCTGGCTCGAGTAGTGGACGACGAGGTTGCCGACGCGCTGGCTTCAGCGCCCGCGGTGCTCATCGAGGGTCCCAGAGGCTGCGGCAAGACTTGGACCGGGCAGAGGTTCGCGCGCAGCGAGATCATGCTTGACGGCTCGGAGGCCCTACGGACCGCCGCTGAAGTGGATCCGGAGTCGATACTGGCGGGTGAGGAACCGAGACTGCTCGACGAGTGGCAGTTGGTCCGCGGCATCTGGAACCCGATGCGCCATGCCTGCGACCGTAGGGGGGGATTCGGACACTTCCTGCTCACCGGCTCGCAGAATCCCCCGGATGACATCACCGAGCACTCGGGCGCCGGACGAGTTGCCCGCGTGCGGATGCGACCCATGTCGCTCTGGGAGTCCGGTGACTCCAGCGGAGAGGTGGCCTTGGCGTCGCTGATGGCGGGCGACCGTTGCCGGGCGGGAGATTCGGGCCGGACCATCGGCGATGTGGCCTCCCTCATCTGTCGGGGAGGATGGCCCCGCATGATCGGGCTGGCGCCGCGCCTGGCACAGGCTCGCCTGCGTGACTACCTCGACGACATAGCCCGCTTCGACATCTCCCGGGTGGCGGGGGTGAGGCGTAACCCGCTGCTCGTGATGAGGCTGGTCGCGTCCCTCGCGCGCAACGAGGCCACCACGGCCTCCAATGCCACACTGCTGGCCGATCTCGCCGAGGGAGGCGCGGGTGCGCCTGCCCGTTCCACCATCAGGGCATACCTGGACGAACTGGCGCGCATGTTCGTGATCGAGCCACTTCCCGCATGGTCCACCCACCTCAGGTCGTCGGTCCGTTTGCGGAAGACCCCCAAGCGATACTTCGTCGATCCGGCGCTTGCGGTAGCAGCTCTGGCAGCTTCCCCGCCCGTCCTCGAGCGGGATCTGGAGATGATGGGCTTGCTGTTCGAGTCGATGGCAATCCGTGACCTCAGGGTCTATGCACAGCATTTAGGGGCGCGCCTCTATTACTACCGGGACGAGAACGACTTGGAGGCCGATGCCATCATCGATGGCCTCGACGGCCGGTGGGCTGCTGTGGAGATCAAGCTCGGTGGGGGGTCCGCGGTCAAGAAGGCCATGGGCTCCCTGCGAGCCCTGCGTTCCCGGGTAGACACCACTCGGCGGGGAGACCCTGCTCGGCTAATCGTGCTGACCGCGTTCGGGCCCGGCTACCAGGCGGACGACGGTGTGGCGGTGGCGCCGCTCACAGCGCTGAAACCCTGACCTCCGATCCCAGGTCGATGAAGGGCCGCCCTTGATTCGTCCTCCACGAGTCCGCCTGCACTCGAAACAACGCACCGCTACCATTCGCGGGGACGATGCACGACTACGAGTCCTTCGGCGAACCTCGGGTGAGACACCTGGAGATGATCCAGCGGGTCATCGATCGCCTGAGCGGAGCGACGTTTCTCACCAAGCGCTGGAGCTTTGCTCTCACTGCAGTGCTGCTGAGCTTTGCGCTGCAGCAGAGGGTCTGCCAGTTGGCCGTCGTCAGTGCAGCGGTCACCCTGGCCTTCTGGATACTCGACCAAGACTTCCTTAGGTCAGAGCGGCTGTTCAGATTGTTCTACGAGCATGTAAGGACAACAGATGAGCCGGATCCGTACTTCATGGACGCGGCCGGAGAGAAGTTCATGAGCGTGGTTAAGGAAGCGGGTCTTGAAGAGAGGATTGGCCGCTGGAAGGTGTTCCGGTCCCGGACTCTGGCCCTCCCTTACGGGGTGCAGATAGTAGTCGCGGGACTCGTATTGTTGTTTCTCCGATTAGGGCTCATGACATAAGGGGTCTAGTGACGATCCACTTCACTTCCGGCAAGTGCCATTTCGCTTCCGTAGGGATCGTCTGTTATTGATATAAGACTGCCGTGTTGTACGGGCCGTGAAGGCATCCTCTACCCAGCGTCGTAGAGCGTCACTTGTCGTGGGATAAGATCTAATACGTGCATACCCTGGGCCGTTATTGGAAGGCAGGTTGTCTCGGAGACGAGCAGGTATCGTCACACCTGACTGCAGTTTGATACCTAGAATGCCGCTCCGCTTGTTGTTGGGATCGTTTCTGAGCGAAGATGCTATCTCCCAGTCAACGAACCTGCGTGCCCACGTGCACCTACCTATCAGGACGATGGTCACTGTCGAGTCTGTCAGGTGCTTCTCGCGAATCACCCGTTTGATGTAGTCGGCATCACGGGAGTCCACCCAAGGGTCCGCATCGGTGATGCCAATCGTCCGGGCAATGATCACGTCCCTGAACATGGCTACGAAGTTCTCGACCGCACGCCTGTTGGCATCGTGATACGAGATGAAGCACTTGCGACGGGCGGACGCTGGCCGCTTCTGAGCCATGATCCGAACTCCTGTTCGTTTACCGCGCCATATGTAACTACATGGATGGAACCGCTGTCAAGCTGCCAGACCGATCGCACACGATCCTGCGGGTTCGTTTCGTCTCGTTCTTGTCACGGGCCCTATGCTCCTGCGCTGTGAGATCCGATGCGACCAGCGTGGACGAGTATCTGGCGGGCCTTCCCCGTGAGCGGCGTGAGGCAATCTCCCGGGTGCGTACGGTCATCCTCGATCGCCTTCCCGACGGTTACGCGGAGGAGATGAGGTGGGGGATGATCTGCTATGAGGTCCCGCTCGCCGTCCAGCCCGATACCTACAACGGCAAGCCGCTCATGTACGCCGCGCTGGCGTCCCAGAAGCAGCACATGGCCGTGTACCTGTCCGGTGTCCACGCCGATCCGGACGCCCGGGCCGACTTCGAACGGGCATACCGCGCCTCCGGCAAGCGCTTCGACATGGGCAAGAGCTGCGTACGGTTCCGGCGCCTCGACGACCTGCCCCTCGAAGTCATCGGCGACGCCATCGCTCGCCATCCGATCGAGGACTTCGTCGATATCTACCACCGCGGTCGCAGCCGCTGAGGTTGGTGGTCCGAAACCACAACATCGAGAGTTCGATGACTCAGATCGCCTCTGGCCGGTGGTGGTGTCCGCGCTGATGCTACGGTCACTCGGGTGGTATCGAGGCGAGTTCACGATGCCCGCAAGCAGTGCTACGGGAGGTAGGCAAATGCGTGGAGGGAAGTGGTATCGGTTCAGACCCGGGCTGGTGATCGTCTCGGTTTTCCTGCTGTTCGCCGCGGCTTGCGGCGACGATGACGAGGCCCCTGCGCCGGCGGACACGCAAGCCCCTGCCGTCACCGAGGCGGCGCCTGACACCACCGAAGCCATGGCTGATGAGTCGGCGATGACGACTGATGAGCCGATCAAGTTGGGTTATATCTCTGGTGGTGATGCGGATCCGTTCGTGTTCATCGTGACGGAGAGTATTCGTGAGGCGGCTGCGGCGGCCGGGGTGGAGTTGTTCGAGTGTGATGCGAATTTCTCTACGGATACGGCGATCCAGTGTGCTCGTACTTTGGATGCGCAGGGTTTGGACGCGGTGATCAACTGGCAGTTCTTCCCGGATGCTGCTGAGGCGGTTTGTGAGGCTTATGGTGATCTGCCGACGGTGACGATGGACGTTCCGCAGGGTCCGTGCGAGCGGGTGTTCGTGGGGTCGAACGGTTACGAGGCCGGGTTGGTGGCCGGTGCCGGTTTGGGTGATTTCGCCCAGTCGGAGTTCGGTTGCGCGTTCGACTTGTACGTGTCGATCGAGAATCTGAGTTCGCCTGATATCAACGCTCAGCGGGCTGGTGGTTCGCGTGAGGGCTTCGAGGGTGTTTGCGGTGCGGTTCCTGATTCGAAGTTCCGGGTTGTGGACAAGCGTCAGGGCGGATCGGATGCCTTGGAGAACGTGCGGCGGCAGTTCACCGATATTTTGACGACGGTGCCGGACGCGACGGTGATTCTGGTGATGTCGAGTTTCGGTGATCCGGATGCGGCGTCTGCGTTCGCGGCGGCGGAGACTCAGGGTCGTGGTGAGCATGTGTTCATCGTGGGTCATGGGGCGGATGCTTCGGCGTGGCCTGACATTCTGAACAATCCGCAGTGGATCGGTGATGTGGCTTACTTCCCGGACCGGTACGGGAGTCTGGCGGTTCCGGCGGCTATCGCGTTGGCGATGGGTGAGGACCCGGGCCGGGAGATCTTCATCGATCACCAGTTCCTGGACGCTTCCAACCTGGTCGACCACTACCCAGCCGCGGCCGGCATGGCTGATGAGTCGGCGATGACGACTGATGAGCCGATCAAGTTGGGTTATATCTCTGGTGGTGATGCGGATCCGTTCGTGTTCATCGTGACGGAGAGTATTCGTGAGGCGGCTGCGGCGGCCGGGGTGGAGTTGTTCGAGTGTGATGCGAATTTCTCTACGGATACGGCGATCCAGTGTGCTCGTACTTTGGATGCGCAGGGTTTGGACGCGGTGATCAACTGGCAGTTCTTCCCGGATGCTGCTGAGGCGGTTTGTGAGGCTTATGGTGATCTGCCGACGGTGACGATGGACGTTCCGCAGGGTCCGTGCGAGCGGGTGTTCGTGGGGTCGAACGGTTACGAGGCCGGGTTGGTGGCCGGTGCCGGTTTGGGTGATTTCGCCCAGTCGGAGTTCGGTTGCGCGTTCGACTTGTACGTGTCGATCGAGAATCTGAGTTCGCCTGATATCAACGCTCAGCGGGCTGGTGGTTCGCGTGAGGGCTTCGAGGGTGTTTGCGGTGCGGTTCCTGATTCGAAGTTCCGGGTTGTGGACAAGCGTCAGGGCGGATCGGATGCCTTGGAGAACGTGCGGCGGCAGTTCACCGATATTTTGACGACGGTGCCGGACGCGACGGTGATTCTGGTGATGTCGAGTTTCGGTGATCCGGATGCGGCGTCTGCGTTCGCGGCGGCGGAGACTCAGGGTCGTGGTGAGCATGTGTTCATCGTGGGTCATGGGGCGGATGCTTCGGCGTGGCCTGACATTCTGAACAATCCGCAGTGGATCGGTGATGTGGCTTACTTCCCGGACCGGTACGGGAGTCTGGCGGTTCCGGCGGCTATCGCGTTGGCGATGGGTGAGGACCCGGGCCGGGAGATCTTCATCGATCACCAGTTCCTGGACGCTTCCAACCTGGTCGACCACTACCCAGCCGCGGCCGGATAGCGCTCTGCCGGTAGACCACTAGCCGGGCGCCGTCGAACAGTGAACACCGGAGACTCTGACCCGGGCCGGGGCAACGGGGGGAGAGACACCCCCGGCGCCCCGGCCGCGGGCCTCCTCTCGACACTGGTCGGCCGCGTGCGGTTCACGGCCATGCAGGCCCGGGTCGGTGTCCTGATCCTGCTGTGTGTCTTCTTCACCCTCCGGTCCCCGTTCTTCTTCACGTCCACCAACCTGGTGAACGTACTGGTCAACGGGGCGGTCATCGGCATCATCGGGAGCGCCATGACCCTGCTTCTCGTGGCGAGGCAGGTCGATGTCTCGGTGGGATCCGCCATCGGATTTGCGGGCGCCGTCTTCGCGGTGTTCGCGAGGGACTACGGACTGGCCTGGGGAGTCGTCGGGGCGATAGGGGCGGCCATGGTGATCGCCGGCATCAACGCGGTCGCCATCATCAAGTTCAGGGTCAATTCGATCCTCACCACGCTCGCCACCCTCGTCGCCTTCCGCGGCGCCTCCAAGGTCGTGATGGACGGGAGGGCAGTCCGCATCGAAGGGTTCAGGTTCCTGGGGCGCACCCGCTTCGAGGTCGGAGGGATCGAGATACCGGTAGCCGTGATCGTGCTCCTGCTGGTGGTGGCCCTCTTCTACGTGGTAATGCGCCTGACCAGGTACGGGCAGCACATGTACGCCATCGGCGCCAATCCCCAGGCGGCTCGGCTGGCGGGAATCCCGCTCGAGAGGCAGGTGGGCATAGCCTTCGTCCTCACCGGAGCGACTGTCGCGCTGGCCTCGATGATCGTCGTGTCCCAGGTGGGTGCGGTTTCCCCCACCACCGGGGAGAGGATGGAGTTCCTGGCCCTGACCGGCGTCATCGTCGGCGGCGCCAGCCTGTACGGGGGGAGGGGCTCGGTGATCGGCACCCTCGTGGCGATCCTCATACTGGCGGTGCTGGACAACGGCCTCGTCCTGCTGCAGGTCCAGTCCTTCTGGCAGGAGGTCTCCAGGGGCGTCCTGCTGCTGGGCGCGGTGGTGTTCGACCAGCTGGGACGGCGGGAGGCCGAGGTCAGGATGGAGGTGTGATGTACGGGGGAGAGGTGCGCCCGCAGCGCCTCGGGGTAATGAGATGACGTACGCAACCGTTTCCGGCGCGCCACTGCTGGAGATCAGGGGGCTGTCCAAGCACTACGGGACCATTCGCGCTCTGGACGATGTGAGCTTCTCCCTGGACCGCGACGAGATCGTGGGTCTCCTCGGCGACAACGGAGCGGGCAAGTCCACGCTCGTGAAGTGCCTGGCCGGTGCGGTCATCCCCACCGCAGGCGAGGTATACCTGCACGGTGACCGCAAAGTGTTCTCCACTCCCGCGGAGGCCCGGGACGAGGGCATCGAGACCGTGTACCAGCAGCTCGCCCTGGTCGACATCTTCGACATCCCGGCCAATTTCTACCTGGGCCGCGAAGTGGTCAGGGACGGGTGGCGCGGGAGGCTGGGGATCCTGAACCGCAGGGTGATGCGGAAGCGGGCCCGGGCCGCGGTCGAGGCACTTCCTGCGAGGTTCCCGAATCTGGACGCCGACATCGAGACCATGTCCGGCGGTCAGCGCCAGGTGGTGGCCATTTCCCGGGCTGGCTTCTGGGGGGGTCGGCTCCTGCTGCTGGACGAGCCGACCGCGGCCCTCGGCGTCAAGGAGGCCGCCGCCGTGCTCGAGATGATCGGGGCGATGGTCTCGTCCGCGGATACCGACATGGGGATGATCGTCATCTCCCACAACATGGAACATGTCTGGTCGATCTGTACCCGCCTTCTCATCCTCCGCCAGGGCCGGCTGGTGGCCGATCTGCCGAAGGCCGACACGACCCGCCAGGAAGTGGTCGCCCACATCACCGGCGCCACCGCCTAGTGTCCTGATCCCTGGATTCGTTACAGGGACCCGGAACGCGCCGACTACCCGCGCCAGGCGACCCCGGCAGACCGAGAACGCGAAAAACCGCCGACCGGACCCCTCCGGTGGGCCCACCCCCGACCGCCACCTCCGAAGCTTACGAACGCCTCCCCCCATTCCCCGCCGAGGGTCGGCTCCGACAACATGATCCCCGCCCCGGTCCGATCGGTACCACAGACGGACCGGTGGTGTTTGCAGCTACTTACGAGTATGCAACGGGACTGTGACACTGACAACCCCCCTCGTTGCGAAGGGCTCGGTCCCCGCGGTTGCCGTGAGCGGTGGGGCATGCCGAACGTGGGACCACGACCGCTCCTTTAACACAGCGGACCAAAGACACGGGACACTAAGCCTGGATCCACCGGGTGGGTGTTTGGGTTGGGGGGTGGTATAGACGTGGAAAGTGCCTCTGATCTGGGACAATAACCGTTAGCGAAAGTGGTTTAGGTCCAGAATCGGGAGGCACTTCCTGTGGGTGGAGTATCGCACAATGTTGACCGGTATGAGGTGGTTTTCGACGATGAGGGGTTGGTGGCCGATGGGGGTCTGTTGGCGGCGTCGACGTTGGTGAGCCGTCTGGGGTTGGAAGAGTTGGTGGATGACGTGGTCCGTTTGGATGGTCGGGTGGGTGGCGCGCGGCCGGGTCGTAAGACCTTGACGTTGGTGTCCGCGATGCTGGTGGGGGGCTCTCACATCGATCATGTGGATCGGCTGCGGGCGGGGTCGACGCATCGGGTGTTGTCCCATGAGGTGATGGCACCTTCGACGGTGGGCACTTTCCTGCGGTCGTTTACCTGGGGCCACACCCGCCAGTTGAACAAGGTTTTGGGCGTGGCGCTGGGTCGTGCGTGGGCAGCGGGTGCCGGCCCGGGGAAGAGACCGCTGACCTTGGATTTGGACTCGACGATCTGTGGGGTGTCTGGCAGGGGCAAGGAGGGCGCCTCCTATGGGTACACCAAAGAGTTGGGTTATCACTCTCTGTTGGCGTTCCGGGCCGATACAGGAGAGGCGGTGGGTGCCCGGCTAAGGGCCGGAGCATCGCGGCGGGGTGTGGCCCATTTCGCGCAGGAGACGATCCGGTGCGCGCGACGGGCCGGGGCTCGGGGACGGATCGAGGTTCGGGCCGATTCGGGCTTCTGGTCCTATGCCATGTTGGCAACCTTGGACCACCTCGGGGTGGGCTGGTCGATCACCTGCCCACAACTCCGCCATGTCCTAGCCGCTATAGCGGCTATCGACGAAGACGACTGGGCAGATATCGACTATCCCGAAGGCGGCCGGGCACAAGTTGGGGAAACCACACTTGAGATGACCAACCCCCGCAAACGTAAGCAGAAACGCCGAGTACGCCTCGTGGTGCGCCGCACCCGCCTCACCGGCGCCCAGCAAGAGTTCTGGCCCGACTGGCGTTACCACGCGTTCGTGACCAACTCGCATGCGCCTGCCCCACAAGCGGACCGCCACCACCGACACCATGCGGTCTGCGAACTCGCCATCCGCGACCTCAAAGACTCCGGGGGTCTCGCTCACCTACCATCGGGACGGTTCGCCGCCAACCAAGCCTGGCTTCTCTGCGCCGCTCTAGCGCATAACCTCTACCGCTGGATAGCCATCTTGGGACGAACACAGCCGGCCGGGCGGCTGATCCGTGGACGCACCATCCGCACCCGCATCTTCGGGATTCCCGCACGGGTGGTCAACCACAGCGGACGCCCCATACTGCGACTACCCGCCCGATGGCCCTGGGCGCACACCTACCAGACCACCCTCGCTAACCTCCGGACGCTGCCCCAGCGCTGCTGAACCCACCCAACAGGCCCCCGCAAACGGAACCAACCACCCAAACCCCAGCCACACACGCCCGGAACGCTCCTAACCGTCCCTCCTACACCCGCCACTTACCCCACAAACCACTAAAATGCCCCTACCAACAACCTAAACCCCGAACATCACCCCTATCACTAACCCCCGACCACCGACCCACCGACCGACACGGCCGCCCATCGGTGGATTCAGGCTAAGACGGTGGCCAGAGGTCCCGTTAGGTTGTCTTTCGGCACCCTCCTAGGCTGGGCAGGTGAGCGTGCCGGACAACGTGGTCGGTGACAGTGGTCAGCTGGCGAGGGTGATCCTGCGCGGGTCGCTTCGAGAGACGATGAAGGCTCCGCCAACCGTGTACGAGGCGGTGGGTGGACAGCGGTTCTTCGACGATCTCGTCGACCGTTTCTATAACGCCGTGGAAGAAGACCCGCTGCTTCGGCCCATGTATCCGAGCGACCTGCGGGGATCCAGGGAGCGGCTGGCGGGTTTCCTGGCCCAGTACTGGGGTGGGCCGCCTCGTTACAGCGAGGAGCGGGGCCATCCCCGCCTGCGGATGCGCCACATGCACTTTCCCATCGGCCGGGCCGAGAGAGACGCTTGGATGGCGCACATGACAGCTTCTCTTGATGCGACAACCCTCGCCGACGGCACCGGCCTCCCCCTTCCGGCCGGGATCCGGGCAGTCATGTTCGACCACTTCGATAACGCCGCCACCCATCTGGTCAACCAGCCCGGCCGGACACGGGGTGGCGATACGATGGTCTAGCCCGCGGCCGAACTGCATGCTGCTACCCGAGAACCGTTCCTTCGAGTTGACCCGGCAGCTACTCGAAGGCGCCATCGACATCCATGTTCACGCCACGCCGCACCTGCCCAGCAGTCCGAGACGGCTGGACCCTATCGAGGCGGCCACAGAAGCGCGGGACGCCGGAATGCGGGCCATCGTGCTGATGGATGTCTTCCAGATGACGAACGGGATTCGCCTGGATCGTGAACCGGGCTGTTCGCGACTTCACCGTCTACGGAGGTCTGATCCTCAATACCGCGTACGGCGGTCTGAACCCTCGGGCTGTCAAGACGGCGATCGGGTACGGGGATGGCGCCAGGTTCATCAGCTTCGGCGCTCATTCCACCTATTACCAGGCCTCCAGGGAGGGTCGGATCGTGGAGGGGAAGTTCACGCCCCTGAAGGACCTATACCCGGGATTCAGGAGGGAGGAGGTGGATCGGGCCATCCGGATCCCCGTGGAAGGGCCGGTGGGGCCTGAACTGGACGAGATCCTGAGCTTGATCGCGGACCATCCCCATGTCTTCCTGAACACGGGCCACGTCTCGCCCGATGAGGCCATCCGCCTGGTCGAACTAGCCCACGAGTACGGGATCGGCAAGGTGCTGGTAGCCGCCGCCGTCACCCAGGTCGCCTCGACAGACCAACTCCGGTACATGGCCCGGAGGGGCGCCTTCATCGAGTACACCCTGGGCGCCCACACGCACACCACGTCGATCCCAAGACCCACTATTACGTCGAGTTGGAATACGCGGCGGACGAGGAGATGACGGGTGAGGCGAGTGGTGGCATCAGGAAGGCCGCCGAACAGATCCGGCAGGTGGGAACCGATCACTGCATCCTGGCGACAGACTTCGGTGGTTACACGTTGCCGGCGCCGGTCGAAGGCATGCGCGAGTTCATCGCCTGCCTTCTGGACCTGGGCCTGCCGGCCGAGGACATCCGCAAGATGGTCAGGACCAATCCCGAGAGACTCCTGGGCCTCGATCCGTAGGAAGCTCGGCCCTAAACCACCGCGGTCGAAGTCAACGCATTCCTGCTCTCCGACCGTCGGGGTACCGGATTCATCGAGGGACCGCTCGTCTTCGACTTGCATTTCACACTCGAGCTCCCGCTGCGCCGGTCCGTGCTGGAATAAGATTCGGGGGTCGGTCCAAAGGGATGCTCAGGACCGGGAAGGGATGTCACCATCGTCTGGAATCCGGGCGCGGGCCTCGAAGGCAGGGGGGTGATCGTCACCGGCGCCGCGCAGGGCATCGGGAAGGCGACTGCCGAAGCCTTCGCCGATGCGGGGGCACGGGTGTTCGCGGTCGATGTCAAGGGGGAATCTCTGAGCAGCACGGTTGCCGGATTAGCGCGCCCCTCCCGGCATCGGGCGAGGCGTTACGACCTCCGCGACATAGCAGGGCTTGTCGGATTGGTGGACGAGGCATCCGAGTTCCTCGGCGACCTGTGGGCTCTTGCCCATGTGGCGGGCACCCTGAAGAGGCAGCCGCTCGACGAGGTGGGCGAGGAGGAATGGGATCTCCAGCTGGATGTGGACCTCAAGGCGGGATTCTTCCTGTGCAGAGCCTTCGGTCAGGCTCTCGTCGGGGCGGGGCGGGGCGGGAGGATCGTCAACTTCTCGTCACCCGGCTTCATCAGGGGCACCAGGCTGGGCGCCCATGCCTACGTGGCGGCCAAGGGAGGGGTGGTATCCATGAGCCGCGACTTCGCCCGCTGGTACGGGCCCTACGGGATAACCGTCAACACTCTCCTACCCGGCCCCATCGACACTGCCATGCAGCACACCGACAACACCGAGGAAGTCGTTGCGGCCGGGGTGGCCGCCTGCCCTTTGGGCCGTCTGGGGCAACCGGCCGAGGTGGCGTCGGTGGTGGTCTTCCTGGCCTCGGATCACGCGAGCTACATAAGCGGCGCCGCGATCAGCGTCACGGGCGGTGCCCTCATGTATTGATAGTGGCTGGTGGCTGGTGGCTGGTGGCTGGTGGCTGGTGGTGGACACGGCAGGCTGGTACTAACCGGAGTGGCTCCCCCATCCTGCCAATGCGGGCGGTGAGGCAATGCAGCGGCGACAAGAAGGTCTGGCGTTTCGCGCCGCCAACGCTTTCCAGCAACACTTTGGATCCAGTCGTCCGTCTAGGACGGCGGAGCGCACGATTACCTTCCTGTTGATCTCGAGTAGGCCCCTACCGCTCCCTTCGCGATGGAGTCTTCCAGGTCGTCGAGTGTCGCTACCGGGCCATGATGGCGTAGCACGCCGTACAACCGGTTGATGGGACGTACCCCGAACAGGCAGACCTGCCCATCCCCGGGTGATGTAGGGGAAACGGCTCCGGCCTGTAACGAGAGGACTTGGTGCACAGCCTCCGGCACGGTGGTTCGCCCCTTCGCAGTAGCGGTGGGTTCAATCATGTCGACTCCCAAGACATCCAAGTCGCATTGTAGCCATACGTAGTATGTCTTTGTATTCACCTTTATACTCAGCACGACGCTGACAGGTCATGCATGACTCAAGGCAGGGTTGAGCCCCACCGGGTGTACTACTACTGGGAGATCTGAACCACGGGTAGCGGGCCGCTGGTGGGGGAGGCCAGCAGGTCGGCGATCTGGCTGGCCGAGTCCTGCCAGGACACGGCGGCTACCGGATCGATCAGCCTGAGGGTTTCGTACCCTCCGGCCGTATGGCGGAGTGCCTCGGCTGCTTCGGCCTTCCCATCCTCCGGCACCAGCCACAACTCGGATCTCCGGTCGGCAATGGCCCGTAGGTTCGGGCTGTCACGGAACCGACCCGGATCCGCTGGTCTGTAGCTGCCCGGTTGCCGTCCTTCGCCGAAAAGCACCGTGTTCAGCACCCTGGTCACATGGAAGGCCGGGCGCGGGTTCGACAACCGGTCGAGCAGTCCGTGCACCACCTTGGTCACCCGGTCGAGATCCTGCAGCGGATCGAGGTACATCCGGCAGCCGGGCATCGTGGCGGCGGCGAAGAGCGCCTCTGCCACCGCCAAGGCATTGGCATCGTCGTCGGCGTCCAGTGGCACCAGGAAGTCGAGACCTCCGATAGCGCGGAGTTCCCCGTCGAAGGTCCGGATGTCGCTCCACACGGACTCCGAGCCGTCGACCATGCAGACCGCCCGGTCGATGCGAAGGTCATGGTCGGCCAGCAACCCGTCGAGGCGGGGAAGCTCCCGGGGCCGGTAGCCGGTCCTGCTCCGACGATGGACCTTGCCGGTGTCCTCCAGCGCCAGCGGGGCCACGGAGACGCTCGCGCCCCCCGCCCGCAGTTCCGCCAGGGCCGCCAGATCCTCGGCGTCGGGGAAGAAGCGGTTCGTCAACTGGACCTCGATGAAGTCTGCCTCGGAGGCCTTCCCGGTCGCGGCCGCTATGTCACCCGGCTGGGGACAGAGGACGGTCGCGGTCAACTGCACGCCCTCGCTCCGCAGGATGGCGAGTCGGTCGGCCTGCAGATCCACGTCGAGGTCGTGGATCGGGAACCGCACGTGGCGGATACCCGCCTCGACGCAGGAAAGCAGGGGGTAGTCGTCGCGGATCCGATGCCGCACGTGGTTGGGGTAGGAGATCGCCCCGTCGCTCTTGTTGGTGATGGGAAGGCGTAGATAGGCGGCCACCGGAGAATCCGGCAGGTCGACGATCGTGCCGCTCAGGATGCGGCTTCCGGAAGGGTGGTCGGCGTGGGTCTCGCCGCTGGTCCTGATCAGGTGCACCGAGGTTCCCCGGCCGGTCACCCTCACCAGGAAGAAGCCGAGTTTGGTGGTATCGATCCATCCCCGATCGGCGGGGCGAACGTTGAAGGCCTCGTAGAAACCCGGCCGGGTGGTGGTCGTCGAGGGGAGAGTGTACAGGCGTGTGTCGCCGGCCCGGTTGAACACCTGGAAGTGGGTGTGCCCGCTGAACAGGGCCTCCACGCCGTAGCGTCTGCACAGGTCCAGCAGCCAGGTCCGGTCGGGGTCGTCGAGCACGTCGTAGCTACCCAGGCCCGGCTCGTCCTCGTCGACCAGGTAGGGGGGAAGGTGCATGAAAATGAAGATCCGGTACGACGCGTGGGCGGCGAGGTCGGCCTCCACCCACTCGAGCTGCTCGATGGCCTCCGGAAGGGTGGTGTTCATGATCTGGGAGTTGAGGACTACGAAGTGCGTGTCGCCTGCGGTCCGGCTGTAGAACGACGTGCCGAAGTCCTCGTCCCATCGCTTCAGGAAGCCCGGCTCCACCCATCCGGCGGGCACCGTCGGGTCGGGCTTGTCGCCGATGTCCATGTTGCCGGCCGCGAAGTTGACCGCCAGGCCCGACTCCTCGAACTGGGCCACCGCCGCCTGCCGTCCCGTGTCGAAGAACCGGGAGCCGGGGTACTCCTGGGCCAGATCGCCCACGTGGAAGACCAGGGCGGGCTCGGTCGCCTTGGCCAGTGCCAGGGCCCAGTCGCCCCGGTCCGACCACTCGCGCACGATCTCCGGTGTCACAGAATCTCCTTTGGTGGAGTACATGCCCGGATCCACCAGGTGATGGGTATCGGCGATCACCACGAACTCCAGGTCGGCCTGCGGTACGTCTGAGCGGTCGAAGCGGGGCATACCTGGGCCTCCTCGGTTCCGGTGCGTGTTTGCGTAACGGTCTCGTGACCGGATCAACTCAGATGGTACGCCGGAGCCTGCAGCACCTGCCGAGCATCACTAACTTAACGACGTACGGGCCGATGGTGAGGGCCGTCACCCCACGGTGGTGGGCTCGACTACCAGGGAGGTAGACCGATGAGTTTTCTTTCGATCGACCACATCGGGGTGGCGGTGAGCGATCTCGAGGTGTCTGTTCCCTGGTGGACCCGGTTCCTCGAGAAGGAGCCGTTCATGCAGGGCACCTGGATAGCCGCCGACGTCGAGGACTACGTCGGCAAGATCGTCGGGTACCCCAACTGCGACATGTCGGGGGCGTTCTGGGCATTGCCGGGCGGTTCGGTGCTCGAGATGCTCCAGTACCACAACCCACCGCCCGGCCGGGTGGACATGGCCACCTACAACGCCGGGAACACCCATCTCTGCCTGGAGACCAAGGACATCTACCGGGACTACGAGCGGATGCGGGACCATGCGGTGTTCGTCTCGGCCGAGCCGGTCCGCTGCGCCTGGGGGAGGTACGAGGGCGCTCTCACCTGCTACCTGCGCGACCCGGACGACATCTCGATCGAGCTGATCCAATTCGCCGAGGGCGGGAGACCGTTCGAGGTCGAGAGCCCGTACGTCAACCCCTACGGCTAGCTGGAGGATGGAGTCGGGTAGGCGGGCTCGGGTCGGGGTCATCGGCGCCGGATCCTGGGCGATCGCCAACCACATCCCGATCCTGGCGGCCCGGGACGACGTCGAACTGGTGAGCGCGGTCCGCACCAACCGGAAGGCGCTGGACCTTCTCCGTGACAGGTTCGGGTTCAGCCATGTCAGCGACGACTACCGGGACGCGCTGGAACAGGATCTGGACGCGGTGGTGGTTTCCAGCCCCGCGGGCCTTCACTACGAGCACGTCAAGGCGTCCCTGGAGGCGGGCGCTCATGTCCTGTGCGAGAAGCCGTTCACGACGGAGCCCGAACATGCCTGGGAACTCCATAAGCTCGCTTCGGAGGGGGGTCTTCACCTGCTGCTCGCCCTCGGCTGGAATTACAGTCCCACCGCCGTCGAAGCAAGGCGGCTGCTGGACGATCCGGGCGTAGGAGCTGTCCAGCACGTCCTGGTTGCCATGGCCTCTGGCCTGCGCGGGCTTCTACACGGCACTGGAAGCTACCGGGGCCAGGACGCCTTCTTCCGGCCGGCGCGGGAGACCTGGGTCGATCCCCGGCTGTCCGGCGGAGGGTATGCCCCGGCGGCGCTGAGTCACGCCCTCGGGCTGGCGCTGTGGCTCACCGGCCAGCGCGCCTCCCAGGTCTTCGCCTTCATGAACAACGAGGGGGCCGCAGTCGACCTCCACGACGCGATCAGCGTGCGGTTCCGCTCCGGTGCGACGGCTTCGATCTCCGGCGCTTCGTCGCCGCCCGGAGGGAGTGCGGTCGATCAGGAGGACGCGCCGTGGCCCAGGCACCAGCTCCAGGTCCGGGTCTACGGGACTGAAGGCCATCTCGTGGCCGACCTGGAACGGGACTTCCTGTGGCTGTTCCGCGACGACGGGACGGATGTGAAGGTCGGTCTCCCGCCCCGGGCCGGTCTCTACGGATGCGACGATCCACCCAGCGTGCTGGTCGACCTGACCCTCGGCAAGCAGGCGGAGAACCGGTCTCCCGCCGATGTGGGCGCGAGGACCGTCGAGATACTGAGCGCCGCGTACCGGAGCGCGAGCTCCGGGGCCGTCGCCGGCATCCCGTCGGGTTCGGCGCAGGATCCGTCCCGGCGGGGTTAGGCCCGATGGGATCGTCGCAGGAGACTGTCACCACGACCGAGCCGGTGAGGGCCGTCTTCTTCGGCGTCGGCACCGTGGCGACGGCGGCCCTCCATCTGTGCCGGCGGCGGCCCTGGATGGAGGTGGTTGCCGCAGCCCGGAACCGCTCGTCGGCTGCCGACCGGCCCGGCGCCGCCTGGGCAGGAGTTGCTGTCTGGTCGGACCCCGAAGAGATGGTCGAGACGACCCGTCCCGATGTGGCGCTCGTAGCCACCCGGTCCGAACTCGACTCCGTTATGCCCGTGATCGAACTCTGTGCCCGAAGGGGTGTCCGCGTCATATGCACCAGCGAAGAACTCGCCTGGCCGGAGGTCGAACAGCCCGGGACCGGTGCCTCGCTGCAACGGACTGCGAAGGACGCCGGGGTGGTGATCGCCGCTACAGGGATCAATCCGGGCTTTGCCTTCGACGCCCTACCGCTCGTGCTGGCTGCGGCGGCCGGGGACCTATCGAGCATCCTCGTCCAGCGCACGCTCGACGCGTCGGTGTTCGGAAGGGACGTGCACCGGTCGCTCGGTATCGGCTACAGCGAAGCCGGGTTCCGCCGCGCCGTCGGGTCGCGGAGGGTGCGGGGGCACATCGGGTTCGCGGAGAGCGCCCACCTCATCGCGGACCGGATGGGGCTGCGGATCGAACGGTTCGACGAGAAGATCGAACCGGTGCTCGCCGACCGTGCCCACTCCCTGCGCGGGTACACGATCGAGCCGCCCGAGACCGCCGGCGTCGTCCAACTGGCCACCGCAACCGTGGGAGGCCGCGAATGGCTCAGGTTCGAGCTGTCCTTACATGTCGCCCCGGAGGCTGTCGGATGGGAGACCCGGGACCGCATACTCATCCAGGGGGAGAACGAACTCGACCTCACGATCGAACCGGGCATGCCGGCCGTGTCCACCACCGCGGCCCTCCTCGTGAATGCGGTGCCCGCTGTCCTAGCGGCCCAGCCCGGCTTCTACCCGCCGGGGCGGCTGCTCCCGACCCCTCCCTGGCTGGCCGAGCGCCGGCCACCGGGTGCGGAGTGACGCATGTACGGCACCGAGGCGGTGCCGTTGTTCAGTCGAGGTGCCAGACCTCGTCCGCCCAGTAGAGGTTGCCGTCCTCGTCGACGAGGCTCAGGATCACGTCCTCGAACCACTTCGCCCAGCGGCCGTTCACCTCTGTAGCTCCTATCTTGCCGAAAGCGGTGGCGACGTCCGGGTGGGCCTCGACGTACGCGATGATCTGGGTGCCGCGACGGAACAGGCTGTAGTTCTTGAGGCCTGCCTTCTGGATCTCCTCCACCAACTCGGGCCAGATCTCGTCATGGCGCTTCTTGTATTCGTCGGCCTTGTCCGGATAGATTTCGAAGGTGAAGCAGGCTCGCTGCATGGGAGAACCTCCAAGATTTCGCTGCCCGACGGACCCTAGCACCGCCGGGTTTCACGGATGGTCCGCGGCCTCACGGCGTGGTCGGCCGGTCACTGCGATCAGGTCCGGACCGCGCGGGCAACCCTCAGCGCACCAGTCGGTGGACCGGTGGTCGCCGCGCTGGTACGGCTGCTGTCGATCTGGGAAACCCCGGCCACATCGCGGTCGCACCGCGTGGATCAGGACGGGCAGGTCTTCACTCGAGGGTAGGAGCAGCAGCCGTAACTATCTCCCCTCCCAGGCATCGAGTTCGGTCTGTGGCAGCGGATCGAGTATCTCGGGCCCGACGAACTGGTCCGAGAGCCGGCCGGGTCGGCGGACGGCCTCGGGTGGGGGGAGGGGGCCCAGCACGGCGTAGGGCTTGCCTGCTTTGGCGAGAATGATCTCCTCCCCGGCATGGGCACGATCCAACAACCTGGCCAGATGCGTCCTCGCCTGGTGTAGGTCTACGATCGACGTCACTACTTTCCGTCTCCGCTCGGGTCCGCGGTCGATCCACTTTTGTGTACTGGACAAGGTCTGTCAACTAAGGGCACGAGCCAACCGTCCTCGTCGGCGATCAACCTCCTCCTCTGCCCCTGGAAGGCGGCCGGGCGTAACAGGGGATGCGGCCCAACCCGACAGACCATGCTCCACGCATCAAGGGCTAGTGTCTTGCCGTGTAGCTTCGATATCGGATTGGAGGGTTCATGGGTTCGAACGATCGGGTGCGGGTAGGCGTGATCGGCGCCGGTTCATGGGCGGCGAGCAACCACATTCCCGTTCTCAAGGCGCGGGATGATGTGGAACTCGTGGCGGCTGTCCGGAAGGGCCGGGGTGCTCTCGAGATGTTGAAGGACCGGTTCGGGTTCGAGCACATCTCCGAGGACTACCGGGATGTCCTGGACCTGGATCTGGACGCCGTGGTGGTCGGGAGCCCATCGGTTTTCCACCATGAGCATGCCAAGGCCGCGATGGAAGCGGGTGCCAACGTCCTTTGCGAGAAACCGGTCACTATCGACCCGGCCGACGCCTGGGATCTAGACGCCACCGCCAAGGCCCTGGGTCGCCACCTGGTCATCTCGTTCGGCTGGCACTACCGGCCCACCGTCATCGAGGCCAAGCGGATGATGACCGAGGACGGCGGGGTAGGCGAGATCGAGCACATCCTCGTGGCGATGGCCTCAGGCACCAGAGAGCTACTTAAGGCTACGGGGGCGTACGAGGGCTCGGCATCCGACTTCATGCCCGACTGGGACACGTGGACCGACCCGGCCATGTCCGGGGGAGGTTACGGGCCTGCCCAGTTGAGCCACGCCATGGGCCTCGCGCTGTGGTTGAGCGGCGAGAGGGCCAAGGACGTGTTCGCATTGATGAACAACGTCGGCGCCCGGGTCGATCTCCACGATGCCATCAGCATCCGCTACCAGTCCGGAGCCACCGGCGTGCTCAGCGGCGCCAGTTGTCCCAGCCAGGCCGGTATCGGCGATATCCCCGACGAGCCGTGGCCCCGTCACCAGCTCCAGGTGCGCTTCTACGGCTCCGAGGGTCAGATGATCGTGGATCTGGAGCGGGACTTCCTGTGGCACTTCCGTGAGGACGGGGTCGACAACAAGCCCGAACTACCGCCCCACGCAGGCCTCTACCAGTGCGACGGTCCGCCCAACACGCTCATCGACCTCACCCAGGGCAAGGACGTGCCCAACCGGTCTCCGGGAGAGGTGGGGGCCCGCTCGGTCGAAGTGGTGTCGGCCGCCTTCGACAGCGTCCGGTCCGGAGGATTGGCGACCGTACCCGGGGTGAACTAGAGGTCTGTCGACAAGACAGGGCCGCTTCACAGACAGACGGGCAGGCGTATGCGGGTCGGGATCGACACCTACTCGTACCACCGTTTCTTCGGCGAGATACGGGAGGGCGAGGAGGATCCGGGAACCCGCTGGACAACCTGGGACTTCCTGGACCGGGCTGCCGAATTGGAGGTCGACGGGGTAAGTCTTGAGACCTGTTACATGGATCTCGAAGACGCTCAGTTCCGGGAACGGCTTGCGGTGACCCTGGACGAGACCGGTCTCGAAGCCGTTCTGGCCTGGGGCCATCCCGGAGGGCTGGAGATGGGCACCTCCCAGGAACGCCTCGAGGAACTGCTCCGGGTCGTTGACATCGCCGCCGGCATGGTCATGGGCCTGGTGCGCTTGGTGGTGGGTACATACACCCATTGGGGCATGGAACCCGCCGATGCGTCGGTCGAACGGCTCGTCCCCCGGGTGACCGAAGCCTGCCATCACGCTGCCGAGCAGGGAGTCCGGCTGGCGATCGAGACCCACACGGCCCTTCCCGTCGCCGCACTCGCCGAGCTGATCGGCCGGGTGGACGCCCCCAACCTGGGGGTGGTGCTCGACACCGCCAACGTCGTCCGGGTGGGCAGCGACCTCACGGGAGCCACCCGCCTCCTGGCACCCCTCACCGACATGGTCCATGTCAAGGACCTGGACCTCTCGGCCGCCGACTTCGCCAACCCCGGCGGCTGGTGGCCCTCCACCTCCCTCGGCCAAGGGGACCTTGACCTGGAGGGTGTCGTGGCCGAACTCCGCTCAGCCGGCTTCGACGGCCTCACCTGCGTCGAGCTGGCCACCCTCCCTCCCGGAAGCGAAGAAGACCACATGGTCAGGGAGAGCATTACCTGGCTGCGTGAGACGGTTCGGCGGACCCGATGAGACCCGACGACCCTGTTGGGCATCGATCGGGGTCGGTTCGAAGTTATCGGGAACGTCGACGACCCCATCGACATCGCGTGGGAGGCCATCGCGAATCCTGAGAACGGGCTGGATCCCGACAACGCTTCAAGCCGGCCATCCTTTTCGATGGCCACCTACTCGTGTGGCCTGTCGAGGGGCCGCCGGGCGCTCATCAGGCGACTGCGAGCCGTTTCACCGGTTGGAGTGCTTCGGTCATGAGGGCAAGGCCGTCGACGGTTATCGCGGGTCAGGTGTACGAGGGCGCGACAAACCTTCCGCTCATATGTAGGTTGCCCTGACCGGCCAACTCGAGTCCGAGCGCGAGTGCTCGGTCGCGGCAACGGCATACGGCGAGTTGATCTCTTGGACCGAAACCGTGTTCACCGCCACGCCCGACGGCACCAAGTCCGACTTCGCAATCGTCGGCGTTTGGCAGACGGTACGTGGCGCCGGCCGGGGCGAGGTTGTGGATGCCTCTCTGATGATAATCGACTACGGGAAGCGCTCTTGACTTAAGGGTGAGAACCATTATCATTGCTATTCGCATCGCCAGCCCGAGGGGAGTAGCTACGCCATGGTCAGTCTGAGAGTCTTCGAGTCCCTATCCCGCCGGAGCGTCCGGCTCTGCGGTGCGCTCTTGGCTTTGCTTCTGGTAGCGACCGCATGCGGTGGCGAGGACACGAGCGACACCACGGCCACCACCGTTAGGGCCGAGACCACAACCACCACCTCGGTCACAACCACCACCTCCGCGCCTCCGGCAACCGACGAGCACGAAGACGACCACGAGCACGAGCACGAAGACGACGAGCACGAGGACGACGAGCACGAAGACGAAGACGACCACGAGCACGAGCACGAAGACGACGAGCACGAAGACGACGAGCACGAAGACGACGAGCACGAAGACGACCACGACGAGCACGAGGATGAGCACGAAGACGAGCCCATGACCCTGACGGTCACGGACGGGAGCGGGCGAGAGATCACCCTTGACAGTCCTGCCGAGCGGGTCCTGTGCGTTCAGGACAACTGCACCGACCTCACCTCCGACCTGGGAATAGTGCCTATCGCCCAGCATCGAGGGGATGGGTGGGGCAGCGCGGCCGCCTACTACGGCGACGGAGCTGCTGAGATCCCCGTACTAGGCGATCGTATGTCGGTGGAGGAAGTCGCCCAGTTCGAACCGGACCTGATCATCGGGAGGGTCGGCGAGGAAGAGGTTCGGGATGCGCTCGAGGTCGTAGCCCCGGTGTACCTGGTCGACATCGGCGGTGTCGAGACCCTCAAGGAAGGATGGATCGACGTCGGCGTCCTGACGGGCCGGGAGGAAGAGGCTGCAGCAGCCATCGCCAGGTTCGACTCCAACGTCGCGGCCCTGTCGGCGGATCTTCCGGCTGGTGCGGTGGACACCAGGGTGGCGGTCGGATTCGGGGACACCAACTGGATGATCTGGGACTCGTCCTCCTTCTGTGAGTTCCTCCACTCCGAGGGGGCCGGAACGTGTGCCTTCCCGGACCAGGGCGAGTCCGAGTACGGATCCCCGGACAGTGAGTTCTCCTGGGAGTTCATAGTCGAGACCGATCCCGAGGTATGGGTGATGATCACCTGGCCCGGAAGTGCTCGCTACGACACCGTTACCCAGGAGGTCTGGCTCCAGACCACCGCCCATCGCGAAGCCAGGGTATGCGAGGAGGACTCGGCCGGTTCCTTCGGTCACGGTCTGCTGATGCTCCAGTGGGCCTACCAGTGCTACCTGAATGCCGGCTGGCCCGCCATCTACGACCATCCGGGGGATCTGTCGGTGTGGAAGCCTGCCGGCTAGGTGGGACTAGGCCACGGGTGAGGCCTGTAGAGGAGGGTCGCCTCGGCTCCCGACCCTCCTCTACCTGAGGAGCCACCCGCTGCGCCGGAGCCGGTGGGCGCGGGCGACCATCGTCGTGGCCATCATCGCCTGCCTTTGTGCAGTGGTGGCTGTGGCGTCGCTCATGCGGGGAACGCCCGACCTGTCGGTCCGGCAAGTATTGGAAGCCCTCTTCGGCTCGGCGATGCCGGAGGGAAACCAGCGGTTCATCGTGCAGAACCTCCGGCTTCCGAGAGTGATAGGCGGAGTGGTCGCTGGTGGGATGCTCGGCGTCTCGGGCGCGGTGATGCAGGATACGCTGCGGAACCCTCTTGCCGGACCGGAGCTGATCGGGGTGTCCGCAGGAGCCTCCCTGGCAGTCGCCACCATCGTCGCCTTCCGGCTCCCGTTTCCGGGTATCGCGCTGCCTGTAGCCGCTCTGCTGGCCGGCCTGGTTACGGGAACGGTGATCCTGTCGCTGGTGAGTCTCAAGAGCAACCCGATGCGCATGCTGCTGGTGGGAGCGGCATTCGCCGCCTTGCTGAACGCGCTGGTGATAGCGGTTATCACGCTCGCCCCCAACTTCGGAGGCGTTTCGATCATCTACCGTTTCCTGGTCGGGAGCCTCTCCGACGTTCAATGGGAGGAGGTGCGCCTGGTGGCTCCGTGGACGGTTGCCCTCCCCGTGATATTTCTCCTGGCCGGGAGGCCCCTGAACATTCTGAGGTTGGGCGACGAGATGGCCGAGGGTCTCGGGGTCGCCGTCCGGCGCACCAGGGCACTGCTCTTCGGCGCGTCGGTTGTGCTGGTGGCGCCGGTGATCGCCATCGCCGGCCCGATCGGATTCGTGGCACTCGTCTCGCCCCACATCGTCCGCAGGTTGCTGCGGACTTCGGACGCACGGATCGTCCTTCCGGTCTCTGCCGCGGTGGGCGCGATTCTCGTATTGAGCGCCGACATGGCTGCGCGGCTCGCCCTTCATCCCCACGAGATTGCGGTCGGTCTGTGGACGGCTGTGCTCGGTGCTCCGGCATTGCTGGTGCTCATGCAAAGAGGGCTGCTGCAGAGAAGGGCCATCCCGTGACCGCCACCGCTGCGGTCGGCCGGCGCGGGGAGGCTGTCGCCACGCCCGAGGCCCGGTCCCTCCGGGTACTGCTGACGCTGGGGACCGTGCTCCTGGCCTCGATGTTCGCGTACGTGATGCTTGGCCCGGTCATCTTCGGTCCCGACCTCGTCCTCAAGGCGCTGATCGACCAAGCCGAGGAGGTCCACCACCGTATCTCGGTGTGGGAGGTGCGACTGCCCCGCGTCCTGATCGCCGCTCTGGCCGGGTCGATGCTGTCCTCGTCCGGGGCGCTCTTCCAGTCGGTTCTCCGGAATCCCCTGGCCGCGCCCGCAACAGTCGGGGTGACTCAGGGCGCCGTTCTGGGAGCGGTCCTGGCGCTGGTGATCACCTTCGGGTCGGAAGGGGCGCTCAACGATCTGAACGCCCTGGTGCCTCTGGCGGCGATCGCGGGTGGTCTAGTGGCCGGAGCCATCGTCTACGTGCTCAGCTACCGGCGCGACGGCACCGACCCGATCCGGCTGATCCTGACCGGGGTGGTCGCCGCCGCCGCGATCTCGTCGGTCACGTCGTTCATGGTGCTGATCTCGGGTAGCCACATCGATTCGATCGTCAGATGGCTGGTCGGATCGCTGAGCACCAGGACGTGGGACCACCTGGTCTTTCTGGTGCCGGTCGCGGTCCTGGCGCTTCCGCTCGTGGTGGTGGCCATCCCTTTGGCCAATGCACTGCAGCTGGGAGACAGCACGTCGGTGAGCCTCGGACTGCGGCGCGAAATGGCCCGTGTCTTCATCCTCGCGACCGCCGTCGTGCTGGCGGCCGGATCGGTGTCCGTCGTGGGCGGTGTCGCCTTCCTGGGTCTCATCGGCCCGCATCTGGCGCGGAGCCTGGTGGGCTCGGACCTCCGGAGGCTTCTGACATGTTCGGCTCTGGTCGGGGCGGTCATCCTGGTCGGCGCAGACCTTATGGCGCGCGTGTTCTCGCTCGACTGGATTCCCTTCGTCGACATCAGGACCGAGAGCGGCAGCCGCGTACCGGTTGGAGCCTTCACCGCCCTGCTGGGAGCGCCATTCTTTCTCTATCTCATGCGCGAACGCATGCCATGACCGGGGAGGAGTCAATGGTCAGAGGACCCGTCCTGCTAACCGACGCGATGTCCACCGGATACGGAGGGCACGTGGTGTCCGAGCGCCTCGGTCTCAGTGTCGAGAGGGGGAGCAGAACGGCTCTGGTGGGTCCCAACGGATCGGGGAAGAGCACCACCCTCAAGACGCTGGCACGTCTGATCGCGCCATTGGCAGGTGCCGTGTACCTCAACGGCCGGGACATAAACGGGCTACCGACCCGCCACGTGGCTCGCCAGATGGCGATCCTCCCGCAGGTGCACGAGGTCCCGGCCGAACTCACCGTCCTGGAGTTGGTCGAGCAAGGCCGGTTTCCCCATGTCGGCACGCTCGGGATGCTCCGCCGCCAGGACGATGCGGCAATCGAGGACGCCATCCGGATGACGCGCCTCGAGGACTTCGTCCACCGTCCCATCGACACGCTGTCGGGGGGTGAGCGTCAGCGCGCCTGGATGGCGCTCACCCTCGCCCAGCGGACCGAGGTCCTCCTCCTGGACGAGCCCACCACCTTCCTCGACGTCGGGCACCAGCTGGACCTGCTGCAGTTGGTGTCAAGCCTGAACAGAGACCGGGGAGTGACCATCGTCATGGTGCTCCACGACCTGAATCATGCGGCCAGGTTCTCTGATCGCATGATCGCAATGTCCGGCGGCGAGCTGGTGGCCGACGGCGCTCCCGACGAGGTGTTGACGCCTGCACTGCTGAGGGACTGCTTCGGGGTCGAGGCGTCGGTGGTGACCGACCCCAGGACAGGGTCACCGATGTGCATACCCTACGCTCCGATCCTTGACGGCAACGATGGCAGGGAGTGAACGAATGACCCAGATGAGAACCGGCTCCTGGGGGGCTGGCTTGGTGTCGCCCGGTGATCGGCGCAAGTCACACGCCGCTTGCAGAGTCGAACGCAAGGAGTGACGAAGAGATCCCGAGAACTTGTCTCATGCGGAAAGTAGACTGGGATGTAGCTAAGGAGGAATACAGCGTGACCATCACCGTCCCTCGGGAAGAGGTTGTCAGGATGCTGGAAAGGGCCGCCAACGATGTCGGGCTCGGACTGCGCGTGTTCTACGAACTCGGCAAGGCCGACCGTCTCGACGACCCGGCGTTGCGGGACCTGTGGCTCATCTGGGGTGGCACCCTCACCGAAGAGGACCTTCCGAACGTAGCGTGAATGAGGGTCTTCAAGCCAAATCCGAAGAGTTTGCCAGCCACCTGACTACCTTGATCCAAGGGTGTATCACTGATGCGCCTGAGTTCGGAGTCGTTGAGACGAACGAGGTGCGGCAGCTACACATCGGACCTCTGCCATTCAGTCCCGAAGGTTCTGGGTTTAGTCCGATCCCACTTACTCGTGCTTGCGACTCGGGTCAGAGTCGGCTGATGTTGAAGATCGAGTTCCGTGTATCGCTGGATGACGAATCGGAGTTTCTTGCCGTTCAGCATTCAACCTATGGATTGTGGGTACGACCCGTTCCACGTAGGAAGCCCCGTCCGGTGTTTCGTGTCGAGTACGACCGGGACGCGCGTAGCAAGCCGCCTGCCCATGTGCATCTGCATGCCGAGTCTCTGGAGTTCGGGTGGATATATGGAACCGCCGACCTACCTCCACCGAGGCTGTTCGAGATCCACTTCCCCGTGGGCGGGAGGCGATTCAGGCCGACAGTAGAGAGTAGAGGAGTTCCTGCGGTTTCTGGATCGCGAGAAGCTATTTCTGGATTGGCGGAGTGGATGAGACACGATCGTAGAGGAGTCCCTCGTCGATTGGGAGCGGAACCAGGCTCGGGCCACGGTCCGCCAACATACCGAAGCCGCGGTCGACCAGCTTCGGAACATGGGCTACGAAGTCACCGCCCCGCGACAACCAGGCACCGATGATCCTGAGTCATGAGGTGCATCGGCTCGGGAGGGGATCAAACCCCCTCGCGCCTTCGTCGAAGACGATCCCCACGAGACCGTCGGTAACTGCTGGGCCTGATGTCGAGCGCCGACCAGGGTTTGGTCGATTCCGAGCCGCATACCCTACGCTCCTACCTCTCGCGGCGACGATGCAGGGAGTGAACCTATGAAGCAGATGAGAACCGGATCCGGCGGTCCTCCCGTTCCCCCGCCGTCCATCGGTGACGTGGAGGAGGCGGCCGGTCGTATAGCCGGGGTGGCGCTGCGGACGCCGCTCCTGAGGTACAGGGCCACGGAGCCGGGGGCGCCCGTCTGGCTCAAGGCGGAATGCCTCCAGCCCGCAGGATCGTTCAAGCTCCGGGGGGTGCTGAACTGGGCCCGGTCGCTGTCCGCCGCCGGACTCGAGAGGGGGTTGAGCACGCAGAGTGCCGGCAATACGGCTCAGGCCCTGGGGTACGTGGCCCGCCTCCTCGGGGTCCCGGCCAGGAGCCTCCTGCCGGACAGCGCGCCGAGGGTGAAGGTCGACGGTGTCCGCTCCTACGGCGTCACCCCGGTGCCGGTGCCGTTCTCGGCGCTGATGGACTACGTCTTCGACCGGGGATGGGAACGGGAACCGTACAGCTACCTCAACCCCTGGGGTGACCGCTCGATGCTGGCGGGATCCGGGACCATCGGGATCGAGATACTCGACGAGCTTCCCGAACTGGCCGCTGTCTACATACCCGTGGGTGGCGGCGGGCTGGTGGCGGCGATAGGCAGTGTCATGAAGGAACTGCGGCCGGACGTCGAGGTCGTGGGAGTGCAGAGCAAGGCCTGCCCCTCGTTGGGAGCGGCTCTGGACGGCGGAAGGCCGACCTGGGTACAGGCCGGGGCGACGATATGTGACGGCACGTCCGTGCCGGTGGTGGTCGACGAGATGTACCCGCTGGTGAGCTCGGTGGTGGACCGGGTCGTTCTCGTCTCCGAGGACGATGTTCGCGCGGCAATTGCCTGCTTGGCGTTGGGGAACAAGCTGGTGGTGGAGGGTTCCGGCGCCATGTCGCTGGCCGCGGCCCTCGGGGACCGGAGGGATGGCCCCGTCGCCTGCTTAGTGAGCGGCGGGAGCATCGGTGCCGACCGGCTGGCGAGGATCCTCACAAGCCGGACCGCAGAGTGATCAGCGCTTGAGGATCGTGTCGACTACCGGGGGTATCTCCACCCCATGAGCGGTGGATGGACCGGGCACGAGCTTCTCTCGGACCTGGGCGCTCGCCCGGTGATCAATGCGCACAACGACCTCACAGGGCTGGGTGGCAGCCTCCCCCGCGGGCCGGTGCTCGAGGCCATGTCGGCGGCCAACGAGTCCTTCATGGAAGTGGAGAGCCTCTCGGACGCGGCCGGCGGGGCAATCGCAGGAATGCTCGGGATCGAAGCGGCCCTCGTGACGCCTGGAGCAGCGGCAGCGACGGTTCTGGCCACGGCTGCCTGCATGACGGAGGGAAGGAAGGACCTGGTGGCGAGGATCCCCGACACCACGGGGCTCCGCAACGAGTTCGTGGTTCAGGCCGGCAGGCGTACCTTCTACGACCGGTGTCTCGAGGGAGCCGGCGGCCGGATCGTGCTGGCCGGTGACGAGAGTTCCACCTCGGAGCCGGACATCGAGAGCGTCATCGGCGAGCGGACGAAGGCGATCTTCTTCTATGCGCCCGGTGCGCCGAACGTGGTTCCGTTCGACCGGGTCCTCGAGATCGCCAAGCGCCATCACTTGGCGGTCATAGTCGACGCGGCCGAGCAGGTCTACCCAGTTGAGAACTTCAGCAAGTACGTGCGCGCCGGCGCCGATTTCGCAACCTACAGCGGCAAGTTCTTCGGCGCCGGTTCGATGGCGGGCATCCTCACTGGAACGGCCGCCGGGATCGCGGCTGCCCGCAGGAACAGCTACCTGGCCTTCGAGGGCCCGGACGCGCAGGCGTTCGGAAGGCACATGAAAGTCGGGCGCCCCGAGATAGTTGCGGCCTACGCGGCTCTGAAGATCTGGCTGGAGATGGACCACGAGCAGCGATTCCGCGGATACCGGCGGCTCATGGACAACATGCGGTCCCGTCTCGATGGGTTCCCGTTCCTGAGCTTCTCCTACGAGGACGGGTCCGTCACCGCCGATCCGAAACCACCGGACTCCCTGCGGGTGACGTTCGACCGCTCGCGCTCCTCAAAGACACTGGCGGAGGTGGTGAAGGAACTGCACGACGGGGAGCCGTGCATCATCCTCCGGCCCCACTACCAATGGGTCGACCCGGACCGGGACTACCTGGATATCAGGGTCTCCCCCCTGCAGGCGGGACAGGAGAAGGTCATCGCCGACCGTCTGGCGGAGATCCTGGCAGGATGATCGGTCGATGACACGGCGCCAGGGGCCCTCTCCCCTCTACTACGAAGCAAGTGCTACCAACCGTACGACCCTGTCGGTGGAGCCGGGCGAGGTTTTCGAGGTGGTCACCCAGATGAACCGAGGTCCCGATATCTCGGCGGTGCCTCACGACCTCCGGGATGATTGGTCGAAATACCATTCCTACGAGGTCCTGCGCGGCAACCCTTCTTCGGGCGCCATATGGGTATACGGAGCCAAGCCGGGGATGGCGATAGAAGTCGTGATCGAGGACATAGAATTGGCGCCGGTCGGATACACCGCCTTCTGGGGGTACAACCCGCTCTTTCCGGCGACACCCGTCACGACCTCGGACGTGGCCGCGGCGCGTGTCGTACGGATACGTGGCGATCGGGTGATCTGGGATCGCCGACTGACCATCCCCATCAGGCCGATGGTTGGAATGGTTGCCGTCGCTCCCGCCCACGAGGCGCAGTCGACGGTACGGGTCGGCCCCTGGGGCGGGAACATGGATGTGCAGGAACTCGGGCCCGGGGCCAGGGTACGCCTGGCCGTCAATGTTCGCGGTGCTCTGCTGCACCTCGGCGATGTCCACGCAGTGCAGGGCGACGGCGAGATAGCGGGTACCGGTGTCGAGACGGGAGCCCTCCTGCGGCTGAGGGTCGAACTCATGCAACGGCCGGCCGAGATGCTCTGGCCCCGGATCATCACCACCGATCGGATCTTCACGGTGGCGGCCGACCGCCCCGCCGAAGGAGCATTCAGACTGGCAGTGAACGAGTTGATCCGCTGGCTCCATGCCGACTACGGGCTCGAACCCCGGGAAGCCGTCCTGTTGCTGGGCCAGGTCCTCGAAGCGCGCGCCACCCAGGTGGTCAACCCGACCATCACCTACGTCGCGGGTGTCAGACGAGAGCTCCTCCGGGGACTGCTGTGACGGCCGCCGTCTCGCCGGGACCGGGACCGATGAGCCCTGACCGGCATCCGGCTTTGCGGGAGCGCTACCGGCGCGCCGAAGCGATGCTCCATCGGAACGTCAAGTCGCTGGTGTTCAATCTCGAGACGCCCGTGCGATGGCTACCGGACTCCACTGCCTTCCGGTACCGGTCAGAGTCGGTTTCGGGTCCCCGCTTCATGCTGGTCGAAGCCGAGAACGGCCAACAGCGGGAGGCGTTCGACCACCGGCTGGTCGCCCGTGCTCTCTCGAAGGTCCTCGGAAGGGAGATCGAGCCGCGGCGCCTCCCGTTCGCCACATTCGACTACACAGCCGATGGCTCCCGGATGGCTTTCGTGGTCGATGACCGCGCCTGGGAGTGCGGGCTGGACGGCTCCTCCGTGCAGGAACGGGCGCCGGAGCGAGGGTCGGGGCAGCGGAGTATCTCACCGTCCGGCAGACACGAGGTGAGAGCCGGTGAGGGCGACATGGTGCTGGTCGATCACGTTGAAGGCACGTCGACGGCCCTCACCCGCGACGCCGAAGCCTTCTACGGCTACGGATCGTCTCCCGAGGGTCGCAACTCGGCGGTCACCGACCGTCTCGGAAACCGGAGCGTCCCCCCGAAGGTGCTCTGGTCTCCCGGCGAGCGGTACCTGCTGACCCATCGGCTCGACGAACGGCGGGTCGGGGCGATGCACCTGTGGCAAGGAGCCCCGCAGGACGGATCTCGGCGACCCCGGATTCATACGTATCGCCAAGCGCTGCCGGGCGATACCGAACTGCCGCTGGCCCATCTGGTGGTATTCGATACCGAGACCGGTGGCCGCACCGACCTGTCGTGGGCTCCGCTGGAGTCGTCGTTCCTGACTCCCATCGAGTTGGGTCATGCCTGGTGGTCCGCTCGCGGCGACGCGCTGTGCTTCCTGCACTGGGATCGGGACCGGCGTTCCGTCCGGCTGGTCTCAGCCGATCCGGCGACCGGTGACTGCTCGGTGCTCGTGGAGGAGGAGAGCGAAACGCCGATCGACCTCAACGCCCTCTACTACGGCGCTCCCAACGTCTGGGTTGGGGAGGATCATCAGGAGATCATCTGGTACTCCGCCAGGAGCGGTTGGGGTCACCTGTACCTTCTCGACGGCAACGGCCAACCCATAAGGCAGCTGACCGGAGGCGAGTGGCTGGTCACCGACCTGTTGAGGGTCGATGAGGAGACGCGGACCGCCTTCTTCATGGGCACCGGCATGGAACCCTCCAGGGATCCCTACTACCACCACCTCTATGCCGTGAGCCTCGACGGAGGGGCGCCACGCCTCCTGACCCCGGAGGACGCCGAGCACGGAGAGTGGCCTCCGTGGGTGGACTTCTCTCCGGACGGCCGCTACTTCGTGGACAGCTTCTCGCGGATCGATCAACCACCCAGGACGGTGCTGAGGAAGTCCTCGGGCGAATTGGTCGCAGAGGTGGCCGAAGCCGACATCTCGCCTCTCCTGGCCACGGGATGGAGATACCCGGAGCGGTTCACCGCCAAGGCGAGCGACGGTGAGACCGATCTGTACGGGATGATCGTCCTGCCCTACGACTTCGACCCCGCCCAGAAGTATCCGGTTATCGAGAGCATCTACCCGGGTTCCCAAGCCACGAGAACACCCCGTGGTTTCACCGACGTGGTGGGGGAGAGCACCCGCTGTCTGGCCGAACTCGGATTCGTAGTGTTCACCGTCGACGGGCGGGGAACGCCGGGGAGATCCAAGGCCTTCCTCGATGCACAGTACGGCGAGGTCGGGCCGGTGGGGAGCCTTGCCGATCACGTGGCGGTGTTGGCGCAGTTGGCCGAGGCCAGACCGTATCTCGATCTCGACCGGGTCGGAATCTACGGCCACTCCGCAGGCGCATACGCCGTGGTCCGGGCGATGATGGAACACCCCGACCTGTATCGCGTGGGCGTGGCGTCGTCAGGCAACCACGACCAGGCTCTCACCAACGTCACATGGGGCGAACGCTGGGTCGGACCCATCCCGGGACCCGGCTGGGACACCCAGGCCAACCGGACGCTGGCCGGGAACCTTCGAGGCAAGCTGCTACTGGTGACCGGGGATCTCGACGACAACGTCAATCCTGCGGCAACCCTGCAGTTGGTCGATGCTCTGATCGAAGCGAACCGGGACTTCGACCTGCTGGTGCTCCCCAACCGGAACCATGACTATGCCGCCACGTGGGGTACCTGGAACGAGGATCCATACTTCACCCGCCGCCGCTGGGACTACTTCGTGGAGCACCTCATGGGAGTACAACCGCCCTCGGGATATCGGGTAGGGGATCTCGGTTGAGTCCTCCGGCCAGTGGTCTGCTCCGCTGACCTCTCTTTGCGGGGCTGGCGATAGCTTCGAACGGCTCGCCCGCACGCCGACCGCTGTTCAACACGAACGAGCCGGTTTCTGAGGCCGCGCTCAGCATGGCTCGAGCAAAGGGTACGAACCAATCCACATGTCGCTCTGGTGAGATCCGGGAATAGGAGCGAGCGTCCGGTTAGGGGGGTGACATGAAGAACAAGTCGACGGAGTTCGGGGGGGGGGGGGGGGCGGGAGTCGGGGTAACTATTGGGACGCATCTCCCCACACGACTCCGGCATCCAGGAGCATCTCAAGAACGCGGCCGGCGTCCTCGGGGGGTGCTGGGGGAACTCGACTGACCATGGTCTGAGGATAACCTACACGCGTGACATTTTTAGCGTGGCTATGGCGCAACTCGCGACCAGAGCCGTCGCCCGCAGGGCACAGGTCTAATCGGCGAGCTTCGGGACGGGCGGGGCAGCAGGCCGTTTGGTGACTCGGTAGAGGGCCAGCAGTGGCCATGTGGCTATGGCGGGACCGATCAGCCAGAGGGGTCTGGTGAGCCACCATTCGAGGGTGGGCTCGGCGGGGGGCACGTAACCGAGGCCGAACAGGATCGCCACCACCACGGCCATGCCGGTGGAGTGGAACAGGTAGAGGGGCATGGCGTGCTCGTTGATCCACCCCACCACGCGCTGTGCCAGTTCGCCTCTTTCCAACCAGGCGAGAATCTTGGGACGGATCACCAGCACCAGCCCTACCTGAAGGAAGGTCAAAGCGACGATCGCCAGGGTCGGCGGGCCCATGTTGGAGAAGCGCTCTCCGGGCACTCCTACCAGGGAGCGCGGGTAGAAGCCCATGTTGGTGAGCGCGATCAGGAAGAAGAGACCGGCCCAGAACATCATCCAGCCGGTGCGGGCCGGAGCGGCCACCAATCGCTCGTAGAAGAAACCGAGTTGGTGGGCCAGCCCCCAGATCACCAGGAAGTTGGCCCAGGCCGCCCAGCCCTGTCCGTGGACGAATCGCAGCACGTCCAACACCGCGGCCAGGCCCAGGAGCCAGACGGGCACCACCTCGCCCCAGCGCCAGTGGGCCCTGATTCCCAGCGGGGCGATCAGTACCAGCACCACGTAGACGATCAGGAACCAGAGCGGCGACAGGACCAGGATCACCGCCGACCATACCCAGGCCGGATCGATCGTGATCTCGAGTACCCATCCGATCACCAGCCACACCGCGATCAACCCTATGGCCGGCGCCAGCAGCCTTCCCATGCGGCGTTTGAGGAATCGCCGCGAGGTTCCCCGGGTGTAGTTGCGGAAGGAGCGGTGGTGGGTGTAGCCGCCTACGAAGAAGAACACGGGCATCACCTGCAGCACCCACGTCGCCACCCACAGCCCGCGGGTGAAGCCGATCGGGTTCGAGGGCGAAACGGTTTCCGGTGAGACCACGAGGATGGTGAACACCCAGTGCCATACCACCACTACCACCAGCGAGATCGACCGCAGGAGGTCCACATACTGATCCCGATACGGCGCAGCCATCCGCCGGAATGCTACCCACAGGCAGTTGTGACCGTCGGTCCTGGGCTGGCCAGAGATGCGTGTCACATCGTTTATCTATGTTGGCCCCAACGGCGGGGTGGAGGACCAGATGACGTTGTACCAGGAGATACTGGAGGAACTCGCCGAACAAGACGTGGACAACCGCACGCTCGACCTGGTGATGGCCTCCCTCGATAGCGAGGAGGCGGTTGAGCAGGTACTCGAGGGAGGATCGGTCGAGTACCCAACGGACAGGACGACCGGCGCCGATACAGACCCCGCTTCCGTCTACCTCCAAGACCTCACTGTGTCGGGGTTCCGTGGGATCGGTCCTGAAGTAAAGCTGGCGTTCCCACCTGGTCCCGGCCTTACCGTGGTCGTGGGCCGCAACGGTTCGGGCAAGTCCAGCTTCGCCGAGGCCTTGGAAGTGTTGCTTACCGGTAATGCGCTACGTTGGCAGGACCGCAGCGGGCCGTGGAAGGACGGTTGGAGGAACCTCCACAGCGGATCTCGACCCACGATCACGGCCCGGTTTCAGGTCGCCGGCAAGGGAGGGCTCACGACTGTTGAGAAGTCCTGGTCCGAGAACGCCGAGTTCGAACAGGCTGCCACCACCGCGCAGCACTACGGGGAGAAACGTACGGACCTCGCCGGAGTCGGCTGGGATGGCGCCCTCGACCTCTACCGCCCGCTTCTCTCCTACAACGAACTGGGGATGATCGGCGCTCGCCCTTCGGAGTTGTTCGACACCCTGGCGGCGGTGCTCGGACTGGAGTCGCTCGGTGAAGCGACAAGGGTGCTGGCAGCTACCCGTCTCCGCCGGTCCAGGCTCGAGAAGGAAGTTAGGAGAACACGGCTCGATCACCTGCTGCCGGCGCTTGAGAGCCTAGAGGACAAACGCGCGGAGACAGCTGTCAAGGCCCTCAGGAGAAGAGATTGGGATCTCGACACCCTTGCTGGCCTCGGATCGAAACCCGACTCCGAACAGGAATCGCTCGGTGCATTGGCAGCCCTTGAGGTACCAGATGAAGTAGAAGTGCTCCGGGTTGCTGGGCGGGTGGAAGCCGCTCACGGAGAGCTGGGACAGATGGCGGGCACGGACTCCGAACGAGATCAGCAGTTGCTCCAGGTTCTGAGAACCGCTTTGGAGCACCATCGGCGCCATGGCGATGAGTCCTGTCCCGTATGTGGTGTGGGAACCCTCGACACGGTATGGCGACGCGCAACCGAGGATGAAGTTGCCAGGCTGACCCGGTCGACGAGACGGTACCGGGAAGCTGAGAGCCAGCTCCAGGGGGCGCTCCGCAGCGCACGGACTCTGGTCGAGATTCCTGTCCTACCCGCCCCTAAGGAGGTCGACACGACAGCGCTATCGGTTGCCTGGTCAATGTGGGCGGCGTTTCCGGACCGGCCGGATGACTTGCCCGACCACCTGCTGTCGGCTTACGGGTTGGTGGCTAGAGAAGCTGAGCGAGTTTCCAAACAGGCTGTCGCGCGGTACTCCGAGCGCGAACAGAGCTGGGCGTCCGTCCTGCCCGATCTCATGGAGTGGGTGGCCAAGGCTCGGCGGGTCGTGGCCACACGCACGATCATCGGGTGGATCAAAGCCGCCGAGAAGGCGCTTAAGAAGGCCACGGCATCGCTGCGGGCGGCCCGGTGGGTACCGATAGAAACCAGGGCGCTCGGACTCTGGAAAGATCTCCGGCTCCAGAGCAATGTCGACCTACGGTCTGTGGAACTCGCGGGATCCCGAACCAGGCGCCACGTAGACCTCACGGTGGAGGTCGACGGGACTGAGGCCCAGGCTCTGGCGGTAGCCAGCCAGGGGGAGATCAGCTGTCTCGCGCTCTCCCTGTTCTTCCCCCGCGCAACGCTGGCAAGTAATCCGTTCCGGTTTCTGGTGATCGACGACCCGATCCAATCGATGGATCCTGCCCGTGTTGACGGTCTGGCCCGTGTCTTCTCCGAGATAGCGGCCGAGCGCCAGCTCATCGTGTTCACGCACGACGACCGCCTGGCCGAGTCGCTTCGCCGCCTGCGGATGCCCCATACCTGCATCCAGGTAACGCGCAAACCAGGGTCGAACGTCGAGGTACGTGAGAAGCAGGATCCCGTCGTCCAGTACTTCATAGATGCCCGCGCGATTGCCCTGGACGCGGAGCTTCCGGAGGAGGTGGCAACAAGGGTCGTACCCGGAATCTGCCGGGACGGTCTCGAGGCCGCCTGTGTCGAGGTGGTGAGGCGTCGACGGCTGGGCCGGGGTGAACCTCATTCCGGAGTGGATGACACGCTCGACCAAGCGCGCACCCTAACTAGGAAGACCGCTCTCGCTCTCTTTGACGATCCCGGACGGGCCGGCGATGTGTCTCACCGTATGAGCCGAAAGTGGGGGCATCGGTTCGCTGACGCCTTCTGGGATGCGAATCGGGGTACCCACAAGCGATTCCCCGGTTCCTTGGTCGAGCTCATCAACGACTGTCAGGGCTTGGCCGAGCGGATCCGTCGGATATGACAACCGATCTCATCCGCTACGCGCGCCGGTTGATCAAGCGGCGGGAAGGGCCGGAGGGAGTGTGGCCCCGCGCCGCGGCGCTGCTGACCCGTCAGGCCCTCGAAGACTCGATGGACCGGCTCTGGGAGGCAACCTATCCGGGTGCCAAGAGCGCCAGCCGCGCGACGCAACTGGCCTGCCTCGGCCTGATGTTCGCTGACAAGCGACTTGTCAGCGATGTTCGGTCGGCTTGGGCGTCGTTGAGCCGGGCCTGCCATCACCATCACTACGAACTCGGTCCCACCGCGGCCGAGTTGGAACGGTGGATACTCCAGACGGAACATCTGGTGGACGTTCTAAAGGAGCCCGAGTCTCCCGACGCGTAGTCTTTCGCAGATGAAGGCCGCGCTGCTCGACGCTTACAACACGCCCTGGGACGTGCGGGAGGTTCCGACACCCGAGCCGGGGCCCGGCGAGGTTCTGGTCGAGGTCGCGGGAGCAGGAGCGTGCCATTCCGATCTCTCGGTGATGATGGGCAAGTTCCCGATCATCGACGCGTTCCCCATGATCCTCGGCCATGAGAACGCCGGGCGGGTGGCTGCCCTGGGGTCCGGTGTGGAGGGTCTCGACGAGGGGGAGGCTGTGGCTGTCTTCGGGGCTTGGGGTTGCGGGATCTGTTGCTACTGCACCTCCGGTCGCGAGCACATGTGCGACGAGTCCCGGTGGGTCGGCCACGGCCCTCCGGGTGGTTACGCCGAGTACGTACTGGTACCCGCGCAGCGCCACCTCGAGCCGATCGGCGACCTCGATCCGGTCGACGCTGCGTGCCTGACCGACGCCGGGCTGACCCCGTATCGCGCCGTCCGGCGGGCCCTTCCCCGGCTGGTGCCCGGCTCCCTCACGGTCGCCATCGGTATCGGCGGCCTCGGCCACATGGGGATTCAGTATCTGAAGGCGCTCACGGCAGCCCGGGTTGTGGCAGTGGACACCTCGTCCCGCGCCAGGGGACTCGCATCGGAGTTCGGCGCCGACGTAGTGCTCGACCCGGGCGAAGTGGACGTGGTCGAAGCCGTCAGGGATCTAGGGGCGGGCGAAGGCGCCGACGTTGTGCTCGACTTCGTGGGCAGCGACACCACCCTGGCGGTGGTGAAGCAGGTGGTGAAGCGCCGGTCCTTGATCGTCATCGTGGGACTGGGCCTTGGTACCCTTCCCTACTCTTTCCTCGACTTCCCGGCCGAGGTGGACCTGTACACCGCCTACTGGGGGAGCCGGGACGAACTCAGACAGGTCATCACCCTCGCCAGGGAAGGTCGGGTCAAGCCCGTGGTCGAACGTCATCCCCTTGATAGCATCAACGAGGTGTTCGTCCGGCTGGAGGAAGGCAAGGTTCGAGGGAGGGCCGTGCTGATTCCCTGACCGGAACAGCCGACTACGAGGGAATTCTCATGGCAGACCCTTACAAGGAGTTTCTCCGCCGCACCCCGAGATCGCGAGAACTCTACGAGCAGGCGAGGAAGTCGATCGCGCTGGAGGTGGTCGGCACCGTCGACATGCCCTACCCGGTATACATCGTCGAGGGTTCGGGCTCGAAGGTCGTGGACGTGGACGGCAACGAGTACATAGACCTGACCATGGGCTTCGGGAGCCACGTGCTCGGTCATGCCCATCCCGCCATCGTTGCCGCTGTGCAGGAAGCGGTGTCCCGGGGAACCCAGTTCGGTATCCACACCCCGTACCAGGAGCCGCTGGCGGAACTGTTGCGCGAGGGGGTGCCTTGCGCGGACCTGGTGATGTTCTGCAACACAGGGACCGAGGCGACCATGTACGGCATCCGGGTGGCCAGGGCCCACACAGCCAAGTCGGGGATCGCGGTGTTCGAAGGCTCCTACCACGGAGCCCACGATGCGGTGCTGGTGCAGGCCGAGCACGGGAGTCCCCGGGACCGGCCCGCTCCGGCTCCCATGGGACGGGGCATTCCCGCTGCCACGCTGGACGACGTGCTGATGCTCCCCTACCGCCACGGGGCCGCGTTCGACCTCATCCGCCGGAACCGGGACCGGCTCGCGGTGGTGCTGATCGAACCAGTCCAGGGATCGAATCCCGGCCTCGAGTGCGGGGACTTCCTCCGCGAGTTGTCCGCCGTCTGCCGGGAGACAGGTGTCCTACTCATGTTCGACGAGGTGGTAACCGGCTTCCGCCTCGCCTTCGGTGGGGCACAGGAGGAGTTCGGGGTCACGCCCGACCTCGCGGCCTACGGCAAGGCGCTGGGAGGGGGTCTGCCGGTAGGGGCGGTCGCGGGCCGCGCCGGCATCATGCGCCGCTTCGAGTGGCAGAAGCACGACGTCGAGCAGGACAAGGTGTTCGCAGGCGGCACCTTCGGCGGCAACCCGCTGACGATGATCGCCGGTACGGCTGCGATCGGTCATCTGCGTTCCCATCCCGACCTCTACGGACGGCTGGCCGGGCATGGGAGGATGTTCACGGACCAGATCGGAGGGTTCTGCCGGAGCCGTTCGATACCGGTGCAGGTCCGGGCGGCCCATTCGATGATCCACCTGCGCTTCCAGGCCGGGCCGATCGTGACCGCCCGCGACTTCGATCGCTCGCTGGCGCAGGCTGAGCGGGAGTTCTACGTCCGCCTGATGCTGGAGGAGGTGCTCATCCCGGGGGACCATCTGGCGCTCACCTCGACCGCCCACAGCGACGAGGACATCGCCAGGGTGATCGACGTCATGAAGGGTGCGCTGCTGGCCACCGAAGGTCTGCAGGGAACCCGCTAGCCCGACTCCGGGTCGGGCGACAACAGCCAGACGTTCAGGACAGGGCCCGGATGACGGCGGTTACCCCCATCGCGGTCAGCACGACGACGATTAGGGGTGCCTTGCGCCAGGCGGCCAGAGCCCCGGTGGCCACACCCGCGGCCCGGGCGTCGACAACCAGGAGACCTGCCTCCTCGAAGGTTAGGACCACCACGAGGGCGGTAAACAGCGCGGCCGGAAGCAGCGCCACGACCTGGCCGAACCGGCGTTCGGCGAAGCTGCCGAATGCGGTTACCCCCAGAGCCTTGAAGGCGTAGCAGCCTGCCACGAGCAAGGCGATCGATAGCCAGCTCACGATGCAGTCCCCGACCTGCCGGCCCGTCCGTCTCCGTCACTCGACGGCGGCCGCCGGCGGGCTAGAACGAACAGCGCGGTCGGCAGGGCGAGCACGGACAGCAGGATCGGGATCCCCGGTGCGGTGAACGGTACCGCGCCGAGCGCTACGACGGCCGCGATGGCTGCGGTGATCCTGCCGGCCGCCGTACGGAGGTGGGTGGCCGCCAGTGCGACGAAGACGGCCGGGAAAGCAGCGTCGAGCCCCCATGTCTCGGGGGTTCCCACCAAGGAGCCGGTTATCGCCCCGGCCACCGAGCCCAGATTCCAGGAGAGCCACAGCGTGACCGCCATGAACCGGAAGGCTCCCGAGGCATGACGGCGGTCGGTCTGGGCGGCGGCCATGGCGGTGGTCTCGTCGACGATGAAGTGGGCTCCCACCAGCCGGGCCGAGGTCGAGGCGGGTAGGGCCGGCCGCACCACCGGTGCGTAGAGGGTGTTGCGGGCTGCCAGGAGCAGGGCCGCGCCGACCGCCGCGCCGCCGGTGCCACCGTCGTTGATCACACCCACCGCCGCGAACTGCGAAGCCCCGGTGAACATGAGTGCCGACATCACCACGATCCTGGACAGGTCGAGACCCGCCGCGTCGGCGAACACCCCGAACGTCACCCCCGTCACCCAGACCGCGACCCCCAAGATGAGGCAATCCCGCCGGTATGGACGAGGACCTGCTCCCGACGGCACGCTGCCGTCTCTCAACGAGGCGGGACGGGTTCGGCGATCACGGGGCTCGTTGCGGCGCGAGGCCTTTGCGAGAACGGGCGGATCGCACCATCCGGCGTATACCGATGGCCTCGTCGCTACCGTCGTCGCAGGCGCGCGCCCAGCCGGAGGCATCCGACCGGTGATTGTCGTCCTCGATGGTGACGGATGCGCCCCTTTCCAGGAGAAGCCGTACCATCCTCGGCCGCCGGAACTGGATGGCGAGATGCAATCCGGTCGTGTTCCGGTACGGACGCGCGTCGACATCCGCGCCTGTGTCCAGCAGGTAATCGACGACATGGTGGCGGTCGTTGGCGGCGGCGAACACGAAGGCCTCGCCGACGATCTCGGCCGGGTCATCCGTACGCCGACCACCGGCCGGACGGCCCACGGCGGCCCAGTCCGGCCGGTAGGGGCCCGGATCCGCCATTAGTGACCCGTCCCCCGCCACCCAGTTCCGGACCATTGGCAGCAGACCCGAGGCCGCAGCCAGCCACAGCGTGCGCCGGTGGACGCCGTGTTCGACCAGGACATCGGCAGCCTCGGTGGAGCTGTGCATGGCGGCGGACTCCAGCGGAGTGATGCCGGCGTCGGCGCGGGCGGCCGGATCGGCGCCCGCCGCGAGCAGCTGAGAGCAGAGTTCCGCCAGGTTCCAGCAGGCGGCGAGATTCAGGGCCCGATCCAACGTGGCGCCGGCGTCGACGAGCACGGCGACGGTCTCGGGTGAGGGCGATCCGGCATCGGGCTGGGTCATCAACTCGAGCATGGTGGAGTCGCCGACCGGAAGGTTCACCAAGTCCGGGTCGCCGTCGAGGATTCCCCGCAGCGCATCGGCATCGCCGGATCCGAGCGCGCTAAGGGCTGGGAGAAGTCTCTGGTCCTCGACGGAATCCGTCACGGCCCGACTCCGTACCATCCCGAGCGTGCAGGGACAGGCCTAGCGCCTCTCGTAGTCGGGGTACTTCCTGACGGTTACGGCCTGCCCGGTCGCCGTCCGGTGGCGGTACCACGACTCGAAGTTGGCCATCCACTCGTAGGAGCGGGCGATGATCGCTTCTTCGTCCAGTTCCGTGAACTCCCCGTCTCGCCTCAGGAACCTTCCGTCGACCATCGACTCCTCCACGACCGTACCCGCTCCCTGGCTCACCAGCCAGAAGAGGAGGTTCCCGGCGTTGAGCGGGTGCAGGGTCGTGTTGCGGCTCAGGTCGACGGTGATCAGGTCCGCCCGCTTGCCGGCCTCGAGCGTGCCGATCTTGTCGCCCAGTCGCTGTGCCCTGGCACCCCCGATGGTTGCCAACTCGAGCGGCACCCAGGGTTCGTACTGCGCCTCCTGGTCGGGGGGGACCGTGGCGTTGACGATGAACGCGGTGTACATATTGTCGAACAGGTTCCCGGCGGGCATGTCGGTGCCGAGGCCGAGGGTTACGCCGGCGGCCCGCAGCGTAGGAACGTCGGCGACCGAGCCGTGATAGGTGGCGTTGGATTGCGGGTTGTGGGAGATGGCGACCCCCGCCTCCGCAATCATCTCGGCCTCGCGCATGTTCATCTGGTCGCAGTGGAAGAACAGCGTTCGTTCCTGGAGCAGTCCCTTCGCGTGGAAGTAGTTGATGATGCCTCCCCATTCGGCGAACTGGGCGTCCGATAGGTGGCGATCCTCGATGCTTTCGAGCATGTGGATGGCGAATCCCACGTCGTAGCGCTCGGCCAACTCCATGCAGCCGAGCAGCAGTCGCTCCGAACAGGAGTAGGTGGTGTGGGGATGCGCCGCCACCTGGATCCGCCCGTCCTCGGCGTTGTGGTAGTTCCGGATCGCCTCCTCGGTCTGGGCGAGGTATCCCTCGTCGTCCAGGCCGTCACCGAGCGCCACGTTGCTGACCGCTTGGGGTTGGATGATGGTTCTGATCCCCGATGTCACCCCGGCCCGGTAGGTGGCGTCGGGCCAAGGGAACGCGCTGGTGATGGTGGTGGTCCCGTGTTTGATGGCGTTGCACATCGCCAGCACGGTCAGGTCGTAGGTGCTCGCGTCGGTGGCCCACGTGTAGGCGGGCCAGATGAGCTTCTCCAGACACTCCGATATCCCGTTGAAGTCCATCGACGAGGGATCGATGCCGGGAAGCAGGTTGTAGGGATAGTTGGCAAGGTGGTTGTGGCTGTCGACCATCCCGGGCATCACCATTTTGTCGCTACAGTCCACGACCTCGACGCCCTCGGGTACCGACCCGTCGGCTGGGGAGTCGCCGGGCCCGCCGGCAGAGTGGATGAGGGGCCCGTCGACGAGAACCCATCCACCCTCGATGACGCCCTCCGGGTTCGGCGTCGTGATCAGGTACCTGCAATTGTCGAAGAGGATCATTCCGAGACCTCCTGGTAGGAGAGCGCGAGGACTGTCGCAGCCGTTCCGCTGACCCCGCATTCTGTCACAAGATCGCAGTGGGCGTCGTCTGGGCGATGCTCGGACCGAGCTAGATGAGTAGTTGTTAGTCGATAGTTGGTGATCGGTGGTTAGCGCTAGATCGGAATGTCATACCGGCTGAGCAAAGGGCGGTCCGAGTTCATGTCGCGCCGAGTGTGGTACCTCACTCGAGAACAGAAGGCAGGGGGACCCGCAAGGGAGACGGATGCATTCGAGTCACAGCTGTGTTGCGCATATTGTGTGCTGATCGTTCAGTGTGATCGCTTCAGTCGGATGGCTTGGAACTACTCGTCTAGTAGCGAAGGGTTTCCGCAGGTACGAGCCTCTCCCTAAAGGAGTCGACGACTAGAGCCAGTTCCTGCAAGGTGACCGCGCCGAGCAGCGCGTCCGTGCCATCCACTCCGAAAGCGACCGGGGTCACGTGGGTGGAGCCGTCGATCGTAACCCGAGCGCTCCCCACATCCATCACCTTGGGCTGCCCGTCGGCCAACTCGAATGTGAGCTTGCGCGTCGGTTCGATTCCCAACTGATCGAGCATTCGGCAAGGCAGGACGGTGTACGAGGCGCCGGTGTCCACCATTGCCTCGATGTCCAGCGTGCGCTCGCCGTCCGGGCTCGATACTCGCAACGGCCAGGCGAATATACCCATCGTGGCTCCTCCTACCTCTGCAACGTTTTCTATCGGAATATAATCACTATATCATAAATAATAAGTTAGAGCTATACTACGAGGACGCTCATTCGGTAGTCCCGGGTTACTGGCCGGCTGTCTGGCCCCCGTCGATGATGATGCTGTGGCCGTTGATGAACTGCGCCTCGTCGGAGGCCAGGAACGTGTAGAGAGCGGCAACCTCCTCCAGCTTTCCCAGGCGGCCCAGAGGGATCCCGTCCTTCAGAGTCTCGAAGAAGGTCTCGTCGGCGCCACCCTCCAGGGACAGGTCGGTCGGTCCTATGTGGCCGGGCGCGATGCTGTTGGCCCGGATGTTGTACTTGGCCAGTTCGATCGCCATCGTCTTGGTGAGCAGCACCACCCCACCCTTCGAGGCGTTGTAGGCCGCCACCTCCGGCTCGGGCACGTGGCCGTTGTTGGAAGCCATGCTGAGGATCACCCCGCCCTCGCCCTGTTCAACCATCACCCGGGCCGCCTGCTGGCTGAGCAGGAAGACCGCCTTGAGATTGACGTCGAAGGTCCGGTCCCAGTCCTCCTCGGAGTGGTCCAGGAAGGGCGCCCACCGGGCGATGCCTGCGTTGTTGACCACGATGTGGAGGCCACCGAACAACCCGACCGCCCGGCGGACCGCAGCCTCGCAGACACCCTTGCGGCTCAGATCCCCCGCGTGGCCGTGAACCTCGCCGAGTTCGGCCAGTTCCCCGACCGTCTCCGAGAGCCGTTCCTCGAGGATGTCGCAGATGAGCACGCGTGCTCCCTCCTGGAGAAACCGTGTGGCGATGGCCCGGCCGATGCCCCGCGCGCCACCGGTCACGATGGCGGCCTTACCAGCAAGTCTTCCCACGTCGCCTACCTCGGTCGCTTCGGAACCGAGGATACCGGCCGCACGGCCCTCCTCCGGATTCTGCGAGGGTGGGACGATCTATCGGTGGGTACAGAGCCGGAGTCGCGAGATTCGGGCCCCAACGAGGGGGTGGACGTTGTCACAGTTATGTCGCACAGTGAGGAGCGTCAACACCCGGCGGATCGAACCGGACGTCATCCTACCGCCGCGGGCCAATCATGTCGGAGCCGGATCGCCCGTCAGGGGCGCAACAGGCCGCGCTGCGAACCCAGGTACGGTGGTGGTGGGGGAAGGCCCGTAGCACGGATGGGCGGCGGTGATTTTCGCGATCTGGTCGGGTAAGGGTGAGCGGCTGCGGCGACTCCCCTAGGGTCGTCCGGTGAAGAGCGTGCCGCCGCCGGGGTATGCGCCCTCCCAGCCCGCCATCTGCATCAGGTCCCACATGGTGACCTGGTTGGCGGTGAGCACGATGGCTCCGGTGGCCTCCTCCAGGTCACCGAGGAACGAGGCGGTGGCCATTGCAGTGTCCGGAACCAGTACCGCATCCACATCCGGCGTCGTGGTGGATGCCACGAAGTCGATGATGCGGTCCGGTCGGAGGGTCCCGACCTCCACCCCGGTGATGATGTGCAGGCACTCCACCGATTGGACCGTTGCGCCGACCGCTTCGACGAAGTCTCCGAACATCCGTGCCACGTCATCGGGGTACGTTGCCCTCACCGCCACGCGCTCGACTCCGAGGTGGTCGATGGCCCTCAGGAAGGCCAGCGACGTGCTGGAACTCGGGATGTCGTAGGCCTTCTCGATCTCATCGACTTGGCGTTTGGCTCCTTCGGGTCCGAAGATGAAGCTCCCGCTGGTGCAGGCCCACGAGAGCGCGTCGGGTCCGAAGGCTTGGACATCATCCATCGGCTCCAGCAGCAACTCGAGGTCTCCCACCATCCGCAGAGCGTCCGGGCGGTGGGCATCCACGGGCACCTCTGTGTGGAACACCCGGTTCTCGACCGGCGGGTCGACGGAAGCGGCCATCAGCGGGTAGTCGTCCTCGCTGGCGTAACCGGGGTACAGGTATCCGAACCGTTTCACTCCTCCACCCTCCTTACCTGTGACTCTGCAGAACCCGCTCGTCCATGGACTGCCACGGGGAGTGGCTGGCTCACACTACGGCCAGTCGGGCGGGCGATGATCCGAGGACGCGGGCCCCGCCCTCTTCCACCACCAGGGTGTGGCTGAGGTTCACCCCGTACTCCCCGTATTTCCTGATCGACATCGGCAGGTGAAAGGCCATCCCTCGTTCAAGCGGCCGGTCGTTGTCGGCGCGGATGAAGAAGCCGAGAGCTTCGATCCAACTCGGGGGATAGCCGATTCCCACCGGATATCCGAAGTAGTGGTGGAATACGTGCCCCTCCAGGACGCCATTGAGGGCGGCGAGACCACGAGCGGCGACATCGCGAGCCGAAGCACCCGGTCGGGCGTTCGTCCGGACGGCTTCCAGGGCGGCCGTCACCGCCGCCTCCACCCGCATCATGCCGGCCGATGGTTCGCCCGCCACCACCGTGCGCATCAGGGGTGACACGTACCGTGACACCTCCCCCGTCAGCTCGAGGAAGACCGTCTCGCCTCGGCCGATGCGGTGGCCGTTGAAGGTGCTATGCGCTGCCCCGGCCCGGTATCCGGCCGCCACGATCGGGCCCCAGCAGAGAGTGTCGCTCCCGGCCCTGTACATGGCGTCCACGATCGCAGCCGCCACCACTCGGTCCTCCACTCCCTCGGCGATCTCGGCCGTGGCCGCCGCGACGCCTACATCCGTCAGCGCTGCGGCCCGTTCCATGAGCCGCAACTCGTCTTCCGACTTGACGAGGCGCACCCCCTCCACCAACCCGAAGGCGTCGGTGAGTTCGTACCCGTCGAGACCGGCCAGGAGGCTCCCGTAGCGGGCCACGGGAAGGGTGCTCCGGTCCAGAGCGATCTTCCTTCCGGGCATCCCGGTCAACTGTTCGAGCGTGAACGCGATCGGATCGTCGAAGGTACCGTACGACCGGATGTCGTCCACCGCGACCGAGTTCTCGGCCCGGGCAAGCTCGAACTCGAAGATGACCAGCATCGGCGCGTCCATGTCGGACCCCAGCACTGCGCACTGGTAGTCGAACAGGTTCTCCGAGTCCATACCCGTCAGGTAGAACACATTGTGCGGGCTGAAGGTCACCAGTAGGTCGACGCCGACTACCTCCATAGCGGCGCGCACCCTCTCCCAGCGTCTCCGGAACTCGCCCGGACCGAACGCGGGTTGTCTCGGGATCGTCACCTGACACCTCCGGGGCGGGTTATGGAATTCGGATACTATCGGCAGTTTCCGTCCAGCTTCCAGACGCACCACTACCATTTCGTGGCGGACGACCAAAGGAGCGAAACGTGCAGGCCGGTGACGGAAAGCTGACCTTCCGGAATTCGCGCCTCCTCCACGAAGACTCGAAGAAGGTGATACCGGGCGGCGTCAACAGCAACGTCCGCATGGGGGAGAAGCCCCACCCGATCTTCTTCGAAGCGAGCGAGGGGCCCTACCTTTACGACGTCGACGGGAATCGCCTCATCGACTACGTGATGGGTCAGGGTCCGATGCTGCTCGGGCACCGCCCCGCCTTCGTCACGGCGGCGGTCGAGGAGCAACTGGGGAAGGGCATCCTGTACGGCGCCCAGCACGAGTTGGAGGTGGAGGTAGCACGGCTCATTACACGCACGGTGCCTTCCGCCGAGGTGGTCCGGTTCAACATGACCGGGACCGAGGCGGTACAGGCCGCCCTCCGGATAGCGCGCGCCGCGACCGGCCGCAACACCGTGCTCAAGTTCGAGGGCCATTACCACGGATGGGCCGACAGCGTCCTCTTCAATGTGGGCAGCAGCTCGCAGACCAGGTCGGACGGGCGCGGTACCGAGGCGGTGCCGGAATCGGCCGGCGTGGCCACGGACGCCGCCGGCACTCTGATCGTGGCGCCTTGGAACGACCCCGAAGCCCTCCGCGAGCTCACCTCCGCCCATGGCCACGAGATCGCCGCGGTGATCATGGAGCCGGTGATGGCCAACAGCGGGGTCGTGGAGCCCGTTCCCGGCTATCTGGAGGTGGTGCGCCGAGTGTGCGACGAGCACGGCATCGTGCTGATCTTCGACGAGGTGATAACCGGGTTCCGGGCCTCCCTGGGAGGCGCCCAGGGCCGCTACGGGGTGACTCCGGACCTGACGACCATGGGCAAGGCCCTCGCCTCGGGGTTCCCCGTGGGATGTGTGGCCGGCCGGCGCGACCTGATGGCGGGTATCGGGACCGGCAAGGTTACGCATGCCGGGACTTTCAACGCCACCCCCATCACAATGGCGGCGGCCCGGGCCACCCTCGAGCACCTGTACGAGGGTGGCGAGGAGTTGTACGGGGCCATGGAGGCACGCGGTCGGCGGCTCATGAGCGGACTCAACGAGGCGATGACCGGCCAGGACATACCGGGTCGCGTCCAAGGCCTGCCGACCATCTTCAACCTGATGTTCACCGACCTCCCCGCGGTGCGTAACCACCGTGACGTCCTGATGACCGACCAGGCCCGGAGAATCGAGTTCCTGCCGCATCTCATGGCAGCAGGCGTGCGCATCTCGGGTTTCGGCAACTTCTTCCCGTCGGCCGCCCACACGGATGCGGTGATCGACGAGACCGTCGAACGGTTCGGCTCCGCACTGGATTCCTTCCGCTCGGCTCTATGAGCACCGGCGCGGAGCGGGCCGAATCCCAGGTCCAGACGGTCACAGGCCAGGTTGCTGCATCCGAACTCGGGAACACCCTGATCCACGAGCACCTGATGGTGAACCTGCGCTGCTACTGGAGTCCGTCCGACGATCCCGAGGTGGCCTTCCTACCTCTCGCTCCCGAGAGGCTCGGCCGGATCAAGGCCAGCCCGTTCGGGGTACGCGACAACCTGCTGATCGACGATCCCCCGGTGATGGCCGGCGAACTGCTCCGCTACCGGGAGGCCGGTGGCGCCGCCATCGTCGATGCGACACCTCCCGGGCTGGGACGCGACGTCCGGGTCCTGGAGTGGCTCGCAGCGCAGACCGGTTTGAACCTGATCGCCGGATGCGGGTACTACATAAAGGAGACACATCCTCCGCGCACGGGAGCCAGATCCGTGGACGACCTCGCCGCCGAGATGATCAACGACATCACAGTGGGTATGGACGGGACCGATCTCAAGGCCGGCGTGATCGGGGAGATCGGGATGGGGACCTTCCCGATGGACCCCGTCGAACGCAAGGTCCTGCGCGCCGCGGCGATCGCCCAGCAGGAGACGGGATGCGCCATCATCGCCCACTCGGCTCCGGGTGACGAGTCCCCCTTCGAGGTGCTGGGGGTGCTGGACGAGGCCGGCGCCGACCTGACGAGAGTGGTGCAGAGCCACCTCGACGACCGGTTCCGCACCGACGTCGACAAGTACCGGCGCGTGGCGGACATGGGCGCCAACCTGGGTCTCGATACCTTCGGTCGCCACCTGTACTACCGGGGCCGCCGTCGGCAACTCCCAACGGACGACGTCCGCGTGTCGGCAATCGTCTCGCTCATCGAGGCGGGCCTGGTGGACCACATCTTCCCTGCCCAGGACATCTGCTTCAAGCACGAACTGGGTGCCTACGGCGGCCACGGCTACGACCACTTCATCAGCCGGATCATCCCTAGGCTGCGGTTGAGCGGCGTGTCGCACGAAGAGATCGATCGGATGCTGCGCCTCAACCCGGCCCGGGTGCTCTCAGGTCAAGCCATCAGTTGAGCAGCCAGCCGGGAGAAGGGTTTGGGCACAACACCCACTAACTCTCCGAGGTCTACGTGCAGAGCCATCGATGCCCACTGTCGGGGACTCCTTCGGAGATAAAGCCCAAAGACCTGTCCTGCCAGCGCCGGCAGCGGCGGGAGACTGCTGACTCCCTCGGGGATCCGGCCCCCCTAGGCCGTTAGTCGCGCTGCAACCATGATGATCGATCACCTTGCAGACCGGGGAGGCCGCGCCAAAGCCGACCGTTGGTCGGGAAGTCGTGACCGCCTAGGCGTTACGGCTTGGAGGCTATGGCCTCTCCGAAGGCTATGGCTCCTACGGCTCCCGGATGCTTCTTCCACTTCTCCTGGTCGATCCGCCACTGGTCGAACTGCTCCTCGGTTGCCAACCCGTACGTCGTGGCGGCGGTCATCACCTTTGGTGAGAAGAACCACTCGGTGATCACACTGTCGAGAACGGCGATGCCCTCGGGGCTGGTGAAGGTGTCGAAGGAAGCGGTTGCCCGGATGTCCGCGAATCCGGCCTCCACCAACTTGGTCTTGAGTTCCTTCCCGATCTGAGGGTGCCCGCCGTTGGCCGTCACCAACGTCGAGAACACCGCCCATGCCTCGGCCAGGCTGTATGCGGGCTCCGAGAAGCAGGATGCAGCCACCAACTCGCGGCAGGATATGATCCCGCCCGGCTTCAGGACCCTCCTGACCTCGCTCAGGACAGCATCGGTGTCCGGAACATGGTTCAGCACCGTATGGCAGTGGGCGACATCGAAGGTGTCGTCATCGTACGGGAGATCCGTAACGTCCCCCACCCGGAAAGAAGCATTGGCATGACCGCCGGCTCGGGCCGCGGCACGAGCCAGGTCGATCTGAGACTCCTCGATGTCGATACCGTGGAACTCGCCGGGCTCCACCGCACTGGCGAGGCCGACAGACAGGGTTCCGGGCCCGCAGCCGAAGTCGAGCACGCTGAGTCCGGGCTCGAGGTGCGGGAGCAGGTGTCTGGCGTGGGTCTCCACACTGCGCCACCTGAGCATCTGCAGGAAGTCCTCGTCATAGCCCATCGTGTAGTTCGTTGTCGTCGATGCCGAGCCGGGCATGCTTGTATCTCCTATCCGTAGCCGACCGACATTATCGCGTGGGATGGTGCCGGGTCGGGACCATCGTATGGCTAAGGGTTCCCTTCTGCCGCGGGCGGCCTCCTGCTCAGGCTGTGTCCTGGACTGAGACGGGGCCTGCCTGCAGGGTGTTGAGGAACTCGCATCCGTCCTCGGTCACGAGCACGACATCGCTGGTCCCGATGCGGGATTCGGGGAGCTGGAAGAACGAGACGAAGTGGAACAGGACGTTCGGCTGGAGCACGTAGTCGCTGGAGGCGGTGATGATGTCGGCCTCGGTCCAGTCCGGCGGGTATCCGATCCCCACGGAGTAGCCCCCCGGCAGGTAGGTGGCTTCCACGCCGTTGCGACGCAGGTGATCGGTGCCCACCTCGTACGCCGCCTGCCTCACTTCGCTGCCCACCGCACCCGGGCTGGTGGCCGCCCGGACGGCTTCCATGCCCAGCTGGACTGCCTCGGCGCAGACGGCCAGGTCACCCTCGATCGGCCCGGCCACCGCATAGCGGAGGATGGGGGCGTTGTAGCGCCTCCGGACCGCGGCCACCTCGAGTTCCGCCACGTGGCCGGGATCGAAGGTTCTTCCCTGCCAGGTGAGATGGCCCTCGACCATGGTGGGACCGAACCGGACGTAGGGACCCATGGCGAAGTAGTCGGAGCCGAGGCGGATAGAGTCGCAGCCGAGGATCGAGGCTACCTCTCGGTCGTTGATCCCGATCCGCAAAGCGTCGTAGACCCGGCCCATCACCTCGTTGGAGATGGCGGCCGCCTCGCGGATGTAGGCAACCTCGGCAGGCGACTTGACCAGGCGCTGCCTCTCGGCCATCCCGGCTATGTCGACCAGCTCGGCGGTGAGGGCCCGTTCCAACTCCTGGAAGACCCCGGTGGGGAGGTAACGGCCCCAGATGTCCACACCGATGCGACCGTTGCCCAGGCCGCACCGCTCGACCGTCTCGACCGTCATGCGGATGTGGTCGCCCCCGAAAGCGTACCCGGCATGCTGGAGCCCGCGCGCCTCCGCATGGAGCACCTCCTCCACGAAGCACACCAGTGTGAGTGGGCCGTCCGCCGGGATGATCATTGCCTGGTAGGCCCAGAACCCCTGCGTGTCGTAGCCGCTCAGGTAGTAGATGTCGGACGGCTCGGTGAGGATGAGACCGTCGAGGCGCTGTTCCTCCATGGCCCGGCGCAGCCGATCGAGGCGCTCGTCGTATTCCGTCTGGTCGAAGGGGATGTCGTAAGCGGGTACGTCGGCGATATCGGTCATGGCCACTCCTGCGCGTCTGGTCCAAAGGTAGCCTGTCCCGGTGCTCCGACGGGTCGTGGCGGGCATCGACGTCGAACGAGCGACGATCAGTGGAAGTCGAGACCCCCGTCGACGTTCACGGCCTGTCCGGTGAGGTAGTCGTTGGTCGGGAGGCTCATCCACCTGACCGCCCTGGCGATGTCCTCTGGCCGGCCCATCCGGCCGAGGGGGATCTGATCGCGCATCCTTTCGACGACCTGCTGCTCGCTCACCGACGGATCCATGGAATGCCAGAAACGGGTCTCGACACGGGTCATCGGTGTCTCCACGAACCCGGGGCAGATGCAGTTCACGGTGACGGGCGCGACCTCGGCGGCAGCGGACTGGCTGAGTGCGATCAGGCCCCGCTTGGCAGCGCAGTAGTGGGAAGCGTATGCCTCACCGGTCTTGCCCGCCGTCGAGGAGATGGAGATCACCCGCCCCCACCCACGGTCGACCATGCAGGGGATGAAGGCCTGCATCATCAGGAACGGGCCCTTGAGGTTCACCTCGATCATCCGGTCCCACGAAGAGGGATCGATGTCCTCCAGGGCGCCCATCTCGAAGATCGCCGCGTTGTTCACCAGCACGTCGGGCATGGAGTCCTCGGCCTCGAGCATCGATCGGACCTCGCCGATGGCTGCGGAGTCGGTCACGTCCAACGTGATCGGCCGAGCCGCGAGACCCCTGCGAACCAACGAAGTGGCGGTGTCTGAGGCGCTCCCCGCCCGCATGTCCACCACCAGCACGAGGGCGCCGGCTCGGGCCAGTTCCTCGCTGATCCCCCGACCGATTCCGGATCCTCCGCCCGTGACCAGCGCGGTCCGGCCGTCGAGGGTCTCTGCGGGTCCTGTCACGGGCCGCTCGTCACGTGGCGCCCGGAGACGCTACGCGACCCCCATCGACAACGACGTTGGTGCCGGTGATGTAGGAGGCGTCGTCCGAAGCCAGGAACAGGTAGGTCCCGGCCAACTCCTCGGGATAGGCCATGCGGCCCAATGGCACCACCCCGGATACGGCCTCCCGCCACTCGTCGGCGCCGGCCGGATCCTGCAGGACCTTGCCGATCATCGGCGTCTCGATGTAGCCGGGCCGCACACCCACCACGCGTATTCCGAAAGGGGCCAACTCCAGGGCCATGCCCTTCGTGAACGCGTCGACGGCTGCCTTGGTGGCGCTGTAGGGGACGTAGAGCGGCTCGACCATCGTCGAGTTGACCGACGAGGTGTTGATGATGACACCGCCGGTGCCCTGCTCGATCATGACCTTGGCCGCCTCCCTGCTCATCAGGAACACCCCCGATACGTTGGTCGCCACCAGCGCATACCATGTCTCGTCGTCGGTGTCGACCACCGCCGCCTCGTGGCAGATGCCGGCGTTGTTGACCACCACGTCGACCGAGCCGAGCCGCTCCATCGCCTCGTCCAGAACACGGCGCACATCCTGGAGGTCCGCGACGCTCCCCGGGGCCGTCACCACCTCGAGTGCTTCGGCCGCCAGCGCAGACCGGGCCGTGTCGAGGGCGTCGGCGGACCGGGCGGTGATCATCACGCGGTCCCCGGACCGGGCGAAGCGGCGGGCCACCGCGAGGCCGATGCCGGTGCTGCCCCCGGTGACGATGACGCCCCGGCTCACTTGAGGGCTCCCTCCGTGAGGCCCCTGATCAGGGCGCGCCGCCCCACGACGAACAGGAGGACGAGCGGGACGATCGTGATGGTGACGCCTGCCATGAGGAGGGGGACGAACCGGACCCCCGTCCGTCCCGGACCCAGGGTGGCCAGGCCCATCATCAGGGTCTCGAACTTGCCCTCCTGCCAGAGGATCATGGGTACCAGCAACTCGTTCCAGGCGAAGACGCCCGAGACGATGGCGGTGGTCACCAGGGCAGAACGTGAGAGCGGCAGGGCCACGTGCCAGAACTGGCCGATCGAACCGGCGCCGTCCAGAGCAGCCGCGTCGAAGAGATCCTCCGGAAGGTCCCTCATGAAGCTGTACAGCAGGAAGATGGCGAACGGCAGCAGCAGCCCGATCTCGGCGATGATGGCGGAGTGATAGGTGTTGACCCATCCGAGGTCGCTCATCGTCAGGAACAGCGGGATGATGATCACGATGGGCGGTACGGCGATGGCGCCGATTATGGCCACCAGCAGAACCCTCCGGCCCTTGAAGCGGAACCTGACCAGCGCGAAAGCGCCGGCCGCACCCAGGAGGGTGGTGCCCAGCGCGGCCGCGACCGCCAGGATCGTGCTGTTGGAGAACATGCCTTGGAAGCCGAGGTCGCTCCAGGCCACCCGGTAGTTCTCGAAGGTCGGGTTCCGGGGAGGCATGATGCCGCCGCCGCTCAACTCTCCCTGCGGCGTGAAGGACGTGGTGACTGCCGTGTAGAGCGGGGCGAGCGACACGAAGACGACCAGCAGGATCAACACCTGCTGGACGACCCTGATCAGCCCGCTTTCCTTCCAGACGTGACGCCGAGCACTCCGGGACCGATCTCCGGCCGGTCCTGCCCGCCGTCCGGGTCGGAGGAGGGACATCATGTCGCAACCCTCGCCCGGGCGCGGCGCATCTGATAGACCGCTACTGCTACGGCGAGTAGCAGTAGCAGCACCGCCACCGCCGAAGCCAGACCCACCAACTTCCGCCGGAACATGATGCTGAAGAGCAGGTACTCCAGCGTGTAGGTGTTCTTGAACGGGCCGCCTCGGGTCAGCACGAAAACGTAGGCGAAGGTGAAGGAGAAGACCTCGATGAATCCGAGGATCCCGACGAACCGGATGATCGCCCTCATCTCCGGCACCACCACGTGGCGAACCGTCTGTGACCAGGTTGCACCGTCCACGGCTGCGGCATCGAGGAGGTCGGGGTCGATGCTGAGCATCCGGGCCATGAAGAGCAGCACCACGAAACCGAGGCGCTTCCAGGTGACGACCCCGAGTATCGACCAGATGGCCAGCCCCGGATCGGTCAGCCAGGCCTGGGCCAGGGGTTCGAGGCTGAGCGCCCGGATCGTCTCGTTGAGCGGTCCCTCCCAACCCAGCAGGTAGATGAAGATCACCGAGATGGCCGCCACCGCCGGGAGGAAGGGCAGGAATATGAACACCTCGTACAGCCTCGACCCCCTGATCCCGCGGTACAGGATGGAGGACACGACCAGCCCGACCAGTATGGTCGCAGGTATGCTGACCAACAGCACCAGGTTGTTGCGGAAGGACAACCAGAAGAGGTCCTGGTCGCCTCCGGTCATCAACTCCGCGAAGTTGTCGAGAGCGACGAACTCGCCGGGGTCGAACCTGGTCTTGCTGGTGAAGCTGTCGATGATGACCTGGATCACCGGATAGCCGATCACGAACGCGATCACCACCAGCGCTGGCAGTAGCCATCCCAGCACGGGGAGCGATCGGCGCAGACCGGCGCCGATCCTTCGAGGTCGGGGGAGCACGGGCGTGCGGACACGAGTCGTCATCCCGCTACCACCGCCCGCGGACCCTCGAAGCCGGGGGGAATCCCGGACTCATCACAGTCCTATCTTCGGGATCTCGGACCCGGCGACGGGTGATGAGACCCGCCTCCGGGCCCTAGCTCCACAAGGTGTTCGACTAGGCGGTCGCCGCGTCGTAGAACCCCTGCACACGGCCCATGGCTTCCTCGTTGCCTTCGCGCCATGCCTCCATCTGCTCGTTGTACTTCTGGCGAAGTTCGTCGGGCGGGGTGCCCGCCACGGCCTCCTGGCCGAGCGGGTAGATGATCGAGAAGATCACGTCGTAGTGCATGAAGTCGTGGACCCAGAACGGCTCCGGCAGGTTGGGATCGGTGATCAGTCCCCAGGTGCGCGATGCCAGCGTGCCGAGCCCGCTCGCGTCGAAGCGGTCATCGCACGGAAGCTCCGATGTCACCTCGTTGAACAGTGCCAACTGCTCCGGACGGTGCAGGAAGGCGATGAGGTCACCGGCGGCCTGGGCGTCCTCGGCGAAGGTGGTGACGACCATCCCGCTCCCGGCCACCGCCATCGGGGCGGATGCAGCTCCCGGGCCCTGCCAGTAGCCGACCACGTCGAACTGCCCCTCCTCGAGAGCGAACACCGCCCCGGGATAGAGCATCATCATGGCGCCCTCGCCTGCGGTGAACCGCTCCAAGGCCTGGTGCTCGGTGATCTTGTCCGCGTCGTCGTTCATCAGCTGGTCGGCCCTCAACTGGGCGATGTTGTCTATCCACCCCGAGGCCAGCGGCTCGTCGATGCTGCGAAGGCCCAGATTCCACTCGGTCAGATCGGTGGTGCGGTCCAGGAACCCCATCTCCGAGGCCATCACCCACTTCTCCGAGTTGAACCCGTCTGCCGAGCCGATGATCACCGGCACTTCACCGGCGGCCTTGACCTTCTGGAGGGCCGAGATCATGTCGTCCCACGATGCGAAGCGATCGGGTAGGTCAACCCCCGCGCTGTTGAAGATGTCCCGGTTGGCGACCAGCATCGAGATCTCGGCCAAGAGGGGCGAGTTGTACTGCATGCCGTTGAACCGCTGGCTGGTGAAGAGCCAGTGGTCTATCTCCGCGTTCCCTCCCACTAGCGGGTCCAGCGGCTGGATGGCGCCCTGCTCGAGGAACTCGTAGGTGCTGTAGTTGGCATAGAAGGTCTCAATGGAGGGACCGGCCTGGGCGGCATGTGCCGCCTCGATCCGGATGGCCAGGTCTTCGAGGGCGACCTCGGTTCCTTCGACGTCGATTCCCTCCGCGGCGGCCCGGGTCGTGACCTCCTCCCAGAACTGGCCCATGCTCCCCGGAATGCCCGCGTAGCCGTAGTCGAACAACACCGGGACGGTGCGACGCGCGGCCGCGGCGGTGGTGGCGGGTGCGGCGGTGGTGGCGGGTGCGGCGGTGGTCGCGGGAACCTCGTCGTCCCCGCAGGCCCCCACCATCAATCCGGCGGTGCCCAACGCGCCCGCCTTTAGAATCTGGCGGCGGGTGTAGAGTCTTCGGTAGATCTGGGATGCTCTCGGTGAGCCTGCCGAAACCGGGTTCTGCCTGCGTCCGGACACTTTGCCTCCTCCTCTGCTATGCAAAGCTCGCCTACCGGCCATTCGGCGACCACGCCCGGACGGTAGGGCGTCCGTCGAAGGCTAACACCATCGAGCTTCGCGTGGCCGGACTGAGGAGGATGACGGCGTTTCCTTCCAGTTGCGGACACCGGTCGACCTGTCCGGCACCCGGGGCCTCGAAACCCTTGCCGGACCTGGCAGGGGTTCCGGCCAACGGCTCGTCGGCGGCTTCCCGGGTCAGCGGCTCCGGGTCTCCGAAGCCGCCGACATCCTGTCCCTCCACGCCCACCAGGCACCGGCCATCGAGACCACCATCAGGGCGGCGGATACCCAGCCCAGACCCGCAAAGCTCCACGCCCGGAAGACGAAGGAGGCCACGACCGCCCCGAGGCCGTATCCGACCTGGAGCGGCAGGGCTGCGAAGGTAAGTATCCCGCGCTGGCTCTCCACAGCCACCGACTCGGAGAACAGGCCCTGGTACACGACGAACACGAACCAGTGGGAGAAGGCCCATGCGGCTATGGACAGCAGGAAGCTCGTGACATCCCGGGTGGCCACGAGCCAGAGTACCGACAGCCCGCAGGCAGCGAAGCCCCACTGGAGACCTGTGGTGCGGTTGCGGAAGGTGAGCCGGCCGGCTGCCAGCGCGGCGGCGAATCCCGCCAGACCGCTCACCGCGAGCGCGACGCCGCTCAAGGTGGCATCCCCGCCGACGGGACCCTCGGCAAGTGCGCCGATGAACACCCAGGGAACCATGGACCCGAGAGCCCAGAAGACCCCCGAGACGATTCCGATGGTTGCCGAGCGGTTGAACAGGCGGGCCGGGTTGATTCGCTCCTCCCGAGACTGCTGCTCCGGCATCGGAGAAGCGATGACCAGCGCCACCAGGGCGACACCCGCGAGACCCACCAGGGTTGTGCGCCAGCCGTACGCTTCCGTCACCCAGCCGGCGAGTGGCATCAGCACGGAAGCGGCCGGCATCACGGCGGTGAGGGTTCCCACCCGTCTGGGGATGTTGGCGCCGTCGACCACCAGCCCCATCGCGCCGGCCACCATCGTCCCCATGGCGTATCCGGCGAGGGTCCTGGCCGCCAGATGGGTGAAGAAGTCGGGCGCTCCCGCCGCGGCGAGGTTGGCAAGCGCCACCCCTCCCAGACCGAGCAGTAGCAACCTTCTCCGACGTATGCTCCGTATCCCGTACCAGAAGGCCGCGATCCCGAATCCGAAGTCGGTCATCACGTAGAGCCATGCGCCCGAGGACAGCGCCACCCCGTATCCCTCGACGGTCGACGGAACAAGAAGGGGGACGATGTCGAAGGTAAGGGTCAGGGCTCCGTACGCGGCCAAAGCCGGTACAAGGGATGCGGACCGGGTTGTGCTAACCATCAGGAAAGCGTACCGCCGGTGGATCGGTTCGGACCGATCTACGATCCGTATGTCGATGGTACGAGTCTCTCCGTCCAGAACCACCTATGCCCGTGTGGAAGGCACTGCCTCCCGAGAGCGGAGGCCGGACGGCATCGGGGTGGTGGTCCCGTTCGACTTCGCTCTCGACGACGAGTTGTGGGCCTACCTCCCTGCCGGGGTTCGCCTCCATGTGACCCGCACACCGGCACGGGAAGGTCTGATCGACGCCGATCTGGTCGAAGAGGTCAGCGGGGAACGGGTAGTGCGGGAAGCCGCCGCCGCTGTCGCCGCCGCCCGCCCGGAGGTGACTGTGTACGGGTGCACGACGGGCAGCTACATGAGGGGTGTGGAGGGGGAGCGTTCGCTCCGGGAGACGATCTCGACGGCAACCGGATCGGATGCCGTGACGACCAGCGGGGCGCTGTTGGAGGCGGCCGCAGCGGTCGGCGCCTCCCGGCTAGCGGTAGCCACCCCCCATGATCGGGTCCTTGCGGCAGGACTGGTGGCCTTCTTGGAGGAGGCGGGGCTGGAGGTGCCGTCAGTCGCCTACCTGGCCCTCGACCGGGACATCCAGGAAGCGTCCGCCGCCACCATCCGGATGCTGGCCCGGCGCGCGGACACCACCGAAGCGCAAGCCCTGTTCCTCAGCTGTACCAACCTTCGCACCTTGGACCTGATCCCCGATCTCGAGGAGGAGCTCGGGAAGCCGGTGCTGGCCGCCAACCAGGTCACCATGTGGGCAGCCCTCCGAAGGTTGGGACCGCCCAACCCGGCGATACGGCAGACGTTGTTCCGGGTTGACGCTTCTGGAGGGGGCTAGCCGTCCGACTCCGGTGGCTCGGTATGGATGCTCGGAATCTGCGGAGCATCAGACCGCAAGTCCGAGAACACGGAGGTCGCGAAAAACCTGGCGGCGGTCTCCTCCCGAGGGCCCACCCCCACCGCCACCTCCTTGAATCCCGGACGCGTCCCACCCTCCCCATCGGGGCTCGGTTCCGACAAGACTATCCCCGCCCCGGTCCGGCCGGCACCGAGAGACGGACCGTTGGTGTTTGCGGCTACCGACCAGTATGCAACGGGGCGGTGACACGGACAACCCCCGCGATGAAGGACTCCATCAGCCGCGGTGCGTCAAGCGGGCCGGCAGGCTTATCCTCGGGCTGAGCGGTTCGGGAACTCTGCGAGGTTCCGCTGGTCAGCAGTCGAGCGTCGACCCGGCTCACACCGCCATTTCGAGGGCGGGTATCTCGTCGTAGGCGGCCCTGAGGATCCGGGCGCAGTCGTCCCGGTTCATGGGCCGCGGGTTGAGGTCCAGTTCTATCCCGATGTGGCCGTAGATGTGGTCCGTGAGCTCATCGAGGTGGCGGGACCGGACGCCGATGTCTCTGAGGGTGGGGAGTTCCAACTCACCGAGTAGGGCATTGGTGAATCCGACGAACTGGTCGATGGCAGCCTGGTCGTCTTCGGCGGGATCCTCGACGAAGAGCGACGCCAGCGCGGCCAGGCGCCCGGCCGACACATCCCGGTTGAATTGGAGGATGTACGGGAGGAACATCCCCACGGAGACCCCGTGCGGTATCGCGTAGCGCGGTCCGACGATCTCGGCGAAGAAGTGTTCGCCGATGCACTCGGCGTTGTTCATGGCGAGGCCCATCATCAGGCTGCCGTAGGCCATTGCCGACCGGGCGGTCATGTCGGTACCGTCCCGGTAGGCGGCCAGAAGGTTGCCGCCCAAGAGCCGGACGGCTTCCCGGGCCAACACGTCCGTGATCGGATGCCGCAGTGGTGACAGGAAGGGTCCGATCGCCTGGGCGAGGGCGTCGATACCGGTATGGGCGGTCGTGGCCGAGGGAACCGAGGCGGTCAGGTCCGGGTCCACCACCGCCAGGTCCGGGACCATGTGGGGTGATCCCACGAACCGCTTGGTCAACGTCTCCTCATGGGTGAACAGCGCCGCGTACCCGGTCTCCGATCCGGTTCCCGATGTCGTGGCGATGGCGGCCAGCGGGATGGTGGCAGGTGCGGGAACGGTTCCGATCCCCTCGTAATCCTCGATCCTTCCCCCGAACTGGTGCAGGACGCGGGCGCTCTTGGCGGAGTCCATGGTGGCCCCGCCCCCTATGGCGACGATCCCCACCGGGTCGAGGCGCGCCGTTTGGGTACCCAGGGCATTGACCGCCTCCGCGGTGGGCTCTTCGGGCCGGCGCGCGAAGACCTCGACATCCAGGTCCATGCCAGCCAGTGCCTCGATCACCGGTCCCGTGATACCCACCGATATCAGGATCTCGTCGGTCACGACCAGCACCGGGCCGTTCACCTGCTCACCGAACAGTTGGCTGAAAGGCTCCGCGAAGCGGGTCGCAGCACCTCTGCCGTAGAGGATCTGGCTGGGGCTCGCGAAGCGGAACACGGTGTCCGGCAGCGTGAACGAATCTTCCAGGATCTGGTCCACGACTCACCTTCCTGAGTGCCGAACGAGTTGCCAGTGTACCGGCCGGCCGACGACTGGCCGAAGCATGACGAGGGTGGCCGCCGCCCCGGTAGGTACCCTACGACGACTGATCCGACCGGAAGCAGTCATCCGGGTCGCTTGGACAGCCGATTAGGGAAGGGAGTTCGCAGTGGGTGTGCACAGGTTGATCAGCCTCTACCTGGCATCGGTCGCAGTCGCGGTGGCGGTGCAGTTCGTGGTGTTCCCCCTCTATGCCTACGACTCCGCCGGCGAGACCCTGGGCTCCGCGCTCGACGTGTGGCACGTGCTCGATTGGTTCATGGCTGCCGGCCTGATGTTGATGGCGGTGACCACATGCAGGGAGAAGCGACGCCACGGGGCCGATGGACAGGCCGACGTGCGGCCGTGGCTCCGCTCCAATCTCATGTTCTACGGGACGGTCCTCTTGGCGCTCGCCTTCGTGCCCAACTGGTTCGAGGCGGCGTGGGGGCACAACCAGAACTGGACCATCTGGCATGTGGTCGACACCGTCCTCCCGGTCATGTTCGCAGCGGAGGCACACCGGCTCTGGCGGGCCGCCTCGGTCTGAGAGGCGATGTTCGACGATCTCGCATCCGCAGTAGAAGGCCTGCGGCCTGTCATGCGGGCCGACCTGGAGGAGTTGGTCCGGATCGACTCGGTGAGCGCGGTCGGGTTCGACCCGGCCGCGGTACGCCGCTGCGCCATGGTTTCGGCGGCCCAGCTGGAGCGGGCCGGACTCCGGGAGGTTCGACTCCTCGAAGTCGGCGACGCCCATCCCGCCGTCTACGGGGAGATACCACCTCCATCGACCGGTGCGCCCACCGTTCTCCTCTATGCCCACTACGATGTCCAGCCGCCCGGGCCGGAGGGACTGTGGAGGACGCCGCCGTTCGAACCGGTCGAGGTCGCCGGTCGTCTGTACGGCCGGGGCAGCGCCGATGACAAGTCCGGGATCGTTGTCCATACGGGCGCGGTTCGCGCCTTCGAGGGGCAGCCGCCGGTCGGGGTCAAGGTCCTCCTCGAGGGCGAGGAGGAAGTAGGGTCCGTCCACCTTGAGGGGTTCCTGGCCGCCCACCGGGATCTCCTGGCGGCGGATGCGATCGTGGTGGCCGACGCCGGCAACTGGAATGTCGGGGTCCCGGCCCTCACCACGTCGCTCCGGGGCCTGGTCGACTGCGTCATCGAGGTTCGCACGCTCGAGGCCGGCGTCCACTCGGGGATGTGGGGCGGGGTGTTCCCGGATGCCCTGTCGGTGCTGGTGCGCGCCCTGGCCACGCTGCACGACGACCGGGGCCGGGTGGCGGTGCCCGGATTGGCGCGGGGAGGGTGTTCGCCCATCGAACTCGACGAGGTGTCAGCACGCGCCCAGGCAGGGGTCCTGGCTGGGGTGGAGATGATCGGCGAGGGCTCGATAACGGAGCGGCTGTGGCTGGGTCCCGCCGTCTCGATACTGGCCGTCGATGCTCCTCCGGTGTCCCAGCCCATCAACCAGCTGGTGCCGTCGGCCCGGGCCAAGGTCTCGCTCCGCCTGGCCCCGGGGGATGACCCGGATCGGGCGATGGAGGCTCTCCTGACCCATCTGAGAGCGTCGGTACCTTGGGGCGCGAGCGTCGACATGTCACCGGGCGCCATCGCCCATCCCGTGTCGCTGGACACCACCGGGCCCGCCTACGACGCCTTCCGGGCCGGGTTCCGGGAGGCCTACGGCATGGACCCTGTCGACAAGGGCGTGGGCGGATCGATCCCGTTCGTGCAGGCCTTCTCAGAGGCCTATCCGGAGGCGGATCTGCTGCTCACCGGCGCCTCTGACCCGGCCAGCCACATCCACGGACCGAACGAGAGCCTCGACCTGGGAGAACTCCACCGGAGCACGCTGGCCGAAGCGGTGGCTCTGAGGCTCATGGCCGGCTGAACAGCCCGGAGCGGGCGGAGGGACCCGTCCTCTCACACCCCGTCTGGGAAGCCGAGTTGGCGCCAAGCCTCGAACAGGACGATGGCCACCGAGTTCGCCAGGTTGAGGCTCCGGCGCTCGGGGAGCATCGGTATGCGGAGGACGTCGGTCACGGCCCGATGGTCGAGCAGGTGATCGTCCAGACCCTCGCTCTCCGGTCCGAACAGGAACGCGTCCCCGCGCCGGAAGCTCCGGTCCGCGTACCACCTCGATCCCGAACCCGACAACGCGAAGAGCCGGTCAGGTAGCCCAGCCTCCAGATACGCGCCGAAGCTGGAGTGTTCCTCGACGTCGGCGTACTCCCGGTAGTCGAGGCCGGCCCTGCGCAGCCGGGCGTCGTCCATCGAGAACCCGAGAGGGCGGACCAGGTGGAGGGCCGTCCCCGTGTTGGCGCACAGACGGATGACGTTGCCGGTGTTGGGAGGTATCTCAGGGCGATACAGGACTACCTGGAACATGGCGCCCTCCTAGAGGGGTTGTTGCAAGGGATCGACCGGGAGCGGCTGCGCTGTACTATTGGTACACAACGATGTACAACACATCTGTTACTCGTGTGCATCTGTCGCTTGCCTCGAATCCCGTCTTCTTCTACCTTGCGAAAGCCCCCACCGGGGCGGCCGCGAACCCGAGCAGCGGCGGCAAGCCCGGGAAGAGACCCGATCTAACGCTAACCACCGATCACCAACTAAAGACTAACAACTAATAACTAACCACTAGAATAGCCGGAGATTGTTGGAGGGGATACCGCGCAACTCCTCGTAGTCGACCTCAACACAGCGGATTCCCCGGGCACCCGCCAGCACCCTTGCCTGCGGGGTGATGGCCACCGCGGCCAGGATCCCGCGCAGGGGATGGAGGCGGGAATCGTTCCCCAGCCGATCGAGGTAGCGCGTCAGTTGCTCCACCCCGTCGAGCTCGCCTTTCCGCTTGACCTCCACCGCCACCGTGTCCCCGTCCGGTGAGCGGCACAGGAGGTCCACGGGCCCGATGTCGGTGGGGTACTCCCTGCGGACCAACTCGAGTCCCTCCTCGAGGACGCGCGGTTTGGCGGCTAGCAATTCCTGCAGGTGCGACTCCACGCCGTCCTTCTCCAGACCGGGATCGACTCCCAGTTCGTACCGGGTGTCGGAGATGATCTCGTCGATACGGATGTCAAGCTGCTCGCCCTTCGGGTTGGTCACAAGCCAGCGGCCATCATCCTCCACCAGCGTGTTGGGGGCATTCATCCAGTTGAGCGGTTTGTAGGCGCCGCCGTCGGCGTGGATCGCCACGCACCCGTCCGCCTTGACCATGATGAGACGGGTGGCAGCCGGGAGGTGCGCGGTGAGACGGCCTCGATAGTCAACGGAACAGCTTGCGATCACCAGGCGCATCGTGACGGGCAGGATAACCATCCAGCCGCAGGCGAGAACCCTCTGGATCGGGCAAGGCTCGGCCTCCATCCGTCGGGCGCCGCGGCGGGTTGTCCCGCCGGTCGCTCTCGGCGGTGTTGCTTAGCAATGGCGGATGATTATGGTCAGGTCGGGGTCTCCCCGCATCCCCGGGATGTGGTCAGGGGTCTGGCAGGGTGATCCCCCATAGACATGCTGCCCGCCATGAGGGACAGTGAAGGCTGTACCGGGACCAGTTCGTTCGGATGCGCCGGTCGACGTAGTGACTCCCCGAAAGGAACCTCCATGATGAACCACGCCGCGGCCCGGGCTGAGGGCATCACGAAGGTGTACGGATGGGGTGACACCAGGGTCAAGGCCCTCGACGAGTTGACCGTGTCCTTCGACCGCGGGCGGTTCACGGCGGTCATGGGGCCGTCCGGCTCAGGTAAGTCGACGCTGATGCATTGCATGGCCGGACTCGACGAAGTGACCAATGGCACGGTCTACGTCGGGGACGAGGACCTCTCGGCTATGAGCGACAAGCAGCTCACGAAGCTCCGGCGGGAGCGCATCGGGTTCATATTCCAGGCCTTCAACCTGGTCCCCACCCTTTCCGCTCGGGAGAACATCACCCTTCCCCTCGACCTTGCCGGCCGCAAGGCGGACCCCGCGTGGTTCGAGGAGGTCGTCGGGACCCTCGACCTGTCGGAGCGGCTGGCGCACCGACCCACCGAACTCTCGGGCGGCCAGCAGCAGCGCGTAGCCGCGGCCCGGGCGATGGCCTCCCGACCCGACATTATTTTCGCCGATGAGCCGACCGGAAACCTCGACTCGGTCGCCAGTGCCGAGTTGCTCGAGTTCCTCCAGAGCGCGGTGAGAGATCATGGCCAGACCATCGTCATGGTGACCCACGACCCGGTGGCCGCCAGCTACGCCGACCGGATCGTGTTCCTGGCCGACGGACGGGTGGTTGACACCATGGTTGACCCGACCCCCGACCGCGTGCTCGACCGCATCAAGAAACTGGAGCGCTGATGCTCCGGGTCTCCCTCAAAGGCGTATGGGCCCACAAGGTCCGTCTTCTCCTGACCGGACTGGCGATCATCCTCGGGGTCGGTCTGATCAGCGGTGTCTACGTGTACACCGACACCATCGGGAAGGCCTTCGACGGGATCTTCGCCGATGTCTATAGAGGGATCGACATCGTGGTCGGCACCGAGTCCGACTTTTCCCTCGGTGAGGGCACCTACCTCGACGAGTCGGAGTTCGAGCTGATCGAGGGTGTCGACGGGGTCGAGGAGGTCTTTCCTTTCCTGGCAGGCCTGGGAGTGACCATCCTGGACACGGACGGGGAGATGCTCGCCGGCGGTCCGGGGCCTCCCACATTCGTGTCCAGCCTCTCGGAACCCTCGGAAACGGGCTCCTCCGACAACCCGGGCGAGTTCACTATCGTCGAAGGGGCTTATCCCGCTGGGAAGGACCAGGTGGCCTTGGACCGCGGCACGGCGGACCTGGGCGGCTTCGAGATCGGCGATCCGGTGACGGTGATCTCCGATCTGGAGGGCCGGCTGGAACTGACGCTCGCCGGAGTCGCCGTGTTCGGCGAGCAGGACAGTCTTGGAGGCACCAAGTGGGTGTTCTTCGACCTTCCCACCACCCAAGCCCTCCTGCAGCGTCCCGGCAAGCTGTCGGGAGGATCGGTGCAGGTCACTCCGGGAACCCCGGTGGACGATGTGATCGCCCGAATCGAGGCCCTGCTACCCGACCATGCCACGGTGGTATCCGGCCAGGACGCGGCCGAGGAGGAGGCCGCCGACATCCAGGCCGCCCTCTCGTTCTTCACCATTTTCCTGTCGGTGTTCGGTTGGGTCGCCCTGTTCGTCGGCTCATTCCTGATTTACAACACCTTTAGGATCGTGGTGAGCCAGCGAACGAAGGAACTGGCCCTGCTCCGGGCTCTGGGAGCCGCGGGGCGCCAGGTTCGGGTGATCGTCCTGCTCGAGGCTGCGATCATCGGCACCCTCGGAGCCGTGCTCGGGATCGCCTTCGGCGTGATGATCGCCTTCGGCCTCCAGCAGATACTGCCCGCGGTGGGCATCGAGCTGCCTACGGCGTCGCTGGACATCAAACCCCGCACCGTGCTGGTCGGCCTGGCGGCGGGGCTGGGGATCACCCTGGTCGCCGCCGTGGTCCCTGCCCGGCGCGCTTCGAAGGTCTCGGTGATGGCCGCCCTCCGAGAGGACGCCGCCGGCCCGCAACAGGCCGGGATCCTCCGGCGCACCCTCCTCGGCACTGGGATCTCCGGTGTCGGGCTGGCGGCGCTCTTCTTCGGGTTGTACGGGGACACCGGTTCAGGACCGAGCCCCGTCGTGTATGTCGGGGTCGGGACTGCGGTGATCTTCCTGGGCATCTTCGTCCTCAGCCCGCTGGCTGCCCGACCGGTCACCAACCTGATCGGAATGCTCCTTGAGCGTCTGACGGGGACTTCGGGCAAGCTGGCCAGGCGCAACGCCATGCGAAGCCCCCGACGGACCGCGGCCACCGCAGCCGCGGTGATGATCAGCATCACGCTGGTCGCGCTGGCATCGACCCTCACCGGGTCCATTCGTGGAACAATCGACGACGTGCTGGCCAACGATGTGGATGCGGAGGTCATAGTCCGTCCGGGCGGGCAGTTCGGTGATCCGACCCAAGGGTTCACATCCGAGATCGCGGATCGGGTCGAACAGCTGGATGGGGTCGAGGACCTGACCCGGATCCAGGCGGGATGGGGAATGATCGTCTCCGAGACCGAGATCTCGGACGGGGAAACCCAGGCCGACGTCCTCGAGACGTTCATAACCGGCGCCGAGCCCAACCTCGCCGACTTCATCCCGCCCGACTCGTTCCAGGGGACGCTCCGTCCGGGCCCTGGCGAGCTCATCATCGACGCAGCCATCGCGGAGGACGCCGGATACGTGTTGGGCGACTCGTTGGTCATCGAGTTCGAACAGACCGGTCGGCGTGCCTTCACCCTGGTTGGAATTGCCGAGGGTCGCGCGTGGGCCGGAATCATCGCCATTCCGGCTGCTGACTGGATATCGGCCTACGGGATAGACCAACACGCTCAGGTATACGTGAAGGCGGCCGAAGGTGCCGGCGCCGACGAACTCAAAGCCGCCATCGAGCCTCTGCTCGCCGACTATCCGAACATAGCGGTTCAGACCTTCGAGGACCTGCAGAGCGAGGCCGAGGCCCAGCTGAACGGGTTGCTCAACTTCATTCTGGCCCTGCTGGCATTGGCGGTGGTCATCGGGATGCTGGGCGTGACCAACACCATGGCCCTCTCGGTGTTCGAACGGACCCGCGAGATCGGGCTCCTCCGCGCCGTGGGGCTGGATCGCCGGACCACCAGGTGGATGGTCCGATCCGAGGCGTCGATCGTCTCGGTGTTCGGCGCCCTCATGGGCATCGGCCTCGGGATATTCTTCGGCTGGGCCCTTATCAGAGCTCTGGCGGATCTCGGGTTCTCGAACTTCGTGATTCCCTGGTTGCCGAGTTCCGCCACCGTTGGCGGGATTCTCGGGAGCCTGGTGTTCTGGTTGGTGGCTACCGGCGTACTAGGAGTCGTATTCGCGGTTTTCCCGGCCCGGCGCGCTGCCAAGCTCAACGTGATCGAGGCGATAGCTCACTTTTAGTGAGTGGTGAGTGGTGAGTGGTGAGTGGTGAGTGGTGAGTGGTGAGTGACTGTTTAGGGTAGTCGCTTGACGAGTTGGGCCTGGGCCGCAACGGCCCCGGTCTGGTAGCCGTTCACCGGCGCAACTGGCAACTGGCAACTGGCAACTGGCAACTGGCAACTGGCAACCGGCAACCGGCTACTGATCACCGGCTACAACTGCGGACTCGGGGTGCTTGGTGGGCAACTGCAGTATGTAGACGACTAGGCCGACCGCCAACCCGATCAGCAGGACCCGGACCACCGTGCTGTCGATCGCGAAGCCGACTGTGATGGTGAACGTGACTGCAATGGCTACCACGGCGATCATCTTGAGACGCATAGTGAATCCTCGTCCGGCTCGCCAGTCCCGCACGACCGGACCGAATATGCGGTGGTTCGTCAACCACTGATCGAAGCGCTCTGACGAGATCGAGAACAGGAAAGCGGCCAGCAGGACTGGTCCTGTCGTCGGGATGAGAGGAACGAAGGCACCCACGAACCCGATCCCCACAAAGATCAGGCCGAGTCCCATCAACAAGACCCGCAGAGCCCTATTCCTAACCAGTCCGGCCATGTCGAGGACGCTAACCAGATCTGGTTGCAACAGAGAGTCGGAAAACCGCCGGTTCGCCGGTCGTAATCCTGGGCTTGCTAGTCTCGCCGGGCTGTGACATCCGAAAAGAAGAACTGGATTTCCTCCGACCGGTTCATACCGAGCAAGTTCGTCCGCCCGGCCTTGGAACTGACCCATCGGTCCGCCGCCTCGGGGATCGTTCTGGTGATAGCCGCGGTGATCGCAATGCTCTGGGCCAACCTCTCGGTTTTCGGGGATTCCTACCACACCTTCTGGCACGACCTCCACCTGGATCTGTCTCTCGGCCCGGTCCACTTGCAGGAGGACCTGAAACACCTGGTCAACGACGGGTTGATGACGATCTTCTTCCTGGTGGTAGGACTCGAGATCAAGAGGGAACTGGTGCTGGGGGAGCTCCGGGACCCGCGCAAGGCCGCCCTCCCGGTGTTCGCCGCTCTGGGCGGAATGGTCGTCCCGGCCCTGATCTACGTGGCGTTCAATGCCGGCGATGCAGCCGCCCTCCGCGGGTGGGGAGTGCCGATGGCGACGGACATTGCCTTTTCACTCGGTGTCCTGGCGCTGGTCGGTTCCCGGGCACCGGTGGGCGTTCGCCTATTCCTGCTAGCGGTGGCCGTCGCCGACGACATCGGGGCCATCGCCGTCATCGCCATCTTCTACACCTCTGATCTCAGCTTGGGTTACCTGGGGCTGGGGATCGGCACGCTCGGCCTGATCGCCATCGGCGCGCGGGTCAACATCCGCTCGTACATGTTCTATGTGCCGATGGGGCTGATCGCCTGGTTCGGCTTCCTCGAGTCGGGTGTCCATGCCACCATCGCCGGGGTCATACTCGGTTTCATCACCCCGTCCCGACCCCTCTACGACGCCAAGGAGTTCGATCGGGCCGCTCGCCGTATCGTCGAGATCTTCCCGGCCGACTCGCCCGAGCCGTACTTCCGTGAGAAGGTCGAGTACGAGGCCCGGTTGCTGTCCGACGTAGCCAGGGAGTCCATCGCCCCGCTTTCCCGCCTCGAGCACCTGCTACACGGTTGGAGCGCTTTCGTCATCGTTCCCATCTTCGCCCTGGCAAATGCAGGCGTGTCTTTTGCCGGGATAGACCTGGGCGAAGCCATCACGTCCGACGTCGCGCTGGGCGTGGCCGTCGGCCTGGTGGTGGGCAAGACGGTTGGGGTCACCGGATTCGGCTGGCTGGTGGTCAAACTCGGGTTGGGTCGACTTCCTTCCGGTGTCGGATGGCGGCATATGACCGGTACCGCCATGCTGGCGGGCATCGGGTTCACGGTGGCGCTGTTCATCGCGGAGTTGGCCTACACGGATCACCTCACCATCGACCTGTCCAAGATCGGTATCTTCCTAGGCTCGATCATCGCCGGGGTACTCGGCTACCTGGTGCTGCGTACCGCGCCCGAGACCGGGGAGCCGTCGCGGGCGGAGGGGGGTCCGGCCCACTGACGATGGGCTCGTACGATGCCGTGGTTGTCGGGTCGGGACCCAACGGCCTGGCGGCGGCGGTGGTCTTCGCGGAGCACGGATACAGAGTGGCGGTGCTCGAGGCACGCAGCACCGTCGGCGGGGGAACCCGCACAGATGAGGTCACACTTCCGGGATTCCGCTCCACCTGAGAGGGACGTACGCGGAAGTAGTGGAGGCTACCCGGACGGTGGAGGCGGGCGGGGTTCCCGAACGACCCTTCGTGCTCGTCGGGCAGCAGAGTCTGTTCGACAGGAGCAGAGCTCCGGCCGGCAGGCACACTCTGTGGGTCTATACGCCTGTGCCGGGCGGCCCGGTCCACTCCTCAACCCGTACCGGACGGGCATTCCCGGCGTGTACCAATGCTCGGCGGCCACACCTCCCCGGCCCCGGCGTTCACGGCATGTGCGGCGCGAACGCACCCAAGCTGCCATCCGCGAGTACCCGCGTGGCCGGGAGAGATGAAGAGCTTGCATAGCTCCTATTCGGTAGAGAGCGACACGTCAAGCCCGGCTGCTGGTCACCGAGCGGAACCGTTGCCGAAGAACGCAAAACGGGGGGGCTGACCCCCTCCGAGGGCCCTTTCCCACCGCCACCTCCGAGGGTCCGAGCGCGTACCTCCGTACCCTGAGAGGATCGCTCCGGACGTGATGATCCCTGCCACGGCCCGCGTGACGTCGGAGCGGACCGGTGGTGATTACGGCCAGTACCAGTGCGCAACAGGATCCCGGGAGGGTCAACCCCCTCGCGTGAGCGGCTGGCTAGGCGGTCCGAACCGGGATGCGCGACGACAGGTGGGCGGCCAGATGGTCGACTATGTCGCGGGCGTCGTCCTCGGCGCCGTGGATGAAGCTCGACTTGCGCCTCCGCAGGAAGTTCAGCCCGATCCGGTACAACCCCGGGGACTCTGTCACGATCCCTCCGTCGTGGCGGAGGCGACCCTTGTAGTCGAGGACCGGCAGATGCAGCCACGAGTAGTCCGCCCGGTAGCCGGTGGCCCAGACCACGGTCTTGATCTCCCCGCTCGCCAGGTCCAGACCCAGGGGCGGTAACTTCTCGACCCGGGTCCGGTCGAAGCGGTGGGGCGGGTCGAACTCGCCGTCCAGGCCGTTCTCGGTGATCCACTCGTCGATCGTGAGAAGGAGCCGACCCATCTTCAGGTCCGAGCGGTTGCACTTGTTGTGGAGCGACCCGGACAACTGCGCCTTCCCGTCCCTGATCCCGGCCAGGCGGCCCACCATCCGCACACCCTGGTCGGTCAGGGCATTGAGGTCGAGCATCAACCTCTGCGGCGTTCCGACCAACTGCGGGGAGGGAACCGTCCGGGCCCTCAGGACGTCGTCGACCTCGTCGTAGCGCTCGTCGGCGAGGCCGGTGGCCTCGAACCAGTACCGGATGTCCTTCCCCCGGTAGACCCGGGGCATCCGTACATGCTCGCCCACCGATACCGTCACCGGTCGTCCCGAACGGTGGATCTCGTCGGCGAGTTGCACTCCGGTGGCCGACACGCCCACTACCAGCACGCCCCCCTCCCGGAGGTCCGACGGGCGCCGGTAGTCGATGGGAGTAACCGAGTCGACCGAGGCCGGGAGCGCCGCGGCGATAGGCGGCACCTTGGGCAGGTTGAACCCGCCGGTGGCCAGCACCACCGAGCGGCACGACCAGACGCCGCGGTCGGTCACCACCTCGTACTCCTCGCCGTCTCGCCGTACGGACGTGACAGTGGTGAGGGTGTGGAGGGGCGGGTCCACCAGCCGGGCGTACCTGTCGATGAAGGCGACGATCTCGGGCATGGTCATGAACCCGTCCGGGTCGTCGCCGTCGTAGGCGAAGCCGGGCAATCTGGTCTGCCAGTTCGGGGTCAGGAGGCGCAGGGAGTCCCAGCGCTCCGTCCGCCACGTGTTGGCTACCTCCCCGCGCTCGAGGACCACATGGTCGATCGAGCGCCGGGAGAGGAGGTAGCTGACCGCCAGGCCAGTGTGCCCGGCCCCGATCACGACGGTGGTAGTACGCACCAGGTCCCTCTTACGAACTGACCCCGACGGTCACGTTGGTGGGATTGGTCAGGATGTCGAACACGGCCGAGATCTTCTGCGACTGGGCCACCAGAGCTTCGAGGTCCGCCTGGCTCGTATCGTCGGCGTCGACCTCGTAGTTGACGCGCACGTCGCTGAACCCGTTCCTGACATCGGGATCCGATCCGAGGATGCCTCCGATGTTCATGTCGGCTTCGAGCGTCGCCTTCACCGAACGCAGCTTGATCTCGCGGTTCTCGGCCACCGCCGCCACGCCGGCCGTCAGGCAACTCGCCAGACCGGCCAGCACGATCTCGACCGGGGTGGCGGCGTTGTCCTCCGCGTTGAACTCCAGAGGATGGTCGGCTTCGAACTCGTAGGTCCCTTTGTGGTTGCGCTCCTCGCCGAGGCCGAAGTAGCCGCCGATGGTCGTCTTGCTATGCGTTCCGCGGGTCCACTCGTTGGAGGCCCGCCACGTGTAGTCGCCGGCCGCCGGTGTGTCGCCGACGACGCCCCGCGCGAACAGCAAGTGGTCCGTGTCCACTCCGTTGATCTCACCTTTACTCATGGTTTCTCCTTCTGGTTCTCTTGGTTGCTCGAGTCTTCGTGACTGTTATCTGATCTTCATCCCGGAGATGGGCATCCGGCCGTGGGATCCTCCCTGAGATTCCATCGAGAGGGTTCCCGGTCGATCCGATCAAACGCCGCGGCCTGCCGGCCTCCAGTCGCTCCCGGGTGGTGGCGTTGTCTACGGGCGGTGAGAGGTCCCGCCCGGGTGGGCCACCCGGGAGCCGGGACAACACATGTCCTCGCGCTGCGGGGCGGTGGGTATGTGCAGGGCGTCCATGTGGCAGTTCTCCTCTCGCCGGCTACGCGCTCCTCGAGCGCCGCGAGCGGAAATCCGCTTCGGCAGACTCATCGATCAGGCATTGGCACCGCTCGTGACGGTTGCCGCGGCTTCGCAGGGCCTGTCCCTCCACCGCTCTGGATGAGCGCGTCGTGTTCCCGGGAAGTAGAGCACAAAACAGGCCAAACGTCAAGGTAATAACCCATGCCGCGCGGTCCGGTCAGCGGCGAGAGGGTCTTCGCTCTCCCCTACCCGGATGGCGAACACATCAGTTCGCGCTCGCCTCAGGCATTCGCTTTTCTGGTCCAAGGGTCGGCATTGCCGGGAGCCCAACGGTGCGGACGGCGCCGGATCCTGCCGAACCCGAGCCGGTCGCACAGGTCCATGAAGCGCTCCCGGTCGACGCCCTTCCACTCGAGCTCCTCCAGCGACTCGGCGAGCGGGACGTCACGGCGCAGGGTGGTGAGGGTCCGGTAGAGGAGGGCCTCAGGCCGGGATGCCTCAAGGTTGGCCGACAGCCGGGCTGCTCCCCTCACCTTCACGTCCCATGACGCGGCCGAGTCCGGGATGCGCTCGATGCGCACGTACCGGGCCAGGACCGTGGATGTCGACTTGGGTCCCCAAGCGCGGATCCCCGGTACGCCGTCCGCCGAGTCCCCCACCAGAGCCAGGTAGTCGGGGATCGAGGTGGGGAGAACCCCGAACTTCTCCACGACTCCCGACTCGTCGAACTGCTTGCGCGCTCGACGGTTGTAGGTCACCACCCGGTCGTCGATCACGCATTGCATAAGGTCCTTGTCCGGACTCAGGATCACCACCCTGTCCACATCGTCGGCCCAGCGAAGGGCCGCGGTGGCGATAGCGTCGTCGGCCTCGAACTCGCGCATGGCCCATACCGTCACCCCTATGATCTCGAGCGCCTCCTCGGCCAGCGGGAACTGCTGCAACAGATCCGGCTCGACCCCTTCTCCCGTCTTGTATCCCTCGAACATGTCGTTGCGGAACGACTCGATGACGGCATCGGTCGCCGCCGCCAGATGCGAGACGCCTTCCTGTCTCAGCAGGCGGAGGGTGGTGTCGATGATCCCGTAGACCGCCCCTACCTCCCGTCCGTCGGGTGCTCTCCTATTCGGAAATCCGAAGTAGGCTCGGAACAGTTCGTAGGTAGCATCGAGCAGGTGGAGGTTCACATGGACGATGTTAGAGGCGACCGTGAACCTGATGCTCCGTGGGAGGAGGTTGCCGCCGGCTTCGCGGAACTGGGTGACCTACTGCGATCCGGGTTCGCGGATCCGGGGAGCAGGGAGACGACGAGGGGGGAGCTCCGCCGGGCTTGGAGCGAGTTCGCGGGGGCGGCCCAGGGCCTGGGCCAGGCGCTGGGCGGGACCGTGACTGATCCTGAGATACGCGCCGCCGCCAGGAAGGCCTTCGGATCGCTTGCGGACGCTATCGATGTGACCGTGCGGGATGTCGCCTGCAGCACAGCCGCCCGCGCCCGGCAACGCCGCGCTCCGGACGAAGCGGAAGCTCGATGACGCCGGAGGCGCCCGAGGTGATGACCATCTCCCGCCGGGGTCCAGCCCCTGTCTGGAGATTCCACTCTCCGGCCGGAACCCTGGCCAGGGCAGTCCCGGCGCGACGCCGTAGCGCCCGGGTGGACCTTCCGGGCGGCACCGTCTGGATGATCCTCCCTGACGGGGCCGACGGACTTAGCCTCCTGGAGGCAGACCGGGTGCTCCTGTCCGCCGAGAGGCTCGATCCCTGGGGCCGGCGCTGGGGTCTGTCCGGTAGCCGGTCCAGCTACGAGTTGACCAACCGATCGGGGCTCAAGGGAAGGTGGACTCTCGGGCCTCCGGGAGCCGAGGTAGCGGAGTTGCTGATGTGGACGACCAGGCGGATGCACCTTCACGCACAGATGCAGGTTCCAATGGAGTCGGTGGTGCTGGCATGGTACGTGATCATCCGGATGGCCTTCTCTTTCTCGTCGGTGGGACCGATGCTGGGCACCCGCTACCGGCCGGGTGCATTGCCCTCCGGTCCCGGAGGATGACAACCCCGGTCGTCTCCTGTGCGTGGCTGGCGGAATGGCTGGACGATCCCGGTATCCGGGTGGTCGACACCCGCTGGTACCTGCTGGAGCCGGGCGAAGGGCGGCATCAGCACGAGAAGGGTCACATACCGGGCGCGGTGTTCCTCGACCTCGACACGGACCTCTCGGCTCCCACCGGGCCGGGACGCCACCCGCTCCCGGCAACCGAGGACTTCCGTGCTCTGATGGGTCGCCACGGGATCGGCAATCTCCACCACGTCGTGGTCTATGACCAGGGGCCGGGTGCGATCGCGGCCCGGCTGTGGTGGATGCTGCGGAGCGTGGGCCACGGCGACGTGAGCGTCCTGGACGGCGGCTACGGGCAGTGGACCGCCGAGGGTCACCCGACCACGACGGACGTGCCGGAGGTTCCATCCACAGAGTTCCTGGCAGCCCGAGGTTTCACGCCGACGATCGATCGTCACGCCCTTCGCGCCTGCCTGGGAACCGTCCAGGTGATCGACGCCCGGCCCGCGGACCGCTACCGGGGCGAGAACGAGACGGTGGACCCTGCCGCCGGCCACATACCGACTTCCATCTCCGCGCCTACCGACGGAAACCTCGGCGGGGACGGCCTGTTCAAGTCACCCGACCTGCTGGCCGGGCGCTTCGCGGACTTGGGTCTCGATCCTCGCGTTCCTGTCGTGAGTTCCTGTGGCAGCGGGGTGACGGCATGCCACAACATCCTGGCCCTGCAGCTGGCCGGGTGGCCGGAGGCGACCCTGTACCCCGGCTCCTGGTCCGACTGGTCCACCGCGGGTTTCCCTGTGGCGACCGGACCGGAGCCGGGCCGACCAACCTGAGCGTCGGTAGATGAGCTGGCCGAGGACGTGCGCAGCTTCGTGGCCGCGCTGTGCTCAACCCGCGGAGTCGGACCGTGGATCTACCAATCCGCCCTCGTGAGGAGCGCGCCTGTCGGCAAGAGTCGACTGATGTACTTGCTCGATACAACTTCGTCTCGGACGTGCGACAACACGGTTGTTACGAGTGGACCGTGGTGGTTGCCAGCAGCTCATCCCGGAGCACGATCGCCAACCCGAACCGGACCTGATCGTCGTCGAGACCGTGATCGTAGGCACAGGTTCTGATCGCGACTGTGAACTCCTCGGATGGCCGGAACTCTTCGGAGTCGAGGTATTCGAGGCAGAACTCCTGGATTTCGTACGGACGCTCGCCTTCCACCCGGTCTCGAACGCGGGCCGCGGTCTGCTGTGCCCATGAGGCTGCGTCCAGCTCGGCTGCGATGGCGTCACCGAGTTCGTTCAACCTCAGTGGGCTGTCGCCGGTGACGCCAGCGGATCCGCTCCGGCGCAGCAGTTTCTTGATGTCCTCGCGGATCTCGGCCATGAAGTCGGTTACGACGCGCTTGTGCTCGTTGACACCTCCTACCCACATTCCCGCCCTGATCAAGGCTGTAGCAACTGCCAGGATCAGCACATAGACCAGCGGGTTTAGCCACAATTGCGCTGTCACCGCCTGACACCCTGTCTTCTAAGCATAAGTAATAGTACGCCATCCCTTCTGTTATACCAATCAGACTAAGCAGCAAGAACTGAGTCCGGCGGTCATGAAGAAGTCTTGCAACCGGTGCGTGCAGTCTTGGCCGAGACCGAACTCGCTGGCAGGGCCGGGTAACTCCGGCTCGGTCGTGGGGGGCCCGACGGCGCTCGATCCCCGCGATCAGCCCTAGCGGGCCTCGGCGCCTACCGGTCCGGTGTGTTCCATCCCCACCTCGAGCCCACCTTCCGGAAATCCGAGAGGGACACGTCGCTCGGGATCCCGGTCGCTCCGTCCCGCGCCCATTCGAACTCGGCCACCCGCCAGGCGGCGTCGTTGGGATGTACGGCCCACACTTCGCCCGGTGCGTTGCAGTGCATGGACAGGAATGACAGGCCGGCGGCTTCCTCCATGAACCGCCGGTAGACCGTGGCGGGATCCTCGTCCTGGAAGGTCAGCCCCATCAGGAAACGATCGGTAGGGATCGCCCCTGCCGTCACGGCGTCATCCCGGAGACCGCGCAGGATCTCGAGATCGGCCGGACCCCAGTTGAGGACAGCCGCATATGCGGCCGGATCCCGCGGGAGGAGGAACGGTAGACGGTGCCGCCCGGCGACCCTGATGGTGGTCTCGGCGAACTCCGGCGCGAAGGCCCCACCCATGTGGTGATCGAGGTGGGTCAGCACGATGCCGGCACTCCGGGCGGCGGCGATCTGGGCTTCCAGCTCCTCCTCGACCGCGCCGGGATGCGCGTTGGCGCGCAGCGCCGGGACGGTTGACCACATGAAGCCGTCGTCGTCGATCAGGCCAGAGGCCATGGAAGCGGTCGACATGGGACGCCACCTCATCCGCGCAGATTCCGAAGTGAGGGTTAGGTGCAGTCCCAGGTCCAAGCCGGGACGGCGGGCGGCCATCGCAGCCACATCCGGGAACCAGGGGCAGGGGGCCATCAGGGAACCGGAGGTGACGAAACCGGCCCCGGCCAACTCGTCCATCGCGGTCACCGAGCCGAGCGTCACGCCGATGTCGTCGATGTGGGGGATGATCTCGGCGCGGATGGAGGAAATGTCCCGCTTATCCGACTGTCACCCCGGCCTGTCGCAACTCCGCGATGGCCTTGTCGCCGTCGTCCGGGGCCAGGTTGACGGCGGCGGTGGCGCCGAGCAGCACCGTCGTGTCGAAACCCTCCCGTGCCGAGTCGAGGGCGGTGTCCTTCACGCAGTAGTCGAGCGCCAGCCCGATCACGACGACCCGCCCGCAACCGGCGTCCCGGATCATCGAGGCCAGGGGAGTGGGGATGGTCTCGCCGGATACGGGATCCCGCATCGTGAAGCCCGAGTAGCCGTCCTCGCCGTTGGCGCCCTTGTGCACGCTCGGACCCTCGACCCGTAGGTCGGGATGGAAGTCCGCCCCGCTCGAGCCGCCGACGCAGTGCACCGGCCAGATCCCGCCGTCGATCGCGAAGTGGGGTGTCCGCTCGGGGTGCCAATCCTGCGTGTAGAAGATGCTGGCACCCGCCTCGACTGCCTCGCCGACCTCCCGGTTGACGGCCGGGACTACCTCCGTATCCCCTCCCCGGACATAGAGGCTTCCCGACGGATCGGCGAAATCGTTCTGGACGTCCACCACCACCAGGGCCGTCCCGCTGTCATACGTCGTCATGGTCCAGGGAGGTTAGTCGCAAGGCCCGCCGGTGCGTGGTGTTGCACGACCGTTGACGACCGGAAACGGTTGTGCCGGGTTGTCGCCCTTCTATGGGGGGAAGCAGTAGACGGTTAAGGTGCGGACGTGCTTACCGAGGGCATTCTCTTCACGGACCATTACCAGTTGACGATGGCGCAGCTCTACCACCGCTACGGGCTGGCCGAGCGCACCGCGCAGTTCGACTACTACTTCCGCTCGTACCCGGACTACGGGAGCCACCAGGCGGGCTATTGCATAACCGCCGGGCTGGGGCCGTTGCTCGACTGGATGGACAGGACCTGGTTCGGCGACGAGGAGATGGCGGCCCTGCGCGAGATCAGGACAAGCGTGGGCGGTCGCCTGTTCGAGGAGTCGTTCATCGACTGGGTCGCCGGTTCGGGAGGTTTCGGAGCCGTCTCGATGTGGGCGGTGCCCGAAGGCAGGGTGGTCCATCCCAACACGCCGATTCTCACCGTCGAAGCACCGCTGGCCGTTGCCCAACTACTGGAGACCCCCCTCCTCAACCGTCTCAACTACGCAACCCTGATCGCAACCAAGACCTCACGCGTGGTGGAGGCCGCGGGTGGCGCCGCCGTGATGGAGTTCGGAATGCGTCGGGCCCCGGATGCGGCGGCCAACGTGGCTACCCGCTCCTCCCTGGTGGGCGGTGCCGTAGGTTCCTCCAACTTCGCCGCCTCCTACCGCTTCGGATTCCCTTCCAAGGGAACCCACGCCCACTCGATGGTTCAGGTGTTCATGGCGGACTCGGGTAGCGAACTCGAGGCCTTCCGGGCCTACGCCGCGGTATACCCCGACGACTGCCTGCTCCTGGTCGACACCATCGACACCCTCAACTCGGGTATACCCAACGCCATCACGGTGTTCGAGGAACTACGGGGCCGCGGGCACAGGCCGGTGGGTATCCGGCTCGACTCCGGCGATCTGGCGCACCTCGCCATCCGCTCGGCGGCCCTTCTCGACGAGGCGGGCTTCCCGGACGTGTCGATCGTCCTGTCGTCGGAACTCGATGAGCTGACCATCTGGCAAGTGCGTAACCAGATCCTCGAAGAAGCTCCCCGGTACCGGGTCGACGCCGAAAGGCTGCTCGAACGCCTCGTGTACGGGGTGGGAACCCGCCTGGCCACGTCCCACGGTTATCCGAGCCCGACAGGGGTCTTCAAGCTGGTGGCGATCGAGGGCGCCGACGGCGAGTGGTCCCCGGCCATCAAGATCTCCGAGTCACGGGCCAAGGTGCCCAACCCCGGTCGGAAGCGGCTCTGGCGCATCTACGACAGTCGCGGGACCGCCACGGCCGACATGGTCACCCTCGACGATCATGATCCCTACGAACGTCCCATCCGCCTGGTGCATCCCAGCTACCCGGAGGTGACCCGGACGCTCAGCCACTACCAGGTCTCCGAGGTCGAGTCCCTCCGGGTCAAGGTGCTGGAGGACGGTGGGAGGGTACCCGGCGACGTGGGGGACATCGGGGCAGCCCGGCGCCGCCGGTCCGCCGATCTCGCACGGCTCGATCCCGGCGTGCGGAGACTGGTCAATCCCCACACCTACCACGTATCCCTCAGCCAGGAGCTCTCCGACCTGAAACAGGACCTGATTGCCGGCTTCAAGGCGTGAGTGGTGAGTGGTGAGTGGTGAATGGTGAGTGGTGAGTGGTGAGTGGTGAATGGTGAGTGGTGAATGGTGGTAACTCTTGAGGGTACGCGACGACCGACCTGGTAACTGGTACCTGGACCGCCTAGAGGCTTGACAACCGGTCGTACGCGGCGAACATGGCGGATGGATCGCTCGGGATGACGAACACGCAGGGACCTGACTGCTCGTGAGCCCCGGCTAGAGCGTCCCCGATCCGCCGTGGTGAGACACGCTCGGCGGTGACACCGAATCCCGCGGCCACCGCGGCCAGATCCTGCTCGTGGGGGGTGACGAAGAGTTCCCTCGCTTGGGCGAGGGCTTCGTGGTCATCCGCTTCACGTAGCGACCGGAGGTAAGGGAGCATCTCGAAGATGGCGCCGCCGCCGTTGTCGAGTACCACCACTGTTAGGTCTGCGCGTAGCTGGCGGGCCGCGACGAGCGATCCGGCATCGTGCAGAAAGGCGAGGTCGCCGACCAGTGCGGTCACCCGCCGGCCGAAAGCCAGGGCGGCGCCGGCGGCCGAGGCGATGGTTCCGTCGATCCCGCAGGCGCCCCGGTTGCCGAGCACCAGCGCGCCGCATCCCGGTTCCATCATCGCGTCGACGTGGCGAACCGGCATGCTCGAAGCGGTCCACACCAGCCGTTCGGACTCGAGTACTGCAGCTGTCACCGCCAGTTCGGTGTCGGGGTAGTGGGAGCCTTCCCGCCTGCGGAGCCCGCCTATCCGTGCCTCCGCCGCGCGCCATGACTCCGACCATGCCGGATCGAGAGGAGTCGGCGACACCGCCTCGAGCAACGCGGCGATCGGGTCTCGCAGCACCATCGCGGGTCCCGGGGCCGTCCAGCGGTAGTCGGGATCGAGGAAGGCCGTGGGAGCTTCGAGGGCCTCCAACCAGTTCTGGGTGATGGTACCGGTGGGGGTGGCGCCGATCCGCAGGATCGCGTCAGGCGTGTGTCCCGCCGCGAAGCGCATGTCCCGTAGAAGGAGGTCCCCGGTGGTGACGAGATGTTCGTGGCTCGAGGAACGCATACCCGACATCCCGTCGGCCATGATCGGCCAACCGGCCGCCTTCGAAAACCGTACGAGCGCCGCCCTCTCGGCCGGGTCGGTGGCGCGAGGTCCCGCGACGATGAGCCCCCGCTGAGCCCGCGCGATGAAGTCGGTGAGCACCGCTACCGCCGTGGAGTCGGCGGCCTGTCGCACGGGTGCTTCGGGCGGGATGGCGTCGATCCGCATTCGGTGGCCGTCGGGCGGCTCGAGTGGCTTGGCGAACGGGACGTTGATGTGCACAGGACCGGCGTGAGGCGACCGGGCGGCTTCGAGCAGGCGAAGGGTTTCGTCTCTGACCTCCTGCGGGTTGCACTCGTGGGCGACCCCCAGGTTGGAGGCCGCTCTGACGCGCGATCCGTACAAGCCGACCTGGTCGATGGTCTGAGGGTTATCCCTAGCCAGGAAACCGGGCGGTCGATCAGCCGTCACCACCACCAGGGGTGTGCGGGCCCGGTCAGCTTCTGCCACCGCGGGCAGGTAGTTGGCCGCCGCCGAGCCGGAGGTGCAGATCAGAGCGGCCGGCCGCCCCGAGGCCTTGGCCATCCCGAGGGCGACGAAGCCGGCCGAACGTTCGTCCAGCACCACCCGGACCGGCAATCCGCCCGACGCGGCGGCCAGCGCGAGCGGGGTGGAGCGGGAACCAGGTGAGATCACCACCCCTCCCGGGCAGCCCGACCGTAGGGCCGCCACCAGGGCGTCGGCGGTCGCGTAGGAGCGCCAGCGATGATCCTTCATACCGAACAGCGAGGACAGCACGGTATCAAGCTTGAGGTTCGTCTCCTCGAGTTCCCCGTCCGGCGAGGAGGTGCCCACGATCCCTGCGCCGGCGAAGAGCCGGGTGCGACCGTCCTCGATCAGGCAGGACCGTAGCGCCACGTGGAACTCGCCGTTTCCAGCCAGGTTGCAATACCCGACCGGACCCGCGTACCAGCCCCTCTGCAGGGGTTCGTGCTCCGAGATCCAGTCCAATGCCCGGTCGCGCGGAACGCCGGCCACGGCCGGGGTGGGGTGGAGGGCGCCCACCACGTCCAGCACGTTGGTTCCGACGGGTGCCACGGCGCTGACAGGGGTGGCCAGATGCTGGATGCCGGGCAGTCTCATGACGTAGGTCGGGACCCGATCCCCCACCGCGAACCCTCTCGCCTCGAGCCGCTGCGAGATTTCGGATGCCACGTAGCGGTGTTCCTCGAGTTCCTTCGGGTGGTTGCGGAGACGGTCAGCGATCAGCGTGTCCTCTGCGGCACTTGCCCCGCGCGGAGCGGTTCCGGCAAGAGCGAGCGCGGAGACTTTCACCCCGTCGACCCGGGCCAGGAGCTCCGGTGTCGCTCCGCAGAAGATCGAACCGTCCCGCCGTCCGAAGGCGAAGACAGCGCCGCGGTCGTGGATGTGGCGGAGCGCGGCCAGGAACGGCCCGAGTTCGGGACGGTGCTCCACATCGAGATGGCGGGCAAGGACGACCTTCTTGAGTTCCCCTTGCCGAGTCCCCGCCGGAGTCGGCTCTTCCGAGCCGCGGATCCCGGGCGGCGGCGCCGAGGGGAAGGGGTCCCTCCGTCTAATGGAGGCGATCGCCGCCGCCGCCCGTTCCAGGAACCCCGGATCGCCGAGGTCGACCGTCCCGGCAGCCGGGTGGTCGATGACCTCCGGAGTTACAAGGGCCAGGCGCCTGTTGCGGCACGCACTGATCCGTTCCGTCAGTCGATCGGCCACGGCGTGCGGGTCGTCATCGGCGCTCACCTCGGTTGCCGCCACCCACACACCCCGGCCCGGGTAGCGACAGATCAGCGCCAGGTCCGGAAGCACCAGCCGTCCGGAAGGGAACCGCGGCCAGGTGCTCGTCGGCCAGAAGGAGAAGCCGCCTATCAGCAGGGGCATGCGGTCCGAGCCGTCGACTGCGAGCTGATGGGTTCGAGCGGCCAGTGACCGCAAGGCCGAGGAGGCGCGACCGAACCTTCCCGGCCCGTGCCCCGGGTCGATGGTGACCGCCTCCCCGACCGCGCCGATCGAGAACCCGCAGCCAGGCCTCTCCCAGAAGGCGAACGGAGGCCCTGCCTCCAGAACGAAGGCGAGGGAATCGACCTCGCCCGCTCGGGCAGCCAGGGTGATGACCGATGGCTGCGCGGAGATCCGCGCCCGGGCTACGGCTTTGCCGATCCGGTCTTCAAGCTGCTTCCGGTCACTCATCGCCACTCGGTGGAGACGACGAACTGCTGCTTGCCGGCCTTCTCGAGTGCTACGACCAGCGCCACGTCCTCGGATCCCTCGAGGCGTTCCTTCACCCGGCTGACCACGGTGTGGTGGAAGTGCTGGGCCACCAGCCTGGTCACATGGGTCACCAACGTCCGGAACAGCCCGGCCAGATCCTCGGGACTGTCGGACTGGCCCGACCGAACATGATCCTTGAAGAGGTCGATGGCTTCGTCAACCACGCTTTCCACGCCGGTGGCGTGCCGGGCGGCCAACGCCGCGAGCCTGTCGAGCGGGAACCCGGCCTCGAGCAGCGAGAGCCCGGCTGCCAGCATCGGCGCCACATCAGGTGAAAACCGTTCCTCGTCGCTCCCGCCCAGCGGTTCGATGAGGCCTGCCGATGCGGCCATGTCGATCAGCGGTGGAGCCAGCCCAGAACGCTCGGCCAACTCCTCCCGTGTCAGTCCGACCACCTTCCCGGCCAGCGACACGAGGAGAGGATGTCCCGAGTCGTCGAGTAGCCGCTTGATCTGGGCCAGGGTGAAGCCGTCGTCGGCCAGCGCGCGGATCGTTCTGAGCCTGGTCAGGTGGACGGTCTCGTAGACGACAGATCGCCCTTCACGGCCGGTGGGCGGGAGCAGCCCCATACCCTGGTAGTAGCGAACGGTGTCCACGCCGATCCCTGCCTCGGCAGCCAACTCCTCCACCCGGTACGTGAGACGATCCGCATCCGCCATAGCCGACACTCTAGGAGTAGTTGCTCAGTAGTTCCCAGGGCCTAGTTGTTAGTTGGTATGCCGTTGTTACCATAGGATTGAGTGATGTCTCAGTAGATTGGAGTACTTGCCAGCCTCGATAGCAACTGTTGGGGCTCGCGTCTACGCCGGGGGGGGGCTCTTCACTAATTACCGTCCAGCCGTCCGAGTCCAGGCGCAGGTGCACACGAGTTGTAGATGTGTTGTGCACCGTTGTGTAGCGATCTAGAGTGCGGTCGCTCCCGGTCAGATCCCTTGGAAGTGCTCGTCTAGCGACCGAAGCGGTCCCTTGAGCGGGTTTGACAGGTTCCGAGATGTCGCTAGAATATAGAAACGCTACCGTATCGTTTTCATAAGGAGGTACTCCATGTCGAGTCCGGGGTCGGTGTCGACAGATTCTGTCGCTTACCGGCGGCGATGGTGGACGCTCGGGGTTCTCTCGACGAGCCTTCTCATCATCGGGTTGGACAACACCATCCTGAATGTCGCCATCCCTACCCTGCAGACCGAGTTCGGCGCGTCCGCCACTTCCCTCCAGTGGATGGTGGACGCATACATCCTCGTCTTCGCCGGGTTGCTGTTGACGATGGGATCCTTGGGCGACCGCTACGGGCGAAGGCTCGCTCTCCAAGTGGGCCTGGTTGTCTTCGGCCTGTCGAGTCTGTTCGCGGCGCAGGCCGGTTCGAGTGGTCAATTGATCGCGGCTCGCGCCCTGATGGGAGTCGGGGGAGCGCTCATCATGCCGTCCACCCTTTCGATCCTCACCAATGTGTTCCCGCGAGAAGAACGAGGCAAGGCGATCGGGATCTGGGCCGGGGTTTCCGGGCTGGGTGTGGGTCTCGGTCCCCTGGCCGGCGGCCTGCTCCTCGAGCACTTCTGGTGGGGCTCCGTGTTCTTCATCAACATCCCGATCATTGTCGTGGCGCTGGTTGCAGGGGTCCTGCTGGTGCCCGAGAGCCGGGATCCGGAGCCGGTTCCGTTGGACGTTCCCGGCGCGGTCCTGTCGATTTCGGCTGTGACGATTCTGGTGTTCTCGATCATCGAGGCCCCGGTGCGGGGATGGACGGAAGGCTTGGTGCTGGCCGGTTTCGCGGTTGGAGCGTTCCTGGTCGGGATCTTCGTCTACTGGGAGATCAGGACCGAACACCCGATGCTGAACCTCGCGTTCTTCCGTAACCCGAGGTTCTCCGCAGGTGCGGGGGCTATCTCGATCGGGTTCTTCGCCCTCTTCGGGATGGTGTTCGGGATGACGCAGTACCTCCAGTTCGTCCAGGGCTACACCCCGCTGGAAGCCGGGTTACGGATGGTCCCCGTGGCCCTCGGGATCGCGGTCGGCGCCGGTCTCAGCCACCGGCTGGTTGGCAGGCTGGGCACCAACAAGGTAGTGGCACCGGGTCTCGTGGTGCTGGGCGCGGTGCTGATCTCGATCTCATTCTGGGACCCGAACACCGAGTACTGGATCATAGGCCTGACGTTCTTCTGTATGGCCTTCGGCATGGGGAACGTGATGGCCCCGTCCACCGACTCCGTTATGGGAGCGGTCCCTGAGGCGAACGCCGGTGTGGCCTCGGCGATGAACGACGTTACCCGGCAGGTGGCGGGGGCGTTCGGCGTGGCGGTGATGGGCTCCGTGATGAACACCGTGTACGGAGCCAGGATGGACGACGCCGTGACCGGACTGCCCTCGGAGGCGGCGAGCGCCGCCCGCGACTCGGTGGGGGCGGCGTCGAAGATAGCTGCGATGTTGCCTGCCGACGTCGGGATGCGGTTGGCGGATGCGGCGAGGACCGCCTTCTCGGATGCGCTCGGCGTGGCGGTCCTGGTGGCGGCCGGCGTGGCGCTGACAGGCTCGGTGTTCATAGCGAAGTTCATGCCGCCGCGCCATCTTCCGAAGGACGAAGGATCCCGGAACCCCGGCGAATAGGCTACTCCCATGACGCGGGAAGACCCGAAGCCCGGCCGGCCCCGTGATCCGGAGACCGACCAAGCGATCCTCCGAGCAACCCTGAAGCTATTGACTGATCGGGGATATGCGGGAATGTCCGTTGAGGGGGTGGCCTCCAAGGCCGGTGTCGGAAAGACCACCATCTACCGCCGTTACTCCTCCAAGGAGGAGTTGGTAGCCGCCGCGCTCGGAGCGTTGAGAGACGATCTGGGCCCGCTGCCGGACACCGGCGACATACGTTCCGACATCGTCGAGATGATCCTGCAGAACCGGCGTGCCCTCCAGCGGGGTCCGGGCTTCGCGCTGATCGGCGCCCTGCTCGTCGAGGAGAGCCGCAGTCCCGAACTCCTCGAACTGCTACGGGAACGGCTCCTACGCCCGCGGAGGGATGAGGCGATCTCGGTGCTGCAACGCGGTGTGGACCGGGGAGAGATCCGGGCCGACGTCGATCTTGAGGCAGCTGTCCAGGCAATGGTCGGGGCGGTTTTCACAAGGCACATCTTCGGGGCTTCCGAATCTAGGAGACGCATTGAACAGACCGTCGACACGGTCTGGAACGGCCTGGCCGCCCAACCGCACGCCGACCCTTCTCCCACGGGGGACATGGGACACGGACAGCACAACTGATAGCGGACACTACGCTGACCTAACCCTACCTATCAAATAGATACTATTAACTAACAACAAATCCCCATGGCTTCCTCGGCATGGTCGAGGACTTGGCCTCCTTCCAGCACGAGAGAGAAGAGGTCCCCGTGACGGGAGATCCGGTCCCAGACCGTGGCCACGGTGAAGTCCCCGGGAGTGACGTGATCGAGTTCTTCCCAGCGCACCGGCGTGGAGACAGGTGCACCCGGGCGGGGTCGCACCGAGTACACGGAGGCGATCGTGGCTCCTGCCCGGTTCTGGCCCGCGTCGACGAAGACCTTTCCCTTGCGGTTGGGTATATGCCGGTCCATGGTCACGCCTTCCGGGTCGGCGGCGGCCAGCAGTTGCCCGACCCGCTCGACGAAACGCCGCACCCTCCGGTACGTGTGCCCGGGTTCCAGCGGGACGTACACGTGTATCCCGCGGGATCCGGAGGTCTTCGGATAGCCGCGCAATCCCAGCCGGTCCAGCGCCACCCCGAGCAGCTTGGCCACCGACACGACCTGCTCCCAGCCGGCCCCTTCGGCGGGATCGAGATCGAACACCGCGAAGTCCTCGGATTCGATATCGCGTAGACGGGACAGCCACGGGTGGATCTCGATGCAGCCCATGTTGGCGAGCCACATGAGCGACTCGGCATCCAGAGCCGTGACGTAATCGATGGCCCCGCCCTTGGTGCTCGATCCGAGAGGGGCGAGCGGCATCCAGTCCGGTTGGTGACCGGGTGCCTGCTTCTCGTAGAAGGAATCTCCCTCGGCGCCGTCCGGATACCTGGACATCACTATCGCCCTGTCGTCCAGATGCGGGAGCAGTACCGGGGCCACCGAGGCGTAGTACGAGATCAGATCACCTTTCGTGTAGCCGTCGGGGAAGAATCTCTTGTCGAGGTTCGAGAGGCGTAGCCGGCGCTGGTACCCGGCCAGGGCGAACCCTTCGGCGGTGTCCCGAACCCGCGGAGCTACAGGGAACTCGATAGCGCCGCTCGCCACCGGGCGAGTACCCGTAGTTTCAGGCTCCGAAGCCAGGAGGGCCACGGCTATCTCGGAGTGGATGGCATCGTGCGACCGCATATCGCGGGACTCGGAGATGACCGTCATGCGTATCCCGGCCTCCCGTGCGGCCTTGACCAGAGGCTCGGCTCGAAGGGTCCCCTCACCGTAGGGGAGGTGGCGGATCTCGCCCATCTCCCCGTACAACACGTCGCTGAATTGGGTATGGAGTGGATCCACCTTCCAAGCCGGAAAGTTGTCCCGCAGGAACGCGAACACAGCGGAGAAGGCCTCGGGGGACACCAATCCGCCCTGGCTGATGGCGTGCACGTGCGCCCAGTCGACCACCGGCCGGACGAATGGGAACTCGGCGGAGAGCAGGGCAATGTCTCCGAGGCTGCCCATATGGCGGGCCCGGCCCGTGGTCTCCAATCCGAGCGACACCCCCAGTCCTGCCACCTTGGACCCGATCCAACCGAGGTGCTCGCACATCCGGTCCAGCAATACCTCGGGATCCTCCTCCCTCCGCGGTCCCAGATGAGAGACGACGATCCGGGCGCCCAACTCGGCGCCCAGCTTCAGCGTGTGCTCCAATGCTCCCCTGCACTGCTTGGCCCGGTCCTCGTCGGCAACCGTGAGCACTGCGAAGTACGGGGCATGGACCGAGAGCCCGATTCCCCGATCAGCGGCTGCCCGGCCGAACCGGGCACACCTCCTCTCGTTCCAGGGGAACCCTCTTGTGAAGGCCAACTCGAAGGCTTGGTGGCCCCGTTCCTCCAGCCCGTCGAGGAAGGCGCCGTCGGCCATCCCTGAGGTGGGCATCCCCGAGTATCCGTAGCCGATCACCCACCGAGCCTATCGTCCCCGGTGCCGCTAGCCCCTCGCAATGAGAAGACCCGCTCGCCGCTACCCTGACAGGTGGGCCTGTAGCTCAGTCGGCAGAGCAGCGGACTTTTAATCCGAAGGTCGAGGGTTCGATTCCCTCCGGGCCCACGACGTTGCTGGTTGTCACTCCACGTTTCAGAAGTGACCATACACCCAGGTCAACGGGTATTTATCTAGCCCTTCTATCAGCTCACCCTTAGCGAACAGCAGGCCAGGGCTGTTTCCTGACCCTCCCTTCGGTTCCGGGTAGTTGCATTTGTGTGTGGGACGCTTAGTGGTACGCTGTGGGACGGGGAGGGAGAGGGAATTGCCAAAGTTGACAGCCGCGTTTGTGCGTTCGGTGTCCAGGGCGGGCAAGTATGGCGATGAGCATGGTTTGATGCTTCGGGTTCAGCCGTCTGGTTCGAAGGCGTGGATCTGGCGGGGAACCGTGAACGGCAAGCGACGGGATTTGGGGTTGGGTCGTTACCCGTATGTGAGTCTTGCGGAGGCTCGGGCGAAGGCGTTCGAGTACCGCAGAGCGGCGCTGGGGGGTGATGATCCGGTGCGGTTGCGCTCTGGTGCTGTCCCTACGTTTGGGGGGGCGGTTGAGAAGGTGATCGCCCTGCACGCGGGGAAGTGGAAACCGGGTGGGAAGTCTGAGGGGCAGTGGAGGTCGTCTTTGGCTGCCTATGTGTTGCCTGTTATCGGCTCAAAGCGGGTTGATGAGGTCACGTCGGCGGACGTGATGGCCTGTTTGTCTCCGATCTGGACGACTAAGCCGGAAACGGCGCGGCGGGTACGGCAGCGTGTGGCGGCGGTCATGAAGTGGGCCATCGCTCAGGGGTATCGGCAGGACAACCCGGCGGGTGACGCGGTTACTGCTGCGCTGCCGAAACAGAACGGAGCTAAGAGACATCATCGTGCTCTCCCGCATCGCCGGGTTAGCGAAGCGTTGGCCAAGGTGCGGGCGTCTGGTACTTATCCGACCGTTCAGTTGGCGTTCGAGTTCTTGGTGCTGACCGCCGCCCGTTCAGCCGAGGTCCGGTGTGCGGTGTGGCAGGAGATCGATCTCGAGGCGGGGACGTGGACGATTCCCGCCGATCGTATGAAATCCGGCCGCGAGCACAGGGTGCCGCTGTCGGGGCGGGCGGTGGAGGTGCTGGCCGAAGCCCGCCGCTATTCGCAGGGTCCCAGAGGCTGGGTGTTCCCGTCGGTGTCGGGTGGGGAGATCGGTTCGTGGGTTTTGACGAAGCTACCTGTACGGCTTGATCTGGGGGGGACATTGCATGGGATGAGAAGCTCGTTTCGAGATTGGTGCGGGGAGACGGGAGTGGCGCGGGAGGTGGCCGAGGCTTGTCTAGCGCATCGGGTGGGGTCGGCTGCTGAACAGGCCTACGCGAGGAGTGACCTGCTGGAACGTCGCCGCCGACTGATGGAGGCTTGGGCTCGATATGTGAGCTGACTCAAGTAGCCCAACAGGTGCAGTCTTGGTTGGAGCGGGGTGGCCGCAGGAGCGGGTTGCGACCTATTCTCAATCCCCGGGTTGGGGTCCGCGGTATGTGAACCGCCCCGGTTTCTCCGGAGACTCGATTAGTTGGGAGATAATGGAGTCATGGGTAGACCGATCATGTATTCGCCGGAGGTTCGGGAGCGGGCTGTCCGGTTGGTGTTGGAGCATCGGGGGGAGCACCGCTCGGAGTGGGCGGCGATCTGTTCGATTGCTGAGAAGTTCGGATGTTCGTCCGAGACGTTGCGTAAGTGGGTGCGCCAGGCCGAGCGGGACCAGGGCCAGCGGCCTGGGTTGACCTCCGATGAGCGTACCGAGTTGCGGGAGCTGCGCCGGGAGGTTCGTGAGTTGCGGCGGGCGAATGAGATCTTGCGGAAGGCGTCTGCGTATTTCGCGCAGGCGGAGCTCGACCGCCTACCCCGCAGTTGACAGCCTTCGTAGATGAGCACCGTCAGGAGTTCGGGGTCGAGCCGATCTGTGCTGAGTTGCCGATCGCCCCGTCTACCTATTGGGAGCACAAACGTCGGGAACGCGAACCTGAGCGCCGGTCGGCCCGGTCCCGGCGTGACGATGTGCTGAAGTCTCAGATTCGGAGGGTGTGGGAGTCGAACTTCGGGGTGTACGGAGCTCGCAAGGTGTGGCGCCAGCTCCAGCGTGAAGGCATCGAGGCGGCCCGCTGCACCGTGGAACGCCTGATGCGTCTCGAGGGACTGAAAGGCGTGGTCAGGGGTGAGAAACGTCGCACGACCATCGCGGATGAGGACGCTGCCCGCCCCACCGACCTGGTAGATCGCCGCTTCGACGCCGACGCTCCGAACCGGCTCTGGGTTGCCGACCTCACGTATGTTCGGACCTGGTCGGGCTTCGTCTACGCAGCGTTCGTTGTCGACGCCTTCTCACGGTTCATCGTCGGCTGGCGGGTGTCGAACTCGCTGCGTACCGGCCTGGCCCTCGACGCGCTCGAGCAGGCAATCTGGGCCCGCCGTCCTGACACCACAGATCCCGAACGCCGTCTCGTGCATCATTCCGACGCCGGCAGCCAATACCTATCCATCCGCTACAGCAGCCGCCTCACCGAAGCCGGGATCGAACCTTCCGTCGGCTCCGTCGGTGACTCCTACGACAACGCCCTCGCCGAGTCGGTGATCGGCCTCTACAAGACCGAACTCATCCGGAACAAAGGGCCATGGCGCAACCTCGACCAGGTCGAGTACGCCACCCTCGAGTACGTGGACTGGTTCAACCACCGAAGGCTCCTCGAACCAATCGGGGACATACGACCAGCAGAAAAGGAGGCCAACTACCATCAACAGCACACCCCAGCACCACTAGCAGGTGTCACATAAAACACTCTCCGGCAAACCCGGGGCGGTTCAATGCACTTCTGGAGGATGAGTGTGAGGCGCTCGATGCGGTGTTGGCTAGACGGGCGAGGGTGGTGATGACTTCGGCAGTACCGCGGGGTGTGAGGGCTTGTTGAGACCGTCGATCTCGACGGACCGGAGGGCTGGTAGATGACCGGTCGCGGTCAGGTGGAGGTGCACTTTTGGTGTGAGTGCCCAAGCGGTGTGACCCGGCCTCAGTCGGCGGTGCTCGATCAGTCCCCGTCTGGCCAGCCGCTCGCGGGCTTTGCTCAGGGCCTTCGAGCTGTGGCAGGGTAGGAGAGTCCCGAACTGTTGAACCGCCGCCAGCCGGATCCTGTGCAGGCATTCCAAACAGCATCGAATCTAGAGTCTCCGCGAGCGTCTCCTCTTTCTGCGCCTAGCCGCTGACGACGGACCGGTTCTGTCCTGTCCGTGTGTGGCTGCCCACAGCGTCGACCTGGTCGGTACACCGCCGGCGGGAAGACGGAGTGGCTATTGGCTGCGCCGAGCCCGCCGACCACGGGGGTTCTCCACGGGTCGGGATCGTCCGGTCGTCACGCGTCGGTACAGGGTCCGCCGGGGTCGGGATCCTTGGGCTGTGCCGTGCGGCTGCTGTGGTGGGGCTGGGTGCCGAAGCGGGTGTGTTCGGCGGAGAAGGTGGTCTTGATCACACCGTTGGGTCCGGACCTATGCTTGGCCACGATTATCTCGGCGATGCCCGGCTCTGTGGTTTTCGGGTGGTAGTAGTCGTCGCGGTAAACCATCAGTACCACATCGGCGTCTTGTTCGATCGCTCCGGACTCGCGCAGGTCACCCAGTTGGGGCCGTTTGTTGTGGCGGGACTCGAGCGCCCGGTTGAGTTGGGAGACCGCGATCACCGGGATCGCCAGTTCGCTGGCGAGCCCTTTGAGGTTGCGGCTGATCTCCGCGATTTCTTGTTGGCGGTTCTCCCTTCGGCGACCCGACGCCACCATGAGTTGCATGTAGTCCACCACTACCAGCTCGAGTCCTTGGTTGCGTTTGAGTCGGCGGGTCTTGGTTCGGACTTCCCCGACTGTTCGTGACCACTCGTCGATGTGGAGGGGCACCCCCTCGAGGCCGAAGGCAGCCTGGATAAGCGCCGCCCACGTCTGTGGCGAATCCCCTTGTTGCCCTCCGGGTTCCCGACCGGTTCGTAGCGTCATGGAGTCCACCCCCGCCTCGGAGGCCAACCAGCGTCTTGCCATGTCGCGGGAGGACATCTCGAGGGAGAAGAACGCTACCGGTCCGTGATGGATCGCCACGAACGAGGCGATGTTCATGGCTAGGGCACTCTTGCCCATCCCGGGCCGGCCTGCCACGACTACCAGCGTGGACGGCTGTAGGCCACCGAGCATGAGGTCGAGATCCGGCAGGCCGGTGGGAACACCCGCAACGTCGCGGCCTTGGGTCTCAAGCCGCTCGAGGTCCTCGAGGACTCCTGGTATGAGGTCGCCCAACAGAGGGAGGTCGCCGCCGGCTCGCCGCTCCCCGACCGCCAGCATGGCCCGCTCCGCCCCCTCTAGGGCCGCGTCGATTTCGCCTGAGAGGTCAGTAGCCAACTCGATGGCGCAGTAGGCCGCGGTCAGCATCCGCCGCCTCAGCGCGTGTTCCTCCACTACCCGGGTGTAGTAGCCGACGTTCGCGGCGGAAGGTACCTGGTCCCAGAATTTGGTCACCGCTACGGGACCGCCGACGGCTTGCAGCTTGTCTGCGCGGTGGAGCCGGTCGACCACGGTTACGGTGTCGATCGGCTGGTTCCCGTCGTAGAGACCACGCATAGCAGAGAAGATGCGGCGGTGCGAGGGAACGTAGAAATCTTCGGCAGCCAGCCGGTCGAACACATCGTCGGTGACCGTCCGTGACCGGAGCAGGGCACCGATCACCGATTCCTCCGCTTCTGCGCTGTGTGGAGGCACTTTCGGGCTCCCGGGACCTGAGACCTGCTGCGGAGACACCAAGGTCATGGACCAGCTTCCGTTCCGATGCAATCGGGTGTTGTGCTGGCGAACCGTTTGCTGACCCGCGCCGCGAGAGCCCTTAGCCGCGGGGAGGCATCCTTTGCGGCTTCGGCAAGGGCCGCAGCCGGATCGGCCGGCCGGTCTTCCTTACCGGTTCGGGCAGCCGCCGCCCCTTCAACGGTCGGATCCGTCCGGGTCGGGTTCCGGACCGACGTGTTGAGGTTTGCGGTGGTCTGGTCCTGTTCCTCGTCGAGACGCCGCGCCCGGTGCTGGTCCAGCCGCAGCCGACCGCACGGCCCCGAATGCTGGCCCGAACACGACCCGGGACGGGCGAAACACACCGCGAAATGGGTAGCCAACCCCTTAGCCGAGCGGACCGGGCGACCCAACGTCACCACCCGATGCGTTTCCAGGGCGGCCTGCTCGGCGACATGCCACCCGAACCGTCGAGCCAGACCCCTCACGTGCTCCGGGGCAGGCCCCTCCCACCGGGCTGACGTGGTGGCGGCTTCGTAACGCCACCGGTCCGGAGTGCGGCGAGTCCTCCGCCGTGCCGGACCACAGGTCCCACCGGCCGGTCTCTGCACCTGGTTGTGATCTTCGATCCCTTCACCGGAGTTCAAGAACGACGCAGCCGAAGATGTACGAGAGTTGGTGGTTGTATCAACAGGGTTGGGGGATCCGTCGATGAGACCACCCCACCGTTCCCAGAGATCAGCCCCGCTGTGGTCCTCGGCGAAACCGTCTAGCGCCGCTGAGGAATTGGGGACGTGTTCGTCCCGGCGGACCGATGCCCCCTCCCGACCTGAGCGGGCCGCAACCGCGCACCGATAATCCTCATAGCGCACATCCCGCCGATGGGCACCCAGACCAGCGTCAGACCAGCCGCTAACCGAGAGACACTTGCCTGGGTCTGACCACAGACCCTCCGGAGTCGGACCCCGCTTGAGAGTGGAGGGACGTAGCCCCACGCGGGCGGCGAGACCCTCGACACCCACCGCACCGTTGATGTCACCATTCCAGTTGGCGAAGCTCCACCAGGCCGCGGCCCGGGCCCGGTCCGTGTGAGACCACCCCCCCGGATGGAGCCGATGCGACGCGTCAGCCAGAGGCCACGGCACCCACGCCACCCCCCAACGCTGCAACACGTCGAGTTCCACCACCAGCCGCACCCGATAGGCCTCCCCCGGACGGCGCCGGTAGTCGACGACGCCCACCGCGGCGAGTCGCTGCAGCACCACTGGCAGGCGGCGGGCCACCGTTGACCGCGAGTAGCCCGACTCCGCTGCCAGCCGCCGATACCGCACCGGCACGAACCCGCGGCCCCACAAGCCGGTGTCCTCCACCACCAACGCGATGACCAAACCGGCCAGCGCCAAACCAGAGCAGCCCAGCCGTCCATCGCTATCAGCCCACCGCAGACGGTCCAACAAACCCACCGGACGCATCCGACGGGCACCACCTTCGCTCCGCCACCTAACCCCAGCCCGACCCGCCGACGAACCGGGAACAGGACCGTGGTCAACCAACGATGGGGCAGCAACCCCACGAAACGGGAACGGCGTAACTCACTCCTCTCCTCAAAGTGCAGACGCCGCCGAAAAACCCGCTACCATACGAGCAGCGGGTTCACCGCCAATAGCACTCACCAAGAGATGCTCTTAAGAAACGAGTCCCGCTGCCATCGGGACTCGTTTCCGCGTCCGCTATTCCCACTACCGACATGAGCTACCTCCGAGCGCACCTCCCAATCCAGTCCCGCAGGGAATCACGCATCTGGGGGGTTCCTACGGGGCCGCTGCCGCTTGTACTTCTCCAAAGCGGCTGCCAGTTCCGAGGGAAGCCACAACTCCACTCGGCCGACGAGCCTCCCGTCGGGCACTATCCCCTTTCGCCGCCAGCGCCAAAACGTGGTGCGCGACACACTCAAATAGGCGCAGGCCTCGCTAGTTCGAAGCATCTTCTGGTCCATTGGCCTCCTCCCTCTGCCAATCGGCACCGCCGGCGACGACATGAGACACCCCGAAGGCTGCCGCAACTGGCTGCTACTGCCGCGATAGTAGCCAGCCTCAGGCGGTTGTGCCAGTAAACGACAAAGGTTAGCGTTACCCTACGCTGGCCGATATGACAAATCGCTCGGCGCAGGGTGGTAGTTACCTACCGCGCGCGGGTGACCGTGGGCACCATTGAGAAACGCTACGCGACAGCCAAAGTGGCAATCAGGGAGCCATCACCGGGCGAGGAAGGGAACAGATCACCAATCGCAGCGGGTCCGGATTGCGGGTGCTCACCAACTGGCTCGTGGCCCACAACAGGGACATCCGCTCCCCATCATTCGCCGTTTCAATGGTCCCGACCCTTGACCTCCCGACCAGCAGCGACCGGACCACTATCACAGCCGACCTACCGTGATCCACGTCCGCACACTGATACGACCCGAGCTTGGCGGGCAGCCGAGTCGGACCGAGTTCGATAACACTCGTTTGAGAACTGTCGGTCCCGGTACTGTTCACGACAGGATTGGGCTGGTCGGCTTCGAGCAGGGTGGGTCCACGGCCCCGACGGGCGGTGGCGCGCGCCTTATGGCCACCTGGCGTTGTTCCCCAACCTTCGGATTTTAGGGGATGTTCTAGGTCGAGTTCTAGATCGAGGCTTAGGGGAGCCTATAGATGAGGTGCTAGGCGTGGTGCGAGCGTGGATTGCATGTTTCGTATCGCCTGTGGTCGCCTGGTCGTCAAACCGCCGGTTTGCAGGCGTTTTGCCGTCACCGACCACGCGCTGCGCCGCTGGCAGTCAGCCGACCGTCTCTTAATGCGGGCTGGCCGAAGGCCAGACCTTATAGGAGCCATGCCATGGTGAGAGATCCTCAACTGGTCGAGCTTGCTCTGCTGCCGACCGACGAGTTCGACCCGGACCCCGAGTCCGTGCTGCGTTTCGCGAGGCAGCTTGCACGAACTCGTAACGTGGGGTTGTTCCGCCGACGCCAGTCGGACCGTGTACGCGTCCGGTTCCGCGCGGTAGCGGAAGGGTTATGCCTCATGACCCTTACGACGACCGAGGACCGATTGCGTCCTCTCCGGGCCGCGGTGTACCACCAAACCGAATTTCTCCCTGCCCAAGAAGTTCTCAGCTCGGTGGGTGAAGGACTCCGCCCTGAACCACCCGTCTCCGATCCCTCACTGGCCACGGCCAGCGTTTCGCCGCTCTCGGCGTCGACAGCCCCTTCGCCCCTGCCCCACCTTTCCGCCCCTGCCCCACCTTTCCGCCGCTGCCCTACCCCCCTCTCCGTCAGGTCCCTCCTCCCCGCGAGGAGCCCCCTCTCCGTCAGGTCCCCCCTCTGGGTTTGTGGGGTTCCTGGATGTGACGGCTGACTTGTTGGGGCTGCGCGCGGCTGTTCCCCGAGGGGACAGGGAACCCGGCGCCGACCGGGCCGCTGCTGAGCGGCTCCTCGCTGGGTTCGGCAGCCAACCCGAGCCTGTTTGGTCGGAACAGCAGGCAAACACCGCGGTGGACCTACACCCACCGCCGGACCCAGAACCGGAACCCGACCCTCTGAGCGGTGAACCGCCGTGCCGGTTCACGGCGAGGGCGGAGATGGTCCTCGCTAACGAGGCGTTCTGGCCGCTGCACTCGACCCCGCTCGACCCTGATCCTCTCACCCCGCTGGTCGCCGCCATGTCCAATGTGGACCCCGACGAATCGCTCGATGTCGTCGTCGACCTCATTCCCGTCACCCCCGCAGCCCGACGCCGGTGGGAGAGGAGGCGATAGCCCGCTTCGAGAAGAAAGACGGGTCGTCACCGAAGCCGAACATCCGGGACCAGTTCCGTGACGAGTTCACCCGCGGCTCCCGGTGGGAACGGGACCCGGCCACGGCGACCCGCAGACAGGAGGGGCGGCTACGCAGACGGGCCACGTCTGATCGGATCAACGCGGCCTGGTCGCAGATGTCCACCGCGGATGTTCAGTTCCTCGCTCAGATCCTCGTCAAGGCGGAGTCGCCGGTGGAGGGACGGCCACCACAGATGCTCCAGTCTGCTGTGGCTGCGTTCGACGTGTACGGGTCTTCGTACAACTGGTGGAAGGTCCGCTCCTGGCGGCTGTTCGGCTTCCCCCGAGGGGCTGACTCTTCCATCCGCCGCCGCGAGGACTTCGACCGTCGCTTCGACGGAGGACGCGTCACGCGGCGGCGGCTGAACCGGGTCAACGCGTCCGCTATCGCCGGGCTGTTGATACCTCCCACTGTGAACTGTCCCTCCACCAACGTTGTCCGCTCCGACGGGATCGTCGCTCCGCCACCCGCCCACCTTCCCCGCTGGCAGCCCGACGCGGAGCTTTGGCCGCTCGGGACTGTCAGCAACCGCAGGGAACAAGCCTTCCTCGGGGCGGTTCCCCTCGACGACACGCTGTTCACGCTCTGCTGCGGAGCTTCCGGGTGCGGCAAAACCGAGTCGTCCCTCGGACGGATACTGGCTACCGCGGATGCTGGGCATAGCGTCGTGTTCGTCGACCCGCACGGCACCGGCATCACACGGCTCAAAGATTTCCTCGGTTACTACCACCATCGGGTCTACGAGCTCTCACTCGAACTCGGACAGCCCGAACAGACCGCGTGGAACCCGTTCGCTATCACCCACCGTGACCAGCTCGAAGAACGGATGGCTTCGATCTCGGACGCTCTCGCCGCCGCGGTCGGGTGGCGGCACGGTATCAACAACCGGGCCATCGGTATCACCGTCAACTCCGTCCGCACGCTCCTCGAGTCGGCGCTCATCCTCCCCCCCGGTATGAAACCGACCGTGTTCCAACTAGGGCCGCTCCTCGGCGACGAAGAATGGCGAGGAATCGTCACCGCCCACCTGTCCCAACAGACCAAGGAATACTGGTCCCGGTTCGCCTACGGAGGATCCGAGTTCACACCGCTCATGTCCCTCGTAGACCGTCTCCGCACCGCCGAGTCCATAGCGTCGCTGCTCGGCGCGTCGGAGCCGACGTTCGATCTCCGCCAGGCGATCGACCGGGGCGGGATCATCTTGGTCCGTCTCCGCGGTACCGGCGACACAGACAAGCTCGTAGCCGCCCTCATGGTGTACAGCGTCCTAGAGGCGCTCCTCTCCCGACGTGACATCCCCGAAGACCAGCGCCGTCCCTGCCATGTCTGGGTAGACCAGGCGCAGATAGTCGACGACGCGATACGGCAGATGACCGCCGCCCTCGCCGAGCAGAGCCGCAAGTTCGGCGGACGCCTCCACCTCATGTGCCAAGCCCCACAGCGCCTCTCGACCCTCACACTCACCGCGATGATGACCAACCGCAGCCATCTCATCACCTCCGCCGTCGACGACGAAGGAGCCCGCAAGTTCACCACGCAGCGGGCAGGCCACGTCAACCCCCGAACCCTGCAACGTCTCGCCAAATTCGCGTTCGTCGGCCAGGTCCAACTGCGAGGCTCACGCACCGACCCGTTCAAGGTCGGCTCCGTCCCCATCGATGCACTCTGGGCACACCGCCGCAACGACGACGCCGACACCGAACAGCTCACCAAGAGCATCGCCCGAAACAGCGGCTACCGCAACGTCGGGGACACCCTCGACGCTCTCGACAGCCTCACCGAACGTATCCGCGACCACCTCAAACCTCCCCCACCGGGCAGCCGGAAACAACACCCGCCGGACAGCCGGGACGGACCGCGATGGATAGGAAACCTATGAGCGTCGACCTCCGACGACGCATACACCGCCACCTGTACCTGTGCCGCACCGGTACCTCCGGCCAGTTGCGAGCCCGGTTCCCCCACGTCTCGGACAGCCAGATAGCCCGCGCCCTGCAGCACCTCCGCAAATCCGGCGTCGTCGCTTGGAACGTATGGGCCCCCAAGGAACACTCCTCGTGGATGCTCACCGCCGACGGCCACCAACAGGCCATCGCCACCTTCGGGGTGCGTCCACGTCCCTACAGGCCCCACGACCAACCCAACCCGCACCTACAAGGAACCAACACGGTGGGCGTCGCGTTCAGCCAGCTCGCAGCCACCTACCCCGACGATGAGTGCTCCTGGGAGGTAGAGGTCGGGCATCCCTACAGCGAAAACCAGTCCCTCGCTACCGACGCGGTGATCCACTACGCAGTCGACTTCGGTCCCGCCGGGGTCGGGAGCATCGTCCGTTTCATCGAGTTCGACCGGGGAACCGAACCCATCCAAACACTCGTCGCGAAACTCAAGGCATACATGCAACTCCGCTACTACACCCCACCCAAGAAAAAGACCGACAACACCCCCCGACCACAGTTCCTGTGGCAAAACTGGTACACAGGGTTCCCCCCCACCCTGTTCGTCTTCGACAACAACATGCTGCCCGAAGCTGCCGACCGGCGAGGACGCCACCTCTGCGGCGCCGCCGAGGCCGACCAATACATCGACGACAACCAGCGGCTGCTCAGCGCCTCCTACACCAGCCTCGAACTACTGCAATCCCACGACCCATTCAAAACCAGAATCCTCTTCGACATCCCCACCAGCACACCCCACCTCCTCACCGACCGGTGCCAGAAGAATCCCCAGAACAGGCTCCGCCCCCCCGCACCCTCAATCGTCTCCCTCCAAAAAAGCTAACCGCGGCTGGCGACCACGATGTGCATCTTATGGAAGATCACGGAGTCCGGCTGGGTCTTTCTCGCTTCCAGGGATGGATCAAGCGGATTGGCCGTTTGCATGAGATGGTTGGGGTGCACGTATCGGAGTCGGAGCTGGCCGAGGTGGCGATAGGCATCGAGACGGATCGTGGCCTCTGGGTTAGTAGCCTGGCCCCAGCGGGCTATCAGGTGTATGCGATCAATCCCAAGGCCGTGTCCCTGTTGGCGGGCGCTTTATCATCTGGGCGAAGCGAAATCTGACCGTTGTGACGCCTAGGTGTTAGCCGATCTGGTACGCACCGACCGTGACAACCATCGCCCGGTGGCCACCGGCAGCGCTGAAGTGAACGGTACCACAGCACTGGCTAGGACACAACAGAACCTGAAATGGGCCTTGGAACGGCACAGCAACCAGATGTGCAACGCGCTCATCAACAACCCTGGCAGATCCCCCTTATCTCTACTCGTCTCTGAAGAGCCCTAAAGAGATCCATCCGGTCAGATTGGCCTGTTCCTACTCTTGCTTCGAACAACCCTTCCCTCTAGAGTAAGTTGAGTCGACTGAGAAATCTATAGGAGGTTCCCTAGTATGTATGGCTCACATGATCCTTCTACTCTAGACGAAGGAAGGCTGTTGTTGAGACAGTATCAGTTAGTGCTGGAGTCTGCTGACCGCTACGATGAACGACGTTTGACGGTGGACAAGTTCTTTACGACTGTAATACTCACCCTTTTCTTACTGGGGGGTTCGCTTTCGATCTTTCCCACACTTCCGAACTCCCTCCTCTTTAGTGCCGTAGGTAACATTGTGATCTTAGCGACCATTAGCGCACTATGTATTGCTTGGTTGGAGCATGTACGGCGCTCGTACATTGGATCTCTTGTGAAGAGGTATATCGTACGAAGATTGGAACAATCTGAACTGTACCCTCTACCCCATAGACCCTTTCTTGTGGAGTACAATAACTGGCGATCACACAATCTGTCGAAGGGTTACTTGATAAGAAGTTCCAAAGGTAGACTTAGGAGACTAGCTGCTATATCTACAATGTGGCCATATATTTTGGGGCTTGTAAGTCTAGCTTTCATAGCTCTAGTTTACTTCTTCGTGATTGAACCTTCTCTCACTGCGTGTGGGACGGCATGTCGAAACGTTTACGACGCGAGAGTGTTCTTTCAAACTTGGCTGGTATTCGTCGTGTTTGCGTTCTTCGTTAGCCTTTATTTGAACGTAGTTAAGCAAAGTGACATGGTCAGGTATCTGGACGAAGAGCCTGATGGAGCTTTGGTGTAGCTACAGAGACGATCGATAGCCACGGCACCGTAGATGGGTGGATCGTTGAGACGTTGGGGCCTTCGTGAAATGGTGCGGAGTAGGGGATCCGACAGGGGGGTTGGAGTCCACCAATGTGAATCCCGCCAGGTTTGGCTGAGTGATGGTCACCCGGATGCTCCTGAGTGTTTGTCAAGTTGAACCGCACTTGGTTTACCGGAAGCGTTCACTCAATCGGGTCAACCTCATCAAAGATGAACCCAGCAACAGATCCGCAGCGGCCACTTCCCTCGACCACCCATACAACTCCACCCGGCGTAGAAAAGCGCCCAACGGGTAACCGAGCCCGAAAGTGACGATCGGAGCCGCCGTAACCGCTCCGCTGTTGCCGATCAGTGAAATTCCCCACTCTCGATCAGTGAAATTCCCCACCCTGTGACCCCAAATACCAGGCGGTGAGGGGGGTCCTCTCCAAGCTGCTGACTGCTAGGTACGGCAGCGAGGAGAGGGAGCCCCACCGCCCATGTTGGCACAGGAGGAACAGAGGCTTCGCGAAAACGTGGGGTAGGGCTGCTGTTGTCGGTGTGTGGGGGTCATGTTACGAGCACTCCTCGGGCTGCGAAATTGTTGAGGCTTCGCGAAAACGTGGGGTAGGGCTGCTGTTGTCGGTGTGTGGGGGTCATGTTACGAGCACTCCTCGGGCTGCGAAATTGTTGGTGTTGGTGAATCCGTGAGCGACGCGGCGTAGGACTTGGAGCAGGTTGTTGATCCCTTCGATGGGTCCGTTGGTTGCTCGTCTGCTGCGGTGGTAGGCCAGGATTTCTTCTCCCCACGCGATGATGGTGTCCACGATGTCGTGGTATTCGGGGATCTGGCCTGTGGCGTAGAGGTCGGCGAACCGCCCCAGGGCCTGGTTGGCGCCGTCGAGGTCTTCGGCTTCGTAGAGCTGGTAGAGCTCCTGGAGCGCGTCCCAGGCAGTGCGGAGCCGCGGATACGCGTCGAACAGGCGATCCAGATGCTTCTGGTGCCCGTCTGTGAGATGATCCGCCCGCCGCAGGAGAGTGAACCGGGCTCGGAACAGGTCCGGCTCGAACGTGGGGGGCCGCTCCTCGGGGTCGCGGCGTTGCAGTTCCCGCCGCACCAGGGTCAAGCCTTCGGTGAACCACCGCGCCACGTGAAAACGGGCTCTTCGGAAATGAGGGGGGAGAAGGGGGATATGGGATGGGGGTCGTAATCCACCAGAAGTGAGGAGGGGTCCTCCATAATCGGCTGTTGAAAGATGACATCCGAGGCAGGAGGACCCCTGTGGAAGTTGATCCTACGCGTATGTGCGAGCTGCTGGTAGGCCTCGGCGACGTTGACCTGGAGGGTATCGACGAGCGGGGCGAGAACGGGCCGCTTGTGGTGGTGATCCGGTCCCGCCAACCCCGCCCGACCTGTGAGGATTGCGGTGGTGGAGTGTGGTCCAAGGGCTATCGGACAGCTGTGCTGGTGGACCTTCCCGCGTTCGGCCGGCCGGTGCGGCTGCGGTGGCGGAAGCGCCGCTGGAGGTGCCCGGATCGTGGATGTGCACGCCGGTCGTTCGTCGAACAAGACCCGGCTATTGCCCCTCCGCGGGCGTTGTTGACATCCCGGGCAGCACGGTGGGTCACCAGCCAGGTCGGGAAGCTGGGTCGCTCGGTCGACGAAGTCGCCGAAGAACTGGGCTGCGACTGGCACACGGTCAACGACGAGGTACGCCGCTGGGGTGAGGCACTGCTGGAAGCAGACACCGATCGGGTAGGGAAGGTTGAGGCTGTCGGGGTAGACGAGACGCTGTTCTGGCGGCGCGGAAAGTACCGGACCAAGCAGTGGTGCACGTCCGTCGTAGACGTCAGGAACCACCAACTAATCGACATAGTCCCAGGTAAAACAGCCTATAGCGCCGAAGCCTGGTTCCGGTCACAGCCCGCAGATTGGCTCGACGGGATCCGCTGGGCCGTACTCGACATGTCAGGCCCCTACCGGACAGCCTACGACCGGGTCCTGCCCAACGCTCTGCAAGTCGCAGACCCGTTCGGCGTCACCCGACTAGCGAACCAGCGTCTCGACGAAGTACGACGAAGAGTCCAGAACGAAACCCTGGGACATCGGGGCCGCAAAGGCGACCCACTGTCTGGGGCACGGCGTCTCCTCACCGCTGCGCATGAACGCATCAGCGACCGCGGTCGGACACGCCTCCGTGGCCTCCTCGACGCCGGTGACCCCCACGGCGAGGTACGCACCGCCAGCCACGCCACCGAAACCGTCCGGGGCATCTACGACATCGACAGTCCCGTCCTCGGCCTCCAATACACCCACCCGGCTCGCCGATGACCTCCAAGACCCCTCCTGCCCACCGGAGATCAACCAGCTCGGTCGTACCATCAGCCGCTGGTGCGCCCAGATCTGCAACTGGCACATCACCCGAGGTAACCGACGGACCCACCGAAGCCCTCAACAACCTCATCAAAAGGATCAAACGGGCAGCGTTCGGGTTACCCAACTTCGCGAACTACCGAATACGGGCACTCCTGTATGCGGGGACGCCCAACTGGGACCTACTCCCATCGGTCACTCCCCCGTGAAATCCGAAGAGCCCCTTTACGCGGGTGTGGCCAAGACCGACCCCACCGACGCTCAGGTGCTGGCTGACTACGCCCGGCGTAACGCGGATCGTCTGAGTTGGGTGGGGGTAACCGATGAGTTGTTGGCTCGTCTGCGGATCCTCAACGGTCGGGACACAGACCTGGGGGCTGACGCGACTAGAACCGTAAAACCGGCTGCGTGACGCCTTATTGGCTGTTTCCCCGGCGTTGGAACGCGCTGTGGGAGAAAGGCTGGTGTCGATACGGGGTCTCAGAGCCGCGCTGGTGAAATACCCAACCCCCATAGCGCTGCGAGCGGCCGGCAAAGCCCAAGTGCGCACCCAGATGGCGAAACGGTCCCCCCGCGCCGCCAAAGATCTCACCGACCAGACCTGGGCTGCGGCTCAGCTCCCAGACCGTCACCGTGGCAGCCGAGGCGACCTGGGGCGAGGCAATCGGCGATCTCGCCGCCGACTTGGACCGGATCATCAACCAGCGCCGAGGGCTCGCCGCTGACCTCGAGGTGGCCTTCTTGGAGCATCCGCTCAGGGAACACCCGCCACCACAGAGGGGCTCCACGTTGAAGAATCCGTGACCGACACTTTTCTACACGTCGATTTAAAGGCTACGGTCACGGATACACATGTTGTTGGCCGGGTTGCAGCGTGCTATGGGTGTTACAGTTCGCTGGCCTGCTTCGTGTATCGAGCAAGCGTGATTCTGATCAACGTGCTGAAGGTGGGGATGTCGAGACAGATGTCATGGTCGGTGCCTTCCGGGGAGGGGGCCGGGTCGGCTGTGTCGCCCGCGGGTGGCGGGCGCGTCCGTCTGCTCGCCAAGGTGAGTCTGGCGGTGCTGCTGCTGGCGGGCTTTGCCACATTCGGTGCTTACCCGCTGGGGGCGCAGGTTGCTTCCTTTCCCGAGCTTGTGGGCAACATCAGAACCAGCACCGTTGTCTCCAACAATGTTGTGGCCCAGACCATCCGCACTGGAGCGCATCCTGCGGGGTACCGGGTCTCAGAGATCGAAGTCAGGTTCAACACAGCCCAGGACAAGACTGGTTCGGTCAAGCTGAAGGAAGACAATGCTGGCGTCCCAGGCACCGATGTGGCCGTATTCGCAAGTCCTTCGTCTCTGTCGAGCGACAGTGTCAACCGGTTTACGGCTCAGACTGATGTCACTCTCGAACCGGACAAGACATATTGGGTTGTGGTCAACGAAGGAGTGGCTACAGCAGACCGCCCCCAGGTGGCACTATTCGGTGCGGATGACGAAACGGGCGCAGCCGGCTGGAGCATAGGCGACAGTCACATTTTCAAGGCTCAAGAAGCAGACGCGTGGGATACAACCAGCACTAGCTCTTTCGCGATGCGGGTTAGAGGAACAGAAATAGGGGACGACACCAAGCTAGTCAGCAATCTGCTCACCCCGGGCACACGCAGCAATTCAACACATATTGTCGCTCAACGTTTCACGACAGGTTCCGATCTGTACACGCTTTCCGCAGTGCTGATCGAACTGGGAGACACGAGCGGCAAGAATACGAGAGTAATGATCAGGAACAGCAGGCTCGACGGGAGCAACAACAACGTTCCCGACAGAGTGCTGGCGACGCTGACCAATCCGTCCTCGCTGACGTCGAACAGCGTCAATGTGTTCACCGCCCCTGCGGACCCGGTGAGACTGGCGGCGAACACGGTCTATTGGATCACAATCAACGAGAATATTGTCCCAATTGACACGAGGCCGGAAGTCCGATTGGTTGACGAGCGAGGCGAGAGTGGTGAGTCGGGTTGGTCTCTGGCGAACGACTTCTATTCTTATAACATCGTTCATAGTAACTGGGTCGTTAATTCATCTACGCCTGTTAGGATGGAAATCCGCGGGATAGCACGGGAGGCGTCGGATGTCGCCACGCTGAGCAGCTTGGCGGTGAACGAGAAGGACGGCGATCCGGTAGATATCGGCGGGTTCGACGCCAACGATCTTTCTTACTCGGCAACGGTTCCGTTCGGCAGCACATTCGTGTCTTTCGCGGCTGAGACGAGCGACATACACGCCCGGCTCCAGTATCTGGACGGCGACGGCAACGAACTTAGCGACGCGGACCCCGACGCGAGGCGGTTCCAGTTCGATCTGGTGGAAGGCCAGACCAACACGATCAAACTGCGGGTCACGGCCGAGAACGGTGACACCACAGACTACACGCTGGGAATCTACCGGCTGACCAAGCCGGGCCGCATTCTGCTCTCCGAGCAGCATCTGCATATTGTGGACAACGGCCGAGACACCGCGGGATACACGATCAAGCTGGACAAGCAACCGACAGACGACGTAACGATCACGGTTTCCTATCTGGGAATCACCCTCCCAGACGCTACCGTGAACCTAGACCTCACCGATTTTGAGTACACGTTCACTCCGCAGAACTGGAACCGTGAGCAACAGAATTATGCGTCGGCCCGTCCCGACGCGGACCGGACCAACGGGTCCTACGTTGTGGTCCATACGGCGTCCAGCACGGACGAGCGGTTCAACCAGATCGAGAGCACGCTGGTCGTCGACGTGGACGACACCGAACCGGTCAACTATCACCGGCGCAGGATCGCGCCGGCGGTCGGTTCCAGCCTGCTACCCGCCGAGAAGCTGTCAGCCTATCTCTGGGCTGAAGGCAGTGTCCGCTTGCGATTCGGCGACGACGGCAATGTCATCGTCGCCGAGCCGGGCTACGCGGACATCGCGGTTCTCGCAGACTTCTGGCAGCCGACCGGGATCTGGGGCGACGCCGACTCCGACATTGTCTGGGTCGTAGACCCTCCGCACTTCGGGATTCATCCGCTGAAGCTGTCGGCGCTGCAGCAGGGCAAGATCGAACGTCACCTGCCGGCCACGGCAACCGACCTCGACTACCGCTTCAACTACGGCTGCCACTTGAGCCCGACCGCGTTGGGCGACGGATCCGGCAACGCGGACTTGACCCAGATGTGGGGCGACGACACGACGATCTGGGTCGCCAACGGCACCCAACGCCGGCTCGAGGCTTACGAGCGTGGCTCAACCACGGCCGGCGAATGCGAATGGCAGGAGATCACGTCGATCAATAATCAGAACCAGCCGGTGACATCGGACCGGACGTTCAACACACCGTTCGCGCGGAGGGCCGCGATGGACTACAACCTGAGGGGTCTGCACGTGAATGGCATCTGGTCGGACGGTTCGACTATCTGGTTGAGCGGTGTCTTGTTGAGCGGGCAGCAACCTCGCGGGATTTACACCCTGGATGTGGCCACCCGCACGATCGCGGAGTCTGATCGCTTCGGCCACTTCCCCGCGTACGGCATTTGGTCGGACGGCACGACGATGTGGGCAGCCAGCCGCGACTGGCTGCGGGCCTACGTTCTGGACACGGGCGAGCGCCGCCCTTTGCTTGACATCAAGCTGCGCAATGTCAGCTCCATGCCCCCGGGCGGTATCTGGTCGGACAACGAGACGATCTGGGTGACCAACCCCATTGGCAGGATCGACGCCTACGCGCTGCCCGACGGAGGTAACAGCATCGGCAACAGCATCGGCAACAGCGTTCTCGGGGAATCGGCGAGCGGCGAACTGACGGCGAGCTTCAGCGAGGCGCCCGGGTCGCACGACGGCGAAACCGAGTTCCGTGTCCGGATCGAGTTCAGCCACGACGTGCAGACCACAGCCGAGGGCCTGCGCGAGCGGCTGCTGCTGACAGGCGGCACGCTGAGCGACGTGGCCCAGGTGGACGGCCGCCTGGATCTCTGGGAACTGACCATCCGGCCCGACGGCGCGGCCGCGGTCTCGATCATGCTCATGGGCGGCGGAAGCTGCGGCAAAGACGGCGGCGCATTGTGCACCGCCGACAACGAGCCGCTCACGACCAGCCTCGGCCTACAGGTGCCGGTTCAGGCGGAGGAGAGGTCTCGTGACGACCAGCAGCCGCTGGCACCGAAGTCCCGTAATTCCCAGAGGTCGTCTGTTCGTTCGCTGACCGCGCCGGAGGTGCCTGGCCGTCCTGACGCCACGGCGGTGTTCGTCGGCGGGGTCGACCTCTCCTGGGACGCGGTGTCGGGCGCCTTCTCCTACGACGTGCAGGTCTGGCGTGGCGGCTGGCTTGACCTGCCCGGCGACGGCGTCGAGATCGCCTTCTACGGCGAGGGCGCGATCATCAGCGGTCTGGACCCGGACTCCACGCTCTGGTTCCGTGTCCGGGCTTCGAACGACCAGGGCGTCTCGGCCTGGTCACCGATCGAGAGCATGAACGCGACCAGCCAGTACGCCTCGGGCAGACGGCCTAGGGCGGCGAATCGGCCGGCTTCAGGCGCGCCCGTGATCGGCGGCAAGGCCCGGACCGGCGCCACGCTGTGGGCAGACACCGCAGGCATCGACGACGCCGACGGACTCGACAGCGTCCATTTCCGCTACCAGTGGATCGCCTCAGACGGCGGCGTCGAGACCGAGATCGACGGCGCGACCCTGCCCACCTACATCTGGACCGAAGCCTACACCGCACGCTCGATCAGCGTCCGCGTCTCGTTCGTCGACCGCGGCGGCTACGCCGAGTCGCTGACCAGCGACACCTTCGCCGGCTCCGACGTGGGACTCCGGTCGGTCAATGGGGTCAACAGTCCTGCCTGGTGGTCGGGCACGGCGATACTCGGCAAGGCCCGGGTGGGGGACACGCTGCGGGCGAACACCAAGGCGATCTCCGACGCGGACGGGCTGAAGAAGGCGACCTTCGACTATCAATGGGTCCACATCGACGGCGACTCCGAGACCGGCGCAGTCGACATCGCGGACGCGACCGGCGCCGACTACACGCTGACCGACACCGACGAGGGCCATACCGTCGCGGTGCGAGTGAGCTTCGCCGACGACCGCGGCAACGAAGAGTCGCTGACCAGCGATCCCACACCGACCGTCACGCCGCGGCCGAACCGCCCCGCGACGGGCAAGCCGACGATCCGCGGCATCGCCCAGGCCGGGGAGACGCTGCGAGCGGACACGTCGAGCATTTACGACCCCGGCGGAATGGACAACGCCGTGTTCGCCTACCAATGGATCCGCGCAGACGACGACTCCGAGACCGGCCACACCGACATCGAGGGCGCGACCGGTCCCGCGTACACGCCGAACGCCGCGGACGCGGGCCATGCCGTCGCGGTGCGAGTGAGCTTCGCCGACGACCGCGGCGTCGACGAGACAGTTACCAGCGATCCCACCGCCCCGGTGGCCATGGCCTATGTGAGGCTGCACCAGGCGACCGTCGACCGGGACGAAATGGTCCTCACCTGGGCAGAGATGTTGGATCCGTCGGTCACGCTGCCCCCGACCGCGTTCACGGTCGCTGCCGACGGCAGCGACCGACCTGTCGAAGACGCCACCGTCGCCGGCAGCGAGGTCGTGCTGGCACTGGCCTCGCCTGTAGAGCCGGGCCAGAGCGTGCGGGTCAGCTACCAGCAGCCCTCAGGGCCCGACTACGTCCGGGCCGGCGCGCTCGGTCTGCCGGCCCAGCCGTTCAGCGGCCTGGCTGTCAGCAACGAGACCGCAGGAGCGCAGCCGCCGGCCGCGCCGCGGGGACTCGCCGCGGCCGAGACTGCGGATGGCGCGATTGCTTTGAGCTGGGACGACCCGGCCGACCCGACCGTGACCGGCTACCAGATCCTGCGTCGCAGACCCGCGGAGGACCCCGATGATGCGTTCGAGACGCTGGTGAACGACACCGGCAGCGCCGCGACCGCGTTCGTGGACACCGGCGTCGACGCGTGGACCGAGTACGAGTACCGCGTCAGGGCCCGCAACGGCGACGGACCTAGCGGGCCGAGCGAAAGCGCTGCGGTGCGGAGCGGACCCAACGAGACGACGGTGCTGACCAACGCGATGCAGCGTCCGCTTGCCACCTTGTCGGTAGGTGCGGTCGAGACGACATATCTGCAGGGATTCACGACCGGAAGTCGGGACACAGCAGTGCAGAGCATCACACTGTTCGGCGTCGAAGGCGTGAACTCGGACGCGTGGATCAGCGTGGAAATACTGGCAGCTGCCAAGGACGGAACACCCGGCGAGTTGCTGCACACCTTCGCCGCCCCCCGCAGGCTGGTCCACAACCAGCGGCCCAGGTTCGCCGCCGCAGGCGGCCGTGCGGTCGAACTGAGCGCGAGCACCCACTACTTCGTGAGGATCGGAGGCGGCGCCGACATCTTCGAGCTGTCGGCCACCGTGTCCGACGCTGAGGACGCTGCGAGCGCCCCGGGCTGGCTGATGGACGACACATGCCTGCTGGAGGACGGCGCGCAGCACATCGACTGCGCGTTCTCCGGGACGCTGAGACTTTCGATCAACGGCTACGAGGGGACTGCCCCGCTGCCGCTTCTGAGCCTGTCCGACGGACGGTCCGCCGCAGCCGAAGGCTCCGCCGTCGAGTTCGCCGTCACCCTGAGCCATGCGACCCAAGACGCCGTCACCGTGCGCTACAGCACCAGCGACGGCACCGCGACAGCAGACCCGGACGCACCAGACGGCCCCGACTACTCCCCGGTGTCGGCGGGCACGCTGACGATCCCAGCGGGCGAGACCGCGGCCACGATCAGCGTGCCCACCGGCGACGACACCGCCTATGAAGCCGACGAGACGTTCACGCTGACGCTCGGCGTGTTGTCCCACAACGCCCGCCTGGGCCCGGTCGCGGCCGCGACCGGCACGATCCTCAACAACGACGCCGATCTCACGCTGCCCCCCGCCGCGCCGCAGGGCCTCACCGCGGCCGCGCTCGAAGACGGCACCGTGTCGCTCGTGTGGGACGACCCCGCAGACCAGTCGATCACCGGCCACCAGATACTGCGCCACCGCCCCGGCGAGGATCTTGCGGGCACCAGCTACGTGCTCACGGACGACACCGAAACCGCCGCCGCGTCGTTCGCGGACACCCGGGCGAAACCGGGCACGGTGTACGCCTATCACGTCAAAGCGCGCAACGCCAACGGCCTGAGCGCCAGCAGCAACCGCGTCATGGTGCTGACCAGACGCGACGGCACGATCCTGGTCGCCAACGCCGGCCAGGATCCCGAGCAGACCCTGGCCGTGTCGGTGGGCGGCGACGGGGAGCCGTCGAGCCTGCTGCAGGGCTTCACGACAGGCAGCCACGACGTGCTGCTCGGCGGCGTGACACTGGCCGATGTCGGCGAGCTCAGCACCGACGCCGAGCTCAGCGTGGCCATACACGCCCAGGACGCGGAAGGCCAACCAGCGGCCCAGCTTGCTGCGCTGTCGCTGTCGGCCACGCTGAGCTCAGGGCAGGACGCGACCTTCGCCGTCGCAGACGACGCCACCGCGCGTCTCCACGCGAACACGTCCTACTGGGTGAAAGTCGACCGCGTCTCGGGCACTGTGGGCCTGTCGGCCACCCACTCCGACGGCGAGGACGCCGACAGCGCCCCCCGCTGGCGACTCGACGACGCCTGCCGTGCCACAGCAGGAGCGACGGACAGCTACGCCGACTGCGGGTCCGCTGAAGCGCTGCGGGTCTCGATCGAAGGGATCGAAGTGCTGGCCGCTGATCTGTCGCCGCCCGCAACCCCCCAGGGCCTGACCGCGACCGCACACGACGACGGCACGGTCACGCTCGCGTGGGACGACCCGGGCGACCCCGCGGTGACCGGCTACCATGTCTGGCGCGCCAACACCGCCTATACCGCCTACACCGCCTCCCTTACGCCCGACTTCCAGCGGATCGCCAGCAACACCGCCAGCGCGGCCCCGACCTACACCGACACGAAAACCACCCCAAACACCTCCTACCTCTACCTCATCAGAGCACGCAACGCGTTCAGCCACAGCGACGAGAGCAACCATGCCAGCGCCGAAACGCCCGCCGTGTTCGCGCGTCCCGACAGCGAAACCGGCACGATGCTGGTGAGCAACCTGGAACAGGACCCGGCCAAGAACGTCTGGGTCTACGTCGGCGGGTACAACGAGGACACCATCATCTATCAGGGATTCCGCACCGGCGAGAAAGGCGCGCTGATCGACAGCGTGACGCTAGGCAAGCCCGACCGCGTCAGCAGCGACGCAGTACTCGACGTCCGGATCTACGAAAAGGTTGACAGCCCTCTGGGCGACCAATCCTTGACGCTAACCGCACCCAATGGGCTGTCCAGGCGTCGCGAAGCCCGCTTCGAAGCCCCCGAAGGATCCCCCATAGCGCTCAGCGCCGACACATCCTACTTGGTCAGGGTACAGGTCTTGGCCGGCTCGCTTGACCTGGCCGCAACCCTGGCCGACGGCCAAGACAGCGTCAGCACACCGGGGTGGCTGATCAAAGCCGTCTGCTTGGACCAGCGGGACTCTTCGAGTTCGATCACCTCGTGCGGCCGCTCCAAAGCGCTCAGGATCTCGATCAACGGCACAGAACCGACAGCGTCGCCGGCGACCGCGGAACTGTCACCCGACGCGACCCTGAGCGCCCTCGAGCTGACAGACCCCGACGGCGCTGTGGTCGCGTTGACCCCGGCCTTCGCGTCCGACACCATCGAGTACACCGCCAGCGTCGCCAACGACGTCGAGTCGGTGACGGTGACCGCCGCCAGAAACCACCTCGGCGCGTCGGTGTCGGTACAGACCGCAACGGGCACCGTCACAGCCGAAGCGGCGACTGCCGAACTCGAGGTGGGCGAGAACCCGATCACAGTGACCGTCACTTCCGAGGACGCCAACACGACCCGGACCTATGCGCTCACAGTCACCCGCAGCCAGGCGGAATCCGAGCCCGAGTCCTCCGACGACCCCCCGAGCGCATCCTCGCCGGTCACCGGCGTAACCGTCGAGCCCGGCGACGCCCCCGGCGAGCTAGTGATCCGCTGGAACCCGCACCCCGCCGAGCCCACCCAGCCCTACCGAGTGGCTATCGCGCCCGTCGACGGCAGCTTCGTGGGCGGCGACTTCGGCGGCAAGCTCGGCGGGCCGACCCGCAACGCGTTCACCCGCCACACCAGCCTCACCGTCACCGGGCTCGTAGCGGGCGCCGAATACAAGGTGATCGTGCGCGCCCGCTACGGCGCCGGCAATCCCTCCAGCGACTGGTCCGAGCAGGCCACCGGCCGTGCGGGGCCTCCGCCAGCCGACTAGGCCAAACGAGCCAGCCCACACGTCGGAGCCGATGCGGTCAAGACGCTCATGTGTGAGCGGAGGTCGTGACGAGTCCGGGCCAGAGGCTGTCGATGGTGCCGTCGCCAAGCCCCCATTACCTTGTTGGGTGGCTCTGATGTGTGAGTATCGGGGCTGGTTGCTCGCCGCGGCGGGCAGGGCTTTGTCTGACCCGAATTTGGCGGGTGTTTTGCGTTTTGCCTGGTCAGAGGGGGTTTGGCGGTGGGGTGTTTCCACTACATGGGCGGTGTGGGGGGCCGGTGGTGGGGTTAGGGGGTTAGGTGATGGTGGGGTTGTCCCAGGTGCGGGTGTCTGCTCCGATGGCGGTGAGGATTCGGGTTTGCAGGGGGCTGCGCCGGCTGGTGACCTGGATTCGGCGGCGGTTGGCGGTGAGTTGGTGGCGGCGGATTCGGTTGAGGTCGCGCAGGGCTCGGGCGGCGGTGAGGTGCTGGTCGCCGAGGTCGGGATCGCGGATGTCGGCTGCTGCGAGGGCGTGGTTGATGAGGGTTTCGATTAGGGCGGCGTAGACGCAGACCGCGACGTGGCCGCGGACTCGTTGTTCGGTCCAGTGCCTGACGGGGCGGAGCCTCAGGAAGTCTTTGAGGACCCTGAAGCGGGTCTCGACTGCTTGCAGTTGGCGGTAGTGGTCCACGACTTGGGCGGTGGGGGCCTGGGCGGGTGTGAGGCTTGTGGCTAGCACGTAGCGACCGGCGAGGAGTTCTTCGTATGTGTGGGTGTCTTCGTTGTAGTGGTAGAGAAACCGTCCAGCTCCGATCTCGATGTCGAAGAGCCGTCCGGCGCCGCCGGAGGCGAGGATACGCTGCGCGGCCGCCCCGATTTTGGCGGGGTCCTTCAGCTTGCCGGCGCGGACGCGCAGCTCCAGCGCCCGCAGTTTTGCCTCCGCCGCGGCGATGATGTGGGCTGTGCGGGCGGCGTCTCGGCGGGCGCGGCCGTCGGACTCGACCACAACCGCCCGGGTGCCGTCCTCGAGGCTGATATCAGCGGCGCGGCAACGGTACTGGTCTATGTCGACCCAGACGGTGTCGTCGTCGATGGCCGCAAGGGCTTGGTTGCTGATACGGTCACGACGCAGTTTCGTGGCCAATATGTGGTCGAACCCGGCTTCGGCGACCACTTCGATGTTGGCTGCCGACATCAGGCCCCTGTCAGCGACCACACAGATACGGCCCACCGCGAACCTCTCGGCCAGGTCGCTCAACACTGCCGCCAGGGTGATGACATCGGCGGTGTTGCCCGAGAACACCCGATGAGCGATCGGGATCCCGTCGGAGGTGCACAGCAGGCCGATCACTATCTGGGGCCGATCAGCACGATGGTCCCGCGAGTAACCGAACGCCCGGGATGGGAAACGCCCAGACGGGCGGGTCGAACCCTCGAAATATGTGGAAGTGAGGTCGTAGCAAACCAGCCGCAGGTCCAGGTTCGTCAGGTCGCACAACCGCGAATACAGATGTGTCTCCGTGTCGTCCTTGGAAGCGGCGACCGCGTCCAGGGCCCGGTAGTACTGATCAATCGACGGAGCCGACCAGCCCTCGGGCATGACCACATCCGCCCCGGCCCACTCAACCAGTTGCCGCTTCGAGCACGGTGCCACCAACCGGTTGGCCACCATCGCGAATACCGCATGCTCCAAGGCCTTCGCGCCCCGTCTAGCGCCGACCTGAGCGAACCACTCGTCGAGGCCGAGCCGCTGCCACACCGCCCACACCGCCGCTACCGCCCCCACCCCAGGCGCCCCCTCAGCTTCCAACGCCCCCACATCGACACGTTCGCGGCGTAGATGACGCTCCAGCGCGGCCACGATCCGTTCCAGCTGGCCGGACTCCCGCAAAGCGGTCACCTCCCCCAGCCGCAAAAGAGTCCGGTGACCGACCTTCGACCCTTGGCGGAAAGACTCCACCAAAGACAAATACTCGTAAACCTTGTCGCCCCTGCGACGGCGGGTCGTCTTTACGAACATGGCCAGAACAATACCACTAACAGCCCATCTAATCAACGATATGTCGCCCCTACATTCTCGCACCGGAACGGTGTTCTACACCACAAAACCCCAGGTCAGCGAACCAACCACCCCCACAAAGCCCCCCAACCCGCCAAACTCGGGTCTGAACCGCCCCGGATGCTCCTAATGGGGGTCCACCACTTCTTCTGGTGTTTCTGGGAGGGTGTGGTGGTTGAGCTGGCTGGCCGGTGAGTACTGGATGCTCCTGGAACCTGATTCCTGAACATAGATCGTGCCCCGGCCAGTTGGTGAGACCGCTTGTAGCGCTCATGGGGTGGCGTGCCATAGAGCACTGATCCATTAGGTCGCCGCCAGGCGTTCTCGACAGCTCAGGAGAGAGTTGATCCCCGGAGAAGGAGGCGAAGGATGATCTTTGTTGGTAACGACTGGGCTGAGGGCCACCACGATGTGTATCTGATGGACGCCTACGGAGCCCGCCTGGGTTTCGCTCGTTTCCGGGAAGGGATCAAGGGGATTGGCGGCTTGCATGAGATGGTCGCCGAGCACGCATCGGAGCCGGCCGAGGTGGTGGTAGGCATCGAAACCGACCGTGGCCTCTGGGTTGGTGCCCTCATCGGGGCGGGCTATCAGGTGTATGCGATCAATCCCAAGGCGGTGTCCCGTTACCGGGACCGGCATCACCTGGGAGGAGCTAAGTCAGACCGTGGCGACGCCAAGGTGTTAGCCGATCTGGTACGAACCGACCGTCACAACCATCGTAGCGTGGCCGGTGACAGCCCCGAAGCCGACGGGATCAAAGCACTGGCGAGAACACATCAGAACCTGAAATGGGCCCGGGTGCGTCACACCAACCAGATGCGCAACACGCTCCGAGGATACTATCCCGCAGCGCTGGAAACCTTTGATGACCTGGCCCATCGCGACACCCTGGCTGTACTCGGCCGGGCAACCAGCCCCACCCGGGGTGCCCGCCTGACCCTGCCCCAGATCCGAGCCGCGCTCAAAGCCGCCGGCCGGAGACGCAACCTCGACAAGGTTGCCCGCCGAATCCAGAAAGGCCTCCGCACCCCCCAGCTCGCCGCACCCGGCCCGGTCGCCGATGCACACGGGGCCACTGTGGGGGCGCTGGTGAGCGTCGTTGCGGAACTGAACCGCCAGATCGCAGAACTCGAAGCAGCCCTGGAAACCCGCTTTGAGGAGCACCCGGACGCCGGTATCTACCTCTCACAGCCAGGACTCGGCAATGTCCTCGGCGCCCGGGCGCTTGGTGAGTTCGGGGACGACCCCCAACGCTACACCAGCGCCAAGTCTCGCAGAAACTACGCCGGCACGTCGCCCGTCACAGTGGCGTCAGGCCGCAAACACGCCGTGGTCGCCCGCCACATACGCAACCGGCGTCTCTACGACGCCCTCGACCAGTGGGCGTTCTGTTCCCTAAACAACAGCCCAGGCGCCCGAGCGTTCTACGACCAACGAAGAGCAGCCGACGACCTCCACCACCAAGCACTACGAGCCCTCGCCAACCGACTCGTCGGCATCCTCCACGGCTGCCTCAAACACCGAACCCCCTACAACGAACACACCGCATGGGCACACCGAACCGCCCTCGACCAAGCCGCAGCTTGACATTTGCGCTCCTGGGGTGTCTATGTTTTGCAAATCGGTTTTGTGGTCGGGTCGGTGAGCCATTTCTGGTAGCGGGTGGCGAGCTGGTGGTTGTGGTGGAGGCCTCGTTCGAGGAGTGATAGGAGGGTGGGGTGGACCTGGAGGTGTTCGGCGGTGTCGGTGAGGGTTAGTCGGGTTTGGTGGCGTTGGAGGCGGAGGTCGTTGCCGTCGGGTGTTGGGGATGGTTTGGTTAGGAGGTGGTAGATCTCGCGGGCGATGTGCCGTTTGGGGCAGCGGATGATCTCGCGGCGGGTTTTGCCTTCGGCTTTGCGTCTGCGGGTGTATTCGATGGTGCGGGGGTCGGTGCGTATCCGGTTGGTGGCGATTCGCCAGAGAGCGTTGTTGGCTTGGCGGTCGCCGCCTCGGTTGAGCCGATGCCGAACTATCTGTCCCGATGATGCTTGGACGGGGCTGAGGGCGCATAGTGCCGCGAAGGACCGCTTCGGATTTCATGCGTTGGGGGTTGTCGCCGGCGGCGACTAGGAGTGCTGCAGCGCTGTGGGGGCCCACTCCGGAGGCGGCTAGGAGCGCCGGGTTGGCCTTGGCGCAGAGACGGCGGATGTCGGTGTCGAGTTCGGCTATTTCTGTGTCGAGGGTCCGGTATCGGCGGGCCAGGTGCCGCAGCGCCTTTTTCGCGTACGCGGTGGTGGTCTGCGCTTCGCCGGGACGCCAGCGGACACAGATTCTGACCATCGCTTGGATACTGGAGTCCCGGAGCCGATGTTTGACCTGCTCAGGGGCGGTTGTGAGGAGGGCGTGGATCTGGTTGGCGGCCTGGGTGCGTGCTTTGACCGCTGAACGGCGAGCCATCCGAAGCATTCTTATCCCTTCTACGGGTCCGTCCCCGCCTTTGGGTCGCCCGGTGGCATCTCCGCTGAGGGCAGCTCTGGCTGCAGCCTCGGTGTCGACCGTGTCAGCCTCTGAGACGACGCAGCTGGCGGTTGGGACGCATCACTTCTACCACCTCGATGTCGGCTCGGGTCAGATAACGAGCCAGGCCGGCGCCGTAACTACCGCATCCTTCCACACCGACCTGAACCGGCTGCCCCCAGGAGCGGAGCCACTCCTCCAGCTGCGCGTATCCCGCCGCATCAGCCCTGAACTCCTCTGACCCCAGTAGGCGACCCGTGTGATCCAGCACCGCTCCAACGTGGATATCCCGATGGGTATCAACCCCTCCATACACATCGACCTGGTCTTGTTCCGGCATGCTCCCTGTGTCTCCCCTCTCCTTGTGTTGGATAGGATTTGTGCGGCAGCGCCGGTCCGAAGCGGGTGGACAAAACACTCTGTGAGTATCGGGTGGGTCTCGTTGAGGTTGCCAGGATTGGCGTCAGCGGCGGGGTCGTGACCCGAGAACACTCTGACCTCTGTGTCTTTACCGTGATGCGTCCGACACCGCCGCTGCGCCGCCTGGGCGTTCCGTTGCTGGCCTGATCAGAAGCTTGTCCACCGTCCGGGGTGTGACCCATCACAGTCCTGCCGTCACGGTCTGCGCCTTAGGAGGCGATAGCCCAGTTCGCACAAGAAAGAGAGCGTCTTCTTATGTTGGCCACGATGGTAGAGCACGTGATCGGGATCGATCCTGACCGGGACCGGGTCACCGCGTCGGTGGTGGACACTGCCACCACCGGAGAGCAGGCATCTGGGGTGTTTGGCGCCACCCGGGTGGGTTACGACCGTCTGCTGGAATGGGCAGGCACCCACACCCGGGTAGGTGACCGGGTGTGGTCTGTGGAAGGCACCGGCAGCTATGGAGCTGGCGTGGCCGGCTACCTTTCTGCCCGTGGTGAGTGGGTGGTGGAGTTCGGGGATCCCACCCCGACCCGCGACGGCGCCAAGACTGACGCCCTCGACGCACGGCGGGCCGCCCGCCAGGTCCTAGGCCGTGGTCGGCTGCCAGTTCCCCGCGCTCGGGGAAACCGCGAAGCGCTGCGAGTGTTGGAAACCACCCGCCGAGGAGCCCAAACAGCCAGGGTGGCGGCGATCAACGAGTTGAAAGCCCTGGTAGTAACCGCACCGGTTGGTCTGCGGGACCAACTCGGGGGCCTCACCACCGCTGGCCTGGTCGCCAAGTGCCACAGATTCCGGCTCCGAGGCGGGACCCTCACCGAGCACACCGCCACCAAGACAGCCATGCGATCTGTCGCCCGACGTATCAAGACTCTCACCACCGAGATAGCCGAACTAACCGCGCTCATCGCCGAACTCGTCGAAACAGTCGCTCCCCACCTGGTTGACCAGCCCGGAGTCGGACCCATCACCGCCGCTCAGATCTATGTCGCCTGGTCACACCGGGGCCGCTTCCGTAACGAAGCAGCCTTCGCCCGCCTCGCCGGCGTAGCACCACTCGAGGCGTCCTCCGGACAAAACAGCCGCCACCGGCTCAACCGCCACGGCGACCGAACCCTCAACCAAGCCCTCCACACCATCGTCATCACCCGCACCCGCACCTGCCCCAAGACCCAGGCCTACATCGCTAAACGAACCGCCGAAGGCAAAACCCCCCGAGAAGCCCGACGCTGCCTCAAACGCTACATCGCCCGCCACCTCTACCGGCTCCTAGAGAACCCACCCAACCACAACACCCATACAGGACCCCCCGCCGGCAGCGGCTAACCGAACCTCTCCCCACCCCCAACACCGGATTTGCACAACATAGAAGCATCAGGGTGTGGGGAAGAAACGACCAAAGCTCCTATGAGGTCACATCCGCTCCGGGCTAGCTGCCCGTACCCCCCGACCGGTGCCCGGCCGACAGATCCGGGGTAAGGCACCACAGCCAGTTTCCCGCTGCGTCAGACCGGACCCCGGTCGAGGTCCCCTTAAGTATGAGTGTTCCCCCGGAGTCTCCGGCAAACCCGGGGCGGTTCACAACTGCTCCTGGTCGAACAGTTCGGGATCCACGTCCATTCGGATCGTGGCAGCCCAGGTCTCGAACCGGGCCCGGGTACGCAACACCCGGCTCTGCCCACTCGCACACCGACGGTGAACTGCACGCTGCGCGCCAGCTCCTCCGCTGTGGTGCCCAACGTCCGGTCGCAGTCGAACACCTTGACCTCTTCCAAGATAAGCCCCTCCCGCACCTGGGGACCCGGCTAGTCGTGGGGGTGCGCCATCAACAAAACCGGTATCAGCCAGATGCCGGCCAAGCCATCCACAAGGCCGATGACCGCCTCCGCCATCCCGCCTACGAGGAGAAGGACAAGCGGGTCCACGAAAGGGGGTCAACGTCGCTAGGGACGGCAGCCGAGCTGACTGCCCACCCGTGGGCCAGACGGGGGTCCGAGCAGAGCGGAACCAACTTCAACACGTAGGCAGCACGGATTACAAACCCTTTCCGGGGTTGTTACAGTGTGCTGGGTTACACTAACCGTGTCGGAACAGTGGTGCAGATCGGTTAGGATGCGACCAAGGCACTCGTTGGAGCGGTTGCCGCCCAGCGGAACGGAAGGGCAGGTGACGGTTGCCGGCCCAACGGTCCGTGCATTGGTGGCCGCTGTTGGACTGGTCGGTGTCGTTGCGGTGACCTTGGGCTCGGTGATGGGCGCCCAGAGCCAACGAGACGGCACCACCAAAGGAACCACTGCGACCAGCGTCGCGGTTACCGACAGCACAGCACCGGCCGGCACGGACGGTTCGACACGGGGAGTGCCGGTCACCGACACGACCCTCGCTCCACCCCCCGAAACAGAAGACACCCGCTCTGAGGATCCCCCGACCACCACCCCGGGCCAAGTGGCTTGGGACTATTACCTGCGGCGGGCCAGCCACCCCGCATGGGACGACCGAATGCCCGCAGGCAGGGCCGGTATCGAAGCCACCGCATGCAGCGACACCTTCAAGTACGAACTGATCGACAATCCCAACTGGTACAGCTGGTGGGCCGCAACCTTCCACTACTACACAGCGCATGACGAACTCATAGCCCTCGCCCTAGAAAACCCGGGCTGGGAACCCCACCACGGACCCGGACAATACCCCTCTCCAACCGACGACGCCTTCCAACCCCACACAGAAGCCGAACTCAACCAGGCCCTAGCCGACCTCGGGGTGTTCTCAGCCCAAGACATACGCGACATGGGCGAAGAGATCGAGGTCCGCTGGTACGCCTGGTGGCTCATACGGATGATCAACCTGACAGGGGACCCCACCCACCCTGACTGCGCGTCCATCATCGCAGGCGCCAACGCCGTCCTCACCCCCTAAACTCCCACCACACGATAGGCACCCACATAACAACTTGCCTCGGCCGCCACCGGCGCGAAGCTACACCCGCCGACCAAGCGAACCGGCAGCAGCCTAGGTACCGGACGCTCGGATCGCGGGGTGGTGACGTGACACCCAGGAGCGCTCACACTGTGGTCGGTCCTACGAGGTACCGAGTCGACCCTCCACGGACGGATGAGCCGCTAAGACGCTGGCGGGCGCAGGATCTGCGCACCGGGGATCAACTATGAGGTTGACCCGGTGTGGTGAACCTCAGGTGATACCCAGTTTCGTGGACTCGGCATGTTCGAATCTGGTGTTGTGCTGACCGAAGAGGAGGGGTCTCATACGGAATCGGTATCCGCCGGAGTCCCCGCGAGGTTCGGACCTGTTGGCCGCTGGCAGGTCGTTGATTTTCTGTGTCAGTTGACCTTGGTGTATCCGACCATACCGTCTACAGGTGGCGACGCCGGGGTATTGTTGACGCTGGACTGCAGCCGGTCTGGCGTCTTCGGAGGAGGAGGAAACGAGGGCTGCTCGTCGGATCGTCGAGTTGGAGACCGAACTGGCGATGACCGGACGAGCCAGCGAGTTGATGGGAGCCCTCCACAGCCTCGCTTCGCCAGCGCCCGTCGCTGTCCCAACAACAAGGGTCTATGTCGCCTAGGGAACCACCGCAGGGTAGACCCCCAGAGAAGCCCCGCTACGTCAAACGCTAAACACCGAGCACGACCAGACAAACATAGAAGCGGCTACTTTCCGAGGGATCCGCTTGTTGTTTCCGCTTGTACCCTTGCGACAAGCCGGTGTGTGATTCCACTGGCAGGCCCCCATGGTACGGAGGTTCCCCAGTATGTGCAGTTCAGGTTACTCTTCTGCTTCCGTAGGAGCACAGACAATGACGCAGTACCAGCTCGCGTTGGAGTCTGCTGACCGCTACGACGAACAGCGTTTGTCAGTGGACAAATTCTTCACAACCGTCATATCTACAGTCTTCTTGTTAGGGGGCTCCCTCGCCGTCTTTTCCACGTCCGAGAGTAGCCTCTACTTGCGGGCCTTCGGTGGTATGTTTATCTCAACGATCGTTATGGTGCTATGCATCGTGTGGTTCGCACATGTGCAACATTCATACAATAGATCTCTCACCAAGAGGTTTATCATACGCAGAATGGAACAGTCGAAGACTTACCCTATTCCCCACAAGCCCTTTCTCACCGAGTACAAGATATGGCGCGAGGATAACGTTACGACATATCGGCTGTTTTCGGATTCGACAGCTCCAACCCTCAAGAGGGTGGCTGCTCTCGCTACTCTATGGCCCTACATACTGGGTATTGCCAGCCTGGTATCTATACTCTTTCTCTACTACTTTGTGATTGAGCCTCCTATAATTGCATGCGGATCGCCATGTGGGACTCTTGATAATGCTAGGGTGTCCTTCCGAACCTGGTTATTGATTGTTGCAGTCTGGTTCTTTGTGAGCCTTGGTTCGAGCGTGTGGAAGCAGAGTAGGCTAGCTAGGTATCTGGACAACCTTACTATTGAGGGTGGCGGTCTTGAGACTACGATGAAATGTGACTCCTGCAAGTGAACCCTTTCTGCCCGTGTGACTACTCACTCTGTGCCAAGGTGGTCGCGTTCCTGACACTTCTCTGAACAGTTCTGGTCGCGCTTGTGTCTCGCCTTGCAGTGACGCCAGCATCGTGGGCTTGGTCTGGCGTCTGATTGTGAGGGTCGCTACGGTGTGGTCGGCTGTGCGGGGTCTTAGTCGGGTGTTCGTTTTGGCATGCGGTATCCGACGCGTGGCTCGTTGAATATGTATGTGGGGTTGTTGGCGTTGTCTCCGAGTTTACGTCGTAGGTTTTTGATGGTGGTCCGGATCGGTCCGGAGTGGCCGGGGTGTCCTCTGCCCCAGACTTGTTGTAGGAGGTGTTCGTGGGTTACTACTTGGCCGGCGTTGGCGGAGAGTTCGAACAGGAGCCGGTATTCGATACCGGTTAGTTTGATCGAGTGCCCTGCTAGGTAGGCTGCGTGTTGGTCGTAGTCGATTGTGAGTTCTTCTAGCTTGTAGGGTTCGGACGGGGTTTCTGATGTCGGGGTCGTTCGTTGGCGTAGGGCTGTTTCTATTCTCGCTGCCAGTTCTGTGGGTGAGAATGGTTTGACGATGTAGTCGACAGCGCCGGCTTCGAGAGCGCGTGCGACTGTGTGGTCTCTGCCGTAGGCTGATAGGAAGATCACGGGTAGGGCGGCTAGTTCGGGGTTCTGGTTGAGCAGTTCGATTCCGTCGGTGCCGGGCAGCATGAGGTCGAGCAGCACGAGGTGGGGTTTGTGCTGCTGTATGAGGCTGTACAGTTGTTGGGGGTCGCCGGTGACGGTGGGGGCGTAGCCACCGTCGGTGAGCGCCCCTCGAAGGTATCTCAGGGTTTGGGGATCGTCGTCGATTGCGAGGATCCGGGTGCGGTTGCTGTCTGTCCGCTGCGTGGACCGGACGGGGCCACTGTGGGCGATCGGCGCGGTTTCACCAGCTGCGGGAAGGGTGAAGGTGAAAACGGCGCCGCGGTCTGGTCCCTCGCTTTCGGCCCAGATTCGACCTCCGTGGGCTTCTACTATCCCTTTGCAGATGGCAAGTCCAAGACCGGTCCGGACCAGACCGCTGTGGTGGCTGGTGTCGACTCTAGAGGGTTTCCTGAACAGGTATGGAAGAAGGTCGGGGGACAAGCCCTTGCCTTCGTCCCGGACAGAGAAGGCGATGTGGGTTCCGCTTCGGATGGCAGCGACTTGGATGGCTGAACGTTCGGGGGAGTGCTTCGCGGCGTTGGACAGCAGGTTGGCAAGCACTTGGGCTATGCGACGTTTGTCAGCAAGGACTCGGGGTAGGTCCGGTTCCAAGTCGATGTTGATGCTGTGCCTGGTTGCTCCGCTGAGGAACATGGTCCTTGCTTCGTCGATCAGGACAGCGACTTCGGTGGGGGTCGGGGACACCGAGAGGGCGCCGGCCTCAAGGCGGGCCATGTCCAACAGGTCGGTGATCAGGCTGCTGAGGTGGTCGGCCTGCTGGTCGATGATCCGGAAGAAGAGGACCATCTCGGCGGGGTCCAGTGAGGGGCTGGACCCGATAAGGGTGGTGGCGGCTCCCTTGATGGACGTCAGCGGAGCGCGCAGTTCGTGGCTCACCATGGCTAGGAACTCGGCTCGGAGCCGCTCGAGCTCTTCAAAGGATGTCATGTCTTGGAAGGTGATCACGATCGACTCTACGTCGCCCTCTTCGGAAAGGATGGGCGTGGCGTTCAGCATGGTGGTGACGCTGCGGCCGTCCGCTAACCGGAAGGCGACTTCCTCGCCGCGTATCGTTGTCCCGGCGCTGATAGCTTGGGTAGGCGTTACCTCGCCGAGGAAGACTTCCGTACCGTCGGCTCGGACGACGGTCACTTCTTCCCAGAGCTGCTCGACGGGAGTGTCGGGCGGTACCAGATCGCGAAAGATACGGGCCACCTCCTGGTTGGCCGACACCAGCGTCCCGGCTGCGGCATCGAGGACAACCACGCCCACCGGTGAAGTGTCCACTAGGGCTTCGAGGCCCGCCCTGGCCCGTTGTTCCTCTCGGTGTCTTCGAGCGTTGACGATCACGAGAGCGGCCTGGGAGGCGAACATCACGAGTGTCTCTTCATCCTCGGTGCTGAATTCCGCACCGGGCTGGCTCTTCGCGACGTAAATGTTGCCCACGCATTCCCCGCGGTGGCGCATCGGCGCGGCGAGGAAAGAACTCACCGGGGCCGGTGGGAGCGACCCGGCAAGGCCAACCGATCTCGTATGGCTACTCAGATCGGCGACCCTGAGCGGACCGGGAAGGGAACTGAGGTAGGCGAAGAACTCCAAGGCTTCGGGTTTCTCGGATAACTGTTCGAAGACCTGACGCCTGAGACCGGAGACCACATAGTCGTCCACCCGGCCCGACCCGTCAACCGTGACAATCATCGCGTAACAGGCACCGGTCAACTCCCGGGCGTTGTCCAGCACCCGCTGCAGGACCGCTCCGAGGTCAAGGCTCTCATTAATCCGTCGGCTGGCTTCGCACAGCCGGGAAAGACGGCCCCGCAGAGCCTGGATCTCCTCCCGGAGATCATCCATGGTCTCCATGTCCCAAACGTCTCGCTTTCAGACCGGTCGCCGCCGTTTACCAAGCCCGGCCAGACACCCGCCCTCCGAATCACATACCATACACGGACATTGAGCCTGGTCCGACACTGTTACACACAACAAGGTGGTCAGCGACTGACCACACCCCAGTAGTCTACCCAAACATGGCTATCAATGGGTGCGACTACGGGGACGGAGTCGTGAAGTCTGCTTGGTCGTTGTTTCATCAGCGTGTTGTAGCTGTGGTGGTTCTGGTGGTTCTGTTTCCGTCGGCGGCTGTGGCCACCCCGGTTGGGGATGAGTCGGGTGGAGGGTCATTGGCTGTGGTCGCGGCTGGTGGGTTCTCGGACATGCCGGAGGGCGGGGTTCATTCCGAGGCTGTCGATTCGCTGGCGGCTATGGGTGTGTTTGAGGGGACCGAATGCGCTCCGGGGGAGTTCTGTCCCACGGATGCGGTGGAGCGTTGGGTGATGGCTGTGTGGCTGGTGCGTATCCTCGACGGTGCCGACCCGGCGGCAGTGGGTTCGTCACGGTTCGCGGATGTGGACGCGTCGGAGTGGTGGGCGCCGTATGTGGAACGCCTCGCCGATTTGGGTGTGACCGCAGGCTGCGCCACCGGTCCGGCGCGTTTCTGTCCGGGCGAGACGGTTACCCGTGCTCAGATGGCGTCGTTCCTGGTCCGCGCGTTCGGGCTGCCGGGCGGCCGGTCGGGTCGGTTTACCGATACTGGGGGGGTCCACGAGCCCGACATCGATGCGTTGGCCGCGGCTGGGGTAACTGCGGGCTGCGCAACCAGCCCTCGTCGTTACTGCCCGGACCGGGACACCAGCCGGGCGGAAATGGCCACGTTCCTGACCCGGGCTCTAGCAGTCGATCCCCGACCGGAGCATGTGGTGCGGGTGCTGTACGCGGTGCCCGCAGACCGCGAAGTCGACTCCGACAGCCGCGACGCGATCCGCCGAGCGGTCGAGCATGTCCAGTCCTGGTATCACCAGGAACTCGGCGGGATGACGTTCTCGTTGCATGATCCCATAGTGGAGGACTGCCGCCTGAGCCGGTCGGAGGGCTTCTACGCATCGGGCGACGCCTGGGAGAAGGTGGTGGAAGGGGTGCAGGACTGCGCTCCCGTCGGGCATTGGCCTGGTCGCACCCACGAAGCTCCGGGGTCGACCACTACCTGGGTCATCTACCCCGATGTGGAAGAAGCCTGCGACGAGTACCACCGCCTGGGTGAGGCCGGTCATGAACTCGGGAGGGGAGGCTGGGGTCTCACCATACTGTCCCGCGACGACGTAGAAGGCGTGACCGACCCTGGGGGGGAGTACTATTTCTGTGGAGAGGGCCCGTACGGCAACCATCTAGGGCGCTGGATCGGTGGGCTGGCACATGAACTCACCCACGCGCTGGGTGTGACTGATCACCCGCCGGGATGCGACGAGGGGCTGCCGTCCTGCGACTACCCGGCGCTAATGGCGAACGGCTATACGGCGTATCCGGACACTTATCTGCGTGACGACGAGAAGGCCATCCTGCGCGGTTCGCCGTTCATCACGCGGCTCCCAGCGCCGCTCCCGCCGCTGGTCGGTATACCGTCGGCGATCCGGGGGGTGATCGTCGACCCCGACGGTCGACCTGTAGAGGGGGTGGGACTGTGGGCGTGGCAGATCCACAACACCGACAACAGCCGCTGGGGTGTATCCGGGTCCGGTGGCACCTTTGTCATACGCGTAGCCGACGGCCCGTACCGCTTGGACGTGTACGCCGCGTCTGGCGGTGCCTGTGCCGGCTATTACGACGGTGAGGGCATCACCACCAACCACCAGGAAGCCCTAATGGTCACCGTCGAGGGAACAGACATCGAGGGCATCACGATACGGCTGCCCGCACCACCCGAGAACGTGCCACCCGTCCAATGCTGAACCCGGCTAACACTCTTGGATCTGTTCAGCGTCGGCGGGTAGGCCTCGAGCGAACACTGATGGCTAAGGCCGGGGCGGGTTCCGAGAAGAAACGGGGTTCTTGTGGCTAGAGAAACACGGAGGGTTCGGGGCTGGGTGGAGCTGGGTTACTGGCAGCCTCGCAGGAGTCATCGGCGGGTGCCGGGGCCGATTCGACGGTCACGCCCGCGAGGAGGCCGGGAACTGCTGAGGTCTGTTGCAGTTGTGTTGGCGGTGCTGGCTTCTGCTGTGGTAGCAGCCGGGGTATCCGCGCAGGGGAGCGAAGAGTGTTATGTGGGGTTGGTGGTGGAGGCAGGTGGGTCGTGTACGTATCCGGGTACCGACGTGGAGTTCCGGGTTGACGACTCGGGTTCTGGCAGCCTGTTGTTTTTTACGTCGGGGCAGCGACTAGAGCTTCGTGCGACGTCGATCAACGGCGTGGAGTACACCTTTGTGGCTTCTAGACAGCCCGGTGGAGGATGGCTGATCGAGGAAGTCGGAGGGTCGGGATCGGCCACTACCAGTTCCACGACGGCGCCGGCGCGTTCGGGTGTGGACGCTTCGGGGGCCTTCTCGGATGTGGGGGGGTCTATCCATGAAGCGGCGATCACCACGCTTGCGGCTGATGGTGTGTTCGCGGGCACCGAGTGCGCCCCGGGAGAGTTCTGCCCCGACGACGCGGTGGAACGCTGGGTTATGGCTGTGTGGCTGGTCCGTGTCCTCGACGGGGCCGACCCGGCGGTGGTGGGGTCGTCACGGTTCGTGGATGTGGACCCGTCGGAGTGGTGGGCGCCATATGTGGAACGCCTGGCTGATTTGGGTGTGACCGAGGGTTGCGCCACCGAGCCGGCGAGGTTCTGCCCCACCGGGACGGTAACCCGTGCTCAGATGGCCTCGTTCCTGGTCCGCGCGTTCGATCTGCCCGCGGCACCGCCGGCCGGGTTCGCAGACGTCGAACGCGGCAATGTGCATGCCGCCGACATCAACGCCCTGGCCGCTTCCGGCGTCACCGTAGGATGCAAGACCACTCCCCTGAGTTACTGCCCGGGGCACAACACCACCCGAGCGGAGATGACAACCTTCGTAAACCGAGCCCTCACCGCGGCCGCTCTTCCCGGCGAAGGCGTGGACATCGTGGCTGGCCGGGCCAACTGGCCCCAAGGCTACTTCCAGGCGGAGGTGTACAAGCTGCTGCTGGAGGAACTGGGCTACACCGTGTCCGATCCCGCCGACCTCGAACTCGATCCCTCCCTCGCCTACATCGCGATGGCTCGGGGCGAGATGGACTTCTGGCCTAACGGCTGGTACCCGGGCCACCTGTCGTGGCACCGGGCTGAGCTGCCCGACGGCTCGCTGGTGGGCGACCACATCAGCATCGTAGGCAAGATGCTGCTGGCGGGCGGTCTGCAGGGCTTCCTCGTCAGCAAGTCGTTTGCGGACGAGTACGACGTGTACACGATGGATGAACTCAACCGCCATGCGGAAGCGCTGGCCGCGTTCGACGCCACCGACCCGATTCCCGGCAACGGCGTGGCCGACATCTACGGCTGTCCCGAGAGCTGGATCTGCGACGACATCATCGAGAACATGATCGCTTTCAGCGGCTGGGACAACATCGCGCAGACCAAGGCCGGCTACGACGCGATGTTCGCTCAAGCAGCCGACAGCGCCAATGAGGGCATCCCCATGGTGGTCTACACGTGGACGCCGTCGGCGTACATCACGCAGCTTCGTCCCGGAGACAACGTGTACTGGATGGGCGTGGAGAACATCCTCGACGATTCCAACCCGGCCGACCAGCCGAACGGCGAGGCTCACAGCCAGCGTATGGCGGACGGCTCCGGCGGTTTCGCGCGCCTCAGCGCCGATCAGTGTCCGTCGGCCGCCGACCAGCCGAGCGGCCAGTGCAAGATCGGTTGGGTGGCTACCGACATCCTGGTCACCGCCAACAACGACTTTCTGGCCACCAACCCCGCAGCCAGGGCACTGTTCGAGGAGGTCAAGCTGACTGTGATCGACGTGTCGGAAGCTCACGTTGCCGTGAGCGAGGGCAGAAGCCCAACCGACGTGGCCGTCGAGTGGATCGCCGCCAACCGCGACCTGGTAGACGAGTGGATCGCAACCGCACTATCCCCGTCCACCGCAGACCAGGCCAACCGTCCGCCGAGCCTCACGAGCCCGGCGACGATCACCACACCTACCGCCCAATACGAATGGAGCGGCCCCGAGATCGTGCTCACCTGGGATACGGTGACAGGCGCCGACTACTACAACATCTACTATGACGACTTCTTCGACTCGCTCTGTAAGGTATCGAGGGGATCCGCCAGGTTCTGCGACGAGTTGGCCACCAACGTCGCGGCCACGACCTACACCCACACCAACCCGGATCCTGACAGGAACTACTACTGGGTTACCGCCTGCAACAGCTCCGGCTGCTCACCTGTGGATAGCAGCAAACCCGCAACCGCCACCGGAACCCCACCAACCACACCTGAAACCCCACCAACCACCACCGGAACCCCATCTGTGACGGCGTCAGGCCTTGCCGAGTGGGAAGGCTCCAGTATTGTGCTGACCTGGGATACGGTGACGGGTGCCGACTACTACAACATCTACTATGACGACTTCTTCGACTCGCGCTGTAAGGTATCGAGTGGATCCGCCAGGTTCTGCGACGAGTTGGCCACCAACGTCGCGGCCACGACCTACACCCACACCAACCCCAACCCTAGGAGAAACAACTACTACTGGTTGGTGGCCTGCGACAGTTCCGAGTGTGCATCTGTGGACTCGCACAACCCTGTGCGAGTACCTAGCGCTGAGGGGTCTCCTTCCTTTGTCGGTATACCTTCGGTCGGTGTCGACGCTGTGTCCTCCGACTCCGTGACACTCCTAATATCGCCGAACTCGATAGGCAGTGCTTCGGGAGTCGTCTTTGAAATAAGCAGAAGCAAGACCGAACGTACCGGATATAGGATAGTTGAATCCAGTGCTTCCAAAGGTACCTATGAGGACACGAATCGGAGCGCGGATACTCTCTACTACTATGTCGTACGAGCCTGCCGTGACGATGTGTGCTCAGGGTACTCGAGTAGCGTTGGCGGGATCACAGAGGCCGCAGGCACCGTCCAGATCCCCGCTAGACTCACCGGATTGGATGGTGAACGGGTTGACATTAGGCTTGCTTTTGATGATGCACGTATCCGGTGGGATCCGGTTCCCGGTGCAACGTTCTATGAGGTGTTCCAAGGGGATAGGCTCGACAAGAAGGTGTTCGCTCCTCTGACCAACTACTATGACGGGAAACCGAATTCTTCTCTCTTCGGGTTTTCCCCTACGACCTATACGGTTCGAGCCTGTAACAAAGCCGGTTGCTCACCAGCCTCTAGCCCGATCACCATTACTTAACTACAACTGAACCGCCCGGATGCTCCTAAGGGGGTCCACCACTTCTTATGGTGTTTCTGGGAGGGTATGGTGGTCCAGCTGGCTGGCCGGTGAGTTGGATGCTCCTGGAACCCGACTCCTGAACATAGATCGTACCCCGGCCGGTTGGTGAGACCCCTTGTAGCCCTCACGGGGTGGCGTGCCATAGGACCCGAGTTTGGCGGGTTGGGGGGCTTTGTGGGGGTGGTTGGTTCGCTGACCTGGGGTTTTGTGGTGTAGAACACCGTTCCGGTGCGAGAATGTAGGGGCGACATATCGTTGATTAGATGGGCTGTTAGTGGTATTGTTCTGGCCATGTTCGTAAAGACGACCCGCCGTCGCAGGGGCGACAAGGTTTACGAGTATTTGTCTTTGGTGGAGTCTTTCCGCCAAGGGTCGAAGGTCGGTCACCGGACTCTTTTGCGGCTGGGGGAGGTGACCGCTTTGCGGGAGTCCGGCCAGCTGGAACGGATCGTGGCCGCGCTGGAGCGTCATCTACGCCGCGAACGTGTCGATGTGGGGGCGTTGGAAGCTGAGGGGGCGCCTGGGGTGGGGGCGGTAGCGGCGGTGTGGGCGGTGTGGCAGCGGCTCGGCCTCGACGAGTGGTTCGCTCAGGTCGGCGCTAGACGGGGCGCGAAGGCCTTGGAGCATGCGGTATTCGCGATGGTGGCCAACCGGTTGGTGGCACCGTGCTCGAAGCGGCAACTGGTTGAGTGGGCCGGGGCGGATGTGGTCATGCCCGAGGGCTGGTCGGCTCCGTCGATTGATCAGTACTACCGGGCCCTGGACGCGGTCGCCGCTTCCAAGGACGACACGGAGACACATCTGTATTCGCGGTTGTGCGACCTGACGAACCTGGACCTGCGGCTGGTTTGCTACGACCTCACTTCCACATATTTCGAGGGTTCGACCCGCCCGTCTGGGCGTTTCCCATCCCGGGCGTTCGGTTACTCGCGGGACCATCGTGCTGATCGGCCCCAGATAGTGATCGGCCTGCTGTGCACCTCCGACGGGATCCCGATCGCTCATCGGGTGTTCTCGGGCAACACCGCCGATGTCATCACCCTGGCGGCAGTGTTGAGCGACCTGGCCGAGAGGTTCGCGGTGGGCCGTATCTGTGTGGTCGCTGACAGGGGCCTGATGTCGGCAGCCAACATCGAAGTGGTCGCCGAAGCCGGGTTCGACCACATATTGGCCACGAAACTGCGTCGTGACCGTATCAGCAACCAAGCCCTTGCGGCCATCGACGACGACACCGTCTGGGTCGACATAGACCAGTACCGTTGCCGCGCCGCTGATATCAGCCTCGAGGACGGCACCCGGGCGGTTGTGGTCGAGTCCGACGGCCGCGCCCGCCGAGACGCCGCCCGCACAGCCCACATCATCGCCGCGGCGGAGGCAAAACTGCGGGCGCTGGAGCTGCGCGTCCGCGCCGGCAAGCTGAAGGACCCCGCCAAAATCGGGGCGGCCGCGCAGCGTATCCTCGCCTCCGGCGGCGCCGGACGGCTCTTCGACATCGAGATCGGAGCTGGACGGTTTCTCTACCACTACAACGAAGACACCCACACATACGAAGAACTCCTCGCCGGTCGCTACGTGCTAGCCACAAGCCTCACACCCGCCCAGGCCCCCACCGCCCAAGTCGTGGACCACTACCGCCAACTGCAAGCAGTCGAGACCCGCTTCAGGGTCCTCAAAGACTTCCTGAGGCTCCGCCCCGTCAGGCACTGGACCGAACAACGAGTCCGCGGCCACGTCGCGGTCTGCGTCTACGCCGCCCTAATCGAAACCCTCATCAACCACGCCCTCGCAGCAGCCGACATCCGCGATCCCGACCTCGGCGACCAGCACCTCACCGCCGCCCGAGCCCTGCGCGACCTCAACCGAATCCGCCGCCACCAACTCACCGCCAACCGCCGCCGAATCCAGGTCACCAGCCGGCGCAGCCCCCTGCAAACCCGAATCCTCACCGCCATCGGAGCAGACACCCGCACCTGGGACAACCCCACCATCACCTAACCCCCTAACCCCACCACCGGCCCCCCACACCGCCCATGTAGTGGAAACACCCCACCGCCAAACCCCCTCTGACCAGGCAAAACGCAAAACACCCGCCAAATTCGGGTAGGAGCACTGATCCATTAGGGGCTCTTCGGAAATAGGTGAGGAGTGGGGGGATCTGCCGGGGTGAGGGGGAATCCGCCAAAAGTGAACAGGGGTCCTCGATAATCGGATTTCAAGCAACGACTGAACCGCCCCGGGTTTGCCGGAGACTTGATGGTGACCGGGTTTCTTGGAGTCAGCTCACTTGGATGAGCGGTGCGATGGTCAGGTTGTTGTCGTGGTGGATTCTCTCGTATTCGATCGGGGTTCGCATTCCCAGGGCGGTGTGGCGTCGTTGCCGGTTGTGGAAGATCTCGAGGTATTCGAAGATGGCGTTGGCCAACTCGATGCGGGTGCGCCATCGCTGCCGGTCCAACAGTTCGACCTGCATCCGGGCACAGAACGACTCCATCAAGGCGTTGTCAAAGCAGTCCCCGACTGATCCCATCGAGGGAATGAGCCCGGACTGCTGCGCCCGGTCCGTGAACGCCCAGGAGGTGTAGGGGGTGCCTTGGTCTGAGTGGATCACCGTCTCAGCGTCCGGTTGGCGGTTTTGGATAGCCATACCCAGGGCGGAGGTGACCAGGCCCGAGGTGGCGGAGTGGTCGATGGACCAGCCGACGACTCGACGGCTGAACACGTCGAGGACGACCGCGCAGTAGACCCTTGCCTTCTCGGGTTGGATGCTCGGTGACATCGGTGACCTGAACCGCCCCAGGGCCAGTTTCTTGGCGGCTTTGGGCGTGTGTCCAGCCGCGGGCGGGTCTAGGTCGTTTGGCTTGGTAGAGTCCACGCCGTTCGGTTCACGGTGTCTGTGTCGCTTGTGACAGTGGAGGTTTGTCTATGCCTTGGCCTGCCGCTGGAGATGCTATCTCAGATCTGATCCGCCGCGAGGTCGACCGTCAGAATACGACGGTGCAGTTGATCGCGTCGGAGAACTTCGCGAGTCCTGCGGTGTTGGCGGCTGGGGGTTCGGTGCTGGCGAACAAGATGAGCGAGGGCTACCCGGGTCGCCGCTACTACGCCGGTAACGCGATCGTCGACGAGGTCGAGGAGCTTGCCCGACAGCGGGCCTGCGCTTTGTTCGGTTCCGATCACGCCAACGTTCAGCCCCATTCTGGTGCTATCGCCAACATGTGCGCCTACCAGGCTCTGCTGGAACCCGGCGACACTGTGTTGGGTATGAGCTTGGACCATGGCGGTCATCTGACGCACGGTTCACCGGTCAACTTCTCTGGTTTGTGGTATCGGTTCGTCTCTTACGGCGTCGCCGCGAGTGACGAACGTATCGACTTTGACCAGTTGCGCCGTTTGGCCCTCACCGAGCGGCCCAGACTGATCGTGGCTGGTGCGACTGCCTACCCTCGCGAGATCCCGCCCGAACCGCTGCGCGAGATCGCGGACGAAGCCGACGCTCTGTTGATGTTCGACGCTGCTCACATTGCTGGGTTGGTCGCCGGTGGCGTGCACCCCAACCCGACACCGTTCGCTGACGTGGTGACGTTGACGACCCACAAGACTTTGCGCGGTGGCCGAGGTGGTGCCGTTCTGTGCCGCTCCGAGTACGCTAAGGCAGTCGACAAGGCCATGTTTCCGGGTATTCAGGGCGCCCCGCTTGACCATTTGATCGCTGGGAAGGCTGTCGGGCTAGCAGAGGCCTCGACCTCCGAGTTCTCGGACTACGCCGCTCGCGTCGTCGGCAACGCCCAGGCCTTGGCCGCCGATCTGGCCGAACAAGGATTCCGTCTCGTTTCGGGAGGTACCGACAATCATCTGCTGCTGGTGGATCTCCGCACCTTCGATCCGGACTTGACGGGTGACGAAGCCCAAAGGGTCTTGGACGCCGCGGGGATCAGCCTCAACAAGAACGTAGTGCCCGACGATCCACGGTCGCCGTTCGTTACATCAGGAGTCCGCATCGGCACACCAGCGGTGACCACCCAGGGCATGGACACCGACGACATGGCTGTCGTCGCCGACCTTATCACCCGAGCACTACGCAACCGCGGAGACAAAGCCACAGCAGCCACCATCCGAGCCGAGGTCGCAGCCCTGTGTGCCGCGAAACCGCCCTACGGTCACCTCGACACCTGAGCGGCAGAAGGACCGCAGCGGCGGAGTCACGTCGCGTGGCTGGCTCCGACCGTCGAGCATGTTCTCCCCGCCGCTGACATCTCCTTCCGGGGCTACCAACCAGCGACCGATAGGAGACCACCAATCGGACTCAACAGTCCCGCAGGGGTCCAGGATAAGTAGATGATCGACTCTGAGCCCCCTACCTCAACCCGGGGCCGCGCGTGGTGGTTCGGGGTCGCTCATGTTGACTCCCGGATCTGTCTGAGGGAACGCCCTTGGTTGTCTCTCCACCTGAGGCGCCCGTTGGCTCCGTGAGCGAGCATGACGCTGGCTGCTTGGGAGGGCGAGCTGACCAGATTGTCCTGCATGAGACGGTACGCGTCTTCCTCCTCGGCAAGGATGCCGTTGGTCATCAACACATTGCGTAGTTAGGCGATCGCGCGGGGATCGCGGGAGCTTCGTCCTTGACAGCCCGCGAATCTGCTCGGAAACGGGCGACGAAGCCTCCCGCTTCTTCGTACCCGCGTGCTTCTATTCCCTTTGCCGCTCAGGGACAGCGAGACAGCTGTTGCCGCTTGGTCACCGGGCTTCTCAAAGAAGCCCCACCCCGATCACCGGCAGGCAGAGAAGCATGTCGTCCAGGTACAACCCGGCGTCCGCTTCATCCGCCTCTGCTAGGGATGGCAAAGGCGGACGGTGTTGGCGTTGTCCAGTTCGCAGCGCTTCGCGTCGTTCGCGATTGCTATCAGCCGGGTTTCGAGGTACTGGACATGTGCCTTGTTCAGAATCTGATCCTTGCTCGTGAAGGCCACCCGTGGGTCGCCAAGAGGAGTCCTCACCCCCAGGTACGCCACAGGGGTCGGCTCTGTTCTTTTGTGGCTGGTAGCCGCTGTTCTGACCCTTCTCGACACTGTCGCTCATAAACCCACATAGTCTACACGGCTGTGGGGTCATTCCGTCACTGTTACACACGCTATAGTCCTTGGTGGTGGTGTCGGACGGCGGTACAGTCCGGTAGCGTGATCCACGATTTCTCAAGTCTCGGCTGTGGAAGCCGGTCCGGGAGCCTTATCGGCTGGTTGGGGAACCGGTTCGGTGGCGGGGGTCGGAGCCTGGGGTGGCTGCGGTCGGTTTTGGGCGCCGCTGGGTTGGCGTTGCTGGGTGTTGGTGGGTTGTCGGTTTCGCCGGTGTTGGGGCAGAGCGCGGCTGTTCCGGTGGTCACGAGCCCGGGTCCGTTCGTGGTGGATGAGGGGGTTACGTCGGTGGCGACTCTGACTGCGTCCGATGCTGACACGGCCTCGGGTGATTTGGTTTGGTCGGTGGCGGGCGGTGCGGACTCGGCGTTGTTCTCTTTGAGCATGGTGGGGGTGTTGGAGTTCGTGGCGGCTCCTGATTTTGAGTTACCTGGCGACGCTGACACCGATGGTGTGTATGAGTTGACGGTGCAGGTCAGCGACGGAGTCAACGATGCCACCGCGGATGTGTTGGTGACTGTGAGCAACGTCATCGAGCTTGAGGCTGTCGAGGGACCTGTCACGGTAGGTTTTGAGGAGAACGGCTGGGGGCGGGTGGCGACGTTCGCGGCGTCGTCGGATCAGGACCGTGACGGCATCGTGTGGTCTCTGGGCGGCGCCGACGCTGCCCTTTTCAGCCTTGATGAACCGTTGGGCGCTCTGCGGTTTGCCCTTGGTGCGGTGTCGCCGGTGATCGTTTCGAAACCGCCGGATTTCGAGGCGCCGGTCGACGGCGACGGCGACAACGTTTATGTGGTGACGCTGTTGCCGTCGTCACCGTCGGAGACGGCTGCTTCCGCGGTGACGGTGACGGTGACGGTGACAGACGTGGACGAGCCCGGTACGGTGTCGCTTTCGACGAAGAGGCCTCGTGTTGGTGTGCCGGTCACCGCCACGTTGAGCGATCCCGACGGGGTGGTGGCCGACTCGGGGACCTGGGTGTGGGAACGCAGCACCGGATATCAGCAGTGGGCCACGATCTCGGGTGCGGACTCGTCGAGCTACACACCCACCGCGGCCGACGCAGGCAGCTTCTTGCGGGTCGGTGTGTCCTACAGCGACCGCCACGGCAGCGGAGCGCAAGCCCAGACAGTCGCTCCGGAGGTGGTCGCTGCGGACCAGTTGAATGGCCTGTCGATCAGTACCGACGACTCGGACGCGGCTACCAGCAGCGAAGACGCGTGGCGGCGGATGCGCCCCGTGTTCGACCCGCAGATCCTGCACTACTCGGTGGGCTGCAACAACAGCGACACGATGACGCTGACGATGCGTCCCGCTTCCGGGTCGAGCCGCATCTCGGTGGACGGCGTCCAGTACACAAACCCGGGCGCGAACACCCCGGTGACCGCAACAGTGCCGGTCACGGCCTACAGCGTGGTACGCATCTCCCTCGCCGACGGCCTCGGCGCCCAAACCCAATACATCCTGCACTGCCTTGGCGATGACGTCGTGCCGATCAGGGTTGAGAAGCCTCTGGGCGAGTCGGAGGTGCTCGACGATCTGATCCTCTTCTCTTCGCTGAGCGGGATCCTGTTCGCGGTGGACGGCAACGGGGTTCCTCGTTTCGTTCGCAAGATGGACACGGGGGCTTTGTCGTACTTTCGGTTCTATCCCGACGTCAATGGACAGCCCCGCTATGTCTATATCCATCGATTCGCTTACGTTCTGAACGAGAACCTGGACTTGATCAGGGTGGCGAGAACGGTGTCGCCTCTGACACGCCAGGACGCCCACGAGTTCCGGTTGCTCGACAACGGTCACCACATGATGATGGCCTACGAGCCCACCCAGCGTGACCTTTCCCATCTGTCGTTCAATGACGAGAACGGGCAGCCGTATGGGTCTGAGGTGTATGTGGAGGACTCGGCGTTCCAGATCGTCGCCCCGGGCGGGCGGGCGACGTTCAACTGGAACTCGTGGGACCACATGCCGCTGGAGGACTGCACACAGCACTTCTTCCCGCCCAGCGACGGCGACTATGCCCATCTGAACGGGCTCCAGATGATCGACGGGCTCATCATCGCGTCGATGCGGGGATGCTCGAGAGTGCTGGCCATCGACGCCGTGACCGGTGATGTGGTATGGAGGGTGGGACCCACGAATCTGACCGACGCCGAGTGGGCTGAGCGCGATCTCGGACCGCCGCCGTTGGACATCGTGGGCGATCCCGAGGGACAGTTCTGCGGCCAGCACGGCTCGTCGCTGCTACCCGGCGGGAACCTGATCCTCTACGACAACGGTGTGCAGTGCACTATCAATCCCTGGACCCGTGAGACTCTGTTGCGCACCCCCGACATCTACAGCCGCGCCCTGGAGTACGCGCTGGACCTAGACAACGGCGACGCAGTGTTCGTGCGGGACCATGCGCTGTTCGGAAAACGAGATAACGATGAGGGTGAGCTGGGTTACCGGTCCGGGCATGTAGCGGCGTTGAGCAACGGTCATTGGCTGATCAGCTGGGGAGGAGCGAGCCCACGGAACCCGATCAAACCTTCGCCTGCGAAGGTCTTCACCCAGGCCGATCCGGACACCGGCCAGGAGTGGCTGCACATCGACGGGCCCAGCGACAGGACTCGCGGCACTGTCATGCGGCCGGAGTATCTGGCTAGGAGTCCCGAGCCGCTGTCGGCCCGGTTCCCGTCGAGCAGTCACACATCTGTGTCGCATACCGGTCCGGGTGATGTGGTGCAGGTGGTGGTGGCGTTCAGTCGGCCAGTTGTGGATTTTTCGGTGTCGAGTCCGTCGTTGAGTGTGGGGGGTGCGACAGTGACGGCTGTGGCTCCTCATCTGGTAGGGGGTGAGCGTGCGAACGCCTACCTGTTGTCGTTGTCTCCGACCGGTGTTGGCAATGTCACCGTCGCGGTGGTTGCGGGCAGGGCGTGCGACGCGGGTGGGATCTGCGCGGCTGACGGGACTGTCCTGTCCGACGTGCCCGCGACGCGGGAGATAGGCCCACCGATCAGGGTGAGGTTCGCGTCGCCCCGTTACACCGTGCGCGAGGGGGAGACGATTGGCGTGCCGGTGGTGGTTGACCCTACCCACCGCAGCCTCCAGAAGGTGTTCCTCCCGGTCGTTTCGTCATCTGACACCGCCTCGGACGATGACTTCTCGATGGATTCTGGGGTCAGTATCAAGGCGGGTGAGCACTTCAAGTCGGCGTCTTTCGAAGCCGTCGACGACGATTGGGTGGAGGGTCCTGAAACGGTCCAGTTGAGTATCGGTCAACTGCCTCCGGGATTCGCGGTGGGATCGAGGGCCACAACCACGGTCACGATCACCAACACTGACAGTGCCCTGTTCGACTTCACAGCCTCAAGCGGGGAGGTCTCCGAGGGAAGCGAAACCGTGTTGACGCTCATCATCAACAACGGCGTGAAGTTCGCTGTGGACCAGGCTATCACCATCGACGTGGCCGGGTCGGCCGATGCTGTCGATTTCGTGTTGAAAGACTCCCAGGGTCGGACGCTGTCGCAGCCGTACACGGTCACTCTGGCCGCGGGAGACATCTCGGTTCAGCTGAGGTTGGAGGCGGTGGACGACGACGAGGGAGAACTCGCCGAGACCGTCTTGTTGAGCGCCCGGCTTGCCCAATCTGGTGCGTCGCTGGGTTCGCGGACGGTGACGATTCCTGCCAGTGACTTGGAGGGGCCCGAGGTCACGATCACCCCTGCGAGCATCGGCGTGTCGGAAGGCAACGACGCGGTGTTCACACTGGTACGCACCGCCCCGCTGGGGAGCCCGCTGACCGAGCCGCTCACCGTGCGAGTCCAGGTCACCGAAGTCGGCACGGTCCTCGGCACGGCTCGACCGTCGATGTTGACGTTTTTGTCGGGTGATGACACCGTGGAGTTACGAGTGGCGACCGTCGACGACCGGGTGGTGGAGGACCCGGGTCGGGTGACGGCACTGGTCGTAGCCGACACCGCAGACCCTCCAACCTATTTGACCGGCTCACCCAATTTCGCGACGGTGGACGTATCCAGCGACGACACGGCGGCCTTCAGGCTGTCCGCAGACGTCGCCCAGGTTGTCGAGGGCGAGACGGCGGTGGTCACGGTGGACACCGGTGGGGTCACCTTCACCAACGATCAGAGGTTCGCAGCGAGCTTTGCCGGCAGCGCTGTTATCGCCGAAGACTTCGCTGTCACCGACCTCAACGGCCGGGACATCGCGGCGCCATACACGTTGACACTGCCCGCCGGGGACCGCTCGACGGGTTTGCGGGTCGCCGCAGTCGAGGACGCTGTCGACGACGACGGCGAGACCGTCGATGTGACTCTGTGGCACGGCGGGGACAGTGTCGGCGTGGTGACCCTCAGGTTGGTCGACGTGAACGCGCCGCCGGTGATTACCGCAGCCGCCGATTTCAGATTTGCTGAGAACGGCACAGATGTGATTTTCACGTTTACAGCCGTCGACCCCGAAGGCGGCACGATCATCTGGTCGCTCTCCGGCGCTGACGCTGACCTGTTCAGCATCAATGGTGGCGTGTTGCGGTTCCGGACACCGCCGGACTTCGAGAGACCTGCCGATGCTGGCAGGGACAATGTTCATGTCATCACGGTGGAGGCTTCCGACCGCGACGGTGCCACCGCCAGCCATGAGGTGTCCGTTACGGTGACCGACATGGACGAGGACGCGACCATCGAGAGTCGCTCTGGGTCGTTTGTGGTGAGCTATAACGAGAACGACACCACCGCGGCGGCGGCGTTCACCGCGACCGATCCCGAGCAAGCCCCGATCAGGTGGTCGCTGAGCGGTGCCGACAGTGCCGTGTTCGAGATCAGCGACCGCGGTGTGCTCACCTTTCTACGGCCCCCCGACTTCGAGAGTCCCACCGACGGCAACCGTGACAGTGTCTACGACGTCACAGTGGAAGCCCGTGCGGGTGCCAGCGAACCGGTCGGTGCTGACCTGGTCGTCAACGTCGTCAACGTCGACGAGCCTGGGACAGTGATCCTCTCGTCGTCTCAGCCCCAGGTCGGTGCCGCCCTGGATGCTTCGGTGTCTGATGACGATGGTTCGGTCGTGGTGTTGTCATGGTCCTGGCAGCGTCTGCAGAGCGGTACCTGGACCGACATCGGCTCAGCCGCCAGCTACACACCGGTGTCCGCCGATGTCGGCCATGACCTTCGAGTCACAGCCACCTACCGCGACGGCGCCGGTTCGAACGACGACACCGCCACCGTCCGCGCTCGGTACCCGACGCGGGCCGCGCCCAGCGGCACGAACCGCGTCCCGGACTTCGGGGCGGTCAATGTCGTGCGTTCGGTTCCGGAGAACTCAACCCCTGCCTCCGCGGTCGGTGCAGTGGTCAGGGCCACCGACCCCGACCCCGGTGACTCCTCCAGATTGACCTACGAGCTGGCAACGGTAGACGACCTCTTCGACGTCGACGCCTCCACAGGCCAGATCCGGGTCGCAGCCCACGCGGTGTTCGACTACGAGACCCCGCCACGGTCGTACTCTGCAACGGTTACCGCAACCGACCCCTCAGGCGGCAGCGGCGCTGTCTCGGTGACGATCGAGGTCACCAACGTGAACGAAGCGCCCGCCCCCCGACCCGACACGGCCACGACCGCTGAGGACACCCCCGTGACGGTCTCGGTGCTGGCTAACGACAGCGACCCCGAAGGCGACCCCCTCACCGTTTCGCTGCGCGACGGCCCCATCAACGGCCGCATCAGCGTGCAGCCCGACAACACGGTCACCTACACGCCTAGGAACGACTTCAACGGCCGAGACATCTTCACCTACGCAGCCTCCGACGGTCGCTTAACTCACGAAGCCGACGTGATCGTGACGGTCGCCCCGGTCAACGACCAACCCAAGTTCCCGGGAACCTTCACAACCCGCTCTATCACCCAAGGGTCGCCCCCGGGCACACCAGTCGGGTCTCCGGTGGAGGCCACCGACATCGACGGCGACGCGCTTACCTACCGACTCTTCGAAGAAGGCGCCCCGGCGTTCACGATCGATGTCCACACCGGCCAGATCCGTGTCGGTCCTGACACCGTCATAGACCGCCTAACTCAACCCCGCTACACGCTTAGGGTCGAAGCAACCGACCCCCACGGCGCCAGAGTAAGCACCGATGTCACCATAACCGTCACCACGACACGCACTACTACTACTACTACCACCACCACCACCGGCAACGACGGAGGAGGCGGCGGAGGCGGAGGCGGGGGAGGTCCCGTAGAGGACGCCGGCTCGCCCGCGTTCGATGAAGGCTCCCGAACCCTCCGCTCGGTAGCCGAGAACACTGCGCCCGGTGTGAACATCGGCGGGCCGGTAACAGCATCGGATCCCGACGACGATCCCCTCACCTACACGCTCGTCAGACACGACCGGGACATGTTCGAAATCGACTCGTCAACCGGCCAGATCCGAACCAGAGCGCCTCTGGACTACGAAACCAGGACCAGGCACACCGTCGGCGTGGGCGTGCACGACAGCAAAGACCCCGACGGTGAACCCGACACCCGACAAGACGACTACATCCTGGTAACAATCATCGTCACGAACACCGACGAACGCGGCCACATCACCCTCTCCGCTCCCACACCCCGCACAGGCACCCCGCTCGATGCTGCCCTCTCCGATCCCGATGGTGGGATAAGCAACCTCACCTGGACCTGGGAGAAATCGTCCGACCAGACCACATGGGCACCCATCCGAAACGCCGCGGCAAACGCCTACACCCCCGCCGACGGCGACGAAACCCACTACCTACGCGTAGCCGCTGCCTACACCGACGGACACGGACCAGCCAAAACAGCCACGATCGCAGCAGAAACTGTAGTCACCGTCGGGCACACAACCAGCTTCGCCGATGTCACCCCCGAAGGAACACACACTCCAGCCATCGCGACCCTAGCCAAAGACGGCATCTTCATCGACACCGAATGCGACCAAGACCGGTTCTGCCCCCACCAGCCGCTAAAACGCTGGGTCATGGCCATATGGCTCATCCGCGCCCTAGATCACGACCCCCCAACAACAGGCACCTCCCGCTTCCACGACATAAACCAACAACAGTGGTGGATCCGCTACACCGAAAAACTCGCCGACCTAGCCATCACCATCGGCTGCGCCACCGACCCCCTCCGCTACTGCCCCGACCAACCCGTCACCCGAGCTCAGATGGCCAGCTTCCTGGTCCGAGCGTTCAACCTACCTCCCGCCGAAACAGCCGCAGGTTTCACCGACACCGAGAACAACACACACGCTGCCGACATCGACGCTCTCGCCGCTGCTGGAATCACCGTCGGCTGCGCCACCGACCCCCTCCGCTATTGCCCCGACCAACCCGTCACCCGAGCGGAGATGGCCACCTTCCTCAGCAGAGCCCTCAACACCAACTGACACGCCCGACTTCGTACACAGCAGACCACCGGCAACAACGTCATCGCCCGCCGCGATAAGCGAACCACCACACAATCGTGACCTCATCCGCCCCCGGACCCACTCCGAAATCGTATGACCACAGGCACAACCGCCGTCCGACCACACACCGAGCCACCAGCAGCACCATCCCCGCCCAGCAACACCAGCACCCCGACAAAGACCCGTCCCTTCGCTTGTCTACACGGGGCCGTATCACTTCGTCCGTGGAGACGAGCAGCAACTCCATCACCACCGTGCTCACCACGGTGGGCACGGCTCAATTCCCCTGTCACCGAGATGGCCTAGGGTGTGCTGCCACCCGCCGTGGTTGGGTGCCTGCGACCTCTGGGGGGGGGGTGTCCCTGTCTTGTTGTCAAGCCGCTTCGGGCAGTTTCTAGGATTGGCGGGGTTGGTAGGGCGTTTGGGTTTTGAGCATGGCCAGGATGATGTTGCAGCGTCGGCGGGCGACGCAGATGACCGCGGCGTTGTGTTCTTTGCCCTGGGCGCGTTTGCGTAGGTAGTAGGCACGGGCGTCGGGGTCGTGTTGGGTAGCAACGAACGCGGCGATGAACATGGCGTTCTTGAGTCGGTGGTTACCGCCTCGTGATCGCCCTGTTCGGTGGCTGCGGCCTGATTGGCGGTCCACGGGGGCTAGCCCGGCGTAGGCGGCTAGCCGGCCTGGGTTGGCGAAACGGTGCGGGTCGCCGATCTCAGCGAGGGTTCGAGCGCCGGTGCGGGGCCCGAACCCGCACATGCTGTTGAGGACTTGTTCTGAGCGGATGCTCCAAGAAGGCCTGCTCGATGTCAGCTTCGAGCCGCTGGCGGCGGTTGATGATCCGGTCCAGGTCGGCGGCCAAGTCGCCGATTGTCTCGCCCCAGGTCTCCTCGGCTGGCACCGTGACGGTCTGGGAGCCGAGCGCAGCCGAGATCTGGTCGGTGAGTGTGTTGGCGGTGCGTTTGGAGCGCTTGGAGATCAGCGTCCGCACCCGGGCTTTGCCGGCCGTTCGCAGCGCCGACGGGGTGGCGTATCTCACCAGCGCGGCTCTGAGACCGGGCACCGACATCAGCCTTTCTCCCACGGCACGCTCCAGAGCCGCCGACCACGGCTAATAGGGCGTCTCTCCGCCGGTTCGCGGCCCGAGTCGCGTCGGCGGCCAGATCTGTGTCCCGACCGTTGAGGATCCGCAGACGGGCCAACAACTCATCGGTGACAGCTGTCCAGGTCAGCCGATCCGCGTTACGCCAAGCGAAGTCGGCCAACACCTGGGCGTCCTTGGGGTCGGTCTTTGCCGCACCCGCGTAGAGGTCGGCAGCTCGGCGCATCGCCAAACCGGTCACATAAGCCACCGGAACCGCCATCTCCGCGGCAACGGTGAGGGTCAGCACAGCCGCCGACGAGGTCATATCAACCACCAACGCCGGGCGGCCATGGTCCCCAGCGTTGTCGATCATCCGCCGGATCGCTGCTTCGTCGTTGGCAACCGCCCGGGCGAACAGCGCCTCACCGCTGGCCGACACCGCACAGGCGTAATGTTTGCCCTTGGCGATGTCCATACCGACGAACACCTCGGGAGCGGGCGTAGGGCTCTCACCCATCAACTGGTCCTCTCTAGTCGCAAATAGCTTCGGCAGCTACTCAAGGGCACCAACGCCTCAACCACTTTACGAACCAGCCCCCTGTCGGTGCATGTCCCTGTAAGAGGTCGCAGGTACCCAACCACGGCGGGTGGCAACACCCCCCAGGCCATCTCTCTGACAGGGGGACAAAGCCCTGCCCGCCGCGGCGAGCAACCAGCCCCGATACTCACACATCAGGGCCTCTCAACAAGGTAAAGGGGACATCCACCGAAGTTCAGCGGCTGGTTCGCAGATGTGGTTGAGGCGTCGGCGCCTATAAGCAGTTGCAGTCAGGCGATCGTCAACAAGAGGACCAACTGGTGGGTGAGAGCCCTAAGCCCGCTCCCGAGGTGTTCGTCGGTGTTGATGTCGCCAAGGCCAGACACTACACCGGGTGCGGTGTCGGCCGCCGGTGAAGCACTGCTCGCCGGTGCGGTTCCCAACGACAAAGAAGCGATCCGGCGGATGATCAACGACGCTGCGGGGCATGGCAGCCGAGTGCTGGTAGCGGACACGACCTTGTCGCAAACTTCGTTGACGCTCACGGCGGCTGCCGAAATTGCGATACCGGTGGATTAGGCCACCGGCCTCGCGATGTGCCGAACTGTTGATCTGTATGCGGTGTCATGGGCACCCCCCGTACACCACAAGGATGGACTCCACGTTGACGAACCCACCGACCGACACCGTTTTACACACACCTATATGGGTCTGATAGTCACGGATACACACAGTGCCGGGCGGATTGCAGCGTGCTATGTGTGGTACAGTCGGCAGGCGTGATTCATGTATCGAGCGAGTATCCGCGGTGGGGGCCGACCCGGAAAGGTGCGTCGGCTGGTTGCAATTGTCGTGTGGCGTAAGTGACGGTGAGAAACCCACCGGGGGCGGTACCGGATGCGACGAGGCGGAACCCGGCCCGTCACGTGTGGTCCGTGGCCACGCTGGTCTTCGCGGCCTTGGCGGTTGGTACTCCCTTGCGGATCTGGTTTCCGACAGTGGATGAGTACGTACCCGCCGATCAGGGCGGATGGGCCGGGTGCGACCTTGCTTGGGGTCTAGGGCTATCGGTCTGTCTCGCGGTGGGGGTCGCCACCTTTGGGCCTCTGACGCATGGTTCAGCGGTTCTTGCCGGGGGAGGTCGTGTGTGATGTCGTCAGCGGTGCCGGTGAGGGTGTCTTCGCGTAGGGGCGGAGGCTCACGCCGCCGTCGCGGGGCTGTGGTCGTTGTTGTTGTGGCGATGTGTGTTGTGGGTTTGGTGGCCGGTGACGTGTTGGCGCAGGTGGTGCGCCCGGCGGCGGTGACGGGCGTGTCTGCGGCGTCCGGGGAGTGCCGCGGCGAGTTGGTGGTGTCCTGGGATCCGCATCCCGACGCGCCGTCGAGTCCGTATCGGGTGGCGATCGCTGCAGTCGATGGCGGCTACGTGGGCGGCGAGTTCGGCGGCAAGCTCGGCGACGCGATAACGAACACGTTCGAGTCCGGCACCGAGACGGTCATAGCGGGGCTGGTGCCCGGCGGCGAGTACAAGGTGATGGTGCGGGCCCGCTTCGGGAAGGGCATCCCCTCGAGTGAGTGGTCTGCTGAGGTGGTCGGGTTCGCCGCCGATGACACGGCGCCGACATGCGGTGCCACACCCGACGAGACACCGTCCGCGCCGTCGCAGCCCACGACGGCTGAGTTGGCACCGTCGAATCTGGTTGCGGCCGCCGCGCCGGGCCATGTGGTGCTGAGTTGGGACGCTCCGGTGCTGTACACCGAGCTGGTGGGCGGCTACCGGCTGTATCGCGGCAGCGACGGCGCGGAGGTTTCGGTGCTGGTGGATGACACCGCCACCGCCGACACCGTCTATGTAGATCTGACCGCCGACGAGGACGGCGTGGAGTACGAGTACCGGGTGCAGGCACTCTACGGCAGCGGCGACGCCCCCACCTTGAGATCGGCGCCCGCGTACGCCACCGGACAACCCAACACCATCACCGAACCCGACACAGCAGAGTCCCTCGACGCCGACGACGACCTCCCGTTGCGGCTGGCGTCGTTGGAGCTCTCCGGTATCGACATCGGCGCCTTCGACGCGGCTGTCCACAGCTACCAGGCCGACGTGGCTCACGCGGTGGCGTCCACCGCCGTCACCGCGGACCCCGCCGATCCCGACGCCGGGGTGACGGTCCTGCCGGCCGACGCCGACGCTGACGCCGCCAACGGCCACCAGGTCGCCCTCGCGGTGGGCGCCAACACCGTCACCGTCACCGTCGAGTCCCCCGACGGCACCCGGCGCCAGACCTACACCGTCACCGTTGACCGCGCCCGGGGCGCGGCGTTCGCCCGAGACCCCCAGCGCGACCTCGACGCAGACGACACGGTGCGCAGGCGGGGCGGATGGTCGAACTACTTGGGAGGACGGTCGGACTACTCAGAGTACGGTCTGTGGTCCGACGGCGACATCATGTGGATCAACGTCGGTCGGGACGCCAAGGTCTACGCGTACGAACTGGCCAGCGGCGACCGCCTCGCCGACCGAGACATCGACACCCTCGAGTCGGGGGCCCGGCTGGATCATTGGTGGGCCGGGGTGTGGTCCAACGAAGAGACCATGTGGGTCCTCAACAGCTACGACGCCAAGGTGGCCGCGTTCGACCTGGTCGGCGGCGACCGCCTGGCCGGCGGAGGCTTCGGCCTGCTCGATTACCCTGACATGCGCTGGCCCCTGGACCTGTGGTCCGACGGCGACACCGTGTGGGTCTCCGACGACAGGATCTCCACGATCTACGCGTTCGACCTGGCCAGCGGCGACCGGCGGCCCGATCGTGACATAGACGCCCGCCTCGCCTGGAGCATCTGGTCCGACGGCGACACCATGTGGGCGCTGGACATACACCGTGTCAAGATCTCCGCTTACGACATGCACACCGGCGAACGGCAGGCCAACCTGGACTTCGACACTCTCGCCGGCGCGGGCAACACCCATCCCAAGTCCATCTGGTCCGACGGCGACACCATGTGGGTCCTCGACGACAAAGACCGCAAGCTCTACGCCTACAACATGCCCGGCGTTCCGTTCCGGCTGGCGTCCTTGGAGCTGTCCGGCATCGAGATCGACTTCGCCCCCGAGCAGTCCAGCTATGCGGCGGCGGTGCCCGAGGCGGTGTCGGTCACCACGGTCTCGGCCGCGGCGGCCGACGACAGCGCGGGCGCCAGCGTGGAGATCCTGCCCGCAGACACCGACCCGTTCACCGAAGGACACCAGGTCGACCTCGCCGGGCGCGTCACCACGATCACTGTCACCATCGCCGGCGACGGCCGGCCCTATACGGCCTACACCGTCCACGCCGTACGGGCCGAGCCCGACGACATCGCGGGCGACTCCACGACCGCCGCGGTGCTGGACCTCGGCGACAGGACCGGCAACGTCAACCGTTCCGCCAGCGCCCGAAGCTTCATCCATGATGACGGCGACCGGGACTGGTTCAAAGTGGAGATGGTGCGCGACCGCCGCTATTACATCGACATGAAGCAGACCGGCTGGGACGACTCGCTGGCGGATCCGATGATTCATGGGGTCTACGACGCCGACGGCGTGCTGGTGGCGGGCAGCGCCAACGACGACGGAGGCGACACCCGCTGGGTGGACTTGAGTTGGGATCTGCAGCTGGAGTGGGACTACGACGGGGTGTTCCCGTCCTGGACCGAGATCTATGAGTCCGGTCCCTACGACTTCGGCAGGCGTGACGCGTTCGTGAAGTTCGTGCCGGAGCGAAGCGGCACCTACTACGTGTCGGCGGGGCGCGGCGCCTCGGATCCGTCGCTGTACCACAACGGCGTGTACGACCTGGAGATCCTCGAGAGGCTGCCCGAGGTCGGTGACACGCCCGCGACGTCGCAGCAAATCACCGTGGGCGACTCCGTCGAGAGCGAGATCGACATCGACCCGTGGGAGGTGTTCTACGACTCGGGAGGCGCCGACGGGGAGTTGTGGACCGGCGACCATGACTGGTGGCGGGTGTCGCTGGAGGCGAACCGGATCTATGTGCTCGAGATGATGGGCGCCGACACCGGCCACGGCACCCTCGAAGATCCGGGCCTGAATGTGGGGCCCCGCGACGGTCAACGGTTCCCGATCGACACGGTGCACACCGTCCGCAACGCCGACGGCACCCGTAACGACCGTCAGGTGTTCTCGCCCACCAGCGACGGCGACTATTACATACTCGCGTTCGGCCGCTCATACGACGCTTCCGCCTTTCCGGATGAGCTGGGCACCTACACGTTGTCGGTGACCGGGCTGGCAGAGTTGCCCGATGTGGCCGCGGATACCTCTACGACCGCGAGCGTGGTCGTGGGCGGCGGCGCTTACCACGGCCGCATCGACCGACACTACGACCGCGACTGGATCGCGGTGCAGCTGCAGGGCGGCCAGTACTACACGGTCGCGATGGGTCCCGACCACGCCAACAAGGCCGCGCTGGGGCACTGGGAGAACCGCGACATCGCCGGCGTGTACGACGCCCACGGGAATCTGGTGCCCGGCAGCGGCGAGCCCGTCAGCACGAACAACATAGTGGACTATCCCGACGCGATAGTCGTCGCGCCCGCCGCGGACGGCACCTACTACATCGACGCCCGGGGCTGGGACTTCCATGTGGGCGACTACACGATCACCGTGGAGGTGTCCCCGGTTCGTCCTGACGGCACTGTCGCAGACGATCAGGCCGCCAGAAGCAAGGCCGTGTCGTACTTCTGGGCTTATGACGGCAGCAGGGTGATCGATCTCGACACGGTCACGAAAGGCCATGCCGACAGCGACCCCGGCGCGTACCCTCACGGGCAGGTTCCGACGTGGATCAGCGTGAAGCTCATCGCCAACAGAACGTATGTGGTGAATGTGGAGTCGCTGGGCGGCGTCGCTTCGCGCCATCAGCTCGATACGGGCATCCGCGGCGTGTTCGATGCGTACATCCGCGGCGTGTTCTACCAGGACGGTGACCCTGAGTACTTCGATGTCGGCGTCGTGCACGGCACGGCTGCCAAGGGGCAGTTGGAGTTCACCGCGACCCGCACCGGCACCTATCACATCGCGGTGGAGCGCCGACCGGCGGGCTTCTTCTCGATCATCGTGGACAGCCCCATCGAGGACGACGCGTCGTTGAGTTCGCTGTCGGTCGCCGGCTACGACCTGGTGCCGGGGTTCTCCAGCGGCGTCCACGACTATGCGGTGACGGTCGCCGATGACGTTGCCGTTGCGACCATCGAGGCGGCCGCGACGCTGGCGGGCACGGTGATCGTGCCGGCCGTTGCCGATATCGATCCGGCCGCGGGTTGGCAGGTGGACCTCGGCGCGGCAGGCACCGAGACGGTGACAGTCGTTGTGTTGACCTCGCTGGCGCCCGACGGCGTCACGCAGCTGAACTACTCGGTCACGATCACCCGCCCCGCGCCCGACGCCGCCGCGGATACCACCACTGTCAGCGACCTCGAGGTGGGTGTGGGCCTGCTGTCGAGGATCGACTCCGCGGGTGAGCGGGACTGGCACCGCGTCGAGCTGCAGGCCGGGGTCGTCTACCAGATCGACATGGAGGGCCAGTGGACCGGGTCGCTGTCGCCGACGGGGGTGTGGGAATCTGACTACACGCTGGTGGACCCGATGCTAAGCGGCGTCTACGACGAGTCCGGAACGCTCGTGCCCGGCACCGGGGACCTCACCGTGTCCGGCAACGGCGGATACGGCCAGAACAGCCGGTTCACGTTCACTCCCACCGTCGACGGCACCTACTACATCGAGGCCACCGCCACCGCCGCGTGGCTCGGCACCTACCTGCTCACGGTCACCGCCACGACCCAGCCGTAACTGTCTGCCGTGGGGCGAGCGTGAGTGCTCGTCGAGCGCATCCGCGGGGTGTGTCCCATCGAAAGGGACCTGCGGGGTCTGTTGTCGATGGTGTCTGTGACTGCTTGGATCTCACAACCTCGACGACCTGGACCCGGCAGGAGCATGCTTCCGCCGAACCAACCACAACGACGAGGCATTCGTCGGGAAGGTCTCAGAACACCTCAACCCAACCTAACGACACACGTGGAGAGCCGGATGCGCAGAAACGTGCACGTCCGCATCACGAGGGCGGGGACAGGACGACCCACGGCCGCAAGGCCGCAGGGCGTCCCGTCCCCGACCCAACACATCCCCTTCGACCCCGAAGCCGCCTCCCTGTTCCAGGTCATCTCCCGCAGATACCAGAAAGGCTCGATCATCCTGACCACCAACCGCAGCGTCGCCGCCTGGGGAGACATCTTCTCCGACACCACCATCGCCGCAGCAATGCTCGACCGGCTATTGCACCGAAGCGTCGTGTTCACCATCACAGGAGACAGCTACCGGCTACGCGGCTACCACGCCCAAGCCAGAAAACACCGACCGAAAGGAGTCCGCAACTAGACTCACCAACACACCAAGGGTGGGGAATTTCGATTATCGACTCTGGGGAATCTCGCTAATCGCCAACAGAGCCGAGTCACGCTCATGCGTTTGGGCCTCGGCTAGATGGCCAAGCGACACCAAAACGTGTTGGGGTGCAGCGGGGGGAAGTCCAATGGGTACGGTCCGGCCGCATTCCTACAGTGAGTCGTCCTGCTGGCCTGTGTGACTGTCTTCTCTTAGGTTGCCCTGCCTGCCAGCTGACTTGTACCGCCGCCTCGCGTTATCAGCCTTCGGATCCTACTGCCTCTTGACTCCACTCCGCGCCGGCTTCCGTGTTGGCTGTGGGTCGGACTCGGAGGGCTGGCGGATCGACTGTTGGCCGCGGGGGAAGAGGGTTGCTGGTGACCGGCCCTACAGAACCACCGCGTAGTTTTCAACCGGCCAAGTCCGCGCAACTTTCGACCGGCGTTGACACCGATGTTGTCGAGCCTTTCCTGCGTGCCAGCTTCCGTGGTTGGATCTACTGCCGCGACAACCCCGACAGCTGCGTAGACACAGTCCTAGCCGCCGAACCTACACTTGGCCGCAGCCACCAGACATGGCAGATCAACGGCTCATCTGACCGTCACCGGCAGGTAGCGGCGTGATGGATGGAGCGCTATGGCAGCCGACCACTGGCGTGGCTACCAGCGCAGGGTGTTATCCAGGGAACTCTGCCGGCCGGCTCGCACCGGGCCGACTTCGTCCAGAACGCGGTCGACGCGCTGGGGGACGAGCGACTCGATACTGTCGGAAATAACTGGCAGAGGTCACAGTGCAGTCGAAACCCGGTGGCGAGTAGAAGCTCGGAGCGCCGCAGGCTCGTCACCGAGATCGAGTGACTGGAGAGAGAGGTGGCGAACATCCGGGCCGAGGTTTTGCAGCGCGCACGGACCGGTGACCGGGAGCCGACGATAAGCGCGCCCACTTCGCGTACGAGGCGGCCGACCGAGCTGCACCGACGGCTTCGGGTCTTGTCGGCCCGGGATCGTTTATTGCTGACCTCGCGAAGGGCACTCAGAAGGTGGTGGATCGAGTTGGGCCTTGAGGAGAGAGGTCGATGGAAGCGTATTCGCGACGGTCTGGGCTAGTGAGCGGTAGGTACACGGTTGTACGAGGTCTCTTAGCGGGTTGAGGCCGATGGACTGTTGGCCTGGTGGAAGCTCCGCCTCGGGAGTCACGTAGAATTCCCACTGTCCGGCTTCTCGGTGGTCAGCAACGGCGTGTTCTGTTGTGCCGTGCCAGGCGAACACATAGATGTCGGCATGCCGTTGTCGTTCTGTGCTGATCGTGTGGTAGCCGCCCTCGGAGCACTTCCACGATTTGTTGCGTCCCTCAGAGCACGTCGTCCAATATGTATCGTGTGTAGCGATATCGAACGATGGGTAGGCCGGTCGATTCGTGGAGTCCGGGCTGGACCAGCTCTGGAGCCTGCTGGACTGCTTGACTTCGAGACGAGCACCGGTTCTGGCGTGTTCGAGGTCCCATGGCGCCCATGGTTCGGTAAGGCACCAGCCTTGGTCAACACTCCTTAAGATGAGCTCCACCAAGCACTCTACGTAGTCGGCACGTTTGATGTTGCTGATCAGCGGTCGGTTGTACATGTGGTCCGCTAAGCGTTTCAGGACCTGAGTCGAGATCGTGCGTTGCTCCGTCAACTCGTGATGACTAGTCCTCGCCATGAGGTGATCTCCTCTCCTTCGGTACGCGGGTATCGCGCAGTCTCGCGGGTTGAGTGATGGTCCCCCAGTCTTGTGAAGTCAGCCCGATTGGAGAAGTCCGCCTGGCGGTGACAGGAAGGAAGGCGCGCCGACGGGACCGGGACCCTCGAGTACCGGCAGCCGCTGTTGGACCTGTCCGAACGCAACGGCTTGGGTACGTGCTACTGGAGGGAGCACCCGAAACCGGAACATCCGAAGCACGAATCCCTCGGGTGGGGACCCACCCGCGAAGCGGCGCTGCTCACAACACATGGCCGAACAAACGGAGGCTGCGCGATTTCGTGGGCTTGGGTGCTGCTGTGGTTGGTGCAGGGGTCATGATTCCGCAGGCCAGCATCAGGTGCACACGCCCGGAACGTGGTACCAGACGTGGGACTTCAACCGCCCGGTCCTTGACAAGCGCACGGTCTAGCTGGCTGTTCACCGTTTGCAGCAGCGGACAGCACATCCGCAACGAGTAATCCGTCAGCTCCGTCCCGACCGATCAAGAACAGGTTCGCGACGAGCGGAACGGCTCACGATACAGGGCGACCTCCGTCCGAGACCCGTCGAGACCACGTCCGCCGTCGACCAACCGTCCAATCTCATCCGACCGACAAGCTGTGACAACCGCAGAGTGATAACCACCTGCGGCTTGGGAACCAGAAGATAACGTTCAAGAGGACGTTCCGCCGTCGGAGGGATCGAAAGGGTGAGAGCCGGTGGCCTATTCCCACTCACTCTTCAACCTCTTCCGATACCCGGACCGTCCGAACTGTGAGGAATTCCAGATGTCCGACGAGGCTCACACGTCTTGGCACTTCGCGTTTTGCCCGTTCGGGGAGTTTCGGAGTGGGGGGTATTCGGTTCTGGCGTCTAGGAGGGTGCTGAGAAACTCTGTTGGTCTGTCGGCTGCTGTCATGTTCGTGGGGTTGTAATCCTGAGAGACTGGAGCGCAATCCCATTGTCGGAGACAAGACGCGCTCACTGTGGGAATGTCCGGCCAGCAGGGGGAACTCCACAGGGTTTGGACTTCTAGCATGTGCCATAGGCTGCTCGTGGGCGCGGCTGCGGTGCAGGGGAACAGGAAAGGCAGATGAGGTTAACCGGCCCAACCGTCCGGATACTGCTGGTTGCTGCGGGCCTGGTCGGTGTCGTTGCGGTGACAGTGGTCTCCGCGATGGGCGCCCAGAACCAACGAGTGGGCACCACCAACGCAACCACCGCGACCAGCCTCGCGGTTACCGACAGCACAGCACCCGCCGGCACGGACGGCTCAACACGAGGCGTGCCGGTCACCGACACGACCCTCGCTCCACCCCCCGAACCAGAAGACACCCGCTCTGCACAGACCCCCACCACCACAACCCCGACCACCCAGCCGACCACCAGCACCACCCTGGCCCAAATGGAATGGGACTACTACCTGCGCCGATCCAGCCACCCCGCATGGGACGACCGGATGCCCGCCAGCAGAGCCGGTCTCGAAGCCACCGCATGCAACGACACCCTCAAGTACGAACTCATCGACAACCCCAACTGGTACAGCTGGTGGGGCTCAACCTTCCACTACCTCACAGCCCACGACGAACTCATAGCCCTCGCCCTAGAAAACCCGGGCTGGGAACCCCACCACGGACCCGGACAATACCCTCCCCGAACCGACGACACCTTCCGACCCCACACCGAAGCCGAACTCAACCAGGCCCTAACCGACCTCGGAGTGTCCTCAGCCCAAGACATACGCGACATGGGCGGAGAGATCGAAGTCCGCTGGTACGCCTGGTGGCTCATACGAATGATCAACCTGACCGGGGACCCCACCCACCCCGACTGCGCGTCCATCATCGCAGGCGCCAACGCCGTACTCACCCCCTACACCCCCATAGGCACCGACACAACAAATTGCCTCAGCCGCCACCGGCGCGAAGCTCCACCCGCGTCGCCGAATCACCTGAGTCTCAGGGGTAACACTCATACTTAAGGGACCTCGACCGGGGTCCGGTCTGACCCACCGGGAAACTGGCTGTGGTGCCTTTTACCCCGGATCTGTCGGCCGGGCACCGGTCGGGGGGTACGGGCAGCCAGCCCGGAGCGGATGTGACCTCATAGACGGCACTCATCCTGTTGAGGGCTCCTCAACACCGACCACCAGAACAGCCCAAATCCCACGATGCTCCTATGTTTATCAAATCGGCGACGGGCCGGGTTCGGGAGTTCGGAGCCACCTCTGGTATCGGGTAGCGAGTTGGTGGTTGTGGTCTCGGCCGAGCTCGAGTGCTGAGATGCGGCTGGGGTAGGTTCCGAAAGTTCGGGCGGCCTCGGGTGACGGTGATTCCCTGGTGTTGGCGCCGGTTGCGCAGTTGGGGGCAGTTCGGGGTTGGGGGTGGGTTGGTGAGGAGCCGGTAGATCTCTCGGGTGATGTGCCGCTTGAGGCAGCGGATGATCTCGGTTCGCTTCTTGCCTTCAGCCTCGCGTCTGGTCACGTATTCTTTGGTGGCGGCGTCGGTACGCATCCGGGTGGTAGCGATCCGCCACAGGGCGCTGTTGGCTTGGCGGTTGCCGCCCCGGTTGAGACGATGCCGGACTGTGCGTCCTGATGATGCGGGGACGGGGCTGGTGCCGCACAGCGCAGCGAAGGACCGTTCCGATTTCATGCGTTGGGGGTTGTCGCCGGCTGCGACCAGCAGCTTGGCGGCTGTGTCGGGACCGACACCTTTGGCGGCTAGGAGCGCCGGGTTGGCCTTGGCGCAGAGACGGCGGATCTCGACATCGAGCTCTGCGATCTCGGTGTCGAGGACCTGGTAGCGGCGGGCTAGGCAGCGGAGGGCCTGCTTCGTGTAGCTGAGGGAGGACTCTCCGCTAGGTCGAAAAGCGGGCACAAGTCTTAACCAGGCCTTTGAGTTTCATGTCCTTTAGCTGGTCTTTTACCGGTTCTGGGGCACCAACCACCAGGGCATGGAGTTGGTTGGCGGCCTGGGTGCGGGCCTTGACGGCGGAGCGGCGAACTACGGTCAGCATCCGTATCCACTCGACCGGTCCGTCACCGGACTTGGGCACCGCGGTTGCTTCGCCATTCAGAGCTGCTCGAGCTGCTGCTTCGGCGTCGGTGTGGTCGTCCTTGCCTCTCCGGCGGCGTAACTGGCGGTTGGGACGCATCACTTCCACCACCTCGATACCGGCGCCGGTGAGGTGACGGGCCAAGCCGGCACCGTAGCTGCCAGTCCCTTCCACCCCGACCCGGCTGACCCGACCCCACGACTCCATCCAGGCAACCAGTTGCCCATAGCCAGCCGTATCAGCCTGGAACTGGGCCGATCCCAACAGGCGACCCGTGGTATCGACCGCGGCCCCAACAATGGGTATCCCGATGCGTGTCCACCCCACCGACCACAACCATGCCATCGGCTCGATCTTGCTCTTCCATGTGCCCGCCTTCCGTCGGCTGCCTACAATTCCAAGTTCCCTGAGCCGGGCAGAGCGGCGGACAGAACACTCATGGTGGAGAAGTCGAAGGCTCCTATTAGGTCACCCCGCTCCCCGGTCCAGGGCTCCCGGCTAGGGCCAGGTCGACAGATCGTGGAAAGGCACCAAACGCCAGTTTTCGCGTGGGTCAGACCCGGCCCCCAGCCGAGGAGGACCCTACAAGTATGAGTGTTTTCGCGAAGCCTCTTGTTGTTCTGTTGGCCGCAGTTCCGGCAGTCGTCCCAGTGGTGTTGGTCGACCAGTTGGCGGACTATCTCGGTCGGGTAGCCGACGGTGGCGGCGATGTCGGCGCATGTGGCGCCCCGGTCGTGTGCCCTGGCTGTGTGCAGCGTGAGCTGTTGTTCGGCTGGTAGATGCCCACTCGGGAAGACAGGTAGCCGCTGACGGTTATCCCGTTGGGGTACTCGTCGCCGAGTGTGACGGCGATCAGCTGGTCCTGGGCCGGGGGGAACAGTTCGGGGTTCAGGTCCTTATTGCCGTCAGCAGGACCCGCAAGCAGGATCGCGTGGGGCAGATCGAACCCTGCTTGAGCTAGGCCAGAGGTATCGCTCGAGCAGGGTCAGGAGTGGTAGGAACGTAAGCAACCCCGGAAGTCCTACGCGACGCCCCGAACGCCGTAGCCCGCGGGCACTCTGCAAGGGGCGAAGCGCGTGGCCGCCGGATTCGATCATCGACTGTGCCTATGATCCCCAACACGACACCCTTGAGAGTCCGGGTGGCAGCCGTCTACGAGTGAGGAGCGCATTGCCCATGGGAACAGCCACTCAGTCCGGTGTCCACTTCCCCGCGCTAAATGGTTGTGACTCATACTTGTCGATGCATAAACATCGTCCAACGAGTCGAATTCGTGCCAACAAGTGGGCCAAGTCGATAGAGCCACGACATGAATATTATATCTTCAAGCGTTCGTTTGTTAGCAATTGGTTGGACACGTCGGGACATCTGTGGGGCCTGCAAGACGATCTAGTAGTACTAGGATCTGCAGATGAGCGCCTTGCAAAGTTTCCTAGGCGTCGTAACGACACCGATCCGTGGCACGGTTATCCAGTGTCTGCTCTCGATACTAATCGACACTTTGAGCACCTTCCCCCTCCTAATTTGGTAAAAGACTGGATAAGCAAACATATCATCAGTGAGCCACAGGCTGCACGGATACGAAGAGGTAAGGTATGACAGACCGTTGGATCTCTGTACGATTAGAGGGTCCACCTATCGAGGACATGTTCGTTTACCGGACCACGATCCATGCTTGGAGTTACGACAGTAGGCTATATTTGTTTCCTGTGTCAGGTATCGAGTCACTAATTAGAACGGAACTATCGGATGACCCACAGGCCGCGGCTGGAGCTTGCTTCCAACTCTTCCACTCAAACAGACTTGGAGCCGCGGCTGGTCAATATCGGAGCGCGACAAGACTTAGTGAACGTGACTCCGACTTAGACTTGGTGATCGATCTCGACAATACCCCATATTGGGTCTTCGAGACCCGGCTAGAAGCCAACAGCTTGCTCGACATACTGATCTACGCAGATCGAATCTATTGTGGTACAGACGAGGGCCTATTCGAACTCACAGAACCCCAGACGATACGATCACACACACCCCACATCCCTACATGGCATACGCGAAAAGACACTGTGACCTTCGAATCCCGGATCAGGCACTCGTGCTACTCCGCAGCAGCGAGCCTTGGATCGATAGCAGCTTCTTGTGGCGACGCTGGGCTTCGTATGCTGTTCGACGACTTTGGCTATCGCTCAGGCCAACGCGCTAAGGAGCGACAAGTAGCGGTTGCTTCAGAGCGAGCCACGTTTGGAAGTGGAGGGCTCTTCAATTTCCCCTCACGTAATGAGTTTTCCTATCTAGAAGGCCAACGGGAAGACACCAATTCTTCAGCCAGGAGTGTACCAGACAAGGTACTAGTTGGAGTGGAGCCAGCAAGCGTGAGCACGTCGAGTGACGGTTCCGGTTCGCCCTTCCTCAATGAGACACTCGACTACATCCTGTTCTCTCGGCAGCGTCTGATCGCCCTACTAGAGGGCCGTGTGTTCGCTGCACGTCTGTATCGGAGTATCGGTGGCCGCCGAATCGCGAAGAGAGTTCATCGAATCGGCCGTTACAAAGGCAAGCCTCTCACGGCCTGTGAAACCACGTCTTCACTCATTATCGAAACAAGCGACGGCCTCGTTGCGATATCTCATAAGGACAATACGTCGACATTCCGTCCGTGTGGACCCACCGTCTCAATCAGATCATTCCCGAACTCAAAGAGATATCTCGAGTTGGCAACAAGGACATCGGAGGACGGTGCCTATCTCCACGCGGCAATACCACGACCGAGTTAGTCGGTCCCTAGACATCGCCCAGACCTCCTAGCAGCATCTCGTGTACGTAGCTTCCAGTTAAGTGGCTCTTCGGATTTCAGTGGGGATTAGGGCATCTTGAGGGCGAGGAGGAACCCTGTGGAAGCTGACCTACGCGCATGTGTGAGTTGCTGGTAGGCCTGGGCGACGTTGACCTGGTAGGGATAGAAGAGCGGGGCGAGGACGCACCGCTTGTGGTGGTGATCCGTTCCCGTCGACCCCGCCCGACCTGTAAGGGTTGTGGGAGCCGGGTGTGGTCCAAGGGGTATCGGAGCGTGGTGTTGGTGGATCTGGCGGCGTTCGGCCGGCCGGTGCGGTTGCGGTGGGGAAAAGGCGCTGGACGTGTCCGAACTCCGACTGTGCGGTTCGCTCGTTCGTTGAACAAGACCCGATGATCGCTCCGACTCGAGCGTTGTTGACGTCCCGAGCCGCGAGGTGGGTTACGACACAGGTGGGTCGGATGGGTCGATCGGTCGAGGAAGTTGCCACAGAACTGGGCTGTGATTGGCATACGGTGAATGACGAGGTCCGCCGCTGGGGTGAAGCACTCCTGGAGGCAGACAGCAACCGGGTAGGCAGGGTCGAGGCTGTCGGGGTCGATGAGACGGTGTTCTGGCGGCGCGGCCAGTTCCGTGCCAAACAGTGGTGCACGTCTGTGGTCGATGTGGGAGGCCGCCAGCTGATCGACATAGTTTCAGGTAAGACAGCTAATAGGGCTCATCGCGTTTCAGTGGGGAGTGACCGATGGGAGTAGATCCCAGTTGGGCTTCCCGGCGTAGAGGAGAGCCCGGATTCGGTAGTTCGCGAAGTTCCGGAACCCGAACGCTGCTCGCTTGATCCTCTTGATCAGGTTGTTGAGCGCTTCGGTGGGTCCGTTGGTCACCTTGGAGATGTGCCAGTTGGCGATCTGCGGCGTCCAGCGGGCGATGGTTCGGCCCAGCTTGTGGATCTCCGGTGGGCAGGATTCGTCTTGGAGGTCGTCGGCGAGCTGGAGGGTGTAGCGGAGAGCGACGGCTGGGCTGTCGATGTCGTAGATGCCCCGCACGGTCTCTTGTTGGCGATCAGCGAAATTCACTCATACTGAAGGTGCCCTTTTGAGGGGGACTGCTGCGAGGATGAGTGGTGGTCCCCTGGACTGGGGGGCGGGTCTGACCCAATCGAAATCCGGCGCGTGTGTTGCCTTGCTGGGGATCTGTCGGCCTGTCCCGCCGGTCAGGGGCGGAGCTTTGGCTTCGAAGCGGATGTGACCTGATGGCGGAGCTTTGGCTTCGAAGCGGATGTGACCTGATAGACACCCCAGGCGGGCAAATGTCAAGCTGCGGCTTGGTCGAGGGTGGTGCGGTGGGCCCAGGTAGTGTGTTCGTCATAGGTGGTTCGGTGTTTGAGACAGCCGTGGAGGATACCCACGAGCCGGTTGGCGAGGGCTCGGAGTGCTTGGTGGTGGAGGTCGCCGGCGGCTCGGCGTTGGTCGTAGAACGCTCGGGCGCCTGGACTTCGGGTTAGGGAACAGAATGCCCATTGGTCGAGGGCGTCGTAGAGGCGCCGGTTGCGGACGTGGCGGGCCATAACGGTGTGTTTGCGGCCTGACGCGATGGTGATGGGCGACGTGCCGGCATAGTTCCTGGGTGACTTGGCGCTGGTGTAGCGTTGGGGGTCGTCCCCGGACTCTCTGCGAGCGCCCGGGCGCCGAGCACGGTACCGAGTCCTGGCTGGGAGTGGTAGATGACGGCGTCCGGGTGCTCCTCAAAGCGGGTTTCCAGGGTTGCTTCGAGGTCTGTGAACTGGCGGTTGGTTTCCGCAATGACGCTCACCAGCGCCCCCACAGTGGCCCCGTGTGCGTCGGTGACCCGCCCAGGAGCGGCGAGTTGGCGGGTGCGGAGCCCTTTTTGTATTCGACGGGCAGCCGTATCGAGGGTGCGGCGTCGGCCGGCGGCGCGGAGCGCGGCCCTAATCTGGGTGACGGTCAGGCGGGCACCCCGGGTGGGGGTGGTTGCCCGACCCAGCACGGCGACGGTGTCGCGATTAGCCCGCTCATCGAAGGTTTCGAGGGCTGCGGGGTAGTACTCGCGCAGGGCGTTGCGGATCTGGTTGGTGTGACGCACCCGAGCCCAGATCAGGTTCTGATGCGTCCTAGCCAGGACTTTGATCCCTTCGGCTTCGGGGCTATCACCGGCAACCCGACGATGGTTGTGCCGGTCGGTGCGTACTAGGTCGGCTAACACCTTGGCGTCGCCACGGTCTGATTTGGCCCCACCCTGGCTATGACGGGTCCCGGTAACGCGAAACTGCCATCGGGTTGATCGCATACACCTGATAACCCGCCCCGACCAGAGCACCGACCCACAAACCACGGTCACACTCGATGCCCACCACCACCTCGGACGGATCCGATACGTGCTCGCCGATCATCTCATGCAACTGGGCCACACCTGCCAGACCTTCTGGTAGCCGCCGAGCGGCCAACGGAACTCCGGACTCGTCCATGAGACACACATCATGATGTCCCTCAGCCCAGTCATCACCCACAAAGATCATCCTTGCCTCCTCCATAGACGGATCACTCTCGAGCTGTGGAGGAAACGCCTGGCGGCGACCTAGCAGATCAGTGCTCTTCGCGGCACGCCACCCCATGAGCGCTACAAGCAGCCCTCACTCACCGGCCGGAGCACGATCTATCAACAGGAATCAGAGTTCCAGGAGCTTGGAGTACTCACCGGCCAGCCAGCTCAACCACCACACCCTCCCAGATGAACCAGAAGAAGTGGTGGACCCCCATTAGGTTCTTCCCATGGGTACGCAGCGGCCGCCTCGCATTGAGGAACTTGCTGCGCGGGATGTCGTCTGCGCGGTCGAGGATGTGGTTGCCGTGCCGGTGCGGCTTGATGACTCGGGTAACGAGCCCACTGCTGATTGGCGGGTGACATTAGCCGACGGGCGCGTGGCCGATGTTGAGGTGACGATGCATACGGAGCCCGCGGCGCTGAGTTTCTGGAGTCAGGTGACTAGCCGCCCTGGTCCAGAACGGTTTGATCGTCGGCTGTCGTATGTGTGGACGGTAAAGGTGTCAGATCTGGACCCGGAGGCTAACAAGAGTCGTCCTCTCAGGGATCTTGTGGACGCGCTCGTTGAGGTTCTCGTAGCGGCAGAGGGCACCGGTGGCACTCCTGTGGAGATTGCTGAGGCCGCAAACGCGGAACTCGTCAGTGTGCATGGATACCTCAAGACCAGTCATTGGATCAGGGCATGGCGGGAGGCCGCCCCGCAAGTTGTCAGTTTCGAGGAGTGGTTGCGCTCTTGGGCGCCGGTTTCCGGTTACTGGTACCCCGACCTGTTGATCGACCATTTCCATGACTCGATGGCAGCCAGATACGTAACCGTGCTGAAACCCCCACAGCGGACCGGGCCGGGAGCCGGCATGATACGCATTCATGGGATGACCGGCTCAGCATCCCTCGACAATCTGGAGATGTTGGCTCAGGCGATCGAGGAACGAGTAGAGATCAAGACGACGAAGGGCCAGATGGACGGTGCACCCGGTCTGAAGTGGCTGGCGGTAATGCTCGACGAAGCTACTGCTTGGCAACTCAACGATCACTTCGGTCCCGACGCTGTCGCTCCCTACCCGTTTGAGGCCTTCGGCGGTGTCTCATTCGGCTGCTTCGACGAGGTGTGGGTCATCGGCCACGCAGCCCACGAGCCGAGCTATGTGGTGCTCCGCCTCGTCAACCCACCAAATGCACCCACCCAAAAGGTTGTTCCCCGTTCTCTGGCTCCCCCAGGCGGGGAGAACAACCTCTGACAGGCCAACTGTGCTCTCTGGGGGTTCGGTCGGTCCGTGTGGCTACCTCGAACGTGTACCAGTTCGCGAGTTGGGGGTCCGGGGGTCATCAGCCCATCCCGGAGGAGCGGCCCGGAAACACGTATCACCCTCCGCCAGTTCCCCCACTCAAACCTCAGGTACCTGGCCGAGGCCGGAGTTTCCGCCTTAGTGCTGCAGGCGAAGAGCCGCGACCGTGACCTACGTACCCTATCACCGTGTACACGCGGCCCGCAGTAGATGCCTTGGCCCGGGTTGACCGCTAAACACCTCGACGCCCCGGCCCGCTGAGCCGACAAGAGAGCCTGGGTCCGGGATTCATCAACATCACCCTATGTCTGCTTGTCCATGACTGGCGGAGCATCTAGACGCGCGGGCGCAGTCAAACCGGCCGCAGCTGCCACGGCCTGCTGGGAAGGCTCAGCTGTGACCGCAGCTAGCAGCGTCTCATCCCATTGCCGGAGTGCTCTGTCCAAGGCCCCGATAGCAGCCGCTGCAAGGGCCTGCTGGGAAGGCTCAGCTGTGACCGCAGCTAGCAGGGCCTCATACCGTTGCTGGAGTGCTCTGTCCAAGGCTCCGGTGGCAGCCGCGAGTCTCTCTAGTTCCGGAGCTTGTAGCGGCGCACCGCCGTCCATTTTTTCGGCGGCAAGACGACGACCATCCGTTCGGTAGTCTATGTATAAGGCATTTTTCCGTTGATTACAAGCTTTACAGAGGGTTTGGAGGTTCTCCCAACGGTCGGACCCGCCCAAGTCTTTGGGGAGTATGTGGTCAACCTGGAGCTCGCGGCTGCTACCGCAGCGGAGGCAACACTCGTTGTCAAGGCTGTGAAGGCGTGTCTTTCGCTCGTTCGTGATCGCCATTCGCCCGAGTATATGGTTGAGTCTGTGACAAATGCCTGCACCGCGGGTCCGTGACGAGGAACTATTCAGCCAAGTAGTTCCAGTTTGACTTACTACGATGGGAGGATTGGTGTCGTTGAGTTTCTTCTTGAGCAAGCCGTCTCGCCATCGTCGTCTTGGATCACCGCAGATGGCGGACAATGATATACGTCGGTTCTTCTACGAGAGATTCCCTAACACTGGTGGTGTTATCAGGGGGCAGAACAGGAGACTGGCACAGGTCCATACTGTTCTCCCCGAGAGTCTACTAGATCAGCCTGTACCGTATGGGGAATTGGGTATAGCGATTGACTATCGCATTCGTTACTACTTTGCGATTACCCGCTCTACGGAACTGGTCGCTCTTAAGGGAGCATACCGCCATAAGCAGACTCTGGATCGGAGATACTCTATCTCACCAGCCCTGATCAGTCGGTTCTTCGAGGACCTGGAGAGGTTCCTTGGGCAGGTTGATCCATGCGGCAGAGACCTGGGGACGGTTCAGGAACGACAACTGAATAGGTATTGTTTCGCTCTTGCTCTCTTCGAACAACTCTTCCGAATCGGTGCACATCCCAAGAACCTTCTCTTCGCGCAGACGAACACTTCAACAGTTTCGGATTTGCTCTCGATCCCTGACGACCGGTGGATAGACGACTTGTGTTCAATGTCAAACAGATTCTATGAACGCTATAGCGAACATCTCTCCGACCCTGTCCATCTGAACCCAACGTTTAAGGGAAGCGGAGACATCGGCGGAGCCGACGCTGACCTGATATTGAACGAGTGTCTTCTAGATATCAAGACCACTGTCGTTCCCAAGATCACGAACACGATGTTGTATCAGCTAATCGGCTACGTTCTACTGGACTACGAAGATGAATACCACATAAAGGAGGTCGGTATCTACCTAGCCCGCCAGGGTAAAACCCTACGATGGGACCTTAACGAACTGCTGGACAGACTACACACCGACACACCAACTCCCTCACTAGCCGAGCTACGTCACCAACTCAGGAACACGATCCAAACCACGACTCGGAACCTACCAACCACAACAGCAAACAGGTTCTTCGGAAGTGAGTGGGGAGTAGGGCATCTTGAGGGCGAGGAGGACCCCTGTGGGAGTTGATCCTACGCGCATGTGCGAGTTGCAGGTAGGCCATGGCGAGGGTTGATTGGTCGGTACCGACGAGCTGGGCAAGGGGGAACCTCTGGTGGTGATCCGCTCCCGCAAACCCTGCCCGGTCTGTGACGGCTATCGGAGCCGGGTGTGGTCCAAGGGGTATCGGAGGGTCGTGTTGGTGGATCTGTCGGCGCTTGGCGGCCGGTGCGGATGCGGTGGCGGAAACGGCGGTGGATGTGCCCAGGTTCCGACTGCGCGATTAGGCGCTCATCGATGCTCCTATGTTTGTCAAATCGATGGAGTCGGCCGTCGGTGGGTGTGCAGCCAGTTCTGGTATCGGGTGGCGAGATGGTGGTTGTGGTCCCGGCCGTGTTCGAGTACTGAGATGCGGCTGGGGTGGGTTCGGAGTTGTTGGGCGGCTCGGGTGATAGTGATGCCAGCTTGTTGTCGCTGGTGCCGTAGGCGGGCGCAGTTCGGGGTTGGTGGCGGGTTGGTCAGGAGCCGGTAGATTTCTCGTGCTATGTGCCGCTTGAGGCAGCGGATGATCTCTTTTCTCTTCTTGCCCTCGGCCTTGCGTCGTGCCACGTAGGCTTTGGTGGCGGCGTCGGTGCGCATCCGGTTGGTGGCAATTCGCCATAGCGCGTTGTTGGCTTTGCGGTTGCCGCCCCGGTTGAGGCGATTGCGGACCGTTTGGCCGGATGATGCCTGGACGGGGCTGGTGCCAGATAACGCCGCGAAGGACCTCTCTGATTTCATCCGTTCGGGGTTGTCGCCGGCTGCGACCAGGAGAGCGGCTGCTGTGTCAGGGCCTACGCCTTTGGCGGCTAGGAGAGCAGGGTTCGCCTGGGCGCAGAGGCGACGGATCTCAGCGTCGAGTTGCGCGATTTCTGCATCGAGGGTCTGGTATCGGCGGGAGAGGTGGCGCAGAGCCATCTTCGCATACGCGGTCGTGGTCTGGTCCCCACCGGGACGCCATCGGGCACAGACCCTGACCCGGGCCTTGATCTTGAGGCCTCTGAGCTGGCGTTTAGGTGTTCAGGGGCTGTTATGACCAGTGCATGGATCTGGTTAGCGGCCTGGGTGCGTGCCTTAACCGCGGAGCGGCGGGCCACCAACAGCATCCGAATGCACTCAACGGGGCCCACACCGGATTTGGGAACTGCGGTAGCTTGACCCGAGGCGGCCGCCCGAGCTGCCGCCTCGGCGTCGATGCTGTCAGACTTGCCGCCCCTCTGGCGGCGTAGTTGGCGGTTGGGGCGGTTCACCTCAACCACGGCTATGCCCGCTTCCGTCAGATATCGGGCGAGGCCGGCACCGTAGCTGCCGGTTCCCTCCACGCCAACCCGGAGCAGCTGCCCATGTGTTCGTAACCACCTGGTCATCTGCTCATATCCGACCCTATCAGCGGGGAACGGGGCGGTTCCCAACACCCGGCCAGCGGTATCGACCACCGCCACAACATGGGTATCCCGATGGGTGTCCACCCCACCACACACTTCGACCTGGCTGTCTACCATGCGACTTCCCTCCTTAGTAGGCTTCTCTCGATCCAACCTGAGGGGCGGCGGACAGAACACTCACCGTGGTGGAGAACTCAAAGCTCCTAATGGGGGTCCACCACTTCTTCTGGTTCATCTGGGAGGGTGTGGTGGTTGAGCTGGCTGGCCGGTGAGTACTCCAAGCTCCTGGAACTCTGATTCCTGTTGATAGATCGTGCTCCGGCCGGTGAGTGAGGGCTGCTTGTAGCGCTCATGGGGTGGCGTGCCGCGAAGAGCACTGATCTGCTAGGTCGCCGCCAGGCGTTTCCTCCACAGCTCGAGAGTGATCCGTCTATGGAGGAGGCAAGGATGATCTTTGTGGGTGATGACTGGGCTGAGGGACATCATGATGTGTGTCTCATGGACGAGTCCGGAGTTCCGTTGGCCGCTCGGCGGCTACCAGAAGGTCTGGCAGGTGTGGCCCAGTTGCATGAGATGATCGGCGAGCACGTATCGGATCCGTCCGAGGTGGTGGTGGGCATCGAGTGTGACCGTGGTTTGTGGGTCGGTGCTCTGGTCGGGGCGGGTTATCAGGTGTATGCGATCAACCCGATGGCAGTTTCGCGTTACCGGGACCCGTCATAGCCAGGGTGGGGCCAAATCAGACCGTGGCGACGCCAAGGTGTTAGCCGACCTAGTACGCACCGACCGGCACAACCATCGTCGGGTTGCCGGTGATAGCCCCGAAGCCGAAGGGATCAAAGTCCTGGCTAGGACGCATCAGAACCTGATCTGGGCTCGGGTGCGTCACACCAACCAGATCCGCAACGCCCTGCGCGAGTACTACCCCGCAGCCCTCGAAACCTTCGATGAGCGGGCTAATCGCGACACCGTCGCCGTGCTGGGTCGGGCAACCACCCCCACCCGGGGTGCCCGCCTGACCGTCACCCAGATTAGGGCCGCGCTCCGCGCCGCCGGCCGACGCCGCACCCTCGATACGGCTGCCCGTCGAATACAAAAAGGGCTCCGCACCCGCCAACTCGCCGCTCCTGGGCGGGTCACCGACGCACACGGGGCCACTGTGGGGGCGCTGGTGAGCGTCATTGCGGAAACCAACCGCCAGTTCACAGACCTCGAAGCAACCCTGGAAACCCGCTTTGAGGAGCACCCGGACGCCGTCATCTACCACTCCCAGCCAGGACTCGGTACCGTGCTCGGCGCCCGGGCGCTCGCAGAGAGTCCGGGGACGACCCCCAACGCTACACCAGCGCCAAGTCACCCAGGAACTATGCCGGCACGTCGCCCATCACCATCGCGTCAGGCCGCAAACACACCGTTATGGCCCGCCACGTCCGCAACCGGCGCCTCTACGACGCCCTCGACCAATGGGCATTCTGTTCCCTAACCCGAAGTCCAGGCGCCCGAGCGTTCTACGACCAACGCCGAGCCGCCGGCGACCTCCACCACCAAGCACTCCGAGCCCTCGCCAACCGGCTCGTGGGTATCCTCCACGGCTGTCTCAAACACCGAACCACCTATGACGAACACACTACCTGGGCCCACCGCACCACCCTCGACCAAGCCGCAGCTTGACATTTGCCGACCAAGCCGCAGCTTGACATTTGCCGCCTGGGGTGTCTAACTCTAACCCAACCATGAACCGCCCCGGGCACGTCGATCTCGCCCTTATAGGTGTGGTGTTGTGACTTGGAACAGTTGCCCTTCACCCGGGAAACCTGTATTGGATGTCAGGCAGTCTGAGTCTATGGCAGCGACGATGTGGCGGACGGTTGACGCAACGTTCTGTTCCGTGCCCTATGTCCCTAACCGGTCGTTTCAACACGTAACCCAAACGTGCTATGTTCCGTCGGTCGCACAGATGAGAGGACTGGCGAGTTTGAGCAAGTGGCTCCGGGCTGCAAGTAAGGTTCGCAAGACCTGCGAAGGTTCCGCGGAGAGCGGAACCGGCAAGAGTGCTCGACAACTCGCGTACGGCGGCGAGATCCTGGCCGCGCTCGTTCACTCGTGCTCGGCAGCTCCGCCGGGATCTCTTTGGCATGGAGAACCTGACATCGGTCATCGTCCGTTGGCTGGTTTGATTGCGGAACGCCTCTCAGTCATCGCCAACGACATTGCCGAAGTCCGAGTCGGCCTCGGAAGCATCGAGTCACGTCTTCGGGAACATAGCTGCCTAGCCGAACTGGATCGGGAACTGACCCCTCTTGGAAGGAAGTCCGGGCCGTGAGGGACGATAGCTAGAGGAGCCGTGAGTGGTTGAAGGCACCTACCAGCGGGCACCTGGGGGGCTTACCTATAGGGGCTGGTCGGTTCTGATCCGTGGCGATAGCGGGTCGGTCGCAGTCATCGACGAGTTCGCCACCGACCGGGCAGTCCGGCTCGGCTTCGAACACGACGCTCAGTGGAACGTGGCCGACGGCTGCGGGTGCGATGTGGGAGCGATCCGTCACTGCAGACGCGAGGCTGTCTTCGAGGCCGTGGCCTACGGGCGGGGAAACAACCTAACTGCGCGGAGCCAAAGGCTGAATGCTCTGCTGGGGTGGATACTGGACAACGAAACCGCCTGCCTGCACAGAACCGGCAGACGACACTCTCGACTGAATCAGGAGTAAGTAGCCAGTGCGCGCTTCTCGGTCCCGTAGCCCCGATGGAACAATCGCTTTGTGCCTATAGCGCGCTACGAAGTGAGACATTCCTTTGTCGGTCACCCGACTACCAGATTCCACAGTCCCACTCCACGATGTTGCCGATCAGCGAGACTCACTCATGGAGGAGCGTGCCCGGTTTGTTAGGTGGCTGCTGCGATGAACCGGGTGCCCCCTGAAACCGGGGGGGTCTGGACCCAACTCAATACTGGTGGCTGGAGCGCCCTGTGGGAACCCGTCCTGCGGGTCCGAGGACCGAGTTTGGGCTCGGCGTAGCCTCGCAGTGATCAAGACAACGCAGCAGTTGCGAACCCACCGAGCCCCCGGAACCCGCCGGTCCAGTGGACGTGACGGTCGATCACCTGAACGGACGGTGCCCCAGATTAAGGGTATGGGGCCACACCTGCAACACCCGAGAGCGTCCTATGTGCTGGGCCTCTATCGTCGTTCGTTGTACGACTCATGCTCTCGAAGTTGGTCTCGGCCGCATCGTGACTGCCGCTCTAATGCCACAGTGGATCGCCAACACCCGGCCGGTGGCGCAGTGTTCGTCTTAGTGTGCCGCGGAAGGACTGTCCGATACCGACCGTACCGAACACCGACCCAAATCGGCTCATCGAACGACATTCTGAGGACACGTCCCACTTCTAGTACCACACTCGGTCCGGAGAGGCACCCGAAACCGGCCATTCGGAGACCCGCCAACCTGGCGCCGGAGCAATGGCATTACCCCGAGTCGAGTCCGATAGCGGGGTCGGATGGTTGGATGACACATCGCCGCTCTCGCTGCCTGGCCAGCCCCCCGGCACGTCAGTGCAACGATGTCACTGCTTGGGTAGCTCAACAGTGCCGTATGACAAACGGATGAAGCAGCGGGCGTCTGGCTCCGCCGGTCCTCCTCAGTGTTAGCGCTCCGGGGGGAACGGGTGGCTCGTCGGGCAGTTGAAGCTGCCAACCGTCGGCCTCTGCCTGCCTTACCGTTCACATCCGATGATTACTTGCCCTACACGGTATGGACAGGAGGACACGGATGCCCGGCTGATTCACACAGGATCCGCCAGCCTTTCCTACATGGCTGACGGGCGAGCGCTATCCCGTGAACGGAAACGGCTGCCCATTCCCGTAACCGCCGCGCCACGGTTGACTTGCAGACCGGTTGTGCAGATGTCGTCGTGGACCACAGCCTCATACCTTCGATACGGTCCGGATGGCGAAGCTCCAGCGCTAGAGCATGCTCCCGCGCCGTTACCCTTTACGCGACAAGGCTTCCTCCTTGGGTGGTATCGGCGCTGGCTGCACCTCGGAGCCTCCCTGGCTGCTCCGGAGACGGTGATCTCCTCCATCACGTGCCATCCCTCGCCGGCGCGGTCGAGGCGGTCTTCCGGGAGCGGTGGGATGATTGCGCGCCTGCGACGTGGAACACCCAACGAGTCGCTTTCCGAGCCTTTGTGTCCTGGCGTTAGCAGCGCTGGCCCTTGGACGCCGGTTTGCTGGCTGGGGTTACTGTCCCGTCGGTGGAGAGTGGATTACTTCAGGGTGATCCCGTATGCGGATCTCTAGGCGCTGTGTAACCGGCGCAGTGTGCCGCTGCGGAGAAGACCCTGTGGTGGATGCTGCGCGGAACCGTGGCTAGGGCGTTGGTCCTCGTTGTGGAGGACCTGGGCCGGACCCGGTGGAGGGCCCGGATCCGCTCCAAGGGTGGCGGACGCTGACACGGTGGAAGACCCGTACCGTGGCGGCACGGCGGGACCTGTACACGCCGACCGGCGAGGCCCGGCTGTCCTATCGCACTGCCGCGTCCGAGTTCGGCAAACACAGCGGCTGGACCCTCCACCAGTTGTGTCACTCGTCGTTGAGGCATCTGGCCGAAGCGGGAGCGTCTGCGGTGATTCTGTAGGTCGATTGTCGGCACCGGGCCTTGCGGACTTGTCGGTGTACACCCTGCCCGGCGTTGGAGCATTCGCCAGCTCACCGCCAACCAGTTCGACTACCTGGCTCGAGGAACGGTGATTCGCGCTTCTATAGAGGCCGTGGTGGTCGCCTTCGAATGGGAGTGGTGACGTATCCCCCAAAGACGGACGAGGCCAGCTGCGGGATCGTGTCCGCCGCGGCAGAATTCACCGACCCCTCCACAGGGGCGATGCTCGGGACACCCCAGGAGTCTGGTCGAGGCCGAGCCGCTGGATTCGAGACCTCGACGGCCGCTGGCACTCCCACTCCTAGCCCCGGCTGTTCCGACTCAGGAGAAGGCAGCGCTACGTCGCGCGCCCCGTCGCGCGCTTACTCGCGCGCCTCGTCGCGCGCCTACTCGCGCGCCTCGTCGCGCGCCTACTCGCGCGCATGTATTTACTGTCGGCCACTGTCGCTGCAGTCGCCAAACCGTCGGTTATTAGGCGTTTCGCCACCGGCGACCACCCCTCGACGACGCTGGCAGTCAGTTGACTACTCTTTCACCTGCTGGCCGAGGGCCAGACCCAGTGGAGATCCCCAATGACTGATCCCTCAAACGGGCTTGTACGGCATGGTCTACTTCCCACCGACGAGTTCGACCCTGACCCGAGTCCGTGTTTCGGTTCGCCCGTCAGCTTGTAAGAATGCGCATCGTCGGTGTGTTCCGCCGACGCCAGTCGGCTCGTGTGCGCCTTCGGTTCCGCGCGGTAGCGGAAGGGTTATGCCTCTTGACCCTGTCGACGACCGAGGACCGATTGCGTCCCCTTTAGGGCCGCGGTGTACCACCAGACTGCACTTCTCCCTGCCCAAGAAGTTCTTAGCTCGCTAGGTGAAGGACTCCGCCCTGAACCACCCTTCTCTGCCTCACCACCGCTGGCCACGGCCAGCGTTTCGCCGCTCGGCGTCGACAGCCGCTTCGCCCCTGCCCCCCTGCCCCTCCTTCCTTTCGGTCACCTGCTCGGCCTTCCGCCCGCGGAACCGCGCTGAAGAGGAGGCCGCGATCCCACAGACGAGCGAGCCGGCGCTGAGCGGATCCTCGCCGGGTTCGGCTCCACCGAACCCGTTAGCGGTCCTCCTCCCCGAGCTACCGTCAACGGCAACCACCCACCTCCAGGCCCAGAACCGGAACCCCGCCCTCTGCACGGAGAACAGCCGCGCCGGTATTGGGCGATGGTGGAGATGGTCCTCGCTGCTGGCGATCAGCAGAGCGTTCTGGCCGCTGCACGCAACGCACGAAAAGAGACGCCTGCGCCGTTGGTAGCCGGATCATCGGGCTGAGAGGTTGTGGTGTAGCCGATCAGGCGACCGCCACCAGCAGTTAGCCAACCAACCCGACGACCGCAGGCAGCGACCGAAAGGTCGCCACCATTAGACTCACCAATTCACCCAGGGTGGGGAGTTTCGCTGATCAACTCTGGGGAATGGCAGTGATCGCGATCACCTTCAAGCGGATAGAGACGACATGACGACTACACAGGGACCACCGACACAGCACCGTGTTGCCGGCACCGGGCGGAGCCAGGACGCGGTGTGGAGTCGCGGACGTATCGAGGCGGAGAACGATGCCTGGGCGGAGGTGGTCGATTACAACGCTTTGGAGATCGAGCGGTTCCGTTTCTCTCTGCTCGGGGGGCTGGCTTTGCGCCTCCAGGGGCGTATGGGTCTGGATGAGCGTGATGACCCGGACGGCAACGACTACATGCTTTCTACTCTCCGTGCCCTCGTCGAGAACATGGGCGGTCGTCTCGAAGTGGTAGCCGTGTTTGGTGGGGTCAGGCTGGAAGCGGACGTGTCGGGCGCAGGCCCGTTGTGGCATCGGGACGATGTGGACGAGGATCTGCTGGAGCGTCTCGCAGACGACGCCTACTACAGGTAGGCCCACCCGGTGAGGTAGGAAGCGGCGGAGACACCCGCGATGCCTGCGGTTCCGACAACGGCGAAACTGCGTCGTTCTCCGCAAGGGAGCCCGTTTCCTAATGCCAGCGAGACGAGCGTTCTAGCACGAGGCGAGTTCTTGCGTATGTCCTCTCAGGGGAACGGGTCCGCGGTGCGACTGTCCATTGACGGGCGTAAGCGGGCGACGACGGCTTGTTGGGTCGACGGATGGGGACTGGCTCGCTGACAACCTGAGAAGGTTTCTTCTGGGTGGCCAGTGATCGCCATCAGGGTCACGGTGGCTGGGCAAGGAGCGTCCGGGCGTGCCTCTCAGAGGAGACGCGGCGGGCGGATAGTGTTCTTACGGGTGGCCACCGTTCTGGTAGTGGCCAGGTTCTCAGCGGCCATAGTCGAGATTGGAGACCTGCAGCACAGGAGAGGAGCGACAGACCCTCACTTGGACGTAACGGAATACCTGATCCGAACAGTCCTGACCCACGAAGCGGCTGAACTCACCGCCGCCACAGCGCGCGGGAAGGTGGACATAGTCAGGGACCCGCACCAACCGTGCCAGGGGCTCACCTCGGTTGGGATTCTGCCAGACCGTTGGTAACGGAGTTGGCCGTGACCGAGCGAGCTAGATCGAGGCCTGCAGAGGCCTTGATGTGATCGGGTCACAAAGGCGGCCCTACACCAGCGAAGTCCGATCGCTTCTAGCTGAGAGGGCGACACTCACCCGGGCTGGGCGATGATCGTCGACACCATCGTCGCGTACCTCGACGCAAGGGACGATGCCAAGCGACTTGATTACCTGTTGCCAACTCTGCATTCCTTCTTGAGGGCGTCCGGGAGGTGGAGGTGACGCTTGTCGCCTTTCGTGATGCAGGACCAACGACGGACCAGTTGACTGTTCTAGCGCAGGTAGCCGTTGTCTCGTAGCCATGGTTCCCACACCGACAGGACATAGTCCGACAGCATGATCCGGTCCCACATCTCTACGAGTTTGTGTACGTCGATGAACCAGCTTACGTCGTCTGGGGTGCCGTCTTCGAGGACTCTGCCGTAGACGGCTCGGCGGTCCACCCAGTTGTCGAGGTCGAAGGGGATCGGCGGTGACGGTCCGAGATGGCGCGGCAGCTCGACAATGCCGGACGCTTTGGGAGTGTTCGGGTCTGCCACGTCGTCGGGCAGGGCCACGGCGACGGGTCCGTCGTACATGGCGCTGTAGCCGTCGCGGTATCCGGTCTGGTCCCGGATGATCACCTCGCCGGGTGCGGGCTCTTTGGTGTAGACGGATTCTGGGCGGCTGCGCTGGCTTTCTGTGGGTGTCATGCCTGCTTCCCCGTCCTGGTCGGCTTTGGTTATCCGTCTCGGAGGATGAGGGTGTAGGCGTCGAGGAGGCGACGCCAGTCGTGGTCTGTGGGCATGTCGCCTGAGTGTCGGGGGGCGATGGCCATCCCGATGGTGAGCCGGGTGTGTAGGTCTTGGGGGTCGATCTGGTGTTCGTCGGCGAGGCGGTGGACGGCGTCTCGGAAGTGTTCGGATCGGGTGAAGGTGAGTAGCGACTGGGGGGCGTCGGCTAGTGCTGTTGCCAACAGGTCGACGTTCATCGTGTCCGCACCGTCGCCGAGCAGGTCGGCGACGGTTTGGCCGAGGGCTGCGGCGATGGCGCGGAGCGCGGCGAGGCTGGGGCTGCGGTGGCCGTTTTCAAGGTTGGACATGTACTGGTTCGAGAGGCCGGCGCGTTCTGCTACTTCGGCAAGGGTTAGCCCTAAAGCGGTACGACGGGCTCGGATTCGGGTGCCTAATCCTGTGCCGTCTGCCATCTCTCGGATTGTACCGGCCGATGCTGGGTAGCGACACAAACCCCGATGGTATGCTCATAGCGTGAGACTATCACAACGACTATGCACTATGGCGGGGTGAGTGTTGGGATTTCGCTGGTGGCGGGGGGAACTCAGATGGGTACATGGCTGATCTAGGGAGACAAGAGATGTCTGTGAATGGTTGCGTGGCTCGTGGCCGTGTCGGTGTGTGGATGCTGTTGGGTACGGCGGTGATGCTGCTGGTGGTGCTGGCTGTGAGTGTGTCGGCGGCGGGTTGGTTTGGTGACGATGACGGGTCGGTGCATGAGCCGGCGATCGATGCTCTGGCCAATGCGGGGGTGCTGGCAGGTACCGAGTGTGGGGAGGGCCTGTTCTGTCCGGGAGATCCGATCCGCCGTTGGGTGATGGCGGTGTGGCTGGTCCGAGCGTTGGGCGAGTCTCCAACCAGCGAGGCGGGAACACGCTTCGCCGATGTGGACACCGACGAGTGGTGGACACCCTATGTGGAGCGGCTCGCGGACCTGGAGGTCACCTTGGGCTGCGCCCGGGAGCCGCTGCGGTTCTGCCCCCACCAGGTCGTGACCCGCGCTCAGATGGCCACGTTCCTGGTCCGGGCGGTCGGTCTCGACCCCGCAGGTCCGGCGGGGTTCGCGGACACGGCCAGTAACACTCACGAGGCCAACATCGACGCGTTGGCCGCGGCGGGAGTCACGGTGGGCTGCGCCACCGACCCTCTCCGTTTCTGCCCCGGCCAGGCGACGACCCGGGCTCAGATGGCCACGTTCCTAGCCAGAGCATTCGGCCTACTACCCGACGCGGATGAGACAACCCCACCCAGCGGGGGGTTCACCAAGATCGCAGCCGGCACGGACCACAGCTGCGCGCTAAGAGCCGACCGCTCTGTGGTCTGCTGGGGTTTCGACACCTGGGGTCAGGCGGATCCACCCGATGGGAAGTTCACAGACCTTGCCGCCTTGCTCGCGCATTCGTGCGGACTCCGGGCCGACGGCACCGCCCAGTGCTGGGGCTGGAACCAATACGGACAACTCGACGCACCCGACGGAACCTTCACTGCTATCACAGCCGGGTTCGGGCATTCGTGCGGGCTCCGGGCGGACGGGATGGTTGAGTGTTGGGGTTGGAACCAGTACGGGCAGTCCGACCCTCCCGACGGAGCCTTCGCTGCGGTCACCGCCGGTTCTGCCCACACGTGTGCGCTGCGGGAGGACGGCACGGTTGTCTGCTGGGGCGACAACGACCTCGCCGGGCAGCGCGACGCTCCCGACGGGACCTTCACCGCCATAGCCGCGGGACCCCTCCATACGTGTGGGCTGCGGGCGGATGGCACCGTCCAGTGTTGGGGCCGTAACACAGACGGGCAGTCCGACCCTCCCGACGGTTCCTTCGCGGCGGTCACCGCCGGGGCGGCCCACTCCTGCGGCCTGCGGGAGGACGGCACCATCGTCTGCTGGGGCGGGAACGACCACGGACAGCTCGACGCTCCCGACGGAACCTTCGCTGCTATAGCCACAGGACCCTTCCATACGTGTGGGTTGGGGGAGGACGGCACCGTTGTCTGCTGGGGCGGGCGAATAGGCGACGGCGCGTTCGCCTCGGTGGTCGGTGGGCTCCACCATCTGTGTGGTCTGCGAGCGGACGGCACTGTCTCCTGCTGGGGAGGAACAACCGACCAGCTCGACGTACCCGACGGACGGTTCACGTCCATCACCGCCGGACGGGGACACACCTGCGCACTCCGCACGGACGCCACGGTCGTGTGCTGGGGAGACAACGACGAAGGCCAGTCCGACCCACCCGACGGCCGGTTCGCTACGGTGTCGGCCTCGGCGCAACACTCATGTGGACTCCGGGAGGACGGTGGAATCGTGTGCTGGGGCCGGAACGACCAAGCACAGCTGAACGTACCCGACGGGCAATACACGACCCTCGCCACCGGCATCACCCACTCCTGCGCCATCCGAGCGGACCGGGCTGTCACATGCTGGGGTGACCAAGCACCCGCCGCAGCGTTGGCCGCACCCGACAGCCAATACACCGCCGTAGCCGTCGGGGTTGACTACACCTGCGGCATCAGCAGCGACCGCACCGCCTCGTGCTGGGGCCGCTACACCCAAGCACCAGACGGGCAGTTCACCGCCCTCTCGGGCGGCTACGACCACATCTGCGGGCTCCGCACCGACGGCTCGATCGCATGCTGGGGCTACGACCATCAAGGGAACCTAGACGCACCCGACGGGCGGTTCACCGCCGTGGCTGTCAGCGTCCAAGACGGAACGCACTCCTGTGGGATACGAACAGACGGCACCGTCGCGTGCTGGGGACCCAACGACCACGGACAAACAGAACCACCCGGAAGCGAATTCAGCTCCCTCACCCTGTTCACCCACACATCCTGCGGAATAAGAACAGACGGCCAAGCAGCATGCTGGGGCCAAAGGGGCCTGATACCAGCCCCCGAAGGAGTCCGATGGGCACAGTAACGGCTGTAGGTGCCGCGAACACCGACAGGACCGGACAGATCCTGCAGGCAGGCAGTCGTTCCCGGAGCGGGCCGTCCCGCTCGTTGCAACTGAGCACCAGCCCGTACGGGCGGACCGGTCGGTTCGGGCTTTGATCCGTTCGCGAGCCGGGATCGGGGGTCTTGCGGATAGCTCTACCGCAACAATGCGAAACCCGGGAGTTGACCCAACCGGCGGAACAGAGGGCGCGATACCAGACCGGTCCAGGCCACGGGGTGGAACGTGCGTAGGAGCCGGGGGCAGCCTGGTCTGCGGATGAAGTAAGGGAAGGGAGGAAGTGTCGGGATGAATGTTTCTGAACGCGGAAAGGCCGGGCCGGGAGTGCCACCGTCGCTCCGCGACGCGGAACGGGCCGCGGAGGTGCTGGTGGAGGCTGGTGTTGGTCGGGTGGTGCTGTTCGGCTCCGTCGCTCGCGGTGAACAGACCGCCCGAAGCGACATCGACCTCGTCGCCGTCTACGACGACCTGGACTACGACCAGCGCGACAGCATGACCGACTCGCTGCGGGAGGCTGCTGAGGAAGCGTCGGGATATCCGATACAGCTGCTGGTCACTGACCGGCCCGAGTGGAAAACCCGTACCGAAGGGATCGAAACGTCGATGGAACGGCACGTGGCCTCCTACGGGAAGGTCCTCGCCGACCGCCCGGCCCTAGGGGTGGATTGGGACAAGCCGATGGTGTCGGCCACCAACGCCCTGGGAGAGGCGCGCGCGATGCTCGGGTCGGTGGACGCAGGCGTGGCACAGCTGCGCAGCTACCTGGCCGGCGCTGTCCGCAACCGCCAAGAACAGGCCAAAGACCCCGACCGGTACTCGACCGCGCTGTTGTGGGCGTGCGCAGCGGCCCATGCTGTGGTCGCAGACTCGATCCGAGCGCTCATCCACCTCGCAGCCGTTCCCGGTACCACAACGTGGGGACATGACATCTCCGAGCTGTGTGACCGCCTGCTCCAGCCGCACCGCGCCAACTTCGAACACCTCCTCACCCCACCCGGTGCCTACTGGATCAGCGTCTGGCACGAGAAGACCATTCCGGCCTGGTTCGAGCATCCCCGGCCCCTACCGGCACGGCACGGTGCCGAACCGTCCGGACGGCTGGCAGAAGCGCTCGGGTGGGCGGCTTGCCGAGCAGCCCTGTACGCCGACACCCACATCCCCGACCCACAAGCCGCAGACCGGCTCGGCTGGTCCAACAGTCCCACCGAACGCCTCATAGAAACCCTCGAAGACCACGACCTAGCAACCGGCCAATACCTCGGCGCCCAACGCTGGGGTGACCACCCCACCTAACCGCGACACCAGCCCCAACCAAAACACGAACGTCGCACATGCGGGTTCGGCACTACCGGTCTGGGACGGTCCCGGCTCGACCCCGCCAACCCTCACCAACCCCGAAACGCCGTAGCAGCCGCTCGAGACACCCTCGACAGCTAACTGTCCCGATCCTCAGCAACCAGGAGTGGCGGCCCGGCCCACGCTCCGACACCGATCCGGATCAGGCTTCGGCGGCTGCAACCCACAACAACGCCCAGCCCAGCGCCCGGACAACCCCCACCCGCCAACCGACTGCCGGCAGCCACTCCCTTAGCGGCCTGGCGGGCCACAAGAGCGGCGAGCGCTCGCAGAACCAGACCCCGGCTGAAACAGCGAGCGACCATTTCGACACGGAGGAAGCCGTTCGGTCGGACCTGGCTGGGACGGCACTGAAACCGGATACGGACACGTTGCGCAAGCCCGCCCAGAGCGGCAATCTCCGCCGCGAGGAAGCTCACAGCAGCGGAACGAGCCCGGTATAGGGAAAACCGGGTCGGGCAGCGGGATAGGAGCCGTCGCGTCGGGTCGTCACCCGATCACCATAGACCCGGACGGATCGCTAACCCACACCACCAGACACTACACGAAAACCCAGACAACAATCCGCGGCCTCCCGCCCCGCACAAACCAACCCTCGCGCCGCTGTCCAAAACGGTGTCCTCCCGGAAACGGCACGCGCTACAGATGTGGTGCCTGTCCTCGGTGGGGCTTCAGGGCTTGGGGTGTGTTCGGTCGTACTTCTCGAGCCGTACCTTGATCGCCCGTTCAGTGACTCCGAGCCATTTGGCCATCCGATACATGGAAACCCCCTCCGAGCGGGCAGCAGCGAGTTTCGCGTCCACAGCGGCCGAGGCCTCCACACGCGCCCGATTAGCCCTCCGATAGGTCTCCCACGCTTGGAGGGTCTGCTGCTCGATATCGCTGTGGTCTGGGTGCCGGACACTCACACTGAGAAGGGGGATCGGGTACGCCCCGATGGTACCGACCCTAACCACCGGATCCCTTCTATCCCTTACTATGGTATGGTACCATAGGCCTATAGGGCTACGGTACCATGAAGCCCGGGGAGGTCCCGACGGGTGAACACAGAGCAAGGATCGGCGCCGGACCGTGTATCGGCCAGGGCGGACAAGCCGGTCGTGGCGCGTTGCGGGGATGCGTACGGGCCGAGGTACCTGCTGTTGAGGTCCTACGTGTTGGCCCGTAACGGGGGCTGCTGTTCCTTCTGCGGGCTCCGAGCAGCCGCAGAAGCGCATCACAGCGCCCTGGTGTATCCGTGCGGGCGGGACGACGCCTGCTGTGGGCGGCCCAAGCTCGTGGCGTCGGATCTGGTGGGTTTGTGTTCGCTGTGTCATCGGCTGGCTACCAGCCTGCGCCGGTTCAGTCGGGCTGGGGGCAGCGTGTATGAGTTCGTGGCTCGCTTTAGGGAGGTGATCGCGGAATGCGGTATCGGATCACAATTCGGGGTGTTAGCCCCCTCATCACTAACAACGGAGCGGCCGGATTGGACACCCGATCGGCTGCCAACATCGAGAAGGCGGAGATCACCAAGAAACGGGCGGGTAACCGGACAGAGACCGACGAGGTCCGCCTCCGGGAGTTGGAGTGCCTCGTTTCGCTTTACCTCGACGAGATCGGAGCGCCTACGGTCCCGGCGGCGGCGCTTCGGTCAAACATCGAGTACGCCGCCCGAAAACTCCGCCAGGGACCGCTAGTACGGGAAGGACTCAACGTCCAGACGGTCGAGGCCTTCGACTACGACCAGTCGCTGGGTACCACCGCCGCCGAGTTGGCGCGTAGTTGCCAGTTCACGACCGGGGTGATGGTGAACGGCCGCCGAGTGTTGCGCACCCGGGCCCGGTTCGAGCGGTGGGCGGTCACTTTCGTCGTCGATGTGGACGACGAACTCGTCGACCGTGACCAGCTGCTCACCTGGCTGGACATCGGTGGGCGGCGGCTCGGGATCGGGGACTGGCGACCCCAGAAGTCGGGACAGTACGGACGCTTCGAAGTGGAGAACATCGAAACGGTCGACTAGCGAGGCGGGGCTTGGCTTGGCAAGGCACGGAAAGCTTGGCATGGCACCGCCAGGCATGGCGCGGCAGCGCACGGCATGGACATCCAGAGCGGACAGGTCGGACCGGGGTCTGGCTGCGGGCACCGGTCCCGTCCTGCTGCCACCCCGACGATCGACCTACCCCGTTATGGGTTGCTGAGGTGGGTATCTGACGAGGGGGTAGTCGCGTTCGTAGGGTGTCTGTGCCGGCGGGTTCTCCGGCCCTCCGGGTCGGGGTGTTGTGGGACGGTTTGGGGGGTAGGTTCGGTCGGCTAGGAGGGATGGGGGCTAGTCGGGGATTCGGGTGATGACTCGGGTTTGGAAGGGGTGAACCGCCCCGGGTCTGCCGGAGAGTAGTGTCCACCAAAGCGGGTCAACCTCAAACAGCTACTCGACCCCCACCAGCCACCACCACAACAAAACGGCTGCCGGGACCCACCAACACAACAGGAAGGGGGGCCCAACGCCCACACACGCGAAGGGCCCCTACCTAACCCACGGATGTTCAGCGCGGCTCAGGAGGATTCACTCTTGTGTGATTGTGATCGTGGTGTTGGGTGTTGTAGAGATCACGGTGATGGTGTAGCCGTGGGTGGTGACACTCTGGCCGCGGGTGAGGATGGGGTAGTCGTCTACTTGTCCGTTTCCCGAGTCGCCAGCCACTTTCACAGGTAGGTTCCCTGATCCGAGGGTGGCGTCGACTGTGTATACGAGGACGCCCTCGGTGAGGAGGGCTGGAAAGGTGGTCTGCGCCCCGTTCGGGGCTTGGTATTCTTGGCCCTTGTCATAGCCGATCCTGTGTCGGCTCTCGATGACGATGACTTCGGACCTGGATAGGGGGATTGCGACCATTGCTGTGCCCCGGCCGGGGTCGGCAACAGGAGTCAGGGTTACGGTTGTGTGTTTGTCGGTGACACACAGGACTTGGTCGGGTTCGAGCCAACCGAGTTGCCAGCGACTCCACGCCAGCATTTCCTCAGCCAGCACTGAACCCAGGTTGTGATTGAACCGCCCCGGGTTTGCCGGAGAGTGTTTTATGTGACACCAGCTAGTGGTGCTGGGGTGTGCTGTTGATGGTAGTTGGCCTCCTTTTCTGCTGGTGGTATGTGTCCGATGGGTTCGAGGAGCCGCCGGTGGTTGAACCAGTCCACATATTCGAGGGTGGCGTACTCGACCTGGTCGAGGTCTTTCCACGGCGCCTGCTTGTGGATAAGTTCGGTCTTGTAGAGGCCGATGACCGATTCGGCGAGTGCGTTGTCGTAGGAGTCACCGACGGAGCCGACCGACGGTGAGATACCGGCTTCGGTGAGGCGGCTGCTGTAGCGGATGGACAGGTATTGGCTGCCGGCGTCGGAATGATGGACGAGGCGCCGTTCGGGGTCTGTGGTGTCGGGGCGGCGTGCCCAGATTGCTTGCTCGAGGGCGTCTAGGGCGAGGTCGGTGCGTATGTTGTTCGAGACTCGCCAGCCGACGATGAACCGGGAGTAGGCGTCGACCACGAACGCGGCGTACGCGAAGCCCGACCAGGTCGGCACATAAGTGAGATCGGCAACCCAAAGACGATCCGGGGCGTCAGCCTCGAAGCTGCGGTCGACCAGGTCGGCGGGTCGGGCAGCGTCCTCATCTGGGATGGTCGTGCGACGTTTCTCGCCTCTGACCACGCCTTTTAGGCCTTCGAGGCGCATTAGCCGTTCCACGGTGCAGCGGGCCACCCCAATGCCTTCCCGCTGTAGCTGGCGCCATACCTTGCGGGCTCCGTACACCCCGAAGTTCGACTCCCACACCCTCCGAATCTCGGTGCGCAGCTCGCTATCCCGCCGGGACCGGGCCGACCGGCGGTCGGGTTCACGTTCCCGCCGCTTGTGCTCGTAATAGGTAGACGGGGCGATCGGCAACTCAGCACAGATCGGCTCGACCCCGAACTCCTGACGGTTCTCGTCGATGAAGGCGGTCATCTGCGGGGTAGGCGGTCGAGCTCCGCCTGGGCGAAATACGCAGACGCCTTCCGCAAGATCTCATTCGCCCGGCGCAACTCCCGAACCTCCCGCCGCAGCTCCCGCAGTTCCGTTTGCTCATCGGAACTCAACCCAGGCTCCAAGCCCTGGTCCCGCTCAGCTCGGCGCACCCACAGCCGCAGCGTCTCAGACGCACAGCCGAACTTTTCAGCTATCGAACAGATCGCCGCCCACTCCGAGCGGTGCTCCCCCCGATGCTCCAACACCATCCGGACAGCCCGCTCCCGAACCTCCGGTGAATACATGATCGGTCTACCCATGACTCCATTATCTCCCAACTAATCGAGTCTCCGGGGTAACCGGGGCGGTTCAGATCGGTGGTGGTGTTGCCGTCGGGCCAATGCCAAGTAAGCGCGAGGCGTGGGTCTCTTTCGTCTGTGAGGAAGTAGGCCCATAGGTTCATGAGACCGAACCTGGAGGGTACCCATTTGCGGTCTCTGGGGGGAGCTGGTTGCCGGTGCCGCGCCTGGTCAAAGGGATACAGGTCTAGCAGTCCGAGTCCGTGGACGATTTCGTGAGCTGCAGCATAACTCCAGTCGTTGGGGTCTGTGTCCTTGTCATGTCTGTAAGAGTTGATCACGGCCGCTCGGCCGATCGGTCCCTCATCGGTGTGGACTCCGTCAACGGCGACGCCGCCCCCGAAGTGTGAACTGGGTGCGACGACCAGTACTTGGTGGTAGCCGGCGAAGTCGAAACGGTCGTCGGCGAGCCGCACAGCCTCCCTGACGGTGTCCGCCTCGATCTGGACTCCACCTGCCACAGAGTCAGCCTCGTAGTGCCTGTAGCCATGTTGGGCGCGCAGCCAGCCATGTAGCACTCCGAACTCGACTTCTAGTTTTCCGTAGCTGTAACGCTCGATGCGCTCTTCGACCTCCCGCAACCGCCCGGCGGCTTCGCGCTGGGTGGAGTGTCGGGCCACCGCGTCGGGGAAGTCCACAAAGAGGACCGCTACCCGTAGTTTCCCGCTAGGCGGCACCGCCCAGCCTGGGAGGGGGAAACCGGCTGTGTGACGTTCCACTCCCCTAGGACGACACATCTGCGGGTCCGGACCCCCGGGCCATGCGGCTTGTCGCACACCGGCGGGAAACGGGACAACCGGGTCGCGGCCCCAACAGTCTGGGATCCCGCTCGACCGGACACCACACGAATGCGCCCACCCGGCGGCAACCGCGCTGAACTTGCCTTCGGGTGCGTCGGCTCGGCTGTCGGTGTTGTCCCCCCAGCAGACAACAGTCCGATCGGTACGGATCCCACACGAATGCGCATCCCCGGCCGATACAGCGTTGAAACTCCCGCTAGGAGCGTCAGCGCGACCCGCCCAGTTGATTCCCCAGCAGACAGCCGTCCCATCGGTGCGGATCCCACACGAATGCCCATTCCCGGCCGATACAGCGTTGAAACTCCCGCTAGGAGCGTCAGCGCGACCCGCCCAGTTGTTACCCCAGCAGACAGCCGTCCCATCGGTGCGGATCCCACAAGAGTGGGCCCATCCGGCGGACACTGTGGTGAACTTGCCCTCGGGTGCATCGGTCTGACCATCGGAGTTCTGGCCCCAGCAGACGACCGTCCCATCGGTGCGGATCCCACATGAATGAGCAAACCCTGCCGATACCAACCGGAACTCTCCTCGCGGAGCCTCTGTTCGGCCATCGGCATCGGCTCCCGAGCATGCAACGGTGCCGTCGGTGCGGATCCCACATGAATGAGCGAACCCGACAGCCAGACTCATGAACTTGCCGTCCGATAGGTCGAAAGGCCCACCGGCGCCGTAACCCCAGCATGCGACGGTCCCATCGGTGCGGATCCCGCATGTGTGCCCACCTCCCACCGATACCGACCTGAACCCACCTTCGGGCGGGCCGGCTCGGCGATCGTTGTCGTTGCCCCAGCAGGCAACCGTTGCATCATCAAACAGCCCACACGAATGTGCCCATCCAGTGGACACGCTGGTGAACTGGCCGTCGGGTGGGTCGGCTCTGCCATCGGTATTGGTACCCCAGCAGGCAACCGTTGCATCATCAAACAGCGCACACGAGTGCGATCGTCCCGCGGAGACAGCGCTAAACCTCCCCCCGGGGGCGGAAGCCTGACCCCACCAGTTCGCACCCCAGCAGACAACCCTTCCAGTGCTACCTATCCCGCACGAATGCGACTGTCCCGCGGAAACGGCGCTGAACTTGCCGCCGGGAGCGTCGGTCTGGCCATGGGTGTTGTCTCCCCAGCAGACAACGCTGCGGTCGCTGCGTACGCCACACGAATGTGCCCATCCGGCGGACACTGTGGTGAACTTGCCCGCGGGAGCGTCGGTCTGGCCATGGGAGTTCTGGCCCCAGCAGACAACGCTCCAATCGGTGCGTACCCCACACGAGTGCCCAAACCCGGCAGAAACCGTGCTGAACTTCCCCTCGGGGGCATCGGTCTGACCGGCCCAGTTCCCACCCCAGCAGGCAACAGTCCCGTCGCTGCGTACCCCACACGAGTGCTCAAAGCCAGCGGTTACCGTGCTGAACTCCCCCTCCGGGGCGGTTGCCTGACCCCTCCAGTTCGCACCCCAGCAGGCAACCGTCCCATCGGCGCGGATCCCGCACGAGAAACCATTACCAGCCGAAACCGCTTTGAACCCCCCACCCTCCGGTGTCTCAACCGGTCTGGACGAACCAAACTGCAGAGCACGGCTCAGAAACGTTGCCATCTGAGCCCGAGTGGTATCCCGACCAGGGCAGTATCGGAGCGGATCGGTCGAGCAGCCCGATGTCACACCAGCAGCCGCCAACGCATCGATATTCGCCGCGTGAGCATCTCCGTCAATGTCGGCGAACTCACCAGACGAACCCTCCGGAAGGCCGAAAGCCCGAACCAGGAACGACGCCATCTGAGCGCGGGTAACAGCCTCGGACGGGCAGAACCGCAACGGCCCGGTAGCGCAACCAGCAGTAACACCCAACTCGGCCAAACGCTCCACATGAGGCGCCCACCACTCGCCCGCACCCACATCCGCGAACCGGGACACCCCTGACCGGTCGGGGTCTGCGCCGTCGATCACCCGAACCAGCCAGACCGCCATCACCCACCGGTGGACCGGCTCAGCAGGGCAGAACATCTCCGGAGCGCACTCCGTCCCCGCCAGAACACCCTCAGCCGCCAACGCCTCCACAGAACCCCGATGAGACCCAGCCTCACCAATATCCGAAAACCCCGAACCAGAATCAGCAGCCGCAGCTGGTGCAGAAACCCCTACCCCCACCACAACTCCGACAACAGCCGACACCACCACCAACGCTACCCACCGACCAGCAACCACACGACACGTCCACGCCGTCACCAACTCAACTGTACCCGCTCAGCCTTCACCGACGTTTCCGTCCCGGTGAGTCTACAGACCAGCGAAACGTCGTCAGTCGTGGGAAGGGAAGCACCATCATCAACCCACGACTAACATCGGTAGCCCGCCCACGACGACGAATCCTACGAAAGGCAAGCGCCTCACCCGTTCCTAAGCGCTCGCTCCTCATCCATCAGGCTCTGTCACAGCAACACGATCGGAACCAAAACAACCTCAGCTTGATCCACTCGGAGGCGATACGAAGGGCATCGAAGAGCAGCCGCCTCCGTTCTCTGGACCGCGGGAATACACATAGACTAAGTGGTCCTAACGATGAGGGGTGATTGGTTACCGGTGACGGATGTGCTGTCCGCTGCTGCAAACGGCGAACCGCCAGCTGAACCGTGCGCTGGCTAACGACCGGGCGGTTGAAGTCCCACTTCTGGTACCACGTCCTGGGCGTGTGGACCCGATGCGAGCCCGCGGAATCATGACTTCCACACCGACCACCAGAACACCCCAACCATACGTCTTTCGCGAAGCCTCTGAATACTCGAAGCCATAGGTTATTCGTCCGTTTCCCTTCAGCAGCTCTCGAGCCCGTTAATCCACTCCACGCTGTGCTGTCCCTGGCCGAGGCGGTGGAGGTCTTAGCCGCCAACTGCGATCTGGCCCTTGCGACTCGTCTCACCGCCAGGCCCTGACTCCCTCTGCTGAAGCCCTCTCCCTCCAACTCGGCCCGCCTCACACGCTTCCCAGATCGACTCATTGGTACTCGTCGGTTTCCGCCTTGGCAGTGTCCGGACTCTTCGGTTTCACTCTTCCATAGGTCTAACACCACTCGGTGGAGTTCCCCGCTTAGCCGTCGGCCGACGGGACGATCTGGTCGTCGCTGGTTCTAGCGTCGCTGTCGGCTTCGAATGGAAACACTCATGAACAGTGGCCTAAGAGGCTAGAGCACTGCAGAGTCCCCAGGATCCGCTGACACAAGTATGGGGTCGCTTGGAGGCGGTTGGCGTGAGTCCGGCTCTTAGGATGGTCGAACATCCGGTGGCGGCCGCAGGGAGGTTTGATTTGGGTGGGGCGGGTCGTGTTGGTCTGGTACTTTCGGTTGTGTCGATGCTGGTGGTGTCTGTAGCTGTTCCATCCGCGGCAGGAGCACGGGAGTTCGGGTGGTCGGGTGGTGCTGTTGGTGCTGTTGGGGGGTTCGAGGATGTGGACGATGGGTCGGTGCATGCTGAGGCCATTCGCCGCTTGGCGTCTGAGGGAGTGTTCGAGAGTACTGAGTGTGGGGATGGTGAGTTCTGTCCGGGGGCGCCTCTGCTGCGGTGGGTCATGGCTGTGTGGCTGGTACGGATTCTCGATGGTGGGGATCCGGTCCCGGCGGCCGGCTCGGGGTTTGCCGATGTTGAGGCGGGGGTTTGGTGGCAGGATCATGTTGAGCGTCTAGCGGAGACCGGGATCACAGCGGGATGCGCGACCGGGCCGCTCCGCTATTGCCCTGACGACCCGGTTACCCGCGCTCAGATGGCCACGTTCCTGCAGCGGGCGTACGGGCTGGCTGACGCAGTGGCGTCTGGCGCGGGCTTTGTAGATACTGGCGGCAACAGGCACGAGGCGAACATCGAGGCGTTATGGGCTGCTGGGGTTACAGCGGGATGCGCGACCGAGCCACCGCGGTTCTGCCCTGACGAGCCGGTTACCCGCGCTCAGATGGCCACGTTCCTGCGGCGGGCTTCTACGGTCGGTCGCGAAACCCCAGAGGCAGGTACCTCCGGCTCGGATTTCACCGCGGTGTCCGCCGGTCACGGGGACTTCTCGTGTGGGCTACTGTCCGACGGATCAGTCACCTGCTGGCCCGACGACCAACAGCTGTCACCCCCGTCTGGGTCCTACACCGCGGTGTCCGCCGGTTACTCGCACTTGTGTGGCCTACTGCTGGACGGATCGGTCACCTGCTGGGGCAGCAACTGGGAGAGGAAGACAGAGGCACCGGCCGGGTCTTATACGGCAGTAGCCGCCGGTAGGTCGCACTCCTGTGGGCTCCGAACCGACCACACCGTCATCTGCTGGGGTGCCAACTCATGGGGACAGACAGAGGCACCGCCTGGATCTTTCAGCGCGGTATCCGCCGGAGACTCCCACACCTGTGGGCTCCGAACCGACCACACGATCATCTGCTGGGGCGCCAATACATCAGGACAAACAGAGGCACCCACCGGATCTTACGCGGCAGTAGCCGCTGGTGAGTCGCATTCGTGCGGGCTGCTGTCGGACCTGTCAATCATCTGCTGGGGCAGCAACGCGTGGGGACGGGCGGACGCACCAGCGGGTTCTTTCACCGCGGTATCAGCCGGTGAAAGGCATTCGTGTGGGCTCCGAACCGACCACACCATCATCTGCTGGGGTAGCAACTGGCAGGAGCGGACAGAGGCACCGGCGGGGACTTTCACGGCGGTATCAGCGGGTGGGTCGCATTCGTGTGGGCTCCGAACCGACCATACGATCATCTGCTGGGGTAGCAACAAGTCTGGGCAGGTGTCGCCGCCGTTTGGGTCTTTCTCCGGGATGGGCTGGTCGCATTCGTGTGAGGTGTTGTCGGATGGGGCCATTGCCTGCTTGGCATACGATCACGGCGGTAAGGCGGGGATACCATCTGGGACCTTCACCGCGGTAGCCACCGGAGACTCCCACACCTGTGGGCTCCGAACCGAGGGAACCGTCGCTTGTTGGGGCCCGAACAGGGACGGCGGGGTGGACCCACCTCCCGGACCCTTCACCGCGGTCACAGCCGGTGCTAGCAACTCGTGTGGGCTACGCCCCGACCAGATAGTCGTCTGCTGGTCGGGTAACTGGGACGGCACCACCCGGGTCCATGTTCCGGAAGGAAAGTTCACCTCGATCTCTACCTACGGAGGCGGAGACCACTCCTGTGGGTTACGAACCGACCAGACGATTGCCTGTTGGGGCACCAACACAGACGGACAGGCGGACGCTCCTGATGGGCGGTTCACCGCAGTAACAGCCGGTTTCAGGCACTCGTGCGGGCTGCGAACCGACGGGACCGTGGTCTGCTGGGGCTGGAACCACGCCGGCGCTACCGACCCGCCCCAAGGGCTGTTCACAGCTATCTCGGCGGGTGGCAGTATCGACGGTGGTCACACCTGCGGGCTGCGAACCGACCAGACGGTCAAGTGCTGGGGTAACAACTCACGTGGACACGGTTTCGTCGGTGGGCAAACCGACGCGCCCGGGGGCAGGTTCGTCAGCGTCACCGCCGGTTACACCCACTCGTGCGGACTACGCGCCGACGGAACCGTCACTTGCTGGGGCGCCAACAACAGAGGCGAGGCGGAGCCGCCACCTGGGAAGTTCACCTCGGTCGCTGCTAGCCAGCGGTACACCTGCGGGGTACGCGCGGGAGGCAACATCACCTGCTGGGGCGACAGGAGCTTGTGGGTGGTCTCCCCCCCAAAAGCTAACGAACAGTTCACCGCGGTGAGCAGCGGCAGGACCCATTCTTGTGCAATAGGAGCCGACCAGGCGATTACCTGCTGGGGAGCCAACAACTCGGGCCAAGCCGAACCGCCGCCCGGGACGTTCACTTCGGTGAGCAGCGGCAGGACCCATTCGTGCGGGATACGCACGGACGGAACCGTAATCTGCTGGGGAGCGATCCCGAAGTGTGTTCCGAGCTACGGCAGATGGTCTTGCATGGTCTTCTCGGAGTACCGTCCCGAAGGCTCCTACACCGCTGTCAGCAGTGGCTATGAGTCTTCCTGCGGGATAGGCACCGATCAGACCATTGCATGCTGGGGAACCCCGGCGGGGGGCGGCTTGTCGGAACCACCAGAAGGGACGTTTGTCGCCGTTTCCATCGGAGCGTATGCGTGCGGGCTACGCACCGACCAGACCATTGCATGCTGGGGCGCTGAGGACTCGGAGGTACCCGAACCACCAGAAGGGACATTCACGGCGGTATCGACCGGGCCTAGGTATACGTGTGGGCTACGCACCGACCAGACCATCAGCTGCACGACAAACCGGGGAACCACTATGCCACTCGACGGTAGGTTCGCTGCATTGGCCAGCGGGGACAGTTATCCGTGCGGGTTACGCACCGACGGAACCATCACCTGCGGCAACCGTGCGGTCAACGTACCCGGCGGGACCTACACAGCCATCTCCGCGGGTGACTCCCACTTCTGCGGGCTAGGCAGCGACGGAACCATCACCTGCTGGGGCCACACACCAACCCCAGCACCCGACGGAGTCGACTGGGCCACGCAAAATGCATCAATCGGGCCGGGAACCCGGTCGTGATTGTGCTGTGAGGCCCAAGCACGTAAGGCCACATAAGTACCCACCGAGCCGGTATCCGGCCCACGCCAAGCACCCTCGCCCACGCGGGCTCTACACACCCCGGCGGATAGTTCCCCGCCGCCGGAGCGATCGGAGCACCGCTGGGAGACCACCGAATGGTTTCGGGTGGGTGCATTCGCTGAAGTCCGATCGAGAGGGGACGACAGGGCACCCCCTCGGCTCGTGACATCCCCCTGAGGCTACCCACTCCGCCAGCCGGGAACGGGGTACGGGGGCGGAGCGGGCCGCATAGGCCGACAAAGTCGGCGGTGACCACTAGCCGAACGCCTTCGGTTTCCCACTCGACCACCCCGTACACGCTGTCCCCGACGGAGTAAACAGCCGCCAAGGCCCCAAGCTTCCCCCACTCACAGCCTGGCCGCGTTAGTGCCGGTCGCGACAGCTTCTCAGCCGAACCGGCGGCGCCATACCAGAGTTGGTGCGCTGGCCGCTCACCTACAGGTCTGTGACCCGTTTGCGCCGCCTGTCCAACACCTTGAGACACTTGACCAACCGTCGGGGCACCGCGACCCCTCCCGGGCCAACTCCCCCCTCAGGTGGTCAGCATTTCAACGATGACCGATGCACTGCCCCGGGTTTGCCGGAAACTCGGGTGATACCCGGGGTGCCTCTGTGTTTGTCAAGCGGCCTTTGGTTGCGCTCTGGCGACACTGGATCGGTGGTGTTCGTCGGCGGGCATGAGGCGCCAGACGCGTGATGCGATCTTGCGTTTGAGGCATCGTTAATTGCTGCTTTGTGGGTTTTGCCCTCGTTGATCTTGCGGTCGTCGTAACGACGACCGGCGCTGTTGTCCATGCGGACATGGGTGCATGGGGAGAAGGAATCCTCGCCTACCACCGCAGCAGACCAGCAACCAACGGACCCATCGAAGGGATCAACAACTTGCTCCAGGTCCTACGCCGAGTCGCTCACGGCTTCACCAACACCAACAACTTCGCAGCCCGAGGAGTTCTCGTAACATGAGCCCCCGCACCGACAACAGCAGCCCTACCCCACGATGCTCCTATGTTTGTCAAATCGGCGATGGGGCCGGTTCGTGGGTTCGGAGCCACCTCTGGTATCGGGTAGCGAGTTGGTGGTTGTGGTCTCGGCCTAGCTCGAGTGCTGAGATGCGGCTGGGGTAGGTTCCGAGAGTTCGGGCGGCCTCGGTGACGGTGATTCCGCGTTGTTGGCGTCGGCTGCGTAGCCGGGCGCAGTTCGGGGTTGGTGGCGGGTTGGTGAGGAGCCGGTAGGTTTCTCGGGCGATGTGCCGCTTGAGGCAGCGGATGATCTCGGTTCGCTTTTTGCCCTCAGCCTCTCGTCTGGCGACGTATTCTTGGGTGGCGGGGTCGGTCCGCATCCGGTTGGTAGCGATCCGCCACAGGGCGCTGTTTGCTTGGCGGTTGCCGCCTCGGCTGAGACGATGCCGAACCCTTCGCCCAGATGACGCCTGCACAGGGCTGACACCGCACAGCGCAGCGAAGGATCGTTCCGATTTCATGCGCTGGGGGTTGTCGCCGGCTGCGACTAGGAGCTTGGCGACTGTGTCGGGGCCGACGCCGTCGGCGGCTAGGAGCGCCGGGTTGGCCTTGGCGCAGAGGCGGCGGATCTCGACATCGAGTTCTGCGATCTCGGTGTCGAGGACCTGGTAGCGGCGGGCCAGGCGGCGGAGAGCCTGCTTAGCGTAGCTGAGGGAGGACTCTCCGCTGGGTCGGAACCGGGCACAAGTCTTAACCAGGCCTTTGAGTTTCATGCCCTTTACCTGGTCTTTTATCGGCTCTGGGGCACCAACCACCAAGGCATGGAGTTGGTTGGCGGCCTGGGTGCGGGCCTTGACGGCGGAGCGGCGCGTCACTGTCAGCATCCGTATCCACTCGACCGGCCCGTCGCCGGACTTGGGCACCGCGGTTGCTTCACCATTCAGAGCTGCCCGAGCTGCTGCCTCGGCGTCGGTGTGGTCGTCCTTGCCCCGCCGGCGGCGTAGCTGGCGGTTGGGACGGTTCACCTCCACCACCTCGATACCGGCGCCGGTGAGGTGACGGGCCAAGCCGGCACCGTAGCTGCCAGTCCCTTCCACCCCGACCCGGCTGATCCGACCCCACGACTCCATCCAGGCGACAAGTTGCCCATAGCCGGCCGTATCAGCCCGGAACTGGGCCGATCCCAACAGCCGACCCGCGCTATCGACCACCGCCCCAACATGGGTATCCCGATGCGTGTCCACCCCACCGACCACAACCATGCCATCGGCTCGATCTTGCTCTTCCATGTGCCCACCTTCCGCCAACTGCCTACAATTCCAAGTCCCCCTGAGCCGGACAGAGCGGCGGACAGAACACTCAAGGTGGAGAAGTCGAAGCTCCTATAAGGTCACCCCGCTCCCCGGTTCAGGGCTCCCGGCTAGGGCCAGGTCGACAGATCGTGGGAAAGGCACCAAACGCCAGTTTTCGCGTGGGTCAGACCCGGCCCCCAGCCGAGGAGGACCCTACAAGTATGAGTGTTTTCGCGAAGCCTCAGGAGAGGAGATCACCTCATGGCGAGGACTAGTCATCACGAGTTGACCGAGCAACGCACGATCTCGACTCAGGTCCTGAAACGCTTAGCGGACCACATGTACAACCGACCGCTGATCAGCAACATCAAACGTGCCGACTACGTAGAGTGCTTGGTGGAGCTCATCTTAAGGAGTGTTGACCAAGGCTGGTGCCTTACCGAACCATGGGCGCCATGGGACCTCGAACACGCCAGAACCGGTGCTCGTCTCGAAGTCAAGCAGTCCAGCAGGCTCCAGAGCTGGTCCAGCCCGGACTCCACGAATCGACCGGCCTACCCATCGTTCGATATCGCTACACACGATACATATTGGACGACGTGCTCTGAGGGACGCAACAAATCGTGGAAGTGCTCCGAGGGCGGCTACCACACGATCAGCACAGAACGACAACGGCATGCCGACATCTATGTGTTCGCCTGGCACGGCACAACAGAACACGCCGTTGCTGACCACCGAGAAGCCGGACAGTGGGAATTCTACGTGACTCCCGAGGCGGAGCTTCCACCAGGCCAACAGTCCATCGGCCTCAACCCGCTAAGAGACCTCGTACAACCGTGTACCTACCGCTCACTAGCCCAGACCGTCGCGAATACGCTTCCATCGACCTCTCTCCTCAAGGCCCAACTCGATCCACCACCTTCTGAGTGCCCTTCGCGAGGTCAGCAATAAACGATCCCGGGCCGACAAGACCCGAAGCCGTCGGTGCAGCTCGGTCGGCCGCCTCGTACGCGAAGTGGGCGCGCTTATCGTCGGCTCCCGGTCACCGGTCCGTGCGCGCTGCAAAACCTCGGCCCGGATGTTCGCCACCTCTCTCTCCAGTCACTCGATCTCGGTGACGAGCCTGCGGCGCTCCGAGCTTCTACTCGCCACCGGGTTTCGACTGCACTGTGACCTCTGCCAGTTATTTCCGACAGTATCGAGTCGCTCGTCCCCCAGCGCGTCGACCGCGTTCTGGACGAAGTCGGCCCGGTGCGAGCCGGCCGGCAGAGTTCCCTGGATAACACCCTGCGCTGGTAGCCACGCCAGTGGTCGGCTGCCATAGCGCTCCATCCATCACGCCGCTACCTGCCGGTGACGGTCAGATGAGCCGTTGATCTGCCATGTCTGGTGGCTGCGGCCAAGTGTAGGTTCGGCGGCTAGGACTGTGTCTACGCAGCTGTCGGGGTTGTCGCGGCAGTAGATCCAACCACGGAAGCTGGCACGCAGGAAAGGCTCGACAACATCGGTGTCAACGCCGGTCGAAAGTTGCGCGGACTTGGCCGGTTGAAAACTACGCGGTGGTTCTGTAGGGCCGGTCACCAGCAACCCTCTTCCCCCGCGGCCAACAGTCGATCCGCCAGCCCTCCGAGTCCGACCCACAGCCAACACGGAAGCCGGCGCGGAGTGGAGTCAAGAGGCAGTAGGATCCGAAGGCTGATAACGCGAGGCGGCGGTACAAGTCAGCTGGCAGGCAGGGCAACCTAAGAGAAGACAGTCACACAGGCCAGCAGGACGACTCACTGTAGGAATGCGGCCGGACCGTACCCATTGGACTTCCCCCGCTGCACCCCAAGACGTTTGGTGTCGCTTGGCCATCTAGCCGAGGCCCAAACGCATGAGCGTGACTCGGCACTTTCTGAGTAACCGTGTTGACCGTCATCGGAAGAGCTGTCCGCTGCTGTAAACGGCGAACAGCCAGCTAGACCGTGTGCTGGTTGACGACCGGGCGATTGAAGTCCCACTTCTAGTACCACGCTACGGGTGTGCGGTTCCCCGATGGTGGCCTTTGAGTTCCGGTCCTGGTGGCCGCGGGATGGAACATCGCGCGGCAGGCGGTCAGCGGCGGTGGGGCGTTCTGATCATGCGCGTGGCACCGTCTTGTGCTGTAGTTACGGATGCTATATGAGGTTGACCCGATTAGGTGGGCACGCTCTCCGCTAGACACGGGGACCTTCAGCGACATACAAGTCGGCGGTTCAATGGAGCCTCGGGTTGGTGACCTGTGGGGGGTGGCGGCGGAGAACCATGTTGATGTCGAGGCACCGCACCAACCCAGCACTTCGGAAATCCGATGAGCCACCAACCCTCGCTTCGGGACGGTTTACTAGCATCCGGCGGAATGGCAACATGTCTTCGGACACCCTATCGAGGCCGGACATCGAGTTCACTGTCCCTCTGACCTGGTGTCGGCCCGACCACGGAGTAACTCACCACGCCGAGCTATTGCCGTCAGCGCTTATCCGCCACGGAGACCGGACTTACGGCGCTCCATCGGCTGCCGCCCACGCGGCCAGCGGACAAGCGACGAACGGGTGGATGGCGTGGCGGGTACCGGACGGCCGCACACTGGCAGACCTCCGGGCCTTCCCAGAGACCGAGACGTGACAGTGGGATGCTTAGGCACCCGTTTACGGTCCGACGAGACCGAACTGATCAGCGAGCCTTCAGGCGGCAACGACCAGGGAAGGCGCCGCTCGGGTCGCGCTAGGCGGTTAGACCGGGACGCTTTCGGACGAGGAGGCCTCTCTGGCCCTGATAGCGGCGGAATGGGCATGCCCAGGGGATTGACGGGAGCGGCGCCGCCCGCTGCTGCTCGCCCGCGGGCTGTGTGTGTGAGCCTCCGGGGCGTAGTCTCGGGTGTTGGACTATTAACCGGGGATGCGGGAGCATGGGGGCTTACCCAAGGGGGTACTGCGGCGTTGGCTGGACCGACTGGTTACACCCAGTCTTGGACCAGTTCGGGCTGCTCAGCGTGGCCACCGCCAACCGCGACCTCGGGCACCGCGCCAACGCCGAACCCACCTCCACAGCCGCTCCGTGCTCCCAGACCGGGTGGCGGTGTGGCCACATCGAGGGTCAGCAGCTCGAAGCAGGCCCCCTCGACGTTGACCGCGGGTCAAAGCCTTTGAAACCCCGCATGGACTACGACCGCGTCAGGGGCATCTACCGGAGGTTCCGCCCGTACCTTGCGCCTGTGCTTGCGGTGATCGCTGCGGTGCTCGTGTACGCGGGTACCGAGACGTCAGGAGTGTGGTGGGCGGTGTGGCTCGTGCTGAGCGGGGCCGCAACGAGTACCGCTCTGACACTCGGCTGGCGGTACCGCCAGGAGCAACCCGGCGGCTGGTGGTCGTGGCTGGGGCTCTTGTGGGCATGTGGCCTCCTACTGATGGTGGGCGCCGCCGCCGTGTCCGGCCTCGCTGGCGTCCACGAGGGGTTCATCGCAGCGCTCAACTCGGCGAGCGTCCAGATAGGGCGCCTCCCCGGGGTCTTGGACCGCCTCAACGTGGCCGTACCCGTCGGTGTGGCCGGGGCGGTGGCCGCCCTCGGAGGAATCGGCGTGCTTGTGCCTCTAGGCCGCTCACCCCTCCCCGACCACATCCGGGAGATGATCGACGAAGCGGTCGCCCTCCTGCTTTTGCTGGTCGCAGCGATGTCGGCCTGCGCCCTGCTCGGTGTCGTAGCCAGGGCGGACCCGCCTCCGGGCGTCGACGTGGCCATTGCCGGCGGCTTGGTGCCGTTATCCCTTGTCGCCCTGGCCGTACCGCTGTTAGTCGGCGTTGTCCTCAGGAGGGTCTGGCAGCTGCTCTCAGCGGAGGCCGCGGCGGTCGAGGCCCATGACGCTCACTATGGACCGGGCGTACCCGGGCCATAGTTACAGGTATCAGATCGGACAGCGTAGACGCCGAGGCGGCAGCCCGGGCGGCTGCCAGCCGCCAAGTTACCGCCGTTCCCAAATCTGGTGATGGTCCGGTCGAGTGCATACGGATGCTGATGGTGGTCCGCCGGTCCGCTACCAAGGCCCGCACCCAGGCTGCCAACCAGCTCCATTCTCTGGCTGTTACCGCTCCTGAGGGTGTGAAACGCCGGCTAAAGGACCTCGATATCGGAGCCCGGGTCCGGGTCTGCGCCTCTTTCCGACCCGGCACAGACCACACCACCACCGCCTATGCGAAGCGTGCCCTGCGGCGCCTGGCCCGCCGATACCGGGCCCTCGACACAGAAATCACCCAACTCGAAGCCCAAATCCGTCGCCTCTGCGCGAAGGCCAACCCTGCTCTCCTAGCCGCCAAAGGTATCGGCCCTGACACAGCCGCCGCTCTGCTGGTCGCCGCCGGCGACAACCCCGGACGTATGAAATCGGAGAAGTCCTTCGCTGCGCTGTGCGGCACCAGCCCCGTCCAGGCGTCATCAGGCCAGACCATCCGGCATCGTCTCAACCGCGGAGGCAACCGCCAAGCCAACAGCGCCCTCTGGCGAATCGCTACCACCCGGATGCGCCACGACGCCGCCACCAAAGCCTACGTGGCACGACGCAAGGCCGAGGGCAAGAAGAAGCGGGAGATCATCCGCTGCCTCAAGCGGCACATCGCCCGAGAGATCTACCGGCTCCTGACCAACCCGCCCCCAACCCCGAACTGCGCCGGGCTACGCACCCGACGCCAACAAGGCGGCATCACCGTCACCCAGGCCGCCCGAGCTCTCAGCACCCACCCCAGCTGCATCTCAGCACTTGAGCTAGGCCGAGACCACAACCACCAACTCGCTACCCGATACCAGAGGTGGCTCCGAACTCACGAGGCGGCCCCTTCGCCGATTTGACAACCACTCATACTGGTAGGACCCCCTTGGCCGGGGCGGGTCTGACCCATTGACAAACTGGCCGTTGTGCCTTTTCTATGACCTGTCGGCCTGTTCCCGGCCTTGGGGGAGGTCCCTAGGCCCGGGGAGCGGATGTGACCTAATAGGAGCTTTGTCCGTTCTCCACCACCTTGATGCTTCTATGTTGTGCAAATCCGGTGTTGGGGGTGGGGAGAGGTTCGGTTAGCCGCTGCCGGCGGGGGGTCCTGTATGGGTGTTGTGGTTGGGTGGGTTCTCTAGGAGCCGGTAGAGGTGGCGGGCGATGTAGCGTTTGAGGCAGCGTCGGGCTTCTCGGGGGGTTTTGCCTTCGGCGGTTCGTTTAGCGATGTAGGCCTGGGTCTTGGGGCAGGTGCGGGTGCGGGTGATGACGATGGTGTGGAGGGCTTGGTTGAGGGTTCGGTCGCCGTGGCGGTTGAGCCGGTGGCGGCTGTTTTGTCCGGAGGACGCCTCGAGTGGTGCTACGCCGGCGAGGCGGGCGAAGGCTGCTTCGTTACGGAAGCGGCCCCGGTGTGACCAGGCGACATAGATCTGAGCGGCGGTGATGGGTCCGACTCCGGGCTGGTCAACCAGGTGGGGAGCGACTGTTTCGACGAGTTCGGCGATGAGCGCGGTTAGTTCGGCTATCTCGGTGGTGAGAGTCTTGATACGTCGGGCGACAGATCGCATGGCTGTCTTGGTGGCGGTGTGCTCGGTGAGGGTCCCGCCTCGGAGCCGGAATCTGTGGCACTTGGCGACCAGGCCAGCGGTGGTGAGGCCCCCGAGTTGGTCCCGCAGACCAACCGGTGCGGTTACTACCAGGGCTTTCAACTCGTTGATCGCCGCCACCCTGGCTGTTTGGGCTCCTCGGCGGGTGGTTTCCAACACTCGCAGCGCTTCGCGGTTTCCCCGAGCGCGGGGAGCTGGCAGCCGACCACGGCCTAGGACCTGGCGGGCGGCCCGCCGTGCGTCGAGGGCGTCGGTCTTGGCGCCGTCGCGGGTCGGGGTGGGATCCCCGAACTCCACCACCCACTCACCACGGGCAGAAAGGTAGCCGGCCACGCCAGCTCCATAGCTGCCGGTGCCTTCCACAGACCACACCCGGTCACCTACCCGGGTGTGGGTGCCTGCCCATTTCAGCAGACGGTCGTAACCCACCCGGGTGGCGCCAAACACCCCAGATGCCTGCTCTCCGGTGGTGGCAGTGTCCACCACCGACGCGGTGACCCGGTCCCGGTCAGGATCGATTCCGATCACGTGCTCTACCATCGTGGCCAACATAAGAAGACGCTCTCTTTCTTGTGCGAACTGGGCTATCGCCTCCTAAAGGCGCAGACCGTGACGGCAGGACTGTGATGGGTCACACCCCGGACGGTGGACAAGCTTCTGATCAGGCCAGCAACGGAACGCCCAGGCGGCGCAGCGGCGGTGTCGGACGCATCACGGTAAAGACACAGAGGTCAGAGTGTTCTCGGGTCACGACCCCGCCGCTGACGCCAATCCTGGCAACCTCAACGAGACCCACCCGATACTCACAGAGTGTTCTGTCCGCCGCTCTGCCCGGGCCAGGGGGTTGGATTCTAAGCGGCCCACGGAGGGAGGGCATCATGGCAGAGAAGGTTCGAACCGAGGGGGTTGTGGTCGGCGGAGTGGACACGCATCGGGATCTCCATGTTGGGGCGGTGGTTGATAACGCAGGCCGGCTGCTGGGGTCTGAGTCGTTCGCGGCGGATGGTGTCGGGTATCGGGGGTTGGTCGCCTGGATGGGATCGCAGGGCTGCCTGATCCGGGTCGGGGTGGAAGGAACGGGTAGCTACGGGGCAGGGTTGGCCCGTCACCTCACCGAGGTCGGCATCGAGGTGGTGGAGGTGAATCGTCCCAACCGCCAGCTACGCCGCCGCCGGGGCAAGACCGATTCCACCGATGCCGAAGCCGCCGCTCGGGCTGCTCTTAACGGCGAAGCGACAGCCCGCCCTAAGACCGCCGATGGGCCTGTGGAGTCGATCAGGATGCTGCGGGTGGTACGCCGATCCGCCACCAAAGCCCGCACGCAGGCCGCTAACCAGATCCACGCCCTGGTGGTAACAGCCCCAGAGTCGGTAAAGAACCAGCTCCGAGGCAAGAATCTCAAAGCCCGGGTGCGGGTCTGCGCCGCTTTCCGACCCGGCACAGACCACACCACCACCACCCACGCGAAACGTGCCCTGCGGCACCTGGCCCGCAGATACCAGTCGCTGACTGCCGAGATCGCCGACCTCGACACGGAGATCCGCCGTCTCTGCACCCAGGCAAACCCGGCGCTTCTGGCAGCTCGTGGGGTCGGACCTGACACAGCAGCAGCTCTGCTTATAGCCGCGGGCGACAACCCCCAACGCATGAGCACCGAGGCAGCCTTCGCTGCCCTCTGCGGCACCAGCCCCGTCCCCGCATCATCCGGACAGACCATCCGCCACCGGCTCAACCAGGGCGGCAACCGCCAAGCCAACAACGCGCTATGGCGGATCGCCACCAACCGGATGCGTACCGACCCCGCCACGAAAGCCTACGTCACCCGACGCAAGGCCGACCCGAGTTTGGCGGGTTGGGGGGCTTTGTGGGGGTGGTCGGTTCTCTGACCTGGGGTTTCTTGGTGTAGGGCACGGTTTGGGTGGGGATTTGTAGGGGCGACATATGGTTGGATAGGTGGGCTGTTAGTGGTATGGTTCTGGGTATGTTCGTGAAGACGACCCGCCGTCGCAGGGGCGACAAGGTGTACGAGTATTTGTCTTTGGTGGAGTCTTTCCGCCACGGGTCGAAGGTCGGTCACCGGACCCTTCTGCGGCTGGGGGAGGTGACCGCTTTGCGCGAGTCCGGTCAGCTGGAACGCATCGTCGCCGCCCTGGAGCGTCATCTGGTGCGGGAACGTGTCGATGTCGGCGGGTTGGCAGCTGAGGGGGCGCCTGCGGTGGGGGCGGTAGCGGCGGTGTGGTCGGTGTGGCAGCGGCTGGGCCTCGGGGAGTGGTTCGCTCAGGTCGGCGCGAGGCGGGGCGCGAAGGCTCTGGAGCATGCGGTGTTCGCGATGGTGGCAAACCGCCTGGTGGCGCCGTGCTCGAAGCGGCGGCTGGCCGAGTGGGCTGGGGTGGATGTGGTGATGCCCGACGGCTGGTCGGCTCCGTCCCTTGATCAGTATTACCGGGCTCTGGACGCGGTCGCCGCCTCCAAAGACCAAACGGAGACGCATCTGTATGCCCGGTTGTGCGACTTGACGAACCTGGACCTGCGGCTGGTTTGCTACGACCTGACTTCCACATATTTCGAGGGTTCGACACGGTCCTCTGGACGGTTCCCCTCCCGGGCGTTCGGGTATTCGCGGGACCATCGTGCTGATCGTCCCCAGATAGTGATCGGCCTCCTATGCACCTCCGACGGGATCCCGATCGCCCATCATGTGTTCTCGGGGAACACCAGCGACGCCACCACCCTGGCCGCCGTGTTGGGCGACTTAGCGGCGAGGTTCGCGGTGGGCCGGATCTGTGTAGTCGCCGACCGGGGCCTGATGTCAGCTGCCAACGTGGAGGCGGTCGCCGAAGCCGGGTTCGACCACCTATTGGCCACAAAGCTGCGTCGTGACCGTATCAGCAAACAAGCCCTTGGCGCTCTTGATGACGACACCGTCTGGGTCGACCTCCCCCAGCGCGGCTGCCGCGCCGCCGATATCACCCTCGAGGACGGCACCCGGGCGGTTGTGGTCGAATCCGACGCCCGCGCCCGCCGAGACACCGCCCGCACAGGCCAGATCGTCGCCGCCGCCGAAACCGAACTGCGGGCGCTGGAGCTCCGCGTCCGTGCCGGCCGGCTGAAGGACCCCGCCAAGATCGGGGCAGCCGCGCAGCGTATCCTCGCCACTGTTGGGGCTGGGCGGCTCTTCGACGTCGAGATCGAACCTGGACGGTTTCTCTACCACTACAACGAAGACGCCCACGTATACGAAGAGCTCCTCGCTGGCCGCTACGTGCTAGCTACCAGCCTCACACCCACCCAGGCCCCCACCGCCCAAGTCGTGGACTACTACCGCCAACTGCAAGCAGTCGAAACCCGCTTCCGGGTCCTCAAAGACTTCCTACGGCTCCGCCCCATAAGACACTGGACCGAACAACGAGTCCGCGGCCACGTCGCGGTCTGTGTCTACGCCGCTCTAATCGAGACCCTCATCAGCCAAGCTCTCGCAGCAGCCGACGTTCGTGACCCCGACCTCGCAGACCAGCACCTCACCGCCGCCCGAGCCCTGCGCGACCTCAACCGTGTCCGCCGCCACCAACTCACCACCAGCGGCCGCCGAATCCATCTCACCACCCGCCGCAGCCCCCTACAAACCCGAACCCTCACCGCCATCGGAGCAGATACCCGCACCTGGGACAAAGCCACCATCACCTAAACCCCCTCACCAGCCCCCACACCGCCAATGTAGTGGAAACACCCCAACCCCAAATCCCCCCTGACCAGGCAAAACACAAAACACCCGCCAAACTCGGGGCCGAGGGAAAGAAACGAAAAGAGATCATCCGCTGCCTCAAGCGGCACATCGCCCGAGAGATCTACCGACTGCTGACCAATCCCCACCCAACACCGGACGGTACCCACCTACGCAACCGTCGAACCCAAGCCCGGATCACCCTCACCCAGGCCGCCCACCACCTCGATACCCAACCCACCCTCCTATCGCGACTCGAGCGGGGCCTCTACCACAACCACCACCTCGCCACCCGATACCAACAATGGATCGACACCCGACAACCGACTTGCACAATATAGGAGCGTCATAGGAGCATCACCACCCTGTGTGAACCGCCCCGGTTTCGATCGCCATCACATGCTCAAGACCCAAACGCCCTACCAACCCCGCCAACCCGAGAAACTGCCCAAAGCGGCTTGACAACAAGACAGGGACACCCCCCCGGCCTGATAGAGCACGTCCCCGAACTCCGCGGAGATGGCCTCGCCGTTAGGATAGTTCTCCACCTGTAGAGCCGCCGCCGACAGCGTGTCACGCACGTCGTCCACCAGCCCCGACAGGCCGGCCGCGTCCTCGCCTGCCCTGTCCACGAACGCAGCCAGGTCGTCAACCGAACCACGAAGCCAACCCTCCCGCGGCAAGCGTCCCCGCCCAGCGACCCACGATGCCCACTCGAAATCCCCAGCCTGCTCTATAGCCACAGCAACCTGCAACGACGCTGAAGCGCTGCGGGATGAAGTAGCATCGGTGCTAGCACCGATGGGCTTGCGCCTATCGGAGGATGCCTTGGGATATTACAAACTCTCATTGAAATCGCCGCTGTCTGATGACCTACAGAGGATTACTTTCGATCACACCTCCCTAGTCGCCGATTCGATAACCCGGATCGGCGTATCAGTAGGGGCGGGTCTTCACAAATCTCGAACAGCGTCAACTCCAAGATTTTTCACTGAGGCGGTACTCTAGCTTAAGCAGGTGTGTATTGCCTGGGTCAGTCTCCAGACCCTCTTGAACACACGCACGAGCTTCGTGTGCCTCCTTAAGGTAGAGATGAAGCCAAGCTAGACGGGAGAAATCGGTTCCGTTCGCCCCGGATCGTTTGGAACTCATCAACTGGGCTAGCCGCCTTGCCATAAGCCGTTTCTCGTCAAGGCCAACGTTCGTCAAGCCACTTACCCAGTGGCGACTCAGGCACGCCGCCGCCCGTGATACGCTCTCAAGAGGTGCACCAGGGAGATTGGCTAAACGGTACAGAGCATTCATTTCACGATCGTGCATGTCTAAGTCCCGGGCTGAGGTTGCCAACCTTCGCCATGCGTCTGCATCATCCGGGGCCTCCTGCAGATATCGTTCCACAGCATCCAGGGAAGCTATCGCGTCACCAAGCTGGGGATTCTCCAAGCGAAGACCAGCGATGGCGAGCCAAGCGCGCGGGTAGATAGTTGCAATATACTCTAGAATAGCCATATAAGTGCTTACATCTTCTTCCAGTGCAGCTCGCTTAGCTACATTGTGAGAAATCCGAGTGAGCCTGTGATGGAAATCTCGACGAATGTCACCGGTCCGGACGTCGCCTAGCGTCTGGAGGATTCGAGTGTCAACATCGACGACCGGCTTCACATGACTAACCTTCAGCTTCTTCTTCCCGAAGATCCTTGCAGCGTCGGGTACCCGTAAGAATGCGATGTCCGATTGGCTCCTGAGAACCTCCACCATTGAGTATCGTGACAAACTGTCAACAGCTGTCGTGACGTCGAGATAGTCAGCCTGTGGTCGCATGAGAGCAGCTTCTAGTTCGAGTTGTGATACTACAGAGCGCCAATTACAAAGTGTCAAGAAGACACGCTGTGCTGCTGGTGTCAGGGTCGCATAGGACCGCTCGAACAGTGCATCAAGCATCCGATCTCGATGAGCAAGCACGCGCTGAACATTGGTAGCTCTACGGTTCGTCGCTACTTCACCAAGTATCACCTTGATCAGATATGGATGCCCTTCCGTCTCCTCATACAAGTTCGTCCGGTAGTCGGTGGACAACAATGATGATATATTGAGCCTAATGGCGAGGGAGCGGACCAACTCGTCATACTCCGAGCGGACCATTCCGGTCACCTCGACGGGATAGTCTGCCTTGAAATCCCGGTGGCGACCCGTTATTAGAACCTTGTTCGGTAGACGCACATGGGTATCAAGTGTACGAAAGAGTTCCTTGGGATTGCGCACAGTCTCGAAGTTGTCAACAACCACCAAATAGCGGTAACCTGTCAGTTCACCCAAAAGGGTGCGCGTAAGGTACTCGTCCGCGTCAAGAGTCGTATCGCCCACGTCATAGTCTCGGAGAAGAGCAATGAACTCTTTAGCAATCTCTGTGAACGTTAAGACCTGTGGTCGAACGCTTCGTGGCCCTTCAGACAATAGATCTATGTCACGCGCACTAAACCAGAGAATAAAATCGAATGCGTCCGTGTGACACAGTTCGTGGAGTACCTTAAGAGCAAGAGATGTCTTGCCTATTCCCCCACGGCCTACCAAACTCACCATAGGGTGCCGCTCATCAAGTAGTACGGTGGTTAGCTCTTGCTCTAGCACAGTGCGTGTAACGTATCCGTCGGCCTGTGGCGGCAGGTTAGTGAAACTTTTACCGATCACTTCCAAATCAGATGTACCGTGAGTTTCGCTATCGGTACGTTGCCGAATAAGTTCCAAGTAGTCAGAACCATCAATGTGCTCCCGACTATCGGTTATATAGGAGAGTACCTCATAAGTGGCTCCCTCGGAAGACGGGCGAAAGTCGCCGTTAGCGATGTGGACATCGCTAAGATCAATGTCAGTGTAGCATACAGGAGTCAAGCGCAGATCGCCAAGACTAAAGTAGACTCCGTCTGGGTAACTGAGGGTAGTCTTTTGCTTTAATACCTTAAGGGTATCGTCGAGTGCTGTCAATGGGACGACCCTATATTTTCCCGAGAGATTGCGACGGATCACTGCACAAGGTATGCGTAAGGTAGCGAGATTATTTGTAACGATACTGAGTGATTTGGCAAGTGGGACGGCGGCTACTGCGGACTTACCAGGTAGAGTCGATCCGTGCCCACGCGTACGGTTGCGGATCAAGACGAAGGTCGTAAACCACCACTCAAGGGAGACCTTGGGTGGTGGCTGAGGTAGATCTCGATCGATCTCCCGACATGTAAGGTCTAGATACTCGATAGCATCTCGTTGCCAGGCCTGCTCGGTCGGGGACCATTTCTGAGTGATTTCCTGCTGGTACGGATATGCCTCTCTTCTCATCATCGTACGAGATGGCCCGCTAAGGGCTTCATCAAGAGCAGACACCCAAACACCTAGACCATTAGCATGAATAAGGCTCCGTTCCAAAAGATATCGGTGGCCATCCCGGTTATCGATCGACGTGACCAACGCAGCGACAACCAATTTTAGCAGAAGTTCACCTAAGTTAAGAAGGTCATAAAAGTAGGCGACGTCAGACTCGGGTGCAGTTCGGTCGACGCGTTCCCACATCCTCCGGAGGGGTAAGATTACGGCCGAACTGACGGCGGTACTTGGATCCATGGACAGTCGAAGCTCCTATAGGCGGCACGGTGCGGGCTGATGACAAGGCGGAATAGTAGCGTATGGCCGTGGAGATGCGGCCCGCTGGCTAGGTACCGAACGTCGGATCGCTCGCAGTGCCCTAGCCGACGGTGAGTAGTAATAACCGATAGTACACAACACTGGAGACGATATACCGGAGTGAACGCCGATGTGGCTGTCGCTGTCGGGCGTTTGGCCGCGTCGGTCGGGTCGGTCGGAATTGAAAGCGGCTCATCGAGACTCAGTGCTCGCCCCGCCGCCGTTAGGCCTACGAGGTTCGACTTGGCACGACGGAACCAGTCCTTCCAGAAGCTCGTAGCCGGTGGCATCGACATCAACCAGGCGTTGGCCATGTTCGGACTGGTGATCGCCGATGAGTACTACGGGTTGGGAACCCGGATCCGACCTCAGTATCACACCATCGGCTGGGCACCAACATCACTGCCGACGCAAGCCCGCAAGTGGCGGCAACGGGCAATGCTGCTACCGCATCCCCGCCTTGAATTCGTCGAGACTGGGTCGGTACTGGGTAGTCGGCGTCCAAGTGTCGCTCGTCACCTCTCCGATCACCAAGTATTACCGGATAGTGAGACCGGGTACGATCGGCTCCCTCTCCAAATGCCTGTCTACCTGGGGAAACAGGCAGTTGTCGACAGTCTCTTGCCCGATACTGCGGCTTGTCCGTCCCCTCCCCGTTCGTCCGCCCGCCGACATCTGTGGCGCAGGAACCAGCCGATGTTCCCGAACCTAGCCGCGGCCCGCGCGCGAGCGCGCGCGATTCCCTCTGACCTGGGATTTCGTGTCATCCCCGCATCGGGCCCGGTAACGGTCTGGGGCCGTTGACCGGGACTATCACGGTCCGAGATGACGTTCAGCGAACCCTGGTCGAGGGCGGCTTCCAGCCCCGGAGAGCGAGCCGCCCCGACCCCTTGGAGCCGCCAACAGCGGCGCATGTCCGTCCGCCGGGCGGACCTGTGCGCACCCGCCGGAAGTCCACGGCCGTCTGCCGGCCCCGCCGCAGCATCCCAAGAACTCCAGTTCTAGCCCGTTGAGCGATCCCTGCCGGAACGGTGTTGATCACTGAACCCAGGAACGAAGGCTATGACAGCCCCCTTCAAGCGTTCTCGAACCTCGAGGGTTACTCCCAGGTGGTCGAGTTCCGGCTGCAGGGCCGCACCCTCCGCGGTAACACGATTCGCTACGGACACCGCGGTGAGTATGGCTCTGAGCAGGTTCCAGCCTGACGACCTCGGGGATCTCGGCTGGGTGGAGTTCAACCGGCAGCACTGTCGCCGCGTCTTAACGAGAGGGACGGTGCCGGTGCGAATGATTGCATGTTGGCTACTCGGCTTGGTCGGTCGAAGGTGTATGGGGAGCATCGGCGGGTGGCGGCGATACGTGTCGTGTTTGGTGGTTCATGGTCTGGGTAGCGGCTGGCTGGTCTTGGGCAGGTAGCCGTTCTCGCGCAGCCACGGTTCCCACACCGACAGCACGTAGTCTGACAGCATGATCCGGTCCCACATCTCTGCGAGTTTGTGTACGTCGATGAACCAGCGTACGTCGTCTGGGGTGCCGTCCTCGAGGACTCTGGCGTACACGGCTCGGCGGTCTACCCAGTCGTCGAGGTCGAAGGGGATCGGCGGCGACGGTCCGAGATGGCGGGGGAGGTCGACAATGCCGGACGCTTTGGGAGTGTTCGGGTCTGCTACGTCGTCGGGCAGCGCCACAGCGACGGGTCCGTCGTACATGGCTCCGTAGCCGTAGCGGTATCCGGTCTGGTCCCGGATGATCACCTCGCCGGGTGCGGGCTCTTCGGTGTAGACCGCTTCTGGTCGGCTGTTCTGCGCTTCTGTGCGTGTCATGCCCTGCCTCTCGCGGTGCTGGGCTGTGGTTAGCCGTCTCGGAGGATGAGGGTGTAGGCGTCGAGGAGGCGACGCCAGTCGTGGTCGCTGGGCATGCCGCCAGGGTGTCGGGGGGCGATGGCCATCCCGATGGTGAGCCGTGTATGTATGTCCTGGGGATCGATGCCTTGCTCGTCGGCGAGGCGGTCGACGGCGTCTCGGAAGTGTTCGGATCGGGGGAAGGTGAGCAGCGACTGGGGAGCGTCGGCCAGCGCTGTCGCTAGGAGGTCGACGTTCATGGTGTCCGCACCGTCGCCGAGGAGGTCGGCGACGGTTTGTCCGAGGGCTGCGGCGATGGAGCGGAGCGCGGCCAGGCTCGGGCTGCGGTGACCGTTCTCAAGGTTGGACATGTACTGGTTCGAGAGGCCGGCGCGTTCTGCTACTTGGGCGAGTGTTAGCCCTAGCGCTGTGCGACGGGCGCGGATCCGGGTGCCTAATCCTGTGCCGTCTGCCATCTCTCGGATTGTACCGGCCGATGCCCCTTAGCGACACGAACCCCGATGGTATGCTCATAGCGTGAGACTATCACATTAACTATGCGCGATGGCGGGGATGGGTGTTGGGATTCCGCTGGTGGCAAAGGGGGAACCCGGATGCGTAGAAGGCTGATCCAGGGAGAGAAACATGTCTGCAGATAGATGCGTGACGCGTGGCCGCCGCCGTGTGTGGATGCTGTCGGCCCACCGCAGCGATACTGCTGCTAATTGTTGTGTTGGCCACAGGTGTGTCCGCGGTGGGTTGGTTCGGCGACGATGACGGGTCGGTGCACGAACCAGCGATTGACGCTCTGGCCACCGAAGGGCTGCTGGCGGGTACCGAGTGCGGGGAAGGCCTGTTCTGTCCTGGGGAGCCGATCCAGCGTTGGGTGATGGCCGTGTGGCTGGTCCGAGCGTTGGGCGAGTCGCCCACCACGGCTGGGGAGGGAACACGGTTCGCCGACGTGGACACCGACGAGTGGTGGACACCGTATGTTGAACGGCTCGCAGACCTCGGTGTCACAGCCGGATGCGCCCGAGAGCCGCTGCGGTTCTGCCCCTACGAAGCGGTGACCCGCGCGCAGATGGCCACCTTCCTCACCCGGGCGTTCGGGCTGCTACCCCCACGCGACGACGGTGGGGCAACGGCACCCGCAGGCGAGTTCACCAAGATCGCAGCCGGCACCGACCACACCTGCGGCCTGAGAGCCGATGGGTCTGTCTTCTGCTGGGGCTTCAACAATCGGGGACAGGGGAACGCCCCCGACGGCAAGTTCACCGACATCGCTTCCCTGATCGCCCATTCGTGCGGCCTCCGCACCGACGGCACCGCCGCCTGTTGGGGGTGGAACGAATACGGGCAACTCGACGCCCCCGACGAAAGCTTCGCGGCGATCACCGCCGGGTTCGGGCATTCGTGCGGCCTCCGAGAGGACGGCACCGCAGCGTGTTGGGGGTGGAACGAATACGGGCAACTCGACGCCCCCGACGGAACATTCGCGGCGATCACGGCCGGGTCGGTCCACACGTGCGGCCTCCGAGAGGACGGCACTGTCGTCTGCTGGGGCGACAACGACTTCGCTAGCCAGCTCGACGCGCCAGACGGAACCTTCACCGCCATAGCCGCAGGACCCCTCCACACCTGTGGGCTGCGAGCGGACAGCACGGCGCAGTGTTGGGGCCGTAACACCGACGGGCAATCCGACCCTGCTGATGGATCGTTCGCGGCGATCACCGCAGGAGCGTCCCACTCCTGCGGACTCCGGGCAGACGGCACCATCGTCTGCTGGGGAAACAACAACCAAGGACAGTCCGACCCACCCGACGGGCGCTTCACCGCAATAAGCGGGGGATCCAACCACACCTGCGGGCTAGGCCAGGACGCCACCATCACCTGCTGGGGCGGCCGGATACGAGACGGGGCCTTCACGTCAGTAGTCGCCGGCACCCACCACCTGTGCGGGCTCCGAGCGGACGGCACCGTCTCCTGCTGGGCAGGCGGCGCCCGACCAACTCGACGTACCCGACGAGCAGTACACATCCCTCACCGCCGGATCGGGCCACACATGCGCGCTCGGCACCGACGGTCGTGTCGCCTGCTGGGGAAACAACAACCAAGGACAGTCCGACCCACCCGACGGACAATTCGCCGCGGTGTCGGCCTGGGCCCAACACTCGTGTGGGCTCCGCACCGACGGTGGCATCGTCTGCTGGGGAAACAACGACCAAGGACAACTCAACGTACCCGACGGTCAGCACACAGCGCTCGTTACCGGCATCTCCCACTCTTGCGCGATCGGAGCGGACGGCACCATCACATGCTGGGGCGACCAAGCACCGGCAGCAGCGCTATCGGCCCCCGACAGCCAGTTCGCCGCCGTGGCTGTCGGTATTGACTACACCTGCGGCATAAGCACCGACCGCACAATCGCGTGCTGGGGCAGATACACCCAAGCACCAGACGGCCAATTCGCCGCCATCTCGGGCGGCTACGACCACATCTGCGGGCTCCGCACAAACGGCAGCATCGCCTGTTGGGGCCACGACAACGAAAACAGCCTCGATGTCCCCGACGGCCAGTTCAGCGTCGTAGCCGTCAGCATCATCCACGGCAGCCACTCCTGTGGGATACGAACAGACGCCACCGTCGCCTGCTGGGGACCCAACCACCACGGCCAAACAGACGCTCCCGAAGGCGAATTCGCCTCCCTCTACCTGTTCGGAGACACATCCTGCGGCACAAGAAAAGACGGCCTAGCCGCATGCTGGGGCCGGAGAGGTCTCATGCCGCCCCCCGAAGGAGTCCAGTGGGCACCATAAACCCCGGCTACGGGACCAGCGAACACCGAAGGCACGGACCGAATCATGTATGGAGATAGTCGTTCCCGGAGTGTGCCATCTCGCGCGACGGGGGTCGAGGGCGATCCTGACAACTCCGGGAGTTGGTCCGAACGTCGGATCCGCAGAGCGGGGATGCCGGACCGGTGCAGCCACGGGATGGATGCGGACACCGGGCTTCGGGGGAGCGGCTGGTCTGCTGACAGAATAGGGGAAGGGAGGAGTGTCGGGATGAGCGTGAACAAACATGTAGGGGCCGGTTCGGGGGTTCCGCCGTCGCTGCGCGACGCGGAACGGGCCGTGGAGGTGCTGGTAGCGGCTGGTGTTGGCGGGGTGGTGCTGTTCGGCTCCGTCGCCCGTGGTGAACAAACCGCCCGAAGCGACATCGACCTGGTCGCTGTCTACGACGACCTGGACTACGACCAGCGCGACCATCTGACCGAATCGCTGCGGGACGCTGCCGAAGAAGCGTCAGGATATCCGGTGCAGTTGGTGGTCACCGACCGGCCCGAGTGGAAAACCCGCACCGAAGGGATCGAAACGTCGATGGAACGGCATGTGGCCTCCTACGGACGGGTCCTCGCAGACCGCCCACCCGCTGTGGTGGTGAACTGGGACAAGCCGATGGTGTCGGCCACCAACGCGCTGGAAGAAGCCCGGTCGATGCTCGGGTCGGTAGACATGGGTGTGGCACAGCTGCGCAGCTACCTAGAAGGCGCGGTCCGGAACCGCCGAGAACAAGCCAAGGACCCCGACGGGTACCGGACCGCCCTGCTGTGGGCATGCGCGGCGGCGCATGCGGTGGTTGCCGACTCGATCCGAGCGCTCATCCACCTCGCAGCCGTGCCGGGTACCACAACCTGGGGACACAACATCTCCAGGCTGTGCGACCGCCTAGTCGAGCCCCACCGCACCAACTTCGACCACCTCCTCACCCCGCCCACTCCCTACTGGATCAGCATCTGGCACGAGAAGACCATCCCCGCCTGGTACGAACACCCCTTGCCCCGACCGACACGGCACAGCTCCGAACCGTCCATCCGGCTCGTAGAAACCCTCGGATGGGCAGCCTGCCGAGCAGCCCTATACGCCGACGCACACATCCCCGACCAACAGAGGCTTCGCGATTTCGTGGGTTTTGGGCGCTGTGGTCGGTGTGGTGGGTCATGTTACGAGGATTCCTCGGGCTGCGAAGTTGTTGGTGTTGGTGAACCCGTGAGCGACGCGGCGTAGGACTTGGAGCAGGTTGTTGATTCCTTCGATGGGTCCGTTGGTTGCTCGTCTGCTGCGGTGGTAGGCCAGTATCTCTTCTCCCCAGGCGATGATGGTGTCCACGATGTCGTGGTATTCGGGGATCTGACCGGTGGCGTAGAGGTCGGCGAACCGCCCCAGCGCCTGGTTGGCGCCGTCGAGGTCTTCGGATTGGTACAGCTGGTAGAGCTCTTGGAGAGCGTCCCAGGCGGTGCGGAGCCGGGGGTGAGCGTCGAATAGGCGGTCGAGGTGCTTGTGGTGCCCGTCTGTGAGATGATCCGCCCGCCGTAGGAGGGTGAACCGGGCTCGGAAAAGGTCCGGCTCGTATGTGGGGGGCCGCTGATCTGGGGGGCGGCGTTGCAGTTCACGGCGTACCAGGGTCAAGCCTTCGGTAAACCACCGCGCGACGTGGAACCGGTCGAGGACGTGGCGGGCGTCGGGCAGGTACTGGGCGATGGCTGCCTGGTATGAGCGTGATCCGTCGGAGACGACGATCTCCACCTGCCGACACCACCATGCCCCCTGGTCTCTGAAGAACCTGGTCAGAGACGCTTTCGTCCGGCCTGGGATCATCGCCAACACTTTGCCGGTGTCGCCACAAGCAACCACGGTCACATAACGATGCCGGCGCCGGATCGACGTTTCGTCCACCAACAACACCCGACAGGGTCGGGAGCGGCGACGCTTCGCTACCCGAGCCGCCTCAGCTCTCACCAGGCCCATGATCCGATGCCAACCCACCCCGTGATGACGGGAAGCCGCCCTAATCGACATCCGCCTGGCGTCCTGAACAAGACGCTGCGCGAACCGGCGAGTCAACCCCGCCCGGAACTGGTCGTGGTCCTCCAGGTGCCGCTCCTCACAGTTACCACACCAGAACCGGCGGCGACGCCACACCAGAGTCGTGCGCCGGCCGCTCACCTCCAAGTCACGAACCCGCTTCGCTCGCCGGTCCCACACCTTGGAGCAGCGGAACCCACAATGAGGACACCGGGACCACTCCCTGGTCGATTCCACCTCAACCTCGAGGCGATCAACGGAATCGACCGGCACCCCCTTAACGCGAACACCCGACAAGTGCAGACGAACAGACATAACATCAGACATCGAGGCCCCTCCTGGGATTCGGCGATTTGGTCTTCACCGATTCCAGCGGGGCCTCACCCCCAATCCAAGGATTTCAACCCACCCATCCCACATTTCCGCGCAGGGCCGACCAACAAGACACCAACCGCCTCGGCTGGTCCAACAGCCCCGCAGAACGTCTCATCGAAACCCTCGAGGACCACGACCTAGCAACCGGCCGATACCTCGGCGCGCAACGCTGGGGCCACCACCCCACCTAAACCCCGAAACGAGCCCTACGCGAACAAGAACCCCACGACCGGGGAGTCAGCACAACGGAAGCGCCAGCCGGATACGACCGGCTAGGTCGACCCCGCCAACCCGAGACACCTCCCCCATCCCGCAGACGGCCCCGTTCCCTGTCCGCGTCGAAGCTTGGCCAATCCGGGGAACACGGCCCGAGGTACAGGCGCCTGGAACCCGATCTGCGCGCCGCCAAACCTTCGAGTGGCCGGAGGACCAAGCCTTGGCGGATTCGGCAGAAACCAGCACCCGGGTGCCGATTCCTACCGAACTGGCAAAGCCACCCAACCCCGGATCCACCCCAGACGACCATCACCTCATTGGGCAAGCGACCGGAACTAAAGCAAGCGGAGGCTCCCGTCCGTGACATGAACGCCGTCAGAAGACCGCCGCTGCGCTTCGGCAATCAGCCAAGGAACGGACTGCAAGAGATTGTATGTGACAACCAGCCGCCAGACACGGATACCATCCGCGATACCGGCCCTGCCGACACACCGGGGCTGGCCATCAAGTGGTCTGCTGGACGCGTCGAGGTCATGCAGGAAGCCTGGCACTTTCTTCGTCGACTACCACCATCGGGAGACGGAGCAGGCCGCATACTCCCTCGTCGGCGCGGTTGAGCAACGCCTCATCGGATACATCGGTCTCGACGAACGGATCGACCGCCAGGGCGGCGATTACCTGCTGGACACCCTCCGCCGCATAGTCGAGACATGAGTCACCTCCGGCGCCAGCCCGCCGTGGCAACACGAGGAACTGACCGAAGAGAGACTGGCCAGCGGGGTACGTTGAACTGTCCTTTGGTCGTTCCTTCCCCTGCACACAATCCAACCTTCCGCTCAGGCGCCCCATGTACGATTTACATATATCGTATGTCGTTACCCACTTACACGTTCTTTTCTTATATCGTACTCCTCCCTATCCACTCTATACCCCGATTGCCCGATCCTGCACCCTTTACACAGTGCTCACACACAGTTACCGGATACCGCTGGGTGAAACTCTCCCGGCGCTCGAAGGGAAGGCCGCCCCAGTGACACAGCACTCCCTGCACTTGCTGGCGACTAACCTCTGAGGTTATGGGTCTGCGCGAGAAACGGGTAGCGGACCTAGGGCAAGAAACTATTCAGCGCCCGTACCCAAACAGTAAGACGGAGCGGCACTCTCACGGCTGCCACTCGTCCCCACCAAGCCGTATGGCTACACCGTAACACTATACCGAATACGAGGAGAGTATCCGAGTGGAGTTGATGGTGATCAGCGGAACAGCACAAATTACCGAGTCAGAACTCAGCCTGCCCTATTAGTTGAGGTAAGAATGTCACAAGCCTACGAGAAGTACACCATGCGGATTTCCCATCTTACTATTGACAAGTTGGGAATCAAGATGTACGACAGAGTATCGGCTGTGTTAGCTGAGTTAATCGCCAACTCCTACGACGCAGACGCTGAGAACGTTACAATCACGCTGCCTTTCGGCCAGTACCTAGCCCGAAAGGTCCGCGGGACGATAGAAGATCAGGGCTTCAAGATCGTTATCGAAGACGATGGTTCTGGGATGACCGTAAAAGAAGTGAACGACTACTACCTGAATGTGGGGTATAACCGACGGACTAAGCGCGGCGATAGGACTGCTAGGTATAACCGCCGTGTCATGGGTAGAAAGGGTATCGGTAAGCTAGCACCTTTCGGTATCTGTCATCAAGTGGACGTTATCACAGCGGGCGGTCCGTCAACCAACCGCGGTTATGAGGTATGTCACTTGATTCTCGAACTCAGCAAGATGACGGATGAGAAGTTTGATGAACTTGGTCACACCTTACCGTATCACCCGGTTCCCGGACCACGGGATGGAACCTATTGCGAATCTAGCTATACAAAACTGATTCTGCGATGCTTTGATCGTCGCCGCGTGCCTACGAGGGAAGAACTGGATCGCCAGCTAGCTGCTAGGTTCGGGTTAACACAAAGCAATTGGAGCGTCCGCCTAGAGGATAGTACTAAGACGGAGGAACCAATCGAACTCGGAACGCTAAACGTCGATATCATGGCCAATACCCGTATAGATGTAGGAAATCGCCCGGTCAAGGTGGAAAATGAGTTCCTGCCCGTATCTGGTTGGGTAGCTTACGCAAAAGATCCGTATAAGGACGAAGTGATGGCTGGCGTTCGTCTGTATTCTAGAGGCAAAATTGTCTCCCAAACAAGAGACTTCGATATCAAGACCGGGTTCACTGGTGAATTCAAGATGAGGAGCTATCTCACCGGAGCCATCCATGCCGAGTGGCTTGATGATGAAGAAGACTATGTCCGTACAGACAGGCAGGATATAATCTGGAACTCCGACTTGGGAACACCGTTACAGGAGTGGGGCCGCCAGCTTCTGAAGGAACTCGCAGCTAAAGCAGAAGTAAGTACGGGGAGGCGTACGTGGGAAATCTTTCTTGAGAAGTCTCGCTTGCGGGATCGGCTGCGGGTAGCACACACAAACGACGCTACTATACGACAGTCGGTTGAGAGAGCGGCGCGATCACTTGTGGCAGGTACCGACCGAGATTCTCTAAGAGATCCCGACCATATTGACCGTGTAGTACGACTAGCATATGCCGTCGGTCCACACTCCACACTGCTTACGACTCTAGGTGAGGTATCGACTGTGGTCGACCGCGCCACTGATGTGATTCTCGATCTCTTTGAGAAAGCGAGATTGGTAGAGACATATTCTCTAGGCCAGGTGGCTCAAGAAAGGGTCGACGCTATCACTCAACTCAAGAGGCTAGTTTCCAGCCACGAAACGGTAGAGCGCGAGTTACAGCGACTTATTGAGACTGCTCCATGGATTCTTTATCCGGACTGGACACCGCTCAGTTTCAACCAAACCCTTGCCTCCACCCGAAGAAACTTTGAGAGTTGGTATCGTCTGAACTTCGATAAAGAGATCGTCACGTCGGCAATTGACAATCCGACAAAGCAGCCAGACTTTGTGATGCTCAACCACTTAAGCCGGCTGGAAGTTATTGAGATTAAACGACCTAAACATGCCCTTACTGACAAGGAGTTTGCGAGAGCATTTGGCTACCTAACGGCGATGCGACGGTTTATCGAAGAGACGGAAGAAGTACGTGAGTCGTTTGCAGAGGCTCAGTTGACAATAATCTGCGATTCGCTGAGATTAGAGGCAATGGCCAGGAACAACATTGACAAGGACGAGACGATCCTTACGAAGACATGGCATGATGTGCTTCAGTCCACCCATCGAAGCCACGAGGACTTTCTCAAGATCGTTGGCAAGATGCAGGGAGACCTCCCTGACCTCGCACTAGGAAAGTGACGAACAGTTGTCCGATATCATGACTCCGTCACAGCGCTCCCGTGCCATGGCAAATAATCACGGTCGAACAGGCCCTGAGCGCGCATTAGCTTCGGGATTGTGGCATCAAGGCGTGCGCTACTTCACTTACGAGGGATATCGCTCCACTAAAGGCGAAACACTCCCTGGGCGTCCGGATATCGTCTTACCTGGTAAGCGGATCGTCATCTTTATGGATGGTTGCTTTTGGCATGGATGTAGAAAATGTAGGAAGTATGCAGGGCTGAGTTCCCACTTTTGGATAGATAAGATAGCCACCAATAGGAGACGGGATGGCCGTGTGACCAGAGAATTGGAGCAGTCAGGCTGGACTGTGCTTCGGGTCCCTGAGCACGACATTCGTACGAAGTCGGGACTTGTAGACACCGTTGAGCGATTGGTCGAGATAATACGGCTGACATCATCGAATAGTGGTCCCCGGACAGTCGGGCATGAGAATGCCTAACGAGTCGCTTCGGAACTTTGTACTGCAAGAAGGGTCAACAACCAGGAGACGATGGACTGCGGTCTCCCTTTTTTCGGGAGCTGGGCTCAGTGACTTGGGTTACGAGATGGCGGGCTTTCGATTCGTTGTACAAGTAGAGATCGATCCGCGGCGTGCAGCCATCGGGCGTGATAATTTTCCTACTTCTCGGTGGCTCACTTTCGATGTCCGTGATCACGTGAAGAAGATCACAGGTGCGTATCACGAGCGCACATCTAGACAACTGGACTTGTTAGTGGCTACACCCCCGTGTCAGGGCATGAGTAGTTCAAATCCGAGTAGGGGTAAGAGGCGAACTCCAAAGGCCAGAGCACTTGATAAAAAGAACGGACTGCTGCTGGAGGTGATCCCCATATCGCTTCTGCTAAAACCGCGGATCATCGTAATTGAAAACGTGCGGCAAGTCCTGACGTTGGAAATCCATAGCGAGGGTACTTCGGCTACAGCGGTCCGACTTCTTAGCAACCGCCTGCCAGAGTATAAGTTCTTCTCAAGCATCGTGAACATGGCTGACTATGGTGTGCCACAGATTCGGAGACGCGCGCTTATAGTGGGAATTCATAATCGAGAACCATGTTTGAAATCTATGATAACTTCAGATCGGTATCCCGTGCCTGCTCCAACGCATGCCGAATCGCCCGCGCATGGCCTCAACCAGTGGGTCACGATTGGGGAGTGGTTGAAGAGTATGGAGTATGAAGCTCTGGACGCACGCTCCAAGGATGATGCTCGCGGTACCCACCCTCTGCACTTCGTTCCCGCCTATGGCCCCGAGCGGTATCGACAGATCAACGAGATACCAGCTAACTCGGGTCGCAGCGCTTACGAGAACGACAAGTGTCCCTCTTGTGGTCAGGAGAAGATCGAGATCGGCTTAATAGCATGTCCAAAATGCGGCAGTGTGATGCGCAATCGCCCCTACGTGGAAAGAGGTGGGAGACCGTCGCTTATAAAGGGCTTCGAATCAAGTTACCGACGAATGCACCCTGGGCGACCCGCCTACACGGTTACTACTAACTCAAGCCATATAGGGAGCGACTTCAAGATCCATCCTTGGGAAAACAGAGTGCTCAGTATCCTGGAGTGTGCCGATCTACAGACGGTTCCCCGCTTCTACGACTGGGGACGCGCGCGAGCGAACCGTACCTTTTACCTGATTCGCAACTTGATTGGTGAGGCATTCCCAACCTACTTTACAGCCCTTCACGGTCAAGTGTTAGATCATCTACTAACACGGTCAGAGTCTTCAATGGCAGGGAGTCCCGACTCAGCGGACCGGGCTGCACCGTTACGCTAACAGATCAGTACTCGCAATGTGCTGGGTGGTGTTGGTACAACCGCACTGTTCAAGACGTGGTTAGGAATCCCATAACACGGGTGCGTCGGATATGAATGGCTCATTGAGTATTAATGATCGTCGACAGAGGCTGACACCCCGAATCGTGTGAAGCCTGGCGATCCAGAAAGCGACCCCCTATAAACCGCCCTCGTACGAGAACCCGGATCCAACAAACCCTCGTATTTGTGCTACCGACATGGCGCCAGGCCCAGCCAACCCAAAACTCGGGGCTAACCTGTTGGCGATCCGGTGGGCGGTCCACAGAGCGATGAGGGCGGCCTGGTCGTTGTCGTCGAGTGCCCGGGCCATAGCTTCGTATGCGGCGGCAAGAGCTGTGAGAGCAGCCCGCTCACCGCCGACCTCCGACAGCGCGATGTTGAGGTTTACCCGGGCAGACTCGACAGGCGGCAGCGTCGTGGTCGTGACGATGACCGGTTCCGGAACGGTAGTGGCGATCAGCGGCTCTACAGTGCGCACCTCGACTGCGGTGGTGACGGGCGGGTCGGTTCTCTCCTGGTACCAGGTCCCCAAGCCGATTATGGCTATGACCACTGCCAGATGTGTGACCTTCATCCGCCGATCGGCGGATGGCGGGAAGCGACTTCCGGTTCCGGAGGGTGGTCGGACGGGGGCATTTGTTCACCCTAGACCCATCGGCCCCCGGGGCGGTTGGTTTCCAACTCACGCCTGTGCACGGTGGCCGTCGCCCACCCCCGTTGTCCGATAACAGACGTTTATGACAACCCGGCAGCGGAGTGTTCCCCCAGGTAGAAGCCGGTTTCATCCGTAGGCGGTCGCGGTAGTGCATAAACCGGGCCAGCCACGAACCTGTGGGTTGCTCCAGGTATCGCCTCATCCTTCTGTTCTCTTCGCGAATCGGTGGGGTTGGGGATCTGCCAGGGGTGTCGGAACCGGCCGGAGGTGAGGAGGGGGTTCTGCATGATCGGTCCGGTTGCGGGAGGCGTGGGGAGGGAGCCGGTCAGGCGAAGCCAGGGCGGGGTCTGTTCGGTGGTGCTGGGTGCCACCGGGTAGCGGCCGGGCTGGTCTCGGTCGACAGGTGCCCGCTGGCCTTTGACGAGGCTGGTGGTGCTGGTCGCTGTTGGGTTGGCTGCATCCTTAGCGGTTGCCTACATCGTTCGCCCCTATGTCATGCCGCTGGAGGTGATCCCGGTTCCCGGGGTGGATGATCCTCTCGTTACCTGCCGTGGTATCCCTCCGGTGCGGTACTCCCAGTTGGTGGATCCACTATTGATCGACGAGGTCGACCATGCAGCGGTCGACGCGCTACGCGCCGAGCTCAGGGATCCGGGCGGTACTCCGATGCCGAGGGGGGATTGGGTGGTGGTCACCATCGACAACGACGCGGCCGTCGCGTTCGCGGTCTCACCGCGGAGGAATACAGCTACGCCCGATGCGAGCGGGGCAACGGCGGGTGGAAATGGGACGGGTCGGGTTGGGGCCGACCCTGCGAACCCGCCTTGGTGCTTCCCACCAGGCTGGTGCGCGTCGACGCGGAGTCGCCGCCCGGTCCCGACAGCACGGCAATTGTCCTGTTGGTCACCGAAGCGGGATGCGCAGGGGGCCGTGAAAATGGGCCGAGCGCTCAGAGACGCCCAAGTTGTGGAGACCGACACATCGGTGCTGGTCGGGTTCGCGGTCGTTCCCCCTCTAGCGTTATCGGCTGAATGCCCCGGCCAACCCAACTACCCGGGTGACTGTCGAGTTGTGCTGACCGCTCGGTCGGCGCACGATCCACAACGGTGCCTCTATCCCGCCCAAGCCCCTGGCCACAGCTTCAGAAAGCAAGTAGCCGCCTGTCTACCTTGGAGCGTTGCTCAACCGTTCCGGGTTGAGCAGAGACCGTTCTATTTGGCGCCAGGTAGCTGCGCCGGTGTGTGCCCACGGCGGCAACTGACCTCCTTGTCTGGCGGGTCCCTACGATCAACACTGTGGTACCCGACGTTGCGCTCGCCCAGGTCCGGAAGTGGATCGAGGGACGCAACGCCGCTCTTCCCCTCCGGGCGAGGGACCTGATCCGCTACGAGATCGATGTTTCCCCCCGAGCGATCACTGTTGTGGAATGCAGACCCCCGTGGCACGACGATCTCGGCCCCGAATGGACCCGTTGGCCGATCTGCCGCTTCCGTTACACCAAGGCCCGCAACGAATGGTCCCTCTACTACCGCGACCGCAACCTCCGGTTCCATCACTACAGCCTCGCCCAGCCGACACCGTACATCGACGAGCTACTTATCGAGGTCGACGCGGACCCCACCTGCATCTTCTGGGGATGAGCACACACCGGCCCGCTATCTGCTAGGTCATGCACTGCGTCAACGGAACACGAACGCGTCGCCATGCGGCGGGCCATGCGGACAGGGCCTAGGCACCAACACGGCGCTCGTGGCGTTGTTGACGACCGTCGAAACTCGCTCATAATGGAGCGCGGTCAGGGCAGGGTTCGGCCTCCCCAGCACACTCCAGCCCTGAAGAAGGTCAGGCCGGCGTCGTTCACCACAGCTGGCCGGGGTGACCGTAGAAAACGGACAAAGACAGCGGTTTCGTAGGGTGGCGAGCCTGTCGGTACCCCGGCCGTGCGGGTCCAGCGGGGAGGCGTCCGTCTCATCCGCGACATGTACACGGGAGCGGCGATGGTTGAAACGGCTCTCACCGCGACGACGAATCCGCAGCAGATGGTGGGGAATCTTGTGATCAACTCTGGGGGACCTCAGTGATCGCCATCAGCTAGGGGCAGCGCTGGCCTGTAAGCTGCTGTAGAAGCGCGTTAGGTTGCTACTGCGGCAGCAGCGGTCCTGCGGCCAAGCACTGTAGACGACCAGTGCTGACAGGCAGCCACCCCTCCGGATGTTGCCTTCCCCGGCTAAGGGTGGTTGCCATCCCATGTTGGGTGGGTACAGGATTGGGTGGCTGTTCGGTGCCGGTATGTCCGGCCTGGGGAATTTCAACGATCGCCAACACCTCCGCCGCCACCTTCGACAACTCAGTACGGGCCGAGGCATCGAACTCATGAGCCTGTGCGTGGCCCTCGTGCAGCTACCAAGAGCCCGTTTGGCTGACACCGGTGAGCCGGTCCATACTTCGGGACTGTTCACACAGGGCGAGGATGAAGAAGATGGACATTACACCCGCCACGCCGAAGCCCTTCGCCTTCGTCGTTGAGGGTCCTGCCGTCTCGCAGCAAGCTCGCGACACGGAACGGCGGAACCGGTGGAAGGAACAGGTGAACAAGGCGGCCAGCCAAAAGTGGAACGCTGATCCGCTTCCAACCTCCAGCCCGATTGCCGTCACGATCACCTACTTCACCAAGCGGGACCCGGGCGAAGCGCGTGACGTAGACAACCTCGCAAAGCCGATCCTGGACGCGATGAAGGGGATCGTCTACTGCGACGACGAACAGGTGTCGGATCTGATCTGCCGAATCAGGGGTCTTGAGACCAAGCTGCGTAAAGTGAGTCAGCTGGCTGACCTGCCGAAAAACCTCGACGAATCGAGGCCGGTCGTCCATGTCTGTGTCGACCCAGCACCAGCCCCGACGGAGGAGTTCTGACGGATCATGTAGCCCGTGCCACCGAGCGGCGGATCAAGCGCGCGGTAGGGGGAGTATCCGAGCCGGGGGCTACCGAGTGTCTGTTAGGCCTTTGAGGCGCATCAGGCGTTCCACCGTGAAGCGGGCCACCCCGGTGCCTTCACGCTTGTAGCTGGCGTCATACGTTACGGGCTCCGTCCACCCGAACCCCGCACTCCGATACCCTCCGAACCCGGGAGCGTAACTCGCCGTCCCGCCTGCACCGGGCTGACCGGCGTTCCGGTTCACATTCCTGACGCTGGTGTTCGTAGTAGGTCGACGGGGCGATCGGCGACTCAGCGCAGATCGGCGCGACCCCAAACCTCATCTCGGCGTTCGTCGACGAAGGCGGTCAACGGCGGGATAGGCGGTCGAGTTCGCCTGAGCGAAACACGTAGAAGCCTCCGGAGACACAAGTCGGGGGCGGTTCAGTCCCAATAAGGCGAGGCAACCCGACTACGCCAAGGGAAGCCTTTGTAGTCTCGCGTTGATGCTGGTGACGGTACGGGCTCATCGTGCGGGTGGTCGTCGGTGTGTTGCGCTGTCGGGTGTGGTTGCGGTCGTTGGCGTTGTACTGGCGCTGGGGGTGTCTCCTCATGCCCTGGCTGATGGTGGTTTGTTTGTTTGTTTGAACCGCCCCGGTTTAGAGGACCCTACAAGTATGAGTGTTTTCGCGCAGGGCCAACAGAGCCGTACGAAGGGGCGAGCGTACACGCCTGGTGCGGTCACTCCGATCCGACCGTCGACGCGGTCTGAGCCTGTGAGCCTTTAGGCGTATGTGCCGGTAATCGTCTATAGCCGTTTGTTGGACGGCCAGCCGGTTTGTGCCGACGGCGTGACCGTTCGCCAATGGCTCTTGGATGCCGTTGAAGGGCCGTCGGTAGGCAGCATCCGTGCCCTTGGTGGTTCAGGGTGTCAGGCGTCGGCTGTCGATTGGGAGAAGGTTGAGGCCTTGCGCTTCTGCGAGTTGTCGGGCCTGTTCTTGTGTGGCGCTGGGGATTTCTCCGGTGGCTACCAGCATGTGGGTGTCGGCCGCCAGGGCGGCGGAAAGTTGAATGTCGGATGTGAGTTGTTCGGGGGTGAACTCTGCCGCGTTCGTTTTTGCTTCACCAGCAACGACGGTTCCTGCTGTGATCCCGTAGAGGTCGACTTCCTTCGTCCTGCCATCCCCGAGCGTTACGTCGACTCCTAGTAGCAGGAACGTCTGAGGGTCTTCGGCCGTCAGGATAGCGTTGGCGAAAAGGTGCGGGATGACTCCTTGGTCGGCTGCTCGGTCCACCCGAGCGTTGAGGCTGTAGTGCATCTCCGGGCCGCTGTCCGGGTTGCCGCCTGCTGGTTCGAAACGTGTGTTTGTTGCTCCACAGGCGGGACATCGGGGTTCTGGTGTGGTCGCGGGAAGTGGAACGAAACTGCGGATCCTGCACTGGCCGCATCTGATCTTCAAGCCTCGCTCCGCCCATGATCGGTTGCATAGCAGTTCAACGGCTCTCCCCGCGTTTTCTCCGAGACCCTTGATGTGGGAGATCGGTAGGAAGCGGCGTTTGGATCGCTGTCCCCATTCCGACGCCAGTTCCTCAAGACGGTCCCTGAGTCCGTCCTCCGGTGAGACGTGCTCGAGGGCCTGTTGCAGGGCACGTTCCAAGTCTTGCGAACGGCGTGTACGCAGGGACTCGATCACTTGGATCACGCTGTCCTGTAAGAGCACCTCGGCGGCGCCGAGCTCCTTGAGGCGGTGCGCCAACTGTCCCTTGGCTGAGAGTACCGCTTGGGCAGTTCGGTTCTTCAGGAGCGCCCAAGCAGCGTCGCGCAACGAGGGTACACGCAACTCGAGGCGGTATCTGTTCTGTGCATACATGGCAAGTTCGAGTTCGTCCTCGGACCAGGACGCGTCGTCCATGATCAAAGATGCGGTGGTGGGCCGTTTTGGTAGGCCGTCGAAAGTGGAGGACGAGACACGAACCAGGACGCGACCACCGCCTGTGAACTGTGCAGGTGAGTCGACTTCGACCACGGTGCTGTCGCGGTAGACCTGCACGAGCGCATCGGTCGGCTCGCCGTATCTCCTCGGGAAACGGAAGTAGCTTCGGGGGGCAATGTCCCACCTGTATGTGAACGGTGCATGTTTTAGGGGCGGCGGTGGGAACTGGATCTTGGACCCCGGCGGTTCTGTCGACTTGACGAGACGGAGCAGTCCGGCGATCTCGTCGAGCTGGTCCGGCTCGACAGACAAAGAGCTCAATACGACATCGGGTTCGATGTGCTCGGGCCTTGAGAGGCGGTCAGCGACGGCATCAGCGAAGCCTGTCCAGCGGAAGACCTGCTCTGCGGGTAAGAGCAGCAACGGCGCAGGCCTGAGACGACGGGACCGTAGAGCGCGGAGGTTCCAGAAGTACACACAGTCCTCGACGCTGTCGGGTTCGGTTACCCAGATAATCATCGGTGCAGCTAACGGACCGCCCACGATTCGGTGTTCGGCGAAATGGGCCGCTCCGACATCGAGCCAACACGTCTCGTCGAGTTGCGCCCGACCGATCAGGTCTGCGGTTCTCGGTCGGCACACCGGTACCGACGCGCCCTCGCAGTCTGCTTCTTGCTCAGCGGTGAGATCACCGGCGGCTGCCTTCTCCCACAGGGCACCATCGTCCCTAGCCAGCACAGCCGGCTGGTAAACGAACCCCGTTCGTGTCTGCTGCAGGTTCGCGGGATGGGTAGTGAACTGCGTCCGTCCGGATTTGTCGATGTCCGCCAAGTCGGCAACCGGTAGACCGAGCGTCTTAGCGACCTTTGCGGCAGCGTCAACGTCAGCGTCGACGTTGACGTTGACCAACCCGTCCACTTCGGCGGTTTCCAACGTTTGAAGCCACCAACCATCAACCGCATCCTCGGCCGGGACAGGGATGATCGGCTCGGAATAGCCCGCCCAACGCGTCGAAGCCTCCCGAATCGCTTCGACCACGCCGCACGCATCGTTCGGTCTTGTCAGGTACCCAGCACGCGCCGGAAGCACCCTCACCCGAAAGGTCGACTGGCCGATAGGCCGCTTATGCCTCAATACTCCACTCCCCAGAAGAACCCTGGCGAGGGTAGCCGCCACGGCCTCAAGGAAGCGCTCCGCACGAAGTTCGGCGGCCAGAACCTGCAGTACACAACCGAGAGGTACGCCAAATCACTGACGAACGGCCGGGATACGATCATCGCCCACCCGCTCACAGAGGGCGACAAGGCCCGCAGCGACCTGTTCAACGCCGTGGAGGAGCACCACGGGAGACAGCCCGTCACCAACCGTATCAGCATCCCCCAACACAGCCGGTCGGGAATCTGCCGACGGTGACGACCCAGCAGATGGGTCGACACCGGCTTAGCCTGGATCCACCGGGTGGGTGTTTGGGTTGGGGGGTGGTATAGACGTGGAAAGTACCTCTGATCTGGGACAATAACCGTTAGCGAAAGTGGTTTAGGTCCAGAATCGGGAGGCACTTCCTGTGAGTGGAGTATCGCACAATGTTGACCGGTATGAGGTGGTTTTCGACGATGAGGGGTTGGTGGCCGATGGGGGTCTGTTGGCGGCGTCGACGTTGATGAGCCGTCTGGGGTTGGAAGAGTTGGTGGACGACGTGGTCCGTTTGGGCGGTCGGGTGGGTGGCGCGCGGCCGGGTCGTAAGACCTTGACGTTGGTGTCCGCGATGCTGGTGGGGGGCTCTCACATCGATCATGTGGATCGGCTGCGGGCGGGGTCGACGCATCGGGTGCTGTCCCATGAGGTGATGGCACCTTCGACGGTGGGCACTTTCCTGCGGTCGTTTACCTGGGGCCACACCCGCCAGTTGAACAAGGTTTTGGGCGTGGCGCTGGGTCGTGCGTGGGCAGCGGGTGCCGGCCCGGGGAAGAGACCGCTGACCTTGGATTTGGACTCGACGATCTGTGGAGTGTCTGGCAGGGGCAAGGAGGGCGCCTCCTATGGGTACACCAAAGAGTTGGGTTATCACCCGCTGTTGGCGTTCCGGGCCGATACAGGAGAGGCGGTGGGTGCCCGGCTAAGGGCCGGAGCATCGCGGCGGGGTGTGGCCCATTTCGCGCAGGAGACGATCCGGTGCGCGCGACGGGCCGGGGCTCGGGGACGGATCGAGGTTCGGGCCGATTCGGGCTTCTGGTCCTATGCCATGTTGGCAACCTTGGACCACCTCGGGGTGGGCTGGTCGATCACCTGCCCACAACTCCGCCATGTCCTAGCCGCTATAGCGGCTATCGACGAAGACGACTGGGCAGATATCGACTATCCCGAAGGCGGCCGGGCACAAGTTGGGGAAACCACACTTGAGATGACCAACCCCCGCAAACGTAAGCAGAAACGCCGAGTACGCCTCGTGGTGCGCCGCACCCGCCTCACCGGCGCCCAGCAAGAGTTCTGGCCCGACTGGCGTTACCACGCGTTCGTGACCAACTCGCATGCGCCTGCCCCACAAGCGGACCGCCACCACCGACACCATGCGGTCTGCGAACTCGCCATCCGCGACCTCAAAGACTCCGGGGGTCTCGCTCATCTACCATCGGGACGGTTCGCCGCTAACCAGGCCTGGCTTCTCTGCGCCGCTCTAGCGCATAACCTCTACCGCTGGATAGCCATCTTGGGACGAACACAGCCGGCCGGGCGGCTGATCCGTGGACGCACCATCCGCACCCGCATCTTCGGGATTCCCGCACGGGTGGTCAACCACAGCGGACGCCCCATACTGCGACTACCCGCCCGATGGCCCTGGGCGCACACCTACCAGACCACCCTCGCTAACCTCCGGACGCTGCCCCAGCGCTGCTGAACCCACCCAACAGGCCCCCGCAAACGGAACCAACCACCCAAACCCCAGCCACACACGCCCCGAACGCCCCTAACCATCCCTCCCACTGAACCGCCCCGGGTTTGCCGGAGAGTGGTTTACTTGACACCAGCTAGTGGGGCTGGGGTGTGCTGTTGATGGTAGTTGGCCTCCTTTTCTGCTGGTGGTATGTCCCCGATTGGTTCGAGGATCCTTCGGTGGTTGAACCAGTCGACGTATTCGAGGGTGGCGTACTCGATGTGGTCGAGGTTGCGCCATGGTCCTTTGTTTCGGATGAGTTCTGTCTTGTAGAGGCCGATGACGGATTCGGCGAGGGCGTTGTCGTAGGAGTCACCGACGGAGCCGACGGACGGTGAGACACCGGCCTCGGTGAGGCGGGTGCTGTAGCGGATGGATAGGTATTGGCTGCCGGCGTCGGAGTGATGGACGAGGCGCCGGTCGGGGTCTGTGGTGTCGGGGCGGCGTGCCCAGAGTGCTTGTTCGAGAGCGTCGAGGGCTAGGTCCGTTCGGAGGTTGTTCGAGACTCGCCAGCCGACGATGAACCGGGAGTAGGCGTCGATCACGAATGCTGTGTATGCGAAGCCCGACCAGGTCGGGACATAGGTCAGGTCGGCCAGCCAAAGACGGTCCGGGGCATCGGTCTCGAAGCTGCGATCGACTAGATCAGCCGGGCGGGCAGCGTCGTCGGCTGGGATGGTGGTGCGCTTGGTTTCGCCCCTGACCACGCCTTTTAGGCCTTCGAGACGCATGAGGCGTTCCACGGTGCAGCGGGCCACCTCGATGCCTTCTCGCTGTAGCTGGCGCCATACCTTGCGGGCTCCGTAGACCCCGAACCTCGCACTCCCACACCCGCCGAATCTGGGTGCGTAGCTCACCATCTCGGCGAGATCTGGCCGAGCAACGGTCGGGTTCGCGCTCCCGACGCTTGTGTTCGTAATAGGTAGACGGGGCGATCGGCAACTCAGCACAGATCGGCTCGACCCCGTAGGTATCGCGGTGTTCGTCCACAAAGGCGGTCATCTGCGGGGTCGGCGGTCGAGCTCCGCCTGCGCGAAATACGCAGACGCCTTCCGCAAGATCTCATTCGCCCGCCGCAACTCACGAACCTCCCGGCGCAACTCCCGCAACTCGGTACGCTCATCGGAACTCAACCCAGACCCCAGGCCCTGATCTCGCTCAGCTCGGCGCACCCACAGCCGCAACGTCTCAGACGCACAGCCGAACTTCTCAGCAATCGAACAGATCGCCGCCCACTCCGAACGGTGCTCCCCCCGATGCTCCAACACCAACCGGACAGCCCGCTCCCGAACCTCCGGCGAATACATGATCGGTCTACCCATAACTCCATTATCTCCCAACTAATCGAGTCTCCGGAGAAACACTCATACTTAAGGGGACCTCGACCGGGGCCTGGTCTGACCCACCGGGAAACTGGCTGTGGTGCCTTACCCCGGATCTGTCGGCCGGGCACCGGTCGGGGGGTACGGGCAGCCAGCCCGGAGCGGATGTGACCTCATAGGAGCTTTGGTCGTTTCTTCCCCACACCCTGAGTGTTTTGTCCACCCGCTTCGGACCGGCGCTGCCGCACAAGCCTATTCCGACACAAGGAGAGGGGAGGCAGAGCGCATGCCGGAACAAGACCAGGTCGATGTGTATGGAGGGGTTGATACCCATCGGGATGTCCACGTTGGAGCGGTGCTGGATCACACGGGTCGCCTACTGGGGTCGGCGCAGTTCAGGGCTGATGCGGCGGGATACGCGCAGCTGGAGGAGTGGCTTCGCTCCTGGGGGCAGCCGGTTCAGGTCGGTGTGGAAGGATGCGGTAGTTACGGCGCCGGCCTGGCTCGTTATCTGACCCGAGCCGACATCGAGGTGGTGGAGGTCATGCGTCCCAACCGCCAGCTGCGTCGTCTCAGGGGCAAGACCGACACCGTCGACGCCGAGGCCGCAGCCCGAGCTGCCCTCAGCGGAGATGCCACCGGGCGACCCAAAGGCGGGGACGGACCCGTAGAAGGGATAAGAATGCTTCGGATGGCTCGCCGTTCAGCGGTCAAAGCACGCATCCAGGCCGCCAACCAGATCCACGCCCTCCTCACAACCGCCCCTGAGCAGGTCAAACATCGGCTCCGGGGCTCCAGTATCCAAGCGATGGTCAGAATCTGTGTCCGCTGGCGTCCCGGCGAAGCGCAGACCACCACCGCGTACGCGAAAAAGGCGCTGCGGCACCTGGCCCGCCGATACCGGACCCTCGACACAGAAATAGCCGAACTCGACACCGAGATCCGCCGTCTCTGCGCCAAGGCCAACCCGGCGCTCCTAGCCGCCTCCGGAGTGGGCCCCCACAGCGCTGCAGCACTCCTAGTCGCCGCCGGCGACAACCCCCAACGCATGAAATCGGAACGGTCCTTCGCGGCACTATGCGCCCTCAGCCCCGTCCAAGCATCATCGGGACAGATAGTTCGGCATCGGCTCAACCGAGGCGGCGACCGCCAAGCCAACAACGCTCTCTGGCGAATCGCCACCAACCGGATGCGCACCGACCCCCGCACCATCGAATACACCCGCAGACGCAAAGCCGAAGGCAAAACTCGCCGCGAGATCATCCGCTGCCTGAAACGGCACATCGCACGCGAGATCTACCACCTACTAACCAAACCGTCCGCAACACCCGACGGCAACGACCTCCGCCTCCAACGTCACCAAACCCGACTAACCCTCACCGACGCCGCCGAACACCTCCAGGTCCACCCCACCCTCCTCTCGCTCCTCGAACGAGGCCTCCACCACAACCACCAGCTCGCCACCCGATACCAGAAATGGCTCACCGACCCGACCACAAAACCGATTTGCAAAACATAGGAGCATCCGGGGCGGTTCATCCAACCCGCCAAACTCGGGTTTGAGGTTGACCCGGTTTGGTGGACCACCAGTCCGAAGAGGCAGGGGTAAACTCCGCCCGGGACGAGTGGTTTCGCGCAGAGTGAGGATTCCAGCCCAAGCCCTCGTGATCGGGTAACGAACCGTCCATCCGCTGTAGTGATAACGATCGCTGCAAGACGACGACGTAACGGACTTCACTGGGCGTCGGGTTGTGGTGGTTTCGGCGGGAGAGTCCTGTGTGAGCGTGGTCGGGGACAACGCTCGGGCGGGTTTAGGTAATCCAGTTGACACCGTCGGGGGGCGGTACCGGGACCCGGCCCCAGCAGTTGATGGTTCCGTCGATACGGATGCCGCAGAATTGGGCGTAGCCGCCCGAGATTGCTGTGTAGGTCCCTTCGGGCGCATTGAAGCGCCAGTGGTCGCACGTGACGGTTCCGTCGGTACGGATCCCGCATGGGTATTCTCCCGCGGCGGCCACCGCGGTGAAGGCTCCGTCGAGTCTTTCGGTTTGTCGATGGTTGCCCCAGCAGGTGACGGTTTGGTCGGTGCGGACCCCGCACGAGTATCGCCAACCGCTAGAGATCGAGGCGAACTTGCCGTCGGGTGCTTCGGGTGCCTTCTCGTCGATGGTGCCCCAGCAGGTGACGGTCTGGTCGGCTCGAATCCCGCAGGAGTGTCCATGTCCGCTGGAGATGGGAAAGGTCTCGGCGGGTATGTCGGATGTGGGAGACCCGCGCCCGGTTGTTCCCCAGCAGGCGACGGTCCCATCGGTGCGGAGGCCGCACGAGTACGAGTAGCCGCTGCTGACAGCGCTGAATTGTTCCTTCGGTGGTTCGTGTTCCCAATAGGTCCGGCAGTCGCTTCGATCGGAATAGATGATGCATGTCGTAACGCGACCCCAGCCACCCCAGCAGGTGACGGTGCCATCGGTACGGATTCCGCATGTATGTAGTTGGCCGCTGCTGAGGGAGGTGAACTTCCCTGCGGGTGGGTTCTCCCTCCGGACCGTGTCGGCGCCCCAGCAGACGATCGTCTGATCGGTCTTTAGGGCACAGGCGTGGTCGCCGTTCCATCCCGAACTGACTTCGACAGCGGTGAACTGTTCGTCGGTGTCCGGGGGAGCGGTCGCCCTCAGATGGTCATGTCCCCAGCAGGTGATGGTCTCGTCGGTTCGCAACCCGCATGTGTACCAGAACCCGGGCGACACCGCTGTGAACTCTCCGGCGGGGGCGTCGGTGCCACCGTAGGGGTTGTTGCCCCAGCAGGTCAGGGAGCGGTCGGGGCGGATCCCGCATGTGTGGTCGTAGCCCGCCGTGACGCTGATGAACTTGCCTCTGGGTGCATCTGTTTGCCCGGAGACGAACCCGTGCCCCTTCGAGTTGTTACCCCAACAGACCGCGGTTTGGTCGGGCTTCAGCGCGCAGGTGTGACCACCGTCGATGCTCCCACCCGACGAGATCGAAGTGAACACACCCCCCGGTGGGTTGGTAGCCCCGGCCTTGTCCCAGCCCCAGCATGTGGCGGTCCCGTCCGTGCGTAGCGCGCACGAGTGCCTCTCACCGGCGGTGACCGCCATGAACTGCCCCTCAGGTGAGTCTGTCTGTCCCTCACCGTTAGAACCCCAACATGCAACCGTCTGGTCTTTGCGCAGGCCGCACGAATGGAAGCCTCCGGCAGAGGTCGAAATGGTGGTGAACTCCCCATCAGGTACGCCGCTACTCGACCGGTAGCCGGTCCAACAGGTCACCGTATGGTCGACACCCAGTCCACACGAGTGATTGCGACCGACCGTAACCGCGGTGTACAAGCCTTCGGGTGACACCACATCCTCGAACCAGTTCGTACCCCAACATGCGATGGTTCCCTCTACACGAAGCCCACACGTGTGGTGGTAACCCGAAGCAACCGCTGCAAACTTCCCCGACGGTTCAGCAGCCGGGTCGGGCACCTCGACGAGCCCGGTGGCCCGAGCGAGGAAAGTAGCCATCTGGCCTCGCGTGACGGGCTGGTTGGGGCAGAACCGGGGCGGACCGGTAGCGCAGCCGGCTGTGATCCCCGCTGCTGCCAAGGCGTCGATGCTCGACTCGTGGATATTGCCCGATGTGTCCGCAAACCCCGCTGCGTGGGCCTCTTCCAGTCCGAACGCTCCGACTAGAAAGGTTGCCATCTGTGCCCTGGTTACTGCCTGGTCCGGGCAGAAGCGAAGAGGTTCAGTTGCGCAGCCCTGGGTGACACCGAGTTCGGCAAGCCGCTCTACATATGGCGCCCACCACCGTTCCGGATCCACATCAGCGAACCGGGAACCGCCCGACGCTACGACAGGTACCTCGTCCAGTACCCGCACCAGCCACACGGCTATCACCCAGCGATGGATCGAATCCTGGGGACAGAACAATCCTTCGCCACACTCCGTGCCCTCGAACACATCCAGATCGCCCAAGGCGTCGATCCCGGGACGGTGGACACTCCCAGCACTGTCAGAAAACCCTTCCCCCGGCGACGCTGCGACGCCACTCACCCAACCCAGAGACACGGCAACCAGCAGACCCATTAGCGCTACACGACTGCGGTCCATCAGCCTTCCCTGACCGGCAACACGTCCGCCACAGTAGCCCAACTCCCAACCCCGTGTCGATGAAACCCGTTCAGGAGAAGCCGGAATGCCAGGAGTCATGGACCATCGCAACCCAACGGAACTCGAGTCGAGGCTCACCGGACCGGCGTCCAACGTCAGTCCCTCAGAAGATCGCTACGACTTCTCCTCTGACTCTTCGCCGGTGAAGATACGCGGCTACCCTCGACTCTTGAACTCCTGAACACCCCAACGTTCCGCTCCGGGCGCGGTCTCCAGGCTCCCGGAGGCCAGCAGCGGAGTGCGCACACCCGCAAGGTGATATTAGGAGTGGGACTTCACCTACTCTGTCGGTGGTCAGCACAGGGCCTAGCTGGGCTTTCGCGGGTTCCGGCTACGGACACCTCCTCCGCTGTGTTACGCAGCACTCTCGGGGCGGACACGGGGCGAGGCCTGTGATGCGGTGACGGCGATCACTGAAAATCCCCAGTCGCGACCACTGGAACATAGAAGCATCTGAGTCCGATGGGCCCCTTTGCCTTTGAAGACGATGGCGTGGGCTTGGTGAACCAAGTGCTCGACCATGGCTGCGGCGGCTACGGCGTCGCCGAAGGTCTCTGTCCCCGCGACCGTATTCTTGTGGCTACCAGCCGAATCCCGCTTGGCGAGCAGGGCGCAATCTCGGGGGTCGCTTGAGTTCCGCCAAGCAGATCTGTCCGAAGGACCCCGCCCACACATCGCTTCCGAAACCAGAGCGATAGAGGGCGGCTCCGGCTTCTGCGTCGCCTGGGACTTTGCCGGACGATGTGCGAGTACGCGTGAATAGGGCAGCCCGTGGTAGTACCAAGACTCGGTCGCCGGCAGCCCTCCCTCGGTCTGACTTCTCTCCGAAGGCTACTGCCTACCTGATAACCTCCTAGGAGGGTCTAAGAACGCCATATCGTGTGTGCTGTGGGATCAGTGGTGGGACGTATCCTACGAATGAGGTGCCTACCTGGGCGTTTACGCGGTCTTTTAATCCGAAGGTCGAGGGTTCGATTCCCTCCGGGCCCACCGCCATTCCGTTGCATCCTCGATGTTGCAGAGACCGTCGGGTCATGAGCCAGAGCCAGATGAGCAGCTAAGCCATCCGACCGCAGGCGATCACATGGCTATGGGTGCACAACAATGCACGGTCATTGTGGCTAGTCGTTTACATCTGTGTCTTCTGGTAAACGGGTCCGCCGTCCCCCAGTCTTCTCATCCAGGAAGGCCCCCTTGCCGGATGGGGAACTTGGACACCGCGACCTGGAACGGAACTACACTCTATCCTTTATTATCAACTGACATAGGCTTATAGCTGGTTACTATCTACTATTAATCGTAGATAGTAACATCGAACACACGATGTAACGGCAATCTACGCCACTGCCCGGCGCTGTATCACTCATCCCTGGCCAATGCTATAGCTCCGAACCCCCGTTCCCATCCTGCTCACCCGAACACCTGTCCGACGCGGCTTGGTGAGACAGAGGCGGGGAAGCTCCCCAGCCGTTGCTCTTGGAAAAGAGAATGACTCCCAGTATTTGGGTTGTACATAGAATTATCCCCATATCTTTTGCGTTTGCACTTTACATTTTGTTCACTTTCACTCTAGGCTGGCACCCCGACGATGAAACTCTCCAGACTCCGCGGCCCCAATCGTCTCCTTGCGGTGTGCCTTGCCTTGGTCCTCATCGCGACCATGCCGGTGCCGGCCCTGCCCGTGACGTCGGCAGGGGACGGTCCGAAGGGCGCGGACGGCGGTGTGGAGCCTCCGGCCGAGCTGGCAACCGCTCCGGAACCCCCCGCTAAGCCTGCGGGGTTGACGGTTGGTACTGCTGTCGGCTCGCTGGACGTGTCGGTGGACTGGGACGACGTCGAGGGTGCAAGCTCTTACCTGGTGCGCTGGCGGGTGGCCGGCCCTGGTAACTCGTTGAACGAGGGTGTGGAGACGCAGTCTTCCGACGCGGAGATCACCGTGGCCGACTACGGCGAGTGGGTGGCGCGTGTACAGGCCTGCAACGACGCCGGCTGCGGGTCTCCCGCCGCTCTGCGGTTTGCGGTGGAACCGGCGCCTGAGCCAACACCAACTCCGGCGCCTGAGCCGACGCCAGAACCGGTGCCTGAGCCTTCCCCGGCGCCACGGTCGGAGCCCGAGCCGGCAACGGCTCCGGAACCCCCCGCTAAGCCTGCGGGGTTGACGGTTGGTACTGCTGTCGGCTCGCTGGACGTGTCGGTGGACTGGGACGACGTCGAGGGTGCGAGCTCTTACCGGGTGCGTTGGCGAGTGGCCGGCTCCGGCAACAAGTTGAACGACGGTGTGGAAGTGCAGTCCTCCGGTGCGGAGATCACCGTGGATGGCGACGGCATGTGGGTGGTGCGGGTAGAGGCGTGCAACGACGCCGGTTGCGGGTCTCCCGCCTCTCTGCGGTTTGCAGTGGAGCCGGCGCCCGAGGTGGAGGTTCCGCCCTACTTCCCGGCAGCTGCCAGCCGATACACCTTCACCCAGGATGAGGACATCGGCACGGTAACGCTGCCCGAGGCTGCGGGCGGCGCCGGCGGCTTCACATACGGCCTGGCGCCGACCCTTCCCGAGGGACTGTCCTTCGACTCGGCCGGCCGCTCGCTTACGGGCACTCCGGCCGAGGCCGGCGACCACGCCATGACTTACACCGCCACAGACTCTGACGGAACCCAGGTCGGCGTTTCATTCACTATTGCCATTTTGGGGACGGCTGCGCAAACGACCATCCCGACACCCGACGGCCTTCGCGTTGAACGCACCACCTTTGACGAGCCGACGGACCCAGCCCTGGACGTGTCTTGGACGGCCGTCGACACCGAAGGCGTGACAATCACCGGGCATGAGGCGCAGTACCGGAAGAAGGCGGCGGAGGGTGAGGATCCGGCTGAGTGGACGGCTTATACGGGGTCGCTGTCTGCCACAGCCACCAGTTTGAACCTGCCCGACCTGGAGGCGGGGGCGACCTACGAGGTGCAGGTACGCGTGGTTGCCGACGAGGGCGATGGTCCGTGGTCGGATACCGGCGAGGGTATGGCTAACAGGCCTCCTGTTGCTTCGGGTGTGTCCTTTCTTGGTGGCACGTTGGGGATGGGCGGGAAGTTTGCTTGGCACGAGCAGGCGCCTCTCGGGAGTGGGCCGTTTTTCTCGGATCCCGAGGGTGACGCGTTGACGTATTCGGCGTCTGCGGAGCATGCTGCTCTGGTGGGGGTGAGTCTCTCGGGTGCTGCGGGGTCTTCTGTGTTGACGGCGAATCTGTTGAATCAGGGCGCGTCGAAGGTCTTCTATACGGCGAGTGATCCCTATGGGGGTGAAGTCACGCGTGAGGCGTCTCTGACGGTTACCGCGAAGACGGGCCGGGACATTTTGGAGGGGTCGCCGGCGGGCACCGCGGTGGGGGCTCCGGTGACGGGCACTCCTTACAACAACGTGGCCTTGGCCTACACGTTGGAGGGCAAGGCCAAGGATTCTGGGCTGTTCGTTATCGATTCGGCGTCTGGGCAGATCAGTGTGGCTGAGGGCGCCGTGTTCGACTACGACGCTGCAGACGGTGACTACCGGGAGACGGAGACGTGGAACGGTCAGGTGATCGCCAAGTTCTACCGGGGCGAGGTTCATTACACGGTGGATGGCCACGCCTCGGTCATCAACGTCATCATCCGTGTGCAGGAGCGGGAGTTTGGTAAGCCCGGTACTCCTACGTTGAGCCGTACCGAGTTCTCTGAGCCGACCGATCCGGCTCTGGATGTGTCCTGGTCAGCTGCTGATGACAATGGTCTGGTCATCACCGGTTATGAGGCGCGGTACCGGAAGAAGGCGGCCGCGTGGACGGATTACACCGGGGCGTTGTCGGCAACGGCTTCGAGTTTGAACCTGCCGGGTTTGGAGGCGGGGGCGACCTATGAGGTTGAGGTGCGGGCGGTGGGCCGCAAGAGCGGCGCCCCCGATATCACGCTGAGTGTGAACCCGGCCTCTTTCGGCGAGAACGCCCTTTCTGACCAGATCACCGTGACTGCGACCCGGCAGGGCAGTTCAGGGGCGGTGACCGTGGATCTGGCACTCCTGGACGGGACGGCCACGTCCGGCACCGACTATTCGGTTTGGACCTTGCCTGACATAACGATCGCGGATGGCAGCACCAGCGGGTCGGCGGACCTGACGTTCACCGCCGTGCGCGACACGGATGTGGAGGGGAGCGAGTCGATCATCGTCTCGGGGACGGCCGACACGGGGGCGTCGGTGGGTAACGCCATCATCACGATCATCGACGACGAGCAGCCGGGTCCTGTTATCACCGGGGTGAAGACGGGCCCGTGGTCGGATACCGGCGAGGGTATGGCTAACAGGCCTCCTGTTGCTTCGGGTGTGTCCTTTCTTGGTGGCACGTTGGGGATGGGCGGGAAGTTTGCTTGGCACGAGCAGGCGCCTCTCGGGAGTGGGCCGTTTTTCTCGGATCCCGAGGGTGACGCGTTGACGTATTCGGCGTCTGCGGAGCATGCTGCTCTGGTGGGGGTGAGTCTCTCGGGTGCTGCGGGGTCTTCTGTGCTGACGGCGAATCTGTTGAACCAGGGCGCGTCGAAGGTCTTCTATACGGCGAGTGATCCCTATGGGGGTGAAGTCACGCGTGAGGCGTCTCTGACTGTCACCGCTAAGACGAGCCGTGACATCTTGGAGGGGTCGCCGGCGGGCACCGCGGTGGGGGCTCCGGTGGCGGGCACTCCTTACAACGGGGTCGCGTTGTCCTATACCTTGGAGGGCAAGGCCAAGGATTCTGGCCTGTTCGTTATCGATTCGGGAACCGGGCAGATCAGCGTGGCAGAAGGCGCGGTGCTCGACTACGACGCCGCAGACGGCGACTACCGGGAGACCGAGACACACAACGGCCAGGTGATCGCCAAGTTCTACCGGGGCGAGGTTCATTACACGGTGGACAGCCACGACTCGGTCATCAACGTTCTGATCCGCGTGAACGAGCGTAAGCCTGGTAAGCCCGGCGCTCCGTCGTTGAGCCGAACCGAGTTCAGCGAACCCACGGATCCGGCTCTGGACGCAACCTGGACGGCTGCCGATGACAATGGTCTGGTCATCACAGGTTATGAGGCGCAGTACCGGAAGAAGGCGGCGCAGGGTGAGACCCCGGCCGAGTGGACGGCATACACGGGGGCGCTGTCGGCAACGGCTTCGAGTTTGAACCTGCCGGGCTTGGATGCGGGCGCCACCTATGAGGTTCAGGTGCGGGCGAGGGCCCGGAAGAGCAGCACCCCCGACATCACCCTGAGTGTGAACCCGGTCTCCTTGGCCGAGCCCACCACTTCTGGCAGTGTCACCGTGACTGCGACCCGCCAGGGCACGTCGGGGGCTGTGACCGTTGACCTCGCGGTACCGGGTGGCACTGCCACGGACGGCACCGACTCTACGGCGTTGACCTTGCCTGACATAACGATCCCGGACGGCAGCACCAGCGGAACGGCGGACCTGACTTTCACCATCTGGAACGACGAGTTGGTGGAGGGGAGCGAGTCGATCATCCTCTCGGGGACGGCCGACACGGGCGCGACGGTCGGTAACGCGATCATCACCATCCTCGACGACGAGCAGCCGGGTCCTGTTATCACCGGGGTGAAGACGGGCCCGTGGTCGGATACCGGCCAGGGTATGGCTAACAGGCCTCCTGTTGCTTCGGGTGTGTCCTTTCTCGGTGGCACGTTGGGGATGGGCGGGAAGTTTGCTTGGCATGAGCAGGCGCCTTTGGGGACGGGGCCGTTTTTCTCGGATCCTGACGAGGACACGTTGACGTATTCGGCGTCTGCGGAACATGCTGCTCTGGTGGGGGTGAGTCTCTCCGGCGCTGCGGGGTCTTCTGTGCTGACGGCGAATCTGTTGAACCAGGGCGCGTCGAAGGTCTCATATGTGGCTAGTGATGCCTACGGGGGGCAGGTCACCCGTAGTGCGTCTCTGACGGTAACCGCGAAGACGAGCCGTGACATCCTGGAGGGGTCACCGGCGGGAACGGCAGTGGGGGATCCGGTGACGGGCACTCCTTACAACAATGTGGCGCTGTCCTATACGTTGAAGGGGAAGGCCAAGGACTCTGGGCTGTTCGTTATCGATTCGGGAACGGGGCAGATCAGCGTGGCAGAAGGCGCCGTGTTGGATTATTACACCGACGACACCCATCGGGAGATCGAGATGTGGAGAGGTGAGGTGTTCTCCAAGTTCTACCGGGGTGAGGTTCATTACACGGTGGACGGCCACGACTCGGTGATCAACGTTCTCATCCTCGTGAACGAGCGGAAGTTCGGTAAGCCCGGTGCTCCGTCGTTGAGCCGTACCGAGTTCTCCGAGCCGTCGGATCCGGCTTTGGATGTGTCCTGGACGGCGGCTGATGACAACGGTCTGACTATCACCGGCTATGAGGCGCAGTATCGGAAGAAGGCGGCGCAGGGTGAGACCCCGGCCGAGTGGACGGACTTCACCGGGGCGCTGTCGGCAACGGCTTCGAGTTTGAACCTGCCGGGTTTGGATGCGGGGGCGACCTATGAGGTTCAGGTGCGGGCGGTGGGCCGAAAGAGCGGCACCCCCGACATCACCCTGAGTGTGAACCCGGTCTCCTTGGCCGAGCCCACGGCTTCTGGCAGTGTCACTGTTACTGCGACCCGGCAGGGCACGTCTGGGGATGTGACCGTTGACCTGGCGCTGTCGGGTGGGACGGCCACTTCCGGCACCGACTACACGGTGCAAGCGTTGCCTGACATAACGATCGCGGACGGCAGCACCAGCGGGTCGGCGACCCTGACGTTCACCATCTCGGACGACACGGATGTGGAGGGGAGCGAGTCGATCATCGTGTCCGGGACGGCCACGGGAGCGACCGTGGGTGACGCGATCATCACGATCATCGACGACGAGCGGGCGGGTCCGGTTATCACCGGTGTGAGGACCGGTCCGTGGTCGGATGTTGGGGAGGGGACCGCGAATAGTCCGCCTGTCGCTTCTGGTGTGGATTTTCTTGGTGGGACGTTGGGGATGGGCGGGTCGTTTGCTTGGCATGAGGCGGCGCCTTTGGGGGCGGGGGCGTTTTTCTCGGATCCGGATGATGACGCGTTGACGTATTCGGCGTCTGCTGAGCATGCTGCTCTGGTGGGGGTGAGTTTGTCGGGTGCTGCGGGGTCTGCTGTGCTGACGGCGTCTTTGTTGAACCAGGGCGCATCGAAGGTGTCATATGTGGCGAGTGATGCCTATGGGGGGCAGGTCACCCGCACGGCGTCTCTGACAGTTACCGGGAAGACGAGCCGGGAGATCCTCGAGGGGTCGCCGGCGGGCACCGCGGTGGGGGCTCCGGTGACGGGGACTCCTTACAACGGGGTCGCGTTGTCGTACGTGTTGAAGGGGAAGGCGAAGGACTCGGGACTGTTCGTTATCGATGCGGCTTCTGGGCAGATCAGCGTGGCTGAGGGCGCCGTGTTGGACTACCACGCGGAAGACGGCGACTACCGGGAGACGGAAACGTACAACGGTCAGGTGATTGCCAAGTTCTACCGGGGAGAGGTTCACTACACGGTGGACGGCCACGACTCAGTCATCAACGTTCTCATCAAGGTGAAGGAGCGGAAGTTCGGTAAGCCAGACGCTCCGACGTTGAGCCGTACCGAGTTCAGCGAGCCGACGGATCCGGCTCTGGACGCAACCTGGACGGCTGCGGATGACAATGGTCTGGTTATCACCGGTTACGAGGCGCGATACCGGAAGAAAGCGGCGCAGGGTGAGAGTGCGGCTGCGTGGACGGATTACACGAGGGCGTTGTCGGCCACGGCTTCCAGTTTGAACCTGCCGGGTTTGGAGGGGGGCGCGACCTATGAGGCGCAGGTGCGGGCGGTGGGGAGAACTAGCGGCACCCCGGATATCACGCTGAGTGTCAACCCGGTTTCCTTGGCCGAGCCCACCACTGCTGGCAGTGTCACCGTTACTGCGACCCGCCAGGGCACGTCGGGGGCTGTGACCGTTGACCTGGCACTGTCGGATGGGACGGCCACGGACGGCACCGACTACACGGCGCAAACGTTGCCTGACATAACGATCGCGGATGGCAGCACTAGCGGAACGGCGAACCTGACGTTCACCATCTCGGATGACACGGATGTGGAGGGGAGCGAGTCCATCATCGTGTCCGGGACGGCCACGGGAGCGACCGTGGGTGACGCGATTGTCACGATCATCGACGACGAGCGGGTGGGTCCTGTGATCACCGGTGTGAGGACCGGCCCGTGGTCAGATACCGGTGAGGGGACGGCGAATAGGCCGCCAGTCGCGTCTGGTGTGTTTTTCGGTGGGGGTACCGCGGGGATGGGCGGGTCGTTTGCTTGGCATGAGCAGGCGCCATTGGGGTCGGGGGCGTTTTTCTCGGATGCGGATGGTGATGCGTTGACGTATTCGGCGTCTGCGGAGCATGCTGCTCTGGTGGGGGTGAGTCTGTCCGGTGCGGCGGGGTCTTCTGTGCTGACCGCGGACTTGTTGAACCAGGGCGCGTCGAAGGTGTCGTATACGGCGAGTGATGGCTACGGGGGGCAGGTCACCCGCACCGCGTCTATCACTGTCACCGCTAAGACGGTTCGTGACATCTTGGAGGGGTCGCCGGCGGGCACCGCGGTGGGAGCTCCGGTGACGGGGACTCCTTACAACGGGGTGGCGTTGTCGTATGTGTTGAAGGGCAAGGCCAAGGACTCGGGGTTGTTCGTCATCGATTCGGCGTCTGGGCAGATCAGCGTGGCCGAGGGCGCCGTGTTGGACTATGACACCGACGACACCCATCGGGAGATCGAGACGTACAACGGTGAGGTGTTCGCCAAGTTCTACCGTGGTGAGGTTCATTACACGGTGGATGGCCACGACTCGGTCATCAACGTTCTTATCCGTGTGCAGGAGCGTAAGTTCGGTAAGCCCGGCGCTCCGACGTTGACGCGTACCGAGTTCTCTGAGCCGTCGGATCCTGCTCTGGACGCCGCGTGGACGGCCGCGGATGACAATGGTCTGGTCATCACCGGTTATGAGGCGCAGTATCGGAAGAAGGCGGCTCAGGGTGAGAATGCGGCTGGGTGGACGGATTACACGGGTGCGTTGTCGGCTACGGCTACCAGTTTGAACCTGCCCGGCTTGGAGGCGGGGGCCACCTACGAAGTGCAGGTACGGGCAAGGGGCCGGACGGCCGTCACCCCGGACATTTCCCTGAGTGTGAACCCGGCCTCCTTTGCCGAGAGCGCCACATCGGAGGGGATCACTGTCACTGCGACCCGCCAGGGCAGTTCGGGGGCTGTGACCGTTGATCTGGCGCTGTCGGGTGGGACGGCCACGTCCACCATCGACTATTCCGTGTCGACTTTGCCTGACATAACGATCGCGGACGGCAACACCAGCGGGTCGGCGACCCTGACGTTCACCGGCATGGACGACGCGCTGGCGGAGGGGAGCGAGTCGATCATCGTCACGGGGACGGCCACGGGAGCGACCGTCGGTAGGGCGATCATCACGATCATCGACGACGAGCGGGCGGGTCCTGTTATCACCGGTGTGCGGGCCGGCCCGTGGTCGGATGTTGGTGAAGGGATGGCGAATCGGCCTCCTGTGGCTTCGAGTGTGTCCTTTCTTGGTGGCACGTTGGGGACGGGCGGGTCGTTCACGTGGTCTGAGACGGGGTCGGGAGCGTTCTTCTCGGATCCCGAGGGTGATGCGTTGACGTATTCGGCGTCGGCGGAGCGCCCCGCTCTGGTGGGGGTGACCCTCTCCGGCACGGCGGGGTCGGCTGTGTTGACGGCGAACTTGTTGAATCAGGGCGCGTCGGAGGTGTCTTATGTGGCTGGTGATGCTTATGGGGGGCAGGTCACCCGTACTGCGTCGATAACTGTCACTGCGAAGACGAGCCGGGACGTCCTGGACGGGTCACCGGCCGGCACGGCGGTGGGGACTCCGGTGACGGGGACTCCTTATAACGGGGTGGCGTTGTCATACACGTTGAAGGGCAAGGCCAAGGACTCTGGGCTGTTCGTCATCGACTCGGGAACCGGGCAGATCAGCGTGGCAGAAGGCGCGGTGTTGGACTACCACACCGATGACACCCACCGGGAGACCGAGACATACAACGGTGAGGTGATCGCCAAGTTCTACCGGGGCGAGGTTCATTACACGGTGGACGGCCACGCCTCGGTCATCAACGTTCTCATCCGCGTGAACGAGCGTGAGTTGGGTAAGCCCGGTGAGCCGTCGTTGACTCGTACCGAGTTCAGCGAGCCCACGGATCCGGCTCTGGACGCAACCTGGACGGCCGCCGATGACAACGGTCTGGTCATCACCGGCTACGAGGCGCAGTACCGGAAGAAAGCGGCGCAAGGTGAGGACCCGCCTGCGTGGACGGCTTACACCGGGGCGCTGTCGGCCACTGCTACCAGTTTGAACCTGCCGGGTTTGGAGGCAGGCGCGACCTATGAGGCGCAGGTGCGGGCGGTGGGCCGGATCAGCGGCACCCCCGATATTGCTTTGAGTGTCAACCCGGTTTCGTTGGCCGAGCCCACCACTTCTGGCAGTGTCACCGTGACGGCGACCCGGCAGGGCAGTTCGGGGGCTGTGACGGTTGACCTGGCGCTGTCGGGCGGGACGGCCACGTCCGGTACCGACTATTCGGTGGGGACTTTGCCTGACATAACGATCGCGGACGGCAGCACCAGCGGATCGGCGACCCTGACGTTCACCATCTCGGACGACCAGTTGGTGGAGGGGAGCGAGTCGATCATCGTCACGGGGACGGCCACGGGGGTGTCGGTCGGTGACGCGATCATCACGATCATCGACGACGAGCGGGCAGGTCCTGTGATCACCGGTGTGAGGACCGGCCCGTGGTCGGATGTTGGGGAGGGGACGGCTAATAGGGCTCCGGCTGCTTCGAGCGTGTCTTTTGGTGGGGGTTCGTTGGGGATGGGCGGGTCGTTTGCCTGGCATGAGACGGCGCCTTTGGGGTCGGGGGCGTTCTTCTCGGATCCCGACGGCGATGCGTTGACGTATTCGGCGTCGGCGGAGCGTCCTGCTCTGGTGCGGGTCAGCCTCTCCGGCGCGGCGGGGTCTGCTGTGCTGACGGCGAACTTGCTGAATCAGGGCGCGTCGAAGGTGTTATATGTGGCGAGTGACGCCTATGGGGGGCAGGTCACCCGCACGGCGTCTCTGACGGTTACCGCGAAGACGAGCCGGGAGATCACCGAGGGGTCACCGGCGGGCACGGCGGTGGGTGACCCGGTGACGGGCACTCCCTACAACAATGTGGCGCTGTCATACACGTTGAAGGGCAAGGCCAAGGACTCTGGGCTGTTCGTCATCGATTCGGGAACCGGACAGATCAGCGTGGCAGAGGGCGCCGTGTTCGACTACGACGCCGAAGACGGCGACTACCGGGAGACGGAGACACACAACGGTCAGGTGATCGCCAAGTTCTACCGGGGCGAGGTTCACTACACGGTGAACGGCCACGCCTCGGTCATCAACGTCATCATCAAGCTGATCGAGAACTCTCCTCCGGTGATCACCGACCCGGGGGACAAGAGTTATGTACAGGGGACGTCCATTACGGCGTTTGACATCGAGGTGTCGGATGTTGACGGGGACACGGTGACGGTGACGGTGACGGGCCTGCCCGACGGCCTGTCGTATGACGCCACTACCAAGAAGGTGTCCGGGACGGTGGCACGGTCGGCGACGGTGAAGGACTACACGGCGACTATCTCAGCGGATGATGGGACGAACACGGCAGTGACGGAGACTTTCACGGTGACCGTCACCAGTGCGCCGACGGGGGTGACGTTGAGTGCGGTTCCGTCGAGTCTGGGTGAGGACGATGGTGAGACGTCGGTGACGGTGACGGCCACGTTCGCGGGTGGCACGTTGCCGGGATCCACGGTGGTGACTATTGGCACCCTGTCGGGTTCGGCGACCAAGGACACCGACTACACGGTTGGGACGTCGTTGGGTTCGATCACGATTTCGGCGAACAGTGCTAGCGGGTCGGGGATTATGAAGATCACCCCGACCGATGACCAGGTGGTGGAGGGCGACGAGACCATCACCATCCCGGGTTCGACTACTACCGCGGTGGGTCTGTCGGTGGCGTCGGCGTCGGTGACGTTGACTGACGATGACAAGACGACCACCGAGACGCCGGATGATAAGGACAGTGCGGTGTTGTCGATCTCGGGTCCCGCCTCGGCGGTGGCGGAGGGATCGGACGCGTCGTTCACGGTGACGTTGTCGGCGGCGATAGCAGCACAGGTTGAGGTGGCGTGGTCGGCGCCCAAGGCTGCTGACGCTGCGGTGGGTTCGGACCTGTCGGCCACGTCGGGGACGGTGACGTTCGCGGCTGGTAGTGCGGCGGGGGCGACGCAGACGATCACGATCACCGCCACCGATGACAACTTGTCGGAGACCTCTGAGGGGTTCACGGTCACGTTGGGGACTATCACCTCGACCTTGTCGGAGGTGTCGTTGAAGAGCGGCGCCAGCTCGGCGACGGCGACGATTTCGGAGTCGGACCCGATCACGATCAACATTACAGGCCCGTCGTCTGTTGATGAGGGGGACGCCACCGGCAATTACACGGTGTCGTTGTCGCCATCGGGGGTAACACCGACTGCGGATCTGACTGTCAGCTACGGGACGGCTAACGGGACAGCAACGGCGGGGACGGATTATACGGCCAAGTCGGGGACGTTGACGTTCACCAGCACTGCGGCGGGGTCGCAGACGTTCTCGGTGCAGACCACTGAGGACGTTGTGGATGAGGGGACGGGGGAGACGTTCACCGTGTCGATCTCGAGTCCTTCGGGCGGGGGCGGGCCCGCACCGAGTCTCGCGACGTCGGTGACGGTGACCACCACCATCACCGATGATGATGATGCGCCGTCGGGCATCACGTTGAGCGCGGTTCCGTCGAGTCTGGGCGAGGATGATGGGGAGACGTCGGTGACGGTGACCGCCACGTTGAACGGCAGCACGCTGCCGTCGCCCACGACCGTGACTATCGGCACGTTGTCCGGCGGAGCGACTAAGGGCACCGACTACACGGTCGGGACGGCGTTGGCGTCGATCACTATTCCGGCGAATACCGCTAGCGGGTCGGGGATTATGAAGATCACCCCGACTGATGATGCGGTGGTGGAGGGTGACGAGACCATCACCATCCCGGGCTCGACTAGTAATGAGGTGGGTTTGTCGGTCACGTCGGCGTCGGTGACGTTGACCGATGATGACAAGACGACCACCGAGACGCCGGATGATAAGGACAGCGCGGTGTTGTCGATCAGTGGGCCTGGGTCGCCGGTTGCGGAAGGCTCGGATGCGTCGTTTACGGTGACCCTGTCCAAGTCGGTGGCGGCTGAAGTGAAGGTGGCGTGGTCGGCGCCGTTGGGTACTGACTCGGCAGAGGGCGCCGATCTGTCGGCTACGTCGGGGACGGTGACGTTCGCGGCTGGTAGTGCGGCGGGCGCGACGCAGACGATCACGATCACCGCCACTGATGATGCGCTGTCTGAGACAGCGGAGACGTTAACGGTGACGTTGGGGACGATCACGTCGACGCTGTCGTCGCAGTTGGGCTTGAAGAACGGAGCGTCCTCGGCGACGGCGACGATCTCGGCCTCGGATCCGATCACGGTAAACATCAGTGGGCCGTCGTCGGTCGATGAGGGCGGCGCCACCACCAACTACACGGTGTCGTTGTCACCGGCCGGAGTGACACCGACCTCTGATTTGACGGTGAGTTACGGAACAGCTGCCGGCACGGCCACTTCGGGGACGGACTTCACGGCCAAGTCGGGCACGTTGACGTTCACCCAAACCGCGGCCGGCAGCCAGACGTTCACGGTGCAGACCACCGAGGACAATGTGGATGAAGGCACCGGGGAGACGTTCACGGTGTCCATCTCGAGCCCTTCCGGCGGGGGCGGCCCTACCCCTAGCCTCAACACGTCGGCGACGGTGACCACCACCATCACTGACGATGACGACGCGTCGGGCATCACGTTGAGCGCGAGCCCGTCGAGTCTGGGCGAGGACGATGGCGAGACGTCGGTGACGGTGACCGCCACGTTGAACGGCAGCACGCTGCCGGGGTCCACGACCGTGACCATTGGCACGGTGTCGGGTTCGGCAACCAAGGACACCGACTACACGGTTGGGACGTCGTTGGCGTCGATCACGATTCCGGCGAACACTGCTAGCGGCACTGGAACTATGAAGATCACCCCGACCGATGACGCGGTAGTGGAGGGCGACGAGTCGATCACTATCCCGGGCAGCACCAGCACAGAGGTGGGTTTGTCGGTGACTTCGGCGACGGTGACGTTGACTGATGATGACAAGACGACCACCGGGACTCCGGATGACAAGGACAGCGCGGTGTTGTCGATCTCGGGTCCTTCGGCGGCGGTGGCTGAGGGTTCGGAGGCGTCGTTCACGGTGACGTTGTCCAAGTCAGTGGCGGCCGAGGTGAAGGTGGCGTGGTCGGCGCCGCTGGGCACCGACGCCGCTGAGGGCTCGGACCTGTCTGCGACGTCGGGGACGGTCACGTTCGCTGCCAATAGCGCGGCGGGAGCGACCAAGACGATCACGATCACCGCTATCGACGACAAGTTGTCGGAGACAGCGGAGACGTTCACGGTGACGTTGGGGACGATCACCTCGACGCTGTCGTCGCAGTTGTCGCTGGCTTCGTCGGCGAAGGCCGCTACAGCAACCATATCCGCGAGCGACCCGATCACCGTTTCTATCAGCGGCCCTTCGGCGGTTGATGAGGGTGACGCCACCACCAATTACACAGTGTCGTTGTCACCGGCCGGCGTGACCCCAACCTCTGATTTGACGGTGAGTTACGGAACAGCTGCCGGCACGGCCACTTCGGGGACGGACTTCACGGCCAAGTCGGGCACGTTGACGTTCACCAGTACCGCGGCCGGCAGCCAGACGTTCTCGGTGCAGACCACGGAGGACGATGTGGATGAGGGCACGGGGGAGACGTTCACGGTGTCGATCTCGAGTCCTTCGGGCGGGGGCGGGCCCGCACCGAGCCTCGGTACGTCGGCGTCGGTGACCACCACCATTACCGACGATGATGACGTGTCGGGCATTACGTTGAGTGCGGTTCCGTCGAGTTTGGGTGAGGATGATGGGGAGACGTCGGTGACGGTGACCGCCACGTTGGCGGGTGCCACGCTGCCGGGATCCACGACCGTGACCATCGGCACGTTGTCCGGCGGAGCGACGAAGGGCACTGACTACACAGCCACGACGCTGTCCACGATCACGATTCCCGCCACTTCGTCGAGCGGCACCGGAACCCTGAAGATCACTCCGACCGATGATGCGGTGGTGGAGGGCGACGAGACCATCACGATTCCCGGCAGCACCACCACCGCGGTGGGTTTGTCGGTGACTTCGGCGACGGTGACGTTGACCGATGACGACAAGACGACCACCGAGACGCCGGATGACAAGGACAGCGCGGTGTTGTCCATCTCGGGTCCCGCCTCTGCTGTGGCTGAGGGCTCGGATGCGTCGTTTACGGTGACGTTGTCCAAGTCGGTGGCGGCTGAGGTGAAGGTGGGTTGGTCGGCGCCGCTGAGCACCGACGGCGCTGAGGGTTCGGACCTGTCGGCCACGTCGGGGACCGTGACGTTCGCGGCCAACAGTTCGGCGGGAGCGACCAAGACGATCACCATCACCGCTACCGACGACAAGTTGTCGGAGACAGCGGAGGGATTCACCGTCACGCTGGGGACGATCACCTCGACGCTGTCTTCGCAGGTGGGATTGAAGAACGGGGCGTCCTCGGCGACGGCGACGATCTCGGCCTCGGATCCGATCACCGTCAACATCATCGGCCCTTCGTCTGTTGATGAGGGCGACGCCACCACCAATTACACGGTGTCGTTGTCGCCGTCGGGTGTGACCCCGACCGCGGATCTCACCGTCAGTTACGGGACAGCTGACGGCACCGCTGTTGCCGGAACGGACTACACGGCCAAGTCCGGCACGTTGACCTTCACCCAAACCGCAGCCGGTAGCCAGACGTTCACGGTGCAGACCACCGAGGACAATGTGGATGAGGGCACCGGCGAGACGTTCACGGTGTCGATCTCAAGCCCGTCGGGCGGGGGCGGGCCCACCCCGAGTCTCAACACGTCGGCGACTGTGACTACCACCATTACCGACGATGACGACGCGTCGGGCATCACGTTGAGCGCGGTTCCCTCGAGTCTGGGTGAGGATGATGGGGAGACGTCAGTGACGGTGACCGCCACGTTGAACGGCAGCGTGCTGCCGGGGTCCACGACCGTGACTATCGGCACCCTTTCAGGCGGAGCGACCAGGGACACCGACTACACGGTTGGGACGTCGTTGGCGTCGATCACGATTCCGGCGAACACTGCTAGCGGCACGGGCATTATGAAGATCACCCCGACTGATGATGCGGTGGTGGAGGGCGACGAGACCATCACGATTCCCGGCAGCACCACCACCGCGGTGGGTTTGTCGGTGACTTCGGCGACGGTGACGTTGACCGATGACGACAAGACGACCACCGGGACCCCGGATGACAAGGACAGCGCGGTGTTGTCCATCTCGGGTCCCGCCTCTGCTGTGGCTGAGGGTTCGGGCGCTTCGTTTACGGTGACGCTGTCGAAGTCGGTGGCTGCGCAGGTTCAGGTGGGGTGGTCGGCGCCGCTGAATACTGACTCGGCGGTGGGTTCTGATCTGTCGGCCACGTCGGGGACGGTGACGTTCGCGGCTAACAGTGCGGCGGGAGCGACCCAGACGATCACTATCACCGCCACCGACGACAAGTTGTCGGAGACAGCGGAGACGTTCACGGTGACCTTGGGGACGATCACCTCGACACTGTCATCACAGATATCGCTGGCTTCGTCGGCGAAGGCCGCAGCAGCGACGATATCGGCCTCGGATCCGATCACGGTCAATATCAGTGGGCCGTCGGCGGTTGATGAGGGCGACGCCACCACCAATTACACGGTGTCGTTGTCGCCGTCGGGGGTGACTCCCACTGCGGATCTCACCGTCAGTTACGGGACAGCTGGTGGTACGGCCACTTCGGGGACGGACTTCACGGCCAAGTCGGGCACGTTGACGTTCACCCAGACCGCAGCCGGCAGCCAGACGTTTGCGGTGCAGACCACCGAGGACGATGTGGATGAGGGGACGGGGGAGACGTTTACGGTGTCGATCTCGAGTCCGTCGGGCGGGGGCGGGCCCGCACCGAGTCTCGCGACGTCGGCGTCGGTGACTACCACCATCTCGGACGATGACGATGTGTCCGGGATCACGTTGAGCGCGAGCCCGTCGAGTCTGGGTGAGGACGATGGGGAGACTTCGGTGACGGTGACGGCCACGTTGGCGGGCGGAACGCTGCCGGGATCCACAGTGGTGACCATCGGCACGTTGTCGGGCGGAGCGACGAAGGACACTGACTACACGGTTGGGACGTCGTTGGCGTCGATCACGATTCCCGCTACCTCGTCGAGCGGCACGGGGACTTTGGTGATCACCCCGACTGATGATGCGGTGGTGGAAGGTGACGAGTCGATCACGATTCCGGGCAGCACCACCACCGCGGTGGGTTTATCGGTGGCGTCGGCGTCGGTGACGTTGACTGATGATGACAAGACGACGACCGAGACTCCGGATGACAAGGACAGTGCGGTGTTGTCGATCTCGGGTCCCGCCTCGGCGGTGGCTGAGGGCTCGGACGCTTCGTTCACGGTGACGCTGTCCAAATCCGTAGCGGCGAAGGTCCAGCTAGCTTGGTCGGCGCCGCTGGCAGCCGATGCGGCGGTCGCTGCTGACTTGTCGGCCACGTCGGGGACGGTCACGTTCGCTGCTAACAGTGCCGCGGGAGCGACACAGACGATCACCATCGGCGCCTCCGACGACAAGTTGTCGGAAACGTCTGAGGGGTTCACCGTCACGTTGGGGACGATCACTTCTACGCTGTCGTCGCAGGTGGGATTGAAGAACGGAGCGTCCTCGGCGACGGCGACGATCTCAGCCTCGGATCCGATCACGGTCAACATCAGTGGGCCTTCGTCTGTTGATGAGGGCGACGCCACCACCAACTACACGGTGTCGTTGTCGCCGTCGGGGGTGATCCCGACTGCGGATCTGACGGTGAGTTACGGGACAGCGAACGGGACTGCGACGGCGGGGACGGATTTCACGGCTAAGTCGGGGACGTTGACGTTCACGAGCACCGCGGCGGGGTCGCAGACGTTCTCGGTACAGACCACTGAGGACGATGTGGATGAGGGCACCGGCGAGACGTTTACGGTGTCGATCTCGAGTCCGTCGGGCGGGGGCGGACCCGCTCCCAGTCTCAACACGTCGGCGACTGTGACCACCACCATCTCGGACGATGACGACGCGTCGGGCATCACGTTGAGCGCGAGTCCGTCGAGTTTGGGTGAGGACGATGGGGAGACTTCGGTGACGGTGACCGCCACATTGGCGGGCGGCACCTTGCCGGGATCCACGACCGTGACTATCGGCACGTTGTCGGGTTCGGCGACCAAGGGCACCGATTACTCGGTTGGGACGTCGTTGGCGTCGATCACTATTCCGGCGAACACTGCTAGCGGCACGGGGACTTTGGTGATCACCCCGACTGATGATGCGGTGGTGGAAGGCGACGAAACGATCACCATCCCCGGCAGCACCACCACCGCAGTGGGTTTGTCGGTGGCGTCGGCGTCGGTGACGTTGACTGATGATGACAAGACGACCACCGAGGCGCCGGATGATAAGGACAGTGCGGTGTTGTCGATCTCGGGTCCCGCGTCGGCGGTGGCTGAGGGCTCGGATGCTTCGTTTACGGTGACGCTGTCGGCGGCGATAGCAGCAAAGGTTGACGTGGCGTGGTCGGCGCCGCTGAGCACCGACGCCGCTGAGGGTTCTGATCTGTCGGCCACGTCGGGGACGGTGACGTTCGCGGCTGGTAGCGCGGCGGGGGCGACGCAGACGATCACGATCACCGCTACCGATGACAAGTTGTCGGAGACAGCGGAGACGTTCACGGTCACGTTGGGGACTATCACGTCGACCTTGTCGGAGGTGTCATTGAAGAGCGGCGCCAGTTCGGCGACGGCGACGATCTCAGCCTCGGATGCGATCACTGTCAACATCAGTGGGCCGTCGACGGTTGATGAGGGCGACGCCACCGGCAATTACACGGTGTCGTTGTCGCCGTCGGGCGTGACACCGACCTCTGATCTGACGGTGAACTACGCAACAGCTAACGGCACGGCTACGGCGGGGACGGATTACACGGCCAAGTCGGGCACGTTGACGTTCACGAGCGCCGCGGCGGGGTCGCAGACGTTCAAGGTCCAGACCACCGAGGACGTTGTGGATGAGGGGACGGGGGAGACGTTCACGGTGTCGATCTCGAGTCCTTCGGGCGGGGGCGGGCCCGCACCGAGTCTCGCGAAGTCGCCGACGGTGACGACCACCATCACCGACGATGATGATGCGCCTTCGGGTGTGACGTTGAGCGCGGTTCCGTCGAGTTTGGGTGAGGACGATGCGGAGACTTCGTTGACGGTGACCGCCAAGTTGAACGGCAGCACGCTGCCGGGATCCACGACCGTGACCATTGGCACCCTGTCGGGTTCGGCGACCAAGGACACCGACTACACGGTTGGGACGTCATTGGCTTCGATCACTATTCCGGCGACCACGGCGAGTTGGTCGGGGACTATGAAGATCACCCCGACCGATGATACGGTGGTCGAGGGTGACGAGACCATCACCATCCCCGGCAGCACCACCACCGCGGTGGGTTTGTCGGTGACGTCGGCGACGGTGACGCTGACTGACAGCCGCAAGGCGCCCCTCGGGAATCCGAATGATGAGCCACCCGCCGGGTCTCCGGGTGATACGGACGGCGCGGTGTTGTCGATCTCGGGTCCCGCCTCGGCGGTGGCTGAGGGCTCGGACGCGTCGTTTACGGTGACGTTGTCGGCGGCGGTGGCGGCTGAGGTGAAGGTGGCGTGGTCGGCGCCGTTGGCTGCTGATGCGGCGGTCGCTGCTGATCTGTCGGCCACGTCGGGGACGGTCACGTTTGCTGCCAATAGCGCGGCGGGAGCGACCAAGACGATCAAGATCACGGCCACCGACGACAAGTTGTCGGAGACGTCGGAGGGATTCACTGTCACGTTGGGGACGATCACCTCGACGCTCTCGTCCCAGATCTCGTTGAAGAGTGGTGCGTCCTCGGCGACCGCGACGATCTCAGCCTCGGATGCGATCACTGTCAACATCAGTGGGCCGTCGTCGGTGGACGAGGGGGACTCCACCACGTCCTATACGGTGTCGTTGTCACCCACCGGTGTAACCCCCACTGCGGATCTCACCGTCAGCTACGGGACAGCGAACGGCACAGCAACGGCGGGGACGGATTACACGGCCAAGTCGGGCACGTTGACGTTCACCAGCACCGCGGCGGGGTCGCAGACGTTCAAGGTCCAGACCACTGAGGACGATGTGGACGAGGGTACGGGTGAGACGTTCACGGTGTCGATCTCGAGTCCTTCGGGCGGGGGCGGGCCCACCCCCAGCCTGAACACGTCAGCGTCGGTGACCACCACTATCACGGACGACGATGATGCGCCGTCGGGCATCACGTTGAGTGCGGTTCCGTCGAGTCTGGGCGAGGATGATGGGGAGACGTCGGTGACGGTGACCGCCACGTTGAACGGCAGCACGCTGCCGGGGTCCACGGTCGTGACCATCGGCACGTTGTCCGGCGGAGCGACCAAGGACACTGACTACACGGTTGGGACGTCGTTGGCGTCGATCACGATTCCCGCTACCTCGTCGAGCGGCACGGGGACTTTGGTGATCACCCCGACTGATGATGCGGTGGTCGAGGGCGACGAGTCGATCACCATCCCCGGCAGCACGACCACAGAGGTGGGTTTGTCGGTGGCGTCGGCGTCGGTGACGTTGACTGATGATGACAAGACGACTACCGGGACCCCGGATGATAAGGACAGCGCGGTGCTGTCGATCTCGGGGCCTTCGGCGGCGGTGGCGGAGGGCTCGGACGCGGAGTTTGTGGTGACCCTGTCCAAGTCGGTGGCGGCTGAGGTTTCAGTGGGGTGGTCGGCGCCGCTGGGCACCGACGCCGCTGAGGGTTCGGACCTGTCGGCCACGTCCGGGACGGTCACGTTCGCGGCCAACAGCGCGGCGGGAGCGACTGAGACCATCACGATCACCGCCACCGACGACAGGTTGTCGGAAACGTCTGAGGGGTTCACGGTGACGTTGGGGACGATCACCTCGACGCTGTCGTCCCAGATATCGTTGAGGAGCGGTGCGACTTCGGCGACGGCCACGATATCGGAGAGCGACCCGATCACCGTTAGTCTTTCGGGTTCGTCGTCGGTAACTGAGGGCGATAGCTCCAGCTACACCATCACCCTGACTCCGCAGGGAGTGATCCCTACCGCTGACCTGTTGGTCGACTACACCACCGCCGACGGCACAGCTTCAGCAGGCGAAGACTACGTAGCCAAATCAGGAACGCTCACCTTCACCCGAACCGACGCCGCCGCCAAGACCGTCACGATTACCACGATTGCGGACGCTGTCGAAGAGGGCGATGAGACGTTCTCTCTCACCATCACCAACCCCCGCGGCGGAGGCGGACCCCCACCGGCCGTCAACACCACGGTCACGACGAACATTCGCGAACGTCCCGATCCGACCGAGCCCGCCACGCCCACGCCGGAGTCGGGGACAGTGCCGGAAGTTGCCGACGTGGATCCGACGCCGGACTACACGCCGACGTTCGATGCGTGCGTCAATGCCGCTTCGGAGCCCTGGGGCTTCGTGGATGTTCCCGCGGAGCACCCCAACGCCGATGACATCCACTGCATCGCGTACTACGGCATCACCATAGGTACCGGCGATGGCAGCACCTATTCGCCGTCGGGCTTCGTACCCCGCTGGCAGGTGGCGTTATTCCTGACACGCATGGCCCGAAGGGTGGGAATCGAAGTGCCCGCGACCCCCGATATCGGCTTCACCGACATCGGCGACTTGGCTTACGGGACTCAGGCCAGCATTAAGCAACTGATGGCGCTTGGGATCACACGGGGTACCACCCCTACCACGTATGCCCCTCACGACGTTGTGACCCGTGGCCAGATGGCACTGTTCATCGCCCGGTTGATGAACCTGGTGACTCCCCTCACGGATGGTGATCCGGCGATGGACGACACCACGTTCTACGGCTACACACCGTCGCTCGTAGCCAAAAACGAGGAGGTCAAGGTAAGGGACGAGCACGGCTTGGACGTGGCGCCCGAGATCAAGTCGCCCTACACCGACGTGGGTTCGATCGGCGGGGACATGTATAGCGCCATCACGCAGTTGTATGAGTTGGGCGTAGTCACCGGGCTCACTTCCACCACCTTTGGTTCGTCCGACCTGATTACCCGTGCGTCTACCGCCGAATTCTTGGCTGGGGCCCTGGCTCACTCCAACGTGCGCCCGGCCGGTCTGAGCATTCAGGCCGACAACACGGCCGACTACGGCGAATACGTTGCCACAATGCTGATCTCTGTCCGAGACGATGAGTTCGGTCCCGTAACCGACGGGCTGGTGGACATCTTCCAGAACAACTGTGCTGACATCTGCGGCGAGGATGCTCATTTCATAACTTCGGGCACCAGGGCCGGCCGATGCAACGGGAGGCAGACGGTTGGTGACTGCGTATGGGGCACCGATGACCACAAGACCGATCGCAACGGCAACATCCACTTCGAAGCCCGCATCGGCGCCACCCCGGCGGTCGAGGGCACAACCTCTAGGACCCATACCGTTTATGCGTGGATAGGCAGCGAACCGGGAGATGTCTTCGACCTGGACGATGACGACTACGTATCGGCAGCCGCGTCGTGGATTCCCGTCAGAGACTCGGTGGCTGTGACCACCTCGATCAGCAGTGACTCGGCCGACGGCATGGACAGGACCACCACCGGAGCTCCTACCGATTCCGGCAAGTTAGTTCACCTAGGTTCGACCCGTTCTGTGGTGGTCACCGGCCAACTCACCGACTCAGGTGGTGGTGCTGTGAAGCAGGGTGGCGTGGGAATCCGGGTGAGTTGGACGAGGTACGTCTTCGACCGTGGTCCGGACGGCGCTGACGCCGGCGACAGCTTTGTCATCACCTATGAGAACATCCATGAGGCGACCAGGACAACCAGCGATGACGGGACGGTCACGTTCACGGTCAGTGCTCCCAAGGATGTGGAGAGCGCCGCAGACCAAGACGTAGTCGACATGGTGATGTTCACGGTCGATGCCGACGGTAAGACCGACGGCACGGCCAACACTATGGGCACCATCACCTTCAACTGGGTTGAGGACACGCCCGTCTATCAGAAGACCGCCATTTCGGCCACCGAGTATGTGTTGGTCGATGGTGACGGTGACGGCGACGACGCCGACATCAGTGTCTCCGCCCGGTTGTTGGACCAGTACGGTGAGGGTATCCGGTTGGACGACAACGGCAATGCCTACAGGATTACCCTGGCGCTTGACGGGAACGGCTCCGAGCATTTCACCGACATCGACCCGGACACCCCCGGCGTGCAAACAATCTCCGATGTCGTCAAGACGCCGAGCATCAGATCCGGCAGCAGCAGCCGCGGTATGGCCGCGGCATCGTTCTCGGTCAACGACATCGCACGGACCACTCATAGCCTGGATATCGCTTACCGGATCGCTCGGGCCCAAGTGGACAGCGAGGGTCTGCTCGTGGACGGTGACCCCCACACCGACGGTGTTCAGATCATCTATCAGAGTCTGACTGGCGCTACCGCCAGTGGCACCACAGCCGCCACCAATGTCTACGTGGCCGCTACCGACGGCGATGGTGACGACAGGAAGATCACCGTGCATCAGACCTTCGGTGGCAATCTCGCCGACGAGATCCCGGCCACTCACTTCGCAACCGAGGGCAATGGTGCCGATCATGGAGTGCTGTATGCCATGGACGACAACGACACCTACATCAACAACGGCGAGAGTGCCCCGCCATGCGTGGCGTTCCGGCCCCAGGCGGGCGACGTGGTCAGAGTCGTTGTCTACTCCAGAGACAAAGACGGGGCGAGCATCTACGACATCACGCCCCACCGTCAACTAGGGGTCACCCCCCTCTAAGGATGGAGGCTCCTCCGCGGGGTCCTACTGACACCGCCGGGGGGACGCCGTTCGTACGTTCCGTGCTGCCGTCAGAGGTGCAGGGCGAGCACTAGGTGACACCCCCGACTTGGACCCGCACACGAGATTCCAGAGCACACCTCCTGGTCAACGGATGGCCCCAGCCCGGAGAGAGGATGCTTCCCGACCCTCGATCACCAGTCGCCAGAGTCGGGCGCGAGTGTGGTGTTGTGTTCCAGGGAGTTGCCCGTCCTGCTCCACCGGGGTTCCTGCCGGCCTGGACAGTTGGTTCGACGGCTTCCGGACTCGATGGCCGGGAACCATGCCTGCTCGTTGCCAACCGCCGGGCTCTGGGGCCGGGAATCCAAGGTGGCGACCTATCCTCACGCCCTTTGCAGCGGGCCCGATCATGTCGGCTTGACCGTAGACTGCGCACGCCATGGTTGACGCTTTGATGGACCAGCCCGACAGTATCACCTACGATCCCGATGACCGGTGCCCCTTGGCGTTGTCGCTGGGCATGGGGGTGCAGGGCGTAGTGCTCATTGCCGCGCCCACGGTTATCACCATCTCACTGTTTGCGAACGCGGCGGGTCTCGGCGAGGCCGACATCACCTGGCTCGTCTTGGCTGCGGTCATATCCGGCGGCCTCGCGACCATCTTGCAGGCAGGTCGTCTGGGACCAATCGGAGGTGGCCATAACCTGATCACCAGCACCACGCCGAGCTATGTGGCTATTGCACTGTTGGCCTTGAACGAAGCCGGACCGCAGACGCTGGCCACTCTGGTGGTCGTATCCTCGGCCTTCCAGTTCGCTCTGGCGCTGTGGCTCTCTCGACTGCACCGGATCATCACGCCGGTCGTGTCTGGCATCGTGATCATGCTGATATCGGCGGGTGTCATGCAGGTTGCCGTCGGGAGGCTGGAGAAGGCGCCCGAAGGGGCACCTGCCCTCGGCGGGGTGTTCGTGGCGGTGGTGACGTTGGTTGCCTCAGCGGCGCTCGGATTGCGCGCGCGGGGCGTGCTACGCCTCTGGTCGCCGCTCGTCGGCATCGGGACCGGGTGCATCGCTGCGGTGGTGTTCGGTCTCTACGACGCGGCGGCGGTGAGCGAAGCAGCATGGGTCGCCCTCCCCGATCCGCGGCTACCCGGGTTGGACCTCGCGCCGGGCCTGGAGTTCTGGTCGCTGCTTCCGATGTTCCTGATCGTGTCGATGGCGGGTGCGATCAAGTCGATGAGCGGAAGCGTCGTAATACAGCAGGTCTCCTGGCGGAAGCCACGAGTCACGGACTACCGCCTCGTGCAGGGCGCCGTCAACGCAAATGGCTTGACCAGCTTGCTCAGCGGTATTGCCGGAACGCTACCTACCGGAACCGCCAACGCCACCGCGGTCTCGTTGACGAGCTTTACCGGCGTCGCCTCGCGCAGGGTGGGATACACCGTTGGCGTTATGCTCCTGGTCTTGGCCCTGCTCCCCAAGGCGATGGCACTGCTGATAACCGTTCCTGGCGCGGTCAGCATCGCATACCTGTCGATCATCATGGGGCTGCTGTTCGTGGAGGGCCTGCGAACGGTTTTTCAAGACGGTCTGCAGCCACACAAGGCACTGATCGTCGGTGTCTCGCTCGGAGTGGGCTTTGGCTTGCAGGGCACGAACGTCGTCACCGACCTCATCGGTGGCGCTTGGGGAACGCTGCTCGGGAACGGTCTGACGATGGGCACGGTCTCGGCGATCCTGCTGACCGCGATATTCGAGCTGAGCGGCCGCAAACGCACGCGCCTTGAGGTCGAGTTGCACATGGACGCACTGCCAACCATCCGGGGCTTCCTCGAACAAGTGGCGACGAGGACAGGCTGGGACGCCGACTCGGTATCACGCCTTCATCTCGTGGGCGAGGAGGTGCTGTCGAACCTGCAGGAAGCGAGAGAGGACCAAGCGCGCTCGCGTCTCATAATCACCGCTCAACCGAGCTCCGGCATGATCGAGCTTCAGTTCATGGCGGTTCTGGAAGACGAGAACATCGAGGACCGGCTGGCGTACCTGAGTGAGCCGGGCGGCACTCCCGAGGAGGATTCGATATCTCTCTGCCTGCTGCGCCACTACGCCTCAACGGTCCGTCACCGGAAGTATCGTGGCGTCGACATCGTGACCGTCGAGGTTGCAGGTCCGCGCTAGCGCGCCGGATCCCCAGGTTCTCTGAATCCCTGCTGTCCACTACCTGAACACGACAACGCCCGTGTTCGCGCGGGCTGGACCTGACCCTCTTCGTTAGTTGCTAGTTGCTAGTTTCATGGTCTGAACCGGCCGTGGAGTGCTTCCCGTCCGGAGTTCGCCGGTCGTTCCGGAGGGTTGGATCAGGCGCCGGTCCTCTTCTCCAGGGAGTCCTGGATGAGCGCGCTGGTCCGGTAGGTCGCGTGGACGAACTTGCCGTACGGGAGGCTCACGAAGAAGGCTGCTACCAGGGCCAGGTGGACCAGCAGGAGCAGTCCCATGGCCGTCGTCGACCGCAAAGCCAGCAGTGCCAGTCCTGACCCGTTGATCAGGAGGAGGAGGGTGATGAAGTCGAGATCCAGGAGCCGAGCCCCGGACGTCTCGAGTTCCGTCCGGCTACCGGCCCTCAGCACGAGTAGCCCGATGCATCCTGCGATGGTTGCGATCCCGCCGATCGTTCCGACGATCACGGGTGCGCTCAACAGGGGATAGGGGGGCAGCCTCCCGAGCAGTTCCTGCCAGACGGCGGCGAGGATCGTAGCTAGGAACGTGGCGAGGAAACCGTTGAACACCAGGGAGTGCATGACCAGGCGGCTCTTGGCGGGTGCCTCCTTCGGATATGTACACCCCGGTCCTCCCCCGTGCATGTTCTTGAGGCTGAAGGCGGCCTGCATGGCTTCCCGCATCGATCCCAGATCGGCTCGCCGGTCGGTGGTGTCCCTCCAGAAGGCAAGCAAGCCGGCGCCGAGGAACAGCACGGCGAGGCCCGAGAGGACGGACGCCGGAATGGTCATCACCATGAACGGGATCAATTCGTAGAACGCCGCCTCGTCGGCGGGCGGGGCCACGAGCCGGTCCCATCCCAGGATGAGCAATCCGAGCGCGATGGTCACCGCAACCGCGAGCGCCGCAAGCCAGGCTCGTCCGCGGGCGGGTCCCAGGAGGAGATGCCCGAGAGCCTTGGGCCGTGCGTAGCTCTGGTAGGTCTTCTCCCGGATACGGCTCATCAACGGGGGAATGTCCACCGCGAACTGGTGCGGGGTGGCGTAGGGGCAGACGTCAAAGCAGCTGCGGCAGTCGTGGCACAGGTTGGCGAGGTAGAGGACGTCGCCCTCGGTGAAGATGGAGCGCCGCTCGAGGGCAGGGAAGACCGCGCACAGTCCCTCGCAGTAGCGGCAGGCGTTGCAGATGTCGAACTGACGCTGCGCCTCGTTGAGTAGGCCTACACCCAGGATCCGGGGAGGGTCGGCCGCGACCGCGACACTTGCAGTCGGCACACGCATGCTCGGCGGGTTCACGAACCATATAATACTGCCATGTACTGGGCCAACAGGCCGGGATCGGGTATCGCTAGAGCGTCGAGTCGGCGAGCCTCGGGGGGTTCGATGACGGCGGGTGACGGGTTCCCATGAAGGCAGCAGCCGATGTGATCGTCGTGGGCGGCGGCAACGCGGGGCTCTGTGCCGCCTTGACAGCGAGCCGCTTCGTCGACCGGGTCCTCGTCCTGGAGTCGGCGCCCATCGACATGCGTGGTGGGAACACGCGCCACACGCGCAACATCCGCCACATCCACGCGGGCGGTGACGGGATTCTGACCGGCACCTATACGGAAGAGGAGCTCTGGGCGGACCTCGTCAAGGTGAGCGACGAGGACATCGATGAGGACATCGCCCGGATGGTGATCAGGGCGTCCGAGTCGGTTCCCGGCTTCATGGCGCAGCACGGTGTCCACTGGCAGGCTTCCCTGAAGGGCACGCTTCACCTGTCAAGGACCAACAGGTTCTTCCTGGGAGGCGGCAAGGCGATGCTCAACGCTTTGTACGCGTCGGCCGCCAGGCACAAGATCGGCGTGCGTTACGAGACTCCGGTGACAGACATCCTGTTGGAGGGGCATCGCGCCTCGGGAGTTGTCGCCCTCGTGGATGGGGAACCGACCGAGCTAGCGGCCCGCTCCGTCGTGGTCGCGTCGGGCGGGTTCGAGGCCAACAAGGCGTGGCTCCGCGAGAACTGGGGTGAGGCGGCGGACCGGTTCGTGATCCGCGGGTCGCCCTTCAACATTGGGGGTCCGCTCAAGGCACTTCTTGGACGCGGTGCGCTGTCGGTCGGCGATCCGAAGGGGGCGCACGCAATCAGCGTCGACGCCCGCGCCCCGGACTTCGACGGGGGCATCGTTACGCGGATCGACTCGGTGCCGTTGTCCATCATGGTGAACAAGGCTGCTCAGCGTTTCGCGGACGAGGGAGAGGACCTCTGGCCGAGGAGATACGCCAGTTGGGGTCACCTGATCGCGGCGCAGCAGGATCAGATCGCCTTCTCGGTATTCGATTCGCAGGTCAACCATTTGTTCATACCGGGCCTCTACCCGCCGTACCAAGCGGAGACGCTCGACGGTCTGGCGCAGCAGGCGGGACTGCCCCTGGATGCACTAGAGCGGACGATCCGCCAGTTCAACTCGTCGGTTCCGGCCGACCCCCCCTTCGATCACGGCCGCCTCGACGGGCGGAGCACGACCGGCCTCGACATACCGAAGTCCAACTGGGCGCTGCGGATCGACTCCCCGCCCTTCTACGCCTACCCCCTGCGATGCGGGATCACCTTCACCTATCTCGGCGTCAAAGTCGATGCCGACGCCCATCTGCAGACAGACCGAGGCCGGGTCGACAACCTCTTCGCCGCTGGGGAGATCATGTCGGGAAACGTGCTCACCGCTGGCTACCTCGCCGGTTTTGGTCTCACGATCGGGGCGGTCTTCGGTCGCATTGCCGGGTCGGGAGCAGGCCGATTCGCGTCTGCAGTTACCCGGACAGCCTCATAGTTGCAGCAGCGCCGAGGACATCGCCAAGTGTGGGGTCGAAGACCAAGAGCAAGCCAACAGGCTCTGAGTGAGAACCTATGCCGCGCCGGATCCGAAGGATCTTGCTACAGTGATCTGAAGTGAGGGGTCTACAGGTTCCACAGCGGGTGGATCTCCGTATTCTCGCCAGTTAGGACAGTACAAAGGAGATCGTTGTGACATCGGCGAAACTAGGAAAGATAGCTGGTTGGCTCCTGGTAATCGGGCCGCTGGTGGATACGTTGGTCAGCAGTCTAAGGCCAGGCGTCTTCCCGGGAGAAAACCCTAACGGTCCGCAGGCAGCTATGCAGGAGGCAATTCTTGGAATGGCACCGCATAGTACGCTAGTCACTCTGCTGGTGGACGTAGGATTCATAGCCTCCTTCGGCCTGTTAGTGGGATTCTGGGGTCTGAAGGAAGTGATGGGAGACAGCGGTAGCGAGGGATACCTAAGGAAACTAGGGATGTTGTTCCTTATAATTGGCCTGTCAGTCCGGACCGCGGGCTTCGCAATGAACTTCTTGATGTCTGTAACCCTCGGATATACCCCCGCCGAGGCCTTAACAGGAGATGCACTTGATACTGCCGTCGTGTTCATGGTAATCGGAGGGTCCCTCGGAATCTTTGCCACAATCCTGATCCTGGTAGGCGTGGCCTTTTTCGCTGTGTCACTGATGAACGTGCGCCTACTTGGCGCGGATAGGCTGCTCGCACAGCTACTGGGCGTGGCCCCGGCAATTGTTGGATCGTTGCTCCTCCTGCTAGCGACCCTCCTCGAGGACAGCGTCTTCACCCTTTACCTCTTGGGCAACGTCGCGGTGTTCTTCCAGATAGCATGGGTCATCCTGCTGGGTGTGGCGCTGATCAGAAAGAGCGATTCCTTGGCCTCTCTGACAGCCTGATTGGCATGGTCGTTAGAGAGCCAGACCACATCCAATAGCTTCATCCATCCAGGCGAAGGGTGATCGGTTCCCACATCGCCTGTAAGAGGTTTGCCGGCTTCTCGGGCGGGAACGGAAACCCGCCGAGGCGATGAGGACACTCAATCCTGTGCCCCTGCGGAAGCTGCTGGTACGTCTACGGGCCGATGCAGTTTCGGGGAGGTCGAAGTCGCGGAGACGACAAAGTGATTAGGATCGCACCGCCGACGGCATCAGCGGTGCTCAACGGAATCAAGGTGCCTGTATGACACCATTCCGAATCGGGAGGAGTTCGATATGAAACCGGTCTTGGCTGAGGAGCTACGACTACACAGGCTGGCACAGGCTTGCATCGCCTTCACCTTGGTCGCGAGCCTACTGGCGCTTCCGGCATCGGGTACTGTGTCGGCGCAGGAGTCCGAGGGCTGCGAGGTCACCGAGCTCGGGACTCTTGGCGGCCCCGACGCCTCCCTGGACACGGTCGGTCGCTGGACGACTGAGGACTGCGACTCGCGTTTCCGTGCCGGTAGTGACGCTCATACCTATCGCTTCCGCGTCGCTGCGCCAGGACGAGTCAGGGTCGAGTTGACATCCGCCGGGGCGGATCCATACCTCTACCTACTCGCGGAGGACGGCACCCGCATCGCTGAGAACGACGACGGTGGAGCCAACCTGGACGCCCGGGTGGAGCGAGACCTACTCCCCGGCGTGTACATGATCGAGGCAACGACAGTCGGCGGGCGGAGCCGGGGACCTGCGGACTTCGGCATCGCTGTCAGCTACGTCTCCGGGTGCGAGCCGGTGCATCTCGGCACGCTGGAAACGGGCACCGATCTGACCGCGTCCGGAACCTGGACCATCGATACGTGCGGTTCGCGCTTCGTCGTGGAGCACCCGGCCCACGGCTACACGTTCAACCTCGCTCATGCCGGTCGTGTGCGCATCGACCTGACATCGGAAGAAGGCGATCCTGTCATGTCCTTGGCATCGCTAACGGGTGGCATCATCGGAGCCAACGACGATGGCGGGGAGCGGCGCAACTCCCGCATAGTCCGGTACCTCCCGGCCGGGGCCTACTTCATCGAGGCGACCACCTACCTGGAACGCGATTACCAACCCCTGCGGGCCGACTTCAACCTCACGGTGCACCTCGTGGATGAGCAGGAGGACCAGAAGGGGCCCCGGTTGAAGATCGAGGAAGTGCATACCCCCGCGGAAGTCGTCGCGGGCGATTCCTTCCCCGTCCACTACCGCGCCGGAAACGTCGGAGGCGACCTCGCCGAAGGCGGCTACGCCGTGCCTTACGTGGTTGGACCCCGCGTGTTCGACCGCACCAGACTGACCGCAGACCGTTGGCAGGCTGGTGTGTCGTACCACACCGGGTCCGAGACGGCGAGCGGGGGCAGCACTGAGCTCGGCGACCTTGCCCCATTCGATGTCAGCATCAACCGGTCCGGCCCTTCGTGGGTGTTCGTAGGGATTGTCACCTACGACGGGAAGGGTGACGAGATCGGGTTCCATGGCCTCTGGCAGAACCTGATGGTCCTGGACGGCCCGACTTTCGAACGCGTCGACGTGCGCGTAGACGGCAGTGCGTACACAGTTTCCGCGGAAGCGGACAACGACGGAGAGGTCACGACATCCGTGAGCTCCGCGGCCGACCCGGATGCAGAGGTAGATCCGCAGGTCCGGCTGCAAGCCATCTACACGGCGGGAGTGCTCACCCAGCTATTGGATGGCTTGTTCGCTAGGCCGGCGATCTCGGAGTTGTCGGAGGAGGCGGACCCCGAAGCGGTCACCGGGGCGAACCTTTCGGCCAGCACGCTCCTCAACGCCTTCGCACAGCGATACGCCTCAGTTGTCGGCGCATCGGGAATGATCGACTCCATGGCCGCCGGCGAGGCGCTCAATCCCATAGCGATCGAGGATTCGGTCTTGGAGGTGGCGGATGCAGCGTCTTCCCAGTACGCGTGGATGGCTGATTCCTGGCGATCGCTCCTCAGCCGGATCGAGGATGGGACGGCGTTGTCGTTCGAGGAGGCGCTCCAAGTCCACTCGCAGGTCGCCTACGCCGAGAGTGTCGTCGCGGCGGCCGTGACGGCAGGCGAGATCGTCGCCGCGGCCCGGGCGGCCGATGAGGGCTGGCAGGACCAGGGTGTCCAGGGGATGATGGCGGACCAGGTGGGTTGCGACCCCGGAGCGGATGCCCTTGGCGACGCGCTCGAGGCGGCGGAGGTGGCCAACATCGACCAGTTGCTCGCTCTCGACGCCGAAATGCGGGCGCTCCGGCCTGTCCACGGGCTCGCAGTCGACAGCGCATTGTGCGCTGTGCAGACGGTCGGCGCAGCGAGCCTCCGTTTCCTGCAGCGTCTGTCGATCGACCGCAGTTCCGAGCTTCGCAGGAGGCTCGGTCTTGGGACGGGCGAGGAACCGGCCTCGAACCCCGAGGCCTATCGGCTGCGCATCATCGCCCGGCTGGGCGATGACGGTCGCCTCGAGCACGGCATCGAGCTTGTGGGCGGTGAGCAAGTCTTGCCACCGGCGCGTTTCCTGCGCGAAGACGCGCCACACGGCAGGTGGCAGGTGAGCGGTGAGGTCGAGGTAGGAGGAGACTCGATCGGGAGGATCCGGGCGCGGCGAGTTTCCGCTGGCCGAACCGAGTTGGGCTTCGTGGGCGCCGACGGCGAGAAGATCATCCCCGACATCCGGTACCTGCCGACCGATCTCCCGTTGGGAGTCTGGTTCCGCAGCAGTGAGATCGAGGTACCGGTAGCGATGCTGATGGTCCCGGCTGACTCCGCTGAGGAATAAGTACTGCGTCGTCTGGCCACCCATCATCTACTCCAAGAAGACTTCCCCATAGCGGGAGGCCGAAGGTTGGCCAGTATGACTGAGAACGGAAACGTACCCGATCTAACGCTAAGCACTTAGTACCTGCTACCTAGGAACTAATCATCTAGGAACCAATCGTCTTAGAGGGGTCCGGCCGGCCCTCGAGTACATCCTGGCCTGGTCACCAAGCAACGCGTGTTCTCAACGATAAGGTCGTGGCAACCTGTGCGGGAGGTACAACACTGCGACGCATTGCAATCGTCGGCGGAGGCATCTCCGGGCTGGGCGCGGCATGGGGTCTGCACCACCACCCCGACCGATTCGACTTCCGGTTGTTCGAGGCCCAGGATCGGATCGGCGGGAATGCCGTCACAGCTGAGATGCCCCCAGGCTGACGGCAGCTCGATCCCCTTCGACATTTCGGTCACCGCCTGCATCCCGTCGGTCTATCACCATGTCGTGTTACTGATGAAGGAGTTTGGTATCGAAATGATCGATACCAAATTCAGTTATAGCGTCAAATACCGTGGTCAGGTGTACGCTCATGACTTCGACTCCGAGATCAGGCAGCAACTCCAGCCGGAGATCGCGAGGTTTCAACGAGTTCTGAGACGTCTTCACTGGTTTGGGTATCTGAGCCGTTCACGGTCGAAGTTCCTGAACGCAATCAACCCGTTCAACTACATCAGCATGGGGACGGTCCTGAACCTAGGTGGTTTCTCCGGGGACTTCCGCTACAAGATACTGAAGCCGATGTTCGTCAACTTCCTGATGGCGACCAACGTCTTCGACATGCCTGCGGCTCTTTTCTCGAGATATCTCGAGTTCTTCGACATCGAAGTCGCCACCTCCATGCAGACATGGGATCAGGGGACACGACGCATCTACGAGAACCTGTCGGCCGACTTCGCGGAGAAGATCTACCTCAACCGTCCGGTCCTAAAGGTGTACCGCCATCCGTCGGGTGTTGTGGTCGAGGACGAAGCGGGTTTGAAGGAGACGTTCGACGGCGTGATCTTCGCGTGCAATGCGAACCAGACGCTGATGATCCTCGACAAGCCCACGATGGTGGAGCGCTACATCCTGTCGTCGATACGTTACGAGAGCGAACTCCACAATCACACCGTGGTGCATTCGGATCCCTCGGTCCTACCTGACAATGAAGTGAACCCGCTGGAGACGCGCAGCAACCACATCGAACAGTACGGCGCCAGGCCGGACAACTACGAGATCACCTACATCATGCATAACCAGCAGCCGTGGGCGAACCGGTCCGACAAGCCTTGCCTCGTGACCTACAACCCCATCAGCCGGATCGACGAGCGGAGGGTCATCGGACGGTGGTGGTTCCAGCACATCGTGCATGATGTGCGCCACGTAGCCTGGCTGATCTATCTCTTCCGCTTCATCCAGGGTAGAAGACGGACCTGGCACTGTGGAGCCCACACCCTGATCAACAGCCAGGAGACCTGCTTCGTGAGCGGGCTCGCGGCAGCGACGCAGTTGGGTGCGGACTATCCCTTCGATGATTCCGGCGCGAGGCGTTCGTTCAATCACTACGGCAGCCTTATGTACGGGTGGCGTTTCAAGAAGGTATGAGGCTGAACCTTCTTGTCCGCAGCGCCCAGACCGTCCGACGGTGCTCCCAAAGGCTCCGCAAGTCACCCTGCCTATCCCGTGTAGATACTCTCAACAGAGTTCATCGAATCTGCATACTGCCAAGGACAGTTAAGTCTCCACTAAGTACGGTAGCGACGGGTAAATGGACAGGATTCCGGGCCGACATTGCTAGCCTGTAACAGCACTTGTATGTAAGAGTCCGCAATCAGGCGGTTGGTCAGCGGGTCTCGCATTCGATGGTGCTCTGTCTAAGCGCGAAACTTCCAGCCCGGCGTGGGGAGAGGGGGGTTTTGATCGATGTCAAGCCGATCTGTGGCGCTCGGGAGCGGTCGATTGCCGTCCCCCTTCCCGGAGGGCTGGTACTTCGTCGCGAGCCGCCAAGATGTACGGAGGGCCGGGCTCATCCAGAGGACTTGGATGGGAGAGACCATCGTCATCTGGTACGACGAGAACGGCAATGTCTGCGTGGCGGACTCCTTCTGCCCGCACCTGGGCGCCGATATGGGACCGGCCGCCGGAGGCCGCGTATGCGATGGCCGCCTCGTCTGTCCCTTCCACGGCTTCGAGTTCGACGTGAGTGGCCGGTGCGTCGCCACACCGTACGCCAGACCGCCCAAGGCGGCGAGGTTGCGCACCTTCGAGACCCAGGAGGTCCTCGACTTGATCTTCGTCTGGTGGGGTCACGGGGGGCGAGAACCGCAATGGAGCCTGCCCGCCGACACGCCGCCCCAGGACGGGTGGAGCGGTCTCGATATCAGCACCGTACGCTTCCCCGGCCATCCGCAGGAGACCACGGAGAACTCTGTGGATCTTGGCCACCTGCGTTACGTCCACGGCTACGGCAACGTGAAGCGCGTGGAGCGAGCGTCGGTGGACGGACCGTTGCTCGTGAGCCGGTTCGACTTCAGGAGAACCCGCAAGATCGCCGGGATCGCCAGGCTGACCCTTGACGTGTCCGCCGACACGCTGATACACGGGCTCGGCTACTCCTATGTGCAGATCCGCGAGCACACGATCGGGATGGACCTTCGCCTGTGGGTTCTGGCCACGCCGGTGGACGGCATCCTCATCGACCTGTCCCTCGTCTCGCAGGTGCGGGAGATCCGCCAACCGAAGAGGTGGATCGCAGGGCTGGGTTTCCTGCCCCCCAAGCTGCGCGCCCCCATCATGAACAAGATCATGGCGGCCTTCCAGATGCAGGACGTTCGCCAGGATGTGGTTATCTGGAGCCGCAAGCGGTACCGGCCCCGGCCCCGCCTCTGCACTTCCGACGGCGAGATCATGAGCTATCGACGCTACTGCGCCCAGTTCTATCCCGAGCAGCATGAGTCGCCGAGCCGGGTCACTGTTAGGCTTCGTGACGCTGCACGATGAGTACTCGAGGTCGCTTCCATTTTCGGGCTTGTCCGCCGATTCGGAGCGGTCGGTTTTGGGAAGGGTTAATGTTCAGACGCGACGTGATTTCCATGGCAGGCCATGAGTAAGGCGCTCGATCGACTGCGCCGGATGGTGACGGGTTACCCATGGGTCACCATCGCGGTCCTCCTAGTCATCACCTTTGCCTTGGGCGCCGGGACGGCACAGCGCGCCGAGCCGCCGGAGACTGCCGAGACCCTTCCCCAGGGGAGCCGTGTCGCCCAAGCCTTGGCAGAGATAGAGGAACTCTTCGGCGATTCCGGAGGGGCTCACGTTGCGACGCTTCTCTTCCGTGGGGACGCGCTCACACCCGGGGGTCTCGCGCAGATGGACAGCCTCGTCAACGAGATCGTTACTGATCCGGGCGTGGGAGAGATACTGGCGCAGCCCGATCCTGTGTTCGCGCCCTCGTTCCTGGTCAAGGCCGTGCTGCAGGTGGAGAGCTTCGAGTCGGTCACGCAGGAGCAGATCGATTCCGTCCGCAACGTTCCGGGCATCGGGGAGGCACTCGCCGCCACGACCGGCATGGACACGGACGGGACGCGGGTCGCCATTGCCACCATCAACCTGCAGGACACCAAGGACGAGCGAATCTATGACGCTTCCCGGAGGGTCGACGAGTTGGCAGATGCGGACGAGGGCCCGCTGCGGGTGACCAGCGTCTCGCCCGTGGTGGTCGAGGACGAGTACAAGAGGGCCACCGAGGAGGGGATGGCACCCCTGGTGGGTGCGGCCTTCCTGTTGATCGCGGCGCTGATCCTGCTCTTCATGCGCACGATCTCGGATCTCCTCCTCACGATCGGAGGACTCCTACTGTCGATCATCTGGATCACCGGGGCGGAGGGATGGCTCGGACCGAACGCGTTGGGTCTTGTCGGCCCTCCGAACTCCCTCACCACGATGGTGCCGATCATCCTGATCGGTCTCACGGTGGACTACGCGATCCAGATCGTCTCGCACTACCGCGAGCAGCGCTTGGCGGGCGAGGAGGTGGTGGGGGCCGTCCGCAAGGGACTGCGTCACGTCACACTGCCTCTCACCCTTGCCGCGGTCACCACGATCGTCAGCCTGCTGGTGAGCCTGTTCTCGCCGATCGGGATAGTCAACGACTTCGGCGTCATAGCGGGGCTGGGCGTCGGGATGAGCCTGCTGGTAATGCTGACGCTCATTCCGGCCGGCCGGACGATCATCGATCGGAGGCGGGCGGCTCGGGGCAAGTTGAAGGATCCGCGCCCGATCTCGACTGCCTTGCCTGGCATCCGACCCTTGGCGGAGTCGCTGGGGAGGGGAGTCACACGCCGGCCGACGCCCTACATCGTCGCGGTGATAGCGGTGACGATCGCGCTCGGATTCGCGGCGAGGGACCTCGAGTCGGAGTTCAGCATCCGCGACATCCTTCCGAGAGGTGGCGGACTGCTGGAGGACATGGACACGCTGGATGCGGCTATCGGCGGCTCGACGGAGATGGTCAGCCTGCTGGTGATGGCCGAAGCCACCGACACCCGCACGCTCATCGACCTCCACGACCTCACCACCGCTTTCGCGGATGAGACGCTCCGCCCCGGCGCGGCAGCGGGGCCGATCCAGGCATCGTTTGACATGGTGGTACACGACTGGGTCAACGACAGCGGGGCGCCCGGCGACCGGTACGACCCGGAGCTTGCCGCCCTACTCCAGGAAGCCTCCGCCGGGATCGAGCTCGATGCCGGGTTGATGCAGGACTTCCTCGACCGTCTCGAGGCGCAAGATCCCTTCCTGGGGCGTCTCCTGGTCAACAATCCCGGCGGCATCGATGCCATGCTGCTCCAATTCCCGGCTTTCGCAGGCGACACATCGCAGGCGAGGACCACCCAGCGGGATATCGAGGAACTCTGGTTCGGCGACGACGACGCCCTCACCGCGACTTCGTCCAGCATCATCTCGTTCACCGTTACCGACGCCATCACTGAGCAGCAGACGGAGGCCATCAGCACCACCGTCGCGGTGGCACTGACCGTTCTCGCCCTCTTCTTCTGGGTGACGGTGCGTCAGCCGGCGCTGGGCTTTGTGGCGGTGTTCCCGATAGTGCTCGTGCTCATATCGGTGCTGGGCACCATGGCGCTGCTGGACATTCCCTACACGCTCATCACGTCCATAATCACCGCGCTCTCGATCGGGATCGGGGTCGACTACACCATTCACATGATCCATCGTTACCGCGAGGAGTACGCATACGAGCGAAACCCGGAGAAGGCGGCGATCCGGACGCTCTCCACCACGGGATCGGCGCTGCTGGGCTCTGCTCTGACCACGGCGCTAGGACTCGGAGTGCTGGTGTTCTCACCTCTGGCCGCATCCCAGCAGTTCGCCATCACCGCGGCGATCACGATCGCGTACTCGCTGATCGTCTCCATCGTGCTGGTGCCGCCCGCCATGACGGTCTGGGGCTCCTACCAGAACATGCGGCTCCGCTCGAGGATGCGCCGCTGGGCAGCCGAGCTCGACGACACGATCGAAGCCGTACATCGACGCCACGGCGCAGCCGAGGAACCCGCTTAGTCGTCAGTTGCTAGTTGGCACTGACTCTTCACCGTTAAGAAACGGAGCTGGCAACTATCAACTAGCCACTATCAACTATCGGGTAGCCCGCGTCTCTGCTCGACGATCCGGAACTTCAGCTTCTTGCTCGGCTTCATCGACGGCAACGGGTTGAACCTGAGCTTGAAGTCGGCGGGGGCTATCTCGAGGGTGAAGTAGTGCGCGACCATGAGCACGTTGACGGTCAGCTGCAGTTCCATCCAGCGGGACCCGAGACATTTGTGGGTGCCCAGTCCGTACGGGGCGTACCCGGGACTGTTGTGCTCGAGGCGGGGAGACAGGTAGCGATCGATGTCGAATTTGAAGGGGTCCGGGAAGACGTCGTCCATGTAGTGCGAGGCTGTCTGGGCGATCAGGATCCGTGACCCCACCGGCAACTCATACCCCTCGACCAGGCATGCGTTCATGACGTTGCGCATGGACATCGGGACGATCGGGTATATGCGCAGGGACTCCATCATGAGGCGGTGAGTGACGTCGATGGTGGACGGGTTGAAGTCCCGGCCTTGCGGATCGCCGCCCTCGAACAGCGCATCGGCTTCCTTCTGGACTCGAGCTTGGAGTCCGGGCTGGGACACCATGGCATACAGGGCGAAGTTGACCGCATCGCCGAGATACACGCTGGCGATCAGGGCCGCCGAGAACGCGAACCGGAGATTCGACTCCGGGACGAACTGCGGGTCGCTGGCATGCAGGCTCAGGAAGTCATCTGCAAGGTCCCGCGGACTGTCAGCGCGTTGAGCCGGTGTATGCCCGCTCTGGACCCGTTCCAGCAACGTTTCGACAGCTTTCGCGCGGCGCCTCATTCCCGGTGTCTTCAGCATGAACTTGGGCAGCACCCTCACGATGTGGGTGTTGAGCGCGCGTTCCTTGTACGTCATCAGATCGTCGATGAGGTCCTGCGAGTCCACGCTGACGAAAAGGGGTGAGATCTGTGCGTTGACCATCCGCCTGCACATCGGCGTTGCGAAGTAGGCGTCTCCCACCTTCCACTCCGTCATGTGGTCGCGCACATGTCCGTAGAGTTGGTCCAGTTGTGTGGCCAGCCGCCTGCGGGAGTACGCCGGGGCCATGGACTTGCGGAGCCGGAAGTGATCGGCGCCATCCAGCGAAGGCAACACTCCATTGGCGCCATACACCTTCTCGAACTCACTGAAGTAGTCCTTGGCTCTCAGGTACATGCGCCCACGCCGGTTTACCCACTCGTTCGTTGCCGGCCCGGCAAGGAAGATCATCGGCTCGGTGAACGGGGGGCGGAGTTGGAACACCGGGCCGTATTGTCGGGCAAGGTCCGCGAAGAGCGCCGGAATGTTGCCGGAGCGGATGTGTGGATTGAGCAGCAGTTTGCGCAGGGGGACAACCGGGATCTTCTTGGCCAGGGCAGAACGCCGGAGCAGCGGGCCGGCAAGGTTGTGGGAGACCGCGGCGGCGATGGACCGGCCGATGAGATCCATGTTGCAGATGAAGTCGATGCGGTCCTCAGCTTGTTCATCGAGTTGGAACATGAAGCGGAATACGTCGCACGTGTTGATGAGACAGATGATGACGACGTCTCTTGGGTCGGGAATCTCGTTGTGGAAGATCGCCTGGCTGATGCGTGTCTTGACGAACTGCGTTCCGCTGCCGTCCGGGGAGGCGGTGAAGAGTCCGACCGGCCCCATCGCGTGGGCCAGCGTCCAGAACCCACCATCGTGGTGTTGCAGGATTCCCAGGTCGACCAGGTGATCCAGGGTCAGATCGATGATCGACTCCGCACGGGGAGCGAGCCGCTCGATCCAGTACTGGGCCTTTCGCTGGACCGGCTCACCCGCGATCACCTCGAGGATGGGGTCGAGGGCAGGATCGCCGGTTTCTGTCCGGTCCAGGAGGAAGAGGGACTCCATATCGGTGTCGATGCGGGACCTGAAAGAGAGTTCTGCGAGAACGGCCCCGACGACGGCGCAGTTGAGGTCCCAGCCGGGTACCTGGTGGAAGTAACCGTTCTCCTCGTTGAGGAGCATCAGGACGAGTTCTTCCGGCAGACTCAGCGCTTGGGTCTTGACGTCATCGGTGGTAATGACCATCGCTTTCCCGCCTCTCCAAACTGCCTCAATACCCCCAAAAGACACTGTATCTACCGCAATTTAGAGCAGCATACCTACGGGTCTGGCGGGACGGCAAGCATCCGGCGAGAACATCGGTGAGATCCACCGAGTGATCAGGGGACGGACAGGAACCCTCTATGGGCGTTTCGGGTCGTCCGGGACCTGCACCTCCTAGACGAGTAGTCCAAGCCATCCGAGCCCACGATCAAACTGAACCATCGGCACACACGGTCCACAACACAGCTGTCATCCGAGGATGGCTTGGACTGTACGCGCGGGTCCCGAGTTCTCGGTTTGTGAGGAACCCCATTGGCGCCCAGGCGAACACGGACAGCCCTCCCAAGGCCCGGAAACGATGTGTTCTAACGTTACCCGTCGCTTACCAACTAGAGACTAGGAACCAATCATCTAGGACCACACGGTGACGACCACCGCCATCGCCACATGGCCTATGACTCCGATTGCACCGTTGACCAGCACGAGGCTCTTGGAACGCTGCTCGAAGGTCACGTTGACCCAGGCCTGGGCCGCCACGAACGCGATACCAGTGGCGAGGCCGAGCGCGAGTCCGTCGCCGAATGAGGATGCCCCTACGCCCCGGGCGACCATGGCCAGAACGGTCGCCATCACGAAGTAGGCGACGAGGACTCCCACGAACGTCATCGGGTTGGGAGCGGCGTCCGGCGGTTCCACGCCGGCCGCTTCCATCCACTTGCGGCCCATCACCCGTGGCTGGTACCAGACGGCCGCCAGCCCGAAGAAGACGATCGCGGCGACGACGATCGCCAACCAGTTCAATCCGCTGAGCGTTATCACGACCCTCCCATCGTTTGCAGAATCCAACTCTAGGCGAGTGGCTCAGGGGACCTGACAGAAGCGAATCCCCTGTACTATCGATACACAACGATTTACCGTTGGAGAGATCGGCATGGAGAGACGCGAGGTCGAGAGGATCCTGGGGGCCGTCGAGGCACGGTTGGGTGCGGACCCCGGGGCAGGGTTGGCAGGGGCGGGCTTCTGGAAGGCGGTAGCCGCCGTCAAGAGGGACCCTGGCCTGGTAGAGGAGTTCGCGGGAAGGATCGCCGCCGCCGACCGCGCCGCCTTCGAACGCTGGGCGCTCGTCACCGTTCCCATCGGGGTCGGTACGGCGGCGACCCTGGTCGGGACCGCGCTGGGGCTGCTGTTGGTCGGCTTGGCCTACAGAACGCCCGACCCGTGGAACGGCATCTTGCTTCTGGCGGGCAGCGGGATCCTGCTCGTAGCCACGCACGGGCTGGCCCACCTGATGGTCGGGCGACTGGTGGGGATACGCTTCACGCACTGGTTCATCGGTACCGTTGCGCGACCGCAGCCCGGAGTGAAGACCGACTACGCCGCCTACCTGGCGGCAACCGCCCGGGGCCGGGCATGGATGCACGCTTCCGGAGCACTGGTGTCGAAGGTCGTGCCCTTCGCGCTCATCCCGGCCGGCGTCATCGCCGGCGTCCCGGAGTGGGCGACGATCCTCCTGGCTGCGGTGGGCGTCGTGTCGGTCATCACGGACCTCCTCTGGTCGACAAAGTTCTCCGACTGGAAGAAGTTCCGCCGCGAGATGGCGATCGCCAGGCGCTAGATGATAGTTCCTAGTCGCTAGGGTCTAGTTGGTGGTCGACGGGTAACGTTAGATGGAGTCAGTTGCCATCCTGCATCGCGCTGTCTAGGTCTCGTGTTTGCGTCGCGGGTGGCTCTTCACGGAATGGCAGCCCCGGAGTCCGATTCCAGGAACAGGTGGCACACCAGTTACAGATGTGTTTGTACAGCGTTGTGTAGCGACCATAGAGTACGGTCGCTTCTGGTCGGATCCCTTGCAACTACTCGTCTAGTGCCTCGGGATCGGACTCTCCTCAGCCGGATATCTCACCCTCGTTGCCCTGCTGGATCCGGGACGCCTCGGCGGCCAACCACTCGACCTTCCCCGCCCAGTCGCCGTCCGCCCGGGCGGCCGGACGGAACTCGATGGGCCTCGCCTGGTACATCTCGATGAGCGGCTCCCACAGGTCGCGGTTGGCCACCGGCTTGTTCTGCGAGGTCGTCCAACCGCGGCTGATCCACCCCTTCCACCAGCCGCTCCGGAAGCAGTTGACTACGTATCCGGAACTGCTGACCACTTCCAAGGCGCCCTCGAGTTCCCGCACGGCATCGAGCACTGCGGTCAGCTCCATGCGCCGTCCGGTGGTTCGCACGGCGGCGCCGCTCCGGTAGCGCCTGCCCGGCGCAGCCCAGGCCCAACCACCGCTTCCCGCCTGGGCGGAGGCGGTCCCCTCGGCGAAGACGAGGGTATGACCGGTTGGTAAGGGCTTGCCCGGCCGGTCTGAAGGAAGCTGCTGGGAGTCCGAGCGGTCGGGAGCGCGAATGCTGCCGGGGGGTGGTGGACGCTCGCTCTCGGCGCCTTCCTGGGCCGCCGCGGCCTGTACGGCCAGGCGGTCGGCCATGTCGTTCCACTCGTTGCCACCGTGGCCCTTCACCCACCGGAAGGTGATCGGTTTCGACCGGTAGATGTCGACCAGCGGTTCCCAGAGGTCTCGGTTGGCAACCGGTTGCTTCTTGGAGTTCGTCCAACCGCGGTCGAGCCATCCCTTCCACCAGCCCTGCCGGAAGCAGTTCACCACGTACGTCGAGTCGCTCACGACCTCGAGAGGGCCGTCGATGGTTCGCACCGCATCGAGGGCTGCCGCCAGCTCCATGCGCTGGTTGGTGGTGTGCGGTGCCGAGCCACTCCGGTAACGGCCGCCGGGAATCACCCAGGCCCATCCCCCGGGGCCGGGGTTTCCGGAGCAGGCTCCGTCGGTGTACACGACCGTGCGTTCCGGTGGACCTGTGGTGACGCCGCGGCGCGAGGGTCGCCTGGAACTGCTCTGATCGCGTCTGGTGCTGCGTCCCGCCACGCGGTGTCTCCTTCGAAGCTCTCGGCTGAGGCACCATGTTGGCACCGACCCTGCGATGCCAGGTTCCTCCCTCCCGTCCGGAGGGGGGAACGCGAAAGAAACCGGGCCGACTTCCGGTCTGGCCTTGCGGCCGGGTAGCGTCTGGCTCGCCATGAACGAAAGGTGAGGACGGTATGAAACTCGATGGAGCTGTGGCGGTTGTGACCGGTGGGGCATCAGGGCTGGGGGCTGCCACCGCCCGGGTCCTGGCGGGGGCCGGCATGAAGGCGGCGATCCTCGACATCAACGATGAACTCGGTGAAGCCGTCGCCGACGAGTTGGGAGGCATCTTCGCTCATTGTGATGTGACCAGCGAGGACGACATGGTGGCCGGGATCGACGCAGCCGCCTCCTTGGGAGAGATACGCGTAGTGGTCAACTGCGCCGGGATCGGGCCGCCCTGCCGTACCCTCGCCCGGGACGGAACCCCCCACTCCCTGTCCCTTTTCCGCAAGGTGATCGAGATCAACCTGGTGGGGACCTTCAACACGATCCGGGTCGCGGCCTCCGCGATGATGGGGAACCAGCCCGACGGTAACAACGACCGGGGCGCCATCATCCTTACATCCTCGGTGGCCGCCTACGACGGCCAGATCGGCCAGGCCGCCTATTCGGCTTCCAAGGGAGGGATCGTCGGGATGACGCTGCCGATCGCCAGGGACCTCTCGGTTCTCGGGATCCGGGTCAGCACCATCGCGCCCGGGATAATCGACACCCCCCTACTCGCCGGCCTGCCCGAGCCGGCCAAGGCGTCGCTCGGTCAGCAGGTCCTGCATCCCAAACGCCTGGGACGCCCCGACGAGTACGCGGAGTTGGTGATGTTCCTGGTCACCCACCGCTACATGAACGGCGAGACGATCCGCATGGACGGCGGCATCAGGATGGGCCCGAAGTAGGTTCCGGCGCTGGCTGGGCCGCGAAACTCTGGTGAGGTCCACCGCGGGCACCAGGCGGCTGATATGTCCCGATTGAATGGACTAATCCTGGGCGCCCGTCGATCTGTGAGGGATCCACGTTTCTGTAGGTGCCGTCCTGCCTACCGCGAGACCGCCCGTTCCGACGTTCCCCTCTCCCATGCCCTGTGGAGGCGCCCATAGGCCCCTCCCTCGGTGATCAGCCGCCGGTGGGGGCCGTCCTGGACTATCCGGCCCGCGTCGAATACGAGGACCCGGTCCGCCACTTCGGCGGTGGACAGCCGGTGCGCGATGGTGATCACCGTGCGCCCTGCGGTGAGTTCGCGCAGCGCCCTCGAAATGCGTACCTCGGTGGCGGGATCCACTGCCGAGGTCGCCTCGTCCAGAACCAGGAGATCGGGATCGGCGATCGCCGCCCGCACCAGCGTGACCAGTTGACGCTCGCCGACCGAGAGGGCAGAACCGCGCTCTCCCACCTGCGTCTCGAGACCCTGCCCGAGCTCACGCAGCCAGCCCCCCAACCCGAGCCGCACGAAGGCTTCCTCGACATCGGCCTTCGTGGCGCGGGTGCTGCCCATCCGCACGTTGTCGAATATGGTCCCGCGGAACAGCATCCCGTCCTGGGGCACCATCACGACCCGGTCCCGCAGGGATCCGAATCGGACGCTTGAGGCATCGATGTCTCCGAGCAGCACCCGCCCTTCGGTGGGATCCATGAGCCGGGTGGCCAGCTTGGCGAAGGTGGTCTTGCCCGAGCCGGTCTCGCCGACCACCGCTACATGGGTGCGTGATTCGAGAACCACGGTCACCCGTCCGATCGCCATCACGCCGGTGGCCTCGCGGGCCCTCTCGCCAGACAGCGGGTAGCGAAAGGACACGTTGTCGAACCGGATCCCGAACGACCCCGCGGGCAGGTCCACGCCGTCCTCTCCCGGGTCGGCCACATCCGGGGGTATGTCCAGCACATCGAGAACCCGTCGCCATCCCGCCACCGCGGTCTGGGCCTCGTTCACGGCCTCCCCGAACATCTGGACCGGCATGACGAAGAGTTGCACCAGGAACAGGAAAGCGATCACCGTGCCGATCGAAGTCTCCCCTCCCACGACCAGGATGGCGCCCACCACGAGGACGGCGGCGGTCACGGCTGCGGTTAGGACCTCGCTTACCCCGGAGAATCCGGATGAGATCCCCCCTGCACGGGATGCTGATGCCCGGTGCTCCTCGATGGCTTGGCTGAGGCTTTCCCGGGTCCGGTTCTCCATGCCGTATGCGCGGATCACCGGGGCGCCCACTACCACCTCGGCCAGGGCGCCCAGCATCTTCCCCACCTTCTCCCTAACTGTCAGGTAGGCGCCGGCCAGCCGCGTCTGGAACCAACGGATGGCGTAGAGCAGTATCGGGAGGACGGCCATGACGGTGAGGAACAGTTGCCACGAGTAGACGGCCATCACCACCATCGCCAGGAGCGCCTGGCCGATGTTCACGATCAGCATCAGTCCGGCCCATTGCATGAAGCGGCTGATCTGGTCCACGTCGGAGGTGACCCGGGCGACGAGCACTCCGCGCTGCTCGGAGGCCTGGTGCAGCATGGAGAGGTCGTGGATGTGCCGGAATGCCCTGATGCGAAGCCCCGACAGCGCCTCCTCCGACACGCGGGCCAGGCGGAGGTGCATGAACCCGGTCGCGAGGGCGGTGAGGAGTACGGCCAGCAACGCCAGACCGATCATCCGTGTGACGAAGCCCATGGCGACACCGGTTTGGGTCAGGCCGCCGTCCAAGACCTGCTGGATCGCCACCGGGATGATCACCCGGCCGGCCGTTGCGACCAGCGCGAGGACCAAGGTCAGTATCATCCCGAAGCGCAGTTCCGGGGACAGCATCAGGCCGCGCCTGATCGTCTCCCACGCCTTCACGCCGGAACGGTCGGGACCCGCCGTCCGGTCCCTTGCCGCGATCATTACTCCCCCACCTCGTACGCGTCGATGAGGGCTGCGTACGCGGGCAACCCCTGGTAGAGGTCGGCGTGGGTTCCCCGCCCGGTGATCCTGCCGTCCTCGACGAAGATGACCTCGTCGGCCTGCATGATCGTCGCGCGCCGGTAGGCCACCATGATCAGCGTGGTGTCGACCACCTGGAGCCCGTCGAGGATGGCCCGCTCGACAGCCGGATCGACCGCCGAGGTGGCGTCGTCCAGCACGAGGAGCCGCGGGCGGCGGATCAACGCCCGCGCCAGGGCTACTCGCTGGCGCTGGCCCCCGGACAGGTTTGCGCCTCGCTCGCCGATCAGGGTCGAATAGCCGTCGGGCAACTCGGCGATGAAGTCGTGCGCCTGGGCCAGCCGCGCAGCGCCGAGCACCTCGCCGTCGGGGTAGTCGCGCCCGAGCGTGATGTTCTCGCGGACCGTGGTGTTGAAGAGGAAGGGCTCCTGGAAGGCCAGCGCGACGGCGGTTCTCATCACGGGCCGTGACAGATCGGCGAGAGGGGTCCTGTCGAGCCGGATCGTTCCCGAGTCGGGATCGAACAGGCGGACAAGCAACTGGGCCACGGTCGACTTTCCAGAGCCCGTGGGACCCACGAGGGCCAGCGTGTGGCCCGGCGGGGCCGCGAACGAGATCGCTTCGATCCCCCGCCGGTCACCGTTTCCGAGGTCACCGTCTCCGGAAGGCGGAGGTCCGGCAGCGACGTCGCGGGCGCCGAGATCGGAGAGCGATGTCTCCGGATGGAGGTAGGAGGCGCTGCGGGCTTCTCCTTCGACGCTGCCCCGTCCCGGTATGGACCCGGACCCGTAGGTGACCGTCCGGGTCTCGGACAGGACGGCCTCTATGCGGTCGAGTCCGACTACGGCGGTGGGAAGCTGTCCCAGCAGCCAGGCGAACACCCTCATCGGCAGGGCGATCAGCCGGAACAGGTATGCGAATGTGACGAGGGTACCGGCTGTCAACAGGCCCTCGTCGACCCGCCAGGCGCCAACCCCCACCACCGCCAGCACCCCGATCGTCGGCAGGGCTTCCATGATCGGATCGAAGACGGCTCGCAGCCTCCCCAGGCCCACCATGCTGTAGCGGAGGTTGTCCGACAGGGCGCCGAACCTGGTGGCCTCGGTTTCCTCCCGGCCCAGGGTCTTCACCACCAGCGCCGCGTCGAAGGATTCGTGGGCGACCTCGGCCACCTCGGCCCTGATCCGCTGCGCGGCGGCGGCTGCGATCCGCATCTTCCGCTGGTAGAAGAGGTTGTTGATCATGATGGCCGGCATGATCGAGAACCCGACTAGCGCCAGGAACGGGTCGGTGACCACCAGCAGCACCGACATGACTGCCAGCATCACCATCACGCCGAAGGCCATCGGCAGGGGAGCGGCGATCTGGGCGGCGGCCTCCACATCGGCGTTGACGTTCGAGAGCAGTTGGCCGGTGGGGTGGCGCCGGTGCCACTCGGTGGGCAACTCGAGATAACGGTCGGTGACATCGATCCGGTCCCTCTGCTCGAGCCGGTACTGCGCCCGGTAGGCGCCGTAGCGGCGCAGGGCGATCCCCAGTCCCCTGGCAACACCCACCCCGACCACGGCCAGGGCCACTGCTACCAGCGAGGCGGTGGTGAGGTCCCCGTCCCGAGAGGCCGGAAGCAGCACCGAGTCGGTAGCCCATCCGATCACATACGAGGAGACGATCGTGGCCACCGCATAGACGCTGGTGGCGGCGAAGCCCACCGCGAACTCCTTGGGCGCCCGCCGGAGCTGGCGGAGGATCAGCTCGACTCCGCGTCCCAGCACCTTGTGCTCGGGGCGGCGCGCCTCGTCCAGTATCGCGTTGCTCGTCATCAGACATCAAGGGTACGGTGTTCCCGCTGCTGGGAGAACTCGGGTCCCACCCCGCTCTCCGGGGTCACACGCTGCATCGTCCTCTGGGCCGGGGACCGGAGGTCTCCCGGGTATGTACCGGCCACACCCGCCATCGGTTGACCGGCGAGACCAACTGTGCATATAGGACGATAACGTAACGTTAGTTAACAATCAGGGCTGGTGAACTCACCCCTGCCGTGGGCCATCGCTACGGCCGCATGCATGGCCATGCCCTGGACCATCGCATCCTCGTCGAACACCACCCGGTTGGAGTGGTTCCCGGGGACCTTTCCCGGAGTCTGGTCGGGGAGGCATGCCCCCAAGTAGGACATCGTTCCCGGTATCTCCCTGAGAACGTAGGCCCAGTCCTCGCCGCCCATAGAGGGGTTCTCCAGCGGTCTCACCGAGTCCTCGGCGAGCGTTCGCGCGGCGACGCCGTCGACGAAGGCCGTGTAGGCGGGGTCGTTGACCACCACCGGGTAGCCGAGGTCAATCCGCACGTCGGCTTCCATGCCGTGCGCCTTGGCGACATTGCCGGCTACCCGACGGAGGATGGCGTGCAGTTCCGCCCGGGTATCGTCCGACAGGGCACGGACGGTCCCCAGCATGCTGGCACTCTCCGGAATCACGTTGTGGGTCGTTCCGGCGTCGATCATGGCGAAGGTGATCACTCCCGGCTGGAAGACGTTGATCCGGCGGGTGACAGCGGTCTCCACCGCCAGCACGATCTCGGACGCCACCGGGATGGGGTCATAGGCCAGGTAGGGCGCCGAGGCGTGTCCGCCCTTCCCCCGCACGGTTATGTGGACCTCGTCGGACGATGCCATCTGGGGTCCCGGGCGGTGCTGGAGGGTGCCGGACGTGAACCAGGTGGTCACATGCATGGCGAAGGCGCCGGTGGGTCTGGGGTGCACGGTGTCGAGCAGGCCCTCCTCGAGCATCAGCCGGGCGCCGAAGAAGCCCTCCTCACCAGGCTGGAACATGAAGATCACCGTGCCGGAAAGCTCCTCCCTGATCGACGAGAGGATCCGGGCCGCCCCGACCAGCATCGCCGTGTGCAGATCGTGGCCGCACGCATGCATGAACCCCGGATGCTCGCTGGCGAACGGGAGGCCCGTGTCCTCCTGGACCGGCAGCGCGTCCATGTCGCCTCGCAGGACGATGGTGGAGCCGGGTCGCTTCCCGCGCAGCACGGCTGCGATGCCGCTGGTGGTCTCGTGGAGGTTGACCTCCACGGGCAGACCCTCGAGAGCGTCCAGCACGATCTCGCGGGTCACCGGCAGGTGAAGGCCACGCTCGGGTTGGCGGTGGAGCCGGCGTCGCAACTCGACGATCTCGGGCAGGAGCGCCCGCGACATGGCCAGGAAGTCGTTCATTCGCCGCAGGATGGTAGTTGGTGAGTGGTGAGTGGTGAGTGGTGAGTGGTGAGTGGTGAATGGTGAATGGTGGTAACTCTGGAGGGGTACTCGACGACCGAGCGTCAAGGGGCCGGCGATCCCGAACCCCGGCCAGCCCACCCAACACCCAACACGAACCTGGCACGAAGTAGTGTCATGACCATGAACGCAACGTACCAACGTATCCTCGGACTGCGGGCCATCCGCCATTACGAGGCCCGACCGATCGATCCGGCGGACCTCGACCGGGTGCTCGAAGCAGCCCGCTGGACGGGAAGTTCCAAGAACCGCCAGAACTGGTCGGTTATCGTCGTGCAGGACCGGGCACAGGTCGAGCGGCTGGCCGAATGTGGCGACTTCACGAAGCCGCTGCTGGCTGCTCCCGCCGCTCTGGCCCTGGTTGAAGAGCCGGAGACATACGAATTCGACACGGGGCGCATGGCCCAGAACATCATGCTGGCCGCGGATGCTCTCGGCATGGCCACCTGTCCCATCACGATGCACAGGCACCAGGACGCCGGTCGGGTTCTCGACCTACCGCCGGGATGGCGCTGCCGCTACGCGATCGCTCTCGGCTACCCGGCGCGGACTGCGCGGCCCGCCCGGTTCGGGGGTCGGAAACCTCTCGACAGCATCCTGCATCAGGGTTCGTTCGGTCAGTGACGGAGTCGTCCCGGGAACTGGCCGACGAGTTCTGGGAGTTCCGGCTCGACAATCGCCACTTCACCAATCTCGCCCAGGGCCACCTGGACCGCCTCGAGAGATGGGACGACCTGTCGTCCGCTGCGCTCGCGGCCACCAGGGAGGAATGCCTCCGCTTTACCTCCCGTGCCGACCGATGCGCCGGGACCGGCCGAGGTCGGACTCTTGCGGAGACCGTCGCCGCGGCCGCGTTCATGGATGCGAGCGTAGGCGTCTGGTGGCCGGAGCTCGGTTCCGCGAGCAGCCAGGCCGGTCTGTTGAGCATGCTGGTGCCCGCGCTCTACCTCCAGCCACTGGTCACCGCCGACCACGGGCACCGGTACCTGGAGAAGCTCCGGCGCTTTCCGGCCATGATCGACCAGCTCGTCGGTCGGCTCGAAGATGGTGCGGCTACCGGGCTGGTGCCGCTCGCCCGGCATGTGGGCCAGAGCCTCGCTCAACTGGACCGGGTGCTCGCCAAGCAACCGGAGGAGGACCCGATCGCCACCCAGGCTGCCCCCACCGAACTGGACGGGCTTACTGCGAGCCGCTGGCGTGACGATCTGGTCGACGCGATCCGGGACCATGTGCGTCCCGGCCTGGCTCGCTTTGCCCGGACGCTGCGCGACGTCTCCCTGCCTGCCGGACGTAGCACCGAGCAAGCCGGGCTGTGCCACCTCGCCGGCGGTGACTCCGTGTATGCCGCCATGGTCAAGGGCCATACCACTCTCGATCTGGACCCCGAAGCGATCCACGAGCTGGGCCTTCGCAGGGTCGAGGCGCTCGAGGACGAGTACAGGCGAATCGCCGGACCCCTGCTCGGTACCCGTCATCTCCCCGATATCTACAGCCGGCTGCGCGACGATCCAGGATTGCAGTACTCCAACCCGGAGGGTCTGGTGGCCGATGCCCTCCGGTGCCTCGACAAGGCCGGCGCCGCGGTGGGCGGATGGTTCGATCCCGTACCCAAGGCGCCTTGTTTGGCCGATCCGATCGACGTCGGGGCCATGGCCTACTACTACCCGCCGACCGCGGACGGTGCGCGGCCGGGACGCTTCTTCTTCAACGTCGGGGATCCGTCTGCCTGGGGCACCTACCAGATACCGGCCGTCGCCTACCACGAGGGAATCCCGGGACACCATCTGCAGATCGCCCTGGCGATCGAGAACGACGCCATCCACGACCTGCACCGGAACTGCTACCTGCCCGCCTTCGGCGAAGGCTGGGGCCTGTACAGCGAGCGTCTCTCCGACGAGATGGGCCTGTACCGTGACGACTGGGAGCGGATCGGGATGCTCAGCGCCGACTCCTTGCGAGCCGGCCGCCTGGTCGTCGACACCGGTATCCACGCCTTGGGTTGGTCACACACCAGAGCCGTCAGGTTCCTGGCCGACCACTCACCCATGTCCCTGCACGAGATCGAGGAGGAAATCGACCGGTACATCGCCATGCCGGGCCAGGCGCTCTCCTACATGCTGGGGCGTCTGGAGATCGAATCGCTGCGCGCTGAAGCGGAGACCCGGCTGGGCCACACGTTCGACATCAAAGCATTCCACAGGACCGTGCTCGGAAGCGGCTCCGTCCCGTTAGGTTCCCTACGCCGCCTGGTAGAGAGATGGATGGTCCGTGAACCGTCGTGAACGGTAACTGAGGCCGGGACCCAGAATCCTGCCGCTCCACCAGCCCTCCTGACACTTGGTTGCTGGTTGCTGGTTGCTGGTTGCTGGTTGCTGGTTGCTGGTTGCTGGTTGCTGGTTGCTGGTTGCTGGTTGGGTGGTTAGCGTTTGGTCACATTGTGTTCCGGCCTTAGATCCGCCGTCCGGCCTGGCACCTGGCACCTAGGACCTAACAACTAGCCCGCACCCGGTTAGTCTCCGGGCACAGTGGGTGACGCCGAGCGAGCATCAGAGACCGGTTCAGCGACCAGGAGACCGATGTCTCCCGACGTCCGGATCCTCATCTGGGCGGGGGTCGCCGTGGCCCTGCTGTTGGTGGCGGCGGTCGTTCTCACCTTCGTAAAGAGTCCCCAACTGGACCCCGACAGCCCGGAAGGCGTCGTCCAGCGTTACCTGCAGGCAGTGGTCGAGGGGCGGCGCAGTCTGGCCCGCTCCTACCTTTCGGACCGCCTGCAGGATGAGTGTGACTCGCACTTCCCGCGTTACCTCTCCCGGGATGCGTACCGTATCGAGTGGGTCGACACGGTTGTGGACGGATCGGAGGCCCGCGTCGATGTGCTGGTAGCGGAGGACGATCTCGGGGTTTTCGGGTCCTACTACGAGTTCGACGCGGGGTTCACGCTGCAGGAGTCAGCGGACGGATGGCGTATAACGGATCAGGAATGGCCGTGGTACGGCTGTTCCGAGCCGATGCTTGACCGGGAGGAGGTCGCGTAGTGTCGGTGGTCGTCATACTTGCCGTTCTCGTCCAGATCCTCATCGCCGTCGCGATCGTCGCCGGGCTGGTCACCTTTCTGTCCCGCCGCTCCGGTAGGGACACCGGACGGGCGCTGAGGCGCCTATTCCGTTACGGGATCCTCCTGGTCCTCACCATCCTTGCCGGAACGGGGGTCACGGGACTCATCGCACTGGCTGATCCCGATGTGGTGGCCGGGCCCGGATACACGGCGTTCATGCTCGCCTGCGTGGTGGTGGGTGGGCCGGGCCTCCTCCTCGTACTCAGGTGGGTGAGGCGGGCACTCGACCGCTCGGGCGGGAACGATCCGGCTTGGGAGATCTATCTCGTGGTGGCGGAGTTGGCCAGTCTTGCCACCGCGGCCACAGGCGCCTACGTCTGGGGCGAGAGCCTCCTCGGAGGGCGGTTCCGTATCACGCCTGCCGCCGTCATGGTGGTTTGGGGGACCATCTGGCTACTCCATCACGCCTTGGCCGGCCGGCGCGGGAGGGCGGGCCGCCTGCGGTACGGCGCGCTGCTGGGAGCTGCGGCCGGCCTGATAGCGGGCTCGGTCTTCGGAATCCAGTTCGTGCAAGGCGTGCTCGGCAGGCTCTACGACCTCGTAACCGCGGCCAGCGTCATCGCCGGCAGTGACGAACCCGTCCCCAGAGCTCTGGTCGGGTTGGTGATCTGGGGAGGGGTATGGCTCCGTTACTGGTGGTCGATCGGTGTAGGGGAGGAGGGGAGCGTCCTGTGGCGCGCCTACGTGCTGATTCTGGGAGTAGTCGGGGGACTACTAACCGCGCTGACCGGGGTCTGGCAGTTCACCTACCGGATCCTCGACTGGTTCGTTGGCGACTCCACGGATGCGGCTGCGCTGCACTTCGACGAGCTACCCCTGGCCATCGGCCTCGCGGTCGTAGGCTCGGTCGTGTGGCGCTACCACCGAGTGGTCCTGCGGTCCGCGGCGCCCGAGGCCCGCAGCGAGGTTGATCGGGTCCACCGGTACACGGTGACGGGTGTCGGCCTGATCGCCACCGTGGGTGGCCTAGGGGCGGTGATCGCCGCCAGCATCCAGGCTCTCCTCCCCGATGACCTATTGCAGCGGCCCGAGCGATCGGGCCTCGTGGCCGCGGTCACGGTGCTGCTGGTCGGCGCCCCCTTGTGGTGGCGCTACTGGACTGCGGTCCAGGAGTGGCGCAGGGAGGATCCGAACGCCGAACTCCGCTCGCCGACGCGAAGGATCTACCTGATATGTGTGTTCGGTCTGGGCGGCGTCCTGGCATTGGGAAGCCTCTTCGCCCTTGCGTACCGGTTCCTGGAGTCCCTCCTCGAAGGCGTTTCGGGCACCGCTACGGTATTCGCCGTTCGCTGGCCGCTGGCCCTGGCGGTGACAGTAGGTGTGACAGCCGCATACCACCGCTCGATCCGCAGGGCCGACTTGACCGAGACCACTGAGGAGGCCCCCCGGAGCCCCGTCCGCTCAGTGGTTCTGGTGGGGTCGGGCGGGCGCGAAGTCGCTGTCACCGTCGAGCAACGTACAAGCGCCGAGGTCCGGGTATGGGATCGGGTGGACACCGAGGCCGGCTTCTCCGCCGAGGAGGTGCTGGAGGTCATCGAATCGGCCGAGCACGAGAGCCTGCTGATCGTCGCCCGCCCCGACGGCCTGGAAGCGATCCCTTACACGGAGTGACGAAGGTTCCGCGCACCGGTTAATCTCGCTTGCCATGTGTCGCAGCATCCGAACCCTCCACAACTTCGACCCGCCCGCCACGGACGAGGAAGTCCACGCCGCCGCCCTCCAGTACGTTCGCAAGATCATGGGAGGACCCCGGCCATCTCAAGCCAACCGGGCCGTGTTCGAAAGCGCCGTGGATCGGGTAGCCGCAGAGACGCGGGTACTGGTGGACTCCCTGGTCACCAATGCCCAGCCCAAGAACCGGGAGGTAGAGGCCTCCAAAGCCAGGGCCAGGGCGGCCCGGCGCGTACGCTAGTTGCTAGTTGCTAGTTGCTAGTTGCTAGTTGCTAGTTGCTAGTTGCTAGTTGCTAGTGGTGGTTGACATTAGAGTGATGCATCCGCCGTAGCACTGTTCGGGTGTCGAGTTTAGGCCGCTACACGCTTGTGAAATGTTCGACCCCTTGACGCTCCGGTGTCCGGGGTGGCGTCGGGAAGAGGCGCGACCGCCTGGGTCGGGCCGGAGCTAGCGGCGGCGAAACCTGCGGCCGTAGAAGGCGGACTGCATGGCGCCGGTGTCGAAGTAGCTCGACGGCACGTCGCCCGCGACTGCGAAGTGGTACAGCGCCGTCTGGTAGATGCCGGTCAGGGCGGTCATCACGATGACGACCAGGATTCCCCAGAGAACTCCCACCGCGATCGCCAAGCCACCCACCGTGCTGCCGGCGGATGCTATCCCGGCCACCACCAACACGACTGCCGGGATGAACAGGAGGAACCCCACTATCCCCAGCCCGATGTGGCCGGCGAGGTTCTCGCCCCAGGTGTTGCGTACCAATCTTCCCGACTTCTTGAGCGCCTTGCCTGCGCTCGCGCCCTCGACGACGATGATCGGCAGGACCAGGAAGGTGACCACCGTCCAAGCCATGCCGACGATGGCGATCACGATCTTGCCAACCAGCCCGACCCGTTCCTCGATCGCACGCAGGATGACCGACACGACGGCCGACAGGAGCGCCCACGGGAGTATCTTCCCGGCCCGGCGGGCCGCTCCCCTGATCGCACTCCCGACCGTCGGGTCGCCGCCCTCGAGGCGTTCGTTGGCCGCGCTAATCAGGGCCGCGTTGAAGAAGATGGTGATGTACGCCAGGACGAAGTACAGGATCAGCATCATTGCCAGTGCGCCGCCGCCCAGGTCGGAGACGCCGGCGGCGATGATCGGGATCAGGAACGATGCGGCCACTATCAGCGAGGCCGCTCCGGAGATTACCGGGAGAAGCATCAGTTCCTTGTCGGCCTTGAGTACTGCCCAGGAGGACCGGGCTAGGGCAAGAGAGTTACCTATGCGTGACATGGCCAAGAGGCTAGTTCGGCGAGTGGGCTAATCAGCGGATCGTTGACGACCCGGCCGGGTCACTGTTTGCCGAAGGCGGCATGGCGTCGCGGCCGGACCGGGTCGATGCCGATGCTGACCAGGTAGCGCCGGCGGGCCATCTCGAGCCGCTCCCACTCGACGGCGTCGGCCTCGGTGATGATCGCGTGCGGTCCCCGCCGGAGTTCCTCCGGAAGGCCGGGCTCGAACATCCACCAGGCAGACGGCATCCCCCGGAGGTCCCACCGATCCAGGAACTCGTCGCGTACCGCTTCCCACTCCGCGCCGGCCCGTTCCAACGAGCCGAAGGTACCCAGGAATTCCTCTTCACTGCCGAAGGTGAAGACCTTGAAGTGGAAGAACGGTATCAGGGTGGTTTGTTTTCTCCGGCGCCTCATGTCCGATGATTATCGCGGGTGCACGCGCCCCGCGGGCCGGCGATATCCTGTGCGGGTGAAGCAACGGAGGCGGCATGTGTTTCAACCACGATTCCGAACCTCCGGTCCCCGAGGGTGACCGGCAAGCGACAGGGCGCGACCTCACGCTGACGGCGCGGGACGGGAACGAGTTCGCAGCGTTCGAAGCTGCGGGCGCCAACCCGTCCGAGACCGCCGTCGTCGTGCTGCCCGATGTGCGAGGTCTCTACCGCTTCTACAAGGATCTGGCGATGCGCTTCGCCCAGGCGGGGCACGACGCGGTCGCCATCGACTACTTCGGGAGAACCGCCGGCGTCGGCGAGCGTCCCAACGACTGGGACTTCTGGCCCCATGTCTACGGCACCACCTTCGCCGGCATCCGCGACGACGTGACCGCGGCCGTGTCGCACCTGCGAACCGCCCGGCCGGGCCGGGCGGTGTTCACCGTGGGTTTCTGCTTCGGTGGTTCCAACTCCTGGCATCAGGCCGCAAACGGGCTGGAACTCGCCGGCGCCGTCGGCTTCTACGGCAAGCCCAGGCGGCCGGAGGAGACCAGCGGCGCCATAGACCGGGTGGCGGGTATGGCCAGCCCGATCCTGGCGCTCATGGGAGGGGACGATCCCAGCATCCCCCTCGATGCGGTGGAGGAGTTCAGAGCCGCACTCGAGGAGGCCGGAACTCCGCACGAGGTGGTCGTGTATCCCGGTGCCCCGCACTCCTTCTTCGACCGCCACTACGAGGACTTCGCCGACGACTCCGCCGATGCCTGGAGACGGGTTCTGGAATTCATCGAGATCAACAAGACGAGATAGCCCACCCGCTTCTGGGCCGGACGGGCATAGGAGTGGAGGAGTCCTAGGATTCATCGAGACCAACAGGCGAGGAAACCCGCCGCCACGGGGTGGTCGGTGGGTCGGGAAGGGCAGGTGGACAGTGTCACGAGTCATCGAAACCGCCGGTCTGACCAAGTACTACGGCGACACGGCCGGGATCGTCGACCTCGATCTGGCGGTCGAAGTAGGCGAGGTGTTCGGGTTCATCGGTCCGAACGGAGCGGGCAAGACCACCACCATCCGCCTCCTGCTCGACTTCATCCGGCCGACGCGAGGCTCCGGCGCAATCTTCGGGATGGACATAACCGATCACTCCCTTTCTATCCGTCGCCGGGTCGGGTACCTTCCCGGCGACCTCGCCCTGTACCCGTCGATGACCGGTCGGGAGTTCCTGTTCTACTTCAGTGGGTTGAGGGGCATCGACACCGCGTCCACCACGGCCGCGCTGGCTGAGCGGTTCGATCTCGACCTCGACCGGCGCATCAAGGAGTACTCGAAGGGCAACCGCCAGAAGGTCGGTGTGGTCAACGCGTTCATGCACGAGCCCGAACTGCTGATCCTCGACGAGCCCACGGGCGGGCTCGATCCCCTCATGCAGCAGGAGTTCGCCGAGTTGCTGCGCGAGGTTCGCAACGAGGGCCGCACGGTGTTCCTGTCGTCCCACTACCTGCCCGAGGTTGAGCGGGTGGCCGACCGGGTCGGGATCGTCCGCCAGGGCCGCCTCATCGCGGTGGACACGCTCGACGGGTTCCGCTCGAAAATCCAATCCAACCTGTCGATCGAGTTCGATTCACCGGTCGACCCGGCCGACTTCGCAGGGATAGCGGGAGTGACCGTCGTCGACACCGGGAATGGCGGCGCAATGCTGAGGCTGAGCGTCGGCGGCTCCCAGCAGGCCGTCCTGAAGGCGGCAGCGGCCAGGGGTGTCAGGGCCGTCACGTCCGCGGAAGCCGATCTCGACGACGTGTTCCTCTCCTATTACGGGCCGGGCGGGGATCCGGCTTCCGGGGGTTGACAGCATGAACGTCGCCATCGTTGCCAAGGCGCTACGTGACCGGCGAAGGGCGATCATCGGGAACAGTGTCGGCTTGGTGGCACTGATCGCCTGGCTGGGGGTGCTGTTCCCGATACTGCGGGAATCCGATGCGTTCATCGAGATGATCGAGCGATTCCCGCCGGAACTGTCGTCGGTGTTCGGTCTGGACCCTGCCACCTTCCTCACGGCGGCAGGGTTCCTCTCCACTGAACTCTACGCGCTGTTCGCGCCCCTCCTGATCCTGATATTCGTGATCAGCGCCTCCACTGCCGAGACGACCGCCGAGGAGAGGGACGGTCTAATGGACATGCTGCTGTCGACACCGCTTTCCCGGAGCCGGGTGTTCCTGGCGAAGGCCGGGGGAGTCGCGCTCGCGACGCTCGTCCTGGTGGTGGTGATGACGGTGGCCCTCCTGATCGTCAACCCCGTGTTCGAGATGGACCTACCGGTGGTCGCAGTGCTGGCGTCCGGCGCCGGCCTGTGGTTGTTGGGGATACTGTTCGGATCGGTAACCCTGCTAGTGGGCGCCCTTTCCGGCCGCACGGTCGTCGCGGGCGGTGTGGCCGGTCTACTCGCCTTCCTGGCCTGGTTCATCAACGGGTTCGCAGGTCTCTACTCGTGGTTGGAGGGGCCGAGCGCGTTCAGCCCGTTCACCTGGTACCTGGAGCCGAACCCCTTGATCGAGGGGTTCACCGCCGGCCATCTGTGGCTGGTGGTCACGACGGTGTTTGTGGCCGCGGCTGCCACCCTCCTGTTCGCCAGGAAGGACATAGGCGCCGAGCGGGAGGTGTTGCCGGCGCCGGCGCTCGTCCGGACCCGTCGGTCCCGGAGGAAGACCCGTCGGCCCCGGGCCGCGTGGCTGCTCCACGGCGTGTTCCGCAAGGCCCTGTGGGACCGCCGAAAGGCCGTCTGGGCCTGGGGAGGAGGTCTCGGACTGCTGACTCTGGTCATGTTCTCCGCGTGGCCCGCGTTGGCACAGGATGCTGACGCGCTGGCAGCCCTTATCACGTCCATGCCCCGAGAGGTGTTCGCCATGTTCGGCATGAGCGACCCGGCCGCCATAGTCACGCCGGCGGGGTTCATCTCGTCCCGTGTCTACCAGACCATCGGCCCGATCCTCGTGATCATGTTCGCAGTAAGGGGCGTTTCGATGGTGCTGACCAGGGAGGAGCACAGCGGCGTCCTGGAGCTCGTGCTCGCCACCCCGGCGGAGCGGTCACGGGTCGTTGCGACCAAGGCCGCAGGGGTCGCGCTTTCCACGGTCATCGTGGTTCTGGTCCCAACCGTGGCGGCGATCGTCGGGGACATAGCGTGGGACACCGAGCTCGGAGTCGGCCGGATCCTGGCTGCCAGCGCCGGGCTCGGCCTCCTCGGCCTCTTCTTCGCAGGGCTGGCGATGTTGATCTGGGCGCTGGGTGGGTCCTCCTTCCCAGCCATCCGGACCACGGCTGTGGTGGCTCTCGTCACCTTCTTGCTGAACGGCTTGGGCTCCCTGACCGATGCGATGCAACCGGTGCGGGTGATCTCGCCCTTCTACTGGTACTTCGGTGACGGCCCGCCGCTCGCCAAGGGTTTCGAGCCCACCTACTTCCTACTCCTCGCCGGCGCCGCCCTGACCGGGTGGCTGGCGATCACCAGATTCGGGCAGAGGGACATAGCGGCATAGTGAGTGGTGAGTGGTGAGTGGTGAGTGGTGAATGGTGAATGGTGAGTGGTGAATGGTGAGTGGTGAATGGTGAATGGTGAATGGTGAATGGTGACCAACTCTTGACGGTACTCGACTAACGAGTCCGGACCGGGCCACGACGAGCCAGGTGCGGTAGCCGTTCATCGGCAACTGGCAACTAGCCTTCGCGTTCCAGCCTCCTCCGCACGGCATCGCTTACCTCCGGCGAGGTGGGCGCGCGCAGGGGGGTGATGGCTACTTCGCCGGCTCGGTTTACACCCACGTCGGTTCCTTCGAGCGGAACTCCGCCGAACTGTTCCCGGTAGCGGAAGGCGAAGGTCCCATCGGGCCGGCGATGCTGGACTTGGCCGTAGGTAACACGGGCAGGAGGAACCACGCGGCGGGGGGTGGTCAGGTCCGCCTCCCAAGGAAGGTTGACCGACACGACATCGCCTACCGCTTCGACAGCGAGCAGGTCCGTGACGATCTCCGTGCAGAGCTCCGCCAGCCTCATCCAGACCGGGATGGCTTCCTCCGTGTGCATGTGCCGGTACCACTCGATCCAGGTACCGCGTATGCCGGCGGAGAAACCGAAGGCAGGGATGCCCAGTTCCCAACCCTCGAAGCAGGCTCCGACCGTGCCCGAGGAAACGATGTAGCCGGCGCCGTGGTTGTAGCCGAGGTTGATGCCGGCCACGACCAGGTCGGGTGGAGTGTCGAAGTAAACCGCGGCGACCTGGACCGCGTCGGCCGGAGTACCCGAAACCGTCACGACGGTTTTCCCGGCCCGGTCCACCTCGGCGACCTCGATGGGATCGAACCGGGTGAGGGCCTTCCCGATCCAGCTCCGCTGGCCGTCCGGCACGACGGTGCGGACCTCGCCCAACCGTTCCAAGGCGGCCATGAAGGGCACGAGGGCGGGGCTGTCGACACCGTCGTCGTTGGTGAGCAGGATCCAGGGCATGCGTCCGGAAGCGTAGTGACCTGCGAAGCCGCGGGCGGGGTCGTACGATGGGGGCATGACGCGAATCTCGGCAGCCTCGGTGACGGTCAGCGACGGGGTGACCCACGGAACGAGAGCCGACACCTCCGGAGACCTGCTCGTCGGGCGGCTGTCCGGCCTGGGCTTCGAGGTGGATCGCCACGTGGTTGCCGACGAACGTGCGCAGATCAGGGACCTGCTGGCCGGTCTCAGTTCCAACCACGGTTTGGTTGTGACCACCGGAGGAACCGGTTTCGGTCCACGGGATGTAACTCCGGAGGCTACTGCCGATCTGATCGACCGCCCGGCCCCGGGCCTCGCCGAGTTGATCAGGGCAGAGGGGCTGCGTCACACGCCGATGGCCGCGCTCTCCCGGGGTCTGGCCGGCGTGATCGGGTCGTGCCTGGTGGTGAACCTTCCCGGCAGTCCGAAAGCCGTCAAGGAGGGACTAGACGCGCTCGAGCCCCTGCTGCCACACATACTGCAACTGCTGGCCGGCGACACAGAACACGGCTAGGTGCTTGGTGGTGAGCGGCGCTTAGCGTTAGATCGGGTACGTGTCCGTTTTCAGTAGTTCAGACCGGGTGTGCGCTCTCCTCTCAGGCTATGCGCCGGGGGTGGGTATAGAGGTTGAAACCGCCGGGCCGGACGAAGCCGGCGACGGTCAGGCCTACCTCGTCGGCCAGATCCACGGCTAGGGACGAGGCGGCTGACACCCCGGCCAGGACGCTGAGACCGGCTACCGCAGCCTTCTGTACCAACTCGAAGGACACCCGACCCGACACCGTAACGACTATCTCCCCCAACGGCCAGCGCCGGGAGGAAAGGAACCCGACGAGCTTGTCCATGGCGTTGTGGCGACCCACGTCCTCTCGTAGGCCTAGCAGCTGGCCGCCCGGCGTGAAGGCTGCAGCAGCGTGCAGCCCCCCCGTCTCGTCGAAACCACTCTGAGCGCCTCGCATGGACTCCATCAGTCCCAACAGGAGATCGGCGGGGATGGTCGGGCCGTCGGGCAGAGGCGGTGATGCAACCCTCACCGCATCGATCGAGGCTTTCCCGCACACGCCACACGACGACGTCGAGTACAGGTTGCGACGGAACTGCTCGGGGTCGATCTCGATCCCCCCGGCCGGAACAAGTTCGTAGCGTCCTTCTCCCTCTCTCCCCGGCAATCGCCGCACGTACGCCAGCTCGTCCGGGCGCAGGATGATGCCCTCGGTGAGAGCGAAGCCACGCGCAAGTTCCTCGTCGTTGCCGGGTGTGCGCATCAGGACCGCTATCGGCACGCCACCCATCCGGAACTCGACCGGCTCTTCGGTCGGCAACAGGTCATCCAGTGCCACGCGTCCCTGTCCTCCTATCCGGAGTACGGGACGGGGTGAACTGGTTGACATGTGCTCCCCCGTGCCGACGAGTCGTGGTCATGCTGGTGAACCAACACCGGTGATTATGGCGCGACGGCCGATCTCAGGCGGCGGTCCCGGCCGGTATCCTGGCCGTCGAGCCGCGACCACGGGACTGATATGCCACTCGATCGCCTTGCATCGACTCTCGACCGGCACGTAACCGCACTCGAGCAGCAGGGGACGGCCAAGGGTCGCGAAGTCGTGGTGCGTGAGGTCCTCAGACCTGAAGGACGGAGAGGCCCGCGATATCTTCTGGAGGGTGAGGAGGACCGGTCCTTCATCCGGATGAACTCGAACTCCTATCTCGGCCTGGCTCTGCATCCCGAGGTCATCCACGCCGAGGAGGCCACCGCCCAGGCGATGGGAACCGGCCCGGGTGCGGTCCGGTTCATCGTCGGCACCCACACCCCGCACGTCGAGTTGGAAGGGAAACTGGCTGCCTTCCACGGACGGGACGAGGGGATGATCTTCTCGTCGGCCTACGCCGCGGTGGTGGGAACCCTGGTCGCTCTCACCGACCCGACCACCGCGGTGATCTCCGATGAGCTCAACCACAACTCGATCATCAACGCCATACGCCTCTCCCGGCCGGCGGGCAAGGCTGTGTACCCGCATCTCGACATGGCGGCTCTCGACCGGGCCATCGCCGATGCGAAGGGCCGGGCGCGCCGTGCCATAGTCGTAACCGACGGGATCTTCTCGATGCGAGGCGACCATGCGCCGCTCGACGAGATCATGGACATAGCGTTCCGGCACGACGGCGGATTCGCCGAGAATGTCGTGGTCGTGGTGGACGACTCCCATGGTGTGGGCGCCTTCGGTCCTACCGGCAGGGGAACGGAGGAGTACACGGGCAGCCCGCCGGCGGATGTGCTGATCGGCACCCTGGGCAAGGCTCTGGCCGTCAACGGGGGCTACGTGGTCTCGCGCCGCCCGGTGGTCCGCTTCCTGCGGGAGACCTCCCCCTTCTACATCTACTCCAACCCGATCACGGCCGCCGAAGCCGCCGCGGCCCTTGCCGCCCTCCAGATCCTCGACCGCGCGGATGGCCACGAACTCCTCGGCCGCCTCCGCGATCTCACCGCCAGACTCGAGAACGGTCTGGTGTCGCTCGGCTACGAGATCATTGCCGGGGAACACCCCATCGTGCCGTTGATGCTACGCGATACGGACGAGACCCGGCGCTTGGTATCGGCGCTGTTCGAGGGAGGGGTTCTGGCAACCGGGCTGGCCTATCCCGTCGTCCCGAGGGGTGACGAGGAGATCCGCCTCCAGGTCAACGCCGACCACACGGAGGCCGACATCGACCATGTGCTGGCCGTCCTTTCGTCCGCTCGCCGACGTCAGTGACAGGAACTCGGCAGAGCGCGGACACAGGGACTGATAGACGTGCTCCTTCTCGACTCCGAGGGCCGGTCAGCGTTCGCGCCGTACTCCCTTGAATGGTCCACCGGTCTTTTTGGTCGCAAGGAAGCGTCCTGTCGAAGTGTCGCGCTTCGTCCATAGCCCGCTCTTGGGATTCTGAACCTGGCTGCGTCCAGAGATCGCTCCGAGCCTGCCGCTTCCCTTAGCCCCATTCTTAGCCATCGCGTTCCCCTCTCCCTCAGGTCACTAGTGATACTAGTCCACAGCCTGTGGTCTTGATTGCAGACCACACTGCCTCCGCTGCCGGCACGTCGGCAAAGAGAAGAAGGCGAGCGACTGTCGCGATCCAGAGCGCAGCTATCGCCGACACCAGACACTTCCGCCAACGACGGAGCAAACGTTCTGCAAGAGGCGTCGGCTCGCGGTAGAGGACGACGGAGCCGGCTAGCGTCAGCGGGAACACGAGAAGGGTGAGGGAGTCGATCAGGTGAGGCTCCTCAGGGAGGACGAGGGCGATCACAGTCGAGACACCTCCGAGTACGAGCAACCAAGTCGCCAAATAGAGTTGAATCCGGCGAAGTCGGGTCCTCACCTCTACTTGCGCAACGTAGGGTCGGTTGGTGTCTGAAGCGTAGATGGCAGTTGCTTCGGTCGTTTCGCGGACGGTGTCGACGATCGTGTAGCTCTCGCGTTCGCCAGCGAGATCGCTGATCCTTGGCCGATGAATCTCAGCGTTGTGGTCAACGGCTCTGATCTCCACATGTGTGTCGCAGCGTCTCCGAAAGCAACCTCCTGCTTCATGATGGGTGATGGTGCATTGATCCAAGGGCGCTGCTCGGACATCTTGACGGTGCAGCTTTGCCCAATCGGTATGACCGTGTCGACTATGACTTCCCAGCGCCGCCCATATTCGGCCAGCACCTCTCGAGTTGGCGGGTCCATCTTCTCGACGGAGGTACAGAACTCATCGACGAGAATGTCAATATCGGTGATTCGCCGTGGCCTGACGGGCATGAACGGAATGGCCAGCAAGATGCACTCGGAAGACGACTCCATGTCTTGGGGCTCTCCCAAGGCTGTGGCGAGCAGCTGGCTGGCATCTGCTGTTCGGCTGATCCAACGGGTGATGTCTTTGGCTACGATGTCGAGCTTGAGGTCAGCGTTTAGGTATTCGACTAGAGCCCTCGTTCGCCAGAAGTCACGGAATCCCGGTACCAGGCGTCGTATAGCGCTTGGTTTCGCTCTGCCGTAATGCTCCCTCCAATCGAAGGGGGTGTAGGATGACACCGCGACCCAGAGTGCACCGCCGAGCGGCTGGTCACCAAGAGGGCGGCCGTCTACGTGGGCAATGTACTGAGCCTGCATCTCGGCGATTTCTTGTCGAAGCCGCAGCGCGATGGGATTGTCCCGAACACCTCCAAAGTCGATGTCGAGGAGGAGATCGTTCGCGCGAACCGTGAACGGGAGGGCGACTCTTAACAGGTCACCGGGTCGAGCCGTACGGTCGTAAGGATGCACCATTTCAACGGGAAGACGTATCTGATATGCGGTGGAAACATCCACATGGTCACTGTCCCGAAGAACAAACTTGTAGACGGCTCTCTCACGCCATGCCCTGGTGTCGTCTAGGAGAGAAAACGTGAGCCCCCATTCATCGACTAGGTCGATAAGGTTCGACTCATGGCAGCTTCGGGGCAGTGGCGAGATAGATAGCGACTGGCCCGGAGCGGTGCCTCCGGCGGCGCCGAGGCGGTTCGCGAGCCAGCGCCCAAACAGGCCCATGAGTCAACGTTCCGAGCCTAGAGTGTGGTTCTTCGTTTGGCGTTGCATTCCCACAGTATCCACGTGGGGTGTGACAGTTCCACTTTCCGGCCCCGCCCACGGACATCGTCGTGACAGGCTAGATCAGGTTGGCGTCAACGGGGGTTGGAATCAAGACTGGCATCTCCTGAGACAACAGGCGTGATATAGGGATCTGTTGGCTCCGGATCCTGCTAAACATGCCGCTAACTTGCGAGTGGGTGAGTCTCGGCAATTCGGACACGGCCTCGGTGGGAGCGACATGACGCGTAGAGAACTGATCTTCCTCACGGTAATGGCGGTGGGTATCGCCTCGGTGTGGATGTGGAGGGTCTACTCGCCGGAGGGGACTCCTGCTGTCGCGGCGGAGGCTTCGGCTGCGTACTACCCCGAGGACGCGGTCGCGTATGCCTCGGTGTCCCTCGACGCTACGGGTGGCCAACTCGAGTACATGACCGAGATAGTCGAGTTCTTCCACGAGTTCGACGCGGTAAGCGAGTGGGTGACCCATGCCGAGACCCTGCTGGTCGATGCCATGGGAACCGACTTCGAGGGTATCGGCGCATGGATGGGTTCGGAGGTGTCGGCGGCGATCTTCGATCTGGGAGATGGGCGACCGGGACTGGCGCTTGCGGTCGACATCACCGATCGGGACGCCGCGGGTGACTTCCTGGCGCGCTGGATCGATCGTCGGGAGGCGGATGGATCCGGGTCGTTCGAGCGTCTTGCGGTGAGCGAGGGTGCGATCTGGCTTGGCGACGGCCCCGGCCGCTGGATGGAGGAGGAGGTCTACGCCTTGTCCGCCGACCTGATGCTGTTCTCGACCGATCGGGGTCTGATCGGCGAGGTCCTGGATCATGCGAGCGGCGGCGAGAGCCGGAGCCTGGCGGCCAACCCGACGTTCCTGGAGGCCCGCTCAGCCGCGCCTGATCAGCGCTTCGCCTCCGCCTTCCTGGACTACGGTCGGATGAGGGAGCTGATCGGTGACGGAGTCGGGGATGGGGGTTGTTCGGGGACGTTCCGGGCGCCCGGCTGGATGATGGCTTCGGCGGGCTGGGCGGACGGCGGTCTGGTCCTGGACCTTGTGATGCCGGACGTGACCAGCTGGTGGACGGGGACTTCGGGCGAGGCCACCGCGGGGGCGGTTCCGGCCGGCTCGCTCGGGTTCGTCTCCGTCGGATTCGATCCCGACCTCGATCGCTGGCGCGATGTCCTCGACGCGTGCGACCTGGGAACTCTCCTACCGGACGGAGGGTTCCTCGGTGCGCCGCAGATGGACGGCGGACCGATGCTCGAGGAGGATGCGACCGTGGCCGATGCCCTGGATGTGGTGCTGGCAGCCGTGGAGACGGGAATCGGGCTGGATCTCGAACAGGACCTGTTCGATCACCTCGGTGGGGAGTTGGTCGTGGCTGTTCATCCCTCGGACCGCCAGGATGCCTTCATCGACGGAGTGGCGCTGCTGTCCCACCGACCGCTGTCCGGCCACGCCCTTGCCGAGGCACTGGACTCCCTGGTCGCCGGGATTCCTATGGGCGTTGTCGCGGAGGAAGTTGACGTCGGTGCGGGCCAGCCGGCGAGGATCGTTGAGGTCGGGGAGCAGTTGTCGGTCGGTTACATGGTCAACGCCGGGTATCTCACTCTCGGAACCAGTGTCGAGGCGCTGCGATCCATCGCGGATGCCCAGGTAGCCGGGAGAGACCTGCTCGCTGACACGGACCGGTACCGGAGAACCGTGGGCCACATTTCCTACGACCCCCGGCTCCTGGCCTACGTGGACCTCGAGACCATCTTCGATCATGTGGATCCCCTCGACATGGGGACATCGGAGGGTCCGATCGAGGTACTCACGGACGGGCTCAGCGCGCTGGCGCTCGGGGTCGGGACCGACGGAGACCACACCAGGGCCACGTTGGTTCTATCGCTCCTTCCGGCCGGTTGATCGAGCACGGTCGGTGGAGGATGAAATAGGATCCCTACCGTGGGACGTCCATCCAAAGGCTTCACTGCGGCGATCCGACGCCTGACGACCACCCGGCCGCGCACGGGCCGGGGAGCGAGGCGTTCGAAATGGCTCAGGCGGGTGGTCATACCGGCGGTGATCCTCGCTCTCCTCTACGTCGCCGTGTCCCTTTACATTGTCGACACCGCGCTCGACGCGGAGGCGAACCCGCTCGATGAACGCCCGGAGGACTTCGCCCTGCCATACGAGGACGTCGATTTCTCGCCCCGTGGCTGGCCTCGGCTCACCCTGCGCGGGTGGTGGATACCTGCCCCGGACGCCCGCGCAACGGTGATCCGGGTGCACGGCATCGACAGCAACCGCAGTTCCGCGCTCGGCACGGTTCCCGCCCTGGTCGAGGGTGGCTACTCCGTGCTCGCCTTCGACCTGCGCGGCCACGGAGAATCCGACCTGGCGCAGATGGGCGCCGGGCTCCACGAGCGGGACGACCTTCTCGGCGCGATCGACTACCTGATCGGTGAGCGCGGCGTCGAACCCGGAACGATATTCCTGTATGGCCGATCCTACGGCGCGGCGATCGTTCTGATGTCGGGATGGGGCGAGCCGGCCGTTGCCGGTGTCTACGCCGATTCGGCCTTCGCCTCGCTGTCGGAACTGGTCGTCCAGGAGGTAGCCCGGCGCACCTCGGCGCCTTCCTGGTTGGCTTCCGTTCTGCGGCCCGGCGTAGTCCTGATGGCCCGGCTCTCCAAGGGTCTCGACATCGAGAACGTGCACCCGGCGGAAGATGCCGCCCGGTATCCCTACGCCATCGGTCTCGCCCACTGCGACGAGGATGACCGCATCCCGATCAGCAACCTGGACCGTATCCGAGCCGAGGTCCGCCACCCTCCGCGACTGACCGTCTACGAAGGCTGTTCCCATGCCGATGCGTGGGACGACTACCCGCATCGGTATGAAGCACACCTGATCGACTACTTCGACGAACGGTTGGCGTCCTGATCGGTTCGTGGTCCGTGGTCCGTGGATAAACCCGAATGGGTCGTGACCCTCCCGAACCGGTACCAGTGACGGACTCCCACCCGACCCTACCCGAGCCGGTGGGGAGCGGGCCCGTACGCGCCCAAGGGCTGCCGCCTTCCCCGAACGGGGCGTCCTCGTTCCACATCTGGTGGGATGTTCCGGCGGTTCCCCTGGCGTCGGTGTCGGTGATCCTGGAAGTGCTCAGGCCGCCGGAGGTGAGCCGTCTGGCCTTCTTCGCCGTCCAGGCATCCTTCTGGTCGCACGCCCGCCACGAAGGAGGCGCCCACGCGGGGATCCAGTGGAATCCCCGCCATCCCCGGAACCTGGCCGTCAACTGGGGTGGTTACGACCGCGGCGGTGCCATCCTTCCTGGGACGGAGTCGCCCCTGCCGTCCGCGCCCCGCGATCCGAACACCCGGGACTTCGGCTGGCAACCGGGTTTCCGGTACCGGCTCACCATCGGGCCTCGCATTCCCGGCACCGAGAACCCGGGCAGGTGGCCGGCCAGGATCGAAGGTCTCGAAACCGGCGAGGACGTGGTGGTGCGACATCTCCTGTGCCGTGGTGACCATCTGCGGGCGCCCGTGGTGTGGTCTGAGCTCTTCACGAGCTGCGACGACCCCTCCATCGAAGTACGGTGGAGCGAACCGAACGCGCTCGGCTTCGATGGAGAACCCGTCCAGGTGGACCGCGGTCGGGTCACGTACCAGGCCTACGACGCCGGCGGGTGTACGAATACCACGGTCGAAGTGGATCCGGTCGGCATCGTGCAGCGATCCGGCAGCGAGCGGCGGACCGCCCACGACTCCGTTGTCGAATGGAGGAAACGACGCCTACTCCCAGAACGGTGATGACGATCGGCGGCAGCGACTCCGGCGCCGGAGCCGGTGTCCAAGCCGACCTGAAGACTCTGTCCGCGCACGGAGTCTTCGCGACCACCGTGATCACCTCCGTCACCGCCCAGAACACCCGGGGTGTGGAGACGGGCGAAACCATTCCCGCCGAACTGGTAGACGCCCAGATAAGGACTCTCTATGTCGATCTCCCGCCCGATGCCGCCAAGACCGGCCTGCTGGGCACGGAGGAGGTCGTCCTGCTCGTGGCCGACCACGCCTGGAGGCTGCCCAACCTGGTGGTGGATCCGGTTCTCGTGGACCGCGACGGGGCGGTGCTGGTCGACCGGGCCACCATCGCCGCGTATCGGGAGATCCTGATTCCCGCAGCCGTCCTGGCGACCCCCAACCACCGCGAGGCCGCCCTGCTCGCAGATCGACCGATCGCCAACGAAGCCCAGCAAAGAGAAGTGGCCAGAGAACTGGCAAGGTCTACCCGGACTCCGATCCTGGTCACAGGGGGGCGCCTGGGCGGGCCGCGGCCGGTTGACGTGCTGTCCGACGGCCTGCAGACGCACACCCTCCCCGGTCGATGGGTGAAGTCGCGCAACGTCCATGGCACCGGAGATGCGCTTTCGGCCTCCATAGCAGCGCGCTTGGCTTCGGGTACCGGCCTGCTGATCGCGGTCGGGGAAGCAAAGGCTTGGGTCGCTCGGGCTATCGCGGGCGCCGCGACGTGGAGACTGGGCCGGGGCGAAGGCCCGATCGACCACTTCGGATGGGCTTGAGTGGTGAATGGTGAGTAGTGAGTAGTGAGTGGTGAGTGGTAGTCCGTGATCGGTGGCGTATTAGAGCTTCACCATTCACTGAACCGCCCCGGGTTCCCCGGAGACTTAGGCGATACCCCAGTTTTCCGGAGTCAGCATATTTGAATTAGTGGCGTGCTGACCCGCAAAGGAGGGGTCTCATGCCCTATCGATATCCGCCCGAGTTCCGTCGCAAAGTCCTGGACCTGTTGGCTGCTGGCAGGTCGGTGGCATCTCTGTCAGCTGATCTCGGTGTGGCGGACCAGACGATCTACAACTGGCGACGCCAGGACGCTGTTGACCGCGGCCTTGAGCCGGGTCTGACGTCTTCTGAGAAGGAGGAACTGAGAGCTGCCCGCCGTCGCATCGTCGAGCTGGAGACAGAACTGGCGGTGACCAGACGAGCCAACGAGCTGCTGAAAGCCCAGGTGGTGACCGCAGGGGACGATACGAAGCGATCCAAGTCATGAGGGGCGAGGGGCTGCCCACCCAAGTCGCGTGCCGGGTGCTTGGAGTAATCGGAATCCGGGTTCTACGAGTGGAGGACCCGCCCACCCTCGGCTCGGGCCATCCGCCATGCGTGGTTGACGGATCTCATCCACCAGATCCACCAGCAGTCCCGCGGGACGTATGGAGCACCGAGGGTGCACGCCGAGCTGAGGTTGGGGTACGGAATCACCGTCGGGCACAACGCGGTGGCGATGCTCATGAGAAGAGCCGGCCTGCAGGGCTTAAGCGGGAGCCGAGGCCCCAGACGGCGGCGAAGGGCGGTGCTCGCCAGGGACCGCGAATGCGTGATCGATCGTGCCAGAGCAGCTACCGGCTCCAAACCCACCATGTGATCCCCCGACGCGACGGAGGCAAGAACACAGCGGGAAACCTTGCCACCCTTTGCTGGTACCGCCACCACATCGCTATCCACCGAAGAGGGCATCGCATCGATCCCGACACGCCGCCCCAGCGCCGCCGGCTCCTCCCACCCCGAACCTGGACCGGTTACCGGCACCCCACCAACGTCGAATACTTCAACCCGTACCAGCAACAGGAACGCGCCCACCAAACCTTCCTCGACAAATACCACCCCCAACAACCCCGCCCCGGCGGCTAAACCCCGTCCGGCATTGCCGGGCTACAGCCCCACCGGCGGCTCCAGCTGCCAGTTCACCTTGTGGCCGGCGTTGTGGGTCAGGCCCGTGTGGGACAGGTCGGCGTCGGCGGCGGAGGCCGACTGGATGGTGCCGCCGTTCAGTTTCAGCGTGTTGGCCAGCACGGCGATGCCCTGCGTCGAGATGTTGGGTTCCACCACGGTGTGGGTGAAGGTCAACGTCGTGGTGCCGCTGCCGCTGTGGTAGCTGGCCCACTTGGTTCCCCACTCGGCGGGGTCCATGTCGATGGCGATCTGGGGGGTACCGTTAGTGGTGTCCACGTCCACGGCCTCGCTGAAGGTCACCGTGATCTGGATCACGTCGTCCCTGGCATAGGTGTCGTCGCCGCCGGCGTCGGAAGTCACCGCCACGGCGGTCACCACGGGCTGCCAGCGCACCTTGTGGTTTGCGTCGTGGGCGAGGCCGGTGTGGGACAGGTCCGCGTCAACGTCCGACGCCGACTGGATGGTCCCGCTGTTCAGATCCAGGGTGTTCGCCAGCACCGCGATGCCCTGGTTCGAGACGTTGGGTTCCGCCACCGTATGGGCGAAGACCAGGCTGGCCGTTCCGCTGCCGCTCTCGTAGGCGGCCCACTTGTCGCCCCACTCGGCGGGGTCCATGTCGATCTTCAGGCGGGGGGCGCCGTCGGTGGTGTCCACGTCCACCGCCTCGCTGAAGGTCAGCGTCACCCGGATCACGTCGTCCTTGACGTAGGTGTCGTCGCTGCCCGCGTCCGAGGACACGGCCACGGCGGTCACCGATGGCGGGACGCTCTCCTCCTCGGAGTCGCTGTCCCCGCCGTCGTCACCCTGGCCCACGGCCCCGCCCTCCTCGGAGGGCAGTTGCCAGTCCACCTTGTGGCTGGCGTTGTGGGCGAGGCCGGTGTGGGACAGGTCCGCGTCAACGTCCGCCGCCGACTGGATGGTCCCGCCGTTGAGCGCCAGGGTGTTGGCCAGCACCGCGATGCCCTGGGTGGAGATGTTGGGTTCGACCACGGTATGGGCGAAGACCAGGCTGGCCGTGCCGGAGCCGCTCTCGTAGGCGGCCTGCTTGGTTCCCCATTCCGCCGGGTCCATGTCGATGGCGATCTGGGGCGTTCCGGTGACGTCCACCGCCTCGCTGAAGGTCACCGTCACCTGGATCACGTCGTCTCTGGCATAGGTGTCGTCGTCGCCCGCGTCCGAGGTGACCGTCACGCCGGTCACTGATGCCGTGTTGGCCGTGGACAGGGATGTGTCGGGCTCGGTGCCGGGAATCGTCTCGGCGCTCAGGCCCCCCGGGCCGCTGTCCCCGCCGGCTCCAGATCCCTGACGCGCGGCGCCGAGGAGTGCGATCTTGCGCGTAGCGTGCCACGAGCGCCAGGTTGTCTCGCCTGCCCTTCGCCACCAAGAGTTGTTGGCGATGCTCCAGCCAGCCAGCGTGGAGTCGTCGTCGCTGTGAGTATTGCGGACAGTGCAAGTGCACGTCCTAGTGAGGTCAACCACGACCGCGTACTGGGTTTCGGGGCGCAGTTCGATGCTCTCGGCGGTGTGGAACGTGTTGATTCCGTGTATCAACGTGTCCGGCTTGGTAAAGGTAGCGAGCTTGTTCTCTGGACGGTCGTCCGCCGGCTGGCCGTTCGAGCCTACTCGCCAGAGCTCGACCTCGTAGTCGGGAAACACACTCACCCCGTCAGCGTTCGTCCACACGCCCATCTGGATTTGCACGGCGAATAGCGTGTAGCCATAGCCGTGGCTGCCGGTGGTGAAGGTCTGCGCGTTGTACACATGCGTACTACTGCCTTCGTCATTGCTCTGCCCGAGGTTGCTGGCGAGGGGGACTGCATGGGTCACCGCTTGATCGGCGAAGGTTTCCACGGCAGCGCCGTGAACCCGCCGCAGTTCATTCTCTGACGGCCGGGTGTAGCGCACGGTTACTGTGTCGTCGCTGGTCACCGGCGAGGCCAGGGTCAGCCTCACTGTCTTGCCGGATACGGCCACGCCATCGGCGGCCACGTTGCGCCGGACGCCGTTCACCGTGACGTGGAAGGCCCCGGGCGCCGGCGGCGTGCTCTCAAACCCCTGATAGCCGGTCGAGACCTCCGGAACCAGGTCGTGGCTGAAGGTCATGGTCAGCGTCTCGCCGCCCACCGCCGCGCTCTCGAAGACCGGCTGGTCCTCCGGGCTGCCGCAGGTCCACGGGGCGCCGGGGGCGGGCTTCTTCAGCTTCACCTGAACCGGCGTGCCCTCGCTCCAGCTCAGCGGGGCGCCGTCCCAGTAGGCCCCGATGGCGTTGTTGGAAAGCCCGTAGGTTCGGGCCGCTTCGACGCAGAACTCCCGGCCGTCGATCTCCAGGGTCCAGTCGTCCCCGGGGATTCGCGGCTCGATTATGATCGACAGCTGCCAGCCTCTGGCGTCCGCCTGATTTATGAGGCTGAGTACGCTGTGCTTCCGGCCTTCAAGGTAGAAGGTGGTTTCCTGGAGCCGGTCGTTCAGATAGCACGCCCAACTGCTTAAGCCGTCATCGCAACCCTGGATATGGTTGCGCGGCGCCGATCCCTTCGGGTTCAGCGTGGCCTCCCAGAGGGCTCCCGGCGGCCGCGCGTCCACCCGGTGGTTCCGGTCGAAGTCCAGCCAGGGGTTGGGGAGCGTATCGGGCCAGCGTTCTATGGACTCCGCGTTCTCCGCCGGCCGCAACGGCTGATTCCAGGCGGACCTGATGGCGCCGCCGTTCAGGTTCAGGCCGGAGGCAAACACGGCGACGCCCCGGGCGGCGGGTTCCCCGGAGTAGTCCCCGCGTTGCACGGTGTACTGGAAGGTGAGGGTCGTCGTCCCGCTGCCCTCCAGGTAGTGGGACCACCGGTTGCCGCGGGCCTCGCCGGGGGCCTGCGATCCGCCGTCCCACAGGCCCAGGCTGATTCTCAGCCGGGGCCGGCCGCCGGTGGTGTCCACGACCACGGGGACGTCGAAGGTCACCTGCACCTGCACCTGGTCGCCCAGGGTGTAGAGCCTGTCCGGGCCCGGGTCCGAGGAAATGGCCTGCGTAAGGATGCGGGGCGGCCCGTTCAGGACCGGCTGGCCGGAGAAGCTCGCCGCCTGTTTGCCCGCGCTGTTCTGCAGCGGGTTGGCGGAGGGCCTGACGTAGCGCACCCTCACCACCTCGCCCTCGGCCACCGCCCGGGCGAGCTCGATCTCCACGCGGCTGCCGCCGCTGAAGTTGCTGATGTTCACCACGGTGGCCGTGCCCGCGATGGTGCGGGCCGCGCCGCCCTTCGGCCCCGCCGTCACCCGGAAGGCGCTGGACGGCGGCCGCGAGGCCGTGTCCAGGGACTGGTCGAAGTCGACATACAGCGTCGTGCCCCGCGCCATGCTCCGCCAGAAGGCCGGCGGATCCAGGCTGACCACGATGTCGAAGGTGTCGCTCACCGTCCAGGTGCCGTCGCCGGCCGTGACCTTGACCGACAGCGTGCCCACGTCCGAGCGCGCCGGGGTGCCGGCGAAGGTGCGCGTGGCTGCCGTGAAGGACAGCCACGAGGGCAGCGCGGAGCCGTCGTCCTGGGTCGCCGTGTAGGTCAGCGTGTCGCCGTCGGCGTCGCTGAAGGTGTTGGCCGCGAACTGGAAGCTGAACGCCGTCCTCGCCTCCGCCGTCCGGTCCGGGATCATGTTGGCCACCGTCGGCGGGGATCGGTCGGTGCTGACCACGATGTCGAAGGTGTCGCTCACGCTGTTGATGCCGTCGCTGGCCGTCACCTTGACCGACAGCGTGCCCGCGTCCAGATCCCCCGGCGTGCCGGAGAAGGTTCGGGTGGAGGCGTCAAAGGACAGCCACGAGGGCAGCGCGGAGCCGTCGTCCTGGGTCGCCGTGTAGGTCAGCGTGTCGCCGTCGGCGTCGCTGAAGGTGTTGGCCGCGAACTGGAAGCTGAACGCCGTCCTCGCCTCCGCCGTCCGGTCCGGGATCATGTTGGCCACCGTCGGCGCATCGTTGATGGCGTAGGCTCCCCAGCCGTTGGCGTTGCGGGCGCGGACATCCACCTGGTAATCCGTGCCCGCGGTGAGACCGCTGATGGTGTAGCTCCTGGGGTTCTGGCACTCGGTGCCGTCGCGGTCGTGGCAGAGGCGCTGGGTGGGGCGGTAATGGAGTTCCGCGCTGCTCGTCCAGGCGCTCGTACCCTGGGCCCGGTGGCGCACCTGCCAGGCATACGGCTTCGAACCGCCGGTGGCGGTGGGCAACTCCCACTGGACGATCAGCGACTGGCCGTCCGCGGACCGCGCCTGCTGGACATCCCGTGGCCTCACCGTGCCGGTGTTGCTCGCGGCCACGGTGAGGGTGTGGATCTCGGAGGTGAAGCCCAGGTAGTGAACCGTCATTTCTACTTTAGGCGTAGCCGGGTCATCGTCGTGGTCCACGTCCTCGAGCCTGGTTATGCGGCCGCGGGCGCGGATCTGGTACGTCCCGTCGGCTAGTCCGGTGACGGTGTGGGAGCGGGCGGTGGCGGCTTTGACGACGTCGGTCCAGGCCCCGCTCGTGCCCGAGCGGTACTGCACGATGTAGTCGGTGGTCGAGCTGGCCGTGCTCACCCAGGCAATGACGATCCGTCCTGCGCCGCCGGACGCATAGGTCAGGAAACCGCGCGGGCCACCCCTGGCGCCCTCCGATGGTGACGTGCTTCCCCCGTGGAGGGATGTGGCGCTGGCCGTCACCGCTCCGGTTGTATCCATAGAGATAAGGACTCCCGGCGGGCAATTGAGCTGAGCTGCCGTCATGTCGGGTCCGTCGGCCTGGCAGACAACTGAGTCTTTCCCCTTGTTGGAGAGGACCTCCATGTGAACGCGGCCCAATGCCGTGATACTGGGTCTGTCGCTCACAAACCAGAGCTGGGTCGGCTCGGACCAGGCCGCGACGCTCGCGGTCCGAGCGGACCAGGCGTCGGCGGTCATCGTTGAATCGTCGTCCGGGTGCGTGCGTGCGGCGACCCGGACGGTGTAGCTCGTGCCGTTGGTCAAGCTGCTGAAGCGATAGCGGCGCGAAGTGAACTCGCTGGCGCCACTGCTGACGTTCCTCGGGGTGAGCGTCCTCGGGGTGGCTCCCTCGACCCTCAACTCGACGCGGTAGGCGCTGAGCGTGCGGCCGCTGGCCACGGTGGGCGCGTCCCATGTCACCCAGACGTCGTTGTTGTTGTGGGCATAGAGACGGACGTTGCCCGGGCTGTTCGCGTCGGCCGTGTCGGCGGCCTGATCCCCGGTGGCTCCCTCGTCCCCGCTGGCGCCGCCGGCGGCGTCCGGTTCGGGTGGGAGTTCCGCTCCGTCGCCCGCATCGCTCCACGCAACGCTGACCTGGTTGGACCTGGCCGATGCCCCGGAATCGTAGGAGACCGTGAGTTGGAACGTCCATATCCCAGCCTTGTTCCAGTTGAACTTTAGGGGGTGCTGGCCATTGGAGATGCAGGTCCCCGCATCCGTGCAGATGTCCCAGGCGTATGCCGGGTCTTCGTTCTGCGGAGCGTTGGAGATGTCCGCCGTCAGCGTGACGGTGTCGCCCGCCTCGAGGGATGCCGCATCGGCGGAGATGGACACGCCCAATTCGCCGCTCTGGGCGCCCGCCCGGCCGGTATCGGTGAGAACCAGCACGGAAACGGCGGCAAGGATGAGCAACAGCGCCGGAATGGTGGACCGGCGCCCCCGGCGTGAGGTCGGGCCAGACGGGAACCACGGGCGCGAGGGAAGCGGGTTGAAAGCGGGGAGCCTCATGCCGTCACCTCCCGCAGGAGGTGGGCGCAAGGCTCCGCTGAGTTGGGTTTACGGCAGGGAGAGTCGGGGGGGGGGGGGGGGGACTAAGTGCACCAGTGTGGCGCGACGGAGACGGGCGATCGCGGTGACGGATGCCGTCGGTCGCGTCAAAGCTGTTGTTTGCCGTACGAGCACCATGGGATCCGTCCCCTTTCGGGATAACGTGTAAATTCGGTGGAGATGCTACCAGGCAGTATGTAATTAAAGGCATGACAATCGAGGATTTACCGTGACCTTGTGGAACCACTCGGAAGATTCGCCACGCGTCTTTCACCTCCTCTACCGGTTCAGCCCGGAGGTCCGGGGGGGGGGGAGTTCGGGCGCGGCGAGGAGGGCCGCTGGATCGAGTAAACGACCTCAAGTCCGAACCGATCGGCCTTCACCTAGCAGTCTGCGCCATGTTGGACATCGCTTACGAGGACGAGCAAGTACGTAGATCAAATGCCGCCTGAGGACCCTTCCAGAGGTCGTCGTAACACATCTCGAATCTTTGAATCACAGACTCGACGGCTGCTTCCTGTAGCCAGGCCGGTAGTGACATGGAATGGCTCACCAGGTTGCGGTGGTGAGGCTCCAGGTGCCTCTCCGTCTGCGATCGGTAGGTCGCTCGCTGCGCTACCGTGGATTTCAGGCCACGTTCCCGCGGGATACGGCGGTGAAGCCTCGTGGTCAGGACGAGCGGCCGGTCGCAGCGATCGCAGGAGGATGCCATGCCCAATCCCGTAGTTCATTTCGAGATCCAAACCGCGGAGCCGGAGAAGAGCCGGGACTTCTTTAGGGAAGTGTTCGGATGGCAGGTCGATGTGGTACCAGAGATGGGTTACGGGCTCGTGAACACCGGTACCGAGGCGGGGATCAACGGCGGTATCGAAGCCTCGCCTACCGGGGAGCCTCAGGTGATGATCTACATCGAGGTCGAGGGCATCCAGGGCTATCTGGACCGGGCCGTGGCCGCCGGTGCCGGCGTCGTCATGCCGGTCACGAGCGTTCCCGGTGCGGTGACCTTTGCGGTGTTCTCGGACCCGGCCGGCGCGGTGGTAGGCATCGTGGACAGCGAGATGCCCCCGGCGGAATAGTTACTTGTTGGTAGTTGCTACCAACTACCAACTACCAACTAGCAACTACCAACAAATGAACCGCCCCGAAATGAACCGCCCCGAGTTCCCCGGAGACTCAGGCAAACCCGGGGCGGTTCATTCACCATTCACCATTCACGCGGATTCGGGTCCTCTCGAGTGGGTTACTCTGCAACCCATGCACGCATGGATTCTCAACGACACGAACGGGCCGTCCTCCTACACCCTGGCGGAAGTCGGAACGCCGGAGCCGGGCCCGGGCCAGGTGAGAGTGAAACTGGTCATGTCGGCTCTCAACCGCCTCGACCTTTGGATGTCCATGGGGCTTCCGGCGCCAAAGAGCTTTCCTCACGTCGCCGGGGGCGACGGGGCGGGCGTCATCGACGCGTTGGGCGCCGACGTGGAGGGTCTGGCGGAGGGTGACGAGGTCATAGTCAACCCGGGCCTCGGTTTTGCCCCCACCACCGACCACATACCGTTCGGCGGGAAGGTCGGAGTCCTGGGTGAGCACGCATGGGGCACGCTGGCCGAGTACGTGGTGGTCCCGGCTTCCAATGTCATTCCCAAGGCGCCACATCTGGACTGGGAACGGGCGGCAGCCTACGGGCTGGCATACGGGACCGCCTATCGCATGCTCAAGCGGGCTCGCCTCTCGCCCGGAAACGTCCTGCTGGTGGTAGGAGTGGGCGGTGGAGTCAGTTCTGCGGGTCTCCTGATCGGGCGGCAGATGGGCGCCGAGGTCTACGTGACCTCGCGCAGCCCTGCGAAGATCGCCCGCGCCATCGAGTTGGGCGCCGTAGCCGGCTTCCGCTCGACCGCCGAGTTCTCCAAGGAACTCAAGGCGGTCGCCCGGCGCCAGGCGGATGTGGTCTTCGAGAACGTGGGCCCCGCGACGTGGAACCAGTCGATGCGCTCCATCCGGCCGGGCGGGCGCGTGGTGACCTGCGGGTCCACGAGCGGTACCAAGGTGGAGATCAGCATGCCGCCTCTCTTCTTCCGCCACCAGGAGATCATCGGCTCGACCATGTTCGACTACGACGACTTCGCTCAGGTGAGCGCCTGGGTGGCGAACGGGGATCTCGCCGTGCTGGTTGACGGTGTTCACGAGTTCGAGGATCTTCCCGGCGCCCTGGCGCGGATGAAGGCATGCGATCAGCACGGGAAGCTGGTCATAAGAGGGAGAGACTCATGACGGCGAAGCCCGCAATCGGATGGGTCGGCACCGGCGTGATGGGCGCGTCCATGTGCGGCCACATCCTCGACGCCGGGTACCGGGTCACCATCACAACCCGCACCAAGACCAAGGCCATGGAACTCATAGACAGGGGCGCTTCGTGGGTGGACAGCCCGGCCGAGGTGGCCGCTGCATCCGATATATCGTGCGCGATCGTCGGTTTTCCCGATGACGTCCGGGAGGTTTTCCTGGGATCCTCCGGACTTCTGGCCGGCGCCTCGGCGGGGGACATCCTCGTGGATATGACCACGTCCGAGCCTGCTCTGGCTACCGAGATCGCCGAGCGGGCCGCAGCCGCCGGCGTCGCGGCCATCGATGCGCCGGTCAGCGGCGGAGACATAGGCGCCCGGAACGGGACCCTGTCGATCATGATCGGGGGCTCCGAGGAAGCGGTGGAGCGTGCTCGCCCTATCTTCGAGACGATGGGCAAGACCATTGTGCGCCAGGGCGGGCCCGGGGCCGGTCAGCACACCAAAGCGATCAACCAGATCCTGATTGCCACCCTGATGATCGGACTGTCCGAGGCCCTTCTTTACGGTCGGCAAGCCGGTCTCGACCTGGACACGGTGATGGAGTCGGTGAGCGGAGGTGCAGCCGGATCCTGGTCCCTGACCAACTACGGTCCCCGGATCCTCAGGGGTGACTTCGAGCCCGGGTTCTTCGTCGACCACTTCGTGAAGGACATGGGGATCGCCCTGAGCGAGGCCGCATCGATGAAGCTGCCCGCCCCGGGTCTCGCCCTGGCCCACGAGCTGTACGTATCGCTCCAGGCCCAGGGCCTGGGAAGGAAGGGTACGCAGTCGTTGATCCTGGCTTTGGCCCGCATGGCCGGCCTGGAGTGGGACGCCGCTACGCCCGGCGGCTCCGTCTAAGCACCACAGAGCAGGCTGCCGGGGATGGCGGTCAGTTGTCCGGCTTTGACTTCAGGGACAACCGACGACGGGCAACGGACGACGGGACAACCGGTAGCATCCGTCCAGCATGTCGAGCATCCCGACGGAGGCCCAAGGGCAACCTAGCGTTCCCAACGTTCTGGCCTCTCGCTACGCCGGCAAGCCGATGCGTTCCCTGTGGTCCCCGGAGGGGAGGGTGGTCATGGAGCGGGAACTGTGGCTGGTGGTCCTCGAGGCGCAGATCGAACTCGGGATTGCGGTCCCTGACGGGGTCGTGGAGGCTTACCGGGCCGTCGTGCACAGTGTCGACCTTGAGTCGATCCGGACCCGGGAGCAGGAGACCCGCCACGATCTCAAGGCACGGATCGACGAGTTCTGCACGCTGGCCGGCCACGAGCACATCCACAAGGGGCTCACCTCCCGCGACGTGACCGAGAACGTCGAGCAAATGATCATCCGCCGATCCTTGCGGATCCTCCGCGACAAGACCGCGGCGGTGCTCGCCCGGCTGGCCGACCTGGCGGTGGGCCATCGTGACACCCTGGTGGTGGGGCGCACCCACAACGTCGCCGCCCAGCCCACCACTCTGGGCAAGCGACTCGCCACCGCGGCCGGGGAGATCCTGGTGGCCTACCGGCGCTTGGACCGCCTCCTGTCCGACTATCCCCTCAGAGGGGTCAAGGGCGCAGTCGGAACCCAGCAGGATCTGGCTGACCTCTTCGGCGGGGATGGGACGAAGGTGGAGCGGCTCGAGTCCATCGTCTCGAAGGCGCTCGGGTTCCGCGACGTGATGACTTCCGTCGGCCAGATCTACCCCCGGTCCCTCGACCTCGAAGTGGTGAGCACCATGACGCAGTTGGCAGCCGGACCGTCGAACCTGGCCACCTCCCTGCGCCTCATGGCTGGAAACGACCTGGTCACCGAGGGCTTCAGGTCCGGCCAGGTTGGTTCTTCGGCCATGCCCCACAAGATGAACATGCGCACATGCGAGAGGATCAACGGGCTGGCGGTGATCCTGAGCGGGTACCTGACCATGGCCGGAGGTCTGGCCGGCCGCCAATGGAACGAGGGGGATGTGAGCGACTCGGTGGTTAGGCGCGTCATGATGCCGGACTCGTTCTTCGCCTGCGACGGTCTGATCGAGTCCACCTTGCATGTCCTAGGCGATTTCGGTGCCTTTCCCGGCAGGATCGAGGCCGAACTGCAGGCCGAACTTCCCTTTCTCACCACCACGAGGGTCCTCACGGCCGCGGTCAAGGCCGGTATGGGACGTGAGCGGGCTCACCGGCTGATCCGCGCCCATGCCCTCCGGGCAGCCGAGGCTCGCCGTTCAGGTCGAAGCCACGATCTCTGGAACGCTCTGGGCGGTGATCCGGAGCTTCCGCTCAGCAGCGCGGAAGTCCGGTCGGCCGCTCGCTCCGGTGGGCTGGGCGGCCGGGCGGGTGCCCAGGTGGATGCTGTCGCCGAGGAGATCGCGCAGGTGGTCGGGCAGCATCCGGACGCAGCCGCGTACCGGCCCGAACCACTCCTCTGAGATCCCCCGTTCGCCCGGTCTCGGCCGACGGCTCCGCGCGTCCGTCGGAATCGCCGACCGGGCCGCGCGTCCCGCTCAGGTCAGGGTTCGCCGTGAGTCGAGAGGGCGGCGACGTGGTGCCGGTGAGGGTTGCCGCCGGTCACCTGATCGGCTCCCATCCGGGCGGTAGACTTCCCGGGCTATGGGAAAGATGGTGGTGATCAAGCATGCCCACGAGTCCCTAGGACGGCTAGCCGAGCGCTTGGCGCACCACGGGGTCGAGTGGGAAGAGGTCACGGTGATCGATGGGGAGCCCCTGCCGGAGGCTGACGAGGTCGGGGCACTGGTGACGATGGGCGGGAGCATGGGTGCCTACGAGACGGAGGAGCATCCCTACCTCGTCGACGAGATGCAGTTGGTCCGCGGCCTGGTGGAGCGAGATGTCCCGGTGCTGGGAATCTGCCTCGGCTCCCAGCTACTGGCCGCTGCACTCGGGGGCCGGGCCTATCTGGCCGACCGTCCCGAGGTCGGAGCGGTTTCCGTCGAGCTCACCGAGGCCGGACGTCGCCATCCGGTGGTGTCCAGAGTCGACGGCCGGCGGGTGTTCGAAATGCACCAGGACACGTTCGACCTGCCTCCGGGGAGCGCGTTGCTGGCCCGTTCCGCTCGTTTCCCGCAGGCATTCGCCCTGGGGTCGGCGCTGGCCATCCAGTTCCACCCCGAAGCACACAATTGCCAGGCCAACAGGTGGGCCAGAACCGGAGGCCGTGAGATGGTGGAGAGGGCCGGCATCAACCCCGACGAGTTCGCGACCGGGATGGCCGACGCAGAGCAGGAGTTGGCCGAAGGGGCCTACCAGCTGTTCGACGCCTGGATTGACGGTCTGGCCTGATGGTGAGCATCCGCTTGGCGGTCGGATCGCCGGATTCCCACACTCCGCCGCCGAACGGTTAGTTTCGTGTTTCGTGCACGAGCTTCATGTCCGATATGAGCGCGGTCCGGTGGTGAACACTTTGAGCAGAGTCGCCCGGGTAGGCCCGATCCATACCGGATCGCCTAGTGGTGCCCTGCAGGTTGGAGTCGGTCGGGCGCGGATCGGCCGCTTTGGGTAAACACGCCGCTCGCAGATGGTCTCCCCGCGTCGTCAGACGGGTGATCTGGATCGTGGTCCTCGGGGTGGCGGCCTTCATGCTGACGCTCGTGGTGCTGCTGTTCCAGTCCTTCAAGGACGACGAGCCGCACGACCCTGCCCAGGCGAGGACCGAATTGCAGGAACGGACCCCCGAGGAGGTCGGCGCGAGTCGCGAGAAGGTCGAGGAGTTGGAAGCAACACTCACCACTGAACCCGAGCCGCCCACGGCGGAAGAAACCCCGGTGGAGGAGTTGCCGGAGCCGGAGGAACAGGAGCCGGAGATCCAGGAGACGGAGGAGCTACCCGGATCCGTCGACGACTCGGGGGTCGAGGCCGAGGACGCTGTCTCGGTTGCCAATGCCCACAGCCCGGGGTTACCTGACGGGATGTTCAACGCGGTGATGCTGGTCGGGGCCGATGCCAGCGGCTACCTCGCCGACAGCATCATCCTCGCCCTGTTCCCGGAGGACGGCTCGGCGCCGGCGTTGATCTCGATCCCGCGAGACCTCTATCTGTACAACTTCTGCTCGGAGGACTACCGGCGGGTCAACGCCAACCTCGGGGGATGCACGGGTTACGCCAACGGGCCCGAACTCCTGTCGCTGGCTATCGAGGAATTCACGGGTATCGAGGTCGACCATTACGTGCGGGTCAACTTCGAAGGGTTCGTGGAGCTCGTGGACGGCTTGGGGGGCGTCGAGATATGTTTCGAGTACCCCACACACGACGAGAAGGCGGGCCTGGACATCCCCGAGCCCTCCTGCCGGACGGACGGGGCCACCGCACTGGCGTATGCCCGCTCCCGAAATGCCCGCCAACTCGTGGATGGTGAGTGGCGACAGGCGTGGTCATCGGACTTCAGCCGCCAGCAGCACCAGCGCGAGCTGCTGCTCAAGCTGGCGGGCCGGCTTCGTACCTCTTCCTTGGCGGCTCTTGGATCTTCCCTCCAGAACCTGTCCCATACGTTCCGCCTCGACCGCGGGTGGTCCATTGCCGAGGCTGTCGAGTGGCTCTGGCGTTACCGATCCCTTGATCCATCCCAGGTCACGCAACTGCGGATCCCGGTCATGGACTACCGCACGCCAGAGGGCGCCCAAGTGCTGCTACCGGCGGAGACGTTCAACTCCGTGCTGTCCCGCTGGTGGGGACCCGCCAAGCGTTAGCTTTGGTGACTGACTGGTGACTGGTGGCTCACCATTCACTATTCACCATTCACTACTCACCAACCACTAGCAATCGATGACTATCGAGCCGAACATGCAGATGCCGGTGATCGTGAGTTGCTCTCCGCTGCCCGTTTGTGCAGGCCGCCTGCGTTTGTCTTCCACCTCACCCAGGAACTGGGTGCTCTGGACATCAACTGCCCAACCCTCCGGGACGCGGAGCTCGACGCTGCCGAACAGGGCGGTCACGTCGATCGTCCCTCCTCCACGGGCGAGAGACGCATCCCTGAGGTCTATGCGCGCGGAACCGAACACCGCGGTGGCTTCGCCCTCGGAGAAACTCCGGCTCGTTACCCGCTGGACTCCCGAGCAAAAGAGGTAGGTGGCTCCGAGGTGATCTGATTGGGACGAAGCGGGCCGATCCCGGCCGCGTGGTCGTCGTTGGCGACGCCTCCGCGCGCCGAACAGCAAACGTATCCCGATGATGAGAAGGATGACCGGCCAGAGCCGCCAGACATCGCGCATGCGGAACGTCACGATATCCAGCGCGTTGAGGAGGAAGACGATCCCCAGAAGTGTCAGAACGACCCCGATCCAGCGGCCAGAGCCCCGCCGGACGAGGTTGAGCACGCCGAACGCGATCAGGATGACGGGCCAGAGGATATCGCGGGGGAAGTGCCAATCGGTGAGGTTGTCCACCAGGAACATCGCGCCGAGGACGACCAGCACGAGCCCGATCCACACTCGGGCCCGGGGACCGGATCCACTCATCTCAACTCCTCAATGCGGCGTTGCAAGAGATGGTAGGCGACCTTGCTGGGCGTGTCGTCAGCCAGATTCGGCGGGCCAGAGCCAAGCCGCGCCCAGTACTCCACCCGAGTCGCCATGGTGGTTCCTCGCCAGGTGGGTGGCCACGCCGTCGGAGAAGACCCATCGGTCCCAGAGCCTTGGGACCGCCTCGTACAACCGGTCGACATTGGACAGGCCACCGCCGAGGACGACGACGTCCGGGTCGAGGATGTTGATCACTCCGGCCAGGGCCCGGGCCAGCCGGGCCACGTATCGTTCCAGCGCCGCCCGCGCCGGCCCGTCCGTGGCCACCCGCTGCATTAGCTGCCGGGTAGTGAGTTCGACGCCGGTCTCCCGGCGATACTCGGCGGCTACCGCCGGCCCCGAAAGGTAGAGCTCGATGCAATCCCGCCGCCCGCAGTAGCACTCCCGGGAGTTGAACTCCCCGGGGAACGGATTGTGACCCCACTCGCCGGTGATCCGATTGGGTCCGACCTGGACCACCCTGTCGATCACCAGCCCGCCTCCCACCCCGGTGCCGATGATGACCCCGAAGACTGTACGCGCCTCGCGGCCGGCGCCGCTGACCGCTTCGGAGAGGGCGAAGCAGTCGGCGTCGTTGGCGAGCCGGACCGGGCGGTCCAATGCCTCCTCCAGGTCACGATCCAGTGGCATCCCGTTCAGTGCCACCGAGTTGGAATTGCGCATCAGCCCGGTGAAGGGTGAGATGGAGCCGGGCGTACCCACTCCCACCGTGCAGGCCGAACCTACTTCTCTCTCGAGGTCGGCCACCAGGCCCGCGACCGCCGCCACCGTGCCCTCGTAGTCACCTGTGGGAGTCGGAGCCCGCTGCCGCAGCAGGACGGTCCCCTCCCCGTCCAGAACGACTGCCTCTATCTTGGTGCCGCCCAGGTCCACACCGATACGCATACCGTCACCGTAGTGGTGGTGAGTGGTGAGTGGTGAGTGGTGATAGTTTGCCCAACTTACTAGCAACTAACTGACAGCCTGCCGGCGATCGGAGAACCAGGTGTGGGCGACGAGGACGAGGAAGGCGATCATGGCTGTGACCTGCAGCCAGTCGCCCCACCTCACATACAGCGTGGGACCGGCGGACCGGGCCGGGACTGTCGCCGTGACCGTGGTGGTCTCGAAGAGGTCCGTCAACGCGTCGACCCGACCATCCGCTCGGACGAAAGCCGAACGGCCCGTCACCGCGGCGTGGACGATGTCGACGCCGAGTTCGGCGGCCCGCACCCTGCTGATGGCGATGAACTGGTCGCTGGCCTGGCTCTCCCCGAACGATGCTTCGTTGGTGGCCAGCACGATGAAGGCCGCGCCGGAGCGCACGGCCTGTCGCTCGTACCGTGCATATGCCCCCTCGTAGCTGATCACCGTCCCGAAGGGGACTCCTCCAAGATCGAAGAGGGCCTGGGTGTCCCCGCGAATCATGTCGCGGGGCACCCGGTCCAGAGCGGGCACGCGTTCGAACAGGGGACGGATCGGCACGTACTCGCCGAAAGGCACGGGGTGGCGCTTGTGGTACTTGCCCACGATGCCGCCGTCCGGTCCGAACACCGTGTTGACGTTCTGGAAGTGATCCGGTCCCGCATCGAGGTCCCCCCCGACGAGGACCACCGCGTCCAGCCTGATCGCCTCGGCGCCTATCGCCCCCTGTACCGTCGGGTTCCGGAGCGGGTCGGACCTGCCACCCGTGGAACTCTCGGGCCATACCACGAGGTCCGGCCCGGGGGTGAGGCTCCGGGTGAGGGCCAGGTGGCTCTCGTATATCAACTGGCGCTCACCGGGGCAGCGCGTCCCTGGGCAGGGTGAGTTGCCCTGCACGATCGTGACCGTCCTGGCGTCGCCGTCAGGGACGGCGGGCCAGAGGTTTCCGGCCAGCCCGGCGGCACACAGAGCGATCACCCCTCCGGCTAGCACCTTCCAGGACATCCGCCTGAGCACCACCATCACCGCTACGGCGGACATCGCGGTCAGTATCACGCCCCACCCTGTCGCTCCGAACCACTGTGCGGAGGGTCGCAGGGGTGTGGCGGCTACCGTGACTCCGATCGATCCCCAAGGGAACCCGCCGAACGGCCACCGGACCCGGAGGAACTCCGCCAGAGCACCCGATCCTGCCACCGCAAGGACGAATACCCACGGCCGAGCGTCCTTGTAGTGGTGCGTACCCGCTGCCATCAGCACGACCGCGACCGCCTGGACCATCGCCAGCGGGTAGTAGGCGATGAGTTCGACCTCGATCAGCCACGACAGGATGACGGCGAAGTAGGCCAACCCGAACAGGTACCCGGACCAGAGAGCCACCCTCCGGGTTGGTGCGGTTGCCACCAGCCATACCAGGGCGATGAGCCCCGACCAGGACAGAGTGGTCCACTCGAAGGGTGGGTACCCGAGGGCCAGCAGGATCCCTCCCGCCGCCGCGGCCGCCAGCCGCGCAAGTCTCGTTATCCATGCCACCGGTGGGATTCTACGGTGCCACGGGTGGCGGCAAGCGCATGCCATTACCCGGCGAGCGTAGGTTTGGGTCTTAGGATGGCTCCACCAATGTCCCGACTCCGGATGGAGGGCCGCCGACGGCTGACACTTCCCAGCCACCGGTGCACCGCCGTCCGACCATCGACCCCAGGATCCATGACCGACCCCATCGCCGCAAGCCAACCTCGGACCGACCGTGAGGTCGCGATCGCCGCCGCCCGGGCTGGCGCCGTGGTGGTGGGGGAGTCCCTGGGCCGAGCCGTGGAGCCGGAGATGAAGGGGTCGGTGAATCCCGTTACCGAGGTGGACATGGCAGCCGAGCGGGCCGTACTGGCCGTTATCGATGCTCTACGTCCTAGCGACGCGATCCTATCCGAGGAACAGGGTGGTCTTGCCGAGCCGGTGGGACGCCGCTGGATCGTCGACCCTCTCGACGGGACGGTCAATTTCGTCCACGGTATCCCCCAGGTGTCCGTGTCGGTGGGCTTGTGGGACGGCTTGGTCCCGGTGGCGGGCGCGGTGGTGGACGTTGCACGGCGGGAGGTGTTCAGCGCCGCCAGGGGAGAAGGCGCCCGTCTCGGCGACGAGCCGATCCGGGTGTCGTCACGCACCAGCCTGTCGGAGTGCGTCATCGCGACCGGCTTCCCGTACGACCGTGATGTGCACGCGGCCGCCTACACCGCCGCGATGGGGCAGGTGATGGCCAGGACTCGAGACGTGCGCCGCCTCGGCTCCGCGGCTCTCGACTTCGCCTGGGTTGCCTGCGGCCGCGTCGACGGATTCTGGGAGTACGGTCTATGGCCCTGGGATGTGGCCGCCGGACTCCTCCTCGTTCACGAAGCGGGGGGCCTCTCCGCCGATCTGTCGAGTGAACCGGCCACGGTCGAGTCCACCAATTTCATTCTGGCTGCTCCAGGTATCGCCGAGCAGCTGATAAACCTGATCCGATCGATTGCTCCGCCCCATGTTCGGGCCGCTGGCTGAGCGGTATCCGATGACCGCGGAGGCTCCATTGACGAGCCAGCAGGCTATAACCGCGTTCTGGGAAGGATGGCCCGCGCTGCGGCCGGCTCTCGAGGAAGAACTGGCGGAGGGTCGTTACGGGGAAGCCACGGCTGAACTCTCCGACCTGATCTCGGCCATTCACCCGGCGCTGGAGTGGGACCTGGGACCGGGCCGGTCGGCGGAGCACGCTTTTTGCCTCAGCTCTGCCGCCGACCCGGGTCTGCGTTCCCTGACCGAGCGTTGGTACCGTGATAGTCCGCCTGCGGACCGGGCTTGGGAGTACCACCCCGCCCGCATCGCCGTGGAGCCGAACCCGGTGACGGTCGGAGCCCTCAGTATCGATCCCTTCGAGGTCACCATGGTCGTCGAGCCCGATCTCGTAACCGAGGAACTGGACCTGACCATCGGACATCGCGACTTCGGACTGATGGACGAAGCCTTGCAGCTCTTGGTGGTTTTCCGGTTGCTCGATGATCTGCTCGGAGAGGACAGAGCTGAATTCTGGGTTGGTTCTGTCGATGTGGTCCCTCACTCACTGCCCTGGGGCATGCCGTTCCTGGGTCTGGCCGAGGAGGTGGACCGCTGGGCGGACGCCGCTACGGGTCAGCAGTGGGAGATGATTCCCAAGGAAGACGACGAGTTGGGCGAGTCACGGGCCTTCGTGAACCGTGCACTGAAGCGTCTCCACTTCCTAGAGATGGTGGACATCGTCATGGTGAGTATCGAAACGTCCGGGCCGGAAGATCCGCTGGTGCGCAAGGTCGAGAAGGATCTCGCCGCGACCCTCCGTACCGGGGGGGTGATCTTCGCCCACCAGATCTTCGATACGTTCACGGTGCTGTACGCCTACGCAGATCCCGAGGTGAGCGAAGACGTTCACGGGTTGGCCGCCCGGTGGCGACCGGCGGTGTACGAGGTGTTCACCGATCCCGATCCCGGCTGGGACACCTACGAAGAACTGCGGCAGTGATGGTGGTTGGTAGTTGGTGGCTGTATTACAACGTTCTGATGCTATATTCTACGTCGTCTCCACCGGCCACCCAGCACCTAACACCTAACACCTAACACCCAACACCATGCTCTTCGATTACTCCTCCGTCACGGCCGACTCGGTTTCCGAGGTCGTCGACTCGACCATTGCGCGTGGCGAGTCGCTCATCGACGACCTGTTGGCGGTGGACGGTTCCCGCACCCTGGGCAACACCCTGCTCCCCCTCGAAGAGGTGGGCCGTTCAGTGGCGATCGCTTTCGGGAGAGGTCCGTTCCTGGGACGGGTCGCGCCGGACGACGCCACCCGTGAGGCGGCCCGCGTGGCGGAGGAACGGATCCAGAAGTGGACCTTGGACCTGGTGTCCCGCCGTGACCTATACGAGGCGGTCCGTTCCTACGCAGCCACCGAGGGAGCGGGCGCACTCGCGGGCGAGCCGGCCCGGGCCTTGGAACATACGATGCGTGACTTCCGGATGGCCGGACACGAACTCGAGGAGGAGGCACGCCTCCGCGTCCAGGAGTTGAGGGCTCGCCTGGTCGAACTCAAGGTCGCATTTGCTGCCAACCTCGCCGAGTACGAGGACGCGCTGGAAGTCTCCGCCGAAGATCTTGAAGGCATGCCGGAGTCCTATGTGGATCGTCTGGCACCAGGTTCCACCGAAGGCGCCTACCGGATCACGATGGCTTACCCCGATGTGATCCCGTTCATGGAGAACTCGCCGCGTCGCGATCTCCGCGAAGCGCTGGCTTTCAAGTTCGGGAACAGGGCGCGGCAGCAGAACACCCCCATCTTCGAAGAGGTCATGCGCCTCAGGGCGGAGCTTGCCGAGGTATTCGGTGCAGCGTCCTGGGCACATCACAGCATGCAGACAAAGATGGCCAGGAGACCCGAGGCGGTGGCGGACTTCTACGAGGCGCTGTTGGAGCCCCTCACGGCCTCGGGCCGGAAGGAGGTGGCTGCGATGGGCCGCCTGCTCACCGCCCAGGGTCACCAACTCCCGGTTCGCCGCTGGGACAGCGCCTTTTGCCACACGGAGCAGATGAAGCGGGAGTACGGCGTCGACCCGACCGAGGTGGCCGCCTACTTCCCCTTGGACCGGGTACTGGCCGGCCTCTTCGACATCACGCAGGCAGTGTTCGGTCTCTCCTACGAGCCCGTCGAGGCTCCGGTGTGGCACGAGGAGGTGCGGGTCTACCGGATGACCGACTCCGTCTCCGGTGAACTGCTGGCCCACTTCTACATGGACTTGCATCCTCGAGAAGGCAAGTTCGGCCATGCTGCCGCGTTCCCGCTGGTCCCGTCCGGCTCGGATCTCCGTGGAGTGCGGAGCCGGCCCGTGTCGGCGATCGTGGCCAACCTGACGCGGCCGAGCGGGGAGCAGCCGGCGCTGCTGCTACACGACGAGGTGGTGACCCTGTTCCACGAGTTCGGTCACATTCTCCACATGTCCCTCTCACAGGCGGAGATGGCGCGATTCAGCGGAGCCCGGACGGAATGGGATTTCGTGGAGGCGCCCTCCCAGATCATGGAGAACTGGTGCTGGATTCCCGAGGTTCTCCGGACCTTCGCTCGGCATCATGAGACCGGAGACCCGATCCCGGATGATCTGGTCGGTCGGCTCGCCGCGGCAAGAGACCTGAACATCGCTCTCTTCAACCTCCGCCAGATGATGCTGGGACAGATCGACATGGATCTTCACACGACCCTGGAACAGGTGGATCACGAAACCGTGCTCCGTCGCCGGGCCGAGACCGGCTTGTTGCCTCACCACGACGGCACATACCTGCTCGCCTCGTTCGGCCACCTGGTGGGCGGTTACGACGCAGGCTATTACGGCTACCTGTGGGCCGAGGTCTTCGGCCAGGACATGTTCAGCCGCTTTGCCCAGGAAGGGGAGCTGTCGCCCGAGGTGGGCATGGAATACCGCCGCAAAGTACTCGAGCCGGGGGGCACGAGGGATGCCTACGAGCTGTTACACGACTTTCTCGGCCGCGAGCCGCGCAACGATGCTTTCTTGAAGAAGCTGGGTATCGGCTGAGCAATTCGCAATTTGGGGGGACTGATGCTGTTGAGGTTGGCGTCCAGCCCGAGGCGCAGCGTGCGGGCCGCTGGCCCCTGGCTTAGCCTGCGGAGGGTCGCTAGGCACCCCCTCCGCAGGCTAAGCGCTGACGGTCGGTCGTTCTACCTTCCGGTGTCCGCGATGATGTGGCCTCGTACCCTGGGGAAGTTCACGGGAGCGTGGGCGTTGCAGTACTCCCGGCGGTTGTAGATGGAGATCTTCGTCGAGCAGTCCTGCTTCTTGCAGACCCTGCCGGACGCGTACGCGCGCGACGGTCGGACGCGTCCGCGTAGGCGAGAGCCCCCGAGTGATTCAACCACGAGTACCCCTTTCGGTTACTAACCCGTATAACACCGTGGAGTCGCTTCTTGTTCCTGATCCATCCGTGAATAGTTCATCTGTATCAGGGTATTTTTCGCGGTTATTGTATCTCGTACAACGTTCCGCAAATCTACATGGGCCTTACAGCAGGGTAGGCGGCCGGTAGGAGTGGATCCGTGAGAGCCGGGACCGAAGTGCCCCGTCCTCTGCCGTCTAGCCGGCCTGCCGTGCGATAATAGTGTCCGATCCGCACCTGTGCGCGAGCGGTGCCAATACGGCTGGCGGTAAGTCGGCTGCGGACACCGGACACGCTGCTACAGGCCAGAGTCAGGGGAGGTACGCCGTGCGAAGTCTCAGGAGCCGATTGCGCAGAGATACCGGCAAGCGCAGCTTGGTATTCGAGGTCGGGGGCATGACATGTGGGTCGTGCGCCGCACGAATCGAGGGAGTCTTGTCAGACCAGCCCGGCGTGAAGAGCGCGGTGGTGGATTTTCCATCCAAGCAGGCGCGGCTCTCGCTCTCGGGCGACGCCTCTACGGATGGGATCGTCGCGGCTGTGGAGAAGGCCGGCTACACCGTGGACTCGATGTCGGCGGACGGATAGGCGGTGAAGGCCCCCGCACGATCCGTCGACCGATAGAGCCGGCCGCACCGAGAGGAGAGAACCGGCGCTTGCGCGGCTACGTTGATTCGCCCGGAGGACAGATCCATTACTGGTCCGAAGGAGATGGCGACCCGGTGGTTCTCTTCCACCAGTCCCCTACTTCATCAGCCGAGTTCGACCTCGTCGTTCCGGTTCTCGCCGAACGCTACCGGGTAGTCGCATGGGACATGCCAGGCCGCGGTAACAGTTACGACCCTGACCGGGAGTACGAGATAGAGGACTTTGCGCGCGCCATGATGGTGCTCCTCGACCGACTCGAAATCAACCGGACGAGCTTGGTGGGCCACCACGACGGCGCCATTACGGCGGTCGAAGTAGCTGCGATGGATCCTGGCCGCATCGACAAGATCGTGCTCAACGGCTGCGCTGCGTGGTTCGAGCGTTTCGAGGCCAGGCGGGCCGCCTCCAGAGCGAGAGTGGCCGCGGCTCCAAAACCTGAGGTTCCGGTGGACGGGCGGCAGGTTCTCACCAACATCTGGGACGGGAATAAGGCATGGTCGCTGCCGGATGCGCGAACCGAACAGGTGTTGCCTACCGTCGTCCTTGCGCTAGCGAGCAAGAACCGGCCCCAATTCCCGACCATGGTACCCCGCTACCTACCCAGGATCCAGGACCGGATGCGACTGATCGGCGACTCGGTGCTGCTGACTGCCGGCCGACACGACCACTACTACGTCGAAGAGCTGGAGGCCACCGCCAGGCTGTTCCCTTCCTGGGACACGAGCATCGAAGAAGGTTACGGCAACTTCCCCGGCGCTGAGGATCCGGAGGGGTTCGCATCGATGGTGCTCGACTTCCTCGGACGGAACTGAAGATGGCGAGGTCCAACCTCACCCGCAAGGCCGGTTGCCGACCCCGAACCAGGCCGTAGCGTTCGGCGACTAGGAGACACTCGGTCCGGAGCCGGTACGGAACCCGATACCGGCGACTCGCGGATCGGAGAGTCCGCTCGGAATACCGGAAGGTCCATCCCGGTCCGGCTACCCCGACTCTTCCCCTGCCACCCAAAGGATCCTCGAACGCTCGGCGAAACCCCGGCCGACGCCCGGTGCGGAGAGGACCCGGCGGGCCTCCCGTTCGACGAGGTCTACTACTGCTGCCACATCCAGGCTGATCAGCCGTCCGTCACGGAGTAGCTCCACTCCGCCGACGTAGACGTGGCGGACGGCGTCCCGGTCGTGCGAGTAGACGAGACTCGACGTGACCGTGGCGCTCGGCGTGAGGGTTGGCCGGTCGATGTCGATGCAGATCACGTCTGCCTGCTTGCCGGGTTCGAGCGAACCGATGCGGTCCTCCATGTGGAGGGCCCGGGCGCCTCCGATGGTCAGCAGCTCGAGGCCAAGCTCGGCCGACGCGTACGTACGGTCAGCCAGTCGGGACTTCTGCAGCAGCACCGCCATCTTTGCCGTCTCCCAGAGGTTCTGGCCGTTGTTGCTGGTCGCCCCGTCGGTTCCCAGCCCCACCCGGACGCCGGCCTCCAGCCATTCGGCGAGCATCGGGATCCGCCCCCCCGCCCAGATGTTGGCCACGGGACAGTGGGCGACCCCGGTTCCATACCGGGCCAGCAGACCGTTCTCCGCCTCGGTGATGTAGTTGGCATGGGCCAACACGGTCCTGGGGGAGAGGACGCCGAGGCTCTCGAGGAACTCGACGGTGGTCGAGCGGTAACGGCGGAGCGACTCCTCCATCTCGTCTCTGGCGGCGCCCACATGCATGAACAGCGGCACGCCGCGCCGGACGGAGTATGCATGCAGTGTCCGGATCATCTCCGGGGTGCAGCGCATCGGCGACAGCACCTCGGGGGCGACGGTGACGAGGGCCGAACCGAACCGGTTTTCCAGCGAATCGAGGCGTTCAACGGCTTCAGAAGGTGTCTCACGGAACTCCTGCGGTACGGTCTGGGAATCGACCGTCTCGTCCGCGCTGTCCATCACCGCGAGTGAGAAGACGGCGCGCTGCCCGGAGTCTTCGATGGCCCGCAGGACGCCCGCCGGTCTGTCCACATGACCGAACTCGCCCGCCTGGGTTGTGGTAACGCCGCCGCGGAGCTGCTCTGCCAGGGAACTGAGGGCCCCGGCGTAGGAGGCACCCCCGTCGAGGGCTCGCAGAGCCGCGAACATCCGTGTTCCGTAGTCCTCCCGCGAGCCCTCGTCGAACGTTCCTCTCACCACGTTGTTAGAGATGTGGTTGTGGGCGTTGACCAGGCCCGGCATCACGAGATGGCGGCCCTGCATGGATCGGATCTCCGCTCCGGTCGGAAGCGTGACCGGAGCGGGCATGGCGCCGACCTCTTGGATCAATCCATCCCGCATCCATACGTACCCGTTCCTGTACGCGGTCCGTGCGTGGTCCATGGTGAGCACCAACGCGTCGGTGAGCAGGACGTCGCTCATCCGTTCTTCTTCCCGGGTGGGCGCCTCACGTTACGAGTTCGGCCAGCGCCAGATACTCCGCCCGTGTGTCGGGATTCGACCAGGTAGGCGCCAGCAGCGGGACGTCCACTCCGGCGGACCGGAACTCCTCCAGGTGGGAACGGGCCCACTCCGCCGGGCCGGCCAGGGCAAGCCGGTCCACTGCCCGGGCGGGAACCTTTCCGTCCACCACCTCGATGCCCCCCCGGCGCAGCGACCGTTCGTAGAACGGCAAGCTGAAATAGCCGGTGAGGCTCTGTCGCAGGAACGTCCGGGCTTCCTGTCGGGTCGGCTGCAAGCAGGTGTTGATCACCGCGTATATCCGGATCTCCGCGGGATCGCGGCCCGCTATCTCGGCGGTCGCATCGAGCAGGGTTCGGGCACGGCGGATCTGCTCCAACGTGGCGAGGCTCAGGATCACCCCGTCGGCGGACAGGGCCGCAAGGCGCAGCATGCGATCCCCGATCGCACCCAGCATGATCGGTATGTGTCGATCCGTGTTCCACGCCACTCTCGGTCCCACGATCCGGTACCGGTCGGTTGTCACGTCGGCAGGAGATCGCCCGGCCCCGAGGGTTCCCTCCAGGGCCGCCAGATAGTCGCGCATCGTTGAGAATGCCCGGGTCATGTCGAGACCGAGCCCCGAGACGTTGGTGATCTGGTGGGCGGTCCCGATACCCAGAACGAAGCGTCCCTGCGCCAGGTCGTCGATGGCGGCGGCCGCCATGGCCAGCTCGTACGGATGCCGGAGATAGATGTTCGCGATCCCGGTACCGATCGTGGCCCGACGGGTGCTCAGAGCCATGGCCGCGGCCGTGGTCATCGCATCGTTGCCTGCTTCCGAGATGAACAGGTGCGTCACGCCGGAAGCCTCCAGATCGGCTACGATTCCCGATGCCTCCGACGGGCCCTGCAGGCCCCGAGTGAACATCAGGATGCCGGTACTGGTCATTCTTTTTCTCGCTTCCGGGATGTGGGTGGTCTCCGGCCTTTCGCCGGGCCGCGTGAACGGGCGGTGGGCTGCTGTTGCGTCTTCATGATGACCCGGAGCGAGGGTCCAGTTTGTCCCGCAATGCGTCTCCGAAGATGTTGGCGGCGAATACGGCGAGGGCGATCAGGACTCCAGGATAGATGACGAGGTGGGGAGCGTTCCGGAAGAAGTCCTGGCCATCGTGCAGCTCCCTGCCCCACGAAGGATGGGGGGGTGGGAGACCCAAGCCGAGAAAGCCCAGGCTGGCTTCGGCGAGGATCGACTGGCCGACCGCCAGCGTCAGAACGACGATGAAGGCCGACATGGTCTGCGGCAGGACGTGAGCGAAGATGATCCGGAGCGGCCCTGCCCCGAGAGCACGGGCGCCCTCCACGTACTCCCTCTCTCTGACCGACAGCGTGATCGAACGCGATACACGGTTGGCCCGCGGGATGAGGAGAAAAGAGATCACTGCGATCACGTTGGTGATCGACGATCCGATCACCGCCACCACCGCAACCGCCAGGATCAGGAACGGAAGAGCCATCATCACGTCCATCACACGCTGGAGGAAGATGTCGACCCAACGCCCCACGTAGCCGCTGACGATGCCTATGAGCGTCCCGGCGGACGTACCTATGAATGCAGCCGTGAGCCCGACCAGGACCGCGGTACGCGCTCCGGCCATGAGTCTGGATGCCAGGTCACGCCCTATTGCATCCGTTCCCAGCCAATGCTCGGCCGAGGGGGGCTGCAGCAAGTTGGGAATGTCTGTCTGGGTCGGATCGAGAGGTGTGATCCATGGCCCGACGATGGCGAGGGCCACCATCGCCAACAGGATCAGGGCCGAGACGGCGCCCAACGGGTGTTCCCTGGTGAAGCTCAGGACGGGGCGACTCCGGCGACGGCGGGAACGGGAGATCCACGCGGAACCGGTCGATCGGTGGTCGGTCACCGTGCGCCCTCGTAGCTGATGCGAGGGTCCAGTCGCGCATACAGGATGTCCACCGCGAGGTTGGTGACCAGGACAGCCACCATCACGAAGACCACTACGCCTTGGACAAGGATCACGTCCCGACGTTCTATCGCCTGGATGAGTAGCAGACCGAGTCCGGGGATGTTGAATACGGTCTCGATTATCACCGTTCCCCCGAACAGGTACGCCACAGACGTGCCGAAGAGGGTTACCACCGGCAGGGTCGCGTTTCTCAAGGCGTGGACGAACAGCACTACCCGTTCGGTCAGGCCCTTCGCCCGGGCGGTGCGAACGTAGTCCTCCTCCATCACGTCGAGCATTGCGGAGCGCATCATGCGCGCAGAGCCCGCCGAGGCGCGGAATCCGAGGACGAGTGACGGAAGGATGTACTGCTGGACGGCTACCCATGGGTCCGACCACAGGGTTGCGTAGACAAGGGGAGGTGACCAGCGGAAAGTGCTGACCACCCAGGTCAGGAGCAACAGCCCCAGCCAGAAGTCAGGAATCGAGATCCCGGCTATCACCCCTCCTCGGAGCCCGTAGTCCACCCAGGTGTCCCTCCTGACCGCGGACACGACGCCGGCAGGTATGGCCGTGATGATGCTGATGATGACGGCGAACAGAACCAGCCCGGTGGTGTAGGGGAGCCTGCCGATGATCATCGACGTCACAGACTCGCCCCGCCACAGGGATTCTCCGAGGTCGCCCCTGAGCACGCCCCCCATCCACGACGCGTACCTCTCGATCACCGGATCGTTGAGGCCGAGTTCTTCGCGGAGAGCCTCGTAGCGTTCGGGATCGACGACGCCCGTCTCTTCGCCGATGATGACCTCGGCTATATCGCCCGGGAGGATGTTCATCACGAAGAAAACCGCCGTGATCGCCAGGAAGAAAGTGGGGATCGCCCACAACAGCCTCTTGAGGATGTATCCCTGCATCAGACCCCAACGCTATCCGCGGGAGCGGTGTTCGTCTGCCTCGGCCGGTGACCGCTAGGTCCGGCTATTCGTCGATCCAGACTTCCTCAGCCCTCCACTGGGGTCCGTAGAGGGTGTTGTTCCACAGGTTGTTCATCACGTTGGGCTGCCACACCCTCCACGTCGTGTAGAAGTCCCCCCATGGCATGACCGGTTGATCCACCACGAGGAGGCGTTCGATCTCCTGAACGAGCCGGGCGCGTTCCGCCGGATCGAGGGCCTGGGCCTGCTCTCTGAACAGGTTGTCTATCACCGGGTTCGAGTACCCGGTGAAGTTGCTCACCCCGGTGGTCGTGAAGTACCCGGCCCAGCCCTGAGGATCCCCGAGGAGTTCGTACACGAACTCCGACGCGATGTGCCAGTCCCCAGACGCCCGGCGCTCCCGCATCTCGGCGCGCGGCAGGGCGATGCTCTCCACCGTCACGGGAAGGTATCTCTGCAGACGGTCGGCAATGACGGCGAAGGTGCGTTCATAGATACCACCCGCCCCGGTCGGGAACAGCAGCTTGAGGGTGAATCCGTCGGCGAGGCCGGCATCGGCGATCAACTGCTGGGCTTCGGCGAGACGCTCTTCGAAGGAACGGGCCATACCCGACAGCGTGTTCCGCTCTTGGGCCGACAGCGCCCAGCCGGGCCCGAAGATCCCGCCCGGATGGACCACTTCGAGCGATCCGAGCCGCGCCGTCGCCAGTTCCTCGGGTTCCATCACCAGGCTGATGGCCCTCCGCACGCGAATGTCGTCGGTTGGGGCAAGGTTCATGTTGAACCACTGGAGTTCGGTCGACGGTGTCGTCTCCGGATAGAACTGTGCGCCGGGGATCGCGTCCTTGATCTGGTCGATCTCATCGAGCGTGTTCGCCTGGGAGATGTCGAGCCGCCCGCTCAGGAACGGTTCGACACCGTCCCCGAGGATGAACCGGGTATAGGTATCGATATAGGGCAAGCCCTGCTTGAAGTAGTTGGGGTTGCGCTCGAACTCAAGACTTACCCCTTCCTGGTAGTTCTTGAAGAGCCACGGACCGGTGCCGACCAGGAAGTCGGTGGATTTCCCGTCAGTTCCGGCCAGATGCTCCGCCTGCATGACCGCATAGGGCCCGCCGAGCTGCAGCAGGAAGCTGGGCGAAGGCGCACCTAGCGTCACCCTCACCGTGTGGCTGTCGACCTGCTCCGCACGCTCGAAAGCCGCAAAAGTGCTGGCAAGGGCGCTGCGTTCGGGATCGGCAAGTTTGGTGAGGCTGTAGACGACGTCGTCCGCGTCGAAGGCCTCGCCGTCGTGCCAGGTCACGCCCTCCGCGAGCGTGAAGACGTACTCCAGACCGTCATCGCTCACCGTCCAGGATGTCGCCAGGTCACCCACCAGGTTCTCCACGGATGCATCGGCTTCGAGCAGGCTGAACGTCACGAGATTGTTGAACACAGGCACCGCGTAATGGCCTGACCTGGAGTAGATCATGTGCAGATCGAAGCCCCCGGGGTCTCCGTAGGTGAAGGTGTCGAGCGACCCGCCCCTGCGTATCTCCGTCCCGGGCTCCGTAGTGGTGGTGGGTGGCTTGGTAGGCGGTGGTGGTGCCTCGGTGGTGGTCGGTGTCTCGGTCGCCGCCGCCGTTGTCGGTGCGGCGGTTGTAGGCGCCGCGGTCGTCGGTGCGGCGGTTGTGGGCGCCGCGGTGGTTGGTGCTGCAGTTGCCGGAGCGGCGGTCGGAGGTGCCGGTTCGGCGTCCTCTCCACACGCCGCCGCGATCAGGGTCAGCGCCGCGATAACGGCCACCCAACGGAACTTGAGTGCCTTCCTGTACATGCTGTCTCCCATCGCTTGCTCAACGTCCCAAAGGAATCACTGGTCGTCGAAGGAGGAGCGTGCGATGTCGGCTGCCCCGAGGGCCGGCGGGAATCATCCGTGCCACCGGGTTGTCGTTGTTTCCTCTTCCAGGGACCGCGCACACACTTCCAAGGCTTCTCCAGGTGCCGGTCTAGCCATCCTGACTCTACCGGGAGGTCAAACGAGAAGTTCCGAAATTGGACGGAAAATATCGTCTGAGGTGACAAGTCGATCTCAGAGGCTGCACGGGACCGCCGTGATACGCTTTCCGGTCAGTAGCAAACGTAGGAATCGATCAGCAAGACAGCGGGGAGGTGTCGGGGATCCGCGCCGAGGGCGACCGCCCCACGGTCGGCGACACGTTGCTCGAAGTGGACGGGCTGAGCGTTCGGTTCGTCACCGGCGGCCGTGTCGTCCGGGCTGTTTCCGATGTGTCCCTACGTCTCACGGCAGGGGAGACGCTTGCGCTGATCGGTGAGTCGGGCAGCGGCAAGACGGTTACCGCCCTCGCGGTCATGGGCATCGTTCCCGCGCCGCCGGGGGTGGTCACGTCGGATCGGATCCGTTTCCTGAACCGGGATCTGCACCGACTCACAGCCAGGGAACGGCGCCGGGTCCGAGGCGAGGAGATGGCAATGATCTTCCAGGACCCGCTCACGTCGTTGAATCCGGTGTTCACGGTGGCCCACCAGATCGGGGAGATGTTCAGGGCTCATCGCGGTATGGCCCGCCGTCCCGCGCGGCGGCGCGCCATCGAGTTGATGGATCGGGTTGGCATCCCCGACCCGCACCGCCGGGCCGACCACTACCCGCACCAGTTCTCCGGGGGGATGCGGCAGCGCGTCATGATCGCGATGGCCCTGGCACTGGAGCCGAAGGTGCTCATCGCCGATGAGCCGACCACCGCCCTCGACGTCACCGTGCAGGCCCAGATCATGGAGTTGCTGGCCGGGCTCCAAGCCGAGAACAACATGGGACTCATCCTGATCACCCACGACCTCGGTGTGGTCGCGTCAGTCGCGGATCGGGTGCACCTCATGTACGCAGGCCGGACGGTGGAGACCCGACCGGCGAGCGACTTCTACGCGGCACCAGCCCATCCGTACGCGCTGGGTCTCCTCGAGTCGGTGCCGCGGCTCCGGGGACCCCATTTGCGCCTGCAACCGATCCGCGGGTCACCACCGAGCCTTATCCAGGTGGTGCCGGGCTGTGCGTTCAACCCCCGGTGTTCCCACGCGACTGAGCAGTGCCGGGCGGAGATGCCCCTTCTCAGGACGGTCGAGACATATGCCGGGCGCGTCGCCTGCCATCGAGCCGAGGAGATACATGGCTGAACCGTTGCTCCTCACCCGCGATCTGGCCAAGCACTTTCCTCTGACCAAGGGTGCGGTCCTCCGGCGGCGCGTCGGCTCGGTGAAGGCCGTAGACGGAGTGAACCTGGCGGTGAATGTGGGCGAGACGCACGGCTTGGTCGGTGAATCGGGCTGTGGCACGTCCACCACGGGACGGCTGATCCTCCGGCTCCTCGCGCCGACGAGCGGGAGTGTCCTTTTCCGTGGGGTCGATGTACATCGTTCAGGACGCAAGGCCCTGCGGATGCTGCGACGGGACATGCAGATCGTGTTCCAGGATCCGTACGCCGCCCTGAATCCCCGCAAGAGAGTCAGCTCGATCCTGACCGAGCCCTGGCGGGTCCACGGCATGTACGACCGGGCGGAACGGTCGCGCCGGGCTCAGGCGCTGCTCGGGACGGTGGGGCTCGGTGGTGAGCACCTGGACCTCTACCCGCACGAGTTCTCCGGTGGCCAGCGGCAACGGATAGGGATTGCCAGGGCCCTGGCGCTGGAGCCGGCGCTGGTCGTTGCGGACGAACCCGTTTCGGCGCTCGACGTGTCGATCCAGGCACAGATCGTCAACCTGCTCCAAGACATCCAGGACCGGCTTGGAGTGGCATACCTGTTCATCGCCCACGACCTGGCGGTGGTGCGGCACATCGCGCACGTCGTCTCTGTCATGTACCTGGGCAAGATCGTCGAGACGGGAAGCCGGGACGAGGTCTACGGGAGTCCCTGCCATCCCTACACGCAGGCCCTCCTGTCGGCCGTGCCGGAGCCGGATCCGATCATGGAGAGAGCACGACGGCGGATCGTCCTCACCGGGGACGTACCGAGTCCGGAGAGGGCGCCGTCCGGATGTAGCTTCCGCACCCGCTGCTGGAAGGCGCAGCCGGTTTGTGCCGCCGAGGCCCCGGCGCTCGTGGTCCGGGACGCGGGCCATCCGGTGGCCTGTCACTTCCCCGAGTCCCTGTAGCCCGTCACGAGTGGCCGGATCGGTACCGCCGGCTCGCGCGGTCCGGTATCATCGCCAGGACTCCCACCATGGCCGCAGATCCGTCGGAGTATCCGGGTGGGGGATTGCTTTCGCCCTTGGCTCTGTTACCCAAGGTGGACGTCGTCGACAGAAGTACAGTTAGACGCCCGGGGACGAACCCCGACGAGAGGCTCAACCCGCTGGAACCGGGGTACCGGTAGGACCGGAAGACCTGGAGGGGCCGATGGAGATACCCGGTTCGGGCGGCGCGCCAGGAGGTTCTTGATGGCAACCATGACCACTCCGTATCTCGGAGACAGCGAGACCCGTGACGTCGTTTTCAAGGTCACCGGGATGACCTGCGGATCCTGTGTTGCGAGGATCGAGCAGGTACTGGGCGACCAGGACGGTGTGAGCGGGGCCGTGGTGGACCTCGCAAGCAACCAGGCCCGTCTCACGCTTGCGCCAGGAGTCTCCGAGGAGCACATAACGGAAGCGGTAGGGGAGATCGGCTACGGGATGAGCCCCATCCGTCCCGGTTCGGCGCCCCGGGATATCGAGGCCGGCGACGCGGAGGAGCGCCGGGCAGGTTTGCGACGCTTCCTGGTGGCGGCGGTACTGGCCGTTCCGACCGTCGTTCTCGGCATGGCGGGCCCCGCCTCCGAGTGGAGTGGCCTGGTGCAGGCGGCCCTGTCCACCGGCGTGGTGGTGTGGGCCGGGCGGGGTTTCCACCAGGTGGCCTGGAAACGGCTGAAGCACGGAGGGGCGAGCATGGACACGCTGATCAGCGTGGGAACACTCGCTGCATGGCTCTACTCGCTATGGGCACTGGAGGCCGGCGAACCCCTCTTCTTCGAGACCGCCGCCGCCATCATCATGTTCGTGCTGCTGGGCCGCTACCTGGAGGCCCGGGCAAAGGGAAGGGCCTCGCGGGCGGTTTCCCGGCTTCTCGAACTCGGAGGCCGGGAGGCTCGGGTACTTCGCGACGGCCGGTGGGTGACCGTGCCGACCGAGGAGGTATCCGTCGGCGACCGCGTCGAGGTGGTTCCCGGTGGCCGGATACCGGTGGACGGCACGGTCGTGGAAGGTACGGGCGAGGTCGACGAGTCCATGCTCACCGGGGAACCCGTCCCGGTTGCACGCGGTCCCGGGGATCGCGTGGTCGGAGGCACCGTCAACCAGACCGGTCGGCTGGTGGTCGAGGTGACTCACATCGGAGAGGACACCGTGCTCGCCGAGGTGGTCCGCATCGTGGAGGCAGCAAGAGCCTCGAAGGCGCCGATACAGCGGCTGGCCGACCGCGTCTCGGGGATCTTCGTACCAGCGGTGGTGTTGGTGGCGACCGGGACGCTGGTCGGGTGGTTGATCGCCACCGGAGACATCACCGCCGCGCTCCGCAGTGCAGTGGCGGTGCTGATCATCGCCTGCCCATGTGCGTTGGGGCTGGCAACGCCGACTGCGATCGCGGTGGGAGCCGGACGTGGTGCCGAACTCGGGGTGGTGTTCCGCTCGGCGGAGGTCTTCGAACGCATGGAGAAGGTCCGGCGGGTGGCCTTCGACAAGACCGGTACTTTGACGAGCGGCCGGATGGCGCTCACGCACGTGGAAACGGCGGAGCCGGGGTTCCTGGCCCGCGTGGCCGGGGTTGAGGGGGGAACCGGTCATCCCCTCGGAGAGGCAGTCGAACGTGGAGCCCGTGAACGTGGGGTCACCCCCGCCACGGCGACCGGCATAGTCGTGTTTCCCGGGTCGGGCGCCCAGGGAACCGTGGAGGGCGTGCAGGTGACGGTAGGCACCCCGGAACTCATGGCGGAGCGTGGGATCACCCTCGCTCCGAGGTGGGAACGGGAACTCGCTGCAGCCCATGCTCGAGGTTCCACCGCCTTCGCGGGCGCTTGGGGAGGCGAGGTGAGGGGGGTGCTGGCCGTCACCGACACCGTCCGACCCACCGCGGCGGAAGCGGTAGCGGCCCTTCAACGGCGCGACCTTCCGACCACCATGCTCACCGGCGACCATGAGGTTTCCGCCAGGGCGGTGGGTGAGGAACTCGGCATAACCGAGATACACGCCCGATTGCTCCCGCAGGGCAAGGCGGCCGTCATCGACTCGTGGCAGGGGGATGGGACTCCCGCCGCCTTCGTCGGTGACGGGGTGAACGATGCCCCCGCGCTTGCGGCCGCCTCCGTCGGGATGGGTACCGGTACCGGGAGCGACCTGGCGATCGAGACCGCCGACGTGACGCTCATGTCCGGCAATCCTGTCCTCGCGGTCACGGCCATCGATCTCGCCCGCAGGACGCTGAGGGGGATACGCCAGAACCTCTGGTGGGCGTTCGCCTATAACGTGGCGGCCATTCCCCTGGCCGTCGCCGGCCTGCTGGATCCCATGGTTGCTTCGGCGGCGATGGCCCTATCGAGCGTGTCGGTGGTCGCCAACAGCCTCCGCATCCGCAGGTGGGTCCCCGAGCAGGCTGTCCGGTAGTTGGTAAGCCGTGGTTAGCTGCCTGTGGACCGGCGGGGTGCTCTGGGCCAGGCGTCGACGCCGTATCACACCGCCTGCCCAAAGGGACCACGGGGGTCCCTAGTCCCCCGGGCGCCATCCGGCTACTCTCCCCCGCATGGTGACCGAGATCGAGTGGTTCGAAGAACCGACGTTGCGGGATCCGGTTGCGGTTCTCGCTTTCGAAGGTTGGAACGACGCGGCCGACGCAGCATCGAGGGCGCTCTACTACCTGATGGAGCACTACGACGAGACGTCGATCGCCAAGCTCGACCTGGAGTCCTACGTCAACTACCAGGTCACGCGGCCTCTAGTGTCCATCGACCGGACCGTGAGGCAGATCCACTGGCCCGCTACGGGATTCTTCGGTCTCACCCTTCCGGAACACGTACATGACCTGGTCCTCGTAGTCGGCGAGGAGCCGCACCACCACTGGCGAGCGTTCTGTGCCGATGTGATTTCGGTGCTGCGCCGGCTGGAGGTCGGGCGCGCAGTGGCGCTGGGGGCTTTCGTGGGGCAGATAGCCCACACGCTCCCGGTTCCGATCTTCGGCAGTTCCGACGACCCCGACTTCGCCCTGCGGATGGGAATCCACGCGTCCACATACGAGGGACCCACGGGAATCACCGGCGTCATAACCAACACCATGGCGGTCGAGGGGATGGAAGCGATCGGACTCTGGGCGGGCCTGCCGCACTATCTGGCCGGCAACCCGAGCCCTACCGGTACGCGGGCCCTGCTCTTCGCTCTCGGCGATGTGATCGGTTGGCGGTTCGATGTCGAGGCACTCAACGTCGAGGTCGCCGGTTACGAGGCCCAGGTTCGATCGGCGGTGGCCGATTCCGGCGATCTGGTCGAGTATGTGAAGCGACTCGAGCAGGACAGCGAGAGCCGGGCGATATCCCAAGGAGACGGCCGCCGCCTGGTGGAAGACATCGAGCGTTTCCTCCGCAATCCCAAGTCGTAAGTAGTGAGTAGTGAATGGTGAGTAGTGAGTGGTGAGTAGTGAGTGGTGAGTAGTGAGTGGTGAGTAGTGATGGGTCAGAGCTCCACCATTCACCATTCACCATTCACCATTCACCACTCACCATGCCCGCCCGCGCTTGCGACCTTTGGCCGGGCCCGCCACAATCGGGGTATCCCGCCGCGCAAGGAAGTTAATGGGCTCGCTGGTCAAGAAACGCCGCAAGAAAATGAGCAAGCACAAGTACCGCAAGCGGATCAAGGCGAATCGCCACAAGAAGAAGAACTAGCGGTCCTTCTACCGGGCGCCGGAGGTGTCCGGTTCCAGGATCATCACCCTCCCCCCCATGCCGATTGCCTGCTCGAGGGCGAGAACCACCTCACCCCTCGCGGATCGGCGCGCCAGGCAGAGGATCGAAGGGCCCGCTCCCGACAGGCAGGCGTGAAGCGCTCCGGACTCCCGTGCCGCTGCCATAAGCCGTCCGGCGTGAGAGTTGCAGGCTGTTCGGGGGGCCTCGTGGAGTTCGTCGCCCGCGGCCAGGTCCAGCATCCGACCGGATCCGGTCCGTAGTCCCTCCAGCAGGGCCGCCACCCGACCGATGGTACGGACGGCGGTCTCGACCTCCACCGAACGGGGAATCATCTTCCTGGAGTCACTGGTCCTGAGCTCGAAGCCGGGGACGGCGACGATGGGAATCAGGTCGGGCGACAGGGTCGGATGTATCACCGATCCGTCGACCACGGCGACCAGCCCTCCGTAGACGGCCGCGGCGGCGTTGTCGGGGTGACCTTCCAGTTCCTGCACGCACCGGAAGAGTTCGCGGTGGCCGGGGTCTTCCCCGTTGGCCCGATGGGCGGCCAGCGTCCCCGAGGCGTATGCGGCCGCGCTGGATCCCAGGCCGCGGCAGAGGGGTATCTGGTTGGCGACCTCGATCCGGAGCGGCCGCCGGCTCACCCTGCGGGCAGCGGCAAGTATGGCGTCGTCGCCGGCGCTGCCGTGATAGGACTCGGGGCCGACGTGCCGGATCGACCAGGTTCTGGCCACCTCCGCCCGGACCTCGCATCGCAGGTCGAGCGCGAGAGCGAGAGTGTCGAAGCCCGGACCGAGGTTGGCGGACGATGCCGGTGCCGAAGCCTCCTTCATTCGCCGGCTTTCGCCTCGACGAAGATGTTCTTCGCAGCCGGGATCGCGGAGCGGACAGCCTCCTCGACGTCTTCGATGGTCTGGTGAACTTCCTGCCCCGACAGGCCGTTGACCAGTTCGACATCCAGGTTCACAAGGATCTCCTCAGGTCCCATATGCATCGTAAGCAACCGGCCTACCTGTTCGACGTTGTGGTGAGCGAGGACCCTGGCACGTATCGTGGCGCGGTCCCTGCGCCCGGCCGCCTCGCCTATGAGGAGCCCTTTCGTCTCGAACGCGAGGAAGAAGGCCACCACGGCCAGCAGGACGCCGATCAGGATCGAAGCCAGTGCGTCCCAGGTCGGATCTCCGGTCACCTCCGAGGCGATCACCCCGGCTAGCGCCGCCACCAGGCCTGACACCGCGGCACTGTCCTCGAAGAGGACGACGAGCAGGGCCGCGTCCTTGGTCTCCCGGACCGAGCGCCAGACAGAGCGAGTGCCGCGCGCCCGGTTGAACTCCTTGATGGCGATCACGAACGGGAAGAGTTCGAAGACCAGGGCCCCTGCCAGAACGCTCACCGAGATGACGAAGTTCTCGACCTCGTGGGGATGGCGCAGTGCGTTGATGCCGTGCTGGATGGAGAACACCGCGCCGCCCACGAACAGCATCACCGCCACCATGAAACTCCAGAAGTAGACCTCCTTGCCCCGTCCGAACGGGTGGACGGAGCCACCATGCCGCTTGGAGACCGCCATGCCCCACAGCAACATCCCCTGGTTGCTGGAGTCGGCGACGGAGTGGATGCCCTCGGCGAGCATGGCGGCCGAGCCGGTTACGGCTGCGGCCGCGAACTTGGCGACGGCGATGCAGGAGTTGGCGACCAGTGCCGCGATGACGGCGAGGCGGGATCCTTGCGAAGCCATGGCCGCAGTGTACGAGGATCGCGACGGTTCGGTGCGCCGCCGGCGGCTACCGTACGCCGGGTATGGCTGACATCCTCGGATTGGACACGCTGCTGGCCCAGATGATGGCGGCCATCGGCCTCGCCATGGTTGCCGGCAACGGATTCGCCATGTGGAAGCACTCCCGGGGCGAAGGACCGAAGGGTTTTGCGGGCGTGTACCGGCCCGGTAGGGCGCGCTTCCTCCTGATCGTCGGCATCGTCATCGGTGTCTGGGGTGTCTCGGGCCTCATCGGCTGACCGGGTAAGCAGCGATGGTGTGTACCCGGCGAGGTGCACGGCCCCACGTCCCCGGCTAGCATCGTGGCTCGTCGGCGGGTGTAGTTCAGTGGTAGAACATCAGCTTCCCAAGCTGAGAACGGGGGTTCGATTCCCCTCACCCGCTCCGCTCGACCGACGACGGGGCTACGGGCCGTTCACCCTGGCTGTCTATGGGCTCGTCAACCCGGAACGCAGGCACTCTGACCCGACCGGAGGGCACGCCGTTGATCATCGAGGTCACGTAGATATGGTCCGGCAGGTCGGGATCCAGGCGAACGATGCGGCTCGTTTCGTCCAGGATGTAGCCGTCCGGCAGTTGGCTCAGCAGGTAGAGGAGTTGCTCCGCCAGCACGTCGTCGTACGCTCCGGCCTCCGCAGCCTCCGCCTGCTTCATCAGTCGGGCCTCGAACTCCGCTGTGGTCTCGGTGTGCTCTGTCGTCACCACTATCGAACCCTTCCATAGTGCGCCGACTTAGTCAACGCCTACCGCCCATGTGCCGGCGGGCTATCCCTTCCGATGGTGGAGGGCACTTATACTGCGCTTGGCGCGCACTCGCCCGACTTCCCGCCTGACATGCGGACCCGCGCGTGCTTGCCGAAAGAGGGAGCGGGTAGGTGATACTTTCGGACCGGGACATCAAGGCGGCCGTCGAGTCGGGCCGGATAGGGATCGATCCCTACGTTGCAGACCATGTGCAGCCCTCTTCGGTGGACCTGCGCGTCGACCGTGTCTTCCGCGTGTTCGAGAACCATCTCTACCCGTTCATCGACCCGAAGACCTACCAGCCCGACCTGACCAAGGAGATGGCGGTGGAGCCGGACGGGAGGTTCATCCTGCATCCGGGCGAGTTCGTGCTCGGTTCCACCCACGAGCGGATACGCCTGTCGGACGACATCGTGGCCCGCCTCGAGGGCAAGTCCAGCCTCGGGAGGATCGGCCTCCTCATTCACTCGACGGCAGGGTTTGTGGATCCGGGTTTCGACGGCTACCTGACCCTCGAGTTGGCCAACGTCGCCAATCTCCCCATAGCCATCTACCCCGGCATGCTGATCGGCCAGGTCAGCTTCTACCAGCTGTCCAGTCCGGCCGAGCACCCCTACGGGTCGCTGACCGCCCGCTCGAAGTATCAAGGCCAGCGGGGACCCACCGCCTCCCGAATCCACGAGAACTTCCGCTAGGCGGTACCGGATCGATCTCGCTTCTGGACCCGGAGGGGACGGGCCGTTGCTCCCCACCGTGTTGGGATCCTCCTAGGCGATCTGTAGCCGTTCTGAATTATGGATGACGGTTGCAGGGGTTGACCGCTGTCACAGACCGTTGATATAGCTACATCATGGAACACGAACATTTGTTCGCAGCGATCCCAGATGGCCTCCACTTCTCGTATCCGATGGCGGAGGGTCATGGCCTGGCGGTAGTGGGCAGTGATGCAGAACTCGATCCAAGGACGGGCACTGCGACCTGGTGACCATTCGCCTCGAGCGATATCTTGTAGTGCCGCGTCGTAAGCGGGTATATTTCGGCCTAGGTATTCCTCGATGCTCAGGAACACCGGCGACAGGAGTCCTTCGGAGCCCACCACCAGTGATGGAGGCAGCGGGCCACGCGTCGGTTGCCGTCGCTGAACAGATGTACGAGGACCAGGTTCAGGTGAGTCATGGCCGCGGTCGCGATCACATGGTTGCAGCCATCTACCACGACATACGCGACGTCGGGTCAGCGCGCTGGTCGGTCTCATGGAGGGAGGGGCGCGCCCGACGCTCCCGTGGGTCCGGCCTTGGAGGGCACCCCGTAGGTTCGCTTACGTTCGGGAAGCTGTAACCCCGGCCGTTTACCGAAGCAGGGACGGTTCCGGGGTCTTCAAAGGCCACTATAGCAGTCTCTTGAGACAGCGCCAACCCTTCAATCACAACGTAATCATCGTCCGGCTCACCAAGGAGCGACTCGGATCGTATCTTGACGCGACCGGGCACCATAAGAAGGCCGCAGTCCGACTCTACGACTGGAACGTGCTAATCAGCGGTGCGTTGCTCGAAGACATCGCACGTTTCGAAGTCGTATTCCGTAACAGCGTCGATGCGGCTCTCGTCGACTACTGCCGGCGGATGGGATGGCGGACAGAGTGGTATCAGGACTGTCGACTGTTCACGAAGAAGGGATGCGAGGACATCGCCAAGGCCAGAGATCATGCCAATAGGGCGGGTGGGCCAGAACGCCGGGGCAAGGTGATAGCTGAGTTCAACTTTGGGTTCTGGAGGTTTTGTGCTCGACAAGCTACCTGACATCACTCTGGGTACCCGCACTCGCCTCCGCGTTTCCTCCAACACCCGGGCGCGCCGAATGCCCGAGCGGTGCGCGCCGACGTCTACGACCGGATGACACGGCTACATAAGTTGCGGAACCGGATCGCCCACCACGAACCCATTCACAGGCGCAATCTAGTCGGCGACTTCGAAGCTCTGGTCGAGGTCGCCGGATGGATGTGTCCGGACACCAAGAATTGGATCGTCTCCCGGAGCAGAACAGTGGGGATACTCGGTCAACGCCCGTAGCTTGCTGGTGTTTCCATGCGATGAAGGAGAGTGAGGACACCTCATCCACGCGAGGCGACTCCAGGATCGCGGCTGATGCGAGCTTCGAACCGAGGTTTACTGCGCCTGGCGTGCCCGGGCTAGGGCCTTGCGCATATCTAGCTCGGGGATGGGTCCGCTGCGTACCGCCTCATCAGCCGGGCGGCCGTCGTGCAGCACCTCTCGCAGCATCTCCGCTACCTGTGCGAGTCTGCGACGCTGGTCCTCCACGTCCTCGGGGGTGAGCAGTTCGCCGTGGCCGGGGACCACCGTGGGTCGGAGGGCCGAACGGGCGGCGGCCAGGGTGTTTGGCCAGTCGAACGGGTACGAGTCGCCCATCTTGGGGGAGTCGCCCTCCTCCACGAGGTCGCCCATGAAGGTCGCCCCGCCGCAGTGGATGAGGATGTCGGCGTCGGTGTGGCCGCGGCCGTGGTGGGTGGCCTCCACCTTTCTCCCACCCACGTCTATGGAGGTGAGGGCCTCGAACGTCTCGTCCGGCGGGACGATCTGCACCCGTTCGATCTCGTCGAAGCGACGCTTTGGCATCCACATGCGGGCGTCGCGCCGGTGCTGTTCGGGATTGTCCCGCAGCGCCCGGCGGCAGAGCCGGTGGCCCCAGATGGCGGCATCGGGGAATACGGAGTTCCCGAAGGTGTGATCCCAGTGCCAGTGAGTGTTCATGACCCAGCGCACCGGCTTGGACGTGAGGCTCCTGAGTTCTCCGGCCAACTCACGGGCCGCTTCGTGGCTCTCCCGGGTGTCGACCAGCAGCACGCCGTCCTCGCCGACCACCACCCCGATGTTGAGGCGGAGGAACGGGAACCGGCGCCGGAACACCCCCTCGGACAGTTCTTGGAACATCGGGAGAGCTTACGTGCGATCCGACTCGGGCGCCGCCGGCGGCTCGATAGCCACGTTCCGTATCGCGAGAGCCTGGATCGGCTGCCGTAGCGGTCAGGTGTGAGGCATGATTATGGGTACATGCCCACCAACGTCACCCCGGAGTACAAGAAGGCGGAGGCCGACTACAAGGCGGCCCGGGAGCCCAGGGAACGGTTGGTGGCTTTGCGCGCCATGCTGCGGACCATCCCGAAGCACAAGGGGACCGAGCATCTTCAGGCGGGGATCAAGACCAAGATCAAGGAACTGACCGAAGAACTCGCCGGCCCGAGGAAGGGGGGAGCGAGGGGCGGTCCCGTGTTCACCATCCGTCCCGAAGGCGCCGGCCAGATCGCGCTGCTCGGACCCCCCAACAGCGGCAAGTCGTCGCTCCACGACGCGCTGACCGGCTCGGGTGCGCCGGCCGGACCGTACCCCTTCACCACCCATCACCCGCAGCCGGGAATGGTGCCGGTAGAGGACATCGGCATCCAGCTGATCGATCTTCCGCCGCTGGCCGACGATCACCCGATGCCGTGGATCGGCAACGCCCTCCAGCCGGCCGACGGGGCGCTTCTGGTGGTGGACCTGTCGTTGGCTGACTGCGTCACCGGCGTGGACGAGGTGGTGCGTATGCTGGCCGGCAGGCGCATCTACCTGACGGGGGAGTGGCCCAGAGGCGCCGGGGCGGCTCCGGATCCCGACGATCCCTTCTCCAAGTTCCTCCCCACCGCCCTGGTGGCCGCCCAGGCGGAGCTGATCGACGACGTGGAGGGGGAAGCGGAGGTCCTGCTCGAACTGCTAGAACTGGAGCTACCGGTTCTCAGTACATCGGTCGCCGACCGGGAGTTCGAGCATGTGGGGGTGTGGCTGTTCGAGGCCTTGGGTGTGGTCCGCGTCTACACGGAGTCGGCGGCCCAGAAGGGGGACGACCGTCCCTACACGATCAGACAGGGTCAGACACTGGAAGATGTGGCTGCCCTGATCCACAAGGACTTCGTCCGTGACCTCAAGTTCGCTCGCCTGATGCGCGCTGGTTATCCCGACCGGCGCATCGGGCGCGCCTTCCCCCTACGGGACGGAGACCGCATCGAGATCCACACCTAGTGGTGAGTGGTGAGTGGTGAGTGGTGAGTGGTGAGTGGTGAGTGGTGAGTGGTGAGTGGTGAATGGTGAATGGTGAATGGTGAATGGTGAATGGAACTCTTTAGGGTACTGGACCGGGGAGTTAGCAACGAGTAACGGTGGACCGAACCGACGGAAGACGAACGACGGGCAACGGGCCACGGAAGACGGGCAACGGGCTCACTGACCCATGGCGTCCGTGTAGCCGTGGGGGAGGTTGTCGAAGCGGGTGTACTTGTCTGCGAAGGTGGTCTTGATCATGCCGGTGGGGCCGGCTCTTTGTTTGGCGATGATGATCTCGGCGATGCCGAGCTCGCGGGTGTCCTTGTTGTAGTACTCGTCGCGGTAGATCATCAGTACTACGTCGGCGTCCTGTTCGATGGCGCCTGATTCGCGCAGGTCGCCGAGTTGGGGTCGTTTGTCCTGGCGGGCTTCGAGTGCCCGGTTGAGCTGGGACACGGCGATGACGGGTACGTCGAGTTCTCGGGCGAGGGCTTTGAGGTTGAGGCTGATCTCGGCGATCTCTTGTTGGCGGTTCTCGCGGCTGCGGCCCTGCATGAGCTGCATGTAGTCCACTACCACCAGTGCAAGGCCCGTTTTGCGCTTGAGGCGGCGGCACTTGGCGCGGATGTCGGTGACCGTGCGGGATCCTTCGTCGGCGTGGAGGGGCACCTTGTAGAGCTTGGAGGTGGCCTCGACCAGCGACGACCAGATCCGCGACGCGTCGCCCACCCCGCCGAGGCCGGAGCGCAGCTTCAGCGAGTCGACCCGGGCTTGGGAACCGAGCCAGCGGTAGGCGATCTCGGTGGGGGACATCTCCAGGCTGAAGTACGCCACCGGCCCGTGATGGATCGCAATGTGCGACGCGATGTTCATGGCCAGGGCGCTCTTGCCCATCCCGGGGCGGCCTGCCACCACCACCAGAGTGGACGGCTGCAACCCCCCGAGCTTGCGGTCCAAGTCGACCAGGCCTGTTGGGAGGCCGGTCACGTCGAGGCCCTCGGACTCCACCTTCTCGAGCCGTTCCAGCACCTGGGCCAGGACTTTCCCCATCGCCTCCATCCCGCCGTCCACCCGCCGCTCGGCGACGGCCAGCATGGCTTGTTCGGCCTGGTCCAGGACCATGTCCACCTCGGAGTCCAGGTTCATCGCCAACGCTGATATCTGGTTGCTGGCATCCAGCATCCGCCGCCGCAGCGAATGCTCCTCCACCACGCCGGCGTAGTAGCCCACGTTCGCGGCGGACGGCACCGCGTCCCAGAAACGGACCACGAAACCGGGACCGCCCGCCGCCTCGAGGTCACCACCCCGATGCAGGCGGTCCACCACCGTCACGGTATCGATCGGCTGGTTCTCGTCATACAACCGTCGCATCGCCTCGAAGATCGTCCGATGCGCCGGCACGTACAGATCCTCAACCGTCAAACGCTCGAACACCTCATCCGCCGCCGGACGCGACCTCAACATGGCGCCGATCACCGACTCCTCCGCCTCCACACTATGAGGCGGCGCGAGATGACGGCGCGCGGGGGTCGGGCCCGTGACCCGTTCGGGCATCGTCATGCTGGTGTCCCCATGCCGGGTCGCCCCCGACCTACCCCTCTCATTTCCCCCTTCCCTTCGCTCTTCGCGTGTGCCTGCCCTGAAGTATGCCGAGAGGGTGTGACACTTCTCTCGATCACTCGATCCAGGCCTCGGTCCGTCCCGGCAGGCGCGGCGACCGACGCCTCCCGGTCGGGTGGGGAAGTCACTTGGGGAAGTCGCTCGGGGAAGCGGGAAGTGACGGGACAGAGAGACGGTCCGGCCCGCCTCTCGTCCGAGCTTGCAATAGCTTACGCGGCCGTGACGGCCCGTAGTCGCCCGTTCGGCCTCAGAAATTTGTCTTTCTGTCCCGGATCCGGGTCTGACCAGGGTGCGAGGGGGTGCGTCTCAGGCCGGTATGACGTCCAGAGTCAGCAGGACCTCGACTTCCGGGTCAATGGTGACCTTCACCTCGTGGAAGCCGATCGTCTTTATCGGTTCGGGCAGCGTGATCATCTTGCGGTGCAGCGTGACCTGCGACAGGCTACGGACGGCGTCTATCACCTCGCTCCTCCCGATCGACCCGAACAGGCGGCCCTGGTCGGTCACCTGAGCGGCGATGACAATCCGGGTGGCGGCGAGTTGCCTTCTCAGGTTCTCGGCCGCTTCGAGCTCCCGCCGGCGGGCCGCTACCTTGACCCGGCGTGCCTCCTGTATCTGGTTGATCGCGCCCTGGGTGGCCTTGACAGCCAGCCGCTTGGGGAGCAGGTAGTTCCGACCGTAACCGTTGGCGACCTGCACGATGTCGCCCTTGACACCCAGCCCGGCTACGTCGGCGGTGAGAATGAGCTTCATCGGTGGCTGCCTGCGTAGGGGAGGAGCGCCATCTCGCGGGCGTTCTTGATGGCGGTGGCGACCCGGCGCTGGTACTGGGCGCATGCACCGGTAACCCGGCGGGAGCGGATCTTCCCGCGATCGGAGACGAACCTGCGCAGCGTCGCCAGGTCCTTGTAGTCGACGTAGGGGACCCGCGTGTTGTCGCACTTCAGCTGGCCGCACCCGGGGCAGACCCGTTTCCGGACCGTCTTCGGTCCCCGGGGTCGCCGCCTGCGCCTGTTGGGCGTTCTTCTTGCCATGATCCTCGACTCCTTCTAGAAGGGGGCCTCGTCGGGCCCGTAGGTCTCCCGGGCGACCGGTCCGGGCGGTCGGGCCGCGGGCCGGCCGCCGCCCCAATTGTCCCCGCCCCTCCGAGGGGTGCGGGTCACCGACGCCGTCGCCCACCGGAGGCTGGGTCCGATCTCGTCTACGGAGATCTCGATCATCGAGCGGCGCTCCCCTTCCTGGGTCTCCCAGGAGCGCTGCTGGAGCCGGCCGTTGATGATCACCCTCGATCCCTTCTGGAGCGACTCCGACGCGTTCTCGGCCATCTCCCGCCAGCACGTTGCAGAGAAGAAGCTCGCTTCCTCCTCCCACTCGTTGGTGTTGCGGTTCATCCACCTTCGGTTCACGGCCACGCGGAGCCTTGCCATCGCCACGCCGGATGGCGTGAAACGTAGCTCCGGATCCTCGACCAGGTTGCCGACCACCGTCACTGAGTTGTCTGGCATTAGTTCTTCCCTGCCTCTCGTCCTGAGTGTCCTGCTTCTCAATTGTCATGTCACTATGCCCTAGGGGTGTGACAGGTGCTATCCGTCCCGCTTCGCCCCCTTCCGGGAGGCCCGGACGGGGCGGGCTTCGGGCCGGATGATCTTGTGTCGCATCACCGTGTCGGAAAGGGACAGCGCCCGGTCCAGGGCGGTGACATGATGGGACTCCCCCTCGAAGGTGAGGACGGTGTAGTAGCCCTCGTTCGCCTTGTCGATCTCGTAAGCGAGGCGCCGCTTGCCCCAGAAGTCGATATCGGAGACGCTGGCCCCGACCTCGGTGAGGAACTTCTCGAGGATGCGCGACTGCCGCCGGGCATCGGGCTCGGCCATTTCGGGCCTATGGATGGTCATCAACTCATACGTGCGCATCGAAGTGCGTCACCTCCTTCGGACATCCCGACCTGGTGGTCCACCGGGTCCGGGAAGGCACCTTCTCAGGGTGCAGGATCGTTTCTGTTGGAGCCACATGCACGACATCATGCACGAGTGGCGCCTGCGATTCTAGAGGTATGTGCCGCGAGAACACCAAAGGGGGCGCTATGACCGCCCGGGTCGCATGGAGTGGGGATGGCTGCCGGGCGGTTCCGGCTTCCGGCGGCGACTCGGTCATGTCACCGCCCCGCCCCACCGCGGAGCCGGCCACTCGGGTACCCGGGCCGGGCCGGTAGCATCCCACCTGTGATCAGGGAGTTGAAGTCGATGCCCGCGAGCACGTGGCTCCGTGCCCTACTGTACGGTGGGGTGGCGGCGGTCGTAATCGCGGTGCCCTCCGATCTCATCGACACGCCCGTCTTCGGGCGTCCCGTGGAGACCCGCTGGATCGACTACGTGATCCTGGTCGTAACCGCCGCGCTGATCGGGCTGATATTCGCCATCCGGCCGGCTATGTCGGGCTCCGCCGAGCTTGCCCGGTCCCGGGATCGCGAGGGTACGCGCACCATCTGGGGCTGTTTCACTTCGTTCCTCGCGGTCGGTTGCCCGGTGTGCAACCAGGCGGTGGTGGCCCTGGTAGGCACCTCGGGGGCGCTGACCTGGTGGGCGCCGGTGCAACCCGTGGTCGGGCTGGCCGCGGTAGCGCTGCTGCTCTACACGCTCCGCAAACGCCTTCGCACCTACAGGCTGGCTGCCTGCCCTGTACTTTCTTAGTTGATAGTTGATAGTTGATAGTTGATAGTGGTTTACATCAAATTGGATTATTTCCCATGCTCCAGAGCACTGTTGGGTCTCGCGTTTACGCCGCGGGTGGCTCTTCACGAAGTGGCAGCCCCTGGGTTCCGAGTCCAGGAACGAGGGCACGGAGCCTCGTGAGTCTGCCACTCTTCGCAGGCCGGTCGGCAGTCACCCTCCGGGAGGCCGATCCGTTCGCCGGTCCCTCTTTTCCTCCCCCTCTGCTGGCCGCCGGGTTGTGACACGTACAGCCCGTGAGAACAGGTCGCAGAGGCGGTCCACTGACGACGCAGCACTGACGGACCGGTTGCCCCTGGCTGTGTACGGCACCCTCCGCTCCGGGTTCGGCAACCACGGGCTCCTCGCCGGGCGGATCCACCGGGTAGCGGCGGGACTGGTTAGCGGGTACGAACTGGTGGTGGACCGGATCCCCTACGCCCGGCGCCGCCCGGGTGGGAGGTTGGTCGTCGAGGTGGTGTGGCCGACTCCGGCGATGTACGACCGGGTGCTCTCGGATGTCGACCACCTGGAGGGATACGACCCGCACGGGGATCCCGCCGACAACCTGTATCAACGGGTCGCGGTGACCGTGACCGTCGGGCCACATGACAACGTCCGGGCATGGCTCTACGAGATGGGTCGGCTGGGTGCTTCGCTCCTGTCTCCCTCGCGCTCACCCGTCCCCAGCGGGGACTACGCCGACGCCGGGTACCGCTGAGGAGCCACGACCGGTGGCCCGGTCACTGTCGGGCGGACGCCGGTCCGGGACCATCGCCGATCCTGACCTCGAAGATCTCCGGCCAGAGCTTCCCGGTCAGATAGAACAGCCGGCGGTCCGGGTCGTACGCGATCCCGTTTAGCACGTCTACCCCCTCGCTGGACGACAACTCCCCGCGGAGGGACGAAGCGTCGACGCGCGCCAGGACCTCGCCCGATCCCGCCGCGATCACGACGATCCCGTCGGAGAGCCACACGTTGGCGTAGACCAGATCCCCGACGCACTCCAGTTCGTTGAGCCTGTCGACCGGCTCGCCGCGGTACACCACCTCCACGCTCCCGGTGACCTCGAAGCTGTACAGGTCCCGGAACGTCAGGGTCGAGGATCCGTCGCTCATCACGAAGCGGTCCTCCAGGGCGCACAGTCCCCAGCCCTCCCCGTCGTAGGTGTAGGCTCCCAGCGGTTCCAGCGTGGCGGCGTCCCATACGAACGCGGTCTGCTCCTTCCACGTCAGCTGGACCACCCGCCCGTCCACCACCTCCAGGCCTTCCCCGAAGTAACGGTCGTCGAGGCTCACCGAAGCGAGCACTTCACCGGTCTCGGGATCGACGATCCGCACGGTGGAGGAACCGTAGAGTCCGGTACTCTCGTAGAACACCCCGTCGTCGAGGACCAGACCCTGGGTGAAGGCCGAAGAGTCGTGGGGTAGGGAGTCCAGCACGAGGACCTCCTGGGTCCCGGACGGTTCGGCCGTCACGGGGTCGTCGTCGGGTTCGGCTGCTGCTGCCGCGCCGGCTCCGGTGGTGGTCGGAAGGGTTGGAACGTCGGGCGTGACTCTCGTGGTCGCTGTCGTCGCGGAGGGGGTGACCGTGGTGGAAGTTGGCTGCTGCTCCGGCTGGGGCGCCGGGGCCGGGACGGTGTCTGGGGGGCGGGTGCTCGAGGTCGAAGCGACGGAGGCGGGCGCCGCATCGGCCATCCCAGGTTGCCGCTCGGTAGCCGTCGTCGGAGGCTCCGCCGGAGGAACGGTGGCGCATCCCGGTAGGAACACCAGGGTGAGTACCACCAGGTAGTGGCCCACCCCGCCCGCCCGCCGGACGTCGACCCGCCGCATCACTTCCCGGCCCTACGCGGGCGACCGACCACGATCATGGAGTTCCCGACGCGATCATCCCGACCGCCACCAGCGCCAGCAGGAGCCCTGCGATCTGGAGACGGGTAGGCCTCTGGCGCCAAACGAGGGCTGCCATCAGCACGGTGAAGGCCGGGTACTGGGAGACCAGGACGGTTCCGGTGGCAACCGACCCGTACTCCACCGCGAACAGCAGCGAGACGAGATGCAGGCCGGACAGCGCCGCGGCGGCGAGAGAGATCCCGAGCGCCGATCCCCTCGGCATAACCGGTCCCGGCCGTAGAGGAGCTGTGACCAAGAGCAACAGACCTGCCGTGGCGGCCACCACCGCAAGTACGGTGGGGTCCCCGTTCTCGCCCCCGGTAACACCGATCAAGACGTAGAACAGCGCGAACGACGCACCGGCGGCCAGACCGGCGCCCAGACCGCGCAGGGAGACCGTCCCGATGTCTGCGGCTCCTCCCGCGACGAGCACGATGGCCGGCACGGCGAGCGCGATGCCCGCCCAGGTGACCGTGGCCAACGCCACGCCGGTCACTGCGTCGTACATCGCAGCCCCGCTCGATGCGAGGACCCCGGAGGTCGCGGCGACGATGGCGACTTCCCCCCGGGCGATACCGCCGTAGAGGAACACCCCTCCGGCAGCGCCGGCCACGCCGGCCACCAGACCCGGCCCGATCGCCGCTGCATCCAGGCCACCCTCGAGCAGGTAGGCGAGTCCCACCATAGGTGGGGCTTGGCCCAACCAGGCGACGGCGGTCACCCCCCATGCGGTGGACCTCCGGCTGGCTACACCGCCGAGAAAGTCCCCGACTCCGACCGCGACGGCGCCGAGAACTCCGAATGCGACGCCTAAGAGGGCCACTGCGGCCAGCACTAGTGGTCTCTCGGTGAAGTGGCGGTGCGACGTGCGCCACCGGCGGCGGTCCTCCCGATGCCCGCCGGCGACGGCGTACCGGAAGCGTACGTTGAGGAGGAGGAACGCACCGAGGGGCGTCGACGGCAAGCAGGCGACGGCGAGTCACCCTTCGGCGGGACCACTAAGCCTCCACCCTGACCACCGAGTCCTGGTCGGGTCCGGTGATCACCCGGCGGTATCCGGTGAGGGACCGGTCGCACTCCGGGTCACCGGTGTCGACCCGCAGCGGCCCGGTCAGCGCGGCCAGCTTCTCCGTCGTGGCCAGGATCATGATGTTGGCGGCACCGACCTTTCCTATCACTTCCGGGCTGATCTGCTGGTTGCCCCGGCCGAGCACGTAACCCTGGCCTCCGACCGCGGCGACCACCACCTTGCAGGGGTAGGCGTCCGCCAGCTCCAGCAGTTGGTACTCGGCCAGGTCACGACCCACCAGCCCTCCCCGGTACACCGCGTCCACCCCCAGCAGGGTCTTGTCGATGCCCATCGCGTCGGTGATCGCCCTAATAGTGGTTCCCGGCCCCAGGATGTAGCAGGTCTCCGGGTCCATCTCCTCCACCATCCGCCGGGCGATGCCCGACGCTTCGCCACTCCGGCGCGAAGGGCTCTTGGGGCCCTGGACGAGGCGGGGCTGGTCGGGCACCTGCAGGTAACCGTGCAGCTCTGCCGACAACCGGCCGGCCCTGGCCAGATCCTCGTCGATGTCCATGACCTCGCCCGGCCGGGTCCCGGTCCGGCCGTGGAGGTAGGCGGTTATGACGTCGGCCGCCCTCCTCGGATTGAGGGCGAACACGCTGGAGTGCATCTTCACACCGGCGGGAACCCCGATGACCGGAACCTCGGTGCCGACCGCGTCGAGCACGTCACGGGCGGTCCCGTCGCCGCCTACGAAGGCGAGGAGCTCGACCCCGGAGGTCCTGAGCTCGGCGGCAGCACGCATCGTGTCCTCCGCGGTGGTGGCGCCTGCCTCGATAGATCCCAGCACCCTATGGTCCAACCCGGCCTCGGCAGCCTTGTCAGCCCCCATCTCGGCCGGGTACGTGATCAGCGGCGGCGGATCCGACGACTTCAGGGCCGCCAGCATCTGCAGGGCGCGCCCGGGCGCGACGGGCGCCGCGCCGAGCCGGAGGGCCCGGTCCCGTGTGGCGGACCCGTCCGAGCCCTTGAGGCCGACCGGCCCTCCGATCCCGGCCCAGGGATTGACCACCAGCCCGAGCCGGCCCGGCCCTGCCACCTTCAGGACGCGGTGGTCGCGTACCGGGCCAGCCGCTCCCTGTCCAACTCCACTCCCAGCCCGGGCCGGTCAGGGAGTTGGATCCTCCCCTGGTGGATCTCGATGGGGTCGACCAGCACGTCGTCGGCGATCATCTGAGGCCCCACCAACTCGCTGGCATAGGTGACGTTCGGGGTCGAGATGGCCACATGGGCCCCGCAGACGGTTCCGGGGCCCATCTCGATCATGCTGCCGACCAGGCAGTCCATCCCGGCCCCTTCGGCGATGGCTGCCATCCGCTTGGCCTTGAGGATCCCGCCGCACTTCACTACCTTGATGTTGACCAGGTCACCGGTGCCGAGTTCGGTGGCCAGCATCACGTCGGCGGGTATCTCGATGCTCTCGTCCACGAGCAACGGGATCGAGATCGCCTCCCGTAGCCGAGCCATCTGCCGGTGGTGGTGGCGGGAGATCGGCTGGGATAGCAACTCCACCTCCAACTCCTCCAGCCGGCGCGCGATCCGCAGGGAGGTCTTGAGGTCGTAGCTCTCCTCAGCGTCGACCCGCACCGAAACCGATCGACCCACCGCGCCGACCACCGCGGTCACCATTGCCACGTCGGTGGCGGGATCGAATCCGATCTTCACCTTCAGGTGCCGGTAGCCGGCCTCGACCCGGTCGGCGGCCTGGGCGGCCATCGCCGCTGGGGGCCCGTTGTCAAGGAGCGCGATCACCTCCACCGCGTCCCTGACCTTGCCCCCGAGCAGCCGGTAGACGGGTACTCCGAGGGCCTTGCCGACGATGTCCCACAGGGCCATCTCGACGGCGGCCTTCGAGAACTGGTGACCGTCCACGACCGTGTCGAACAGCCTGTTCAGCCTCTCGGTGTCGAAAGGGTCCAAGCCCCGGACCATCGGGGCCAGGTGGTTGGTCAACGTCGCGACCACATCCTCCTGGGTCTCGGCCGCGTAGTAGAGGAACGGTGAGGCCTCGCCGATCCCGCTGATCCCCTCGTCGGTGTGCACCTCCACGATGACGTGGTCCTTGGTCCGGGCCACCCCCCTCCACACCTCGAAGGGCTTTACGAACGGGATGCTCACCGGCCAGACGTCCACGGAGGTGATCTTCATGGGCCGACCCTAGTTGGTGGCTGGTGGTGGCCCTTCCCTATTCACTATTCACCATTCACCATTCACCATTCACGACTCACCATTCACCATTCACCATTCACGACTCACCATTCACCACTCACCACTCAGTCGTTTCTTCCAAGCCCTCCACGTGGTGACGACCTGTGCCGGGTCGACCAGCGGACCATCGTCCATCCCCGAGATCGAGCTCCGCCGGGGGCCCGACCTGACCCGTTGCGGGTCCGTGTAGGCCTCTTCGACCACCCTTGCGATGATTGCTGCGTACTCGTCCAGGTCCTCCTTCGAGTAGGACTCTGCGGCCTCGGGGGTGAAGGGTTCGGCGACCAACCAGGGTTCGTGGCTGGTGAAGTAGCTGTTGACCCCGTAGTCCAGCATCCGGTTCTTCACGTCGTTGGTCCCGACTCCGGTCTCCTCGTGGAGTTGTTCCCAGCTGTAGCGAACCTCCTGGAGCCGGTAACCGGCCGTGTCCCCGTACGGCACGCTGATGCCCCTTATCTCGTCGAGTTTCCTGGCCAGGTAGTTGTTGTTCAGCACCGCGGTCTCGGCGACGGTTCTCAGGCCGTCCGCACCGAGGGCCATGATCCAGGCGTAGGCGCGGACTGCGGTTCCCACATTGCCGAGGAAGCCCTTGACCTTGCCGATCGAATGCGGCCGGTCGTAGTCCAGCCGGTAGCCACCGTCGTCTGAGCGGGTGATCACCGGCACGGGCAGGTACGGGGCGAACTCCTCTCGCACGCCGACCGCGCCCAGTGCCGGTCCCTCGGAGTTGTGCGGGGTGGAGAACGTCTTGTGCAGGTTGAAGTGGCACAGGTCGAACCCGAGTTCCTTCGCCCTCGTGATCCCGAGGGTGCCGTTGGCGTTGGCCTGGTCGATGGCGCACACGCCTCCGGCGGCGTGAACCGCCTCCGTGTAGTCGCGGACCCTCGGGTTGAAGATTCCCGTGTCCTCCGGATTGGTGAGTATCAGCCCGGCGGTCCGGTCCGAGACGGCAGCCCTCAGGGCCTCGAAGTCGGGATAGCCGTTGTCGCCGGGATAAAGCGTGATCACCTTGTAGCCGGCGGTGGCCGGGCCGGCCGCGTCGGCCGGGTGGGAGAACACCGTCGTGATGATCTCGTCCCGCCGCCCGCTCTCGCCGTTGCGCTCGTGGTGGGCCCGCATGATCGAGGCGTTGGTGAAGATGGCGGCTGCCCCTCCCGCAGGTTGGAGGCTGAACGCGTCCATGCCGGAGATCTCGCACAACTGGGACTCGAGGGCGTGAAGGATCCGGAGCAGCCCCTGGATCGTCTCGGGCGGTTGGTTGGGATGGACCTGGGTAACTTTCGGATCGCTCCCGACCACGTCGTTGACCACCGGGTTGTACTTCATCGTGCAGGTGCCGAGTCCGATGTCGATGTTCACGGCCGCGCCCAGGGTCTCTTGGGAGAGGCGCAGGTAGTGGCGCAGCAGCTGGGGCTGGGACAGTTCGGGAAGCTCCGGGGCCCGGGCCCGCCGCAAGCGTGTGGGGATCGACTTGAGGACATCTCCCACCGCATCGCGGATGGCGGGTTCGGCAGCGGGAGGGATCACGCCCCGTTCGCCGGGCGTTCCCAGTTCCGTTATGAGCGGTTCCAACCACCTGGCGGCGTGGAAACCGTCCCTGAGGGGGGCCGAGCCGGTCACCGGACGATCTCCGCCAACGTCCCGGTCAACCGGTCGATGTGTTCCAGCGGCGTTACCTCGGTGACGCAGTAGAGGGCGCTCTGGCCCAGTTCGGGGAAGTCCGCCGACAGGTCCTGGCCGCCGAGGATCCCCGATTCTAGCAACGCCCCGTTGATCCCGGCAACCGTCCGTCCGGTTCCGGTGAAGTCGACCACGAATTCCTTGAACGGGGTGGCCGTAGGCCCGACATCCACTCCGGGCAGTTCCCCGAGACAGGCCTTCGTGTAGTGGGACTTCTGCATGATCGTCTCGCCCACCTCCCGGATGCCGTGGGGTCCCAGCAGCGCCAGGTAGACGGCTGCGGTGATCGCCCACAGGCCGCTGGTGGTCCCGGTGAAGTCATCCGACAAGCCTCTCTTGGTGAACGACGTGCGTTCGAACGTAGCCCATCCGAAGCCCCACGATCCTTCTCGCTCGGTGGTGGTGATGGTCTCCAGCAGGGTCGGGTACTCCGCGGCGAAGCGGGGATCGTCGTCGCCGGCGATGAATCCACAAGTCGCGCCGCCCGCCTGCAGGTGGGCGCCGAGGGGCTGGACCTCGCCCACCACCAGGTCGGCCCCGTAGGCCGCGGGCGGGGCGAGGACCCCCAGCGAGATCGGGTCGACCCCAACCACGCACAGGGCACCTACCTGGTGTGCCGCCTCCACGATCTCGGGGGCCCGTCCTTCGATCGTGCCGAGGAAGGTCGGATTCTCGAAGTACACCGCGGCGGTTGACTCGGACAACTGCTCCCGGAGGTGGTCGAGGTCGATCTCCCCGGTGGAAGGGTCGAAGGACACTGTGCGGATGGCCTCGAGACCTGCCCGGCAGTAGTTGCTCATGTGGGAGAGCTTCTCTGGGTTCAGGTTGCGGGGGACGACCACCTCGCTCCTCCCGGTCAGGCGGGCGGTCATCAGCAAGGCGCTGGAGGTCGCGGCCATCCAGTCATAGGTGGGCAGGGACACGAAGTCCGCCTCAAGAAGTTCGCCCATCAGGCTCTGCCACTCGAACCAGGCCTGATGCTTGCCATGGTCCGAGTACGCGTCGCCGGCGTAGGCGGTCACGAACTCCCGACGGTTGTTGATCTCGTCGCAGATCGCCGGAACGAAGTGCCTCCAGCATCCGCCTCCGAGGAAGCTCGCATAGTCCTCCGTGCTCACCACGTCCTCGAGCAGGCCCAGAACGTGAGCCTTGAGATCGTGCTCCGAGAGGATCGCCTCCGGGAGTCGGAGAGCCCTGTCCAGGCGAAGCTCGGCGGGAATAGCCCCGTAGAGTTCCGAGACGTCGTCGAGGTCCAGGTAGTCGAGCATCTCGCTCCTAACTCCGGGTGCCGAGTTAGGAATATACGGATGGACCCGCCGTTCTCGATCCGTCCCTCGCATCCCGCCTACCCCTCAGGATTTCTGCCGTTCCGGGAACGATAGACATAGACACCGACGAGACTCACAAGGTTGACCGTAATGATCGATCCCCCCGCCCAGTCGTGTCCTGTAGCGATTAGGTATATGCCACCTACGATGATGGCCGCCGCGAGGACAAATGCCGCAATTAGCCCATAAGTGTCACGCCGGGACTCTGCACGTTCCAATCTCAGACGGTTCTCGACCTGTTGTTCGAGGACGATCATGAACCTAGCTGGAGCGTCCGGTATGAGCTGTCCATAGGCCTCAAGTATTTGCGGAGGCGGAAGGGGTCCCGTCCACTCAAAGCTCTGGGTAGCTAAGATCGATACTTCCTTCGGAGTATCCGCGTCTTCCGGCTGACGCGGAACATCATCGGTCACGATTACAGATCTTGGCTCTACTCGGCAGGCGTCGGGATCATCGCCATTACTCCCGCGATGAACTCCTCTTTAGCAAAGAGGGCATCTTGACGGACAATGGACCAATCGCCGCGCAGTGCTTCCGAGTCCATTTGGAGAGCGTACAGATCTGCGGCTGTAGGCGAGTTCAACCGCTTATGCGCACCGAGGGTGGATCCGATGTCCACCAGTCGGGCCATTCCATCTAGGAACGGGGCTCTCGGCCGAGGCAGAATACGGACTAGGCCGGTCATTCAAGTCCTCCTCTCCGGTTACAACCTGTCGCTGGCAAGTCACCGTCTACGGGAACGGTCCTGGACGGATAGACCACTCTTGTCGCCTCCGTCAGGTTCTACCGGTCCATACCGGTCGCGAGAGTGACGATACTACCTTCTCGTGGCTACCGACTGTCGCCCTTAGCCACCAGCCACTAGCCCTGACTCTTGACGTTCCCGGCACACCGACGTACATCAGCCCAGTTCAACCTCATGATTCCGGAGGGGCCACCCTTGCCCCGGCGGGTTAGGCTCGCGCGGCCGCCGGGGCAAGGCTATCCGATAGCCGTAATCCCAGGTCAGGACTCCAAAGCTCCCGCTCCATCGATCCCTACAAACTCCGATCCATGAAGAATTGGGGCTAGTAGATCATTGCTGACGCGATCGAGATCTCGATATCGTGGATTGCCTGGGACACCGCTTGGCCGATCAGGTCGAGCTTGCGCACCTGCTCGATCCGGGCTGAGGCCTGGTCGAGTTCCCGCTTCGAGAGCATCTGGCGGAAGAGTCCGCAGACATCCGCCAGGCAGATGATCACCACGTCGCGGGGATCGGGGATCTCGTCGCTGAGCAGGACTCCCATGATCCGGAGCTTCACCTCCCGCTCGGCCTTACCGTCGACCATCGGGTAGCGGCGGGATCTGAACACCCACAGGAATCGGTCGTCGTGCTGCTCGAGGATCCCCCGCTCGACGAGCCTGGCGAGAGCCGCCTCGCGTATCTCTGTGGCCTGCTGCGCGGTGTGCTCGATCCAGAAGCGGGCGTCACGCCCTTCTCCCGCTTCGATCGCCGCCAGGGTCGGGTCCAGCAACTGGTCACCGACAGGGGTGGCATCGATAAGCAGGAGGCTCTCCAGGTCGGTGTCGATCCGGTTCTCCATCGCGAGATCCATGAGGACGGCGCCGGCGATGGCACGGTCCATGGCCAACCTCGAGACCGGAACGAACTTCCCGTCGTCATCGCGTAGCAGCAGAAGGATGATTTCCTCGACAAATGTGAGCATGTGTTGTAACCCCCGGTGACGTGTTGCCAGGACCGGCAACCTTCTTCCCAACCCCGTTGCCGCGCCAATCCGAGATGGCGCCGTCATCGGGTGCTGTGGCACCGGTAGTCTATCCGGCTCCGCGACCTCCCCTGTTATATAAGGGCCATGGTTCGCGACCGTTTCGATCTTCGAGACCAGGCGGCTCTCGTCACCGGGGCCGGCAGCGGCCTCGGCCGGGCCATCGCGGAGGCGCTGGCCGAGCATGGTGCACGGGTGGCGATCCTCGACCGGGATCCGGATGCGGCGGCCGACGCGGCCGGACAGATCGAGGGAGACGGCGGGACTGCCCTGACGATCGTGGCCGATGTGGCGGGCGCCGGCGTCCCCGCCGCCGCGGTCGGTCGTGTCGTCGACGCCTGGGGGGGCATCGACATCCTCGTCAACAACGCCGGGATAGGCGAATTGGGTCCGGCGCAGGACGTTGATCCTCGCCGGTTCCGCCGGATCTACGACGTCGACGTGTTCAGCCCCTTCGCCTTCTCCCAGGCCGCATTCCGACCCATGTCCGAGCGGGGGGCCGGTTGCATCGTCAACATGGCCAGCATCGCCGGTCTCCAAGCCCTCTACCCCGACCAGGACGCGGCCTACCACTCGGCCAAGGCGGCCCTCATCATGCTGACCCGATCCCTCGCGGTGGAGTGGGCCGATCACGGGATCCGGGTCAACGCCATCGCCCCCGGGTTCATGCTCACCCCACCGGTCATCGCCCAGCAGGCCCGGCCGGAGGTGTGGGACTACCACATGGGGAGAGTCCCTTTGGGGCGGCCCGGCCGTCCCGAGGACATCCAGGGCGCCGCCGTGTTCCTGGCGTCCCCGGCCGCCTCCTACATCACGGGCGCCGTGCTGGTGGTCGACGGCGGCTACACCAGCATGTGACCCCCGGTCCGGAGCTTGCGTCAGAGTGACGCAGGCTGCGTGGTGACGGCGCGCGTCCCCCTAGGCGCTGTCACAGTTGATTGATACGCTTCGAGACGTTCACGTTCCCCTGGGAGAAGGACCATGAGCGACCAGTCAAGCATCGAGTGGACCGACGCAACCTGGAATCCCACCACCGGCTGTGACCGGGTGTCGGCTGGGTGTGACAACTGCTACGCCCTGACGCTCGCCAAACGGCTCAAGGCGATGGGTGTGGCCAAGTACCAGAACGACGGAGATCCTAGGACAAGCGGTCCGGGCTTTGGCCTGACATTGCATGAGGGAACCTTAGAGGTGCCCTACAGGTGGAGGTCGCCTCGCCTTGTATTCGTAGACTCGATGAGCGATCTGTTCCATCCCGGCATCTCCTTGGACTTCATCAAGCGTGTTTTCGCCGTGATGTCCGACACACCGCGGCACACATACCAGGTCTTGACCAAACGCTCCAAGAGGCTCGAGTCCGTCGCTTCCGACCTGGATTGGCCACCGAACGTATGGATGGGTGTGAGCGTCGAGAGCGATCGCTACGCCTTCCGTATCAATCACCTTCGCAGCGTGGACTCAGTTGTTCGGTTTGTCAGCGCCGAGCCTCTCCTAGGCCCTTTACACGATCTCAATCTGTCGTCCATCGACTGGCTTATCGCAGGTGGCGAGAGTGGTCCGAACGCCCGACCCATGGATGTCTCATGGGTCCGCGATCTTCGCGATCAGTGTCGGATCGCGGATGTAGCTTTCTTCTTCAAGCAGTGGGGCGGGCGTACGCCTAAGTCCGGCGGCAGGGAGCTAGATGGTAGGCATCACGATGAGATGCCGATGCGAGTTGCTTACTAGCCATGACGGAACGAGCCTGGGGTTACTGGACTAAGGGAAAGTTGGATATCCTACGGCGATACTTGGATGCCTTCACGACAGCAACCAAGCTAAAGGCATCCGAAACGATATACATAGATGCCTTTGCCGGAATTCCGGCAAATCGTGACCGGCTTACTAACGAACCGCTTGAAGGATCCGCAGCGATTGCCCTATCCGTGGATGATCCTCCCTTCACGAAACTTCGGTTCTTTGAAACCAAAACGAATGCTCCGAGATTGGAGGCATATCTGCGGCGTGACTATCCTGGTCGTGACTTTCAAGTGTTTGGAGGAGACTGTAATGAACTGATCCCGATGGAGTTGAACCGACTGCAGATGTTCAACTGGGCACCTACGTTCGCCTTCATAGATCCGAACGGTATGGAGGCAAAGTGGATTACACTCAAAGCCCTTGCCCAATTCAAGAGAGGAAGGAAGTATAAGGCTGAGCTATTTCTGTTATTTGCACCACCGATGTTCAGTCGTGTGTTACCAGTTGACGGACGCGAAGTACGACCGAGCGACGCAGCCTCAATAGATCAGATGTACGGTACCACTGACTGGCGCCACATATACCTGGCACGCTTACGAAACATAATCGAGCCTCATCGGGCACGAGAAGAGTATCTCAATCTAATGAGATGGAGGCTCGAAACTGACCTCCGCTATCGGTGGACACATGCCATCGAGGTTCGGAACGAACGCGGGCAGATTATCTACTACATGATCTTCGCAACGGACAATGATGCGGGCGATCGAATTATGCGGTCGGTGTACGCGCAGGCCGCTGAAGAGTTTCCGAAGATGCGTGAGGATGCACGTCGAATTCGGATACGACTGGACAATGAGTTTATGGGATTGACGAGCCTGTTCGGCGATGACGATCATTCCTTGTGGTCACCGGCGCAGCCGGGGGAACGATTCTACGATCACTCTCCACCATCGAAACCCTGGTTCTTGGAACCGGATCTAGGGCCGGGGCGCTAGGAACTAGCCCGATCTGCGTTGGCGCCAAACAGCTGATTGCTATCGTCTCTGTGTCTCAGACCGGAGGTAGTGGTTGGACTTTGACTTCTCGGGCCGGGTCAGGGAGCTTCAGGCGACTCTCTCGGTGTTCATGGACGACTTCGTGTATCCCGCCGAGGCCGTGTACGAGCGGCAGATGGCGGAGGCGGGTGATCCGCATCACCACCCGCCGATCATGGAGGAGTTGAAGGCCGAGGCGAGGTCCCGTGGGTTGTGGAACCTGTTCCTGTCCGATCCGGAACTGGGGGCCGGGCTCTCGGTTCTCGAGTACGCCCCGCTGGCCGAGGTGACCGGGCGGAGCCCATCCCTGGCGCCCGAGGCACTGAACTGTTCGGCGCCCGACACCGGCAACATGGAGACCCTGTACCTGTTCGGCACCGACGAGCAGAAGCGACGCTGGCTGTATCCGCTGCTCGACGGCGCCATCCGTTCCTGCATCTCGATGACCGAGCCGGATGTGGCTTCGTCGGATCCACGCAACATCCGTACCCGGATCGTCGAGGAGGGCGGTGATTTCGTGATCCACGGGCGGAAGTGGTTCTCGACGGGGGCTGCCAGCCCCAGGTGCCGCGTGGCGCTGGTGATGGGGGTGAGCGAGCCCGAGGGCCATCCCTACCGTCGCCAGAGCATCGTGCTCGTACCGCTCGACACCCCCGGAGTCGAGATCGAGCACGACTCCTCGATATTCGGCTACCACGAGCGGGGCGGCCACGCCACTATCAACTTCGACGGCGTGCGAGTACCGGCAACCAACCTGGTCGGCGAGAGGGGAGCGGGCTTCGCTATCGCCCAGGCCCGGTTGGGACCGGGCAGGATCCACCATTGCATGCGCGCCATCGGTATGGCGGAGCGGGCCTTCGACATGATGTGCTCCCGCGCCAAGGCCAGGGAGGCCTTCGGGTCGACCCTGGCAGGTCATGGTGTGGTCCAGGACTGGATCGCCGACTCCCGCATCCTGATCGAGCAGGCGCGGCTGCTGGTGCTCAAGACCGCCTGGCTGATCGACACGGTCGGGGTGAGGTCGGCGCGCGTCGAGATATCCGCCATCAAGGTCGCGGTCCCCAGGATGGCCAAGGCGGTGGTCGACCGGGCCATCCAGCTGTTCGGCGCCGCCGGCGTGTCCGATTCGTTTCCCCTGGCGCAGATGTACGCACAGGTGAGGGCCTTGCAGATTGTCGACGGGCCCGATGAGGTACACATAATGGCGGTCGCCCGCCGGGAGCTGGCCCGGTACGAACCCGGGCACGTTCCGAACTCCTACCAGGCCTGATACCTGGTTTGTTTGTAACCTAACGTTTACCGTTCGTTCCCAAACTATTTTGGTTCGGTACGGAACAAATAGCCCTTGTCCGGTGTTATGCGGGGTATGGAAGAGCAGCAGATCCTCATCAGTACACCGGCTCTCGACGTCGTCGCATCGGCCGTCGAGCCCGCCGTCGAGGGCATGACCTCGTGGCGGGACCGGGCCGCATGCCGGGACCTCGACCCGGGAATGTTTTTCCCCGACGAAGGGGACCACGTAGGGGTCGAGAGGGCCAAGCAGACCTGCGAACCCTGCGAGGTAGCGTGGGATTGCCTGTCCTATGCCGTGTTCACCAACCAGACCGAGGGCATATGGGGCGGCACCACCAGGGGCGAGCGCCGCAGGTTGCGGCGGCTCCTCGTGAGGGAGTTCCGCGAGGTCGGTTGATCCGGATATCCGGAGTCTGACGACCGGCCGCGCAGCCGGTCGTTGGCTAGCCTCTCCGGGAGATGGAACGCCTCCCGAGCCTGATCTCCGACAACTCGCTCAACCTCGGCCTCAGCGTTCTCTTTCTCGTTCTGATCTTCACGCTCCGGTACCTGGTCCTGCGCACCGTGGTGACCCGCCTCAACGATGCCGAGGCCGCCTTCCGGGCGCGAAAGCTCTCCTTCTACATATCGGTGGCGCTGGTGATATTCGTCCTCGCATCGGTGTGGACCCAGCACCTCTCCGGCGCGGGTTCGTTCATCGGTCTCCTGTCCGCCGGCATCGCCATCGCCCTCTCGGATGTCCTAAAGAACATGGCCGGCTGGGTGCTGATCCTCTTCCGCCGGCCCTTCAAGGTCGGGGACCGGATCGAGGTGGGACCGAATGCGGGGGACGTGATCGACATCGGGGTCTTTCGGTTCACCCTGATAGAGATAGGGAACTGGGTAGACGCGGACCAGACGACCGGGCGGGTGCTCCACATTCCCAACGGCATCGTCTTCGTCGAGCCGCTGGCGAACTACAACGAGGGATTCCCCTACATCTGGCTCGAGGTCCCGGTCACGGTCACATTCGAGAGCGACTGGGAGGTGGCCCGTGAACTCGTCCAGGCGGCCATCGACCGCCACGCGGCCGATCCCGGGCAGGTGGTGGAGGTAGCCGACTCCGAGCGGGCCGCGAACCAGTACTTCGGCCTCTACCGGGATCTGGAGCCCGCGGTCTACGTGAAGGCGATCGACTTCGGCGCAACGGTGACCGGACGCGTGCTCGTGCCGGCGCGCGGCCGACGGCTCGTCGAGTCCAGGATCTGGCAGGATCTGCTTCGAGCGATCAACGAGACGCCCGAGGTCGATCTGGCCTACCCGACGACCCGCTTCTTCCGGGCCGACCTCGAAGGATCCGGATCCGGAACGTAGCGGGCACGTCCGGCTGCGGAAGCGTCCCCGACTCCCCGATGTGCAGGACGGGGGTGGCAATGACCTCCAGGGCGGGTAGGTTGAGGGGATGACGGAACGGATCTACTCAACCGACGCATACGTATCCGAAATGACCGCGGCGGTCGTCGCCTCCGACCCGGGCGACGGGAGGGTGCTGCTGGACCGGACGGTCTTCTACCCGGGAGGGGGTGGCCAGCCCATCGATCGGGGGTCTCTGTGGGTGGGTGACGACCGCTTGGACGTGGTCAGGGTGACCCAGGACTCCGACGGGGTCTGGCACTGGCTCGACGGGAATCTGCCCGGAGTGGGCGCCCGGGTAGAGGGACGGATCGACTGGGACCGGCGTTACCTGCTGATGCGTACCCACACATCCATGCATGCCCTGTGCGGCGTGGTGTGGGACTGGTTCCGCAGCCCTGTGACCGGGGGGAACATGGAGCCCGGTCACGGTCGGCTCGACTTCGAGCTGCCCGACTGGGACCCGGAGAACCGCACCCCGCTGGAGGAGGCGCTCAACGCCGCCATCGCCTGCCGGCTCCCCATCGAGGTGTCGTTCATGCCGCGTGAGGAAGCTGACCAGGACCCCAGCCTGATACGCACCAAGGTCAACCTCATCCCGCCGTCGGTGCGGAACATCCGCGTCATCGACATCGTGGGTCTGGACCGCCAGGCGGACGGAGGCACCCACGTCGGATCCACCGCCGAGGTAGGCAGGGTGAGGATCACCAAGATCCAGTCCAAGGGCCGGGGCTTCAGGAGAATCCGCGTCGCTCTGGAGGAGAGCGGCATCTGAACGAGCCGTTCTCTCCGGCCGCGGGCGCCGACCTCCCGTCGCCCGCCCGGTCGGGCAGGAGGCGGACCATGGGTGTCCACGGCGCCGTTGCCGGACCCGGATCGCCGCGGTTAGCGTCGTCCCGACGGAGGAGGTCCGATGGGTGTCAAGGAAGACCTGGAGGCGAGGATCGGCGAGGTGACAGGCGTGGGCGAGTGGCACACCGTCACCCAGGCCGACATCGACAAGTTCGCGGACGCAACTCGCGACCACCAGTGGATCCACGTGGATGCCGAGCGTGCAAGCCGGGGCCCATTCGGTTCGACCATTGCCCAGGTTTCATGACCCTCGCCCTGATCCCCGGTATCGGCCCCCGCCTCGACGTAAGCGGGGTCGCGATGATCATCAACTACGGCCTCGAGAGGGTCAGGTTCGTCTCCCCCGTTCCGGCCGGTTCGAGGGTGCGGGTGGTCTCCGAGTTGGCCTCGGTCTCGGAGACCGCCAAAGGGGTGCGGGTGAACGAGAGGGTCACGGTCGAGTTGGAGGGAAGCGACCGGCCTGCCTGCGTGGCCGAGACTGTGATCCTGCTGGTGCCCTGAAACAGACCGACCGCCAAGGCCGTGTCCCGGCTATCGGCCGCTGACGGTACTCCCCTCGAGTGTGCCGACCGGGCCGGAAGGCCCGCGGGAGCACCCGGCGCCTCTCGATGGGAAGGGTGGCGCTCGCCCGTTCCTCGCGGACCCGGACGCCGACAAGGGGGCTGTTACCTTTCACACCGGTCGTGCATAGTTCGGGATGTCGCAGGCACAAACATCGCCGACCCAGGCTCCGTTCTTTCCGGAGGCCCGGTGGTTGGAGTTGCGCGGAAGCCGAGCCGTTGCGACCTGCCATGCGCTGGTCAGTCCAGGGGGAGATCCCGGTGCGTGTACGACCTCTTCCCGGGGCCGTAGTCACCCACCACGTGCCCGTTCCCGCTCAGCACCCACTTGGTGGTGAAAAGACCCTCCGCGCCCATCGGGCCCCTTGCATGCACCCGGCCGGTGGCGATACCGACCTCGGCTCCGAGCCCGTAGCGGAAACCGTCGGCGAAGCGGGTGCTGGCGTTCCAGAAGACCGAAGAGGCGTCGACCGTTTCGAGGAACCGCCGGGCGACCCCGGCGTCGCCGGTGACGATGGTGTCCGTGTGGGCCGACCCGTACGAATGTATATGGTCGATGGCGGTCTCGACTCCGTCCACCACCCGGGCGGCGATTACCAGATCTCCGAACTCGCAGCCGAAGTCCGACTCGCTCGCCGCGATCACGCCGTCCGCCATGCGTTGGACGGCGTCATCCCCCCGGACCTCCACCCCGGCCTCGAGCAGCGCCTGCACGACGGCGGCGCCCGCCGGGAAGTCCCGATGGAGCAGGAGGGTCTCGGCGGCGTTGCACACCGCCACGTAGTTGGTCTTGGCGTCGACGGTCACCCGCACCGCCATTGCGGGATCGGCGGCCGCGTCGACGAACACGTGGCAGATCCCGTCGGCGTGGCCCAGCACCGGGATGCGCGACGACGACTTGATGGAGCGGACCAGTTCGGCGGACCCGCGGGGGATCACCAGATCGATGTACTCGTCCAACTCCAGCAGGTCGGTGACCGCTTCCCTGCCCTCGACGTTCTGGACCACGTCCGGGTCCGCGCCCGCCTCGGTGACCGCATCACGGAGCAGCCCGGTGATTGCCCGGTTGGAGTGGAGGGCTTCCGAGCCACCCTTCATCAGTACGGCGTTGCCGGTCCGCAGAGCCAAGGATCCGATCTGGATGACCGCGTCCGGACGGCTCTCGAAGACGATCAGCAGGACGCCGATCGGAACCCTCACCTGTTCCAGGACCAGTCCCTCGTCCAACTCACGGCGGAGCAGGGGCTGCCCTGCAGGGTCGGGTTCTTCGATCAGCACCCTCACGCCTTCCCGGAGGGTCTCCAGCTTCGACGGTGTCAATGCCAGTCGCTTCAGGATGGGGCCGGGAAGCTCGTCTGCGCCGGGGGCGTCCAAGTCGAGTTTGTTGGCCGCGAGGAGGTCCGCCTCCCGCTCGCGCAGCAGACGCTCGAGGTGGCGCAGCACTTCGGTTCGGGTGCCGGCGCCTGCTGCCGCCATCCTCCTCTGGGCGCGGCGTGCCACCATTCCCCGTTCCATGGCCGTGAACACTCGTGACATACCGGTGCGTCAGTCTAGACAAGTGGTTCCAAGGCATCTGACCGGGGAGGGGCCGTACTCTACGTTGTGTTACACAACGCCGCATAACATTGATGACCCCTATACCTATTCCTGGACTCGGACCCCGCGGCTGCCACTTCGTGAAGAGCCACCCGCGGCGTAGACGCGAGAGCCAAACAGTGCTACGGAAGGCGGCAATTTGATCCACTCTAACGTTAATTACTGATCACTGACTACCGACTACCGACTACCGACTAGGAGCCAATCACCTAGTGAGGTTTCCCCCCGACCGGATCCGGCAGCGTGGCGAGGCTCGTGGCACGGGCCGGGGAATGGTCGTGACGCATCCTGTCCGGACAGCGGGGGATACTGACGCGCTAGCCGGATCCCTGGGCGGGCGTCCGGTGATCGGGCGCTTACGCGCATCGGCCGGGCGGGGTTCGGACCCGGGCGACATGGTCGAGTCACCGGACGCAGGAGCCCTGCAAACTATCCTTCCGGGCAAGAGCGGGGGACGGTCCGGAGACGGCCGGGCAGTATCGAACCCTGGAAGGAGTGACCGCGAATGGTTTCTGCTTCACGGACCGGTCTACGGTGCGGTCCATGACCGTCAGAACGGACTGGTCGGTCCCGGAGGTGGAGCATCCGGATGTGGACATGCTCGAACGCCAGCGTCGAGCACTCCGGCACGGACGCAATGCCCTGCCATACCGGGGACTACCCCGCGACTGGGTCCGCCAGGCGATCGACGTGGCCCTGATGTTCGATCCCGACAAGGTGTACGTATTCGGGTCGACGGTGCGTCGAGAGGACACGCTCCGTTCGGACATCGACCTTCTCGTCGCCTTCGACTCTATGCCTGTCGAGACTTGGGACCGGTGGGAACAGGAGATCAGATACGTCGCGAGGTTCTTCTGCCCCTATCCGGTGAACGTCTTCGTGACCGATGTCGAGGACCTGACCCGGATGCGAGACCTGGTCGTCAGTCCCTGTAGGTGGGCACAGGAAGACGGACGCCTGGTGTTCGACAGACAGGCGGGCACCGGGACGTGAGCAACCTCCCGAACAGCGGCCGCGAGATTGCCGAGGAGTGGCTGGCCCGGGCCGAGTGGCGGCACTCCACCGGTCTGAGGGTTCTGGACGAGACGGGGGATACGAAGGAAGCCGTCAGGGACTTCGCCTCGGCCGCGGAGCTGGCCCTCAAGACCGTCTACATCAAGCTCGGAACCCCGTTCCCCCGGACACACAGCGTGTGGGAACTGATGGAGGAGTGTCCTGACGAGAGCGTGCAGGATGTGCTGGAGGGATACTCCGAGAGGTTCGTGAAAGAGTTCTCCCGCAATTACCTGGCGCCGTACGTACGGGCCCGACCCGTGCCTGCAGAGGACATTGAAGAGTGCCGACGCTTCTCCCGGCGCATGATCCGGTGGGCGGCGGGCGTCGTCGATCTCTGACCTCCCGATCCCGCCCTGACCCCGGCGTATTCGCTATTTGAACCCCGTACAAGGGCGTAGCCGCCCAGCGTATGCCGGAGCCCGAGTGGTCCACCGCCCCACATCATCCGGGTGGTGGGAGGGTTTCAGCCGGACGCCGGGAGCCGGTACCGGGGGCCGACCACGTCCCAGTCCATGTGGTTGCGCACGTACTCGTTGGCCGCGTCCCGTACCGGGGCGTAGTCCCACGAGGTCCGTTCGCCGGTCTCCATGGCGCCGTGGATCAGCTGCCGGGTACGTTGCGAGGCGAGCACCTGCTCCCGGATGGCGCCGCTGTTCCATCTCTGTCCCACCTCCGCGGCGAAGGCGGTTGACAGGGCGGCGTGGTCGGGGTCACCCGCCAGGTTCACCCGTTCCAGCGGGTCGGCCTCCAAGTCGTACAGGAGGGGCGGGTCGGTGTCGCAGTGGATGTACTTGTGGCGCCCCCGGCGGATCATGAACATCGGTTGCGTCGTCATCTCGGCCATGTACTCGCAGGTCGTCTCGTCGACCGGGTCCCGGCCTCCTGCCGCGCTCTCCCACAGGCTGCGCCCGGCGGGGGGTTCGGCCAACTCCGGCCCGATCCCGTCTCCCGATGCGGCATCGACGAGCGTCGGCAGCAGATCCAGGAGAGAGCACGCATTGGGGACGGTGCGCTGGACCACGTCAGGTCCCGCCATGATGAGCGGAACCCTCGCCGAGCGCTCGAAGAACGACATCTTGAACCATGTGCCGCGGTCCCCCAGCATGTCGCCGTGATCGCTGGTCACGATCACCACGGTGTCGTCGAGTTGTCCCGTCTCGGTGAGCGTTCTCAGGAGGGCGCCCACCCATGAGTCGAAGTAGCTGGTGTTGGCGTAGTAGGCGTGCCGGGCGTTGCGGCAGCCGGGCTCGTCGTAGCCGATGCTCTCGACCTGGATGCCCCGGCGGATGCGCCGTGTGTGGGGATCGAGGGAATCCTCCGGTGGCACGTCGGGAAAGTCGATGTGGTCGTGGTCGTAGAGCTCCCACCACTCGGGTCTGGTCACGTACGGGTCGTGGGGATGGATGAAGGAGGCGACCAGGAGGAAGGGCCGGTCGTCGCGGTCGCGGGCCATGTCGTACAGGTGCCTCACCGCGGCGAAACCCACCTCCTCGTCGTAGTCGATCTGGTAGGTCGCCGACGCCCGGCCCGCCTCAGCCAGGCTGTCCATGCCGTGGTACCACTTGTCGATCCGGTCGCCGGACGACTGCCACTGGGGTGTCCAGGCGAAGTCCGCCGGGTAGATGTCGGTGGTCAGACGGCGCTCGAAGCCGTGCAGCTGGTCCGGGCCTACGAAGTGCATCTTCCCCGACAGGGTGGTGCGGTATCCGGCCCTCCGGAGGTAATGGGCGAGGGTGGGTACCGATGCCGGTAACTCGGCCGCGTTGTCCCAGGCGCCGATGGCCGACACCGGTTGTCCGGTCATCATCGCGAACCGCGAGGGAGCGCACAGCGGCGAGGGACAGTAGGCGCTGTCGAAACGGGCGCCCCGCTCGACCAGGCTGTCCATGGCCGGTGTCCGGACCAGCGGATGCTCGTAGGCTCCGGTGAAGTGCGGCGCCAGCTGGTCTGCCATCACCAGCAGGACGTTGGGCTTCCTCGTCGAGCCGGCCATGACGCAACCTCCATACCGCTTCCGGGTGGCGTTCGAAGCCCCTGGCCGTAGCGTGGGGCGGCACCGAGTGTAAGGGGTCGCGGTGACCTCGTAGCAGCAGAGCCGGATCCGGTCGGTGCCGGAAGGCGAGCAGGAAGTACAGGTCCGTTAACGCCGGCCGCGCCGGGTCGCTGCCGACCCGCCGTGTCCCCCTGGCTGGTATCGGCGGCGGATCCTTGTCCTGTCCGGTTCCTCTATGCAGCTGTCTGGAGTACGCCGGACTTCGGACAATCATCGACCGAGACCCGACGATCCGGATTGTCGGGGAAGGCTTCGCCCCCACGGCTAAGGTTCAGACGGCAAGTCCCGGATTCTCGAGGCTCCGCATCGAGGGTGTGTCCACGTTTGGATACTCAGCCCCGGCCGTGGCCTCCATCCCGGTCGAGACGGCGGGCATCGACGCTGTTCGAGCCCGCTCGGCGAACCGAAAGGGGAAGTCATTCCATGATCGGCGTTCTGGCCCGCTTCTCAGCACGGAGGCCACTGCTCACCATCGGTCTCTGGGTGCTGGCGCTGGTGGTCTCGTTGGGTCTCATCGACCGCCTGCTCGACACCGCCACCACCACCGACTTCCGGCTCGCGGGCCGTTACGAATCCGAGAAGGCTTCCGCGCTGCTGGAGGATCGGTTGCGGGGGCCGAGGCAGCTGACCGAACTGGTGGTGGTCCAGTCGCCGTCCCTCACCGTGGACGACGCCGCCTTCCGCACGAAGGTCGAGTCGATCGCAGCCGATGTGACCGCCCTCGGAGCCGACAAGGTGACCGTGCTGGACCACTTCTACCTGACCTCCAACCCGGTCATAGTGTCGCTGGACCGCCAGACGACCATCCTGGTGTTCGGCATGACCGGGAACGCCGACGCCGCCACGGCGAACGTGGGGGAGGTGATTCACATCATCGAGGAGGCGGATGCGGCCGACGATTTTCGCGTGCTGATCGGGGGAGACGCCAGCGTTGCCTACGAGACCAACGAACTGGCGCTCGAAGACCTGGAGAAGGGCGAGCGGTTCGGTGTTCCGGTCGCGCTGATCATCCTCCTCGTGCTGCTAGGCGCCGTCGTCGCCACCCTGCTTCCGCTGGGCCTCGCCGCGTTCGCCATCGTTCTGGCAACGGCCGGCATAGCGGTCATAGGCCAGCAGTTCCAACTGGTCTTCTTCGTCCGGCTGATGGTGGTGATGATCGGCCTGGCCGTCGGAATCGACTACTCGCTTCTCATCGTGTCGAGGTTCAAGGAGGAACTGGCGCGGGGCCTGGAGACGTTCGACGCCGTGGTGCGGTCCGCCGCGACCGCCGGGCGTACCGTGGTGTTCAGCGGGGCCACCGTGGTGCTGGCTCTCATCGGTCTCCTCATCACGCCGGCGTCCTTCTACCAGTCGCTGGCCCTGGGCGCGATCGTGGTGGTCATCTTCGCGCTGTTGGGAACCCTCACGCTGCTGCCTGCAGCCCTGGCGCTGCTCGGTCCGAGGGTCGATCTCCTCCCCATACCGTTCCTGGCCCGTTTCTCCCTCAAGAGTCCCGAGGTCAGCCAGGAGGGGTTCTGGGAGAGCGTGACGCGGGTCGTCATGCGGCGCCCGGTCATCAGCATCCTCCTGGTCGGCATACCGATGCTGGCCCTGTCCTACTTCTACCTGGACATCCGGACGGGCCTTAACGATGTGAACACCTTCCCCGACGGCGCGCAGGCCAAGGAAGCCTTCCTCCTCCTCGAGGAGAAGTTCTCCGTGGGGAGTGTCAGCCCTGCCGGGGTCCTCAGCCCCGCCGAGATAGTCATCGACGGCGACGCCGACGATCCGCAAGTGGCAGCGGCGATAGGCGACCTGCAGAGGGAACTGTTCACCAACCCCGCCTTTCCCGTCCCCCCGACCAAGACGGTCAACGATGCCGGCGATCTGACCCTCCTGTCCCTCCCCTTCCCGGGACAGCCGAGCAGCCCGGAGGCGGCCGATCAGGTGACCGTTCTCCGCGAGGAGATCATCCCCGCCTTCTTCGAAGGCGTACCGGCCGAGGTCCACGTGGGCGGCCTCACCGCGGAGGTGGCCGACTTCTACGGGATAGTCAGGTTCTACACGCCGATCGTCTTCGCCCTGGTGCTCGGCCTCAGCTTCATCATCCTGATGATGGTCTTCCGGTCGATAGTCATCCCGCTGAAGGCCATCGTCATGAACCTCCTCTCGGTCGGCGCGACCTACGGGTTGCTGGTGCTCGTCTTCCAGAAGGGAATCGGGATCGACCTGTTCGGGTTCCAGCGGGCCGAGGTGATCGACGCCTGGATGCCGCTGTTCCTCTTCGCCGTGCTTTTCGGGCTGTCGATGGACTACCACGTGTTCCTGCTGAGCCGGATTCGTGAACGCTACGACGAGACCGGCGACAATACCGAAGCGGTCGCCTACGGGTTGCGCTCGACCGCCGGTATCATCACGGGGGCGGCACTCATCATGGTTGTGGTGTTCGGGGCGTTCGCTACCGGGCGCACCGTCATCAACCAGTTGATGGGGTTCGGTCTCGCGATAGCGGTGTTCCTCGACGCCACCTTCGTTCGATCGATCCTGGTCCCGGCCAGCATGGAGGTGCTGGGAGCCCGGAACTGGTACCTGCCGCCGTGGCTGGACTGGCTGCCCGACCTCCGGGTAGAGGCAGAGGACGACCACTGAGACCGACGATGTAGAGGAAGGTCCGGAGGGACACAGTTGCTCGACATACCGACGGACTACGCGGAGGGCTTCGAGAAGGCCCGGCTGATCGACCCGGAGTTGGCGTCGAACTACATCGCCCACATGCTCATCACCGATCCGGTTGCGGACGCTTTCGTCGAACAGCTTTACTCGCAGAGACCCAGGCAGATAAACCAGACACTCCGCGTCGCCATGGATATGGACGAGGAGGCGCTCAAGGCGAGCCCGGTCTTCGTACGGGAGTTCTTCGACCACGCATCCGCCACGCCCGACTGGCTGGACCCGGATGCCTTCCTGCCCGGTATCCGCATGTTCCACCGGAACTCACCGGTCGTTCTGGCCTCGATGCTGGCCGGAACGCTGGTGGAGGGTTTCTCGACCAATATCAGCAAGTCCTTCTTCATAACGGGCCGGCTCCGCGATCAGGGTGTGAGGCGGCTGAAGCAGAACAACCGGCACATGATCGAGTGTTTCATGCCCGGTGGGCTGGAGAGGACCGGTGACGGGTGGAAGCTCTCGGTCCGGGTCCGGATCATCCATGCACAGATCCGCAGGCTCCTGGACAAGTCCGATGACTGGGATCGCGACGCTTGGGGAGCGCCCGTCAGCGCCGCGCATCTGGGCTTCGCGATCACGGCGTTCTCGGCCAGACTGCTCAGGCACATGGAGAACCTGGGGGCGAGCTACAACGACGAGGAGCGCGAGAGCTTCATGGCCGTTTGGCGCTACACCGGTTATCTGATGGGGATACCCGACACGATTCTGTTCGAAGACGAGGCGGCGGCGGTGAGGTTGTTCGAGATCGGCGGGATGTGCGAGCCCACTCCCGGAGTCGAGTCGATGGTGATGGCCAATGCACTGATCAATTCGGGACCGCTGCTGGTGGGTATGACCGAACCCGAGGTCCGCCGGAGCTTCAGCAAGTACGTCTATCGCGTGTCGCGGGCTCTGGTCGGCAAGCCGCTGTCCGACCAGCTCATGTACCCGGCCACACCGGTGGTCGGCGTTCTCCCGTGGTTCAGGATGCAGATGCGCTACAAGGCCTTCGTCCGCAAGTACCTGGCGAAGGTAGCCAAGCAGACCAACTTCACCGCCTTCACCTCCCTTCTGGAGGTATCCGCATTCGACGAGGCAGGAATCAGCTACAGACTCCCCGACCACGTGCACTCCGAAGAGTCGAGCTTCTGGTAGCGGTCGGTACTGGAATGAACGGGCAGTCGTAGGACTGCCCGTTTACGTGTGGTGCACCTACGCCGCGGTGTGGATCGAGGTACCGCAATGGAGGGGCAGTCGTAAGACTGCCCGTTCATCATACGTCCGACCGTATCGGCTTGCGTCAGGTGCGCCGCAATGGAGGGGCAGTCGTAAGACTGCCCGTTCGCGGCCCACAGGAGTAGGTAGTAAGGCTATTGCTGCCGCAATGGAGGGGCAGTCGTAAGACTGCCCGTTCCCAGTAGGCAGAGAGCACGCCGGTAGGCTTAACAATGCCGCAATGGAGGGGCAGTCGTAAGACTGCCCGTTCGTGCTGGCCCGGCTGGGTGTGATGATGCCCAGAGTGCCGCAATGGAGGGGCAGTCGTAAGACTGCCCGTTCGTGACCACCGCCGGCGGCGTGTTCAACCTGCCCGTGCCGCAATGGAGGGGCAGTCGTAAGACTGCCCGTTCGCCCTAGACAAGACCGGCGGCGGCACCGGTGGCGTGTGCCGCAATGGAGGGGCAGTCGTAAGACTGCCCGTTCTAATCTCGCCTGGTGGCAGACCCCCGACGGAGGGATGCCGCAATGGAGGGGCAGTCGTAAGACTGCCCGTTCTCCAATACCGATTGGGGAACGGACTCCCCTCGGATGGCCGCAATGGAGGGGCAGTCGTAAGACTGCCCGTTCGGCCGATGTACAGCGCCTGCGGCGGCGGGTCCGCGGCGCCGCAATGGAGGGGCAGTCGTAAGACTGCCCGTTCTCTCGTCGGATGCGGGGTCCCGGTCGGATCCGTCGGGCCGCAATGGAGGGGCAGTCGTAAGACTGCCCGTTCAGAACCGGTCGCCGGTGACAACCCAGCACCCGATCAGCCGCAATGGAGGGGCAGTCGTAAGACTGCCCGTTCGTCGATCGACCGGAAAAACGGCAGGAAAAGATACCGGCCGCAATGGAGGGGCAGTCGTAAGACTGCCCGTTCAGACAAAGACCTGACGACGAACACGGGGCGGAGACCGGGCCGCAATGGAGGGGCAGTCGTAAGACTGCCCGTTCCACCGACTCCGACGACTCGATCCTCGCCCTCGACATCGCCGCAATGGAGGGGCAGTCGTAAGACTGCCCGTTCTCGGGTAGTCGTACAAGCTGATTTACTGGTGTGTCTTGCCGCAATGGAGGGGCAGTCGTAAGACTGCCCGTTCCCGATACAGTTTGAACCCTGCCATCGCTGCATCCATGCCGCAATGGAGGGGCAGTCGTAAGACTGCCCGTTCGGTCACCCGCCGGCGCCGGCGGCTGTCGTATACCCCGCCGCAATGGAGGGGCAGTCGTAAGACTGCCCGTTCGCCATCATGGCGGCCCCTATCGGGATCGACGGGCTAGGCCGCAATGGAGGGGCAGTCGTAAGACTGCCCGTTCATCCGCCAGTGGAGAGAGGAGCACAAGGATGGCAGAGCCGCAATGGAGGGGCAGTCGTAAGACTGCCCGTTCCGACCGCACCCACACGATCCCGGCCATGCCGGCGCAGCCGCAATGGAGGGGCAGTCGTAAGACTGCCCGTTCCTCTGGAGACCCTCAGCAGCCCCTCCGCCACCACAGCCGCAATGGAGGGGCAGTCGTAAGACTGCCCGTTCCGGCGGTGATGCGGTCGCCCTGCCACGGGTTCACCCGGCCGCAATGGAGGGGCAGTCGTAAGACTGCCCGTTCAGTCCGGGAGCGGGGAACCATCAGCGAAGCAACCCGCCGCAATGGAGGGGCAGTCGTAAGACTGCCCGTTCGACCCGCCGTACAGGTCACCGTCGCACCGAGGGAGCAGCCGCAATGGAGGGGCAGTCGTAAGACTGCCCGTTCAGATCGGAACCTTCGAGCCGACGGCCAAGCCCAAGCAGCCGCAATGGAGGGGCAGTCGTAAGACTGCCCGTTCGGCTCGCACCAAAACCTAGCCCTGACCTGGGGCTTTGTCAAGGTTTGCGAGCGGTACTTGAAAGGGCGGCTTTCCTGGAGTCCGCATTTGGTTGTCAAGGAGCCGGAAACCCCTGGTAGAGCGACGAAACGAGCGCTCACTGGGGCTACGGGTGTCACCGGACCGCTCGCATCAGACAATCACGGCACCGGATGCGGGCAACCTAGCCGCGACACCCATGAACTGGAAGCACTCGCTGCCGCGCTCCTCCGGGGCGCCTAGGTCTACGATAGCTATGGAGTCGGCAGCGTGGTGGATCACCGAGCCGAGGTCTGTCTTCAGCGAGAGCAGCTCCATGGCGTCCAGGTCGCAGATGAACACGCTGTACTGGAGGCTCCATCCGTAGCCTTTCACCGTTTTGTGGACCCGTCTCAACCGTTTGTCGTCTCGGATGTCGTACGCCACTAGGTATCTCTTGCGTCTAGCCATCGCTATCTCGTCATGAAGGGTACGTATTCGGGAATCTCGCCCAGAAGATAGGCACCGAGCATTCGAGCCTGAACTTCCAGTACGCGACGGTAGGTGATGCGGTACTTGTACGTCGGGTGGGTCACCTGATGATCCAGTCGTCTCTCGTACGCAGCAAGGAATGAGCGTCGGGCCTGTTGACTCAGGGCCACTCCTTGGGCGCGGATGATGAAACCGGATGAGCGGATCTCGCCGTTGTTGATCACGTTGACTACTACGGAGTCGGCGATGAGTGGTCGGAATTCCTCAGCCAGATCTAGCGCAAGGGCCGGCCGTCCAAAACGAGAACGATGGTATAGACCCAAGTAGGGGTCGAATCCGACTCCGAGCACAGTTGCAGTCAGGTCTTTGGTCAGCAGGGAATAGGCATAGGAGAGCAAACAGTTGGTGGGGTCCCGGGGAGGTCGTCGATTTCGGCCCTTGACATCGAACGTGCCAAGGTCGTCATTCTTGAGCATCCCGGCAAACCGTCCGAAGTACAGGCGAGCGGCCGTCCCCTCGAACCCGAGTAGCGACTCTATCGATTCCGCCGAGGCTGACTTGTCGGCCAAGTCTTTGAGCTGGGGCAGAACGGACCCTGTGTCGGATCGAGAGTTTCGTCTGAGGAACGTTCGGCAGTTACGGATCTTGCCTTCAACCATTCGCCGTGCCACCGGCAGACCGGCTTGGGCTGCGATCCCGACCTGTCGCCTTCTGAGCTCAACGTGCTTCGATGGCAGTCCTTGGGCGATGCCTTGGAACCATCCTCCGTACGAGAACCAGCAGACCGGGGTCTCTCGTGAGAAGGCCGCGCGCATGAGTTGGGAGCTCAGCTGTACGTTGCCGAACACCGAGATCTGGGATACGTCGATGGCTCTGACCTGCTGGATCTCTTGGTTGTGTCTCGTGACTCTCACACGGCCCCCTCTGATCCCGATCTTCGCCCCCTGCTCGGTGACATAGAGAGGGCGGGCGGCCGAATCCCGAGGTGTGAGTCGCCGGGGTCGCTTCCGGGATCTGCGGGTGTGGAGGTTGGTCTCATCGGGGAGGCAGATACCCACCAGTGAACAGCGTGGGCACTTCGGGCTGTCGATGAGGGGGGGAGGTGGATCAGGCGCCGCCGCCACCGGCCGCAGATCGTCGAGCACCCTGAGAGTTCTGGCTACCAGTTCGTCGTCGAATGGGACTGTTCTCCGCTGGCGCGTCTCGGCGAAGTAGATCTGACCCTCAGTGCACTCGTATCCGTTGTCCTGGAGCAGGAGACCGATTGCACACAGCTGGATCAGCTCCGGTGACCAAGCAGGGCCATGCGATGGAGGGCGCCCTCTCTTGACCTCGACCGGTATCACTTGCCCGTTCGTGGAACCCTCGATGAGGTCCGCCTTGGCGATAAGGCCAAGGCGTTCGGATCCCAGAGTTACCGAACGGGCTACTCGAACCGGCTCGTCCTCGGTCGAGTCGCCGAACCGTCCACCGCCTATGTCTACCCGGCGATGGACATAGCGTCCTTCCACCGTATCTGGGTTGTCAACGAAACGGGACTGTACCCACTCCAAGTAGAACAGACGCGGGCAGTACTCGAACTCGTTGACCATACGAACGGGTACGAGTCTCGGTAAATCTCTCACCTCAGGCGAAGAATATCAGTTATTGCGAAGCCTCGAATGATCTTGGACCAGCGCGAGTCTCGTGCCTGTCCAGATCTGGTTGGTCCGTCCGTTGCCCCCACTACTGAACCCGAATGTCCGTTTGGGCATTGAAGAGATCGCACGCAAGATGCAAGGTATCACTCGTGTGACCAGGCGATCTCCGGCGGGCCGAAGGTTCCATATCCTCCTTGGTCCGAGCGGCGTATCGCCGAGCGCATTATCAAGAATATGCTCCAGGCGTTGTACCAGCGAGAGCGCTCGGCTAACGTCCCTTCGTCCCCGGTTGTGTGAGCAAGAAGGGAGCGGACTGTGCTAGGTGCTGCAGGCCGATTCCAGAGCGGCCAAGTATAGGTGCCACCTCGTCTCCAAGGGCCAGCACAGCCCTGTGTCAGAGTACGGTCACGACCGTGCTGATCTCGGCCTGCGAAAACCGGGTGAAGACTCAGGCCAAGGATGGCAAGCGCTTCAGCACCGGGGTTGGTCAGTTTCTTGTCGTTGGCCGGGTTCATCGGTGCAAGAGCGTAGATGCGGTCGTCGTTCTTGTCCCAACCTAGGGAAGACAGCTTGCTCGAATAGCTCCAAGGGCCGATCAGTCCGTTGACAAGAGATTCTCGGTCCGCGCCTGATAGGACTTCGCGTACGATCTTGAGGAACTTGAGTTGGCCCGCCGTGAAGTACAGATCGGATGGTTTGGCTACCTTTCCACTACGATCAAGGCTTCCTTCGGTGACTAACGCACTAGCGAGCCGGTTTCCAGGCTCAGCCGTCCTACTCCTGCGAAGATACTCTTTCAGATCGGTAGGGCTGAACTTAGCGTTGTTGTCGACCTTGCTTGCGAAGCCTGGACTGACCGCCGGGCTCTCCAGCCATCGGGGGAAGATTCGGAGTGCTTGGTCGATGATTCGGTCGATACGGAATTCGGAGGATACTACGGCGTGGGGTATCACGTCGTCGGCCCACCAGAGCTTCGGCCGTTGGGCCTCGTACTCGAAGAGCACTTGGACTCCAAGGGCGGCGAGAAACCCTAGGGGGTTGGTGCCTTCGAGTCCGGTCAGGCGGGTCCCCTCGGTCATCTCTTCTTCTCCTCTGCGCTCTGCCGGTGATCGGCTAGGCGCAGGATTGCTTCCATCCAGGCCAGGCCGTGGTAGCCGTATCGGTCGATGAGTCGCCAGAATCGGTCTGCTCCTTCGAAAGCGATGGGGCTGTTCACTAGGTCGGAGGACGCATACAAGGCATGTCCGTCATACCGGTAATGGAGGGTTTGGGGTTCCGGGTCCTGGATGATCGGGGCGAGAGGGCGGGCGTGGCCATGGTGAGTGGCTACCAGGTGAAGCACCAGATCCGGGTCATGCGCGTCAGCGAGCATATCTGGATTGGACTGGATCAGAGCTACGCTAGCAAGCTCGTGGCGCATGCCGCGCGGGTATGGGTACACCCTTGGAACACCGGGCAGAGACTTGGCTAGCGGCTCCTCCAGCATCTCGAGCTTCACCTCGTCTCCTCCCACCAGCATGAGTTGAAAGCGCCCGTCCACCTTGCCCAGGTCGTGGAGACGCCCCGCTAACCGTAAGTCGTTCTGCAGATCGGAGTCCAAGCCGAGACGGCGTGCAAACGCGGCTGCCTTTTTGCCCACACCGTCTAGATGGCAGCGCAGGGATACCTCAGTACCTGTGAAGGAACTTGTTTGATCTGAGCCGTCGAAAGTGGAACTGTCCACCGCGCTTCCGGTGATGATCGGATACTCCCTCTCATCATCCGGTTGGAGAACGAAGGAGCGTCTGAGTTGGTTGCACGCCCTGGCCATCCATTCATCGCTCGGCTCGTTGTCGATTGTCCGGTCCAGCCAACTCTCGATCCGTTCTCGTGTCGAGTCGTTCGCATCTTCGCCGGCTACGAGATCGGTGGCGTCCCCGTAGATGCGTTGGTCGAGCCGTAGGGTGACTCGTCGACCGTAGGCTTCCTGTGCCTCATCGCCGAGGTCGGTTACCGGATCGGTGGACATCGGGTCCCAGGTATCGGCTGTCAGCCCGCCCCTCTCGGGATCGACGATGAGCACGTCGCCTGGGCGGACCGTATTGACATCCGTGATCGGATCGGGTTTGTCGGCATGACCCCGCCATCGCTTTGCTCTACCAGGGTCCGCGCTTGTGGAGCGAAGCCTCTCATCAGATTCTGCCGTATCGACATCGGCCACCGGAGGTTCCTCCTGGTGACGAGCCAACCACGCCCTGGCAGCGCCGATTGGAACTTGAAGATACTCGGCAGGACGGGGCGGTACCAGCTTCAGAGTCTCGTGTGACCGGTCGTATCGCCACACCACCGCTACGTCGGTGTTGGTGGGTTCGCCGAGACCATGTAGGAACGGATCCAAAGGGGGTTGGACGACGGGCTCAGGGTGGGTTTGGGTCCACGCCTCTAAATGCGTAGTCAGGAGTAGGGGAGCCTGTCGCCAAGGAGCTGGGGTCTGCTCCGGGAAACTGTCTAGGTCAGGTGAGTTCGGACCCACGTTGAATCGGGACTTGCCGAAACGCGTATCCAACTCCTTCCACGTTTCCTTCGAGGCGTTCCCGTATACAGGATCTGGTTTCTTTCCTCTCATCTCGGAACGGACCCCCAGAATCCAAGCGTCGGCGGGGGAACCGGTTCGTTCCAGGTAAGCACCCCGCCGGTCGAGACGCCCGAACCGTTGGCGAAGGCTGTCGATGGGGGCGCATTCGGTGATCAGGGCATCGAAGCTGAAGTCCGCTCCCACCTCAATCGCCTGCGTCGCCACTACGACGGTCAGATCGTCCAGTTCGTCGGCCGTGTCCGGCCGGTCGGCGCTTATGGCGCTGTCGATCTCGTTCAGAAGTCGAACCCGGTCGAGAGGGCGCATCCGTCCCGTCACGAGATGCGCTTTGTAGTTGGCGTCGAGCACTTGATGCGTGAGCCGCGCCGTGCGGACCCGGTTGACTATCACCCCTACGCTGCGGACATCATCGGCTATTTCCTTCCGGAGGATCTTGAGCACGGCCTTCGGTATGGCTTCTTCAGCGGACTTTCCGGGAATCGGCGCGAGAGCACAATCCTTGGCCGCGGTTACTCGTCTACGGAGCATCTCGGATCGTGCGAGGTCGGATGCCACGAGTTGGAAAGGTTCTGTGGCAGCACTTCGCGGCGTGGCTGACATCTCCGCTACATGGAACCGGCGAGGGAGCGAACCGGCGTCGAGGCCACGTACTGCTTCCAGCGTCTCGGCAAAGGATCGGCTGAGGTGGACTTCGTCGAGGATCACCAGGCAGTCGTTGCCAGCCAGCCCGGCATGGATCGGTCGCAATCCCCGCGACACTCCGTAGCCACGGAATAGGAGGCGGGACCCGAACTGGTCCACGGTCGACACGACCACCCATGGTTGATCGGGTCGGGATGCCCACTCGTTGTCAATGGGCACTCCACCTCTCAGCGCAGCCACACCTAGCGGAACGCCGTCGGCGGATTCGTGATCATCGGTCAACTTGGAGAGGCGGTTCCGAACCCGGGACAGGATGCCGTCCCGAGCTTCCATCAGAGCCGTCTTGATCGCGTTCGCCCGCTCGTACACCTGATCGACGATGATCCGGCGGTCGATCACGAACACCACGCGTCTGGGGAACGCCTCCGGTCGGACCGCCAAGGAGAACACGGCGGTGTCGAGAGTGGCTGTCTTGCCGCTGCCGGTGGGAAGGGCGATCACTTTGGGCCACTGCTCGGTCTTGAGGACGGTCTCGGTCAGACGAACCTGCCACGGGTAGGGGAAGTAGCCATGGATGGCGTGGAAATAGGCAGGGAAGTCGGCGGCGGATAGGTCATTCATCTTCCGGCTCCGTTTCGTCCATAGGTCTCATGAGGCCCAGCCCGAGGTAACGACCCGATCCGAGAACTACCGGACCTGTGACCGGATCCTCGAAGGTGACCGACGCGTGGACCAGTCGGCGGGCCACCGGTTTGCCCCCAAGACCCGGCTGGCGGAAGGCCGGGAAAGAGGGTGCGGGCCGGGCGCCGGGGATGAGGGGAGCGAACGAGACCGCGACCTCGGAGGGTTCCGGCAGTCCGATATGGCGACACGAGTCGACGATCGCCTGCTCGGCCCTGGCCCAGGCCTTGGATCGGGCGGCGGCGGTACCTTTGCTTAGGTTACCGGGGTGGGTTGGTAGCGCAATCGGGGTGGCGGATAGCCATCGCCCTGACTGTCGCCGCCATGGGGCAGGTCGGAGGGTTACGAGGGAACTGGTTCCGATTACTCGTCTTATCCGGATGATCCCTCGCTTGCCCAAGGTGAGAACCAACGGGTCGCGGTCCGATGCTCTTGCGGATTCCCATCTTCCAACCGAACGCAGCACCGCCCGGCGAGACTCAGTTTCAAGGCTTTCCGGTATCGAGATGGCCGCGCCCATCAGCCTTCCATCCGCATGTTCATGGGCAACCCAGGGCAGCGGAAGGAACGCTACGTGCGGGTCGGAAGAGGCGGTCCCATCCCGCCGATGGCCGGATAGGCCCTCGGGTATCGGGTCGGCAGCATAGTGAAATAGAGCGCCCCTGAGGGCGCGCGCCACGTCAACCGTTCTGATGGACGGATACTTGCGGGACTCGGGTAGAAACGCCATCACCAGCCATTCACCGGCCGTATTGGGTTGCCGGACCCCGGCATCGGCCGAGGTGATCTCAACGCGTCGGTAGCGCACCGGCGTGAATGGCAACGTGCGGGGCCGGCTCCCACGGTGCTTCTTGAACTCTCGTTCGAGAGCAGCTAGCTGACCGGGCCTGATAGAACGTAGAACGTCGGTGCCGACTCCTGGCTTGTGACTGGCGCTGGGACCTTCCTGGACCACTCGGCACGATACAAGGGACGACGAATGGCCGAGCCGGGGCAGTCGAGCACACAGCCGGTCGATAGCCCTTGCCGTCTCGGGGGTCGGATCCGGGTTCCACATGTAGATGATGCGGGGATCCTCCGGTGTGACGGATGGATAGACGCGGGCTTGGCCGGTTCGCACATCCTTAGATGTGGACATCCAGCCGGGCGGCATGATGTTGACTGCTGATCTGACGGGGGTTTTCCCCACAGACGAGATCATCTGCGAGACATCCCGCTGTTTCCTCAGCTTGGTATCGAGACTCCTTAGCTTTGTCTTGGTAGCACCCTGGCTCCGCGCCTCATTGATCTCGGCCAGCAGTGCTTCGATTCGGCGCGCCCGATTGTCGTGCGATCGTTGAGAGAAGATCCGAGCGTCGTTGACTGGGACGAAGTGCGTCGCCATAGATCGTGGAGTCGCTTCCGAGGCCCGGATTGAGGGTGGCGGCTGGGACTCCAACCACTCGAGCGCCTGCCGTTCCCGCGGATCGGGATCGTCGCTGTGCGCCCACGTGGCTACCAGGGCTGAGAACAGTCGGGCGGGATGGGGGGGCCACTCGGGACTGGTCCGGTCATGGTGTGCGGTGGCGACGTACCTACCGGTTAGGAAGTTGACCTCGATGGCCAGCATCGTCAACCCGACGGTTGCTCTGCCGCCGACACGCTACGGCTCCGTTTGATCAACTCGACCAGCTTCGGGGCCGGGATCAGCCTGATCTCCTGTGACTCCCATCCGATCCCTGCTTGTGATGCGCGATCGGTGGCCGCTCGCAGTATTCCAGCAGCACCTGACCGGTCGATCGTAACCGTTTCGGGGGCCGAACCGTCGCGACCGATGAGTTCGATCCGCGGTGGGTGGGTCGGAACCAGAAGGCAACGCGAGCGAAGGTCGTAGTCGAGTTCGTGTTGGTAGGCCATCGCCGCCACTCCGAGCGCGGCCACTGCGGTCCGGATTACTGTCTCGGTGTTTCGATCGTGGCCGGCAAAACGCAGTCGCCGGAGCGCGGCCAGGGAAATGACGGTGGTCTGGATGGCTTCGCTTATTGTGACTCCTCCCGAGACCTCATCGATGGTCGGCGCGACGTTCCCATGGTTGATCTTGGAGGGCTGACCGGCTTCGCCGGTCTCGGCGCCTCGAGATGCATATGTGGGTTTCCCTCTCTTGTCCCTCTCGGCCACCCTCTCGTCGAAGGTCCACACCTGGGCGGCGTCTTGGTGGTTGAACGCCTTGTCCTCTTGTGCGAGCTTCTCGATCTGCAAGGGATCGATCCGGCTTCCCACCTTCTTGCCGATCTTGGTATCCATGCCGACTATCTCCGACACATAGGCTCGCTGGAACTTCGATCCCAGTCCTCCCTTTGGGCCTGTCGAGTCCCAGACTCCGAACAAGAGGGCTGTGGGGGAGTAGCGAAATAGCGCCGTAGCGTCTCGGGGACTGCAGTTCGTTATGGACTGGCCCACGTTTGAGAGACGGAACAGAGTGTCATCCAGCAGGCTGTCCCTAAAGATGGCGTCGACGATTCGGTGGGGGGCTTCTAGTACGGTCAGCCTACCTAGATCGGCCAGATCGCTGTCAATGGTGAAGTCAACGAACGGGACCGGGAAGTCCAGTTCGTCGGTCTCCCATCCGTCGAGAAGCGCCAGTTCGGCTCGATTGGCCTGGGATGCCACCGAGTCCAACAGGACAGTCGTCTTGATCTCGCCATCGACAACTCTCTCTTCGACGGCGTACTTGTGTTCGGCATTCTGCGCAACAGCGTACGTTGGCGGGAAGATCTTGTCCCCCGGCCCGCCAGCGGGCTGGAGAGTTGTTCGTAAACGGAGAGCTACAGCCTCCCCGGCGACCGCCCGATGGAGTTGTTCGAACGTGAGTGCCGCCATGTGTTACCTCCCTTATGTCCAGATGTCGAGGACCCGTGTGTGTTCAGGATATGAGGTGGGTGTGACAAGTTATGGTCTTTCGTTCACAGAGCGCCAAAAGGTGCTGGGTGCTCCTGGTAGGTTCTGCACTCACACCGTGCGGAAGTAGTTCTACTCGCCGGAGTCGACCGGTAGGCGGCAGCCGCAGGACACCGAGGGCCCGGTCTCCATAACTCCCCAATGAGTGTGCGGAGATTCACCGAACAACAATCACGATGCCCTCGTCTTCGCCGGCGGGTTCGGGTGGATCGTGGACAGCATCAGTCAGTGGCTGGGTCGTGGGTTATCGAGACGGGGTGGACCACTTGGCGTCGATGGTGGTATCGTACTACAGTGACTGGTAGCGATGATAGCGTTGGATACAGCTGATCCACGAGTAGAAGGAGAGAGGGGATACGCATGGACACGGTAGCGATTACCGCCGTCGGGTGGGTAGTGGTTGTTGCTCTCAACTTGTTCACCGTGGTGATGAGTCGACGCGACAAGGTTGGTGAACGTCTAGGGCAGTTGGAACAGCGGGTTGCCCGGATCGAGGGTCATCTAGGCATAGGCACCAGCGAGGTCACCTGACCTCCCCCTGACTGGCGGCTGTTCAAGTAGGTCGTCCGGAGGAATTCGTCCGATGCGAGGGACTCAACGGAACCAGACTTCGTGGGGGAGAGGGGCAGGATCCGCCGAGCACCATGAGCTTGGCACCTCGTTGACGGAGCCCAGTATCCATGCGTGTTCAGGACGTTGCTTCATCCGGATGTGGCAACATTGGGTGGTAGATGGAAACGATGCCTGGTTCGGAGGGATTGCCAGCGGAGGGCCCTGACGTGGGTGAGGAGTTCACGTCGCTGGCCGGCCGGTTGCTGGTGGCGATGCCCGGGATGCTTGACCCGAACTTCTCCAGGACTGTGGTCTTGATGGTCGAGCACAGCCAGGAGGGGGCGGTGGGGCTGGTGCTGAACCGGCCTACGAAGGCCGACCTGCTGGATCATCTCCCCGGGTGGTGGTCGGCGGCGGTCAATCCACGGGTCGTGTTCGTCGGGGGGCCGGTGGGGGAAGGGGGCGGCATCGGTCTGGCTCGTGGCGCCGGTTCGGCGCCGTTGGAGGGTTGGCCGGAGGTGCTCGGCGTCCGGGCCGTCGATCTCGAGTTCGAACCGGAGCCCGACTCGGGGCTCGAAGCGCGGGTGTTCACCGGATACAGCGGGTGGGGTCCGGGGCAGTTGGAGTCGGAGTTGTCGTCCAACGGCTGGTTCGTGGTCGACGCCCTACCTGACGATGTGTTCACACCGGCTCCCGAACAGCTGTGGGAGGAGGTCCTCCGCAGAGCCGGCGGCCGCTACGCCTGGTTCTCCACCTATCCGGCCGATCCGAGGATGAACTAGGGGTTCCGATGCCCTTGAATGGACGGCGGTTTCGGGGATCCGTCGGCCTGCATGAGTGGTCGGTCGCCCTTGTCCTCGGTATCACCACACGGTGCGTTTTGGTGAACTGACAGACGCTTTTCGATATTCGGGGTTGTATCTGTCACAGCGGCATGATACAACTGGGACCATGAGAAACGAACATACGTTCGTACACATCGATCGCGCTACCGCCGAGACACTCGCCGATTCCCCGGATCGCGCGGGCACGGGTGTTGGCGTGGATGGCCGGATAGCGGTTCTCCTGGGCCAGTTGGAACGCGTCGAGATAGGTCCGATGCCCCGCCACCGAGCGGACCGGACACTCGACCTGTTGGGCCGGATGCAGACCCGGGTGGCCTCGATGATGTGCGACGTGACGCGAACAGTGTCGGAAGCGGACTCCGGCTCGGACCCGGTCGAGGTCCTGCGCACGAAGGCGCGCCTCCCGCGGCGGGAATCCAAGCGGATGGCGACGGTGGCCCGCCGGCTGTCGGACATGCCCAAGGTGCGGGAGAAGTTCGCCGAGGGCGACATCACCCTGGACCAGGCTTCTGCCCTGGCCGATGCGGCGGAGAAGGTGGGACCGGATGTGGTGGAGGCCGATGCTTCCCTGCTGGAGTCCGCCGACCGGCTGTTGCCGGACAAGTTCGGGCGGCATGCGAGAAAGTGGGCAGAGCGCAAGCTGATCGAAGCGGGCGTGAGTCCCTTGGAACGGCAGCGTCGGGCCCGGGAAGCCAAGCTGTGGGTGGAGAAGGACACCGGACTCGGGGTGCTCATGGCCAAGCTCCCACGGCCCCAGTTCGAACATCTGCGACAGGCTGTCGACGGCCATTTCCTGGAATTGCTCCGCCGCGACGGGGCCGACGGGCGGGATCCCGACCAGGTTCGCAACCCCAGGCAACGTCTGGCGGACGCGGTCTACGAACTGCTCACCAACCGGGACTCGCAGACCGGGGAGTTCATCGCCGGGTTCTCGGGTGTGAAGGCGAAGGCATCGACCCAGGTGATCCTGGTAGCTCCGATGGGTGTGGTGGACGGCACCGACCCGGCCGCTCATGTCGAGATGATCGGGGTGGGTCCGGTTCCCCGCGAGATCCTCGGCACCTTGACCCCGGATACCGAACTGGCCGGGATGGTCTTCGACCGGGCGGGTCGTCCATTGTGGCTGGGCCGCAGGCAACGACTCGCCAACGCTGCCCAGCGGTTGGCTGTGGCTGTCCGTGACGGCGGCTGCTTCGAGTGCGGCGCCCCGATGCACAGGTGCGAACTCCATCACATCCGGGAATGGCATCGCGACGGCGGCCGGACCGATGTGGACAACCTGGTCGCCGTCTGCCGCAAGCATCACGGCTGGCTCGAAACCGAGAGCCTCGTGGTCCGGCGGACCGCTGACGGATATGATGCCCGGCCACGGGATGGCCTGCCCCCTTGACCGGAGCGGGCCCGACACCCTCTTGCTCGATGCCTCGAGATGTCGATGTCCGCGCGACAGGGTCGGTCGGAGATTCCGGCCCCGGCGTCGGGCGAAAGCTGATCGGGTGGGCGACGGGGGGAGCCACGTCAGGCAGTGGGGGTCGGTCGGCGGCGTCTGTCTGCCGCGGCCGGCATCGTGTTCGAGCCCGCTTCGCGGCCTGATCGTGACCGACCACTTGGCGTCCCCCGCCGAGTCCGCCTCGGAGAAAACTCCGGGATGGTGGGAACCGGGTCGGGTTTTCCGAGCGTCTATGCGGAAAGAGCGGTTGATGACCGCTCGGGCAATGAGACGTTCGAGGGGAGGTTGACTATGTACGGGGCTGGGACAGGGGGATCGAGAATCAGGCAGGGGGTTGCTTCCGAGTGGGCGAGGCGACCCTTCATTCACATCGCCTTGGGAGCGCTGCTCGTCCTGGGGCTGATCGGCTGCGGGGAGGAGGACCACGAGCCGGCCGCGACCACCGGCGCTCCCCGGACCACTGCGGCACCGGCCACGACCGCCGCGGCCTATGAGGCTGCTGCGACGACCACGGCGAGGTACGAGACCGAGCAGACCTACGCGCCGACCACTACCGCGGCTACCTGGATCGCCTACGAGGCAGAGGAGGCGGCAGAGCCGATGATCGTGGAGGAAGATCCGGCCGCTGACGTGGCGGCGACCACCACCCCATACAAGGCGCCGAAGGCGCATCCGCCGTCGGTTACCACGTTCAGGGACTACCAGCAGTCGCGCTTCGTGTCGACCTCGAGGGACAGGACGTCGACCTTCAGCCTCGACACCGACCGGACCTCCTTCCATCTGGCCCTCAACTGGGCCCGCTCCGGATACGAGGTGAACCCGGACTCGGTGAGGGCCGAGGAGTGGATCAACGCCTTCAACTACGGCTACGAACACCCCAAGCACCTGGACAGCTTCGCCATCGTCACGGATCTGGTCAGGCATCCGCTGGACGACCGCAAGCATCTGGCCCGCATCGGCTTTCAGGCGCCGGAGTTCCGCGACGACCGGCCCTTGAACGTGACCTTGGTGCTCGACGCGTCGGGTTCCATGCGGGAAGGCAACCGGGTTGCGATCGCCCGCGAGGCCGCGGAGAGCATCCGGAGGGGCCTGCGGAGCCGGGACCGCATCGCGGTTGTCCATTTCACCGAGGATGTCATCGACCGGCTCACGGTCGAGCACCGGTCCCCGGATGACCGGGCGGTCAGGGACTCGATCAGCCGGCTCGCTCCCCACTCCAGCACCAACGTGCAGGCCGGATTGGACGAGGGCGTCTGGCTGGCCGACCGGGTCAGGCGCCAACGTCCGGACGCCCACAACTACATCATCCTGATGTCCGACGGGGTGGCGAACGTGGATGCCACCGACCCGTTCGCCATACTCGAGTCGGCCCACGACCCCGACAGCGGCAACCCGCTCCGCCTTATCACCGTCGGCGTGGGGATCGCCAACTACCACGACTACCTGCTCGAGCAGCTCGCCCAGTACGGCAACGGTTGGTACCGGTACCTGAGCGACACCGGCCAGGCGCGCTCGACGTTCAGCCGTGAAAGCTGGCTGGCCCTCTCGGTTCCGTTCGCCGACCAGACCCGGGCCCAAGTGACCTGGAACGACCAGGTGGTGGAGTCGTGGAGGATGATCGGCTACGAGAACCGGGTCACGTCCGACGAGTCCTTCCTCGATGACCGCAAGGAGTTCGCCGAGATCCCGGTCGGGGCGGCGACCACGGTGTTCTACGAACTCGAACTGAGCGACCGGGTCCGGCGGAGTCCGGCCCGGACGGTCGAGCTGGCCGACGTGGACCTCAGGTGGGTGACCCCGTTGAGCGGTCTTTCCAACCGGCAGTCCACCATCATGAGGCAGCGGCCTGACATCGAGTTCGACGCCGCCGATCCCCTCCTGCAGTTCGGCGCGGTGGTTGCCCTGGCGTCGGATCGCTACGCCAGCCTCCCCTACGTCGAGGCGGACGCGGGGTCGGTGGGAAGCGACCTCTGGTCGTTGACGGATCGGCTCCGTCCATTGGGCAGGGAACTCGGCGGGCTGGACTCCTTCAACGACTTCACCTTCCTGCTGGACCACATCACGGCCCACGTTCCGGCCGCGAGCTCGGACAGCAGCGGTTACAGCCGGTAGCCGGGGGTGGGTTGGCGCCTCACAGCGGGGAGTCCCCGCCGGCAAGGCGTCTGCGGAAGATGCTCGGGCCCGTCGAGCGATGGGCCCGGCATGAGTGGTGAGTGGTGAGTGGTGATTGGTGATTGATGGGCCGGCCTGCGTCGACGGGGTCCTATTCGAGGGGTGTCGGCATCACCCGGTGCGATTCGGGATGGCGGCGGACCACTAGTGTTACGCCCATGCGAAAAGTCGATCCGGAACTCCTCAAGGCCTACGTATTCAAGGTCTGGAAGTACAAGCAGGGCGAAGTGGTGAGCCTCATGGTCCACCTGGGGGACCGTCTTGGCCTGTACCAGGCCATGGCCGGCGGCGCAGCTTTCACGCCGGAGCAACTGGCGGCCACCACGGGCCTGGCCGAACGCATGGTCAGGGAGTGGTTGATGGGACAGGCAGCGGCCGGCCTCCTCACCCGCAGCCCCGAGGGGACCTACTCGCTCGATCCGGAGGGGGAGCGGGTTCTCGTCGACGACAGCACCGTCTCGTTCGCGGCCGGGGCGTTCATAGGGGGGTTCCCACCCGACCAGGTGGATGGCATCCTGGAGTCGTTCCGCACCGGAATGGGTGTGACCTACCACGACATGGGAGACACGGTGGCTCGCCAGATCGACCGGATGAACAATGCCTGGGTGAGTACGTACCTGCTTGACAGGGTGCTTCCCCAACTTCACGGCGTCGTCGACAAACTCCAGGCCGGAGCCGTAGTGGCGGACATCGGTTGTGGGGGAGGCATCTCGGTCCGGGCGATGGCTCGCCGTTTCCCCGCCAGTAACTTCGTCGGCTTCGAGCCTTCCGGACACGCTGTTGCCCACGGCCGGCGGCGGCTGGCCGACGTGGACAACGCCACGCTGGTGCACGCGGGCGGCGAGGAGCTTCCCGCCGATGCCGGGTTCGACCTGGTCCTGACATTGGACTGCATGCACGACGTTCCCTTCCCGGATCGGATCGCCGCCAACATCCGGAGGGCTATCAAGCGGGACGGCACCTGGTTGATCAAGGACATGAAGTGCTCCGAGGTCTGGGAGAAGAACCTGAAGAACCCGATGCTGGCCATGCAGTACGGTTACAGCGTGTCGGCCTGCCTCCTGTCGGGGGCTTCGGCCGAGGGGGGCGCTGCTCTGGGGACGCTGGGATTGCCTCCGGTGGTCGCCGAACGGATCGCCCGCGATGCCGGATTCGGCTCCTTCCGCGAGTTCGGCCTGAAGGACGATCCGATGCATCTGTACTACGAGGTACGGGTTTGATGCGCTCCGCTTCCCGCCTTCTCCGACGATCCGGCGTGGACTCCGGTCCTGTCCGGGCTTCCGGACGCTCCTAGGTTCACATGGGTGTCGACCTCGCGGGGTTCATAACCGATATGAAGGCCCACGCCGTGGAGCATGGATTCCACGTGCACGCCGAGCGCCACTTCATCGAGTCCTACTCCCTCGGCCAGGCCTGGGAGGTGGACCTGCATCCCGAGGAGGCCTGCGAGGGACCGCTCGAGATGCTCATGGTGCTGGAAGTGGATCCCAGGGTGATCCTGGCCTTCGAGGATCTGGTGGCCGGCCACCACGAATTCGACGAGGAGCAGGACGAACGACTGCAACTGCCCATGTTCTTCAAATGGGCGCTGCCACCCTTGCCCAAGCCGCCCGATCTGTTGATCCTCGCCACCGAGTTGGCCGGTGTGTCCGGCATGACCCTTCCCGTGGAGGTATCGGCCACCGACACCTACATGTCGGTCACCGACCCGGCCACGCGGAGCCTGTCACTGGTGTGCCGGATCGACCTGCCACTGCAGAAGATATTCATGCGGGAACTCAAGACCTGCGACGTGCTCGAGTGTGCCCACGGGGTGAGCACGTGGCTGCTGGACCAGTCGGCAGCCTGGCTGGATAGCTGAGCCTCTGGCCCGCCGCGGCTAGCGGGAGGCTGCGAGCACCGCGTCGAGGTCGGCCATGAACCGGCGGTTCTCCCGGGGCGCGCCGATGCTGACCCGGGTCCATTGGTCCGATACCGGGCGGATGATCGTGCCCCGCTCGAGGAGAGCCTGGATGATGGACCTGGTCCTGGGTCCGAGGCGTGTCCAGACGTAGTTGGCCTGCGTGGGGGCGAACTCGATACCGCGCTCCCCGAAGGCTGACTCGACGTATTCGACACCCTTTCGGTTCATGTCGAACCGTTCCTCCAGCCGTTCGGGGAAGCGTAGGGCGGTCGTCGCCGCGACCTGGGCGAGGGAGTTGACCACGTACGGGATCTGTGCCTTCCGCAGCGAGCGCAGGGTCTCGGGGCGGCCCACCATGTAACCGATCCTCAGTCCCGCCAACCCGTAGATCTTCGAGAAAGTGCGCGCGACCGTGACGTTGGGCCGCTCGACTGCCAGCGGTATGGCGCTCGGCCGGTCCTCGGCCGCCACGTACTCGCCGTAGGCCTCGTCCACCACGACGAGCGTGCCGTCAGGGACCCGGTCGACGAAGGCGCGGATCTCGGACCGGGGAAGGTAGGTGCCGGTCGGGTTGTTGGGGTTGCACAGGTACACGAGGGTGGTGTCGTCCCTGATGGCCCCCAGAACTGCGTCGAGGTCGACGGCATGGCTCTGGTCGAGTGGTACCGTGATGCTCTCGGCGTTGGCCAGCGTCGAGTTGATCGGGTACATGGCGAAGGAAGGCCACGGGTAGACGCAACTGCGCGCGCGCCCGCCCAGGGCGCGGGCGGTGGTGGTCAGCAGTTCGGCGCTTCCCGCCCCGAACCAGAGGTGGTCGGGGGCCACGCCGATCGTCTCGGCCAGACTTTCGGCGAGTCCCACCACGCCCTGGTCGGGATACCTGTTGATACCCGCGGCCGCAGCGACCAAGGCCTCCTGGACTTCGGGGAAGGGCGGCAGCGGGTTCTCGTTCGCGCCCAGCTTCACGATGTCCTCGACGCCGTACCGGCGGGCTATCTCGTCGGTGGTCGCCCCCCCTTCGTACGGCGTCAGCGAGTCGATCTCCGGGCGGATGCGGGCCATCAACTCACGTTAACAGTCCGCCGCGACCGGCATTCCGTCCCCGTCCCCACGGGGGCCGGTGGGTGCATGCGACCCTCGGGAGGGATTCAGGAGGGTGCGGCCCCGGTCTGACAGGACCGGCTGCGGGGTCTTACAATGTCGTTTCGCAGGCTTGTTCGGATCGTCGGGAGGGCGTGTAGGTGTTGCAGATCCTCGATCCATCCGGTCGCCTCGTCGGGGAGGTGCCGGACCTGGACGACAAGGACCTCGTGGAGATGTACCGGTTGATGGCGTTGGGCCGCCAGTTCGACCGTCGGGCGATGAACCTGCAGCGCCAGGGCCGTCTCGGGACGTTCCCGCCCGGGGAGGGCCAGGAGGCAACCCAGATCGGTTCCGCCTACGCCATCGGACCGGAGGACTGGATCTACCCCAGCTACCGGGAGCACGCCCTCCAGCTTGCGAGGGGGATGCCCCCTTCGGTGATGCTCGCCTATTTCCGCGGTCTGCCCAACCGGGACTGGGATGTGCATCGCTATCGGATGAACATCCACACGATCCCGATCGCCACCCAGTTGCCCCACGCGGTCGGCCATGCCCAGGCGGCCCGGCTGGCCGGCGAGAACCTGATCACGGTGGTCTACTTCGGGGACGGCGCCACTTCCGAGAGCGATTTCCACTCCGCCATGAACTTCGCAGGTCTCTGGAAGACCCCCACCGTGTTCCTGTGCTCCAACAACGGGTGGGCCATCTCGATGCCGGTCCGGAACCAGACCGCGGCGGCTGCGCTGGCCGACAAGGCGGTCGGGTACGGCATGCCGGGCGTGCAGGTGGACGGGATGGACGTGCTGGCGGTGTATACGGCTACCAGGGCGGCGGTCGAGCGGGCGCGCAACGGCGGCGGCCCCACCTTGATCGAAGCTGTCACCTACCGGTACGGCCCCCACGCCACCGCCGACAATCCGAGCCTGTACCGCGACGACGAGGAGGTCAGCGCTTGGAGGGACCGGGATCCGCTGGTCCGGTTCAAGCGCTTCCTGGTAGGCGAGGGGCTGTGGTCGGACGAGATCGAAGACCAGGTGAAGGCCGAGGCGGCCAAGTTCGACGAGGCGCTGGCGGATATCGAGACCCGTCAAGAACCGCCCCGGGAGGAGGCCGTCCGCCACATCTACGCTCGGATCCCCCGTGATCTCGCCCGCCAGTTCGGCACTGCGATGAAGAGGGAGGGTGGCAGGCCGTCCGCGGTGGTGCCGGACGAGTTGTGGCGCATCGGCTACGACCCGCCTCTCCAGGGGCCTACAAGCCGCTGGACAATGGCCGAGGCGCTCAACGCGGCGCTCCGCGAGGTCATGGACCGGTACGGGAACGCAGTGGTGATGGGGGAGGACGTGGGCAAGACCGGAGGCGTGTTCCGCATCACCGAAGGCCTCCTGGACCGGTACGGGGCCGACCGGGTGATCGACACGCCTCTCTGCGAGACCGGTATCGCCGGCACCGCGGTGGGCATGGCGATCGGCGGCGCCCTGCCGCTGGTGGAGATCCAGTTCGACGGGTTCGTCTACCCCGCCTTCGACCAGATCGTCAGCCATATGGCCCGTTTCCGCTTCCGCACCCGGAGCAACGTCTCGCTGCCGATCGTGGTTCGCTGGCCCAACGGCGGGGGGATCGCCCCCCACGAGTTCCACGCCGACAGCCCGGAGGCCTACTTCGTCCACACCCCAGGCCTAACCGTGGTGATTCCCTCCACCGCGGTCGATGCCAAGGGCCTTCTCACCGCGGCCGCGGAGAGTCCCGACCCGGTCCTGTTCCTCGAGCCCAAGGTCCTGTACCGGGCTGGCCGGGAGGATGTACCCACCGGCTACTACAGTCTCCCGATCGGCCGGGCCCGGATCCGGAGGCCCGGTCCGGACGTGACCGTGGTCACCTACGGGGGCATGGTGAGGGTGGCTCTGTCGGCGGCGGAGGATCTGGCCGCCGAAGGGGTGGACTGCGAGGTCATCGACCTGAGAACGCTCAAGCCGTGGGATCGCGAGGCCGTGCTGGAATCGGTGGCGAAGACCGGTCGCCTGGTCCTGGTGCAGGAGCCCCCGAAGACGGCGGGAATGGCGGCCGAGGTCGCCGCCACCGTGGCGGAGGAGGCCCTCTACGACCTTGAGGCGCCCATCCTGCGGGTGGCCGGGTTCGACGCACCATGGCCCCAGTTCGGGGTGGAGCACCATGCCATCATCACACCCCGGCGAATCGTGTCGGCGATCCTGGAGACGTTGGTCTAGGTGTTAGGTGTTAAGTTAACTTAGCACTGGTCACCATTCACTATTCACCACTCACCATTCACCAACCTACGCCAGGGGCGCGGTTGCGAACACCACGTGGAACGGCACGCAGTAGATGACCAGGGTCATCTCCTCGGGGATCGGATAGTCGGGCGGTACCTCGTAGTTCTGGGAACCCTTGTTGCCCTTGAGCGGTCCCAGGTCGATGTATCCGGCGGACTGCAGATCCTCGCGGCTGCCCACGCTCGGTATGGGCGCCAGCAGCACGTGGAGCTGGGGCCCGTTGGTGACCGAGATGTCCTCCATGCGTACCAGGTTCGTGCCGTCCTCCAGGCGATAGAGGGTCACCTGTCCGGAACCCTTGTGGAAGGAGTCGGCATCCATGAGTTCCCCGGTCGCCAGGGCTACGGGACGGGCCTGCTGCAGTGCAGTCGTAGGTGTGGCGCTCGCCTCCTCGGAAGCCGGCGACGTGGTCGTAGTGCCCGAGGTCTCCTCGACGGCTGTGCCCGCGCTCCCCTCGTCCGTCTCGACCGGGTCATCCGCATCCATCGCGCCGGACGCGTGGGTGGTCGTCGTTCCGGGAGTGGTCGTGGGAGGCGCCGCCGCTGCCGGTTCCGGCATGTCCTCGTAGGCGGGCGTGTCGACCGCCTCCGCCTCCATCATCTTCTGCTCGACCTCTTCGGCGGTCATGTCGTCCGGTATCACCGCCATGGCCGCCCTGGGGAACGGTTCGTCCACGACCTCGTCGATGAAGAGGGGTGAAAGCAGCCACCAGGCTAGGGCCGCGAGAGGTACGACTATCACCACCGCGGCGATCTGGACGGACCTTCGTCTGTAGAAACGGGGACGTTCGCTCAACCTGCGTCTCCTCCTGTGAGTGATCGGCGTCTGGGTCTTCCTTACTCGGCATTCACCCTAATCAGGGCACGAAACTACTGGTTCAAGGCCGGGCGATCTCCGGCGGGCCGCGACACGAGCCGTCCAGTGTGGGTCCGAGGGACCGCGCATCTCGGACGGTCCGTGTACCCTCGGCCGGGATGGACGACAGGATCGTGGCCGTGTACGGCGCGTCGAGTTCGCGGCCGGGCGACGGTGTCTACGAGATGGGTGTCGAGTTGGGCCGGCGTCTCGCGCACGCCGGTTTCGGGGTGGTCAATGGCGGCTACTCCGGGCTGATGGAGGCCGTTTCGGCCGGAGCCGCCGGTGCCGGAGGACGGGCGATCGGGGTCACTGCGCCCGCTCTCTTCCCCGGCAGGCCGGGCGGGAACAGCTATCTGACCGAGGAGATTCCGGCGGAAAGCCTCATCGATCGCATCAAGATCATGTCCGAGTTGTCCTTCGCCTACGTCGTCATGCCGGGGAGCATCGGGACGCTGACCGAACTGGCCCTTGCATGGAACGATGCGTTCCTGGCCGCGAGGCGCGGAGTGCCGCCGGACCCGGTCATCGCATTCCGCCAGGCATGGGGGCGGATCGTCGATATGTTGACCGCCGACCTGCGTACAGCCCCCGGTCTCGTCACGATGGTGGACACTGCCCGCGAGGCGGTCGACGCGGTGATCGAGGTAGGACGAGCCGGGATGCGATGACCGGACCCTGCGGTCCGGTGCCGCGGTGTGAAAACAGGGTAGGAGCGGCCGCGCCCCTAGAGTGGCCATGATCCTATGAACAGGCAGACGTTCATGTCTTTGCGATGACGGACCTTCCCGTCGAGCGCGCATCTGGTGGGGTGGTCTGGCGTGAAGGACCGGACGGCGTCGAGTTCCTGCAGGTGCACCGCCCCAAGTACGGGGACTGGACGTTTCCCAAAGGGAAGGTGGAGGACGACGAGAGCCTGCTCGAATGCGCCAGCCGGGAGGTGTGGGAGGAGGCCGGAGTTACTCCCGTGGTCGGCTGCTACCTCGGCCGTCTCTCGTACACGAAGCGGAACGGTATGCCGAAGGTGGTGGACTACTGGGCGATGCGGGCCGGAAGCCTCGCGTTCGTCCCTTCGGGCGAGGTCGACCGGATCCGCTGGGTGGGTGAGCAGTCCCTGGACTCCCGGGTCGCCTACGCGACGGAGCGGGAGTTGGTAGCCGGCTTGGGGGAGAAGTGGAGAGGTCCCGCCGACCGTATCCTGCTGACCCGTCATGCCAAAGCCGGCGCCCGCGGCAGGTGGGGCCCCGACGACTCAGCCCGGCCGCTGTCGAAACGAGGGACGGCACAGGCGGAGGCCATCGTCGGGCTCCTCCAGTGGTTCGACATCGACACGATCGTCACTAGCCCCGCGGCCCGTTGTGTGGAGACGGTCGCTCCCCTGGCCCGGGCGCGCGGGCTCGTTCCGCAGATCAGCAAGGCCCTGTGGGAGGAAGCCGGAAGGACCCGGGTCGAGTCCCTGGTCGAAAGCCCGGGCGGGGGCACCAGGCTCTTCTGCTCGCATCGGGCCAACGTGAGGAAGATCCTGCGGAAGCTGGTCGGCGATCCGGCGACCCTTCCGTTCCAGAAGGGGTCCACCTGGGTCTTCGACTTCGTCGACGGCAAGCTGGCAACCTCCAATTACCTGGCGCCACCCGGGTAGGGCCCGCCCGGAGCCGCGACCCGGCGCGAGTCCCGTCCACACCTCGGCGGGAGTAGGCACCCGGATCGCCTAGGCTGGGCTCGCTCTCATGTTGACCGCCCAGCATCCCCTTCACCGGGCCCTACGGGCCTTGGCACTCTCCGGTTTGGCGATGCTGCTGGTGCTATCCGCCGCCTGTTCCGGGTCGGAGGATGCCGAGCCGGCTCCTCCAACGTCCGCGGTGGAGACCACGCCTGCCGGGCCGGTCCCCACTACCGCGGCCGTCCCCTCGAGCACGCAAGGGTCCCAACCCGGCACTACAGCCGCGGCGGAGAGCAGTACTGCGGCGAGCAGCACATCGGTGGGAACTGCGCCTGCCGACACCTCCGTCCCCTCGACCTCCGTCCCCTCGACCTCCGCTCCCTCCGCCGTTACCTCTGATCCCTTGGAGCGCCTCGACCCGCTGGTCAGGCAGGTCACCGCTCCGTGGCCCACCGACTGGAGCATCAACTCGATCGATCTCGGCGAACTGCTGGTGGGCCTGCCCATGATCGATCCCCGTGACGGCATACCGCCCATCGACCGCCCCGTCTTCGAGTCGGTGGCCGACGCCTCCTCATGGCTCGACAACCGGGTGCCGGGTACGTTGGTGCTGCTGGGCGGCGAGGCCCGCTTCTATCCGCTGGGCATCCTCCACCGCCACGAGATAGTCAACGACGAGATCGCCGGGATCCCGGTGGCGGTCACCTACTGCCCTCTATGCAACACGGCCCTCGCCTTCGATCGGAGGGTGGACGGCCACGTGCTGCGCTTCGGTGTGTCGGGTCTGTTGCGCAACTCCGATCTCGTGATGTGGGACGATCGGACCGTCTCTTTGTGGCAGCAGGTGACCGGCGAAGCCATCGTCGGCACCGCGACGGGAACGTTCCTGCAGCCGGTCCCCACCGCCATCGTCTCCTTCGGCGAGTTCGCCGCCGCCTATCCCGACGGTGTCTCGCTGTCCCGCGAGAGCGGGCTCGGAGCGCCCTACGTCTACAACCCCTACGAGGGCTACTCGACCCGGTCGGCTCCCTACCCGTTCTACACGGGAGAGATCGATCCCCGTTACCGGGCGTTGGAGCGAGTGGTGGGCGTGACCGAGGGCGGGGGCGCCACCGCCTATCCGTTCCCGGTCATCTCGGCGCTCGGCGCTGTCAACGACTCCGTCGGCGGTGTTCCGGTCGCGGTCTTCTGGGGAGGCGAGACGGCCGACGCCCTGGACACCAGAGATCTGAGCGAGGGTCGCTCGATCGGGACCGGCCTCGCCTACCTTCGAACTGTCGACGGCCGGGAACTCACGTTCGCCAAGGAGGGCGATGTGTTCCGCGACCTGGAGACGTCGTCGCAGTGGACCCTGCTGGGCGAGGCGGTCAGCGGCCCGCTCGCAGGCAACCGCCTACAGATCGCGGTGCACCGCAACGAGTTCTGGTTCGCCTGGGGTGCCTTCTACCCGGAAGGCGCGGTCTACGAGGGGTGACCGGACCCTGACACCTCGGGTCCCGGGTTGCCGGTGGCCCGACGCGGCGCGGCAGGTCTGTCCCTACAGGTCTGCGGTCAGATCAGGTCCTGCTCGCGGATACCGAATGAAGGATGCCGCAACCGGCAGAGGGCCAGCTTCTCAAGTTGGCGGATCCGTTCGCGGGTCAGGTTGAACTCCTCCCCGATCTCCTCGAGCGTGCGGGGCACCCCGTCGAGGAACCCGTAACGCAGCGCGAGGATCCTGCCCTCGCGTCGGGGAAGTCGGTCGATTGACCGGCGCAGGCACTCCGAGACGTCGAGTTCCTCGGTGATGCGAACCGGGTCGGCGGCGTCCTGGTCCTCGATGAAGTCCCCGAGCTGGGCTCCGTCCTCGCCGACCGGCTTCTCGAGGGAGGCGGCATCGGAGACGCTGAGGGCCAACTCCACCTTGTCGAGGGTGACACCGGCTTCCTCGGCGATCTCGGCCGGCTTCGGGTCCCTGCCCAACTCGGCTTTGAGGCTGGCCTGAGCCGCCCTGACCGCGGCCAACGTGTCGTGGAGATGGACCGGGATCCTGACCGTTCTGGACTTGTCGGCGATCGCGCGGGTTATGGCCTGGCGTATCCACCAGGTCGCGTAGGTCGAGAACTTGAACCCCTTGCGCCAGTCGAACTTCTCGACAGCCCGGATCAGGCCCAGGTTGCCCTCCTGGATCAGGTCGAGGAAGTCGATGCCGTTGGTGTTGGCGTACTTCCTGGCGTTGGCCACCACCAGACGCAGGTTCGCAGTGAGGAACGTGTCCTTGGCCTCGCGACCCTTGCTCCGCTTCCGCTCCAGCGTGTACTGTTCCTTGGAGGTGGTGAAGTCGCCCTCCGACAAACGCGCCGCCGCTTCCTGCCCGGACTCGATCTTCTGGGCGAGTTCCACTTCCTGCTCGGCGGTGAGCAGGTCGTACTCGCCGATAGCGGCCAGGTACTGGCTGACCAGATCGGTGGTCAAGCGTCCCCGCTCGTCGGTCAGCTTGCTGCGGTTGCGCTCACGCGCCCGCCTGGTACGGGCATCCGCCGCCGCGGGCACCGGTTTCTGCCTGGTCCGGTTGGCTACAACCATGCGGATGCTTCCCCCTGTCCTCGTTCGATCCTCAAGATTCTCGCCATCGTCGCTGGCCTCTCCTCAGGCACCCTACTTGGGGCGCCTCTCCTCCGTCGTGCCGGCTGCCACGGGCGCGCGGGGGTCGTGCGGCAATGGTACCGGCCCGCTCAACCTACTCTGCCACCCGGCAATATCGTGGTCACGCCCTGTGGAACCTCCACCGACGACGACGCGGATCTGGACCGCACGGTATGACCAACCGATTCCGGCAACCATAACTATGCCAGAAGTACTTCCACTTGTTAACCCCCTTTGTTCGCGTTTTGTTCCGGTCCCGGCGAGGCGTCCCTTAGCGGTCCGTCTCCCGAGCTTGGCTCCGGGGATGATCCGCGGACGTCCGGCCGGTTCGTGCCGGCGACCGATCCGGTTCCTGTTGAGTTGATCGGAGATGCGCCACGCTGCGGGGAGTGACCGGCTGTGGTGGGATGCGCCGCCGCCGCCGCCCGTAGCCCGTATCATTGGATGACCGACCCCGAGGCAACCATCGAAATACAATCCTGTTCGCCATGTCACTCCTGAGAAATCTCGATCTCGGAGGCCTGTCGCCCTACCTCATCCAGCATCGGGACAACCCCGTCGACTGGTATCCGTGGAGTGACGACGCCTTCGAGGTCGCCCGACGCACCGACCGGCCCATCCTTCTGTCGGTCGGCTACTCCACCTGCCACTGGTGCCATGTCATGGAGCGCGAGTCGTTCCACGATGAGGAGACCGCCCGGTTCATGAACCGGTATTTCGTCTCGGTCAAGGTCGACCGCGAGGAACGGCCCGATGTCGACTCCATATACATGGATGCCGTGAACACCATGACAGGCAGGGGTGGGTGGCCGATGACCGTGTTTCTCACACCGGAGGGCAAGCCCTTCTTCGCCGGCACGTACTTCCCGGATGTTGAACGCCATGGGATGCCGAGCTTCCGCCGGGTACTGGAGGCGATCAGCCACGCATGGGAACACCGGCGCGGGGACGTGCAGGCGCAGGCGGCTGAACTCACCAAGGTCATCGGAGCGGCGCTTCCCGTTGCCGAGGAGGTCCCGGACAGCGATCGGGTCGAGACCGCCTACCGCACGCTCGCCCACCACTTCGACCGGGAGCACGGCGGCTTTGGCGGTGCCCCCAAGTTCCCCCAGGCGCCCTCTCTGGAGTTCCTGAGCCGTATCGCCGGACTCCCGTGGGCGACCGAAGCTGCCGGGATGCTGACCGATACCCTCACCCGTATGGCCCGCGGGGGCATCCGGGACCACCTGGGCGGCGGGTTCGCCCGCTACGCGGTCGACCGGATCTGGCTCGTTCCCCATTTCGAGAAGATGCTCTACGACAACGCCGACCTCGCCCGCCTCTACCTACGGGCGGGCCAGATCACCGGGGACCGGTTCTATCACCGGGTAGCCGCCGAGACGCTGGACTACATCCTGAGAGATCTGCGCCACCCGGCGGGAGGGTTCTTCGCGGCCGAGGACGCCGACTCCGAAGGTGTCGAAGGCAAGTTCTACGTGTTCGACCACGGGGAGTTCCACGAGGTCGTGGGGCCGGCCGACGGTCCCCCCGCCGCGGCCTACTTCGGGGTCACGCAGTCCGGCAACTTCGAAGGCACCAACGTGTTGCACCAGGCGCTCACCGTTACCGAGGTCGCCGAGCTCTTCTCCATGCGCCGCCAGGAGGTGGCAGCAGCGATCCGGAGAGCCAGGACGGGGTTGCTGGCTCGTAGGGAGACCAGGATCCGGCCCGGCCTGGATCACAAGATAATCACCGCATGGAACGGGCTTGCCCTGCGAGCACTGGCCGTGGCAGGACCGGTGCTGGGCGACGGCCGTTACCTAGACGCGGCCCGCGACAACGCGGGCTTCGTGCTGGGCGAGATGCGGCGCCCGGACGGGCGGCTGTCCCGCACTTGGAGCAACGGTCTGTCCCCCGTGGCGGGGTTCCTGGAGGATCACGCTTCCTACGCCCTCGGCCTTCTCGAGCTGTACCAGGCCACCGGCGAGTCCGGGTGGTTCGAGGCGGCGCAGGATCTTATCGACCTGCTCGAACGCCACTTCGGCGGTCCGGGGGGCGTCTTGTTCGCCAGTGCCGCCGATGCTTCCAACCTGGTGGTCCGGCCACCCGACCAGCAGGACAACCCGAGCGCCTCCGGGGCGTCCCTGGCGGCGGAGTGTTACCTGATCATCGGCCATTTGACCGGGGACTTCACCTACCACGACCGGTTCGAGCAGATCGTTCGCTCCGGCCATCGGCTGGTCGAGGCGGCTCCGAGCGCGGCAGGGCACCTGCTGGCCGTCCTCGCAACCTCGCAGGCGGGTTACCGGGAGGTCGCCCTGGCCGGGCCCGATTCCTTGGAGTGGGCGGCAAGACTCGCCTCCGCGTACCGTCCCAACGTTCTGGTAGCGCCCACTACAGAGCCCGACGACACCGTCCCGGTGCTGGCGGGCCGGTATCGCGAGGGGGAGACACTCGCCTACGTGTGTGAGCGGGGTGTCTGCCGCACGCCGGTCTCCACCTACGAGCAGATGGCGGCCCAGTTGTGAGCTCCGGCAGCGCCCGGGATCCCCGCCGCTACCCTCCCCGCTCGTGATCTACGAGAGCGCCATCGACGCGGTGGGCGGGACACCCCTCGTCCGCCTGTCCCGCCTGCACCCGCCCGGGAACCTGGTGGCCAAGGTGGACTACTTGAACCCGGCGGGTTCCGTCAAGGAGAGGATCGCGGTCAACATGATCGACCGTGCGGAGCAGATGGGTCTCCTCGGCGAAGGCGGGACCATCATCGAGCCGACATCGGGCAATACCGGCGCCGGGTTGGCGATGGTGGGGGCGGTTCGCGGGTACCGGGTCATCTGCACGGTTCCCGACAAGGTGGCGCCCGAGAAGATCGACCTGCTCATGGCGTACGGAGCGGAGGTAATCGTCACGCCCACCGAGCTCCTGCCGGAGGACGAGGACTCCTACTACGGGGTGGCCCGACGCCTCACCGCCGAGATCGAAGGCGCCTACAGCCCCGACCAGTACTCGAACCGGTTCAACCCGGAGGCGCACTACCTGACTACGGGACCCGAGGTGTGGGATCAGACCTGCGGCGAGGTGGATGTCTTCGTGGCCGGGGTCGGGACGGGCGGGACGATCACGGGGGTGGGCCGTTACCTGAGGGAGCGGAAGCCCGGTGTGGAACTGGTCGGCGCCGATCCCGAGGGATCCATATTCACGGCCACCTGCGAGGAGGACATCCACCAGTACAGGGTCGAGGGGGTCGGGGAGGACTTTTGGCCTGAGACCCTGGACCGGGACCTCGTCGACCGTTACATCATGGTCGACGACCACCAGTCCTTCGACATGGCCCGCCGCCTCGCCCGGAGCGAGGGTCTCCTGGTGGGAGGCTCGGGAGGGATGGCCGTGCACGCCGCCCTCGAAGTAGCGGCCGAGACCACGGACCGCCTCGTCGTCGTGCTGATCCCCGATTCGGGACGCGGGTACCTGTCCAAGATCTGGAACGAGGACTGGCTGGCAGAGCACGGCTTTGAGTGGTGAGTGGTGAGTGGTGAGTGGTGAGTGGTGAGTGGTGAGTGGTGAGTGGTGAGTGGTGAGTGGTGAGTGGTGAGTGGTGAGTGGTGAGTGGTGAGTGGTGAGTGGTGAGTGGTGAGTGGTGAGTGGTGAGTGGTGAGTGGTGAGTGGTGAGTGGTGAGTGGTGAATGGTGAATGGTGAATGGTGAATGGTGAATGGTGAATGGTGAATGGTGAATGGTGAATGGTGAATGGTGAATGGTGAATGGTGAATGGTGAATGGTGAATGGTGAATGGTCAAAAGCAGTATATGTTAGCCTATATTGTCGGTATGTTCCACTAGGTACCAGCCACTAGCCAAAAAACAGCCGGGGACCCCCGTATGGGGGTCCCCGACGACTTCTGGATAGTTTTGCTGCCTGCCCGTACTTCATCGGTGGGCTTCGCTGCCCTCGTTACCGATGCCGCATGAGGACCAGCATGCGGACGGGAGACCCGGTGGTCCGAGTTGGAGTCGCCACCTGCCCGATCACTCCCGTGTGGGGAGCGATCGGAAGCGACCCGCGGCCGCTAGCGCTCGGCCACCTCCAGAGTCCTACACGAACTGTCTAACAAGTCGGACCACCTCCTTTCTCTGGTGAGGATGATCCTAGCCGTCGCGAGCGCGTGTGAGGAACATCTGTGTCAGAGAGCCCCGGTGAGAGCATTCCACAGGTCGGCGATCGACGTACCCAGCCCGCCGAGCGACCAGCGAAGGACGAGGGTGAGCACCGCGGTGCCCGCGGCCGTGAAGACCATTCTCAACCGGTAGGTGAGCAGTTGGTCACGGTCCTCCCTGTAGGACGGGTAGGCGGTCGGCGCTCTCGCCATGCGACGCTTGCGGCTCCAGTACCGGCGAATATCGTTGAAGAGGCCCGAGAAGGAGCGCCGGGCCATGCCCGGCAATTGGCGAAGACGCTCGCCGACGGTCGTGGAGGGGTAAGGGTCGTCGAGCAGGGCCTCCTGGGACATCGCGGCGGCATCGAAGGGGTCCTCCGCCGGCTCCGGCGGCCTGGGAAGGTCCGGCCCGGTTGTCTCGAGGCGGTGGTCGGCCACGCGCCGCAGAGCCTCCGTGAGCAGGGGTTTCGGAAGCTTGAGGAAGTCGGACACCTTGTCCAGGTCGTCACCGTCGGGCACGGACCTCCCCTGGTCCCAGCCCACCACGACCTCGATCGGCAGGCCGGTGCTGACCGCAACGTCGACCACCGACAGGTCGAGTTCGCGGCGCCGCTGGGAGAACAGCTGGGCGAAAGCCATCCCCGCGTCGGCGGTCATCAGTGGGTCAGGACCTCCGGGAGGCTGTCCGGTTCCGGTCCCTCCGTGACCCGGAGCCGACCCAGGCCCTTCACGTTCCAGCACAAGGTCATGCCTCCGGGAACGAGTAGCCGGATGGGCAGGGGGTTCCCGGCCGCTTCGTCGATATGGATCTCGCCCTTGGAAACGGCTTCTCCGAGAGGGATCGAGGCAGAGTAGGAGCCGTCCGCGCTCAAAGCGGTCACGTGCGTGGCCGAAGCCGCGGGGCTGGCGGCGTCGATCACCCGGCGTACCGGTACTACCGAGTCGGTCCCTTCCCGGTTGTCGCCGAGGCGGACGAGGGCTTCGAGGTCGTAGCGGTCGGGTGTTTGCACGAGGCCGCTCACAGCGAGGTGTGAAGGGTCGTCGGTGTGCATGTCCATCATGGACCAAACGGTAGCCGGTCGCAGCGGGCAGTCCTTCTGAGGTGTCGGATGCCCGGGCAAAGCCGATCCAAGGATCCTGGTGCCTCACGGCGCGGGGCTATGCCTGTGGGACGATCAGGCCGGTCTCGAAGCAGATCCTGGGAAGCCGTGCCGCGGGTCGGCGGTTATTGTCCGGGCCGAGAGCCAACGAAGGGCGACCGATGGCGGAGACCGCCTTCCTTCCTGCCGGTATCGACGTTCGTAACAACGTGAGGGTGCCGATGCGCGACGGCGTCGAGACGTCCATCGACATCTACTTTCCTGCGCGGCACGAGGGTCCCTTCCCGGTGATCCTGGCCAGGACCCCGTACGACAACATGTCCGAATGGGTGGTCGACTCCGCCATCTATTTCGCTCAGAACGGGTACGTCTTCGCCGCTCAGGACTGCCGGGGGCGCAACGACTCGGACGGCCGTTTCAACCCGTGGATCCAGGAGTACGAGGACGGGTACGACACCCTGGAGTGGCTCGGCTCGCAGGCCTGGTGCGACGGGAACATCGGCATGCACGGCGACTCGTACGTCGGGGGCGTGCAGTGGATGGCGGCTGCGATGGGAAGTCGCTACCTGAAGGCGATCGTGCCCCGGGTCATCGGCGACAACCTGCACAACTCGCCGCACTACCAGGGCGGGGCCTTCACCCTGCACCTCAACGCCACATGGAGCTTCCGGATGGGCGGGCGCACCTGGCAGCTCATCGACCGCTTCAACTGGAAGCGCATCTTCTCGAAGCTGCCGCTGCGGGCCATACCCGAGTACGGCGGCAAGGACGTCCACTTCTTCCAGAGGTGGCTCGACCATCCCGACTACGACGACTACTGGAAGGGGATGTCACTCAAGGAGCAGTACGAGAGGGTGAAGATCCCTGTGCTGCAGATCGGCGGCTGGTACGACGTGTTCGCCGGCGGCACCATGAACAACTTCGTGGGGATGCAGCAGAGGGGAGGCTCCGAGCTCGCCCGCAACCACCAGCGGGTCGTGATCGGTCCGTGGCACCACCACACCAACACCGAGACCCACGCGGGGGAGGTCGACTTCGGCAAGGCCTCGGTACTGGACGTCGACGAGATCCAGCTGCGGTGGTACGACCACTGGCTGAAGGGGAAGGACAACGGGGTTGACGAGGACCCACCGCTGCGAATCTACACGATGGGCGCCGACGAGTGGCGGGACGAGCAGGAATGGCCGCTGGCCCGCACCGAGTTCACCCCGTGGTACTTCCACAGCCGGGGTTCGGCCAACTCGCTCCTGGGCGACGGGACGCTGTCGACCGAGCCGCCGGGCGACGAGCCCGCCGACGAGTACGTGTACAACCCGGCGTTCGCGACCCCCACCATGGGCGGGACCACCTGCTGCAACCCGGAGATCGTCGAGTGGGGCTCCTACGACCAGCGACCGATCGAGTACCGCAACGACGTCCTCGTCTACACGTCGGACCCGATCGAGGCCGACCTGGAGGTCACCGGGCCGGTAATCGTCAAGCTGTTCGCCGCCACCGACGGGAAAGACACCGACTTCACCGCCAAGCTGGTCGACGTACACCCCGACGGGTACGCCAGGAACCTATGCGACGGGATCATCCGCGGCCGCTACCGGGAGAGCGCCGAGCACCAGGTGCTGCTGGAGCCCGGTGAGGTCTACGAGTTCACCATCGACCTCTGGGTGACGAGTAACGTGTTCAAGAAGGGCCACCGGATCAGGGTTGACATCGCCAGTGCAAACTTCCCCCGCTTCGACCGCAACCTCAACACCGGCAACCCCATCGCCGACGACGACCAGATACGAGTCGCCCGCCAAACCGTCTACCACGACACCGTCCGGATGTCACACATAGTCCTGCCCGTAATACCCCCGGGTTGAGACGGGTCGCTCGTCTCCGATTTGCGGTCAGGCGGTTGACATGGCACCGAGGAACCTCTTGAGGTCCTCGTTTTGTGGCTTGCGTATGAGGTCCTCCGTCGGGCCCTGGTCCACCGATTCCCCCGCGTCCATGTAGATCATCCGGCCGGCAGGGTTTGGAGCCTGCCAACGCCCATCACGGCCCTTGCGATTAGGGAAGGGAGTCCGATGCATATGCCCGAGTTCCGCGCCTATACGCGCCCGGCTCGGACCGATCTGCGGAACTGCTGACCGACGGACTCCAACCCTGGTAGCTCGTTCCGGCGTGTACGGTTTTCTCCGTGAGCTTGCCGACCATAGGGAGGACCGATGCCCGTCATTAGGCTCGAAGACGTGCCGGAGATCGCCGAGATTGGGCCCGATCAGGACACGCTGGTCATGAAGAAGGCGATCGGATCGACGGAGCGCGATCCGGCGTTCTCGATGCCCGATCAGACACATTCGCTCAGCATCACCCACATCAAGATCTGGGGCAGGCTGCAGCAGATCACCTGCGAGGAGACCGACCGCGCCATGTTCATCGTGGAGGGGGACGGTATCGCCCGGGTCGGCGACGATCCGCCCCAACGATTCGGACCCGGCGACTTCATCCTCATACCCAGAGGAGTTCCCTACGAGTTCAAGGGCAACCTCACCTACCTGGTGATTAACAGCCCCGCCTACCGGGAGGGATCCGACCTGAGAGACCCGGCATACGACGGCCCGCCGGTAAGGACGGCCTAGGAGTCACCGCCGAACCCGGATCCACCATTCCACCAAACACAGAGATAGTGGCCTCCGGGTCTGTCACAGGGCACCACCGAGTGGGCGGCCGATGCCGATGGCCGACTCCGCACCAAGCGGATCGCTGCACTCCGAGGATTCGACCTGCCCACGTTAACGCGCACAGCCGCATTTTTTGCAGCCTCAGCCCGTATAGTGAGTATTAACGCTGTATAGTGAACGTCACACATAGATCGTCGGCACTATGCAGTCGCATGCCGACACACGGTGCCAGAACACTCAAAACGGTGCCGTCCTACAACATGGAGGAGCCTATGAGAAACATCGCAGGTCAGAAGAAGAAGTGGGCTGCACTCACTGTCGTATTGGTCCTGATCGCCGCCGCGTGTGGTGACGACGACGCTCCAGATACGACCGCGGCTACCACGGCTCCGCCCACGACGGCCGCAGCTACGACGGCTCCGCCCACGACGGCCGCAGCTACGACGGCTCCGCCCACGACGGCCGCAGCCGGACTCGCGGGCGAGATAACGGTGGCTGTCCACCCCGATTGGGATTTCATACATGACGGCGCTGACCAGTACATGGCCGCGAACCCGGGGACCACGATCATTCTGGAGTCCATAGTCGGCGGGAACGATTACTTCCCGACCCTGCCGCGGATTCTCGCGACCGACGAGGCGCCGGACGTGACCGTGCTCCAGGTCGGATTCGCCGGTACCTGGGAAGACCTCGTTAATACCGGGACTCTGGCGGACCTCAGCGACGTATACGCGGAGGATGGCCTTGGGGACGCTTTCCTCGGTCCCATCGTCGCGACCTACACCGATGCAGATGGCGGGCACTCTGCCATTAACGTCGGGCTCAACTGGATCCCGGTCGTGTATTACAACAAGACCATGTTCGCTGAACTTGGAATCGATGCTCCCGATGCCGGACGAGTCGCCTCGATGGAGGACTGGTACGCGATCACGGATGCTCTCAGGGATGCGGGTAAGACGCCCCTCGCGCTAGCAACTAGCGGGTTCAGAGCCACAATGTGGTTTACAGGCCAGTACATGGCGAGCAACTGTGGGACCGACTGGGCACTGGCACTGGAACAAGGGTGGCTGCCCGGAGCAACTCCCACTGCAAGGTTCACGGATGCCTGTGCGGTAGAAGCGTTCGAGGTCATCAATACCGAGTGGAATGATCGGGGAGTCTACGGAGACTCGCCGTCGACCGTTAATCGGGACATTGGCCAGACCCTCTTCTTCACGGAAGAAGCAGGAATGTTCATGAGCGGTAGTTGGGAAGTGGCGGCAATCAACGCTGCGGACCTACCTTTTGAAGGGAGTTGGCTGCTCCTACCGTCGCTTACAGCCGAACCGACCCAGTTCCAGTTGGCAACAATTGACGGCTTGGGGGTTGCAGCCAATAGCGACAATCCAGAGTTGGCTGCGGATTTCATTTCCTATATCGCCGGTGCGGAATTCCAGACGTACATGGCCCAGTACTCACGATTCTCGGGCCGTAAGGATGTTTCACCAGATCCGGAGATAGTTCCCCCACTCGCTCTTAGTCAGCTCTCGGCACTCGATGAGTTCGCGGGTCGACCGGCACCGAACACTCTGCTGCACATTCGGCTTCGGGATCGAATAGCCGAAGGCTGGGTGGAGATGCTGGTGGACACTATCACTGCCGAGGCTCTCATGGCAGATCTGGAGCGCATTGCAGATGAACTCCGGGCGGGTTAGGAGACGCTCAACTCACGCCAGAAGGCCGAGAGCGCGAACTTAGTTGACCAGGTCGACTTCTCAGAAAGGTAGTCGGATACCTCCACCCGGTGGAGGTATCCGACGTTTCATCGTCTGGGCTCTCTTCGCCCTACCGGCAGTCGCCCTGTCAGCTACCCTCCTCCTGTATCCATTCCTAGACTCGGCACGAATCTCATTGCTTGAGTGGACTGGCGCCGGTCCGGGCGTCTTTATCGGACTTGACAACTACTCCGACCTTGTACGTGACCCAGTCGCCAGATTGGCGATCCGGAACACAGTGGTCTATTCGATTGGTATGACGATCGGAACGGTCGGAGTCGGTGGCGCTATCGCCTTGGCTATCGACCGAAGGATCCGAGGCGCGTCCGTGTTCAAATTCCTGATATTCCTTCCGGTATTGCTGCCGATCGTCTTCACCAGCCTTGTGTGGGCATTCTTTCTTGACGGCAATTTCGGAGGCATCAATGACCTTCTTGCACGGATACATCCGTCCCTTTCCCGACCCTGGCTTGGTGATCCTGCCACGGTTAACCTCACGATCATTCTCGTCAGTGTTCTCCAGTTTGCCGGGTTTCCGATGGTCATTCTGATCGCAGCATTAAGGGATATACCTCGCTACATCCATGAAGCAGCAACCATTGATGGAGTGTCCGTACTGCAGCGGGTCCGACATATCAGTATTCCCCATATCCGAGATGTCATCGCAACTATTACCCTCATCCAGTTCATGTTTGGCTTCCGGGTGTTCGATCAGGTATTCGTAATGACACGGGGTGGACCGGGACGCTTGTCAGAAGTCGCAGCAACCTTCGTATGGCGCGAGGCCTTCGTCAATCGGAGGTTTGGCTATGCAACAGCCCAGGCGATTGTCACGAGCCTGGTGATAGCTGGACTATCGATGGCGTATCTCACCATAATTCGGACCAAACGCCTCGAACGGGCGGGGTAATACCGATCACGATGTGGCCGCTACGGAGCATACCAGCCAGCATTCTCAAAGGCTTCGGGGTTTTTTGCCTATTGCTATGGACGTTGGTGACGATCGTTCCGGTCGTAGGAAGTCTGTTCTCCTCGTTCAAGTCACAAACCGAGATAATCGCCGAACCGCTGAACCTCCCATCAAGACTGCTGTTCGAGAACTACCATAGGGCCTGGGATGGCACGAACCTTGGAGAGCCACTGATTCTGTTCGCACGCAACAGCGTGATCGCAACCAGTGTAGGGGTCGTTCTCGGAGTAGGAGCCGGCGTGTTTGCCGGCTATGCAATCGCCAGAAGCCGTACCAAGTTCGGTGGGTTACTGAATCGTTACTTCGTCCTTCTCATCACCCTGCCGTTCATCGTCACCTGGATACCACTCTTCGTGCTGTCAGACCGTCTCGGTGTCCTGAGTAACCCGTTAGCTCTTGGTGTGATGTACGCTGCCCGTCTTATTCCTTTCGCGGCCGTGATGATGCGTGCGTACTTCTCCTCCTTTCCGCTGGACCTCATCGAGGCGGCGCACATCGATGGAGCAAGCGAGTTCAAAGCCTTCCAACGCATCGTACTGCCGCTTTCGTGGGGAGGGGTGCTCGCAGTGGGCCTTGTCCAAGTCATCTTCATCTGGAACGAACTCGGCTTGGGACAGGTTCTCCTGCTGAGTCCCGACAGCCGAACATTACCGGTAGGGCTGACACAATTCCGAGGACAGTACGGTTCCGATTATGGGGCGCTCTTCGCGTCCCTCATGCTAACGATCTCTCCCATAATCGTCTTGTATACGTTTACTGAGAGAAAGCTCACGGAGGGCCTGCGAATCGGAGCCATGAAGTGAGACGAGTCATGTGGATCATCAACTCTTTCATCCGAAACCGAACGGGAGACGACCTGTTCCGACCACGTTGTCAGTGCCATCCCGTATTCGGATGCGTCCACGGAGGGCAGTTTTTTCCCGACAGCAGAGGGTATGCCCGGTTGCAACCCCTCCACACGGCGGTAACCGGGTGTCCGGGAAGGAGAGAGTCATCGTGGTGACTCAGCCAACGGGAGTGGGTATTCTCGGTGCGGGAGAGGTCGCCGGTCAGTATCTACCGAACCTGGCGGCTAGTGCCGGGATCAGAGTGATCGGCGTCGGTGATCTAGATGACCGGGCGGCTGGGCGATTGGCTCGGGCGTATGATATCCCAAAGGTGTTCCATGGCGAGGACATACTTGACTGTGAGGAACTCGACCTTATCGTCAACCTCACACCTATCCCGTCTCACTACGAGACAAGTCTTCGCATCCTTGAATCCGGAAAGCACGTCTACAGTGAGAAGCCTCTCGCATTGACCACAAGCGAGGGCGCCACATTGCTGGCTGCTGCGGAGAAGGCCGGGTTGAGCATAGGTTGTGCACCGGACACCGTCCTCGGTCCAGGCTTCCAAGCCGGTCGCCGGGCAATGGATCAGGGCCTGATCGGAAAGCCAATCTCAGGATTTGCCTCCATGCTACGGCCCTTACCTGTACTCGAACGACACCGAACCGGAGTGATTCCGCTCTTCAACATGGCGCCGTATTATCTTTCGGCGCTCGTCAACCTCTTTGGTTCTGCCTCCGCGGTGTCGGGGATCTCTAGACTCTCTTATGTCACACCTCTACTGGATCCGTCAGCGATCTTCGCTTCCTGCAGTATTAGGTTTGCGGGCGATGTCCTGTGTGTACTAACCCTACGCTATGGTGACACGCCGTCGAGCGAGGTGCCGATTCTGCAAGTGTTCGGTACCGAAGGTGTGCTGTGCCTACCGAATCCCGACACGTTCTCGGCCCTAGCACGGTGGCGTAGGCACGACGAACGCAATTGGCATCCTGTCAGGGTGGAGCAGGAGACTACTAGTCATAGCTCGAACCAGCGCGGGATCGGAGTCATAGATATGGCGGATGCGATACGTCGCGGGACGGCTGCTCGTGCGGCACCCGATGTGGCCCTTCATGTAGTTGAGATACTCGAAATGTTGAGTCCGCCTAACCCTTCCACTACCGACAGGGTGGGTGGTCACCTGGAGACTGCTTGCAACAGACCAAGCCTTCTGGGGTCGTGAATGCGGGTTGGCGGATCGTCAGGAGGTCGCCCAACCCGGTCGGAAGCCGTTTTGTCGGCGAGGTTGGCGAAGTGGATACCAGAGCTGCAAAGGTGGGCGACGGCAGAGAACATATCCTAGTGTGGCAGGAGAGTACGAGGGCTTTCCGAGAATACGGGGAGCTCGGGTTCAGCACGGAGGGCCCCCCTCCGCTTGCAGGAAGAAGGGATTGACTGAATGGCAACCGTCGGAGGTGTCCATGGTGTCTGGCATTTCAGCTTCACCGTGTCCGACATGGATCGCTCTGTCGAGTTCTACGTGGGGTTGCTGTCGTTCGAGTTGGTCCATCGTCAGGTTCAGGACAACCCGTACACGCGGAGCCTGGTCGGCTACCCGGACGCCCGGATCGTCGTTGCCCAGTTGGCGGTGCCCGGCCGGCCTCGTCAGCTCTCCACGCACGACCTCGAGCTCGTGCAGTACGTGAGACCGTTGGGACAGCGAGGGGATATCGGCATTGCCAATCCTGGCGCCGCCCACCTAGCGGTGGCGGTCGACGACATTCACGGGTGGTACGACCGGCTGAGTGCGGCGGGCGTCTCCTTCTTCTCAGAGCCGAACCGCATCATGGCGGGCGTGAATGAGGGCGGGTACGCGGTCTACTTCCATGATCCGGACCAGATTGTCTTGGAACTGCTGCAGCCGCCGCCGGGACGGCTCCCACACTAGGGAGAAGTGTGGTTGAGCGGGTGCCGTACCTCGGCCCTAGGATGCATGGTCGAGAGGGGGGGGACTCCTCCAGATCGCCGCCCCGGCGTGAAACTGCTGTTTTCGCTAGCAGTGGCTTAGCAGCTCGACACCGCGAGGGGCGACGACGGGCTCGAGCCACCCTCGCATAAGGACAGATCATGAGAATCCGTAACTACGAAACCGGTCCGTTCACCGCTCGGCGGGAGAAGGGAGGCGCCGGCGAGATAACGATGCTGGACCGATCGGACTTCGAGACGTCGTTCGCGTTCATCAAGGCGGGCCGCCTCGGGCCCGGCCACAGCCTTGGCCTCCATCTCCACGAACAGTCCGAAGAGTGCCTGGTGGTGATCGACGGTCCGCTGTCGGTGGCACACAACGAGCACTTCGGTGTGGTCGAGTCGCGCTCGGTGGCGCTGTGCCGGGCCGGCGACGCCCACGGCATCTTCAATCACACCGATCACTGGACCAGCTTCGTCGGGATCGGTGTGGCTCCACAGGATGGACCGTTCGATGCTGTGCCGCTGGACGATGATCTCACGGGCCGGGAGTCCGACGACAGTGAGTTGGAGTTGGTCCAACGTCTCGATCCGACCTTGCTCACGCCGCGCCGCGCTCACGTAGGCTTAGGGGAGATCCGCGCCCGGCGCCTCTTCGACAGCGATGTCTTCACCACGAATTGGGGTTTCGTCGACCACGCCTTCATGCCTCCCGGCACCTCGGTCGGTTATCACCGTCATGACACCATCCAGGAGTGCTACGTGATCATCGGCGGTCGGGGGCGGATGAAAGTCGATGGCGAGGTCGGCGACGTGACCAAAGGTGACTGTATCCCCAATCGAATCGGAGGTTCGCACGGGATCATCAACCACACCGACGCCCCGTTGGAGTACCTCAACATCGCGGTGTGCCAGCAGAAAGGCCATATTGACTTCACGAATCTCGAAGATGACCTGAGCGACCTGCTGTGAGACTTGGGGACGACATGCGCGGATTGACAGTTCGCCCACGGGGAACGATCCGGTATGCGATCAGGTGGTTCGAGACGAAGGGCTACTTGGAGTCGCTTGCCCGGCCCAAGCTGCGCGGAGTTTGCGTTAGAGCATCGGGCCCCGGCCGCGGACACGTGATCGGTCACGGTCTCCGTGGCTCGGGAGTCGGGTAGTCGGATGAGGGCCGTGACATGAAGTCGTTACATGAGGCGGAGTCTGTCCCTCTTCGTGGTGGCCCGGTCCTGCGTTGGGGGATCCTAGCACCAGGAGTAATAGCCAATAAGTTCGTACGGTCTTTGAAGCGTCACACCGATCAAGACGTGACTGCAGTTGGCTCTCGATCGCGCGAGAGGGCTGAACGCTTTGGCCAACGGTTTTCCATTCCTCGTGCTTACGGTTCTTATGAGGCGGTGCTCGCCGATAGCGATGTTGACATCGTCTATATCGCGTCCCCGCATAGCCATCACAAAAGGATGGCCGTGGCTTCACTCGAGGCGGGTAAACATGTCCTTGTTGAGAAACCACTAGCTACTTCTGCCTTAGAGGCACAGGCCATTGGCGATGCAGCAAGAGTTCACAATAGGTTCGCGATGGAAGCCATGCATTCACGCTTTCATCCAAGGACCAGCGTCTTGGACAGACTGCTACAGGACGGTGAACTCGGGAAGGTACAACTGGTTACAGCGGATCTGGGGGCGGTCTTTCCTTTAGATCCTACAAACCGAATACATGATCCGGCACTTGGAGGCGGAGCTCTACTGGATATAGGAGTCTATTCAGTTTGGTTCGCCATCTTAGTTATGGGCTCGCCGATCCACGTTCAGTGCGTAGGGGAGGTAACTCCAACAGGTGTTGATGGTCAATCCGTAACTGTCTTGACCAACGAGAGTGGTCAACAAGCCGTTGCAACTTGCAGTATTTACACATTTGGCTCTGGGGAGGCCAGCGTCGGCGGTTCAGATGGCCGGGTCTTGATTCCTTCGCGCCATCCTGCTCCCGGGGGGTTGACGCTGTATGACGATAGGAACGTGCCTGTTGCGGAGTACGTCGATCGATCGGGCCTTGTCACAGCCGAGGATGGATTGTGCAGGCAAGCGGTCTGGGCAGCCCGCCATGTCTCGGATGGTCTAACGCAGTCGCCACTGCATCCCCTGTCGATGTCTGTCAGTGTGTTGCAGGTGCTCGATGAAGCCCGTGCACAACTCGGAGTCGCCCCGGCCCCGTTGTAGCAAGTGGAGAGTCTCTGCGAGTCATGCCAACGGTTGGCCTTGCTGTTCCGTGGACCGGAGTCGGGATGGGGAGCTTTGCCCTCTACCACCGGGCACGGAACGTGTTCGAACTTGTTGCTAGCGGAGGCGGACGACTGCCGTCCTGCAAAGGTCCACTAGGTGCCGGATGCTGCCACACGGCCTCTATTCTCCCAGGTTACAGGGCATTTCAGGGTAATCCGATAGCTTCATGTAGTACCAGGAAGAACCACGAGATACCAGAGAACAAGTAGTAAACGAAGTGGTAACATAGAGAGAACGCCCAGACGAACCTAAGGCCAGCGCCGTGCTCTCTATGCCCAGTCCCGCCTGCCTGCGGAGAGGACCTGGTAAATGTCATCCAGGGTCTGGGTGTCCATACGCCGGTAATACCGAATAAATGTCTGGTTCATGGGTGTTGGATACTTCATGTAGGCCTTACTGGCGTACGCCGACTCTCCGTGCCCCTGCCTTGCTAGGTTGGAATTGTTGAGTTAAGAACTCTCCGGCAAACCCCGAGCCGGTTAAGACCCAAATCCCGCAACCTCACGACCAGCCTGCAGCATCACCGCAACGCCGGCTCACTGGACTCCAAGAACGGCGGGTCACCATCGCCCGGGTCGTCACCCCTGCCGCGCGAGCATACGTTTGGGGTTGTCAATGAGCATTCGGTCGCTCTCCGACCGTGTGACGCCTATCTCCTTGAGGTTGTGGACGAAGTACCGCAGGATGTGCCCGTAGCCGAAGCCTCCGTAGCGGACCAGATCCTTTTTGGTGCAGACGTCTTGGCTGAGCAGGAGTCGATCGCCGTGGCCCGCCTCCAACAGTCGGGCGATGGCCTTTAGCCGGGTCAGGTCGGAAGGAAGCCAGAATGGTGGACCGAGGCCGCCGGACGGCACGTAGAGTTCGACACCGCAAGTGTCGTACTGGATGTAGCACCCACGCTCGCCGAGCGAGGAGTGGTATCCAACGATCTCGTCGAATTCGGCGTCGAGGTGGCCCAAGGTGAGGTCGAGATGTCCCATGACAACCCGCCCGAGATCGGCGCCCTCGTTCTCAAGAATTTCCAGCACGTCGTGGCCTTGGCGCGCCGAAGGGGCGACGTGGACCGATATCGGGTAGCCGGTCCCCTGCTGGGCGCGGGCAGCAGCCCGCAGCACCTTCTCTTCGCGCGGGTGGAGCGGGTGGCTAGTGCCTATCTCGCCGATCACGCCTGCTCGTATCCCGGTGCCGTCGATGCCTTCGGTCAGTTCGATGATCATTCGCTCTGCGATCTCTCCGGTCGGTTCGTTCTCCAGGCCGGGCGGATGCGCGATGTGGACGTAATGGCCGGTCCCGGCAACTATGTTGAGCCCCGCCGATCGGGCGACGGTCCGGAGGGCGAGCGGGTTGCGACCTATGTCGGCCGGTGTTACGTCGACGATCGTGCCCCCGCCCAGGTTCTTGAACTCCCTCGCTTCTTCGGTCGCCGCGGTGACATCGTCGAGCGTGTTGTTGTCGAGCGAAAAAAACGGATCCCGCTTGACTATCCCGATCATGCTCATCTCGAAGGGCGCCTCGGCCAGGGCTCGACGGTCCGGGTCATCCGGCGGTTGCCAGTAACACGAGAGATCGACCAGTAGGTGTTCGTGCGTCACCGTGGGTCCGAGCTCTTCGGGCGACACCGGACCGAGCACTGTCATAACCTGTCCTTGCATGGCATCTCTCCTCTGTCGCTTCCCGTCCTCGAAGGCCGCGGGACCTTCGAGGACGGGCTCTTGTCCTCACCCGCAGAGCACGAAGAATTCCTTGAACGGCTTCTTGAACGTCCAGATCGCATCCACCCCCTTCGGGAACGATCCGATGTCGCCTGCAACGAGTTCGACGCTCTCACCGGACTCGACGAAATCGATGCGAACCTCGCCCTCGATGACGTAGATGGTTTCGTCGCCCTCGAACACCCAACGACAGACGGAGGGCTGGGCGATGAACAGGCCCGTTTGCAACATGCCGAGCCCCGAGCGTTCCCTACGGATCCAGTGCACCTTGGCCTGCGGGTCGCCTGACACGACGTGGCCCTCCAGCGGCATATCCTCGTAGTCATCGGTGTCAATGGGCGTAACGATTGCCAAGCCGTCCACGGGTTCTTCCTCCTTCCGTGTCCCTTCGTGTCCTTCTATATGTTCTTCTATGTCAATCGGAACCGATGACGGCGGAAGCCGGATTCATGACCCGGCACCATTCTTCTTCGAAGTCAGGTGTCCCGGCCCGCCAACATGCTGCCGAGTGTGCTTGTGTCGCGTCGAGCATCTGCGCGTCGGCGCATCGCGGCCTGGCCGTCGGGCAGCGGCGTCGGAAGACACAACCGGTGTCCACCGGTTCTGCAGTCCTGACGAGGTGCCCGGTCGCGATCCGCCGCAGTGCTGCTCCGGCTACCGAGGGCATCGTGTGCCGGAGCAGGCGCATGTACGGATGCATAGGCCGGCGGAACATCTCCTCGGTCGGGCCTACCTCGGTGAGCGTGCCCTGGTACATGACGGCCGTCCGGTCAGAGTTCCCGCGCACCAGACGGAGGTCGTGCGAGATCAGCAGGTAGCCGAGACGGTGACGCTCCCGCAACTCGTTGAGAAGCCCGATGATCTGCCCCTGCACGGAAGCATCGAGTGCGGATGTCGGCTCGTCCAGGACCAGCAGCCGTGGCCTCGATGCGAGAGCGCGTGCGATCGAGACACGTTGTTGCTGCCCACCGCTGAGTTCATGGGGGTACTTCCGTGCCTCGGCCTCGTCGAGGCCGACGGAGTGCATCAACTCCGCAACCCGGTCCTTCAGCGGCTGGTGTCGGAGACCGTCGTGGAACTTCGCCGGCTCACCGATGATCGAAGCGACGCGCATGCGCGGGTTGAGCGAGGCTTGGGGGTTCTGGAACACGATCTGGGCGTTGCGCCGGAAGTCTCGCAGCGCGTTACCGCGCAGCCGGAGCGTGTTGACCCCTTCGAAACGAACGACACCGGAGGACGGCCTGATAAGGCGCATCACGCACAGGCCGAGGGTGGTCTTCCCGCTCCCGCTCTCACCGACGATCGCCAGGACTTCGCCGCGGGAGAGGGTGAGCGAGACGTCCCTCACCGCGCCGATCGTGCCGCGCTTCGCCCAGAACGTCCCCGCGCCGGCGAAGGTCTTGCTCAATCCTTCGACGGTGAGGAGTTCAGCCATGGAGGTGGCACCTGACGTAGCGACCGTCTGACACTACGGGTTGCGGTTCGGAGTCCCGGCACCTGTCGAACACCTCTGGACAGCGCGGGTTGAAAGGACATCCTGCCACCGGCGCGAACGGGCTCGGCGGCGTTCCGGGGATGTACTCCGTTCTCGTGGCCTCGTCCGATAGGTTCGCGGAGGCCAGCAACCCAATCGTGTACGGATGTTGCGGGGTGGCCAGGACTTGGTTGACAGCCCCACGCTCGACGACCCGGCCAGCATACATTACGGCGAGGCTATCGCACACGTCGATGATCGAACTCAGGTCGTGGGTGATGATGATGGCTGTCTTGTCCCTCTCGCGGATCAACTCGCCGAACTCGAGGAGCAGTTGCGCCTGGGTGGCCGCGTCCAGCCCGGTCGCGGGCTCGTCGGCGATCAGGAGGTCCGGGTCTCCCGCCAGGACCAGAGCGATGAAGACCCTCTGGGCCATACCTCCACTGAGCTGGTGCGGGTAGCTCTTCAGGACCCGTTCGGGCTCGTGCAGACCGAGCACGCCGAGGAGGCGACGGTATTCGGCGACGCCCTCTTCGTATGGTCGCGAGGTCCGGTCGTGGCGTCCCGCCGGCTTCCTGAGCACGAGCCGGAGCTGGCGCTCGATCGTGTGGACCGGAACCAGGCTCTCGCGGGGATTCTGGAAGATCATCCCGATCCGGCTGCCGCGCATCCGGCGCATTTGCTCGCGGTCCAGTCGGATAAGGCTGTGTCCCTCGAAGAGGATCTCACCCCCGACGATCCGTGCACCCCTCGGGAGAAGCATCGTGATCGCCCGGGCCGCCAGGCTCTTGCCAGCGCCCGTCTCGCCGATGATTCCGACCACCTCGCCTTGCGATACGTCGAGGTCGAATCCGGCTACCGGAAGCCCGGCCCGGCCCCGGTGGGAGAGGTTGACTCTCAGATCGCGCACCCTGAGGATCGGCGCCCGGTCGGTATGCATCACGTCCTCGGATCCAGGACATCGCGGAGACCGTCTCCGAGGATGTTGAAGCCGACCACGGTTGCGAACAGCATCGCTCCGGGAAACGTCCACACCCACCACTCGCCGGTGATGGTTACTTTGAGGCCGGCCGCGATCATCGCACCCCACTCCGGGGTCGGCGGTGGAGCGCCCAGGCCGATGAAGCTCAGCGCGGAGATGAGCAGCACTGCCACGCCGATGTTCAAGCTCACCTGGACGATGACGGGGCCGATTCCGTTCGGCACGATGTGCCGCATGATGATTCGTCGGCGCGGCAAGCCGATGGCGCGTGCCGCCCGCACGTAGTCCCGCTCTCGAATGGAGAGCACCTGAGCACGCATGACCCGCACGTAGTAGACGGACTGCACCACCGCGATCACTCCGATGAGAACCGGTGTGGAAGACCCCACCGCGGCGACGAGCCCGAGAGCTAGGACGAGAGGCGGGAAGGCCTGGATACCCTCGACGACCCGGCTGATGATCTCGTCGATGATGCCTCCGGCGAAGCCCGCGGTCGCGCCGACCGCGACTCCGACTGCCATCGCCAGCAGGGCTCCCGCCGTAGCAACCCCGAGGTCGTACCGCCCGGCGTGAAGAGTTCGGGCCATCACGTCCATGCTGTTCACGTCCGTGCCGAAGGGATGGGAAAGGCTCGGGCCGGCCAGCAGGGCGCCAACGCGCTCGGTCGCGCCGAAACCGATGAAGACGGGGGCAACGGCCGATACGACCACGATCGCGCCGACCAGGCCTGCTCCGATGTAGAGCGATGGGAGTCGTCTCCATCGAGATAGGATCCCGGGTGAGCCTACCCGCGCCTGGTTGCCCATGCGGTCGGCCACTAGTAACGGATCCGTGGGTCGAAGGCGGCCTGGAGGATGTCCACTCCCAGGTTGACCACCGCGTACACGGCGACGGAGAGAAGCATGAAGCCCTGGACCGCCGCCAGGTCATTGAGCTTGGCCGAGTCGACTGCGTACCGGCCGAGGCCGGGCCACGCGAATACGAGCTCGATGACGACGAGGCCGCCCAATGCAGCCCCAATGGCGATCCCGAGAACCGACACGATGGGAAGCATCGCCGTCTTGAGAGCATAACGGTAGACGATGGTCCTTTCGCGAAGTCCCAGCGACCGCGCCGCCAGCACGAAGTCCGAATTCAGGACCTCCAACATCGATGCGCGGGTGAACCGGGCGAAGTAGCTCATCAGCACCATCGCCAGCGTCAACGCCGGGAGGGCGAGGTGACCCGCGGCCGAACGGAAAGCCGTCCAGTTCCGCTCGAGGACGCTGTCCACGAGGTACAGGCCGGTGACCTGGTGCGGCTGCAGCACCGTCGCGCCGAGCCGACCGATGGGAGGTGGGGCTACACCGAACAGGTAGAAGAAGACATAGACGGCGAGGAGCGCGACCAGGAACTCTGGCAGAGCGATGAACGACAGCGAGACGCCCCTCACGGCGTAGTCCCCCACTGTGTCCCTCCGTCGGGCGGAGACGACCCCGAGCACCACTCCGAGCGGAACGCCGATGACTAACGCAACCGCCCCTAGTTCGAGGGACGCCGCAAACCGGGACGCGAGGTCCGAGGTCACGGGCTGGCCCGTGTGCCAGGCTTGCCCCAGGTCGCCCCTCGCGAGCCCCGACATGTAATTCGCGTACTGGCGGGCAAGAGGCTGGTCGAGACCGAGTTGCTCCCGGAGGGCCTGCAGTCGCTCCTCGGTCCGTATCGGCCCCACCAAAGACTCGACCGGATCGATCGGGAGGACGCGTTGCATCACGAAGGTGACCGTGGTCACGGCGACGATCAGCAGGAGCGACGCCGCCACTCTCCTCAGGATGTACCTGGTCACCTGGCCGGGTGCTCCCGGGGCATTGCCCGCAACCGGTACGGGATCACAGCTACCGGGTGAGGCCCCAGAAGATCGCCGTGCCGTCCTGCACTGGGTAGATAACGCCGGACACGCCCTTTCTGGCCATGACGATGAAGTCCGGCTGTCCGATGAGGACATACCCGGCATCCTCGGCGAACTGCTCCTGTACCTGGGTTGCCAGTGCCTGGGCCGTCTCCGGGTCGGTCTCCGTTTCGAGTGCCGCAATGGCCTCGTCGACGCTGGGATTGCTGTAGGTACCGCTGCAGAAGCCGTTCGTGGCCAGCATCAGGTTGCTCGAGTACCAGTATTCCGACACCCAGATGCCGCAGAACTTGAGGGCGATATCGAAGTCGCGTTCACCGTAGAACAGCGTGAAGAACTGGCCGCCGGTGACCGGCTCGAGGGTCACCCTGATACCCGCGTCGCCCAGCTGGCCCTGAATCATGACGGCTAAGGCTTCGTGGCTCGGGTCCTCTTCCGGCGAGTAGAGCATCCGCGTGTCGAATCCGTCCGGGAATCCCGCCTCGGCGAGCAACTGTCTTGCCCTGTCCGGGTCGTAGGTGTAGTCCCAGACGGCCTCGTGGCCCTCGTAGCCCGGAATGACCGGGCTCGACGGGGGCGTCGCCAATCCGAACCAGCCCTCCTCCCTGATCTGGTCATAGTTGATCGCGTAGGCCATGGCGCGGCGAACGAGGACGTTGTCGAAAGGCTCGACGCCATGGTTCACCGTCACCGTATTCACGAAGTCGGACGGGAACCTCAGGGCCGCCACGTCCGGATCATCCGGGTCGATCCCGACGGCCGTCCGCGGGGTCATGAACGTTGCGACGTCGGCCTCGCCGCGCTGGAGGAGTAGCAACCGATTCGCTTCGGTTGGAACCACCTGAAATACGAGGTCGCCGGTCTCGGGCGGGCCCTCGAACCAGTCGGGATTCGGCGACAGCACGATACGGCTACCCGGTTCCCACTGTTTCACCACGTAGCGCCCGTATCCCGCGTGATTGCTGATGGCCCACTCGGTTGCCCACGGATCGTCATCGGTGGCGTTGTCGCTCAGGAGTTGGGAGTCCATGACGACCACGTCGACCAGGGCGAAAATCCTCGGCAGCCGGTTGTTCGGCTTGGGCACGGTGATCCGGAGCCGGGTGTCGTCGATCTTCTCTAACTGGCCGACATCCGTTATCCCGGCTGTGTTGAGCAGGAATCCGGGGGATCCGGCCAGAGAGATAGCCCGGTCGAACGAATAGATGACGTCGTCGGTGGTCAGGGGGTTTCCACTCGGGAACACGAGTCCTTCCCGGAGAGTCAAGTCCCACGTTTGGAAGTCCTCCGTCACGAGGGACTCGGCGAGTTCGGGTTCGGCTATGTTCTTGTCCAGCACTATCTGCCCGGGCGCCGTGGGTGACGGAAACTCCTTGAAGCGCATCAGCCGTCCGTGGGTGTGGAACCAGACTTGGGCGGCGAACTGGGTGTACGTTCCCATACCGTCCAGATTCTCGATGTCTCCCGGAACCACGATGATGAACGGCTGCATCTCCTCAGGAGCTTGGGCCGTCTGTTCGGGAGTTGCCGTAGTTACCGGGGCTTGGGTCGTCTGCTCCGGTGGCTGCGTCGTCTGTTCGGTGGGTTGCGTGGTAGGAGCGACGGTGGTTGTAGCCGCTTCGCCGTCATCGTCCCCGCAGGCCGCGAAGAACAGGACTGTAGCAGCCAGCCACAGCATGCTCTTCGTTCTGATCCACGTCCCTCTCCTTGTTGCTGTCTGCATCTCATTACCTCCGCTGGTGTCACCCATGTCGGGTGTCGATGCCTTATCCGGCTGTGCTCCCACCGATCCCTCTTGCCACGTCCTGGGCCTGCTTAACGAAGTCGAAACCGACCATGTCTTTCCACAGTTCCAATGTCTTCGAGTAGACGGTGCCTCCTCCGGGAAGTGGAATCCCGTCGATACTGACGATCGGAAGAACAGAGAAACTCGTCGAGGTCAGCATCGTCTCGTCGGCATTGACTAGGTCGTAGACGGTGATAGGTCGCTCTTCGATCGACAGGCCCTGGTCCTGCGCCAACTCGCAAACGGTCTCGATGCTGACGCCTTCGAGCGCGTAGTGGCGGGGCGGGCGCACGAGGCGGTCACCGACGACGGCACATATGTTCGCCCCGGATGCCTCTGCGATCGAACCGTCATCGTGGAATAGCACGGTCCATGCTTTCGCGCCGAGAGCATGCCCCCTGCTCATCCGGGCAGCCTTCCGTTCGGCACGCGAATAGGCGAGCTTGCCGGTCGACTTGACGCGTGGATCGAGGGGACCGCTCATGGCTCGGGTCAGGAGCGAGACGCCGAGGTCCACGCCGTCCCGGTACAGGAGCCCGAAAGCCTTGAAGTTCAGCGGCCTAACGATCACAACGATGGTCGGGCGGAACGGCGTATCAGGTTCCTCGTCAAGTCCGAACCCGGACTCGCCGGCATCCTCGAGCAATCCGCGGGTGACGATCTGGATCACCCACACATCGCCCACTGAGAGGATATCCTCCCTGTTACGAGCAACCACCCCTTCCGTAGCTCCGCGGATTTCCGCGGCATAGCGATCCGCATCGATCTCGATGTAACGCATCGATCGGCTCAACCGTTGAAGATGCTGATCAAGCTTGAAGATCTTGCCACCAAAGGTTCGGGCTGAGTCGTAAACGCCGTCTCCGATAACGAAACCCCGATCGAAGACCGAGATCACAGGCTTCGTGACGTAGTCCCCGTTCACGTACGAGATCAACTTACGGCGTCCTTTCGCTCTCCACCCCAAAGTGAGTAGCCAGTGAGTAGCCGAATGCGTCGACATAGGCTTCCGTTAGAGCTACCCGCTCACATTCGGTATCGGGCCGGATGCTCGCAATTCGAGCGTCGGCGAACACGGTATGGCGGAGTGGGCGGATGCCATTCCGGCCACCGAACTCTTCGGGCAGAAGGAGTACCCTCTGTTGAAGCGTCGTAGCGGCCGTGCCCAATTCTTGAGGTCGTGGGCTGCGCATCGGCTGTCACCCATGTCTCCGCCGTACCTCAGCCTACACCCGGGTGTGACTCGAATGCCGGGGATTCGGAGCCAAATGTTGAAGCCGCATCTAAGAAGGCGCTCGGATTGCATAGTTGGTGGGATTCCAGCGGTTACGGCAGTCCATGAGTTCTTGGTCCCCATGGTCTCGGCAACCGAGCTCCCGCGAACCCGGCTGACCTAGCTGCCCTTCTCCGCGACCGGCTCAGGGACCTCGCGGACCATGTGCGAGGTGACAACACCAACCCCTGGAGGCAGCTCTGGAACGAAGACTCCTATGGTCGCCTGACCAATGGCAAGCGGGAAGACTCCTGTCGTGACGCGCTTCTCGAGAGTCTCAAGGAACGCCTACCCCCGAGAGGTTGACGCAGCACCTTAGGGTCGCTACGCAGCAGACAAGCGAGCCGATATCCGCACGACCTTCCAAGGGTTCAACGTTCCAACCGAGATCAAGAAGGACAAGCACCGCGACCTGTGGAGTGCCCTGCGCAGCCAACTCATCGGCCGGTACACGACCGATCCGGCCACATCCGGGTACGGGATATACCTCGTCCTATGGTTCGGAGCCGGCGAAACCACAAGACCCCCCAACGGTCAACGACCCGACACCCCGGAAGAGTTGGCCCGACAACTCCAGGAGGAGCTGACAACCGACGAGCTACACAAGATCTCGGTGATCGTGATCGATGTCACCAAGCCCAACTGATGGCTTGGAGGAGGCCGTCAAGATTGGACTCCGATTTGTTGAAGCTGTTCTGGTGGGATCGGATTGGGCTGTCCCAAGGTCGTCGCCTTCCAACCGAGTGTCCTTTCGCCGATCTCGTTGCTCGCCCATGACAAGCACGCAGTTCCCGCGACCTCTGGGACCGAGTCGTGGAGTTGCCCAGTGTCGGTGGACGCTGACGGTCGCCCCTTTCGTGGAGTCGGGATACTCAAGTCGGGCGGTGTACTGCCCGTAAAGGGGCACTTTGCCTTACCGGTGTCCGCCTCGAGTCTGCCGCAATCCCTGGGACCTGTTGGCTGATGGCAGGTCGGTGGCGTTTCTGTCGGCCGATCTTGGTGCGTCAGGCCGAAACGGGTTCGGTTGCGGAAGTCACCCCGCCAAACCAGAAATCCGCTGGGCCTTGTGTGTAACACTATCAAGAGCAACACACTACAATCCACTCTAACATGAGAAAAATCCTAATAATAGCGGAGGCGGACGGGAATCGAACCCGCCGGGGCACTCTCGTACCCCCACTGGTTTTGAAGACCAGGGAGCCCACCAGGCGCTCGTTCGCCTCCATGGCCAAGGATAACGCCCGTCAGCGAGCTCCCATCAGCGGGGCACGCAGTTGCGGTCTGGCGGTGGCCCGCCTGGGGTCGGCTGCTCGCGGTACGCCTACCAGCGCGGTGCGTCAACCGAGCGGATGGTTCGCCTTCGGAGGCGGCTACCCTCATGCGACCAGACGATTTGAAACATGGATTCCACGAGAAACGAACACATCATCGATTCGAACGGTTACCGGATCCTGCCCGGGTGGCGGGTCGGTCACTTGATGGAGGAGTCGGCGACGCGCTCGGGGCTGCTGGTCCCGGCCGGCACCGAGTCCACCAACGACGCGCTGTCGCTGGTAGACATCCACACCGGCCTGCGCTTCTGGGCGGTCCCGACGGGCGCTTGGCGTTTCCTCTGGCCGGAGAACAATCGGCTGGCGGTAGCGGTCCGCGAATCGCAGATCATCGCCGAGGAGCAGGAGGATTCCCACGCCGGCGAGAACTCCTATCTCTGATAGGCGTCCTGACACGGCTTCGCCTCCATGCCTCTTACCAACCGGGACGGACGGATCCCGGCAACCGCTGAAGGACCCCGGTCATGACAGCTGACGGACGTCGCGCCCGTCGCCTCACCGCCACGGTCACCGACCTCGAAGTCGCGCGCCAGAAGGCTTTGCTGGTCGGTGTCGAACTGGACGGGACCGGTCCCGGCGGCGTTGGCCGTTCGATGGACGAACTCCGGCTGCTGACCGATACGGCGGGATCGACGCCGGTCGCGACGGTGGTTCTCAAGCGCCGGTCGCCCCATCCGGCCACCTTCGTGGGACCGGGACAGGCGGAGGCATTGGCTCAGGACGCCGTCCGGCTCGATGTGGACGTGGTCGTGTTCGACAACAGCCTCGCTCCCGGGCAGCAGCGCAACCTCCAGGAGCTGTTCGAGTGTGACGTGGTGGACCGGGTGGCCGTGATCCTCGACATATTCGCCCAGCACGCCACCAGCCGGGAGGGGATGCTCCAGGTCGAACTCGCCCTGCTCCGCTACCGCCTGCCCCGCCTGCGGGGCAAGGGCATCGAGTTGAGCCGGCTCGGCGGAGGCATCGGCACCCGCGGTCCCGGGGAGACGAAGCTGGAGACCGATCGCCGCCGCATCATGCGCAGGATCTCGAATCTGGACAAGCTGCTGGCGCAGGTTCATCAGGCAAGGGAGGGCCAGCGCAAGTCCAGGACCGGCAAGGCCATCCCGTCTGCGTCACTGGTGGGATACACGAATGCCGGCAAGTCCACCCTCATGAACGCTCTCACGGGCGCCGGTGTGCGCACCGAGGACCGGCTGTTCTCGACATTGGACTCCACGACGCGGCGCTTCGAGCTCCCCAACGGTCGCCTGCTGCTCCTTTCGGATACCGTCGGATTCGTCCGCCGCCTTCCCCACCAACTCGTCGAGGCCTTCCGTTCGACGCTGCTGGAGACATCGGAGGCCGATTTCCTGGTCCATGTCGTGGACGCATCGGAACCCTCGGCGCCCGAGCAGGTCGCAGCGGTCAGGGAGGTGCTGGACTCCATCGGCGCCGGACACCTTCCGGAGATACTCGTCCTGAACAAGGCGGACCTGGCGCATGATCCCACCGCCTCCCGGTTGCGGGGTCTCTACCCGGAAGCGGTGATCGTGTCCGCCCTAGAGGGAACGGGTATCGACGAGTTGACGGACCGTCTCGCCGATCATCTGGCCCTCGACTCGAAACAGATCGATTTGCTCGTCCCCTACACGAGGGGGCAGGTGCTGGGCAGGCTCCGCCGCGAGGCGGAGGTGCTCGCCGAGGACCACACGGCGGACGGGACCCTGGTGAGCGTCCGGCTGCCTGCGGACCAGGTCGACCGCTACTGCGAGTTCGCCGTCGGCCCCTAGCCGCGGGCAATCCGGAGATGGGGGAGGACGGAGGTCGCCAGTCCGGGACCGGCTCCGTACCCGGATGGCGCCCAGGTCGCGAAAACCGCCAGGAGGGACCGGTTCTCCGGGCCCTCGCCACCACCGTTCCTGGGCTCGGAGCGTGTCGGGCCGGGCTTGCCGGGGCAAGGCGCTCCGGTAGATGATCCTTCGGGCGGGCGAATGACGCCGGTTCGGACCGCTTGGGGTGCTTGGCTCCTCCAATAGTGCGGTATGGTGGGACAGTGTCAATCCCCTTGTACGCGGTGGTGGTTACCGACCTGCCCACAGGGCGGCGCCCACTATGCCGGCGTCGTTCCGGAGTGCGGCGGGGACTATCTCAGCCCGGGCGCGGAGTATGGGACCGAACTTGCCAAAGCGCTTGGAGATCCCGCCGCCGATGACGAAGAGGTCGGGTGAGAAGATCCGCTCCAGGTGGGCCAGGTAGGCGTTGAGGCGTCCGGTCCACACCTTGAACGAGAGGCTCTCCTGCTTCCTTGCCCGGTTGGAGGCACCGGACTCGACCACCCTGCCTTCCAGTTCTAGATGTCCCAGTTCGGTGTTGGGCACCAGGCGGCCGTCGTGCAGAACGGCCGATCCGATGCCGGTTCCCAGGGTGAGGACGATCACCACGCCCTTGCGACCCGCCGCGGCGCCGACCCGGGCCTCGGCCACTCCGGCCGCGTCGGCGTCGTTGACCACCGATGCCGGACGTTCGCAGGCTTGGGAGAAGAGGCGGTCGGCGTCCGTGCCTATCCAGGAGGGGTCGACGTTGGCGGCCGAGTTGATCCGGCCGGCGAGGACGATGGCCGGAAACGTACACCCGATCGCTCCCGTCACGTCGGGGAAGGCATCCACGACCTGGCGGACGACCCCTGCCACCGCCTCGGGGTTCGAAGGGCGGGGTGTCTTGATCCGGACCCGCTTGTCGGTCAGCGCACCCGACTCCAGGTCGACCGGAGCTCCCTTGATCCCGCTTCCGCCGATGTCGATGCCGAGCCGAACAGCCAAGTCACACGTCCTGTCTCGATGCTGCTCCGATCTTACGAGGAGGGTTCGACACCCAGGTCGGTCAGCAGGCCCCTCACCAGCACTTCGATCTCGTCCCTGACCGGTCGGACCCCAGCGACACCCTTGCCGGCCGGGTCGTCCAGTTCCCAGTCCAGGTAGCGCTTCCCCGGCAGCACCGGGCAGGCGTCACCGCAGCCCATGGTCACCACCACGTCGGCGGCGGAGACTTTGTCCCTCGACAACTTCGAAGGGATGCTCGCTCCGAGGTCGATCCCTCTCTCGGCCATGGCCTCCTGGACGGCCGGGTTGATCCGGTCGGCCGGCATCGACCCGGCGCTCCTGACCCTCACGCTTTCCCCGGCCAGGTGCCGGAGGAAGCCGGCGGCCATCTGGGAGCGGCCCGCGTTGTGGACGCATACGAACAGGACTTCGGGATTGGGTGTGATCTGGCTCATACGGGCGCATGCTACGACCTGGACGCGAACTGGCGGTGAACCTATGGTGAATCCGGTTGCACACGCCCCTTTGATGCCATCGGAGCCCTGTCCGCGGCTCTACGCTTGCGCCCGATGGATGCTCATGGTTATTCGCTGAGCCGGCGCCTGGTGGCCGAAGGCGTCGGGACGGCCTTTCTCCTGATGGCCGTGGTGGGAGGGGGGATAGCCGCCCAGCGCCTCAGCCCCGACGACGTCGGGCTCCAGCTGTTCGAGGCGGCGGTGGTGACCGCCTTCGCCCTGATGGTGCTCATCTGGTCGTTCGGCCCGATCTCGGGCGCCCACTTCAACCCGTGCGTCACCCTGCTCGACGTGGCGATGCGGAACCGGTCCGCCCCGGAGGGCGCCGCCTACGTCGGCTCGCAAGTCGCCGGGGGTATCGCAGGGACCGTCCTAGCCAACCTCATGTTCTCCCTCGATGCCGTCGAGTGGTCGCAGACGGTCCGGGGCGGCGCCGGGCAGTTCCTCGGCGAGGTCATAGCCACCCTCGGGTTGATGATGGTGATCTGCCTGATCGCCCGGCCGGGAGGAGGGGGCCTGGGGTTCGTAGCCCCGGCGGTGGGGGTGTACATCGGCGGGGCATACTTCTTCACATCGTCCACCAGCTTCGCCAACCCGGCGGTAACCATTTCCCGCATGTTCTCCGACACATTCGCCGGGATCGCACCCGCCTCCGCGCCGGGCTTCATCATCATGCAGTTCCTCGGCGCCGGGATCGCGCTGGTACTGGTTCGTTTCCTGCTCAAAGAGGGGTGAACGGGCGGTCCGTCCACTACATTCGGTTCTCCTTTACCATGGACTCCAGTGACTTCCGCTGACATCGGCTTGATCGGTCTGGCCGTCATGGGCCAGAACCTGGTGCTGAACATGGACGACCATGGGTTCACCGTGGCCGTCTACAACCGGACCACCGCGCGCACCGTCGAATTCCTCGAAGGGCCCGCACGCGGCACGCGGGTGATGGGGACCCGGACCGTTGACGAACTGGTCGCAGCCCTGAAGCCACCGCGGAGGATCATGCTCATGGTCAAGGCGGGTGGGGCGGTGGACGCCATCATCGGACAGCTGGTTCCCCTCCTCGACGAGGGGGACATCATCATCGACGGGGGCAACTCCTACTTCGAGGACTCGGTCCGGCGCACCCGGAGCCTCGCGGAGCGGGGTCTGCGGTTCATCGGCACCGGCATCTCCGGCGGGGAGGAGGGAGCCCGCCACGGTCCCTCGATCATGCCCGGCGGGGATCCGGCCGCCTGGCCCCACGTGAAGGGCATCCTGCAGGCCATCGCCGCCAAGGTTGCCGACGGGACCCCGTGCTGCGACTGGGTGGGCCCTGGCGGAGCCGGCCACTACACCAAGATGGTGCACAACGGCATCGAGTACGGCGACATGCAGGTGATCGCGGAGGCCTACCACCTGATGCGGGTCGGCCTCGGCATGTCCCATCCGGAGATGGCGACCACATTCCGCCGGTGGGGCGACGGTCTGCTGGACTCGTACCTGGTGGACATCACCGCGGACATCCTCGAGCACACCGACGACCGGGGTAAGCCCACGCTGGAGGCCATCCTGGACGCGGCCGGCCAGAAGGGGACCGGGAAGTGGACGGTGATCGACTCGCTCCACCTCGGATACCCGATGACGCTGGTGGCCGAAGCGGTGTACGCCCGGGTGGTGTCCGCCCTCCACGACCAGCGGATCGAGGCGGCCCGGGTCCTGGGACCGGGCCCGCAACCCTCGAAGGCAACCCGCCACGGATGGGGCGACGACTTCGTCGACGCCATCCACGACGCCCTTTACGCCTCGAAGATCGTCTCCTACGCGCAGGGCTTCATGCTGCTGGGCGCCGCCGCCCGCGAACACGGGTGGGACCTCGACTACGGGCGGATCGCTCAACTGTGGCGTGAAGGATGCATCATCCGGGCCGCGTTCCTCGACGACATCACCGCGGCGTTCGCCCGGCGGCCCGACCTGCCCAGCCTCCTCCTGGACGGCTTCTTCGTGGATGCGGTCCGCGGGGCGGACTCAGGATGGCGCAGGGTGGTCACCGCCGCAGTGGGAGCCGGTATCCCCGTGCCTGCCTACTCCTCAGCGCTGGCCTTCTACGACGCCTACCGCTCGGAGCGCCTCCCCGCCAACCTTGTCCAGGCCCAGCGCGACTATTTCGGCGCTCATACCTACGAACGGATCGACCGCCCCAGGGGAGAGTTCTTCCACACCGACTGGACCGGCACCGGCGGCGGCGCCACCTCGGGCAGCTACCAGGCCTAGACCGTGTCCGGCGGTTGTCGGCGACGTGTGCCTGCCCGAGTCGGACCGGTTCCCGACGGTGACGATCTTCCGGTTACTTAGGTGGTCCGATCCGACATGTACCACTCGGCGTGGATGGTGCAGGCGGAGAGCTTGATCTGCTTCACGGCGATCTTCGCGTCGGAGCGGTCCAGCGACACTCGTGCCGCGACCGGTTCCTCTCCGTAGGTACAGTCGACGGTCGGGCCGTCGGCAGCGAAGGCTGCTTGGGGAGCGTTTTCCAGCGAGGCGAAGATTGCCGTAGGAATCTCCAGTAACTGGTACTTCGTGGGAACCACGTCTCTCCCACTCCGGAACGCCCGGAGCATGACTATCGCGTCCACTGCTTCACGGTACTGACGGAACAGATCCAGGGTGTTGAGCCTTCGCGTCCTTGCCGACCTGACATCTTGAATCCACGCAGCCTCCGTGAGCTTCGAGATATGAGCAGTTGTTGCCGATAACCTCCGGGCAGCAGTCGACTTGATAGACAGTTTGCGCTCCGAGTCGTCGTCACTCTGAACGGTGATGTCGACGAATCTTCGGGTTGCCGATCTCGGCTCGTCCACCCCCCATTCGACAAGCTTCGCATGCGTTCCGGAAAGCTACTTCGAAGCTGATCAATCCGAGGGGTTCCACGGTGTTGCTGTGATGGACGGAGATCGCGAGGCCGATGTACTCCACCCACTCAGGGTTGCTCGTAATCCAAGAACTGGTGAGATCAGCTCGTGGAGGAGACGAGAGTGACTCGATCAACCGCGCAACGAACCGGACACCCATCGGTGAAAGAGACTCGATACGGGCTTTCAGATCCTCGATGTTCGTTCGCCGACCGCCGTCATGGCTCGCCCGGCGATCCTGCGTTCGATCAACTCCACGTACTCGGGTTTCAGTTCGATACCGACCCAACTCCTGGAGAGTTCCTGGGCTGCCAGGAGCGTCGTGCCGGATCCGGCGTAGGGATCGAGTACAAAGTCGCCGGGTCGGCTGGTGATCCGGATGCAGCGGCGAGCCAGCGTCATCGGCATGACGGCAGGATGGTCGTCGATCCCTCCGGCGTCTCGCTGACGGGGCTCGGTCTTGATGTCCCACATCGTGCGGAGTCGGCGGCCGTTCGGGCCCTTCACAGCTGACACATCGTAGAAGTAGTCCTGGTTCTTCGACAGCAGGAAGACGGTCTCGTGTGCCTTGGTTGGGCGGTCACGAACCGACTCCGGATGCGCGTTGGGCTTGTACCAGATCACCTCGGATCGCAACCACCAGCCGGCGTCTTGGAGAGCGAACGCAAGCCGCCACGGCACACCGATCAGATCCTTCGGCTTCAGGCCGGCTGGCGTGGGTGGACGCACCGGCATCGCCCTCGCGCGATTCTTTCGATCGGGAGCGCGGTACTTCCGATTGCCCGATGTGTAGCTGTCGCCCACATTGAGCCAGACAGTCCCGTCATTGGCTAGAACCCGTCGGATCTGGTCGAAGGCCAGGACGATGCTCTTTATGTAGTCGCCAAGTCCGTCATCACGACCGATCTGGTTTGCCACGTCGTAGTCTCGCAATGACCAGTACGGCGGGGAGGTCACGGCCGTCTGGATGCTACCGGCCGGCAGCAGGCCCAAGGCGTCGGTTGCGCGCCCGCACACAAGCACGGGGCGGTTCAAGGAGTCAAGGGGGGCGTCCACGCCGGTGTCGAGCCTGACGTGCGAACCGGCCGTCGAGGTTGGCTCGTCGACCTCTCCCGTGGGGAACAGAGCAAGGTTGCCCGCCGGTATCTCGGCTGTCCGGTCCATGCCTCAAACCCTACATCCGGTCTGTGACGCATCGACGGCATGCAACAAGACTGCGCGAGCGATCGGTCCATCTGGTCTTCGCGAACTGGTGTCGCAGACCACCGAATTGCCTGCGAGGTCGTCCCTACTGATGAGCTTGGGTCTGGTAGGCACTTGCTCGAAGCTGTCTCTACAGGATTCCGATCTCGAGAACGGTTGCGGTACCGGGGCTGTGTACAAGGGTCGATGTGCCGACCTCGGCCGGGATCAGGACCGTCGAGCCGGCGCCTAGTCGGCGCACCGTACCGTCGGCGCTGTCTACTACGGCACGGCCGCGGGCCACGGCCAGGATGCGCAGTTCCGGGAGATCCCGCAGGATGATCGGGCCCTCGGTGGCCATGTGTTCGCGGATCCAGAAGTGGGGTCCGTCCACCAGGCGGCGGACCCCATCGCCTTTCATGCGGCCCTGCGAGAGGTCCGGGGCATCGAGGGAGAGGGCATCGAGTCCTCGCTCGATCTGCAACCGCCGGGGCGGTCGGTCGTATTTCTCGGTCCAGTCGTAGAGTCGGAAGGTGGTGTCCGACGGGGTCTGGACCTCGGCAACGGTCACGCCGGCACCGAGGGCGTGGACTGTCCCGGACGGGAGATGGTGGAATTCTCCCCGCCGGACCGGGATTCTGCGCAGGAGACCGTCCAGAGCGGGTGTCCCCGCGGCTGCACGCACGTCCCCTATCCCCACCCCGGGCCGCAAGCCCTTGTAGATGGCCGCTCCCGGCGCCGCGTCGAGCACGTACCAGGACTCGGTCTTCGGCAGCCACCCCGGGTTGAGCGCGGTCCAGGTCTCGTCGGGATGGACCTGGATCGACAGGTGCTCGGCCGTGTCGAGCAGCTTGAACAGGAGGGGGAAGTCACCGGCAGGGGTCGGGGATGCGGAGCCGAGGAGTCCGGACCCTTGCTCGGCGATCAGCCTTCGGAGCGTCTTGCCCCGATGGGGCCCGGCCGCCACCCTCGTTCGCCCTCGTTCGGCCGCGGAGAGCGCCCCGCGCGGGAGGTCCGCCACCTCCCACGACTCGCCGTAGCGAGTTCCGGGAACGTGGCGGGCCGCTGGCTCCTTGTCGAGGCTCGCCAGCCTCGTCCCGCCCCACGGCTTGGGCACCAGGATGGGATCGAACCGCAGCGCGCCGGGGCCGGTCACCGTCCGGCCCCCTCCCGGCCGGACCGCACCGGGCAGAACCCGTCCCCTGCAGCGCATATCATGAGGGTGATGCCGGCGAGCCTCATACGGGAATGATCGTATCCCGTCGTAGAGATTCCGTCCGGCTCTTCCCTAACGCTGGAGTCATGTGATGAACGAGGACCCGTACCGGCTGCCGCGCAACGTGGTGCCCAGGCACTACCGCCTTCGCTTGGAGCCCGACCTCGAGGCGGCCACCTTCAGCGGGACCGAGGCAGTGGAGGTGGAGGTGACCGGGGCCACCGACCGGGTGGTGCTGAACGCCATCGAACTGGACATCCACGAGGCCTGGTTCGTCGTCGGTGACGGGCGCCGGGTGGGCGCCGGCGTGGAGTACGACGAGGAGGCGCAACGGGCGGTCCTCACATTGGCAGGAGAGGTCCCGGAGGGTCCGGCCGAGTTCCACTGCCGGTTCAGCGGGATCCTCAACGACCAGTTGAGAGGCTTCTACCGTTCCACCTTCACAGATGTGGATGGCCGCGAGCAGGTCATAGCCACCACCCAGTTCGAAGCCACCGACGCCCGGCGTGCCTTCCCCTGCTGGGACGAGCCGGATTTCAAGGCCTCCTTCGGCGTCACCCTGGTCGTGCCCGGGGACCTGATGGCCGTCTCGAACGGCGCCGAGACCGCCAGGGCGCCGGCGGGCGACGGGAAAGTGGCGGTGACCTTCGCCGACACGATCGAGATGTCCACGTACCTGGTCGCCTTCGTCGTGGGTCCCTTCGAGGCGACCGAACCCATCGACGTCAACGGCGTTCCCCTCCGCATCATCGCACCGAGGGGTAAGGAGCACCTGACCGGGTTCGCCCTCGCCTGCAGCCGGTTCTGCCTGGACTACCTCGCCTCCTACTACGGGATTCCCTACCCGGGCGACAAGGTGGACATGGTGGCGATTCCCGACTTCGCCTTCGGGGCGATGGAGAACCTCGGCTGCATCACCTACCGCGAGTCGGTACTGCTGGTCGACGAGACCACCGCCACCACCAGCGAGAAGATGCGGGTCCTGGACGTGATCGGCCACGAGTTGGCGCACATGTGGTTCGGCGACCTGGTCACCATGAAGTGGTGGAACGGTATCTGGTTGAACGAAGCCTTCGCCACCTTCATGGAGATGAAGGCCACCGCCGCCTACCGTCCGGAGTGGAAGCGGTGGCTGGAGTTCGTCGCTGTGGAGCGGCCCTGGGCCTTCAAGGTGGACGAGTTGGCCGGCACCCGCCCCGTCGAGTACGAGGTCCGTTCGCCCGAGGACGCGGAGGGCATGTTCGATGCCCTCACCTACGGCAAGGGCTCCGCGGTTCTCCGCATGATGGAGCAGCACGTCGGCGAGGAGGCCTTCCGCGGTGGAGTCGGCGCCTACCTGCGGGCCCATGCCTACGCCAACACCGAGACCGAGGATCTGTGGCGAAGTCTCGACGAGGCCTCCGGATGGCCGGTGGGCGACATCATGGACACCTGGATCCTCCAGGGTGGCTATCCCCAGGTGTCGGTAAGGGCCGTCCCCGGAGGCGTGGCCCTCCGCCAGGGCCGGTTCCTGCTGATCCCCGATCCTTCGGACTCCTCGCTCTGGAAGGTCCCGGTCCGGGTCCGGGGAAGTGCCGGCGGCGAGCCTTTCGAGACGAAGGCGCTGCTCGACGGTCCGGAAGCGGTCATCCCGACCGGCGGTCCGGTCGACTGGGTGGTCGCCAACGCCGCAGGATACGGGTTCTACCGGACGCTCTACCAGGAGTCACTCCAGGCGGCTCTCCTCGCCCGGCTCGACGAACTGGACCCGCTGGAGCGTTTCGCGGTGGCGGACGACGCATGGGCCTTCGTGGAGTCCGGACAGGCAGGGGCGCCGTCGTTCATGACGTTGGCGCCGTCGTTCGCCGGCGAGACGGAGCAGGCGGTTTGGGGCGCCGTTCTGGGCGGGGCCGCCGGCATCGGACATCACCTGGTCTCGAGTGGGGTCCGTCCCCGGTACGAGCGTTGGGTGTCCGGCCTCGCCGCACCGGTCCTGGACCGCCTGGGGTGGCGACCGCCGGAGGGCGAGAGCGACCTGGTGCGGCGCCTGCGTGGCCGGATCATTACCGCCATGGGCTGCCTCGCCAACGACCAGGAGACCGTCGACCGGGCTCGCAGCACGTGGGAGCGGTTGTTGTCGGAGCCGACCGCGGTCGACCCCGAGGTGGGATCCGCATGCATCTTCGTGTGCGCCGCCCACGGGGATGCCTCCACCTACCGGGCCTTCCTGGCCAGGCACAAGGATGCCGCAAACCCACAGGAGGCGATGAAGTACCTGCGAGCGCTGGCCTCGTTCGACGACCCGGAGGCGGTGGACCGCACCCTGGGTCTCATGGACGACGGGACCATCCGCAACCAGGACACCACCTGGGTTCTGGGGAGGATGCTGGCCAATCGCGTGTCGGGACCCTACGCGTGGGAGCGGCTGACGGAGAAGTGGCCCGCGATGTCGGCCGGTCTCCCTCCGATGACCCACTCCCGCATGATCGAGGGCCTTCCCGCCCTATCGCGTCCCGAAGTCGCGTCCGAGGTCGGTACCTTCTTCGCCGAGAACCCGCTACCGCATGCGGCCAAGGCGCTCGAGCAGAAACTCGAACGGTTGCGGGCCATGGTGATGATGCGCGAACGGGAGACGGGGCCGGTTACGGAGGCCCTGACGGCCCAAGCGGAATCCCACGGGTAGCTTGCCCTTGCTCGTCCCGCTACCGTTCCGGGTGTAGGAAAGGACGGACGATGAACATCTCCTTCTGGGTAGATCCCGTCTGACCGTGGTGCTGGGTGACGGCCCGGTGGGTCGTCGACGAGGTGTCTCCGGTCAGGGACCTGAGCATCGAGTGGGAGCCGATCAGTCTCCTGTTCAAGAACCGGCCCGATCCGGGCTCGGACCGCTACGCAGCGTCGCTGCGGACCCACCGTCTGCTGCGGGTGATGGAGTCGGTGAGGACCGAATACGGCAACGAGGGTGTCTTCCGCGCCTACTGGGGGTTCGGGACCCGGATCCATCACGACCGGCAACTCTTCGACTTCGACGTGGGAGAGGTGCTGTCCGGCAGTGGCTTGGACACAACTCACGCCGGTGCGTTCGACGACGCATCCTGGGACACGGAGATCCGGGCGCGCATGGACGCGGGCCTCGATCTGGTGGGCCAGGATGTGGGAACGCCGATCATCGCGATGGACGACTGCGAGGGCGCGAGGGTGGGCATCTTCGGCCCGGTAATCACCAAGGTCCCGCCCGCCGACGAGTCTCTGCGGCTTTGGGACATCGTCGTGGAGGCCACCCGCACGCCCAGCTTCTGGGAGCTGAAGCGGACCCGGACCGAGCCGCCCGAGTTCGGAGACCGCCCGGGCGGCGTCCCGCCCGCGGTGACGTGATGGGACCGGCCAGCCCGGCACCGTTAGGGCGGGGGGTGTGCTTATGACCCGCCCGGTCCGGATCGCGGTGCACATCTATCCCCAGCACGGTGACTACCGTGACCTGCGGTCGGCGGCCGTACGCGCCGAGGAGATGGGCGCCGACGTCATCTACAACTGGGATCATTTCTTCCCCCTCTCCGGCCCTGCCGACGGGAAGCACTTCGAGTGCTGGACGATGCTGGCCTCGTGGGCGGAGGTGACCGAGCGGGTGGAGATAGGCGCTCTGGTCACCTGCTACTCCTACCGCAACGCCCATCTGCTGGCCGACATGGCTCGAACCGTGGACCACATAAGCGAAGGCAGGTTGATCCTCGGTCTGGGGGCGGGTTGGACCGAGCGGGACTACACCGAGTACGAGTACCCGTTCGGAACCTTCGGCGGCCGCCTGCGCGACTTCGAAGCGGGCCTGTACAGGATCAAGCGCAGGCTGGGCCGGCTCAATCCTCCGCCGATCCGGCGGATCCCCATTCTCATAGGTGGGCTGGGAGAGAAGCACACCCTCCGGTTGGCGGGCCGCTACGCGGACGTCTGGCACGGCTTCGGCGACGGAGACCTCATGCGCCGCAAGAGCCGCATCCTCGACGAGTGGTGCGTGGCGGCAGGTCGGGATCCGTCCGAGGTCGAACGGGCGGGAGGGGCCGAACTCGACGAGATCGACCATGCCGACGATCTGCTGTCAGCCGGCGTCACCCAGATCGCGCTGGCGGTGAACGGGCCGGCCTACGACCTGGGCGGACTCGGCGAATGGCTGGCATGGCGCGACGAGAGGAACGCCGATCGGCTCGCCGGATGAGGAGCCCTTCCTGAACCGGTGACGGGATCGAGAGGTCCTTTGGAGTCATGGCGCGGTCTCGGTTCCGAGTCTTTGGTTAGGCTTCCCGGATGCTCTGGCTCGGACTGATACTGATCATTGCCGGGATAGCCTTGCTCTGGGTGGCGGCAGACCCTTTCGTGGATGCGGCGGCCCGTCTGGCCCACATCTGGGGCGTCTCCCCCGTCCTGGTGGGGGCGCTGGTCATCGGCTTCGGAACGTCGGCGCCCGAGTTGGTGGTCAGCGGCCTGGCTGCGGCGAGGGGCGAGTTGGCATCCTCGGTCGGCAACGTGGTCGGCTCCAATGCAGCCAACCTTTCTCTGGTTCTGGGTGCCAGCGCCGTGATCTGTCCGGTGGTGGGCCAACTCCGGATCATCCGCCGGGAGGGGGTCATCACCATCCTCGCCATGGTCGCGGTCGTCCTGGCCGCATGGGACGACTACCTTCACCGGGCCGAGGGGATCATCCTGGTGGCGGGGATGGCGGTCGCCTCCGTCTTCCTGGTCAGGTGGTCCAAGCGCGATGTCCGCGACGGGCGGGCGGGCGCCACCCTGGACGGGGATGATGGCGGTGCCTCGGGTGACCACCGGCCGTCCCGAGAGTTGGCCAAGGCCTTTGCCTCGCTGGTGGGAATAGTGGGCGGCGCGGCGCTGCTCGTGGAGGGAGGCGGCGCCGTCGCCGATCATTACGGCCTGGCCGGAGGGTTCGTGGGAGCCACGATCTTCGCCTTGGGGACCAGTCTCCCCGAGTTGGTGACGGCTGGCGCAGCTGCGCGGCGCAGGGCGAACGAGTTGGTGATCGGCAACCTCCTGGGATCGAATCTGTTCAATTCGCTTCTCGTGGTGGGGATCGCCGGCGTCGTCGGCGCCGGGGCCATAGGGGAGAGGCGTGTGAGGGAGCACGTGATGATGCTCCTCATCGGAGTGCTGGTGGGGGTCATGGCCATCACTCGTCGTCGTCTGGGCATCACGCAGGGAGCGGTGCTTCTGGTGTCGTTCGTCGTTTTCATTGCCGTCGTCGCTCAGAACGCCACTGTGTAGGGAGGCGAGCAACCGGCCGTCCCGGACACTCCGCGGTCCCGTAGCACGACTGAGTCAGGTCAAGGCGACAGCTTCCGAAGGTCCTGCTCAGGGGTCGGATCTCGTCGGGAGATTCGGACGTGGCATCACGGACAGCAAGCTCCCGAATAGTCGGCGAGGCCCTACTCGGTCATGTAAGGTTCCGCTTGGCGGGTAGAAGGAGGGGCCCGGGTTGAGCGAAGGCCTTGCGCACGCCGGACAGGCCGTATCGAGAATTACGGACCGGGTCGCGGAGTTGGTCGTGGCCGCGGCGGATGCCGTCACCGAGGCAAGCGGGTGGGTGGCCCGGCTTCTCGTCTACATACTCATCCCCGTCGGCTTCCTCAACGTCGCCCTGCGGTACGTGGGGCAATACGTCGAGACCCAACTCGTCAACAACACCTGGATCGAGGCGCAGTGGTACCTCTACGGGGTGATATTCCTGCTGATGTTCCCTTACCTGCTCAGGCACGACGGGAACGTACGGGTGGACTTTTGGTACGCGGAGCGTTCGGACCGGGTGAAGGCCGTAATCGACCTGATCGGTCACATGGTCGGCCTGGTTCCCTTCACCGCTCTCGCCATCTGGGTTTCGTGGAGGCCCGTCCGTGACTCGTGGAGTATCTGGGAGCAGTCGCCCGATCCCGGTGGTCTCCCCCGAGCGCCGTTGAAAGCGTTGATCCTGGTGGCCTTCATCCTGCTCGGGATTCAGGCCCTCGCCACATTGATCCGCCTGGTTGCTTTCCTGACCGGCCGTGAAGCCAGGCTCTCCTTGGGCGAACGCGAGGCTCCGATGAGGATCGAATAATGGGTGTCGAGTGGCTAGCCATCATCATGTTCGCCATCTTCCTGGTGCTGCTGCTCGTCGGGTATCCCGTGGCCTTCTCGTTCGCCGGTACCGCCATAGTGTTCGGCGCCGTCGGGATCCTGCTCGGGGAGTTCGACTTCAACCGCCTGATCATCCTCTTCAGCCGCTGGTTCAAGGCGGTTGACAACTTCACTTTGCTGGCCGTTCCGTTCTTCGTGTTCATGGGGGCGATCCTCGAGAAGTCCGGGCTCGCGGAGCGTATGTTGACGACCATCGGGATGGCTCTCGGCCGCCTGAAGGGCGGGCTCGGCCTCACCGTCGTGGTCGTGGGCGCCATGCTGGCGGCGGCAACCGGCGTCGTCGCAGCCACAGTGATCGTGATGGGCCTGCTCTCCCTGCCGACCATGGTCCGCTACGGGTACGACCACCGGCTCGCCACCGGGCTGATCACGGCGTCGGGCACCCTGGCCCAGCTTCTCCCGCCCTCCCTGGTGCTGATCCTCCTAGCGCAGGTGGTGGGCGTCTCGGTTGGCGACCTGTTCCTGGGAGCCATGGTCCCCGGAACCATGCTGGCCGGAATCTACGGTGTCTACTGCCTGTACCGGGCTTACACCAAAGAAGGAGTGGCTCCCGCTCTCCCCGACGAGGCTCGCACCATCCGCGGAGTGGATCTCATCAAGGAACTCCTGATCGCGGTGGTTCCGATCATCCTGCTGATCCTGGCCGTGCTCGGCACGATCTTCAGAGGGATAGCCACTCCCACCGAAGCGGGTGCCGTCGGCGCGGTTGCCGCCATGGCGCTGGCAGCAGCCAACCGGAATTTGAGGTGGCGGGTCATCGCCGGAGCCAGCCGGTCCGCAGCGAACATAACCGGTCTGGTCCTGATGATCCTGTTCTGCTCCACGTTCTTCCAGTTGATCTTCGACCAATTGGGCGGGCAACGCTTCGCCCAGGAGATCCTCACGGGCCTTCCCGGCGGGTTCTGGGGTTTCGTGATCATCGCCAACATCGCGGTGTTCCTGCTGGGCATCAACCTGGAGTTCATCGAGATTACGTTCATCGCCATGCCCATCTTCGTTCCGGCGGTTCGCGTGCTGTTCGAGACGGGGGTTACCCCGTTCGACACTCTCCCGGCTCTGATGATCTGGTTCACGGTCATGATCGCGATCAACCTGAACATGGCCTTCATCTCGCCGCCGGTGGGCTTCTCGCTCTTCTACCTCCAGAGCGTGAAACCGCCGGAGGTAAAGACGATTGACATCCACCGGGGCGCCCTGCCGTTCATGGCCCTTCAGGGTGTGGCGTTGGTCCTGGTGATGATCTTCCCGGCCACGGTCACCTGGTTACCGAGCGTCGTGGGCTAGGCCGGTAGCCAGTAGAATTCTCAACGGTATTCGATTACCGAGATAGATCCATGTGACCATGAGCGGTGCGTGGTAGCCGCACCACCATTCACCATTCACCAGAGAGGGGCGGGCCTGGGCCCGCCCCTCGCTTGGTTCTTGTGGATTCAGGCCGTGTGGCGACCCGTCCAACTGACCATGGCTGTCTCCGCAAGGCCATGCCATCGCGTGATCCCGTCGCGGAAGCTCTTCCACTCGGCGAAGATCGACGCGAAGTCACTGTCATCCGCGGCTGTCTCGTCGAAGAGTTCGAATGCGGCATCCTGAGAAGCCTGCATCACGTCATCCGGGAACGGCCGGAGTTCGATGTCCGACTCGAGGATCGTCTGCAGAGCGGCCGGGTTCTTGGCGTCGTAGCGCGCCATCATGGTGGCGTTGGCGCCGTAGGCCGCGGCTTCGACAATCACCCGGTACTCCTCGGGCAGCTCGTTCCACTCCGCCAGCGGGATGAACACGTCGAGCTCGGGGCCCGGCTCCCACCACCCGGGGTAGTAGTAATAGGTGGACACGTCGTGGAACCCCATGGTCGTGTCGTCGTACGGGCCGACCCACTCGGTGGCGTCGATGGCGCCGGTCTGGAGCGCCTGGAAGATCTCACCGCCTGGTAGCACCTGGACGGTGACGCCGAGCTTCTCCATAACCTTGCCTCCCAGGCCGGGGATCCGCATGCGTAGTCCCTCCAAGTCCGCCTTGGAGTTGATCTCCTTGTTGAACCAACCGCCCATCTGGACTCCGGTATTGCCGGCCGGGAAGTTGATCACGCCGAAGCGGTCCGCGTAGAAGTCCTGCATCAGTTGCAGGCCGCCGCCCTCGTACATCCACGCGTTCTGCTGCCGGTAGGTGAACCCGAAGGGCAGAGCGGTGTTGAACGCCGTGGCGGGGCTCAGGCCCACGTAGTAGTACGACGCGGTATGGCCGGCCGGGATGGCGTTCTGCTGGACGTTCTGCAGAACCTCAAGTCCCGGTACGAGCTCGCCCGCCGCTCGGGGCGTGATGTTGAACCGGCCGCCGGTCATCGCCGAGACGCGCTCGGCGAAGTCCGCGGCGCCTCCGTAGATCGTGTCCAGGGAGAGCGGCCAGCTCGTGCCCATCTCCCATTCGATCTCCGGCCCACCCTCGCTCATCACCACTTCGACCGCTTCGGCGGCGGTGGTAGTGGTGTCGTCGGCGGCGGGTGCCGCGGTTGTCTCAGGCGCAGGCTCGTCGTCGCCACATGCTGCTACGGCGGCGAGCAACCCGCCGGCTGCAACTGTCATTCCTGCTTTCTTGAGGAAGTCCCTGCGGTCTACCTTCGTCTCCAGAGTCTCCTCCAGCGAAGGTCCCGATTTGTCCCGTGCCACGCCTCCTCCTCTCCTTGGCGGTCCCGAGTATTGCTCCTCGGCCAGTCGGCCGGGGAGAGGAAGAATATCCAACGGCCGGACCGTACGCGGGCCGAAACCGGCAAATTGATACGCTATTTCCCCTGCTCTACGTAGAAAACCGGTCGGTTTAGCTCAACTGTGCTACCAACTCCCGGCTCGCTTCCGGTGCTGCGCGTTGCGGGACTGCTCGAGTATCAGGATGAAGATCCTCTCGACCTGGTCGGGGTCCAACCCCACCACTTCCGCCTCCTCGCGGATGATCCCCAGGAGCTCCTCCTCGCGTTCGGGAATCTGGACGGGCATTCCCCGCTCCGCTTTGATCCGCCCGACTTCCATGGCCAGGTGGTGCCGCCTGGCAAGCAGGCGTACCAGATCGCGGTCGATCATGTCTATGTTCATGCGGATCCGGTTGACGCCGAGCGCGTCCATCAGCCTGCTGAACGCCTCGATCGTGATGTGATGCGAGACAAAGGTCCGGGATGTGCTCGGATCCGGATGTACCTCGATCATGATCCCGTCGGCCCCCACGCCCTGGGCGGCCAGTGCGAGCGGTTGGATCCGCCCCGGTGACCCGACCGCGGCGGACGGGGCCACGATCACCGGGAGATGACTCTTCTCCTTGAGAACGGGAATGGCACTCAGGTCGAGCGTCGCTCTCGTGGATTTCTCGAAGGTCCGGATTCCGGCTTCGCAGAGGACCACCTGGTTGTTGCCCTCGGCGAGCACGTACTCCGCAGCCCACAGCCATTCGTCGACCGTGGCGGAACCGCCCCGTTCGAGGAGGACCGGTTTGCCGGACCGGCCGATGACGCGCAGGAGTTCGAAGTTCTGCATCGATCCGGGATCCACGTAGATCATGTCGACGTGGGCGGCGACCATGCTGACGTCCTTGGGTTCGAGCGCCTTGGTGACGGTGGGTAGGCCGACCTCCTCCCCGGCCTTCTTGAGCAGCTTCAAGCCTGGTTCTCCCAGACCGGGAAAGGCGTACGGGGACGGGCTCGACTCGAACACGCCTCCGCGGAGCAAGGACGCGCCCGCCTCGGCCACGGCAGTGGCCACCTGCATTATCTGTGACTCCGACTCCACCGCTCGGGGGCCGGCGATGACAGGGAAGGGATCGTGACCGAACCTCGTCAGTCCGACGTTGACGACGGTGTCGGTTTCTGATCCGTTGCGTACTGCTCTCCGTTCCATCATCGCTCCTCTGGTGGGGCCGCCCCGTGAACGAAAAACGCCCGGAGCGGCTGCTCCGGGCCTTTTGCTTGCGACGTTGTGTGGGTGCTACGTGCAGTGCCGGGCCCGGGCGCCGGGCCCGGTAAAGGCGAAATACGTATACACAGACGTCGGTCTCACGCCGGCAAGGCTAACCGGCGCGAGCGAGACGGACAACCCCGCCGGCCGACCACTCCCCTAGTTCCAAGGGATCTGACCAGAAGAGACCGTACACTACGACCGCTACACAACGCTGTACAACACATCTGTAAACTAGTGTGTCCCTGTTCCTGGACTCGGGACTGGGTCTGCCATCTCGTGAAGAGCCACCCGCGGTGCAACGCGAGACCCAAACAGTGCTATGACAATGGTAACTGGATTCAATTTAACGTTAACGAGCGATGACCAACTAGAGACTATAGACTACCGACTAGGAACTAATCGTCAATCCGGCTCAGGCGCGGTCGCGACGGCGCCGTAGAGCCGGTCGTTCTCCGGGCTGACCGCGCGGTTCCGCCTTCCCAGCCACAGGAGTCCGGCGACGCCCGCGATCCCCGCAGCCAGGCCGCTCCACTGGCTCCACGTGAGCGCGCCGAGGGTCCTGTCACCGTCGACATCTAGCGCGAGGCGGGTGAAGTCTATGAACAGGCGCTGGAAGCCGTACCAGGCCACCCAGACGGCGAAAAGCTGCCCGTAGCGAAGTGTCAGCCGGGAGCGCTCGTAGAGCCAGTACACCACCCCGAAGAGCACGATGGCGCCCAACATGTCGTAGAAGGCTGCATGGTGGTAGATGCCGCAATACTCGCCCACCTCCGCCACCGTGCATTCCAGGCGGTTGTGCTGTGGCGCCACGTCGTATCCCGGCCGGATCCCGTAGCCTAGGAAGAAGTCGGTGGGCCCGCCCAGATGCTCGACTATGGCCAGATCGCCGATCCGCCCGACGATCGTGCCGATCGCTAGGCCGAAGGCGGTCACGTCGAGGGTGGGCCAGATCCTGAGGCCCAGTCGGTAGGCTCGGAACACTCCAAGGCCGATGCCGCCCGCGAAACCCCCCATGATGGAGTAGTTGCCCCCGATGTTGATCATCTCGCTCAGGTCGAATCCGTTCTCCACCCAGTACGCGGGGAGCGTCAACCAGCGAGCACCGAGGAGCGCTCCGACGAGAGCCCAAGTGAGAGCGGACTGGAAGCGCGCGGCGTCGAACCCGCGGGCGTGGAACATCTTGAGGCCGTAGTAGGCGCCGGTCATGAACCCGACCCCTGCGAAGACCCCGTGCAGCGACAGGCGAAGCGGGCCGACGTCGAAGATCGGTATGGGTGGGTAGGAGATGACCGCCAGCAGGTCCATGCCGACTCAGCTGAGACTCGGGAGGCGAGCAGGACGGAGGGCCTCGAAGGACTCTATCGCGCCGGTGTTCCGGAGCGTCAGGCCGATGTCGTCCAAGCCCTCGAGCAGGCGGTTCTTCGTGAAGGGGTCGATCTCGAAACTCGAGCGGAGCTCCCCGGTCTCGACGGTCTGCGCGGCGAGGTCGACGGTCACCACCGCCGCCGGGTCGGTGGTGGCGAGCGCTATCAACTCGTTCACATCGCGCTCGGGGAGCCTGACGGGGAGTAGGCCGATCTTGGTGCAGTTGTTGTAGAAGATGTCGGCGAACGATGGTGCTATCACCGCTTCGAAACCCCAGTCCTGGATGCCCCAGGGAGCGTGCTCGCGCGATGACCCGGAACCGAAGTTGGGCCCGCTCACCAGCACCTTCGCGTCGCGGTGCCCGGGCCGGTTGAGGACGAAGTCAGGGTCGAGGTCACCGCCGGCAGTCCTGGCCCAGTCGTAGAAGAGGAACTGCCCGTAGCCGCTGCGCTCGACCCGCTTGAGGAACTGCTTCGGCATGATCTGGTCCGTGTCGACGTTGCTGCGAGGAAGGGGCGCCATGGACCCGCTGATGGTGCTGACCGGCTTCATCGGCGGTCCCACGAACGGACGTCGACGAAGTGGCCGGTGACCGCCGCTGCGGCAGCCATCTCGGGACTGACCAGATGGGTGCGACCTCCGCGCCCCTGCCTCCCCTCGAAGTTGCGGTTCGACGTCGACGCGCACCGCTGGCCGGGCGCAAGGATGTCGTCGTTCATCCCCAGGCACATGGAGCAGCCGGCGTCCCGCCATTCGAAACCGGCTCCCTTGAAAACGCGGTCGAGGCCTTCCTCCTCGGCTTGTAGCTTCACGAGGCCCGATCCCGGCACCACCATCGCCTCCACCCGCTCGGCCACCCTGCGGCCCTCCACAACGGCCGCCGCGGCCCGGAGGTCCTCGATCCGGGCGTTTGTACACGACCCGAGGAACACCCGGTCGAGACGGATGTCGGTGATCGGAATCCCTGCGCTGAGGTCCATGTACTCGAGCGCGCGCCGGCATCCTTCCTGGTCGAGCGGGTCGTCGTAGTCGTCGGGGTGGGGCACACGGGCGCTCACCGGCGCTGTCTGGGCGGGATTGGTCCCCCACGAGACGTGGGGTTCGAGGGAGCCGGCGTCGATCTCCACCTCGGCGTCGAAGGTCGCCCCCGGGTCGCCCGGGAGGGTCCGCCAGTGGTCCAAGGCCTCCTCCCAATCCTTGGGAGCGTACGGCCGGCCTTCGATGTAGGAGTAGGTCGTGTCGTCGGGAGCCACCATCCCGGCGCGTGCGCCTCCTTCGATCGACATGTTGCAGATGGTCATCCGGCCCGCCATCGACAGCGACCGGATGGTCGAGCCCCGGTACTCGATGACATGTCCGACGCCGCCGGCTACGCCGATCCGGGCGATGATCGCCAGGATGATGTCCTTGGCCGTGACGCCTCTCGGCAGGTCCCCCTCCACCGTCACGGCCATCGCCTTCGGCTTGATCTGCGGGAGGGTCTGGGTGGCCAGCACGTGCTCGACCTCAGACGTTCCGATCCCGAAAGCCAGAGCACCGAAGGCGCCGTGGGTGGCGGTATGTGAGTCACCGCAGACGATCGTCATTCCCGGCTGGGTGAGGCCCTGCTCGGGGCCGATGATGTGGACGATTCCCTGGCGGGGATCGCCCAGGCCGTAGAGCGTTATCCCGTACTCCTCGCAGTTCTCTATGAGCGCATCGATCTGTTTCTTCGAGAGCGGATCGCGGATACCGAGGCTCCGGTTGGCGGTAGGGACCCCGTGGTCGATGGTCGCCAGGGTCAGGTCCGGTCGTCTGACCGTCCTCCCGGCCATCCGCAGCCCGTCGAATGCCTGGGGGCTGGTCACCTCGTGGACCAGATGCAGGTCGATGTACAGCAGGGAGGGCTCGCCCGGCGCCTCGTGGGCAACATGGGCGTCCCAAACCTTCTGGAACAGGGTTCGTGGCGTGCTCGTCATCTGACCTCCGGGGGCATGCTACACCTATAGCGGTATAGGTCGCCGGACTGCCCCCGATCTGACCCTGCCGGCGGAAGGCGTGGTTCGGTCTCAACACGTGCCGCGAGAGGGTCAGGCGGGCGCCAGCCGCTCTCCCGCAGGTTCGGGCACCGGATCTCCGAAACCCCTCGCGGTGTCGATCCACAGCCTGGTTGCCTCGTTTATATTCTCGAGAGCAGTTTCCTGTGTAGCGCCGTGTGCCATACATCCAGGGAGTTCCGGCACCTCGGCCACGAATGCCTGATCGGTGTTGCTCCAGTAGATAATGATCCCGTACTTGTTCATCACTCCTCGCCCCCTATTCTATTCCTTCGTATCATCTTTCGAACCTGCCTAATCTGATACGGTTTTGCATGGGGTCCATCCCGCTGCAAGATGATTCTCTCTTCGATGTCTCGCCTCACGAATATGTGGTGACTTCCACGAGTGCGTTCGACGAATCCGAGGGTTCGCAACAGATACCGCAGATCGCTGAAGCGGATACTTGCATCCGAGCGGCCGCTGAGAATGCGGAGGAGGAGCTTACGTTGTCTGCTCATCGGTTGGCCTCCTGCCATGGCCGGTTCGATGTCCATCTTGCGATGCCGCTGTGACAATCGGCCTCCAACCGGCGCTCCCTGGTGCACGTGTAACGATCCGGCTCGCACACAGCGCAGCGGTGAGGCCTCGAGGATGCGGGGTCGCTTGACCTTTCCGACCGTCTCCCCTTGCATGTCTGATCATGACCGACCTTCCTGACATGACGCCCGAGGAGTTCCGCCGGCACGGATACGCGATGGTCGATTGGCTGGCCGGCTACATGGAGCGGGTGGGAGAACTCCCCGTCCAGCCGGGGGTGCGGCCGGGTTGGATACGCGGGATGTTGCCCGATCGCGCTCCGGAAGTACCCGAGGAATTCGAGGCGGTAGCCGCCGACCTGGACCGGATCGTGGTGCCGGGTTTGACCAACTGGACCTCCCCCGGATGGTTTGCCTACTTCCCGTGCACGACGTCCGGCCCCGGGATGCTCGGCGAGTTGGTGGCCGCGGGTCTCGACCAGCAGGGCATGCTGTGGGCCACCAGCCCGGTGTGCACGGAACTCGAGAGCGTGATGATGGACTGGATGGTGGATCTGCTGGGCCTCCCCGCCGGTTGGAAGACGACGGCGAAGGGAGGCGGGGTGATGCAGCAGACCGCCTCCGACGCGGCTCACGTGGCCCTCGTTGTCGCCCGAGACCGGGCCCAGCGTCAGGGCGCCGACATCAGCCGCTGCGTTGCGTACACCAGCACGCAGGCGCACTCGTCGATCGAGAAGGGTGCCCGGGTGGCGGGTTACCAACACATCCGCCTGGTCGATGTGGACGACGACTACTCCCTGGATGTCGGACGGTTGGCCACCGCGGTGGCGGATGATCGAGCCTCGGGTCTGTTTCCCACGTTCGCATGCTCCGCCGTGGGCACCACCGCCACGACCGCTGTCGACCCGGTGCGAGCGGTCGGGGAACTGGCCCGTGACGAGGGCATGTGGCACCACGTCGATGCCGCCTTCGCGGGCAACGCCATGTTCTGCGAGGAGTTCCGCCACCACCAGGACGGCCTCGAACTGGCAGACAGCTACACCGTGAACCCATACAAGTGGACCCCGATGACCTTCGACGGATCCCTGTTCTTCGTGGCCGATCGCGCTCCCCTCATCCACGCCCTCTCGATCCTGCCCGAGTACCTGCGGAACGAGGCCTCCGAGAGCGGCCAGGTGATCGACTACCGGGACTGGCACGTGGCCTTGGGGCGCCGGTTCCGCTCGCTGAAGCTGTGGTTCGTGCTTCGCTACTACGGCGCATCGGGAATCCGGGCCCGTATCAGAGCCAATGTGGCGTGGGCTCGGGACTTCGCGACCCGGATCGAGGAGGACGACCGCCTCGAATTGGCAGCGCCCGTTCCGTTCTCGCTGGTGTGTTTCCGGCACCGGGCCGGCAACGACGCAACCGAGTCGCTGGCTACCGAGGTCAACCGATCCGGCCATTCCTTCCTGACGCGGTCGCGCATCGACGGGATGTCCTTCCTGAGAGTGTCCATCGGCCAGGTCAACACCCGTGAGGAGCATGTCGAGAGACTCTGGCGGCTCATCGACGAGAAAGCCGAGCGGATCTCCTAGAGTTCCACCGGGCGAGCACTATGGGGAGGATCCATGGAACACTGGAAGCCTGGACAGATCGGATGGGAGAAGGCTCCGGCCGGGAACTTCACGGGCGAGGTTCTGTTCGGGCCGGTAAGGACCGACGGGGTTCTCAATGTCCTGGCGGTGAGTTTCTCACCGGGTGCAAGAACCGACTGGCACCACCACCCGGACGGCCAAGTGTTGCATGTTACGAGTGGCGCGGGACTGGTCCAGAGTGAGGATGGCGCCGCCGCGGAGATCTCAACCGGCGACATCGTCCACTCCCCACCGGGGGAGGTCCACTGGCATGGCGCCCTACCCGACTCGCCCATGACCCACCTGTCGCATACCACTGGCGGGGCTACTGTCTGGGAGGGCCGCAAGGTGAGCGACGACGAGTATCGGTCGGTGGCCGGCGGGGGTCGCTCACCCGTCGCTGAGTCCGGTTACTGAGAAGGGCCTCCCGAACGCTCCCCGGGAGTCGGTTGGGCGAGGCGGTTCGGGCGGACGGCTAAAGGCCGCCAACGGGTCTGGTCTCAAAGATTCAAGATATCGAAGGCCGCAGCCGACGAGATCGACAACATCATCGGGCTCATCGGGACCAGCACCGAGGACGTGTGCCGGGCGGTGCTATATGACTATGTGACGCCAGGGCATTCGGACTGGGACGCATCCGCCCTGTTCGAATGATCCGCCGGACCTACCATTCACCATTCACCATTCACCATTCACCATTCACCAACCCAGGTACAACAGTCTCGCCGTAGGCCTTCAACGTGTTCTCCCGGTCGTCGTGCATCAGGTAGATCCCGAAGTGGTCCATGCCCAGCTCTCGGAGCTGCTGCAGTTTGTCGATGTGATCCTGCGCTGTGCCGAGCACGCAGAAGCGGTCGACGATGGCGTCGGGCACGAAATCGGTTGAAGGGTTGCCGGCCTTGCCGTGGTGGGCGTAGTCGTAGCCTTCCCGGGCTGCGATGTAGTCGGCCAGCACCTCAGGCACCATCTCCGGACTGTCCGAGCCGTAGCGCTTCACCAAGTCGTGGACATGGTTGCCGACCATCCCTCCGAACCACCGGAGTTGCTCCCGCTGGTGCTCGATATTGTCACCCACGTAGGCGGGCGCCACTACGCACACGGCTATCTCGCCAGGATCGCGGCCCGCATCCACCGCCGCGGCTCGCACCGCCCCCACCGTCCACTCCAGGATCTGGGGGTCGGCCAACTGCAGGATGAATCCGTCGGCGTGCCGCCCGATCGTGGCCAGCGCCTTCGGTCCGTAACCCGCCGCCCACATCGGCAGGTCCCAGCCTTCCGAGATCCAGGGTATCCGGAGAGGCGTACCGTCGTAGTCGACCTCCTCCCCCGCAACCAGCCCCTTGATCACCTTCATCGACTCGACCATCTTGGCCAGGGTGCGGGGCTTGCGACCGATAACCCGCAGGGCCGAGTCGCCGCGTCCCATCCCGCAGATGGTCCGGTCCCCGTACATGTCGTTGAGGGTGGCGAACAGGGAGGCCAGCACGGTCCAATCGCGCGTACCGGGGTTGGTGACCATGGGACCTACCACCATGCGGTCGGTCTCGGCCAGCATCCTCGAGTAGATGACGAAGGGCTCCTGCCACAGCACGTGGGAGTCGAAGGTCCACGCGTGGGTGAATCCGTTGGCCTCTGCGATACGGGTCAGTTCGACCAGGCGTGACGCAGGTGGATCGGTCTGGAGTACGACGCCGAAGTCCATAGTGCTAGCCATCCTTTCCAATCCGTCCGAATGGTCCGTCAGCGGTGCTGGGGGAATCCGAGGTCCACTCCCCGGTGGATGGGATCCGGCCACCTGGCTATGACGACCTTGGGCCGGGTGTAGAAATGTACCCCCTCGGGCCCGTAGATGGAATGGCCACCGAAGATCGAGTCCTTCCAACCTCCGAAGGAGTAGAACGACAGGGGTACCGGGATCGGTACGTTGATTCCGACCATCCCCACTTCTATCTCGGCCTGGAACTTGCGTGCCGCACCGCCGTCGTTAGTGAAAACAGCGGTCCCGTTGCCGTAGGGGTTCACGTTTACGAGGTCGATGGCCTCCTGGTAGGAGCCGGTGCGCACCACCGACAGGACCGGCCCGAATATCTCGTCCCGGTAGATCGACATGTCGGGTGTGACCTCGTCGAACAGCGTGGGTCCGAAGAAGAACCCGTCCTCGTGCCCTTCGCTGGTGAAACCGCGGCCGTCCTCGAGGAGGCGTGCTCCGTCGGACTCGCCGGCGTCTACGTAGCCCGCCACCCGGTCGCGGTGCTGGGCGGTGACCAGCGGTCCCATCTGGGCTCCTTCGGAGTCCCCAGGCCCTACCACCAACTCCGCGATCCGTTCCCGGACCCTGGGCAGGAGGCGGTCGGCGGCGTCACCCACCGTGACCACCACCGAGATGGCCATGCAGCGCTCGCCCGCAGATCCGTAGCCGGCCGACACGGCCGCGTCGGCCGCCAGGTCCATGTCGGCGTCGGGCAGCACGATCATGTGGTTCTTGGCCCCGCCCAGGGCTTGGACCCGCTTGCCGTGACGGGTTCCCTGCTCGTATATGTAGCGGGCGATCGGGGTCGAGCCGACGAACGAGACTGCGGCGATGTCGGGGTGGGCGAGTATGGCGTCCACCGCCGCCTTGTCGCCGTGGACCACGTTGAACACCCCGTCGGGGAGGCCTGCTTCGGCGAGGAGTTCCGCGTTGAGCAACGACGGGGATGGATCCTTCTCGGATGGTTTGAGCACGAAGGTGTTCCCGCAGGCGATGGCGATCGGGAACATCCACATCGGCACCATGGCGGGGAAGTTGAACGGTGTGATACCGGCGGCCACCCCCAGCGGCTGGCGCACCGTGTAGGTATCGACGGCGCTGCTCACCTGCTCCGAGAACTCTCCTTTGACGAGGTGGGCGATGTTGCAGGCGAACTCCACCACCTCGAGGCCGCGCTGGACCTCGCCCAGAGCGTCGTCGAGCGTCTTCCCGTGTTCGGCGGTGAGGACGCGGGCCATGTCGAGTCGGTGCCGGGTGATCAACTCCCGGTAGGAGAACATGATGTTCTGGCGGCGGGTGAGGGAGACCGACCGCCAGTCTTCGAAGGCCTTGCGGGCGGCGCCCACCGCCTGGTCCACTTCGTGGGCGGTGGCGAACGCGACCTCGGCCGCTTGGCGACCGGTGGCCGGATTGAACACCGGACCGGTACGCTCCGGTTCGCCCTCCCAGGACTTGCCGTTGATCCAATGGGTGATGGTCTTCATCGCTACCGCCCTCGTTCTCGATGTCGTTGCGTCGCCTGCTCGGCCGGCGCCCGCATCCGCCGGCGCCGGTTGTCCCGGTGCATCCGGCTCAGCGGAGCAGCATGGTCGTACCGCGCCGGAGGTAGTCTCCGTCGCCCTTGCGGCCGTGGTAAAGCTCGTCGGCGATTATCACCTTGCCCTTGGAAAGAACCGTCTCGACTTTGCCGGTGACCTCCCGACCCTCGTAGGCCGAGTAGTCGACGTCCATGTGGTGGGTGTCCACCGAGATGGTGTGGGTCCGGTCCGGGTCGAGAATCACGATGTCCGCGTCGCTACCCACCGCGATGGTCCCCTTCTTCGGGAACAGGCCGAACATCTTGGCGGGTGTGGTTGAGGTGATCTCGACGAACCGGTTGGGATTGATGCGCCCATCTGAGACACCCGCGTCGAAGATCAGTTCCATCCGGTTTTCGACTCCCGGGATCCCGTTCGGGATCGCCGCGAAGTTCCCCCGTCCGAGTTGTTTCTGGACGCCGAAGGTGTGGTGGTCACCCATGCAGAACGGGCAGTGGTCCGTGGAGACCACCTGCAGGTCGTCGGTCTTGAGGCCCCGCCACAGCCGTTCCTGGTGGCCCGCAGCCCGGTCGCGCAGGGGGGGCGAGCACACGTACTTGGCCCCTTCGAACCCGTTCCCGAGGTTGTCGAGGTCCAGCAGCAGGTACTGGGGGCATGTCTCCGCGAAGACGTTCCTGCCCTCGTCACGGGCCAGGGTCACCTGCTCGAGGGCTTCGAGAGCCGAGAGATGCACGAAGTAGACCGGGGCGCCCGTAACCTCGGCCAGCCGGATGGCGCGGTGGGTCGCCTCACCTTCCAGCACCGACTTCCGCACCAGACCGTGATGGATAGGGTCGGTCTCCCCGCGTGCCAAGGCCTGGTTCACGAACACATCGATGGCGATCCCGTTCTCGGCGTGCATGGCGATCACCGATCCGTTCTCGGCGGCCTTCTGCATGGCCATCACGATCTCGCCGTCGTCGGAGAAGAAGACGCCCGGATAGGCCATGAACATCTTGAACGAGGTGACCCCCTCGTCGACCAGCATGTCCATCTCCTTGAGCGTCTGCTCGTTGATGTCCCCGGTGATCATGTGGAAGCCGTAGTCGATGGCGCACTCGCCCTCGGCCTTGGCCATCCAAGCCTCGAAGCCCTCCATAGCCGACTCGCCCTTGGTCTGCACTGCGAAGTCGACGATCGTGGTGGTACCTCCCCAGGCAGCGGCGCGGCTACCGGTCTCGAACGTGTCCGCGGCGAATGTTCCCCCGAAAGGAAGCTCCATGTGGGTGTGTACGTCTATGCCGCCGGGTATCACGAGCTTGCCGGATGCGTCGATGGTGCGATCCGCCGCCAGGCCCAGGTCGACGTCGGCGGAGGACACCAGGGCAACCACCTTCGTGCCCTGGATGAGCACGTCGGCCTGCATGGTCTCGGTGGCGGTGACGACGGTGCCGTTCTTGATGAGTGCACTTCCCATGGCTTTCCTCCTGTGGTCTGTCTGCAAACCAACTTGTCGTGTCATGCTTGCCATCGACGCCCCTCGCGGCGTTTCGCCTCCTCGACGTACCGCTGCGGGTACGCCTTCGTCGGCGGGCCGTGCGAGGAACGCCGCTGCCTGCGCCTGTCGCGACGCCGGTTCGCAAACAGACCACCATCTGTCTCGGTTTCAGGCCCCGGTTGCACGACGGACGGCGGCGTCGAGCATCGCCAGGCCCTCGTCGCACTCCGCCTCGGTGACGGACAGGGGCGGGGCGATGCGCAGCACGTTCCCGTACAGACCGCCCTTGCCGACGAGGAGTCCCTCGACCTTGGCCGCCTCCATGACGGCCCCGGTCAGCGCCGCGTCGGGCTGGCCGGTGCCGGGGTCCGACAACTCCACGCCCAGCATCAGGCCCTTGCCCCGAACCTCGGTGATCTCCTCGGTCTCCAGGGCAAGGTGGTCGAGCCCGTTCCTCAGCTGGGCTCCCACCTTGTACGCGTTGGACTGGAGGTCGTCCTCGACCAGGACCTCGAGCGTGGCGAGGCCGGCCGTGGTCGCCATCGGGTTACCCCCGAATGTCGAGATGGCGTTGGCGGGGTAGCAGTCCATGATTTCCCTGCGGCCGACCACGCCCCCGATCGCCATGCCGTTGCCGAGGCCCTTGGCGAAGGTGAGCAGGTCCGGCACGATGCCGTGCGCCTGGTACCCCCAGAAGTGCTCGCCGGTGCGGCCCCACCCGGTCTGGACCTCGTCGGAGATGAAGAGGATCCCGTGCTCGTCCAGCACCTCCTTCATGGCCCCGAACAGCCCGTCAGGCGGGGTTATGAATCCCCCCACCCCCTGGATGGGCTCGGCGATCATGGCGGCGACGTTGCCGGCCGTGGCGATGTCGAGCAGGTCGCGGAGGTCGTCGACGCACCTGGCGATGAACTGGTCGTCGGGCAGGTGTCCGAACGGGGAGCGGACCTTGTAGCCGCCGTGGACGTACGTCACCTGGAAGGGGCTGAAGGTGGTGCCCGACCATGCCGCGTTCCCGGTGACCGCGATGGCGCTGTGGGATTTGCCGTGATAGCTGCCCCTCACGGCGAGGACCTGGTTGGAGCGGCGGTACTGGGTGGCCAGCATCAGGGCTGTGTCGTTGGCCTCGGTGCCGGAGTTGGCGAAGAAGACCTTGGCGTCGGGGATGCCCGACAACTCGGCGATCTGCTCGGCCAGTTCGATGTGTGACTCCATCAGGTACAGGGTGGAGGCGTGCAGCATCCGGTCCGCCTGTGCCTTGATCGCCTCCACCACCCGGGGCACGCGGTGGCCGGCGATCGTCACCAGGATCCCGCCGAAGAAGTCCAGGTAGCGGTTCCCCTCGGCATCGATGACGTGGCGACCCTCCCCGTCCACCAGCGAGATCGGCTCGTCGTAGTAGAGACCCACCCATGGGGGGATCACCGCCCGGTGGCGTTCTAGCAGGTCAGCATGGATTCCCACGACCGTCCTCCGTTTGTCGGGTGAAGCCCATAGGATAACTTCCCGGCCTCGCAAGCGAGCCCGGTTGTACCGGTCGACTGGTTATTGCCGACCCACGGCTCGCGGGCAGGTATATCGACCTTACCGGTACGCGATCTCTCCGGCGACTGGCCGGACAGTTGCCTGGAGATCAGTGCCAACTCCGCGCAAGATCTGGTCCGCCACGGCTTGCCGAAGTGGAAGCTGTGCAAGTCCTCGCCCACCGACGGGAACTAGGTCTTGAAGGGGTGACCGTGGAAGCTGCAGAGGCCGGGATCATAGCTTTATGCCAGAGAGCGGACTATTCATAACTAACAACAGATACTATGATTAGCAGAGTAGAACGGAAGGAGTATACGGAAGGAGTATGGTGACCGCACCGACCTTCGACACGCATGCTGGAGTCCGCAAGCTACGCTCCTCAGGGATGGAGGAACAAGCGGCCGAAGGCGTTGTTGAGGTCATCGGTGATGCGACAAGTCCGCTGGTGACCCGCGACGTACTCAAGACCGAACTGGCCGGCGTCGAGTCCAGGCTGCGCGCTGACATGTACCGAGCGTTGTGGCTGCAGGGTGCCGGGATCGTTGCGGTAGTGGCAGGGCTCGTCGCGATCTTGGAGGCCATGGGCTGAACGGCGCTTGGACCCTGGGTCGGAGTGAGCCGTCACCCGCCCCCACCGGTGGCCAACCCGCAGCCAGACCCCGGTCGGTTTCACGCCGAGCCGGTCAGGGGGCGACGAGGGGGTCGTAGGCGTCGGGGCGACGATCGCGGTAGAAGGCCCAGGTCTTGCGCACCTCATCGATCAGGTCCATCGCGAGGTCTCTGATCACCAGTTCCTCGTCGGTGTCCGAGCCCGCATCGCCGACCAGTTGCCCCCGGGGGTCCACGAAGTACGAGGAGCCGTAGAAGTCGTTGTCGCCGTAGGGCTCCTTGCCGACCCGGTTGATGGCGCCCACGAAATACTCGTTGGCCACCGCCGAGGCAGGCTGTTCGAGGTTCCATAGGTACATGGACAGCCCGCGGCTGGTGGCCGATGGGTTGAACACGATCTTGGCGCCGGCCAGGCCCAGGGCTCTCCATCCCTCGGGGAAGTGCCGGTCGTAGCAGATGTACACGCCGATGCGGCCCACCGCGGTGTCGAACACCGGGTAGCCCAGATTCCCGGGCCGGAAGTAGAACTTCTCCCAGAACCCGTTGACGTGCGGGATATGGGTCTTGCGGTACTTGCCCAGATAGGTGCCGTCCGCGTCTATGACCGCCGCGGTGTTGTAGAGGAAGCCGTCGTCCTCCTTCTCGTACAGAGGGACGACCAGCACCATGCCCGTCTCCTGGGCGACCTCGATCATCCGCTGCGTGCTCGGTCCGTCGGGCACCGCCTCGGCCGTGTCCTTGTGGTCGTCGTCCTGGACCTGGCAGAAATAGGGGCCGTTGAACAGTTCCTGGAAGCACATCACCTGGGCGCCCCGGTCGGCCGCCTCGTACGCGTAGTGGGCGCCCTTCTCGACCATCGACTCCCGGTCACCGGTCCATGCAGCCTGCAGGAGCGCCGCCCGAACGATGTTTGCCATAGCTATCTCTCCGATCCCCTGGTTCTCTTCATCGGGAGAGCGCAACCGGACGGCTTGCCGTCGGGTATGGGCGGGACCGTGACCATTCGCCCGGCACGGTCCCGCCGATCATGCGAGCCGGTTCTGTCGGTTCGCTGTCCCTTCTGGATTGTTGAGCGTCGATCCGGGTACTACTCGCCGCCCGGGTTCAGCTGGACGTCGACCCGTCGCCAGTTGTTGCCGACCGTGTCGAGTCCATCGTCCTCCAGCGCGTCCACCGCGCTCTGGGCGAAGTCGGTCCGGTACGAGCCGGCGCCCGGAACGCCCTGGATCACTCCCTGGCTGGTGGCCACGTCGATGGTCTGCTGCCACAGGGCTCCGTCCATGACGCCGATGCCGAGGGGTGACGGCCAGATGAGGCCGTTGATCTCGTTCATCTGCCAGGCCTGGTGGCTTCGCCCCAGAGTGGGTCCGGCCGCGAGGACGATGTCCACGCAACTGTCCGGGTTGTCACGGCAGTAGATCCATCCACGGAAACTGGCCCGCAGGAAGGCTTCGACGGTCTCGGCGTTCTCGTCTGCATACGTCTCCGTCACCCAGATGGCGTCCTGGAGCATCGCCGTCGCAATCGACGGGTCGTTGAAGTCGATCACGCTGAGGTCGGAGGGCTGGTACAACTCGCCCGTATCGGGGTTGGTCGCCTCCAGGACCTGGGCGTACTCGTTGTAGATCATCGCCTCGGCAGCATCGATCTCCCGGTTGAGCAGCGCTTCCATGTCGAAGCTCTGCGCGACCAGTTCGTCCACGTTCACACCGAACTTCTCGATGGCGGCCGTCAACTCGTACTCGTTCCCGAATCCCCAGTTTCCGACGATCTTGCCTTCCCAGTCGCTCGGTGAACTGATACCGGAGTCGGCCCATGAGACCATCAGCGTCCCGGACCGCTGGAACACCTGGCCGACGTTCACCAGGCCGGCGCCCTCCTCGTTCGAGACCAGGGCCTTGGGAACCCAGGCAAGGCCGAACTCGGCGCCTCCGGTCGCCACGACCTGTTGGGGGACGATCTCGACCGCGCCTTCGAGGATGGTCACGTCCAGTCCTTCGTCGGCGTAGAACCCCTGATCGACAGCCGCGTAGTAGCCGGCGAACTGTGCCTGCGCCACCCATTGGAGCTGCAGGTTGATCGGGGTAAGTTCAGCCTCGTCCTCGGCGCAGGCGACTAAAAGCAGTGCCAGTGCCGCCACCAGCGCGGTGACTACTCGAAATCTCCTCATTTCGCTCCCTTCATAGTGCTCCGCCCGTCCGGCGCCCCATCGTCCGCCGCCACAGCGATCCTTCGGACCCTCCTGGACACAGAGCGGCGCCGCAGCCACGCTCCACCCCGGTTTGACAGCGCCCTTCGGGGGAAACGCGGAAGGATAGCCGCTCTTTCATACCCGGTGACGACTGAAACGGGAACGCTGTCGACGAATCGCCGCGTTCGTCTGCCCGGGGGTGTTCAGGCGTTGCGAACGGACACGTGCCAGGGGATGATCCGGCGTTCGACCAGCACCACGACGTTGTACAGCGCGATGCCGAACACGGAGGCCAGTACGATCGCCGCCCAAGCCTCCTCGAACTGGAGGAGTCCCGCCTTGGTGGTGATGTACTGGCCGAGCCGTTCCTGGGATCCTCCGAAGAACTCCTTGACGATGGCGCCGATGAGGCTCAGCGCGGCGGCCACCTTCAGCGCGGAGAAGAGGTAAGGGGCGGCGTTCGGTAGTTGCAGCTTCCACAGGGTGGTGCGCCGGCCGGCTGCGTAGGAGTCCATCAGCTCGATCTGCGAGGCCTCGACCGAGAGGAGTCCGCGAACGAGGTTGATCATCACCGGGAAGAACACCAGGATCGCGACGACGAAGATCGAGCCGAACGGGCTCCGGAGCCCGAACCAGGAGTTGGCGATCGGCGCCAGCACGATGATCGGGGTCGAGTTGGCCGCGATCGCGAAGGGAAGGGCCCCGTCGCGCACGAAGCGCCACCGAGCAGCCGCCAGGGCTGTCAGCACCGCCACGACGCTGCCAAGCAACAAGCCGGCCAGCGCGGTCGAGAAGGTCCCGGCTCCGGCGGCTAGCAGGTCGGAGGTCTCGGTAGCGAACGTGGTGGCGATCGCGGTGGGCGCCGGGAGGATGAAACCCTTGATGTTGAAGGCTCTCACGACCGTCTCCCAGATGATCAGCCCGCCCACGAAGATCCCGATGGCGGGGAGCCGGTAGTAGACCTTCGCTAGGAAGTCCCGATGCTTGGTCACAACGCCTCCACGGCCCTCAGTCCCTCACGGACGCTGGTGAGCAGTTCGAAGAATCGTTGGTCCTCGCGGGTCTCGTAGGAGCGCGGCTCCGGGAGGTCGATCTCCACCACCTCGGTGATGCTTCCGGGACGGGGCGACATGATCACGACCCGGGTCGACAGGAACACGGCCTCGGGAATGGAGTGGGTGACGAACACCACCGTCGTTCCCGTCTCGGCCCGGATGCGAAGCAACTCGTACTGCATCCGCTCGCGGGTCATCTCGTCAAGAGCCCCGAAGGGTTCGTCCATGAGCAGCAGGGAGGGCTTGAAGGCCAGGGCTCTGGCGATGGCTACCCGTTGTTGCATCCCCCCCGACAGCTGCCACGGGTAATGGCCGGCGAACTGCTCGAGTTGGACCAACTCGAGCATGGCCGCCGCCTGCCGCGCGCGTTCGGCGGTCTCCATTCCCATGATCTCGAGCGGAAGTTCCACATTGGCCTGCACCTTTCGCCAATCCAGAAGGGTGGAAGACTGGAACACCATGCCGTAGTCGCGGTCGAGCCGCGCCTGGGCAGGGGTCTTGCCGTTGACCGACACGGTGCCGGCGGTGGGCGGGGTGAGGTCTCCGATCAGCCGCAGGAGGGTCGACTTCCCGCATCCGGACGGTCCGATGACGGAGATGAACTCCCCTCGCTCCACTTGGAGGTCAATGCCGTGGACTGCTCGTACCTCATGGTCCGAGCCGGGGTTGAAAACCTTGTCGACCCCGCGCAGGTCGAGCGCGCTCATGCGACTACCTCCTTCGGACCACCGCCCCGTGACCCCGCCGCATCGCTGACGTCTTCCAATCGCCGGGAGGGCGGTATCAGGACTCGCTCGGCGAGGACCACGATGCCGACAAACCCTATACCCACCAGCGAGGCGACGAGGATCGACGCGAAGAGCTTCTCCGGGGCGGCGGAGAAGGCCGCGGCGAAGTTGAGTATGGCCCGGCCCAGTCCGTCGGGCATGCTGGCGGGTAGTTCCCCGACGATGGCGCCGATGATCGAGGCGGTCGCGGCGATCTTGAGGGCGGGAAAGAGGTACGGCAGCGCTGCGGGCACCTGGAGCTTCCACAGCACCTGGCTCGGTGTGGCCGCGTAGGACCGCATGAGCTCGGACGCGGTTGCGTCAGGCGAGCGCAGCCCCCGCAGCGTGTTGATGGCGACGGGGAAGAAGGCCAGATAGGCCGAGACCACCGCCACCACCAGCCAGCGGGAGATGTTCAGGCGACCGGCCCAGACCACCAGAATCGGAGCGATGGCGAGGATGGGAACGGTCTGGGAGGCAACCACGTGGGGCATCAGGCCGCGCTCGGCGAGGGCCGAACGCACGAACAACACGCCGAGCCCGAAACCGACCGCGCTCCCCAGCAGGAACCCGAGGAGGGCGGAGCGCCAGGTGAAGAGAGCGGCCCGCAGGAGGACCAGCAGCAGCATGTCACCCCCCCGGCGTGCCGGGCGGAGGAGGGCGATGACCACGTCCCACGTGTGGGGCATCGAACGCTCGTTGGTGCGCACCGGTAGCTGGACACCGGTACCGGGCCAGACGCCGCCCGTCGCGGTGCCCATCCACTTGTAACCTTCCCACGCCGCAATCAGAACCGCCAGGATCCCGAGGAAGGACAGGATCCGCCTGGCGCTAGGCGACATCGCTCGACGTGGCAGGAGGCTCGGGCCTGGGGTGTCGGACGCCGCCCATCCCCGGAATCCTATTCACGCCCCGGCCGGCATGCGCGGCTCACGTAGCTCTCTGCCGGGCCTTCAACGCCCACAGCGCCACTGCGCCGACCACTGCGGTGGCCAATGCGGTCCCGGACACCAAGGGTGCGCCGGGCCTGGGGAGGGTCTGGAGACGGGTCCGCAGCGTCACCGGGCTGTCGAACTCGACTACCGGCCAGCCCCGCTCGGTCGCGACCGCCCGGAGAGCGCGATCCGGGTTGACGGCGACGGGTCGTCCCACGGCCTCGAGCATGGGCAGGTCGGTCGAGCTATCCGAGTAGCCGAAACATCGTTCCAGGTCCAGACTCCACTGCAGGGCCAAGCTACGAACGGCCTCCGCCTTCGCCTCTCCCGTGGCGTAGAAGGCGATCCGCCCGGCGTAACGACCATCCTCGTCCACCGCAGAGCGGGTCGCGATCACGTGGTCCACCCCGATGTACCCGGCCAGCGGACGGACCACCTCCTCGGGGGAGATGGAAACTATGACGATCTTCCGGCCCTCCCGCCGGTGCGCGTCCATCAGGGCCAACGCCTCGGCATAGACGAGCGGAGAGATGACTTCATCGACGGTTTCCTGCACCAGGCGGCGGATCCGGTCTGCCTTCCAGCCCTTGCTCATGCCGACCAGTTGATCCCGCAGCCGGTCGAGCTTCGCCTGGTCGGCGCCGACGGTTCGATAGATGGCCTGCGCCACGGCGGCCTTCAGTACGGCCCGGTGGCTCAGCATTCCCGCCTTCCGGAGGGGCCGGACGAACGCCAGGGTCGAGGACCTGGCGATGACGGTCTTGTCCAGGTCGAAGAAGGCGGCAGCCTTCCCGGTGTGGGGGGTCGCGATCACCTTGTGCATTCTACGGCCCGCTCGTAGGGGAGCCGCTTGTGCGCCCGCCGGGAGGTTGTCCGGTGTCGCGCCAATCCGACCGTTGAGGTTTTCTTCGCCACCCGCAAGACAAGGGGGTTCACACCGGCCTACCGGTGCGGTACATTGGCGGTATGTTAACAAATACAAACTATCGACAACCAAGCCATCATCCTTGTTGTCCGGAACGAGATGGGAAATGGTGGCGCTAGCCGTCCATACCCTGCACGACGACGTCCTCGGTGTGGTGGCGCCCTTTGCCCTGGCCTCGTTCCAGAGGACGGTGCTTGTCATCGATCTCGACCTGGACGGCATTCCCCTGCCCGGCAACCGGACCCTTGCGCGCCTGGTGGAGGAGGAGCCGACCCTGGCCGAACTGGTTCCTCCGAGATCGGGGGTTGCCGTACTGCCCCATGGGGGAATCGATGTCGCGTCGGCTGCGCCGGTGGTTTCGGCGCTGGTCGACTCGTGGCCGTGCGTGGTGGTCAGGGCTCGCAAGCCGATTCCCGGGATCCCCTTCGCGGAGGTGGCGCCCTTGATGCCTGGGGTCAACACCAAGGCAAGACCGCGGGTGTGGGTCCGAACAGGGATAGCAAGGGTCAAGCCTGGACCCGGTCCCGTTGTCAACTGCCCGGATCGCACCGCGATCGCATCGGTGATCGCCCGGAGAGCGCCCGCCGGCAGATGGCTTCGCTCCTGGGCGGGAGTCTGGAGATGGCCATGGCCGTAGTCGACCGTGTCCTGCGACGGGTTCTCGAGTCCGATGTCGAGTTGAGCCGCGAAGGAGCGGAGGCCGAGGTGAGGCGCATCCTCTCCATCGAGTCGCCACTGGCCTCGCCCCAGACGGTGGATCTCGTGGTTGACAACCTGGTGGGGATGGGTCCGTTAGAGCCCCTGTTCCGGGATCCGGCCGTGTCGGATGTCTTCGTCAACGGTCCGGACCAGGTGTGGGTGGAGCGAGGCGGCGTCCTGGAACCGACTGACGTGGTGTTTGTCGACGACGCCGCGGTCCTGGCGGCCGTCGAGCGCACCATCGGCCCGCTGGGTCTTCGCCTCGACCGGGCGAGCCCGCTGCTCAGTGCCCGGTTGCCGGACGGAAGCCGTCTGCACGCCGTGATCCCGCCGGTCTCCGTAGAAGGTCCGGTCGTCGCGATCCGACGTTTCACCGCAGTGGCCCCCGACCTGGATACTTTTGTCGACTGGGGTTCGATGACCACCGGCCAACGGTCCTATCTCCACCGAGCCGTCGTGGACAGGAAGAACATTGTCGTGAGTGGCGGCACAGGGACCGGAAAGACGACCCTGCTCAACGCGCTCGCGGCCACCGTACCCGCCGGAGAGCGGATCGTTACCGTCGAGGATGCAGCCGAGCTCCGCTTTCGCGGTCACGTAGTGCGTCTCGAGGCGCGCCCTCCCAACGCCGAGGGCCGGGGTCGGGTGACTCTCGCCGATCTGGTCCGTACTGCGTTGCGCCTTCGGCCTGACCGGATCGTGGTCGGCGAGGTCAGAGGCCCCGAGGCCCTGGACATGATCGCCGCTATGAACACCGGTCATGACGGCAGCCTTTCCACCGTTCATGCCAACGGTCCCGAAGACGCGCTCTGGCGACTCGAGACCCTGGCTCTGTCGGGCGAGGGTGTGGGGGAGGTGGCGGTTCGCCGCCAGCTCCGCTCGGGCGTCGACCTCATCGTCCATCTGACCCGGCGGGATGCTCACCGTCGCATCGAGGTTATCGCCGAGGTGGACCAGGATGGATGCCGGGAGTCGCGGTGTTGATCGCGGCGATGGTCGCGGTCGGGGTCGCGCTACGGCCGCGACGATTCTGGGAACCCCTTGCGCTGGGCGCGGCCGTCCTCCTGCCGTGGTGGGCGAGCCTGGCCGGCCTGGGTCTCGCGACCTGGATGGGTCTCCGTGCCCGCAGATCCGATCCATTCCAGGAAGTCGCCTACCTGCAGGCGGTGAGCGCCGAGCTACGGGCCGGGCGCAGCCTTCGCCACGCCCTGGTCGAGGCACGCGTGAGGGCGCCCGGGCTCGATCTGGCCTACGTCGTGCGACTTGCCCGGTCGGGACGCCCGATGGGCGAAGTCGCTGAGGCCGCATCCGAGGCTCTGCCCGCAACCGGTCGTCTTGCTGCCGCGGCAATGCGAATCGGGGCGGAGAGCGGCGGGCAGGTGGCCTCGGCCTTCGCCACCCTGGCCGGTATCCAGGCTGACCGGATCGAACTGGCAAGGGAGACCAGAGCGGCCGGCGCGACCGCGCGAGCGTCAGTCGTGGTGCTCACCGCGGTACCTGTCTTCGGCCTGGCCGCCGCCCTGATCACCGGTTCGCTATCCGATCTCATGGCTCTGGGCCGGATCGGCCCCATCCTGGTCGGGGTCGGCTCCCTGCTCCTTCTCTCCGGGGGTGTGATGACCCTGGCGATCGGCAGGAGGCTCTCGTGACCCGGTTCACGGTTCTAGCCGTCGCGGGCGTGGTCTACGGAGTCCTGTCCGTCTACCCGACCGGACTCCGCCTGGTGGCCGCCGCCGGCGCTGCCATAGGCCTCTCCAATCCCGTTGCCGGAGCCGGTGCCGCCGTGTTCTGGTTCGCGTTCAAGCGTCAGCGAGCGTTGAGAGAGGCACGCGTTGCCCGCCAGTCGGCGCAGGGTGAGATCGAACTCCTGACGCATTCGATGCTCATAGGACTGTCGGGTGGTCTATCACCTGCCGCGGCCCTGCTCCTGGCGCGGGAGGCTCTCGAGTCCCAACTTCGTGACGAGGTGGATCAGGTCCTGCGTCGGTCCGTACAGGAGGGCCTCGCCGCTTCGCTACTGAACTCGGGCGGTGTCGGTGGTCGCATGTTCCGCCAGGTGGGAGCGGCGCAACTCTCGGGAGCGCCACTCGGTCTGGCATTGACCGCCCTGGCCACCGAGCACCGGGCAGCGGCCCGGGCGGCAGCGGTGGAGAGGGCCCGACGCCTTCCCGTGAAGATGGTTCTCCCGCTCACGTTGCTGATGCTCCCCGGCTTGCTGATCCTCATGGTCGGGCCGCTGGTCCTGCCTTCGATGGTGCGCCTCCTGGGCCCCATCGTGAGTTTCTGAGATGTCACTTCCCCCCGCACCGGCCGGACGCCGGTCTACCCGCCGCGGCGGGAGAAAGGAAACCCACAATGAATGCAATCACCCGTATGGTCCGTCGTGCGATCCGCGCTGTCGCCGGAGAAGAAGGTCAGGCAACCGTCGAGTACACCCTGGTAGGTATGTGCGCGGCCGGGCTGGCATCGCTGCTGTTGGCGTGGATCAACAAGACGAGCCTGTTCGGAAAGTTCTTCGGCGCGGTGGTGCGCGGCATCCACGGGCTCATCGGCTGAGGGCGGAAGGAGGTTCGGCCACCATGGAGTTCGTCCTCGTCATGCCACTGCTCTTCCTCCTCATCGTCGGGGTTGTCGAGGTGGCGGTAATGGCGAGGACTTCCCTGCATCTGGCGACGGCGTCACGTGAGGGTGCTCGCGTGGCCGCCGTCGCCCCCGATCCGGCCAGGGCGATCAAGGCGGCCCGGACTGCGCTCGGCGAGGAACTCGGACGACGCGCGAGGGTCACAGTCTCGCGCCCGCCGGTGGTGGGCGGCCAGGCCCGGGTCACTGTTGCGATCAGCCACACCGTTCTCCCGGCCCTGGGAGGACTCCGGGTGCCGCTCGAGTCGACCACTGCGATGAGGGTCGAGGTTCCCTCAGGCAACGGATGAGATCGGAGCGAGGCTCGGCGGCGATTGCTGCGGTTGGTGTGGTCGTACTCGGGTTGGTGCTGATGTACGGCCTAGCCGCGATAGGACAGGTCGTCCTGGCGAGGGAGAAGGTGGTAGCAGCCGCGGAGGCCGGGGCGCTCGCCGCCGCACCGGTGACGTTCCGTCCCTTCGGCGCCACCGGCTCGCCCTCAGAGGAGGCGGATCGTCTGGTGCGCGCCAACGGCGCTCGGCTCGTCCGGTGCTCCTGCCCCTATGACCCCGGATACGGTCCCAGAACGGCCGTCGTCACCGCGCGGTTGAGGACGGCCGTCCTGGGGTTCCGGGAGATAACGATGGAAGCCACCGCCGCGGCTGAGTTCTCCCCGGTCGCGTTACTGGTAGGGCCGGGCGCCGGCCCCGAGGACGGTCATCGGATGCGGGAGTGACCGCCTCGCCACCGACCGATCCATCCGTCCTGGTCTTGACCTTGTTGCAGTCCCGTCCTCCATAGTTATAATACTTATTCTCATTTTTCCCAGAAAGGAATACCCGTGACCACCCTCCGGAACCGTAGCCTGTCTTGGATGTTCGCTTGCCTGCTGCTCTTTGCGGCCTGCGGTTCGGACGGAGAAGAAGTGGCAACGACCGCCGAGGCGACCTCGGATGCAGCATCTGCAAGCGAGAGTGAATCCGGCGCGGCCGCGGAGTCGTCACGCCTCATGGTCGTGGTGACCACCACGATCCTGGGTGACATCGTGTCGAACATAGTGGGCACCGACGCTGACCTGGTCGTGCTGCTCCCCGTGGGCGCCGATCCGCACGACTACCGGGCTTCGGCCGCCCAGGTGGCCCTACTGCACGACGCGGACCTCGTGGTGTCCAACGGGATCCAGTTGGAGGAGGGGCTCATCGACGTGCTGGAAGCAGCCGAAGCAGACGGCGTGAACCTGCTGGAGGTCGGCGACCTGCTCGATCCCTTGCCGTTCGCCGGAGGCGCCCATGCCCATGAGGACGAGGGTGAGCATGACGAGCATATGGGGGAGCATGACGAGGATGAGGGTCATGAGCATGAGGACGAGGGTCATGACGAAGATGAGGGTCATGACGAGGATGAGGGTCATGAGCACGATGAGGATGAGGGCCATGATGAGGATGAGGGTCATGATGAGGATGAGGGTCATGAGCATGATGAGGATGAGGGCCATGATGAGGATGAGGGTCATGAGCATGATGAGGATGAGGGCCATGATGAGGATGAGGGCCATGATGAGGATGAGGGTCATGAGCATGATGAGGATGAGGGCCATGATGAGGATGAGGGTCATGAGCATGATGAGGATGAGGGCCATGACGAGGATGAGGGGCACGCCCACACTGGTGGGGATCCCCACTTCTGGTTGGATCCGCTGCGCGTCGCCAAGGCCGCTCACCTGATCGCCGAGCAGTTGACAGCGCTCGATCCGTCGATCGATTGGGAAGGCCGGGCCGAGTCCTACGCTTCAGAACTCGAGGCGCTTGACGAGGAGATCAGGTCAATCCTCGCTCCGGTTCACGCCGAGGACCGCAAGCTGATCACCAACCATGATGCTCTCGGCTACTTCGCGGCAAGGTACGGCTTCGAGATCGTCGATACGGTTATTCCGGGCGGGGCGACGCTGGCGGATCCCAGTTCCGCAGAACTTGCTGCCCTGGTGGAGCGGATCCAGGAGGAAGGGGTTCGGGCGATCTTCGCCGAGACGATCGAGTCCACCGCGCTGGCAGAGGCACTCGCGGCTGAGGCCGGTTCCGACGTGGCGGTGGTGGAACTCTATACCGGATCGCTCGGCGAACCCGGTTCGGGCGCAGACAGCCTCATCGGGATGCTCCGAGTTAACGCTGAGAGGATCGCCGAGATACTTGGCTGATGGTGATCGGTGGCTGGTGATTGGTGAATCGTGGTGTGTTAAGGCTCCACCACTCACCACTCACCACTCACCATTCACCACTCACCACTCACCACTCCAGGGAACTGAGCCGGTCCTAGCCCCACTACGATGGGACTCTGTGGAGTGGTTTACCGAACCGTTCGAGTTGGCTTTTCAGCAGAGGGCAGCGATCGGAGGCACGCTTGCCGCCGTTTCCGGTTCGATGGTAGGGACGTGGGTGGTGATCAGGGGGATGAGCTTCCTGGGGGATGCCTTGATTCACGGCGTGATTCCAGGCATAGCCCTCGCTATCCTTCTTGACTTCAACATCTTCATCGGCGCGGCGCTGGCCGCTCTGGTCATGATCGGTGGTATCAACCTCGTGCATCGCCAGACGGTCTTCGCCGAGGACACGGGCATCGGCCTCCTGTTCGTGGGAATGTTGGGGCTGGGGGTGATATTCATCTCCCGAACCCCATCCTACAGCGGGAGCCTCGCGGCCATCCTGTTCGGAGACACCCTGGGTGTGACATCCGGGGATATACTCCTGCTGGTGGCGGTGGCGGTCATCGTGATACTGACCACCGTTCTGATGTACCGGGGCTTTCTCACCCTTTCCTTCAACGAGCAGAAAGCCCGCTTGCTGGGGATGCATCCCGGACTGACGAACGGAGTGCTTCTGGCGCTGATAACCCTGGCGATAATTGGATCCTTCCGCACCGTGGGTACCCTTCTCGCACTGGGCTTGCTCGTCGGGCCGCCGGCAACCGCCGCGTTGCTCGTTCGGAGAGTGCCGACGATGATCCTTACCAGTGCCGGCATCGGCGTTTTCAGCGTGCTGGCCGGGCTGGTGATCAGTTTCCACGCCAATACGTCGGGCTCCGCGACCATGGCGGTGCTGCCCGTGATTCTCTTCTTCGTCGTGCTTGCTATCTCGAGCCTACGCTCGAGTATGGCGAAGTAGACGCGATCCCCTCTAACGGGTCGCTGGATTAGAGGGGCTAAGGGTTTAACCGATAGAGCGTCTGGCGTCTCGCCTACCTGGCCGGGACTCCCGAACAGGCGGTGGGTGGGGGAGAGCCGTTTGTTGACCTCGGAGCATGGAGCCGAATTCAGCCGACCGACCTGCTGTACCCCCGTGAGGGCACAGCAGGATCCGGTTGGTAATGAGGTTCAGGCTGCTTGGTGCTCGTGGTGTTCGTGGGTGTCGCACTCGTGGTCGTCGTGCACGTGCCCCGGCTCGTCGCCGTGGTGTTCGTGGGTGTCGCACTCGTGCTCGTCATGCTCGTGTTCGTCTGCGTGGTGTTCGTGGGTGTCGCACTCGTGGTCGTCGTGCACGTGCCCCGGCTCGTCGCCGTGGTGTTCGTGGGTGTCGCACTCGTGCGGGTTATGTCCGCCCATCTAGTTGCTCCTTTCGTTGTGGTTCGTGATACATCTGTCAGGCGAGGGCGAACCTCTTCTTCTTCCTTCCGGCCCGCTTCCTTGCCATCAGGTGGCCGACATGGTGTTTTTCGGTACAACCCGCCAGCGACTTCTCGGCTTGGATCGTGATGTGGTCGATGCCGAAGTTGTGGCGGGCGATCGCCTGCATACGGTGTATGAGATCGTCCATGTCCCCCTGGTAGGAGGGATCGATGAGGACGTGAGCGGTGAACGACTCGTGCCCCGAGGAGATGGTCCACACATGAACGTCGTGCACAAGGGTGACACCCGGTTGTTCCTCCAGTTCGTGGCAGAGCGCGTACACGTCGATGTTCTCGGGAACGGCCTCCATCAGCACGTGGAACACCTTGACGGTGAGGCGCCAGGAACTGGCCAGGATCAGAAGCCCGATCAAAATGCTCAGGATGGGATCGACGATCGTCCAACCGAGCGTGATTATGACGACTCCGGAGATGACGACGCCGACCGAACCCATCAGGTCGGCCATCACATGACGGAATGCGCCTTCGACGTTCATGCTGTGCTCCGCCGACCGGTGGAGGACCCAGGCGGCGGCGATGTTCACCAGAAGGCCGAGAACCCCGACGATGAGCAACAGGCCACCCTCGACCTCCGGCACGTCCCTGAGGCGGTGGTAGGCCTCGAAGAACACCCAGGCAGCGATCAACCATAGGCTCAAGGCGTTCAGCATCGCCGCCAGTACTTCCGCCCGGCGGTATCCGAAGGTGCGCTCGGCCGACGCGTCGCGCTGAGCCATCCGCTGTGCAACCAGCGCCAAGGCGATCGCCGCCGCATCGGTGATCATGTGCCCAGCATCGGACAGCAAGGCCAGGCTCCCGGACAAGATGCCGCCGACTACTTCGGCGACCATGAAGCCCGCGATCAGGGTGAGGGCTATGACGAGGCTGCGCCGGTTGACATCCGTGTAGTCGTGCGAGTGGTCGTGGTCATCGTGGTCATGCCCTGAGTGGTCGTCGTGGTCGTGGTCGTCGTGTCCCGGGTGGTCATGCCCGTGGTGGTCGTGGTCGTGGTCGTCGTGTCCCGAGTGGTCGTGCCCGTGGTGTTCGTGGGTGTCGCACTCGTGCGGGTCGTGTACATGCTTTGGATCATCGCCGTGGTGTTCGTGGGTGTCGCACTCGTGGGGGTCGTGCAAATGCCCGTGATCGGCATGATGATGCTCGTGATCCCCGGCCTCGTGCTGATGTGAGGTCTTGCTTCCCATATGTCGAACTCCACTTTGCGGGTGTTATCCCGCATATGCGGTCACGATATCCCACTTGCAGGGTGCTCATCTGCCACGATCAATCGGCGGGCGGAGCGCACCTGGATAGGGGGACTCGGCGCGTACGGTAGCACAAGTGAACGGCGGAGTTATCGACTTGTGTAGGAACCTGAACACTCAGTCTCAAGTCGACACATGGGGCAGTAAGTGATTCTCATTATTGTTCGGAGAACGCCGGATAGTTAGCCCTTTTGCGAAGCTCGGCCCTCGCTTAGTTAGTGATTCTCGTTATCGTTGAGGACGGTATTGTCAGCCCCTTTTTCATGAAAGCTCGGCCCTCGCTTAGTTAGTGATTCTCATTATCGATGCTGCAGTGGGTCTTGCAGCGGAGTCTGCCGACCTAGGGTACGATTGTTAGGGCCTAGGGCTTCGATCCACCCAACCGATTGACTGGATTAGCGGGCTCGTCCAGCGAGGCGTTGAGAAGCCGGATGGCTCCGATCTTGGAGAGAGGCTCGTTGAAATTGCCGCACTTGGGCGACTGGACACACGAAGGGCACCCGGTCGAGCAGGGGCACTGCAGCAGTGTCTCCAGGGTGGCGGCGACCAGTTCTCCAGCGGTTTCGTAGGCGGTGGGAGCGATACCCGCTCCCCCGTCGTACCCGTCGTGGATGAAAATGGCCGGGCCCCGGGTATCGGGATGGTATGCGGTGGAGAGACCACCGATGTCGCTGCGGTCACAGATCGCGAACAGCGGCATCATGCCGATCATGGTGTGCTCGGCGGCGTGCAGGGCTCCGGGGGCTTGTCGGCTCTCGAGGCCGGCTCCTTCCAGGAGAGAGTCGGTAAGTGCGAACCAGAACGCCTGGGTCTCCATCTCCACCGGGGGTAGGTCGAGTCTGTTGATCTCGCGGTGTCCGCCTGTCCCCCTTTCGAAGCGGTTCCGGAACCCGACCACGTGCGACGCCACCCTCACCCGACCTAGGTGGCATGCCGTCCGGCCGATCTCCGAGGACCGCTCGGTGTCGACCACGCTCAGGTCCTTCTCGATGTAGGGCTCTGTGTAGTAGCCCACCGGACCGGGCCGGGCGAGTATCTCCCGGCGGTGCAGGTCCATGCGTTCGATCAGGTAGGTGGCGCCCCGGTGTAGGTACACGGCGCCCTCGTGCGCGTCGGAGAAGGCCCTTTCCCACTCCAACACACCGATGACCTTCTTCGCCAGCACGTCGTACAGCGTGAAGGAGCGTCTGTCCGAGGACCTGAGGCTCGTCTGGTGCGCCGGTGATCGCCGGCCCGTCCAGTGGAGCCTCCCGTGCCGATGCCGGAGGCTTCCCGTGAGGACCAGCCTGCGGGCGGCCTCCTCCAACTCCTCACCGAAGTACCGGCGGTCGGAGAGGGCGAGGGGCAGTTCGTGGGCGGCGCAGGACACGTGCACATCGAGGATCCGTGGGTTGTCGGGGTTGATGACCGCCGGCTCGGGCGGGCGTGCCAGCAGTTCATCGGGGTGACGCATGAAGTACTGATCCAGGGCGTCCTCTCCTGCGATCAACACGACCATGGAGGTTTCGCGGGATCTTCCGGCGCGACCGGATTGCTGGCGGTAGGAGGAGATGGTCCCGGGAAAGGTGCAGAGCAAAGCGGCGTCCAGGCCTCCGACATCTATCCCCAGTTCGAGGGCGTTAGTGGCCGTGACGCCCAGCAACTCGCCCGAGAAGAACCGCCGCTCGATCTCCCGTCGATCCTCCGCCGTGTATCCGGCCCTATAGGGAGCGACGCGATCCGCCAGCTTGCCGAGGCGCCGAGCGGATTCGATGTGGATCAACTCGGTCGTCTTGCGGCTCCGCCCGAACACGATGGTGCGGATCCCCCGGCGCACCAGGTCCACGTAAAGGTGTGACGCTTCGTAGATCGGGGAGCGCCGGACACCTGACTCGGGATCCTCCAAAGGGGGGTTCCACAGGACCACCATCCTCTCCCCGGCCGGAGAAGTGTCTCCTTCCAACAGCGTCACATCCAGCCCTGTGAGGTGTGACGCTAACTCGGTGGGGTTCCTGATAGTGGCTGATGTCAGGACGAACGTCGGACTCGATCCGTAGTGGGCCGCCAAGCGCCGGAGCCGGTGGACTATCCGGGCGCTGTGGCTTCCGAACACCCCCCGCAGGTAGTGCATCTCGTCGATCACGACGTGATCCAGCCGGGAGAGGAACGATTCCCACAACCTGTGATTCGGCAGGATCCCGTAATGGAGCATGTCGGGATTGGTGAGGACGACGTTGGCGGTTTTTCTCACCCGGTTCCGCTGGTGCGGCGGCAGGTCACCATCGTACGTGGACGCCGCCAATCCCGGGATAGCGAACCGGTCGAGAGAGCCCAACTGGTCTTGTGCCAGGGCCTTGGTGGGGTACATGAGCAGGGCGGTCCTGGTCGGGTCATGTAGAACCTGCTCGAGGATTGGGATCTGGTAGCACAAAGTCTTCCCGGAGGCCGTGCCGGAGACCAGGACCACATGGTTGCCCGCCCTGATGTTGCGGACTGCCCTTGCTTGGTGCCGGTACAAACGGTTGATGCCTCTCGCGGCCAATCTGTCGGCGAGTGCGCCGGTGGGTGGCGGCACGAGATCCTCGAACCGGGCCTCTCGAGCGGGGAGGAGGCGCGTGTAGACCACGTCGCCTCCGAAGGTGGTGCTGTCCTGCCAGCGTTCGATCAGCCGAAGGAGGTCGGTTCCTTCCATTCCCGTCCTTCCTGCCCGGCGCGCAGACATATAGCGGGAGGGCCAAGGTTTTTCGAGCGCTCGTAGGTTATGTCAAGGCGATCAGGGGAACGACGGCACCCTCCGCGGGAGTATCTGATGGAGCCCGTCCTCGTCGATCTCGATGACCCTGTCGGCGAGTTCGATGACCTCGCGTGAGACGCAGTAGCGGTCCGGGGTGGCGACCACCACCCGGGCACCCAGTTCCTGCGCAGAGCGGACCGCCTCGGCGAGGTCGCGGTCGCCCGAGATGAGCACCGCTGTGTCGAAGACCCGACGGCCGGCGAGCCTGACCAGGTCCAGCGCCACCAGAGTGTCCACGCCCTTCTGCCTCCGCTCGGGTCGGAAGGTCCAGTTCCGCTCGAACTCCTCCATCACGGACGAGGGTTCCAGTCCCAAACCGGTTGCGGTCCTTCTCAGCGCATCTCGTATACCAGGTTCGAACCAGGGCCTATGTTCCACGATACGTCCGAGGCGCAGTTGGATACCTGCCGTTTGAGCCAGGGCTGTGAAGAACCGGCGTTGTCCGTCAGCGTGATCGTGGCCCTGATCGAACCTGGCGTCATACCAGTACGCCCTGAGGAACGTGCCGGCTTCCCGGTACGCGACGTCCTTGAACCAAGTGACCACCGCCTCCGCATCCAGCCGCACGTTGCGAGGGCTCTCGCCCAGGGCTCTCGCCCCCTCGGCGCGAAGAAATCCGGCGTCAATGAACCCTGCATAGGTGGACGACACCATTGTTCTACACCTCCAAAACAGGTATAAACCAACTATACTAAACATGTGCGCTAACTATGACCGGACGGCACACGTGCTTTTCTCGCGTGTTTCCCGATGACGGCGCCGAGAGATCCCGTCCTGCTACCCAGTGAATTGCCCTCTGTGCTGGGCGAATCGGTGCTGACCGTTCCGGTGTCCGGCCGGTGGAACATGAAAGGCCCGGAGCTCGAGGTACGAGAAAACGGGGTGCGGACCTGTGCGTACCGACCAAGGCGAATGCAAGGGTGCGTAACCTTCCCGCCGATGGGTTCGATCATGGGCAGCCGTTTCTGGAAATCGTACGTGACCGCCGTCCAGGACTATGGGGACGATCAGTCGGCCGCGTACCGGGCCGCTACCCCGCGGGGAAAGGCCAACCGCAAGGCGGTGGTCGTGCTGGTCACCTCCGCTCTCAGCCTTACGATCCTGAACTTCGCCGCCACGTCGCAGCCCTACTGGCTCGTCACCCTGATCGGTGGTGTGGGACTGGACGGGTTGGCGGAGTGGGCTCGAGAGGCCTTCGAGACCTCGCAGTACCGGCAGCGGAACGGACTCCTGTTCTGGGGGGTGGGGCAGGTCATCGCCTACACGGTGCCGCCGCTCCTGGCGATCAAGCTGGTGTTGAAGGAGCGGGTGCGGGATTACGGGGTGAGGATCAGGGGCATAGGCAGGCACGCCCCGGTCTACGCGATGCTGCTCGGCGTGTCGGTCCCCTTCGTGGTCGCCGCGTCCTACACCGTCGCCTTCCAGGCGAAGTATCCGTTCTACGATCTCGCTCCCGGGGAGGGACTGTGGCCCGAAATGGCACTGTGGTGGGCGGTGTACGCACTCCAGTTCGCCGCGCTGGAGTTCTTCTTCAGGGGATTCATGGTTCACGGGCTGAGCGGACGACTCGGCTACATGGCGGTGTTCGTGATGGTCGTGCCGTACAACATGCTCCACTTCGGCAAGCCGATGGCGGAAGCATTGGCGGCCATCGTCGGCGGCGCCGTGCTCGGGTCGCTGTCACTGCGGAGCCGGTCCATCTGGTGGGGGGTGGCCGTTCACGTGGGGGTGGCGGGCACCATGGATGTGGCGGCGCTCATCCACAAGGGCTTCATCCTGTGAGTGGGACCGGTCGGCGCGGGCGGGTAGGTGTTGTCCTCGAAGGCTTGGCGACAGGCGCGTTGGGCGCCGGCCTGGGCTGGATGGCCCTGTCCCAACTCGAGGTCGTGGCGGCTGGAACCGCCGTCGCAGGAGCCGCTGTCGGCGGGCTGAACGGACTGGTCTCGGGAGGAGTCGGAATCTATGAATGGCGGGGTGTCCGGGGGTGGCTGTGCTTCCTGGCCGACTCGACGTGGGGACTGGTGGGCACTGCGAGCGGGCTGGCGCTGCACCTTGCCAACGCGTTTGACCCGAATCCTTCGTACGTCGTGGGCATGAGCAGGCGGTCGAACCGGCACGTCTACGAGGAGGGCTTCAGCATGAGACCGGGCTTCGCGCTTGCCCTGGGAAACGTGGTGTCCGGCGCGGGAGGCTCGGCCGGTCTGCGGGGTGAGTCCCGGAGGGCGGTGAGGCGGCGGAAGCTGGTGGATGTCCACGAAGGCGCCCATCTGTTCCAGAACCGTCTGCTGGGTCCTATCTACCCGGTGGTCTACCTGGCCTGGATGAGCATCGGCGCCGTTGTGGGCCTGGTGGTGTCACTGGTAGGCGAGCGGAGGCATGTCTGGAAGGTTGTCGAGACCATTGCCTATTACGACAATCCCTTCGAGTACTGGGCCTACCGGAAGGACGACTACTGGCCACCGGCGGGTGCGCACCCTCGCTACGCATGGGGAGCCCGCCGGTTGCGCCGAAGCACCCGGTAGCTGCACGCCGCCGGCCCGGGTCCGCCTTCGCCGGCCCCGAGAGCCTTTGCTGTTCGCCGGGTCGCGGGGGCTTGGAACGCACGAGTCCGTTCACGGGATCCGACAGCCTGTTTCTCTGGCGCGTTCCTTCCCGCGCCCTGGACGTGGAGGGGCATCCCGAAGGGACTGCAGCGGCCCGTGTCGGTACCCCAGGTTGGTTTCTAGCAGGTACTATTCATCGCTATGGGAATGATAAGAACTATGCGGTCGGTGGTTCGTTTCCGCTCGTTCCAGCGCGACCCGGACCTGCGCCGAATGCAGATGGCAGCCAATATCAAGGACCTACGCGCCATCGCCGAGAAGCGGCTTCCCCAAGGGGTCTTTGACTACGTAGACGGGGGTGCCGAGGACGAGGTGACCTACGCGCGGAACGAGCAGGACTTCTACAACTGGGAGTTCGTACCGTCGGTGATGCGGGATGTGAGCAGCATCGATACGTCATCGGAGATTCTGGGACAGAGGGCACCCTTCCCTCTGATCCTCGCGCCCACCGGATTCACCCGGATCGTCGATCCGCCGGGCGAACTGTCGGTGGCCCGGGCCGCGGCGGCGAGGAACGTACCCTACGCCCTGTCGACGCTCGGCACCCGATCGATCGAGGAGGTGGCCGACGCCGGGGCGGGAGGCCGCAACTGGTACCAGGTGTACGTGTGGAAGGACCGAGGCCTGGTCCGCAACATGATCGAACGAGCCAAGGCCGCAGGGTACGAGGCGCTGTGTATCACGGTCGACCTGGTGGTTCCCGGCCGCCGCGAGCGGGATGTCCGAAACGGGATGACACTGCCTCCCAAACTCGGTCTCGGCATGATGCTCGAAGGAATCCGGAAACCGGGCTGGACCTGGCGTTTCCTCAACGCTGACCCGATCACCTTCTCCAACGTCGTCGGCTTCCACGAGGAGGACGGGACGACGGCGGTGGCGCTCTCCACGCTGGTCAACGATCAGTTCGACGCAAGCCTCTCGTGGGATGACATCGAGTGGTTCCGGTCGCTGTGGGACGGCCCGATGATCATCAAGGGCATACAGTCGGTCGCCGATGCGCGCCGTGCCGTCGAGCACGACATACAGGCGATTTGTGTGTCGAACCACGGAGGGCGGCAGCTGGAAGGCGCGCCGACGGCCATCGAGATGATCGAACCGATCGCGCAGGAGGTCGGGGACTCGGTCGAGATCATCTGTGACGGAGGGGTCCGGCGCGGCGCCGACATAATCAAGGCGATCGCTCTCGGCGCCGACTCGGTCATGGTCGGCCGGCCCTACCTGTACGGGCTCGGGGCGGGGGGCCTCAAGGGTGTCGAGTGGGTTCTCGACTTCTTCGAGGAGGGGATGCGGCGATCGATGGCGCTGACCGGGGTACGGTCCGTGTCGGAGATCACGAGGGACCTGGTGCACCGCCGGCCCTGATCCGACTAGCATCGCTATCCCTATGAACGCCCTCAACGTCGAGGGGCTGGAAGTTGCCGCGGATCTCTTCGGGTTCGTAACCGACGAAGCCCTACCCGGCAGCGCTGTCGATCCTGCGGTTTTCTGGAGAGGCCTAGCCGAACTCGTACACGACTGCGGTCCGATCAACCGGGATCTGCTCGAGCGGAGGGCCGCTCTCCAGGCACAGATTGACTCGTGGCACCTCGGCCGTCGGGACGGGGGATTCGACCGGAGTGCATACCGGGAGTTCCTCGAGGAGATCGGCTACATCGAACCGGAGGGTGGGAGCTTCAGCATCGACACAGCCGGTGTCGACTCCGAGATAGCCTCCGTGGCCGGACCGCAACTGGTCGTGCCGGTGATGAACGCCCGGTTCGCCACCAACGCCACCAACGCCCGGTGGGGGTCCCTGTACGACGCTCTCTACGGTACGGATGCTCTCGGCGACCGGCCCGGGGCGGGCGCTTACGACCAGCGGCGGGGCGACAAGGTGGTCGCCTGGTGCAGCCGCTTCCTCGACGATGTGGTTCCGCTCGCCGATGGGAAGCACGGGGACGCAATCCACTATTCGGTCCATGACGGCAAGCTGTTGGTCCGCCAGATCCTCAGCCGTGCGACCGGCCTGAGGCGGCCGTCGCAGCTGGTGGGGTACCTCGGGGATCCGGTGGAGCCCAGCTCGGTCCTGTTGCGCAACAACGGTCTCCACATCGAGATCGTCATCGATCGGGGCCATCCCGTCGGCACCTCCGACCCGGCCGGCATCGCAGACATCGTGCTGGAGGCGGCGGTGACCACCATCATGGATCTCGAGGATTCGATCGCTGCGGTCGACGCGGCCGACAAGGTCGTTGCCTACCGCAACCTGCTGGGTCTGATCAAGGGTGACCTGACGGCGGAGGTGACCAAGGGCGGGAGAACCTTCACGAGACGGCTGGCGGAGGACCGCACCTTCATTGGCGTCGACGGGAGTCCGCTGACCCTCCCCGGCCGCTCGCTTCTCCTGGTTCGCAACGTCGGGCACCTGATGACGACGCCTGCCATCCTCGACCAGGACGGCGGCGAGGCTTTCGAGGGACTCGTCGACGCGATGATCACAGGGCTCATCGGCTGTCATGATCTGCGCGGCGACAACTCCGGCCGCAATAGCAGGAAGGGGTCTCTCTACGTGGTCAAGCCCAAGATGCACGGCTCTGCTGAGGTCGCCTTCACCGACAAGGTGTTCGGGCGGGTGGAAGAGGTGCTGGGCCTGCCGGCGAACACCATCAAGATCGGCCTGATGGACGAGGAGCGGCGGACCACCCTCAACCTGAAGGAGTGCATCAGGGCCGCCAAGTCGAGGCTCGTCTTCATCAATACGGGCTTCCTCGACCGGACCGGCGACGAGATACACACCTCCATGGAAGCCGGCCCGATGGTCCGGAAGACCGAGATGAAGAACCAGGTCTGGATCGATGCCTACGAGGACTGGAACGTCGACGTCGGCTTGGCCTGCGGGTTGAGCGGTCGAGCCCAGATCGGCAAGGGTATGTGGGCCGCGCCCGACCTGATGGCGGCGATGCTGGAGCAAAAGATCGGACATCCCAGGGCCGGGGCCAGTTGCGCGTGGGTTCCATCCCCCACAGCCGCCACCCTCCACGCCACCCACTATCACCAGGTGGATGTGGCCCGGCGCCAGCAGGAGATTCGAGGCCGCCAACCACGCCCGATGACCGACCTGCTCGACATCCCCGTGGCCGTTGACGCTAACTGGGAACCGGAGCAGATCGCGGCCGAGCTCGACAACAACGCCCAAGGAATCCTCGGCTACGTGGTCCGCTGGGTCGACCAGGGGATCGGTTGCTCGAAGGTTCCCGACATCAACGACATCGGCCTGATGGAGGACCGGGCCACCTGTCGCATCTCGTCCCAGCACATCGCAAACTGGATGCACCACGGTGTCGTCGACGAGGATCAGGTCATGGAGACGATGAAGCGCATGGCGGCGGTGGTCGACCGCCAGAACGCGGGTGACGCCGCCTACGTACCGATGGCGCCCGGGTTCGATGGGCCGGCCTTCCGCGCAGCCTGCGACCTTGTCTTCGAGGGAACCGCGCAACCCTCGGGCTACACCGAGCCAATCCTCCACACCAGGCGAGCCGAGAGCAAAGGATTGGTCGGTTAGTGAATAGTGAATAGTGAGTAGTGAGTAGTGAGTAGTGAATAGTGAATAGTGAATAGTGAATAGTGAATAGTGAATAGTGAATAGTGAATAGTGAATAGTGAATAGTGAAAAATTATATATGTTAGCAGTGATTAAGTAGGTATGGGTCACCAGTCACCAGTCACCAGTCACCAGTCACCAGTCACCAGTCACCAGTCACCAGTCACCAGTCACCAGTCACCAGTCACCAGCCACCCGGCACCTGCCATATACTCAGGCCACCCGCTCCAAGGAAGGTTCCTGCCATGTCCTCAGACGCTGTATTGGTGAGCGCCCTCATCGCCGGTTTGGCGGCGTTGGCACTAGCCGTGTACTACGCACGGGTAGTTCTGGCCGCAGACCCGGGCAACGATCGGATGCGAGAGCTGTCGGCAGCCATCCGCGAAGGCGCCGACGCCTTCATGAAGCGTGAATACACATGGGTGGCCGTCTTCGTCGTCGTTCTGGCCATCCTGATCTCCGTGGTTCTGCCATGGGGGGCGCCATGGGGGTCCATCGCCTACGTCTTCGGGGCGGTGCTCTCGGCCGCCGCAGGGTTCGTGGGCATGAGGATCGCAACCTCCGCCAACTCCAGAACCACCGAAGCGGCCCGGGTTGGCGGCGTCAAGCGGGCCCTCCCGGTGGCCTTCCGGGGAGGCGCGGTGATGGGGTTCAGCGTTGCCGGTCTGGGACTGCTAGGGGTGACGATCGGATACCTGCTGTTCGTCAACGTTCTTGAGATCGCAGACGCCGACCAGTACAACATCATCGCTGCGATCGGATTGGGAGGTTCCTCGATCGCTCTCTTCGCACGCGTCGGGGGCGGTATCTACACCAAGGCGGCCGACGTGGGCGCTGACCTGGTCGGCAAGGTCGAAGCCGGCATACCCGAGGACGATCCGCGGAACCCGGCGGTGATCGCCGACAACGTGGGCGACAACGTCGGTGACGTGGCCGGCATGGGGGCGGACCTGTTCGAGTCGTATGTCGGTTCGATCGTCGCTCCCATCGCATACGCGGCCATCGTGTTCGCTTCGAGTTCCTTCGTTGTCGAGGCCATCATGTTCCCGCTGGCGATTGCGGCGGTCGGGATGCTGGCGGCCATCATCGGCTCCTTCTTCGTTCGGGTTACGGGGGACAACCTCGCCAAGGCCCTCCACCGGGGCAACAACGTCGCCGTGGCGCTCACGGTCGTCGGAACCCTGATCCTCACGAACGTCATCTTCGGGGACGCGGACGGGGTGGAGAACCCGTTCGGTCTGGCCCTGGCGGTGCTGGTAGGCCTGGTGGTGGGGATACTGGTGGGCAAGCTCTCGGAGGTTTTCACGTCCGACCACTACAAGACCGTGAAGGAGATCGCCCGCCAGACGGAGACCGGCCCCGCCACGGTGGTGCTGGCGGGCATCGCCGAAGGGATGCGGTCCGCCGCCTTCTCCGTGATCGTCGTTGCGGCGGGCATCGCCGGAGCCTACGCGGCGGGGGACTGGGCGATCGGGGAAGGGGGAGGCATCTACGGGGTGGCCATCGCCGCCATCGGCGTCCTGTCGACTCTTGGGATCACCGTGGCGGTCGACGCCTACGGGCCGATTGCCGACAATGCCGGCGGCATCGCCGAGATGGCGCACCTGCCCCCCGAGGTCCGGGAAGCCACCGATGAGTTGGACGCCCTGGGCAACACCACAGCCGCCCTGGGAAAGGGCTTCGCGATCGGCTCGGCGGCTGTCACCGCGCTCGCCCTTTTCGCAGCCTTCACGCAGGCGGTGGGGCTCGATTCCATAGACATCACCAACGTCGGGACCACGGTCGGCCTGTTCCTGGGGGCGATGTTCCCGTTCCTTTTCGCATCTCTGACCATCAACGCGGTCAGCCGGGCCGCCTTCCGGATGATCGAGGAGGTTAGGCGCCAGTTCCGCGAGATCCCGGGGTTGCTCAAGGGTGACCCGGACGCGAAACCCGAGTACGCCAAGGCAGTCGACATAGCGACCGGATCCGCCCTTCGGGAGATGATCGTGCCCGGTGCGCTGGCGGTGGCCCTCCCGCTGGTCGTGGGGTTCATCGATGTGGAAGCGCTGGGCGGGCTACTCGCCGGTGCGCTCGTCACCGGGTTCCTGCTCGCCATCTTCATGGCGAACGCCGGCGGTGCGTGGGACAACGCCAAGAAGCTGATCGAGTCGGGTGCATTCGGGGGTAAGGGGTCCGAGCAGCACAAGGCCGCGGTCATCGGCGATACGGTCGGAGACCCCTTCAAAGACACGTCAGGCCCTGCGATGAACATTGTGATCAAGGTCATGACGATCGTGTCCCTCATCTTCGCGGCGGCGTTCATCTGACGCAGGCAGTTCCAACGGAGAATCGGGTTCTGGGCACGGCAGGCGGAGTCCATGCGCTTCGGCCATGCGGGTGGGTAGCTGCGCGCCTCGGTGCTAGCGGAGCGAGCAGGAGTTCATGGCGAAGCATGTGATCCTGATGCGCCACGGCGAGTCCGAGGCCAACGCGCGTCACCTGTTCCAGGGCGCCGGTTCCAGTCCGCTGACGGCGAGAGGTCGCGCCCAGGCCGGGAAGGCCGGGGAAAGGCTGGCGGGGCGCCGGTTCACCATCGTCGAATCCTCCGACCTGGAGCGTTCCGTCGACACCGCTCGAGTGGCCGGGTTCGAGCCGCTCCAGCGGTCCGCATGGCGGGAAGGCGACATCGGTCGGTGGGAGGGCATTACCGAAAGGCTTGCCCAGGACAGCTACGCCGAAGAGATCGCACGGCTTCACTGGGACTACGACATGCGAATGGGCGTGACCGGCGAGTCACCCAGGCAGGTCGCCGAGCGGGGGTGTGCGGCACTGGATGATCTGGTCGCCCGGTTGCGCGACGGGGAGACCGCACTGGTCGTCACCCATGGTGGTCTGATCGGCGCGGTGCTGTGGAGGCTGCTGGATTTGCCCACGGGCCGTCGCCGGCTAGCTCAGTTGAGCAATACGGCCTTCTCCGAACTGACTCTCCACGACCACGGCCCGGCTCTCATTAGATACAACGACGCCGCCCATCTCGGTCCGGTGACCGGTTGGTCTTCCGACATGCGCATGCAAGGGGCGATCGTGATCGACCTGATCCGCCACGGGGTTACCCACGCCAATCTGGAGCGCCGTGTCCAGGGGCGGCGGGACAACGGCCTCCATCCCGCCGGACGTGCCCAGTCCCTGAAGCTGAGCGGCTGGATCGGAGAGGTGGATGAGGTCTACTCATCGTCCCTGGGCAGGGCAATGGCCACCGCCGAACTCGTTTTCGGGCGACCGGCCATCCCGGTCAACGAGATGGTGGAGATAAGCCTTGGGGAGTGGGAGGGCGAACTGTGGGAAGAACTCGAGGCTTCCGGCAAGCTGGGCGGGTATCCCACCGACGGGAACGACATCCGTCGCGGTCATACCGGCGAGACATGGAGCGACGTCCAGAACAGGACCTCGGGATTCCTCAACGCCCTCCAGCGGACCCACCCCGGGGGTCGGGTAGCGGTAGCCTCCCACGGAGGGGCGATACGTGCCTACGCGGGTTTCGCTCTCGGCTTCGGATTCGAGAAGGCTCGCCTCATCGGGTCCCTGGGCAACACGTCGGTGACCCAGGTGGTGGTAACCGCGGACGGGAAGCCGGCCATCGCCACCTACAACGTTACCGGCCATCTCGAGAAGGCACGGGCCGGGTAGGACGAAGGACCGCGGCCGGAACGGCGGACGAGGAGATGGGTACTTGGCCAGGAACGTGATCCTGATGCGCCACGGGGAGTCGGCAGCCAACGCGCGCGGGGTCTGGCAGGGGACAGGTTCCAGTCCTTTGACATCCAGGGGGCTTCGCCAAGCGCGGCGCTCCGGGGGGAGGCTGGCCGGTCGGCGCCTGGCGCTTGTCGAGTCGTCGGACTTGGAACGGTGCGTGGATACGGCGAGAGCCGCAGGCTTCGAGCCACGTCGCCGTCAGATTTGGCGGGAGGGGGACGTGGGCGAGTGGGAGGGGCTGGACCGCCGGTATGTGATGGCTCACTTCGGAGAGGAGTTGGAGCGGCTCCACTACGACTACGACATGCCCGTAGGCGTGACCGGGGAGTCTCCCCGGCAAGCTGGAGAGCGCGGTTGGGAGGGCGTTCACGACGTGGTCAGCCGGCTCGACGAAGGTCAGACCGCTCTGGTCGTGACCCACGCCGGCCTGATAGGCGCCCTCCTGCGGCTCCTTCTGGACCTCCCGTCGGACCGACGCCGCCTCGGGCTCGTGTCCAACGCCTCCCTTTGCGAGTTGAGCTTCGGGAGGGATGGAGCGGTCATGCGTCGGTTCAACGATGCGGCTCATCCGGCTCCCGTTCCCGCTTGGTCGGAACAGATGAGGCTGGGAGGAGGGGTGGTGGTGGAGTTGATCCGCCATGGGGCTACCTATGCCAACGCGGAACGGAGGGGTCGGCGCGGTCGGGACGGCCTCCATCCCAGCGGAAAACTCCAGACCGAGAGGCTGAGGGACAGGATCGGGGAGATCGACCAGGTGTACTCGTCCCCTCTCGGCCGGGCGATGGAGACAGCCGGGATCCTCGGTGGTGGCCCACCTGTCGCGGTTCCGGGGCTAGGGGAGGTCGACCTGGCCGGACGGGACGGAGACAAGTGGCCCGAGGTGGAGGCGCCGCGACGCGGGGGTGGAGACCTGAGGGGTGGGGCCGGCCCCGGCTGGGATCACGCCGGCGAGACATGGAGCGAGGTGCAGCGGAGAATGGCGCCGTTCCTCGAATCGCTGGTTGAGACCCATCCGCGCCGGAGAGTGGCGGTGGTCTCGCACGGCGGGGCCATCAGAGCCTGTGCAGGTTCCGTGCTGGACTTCGGATTCGAGAAGGCCCGGCTTCTCGCATCCCTCGACAACGCCTCGGTCACACAGGTGGCCATCGGAGCCTCCGGCCATCCGGTCCTGGCCACCTACAACATCACGTCACACCTTGAGGACTGATCGGGCATTCCGCGATCGCTAACCTTGACGGGTCGGCCGTCCGGCCGGCGTTCTCGGTGCCGGCCGCACGATTCACCGGTGCCGGACGCGGAATTCGAAGGAGAAACGCATGGCACGAACGGCACTGCACGGGAACGCGGTCAACACGAGCGGGGACCTGCCCGCGGTCGGCGCCGCGGCGCCGGGCTTCACCCTCACCACCAAGGATCTCGGCTCCGTATCTTCCGGAGACCTCGCCGGGGGGCGCGTGGTTCTCAACATCTTTCCGTCGGTCGACACGGGCACCTGCGCCGCCTCCGTCCGGGCATTCAACGAGCGCGCCGCCGCGCTCGAAGACACCACGGTCGTGTGTGTCTCGGCCGACCTACCCTTCGCGGCGGGCCGCTTCTGCGAAGCCGAGGGAATCGGCAACGTCGTCACAGGCTCGGTGTTCCGCAACCGGGAGTTCATGGACGCGTTCGGGGTGGGCATGGTGGACGGACCGCTCGAAGGACTGTGCGCAAGGGCCGTGGTGGTCATCGACCGCGACGGGACGGTGCTCTACTCGCACCTGGTGCCGGAGATAGTTGACGAGCCCGACTACGACGGCGCCCTCGCTGCCCTCGGCTGAGCAGACGCCGCCCGAATCACCCGCCACGACCCGTTAGGCCTGCGGTGGGTGACAGGTCACGAACCACCGAGTCGATAGCGAAACGGCCGTCAGCCTGTTGCGGCGTGGCGGGTCTGAGCCGCTTCGTCGGTATGGGCTCGGGTCCCGCTCGTCCGGGGCGCGCGGGGAGCGTCCACACCGATGCCTAGATGTCCCTCGATCCGGGCCAGCCTCTCCCCGTTCCTGGCTACGGCCCCACGAAGTTGCGCGTTGGCTTCCTGGGACTCGTGCCGCATCTGCGAGTGAGCTTCCTGGAACTCCTGACGCATCTGAGAGTGAGCTTCCTGGAGTTCCCGGCGTAGCTCCTTGTTGGCTTCCTGGAACTCCTGACGTAGATTGCCTACGCTTCTCTGCTGGTTCCAGACGATGGTCAGCACACCTAGAGCTACAGCGACGATGATCTGGGCGTTGGCGTCCATCTCCATGGCGTCAACCATACCACCGTTCCGATAGTCTACAACTCGTATTGTACGTAGAATATCGTGAACCACATATCATGCCAGGCCCGAGAGTCAAACCGACCGAACCCCTCGACTCGGGTAGATCACTCGGTCAGCGGCTGTGGGCGCGGTACACGAAGGGGGAACCGGTTCGTTGGTCGGATCGACCTCACTCGTTCGGCCACACGATCAACGACGCCCAACTGTCGACGGTCGGGTCGTGCATGTAGTTCTCAAGAACGCCCCGGACCTCGAACCCGTTCCTGACCTGGAAGCTCAGCGTACGGTCGTAGAGTTCGCCGGCCGCCACCTTGGCCACGTACTCGGCGGCGGTCATGGAATCCTTGTGGTCGGCGTAGCCGGGGATCACGCCACCGGCGATGATGCCGCGTAGTCCCAGCCGGCGGCATACGCCCTTGCGGAGGTCGTAGAGGCGGCTCCCGATCCCGCGACGCCGGTAGCGGGGATCCACCGAGATGTCGGTTCCGTAATACCACTCGCCGTTGGGGTTGTGCCCGGCCTTTCCGCCCTCGGCCATGAGATCCTTTAGCCGGTGCTGGGGCCTGCTCAGGTCGAAGTTGACGCGCACCCCGAGACCCATGGCGATCGGCTCGTCGCCGTCCAGCACCACGAAGTTGCCCTCGGGGAACGCCTCGGCAAGGTCGGTGAGTTCGGGTGCCGAGTACAGGTCAGCCGGATCGACACTGGGAAACGCCCTTAGCTCCAGCGCCTCGAGGTCCTCCGCCCAGCGGGTCTCGATCTGGCAGTACCGAAGCTCTTCGTTCACGACCGGATCATATACTCCCGGCGGTGTCGGAGTACTCGAACCTGTCGCTATGGCTGGCGAACTATCCGGGAGATCTCGTACCCCGGCCCGCGCTCGACGGCGACACCGAGGTGGATGTCGTCATCGTCGGCGGCGGCTTCACGGGTTTATGGACCGCCTACTACCTGGTCGAGCGCGATCCGTCCCTGTCGATTCTGGTGGTCGAGCGGGAGACTTGTGGTTTCGGTGCCTCCGGGCGCAACGGTGGGTGGTGCGTCGGCGAACTGGTGGCCGGGGTGGGCAGTTACGCGCGGCGTGCGGGCCAGGATGCCGCTCTGAGACTGCTGCGCCACGTGCACCGTTCGGTCGACGAGGTTGGGCGGGTGGTCGCCGCCGAGGGCATCGACTGCGGCTTCGCGAGGGGGGGCGTCGTACGCTTTGCGCGCAACCGGGCGCAGGCCCGCCGCCAGCGGGCCGAGATCGAGCAGCACCGGTCCCATGGGATCGGAGAGGACGTTATCCGCCTCCTGTCTCCGAAGCAGGTCCGCGAGTACGCCAATCCCACCGACCTTCATGGAGGGATCTTCTACGAGCCTTGCGCGGCCCTCGACCCTGCCCGTTTGGTGCGGGGCCTCGCCGAGGTGGTCGAGCGACGAGGGGTCCGCATCGTCGAGCAGACGCCCGCGACCTCGCTGGAGAAGGGCCGCGTCACCACCAGCCGCGGGATGGTCACCGCGCCGGTCGTGATCCGGGCCCTCGAGGCGTATACCCGCGACCTGCCCGGACAGCGCCGGTCGTTGGTGCCTCTCTACTCGCTGATGATCGCCACCGAGCCCCTGGACCGGGCGACCTTGGCCAAGATAGGGTTGGCGACCCGTCCGACGTTCGCCGACGACCGCTACGCGGTGATTTACGGCCAGCGCACAGCCGACGACCGGATCGCTTTCGGGGGTCGCGCCGTCCCGTACCGATACGGTTCCCGCATCAGCCCTGCAACGGAACGGGACCGGCGCTCCCACGACCTGATCCGAAGTGTGCTGGTGGAGATCTTTCCCGTGCTCGACGGCGTCGAGATAACGCATCGATGGGGAGGGGTGCTCGGCGCTCCCCGGAACTGGATGCCGTCGGTGCGCTTCGACCGCGACCGCGGGTTCGGAACCGCCGGAGGATACGTCGGGGAAGGTGTGGCGCCGTCCAACCTGGCGGGCCGAACCCTGGCGGACCTCGTGACCGGCGCGGACTCGGAGTTGGCCTCGCTGCCCTGGGTCGGGGTCGAGTCGCGCCCCTGGGAGCCGGAACCGATTCGGTGGCTCGGCATCAGGGGTACCCGCGCGGTGATGGGTTGGGCCGATCGTAAGGAGTTCAGGACCGGCCGCCGATCCTGGGCCGGGGAGACCGCCTACCATCTCTTGCGTCGCTGAGCAGTAGACCCGGCAAGCCGCCTCCGGAGCATCCGGAGGCCCCGAGGTCGCGAAAACCCCACCAGCCGACTCCTCCGCCGGGCCCACCCCCACCACCACCTTGCCGGGGACCGGAACATGCGCCTCTCTGCCCGTTCAGCCCTGCGGGTTCCGACGATCTGACCCCTCGAGCGGTCCTAAGGACGTCCGCTTCGGAACCGCCCGGGTGCTTGGTCCACCCACTATGCGATGGCACAGGGGGAACATCAACCCCCTTCGCCGAGCATGTTTCGCGACCATCGGTCCGAGGGGACGGTCCTCACTGGGGGGGTGGGGCTATCCGATCCGGTCGGGGACTGTCGAGGATCCCTCTCGTTCGGATCTGCCACGATGGGGGAGTGGCCGTAACGGTTGACATGCTCATCGAAATCGGTCGGCGCGCCGGGCTGCGCGCCGTGGGCGTCTGCCGCGCCGAGCCCTTCAACGACACGGCGCAGGTTCTCCGAAGGCGGAGGCAGGAGGGGCTGCACGCCGGGATGCAGTTCACCTACCGCAACCCGGACCGCTCCACCGACCCCGCTCGCTCACTCCCGGGAGCCGCCAGCCTGGTGGTCGGCGCGCTCGACTTCTGGGGCGGGGACCCTGAGCCGCCCACCGACGACCGGCCCTACGCGCGGGTCGCGGCGTACGCTCGGGATGACCACTACGCCGACCTGCGATCGGCGTTGGAGTCGATCGCAGAGCCCTTGCGGGCGGCGGGGCACCGCGCGATCGTGGTGGCGGACGAGAATCACCTGGTGGACCGGGCGGCGGCTCATCGGGCCGGCATCGGGTGGTGGGGGAAGAGCTCGAACATCCTGGTCCCCGGAGCGGGCAGCTTGGTGGTACTAGGGGCTGTGGTCACCGACGCCGAACTGTGCAATGCCAATCCGGAGCCCGTACAGGATGGCTGCGGGTCGTGCCGTCAATGCCTGGATGGTTGCCCGACGGGAGCCATCGTGGCTCCCGGCACTGTGGACGCGCGCAGATGCCTTGCATGGCTGGTACAGAAGACCGGCGTGTTCGACCCGGACTTCCGGGTGGCGCTGGGTGACCGGATCTACGGGTGCGACGACTGTGCCGACGTGTGCCCCCCCAACCGGGTGCGGGTCCGGCTCGGTACGCCGACACGTCGACGCCGCCGGGCCAACGAAGGCGGGTCGGGCGGTGACCACGCCGCGGACATCGGCGGGCATGGAGACACGGCTTGGGTCTCGCTGCTCGATCTACTCGATGCCTCGGACGAGGAACTGATGGCTCGCTACGGACGCTGGTACATACCCCGCCGCCAACCCCGCTACCTGAGACGGAACGCGCTGGTGGCACTCGGAAACATAGGGGAACCCTCCGATCCTCGGGTCCGGGCCGCGGTCGACGGAGCGCTCGCCGATCCGGACCCGATCGTTCGAGCCCATGCCGTCTGGTGCGCGCGCCGGCTCGGACTGGGGCTGGACGCGCTGGACGACGGGGACGACCCGCTGGTGCGCGCCGAACTGGAGAGAACGGTGCCCGCCAGGGCGGGAACCTGACCGCAACCGGCCGCCCCCGGAGAGCAAAGGTTGGTCTTCCGGGGGGACCGGTACCGGTCGTCGCGGGCTCGGCCTACCCGACCGCCTCGATGAAAGCGTCGGTGTACTTGATCTCGAAGTCGCCGGTGTCCTGGATCTCCTCCAACGATCCGACCCCGCCCGGGATCACGGCCGGATCGTTGACGAAGTCCAGTAGATCCTCGTCGAGCCCGTCGAGCGCCGCCTCGTTGGGGGTGGAGTAGTAGTTGTAGTTGGAGAGTGCCGCCCCGTTCTCACCGTCCAGGAGCCAGTTGATGAAGGTGTGGGCCGTGCAGGGGTTGGGGGCGTCGTAGGGGATCGCCATGTTGTCGATCCAGCGCGTCCCGCCCTCCTCCGGCACGAAGTACACGTAGCGGGAAGGGTCGTCGGTCTCCAGGAACTGGGTGAACATGTCACCGGAGTAGCCGTGGGCGATCGCGGTCTCGCCGGTGGTCAACAGTTCATCGGCCTGGTCGGTGTCGAATGCGGCCACCCGGCCGCGCGCCTCGGCCACCAGATCCTTGGCCTCCTCCAGTTCGTCCTCATCGGTGGTGTTGAGTGAGTAACCCAGGAACTTGAGCGCCGCTCCCAGGGTCTCGCGCGGATCGTTCAGCAGCGAGATCCGACCGGCGTATGCATCGGCGAAGCTCGCGTCGAAGATGATCGACCACGACCGGGGGAAGTCCGCACCGACCACGGCCGTGTCGACCGCGATACCCGTGGTGCCCCACTGGTAGGGGAGGGAGTACGTGCCGTCCGGGTCGTAGATGAGGTTCTCGAAATCCGGCGAGACGTTGGCCGCGTTCGGGATGGCGTCCTTGTTCAGCGGCTGGATGTCCTCCCCCTCGATGAGGATGGCCACCATGTAGTCGGACGGGACGATCAGGTCGTATCCGGAGTTGCCGGCGGAGATGATGGGCTGCATGGCCTCGTTGGAGTCGTAGACATCGATGGTGACTCCCACCCCGTACTCCGCGGCGAATGCATCCAGCAGTTCGGGGTCGATGTACTCGGCCCAGTTGAAGATGTTCAGGTCGCCGTCGGTCTGGTCGACCTCGCAGTCGGCTGCTTCCGCTCCGCCGTCCTCCTCGCCGCAGGCGGCGCCCACCAAGGCGAGGCTCAAAAGGGCGGCAAGCAAGCTTCTCGTCGTAACGGATCTCATGGATAACTCCCTCTTCTCGTTCGCATCGTCAAGAGTTTCTCAAGGCTGGCGCGCGCCAGCGTCAAGATTCTAGGAGGGTGCCGGAGAACTATCTAGCGGGGTTCACTGCTGGGGTCCACCTGGTCGGAGAGCAGTCGCAGCCCCCAGGTCCTTTCGGATGGGCCTCTTCGGCATCCTCCCTGCTGCCGCGTTGGCGCTTCGACCGAAACCACGTTGGAGTTGTCTCCCACCGCGGTCACTTCGTCCGCTTCGTGGCTCCACGCAGCGTTTCACCCGAACGGATCCGCTGGACGACCAGGGAGAGGATCACCAGCATCACCGAGGCGGCCAGCATGATGACCGAAACCGCGTTGATTAGCGGGGTGACGCCCCGGCGGATCATTCCGAAGACGAACACGGGCAGGGTGGTCGAGCCCGGTCCGGATGCGAACTGGGTTACGACCACGTCGTCCAGCGACAGGGTGAGGGCCAGAAGGGCGCCGCCGGCGATGCCCGGCGCGATCTGGGGGAAGGTGACATAGCGAAAGCTCCGCCACCGGCTGGCGTAGAGGTCGAGCGCCGCCTCCTCCAGGTTCTCGTCCATGCCCGACAGCCTGGCCCTCACCACCACCGACACGAAGCTGATGTTGAACGCGATGTGGCTGATGGTGATGGTGCTGAAGCCCTTCGTGAGTTCCAGGCCCAGGAGGGCTTCGGCCAGACGGATACTCTCCGAGAAGAACAGGAGCATCATCACCGCCATCGTGACGTCGGGGATGATGATGGGCAGGTACAGCAGGGCGTCGAACACCCGCCGCCCCCGGAACCGGAAGCGCTCCAGGGCCAGGGCCGACAGGGTGCCGAGCACGACCGAGATGACGGTGGAGAGGACGGCCACGCGCACGGAGACCCACAGCGAGTTCTGCAACTGGGAATGGTGGATGAAATCCTCGTACCAGGAGAGGGTGAAACCTCCCCAACGACCCACGTTGCGGTCGTCGCTGAACGAGAACACCACCAGCAGGACGATGGGCGCGTAGAAGAACGTGTAGACGAGCCAGGCCCCGCCCGTCAGGGCCGCCCTGGTCGTGCCGCGGGGACGGACGGCTCCGCGGCTCACAGGTTCCGCCCCCCGGTCCTGAAATAGATCAGGGTCGCCGCAAGCATCACGGTCATCAGAACGAAGGACAGCGAGGCCCCGAGCGGCCAGTTCCTGGCGGTGAGGAACTGGACCACTATGTAGGAGCCCAGCATGGTCGACTTGCCTCCACCCAGGATCTGCGGGGTCACGTACGCGCCCAGGCTGGGCACGAAGACCAGGATGGACCCGGCGACGACTCCCGGCATCGAGAGCGGCAGCAAGACCTCCCGGAACGACTGGGTCCCGGATGCATAGAGGTCGCGGCTCGCCTCGAGCAGGCTGGGGTCGATGCGTTCGATGGCCGCGTAGAGGGGGAGGATCATGAATGGGAGGTAGCCGTAGACCAGCCCGATGATCACGGCCGAGTGGGTGAAGAGGATCTCCTGAGGTCCCAATCCCAGCGCCTGGCTGACCGTGCTCAGGGGTCCGTCGGTGCCCAGGATCACCCGCCATGCATAGTTGCGGACCAGGAAGTTGGTCCAGAAGGGGATCATCACGAACACCAGCATCAAGTTGCGGACCGTTGGGGAACGGGTGGAGAGGAAGTACGAGAAGGGGTAGGCCACCAGGAGGCATATCACCGTGGTGAGCAGGGCGATCCACACCGACCGGAACAGGATGTCGCGCACGATGGGCTCGCCGAGCCTGCGGTAGGAGTCCAGGTTCCACCCGGCCAGGTCGGTTCCGCCGATGCGGTTGCGGGTCGCAACCGAGTACACGATCACGATCCCGAACGGGATCGCGAAGAACAGGGCGAGATACGCGTAGGCGGGGAGGGAGAGCAGGAAGCCACGGCGCGAGTCCGCCCTGGCGGCGGCTCTCTCGAACTCCGGCGTCGCCCGGAGCGCGGCCCGATCGGGACCTTCCGGTCCGGAACCGGGCGGCGGAGGGGTGTCGGTGGCGGTGGTCACCTCGCTCAGTTCTCCACCACGGCGACCGCGGTGGGTTCCCAAGAGACGGTGACCTCGTCACCGACGGCGGCCTTCGCCATCCCGGGGCGGTTCTCGGCCCGGACATCCATGTCCATCCACTCGAAGACGACCCTGTACACCAGGGCGTTCCCCAGGTAGGTGATCTGCTCGATCGTGCCGTCGACCGAAGTGTGATGCGAGGGCGCTTCGTTCCGCCGGTTCAATGCAGCCTGCTCAGGTCTCAGGCTGACCGCCACCCTGGTCCCGGGGGCTACTCCCGATTCGGCGGGTATGCGGACGCCGTTGGCCAGGGTCACCGACCGGTCGTCCATGACCATGGCGTCCAGAAGGTTGGTGTGGCCGATGAAGTCGGCGACGAAACGGTTGGCAGGCCGGGCGTATATCTCCTCGGGGGTGCCGACCTGCAGGAGGCGGCCGCCGTTCATCACGCCGATCCGGTCGCTCATCGCCAGCGCCTCCCCCTGGTCGTGGGTGACGAAGACGAAGGTGATACCCACCTCACGCTGGAGGCCCTTCAACTCGACCTGCATCGCCTGGCGGAGCTTGAGGTCAAGGGCTCCGAGAGGTTCGTCCAAGAGCAGGACCTTGGGGCTGTTCACGAGGGCGCGCGCCAGGGCGACGCGCTGCTGCTGACCGCCGGAGAGCTGGTTGGAGCGCCGGTGTTCCATCCCCTCCATGTGGACCAGTCCGATGGCGTCGTGAACCCGCGACCCGATCTCGCCCTTCGGCACCCTCCGCATCCGGAGCCCGAAGGCGACGTTCTCCTCGACCGTCATGTGCGGGAAGAGTGCGTAGTTCTGGAAGACTGTGTTGACCGGCCGCTTGTTGGGGGGGAGGGTTCCCACCTCCTCGCCGAAGATGCGGAGGCTGCCCCGGGTCGGGAACTCGAGCCCCGCTATCAGGCGCAGGGTGGTGGTCTTGCCGCATCCGGAAGGACCGAGAAGGGCAAAGAATTCGCCGTCGGCGATCTCGAGGTCGACTTCGTCCACGGCGGTCACGTCGCCGAAGCGCTTGGTGATGCCGTGGAGCCCGACCGCCGACACCTCGGATCCCATAACGTCCCTCCCCTACGAGCCGATTACCGGTGTCGTGACGCCGGCACACCGGTTTCCGAGGATAGCTGCGGCATGGCGGCACCAAGGGAGGCGGGTTGTCAGGGGAACCCGATCCTGGCGTAGTCGTTCATGCTGGGGAGCCCCCAGACCGCCCAGAACTCCGACGTCTTGGGTCGCATCACGGTGGCGCCGGAGGTCTCCACGTGGTACGGGGGCTCGGCCACCTGGCAAACGGCCCGCCGGGTCAACTCCATCAGGTCCTCGACCGAGAGGTCGTCGCGGTCGAGGTGTTCGACAGCGCTGGCCATCCGGCGAAGGGAGTTCTCCCGAAGGTCAGGGGGTCTCGGGGCCTCCACCGCCCCGGCGGCGCCGGTGGTGGTGTGGTTGGTGTGCACCAGCGCGTCGGACCCGAGGCCGGTCACGGGTCGCACGGTCGGCATGGCCTCGATGTTGTAGCCGGCGCCCTCGCCGTCGAACACCATGAAGTTGTGCCCTCCGGCCAGGTCGGCCGAGAGGATGACGTCGCGGGCCTCCTCCGCGCTCTCGCACAGAAGAGCCTGGCGGACCACCGTCGGCCACATGACCCCGGTCCGGCCGTCGGCGGCGCTGAGGTTGTTGATGCCCACGCACACTCCGAGTCCGTTCATCCCGATCTGGCCGAGGCAACCGGTGGTCGTGAACACCAGGGCCGGTGGTCCGTCGTCCGGCCTGATGCGCAGTAGGACGACGTGATCGGTCGCCGATGCGTGCATGTCCCAGGTCTGGCCGAAGAACCCTGCGCCGGCGGCCCGGTGGTCCGGCACGATGAAGGCGGTGCAGGTGTCCTCCAGGAGTTCGGCGGGGCGGCCGACTCCCATCTCGGCCCGTACGGTGTCGACGAAGTCGGTGAATCCGCCCACCACCACTGCTTCGGCCAGGGTGATGCCGGCGGCTCCGGCCATCGCCGACATCTCCTCGTAGAGGACGGGGGACTGGCGTTCGTGGGCTTCAAGGCACGCTTCCGCCACTCCGAGCACCTCGCCTCGGGAGAGGGCTACCCCGCTCCACAGGCCCGACATGACCAACTCGATGCGTTCCCTCGTGTAGGCCCGGATCTCGGCGGCGTAGGCGGTGCCGTGCGCGTGGCCCATCGCCGCGGGGCTCCCGGATAGGTCGAGGGTCCGGATCGGCGGTCTTCTCATGTCCGCTGATCGTAACCGGAAGCCGGCTCCCGCCGGGGGGATGGCGGCCCAACCGGTCCGGGCCGTCGCGGCGGGTACCGTCATGCCCGTGCGGGCGTTGCTGGTCACCAACGACTACCCCCCGAAGGCAGGGGGGATCCAGCAGTACCTTTCGAACCTGATCGGCCACTCCTCGGTCTCGTTCCGGGTGCTGGCTTGCCGCCACCCCGGTGCTCCGGCCGATCCTCAGGTTGTCCGCGGCTGGGCGTCGTACCTGGTCCCCACCGCCAGGACCTACCGCTGGGTGGCGGATCACATCAGGGATTTCGAGCCGGAGGTGGTGGTGTTCGGAGCGCCCCATCCGCTCGCACAGCTAGGGCCCCGCCTCGCCGGGGCGTTCGGTATCCCGTTCGTGGTGATCGCCCACGGAGCCGAGGTGACGCTTCCCGGTGCGGTGCCCGGCTTGCGGCAGGTGCTGGGATGGACGTTCCGGAATGCTTCCGTGGTGCTCACCGTGTCCGCCTTCACCGCCGGCAAGGTGGCGGCAATGGGGGCCGCGGAGACCTCGATACTCGGCGCCGGCGTCGATTTGGCGGCCTTCCGTCCCGCCGAGCACAGGCCCGGCCCGCCCGGGGACAGGCCGCTGGTGATCGGTTGCATCTCCCGTTTCGTACCCCGCAAGGGCCACCTGCGGGTGCTCGCCGCTGCCGAGCGGCTGGACGCCGCGGGGATCCCCGCGGAGGTCCTCCTGGCGGGCAGGGGCCGTCTCCAAGCCCGTATCCAACGGCGTGCGTCGCGAGCGACGGTCCCGGTCCGGGTCGAGTCCGACGTTCCGTGGAAGGCCCTCCCGGGGCTGTACCGCGCCTGCGACGTCTTCGTCATGCCCGCTCGGTCGCGCTGGCTGGGTCTGGAAGCCGAAGGCCTGGGGATCGTGTACCTGGAAGCCTCGGCGTCCGGCCTTCCTGTCGTGGCGGGAACCTCGGGGGGCGCTCCCGAGACCGTGGTTCCTGGAGTTACAGGGTTTGTAGCCACGTCGGTGGAAGGGATAGTGGATGCGGTGCGCCTGATCGTCGATCGACGGGATGAGATGGGCGCCGCGGCTCGAGCCCGAGCGGTAGATCACTACTCCTGGGAGACGGTGGCCCGACGCTTCGATGCCGCTCTGCGACGTGTAGTCTAACGCTACTCAGCTCGCTATAGATAGTATTTTAGTACTATCCTACGTATATGGATTTATGGGAGCAGAGCGAACGGATTCTCATCCGGATCAACGAGGACTTGGCGCGGACCGGTGATCCGGCGCGGATCCGCTACTTTCGAATCATCGCAGATCCCTACGACTTGGACGGATGGGTGGTGCTCCCTGTCGTCGAATTGCCGCTCACCGGAGACGGTGACGAGGGATGGCCGCGGGAAGAGATGTTCCGCTACAGGAATATGGTCCGCGACCGGTTCTTCGCCGAGTTGGGCGGTGAGAATCTTTGGGTGACCTGTCTGTTCCGCTCACGGGAGGAGTTGCGGGACCCGGCTCACCGGATGGGCGCGGAGGTACCCGCCGCTTGAGGATCGACGACGGGATGCCATGACACCGGAGGGGCTACTCGATGTAGCCGAGTCACTGTGCTCGGCGGGGCCGGGTCGTCCAGCGCATGCCGCTCTTCGGCGCGCCGTCTCCACCGCCTACCACGCGCTATTCACGGCGTTGACAGAGGAGGTGGAGCGCCTGTTCACGCCGACGGTACGCGTTGCTGCCCGACGGATGCTGGAACACAGCGGCGCCCAGGCTGTGTTCCACAGACTCGGAGCCAGCGGCCGAGTGCCATGGCTCGAAGGCAATCCGGTTTGTCACGAGGACCTGCTGTTCGTGGCCGGAGTATTCACGGACCTACAAGCGGAACGTTACATGGCCGACTACGACTATACGTATGTGCCGAACAAGGCTGAAGCCCTCAACGCGATCGGATACGCCGGGGATGGAATCCGCCGACTCAGGGCCGGTCGCACCAGTTGCAGGGAGCAACTCGAAGTCGCATGTATTGCCATGATCGCCGACGACCGCACCCGGCGGCGGATGGCGCGGAGTAGGTGATCCGACCGGTCGGACACCGCGGCCTGCTCCTGACCGTCTCCTGAGCGACCGGTTTCTTCGCCGCGCTAGCGTACCGCCGGACAAGGCGACGATGCGGGGAGGTAGGTCGATGCGTGCAACCGTGATACGGAGTCTCGGCGGTCCCGAAGTTCTGGTGGCCGAAGATTTGGACGATCCTGTCGCCGGTCCTGGCGAGGTGGTGGTGGAGATAGCGGGGGCGGGTCTGAACTTCATCGACACGTATCACCGGACCGGCCTGTACCCGGTCGAGTTGCCGTTCACGCCCGGCGTCGAGGCCGCAGGGACGGTGGTCTCGGTCGGGAGCGGCGTCGACGATCTGTCGAGCGGGGACCGCGTGGTCTTCTGCTCGCGCCTCGGCGCCTACTCCGAACGAATCGCGATTCCCGCCGAGCAGCTTGTCCCGGTTCCCGATGCGGTGTCCCTGGACAAAGCGGCGGCATCGATGGTGCAGGGACTCACCGCCCTGTACCTGGCCACCGAGACCTACCCGTTGGAGGACGGATCGACCTGTCTGATCCACGCGGGCGCCGGCGGCGTGGGTCTCATCCTCACCCAGATGGCCAAGCAACTGGGCGCCACCGTCTTCACCACGGTCGGGAGCGACGCCAAGGCTGAGATCTCCCGTGCCGCAGGATCGGATCATGTGATCGTTTACAGCAGGGAGGACTTCGGGGACCGGGTCCGGGAGATCGGCGGGGAGCGCCCTCTGGATGTGATCTATGACGGGGTCGGGAAGGCAACGGTCCCTACGGGATTCGGGCTGCTACGTAGATTCGGCTTGATGGTGGCGTTCGGGAACGCCTCGGGCGCGGTCGATCCCGTCGATCCCCTGGTCCTGACCGCCAACGGATCCCTGTTCTTCACCCGCCCCACCCTGTTCGACCACGTTGCGGAGCGCGATCCCCTGCTCGCCATGTCCGAACGGCTCTTCGACTGGATCGCCGCCGGTTTGGAGGTCCGCATCGGTGCGCGCTACCCCTTGGAGTCAGCCGCCGACGCCCACCGGGCGCTTGAGGGCAGAGCGACCACGGGCAAGGTCCTCATCGAACCGTAGGGGATTGGTCCGTAGTTGGTAGTTGGTTGACGGCGCGACCAGCTGGACTGCTGCCTACCCGGATAGGCACCGGATAGGGTCCAGCCGGGTGTATCTTGTGATGGTGATCGCGGAGGTTTCCGTATCAGGCCTGTTTGGGTTTCGAGGGGATGGTTTGTTCGGATGAACCGCTGGTGGAAGGTCGGTTGTGCGGTGGCCGGTCTGGCGCTGCTGCTGGTGGTTGCGTGTTCGGATACTCCGAGCGACTCGGGCGGCGCCGAATTCGGAGAGGATCCCGTCGAAGCGGTCCGCGAATCGGCCCAGGAGGCCGAACGAGACCCGGCCGGGAACCTAGAAGCCTCGACTGTTCCGGACGACCGTCAAGACGGGACCGTTCCCGCGTCGACCCTCCCGACGACCGCGCCCGCTTCCGAGGGCGAGGTGACACGGGAAGAGGTTTCCCAAACGGTCACCGAGCCGGTCGAGCAGCCCGAGACCGCCTCCTCCGCCCGGAACGGGGAAGAGACTCCCGTCACCGTTGAGGATCCATCCCCTGACCCGGTGGGGGCGGCTCCCGAGGTCTCGCGTAGCCGTCTCTCGTTGGCATCGGACATACTGCTCTCGGGACGGTACCGGCCGGACTCAGACGTGCGGTTCGACCGGGGGGAGATACACGCCACGGTGGTCGGCTCGATCGGGCCGGACCGCCGCCTGGCCTACACGGTCCACGCCGCTGCGGGCCAGTCGCTGCTGGCCGCTGTCGATGCCCGCGATGGCGTATGGATCGACCTACGGCTCGATGAGGAGGTGATCGTCTCCGAGGAAGAGCGGTCGCAGCGGGTGGAGACAGCGCTGCCCTCCGGGGGTTCGTGGACGGTGGGAGTGGTCTCCACGCGCGACGACTTCAACGACTACGCGTTGACAATACGTGTCCTGCCACCCCCGCCCATCTCCACGAGATCCTCGATCGAGCCCGGGAGCGTGGTGTACCTGACCTTCGACGACGGTCCCGACCCGCGCAACACCCCCCACATCCTCGACATACTCGCTCGTTACAACGCTCGGGCCACGTTCTTCGTGGTCGGCAGGCTGGTGGCCGGCTATCCGGATCTCTTCCAAAGGATCATCTCCGAGGGCCACACGGTGGCGAACCACACGTGGAACCACGAGAACCTCGCCAAGCTGTCCCGCCAGCAGTTCGACCAGACGATAGGGAGGACACAGGAGATCCTCGGTGACTACGCCACTCCGTGCTTGCGACCCCCTTATGGGGCGACCCGTACACACACTCGGACCTGGGCGGCCGAGCACGGGCTCGAGGTGCATCTGTGGTCGGTCAGCGCCAACGACTGGGAAGGTCTCGATGGCGAAGCCATCGCCGATCGGATACTGACTCGCCTCACCGATGGATCGGTGGTCCTGATGCACGACGGAGGCGGTAACCGCGCCCAGACGGTCCGCGGCCTGGAGATCATTCTGGAGGAACTGGCCTTGCACCGGCTCAGGTACGAGCCTCTCTGCACGTAGCACCCATATACACGTGGTTCCCTATATCGGAGAACCTGGACAGAGTCCGCCGTGAAAGGGCCGATCCGGCGGGCGACCCCGAGTACCGCACCGGCTTCACACCGGAAGCCGTGCGTGGTTCGTGCACCTCGTGATCAGCCGCCGCGGGTGGCGGTGCGTGCCGGTCTCCAGGAGGCAGCCAGATGGACTGCTGAGAGGCCGGAACCCGGCGCCGGGTTGCTCATCCGGAAAGTAGGATGGGTATTTCCACCTCTTCCGGTTCCAGGCCCCCGTGGTAGCCGACCAGGCGCGTATCCATATGGCCGGGGAGAAGCACGCGACCACGGTCAGCGAGGAACGCGCCGCTCGGTTTGCGTACACGACTCGGTTGGACCCTCGTTCCGAGGTCTGATCCGGCGCCCCACAGCAATGCAAGCGCTTCGAGCGGGTGCCAAGTGGCGGGCAGGCACCGGCCCAAGTCCTCTATCCGCTCACGGGGCCCGGTGACGTAGAGGGACCGGGGGTCGCCGAAGAGGGTCAGGCCCGGTGTGTCCCGGCTGCGCAGCCGGAGCTTCCCCGGTTCTGGAATCGAGAGCACCCCGTGATCCGCGGTCCCGATCATGGCGACGTGGCTGGGGAGGCGGGCCGCGATGCGATCCCAGGCGTTGGAAGCATCGGCCAGCGCATGCGCGTAGGCGCGGCTCGACGGGCCCTGCATATGGGCCGCTACGTCGACTAGGTGGTAGTAGACGAAGAGGAGCCGCCCGGGCACCCGGGCAAGCTCGACCGCAGCCCGCACCAGTTCGTCGGTCCCCGTCACCCCCTCGAACCGGCAACCCCGGTAGAGGGATTTTGTCAGGGGGGTTCCGGCGAAGGCGTCCGGCTGGACGGTGACCGCCTCGACGCCGGCCGCGCCGAGCCGCTCCCACAGGTTGGGGGCCGGGAGGAGGCCCGCAGCGTAGGACCCAACCGGGCGGCCGGCGGTGTCGATCCACCTGAGCCCGTTGACGGGGCGAGGATGGCCGTCGAGAAGGAGGAAGTGTCCGATGAAGCCATGCCGAGCCGGAGGAAGGCCGGTGGCGACACACGCCAGGCTCACGGTCGTGGTGGTCGGGAAGGGGGCGTGGATAGTCCCCCGATGCGAGGACGCGAGCCCTCCTGCGGCCGGATGGCGGAGTTGATGCACGCCGAGCCCGTCGATCAGGAAGAGGATGTAGGTGGCTGCGGTTGGAATGCAATCCGCTACGTCGGTGCGGAGCCGGGGGGAGGGCGCGGACCCGGCCAGGCGCCATTCCAACTCGGCGACCAGGTTGTTGAGGGATCCCCCCGAGTAGTCGGGAGCCAGGAGATCGGAGGGGATGGTCACCGGCCGAACGGTAGCGGCGTGCCTGTGGAATCCCGTTCGGTCGCCGCGCCGCAGCGCCTGCTCCGCGGACCCGGGCGGAGCACCGGCCGAATTCATGGGGACGGGGTTGGCACCTATACTCGCCAGGGTTCGGCAGATGCAGGAGTGTGTCCCGACGCGGCCCGCACGGGACGGATCGGAGCCCACGTCCCGGCGGCCCTACCAGGCAAGCGGCGAGCGACAGCGGAGCGATCGTGAGCGAATACTTCCAGGACTACATCGCGGTGGCTGCCTTCGCCGCTTTCGGTGTCGTCCTGGTGGCTCTCACGCTCGGGATCACCTACCTCGTGCGACCCTCCAACCCGGGCAAGGAGAAGATGTCCACCTACGAGTGCGGCGTCGATCCGGTGGGCGACGGGTGGAACCAGACCTTCGTCCGCTACTACATATTCGGGTTGCTGTTCGTTCTGTTCGACGTGGAGGCGGTGTTCATCTTCCCGTGGGCGATCGTTGCGGAGGATCTCGGCCTGCCGGGGGTGATCGCCGTCATCATCTTCATCCTCACCCTGCTCGAAGGGCTTCTCTACGCGGTGCGCAAGGGGGTGCTGAAGTGGGAGTGAGGACGGAGGCGCGGTCGTGGGCGTAGTCGCCGAGCGGTTCGGCGGGCTCAAGCCGGTCTCGTGGCTCCTGAACTGGTCGCGTCGGTACTCGCTGTGGCTGTTCCAGTTCGGACTCGCCTGCTGTGCCATCGAGATGATGGCCGCGTCCGGTCCCCGATACGACTTCATGCGCTTCGGCATCATCCCCCTGCCCGCCTCACCACGGCAGGCGGATCTGATGGTGGTGGCGGGGACCGTGACCGACAAGATGGCTCCGGCCGTCAAGCGGCTGTACGAGCAGATGCCCGAGCCCAAGTACGTGATCTCGATGGGCTCCTGTTCCAACTGCGGGGGGCCGTACTGGGACTCCTACTCGGTGACCAAGGGAGTCGACCAGATCATCCCGGTGGATGTCTACGTACCGGGCTGCCCACCCCGTCCGGAGGCCCTGATGGACGGGATCGTCCTGCTGCAGGAGAAAATCAGCCAGGAAGATGTCCGCGAGAAGTGGAAGCAGCGTGACCGCCAACCAGTCTGAGTCCACCGCACCCGGATCGACCGACCCGCTCGGCGCGTTCGCGGAGTCCGTGGCGTCCGCGGTGGGTGGTCACGCCGATGTGGCGCACGGTACTGCCAAGGTACGGGTGTCTCCCGATGCATGGAGAGAGGCGCTGACCGTCGCCAGGGACGATTTGGGGCTGGTGTTCCTGTCGTGGCTCTCCGCAATCGACTGGTCGAACGACGTGGCGGTGGGCGACGGGCACGATGAGCCGGTGGCGGAGCGTTACGAGTTGCTGTGCGCGATCTCCGACCTCACCGACGGAGACCTGGTGGTGATCTCGACCGATGTGGAACACGACGCCCCGTCGATCGACAGCGTCACCGATGTGTACGCCGGGGCCAACTGGCACGAGCGGGAAGCAGCGGAGATGTTCGGGATCGACTTCGTCGGCCATCCCGATCTCATCAAGCTCTACCTTCCGGACGCGTTCGAGGGGTTTCCGCTGCGGAAGAGCTACCCGCTGCTCAGCCGGGAGGTGAAGCCCTGGCCCGGCAAGGTGGACGTCGAGGATATGCCCGAGAACGGCGCGCCCAGCACCGAGAACCCGGGAACGTGATGGTCCGCCTTCACGACGCCGTTTCCCAGGCAAACCGCTGATGGACCGAACGCTGGCACACCACCTCTCCGAGGTTGCGGTCTCGGTGGAACTCGAGACCGAGGGGATGACCCTCAACATCGGTCCCCAGCACCCCTCGACCCATGGCGTGCTCCGCCTGGTGGCCACGGTCGACGGGGAGCGGGCGACCAACGTCCGCCCGGTCATCGGGTACATGCACCGCGGCTACGAGAAGCTCTCCGAGGTGCGTACCTACCCGCAGATCACCACGATCATCAACCGGATCGACTGGGTTTCCGGGTTCGCCAACGAGGTTCCCTTCATCGTGGCGGCCGAACGGCTCATGGGGGTGGAGGCGCCGGATCGGGCGCAGTGGATCAGGCTGGTGCTCACGGAGATGGCCCGCATATCGTCCCACCTGGTGTTCATGGCCTCGTACCCGTTGGAGTTGGGCGCCGCCACCCCGCTCTTCTTCGCGCTGAGGGAGCGGGAACGGGTGCTGGATCTGCTCGAGTCGGTCACCGGGGGCCGGTTCCATCCCAACTTCAACCGGATCGGCGGGGTCAAGCCGGTCTACGCGGCGGGGCCCACGACCAAGAGGGCGGGGATGGACATCCCCTCCGGTTTCCTCGCCGAGACGCGCGACGCGATGGGCAAGGTGGAGGACACCTGCGACGAGCTCGAGCGACTGGTGGCGGGAAACGAGGTGTTCCTGGCCCGCACCAAGGGTGTAGGGATCATGCCCGTGGATGTGGGCGCCTCCTACGGTGTGTCCGGTCCCAACCTGCGCGCCTCGGGATGCGCCTTCGACCTGCGCAAGGTGTCGGACTACCTCCCTTACGACAACTTCGACTTCGACATCCCCGTCGGGGAGAACGGAGACTGCTGGGACCGGTGGTGGGTGCGCCTGGAGGAGATCCGCCAGTCGGCCCGGATCATCCGCCAGGCCATCGACGGCATCCCGTCGGGTCCGTTGCAGGCAAAGGTGCCCCGCATCATCAAGGTGCCGGCGGGGGAGACCTACGTGCGGGCCGAGAACCCCAAGGGCGAGATGGGTTACCACCTGGTTTCGCTCGGCGGTCTCGGACCCTACCGGCTGAAGATCCGCTCGGCCTCCTTCTCCAACCTGTCCATCCTCCCCTGGATACTGGATGGCGCCCTCGTTCCCGACTTCATCGCCATCATGGGCTCCCTCGATTTCGTGCTGGGAGACGTCGACCGATGACTCCTGGCCCGATGACGCTGGCGCTGGTCTTCTGGCTTGAGCTTGGGATCAAGCTGGCGGTGGTCGCTGCGGCCGTACCTGCCATCGGGATGGTGATCGGCTACGCCGAGATGAAGCTGTCGGCCCACATGCAGAGCCGGGTGGGACCCTACTTCGCAGGTGGCCGCTACGGGTGGGCGCAGCTCATCGCCGACGGCGTCAAGTTCATCCAGAAGGAGGACATAGTCCCCGCCGAGGCCGACCGTCCCGTGTTCAAGTGGGCGCCGGCTCTCGTGCTCCTGGGGACCATGGCCCTGTTCGTTGTCATTCCGCTCCATCCGTCCCGTTACGGGATCGTCCGCGACCTCGATCTAGGGATCTTCTACGCCCTCGCCATCTCGTCGGTCGGAACGATCGGCGTGCTCATGGCCGGCTGGTCGTCCGCCAACAAGTACTCCATGATCGGAGGCCTGCGCGCCGCGGGGCAGCTCATCGCATACGAGTTGCCACTGGTCCTCGCCACGGTAGGAGTGGTCATCCAGGCGGGCACGATGTCGATGCAGGGGATCGTCCAAGCGCAGGTCTCCCAAGGCTGGCCCTTCCTGTTGACCCAGTTCGTCGGTCTGGTCATATTCATGATCGCCGCGCTCGCCGAGTTGACCCGGCTCCCCTTCGACATGCCGATCGCCGAGTCGGAGCTGGTAATGGGTTACGTCACCGAGTACTCCGGGTTCCGCTTCCTGTTCTTCTTCCTGGCCGAGTTCGCCAACATGTTCACGATGTCGGCCATCGCTGTGACGCTTTTCCTGGGCGGATACGGCCTCTGGGGGATCCCCACCGACAGCCTGCTGTCCCCGCTGATCGTCTTCGCCAAGGTGGGAGCGCTGGTGTTCCTGATGATCTGGCTCCGCTGGACCCTTCCCAGGCTCCGCGAGGACCAGCTCCAGACGCTGGCCTGGAAGTGGCTGATCCCGATCTCGATCCTCAACATCATCGTCACGGCGGTCCTAAAGGTGGTGGTCTAGATGAAACTTCCCGCTCTGCCCAACCTTCGGGAGGTTCCCAAGCTCGGGATGCTGACCGGTATGAGGGTCACGTTCACGACCATGCTGCGTACCTGGGCATTCAACCTGAGCGGTGGCAGGGTGGGCCTGCGGGCGACGGTCAACTACCCGAAGATCAAGGAGACGCCGGTTCCGAGAGCGAGAGGCGTGATAGCGCTCGAGCAGGAGGCCTGCACCGTGTGCATGCTGTGCGCCCGGTCCTGTCCCGACTGGTGCATCTACATCGAGGGGCACAAGGAGATGAAGCCACCCACTCGCCCCGGCGGGCGCCCCCGGGCCAGGGCCACCCTCGACCGCTTCGACATCGACTACGCGCTGTGCATGTACTGCGGGATATGCGTGGAGGTCTGTCCGTTCGACGCTCTCTTCTGGACCCCCGAGTACGAGTACTCCGAGTACGACATGGGACCGATGATGCACGACATGGACCGGCTCCAGGATTGGATGCCGACCGTCCCCCCGGGCCTGGGAGCGCAGTCATGAACCCCGGTCCGGCAGGAGACGTCCGGGAGAGGACGGGATGACCTTCGCGGACTGGATCGCCGAGCCCGTCAACTGGGCCTTCCTGGCGATGGCGGTGCCGATGGTGGTGGCGGCGCTGCGGGTTGTCACGAGCCGCAACGTGGTGCATGCCGCCCTCTTCCTGGTCCTGGCCCTGGCCGCCTCCGCCGGCCTGTTCATCCTCCTGTCCGCCGAGTTCGTGGCCTGGGTGCTGGTGCTGGTCTACATCGGCGCGGTGATCGTCCTGTTCCTGTTCGGCATCATGATTACCAGGGCTCCGATCGGCCGGGAGACCAACCTGAGCCACGACACCAGGTGGCCGGCGGCCCTGGCCTCCGTAGCCGTGCTGGCAGTGACACTCTGGTTGATCATCGCCGTTTCCGAGGAGGTGGCAGGTTTCGGGGAACCGCTCCCCGCGGTGGGCGTCGCCACGGCTACCGGCGTGCTCGGAGAAGGCTTCATCAACCGTTACCTGATCCCGTTCGAGGCAGTGGGTTTCGTCCTCCTGGCGGCCCTGATCGGTGGAGTGACCCTGGCCCGCAAGGACCTCACCCCGCTCGAGGAGGAAGAGGGGCAACGCGTATGAGGGAACAGCCCCGATGATCCTCACCCAGTTCCTGGTCCTCGGGGCGATCCTGTTCTCGATCGGTATCTACGGGCTGCTCTCCCGCCGCAACGCGGTCACCGTGCTGCTGGCGGTGGAACTGATGCTGGCGGCGGTCAACATCAACCTGGTGGCCTTCGAAGCCTTCTGGAACACGGCGGCCGCCCACGGGCAGATCTTCGCCATCTTCGTGATCACCATCGCCGCCGCCGAGGTGGGGATCGGCCTGGCCATAATCCTGCTGGTGTTCCGCAACCGCGCTTCCAGCAACATCGACGAACTGGACCTGATGAGGTGGTGAGCATCCTGTGTTGAGCCCGATCGCCTCCGCTCCTCTGGTCCTGGCCGCCGAGACCGAGGGCAAAGCCGCGGAACTCTCTTCCGGCGGGTTCTTCGCCGGCACGGCCTGGATCATGCTGGTGCTCCCGTTCGTGGCCTTCCTGGCGATCGTGCTGGTGGGCAAGCGCATGAAGGGCCAGGGTTCCGAGTTGGCGGTCGGCGCGATGGGCATCAACCTGGTGTGGGCTTCGGTTCTGTTCGTCCAGAACATGGTCGGGGGGATCTATCGCGAGGTGAACCTGACCATCGGGGAGATCGGGACCATCGCCGGCCACCGCCTGTCGTACGAGTTGGGCTTCGTGGTGGACGGGTTGTCGATCATGATGTACTGGGTGGTGGCCTTCGTGGGCTTCCTGGTCTTCGTCTACGCGGTGGGCTACATGCAGGGTGATGTCCGGGTCCCGTGGTTCTTCGCCTCCCTGTCGCTCTTCGCCGGGTCGATGCTCGTGCTGGTCGGGGCGCCCAACCTGATCCAGCTGATCATCGGCTGGGAGGGGGTGGGCCTGGCCAGCTACCTGCTCATCGGTCACTACTGGGAACACAAGGAGAACAGCGACGCAGCCGTCAAGGCCTTCCTGACCAACAAGGTGGCCGACGTGGGCCTGGTTCTCGGGACCATCCTGCTGGGAACCGCCCTTGGGTCCTTCCGCTTCTCGGCCCTAAACGAGGCGGCCGCCGCGCACGCCAACACCCTCGGAGCGGTAGCGCTTGCAGGCGGTCTGCTCCTGTTCTTCGGAGCGATGGGCAAGTCCGCCCAGTTCCCGCTCCATGTCTGGCTGCCCGACGCCATGGCCGGTCCCACCCCCGTCTCGGCCCTCATGCACGCCGCCACCATGGTGACGGCCGGCATCTACCTGATGGCGCGGACCTTTCCCCTGTACCACGAGATGGCGACCGAGGCGCGGCCATGGATGGTGACGATCGCGGTCATCACGCTGTTCGTTCTCGGTTTCCTGGCCCTGGTGGCCGACGACCTCAAGCGCGTCCTGGCCTACTCGACGGTCTCCCAGTTGGGATACATGATGGCGGCGGTGGCGGCCGGCGGGTACACGGCCGGGCTGTTCCACCTCTTCACCCATGCCTTCTTCAAGGCCCTGCTGTTCCTCGGGGCCGGTTCGGTCATCCATGCTGTCCACTCCAACAACATGAGCGACATGGGCGGCCTGCGCCGCGACATGCCGGTCACCTTCTGGACCTTCGTGATCGGGTCGGTGTCGCTGGCGGGGGTGATCCCGTTCGCCGGGTTCTGGTCCAAGGACGAGATCCTGGCCACCCTCGGCCACGAGGGCTACACCGGGTTCATGTGGGTGGCCATCGCCGGCGCGTTCGTGACCGCCTTCTACATGACCCGGGCGGTGGCGCTGACCTTCTTCGGGACGTACAAGGGCCACGGCCACCCCCACGAATCACCGAGGGTGATGACCGGTCCGCTGGTCGCGCTGGCCATCCCCAGTATCATCGCCGGTCTCCTGAACATCCCGGGCGTGTCCTGGGGTCCGATCCGCAACTTCACCGATTGGTTGGGCGCCCGGATCGTCCCCATGGGCGACTACCACCCTTCGGCCATCGAGTGGGACCTGGCGGCCTACGGGCTGGCCGCGGCCGTGGCCGGGATCGTGCTGGGATGGCTGATCTTCTCGCCGGAGGCCGCCACCCAGGCGGCTCGCGACAGGCTGGAGGTTCCGGTCCTCTACCCGCTCCTGCGCCGCAAGTACTACCTCGACGACCTGTACATGAACGGGGTGGTTAACCCGATCAAGGGCCCCATCGCCCGGGGTGTCGACTGGGTGAACGGCTACGTGATCGACGCGGTCGTCAACGGCGCCGGATTCGTGACCGCTTGGCTGGGCCATCTGGTCTACGGCCGGCTGGACCAGCAGGGCATCGATCTGGTGCTCAATGCGGCGGCGGGAGGTACCAGGGGAGCGGGCAAGCGGCTCGGCTTGGTACAGACGGGCAAGGTGCAGCAATATGCAGGCGCCTTCGTCGTGGGAGCGCTGCTGCTCGTCGTCGTTTTCGTGCTCGTCACGCAGTAATCAAGAAGGCAGAAAGAGGAGGAACGAGCGAGATGGCCTGGTTCGAATCCGCGGGGCTCAGCCTCATCGTGTTCCTGCCGGCGGTAGGTGCGCTGGTACTGTTCGCCTTCCCCAAAGCGAACGAGACGGCCCAGAAGTGGACCGCGCTGGTCGTTACGGGAGCCACCAGCCTGCTGGCGGTACTAGCGGCGGCCTCCTTCGACTACCGGTCCGCGGAGCGCTTCCAGTTCGAGGTGACCGAGAGCTGGATCCCCGCCATCGGGGCCAATTACCACATAGGGGTGGACGGCATCAGCCTGCCGCTCCTCGTGCTATCGGCGGTGGTGACCTTCCTGGCCGTCGTCTACTCCTGGGACCACTGGGACGAGCCGCGCAACGTCAGGGGGTTCCTGGCCCTGATGCTGCTGCTGCTCACCGGCATGAACGGGACCTTCGTCGCGCTCGACCTGGTGCTGTTCTTCATCTTCTTCGAGCTGGTGCTCCTGCCGATGTACTTCATGATCGGCATCTGGGGAGACAGCAGCGAGCGGCGGATCCCGGTGCTGGGCCGCACCGTGACGATGCGCCTCTACGCCGCCATCAAGTTCTTCATCTTCACCCTGTTCGGGTCGGCTTTCATGCTCCTCGGCTTCCTGGCCCTCTACTTCCGCTCCGGTGACTTTTTGGGCGACAACACGTTCGACATCCCGGCGCTGATCGCGCTGGGGGCCGAGAACGCCTTCGGGAGCGGGACCTTCGCCTTCCTGGTGTTCGGGGCCATGTTCCTGGGCTTCGCGGTGAAGGTGCCGATGTGGCCCTTCCACACGTGGCTGCCCGACGCGCACACCGCGGCGCCGACGGTGGGTTCGGTCCTGCTGGCGGCCATCCTCCTGAAGCTCGGTTCCTACGCCTTCCTCCGCATCTCGATCCCGATCCTCCCCGACATGGCCCGCCAGTGGGCGCCTTTCATCGGTCTGCTGGCGGTGATCGGGATCATCTACGGCTCGCTGGCCTGCCTCGCCCAGACCGATGTGAAGCGGCTCATCGCCTTCTCCTCGGTCGGCCACATGGGCTTCGTGATGCTCGGCATCGCCACGATGACCGATATCGGGTTCAACGCCTCGCTGATCGGCATGGTGGCCCACGGCCTGATCACGGGGCTTCTGTTCTTCCTGGCGGGGTCCCTGCATCACCGGTACCACACGAGGGAGATCGCCCGGCTCGGGGGCAACCAGAAGCTGATGCCCTGGATGGGCGGCATCCTGGCGTTCACCGCCATGGCCTCCCTGGGCCTGCCCGGTCTGGCGGGCTTCTGGGGCGAGTTCATGTCCCTGGTGGGCGCCTACCAGCCGCTGCGCGGACTGAACGTCAACCAGTTCCAGACCTACATGGTGATCGGCGCCGTCGGCACCGTGCTCACCGCCGGGTACATGCTGTGGATGCTGCAGCGGGTGAACCTGGGCGAGCCCAAGGAAGAGTGGTCGGGTCACGAGTTCGCCGATGTCGGCACCTACGAGTGGCTGGCGTGGGCGCCCCTCATCGTTGCCATCGTGGCGATCGGCGTGTACCCGAGGATCGTGTTCGGCGCCACCACCGACGCGGTCGTGAACCTGGCCCGGACCGCGTTCGGAGGCTGACCGGGTGGACCTCGACTACCACGCCCTGGCGCCCGAGATCGTCGTAGCCGCCACCATCCTCGTGGTGCTAGGTCTGGACGTGGCCCTGCCCAGACCCCGCAAGTACTGGACCGCCTTCGCCGGGGTGGTGGGCCTGGCCCTGGCGGCCGTCCCGCTGGTCACCCTGGCGTTCGGCGGGGGCCCGGATGCCAGGTCGATGCTGGGTGGCGCCTACGTGGTGGACGACTTCGCCCTGGTGCTCAAGGCGGTGTTCATCGTGGGCGGGTACCTGGTGCTGCTGATGTCCGTCTCCTACATCGAGAGCGACCGGTATTACCAGGGCGAGTACTACCTGCTGCTGCTCACCTCGATTCTCGGTTCGCTGATCATGGCCTCCTCCCGCGATCTGATCACGGTGTTCGTGGGTCTCGAGTTGGTCACGGGCCCGCTGTTCCTGTTGGCGGGCTGGCGCAAGGGAGATGAGAAGTCCAACGAGGCTTCACTGAAGTTCTTCATCCTCGGGGTGCTCTCCACCGCCATCCTCCTATACGGCATGTCTTTCCTCTACGGCTTGACCGGGTCGGTGACGTTCGAGGGCATCCGCACCGCCGGGGCGGACCTCCTGGACAGCGGCGCCTTCCGGCTGGCCGTACTGTTCACCCTGGTGGGGTTCGGTTTCAAGATCACCGCGGTCCCGTTCCACTTCTGGGCGCCGGACACCTACGAGGGTTCCCCCACACCGGTGACCGCCTACCTGTCGGTCGGTTCGAAGGCCGCCGGTTTCGTGGGTCTGTTGCTCCTCTGCTACAAGGCGTTCCCGTCGGTGACCGAGATCTGGGGACCGGCGCTGTGGGTTCTGGCTGCGCTGTCGATGACGCTGGGCAACCTGACCGCGCTCCGCCAGGACAACATCGTGCGGATGCTGGCCTACTCGTCGATAGCGCAGGGTGGTTTCATCCTGGTGCCGTTCGCCGCCGCGTCTGTCACCAGCGACGCCGGTGTGATCCAGGAGGCCGCGTCGGCCACCATCGTGTACGTGATCATCTACGCCTTCATGAACCTGGGCGCTTTCGGAGTGGTGATAGCCGCAGCCCGCCGTACCGGCACCGCGATGATCGACGGCTGGGCCGGGATGTGGCGTTACTCGCCCCGCGTCGCCACCCTCGGCGCCATCTTCTTCTTCTCGCTGGCCGGGATCCCACCACTGGCCGGCTGGTACGCCAAGTTCGCCATGTTCCTGGCCATCCTCCGCCCCGCCAACGCATGGGCGACCGCGCTGGCGGTGATAGCCGCGGTCAACGCGGTTATCGCCCTCGTCTATTACGCCCGGGTCGCCAAGACCATGTGGATGGACCCCCTCCCCGAGGACGCCCCCGACCCCGCCCTGGGGACCCGGCCTCTCAGCGGTTCCCTCGCCCTGGCCCTGGGCATATCCGCCCTGTTTGTGATCGTGGCCGGTGTGCTCCCCTTCCAACTCGCCGGCATCTTCGCCGAAGCCGCCAAGGTCGTAACCGCCGGCATCTGACCCCCGGCATCCGACGGCTCGATCCCGTGGCAAGCGGAAGTCCACCGTAGAGTTGGCCAGCCTCCGTCCGAAGATTGCCGTCGCGCGATCTCTCCCCATCGTCGACTACCTACAGAGATTCGAGTATGCCGGAGACGGCTATGTGAAGCTCATCCGAGTACCCGGATATGAGCGGGCTGAGGTTGTCGTTGATCCGTACCGGTCGGCTGGCGCTCCGATTTTCGCAAGGGGAGGGTGCCGCGTAAAGGATGTCTTGTATCGATACCGCGCCGGCGAGACGGTGCAGCAACTGACGGTGGAGTTCCGTGTGCCGGCAGCTCATGTGGAGGACGCGATCCATGTCGCATCCGGAAGGGCTGCCTAGGCTCTTTCTCGACCAGAGCCTCGGATCGGTAGACACTGTCGAAACAGCGCGCAATGCACGAGAGCAGTGGGCCGAAGCGGAAAAAGCCGATGGCATGACTCCTCTCTGAGGTGGGCTGGTAGGGCGGGTTTGAACTGCCCGGAAGCCTCGACGTGCGCGTCGTTCAGGACACGGTCTGGCTGACCCAGCGGCAGATGGCCGACCAGCTCGGGTGTGATCGTTCGGTCGCGACCCGGCACATCCCGGAACGCATTTCGGGAAGCGAGCTAACCCCGAAGGCAACCGGTGCAAAGATATGCACACCTTCAGTCTGATGTAGCAGGGCCGCATCACGAAAGTTAGCCAAATCAACAACCCTCTACGGGACTGTCCCGGTCGGGTGCCGCGGCGTTCGTGTCTCGGCCCTTTGAGCGCATATCCGCCTAGCGGTCGCGTCGGCGTGTCACAGCCTGGCGGTACGATGTGAACCATGAGCCGAGCAACAGCGGAACGGTCCCCGGGTGGGGAGATCGTGGTCTATGGGGCCGCGGACGGTGCTGTGCAAGTGGATGTCCGCCTCGACCGGGAGACGGTGTGGCTGACCCGGCGCCAGATGGCGGACTTGTTCGACACCACTCCCCAGAACGTGCTGATGCATCTTCAGAACGTGTTCGCCGACGACGAACTGGACGAGGAAGCAACTACCAAGGATTTCTTACTAGTTCGATCTGAGGGCGGGAGACAGGTAAGGCGCCGCATCAGGCACTACGACCTCGACGCCATCATCTCCGTGGGCTACCGGGTCAACTCGCGCCAGGCTGTGCGATTTCGTCAGTGGGCCACGCATACCTTGCGCGAACACCTCGTTCGAGGCTACACGCTGAACGAGCGGCGGCTGGCCGAGCGTGGGCTGAGCGAGGCGCGGGAAACGCTGGATCTCCTGGCCCGGACGTTGCGGAACCAGGCTCTGGTCGATGACACCGGGAGCGCTGTCCTGGATCTCATCTCCGGTTATGCCGCCACATGGCGCCTGCTCTTGGAGTACGACGAGGATCGGCTCGGGACGCTGGCAGGCGCGAAACCTGCCAATACCGCATTGGAATACGACCGCGCGGTTGAGACGATCGCCGAGTTCAAGCGGGAGTTGATGGTGCGCGGGGAGGCCACCCACCTCTTCGGCAGCCTCCGCGGTGACATGCTCGATGCCATCCTCGGCAACGTCGAGCAGACCATGTTCGGGGAGCCGCTCTACCGCTCCAGGGAGGAGAAAGCGGCGAACCTTCTCTACTTCCTGGTGAAGGACCATCCCTTCACTGACGGCAACAAGCGCATCGGCTCGCTGCTGTTCCTGGTCTATCTCGAACAGGAGGGCGTGGAGCACCAACTCAATCCCCAGGCCCTAACCGCTCTGACCCTGCTCATCGCCGAGAGCCCTCCACGCAGCAAGGACCTGATGATCCGCCTCGTCGTCAACCTGCTGGCAGAACCGACCGCATGACCAGCTTTCCGTCCCCGCAAGAAACGCTCCGCTTGAGCTGGAGGTTCGGAGTCGACTGTCGAGGAGGCGGTAGTCGGTGGTTCCAAGCACTCGGCTCCGAGGTGCCTCGCGAAGGGAGGGCCCATCGCGTTTGGAAACCGAGCGAACGGTGGATCGGCGGTGGTTCACTATGCACGCGCGACCCTTAACGTACGGGCAGACTGTGCTCATCAGGATGTCTCCGCTTCTGACAATACGGCGGGCTCGGCCTGATGCATCTCCGGCTGCGAGGTCCTAGGGAGCAGACAGTCGTGTTGGCGATCACCGAGAGTCCCCACCCTGTGACCCCGATTCCCAAACGTTGAGTGTGGTCTTCTCCGAGCTGGTGGGGCGTGAGATCCGGCAGCGAGGAGAGGGAGCCCCACCGGCCATGTTGGCACAGGAGGAGTACGTGGAAGTACACGCGCCGAGGAGACCGGTATGGTCGATCTCGGCTGTCGCCCGCACTTGCAGGGAACGTTCGCGACAGCTATTCGACGGACGGTCGCCGCTGGCATCGAATACCCCCACCCCCGGGCCACGATTGTCGTGATAGGTACGCTCCCGATGCTTGAATGAGGCGTAGGGCAGGAGGAACCGACCATGACCTTCGACCAAGCCAGGTTTGTTGACCCGCTGTACACCATCACAGAGGCGGCTGACATCGTCAAAGTGCCTCCCACCACGCTTACCACATGGGCGCGGGGCTACGTGAGGCGACCGCCCGGCCGCCCTGAGGTCCGGGGCGAGCCCCTCATCACCCACGCGCCGACGTACCGGTCGAGACACCCCTACATCCCCTTCGTCGGGCTCGCCGAAGCGACGGCGCTGGCCGCCATCCGAAGGAGCGGGGTTCCCATGCAACGGGTCAGGCCCGCCTTGGAGAAGCTCCAGGAGGGACTTGGCCTGCGCCATGCCTTGGCCCACAAGAAGCTGTTTACGGACGGCGCCGAGCTGCTATACGACTTCTCGGAGCGTCATCCTGATGAAGAGGCTGGCCGAGCCGCGCGCCGATTGGTCGTCATCCGTAACGATCAGCGCGTGTTCGCAGAGGTGATTGAGGAGTACCTACAGGGCTTCCGGTACTCCGAGGACGGCTACGTCGAAGTCTTCCGAGTTCCCGCTTATCGCTATGCCGAGGTTGTCGTTGATCCGACCCGGTCGTCCGGCGCGCCGATATTCGTCACCGGTGGGTACCGCGTGGAGGACATCGTTCATCGATTCTTGGCCGGCGAGTCGATCTCCGAACTCACGGACGAGTTCGGAGTACCTGTGGACCATATAGAGGACGCCATCCGTGTCGCATCCCGAAGGGCTGCCTGAGCTCTTTCTCGATCGAAGTCTGGGGCCTGTACAGGTCCCGCGAATCCTTCGGGACTCCGGCTTGACCTTGATCACCCTGACGGAACACTACGGCCGACCGAGAGATCAGGATGTCCCCGATGCCGAGTGGCTCGAACTCGTGGGCTCAAGGGGTTGGATAGCGTTTACCAAGGACAAGCGGATCGGCCGGCTCCGGAGTCAGCGGATGGCTATCGTCAAGTTCAAGGTGCGCTGCTTCTACCTCACGAAGCAGAACCTTGATGCCAGCGAGATGGCCGATCGCTTTCTGCGGAACCTCCCCCGGATTGTCGAGGAGTGTTCGCGCCCAGGCCCGCTTCTCGTTGCTGTGTACTCGAATCGGATTCAAGCGGTGCCGATAGTGGTCGATAGCTGAGCGCCGGGCCGGTCGGTGACGGTAGAACCGGTCCGTGCCACCGACGGATGCCAAAGGCTCGGCAGAGCTGAGCATCGTCGTTGAGGTGCACCGGCTGGTGCGGTGGCTGCACGACGCGGCACTCTGCACCTCGCCCCTGTCGGCGACAACGCGCTCTCGCTTTGGAAGTGTCCGGTCACCGGGCGAACTCAAAGGGAACTCCAGTGGATACGGACGACTGAGTAGCAGGTAGTCTCGGTTCCGGATGAAAGCCGTGCCGATCCTCTCGTTCTCAAGCGATAGGCTGACGTGACCTTCGAGGGCATCCTGGTCGTCGTCATTCTCGTCGGGATCGTGGCGCTGTTCGTCTCCGAGAAGTACCCCCTGGATATTGTGGCCATGCTGGGGCTGGGACTCCTGCTGGTTCTCGGTTTGGTCACGCTCCATGAGGGATTCTCCGGCTTCAGCAACCCGGCGACCCTGACCGTGGCCTGCATGTTCGTCCTAGGTGCCGGACTGCAGAAAACCGGTGCCACCGCTGCGGTGGGACGGCTCATGGTGCGATACAGCCGGAACCATTACACGGCTCTGGTGGTCATCATGGTGACGATCACCATCATGTCCGCCTTCGTGAACAACACGGCTGCGGTTGCGGTGTTCATTCCCCTGGTGACCCTCCTCGCCAACCGTCGGCAGATGTCAGCCTCCAGGCTCCTGATACCCCTCTCCTACGCCTCCCAGTTCGGCGGGGTGTGCACCCTGATCGGCACTTCCACGAATCTCCTGGTCAGTTCGATCTCCGAGCAGGCCGGGTACGGATCGTTCAGCATGTTCGAGTTCACACGGATGGGTTTGATCCTCTTCGTAGCGGGGGCCGCTTACTTCCTGGTTTTCGGGCGGTGGCTGTTGCCCGACCGCCAGGCGCAGGAACTGGCGGCCACGTATCACCTGGGCGAGTACGTGACGGAACTGAGGGTCCGGCACAACTCCCCGCTGGTGGGCAAGTCGGTGCTCGACAGCAAGCTCGGGGAGGACCACGATATAACGGTCTTGCGGGTCCTCAATGCGGGCGAGGAAGGATGGGCTCCCCTTCGCCGGGTCATCCAGCCCGAGGACGTGCTGCTCGTGCATTGTTCCCTGCCGGACCTGATACGCCTCCGCGGCACGATGGGGCTGCGGATAGACGCCGACTTCACGTTGCGCGACGAGACCCTCCAGACCGAGGACCTGCGCCTCGTCCAAGTCCTGGTAGCACCTGATTCGGCGCTGATAGGGCGCACCCTCAAGGACCTGGATTTCCGGAGCCGATACAGGGCGCTGGTGCTGGCCATGCAGCGCAGGGGCGAGACCATCAACGACAAGCTCAGATCGATCAAACTCGACGTGGGCGACTCCTTGCTGGTACAGGCGCAGGAGGCGGCGATACGGGACATGCGCCGCAGCAGCGACTTCATTGTCCTCAACGAGGTGCCCGGCTCCGTCCTACGGCGCAAGGCCCCGTTGGCCATCGGGATACTCGCGGTGGTCGTGGGCCTAGCGGCTTTCGACGTGCTGCCGATCCTGGCCGCCGCCCTGCTCGGCTGCGTCGCCCTGGTGATGACCCGCATTCTCCGCCCCGAGGAGGTCTATCAGGCCATCAACTGGCAGGTCATCTTCCTTCTGGCGGGGGTGCTCCCCCTGGGCATCGCCATGCACACCAGCGGAGCGGCGGGCTTCATGGCCGAATACGCGGTCGGATTGGTGGGGGCTATGGGACCCGTAGCCGTCCTGGCGGCCATCTACCTGCTGGCCGCCCTCATGACCGAGACCATGAGCAACGCGGCGGCGGCGGTGCTGCTGGCTCCCATAGCCATCTCCACCGCGGAGCAGATCGGAGTGGATCCCCGGCCCTTGCTGATGGCCATTACCTTCGCCGCTTCCACCGGGTTCTCCACGCCGGTCGGCTACCAGACCAACACCATGATCTACAACCCCGGGGGATACCGGTACACGGACTTTCTACGCGCCGGGATGCCGCTCAACATTCTCTTTTGCATCCTGTCCGTCATCTTCATTCCTCGCCTGTGGGCGTTCTGACGAGGCCCACACCGACGGGCTACAGCAGGTCGGTATCCCCCCGCGGAGACCAGCTAGCAGTGCTCAGTATTGATTCGACGTTGGCAACTGCCCACATCTGTGGGCCTTCGTTGTAGGTGGAAGTCCACGAGGGACTGGAATGGCACATATGCCAATCAACCGAACCCGCTTGAGCCGGCTTTGGGCGCTCAACAAACAAAATAACATGAGGATCTATTCACTTTTACTAGCACAAATATAGAGACACTTCATACTGCATCAATGCCGACGTCCCCTCTGTACAATGAATAGTGGCGGGTCGGTACTGGTTCTGCTGCGCGGGCTTGAGACAACTGGACCCTGCCCGTCGTGTCACACCATCGGTGATCGGAGTGTTCTGATGGGCTTACCGGCCTCATCAGCACATCACCTTCGGCTTGCCGGAGAGTGGGCGACGCGTGATACGTGAACAGTTGGACACGTAAAGGGACACCGGAGCATAAACGTATAGTGGAGGCTAGGGGTGGTAGCGGTAGAGACGGCGGAGACACGTGACACGGGTAGCGGGTGGATCCGCGTGGCAACCCTGTCGGTGACGCCGTGATGGGTACGGTCGACGGCGAGCGTCTGCGCGCCGAGATCGAGACTCTGCGGGCTCGGCTCTCCAACCTGACCGAGGCAATCCTGCGGATCAGCGAGGACCTCGACCTCGACACCGTCCTTCAGGAGGTCGTTGACAGTGCCCGGACCCTGACCGAAGCGCGCTACAGCGTGCTCTCCACCCACAGCGAGGCCGGCGAGCCTCAAGACCTGCTGTTCTCCGGTCTGAGCGACGAGGAAAGAGAGCGGGTGTCGCAATACCCGAAGGGCTGGGCCTTCCTCGAGTATCTCATCAAGTTGCCGGAACCGTTGAGAACCCGTGATCTGGTGGCCTACGCGGATGCTGCCGGCTTCCCTGACTTCCCCGTTGAGGTGGGGGCGTGCATGGGTACGCCAATCCGGGTTGGAGACAGGCACGTCGGCGACATCTACATCAGCACGGGGGCAACCGTCGACGAGTTCAGCTTGGAGGATGAGGAGACCCTCAAGATGTTCGCCAACCAGGCGGCGCTGGCGATAACCAACGCGCGCCGTTACGGCGACGAGCAACGGGCCAAAGCCGATCTCGAAGCCCTGGTCAATACATCGCCGGTGGGAGTTCTAGTCTTAGATGTCCTCACCCGGAAAGTGGTCAAGGTCAACAACGAGGCCCGCCGTATCATGGGTTTCCGATCCGGTGAGGATCAGGACAGTACGCTTGTCCTTGAGAGCCTTGAGTTCCGGCGCATGGACGGAACTGTCGTGTCGCCCGACGACATCCCCCATGAACGATCGGTGCGCACCGGTGAGACCGTACGGGCCGAGGAACTGGTGATCGGCCTTCCCTCCGGTGAGCGGGTGACCACCCTCATCAACACCACACCGATCCATGCCGAGGACGGCCAACTCGTCGCGGTCGTAGCTACGATCCAGGACATCACCCCGCTGGAGGAGTTGGAGCGGCTGCGCACCGATTTCCTGGGAATGGTCAGCCACGAACTGAGAACGCCTTTGACCTCGATCAAGGGTTCCGCCGCCACCGTGCTGGGCACCACATCACCGCTTGACCCGGCGGAGACACGCCAGTTCTTCCGCATCATCGAGGAGCAGGCCGACCAGATGCGGGACCTGATAAACAACCTGCTGGACCTGACCCGAATCGAGGCCGGGACCCTTTCGGTCGTTGCCGAGCCGACCGATATCGCGGCCTTGATCGACCAGGCTAGGAACGCGTTCCTCAGCGGTGGCTACCGCAACAGCCTCGACATCGAGGTGGCGCCCAACCTGCCGCGGGTGGCCGCGGACGGCCAGCGGATAGTCCAAGTGCTTCACAACCTGTTCTCCAACGCTTCCAAGTACTCCCGAGAGTGGTCTCCGATCCGGGTGACCGGCTGGTTGGAGGACACGCATGTAGTGATCTCGGTTGACGATGCCGGTCGGGGCATAGCGGGCGAGCACCTCCCGCACCTGTTCACCAAGTTCTCGCGGATCGACGCCGAGGCAGACCACCGTGTCGGAGGTCACGGTCTCGGCCTTGCCATCTGCCGGGGCATCGTGGAAGCCCACGGAGGCCGCATCTGGGCGGAGAGCGACGGGGAGGGAAAAGGGACACGGTTCATCTTCACCATCCCGACTGTCAATGGAACCGTACCCGACCGGCGGATCGACACCACCGAGGGTTCCACGGATCCCGGGGTCGAGTCCCGGACGCGCGACCGCATCCTGGTGGTAGACGATGATCCCCAGATACTGCGCTACGTCCGAAACACCCTCTCCAAGGCGGGATACACACCGGTGGTCACCGGTGAGGTGGACGATGTGAGCAAGCTGCTCGAGTCGGAGAGCCCACAACTCGTACTGGTGAATCTCGTCCTTCCCGGAGTCGACGGGTTCGAGTTGTTGAAACGCATCCGTTCCGACTCCGACACGCCGGTCATCGTTCTGTCCGGGCGGGGCCGGGGCCAGGCCATCGCCAGGGCATTCGAGTTGGGCGCCGCGGACTTTGTGGTCAAGCCATTCTCTCCGGTGGAGCTCGTCGCCAGGGTCGGAGCCGCACTGCGGCAGGCGGTGGCGCATCCGCATGGCGGGATCGAGCCTTACATGTGTGGCGACTTAGCTGTCGACCACCTGGAGCGCGCGGTGACCTTGGGAGGCAAACCCGTGCCACTCACCCCGACCGAGTACAAGCTGCTCCTTGAACTCTCCCGACATCCCGGCCGGGTGCTCACCCACGACGAGCTGCTGACCAGAGTTTGGAGCGAGGACCATCCGGCCGACCACCGCCTACTCCGCTCGTTCATCAAGAACTTGCGCCACAAGTTGGGAGACGACGCCAGGAACCCTTCCTACATCTTCACCCAGTCCGGCGTCGGGTACCGCCTCGCCAAGCCCTGACGTCGCCGGTTGCCGGTTGCCGGTTGCCGGTAAGGGCTATCACGCCTCGTCGATTCGTGGTCGGAACCCTCCCCGGTAGCTGAGTGAGTGCCGACATCGGACAACCGACGACGTACATCGGACAACCGACATCGGACATCCAGACACCGCGTCCGGGAGATGCGGACTCTCGCCGGTAGTTTGAGCAGAACGGGCTGCATCGGTCGAGGAGTTCATGCGGATACTTGTCATCAACTGCGGGAGTTCATCGGTCAAGTACAGGCTGTACGGGCCGGGAGCGGAGCGCTCCCTAGCGGCGGGCATCATCGAGGAAGTGGGTACCGGCCGGGGTCGGCACCGGCATCGCGTGGGTGACCGGGAGGCCACGGTCGAGGCAGAGGTCCGCGACTACCGCCTTGCCGTGCGACGGCTCCTAGAGGCGCTCATGGAGATCGGATCGCCCCCGGCGCTCGGCCGCTTGAACGAGATCACGGCGGTGGGACATCGGGTCGTACATGGCGGCGAACGCTTCACGGAGTCCGTGATGATCGACAGCCCGGTGATCGAAGCGATCGACACCCTGGCGAGCCTCGCCCCTCTCCACAACCCGGCCAACCTAGCCGGCATCCGAGCCGCCGGAGAATTCCTCCCCGCGGCAATGGGTGTGGCCGTGTTCGACACCGCTTTCTTCACGACGCTGCCGCCTCACGCCTACCGCTACGCGGTACCCACCCACTGGTGGCGAGATCACGGAGTGCGGCGCTACGGATTCCACGGGATCAGCCACCGCTACCTGGCCGAGCGGGCCGCGAGGATCTGGGACAAGCCCCGACCTAACCTGGTGTCGCTCCATCTCGGCGCCGGGGCCTCCGCGTGCGCGGTCCGGAAAGGTCGGGCTGTCGACACCTCGATGGGGATGACTCCCCTGGAAGGGCTGGTGATGGGCACGCGCAGCGGAGACATCGATCCGGCGGTCGTCTTCCACCTGATGGAGGCGGGGTTTCCGGCTGCCGAGATCCGCAACGGCCTGGAGAGGGAGGGAGGGTTGCGCGGCCTCAGCGGGCTCTCCGCTGACTTCCGCCGGGTGGCCGAGTTTGCCCGGGCCGGTGAGGGATCTGCCTCCCTGGCCATCGAAGCCTTCGTCCACCGGGTCCGCCGGTATCTGGGCGCCTTCATTGCGCAGGTCGGTCCCTGCGACGGAGTGGTCTTCTCGGGAGGGATCGGTGAGAACAGCGGCGAGGTCCGTTCGATGGTCTTGGAAGGTCTGGAGCACTTGGGCCTGGTGGTGGATCCCGTTCGCAACCGCGGTGGGGGAGAGCGGTCGATCGCCTCCGACGGGAGTCCCACCGACATCTGGAGGCTTCGCGATTTCGTGGGTTTTGGGCGCTGTGGTCGGTGTGGTGGGTCATGTTACGAGGATTCCTCGGGCTGCGAAGTTGTTGGTGTTGGTGAACCCGTGAGCGACGCGGCGTAGGACTTGGAGCAGGTTGTTGATTCCTTCGATGGGTCCGTTGGTTGCTCGTCTGCTGCGGTGGTAGGCCAGTATCTCTTCTCCCCAGGCGATGATGGTGTCCACGATGTCGTGGTATTCGGGGATCTGACCGGTGGCGTAGAGGTCGGCGAACCGCCCCAGCGCCTGGTTGGCGCCGTCGAGGTCTTCGGATTGGTACAGCTGGTAGAGCTCTTGGAGAGCGTCCCAGGCGGTGCGGAGCCGGGGGTGAGCGTCGAATAGGCGGTCGAGGTGCTTGTGGTGCCCGTCTGTGAGATGATCCGCCCGCCGTAGGAGGGTGAACCGGGCTCGGAAAAGGTCCGGCTCGTATGTGGGGGGCCGCTGATCTGGGGGGCGGCGTTGCAGTTCACGGCGTACCAGGGTCAAGCCTTCGGTAAACCACCGCGCGACGTGGAACCGGTCGAGGACGTGGCGGGCGTCGGGCAGGTACTGGGCGATGGCTGCCTGGTATGAGCGTGATCCGTCGGAGACGACGATCTCCACCTGCCGACACCACCATGCCCCCTGGTCTCTGAAGAACCTGGTCAGAGACGCTTTCGTCCGGCCTGGGATCATCGCCAACACTTTGCCGGTGTCGCCACAAGCAACCACGGTCACATAACGATGCCGGCGCCGGATCGACGTTTCGTCCACCAACAACACCCGACAGGGTCGGGAGCGGCGACGCTTCGCTACCCGAGCCGCCTCAGCTCTCACCAGGCCCATGATCCGATGCCAACCCACCCCGTGATGACGGGAAGCCGCCCTAATCGACATCCGCCTGGCGTCCTGAACAAGACGCTGCGCGAACCGGCGAGTCAACCCCGCCCGGAACTGGTCGTGGTCCTCCAGGTGCCGCTCCTCACAGTTACCACACCAGAACCGGCGGCGACGCCACACCAGAGTCGTGCGCCGGCCGCTCACCTCCAAGTCACGAACCCGCTTCGCTCGCCGGTCCCACACCTTGGAGCAGCGGAACCCACAATGAGGACACCGGGACCACTCCCTGGTCGATTCCACCTCAACCTCGAGGCGATCAACGGAATCGACCGGCACCCCCTTAACGCGAACACCCGACAAGTGCAGACGAACAGACATAACATCAGACATCGAGGCCCCTCCTGGGATTCGGCGATTTGGTCTTCACCGATTCCAGCGGGGCCTCACCCCCAATCCAAGGATTTCAACCCACCCATCCCACATTTCCGCGCAGGGCCGACATCTGGGTGATACCCACCGACGAGGAGTCGCTGATCGCCCGGGACACCGTTCGTCTCGTCCACGACGACTCCGGCTGACGGAGCCATCCAGGGAGGAATCAATTCTCGGGGCTTGCCTCCATGGTGTGCTCACGAACCCACGCGTCGAACTCATCGAGGAGGGCCCGGCGTAGGGCAGGCCCGCATAGGGCCGATACGAAAGCGTTGCGGGCGATCCGCACGAGGTCCTCGGGTCCGTAACCGAACTCAGTGGCCAGGAGCCTGTACTCGTCGGTCAGCGTGGTTCCGAAGAACGGAGGGTCGTCGCTGTTGACCGTGAGGGTCAGTCCCATGGCGTCGAGATGGGGGAAGGGATGCAGGCGGAGATCGCGGCACACACGGGTCTTGAGGTTGCTGGTGGGACACACTTCCAGGGGAATGGCCCGGTCGTGCAGGAGGGCGAGGACGTGGGGATCCCTGATCGCCCCGACCCCGTGCCCGATCCGGTCGGCTCCAAGGGCGTAGATCGATCCCCTTACGTGGTCCGCACTCCAATCCCGCAGCGATTCCCCGGCGTGAGGCACGCTTGCGAGACCCTCCCGCTTCGCCGCCCGGAAAGCATGGGTGAACGGTTCCGGAGGGCGGCCCTCCTCGTCGCCGCCTATGCCCAATCCGATCACCCCGTACTCGCGTCCGGCGAGTGCGTAACGCAGGGTCGTATCGGCCGGTTCGGGATCGTACGCACGGTCGGGGCCGGAGAAACAGAGGTTTCGGCCGATGTCGAACACCCAGCGTATCTCCACGCCGAAGTCCGCTCTGACGCTCCTCCGTCCCTCTTCCAGGCCGTTGAGGAGGTCGCGGAAAGATAGCCCTTTGTCGAAGTAGTGGGTGTGGTTGTACGGGGAGACGGTCAATTCCCGGTAGCGGATGCTCTGCCGAGCCATGTCGGCGCCGGCCTGGTAGGTGACCAGCGCAAAATCATCGGATGTACGAATCAGGTTCTGCGAGGCGACGATCACGCGAATGAAGTCCGCGAAGTCCGTGAACTCGAACCACCCGGACAGTCGCTCCGGATCCGTGGTGGGAAGGGTCTGGGTCAGATCGTGGCGTGCGGCCAACTCGACTGCTGTGGATGGCTGCATCGTCCCTTCGAGATGAACGTGCAGTTCGGCCTTGGGCATCTCCTCGATGAAGGCGTCCAGGTCGTGCGGAGTTGCTCCGTCGTTCACATTCATGCCGGGAGGGGCGCGGAGTACTCCGCGTCGTACCGGAGGACCGCCTCCAGGGCGATCGCGATCGCGTTTTCCCAGGCTGCCACCAGGCGCTGGTTGCCGTGCTCTCCCCGGTCGTAGTCGAAGTCGGCCACCACCAGGCTGCCGGACACACCGCACACCATCGCCGCATGGACGCCACGGAGCTGAGCCACCGTGAAGATGGCGGAACTCTCCATCTCGATGTTCAGCAGCCCGAGGCGGGAATGGCGTTCGATCCACTCCGGAGTCTCCGCGTAGAATGCGTCGTCGCATGCGCCCAGGCCGATGTGCATCTCGAACCCTGCCTCCGAGCGGAGGTCCCGAGCCGTCTCTATGAGGGCGTGGACGAGGAAGTGATCGGCAATGGCCGGGTAAGTGTCGGGAACGTAGGCTCGGGTCGTACCGTCGTTGCGGACGACACCCGTGTTGATGACGATGTCTCCGGTCCGGATATGTGGCTGGAGTGCGGCAGTACTGCCCACCCTGATGAAGTGGGTGGCGCCCGCGTTGGCGAGTTCCTCGACGGCGATCGAGGCCGACGGGCAACCGACACCGGTGGAGGTAGCGCTGACCGGGATGCCCTTGTAGGAACCCGTGATCGTATGGAACTCCCGGCTGTTCGCCACCGGGGTCACATCATCGAGGTGGGTCCCGATCCGGTCGACGCGGGCGGGATCTCCCGGCAGCAGCACGTACCGGGCCACCTCGCCCTTCCTCACCCTGGTGGCGTACTGCCGCGCGTCCTTGTCGATGGCAGACTTGTCGAATGCGCCCATCAATGCTCGTCTCCACCTTTTCCGCCGCGTTGCGCGGACGGCGTTCCCTTCGATCGATCACGGTCACGGAACCGGGTCGAGCGGCAGTGTGTGGTCCGCCGTCCACTACAACCGGTAGCCGCTCGGCAAGGTTACCGCCGGCTCGGTCGGTGCCCTCCGGTGATGCATGATCGAGCGCCGTTGAATACCCTCTCGCGTTAGCGATGATGCGGTGGCAGACGCCGGGAGACGCCGGACCTGAAGCCGAGCGGAAGGAACCGCTATGAGACTCGACGGGAAGGTGGCGTTCATCACCGGAACGGCCAGCGGCATCGGACGGGCCGCTGCCGTTCTCTTCGCCGAGGAGGGCGCCAGGATCGTGGCGGCCGACATTTCGGACGACAACCATGAGACCGTCGAGATCATCCGAAGCAACGGAGGCGAGGCCACTGCGGTGCGCGCCGACGTGTCCGTTGACAGCGAGGTCGCCCGTGCGGTAGGGACCGCCGAGGCGGCGTACGGACGGCTCGACATCGCGTTCAACAACGCCGGCGTCATGCTCGCCGACGACGCCGGCGCCGTCTCCACCAGCGAGGAGACGATCGACAAGACGCTGGCCGTCAACCTCAAGGGTGTCCTCTATGGCTGCAAGCACGCGGTCCCCGCCATGCGGCGCTCGGGCGGCGGCTCCATCATCAACACGGCCTCCTTCGTGGCCTCCATGGGTGCGGCCACCCCGCAGATCGCATACACGGCCTCGAAGGGCGCGGTGCTTTCCCTGACCCGTGAGCTGGCGGTTCTCCACGCCCGGGAGAACATCCGGATCAACGCACTCTCGCCCGGGCCGCTATGCACCGAATTGCTGATGTCCTTCCTCGACACGGAGGAGAAGAGGCAGCGGCGGCTCGTCCATGTACCCATGGGGAGATTCGGCGAAGCGAACGAGGTGGCCGCCGCGGCCCTGTTCCTGGCGTCGGATGAGTCCTCCTATGTCACCGGCGCCAACCTGATGGTCGACGGGGGGATAACCGCCGCCTACGTCACGCCGGAGTGAGATTTCCATCTGTGACGAGCGGGCCTCGGTAGGGTTTGGGACGGTTGCCCAGCCGGCCTGGGGCCGGTCGTGGGATGCTTCCAGCAGTCGGAGGACCGACGTCTTGAGCGATGCGAAACGAAACTCGACCTTGACCCTCACCCATTGGGGTGCCTACGAGGTGGAGACCGAGGGACGGTCCATTCGCGCGGTGCGACCGTTTAGGGACGACCCGGATCCTTCCCCGATCGGGTACTCGATGGTCGGTGTGGAGCGGTGCCGGGTCAGGATGCCGTCGGTGAGGGAGAGTTGGCTGGAAGGTGGGCCGGGGACTGCTCCCGAGAGGCGCGGGAAAGACAGGTTCGTGGAGCTCGGATGGGACCGTGCGCTCGATCTCGTGGCTGCCGAATTGGACCGCGTGCGGACGGAGTTCGGCAACGAATCCATCTATGCGGGCTCGTACGGCTGGGCCAGTGCGGGCCGCTTCCACCATGCGCCCACCCAGCTTCACCGGTTCATGAACTCGATCGGCGGGTACACGCGGTCGGTCAACACGTACAGCCTCGCTGCTGCCGAGGTCATCCTGCCCCATGTGCTCGGGCTCGGCTGGTGGCGCTTCCAGAACGCGCTTACCTCCTGGGATGTGATCGCAGAGAGCACCGAACTGGTGGTGGCCTTCGGGGGCATCCCTCTCAAGAACGCCCAGATCGAGCACGGAGGGGTAGGCCGTCATGAACTCCGAGGCTGGTTGCGCCGCTGGGCGGACGGGGGTGCGCGTTTTGTCAACGTCTCACCCATAGCCGACGACCTGGGAGATTCGCTCCGGCCGGCCTGGGTGCCCATCAGGCCGGGTACCGACATCGCTCTCATGCTGGCGCTCATCCACACGCTCATAGCCGACCGCTCCTACGACCGCGCTTTTGTTCGCGACCACTGCACCGGTTGGGACGCCCTCGCCGCCTACGTAACCGGCTCCGAGGACGGGATCGCCAAGGACGCCGAGTGGGCTTCCGGCATCACCACGATCCGCCCTTCCGAGATCCGGTCGTTGGCCCGCTCGCTGGTCGAGCGGCGATCGATGATCAACGTCAGTTGGTCACTCCAGAGGTCCCACCACGGCGAGCATGTGATCTGGGCGGCCATCGCCCTTGCGGCGGCGGTCGGCCAGATCGGCCTTCCTGGTGGAGGTCTCGGCATCGGGTACGGGGCGATGGCCTCGGTCGGTAACGGATCAACGAACTCATGGCTTCCCTTCCTTCCCTGGGGGAGGCGGCCGATCGACTCGTTCATACCGGTGGCGCGCATCTCCGACATGCTGCTCCATCCAGGCGACGAGTTCACGTACGACGGCGGCACCTACACCTTCCCGGACATCCGGCTGGTCTACTGGGCAGGAGGGAACCCCTTCCATCACCACCAAGACCTGAACCGGCTACGCACGGCCTGGCAGCGTCCGGACACGGTGGTCGTCAACGAGCCTTTCTGGACGGCGACGGCCAAGCACGCCGACGTGGTCCTACCGTCTACGACTGCGCTCGAGCGGAACGATCTGGGCGGAGCTCCTACCGACACTCATATCTTCGCCATCCAGCAGGCCCTCGCCCCGGTGGGTGGAGCCCGGAACGACTACGAGATCTTCGGCGGGCTGGCGGACCGGCTCGGAGTTGGTGACGGTTTCTCCGAGGGACGGACCTCGGATCAATGGGTACGGCATCTTTACGAGAAGCTGCGGCAGCGTGAGCCGGGTTGCCCCGCGTTCGAGGAGTTCTGGGAAGCAGGGTTCCTGGACCGGCGGTATGCGGGTGATCAGCCCAAGCGGATCCTGCTAGAGGACTTCCGCGAGGATCCGGAGCGCCACCCGCTGTCTACCCCGTCGGGCCGCATCGAGTTGTACTCGTCGGCGATTGCCGGATTCGGATACGACGACTGCCCACCCCATCCAACCTGGATGGCGCCGCGAGAGTGGTTGGGCGAGGCCGGCGAACTCGACCTTCACCTCGTGTCCAACCAGCCCCGGACCCGGCTCCACAGCCAGTGGGACCACGGGTCGACAAGTCGGAGAGCCAAGATCGCCGGTCTCGAGTCGATCCGCATGCATCCCGACGACGCGGACGTGCGCGGCATAGAGGCGGGCGATGTCGTGCGGGTCTTCAACGCCAGGGGAGCGTGCCTGGCAGGGGTCTCGACTACGGATCGGCTTCGCAGGGGCGTGGTGGAGTTGGCGACGGGCGCCTGGTACTCGCCCGGACCCGAGCCGGATCTCGATCGCACCTGCCTTCACGGCAATCCCAATGCCCTCACATCCGATCTCGGAACGTCCAGCTTGGCGCAAGGGCCCGCCGCCCACACCTGCCTGGTCCGCGTTGAGAAGTGGCTGGGAGAGGTCCCCATCCACTCCGCCTTCGCTCCCCCACCGATCATCAGTTGTTAGTTGTTAGTCGACGGTTAGAGCCAGTTCACATAGTTTCCCCGGTGTCGACAAGGGCTGTCCGAGTTCGAGCGGGCCACCGAGGGGAGGGCAATCGCATTCGCGGTACAGCTTGAAACTATGCATCTACGTGCTGTGTCTACCATTCACCATTCACCATTCACCATTCACCATTCACCATTCACCATTCACCATTCACCATTCACCATTCACCATTCACCATTCACCATTCACCATTCACCATTCACCATCCGCCAGCCGCTATCCACGAATAAACCGCTCCACTGCTTCCCTTGCTGCACCGTCCCGCATCTGGCGGGGTGGGGACTTCATGAAGTACGCACTGGCTTCATAAAGTGGACCTGATAGTCCCCTGTCCAGACCAAGCTTCGCGCAGCGGACGGCATCTATCACCACCCCGGCTGAGTTGGGGCTGTCCCATACTTCCAACTTGACCTCGACATCCAACGGGGTGTTGCCGAAGGAGGTGCCCTCGAGCCGGATGTGGGCCCACTTGCGGTCGGTCAGCCACGGAACATGGTCCGAGGGCCCGACATGGATGTCCTCGACCGGCATGCGGGTCTCGAGTTGGCTGGTGACCGCCTTGGTCTTGGACTCCTTCTTGGACACGAGGCGACTTCTCTCCAACATGTTGAGGAAGTCGGTGTTGCCCCCGAAGTTGAGTTGGTAGGTGCGGTCCACCTTCACCCCCCGATCCTGAAAGAGGTTCACGAGGGTCCGGTGCAGGATCGTGGCACCCACCTGGGACTTTATGTCGTCGCCCACTATCGGGAGTCCCGCCTCCCGGAACCGGTCCGCCCACTCATCGGTGCGGGCGATGAACACCGGAATGCAGTTCACGAAGGCACATCCCGCCGCCAGCGCCTGCTCCACGTAGTACTCGGTCGCCGCTTGCGACCCGACAGGCAGGTACGAGATCACCACATCTGCCCGGGCTTGGCGCAGCACCTCTGCCACATCCACCTCGACGGCCGCTGACTCCTCCACCACCCCGGCGATGTAGGCGCCGATCCCGTCCAGGGTCGGGCCTCTCTGCACCGCCACGTCGAGGTCGGGGACATCGCAGAACGAAACAGTGTTGTTCTGACCCGCGGTGATCGCCTTGGAGAGGTCCTGGCCCACTTTGGCCGCGTCCACGTCGAACGCAGCCACGAAACGGATGTCCCCGATGTGGTAGCCGCCCAGCACGGGGTGCATCAGCCCCGGGATGGTCTGGTCCGCTGGTGCGTCCCGGTAGAACTCCACCCCCTGCACGAAGGAGGAGGCACAGTTGCCGACTCCCACGATCGCCACCCTTATTTCGTTCATTCTTACATCCTCTGCATCTGGTGACTACAGTCTGACCTCGACTTCTCATCAGTCAAATAGATAGTTCTATGGCTTATGATTAGGATTACTTATGGATATCCCGCCACTCAATTTCAGGAGCCTGCGCTACCTCCAAGAGGTCGAGCGATCCGGTTCGTTCACTGAGGCCGCTTGGGGGCTGGGCATCAGCCAGCCGGCTCTGTCCCACTCACTGGCGGAGCTCGCCAGGCGCCTGGGAGCACCCCTGTTCAGACGGGACGGTCGGCGGCGGGTGCTGACCGAGGCCGGACTGCGGGTGGCCCGCTACGCGGACCAGGTCATAGGCCAGACGACCGATCTGCTCAGGTGGCTGGAGAGTTGGGAGCGTGGCGAGGTCGGTTCCCTCCGGGTGGGGATGATCGACACGGTCGGTCTGTACACCCTCCCGTCCGGGCTGCGGCGGCTGCAGGAGGATCTCCCCGACATCGATCTGCAGTTGGTGGTGGCCGAGTCCGCCGAACTGCTGTCGATGCTCGACGACTACCAGGTGGACCTGGCCTTCGTCGTGGGGCCGGCCGGGGCTCGTTACAACTCGAGGCGCGTCACCGTCGAGCGGATGCATGTCTATTCCCTGGCACACGATCCCCCGGTCGCGCCTGGCGACACGGGCGGCTACGAGCCGACTGCTGAAGGCTGGGCGCTGTACCCTCCCGGGTCCCGCACCCGGCTCCTGATCGATCAGGGCCTGGCGCAACTCGGTATCCGCCCGGAGGTGGCTCTCGAGTCCGCCCACCCCACGGTGCTCCGCCAGATGGCGGTGCTGGGCTACGCGAGTACGGTGCTCCCGCGGCAGGTGGCGGAAGCCGAGCCTGGCTCTCCCCTGGACGAAGGGCCGCTGGTGGCGCTCAGGGTCATCGAGGCCGTATGGAGAGTCGACAGCGATCTCGATCCACGGGCCGCCAGACTTCTCGAGTTGGTCGGTTCGGATCCCTCAAATCCACCGGTCGACCAGGACGCCAACCCTCTGGCCTTCTCGCCCTCGACGCCTTGAAAGCCGGCGGGCTCCGGCCACCGTTACCGGAGTCGGAAGCCGCCCTGTCAATTCGTGGCAGTGGTGAGGTCCAGGAGCCGAACGAACCGTTTGCGGGCGGCGATCAATGCGATGAGGGTGACCACGAAGGGGAGGGCATCGGTTATCTGCACGGGTAGGCCGTTGCCCTGCAGCCGGAACCCGAGACCCTCGGCGAACGCGAAGAGGAGACTGGCGCCGAACACAGCGAAGGGATGGGCTCTCCCGAGCATCACCGCCACCACCGCGACCCAGCCCCGTCCCGCCGACATGCCCTCGGCGAACAGCACCAGGTTGCCCAATGCCAGCTGCGCTCCGGCCATTCCCGACAGGACGCCCGAAACGATCACCGCGCCATACTTGTAGGCGGTGGGGCTGACACCCAATGACTCGGCCGCCAGAGGGCGCTCGCCCACTCCCCGAAGGCGCAGACCCAGCGGCGTGCGGAACAGGACGAGCCAGATGGCCGGCACCAGAAGGAAGGCCAGGTAGCCGAGAATCGTCTGGTCGAAGAGGACCGACCCGATCCACGGGATCTCCGACAGGCCCGGAATCGGTAGCCGATCCAGTCCGTCGATACGTTCGTGGCGGAACGTGCCGCGCACGCCGAAGATCTGTGGGAGCAGGAATCCGGTGAGCCCCAGCGCCATCAGGTTGAGAGCGATGCCAAGCACGATGGGATCCCCCTTCCGGCTGACGGTCCCGAATGCCAGCATCAGGGACACCAGCACCCCGGCGATCACTCCGAACACCACCCCCAGGCCGCTGGAGACGGCCAGGTACGAACCGGCCATCGCCGCGAAGGCCCCGGCCAGCATCATTCCTTCCATTGCGATCTGGAACACGCCGGCTCGTTCGCAGATCATCCCGCCCAGGGCGGCTAGCAGGATCGGGACCATTGCCCTGATCACTGATTCCAGAAGGGCTGCGTCGAACAGTTGCTCGAACATCACACTTCTCCCACGGCGGCAGACTCGAGCTCGCCGGTGGTGGGGCCCTTCCGCCGCCGCCTGAACAGGTCGAAGGTCAGACGGCTGGCCACCGCGACGATCACCAGTGCTTGGAGTACCTGGGACAGGCGCCATGACACATCGGCGTTGCGCTGCATGGCCAATCCCCCTATCTGGAGGCCCGAGAACAGCAGTCCGGCCACCAGGATCATCGGTGGATGGTTGGCGGCCAGCAGCGCAACCAGGAGGCCGGTCCAGGCCAGACCGCTCACCACCAGTTCCCCATCGATGAAGCGGTAGGCGTCGCCGATGATCATATGGGTTCCGATCGCCCCGCCGATGGCGCCGGCCACGACCATCACTCCAACGGTTTGGCGTTCCACCTGTATTCCCCCGTAGCGGGCGAACCGTCCGTTGAAGCCGGCCATCTGCGTCTCGTAACCGGGCACGGTCCGTCGATAGAACACCCACGCCACCACTACCGCGAGGACAACCAGCACGAGCGACAGGCTTACGCCTCCGAATAGCGGCAGCTTGGGCATCCGTGCGGTCTCGGGAACCTGGCGCGTTGAGGTCAGAGTCACGGAGTCGTCCAGGAAGTGGAACCGAACCAGGTATCCGGTCACAGCTCTGGCCACGTAGTTGAGCAGCAGGCTGGTGATGAGGATAGGTAGGCGGAGGCGGGTCTGTCCGAAGGCGGGTAGCATCGCCCACATCGCTCCGGCCAATCCCCCCACGACCATCGCCAGGGGAATAACGATCTCGCCCGGTCCCGGTACGTAGATCGCCACCAGGCTCCCCGCCAGGCCCCCCATGACCATCTGGCCTTCCCCACCGAGGTTGATGACCCCTGCCCGGAAGGCAACCGACACCGCAAGCGCCATCCCGACGATCGGAACGGCTCTCCCGAGGGTGTTGCGGAGCCCGGAGCCGGCGACCGCCCCGTCCAACATCTCGCGGTACGCGAAGCCGGGGTCGTTCCCGGTCAGGTAGACGATCGCCCAGCCCAGGGCGAAAGCGAAGACCAGCGAAAAGACAACCGGATGGGCCAGTGCCGCCTCGATCGTGGCGCCGGCGCCGCGGCGCCGGGTCGATCGGCTATCAGCCATCAGCGTGCTCCTGGTGTGCTCCCGTCATGTACAGCCCGATCCCGGCCTCGGTAACTTCGGCCGGGTCCAACTCGACGACGATCCGCCCTCCGAACATGACCAGGATCCGGGTGCTCAGAGCAAGGATCTCGGACAACTCGGCCGACACCATCAAGACGGCTCCACCCCTGTCCCGGAACTGTATGAGTCGGCTGTGGATGAACTCGATCGCAGCGATGTCGAGCCCTCTGGTGGGCTGCTCGGCGATGAGTAGAGGAGCTCCGTGCGACATCTCGCGCGCTACGACGACCTTCTGGAGGTTACCGCCCGACAGAGTGGAGACGGGACTGCCGATCGGACCCGATCGGATGTCGTAGGCGCTGATAAGACTGCGGGCATGGTTCCGGATGGCCCGCAGGTTGAACCAGCCTCGCCGCTGGAACTCCGGTCCGCGCTGGTGACTCATCAGCAGGTTGGCCCATACCGAGGCCCGGTGGCTGGTCCCCACCCCGTGGCGATCCTCCGGCACGTAGGCCATGCCGGCGGCCCGGCGGGCCGACACCTCGGCGTGGGTGATATCGACGCCGTTGAGGTCGACCGATCCCGTCTCCGGTATCCGTAACCCGGCAATCACCTCGATGAGCTCGCTCTGGCCGTTGCCTGCGATGCCTGCTATCCCGACGATCTCGCCTGAACGAACCTTCAACGTCGCCTCATGAACAGCTGGCCGCCCATGCTCCCCGGTTGCGCTGAGGTCCGATACGGTCAGCACCGTTCTCCCCGGGCTGTGCCTAGGCGCCCGCCGGTCCAGATCGACATCGCGTCCGGTCATGTGTCGAGCGATCTCCTCAGGGTTCGTGTCGGCGGTGATGAGATGGGCCACCGACCTGCCGTCCCGGAGCACCGTGACTCGATCCGACAGGGACATCACCTCGCCGAGCTTGTGGGTGATGAAAAGGATCGTGCGTCCGGAGTCCCTCAATAGCCTGATCACCTCGAACAGCTTGTCGCGCTCCTGGGGGGTCAGCACCGCGGTCGGTTCATCCAGGATGAGGATCTGCGCATCCCGGTAGAGGGCCTTGAGGATCTCGACCCTCTGCAACACTCCCACCGGGAGATTCTCGACCACCGCGGTCGGGTCGACCGCCAGTCCATACCGGTTCGCAACATCGCTCACCTGTCGAATGCTCTCGGACCGGTCCACCAGGCCACTCCGGGTGGGCTCCTCCCGGAATACCACGTTGTCAGCCACGGTCAACGTGGGGAAGAGCCGGAAGGCCTGATGCACCATTCCGAGTCCGGCCCGTATTGCGTCCAGAGCGGATGCGAACCGCGCCGGCTTACCGTTGACCAGGATGTGGCCCGCATCGGCCGGGAACAAGCCGAACAGGATCGACATCAGGGTCGTCTTGCCGGCCCCGTTCTCCCCGACCACGGCGTGTATCTCCCCGGCGCGCACCGTCATGTCGATCGCGTCGTTGGCAAGCACTCCCGGGAACCGCTTGGTTACTCCCCGGAACTCAAGAGCCGGTGTCACGGCTTATCAGCCGCTATCACGGTTTTTTCCCGGAAGGCCGAACGACTCCCGATCAGCCGAACAAGGGATCGTTGACCACGATCGAGCCGTCGATGATGCCGTCGGCTACCGCGCGGACCTCTTCGACGATCTCGGGGTGGTCGGCGATGACGCACTGGCTGTCAGCAAGGTCCGGCTGGAGGGCCATCACTCCGGTGCCGCCCTCGGCCAGTCCGAAGGACACCACGGGACCGGCCGTTCCGTCCAGCACCTGGTCAAGGAGTTGCTCGACTACCGCATCGACCACCTTCAGGTTGTTGTCGACGATGTAGCCGGGCGCGCTGGGGCACTCGTTGACGTCCACGCCGTACGAGAGGAAACCGGCCTCCTGGGCGGCTTCGAACACACCGCCGTTGGACCCGGCGCCGACCGCGAAGATATGGTCGGGACCCTGCGCCGCCAGCGAAAGTGCGAGTTCCTTGGCGCGGGCGGGATCGGAGAACGGGTTGTCGCCGGCGATGAACACCACCGAGTTGGCGATATCGGGATCAACCGACTGCGCTCCCTCGGCGAAGCTCTGCCACCACCGCTTGAAGAAGGGGATGTCGAGCGCCGCAACCGATCCGATCTGCTTGGCCTCGGAGAGATGGCCGGCCATCACTCCGAGCAGGAAGGCGCCTTCGTGCTCCCGGAAGACTCCGCAGTGCAGGTTGGGCGCCGGCTCGTCCGGGCAGGCGTCGATGATGATGAACTTCTGGTCGGGATTGGCCTTCGAGTACTCGTCGGCCATCTCGACGAGCGTGAACGTGGTCAGAACGATGACGTCCGGCGCCTCGTCGATGGCCGCCTCGATGTTGGCGCGCCGGGTGGAATCGTCCACCGACTCGAAGGTCTTCCAAGTTCCGCCTCGCCGCTCGGCCACCCGCTGGGTACCCACCTCGCCCAGAATCAGAAAGTTGTTCACCCCCAACGGGTTGGGGCTGACATAGATCAGGCTGACCGGTTCGGCAGCCGCAGTCGTGGTGGTTGCCTCCGTGACCGGGGCGGCGGTTGTCTGCGGAGCAGCAGCGGTGGTCGTAGGTTCCTCCGCTGCGTCATCGCCGCAGGCCACACCGACCATGGCGAGGAGTAGGGTGAGGATGAGGATTCTCCAGGTTCGTTTCATGATGCGGTCCTCGCTTTCTTCTCTTTGGGTCGGCGCGCGGCCCCTGGCCGCGCGAGACCGAGTTTATGGTTCATGGCTTCATTGCTCCGGGGGTCAGCGGTCGGCGTAGCTCCCCCAGTGGGACCGAGCCCAAGCTATCACCCCTATCCAGGCGAACTACCCGGCGGTCGGTCACGATCGCGGTTATCAACGCGGCCGGCGTTATGTCGAAGGCCGGGTTGGCCGCCCGCGTGTTGTCCGGGGCCGTGCTCGCGGCCCGGACGGTCACCACCTCTTCGCCATCCCGGTCCTCGATCGGTATCGAAGCGCCGTCGGGCGTGTCGAAGTCGAGGGTCGACTCGGGCGCCACCACGATGAAGGGGACCCCGGCGTTTCGCGCTCCGAGGGCCAAGGAGAAGGTCCCGATCTTGTTGGCGGTGTCGCCGTTGGCGGCAACCCGGTCGGCTCCGGTCAGGACCACATCTGCCTGGCGGCGGGCCAGCATGAACGGGGCCGCCGAGTCCACTAGCAGACGGTGCGGAGCGCCCATCCGGCCGAGTTCCCACGTGGTGAGGCGAGCTCCTTGAAGGAGGGGCCTGGTTTCCAGGGCCAGGGCTTCCGCAAGAGTCCCCCGCTCATGCAGAGTCTGGATCACCGCTAATGCCGTCCCGCGTTCTATCGTGGCCAGCCCGCCGGTGTTGCAGATGGTCATGGCCCGCGCGCTGGGCCTGCCGACCAGCTCTAGGACCAGGTCGGCGCCGTACTCGCCCATCGACACCGACGCGGCGATCTCCTCATCCCGTATGCGCAGGGCCTCCCGCAAGGCCCGGTCGAGACCGTGCCGGGCCACCGCCGCCACCCGATCCACCATCCGTGCCAGGTTGACGGCGGTGGGGCGGGCCTGACGCAGGAAGGCTATCGCGGAGTCGAGTTCCCCTCCCGATGTGCCGTGAGCCTGGATCGCCAGGACCACTCCCAGCGCTCCCGCCACCCCGATCGCCGGGGCGCCCCGGACCGAGAGGCGGCGAATAGCGGCCACCATGTCCGGCACCGATTCGATCCGCAGCGTTTCGTACGAGTCCGGGAGCCGGGTCTGATCGACCATGAGCACGGCTCCGTCGATCCAGTCGAGTGAACGGCCTCCGAGAGATCCCACGGGCCGTAGGATAGTGGCCGGTGGCTACGTGGCGGGGCCGCACGGAGGTCGGTGCCTTTGAGCTGTGTCGTTTGCCCGATCGTCCCTTATCATCGAGTCGCCGAGCCCTAAGCGAAGTGCATCAACGGATACTGGTGGGGCAAGACGCCCACCATCCAGGAGGCCGCATGGACCGTTACCTAGCAGACACGCTGCTGACCATGTCCGGCGACCAGCGTCCGATCCCGGACGGGGTGGTGGACGTAGAGGAGGGACGGGTCGTCTGGTCGGGGCCGGTTTCCGAGGCGCCCGACCCTGGTGACGCCACGGTTCATCGCATCGACGGCGTCCTCATGCCGGGAATGGTCAACATCCACTGTCATACGCCGATGGTGCTGCTCAGGGGAGCGGGGGAGGGTCTGCCGGTGGACCGTTGGCTCCACGAGGTCATGTGGCCGCGAGAAGCTCGCCTGACCCCGGAGGACGTGCGGGTCGGGATGCAGGCGGGTGCTATCGAGTTGCTCGCCAACGGGATCACCAGTTCGGTCGAGATGTACTTCCACGGGGATGCCGTGGCGGCAGGCGCCGCCGATGCCGGCCTCAGGTGTCTCGTGACAGCGCCGGTGATCGAGGATGCCCAACTCGACCGCTTCGGTACCTGGCAGGCTCAGTTGGAAGAGATGGTGGCCACATGGGAGCGTTGGGCGTCGAACGATCTGATCGAGGTGGGTCTCGGTCCGCACGCCGCCTACTCGCTGTCCGACGAGTGCCTGCGCCGGATCGCCGCCATCGGTTCCGAGACCGGAATGCTGGTGCATATCCACGTTGCAGAGCAGGAGTGGGAGGACGGTGCGGTGCGGGAGCGGTCCGGGATGTCCGCGCCGGCGTACCTCGAGTCACTGGGGCTCCTGGAAGGCCGGGCCCTGGCTGCCCATGCGGTATGGATGGCGGACGATGACATCGAGATCCTCGCCCGGAACGGGACGGCGGTGGCCCACTGCCCGTGTTCGAACGCCAAGCACGGCTCCGGTGTTGCTCGAGTACCGGAACTCGTAGAGGCGGGCGTCCGGGTCGGTCTGGGGACCGACGGGCCCGCGTCCCACCACCGCCTCGATCTGTTCGAGGAGATGCGGATGGCGATCCGCCTGGCGCGCCTGAAAGCAGGGGACGCTGCCGTACTCCCGGCCCATCAGGCCCTTCATATGGCCACCGCCGGGGCTGCCGACTGCATAGACCGTCCTGACCTTGGGCGCCTCGCCTCCGGTGCATGGGCGGACATGGTGGCGATCTACGGTGATGAGCCGGCATTGAAGCCGGTGATCCCGGACGAGGACGATCCCATCTCCCGCGTCGTCTGGTCCGGATCGCCCGGAGCCGTCCGGTCGGTCTGGGTGGGCGGACGCCAGGTGGTGGACGATGGACGGGTTGTCTCGATCGACGCCGCGCCTGTCCACGCGGAGATGGGTCGCCGGGCCAGGCGGCTGGCCCGGTGACCGGCGCCGAAGTGGTCGCCCTTCTCGGTCTGGCACCGCTCCCCGTCGAAGGGGGGATGTGGGCTCGCACTTGGAAGGACGAACACGGGAGCGGTATCTACTACCTGCTCCAGCCCGGCGATTTCTCGGCCATCCACCGGCTGGATGCAGCCGAACTGTGGCATCACTACGCGGGGGATCCGGTGGCGATGCTGCTGCTGGAACCGGAGGGAGGAGTGCGGGCGCCTGTCCTCGGCGACGATCTGGCCGCAGGGCAGCGACCGTGTTTGGCGGTGCGGGCCGGAGTGTGGATGGGCGCTCGAACAGTGGGTGCCTGGTCCCTCGTGGGCGCCACCATGGCCCCGCCCTACCGCGAGGAAGGATTCGAGCTCGGCGAAGCGGCCGAACTCATGGACCGCTACCCGGCTGCCGCCGGCCGGATCCCCCGTTACGTTAGGGAGTAGTCCAGTGTTCCGGGCGCGAACAGCCGAGAGGACCATGCCATGAGTGATCTCCCCTCTCCGGCCGACATGATCGACCTTGCGGGCCGGGTTGTGGTCGTCACAGGTGCAGGGGGCAACATTGGGTCCGGGATAGCGCGCCGGTTCGTGGCAGCGGGCGCCACGGTGGTGGCCCACACACGCTCCTCGCCGGTGAGCCACCTGCGCGACCGGAGCGGGCAGGCCCTGCCCGGAGTGGAGGCGGACCTGACCACGGTCGACGGTCCGCGTGAGCTGGTGGATATGGTCGTGCAGAACCTCGGTCGCCTTGACGCGCTGGTCAACAACGCCGGCATCCAACCTGTAGCGCCCTTCGCGGATCTCACCGATGCCCAATGGTCGGAGATGATCGACACCAACCTGACCGCGGTCCACCGCCTCACCCAGGCGGCCGCATCTGCCATGGGTACCCGGGGAGGGGGTGGCTCGATCGTCCACATCTCGTCGATCGAGGGGACCAATCCGGCGCCGGGCCATGGTCACTACTCGGTCTCCAAGGCCGGCCTTATCATGCACGCCCGGGCAGCGGCGCTCGCGTACGGACCTGAGGGCATCCGGGTGAACACCGTCTCGCCCGGTCTGATAAGCCGCCCGGGGATTGTGTCGGCCTGGCCGGAGGGGGTCCGGCGGTGGCGGGACGCGTGCCCGATGGGGAGGCTCGGTACACCGGAGGACATTGGCGACGCTTGCGTCTTCCTGTGCTCTGACCTGGCCCGCTGGATCACCGGCGCCAACCTGGTGGTGGACGGCGGCGTACTCAGCCGGCCCACCTGGTGAGAGCGCTGCGATGAGCGCCCCCAGGTTGGCGCGACGGGTCTTCCTTGTGACCGGCGCCGCCGGAGGGATCGGGGCCGGCATCACCCAAGCGATCCTGGAGGAGGGTGGCCGGGTGGCGCTCGTGGACCTGGATCTCGGCCGAGCGGAGAGGGTCGCCGCGATGGTAGACCCCGATGGCTCCGCGACCTGTGCGTTGCAGGGGGATGTCTCCTCGGTCGAAGATGTCGCTGCTGCGGTCCGGGGGACGTTGGACCGGTTCGGGCGCCTCGACGGTGCGGTCAACAACGCTGGAGCGGTGATGCTGGACGAGGCCTGGGACGCGACCGCCTCCGATTGGAACCGCCAGTTGGACGTCAATGTGACCGGGTCCTTCCTGGTCGCGAAGGCCGTCGGCATGCACTTGAGGACCACCGGCGGAGGCTCCATCGTCAACGTCTCGTCCAACTGCGGCAAGGTCGGTTACCGCAACATGGCCGCCTATAACGCCTCCAAGGCCGCGGTGATCGGTCTCACCCGGTCGCTTTCGATGGAGTGGGCCGAAGACCGTATAAATGTGAACGCGGTGTGCCCAGGAGGCGTCGACACCCCGATGCTACGCGGCGTGGCTGAGTGGTTGTCCCCCCGCCTCGACATACCGGCCGACCAGCTACTGTCGGGTATGGGCCCTGCGCAACTGGCGAGGAGGGTGAGCGCGCTGGAGGTGGGCAGGGTGATCGCCTTTCTCCTTTCGGACGATGCGCTGATCATCAGGGGTCAGGCCATCAACGTCGACGGCGGCGATACACCGTATTAGTGAGTGGTGAGTGGTGAGTGGTGAGTGGTGAGTGGTGAGTGGTGAGTGGTGAGTGGTGAGTGGTGAGTGGTGAGTGGTGGTCGGTCATCGAGTCTCTACGATGCGTTGACAGCTAGGACAGCGAGCCGATAGCACGCGCATGACACCCGGTACAACGGGCAAGCGACAACGGGCAACGGATAACCGATGAAAAACAGATGGCGAGACGCTGAGGCGGCTGCATTCGATGGGCCCCTCGGTGGCTGTGTCTACGGGTCCAGGTTGCTGGGCTCCGACCCCTACCTTGTCCTGCACGGAGGCGGCAACACCTCGGTCAAGGCGCCGTTCGAGGACATCACCGGGCGGACCATCGACGCCCTCTACGTGAAGGGTTCCGGGTGGGACCTGGGAGCGATCGAAGCGCCCGGGTTCACGCCGCTGCCCCTCGACCGCCTGCATGATCTGCTCGCTCTCGAAAGGCTGTCCGACCCCGACATGATGCGGGAGCTGTCGGCCGCCCGGCTGGATCCCGCCGCGCCCCAGCCGTCCGTGGAGACCCTCCTGCATGCTTTCCTCCCTTACCGTGCGGTCCAGCACAGCCATGCCGACGCCATCGTCACCCTCACCAACCTGGCCGACGGCGAGGCGCGGGTAAGGGAGGTGTTCGGCCAGAGGGTCGGGATAGTCCCCTATGTGATGCCGGGCTTCGACCTGGCCCGGGCGATCGTGGCCATCTGGCGGGAGCAGTACCGGGAGGGGATGGAAGGTCTCGTGCTCCTCAACCACGGGCTGTTCACCTTCGGGTCGACTACCAAGGCTGCCTACACCCGCCACATCCGGCTGATTACGGCTGCCGAGCGCTGGCTGGAGGCGCATGCCCGTCAGGCTGATCCGGACCCGGACACACTCCCTCCGGCCTGCTCGGTGGAACTGGCCAGCCTGCGTCTCCGGATCTCGGAAGCGGCCGGCAAACCGATGATCATGGCCCGCCATACCGACCGGACCACTAGCCGGTTCGTGCGCCGTGCCGACCTGGATAGCCTGGCGTCCCGGGGCCCGCTCACCCCCGACCACGTGATCAGGACCAAGCGCCTGCCCATGGTCGGAGCCGATGTCGACGCGTATGTCGATGCCTACGGGAGGTACTTCGAGGAAAACCGCCACCGGGGACGGACTGAACTGACCATGCTCGATCCCGCGCCCAGAGTGGTGTTAGACCCGGGCCTGGGCCTGCTGACAATCGGTGAGAGCGCCAAGGCCTCCCGGATCGCGGCCGACATCTACCACCACACCATGCCGGTCCTCGAACGCGCCGAGGACCACCTCGGCGGTTACGTTGCCCTCGGTTCCGGCGATCTGTTCGAAGTGGAGTACTGGGATCTGGAGCAGGCGAAACTCCGTCGGGCCGGTGAGCCGCCGAGGTTCGCGGGGATGGTGGCGCTTGTCACGGGCGCCGCGTCCGGGATCGGAGCCGCCTGCGCCGCTGAACTACTCTCCGGCGGGTGCGCCGTGGCCGGGTTCGATCTGGATCCGGGCGTGGGCGGTAGGTTTACGGGTCCGGCCTGGTACGGGATTCAAGTCGACGTGACCGATCGCGAAGCTCAGCGACTGGCACTCGACCGTACGGTGGAACGGTTCGGAGGCGTCGACATCGCCGTGGCTGCGGCAGGGGTGTTCGGCCGGCCGGGGCCTCTCAGTGACCTCGACACCGCCCGGTGGCGTTCGGTTCAGGCCGTCAACACGGACGCGGTGGCGAGCCTGCTGGCATCGGTGCACCCGTTGCTTGCCCGCTCCCCGGTCGGCGGCCGGGTGGTCGTGGTCGGCTCGAAGAACGTGCCGGCGCCAGGCCGTGGTGCGGCGGCCTACTCCGCCTCGAAGGCGGCTGTGACGCAACTGGCGAGGGTGGCGGCGCTCGAGTGGGCGGCAGACGGTATCCGGGTGAACGTAGTCCACCCTGACGGCGTGTTCGACACAGGCCTCTGGAGCGATGAGCTCATCGCCGGGCGCGCCGCCGTGTACGGGATGACGGCGGAGGAATACCGCACGCGCAACCTGCTGGCCACTGAAGTGACCTCGAAGCAGGTAGCCGGCGTTGTGACGGAACTGTGCAGCGCTACCTTCGCCGCCACGACGGGCGCCCAGATCCCTGTTGACGGAGGGAACGAACGGGTTGTGTGAGGCGGCGCCGCGTCCGTGTGGCCATCATGAGGGTTGAAGAAGGATCGATGCCTCTCAAAATCGACGCCTCTCAAAATCGATGCTTTTCCAAGAGGTTGGTCCTGAGGGCACCGCCACCGTGCCACCACCCCCGCCGCTCGACAAAGAGCTACATATAGTTCGCTTCTTGTCCGCCTCCTACCGAGGACAACCCGGACACTACCCTGTATGTTACATATATCTCGCTAGTTCGGGGGGTATCGTTGAGTGTCGAAGAGATCGGGATCGAGATCCGGCGGCGACGGAAGGTGTTGCGGCTCACCCAGGCCGATGTGGCCGAACTGATCGGCGTCAATCGTCGCCTGGTCTCGGAGGTGGAGCGTGGCTCCTCCTCCGTCACCCTCCGCAACCTGATTGCCATCTGCGACGCCGTGGGTCTGGACATCGTCTCCCGACCCCGCTACCCGGTGCGTAGGCCTTGATCAGCGACGCCTCCGAAGCCAAGGCGGTGGATGTCGCCGATGTGTTCAAGCGTGATGTCCTCGCCGGGCGCCTTCGGCGGATGACCGATCATGTCGAGTTCGCGTATGAACCGGGATACTTGCGGGCGGGGGGTCGAAGGGTGGCATCGACCCTTCCTGTACGTCGAGAACCGTACCGCACTCCGGGAGGCGCGGTTCCCGCCTTCTTTGCCGGGTTGCTACCCGAGGGGGCGCGGCTCCAGGCGATCATATCGGGCGCCAAGACCTCTGCAGACGACGAGATGTCTCTCCTGCTGGTGGTGGCCGGTGACGCGGTCGGGGATGTGACGGTGGTGCCCGTCGGAGAGCGTCCTCTCGATCCGGGTGCCACCCCGGGCGTGCAGGATCCTACGGATGTCTCGTTCGCCGAGTTGTTCGCCCGCTCGGTCTCCGTGACCGACCAGCAGTTCGACACCGCGATTCCAGGGGTACAGGACAAGCTCTCCGATGCTCTCATTTCCTTCCCGGTCAGGGCGGGAGGTGGGCCGGCAATTCTGAAACTCACCCCTGAGCGCTATCCGCTACTGGTCGAGAACGAGGCGTTCTTCCTCGCCATGGCGTCGTCGTGCGGGTTCCGGGTACCGCCGCTACGGGTCGTTCAGGATCGCTTGGGGAAGTCGGGCCTGCTGGTAGAGCGGTTCGACCGGGTTACCGAGGAGGGAGTGGTCAGCCGCATAGCTCAGGAAGATGCCTGCCAGTTGTCTGGACGCTGGCCGGCGGACAAGTATCGTCTGTCGATGCGTGAGGTCATTCGGAGGGTGGCCACAGTGGCTTCGTCACCCAAGGCGGCTATTCTGGAGTTGGTCCGCCTGACCGCGTTTTCCTACCTGATAGTGAACGGCGATATGCACGCCAAGAACATCAGCGTGCGGTGGGTGCCCTCCGAATCGATCGTGGAACCCACCCCGGCGTACGACTTGGTATCTACCCGTCCCTACCCTGTGGACGACCTCCTGGCCCTGCATGTCGACGGTCGGGCCAACCGTATCCGCGGCCGTGATCTGGTTCGTTTCGCCGGATCTTTCGATATTCCGCCCCGCCTCACCCGCCGCAAGATCCAGGAGATCTGCGAGAAGAGCACGGCTTGGATAGACCGGGTCGGCGAAATCGGCTTCGATGCGCCCACGACCGCCCGGCTTCATGACGACATGTCGGCGCGGGCCGAGCAACTCCGTGCCTAGATGATTAGTTCCTAGTCGGTAGTCTGTAGTCTATAGTTGGCAATCGGTAGTTACCGTGAGGTCGGATCATTTGCCATCCTCCATAGCACTGTTTGGTCTCGCGGTTACGCCGAGGGGGGCTCTTCGCGATAGCGGCTGCGAGGGGTCCGAGTCCAGGAACAGACACATTCGAGTTATAAATGTGTTGTACAGCGTTGTGTAGAACATAGTAGAGTATAGTCCTTCCGGTCAGATCCCTTGGAACTACTCGTCCAGCCCCGGCGTCCCACCCGAGGAGGTGTACTGGTGACCGACAGAACCCCGATCCTGAGGGTAGATCCCGATGAGCTTCCCGAGAGGGTGCTGGTCATGGGTGATCCAGCCCGGGCCGAACTTGCCGCGTCCCAACTGCAGGAGACCCGCCTGCTGGGACGGTTCCGTGAGTACGTCACGTTCGGGGGAAAGCACCGCGGCGTGGACGTCGCGGTGTCCTCCCACGGTGTCGGGGCTCCGGGCGCGGCCATTACCTTCGAGGAACTGGCCCGGGCGGGAGCGACACGGATCATTCGTACAGGTACATGCGGCGGGCTCAAGGTCGAGGTCGAGGACGGAGATCTGGTGATCGTGACCGCGGCCGTCCGGGCGGACGGGGTTACGGACTCGATGGTTCCGCCGGCGTTTCCGGCAGTCGCTTCGGTGGACGTCATCGTGGCGCTTCGGAGGGCGGCCGCAGCCGCCGGGCGAGTGGCACACGAAGGGATCGTGCTGACGCATTCGTTGTTCTACCCGGGTGAAGTACTGGGCGGAGACCTGGGACTCTGGCATCAAGCCGGCGCGGTTGCCGTTGAGATGGAGTGCGCCGCCCTGTTCGTCAACGGAGCGCTCAACTCGGTCGAGACGGGAGCTGTCCTGGTGGCGGACGGCAACCCTATGCACCGCGAGAAGGTATACGATCCCCATCGCACGGTGGTGTACGAAGCGGTGGAGGCGATGATAGGGATCGGCCTCGATGCCCTTATCGACTGCTGAGCACATCGTGACCGCGGCACTACGGTGCGGAGGATGACCAGTCTCCACGGACGTCTCACAGTGGCCGCCGATACGATCGCCCGGCGCACCGGCCGCGACCGGCACGACGTGGCGGTGGTCCTGGGCTCCGGCCTGGGCGGCTACCCGCATACTCTCGACGGCGCGGTGGCGATACCGTACGAGGACATCCCGGGCTTCCCGGCTCCGGGGGCGCCGGGCCATTCGGGCACCGCCTTTTCCGTGGAACGGGGCGACAACCGGGTGCTGCTGTTCTCCGGGCGGGTCCATGCGTACGAGGGCTACGCGCCGGAGGCGCTCACCTTCGCTGTCCGGACCGCGGTACTGGCAGGGTGCCGGAAGGTCGTGCTGACCAATGCTTCCGGAGGATGTGCCGACGGGATCGAGCCGGGGGACCTGGTCCTCATCACGGACCACATCAACCTCTCCGGAGTGAGCCCACTCAAGGGCGACAATGACGAGCGACTCGGTCCCCGCTTTCCCGACATGACGGACGTGTACACCCCGGCCCTGCGCGACAAGGCTCGCGCCGCGGCCGCCGAAGTGGGCGTGAGCCTGGGCGAGGGCGTGTACCTCTGGTGGCACGGACCCATGTTCGAGACCCCGGCCGAGATCAGGATGGCGATAACCCTGGGTGCATCGCTGGTGGGCATGTCGACCGTCCCGGAGGCGACGGCTGCGCGCCACATGGGCGCTGAGGTGCTGGCCATCTCGCTGTGCACCAACCGGGCCGCGGGCCTGGCCGGGCGCAGGATCACGGCAGAGGAAGTGATCGAATGCGCCGAGCAGGCCGCCGACCGCTTCCGGGACCTGTTGGATACCCTGCTGCCGAGGTTGTAGGTGGTGGGACGGACGGGCCTCGGCCCGTCCCCGCGACGGATCACGCTCCTCTCCGAGGAGGATCTCCGGCTGTTCGCCGAGGGTCGGCACACCCGGGTCTACGAGCGGTTGGGCGCCCACACGATGGACATGGGTGGGTCGCCGGGCGCCTACTTCGCAACCTGGGCTCCCGAGGCTGCCCGGGTCTCTGTCATGGGGGACTTCAACGGATGGGACCCCGAGGCCCACCCGATGCAGTCGATCGCGGACAGCGGTATCTGGGAGTGCCCGATCGTGGGCGCCCGCCGCGGGGACCGCTACAAGTACCGGATCGGCTCGCGTCATGGGCTCGTGGCAAGGGAGAAGGCCGATCCGTTCGGAGCCTGGACGGAACAGCGGCCGGGGACAGCTTCCCGGGTCTGGGAGTCCCTTTATCGCTGGGATGACGACGAGTGGATGGGTGAGCGGTCGGCGCGTGTCGCCCACGACGCTCCGGTCTCGATCTACGAGGTGCACACGGGTTCGTGGAGGAGGGTCCCCGAGGATGGCAACAGGCCGCTGACCTACCGTGAACTCGCCGAGACCCTCCCCGAATACGTGGCCGACCTGGGCTTCAGCCATGTCGAGTTGATGCCCGTGACCGAGTATCCGTACGGCCCGTCCTGGGGCTACCAGACCACCGGATACTTCGCTCCGACCTCCCGTTACGGGGATCCCGAGGACCTTATGTTCCTGATCGACCGCCTCCACGGGCACGGGATCGGCGTGATCCTCGACTGGGTCCCGTCCCACTTCGCCACCGACGACCACGGTCCCGCGAACTTCGACGGTTCCCACCTCTACGAGCACGCCGATCCCCGACAGGGCATGCACCCGGACTGGGGCTCCGCCATCTTCAACTACGGCCGCAACGAGGTCCGCAGCTTTCTCGTGTCGAGCGCCCTGTCGTGGTTGGACCGCTACCACATCGACGGGCTGAGGGTGGACGCGGTGGCCTCGATGCTGTACCTGGACTACTCCCGCGCCGACGGTGACTGGGTGCCCAACGAGCAGGGAGGGCGGGAGAACCTGGCCGCGGTCCGGTTTCTCAGCGACCTGAACACAGCCGTGTACGGGGCCTTTCCAGGTGTTCAGACCTTTGCCGAGGAGTCCACGTCGTGGCCGGGGGTCACGAACCCGGTCGATCATGGCGGTCTGGGGTTCGGGTACAAGTGGGACATGGGTTGGATGCACGACACCCTTTCCTACCTGGCGAGGGACCCGATCCACCGTTCGCACCACCACGATGAGTTGACGTTCCGCAGCGTCTACGCGGGCTCGGAGCGGTTCGTGCTGCCTCTGAGCCACGACGAGGTGGTCCACGGCAAGGGATCCCTCCTGTCCCGGATGTGGGGAGATCGGTGGCAGTCGTTCGCCAACCTCCGCCTGCTCTACACGTACATGTTCACCATCCCGGGCAAGAAGCTGCTCTTCATGGGCGGGGAGTTCGCCCAGGCCGGCGAGTGGCGACACGATCGGTCCCTCGACTGGCGCCTGCTCGACGATCCTCTGCACCGGGGCGTTCGAACACTGGTCTCGGACCTGGCATCCGTTTACCGCGCCTTCCCGGCCCTGCATCGTGGCGACCACGACGCGGACGGTTTCGTGTGGGTGGACGCGGACGACAGTTCGCGCAGCGTCCTGTCCTACCTGCGGCGGGATCCACGGACCGGGGCAACCGCCCTGGTGGTCCTCAACTGCACGCCCGTTCCCCGCTACGGCTACCGGGTGCCCATTCCGAGCGGTGGGTACTGGCGGGAGTTGGTCAACAGCGACGGGCGCGAGTACGGCGGCACCGGGGTCGGCAACCTGGGAGGGCGGTGGACGCGACCGGGTCCCGGCGGCGCGCCCAGCGCGACCCTGGGTCTCGACCTGCCTCCGCTGGGCGGTCTCGTCCTGGTCGGGCCGGACCCGTGACGGCGCCCGCTTGAGGGACCGCATCGCCGGCGAGATCGATCGGGGTGGACCCATCCCGTTCGAGCGGTTCATGGACATGGCGCTCTACGATCCCCGCGGGGGTTACTTCGCCACCGGCCCGCTCCGGTCCCACGAGCAGGGGGACTTTCTCACCAGCCCGGAGGTCAGCCCCGAGTTCGGGGCGACCCTCGCCCGGTACGTGGAGCGCGAGTACGACCGGCTCGGTCGCCCCGACGACTTCACGGTCCTGGAAGCCGGCGCCGGGTCGGGATCCCTCCTGGAGGCGCTGCTGGGCGGGCTCGGCTTCACCCCCCGGGCGATGGCCGTGGAGGCTTCTCGCGCCGCCCGGGAAGCCATCGCGACCCGCCTCCCCGAGGTCGCGGTTGTGTCTCCGGGCCGTTTGCTCAGGCGGCTACGGGGGGTGGTGATCGCCAACGAACTCACGGACAACCTCCCGATGGCTATCGCAGTCCGGGATCCCGATGGCTGGACTGAGCGCTGGGTGACGCTCAGCGGTCCCGACCTGGCGCTGACCCGTGTCCCGGCCCGCCGGGAGGTTCTGGCATGGCTGGACTCGAACGCGACCGGTGCTCCCGAGGGTGGAGTGGTGGAATGCCAGCTGGAGGCGGCGGCCTGGCTGGGGCGCATGATCGGGCGGCTGGTAGCCGGGTCCATACTGGTGATCGACTACGGCGACACGTCGGCCGGATTGACGAAACGGCGCCGGGAAGGGACCCTTCGTACGTACCGGTCCCATCACCTGGGACCGCACCCGCTCGACGACCCGGGGTCGACCGATTTGACCGCCGATGTCGACTTCTCCGCGCTGCTCGGGGTGGCGCGCGAGAGAGGTCTGGACTGCGAGTTGGTCCGGCAGCGCGAGTTCCTGGCCGATCTGGGACTCGGCGACCGGCTGAGAAGTCTTCGGGCCGAGGAACTCGATCTGGCCCGGAGAGGCGATCCTCTCGAGCGGCTCCGGGTCCGCAGCAAGGTGAAGGAGATCGAGACCCTCCTCCACCCGCGCGGACTGGGCGACTTCCTGGTGCTGGTGGCGCGCCGGTGATGGGCGGCCATTGGGTCGAGGTGTTCGCTCCGACCTCCGGTTAGGGCAGATCTGCGGGTAGGATCGGGGCCGAGATGAACAACCTGAAGACCGTAGGCCTGTTGAGCCTGATGAGCGCCCTCGTCTGGTGGCTGGGGTTGGTGCTGTTCGGCGGTGTTGAGGGAATGGTGATCGGCCTGCTCTTCGCGGTCGGCCTCAACTTCGTCGCCTATTTCTTCTCGGCCAAGATGGCGCTTGCGATGAGCCGGGCCAAGCCCGTCGCCGAGCACGAGCTTCCCAACGTCTACGGCATGATCCGGCGCTTGGCGGCCTCCTCCGATATGCCGATGCCCTCGATCCACCTGATCGATTCGCCGCAGCCCAACGCCTTCGCGACCGGACGCAACCCGAAACACGCCGCGGTGGCGGTGACCACCGGGATCCTCCGGATCATGAGGGACGACGAGTTGGAGGGTGTGCTGGCCCACGAACTCTCCCACGTCCGGAACCGGGACATCCTGATCTCGTCGATCGCGGCGATGCTGGCCGCGGCCCTGACCATCTTCAGCCGGATAGCCTTCTGGTTCGGAGGCGGGGGCCGGGACCGCAACAACCCGGCCGGCCTGGTGATAGCGATCGCGGCGATGATCCTGGCGCCGATCGCGGGGATGATCATCAAGATGGCCATCTCCCGGGCGCGGGAGTACCAGGCCGACCGGTCCGGAGCCGAGATGACCGGCCAGCCCCTCAGCCTCGCCCGGGCCCTGGACAAGATCGGCACGGCCAGCGGGCGCATTCCCATGGAGGTCAATCCGGCTGTGAGCCAGCTGTTCATCGCCGATCCACTCAAGGCGTTCGGCCGCAGGGGCGGCGGGCGAGGCGGACTGTTCTCCACCCATCCGCCCATCGAGGAACGGATCCGCCGTCTCGAGGAGATGTACTACCGCACCTGAGGCGAGCGGAAGGGCTCCCATGACAAAGCCCCGGTCAGGGCTCCCGCGGCGTTCGCCGGTTTTGACTCCGGTCGGCAGCGACTAGAATCCTCCCGCTACGCTTGGTGGCGTCAGCGTTCAGGGCCGGGATGCCCGAGCGGCCAAAGGGAGCAGACTGTAAATCTGCCGGTAGATGCCTACGGAGGTTCGAATCCTTCTCCCGGCACCGAGGGTGGGCGGTTTGTGCCCACGGAAGTGCCCCCTTAGCTCAGCAGGCCAGAGCGCCTCCATGGTAAGGAGGAGGTCTCCGGTTCGAATCCGGAAGGGGGCTCGAGCGGGTGACGCCGGGCGGCATGCCGGGCGGCCATCCCCCGGGGCGGCGTAGCTCAGTCGGTAAGAGCGCTCGACTCATAATCGAGAGGTCGGCAGTTCAAGTCTGCCCGCCGCTACGAAACGGTCGGCTGTCGGTGATGATTGCCGACCGATGCAATGTATGGACACACAGGACACCAAGAGGGGAAACGGACACCATGGCTAAGGCGAGGTTTGAGCGGGTTAAGCCGCATGTGAATGTTGGGACTATGGGTCATATTGATCATGGTAAGACGACGTTGACTGCTGCGATTACTCGGGTGTTGTCTGAGCGGGTGGCTGGGAATACGTTTACGGTGTTTGATGAGATTGATAAGGCGCCGGAGGAGCGTGAGCGGGGTATTACGATTGCTATTGCGCATGTGGAGTATGAGACTGTGGGTCGTCATTATGCGCATGTGGATATGCCGGGGCATGCGGATTATATCAAGAATATGATTACGGGTGCTGCTCAGGTGGATGGTGCGGTGTTGGTGGTGTCGGCGGCTGATGGTCCGATGCCTCAGACGCGGGAGCATGTGTTGTTGGCGCGTCAGGTGGGGGTGCCTTGTATTGTTGTGGCGTTGAATAAGGTTGATTTGGTGGATGATGAGGAGTTGTTGGAGTTGGTGGAGTTGGAGGTTCGGGAGTTGTTGGATGATTATGGGTTTCCGGGGGATGACGTGCCGGTGGTGCCGGTGTCGGCGTTGGCGGCTTTGGAGGGGGATGAGGCTGCTGCGGGGGGTGTGCTGGAGTTGATGGATGCGGTGGATTCGTATGTTCCGGTTCCGGACCGTCCGGTGGATCGGCCGTTTTTGATGCCGATCGAGGATGTGTTTTCGATTACTGGTCGGGGGACGGTGGTGACTGGGAAGGTTGAGGCTGGGGTGGTTCATGTGGGTGATCCGGTTGAGGTGGTGGGGATTCGGGAGACTCGTCGTACGGTGGCGACGGGGGTGGAGATGTTCCGTAAGTTGTTGGATGAGGGTCGGGCTGGTGACAATGTGGGGGTGTTGTTGAGGGGGGTGCGCAAGACGGAGGTGGAGCGGGGTCAGGTGTTGGCTGCTCCGGGGTCGATCACGCCGCATACTGGGTTCGAGGCTCAGGTGTATGTGTTGACTAAGGATGAGGGTGGTCGGCATAATCCGTTTTTTGCTGGGTATCAGCCGCAGTTTTATTTCCGTACGACGGATGTGACTGGTCGGGTTGCGTTGCCTGATGGGGTGGAGATGGTGATGCCGGGTGATAACACTCGTATGTCGGTGGAGTTGGGTTCGGCTATTGCTATGGATGAGGGGTTGCGGTTTGCGATTCGTGAGGGTGGTCGTACTGTGGGTGCGGGCACTGTCACCAAAATCACAAAATAACGGGAGGCTGGGAGTCCTCGGAACTGGATACTGAAGGAGTGGGAAGGGTGCCATGGCCAAGAAAAAGGGCAGCCGAATCAAGATAACACTTGAGTGCACAGAGGCACGGGGCGAAGGTAAGCCGCCGTCCCGTTACATAACCACCAAGAACCGTAATAACACGCGGAGCAGGCTGGAACTCAAGAAGTACAATCCATTCCTACGACGTCACACCCTCCATCGCGAGATACGGTAGGCCGTAGGAGTTGAGTGATCTCGGGGCCCTCTCAGGTCGCTCCTATGGACCCTTCGCATTCCGGGTCAGTGCTGCGCAAGTTGCCGCATACGTGGAAGCCACTGGCGATGATCCGCGACGGTGGGACACCCATGCACCACCCTCGTTCGCGGGGGCTGTCCTCTTCAAGGCGGCGCCTGCGTTCTTCGCCGACCCCGACGTGTCGACACATGCGCGCCTGCTCATCCATGGCGAGCAGACCTTCTCCTGGTTGGCGCCCTGGCGGGTAGGCTCTTCGCTTTCGATCGAGGGCAGGGTGGACCGCCTGCGCCGCCGCGGTGACACAGCGTTCGTCACCTTCGTGGTGGATGTGAAGGATGACCGGGACCAGGGCGTGCTGTCATCGAGGTCGCTCTTCCTCATGTCGGCCGGCGTGCCGCCTGGTGGCGGGTCGGAGGAGCGGGAGGAACCCGAGCCGGAGGCTCGTCGGGCGAATGCTCGACCGGCCGGAGGGGGGACGTTGACTCCCGGGACTGCCCTGCCCGGGCTTCCCAAGTCGGCTTCGCGCTCCGACCTCGTGCGCTATGCGGCTGCCAGCGAGGACTTCAACCCGGTCCACTGGGATCACGGTCGGGGCGTTGCCTCCGGAGTAGGGGGTGTCATTTGTCACGGCCTGCTGATGGCTGCGTGGGCCACCCAGCCCGCCGCGGCGGTGATCGATCGCTTGGATCCGTTGGTCAGTGGTCGTTTTCGTTTCCGGCGCCCCCTCTATCCGGATACGGCGGCAGAGGTGACGGCAGCCGTCGATGACTGTTCCGGCGGCCGAGCCGCTATCAAGACGGCCGTCGTCTCAGACGCCGGGACACATGTTGTTGCTACCATCACGGCCAGGACCGGCTAGGAGCGGGAGCCTGTAACCAGATGTCAGGTCGACGGGTCGAAGCCGATATAGGCGAGTTGGTGGAACGGTCAAGAAAGGGTGATCGGGCCGCATTCGGAGAACTCGCTCGGCTTCACCAACACGAGGTTTACACATTGGCGGTTCGCTTGGTCGGGGATCGAACCCTGGCCGCAGATGTCACCCAGGAGGCGCTGGTGCGGGCATGGAGAGCCATCGGCCGGTTCCGGGGGGATTCCAGCTTCAGCACCTGGATCTATCGGATCACGGCTAACGTTGCCTGGACACTCAAGGGCCGGGCGGCGCGCCAGGCCACCTACGACCTAGACCAGATGATCCGCCAGCCCCATGCGGATGCCAGCGGGAATCCCGAGGTTGCCGGCGAGCGGGCTGAGTTGAGAGCCAACCTGAAGGCTGCGCTGAGCCGCTTACCCCACCACCAGAGGGCCATCGTCATACTCAAGGACGTCTACGGGTGGTCGCACCGCGAGATCGCTGACTCGATGTCCATCTCTGTGGCAGCTTCCAAGGTACGACTTCACCGGGCTCATCTCCGCCTGCGGGATATGTTGAGGGGGGTGGTGTGAGCCAACCTCTTGCTAAGACGGCCACGGACCGGTTGCCTCGGGGAGCGGCTTGCAGGATGACCCGCTTGGTGCTGTATGGAGTGGAGTCGGGAACGATCACCTTGCCCCAGCCGCTCGAGCGGCACCGAAGTGAGTGCCTGCTCTGCCAGGCCGCGACAGTTCGCCAGCGCCAGGTGATGAGGGGCCTAGCGTCTCTACGGCAGGAGTTCGAGCCCCTTCCCTACGACATGACGTCGGTTCTCGACCAACCCACGATCCAGGTCACGGACGACGATCCCGCCGATATGCCGGCTGACAGGCGCCGTCCATTGGTGGCCGCCATCGCCTCGGCCGCGTCGGTCGCCGCTATCGGACTGGTCGTCGTGGCGGGCCGCCGGCTCAGATCCCAGGCGAGCTGAAGCCGGTTGCCGGTTGCCAGCGGTATGCCTCCGCTGACCCCTGACATGCTCGGAGTGCCACGGCACTCCCCGCGCTGCCCGGTCACCCGACGGGCAACCGACAACGGACAACCGGCACTCGGTTTACACTGGGGCCGACCTCTTCGTATACTCACCCCCCACGGCTGAGGGGCGTAGCTCGAACTGGTTAGAGCGCCGGTCTCCAAAACCGGAGGTTGGGGGTTCGAATCCCTCCGCCCCTGCCACACTCGTTCGCGGCGAAACCCGCCGGTGGAACCACATAGGACAGGAATCGATATGAACCGCGAGATGCGTCGGCTCGCCGAGCGGGAGGAGCGACGCAGCAAACAGAAGGACACCCGGAGCCGTCGTTCTCCGATCGTTGGAGGGTCCGGGGGTCAAGGTGGCCAGCCACGGGGCCGCTTGGCGCGCCTCGTGCAGTTCCTTCGCGAAGTACGGGTCGAACTCAGTCGCGTCGGCTGGCCAAGCCGCCAGCAGATGGTCGCTTTCACCGCGGTCACGGTCGTGACGGCGGGGGTGCTGACCGGCTACGTGTTCGTTGTCGACTTGGCGTTCAGCCGCACGGTGCTGGCCCTGATCCGAGAATTGACGGGTTAGGCGTGGCGGACCGTACCCATCCTCCGGTCGACGAGGACCTCGACGCTGAGCCCCAAGGGGAGGCTGGGGAGGAAGCGGTAGGCTCCCTGGGGGCGGCCCTGCTGTCGGCAGGGTTCGGTAGCGATGGCTCCTTGCCGGAAGTGCCGCCTGAGGTGCCGCAAGCGCCTGAACCGGATCCCACCGCCGCACCTGCTGTCAAGCCCCGCACGGTCTCCAAGCCCCGGCCGGCCAAGCCCAAGCCAGTCGTCGAGCCACCCGCCACGACCGAGGTCGCGGAGCTGGTCGAGGAGGAGCCGATCAGCCCGTATGACAAGCCGGGTTCCTGGTACGTGATCCACGCTTATTCGGGCTACGAGAAGAAGGTCAAGGCGAGACTGGCCACTCGTACATCGTCCATGCACATGGAGGACCGGATCTTCGAGGTCGTGATACCGACCGAGAAGGTGGTGGAGATCAAAGGGGGACGCAAGGTCGAGGTTGAGAAGCGGATGTTCCCCGGTTACCTACTCATCCGGATGTACCTGGACGACGACTCCTGGCATGCAGTTCGCAACACGCCGGGCGTCACCTCGTTCGTCGGGATGGGGACAGGAAACAAGCCGACCTCCCTGTCGAAGCGAGAGGTCGAGCGCTTCCTCGGTCTCAAGAAGGAGGCGGCCAAGAAGCCCCCTCGTTTCCGGCCGGCATGGGAGATCGGGGAGACGGTGCGGGTTTCATCGGGTCCGTTCGCCGACTTCAACGGAGTGGTTGAGGATATCAACGTCGATCGGCAGAAGGTCACCGTGCTCGTCGAGATCTTCGGCCGGGACACTCCGATGGAGTTGGGATTCGAGGAGATCCAGAAGCAATGAGCGGGCGGCTCGGGCCTTTTGACCGGGATGCTCCACACCGAACACTGAAGAGGAAGATCGAAGGACATCGGCCATCATGGGTAGAAAACGGGTTACAGCCATCCTGAAACTCCAGATTCCGGCAGGGGAGGCCAGCCCCGCGCCGCCGGTCGGTCCGGCGCTAGGCCAGTACGGGATAAACATCATGGAGTTCGTCAGGTCCTACAACGAGGCGACCAAGACCCAGTTGGGGACCATCGTTCCGGCTGAGGTTACGATATACGCCGACCGGTCCTTCACGTTCGTGACGAAGACACCGCCCGCCGCGGTTCTGCTGCGGCAGGCGGCCAGGATCGAGAAGGGCTCTCCGGAGCCCAACCGGGAGAAGGTCGCCACGCTTTCCCGGGATCAGCTTCGCCAGATCGCCGAGACCAAGCTCCCCGATCTCAATACGACGGATGTCGAGGGAGCGATGAAGATCGTGGCCGGTACCGCCCGGTCGATGGGGATCGTCATCGCAGACTGAGTCAGTCGGGCTCGACCGACACTACAAGTTACAGATAGCTGGGAGAGCCGCTGCATGGCGGCTCGCCGGTGGTCCGTCGGTTGCATGCCAAGACATTCGGCCGACAGGGGCGCCAGTGGTTTTGTCTGTGAAATCGCGTCGTGGCATGCGCCGCCGGGGGCGTCCCTGGCTGGCAGGGCACGACAGGTTGTTTTGCAGGCAGACCACTAACACCACAAGGAGGAACCATGGCCCGCAGAGGCAAGCGGTACAACCAGATGGCCGCGACGTTCGACAAGTACCTGTCCTACCCGCCCTCGGAAGCCATACGGATGGTCCGGACCATGGCGTCGGCCCGCTTCGACGAGACGGTAGAGGCAGTGATGAAGCTGGGAATCGACCCTCGCAGGGCAGACCAGTTGGTCAGGGGAACGGTCGTCCTCCCGCACGGAACGGGCCGCTCGGTCCGCGTTGCGGTGTTCGCAGGGGGGGACAAGCAATTCGAGGCCGAGGAGGCCGGGGCCGAAGTCGTGGGCGGGCAGGATCTGGCCGACATGCTCGCATCTGGGGGCGAGATCGCCTTCGACGTGGCTATCGCCACCCCGGACATGATGCCGAGGGTGGGCCGCCTGGGGCGGCTGCTGGGTCCCCGCGGTCTCATGCCCAACCCGAAGGCCGGCACCATTACTCGCGATGTGGCCCGGACCGTGCGGGAGTTCAAGGGCGGGAAGATCGAGTACCGGAACGACCGCTACGGCAACATCGCAGCCCCGATCGGGAAAGTCTCGTTCGACGATGCCATGCTCCACGAGAATCTCTCCGCTCTGGTGGGCGAGATTGTCAGGGTAAAACCGCCCGCTGCCAAGGGAACCTATCTGAGGAACCTCGCCCTCTCGTCGACCATGGGTCCGGGAGTGAAAGTCGACGCTTCCCGGCTTGATCGCCTAGTGCGTCGGTAGTTGGTGATTGGTGGTGTGTAGAGCCTTCACCACTCACCATTCACCACTCACCACTCACCATTCACCACCCACCAACTTGGCCTTCGCGCATCGTCCGTCTATGCTGCGGCACGGCTCCGGAGAGGTTCCGGAACCATGGGCCGCAGACAGCCGGTAACCCGCGGTACGGGACGACTCCCGCTCTGAAGGTTTAAGGGATCCACACGGATCCGCCTGCCGAGGTTGATTCGAGATGTCTCTCGGGTACCCTCGTCTGTCTCGCTCATCGGAGGGTGCTCGCCTTGATACCACCACAGGCGCTGCCACCAAGACTGCGGAGGATTCATGCCACGACCGGAGAAGGTTAAGGCGGTTGCAGAGATCAAGGACTACTTCGCCGGTTCCTCGGCGTCGTTCCTCACCGAGTACCGCGGCCTGACGGTCGCTCGCCAGCAAGAACTCCGTCGCGCCCTCGGGGAGGCCGGCGCCCGTTACAAGGTGTTGAAGATGACCCTCACGCGCAGGGCACTGCACGAACTCGGTCATGAGGGTCTCGACGAATGGTTGACCGGCCCTACCGCCGTTGCTTTTGTAGACGATGATCCGGTTCCCGCCGCCAAGGCTCTGGTGGACTTCGGGAAGGACAACGAGGGCCTGGTGGTCAAGGCCGGGCTGCTGAAGGACCAGGTGATCGCCTCCCACCAGATCGAGGTCATCGCCAGGATCGAGGGCCGCGAGGCACTACTCGGGAAGATCGCCGGGGCAGTGAAGGGACCGCTTTCCAAGGCGGCGTTCCTTCTGGGTTCGCTCAGCCGCGAAGCCGCCTCCGTGTTCTCTCAACTACTCGAGAAGAAGGAAGCAGGGGAGGGCGGATCCGTATCCGGGTCCGATTCCCCCTAAACCACTGGAAACCACCCACGCAGGAGGAGAACCATGGCCACGATGAGTACCGCAGACTTGTTGAGCGTTTTCGAGGAGATGACGGTCCTCGAGCTCAAAGAGTTCTTGGACGCCTTCGAGAGTCACTTCGATGTGACCGCGGCGGCTTCGATGGCGGTTGCCATGGCGCCCGGCGAGGACGCGTCCGCCGAGCCCGAAGAGGAACAGGTGGAGTTCGACGTCGTGCTCACCTCCTCGGGAGACAAGAAGATCCAGGTGATCAAGGAGGTCCGCGCTCTCACCCGTCTCGGCCTCAAGGAGGCCAAGGCGGTCGTGGACGGCATCCCCAACACCGTGCTCGAGGCGGTCTCCAAGGAGGAGGCCGAGGCCGCCAAGGGCAAGATCGAGGCCGTCGGAGGCAGCGTAGAGATACGCTAGTTGCTAGTTGCTAGTTGCTAGTTGCTAGTTGCTAGTGGATCGTGACGATTTGTATCATTCGTACGCTTGGCGATGCCGACCACTGGCTCCTGATCAGTGCTTGACTGGCTTCGCCATCGCCTCTAGCATCAGACGAGAAGTGGACGGTTTTGCCCGGAGGAAAATGCAACGGGAGTCCGTCGATACCAGTTGAATCGCACTTCAGCCCGGTAGGGCAGGTTAGCCGCGCGCTATCCTGCCTTTTGCCGTGTGTGAAGCCGTTCCACTTGCCAGGGCGGTTGCCGCCGAAGCAGGGGTGGGTCAGCCCCGACGAAGACGGAGCGAAACAGTCTGTGCCAAGGGCGGTCGGAGTGCGAAAGGACTCGGGACCGGGTGCATCGTAGAGACCGGGTCGGGTCCGGTCGGGTAGTTCTCTAGGAGGAAGCTTTGGTCATAGTTCACGCCGACGAGCGCCTGTCGTTCTCCAAGATCCCCGAAGTGCTGGAGTTGCCTGATCTGATCGCGGTCCAGAAGGAGTCCTTCTCGTGGTTTCTGGAGGAGGGTCTGAGCCGTATCTTCGAGCGGCTGTCGCCTATCGAGGACTTCTCCGGATCGCTTGCCTTGGACTTGAGCGATCACTACTTCGGCGAGCCCCTGATGACGGTTGAGGAGGCCAAGGAGCGGGATACCAGTTACTCCAAGCCTCTCCATGTGATCGCCCGGTTCGTGAACCGCGGTACCGGGGAGATCAAGGAGCAGAGAGTGTTCCTGGGCGACTTTCCGATGATGACCCGCAACGGGACCTTCATCATCAACGGGACGGAGCGGGTGGTGGTGAGCCAGTTGGTGCGCTCGCCCGGTGTCTACTTCGATCAGTCCATCGACAAGACCTCCGACAAGGACATCTTCGGCGCCAAGATCATCCCGGGGCAAGGTGCTTGGATGCAGTTCGACATCGACAAGCGGGATACCGCCGGGGTCAGGGTGGACCGCAAGCGCCGCCAGTACGTGACCGCCTTCATCCGGGCGCTCGGCGTCGCGGACACGGACGAGCAGATAATCGAGATTTTCGACGGGGCCGAGGTTATCCGCAACACCCTCGAGCGGGATCCGGTCAAGGATCCGGAGGAGGCCCTGCTCGATCTGTACCGGAAGCAACGTCCTGGCGAGCCGACCACGGTGGAGTCGGCCCGCGGTCTCATCCAGTCCGTTTTCAGGAACCCGAAGCGCTATGACCTCACCCACGTCGGGCGCTACAAGGTGAACCAGAAGTTCCAGAATCCCGACGGTCATGCCTCCGACAACGGATTGCTCGCCGACGACGACCTGATCGACACGATCCGGTACATGGTCCACCTTTACGAGGGCAAGGAACTCATGACCACCGCCCTCGGTCACGACGTACCGGTGCGGACCGACGACACGGACCATTTCGGGAACCGGCGGGTCCGCACCGTCGGCGAGTTGGTCCAGAACCAGATCAGGGTAGGGCTCAACCGCATGGAGAGGCAGGTCCGGGAGCGGATGACCACCCAGGACCCCGACTCCATCACACCGCAGAGTCTCATCAACATCCGGCCGGTGGTCGGTTCGATCAAGGAGTTCTTCGGGTCCAGTCAGCTCAGCCAGTTCATGGACCAGCCCAACCCCCTGGCCGGCCTCACCCACCGGCGCCGGTTGTCAGCCCTCGGGCCGGGAGGGGTCTCGCGGGAGCGGGCGGGCTTCGAGGTGAGGGACGTCCACCCTTCCCACTACGGTCGTATGTGCCCGATCGAAACTCCCGAGGGACCGAACATCGGCTTGATCGGCTCGCTCGCAAGCTACGCCCGGGTCAACCGTTTTGGCTTCATCGAGACTCCGTACCGGAAGGTCGAGGACGGCAGCGTGACCAATTCGATCACCTACCTGACCGCATCCGAGGAGGAGCGGTACGTTATAGCCCAAGCCAACGCGGCTCTCAATCCCGACGGCTCCTTCGTCCGGGATCGGGTGCTCGTTCGCAGGGCCGGAGGTGACATCGACCGGGTCCGCCCCCAGGATGTGGACTACATGGACGTATCCCCCAAGCAGATCGTCTCGGTCGCCACCTCGCTCATACCGTTCCTGGAGCACGACGACGCCAACCGGGCGCTGATGGGCTCCAACATGCAACGCCAGGCCGTCCCGCTACTCCGGACCGAAGCCCCCCTTGTAGGTACCGGGGTCGAGGCCAGAGCCGCCCAGGACTCCGGTGATCTGATCATCTGCGGGATCGACGGCGTGGTGACCTCGGTCACGGGAGACGAGATCGTCGTGGTCGAGTCCGCCACCGGGGAGCCCCACCGCTTCCCATTGCGGAAGTTCGAACGTTCCAATCAGGGTACGTCGATCAACCAGAAGCCGCTGGTGGTGATCGGAGAACAGGTCGCCAATGGCACCGTCATCGCCGACGGGCCATCCACCGACGCCGGCGAACTGGCGCTCGGCAAGAACCTGCTGGCGGCCTTCATGCCCTGGAAGGGTCATAACTTCGAGGATGCCATCGTGCTGAGCGAGCGCCTGGTCAAACAGGACGTGCTGACATCGATCCATATCGAGGAGCACGAGATCGATGCACGTGACACCAAGCTGGGGGCGGAGGAGATCACCCGCGACATCCCGAACGTCGCCGAAGAGGTCCTCAGGGACCTGGACGACGAGGGGATCATCCGCGTTGGAGCCGACGTCGGCCCTGGCGACTACCTGGTCGGGAAGGTGACCCCCAAGGGGGAGACGGAGATGACCCCCGAGGAGCGGCTTCTGCGGGCCATCTTCGGGGAGAAGGCACGCGAGGTGCGTGATTCCTCCCTCAAGGTTCCTCATGGAGAGACCGGCAAGGTGATCGACGTGAAGGTGTTCCGGCGCTCCGAGGGATACGACGACCTGCCCCCCGGCGTGAACGACCTGGTGCGGGTGTACGTGGCCAGCCAGCGCAAGATCTCCGAGGGGGACAAGCTGGCCGGCCGTCACGGGAACAAGGGTGTGATCGCGAAGATCCTGCCCGAGGAGGACATGCCCTTCCTCCCCGACGGAACACCCGTCGACATCGTCCTCTCGCCTCTGGGTGTTCCCTCCCGCATGAATCTGGGACAGGTACTCGAGACCCACCTTGGGTGGGCCGCCGCCCAGGGTTGGAGGCGTTTCAACGCGGACGGCCCGATCTCCGCCGGGATGCCTCCCTGGTCCCGCGTCGCGACCCCGGTATTCGACGGAGCCCGCGAGGACGAGATCGCCAAGGTCATCGCCAACAGCCTGCCCAACCGGGACGGAGACCGTCTCATAGACAACGACGGGAAGGCGATCCTGTACGACGGCCGCACCGGACTGGCCTTCGATACACCCATAACCGTCGGCTACCTCTACATACTCAAGCTGGTTCACCTGGTCGACGACAAGCTCCACGCCCGTTCGACGGGTCCGTATTCGATGATCACCCAGCAGCCCCTGGGAGGGAAGGCTCAGTTCGGGGGACAGCGGTTCGGAGAGATGGAGGTATGGGCCTTGGAAGCCTACGGAGCCGCCTATGCGCTGCAGGAGTTGTTGACCATCAAGTCCGATGACGTGCTGGGCCGGGTGAAGGTATACGAGTCCATTGTCAAGGGGGACAACATTCCCGAGCCCGGTGTCCCGGAGTCTTTCAAAGTGCTCATAAAGGAGATGCAGAGTCTGTGTCTCAACGTCGAGTTGCTGTCGGCGGGTGAGGAGATCCAGTTCAGGGATCTGGACGAGGACCTCTATCGCACGGCGGAGTCACTCGGAATAGATCTGTCGCGCCCCGAGCGCAGGGAAGAAGGTTGAAATAGTGGATTGGGGATCCAGACCTGAGCAGTACGGCCAGTACACGGGCTACCGGGGCACATCCGGCCCTCCCGCCCGCGACATGTTCGATGAGCTCAAGATCGGCTTGGCTTCGGCGGACCAGGTCCGGTCCTGGTCGTTCGGTGAGGTGAAGAAGCCGGAGACCATCAACTACCGAACTTTGAAGCCCGAGAAGGAGGGTCTCTTCGACGAGCGCATCTTCGGTCCGCAGAAGGACTGGGAGTGTGCCTGCGGCAAGTACAAGCGGATCCGGTACCGGGGCATAACCTGCGAGAAGTGCAACGTCGAGGTGACCCGGAGCAAGGTCAGGCGGGAACGCATGGGCCACATCGAGTTGGCCGCTCCCGTCACCCACATCTGGTTCTTCAAGGGAGTGCCCTCCCGGCTCGGCTACCTGCTCGACATGTCGCCGAAGGAACTCGAGAAGGTCATCTACTTCGCCGCCTACGTCATCACATACATTGACGAGAAGAGGCGCCTGACCAGGTTGCCGGACCTCGAACAGCGTAAGGACACCGAGATCGAGATAGTCCGCGAGGAGTTCGACGAATGGAAGGACGCGCGGCTCGAGCAATTCGAGCAAGAGGTGGCCCGCATGGAGGAGGGGGGCGCCAAGCCGCAGGAGATCACGGCACGGCGTCGCGAGGTAGAGCGGGACATGAAGGAGCGCGAGGAGCGCGCCGAGCATGAGTGTGAGTTGCTCAACGAGGCGTTCCAGACGTTCCGTTCCCTCAAGACCAAGAATCTCATCGACTCCGAGCCGCTCTGGCGGGTACTTGCCGAGCGCGACGGTCCGTACGCGGAGTTCTTCGAGGGAGGTATGGGCGCCGAGGCGGTCAAGAAACTGCTGTCCAGGCTGGACCTCGACTCCGAGATGGAGTTGCTGAGGGAGAACCTGGTGGCGAAGTCCGCCCAGAGGCGCCACCGCGCCACCCAGCGGATCAAGGTCGTCAAGCCGTTCTGGGAGGGCAAGCACTCCCCGAAGAGCATGATCGTCGAGGCCGTACCGGTGATTCCTCCGGACCTGCGGCCCATGGTGCAGCTGGACGGGGGCCGCTTCGCCACATCGGACCTCAATGACCTGTACCGGCGGGTGATCAACCGCAACAACCGCCTGAAGCGGCTCTTGGACCTCAACGCTCCGGAGATCATCGTCAACAACGAGAAGCGTATGCTTCAGGAGGCGGTCGACGCCCTGTTCGACAACGGACGCCGGGGCAAGGCGGTGACCGGTCAGGGCAACCGTCCCCTGAAGTCCCTGTCGGACATGCTCAAGGGCAAGCAGGGCCGCTTCCGCCAGAACCTGCTCGGCAAGCGGGTCGACTACTCGGGCCGTTCGGTCATCGTCGTCGGTCCCCAGCTCCGCCTTCACCAGTGCGGCCTGCCGAAGGTGATGGCGCTGGAACTGTTCAAGCCTTTCGTGATGAAGCGGCTCGTCGATCGGGATCTGGCCCAGAACATCAAGTCCGCCAAGCGCATGGTCGAGCGCCAGCGACCGCAGGTGTGGGACGTGCTGAAGGAGGTCATCCAGGAGCATCCGGTGCTGCTCAACCGCGCGCCCACCCTCCACCGGCTCGGTATTCAGGCCTTCGAGCCGATCCTGGTGGAAGGCAAGGCCATCCAGATACACCCGTTGGTGTGTGAGGCGTTCAACGCCGACTTCGACGGGGATCAGATGGCGGTCCACCTGCCCCTTTCGGCGGAAGCCCAGGCAGAGGCTCGGGTGCTGATGCTCTCCACCAACAACGTGCTCTCGCCGGCCAGCGGGCGCCCCATCGTGACGCCTTCCCAGGACATGGTCATCGGCATCTACTACCTGTCGGAGAAGGTGCCCGATGCCAAGGGCGCCGGTAGGTGGTTCGCCGATCTGGATGAGGCGATCATGGCCTACGACCTGGGCGAACTCGATCTCCACGCGCCCATCAGGCTCCGTCTGGGCGAGATCGCCGGTGATCCCGAGGTACATGCTGAGCTCAAGGCGTTCATCCCGCACCTCATCACCGCGGAGTCGGTGAGAGGTGACGAACTGGTGGAGACCACCCTGGGACGGACGTTGCTCAACAGCGTCCTGCCCCCCGACTTCCCGGTACTGGACGCCCGCGTGCTCAAGAGCGACGTTAGGGATCTCATCCGCGAGATCATCGAACGCTACAACAAGAACGTGGTGCAGCGCACCCTCGACGGTATCAAGGAACTGGGGTTCGAGTACTCGACCAGGGCCGGCCTGACCATCGGGTTGAGCGATGTGCTTACCCCTTCGGACAAACGGACGATCATCAACAGTTTCCAGAGGCAGGCCGACAAGGTCGACACGCAGTACCAGAGGGGGATCATCACCGATCTCGAACGCAGCCAGGAACTCATCGAGATCTGGACGGAAGCCACGGAGAAGGTGACCAAATCGATGCGGAAATCCCTGTCGAGCGGGCTGTTCAACCCCATCGACATGATGGTGACGTCCGGCGCCAGGGGGAACATGATGCAGGTGCGCCAGATCGCCGGCATGCGCGGTCTGGTCGCCAATCCCAAGGGAGACATCATCCCCCGCCCGATCACGTCCAACTTCAGGGAGGGCCTCTCCGTTCTCGAGTACTTCATCTCGACCCACGGGGCCCGCAAGGGCTTGGCGGATACGGCGCTGCGGACTGCCGACTCCGGTTACCTGACCCGCCGGTTGGTGGACGTTGCCCAGGAGATCATCGTCCACGACGAGGACTCCGAGGACCGGGGAATCGAGATACCGCTACGCGAGGATGACGGCAGCACGATCCGTACCTTGCGCAACCGGGTGTTCGGTAGGGTGCTCGTGGACGATGTAACCGTCAACGGTCAGCCGCTGGTTACCGAGGACGGACGCGAGCTGGTCGCCGGGGAAGTGATCGACCGCCATGGGATGGTGGCGCTCGAGGCTGCCTCCGAAGTGGCCAGGATCAAGGTTCGCTCGCCCCTCACCGACGAGATCCGTCACGGGATAAGCAGGGCTTCCTACGGCCTCAGCATGGCCACCGGGAGGATGGTGGAGCCGGGCGAGGCAGTCGGCATCATGGCCGCCCAGTCCATCGGTGAGCCCGGAACGCAGCTGACCATGCGCACCTTCCACACCGGCGGCGTGGCAGGCCAGGACATCACCCACGGGCTTCCCCGGGTGGTCGAACTCTTCGAGGCCCGCGCCCCCAAGGGTAAGGCGGTGCTGTCACAGGTGAGTGGCCGGATCCGGCTCGAGGAGAGCGGGGACACGGGAAGGCGGATCGTTGTCGAGTCGTCCGAGGGCGAGTCGACCTACGAGGTGTCCCGCCGGGCACGGCTCAGAGTCCGCAACGGGCAGGAGATAACGGCCGGCGACCCGCTGACCGAAGGACCCCTCGATCCCAAGGAGGTCTGCGAGATCAAGGGTGTCAAGGCCTGCCAGCGCTACCTGGTGGAGCAGGTGCAGGAGGTGTACCGTTCGCAGGGAGTGGACATCCACGACAAGCACATAGAGCTGATAGTTCGCCAGATGTTGCGCAAGGTACGGGTGACCAGCGCGTACGACTCCGAGTTCCTACCCCAACAACTCGTGGACTACGGCGAGTTCCGCGACGTCAACCGCACGTTGGTGGCCGAGGGGAAACGACCGGCAGAGGGGCGCCGCGAGCTGATGGGCATCACCAAGGCCTCCCTCGCCACCGATTCGTGGCTGTCGGCTGCCTCCTTCCAGGAGACCACCAGAGTGCTGACCGAGGCGGCCATCAACGGCCGGTCCGATTACCTCCGGGGCCTGAAGGAGAACGTGATCATCGGGAAGCTGATCCCGGCCGGTACGGGGGCCGCGCGCTACCAGGCGATCGAGCCCCATCTGCCCGAGGCCAGCATGCTCCCGACCAATCTCGGGGCCGACTGGCTCGCCTCGCTGGAAATGCCCGGTGCCGGCGGTGATGGGGAGGGCGACGGTGATGGTGACGGGGACTACGGGTTCATTCCGGACTCTCCCGATCCCGCCGAGTTGCTGAACTAGACCGGTTGCCGACTAGGAACTAATCATCAAGCCGGACCATCCGGTTGAGGGTCTCGGCTCGGCCGGAGTTCAGCCGACACAGGGCCGACTGGACCAGTCTGGTTCGCTTCCGGCGGGGGCTTGACCTGCTGGGCGTGGTCCAGGCCGGCCACCAGTACCGCCTCGCCGGCGTCGACCACGACCACGTTCTCGAGACCGATCACCACCACGGGACGGTCACCGGCCGCTACGTAGCTGGACGACACGTTCTGCAAGTGGCCGGGACCCGTTACCGCATTGCCGGATCCGTCCTTGGTTGCGATGTCCCAGAGAGCCGCCCATGAACCCACATCGTTCCAGTCGGCCCTGAGAGGGACCACGGCGCCACGCCGGGTCCGCTCCATGACGGCACGATCGATCGAGTCGGCCGGGCAGGAAGCGAACGTAGCCGGGTCCAACCGGTACACACCCTGCTCGACCAACGAGCCCAAGTGCTCCGTGGAACCCGCCAGCGAAGCATCTGCGAGGCGGACCATGTCGGGGTTGGAGTTCCGGAGCTCGTCGAGGTAGGCGCCGGCCCGGAACACGAACATCCCGCTGTTCCACCAGTGACGGCCGCCGTCGATGTAGCGCCGGGCCGTGGCCAGGTCAGGTTTCTCACGGAAGGAGGCGATCCGGAACGCGCGGGGGTGTTTCTCGATCGCCTCTCCCCGTTCGATGTAGCCGTAGCCCGTCTCGGGCCGGTCGGGGGTTACCCCGAAGGTCACCAGCCACCCGGCCCCGGCGGCGTCGCCTGCCGTGCGCACGGCTCCGAGGAAGGCGTCCATACCGTCGATCAAGTGGTCGGCCGGCATCACGAACAGGATGTCGTCCTCGTCGGCGACCAGCGCGGCCGCGGCCGCGGCCGGCGCTGTGCTGCGACCGGCCGGTTCCAGGATGGCTGTGTGGATGCTCCGTCCGATCTCGTCGAGTTGGTCGGTGACGGGCGGGTAGTGGGCAGTGCCGCACACGATCACCGGGGGGCTGGCACCCGGGATCGCCGCCGCCCGGAGTACCGTTTCCTGAAGCAGAGATCGCTTGCCGGTCAGCCGGAGGAGGGGCTTGGGATACTCGCGACGCGACGCCGGCCACAGGCGGGTTCCCGAGCCTCCGGCCAGGATCACCGGGACAAGCATTCTCTCTCCTCCTGCGGGTCGGATCGGCGCACCGGAGCAGGGCCGCGTGTCCGGTTCATGGTCAAGGGCGGAGGGTACTCATCGGTATCGGTGGCGCTGTTAGGCCCAATGGTCCCTACCCGCACCGTTCCGAGTGAGCGCGGAGGGCGAAGCGGTCGGTCATGCCCGCCACGTAGTCGACCGCCTGCTCCAGGGCGGTGCGTCCGTCCGGAACCGTGGAGGGGACCTCGGACGGGTGGGTCTCGTAGTGACGCACCAGGTCCTGCACGATCTTGATGGCGCGGTGGCGGTGCGCACTGCCCTCCGAGCGAAGGTAGACCCGCTCGAACATGAACGCTCGTAACTCCGCCATGGCCTCAGCGACGTCCGGATCCATGGAAACGGTGCCGGTTGTCGCCGACCGTTCGACCACCGCGTGGACCATGGCGGTGACCCAGCGACCGTGCCGGTCTCCGAGCAGCGCTTGGGAGCGGAAGGGTAGATCCCGGTACCGGATGATGTCCGCCCGCATGGCATCGATCAGGTCGTGGCTCAGGTACGCGATGCGGTCCGCGAACCGGCACAGGTATCCCTCCGGGGTCGCGGGAGGGGGCTCGACCCGCCAGGGATGGGCCCGGATGCCGTCGCGCACCTCCCAGGTGAGGTTCAAGGGCTCGAGGACCGACAGAATCCGGACGGAGTGGTCAGAGTGGACCCAGCCGCCCTCGACGATCTCCGCCAGGGCGTCCTCCCCCGTGTGGCCGAAGGGTGCATGACCTATGTCGTGTCCGAGGCAGATCGCCTCGGTAAGCGCTTCGTTGAGACCGAGCGCGACCGCCATCGCCCGCCCGATCTGGGCCACCTGGAGCGTGTGGGTCAGCCGGGTCACGAAGTGGTCGTTCTCCGGGTCGACGAACACCTGGGTCTTGCGCGCCAAGCGGCGGATGGCGTTGCAATGCACTATCCGGTCCCGGTCCCGTTCGAAAGCAGTCCGAAGGGGATCCGGTTCCTCCGCTTCTTCCCGCCCCTTGGAGCCGGCGGATCTGGTGGCAGCCGGAGAGAGGTCCCATCGCTCCCGTCCCTCCCGCTCGCGCCGGTCCACTCGCTTCAACTGGTCCATTGTGTCCTTGGTGGCTGGTGGCTAGTGGCTGGTGCTGATAGCCGTTGAGAAGAGTTATACGTATAATGTACCATTCACCATTCACCATTCACCATTCACCATTCACCATTCACCATTCACCATTCACCATTCACCACTCACCACTCAGAGTTCCCGCCGGCCCGTGAGGGCCCGCCCGAGGGTGATCTCGTCCGCGTAGTCCATGTCACCCCCCACCGGGAGGCCGCTGGCGGGACGCGTGACCGTTACGCCGAGCGGTTTGAAGCGGCGGGCCAGGTACATGGCGGTGGTGTCTCCCTCGATGGTCGGGTTGGTTGCGATGATCATCTCGGTGATCGACTCCGCCGGGATGCGGCTGCGGAGTTCCTCTATCCGTAGCTGGGCCGGTCCGACCCCGTCGATGGGGGACAGCGCCCCGCCCAGGACGTGGTACCGGCCCTTGAACTCGCGGGTCCGCTCTATCACCGCGATGTCCTGGGGCCGCTCGACCACGCATATCACGGCAGGGTCGCGGCGAGGATCCGCGCAGATGGAGCATTCGACACCGGACGTCACGTTGTAGCAGCGGGAACAGAACGTGGTTTGCTCGCGCAGGTCGACGATTGCCTGCGCCAGGCAGTGTGCGTCGGCTTCGTCGACGTTGAGCAGGTGGAAGGCAAGACGCTGGGCCGATTTGCGGCCAACTCCCGGTAGCCTGGTCAACTCGTCGATCAGTCGCTGTACGGGCCTCTCGAACATCAGGTTTCCAGCGTAGCTGCGGGTCGGGTCAGGGCCGTGATTACCCGTGCCGGGCGGCCTTCTACCGGGCCCTCAATCCTCTTCGACCACCGTCGCCCCGAAGGTCTTCTCGAGGAGCGAGAGCGCGTCCGTACTGGTGGGAGGCGCCTCCGGCAGGGACTCCTTGTCGGGCAAGGGCTCCATCGGCAGGTCCGCGATCGGTACCGGTCCGCGCGTCCGGTCCTCGGCTGCCCGGAAGGACACTTCCACGCGCTTGCCCAGCAATCTCTCCGCGAGGTCGGCCAGGTAGCTGTGGAGGCCGCGGTCGGATGACAGCTTCTGGAGATGGAAGTCGAGCCCGGCCGGTATCGTGAACACGAGCGTGGAGCCCTCCACGCCACCGGGTATGGCGTCGCGGAACAGTGCCCCCCGGACGACGCCCATCTCATCCCTGACGCCGGCTACGAGTTGCGGCCAGATACGGTCGAGTTCGGCCGCGGTCGGAGACGCATCGGTCGTGCCACCGGATGCGTCAGGTAGGGGCGCGGCGCCCGCCGCGGCCGTCCGGTCCCCGGCCCCGGGCGGGCCGTCGATTGCCGGCTCTTCGGCCACAACCTCCTGAACGGGCGGTTCCGGGGTCGGCATCTCCCGAGGTGTAGGGCGCGGCAGGGTCTCGTCAGCCCGCGGTGGCGGGGCCTCTGCAGACGGCGGCTCCGGAGCAGGCTGAGCCCGGGAGAGACGGCGCTCCAGCCTCTCGATACGATTCAGGAGGGCTTCGCTGTCGGTATCCAGTTCGGGGCGGACCAGCTTCAAGACCGCCAACTCCAGCATCATCCGCTCCTCGCGGCCCTCCCGCAGCCTTACCAGGGCTTCGCCCAGGAGATCGATGGCGCGCATGGCGGTGGAACTCGGGAGCCTCCGCGAAGCTTCCCGCCATCCTTCCAATACCTCGGCCGGCTCGTCGCTGATGCCCTGAACGTTGGGGGTGTACATGGTCAGGAAGACACCGCGGAAGAACCCCATGGCGTCGCCGGCGAACCGTCGCAGGTCCACTCCGCTCGCGGCCAGGCCTGCGATCAACTCGAGGGCGAGGCGGGCGTCCGACTCGATGACCGCCTTCACGAGGGTCGGTATGGCGTCCGGGCCGGCAACGCCGAGCGCGTCCCGGATGCCCTCGCGGGTGACCGATCCGTCGAGGGCCGCCACCTGTTCGAGCAGGCTCAGCGCGTCTCGTACAGATCCGGCCGCCCTCCTGGCCACCTCCAGCAATGCCTCCGGCGATGCGCGGTACCCCTCCGCCCCGGATATCCGTCTGAGGTGTTCGGCGATCAGCTCGGTGGGGATCAGATGGAAGTCGAATCGCTGGCTACGGGAACGTATGGTGTCGAGCAGGCGGTAGGGCTCCGTGGTGGCCAGCACGAAATGAACGTGGTCGGGGGGTTCTTCCAGCGTCTTCAGCAGGGCATTGCTGGCCGACTTGGTGAGCATGTGGGCCTCGTCGAGGATGAACACCCGCTTGGCGCCTCCCACCGAGGCGACCGTGGACACGCTCGCCCGCAGGTCACGGACGTCTTCGACCTTGTTGTGGGAGGCCGCGTCGAGCTCCATCACGTCCATCGAGTAAGAACCCGTTACGGCCGTGCAGGAGGCGCATGTCCCGCAGGGCTCTCCCTGCTTCTCCCTATGCGGGCAGTTGAGGGACTTGGCGACCAGCCGGGCAGTGGTCGTCTTGCCCGTTCCCCGGGGGCCGGCGAACAGGTAGGCGTGGGCAACCCGACCCTCGACGATCTCCCTCGCCAGGGTGTGGGTGACGTGGTCCTGTCCTATGACCTCATCGAAGCGTCCGGGTCGGTACTTGCGGTAGAGCGCCTGGTACTCCACCCCCCGGATCGTACTCGCCGACCGTGACGTAGAACGCGGGCAGGCGATGACGAATCCAGGATCCGCCCGGCCGCCGGATCGCCGGATCGTGGACCCCGGATTCCTTGATATCGTTGGGACCGGCGTCTACAACTCTGGAATGGACATGAGCGACGGCGTAGGCCAGGTGGAAACTCGATTCTTCACGTTCGGCAGTAAGCAGGAGCCGTTCTGTTTCGACAGCGGCGCGACACTGCCGGAGGTCACGCTCGCCTACGAGGTGTACGGGGAACTGAACGAGGCCCGGGACAACGCCATCCTCCTGTTCCACGCCCTCACGGGAAGCCATCATGCCGCGGGCTACAACCCGTCCGTTCCCGGTACCGATGGGCGATGGACCGAGCAGATGCAGCTCGGTTGGTGGGATGCGTTCATCGGCCCCCGCCGCTCGCTCAACACCGACAAGTTCGCGGTGATCTGCGCCAACTGGGTCGGGCATTGCTACGGCTCGACCGGTCCCGCAAGTATCGACCCGGTCACCGGCAAGCGTTATGGCGGGTCCTTCCCGCGCGTGTCGGCCGCGGACACCGTGAGGGCGCATTTCGAGCTTCTCGACGAACTGGGGATCGAGCGCCTCCACGCCGTAGTCGGTGGAAGCGTGGGAGGCATGATGTGCCTCGATGTCGCCACCCGCTACCCGGACCGGGTCCGCTTCGTAGTGCCGATCGCGGCCGGGCTACGCGCCACCGCGCTGCACATCATCCACGACTTCGAGCAGATCAACGCTATATACAACGACCCGAACTTCAACGGCGGCGACTACTACGAAGGTCCGCCGCCCAACCAGGGTCTGGCCCTCGCCCGGATGATCGGTCACAAGACCTTCGTCTCGCTGGGCCAGATGAGGGAGCGGGCCAGGGACGAAGTGGCTCCCGGTGAGGACGAGCGGGTTCGCCTTCCCCTCGAGAGCTACATGTGGCACCAGGGTCAGAAGTTCGTCAAGCGCTTCGACGCCAACGCCTACCTGCGAACCATGTGGGCCTGGCAGGACTTCGACCTGTACGCCGAGGCCGCGCGGAGGGAGGTCGCCATGCCCGAGATGCTGGCGGGTGGTTCCCACGAGTACCTGGTGTTCTCGATCGACTCGGACGTGTGCTACTACCGGGGCGAGCAGGAGGAGCTGACCGAGGAACTGAAGGCGGCCGGGATCCCCTTCAACTGGATCACCGTCCACTCCGAGAAGGGCCACGACGCGTTCCTGCTAGAACCCCACCTTTTCGAGCCTCATCTCCGGTATCATCTGGAATCCGAATGGGGATTCCCCTGTTGACCATGGGGAACTCCCTCCAGACACGCGACGAGCAGGTGGTCATGAGCAAGCACACGTTCGGCTTCGACACGCGGTCGATCCACGCCGGCCAGAGGCCGGATCCGGAGACAGGTTCGCGCGCCATGCCCATCTACCAGACCACCTCCTACGTGTTCGACGATCCGCAGTACGCGGCCGACCTGTTCGCGCTCCAGAGTTTCGGCAACATCTACACCCGCATCAGCAACCCCACCAACGCCGCGTTCGAGGAGCGTATGGCCTCCCTCGAGGGTGGGCTGGGCGGCCTCGCCACCGCTTCGGGTATGTCTGCCCAGTTGCTCTCGATACTCACCGTATGCGAGGCGGGTGACCACATAATCGCCAACCGTGCTCTGTACGGAGGGACGTTCACCCAGTTCGACGTGACGCTGCGGCGCATGGGCATCGACACCACCTTCGTGGACACCAACGACACGGACGCGATCGAGGCTGCCATTACCGACCGGACCCGGTTGGTCTACGGCGAGACGATCGGGAATCCGGGCGGCGACATCCTGGACATCGAGGCCATCGCCGACCTCGCCCATTCCTATGGCCTGCCGTTGATCGTCGACAGCACCTTCGCCTCGCCGGCCCTGTGCCGCCCTATCGAGCACGGGGCGGACGTCGTGGTGCATTCGGCTACCAAGTTCATCGGCGGGCATGGAACCGTGATCGCCGGGGTCATCGTCGAGAATGGTCTGTTCCCGTGGGACAACGGGCGCTTCCCCGCCATCGTCGAGCCATCGCCGGCCTACCACAACCTCCGGTTCTGGGAGAACTTCAGGGAGTACGCCTACCTGATGAAGGCCCGGATGGAACTGCTTCGTGACGTGGGCTCGGTTCTTTCACCGTTCAGTTCGTTCCTGCTTCTGATGGGGCTGGAGACGCTCTCGATACGCATGGAACGGCATGTAGCCAACGCCCAGGCGGTGGCGGAGTTCCTCGATAACGACCAACGGATCTCATGGGTCTCCTACCCCGGTCTTCCATCCCACGGGTCCTACGACCTGGCCCGCAAGTACGTGCCGGCCGGGCCGGGGGCGGTGTTCACCTTCGGGATCGCCGGCGGGTACGAGGCGGGGGTGTCGTTCATCAAACGGGTGGAGCTGGCCAGCCACCTCGCCAACGTAGGTGACGCCAAGACGCTGGTGATCCATCCCGCCAGCACCACCCACCAGCAGGTACCCCCCGAGGAACGGGACGCCGCAGGGGTCGGGACCGACATGATCCGGATCTCAGTCGGGCTGGAGAACATAGAGGACATAATCTGGGATCTCGACCAGGCATTGGGGAGCGGATCATGAGCAGAGTGCTGGAAGCCGATCCCCGGACGCGTCTGCGAATCATCCGTGAGGCCGAGTCGGTCGCCCTGGTCGGTGTGTCGGGCAACGAGTTGCGAGCTTCCAACTTCGTCGCGACCTACATCATAAGGACGCATCTCAGGGTCTATCCGGTCAATCCGATGTACGACGAGATCCTGGGGTTGAAGTGCTATCCCTCGCTGGCCGCGCTTCCCGAGGTTCCCGACATCGTGGACATATTCCGGAAGCATTCGGCGCTGCCGGGAGTGGTCGACGAGGCTATCGCGATCGGGGCGAAGGTGGTCTGGTTCCAGTTGGGCCTCCGCCACGACGAGGCTGCCCGGACGGCCATGGACGCCGGACTCGAGGTGGTCCAGGACCGCTGCCTGAAAATCGAGCACGCCCGCTTCTCGGGCCGTCTCAATCTGGCCGGTTTCGACACCGGCGTCATCTCCAGCCGGAGGCACCGGGAGATCTGACCCCTTACCTCAGGGCCGGGGCGAAGAGGTGCCGTCGTGTCCTGGCCCCTTCCGCGGGTGTCCAGCCTCCTGGCGGCCGAGCAGTTGCTTGAGTCGGCGGACGGCAGGTGTCCACAGCCACTCGGGCTCGGTAAAGCGCTGGTAGTTCTCGCCGGGTAACTCCATGGGGTCGTAGTAGCTCTTGTCGGAGTTCTTGCGGAGGTAGTTCGTTCGTGTGAGTACCTTCAGGTTGGCGTAGGCCGCGCCCTTGTTCGTCCATCCCTGCCGCAGGTAGTTCCAGTTGTCGGGGGCCAGATCCTGCGCCGCGGCGAAGTGCCGCCGTGCACCCGCGTCGTCGCCCACCGCCTCGAAGTGCAACGCCAGCTTGAACGTTGCCTCTGCCAGCCGTGTGTCGTCGTCGACGGGCTTGAGCCGCTCGGCTAGTTGTTCGGTCGACCAGACGTGCTCGCTGCCGGCGCCCCGCTCGATCCAGTCGCGGGTCGCCCGGGCGAATGCATCGCCACCCAGCCGGACTTTGCCGAGGCCGAACCTGATGGTCGTCTTGGCGGGGTACACCCCTTCATTGCTGCGGACGATGTGCCCTTCCTCGTCGATCCAGGCTGCCGACGGCACGTTCACCCAGCCGAACAGCGAGCTGATCTGATGCGTGGGGTCGACCACGCACCGGTAGGTCGGCGACGCCCGGTCAAACCACCTGTCGGCAGCCTCGGGGCCACCCGAGTCCTGCGCAACGCTGATCAACTCGAACCGGTCCGGACCGATGGATTCGTACAGGTCCTGCCAGTCCGGCAGGCTAAGGCGGCAGCCTCACCAAGATGACCACGTGAACAGCACGACCTTGCGACCCCGCAAGTCGGAGAGCCGCAACCTGTTGCCGTTGCGCTCGGCCACTTCGAAGTCGGGCGCTATCGCCGACTCCAGCCCTACACGACGTACCTCGGGTACCGACCCGAGGCTCCATACGTCGCCGTCGCGGACATGCTTCTGGCCGATCATGTCCGCGAATTCCGAGTAGCAGAACCACACCCAGCCGTCGGCGTCGGCGATCCACGCGTCGCGCTTATACGCGGGAAGCGGCACGCACAACTCGCCCAGGCAAGCGCCTTCGGGCTTCATCTGCCAACCGGTGGCTCGGGGCAGTTCGTCCATCCGGACCCACAGTGCATCTGTGGTGTCGGTCCGCTGGGAGACCACCTTCGTCTTGCCGTTAGCGAGGATTATCAAGATTGCTCCGTGAGAGCCGAATCGCCGGGCCCGGTGCGCGCTTGCTGCGCGTCGCGGCCGCTCCACCTGACCGTAGTCCTACCGGGGGATGAAGGCCAGCGCGCCGGCGGACGCAAGCCACGATGCGTAGCCGCTGTTTGGGCTACCTGCTCGATCCGGTCTGGTCTACAGACGGCCGATTGCCACCAGGACGCGACGACCGCGCACCCGCGAGAGTCGGCCGCAGCCGTGGTCAAGAAGTAGGTGATTAGGAGGGAATATGATAAGGTGCGACTCAGGTTATACCTAACGGATACACTGAGAATTACCTGACTCAAGAGCAAGAAGGAGAGTCGTATGGCCAAGGCCGTCGGAATCGATCTGGGTACCACCAACAGCGTCATAGCTGTGCTCGAGGGTGGTGAGCCGACTGTGGTCGCCAACGCGGAGGGTGGGCGCACCACCCCGTCGGTGGTTGCCTTCAAGGACGGGGACGTGATGGTGGGCGAGGTTGCAAAACGCCAGGCGATCACGAATCCCGACAACACGATCCGGTCGGTCAAGCGTCACATGGGCACCGACTGGTCGGCCCGCGCGGACCGCAAGCGGTATACCGCCCAGGAGGTCTCGGCCCGGATACTGATGAAGCTCAAGCGGGACGCCGAGTCCTACCTGGGCAGCGATGTCACCTCGGCGGTGGTGACGGTGCCCGCCTACTTCAACGACGCCCAGCGCCAGGCCACCAAGGAGGCCGGCCAGATCGCCGGCCTCGACGTGCTGCGCATCGTCAACGAGCCCACCGCAGCCGCGCTGGCCTACGGGCTCGACAAGGAGGAGTCCGACCAGACCATCCTCGTCTTCGATCTCGGGGGAGGCACGTTCGACGTCTCCATCCTCGAGATCGGGGAGGGCGTGTTCGAGGTCAAGTCCACCAGCGGGGACACGCAGCTGGGCGGGGACGACTGGGACCAGGAGATCATCGACTGGCTCGTCGCCGAGTTCAAGACGGAGACCGGGGTGGACCTGGGATCCGACCGGATGGCTGTCCAGCGCCTCAAGGAAGCAGCCGAGAAGGCAAAGATCGAGCTCAGCACGATTCCCGAGACCGACCTGAACCTGCCCTTCATAACCGCCACCTCGGCGGGGCCGTTGCACCTGCAGAAGCAGTTGACCCGTTCGGAGTTCCAGAAGATGACCGAGCACCTGGTCGACCGGACCAAGGGACCGTTCAGGCGGGCCATCGCAGACGCAGGCGTGACGACTGCGGGGATAGACCATGTCGTCCTGGTCGGTGGCTCCACGCGCATGCCTGCCATCCAGGATCTCGTGAGGGAGCTGACCGGTAAGGACCCGCACAGGGGTGTCAATCCCGACGAGGTGGTGGCATCCGGCGCCGCCCTGCAGGCAGGGGTCCTGACGGGCGACGTCAAGGACATCCTCCTGCTCGATGTGACACCGCTCACCCTCGGGATCGAGACCAAGGGCGCCGTGATGACAAAGATGATCGAGAGGAACACGACCATTCCCACCAAGCGGACCGAGATATTCACCACCGCTGCCCACAACCAGCCCGAGGTGGAGATCCACGTACTGCAGGGAGAGCGTCCCATGGCCCACGACAACAAGAGCCTGGGCAGGTTCAATCTCACCGGGATCCCTCCGGCCCCGATGGGCATGCCCCAGATCGAGGTGAGCTTCGACATCGACGCGAACGGGATCGTCTCGGTGAACGCCAAGGATCTGGGCACCGGGAGGGAGCAGGCCATGACCATCACCGGCGGGACCGCTCTGTCCCAGGACGAGATCGAGCGCATGGTCGAGGACGCCGAGCGCTACGCGGAGGAGGATGCCAAGAGACGGGAGCTGGCGGACACCCGCAACCAGGCCGACCAGGTCGTCAACCAGACCGAGAAGCTGCTCGAGGAGCACGGCGACCAACTCGACGAGGACGAACGGGCCGGCATAGATTCCGCCCTGTCGGACCTGCGGAGTGCCGCGGAAGACGAGTCGGCCACTGCTGAGGACATCCAGTCGAAGATCGAGGACACATTCCGGGCATCCCAGGTCCTGGCCCAGAAGATGTACGCCTCCCAGGCCTCCGAGCAAGGGGAGGCAGGCGCCGGCCCGGTTGGCGGCATGGACGACTCCGAGGACATCGTCGAGGCGGAGATCATCGACGACGAGGAGGACCGGTGATGTCCGGTCGCGGAGGCAGGGAGGACCCGTGACCGGCGAGCACGGCGAGATGATCGAGGAAGGCATCGCCGAGGACGAGGACGGCGGCGCGGCGGAGGAGTCCGCAGGGGCGGTACCGGCGTTCGAGTTGCCCGAGGATCCCGACGAGGCGATTGCGCTGCTGGTAGGTGAACTGCTGGCGACACGCGCGGCCGCCGCGGAGGCAATCGACAAGTGGAAGCGATCGGTGGCCGAGTTCGACAACTACCGCAAGCGCGCCCAACGTGACCAGGCGGCGATGATCGACCGCGCGTCGGGGCGTGTCCTGGGCCGGCTGCTTCCGGTGCTCGACAGCCTCGACGCGGCTATGGCCATGGATACCCAGACCTCCTCCGATGAGAGCATCCGCCGAGGTTTGACAGGTACCCGCGACCTGCTGCTGTCGACCCTGGCGAGAGAGGGACTGGAGCCGATCGAGGCGTTGGGCGAGGTGTTCGACCCTAACGTCCACGAAGCGGCCCAGATGGGCGAGGGGAGCGGCACGATGGTCGTGGAGGCCGAGTGGCGTCGTGGGTACACGCTCAACGGGCGTGTGATCCGGGCCAGCCTCGTCGCGGTCGGATACGAAGCCGCGAGGACGGAGGAGACGGCCGCGGAGGACCAGGCAGAGGAATGATGGCGATGGGTGGTGGTCGATGAACCGCAACTGGCTCCGGAAGGACTTCTACCGTCTCCTGGAGGTGGACAAGGACGCTGATCAGGCCGCGATCAAGAAGTCGTACCGCCGGCTCGCACAGAAGCTGCACCCCGATGCCAATCCTGACGATCCGAAGGCGTCCGAGCGTTTCAAGGAGGTCTCGGAGGCCTACTCGGTGCTTTCCGACCCGGATAGGCGGCAGGAATACGACCAGGTTCGGTCCATGGGCGCCGGAGCCTTCCGTGGATCCGGCGGCGGGCACGGCCCGTTCGGCGGCCAGCATGTTCGGTTTGAGGACCTGCTGGGAGGTGCGGGCGGGATCGGTGACCTGTTTGGGTTCCGTGGTGGACGGCGCGGTCCGCAGCGGGGAGGCGACGTCTCCACCACGCTCGACATGACCTTCGAGGAGTCGATCAAGGGCACTACGGCGTCGGTGCGGATCGAGAGCCCCGAAGCGTGCAGCCGGTGCGGGGGTGGAGGCGCAGAGCCGGGTACGTCGTTCGACGTGTGCACGGGCTGTGGAGGTACCGGGACCGTCGCTTCCAACCAGGGCTTCTTCTCGTTCACCAACCCTTGCCCGCAGTGCAGCGGCTCGGGTCGGACCCTGGACTCCCCCTGCTCCAAGTGTCGCGGCAAGGGTCGGGAGCGGAGGGCTCGGACCATCAAGGTGAGGATTCCCCCCGGCGTCAAGGACGGGAACACCATCCGGCTGCGCGGACGAGGCTCCCCTGGAGTCCGCGGAGGACCTCCCGGCGATCTGCTGGTCGAGGTGCGAGTGTCGGGGCATCCGGTCTTCTCCCGCAGCGGAGACGATCTGCTCCTGAAGCTCCCGGTTACCTTCACCGAGGCTGCCCTGGGCGCGAAGGTACAGGTGCCGACGCTCAACGGTCCGGTGACGCTGAAGATCCCGGCGGGTACCTCGTCCGGTAGGACCTTCCGGGTACGCAAGGAGGGGGTCCGCCGGGACCGGGGACGGCCGGGCGACCTGCTTGTGACCGTCCAGGTGACGGTCCCGCCGAAACTCCCGAAGGACGCCCGCAAGATGCTCGAGGAGTTCAGGGACCGCTACGAGACGGGGAACCCGCGCGATAACCTGTGAGAGAAGGGGAGGCATGATGGCGAAGAAACGGGTACCGACGGAGTTGGAAGCCGTCTACGTGATCTCCGTGGCGGCGTCCCTGGCCGGGATGCATCCGCAGACTTTGCGCATCTACGAGCGCCGGGGACTGATCGAGCCGTTCCGCACCCCCGGGGGTACCCGCAGGTACTCCAACGCCGACCTCGAGCGCCTGGCCCTGATCCAGGATCTCACCAGCCAGGGCATCAACATCGAGGGCGTCAAACGGATCATGCAGCTCGAGTCGGAGAACGAGGCCCTGCGCGCCGAGGTCAGGCGTCTCGCTCGAAAGTTGAAGGCCTTGGAGGACGCCATGGCCGTTGCGATGCAGGATGCCCAGCGCACCCACCGGACCGAGATACGCGTACGCCGCGACATGCTAGGACTCCCCGACCTCCCCGGCTGAGACCGGAGCAGGGATCGAACCAAACCAACACCTGTCCACGGAAGGGAATTCCCGAGGGAGTCAGTGGTTCACAGAACGTATTGTAGTTGACTCCCATACCGTCCTACAAATTATTCCTAGAATGTACTATATTTGATTCCTGAAACGTACTAACAATCTATCGTGTCGCCCTCGGTGGGGGCACTTCCACGACGAGCTGTTCCAAAAAGGGAGTGTGTCCGAGCCAGATGGAGCCTACGGAGAGCCCAAATCGCACCCTCACGATGCCCGGCTATCGACCGCGTATCGCCGATGGGGACATCGACGGGGCCCTGCGGAGACGGGGTGCGGTCCTGATCGAAGGCTGCCGTGCGTGCGGCAAGACCTGGTCGGCGCGAAATGTTGCCCGCAGCGAAGCTCGTCTTGATGACGAGGTAACCCTGCTGATCGCCTCCGCCGACCCGGCCGCGGTGCTCCGCGGCGCCACTCCCAGATTGCTCGACGAGTGGCAGAACGCGCCTCAGTTGTGGAATCGGGTACGCCGCGAGTGTGACGACCGGGCCCGGTTCGGCCAGTTCATCCTCACCGGATCGGCGTCTCCACAAGACGAGATCACCCGCCACACCGGCGTGGGGCGGATCAGCCGGGTGCTGATGCGGCCGATGTCGCTCTACGAGATGGGTCACTCCACCGGTGAAGTCTCGCTACGGTGCCTGTTCGATGGTGGATCCGCCTCTGCAATGCCCAGGTCCGACGTCGGATTGAAGGACGTGGCAACGTTCGTATGCGTCGGAGGATGGCCGGGAAGCCTTGACCTGGACGAGCGCAACGCCCGGCTGGCGGTGCGCGACTACCTGAACGAGGTCGTCCGCCTTGACATCCCCTCGGCGAGCGCGGTGCGCCACCGGCCGGCCTCCGTACGAAGACTGGTCCGTTCGCTGGCCCGCCATGTAGCTTCGCAGGCGAAGACGACCACGCTGGCGGCCGATGCGGGGGGCGACACTCCGCTCGGCCGTTCCACCACATATTCGTACCTGGAGGCTCTCGAGCGGATATTCGTGGTGGAGAACCAACCGGCCTGGTCAGCAGGCCTCCGGTCGCGCGCAACTCTCAGGCGGGCGCCCAAGCGACACTTCGTCGACCCATCGCTGGCCGCTGCCATGCTCGGTGCCGGCCCTGATCGGCTACTTGCCGATCCGCGGACGTTCGGTCTCCTGTTCGAGTCATTGGTCGTGCGCGATCTCCGTATCTACAGCCAGCCCGGCTACGGCGATGTGTTCCACTACCGCGACGACACCGGCCTCGAGGTCGACGCCATCATCGAACGTGATGATGGCGCGTGGATAGCCGTCGAGGTCAAGCTGAACCCCTCCCCGGCTGTTGTGGAGGCGGCTGCCAAGTCCTTGCTGCGACTCCGCAACAAGGTGGCCAGGAATCGCGTCGCAGAGTTGGCCGCCCTGATGGTGGTGACCTCCACCGGCCCCGCCTACCGGCGGCCCGACGGCATTCAGGTAGCCCCCATCACAGCCCTCGGCCCGTAGTGATCGTCCAGGATGATCGTTTCGATGCCACCAACTCGGCCACGGTGTGCGCTTTCACGAATCGATCCGAACGCGGTGGCTCGCCTTTCGTGTCTGAGATCATCCAGGTTGCCAAAGAATACCGAGGACCGTCCGGTCCCCGGTATGAAGCCACTCCGTGGAGGGCAGTGGGCTGGAGGATAGACCCTTGGTTCATGGTTGGTCGATCCGATTGGCCGATTGCCTCTCCCGAGCCGGTTCTGGCTTGAGTTGCTGGTGCGTTACCGGGTCTGACGGCGATCCGGCTGGGCTCGGGCACTACGCTGGACCCTATGGCGAGCGAGCAGGTGCATCTGAGCATCGGGGGGAGGCCCAAGGTTGTCTTGCCGGTGCCCGATCCGAGGTTGCTGGCGCGTATCGAGGCCACAAAGACAGCCGAAGGACTCGCCGTGATCGTGTCCGAACACCCCGACTCCCCCGAGGTGTGGGCGCGAATGGGGGCCATTAGTGAGCCGGGCCGCTTCAAGTCGACGCTGGCGGCCGTGGATGCATACGCCTGCTACCGCGTTGGCTACCACCGCGGGTTGGACGCTCTGAGGAAGAACGGCTGGCGAGGTACGCAATTGGTTCGGTGGGCGGACGAGCCCAACCGGGGTTTCCTGCGATGTCTGGACGGACTGCGGCGAATGGCAGGATGGATCGGTGAGTACGACGAGGAGTCGAGGTGCGCCGAATTCCTACTCCAACTGGATCCAGAGTGGACGCCAGCCGATGAAGAAGAACTGTGATCGTGAAATCCGACCGAGATCCTGTCGATTACATCGCTGTGACCAAGGAGGCCTACGGCAGCCTGGGTTACCAGCCGTACCGGTGGGCGTCGAAGGAGGACCCACCTTCTTGGGCGCCGCTCCGCAAGCCACTGCAGGATGCCCGCCTGGGGCTGATCGCCTCGGGAGGCATCTACCGCCATGGCCAGGTGGCGTTCACGCACAAGGACGATGTGACCCACCGGGAGATCCCCACCGACGTTGACACGCGGGAACTCCGGGTGACGCACTTCGCTTACGACCAGGCCGACGCCCGCCAGGATCCCAACGTGATCTTCCCCATCGACACCTTGCGGATGCTGGTGGCGGAGGGCGCGGTCGGCGCGCTTGCCCCGCTCGCTCTCACCTTCATGGGAGGCATCTACTCCCAGCGGCGGCTGGGCTCCGAGCTGATCCCGGTGCTGGTGGAACGGACCCTCGAACTGGAGGTGGACGCGGTCCTGCTAGTCCCCGTCTGACCGGTGTGCCACCAGTCAGTTGGGCTGATCTGCAGAGCGATCGAGGAGAAAGGCGTTCCCACCCTGTCGATGACCAGCGCGCGGTCGATAACCGCCTCCGCCAACCCGCCGAGGGCCGCTTTCACCGACTTCCCGCTGGGACACACCTGTGGACCACCCGGCAGGCCGGAGCTCCAGACCCAGATCATGAGAGACGCCCTGGCGCTGTTCGACACTCTCGACTCTCCGGGTGAGATCGTGGATCTGGGTTACTCGTGGGAGACCGGGTGGAAGCGGGAGGCTAGGGAACCGGTCGACCATCGCACGCCGCGTCACGACACGCCCCAGTACCAGCATCCGGAGGACGAAGCAGCCGCCCGGCAGGCTTACGGCGCCGAAGTCGCCTGCGGGGTGTGCGTGCCGGCCGCGACCCCCCGCTCGTAAGGGTCTCCACAGCAGAGCCCGCGACACGGCTGCCGGCCCTACCGGCTCGTACATCTGCGCGCAGGTACAGTGGGCGTCCCCGCCGAGAGGAACCCACCGACATGGTCTCAGAGCTGTTTGACCCTGCCGCATGGCGCGAGGTCGAAGGATTCGACTTCACCGACATCACCTACCACAGGGCCGTCGATCAGGGCACGGTCCGCGTGGCGTTCGATCGCCCCGAGGTACGCAACGCATTCCGCCCCAGGACGGTGGACGAGTTGTACACCGCGCTCGATCATGCCCGGCAGTGGAGCGATGTGGGAACCGTCCTGCTCACGGGCAACGGTCCATCTCAAAAGGATGGGGGCTGGGCCTTCTCGTCAGGTGGTGATCAGCGGATCCGGGGCAAGGAAGGCTACATGTACGCGGACGGAGAGGGCGCCGCGGACATCGACCCGGCCCGGTTGGGAAGGCTTCACATCCTCGAGGTCCAGCGTCTCATCCGGTTCATGCCCAAGGTGGTCATCGCGGTGGTCCCGGGTTGGGCGGTGGGCGGAGGTCACAGCCTGCACGTGGTGTGCGACCTCACCCTGGCTTCGGCAGAACACGCCGTCTTCAAACAGACCGACGCCGACGTGGCGTCTTTCGACGCGGGGTTCGGTTCGGCCTACCTCACCCGCATGGTCGGCCAGAAGCGGGCCCGGGAGATCTTCTTCCTGGGCGCCGACTACTCGGCGGAGGAGGCCTTCGACATGGGGATGGTGAACAAGGCGGTCCCGCATGACGAGTTGGAGGAGACCGCCCTCGAGTGGGCCCGAGCGATCAACGCCAAGAGCCCGATGTCCCAGCGGATGCTGAAGTTCGCCTTCAACCTAATCGATGATGGTCTTGTGGGTCAGCAGGTGTTCGCCGGGGAGGCCACCCGGCTCGGCTACATGACCGAGGAGGCGAGAGAGGGCCGGGACGCCTTCGTCCAGAAGCGACCGAAGGACTTCTCCCGGTTCCCCTGGCATTACTGATCTGGTGGCTGGTGGCTAACCAGGCACGGTCAACGGTCGAACGGCCCGTGAAGGGGTCTTACACCACCCTCCGGGGTGGAACAGCTTGGTAAGACTTGGTAAGAACAAGTCCGGTCGGCCGGGGTTATGATGGCTCGGACAACGACGACTATTACCTTCGAACCACCGAGAGAGCGAACAGATCATCGGGCGCGTGGTGGCCCAGGAGTCGGGCGGCTGGGAGGCATGGGCCAAGGTCGGGCGCTGCGAGCGCAAGCTGGTCGATCCCCAGGGAGTCCCGGTTCGCTTCACCTCTGCGGGAGGCGGCTTCGATGCCGTCATATCGGGCTGGGAGACGTGGTGCGAGTTACAGGAAAGGAACCAAACATGAAGAGAGGAATCGTCGCGTTCGCGGCCATGTTGGCCATAGGGCTTCCGGCGTGTTCGACCGATGCCGCGGTGGTGTCGGAGAACCTGTCCAAGGCTGCGGATCAATTCGAGATCAGCCGGAGGGTGGTGTTCTTCAACGGGATCACCGACAACTACCTCTTAGAGATCATCGGGCTGTGCTCAATCGAAGACGAGGGTCACCAGCTTGAGGTCACATGTCAGGTGGAACCGGGCCAGTACCGCAAGCACTTCCTAGGGCTGAGCGACAACGTGAGCTACTTTGTCGAGCAACTGAACCCGGCGAATGTATCGGCTCACCACTACCGGGTCGTATTCAAGCCCCAGGAGATCATCCCCGATATCGACCTGGTAGCCAGCGATAGCGACCTTCCCCGAGTCCAGCCATGATCTTTGAGCGGGTATCGACCACAGAGACGCCGCTCGCTTCTCTCTTGAGCGGTTCACGGACACGGTTGGGCAAGTCAAGGTCGGAGACATGGTGGTGGCTCTGACGAGGCGAAACTCCAGAATCGTCAACGGGCCCGCGGTATCTGTCCGAATCTGAAGGTTGAATCGGATCGTCCGCGGATCCTTGTGTTGGCGCGATGGGTACGCGGCAGGTTCAGAGGGGCTCGTCCGATTCCGTCCTGGCCTGTTGGGCGAGGTAGAGCCAGCCGAACCCGTGGAGTCCCACGCCGATCAGCAGGATAAGCGTGACCGTCCAGTAGCCTAGGACTAGAGCCATCAGGGCGGCGAGCACCGCGAGGGTTACGAGCGCCACCCGCACGCCGTTGAGGGGTCCGTACATGGAACCCAGTCTATCCGCTCCCGACTGCCCGGAGGATTGCAGTTGTCCCGAGAAAACTGCTACCTTGTGTTACAAGGTACCCTGTTAATCAAGGAACCTTGGTAACCAGGATTCGATGGCGAAGTATCCGGGGGAGCAGACCGTCCGAATGGAACATCGATCCCAACTCTTGAAAGGAGTCCTGGACATGTGCCTGCTGGCGCTCATCGCCGAGCAGCCGAGCTACGGGTACGAGATGGTCCGCAAGCTCGAGGCCAGGGGACTCGACCTCGTGAGCGAGGGGAGCATCTACCCGATGCTGAGCCGCATGCAGCATCAACGTCTGGTCGAAGGCTTCTACGAGCACTCTCCAGCCGGGCCGGTCCGGAAGTACTACCGGATCCGCCATGAGGGGGAAGAACACCTGGCCAAATGGCGCGAGGATTGGACTCGGGTCGCTACGGGAGTGGAGATGGTGTTGCAGGGAGAGGACGGATCGAAGGGACGGAGGGGATGAGGGATCCGGGCAACGAACTCGTCAGAAAGTGCCGCAGGTACTGGCTTGAGGCCGGGATTCCCCGAAGAGATGTCGACAGCATGAGCAAGGAACTCGAGTCGCACCTCTCGGAGGCTGCTGCGGACGGCCGTGATCCCCGGTCCGTGGTCGGCGATGACCTACCGGGCTTCGCGGCCGACTGGGCGTCGGAACTCCTGCCCCGGCGCCGAGGGCAGGTGCCGAGTTGGAGGGCTGTGGAGCACCGTCTCGATCTGACGTCGTCATCCCGAATGCTGCGATGGGTGTCGGCAGTGGTCCTTATCGCGCTGGTAGTGGTCATCATCATTACGTGGAGAAAGGAGTCGATCATGGACAATGAGCTCTGGAGATGGGTGTGGACCGGCTTAGCGCTGGTCATGGGGCTCGGGGAGATCGTGACCGCCGGTTTCTTCCTGCTCCCGTTCGCGGTCGGGGCCGGTCTGGCCGCCATAGCGGCCTGGTTCGGCTTGCACGACGCGGTGCAGTGGATCGCCTTCTTCGGCGGGACCGCGGTTGCGATGCTGTTCGTCCGTCGCTTCATGAGGACGCAGGATGAGGAGGATGGTCTCAAGATCGGACCGTCCCGGTACGTGGGGATGAGGGCGGTTGTCCTGGAGAGCGTGGATATGGCGGCCAACAGCGGTTTGATCAGGGTCGAGGCCGAGGAGTGGAGGGCGATCACGGACGGTGGTCCCATCCCCGAAGGGACTACGGTCGAGGTGGTCGAAGTCCGAGGTACCCGGTTGCTGGTGACGGAAGTCGAATGACGATAGATCAAGAGAAAGGAAGAGACTGATGGAGTTTGCAGCAGTAATCTTGCTGGGAGTCGTGGCGATAGCCGTGCTGCTCATCGCAGCGAGCGGTTTCCGGATCGTCCGGCCCTACGAGAAGGGTTTGGTCGAGTTCCTGGGCAAGTACCAGAGAACCATATCGCCCGGTCTACGGTTCATTATGCCCTTCGTGCAGAGGTTGCTGAAGGTGGACATGCGTGAGCAGGTCGTGGACGTGCCGCCGCAGGAGGTGATCACCAAGGACAACGTGGCGGTCACGGTCGACGCCGTGATCTACTACGAGCCGACCGATCCAGTGAAACTCAAGTACGCGGTGGGCAACTTCATACTGGCGGTTACCAAGCTGGCTCAGACCAACCTCAGGAACGTGGTGGGCGATCTGCAACTGGACGAGGCGTTGGTGTCCCGAGAGATCATCAACAGCAAGCTACGCCAGATACTCGACGATGCCACCGATAAGTGGGGTACACGGGTCGTACGCGTGGAGATCCAGCGGATCGAGCCGCCGCCCGACGTCACCGACGCCATGCATCGCCAGATGAAGGCGGAACGGGGCCGCCGGGCCGTGGTCACCGAGGCTGAGGGCGACAAGAGATCCGCCATCCTCCAGGCGGAGGGAGTGAAGCAGGCCGCCATCCTTCGGGCCGAAGGTGAGGCGGAGGCCATCAAGCGGGTTGCCGACGCCGACAAGTACCAGAAACTGACGGTCGCCGAGGGTGAGGGCCAGGCCATCGAGCGGGTGTTCCTGGCGATCCACAACGGGGATCCCACCGAGGACCTCATCGCCATCCGGTATCTCGAGGCTCTGGAGGGCATAGCAAACGGTCAGGCCACCAAGATATTCCTGCCACTAGACACTTCGGGGGTGCTTGGTGCGGTCGCCGCCATGGGCGAGATGTTCAAGGACGGTGTCAGTTCTGCCGCCGACCGAGCAGCAAGCTGAACCTCCTCCCTATCAGCGAGAAAAACGGGGCCGGGCATCAGCCCGGCCCCGCTCCGTGTTCATGATTCACCAGTCACCAGTCACCAGTCACCAGTCACCAACTCAGAGGATCTGGCTGAGGAACAGCTTGGTGCGGTCGTGCTGGGGATTGGTGAAGAAGTGCTCCGGCGTTCCCTCCTCGACCACCGTTCCGTAGTCGAAGAACAGCACCCGGTCGGCGACCTCCCGGGCGAACCCCATTTCGTGGCTGACCACGATCATGGTCATACCGTCACCGGCCAACTCCTTCATGACGTCGAGGACTTCCTTGATCATCTCCGGGTCGAGAGCGGAGGTGGGCTCGTCGAAGAGCATGATCTTGGGGTTCATAGCTAGGGCACGGGCGATGGCCACGCGCTGCTGCTGGCCTCCGGACAACTGCCCCGGGTACTTGTCGGCCTGTTCGGGTATGCCCACCCGCTCGAGCAACTTCATGGCGGCTGCCTCCGAATCCGACCGGGTCCGGTTGCGAACCCAGATCGGCGCCAGGGTGATGTTCTGCATCACCGTGAGGTGGGGGAACAGGTTGAACTGTTGGAAGACCATACCGACTTCCCGGCGTATTGCGTCGATGTTGCGGAGATCGTTGGTGAGTTCCATCCCGTCGACCACGATCCGGCCCTTCTGGTGGGTCTCGAGGCGGTTTATGCAACGGATGAAAGTCGACTTGCCCGATCCCGAAGGTCCGATGACCACCACCACCTCGCCCCAGCCCACCGAGGTGGTCACACCGGTCAGCGCCTGGAAGTCGCCGAACCATTTCTTCACGTCCTCGCAAAGGATCGCTGGTGTTCCCTTGGTGCGTCCGTTGCCGGTCATGTCGTCCTCCTCGATGGTTCGATCGTCATCGTTCGCCGAGACCGAGGCTGTGCTCGTATCGCAGGCTCAGTCGTGAGATGGTGAAGGTGATGAGCCAATAGAACAGCGCCATGAAGAACATCATCTGGGGCAGGGTGCCCTGGAAGTTGGGGTCGCTCTGCTGGGGAATGAAGCTACGGGCGATCAGCAGGATGTCTGCCAGCCCGATGATGGCCACAAGCGACGTGTCCTTGAAGGCGACGATCACCGACCCGACCAGCGCCGGGATCACCGTCCGCACCGCCTGGGGCAGGATCACCAGCGAGGTGGACTGGACGATGCTGAGGCCCGCAGCCCTAGCCGCCTCGTACTGGCCCCTGTCGATGGCCTGCAGTCCCCCCCGGATGTTCTCCGCTACGTACGCCGAGTTGAAGATGGTGATGGCTGCGACTATCCGGACGATTTCGTCGAACTCGACTCCGGCGGGGAGGAAGGCGGTGAGCATCGCAGACCCGAAGAACAGCCATGTGATCATCGGAACGCTGCGTACCAACTCGATGTAGCCGGTGGCCAGTAGGCGGAAGATGGGCATGGACGACGTCCGGGCCAGGGCGAGGATCAGACCGATGGGGAGGGACAGGGCGATCCCGCTGACGGCTAGGAGGATAGTCAGATTGAACCCCCCCAGGAAGGTGGTGCCTTGGAACTCGAGGGACGTGTTGGCCGCGCCCAGCCGGAAGGCCACCACTATCAGCACCGCAGCTGCTATCCAGGCCCGGACCAGGTTTGTCCTTCCCCTCTGCGTTCCTCCGAAAGTGGGTGTTACCAGCAGGAACAGGGTGAAGGCCATGAACAGGATGCGGTAGAGGAACGGCATCGGGATGAACCAGATCAAGAGGCAGGCCAGCATCAGGCCCGCCGCCGATGCCCGGACCATTTCCACCGGCTCTTCCACCGTCAGGGCGGCGATCAGTATTGCCAACCCGATCAGCGCCATCCCCGCAGTGGCCCAGAGCGGTTCCTCCCCGGAGGTGAATGGCACGGCGGCCGTCACCAGCCCGATCGCCACCACAACCGCTGTAGCGGTCGGCCCTTTGGGGAGAAGGCTCAGAACCCGGAGCGCGCCGCCGCCCAGCAGTACTGCCACAAGGATGGACACGACATCGGACCGTAGGAAGACGGTCAGGCTCGCGTCGTCGAGGAAGGTGGCGCTCAGCCGGAAGGCCACCACTATCAGCACCGCAGCTGCTATCCAGGCCCGGACCAGGTTTGTCCTTCCCCTCTGCGTCACTCCGGATCTGGGTGTTACCAGCAGGAACAGGGTGAAGGCCATGAACAGGATGCGGTAGAGGAACGGCATCGGGATGAACCAGATCAAGAGGCAGGCCAGCATCAGGCCCGCCGCCGATGCCCGGACCATTCTCACCGGCTCTTCCACCGTCAGGGCGGCGATCAGTATTGCCAACCCGATCAGCGCCATCCCCGCAGTGGCCCAGAGCGGTTCCTCCCCGGAGGTGAATGGTACGGCGGCCGTCACCAGCCCGATCGCCACCACAACCGCTGTAGCGGTCGGCCCTCTGGGGAGAAGTACCAGCACCCGGAGCGCGCCGGCACCCAGTACCACTGCCAGCAGCATGATCATGTCGGACCAGTCGAGGACCGGGTTGCGCTGGATGACGAAGATGATCACCGGGTAGGAAAGGACCCAGGCCGAGATCAGGAACCGCCGGAAGGCGCGGGGCCAGATGCGTTCGATCAGAAGGCCGAGCGGGTAGGCGACTACTGCCAATGCGAACAGGACCGTCCACGGACCGGCGGTGGTGGCGGCTATCGGTGCGGTGGTCTGGTCGAACTGGCCCAACGGAACGGGGAGCTTCACGGTCCAGAGGAACGCGGTCACCACCGCCATGATCATCACCGGCACGGTCAGAACCGGGATGGTCGGTGATGGGTCGGCGGCGCGGCTCCAACGGATAGTGATGTGGGCCAGGACGGCCGTCAAGACCGCGGCGACGAGTATCCAGGTACGGACGGTACTCCAGCCGGCGGGAGAGTCGAACTGCAGGATAGGAATGCCGAACGTGCGTGTCTCGGCCGCGTGGTGCATTATCGCTGTCACCGCCATCAGGACAGCCGTGGTCCGCAGACCTCCGGCGAAGGTGGAGAGATCGAGTCGGCCGCCTACCTTCCAGGACGCCAGGGACCAGACCACCAGCACCATGAAGATACCCAGGGACGTCCAGATCCGGATCAGGTCGTCCTGCGGGAACGCTTGGACCATCAGGAGCTTCGCGTTGTGGGTGACCGCGGCCCACTTGCGTTCCGGAGCGAAGAGGTAGGTGGTTATGAACCGTAGGATGTTCACGAGGACCAGGGCGAAGACCAGCGTGAGGAAGGTGTTGAATGTGATCTGGCCCCAGGTGTGGCCGGAGAACAGGTTCTCCCGCATCCACCGCCAGGGTCCGGCGGGCGGAGGTTCGGGAGCTCGCTCAATCATGCCGTTGGCGCCGAGAGTGGGCGTTGGTGTGGTCATCTCAACGCTCCACCAACGCCAGCTTGCGGTTGTAGTAGTTGACGATTCCCGACAGGATCAGGCTTACGATCGAGTAGAAGCCCATCCAGAATATGAACACCGCCAGCGCCTGGCCTTCCTGGTTGAAGATGGTCTGCCCGACTTGGACGATGTCGGCGTAGGCCACGGCGATGCCGAGGGAGGTGTTCTTGGCCAGGTTCAGGTACTGGGAACCGAGCGGAGGGAGGATTATCCGGAACGCCTGGGGAAGTACGACCAACCGCAGCACCTGTCCCCGGCGCAGACCGACCGCCGCGGCGGCCTCGCCCTGACCGCGCGCCACGGCCATGATGCCGGCCCGCACGATCTCGCCGATGAAGGCCGCGGTGTAGAGCGTGACCCCCATCCAGACGGCCACGAAGCCCGGCGTGAGTGCCTTGCCGACCTCGCCGGAGTATTGGGGGAACCTCGTGGGGACCACCACCTCGGGAAGGCTGAAACGCAGGGGTGCTCCACCGGAGAAATCGAACCTCGAGGCCAGGAAGTCGAACAGTGGTTCGAATCCCCAGTTCATCTGGTACCACAGCGTCCGTCCGAGAACCGCGGAGAGGGTGGCTCGCCCGGCCCCGGAGACGAAGAACAGCATCAAACCGATCCCGAGCACGGCCGCCACCGCCAAGCGGAAGAAGTCATCGTCGGAGAGCTTGGCCATCCCGGCAGGGGAGCGGAGCCGCCTCAGGTATCGAAGGATGTAGCGGACCGCCAACCAGATGGCCAGTACGGCCAACCCTAACTGGAATGCCATCACCGGTACCGCCCCGCAGAGCCATGCCAGAGCGGTGAGGAGCCATCCCAACACGCCGGCGACCGGATGCGCGAACCAGCCTCCGACCAGGAATACGCCGAATGTACCGATCGACCAAGCGAAGGCGTGGCTCTCGCGGCCTTCGCTTTCTTGGAGCTTGATCCGGTGCCGGTAGACCCAACGTGCTGCCGCGATCCCGATGATCACCAGCACGGTGTACTGCCAACGGCCGGCTTGAGGCGTGAACCAGGGGAAGGCTATGCCCTTCGGGCTGGCGAACAACCACCGGCTCCCCTCCATCTCGGGAGTTAGATCGGGGAGGAGTCCGATGATCAGGGCCTGCCAGAACAGGATCTGCACCAGGAGGGGGATATTGCGGAAGAACTCGATATACGAGTTGGCGATCCTGGAGACGATCCAGTTGGAGGAGAGCCTGGATATCCCGATCAGCGTGCCGAGGATGGTGGCGGCGATGACGCCGCTCCATGTGATCCGGAGCATGTTGACCATGCCCACCGCCAAGGCCTCCAGGCCCGACTCGGGGTCGGTGTTGAACCCCTCACCGAGCTTGACGCCCAGCGGTTCACCGAGGAAGTCCCATGCGAACGGGATACCCGTGGCCCGGAGGTTTCCGGTTGCCTGGGTGATCAGGATGAAGGCCAGCCAGATGAGACCGAAGAGAACACCGAGCTGGGTGGCCCACTTGATGACCACCACGTTCCGCCATATGGGTACCCGGGGGTGAGGCGACTTCTCGGTGGTCTTAGCCAATTGACCGTCCGCTTAGCTGGTACCTAGACCATACCAATAAGTTACGCGTGGAGGGGGGCACCGTACGGTGCCCCCCTCCATAATTCGGGTTCATGTGTTCGTTGCGCGATCAGCGAGCCGGAGGCGCGTAGACCAGACCACCTTCGGTCCACCGGGCGTTGGCGGACCCCGCCCTGGTGAAGCCGAGCGGGCGCAGGTTGTTGACGTAGATCTCGTCGTAGTTCCCGACCTGGCGGATTGCCTGGGCATACGCGTCGGCCGAGAGGCCCATCTTGGTCTGCAATTCGTCCTCGCCCACTCCGAGGAACCGGCCAGCCTCAGGGTCGGGCGGGTTGGCAACCATATCCTCGATGTTCGCGGACGTGATGCCCTTCTCGTCGGCGATTATCAAGATGTACACCAACCAGTTGACGACGTCGGCCCATTGACTGTCGTTCTGGCGGTACATCGGTCCGAGGGGCTCCTTGGAGATCGGCGTGGTCGGGAAGATGATCCAGTCTCCCTCCGCGATCTCACCGTTCTGGATAGCTGAGTAGCGATGGCCGAACAGGGCCGATCCGTCGGTGGTCACCAGGTCACAAGAGCCTTCCCGGAACAACTCCATCGCCTCAGGGAAGTTCTCGACGGTCACGAGCTCGATCTCGGCGCCGACCACTCGGGCACCCTCGGTGATGTTCTTCTCAGTGGTGGTTCCGGCGTTGGTACAGAGCCTGGCCCCGTCCACATCTTCGAGCGTCGAAGCATCGTCGAAGCCGAAGTCGGCCTTCCCCATGATCTGCTGGCCGTCGTAGAACGTGGTGGGTCCGAAGTCGCCACCGATCTCGGTGTCCCGGCTCTGTGTCCAGGTGGTGTTGCGGAACAACACGTCGATCTCGCCGGAGGCCAACACGTTGAAGCGCTCGGCAGCGGTGGTGCCGACAAACTCGACAGCGTTGGCATCACCGAGAACCGCTGCAGCCAGAGCGCGGCAGTAGTCGGCGTCGAATCCCTTGAATGAACCATCGTCCTGAGGTTCGGCAAAGCCAATGGCGCTGGTCGAGACTCCACAGCGCAAGGAGCCACGTGCTTGGACTGCGGCGAGGGTGCCATCGTCCTGGGCAAAGTCGACAGACACGGTGGTAGTCGGCTCAGCGGCGGCAGTCGTTGTGACCTCGGCGGCAGCTGTCGTGGCTGGCTGCGTCTCGGTTGTGGTTTCGTCGTCTGTGCCGCAGGCAGTGACAACCAAAGCCAACACGCAGATCAGCGGTGCGAGTCGTTTAACCATTGTTTGAGAACCTTTCCTTCGTTCGGCTGTCCGTCCCGTCTCTACCAGCGAGACAATCGTGCTTGGGAAGTCGTACGGAGACGTGAACTCTTCTCCACTGTCAGACTATAGAGCACCGGGTTCGGAACGAGTGACGTAATTCGGCCAGCTTAGAGGAGTTTTTTTGCGTTGGCCACGATCCCGGAGGCGTCGAGACCGTAGTCGGACAGGATTTGGTCCACTCTTCCGTGGGGGATGTGGACGGTGGGTATCCCGAGCACCACCACGGGTGTGGGCGCCGAGGCGGATATCTGGTCGCGGATCGCCTGGCCGATACCCCCCTCGCGGAGCCCGTCCTCGACCGTGACCACTAGACGGTGACTGATCGCGTCGCTGATCATGACCGGATCCAGCGGCTTGACCACCCGGGGGTCCCAAACCGAGCAACTGATCCCCTCGGATTCGAGCCGATCGGCGGCTTCGGAGGCGGTCGCGAGCATCTTCCCTATCCCGATGAGGCACACATCGGAGCCTTCCCGGGCGCGGCGCGCCGACAGCCCGGAGCCCACCTGGTCTGGAGACACCCTTGGCGCCGCGGTCTTGGGCCAACGGATGGCACAGGGGCCATAGGTGGTTTCCAGGGCGGTATCCAGCATCACCGGGAGTTCCTCGTAGGATGAGGGCGCGAAGATCGTCATGCCCGGGATCTTGGAGAGAAGCACCATGTCCAGGGTTCCGTGATGCGAAGCTCCGTCGTCCCCGGTGATGCCGGCGCGGTCGATGCAGAACACCACCGGGCAGCGGTGCAGGGCGGTGTCGAGGTTTATCTGATCGAGGGCCCGGGTGAGGAATGTCGAGTAGATGGCCACGATCGGGCGCATTCCTCCCATCGCCATCCCGCTGGCCATGGTGACCGCGTGTTGCTCCGCGATGCCTACATCGAAGGCGCGGTCGGGAAACCGGTCCAGGAAAGGCAGTAGCCCCGTGGAGTCGGGCATGGCAGCAGTGACCGCGACCAATTCCGGGTGCCGTTCGCCCATACGCACCAGATGCTCGCCGAAGGCCGCCGTGTAGCTGCCCTGCTTGATCGACGAGAGGTCGTGCATGTTCTTGATCGGGTCCCTCTCCGCCGGTTTGTATCCGCGGCCCTTCTGGGTGATCACATGGACCACAGTTGGTCCGTCGAACAGCTTCACCTTCTCCAGAACCTTCTCGAGTTCCGCTATCTCGTGGCCGTTGTAGGGTCCGACATAGTGAATACCTAGCTGCTCGAAGATGGCGGGCGGATCCCACATGTGGCGTATTGCCATCTTGGTGGCGTCGATTCCACGGCGAAGCATGTCTCCGACCCATGGAACCGATTCGGCAATCTGTTCGATGCGCTCCTGCCTTCGCATGTATGCGGGGCTGGCGCGGAGCTTGATCAGACTCTCCGACAGTTTTGAAATGGTAGGAGCGTAGGAGCGGCCGTTGTCGTTGAGAATAATCGTCACGTCACTGCTGGAGTGACCGAGGTTGTTGAGGCCCTCGAGCGCCATTCCCCCGGTCAACGAGCCGTCTCCTATCACCGCGACCACCTGGCGGTCCTCCCCTCTTGCCTTGACTGCGGTCGCCAGTCCGTGTGCGTACGCGAGGGCGGTGGACGCGTGGCTGTTTTCAATCCAGTCGTGGGACGACTCGACCCGGCTGGGATACCCGGACATTCCCCCGGGACTTCGGAGGCTGTCGAATGCCTCGCGCCTGCCGGTGAGAAGCTTGTGCGGGTAGGTCTGATGACCGGTGTCGAAAAGGATTACGTCGTGGGGAGACTCGAACACACGGTGGAGGGCGATGGTCAACTCGACTATTCCCAGGTTGGATCCCAAATGGCCCCCGTTGCGATTCACAGTCGCGATTATGAGCCTTCGGATCTCGGAGGCGAGGCGCGTCAAGTCGCGGGTCTCGAACCGCCTAAGATCCTCAGGTCCTCTGATCCGGTCTAGCAAGGGTGTGCTTGGGGGGTCCACTTCGACAATCGCCTCGATCATGTAGCAGGTTAACGGACCGATCGGCCTTGTACGGTATCCAATGGTGGGAGAGTTCGAGTGCACTTACACCGGAACGCGGGCCGGGGACGCAAAACCGCTTCGCTTTCATCTTACGCAAGAGACCGATGGAAGTTCTAGAGCTACCTGAGCACATCAGGAGAGTACTGACGGTCACCGGCTGACGAACGCGGCTGGACCACAGCACAACTGTGCGGTTTAGTACACCATAGATAAAAAGCTAGACTTGTGTCCTGGACCAATTCTTTAGAGTAAGCGCGGTCTTATGTACAACTCGACTTCGGCGGTCCCCCATCCCAAGTCCGCCCAGCGGCTATAGAAGAGGCGCAGGCAAGTCAGCGTGGCGGTCGGAACCCGGAGATGGCTGCCCGTCATCCGGCCCAAGAAACCGGACATGGTGGGTTCGTGTCCTACCACCATCACACGGTCCACGTCGTTGATCCCCCTTACCAAGCTGAGCAGACGGTTAGGCTCGGCGCCATACAGGTCCGGCACGGCCACGATCTCGCTCTTCCAGGTTCCCGCCTCCGCAGCCAGGTCGGCAGTGGTGGCGGTCCGGACCGCCGGCGATGTCAGGACCAGGTCCGGAACCAGTCCGTAGCGCTCCACGAACCGGCCGATTGCCCGGGCTGATCGAACCCCGCGTTTGTTGAGAGGCCGGTCCCGGTCGTGTCCGTAGTCGGCCCTCCAGTCGGACTTGGCGTGCCGGAGCAGCATTAACGTCGGCATCGGCCTACCGCTTTCTCAGTGACCTGGACCGACGCAGGGCCGTGTCCATGAGCGCCTGATGGACGTCGACGTCGTTCCTGTACCCCCGGCGTATGTAGGACCCGTCGTGTTGGAGTTCCCAAGCAAGGTGGTCGTCCGCTCGGCAGAGGTCCAGTATCTCCTCCAGGCGCCGCTGGGCCTCCCGGTCCTCGACGGGGAACATAGCCTCCACCCTCCGGTCGAGGTTGCGCGGCATCAGGTCAGCCGAACCTATGTAGTACCGGAAGCCGCGTTCCGGTCGGCCGAACCGGAAGATCCGGGAGTGCTCCAGGAAACGGCCAACGATGGAACGGACCGTGATGTTCTCGCTCATCCCGGGTATCCCCGGCCGCAGGCAGCACACGCCCCGCACGATGAGGTCTATACGAGTCCCGGCCCTCGACGCCTCATACAGCGCCATGATCGTCTCCTCGTCCACCAAGCCGTTCAGCTTGGCGACGATGTGACCCTGCTCCTGTTCGGCCTCCCGGAAAATCAGCTCGACGATGTGGGAGCGAAGTTCGGCCGGGGCAACCACCAGCTTGCGGTAGGACTTCTGCTTGCTGTACCCGGTCAATTGATTGAACAGGTCGCTCACATCCGCGCCGATGTCGGGATCCTTCGTGAAAAGGCCTACGTCCTCGTAGATGCGGGCCGTGCGTTCGTTGTAGTTGCCTGTTGCCGTGTGCACGTAGCGGGCCAGTTTCCCGTCCTCCTGGCGAACGACCAGGCACAGCTTGGCGTGGGTCTTGAGCCCCACCAAGCCGTACACCACGTGGACGCCTGCCTCCTCCAGAGCCTGGGCGCGTTCGATGTTGCGTTGCTCATCGAAACGCGCCTTGAGTTCGACGAGGGCCACGACCTGCTTGCCCAACTCCGCCGCGGTGATGAGCGAACGGGCGATGGCGCTGTCCGGCGAGGTGCGGTACAGGGTCTGCTTGATCCCGAGCACATGAGGGTCGTGGGCGGCTTGGTGGACGAACTCGGCGGTCGAAGCTGCGAACGACTCGTAAGGGTGATGGACGAGCAGGTCCCCCTTGCTGATCATCCTGAAGAAGTCGTGGTTGCCCGATATGCGGGCCGGGACCACCGGTGGGAAGGGCTTCCATCTGTGTTCTGGCAGATCCAGGTCAGCGAGGGTTGTCAGAGACCCGAGACCCAGCAACCCCGAAATCCGGTAGACATGACGGTCCTTGATCTCCAACTCGCGCATGAGCAGGTGCAGCACGTCGGGATCGATGTCGCGCTCGACCTCGAGCCGCATCACCTGTCCTCTTCGGCGGCGCCCGAGTTCCGACTTCAGGGCTTCCAGTAGGTCGCTGGTTTCGAACTCGGCGATCTGGTAGTCGGTGTTACGGGTGAGCCGGAACGGATGGCACTCCGTGACGTCCATACCGGGGAAAAGCTCGTGCAGATGTGCAGAGATGAGCTGTTCGAGCGGGACGAATCCCCTCTCTTCGGGCAACTCGATGAACCGGGGGAGGATCGGCGGAACCTTGACCCGGGCGAAGCGTTGGATGCCCGTCTCCGGCTCTCGAACCATGATCGCGAGGTTCATCGAAAGGTTCGAGATGTAGGGGAAGGGGTGCGCCGGATCGACCGCCAAGGGTGTCAGGACCGGGTAGACCTGCTCGTGGAACACGCCGCTCAGGTACTCGCGGTCGGTCTCGTCAAGCCCGTCCCAGAGGAGTACCCGGACTCCGACCCTCTCGAGGGCGGGTTGGATTTCCTCACGGAACACAGCGCTCTGGTATTCGCAGATCTCGCTGACCACGCTACGGATCCGGTCGAGGAGTTCGGGAGCGGTGACCCCACCCCGGGAACGGCTCACGAAGCCCGCCGCAACCTGCTCGTCGAGTCCTGCGACACGAACCTGGTAGATCTCGTCTATCAGCTCGCTCACGATGGCTACGTACCTGACGCGCTCGAGCAGCGGTGTGCGCTCCCTTTCGGCTTGGGCCAGCACGCGACGTACGAACTCGAGCAGGGACAACTCCCGGATCAAGAATGGTTCGGCTGTGTGGGCGGCTTCCTCAGTGACCATTGGTTCGCTCGGATCTCAGTCTTCCACACGTGTCCGCATTTGTCATGGCCTTCCGGAGCGGCTCCCGCCTGGCCAGGCCATTGAATATCAGGTCGCTCATCGCGTCGGTCACGGTCGAGAGGGACTCCTCCGGGTGGTCCGAGTCGATCAACAGCTGGGCGGCCGACATGATCATGTCGTTGAGGAAACGGCCCGCAAGGCCGGGGGGAAGCTGTTTCAGGGCTCCGGCTTCGACACCCGCGCGGTAGGCGTCGACGAATTCTCGTGCCAAGGCCTGGTGTGCGTTGGCGACCCGCTGCTGGGCCGACTCCGACAGCTTCGGTACGTCCCGGTGGAGCAGCTGTCCCAGCGTCGGTTCCAGAGCGACGAACTCGACGGTGCTGGCCATCAGATGGTGGAGACGTTGGGTGGGGGGGAGATTCTGGGGGACCGTCTCGACCATCGCCTTGATTGTCGGGGGCAGGGTCTCTTCGACCAGTGACGCCAGGAGGTCGTCCTTGTCGGCGAAGTAGTCGTAGAGGGTTGTGCGGCCGACGCCCGCAGCCGCTGCGATGTCTCCGAAGGATGTGTCCTGGTATCCCCAGGTAGCGAACAACTCTTGGGCCATCTCCAGGATGAGCGCCCGCGTGATGACCTTGTGCTCTGCGATGCTGGCTGCACGAATTCGGGGCATGGGCGAAGGCTACCCAAGGAGCGGCACCGTCCGGGGGGATTTGGCGATTGGTGATTTGTAGAACTCCACCATCCACCATCCACCATCCACCATCCACCATCCACCATCCACCATCCACCATTCACCACCTAGCTGGTCAGTTCCTTCTCGATGGGTGTGCGGAATCGGGGAGTGACCCGGATGGGCCCGATCCATTCCTCGAGTTCGGAGGCCAATTCCCCTACAAGTGCTTCTCCCTCCGAGCCGATGTCCTCGAGCAGCCGGTAGGCGACGGCGCCTCCCGCCGTGTGGGCCCAGCCTCCGACGACCCTCCCGTTCCACCAGACTGTCGGGCCGGCGTTGCCGTTTCGATCGAACAACTGCCTCGAACGGGTTCCGAGATACCAACCGCGGTCGCGCCAGCCCATCACCGTCGAGTCGAGGGAGGGGAGCAGGTTGGCCCATGGCTCCTGTGGTGGGGTGGCCGCCGGATCCCCGCCGAGCATGAGGGCCGGCCCGCTGTCGACCTCGACCTCGACGGTGTCCAGGGATCCCAGTGCCTTCCTGACGTCGCGCAGGGGCCAACCCGTCCACCATCGCAGGTCAGCCTCGGTTCCTGGCCCGTAGGTGGTCAACCACCGTCTCAACAGTCGAGAACGCGCTTCGACACCATCGAGATCAGGTATTCCGCCCGGTATGCGGTCTTCGGTCACCGACCATCGGTACTGGCCGCTGATCCATGATCCCCTGGGGCGTCCGCGGACGATCCGTCCTTCCGTCGCCAGCAGAAAGAGGACCCGGGTCGAGACACCGACTCGGCCGCCCCACTTCTTCCCTTCCCCGAACGTGAGGGTGAGGCGTAGTTCCGGCACGTGCTCGCGCAGCTCCATCGCCGCGGCCTCTCCCTGCTCGGCGATGGCGGCCACGGTGGCATCCGCCACCCGATCCAGCCACTGTTCCGCTTGGCCGGCGATGTTCTGTTTCCGCAAGTAACCGATGAGTCTCTTCCGCTCGGCGGGCGCGAGGCGCCGGGCGCAGCCGTGGTGGAGCAACGGAACGAGGTCGCTCGGCACCGCGAACAACGTCCGTCGCATCCCTAGCACGCGATGTAAGGAGGGGCGGGGGCTGTAGAGGCAGTTCTCGATGCCCGTGATCGTCGGGTCCGCTACCCGGGCCCACGCCGATAGGAACACGGTGGCAGGGTCGCTGGAGTGGAGGCCCACCTGGTGCCGGGCCGCTTCCGGCACCGACACCGCCTTGTGACGTGGGTGGAGGTGGTGCCGGACTCCTATGCGTCTGCGTCTCTCTTCCGCGTCGATTCGGATCCGGGACATGAATCTCTCCTGGGCCTGTCTGCGTTGGTTCATCGAGCGGCGATCGTTGTGTCTTGCCGCTCCTCACTACCTATGCTCCCACCTATCCGGCCGGCCGGCCGGTTACTTGTAAGGTGGGAAAGCAGGTTATGGCGAGCATCATCGACTTCGGCGGCGGTCCTTGAGGTCGGGCGCGGGCCGGTTCGCGGCAGAGGTGGGCGGGTAGACGATGCCCGCGACGGTTGTGGTCGGCGCACAGTGGGGCGACGAGGGCAAGGGTCGGGTAACCGACCTGTTCGCCCGCCAGGCCGACTACGTGGTTCGCTACCAGGGGGGCAACAATGCGGGCCACACCATAGTCATCGGCGCCGAGCGGTTTGCCCTCTCGCTGGTGCCATCAGGAGTGATGTACCCGAGCGTGGTTCCGGTGATCGCCTCGGGCGTCGTGATCGATCTCCAGGTCCTTCTCGAGGAGATCGCCATGCTCCGGGACAGAGGTGTCGATCCTTCCCGCCTGCGCGTGTCGGGCAACGCCCATCTGATCATGCCTTATCACCGCAAGCTGGACCTGGTTATGGAGCGCTACCTGGGGCGCAACCGGATCGGTACGACCAAGCGGGGTATCGGCCCTGCCTACACGGACAAGTACGCGCGCTCCGGCATCCGCGTTCAGGATCTGTTCGATCCCGACATCTTTCGTGACAAGCTGGAGGCGGTTCTGTCGGAGAAGAACAAGATCCTCACCCGCGTCTACAACCAGCTTCCGATGGGCTCCGAAGGGATCGTCTCGGATTATCTCGGATTTGCGGATTCCCTACTGCCACTCGTCGAGGACACCTCTCATCTCATCTGGGATGCGCTGCAACGCGACAGGACCGTGTTATTCGAGGGTGCGCAGGGGACCTTGCTCGACATCGACCACGGTACGTATCCGTTCGTGACCTCCTCGAACCCCACCGCAGGGGGAGCAGCGATAGGGTCGGGGATAGGTCCCAAGGCGATCGACAGGGTGGTCGGGGTTGCGAAGGCCTACATCTCCAGAGTCGGGAGTGGCCCGTTCCCAACCGAACTCTTCGATGAGGCCGGCGACCGGATGGTCGAGGTGGGGCACGAGTTCGGCACGGTCACGGGTCGGCGGCGGCGCTGTGGTTGGCTCGACCTAGTGGCCCTCCGTTATGCCCGGCGCGTGAACTCCCTGACCGAACTGTTCATCACCAAGCTCGACATCCTCTCCGGATTCGACACGATCAAGGTGGCCACCGGCTACACGGCGGCCGGCGACACCTACACAGAGTTTCCCCGCCAGCAGCGAGTCCTGTACAACTGCCGCCCGCTCTACACCGAGCTGCCGGGATGGCACGATGACATAACGATGGCACGGGACTTCGGCGAGTTGCCGCTCCAAGCCCGCCGCTATATCGAGTTCATAGAGGACCAAGTGGGTATCCCGGTCAGCTGGGTGTCGGTCGGTCCGGAGCGCGAGCAGGTGGTCGCCAGGGCATGAGGAGACCGCACTGATGCACAACTTCTACTCCGACACGCAGACCAAACCCACGAGGGCGATGCTTGCCACGGTCATGGGCGCCGAAGTGGGTGACGAGCAGCGTTTCGAGGATCCGACGACCATTCGCTTGGAAAGGCGCGTGGCAGAACTGCTCGGGAAGGAGGCGGCGGTCTTCCTGCCCTCCGGCTCGATGTGCAACGAGATCGCCATCAAGGTCCTGACGGATCCGAGTGACGAGGTGATCTGTGACCGGTCGAGCCACATAGTCGGTTTCGAGTCCGGAGGCCCGGCCATGCTCTCCGGCGTCATGGTCTACGCGCTGGAAGGTGACCGCGGCCGTTTCTCGGCCGCGCAGGTCAGTCAAGCCATCCGGCCGGTGACCCGCTACATGCCCCGCTCGAGGCTCGTCTCGATCGAGCAGACCGCCAACCTCGCCGGAGGCGCCATCTGGCCGGTCGAACTCATCGACGAGGTGGCCGGGGTAGCCCACGATGCCGGCTTGGCGACCCACATGGACGGTGCGCGCCTGCTGAACGCGGTCGTGGCAACAGGCACCGCAGCGGACCGGTACACGCGCGACATGGACAGCGTGTGGATCGATCTGACCAAGGGACTGGGAGCTGCGGTGGGGGCCGTCTTGGCGGGCAGTGCCGGATTCATAGACCAGGCGTGGCGCTGGAAGCAGCAGTGGGGCGGATCGATGCGCCAGTCGGGAATACTGGCTGCGATGGGACTCTACGCGCTGGATCATCATGTGGACCGGCTGGCGGAGGACCACGCCCGGGCGGCCCGGATCGGGGAGGCTCTGGCTGGGATGTCGTTGGTCGAAGAGGTTCTCCCCGTCGAGACCAACATCGTTGTGTTCCGGATCGACGAGGCCGGTCCCACCGGTCCCCGTCTCCTCGAATTGGCCGCGGAGGCCGGTGTGATCATGTCCGGGCGGGACCGGCGCTCCTGTCGCATCGTTACCCACCTCGATGTTGACGACCCCGATGTGGATGTTCTGCTGGAGGTCCTGGCCTCCCTGCTGGACTGAACGGGCTGTACGCCCAAAGGACCGGGACGCTCCGGACGCGAACCCGGTGATCTCGGGATTCGGACCCTGCCCGTGTGTCAACATGGCACTTCCCGATTCGAGGCGCTTGCCTTCCTCCGGTTGGGATCGTTGCATTCTTCCGGTTCGAACTGTCCTATACTGCTGATGCTCCCGCCCTGGTCTCTCTGGCCTCTCTTACAGGAGCGGGGTAGCCTGGGCGCGGTACGGGGGCGTGGTGAAGTCTGGAGTTCACGCCGGCCTGTCAAGCCGGAGGTCGCGGGTTCAAATCCCGTCGTCCCCGCCAGGAGGGCTGACCGTTGCGGGTCGGCCCTCGTAACCATGCGGCCAGGTAGCTCAGTCGGTAGAGCGCTGCTCTGAAAAAGCAGAGGTCCCCGGATCGACGCCGGGCCTGGCCACCACTCCGGTCTTTCGCCTAGCTTCGCGCAGGGGCTGCTTTGCGGCCCATGCGTGTTAGTGCCACAAGCTAGTTTGTGTTACAAACCCATCTCGTGCTAAACTAGTTTGCAACACAAACCCACTGGGAGGGGTTCCGATGTCAGGCTCAGAAAACGGAGGGGCTGGCCTAACTCCTAAGGAGAGTTGGGGAGCATCCCTATGAGGATGGACGGTGCGGCTCCCGCGGTAACGGTCAAGGATCTGGCCAAACGTTACGGAACGGTTGTGGCGCTCGACGGTGTGAGTTTTTCCGTACGCGAAGGTGAAGTACTCGCACTCCTGGGTCCCAACGGAGCGGGTAAGACCACCGCGGTCGAGATACTGGAGGGTTACCGGCGCGCTGATAGGGGGGAGATCGAGGTTCTCGGTTACGACCCGGCCAACGGAGGGCGGGAGTTCCGCGACCGGATAGGCATCGTGCTCCAGGAGACGGGCATCGAAACCGTGCTGACCGTCCGAGAGACCATCGACCTTTACGGCGCCGCGTACACACGCCGGCGCCCACGGGATGAACTGATTTCCCTGGTCGGGTTGGAGGAGAAGGCGGACGCCCGCATAAAGACCTTGTCGGGGGGTCAGCGTCGCCGTCTCGACCTCGCGCTGGGACTGGTAGGCGATCCCGATCTGATCTTCCTGGACGAGCCCACCACCGGGTTCGATCCGGCAGCGCGCCGCCAGTCCTGGAAACTGGTCGAGGGGCTCACCGACCTCGGCAAGACCATCCTGCTAACGACTCACTACCTCGATGAGGCCCAGCACCTGGCGGATCGGATCGTCGTACTCAACAGAGGGAAGATCGTGGCTGAAGGCACCCCTGAGACGCTGGGCGGCGCCCGACCGGTGACCACCGTGCGGTTCAGCGTTCCCGAACCGGGGGATCTGCCCTCCCTCGCCGAAACACCCGAGGTGGCCGGACCGGGCGTGACGTACCGGACGGTCGACCCGACCGCCCTCCTCTACCGGCTCACGGGTTGGGCCACCGGCCGGGGTGTGGAGTTGGGCGGCCTTGAAGTGTCGAGACCCAGCCTCGAGGATGTGTACCTGGAGATCGTCGGTGAGGCGGGGCGGCAGGAGGAACCGGTTTGAGCGGAGGCAGTTCCCCCCTCGCGCTGGTCTGGTTGCAGACCCGTAACACCAACCGGCTGTTCTGGAGGACTCCCGTCGCCGCCTTCTTCACCCTGGCCCTGCCGGTCATCTTCCTGGTCCTGTTCAGCGTGATCTTCGGTAGCGAGGAGGTGGGAGGCGGCTACAGCTTCTCCCAGTTCTTCGCTCCGGCCATGGCCGTGTTCGCGGCGGTGTCGTCGACCTTCTCGAACCTGGTGATCAAGACGGCCTACGCGCGCGAGTTGGGCATCCTGAAGCGCGTGCAGGGAACCCCCTTGCCGCCATGGATCTACATGGCGGGAACGATCCTGTCCGGCGTGTGGATCGCAGTCCTCTCCGTCCTGCTCATGTTCGTGATCGGCTGGGCGGCCTTCGGCTTCCGGATGATATGGGACGACATCGGTCCGGCCGTGCTGGTCTTCGTTATAGGCATCGCCACCTTCTCGGCGCTGGGGCTCGCGGTCTGCGCCCTCATAAGGAACGCCGATGCGGCGCCTGCTGTCGCCAACGGCGTCTTCTTGCCCATGACCTTCATCTCCGGAATCTTCATCCCGCTGGACGACGCACCGCGGTGGCTGGTGATCCTGGGAGACATCTTCCCGTTGAAACACTTCGCCGCTCCGTTCGGTGCTGCCTTCGATCCGCGCCACACCGGGCGCGTTCTGGGTTGGGAGGACCTGCTGATCATGGGCGCCTGGCTGGTGTTAGCGGTGGTGATCGTCACCCGGTTCTTCAGTTGGGATCAGCGCGGCTCGAAGTAGGTGAGATCCGGCCCGGCAGGGGCTCAGTCGAGCCGTTGTATGTCAGCTCCCAGGGCACAGAGACGGCGGTCTATGGCTTCGTAACCTCGTTCGATCTGCTCGGCGTGGTCGATCCTGCTTTCGCCTTCTGCCACCAGTGCAGCTATCAGCAGCGCCATGCCGGCCCGGATGTCGGGGCTGGCCATCACGCTCGGCTGGAGGGCGGTGGGTCCGACCACCACCGCCCGGTGCGGGTCGCACAGGACTATCCGGGCGCCCATGGCTATGAGGCGGTCCACGAAGAACATCCTCGACTCGAACATCTTCTCGTGGATCATGATGGATCCGTCGGCCTGGGTTGCGGCCACCAGCGCGATCGAGGTCAGATCAGCGGGGAACGAAGGCCAGGGACCGTCCTCTATCTTGGGAATGGCGCCTCCCAGGTCGGTCCGGACCGTCAACGCGGGGGAGTCGGACATACGAACCCGGTCGTCCGGCAGGAACTCGTAGTCGATTCCCAGGCGCTGCCAGGCAAGGTCGATCGGCTTGAACATGGCAGGTCTCACTCCCCCGATCGTGATCGGCGACCGGGTGACCGCGGCCAGAACCATCGCGCTGCCCACCTCGATGTGGTCCGGGCAGATGGTGTAGCTGCCGCCGGTGAGCCGTTCAACGCCCTCGATCCGGAGGATGTTGCTGCCGATTCCGGCGATGCGGGCGCCCAGCGTGTTGAGGAATCCGCACAGGTCCTGCACATGCGGTTCGCAGGCCGCGTTCTCGATCGTCGTCGATCCCTCGGCGAGAACCGCCGCCATGATCAGGTTCTCGGTGGCGGTTACCGAAGGCTCGTCAAGGAACACCACCGATCCCTTCAGAGTCCCGGCCCGGAAACGGTGTCCGTCGACGAACCGGTAGTCGGCGCCTAAGCCCTCAAGGCCATGAACGTGCGAGTCGATGCGCCTTCGCCCGATCACGTCCCCGCCCGGAGGAGGGATGACGACTTCCCCGAAGCGGGCCACCGCGGGCCCGGCCAGCAGGATGGACGCCCGGATCTTGGTTGCCCGTTTCACCGATATGTTCGACGTCGTGATCCCGTTGCAGGTGATCCGGATCGTCCTCGGCGCCAGGCGCTCGACCCTGGCCCCCATGTCCTCCAGGATCGCGAGGAGCGATTCCACATCGCCGATCTGCGGGACGTTGTGGAGGGTGACCGGTTCCTCGGTCAGAAGGCAGGCGGCGACGATCGGAAGAGTCGCGTTCTTGTTGCCCGCAGGCTCGAAGTGGCCGCTCAGCCGTGTAGGCCCCCGCACGAGGAAACTAGTCATGACGGGATTTTAGGGTAGTAGGGGTTGGCGGGTTTATCGGTGATTTGGCTGGACGGGTGGTTGGTGGTCACCATCCACCAACCACTATCCTCCTTCACTCACATGAGCGTTCTCTCAGACCTGAGCCGTCTCGTCGGGAGCGGTTTCGAAGCCGTCGGGATTGACGCGAGTTGCGGTGCCGTGGTGGTGTCCAACCGGCCTGATCTGGGTCAGTTCCAGTGCAACGGGGCCTTGGCTGCCGCTCGCCAGGCCCGTCGCAACCCGCGGGAGATTGCTACTTCGGTGGTCGAGCAGATCAGTGGCGACTCCCGATTGGCAGATTTGTCGTTGGCCGGGCCCGGGTTCATCAACCTGACCCTCACGGACCAGGCCATCGCAGGGTATGTCGCCGCCATGGCCGACGACCCGCGGTTGGGGGTGAAGACGGTGTCCGGCCCGCTCGACGTGGTCGTCGACTATGCGGGGCCCAACGTTGCGAAGGCGATGCATGTGGGCCACCTGCGGGCCACCATCATCGGGGACAGCCTCAAGCGGCTGTTCCGCTTCGCCGGGCATCGGGTGTTGGGGGATGCCCACTTCGGTGATTGGGGACTCCAGATGGGGATGCTGATCGTTGCTGCGCGGGAGCATCTTCCGGACCTCCCTCACCTCGACGAGGGTTTCGAGGGGCCATATACCGTGCAGCCTCCGATCACGCTAGCCGACCTCCAGGAGTGGTACCCGGCCATCGCCGTCAGGGTCGGAACGGATGAGGATGTAGCTACGGAGGCGCGTCGGGCAACCCGGGATCTGCAGTCGGGCCGGGCGGGATACGAGGCTCTGTGGAAGCACTTCGTGAGCGTGTCCCGCGAGTCCCAGGAACGGGACTTCGCCGACCTGGGGGTGGAGTTCGACCTGTGGTACGGGGAGAGCACGGTCCGCCGCCGGTTGCGCCCGATGGTCGACGATGCACTCGCCGCGGGGGTGGCGCTGCGCTCGGAAGGAGCGGTGGTCGTCGAGGTGGCCGAGCCCGACGACAAGACCGAGGTCAGCCCCCTGATCCTCGAGACGTCCCACGGCGCCTTCCTCTACGGAACCACCGATCTGGCCACCATCGCAATGAGGGTGGGCGACCTTGACGCCGACCTGATCCTCTACGTGGTGGACGCACGCCAGGCCTACCATTTCGAGCAGGTCTTCAGGGCAGCTCGACGGACCGGGGCGGCCGGCGATGCCGTCCTGGAGCACATCCGCTTCGGCACGATGAACGCACGCGACGGGACGCCTTTCAAGACGCGCTCCGGGGGCGTTCTGAGGCTGCAGGACCTCATCGGGATGGTGACCGAGGCGGCGACCGCCCGGCTGAAGGAGTCGGATCTGGCGGCGGGTTACCCGGAGGAGAAGCGCTCCACCATCGCCCGCCAGGTGGGTATAGCGGCTCTCAAGTTCGGGGATCTGATCAACAACCGCACCTCTAACTACGTCTTCGACCTCCGACGGTTCACCTCCCTGGAGGGCAAGACCGGTCCCTATCTCCAGATGGCGGCGGTACGCACGGGATCGATCCTCGACAAGGCGGCGAGCCGAGACCTCGTTCCCGGTCCGGTCCTGCCGCCCACCGCCGACGCGGAGCGGCGCCTGATGCTCCGGATGCTGCAACTACCGGAGGTGACCGGGCGGGCCGTCGAGTTGCGGGCGCCCAACCATCTGGCCGAGTACGCCTACGAGTTGGCTTCCGACTTCAGCCGGTTCTACGAGGCATGCCACATACTCACCGAGGCCGATTCCCGGCGGAGGGCGTCGTGGTTGGCGCTGGTCCGAACCAACCGCCGCACCCTTGAGCTACTGCTGGACCTATTGGGCATCGAGGTCCCGGAGCGTATGTAGCCGGGTTAGGGGGCGCTGCTATTGGCCGGTTGAGTAAGAGATCGTCGGTCATCCTGACGAGTCGACGGAGCGGTCCAGGTCGTCCAACACAGATCGGATGTCGTCGGCCAGACCGGGAAGGTCGTTGCTGATGGTCGTCCACAGATCTCTCAGATTGACCCTCCAGTACTCGTGCACGATGATGTTTCGTAATCCTTTGCCTCAGCGACGGTCAGGGATGGGACCTTCGCTGTGGTCCCCGGTGTTATTCGCGAAGCGCACTCACCGATTATGGTCAGGCAGTACATCACTGCGTGCTGTGTGATGCGGTCCGCCTCGAAGGACTCCCACCCCGCTGCAATGCACAACCGGATGTCATCGATGGCCTCCAGCATGTCGTGGAGGCGGCGCTGGTCGGAACGAGTCACAATGGAATTGCTTCCGCCTCCAGTTCATCGCGGAGCGCGACCGGTACCGAGCGATCAGACACCACATCGACCTCGATGCCTAGGAGTTCTTCGAGCTCAATCTGGAGACCTCCGAGGTTGAACAGGCCACAATTGGCCTTGGGCGATACCAGAAAGTCGATGTCGCTGTCGCTTGTATCTTCGCCCCGCGCGACCGATCCGAAGACCCGGATACGGTTGACGCGTCGTTTTGTTGCCAAGCTCCTGATCTCCTCCCGGTTGGCGAGCACGCGCGGCAGGAGGGGCGGTGTGGGTCTTATCTTCGCCTCGGAGATGTACTGCCGGAGAGCGGCTCGCATTACCGCTGCGACCGGTGGTGGCAACTCGTGGGAGGAGAGAAAGTTATCGAGATCCACCTCGAGATCATCAGGAATTGTGACCGTGACTCTGCGCATCATCTGATGCTAATACATCGCGTGATGCACGTGGTGTTGATGCTGCGATCTCCGGTCAGGCAGCCGCTATCCAGTAGGCGATGGTCACCATCGCCATCCAGCACACGTAGAGCAGCGAGGCGGCGTTCTCCCCGATGAAGCGGTAGCGCGACGCTCCGAATTGGATGGTCACCCAGACCAGCGTCAGGCCGACCAAGCCGGCCGCCAGGCCCTGGTTCCCCACCTCGTCCAGGTAGGCGGGCACCAGATTCAGGAGGTCCGAGAAGCGGGGAAGGTGCCGGGTTGCCAGACCTTCAAGCCTCTCGATTATCCAGAGGGCGATCAGCATCGCCGGAATCCAGGCCACTGTTGTCTCCCAGGGGACGGCATCCGGGTGCAGGCTCCGGGACCGGAAGCCACCCTCCACGGCCAGCCCGAGGATCGTGCAGCCGATCATCGCCATGGCAACTCCGACGGCGAGGGCTTCGGGGTCGGGCTGCGAGATGTTCAAGTGGAGGACGCCGAGTCCGTGGAGGGTCAGGCCCGCTCCCATTCCTACCAAGCCTGTCGCCACGACTGCCAGGCCGATCCCGATCACGACCCTGAGTGACCTGGCGCAGATGCCTGCCCAGCGCCAAGGCTCGGTTCCCGGTCGCACCGCGGCGGGAAGAATCCCCTCTGGCCGCCACCAAGCCGCGGGCTCTGGTCGATCTGCTTTCGCGGGGCTTGCCCCGCCCGGGGAGGTGGTGGAGGAGGATCGGGCGTCCGTCATCTCCCGGCGGGTTGCGGGTCCCTCTCCTGCAGTCTTTCCCAATAGAGCTCCACTGGATGGGCGACCCGCGCTGTCGTGCCCGATTCCGCAAGGTGGGAGCGCAGTTGGATCTCGCATCCGGGGTTGGCGCTCGAGACGATCTTCGAACGCGTGGTGCGTATCTGCTCCGCCTTCGCCTTGCCGAGTTGTGAGGAGAGCTCGGGTTCCAGGACGCTATAGATGCCGGCTGCTCCACAGCACCGACCATCCGGGTCGATCTCCAGAGCGGAGAAGCCTGCGGCCGCGAGGATGGCCCGTGGCTGGCCGGTCACCCGCTGGACATGTCGTAGGTGGCAAGGATCCTGGACGGCCACGGTCTGCCCGGTTTCTCCCAGGCGCGGGAGCCGGCCGTCCGCGATCGCGTCAGCGACCACCTCCGTCACGTCCATCACCTTGCCGGCAAGCCTGCCGCCGTCCTCCGCCCAGTGGTCGTACTCCTTCATGTGGGCGCTGCACCCGGCTGCGTTCACCACCACCACGTCGGCATCCTCGAAGGCAGCGATGTTGGCGGCGGCCATTTCACGGGCCGCACCGGCCCAGCCGTCGTGGGCGGCCAGCGCTCCGCAGCAGGTCTGGGCAGGGGGGACGACTACCTCGTACCCGGACCGGGTGAGCAACCCGATGGTCGCGGCGTGTACATCACCGAACCACTGGTCCATCACACATCCGGCTAGAAGGGCCGCCACTCCTCGTGTCTCGCCGACCGCCGGCCAGTTGGTGGCCAGGACCGAATCCGGGCGTCCTTTCAGTAGCCGCAGGCCCGTCAGGGCACCGCGGAAGGGCCGGGGGGTCAGCCTCTTCAGCCGGAGCACTTGGGCAATGGATATGAGGGTCGTGGCTACGCGGATGGCGGCGCGGCTCCTGAGCAGCCGGACGGTCACGAGCCATCGGATCCGGCGCCCCATCCCGGGTAGTTGGGCGGCCAACTCGGCTCTGGCGCCTTCCATGGCCTTCCCGAACGGGACGAAGCCCGGACAGACCACCTCGCAGGCCCGGCACTGGAGGCAACTTCCCATTATCTCGGCGAAGCGATCGTCGACCGGTCTCCCTGCCGCTACGGCGGACATGGCGGTGAGGCGGCCCCTGGGGGAGGCGGTTTCCAGGCCGGTCAGCCGGAAGGTGGGACAACTGGGGAGACACAACCCGCACTGGACGCACGATGCGAGATCGTCGGGGTGGGGAGCGTGTTCCGTTACCCAGCCCACTCAGATCCTCCCGGGCAGGACGCCGGGATTCAGCATGCGGCCTGGATCGAAGAGGTTGACCAGCCGCCTCTGGATCGCCACGGAGGCGGGGGGAGTGCCCCACGGGTCGAACCGTTGCCTCAGATCATCCGGGGCGTCGATGATCACCAGCGCGCCGCCGACCGACTCCGCCGCTGCCCGCAGTCCGTCCAGCGTCTCGCGACCTACGTGGTCGGCGCCAACCGCCATCTCCCCCACTCCGAACTGGGCCACGTAACGCCAGTCTTTCCCGAGGCGCCCGACCATGGACCGGAGGTGAGATGGGGGAACCCTGACCGAGAACCGAGTCGCTCCGGAAGGGGGCAGGGGCCAGTCGAGCCCGTCCACCGGGGAACCCCCCAGCGCTCCGGCCTGCCCCTCGATCTCTTCTGGAGTGCCCCCTAGGAACACCGAGGTTCTCTGGTCCGTCTCGAGCACGGCCAGCGGACGGAACGCGCGGGACACTGCTTCCTCGGCCGACTCTACGGCTACGGTGGCCGATGCCACGGGGAGGGGCCAGAGCTTCAAGCAGACCCGGGCTATCAGGCCAAGGGCTCCGAGCGAGCCGGTGGCGAGGCGGGGGATGTCGTAGCCGGTGACGTTCTTGACCAGCCGTCCCCCGGCCGTTGCGACCCTGCCGTCGCCCGACACGAGCGTTACCTCCAGAACCCGGTCGGTGATGGGACCGTAGCGGTAGCGGCGCCAACCCGATGTTGCGGTGGCGAGGGCGCCTCCGACGGTTCCGGCACCGGGCCTCTCATGGAGGAGAGCCGTCTGGCCCTTGGTCCCCAGGGTGTACTCCAACTCCTCGACCGTCATTCCGGCCTCCACGACGACGGTAAGGTCGTCGGGCTCCCAATCCACGATCCGGTCCAGACCGGATGTCGAGAGGGTGGCGTCGGGCGTGAATGGGTGACCGATGCCGAGGCGGGTTCCGCCGCCGACGATGCGAACCCGGCTCTCCTGAGGCAGTTCGCAGAGCAGGGCCGCCGCCTCCTCGATGGTCTCGGGTACCAACATAGGAGGGGCCGGTGGCGTGTCGGAGCGGGCCGCGGACCCGTTCACACCCAGGCACCCACCGGGGGTGGGCGTCCGAAGTCGAAGCAGCGCGAGCCGTCGGGGAGGATCTTGCCGGGATTGAGCCGCCCTTCGGGGTCGAAGGCCTCACGTACCCTGGCCTGGGCGTCGAGGTCGACATCGTCGAAGATCAGCGGCATGTAGTCCCGCTTCTCGAGCCCTATCCCATGCTCGCCGGACAGGGAACCCCCGACCGCCACACATGCCTCGATCAGATCTCTTCCGGCTGCGTGAACCCTGTCGAGGACGCCAGGTTGGGAGGCATCGAAGGTCATGAGAGGATGCAGGTTCCCGTCGCCGGCGTGGAACACATTCAGCATCGGGATGCCGTGCCGCTCCCCGATTACGTAGACCTGCCTGATAGCCTCCACGAGCCGGGTCCGGGGCACCACGGTGTCGTGCAGGTAGTAGTCGGGGTTCATCTGGGCGATGGCGCCGAAGGCTGACTTTCGCCCGAGCCAGATGCGCTTGCGCTCCGACTCCTCGACAGCCACGCGAATCAGAGTCGCCGAGTGGCTCTGGCCGACGCGGCGGATGAGGTCGGCCTCCGCGTCGACTGCGGACGGATGCCCGGTGACCTCGGCAATGAGCAGCGCCTCGGCCTCGGTGGGGAACCCGGCATGGGCGAAACGTTCGACGGCCTGGGTCATTGCCCGATCCATCATCTCGAGGGCTCCCGGCACCAGACCGTTGGCGATGATGCCCGAAACGGTGGCGGCGGCGTCCTCCACCGAACCGAAGGCCAGCAGGAGCGTGCGGACGGCCGGCGGGTTGGGGGTCAGCTTCACCAGGACGTCGGTCACTATGCCGAGAGTTCCCTCCGAGCCGACCATGACGCCACGGAGATCGAGCCCGATCGGGTCCGGGGTCGAGCTTCCCAGCACGACCACCTCGCCGTCGGCCGTTACAACCTCCACCGCAAGGACATGGTTCACGGTGGTTCCCTCGGCCAGGCAGTGGAGGCCGCCCGAATTGTTGGCCACGTTCCCACCGATCGTGCATACGGACTGCGAGGACGGGTCGGGGACGAAATACAGGCCCAGAGGAGCCGTGAAGGTGCTCAAGTCCTGGTTGATGACACCCGGCTGTGCCCACACCATGCGGTTCTCCACATCGACTTCCCCGATCCGGTTCATACGTGTGGTGACCATCAAGAGTGCCTGACCGGTGGCCACGACCCCTCCGGCCAGCCCGGTTCCCGAACCTCTGGGAATGACCGGCACCCCATGCCGGGCGGCGAGGCGAACGATGGTGACGACATCCTCCGTGCTGGTGGGAAAGGCGATAAGGCTCGACTCGCCGCGGACGAGCCCCGCGTCCTTGCCGAACACGTACAGATCGAGAGGATCGGACGCCACCTTCTCGGCGCCCAACTGCCGGCGCAGGTCTCTCTCCAAGCGGGACAACATGCGCCGGATTGTACCCGGACATGCGGCCGGGCCGCGAGGGGGCGGCTACGATCTGCCGCAGGAGGTTCGAATGAGCATCACACCGCAACGGACCCCGAACCCCAACGCGCTCAAGTTCGGAGTCGGAGTCGAGGTAGGCGGCCCGAGGAGCTATGTGGCGGCCAATGCCGCCGACGACCCGGTGGCCGACGAGTTGCTCCGGATCGACGGGGTGACGGCCGTGTTCATGACGGCTGACTTCGTGACCGTTTCCAAGGCGCCGGAAGGCGACTGGTCCGTAATCGCTCCGCTCGTCCAGACCTCCCTCGAGCTGCGTTACCCCGGCGCGTGAGTTGAGGCCTCACCTTCCCTGAGAGGATCGTAAGGCGTGGTCGCCGAGCCGCCGGCGCGGGAGGATGGCCATCCGATCCCGGCCTGGTCGAATACCCAGCGCAGATGCTCTCCTGCCATGGGTACCAGTTCGACGATTGGTGGGGATGTGACTTCGGGTAGAGAGGCTGCCCGGATCCGGCCGTCCGGTTCTATCTGAACGGTAACGGTCACCTGCTCCGTCGGCAGGCGACGGAGGTCGTTTCCTTCGGGTGCCACCAGCCGCCGGAGTAGGACGGTTGTCCGGAAGGTGCTCCGACCGATCTGCTCCACCGACCGGGTACGGGTCCACTCGACGTAGGAAACCGCCGTCGCGTCCGGCGTGTCCGGTGCCAGGTCGGAGGGAAGCCGGAGTCCCGATGCGGTCTCCACCCGATCACGCCACGGATCGGTGGGATCGATGGTGAAGAACTCGAGCACCAACCATTCCGCCTGTGCCGCTACCTCCTGGTGGGGGTTTCCCGGTTCAACCGCCCTGAGATCGGCTTCCGACACCTCGCTCCGCGCCTCGGGTTCGGCGGGAGCCAACGTGACCATGGGTCCTGGGACCTCTTCCGGGGTGGTCGGGATGACCTCTTCGATGGGAGCAACTACACGTGAGTCTTCGACCGGCGTGACCGGTGTCAACTCCGCAGGCGAGGGAGCCTGGAACTGGCGGACCACGACCACCCCGAGCACGGCGATAACCAGCCCCGCGGCCACCCCATAGATGAGGAACCGACGATCAGGCGCCGGGGGGATCGTGAGATGTTCCCAGGGTACGTGTTCGCTTACGTGGTCTTCGGTTGTCGGTGGAACGTTTTGCACGGCGAAACCCCTTCGTGTTCCCCGTCGCTCCGCGGATATCGCGCCGTCCGACAACATACCCGACAGGCACTTGGCCGTCTAGACCCCTCCCCAGCCGCGGAAGGCCGGGACATTCGCGCTCGGGCTAGTAACGTTGGACCCGACATGATGCGTAACCCCGATCCCAAGCCAGGGCGCTGGGTGCTGCCCTTGGTTGTCCTGGGAATGGTCCTGTTCACTTGGGTGTGGATCAATCGACTGGGTCCGCCCGAGGTGGACGACACCCAGCCGGTCTCGACCACCTCGGCCACAACCACCTCCACGACTCCGCCCGATGACGCCGAGGGCGCCGAAGAGGCCGAAGAGCGGGAGACCACGACCACGACCCTGCTGCCCCCGGAGATCGACGTCTATCTGGAGAACCTTGCGGATGACAAGCTGAACCTCGCCGAGGTACTGGCGGAGTTGAACGCGGCCAACAACGAGTGGGAGAACCGCGACATCGAATATGCGGAAGCCGAAGCGGCGTTCGTTGCGGTATCCGAGAAGGCAGTCGCCTTCAGCCAGGCAGTGGAACTACACCGTCCCCCGGACGGAATAACCGGTCTGGCCGATGCTCACCAGAGGATCCTGGACCCGGCAACCGCCGTGGCGACCGCGGCGGAGAAGGCGCTGGCCGGCCTGCGGTCATCCGATCCGGGGGACCAGCGACGTGAAGCAGTGGTCGAGTTCCGGGCTGCGGCCGAGAGCTTCAACCAGCAGGTCGACCAGATCACGGAGATAACCCTCCAAGGATTCGGCCGTTAGAACGGCCGGTGGCTGGCTATCGGAGCTGGCCTCTGGACAGGTGGTTCCAAGCCATCCGGCCGAAGGGATCACACTACTTACACTGAAGCGACAAACTTCTCAATCCAACGCTAGTTACGAATGGCAAACAGTAACTAGCAACTAGCTACTAGGAACCATTTCGGTATGAAGTGACCCCCCGGCCCGAGCGGATCAGCGATCGGGCCGGGAAGAGTCGACAGGGCTAGGCGGAGGCGGCTCCGCAGACGGTCTCGACGATGAGGCGGGTCACCGTGTAGGGATCGCAGTTTGAGTTTGGCCTGCGGTCCTCGATGTAGCCCTTCCTGTCCCGTTCGACCTGCCATGGGATGCGTATGGAAGCGCCCCGGTCCCGGACGGCGTAGGTGAACTGGTCGTACCGCTGCGTCTCGTGGGCGCCGGTGAGGCGCATCTCGATGTCGACGCCGTAGTTGGCGATATGCTCGGCGGCATTGCTGCCCAAGGCCTCGCAGGCGGCGATGATGGCATCGTAGGCGCCCTCACCCTCCCGCATGTGCTTGGTCGAGAAGTTCGTGTGACACCCCGCGCCGTTCCAGTCCCCCAGCATCGGCTTGGGATGTAAGGTCACTTCGATGCCGTAGTCCTCGGCGATGCGGTCCATCATCCAGCGGGCGATGACCAACTGGTCGGACACCTCAACGGGGGGCAGTGGTCCTATCTGGTACTCCCATTGACCGGCCATCACCTCGGCGTTGGTGCCTTCGATGTCCAAGCCCGCGTCGATGCAAGCCTGGCTATGGGCATCCGCTACGGGCCTGCCGAACGCCCGGTTGGCGCCGACGCTGCAGTAGTAGGGGCCCTGAGGGGCCGGGTAGCCGTCCGCCGGGAATCCGGGCGGCCGTCCACTGATCTGGTACGCCGAGGTGTCCTCCATCATGATGAAGGTGTATTCCTGCTCCATACCGAACCACGGCTCGAAGTCTGCATACTTCGCTTCGGCTGCTACGCAAGCGGCTCTCGTATTGGTCGGATGCGGCTCCATGTCGGTGGTCAGACACTCGCACAGAACCAGAATGTCGTCACCGCCCCGGATCGGGTCCGGAACGGTCTTGACGGGCCTCAGCACTACATCGGAGTCGTGACCGGGCGCCTGGGAGGTGCTCGAACCGTCAAAGCCCCAGATCCCGGGCTCTTCGCCGTCCTTTATGACATTGGTCTTCGAGCGAAGCATCGGGGTGGGCTCTGTTCCGTCTATCCAGATGTACATGGCTCTGTATGGCATTCAGTGCTCCTCCTGGTGGGGTGGGTTCCGTTGTAGTGACCTGCTACCGACCCGGCGGGTTGCACCGCGATGGCAGTGTCCCAAACTCGCGCGATCATACCCGCTAGGCGGTGGCCACGGATAGTAATCGTTCTCAGAACTGTCCGGATCCGGGCGCGGAGGGCTCTCCTACGAATCCACCGGCGGAGGTGCGTTGCCGGATGCGACGATCTCGATCTCTACTCCGAAGCCACCTGGGAGTGCCGCAGCCTGGATTGCGGAACGGGCCGGAGGTTCGCCGTCGAAGTAGCCCGCGTAGACCCGATTGATCTCCGGGTAGTCGCCGATGTCGGTCATGAAGATCGTCGACTTGACGATGTCGCCGTAGTCCAAGCCGACGTCGGTCAGCATCGCACCGATGTTGTCCATGACCTGTCGCGTCTGCTCGCCGATCTCTCCGTCGCTCCTCCCGCCCTCCGGTTTGAGAGCAACCTGCCCCGAGAAGAACACCAGCCCGCCACCCGCGACCGCCACCGAGTAGGGGCCGAGCGCCGGCGGGGCGCTGGGAGTGTCGAGGATTCGCTTGCCCATGTCGTCTCCAGGGTTGGTGAGTGGTGAGTGGTGAGTGTATATCAGCAGCAGTAACGATGCGATACCATTCACTATTCACTATTCACTATTCACTATTCACTATTCACTAGCTAAAGCTATTGCCGCAGCCGCAGGATCTGCTGACGTTGGGGTTGTTGATGGCGAACCCGGCGTCCATCAACCCGTCGTGGTAGTCGAGAACCGATCCGCGGAGAAGCTCGACACTCTGGTTGTCGACGACGACCTGAACACCGTCGAATCTCTCTACGGTGTCTCTGGCATCTATCTCGGAGTCGAAGTACATCTCGTAGGAGAAACCGGAGCAACCTCCCGGCCGTACCGCCATGCGGAGGGCCAGCGAAGCGTCGTCCTCGGCGACGAGCAACTGGCGGACCTTCGTAACCGCTCCGGGGGTCAGTGTTACCGCCCGGGGAGTCTTTCTTCTGCTGATCCTGACGAGCTGTTCCATCTCAGAGTTCTCCGTTCGGCCGTGGGGCTGCTCGACCTGCAACCCGATTATAACGGAGGACAGGACTCACGCCCCCTCCCGGGTTGGGCGAAGGGAGGAACCCGCGGAACCGCGGATCTCGATGGCCGCCCAGGGACGATACGTCGCCTCAAGGACGGCGCTGAACGAGCCCGTGCAGAGTGGTTCGCTCACGATCCCGCCCCCTCCGCAACACGTCCTCCACTCGAGGAAGCCCTAGATTTCCATTCCAGCACCCCGTTCCAGCGGTTACCTTGGGGCCATGCCCGATCCGCTGACGAGAGAACGCATAGTTGACGCCCTGCGGGGTGTTTTCGACCCCGAGCTGGGGTCCGATGTCGTCGACCTCGGCATGGTGCGAGAAATCACGATCGACGGGGGTGTGGTGACCGTTGGGCTGGCTCTCACGATCGCCGAGTGTCCCATGCGATCCCAGATAGAGAACGACACGGTGCGCAAGATCACTGCGATCCCGGATGTGGACGACGTGATCGTGGAGACCAGGGCGATGACCAAGGCTCAGCGAGCCGGGTTGATGGACGTGGCGCGCCGACGGGTGAGGGAGAACGCCACCCCTACCCAGGTACGCGCGACGACGAGAGCGATCGCCGTTGGAAGCGGGAAGGGCGGTGTCGGGAAGAGTTCGGTATCGGTCAACCTTGCACTGGCCCTATCCCGTCTCGGCTACAGAGTGGGGCTTCTCGATGCCGACATTTGGGGTTTCTCGATTCCGAGGATGCTCGGCACGGTGGCTCGTATCGAAGCCGACCCCGAGACGAGGCTCATGCAGCCGGTGGACGCTCACGGGATCCGCGTGGTATCCACCGGGCTTATTGTCGACTCCGAGGAGACCGCCCTCATGTGGCGTGGACTGATGCTGTCCAAGGCTCTCGATCAGTTTCTCCAGCAGGTGGAGTGGGGCGAACTCGACTACCTGGTGATCGACATGCCTCCGGGAACGGGTGACATCCAGATGGCCCTGTCCCGATTGCTCCCCCAGGCGGAGATGCTGGTCGTGACCACCCCGGCCAAGAATGCTCAGAAGGTGGCGATCCGGGTGGCCGATATGGCCCGACGATCCGCTATGCCCGTCGTCGGGGTGATCGAGAACATGTCCTACTTCGAAACTCCGGACGGCCATCGCTTCGAGCTGTTCGGCCGGGGTGGCGGGCGAGAGCTAGCCGATTCCCTGGGCATCCCGTTGCTGGGCAGCATCCCGCTGGATCCGGCCCTCGGCCAGGGAGCCGATTCCGGAGAGCCGGTTGTCGTAGCCAATCCGGGACTGCGCTCCTCAAGCTCCTTTATGGCGGTGGCCGAGCGGTTGGTGGAACTGGTTCCTCCCGCCGAGTCCGAGACCTGCACCGGGAGGATCGCCCGCCTGTTCGCGGGCCTCGAAGTGGATGAATTGGAAGTCGGTGCCCTGCGTCCACTCACCTCGGGCTCCTGACATACTCGATCTAACGCTAACCACCGATTACTATTTGTTAACTAACAATTAGCAACTAGCAAAGCTCGCTGGCAAGGGGTGTGGGGTTGACCGCGCTGCTGCCTCCGGGTACGTAGCCACCGGGGTGGAATTCCCAGTGCAGGTGGGGTATGTGAGCCGGCGCGTTGCCGGTCGTGCCGACGATTCCGAGCGGCTCTCCCGCTGAGACTCCCTGGCCGACAGAGAGACCCGGGGCCCAAGCGTCCAAGTGGGCGTAGTAGTAGGCATCGCCGCCGCTGCCGCGCAGCCAGACCGTGATACCTCCCAAACCACCGTTCTGCATCCTCTCTACCGTGCCGTCCTCAACCGCGACGACGGGTGTACCACGGGCGGCCAGGAAGTCGACACCTTGATGCCGTCGCCCGCCGGACCTGGGTGCTCCCCAGGTGTCGCTGAACGTGCTGAAGCCGTCCACGGGGCAGGTCATCGTGCCCTCCGGGGCGCTGGTCCCCTCCCCCTGTCCGCTACTCCCGGTGCCTCCACCGGGTGAAGCCAGGGTCGTGTCGGTGACAACGATCGGGCTCGTGGTCGTGGTGGTGGGTGGCTCCGTGGTGGTTGTGGTGGGTGGTTCGGTGGTGGTTGTGGTGGGCGGTTCGGCGGTTGTTGTGGTGGGCGTGTCGGTGGTGGTGCCGGGGGAACCGGTCGTGGTGGTTGTCTCGGTGGTGGTTGTCTCGGTGGTGGTTGTCTCGGTGGTGGTTGTGACCGGTTCGGCGGTGGTCGGTTGGGTCGTCGGACTCGTGCTGGTTGCGGCGCTGGCCGCTTCGAGTTCGGCTATCCGTTCCGCCTCGCGCCGGGCCTGCTCCTCCCGCTGCAGGACCAGATAGGCGGATTGCCCCTCCTCCAACCGCTTGTTCAGGTCGATCGCCAGTTCCTCCAACCGGGCCAGAACCGATTCCTGCTCCTCCTTGTCCCGTCGCAGTTCGTCGGTTGCGGCTTCGAGTTGGCCGGTCAGGACTTCGAGACCGTTGAGCATCGCCTGGTCCCTCTGGCGTATGTCGTGCAGATACTCCGACCGGGTTTCGAGATCGGTTGGCGAGGCCGAAAAGAGCAAGGACCCCAGGCCGGTAGCCGCTGCGTTGTCCATGTAGAGTTCGACGGCGCGCTCGCGAATCTGCTCCTGAAGCCTCCGTACATCGACACCGAGACCCGCGATCGTGGACTGAAGCTGTTCGATCCGGACCTGGAGTTCGGCGTCGGCCGCCCAAGCGTCCTGGTACTCCTCCGTCAGTTCCCGCGCCTCTTCCTGCAGCTGCTCCAGTTCGGCCCGCGCCCGCCGCAACCCCTCGTCCTCGACTTGGGCCACAGCGGGAATCCAGGACAGCATCACGACCATCAGTCCGAGCGTGGCCGGTCGCCACCTCATGGGCGAGACTCCCGACAACTAACACGACGACTCCAGATCGAGGACTCGGCGGCCCCTCGCCCGTGTGGCGCGAGGTCCGCAATGCCGTCGGCGGTCAGCTTCCTCAAATGGGCCAGCACCGAGACCGCCGCGGCGGGATGCAGGCGGCGATCCACCTGGCTGTACACCGCCTCGACCACCGCGCCCACCGTTGGAGCGCCATCCCGTATCGCGGCGACGATCTGGCCCTCTCTGGCCATTCGATGATCCAGGTACGCGGCGACCACCTCGGCGGGATTCTCGATCTCGTGGCCGTGACCGGGCAGCAGCCTTGCCGGGCGCAGCGTTCCCACCCGTCGTAGCGACCGGAGGTAGTCGCTCATATCCTCGACGACGACGGTGGACCCCCCCATGATGTGATCCCCACTTAGCAGCGTGTCGCCGACCAGGAAGCATAGGTGGTCACTCGAGTGCCCTGGGGTGTGGATGACCTCGAGGGTTGCGCGGCCCAGGCGTAGGCGGTCGCCATCACGCAGGATACGGTCGGGATCGAAGTCCGGTCCCCCCGCATAGCCGTAGGACCGTATCCCCAACTGCGCGGCAAGCGGATTGGCGAGCGGGGAGTGGTCTGAGTGGGTGTGAGTCACGATGACGGCCCGGGGTTGGAGGTCCGACAGAGCATCGAGGATGGCGGCGAGGTGAGAGTCGATCACCGGTCCGGGATCGAGAACCGCGCACTCGTCCTCCGAGACGATCAGGTAGGTATTGGTCCCCGGCCCGGTCAGAAGCCCGGGGTTCGGAGCCAGGAGTCGCAGTACGGTGGTCGCCGGATTCGCGCTTCCCACGACCTCAACTTCCATCGGCGGCCGATCCCGGACTCCGGACATGGATTGGTGGCAGGGCGTACGACCGATCTGCTGGGCCGCGGTCGGGGGCTTCCCCGGTGGGACCCGTGTCCGGCGCTGCCTCGGTCCTCATCGAGTGTCGGTCACTCGATGATTATGGTCTTGCCCCGGAAGAGGCGAACTCCCACCCGGCGCACCCCCTCCCGCACCAGGGGGACCATGAGGGCGAAGCCCACGGCATCGGTGAGGAAGCCCGGCGTGAGCAGGAGCGCCCCGCCCACCAGTACAAGTGCTCCGTGTACCAACTGCGTTCCGGGCAAGCGGCCGACCACGAGGTCCTCCCTCAGGCGGAGCCAGACGACGAATCCCTGCTGCCTGACCAGGAACGCACCGAGAACCGCGGTGAGCACTATCCCCAGTAACAACCTACCGAGCCCGATCCGCTCCTCGACGTAGACGAAGAGCAACAACTCGAGGATCGGGACCGCGAGGAACAGAGCACCCAGATAGACACCCATCGGGGTCAGCTTATCCCGCCGGTATCATTATCCGATGGACTACCTGCGGCGCCTGCCCTCCGTCGACGCCCTGGCGGGACAACTATTGGCCGAGGTGGAAGAGGGCATCCCGGCGTTGCTTGCGGTGGAGGCGGCTCGCCGTAGCATCGATCAGGCGCGGTCCGCCGCGCTGCAAGGCATGTACCTGGATCCGGCAGCGATGGCTCGACGTGACGCCCAGCGCTTCGCCAAGACCCGCCTACAGCGAGTGATCAATGCCACCGGCGTGGTACTCCACACCAATCTGGGCAGGGCGCTACTGCATCCCGAGGCGGCATCGGCGGCCCGGCGGGCCTCGCTGGGCTACGCAAACCTCGAGTTCGACCTGTCCGAAGGGCGCAGGGGATCGAGGGGGGCCTACCTGTCCGGATTGCTCAGCCGGCTTTCAGGGGCTGAGGCGGCGCTTGTTGTCAACAACAATGCCGCTGCCCTCTTCCTGGTTCTTCATACTCTCGCGTCCGGAGGCTCGGTGCCGGTATCGCGCGGCGAACTGATCGAGATCGGAGGCTCGTACCGCCTGCCGGATCTGATGGCTTCATCCGGTGCCCGCCTGGTTGAAGTAGGCACCACCAACCGTACGCGGATCGCCGATTACGAAGCGGGGCTCGATGGTGACACGCGGCTGTTGCTCAAAGTGCATCCCTCGAACTACCGGGTGATGGGGTTTGCGGAGGAGGCGTGCCTCCGCGATCTGGTCGACCTGGGGGGACGGAGGGACTTGCCGGTGGTGTACGACGTCGGCAGCGGCCTCCTCGACTCCGGTGTTCCCTGGATCGCCGGACCCCCGCCCCCGTGGATCGGTGACGAGCCAGGAGTGCGCCAAGTCATCTCCCAGGGCGCAGACCTGGTCACGTTCTCGGGCGACAAGCTGTTCGGTGGCTGCCAGGCGGGAGTGATCGTCGGAAGGTCGGATCTGGTTGCTCGTTTAAAGGCCAGCCCGGTGGCCAGGGCCGTTCGCATCGACGGGCCGACGATCGCGGCGCTCGGTCGTACGGCTGAGCTGTACGCAGAGGGCAGGGGTGGCGAGATTCCTTTCTGGGACACGGTGAGTCGTACGGTCGAGGAACTGGAGGCCCGGCTCGAGTCGATCGCCGCCGCGACCGGGGTACCCCCGACGATCCGGTCGTCGGAGGGGATGATAGGGGCGGGATCAGTCCCGGGTATGACGGTGCCCTCTCCGGTGCTGGTTGTCGAGGAGCGTGGCGAGGAGCTGTGGCCGCGCCTGCTCGAGACCGACCCGCCGGTGGTAGCGCGCCGTTCCGCCGGTGATCTGTTGATCGATGTGAGGGCCACCGGCGAGGAAGAGGACGCGCAACTGGCAGACTCGCTACGGGCCGCATGCCGGTCGTAGGTACCGGCGGTCACGTCGATCACGGTAAGTCGACTCTTGTCCATGCCCTCACCGGTCGAGATCCGGACCGGTGGGCGGAGGAGAAGGAGCGCGGTCTCACCATCGATCTCGGTTTCGCCTGGACCGACCTCGGCGGGCGGGAGGTGTCCTTCGTGGACGTGCCGGGCCACGAGCGGTTCATCAAGAACATGTTGGCCGGCACCGGCGGGTTCGATGTCGCGCTCATGGTGGTGGCCGCCGACGAGGGGTGGATGCCCCAGTCGGAGGAGCACCTGGCAGTACTCGATCTGCTCGAGATCCGCCGCGGTCTGGTGGCCATAACGAAGGTGGACAGAGCAGACTCGGATCTCGTCGAGTTGGCCACGCTGGAGACCGAGGAGATGTTGGCCGGTACCACTCTCGAGGCTGCCCCCATCGTTCCCGTCTCTGCGTTGACCGGTGAAGGAATGGGCGAACTTCGGGAGGTTCTGTCGAGGGTGCTGGCCGAAGCTCTCGGGGAGCCGTCGGGACGGACCCGGCTGTGGATTGATCGCGTCTTCCCCGTCTCGGGTGCCGGGACGGTGGTGACCGGCACGCTGGTCGGTGGTTCCCTCTCGGTGGGTGACCGGGTCGAGGTGTGGCCCGGTGGTCTGTCCGGGCGGGTCCGTTCCCTCCAGGCGCATGAAAGGGAGCACGCCGCCATCCCGGCCCGGACCAGGGCTGCAGCCGGGGTAGCAGGGCTGGACAGGGGGAAGGTCGCGCGCGGGTCGATGCTTGGATTGCCCGGCGCCTGGATTCCGAGTGACCGCTTCCTGGTGACCATCCGGCTGGCCCGCTACGTGCAGCGGCCTCTATCCCGCCGGGGGGCCTACCAGTTGCATCTGGGAAGCGGTGCCTGGCCGGTTCGACTGGTCAATGTCGGGATGCTCGGGGGTGAGGCGGTTGCGGTCCTCCGTACGGAGGAGTCGGTACCGGTCCGGATGGGTGACAGGTTCGTGCTGCGGGATGTCGGACGCCGTTTGATTGTGGCCGGAGGGCGAGTCGTGGAACCGGTGGCGCCCCGGAAGGGACGGGATGCCCGCCGGGCTGCGGGGCTGCTTCGTCCGGCCTTGGACCGGGACGCGGACCACCGGGCAACCGCCCTCCTGGAGTGGCGGGGAAGAGAGGGACCGGGTGTGCTCGAGGCCCACTCGGGTGGCGGTACTCCCAGCGGGGCGGTCGCGGCCGGAGGCATGATGATGGCGCCCGGCTATGCCACCGGTCTGGCCGACCGAGCTCGCCGGATCACCGCTCGGTACCATGCCGACAATCCGCTCCGGCCGGGGATACCCAAGGCGAGCCTGGCCAGCTGGCTCGGCGTTGATGTCGAATGCCTGGCCGCCGTGCTCGGACTCGCCGGTGGCTTGCGCCAGCGCGGCTCCGCAGTAGCGGTGGAGGGGTTCGAAGCGACCTTGAGCGAGGCGGACGAGGTCGAGTGGACACGGATCCGGGACGCCTTGGAGGCAACAGGGCCGACCGTGCCCCGGCTGAAGGAACTGGAGATCCATCCCGAACTGCTCCACGCACTGCTCCGGGAGGGTCGGTTGGTGCGGATCTCCGATGACCTGGTCTACCTACCCGAGCAGGTGGAGGAACTGATGCGACGGCTAGTGGACCTTCCTGGCCGCTTCACAGTGGCGGTGTTCCGCGACGCCACGGGGCTCACCCGTAAGTACGCGGTCCCGCTTCTGGAGTGGATGGATCGATACGGGGCGACGGTGCGCCTCGGTGATGAGCGGTCGATCAGCAATAGGGCGCTCATGGACCCGAGGTCGGGCGGTATCGTCTCTTCCGTGTCCTGATCGGCTCAGACGGCCAGTAGCTCCCGTCGCTCGGACTCCGTGTGGCCTCCCCAGATGCCATACGGTTCCCTTATCCGCAGGGCGTAATCGAGGCATTCCGTCCTCACCGAACACGCTCCGCAGACTGCTCGGGCTCTGGTCTCCCTCCTCTCCCGGTCATCCTTCCGTTCGAAGGTGCTGGGGGGAAAGAAGAGGTGCGAGTAGTTGTTCCGGCACCGAGCGTGCAAATGCCACGAGTCGTCATAGTCCACGGTGGACCGCCTCCCTACTCCGCCTAAGTTGTCTTCAGGTGAACCTACCACCGAGAACCTGATCCCGGAAGAGGTATATGAGAGCCCGGGAGAGGTTTTTTCGGCAACTCGATCCGGTCGGGAAGGGATCAACCCTCCGGGACCGGCGTGGGAACGGCTTGATCCACCTGCCCGAGCGGGGGCTGGGCAGGTTCTACCTCGAGGTTGGGCCCGTCGACGGCCGTTACAACGACCGGATCCCCCGGACCGAGGTGGGCCTCTCGGTGGGCCGACGCCTTCCAGCGGGCGCCGCGGACCTCGACCACGCCGTCGGGGGCGAAGTCGGTGATGGCCGTCCCGCCCTCGCCTACGAGGTGGTCCCTCCCTACTGTCGGGGTCGAGAACCTCGCCCTGGCCACGGTGCGCATGCCCACTATGTAGAACACCGTGACCGAGATCACGATCACGAGGACTATCCACCACGATTGTCGGATCTGGGGCGCGGCATCTGTGAAGAACAGGCCTCCGATCATCATCGAGACAGCGCCGGCTGCTGTCAGAGGCCCGCTGCGGCCTCGCTGGAAGTCTGCGGTCAGGAACCATATCCCGAGGAGCGCCATCGCGACGGCCCAACTGCGGAGAGGAAGTACCGCGAGCCCGTAGCCCCCGATCAACAGGCAGACGGCGGCGACGGCGGCACCGATTCCGGGTCCGAGAGCGTAGAACTCGAAGGCGACGACGGCGAGTCCCACCATGATGAAGAAGAACGCGGCCTCTGCTCCGGTCGCGATCCGCAGGAGTCGCACCACAACGCCCGGTTCGTGGAACAGGGTCGGGACTGCCACCGTCCCGTCCGCCGTGATCCGGACGGTGTCGAGCGTCCTCGTCTGGCCGCGGACCGGTACCGTTCGGCCCGCCAACTCGACCATGAGGTTGCTGAGCGACGGAGCGACGATGTCGACGAGGCCCTCAATAGGTCCGTCCACCTCGACCACGCTGTTGGAGTAGCCGGCAAGCGGGTGCCCGGGACCGAGCGGAGAGCGGTTCCCGGCGACGACCGGGTCCGTGTATCCGATCCGGACCCCGGGAGCCGCCGCTCTGATCGGCGCCGCTGCCAGCATGTGGGCGGCGCCGCCGAAGGCTACGGCAGGTTCCGGTCCGACCCAGACCACGAGCGGCAGGGGAGGGTCTGCTATGCGGGCAACCAGATGATGCACCGCAGCCGACAACGTGGCGCTCGAGTCGATCTGGATGATGGCAGCCCGTGCGCCCGACAGGGCGGCAGCATCGATCCGGTTGGCGACGAAGTCGAGCGCCGCCCTGTCGAGGTTGCCGCTGATCTCGATTATCTCGACGCGGGTTTCCTCGTCGTCGGCCATCACGAGTCCGGCTCCTGGCGCGAGCAGGAACACGGCGATCATGCCGAGGAGGATGGAAGAACGGAGCTTCATGGCAGCGGGGATGATAGATGGGTGCTGCTTCCCAGCCGGGACGGCGGGGATCGGTGGGATCGGTGAGGCTCTCGGCAGAGTCGCTACAGTGGCACCGTGAAGGTATTGCTGGTGTGCGATGTCCCGTGGGTTCGGAACCAGGTCCGGGCGGCCCTGAGCGGTAGTCACGAGGTCGTGAGCGTGCCTGACCCCTACGACGCTGAGGTGGTGGCCGTCGCGGAGGGCGCTGACCTGGCGATCGTCGACATGCAGGTCGGCTCGATGGGGGGCATGGCGATCACGAGGGCCTTGAAGGGAGCGAATCCTGGAGTCGGTCCTATCGTGCTGCTGTTGGACCGCCGAGCCGATGCGTTCATCGCCAAGAGGGCCGGTGCGGATGCTTGGTTGCTGAAGCCCTTCGCCGCCCAGGAGTTGCGCTCCGTTCTCGCCGGGGTCACTCCGCTGGGAGTGGACCGCTGACCCGACGCCCGGGTCCTCCGGTGTTCCGATGATCGGGTCCCTGCGCTTGGTCCTGCTGGTTGTGTTCGCGTTGTGTCTGCTGTCTTCGGGATTCCTGTCGGGCAGCGAGACCGCCCTGACCGCGGTGCCGAGGGAACGGGTCCAGCAACTGGCCGGAACGGGAAGACGGGGACGTCGCCTGGAGGCTCTGGTGCTCGATCTCGAGGGATCGATCAGCACGATCCTCGTCGCCAACAACTTCGTGAACATCCTGGCCACGTCCGTGGCAGCCGCTGTGGCCATCAGCCTGGTGGGGGAGGGATGGGGAACGGTCATTTCGACGGTGGTGGTGACCATCCTTGTTCTGGTTGTGGGCGAAGTGACCCCGAAGACGCTGGCCGCCCGCTATCCCGAGAGGTACGGATTGCTGGCGGCCCTGCCGGTGTGGGTGCTGGCCGTGGGACTCCGGCCCATATCACGGGTGTTCATCGGCCTCGGAACCGGGATCATCAGACTGTTCCGGCTGCCGCCTTCGCAGGAGCGGACAGTGACCCTGGCTGATGTGAGGGCTCTTGCCATCCTCGGCGAGAGCAGGGGCGAGATCGACTCGGCGGAGAGGGAGATCATCGAGCGCCTGTTCGAGACCGCTGATCAGCCGGTCAGGGATGTGATGACGCCAAGGGTCGACATAGTCAGCCTCCCCATGCCCGTGACCTCCGGGGCAGTCCGCCATGCGGTGGCGGCCACAGCACACTCTCGCTTTCCGGTGGTCAGCGAGCAGGAGAACCTGGATTCGGTCCGGGGTGTTCTCTACGCCAAGGATGTGCTGAGCCAGCAGGACGAACTCGATCCGGACGGCGTACTAGGCCTGCTCCGGACGCCCTACTACGCGCCGGAGAGTGCTCCCGTGATGCGGGTGCTCCGGGATCTGCGTGCGCGCCGGACCGGGATAGCGATGGTCATGGACGAGCATGGCGGAGTTGACGGCCTCGTCACGATCAAGGATCTCGTAGGCGAGCTGGTGGGGGGACTCCAGGATGAGTACGACCCGCGGGCTCCGACCGCCCTACCGCTCGGCGATGACACGTGGTTGGTCGACGGCAAGACTCCGATCGACGAGTTCGAGGAGGCGACCGGTGCGCTGGTGGAGGACGGTCCCTACTCAACGGTGGCCGGTCTCTTCCTGTTCGTGTCCGGTCGCATACCCGTAGCCGGGGACCGCGTCGAGTACGAGGGGTTGCTCTTCACCGTGCTGGTGATGGATCGCCGCCGGATATCCAAGATGAGAGTTTCGAGGACCCCGGTCTGATGTGGGCGGTGCGGATTCGAGTAGACTCGCCCTACGGGCAGTGGCGCAGCTTGGTAGCGCGCTTCGTTCGGGACGAAGAGGTCGTGGGTTCAAATCCCGCCTGCCCGACCGGACACCGTTCGCCATTGCCTAGCGACCCCGCGGTCTCCCGATCCCCAACTACCAACTACTCGTTCAGGCCCCGCGGGTCAACGACGCCGGGGTGTGGGACCCCCGAGGGTCTCCCCAGATCTGGGATTCCGGAAGCTTCGACATCACGGCGTACTCGAAGGCGTTGAGGGCCATGCCGACGTGGCCTATCTCGATGGCTGCGTGCCGCGCCGACTCGTCGCTTATCGGTTTGGCGCGATGGGCCTTGACATGAACCTCCGCCACTCGTTCCACCAACAGGAACCAGCCGATCGCCTCCTCCACCGAGTACCCCACCGTCAGCGGTCCGTGGTTGCGTAGCAGAACCGCCTTGGTCTCTCCGAGGGCGGCGGCGATACGCTTGCCGGTGTCGAAGTCGGAGACCTGAACCTCCTCACCCTCGAAGATGGAGTGGTCCTCGAAGAAGGCGGTGGCTTCCTGGCAGATCATCTGGAAGGGTTCCACGTTGGCGGCCCACGGAGTCGCATATGGGGTGTGGGTGTGAGCGACTGCTACCACCTCAGGTCGCGCCTCATGTATCGGGGCATGTATGTAGTAGGCGGTCTTGTTGATGGCGTCCCCACTGTCGACCCGTCCATCAGGACCTACGAGGACCAGGTCGGAGGTTGTGGTCCGGTGGAAGGGTACGCCATGGCGGATCAGCCACATGGCGTTGGGCTGCTCCGGGTCGCGAGCCGTAATGTGCCCATCGCCCAGTGAACCCCACCCGAAGGCGCCGAACAGCCGGTACGCGGTCACCAGAACCTGTTTGCGGTAGGCGCGGAGCTCTTGGACGGTCTCGAACGACGGCTCGTGGAAGAGGGGCCCGGCGGTCGACTCTCCGCCGGAGACCCAGGCCGGAGTGGGGGTATCCATAGAATGAGTCTAGACCGGCAGCACCGCGATGGGCACTGTGGGAGCGCCGATCAGATGAGAAGTTCGGCGATCTCGACCGCATTGAGGGCGGCGCCCTTGCGGAGGTTGTCGCCCACCGTCCATAGGCTTATCCCGCCTGGTTGACCCAGAGTGGGTCTGATCCGGGACACCAGCACCGGGTCGGCGCCGGCCGAATCCAGCGGAGTCGCCACGTGGTCGTCGGGCCACAGCACCACGCCGGGTGCTTCCTCGAGCACCTTACGGGCGGTCTCGGGATCCAGCGGAGTGTCGAACCACATGGTGGCCGAGATGCCGTGCCCGACCATGACAGGCACCCTCACGCAGGTGGGTTCCACCGATATGTCTTCACGCTCGAGGATCTTGCGAGTCTCGTTCACGAGCTTCCACTCCTCGTCGGTGTGACCCGCGCCCGTTATCGATCCCGCCAACGGGAGGACGTTGAAGCCGATCGGGCGCTGGAACGGCTCGCTTCCCGGGTCCTTCCAGGTTCCGGCTACTAGGGCTTCGGGCTGGCTGATGAGGACGCCGGTCTGGTGCATGAGGGCATCCATCCCGCTCATCCCCGCACCCGACACCGACTGGTAGGACATGGCCACCATCCTCGCCAGGCCGGCGTGGCGGTGGAGGGGACCGGCGGCCATCATGAGCGTCATGGTGGTGCAGTTTGGGTTGGCGATGACGCCGTCATGCGAGGCTACGGCGTGGTCATTTACCCCCGCCACCACCAGAGGCACGCCAGGATCCTGGCGGAAGGCCGAGGAGTTGTCGACGACCACCGCTCCCGCGGCGGTAAAGGCGGGCGCGTGCCGGCGACTGCGCGCCGCGCCGGCCGAGAACAGAGCGATATCGATCCCGGAGGGGTCGGCCTCGTCGAGTTGCTCGACCGTCACCTCCCCCCAGCGCGTGTTCACCACGGTCCCGGCGGAGCGCTCGGAGGCCATCAGCCGGAGCTGGGCGACCGGGAGGTTCCGCTCTTCGAGGATGGCAATCATGGTCCGGCCCACCGCGCCGGTAGCTCCGACGACTGCGATACGGGGGGAGTCAGGCATCTGCGCCCACCTCCTCGGTGATCACCGGAGGATCGAACTCGGTGTGTAGTGCCCTGACGGCCGGTTCGACACACTCCCGGCGGACCACGCAGGAGATCCGGATCGGGGAGGTGGAGATCATCTCGATGTTTATGCGAGCATTGGCGAGAGCACGGAACACGCGCGCAGCCACGCCGGGACTGGACTTCATGCCGGCGCCGACCAGCGACACCTTGGCGATCTCGGAGTCGACCGCAAACCCGTGGGCGCCCAACTCCTCCACCAAAGGATCGGTGGCACGGGAAGCTGCACCAGCATGGGACTCGGGGACCGTGAAGCTGATGTCCGTACTTCCATCCTCCCCGACATTCTGCACGATCATGTCGACGTTGACGCGGGCATCTGCCAGTGTTTCGAATAGGGCAGCCGCAACTCCCGGACGGTCCGGCACTCCCCGGATCGTTACCTTGGCTTCCGAGGTGTCGTGCGCGACGCCCCTGATGATCGCCTCTTCCATAGTTCTCTCCTTGACCCATGTGCCCTCGTCCTCCGCGAAGGATGAACGGACGTGGATCGGTACGCCAAATCTGCGGCCCACCTCGACGGATCGGGCCATGAGCACTCCCGCGCCGCCGGCCGCAAGCTCGAGCATCTCGTCGAACGACACCTCGTCCAACTTCCGTGCGCCGGATACGACCCGGGGGTCGGCGGTGTAGATCCCGTTGACATCGGTGTATATCTCGCAGGTGTCAGCGCGGTGGGCGGATGCCAGCGCCACTGCCGTCGCGTCGGACCCTCCCCTTCCGAGCGTGGTCACCTCCTTGGACGCGGGATCCACACCCTGGAATCCGGCAACGATCACCACCTTGCCGTCTTGCAGCCCGTCACGGACCCGGGTGCCGCGGATCTCGGTGATCTTCGCCTCCCCGTGAGCGGCGTCGGTGAGGATGCCGGCTTGCGAGCCGGTGAGGCTCAGTGCCGGTGTTCCCTCGCGGTGCAGCGCCATCGCGAGCAAGGCCATCGATATCCGTTCGCCGGCGGTCAGGAGCATGTCCATCTCGCGGGCGGGTGGTTGGCGGTTGACCTGGTGGGCAAGCGAGATGAGGTCGTCGGTCGACTTGCCCATCGCGGACACGACCACGATCACGTCGTTGCCGGCGCGGCGCGTCCTGGCGACACGTCGAGCAACGTGCCGGATGCGCTGGGGGTCGGCCACCGAGGTGCCACCGTATTTCTGGACGAGCAAGGACATGAGTTCGGATCCCGGGGGGAACAGTTTGAAGGCTGCCGTCGCGCACCGCACCGCGGGCACTGCACACGGCCCGAAGTTCCGGCTCCGCAACAGCACCCCTAGAATAGTGGCTGCATGGGCAGTGAGAAACGAGCACGCCAGAAGCAGAACCGCCAAGCGCGGCTCGAGGCGGAGCGGCGTGCCGCCCGCCGCGCCAAGTGGCGCCGCCGCATAGTCAACGGGCTGGTCATAGCGGCCATCCTGGTGGTGGTCTTCGTGATCGGAAACCTGGTCACCGGTGGTGACCAACCCGCCGATCCGGCACCGGTGCAGCCTTCGGTGACCGACGTAACCACTCCGGACGGCTGAACCGGACCCCTTGTTCCGTTGATACCGGTTGCCGGGGGTTAGCCTCCCGAGGGGATGGCTGTCGATCTCCATGCTCACTCGACCGCGTCGGATGGAACCGAGCCGCCTTCGGAGGTGGTGAGGCTGGCGGCCCGCGCCGGGCTGTCGGCCGTTGCGCTCACCGACCACGACACGCTCGAGGGAGTAGGGGAAGCGCGATCGGAGGCCGCGCGGCACGGGATCGAGTTGATACCCGGGACCGAGTTGTCCTGCGAGTGGGATCGGGGAGGCCTGCACGTGGTGGTCCTGTTCCTGGAGCCCGGCCGGGGACCCCTTCAGGACCGGCTGGCGGACCTGCGCGAAGCGCGCCATCGACGGAATCGGGACATTGCCCGGCGGCTGAGCGACCTCGGTCTCGACATCGACTACCCGGAGGTTCTGGCCGAGGCGGGGAGAGGTAGCGTCGGCCGTCCTCATTTCGCCGCGGTGATGAAGCGGAAGGGGTACGTTCCGGATATCTCCACGGCATTCCGGGAGTACCTGGGGGCTGGCAAACCGGCCTACGCGCCCCGCCGCTTGTTGTCTCCCGAGGAGGCGATCGCAATGGCCCGCCGCTCCGGGGCCGTACCGGTCCTGGCCCATCCCCACACTCTCGGCCTGGACAGTACAGGGGAGTACGAAGCCACCTACCGATGGCTGGCGGGGATGGGGTTGGTCGGTGTCGAGTGCTTCTACAGCGAGTACGACAGCGCAATGCGCAGACAACTGGAGCGATCGGTCCGATCCTTCGGGTTGCTGCCTTCGGGCGGGTCGGACTTCCACGGGGATTACAAGCCGGGTATCGGGGTGGGTGTCGGAAGGGGGGATCTGGAGGTTCCGGACCGGGTACTCGAGGCACTCCGAGACCGGATCCCATGATCTGGGCCACCAGGGGCATGACCCGAGCCGTGCAGGTAGTGGCAGCCGGGATCCTCCTGTCCCGCCTGCTCGGGTTCGCCCGCAACGTGGTTCTGGCCAACCGCCTAGGTGACACGCCGGTGGCCGACGCCTACGAGGCTGCCTTCATCGTTCCCGACTTTCTCAACTATCTGATGGCCGGGGGTTTTCTGGCTATCACCTTCATTCCGATCCTGAGCCGCTATCTCGCCGCCGACGACATCGAGGGTGCGCGTGCTGCGTTCAACGCGGTCTTCCGCCCGGTCGCGGTATTGATCGTCATCCTGACCGGGTTGGCTGTGGCTGCTGCGGAGGTCATCGTCGAGGTGCTGTTCGGGTCTGGCGGTCGGTTGGACGCCGATCAGTTGGTTGAGGTGACCCGCCTCACCCGGTTGGTCCTGCCTGCTCAGGTCTTCTTCGTGCTCGGCGGGTTGTTCATGGCCGTTCAGTACGCCCACGGGCGGTTTCTCATCCCCGTCCTGGCTCCCATCATCTACAACGCGGGGATAATCGTTGGTGGCCTGGTCGGAACCGGGTCGGGTGAGGTGGCCGCCACCGGATTCATCCTCGGAGCGCTGGGTGGGGCTCTGGTCGGCAACCTGGCCCTGCAATGGTGGGGGGCTCGCCGGACGGGGATGCGCGTGACCGCGGGATGGCCCGACTTCGCGCACTCCGAGTTCCGGGCGTACCTCCGCCTGGCGATCCCGCTGATGATCGGGCAGTCCATCGTGGTGCTCGACGAGTCGATCGGCAAGCTCGTGGCGGCGGCAGCCCCGGACGGGTCGATCTTCAGTCTGGGTCTGGCCCGCCGTGTGAACATGGTTCCTGTGGGTGTGATCGCCCAGGCTGCAGGGGTGGCCGCTTACCCGTACTTGGCCCGTCTCGTGGCTGAAGGCCGCCGCGACGAGATGCTGGCCTCGATGGGCAGGGCGGCGCGGATGGTCGTATTCGCCGGTGGTGCGGCGGTGGCCGGTGCCATCGCGGTCAGCCAGCCGGCGATCAGGGTCGCCTTCCAGCATGGCGAGTTCAGCGAGCAAGGAACGGTACTCACCGCCGCGGCCCTGGTCGGGTACTCGCTGAGCATCCCCGCCTGGGGCGTCCATCAGGTCTTCGGCCGGGCCTTCTACGCCCATCGCCAGATGTGGATCCCGGTGGGGGCCGGAACAGGCTGGACTCTTCTCGCCATTCCCATGTTCCTGATCGGCTTCCACGCGGGCGGGGTGCCGGGAATCGCGGTAGCCAGTTCGCTCGCGATCACCGGACATGCGCTCACGCTGGGTCTGCTGTGGCGTCGTCGCCACTCTGCGGAGGGCCTCGCCGGGTTGGCTCGAACGGTCCGACAGGTAACCATCGCCACCGGGTTGGCCGCTGTCGCCGGTTGGCTGGCTGCGAACGCGGTCACCGGCGGGCTGGTACCGGACTTCACGACCGGGGTGGTGGCGACCTTGCTGGGGTTGGGGGTCGCCGGGGTGGTCTACCTGATCACGACCCTGATGGTCGGCTCGGCCGAGGCGCGCTCGATCGTGCGGCGCCGTTGAGCACGCCATTGGTGATGGGCCGCGGTGGGACGAACGGCTCGCCCATCGCAACCATCCTCCAGTTCGAGAACCTGCGGGCAGGCGGACCGGCTACTTTCCGCTCCTCGGCCAGCGAATGGTCGATCGCGGCGGCGATAGCCGCTGCTTCGTAAGGCCCGGCGCCCCCGGTGATGCGGAAGCAAACGCCGGAATCTGTGGCGTGTCCATTGTTCACAATGAGTATTCGACCAACTCGACGAGGGTTTGGTTTCCTCCTTTCGGATGGACGAAGGCGATCTGGGCGCCTCGACCCCCGATTCTGGGAACCTCGTCCACCAGCCTGGCCCCCTCAGCTTCGAGATGGGCGAGGGCTGCCACGATGTCGACCACCGCGTAGGCGATGTGGTGCAGGCCCTCCCCGCGACGCTCCAGGAACCTGCCCACCGGCGTGTCCGGGCGAAGCGCGGTGATCAACTGGACGAACGAGCCTCCCACGGGCAGCATCGCCTCCTCCACCCCCTGTTCCTCGACCACTTCGCGGTGCATGGGCGATACGCCGTACCTGCGTCCGTAGTCGGCGATCGCCTGATCGAGGTCATGGACCGCGATGGCCACATGGTCGAGGTTCAAGAGCTTCACCGGGTCAGAGTAGCCAGGTACCGGACCCCGATCCCATCGGGTAGCGTTCCGCCCAAGCAACGGATGTGACGGCCCGGCGGGTCCGGTGTTCCCACCGACTCCTGCTCGGGACGGCAGCGACGGACGGAGACACAGGTGCGCATAGGGATCCTTACCGGGGGAGGCGACGTTCCGGGACTCAATCCGGTCATCAAGGCTTTCGTGACCCGGGTGGGGGAGGCCGGACACTCCGTACTCGGTCTGCGGCGTGGCTGGGGTGCGGTTCTCAACATCGATCCTGATGACCGCGATTCGGTCGCCGTCCACACGATGGAGTTGGACCGCCTGGCGGTCCGGGCGATCGACCGGACCGGCGGGACCATCCTGCACAGCAGCCGGACCAACCCAGGACGGGTGGCGGAGCGCGGCGTTCCCTCTTTCATCACCCCTCCGGCCTCCGATCCGCCCTACGACCTCACCCGCCACGCCGTCCGGGTCGTCGAGCGTCTGGGACTCGACGCGCTGGTGGCCATCGGAGGGGACGACACCTTGTCGTACGCGCTGCGCATGCATGATGAGGGCGTGCCCGTGGTGGCGATTCCCAAGACCATGGACAATGACGTGCCCGGGACCGAGTACTGCGTCGGATTCTCAACCGCGGTCACGCGATCGGTCGGTTTCATCAACAACCTCCGGAGCGCAGTCGGGAGCCACGAGCGGGTGGCCGTGGTCGAGTTGTTCGGGCGCTACTCGGGAGCTACCAGCCTGGCGGCCGGCTATCTCGGATCGGCCGACCGGACCCTGATAGCCGAAGTGCCGTTCGACATCGAGCGCCTGGCCGCGATGGTGGTGGCTGACCGGCAGGCCAACCCCAGCCGGTACGCAGTGGTGGTCGTCTCCGAGGGTGCCTCGCTCACCGGTGGGGATCGGGTCGAATCGGGAGAGGCCGACGCCTACGGTCACCGCAAGCTGGGCGGGATCGGGGAAATGACCGGCAGCCTGATCAAACAGATCACCGGCATAGGCATCATGAACCAGCGGGTCGCCTATCTCATGCGTAGCGGTCCTCCGGATGTCCTCGACCTGATGGTCGGGTTCAACTTCGGCACGATGGCGGCCGAGTTGATGCTCTCCGGCACCAGCGGGCATATGGTCGCCATTGAGGGCGGCGCCTATACGACTCGGCACCTATCAGTGCTGGCGGAGGGGGCGCGGACCGTGGACGTGGACGCCTTCTACGATGCCGAGAACTACCGGCCCGACATCAGAGCCGTGGCCGGCAAGCCTATGTTCCTGTATTAGTTGCCTGGTTGTGGCGCGTATGCGCTACGCGGCGTCGGCTGCGTTCCCGTCTGGCCTTGGCAGGGGCATCCCGATGCCGAGATGCCCCTCGATGCGGGCAAGCCTCTCACGGGTGTCAGCCAAGCTTCTGTTCACCTCCCTGAAGCCCTCTCTGGTCTCGCGCCGGTGTTCGGCTAGCCCGGCGGCGATCCCATCGATCAATTCGCGTGCGGCTTCCAGAGTCTCCTTGTTCGATTGATCGATCAGTTGGCGGGTGTCTTTGTTCGATTGATCGATCAGTTGGCGGGTGTCTTTGTTCGATCGCTCGATCAGTTGGCGGGTGTCTTTGTTCGATTGATCGATCAGTTGGCGGGTTTCCATCTCGGAGTTGGCAATGAGCTCGCGGGTCTCTTCCTTGGAGTTGGCGATCAGTTGGCGGGTTTCTTCCCGGGAGTTCGCCGCCAGGCCGCGGGCTTCCTTCTCGGAGTCCGTGATCAGTTGGCGGGTCTTGGTTCCGTCGACATGCTGATAGCGCATCGACACCGCGACGAAAGCGAGCATCGGGCCGAGAACGGCTGCGATCACCGGGCCCAGATCGATGAGGGAGATCGTGTCCATGCGACGAGTTTAGTTGCGTGCCGTGTTATAAGACAACTGAAACAATCATGACATTCATCCTATCCTCGTTAAGGCACCTGAGCGACCGATGAGTCGCAGTTGCATGTTCAAGGTATTCCTGAGGGATGTGGCCGTGGGCCTTCGGGTCGAACCGACCCCGGGTGAGATGGGAGTAGCGCGCTGCCGGTATCCTCTCAATCCGTACCAACGGCGCCCCAAGCTCGCAAAGGAGAAGGCATGAAGGCCCAGATGGTCCACGAGTTCGGTCCGATCGAGGGACTGCGTTACGAGGACGTCGATCCTCCGGTACCCGGGCCGGGCGACGTCCTGATCGGGGTTGAAGCGGTCGGGCTGAACTTCCCCGACATCCTGATGATCGGCGGTCTCTACCAGGACCGTCCCCGCCTCCCCTTCGTGGCAGGCGCCGAGGCGGCCGGCAGGGTCCTTGCGTTGGGTGGAGAGGTCACCCACCTCTCCGTGGGCGACCGCGTGATGGGATTCAACCTTCTGTCGGGCGCAATGGCGGAGCAGTTCGTAGTGCCGGCGGACAGGACGTTCGCCCTTCCGGATGCGGTCACCATGGAGCAGGGGGCGTGTATGGCGCTAACCTACGGGACCGGGTACCACGCCCTGGTCGACCGCGCCCGTATGGCTCCGGGTGAGAACCTGCTGATAACCGGGGCCACGGGCGGGGTGGGTTCAGCAGCCATCCAGATCGGAAAGGCCCTTGGGGCCCGCGTGATCGCCGCGGTCAGCTCGGACGCCAAGGCCCGGGTGGCCACGGACCTCGGTGCCGACGAGACCATCAATTACAGCGTCGAGTCGCTAAAGGAGCGAACCAAGGAACTGACCGGAGGGGTCGGCGCCGACGTCATCTACGACCCGGTGGGTGGCGACACCTTCCTGGAGTGCCTGCGCTGTGTCAACTGGGAGGGCAGGATCCTGGTGGTGGGCTTCACGTCGGGCCGGATCCCCAAGGCCCCGACGAACCTTCCCCTGCTCAAGGGATCCTCGATCGTGGGAGTGTTCTGGGGTGCCTACGCGGACCGTGATCCGGAGGGAAACCGCGCTAACTTCGCCAGGCTGCTCGAGTGGACGGCCAGAGGAGTAATCGAACCCCGCATCTCCGCTCGCTTCCCCCTGGAGTCCGCCACCGAGGCCCTCTCGGCCATCGCGAACCGTGAAGTCACCGGCAAGGTTGTACTCATTCCCTAGTTGCTAGTTGATAATCGGTGGTTAGATCCCTTAGCTAGCTCGGCTAGTGCGTTCGTACGGGGCTCGAAAAGAAGGATCCCCTACGGGCGCCGGCGGGGCGCTCCGTAGGGGATCCGGGACGGGTGTACCGTTCCTAGTCCTCGTCGCCGAATTCTTCGGGCATGAGCACGAACTCGGGATATGCCTCGATCCCCAGTTCGCCGCTGTCCTGGCCCATCCGCTCGACCTGCTTCGACACCCGCAGCCCGACCGTCATATCGATCAGACGCCACACGATGTAGGAGGCGATGAATGCGAACGCTCCGACTGCGAGGATGCCGACGATCTGCACCCCGAGCTGTGCGCCCGCCGCGATGCTGGCTGCCAGGGTTCCCCAGATGCCGCACAACAGGTGAGCAGGAACCGCCCCCACCACGTCGTCGATCTTCAGTTGCGTCAGCCACTTGATGCCCGCCGTGCACAGCACGCCGCCGATGGCGCCGATAATGATCGCCCACCAGTGGTCGTTGACGTTCGGGCCGGCGGTGATCGACACCAGGCCGGCGATCGCCCCGTTCAGACCGGCGAACAGGTCCATGTTGCCCAGGAGGGGCCGTGAGACGGCGAGGGCGGCCACGACACCGGCAGCCGCAGCCAGGTTCGTGTTGACGAGCACGTTGCTCATGGCCACCGCGTCGAGCGCGCTTCCGAGCGCCAGTTGCGAGCCGCCGTTGAACCCGAACCATCCCAGCCAGAGGATGAAGACCCCGAGGGTCACCACCAGCACGTTGGACGGGGGAGTCGGCTTGACGGAGCCATCCTTCCGGAACTTTCCGAGCCTGGGCCCGATGACGATCAGCCCGGCCAGGGCCGCCCATCCGCCGGTACTGTGGACGATGGTGGAGCCGGCGAAGTCCACGAACCCCATCTCGTACAGCCAGCCTTCTCCCCAGGTCCAAGCGCCGATGATCGGGTAGAGGACCGCGGTCAGGATCAGCGTGAACAGGAAGAACGACCACATCTTGACCCGCTCGGCGATAGCGCCCGACACGATGGAGGCAGTGGTTGCGACGAAGACCATCTGGAAGAACCAGTCGGACATCACCGCATACCCGTTGCCAACCACCTCCGAGGCCGCCCCCGCCGCTCCGTCCAGGAGGGCGAGTTCACTCACCGAGGACCCGTAGAAGATGGTGAACTTACCGATGAATCCACCCACGTCCACGTACATGAGGTTGTAGCCGAGAATGAAGTAGGCCAGTCCGGCGATCGAGTAGATGCCGATGTTCTTCAGGCAGATCATCGAGGCGTTCTTCGTCCGGACCGCGCCGGATTCCAGCATCGTGAAACCGGCACACATCCACATCACCAGCGCGCCCCACACGAGGAAGGCGAAGGTGTTGAGGACGAACTGGGTCTCTCCCTCTACCAAGCCGGCGGCGTGTACTACCAATGGTCGGAGGAATAGCAGTCCGAGCGTGAGAACGACGACCGCCGCGATTCCGGACTTCGTGAAGACACGATTACGTTGCGCGAGTTCCATCTGAATCTGGTCTCCCCTGTTGCTGGCCTAACCTCTCGCAACCTAGCAGACGCCACGAAACCGGGTTGGGAATAGCTCCTGTTTTCACCGCGGCACGGAGGGCTCGGAACCTGGCCCGATAGCGGGGAACCCCATCGTCCGGGACAGATGTCCCGCAGTTGGGGCGGCGGGGCTTGCGCTACCTGCCATCTCATCTAGACTGGCATCCGCCCTATCCCTCTACATCGCGGGGGTCTCGACATGTCCAAGATCTGCATGGTGACGGGGAAGAAGCCCACGTTCGGCAAGAAGGTTTCGTTCTCTCACAAGCGTTCGAACCGTCGCTGGACCCCGAATGTCCAGAAGAAGCGCTACTGGGTTCCGTCGCAGCGCCGCTACGTGACCCTGACGGTCAGCACCAAGGGGATAAAGACGATCGACAAGAAAGGTATAGAGGCCGTGATCGCCGACATGCGTCGCCGCGGCATCAAGGTCTGAGCCGGCGGCCCGTCGAGGAACAACCGTGCGCTTCCCGGAAGGCGCGAAACCTCTGCCCTGAGAACATGTGGCTCCGAGCCGCGGCGAGCGTCGCAATCCTGGCTCGCCGAGTCTCGGAGCGTTACCGGAGAAGGTACCCGATGGATGTCGATCCCGTGCCACCTCCGGGTTAAGGCCGGGCCAACCAGGAGTTACGAGTTGGGACCAATGGTCCGCCCCGGATGGTGGTTGCCTGTAGCCATGTAACGGCCGTTGGAAGAAGTCACCCCGATCGGGATTCCGTAGATGGCGGTCAGGGTGTCGCCGGTCAGCGTCCGGCTGATCTCCCCGCGGGCCGTCACCCGGCCATCGGCCAGGATCAGCATCCTGTCGAATCCGGGGGGGATCTCCTCCACATGGTGGGTGACCAGGATCACAGTCAGGCCCTCCGCATTCCCGGCCATGCCGGACAGGGAAGCGATCAGGCGTTCCCGCGCGCCCAGGTCGAGCCCGGTCCCAGGCTCGTCCAGCAGCAGCAGGTCGGGACGAGCCACGAGGGCCCTGGCGATGAGGACCCGCTTCCTCTCCCCATCGGAAAGCGTGGCGAACTCGCGGTCCGCCAGAGCCGCTACTCCCATGGTCTCCATTTGACGGTGGGCGAATTCCCAGTCCGCGTCGGTGTAGTGATGCCATCGCGTGTCCACGAACGCCGCATGGCGGCCGGTGACCACGATGTCCCTGCACGGAAGGTGACGCCTGACCAGGGCCGCCGGCGCCGGTCCCACATAGCCGATCCGGGGACGGAGGCGGCGAACGTCGGTGTGTCCCATCTGCTGGCCGAGGATGGTGGCGGTCCCCCGGGCCGGGAACTGGTAGGTGGAGACCACCTGCAGCAGGGTTGTCTTACCTGCCCCGTTCGGACCGAACAGCACCCAGCGCTCGCCCGTTTCCACCCGCCAGTCCACACCGGAGATCAATTCCTTCCCGGCCTTCATCACCGTGACGCCGCGCAGATCGATCGCTGCAACTCTCAAGTGGAGCTGTCCGCCCCGGTCTCGGATGTGACATGTTCGAACAACCTGGACATGCCGGCCAGCCAGCGATCCCTGTCCGAGGCCTTCCGATCCATGAAGTCAGCCACCTCCGGATGGGGGAGGATGAGGAAGCGCTCGTCGCGGATCCCTTCGACGACGGCTCCTGCGACCTCATCCGGGCTCATGGCAGGCCCCGCCCCGCCATCGAGATGGAAGCGCGCCGCAAGAGGGGTGTCCACTACCAATGGACACACTGCCGACACCCGGATGTTGGCTTGGCGGTAGGTGATCGCCAACCATTCGGCCAACGCCAGCGAGGCGGTCTTGGTGACCGTGTAGGGAAGGCTGGTCAGGGATGCGAGGAGCCCGGCGGCGGACACCGTCTGCAGCAGGTAGCCGCCTCCTGCAGCGATCATCGGTCGTAACACCGCCCGGGCCGCATAGACATGTGCCATGACGTGGAGGTCCCACAACCTCTGCCAGTCCCCGTCCTGCACGTCGACGCCCCCGTCCACGGACGCCCCCGCATTGGAGGCGAAGAGGTCGATCCTTCCATGATCGGCAAGCACGCGCCGGACGAGGCTTCCGACCGCCTGCGCATCCGTGACGTCGCGGGGGAGTCCGATGCAGCCTATCTCAGCCGCCGCGGCTGCGGTCCGGTCCTTGTCAAGGTCCGTGATCACGACCGCGCCGGCGCCTTCGGCCACGAACCTGCGCGCGAGCGCCGCGCCGATCCCTCCTGCGCCTCCTGTTACCACGCACACCCGGTCAGCCAGATCCATATACGCAGGACAGTAGCGAGAGGGACCTGAGTCATGCCAGAGGGTGGACGGGACGTCCGCTTCCGGACTTGTCACCCCCGCGTGGCGCCGGCTGCCGTGGCACCATTCAGTAGCCCCGTTGAGGATCGTACAACGGGAATGGGTGCTCACCTCTGCGAATCCGGCGGACGTTGGCGGCTACGAGTGGGGCAGCAGTCCGGGCCCTGGTGAACCCGCTTGCGTGGGGGGTGATCCGGACCCTGGGGTGGCTCCAGAGGGGTGATCCGGGAGGCAGTGGCTCCGCGGCGGTTACGTCGAGCACCGCTGTCCTCAGGGGACCGCGGTCGAGCGCGGCGAGGAGGTCGGCCTCGACGGTCGTGCCGCCCCGTCCCATCGACATGTACAGGGCGCCACCACGGAATCGGGCGAACCGCTCCGCGTTCATCAGTCCTTCGGTGTCCGGCGTGAGCGGCAGGATGTTTATGACGGCGGCGGAGACGCCCAACATCTGGTCGAGACCGTCGGATCCTCGAAAATGCGTGACGCCGGGATTCTGGCCACCCGACCGGGTCCATGCCCCCAACGGATATCCGAGCCGGGCGAGCGCATCTCCAACCCTGCGGCCCATCATGCCATAACCCAGAATGCCCACCGGGAAGCCATGGGCATCCACGGTCCTGATCGGACGCCACTCGCTCGCGGTCTGGAGTTCCAGGTAGGTGGCCATCCGGCGGTGGAAGTGGACCACCCAGTGGACGGCGTAGGCCGCCATCTCGTCCGCCATCGCCGGATCGGACATCCTGACGATCGGTACGTCGGGGTAGTCGCCACGGAGGAACTGCTCCACCCCGGCGCTCACCGACAGGATGGTCCGCAGTTTCGGGTAGCGGAGCAGGTCGGTGGTGTCGTGGAGCCAGAAAACGGCAAACTCGACCGAATCGGGGTCGTCGATGTCCGGCCACAGCTGGATTCGCTCATCGGGGAGTTCCCGTCGGAGGATCTCCAGCCACTCCTGCCTCTCGGTGGTGGGGTTTAGCATCACGGACACGTTCCAAGTCAACCAGATGTGTCGGGGTACTACATCCCGGCCCGACCGCTACCGTTTGGTTACGAGAGGAGGATCGATGCCGGACACACTCCCGTGGACGTACTCGGAGGAGGCCAATCGGTTGCTGGCCCGCAGCCCGCTCGCCCTCATGATCGGAATGCTGCTCGACCAGCAGGTGAAGATGGAGATGGCGTTCAACTCGCCCCACCTACTCCAGGAGCGGTTGGGCCGTCCGTTGGATGCGGCCCACATTGCCTCGATGGACGGTGATGAACTCGAGTCCATATTCCGGGGGCCGCCGGCGCTGCACCGCTTCCCCAACTCGATGGGTCGCCGTACCCAAGCTCTCTGCCAGGCCCTCGTCGATGACTACGACGGCGATGTAGCGGCTGTTTGGCGCACCGCGGGCGATGGGCCGGATCTGCTGAGGCGTCTCAAGAAGCTGCCCGGCTTCGGCGTCGCCAAGTCCCGGATCTTCGTAGGAATAGTGGGCAAACGTCTGGAGGAGGCACCGGAGGGCTGGGAGGCGGTGGCGGCCGACTGGCCTTCCATAGCCGACATCTCCGACTTCGATCAGATCGAGGAGCTGAGGCAGCACAAGGCGCGGATGAAAGCCGAGCAGAAGGCCCGGAAGAAGAAGCGGTGACCCCGGACGGCCGGACGGCTGCGCCGCCGGAACCGGAGTGGCCGCAGGGGACACCTCTGGTGATCGGAGTGGCGGGTGGTTCGGGCTCCGGCAAGACGACCATCTGCGCCTCCATCGTCGAGCAGATCGGGCCGGATCACGTGGCGCTGATAGCCCACGACGCCTACTACCGGCACCGGCCCGAACTCTCATACGAGGAACGAACGAGGGTCAACTACGACCATCCAGATTCCCTGGAGACGGAGTTGCTCACATCCCATGTGACGGATCTCGCGGCCGGCCGACCCATCCACCAACCCGTCTACGACTTCTCCCGGCATCTCCGCCGACCCGAGACCTCGGTGGTGGAGCCGCGCCCGGTCGTCCTGATCGAAGGAATCCTGATCCTCGTGGAACCCGAACTGCGCCGGGTCATGGATCTGCAGGTATTCGTAGACACCGATCCCGACGTGCGGGTGCTCCGCCGGGTGGAGCGGGACATGAGGGAGCGGGGCAGGTCATTCGACTCCATCGTGCGTCAGTACCTGGCCACCGTGCGCCCGATGCACCTCCAGTTTGTGGAGCCGTCCAAGCGGTATGCCGACGTCATCATCCCCGAGGGATACAACCGGGATGCGGTGGGGGCGCTGGTATCGACGATCCGGGAGGTTCTGGGCCGGTCGTCACCGGTTTGACCCTACGGGTTCGGTTATCGATCCCTGTCCCGGATGCCGGATCCGCCATATACTGACTGCCGATGGCCAGACCTTCCATAGCCATAGTCGGAGTGGGTGCGATGGGTGGCGCGGTGCTGTCAGGGTTGATGAAGGCCGGTTGGAAGCCGGCGGAGCTCACCCTGATAGAGGCGTACGAGCCGAGAGCCGCCGAGCTTCGCGCAACGACCGGCTGCCGCACAGTCGCCTCTCCACAGGATGGCGTCTCCGGCCAGCAGGTGGTGGTTCTCGCGGTCAAGCCCCAGGACATCCGCGCGGCCCTCGATCAGTTGGCGGCGGTCGTGACAGCTGACCAGGTTCTGGTCGCCCTGGTGGCCGGCGTGCCGATCATCGTCTACGAGCGCGCTCTGGGAGCCGTGCCCGTGATCCGGACGATGCCCAACACGCCCGCGCTCATCGGCGAGGGTATTACTGCTTGTGCTCCCGGCGCCCACGCGACTCCCGAGCACATGGCCTTGGCGCGCGCCGTGCTCGCAGCTGTCGGAGCGGTGGAGGAAGTGCCGGAGGAACTCCTCGATGCGGTTACCGCTGTGTCCGGCAGCGGGCCTGCTTACGTGTACCTCCTCGCCGAAGCGATGGTCGAGGAGGGAGTCCGCCAGGGTCTGGACGCGGGTACAGCCCTACGGCTTGCGGCCCGGACGATCAAAGGGGCGGGGAGCTTGATGGAGGTGTCCGAAGACTCGCCCGCCGAACTCCGCCACAAAGTCACCTCCCCAGGGGGAACCACCGAGGCGGCGCTGGCAGTGATGGCCCAGGGCGGATTCGGGCCACTGGTAGGCGAGGCGATAGCAGCAGCTACCAAGCGGTCCGTCGAACTGGGAGCCGAAGCCTCGCGGTGATCGGTGATGGGTTAGAACCTCACCATTCACCATTCACCATTCACCATTCACCATTCACCATTCACCATTCACCATTCACCATTCACCATCCACCACCCACCATCCACCATCCACCATCCACCATCCACCATCCACCATTCACGATTCACCATTCACGATTCACGATTCACCATTCACGATTCACCATTCACGATTCACCATTCACCATTCACCACCCACCACCCTCTACACTCCGGAGACCGTCGCTCTAGGAGGCCCCGGATGCGCCGTAAGTTCACCGCCGCCGAGATCCTGGTGTGGTTGGGTGTGCTGGCGGCCGTCGGCACGCTGGCGAGTTGGTTCGGCGGTCAATTCCCCGGACATGCCGAGAGTCCCGTCTCCCGCGAGGTTTTCGTCAACATCCCGACCGCCCTCGAGGCGTTGTTCTACGTGGCGGTGGCAGGTTTCCTGTTCCTGACCTTCTACCTGTTCTCGTTACGGGCACGAAACTGGCAGCGGGGTGGCCCGGACCGGCGGACGGGGCAGTGGAAGGACCGGCTCGAAGCGATGGGCGTGGGGCTGCGAATGCAGACGCTCATGCGGGACCGGTGGGCCGGGCTCATGCATTCGATGGTCTACTACGGATTCCTGGTCCTGTTCCTCGGAACGGTGACCCTCGAGATAGACCATCTGCTTCCGGCAGACTTCAAGTTCCTACAGGACAACGTTTACCGCGTCTACTCGTTCGTGCTGGACGGGGCGGCGCTGGTATTCCTGGGCGGCCTGGTGTGGGCGGCGGTTCGCCGGTACGCGCAGGCGCCGTGGCGATTGCGCTCGAAGACCCGACCCGAGGACCTCTGGATCCTCGTCACGCTGGCCGCGATCGGGATCACGGGGGTGGCGACCGAGGCGGCGAGGATCGCAGTGGAGGGCCGGCCGGCCCACGAGATCTGGTCTTTCGTCGGTTACCCGCTCTCCTATCTGGTTCCTGCCGGATCCGCCGCCGGCATCCATCAGGTCATCTGGATACTCCACATCGTGTCCTTCCTCGTCTTCCTCGTGATGCTGCCCACCACCAAGCTCCGCCACATGGTCACATCCCCCGTCAACATGTTCTTGGGTCCCCGCGAGCGTCCACCGGGCGCGATGCGGGAGATGCCCAACCTGATGGAGGTTGAGGACATCGAGACGGTCGGCGCGGCGATGGTCGGGGACTTCACCTGGAAGCAGCTTCTCGACACCGACACCTGCACGGTGTGCGGTCGGTGTACGTCGGTGTGTCCCGCAAACGTCACCGGGAAGCCCCTCGATCCCCGCGAGATCGTCCTCAAGCTCGGGGAGGTGGCCGCCCGCACCGCCGAGCCTGTGGTCACCTCCCCGGTCACGGTCGATCAGGCGATAACCGTCTCTGCGGAGAATGTGTTCGAGAGGATCACCCCGGAGGAGTTGTGGGCATGCACGTCCTGCAAGGCATGCGACGAGATATGCCCGGTCGACATCGAGATCCTCGACAAGATCCTCGACATGCGCCGCTACCTAGCCCTCATGGAGGCGGACTTCCCCAGCGAGTTGGGCAAGGCCTACCTGTCGATGGAGAACTCCTCCAACCCCTACGGGATGGGGCAGGGTGAGCGGGCTGCCTGGACGGCCCGGTTGGATTTCGACGTTCCCATCCTCGGCCAGGATGTGCAGACGGCCGAGTATCTGTACTGGGTCGGCTGCGCGGGCTCCTTCGACGACCGGAACCAGAAGGTGACGGTGGCAACCGCCCGGCTCATGCACGAGGCCGGGGTGGACTTCGCCATCCTCGGTCCGGCCGAGTTGTGCACCGGCGATCCCGCCCGCCGTTCCGGAAACGAGTTCGTCTTCCAGATGCTCGCTCTGCAGAACATCGAGACCTTGGGGGAGCGAGGGGTGAGGAAGGTCATCACCCAGTGTCCCCACTGCTTCAACACCCTGAAGAACGAGTATCCGCAGTTCGGCGGTGAGTACGAGGTCATCCATCACAGCCAACTCCTGTCCGAACTGGTGGAGATGGGCCTGATCGAGCCAAAGGACGGATCAGGGCGGAAGGTCACCTACCACGACTCGTGCTACCTCGGTCGCCACAACGGCGTGTACATGGCCCCTCGTGGGGTAGTGGCGTCGATCGGCGGGATCGACGTGGTCGAGATGGGACGTTCGGGTACGCGTTCATTCTGCTGCGGTGCGGGCGGCTCCCAGATGTGGATGGAGGAGCACGTCGGCAAGAAGGTCAACATCGATCGCGCCGAGGAAGCCGTGGCCACCGGCGCCGACGAGGTGGCAGTGGCCTGCCCCTTCTGTTTCGTCATGCTCGACGACGGCATCCGGGAGTTGGGCGAGGACGAATCGGTGGCGGTCAGGGACATTTCGATGATCCTGGCCGACTCGGTCTTCGACAACTAACGCTGGGGACCGGTGCATCGCCCCCGGCGACCGTTGCCGTCCTACCCACATGTTAAGTTACACATATGTCGTTCCCTCAGGGATCAGCGGGCCTCTCCTTGGCCTTCGAGTACGGGCAGTCCCGTCTCTACGAGGGAGACTGCATGACCTGGTTGGAGGGCCAGCCGGAGAAGACCTTGCACGGCGTAGTGACCGATCCTCCGTACGGTCTCGTGGAGTACACGAGAGAACAGCAAACCAAGTTGCGCCAAGGCCGGGGCGGGGTCTGGCGGATACCCCCGAGTTTCGACGGTTCGAAGCGGTCTCCTCTACCTAGATTCACGACGCTGAGCCCAAGGGATCTTCACGCGCTGGAACTCTTCTTCGTGGAGTGGGGAGAGTTCCTCAGGCCCGTATTGGTTCCGGGTGCACATGTTCTGGTTGCGTCGAATCCTCTGGTGAGCCATATCGTCGCCCGGGCACTGACTGCAGCAGGGTTGGAGCGGCGTGGAGAATTGGTGAGGCTCGTCCAGACGCTTCGAGGAGGGGACCGGCCCAAGAACGCACACGATGAGTTCCCTGGTGTGAGCGTCATGCCTCGCTCCCAGTGGGAGCCTTGGCTGCTGTTCCGGAGACCCATCGAAGGGAGGGTCATGGACAATCTCCGGAAGTACAAGACCGGTGGGTTGCGTCGAATCTCGAATGCTCGCCCATTCGGGGATGTGATCCGGTCAGCGCCAACCCGATCTACCGAACGGAGGCTGGCACCCCACCCCAGTCTTAAACCACAGGCCTTTCTGCGTCAGATCGTTCGAGCGGTTCTTCCTCTTGGTGAGGGAACGGTGCTTGACCCATTTGCCGGTTCAGGTTCGACGCTCGCCGCTGCGGAGGCTGTCGGATACGCCAGTATCGGCATAGAGATTGATCGCCACTACGTAGGGGTCGCAAGGGAGTCGATCCCTGCCCTCTCGGCATTGAAGGTTGAGGATCAGAGTTCTCGATAGATCCAGTTGGCACGTAGCTTTTTCATACCGGCACGGTTGGGACTTGCCGTTCGGGTTCCTAGCTCCCCCCGTTCGTTGCGCCTGAAGTCGTCCGTTGTTAGTTGACCGAGGAGTATCTCGATGAATCTCGTGGGAGCCCGTTCGATCGCTGGCTCGGACTGTGAATCCACCTTGTACCGGAATACGACAAGCCAAGCGTCCCGGGCTCCGTGGGTATCCACCGCCCCGCGTCCCTTGGTCGCCTTGACCTCGACGCCCTCATGTCCGGATTGAACCTTGTTGTGCGGATAGACCCCGGTAGGTATCAAGTCCGGGTGGCCATTGTGGAACTCGTTCTCGGTCAGCACGCGCGAGTGCTGGGCGAGAGAGGCGGCGATCGTATCACTCAGAATGCCCGAGAATATGGCTGCCCGAACCGTTTCCTCGAAACGTTTGACGCCTCGGGTTAGTAAAGCCTGGTTGATGTCATGCAGGAGGTCGTAGACGTCCAGCATGGCTAGGCGAAAGTCCTCGATGCGGAGCGAGTAGGGGAGGTTGGCCTGGGCGTTGAACCCTTCGTTTCGCGGTGTAGCTCTGTCGATTAGAGGACCGCGCGCTGGCATCCGGGCATGCTACCGCAGTCCGATTCAACCGCGAGACGGTGAGCGTTACGAGTTGGATTCGTGGACTGTTCCGGACGGTCGAAGGACTTCCCAGACCGCCCCCTGCCGGGCCGGTATCCGGATCTCGATCCCATCCTGGTGATGCTCCGCGGCGCCGGAGCCCCACAGCAGCCTCCCCGGGTGCTGGCTTGCCGGAAGGGCTAGATCTGCCTGTGCAGCAGAGTCGGCAGGGTTGACGGCAATGAGAAGTCCCTCGGCCTGGTGCTCGCGTAGGAACGCGTACAGATGCTGTCCCGGTGGGGCATGTATGACCTCGTAGCTGCCTCGTCGCAGGGCAGGGCTTTTCTGTCTCAGGTGAGCCAGGGAGGAAAAGGCTGCGAGGATGTCCTCGTTCCAGGTGCTGCGCCGCTCCCATGGGAAGCTACCGCGGCAGTCGGGGTCCGGACCGCCGACCATGCCGATCTCGTCACCGTAGTAGATGCAGGGCGCCCCGGGGAAGGTGAAGGTCAGGAGGGCCGCCAACCGCACTGAGGCTACGTCCCCGCCCATCACCGTGAGGATCCGGGCGGTGTCGTGGGAACCGAGCAGGTTCATGTGAGATCGCAGCACGTGCGCGGGGTACGTGTCGATCAGTCCCTGTACCGCGGCCGCGTAGCCGGCGGCATCGAGTTCCTCGACCCGATACTGCAGGCGGGCTGCCTGTTCGCGATCGATCCGGTGACGACCGGCGAACGATACGTTGTGGCCGCAGAGCAGGTAGTTCATCGTCCCGTCGAAACGCTCCCCCGAGGCCGTCCACCAGCTGGCGTCATCCCATATCTCACCCACCAGGTAGGCCTCGGGATTCCGGGACCGGACCCGCCGGCGGAACTCCTCCCAGAATCCTTCGGTCGCGATCTCCTGGGGAACGTCGAGGCGCCATCCGTCGGCGCCGCGGTCCATCCAGTACTCGCCCACCCGCATCAGGTACTCGCGCACTTCGGGGTTCTGCGTGTCGAGTTTGGGCAGCGCCGGCATGCCCCACCAGGCTTCGTACTGGGCCGGGCCTTCCCGCTGGTCGTAGGCGCGCAGAGGGAAGCCGTGGATGTGGAACCAGTCGATGAACGGGCTCTCCTCACCCATTTCCAGGATGTGGTTGAAGTGGTAGAAGCCGCGGCCGACATGGTTGAAGACCCCGTCTAGGACGACCCGGATACCGCGCCGCCGGCACTCGGACAGCAGGCGGTCGAATGACTCGTCGCCGCCGAGAAGCGGGTCCACCCGGAAGTAGTCGTGGGTGTGGTAGCGGTGGTTGGAGCCAGACTGGAAGATCGGGTTCAGGTACAGGGCGTTGCAACCCAGCTGCTCGATCCAGTCAAGCTGTTCGACGATTCCGATCAGATCGCCTCCCTTGAACCCGAAATGGGTAGGCGGGGCGTCCCAAGGTTGCAGGTGTGGGAGCTCGGTGGCTGTGCCAGAGCGGGCGAACCTGTCAGGGAATACCTGGTAGAAGACCGAATCGGCTACCCAACCGGGTGGCCGGGACAGTCGGTGGGCGGCTGGGAGCGAGAGTCGGCTCCCGGTCGGTTCGCTCGCAGATTCGTAGGCCATTGCGGAGGGAATGGTATCGGAGCGGCCCGGCAGGCCGGCCGGGCCCGGCTGGATGCGGCTCGACCGGACGGTTTCGGGGTTGTCAGGGCCAGGTACCCTGCGGCCGATGAGAGTGGGCTACCAGGGCGAAGGACGATCGTATTCGGACCAGGCGGTCCGGGAACTGTTCCCGGATGCGGAGCGGTTCGGTTTCAGCGGTTTCGCGCACGCTTTCCACGCCTTGCGCGACGGTGAGGTGGACCGGCTGATGCTCCCCATCGAGAACTCCACGACGGGAAGCGTCCTGCCGGTTCTGGATAGGCTTACCAGGAGCCGTGCTTCAATAATTGGGGAGCATCTCGTCGAGGTACGCCATGCCGTGATCGGGCTGGCCGGGGCGACGCTCCAGATGATCAGGACGGTCCATTCCCATCCCCAGGCTCTGGCCCAGGCCGACGACCGGATCGAACAGGCCGGATGGGAACCGCTTGCCACCCACGACACGGCGGGAGCGGTGCGGCTGATAGTGGAGATGGGGGACCCGACCGCGGCGGCCCTCGCGCCGCCCGACACCGCGCTCGACGAGAGCGTGGTTGTGCTGGCAAAGGACTTCATGGACCGGGAGCACAACACCACCCGATTCGTCGTCCTCGTAGCCGACGGTTATCAAGTGGCGCCGGACGCGAACAAGACGTCGTTCGTGTTCGCGACCGCTCACTCCCCGGGAGCGCTCGCTCTCTCCCTGACGGAACTAGGACTGCGAGGCGCCAACCTGACCAGGTTGGAATCGCGACCGGCCGAGGAAGCGTGGAAGTACCGGTTCTACGCGGACATGCTCCACCGGCCCGGACCCGAGGGTGTCCGGGCCGTACTAGAGCCGCGGCCTGCGACCCTCGCGGAGTTGCACATCCTGGGAACCTACCCGGCGGCCGATGCCCTCTGATCAACCGATCCCCGCTCGGCGATCGCGGCGAGGCCGTACGACGGTTGAATAGGCCCGCTCGGCGACCTCCGACATGATCTTCAGCCTTCGGGGACCGACGTCTCAATGTGCTCCTACCCGCTCCGGCGGCCGGCCAGTTCTCCGATCCTGACCACGAGGCGTTCCAGGAACAGGTCCGCTCGTCCGTCCAAGGCGACTGCGGCATTGCGGCCGCGGCCCCAGGAGCCTCTGAAGTCCGCCACGGATTCGCCGGTCGTCAGATCTCCGGTCGTCTCCACATCGACAGTGGTCTCCACGACAGTCACCAGGGACGGATCCATCGCGGCCGCTACCGCGAAGGGATCGTGGACGAAGGCTCCGTAGAAACCGTCGTAGCGGTGATGGAACTCCATGTAGAACCTGAGCGCGTTGGCGATGAAGGACATCAGCGGGTGAGCTCCGGAGACCAGCGGTTGCAGCGATTCCATCGCGGTTCCGGCGAGTTCGGCCATCCGCGAGACGTGGCCCGGTAGGAGGCGCGCATGCTCGGTCAGGTCCAGCGGCATCACGAGCGGCAAGCTGCGAGCACCCCGACCGGCGGCGGAGAATACCGCCTTGGCCGCCTCCGGGTCGACATGCATGTTCCATTCGGTACGAGGAGCAGTGTTGCCGGCAACGGTGAAGCAACCCCCCATGATCACCAATCGCTTGAGCAGGTACAGCAGGCGAGGCTCCCGATCGAGGGCCACCGCAACGTTCGTCAGCGGTCCGAGCGCCACCAGTGTTACCTCCCCCGGATGCGAACGGGCGGTGTCGACTATCAGATCGACCCCGGACCTGGCGCTTATCCGCTGGGGCGATGCCGTGAGACGTTCATGCCCGGTACCGGTGGGCCCATGGGTCTCCGGGGTGATGACGAGCGGTCGCTCGATCGGCCGGGCACAGCCGGGCGACACCTCCGTCTCCGGGCATCCGGCCAGATCCAGGACGGCGGCCGTGTTGGCTGTGACCTCGTCCAGCGAAACGTTGCCCGCGACGCAACTGACACCCACAAGGCGGGCGTCGGCGGAGGCCACCGCGTAGAGGAGGGCGAGCGCGTCATCGATTCCGGTGTCGACATCCAGCAAGATGGGTGTGGTCATCGGTTCGCTCTCCGTCCGGTCAAGGTCATGGCGACCGTAATAGCGGCGGGACAAGCACCGAAAGCGGTGACCGCTATCCGGGCCGCGTCAGCACCGACGGCATCCACCAGCAGGCCGGTGATCGCCGATCCGGCGGCGATGCCGACACCGGCCGCAGCAGCGATCCACGAGAGTGCCTCGGTCCGCCGCTCGGGCGGGGTGGTTGCGACAGCCAGCGAATTGACCTGGATCAGGTTCGGCGACGTTCCCAGGCCCGCGATCATCGCCGTAGCCGTGAACCACAGGAGGCCGTTACCGAGGCCGTACGGGAGCAGCACCAACAGGAGCCAGACTGTTGCCTTACGGTGTTGGGACATGAGGTCGCCAGGTCCGATGCGACCTATGAACAGCGCGGCCACCAAGCTGGCCCCGGCATTGAGGGGAAAGATCACTGCTGACCAGGCGGGATATCCGAGTTCGGCCGTATAGGCGACGACCGTAACGGTGACACCGCCCAGGACCATCCCGAGACCGCCCACCGAACCGAGTACGGCAAGATGGGTTGCCCTGATCCAGTTCCCGGCTCTCGGCCGGTTCGCGCGGCCCGCCCGCGGCTCGCCCGGTAGTGATGTCACCCCGAGCGTGCCTACGATCGCCAACGCCGTCGCGGCCACCAGGGATGCCGAAGCCGTCACCCAGGCCGCCATGACCGAGACCGCCGAAGGACCGACGATGAAGTTGATCTCATCGCTCGCCGACTCCAGGGCCTGCCACCGTGGCATGTCGGAAGCCTCGGCCATCCGGGTCCAGCGGACCCGGGTCAGGGCGCCTATGGTGGGCGCGGTCAGCCCCGCACCGACCGCCACCAGCACGATTATCCACGGCGCCGCCACCGCCCTGATCGCCACCAGCAGGCCCACGGTGCAAGCTACGAAGGCTGCCAGCAGGGACCGCGCCGCGAGGCGCTGGCCGTAGCGGTCCACGAGCCGTCCGCCGATGGGCTTCGCCACCGCTCCGGCGAGGCTGAAGCCCGCCGAGGCCGAGCCCGCCAACCCGTACGATCCCGTGATCGCCTCCACTGCGAACACCAGGCCGACCGGGTACATGGAGTTGGGAAACCGACCGACCAGCCCGAACCACAGCAGAGGCCGGGCCCCAGGTATGCGCATCACGGCCCGATAGCCGCCGGGGCCGGTTCGCCGGAGCAGCCAGGTCAGTACATCACCGTTCTGGTCAGATGGTGGGGACGGAAGGTGGCGTGGTACTTCGACCACAGACGGAAATCGACCTGGGGGATCACAACGCTGAGGTCTGCAGGCCTCAGAGCGTTGATGGCGTCCGTCAACAGCGCGGTGGCGTACAGGGTATGGGCCCGGATCTCGATCTCCTCATCGCTGTCACGCTCGATCATGTGGCCCTCGGCGATGCGGGTCGACAACTCGGGGGTGTACTCGAAGATTCCCATCACCTCCAAGGCCACCGGAACGATGTAGTCGGCGAAGGCGGTTGTCATCGACAGGTCCCTGAGGCTCCACTCGCCGGAGGCGTGCAGCGCCATGTGCAGGGTCCACAGACCCAGTTGGGCGAGCTTGTGGATGTGCACGTTCGCACCGTGATAGGTGCTCGTGTCATCGAACCGGGGGAACTCGGCTATGAGCCGTTCCATGAGCCCGTCACCTTCCGCGTACATCGCCGGGGCGCAGCTGCGGACGAAACGATGGAACCGGCCCCCGTACCGATCCACCAGCACAGCCCCTACCTCGTTGAGGATCTCGCTGCGCTCGTCGAGCATCGGCATCTCGATGTTGCCCCGGAAGATGTCATCGAGATCATCTCTCGTGACCGACGCCAGGTACTGGCCTTCGAGCAGCGGGACGCCGTTCGAGAGGGCCTGATGGAGGCAGGCGAACATTCCGAGGCTGTCCGACCAGGTCTGCCCCTTGTAGTCGGCCTCGAACTTGCGTCCGGTGTCGAAGTCCGTGAAGGCGAAGTTCAGGGTCGACACCAGCATGGTGACATCGATGATGTCGTCAGGGTCGGAGCCCACGTCGAACTCGCCGACCGCCCCGCCGCGTGGGAACGAAAACTCCTCGTAGGCCATCCACGCGGCAACCCGGTCCACGGCGTCCTTCGACGTATGGACATGCTGCGAGCGGTCCACCACGTTCGCCACGGACCGCAGCACCGGACCTTCCCAGTACCGTCCTCTCACCATGTTCCCTCTCCTTCCGGGGGATTCGACCCCATCAGTTGGCCTCGCTGCGCCGGTAGGGAACGCCGATTCCCTGCGGAGGGCGAATCTTCTGGTGCGCCAGGGACAGAACGAGCAGCGTGGTCAGGTGCGGAGCGAAGCCGACGAATTCCGACGGGACGACTCCGAAGCCCAGGAACCACCAGCCCAGACCCACCGCGGCGATCGCATACGCGAAGGTCGCGCCTCGATTGCGGGTGCGTATAGCCCGGACGGTAAGGAAGGCGAACACCACCGCCCCGACGATCAGCAGGGCCGTCATCGTGGTCTCCTGGCGGGTCCGGAGCGCGTCGGTGAACCCGAAGAGAAGTGCTCCGATGGTGAGGCGACCCGGCATCCAGTTCCCGAAGATGACCGTGGCCAGACCGATGAATCCGCGTCCCGCCACCTGCCCTTCGCGGTAGATCGAGGAAGCCACCGTCACCAAAAAGGCCCCGCCGAGGCCTGCCAGGGCGCCCGACACCGTGAGTGCCGCGTAGCGCATCCGGTTCGGGTTCACTCCGAGAGAATCCGCTGCCGCCGGGTTCTCACCGCAGGCCCGCAGCCGCAGCCCGAAGCTGGTCCGGAAGAGGACCCACCACGACAGGAACACCAGCATGGCCGCCAGCAGGGTCAGGAGCGACACGCCGGTGGTCACGCCGAGTCCGATCTCGGCGATGTCCGAGATCACCGGGGTCTCCAGCCGCGCGATCGGATCGAGCACTTCGGCGAGACCGGGGACCGACACGTTTGCGATCTGGCCGACGTGCGGTGACTGGCTGATCCCTCCTCCCGGCTGGCCTTCGAAGAAGATCGACGACAGGAACCGGCCCAGTCCCAGGGCGGCAACGTTGATGGCGATGCCCGAAACGGCCTGATCCACGCCGAACGAGACCGTCATCAGGGCGTGGAAAGCGCCGAACACCGCCCCGCCCGCGACCGCAGCCAGCACTCCGACCCAGGGACTCCACTGGAACCCGGCCCACGCCCCCATCCAGGTACCGATGATCATCATGCCCTCGAGGCCGATATTGATGACGCCGCAGCGCTCCGCCCACAACCCGCCGAGCCCGGCCAGGACGATCGGAACCGCAAATCGGAGCGAGGCGCTCACAGCGCCGCGTGACAGCAGGTCCGGGGTGTTCGCAATGTCGGCGACCGCCGACAGCAGCAGGAGGGCCAGCAGCACCCGCACCCACCATCGTCCCCAGATCGAGGGCGAAGACCTGGGCTCGCGGATAGTCTTCACGCGGTTGCCCCGTTCTCGATGCCTCCGTGTTCGCTCCGGCCGACCAGCTTCTGCTGCCGGCGCACGTTGACCCTGCGGACTACCTCATAGGCCACCACCACGCTCAACACGATCGTGGCCTGCATGATGGTCACTATCTCGCGCGACACGCCGAGCAGGTCGAGAATCTGGGAGGATCGCTCCAGCCACGCCCAGAGCAGGGCACCGAAGGCGACGCCCAGGGGATGGTTACGGCCGAGGATCGCGATGGCGAGGCCGGTGAACCCGAAGCCGGCCGGGAAGTCGAGGCCGTACTGGTGAGACGACCCGAGGAGTTGGGGTATCCCCACCAGACCGGCCATCGCTCCGGACATGACCATCGTCACGAAGATCATGCGCTTGGAGTTGACGCCGCTGACCGCGGCAGCCCGGAGCGAGAGGCCGCTGGCGCGCAGCTCGAAGCCGAAGCGGGTCCGGTTGAGGAGGATCCAGAAGGCGATGCCCAGAGCCACCGCCACCAGCGTGAAGCCGAACACCTCCTTGCCTGCGACCTCGAAACCGGGAAACCACCCGGAGGCCGGTATCGGTGTGGTCCGGATGTTGTTACTACCGGCCGCTTGCTCGGCCAGTCTTCCAGGAGCGAGGAGGTAGGCGATGATTCCGGTTGCGACGGCGTTGAGCATGATCGTGCTGATGACCTCCGAGACCCCGCGCGTCACCTTGATGTAACCGGCGAGTGCCGCCCATCCGGCGCCGACCACCATGGCGACGAGGATGATGAGCGTGACATGGAGGACCGGCGGAAGCGACACCGACGCGCCCACCACCGCGGCGAAGAACACCGCAAGCCGGTACTGCCCGTCGATGCCGATGTTGAAGAGCAGCATCCGGAACCCGATCGCGCCGGCAATTCCTGCCAGGTAGAACGTCGTGGCTTTGTTGACCACAGCCACCAGGCTCGCCGGCGTGGTCCCGAACGCAACCACTTCGCCGAGCACGCTTCCGGCGTCGGCGCCCGTGAAGTGGAGGATGGCAGCGGCCAGGAGGGCGGCGAAGAAGATGGCGACCACCGGCGCGATCAACTGGAGCAGAACACGTTCGATGCGGGTCTCGATCACGCGGCATCGGCTCCCGTCATGGCAGCACCCAGATCCTCCGGCCCGATCGCCGCGGGATCGAACTCGCCCACCAAGCGGCCTCGCAGGATCACGAGGATCCGATCCGAGATCCCGATCAACTCCTCAAGGTCCGCCGATACCAGCAATACGGCTACTCCGGCCCGCCTGACCGCCGACAACCGCGTCCAGATCGCTGCCTGGGCGCCCACGTCCACTCCACGGGTCGGATGGGCCGCGATGAGCACCCGGGGATCCCCGGCCATTTCGCGGCCGACGATCAGCTTCTGCTGGTTGCCGCCGGAGAGCGCCGAGGCCAGCACCTCGATGCTGGGAGTGCGCACGTCCGAGTCGGCGACGATCCTCTCCGTATCCGCGCGGGCCGCCTTGCGATCGATCCACACCCCGCGATTGATCGGCGGATGCATCTGGTGGCCGAGGATGCGGTTCTCCCACAGGGCCGCGTCCAGCAACAGAGCCTCGCGGTGACGATCCTGGGGAATGTAGGCGAGTCCCAGGCGACGCCGGACGCTGGTGGCCGCCTCCGTGACGTCCTCGCTGCCGAACAGCACGCGGCCGGCAACGGGACTGGTCAGCCCGAGAATGGTCTCGATGAGCTCGGACTGGCCGTTTCCCTCCACACCGGCGATACCCACGATCTCGCCGGACCGGACGGTGAGGTCGATGTCCGAGAGGCTGGTCTCGTGACCGCTACCCCGCGTGGACACGGACTCGAGCCTGAGCCCGACCTCCGGACGCACCTCGACGGTCCTCGGCTCGGGTGTCGGTAGCTCGCTGCCGACCATGAGCTGCGCCAGCTCCCTGGACGTGATCTCCGCCGGTCTGGTGTGGGCCACGGTCCTCGCGTTCCGCATCACCGTGATCTCGTCGGCGACCGCCAGAACCTCGTCGAGCTTGTGGGAGATGAAGATCACGGTCAGGCCGTCGCCGGTCAGCCTCCGCAGGTTCTTGAGCAGCTCGTCCACCTCTTGGGGGACCAGCACCGACGTGGGTTCGTCCAGGATCAGCACCCGCGCGCCGCGGTAGAGGACCTTTATGATCTCGACCCGCTGCCGGTTCCCGACGGATAGGTCGGCGACCAGGGCGTCCGGCTCGATGGGGATCCGGTAGTGATCCCCCAACTCCACGATCCGGGCCCGCGCGGTCTCGAAATCGATCCGGCCGGCGCGTCCGGTCGGCTCGTCGCCCAGGATCACGTTCTCGAGAACGGTCAGGTTGTCAGCCAGCTTGAAGTGCTGGTGCACCATTCCGATCCCCGCGGCGATGGCATCGGCCGGCGACGACATCGGGATGGGTGTGCCTTCGACGAGGATCTCTCCTTCATCGGGCACAACCATCCCGTACAGAATGTTCATCAGGGTCGACTTGCCCGCCCCGTTCTCGCCGATCACCGCGTGCGCGGTACCGGACTCGACACGGAGGTTCACGTCCCGGTTGGCGACGACTCCCGGGTATCTCTTTGTGATTCCTCGTAGCTCGATGGCCGGGGCGGGCATCGACTCCTAGCCTGTCGTGGAAGGAACCGTAATCTCGCCGGAGATGATCTGCGCCGCGTAGGCATCTACTTCGTCGACGATGTGGTCGATCAGACCACCCGAGGTCGAATAGCCGACGCCTCCCGCTTCGAGATCGAACAGGTTGAGCCCTGCCTGGGCGGACCCGGCCGCCACCTGCGTGACGAAGGTGTGGGTGGCCACGTTCACGTTCTTCAGCATCGAGGTCATGATGACGTCGCGTACCTCGGGCGCAGCCGTGTGGTACTGGTCGGCATCCACACCGATGGCCAGGTACCCGCCTTCTGTGGCCGCTTCGAAGAGTCCCCCGCCGGATCCACCGGCGGCTGCGTACACGATGTCGGCACCGGCATCGAACATTCCCTTGGCCGCCTCCTTGCCCTTGGCCGGATCGTTGAATCCGGAGAAGTCCGGGGGCTGGCTGAGGTATGTGGATGTGATCTCGATGTCGGGGTTCACGGTCTTCGCACCCGCGATGTAACCGGCTTCGAACTTGACGATCAGCGGAACGTTCACACCGCCGATGAATCCCACATGGCCGGTCTCGCTCTCGAGCGCGGCCACCACTCCGACGAGGAAGGAACCCTCCTCCTCGGCGAACACCAGACCGGCGACGTTGGGTGCCTCCACCGTGGCGTCGTCGACGATTCCGAACCACACGTCGGGGTACTCGGCTGCAACTTCGGCGACCGGACCAGCGTACGTGAACCCGACCGCGATGATCGGATTGTGACCCGAATCCGCCAGCAGCCTCAGACGATCGGAACGATCCTGGTCGGTGTCCTCCGCCTTCGCGGTGACCTCGGTCAGCTCGAGTCCGAGTTCGGCCGCGGCCTGCTCGGCGCCGTTGTAGGCGAGATCGTTGAATCCGCCGTCCCCTCTGCCGGCCAGGTCATAGGCGACAGCGACCTTGAGGCTGGCCTCGGGTGCCGCCTCGGTTGTTGTCGTCGTTTCGGCCGCCGCGGTCGTGGCAGGCGCGGCAGCCGTGGTGGTGGTCTCCTCCGACTCCCCACCGCATGCCGTGGCCATAACCAGGGCAAGGAGGGCCGGGAGGGCTAGAAGTACTGTGCGTTTTCCTCGCATTCTCTCTCCTTAACTCGATTGTTGACTTTCTTCGTCTGCATACCGACCGTCCCCGGCGGGGTCGGATCGGTTGCAGCTACCCGGGTTGACATTTCAAACGTCGCCGGCCCTGGCGCCAGTGCCCATCGGTGCACTCCGCGGGGGCCCGCAGGACCCTCTTTCTATCAATGACGTGTCGAGGACGACACGCCTCGGCATCCGGACCGAGGCCTCGTCCATCCTGGACAGCAGCATCCTCATGGCCAGGGCACCTTGCTGCTCCATCGGACGGTCGATGACGGTGAGAGGAGGATCGAGGATCTCGGAGAACGGGTGGTCGTCGAAACCGATAACCGAGAGATCGTCGGGTATCCGTACCCCGATGTCCTTGACGGCTCTCAAGGCACCGATCGTCATCAGGTTGTTGGCTACGAAAACTGCGGTTGGTGGGTCGGGAAGCGCCAGCAACCGCATCATCGACTGGTAGCCACCATGCTCCATGAATCCCCCCAACTGCACGAAGTCGGGCGGAGGTTCGATCGCTTCGGCGGCCAGCGTCGCCCGGTACCCCTCGAGACGGAGACGGCCGGGGGTCGAGTCGACGGATCCGGCGATGGTCGCAATCCGTTCATGACCGTTCGCCACCAGATGTTCCACAGCGGACCGAGCTCCTCCGTAGTTGTCGACCAGCACCGCATCGAAACCGCTGGTGGACGGTGCCTCGCGATCGATGAGGACGGTCGGCACGCCGGCATCCGCCAACCGTTGCGGGGTCGGGTTGTTCTCGCTGGCCGGAGCGAGGAGCATGCCGTCGACCCGGGTGAGCAGGTCTTCGACCACTTCCGCCTCCCGGTCGTCGTTCTCGTCCGTGTTGGCCAGAAAAATGGTGTGGCCACCCTGGGCGGTAATGCTCTCCGCCCCACGGACAACCGCCGCGAAGAACGGGTTGGCAACGTCTGGTACCACGAGTGCGATCGCGCCGGTCTTTCCCGACTTGAGCGACTGCGCGGCGGGGCTCGGCCGGTAACGAAGGTGGGCGATGGCGCGGTCGATGCGTTCGGCCGCGAGCACCCGGTCACCTCGTAGGTGACGCGACACGGTCGAAACGGAAACTCCCGCCTCCCCGGCTACATCTGCGATGGTCGCAGCTCTCAATCCAACCGGCTCCTCTTCGACCTGGAGAACTCCTGGGCCCAGTTCAGGTGCACGACCTTTTCTGACAACGTTTTCAGAAACTGTATAGCATATGATGTGAAAGCGTCAACCCGAATCCGGATTCGTTCTGCGAAATCGGGTAGACAGCCAGCGAGGAGGCTCCATGACTACGGATCCCAAGCCACCCACCGTTGTGGTAGTCGGTTCGACCATGATCGACCTGGTCGCCTACGCATCGAGACTCCCGGAGTCCGGGGAGACCCTCGTCGGGGAGCGATTCCAGATGGGGTTCGGCGGGAAGGGGGCCAACCAGGCGGTGATGGCGCGTCTGCTGGGGGCAGAGGTCGTCATGGTCAATTGCCTGGGGACCGATGCCTACGGCGATATGACACTCGAGAACTTCGCGGCGTTCGGTATAGATACCGCCAACGTGTATCGGGTCGCGGGGGCCAGCGGGGTGGCACCGATCTGGGTCGAGGCGGATGGAAGCAACCGGATCATCATCATTCCCGGAGCCAACCACGAGTTGACCGGTGATCAGGCTGCTCGATCGGTCAGGCAGACGCCGGACGCAGCGGCGGTTGTCGGACAGCTCGAGATACCCCAGGAGGTAACCGCGGCCGGGTTCCGAGCAGCTCGGACGACCGGGGCGACCACGGTCCTGAACCCGGCGCCCGCCGCCGCCCTATCGAGCGACCTGCTGGAGTTGACCGATTGGCTGATTCCCAACGAGGTGGAGTTCGAGACGCTGACCGGCGAGTCTCCGGACTCGGACCGTGCCCTCGCAGCCTTCGCGGAAGAGACCGCCACTCGCCTCGTCGTCACGCTCGGTGAAGACGGGGCAGCGCTGGTGTCGGCCGGATTCGACCGGGTCGAGCGCCTTCCGGCGCCGAGGGTGGATCCGGTTGACACGACCGGCGCCGGCGATGCCTTCGTCGGCGCTTTCGTGGTCGGGCTCGCCACGGGTCTGGGAGAGCGCGACGCGGTTCGCCTCGGCAATGCCTGTGCGGCTGACAGCGTTACCCGGCCCGGAACCCAATCTTCCTTCCCTCGTTCGGAGCGGATCGAGCAGTTGCTGGCCGAGATCCGAGGGCGCTCGAAATGACGCCCGGCAGGACTGTCCCGGTTGTGGCATAAGGGGGTACCGACTCGTGCGTGGGTTTCCTCACCACGAGACGCTCTCGATGTAGAAGAGGGCTATGTCGACCGGGCGGTCTTCGGTCTGTACCTCGGCGAAGTCGATCCCGACCTCGGTCAGGACCCCGGTCACCGAGCGGCCGCCGGCTGTCACCAGCCGGACCGGATGCCGCAACTGCTCGGCTTCGATCAGGGACTCCCTCAGGGTGCGGCGCATGGGAGCCGTAGCCGTATGGATGGATGGGTCATGGGTATGTGGATTGCTCATGCCCCACAAGGTGCCCGATCAGGACGCTCCCGGCAAGGGGTTCGCAATCCGAAGCCTTGAACCGGGCTTGCGAATACCCTAGGAACATGAACGTGCCTTCCGCGACAAATCCCTTCGCGCAGTCAACGGTCCTGCCCGGGATCATCGATCTGCCGGAGACCGATGAGAAGGTGGACCTCGATCGAGGGTGGAACGTGGTGGTCTGGAACGATCCTGTAAACCTGATGTCCTACGTGGTTCTGGTATTCCGGAAGGTGTTCGGATTCTCCGAGGAGAAGGCAACCCGCCTCATGCTGGAAGTCCACCATGAGGGACGGTCGGTGGTCAACACCGCTCCCCGGGAGAAGGCGGAGATCGACTGCTACACCCTGCATCGCCACTCCCTCTGGGCCACCATCGAGCGGGCCTGATGAGGCGCTTCCGCCCGCGGTCCGGTGGCATCGAGTTGAAACTTCGCGGCGAGGAGGTCGACGCGCTCGCCCTGATGATGCCGGTGCTCTCGTCAGTCGGGAGCGGCGACGGGGATCCCGCCGTAGAGCGCCTGTCGGTGGCGGCTTATCCGGAGGATCGAGAAGCTCAGGCCGAATACGGACGGCTCATGGATCCGGAACTGGACAAGCACCGGAGGCTGGACCGGGCCGTGGTTGCATCGTCGCTCGAAGCTGCCCGCCGCGGTTCGGTGCGACTCGACCCTGCCGAGGCCGACTCCTGGTTGATGGTCATCAACGAGACCCGGCTGGTGCTGGCTGCCCGGCTCGGGATCGAGGAGGAAGGGTGGGGGACTGGGATCGGGGACCGCCGTAGACCTCAGCCCGAGATGGCGCTCCTCGTCTACCTGACCGAGGTTCAGGATGATCTAATAGAGGCGCTGGCGGATCAGGTCCAAGAGCGCGGACCGAACGACGGAAGGCGATGGCAGGAACTGTGAACGGCCAACAGGTTGGCGATGGCAACACTCTTTGCCGCGGGTTCCCAATCTTCTGTATGTGAGGCACTTCCCGGCACGACGTGAAACCCGGACAGCGCTTCCAAGGCTGGACAATGACCCGATCTCACGCCAACCATTGATCATCAGCTACCGGCTTCCGGCTACCCACCTCTGGTTGCAGGGCTGATCAGACGCTCACGCCACAGCCTCCCCTGAATCAAATCCGGGTTTCTGCCGACATAGGGTCGGGGTGTCGCTAGTCTGACAAAAGTGAGCTACTTGCTCGGTCATCTCGACAAGGAGGAACGATGGACGCCCTTGTGAACATTGGGGTAGTGCTGGCGGCGATCGGCGCCATCAACTGGGGTTTGGTCGGGTTGTTCGGATTCGATCTGGTGGCGGCCATTACCACGGCCGGTAAGTTCGGGGAGACGAACGCCATCTCCAGGATCCTCTACGTGATCGTCGGCATCGCCGGCGTGCTTGCCTTCTTCGCCCTCGGGTAAGCAAAGGGTCCGTTGGACCGAAACGGCTGCGGGCCGTTCACCACCAACCGATCGTGATCGGTCCGGTGGGGGATGGCCCGCTCTTTTCGTCGTCGTGCTCGAAACCGGACCACAGCGACGGGTTTGAGCCGCCGCAGTTGATGATCCTGCCTGTCTATCCTCGCGTCCCACAGGAGAGAGGGGCTTTGTAAGTGGTGACGGACACGGGCATACGCTTCGGGATCTGTACTGATCAGACTGCACCGTATCCCGTCATGGCGGAGCGGTGGCGCTACTTCGAGGAGTTGGGGTTCGACAGTATCTGGGATTGTGACCACTTCGTTCGGCCCAGCAACCCTTCCAGTCCCTACTTCGAAGGATGGACCCTTCTGGCTGCGCTGGCCGCCGAGACCGAGAGGATCAGGGTGGGGGTGCTGGTCAGCAGCAACACCTTCCGGCACCCGGCGCTCGTCGCCCAGCAGGCCATCACCATCGACCACATCTCGGAGGGACGCCTGGAGTTGGGTCTGGGGGCCGGGTGGTTCGAGCCGGAACACCAGCGGTTCGGCATACCGTTGGAGGACCCGCCTGTGCGGGTGGCCAGGTTCAGGGAGGCGGTCGAAGTCATCGATTCGCTGGCGCGCGGCCGGATCACCACATACGAAGGTCGCTATTACCGGCTCGAAGACGCGCAACTGCGCCCACCGCCCCTCCAGTCTCCCCGGCCACCACTGACGCTCGGCGCCCACCGACCCCGCATGCTCAGGATCTGCGCAGAGTACGCGGACCGGTGGAACTCGACCGGGACCGTCCGGGAGATGGCGGAGCGAAACCGGATACTGGATCGGGCATGTCTCGAGATCGGCCGAGATCCCGAGGAGATCACCCGATCCCTTTACGGATGGGCCTCGGCGATGGCCTCCAGCGGCCTACCCGACCCATGGTCGAGTCTTGACGCTTTTTCCGAGGTGGTCGGTATGTTCTCGGAGGTGGGTGTCAACGAGTTCATCCTCGATCAGCCCCGCCCGGAGCAATACCAGATCGCCGAGCGCATAGCGTCCGAGGTCATCCGAGCCGGGAACTGATTCCCTGGCCGGTCCGATGCCATCAGGGTGGGTATGTGGACGAGAGGGGACCGCGGCCAATCGTCCGGCCTTGCTCCGTCGGATTTGCCTTCCTGGACGGGGTGCGGTGCCTCGACTTCGGCTATCGTCGGCACAACGGCCGGACACGTTCGACATGTCGGCAGTCCGGCCCCTGAGGCCGGCGGTTCTCTAAACCGGAAGCAGGAGGCCCGAGCTTCGAGCCCGGGCCGGTGGAAAGGAAACCGGCGCCTGGTCCCGACAGGGCGTTCGGCATTTTGATAGTTTCGGGACAGCGACCCGCGTCGAAAGGAGACCCTGTATGCAGGTATCCATGTCGGTCAACGGGCGGCAGGTCTCGGGGGATGTGGAGCCCCGTACCCTGCTCGTCCATTTCTTACGAGAGGATCTGCGGTTGACGGGGACCCATGTGGGGTGCGAGACCTCATACTGCGGCGCCTGTACCGTCAAGTTGGACGGTAAGGCGGTTCTCTCCTGCACCATGCTGGCCGTCCAGGCCGAGGGCGCCGACGTCACCACTGTCGAAGGCCTCGCCCAGAACGGCGAGTTGCATCCGGTTCAGGAGGGGTTCTGGGAACGTCACGGTCTCCAGTGCGGATTCTGCACCCCGGGCATGATCATGTCGGCGGTGACCCTCCTCGAAGAGAATGCCGATCCTTCAGAAGAGGAAATCCGGCGCGGCATCGAGGGCAACCTCTGCCGCTGCACCGGGTACCACAACATCGTGCGGGCGATCGAGTACGCCGGCGCCAAGATGCGCGGCGAAGAACCCGCCCCGGCGGAATGGGAGAACGCATGAGCTCAACGAGTGTGCTTGGCGGTGTCGTAAGGCGCCGTGAGGATCCTGCGCTGATCCAGGGCGGCGGTCGCTACACCGACGATGTGAAGCTGGCCGGTACTGCCCATGCGGCTTTCGTCCGGAGCCCGTTCGCTCACGCCAACGTTCTTTCGGTCGACACGTCCGCAGCCGAATCCATGGACGGCGTGCTGGCCGTCTATACGGGAGCCGATGTCGAGCACCTAGGGCTGCTGGTAGCCCAGGCACCGGTCGGGGCTCTGCGGCCGCTGCTCAACAACGGCACTGTGAAACATGTCGGCGAAGCGGTGGCCATGGTGGTGGCGGAGGACCCGTACATTGCCCGTGACGCCGCCGATGCGGTGGATGTCGACTACGACGCCCTGGCGGCGGTCGTGGACCTGAAGCACTCGTTGAGCGACGAGATGCTGGTCCACGACGATCTCGGTTCGAACACCCTGGTTTCCTGGACCGGTCCTTTCGGCGCCGACGCCGACGGCTTGGCGGCTGTGCAGGCTGGCATCGATGCCGAGAAGTCCAGGGACGATGTGGTGGTCGTCACCCAGGAGATGACCAACCAGCGGCTCATCCCGGTGCCCATCGAGCCTCGCTCCGTCCTCGCCGACTACCAGATCGGTTACGGGCGCTTCGACATCTACTCGTCCACCCAGATCCCGTCGGCTCTGGCCGGCGCCATCGGCAAGTACTTCGGCATGGCGCTCAACCAGGTGACCGTCAAGGCGATGGAGGTGGGAGGCGGTTTCGGCTGCAAGCTCAACGTATACAACGACGAGGTCCTCGTGGCCTTCGCCTCCAAGCAACTGGGATGCCCGGTCAAGTGGACCGAGACCCGCCGCGAGGCGGCCAACTCGACCATCCAGGGACGCGGTTGGATCGCCACCGCCACCATGACCGGTACGACGGACGGTGAGATTCTCGGATTCGAGTTGGAAGGCATCGCCGATATGGGTGCCTACTCGCAGAACTTCACCGTTGCCATCCCGTTCCTCGGGGTGTTCGTGGGGTCGGGCCAGTACTCCTTCCCCACCCACTGGAAGATGGACTGCGTGGTGACCCATACCATGACCACCGACGCCTACCGGGGCGCGGGCCGTCCGGAGGCCGCCTACTACCTGGAGCGGATCCTCGACATGTACGCGAGGAAGATCGGGATGGACCCGGCCGAGGTTCGGCGCAAGAACTACATACCGGCTTCAGACTTCCCCGCCGCGGTGTCGCCCATGGGCTTCGCCATGGACACCGGGGACTATGAGACCAACCTGGATGCGGCCCTCGAGTCGGCCGGCTGGTCCGGCCTGCTGGCCGAGCGGGATGCCGCTCGCGCCGAGGGTCGACATGTAGGGGTCGGTCTCGCAACCTACGTCGAGGTGTGTGGTTTCGGACCTTCGGGCCTCGTAGACCTAGGCTTCTCGTGGGCCGAGTACCAGATGCCGTCGGCATTCAACGGTTCGAGCCTGGTCCGGGTGCACCCGGACGGTTCAGCCACCGTCTCCATCGGCACGGGTCCGTCCGGCCAGGGTCACCAGACGACCTGGGCACAGATAGTCGGGGACGGCCTCGGAATGGATGTCGACAGGATCCGGGTCATCCACGGCGACACCGAGGAGTCCCCTCCCAGCATCGGCACTTTCGGGTCCAGGTCCGCAGCGGTGGATGGCTCCGCCTGCTACGAGGCCACTCAGAAGGTTCAGGCCAAGGCCGCCAGAATCGCGGCCCACCTGCTCGAAGCGTCGGAGGACGACATCGAGTTCGCCGACGGCGGCGCCCAGGTGGTCGGGACCGACAGCTCGGTGAGCTGGGACGAGATCGCCAAGACGGCCTACCAGCCTCATCTCCTGCCGGATGGTCTGGAGGGTGGCTTGGAGGCGCATGCCATCTTCAGTCCCGGTAATGCCACCTGGCCGTTCGGGACGCATATCGCCATGGTAGAGGTGGATCCGGATACGGGGGATGTGAAGCTCCTGCGTTACATCGGGATGGACGACTGCGGGAATGTGATCAGCCCGATGATCGTGGACGGTCAGATCCACGGGGGTATCGCCCAGGGCGTCGGCCAGGCCATGTTCGAGGATGCGGTCTACGACATGGACGGGAATCTGCTCACGGCTTCGCTGGTGGACTACATCCTGCCCACTGCGGTCGACCTGCCTTCGTTCGAGTTGGGCCGGACGGTGACGCCTACCGACATCAACCCGCTCGGTGTCAAGGGCATCGGCGAGGCGGGCACCATCGGCGCCGCGCAGACGGTTGTCAACGCGGTGGTGGACGCCTTGGAGTCGTTGGGTGTGACCCATATCGACATGCCGTTACGGCCTCAACGGGTCTGGCAGGCGATCCAGGCCGCGCAGGCGTAGGGAGGAGGAGCCCATGTATCCACGACAGTTCGAGTACGTAGCGCCCTCCAGCTTGGACGAGGCGCTGGCTGCTCTCGATGCCAATCCGGGCGCCAAGGTGCTGGCCGGGGGCATGAGCCTGCTGCCGATGATGAAGCTGCGGCTGCTGTCCCCCGAGATGGTGGTGGACATCGGCGGCATCGGCGGGTTGGGTGACATCACCGACAATGGTGATTCCATCTCGATCGGTGCGCTGGTGACGCACGGCGAGGTTGCGGCCAGTGGCTTGGTCCAAGAGCACGGCGCGGCGTTGGCCACGGCTGCGTCCTGGACGGGCGACCGCCAGGTCCGCAACCGGGGTACGTGTTGCGGGTCGATGGTCCATGCCGATGTGGCGGCGGACCAGCCGGTCGCGGCGCTTGCGCTGGGCGCCACGATGGTGGCGTCGTCGTCTGGTGGCACGCGGGAGATCGCGGCGGCGGATTTCTTTGTGGACACGTTGATGTCCGCGCTGGAGCCCGACGAGATCCTCACGGAGATGCGGATTCCCAAGGTTGGAGCCGGTACGGGTTCGGCTTACGACAAGCTGGGCCGCCGGGGTGGTCATACCGATTACGCGGTGGCGGGTGTCGCTGCTTCGGTCACGAGGTCGAACGGCTCTGTCAGCGCGGCCACCGTTGCCGTGACCGGGGTGGGCAACCGCCCGGTTCTGGCGGGCGACGTTGCCGGCGCGCTGGTCGGATCCGACGGTTCCGACGCTGCTGTAGAGGCGGCGGCTGCTCATGCGGCATCCGGGATCGAGGTGCTGGAGGATCTGTACGGGTCGGTCGACTACAAGACCCACTTGGCGCAGCTGTTCGCAGCCCGCGCGATCAAAGCGGCCCTGGCCGCAGCCGGCTAGACGCCCGGCACAACCGAAGACAACACAGCCAAATAGGAGAACCGGCCGCCCCTCACCCCACAGGGCGTCCGGTTCTCCCCTTTTGGAGAGTCCTCGTCCATCCTCCTGTACGGCTACCCATGCGGTCATGTGGGAAGGAGAGTCACTGAACAGGACCCTTGACTATCGAGAGGGGACCTGAGACCCTGAGGCATGAAGAAGCGTGCGCTCATCAAGCGACTTCGTGTCATCGCCAAGGAGGCGGGGGGTCGAGTTGGAGTTCATCCGCGAGGGTGGCAGCCACGAGATCTGGAGGTTCTCGAGTGCTCGGCTCGTAATTCCACGGCACAGAGACATCAACGAACGTACGGCGGAGGGGATCATCAGGAGGGTCGAAGAGGTGTTACCCAAATGAGCCCGGCCACTTACCATGTTGTCGCCGAACGGTCCGGCGACTGGTGGGCGATCACGGTTGCTGAGTTGGCCGGCGTGTTCTCACAGGCCAGGCGTCGCGAGCAGGTCGAATCCACTGCTCGCGAGGCGATAGCGCTGATGCTGGACATCCATGAGTCGGATGTGGGCTCGATCGAGGTTGAACTCGTGAGCCCAAGAGGCGTCACGGTGGTCCATCGGTCCGGATAGGGGCACGCTTTCCAGCTTCCGGAACGGCATGGTTGATCAACGGTCGGTGCGTGTATCCTGCCCTCGATGATCCCCACCACCGTACATGAGGTAGCGGACGCGCTCGCCGGGCAGCGATACATCGCCGACCGCTCGTTGGCGGTGACGATCCACCTTGCGCTGGAACTGGGCCGCCCCCTGTTTCTCGAGGGGGAGGCCGGTGTGGGCAAGACCGAGGTCGCGAAGGTTCTCTCGGCCATCCTCGGCGAGCGGCTGCTGCGGCTGCAGTGCTACGAGGGCCTCGATGCGGGGCATGCCATCTACGAGTGGGATTACGCCCGCCAGATGCTGGCCATCCGGTTGATCGAAGCCCGAGGTGAAGGCGCCGGCGCGGCCATCTCGGACATCATGAGCCGCGAGTACCTGATCGCTCGCCCCCTGCTGGAGGCCGTCGAGATGTCAGCTTCGGGATCCCGCCCGGTACTGCTCATCGACGAACTCGACCGGGCGGACGAGGAGTTCGAGGCCTACCTCCTGGAGTTGTTGTCGGACTTCCAGGTGACGATCCCCGAGGTCGGGACCGTGACCGCCAAGGAACCGCCGGTCGTGGTCATCACCTCCAACCGCACCCGGGAGATCCACGACGCACTGAAGCGGCGTTGCATCTACCACTGGATCGACTACCCGGACTTCGAGCGCGAGGTGGAGATCGTAACGACCAAGGTGCCCGGCATCGCCGAGGCGCTGGCGGGAGACCTGGCCCGGGCGATGGAGCGCCTTCGAAACCTCGAGCTGTTCAAGCCGCCGGGAGTGGCCGAGACCCTGGATTGGGCGGCTGCGCTGCAGGTACTGGGTACCGAGGTCCTGTCACCGGAAGCGGCCGCTGACACGCTGGGGGTGATCCTCAAATACGAGGAAGACATCGAACGCGTCCGAGCCGGAGGTGTGGGACGCCTGATCGCTGCGAGCTGACCTGATGGCCCGTCGCTGATGGCCGGCGTATTCGCCCAGAACGTGATCCACTTCGGCCGGTACCTCCGAGCCAAGGGTCTTGAGGTGACCCCACCCACCGGAATGGACTTGCTCCACGCGGCGCGCCTGCTCGGTCTGGACGAAGTCAGGGACATCCGGGCCGGCTTCCGATGCCTGGTGGTCACCCGCCCCGACCAGTTGCCGGTGTTCGAGGAAGCCTTCGAGCTCTTCTTCGGGCGAGGTGCCCGCCGACCGCCGACCGCAGACGCGGAGTCCGACCAGATGGTCCAGTCCTACCTCCCGGTGCTTGCTCCAGAGGCCGGGACGGATGAGCAGGAGATCCGTGAGAGCAGCGAGCAGCTGGGCGCGTCGTACAGCGAACGCCTCGGCACACGGGACTTCGGTGAGCTCACCGCGGACGAGATCTCGGAGGTGCGGCGCATGATCGCCGCGATGGTGTGGAAGCCGGCACAGGCGCTGAGCCGGCGGTGGGTCGCGGACTCGCGTGGTCGCCGGCCCGACATGAGGCGGACCCTGCGCAACGCGGTGGGTCCGCGCAGCGAGTTGTTGGAACTGGAGTTCCGGTCACGCAAGCCGCGGCGCCGGCCCTTGGTGATCGTCGCCGACGTGAGCGGATCGATGGAGAAGTACGTCGAGATGCTCCTCTACTTCGCACATTCCGCGCCGGCCCGGTTGGGACGGGTCGAGACGTTCGTGTTCTCCACTCGCCTCACGCGCATCACCCACGAACTCCGCAGGCGCGACCCGGCGATGGCGCTGCGCTTGGTGGCCGGCAGCGTTCACGACTGGTCGGGGGGAACCCGGATCGGGGAAGCGCTGGAGACCTACAACAGGCACTGGAGCAGGCGGGTGGCCCGTGGTGGCCCGATAGGGATGATCATCAGCGATGGGTGGGACCGCGGCGACCCGGCGTTACTGAGCCGGGAGATGGCCAGATTCGCCCGTTCTGTACACCGGACGATCTGGCTCAATCCGTTGGCGGGTCGCGAGGGATACTCACCCGAGACCCGGGGCCTGAAGGCCGCGCTTCCTCATGTGGATGACTTCCTCCCGGCCGCTCGCTTGACTGACCTCGCAGGAGTCGTTCGTCTCCTAGAGTCGATACCTGCTACACCTAGACCAACACAGAAACGGGGAGCGTGGGCTTCATGAAGGATGCGCTGAAGGTCTACGACCGGTGGACCGGAGAAGGCAAGCAGGTCGCAGTGGCGACCGTCGTGAAGGTGAAAGGGTCGGCGCCCCGGCCGGAAGGAGCCAAGTTCCTCGTATCGTCGGCCGGGGACATGGAGGGATCGGTGAGTGGCGGCTGCGTGGAGAACGATGTCTTCCTGCACGCCCAAGGGGTCCTGGAATCCGGCCGACCGCGCCTGGTGACCTATGGCATAGCCGATGAGGACGCCTTCGAGGTCGGGCTGGCGTGTGGCGGGACGATCCAGGTTTTCGTAGAACGATGGTGAGCCCTCTGCAAGCCGTACGACACCTCGTCGAGGCGGAAAGGCTGGGGGCCGTCGTGACCGTGGTCGACGGCCCCGACACGGGCGCCAAAGGGGTGCTGGATCGTGCCGACGGGCTGGTCGCCGGAGCCATCCCGACGGACATCGCAGCGGATGTCGTCGCCGATGCGAGCAACCTCATGGACCGCGAGCAGAGCCGCACCCTGACCTATGGGAACCGCCAGGCGTACATCGAGACCGTCGCGCCGCAGCCCCGACTCCTCATCTTCGGTGCGGTTCACATCGCCCAGGAGCTGTGCAAGATGGCCCACGGGCTGGGGTTCCGCGTGATCGTCAACGACGCCAGGCCCTTCTTCACCACCGAGGAGCGTTTCCCGGAAGCCGAGAGGGTCATCGTCGGGTGGCCGGAGCAGGTAGCCGACCGGTTGCAGGTCGACGGCCGTACCTATGTCGTCCTCCTCAGCCACGATGCCCGGTTCGAGGATCCGGTCCTCCCCCTGGTGTTGCCGAGCCCGGCCAAGTACATCGGGGTGATGGGAAGCCGCCGGACGCACCGCCGGCGCGTCGATCGCCTCAGAGCCGCCGGATTCGACGAGGGGCAGATCGCCCGCATACATGGTCCGGTGGGACTCGACATAGGGGCCGAGCAACCCGGCGAGGTTGCGGTTTCGATCCTTGCGGAGATGATCCAGGTTCGTTACGGATCGGGTTCGGGCGACTCGTTGGTGGGTAGACCTGGGCGGATTCACCTCCAACGTACGGAGGACGAAGGAGACCTATGACCGGCCCGGCGTCGACCGGGTATCCCTCGCCCCGTCAATGGAACCGGCAGTGAGTACTGCGGCGTTGATCCTGGCCGCGGGGGAGTCGAAGCGTTTCGGCGCGCCCAAGCAACTGGCCGCCTGGCAGGGCAGGCCTCTCCTCGAGCATGTGGTTGAGCGAGTCGGCAGGTGGCCCCAGGTGCAATCGGTGTACGTCGTGCTCGGGGCCAGGGCGGAACAGATAATGGAGATGGTCGACCTATCTCGAGCCACCGTGGTCGAGAATCTGGACTGGGCGGAAGGTGTCGCTTCCTCTCTCAGAGCAGGCCTCGACGCGCTGATAGGGGACAGGACGGCCGAGCGGGTCCTGATCGCACTGGGCGATCAGCCGCTTGTCCCGGACGGTGTGATCCCGAGACTTCTCGAAGCCGGCCGGAGGTGCGGGCGTCCGGTGGTAATACCCCGGTACCGGTTCGTAAGGGGCCATCCAGTCCTGGTGGACCGTACTCTGTGGCCGCGTCTCATCGCCGGACTGGGAGGTGACCAGGGGGCCCGCAACCTGTTCCTGGCTCATCCGGAATGGGTCGAGGAAGTTCTGGTCGGCGAGGCGGCTCCTCGTGATATCGACACGCAGGAGGATCTCGATGATCTCCACGGCTGAGTCGGGCCGGCCGGCGGTGCCGGTTGGACCGCGAGGTACCCGACCAATTAGCCTTCTTTTGCCCAGGATGAGCCGGCCTGGCACGACATTGTTATTGGGGTATTTAGCAATTCCGGAGGAGGACCTCGCTTAGATGGCTGCGATCGACGCTGTGGGCGGCATCGGTTTGTCGCATGCTCGTCGGTTCCGTCGATCAGGTATCAGGACCACCGACGCGTTGCTCCGTAGAGCGGCAACCCCGGAGGGAAGGGCCGATCTGGCCGAGCGACTGTCCGTCAACGAGCGGGAACTGCTCGAACTGGTGTTACGAATCGACCTCATGAGGATCAGGGGACTGGGAACCAGATATGTGGACTTGCTGAGCGCGGCCGGCGTGTCCACCGCCCAGGAGTTGAGTACCCGTGACCCGGACACCCTATTCGCGATGATGGTCCAGATCAATAGCAGGCGAAGGATGGTTCGCCGGCTGCCCAACCTCGAGCGCGTGAAAGCGTGGGTGGCCGAAGCCCGCACATTCCAGCCTCTCGTGGAACAGTGAGTAGTGGGTAGTGAGTAGTGGGTAGTGATTAGTGTTTAGTGTGAATGATGTAGGTTAACAGTGATTAAGTAGTGTGGTACACCCTTCACCAGCCACGATTCACCATTCACCATTCACCATTCACCAAACCCACCATTCACCATTTGGTACGCCCGACCCTGTGAGGTCTATCCTCATGCCATCTTCCGGAGGGAACAATGATCATCGTCATGAAGCCGGGCGCCAACCAGGAACAGATCGATGGCGTCGTGCACCGATTGGCGGAGATCGGTTCGGAGGCTCACATATCGACCGGGCAACTCCGCACCGTCATCGGTGCAATCGGTGATCGGGGGCGTATCCAGCAGTTGCCGTGGGGCGCAATGCCTGGTGTGGAGAGGGCGGTTCCGGTGCTGAAGCCCTACAAGTTCGTCGCTCGGGAGTTCCAGGCCGAAGACACCGTGATCAAGGTGCGCTCGGCACAGATTGGTGGCGGGGTGTTCGCGCCGATAGCCGGACCTTGTGCCGTCGAGAGCCGTGATCTACTGTTCCGTACCGCGGAGGCGGTGCGCGATGCCGGAGCCACCATCCTGAGGGGAGACGCCTTCAAACCCCGCACCAGCCCCTTCTCCTTCCAGGGACTGGCCGAGGAAGGCCTGCAACTCCTCGCGGAGGCACGCGAGGAGTTCGACCTTCCGTTTGTCGCCGAAGTGCTGGATCCTCGTGATGTCGAGATGATCAGCGGTTACGCCGACATGTTGCGCATCGGCACCCGGAACATGGCCAACTTCGCCCTCCTGTCCGAGGTGGGAAAGGTGCACAAGCCCGTACTGCTCAAGAGGGGCTTCACAGCCACCGTGGACGAGTGGCTGAATGCCGCCGAGTACATCTACAAGGAGGGCAATCACGAGGTGATCATGGTGGAGAGGGGTATCCGCACCTTCGAGACGAGTACCCGCAACACGCTGGATATTTCGGCGGCGCCCGTCATCAAGGCGATGTCCCACCTGCCGGTGATTATCGACCCGTCTCATTCGTCGGGTCGGCGCCACCTGGTTACACCGCTGGCAAGGGCCGCGATCGCCGTCGGCGCCGATGGGTTCATCGTCGATGTGCATCCGGCACCGGAGACCGCGCAGGTTGACGGTGACCAGGCTCTGTTGCCCTACGAGTTCGCCGAGCTGATGGAACAGATGCGGGCTCTGGCGGCTGCGCTCGACTACACCATCTAGTTGCCGGTTGCCGGTTGCCGGTCGTCGGTGGTCGTTCGTTGGTGACCGGGTGACCGGTACGTCTAGGTCAGTCTGACCCTCCATGGGCAGCGCTGCCATTCTCGGTACAGGGCTGATCGGCGCCTCTCTCGGGATGGCGCTCCGTCAGGTGGGTTGGGTGGTCGCAGGGTGGGATCCCGACCCGTCAGCCTTGCGGGTGGCCGTTCGGCGGGGCGCGGTCGACCATCCGCACCCGGCCCTGGATGGGGCTGTAGGTGGTGCCGAACTGGTGGTGCTCGCCGGTCCACTGAGTGCCACGTTGGATACTTTGAGGGGATTGCAAACGGCGGCGCTGGTCACCGATGTAGCCGGGGTCAAGGTACCGGTGGTGGAGTCCAAGCCTCCCGGCCTACGCCTCGTGGCGGGGCATCCGATGGCTGGGAGAGAGCAGGCGGGTCCCGCAGCCGCCACGCCCGCCCTCTTCAGAGGAGCTGCCTGGATCGTCTGCCCGGACCGTGCCGGCCCCGAGGATGTGGCGATCGTCGAGAGCATGGTCGAGGCGGTCGGTGCGATCCCGTACACCATGCCCGCTTCCGAGCACGATCGGGTGGTAGCGGCGATCTCACACCTACCGCAGGTCATCGCGGTCTCCCTCGTCAACCTCGCCGCCGGGGATCCCGGAGCCATGCAACTGGTGGCCGGATCATTCCGCGATCTGACCCGGGTGGCGGCCTCGGAGCCGGGCTGGTGGCCCGAGTTGCTGGCTGCGAACGAGGCCAATGTGAGCCGGGCGATCACCGGGATGATCGAGGAGCTCGAGGAGGCCAGGGCTGAGATCCGGGCCGATCCGGCCTCCCTGGCACACCGCATCCGGTCGGCCCGGGCCAGGCGTCAGGGTATGGCGTCCCCGGAGATCAGAGTGGGCGTCGTTCTCCAGGACAGACCGGGTGAGATCGCCGCGGTGGGTCGTGCTCTGGAGCAGTGCGCGGTCGATGTCCGGGATCTCCAGTTGCGACATGCCCTTCACGGTGGAGGCGGTGTGCTCACCCTCTCGGTGCGCCCGGTGGAGGCGGATGCGCTGAGGGAGTCCCTAGAGAAGGAGGGCTTCACCCTGGAGTAGATGTTTGGTGTTTGGGTGTTTGTGTTTGGCTTCGCTGCTCACGGCTGACTGTCCGCCGCCCCACTGACCCCTCCTAGACTCGGGTGCATGACGACGATGAGGGTGGCCGGCGCGCAGATCAACTTGAGGGTCGGTGATCTCGACTACAACGCGGCCCGCATTCTCGATTCGATGGATTGGGCGGAGTCCCACCGTGCCGACGTTCTCATGCTCCCTGAACTGGCTGTCCCCGGCTATCCACCCGAGGACCTGGTCATGAGGCGGGCTTTCGTCGACGCCAATCTGGATGTCCTGGAACGTTTGGCAGCTCGTGCCGGCGAGACCGTGACCGTGGTCGGTTTCGTGGATCGGTCTGACAGCGACCGCCGGGGCAAGGTAGATGCACTTCCCCGGGTGGTAGCCAACGCTGCCGCCCTCCTTCACCGAGGCCGCGTGCGAGGCATCTATCACAAGGTGCTGCTGCCCAACTACGGGGTGTTCGACGAGGAGAGGTACTTTGCGCCGGGTACTCGACCCGGAGCCGTCTGGGACATCGGCGGTGTCACGGTGGGCGTCTCGATCTGCGAGGACATCTGGGTGCCGGGCGGTCCCCCCTCCCGGCAGGCCGCGGCCGGCGCACAGATCCTGCTCAACGTGAATGGATCACCCTTCCAGATATCCAAGGACTCGCAACGGGCCCGCCACATCCACCGGGAGGCTGCCAGCTCCGGTGTGCCGGTCGTCTACCTGAATCTGGTGGGCGGCCAGGACGAACTGGTCTTCGACGGCGGTTCCATGGTGGTGGACCGGGAGGGTTCGCTCCAGTACAGGGCGCCTTCGTTCGAGGAGATCCGTTTCGTAGTGGATGTGCAACCCCGGGAGCGCTCAAGACCTGCTACTCCGCCCCGCGTCGTACGAACCGCTCCCCTCGTCCCGCCGTCAGAGCCGGTGTCCCCGCCGCCCGTGGCTCCTCTTGACAGCCTGGAGGAGATCTATCGAGCCCTCACGCTGGGCTTGCGTGACTACGTGCGGAAGAACGGCTTCTCGAGAGTGGTGGTCGGGCTGTCGGGTGGCATCGATTCGGCCCTGACTGCGGTCATAGCAGCCGATGCGCTGGGACCGGATGCGGTACGGGGCGTGACGATGCCCTCCAAGTTCAGTTCCGGCGGTTCGGTGAGAGATTCGGAGGATCTTGCCCGCCAACTGGGGATCCGGTTCGAACAGATCGCCATCGCCGACCTGTACGCCGAGTACGAAGCTGCTCTGTCGGGGCAGTTCGCCGGTACTGAGTTCGGAGTGGCCGAGGAGAACCTCCAGCCCCGTATTCGTGGGACCCTACTGATGGGAATCTCCAACAAGCATGGGGAGATGGTGATGGCAACGGGTAACAAGTCCGAGATGGCGGTGGGTTACGCTACCTTGTACGGCGACATGGCAGGTGGTTACGCCGTACTGAAGGACGTATTCAAGACCAGGGTCTACGAGCTTGCCCGGTGGCGCAATCTCCGGAGTCCGGTGATCCCGGAGGCGACCATTACCAAGGCACCGTCCGCCGAGTTGCGGCCCGGACAGGTCGACACCGACAGCCTTCCCCCTTACGACCTCCTAGACCCTGTACTCGCGGCGTACATCGAGGACGACCGTTCCGTGGACGACATAGTGGCGTGCGGCTACGACAGGGATCTGGTGACGAGAGTGGCCCGCATGGTCGACCGCAACGAGTACAAGCGCCGCCAGGCGCCACCGGGCGTCAAGATCACCGCCAAAGCTTTCGGCCGCGATCGCCGACTTCCGATCACCAATGGATGGCGCCGTGGCTGACATGCGTCCACCCGTCCTCCGCAACGGCCGGAACGTAGCCCCATCCGTTTCCATCTTCGACCCGATGGTGGCCCGCGGCGACGGCTGCTTCGAGGCTCTGCGCTCCTACGGAGGCGCACTCTTCGGGCTCGCCGAGCACCTGGCCCGGCTGGCACGGTCGGCCTCGGCACTGGGTATCCCGCTCCCGCCCGTCCCGTACATAGGCGAGTGGGCTCGCCGGGTGGCCGCCGAGCAGGGCAACGGAGTGATCCGCATCTTCGTGTCGCTGGGCCAGGAGGGTACGAACGTATACGTACTGTCGGCTCCCCTGCCTGACATCATCCCGGAGTACCGGCTCTTCCCGTTGGCCGCACCCTGGCATCCGGCCGGCGAACCCTGGGACTTGGCCGGGGTCAAGACGCTGTCGTATGCCCCCAACATGGCGGCTACCCGCACATCTCAGGCGGCCGGACATGACGACGCCCTGCTCCTGTCTCGGGACGGGACCGTGCTGGAGGGTCCCACGTCCGCGGTGCTCTGGGTGGTGCATGGCGTCATCGAGACGGCCTCGCTGGACCTGGGCATACTCGACTCGGTGACACGGCGAATAGCTCTCCGTCATGCCCGAGAGGCGGGTTTGGCGATACGAGAAGGCCACTACCCGCTGGAGCGGATGCTGGGCGCCGATGAGATAGCGATACTCTCGTCGGTGAAGGAAGTACTGCCCGTCGTGGCGGTGGGCGAGCACAGGTTCGAACCCGGCCCCGTAACGGCGCTGCTGGCGAGGGCCTACAGGACCGCCGTGGAGGACCTGATCGAGGCCTGAGGATGGCGCCCGTCGAGTTCCTGCCCCGATCGGGGTAACACGGGGTCGTGAGCCGTCACGGGACGTCCAGCCGGTAGTCCCATGTGCGTCCGGGCGTTGATCAGAGGGCTTGTGTCACCTTCTTCGCACCGTGGAACAGGATCTCCTTCACCGCTTCGGAGGCCTTGCTGTGGAACGCCACGGTGGCCGGATCGAAGTCCCTGGTCGGGCGGGGCGTGTGGGTGAAGTGGCCGTAGGCGTCGTCTCCACGCACCAGCGCCGCGCTGTCCCAGTCGCCGATGATCTGGCGGGTCTTGGTGGGCATGTAGTGGAATGAGAGGCCGATACGCCGGTCAGTAGACGTATTGGGTGGTGAGGCATGAGCCAACCGCCCGTTGTGCATCGAAATCTCCCCGGGGCTGAGCGCCATGGCGACCGTCTTGGACTCGTCGACCTGCACCGTGATCTCCTGGCCCCGGGTGAGCATGTTGCCGTCGCTGTACATGTCCTCATGGGGCATGAACTCGCCTTTGTGGCTTCCGGGAAGCACGCTCATGCATCCGCTCTGCGGGGTAGCCGGGGACAGTGCCAGCCAGACCGTGATCAGATCGTCGGTGTCCAGTCCCCAGTAGTTCAGGTCCTGGTGCCAAGACACGTAGGACTCGGTCTGGGGCTCCTTGATCCAGAAGAAAGTGTTCCAGCACAGGATGTCGTCCCCGATCAGATCCGCGACGGCGTCGAGGATCCCGTCGTAGCGCATCAACTCGTCAACCCACAGAAACAGCAGGTGGGCCTTGTTACGCAGGGCGCCCTCGACGGGCCCTTCCTCTGCTTCGAACCGCTCGAGTTGCTGCCGGTAGGCCGCCGCCCGGGCTGAGTCCATCGCCCGCACAGGGAAGACGAACCCGTCGCGTCGGTACTGTGTCACCTGCTCATCGGTAAGGCACTTCGGCATCGCATCCTCTCTCCGGAACTGAGAGAACCCTAGCGTCCCGCCTCAGACGCTCGCTCCAGGGCACTTGCGCAGTCGAGGCGGCGGGGAGGCCTCTCCCGGTCGCCGTCGACGACCGAATGAACACGGTAGAGGCTGCGAAGCAGTACCCTCATGGGAACGGCCGTCCAAATGGATGGAGACAGGGGTGCTGATGAGGCCTGTAGCGCTGATCGGACTGTTTCTGGCCGCTGCAATCCTGCTCGTGGCCTGCAATCGGGATGGTGAAGAGTCGCCCGAGACAACCGTGACGCCGGCTGCAACTACCGCTACGACCAGTTCGGCGGCGGACGACGTCGGCGGTTCCGCCGGCGATACCACTGTTGCTTCTGAACCAGCCGAGCCGGATGCGGACGCTGCGCCGGAGGAGCCCGCGGAGACCACAGCGGTCGCCACCACTGAGGTGGTTGCAGGCTTGCCGAGCTACGAAGTGGTTCACCGGATGATCGAGGACGACCGCGAGACCCTCGTGATCGTGGTTGAGCCGGGAACCTATTCCAATGTGCAATTGGAGAACCTCGTGCATGACATCGTCGAACGGTTCACGCCCAGCGCGGCGATCGTGGTGGATGATCGGGATGTGGCGGATCTTGCGGTGCTCGAGGAACGAACCGATGAGCAACAGGCCCGCCTCGATGCCCATACCTTCCTGCGGATCGAGAGCGGTGTGGAGGTCACCTTCTATGGACCGTACGCCGACTTCCCGGGCTTGACCGTCGGTTCGTAGGCCGCATCGAAACTATTTGTTATTTTGTTATTTGGTAAGTGCCGGTTACCAACTACTGACTACCAACTACCAACTGGAACTAATCATCTAGCGAAGCATGAGCGTGGCAACCAGCAGGAATCCCCCGAAGCCGACCACGTCGGTCACCAGGGTCAGGAAGATATTCGAGGCCAGGGCGGGATCGAGGCCGATGCGCCGCAGGAACAAGGGTATGCCGGTCCCTGCCAGAGTACCGATCGCGAGGTTGGCTACCGTCGCCGTGCCCATCGTCACTCCGAAGAGCAGGCTCCCGCCGAACGCCATGCCGACCGCAGCCGCGAGGATCCCTATAGGAATCGAGTTGATGAGTCCGATCGCCACCTGATGCACCAGGACCTGTCCTACCCGGCTGGGTGCGATACGGTCGATCGCCATCGACCTGATCACCACCGCCAGGCTCTGGGCGCCGGCGTTTCCCCCGATCAAGGCCACCACCGGCATCAACGCGGCCAGGATCGGGCCGATGTCATCGATTACGTCGGTCTGGCGCTCGATCACCAGCGCCACGACGACCGCCATCGCCAGGTTGACCACCATCCACGGCAGTCGCATGGCGACGGCGCGGAGCACCGGCGTGAAGACCGTTTCCTCGGGACCGGCGCCCATGGCGGCGGCGAAGTCCTCGGACGCCTCGGCCTGGACCGAGTCGACGACCGCCTCGTGCGCAACCATCCCGATCAGCACCCCAGAGTGGTCCACCACCGGCAGGCCGAACAGGCCGTAGCGTTGGGCCAGTTCCGCGACCTCCTCGCGGTCGGTGTCCGGGCGCACCGCTACGGGCCGGTGGGCCATCGTCTCGTCGAGGCCGACACCCGGGCGAGCGAACACCAGATCGCGGAAGGAGACCACGCCCATCAGGTGACGCTGGTGGTCGACCACGTACACGTAGGAAAGGTCGCCTATCTGGTCGTGAAGTTGGCGTAGGCGTTCGATGGCTTCCCCGGCGGTTATTCCTATCTGGAGGACCGCCACGTCGGTGGTCATCAGACCACCGGCCGAGTCGGGGGCATGCTGCAGAAGGGCAAGAAGCTCGTGGGCGATGTCCGGATCCAGGTTGGCGAGAAGCGTTTCCCGGTCCTTGGCGTCCAACTCCCCGATCAGATCGGCCGCCATATCGGCGTCCATCGCCTCGATCAACTCGGAGGAACGATCGGGTGCCAAGTCCTCGAGCAGTTCCGCTCCGACCTCCGGGCGGATCTCGTCGAGGATTCCGGCGGCCGGAGCCGGGTCGAGTTCGGCCAGGAGATCGGATGCTGCTTCCGCGCCCAGTTCCTCGAGGATGTCGGCGGCATCGTGCGGATCGGCGGCCGCCAGCGCCTCCCACTCGGCCGTGTGGGAGCCGAGGTACTCCTCGACCGCCTCGGGCTGCACTCGGGCCGCGCTGCGCAGGCGCTGGGCGAACTCTCGAGGCCGCAGCAGCCTTATCCTCACCGCGATTCCTTCCTCTTCGCCGATGCCAGGCTATCTAACCGATTGGTCGTCCTGATTCAACTCCTGCGACATCTCGGCCCCCCTCCTGATAGGCCGGGCGGTCAACCGTGTTCAGGACCTGCCCGGTCTACGATCAGCGCGGTCTCCTGCAACATGGGGGTTGTCCGTGTCACACCCCCGTTGCATACTGGTAAGTAGCCGTAAACACCACCGGTCCGAGTACGGTACCGACCGGACCGGGGCAGGGATCATGCTGTCTGTGCCGACCCTCCGCTGCGGGATGGCGGGACGCGTTCGGAAGTCGAGGAGGTGGCGGTCGGGGGTGGGCCCGCCGGAGGGGTCCGGTCCGGCGATTTTCGCGGTCTCGGGCCGCCCGACCTATCCGAACGGGACCAGTCGCCACGGTCCGGGAACTGGAAGCAGTCCCGGAACCGGGACCCCTCCTAGATCAGTTGGTGGTCGGTGACGACCCAGGCGACCACTTCGTCCGGTTCCTCCGTCAAGGCCTTCAGGGCATAGGAGAGGAAGTTCCCAATCCCACTCGGCCCGACCCGACCGAATCGCGGGGGCACCCGGCTGTTCTCCGTGATGGTCCGGTTGTGGTGGTTCGCCAGGATGTAGCAGGTCGCGTTCGGGATGCCGCCTCGCCCGCAATCGGGACGCCAGGAGCCTCGCTGTTCTGCCGTTATCGTCGGCGAACGGGTGGATGGAGGCCAGGAAGCGATGGGCGACCAACGCCTTGGCGATCGGTTTGAAATGGGAATCCGGATCGTTGTGATCGACCGCGAAGTCGGGACCGTTGATCCAGTCGCATAGGCGTCCCAGCAGATAGTTGCAGTCCTCCGGAGAGGGACCGAGGTGGTCCTCCCACCTTGCCTCCAATGCGGAACTCGCCGTCGACCGAGCCGCCGTCAGGGCCGTTGCCGACGACGATGTTGCAGATGCGGATCGCATGGGAGTGTCACGTCGACGTCATCTCGTCCGGGCTTGTCTACGATCAAACGGTGCCGATCGTGGACTGTTCACTGCGGACCGCATTGAGGAACTGTCGATCCACTGCAACTTCACAACCGCCTCGCCGAGATTCATCCAGGCATCCGGCGGCAACTCGGCGGGATCGGACCTGATTGTCAACCATTGATGTGTCCGGTGATACGTGCGGCTCGGCACGATCTCTCAGTCTGCGAAGGGTCGGACGGCGATCACCTTTACCGAAAAAGCTCCTCCCGGCGCCTGGTATGACACTTCATCGCCGACCGAGGCTCCGATCAGGGCGGTGCCGAGGGGTCCTGCCGGGGAGGCGAGCAGGTATCCCGGCACCTTGTTCTCGGGTATGGCGACGAAGTACTCGTCCTCGTCCCCGTACTCGTCTCGCAACGTAACCACGGATCCGATCCGGACGGTCCCGTCGTCGTGCTGGTCACTCTCGGTGTCCCCGACGACCGCATTGTCGAGCAGGTGGCGGAGCTTCCGGATCCGGGCTTCCATCAGACCCTGCTCGGTCTTGGCGGCGTCGTAGTCGGCGTTCTCCCGGATGTCTCCATGGGCGCGCGCCTCGGCCAGGCGGTCGGCTATACGGAGACGGCCGTCGGTGGTGAGCGTGTTGTACTCCTCCTGGAGTCTGCGATAGGCGTCCGTGGTCAGCCACGTGGTCGGGGTATTCATGACGCGCGAGGATACCCGCGCCGTGGACCTTCGGCGGCAACGATCATGCGAGGACCGATGCTTGCGGTCGGGCGGGTGCTTTGTGCCAGACTCTCCGGGGATCAAGCAAGCACCTCGACGACGGACCGCGAAAGGAGGTGACCTGTGCCGGAGATGCGGTTGACGTCCTTCTCCCCGGGCGCCGGCTGAGCCAGCAAGCTCGGCCCCGACGAGTTGGCGCAGGTCCTGCGCCCCTTCACAAGCCATCCATCCACATCCCATCCGGACCTGCTGGTAGGTGTGGCCACGTCTGACGACGCGGGTGTGTTCCGGGTCGACCCCGGCCGCGCCCTCGTCCAGACCGTGGACTTCTTCGCCCCGATAGTGGACGAACCCTACGACTGGGGCCGGATCGCCGCTGCCAACGCCCTCTCCGACGTGTATGCGATGGGGGGACGCCCGGTTACCGCACTGCAGTTGGTGGCATGGCCGCGCTCCGATCTTCCACTGGATCTGGCGGCCGACGTGATGGCGGGCGGGGCCGATGTCATGGTCGAGGCCGAAACAACCATCGCCGGCGGTCACTCCATCGACGGGCAGGTCCCGCTCTACGGATTCGCCGTCACCGGGATGGTGGATCCTGCGGTCATGACAACCAATGCCGCGGCCCGTCCCGGCGACCTGATCGTGCTCACCAAGCCTCTGGGCACGGGTGTTATCATCACCGGCCTGAAGCGCCGGGTGGTCGGACGGAGCCTGCGTGACGAGGCCGTGTCGGTCATGGCGACCCTCAACGGGCCCGTATCCAGGCTGATGGTGGAGGCCGGTGTGCGGTGCGCCACCGATGTGACCGGCTACGGGCTGCTCGGTCACCTGCGTGAGATCGTGAACGCATCGGATGTCTCGGCGCGGGTGGACGCTTCCGCAGTTCCGGTACTCGACGGTGTGTCCGGACTGGTGGAGGCGGGGGTATACCCGGGAGGGAGTTCCCGCAACCTGCGGTCGGTCGCGCCCATGGTTACGAGCCGGGTCGGCGAGACCGTTCTGCAGATCCTGGCCGACGCGCAGACCAGCGGGGGTTTGCTGATGGCCGTTCCCCCCGGGATACTTGAAGATCTCCTTGAACAGGTGGCATCCGTGGCGCCGGCGACGACAGTCATCGGCGAGTTCGCGGCCACCGACCGAAACCCGGGGATCGAGGTCTCATGACAGAACGGCTGGAACGTCTGCACGGAATCGCGCAAGGCTTGTCGATCGGAGGTCTCCAGCGGCACATTTTCCTGTGCGCTCAGCAGCGGAACCCGCGATGCTCGACGTACGAGGAGGGCTTGGCCGCCTGGAGACAGCTGAAGTCGGCTACCAAGGCACTCGACCTGGCCTCGGCGCCACCTCACTGGCGGGGCAACTTCGACCGGCCTCCCATACCGGCCGACCCGGGAACGGGAACCGTCCTCAGGTCGAAGGTGGACTGCCTGCGGGTGTGCGAGCAGGGTCCCATCGCGGTGGTGTACCCCGACGGGGTCTGGTACCACTCGGTGTCGGGGGAGGTTCTGGACCGCATCATCGAGGAGCACCTGGTGGGTGGCCGTCCGGTCGCCGAATACATATTCGCCGTCGACGATCTCGACACCGAGGGTTGAAGAAGGATCGTCCGGTCACCCTCCCCTCAAGACCCCACTGGCGGACGTCCACCACTCTTTGACCGCGATATGGCGTAGCCTATGGGGGTGATGCAGCGCTTCCGGGCTCTTGCCTCCCTTCTCCTGCTCGCAGTGATCGGATGGGCTTGTTCCGAGTCCGTCCCCGAGTCCCCGACCTTTGACCTTCCGTCGGAGGTCGTGCCCGACTGGGTCAACCCGACCGACATGGCCACGCTGTTTCCCGATGCCGCCGGGTGCTTCCTGGCGGTCGGGGACGGGGTCAGGGTCTTGCAGGTGTTCGAGGGGACCAAGGCTTTCGGAGTGCTCCGCGCGGGCGATGTCATAACCTCGGTCGACGGCGTTCCGACGGGCTCGCGCGAGGCACTGTTGAGCCTGCTGACAGGACTGGCGCCCGGGGAATCACTGCGGATGGCAGGTTGGCGGGCAGGGCGTCCCTTCGAGTTGGAGGTCGAGCTCACGGGGGTTCCCGAGGATCCCCTGCGGGGCATCGTCGGCATCGTTCCCGAGACGAGACTGCGGGTCGTGCGGCCTGCGGAGCTTCCGGCCTCCGCCTCGCCGGATCAGTCCGGTGATCCGGTCGTCTTGGACGGCGCGATGTACCGGCACTCTCCGCTGGCCGCGTCGTGGGTGCCGTTCGCGGGAGTGGAAGGGGTTCGGGCCGTAGCGCTCGATTCGGAGCTCTATGCGGTCTCGGCGGGAGTGACACCGGCCCTAATGAGGTTGGCCGATGGGGTGTCGATCCCGATCGATCCCGGGCCGGTGCTGATCGAGGGCACTGCCGGGCCGCTGCAGGTGCTGGTAGGCGGCTTCGAGACTGCTCTGACCTCCGTAGGGGACCTTGTGCTGGTAGCCGGAACGGTGACGCAGGGCGACTTCGACTCCTTCGCCATCCACGCGGTCGATCCGGTCGAGGGGTCGGTGGTCTGGACCCGGCCTCTGGGGCGCTCGCCATCCGGCCAGGAACTGATCCCGGTCGAGGGTTACCGGAGCCCCTCCGGCGCCCGGGCCCTGGTGTCACTGGTCGAACAGGATCCGGAGACCGGTGACAGGTCGGCGGTGCTCACGTACTACCTGCTGGACGAGCAGGGGGAGGGCGTGGTGGGCCCACCGGGAATCGACCGTTTCATACCGACGTCCGGTGTGACCGGCTGGCACGACGACGACTCGATGCTGTACGTTGCCGAACTCGACGGTACCGGGGTGGCTGTCTGGAACCTGACCACGGGCGATCACAACTTCGTATGGCCGGTCCCTCCGGAAAGCGAGTCCGACCTGGTGACGGTGACTCCGGTCGGGGACGGAAGGCACCTGGTGCAGATTCGCGCCGACGAGGTTTCCCTGGTCGATGTGTACCAGCCCCTGCCGGTCAGGTCCATCGCCCGGGGATGCCGCTACACGCCGACCGACGGAACCGCCGGCGCCGGGCTGCCGCCGGCGGTGGCAGGCGAGGAAGTTATCGAGGGCGACGAGGCCGACGGATTCGTGCTCACGATCCTGCACAGCAGCGCCGGCGAGTCGAGATTGCTTCCGGACGAGGGCTCGGTTCCCGGCGCCGCCCGCTTCGTCACCGTCATGAAGCAACTACAGGCCGACGCTCCGGGTGACGGGCTAGTGACGCTCGGTTCTGGGGACAACATCCAGGCTTCTCCGGAACTCGAGGTCGCCCTGGAGCGAGGAGATCCCCTTTACGACTCGGTCGCCCTGAGCGGCCTGTACGACGCGATCGGACTAGGCAGTGGTGACTTCAATCTGGGTCCGGACGTGGCGGGCCGGCTCGTCGAAGGGTTCGTCCCGACCATCCCGTTCCTCGCCGCCAACCTGGATGCATCTCAGGAGCCCGTGCTCCAGTCCCTGGTGGACCGCGGCCTGATCGCTCGTAGCACCGTGATCGACGCCGGTGGCGAACTGATCGGAGTGATCGGAGTCGTCACGTCGGCGTTGCCCGATATCTCGAGCCCCCGCAATGCCAAGGCCTCCAGGATCTTTCCGGCCGTCCAGGCAGAGGTCGCCCGCCTGGAGGAGCTCGGCATCAACAAGATCCTCTTGGTCGCCAATCTCCAGGACCTCTTCGAGGAAGCCCGGTTCACCGGGAGCCTCTCCGGGGTGGATGTGGTCGTGTCCGGAGGCGGGAACTACCTGCTGCGCAACGAGGGGGACAGTTGCCTCCAAGAGGTGGAGGCGCTCGCCTCGTACCCGATCTGGCTGGAGGACGGTTCCGGGAGGGAGGTCCCGCTGGCGGCGGTCCCGGGCTGGTACCGGTGCATCGGAGAGTTGAGAGTCACCTTCGATGCCGAGGGGAATGTGCTGACTGCTGAGGGACGTTCCGTTGGGGTGGGACTCGATGTGCCGCCCGACCCCGGTATCCAGGCCGAGGTGGTGGTTCCCCTGGCAACCGCGGTCGGCCGTTTCGAAGCCCGGGCCATAGGTGTCACGGAGGTGGAGCTCGACGGTCGCGTCTCGGTGGTGGGTACGGCTGCAACCAACGCCGGCAATCTGATGGCCGACGCGCTGCTCAACTCGGCCTCCCAACTCGCGGAGGCCTTCGGGAGTGACCCCCCGGATGTCGCCATCCAGCACGCAGGTAGCATCCGCAACAACTCGGTGATTCCCGCCGGGGACATAACGACCGCCACCACCTGGGACATCGCCCCGTTCGACAGCTTCGTGGCGGTGGGTAGCGTCCCGCGCGACGTGTTCCTCGTCCTTCTCGAGCAGGCGCTCGACCGGATACCCGACGCCGGCGACCATTTCCCGCAGATCTCGGGATTCAGGGTCGACTACGACCCGGCTGCCCCGGCCCGCGAGATTGCCAGGGACCGGGACTGCTCCCTCGTCGGTGACCCGGGTGCGCGGGTGCGCGAGGTGGTTCTGAATGATGGAACCATCATCGTTGCGAACGGGGAGGTGGTCCCCGGAGCCCCGGTCGTTATCGCCACCCTCGACTTCCTGGCCCTCGGAGGCGAGTGTTACCCGTTGGCGGGCCTCCCGTTCACGAATCTGGGCGTCAGCTACCGCCAGGCGCTGGCCCGGTACATCTCCGAGGGTCTGGGCGGGGTGATAACCGCTTCGGACTATCCGGCGGGCGGCGGCGACCGCCTTGTGGCGGTGGGGTCACGAGCAGCCACCCGATCCACCTCTGGCCGGTAGTGGTCGGCTAAGGACCCCTACCGCTCGGTCGGCCGTCCCGATGAACCGACTCGCGGTTCACGTGACTCGATGCCCGGTCCGTTCGACTCGATGCCCGGCCCGTTCGATCCCGGTCCATTCGAGCCGATTCCCGTCCCGAGGGCGTGGCGGTAGTCGTCGACGCTCACCGCCGCGAAGCCGACCGGCTTCCGCTTGGTGACCGCTCCCGCCTCGACGCCGATGATGCGGGCCACCTCATCCCCCGAGATGGTCTTCTTCTGCTGCAGGCGGGCCGCCACGTTGAACACCGCGCTCTTGTGCTCTTCGATCATCCCGTACACCTCGTCGTAGAGGCGCCGGAGCCTGCGTTCGACCTGGGAGTTCATGCCTTTCGCGATTTCACCGGTGGGATCGGGTGGTTGATCGAGAGCGTGTTGGGGGAGGCCCGCACTCGAGGCGAGGTTCTCGCCCATACCCCACACCCCGATCATGCGGCTGGCGATGGTGGTGCCGTTGCGTAGGTCGCCCCCCACTCCCATCGAGTTGTCGCCATCGAAGAACATCCGCTCCCCGGCAAGGCTGGCGAGAGACACCTTGATGTCGACCTCCAACTCGGTCTTCCACTGGACGAATCGGTCCTCGAGGGCGATATAGGAGACGAACCCGCCCACGTCACCCCGCCGTTCGATCGTGGCGACATCGATGTTGTGGTGGGCCTTCAGCAGGTGGGCGGCGACGGCATGGCTGGCCTCGTGGATGGCTACCGCAAACTCCTCCCGCTCCACGTACTCGAAACCCTCCGCAGGACCCATCTCCTTCAGGGTCTTGGCCTTCCAGATGTCCTCCCACCGGATCTTGTCACGGTCATCCCGCTTGGCCAGGATCAGGGCCTCGTTCACCAGGTCCTTGACCTTGGCGCCCGAGTAGTACGGCGTCTTGGCGGCCAACTCGTCGATCTGATGCTTCGTCAGGCTGTGTTCCACTTTGGCCAGGTAGCCCTCGAAGGTCCGTTTCCTTCCCTCCTTGGTGGGGTAGCCGACCTTGTAGATCCGGTCTATCCGGCCGGGCCGCAGCAGTGCCGGATCCAGCACGCTGGGCATGTTGGTGGCCATCATGATGAAGATCCGGTACTTGGGGGGAGGCTTGGGCTTCATGCCCAGCATCTTCCGGAACTTGTTGGTGATGCCCCTGGGCTTCTTGAGGCCGGAGATCTCGGTGAGCAGCGCCTGGAGCGTTCCCATCCCGCCGCCTCCCATCCCGCCGCCCACGATGATGCGGTCGAGGAGGGTTCCCGGGCCCGGGTTGTCCGACTCGGCGGGTGACGGACCCGCCACCGCGAATCCGTCTTCGATGATGCTCATCGACTGCGCGCTGAGGTAGGACGGGCCATTGCATCCCGCGATGTCCGACAGGGGGTGGGCGGGCTGCGGTGGTCCACCACCCTGGGCCAGGGCGCCGCGGCTTCCCAGGGCGTCGGCCTCGTCGAAGAACACGATCACCCCGCCGTGTCGCAGGGCCAGCTTGCGCAGCTTGCGGAACAGGCCCTTGACCTTGAGGATGCCCACGCCCATGAACATGTTGACGAAGGCACCGGGCTCGACGAACACGAACGGGATGCCGACCTCACCGGCGGTGGCCTCGGCGATGAGCGTCTTGCCGGTTCCCGGCGGTCCCCAGAGCAGGATCCCGCCCGGGATGTAACCGCCCTTGGCCTCGATCTCGTCCGGCTTCTCGAGGAATCCGACGTTCTCCTGCACAAGATCGAGCACATGGTCCTGGCCCCACACGTCCGAGTAGCGGGTCTCTATCTCCTCCGGCATGACCGTGTCCACGCCCCCGCGGGACAGGAACCAGAACAGTGCCCCGAACTGGAGGATCAGGAACAGGGGGTAGAACAGGAACATGATGAACTGCTGCAGGTTGCGAGCCAGGATGCGCGGCAACTGGACGATCGCCTCGATCGGACTGCTCACATCGGCCACGAAGTAGTCGACCACCGCCCCCAGGATCAGGAGGAAGACCACGATCCGGACGTAGCGGCCCAACCGGAAGCGCGTCCACGGCTTGAACCGGCGGTGTGCCTGTCGTTCCATCCCACCGAAGAACCCATGCGACCAGAAGCGGTTGTACGGACCGACCTTCTCGGACACGTAATAGTGGATCTGGCGCAGGATCTCCAGCGGCAGGGCGATTATCAGGATACGGCCGAAGGTCTCGTTCCACGTATCCTGCACCGCCTGGGCGAAGGTCGTGAACGGTGCATTCACCTTGGCGCTGACACTGACGCCCAGGAAGAAAAGGATCAGCACGATGAACTTTATACGGTCCCAGGTGGGAGAGCGGCGTCTGACGTCGGCCTTCATCGTGTGCCTACCTTCTCGTGTTGATGACCCAGGAGTTGACAGCCTCTTCTATCACGTCCCGCTCTCTCGTGAAACAATCCAGCGAGCAGCCGGCTGCCATCGAATACAACTCCGTCATATCAGGATTATGCACGGCCCGCACGTAGATGACCCCTTCCAGGCTACCGTCCTGCAGCGTCACCCCCAGGTAGCCACGGATGCCGTCGTAGTTCCGGTCGAATGAGGGATCCTCGGCCAGGTTGAGCATCTCCACGCCCAGGCCGGCGGTGTACGCGTTGTAGGCCGACAGCGCCATCGACCGGTTCGAGATGTCGTTTCTCTCCGTGTCGCTTATCTGGCGGATGATCTGGGCGCCGACGGGGAACTCGGAGGCGGCCGCGTCCAGGGCGACGTTCCCCAGATTGCGACCTGCGGCGCCGTCGAAGGCGACGAAGGAGACTATGTTGCCGCCCGTATCGGGGAGGAAGGGTACGGGCGCTACCTGGACGAGTTCGTCGGCGCGATAGAGATGCCAGTCGTTGGGCAACTCGAAGAGCGATCGGTTGTCCGCATCGCGGTACGTGATCGTGTCCGGGTTGCCTCCGCCGCCGCAGGCCGAGAGGAGCACGGCGAGCGCCGCAGCCGAGGCTAAGGAGCGTAGCAATCGTCTCATGGTTGGCCAGTCCTAGTCATCGGGCCCGGTATCGATCATTCTATCCCTGTTCAACGCCATAGCGTTCGGAATCGTTCCTGCCGAGCCGGGCAGGCGAGCGACGGACTCGGTGCCTGGATCACGCATCGGGATGCCCAACTCGGGCTTGGTGCTTAGCCGGGCAGGATTCCTAAGCTTGTGTCCGAGATCGGGTTGCGCCGAGCCGGTCGTAGTGGCCCCCGGCAGATTTGAGAGCGATGCTGGCACATCATCCATACGACTACATCGTGGGCTTCGGCGTAGCGTTCGTGGGGCTGTTTCTGATCTTCTGGGCGGAACGCCGGGCGAGGGCTCGCCACCGCTCGCGCGAGCGGAAGGATCGGTCCTGATCGCTCCGGAGCGATAGCTCCATCCCGCACGGGGAGCCGCCAATACGAATTCCGGGCCGGGTCGGCGCCTCTGCGTCCCGGCTAACATCTCGGGCGATGTCCGACCCGCGACTCTCGACGATCGGTGAACTCCTCGGCGGTGCGCCCGAACACCTGGTGGAGCGATCAGCGGCAGCCCGCGCCCAGGCGCAGGGTGTCGCGCTGGAGCAGGTCCTCGACGCATGGTCGGGAGGCGGTGGGCTCGCTACGGCGACCGCCACGGTGACGGCGAGTCCGGAGGTCTCTCCCGCGCCCCCGGCGGCTGCATCTCAGCCCGAACCCGAGCCGGTGGCGGCGGTTCCCGACCCGCAGCCGGTGCTCGCGGAGGTTGCGGTGGCCGAGTTCGAGATCCTCGAGGAGCGGCTGGAGGAGGAGGCTGAACCGGTAGAGCCGGCCGCGCTGGGAGATCGGATCCGCCTCGGTGCCAGGACAGGCGCCGCCCTCGGTGCGGTCCTGGGGCTTCTCACGCTGGTCGCCGAGGCGCCCCTAGTCCTCGGTCGGATCTCCCAAACCACCATCTTGGGCGGGCCGGCAGTCGAGGTCACATGGACGTCTGTGGCAGCAACCGGAGCGATCTGGGCGGCCGCGGGGGCCATTATCTCGCTGGCAGCACGCGGCGCAGGCAGGTTCCGGTCGCCGGCTTACCAGACCGACACCACGACCCTCGGATCGGTGTTCTCCGGCGGTTTCGTGGGGCTGGTTCTCGGATCCGGACTGGGTGGTGTCGTGTTCGCCACGGCCGAGGCGTCCCTCTCCGGCACCAAGCTGGTCGCCATCGGTCCGATGACGGTCATCGGCATGGTGGCTGCCTCGGCGTTGCTGGGCGCCGCGACCGGAGGGATCGCCCAAGCCATGGCCCAGCCCGCCGCCCTGGCGGGGCATGAGGCCGAGGATGCGGAGACGGTCAGGCGGCGGCTCGGCGATGCGCTCCTGTTCCCGGTCACCGCCACCCTATTGATCCTGGTGATCGTGGTTTCCTTCGGCTCCCTGCTGCTCCGTTTCGCCGGGTTCGCGCCACTGATAGCCATCCTCGTGGCCATCGGCACCCTCGTCTTCGCCACCTTGATGGCGTCGCGTCCCAACCTTCAAGTCACCAGGAACGAGGTTCTGGTGGCGGCGGCCGGAGTCGGGGTGGTGCTTCTCATGATCGCGCTGATCGCCGCCTCGATGTCAACGGATCACGGCGAGGAAGAAGCGCCCGCCGACCACGCGTACGTAGTTTCTAGTTATTAGTCGGTAGTTAATAGTTTTTGTTAGTTATTGTCTAATAACTGGTTGGTAGTCTCCGTTGCCGGCCATCGACTGTCTCACGTGCCAAGTAGTAGGAACAGGCCGGACACGGTGTAGACGATCATCGCTACCAGCATCGGGTACTGGGACCGCACTGCGAGCGGGTGGGGGTAGCGCTCGACCGCTCGATCATGGGCTACCAGGACAGCCAGCACATGTCCCACGGCTATGGCCGTGGTCTGGATCCAGGCGATGGAGGCGGTGGACAGCAGCGTGTAGTCGACCCGGTACCCGGCGGTGCCGAACAGGTCCCATCCCATGCCGAACGGGTCCGAAGCCAGCCTGATGACGGCCTGGCCGTCGAGGACCAGGTAGCTGAAGTAATGGGCCACCGTGTAGGCCACCACGATCGGCAACAGCGACGGCGCGAAGGCATCGCCCAACTCGTCCTCCGGTTCCCCGGTGGTCCGGGCCATGGCCGCGATGGCCATGCGGTAGACGAACATCACGACCCCGATTCCGAATAGCAACCCTCCGGTGTTCAGGGCCGTCAAGGCCCAACCGGAGCGGTTCGAGACGACGTCCAGCCATAGCGAACTGCGCGAGAAACCGTCGAAGGTCGTGGATCCGAGTACCACCAGAATGAGGCGGACGGTGGCCGGCGAAGCATTGAGCGTCGCCAACCCGGCCACCGGTGATCTAAGGCGCCAGACGCCGGAGCGGTCGCGATAGACCGGGGCCATCGCGGCGAGAATGCCGAACAGGACCCCGAAACCGTCGGCATCCTTGACCCACCCCCTGCCCCTTACCGATGCCCCGACCACCATCACGGCTGTGTAGAGCGCGAGGTAGGCACCGATCGATCTGGGCGAGGCGCCTCCGTGGTAGGCGAGTTCGAGCCAGACGAAGGTGGACATCGAGCCGACGGCCCACCATCGGTTCCCGGCGCCATGATCCGACGGCGACATGGCCGACCGGATGGCTTCTGCGCGGAGCCACGCGCCGATGTCGGCGAGAGTCCGGAAGGGACCCAGTCCGGCCCACAGGTCACCGATCACCGCCGACACGAGTTGGATTCCCACCCAGAAGACGATGAATACCGCGTAAGGAGCTATGTTCGAACTCACCTCGCGGTCCCCCGCCAAGGCTGCATAGAGCAGCACCACGAACGCCGCCAGTCCCGCCAGCCTCGCCAATGGGACGCACAGCCGGCCGATCATCTGCACCAACTCCGGGAGAGAGACGCCTGGGGCTGCGGATTCGAGGTGGGGCCGGGTCCAGAACCGGCCGAGCATCGCGAAGGAGGCGACCAAAGCGAGGGCGGCTGCCCATGCGAACTGCCAGACAGGAATCGGCAGGTCGGTCCTTCCACCGACACCGTGGGCCGCCGCGGGGAGGGCCGCCGCCATAACCGCTGCTGCCGACACGACGAACACTGATGCCCGGTGGCGGATCAGGACACCTCCAGGCGTACGAGCAGGGTGTGCGAGCCTTCGAGTTCGATCTCGAACACACCGGGAATCGAGGCTTCGAAGGTCAACTCTCCGCCGCCGTCCTCAAGTTCCAGGAAGAGGTCGTAGCCGTGCACATGAACCTCGTCATCGGTGTTGCCGCTCACCCGGATCGTCACGGTATCGCCCAACGCCACCGATTCGCGACGGGCGCCACCATCGAGCTTCCCGTCCGTGACGACGAGCTCGATGACGGGTCCCTCGGGTTCCACGTCGACCTCGATCGGCGGTTCGTCCGCTTCGTCTCCGGACCCTTCCGGCTCCCGTCCGGCCTGTTCCGGGCTGTCCGGAACGTCTTCTTCAACCACGTGCGACTGCTCCCCGGACTCCTCAACAGTGACTCGCGTCGTGGAGGTAGTGGGGCTTGTGGAGGTTGTGGACCTTGTGGCCGTGGTGGCCGCCGAGGCGCCGGATTCCTCGCCGGTCGCGGGATCCGGTCCCGATGTGGAAGGGGTCGTCTGCTCGTCCTCTTGCGGGCTAGGAGTTTCCGGCGGGCTGGTGGGCGGGACGGCTGTGTCCTGCTGTTCCCCTCCGTCCTCCTCGTCCAGCTCCTCGTCGTCCGGCTCCTCCTCGTCCGGTGGCCGGGTTCCGGTCCGGGGCTCCCCGTGCCACTCCGGGTTGTCGGCGTCCCGGAGGCTGATCGCGCGGGGCGGATCGTGCGAGCGGTCCAGTTCCACCAGGAGAGGCTCGGCTGTCCGTCGATGCTCGTGCAGGTGGGGGAGAGGGAACCGGAAGTCCCCGTCGGGCGCCGGCACCACCCGCAGCACCTCACCGTCGTCGGTTCGTAGCAGGAATGACCTCACCGACGCCAGGTCCCCTTCCACTTCGAGGACGATCCCGCGCACTTCCTCCCGGTCGTCGGCGGAACCCCCGCAACCGGCGGCGATCAGGAACAATCCGAGGACGGCGGTTCTGGCGATTCTCACGGTGTTCGGCGTAGTTCCCGCTCCAGGGCCTCCCAGCGCTGTTCGTAGGCGTACCACCGGAACCAGAGGACCGCGATGACCCCCCACAGGATGGCGCCCCCGCCCAGCTTCATGACGAGACCCGCCATCGTCTGGTCGGTGATCGCATCGATACCCCACAGGCGTGGTGCCTCGGCGTAGAAACGGTAGAGCGGCTCCCTCCCGAACGTCAGGAAAGAAGCCGGGATGGTCGGGAGCAGCGAGTGGGCGAACAGGTAGAGCATGCGGAGGGGCGGCGATAGCTGCTTGATCTCGGGCACCGGACTGAGCACCGGCAACCACATCACGGCGGCGGCCGCTATCAGCAGCGCGTGGATGATGAAGTGGTACACGCCGGACGTGACCATCAGATTGACGATCTCGGGCCAGTGGATGCCGACCATGATCCCGTTGAAGATGAAGAATGCCGCCAGCGGCCTGGTGAGGGGTCGCAGGGTGGGCAGTATGCGGGGGTTGGCGACCAGCCGCCTGAGAAGCCAGGCCGGGGTTCCGGCAATGAGCAGGGGAGCGGAGACCAGGGCCAGCACCATGTGCTCGATCATGTGGAAGAGGAACAGGTGGCGCTCGGCTATGTCGTGGAAGGGCCAGTCCGAGACGACCCACAGGGACAGCAGCCCGATCGTGTAGATGGTTGCCTGGCGACGGGTGACCAGGGGACCCTCGACATCCATATATGGACCGATTCGCCTGATTGCGTACCAGTAGCCGAACCCGAGCACGAAGACGAAGGCCCAGACGTCCAGGTGCGGGTGCCAGGCGGGAATCATGTCAGGAAACTCCCGTGGTCGGGGTGGCGGATGGTCGGGTCATGCACGCGTCCAAGCCGGTTCCGTTGCGTACGTCAGGGTAACCGTACCGGGCGGTACGACCTATCCGGGTTGGTGGTCAGAACAGGATGACAGCTCCAAGAGCTGCCAGCGTGATCAGGTAGAGAGCGCCTGCCAGCACCGCGCCGGCCGTGAAGAACCGAGACAGCAGCCGCTTCTCGAAACGCAGATGCATGAACATCGCCACCACCAGGTAGAACTTCAGGGCGCTGAGGATGAGAAGAGCCGGGACGGTCAAGCTTTGACCGATGGCCTCTACCCCGGCCTCCAGGTAGAAGAGGGCGACCTCGGCAGCGGTGAGTACCGCCAGCACGAGGGCGATTATCACGTACTGCCGTGGTTGGGGATGGTGGTGCGCTTCGCCGGCCATTTCGCTACCCCTGCCTCTTACTGGATCAGATAGACGAGCACGAAGATCACGATCCAGATGATATCGACGAAGTGCCAGTACAGGCCGACCAGTTCCACGTTGAGGCCCTCGGCTTCGGAGAGCGCTCCCAGCCGGACGGACTTGAAGGCCAGGACCAGGAGCATCAGCACGCCGATGATCACGTGAACGCCGTGGAACCCGGTGAGCATGTAGAAGGCGCTGGCCGCCGGATTCACGTTGAGTTTGAGGCCGTGGAGAATGAACTCGGCGAACTCGAAGAACTGGCCCGACACAAACACCAGTCCGAGGATCGCCGTGGCGAACAACCAGGTCCGGGCCTGTTCCTGGTCGTTTCGAGACAATGCTGAATGCGCCAGGACCATGGTCAGCGAGCTCATCAGCAACACGAACGAACTGATCGACGTAAAGGGTATGTCGTAGAGCTCCACCGGGTACAGGGCGCCCGGGCCGAAGTCCCGTCCCTTGAACAGCAGGTAGTTGTTGATGAGAGCGCCGAAGAACAGGAACTCCGATGACAGGAACACCCACATCCCCAGCTTGCGATTGTCGATGCCCGTGACCTGATGATGGGCAGGGGCATCGGCGTGTCCGTGGGAAGGGTCGGCCATCAGGCGTCCCCCTCGCTCATCGCCGGTTCGGTCTCCTCCTCGTGGGGGTCGTCGTCATGGGTTCCGTGTTCCTCTTCGTGGATCTCCTCGAGCGGCTCCGATCCCCACGCCACGAAGGCTCCGATCGTCACGACCGCTCCCGCCACGATGAGCGGGATGCCCCACGGACGGGTGTGGTACATGATCCCGTAGAAGATGATCATGATCCCCAGACCGACGAAGAAAGGGAAGTAGGAGGGGGCGGGCAGGTGGATCTCGTGGTCGGGATGGCCGTTGGTGTAGATGATGTCGGCCACGTACTCGTCGGCCTCCTCCTTGCGCACCGCCCGACCTTCGGCGTCCTCGTCGTACTTGCGGTGCCAGAAGTCATCCAGCGAGGTGACCACCGGTTCCACCGCGAAGTTGTACTCGGGGCTCGGCGAGGGGATCGTCCACTCGAGGGTGCGGGCGTCCCACGGGTCATCCGGTGCGGGTCGGCCCCGACGTTTCGAGTACGACCAGTTGACCATGAAGACCAGCACGGAGACCGCGATTACGAACGCCCCGACCGTGGCCACCATGTTCCACACGCCCAGGCCGGCCTCCTCCGGGTAGACCCATGTGCGTCGCACCATGCCCTGCAACCCGAGCCAGTGCATGGGACCGAATGTCAGGTTCATGCCGATGAACATCAGCCAGAAGTGCCACTTTCCCAGCGCCTCGTTGTACATGCGGCCCGTGAGTTTCGGGAACCAGTAGTAGATCCCGGCGAACAGTCCGAAGATCGCCCCGCCGAACAGGACGTAGTGGAAATGGGCCACGATGTAGTAGGTGTCGGTCTGCTGCCAGTCCGACGGGACGACGGCGTGGGTCACGCCGGACAGGCCGCCGATCACGAAGAGGGCCACGAAACCCAGCGAGAAGAGCATCGGGGTGGCCAGCTTTACCCTGCCTCCCCAGACCGTGCCCAACCAGTTGAAAATCTTGATCCCGGTGGGGATGGCGATCGTCATGGTCGAGAGCCCGAAGGCCGCCTGCGCGACCGTCGGGATCCCCGATGAGAACATGTGATGGGCCCAGACCCCGAACCCGAGGAAGGCGATGGCTGCGCCGGCGAACACCACCGCGGGGTAGCCGAACAGCGGCTTCTTGGAGAAGACCGGGAGCGTCTCGGACACGATGCCCATGGCGGGCAGGATCAGGATGTAGACCTCGGGGTGTCCGAACAGCCAGAACAGGTGCTGCCACAGGATCGGGTCGCCGCCCGCCTCCGGTACGAAGAACAGGGTTCCGAACTGGCGATCGAAGGTGAGCATGAACAGGGCGATGGCGATGATCGGGAGCGAGAAGAGCAGCAGCAGCGCCACCACCAGCGTCATCCACACGAACACCGGCATGCGTAGCAGCCGCATTCCCGGCGCCCGCATGTTGAGGATCGTGACGATGAAGTTGACCGCCGAGATCAGCGATGCGATGCCGAGCATCTGCAAGCCGAGCGCCGCGTAGTCGATCGAGGTGCCCGGCGAGTACTCGGCTCCGCTGTTGGGTGCGTAGATGAACCACCCGCTGTTGGGGATCGACCCGAGCATGCTGGCGTCGGTGGCCCCGCCCGGCAGGTTGCCGCCCAGGGGCGCCGGAGATGTGGCGAACAGCAACGAGGAGTAGATGAACAAACCTCCGAACAGGAAGATCCAGTAACTCACCGCGTTCATGCGGGGGAATGCCACATCCCGGGCGCCGATCATGAGCGGGAGGAGGTAGTTGAAGAACGCGGCCGAGATCGGCATCACGAACAGGAAGATCATCGTCACCGCGTGGGTTGTGAACAGGCCGTTGTACTCGGCGGCGCTGAGGAAGGCGCCGTCCGGGCCGGCCAGCTGTAGCCGGAGCAGCAGCGCCTCGACGCCCCCGGCGATGAAGAAGGCGAAGGCGGTGTAGCCGTAGAGGAGACCGATCTTCTTGTGGTCGGCGGTGGTGATCCACGCCCAGAAACCGGTCGTCAGCCGGGGGCGGCGATAGACGGTGGTGGCCGGCCGCTCGACGGTTTCGGTTGTCAAGTCGATTGCCATCCGGCTCTCCTTACGTGGGTCATTCCAGCATGGACAGGTAGGCGACCAGCGCGTCGATCTCGTCTGCGGTCAGGCCGAGGTCCGACATGAACGATCCCGGCTTCCAGGTGGGTGGGTCTTCCAGCCACAGCCGCAGTCCCTCCTCCCAGTCGGCAGGGGTCGGGTTCAGACCCGCCGGCAGGGTCGCCCCTGCGAACACGCCCCGGCTCGCGAAGTGGGTCAGGTCAGGCGCGGGGACGGTGAGGGTGGACGGGTCGGGATCGTTCACGCCATCGATGATATGGCACCCGATGCAAGCGCCGCCCATGAACACCTCCATGCCGCGTTCCGCCTCCGAGCCGGGTGCCGGGGTAGCCGCCGGAAGCAACTGGCTGCCCACCCAGGCGTCGAAGTCTCCCTTGGTCATCGCGACCACCCGTGCCCGCATGCGGGCGTGGCTGAGGCCGCAGAACTCGGCACAATGACCCCAGTACTCGCCGGGGTCATCGGCATAGAGGCGCTGATCGGTCTCCTGGCCCGGCACGAGGTAGCGTTTGCCGGCCAACTTCGGGATCCAGAAGTTGTGCAACACGTCGTCGGAAGTCATCCTGGCGCACACTTCGGTGTCCTCGGGTATCACCATGACGTTGGCGGTGACCACGCCGGAGTCCGGGTAGCGGAACTCGAACCACCACTGGTGACCGATCACCTCGATCTCCATGGAGTCTCGAGGGCACTCGGCCAGGTCGAACAGGGTGGTCACCGTGGGCACGGCAATCCCCGTGAGGATCAGGGTGGGGACCACCGTCCAGAGCAGTTCCAGCCGTTTGTTGCCTTTGGTCTGCTTGGGTTCGGGACGTTCACGGTCCTTGCGCTCCCTGAACAGGAAGACGGCTACCAGGAGGGCGCCCTGAACCAGCACGAATATGGCAACCGCCATCCAGAACACCGGCCAGAAGAGGTCGTTGATGCGCTCGGCGATCGGCCCCTGGGAGTCGAACGAGTTGAGGGGTTGCTCGACCCGGCCGCAGGCACCCAGCAGTGCGAGGGCTACGAGGGCTACCGGCGCACTCTTGGAACGCCGCCAGGCGGGCCGTTGGCGTCGGTTCATCTATCCCTTCCCTGAGCCGACCGCGGGTCTATCGCGGGACCCCCGCATGTTACGGGTTCGGCGCGCCTGCGAACAAGCCGGAGCCGGACTCGGTAGCCGGAGGGAGTTCATGATATGACCCGAGCCAGGGCGTCCTCGAGTTCCATCCGGTCCACCACGCCCTCGAACCGGTCTGCCACGACGCCCGACGCGTCCACGACGAACACCCAGGGCTCGTTCGGCAGGCCCCACTCGATCACCGGTTCGGCGATCACCAACTCCTCCGCGGTAGACGCGTCGAGGTTCTCGTAAACCTCCACGTGGACCCAGTTCACGGCCGCATAGTCGTCCACCAGTCCCTTGGCGGTGTCCAGGGCCGGTCCGCAGGTCTGGCTCGTGCAGAATGCCGGTGTGGCGAAGATGACGACCGTGGGACGCCCCGATCCGACCGCTTCCGCCACGGACATCCTGTAGAGGCGAGGGTCCGGCTCGGGATCGCTGGTGATGGTCCGGATTGGGGCATCGGTCGAGGTCTTGGAAAGGGACGCGGGAGCACGCTTCCCGACCTCGACGGTCTGCGGTTCCGCCGCGACGCTGAATGCGGCGCCTTCCACGAGCCTGCCATCGACGCCGCGGACCGCCAGCTTCCAGTTCCCCGGAGCGTCGAACGTCGTGTTGGCCGTCCACAAGCCGCGCACCTCGGGTATCGCCCAGATGAACCGGGCCGCCGTCTCCTCCCGGGCCGTCCCGTCCGGCCCGTAGAAGACCACTCCGACAGGTGTGTCGGACACCAGTGACCGGTTGTCGCGGTCGACTGCGGCGACCAGCACGCGCTGGGGGCCCACCGCCAGATCCGATGAGACCATCAGCACCAGGGCGTCGTCGGGGAGCCCATCATGACGGTCGCCTCCGCAGGACACTGTCACGGCGGCCACGAGAAGCAGGATGGCGACCCGGAGCGCGGCGGCTCTCGCATCCGGAGCAGGGCTGTCAGCGATCATGGGAGCGGGGGCAGGAGTTCAGGCGGATCGGATGGACACGAGCGCGCCCGGGTGGATATCGAAGTTGTCGAGACCGTCCACCGCCATCACGAACCCCCGCACCCCCCTTCGAAGCTGGTCTCGTTCCTCGACTATCTCGCCGGCACGAGCGTCGCGGCGTCCGGTGGCGAAACGCGTGAACGGTGCGCATGGCTGCGCCACCGCCGCCGTCGCGATCGAGGCCGACCCGTGGGAGGTGCCGATGCGTATGCCGCCGCGCAGGTCGGTCAGAGACACCATGCGGTCCGCGTCCACGATCAGGTTCTCTCCCGCCGATCCGAGCGGTATGGGATCGAACCGCTCCCATATGTACTCGTAGTGGGAACTGAACCCTATGGAGAGCGCCCGGGCCGGGTCATAGCGCGCCGAGGCGGGATGGGCGCGGTGATGCCGGTCGACGACCCATGAGGCCCCGTCGAAGCCGATGGTGCCGTCGGGCGTGAGCCGTAGTACCGACACTTCGGCGAGGTTGCGCGGGGAGTACACAGTTCCCTTGCGCAACTGATCCCGCTGGACCTGGAGCTTGACCACCCGTCCAACGTCGACCCACTCACCCATCCGATGACCTCTCGCGTCCGGCTTCTTGGCTGCGCTCTTCGATCAGGCTCCGCAACAGGTCGGGCCGGTCGCTGATGATCCCATCGACACCCAGGTCGAGTAGCTCCCGCATTTCCGCCGGGTCGTTGATGGTCCAGACGATCATCGGTACCCCGGCCGTGTTAGCGGCTTGGACGGTTACGGGGCTGACGATCGTAATCCCCTGCTTGACGGGTACCTGGAAAGACTCGCATCGAGGCCGGAAGGGAAGGCGGAGGCGGGCGGCGGCCACGAAGCGCAGAATCTCCCGGGGGCCGGCGGACATTGCCACCGGACGGTCGGTGAGCGAACGGAAGCGCCGGAGGCGGGCGTCGCTGAACGACCCCACGATGACCCGGTTCCAGAGGTCGAGCCGCGTGATCGTTGCGACGAGGGCCTCCTCCATGCCGTCGCTCTTCAGGTCGAGCGAGAAGACCTGGTCGGGATAGGTGGTCGCCAGTTCCTCGAGCGTCGGTATCCGTACACCGGCTGATCGGTACGGGTAGTCTCGGCCGGCCTCGAAACGGTATCCGGCATCGAGTCTCCGGAGTTCGTCCATGCTGTGGTCCGACACGAGGCCGGAACCGTCGGTGGTGCGGTCGAGGGTGTCGTCATGGAATGCCACCAGGACGCCGTCCCGGCTGATCTGCAGATCGGTCTCCAAGTACCTGTAACCCAAGTCGACCGCCTCCTGGAAGGCGGTCATGGTGTTCTCGGGCCACAACAGCATCGATCCGCGGTGGGCCATGGCAATCGGGTGCTCGTGTGCCAGCGCGGGATGACGGGTCATTCGGCGCCAAGGTTAACTTGACTCCCGGGTCTCCTATCCCCGCCTGTGAGCGAGCCGCCGGGTGGTTTCAACGGCTCACCACGACAGTGCCGTTCTTGATCACCTTCCAGACCAGTTCGGCACCGGGCCGGTAGCTGAGGTACGTGGGATTGGGAGCGTCGAGCACCACCAGGTCGGCGGTCGATCCGTATCCGATCCAGCCGCGGTCCGGTAGGCCGAGGGCGATAGCGCCTCCCCGGGTTGCGGACCACACTGCCTGGTCCGGTGTCAGGCCCATCTCCAGGACCGCTAGGGAGATCGCCAGCGTCAAGGACTCCGCCAGCACCGGAGCCGGACTGCAGTCCGTTCCCAGGGCAACGGGCACTCCTGCCCTGATCAGGTCCCGGAGCCGGGGTCTGAAGCCGCGCTCGGCCAGCGTTGTGATCGGTGTGGCGACCACGGCGATGCCTTCGTCACCCAGTTGTCTGGCCAGGTGGCGATCGAGGTTTCCGCAGTGATCGACGACCGTTGCCCCCGTTTCCAGGGCCAGCCGGTACGGCTCCCCCGAAGCGGTGTCCTCGCAGTGGAGACGGGTTCTGGCTCCGAGGGAGGACCCCGTCGAGAGGAGAAGGCGGCTCTCGGCCAGGGTGAGCGATCCCCTTCCGTACCCGATGCGGATCGTGTACCCCAGCCCGGCCACTTCGGGGATCACCCCCTGCTGCAAGCGGCTCAGATCCTTCTCCCGCTCCGGGGGTATGAGCGGGAGCCGGGACACGTCGAAGGTGCCCACGAGGTCCAGAGGATGGTTGTCGTTGACCGTACCCGCCACCTCCAGCAGGTCCAGTTCATCCTGATGGTCCGTGGTGTAGCCGGCTGCCGCCTCGGCCGTGGTCGTCCCGGTCTCGAGCATCCGATCGAGACGCTTGCCGACGAGTTCCTCGAAGTCGTCAAGCTCCATCATCCGGGTCGCGAGCGCGGTCTTTGGCGGACCCCCGACGCGCGCGGCCGCTTCGGTTTGCGGTACGCCGGCAGCCCGCAGGGCGAACTCCTCGCTTCGGTCGCCCGCGAAGAGCATGTGGGTGTGGGCATCGATCAGGCCGGGGATCACCGCTCGGCCGCCGCAGTCGAGTCGCGGTAGCGGATCCAGTCCCTGAGGGATCCGTTCGGCGGGTCCGGCCCAGACAACACGGCCCCGGCGAGTGGCAACCACCGCATCGCTCACCAGACCCAGGGTGCCCGGGAAGCGGGCGTCGTTGGTCGCCAGCGTCCCGATGTTGTCGAGAACCATGTCCCCGACGGGGGTCAATCGCTCCTTGACCATCACGGCCGCGAGCTCGACGCACCTGTCACAGATGGCGGCACCCGGCGCCCCCGCAACAATGGCTTGGGCAGCCTCCTCTCGAGTCCCACAGAAACTGCAGATCATCGGCACCAAGGATGCCACCGGTAGCGCTCCGGCTGCGGGATTATGCGGCTCTTCGGTGATGTGTGGGAGTAGCGCTGCGACGACACGTGCAGGGCCGACGTCTAGCCTGACTGTGCAACTTCCCTTGGGTAGTAACAAGACTCACAGTTGCCGTTCGAGGTCGTCGGATCCCGCTACCTGAGTGGCATGTGTCGGCTTGGCGGAGGGCGGGGCAGCTCCGAAAACCGGTCCCTCCGTGCTGTAATCCCAATTCCGCGAGCACGCTAATCCCAATGTCGCGGGTTCTTCTCGATAGGGCCGGGGGATAGCTCCGTCAACGCCGTCAACGGACCACTCGAGGGGGGCATGAACCACCTCCTACAAGTCAAGCGAAGTGTGACCTACGGACTCCTCAACCCCGATGGCTACCAAGACTCGAGGAGTCCGATTAACGTCGCCCCAACGCCGACCACCACAAGAACCGAAACCCATGACGCCGCGCAGGAGGTACGGGGCCGGAGATGCGTTATTACCTGGATCTGGCGATCCGGTCGAAGCTGCTGACAGTGTTGGCTCTGGCGGCTCTGCTCGCGGCCACCTGGGTCGACTGGCAGTGGGTCTGGGGAGTCTTCTTTCTCTACTGGGCTTGGGGCGGCATCGCGACGGGACAGGCTTTCATGGTGCGGACCATCGACCGGTCGGAGAGCCCCGCCCTCTTCTGGACGATCAGCATTACGTGGCTGGTTCTCTCCGGGATGATCATCTTCTACGATCTCTTCCCCGAGACCGCCCGGCTCTGGATCGGATAAGGGCTGTGCCTGACCGCAGACGGATGCCCATCCTGCCCGTGGCGGCCTACACCTCACGGGAGTGGTTCGACCTCGAGCAGGAACGCATATTCTCCCGCACCTGGGCGTGCGCCGGCTTGGCCGAGGATGTGGCAGAGCCAGGCCGGTACGTGTCGGTGCAGGCTGGGCTGAACAACCTCTTCATCGTGATGGGAAGGGACAGGCGGCTGCGGGCCTTTCACAACATCTGCCGCCACCGCGGCACGCAGCTGCTCCGGGCAGTGGGTCATACCCAGCGAGCCATCGTCTGCCCCTACCACGACTGGACCTATGACCTGGAGGGATGCCTCATCTCCGTTCCCGACCGGGAACGCCAGTTCCCCGGCGTCAATCTGGACGGCATCGGTCTGCGGAGGGCCTCGGTGGACCTTTGGCGGGGGATGCTGTGGGTGCATCCCGATGAGAACGCGGGTTCCATCATGGAGTGGTTCGGCGACGTGGAGCCGCACCTGGGCCCCCACGAGGTGGACAAGCTGGTCGAATACCCGGAAGGCCGTGTCGAGCACATCATCAAGGCCAACTGGAAGATCGTGGTGGAGAACTACATCGACGGCTACCACCTGGCGCACCTCCACTCCGGCACATTGGCGATGTACGACCACTCGCGCATCGAGGCGGGCTTCGTAGGTCCCCATTTCGCTTTTTGGGAGCCCCTCGCGCCGGACTACGCCGAGAACGTGGAGAAGAACTCGCCCTATCCACTGGTCATCCCGGCAGAGCAGGCCGGCGCGTGGGTGCCGATGCTCTTTCCCGGCATCGGGCTGGGTGAGTCGGAGAGCTCCTGGTCCCTGTTCCACGTGATCCCTCTAGCTCCCGAGCGGACGCGGGTGGTTATCCGCACCAAGGTCGCTGCCGCCCCCTACCGGGCCTTCATGCGCCAAGCGGCGCGCTCACGGGGTTTCTGGGCCAGGCGCGTCTCGGGCAAGTACCAGGGCGACGGAGACGACCCGATGAGCTCGGGCGACTTCATGGCGGAGGACATCTATGCCTGCGAGCAGCAGCAGCGGTCCCTCAAGAGTCCCTACTTCGAGCACGGCCCTTCGTCAATGGGGGAGGCAGGGGTCCGGGGTCACCAGGAGTTGGTGCGGACCTGGGTTGAGCGAGAGCGGTGAAGGGTGGATTCCAGCGGCTGCGGGTCACGGAGACCCGAGCCGAGGCAGGGCACGCCACCAGCGTGCTCTTCGAGGTTCCACCACCGTTGAGGGAGACGTTTCGCTGGAAGGCCGGCCAGCACGTCACCCTGCGTTTTGACCTCGGCGGTGACGAGGTTCGCCGTCCCTACTCCGTATCAGACGCGCCGGAGGGCGGAGCACCTCTGCGAGTCACGGTGAAGCGGCACAAGGGCGGCTTGGTCTCCAATCACATCAACGAGCGGGTGTCCGCAGGGGATGTCATCGAAGTGATGCCTCCTTTCGGAGGCTTCTACCTGGATCCGGATCCCGTAGCCCAGCGCACTTACTACCTATTCGGCGCGGGTAGTGGGATCACGCCTTTGTTCGCCATGATCCGCTCGGTTCTCGCCTCCGAGCCGTACTCGGTGGCCCGCTTGGCCTACGGCAACGTCAACGCCGGATCCACCATATTCCGAGAGGACCTGGCCCGGTTGGAGGAAGAGTCTCGAGGCCGTCTCAGGGTGTGCCACGTTCTCTCCTCTCCCACCCGGTCTTCGTCCTTGCGGCCTTGGAGGCGGGGCAGGATCGACGCCCGGTCCGTGGCCCTGTTCATCAACGAGCATCCGCCTTACGCCCAGGACACGCAGTACTACGTATGCGGTCCAGGAGGGATGAATGCTGCGGTCCGGGCCGCGCTCATGGATCTGGACGTGCCGGATACGCGCATTCACATGGAGAGCTACAGCCCGGCAGCGCCGCCCGACGACTCCGTGGCGGGCATCGCGTCAGCGGCCACGGTGTGGCTCGGAGGCGCGACCCTGTCGGTAGCGGTGTCGGAGGGACAGACGGTGCTGGACGCGGTGCGGGCCACCGGCGAGACTCCCCCCTATTCCTGCGAGTCGGGAGTGTGCGGCGCCTGCCGGGCTCGCCTGCGCCGCGGCAACGTCCACCTCCGCGCCCGCATGGCCCTCACCGACGCTGACATCGCCGACAGCATGATCCTCACCTGCCAGGCCGTTCCCATCACCCCGCAACTGACCGTGGAATACGGCTAGTGCCGCGGGGTTCGTATCGGTAGATCCAAGGATAGTGCTGATCGCCAACAGCCCGCCGGGCCGATCCGTTGACCGCCGCGGGCATCTCAGACGGCCACGCAGCAGCCGTTGCCAGCCTGAAGTAGACCGGCTTATCGGATTCCGGGGGAAGAGGACGATGTAGCTGGGCTCGGCGCACGAACTGCTTGCCGGGTGGTAGTCCAGTGTGATAGTCATCGCGGGGGGTCGTGGCCGGTGCGCGGCCGGGTCTGGTAGCCGTCGGCGGTCCGTCGGACTATGAGGTTGTTGGTTTCCAACCACTTGTGGTGTCGGCGGCAGACGGCGACGAGGTTGTCGATGTCTGTGGGGCCGCGGTCGCGGTGCCACTCCCGGATGTGGTGGAGTTCGCAGCGGTGCATGGGAGCGCCGCACTCGAAGCATCCCCCGTCGCGGATGGCCACAGCCAACCGTTGAGCGGCGTTTGCGAGGCGCTGCTTGCGGCCCAGCCAAAGGGGACGGCCTGCCCGGTCGAAGACCATGCCGGCGAGTTCCGTGTCCGGTGTCAGGGTCTCGAGGATCTTGCGGGGCACCGGCCCGACCCCGGTCATCTTGACTTGAGCGGCCGGGTTCGTTCCGTCCACCACCCCGAACGGTGCCAACAGGATGAGTTGCGTAGCGGCCTTGGCCTTCACACCTACGGCTCCGGTTATGGGCTCGCCGGTGTCCGCGCTCCGGTTGGTCGACAATTCGAAGACGACATCGGCGAGACGCTGCTTCGGGCTCCGAACCAGGTCCGGATCCTGACCGTCGGCGCCGTCCCGGCGCAGGTGGTGCATGTAGTGGTTGTCGATGGCTTGGCGGAGGCGCTCGAACTGGGGGCGGGGCAGTTTGGCCATCAGCACTCCGAGCCCGGTCTCCTTCTCCACCCAGAGCTTGGCTTCTCGCGCCCGCCGCTGACGTTCCAGCGGGTCGATGCCCTGTTCGATCAGCTTCTCGTTGGACCATTTACGGGCATGCCGGTCGAAGCTATCCGGAAGCAGTTGGTCGGCGGCTTCGATCAGGCTGTCGTCGGCTTCCACCTCGTGGGGTCCTACCTTCTCGGCGGCGTTGGCCAGAGCGTTGACGTGGTCGACGGTGATCTGACCGGTGGCGAACCGTTCCTTGACTTTGGGCATCTCCTGGAGTCGCTGGGCTACCTTGGCCATCTTCTTCGACTCGCGGCTGGGTAGGCGGGCGCCCTGTCGCAGTATCTCGGCGCGGTCGGTGTCGGTTTTCCCGTGGGCCGCATGGCGGGTCACGTCGCACATCAACGACTTCACCACCGACTGCGCCCGGCTCAACAACCCGAGGGTATGTTGCGCGTCGGACCGGGACATCGGTCCGACGCGGACCTGTTCCAACTCCCGGAGTGCGGCTGCGATCCGGTCCGCGGTGCGAACGGCGGAGCCGTTCGACGCCCCAAGGGTTTCGGCGCCAGGGCCGGTCGTGTCCTCCAGCCAACCAAGCGTATGTTCGTTCTCCATGATCTAAGTTGTACCGAATCCGTGTGACAAAGACAATCCCTAAACATTGGGACCTTATGTAGAGTCAGGTAAAGGCTCCCGCCGGTATGACACGTTGACTACCGGCCCTTCGGAGGTCTAGCTGCGGGTTTTGGCGGTGTAGAACGGACGGAGTTGTGCTGCGACGGGGATCCGCGCCCCCGCTAGTTCGATGTCCCAGGACCCGGTATCGATCCATTCGCGGGTTACGCCCTCGTCGCGGAGAACGTATCCCATCGCCAGGCAGGTGCCGAAGGTGTGGCCGTACATTCCGGAGGTGGTGCGGCCGACCAGGACTCCGTTGCGGCGGATCGGCTCGTCGTGGTAGGCGATGTGCTCGGGGTCCTCCAGCTTGAACTGGACCAGCCGTTTGGGTGGTACCCCGGCGGCTCGCTGGGCAAGGAGGGCCTGGCGTCCCAGGAAGCCGCCTTCCTTGTCCCACGCGATGGTGAAGCCCAGTCCGGCCTCGATCGGCGTGTCCTCGTCGGTGATGTCATGTCCCCAGTGCCGGTATCCCGCCTCCAGGCGGAGTGTGTTCATGGTGTGGTAGCCGGCCGGATAGATCCCGTGCGCCCTTCCTTCCTCCATCACCGCGTCGAACAGGTCCACCGCGGCCTCGGCGGCTACGTACAGTTCCCAGCCCAGTTCGCCGACGTAGCTGACGCGGAGGGCTCGCACGGGGATGCCGGCCACCGTCATCTCCCGTGACCATCCGAACGGGAATGAAACGTTGTCGAGGGGGGTATCGGTCAGGGCCCCCAGCAGGGCCCGGGACCGCGGGCCCATCACACCGATGGTGGGGAGTTCTATCGTTGTGTCGGTGAGTTCGGCGTCGCGGCCCCGCAGGGCCCGGCGCAGCGTGTGGTAGTCACGGTTGGCCGCGGCCGCTCCCGTCACCACCAGGAAGTCCTCGGGGCCGGTGCGGGTGACGGTCAGGTCGGCCTCGATACCGCCCCGGTCGTTGAGCCACTGGGTGTAGCAGACCTTGCCCAGCGGCGTGTCGACATCGGCGGTCCCGATGTGGTTCAGGACGGCCAGGGCATCCGGTCCCCGTACCTGGAACTTCGCGAAGGAGGACTGGTCGTAGAGTGCGACCCGTCGGCGGGTGGCCTCGCACTCGGCGGCGGAGGCCGGGTACCAGTTCTGCTTGCCGTACGAGTACCTGTACTCGCGTTCCATGTCACCGGTCGCGAACCAGTTGGGCCGCTCCCAACCGGCGACCTCTCCGAACACCGCGCCCAGGTCGTCCAAGCGGTCGTGGAGAACGGACCGGAACACGTCCCGGGCCGACTCGAACTGGCGGAAGGGCCAGTGCATGGCGTACAGCAGCCCGAGGCTCTCAGAGATCCGGTCCTCCAGGTAGGTCTTCTCACCCTGGAATGGGAAGGCCCGGCGGAGGTCGACCGCGGACAGGTCCATCGGAGGGCGCCGGTCGGCGATCCAGTCCGCCAGCACCCAGCCTGCTCCTCCGGCCGACTGGATGCCGACCGAGTTGAAGCCGGCGGCCACGTAGAGGCTGTCCACTTCCGGAGACTCGCCCAAGTAGTAGACGCCGTCGGGTGTGAACGCCTCGGGACCGTTGAAGAAGAGTTGGATACCGCACTCGGCCAGGGCGGGAATGCGGTGGATGGACCTCTCGAAGATCGGTCCGATATGGTCCCAATCCTCGCCGAGGGCGCCGAACGAGAAGTCCCGGGGAACCTCGTACTTCCAGGTCTTTGCCTTCGGCTCGAAGAAACCGGCCATCAGCTTGCCGGTCTCCTCCTTGAAGTAGGTGTAGTTGGTGGGATCACGGAGCGTCGGCATCCCCGGCAGCATCCCGTCGAGCGGCTCGGTAACCACGTAGAAGTGCTCGCAGGGATGGAGGGGTACGTTCACTCCTGCGGAGGCAGCGAGTTGGCGGGTCCAGATACCGCAGGCGAGGACCACTGTCTCCGCCTCCACGTAGCCTGCTTCGGTCTCGATGCCGACCGCCGTCCCGTTCTCGACGCGGACGCGCTCCACCGAGATTCCCTCGCGGATCGTCACTCCCCGGTCCCTGGCTCCCTTCGCCAGCGCCATCGTCGTGTCCACCGGGCTGGTCTGGCCGTCACCAGGTATGAAGACCGTGCCCACCAGGTCGTCGATGCGCAGCAACGGCCACATCTCGCGCGCTTGCTCGGGGTCGATGACCTCCATCTCCACATCCGAGGTCCTGGCCATGGACATGCCGCGCAATATCTCCTCCCACCTCTCCTGGTCCGAGGCCACTGAAATCGATCCGGTGGTCCGGTAACCCGTGGCCTGGCCGGTCTCGTCCTCCAGTTCCTCGAACAGGCGGGTCGTATAGGTGGCAAGTTTGGTGAGGCTGTGGCTGGCCTTCAGCTGGCTGACGAGGCCGGCGGCGTGCCAGGTGGTCCCTCCTGTCAGCGTGTTCTGCTCCAGGAGCAGAACATCGGTGATGTCTCGCCTGGCGAGGTGGTAGGCGATCGAGCACCCGACGATTCCACCGCCGACCACCACGACCTGGGCCCGCGACGGCAATTCCCCGGTCGTGTACCGGGTCTCGGGAAGGTCGATCGGAAGCGTTGTCGAGGGGTCGGTCACCGGGATCCCGCCATCAGGGCCCGGTGCTCCCGAGAGCAGCCAGGACCGCTCGGTTGGTGATCTCGCCGTTCCGGGTGTTCACACCCTCGCACAGTTCCGGGCGGCGCTCCATGGCGACGTCGAGGCCCTCGTCGGCTATGAGGCGGAGGTACGGGAGGGTCGCATTGGACAGAGCGTATGTGGACGTACGCGGTACCGCACCCGGTATGTTCCCGACCGCATAATGCACTACATCGTCGATCACGTAGGTCGGATCCGAATGCCGGGTCTCCCGGGAGGTCTCGAAGCAACCGCCCTGGTCGATGGCGATGTCGACCACCACCGAGCCGGGCTTCATGTCCTCGACGTCCTCGGCGGTCAAGACACGGGGGGCCTTCGCGCCGGGGAGCAGAACCGCCCCGATCACCAGGTCGGCATCCAGTACTGCCCGCCTCACATCCGCGCGGTTGGCCATGAGGGTGGTCACCGCGCCGCGGTACATCTGGTCGAGCTCGCGCAGACGGTCAGGATTGAGGTCGAACACCGTGACATCGGCTCCCATGCCGACAGCGATCTGTACCGCGTTGGTACCGGCCGAGCCGGCGCCGATCACCACGACGCTCGCCGACTCGACCCCGGGAACCCCGCCGAGCAGGACGCCCCTTCCGCCCCCCGACTTCTCGAGGAACCGGGCCCCCACCTGGGCTGCCATGCGCCCCGCCACCTCGGACATGGGTGCGAGCAGTGGCAGTCTGCCGTCCGGGCGGCGCACCGTCTCGTAGGCTATGGCAGTCGTTCGGGCCTCGCACAGCGCCTCGGCGACGTCCGGGTAGGCGGCTAGGTGCAGGAACGTAAAGAGGATCTGATCGTCGGAGAGGTGGGACAGTTCATCGGCTTGAGGTTCCTTGACCTTCACGATGATGTCGGCGTCCGACCAGATGCTCTGCGCCGCTGCGGTCATCGTGGCTCCGGCGCCTGCGAATTCGTCGTCCGGGATGTAGGAGCCCAGGCCGGCTCCGATCTCGATCATGACTTGGTGCCCCGCCTCCCTGAGGGCGTGGACGCCGCCGGGGGTCAGCGCGACGCGGCTCTCGTCGGGCTTCGTCTCCGTGACGACGCCGATGTTCAAGCGTGCACCTGTGCGGTCATCGCATTGCGGAGGGGAGCCGATCGAGAACCTGAGACATCCGTTCGAGCATGTCGTCGAGTTCTTCGAGAGTGGCGATCAGGGGAGGTGAGACCATGATCTTGGCGCCGCCCCGGTCGTCGACCCGCAGGTGCATGCGTGCCTCGAGGGCGAGCCGGGGCAGCACTTCCTTGATTGCGAGGGCCGTGTCCTCGGTGGAGTACGGGCGGTCGTGGGTCCGGCTGTGTCCGAGCATCAAGGCAAACAGGTAACCGGTGCCCCGCAGTTCCGTCACCACGTCGTGGGATGCCATGAGGTCACGGAGGCGTTCGTGCAGCGCCCCCTCGTTTCGAGCCACGTTCTCAACAACTTTCTCGTCCTGCATGGCGGCGAGGTTGGCCACCGAAGCGGCCATCACCACCGGGTGCCCTCCCCAGGTGGAGCCGTGGAGGAAGCTCCCGGCGGGGGAGTCGAGTACCCGGTCGACCAGAGGGCGCCTGACCAGGATCCCCCCGATGGGCGCGTAGCCTGAGGTGGCTCCCTTCGCGAAAGTGATCAGGTCAGGCGTGACGCCGAACCGTTCCGATCCGAACCACGCACCGACCCTGCCGAACGAGCATATGACCTCATCCGCCACGAGCAACACTCCGTACTTGTCGCATATCCGTCGCAGCTCCGGCCAGTACCCGTCGGGCGGGACGATGGCGCCCCCACCGTTCTGTACGGGCTCCGCGATGACCATGGCGACCTGGTCGGGTCCCTGGCGGAGGATCTCATCCTCCACGAGCCTGGCGCAGGCCACCCCGTCGGTGTGCCCGAGGGTGTTGGCCACGTTGCTGAACCCGGGCAGCAACGGACGGAAGGGATCCCTGATGCCCGGAAGGGCCGTGGCCGAGAGGGCTCCGAGGGTGGTTCCGTGGTACGCGTCGACTCGCGAGATGACCTTGGTACGGCCGGGGTTCCCGTTCGCCGCGTGGTACTGGCGGGAGAACTTGAGGGCGGACTCGACCGCCTCCGAGCCGGAACTCACGAAGAAGACCGTGTCAAGGTCGCCGGGTGCCAGGTCAGCGATCAGTCTGGCGGCCTCGATGGTCGTCGGCGTGGTAGCCGACCACGACGGGATGTAGGCCAGCTGTTCGGCCTGATCGCTCATCGCCTTGGCGATGTCCGCCCTGCCGTGTCCGATCTGGACCACGAACAGGCCCGCCAGCGCGTCGAAGTACCTCGTCCCTCCCTGGTCCCAGAGGTAGCAGCCCTCTCCCCTCGTGAACAAGGGGATGGTTCCCTGCCGCCAACTGTCGGCGCTTGTGAAGTGCAGCAAAAGGTGTTTCAAGTCTGGGTTCGTCACCATACGCGGCAATGTAATCGTCAATCGAACCGGGGTAAAGTGAGATTCGAGCACTATTGCGGTACCTGTGAGTTCCAGACAGCAGGCCGTCAGGCTGGCCAGCCTCGTTGACTTCCCCGGCGGGGAGGCGGGACCGCGCTATCGAAGGTTGCGCGATGCGCTCAGCAGCGCGATCGAGACCGGTGAGTTGGGCGGAGGCGACATGCTCCCCTCGTCGCGCGCCCTGGCCGACGAGTTGGGCCTCTCGCGTAACACCGTGAACCGTGCATACCGGGAGCTCGTGGCGGAGGGCTTCATCGAGGCGATCGAACGCGTGGGCTACGTAATCAACCGCGGTCTCGCGAGCCGTCCGGCTGCCGTGTTCGAGCCGGCCAGGGAGCAACATGGGGGCTCCCTCGACTGGGACCTGATCTTGGGAACCTCACCAGAGGGTGTGGCCGACCTGACGAAGCCCCGGGACTGGCGAAGCTATCCCTATCCTTTCGTGGTCGGTCCCGGCCCGGAGACCTTCCCGATCGGCGCTTGGACCCGAGCCATGCGCACCGCCCTGCGCAAGGAGCATCGTGGTCCCAGCCTGCACAACCTGGACGACCGCGACGATCCGCTGTTGGTGGAGCACATACGGCGGACGATCCTCCCATCCCGAGGGATCGAGGCGCGCCGCGACGAGATACTGGTCACACTCGGTTCCCAGCACGGGATCCACCTGGTGGCAGAGGCGTTGCTGGGTGGCGGTTCCAGGGTCGGAGTGGAGGAACCGGGGTACCCCGATGCCAGGGACATCTTCGTGCGGCAGGGGGCCGTGCCGGTCTCCGTGCCGGTCGATGAGCAGGGGATCACGGTTCCGGAGCGGATGAGCGGCCTGGACTTGCTGTTCGTGACGCCGGGACGCCAGTTTCCCACCAACGTGACGATGGCGATCGGCCGGAGGCGCCAGATCCTGTCGAGAGCCGCCCGGGACGAGGTCGTGATACTGGAGGACGACTACGACTCCGAGTATTGCTACTCCCGCCAGCCTCCCCCGGCGCTCAAGGCTCTGGACACCTCAGGTCGGGTGGTGTACGTGGGGAGCTTCTCGAAGTTTCTCGCCCCTGGCCTGCGGCTCGGTTTTGTCGTGGGCGATTCCCACCTCATCCGACATCTGCGGCGCCTGCGCCATCACATGCTGCGCCATCCGCCCGGGATCATCCAGCGGACGACGGCACTCATGATGGAAGCCGGGGATTACGGAAGGGTGATCCGGCGTCACCGTCGCGTGCTCAAGTCGAAGTGGCGGGTGATCACGGACTCGGTGTCGGACCTGTTCCCGTGGGAGGTGTCCCCGACGGATGGGGGTATGAGCCTCTGGGTTCGCGGCCCGTCCACGCTGGACGGGGCCGGCCTGGCGGAGCGAGCCCGCTCCGTTGGCGTTGTGATCGAGCGGGGGGATGCCTGCTTCTTCGGGAAGCCGCGCCCCGCCAACTACTTCCAACTGGGCTTCGCAGTGATCGAGCTCGAGGCGATCCGTCCCGGGATCGAGCGGCTTGCCTCGCTCCTCTGATCCGTCGAGCCGCCGCGCCGGCGGCCGGGATGACCGCAGGGTGTCCACAGTCCCCATCTCCCATGGCCCAGGACCCGTGGCGCTGGGTGGCGACCTTGAGCCCGAGACGCTGCTCGCCGCCTACCGAGCCGGTCTGTTCCCGATGCCCGTGGAAGGAAGCCGGTTGATGGCGTGGTGGTCACCGGACCCTAGGGCTGTGATCCCTGCCGAACGGTTCCTGCCTTCCCGCTCCCTGCGCCGATCGATCAGGCGCTACGACACGACCATCGACAGGTGCTTCCGGGATGTGGTTGAGGGCTGCGCGGACCCGGCCCGCCCCCACGGCTGGATAACAGCGGAGATAGCCGATGCGTATACCCGGCTGCACGAACTCGGGTGGGCACACTCCATCGAGGTCTGGCACGAGGGAGAGCTCGTCGGCGGCATGTATGGGGTGTCGATCGGGGCCTTCTTCGCCGGTGAGTCAAAGTTCCACCGAGCTAGGGATGCTTCCAAGGTGGCCGTTGCTCGCATGGTTGAACTCCTCGAACCCTACGAAAGGGCGGTGTTCGACGTGCAGTGGATAACCCCTCACCTGGAGTCGCTCGGAGCCATCGAAATCCGGCAGGCCGAGTACCTGCGAAGGTTGCGGACGGCAGTCGAGTCGCCCGGCCCGTGGTGACGCCGATGGAAGTTGCCCCAGGCCGCGCGCCGGAGCTACGGTAGCTGGCGGGATGGACGACGATGGAAGGCTCGGATGACCGACCATGGACATGATCCCGCCACCGGCGACGGTGGTGATCACGACGGTGAGAATTTCGACCTGACCTTCGGCAGAGCGGTGTTGAAGGGCGCGCTGGTCGGCCTTCCTTTGATGGTCGTCTTCGTCAGCGCCGCGGTCTGGCTGGTGACCGGCCAGAGCTTGGAGACCTCGATCGTCGCGGGGTTGCTCCCGGGAGTCCTGTTCGGGGTCTTCGGCGGGGGCTTCATCGGTATGCTCCGCGCGATGGAGCATTAGGTGTTAGGTGTTAGGTGTGATTAGCAGGGCTCGTTGATCGGGCAGACTTGGCCGTCGAGTATCTCGTACCCGTGTTCCGCGAGGTAAGCCCGTATCGGCTCTTCTATCCGCTCGTACGGCTGCCACCCCTTGGTGACCGTGGCTACCGTCCCGTTGGTCCTGATCATCAGTGCCGGGAAGGATGAGACGCCGAAGCCCCGTGCCTCTTCGAAGTCCTGCCAGGCCGCCCGCTGAGCCTCGGGACTAAGCAGATACTCCAGGAAGGGTTCGGGCTCGACCGGATAGCCGTCGAGCAGTGGTCGATACTCATCAGGATCGGTTACGTCGACCCGCTGCGCGAAGAAGGCCCGCTGGATGTCCGTGAAGAAGCGGAGGGCCGAAGCGGGATGGCGCTCCCGCATAGCCGTGACTGCGATGGCCGGGAACTCGGAGTCGAACTTCCAACCGTCACGCCGGTTGAGGAACGACGGATCGACGGGTTGCCCGCTCGCCTCGGAGACTTGTTCCCAGTGATGGCTCAGGTACCCGGCCATTTCATCGTCGAGAAGCCTGGCGTACGGTCCTGGCCGGAGACCGCCGTTGACGACTGTCACGGGGGCACCGAATCGTTCCTCCAGTTGGTGAAGGGTTGGGGCGAATCCCCAGCACCACGAACACATCACGTCGCCTACATAGACGAACTCGACCGGAGGAGGTGCGGCGGGGGGCGGGCCGGACATGCTCACGCTCCGATCATTTGGCGCCGGCGAATGGGGTGAACGCGGCTACCCGAAGGGCGACCGGGACTATTCGTCGTCATCATAGTAGTAGTCGTCATCATCATCGTCATCTATCGTGAGGCGGTTGTCCTCCTCTCCTGCCGCGGTCTCCGGCTTGGTGAGTGGAAGCTCGATGATCATCTCCGTGAATTCTCCGTCGACCGACTCGACACGGATGCTGCCGCCGTGTTGTCTGACGATGTCACTTGAGAGCGCCAACCCGAGTCCCGTACCCTCATCGGTTGGCTTTGTGGTGAAGAAGGGGTTAAATACCTTGTCCTTCAAGTCTTGCGGGATGCCACTGCCGTTGTCGTATATGGAGACGACCGCCATATCGTCTTTACGTCTGGTCTTGAGTCTTACGACCGGGGCATAGTCACCAATCTGTCCGGACGCCAGCAACCCTTTACGCTTCTTGTCCGTTGCATGGCAGGAGTTACCCACCATGTTCAGGAATGTTCTACCTAGATCCTGTGGTATTGCGTCCATCTCACCCATTTGCGGATCCAGGTCACGCTGCAGATCTAGTTGGAACTCAGGGTCTGTTGCACGAGCGCTGTGATAGGCGAGCAGGGCGTGCTCGTTGAGTAGCAGGTTTAGGTCGACTGTTCGCCACTCGCCACCGCCACGGCCCATCATCAGCATGTCGTGAACGATACGGTTAGCGCGTTCACTATGGTTACGGATGCGCTCGAGATTGTCGGTGAGGTCTTGAACGACCTCTTCAACATATTCCTGGTCGTCCTCCGAGAGCTCCCCCTCTGCTTCTTCGAAGATCTCCTCGAGTTCCTCAATCAGTTCTTGGGACGCTTCTGAGAAATTCTTGACGAAGTTGAGAGGGTTCCGGATTTCGTGAGCCACTCCAGCGGTAACTTCACCGAGCGCTACCAACTTCTCGCGCATGACGATCTGGTCCTGAGCACGCTGGAGTTCGGCGAGTACGTCTTCGAGTTGGGAGTTCTTCTCACCGAGTTCCTCGGCGAGTTTCTCGACGAGATTCAGCCTCTGGACTTCTAGAGCGTGACGACGGAACACCTCTAGGGCGGCAGCCATCTCAGCTACTTCGTCCCTTCCATGGACGTCTACCTCTCCTTCAAGGTCTCCGTCTGCCATGTGCCGCATCCGTTCGGAAAGGCGTCCGATTCTCCTGAGGAGGACACGCCCCACGAATCCCCAGGCGATGATGAGAGCGCCCAGCACACCTACGCCGCTGATCACGAGTAGCAGCGTCCGTCCTGTCTGGAGTGCCTGGGTTGAGGCTGCGTTGGAGATCGCCGCCTTGCCTTCGGAGACCGTAACGAGACCGTCGACACCGCCGAGGAGTTCCAAGGAGAGGTTGCGATTCTCGGTGAGGAGTGCCTGCTGCCGATCCTCAAGTTGATGTTTGCTGATGAGCAAGTCGAAGCCGTCATCCTCATTGGTACCCATTTCGAAGAGGCGGGTGAGTATCGGCTGAATGCCCTCGGAAATAGGAAAATCACCGAGGGCGGCCATGCTGACCCTGAGGCGACCCTCGGCCGATTCGAAGCTCTCCTGCAGCGGTTCAATCAAGGCCGCGTTTGAGACGCTGAAAGCACTCGACAGTAACTGTGTGGCCAGTGTCGTGTTTTCGCGGAGAGCTGCCAGATGCCGGTAACGGTTGAACTCAGATTCGGAAAGGTGGAGTACTCGAGCCACAGGCGGCTCGCCAAGCTGGCTGTATCCGGTCAGCAGGTAAAAGAGCTGATCGTCTATCTCGGGAACGATTAGAGACTCCAAGCTGGTGCGAAGATCGATGAGCTCCAGACGGAGCTTTTCTGATTCGTCGTTCAGCTCGAAGAGTACGGGCATGCCTCCTTCAATCGCGTTGATGTTGAACAGGAGGCGGAAGAGGATTGTTTGGGCATTGGTACGGATTGCCTCGAAGGTGGGATCGCCTGTGTACTGCTGGAGCAGTCTCATCTGCTCCTCGAATCCCTCCTGAGCCACAGCGATCTCTGCTGACACGGTAGCCAGGTCTTCCGGAGTGGTGGACGCGGTCAGACGAGGAGCTGCGGCTGCGAGCGTACCGCTGTACTCAGCGATCCGGAAGGCGGCGCCGAGCTCCGGCACGCTTTCTTCGGTCACTCGCTTTTGTGCTTCTCCCACGCTGTTGAACGAGATCCAGCCTACGAAACTGGCGGCAATCGTCAGGGCTACGGCGCCGCCGATCGCCAGGTACATCTGTATCGAGATGCGAAAGCGGAGTTCTGCGACCTTGCGTATCCGATCAAGCATCGTCCGGCCCTAACAGCACGTCGGTGGGTATGTATCCGCCATCCGGGCCGATTACCGTAAGAAAGACCTGATCGGAGCCTTGGTTGTCGTCTGTGCCGAAGCTCAGGGGAAACCCCTCCAACTCCATGCTGTCACCGGTCAGGAGACCATCGAGGAAGCAGGCCCGGTTGAGATCACGGCCGCACATCTCCAGTCCGGCAATCGCGAGCCGTCCCGCCAGGTAGCCCTCGAGCGACACGAAGCCCGGTTCGGCATTGGGGGCGTAGGCGGCGAGCGCGCTCAGGTAGGACGACACGATCGGTATCGACTCGTCCGTCGGGAAGGGAACCACCTGCGTTACATAGACGCCCTCACCGTAAGGACCCAATTCTCTGGCGAGGGCGTTACTCCCGACAAAGGAGATGGTTATGAAGACGGGGTCGAACCCGGTGTGGCGCGCCCATGAGATCAACTCGGCTACGGGGTCGTAGGCACCGACGATGATCACCCCTTCCGGGTCACCGCGCTGAAGATCCAGCAGTCCCGTCTTGACCGCGGTCGTGTTGCGGGGATATAGGCCGACCGAGACCGGCTCCATCCCTCGGCGCCGGAGCGCCGCCAGCGCTCCTTGATAGCCCGTGCGACCGAACGAGTCGTCCTGGTACATGATGGCGATCCGCTCGATACCCAAGTCGGTAGTCATCCGGGCGACCATTTCCTCGGTCTCCTGTGCATAGGATGCGCGCAGGTTTACGATGTTCGCCCAGCCGGGGTCCCTTAGGAAGGCGGCTCCGGTAAACGGGGCGATGAACGGCGTGTTGGCATCGGCAGCCACCGGCGTAGCAGAGCGGGAGGTCGGTGTACCAACTTCCCCGATCAGGGCGAATACTCGATCGTCCTCTATCAGATGGATGGTATTGGCAATGGCGGCCTCGGGCTCGTAAGTGTCGTCGTATGCGATGAGTTTCAGTTCCCTGCCGTGGACACCACCTTGCTGGTTCACCTCGTCAAACGCTGCCTCGATGCCGAGCCTCATCCCCTTGCCGAGTTCCTGGGCCGGTCCCGAGAACGCGGCCGACTGACCAAAGGTCACCGACTGATCGGACACGCCGGCGACACCTGTTCCGCCCTCGGCTGCAATTGAGGAGGAGGCTGTTCCGCTTTCGGTCTGCTGCACGACCTCCTCACCTACGGAGGGTGGTGTCGAGACCCCGTCAACTTCATCTGAGCCGCATGAGGCAAGCGTGCTGGCGACCACGATTAGGGCTGAAAGGAACACGAACCATTTCCTGGCCGTCAACGTTATTGGTTCCTCCTCGTGATCAAGGTCAAGCAGTTCCTTCCATCCGCACGTTCGTAATGGGCTTCATCAATCATGTTCCGTATCAGATAGATGCCGAGTCCGCCGATGGGTCGGGACTCCAGAGGGGCATCCGGATCCGGTATCGGTGCGTCTGTGAGCGGATCGAACGGAGCGCCGTTGTCGAGCATTTTAATGACAATACTCTCCGCTCCCGACTGGATAGTAATGGATAGCTCGTCTAAGCCATGCTCCCGGCCATGGGTCAATGCGTTGAGACCCAACTCTTCAAGCGTCAGATTGACCAGATACACGAGCCTGGGTGGCCAGTTACCTTCCTCCCCCAGCTGGTCTACCTTCGATGAGATACGCGCGAGGATTTGCTCGTTTGTCTCTGTCGCCGGCGCAGTGACGGTCATGTCCATCAGAGTCTTCATTAGCGTGTCCCGGTACGAGATATGGTAAGACAGGTGATGTCATCTGATTGTGCGGTATCTCCAGCGAAAGCGTGTACCGCCTCGAAGATCATTTCGGTTGCTTCCTTTGCACTAGCCGGAGGCTGATCGGCGAAAACTTGTTGCATCCGCTCCATCCCGAACTCTTCTCGTTCTGCGTTCATCGCCTCCGTAATACCGTCGGTATATAGCATCAGAATATCCCCAGGCTCGAGTATCACGGTTTTCTGTGGGAAGGCCATTCCAGGAGCGATACCTAGGGCGATACCACCGATTAGTGGTAGCAAAGTTGAGCTTCCATCGCTATGAATAACTAGAGGCGGGTTGTGACCACCGTTTGCATATACAAAGCTTCCAGTATCGGGGGAATAGATGGCGTATATAACGGTTACAAACATGGAAGTGTCGTTCTCTTCATAGAGAAGATCGTTAACATCCTGCAGCACGTTACCCGGCTCTGGGATGCCTATGGCCGTGCCCTTTAAAAGCGTACGGCTCGACATCATGAATAGGGAGGCCGGAACGCCCTTATCGGAGACATCAGCAATCGCTAGCCCAATGTAGCTGCCTTCCAATGAAAGAATGTCGTAGAAGTCACCGCCTACATTACGAGCCGGTTCCATATTCGCATAGACTTCGTATTCTGCCGTCTTAGGGAATCGGGTGGGAAGTATGGATTGCTGGATCTTGCTGGCTACGTCAAGTTCGTTTTGGATCGCGACAAGCTGGTCACGGGAGGCAAGGGCAGATCGCCACTCTATTAGGTGCTTGAGGGTACGATCAATCGTATGGCGAAGATCCTTGAAGTCCAATGGCTTGGTTACAAAGTCGAACGCTCCGCGATTCATGGCAGTACGGATATTCTTCATATCGCCGTAAGCAGATATGATCACTGAGCGGATGTTAGGGTCTACCTTGGGTATCTGCTCAAGTAGCGTCAGGCCATCCATGCGGGGCATGTTGATATCAGAGAGGACCATATCAATGTCCTCTTGCTCAGCCAACCTCTCAAGGGCTTCAACCCCATTCCGAGCAAAGACAAACGAATAGCGCCCCGTTCTGATTGCACGACGCATTCGCTGTAAAATCAGGGGTTCTAGATCCGGCTCATCGTCAACGACCAGGATCTTGTATTTAGCCACCTAGGAACTCCTGTACTCTCGTCGCATTCGGTGTGGCAACACCCTCCGTTAATGATGTCGGAGAAGGTGCTAGGAGAGAGTGACTAACTCTGCACTGCTGAAACAGCGGATGCAGAATCATCATAGAGGTCGATAATCTGATCGAATCCACTTATCATGAAGATCTCGTGAACCGAGCTTGACAGCGAGCAGACGGCGAACTTCACGCTCCGTTGGCGAAGGTCCTTAGCGATCAGCAGGATGATTCTAAGTCCAGCACTACTGATGTAGTTTAGTTGGGTGAAGTCCAGGATTACGGCGTTGTCGTTCTGGTCGATGACGCCTTCGACGGACTCTAGGAACTGTGCGGCATTGGAGCCGTCAATCCGGCCCTCAGCCTTGATGACCAGCACCCAGCCTTCCCGTTCAGTGCTAATTGCCACGGCTCTTCCTTTCTAGCTTCTTGGTGTGTGATGGAGACGCACGCACCGGACCCGACTATATCAGCTTGTTGGTGTTGAGAGCGGACCGGGTCGTGGACCGGCCACGTGCGGGGACTCGGCGAGCCCGGGCCGATCGGGTGCGGGTGTTCGGCGGCCGATGTGGGTCTGGTGGGACCTCCTCGTATCGTTCCGAAGGACGGGGCGGGACGGAACCAGAGGTTCAGAGCCCACGCAGAGCGGGTGATGAACCTCGGGAACCCGAGGTCAGGATAGCCTTCCGGCTTTGAGCCTGCACCTTCTATCGCAGAACATCGAGTCTGCCTTCGAGGAGGAGCGGGACCCTGTGGCCGGCGTACCCAGGTCGGAGCGGTTCGCTGGGCGTTCTCCTAAGCTCCTTCGATGGTCTATGCAGATGCTGTGGTGATCGGCGGCGGGATCGCCGGAGTGTCCGTGGGTCACTACCTGGCCGAGGCGGGGCGTACCGTGATACTGGTGGAGCAGGAGCCGCAACTCGCCTCTCACACCACCGGCCGGTCGGCGGCGGTTCTGTACGAGAGCTACGGTACCCGGGCGAACCAGAGACTCACCATGGCGAGTCTCGGCTTTCTCAGAAGTCCACCCGAAGCGCTGGTCGATGTCCCGCTGGTCACGAAGAGGGGAGTGCTCCTGGTGGCGCGCCCGAGCCAGATGGAGAGCCTGAGAGCTGAGGCATCACACGGGATTGGCCTCCAATCGATCAGCCCTTCCGAGGTGCGTGCGATGGTACCGGTGATAAGGGCCGAACTGCTTGGAGGCGCCCTCCTGGAGCCTCAGGCTGCTGATCTGGATGTCGCCGGTCTTCACCAGGCGTTCGTCCGGGGCATGCGCCGGTCGGGAGCGACGATCCGGACATCTTCTCCGGTCAAGGCCCTGACCCGCTCGCATGGTTGCTGGAAGGTGCACGTTCCCGGAGACACCATCACCACCCCGGTGGTGGTCAACGCGGCAGGGGCATGGTGCGATCTCGTAGCCGAGATGGCGGGGGTCGAGCCGATCGGACTGACCCCACTGCGTCGTACCGCGTTCATGGTTCCCGGCCGGCCGGAGTGGTCCGACTGGCCCGTGGTGGTGGACATAGACCAACGTTGGTACTTCAAGCCCGATGGCGAGCAATTGCTCTGTTCTCCGGCAGAAGAGAAGCCCTCCCCTCCGTGCGATGCCCGTCCCCAAGAAGTCGACATAGCGTTGGCCATCGACCGCATCAATCGAGCGACGTCCTTGGGCATCCGCACCGTGCGCTCCTCTTGGACCGGTCTGCGGTCGTTCGTTGCCGACCGCTCGATGGTTATCGGGTTCGATAGGTCTACCGACGGGTTCTTCTGGCTCGCTGCACAGGGAGGCACGGGTATCCAGACTTCGCCAGGAGCCGGTCGCCTCGCCGCGTCCATAATCGTCAACGGACAGCCGCCCGATGACTATCTGCGATTCGGGGTGCGGGTTGAGGACTATTCTCCTGACAGGCTCAGGTGAGTGGTGAGTGGTGAGTGGTGAGTGGTGACTAACGATTGCTAATCTGTGTTTTTCCGCACGGACAGCGGACAACGGGCTCAAGCCCCCCAGCGCAGCACCATTACCAGGGTCGCGAAGGCGAGCAGCAGCGTATCGACCCAACCGACCACGGCAGACCTGCGGGCTACAGTCTCGGCGAGAGCGCTGTCGCCAGCTTCGTATGCCGAAGCGATCCGTCTTCCGTTCGGCCCGAGCACGCTCATGGCGAGAACCGCCCCCACCACAACCACCGCGATGCCGACTATGACGAAGGGGGCAGTCATCTCGTAGACACCTTCCGACAGGCCTACGAGACCGAAGCCGGTGATGAACACCGCTATCGCCGCGGGAGTGTGGATCACCCTCCCCATGGAGACCGTCGCTCGGTGCCAACTCGCCGCGGTCGCCGGGTCTGCCTTCGACATGGGACCACCAGCGAAGGCCCGGGCCAGATTGGCGCCAAACCACGCTGCTACCCCCAGTAGGTGAACGAACAGCAGAATCTCAAACATCGGAGTCCTTCCACGCGGGGTCAGGCAAGGATAGTTACCAGCTCACGGAGACGGACAACGGAGGGGACAACAACTCACCACTCACCACTCACCACTCACCACTCACCACCGTGCAGAGCCTCCAGAGCGATCTTCACCATGCTGTCAAAGGTTCGTTCGCGTTCAGCCGAGGAAGTTTCCTCACCGGTAACCAGGTGATCGGACACCGTGACGATGGCCAACGCTTGGGCCCGCTCCTCCGCGGCGATCGCATAGAGGGAGGCGGCCTCCATCTCCACCGCGAGGATCCCCATGCGCTGCCAGACCTCCAGAGAGTTCTGATAGCTGTTGTAGAAGAGGTCCGATGAGTGCAGGTTCCCGACGTGGGTCCGGATCCCCATCGCAGAGGCCGCGTCGGAGGCTGCCCTGAGCAGATCGAAGTTCGCCGTGGCGGCGTAGTCCCACCCGTTGTAACGGGTTCGATTGGTCCCCGAATCGGTGGAGGCGCCGATGGCGAGAATCACTTCCCGCATCTTCACATCCGTGGAGATACCGCCGCAGCTACCTACCCGGACAAGGCGCCTGACTCCGTAGAAGCGGGTCAACTCCGTCAGGTAGATCGATGCCGACGGCATACCCATGCCGGTGCCCATGGTCGACACGGCGGTTCCGCGGTAGGAACCCGTGAATCCGAGCATGTTGCGGACCGATGTGACCTCGACGGCATTGTCGAGGAAGGTCTCGGCGATGTAGCGGGCACGAAGGGGGTCGCCGGGCAACAGGATGGATGGGGCAAAGGCACCCTCGGGCGCCGAGATGTGGGGTGTAGCCAAGGGGATGTCTCCTTTCCGGCTCCGAGCCTACCAATCACGCCGGATGTCAACACTCGGGGCAGCGTCCTCATCAGCGCCGACTCCCTCATGTTCCGCTCTTCGAGACTGTTCCACCATGTGGTACTTTCAAGGACTGACAGTCGCGGGAGAGGCCGATGGCCAGAGTCCAGTCGATCGCACGGGCGTTTCAGTTGCTCGACGCCATATCCGCTTCCGAGCTGGGCGTCACCGAGTTGGCTGTGCGGTTGGAGATGCCTAAGAGCACCGTGGCCCGGATCGTCAACACCCTGCTGGACTTGAAGGCGGTCGAGCGCGTCGATCCGAACGCCACCTACCGCATCGGTCCGAGGGTCTTCGGTCTGGGCGCAGGCCCGAACCGGGTCGCCGACCTGGTCTTCAGGTCGCGCCCGCACCTCGCGATGCTGGCCCGCGAGGTTGGGGAGGACGCAGGGTTGTCGGTACCCGACGGGAACAAGGTCCACTACGTGGCTCAAGAGGACGCGCTTAACAACATCCAGGTTCGGGATTGGACGGGAACCCTGCTCCCGATGCACGTGGTGCCATCAGGCCTGGTCATCCTGGCCCATTGGCCCGAGCAACAAGTGGACAGCTACATCGGTGGCGGGTTGAACGCCTACACGCGAAACACGGTGACCGACCCGAGGCTGCTACGGGAGCGGTTGGAACGGATCCGCAGCGACGGGTCCGCATGGGTCGTGGAGGAGTTCGCCGAGGGCATCAGTTCGGTCGCATCCCCGGTATATGACGGTCACGGACGGGTCGAAGCCGCCATCCATGTCCACGGGCCCGCGTACCGGTTCCCGGGCCAGGCGGATCCTGACGCGATCGCCGCGGTGGTAGCCGACGCCGCCGGAAGAATCTCGTCGGGTGTTAGGGGTTAGGTGCTAGGTGTTCACCATTCACCATTCACCATTCACCATTCACCATTCACCATTCACCACTCACCACTCACCACTCACCACGTATCTTGCCTGCGGAGGCTGAACACCCGTCTCACCATGGGTTCGAAGAAGTCCAGCGGTAGCGACTCGTAGTCGGGATCGAAGCAGTTCTGGTCGTACTTCGCGCAGAATTCGACCGTGTCGTGGTACCAGGGGTGATCTCTGTAGGCATCTCGGGCGTTGCGGTCCCCGCCGAAGTGATGGAAGTAGTAGTACCCCTGGAAGAGACCGTGGTGGCGGATGATCCAGTAGTTCTTCTCCGATACGTAGGGCCTCAGGATGTCCGCGGCGGCTTGGCTGTGGTTGTAGGGGGAGATGAGGTCTCCGATGTCGTGGAGCAGGCAGCAGACGACGAACTCCTCGTCCCGCCCGTCGCGGTAGGCGCGGGTCGCCGACTGAAGGACGTGTTCGAACCGGCTGATCCTGTATCCGGTTTCGCCCTCGTTCCACTGCACCCACTCGAGGAGGCGATCGGCGTAATCGGTATGGAGTTCCCGTTCGAGCCGGTCGAGGAGTTCGTAGTCCTCCCTGGTGCCGTCCTCCATACGGGAAAAAGAGACCTGTCTCATGGTGCCTCGGGGGTGGCTTGTGTAGGCGGCCCGCCCGCCCCGCGGATGGTGTCCGAGTGGTGACGGTCGGCAACCGGATGATAGCTTCGTAGGACAGTTCCGCCCGGCCGGGACCATCGCTCGGTCGCGGGATCCAGCAGCGCATGTTGCAGTGATAGTTCGATCACGAGGGTCTCGAGGGGAGGTCTGCAGCCTGATTTCAACGAATAGGGCAATTCCTATAGGTGCTTGAGGTAATCTTCGGGCTAGGGGCATTTGTCAACCGGGGAGCTGATGCCACCGTGTTGTTCAGGCCTAGATACAAGCGGGGCATCGAACGAGAACGCCGCGAAATAGACGAATCTGTCGGCGACCGGACGCTCGTCGATCTGTTGGATCGCAACGCCCGCCGCTACGGCAACCTCCCGGCTCTCCAGTGGTCCACCGATGAGGGTGTCCGGACCATCACATGGGCGGCTTACCGTGAGAAGGCCAGGGAGTTCGCCGCCGGCCTCCTAGCTCTGGGGATCGAGAGCGGCGCCTTCGTAGGTCTCATGATGAGCACGCGGGCCGAGCACTTCATCGCCGATCTCGGCGTTGTCCATGCAGGCGCGTTCCCCGTGTCCCTGTACGAGAGCCTGACACCGCCGGAGATGTCCTACATCGCAGCCCATTGCGAAGCCGAGGTGGTCGTGGTCGAGAACGCGGAGCACCTGAGGCGGTGGGAGGAGGTCAGGCAAGAACTCCCGCAACTCCAGCACCTGGTAGTTCTGGACTTGGCACCGGAGGCCGGAGGCAACGGAGTGATCTCCTGGGCGGAACTGGTGGCGAAGGGAGCAGCCGCCATGGAGGAGGATCCCGAGATGGTCGACCGTTCGTCGGCCGAGGTCATGCAGGACGACCTGCTAACGGTCTCGTACACACCCGGGACGACGGGTCCGCCGAAGGGCGTAATGGCCACCCATCGCCAGGCTATCTGGCTCGTCGAGTGCTCCCGGCTCGCCTTCCCGCACGTGAAGCCTCATTTGAGGCTCATCTCATACCTGCCCTTGGCTCACATCAGCGAGCGAATGGCGAACCATTACAACTCGTTGTGCATCGCGGGTTCGATCCGGTGCATTCCGAATCCCGACGATCTTGTCGATGGCATACGTCACGCCCGACCGACCGCCTTTTTCGCTCCTGCCCGCGTTTGGGAGATCTTCCACGGACACCTGGTCGCCGGCATGGAGGAAGAGCCCAGCGCCCGCAAGCGCGCGATGGCCGCGGAGGCCATCGAACTGGCAGTGGCGGTCACGAGGAAGCAGCAGGCCGGGGAGCGGCCGGGATTGGTCGAGGCGACGAAGCTCCGTTTCTTCGAACGGGTCCTCTTTTCGAAGATTCGCGAGGCGCTGGGGTTGGACGAGGTCGAAGTGGCCATCTCCGCCGGATCGCCCATCTCCCGCAACCTGCTCCTCTTCTTCACTGCAATCGGTGTTCCGTTGTTCGAACTCTATGGCCTCACCGAGGCCTCGGGCACCGGTTGTACCAATCTCCCCGGTTCCAACCGTTTCGGCTCCGTCGGCCATCCCTTGCCCGGCATGGAGGTCGCGACGGCCGATGACGGCGAGATACTCATGCGTGGCGGGTTGGTGGCCAGCGGGTACTACGGCGATCCCGAGGCGACCCGGAAGGCAATCGACAAGGACGAGTGGCTCCACACGGGCGACCTGGGGCGCATCGACGACAGCGGCTTCCTTACTTATCTCGGTCGCAAGGACGATCTGATTCAGACCACCCGCGGCGGCGTGTTGCCTCTCGAGTTGGAGACGATGGTTGGTTGGAACACCCCCATAGGGCAGGTTTGTCTGGTAGGTGAGGGGCGGGACTACCTGACGATGTTGATCGCTCTCGATACTCGCCTGGCTCCGGGCTGGGCGACCAGCAGGGGGATCGAATTCGACGATCTCGAGGACCTGAGCCGGGCGCAGCAGGTGCTCGACGAAGTAGGGCGGGTAGTCGATTCTGCCAACAGCCGGGTGGATCCTGCCGACCAGGTCCAGAGTTGGTGCATCATCCCCGACGCATGGTCGCCCGAGACCGGGGAACTGTCGCACACTCTTAGGGTGAGACGGGCCGTTGTATTGGAGCGCTACTTCCCTCGGATCGAACAGATGTACTGCAGTTGACCAACTGCCCGGCGCTCCGGGTCCGGCAGCGGACCTCGTCCGATTCAGGAGCTCGATAGATCCCAACCGTATTTCGGGTGCTTGATCCCGGCTCGTAAGGCGGGAGAGTCCGAATCGAATCGCCACTCATTGCCCGCCATTTCAGGGCGACCTCGGTAGACTCGGCGGGCCGGACCGTCTTCGAGGAGCGAATACATGCTGAGGGACATAGAACGGGAACGACGAGAGATCGCCGAGACGATCGGCGACATGACCCTTGTGGACCTGCTCGACCGGAACGCGGAGCGCTTCGGCAGCCTTCCCGCCATCCGCTGGTCGGCACACGACGGACTCCGCACGCTGAGTTGGGCGGCGTATCGCCAGAAAGTGAGGGAGGTCGCCGCGGGCCTGCGATCCCTCGGTGTCGGCAAGGGTGACTTCGTGGGCCTGATGGCCGGCAACCGGCCCGAGCACGTCATTGCGGATCTTGGCGCCGTTTGTGCGGGGGCGGTGCCTGTGTCGTTCTACAACACTCTCGCGCCGTCTCAGATCCGTTACATCGCCGATCACTGTTCCGCCAAGGTAGCCATCGTCGAAAACGCCGGATACCTCGAGCGGTGGGGCCAGATCCGAGGAGAGTTGCCGGATCTCAGCCATGTCGTCGTGATGGATCCGCCGGACGGCGCGGCGAGCGATGGTGTTATCTCCTGGGACGACCTCGTTGCCAGGGGACAGGCCGAGTTGGAGAAGGACTCCGGGCTGGTCGAGCGCTCCTCGGCGGAGGTCTCCCAGGACGACCTCGCCACCCTCATATACACCTCCGGTACCACCGGAACACCCAAGGCGGTGATGATCAGCCACCGCAACGTGCTGTGGACGCTCGAGTGTGTCAACCGGACCTTCTCGGAGATCCCCGAGAATGTACGGCTGATCTCCTACCTGCCCCTCGCCCATATCGGTGAGCGGATGGTGAGCCACTACGCGGGGATGTGGTTCGTCGGATCGGTGCGCTATGTCCCTGAGATCACCCAGGTAGCCCCGGCTGTACAGGAGACTCGACCTGAGGTCTTCTTCGCCGTCCCCCGGGTGTGGGAGAAATTCCATGCCGGCTTGATGGCCAAGCTGAACGAGAACCCGAACGCCCGCAAGCGGGCTCTGGCTCTCGCCGCGGTGGAACTGGCTGCAAAGGCACAGCGCATCCGGCTTGCCGGAGGGCGACCCGGATTGATCGACCGGATCAAGCTCGGTCTCTTCGACCATCTGGTCTTCTCGAAGATCCGCCATGGCTTGGGTCTGGATGAACTCAAACTGGCCATCTCGGCTGCTGCACCGATCTCGGCTGACCTTCTGATGTTCTTCAGGGGGATCGGCATTCCCGTGTACGAGCTCTACGGGATGACCGAGTCGTCGGGCCCTGGCACGACAAACCGTTCCGGTCTCGACCGGATCGGGACTGTCGGCTGCGCCATGCCCGGCGTCGAGATCGCCACGGCCGAGGACGACGAGATCCTCATCCGCGGCGGCCTGGTCACGGGGGGCTACTACAAGGATGAGGCCGGGACTGCCGAGGCATTCGGCGAGGACGGATGGCTGCGCACCGGTGACCTGGGCCGTCTGGATGACCGTGGGTTCCTCACCATCATCGGCCGTAAGAAGGAGATCATCATCACTGCCGGCGGGAAGAACGTGGCGCCGGCCAGATTGGAGAACCTCATCAACAAGCATTCTCTGGTCTCGCAGGCATGTGTCGTCGGTGACGGACGCCGGTATCTCACCTTGCTGGTGGCGCTCGATCCCGATATGGCGCCAGGGTGGGCCGAGAGTAACGGGATGGAGTATCGGAGTTTCGAGGACTTCAGCCGGGCGCCTCAAGTTCTTGAGGAGGTGCAAGGTATCGTCGAATCGGCCAACGAACAGGTTGCCCGGGTCGAGCAAGCCAGGAAGTGGTTCGTGGCTCCGGATGCCTGGTCGCCCGAGACCGGCGAGCTCACACCTTCCTTGAAGATGAAGCGCCGCGTGGTTCTGGAGCGGTACTCGGTCGAGATCGAGAAGCTGTACGGAGACTGATCTTCCCGCCTCCGGGGACTCGATCCCAAGGCTTGGAGGGCGGCCATCGGTAGATTGGTGCGCCTGATCGGATTGGAGGGCTGGTGCCGCCGCAGGTCGTTGTGACAAGGAACCCGCCTGGATCCATCGTCGAGCGGCTCAGGCCGGTGTCGGACGTTTGGATGTGGCCTGAGAATCGAGCCATTCCGAGGGATGAGCTGTTGGAGAGGGTGCGTGATGCACAGGGCCTGTATTGCATGCTCACCGACGGGATCGATCGAGAGTTGCTGGCTGCGGCGCCGCGGCTGGCCGCGGTCAGCCAGATGGCGGTGGGCGTCGACAACGTGGACCTGTCCGCTTGCACCGAACGCGGAATCCCGGTGGGTCACACGCCTGATGTTCTCACCGAGACGACCGCTGACACGGCGTTCGGATTGCTGATCGCAGCAGCCCGGAGGTTCCGGGAGGGCATGGAAGACGTCTTAGAGGGTCGATGGGGGGAATGGGATCCGGCTGCGCTGCTCGGTCGCGACCTGCATGGCTCCACCCTCGGCATCGTGGGACTGGGCCGCATCGGGAGGGCGGTGGCCCGGCGGGCGGGCGGCTTCCGGATGCGGGTGCTCTACAACAAGCGGTCGCGCGACCACCTCGCCGAGGAGAGGCTGGGAGTCGAGTTCCGCTCGTTCGAAGCCCTTCTCGCGGAGTCGGACCATGTGGTGGTGCTCACCAGTCTCAACCCAGGAACCTACGGGCTGATCGATCGGAGCGCGCTCGCCATGATGAAACCGACCGCCACCCTAGTCAACGCATCCAGGGGCCAGGTGGTAGACACCGATGCGCTCGTGGAGGCTCTCACCTGCAGATGGATCGCCGCGGCGGGGCTGGACGTCACCGACCCTGAGCCGTTGCCCTCGTCCCACCGGCTCGTGTCCCTCCCGAACTGCCTCGTAGTGCCGCACATAGGGAGTGCCACCGTGAGGACCCGCAGGCTCATGGCGGAGCGGGCCGCGGAGAACCTGATCGCGGCCTTGCGCGGCAGCAAGATGCCCTACTGCGCCAACCCCGAAGTGTATTGGTGAATGGTGAATGGTGAATGGTGAATAGTGAATAGTGAATGGTGAATAGTGAATGGTGAATAGTGAATAGTGAATAGTGAATGGTATGGATGTTATGTGCTAGCAGTAGTATTTAGTTTATGGTATACCCCGCCACTAGCCACCAACCACTAGCCACCAACCACTACCAGTAGCGTTCCTTTGCGGACCTCTACACGGAGTTCGGAGGCGACAGCTATGTTGCTGATTCCGAGCGAGGTTCCTGCATCTAGCTTGGCGTCGCGGAGGTTCCACTTCGATCCTGTGAGCGTTACGCCATGCGCGTCGCCCGCGATCGGGATCAAGCTGAAGGTGGAACCGGCCGCGACCGGGATGGCGCGGCGCCTGTGGACGACATAGGCTGTCTCCCGTTCCAGTTCCCACCGGACGGGGACATGTCGGAGGGCCCGGCTGGCAACAACCGCCACATTGCCGAGCAGGTGATCGAGTCGACGACCCCCTCCGCCGACGACCACGATCTCGTCGGCCCCTCGTTCGACCGCTGTCGCGAGCGCGAGTTCCAGATCGGTTGCGTCCTTGTCGGGATCGTGCGCCTCGATGCTGGTTCCCTCATCGATGACCTGATCCAGGGTCTGCTTCGTGATCGAGTCGAGGTCGCCGACCAGGACATCGACGAACACCCCGGCCGCTGCCGCGCTCTCCGCTCCCGAGTCGGCGGCGATCACGATGTCGGCTCTCCCGAGGTCGAGCAGTCGCCGTGCCGGCATCGGTTCGCCACCTGCCAGGACGTGGGCGATGGTCACTCCGTGCGGGCGGGAGCCACTGCCTAGTGCCGCTGTCGGGTGCTTGACATCGTGGCTCGTTCCGCCTGCCGTTGCGGCCGGGTTCCCGGATCGGGTCGCCATGGTGCCCTAGGGGGTGTTGCTCGCGGGCGAGAAGACAGCCATGGAGCCGGGGCCGATCAGGATCGGTAACTCCTCTTCGAGGAACTGGAGGAACACCAAGTCGGCGTTGCCGTCGAACGCCGGGAACACGAAGGCCGAACTGTCCGGCGCCCAGAGGCTATGGCTCAGGTCGTACTGGCTCCAGAAGTACAGGTAGTTCTGCACGAAGGTCGCGGTGGGGAGGATGTCCTGGTATCGGGTGATCGCTCCTGATTCGTAGACGCTCACCGTCATGGCGTTATCCCCGGCGCCCAGCAACAGGATCTTGCGGCTGTCCGGACTCCACTGCCATGCCAGGGTGAAGGGCGCGTCGATCTCTTCGGTGCGGCCGCCGGCGAGATCGACGATCCCCATGGATGCCGACCCTTCCAGGCTCCGGATCGAGTACGCAACCGCGGTCCCGTCGGGTGACATGGCGAAGTTGAAGAAGCCGGTACCTCTGGCCAGTACTTCGATCTCCCCCGTTGTCAGATCGTGGGTAACCAGTTCGCCCCCGGATCCCGCTGCGTTCGCCGGGGAGGGGCGGACGTACAGGATGGACCGACCGTCGGGTGTCCAGGCGGCAGCCTGGAAAGCGGAGGTGACTTGGTCGAGGGTCTCCAGAAGGGATGTGTCCCCCGTCGACGGGTCCAGTTGCTCCAGCCGGGTGCCGTCGAGATGGGTGATCATCTCGTCCCCATCGGGCGACCAGTGGAAGTAGTAGGACGTGGACGAGTTGAGCGTGGTGACTCTCCGGCTGTCCAGATCGAGGATCGCCAGGCCTACCCGCCCGGGCTCCGAGGCGCCCAGGAGCGCTATGGCTCTGCCATCGGGTCGCCACTGCATGTAGAAGACTCCGAACGGTGTGTCATACGCGGTGGCGGGGCCTCCGGTATTCGAGCTGACTACCACCGAGAACCCCTCGTTCGTGGCGCGGGACCAGGCCAGCCGCGTGCCATCGGGCGACCATGTGGGTTGATGGACCTCTTCGCCGGGGTTCGCGAACGGCTCGAACTGCTCCGCCTCCGGACCGAGGATGGTGACCGATCTCGAACGAAGGTCGTTGACCACGATCTGTCCCGGGAGTCTCTCGATGCTTGTCTCCGAGACGGCCAGCGTCGAGGGGGTGGCCGCAGGGCTGGTCGCCGCGGAAGTCGTAGCGACGGTGGTGCCATCCGGCGCGGACGCCGCAGCCGTGGTCGAGGTGGGCCCGGGTCCGGATGTAGGCGTGGGCGGAGCGGCGCCTGCCTCGCCGTCGGTACTCGCCGGCGTAGCCTCGGTCGATGGTGCGGGAATGCCTTCGAACACCACCTCTTCGGGCGCCGAACAGGAAGCAGCCACCAGCACCCCGACCGCCAAGACCGCGGAAGTGGCCCATCTCGAGGTTCGGATGCCGGTGCACGGAACTCTCATTACAGGACTGTAACCCAGGTGTCCCGGTCAGCGCCGACCTGATGTCCGTTGGTCCGTTGTCCGTTGCCCGTCCACCATTCACTACTCGATCCGCACCGTCAACGCCTCGCAGGCTGCCCGGAGAGCTGTCTCCACCTGCTCCGGATGGGGTGCCCTGGCGAACACGAAACCCAGGTAGGTCGATTCCTCCGGGAGAGGAGCGACCGGACGACCCACTACTTGGCTCACCTCTATGCCGGTGACATGCTCTGTATTCCGGGCGGCTTCGACCCCGTCGATACCTGCGAACACTCCGCGCTCGGGAACCGGAATCATGGAAACTCCCGAAGCCCCCGGAGCTAGCCGTGTCCCCCGGACCCGTACCCCCAGCGCGTTTCGGATCAACAGTTCCTCCAGCGGGGTATCGGCGAGGCCGAAGCGCAGCGAGCGGCCGCACAATCCCCCGATTGGGCGGGAGGCGAATTCCAGGAGCACCACTCCATCACCAACCCGTAACTCGGCATGTGCCGGCCCCCGGACGATTCCCAGGGATGAGGCTGCCCTCTCTGCGGCAGCTTCTATCTCGACCAAGACCTCCTCCGTGAGGCGAGAGGGCGTGACGTAATGCGTCTCGGTGAAGTAGGGACCTTTCAGAGGGTCCGGTTTGTCGAATACCGCCAGCGTATCCCAGCGCCCGTCGGTCACCATTCCCTCCACGGCCACTTCGGCCCCCGGAACATATCGCTCCACGAGAACGGGGGAGTCGGGATGTGCGCCCCGATCGGTCGCGATCTTCCGAACCCTCTCAACCGTCTCTTGCAGTCGAGCCGGGTCGTCGACGCGGATTACGCCGACCGATCCCGACAGGTCGACGGGCTTCACCACGACCGGTACGCCCAACGACCGGGCATCCTGGCCTGGTTGACGGGCTTCGAGGACGACGAACCGGGGCTGGTTTACCACCCCGTCCAACCTTTGCCGGAGCGCCGCTTTGTCCTTGGTCGCGTCTGCCGTCTCCACCGGGTTGTGTGGCAAGTCCCTGAGTCTGGCCGCCCGAGCGGCCATCTTCACTCCACGGTCGTCGATGGCGAGGATCGCCCCGATCGGCAGGCTCGACGAAGCTATGCGCAGAGCCGAACCCTCGGGGTCGTCGAAGTCGACGGGAATAATGTTGGGACCCATGTCCTCGGCGAGTGAGTGGTGACCTTCTGTGGCCACTGCGGCCTCCACACCGAGACGGCCCGCCGCCTGAATCCAGTCGTCCGCCCGGTATGCCTCCGAAGGCACGACCAGAGCCACGACAGGTGGTTCCCGCTTATCTCGATGATCGTCCAAGCGTTCCGCTCCTTGTCCCCCGCAGCTAGGATTATGGGCCATGGATACCCAAGCCTTGATGAGTTTCAGCGGGGAAGCCCTCGAACGCATCGTTGAGATCCGCGATCAAGAGCCCGGCGACGACGAGTATGGCCTGCTGATCGAGATCACCGGGTTGCAGGGAACCCAGTTCGGTTACTCCCTGTCCTTCGTGCCGCTCGGCGAGACCGGGGCCAGCGATCATGTTGAACGCCATGGGGATCTGACCGTCATCATCCCGTCGGTCGACACGGACAACATGACCGGGGCCAGGTTGGCGATGTCTTCCGATCCGATGACGCCGGGCCTCGCGATCGACAACCCGAACAACCCGTCCCCCCAGATTCCGGACGTACCCGACGGCGATCTTACAGGCCCGCTGGCCGAACAGGTCGCCCAGGTTCTGGACCAACAGGTCAACCCGGCCATTGCTGCCCACGGCGGCCAGGCCCGTCTCGTCAGCGAGGAGAACGGTGTGGTGTACCTCCAGTTGGGAGGCGGTTGCCAGGGTTGCGGCATGGCGGCCATGACCTTGAGGCAGGGAATCGAGCGGATCCTGCGCGAGGCCATCCCGGAGATCGTCGAGATAGTGGACGTCACCGACCACCAGGGCGGCGAGAACCCCTACTACGCAGCTTCCAAGAAGGGCTGACAGTTCCCCCGCGCCGCCGCGCGCCTCCGACGAGGTTCGTGGGAAGGAAGTTCGCCGACCGTGGCACAATCCCGTTCATGCGACGGCCGACACGACTACGGCAGGGTCTGTTTCTGCTCGCAGTGGCGCTCGTGGTAGCTGCATGCGGATCGCCCGGAGGCGAGGTGTTCGATGTCGAAGCCGGTGCAACGACCGCCACGACTGTACCCGAGTCGGGGGTCGCCGTTGCCTCCGAGCTTCCGGCGCCTGGCACGGCGCCCGCATCCCGTGACGAGGAGATGGCGCCGGGCGATGAGGGGGCTCCTGATGAAGGGGCTTCTGAGGATCCCGTAGCGACCGCCGCCGAGCCCGTCCCCGTCAGCTGGCGCCAACCCGCCCCCGAGTTCCCGACCGGCCTCGACTGGTTGAACACGGAACACCCGCTGACGATCGAGTCGTTGCGGGGCAAGATCGTGCTGCTCGACTTCTGGACCTACGGCTGCATCAACTGCATTCACGTGATACCCGACCTCGAACGGCTGGAGGAGGAGTTCGCCGACGAACTGGTGGTGATCGGCGTCCACTCCGCCAAGTTCGAGCAGGAGGCGGCCACAGAGAACATCCGCCGGGTGGTGTTGAGGTACGACGTGCATCACCCGGTGGTCAACGACGCCGCCTTCGACATCTGGCGATCGTACCGGGTCCGTGCCTGGCCTTCCGCCTACGTGATCGATCCGGCCGGCGGCGTGGTGGGATATCACAGCGGTGAGGGCGTCTACGAGGTGGTGAAGCCGGTTCTGGACCAACTCCTGGAGGAGTTCGCCGGCTCCATCGACCGGACCCCTCTGGCTCTGCGGCTCGAGCGGCAGGGCCTGCCCCAGACCGTGTTCTCCTTCCCCGGCAAGGTGACGGTGGACCCGAACGGGAAGTTGTACATCTCCGACAGCAACCACCACCGCATCGTCCGCACCGATCTCGAAGGCCGGGTGGAGGCGGTGTACGGCTCCGGTCTGGAGGGATTCACCGACGGGCCTTCGAGCGAAGCCACATTCAAGGATCCGCAGGGCACTGCTCTGTCGATGGATGGGAGCCTGCTATACGTCGCCGACACCGGAAACCACGCTCTGCGCGTGGTCGATCTGGCCAGCGGTGAGGTCACCACGGTGGCCGGTACCGGAGAGCGGGCCTGGCCACCTCGACGCGGATCGGCCCTGACAACCCCCCTGGCATCCCCTTGGGATGTCGAACTCGATCCTGGAACGGGCCTCCTCTATGTGGCCATGGCCGGGACGCATCAGATCTGGTTCTTCGATCCGGATGAGGGATCGGTGGGTCCCTATGCCGGTAGCGGTGGGGAGGGCACGGTCAACGGACCGGGTGACGAGGCCACCCTGGCCCAGCCGAGTGGTCTGGCGCTGGCCTCCGACGGACGCCTGTTCTTCGCCGACTCGGAGAGCAGCGCCATCCGCTGGGTGGACACGGAGTCGCCCGAGCACACGGTGGGAGTGATCGCGGGGAGCGACGCCGATCTGTTCTCCTTCGGTGATCTGGACGGAGTGGGTACGGAAGCCCGTTTGCAGCATCCGCTGGGCGTGGTGGTGGTCGGAGACACGCTCTACGTGGCCGACACCTACAACTCGAAGCTGAAGGCGGTCGATCTGGGAACCGGGGAGGTCTCGACACTGTGGGGCGACACGCCGGGATGGCGGGACGGGGTGGCGCCCCTGTTCTACGAGCCGGGCGGGATCGACGCGCTGGGGTCGACACTGTTCGTGGCGGACACCAACAACCACTCGATCAGGGTGGTGGACATCGACACGGGAGAGGTGTCCACCCTGGTGCCGGCGGGGATAGAGGCGTTCATGGCCGGCCCGGACAGTGACAGCTATGCGGGGATCGTCGTCGAGCATGAGCCCCTGATGTTGGGGGAGGGTCAGGGAACCATCAGCCTGGACGTGCAACTACCCGCCGGATACAAGGTGAACCCGGATGCTCCGAGCCGCTTCGTGTGGTCGGTGGACGGTGAGGGCATGACGGTGGCGCCGGACGCGTCCGGTTCGGTTTTCGACCCGAGTTTCCCACGAACCTTCGATGTGCACCTGACGGCTGGGCAGGGTGTTCTGACCGGGGACATCTCGATCGTCTACTGCGAGGCCGTGGCGGAGCAGATCTGTCTGTTCGAACAGGTACGGATCGTAGCGCCCTACACGGTCGTATCACCCGGCCCGGACCTGGCGGTTCTCACCCACAAGGTCGATCTGCCCGATCTCTGATCGCCTACCTCCCGCACCAACCGAGAGTTTCCTGCCGGGCCCGATCGGCCACTACCTGTCTCATAGCTCACTTTTTACCCCTCGTTCACCGTGGGGGGGACGCTCTGTAACACCGACCGCATAACTTTCGCTGCGATCTTTGGACGAGGAGAGGATCTATGACACACCGCATGAGTTGGCGCGCGTTCCCCCTGTTGCTCGCTCTGGCGCTCGTTGCCGTGGCCTGCGGAGGCGACGGCGACGGAGCTGACATCACCACGATCGCTACCACAGCCGCCACGCAGACGCCGTCCGATGCCACGGACGAGGCTGCCATGGATGACGGCGAGACGGCGGAGAGCGGTACGGCCACCACCGAGGCGCAGGCGACGGACGCCGGCGAGGCCTCGGCACCGGGCACGTCCGGATCGGGTGCCTTCGGCCTGGATCCGGTCGATCCGTTGTCGGTGTCGGGTGATGTTGCGGTTGCTGGTTCGTCGACGGTGTTCCCGTTGGCGGAGGCGATGGCGGCCCGGTTCGAGGACGAGGGTTATTCGGGTTTGATCACGATCGATTCGATCGGTTCGGGTGCCGGTTTCGAGCGGTTCTGCGTGGCAGGTGAGTCGGATGTCTCGAATGCTTCGAGGCCGATCAAGGACGCGGAGGTCGAGTCGTGTCGGGCGATCGGTAGGGATCCGATCGAGTTCCGGGTGGGTACCGATGCTCTGGCGGTGACGGTGTCGCCGGGTAACACGTTCGTTACCGATCTGACGGTTGAGGAGTTGTCGGTGTTGTTCTCGACTGCGACGACTTGGCAGGATGTCCGGGCGGAGTTCCCGGCTAATGCGATCCAGCGGTTCATTCCGGGTACGGATTCGGGCACGTTCGACTATTTCGTGGAGGAGGTGTTCGACGAGGATGAGGGTCCGATCCTGGCGGCTGGGAATACGCAGTTGTCGGAGGATGACAACGTGTTGGTGCAGGGGATTTCCGGTGACGGGTGTGACCCGTCGAGTGTGTCGACGACTTGCGCGGTTGGTTTCTTCGGGTATGCGTATTACTCGGAGAACAGTGACCGGTTGAGCGTGTTGGACATCGAGGGTGTTGAGCCGACGGTTGACTCGGTGAATGCGAATACGTATCCGTTGGCCCGTCCGTTGTTCATGTACTCGACGGCTTCCATCATCGCGGAGAAGCCCCAGGTGGGAGCGTTCCTGAGCTTCGTGTTGCAGTTCGTGAACGAGGAGATCGGTGAGGTCGGGTACTTCCCCGCCCCCGACGCGGTTCTCCAAGCCGCCGCCAACGAGCTTCACGCGGCCATCACTGGAGAGGCGATGACGATGATGGCGGACGAGGGTCTCTGGGGCCTGCCCGTGGTCGATCCGTTGTCGGTGTCGGGTGATGTTGCGGTTGCTGGTTCGTCGACGGTGTTCCCGTTGGCGGAGGCGATGGCGGCCCGGTTCGAGGACGAGGGTTATTCGGGTTTGATCACGATCGATTCGATCGGTTCGGGTGCCGGTTTCGAGCGGTTCTGCGTGGCAGGTGAGTCGGATGTCTCGAATGCTTCGAGGCCGATCAAGGACGCGGAGGTCGAGTCGTGTCGGGCGATCGGTAGGGATCCGATCGAGTTCCGGGTGGGTACCGATGCTCTGGCGGTGACGGTGTCGCCGGGTAACACGTTCGTTACCGATCTGACGGTTGAGGAGTTGTCGGTGTTGTTCTCGACTGCGACGACTTGGCAGGATGTCCGGGCGGAGTTCCCGGCTAATGCGATCCAGCGGTTCATTCCGGGTACGGATTCGGGCACGTTCGACTATTTCGTGGAGGAGGTGTTCGACGAGGATGAGGGTCCGATCCTGGCGGCTGGGAATACGCAGTTGTCGGAGGATGACAACGTGTTGGTGCAGGGGATTTCCGGTGACGGGTGTGACCCGTCGAGTGTGTCGACGACTTGCGCGGTTGGTTTCTTCGGGTATGCGTATTACTCAGAGAACAGTGACCGGTTGAGCGTGTTGGACATCGAGGGTGTTGAGCCGACGGTTGACTCGGTGAATGCGAATACGTATCCGTTGGCCCGTCCGTTGTTCATGTACTCGACGGCTTCCATCATCGCGGAGAAGCCCCAGGTGGGAGCGTTCCTGAGCTTCGTGTTGCAGTTCGTGAACGAGGAGATCGGTGAGGTCGGGTACTTCCCCGCCCCCGACGCGGTTCTCCAAGCCGCCGCCGACGAGCTCGGAGCTGCACTCTGAGGTCGGGTAGTCCATGAGAAGACTGAACGGGGTGAGACCCCGCCGAGGGCTCGTAGGAGCGGGCCGGTGTCTGACACCGGCCCGCTCGGCCCGGTTCAGGTGCGTCCTGTGGGTGGTCGACCCGAGAGGGAAGCCAACGGGGCCAGGGTCGAGTGAGTTCGATTGGATGCGCCGAGGCATCCGCTGCCTAGGCCCGTCCGAAAGGAGATGACGAGATCGTAACGCATGCAACAGGCGATCACGCGGTGGTGCCGGTTTCGCTACGCAAGAGGAGGCGGCCGGGCGAGGCGCTGATAGGCGGCCTGCTCTTCGTGGCGGCTGCCCTGTCGATTCTCACCACGGTGGGCATCGTCTTCGAGTTGGGCAAGGAGGCGTTGCTCTTCTTCCGTTCCGAGGAAGCGTCGATCGCCGAGTTCCTCTCCTCGACGGAGTGGCAGCCCGCCATCCTCGACTTCGGTATTTGGCCGCTCGTCCTGGCGACCTTGATGACCTCGGTGACGGCGATGATCGTCGCCCTACCCGTGGGCTTGGCCACCGCCATCTACCTGAGCGAGTACGCCTCATCCCGAGTGCGGGGGTTTATGAAGCCCGTCCTCGAGGTCCTGGCAGGAATCCCCACGGTTGTCTACGGCTACTTCGCCCTCACGTTCATGACCCCGCTGCTCCGATCGATTCTCGGCGTGAGCGTTGTCGAGATCTTCAACACCGCTTCGGCAGGGATAGTGGTGGGGATTCTCATCATCCCGCTGGTGAGCTCCATGTCCGAGGATGCTCTGCACGCCGTGCCCTTGTCTCTGCGGGAGGCATCGTACGGTGTGGGGGCGACCAAGCTGGAGACCTCCCTGCGGGTGGTCCTGCCGGCTGCATTGTCGGGAATCACCGCTGCTTTCGTGGTCTCGATCTCCAGGGCGATCGGGGAGACGATGGTCGTGGCGATCGCCGCGGGCGCAGGCCCCAAGAACTTCAACTTCGGCGAGGACAGCCTGTTCGGGTACATCCTCAACCCATTCGTAGCCGGCGAGACCATGACCGGGCACATCGTGCGGATCAGCGGGGGTGACCTCAGCTACGCCTCGATCGACTACAACTCCATCTTCGCCATCGGCCTGGCGCTGTTCGTCATCACCCTGGCGCTCAACGTCCTCAGCCGCCGGTTCGTGGCCCGGTTCCGGGAGGTGTACGAATAATGGCTGTCTCTCCGGGAACAGAGGGTGGTAACACGGACCTGTTCGTGATGTCTCCCCACATGAGGAAACGACGCCGGAGGGGTGTCCTGATCAGGTTCGGCCTGCTGGCAGCCCTGATGCTGGCCGTCGCGGCGCTGGTGACGTTGATCCTCACCATCCTCAACTCCTCGTTCGGGTTGGTGGCGGTGGAGAATGAGCGGCCGCCATCCGAGTTGGTAGGCAGTCTGGGTTACCCCCACGACACCGAGCTCGGGGAACTGACCAAACAGGAACTGGTGCTGCTGCTCGGACAGGAAATATCCACCAATCTCGGGCGCCGCTTCGAGCGCGAGCAGCGCTTCTTCAGCGATCGCCTGGTGTTCGAGGACAAGTACGTGCTCAACGACCTGTGTATGTCGGACGATCCGCCGCCGGCGTGCTGGCTCCCTGCCCGTAGCCGGGAGAACGTGGAGGCGTTGGTGGTCGAGCGGGTCGTGGAGCCTACCATCGTGGGAACCTGGTCGTTCCTCGACTCGACCTTCAACCGGAGTGAGATCGAGGCCAAGGCGGCGGCCGACCTACCCGAGGCGGAACTGGTCTTCCGCTCCTGGCTGTCCTGGGACTTCGTTCGCAGCCCCCAGTCGCCTGAACCCGCCATCGCCGGGATCCGCACCGCCCTGTTCGGCTCGTTGTGGGTGGTTGTCATAACCCTGGTGTTCTCTTTCCCGATCGGTGTGGGCGCGGCCATCTACCTCGAGGAGTACGCCAGGGAGAACCGGCTCAACTCCGTCATCCAGACCAACATCAACAACTTGGCCGGTGTCCCGTCCATCATCTACGGGATGCTCGGCCTAGCGATCTTCGTCCGAACGCTGGAGACGTTCACGAGCGGCTCGTTCTTGGGCGGAGGCGGGGAGGCAACCGCCAACGGGCGCACGATCGTCTCGGCCGGGATGACGCTCGGGCTCCTGATCCTGCCGCTGATCATCATCAACGCGCAGGAGGCCATCCGGGCCGTTCCCGGTTCGCTCAGGCAGGCGGGGATGGCTCTGGGTTCCACGAAGTGGCAGACGGTGCGCGCACATGTGCTCCCCAATGCGTTACCGGGGATCCTCACCGGTACGATCCTGGCGGTGGCCAGGGCGCTCGGGGAGACGGCTCCGCTGGTCGTGGTGGGCGCCTCGACGTTCATCACCACAGATCCGGCCGGACCGTTCTCGAAGTTCACGGTTCTGCCGATCCAGATCTTCCAGTGGACCAGCCGACCCCAGGACGAATTCCGCAACATCGCCGCCGCGGCGATCATCGTTCTGCTGGTGTTGTTGTTGACGCTCAACACCGCGGCGGTGCTTCTCAGAAACCGATATTCTCGGAGGGCGTAATGACGATTGACGAAGCCCGATCGACTGGAAGGGTGATGACCGACTTGACCGTTCAAACGGAAGCGAAAACACCGGTCGGACCTGGCAGCGTTGCCATGGAAGCCGTGAACATGAGTGCGTATTACGGGAAATTTCGGGCGGTCAAGGACGTGACCCTGCCTTTCCGGGACCGCCATATCACTGCCTTGATCGGACCGTCTGGGTGCGGGAAGAGCACCCTGCTGAGGGCCCTGAACCGGATGAACGACCTGGTTCCGTCCGCCCGCGTGGAAGGGGAAGTCCTCTTCCACGGGCAGAATGTCTACGATCCGTCGGTCGACCCGGTGGAGTTGCGGCGGCGCGTGGGGATGGTCTTCCAGAAGCCGAATCCCTTCCCGAAGACCATCTACCAGAACGTGGCCTGGGGCGCCAAGATAAACGGTTGGAAGGACGACTTGGATGAGTTGGTCGAGTTGTCCCTGCGCCAAGCCGCCCTCTGGGACGAGGTCAAGGACAAGCTGGATGAGAGTGGCTATTCCCTCTCGGGGGGCCAGCAGCAGCGCCTCTGTATAGCGCGGGCGATTGCCGTCAAGCCCGAGATCATCCTCATGGATGAGCCGACCTCGGCCCTCGACCCGGTGGCTACGCTCAGGATCGAGGAGTTGGTCCAAGAACTCAAGGTCAACTACACGATCATCATCGTCACCCACAACATGCAACAGGCTGCTCGAGCCTCCGACTATACGGTGTTTCTCAACATGGACAGTGACCGGGCCGGCTACGTGGTCGAAGCGGGGACGACCGGTGCCGTCTTCACCAGGCCCGCCAAGGTCGAGACCGAGGACTACATCACGGGTCGGTTCGGATGACCGAGGTCCGCAGCCAGTTCCACGCCGAGCTGAACCAGCTCGAGGTCCTGTTGCTCGACATGGCGGAGATGGCCGAAGCCCAGATCGTCGACGCCGTGGATGCCCTCTTGACGGGTAATGTCGAACTCGCCCGCAAAGTCGTGGTTGACGACCGGAGGATTGACCGGTTGTACGTCGATGTGGAACAACGCTGGCATGTGGTCATGGCCCGGCAGACCCCGGTTGCCTCCGACCTCCGCCTCATGTCCCTGATCCTCCAAGCCGGGCACAGCATCGAGCGAATGGGCGACCAGGCGGCCAACATCGCCCGGACCGTCGAGTTGACCGCTGGACGCCCGAGGAACGAGACCATCCTGCTCCATATCCGGGAGATGCGGTCCATCGTGGTGCCCATGGTCCAGACCGCCATGGAAGCCCTGATCAAGCGAGATCTCAATCTGGCGCTGCGCTTGCCCGAGATGGACGATCCAGCCGACTGGCTCAACCACAACATGTGGAGGGAGGTAGCCGCCTGCGCTCCCGACTCGGACCTGCTCGAGTGGGCGGTGCAGATGATGCTCGTCTCGCGAGCTCTCGAGCGGGTCGGCGACCGAGCGGTCGACATCGGTGAGCAGGTTGCCTTCCTACTGACCGGGGAGTTCCGCGAGTTCCCGGAGGGTTGGGTGCTGGCCCGGGGCGACGGATAGCGGATGGTCTCGATCCTGGTAGTGGAGGACGAGGAGACGCTCGCCGAGTCCCTCCGATACAACCTGGCCAGGGAGGGGTACGAGGTGACCGTGGTGGCCGACGGCCGTCTCGCGGTGGAGTCCTACCATCGACGAGCCATCGATCTCGTGGTCCTGGACCTGATGCTGCCTGGAGTGGGCGGGCTGGATGTCCTACGCCAGATACGCTCCTCGTCGGACGTCCCGGTGGTGGTGGTCACGGCCAAGGACGCCGAGGCCGACGTGGTTGCCGGACTCGAGTTGGGCGCCGACGACTACGTGACCAAGCCCTTCTCGATGCGCGAGCTGATCTCGCGGATCCGGGGGATCCTCCGCCGGGCGTCGCGGGTCCCGCGCAGTATGGACTCGCTGGTGTTCGAAGGCGGGCCCGTCTCGCTGGATGTGGACCGGCACGAGGTCCGTATCGGCGGTGAACTGGTCGACTTCCGTCCCAAGGAGTTCGAACTCCTCGAGGCCCTGCTGGCGCGCAAGGGGAGGCTGGTGCCGCGCCAGATCCTTCTCGAGGAGATATGGGGGGTGCCGTTCTTCGGCGATCCCAAGACCCTCGACGTCCATATCCGACGGCTACGGGAGAAGGTCGAGCAGACCCCACGCTCGCCGGAGTGGATAGTCACCGTCAGAGGCCTCGGGTACAAGTTCGCCGACGATCGGTAGTGGGGATGTGCGGCTGGACGGATAATCATGAGGCCGTTGATCGGCGCTGCAACTAGTCGCCGGGGTCCCCACCCGAATAGACGGCGCGGGCCGACCGGTCCGCCCGCCCGGCCGGTATGACGGGCCCTGCATCCCCGGACGAGCCAAGCTTCTCCACCCCAACGGGACGGCTCGGTCTCGCGACGCTCCACTACACGGGTCTGGCCGCGGTGGCTCTGGCAGGCTTCACAGCGCTGAGGGCGCATCCGCCGTGGTCCTGGATCGGAGGCTTGGCAGGTGCCGTGGCCATCTGGTCGATCGTGTGGCTGGCCCGGCGCCACCGCCTGCGCTCGGCTGCCGACCGGCGTAGGATCGAGAGCCTGGAGGTCGACAACCAAGCGCTTCAGATCCGGGATGAGTTCCAGGCAGAACTCCTCGCCTCGCTGCCGATCGGGGTCGTGGCGGTCAGGTCGGACCGGCCCGTGTATGCGAACGCGGCAGCCGCCAAGTTCCTCGGCGAGCGGATCACCGAGGCGGGAGCGCCCATACCGACGCCGGTCCGCCAGGTGATCGAAGCGGCGACCAGGGGTCGATCCGCCACCAAGCGTCTGTCCCAGGGGCTGCCGCGCAGGATCGTGGAGGTGTGCGGGCACGCGTCGCGGAGCGACGATGTGATAGTGCTCCATCTGCTCGATGTCACGGAGCGGGTGCAGGCCGACCGGACGCGCCAGGACTTCGTGGTCGCCGCTTCCCACGAGCTGAAGACACCGGTAGCGGCGATAAGGGCTGCTGCCGAGACCATCCTGGTCGCTATGGATGAGGATCCCGAGGCGGTATTCGACTTCTCAGGGAGGATCTTCGACAACGCTCTGCGCATGTCGAGGATCGTGACCGATCTGCTGGATCTGTCCCGGCTGGAGTCGGACAGTCCTCACGTCGAGCCGTTCGACCTTGCCGACGTGCTCGACGAGGAGGTCGAACGGTTCAGTTCTTCGCTTCCCGCCATCGACTTCGCGGCGGCTCCGACCCCGATGATCGGTAGTCCGTCCGATCTGGCGCTGGCTTTCCGCAATCTCCTGGAGAACGCGGTCCGTCACACCCCGGAGCAAGGGCTGGTTGCCGCATCCGTCGCTTCCGGGAACGGAGAGGTGACCATCGTGGTCTCCGACACCGGTTCCGGGATCCCCGCATCCGACCTACCGAGGATCTTCGAGCGGTTCTACCGGGTCGACCCAGCCCGTTCCCGATCCACGGGCGGGACGGGTCTGGGCTTGGCGATCGTGAAACACGTGGCCGAGTTGCACGGGGGCCGGGTAGAGGTGGAGAGCCGGCTGGGTCAGGGTTCCACCTTTCGCATAAGGGTCCCCTCGGTCCCTGGGGATCGGGCCTTCTGAGCTCAGCCGGAGGCTGCAGCCCTCACGGCCTTGGCGACCTCGTCGACCACTTCGGGATTGAAGACCGACGGGATGATGTAGCTCGCGTTCAACTGCTCCGGCCTGACCACCGAAGCGATAGCCCGGGCCGCTGCCACGTTCATCAAATCGGTTATGGACTTGGCGCGCGCGTCGAGCGCTCCCCGGAAGACACCCGGGAAGGCGAGCACGTTGTTGATCTGGTTGGGGAAGTCGGATCGGCCGGTTGCCACCACCGGTGCAAAATCCCGCGCCCGTTGAGGATCGAACTCCGGATCGGGGTTGGCGAGTCCGAAAACGATAGGGTCGTGCGCCATCCGTCGGATCTCGGCCGCGTCGAACAGGTCCGGGCCGCTCACCCCGACGAACACATCTGCCCCTTCGAGGGCATCCAGGATCCCCCCCGAGAGACCGTCCTGGTTGGTGTGTTCCTGCATCCAGCGCTTCGACCGGTCGACGAAGGTGCGGTCGGGGCCGATGATGCCGCCCCTGTCCAGGGCGACGATGTCGGGTGTACCGACGGCCTTGAGGAGCTTGGCTACCGCGACTCCGGCGGCTCCGGCGCCGCTCATGGCCACCCTCACGTCGACGATCTTCTTCCCGACGACCTTGAGCGCATTGGTCAGAGCCGCCAGCACGACGATGGCGGTTCCGTGCTGGTCGTCATGGAACACCGGGATGTCGAGCGAGTCCCGCAGGCGGGCCTCGATGTCGAAACAGCGGGGAGCGGCTATGTCCTCGAGGTTGATCCCCCCGAATCCGGGGGCCAACATCTCGACGGCCCGCACGATCTCGTCGGAGTCGTTGGAGTCGAGACAGATGGGCCAGGCGTTCACATCGGCAAAACGTTTGAACAGGGCGGCCTTTCCTTCCATAACCGGAAGGGCCGCCACCGGCCCGATGTTTCCCAGGCCCAGCACCGCGCTTCCATCGGTGACGATCGCCACCGCGTTTCCCTTGACGGTCAGGTTGCGGGCGTCTTCAGGATGCTTGGCCAGCGCCAGGCTCACCCGCGCGACGCCGGGGGTGTACGCCATCGAGAGCTGGTCGCGGTTGCGGAGGCGGACCCTGCTCCTGACTTCGAGCTTGCCACCCAGATGGATGAGGAAAGTACGGTCCGAGACGTGGTGGACCGTGACCCCGTCCACCGAGTCCACGGCAGCCGTGATGTCGCCGGAGTGCTCCACCCCACGGGCGTTGGCGCTGATGTCGAGCACCAACCGGTTCGAGTCGGACTCTACGAAGTCGAGGGCAGTGACCACGCCACCTGCCTCCCCGATGGCGGTCGTGATCCGCCCGATGGCCCGCTCGTCCTCGGCGGGGACGTGGATACGGAGGGTCACCGAGTATCCGGCGCTGGCCAAAGTCATGTTGAACCCTTCTGACGGGGAGGCGCCACGAGAGGTTACCGCGTTACCAGGCCACGCCGGCCGACTACGCCGGTTAGATGATCAGTTCGTAGTCGGTGGTCTATAGTTTCTAGTTGGTGTTCAGTGGTTAGCGTTCAATCGGATCACTTACCATCCTCCATCGCGCTATTTGGGTCCCGCCTCAGCGCGGCGGGTGGCTCGTCACGAAATGGCAGCCCCGTGGTCCGAGTCCAGGAACAGGGCACACGAGTTACGGATGGGTTGTACAGCGTTGTGTAGCGATCGTAGAGTACCGTCGCTTCTGGTCCGACTTGGCCTGCTCGTCTAGGGGGCAACGTCGGCAACTTCCGGTCTCGAGTGGCTATCTTTCAGTCCGGTGCGGAGAGGAGTAGCGATGGGGTGGTCGTCTTGGTGACCAACATCGAGGTCGCCGCCCTCTTCGAGGAACTCGCCCTACTCACCCGTATCAAGGATGGCAGCGCTCAGTCCTTCCGTGCCAGAGCATACGAGGCGGCCGCCAAGGCTCTCGAGGGGCTTCCCCATCGAGTGGCGGGGTTGTCCGGTGGGGAGTTGCTGAGGGTCTCCGGCATCGGGAAGTCCTCGGCGTCCTACATACGCGAATACGTCGAGACCGGTCGGATCGACAGGCTCGATCGACTCCGGGAGGAGTTCCCGCTCCATTTCCGCGAGCTCGTGCGGGTTCCGGGCCTGGGACCGAAACGAGCCGTCATGTTGCGCACGGCCCTGGGGGTGGACTCGGTGGAGAGCCTCATCGTGGCCCTCGAGGCGGAGGCGGTCCGGCAACTGCCCGGCTTCGGTCCCAAGACCGAGGAGAACCTGCGCCGGGCCATCGACCGGCTCGGGTGGTCCGGCAAGGACCGCCGGACTCCGATCCTGGCGGCGATGCGGCTCGCCCGGCGGATCGTGTCCGAAGTCCGGACGCTGCCCGGTGTTCAGGAAGCTGCTTACTGCGGGAGCCTGCGCCGCTTCCGGGACACGGTTGCCGATCTCGACATCCTGGTGGCGACGCCCGATCCTGCGCCGGTGACGCAGCGGCTGGTAAAGATGGGTTGGGTCCGCCATGTGGTGGTATCGGGGGACACGAAGACATCGATGCTCACCCATTCGGGTCTCCAGGTCGACGTCCGGGTAGTCCCCATGCAGCAGTGGGGTGCTGCGCTGCTGTACTTCACAGGTTCCAAGGAGCACAACATCCGGTTGCGCCGGCTGGCGATCGAGCGGGGGTGGGTGCTCAGCGAGTACTCGCTGTACGAGGCGGAGGGTGGGGGGATCGTCGCCCAGGAGACGGAGGACGGCATATACGAGGCTCTGGGACTGCCGTGGATACCTCCGACCATCCGTGAAGATACCGGTGAGATCGAGGCGGCCCAGTCGGGTGGGCTCCCGGATCTGGTAGTCGACGGGGATCTCAGAGGTGATCTGCATGTCCACACCGATATGTCGGGGGACGGTGACGACTCTCTGGAGGCGATGCTCGATAAGGCCTCGGCCCTAGGTCTCGAGTACGTTGCGATCACCGACCACGCGGAGGATCTGGCCATCAACGGAGTGGGTAGGTCGGAGATGCTGTCTCAGCGCCGCCGGATCGCCTCCCTCCAGGAGCGCTACCCCACGATGCGCATACTTCACGGAGTTGAGCTCAACATCGGCAAGGACGGCTCGCTCGACTACGACCATGACTTCCTAATGGACTACGACTGGTGCGTCGCCTCGGTGCACAGCTACTTCGACCTGCCGATCGGGCATCAGACGGCCCGTGTCGTGAAGGCCATCCGGCACCCGGCCGTCGATGTGATCGGTCACCTGCAGGGTCGCCGCATCGGCCGCCGTCCCGGGATCGACCTCGACCTGGGAACGGTGCTGGAAGCGGCGGAGGCGACCGGGACCGCCATCGAGATCAACTCCCACTTGGACCGCCTCGACGCCTCGGTCGAGGTCCTATCACGGGCGCGAACCCGTCGGGTCCATCTCGTCATCTCGACCGACGCCCACCGCGTTGAGGAACTGGAGCAGTCGAAATGGGGAGTCCGCCAGGCTCAGCGAGGCTGGCTCGAGCGGGACCGGATCGCTAATACCTGGCCGCTCGAACGCTTTCTGGATTGGAGTCGGCGGCGCCGTTATGGCTGACGGCTGCCACGCTGCCGGTTCCATGTTCCGGAGTCAGTCCCGTCGCCGCCATGAACTCGCCGATCAACTCCAGGCACAACTCGGGGGACTCCATCATGGGGATGTGCCCGGTATCCACCAACGGTCGGTAGGTCCAATCGGGACGAAGGGAGGCTAGGCGTTCGGCCGCTGCTACCGGTACCACGATGTCCGTGGTCCCGTGTATCAGAAGGGTCGGTACTGTGATCCGACGCACCATCTGGTCGAAGCGCGAGTAGGGGACAAGGGTCCGGATTATCGAGCGGTAAGCCTCGAGGTGCACATCGTGTGTCCACGGCATCATGTTGCGCTCGGCAGTCACTTGGGCATGAAGGAGGCGCGTCGATCTGGGGATGCGGTCGGCACGGGCGGCGATCAGGTCTATTCCCGCCTCCGTGCGCTCCTCGGGTGAGCCCTGGCTGTGCATCCAGGTCAGCAAGGCCTTGTTCAGCCCGGGGATCAGGTACAGGACCATGACCAGCATCCACACCGGCGCCATGCCGATAGCGGAGGGTGATGGCGCTGGTGAATCGATCAGCACGAGCCGTTTCACCAGTTCGGGATAACGTCCCGCCAGGATCATTGCGGCCATCGCCCCCATCGAGTTGCCGACGATGAGAGCTGGTCTGTCCGACTGCCTCCGAATGAACTCGGCCAAGATCTCCGCCTGCGCTTCGATCGACGCACGGCGCCCGGCCGGGGGAGTGCGTCCGAATCCTGGGAGCTCGGGCGCAACGACTCTGCCGTAGACAGTCAGTCCATCCCCCACTTCCACCCAATTGACGGCCGATCCGCTCAGACCATGCACGAGGAGCACCAGCCGGCCCTCGCCACCGAACTCGATCCCGTGAAACGGTCCCTTCAGGTCAATCGTGAACCTTCGCATACCCTAAGGTTAGTGAGTGGTGAGTGGTGAGTGGTGAGTGGTGAGTGGTGAATGGTGAATGGTGAATGGTGAATGGTGGTAACTCCGGAGGGTACTCGACTACCGAGCCAGGACCGACCACGACGACCACGATGAGCTAGCTAGACACCCCAGGAGCGTAAATGTCAAGCTGCGGCTCGGTCGAGGGCGGTTCGGTGGGCCCAGGCGGTGTGTTCGTTGTAGGGGGTTCGGTGTTTGAGGCAGCCGTGGAGGATGCCTACGAGTCGGTTGGCGAGGGCTCGGAGGGCTTGGTGGTGTTCGTCGTCGGCTGCTCGTCGTTGGTCGTAGAAGGCTCGGGCGCCTGGGCTTCGGGTTAGGGTGCAGAATGCCCATTGGTCGAGGGCGTCGTAGAGTCTCCGGTTGCGGACGTGGCGGGCCGTGACGGCGTGTTTGCGGCCTGATGCGATGGTGATGGGCGACGTGCCGGCGTAGTTCCTGCGAGACTTGGCGCTGGTGTAGCGTTGGGGGTCGTCCCCGAACTCACCGAGCGCCCGGGCGCCGAGCACGGTACCGAGTCCTGGCTGGGAGTGGTAGATGACGGCGTCCGGGTGTTCTCTAAAACGGGTCTCGAGGGTTTGCTCGAGCTGTTCGATCTGGTGGTTGGTTTCCACAATGATGTTGACCAGTGATGCAACTGTTGTCCCGAGTGCGTTCTCAACCGGCTCCGGTGCGGTGAGGTGGGCACCTCTGAGGCCTTTCTGGATGCGGCGGGCAACCTTGTCGAGGTTGCGTCGCCTCCCGGCTTTCTGGAGGGCTGCTCTGATCTGGGGCAGTGTCAGGCGGGTGCCCAGGGTGGGGGTGGGTGCTTTGCCCAGGACGGCAAGGGCGTCGCGATGGGCCAGGTCATCGAACGTTTCCAACGCTGCGGGATAGTATTCGCGGAGGGCGTTGCGCATCTGGTTGGTGTGACGCACCCGGGCCCATTTCAGGTTCTGATGCGCTCTGGCCATGATCTTGATCCCGTCCGCTTCTGGGCTGTCCCCGGCCACGGGACGATGGTTGTGACGGTCGGTTCGTACCAGATCGGCTAACACCTTGGCATCGCCACGGTCTGATTTCGCTCCGCCCATGCTGTGCCGATCCCGGTAACGGGACACCGCCTTGGGGTTGATCGCATATACCTGATAGCCCGCTGCGACCAGAGCACCGACCCAGAGGCCCCGATCGGTCTCGATGCCTAACACCACCTCGGCCGGATCCGATGTGTGCTCGGCGATCATCTCATGCAACTGGGCCACCCCCGCCAGGCCCTCCGGCAGCCGCCGTCCAGCCAACCGAGTTCCCGCCTCGTCCATCAGACACACATCGTGATGCGCCTCAGCCCAGTCATCTCCCACAAAGATCATCTGCTGCCTCCTTCAGAAACAGTCCCAAAACATTGTCAGAGAGCTTCGAGGGACACCCGGCGGCGACCTAATGGATCAGTGCTCTACGGCACGACACCCCATGAGCGCTACAAGCACCCTCGCGAACCGGCCGGGGTACGCTCTAGCTCTAGGAATCAACGTTCCGGGTGCCATCAGTACTCACCGGCCAGCCAGCTCAACCACCACACCCTCCCAGAAACACCGGCAGAAGTGGTGGACCCCCATTAGGTGTGGTAGCCGTTCACGGGCGACGGGCAACGGCCTAGAACGCGACCGACTCGCGTATCGCGGTGGCGATGCTGGCCGCATCGGGGCGATAGGCGTCCTCCAACGACGGGCTGAACGGAACGGGTATGTCGAGACCCCCCAACCGGCTGATGGGCGCGTCCAGGTACTCGAATGCAAGTTCCCCCAACTCGGCGGCGATCTCGGCCCCGATGCCGCTCAACCGGTTGGCGGCGTGCACCACCACTGCCCGGCCGGTCCTGCGAACCGAGTTGAGTATCGCCTCTCGGTCCAGCGGTTTCAGTGAGCGCATGTCGATCACTTCCGCTGAGATGTCCGCGCTGACCTGATCGGCCGCCGCAACAGCCTGCCTCACCATCTCGCCGTAGCTGATAACGGTAACGTCGGAGCCGGCCCGGGCTATCCGGGCCTTTCCGATCGAAACGGCACCGTCTCCCAGGGGAACCTCCCCCCGGAGGCTCCGGTAGAGGGGCTTCGACTCGAAGTAGATGACCGGGTTGTTGTCGCGTATCGCGGCCAGCAGCAAGCCCTTGGCGTCCGAGGGGGTGCTCGGGGCCACCACCTTGAGGCCTGGGGTGTGCACGAACCAGGCTTCGGGGTTCTGGCTGTGGAAGGGGCCCGAACGAAGGCCACCGTCAGCCGGAGCGCGGATCACCCAGGGGACCGAACCCCCCCAGCGGTAGTGGGTCGTTGCTGCGTACTGCACGATGGCGTCGAAACCGGTCGAGATGAAGTCGGCGAACTGCACCTCGATGACGGGCCGCAGTCCCATCAGCGCCATCCCGGTTGCTGCTCCTATGAAGCCGAGTTCAGCCATCGGCGTGTTGATGACCCGGTGGGCGCCGAACTCAGCCTCGAAACCCCTCGTCACTTTGAATGCGCCTCCGAAGTCGCCACCGATGTCCTCACCCATCAGCAGAACGCTGGGATCCCGGCGCATCTCGGTCCGCAGACCATCGCTGATCGCCTCGAGGTACGTCATCCTCCGGGTACCGGGAGGACGCGCCCCCTCCATAGGTTCCGGCGGTATGCTCTCGAATTCGCTCCGTTCCCGCCGTTCCTCGCCCCTCAAGGTGCGTAGACCCCTTCCCTGACCGTGCTGCGATCGGGCCACGGGCTCGACTCGGCGAACCGCACCGCATCGGCGACGATCTGCCGGCACTCATCGGTCACCTCCTCTAGTTGCTCCCGGTCGACCAATCGACGGGCCAGCATGGTTTCCTCGAGTCGCAGAAGCGGATCGAGCGATCGCCACTCGTCCAGCAATCGAGCAGGTACGTACTCGGCGCCGTCGTGGATGGCGTGACCCAGCATCCTCATTGTCTTGGCTTCGATCAGGCTGGGGCCTCCGCCTTCGCGGGCCCGGCAGATGGCTGCGTCCGTCGCTCGATACACCGCCTCCACATCGTTCCCGTCGACGATCTCGGATCGCACCCCGTGCGCGTTTGCGCGCTGGGCGATGTCGTCGATGGCCATCTGTTGGCGGAGGGGTGTCGAGTAGGCGTACTGGTTGTTCTCCACGATCACCACGAAGGGTGCTCCGTAGACGGCGGCGAGGTTCAGGGTCTCATGGAACACGCCTGCACAAGAGGAGCCGTCTCCTGCGAAGGTCATCGCCACCCGGGGTTCGTCACGGTAGATGAACGACATGGCCGCCCCCAGGGCCACAGGCATTGATTGTGGGAGATGGCTGATGAATCCGATGATGTTCAGCGATAGGTCACCGCATCCGTGCAGGTTGGCGTCGCGACCGCCGGTAACCCCGGTCGAGCGTCCGAGTTGGTTGGCCATGATGCGCCGGGGGGTCATGCCGCGGATCAGGTAGCAGCCGAGATCGCGATGCATCGGCGCTACCACATCCTCCGGTCGGAGGGCAGCCCCTGCTCCGACGCTGATCGCCTCGTGTCCCCTCTGGTTGAACGTCGCTCCCACGCCCCGCCCCTGCTTCCACAAAGAGATCAGTTGGTCATCGAATGTTCGGGTGAGCCTCATCCAGTGATGGAGTTCCAGACATAGCGGATCCGGGAGCGGGGTCATGACTGGATCCTAGGTCTGTCCCCGGATGCCGCGACGGTCCCGGATGGTGGAGCCGAGTCGAGTGAGCCCGCCAATGCCAGGAGGTGATCCAGCTCGGAGGCGAAGGACCTTCGCCGGTCGGTCAGGTTTTCCAGGCCCGGTGTGAGCAGGCCGCGTCGCGCCGCAACGCGCGCCGCGTTGGAGAACAGGCTGAGAGAGCATGATTCGGCTGCGATCCGTCCCGCTGACACGTACTCGGCCCCGCGATCGAGGCACCCTGCCAGAAACGAGCCCTTGTTCCAAGGGTGTTCCGGCGGGAGTTCGGCAAGGCTCTCCGCGGCGATCAGGTAGGCCTGCAGGAACGATCGGAGCGCCCATGGCGCTCTGTGCGGCCGGAGGCTGGCCACGGCCTCGGGTCCGCTCCCCTCGGCGAGCCGGTTCCGCCATCCGGGTAGGCGCCGATCGAGCTGTGTCACTACCTCGTCGAGGAAGTGGTCGCACTCCTCGAAGAAGAACTCGTTGGCCAGCAGATCCCTGAGCATGGCCACGTATTCGTAGAAGGTCTGGACCGGCCCGCCGGCCGTGCCATCCTGAGCAGCCGCGGCCAGTGCCAATTCGGCGATCGCCGGCGTTAGGAAGAAGTGGACGATGGTGTTCCGGTAGTAAGCGGCCGCGAGGCGCTGTCCCTTGGCGATGCCGTAGAAGGCCTCAAGCTCCTGCGACCCCGGCTGTTCGTTCCCGACCACCGCGATTCCGAGGTCGGCCAGGGTTCCGACCACATCGTCGAGGCCTTGGCGGGTCCGGAGCGGGGAGAGTGGTTCGCTCGTGGGGAGGTTGTGGGACTCGACATGCTCGACGAGTTCCGCAACCGTGGCCTCGAGGGTGCGGCGGCGAGTCCCGCCGTCGGGCGCCGCCAGGAGCGCAACCGCAACCAGCGATGCCGGGGTGATCGGTGTGACCTGGTTGATGCGTTGACAGACGGTGGTGGCCAGTTGCTGCAGGTCTTGCCGCCGTTCGCTTCCGGTCCGGTCCCGACCGATCATGGCGCCCATCGACAGAGGCTCGCCGAAGCGGACGTGAATGTCTCCGTAGCGTTTCCGGAGGGAACGCACGCTCTTGACCAGCCAGCCGAACGTCTCCCTCTCCTTTGCGAAACCGCACTCCTGCGCCGCGTAGTCACCGACTTCGAGCACGTGGTCGTAGTTGATCGAAGTGGGGATCAGGTAGATGTCCTCGCTCTTGCCTGCTGCCAGCGCGTCGGCCGCGTAACCCAGAAGTCCGTAGCGGGGGGAACGGAGCTTGCCGGTCCGGCTCCGGCCTCCCTCCATGTACCACTCCAGGGCTAGGCGTTGCTCCACGAGGTAAGCGAAATAGGTCTGCAGTACCAGCTTGTAGACCGGACGGTTGGCGAAACTCCGTCTGATGAAGAAGACCCCGGCCCGGCGGGATATCGGACCGATGGGGAAGAAGTTCATGTTGATGCCCCCGGCGGTGAAGTTCGGTCCGAGCCTGTCTCTCCAGAGCAGGTAGTGCATGACCGGTCGGTCCAGGTTGGACCTGTGGCAGGGCAGGAAAACCACCGGGTGGCGGGCGCTCAGTTCGGACACAGCGGCCAGAGCGTCACGGTCGTAGTGGATCACGCCGTACGCCCGTCGGTAGAGGAAACGGCCCAGAACGGCCGCGACGCACACCATGAGCCGCGACGGCCGGGCCGCGATCTCCTTCAAGTAGCCCTCGGCGCTGCGGAGTGCTTCGTCGGTGGTTCGGTGCTGCGCGCCGGCGATCCGCTCCACGGCCGATCCGAATTCGCTGTCCGCCAGGAAGTCCTCCATAACCGGCCGGCGGATGCGGCGGAGGGCGGATCCCGGGCGCCGGGTGCGTCCCTGAGGTGATTCAGTTCGCGACCGGAATCTTGGAACGGACACCCGATCGATTCTAAGGGATGGGGCTGCCGGCCGGAGGAGTCGGCCCGGCCTTCGTCCGCGTCGGTCGGGCTGGGGGTGTGATGCGACCGCTAGATTCTCCCTATGCGAGCGCTCATCCAACGTGTGGACCACGCTTCGGTAAGGGTCGATGGCCAGGTGGTCGGCCGTGTAGGCAATGGTCTCGTGGCGCTCGTGGGCGTGAGTAGGGCCGACACCGAGACCGACGTGGGGGCGCTGGCGAAGAAGCTAGTGGGTCTTAGGATCTTTCCGGATGAGCGGGGCAGGTTCAACCTATCTCTTCAGGATGTCGGAGGAGCGATGCTGGTGGTGAGCCAGTTCACGCTGTTCGCCGATGTGCGGAGGGGGCGCCGGCCCAGCTTCACCGAGGCGGCTCGCCCCGATCACGCCGAGCGCCTGGTGGACGAGTTCGTGAGCGCCGTGGAGTCGTATGGTGTCGAGGTCGGTTGTGGCCGCTTCGGCGCGATGATGGAGCTGGATCTACGGAACAACGGGCCGTTCACGCTGATGGTGGAGACCGTCGGCGGCCGAGTAGTCTAACCGGTCGCCGGTTGCTTGTGGCTTGTGGCCAACGGACAACCATTCACCATTCACCATTCACCATTCACCATTCACCATTCACCATTCACCATTCACCATTCACCATTCACCACTCACCACTCCCCAGCCAGTCCTTGCCTTCGGGGCAGACGTGGCGAAAGTCGCATGAGCGGCAGGCCGGGGAGGGCGCCGGATCGAACTGCTCGGCGCGGATGTCCCCTACTAGTTCGAGGATGCGGTCCGTCGCCGCCTGCAGCCAGGATTCGTCCACGTCCTGGCCGATGACATCCAACCCGCCGCCCAGGTAGACGAAGGAGACGCTCAGGGACTCGGGAGCCTTCGCGCCGAACCCGCCGTCCCGGGCTGCTACGGCGTACGCCTGCAGTTGGATGTCGTCAGGGGCAGGACGGGGACGGCGTCCGGATTTGAAATCGACGATCTCCCAGCCGTGATCACCACTCGGGTAGACCGCATCCACCCTTCCCCGGATGCGGACATCAGGCGCCAGGCTGATCTCGAACGGAACTTCCACGTGGACGGGGGTCCGGTTCGCGTACGGCGATCCGAGGAAAGCCTCCCAGCGACCCTCCGCGACACCGTCGCCTGCAGAGTCCTCGCCGGGCGACCGGTCGTACAGGTCATGGTCGAGGTCGTCGAACGGGACCATGCCCCGGTTGTGCAGTTCGATCCTCCGGTGAAGGCGGGTGCCGCGGCGAGCGGATGGACCCGGTCGCCTGGGAAGCCGGTCGACCTCCGTCCAGTAGTAGCGCTTGGGGCAGGTCGCGTAGGTGACCAGGCCCGTGACGCTCACCGCGGACCGGTCCGTCGGGGGATCGGTACCGGCGGGCTCCGGGAGATCAAGAAGGGTCAACTCGAACTCGTCCACAGCCCCATCGTATAGGTCTTGGATGCCCAGGTCGTGGGCGCGGCGAGCCGCCCAGCCCTGATCCTCCGATACGATGTGGAGGGCCTCTTCCCAGCTCATCCCCAGCACCGGGTCAGGACCGGGTTGGGAGAGGGGGAACCTGAGGTCTTCGGGTCGGGGCGGGGGTTCGGAAGCCCAGTCATCCGCGGTCACCACCCCGTCCACCTGGCGGGCAAGCCCCAGAAGCTCGCCGGGTTTTGAAGGGTTCTTGCGCGTCTGGGGTACCCCGTACCAGTGCGCCCCGCTCAGGTACAGGATTTCCTTGGCTCTGGTGCAGGCCACATAGGCGAGCCGCCACTCCTGGTCGTAGTGCCGGGCGCGCAGCCATGCTCGCCGTGTCTCGGCGTCGAGCGAGGGATCCAGGTTGGTCCGGTACTCGGCATCGATCCGGAGCCTTGCCGGGACGGTGAACTCGAACCGCGACGGGTCCAGAAGCCGCCGGGGACCGGCGGGGAAGTTCCCACGGAACAAAGCGGGCAGGAACACCGCGCGCCACTCGAGTCCTTTCGCCCGGTGGACGGTCATGAGGGTCACGGCGTCGCCGTCGCCGATCCTTGCCGTGTCTAGCTGCTCGCCTGGATCCTCTTGCAGCAATTCCAGATGTTCCAGAAAGGCTTCCAGGGACGATCTGCCCTTGAGCGGATTCCAGTGCTCGGTGAAATCGAGAAACCGGTACACGTTGAGCCGCGCGGAGATGTCCGAGGGGCTCGGCATGGAGTCAATCTCCTGCCAGGCGCCGGTTCTCGACAGGATCATGCGGGTCAACTCCGAGAGGCTCGTGCCCTGCGACTCGGCCAGGAGGGCACGGTAGAGGAGGTGGAAACCGCGGAGTGACTCACGCGTGCTCTCATCCAGGTTCATGGCGTCCAGGTGTTCGAGGGCTTCGACAAGCGTGTGGACGGCCCCGCCGTCGCCGGCGGTTCTGGTGCGCTCGAGCACCCATCGGGATAGGGGTAACAAGCCTGACATTCCTAGCCGGAACCGGGAGCCGAGCAGGATGCGGACCAGAGCCGGGCTGTCCTCGGGGTCTGCCAGCAGTCTGAGCCACGCATGGAGTTCGACTATCTCCGGCACCTGCATCAGCCCACCGAGATCGGCTACCTGCACCGGCACATCGTGTTCCTCCAGGGCCAACCTCACCAGTTCCATGTCGCGGTTCCGGCGGAACAGCACTGCCATCTCCGACCATTCCATCCCGGTCTCGTGGAGGCGGTGCAGCTCACGGGCGATCTCCTCGGACTCGCGCCGCGCATCCGCGTACCAGGCGGTGTGAACTTCTCCCGTTGGCGTGCCCGGCAGCGCCATCAGCCTCCCGGACCTACCGGGCGCGGAGATCCTGGTCCGGATACGGTTGGCCACGTCCAGGATCCGCTGCCCGGAGCGGCGGTTGAAGGACAGGCGGAGCGTCCGCGCCCGGGAGCCGTCCGCGCGGCGGAACCGGTCGGGGAAACCTTCGAAGTTGGCCGGGCTGGCGCCTCTCCACTCGTAGATGGTCTGGTCGGTGTCGCCGACGGCCGTGACCGCCCCATGCCGTCCGAACAAGCCGGCGAACAGTTCCCTCTGGGCCGGATTGGTGTCCTGGTACTCGTCGAGCAGTACGCACCTGTAACGGTTGCGGATCCGCTCCGCCACCTCGGGATGCGCCCGTACCAGTTCGACCGCCAGACGGATCAGGTCACCGTAGTCCCGGACGCCCAACTCGGTCTTGGCCCTCTCGAATCGCACGAGGGCCGTGGCGAGTTCTGCGCGGCGTGTCTCCACCTCTTCCTCGGGGGGGAACTCCAGCAGATCGGCAGGTCGCATCAGGTTATCGGCAAGTTCGCTCGACAGGCTGACCAGGCGGTCCACCACTCCGGAGGTGTGGGTGACGTCCACCGCCTCGAATCGGGCGCCGGGGAGGCATTCGCGCAGGATCTGGCGCGTGCGGGTGGGCGTGATGATGCGGGTGTCGCGTTCGAATCCGACCAGGGCGCCGTAGGTGCCCAGCAGGTGTCCGGCGAAACCGTGATACGTGAACACGTCCACCTCGTGGCCCGGAGTGAAGGGGCGCGAGCGGGCCTCGCGGATCCGCTGGGCCAGTTCGCCGGCGGCCTTGTTGGTGAACGTTACGCCAAGGACCTCGGCCGGCAGGATGCCGAAGCGTTCCTCCAGTCGGACCACCCGGTAGGCGAGCGTGGTGGTCTTCCCGGTCCCGGCGCCGGCGACGACCCGCAGCGGCTCCGGTCCATGGTCGATGATGGCCGACTGCTCGGCGGAGGGAACGAACTTCATCGCCGGTACGCCTCTTGCCCTTCCGGCCAGGCCGGGCACACCAGCCTGACATGGCACCGGTCGCAGGCGCCGCCCGGCCTGGGGGCCCACTCGTCGCGGGCGATCCGCCGGGCGATGTCCGCCAGGCGGCGCCGGGTTGTCTCGAGAGCGGAACGGTTGAAGCGGAGGGTCCTGCGCGTTGGCGAGTCGGCCAGCGGGTACCAGAACTCGGCCTCCGTAACCGGTCCGTGGATCTCCACGGTTTCGTTCTCCCCAGCCGCCACCGAGTAGAAGCCGAGTTGCAATGACGTGGCCGCCTCGCGGGATGGCGGTGGTGTCTTGGCGGTCTTGTAGTCGACGATACGAAGAGCGCCGTCGGCGTCACGCTCTATGCGGTCGATGCGCCCCCGCCAGGCCATGCCGCCCAGTTCCACGCCTACCGGGTGTTCGAGCAGCACGGGGACAGCTTCGGGATTGGGCCAGCCTTCGTACAACCGGGTCAGGAGCATGCGAGCCCTTCGCAGCCAGGCATCGTTGATGGACCCGCTCCCGAAGTCGAAGTCACCGAAGAGTTCGTCCAACCGCCCGAGCGCTTCTTCGAGGGTGGAGCGGCGATCATCCTCGCTTGCGAGCCTCTCGACCATCTCCAGCACCTGGTGGATGAGGATCCCGAATGTGAGATAGGGGCCGGGGGGACGGTCCACCTTCAACACCCTCTGCAAGGCGAACTGCCTGGGACAGGCGTCGTAGGTGACTGCGTCGGAGGGAGACAGGCGCCGTCCGGACTGCACGAGACCCGTGTCAGCGCCGGGACGGTGTATCGGGGCGTAGAGGGCGGGCTCTCGCAGCCCGAAGCCGGCGCCGGCGGCGAGCACGCGGGCAGCGGCGAGGCGGCGATGGCCGGGTTCGGCCGGATCGGCGAGGACCGTGCGGAGCCATGACTCGGTTTCCCTGATGGTCAGGGGCCGCGCCCGGCGAGGCGTGGCAGTGGAGATGACCAGCCGGTCCCCGGCTACGGCCTCGAGGAACCGGCTGGGGCGCCGGTGCTCCTCGTCGAAGCCGGCGCTGGTGGCGGTGACCACCACGCGGCTGCGCGCCCGCGTCATCGCCGTGTACATGAGGCGGGTCTCCTCCTCGAGGCGCCGGGTTGCCGAGCCGTGTCCCCCGGTACTCTCGAGATCCAACAGTTCGGTCTGCAGCAGTGACTGGTTGCGCCGCAGATCGGGTAGCACTCCCTCCACTGCGTCGGCGATGAACACGATGTCGAACTCGAGACCCTTGGCCTGGTGCATGGTCGTGAGGGACATCCTGTCCTCGGCGGGGTTCCGGTAGCTGAGGAGCGGGCTGGCCTCGAAGTCGTCCGACTCGACCATCCGTATGTAGTCGGCGAGGGTGGTGGCCGGACTGCGTTCCTCCAGGCTCACGAGGGTCTGCGCGAGGCTGGTCCACACGGCGCGGAACTCGTCCCGGTCCGGGTCGGTCACCATCGGACCGAACTGGGGAAGCCGGGTCCACACGTGCCAGAAGGCGTCGATCGCGCGACGGCATGTCCAGGCCGGATCCTCCAGGAGGGCTGCCAGAGGCTCCCCACCTTCCACCTCACCGCGGATCATCGCGGGCCAGGTCGTGTCCGCCGACTCCATGTCCCTCTCCATCTGGCGAAACCTTCCGATGCCGAGGTCGAACAGGGGTCCGAGCAACAGGCGGCGGACGGGCGGGCCTGTGGCTCGCCGGTCGGGCGCCCGGGCCGCTCGCGCCAGGTCGAAGACCATCCGGGCAGCAGGATGGTCCACCAACCGCCTGTCCGGACGGTCGTGCGGGATCGCCCTCCGTTCGAGGGCACGGGAGAGTTCCTTCAGCAGCCGCCGCTTGGTCCGCACCAGCACGGCCATCCTCCGGTAGGGGATCTCCTGTTCGAGATGGAGGCGACCAGCCTCCGCGGCGATCCAGTCCGACTCCTCCGACTCCTGGTCGAAGACGCGTATCTCCACGAGACCAGGATGGGGCGCCGGCTGGACATGCCCGGTGGCGCCCGGAAGGGATACACCGGTGGTGAGTCGTTCAGCGGCTTCGAGGATCTCTCGCGGCAGCCGGAATGAGGTTCCCAGTATCCACTTGTGCAGTGTTTCGGATCCGGACCGGGGGAGGTCGTCGACGAACCCGGTGACGTTGGATAGAGCCGCTCCCCGGAACGCGTAGATGGACTGGTAGGGATCGGCGGCCACCGTGAGGTTGCGGTTTCTCCTTGACAGGACTCTGAGGAGGGTCGCCTGGACCGGGGTGGTGTCCTGGTATTCATCGACGAGCAGGTACCGGTACTGTTCCCGAATCGTCTCCAGCGCCTCCTCGGTCTCGAGGACCATGATCGCCCTGGTCAGCAGGGTTCCGTAGTCGAGGCGGTTGATCCGTGCGAGCGCCGCGTCGTAGCTGGCCACGAAGGCCGGCAGGGCCGCCCAGTAGTCGCGCTCGGCGCTTCGCCTCAGCAGCTCGGACGTGGTCAGCATTCCTTCCCGGGCTCTGAGGATGAACTCGGTTACCTCGGTGGCAAGGGTCCTGCTGCCCAGAAGTTTGCGCAGAGCCGGGTGCCACTGGTCGGGAGGTTCGGCTGACAGCAGTTCGGAGACCAGGTCGACCTGTTCGGGCCCGGTGAGCACCGAGGGCACCTCGGTCCAACCGAAGGCGTCGGATCCATAGAGTTCCAGAAGGCGATGACCGAATGAGTGGAAGGTGGAAGCGGCTACGGCTCCCCAGGCCCCGCCGGTCGCCGAGCCGATGCGCTCGCGCAGGTCCGCAGCAGATCGCCTCGAGAACGTGAGGGCGAGGATGTGGGAACCGGGCAGGCCGCGCTCTTCGACGAGGTGAGAGACGCGCCGAACCAGAAACTCGGTCTTGCCGGCGCCCGGGCCTGCCACCACCAACTGCGGACCTTCGGTTGTGGCCACAGCCTCGGGCCACTCCGTCGGGGAGAGGATTCGCTCAACGATGCCGGCGTCCGGCTCCCGGACGTCTGGTCGACCAGCCGCGAGCCTCGTCTCTGCCACCGTCCTCGTACCGTCGCCCATTCCCTATCCTCCCCGGCGTTGCATCGCCATCCTTCGCAGGCGAGGCCGATACGAGCCGGACTACTCGGTCCCGTTCAGACGCCGCCCGGTCGCCGGCCGTTCGTACCGGTGCCGGTACTCCCGCTCCACCTGCAGGACGTCAGGCTGCGAGGGGTGGCTCGGCGGGCTGGGGGGTCGGTCCCTCGACCACGGTAAACCCGATCCCCGCCGTGAGCAGCGTGCGCTCGGCCTCGGCGAAGATCTGGACCTCGTTGGTCTGTTCTTCTCTCGGTTCTTTCTTCATGGTTCCGAAGTTATCAACGGGGTGTGACACAGACGCCGAGTAACCACTGCCGGGCCGGCCACGCGCGATGATACGCCGAGCGGCGGGCATCGGGAAGCCCTGCACCGGTCCCGGTCGGCCTTGAGCCGGGAAGGGCATCGGGAAGCGGTAATGTTGCCCTAACCGAAGCTGTCGAGCCGTGTCGGCCATCCTTACGGCATCAATCGACGACCACCGCGGAGTGCCTATGAGAGCCGCCATCCCGATCGAAGCCTTGGTAGCCCGGGCCGACCGGGCATCCGACATCGTGGCGCCCCAATACGATGCGATACCACCGGCCGGACGGTACCGGTTCGCGGCCGAGCGTCCTGACTCCTTCGTGAACATCACCCTCTCAGTGAGGGACTTTCCCGAGCCCGCGCCGTCCAGGTCCGAGGTAGCGATGAGAGCCGCCGATCACTTCGCGGGGATGATGGAGAGGGGGTTGTTCGAGACCCTGCCGACCAAGGGGTTCCTGCTGTATCAACTCGACGCCGGTGGGCACCGCCAGTTGGGGATCGTGGGTGGGGTGCCGGTCTCGTGCGTAGCCGAGGGAAGGGTGATCGGACACGAAGGAACCATCGGCGATCGTGTCGCGGATCTCGCCGCATTCTCGCGGGCCGCGCGGCTGGCCTCCAGCCCGGTCGCGCTGGCATACCAGGCGGACCGAGACCAGCGGCGGCTCATGGAGCGCCTCGCCTTGAGGCTTCCCATCAGAGACTTCACGGGAATCGACGGGGTGAGGCAGAGGCTCTGGGTGGTGGACGGCCCCGAGGATCTCGTCGAGATCCGGGAGGCCACCGAGCGGATCGGCGCCATGTACATCACAGACGGTCACCACCGGGTGGCCGCCGCATCGATGCCGGGTGTGGGTCCCGGATGGTTCCTGGCGATACTGTTCCCGGCCGATCACTTGAACGCCCTCGAGTACAACCGGATGGTCAGACTGGATCAGGTCCCTTCGGCCGAGCAGGTGACCAGATCGCTGGGGTCCGACTGGGAAGCGACCGAACTCGGCCCTGCCGGTGGGCTCGAATACCTGCCGAGGACCAGAGGCGACCTGGTGATGCTGCTGGATGGTGTGTGGTACCGGCTGTCCTTCCGGGGCGAACGCTCCGAGGATCCCGTCGAGAGCCTGGATGTGAGCCTGCTCCACCAGCGGGTCCTGGGGCCGGTCTTCGGCGTGCCCTCCTACGAGGACCCACGCCTGTCCTACGTGGTAGGCGGGGACTCGCCCGAGCGCCTCGAACGTTCCGTGGCGGCGTATCCTGGTGGTGTGGGTTTCAGCATGCATCCCGCCCAGATCGAAGATGTCATGGGGGTTGCCGACGCGGGTCGCCTGATGCCGCCCAAGTCGACGTGGTTCACCCCCAAGCCCCGCTCGGGATTGTTCGTGGTGCGTTGGGTCCGGACGGATGTCACGGCAGCGGCTCCGGGCGCGCGTCCAGGTCGGGCGGATGAGGGAGGGCCCGACAGGTGACGCTCGCCGGCCCCGGACATGACGCCGCGATCACCGACGAGATGGAGTGGGACTCCGCGATGTATCGGGAGGCGGCCGCCCAGTTCGAGAAGGTCGCAGAGCTGATGAATCTCGACGACAACGTCCGGGAGAGGCTCTCCAGGCCGCAGCGGTCGCTGGTCGTTACCTTTCCCTACCGCACCGACGAGTACTCGAAGGTTCGGACCGCGTTCGGATACAGGGTCCAGCACGTGCTCACCATGGGACCCACCAAGGGTGGGATCAGGTACGCGCCCGATGTGAATCTTGGCGAGGTGGCCGCGCTGGCAATGCTCATGACATGGAAGTGCGCGCTGGTCGGGCTCCCGTTCGGTGGCGCCAAGGGCGGGGTGAGGATCAATCCCCACGAGTTGTCGAGGACGGAGCTGCAACGGGTCACGAGGCGCTACACCGCCGAGGTGATCGACATGATCGGACCCCAGAAAGACATCCCGGCCCCCGACCTGGGAACCGACGAGCAGGTCATGGCATGGATCATGGACACCTACAGCCAGAACCAGGGATATGCGGTCCCCGCGGTCGTGACCGGGAAGCCCCCCGCGCTCGGCGGCTCGGTGGCTCGCCGGGAGGCCACCGGCCGGGGCATCATCAGCCTGCTCCCGTCAGCGGCTCTCCGGTGCGGTGTCTCGGTCGATGGGGCGCGAGTGGTCATCCAGGGATTCGGGAACGTAGGCCGCTACGCGGCGATCGCAGCGGCGGAGTTGGGCTGCCGAGTGATCGCGGTGGAAGACCTGAGCGGCGCCATCCACAACGGCAACGGTCTGGAAGTGGGCCGTCTCGCCCGCCATGTCGACCGGACCGGAGGCGTGGCGGGGTTTGCGGGCGCCGATCCCATCACCCACGATGAGCTCTTCGCTCTGGAATGCGACGTGCTCATCCCTGCGGCGGTCGGTAGCGTCATCACGGGCGCCAACGTGGGCGGGATCAGGGCGAAGCTGATCCTCGAAGGCGCCAACAACCCCACCACCCTGGAGGCAGACCAGGCGCTGCAGGACGAAGGTGTGCTGGTGGTGCCCGATGTGCTCTGCAACGCCGGCGGAGTGACGGTCTCCTACTTCGAGTGGGTCCAGGACCTCCAGAACTACTTCTGGTCCGAGAACGAGATCGTGAGCAGGCTGCGGGAGATCATGATCCGGGCTTTCGAAGAGGTGCTCGAGGTGAGCATCAGACACAAGGTCGACCTACGAACCGCGGCTCTTATGAAGGGCATCAAACGGGTGGCGGACGCCAAGCTGGTCCGTGGCGTATACCCCTAGCTGGTGAGTGGTGAGTGGTGAGTGGTGAGCTGGTGTGGTGGACGCCTAATAAGATCTTATAGTAACGATTTAGTACGCTAGAATACCTTTCCATTCACTATTCACCACTCACCATTCACCACGCCGGGCAGATGTCCTGGAACGAGCACCAACCGCACAGGACCGATGGTCTGGGGGGGAAGTCGTACCGGGAGATGGCGCGCCTGATCGCTGTGGCCAGAGCCAGGATTTGCCGTTCCATACCGTCCAGCATCCGGTCGCTGACCGGGATCGAGTAGACCGTGGAGTTGCCGAGGTACATGAGGCGGATCTCCGCCGGCGTCCTTCCGAACCGGCTCCTGACCAGCAAGGCGTAGATCTTGAGAGCGAAGAAAGCCGTCAGAGCGTAGCGTTCGGGGGGAGCGGAGCCGGTCTTGTAGTCGGTTATCACGAGGTGGCCGTCCGGCCGCTCGTCTAGGCGGTCGAGGATCCCGCGGATGATTATGTCGCCGACCTCTTCCGACATCTCGAGTTCGCTGTCCAGCGGGCTGATCGATACCGGGTCCTCGAGGGTCAGGTAGTTGGCGATCACCCCCAGGCTCTCGATACCCCAGGCCCGCTCCTCCTCCAGGGTCGCGAACAGTCCCGAGTACTCGGTCTCCGTGCGAAGGCTCGTCCAGGCTTCTCGAAACAGGTCGAACAGGCGGCCGGCGGTACGTTGCGCTGCTGGAAGGTCGAACAATCGCTCGAGAGCCAGATGCGCCGCGGTTCCCCGCGCCTGGTACGTGGACGGGGTCTCCGGAATGCGGTCGATGCTGCGGAAGCGGAACAGTCGCGGGCATTGCTTGAAATCGGCGGCACGGCTCGGTGACAGGGTCTCGAGTGTCGAGGGTCTCGGTTCAGGGGTAGTCTCGCCAACGGCGTGGCCGCAGGCCTCCGCTCGAGTTCGGTCGAGTAACTGATCGGTCCTGGTGGCTAATGACATGGCTGTAACTATACGGGTCACTCGTGACAGAAGCCAGTGCTCCCTTGCGGCTTATCCCGAAAGACGGGTTCCGCGAACTGTCGCATCGGGCCGACGTTCCACAATCGCGAAAAGAATCGGTGAGCCGCGAAATATTTGGGGTCCCTAGCCTTGCTATCCGTCCCCGAAGGGCGTACTTTTCCTACATACCGGTAGGGGAAACCCGACCGGCGACCGGACCAGGATCAGTGGTACGGGTGCTCCGGTACCCGGGCCGTTGAGTCAGGAAAGGTCCGCTCTGCGGAGCGGCAGCGATGTCTCTCGGCGGGGTGCAAGGGCTCGGATCAGGAAGCGGCTCCGGTCGCCGAACGAGAAGGACCCGGCGGGACCTGAGCGGTTGCAGCGATGCATCCAGGAGGGGAACGCACTTCCGGCGGGGACTCCGGTTCCCGACGGAGACCGCAACCCGGAAGCAGGTGGTAGCGCTGCCACAGGCCGACGAGTGGCGGAGGGAGCGAGCTTCAGGGCTGTGCTTCCGACGGCTTGGCCGGACCGGTGCTCAGGCAGCGGTGCGGGCGAGACGAACGGCAACCCCGAGAGGGCTGAGAGGCTCACTCGGGGTTTGTCGTTTTCCGCCCGATCGCTATCCACGGCGTGCATCGCCAAGATAGGAACAACGGCGGGGAGCGCCCGTTGCGATTGTGGATCGGATGGGTGCTGAGGGGGGATCAGCGCCAAGGGCCCGTGCCGACTCAGTTGATCCGGCGGTTCCAGCCCTCCCACTCCTTGTCCCGGAGGACGAATTTCTGGATCTTCCCGGTCGAGGTCTTGGGAAGCGCCTCGACCAGTTCCACCGAGTCCGGCGCCTTGAAGCGGGCCAGGCGCCCTCTCACATGTTCGATGATCTCCCCTGGCCCTGCGCTCTGGCCGGACTTGAGGACCACGAAGGCCTTGGGACGTTCTCCCCAGCGCTCGTGCGGGACCGCCACCACCGCGCACTCGAGGACCGCCGGGTGGTTGGCGATCGCCCTCTCGACTTCGATCGTGGATATGTTCTCGCCACCCGAGATGATGATGTCCTTCGAGCGGTCCCGGAGGTCTATGTAGCCGTCGGGGTGCCATACGGCGATGTCGCCGGAGTGGAAGAAACCGCCCCGGAAGGCCTCGCCGGTGGCTTCCGGACTCTCGAAGTAGCCCTTCATCACGTTGTTGCCCCTCATGACCACCTCGCCCATGGCGGTCGCGTCCGTCGCGACGTTCTGCATCTCATCATCGACCACGCGTATGGGGTCGGCGATGATGTAGGACACACCCTGGCGAGCCATGAAGGCGGCTCTTTCCGTGACCGGCATGTCCTCGACACCGGGCTGGAGTTCGCAGACGGTGTGGGGTCCGTAGGTCTCCGTCAGCCCGTACAGGTGGACGATCTCCGCCCCGAGTTCCTCCAAGGCCTCGACCAGGGTGGGGCTGGGCGGCGCTCCGCCGGTGGTGATGGTCACCGGTCGGGGGAAGGGGTGCGCTTCGGGCGCGTTCACCAGGCTGATCAGTACGGTCGGCGCCGCGTTGAAGTGGGTGACTCCCTGCGAGTCGATGAGCGACCATATGGCGGCCGGGTCGATGAGCGGCAGGCATACGTGGGTCCCGCCGATCGCCGTGACGCCCCAGGTGGTGCACCAGCCGTTGCAGTGGAACATGGGAAGCGTCCACAGGTAGACGGAACGCGGTGAGTGTCGGGAGTGGATGATCTCCCCGAGAGCGTTCAGGTAGGCCCCGCGGTGCGTGTACATGACCCCTTTCGGCCGCCCGGTGGTTCCCGACGTGTAGTTGATCGAGATGGTGCGCTCCTCATCGTCCACAGTCCACGGGAGTTGACGATCCGACCCTCGGGCCAGGAAATGCCGGTACGGCGTGGTCGGGTATCCGGTCCCGGCCCCCGAGCGGTCGACCGAGACCACTTCGCGGAGTTCCGGGAGATCGTCTATCACCCCGGCGAGGGGCGCCAGCAACTCCGTCTCCCCGACCAGCATCTTGCATCCCGAATGTCTGAGGATGTAGCGGACCTCCAGGGGGGACAGGCGGGTGTTGACCGCCACGAGAACTGCCCCGATCAGCGGGACTGCGAAGTGGGCCAGCAGCATCTCGGGGATGTTCGGGCAGAGGAAGGCCACCCGGTCGCCCGGTCCGATCCCGGAGGCTGCCAGGGCGTTGGCCAGGCGGGTAGCCTGATCGGCCATCTCCCGGTAGGTGATCCGCCGGTCACCGTCCACCATCGCCGTCTTGTCCGGGTACACGAGCGAGGAGCGCTCGAGGAAGGACAGGGGGGTCAACTCGGTCCTGTATACGGGGCGCATGATGCCCGCAGACTAACCGCCGGGAGGCGGGGTCCGGCTGCGGCTACCATCTCGGGGCGGTGGGGCGGCGCCGTCGGAAACGTTGCAGCAACGGTCGGCCGGCCCACCCGGGACCTGTGGAGGAGTTCATGCCGCCGCACATGCTGGACTACCCGCTCCTCCTGTCGACGTTGTACGAGCGGGCGGTCCGGATCCATCCGCACCGGGAGATCGTGTCGGTCGGGCCCGATGGCCAACTCCACCGGACCACCTACGGGGAGACGGATGCCAGGGTCCGCAAACTGGCGGCGGCCCTGGACGCCCTCGGGATCGACTCCGGCGACCCGGTGGGTACCCTCGCATGGAATACCCACCTTCACCACGAGATCTACTGGGCGACCGCCAACTCCGGGCGTATCTGCCACACGGTGAACATCCGGCTCTTCCCCGAACAGATCCACTACATCATCGAGCATGGACGCGACAGGGCGGTCTTCGTGGAGGGAAGCCTCGTCGGGTTGGTTGAGCCGTTGGCTCCCAGCCTGCCCAACGTGACGAACTGGATCCTGCTGGGCGGTGACCCCGCCGATACCTCGCTCCCGGGAGCCATCCGTTACGAGGACCTCATTTGCGATGCCGAGCCGGTCGGCGACTGGCCGCTGCTGGACGAAGGGTCGCCCCACATGTACTGCTACACCTCCGGCACGACCGGGAATCCCAAGGGAGTGGCCTACACGCAGCGCTCCACGTACCTGCACACCATTTCGAATATGGCCTTCACGCCACTCTCCGCGGCGGACAACGTCATGCCGGTGGTGCCGATGTTCCATGCCGCCGCTTGGGGCTATCCCTTCATGGCGACCGCGGCGGGCGCCAAGCTCACCTACCCGGGTCACGATCTCTCCGCTCCCGCGCTCGCGGGCCTCATCGAAGCCGAACGGGTGACCTTCTCGGCCGGGGTCCCCACCGTCTGGCTGGGCATGCAGAACTACCTGGAGGCCAACCCGTACCGCGATACCTCCTCGGTGCGTTCCTTCGTGTGCGGCGGCTCGGCGGTTCCTCGGGCAATGATCGACTGGTACTGGCGGAGCCGCGGTATCAAGGTCGTCCAGGGTTGGGGGATGACGGAGACCAATCCTGTCGCATCGATCGCCAACCTCGGACCCGAGATGGAATCCTGGGACTGGGAACGGCAACTCGACTTCCTCGAGACCGCCGGTCTGCCGATCCCCGGCCAGCGTGTCAAGATCGTCGACGACGAGGGCAACGAGCTGCCCCAGGACGGTGAGGCCTTCGGGGAACTGCTCATCCAGGGACCGTGGACAGCTGCGGAGTACATCCGGGATCCCCGCACCAGCGAGACGATGGTGGATGGCTGGCTGCGCACCGGGGATGTGTGCAAGATCACGCCGGAGGGCTACATCCGGATCACGGACCGTTCCAAGGATGTGATCAAGTCCGGCGGGGAGTGGATATCGTCAATAGACGTAGAGAACATCATCATGGGGCATCCCGGTGTCGCTGAGGCTGCGGTGGTCGGCGTGCCGCACCCCAAGTGGCAGGAGCGACCGCTTGCGCTGGTGGTGCCGCTTCCAGGGCGGCAGCTGTCGGGGGAGGAGTTGGCGGAGCACCTGACCGGCAAGGTCGCCCGCTGGTGGCTGCCCGACGAGTATCTGTTCGTCGACGAGGTTCCGAAGACCGGCACCGGCAAGTTCGACAAGAAGGTGATCCGTGAGCGGTACTCGGACCGGTTGATGGGGTGATCCGGTGACACGCTCCCTCCGGGAACTCCTCGCGCACGAGGACGTACGCGAGGTGGTGGTCATCCGGGGATCGCTGGGTCTGATGGCGCTCCATGGAGGCATAGAGCCACCCACGTTCAGGATCGCCCAGAAGGTGGCCGACGCGATCGGTGCGAGCCTGTACGCGGTCGTGCAACCGGGCCATAGGGACAAGGAGGGACATCTGACATCCACTCTCTACCACAGAGCCGAGTCGCCCGCTCTGGATGCGTTCCTCGGGCGGGTCCGGGTCGTGCTGTCGGTTCATGGGATGAACCGCCGCGACATGAACGAGCAGGTAGCCCTGGGAGGAAGCAACCGCCCGTTCGCCACGCGGTTGGGCCGGGCCATGCGGGTTGCCGGTCTCGATGTGGTTGACGATCTCGATCTGATACCGCGCTATCTCCGCGGATCCCATCCCTGCAACCCGGTGAACATCCCGCCGCACGGAGGTGTCCAGATCGAGATAGGTCGGGATCTACGCCGTGACCCCGTTAAGGTCTCGGACCTCACGGCGGCGATGACCGAGGCGGCTCGAAACCACATGGCACGACCGGCGATCAACGGCAACCGCCGGGTCGGCACGTAGGGGAGTTTGCGCCGTGGTATCGATTCACACCTGGCTGGGATGGGCGGCAGTGATCGTGTGCGGGCTCGCCGGGGTCACCGGACTGTTCTACCACTTCTCACGGCGCCGTCCGGACCGTATCTTCAAAGGGGTGGTGTTGCTCTCTGTGGTGGCCATGGTCTTCCAGGTGGGAATCGGTCTGCTTCTGTTCGCCCGGGATCTGGAACCGGGGAGCATCCACATGTTCTACGGCATCGTCATCCTGCTGACTCTCACGTTCGTCTACATCTACCGGGCGCAGTTCGAGCACCGCCCGACCCTCTACTGGGGCCTGGCCCTCCTATTCATGATGGGTCTCGGCCTGCGCGGCATCTCCAGCTTCGGCCAAAGCTTTTAGTGGTGAGTGGTGAGTGGTGAGTGGTGAGTGGTGAGTGGTGAGTGGTGAGTGGTGAGTGGTGAGTGGTGAGTGGTGGTGCGTGGCTCCGCCATTCACTATTCACCATCCACCATCCACCAGCCACCCAGCCACCCAGCCACCCAGCCACCTATCATGTGGCTATGGCGCGCAATGTTCTGGGTAGCGAACTGGAGGAATGCTCGCTCGACCCGCTGACCGGGTGGCTGCGGGACGGGTGCTGCAACACGGACGCTCGGGATTACGGTGTGCACACTGTATGCGTGGTGGTCACCGACGAGTTCCTCGAATTCTCCCGTTCGGTTGGTAACGATCTGTCCACCCCGGTACCGGCCTTCCGCTTCCCGGGCCTGAGAGCGGGCGACCGATGGTGTCTGTGTGCCTCCCGGTGGGTCGAGGCGAACGAAGCCGGCATGGCGCCGGACGTGGTACTCGAGGCGACTCACGCCCGGACCCTCGAGTGGGCGAGCCTGGCCGAACTCCGAGCCCACGAGGCCCCGCCGATCTCTCCGGATTGACAGACATTGGTTGTTGGTTGCTAGTTGTTAGTTACTAGTTGCGTGTTCTGGTCCCGGTCCGGCGTGTCCGGGGTGGGCGCGGTTGGTGGGACCTGACCCTTGTTGCGTAGCGTGTCCGACCTCTCTCGAGGCCGCGTCGGGCTGTTTGGGCGGCGCCGTCGTTTTGGCACTGACGGGCCGTGTTTCTAGGCTGAGATTCCTGACGAAGGGGCGGGTTGGAGCTTTCCGATTATCTCCCAATCGCGGTCATGTTGGTGCTGGCCGCTGCGTTTGCCGGCGTGTCGCTGGTGGTCTCCTACCTGATCTCCTACAAGCGTCCGACGCCCGAGAAGCTGGAGCCGTACGAGTGCGGGATCGTCACCGAGGCGGAGCCGATCCAGCGGTTCCCGGTCAAGTTCTACCTCGTCGCCATCCTGTTCGTGATCTTCGATGTCGAGATCATTTTCCTGTTCGCCTGGGCTTCGGTGTTCGGTGACCTCGGATGGCCGGGGGTCATCGCCATCGCCTTCTTCACGCTGCTGATCGTCGAGACGCTGGGTTACGTGTGGAAGCGGGGCGCCCTGGACTGGAACGTCTCCCGCCGGTCCCGGTACCGGGCGGACGCTCAGCCCGTCAGGGAGTACGCCGCCTGATGGCGCGCCTGTCAACCCCTCCACATTTGCTGACGACCACCCTGGGGCTGGCCATGCGATGGGCACAGACCCGGTCGATGTGGCCTGCCACCTTCGGGCTGGCTTGCTGCGCGATCGAGATGATGGCAACGGGAACGGCCCACAACGATCTGGCGCGGTTCGGTATGGAGGTGTTCCGGGCGTCCCCCCGCCAAGCCGACCTCATGGTCGTGGCGGGGCGCGTCTCCCAGAAGATGGCTCCGGTGCTGCGCCAGGTCTACGACCAGATGGCCGATCCGAAATGGGTGATATCGATGGGCGCCTGCGCGTCCACCGGGGGGATGTTCAACAACTACGCCCTCGTCCAGGGTGTCGACCAGATAGTTCCCGTGGATGTGTACGTGCCCGGGTGCCCGCCCGGTCCGCAGTCGCTCATGCACGGCATCCTCACCCTCCAGGACAAGGTGATGGCGGGGGAGTTGGCCCGCTGATGGCCGCTGGAACCGACGGTTCAGGGTCGGGCGACTTGGTGTCCGGTCTGCTGGAGGCGGTGCCGGAGTCCGAGCGGGATGTTTCGGCGGGGGATGACGTGATCCGGGTGCCCCCCTCCTCTCTGGCCGACCTGGCCGCCGCGGCCAGGTCGAGCGGTTTCGAGATGTGCGCCGACATCACCGCCGTGGACTACCAGGGCATCCGCCGCACCCGTTTCGAGTTGGTGGTCAACCTTCTGTCCCTCTCGCACAACCGGCGCCTCCGGATACTGGTGGCGGTTCCCGAGGACGACCCCTTGGTTCCGTCGCTGGTGCCGGTGTACCCGGGGGCGAACTTCCTCGAGCGGGAGGTCTACGACATGTTCGGGATCAGCTTCACCGGTCATCCCGACATGACCCGGATCCTGATGCCCGACGACTGGGAGGGCCATCCCCTCAGGCGGGACTTCGGCGTGGGAGCCGTACCCGTCCAGTTCAAGGAAGCCCACCGGGTGCTGTGATGGCCGGGCCGACCACCAGCACCGACATGTGGGTGTCCGGAACCGAGGTCCCGGAAGTGGCCGAGTGGATGGTGGCCGGCACCGACGAGGGCGCCCAGGAGATGGACCGCGACGAGACCCGGGCCCGGGTGGTCGAGCAGCGGGGCGCCCGGGTCGTCGACGACTGGGTCATAGACGACACGGTGGCCGACGACGAGCGGATGATCGTCAACATGGGTCCCCAACACCCGTCCACCCACGGGGTGCTGCGGCTCAACCTGGAACTCGAGGGCGAGATCGTCCGGCGGATCAAACCGATCATCGGTTATCTGCACACGGGCATGGAGAAGACCGCCGAGGCCCTGACGTTCCTGCAGGGCGGGACCAACGTGACCCGCATGGACTACCTGGCTCCGCTCCACAACGAGCTGTGCTACTCCCTCGCGGTGGAGAAGTTGCTGGGTGTGGACATACCCCCGCGTGCCCAGGCGATCCGGCTGCTGATGACCGAACTCAACCGGGTCTCGTCCCACCTCGTCGCCACGGCCACCAACGGGATGGACATCGGCGCCCTGTCGATGATGATGTACGGGTTCCGCGAGCGGGAGCTGATCCTCTCCTTCTTCGAGAAGACCACCGGTCTGCGCATGAACCACAACTACATCCGGCCGGGAGGCGTGGCCGCCGATCTCCCCGACGGGTGGGAGGAGGACGTCGAGGAGATCCTGGAACGGATACCGCTGGCGATGCAGGACTACGAGGACCTGCTCAAGGAGAACTCGATCTGGAAGGGTCGCACCCAGGGCGTGGGAATCATCACCTCCGAGGAGTGCCTGGCCTACGGGATCACCGGTCCGACCCTGCGGGCGACCGGGGTCGGATGGGATCTCAGGGTGTCCCAGCCGTACTCGGGCATCGACGACTACGAGTTCGACGTGGTCACCGGGCGGCATGGTGACGTCTACGACCGTTACCGCGTCCGCATCGGCGAGATGCGCCAGTCGTTGCGGATCGTGGAGCAGGTGGCGAACGGCATGCCGCGGGGCGACTACAAGACCGGTGACCGCAAGGTGTCCCCGCCCCCGAGGCGCCGGATCGACGAGTCCATGGAGGCGCTGATCCACCACTTCAAGATCTACACGGAGGGGTTCAAGGTGCCCGCCGGGGAGACCTACGTGGCCATCGAGTCCCCACGCGGGGAGTTGGGCTGCTACCTCGTCTCCGACGGGGGCGGGAAGCCGCTGCGCATGCACACCAGGGCGCCGTCCTTCTCGAACCTCCAGGCCTTGCCGGTCATGATGGCCGACTCGCTGGTCGCCGACTCCGTGGCCTGTATCGCCTCGCTCGATCCCGTGATGGGCGACGTGGACCGGTAGGTGGATATGCCCTACACCTGGTCGGCCGTGGCGGAACAACGTGCCCTCGCGGTCCTCTCCGCGTATCCCGAACGCCGCTCCGCCATGATGCCGCTCCTGTACATAGCGATGCGCGAGGACCTCGATCAGGGGAACGATCGCCTCACGGACGACGGCATGCGCAAGGTGGCGGAACTGGTGGGCGTGACGCCGGCGCAGGTGTCGGCGGTGGCCAGCTTCTACACGATGTACAAGCGGAGCCCGGTGGGTCGCTACCTGGTGTCGGTGTGCACATCCATCTCATGCTGGCTGGGCGGCTCCGACGACGTCCTGCACGCGGTGGAGGACGAGGCGGGGACACCCTCCGGCCACACCGACGCCGACGGCCTGGTCTCCCCCGAACACGTCGAGTGCATCGGCGCCTGCGGGGCGGCGCCCGTCGTCCAGGTGAACTACGAGTTCGTGGAGGGGGTGACACCGGAGAAGGCCCGGGACCTGGTGCGATGGTTGCGATCTGATCGCCCCGAGTCGGTATCGGGCGATGACCTGCAGGCTCGTTTCGGGAGTCGCACCTCCTTCCCCTGGGCGATCCCCGACCCGGTGGGGGTCGCCGGGCCGGTTCCCTCCTTCTCGCCGCTCGGGACCGAGGTGGCGTTTCCTTCGGCCGGGCCTACGCCCGTCGACGACTCTGTCCCGACCTCCGGCAACGGGGACGCGCCGATGATCCTGACCGCCCGGATGAACGAGCATCCCGGTACCAGCAACACCCTGTTCACCTACGAGGCGACCGGCGGGTACTCGGCATTGCGGAAGGTCCTGGGCGACCCCGGCATGGACCCGGGGGAGATCACGGCCGAGGTGAAGGGCTCCATGCTCCGCGGCCGCGGAGGGGCCGGTTTCCCGGCGGGTGTCAAGTGGGGTTTCCTCGCTCCCGCCCGCCCGTCCTATCTGGTCGTGAACGCCGACGAGTCCGAGCCGGGGACATTCAAGGACCGCCAACTGATGGAACGCGATCCCCACCAGATGGTCGAGGGCGTGATCATCTCCTCCTACGCAAGCGAGGTCCACCACGCGTTCATATATGTCCGGGGTGAGTATCCGAAGGCGGCGCGCCGGGTCAGGACCGCGGTGGAGGAGGCGTACGAGGCCGGGTACCTGGGCCGCGACATCCTCGGGTCCGGCTACGACCTCGAGCTCACCGTACACCTCGGGGCCGGCGCCTACATCTGCGGAGAGGAGACCGGCCTGCTCAACAGCCTGGAGGGCCGTCGGGGCGAGCCCCGGCTGAAGCCGCCCTACTTCCCGGCGGCGAAGGGCCTTTACATGATGCCCACCATCGTCAACAACGTGGAGACCCTCGCCAATGTTCCGTGGATCATCAACAACGGAGGGGCGGCCTACGCGGCGATCGGCCCGGGCGGCTCGCCCGGACGCCGCATGTGTTCGATCTCCGGTCATGTCAACCGGCCGGGCAACTACGAGATCGTCGAGGGTCTCTCGTGGCGCGACCTGATATTCGACCTGGCCGGCGGGATCCGGGACGGGAACAGGCTGAAGGCGTGGGTCCCGGGCGGGGCCTCCTCGCCGTGGTTCGTGCCGGAACTGCACCTGGACACAGAGGTGACCAAGGAGGCCATCGACGGCCTCGGCTCGATGACCGGCTCGGGAGCGGTGATCGTCATGGACGAGACGACCGACATGGTGGCGGCCGCCGAGCGCCTGGTCCGTTTCTTCGCCCACGAGTCCTGCGGCCAGTGCACTCCCTGCCGGGAGGGGACCGTGTGGCTGGACATGATCCTGCGGAGGGTGATGGACGGGCAGGGACGTCCCGTGGACGCCGACCTGCTCCTGGACGTGTCCGACAACATCTCGCCGGGCCTGCGCTGGCCACCGGCCATGACCACGATCTGCGCTCTCGGACCCTCGGCGGTGTCACCGGTGGTCTCGCTGCTCCGCCACTTCCGCGACGAGGTCGAGGAGCACCTGTGGAGAGCCAACCTGGTCCCGGTAGCCATCGGGGGGGTGAGATGACCGCGCAGGAACGTCCCAAGGTGCGCATCACCATCGACGGGCAGGACGTGGAGGCCCGGGCCGGCGAACTTCTCATAAAGGCCGCCGAGGACAACGGCACGTACATACCGCGGTTCTGCTGGCACCCGCGCATGAACCCCGTCGGGATGTGCCGGATGTGCCTGGTGGAGATCGAAACCCCCAGGGGCCGGCTGATCGTCCCCTCCTGCATGCAGCCGGTCGCCGACGGGATGGTCACCCACACCGAGTCCGAGGCCGCCAAGAAGGCCCAGGAGGGGGTGCTCGAATTCCTCCTCCTCAACCATCCGCTCGACTGCCCGGTCTGCGACAAGGGCGGCGAGTGTCCTCTCCAGGACCAGACCATGTCCTACGGCCCGGGCGAGAGCCGTTTCGTCGAGGAGAAACGGCACTTCGCCAAGCCCATCCCGATCAGCGACCTCGTCCTCCTGGACAGGGAGCGGTGCATCCTCTGCGCCCGGTGCACCAGGTTCTCCGACGAGATCTCGGGTGATCCGCTCATCGAGTTCCAGAACCGGGGCAACACCACCCAGGTGCTCACCTTCCCCGACGAACCGTTCAACTCCTACTTCTCCGGCAACACGGTCCAGATCTGTCCGGTAGGGGCGCTCACCGCCGTCCCGTACCGTTTCAGGGCACGGCCCTGGGACCTGCGCGTCGCCCAGAGCACCGGCGTGATCCACACGGAGGGGAGCAGCGTCGCGGTGCATTCTTCCCATAACCGGGTGTTGCGGCTTCTCGGTGTCGACAACGGAGCCACCAACCAGGGATGGCTATCGGACAAGGAGCGTTTCCTGTTCGAGTTCATCGGTTCGCCCGATCGTCTGACGACGCCGTTGATCAAGGAGGGCTCCGGCTTCAGGGAGGCAGGTTGGGGAGAGGCCCTGGACGTGGTTGCGGACCGTCTGCGGTCGGTGATCGCGGACCGGGGAGTTCAAGCCGTGGCCGCTCTCGGCGGGGCCAGGGGAACCAACGAGGACGCCTACGCGCTGTCCAAGTTCATGCGGGTGGCGGTGGGTTCCAACAACCTCGACGCTCAACTCGGCGACGGTCTCGAAGCGGCACTCCTGGCGGGGCTGGTCGGGCGCGGCCGGATCGACGACCTGGATTCGGCCAGGACAATCCTTCTGTGGGGTCCCGACCTCAAGGAGACGCATCCGATCCTCTACCTGAGGGTGCGCCGCGCCGCGCAGGAGTTGGGCGCAACCCTGATCGTCGTCCACCCCCGGGCCACCGGTCTGGATGACCGCGCCGCTCACAAGATCACCTACCGGCCGGGAACCGGGTCCGAGTTGCTCCAGCGCCTCGAAGCAGGTGAGGGAACGCACCGTGCGGTCAGGGAGGCCCTGGACGAGGGCCCGGTGGTGGCGCTGGTCGGCCGTGCCGGCCTGGCGGAGGATCCTCGCCTGGCCGAGTCGGTGGCCGCCTTCAGCCGAGGCCTGGGCGCCACCGTCCTCCCGCTGGTCCATCGCGGCAACACCTTCGGCGCGCTGGATATGGGGATGGCGCCGGACCTCCTGCCGGGCCGCGTCGCGCTCCCGGCGAATGGAGAAGCCGGCAAGCTGTTGTCGACCTGGGGCCCCGTCCCGTCCGAGGCGGGCATGGGGGCGCTGGAGATCGCTGCCTCGTCGGTGGCCGGCCGGATCGGGTGCCTCATCCTGTGCGGCGCCGACCCGGTCCGGGACATGGTCGGCTTCGACGGGAGTGCGGCCCTGGGCGGAGCCGGGTTCGTGGTTGCGATCGACCTGTTCCTGACCGACTCCTCGAGGCGGGCGGACGTCGTTCTCCCGGCGCTGGGGTTTGCCGAGAAGAAGGGAACCGTCACCAACCTCGAGGGCCGGGTGCAGAAGGTCAACCGCTTGGTGCCCGGACCCGGCCAGGCCCGAGCCGACTGGTCGATCCTCGACGATCTGGCCGCGAGGATGGGTCGTCCGATCGGTCTGACCTCGGAGAAGGCCATCGCGGACGAGATCTCGAGGGTTGCGCCGGCCTATGCCGGGGTCACCTGGGACTACCTCGAGTGGGATGCTCCCGACGGCGCGGTCGTCCCCATCCCGGGGGCGGTGCAGCCGCTGCAGTACGAGCCCCGGGACCGCCACTCCAGCGGAGTGGTCGGCGCGTACACGCTCCATCTGGCCCGCACCATGTACGACGACGGGGTTCTGCTCCGGCACAGCCCGTCGCTGTCCGGCCAGGCACCCGGTGCCGCCGCCCATATCACTCCCGCGCATGCGGCATCGTTGCGGTTGCGCGACGGCGATGAGATCAGTCTCGGCCTCGGGAGCCGTTCGGTGACGCTGCCCGTCCGCGTCGACCCGACCCTCCACGACGGCACCGTGTACGTGCCTTTCAACCAGCCGGGTGTGCCGCCGCTGGGAAGCAGCTTCGAGATCGGGGACGGGTCCTGATGGACTGGATCGATCTCGTTCTGGTGGTTGCACGGGTGATCGTGGTCTTCGCGCTGCTGCTGGTGGTGACCATCCTGCTGATCTGGTTCGAGCGGAAGATCGTCGCCGACATGCAGAACCGCGTGGGACCGGACCGGGCCGGGCCATGGGGGGTCCTCCAGACCCTGGCCGACGGTCTCAAGCTGTTCTTCAAGGAGCAGGTGACGCCCCGCAAGGTCGAGTTGGGTCTCTACCTTGCCGCCCCCATGCTGGCCGCCATCCCCGCCTTCCTCATGTTCATGGTGGTCCCGTTCGGCCGGCCTTTCGAGATAACGCTCGGGGGAGAGACGAGGCGGGTGCCCCTCCAGGGCGCCGACCTCAACGTAGGCCTGCTCTACATCCTCGCCATGTCCTCGGTGGCCGTCTACGCCGTGGTGCTGGCAGGGTGGTCCTCCGGATCCAAGTACCCGCTCCTCGGTGGGGTCAGGGCGACCGCCCAGGCGATCTCCTACGAAGCGGCCATGGGTCTTTCGCTGGTCCCGGTGGTGCTCTACACGGGATCTCTGCGCATATCGGAGATCGTGGCTGCCCAGTCCTCGACGCTCACCTTCCTGGGGCAGGCATTCGGGCTGCCCGCTTGGAACCTGTTCGTGCTGGCGCCCTCCTTCCTGATCTTCTTCGTGGCTGCGGTAGCGGAGACCAACCGGGCCCCGTTCGATCTGGTCGAGGCGGAACAGGAGATCGTGGGCGGGTTCCACACCGAGTACTCGGGCCTCCGTTTCGCCCTGTTCTTCCTCGCCGAGTACATCAACATCTTCACCATGTCGGCTCTGGCGGTGACGCTGTTCCTGGGCGGCTGGTCGGGGCCCACCTGGGACGGGTCCCTTCCGGTACTGGTCAGCGGGCTGCTCCCGACCGTCTGGTTCTTCCTCAAGGTGGTGGTGTTCCTGTTCCTGTTCGTATGGCTGAGGGCGACGCTTCCCCGGCTCCGCTACGACCAACTTATGACCCTCGGGTGGAAGCGGTTGATTCCCGCGTCCCTGGTCTGGCTGTTCTGCATCGGTGGGGCGCTGGCCTTCCGCAATTTCGGCCTTCCGTGGAGTTGATATGGGACCTGTAGAAGCGTTCATCAAGGGCATGGCGGTAACCGGGCGGCAGTTCGTCGCGACCGTGTTCGGGAAGGGTCTGGTCACCACCAAGTACCCGAAGGTGATGCGGGAGAAGCCCCAGCGCTTCCACGGCCGCCATGTGCTCAACCGCTACGAGGACGGCATGGAGAAGTGCATCGGCTGCGAGCTCTGTGCCGGCGCGTGCCCGGCCAGTTGCATCTACGTGCGGGGCGCGGACAACCCGATCGACGACCCGGTCAGCCCCGGGGAGCGCTACGGGTTCGTCTACGAGATCAACATGCTGAGGTGCATCTTCTGCGGGCTGTGCGTCGAGGCCTGCCCCACCGAGGCCATCACGCACACCCGCCTGTTCGAGATGTCCACCACCAACCGGTCGGACGCCATCTACACGAAGACGGAGTTGCTGGTCGACGAGGACGGTCGGCCCAACCATATGTTCGAGGCAGACCGGTTCGCCGACTTCGAGGAGTTGGCCGATGCCGACGGATGGATGCGGGCCACCGCGCCCCAGGGGCGGGCGGCCTACGAGGGCTCGGTCGCCTGGTCCGGATCTGCCGGTGTGGGGGTACGACCCCCGGAGGTCGGCCAGTCGGAGGCCGCGGAGACCGAACAGCCTTCGAGTGAGGACGACGGCTGATGGTCGAGTTGGTCGTCTTCATCCTCATGGGGGCGGTGACCCTGGGCGGCGCGATCGCGGTGGTCAGAGCCCGGAACCCGGTATACGGAGCGATGGGACTCATGGCGACACTGTTCGCCCTGGCCGTGTTCTACGTGGTCCACCTGGCCCACTTCGTGGCGGCCGTGCAGGTGATCGTCTACGCCGGGGCCGTGATAACACTGTTCCTGTTCGTCATCATGTTCGTGGGCGTCGACCGCGCCGAACGCCTGACGGAGAAGCTGGTCGTCCAGCGCCCCGTCGCGCTGGTGGTCCTCGTCGGCGTGGTGGTCCTGGCCGGAGTCCTGGTGGTGACGGACCGTTTCGACTGGGTGATCACATCGGGGGAGGCAGCCGAAGTCCGGGGGACGGTGGAGGAGATCGGTTCCAACCTCATCTCCGCCGATTCGGCGGCCGGGCAGCGGGCCTCTCGATGGCTGCTGCCCTTCGAAGCGACCTCGCTTCTGCTGGTCGTGGCGGCGGTGGGAGCCATATCCCTCGCCTTCTATCGCCCGCGTCGCAAGGACGGGGAGGACGCGGCCGGCGGCGGCCCCGACCGGGGACAGCGCTCGACGTGATCGTAACGGCGGACTGGTACATGACCCTGGCGGCGGTCCTCTTCCTGGTGGGCGCGGCCGGATTGCTCCTGCGGAACAACGCCCTGGTGATGTTCATGTCGGTGGAGTTGATGCTCAACGCGGTGAACCTGACGTTCGTGGCGGCAGCCCGCGCCCACGGTGACATCGGCGGGCAGATGGCGGTGCTGTTCGTGCTGGTGGTGGCGGCGGCCGAGGTAGCGGTGGGCCTGGCGATCATCGTGTCGATCTTCCGTTCCCGCCAGACGGCCTCCGTGGACGACCTGTCGGAGCTGTCGGGATGAGGGTGGACATCCTCGTGACCCGCGCGGGGTCACGTCCGACGGACGGTTCCCCGCTCGAGGACATGGCGTGACCGACTATCTCTGGATCGTCATCGCCCTTCCTCTGGCGGCGGCCCTCCTCAACCACTTCGCCGGTCGTCGAATGGGCGAACCGCGTGCGGCCGGACCCGCGGTGCTGGCGGTGGTCGGCGCCTTCGCGTACGCAGCGGTGGCCGCCCGCCACTTCTTCCTCTCGGAGAGCGCCTCCGCAGAGGCGATCACCGTCGTCCACCTCTTCGACTGGATGCCGGGACTCGGCGCCACGGCGGAGCTGCTCTGGGATCCCCTGTCGGCCACGATGACGCTCGTGGTGACCGGGGTGGGCGCCCTCATCCACATCTACGCGGTGGGTTACATGCACGGCGACCCGCGGTTCAGCCGGTTCTTCACGTACCTCAACCTGTTCATCGCGTCGATGCTGATCCTGGTGCTGGCCAACAACTTCGCCCTGCTGTTCGTCGGTTGGGAGTTGGTGGGACTCTGCTCGTACCTGCTCATATCCTTCTGGTACACGCGTCCCGAGGCCGCCGCGGCCGGAAAGAAGGCGTTCGTAGTCAACCGGATCGGCGACTTCGGTTTCATGGTGGCGCTGATGCTGGTGTTCACCTCGTTCGGAACCCTCTCCTACACGGAGGTGCTGCACGAACCGGGACAGGTGATCGGAGCGACCACCGCCACCGCCATCGGGCTGCTGCTGCTGGTCGGCGCAGCGGGCAAGTCGGCTCAGCTCCCGCTCTACGTCTGGCTGCCCGACGCCATGGAGGGCCCCACACCCGTGTCCGCGCTGATCCACGCCGCCACCATGGTCACCGCCGGTGTCTACATGGTTGCCCGGACCGGCGCCATCTACGGGCTCTCGGATGTGGCCGGCGGGGTAGTCGCGACGGTGGGCGCGCTGACCGCTCTCCTCGCCGCCACCATCGCCATCGCTCAGCGGGACATCAAGCGGGTGCTGGCCTACTCGACGATCAGCCAACTCGGTTACATGTTCATGGCTGTGGGGATCGGCGGCTACGTGGCCGGCCTGTTCCACCTGGTCACCCATGCCGTCTTCAAGGCGCTGCTGTTTCTCGGGGCGGGCTCGGTCATCCACGCCCTGGCTGATGAGCAGGACATGACCCGGATGGGAGGGTTGCGGTCCAAGATGCCCGTCACCCATGCGACGATGCTGGTGGCGACCCTCTCGATAGCGGGCATCCCACCCCTGGCCGGGTTCTGGTCCAAGGACGAGATACTGGCCGTCCTGTTCGCCAAGGGCGGGTACTACACCCTCCTCTGGGGGATCGGGCTGCTGACCGCGCTGCTGACCGCCTTCTACATGGCTCGCCAGTACTTCCTGGTATTCGACGGGAAGGCTCGCTGGGACGACGGAGTACATCCGCACGAGTCTCCCAAGATCATGACCGGTCCGCTGGTCGTCCTGGGGGTGCTCACCGTGCTGATCGGATTTGTCAACACCCCGTTCCGGCTCAGCTTCGAGCACTTCCTCGAACCGGCCTTCGAAGGTGTCTACCTGGCCCATGCGCCGGAGGACGGGTTCCTGCTCGGCGCGCTGGCCCTGGTCTCGGTCGCCGCCGGGGTGGTGGGCATCGCCATCGCCTTCCTTCTCTATCGCCATGCCTCCGAGGAGACACGGGAGCGCCTCCTGGGCAAGGTGCGGCGACCGCTCATGGCGTGGGAGAACGGTTACTGGGTGGACGATGTCTACGGCACCCTGATCGTCAAGCCGGGTATGAGGATCGCCCTGTGGAGCGCAGGGGCCGTCGATCAGAGAACCATCGACGGTCTCGTGAACGGGGTCGGGGCGGCCGTCCGGCGACTGGGCCGGCGGCTACGCCCCCTGCAGTCAGGATTCGTGCGGTCGTACGGTGCGGTGCTGGCGGCGGGCGCGGTCGGGATCGTGGCCTGGATAGTCGCCCGGGGTCTTTGAGATGGGCACCCGTAGGGATCGCACCGTGTGGACCGGTGGACCATGAGCGGCTTCTCGACGCTCAGCGCACTGATCCTGGTTCCCGCGCTGGCGGCGGTGGTGGTCATGCTGATCCCCGAGCGGCGTCGCGAGTTGGTTCGCCCGTTGGGGGTGATCCTGAGCCTTCTACCGGTTGCGCCGGCCGGGGTCCTGTTCCTCGAGTTCGAGCGGGGCCGGGCCGGATTCCAGTTCGTCGAGCGGGTGGTCTGGATCGAACAACTCGGCGTGGCCTGGCATCTGGGCGTGGACGGCATATCCCTCCTGCTCGTGGTGCTCACCACCGTGCTGGTTCCGGTGGCCCTCGGGGCATCCATGGGCGTGGATCACAGGGTGAGGCTCTTCGTGGCTATGAACCTGCTCCTCGAAGCCGGCCTCATCGGGGTGTTCCTCTCGCTCGACCTGTTCCTCTTCTTCGTGTTCTTCGAGGTGATCCTGATCCCCATGGCCTTCATCATCGGCATATGGGGAAGCGAGAACCGCATCTACGCGGCGATCAAGTTCTTCCTCTACACGGCGTTCGGTTCGGCGTTGATGCTGGCCGGCATCATCGCGCTGGCATTCATCCATAGGGACCAGACCGGCGAGTTCGGATTCTCGTACCTGGCGATGCTCGATCTCGATCTGGGCGTCACAACGCAGAGATGGCTGTTCGGGGCTTTCGCCCTGGCCTTCGCCATCAAGGTGCCCGTCTTCCCGTTCCACACCTGGCTGCCCGACGCCCACGTCGAGGCGCCCACTGCGGGCTCGGTCCTCCTGGCGGGGGTGTTGCTGAAGCTCGGCACCTACGGGCTGCTCCGCTTCAACCTGCCGCTGTTCCCCGAAGCCACGCTCGACTTCGTCCCCCTGCTGGCCACCCTGGCCGTGGTGGGGGTGATCTACGGGGCGGTGGTGGCGATCGTCCAGCCCGATCTGAAGAAACTGGTCGCCTACTCATCGGTCAGCCACTTGGGCTTCATCGTGCTCGGCACCTTCGCCCTGACCTCCCAGAGCCTCCAGGGCGGAGTCGTGCAGATGATCAACCACGGGCTCACCACGGGCGCTCTGTTCCTCCTGGTGGGGATCATCTACGAGCGCCGCCACACCAAGCTGATCGCCGACTTCGGAGGACTGGCCTCGTCGATGCCGGTGTTCGCGGGGATGTTCCTGTTCATAGCCTTCGCCTCCATCGGCCTTCCCGGCCTCAACGGCTTCGTCGGAGAGTTCCTCATCCTGATGGGTAGTTACCCCACCCTGCCGGTCTACACGGTCATCGCCGCGGTCGGCGTGATCCTCGCCGCGGTCTATCTCCTGTGGGCGTACGAGCGGGTCTTCACCGGGAAGCCGACCGATCCCGCCAACCACGGGGTGGCGGATCTCTCGATCGGCGAGACTCTGGTGTTCGTCCCACTGGTGGCCCTGATCATCCTGCTCGGGGTATACCCGAAGGTGGCGCTGGACGTGATCGGGCCGTCCACCGACGCGGTGCTTGCCAGGATCGAAGCCACCACCGGCTACGAAGCGCCCGACCCCGGCGGACCCGGGTTGATCCTCTCCGGAGGCGGCGAGTGATAGACGTCTCGTACCTCGCCATCGCTCCCGAACTCCTCCTGCTGGTGGGGGCGGTGGCGGTACTCATGGTGGATGTGTTCGTCCACCCGCGGCCACGAGTGCACGGGTGGATCGCCGCGGTCACGTTCGTGGCAGTGGCTGTGGCGATCGGAGGGCAATGGCACCGGGTCGGGATCGACGGTGTGGGAACCTCCTTCGGAGGGACCCTCTTCCTGCACAACCTCTCCGTGTCCGCCCGTATCGTGCTGCTGGTCGTGGCCGTGCTGGGCACGGTCACCGCCTGGGAGATGCTCGTCGGGCTCGGGCGCAGGATGGCTGAGGGCATCAGCCTGGTCCTCGTCTCGACCGCCGGTTTCATGCTGATGGGGGCGTCGGCGGACCTCGTCATGGTGTTCGTGGCGCTGGAGGTCGGTTCCATAGCCCTCTACGTGCTGGCCGGGATAGTGCGCAACTCCACTGCAGGTGACGAGGCGGCCATGAAGTACTTCCTCCTGGGGGCCTTCGCATCCGCGATCTTCATCTACGGTGGCGCGCTTGCCTATGCGGGAACCGGAACCACCAACCTGGTGGAGACAGGCGGTGTGCTGGGCGCCTACCACGTGGCGCGCCCGGCGGTGCTCCTGATAGGCATGGCGTTGCTGGTTGTCGGGATGGGATTCAAGGTCACGGCTGCTCCGTTCCACTCCTGGGCGCCGGATGTCTACCAAGGGGCGCCGGCCGGCGTCGTAGGTTTCATGGCGGCCGCGGCCAAGGTGGGCGGGTTCGCGGCCCTCATCAACATCCTGATCATCGGCTTCGACAGGTACCAGAGGGCATGGGCGGACGGCTTGGCGGTGCTCGCAGCTGTCTCGGTGGTGTTCGGGACCCTGCTGGCGATCCAGCAGTCCGACGTCCGGCGCATGCTGGCCTACTCGGGTGTGGCGCACGCAGGTTTCATACTCACCGGGATCACGGCCGGCCTGGCCGGGACCGATGGCGTGCTGTTCTATCTGGCCACCTACTCTGTGATGCTTGTCGGGGCCTTCGCAGCTGTTACCGCGGTGAGCGGTCCCGCCTCGTCCGGCAGCGCGTTCGACGACTACCGAGGTCTGGGCAGCCGGTCCCCGGTCGTGGCAGCCGTGCTGGCCACCCTGATGATCGCCATGTCCGGGATGCCCCTCACCACCGGTTTCATCGGCAAGTTCCAGGTGTTCAGCGCGGCATGGGACGGAGGGTACGGGTGGCTGGTGATCGTCGGTCTGCTCTCGTCGGTGGCCGCTTTCTTCTTCTACCTTCGCCTGGTGGTGCTGATGTACTTCCGTTCCGGCGACGGGAGCGGGGCCGAGGTGTCTCCCGCCTTGCACGTACGGGGCGTACTGCTCGCCTCGACCGCCATCACGATCGCGTTCGGGGTCTTTCCCGGTCCGCTCATGGACTTGCTGACCCGGGCTGGTGGTTGAGCCCAAGCGCCTTGCCGGTCTTGTCGGACTGGGTTTGGCGATGGTTCTCCTCGTCGCCGCCGACGCACCGCAAGCCCTCCGGACAGCGTCGGCCGGCATCTTCCTGATCCGCGAGGGGGAGGTGGTGGAGGAGAGCCTCTACGTGGCGGCGTCTGTCGTGAGGATGGCGGGGACGATCGAGGGGGATCTCGTCGTCCTGGCAGGGGAGCATCTGGACGTGTCGGGCCGGGTGGAGGGCGACATCATCGGGGTCGCCACCACCGCCAGCGTCACCGGTGTGGTGACCGGATCGGTCCGGCTGGTGGGTGTCGACCTCGACATTGGCGGCGAGGTGGGGCGCGATGTGGTCGGGCTGGGGCGTGATGTCTACCTCGGAGGGTCGATCGGCGTGGATAGCCTCGTCTGGTCCCGATCGCTGATCATGGGCGGCGACGTAGGTCACGACATGGGAGGGCGCACCTTCGGCCGTACGGTCATCTCCGGGACGGTCGGAAGGGATGTGGAGATGACCGTCGGGAGCATGGTGGTTCTCGACGGTGCGCACGTTGTAGAGGATCTCGGCTACCGCAGCGCCCGAGCGGCGACCGTCCACCCGGAGGCCGTCATCGGCGGCACCGCGGTTCGGCGGCTTCCCCTGGCTCCCGACTTCCGCTTCAAAGCTGGCGCCCTGATGTACGGAGTCGTCGCGTTCCTGCTTCTACTCGCCTACGGTCTTCTCCGGATCTGGTATGCCCCCGAGCAGTTGGAACGTTCGGTCGCCAACCTGCGGAGCCACCCGGTCAAATGTTTCGGCATAGGTCTGGTCCGCCTGGCCATGCTGGCTCTACCGGTCGCCGTTCCGATCGCGGGGGTGGTTTGGGGATCGCCGAGGATGGCGGCGGGTCTGACGCTTGTCGGCCTGGCGGCGATCCCGGTGCTGCTGGTGGCCCTGCTGTTACTGATAGCGACGGCGCCGCTACCCGTCCTGGTCTTCCTGGGGCGCTTCGCGAGCCGTAACCGGTTGGGTGTCTACGGAGCATTCGTCCTGCCGCTGCTTCCCTTGGAGTTGCTCATCCTTCTGTTCCCCTCCGTAGGGGCGGCAGTCGGTCTGGTAGTGCTAGCGATGGGGGCGGGCGCCCGCGCGAGGAGGGGAAGGAATCTGTGGCGTTTGATGGTGGCTGGGGGTTAGGAGTGGTGAGTGGTGAGTGGTGAGTGGTGAATGGTGAATGGTGAATGGTGAATGGTGAATGGTGAATGGTGACATATTACAACGTGGTAGAAGCCGCCCAACACCTAACACCTAATACCAAACACCTAACGTCTCTTCTTGGGAGGCCACTTGCCTTGCTCCTTGAGCTTCTCTCTCCGGCGTGCCAGCAGGACGGCGGCCTGTTCGAGGCTGAGGTCCGGGATGGCATCCTCGCGCACGGAGGCGTTGACGGCGCCGTCGGTCACGTAGGGTCCGTAGCGTCCGGTCCTGAGTAGGACCGTGCCTCCCGATACCGGATCCTTCCCGAGTTCCTTCAGTGGGGGGGCGGCTCCCCGGCGTCTGGTCTGCTTGGGGGCGTTCATCACCTTGACGGCCTCCCCGAGCGTGATGTCGAACAGGCGTTGCGGGTTGTCGAGGTTCCGGTAGGCCTTGCCCATCTTGAGATATGGGCCGTAGCGTCCGTTACCCGCCACGATCATCTCGCCCGTCTCCGGATGAGCGCCGACCTGGCGGGGAAGGGAGAGCAGCTTCAGGGCGTCGTCAAGCGCCAACTCATCGATGACCATGTTGCGGAGAAGGGAGGCACGCTTGGGCTTTCCTGCTCCCTTCGCGTCCTCGCCCAGTTGCACGTACGGTCCGTATCGACCGATTCGAGCCAGCACGGTGAGACCCGAGTCGGGATCCGTGCCCAGGATCTTGTCCCCCTGCGGCGCTTCCAACATCTCCACGGCCCGCTCCACGGACAACTCGTCGGGCGGGATGTCCTCCGGCACCGATGCCCGATCGTCACCCCTGGCGACGTAGGGACCGTACCTGCCGACCCGTACCATCACCGGCTCGCCCTGCTCGTCCTTCCCCAGATCAAGGAAGATCTGGCGCGGGTCGATGCCGTCGACATGCTCGCCCGACACCAGGCGGTACAGGCCCGGAGCCCCGTTGCCGTGGAAGAAGCGTCGGAGCCAGGGAACCTTCTCCGTCTCACCCCTGGCGATCTTGTCGAGGTCGTCCTCCATCCGTGCGGTGAAGCCGAAGTCAACCAGGTCCTCGAAGTGGCGTTCGAGCAGCTGGGTGGTGGCGAACCCGGTGATCGAGGGGATGAGGGCGTTCCCCTTCTTGAACACGTAGCCGCGCCCGATCACCGTTGCGATTATCGAGGCGTAGGTCGAGGGCCGGCCGATACCCATGTCCTCCAGTTGCTTGATGAGCGAGGCCTCGGTGAAACGGTGCGGGGGCTGCGTCTGGCGCCCTTTCGCCGTGACATCCCGGGCCAGGACCCGATCATCGACGGCCAAGGCCGGGAGATGGCGCTCGCGGTCGTCGACTTCCCTGTCGGGGTCGTCCTGCCCTTCCACGTAGACCCGGAGAAACCCTGCGAAGGTGACCGTCCTGCCGGTGGCCCCGAATTCCACATCGGTCCCTCCTTGGATCGTCCCACCGAGCCGGACCCGGGTGCTCTCGCCCCGAGCGGGGGCCATCTGCGACGCCAGGGTGCGGGTCCAGATCAGGCGGTAGACGCGTTGCTGGTCCCGGTCGTTGACGAGCTTCGACAGCTGCTGGGGTGTTCGCCACGAGTCGCCGGCCGGGCGGATCGCCTCGTGCGCCTCCTGGGCGTTCTTGACCTTGTTGGCGTAGCGCCGCGGCTTGGCGGCCAGGTACCGGGATCCGTAGCGCTTGAGGATCTCCGCCCGGGCCGTCTTCAGCGCCGTTTCCGAGAGGTTGGTGCTGTCTGTACGCATGTAGGTGATGTGACCGCGCTCGTACAACCGCTGCGCGGCGTTCATCGTCCTGGACGCGGCGAACCGCAGCTTCCGGGACGCTTCCTGCTGGAGTGTCGAGGTACGGAACGGGGCGTAGGGATTCCTGCTGTACGGCTTGGCAACGACGGACCGCACCGCGAGATGGCAGCCTTCGATCCCGGCTGAGACATCGCGTGCGCGGGTCTCGTCGAGCCGTACGACCTTCGAGGTCGTGAGTTCGCCGCGTTCATTGAAGTCCCTGCTCCCGGCCGGGCGCGTCCCGTCGATTGCTGTGAGAGAGGCGGTGAACGTCTCACCACGTTCTGTGGCGAACAGTCCCTCGATGCTCCAGAAGCCCGCCGAGCGGAAGGCGATGCGTCGTCGCTCCCGTTCCACGATCAGCCTGACCGCGACGCTCTGCACGCGTCCCGCGGACAGGCCGCGCTTCACCTTCCTCCAGAGCACGGGCGACAGGCCGTAGCCGACCAGGCGGTCTAGGGTGCGGCGGGCTTCCTGGGCGTCGACCAGATCGCTGTTGATTTCTCTCGGATTCTCGAGCGCTGTTCGGATCGCCGCGCGGGTTATCTCGTGGAACACCATCCGGTGCATCGGCACGTTTGGTTTGAGCACCTTCTTGAGGTGCCACGCGATCGCCTCGCCCTCTCGGTCCTCGTCAGTTGCGAGGTACAACTCGGAGGCCTCCTTGACCAGGCGCTTGAGGGTCTGGACCGTCTTGCGGCTCTCAGGCGGAACGACGTACAGGGGCTTGAAGTCACGATCCACGTTCACGCCCCAGTCCCTGGCCCAACGTTGGTCCTTGAACTTGGCCGGGATCTGTTTGGCGTTGTTGGGTAGATCACGGATGTGGCCCTGGGAGGACTCCACACGGTATCCGCGCCCCAGATAGCCGGCGATCGTGCGTGCCTTGGTCGCCGACTCGACGATGATGAGAGGTCTAGGCATGATGCATGATTACCCTAGGGGGGGCGAGCCTGTCAAGATGAGCGGGTCTGACGGACAGGCCCGACATCCTCTTCCGGGGCGGTTCGGGCCCGTGAGGCTCCGAGAGTGTCGCCGGATGACCGGGCGGGGGTTGTAGATCGAACTCTTACGCAGAGGGCCCTTTTCGAGGCTGTGGTGGGCGAGTGCCGCGTCTTCCTGGGGTGACTGGATAACCTTCTTCGCAACGCTGGCCCTCGCCAGCCACATCGGCGGCAGCAGCGCGGCCCTGGTCCCCCTGATGAGCAGGATCGTCCCAGGGTTGCTGCTCGGTTCGCTGGCTGGGGTGGTCGCCGACCGCCTCGACCGCAAGTGGGTGATGGTGCTCTCCGACGTGGGTCGGGGGGTCGTGGTGCTCGGGCTCGTGTTCGCCGACGACCTCGTGGAGATCGCGGTGATCTCCTCGGTCCTCGAGATCCTCACCATGATCCGCCAGCCGGCAAGGGAGGCGGCGGTTCCAACCCTCGTGAAAGGGGACGAACTGGTGCGGGCCAACAGCTTCTCGGCTGCGGCCGCATACGGCACCGCTCCTCTGGGAGCCGCTGCGTGGGCCGGACTGGCAGCCCTCTTCTCCGTTGTCGGTGTCCTCGGTCCCATCGACCGCGGGCCCGACCTGGCCTTCGCCCTGGACGCGGTCACCTTCGTGGTCTCCGGAGCGATCGTGGCGACCATCGCCGTGCCCAAACCCACCCTCGCCGACCGGGCCGCTCATGACCCGGTTGCTCAGGGAGACTGGCGCCAGCCCTTCCGTGATCTGGTGGAGGGCTTCGTCTTCGTCACGAGGACCCGCCCGGTCCGGAGAGTGGTCCTGGGGATGGCGGTAGCCTTGTTCGGCGGGAGCGCGTTGCTGCCCCTTGGCCAGTCCTTCGCCCGGGACGTGCTCGGCGGCGGCGACACGGGCTTCGGTGTCCTGGTCACCGCTCTGGGAGTCGGGGTGGGACTCGGAATGCTGGGAGTGGCGGCCTTCAGCACCGAGCGCACCCGCTACGACCTGACCTACGCCCTGAGCCTCGGTGTGGCCGGTCTGTCGATCGGCCTTGCAGCCTTCGCGGGGACGGTGACCGGAGCGGCTGGTTGGGTGCTGGTAGCCGGCGTCGGCACCGGCTTCGCCTACGTGATGGGATTCACGCATCTGCACGGCGCCGTCGACGACACGTTGCGGGGTCGCACCTTCGCGGCGCTCTTCGCGCTGGTGAGAACGGCCATGCTGGTTTCCTTCACGCTGGCGGTGCTGGCCGCCTCCACGCTCGACGGCCTGTTCCCCCCGCCCCTTGACAACGGTATAAGGAACCTGTTCGCCCTGGCCGGGGTCCTGATCCTGGGAACGGGCCTGCTCTCGGTGGTGGCTATCCGCTCGGCTCTGATCCACCACGAGATACCGCCGCAGGTCCGGCGCTCGATCAGGGACGCTTCGCGTGCGGTGGGCTGGATCAACGAGAAGCGCCGGGTCGCGAAACGCGACAGTGACGGCTGACGGCCGCCGGTACGGTCAAAGGGATGAGTCGCTACGTAGCCTTGGAAGGTATCGACGGCGCCGGCAAGACGAGTGTGCTGGTTGCACTGGCGGAACGGCTCGAGGCCGCCGGACATGAGGTGGTGTGCGTGCGGGAACCGGGAGGCACGGCCGTCGGCGGGTCCCTCCGTGCTCTCCTGCTGGAGGGGCCGCCCATGTCCGCCTGGGCTGAAGCTCTCATGTTCGCCGCGGACCGGGCGCAGTTGGTCGAGGAGGTGGTGCGTCCGGCGCTGGCAAGATCCGCCTGGGTATTGAGCGACCGCTCCGTCTACTCCTCGCTCGCCTATCAGGGCGCCGGACGGGGCTTGGGGGTTGGCCGGGTCCGTCAGATAAACGAGCCTGGTCTATCGGGTACGTGGCCCGACCTGGTGATGCTTCTGGTAGTTGCGCCGGAGGCAGGGTTGGCCCGCCAGGAGAAGGCGGATCGCATCGGATCGGAGGGGAGCGCACTTCTCGCATCGGTGGCGGAGGCCTTCGAGCGTCTGGCCTCCCAAGAACCTGACCGGTTCGTGGTCATCGACGCGGAACAACCGCTGGGACTGGTTGTGGATCAAGCATGGGCGGCCGTCCAGCGATGAGCGGGATGACCGGGATGTCCGCGGATGGGATCATCGGCCACGGGTCCGTCCTGGCGTCCCTGGAACGAGAGGTCCGAGAGCCCTCCCACAGCTACCTGTTCGTGGGCCCGTCCAACGTGGGCAAAGCCACGGTGGCCCTGATCTTCGCGGCCGCGCTTGTCGCCATCTCGGAAGGCGGCCGGTCCAGGGTGATGCGTCACGTTCACCCGGACGTATCCGTCGTCGGGCCGGAGGGCAGGGCGATGCTCGGTGTCGACCAGGCTCGCCGGGCCATCTCCGGCGCCAGCCTTCGGCCGGTCGAGAGCGACCGCAAGGTGACTATCTTCGACGACGCCTCGCTGATGACCGAGGCAGCGGCCAATGCCCTGCTCAAGACCCTCGAGGAGCCCCCGGCGCGTACAGTGTTCGTCCTCGTGGCCGAGTCCGAGGACGATCTTCCCGCCACGGTGGTGAGCAGGTGCCGGGTGATACGGTTCGGGCGCGTTCCCGAGACCGAAGTCTCGACCGCGCTGGTAGCCATGGGTGTGGAAGTCGAGCGCGCTGCGATGACCGCCCGGATCGCCGCCGGCAGCCCGGGCCTGGCGCTCGATCTCGTGGCCGATCGCGGGGTAGGGGACTTCCGGCGACGCTGGCTGGGAGTTCCTACCAAGGTCTCCTCCAGGCCCGGCGACGGGTTCCGCCTCGCTGATGAGATGCTGGCGGCGCACCGTCCCCTGCTTGATGCGGTCAAGGAGCGGAGGCAGAAGGAGATCGACGAGATCAAGGCGCGCGGCTATCCGGTCCCGAAAGCCTTGGTGGACCGCCATGATCGAGCCCTCAAGCGAACCGGGAACGCTCTGGTGGTGACGGGTCTCGAGATGCTGGCGTCGTGGTATCTCGACTCTGCCTCGGCCCAGTACGGTGGGCCGCTCCGCAATCCGGACCTCAGACCGACCGAATTGACCCGCACCGCCCCCGGGCGGGCTGTCCGGTGTGCGGAACTCGTTCTGGACGCAGCCGTCCAGCTACGCCGGAACCAACGACCCAGGCTTGTCCTCGCCTGGCTGTTCACCAGTCTGGACGCGGAGACCTGACAGCAACCGGGGACGTATACTCGTCTACGACCGGACGCAACGGCGGTGCGGGCGGGGAGAGCGGGTAACGACAGCGATCCGCGCCGCGCGATCATCCGTGGGGGAGGTGGTTATTCAGCCATGAGCAGAGACAACGCGTTCATCGACCCCGATCTCTACGAGTACATCCTGTCCACCACTCTCCGGGATGATCCGGTGCTCTCCGACCTGCGGGAGGAGACGGCCCGCATGTCGGAGGGAAGGATGCAGATCTCATCCGATCAGGGCCAGTTCATGGGCATGCTCGTGAGGTTGGCCGGCGCATCCCGCGCCATCGAGGTCGGTGTGTTCACCGGATACAGCAGCCTGTGCGTGGCCCGGGCGCTCCCCGAGGACGGCTTGCTGGTGGCTTGTGACATCAGCGTCGAGTACACCGACATCGCCCGCCGCTACTGGGAACGGGCGGGCGTGGCCGCCAAGATCGATCTACGGATAGGTCCGGCGATGGAAACCCTCGACAGGATGATCGGGCAGGGCCAGACCGGGACCTTCGACTTCGCCTTCATCGACGCCGACAAGCTGAATTACCCCCGTTACTACGACCGCTGCCTGCAACTCCTGAGGAGCGGGGGCCTGCTGCTCGTTGACAATGCTCTCTGGGGAGGCCATGTAGCGAATCAGGAGCGCACCGATGACATCACCGCCACTTTGCGTGCACTCAACGGGAGGGCCGCGCGGGATCCCCGGGTCGACGTGTCGCTGCTCCCGATCGGAGACGGGGTTCTGTTCGCCCGCAAGGTTTGAGCCTCCCCGCCGGCTCCTGACCGCGAAGAGGCCACGTTGACACCCGGTCGAGCGCAGGACCGCTTCGGTCCTACCGTTCCGGGGGAGTTCCTCGCTCGGGTGGTGAGGACAACAAGCCCGAGCGCGCAGGCCAGCGGCTTCGTCGTCGAAGTGGGAGAAACCCCGTTCCTGTTGACCGCGGCCGAGGTAGTGGGGAAGAGTACCCAGCGGCTACTGGTGACCTTCGAACAGGCGAACCGTATTCTCGACGTCGCCCGCCTCGGAGTTGTCGGAGCGGGCCGGGCCGTTGTCTGCGGGGTCACATCCGCAAACTTCATCCCCTCTCTCGACATCCCCCCTCTGGACTGGTTGCCGGCGGCTTCCCAGCCGGTCTTCTCGCTCGGGTACCTGCGGGGGATCCGGGGTCTCGGCGGAGCTGGCAACGTTCCCTTCGTTCTCGGGGGTTCGGTGGCCGCGGTATCGGGAGAGGACGACCCGACGTTCTACATCGATGGTTCGTTCAACCCCGGAATGGTGGGAGGGCCCGTGCTGTCTGCCACCGCGGGCGATGTGCCGACGCTGGCCGGTGTGGTCCTTGGCCGCCAACCGATCAAGACCAAGGGGGCGGTGGGAATCCTTTCACCGGAGGATGACCGCGACCCCGCGGTGGACACGAATGTGGTGGCTGTCCTGGGCATGCGCGCCGTTGTAGACCTGATCCGGTCGGTCAACCAGGAGGAAGACGCAACCAGCTAGGAGGGGTTGCGGTCAGTGGTCAGTGGGCACTACTACAAACTACCAACTAGCAAGCGTCAGGCCCGACTCCGAACCGATCCGGCGGAGGGCCTCCAGCCGCTCCACCGGCATCGGAATTCCGTCCCGTTCCCGCCTCTCGGCCAGGATGAAGCTCCGTTCACCGGGTACGTAGATCCTCTCGATGCCGGGGGCGGTCCCAGAGGCGTGCAGCCGGTCGATCAGCGAGTCGACCCGCCGCGTCAACTCTCCGTATCCGATCGAGTGCTCGGGGTCGATCGCCACCACGAACAGGGATACGCCCTGGGGTTCCCGGCTGTCGAACGGATGCCCTACATCAGGAGCGAGCCTCGCGCCTCCCGCCAGCACACCCGTGAGAATCTCGAACATCAGCGACAACCCGTAGCCACGGTGACCTCCCGCCGGGGCCAGGAGGCCGTCAACCCAGAGCGAGGGATCTCTGGTCGGTGTTCCGTCGGCGGTGTACAGGACTCCTTCCGGGAGTAGCTCGCCGCGCTCGTGGACGAGATCCATCTCGGAGGTGGACATGGCGGTGGTCGCCGCGTCGAACACGATCGGATGGTGGCGGTTGGCCGGGCAGCCTATCGCGTGGGCCTGGTTTCCCAACAGTCTGGTGGAACCCCCGGAAGGAGCGATGAGGGGAGGTCCGTTGGTGACGGCGAGGCCGATCATGCCCTCGGCCACTGCCAGCAGGGGGTAGTAACCCATCGCGGCTGCGGAACTGCAGTCGCGCACGACGCCGACGGACACGCCAACGGACCGAGCCTTCTCCACGGCCGCCATCATCGCCTTCGAAGCTGCGATCTGACCCCAAGAGTGGCGCCCGTCGAGCACGAAGGTCGCAGCAGTCTCCGAGACGAAGGGCAACTCGCCAGATGTGGATGTCCCACCGGCCCGGATCCGGGATACACATTGGGGAAGCTTGCTGCTCGTTCCGTGAGCGTACCTTCCCCTGAGGTCGGCCCAGACCATGGCATCGGCAGCGAGGGCCGCGTCCGCAGGCGCCACTCCCTGGGCCTGCAGGACCGCGGCCGCGAACCGCCGCAGGTCGCCGGCGTCGACGGTCGGAAGAGTCTGGTCGTCCGGTGGCCGGTTGCCCGGCTGCGACCTCACCACGGCCATACCACCCCGCGATCCAGGCACAGTGCCCGGAGGCGTTCGAGGTTCTCGGTGGGGAACGGCACGCCCCGCGTCCGGTACTCGGCTTCGAACCCGGCCTTGCGCTCGCCCGGTACCCGCACCTGGCCGAAGCCCTCTCGGGGCGGGTTGGAGTGGATCTGGCCGATCAACCGGTCAACTCTGGACAGGAACTCCTCGTATGGCAGGAAGCTGCGCGGATCGAGAGCCTGCACGTAGAGGCTCAGACCCTGGGTCCTGTCCAGGTGCTGCATGCCCACGACCTCGGTTGTGGACCTCCCACCGGCGAGGATGCCGGTGAAGACCTCCCACATGATCGCCAGACCTCCCCCGCGGTGACCGCCCATCGGCAGGAGGCGCAACGCGGCGAGCGCGGCTTCTGCATCGTCCGTCTCCTCTCCGGTTTCGTCGAGGGCTACGCCGGGAGGCAGCCTCTCGCCCGAGACAGCCGCTTGGCGCATCTTTCCCATGTTGTAGGCGCTAGTCGACGAGTCGAAGATCAGAGGCGGGTGGATCCTTGCCGGGACCCCGATCGCGAAGGCCTGGTTTCCCAGCAGGACTTCGCTACCACCCCAGGGCGGCATCAGCGGCACCGAGTTGGTGACGGCGAGCCCGACCATCTCGGCCTCCGTCGCCACGTAGGGGTAGTAGCCCATGGCGGATGTGACGTCGCTGTTGCGCACCACCACGGTCCCGACCCCGTTCAGCCGAGCCTTGTCGATTGCGATCCGCATGGCCCTCGTGCCCGCGACCACCCCCCATCCGTTCTGCGCGTCGATCAGCGCCGTGGCAGGTGACTCGCGAATGGGCGTCCAATCCACTTCGAGATTCAGACCGCCCGCTCCCGACCTTTCCTGAATCTGGAGGATCCGCCCCAGGCCGTGCCCGGCCGCCCCCCGCAACTCGTTCCATACCATCGCCCCGGCCGCGATGGCGGCATCGGCGGGCGGCATACCGATGGCCTCGAGGAGTGCCAGGCCCAGGCCGTGGAGCTGTTCAGCCGGAATCCGGACCGGCGGCGGGCTCATACCGGCCTCCGGCCGGCACCGGCGTGCAAGGATGGTGGACAAAGGGTGCCGTGCCAAGGGCCCACCAGCGCCGGTCTCAGGCCCATGGCACTCCCACCTCGTTACCGAAGCCCTCCAACCGGCCGATGAGAGCCCTGGGCATGGGTATGCCGCTGCGCATGCGTTCCCCGGCGAGTTCGGCGCTCCGCTCTCCCGGGACGTAGACGCGCTCCACGCCGGGCGCCGGCGGGGAACCGTGCATGGCGTCGACGAGCCCGTCGACCCGCCCGGCGAATTCTTCGAACGGCATCGACATCTCCGGGTTGAGCGCGAGAAAGAACATGCTCACCGCCTGCGGGCGGTCGAACACGTCCGGCATCGTCACCTCGTCGAGGAATCGCAACGAACCCGAGAGCACCCCCGTGATCACTTCCCACATGACCGCCAGCCCGTAGCCGCGGTGGTCTCCCATCGGAACCATCATGCCCTTGAGGGCCTCGGCCGGATCGGTCGTGGGCAGGCCCGACGCATCGAGGGCGACTCCTGCCGGAAGCTGCTCCCCGCGTTCCTCGTACTCGTGGTACCGGACCAGGGTCATCTCCGACAGGGCCATGTCGAGCAGGACCGGTTGGTGCCTCCCGGCCGGGCTGGCGATGGCGAAGGCCTGGTTGCCGATGAGCTTGGTGGTGCCCCCCCACGGAGGCATCAGGGCAGGAGCGTTGTTGTTGGCCATGCCGATCATCCTCCGGTCGGCAGCACGCATGGCGAAGTAACCGAGCGCTCCGGCTGACGTGGTGTTGCGCAGCACCGAGACGGCGGCGCCCATCTCCCCGGCCTTGCGGATGGCGAGGTCCATGGCCCGGACCCCGGAGATCTGGCTGAACGTGTTGCCTGCGTCGAGCAGCGTGAACGCACCCGTCTCCGAGATCACCCGGGGTTCGCCCACCGGTGAGGTGGCCCCAGTACGGATCCTGGATCCGTACTGGATGATCTTGGGTGCGCCCAGCCAGGAGTGCCCCCGCGCATGGGCCCAGGTGATCTGCTCCGCCATCAACGCGGCATGGTCGCTGTCCATGCCCAGCGACCGGAAGACCCGCGAGGCGAATCCCTCCAGATGGGACGCGGCGACGAGGACCATGCCGTCGGGCGTCTGATCAGGTCCAGGGATCATCGGATGGCCTCGAATCCGGCGCCCGATATCGCCATGCGGGTCTGGAGTACGAGCGTTGCCAGGTCATAGACCGGAAGACCGAACTCCTTGCGGAGAGCCGGAGCGAACGGGCCGAAGTTGGTGCACTCCAGAACCAGAGCCCCCACCTCGGGATTGCCGGCCACGAGGTCGCCACAGAGGTCGACCAGTTCCCCCTCGAGGGCCGCGGGATCGACACTCGGGCGGCCCACCAGATAGGTCTCCCAGAACAGTGCCCCGGGGGCGGAGGACGACACGATCACCGGTAGGTCGGTCGATGACCACCCGAGCGCCGCATAGTGTGCCTCGGTGAGGTCGTCCCGGCTCATGGTCAGGATGCCGACCTTGCGATCGGGCCCGATGAGCCGGGCGGCATCGGGTACCTGGAGCAGGGAAGAGGAGAGGAACGGGACGGAGACGGCTGCCGCTAGTTCCTTCTGGTAAAGGGCGAGGAATCCGCAACTGGTGGTGATCATCCGCACTCCGTCCCGCTCGAGATCCCTGGCGCCGTCTATGAACAGGCCGAGTAGCGCGTCGTCCGGTTCCTGGACGACCCGGCGGGAGGTCGCCCCCCGTACGACCCGGTACCGGACCGGAAAGGGCCAGGTGCCGGCATTCCCCACATCCCCGACCAGCCGTGGGAATACGGTGTCCAGCATCAGGACTCCGAGTTCGAAGCCGTAGACCGTTCGTCCTCCGTCGATCATGCCGGTACCCCCGATAGTCCCGGCCATATGCTCACGACGCCCGTCCCGCCGTCTACCTCGACTGTGTCCCCCGAACGGATCGCGGTGGTCACGTCCACTTCGGGCTCGCATACCACCGGTATACCGCCGAGGATGGCGCCCTGGACGAGCGAGGAGTCGGGCAGAGCGTTCTGGACGATTGCCACCGGGTGCGTGCCGTGTACCTGCAACTGGTAGAGGAAACGCCATGCCCCCGCCGAACCCACGCTGTGCGGGAGCACCAGAACCGTCCCGGTCACGCTGCGGCCCCGCATCTCGTGCGTCCTGTTCACGACCCGGCCGCTCCTGATGTCGAGATCCCCCAGGAAGGAGAGGCCTTCGGTCGAGACGAGGGCGGGGCCCGACGCCTTGCCGGGGACGATGCCACGCGCCGCGATCCGGTACCGACCGTTCACGGGTGGGCCCTCCCTGTCACGAGCCGCCCGGAGATTGCGGTCGCGACTGCGGAGGTGGTCGTTGCCAGGAGGGTCTCGCACATGATCATGTCGCGGCTGTACTTGGCCTGTTTGGCGGAGTCCACGACCATCCGGCGGATGTGGGGCTCGGGAAGCACGATCCCGGGATCCGGCGAGGTTGTCCGCGCGAAATGGCATGACATCGGGCAGGTGTCGGTTATGACCTTGGCGCCTGCATCGGTGAGCGTGTCGATCAATCCTTCCCGTGCGCACAGGGCCTTGACGGCGCCGCTGGTGGTGATCCACAGTTCCACGTCGGGGTGGACGGTCCGTCCGGAGAGCAGCGCAGTGTACTCCTTCATCTCCTGGAAGGAGGCATGGGGACATCCGATATGGACGAAGTCGATCCGGGATCCGGCTGGAGACGAGGAGAAGGAGTCGTATACCCGGTCGATGTCGGGAGGCCCTACGCGGATCTCCACCGGAGCCCGATTGCCCGCCATGGCCTGGCTCTTCGACTGGTACGGGGGTGTGATGCCGGGGACGATGAACATGGATACGCCTCCGGTTGTGGCGAGACCCGCTCCCAAAGCGTCCAGTTCGTCGAGTGAGGGACGCCTGGAGAAGCCGGTGAAGACCGGTACGCCGGTCCCGACCAGCGGTCCCAGGTGGTAGCCCAGGCAACTGAAGTCGGTCGTGTTGTCCAGGGGGGTCTCCACCGTAACCAGATGCGTGCCCGCCCGGTTCTCGTCGAGGTGGTAGCCGAAGCGGGGATAGCGGCCGGTCAATGCCGCGTAGACGCTGAAGAAACCGTCCCGGTTCGAGCGGGCGCCGAGCACCGAGTTGCAGAACACCGTGACCCCGGACTCGATCGAGGTCATGTGCATGTTCCACGTCGGCCAATGCCCGGCCCAATAGGGTGTACAGGTCATGGCGCTCACGCAGCCGAGAGCCTTGTGGGCTCGTACCCCCCGCATGTGGAGCCGGGCCAGCGATTCGGGGGCTCCCGTCTGCCTCCAGTTCTCCGTGTCGACGTTGGTGACGTTGGCCGTGGTCGGGACCACAACCTGCCCGCCGAGATCCACCAATTCCTCGAGCAACTCCACATCCTGGGCGTACATGGCCATGCCCGGATGCACGTGGGCGTACCCGATCGACACCAGGTCTTCCGCCCCGAAGGCCGCGCCCAACTGGACGAGTCCCTCCATCGCCCGGCGCCGGGCCTCTCCCTGCTTGCCGTCCAGCATCTCGAGGTCTTCGTATGTGAGCCTCATCGCGCTCCGTTCCGGTGACGAAACTCGAACTCGGATCATGATATCGGGGTTCGTAATCAGGTTGATAGTCTCGGGCTCCCGAGTGGGGGTCTGGCGCCCGTGGCTGAAGGAGGGCGATGGCGATAGTGAAAGGCGGCCGTACCGTTTACGGCCACGACATCGGGATCCTCATGCTCGACACGACCTGTCCCAGACCACCCGGCGACGTGGGAAACGCCCTGACGTGGCCGTTCCCGGTTCTCTACAAGGTCGTGAAGGGGGCCGACACGAGCAGGATCATGGGTTCGGAGCCCGACCCGACGCTGCTCGCCCCCTTCATCGAAGGCGCGAGAGAGTTGGAGGCGAAGGGAGTGAGGGCGATCACCACCAGCTGTGGTTTCCTATCGGTCTTCCACCGGGCGATGCAGGCGAGCGTCGGCGTCCCGATGCTCACCTCCGCCCTGCTCCAGGTCCCGTTGGCGGGCCGGCTCGTCGGGCCGGGACGGAAGGTCGGGATCCTGACCGAACGCCCGCACCTCACCGACCGCCACTTCGTCGGCATGGGCTGGCAACCGGGGGAAGTCGACACGGTCGTCACATCCATGCCGAGGGATGCCGTCTTCCCACAGGTGTACATCGACCAGACGGTTGTCGCCGACACCGCCGTGCTGGAGGCAGAGCTGGTGGCGCTGGCTCGCCGCCAGGTCGAGGAGCATCCTGATGTGGGCGCGATCGTCCTCGAGTGCACGAACTTCGTTCCTTGGGGCAACGCGATGCGGCGCGCGACCGGCCTCCCCATCTTCGATCTCTACTCCCTGGTGACGTCGACCCATCAGTCACTGTTCGGACGGGAGCTACTTAATAGTTGGTAGTTATTAGTTAGTAGTTGTGAGTTTTGCTAATGGCTGGTGGCTCATCGATGGATAGTGCCTTGCTATTGAGGATGGTGAATGATCCGATCTAACGGAAACTATCAATTATCAACTATCATCTATCAACTATCGGGAGGTCGGAGCAAGGTTGTCAAGTCGGCTACGTCGTCAAGGTCTTCGAGGCGATCCATTGTCTCCACCAGCGCGGCGAGCGCATCGCGTCCGAGGACATCGGTTCCGCCGATGGAGATCCAGCGGAGCCACTCCGCCGGATCGAAGGAGTGGTCATGTCCCTGGGCGGCTAGCGAGCGTCCGTCGCGGGTGGCGATCTCGATCCGGGCGTAGCGGATGGGATGGCCCTCCTCCAGGACCACGCGGATCCGGCTGCAGAGTTCCACCAGATCCGGACGGGCGTACTGCTTGACAAGCGCCGGGTCGATCCGGCCGGTCGCGAGGATGGTGGCGATGGCCAGAACCAGCGAGCTGCGGGCCGCCGCTTCGCTTTCGAAGGGGGGCTGCATGTGGCCCGTGACGAAGCTCTCCCGCTCGGCGGGCAGGAACACGGTCACCGAGCGGGTATTCGCAACGGTCAGGGAATGGTCCTCCACCAAGTGGGTGGTGAGTTCGATCGGGACGATATTCAGCCCCGTACCCGGGTAACGCTTGGTCGTGGCGTTCATGATCTCGAACTCCTTACCCAAGGTGGCGAGCGAGTCGTCCAGGGTCGGGGGAACTCCCGTGAAGAATGTGTTCCAGAAGCCGAACCGACCCTCCATCACCGCCAGGGCCGCTTGCCCCCCATGGTCGGCCGCCAGCGCTGCCATCAGGCCGTTCCTGGCCACCAGGCTGTAGTAGTGAGTGACGAAATCACCCTCGCTGAGGCCCATGCCCGAGTGCGCCGCGTAGCCCAGGGCGTGGGCGGTCGGGTGTTTCGACAAGCCGAGCAGGCGGGCGACCGCCGCCGCGCCGCCGAAGGGTCCGAAGGGAATTGTCGGTCTTCTCGGCGCCCTCGCCGAGCGTATTCCGGCCGCGTTTCCCAGCTTGCCGATCACGTCGTAGGCGGCGACCAGGGCGGTGAGCAACTCCTTTCCGGACCGATGGCGTTCCTCTGCGACGGCCAGCGCAGGTGGGAGGGTCACGAGAGCGGCGTGGACACCGGCGGGAAAGAGCACATCGTCGAGGAAGTCGGAACGCATGAGGGTCGTGTTGGCGAAGGTGGCCTCCAGGGGAGCCGTCCGGGTTCGCCTGCCGACGATGGTGGCAGATCCCCCATGGCGGAAGGACTCGGCGATCCGGATGGCTTGGCGGCCTTCTCCGGTGCCGAGACCCCGCAGGGCCAGTCCGAGGTGATGGACGATGTGGTCCTTCATCTTGTCCACGGCGGGTCGCGGGATGTCGTCGTAACGGAGCCCCACCACATGTGCGGCGAGCCGTTCGGTCTGGGTCGGGTAAGGCACCGGGGCGAAGTCGCGGCCGCTTCGCTCCAGCTGTCCATGGCCTACCCCACCCGTCCCCATCGCCGCTCCTCACCCGGTTTCGTGTACCGATATCGGGTCTCGATGCTAGCCTCACCGGGACCGCCGACTCCGTGGACCTGCCGATGGACCTGGCCAGATCTCAGCGCCTCGAATCCCTACCGCCTTATGTCTACGTGGAGATACATCGCCGGGTGTCGGAGGCCCTCCAGGCGGGTCGGGATGTGATAGACCTGGGGAAGGGCGACCCCGACCTCCCGACCCCGCCGCATGTGGTGGAGGCTCTCCTGGAAGCGGCCCAGGATCCGGTGAACCACCAGTATCCCCATGGCCTGGCCCGCGGGTTGCCGGAGTTCCGCTCCGCGATCTCCGCCTGGTACGAGCGCCGGTTCGATGTCGCCGTCGATCCCGAAACCGATGTGCTGCCTTTGATGGGCAGCAAGGAGGCAAACCTCCACTTCTGTATGGGTGCCCTCAACCCGGGGGATGTGGTCCTTGTTCCCGATCCTGCCTTCCCCGCCTACGAGGCGGCCGCCATCCTGGCGGGGGCCGAGGTGCGAAAGGTGCCGCTCCTGGCCGAGAACGGATTCCTCATCGATTTCGACTCGATTCCCCGGGACCTCGCGACCAGCGCAAGGGCCATCTGGATCTCCTATCCGAACAATCCGACTGCGGCGGTCGCCTCGCTCGAGTTCTTCGCGAAAGCGGTGGAGTTCGCCCGCCGGACGGGCACCATCCTGGTGAGCGACAACCCCTACGCAGATATCACGTTCGGAAGCGTTCCGGCGCCCAGTGTCCTGTCCGTCGACGGGGCCAAGGACGTCGCCGTCGAGTTCAACAGCCTGTCCAAGTCCTACAACATGACCGGGTGGCGCAGCGGGATGGCGGTCGGCAATCCCGAGATCGTCGGCATGATCCGGAGCATGAAGCTGAACACGGACGCCGGCGTGTTCGGCGCCGTCCAGCAGGCTTCTATCGTCGCCCTCGGGACTCCCGACTCCGTGTTACGGGCCAAGATGACTATCTACCGGCGGAGACGCGACAGGGTGGTGGCCACCCTGCGCCGGATCGGCCTGGAGGTGGATCCGCCTCCCGGAACCTTCTACGTGTGGGCGCCCCTCCCCACAGGGATCGGCAGCATGGACTTCTTCACCCGGTTACTCGAGCACACCGCGGTGGTGGCGATCCCGGGAATCGGCTACGGCCGCTACGGCGAGGGTTACGTCAGGTTCTCCCTCACCATTCCCGATGCCCGCCTCGACGAGGCGATGGAACGTATCGAAGCGGCCGCCGACGCGCTCCTTCCCTGACCAGCGTCAGTTCCTGCGTTGGCCGAAGCGGCGTCCCAGGTACTCCGACGCGATCCTCACCCGCTGGATGTTGGTGGTACCGCCGGCGAGAGCCCAACCGTGCGCATCCCGGTGGAGGCGCTCCATGTCGAACTCGACTGAGTAGCCGTAGCCGCCGTGTAGCTGGATGCCGAGATCGGAGACCCGCTTGGCCATCTCGTTGGCGTAGCACTTGGCCACCGACGCCTCCAAGGCCGGAGGTGCTCCCCTCCCGGCCGAGATCGCAGCCCGATGGATGAGCAGCCGCGCCGCCTCGACCTGCATGACCATGTCGGCGATGGCCGCCTGCACGAGTTGGAACTCGGCGACGGGCCGTCCGAATTGGCGTCGCTCCTGTACGTAGCGGGCGGATCGGTCCAAAGCCGTCTGCCCGATCGCGAGGGCCATCGTGGCGTTGCCGAGACGCTCGATGGAGAACGCGGTGAACAGCTTCGAGAATCCGCCCTTGGCGACCAGCAGGTCCTCACGAGGAATCCGCACCCCGTTGAAGAACATGTCGGCCGATCCGATACCCCGGAACCCCATCAGCCGTTCCTGCGGTCCGAACTCGAGACCGGGTGTGTCCTGATCGACGACGACGGCGCCGATGCCACGGGAGCCGAGTTCCTCCCCGAGTCGTACGTATACGAGGTACTGTTCGGAGTAGCCGGCCCCGGAGCACCATCGCTTCATGCCGTCGATCACGATCTCGTCGCCGTCGACCCGCGCCCGGGTGGACATGTCGGTGGCGGCCGAACCGGCATCCGGCTCGGAGATGGAAACCGCGATCGTCTTCTCTCCTCGACAGACCGGAGGGAGCCAGCGGCGCTTCTGCTCTTCGGTGCCGAACAGGTCTATGACGCGGGCGGGTCCGGTGGTGGCTTCGAACACCGGCCAGGCGGCCACCTGGGTGGCCTTGGCCAGTTCTTCGATCACGATCAGGGCGTCGATCAGCGGCCGTCCCATCCCTCCGTGCTCTTCGGGAAGCGTGATACCGAGCAATCCGAGTTCGCCGAGTCGCCGCCGCTCCTCATCGGGCAGGTGGGCCTCGGCCGCATCCCATTCCCGTGCGCGGGGCGCATAGATCGTCCGCGCTAGGTCGCCTGCCAGGGCTCGAAGTTGTTGCTGTTCATCGGTGAGCTCGAAGGGGCCGGCGCGTCGCGATGCTTCCATGGTCCTACCCTTTGGTTCGGCGATGATCGTGCCCGGCGGACGCCGATTGACACCACCCTAGTGCATCGGTAACGTCCTCCGATATCGGTTCGCGAGTTCAAGGAGACACCCTCCGGTGACGGGTAGCCGGCCTACAGCCCTCGGACGGGATATCTTCTTCGAATACCTGGTCTGCCAGGATGTCCGCTACATCTTCGGCAACCCGGGCACCACGGAATTGCCCCTCGTGGACGGATGCAACGACTACCCGTCGATTGAGTACGTCCTCTCCCTTCACGAGGACGTCGCAGTCGCCCAAGCCATCGGGTATGCGCGAGCGTCGGGCAAGGTCGGCGTGGTGAACCTCCACGTCACCCCAGGTGTCGCTCATGGTCTCGGCAACCTCTACAACGCCCATCGAGCCCGCGTCCCTCTCCTGGTAGCCGCCGGCCAGCATCACACCGGTCTACTGGTCCAGGATCCCATCCTGACCTCGGACCTTCGCGCCATCGTCGGGCAGTTCACCAAATGGTCCTACGAGGTTCGTTTCCTCGAGGAGTTGCCGATGGTCATGCAGCGGGCCTTCAAGGAGTTGGTCACCCCACCGTTCGCACCGGTCTTCGTGTCGGTCCCGCCCAACGTCCTTCTGGAGAAGCACGACGGTCTCGGCCAGGCGAGGGTCACCACGCCGACCGCTTCGATGGCGGACGAAGCGGGGATCCGGGAAGCTGCCGACTTGCTCGCCTCGGCCGAGAGGCCGATGATCGTGGCCGGCGACGGGGTGGGCCACGCCCGCGCATGGGACAAGGTCGTGACCATAGCCGAGGCCCTGGGGGCCCGCGTCTACACCGAAGGCTATGCGACGCTCTGGAACTATCCCTCCCGCCACCCCTTGTACCTGGGACCGATGCCCAACCTGGCGGCCGAGATGCGGGACAGATTTGCCCGATCCGACGTCGTGCTCCTGTGCGGTGTCACCGCGGCGGCGCCGGTCTCACGCTACGACGGCGGCGGACCCTTGATCCCATTCGATGTGCGAACGGTGGCTGTCGACGACCATCCCGGCGAACTCGGTAAGAACCACCCTGCGTCGGTAGCCCTGCTCGGTGATGTCGGATCGAACCTGCGCCGCCTCTGTACCGCACTCCAGAGGAGGCCGGGAGTTCCCGGATCCGTTGCTGCCAGAACCAGGATGGTGCGCGCGGATGCTGATACCCGCCGCGCGGCGTGGGATCGGAGAGTCGATCAAGTGGCCCGCGAGCGGAGGCCGACCACGGGCGCGGTGGCGAAGGCGATCCGGGATACGCTCCCGGCCGGAGGGGTCTTCGTCGATGAGACGATTTCGAACCGGCCCTGGTTCGTGAACGTGCTCGAGTTCGCCGATCCTCTCTCCTACATGGGAGCGAACGGGATATCGCTCGGATTCTCCGTGGGCGTCGCGGCCGGGCTTCAACTCGGGCTGCCCGATCGCAAGATCGTGGTCGCAGTGGGAGACGGGTCCTTTCTCTACTATCCCCACGCTCTCTGGAACCTAGCGAACCGCGGGCTACCGGTACTCGCGGTCATCCTCAACAACGGCGGCTACCGGGTTCTCGAACTGATCGTCAACCGCATGGGTGGACCTTGGAGCGAAGGCGGGTCGGACCTACCGGGTATCGACATCGAAGGGCCGGGGGTGGACTTCGTCGCCCTTGCCGGTTCCTTGGGAGTGCCGGGCGAGAGGGTGGATACGGCGAGAGACCTAGGGTCGGCCATCCGGCGGGGGATGGACGCCGCGACGCCCTACGTCGTCGATGTCGTTCTCGACCAACCCACTCGTGGGGCTCCGCCGGTGAACGCCGAGTAAAGCACGGAAGGAGGACCGATGAGCACGACCGTCACCCACCTCGAGCGGACCATCGGCGCGGCCGCGCGGCACCCGTCTGCCATGGAGGACCACGAAGTCGATGCCGTCGAGCAGACCGTGGCTCTCCTCGACCAGGGTGCGCTCAGGCTGGCGGAGAAGGTCGACGGCGATTGGATCGTTCACGCCTGGATCCAGCAGGCCATCAACCTCTACTTCCGAGTCACCGAGATGGAGACCCTGCACGCCGGGCCGCTCGAGTTCTACGACCGACTTCCCCTCAAGCACGACTACGAGGCCCGGGGCAACCGGGTGGTGGCCGGCGGTATCGCCCGCTACGGGAGCCACCTGGAGCCCGGCGTGGTGATGATGCCCAGCTTCGTCAACATCGGCGCCTACGTGGGCACGGGCACGCTGGTGGACACCTGGGCAACGGTCGGCAGCGGCGCGCAGATCGGCCGCAGGGTGCACCTCTCGGGCGGGGTCGGTATCGGGGGCGTGCTGGAGCCCGCCGGGGCGAGGCCGGTGATCGTTGAGGATGACGCCTTCATCGGATCCCGCTCGATCATCGTGGAGGGAGTCATCGTCGGCGAAGGAGCGGTCATCGCCGCCCAGAACTCGATCACGGGATCCACCCATGTGATCGATGTGACTCAGAACCCCGTTGTCACCCACAAAGGGGAGGTCCCGCCGCGATCGATCGTGATACCGGGCAGCCGGACGCGGGAGTTCCCCGGTGGAACATTCGAGGTGAACTGCGCTCTCATCATCGGTAGGCGCTCCGGCGCGCACGACGACAAGCTGGAGTTGATGGAGGCCGCCCGCGACTTCGGCTTCGCTCTGTAGCCGGCCCCATACCGAGTTCGATAGCGGGGCGGCGCCTATCCCGGTACGCGAGGCCGTCCGGTCGCCGACCGGACGGCGCGCTCGAACCCGCATCGATAGGGCAGCACGAGCAACAGCGCCCGGGGGTCATTGCTGGTTGTCGTTTGAGTAATCGAGCCTTACGACCCGGTTGTAACAGTATTCTGCAATTGTTGATATCTGATTAACTGCATTATAGTCGCTACCCCAAAGGAGAGTCCATGGGCATGACCTACGCAAACATCATCGTACGGAATCCTGGCGCGCCGGAGCAGGAGTGGCGAGGTCGGTTTCTGGTCGACACGGGAGCCATCGACTCGTCGGTTCCCGGACCGTGGCTCGAATCCATAGGCCTGACGCCACGGAGCACTCGCGGGTACGAGCTTGCCGACGGTACAGAGTCCGGTTCGATGTCACGGTTGCCGAGTTCGAGATCATGGGAGAGACGGTCGGCGCGACCGTGATCTTCGGCAAACCCCACTCCGAGCCGCTGTTGGGCGCCACTGCGCTGGAGTCTGCTGGAATCCATGTCGATCCCGTCAACCGCGAGTTGAGGCGGCTGCCCTCGGTGCGGCTGTGAACCCGATTCGATCGATAGGGCCCTGGGCTCAGACTAGGGAGGCCACGTCGACGAGTCCCGGCCAGAGCAGGTCGGCTCCCTCGCTCCCGCAGCCGCTGCCGCCGCAGTCGCAGTGGTGCACGTCGATAGCGTATTCTGGAACAAAGTGCCGCCGGGCGGCCTCGATCGCCTGCTCCTCGGACCAGCCCCAGGTCTCCCACTGCGGCCGAGCCTCCTCGGCGATTCTCTCGGGATCGCCCAGATGCCAGTACATGGTGTAGCGGTCCTGGACGCCCACCCCCATCGCTTCCGCAACCAGTGAGATCCACTCGCGGATAGCCAGCTTCTTCGTGGAGAGCTTCGACCACTCCATCTGGCACTTGTGGTAGGGGGTCACCAAGGTGTCTGCCCCTGCCTTCTCCAACTGGTCCTCCAGTTCCGTGATGGCGCGCTGGAAGGTCTCGGTGTCGACCTTGTTGAGTACCCCCACAGCCTTGGGACCCTCGAGGTCGCACGGGGTGCCGGCGGACGGCGGCTCGACGAACCCGGCGAAGTCGACACCGGGAACCATCTCGAAGATGCGGAGAATCGAGGCGGTGTCTATGTCGGCTTGGGCATGGTCGTGGTGGGCCTCCAGCAGGACCCGCGTCTTCACCTCTCTAACCCAGGGGACCTCGGCGGCTCTCGCCTCGAGCAGGTCGGCAAGGAACTTGGTGACGTGGACCACCGCGAACGGGGGATCCTGCTGGGCGCTGATCGTGTCGAGGTATTGGCGCATGCAGGCGCCGCACCACTGCACCGCGACTTTGGGGCGGTAGGACATGAACCGCCGGTAGGACTTGTCGGAGATGCGGTCGGCGACCGCGCCGTCCTTGCCCATCTTCTCGAACGGCCGGCCGCAGCAGAACTGTCGGCCGGTGACCGCGAAGTAGTCGACGCCCAGCACGTCGAGGACGTTGGCGGCCTCCTGCATCAGGTGTGGCGTATGCTGGACCGCGCAACCGTAGGCGAGCAGTGCGTCGTAGGGACGGTCGGGCTCCACCCACCGCTCGGTCCACTTGAGGTCGTCGCGGGCGATCAGAAGCGACTTGCTCTCGGCCATGGCCGTGTAGTAGCCCTTTACATCGAACTTCGTCTTGTCGATCACGAGGTCTCTCCATCCGGCAGGCCACCCTTATATTATCCGATATCGGTAGCCGACTTCGCCTGAAACGGTCATCCTGGCCAGGCCTGAGTGCCCCGCCTTCTGGCGACGGACCGCCGGGAGGAGCCGTGACCCTGACCCCACCCGCAAGGAGCATGCGCGAAGGGGAACTGATCGTGCTCCTGTCCTCTGCGATGGCGCTTTCAGCGCTCGTGGGGCTCATCCTGCCTGCGTTCGGGGAGATGCGCCAGGTTCTCGGGCTGGCCGAGGACTCGAACCGCCTCGCAGGGGCGATCACGGCCTACATCGTCGGTCTGTCCGTCGGCGGGCTGGTCTACGGGCCGTTGTCGGATGCTTTGGGGAGGAAGCCGGCGCTGAGGATCGGCTTCTCGATCTATGCGCTCGGGGCTGCCGGGTCGGTACTCGCGGGGAGCGTAGGTTCTCTCTCGCTGCTCCTGGCGACTCAGGCTCTCTGGGGTGTGGGGGCGGCCGGGCCCCGGATCGTGGCGCTGGCCATCGTGAGGGACCTGTTCGACGGGGATCGCCTGGCGAGGATCATGTCGTCGGTGTTCGCCGTCTTCACCATCGTTCCTGTCTTCGCTCCCGTTGCGGGCGCCACCATCGCGGATGTCACCTCCTGGCACGGAGTGTTCTGGTTGGCCGTGGGGCTCGCGGCGGTGGTGGCTGTTTGGGCGACCCGGCTCGGCGAGACGCGGGCGGTCCGGCCAGCCGTCGGGTGGTCGGTGTCCCGTCTAGGCAATTCCGTCCTGCGGGTTCTCCGCAACCGCAACACGGTCTTCTACACGGTCGCTATGGCGTTCAGCTTCGGCGCCTTCTTCTCGTACATGGCGAGTTCCGAACTGATCTTCTCCGACATCTTCGGTCGCGCCCAGCAGTTCCCCTGGATATACGGGGGGATTACCGCGATCATGGCCACGGCCATGATCGCCAACGCGGCGTTGGTCGAGACGCTTACGACCGAGCGGGTGGTTGTCGGGATCCTCGTGATCTACTTGGCGGCCGCGCTCACATTGACGACCGCAACCTGGGTAGGGGAGGGAAGGCCGACGTTCGCACTTTTCCTGGTATGTCTATCGGTGCTCGCCGCCATGCACGGCCTGGTTGTCGCCAACCTGAACAGCCTGGCCCTCGATCCGATGGCCGGGCAGGCAGGAACCGCCGGGTCGATCATCGGGGCAACATCGACCGGAGGAGGGGCGCTACTGGGATCGCTGATCGACCGCGCCTATGACGGTACGGTGACATTCCTGTCGCTCGGCTTCTTGGTAGCGTCGGCGGTCGCCCTCCCCTTGTGCCTGATGGCCGGCCGGGTGGAGGAGGAAACGCTCGACCGGCCACCAGCCTCCTAGAACCCTCCGAAACGCATCAGCACCATCATCGTGAAGAGCACCGGAAAGGCTGCGAGGTAGATGTGCCGTAGGACGGCCGGTTTGGGTGACCAGTCGAGCAGGAAGAGGAACATCAGGATCGCGATGACGCCCGACAGTATGTAGATCCATCCGTAGGACGTGTCCAACTGATCCAATACACCGGTCATGAGGCCCCGCAGGATCCCGGTTGTCACCGTCCCGGCGGCCGTGATCAACGTGATCCGCTTCGCATTCCCCGTCAACAGGGTGTTCCTCGCCGCCACTGCCTGTTCCTTGGGAAGCGTGGCCAGGGCCGGGAACAGGGTCACCCTCGTGAACGCGATCGACCCGGCCCAGAAGATCCCGAAGGCGACGTGAAGCCAATGCACCACGAACAGATCCCAATCCACAACCGGCCTCCTCGCTTTCTCTCACCTTGACTGCCGTCCAACCGTTATCGTAGCCCGATATCGGCAGCTGTCACCGACCCGTGCCGGCACGGTGACCAGTCCCGGCGCGGCCCGCCAGGAAGGCATGGGTCCGCTCGTACTCCTCGGGAGAGGCGGCGAGGATCTGGGCGGCGAAGTCGGTGGCGCCTGCCTCGGCCAACTCGTCAAGACGTTCACCGACGAGGGCTTCGTCGCCGATCAGGGCTACCTGGGCCGGGCTGGCCGAACCGTCGAGGTCCAGTACCGACCGGTAGACCGGCCTGTTCCCGATGGCGTGCAGGACGCGTTCGGCGCGTTCGTAGGATGCCTTCGCATCGTCGGTCACGCACACCGGACCTCCTGCCACCACCCGCGGCGGGGGTTTGCCGGCTCGTTTCGCCGCGGCCGCGATCTCCGGCACCGCCACCGTTCTCACATAGCGCGCGCCGCTGAGCCAGAGGACGGTCCCGTCGGAAAGCGTTCCGGCCACCCGCAGCATCTGCGGACCCAGCGCAGCCAGGAGAACCGGGGGGACGGCCGTCAGGTGGGCGAGCGGCGCGGTTGCATTCGAGAGGGAGAAGTCGGTCCCTTCGAACGTAACCTCCGCTCCTGCCAGCAACCCATTCAGACCGCTCAGGTACTCGCGGGCGTGGCGGACCGGCGCAGACCAGTCGAAACCAAGGGATGACATCGAAGTGTCATGGCTCACCCCAACGCCGAGCGCCAGTCTGCCGCCGCAGGCGATCTGGACTGTCAGGGCCTGCTGGACCAAGGCGTGCGGATGGCGGGGATAGGTGGGCACGATGGCCGTGCCAAGCTCGACACGGTTAGTGCGTACCGAGGCGAGAGCCAGTTGCGTCAGGGCGTCCATCCGTCCCGAAGTCCAAACGGTGTCGAACCCGGTTGCTTCAGCCCGGACGATGGTTGCCGTGATGTTCTCGAGGGTCGGCTCGCCGGCAGCAGAGATCGATGCCATCAGCCCGATCCTCATAGGAGACTCCGGCGTTCGGGAAGCCGACCGCTCCCCATCGGGCGCTGCCCCGGTCCGGTAGGGCTACCGGGAGCCCGCCGGTACGGTCTCGCCATCCAGCACATCGCTGACCAACTCGCGAATCTTGTAACGGAGATCCTCAAGCGCCTGGTGTCCCCGGTCGGTCAGCGAGTAGTACTTCCGTACCTTGCCGCCGACGACTTCCGGAGTCCGCTCGAGAAACCCGATGTCCTCGAGTCCGTGGAGGAGTGGATAGAGGGTTCCCGGCGACAGGTTGTAGCCGTGGACCGCGAGTTCCTCGTTGAGCGCCACCCCGTAGACGGGACCTCTACTGGCGCAGTGGAGCACATGCACCCTAACGAAACCCAGCAGGATGTCGCGGAAGAGCCTGCTATGGGCCTCGAAGGTGGGATGGCCCTCGATTCGGTCGGTCCTGCTCATCTGGCCGCCTGTTCGTCGCTGGTCCGTCGCGGTTCGCCATTCGGATGCCTGGTATCGTAGCCCGATATTGGCCCGCGATGCATGACTAGGGGATACCGGTGACGGACGATAGCAACCCGAACGACCACCACGCCGGCCCTGCCCCGGCTACTTTCATCCCGGAACGAGGGCCGCTGGTCGAGATCTTCTGGGTGGCTCTGCGCCTCGGGCTCACCTCCTTCGGTGGCCCAATCGCCCACATCGGCTACTTCCAGGACGAGTACGTCCAGCGGCGCCGCTGGGTCGATGAGGAGACCTTCGCCGACCTCGTTGCCCTCTCGCAGGCGTTCCCGGGCGCCGGTAGCAGCAAGCTGGGCATGGCCATCGGGATGGCTCGGGGTGGTCTGTGGGGCGGGGTCATCGCCTGGCTCGGGTTCACCTTGCCCTCGGCCGTGATCATGACGGTGCTGGGCCTGACGGCTTCGCGTCTCACCGAGGAGGCGGCCGGGTGGATCCACGGGCTGGTGGTGGTGGCCGTTCCCGTGGTCGGCCTGGCGGTGTGGAAGCTGTGGCGCCAGCTGGCGCCGGACCGGTTCCGCAGTTCGATGGCGGTCCTGGCAACGCTGGCGGTGATCGCCTTTCCCTCGTCGGCGCGGACCACGATCGTGGTCGTCATCATCCTGGGCGGGATCGTGGGCTGGTTCTTCCTGCGCCGGGAAGCCGCTGCTGCCCGCTCGTACCAACTCGGATCAGGACGCCGGGCTGCGATTGTCAGCGCGGTCCTGTTCTTCGCGCTGTTGGCCCTGCTGCCGGTGGCCAGGGCGGCGTTCGACGCTCCGGCCATCGGGACGGCTGACGCCTTCTACGGTTCCGGGGCACTGGTGTTCGGCGGAGGCCCTGTCGTCCTGCCCTTGCTCGAGAGCGAGGTGGTCGGACCGGGTTGGGTCGACGATGAGACCTTCATCGCCGGATTCGGTGCGGCCCAAGCTGTGCCGGGGCCCATATTCACGTTCTCGGCCTATCTCGGCGCCTCCCTTGGTACCGAGCCGAACGGGGTCGGTGGTGCTCTCCTGGCCCTCCTGGCCATCTTCCTGCCCTCCTTCCTCATAGTGGTCGCCACCCTCCCCACCTTCGGGGCCCTCCGCGCACGCCCCGAGGTGCAGGCAGTCCTGCGCGGGGTCAACGCAGCAGTGGTGGGGGTCCTGCTGGCCGCCCTGTACGATCCTCTCTGGTCGAGCGCCATCCTCGGTCCCGAGGACTTCGGGCTCGCGCTCGTCGCGCTGGGGCTCCTGGCTTTCTGGAAACTTCCCCCTTGGCTGGTCGTCATCCTGACCGCGGCCGGCGGTGGCCTGCTCGCTACGCTCTGATGCCGACCGAGGATTGGAAGCGGTCCCTGGCGGACGGCATCGGACGGCTCGGGCGTTGGTTCGAGGGGCGTTACCTACTCGACGACCCGGCGTCTCCAGAGGCCGTTCCGGCCACTCGCTACTTCGAACCGGACTTCCTGCGACGGGCGATCGCCGCGTCCCATACGGTGGACCGCGAGTTGCTGTTCGCGGATCCGGCGGATCATCTGGATGACCGCTCAGAGGTGGACATCGATCTGCGGATCGCCGTCTCACGGCTGACCCGCCATTACACCGGTTGCCTAACCGTTGCGGCATTATGTGCCCTGGCCAACGGAGTGGCCCTGGACCTTTCGCCGCGCCATTGCAGGATCCTCACCCGTGTGTCCCTCCCGTTCGCACTGGTGCTGGACGATCTCGGAGAGGGAGCAGTGGTGACCGGCGAGCGGCTCACGCCGTGGAAGGTGGACGCCCAAGCCGCTGCAACTCTGGCCGAGGTCAGGGCGCATGCCTGGGAGACCCTGTACGGCCGGCACCTGGCGCCCTTCTTCGAGGTTGTCCGGAGCCTGACGCGGGTCTCGGAACGTCTGCTGTGGACCAACGCGGCCGAATGGGTGGGGATGGTCTCGGACTCGGCCGACGAGTACCTAGGCGGGGCCGGCCGACCCTACGTGGAGGACCGCCGAGCCCTGCTGGGCGCTCCGGCCATACCGGGGGTACCGGGACCCAACCCCCTGCGAGGCCTCGTGGTGTGGGATGAGATCGACGACCCGATGTTCCCCCACGGCATCCACCGCCGCCATGCGTGCTGTCTCACCTACCGGTTGGACGATCGCCGGGGTCGGCTGTGTCAGAACTGCCCGTTGCTTCCATTGGACGAGCGGATCGAGTTGGTGCGGGAACGGCACGGCCTGGCGCTGGGAAGGGTCGGCGCCAGTGCGGAGCGTGCGGCCATACGCAGGGGTTTGGAGCAGCTCTCGAAGGGCCCGGCGCCCCGCTGATGGCCGGGCGTCGGAGCGAGCTCCCTACTAGATTGAAGCGAGACGAAAAGGAACGGATCGATGGTGGTTGACGACCGGATGGTCACGAAGAACGCGGCAGGGGAGGACTTCGATCTCTCGCGGGCCAAGGAGTTCAGCTTCACCCGCTTCTATCGTGATCACCTCAACTCGGAACGCCTCCAGATCTCGCGAGACGAGGTCACCTGGCTGGAGCGGTACTCGAAACCGGCCGAAGGGGCGGAGGTGGTCCTGAACCTGAGTTGCGGCGTCCAGAACACGCCGCACCTGATGCTCACCCAGGTCGCCCTGTTCGAGGCGCTCCGGGTCGACTTCGTCGCGGTAGCCGGTAACAAGTACTGCTGCGGCAGGCCCTTCCAACGCTTCGGCAAGGGCCAAGTCGGCGACGCGATGGCGGCGCGGGCCATCGACAGGTTCGCTTCGTGGCAGCCGGAGGTCAACGTGCAGTGCTGCGGTTCGTGCCTCATCGAGTTCGACTACCACGTGAAGGTCATCTCGGACCAGCGCGGCCAGGCCCCTTTCGAGGTGATCCATATAACGGACTACCTGGCCGACCTCCTGGTCGAGATGGGCGACGGCATACCGTGGCGCAAGTCCATACCCCGCCGGGTGATGCTCCATGCCGAGGGCGCCGAGGTCCATCCCACCAAGGAAGCAGCCAAGTCGGCGGTGATCAGGACGCTCGAGTTGATCCCGGGGATCGAGTACGTGGGTATCGTGGAGAGTCCCGCACTCGGCCAGCCGTGCGCGACCAAGGGTCCGGGAGAACCAAGCGTTCTCAACGACATCACCCCGGAGCAATACCTGGAAGTCCAGCAGGATCTTCAGGCCCAGGCCGATGCGGTCGGGGCCGATGCCATCCTGACCCACCACCACATGTGTCACCGGGAGTGGTGCAAGTTCGGGAGCGACCGTCTTCCCGTTCTCCACTACCAGTCGCTGCTCGCAGAAGCGCTGGGGATCAGGATTCCCGACCGGTTCCAGACCCTCTGGAAGCTGGGGGATCCGGACATGATCTTCGAGCAGACGAGGCGCCACTGGGAGTCGTGGGGGATGGATGAGAAGGAGGCTCGACACATCGTGAAGCATCACTTCATGCCCGAGTACGCGTCCCGGGTCCAGCGCTGTCCCTGCGAGGGCAACTGCGTCGAGGCGGTCGCCGGTGCGCGCTCCGCCGGAGCAGGGGCGGCTTGCGACACCTCCTGGAAGGCCACCTTGGAGGCCGGTATGGAACTCCCCGTCCTCGACCTGGTCTGAAACCTACCGTGTAGGGCCTAACGGGCTCCGCTTACCAGTGGCCAGACCAACTCCGGAGTGGGCGCTCCGCAGCCTGAGCCGCCGCACTCGCAGTCGTGGATGCTGTCCGAGAAGGCTGCGGTGAAGTGGGTCCGAGCGTGCTCGTAGGCATCTTCGGAACTGATCCCCCACGAACTCCAAGCGGGGCTGGATGACTTCACGATGGCCTCCGGATCGGCCAGGCGCCAGTAGGCCTGGTAGCGGTCCTCGACGCCGACCCCGAGGGCATCGGCGAGTACGGACATCCAGTGGCGCACGCCCAGCTTGTGGCTCGCCAGCTTGGACCATTGCTTCTGGCAGGCGTGGTAAGGGGTCACGACGATCTCTGCCCCGGTGCGATCGGCCTGCTCCGCCAGATGCCCAAGGATCGCCCGATGGGCGTCGGAACTGATATCACCCAAGCCCACGAACCGGTCGTTGACCTTCTTGAGATCACAGGGAGCGCCGCTCGATGGCGGTTCGACGACCCCCAGGTTCTCGACTCCCGGGATGCGCGAGAGGATCTCGTCGACCGCCTCGATCGTGGCGTCGGTGACCTGGTCACGGCCCGGCTTTCCGCGGTGTTCGGATGAGCGATCGTTGGGGACCTTGGGCTGGACATGGCGGTGGACGAGGACGGTTAGCCGGTCGGTCTCCCGCCACGGGAGGCTGCCCGCCCGCTCGCGCAGCACACGGGCCATGTAAGTGGAGACGTGGATCACCTCGAACGGGGTGGTCATGCGGCGGCTGGCGACGTCGATATAGGTGATCATGCACGCCCCGCACCACTGCACCATCGTTTGCGGACGGTAGGACGCGAAGCGTGCGTAGGAACTGGCCACTATGTTGTCGGCGGCCTTGACCTTCCCGGTCCGCCGGAAGGGCCGGCCGCAGCAGTACTGGCGCCCGGCGACTGCCCGGTGCTCGATCCCGAGCACGTCGAAGACCCTCGTTGCGGCGCGCATCAGGTGCGGTGTGTGCTGGACGGCGCATCCGAACGCGAGCAGCGTGTCCACGGGGCCGTCGGGCGTCCGGTGGCGATCCGTCCATGCCACCTCGTCCCGTGCCACCTGCATGGCGAGGCTGTTCGCCATGCCCCCATAGAACTCTTTGGGGGAGAACCCGGAACCCATAGATCCTCCGATCCACCGTGCCTCGGTCGGGACGTACCATAATGCTCGAAGTTCGATATCGCATCCCAATATCGGAGGGCCGATGACATCGTCCGGGGATCCAAGGCTTGCTGTCGTAGTAGGCGGTGGAACGGTGGGACTCTGCTGCGCGATGCATCTGCTCCGGCGTGGCTACGAGGTGACCGTCGTGGACAGGGGCGCTCCCGGCGACGGAGCCTCAGGTCACAACGCCGGTCTGTTCTCGGTGGGAAACTGCCTCCCGACGGCGACTCCCGGGGTCATCCGGTCGGTGCCCCGGATGCTGCTCGACCCGTACTCACCCCTCGCGATCCGGTGGCGCTACCTACCGCGGATGGTGCCATGGCTGCTTCGGTTCATCGCCTCGGCGAGGCCGGCGCGTGTCGAGCGCGCCTCCATCGCGCTCGCTCGTCTGGTCAAGCAGGCACTCCGGGCGTGGGAGGAGGTGCTACCCGTGCATGACTCCGGCGGCGCTCTCATCGAAGGCGGGCATCTACTGGGTTATGGGACCGACGCGGTGTTCGCCAAGGCGGCCTTCGCCATCGAGACGAGGCGGAGGCGGGGCATCGACATGCGGGTCCTTGACGCGGACGGAGTGGCGGGACTGTCCGAGGTGCTGGCGGGCCGTTTCAGCCACGGCGTCTACATTCCCAAGGCCCCTTGGGCCGACCCGCTACGACTGTGCACGGTGCTTACGGACCGCATGGTCGCCGCGGGGGGTCGTCGCGTGGCGGGGGAGGTCTCGGGGTTCGTCCGGTCGGGAGATCGGATAGTCGCCGTCGAGACGACGAGCGGGGCGCTTCCCGCCGACCTGGTGGTGATCGCTGCCGGGGCCTGGTCCAAGCACCTCACGAGGATGCTCGGCTTCGCGACCCCCCTCGACACGGAGCGCGGTTACGGGGTTGACCTGCCGCATCCGGGGGTCGAACTCCCCTTTCCCATCGTCTCGATGGACCATCACTTCGCGATGACCCCCCTTCCCGACGGCCTCCGCCTGGCCGGCACCGACGAGTTGGCCGGACTCGAAGCCCCGCCCGACTACCGGCGCGCCGACCGCCTGATCGAGGCCACCAGGCTGGTGTTTCCTGAGTTGCGGACGGACGGGGCGAGGAGATGGATGAGCTACCGCCCGTCGCACCCCGACTCCCTTCCGGTCATCGGCCGGGCGCCCCGCCATGCCAACGTCTTCCTCGCCTACGGCCACGGCCACATCGGGTTCACCCTGGCCGCGATCACCGGCGAGATCATCGGCCAACTCGTATCGAACGAGGATCCATCCGTGGACATGGCCCCCTTCCGCCCTTCCCGCTTCCGGATCCTCGACCGCAGGTAGGGCTGGATCCCTTTGTTGATGGAAAGCGACCCGATCTAACCCCAACTACCAACTAGGGGATCCGGACCTCCGGTATCGCGTCGCCGAGGCCGGTGAGGCCAAGCACCAGGCCCGCCAACGCTCCGCCCACCAGGATGAGGATCGGATGGAGCTTCGTCCTCGTCATCAGGACCCCTGCTACCAGCGCCACGGCGACCATGGCCACGTTGGAGATGCTGGATCTGGCGATGGTGAGCACGGCGAGGCTGAACAGGCCGACGATGGCCGGTCCCGCGCCCTTGCCGAAGGCCCGGAGCCGGGGATGGTGGAGGTACTGCCGGAGCCGGTGGGCCGATCCCATGGCCAGTGTCCAAGGGGCCAGGAATACGCCGAAGGTGGCGACCACCGCGCCCGGCGCTCCCGCCACGAGATAGCCGACGAAGGGCGCCAGAACGAGGATCGGTCCCGGAGTGATGAAAGTGAAGCCGACCGCCGCCGAGAACTCCGCCGGCGTGATCCATCCCTTGTCCGCCACGGCCACCCGGTCCACCAGGCCCAATACGGTTCCCCCTCCACCGAAGGCGAGAAGGCTGAACAGCATGAACTGCCAGAACAGGTCGAGCAGTTCAGCCATCATCCGCAACTTCCGCACCGAGGCTCTTGGTGAACAGGACGATCCCCACCATTCCGGCCAGCAGGACGACGAGCGGCGCGCTGACATCCAGGAGGAGCGTCGCGCACAGCCCGGCTACGAGGATGGTGGCCGTGACCGCGTCGATGATCGCCTTCCGGGCGAACCGGTAGAGGTATACCGACTGGATGCCGACGACGGCAGCCAGGAGGCCTTCGATGGCGGGGCTGAGCAAGGGCAGGGTGGAGATGGCGACGAAACCCACCGCCAACCCGGTCATGACGAGTATCCCGGGAAGGAGATACATCAGGGTGGCGACCCCCGACCCGCCGACCCCCCTCAGCACGTAGCCGAGGTAGGAGACCACGAGAGGGCCACCCGAACCGGGAAGGAGGCGCGTGTAGGTGACGGCTTCGGTGATCTGCCGCTTGGTCAGCGCCGGGCGCTTGTCCACCAACTCCCGCTCGATCAATACGAGCAGCAGGAGAAGCCCTCCGAACGCCACGATCCCCATCCTGAAGAAGACCGTGGCGATGGCGCCGATCCCCAGCCGGTCCCGCCGCGGTTCGGTCGATCCCTCCTTAGGTGCGTTCACCGGGTTACAGGGTTCGCGGGAACTCGGTCCCGGAACTCGCCAGGTAGGCGTACATCCCCATCGTGTACAGGTCGAAGACCGGCAGGCCGGTGATCGACCGGACGATCTGGCCGAACGGCGGGAAGTTGGCGCACTCCATCACGATCGCCCCGGCGTCGGGGTGTTCGGAGACGACCCTCCTGGCCAGGTCGGCAAGTTCCCGCTCGAGTATCCGGCTGTCCGCCTCGGGCGAGTTACCCACGAAGGTGGTGTAGAAGTGGCTGTCCTCGGGGGGCGCCATCTGGACCACGGACAAATCCTGCGAGGACCAGCCCGCTCCCCGGTAGTGCTGTTCGGTGAGCACGGTCCGGGCGGTCAGGATCACCACCTTCCTGCCCCCCGCCGCGGCGGCCGCCATCGGAACCTGGAGGAGCGGCGACGAGAAGACCGGTACCTCCACGGCCGACGCCAACTCCGGCTGGTTGACCGCCAGGAACCCGCAGCTGGTGCAGATGGCTCGCACGCCTTCCGACTCCAGCGCACGGGCGGCATCCAAGAAGGGAGCCAGTAACTCGGGATCGGGATCGGCCTGGGCCATACGCTCGGGGATGGCCCCCTCCACGATCCGGTAACGAACGGGGAAGGGCCAGGTGCGGGCATTGCCGACATCGCCCCGGAGGCGCGGGAACTTGGTGTCGAGCATGATGACGCCGAGCGCCAGCCCGTAGACGGTCCTTCCACCTCGGGCGCCGGTCATGATGTCCGTCCTGTCACCGGGGCCGTGGCGCCGGTCGTAACCCGGATCAAGAGTCCCGTTCGATCCATCCCGGTTCCTTTCGGAACGCTCTCCCAGGCATGCAGGACCATCCTCGTACGCACCATCAGCCCGAGAGGGCTTCGAGGAGGACCGATGCGTCGGGTAGCTGCTCCAGTTCGCTGACGATCTGCAGGAGACGATCAACGTCGACCGAGGGATCGTCGCCCACGCACCTGGACATCCATCCCTCCCGGTCCACTTCCGGATAGTCGACGCCGTCGCGCCCGTACTCGACCCTTTCCGCCCCGCCGTCGGTGGTCCGTATGGTGACCCTCCCGTAGTAATTGGACGGTGCCTCGTCCAGGAAGCGCAGGGAGATCGAGTCGATCAGCGCCCGGAGGTCCTCGGGGATGGGGTCGGTGTAGATCCGGCTGTCGAGGTCGCCGTCGCGGAGGATCAACGCCGTCAGGAAGCGCAGCGAGCCGCACCGCGAGGCGAGATCCACGTACCTGGAGAAGTTCTCCTCCATGCGCTTCTCCCGTATCCTGCGGCTGTCGGGCAGTTCGATCAGGATCGACTCCACATGCTCCGGCCGGATCGACTTCGCCTCGCACACCCTCTTCGTCGCGTCGAGGATGCCAGCGTTCAGGTTGCTGGCGCTGTACTTCTTGACTCGCGCTTCCACGATGCGGAAGTAGGAGCCCAGAGTGGCGAGGTTCTCGTCGATGCCGGACGGGACCTCCTGGAGCAGCGTCCGGTAAAGGCCGAAGTCGCCTTCGATCATGCTCGGCGCGGCCCGGAGGCCCGACTCGGCGAGGGTGGCGGCGAACACTCCCGCCCGGCACTCCCACGGATACACCACCCATATGAACCGGGTTCCTTCGATCAGACCCAGCGCTCCATGGCAGGCCTGGCCCAGCGCATCCACGGTCTGTGACTCGGAAAGGCCGAGCAGGCGGGCGGCGGTGGCGGCGACCGCGACCGGCCCGAAGATCGCATTGCTTCTCCTGGGCGCGGGGGCGGTCCATGCCCAAGTTCCGGCGCTCAGGACCATCGACACGTCGTAGCCGATCACGCAAGCCACCAGGAACTCCTTCCCGCTGACGGTGCGGTCCTGCGAGAGGTTCAGAGCCGCCGGGTACACGAGGACCCCGGGATGGGTGCCGGCAGACTCCGAATCGTCCTGGCCGCTGTGGTGCATGTAGAGGCAGTTCACGAACACCGCGTCGAGCAGTCCTAGGGCCGGCTTCTCGCCGATGGCCGAGAACCGCCCGCCGGTCGCGCTGAGCCGGGCCGCGTTTCGGCGCGCCTTCTTCCCGTACTCACTGTTCCGGCCCTGTATTCCGAGACCCACATGGTGCACCAGGTGGTCCTTGGCGCGTTCCACGATCTCGGTGGGCAGATCATCGAAACGCAGCGAGACGACATGGCGGGCCAGTCTCTCGCTTACCGATGGACCGCTTGAGGGCATGCTTGGCCGGCCTCCTTGCCGATGGCGACGACTCGGGTCGATTGACCGTGATCTCGGCAACCGATATCGTAGTCCGATGTCGATGCCGACCGCCGGTGAACCAGCCGTCTCTCTAACCCGAAGGTTGGCGAGCCACGTGTCGGGACTCCCGTTCGAGGCGATCCCCCCCGACGTGGTCGGGCTCGCCAAGGATCACCTGGTGCACCATGTCGGTCTTGCTCTGGCCGCCACCGGAAACCCGAGCGCGGGGAGGGCACGGTCTCTGGCCGGAAGGCTATCGGATGGAGGGGGGCGACACAGGGTTCTGGGCGCAAGGGGCAGGTACGGGTTGCTCGAGGCGGTGTTCGTCAATTCGTTGCTCATGGGCGAGGATGCGTTGGACGACGCGGCCCTGGGGGGCACCCACCCGGGCGTGCTGGTCTTCCCCACCGTCCTGGCGCTCGCCGAGACGAGACCCATCACCGGTCGGGAGTTTCTGTCAGCCGTGGCGGTCGGGTATGACCTCCTTGTGGCCCTTGCCCGGGGCACCTGGACCTGGGGGGTTAGCACGCCCCGCCGTTCCGGTTGCGTGGTGGGTCCGGTGGGCGTGGCGGCGGTAGCGTCGCGCCTACTGGGGTTCGGTGCGGATCGGACGGCTCACGCGCTGGGACTGGCGGCCAACGGTGCGGTCGGCCTCATCGAGGGGACTCCGTTCGCTCGGGTCCTCTATCCGCAGATCACGCGCAACGGGGTTGAGGCTGCTCTGCTGGCTTCGGCCGGGGTCCGATCCACTCCATCGATTCTCGAGGGTCCTTTCGGTCTGTACGAGACCTACCTGGGAGAGGTTCCCGGAGAGGTCGTCTCGGCAATGGACGGGTTGGGAACGGACTTCGGGATCTCGCACGCATTCCGGAAGCGTTACCGGTGCAGCGGTTTCAACGTCGTGCCGGTCGAGTTGATGGACGACCTGATCCGGACCACTGGGATAACCGTGCCCGACGTCGCCTTGATCCACCTCACGCTTCCCGAAGAGCGTCGGCCTCGCGAGGAGGACTTCGACCGCAACTTCCGCCGGTACCGGGACGCCGGTGAACGCCGGTATATCAGCCGTTACGCGTCTCCCCGGTTCCTGGTGGCCGCGTGGCTGTGGGATGGGGAACTGAATCCGGCCCGGTACCGCGAGGACATGCCCGCGGGATTCCTGGATCTGGTCGATCGGACATCCTTGGACTACGTGCACGGGTTGCCTCTACGCTCGGCTCGCCTAACGGTTGTCACCACCAACGGCCGGCGGCATGTCCGGGAGAGTCATGCCGCTTCCCCGACCCCTCCCATGGACCACAGGGAATGGTTGGCCGATCTCCTCCCGGCAGCCCCTTCGCCCGCGATCGAACACCTGGTGACCTCGGTTGAGGGGCTCGAGGAGTCGCACGGTGCCGCCGGCCTGTGGACTGCGCTTGACCGGTTCGCCACCCGAGCCGATCCGGCGCCAGGGGTCTTCTGGGGTCTTGATCGTGTCCCGGGCCGGACGGCTTCCCAGCGGATAGCCGCCTACACGGCCGGAGCCAGGTACCGGGATTTCCCTCCTGCGGTCATTGACCGGGGCAAGGATCTACTCGTCCACCATCTCGCGCTGGCGTTGCAGGGTCGGTCGTCCGCGGCTGATCCACGGACCGGGAGACCCGGCAGGTATTCCTTCATAGGCCAGCGTCCCACTCTCCGCCTCCTGGACGCGGTGTTTGCGAATTCGCTGAGCATGCAGGCCCGGGGTTGGCAGGACAGTATGGCCGGGGGTCTCCGTCCGGGGGCCATGACCATTCCAGTCGCGCTGGCACTGAGCGAGGACCGGAACGTCCCGGGGAGGGAACTGCTGGTGGCCATCGCCATCGGCTACGACGTCGCCCTCGCGCTGTCCGCCGGCACCTGGGCGTGGGGGACCGCGACGGCCCGCCGGGCTGATTGCGTGTTCGGGCCAGTAGCGGTTGCCTGTATGGCGGCCCGCCTGCTCGGACTGGACGAGAAACTCACAGCCGACGCCATGGGACAGGCCTGTCACCTGACCATGGGACTGATCGAGGGAGTCGAGGAGGAAGCAGTCGTCAATGCACAACTGGCTCGCAACGGTGTCTTCGCTGCGCTCCTCGCCGAGGCGGGGTTCCCGGCCGCCGACCTGATGATCGAGGGTGAGTTCGGCTTGTACAGGTCGACTCTGGGTTCGGTTCCGGCAGGCCTGGACGAGGCGCTGTCGCGACTGGGCGCCAGGTTCGGACTCGACGAGGCCATCGTCAGCCGGCACTCCGTCGATCACAACCACCTCGTCCCCATCGAACTGGCCGGCCGCTTGTCGGCCATGCTGGCGACCGAGAAGGAGAGACCCGTTGCGGCGGAGGTCTCGCTCCCCGAGATTCGCAGGCGCTGGGACGCCTCCGCCCGGTGCAGCCTCCCGGGCTTCGATCGCCGGATGTCCCAGGCCGACGTGCTGCGCCTGAAGGTCGCGCGGCTGATGGAGGGGAGGCAACCGGCAGAAGTGGTTATGGGGCCGGGTTCGGCCGCCGCGAGGTCGCCTCTGCCGGCGGGTGTAAGACTTAACTACCGGCACTTCGACGATCCATATTCCGCCAGGGTGACGGTGACCACGAGTTCCGGCCGGGTTGAGAGACTTCAAGGGGGGCTCTCGGTCCTGCCGACATATCGCGCGAGCCGGCGAGTCTCGTTGGAGGCCGCCTTGCCTGCCGGTTCCCGGGGTCGGGTCGCGGAGGTTCTGGATCTGGTCGACAGGCTGGAAACGGTGCACGATGCCTCGACCCTCCTGAAAGTTATGGTGGACGTATGCGGGTAGCGATTCTCGGATCCGGTAACGGTGGCCAGTCCACTGCCGCACGCCTCGGATACGCCGGTCACTCGGTGAGGCTTTACGATCGTTTCTCCGACGTAGTCGGGCCGCTCTCCTCGCTGGGCAGGGTCCGGGCGAGCGGAGCGATCGAGGAGACCGGTCCCATCGAGATGGCCACCACCGACATGGGCAGGGCCATCTCGGGCGCCGACCTGATCCTCGTGTCTGTCCCCGGCTTCGCGCACCGGTACATAGCGACCGAACTGGCGGCGGTCCTCGACGGAGGCGAGACGGTGGTGCTCCACCCGGGCGGATTCGGAGGAGCCTTGGAGGTGGGGAGGACCTGGTCGGACATCGGAGTTCCGTCCAGCGTTCGCCTGGCCGAGACCAACACCCTCGCCTACGCGTGCCGGGTGGTGGAGCCGGGGACGGTGCATGTGGGCGGGGTCAAGAAGGTCTTCTCGGTCGCGGCCTTGGGTGCCTCGAAGACCCCGGAAGTGCTCGAACTGCTCGCTCATGCCTTCCCGGATGTCGAGGCGGCCGGCTCCGTCCTGGAGACGAGCTTCGACAACATGAACCCGGTGGCGCACCCGGTCGTGGCGGTGCTCAACGCCGGTTCCATGGACGGGGGCCTCTTCGACTTCTACGCCGACGGGTTGACGCCGTCGGTCGTCCGTGCCATGGAGGCGTTGGATGCCGAGAGGATGGAGGCCGGCCTGGCGCTCGGGGTCCCGGTGAGGAGCCATCAGGCCTGGCTGCAGCGCTCCTACGGTATCGTCGGGTCCGACGCCATGGAGGTGGAGAGGAAGTTGGCATCGAACATCATGAGGGGTATCTCCGTCCCGGACGGGATGCGGGGCCGTTACGTCACCGAGGACGTGCCGCTGGGCTTGGTTCCGATGACCCGGATGGCCCGGCTGGTCGGTGTCCGCACTCCGGTGATCGACGCGGTCATCACTCTGGCGGGGGCCGCCACGGGAAGGGACTACCGGAGTGAAGGTCGCTCGCTGGAGGACATGGGGATTGATGGTATGACCCCTGAGGAAATCCGGGAGGCGGTGGCTTGAGCAACGTAACCGAGGGTCCGGAAGCGGACCCGACCCCGGATAGTCGGCTGGTCCCGGTCGGGCTGGTGGTCCTTCTCCAGATCCAGAAGCAGAAGCTCAACGTGGTCACCCACGAGGGCAAGGTCTACAGGACCACCTCGTTGATCCCGGTGGAGTCCTTGAAGGTAGGTAGGGCCGGGGTCATCGCCGAGGTCGACGGCGGCTGGGTGCTCGATCGCCATCACTCGGGGCATCCCGCGGAGGTGCACGAGCATCGTCCTCGCCGGATCCTGAGCATCGGCTTCACGAGGCACTACAAGCTGATCGAGGGCGAGTTCGGATGGGCTCCCTTGGGCGCGGCGGGTGAGAACATCGTCGTCGACACCGAGGAGCGCTTGTATCACGAGGATGTCTCCAAAGGCTTTGTCATCCGCACCTCTGGCGGAGAACTGGAACTGGATCCTCCCGATGTTCTCAACCCCTGCGTTCCGTTCAGCAAGTTCCTGCTGAGAGATCCCGGCGCGCCCGCTCGTGGCGTGGTACGGGCGCAGAGGTTTCTGAGAGCCGGCATGCGGGGCTATTCCATGGGGACGAGCCGCGTGCCTGACTACGCGGCGGTTCAGAAGGGTGACCTCGTGTTGAGGAGGAGGTAGCGTGCTGAAGCTGGTCAAGTTGATAGCCCTGCTACCGATGGGACTGGGTATCGTGTTGCTGTTCTTCGCGCTCATCTGGCGCACCTGGGGCCAAGCCGCGTTCGGCGCCGCGCTGGTCATCGGATCGGGATTGTGGATGGCCGTCATCGGGCGCATCGAGCGCCGCCGGCGCCCTCTTCCCTCCTAGGGGACTAGTTCCTAGTCGGTAGTTGGTAGACGATAGTTAGTGATTGGTAGTTGGTGTCAGTTCGGGTGGTTGGTGGCCGCCGGTTCGTGTTCGTGGTGGGATGAGGCGTCGGCGTCGGGATGGTGGTTGGATCCGGTGCGCAGGCGAGGGTGGCCCGAGCGGGCCACCCTCGCCTGCGTTGTCGGTGTCAGGACTTCCAGTAGAAGCCGGGTGGGAGGGCGTTGGAAGGGGAGCGCTGGTCCAGCGTGTTGAGGATCCGGTTCGGGACGTTGCCCAGGTTGTTGTTGGACAGGTACATCCCGTAGATCGCCATGCCGAAGCCGACCACGCCGATGGACCAGACCTGATCGACGTGGAGCTTGTAGATCTCCTGGCCGATACGGATCCGCTCCGCCTCGTCCGTGGCCACCAGACCCTCATCGAGCAGGGCCCAACCCTCCTTGATCATCAGTTGATCGGGCGGTTCGGCACCTTCGGCGCCGTCGGTGGCACGCCACCTGGCGTAGGGGATCCCGATGAGGCCCGGATAGTTGTTGGTCCGGGTCGGCATGATCAGGTCCTGCTGCCGGAACGGATCGGGGGACGAGACCACGTGACCGGAGAGCATGATCTCGTTGGCCTCGGCCTTCTCCACCAGCAGACCGCCCGTGACGGCGGGGCCGGCACTCAGGTCGATACCGATTTCCTTCCAATGCTCACGGATCAACTGGCCGGCTGCGGGGAAGTCGGCGAAGCTCGCCGGAGCCTCGTACACCAGCACGAGCCGGTCGCCGCTCCCATCGGGACGCAGCCGGAAGCCGTCGCCGTCCTTCTCCGTCAAGCCGATCCCGTCCAGCAACGCGTTGGCCGCACCGACATCCAGGGTCGCCCACCTGGTGGTCCACTCGGGGCCGGGATAGTACGCGTTGTTGGGTGAGGGAGCCGGTGAGGTGGGCTGGCTCGTCCCCAGGAAGATCGCCTCGTTGATTTCGTCCCGGTCGATTCCCATCGACAGGGCTCTTCTGAAGTCGGCGGTCCGGATCAACTCGCCGATGACCGGGTCCGTGTTGTAGGCAAGGTTGATCCGCACCCCGAAGTCGGATTCCTCACCGGGGGTCCGGTGGATGGTGTACCCGCTCCGCTCCTGGTTCTCGAGCAACACCGGAAGGCTCGCCACCTGTAGATGGCGGTCCTGGAAGTCGTACTCTCCGGCGACCGCGTTGAGCACCAGTACTTCCCGGTCCTCGGCGCCGGCCATGCTTATCTTGTGGATGTAGGGCAGCTGGTTGCCGGCCGTGTCCACCCAGATGCTGTACGGGTTGGCCTCGAACTCCCATGGCGGGTCGTTGATGGGCCGGGTCATCACCCAGGGCGTCACGGTCGGGAGTTCTGGATTCAACTGCCAGGTGTTGCGGTTCTTGAGGTAGGCGCCCCAGTTCTCCTGGCCGGCGTCCTTGGCCATCTGGTCGGCGTCAGCATTGAAGTCGGCGTGGAACTGCTGCAGGTAGTGGGCCGGTGCGTACCCTCCGAGTCCGAACTGGCCGGTGATGCTCTGACCGTTGATGGATCCCCACCCAGCCATAATTTGGGGAAGCAGCGGATACGGCGCGACCGACGTAAACGTGACCGTGTAGTCGTCTACCTTCTCCACGGCCATATGCTCTCCACCGACGCGCAACTGGCCAGGGGGGTTGGTCACATTGGAGTTCAGGCTCATGTGGTCCCGCCACCAGACGATGTCGTCGGCCGTGAACGACGCCCCGTCGGACCACTTCATCCCTTCGCGCAGGTAGATCGTAAGGACGGTGGCATCGGCGTTGACCTCGAAGCCGGCCGCGACATTGGGGATGAGCTCCTTGTGCAGGTAGTCCCAGTAGATGAGGTTGTCGGGGCCACCGTTGAACCGGTTGGCGTTCTGGCGGTCGTTGACCGTGGATATGTAGCCGCGGCGCAACTCACGCCCTCCGTAGCTGCCGATCTCGTGAACCGGCTCGACCACCAAGGGATTCTTGGGCACACGCTCGCCAACCGGTGGGAGCTCGCCCGCCGCCACCCGGGCCGCCATCTCCGGCGACTCGTTGAAGCTCGTGGGATACCGGGCAGGATCGGTGATCACGATGTGACCCTCGATCTCGGGCAAACCCCGCTCGATAGCGCGGGTAGTGGTAGTCGTTTCCTCTACGACTGCCGCGGCTGTGGTCGCGGGTGCCTCGCCGGCAGCGGCCGTGGTGGTGGTTCCGTCCGCGGCGGCGGCTGCGGTTGTCTCCGTGGTGGCCGCCTGGGTCGTCTCCGGGGCCGCGCTCGTGGGCGTGGCGGCGGCGGTGGTCTGGGGCGCCGGATCCGTCTCGTCCGCTCCGCAGGCAGCGATCACGATGGCGCCCCCTACGCTTCCACCTGCCAGCTTCAGGAAACGGCGTCTCGAAAGACCGTCGTTACCTCGGGTGTTGTCTGCCGCCATCGAAGAACCTCCTCCGCCTACGCCTTAACGGGTCGGGGCAGCCCTTCCATCGGTAGGCCTAGTCCTGTTGGTATCACATCCCGATAACGACTCACGATATCCGCGCGCCAGCCGGAGTGTCAACTGGTTTCGGGGGTTCGCAAGGTTGCTGGGGAGGCCGCCGGATCGGGGTTGTATCGAGGGTTGCAGATCGGGTCAGCCGGTACCGATACCTGGCAGGTCCAACTCGGCTACCCGAAGGCACTCGACGCGCCGTGCCCCCTCCAGAACCTCGGCGGCAGGAGTCTCGGTACGGCACCGGTCGATGGCGTGAGCACACCTCGGATGGAAGTGGCAGCCCGGGGGAGGGTTGGCCGGATCGGCAACCTCTCCCCGCAGAGGGATCCTCGTCCGGCGCACTCTGGGATCAGTGCGCGGTACCGAGTTCAGGAGAGCTGCTGTGTAGGGATGCTTGGGATCGAAGAAGACGTCATCGCGTTCTCCGATCTCCACGATCTTCCCCACGTACATGACCGCCACGCGGTCACTGATGTGCTTGACCACGCTCAGGTCGTGGGCGACGAATATGTAGGTGAGACCCAGCTGCTCCTGAAGCTCGAGTAGCAGGTTGAGCGTTTGTGCCTGAACGGAGACATCGAGAGCCGACACGGGCTCGTCGGCTATCACCAGGCGCGGGTTCAACGCCAACGCCCGGGCGATTCCGATCCTCTGCCGCTGACCACCGCTGAATGCGTGCGGGAATCTCCGCATGTACTCCGGACGCAGCCTTACCAACCGGAGCAACTCCTCGACCCGATCGATGCGGTCGCGACGGTTCTCCATCCCGTTGAGCAGCAACGGTTCGCCGATGATGTCGAGCACGGTCATCCTGGGGTTCAGGGAAGAACGAGGGTCCTGGAACACCATCTGCATCTGGGGACGCAGCGGGCGGAGTTCCCGCCTGGAGAGATCGCCGAGTTCGATCCATGAGCCGGAATCGGTCCGGAACCGTATCTGGCCGGCGGTCGGCTCGAGAGCCCGCACGATGCATCGGACGGTGGTGGTCTTGCCCGACCCGCTCTCACCCACCAGGGCCAGGGTCTCTCCCCGGCGCACATCGAAGCTGATCCCATCGACGGCCCGTACGTGACCCGCTACCCGATTAGTGAAGCCGACCCTGATCGGAAAGTGTTTCTTGAGATCGCGGACCTCGAGGATGTTCTCGCGCTGGTGGTCGGGATCCGGGCCGGCGCCGCCAACCGGGGTCATGACCGCCTCCCCTCGAGGGATACGACCGTCTGGTGATCGCCGAAGAGATGGCATGCCACCTCCCGGCCATCGGCAGGTGTCCAGGTCGCCGGCTCTACGATGTCGCACAAGCCTTCCATGGCTTCCGGGCACCTGGGATGGAAGCCGCACCCGGACGGGCGGTCGAACGGATGGGGGACAGATCCGGTAATGGCGGGAAGCTTGAGTTTCGGCGCCGCGTCCAGGGAAGGTATGGAACGCAACAACGCCCGCGTGTAGGGATGCTGGGGATCGTAGAAGATGTCCTCCACCGAACCCTTCTCTACCTCGCGACCCAGATACATGACCACCACCTCGTCGGCGGTCTCGGCGATGACTCCGAGGTCATGGGTGATGAGCATCACGGCCATCGACCGTTCGTCCTGGAGGGACATCATGAGGTCGAGGATCTGGGCCTGGGTCGTGACGTCCAGCGCAGTGGTCGGCTCATCTGCGATCAGCAGTCTGGGGTCCGGTGCGAGAGCGTGGGCGATCATGGCACGCTGGCGAAGACCCCCGGAGAGTTCCCAGCTGTACTGGTCCAGGGTCGAGGCGGGTCGGGGGATTCCCACCATGGTGAGCAGATCGGTCGCCTTGTCCCTGGCCTGTCTCTTCGTCAGGCTGTCGTGGAGGCGAATGGCTTCGACGAGTTGGTTGCCGATGGTATGGACCGGGCTGAACGACGTCATCGGTTCCTGGAACACCAGCCCGATCTCACCTCCGCGCACCGAACGCATGAACTTCCCGTTCTTGCGCTGCTTCACCAGATCGACCGGCCTCCCACCGTTGCGGGACAAGAGGATCTCGCCGTCGACGATCCGGCCCGGGTCGTCGACGATTCGCAGAATCGACTGCGCGGTGACACTCTTCCCGCAGCCGCTCTCTCCGACGATCCCGAGCGTCCGGCCTGCCAACACGTCGAAGCTCACGCCATCGACCGCCTTGGTGGTTCCCTCGTCGGCCAGGAAGTACGTTCTGAGGTTCCGCACCGAGAGCAGCGGGGGGTCGGTCCGCACGTCAGGCTGCATAGGGATCGGCCGCGTCCCGGACACCGTCGCCGAGGAAGTTGAAGGTCAGCACGGCCAGGATCACCGGTGCCACGGGTATGAGCATCCAGATCGCTTGGGCGACAGTCTGGACATTCTGGGCGTCCTGAAGCATGACCCCCCAGGATATGGCGGGCGGTCGCAGTCCGAGACCCAGGAAACTGAGTGACGTCTCAGCGATGATCATGAGCGGCACCGCCAGGGTGGTGGCGGCGATGATGTGGCTGGTCATGAGGGGGACCATGTGGACCCGGATGATGCGCCGGTCGCCGGCCCCGCACAGTTGAGCGGCCATTATGAAGTCTTCATGGCGTAGCTGCAGGAACCTTCCCCGGACTTCGCGGGCCAGGGCCGTCCATCCGATGAGCGAGATGATGATGGTGATCGAGAAGTAGATCCGGGTTGGACTCCAAGTCTGTGGCAGCGCCGCCGCGATGCCCAGCCAGAGGGGTATCACGGGAACCGAGCGCAGTATCTCGATCACCCGCTGGATCAGCGAGTCGGTGATGCCACCGTAATAGCCGGAGATCCCCCCGAGGGTGACGCCCAGAACGAGACTTAGGAACACTCCGACCAGTCCTATCGTCAGGGAGGTTCGGGTGGCGAGGACCAGCCGCGAGAAGATGTCCCGGCCGAAGTTGTCGCTTCCGAGTAGGAAGATCGTGGACTCCGCTTCGTACTCGTCAGGGACCCCGATCAGGTGAACGTCGGTGTCGAAGACACCGAACAACCGGTACTCGTAGCCGCGAGCGAACAGACGGATCGGGATGGACACAGATTCGTCGGCTGTCCAGACCTTCTTGAAGGTCTCGAAATCGCGCTCGCCGACCAGCGGGTGGACATGGGGGGAGAAGGAGCCGTCATCCTGGAACCAGTGGATCGGGCTGGGCGGCACGAATGACTGCTCGGCTCGGGAGTCCTCGGGATCCGAGTAGGCGATGAAGTTGGCGAGCAGCGCGACCAGGTAGAAGGCACCCACGACCACACCGGCGCTCACCGCGACCCTGTGTTTGCGGAACCTCCACCACATGAGCTTCCACTGCGGTGCGACATAGACGCCGTCCCGATCGCTGTCCGCCGTCGAACCGCGCTTGGTTGGCAACCCTGCTCCGGTAGGGGCGGATTGGCGGCTCTCGTCAGTAGTGGCCATGGCGGATGCGGGGATCGAGCCACATCAGGACAAGGTCGGAGAGGAACACCCCGAGTACCGTGAACGCGCCCAGCAGGAGGATGATGGCCCCGGCGAGGTACATGTCCTGGCTGAGCAAAGAACTCAGCAGGACCGGACCCATCGTGGGGAGGCTCAGCACCACCGACACGATCACCGCACCCGAGACGATGCTGGGAAACAGCAGGCCCACCGAGCTCGCGACCGGATTCATCGTCACCCTGACCGGATACTTGCCTATGGCCCGGCGGTTCGACAGGCCCTTCGCCCGGGCGGTCGTCACGTAGGGCTGGCGCTTCTCGTCCAGCAGGTTGGCCCGGGTGATCCGGATCAATTGCGCTGCTCCCGCGGTCCCCAGCACGATGGCCGGAATCGGAAGGTGAACCAGGAGGTCTCCGATCTTGGCGAGGCTCCATGGCGCGGTCGCGTATTCGGCCGAGAACAGACCTGCCAAGGAGACGTCGAGCCATAGGAAACCCACGTACAACAGCACCAGGGCGAGAAGGAAGTTGGGCGTGGCCAGGCCGAGGAAGCCGAAGAACGTGGCTATGTGGTCGCCGACCGAGTACTGGCGGACCGCGGAGTAGATACCGATGGGGATCGCGATCAGCAGGGTGAAGACGAGCGCCGAGATCGACACCAGCATGCTGAGCGGCAACCGATCCCCGATCACCTCCACCACGGGTTTCTGGTAGAAGAACGACGTACCGAGGTTGCCCCTCAGCACCCGGCTCATCCAGATGCCGTACTGGACCACGAGCGGGCGATCCAGCCCGTACTCCGCGCGGAGTTGCGCCGCGAACTCGTCTGCGGTCTCGGTTCCGCTCTCAGCCAACTCCGCGAGTGCAGTTGACACGAAATCGCCCGGCGGTAGCTGGATGATGATGAAGGAGATGATCGAGATGACGAACAACGTGAGAAGGCCGAGGGCTGCTCGTCGCAGGATGTAAGCCCACATAGCCCGCCTCCTCTGGTTCTCTCCGGCGGCGACCTTGATTGGCGATATCGTAGCCCGATACCGAGCCGGCTCGGAGTATCGGCGACCGGGATGCACGGACCGGCCAGATCAGCGCCTTGTACATCCGGCAGGGCGCTCACCGGAGGTAACACCCTGGTGGCTGGTGGCTTAGTGGTTAGAGAAGCCTGTGACGCTCCTCGGAGGGGTACAACTCAACTGGCACCCGGCTTCAGTGGCAGGCGCAGCCACCGCCTGCGGTGGGGTTCTGGTTGATGACCGTGAACCCATCGCCTTGGGGTGTTTGCACGAAGTCGATCTCGACGCCTTGGACCGTATCGCGGGACTTGGTGGCCACCGCCACCTTGACGCCGTGCGTCTCGGACACCTCGAACTCGTCGTCTACCTGGGGTAGGAACGCGAGGCCGTAGACCGTCCGGCAGCATCCCTGGCCCGCGGGATAGACGTGCAGGTAGGCGCGGTCCGCCTCCCCGTCGGCGAGTTCGATCACCTTCTCGGCCGCGGCCGTCGTCAACTCCACCAGCGATCCGCTGCTCATCCCGGTCCCTTCCGTCGGTCTGCTCACAATCGTACGACGTTTCCCGCCCGCCCGGGGGCCGGCTCAGGCTCGCGGAACCAGTTGGTTGCCCTCCGAGTCGACCACGGTAAGTGCGTCCACGGGACAGACCTCGGATGCCGTGATCAGGCGTGACCTGTCCTCCTGTTCGGGGTCGGCGAACTCGACCACGTCGTAGTCACCGAGCCGGAAGGCGGTGGGCGACTCGTCCGTGCAATGCTCGAATCCGACGCACAGGTCGCGATCAATCCGGAGGGTCAGGTCACCCACCTTGCGCTCAACGATGTCCGCCATTTGAATCCCCGCTGACCCGGCACGGGACGGCGGTGCATTCCTGCCCTCCCGACCGATGGTCTCGACATCCGATATCGTGATTCGTTATCGACACACTGTAGCCTTCCCGAACATGCACCTCAAGCCTCGCCAGATACTCGCTCCGGACGGTGTTCTGACCGGCCGCACAGCGCCCGACGTGCGCACCGTGCGCGCCCGGTACGCAGCGCTCGTGGAGGCGCGACTCTACGACCACAAGGCGTCGGCCCTCCAGCGCCAGGGTCGCCTCGCCACCTATGCACCTTACGAGGGCCAGGAGGCTGCCCAGGTCGGGGCGGTCGCACCGCTGGCTAAGGGGGACTGGCTGGTGGCCAGCTACCGGGATGCCGCCGCGATGCGCTTCCACGGCTACCCATGGACGAACCTGCTCCTAACCAGAATGGGCGACGAGCGGGGCGGTCATCCACCGGAGGGTGTCAAAGTCCTCCCGCCCTCCATAACGGTGGGCGGGCACATGATCCATGCGGTGGGGGTCGCCTGGGCGGAGAAGCTGATGGGAACCGATGCCGTTGCCCTGACGATGTTCGGGGACGGGGCCACCTCGGAGGGGGACTTCCACGAGGCGATGAACTTCGCGGGCGTCTACCGCCTCCCCACGGTGTTCCTGTGCCAGAACAACGGTTGGGCCATCTCCATGCCCCGGTCCCGGCAGACGGCGTCCGAAACCATCGCCCAGAAGGCCGTGGCCTACGGCTTTCCGGGAGTCATGGTCGATGGCAACGATGTCCTGGCCGTCGAAGAAGTTGTCGGCGAGGCGGTCGCAAGGGCTCGCGCCGGTGAGGGCCCGACGCTGATCGAGGCCCTCACGTACCGGATTCACGGCCACACCACTGCAGACGACCATCGACGGTACCGGGAGCAGGAGGATGTCACCGCGTGGCGCGGCAAGGACCCCCTGGAGCGGGTTCGCCTATGGCTGCAGCGGCGGGAAGCCTGGAACGACAGGTGGCAGGCCGACCTGCAGGATCGGGCATCACAGCGGATCGAGGATGCCGTTGCCGAGGCTGAGTCACTAGCGTCGTTCAGCGCCGGGGAAATCTTCGACGCCACCTACCAGGAGCCGACCGCGCCGTTGTTGCTCCAGCGTTGCCTGGCGGAGAGGGGCTGGCGATGAGCGTCATGACCATGGCGCAGGCTCTCAACTCGGCGCTCGACCACGCCCTGTCGGATCCCCGGGTGGTGGTGATGGGGGAGGACATCGGGACGACCGGAGGCGTGTTCCGGATCACCGACGGGCTGGCCCGCAAGCATGGAACGGAGCGGGTCATCGACACCCCGGTGGCGGAGTCGGGGATAGTCGGAGCTGCCTTCGGGATGGCGGTTGCCGGAATCCGGCCCATAGTCGAGATCCAGTTCATGGGTTTCTCCTATCCGGCCTACGACCAGGTGATCAACCACGTTGCCAGGATCCGGAACCGATCCCGGCACCGATTCACCGCCCCCATGGTGATCCGGCTTCCCTTCGGAGCGGGGATAGGAGCCGCCGAGCACCACAGCGAGTCGACAGAAGCCATCTACGCTCACATTCCGGGCCTCAAGGTCGTGGTTGCCTCCACGCCCGAGAACGCGAAGGGTCTGCTCCTCGCGGCGGTGGACGACCCGGATCCGGTCATATTCATGGAGCCGATCCGTCTGTACCGGGCGGCCCGGGGCGAGGTGCCGAGTGGCCGCTACACGACGGCCATCGGCTCGGCCGTAGTCGAGCAACCGGGCTCCGATGTATCACTCGTCTCCTACGGCGCGATGATGCGCGAGACGAGGGAGGCCGCTGCCAAGCTGGCTGAAGAGGGCGTGAGCGCCGAGGTGGTCGACGTGAGAACCCTCGTGCCCCTCGACGCGGATCTGATCGTCTCGTCGGTCGAGAAGACCGGCCGCGCCGTCATCGTTCACGAGGCACCCCTGACCGGCGGTTACGGCGCCGAGATCGTGGCGCTGATACAGGAACGGGCCCTCTATTCGCTGCGAGCGCCGGTGCAGAGAGTGACGGGGTGGGATGTCGTGGTTCCACTGCGGCTCGCAGAACGTCACTACATGCCATCGGTGTCCCGGATCGTTTCTGCTGCCGAGCACGCTCTGGCGGGCTGAGATGGCGCGAGAATTCCACCTTCCCGACGTGGGCGAGGGTCTCGTGGAGGCGACGATCGTCTCCTGGTACGTGGAGGTGGGCGCACGGGTCGGGCTCGACGAACCGCTGGTCGAGGTGGAGACCGACAAGGCGATCGTCGACATACCTTCGCCGTTCGCGGGTGTTCTGTTGCACCGAGGCGGGGAGGACGGGGAAACGGTGGAGGTCGATTCGCTCCTCGCGGTGATCGGGGAGCCCGGTGAGCGTTGGGACCACGCACCCGGAGCGCCGCCGCCCGCTGAGCGGCGGTCAGCGCCTGTGGTAGGTGTTCTCCCGGAGGCGGATCCTGGAGTACCCCGCCGGCCGCTCGCCCTGCCCTACGTGAGGAAACTGGCCGACGAGTTGGGGGTGGACCTCTCAGGGGTTCGCGGAACCGGTCCGCTAGGACGCATCACCGAAGATGATGTGCGGGCGGCCGCCTCCGCCCGTCCTGCGGTCCGGATACCGATGGCCCGCCTCCGCAGGACAATCGCAGAGAGCCTGTCCCGGTCCTGGCGGGAGATACCCCACGTGACCACCTACGGGCACGCGGATTCGGACCGGCTCATGGCTGAACGGAGACGTCTCGGCAAGCCACCGGTCGAGGCTCTCCTCATCGCCCGCCTCGTCCCCTTGCTGGTTCGGTTTCCCGGATTCAACTCAGCGGTGGAAGGTAATGACATCGTCGAACGCCGGTTCTACGACATCGGATTCGCGGTCGACACCCCCGACGGGCTGATGGTTGCGGTAGTCCATGACGCCGACACCCTCTCGATCGAGGATCTGGGCGCAGAGGTGCGCAGGCTGGCCTCTGGCGCGAAGGAACGGACCTTGCAGGTTGATGAACTAAGGGGCCAGACCTTCACCGTCTCGAACATCGGGGCGGTCGGTGGGGGACGCGGGACTCCGATCATCCCCTACGGAACCACCGCCATCCTCTCGGTCGGGCGTGCCGAACCGCGTCCGGTGGTCCGGGATGGCGCCATTGCCGCCGTCCGGCAGTTTCCCCTCAGCCTCTCCTACGATCATCGCATAATCGATGGCGCCGAGGGACGCCGTTTCATGGCGGCGGTCACGCGAGCACTGGAGGGTTGAGTAGCTAGCGGGCCAGTTCCTCGCCCGCTACCCGTGCGACCTTGTCGAGCCATCGCGCCCCGATGCCGAGCGCCCGCTCATCGAAGTCGAAACGGCCCGAATGGGCTGGCGACGGTTCATGACCGGGCGTGAGACCGCCGTACCGGATGTAACAGCCGGGAACCCTCTCCAGGTATCGCCCGAAGTCCTCGGATCCCATGTTGACGGTGTGCATCTGTAGCAAGCCGGTGTCCTCCACGACCGCCGACGCGGCCTGCCGGGCCAACCGCGTAATAGCCGGGGCATTGACGACTGGTGGGTTACCCTCTCGCACCTCCGGTTCCACCGCGCAGCCATGCAACTGCGCGACCGCGGTGGCCATCCGGACCACCGAGTCACAGAGATGCCGGCGTACCTCGGGGTCGAGGGTACGGATGGTCCCAGTGAGCCTGGCGGCGCCGGCGATTACGTTCTCGGCGGTTCCGGCGGTGAAACTTCCCACCGTGAGCACCGCCGGATCTGCTGGGTCTACCTCTCGAGCGACGATCGTCTGGAGTGCGCTCACCAGCGACGCCCCGGCAACCACTGCGTCCACCGCTTGGTGAGGCCTGGCGGCGTGTCCCGTCCTGCCCTTGATACGGATCGTGAAGTAGTCGGACGCTGCGTTGACCGCTCCATCGCTGACCACCAGCGTTCCGACCGGGTAGTTGATGTCCAGGTGTCCGCCGAAGACGGCGGATACCCCGTCGATAGCCCCGTCCGCGATCATCATCCGCGCCCCGCTCCCGCGCTCCTCGGCCGGCTGGAACAGGAGCCGGACCGGGTAAGGGGGAGGCTCTGCGCGGAGCAGAATCGCCGCGCCCATCAGCATGGCGGTGTGGCCGTCGTGGCCGCAGGCGTGCATCACGCCTTCGACCGCCGAAGCGAACGGGAGCCCGGTCTCCTCCCGTATCGGCAAGGCATCGATATCGGCTCGAAGGGCCACCACGGGCCCGACCTTGCGGCCGCTCAAACGCGCCACCACACCGTTCCCTCCGACCCCGGCCCGGTAAGGGATTCCGAGTTCCTCCAGAAACGAGCAGATGAGACCGGCAGTCCGCTCCTCCTGCTCCGAGAGTTCCGGATGGCGGTGCAATTCTCGCCGCAGACCGATGATCCGCTCCAGGAACCCGGGATCTGCCGGGGAGACGTCGGCGGAGCGCGGCCTATCCGGTGGCGCGGTCGATGCCATGGGCACCACACTACGTGGCCCACCGGCTCGCTTCCCAACCGGCCGCGGCGGCAGTCAGGTGCGGGTTGCCGGTTGCCGTAAACGGCTACCGCACCTTGCTCGTTATGCCGGTCGACTTCGGCAGTCGAAGATGTCAGGAATCCGTACAATCACCTGACACCCAGACGGTCAGTCGACGTACTCGCGGTCCTCGTTCTCGGGATCGAAGTTGGGAGCGAAGACCGCGGCTATGACCACACGGGTGGCGGCGTTCATAGTGGCGTGTGCGGTTCCGGCCGGTACGACCGCCACATCACCGGCTCTCACCTGCCGTATCTCGTCGCCGAGGCGGAAGTCGGCTTCGCCTTCCAGGAAGACGATGACCTCGTCGTGGTGGTGGTGGATGTGCGGTCGTAGGCCCCCGCCCGCCTCGATGGAGCACACCGCGCTCGTGGATCTCTCGGTTCGTTGAAGGTGGGTTACCCGGAAGGTCTCGCCCGCGAGGACCGGGTTGGCGTCGATCACGTCGTAGGTATTCGCGATCAGGTCTTCCATCATGGCGGCTCCTCCCCGCGCCGGGGTTCGGGTTCGGGGCACGCTAACAGCGCGGCCGTGACTCCCGACCGGTCGTTACGACCCGGCCCCGCTGCGCCGGTGGTCACGCGACGCATCGCATCAACCCGGTTACGCGGTCGGCCGAGTCGAGTTGATGGACCTCGGAGACCATCCGTTCGATCCGGGCTGCCGTCGAGTCGCTCCCGGGATACATCCGCGCGATGGCCACCGGTCGGGGCGCGGCCAGGACCTCCGCACCTCCGGAGACACGGAACCGGCGTCCGTCCGATGCGGTCAGGAGTACCTCGTGGTGGAGTAGGTCCGTCGAGGCGGAAGGCTCGATCCGGATGATGCCCGCCAGGCCGGCGGCACGTTCGGCGAGGTCGGGATCCCTATGAGACTCCGGTGTCACCGATCCTCGCAGCAGCATGACCGCCAGGTTGAACTGCAGCGAACTGACCCGTCCGAACTCCTTCGCATGCGGATCAGGGTCGTTGATCCCGGGAACGCGGAACGAATCTCTCGATCTCCGTACCGTCAGCCGGGCAACCCCGTCGGCGGAGAGTCCTTCCCGTCTCAACAACTCTTCAATCAGAGTGAGCGGTACCACGTTGATCGCCGTGCACGGGTAGGGCTTGAGAACGGCGGTCATGATCTCCCAGCGCCTTCCGACTCCTTGCAGGTCCTCGTGGAGGCTCGGCCGCACTGCGCCGACCTGGGCTTCGAAGAAGCCGTGCGGCCCTTCGAGAGCATCTTCCCTGTAAGGGGCCCTAGCTCGCCCGAGTCCGGCCGCGGTCATACCGTTACGGGCCAGGACGCCGTACTGGTGGTTGTGGAAACCGTGGGTGATCATCGCGCCGTAGTTACCGGCGTAAGCCAGCGCCGTTCGCGTCTGATCGGGGTCCAGACCCAGGAGCCGGGCCGAAACGGCTGCCGCTCCGAAAGCGCCGTATACATGGGAAGGCGTGCGGGCGCACTTCTCCCACGTCCATTCCGATCCGGCCAACACTCCGAGCACGTTGTAGGCCGCTACCACCGCGGTGATCACCTCGTGTCCGGCAAGCCCGCGTGCTTCGGCGATCGCCAGGGCGGGGGGTATGACCATGGGACCGGGGTGGATGAACGAAGGGAGGATCGAATCCTCCTGCCGGAGCGAGCGCATGATCACCGCGTTGGCGAACGCCGCGTCGATCGGAGCCAGTGTCATCCGGTGCCCGATTACGGTCGACGAGCCCGAATTGCCCGTCGAAGTCGCGAAATCCACTGCTCTAAGGGCCTCGTCGGTGCCGCTGCCGAGCATCCCGACTGCCAGGTCGTGGCGTATGACGGCCTTCGCCTGCCTTATCACCTGGTCGGGTATCGCCTCGAACCTGAGCTCGAGTATGTGGTCGGCGAGTACATCCAGCGGGTTGCGGTCCATCCGGTTCTTGCCTCCGCGCAAGGCCCTCGACACTCGATATCGTGATCCGATATCGTTGTGGACTGTAGTTGCAGGGTCCAGATGCCTGCCGGAGACGGCCGGTTGCTGCCCACGATCCAAGGTCATCCCACACACGATGCGCCTCTGCCGCACGCCCTCCTCAGCCTTTCCGGATCCGGAGCGGGATTGCCGTGACGCTCGAGGAGAGGGCGACCGTCGTCACAGGAGCGGTCGGCGGTATCGGGATGGCCGTGGCCGAGCACATCATCGCGGAAGGTGGGCGGGTAGCTGTCCTGGACGTCGACGGTGGGGCCGCGGCCCGAGCCGCCGCCCGGCTCCGGAACTCGGGAGGCATTGCTGCCGGTATCGAAGCCGATGTGACGCACTCCGAGTCCCTCGAGGACGGGTTCCGAAGGTCATCAGCGACGACCTGGTGCACAGCAAGTGCGGTTGGACGCCCGACGCGGGGCGCCCGGTTGTCGGGGCCATCGATCGCACGATCCTGCGGGGCCGGGTGGTTTACGAGCGCGGAGAGGTGATAGGCGCGCCGGGTCGCGGGAGAGTGGCTTCTCCCGGCTGAGACCATCGAGGTCGGTATCGTCCCGGTCGAGAATCACTGACCATTCACCGGAGGGACTCTGTGACCGGTAGGCAAGACCGCGAACCGGTCGGTACATCCGCAGCGGGAGGTCCGGCCCCGGAGCGGGAGTCCGCCATCCGGATCTTTCTGGTGTCTCTTCGGCTGGGGTGCGTTGCCTTCGGGGGTCCGCTGGCCCACTTCGCGTACTTCGAGGACGAGTACGTGCAGCGACGAGGGTGGCTCGACACCAAGACGTTTGCGGACCTGGTCGCCCTCTCCCAGGTGTTCCCGGGAGCGGGAAGCAGCAAGTTGGCCATCGCCATCGGCATCATGCGCCGCGGGATGCTGGGCGGCCTCGCGGCGTGGCTCGGTTTTGCCCTCCCATCTGCCGTGTTGCTCACCGCGTTCGCATGGACGGCCTCACGGCTGACCGATCAGCTCGCGGGATGGATCCATGGGCTGGTGGTCGTGGCGGTGCCGGTGGTGGCTTTGGCCGTATGGAAACTGTGGCGCCAACTGGCTCCTGACAAGACGCGGAGTTCGATGGTCGTCCTCGCCACCGCTGCTCTCCTTGCGTTCCCGTCCTCGGCGCGCACGACCATCGTGGTGGTCATAGTCGCCGGCGGGATCCTGGGATGGTTCCTACTGCGCCGGGAGACGCCGGTGGCCCGCTCCCGTGAGTTGGGCGCCGGTCGGGGGGCGGCGGTGGTGAGCATTGCGCTGTTCGTTGGCCTGCTGGTGGCGCTGCCGGTGGTGCGCGCCGCGCTCGATTCTCACGCCATCGATACCGCCGACGCCTTCTACGGTTCGGGCGCCCTCGTGTTCGGGGGCGCTCCGGTGGTCCTGCCGTTGCTCGAGCGAGAGGTGGTGGAGTCCGGTTGGATCGACGAGGAGACGTTCCTCGCCGGCTTCGGCGCAGCTCAGGCCATACCCGGGCCGATCTTCACGTTCGCGGCCTATATCGGGTTCGCCATGGGTCCTGAGCCCAACGGGGTGGCGGGCGCCGCCCTCGCCTTGTCCGCCATCTACCTGCCGTCCTTCCTGATCGTGGTAGCCACCCTGCCCACGTTCGGGGCTATGCGTTCCCGGCCGCGTGTACAGGCAGTCCTGCGAGGTGTCAACGCAGTGGTGGTGGGGATTCTGCTGTCGGCTCTCTACGATCCGCTGTGGTCGAGCGCAATTCTCGGGCCTGCCGACTTCGGGTTGGCACTCATAGCATTCCTAATGCTCGCGTTCTGGAAGCTCCCTCCATGGTTGGTCGTGACTTTCACTGCAGCCGCCGGCGGACTGACCGCAGCACTCTGAGCTGGTGAGTGATGAGTGGTCCGCGCCCGGTGTCCTGTGGTCCGTGACCGCCAGCCACTGTATCTATCCTTCGCTGGCGTGAAGTTGATATCCCGGCGGCTTTCGGCCGCCCATGCTCTCGAGGATCCGTGGCGACGGTTCCGAGCGGGTCTAGGCGTGATCGCTCTGGTGCTGCTGGCGGGCACCGGCGGCTACGTGGCGCTCGGTCTCGACTTCCTGGACGCCGTTTACCAGACCGTGATCACCATCTCCACCGTCGGGTACCGGGAGGTAGGTCCGGTGGCCGAGCGTTACCAGGTCTTCACGGTCTTCCTCATCCTGTTCGGCACTGGCACCAGCCTGTATACGCTGGGCGTCCTCATCGAGACGATGTTCGAAGGTAGGCTCGACGACCGGTTCCGGAGGCGACGCATGCAACGCAGGATCGAGCGGTTGAGGGATCATGTGGTCCTGTGCGGATTCGGCCAGGTCGGAAAAGCAATCGAGGACGAGTTGATCCGGGCCGGCGAAGAAGTGGTAATCGTCGACCGCGATGAGCCGGCGGCCATGCATGGTGTCCAACACCGGGTCGTGGTCGGTGATGCCACTGACGACGATGTCCTTGTCCGAGCCGGGCTCGGGCAGGCTAAGACCCTGATCGTCGCCCTCGACTCCGATGTCGACAACCTGTTCATAACGCTCACTGCGCGCTACATCAACCCGGACATTTTCATAGTGGCCAGGGCCAACGAGTCCGCCACGGTCGCCAAGCTGCAGCACGCGGGAGCAGACCGCGTGGTCAATCCGGACCAGATCGGTGGGGCGCGAATGGCGGCCCTGGTCGCGCATCCGGAAGTGGCTCAGTTCCTGGACGTCGTGATGAACAACGGCGATTTCGCGGTACGGCTCGTCGAGATCAGGGTAGCCGCCGGTTCGGTGTTCGCAGATCGGTCGCTGGCGGACTGCGCAATCCGGAGCACCACCGGGGCCTCCGTTCTGGCCGTGCTCCGGGATGGTTCCTTCATTACGAATCCCTCCCTGCACTTGGTATTCCAGGCGGACGATCTGCTGATCTGCTTCGGGACGGACGAGCAACTCGAAGCGCTGAGGCTGCGGTCGCAGGAGGAGTGACGCCGCGTGCCCGGCTATTGGGAGGGGTTAGCGCGCCGCGCGCTCTGGAGGCTCGCGTGGCCGCCGGCCCGGGTACTGGCCGCCTGGTTCCCGTATTCAGCGGTTAGACGATGCAGACCACCGGCCGGGCCGTATGTGGCGGCCATCAACCACCTGTCCCATCTCGATCCGCCGATCGCCGGTCTCGCTCTTGGTCGGCCCGTCCGGTTCCTGGCACTCGACGAGCTGTGGGGTAATGCGGTGATCCTCGACTGGGTTTTCAACCTGTTCGGCGCGATCCCGTTCCCCAGGGAACGCCGCTATCCGGTCGGGGCATTCAGGGCGGCTCTGCGCCACCTCGAGGCGGGCGGGATCGTCGGGGTGTTTCCGGAGGGCCGCCGGGTGCGTGACTGGGGAGAGGCGCCGGTCGCCTCGGGCGCGGCCTGGCTTGCGACCCGCGCCGATGTCCCGATCGTGCCGGTCGCGGTGTGGGGAACACAGCACGCCATGCCCTTGGACGGGATGAGGATCAGGCGGGCACCCATCCGGGTTGTGGTGGGCTGCCCGATCGAACCGTCCCGATTCGAAGGTTCGGACGGGGTGAGAGCTCTCACGGATGCGGTCTTCTCGGTTCTCGACCGGGAGATACGGTCTCTGTCCTCCGATGGGCTCTCCACCGATTGAGCTGCTCCCGGGATGGTGACCGGTCCGTCCCTGTGGTGGGCATGGCGGGGTCGGGGTGTGGACCGTCACCTGGCGCATCTCTCGGAGATCGCACCGTAGGGTAGGCCGACCGCTCCGGCTAGGATCATTGATCGCGCCGGAGTAGCTCAGTCGGCAGAGCGGCTCACTCGTAATGAGCAGGTCAGGGGTTCGATTCCCCTCTCCGGCTCGGTGGACCGCCACCGCCCCTGCCACCGGGCATCCGGTCCGCATCATTCGGCGGGGGTGTGGAGGCCATCTGCCTGATGGCAGTCGAGCAGGGCGTGGGACGATGGCGGATACGGCAGACTTCGAGCGGGATGCGCTCCAACACGCCCACAGGCTCTACTCGGCCGCGCTCCGGATGACCCGCAACCCGGCCGATGCCGAGGACCTGGTGCAGGAGACGTTCTTGAAGGCGTACCGCGGTTACGAGGGGTTCACCGAGGGCACCAACCTGCGTGCTTGGCTCTACAGGATCCTTACCAATACCTTTATCAACCGCTACCGGAAGCTGCAGCGCCGTCCCCACGAAGTCGAACTGGACGAGGTCCAAGACCTGTACCTCTACCGGAAGCTGGCGCCGCTGGAGGGCAACAGGGTGGCGCGGTCGGCCGAGGACCAAGTGTTCGAGGCGCTCGAAGGCGCCGATGTGCGGAACGCCATAGACTCCCTGCCGGCACCCTACCGGATGCCGGTCCTGATGGCTGACATCCAGGGCTTTTCGTACAAGGAAATCGCCGCCATGCTCGAAATCCCCATCGGTACGGTCATGTCCCGCCTTCATCGTGGAAGAAAGGCGCTGCAGAAGTTATTGTGGGAGACGGCGAGGGAGCAGGGCATCGTGGACTCTACGGGTGACTTCGACCATGGATAGAGGGAGTTGTATCCGAGCGTTGTCCCGCGTCTACTCGTACCTGGACGGGGAGATTCGGGCGGTCCGCAAAGTGCGGATCCGGCTCCACCTGCGCAGTTGCCTGAACTGCGAGCGGGCCTACGAGTTCGAACAGCGTCTCCTCAGATTCATCCGTGACCATTCCAGAGTCGAAGCGCCGCCCGAGATGGTCGATCGCATAAGGCGCTCCATTCGCGACCTGACTCGCCGCTGATCTGATCGTGGCGGCCGGGACTCCGGGCTATCTGCGCACGCGGATCCGAGCGTCTACGGCCGGTCTGTTCAGTCATGTCGAGTACCCGCTGCGGAGGACCCTCGACTATCCGGGCGACCCGGGGGTATGCGGCCCTGGATCTGCTTCGTGGCCCCTGATAGGGGATGTGGCGGCCTTCGTGGGAGGCATCCGGGCGCTCCTGATCCAGAGCGCCCATCCCGAGGTCGTGGCCGGCGTGGCCGACCACTCGCTGTTCAGGGAGGATCCACTGGGCCGTCTGTCCCGCACTTCGGCATACGTGACCGCTACCACTTTCGGCGCCATGCCCGAGGTTTCCCGGGCCGTCGATCTCGTCCGTGCCGCCCACCAGATGGTTGTCGGGCGATCCCATCGGGGCCTGCCGTACTCGGCAGGCGCGCCCGCCCTCTCGGCCTGGGTCCACAACGTGCTCACCGACTCGTTCCTGGCCGCCTTCCAGGCATACGGTCCCAGGTCCCTGGCGCCTTCGGAAGCCGACCGGTTCGTGGCCGAGCAGGCGCGGATCGGGCGAATGCTGGACGCGGACCCCCTGCCCACGGACGCCGGCGCGTTGAGGGACTGGGTCGGGGGCCATCCCGATCTGGAACGTTCACCAGGCATGCAGGCCGCGGTGGAGTTCCTGTCCGATCCACCCCTAGGTCCTCTCCACAAGGCCGGGTACAGCCTCCTGTTCAGGGGAGCGGTCGCCATAACCCCCGTCCGCATCCGCCGCATCCTCGGGATGAGGGACGTCCCGGGGGGACACCTGGCGGGTCGGGTCGCTACAGCCTCGCTGCGCTGGGCGATGGGTTCGTCACCCTCCTGGCGCCTCGCTCTTGTCCGGGCCGGCTGCCCGGTCCCGCCCGGCTTGTTCCGCCAACCCCTTCCCGCCGCGTCCGGCTCCGACGGACCCTCTCAGCGGGTCGGGTATTAGTGAACAACGCCTTCCGGATGGTACAGTTGGACTAATGTCGCGATCCGTCCGATTCAACGTGCCCGCCGGCCTCCTCATCCCGTTGCTGACACTTGCACTGCTTGTCCTTTGGTTCGGCGGCGTATCCGTTGCTCCGGTCGGTGCCCAGGAGAACGGCCCGGTCGAGACTCCGGTCGCCGAAGTTCCCGAGCCCGCAGTACCGGTGCCCGACGACGCCCCGGCTCAACCGGACCCCGAGTGGTCGTACCGCTTCCTGGTTCCGGCCACGTTGTTGCTCGGCACGGTGGCCGTCGTCGGAGCCATCGTCATGTATTTCGTCAGGGTCACCAAGAATCGGTATCGCGTGATCCGGTGAGGATCGAGAGGCGCCGACGCCTTACTCGGAAGGTCCGTGAACGGGCCCGCTCATGATGGATGATGTGCACGTCGAGCAGGCAGCCCGCATAGCCGGTCGGTTGGCCGGCACCTATCCCCTCGCCGATGGTTACCACCGGCGCGTACTTGAAGAGACGGCTCCCTCGATGGTCGTGCGGGCTGCGGGAATGGTCGAGGATGAGACGGGCCTGTCGGGTGGCGACGTCCCGAGAGTTGCGGTCATAGACCGATTGACCTGGGTGGAACGTAACCTGGCCTTCTTCTCTGCCCTACTCAGTCCGGTTGAGAGTTCGCTGGAGAACGAATTGGCGGATGCCGGACTGGGCGACGGACTCTCGGGACGGCTTTTGGCGATCGAGATGGGCGTGCTGCTCGGGCTCCTTTCCCACCGGGTTCTGGGGCAGTACGAGTTGGTTATTCCTTCGGCCGGGAGCGGTGACGAGATCTGCCTGCCCGCTCCCAACATCCTGGAGTTCGAGCGAAGGAACCAACTCCGTCCGGACGAGTTCCGCTTCTGGGTCGCGCTCCACGAAGCCACTCACCGGCTCCAGTTCGTCGGGGTCCCCTGGTTGAGGTCGTACTTCCTGGATCTCGCGATGGGGCTTCTCAACGTTTCCAAACCGGACGAATCCCGGCTCGCCGTGCTCGTCTCGGGGATCCAGCGGGCCGGCGTAGAGGGCTTTTTCTCGCTCGGCGAGGCCGGCATCCCGGGACTCATGGCGACACCCGCCGAACTCCGCCGTCTCGACAAGGTGCAGGCGCTCATGTCACTGCTCGAGGGTCATGGTCATGTGGTGATGGATCGGATCGGGTCCCGCCAGTTGGTTACGTGGCGCAGGATGTCCGGGTTGCTCGCCCAGCGACGGAACAACCCGCGGGTGGCTGCCTTGCTGAGACTCACCGGGCTGGAGATGAAGCTCCGGCAGTACGAGGAGGGAAGGGACTTCATTCTCCACGTCGAGCGTAGGGCCGGTTGGTCGGCTGTGGACATTGCATGGGAGTCGCCCGAGACCCTGCCCACGCGCTCGGAGATCAAGGCGCCCGAGTCTTGGCTGGCTCGCGTCGGCTGACCCGGCTCGGGTCGGAAGTCGTAGACAGGGTCAGAGGGGGGCTGGGCGAGTCCGGAGCTCCCTTGGTGGTTGCGCTCAGCGGCGGAGCGGACAGCGCTGTTCTTGCGTGGGCCATACTCCAGCATGGGCGACCGGTGCGGGCAGTCCATGTTCACCACGGCTGGCCCGCCTCTGATCGGATGGAGTCGGCCGCCGCGGCGGTGGCCGACCGGCTCGGCCTGGGTTTCCGGACGGCAAGGATCACGATGTCGGGTTCGGGCTCAGCCGAAGAGGTGGCCCGCCGGGCCCGCTATGCGGCGCTGGATGGGATGGTCCGCCCCGGCGAGTTGGTCGCAACCGGTCATACATCGACCGACCAGGCGGAGACCGTGCTGGGCAACCTCATCTGGGGATCGGGGCTGGACGGGCTCCGCGGGATCCATCGGCGCAGGAACAGCCTGGTGCGGCCCCTGCTCGACGTGACGCGCTCCGAGACACGTGAACTGGCCCGCCTGCTCCGGCTGCCGTTCGTCGATGATCCGGCCAACCACGATGTCTCGTTCAGGCGAGTCCGGATCCGGCGGGTTCTGGGCGAGTGGGAACGATCGATCTCGTCCGGCATCTCGAGGAGGCTGGTGGAGTTGGCCGGGCTGGCGCAGACAGACCTGGCCTTTCTGGATGAGGTGGCCGGCGGCGTGAAGATCGAGCAGAGCGCAGGCACCGTGAGGATTCCCACGGGACTGCTCCGAACCCTCCCGCCGAGCCTGGCCGCACGAGTGGTGCGGAGGGCGCTGCGCGCAATGGCGGGCGGCTACCCGGGTACCAGGGCGGATGTCGAAGCTGTCCTCGGAGTGGCAAAGGGCGGGAGCAACGCCCTGGTCACGGGCGGCCATCCGGTGACTCGTGTCGGCGCCCACGTGCGGATCGGGACCGGTACCCAGGGGCCTCCCGGACCGGTCCGCTGGGACCTCGACGCGACCCTGCGATGGGGGACTTGGACCTGGACCGCTCACCAGGGGACCGGCCGGCCGGAGGTCTATCCCTTGTCACGCTGGCGCCAGGTGTTCGACATCGGTTCCTTCTCGGGGCGGAGCGTGGTGATCAGAGGGGTGGGCGCCGGTGACCGCATAGCGATGCGTGAGGGGCGCAAGCGGGCTTCGGACGCGCTGTCGGAAGCGCGTATACCCGCAGACGAGCGCGATGGTTGGCCCGTTCTGGAGGTGGATGGAAGGGTTGCCTGGATCCCGGGGGTTCGGAGGGCGTACACAGGTTGGGTGAATGACGATACGATGGGCCATGTCGTGGCGTCGGTCGCTCGGGAGGAGATGTGGAAGCCGGTCGGGTACTGATAGGCGAGGACGAGATCGCGGCGCGCCTGCGCGAGATAGGGGAGCAGATCACCCGCGATTACGAGGGGGAAGCGTTGCTGGTGGTCGGCGTCCTCCGGGGGGCCTTTATGGTGATGGCGGATCTGGCCCGCCATATCCGGCTCCCGGTCGAGTTCGACTTCATGGCGGTGTCCTCGTACGGATCGGCCACCAAGACCTCCGGAGTGGTCCGGATCCTCAAGGACCTGGACGAGGAGATCGCGGGACGCCATGTCCTGCTGGTGGAGGACATCGTGGACTCGGGACTCACCATCGACTACCTCCTCAAGACGCTGAGACTCCGGCGGCCCGCCTCGATCGAACTGGCCACCCTGCTGGTCAAGGAGAACATGCAGCGGGTGCCGGTGGAAGTCCGCTACGTGGGTTTCGAGATCGGTCCGGAGTTCGTGGTCGGCTACGGGCTGGACTTCGACCAGTTGTACCGGAACCTGCCCTACATCGGGGTCCTCGAGCAGCACTCGATTGGTGAGCGGTGAGAAACAATAACTAATACTACAACCAGTCGTAAAAATTCACTATTCACTATTCACTATTCACTATTCACTATTCACTATTCACTATTCACTATTCACCACTCCCGGCCGGTCTACCCTCACCATCACGATGTCCACGTCGTGATACTTCTGGTGGCGGACCGACGAGGCGTAGTGGCGCAGGAGGCGGAACGAAACCTCACGGACGTCGGCTATGTCCGGCGCCTCCCCCATGTACGTCAACCTATCCTCCAGGTTCCCGGGTTCGGATGCGCACAGGAACTCGAGTTCGGCCCCGCCGCTATAGGGGCGAGCAGTCACGAGCAGGTGTCGCGGCTCCTCCGGGATGTCGGGTGGTTCCTCCAGCAGGCTAGAAAGGGTTTCCTCACCGACAAGGACCAGGCGCTCGGCGGCGGCCGACCCCCATCCGTACTCTTCGGCTACTCCACGCAGGAAGGCTCCGAGCCTGGGGAGTTCCTCCATGTCCAGAGCGAATTCGAGACGGCTCCGCCGTGGGGCGGTCGCCTCCATGAAGAAGACCATGACGATGGCGACGATGGCTCCGGCCGTCATCCCGTTGCCGAACAGCACTCCGAGAAAACCCTCCCCCAGCAGGTCCGGGAAGATCCAGCCGTTCTGGAAGCCGACACCCACCCAGAACGACACTCCGGCGACCGTGGCCTTCCGGTGATCCATGCCGTCGTTGATGATGATCTTCACACCCTGGATGAACAGCAGCCCCAGGAGGACCAGCAGGTAGGCGGCGGCCACCGGCGCGGGGATGGAGATCAGCACAGCTGCCACCTTGGGCAGGAAGGCCACCGCTGCGAACAACGCCCCGATGACCACACCCACCCTTCGTGCCCCGATCCCGGTGACCTCGGCTAGGGAGATGCTCGTCGAGTACGTCGTATTGGGGAGGGTTCCGAGGAGGCCCGAGAGCAGGTTCCCCATGCCGTCTGCGTTCAGAGCCCCCTGCACGACCCGGAAGTCGGTGGCGCGCGGGCTCCGCCGCGAGACGCGCTGGATTGCAACCCCGTCGCCGATGGTCTCGATGGCTCCTACCAGCGTCACCACGACGAATGCCGGCAGGAGTGCCCAGAACTCCGCACCGGGGGTGACATCGAGCCCTGGCCAGGAGCCTATGGCAACTCCTATCCAGGGGGCGTCGCGAAGGGGTTGCGCATCGTAGATGCCGAAGGACGCCGCCACCACGCATCCAACCGTGATGCCGATCACCGGCGACCAGAGACGCCATGCGGCCGGCGCTCGCAGCACGAGTCCGGTGACGGTTATCAGGGTGGCCAACGCCGCTGCAGGAGCGGCGGCCGGGGAGGCGTCGGCGGCTACGTCGCCGAGCGAGTCGAAGATCACCGGAACGACCGTTGCGGTTATGAGCATGATCACGGTGCCGGAGACGACCGGAGTGAAGACCCGGCGTAGCAGCGACAGCCGGGAGGCCATCAGGAATTGGAACAGCGACGAGACGGCGATGAGGCTCGCCATCGTGGACGGTCCACCCTGGACCAGCGCCGCTACGCACACCGCGATGAACGCTCCTGATGTGCCCATGATCAGTACGTGGCCGGCGCCGATGCGTCCCACCCGTACCGCCTGCATCACGGTCGTGATCCCGCTGATCAGCAGCGCGGCGAAGACGGCCCACGAGATGTAACCCTCCGGCTGCTTGGCAATCCTGGCGACGATCACCACGGTCAGCACCACGGGCGCCACTATCAGAGCGCCGGCCTGCAGGCCGGCGCCCAGGGCGATCAGTGGAGGTGGACTCTCATCCGGTTCGTAGCGGACGTTCCCGTTCTCGCCTACCGCAGCCAACGTTCACCCTTTCTCGTCCGTCGCCCTCCTGCAGCACCGCCAACGCAGGCCCCAGTCGCCGGAAGGCGGTGGACGACATGTACGTGCCAGCGTAGAGATGGCATTCTCGCTGTCGCAACCTTTACGTGGCGGGAGACGGTCCGGCGAACCTGGCCGCCCGGTCACCTAGACTAGAACTGGCTATTTCACCTGGTAGGCACGGGTTGTCCTCGTCACGGTGAAACCACCTGCGATAGTTCCGGCAGCCCCGTAGGATGGGGCGCGACGCAAGTCCGGTCGACACTACGGGATTCCACCGGCCTCCATTCGGGCAAGCCGAGAACAAGAAAGAGAGACATTGAGTAAGACCACCCGCACCATTTTCGTATACGGTCTCGTGGTCATGGCGTTGGTCCTGATGGGACAGCGGTTCCTCAACCAGGCCAGCAAGCCGGAGGAGATCGACCTTACCGTATTCGAGGAGGTGGTCACCACCGGAGCGGTGGCCGAGGTCCTGATCCTCGAGCGCTCCAATGCCATCGAAGGCGCTCTGGTGCCGGGAACGCTCGTGGCGGATGTTCCCGCCGAGTTCCGCGTTCTGTACCCGGCGGAGTACGAGGGGACGCTCACCGAGATCCTGCTCGCCAACGACGTGAAGGTTCTCATCGACCCCGAGCCTCCAGGGTTCTGGGATCTGGTCCTAGGCATCCTTCCGTGGCTTCTGATCTTCGGTTTCATGATCTTTGTCATCATGCAGATGCAGAGTGGCGGGAGCCGGATCATGCAGTTCGGCAAGGCCAAGGCAAAACAGGTCACGAAGGACCAGCCCAAGGTGACCTTCGAGGATGTGGCCGGTCTCGAGGAGGCCATCGAGGAGTTGGGCGAGATCAAGGACTTCCTCCAGGCGCCCCAGAAGTTCAGGGCGATGGGCGCCAAGATCCCCAAAGGGGTCCTGCTCTACGGTTCTCCCGGAACGGGCAAGACCCTCCTGGCGCGGGCGGTGGCCGGCGAGGCCGAAGTGCCCTTCTTCTCGATCTCGGGGTCCGACTTCGTGGAGATGTTCGTGGGAGTGGGCGCCAGCCGGGTGCGTGACCTGTTCGAGCAGGCCAAGTCGGCCGCTCCGGCGATCGTGTTCATCGACGAGATCGACGCGGTGGGACGGCACCGGGGCGCCGGTCTCGGAGGTGGTCACGATGAGCGGGAGCAGACTCTCAACCAACTCCTGGTGGAGTTGGACGGCTTCGATGTGTCGAGCGGGGTGATTGTCGTCGCGGGCACCAACAGGCCCGACATCCTCGACCCGGCGCTGCTCCGGCCGGGACGTTTCGACCGCCAGATCGTCGTAGACCGCCCTGATCTCAAGGGGCGGAAGGCCATCCTGGGTGTCCACGCCAAGGGTAAGCCCATCTCGGAAGAAGTGGACATGGACGTCGTCGCCCGCCAGACCCCCGGGTTCACCGGGGCCGACCTGGCCAACCTCATCAACGAGGCCGCGCTGCTGGCAGCCCGGCGGGACAAGGAACGGGTTGGGCCGGAGGAACTGGAGGAGGCGATCGACAGGGTCATCGCCGGTCCGGAGCGCAAGAGCAGGGTCATGACCGATCGGGAGAAGAAGGTGACCGCCTACCACGAGGGCGGGCACGCTCTGGTGGGCTTCGCCCTACCCAATGCGGACCCAATCCACAAGGTCACCATCATCCCGAGGGGCCGGGCGGGCGGATACACGCTCGCACTTCCGACGGAGGATCGCAACTACATGCGCCGTTCGGAGTTGACCGACCAGTTGGCGATGCTCATGGGAGGCCGGGCCGCCGAGGAACTCATCTTCGCCGACCCGACCACGGGCGCGTCCAACGACATCGAGAAGGCCACGGAGTTGGCTCGACGGATGGTGATGGAATACGGGATGAGCGACAACCTGGGTCCCATGAAGTACGGAAAGGACCACGGCGAGGTGTTCCTCGGTCGCGACTACTCCAGCCAGCAGGACTACTCCGACGAGGTCGCCGCCGCTATCGACGATGAGGTCCGGGCATTGTTGGGTCAGGCTCACGACGAGGCGAAGCGGATACTCACCACTCACATGGACTCCTTGCACCGGCTCGCCGATCGGTTGCTCGACTCGGAGACCCTCCAGGCCGCGGAGATCAGCGACGTACTCCACGATGTGCCCAAGTGGGAAACGGTCGACGGCGCCGGTCCCCGAATCCAGGCGCCGACCCTGGCCGGTCCCGCTCTTTCGGAAGGTGTGGCGGCGGCCACCGCGGGGGATTCCCCGATCAGCGGGTAGCGACCATGTCAGGGTGGGTGGTCGATCAGCAGGCGATCGCAGACGCTGTGCACCAGATCCTGAAGGCTATCGGCGAGGACCCTGGCCGGGAAGGACTGGTCGACACCCCGACCCGGGTGGCCCGCATGTACGCGGAAGTCTTCGAAGGGATGCACCGCGATCCACGGGAGGACCTCTACCGCGTGTTCGTGGCCGACGAGCACCAGGAGATGGTGCTGGTACGCGACATCTCCTTCTACTCGATGTGCGAGCATCATCTCCTTCCCTTCCATGGAACCGCTCATGTGGCCTACGTGCCGGACGGCAGGGTGACCGGTCTCTCGAAGCTCGCCCGTCTCGTCGAGGGATTCGCCCGCCGTCCCCAGATGCAGGAGCGCTTGACCACCCAGGTGGCCGAGTCGTTGATGGAGGTGCTGAAGCCTCGCGGAGTGCTCGTCGTCGTCGAGGCCCGCCACCTATGTATGGAGATGAGGGGCGTCGGCAAGCCTGGAGCGGTCACCCAGACATCCGCGGTCCGAGGCCAGTTCCGGAGCAACCCGGCCACGAGAGCCGAGGCCCTGGCCCTCATAAACCGGGCCGGCCCCTGACATCGGTGAGGTCACGCGGGAGCCGGACCGGTCTGCACCGGCTCGCTCCGAGGATCGGGGCGGCAGTCGAGTATGAAACCGTCAGGCTCCGAGCCGGGGCCTCCACGACCGCCCGAAGCACGCGTGCGGTCCGATAGGCCCCTCTGGCATGTACGCGGAGAGGTGCTCGATCCCAACCGCGGCACCCTGATCATGGGCGTGGTGAACGCTACACCCGATTCGTTCTCGGACGGGGGCCGCTTCATGGACGAGGACGGGGCCGTGGATCGAGGCCTGCGTTTGAGGGATCAGGGGGCCCACCTGATCGACGTGGGGGGTGAGTCGACCCGCCCCGGAGCGGCCGATGTGGATGAGACCGAGGAGCTACGCCGGGTGGTCGGCGTGGTGGGACGCCTCTCCGCCGCCGGGGTCCGGGTGTCGATCGACACCTCGAAGCCCAGGGTTGCCGCCGAGGCGATCGCGGCCGGGGCGGTCGTGGTCAACGACGTGGCAGCGCTGGAGGCGGAGGAGATGGCCGGGTTGTGCGCCGGGGCCGGGGTGGGTGTGGTGCTGATGCACAGGCGCGGCAACCCGCGCACCATGCAGGTCAACCCGACCTACACCGATGTGGTAGGCGAGGTAGGTGCGTTTCTCCGTGGCAGGATCGGATCCGCGGTGCGGGCGGGAGTCCGGCGGGGTGCGATCGCCATCGACCCCGGGATCGGATTCGGCAAGACAACGGCTCACAACCTGGCCCTGCTCAACGGATTGCCCGCCTTCGCCGCGGAGGGCGTACCGGTGCTCGTGGGTACCTCCCGCAAGGCGTTCCTGGGCGCCCTCACCGGGCGGCCCGTCCACGACCGGGATGCGGTCACGGCCGTCTCAGCCGCTATCTGCGCGCTCGGAGGGGCTTCGATCGTCAGGGTCCACGATGTCGCGCTGGCGCGCGACGCTTTGGCGCTGGCCGACGCTATGGTGCGGGAGATGGGCAAGGGTGATGACGACCGGACTGCAACCGCGTGATTTCGCCTGGGTGATCGGCAATCGGCTGGCCACCTCGGCGCGGATCGGAGGGCAGGGCTTCCAGCATCGGCGGGTACGCCGCCAAGAGGAGATTGCCTGGCTGGTCGATGAGGGTTTCACCACCGTAGTCTCCCTGCTCCCGGGAACCCAGAACGTCAACAGCTACGAGGCGGCCGGCCTCGAGGTGTGTCTGGCCCCGGTGGATCTCGAATCCGAGCCGGCCGCTATCGAGCATGCTTTCTCCACCATCCACGAGGCGCTTTCCAAGCCGGGGGCTCGTGTGCTGGTGCATCGGGACTTCGTGGATGACGCGGTGGCCGGCATCCTGGCAGGCTATGTGGTGTACTCGGGTCTGGTCGACGATGAGCGTCTCGCGACCATGGCCATACAGTCGGCCATCGGCCGGCCCCTCGGACCCGGCGCCCGTGCACTGATACCTCCTTCCGGCTGACCCGATGGCGTTCGGCACCGCCGACGCGTCTGGGACGGAGAGCCCTCAACTGCCGGCCCGCTGTGTTTGAACGCTTCACCGACCGGGCTCGCCGGGTGGTGGTCATGGCGCAGGACGAGGCCCGGCTGCTGAACCACAACTACATCGGCACCGAGCACATCCTGCTCGGCCTTATCCATGAGGGTGAGGGTGTTGCGGCCCGGGTCCTCGGAAGCCTGGGGATGCGTCTCGATTCGGTGCGTAGCAAGGTGGAGGAGACTATCGGCAAGGGTCACCGATCCCCTTCCGGGCACGTACCCTTCACGCGTCGCGCCAAGATGGTGATGGAGTTGAGCCTACGCGAGGCGCTCCAGCTAGGTCACAGTTACATCGGCACCGAGCACATACTCCTCGGCTTGATCCGGGAGGGGGACGGCGTCGCCGCCCGGGTATTGGAGAATCTCGGCGCCGACCTCCCCAAGGTTCGCCAAGAGGTTCTCCGGCTGCTGGCTGGAGTTGTGGGCGAGGACCCACCCGATCCGGGTCCGGTCCGCGTCCGCGGTTCCGCCGACTCGATCACGTTGAAGGGTCTCCGCATACCGGCCCGTCATGGAGTGACCGACGAGGAGCGGGCCGCCGGCCAGACCTTCGCGGTGGATGTCATGGCCCGGCTGGACCTCTCGGAGGCGGGCCGTACCGACGACCTTTCCGAGACCCTCGACTACGGGGTTCTTGCGGAGGCGATCCACGGCCGGGTGTCGGGCGAGCAGTGGAACCTCATCGAGACGGTCGCCGAACGGGTGGCCGATCTCGTTCTCGAGAACCGCCTGGTCACCCGGGTGGAGGTGACCGTGCACAAACCCGAGGCGCCGATCGAGGTTCCTTTCGAGGACGTGGCGGTGACCATCGTCCGGCACTCTCCCCGCGACTGATACAGGTATGACGCCGGCCGCCGTCTCCCTGGGTTCCAACATGGGAGACCGTCGCGCCGTCCTCGGCAAGGCGGTCGCCCGTCTCGCGGAACTCGGGCGGCTGCAGGCTCTGTCTCCTCTTTACGAGACGGCTCCTGTGGGACCTGTGGAGCAGCAGCCCTTCTACAACGCGGTGGCCGTGATCGAGACCGATCTGGAACCGGAGGATCTGGTGGCGCGCCTGCTCGCCATCGAGAAGCGACTCGGCCGCGTCAGGGGACCGCGCTGGGGTCCGAGGATTATCGACCTGGATCTCATCCTCCACGGCGACTCGGTGGTCCGCACGGTGGAGGTCTCGGTACCGCATCCCCGCTATCGGCAACGCCGCTTCGTCATGGAGCCGCTGGCAGCCGCCTGGCCCGAGGCTCGCGATCCTGACGGAACGCGCGTGTCCGACCTGCTCGCGGGTGTGGCCGATCAAGATGTCACGATGATCGAGGACCGGTGGTGGCGGGGGCAACGGGTCGGGGGTCGGGGGTCCGGTGGTGGCGGCCGGTCCGTCTCGCAGGTGGCGGCGGCCAGGTTGCCTCCCTAACCTTCGGCCCCGGGAGGGTGCTGAGAAGCGGATCTTTCGGGCTTCGCTCGTCGGCAGACCATTGGCTCGACTGCTGTGGCCGAATGTGCGACCCCGATGCACGGGGTTTTTCAGCACCCTCCCGGAACGGTACCGAAGGAACGGACCGGAACCGGGAGTACAGGTGCGAATCATCGTTGTGGGCCCCGGCAGGGCCGGTGGATCGTTGGCGGTCGCCGCCCACGAAGCGGGCCATGAGATAGTAGGGATAGTTACACGCCGCGCCGACGACCAGGAGGTGGCGCGGCATCTCGGTGTGGTCGCCCGGCTGATCGGCAATCCCATGCCGGAGGCCGATCTGTTGGTGGTCGCAGTCCGTGACGACGCGATCCGCCACGTCGCCCGATCCCTCGCCGGGCACGCCATCCCGGTCGCCCGCGTCGTGCATCTGTCTGGGCTGGTGTCGCGGTCGGCTCTCGATCCGCTGCGCGATGCCGGCCTGGCAGCCGGTTCGTTCCATCCGCTCCAGACCTTTCCGGACTGGAGCACCGGGTCGGGGTCGTTCAGGGGTGCCCACGTTGCGATCACCGCGGGGGCGGCGTTGGGGGATTTCTTGGAGGAGTTGGCCGGCTCGCTGGGCTGCCAGGCCTTCCGTATCGCCGACGCGGCCAAGCCTCTCTATCACGCCGCGGCTGCTTCATCAGCCAACTACGTTGTGGCGGCGCTCGCGGTCGCCGAGAGGTTGTATGCGGAGGCGGGGGTGGACTACCGGGTGGCTCGGCCTCTCGTGGAGCAGATAGTCGCCAATGCCTTCGACATGGGACCCCGTCCAGCCCTCACCGGTCCTATTGCCAGGGGCGATACGGAAACGGTACGGAGCCAACTGCAGGCCGTGGAACTCCATGCGCCCGCCGTGTCGGAGATGTTCCGTGCCTTCGCGCGTGTCACAGCGTCTGTGGCCGGAACCTCGGCCATCATGGAGGAAGTTCTCTCATGAGGGTCATCCGCACCATGGGGGCCGCCCGGGAGTCGGCGAGCGGGGTGGTGGGACTCGTCCCGACCATGGGGTTCTTCCACGAGGGCCACCTGTCGCTCATGCACAGGTCGGTTGCCGAGTGCGACCAGACGGTGGTGACGCTCTACGTGAATCCTCTCCAATTCGAGGACGCGGCCGACCTCGCCCGCTACCCGGTCGACCACGATCGCGATCTTGCCCTGGCCTCGGAGTGCGGTGTGGACCTGACGGTGATTCCGGATCCTGACGAGATGTTCCCGACCGCGCCGCTGACCACGGTCTCGGTGGCGGGCATCGGGGAACGCCTTGAAGGTGCGCACCGACCCGGCCACATGGATGGCGTGGCGACGGTCGTCGCCCGGCTGTTCGCGGCGCTCCAGCCGGACCGGGCCTATCTCGGGCGCAAGGACGCCCAGCAGCTTGCGCTGGTGAGACGCCTGGCCCATGACCTGGGCTTCCCCTTGGAGGTCGTCGGGTGCCCGCTGGTCAGGGAACAGGACGGCCTGGCACTGTCTTCCCGGAACGTCTTCCTAGGCGAACACCGCCCGGACGCGTTGGGCCTGTCGCGTGGCTTGATGGAAGCCGCGACGATGTTCGAAACGGGGGAGTACCGGGCCGAGGTTCTGGCGGGGACGGTCCGGGACGCCTTCCGCTCCGGCCAACTCGAATACGCCGAAGCCTTCGACTCGACGACGGTGGAGCCGGTCTCGCGTATCGAAGCGGGAGTGGTCCTGGCGGTGGCGGCCCGCATCGGCCCGGTACGCCTCATTGACAACGTCCGGCTCTCCTTCGATGACCGCGGTCCCACGGCGGATCGGGGAGTCTGCCTCGAGCGCCCCAGCGTCCTGTACGATGCAGCGCCAGCCACCACCCACCAACCATGACCATGTTCCTAGCCGTAGACGTAGGCAACACCCAGACGGTCATCGGGATCCTCTCGGGTCACCGCGTCGTGCAGCAGTGGCGGCTCTCCAGCGGCCGCGAGCGCACCAGGGACGAGTTCGCGATCCTGCTGCGCGGGCTGCTCGCGCCGACCGTCTACGAGGCCGGGGATTTCGAGGGAGCAGCGATGTCGTCGGTGGTCCCGCCGGTGGCGAAGGCGCTCCAGGCGGCCCTTGAGGACCTGGTGGGAACCCCGGTGCTGGTGGTCGGTCCGGGGGTGCGCACCGGCATGGCGATCAAGATCGACAACCCGCGGGAAGTGGGAGCCGACCGGGTAGTCAACTCGGTGGCGGCGCGGGAGCGCTACGGAGCCCCGGTGGTCGTGGTGGACTTCGGGACGGCGACCACCTTCGATGTCGTGGACGGTGCGGGCGACTACATCGGGGGTGCCATCGCGCCGGGTCTCGAGGTCTCCATGGAGGCACTCGTCTCCGCGACGGCGGCCCTGCGCAGGGTCGATCTGACCGAGCCCCGGTCGGTGGTGGGCAAAGGCACTGTCGAAGCCATCCAGAGCGGGCTCCTGTACGGCTACGCCGGGTTGGTAGATGGAATCCTGGGGCGGACGTTCGAGCATCTGCCGGCTACTGCCGGTGGCGTGATAAGCGTGGTGGCCACAGGCGGGATCGCTCCCGTGATCGTGCCGTTGTGCAGACTCGTGTCGACGGTGGCCGAGACCCTGACCCTCGAGGGTCTCCGCCTGATCTGGGAGCGGAACCGCTGAGCCTCGCCTGCGGTACCCTTTGCGGCCGATGAACAGTCCCGGCGAAACGTCAGGTTCGGACCTCCCCGAAGGTCTCGGCCTCGCAGACCATCCGCTGACGGCCAACCGCTTGGAGAAGGTGACCCGGCTACGTTCGGAGGGAGTCGATCCCTATCCGCTGGGCTACACGCGCAACGCGTCGGCTCGCGAACTCCATCATCGATTCGCGGACCTGGAAGCCGACACGACGACCGGCGAGGTGGTGGAGGTCGCCGGGCGGCTGATGAACCAGCGCCAGCTCGGCCGGTTGATCTTCGGGGTGCTCCAGGACCACTCCGGCCGGATCCAGCTGTTCGCGGACGAGAGCGGTCTCGGTGCTTCCCCGCTCGCTGAGTTCGGGGATCTCGACCAGGGCGATTGGGTGTGGGCGAAAGGGGAGGTCATGACCACCCGTCGGGGCGAACTCAGTGTGCATGTGGCCGGGTTCGCCCTGCTGGCCAAGGGTCTTCGACCCCTTCCCGAGAAGTGGCACGGCCTGACCGACAAGGAGGGCCGCTTCCGTCGCCGCGAGCTGGATCTTCTGGTCAACCCCGAAGCTCGGCGCGTCGCGGAGACGCGTTCGGGGGTGGTCTCGGAGCTGCGGCGCCAGTTCGAGAAAAGAGGCTTCATCGAGGTGGAGACTCCGGTGCTCCAGGTCCAGGCGGGAGGCGCGCTGGCCAGGCCGTTCCGGACCCACCACAACGCACTCGGGATAGACATGTACCTGAGGATCGCCACCGAGTTGCATCTCAAGCGACTGGTGGTGGGGGGTATGGAGCGGGTGTTCGAACTGGGTCGGGTGTTCCGCAACGAAGGCATCGACGCCACGCACAACCCTGAGTTCACGACTCTCGAGGCCTACCAGGCACTGGCGGACTACCGCGACATCATGCAACTGATGGAGGAGGTCATCCCGGCGGTGGCCAAACGCGCAGTTGGTACGTCCTGCATCACCTATCAGGGTCGCCAGATCGATCTCCGGCCTCCATACCGCCGGGCGCCGATGCTGGACTTGGTCGGAGAGGCCTTGGACACACCGGTAACGACCTCGACCTCCGTTGCCCGTCTCAGGAAGCTAGCCGAGCAAGCAGGGGTGGAGCCCGAGCCCGCCTGGGGTTTCGGGAAGTTGGTGGAGGAGGTCTTCGACCACCGCGTCGTACCCGGGCTGTGGGACCCCACGTTCGTGATCGATCACCCCGTCGACATCTCGCCGCTGGCGCGCCGTCACCGCTCGAAGGAAGGTCTCGTGGAGCGCTTCGAGCTCTTCATCGCGGGAAACGAGTACGCCGACGCGTTCACCGAGCTCAACGACCCTGTGGATCAGCGAGGTCGCTTCGAGGCGCAGGCCGCGGCGCGGGAGGCGGGGGACGACACGGCACACCCGATCGACGAGGACTTCCTGCGTGCGCTGGAGGTGGGTATGCCGCCGACAGGGGGACTTGGGATCGGGGTCGACCGCCTGGTGATGCTGCTCACCGATCAGCGGACCCTACGGGAAGTGGTCCTGTTCCCCCATCTCCGCCCTGAGTGGTGAGTGGTGAGTGGTGAGTGGTGAATGGTGAGTGGTGAGTGGTGAATGGTGAGTGGTGAGTGGTGAGTGGTGAATGGTTGAGTATTACTAGCAACCAACCACTTCCACCCGGTTCACGAGGAAGCTACCCATCTCTTGGAGGACCGAACGGGCCTCGATGTCCGGCAGCGAGGCGATCGCCCCCGAAGCGACGTCCAGGCGGCTCACGCACTCGTCGATGATCTCCTCGATGTATCCGCCCTCCTGCACGAGGTCGATCACCTCCGCCACCGTCGATTCCGCGAAAGGCATGCCGCCGGCCAGGAGCGCCGAGATCCGGGCGCCCGACGGACCTTCGAGCGCCCGGAGAACGGGAAGGGTGTACACGCCCTGGTGGATGTCGCTGCCGGCGGGCTTGCCCAGCTGTTCTTCGGTGGCCACGAGATCGAGGGCGTCGTCGGTGATCTGGAACACCATTCCCAGTTCCCACGTGGCGACGGACAGCGCCTCCACGTACCGGGAGGGCGCATCGGCGGCAAGGGCGCCCATGCGCGCCGCGGTTCTTATCAGGCTGGCGGTCTTGCCGCCCATCACCCGGTAGTGCTCGGCAGGTCCGTGGGCCAGGTCGCCGGTCAACCGTAGTTCCAGGGCCTGTCCCGCGACCAAGTCCGTGTAGGTACGGGCGAGGAGCCTCACGGTTTCCAGGCCCAGGCTGGCGGCCGCCAACTCCGACGCCCTGGCGATGAGGAAGTCGCCGGCTAGGATCGCTTGGGCGTTCCCCCACTTGGTGTTCACCGACACCGTTCCCCGGCGTGTCTCCGCACCGTCGATCACGTCGTCGTGGTAGAGCGAGCCGACGTGGATCAACTCGACGGCCGCTCCGGCCTCGATCAACCGATCGTCACGGGCGGGTCCGAACTCGGCTGCCAACTGGGAGAGGACGGGACGGAACCTCTTGCCGCCGGCAGCCAGCAGGTGCTGGGCGATCTCGGTGAGGAACGGGTCGTCGGAGGTGGAGACCTCGAAGAGCCGTTCCTCCACGCGGTCGATCCGCTCCCAGAGTCGGGGGATGTCGATGAAGTCCCGCAGGACGTTGGTCATCATCTCTGCCGCTGCCTACTCCGGTCACCTACTTCGCCTATGGTAAGCGGGTCGGAGGGACGATCCAGATCGCGCGACGTCGCTCATGGGGGGTATAGTCCTAACGTAAGTACCAAGTGGGCTTAAGCTTGTACGTGTAGGAAGCAGAGCCGCTGAACCCACGGAGGTTGACGGGGTCGTGTTTGAACGCTTCACCGACCGGGCCCGCCGGGTCGTGGTCCTGGCACAGGAAGAGGCCCGGCTGCTCAACCACAACTACATCGGCACGGAGCACATCCTGCTCGGCCTCATTCATGAGGGTGAGGGTGTGGCCGCTCGTGCGCTCCAGGGCCTCGGCATCCGTCTCGACTCGGTGCGTAGCCAGGTGGTCGAGACGATCGGCCAGGGACATCAGTCCCCGTCCGGCCACATACCCTTCACGCCGCGCGCCAAGAAGGTGCTGGAGTTGAGCTTGCGCGAGGCGCTGCAATTGGGCCACAACTACATCGGCACCGAGCACATACTCCTCGGCCTGATCCGGGAGGGGGATGGCGTCGCCGCCCAGGTCCTGGAGAAACTCGGCGCCGACCTCCCCAAGGTCCGCCATACCGTCATCCAGTTGCTGTCTGGGGCGTCCGGGGGCGACGATCCGGCGCCTGCCAGCACCGCGCCGTCCGGCCGGGGGTCCACCGCGTCGGGGTCCACGGTGCTGGACCAGTTCGGTCGCAACCTCACCCAGATGGCGCGTGACCACGTGTTGGACCCGGTGATCGGGCGCCAGACCGAGATCGAGAGAGTGATGCAGATTCTCTCCCGGCGCTCGAAGAACAACCCGGTCCTGATCGGCGAACCGGGTGTGGGCAAGACCGCCATCGTGGAGGGCCTGGGCCAGCGCATCGTGGCGGGAGAGGTTCCCGACACGCTCAGCGCCAAGCAGATTTACACGCTGGACCTCGGCGCCCTGGTGGCCGGCTCCCGGTATCGCGGAGACTTCGAGGAGCGGCTCAAGAAGGTCCTTAAGGAGATCAAGAGCCGGGGTGACATCATCCTGTTCATCGACGAGATCCACACGCTGGTCGGGGCGGGCGCCGCCGAGGGCGCCATCGACGCCGCCAGCATCCTCAAGCCGATGCTGGCCCGTGGCGAACTCCAGACGGTCGGCGCCACCACCCTCGAGGAGTACCGGAAGTACCTGGAGAAGGACTCGGCGCTCGAACGCCGGTTCCAGCCGATCCATGTTGACGAACCGACCGTTGCGGAGACGGTTCTCATCCTGCACGGCCTCAAGGATCGCTACGAGGCCCATCACTCCGTACGGTTCACGGACAGTGCGCTGAAGATGGCCGCCAACCTGGCCGACCGCTATATCTCCGATCGGTTCCTACCCGACAAGGCCATCGACCTCATCGACGAGGCCGGAAGCCGCAACCGCATCTTCCGGCGCAGTTCCAGCCCGCAGCTCAAGCAGATCGACGACCAGTTGAGCGCGGTGAGGAACGACAAGCTCAAGGCGGTTTCCGCCCAGCAGTTCGAGCGGGCGGCGCAGTTGCGGGACCAGGAGAGGTCCCTGCTGTCGGATCGCGCCAGGCGGACCTCCGAGCTGGGCACGGGTTCGGCAGCCGACGACTGGGTCATCGACGAGGACGAGATAGCCGATGTGCTGGCGCAGTGGACCGGGATCCCCGTTCATCGCCTGACCGAGGAGGAGACCGCCCGCCTTGTGCACATGGAGGAGGAACTGCACAAACGCATCATCGGTCAGCACGATGGGATTTCGGCGGTCAGCCGGGCCATCCGTCGCACGAGAGCCGGACTGAAGGATCCCAAACGGCCCAGCGGTTCGTTCATATTCCTCGGGCCGTCGGGAGTGGGCAAGACGGAGACCGCGAAAGCGCTGGCGGAGTTCCTCTTCGGGGACGAGGACTCGCTCATCCAACTCGACATGTCCGAGTACATGGAGAAGCACACGGTCAGCCGCCTGGTCGGGTCCCCGCCCGGTTACGTGGGATACGACGAGGGTGGGCAACTCACGGAGGCGGTCCGCCGGAAGCCCTTCTCGGTGGTCCTGTTCGACGAGATCGAGAAGGCTCACTCCGATGTGTTCAACACGCTGCTCCAGATCCTCGAGGACGGTCGGTTGACGGACGCTCAGGGCCGCGCCGTCGACTTCAAGAACACGGTGATCATCATGACCTCCAACCTGGGATCCCACTCCCTGCGCAAGCGGTCGGTCGGTTTCCAGCAGGAGGACGACGAGGTCAGCTACGAGAAGATGAAGCAGAAGTTGACCGACGAGTTGAAGCGCCACTTCCGCCCCGAGTTCCTCAACCGGATCGACGAGGTGATCGTTTTCCACCGCCTTACCGAGGACGAGGTGAAGCAGATCGTCGACCTGCTGCTGGTGAGGGATCGCGAACAGCTCGCCACCCAGGCGCTCGACCTCGTGTTGACCGACTCCGCCAAGACCTTCCTGGTGCGGAGGGGATACGACCGGGAGTTGGGCGCCCGTCCGCTGAGGCGGGCGATACAGCGGTACCTGGAGGATCCGCTGGCCGAGCAGGTGTTGCTCGGGGAGTATCCGTCTGGAACCACCATCGTGGTGGACACCGACCCCGAGGGCGAGGAGTTGGTCTTCGAGATGGTCGACACTCCCGACATCCCGCCTGTCGACCTGGTCGACTCCGGCTCGTAGCAGTTATCCGTTATCTGTTATCGGTTGTTAACGACCTGTGGTAGTTGTTATATTTACGTTGGGAACCGCATCAATACCCGCTACCAATCTTCCGTTCGCTGGCTAGCAAACCAAGAGAGGCGTAGAATGCTGGTGCGATATCCCTGCCGGGGTTCGGAGTAGGAGGATTGGAACCATGCGGATGAAGACGAGGTTGTTTTACGTGCTGGCGGCCTTAGCGCTGCTGGCAGCGGCTTGTGGGGGCGAAGAGGAGCCGGGTACGACCGCAGCCCAGGCGACCTCCGACACCGCGGCAGCCACCCAGGTCCCGGCCGGTGAGCCGATCAGGATCGGCTTGGTCTATGACATCGGTGGTCGGGGTGACCAGTCGTTCAACGATGCGGCGGCGGCGGGTCTCGATAGGGCCGCTTCCGAGTTGGGCATCGAGTTCTCGGAGGCTTCGGCCAACGAGGACGGGACCAACCGTGAGGAGTTGCTGGCGCTCCAGGCGTCGGAGGGCGCCGACCTTGTGTTCGGGGTCGGGTTCCTGTTCGGCGAGCCGATGGCCAATGTGGCGGCCGAGTTCCCCGAGACCAACTTCGCCATCGTGGATTCGGTCGTGGACGCTCCCAACGTGGCGGGGTTGATCTTCGCCGAGGAGCAAGGATCGTTCCTGGTGGGTGTGGCTGCGGCACTCAAGACCGAGACCAACACCGTCGGTTTCATAGGTGGTGTCAACATCCCACTGATCCATGCTTTCGAAGCCGGCTTCCTGGCCGGTGTCCAGGCCATCGACCCCGACATAGCGGTCATTTCTCAGTACGTGACCGAACCTCCCGACTTCGCCGGTTTCAACGATCCGGCGGCAGGCCGCGTTGTGGCCCAGTCGATGTTCGAGCAGGGCGCCGATGTCGTGTACCACGCCGCGGGCGGCACCGGGGCCGGTCTCTTCCAGGCCGCAAAGGACTACTCGGAGGCCAATAACACCCATGTGTGGGCGATCGGGGTGGACTCGGACCAGTACCTGACCGCCGGTGAGTTCCAGTCCTACATCCTGACTTCGATGCTGAAGCGGGTGGATGTGGCCGTATACAACACGATCCAGGCTGTCCAGGACGGTACCTTCGAGGCGGGTCCCCAGGTCTTCGACCTGTCGGTCGACGGGGTCGGCTACTCGACCTCGGGTGGGTTCGTCGACGACATCGTCGGCCAGCTCGAGAACTGGAAGGACAGGATCGTCTCGGGCCAGATTTCGGTCACCCGGGATCCGGCCGATCTCGCGATAGCCCCGCCCCCGGCGGTGGAGGCGGGTGAGCCCGTGAACATCGGGTTGGTATACGACATCGGCGGTCGCGGTGACCAGTCGTTCAACGATGCCGCGGCGGCGGGTCTCGACCGGGCGGCGGCCGAGCTCTCGGTCGGAACGTCAGAGGCTTCGGCCAACGAGGACGGGACCAACCGTGAGGAGTTGCTGGCGCTCCAGGCCTCGGAAGGCGCCAACCTCGTGATAGGGGTCGGGTTCCTGTTCGGTGAGCCGATGGCCAATGTGGCGGCCGAGTTCCCCGAGACCAACTTCGCCATCGTGGACTCGACGGTCGACGCCCCCAACGTGGCCGGGTTGATCTTCGCAGAGGAGCAGGGATCCTTCCTGGTGGGCGCCGCCGCGGCCTTGAAGACCGAGTCGGGGATAGTCGGCTACATAGGCGGGGTCAACATCCCGTTGATCCATGCTTTCGAGGCCGGGTTCCTGGCGGGTGTGCAGGCCGTGGATCCATCCATACAGATTCTCTCGCAGTACGTGACCGAGCCCCCCGACTTCGGTGGCTTCAACGATCCGGCGGCCGGCCGGGTGATCGCCCAGTCCATGTTCGAGCAGGGCGCTGATGTCGTGTACCACGCGGCGGGCGGCACCGGGGCCGGTCTCTTCCAGGCCGCCAAGGACTACTCGGAGGCCAACGACACCCATGTGTGGGCCATCGGAGTCGACTCGGACCAGTACCTGACCGCCGGAGACTTCCAGTCCTACATCCTGACCTCGATGCTCAAGCGGGTGGATGTGGCGGTGTTCAACACGATCCAGGCGGTCCAGACCGGCACTTTCCAGGCGGGGCCGCAGGTGTTCGACCTGTCGGTCGACGGAGTGGGGTATTCCACTTCGGGTGGGTTCGTCGACGACATCGCCGCCCAACTGGACGCCTTCAAGGAGCAGATCGTGTCCGGGGCCGTTATCGTGAGCAGGGACCCGGCGGACTACCAGGGCTGATCAGGAGGATCCGGTTGGCTGTTCGACAGATGGACGTATGACAGCCGCGATCCGGCTTGAGGGGGTCACCAAGCGTTTCCCCGGTGTGGTGGCGAACGACAACGTGAACCTGACGGTCCGGTCGGGCGAGATCCACGCCATCTGTGGGGAGAACGGTGCGGGCAAGTCAACCCTGATGAAGATCATCTACGGGATGCAGCCCGCAGACGAGGGCCGGATCGAGATCTTCGGGGAAGAGCGGCACTTCACCTCCCCGAAGGAAGCGATCGACGCCGGGATCGGAATGGTCCACCAGCACTTCATGCTGGCCGACAACCTCACGGTCCTCGAGAACGTGATCCTGGGTGCCGAACCGGGCAAGGGCGCCGTGATCGACTTCCCCACCGCCCGGGCCCGGCTCCAGGAGCTCGGTGATGCCTACGGCCTGCAGTTGGACCTTGACGACACGGCCGACACGCTCGAGGTGGGTGAGCGCCAGCGGATCGAGATCATCAAGATCCTCTACCGGGGGGCTCGCATCCTGATCCTCGACGAGCCCACCGCGGTGCTCGTCCCCCAGGAGGTCGAGGAGTTGTTCCGCAACATGCGGGAACTCAAGGCGGAGGGCCACACGATCATATTCATCGATCACAAGCTGGATGAGGTGCTGGCGATAGCCGACACGATCACCGTGCTCCGCCATGGGCGCTCGGTCGCCACCGTGGATCCCGCCGACGTGACCGCCCACGACCTCGCCGAGTTGATGGTCGGCTCGGAGCTCCCCACCCCGGGAGCGCGTGTCTCGACGGACACCGAGGAGACGGTGGTCGAGGTCCGGGGAATCTCGGCGGTCGACGACGCCGGGGTGACCAGGCTTCGCGACGTCGACTTCGCCGTGCACACCGGTGAGATCGTCGGGGTGGCGGGTGTGGAGGGCAACGGCCAGGGCGAATTGGTCGAGGCCATCCTCGGGATCACACCGGTCACCACCGGGTCGATCAGCCTGCATGGAGAGGATGTAACCGAGTGGTCTGTGCGTCGGAGGCGGGAGGCCGGACTCGGTTACATACCCGAGGATCGGCACCGAAGAGGCCTGCTGCTCCCGGCGCCCGTCTGGGAGAACAGCATTCTGGGTCACCAGACCAGCAAGCCGTTCTGCAGTTCCCGGTTGTGGATCGATGAGCAGGCCTCGAGGGATCATGCGGAGGGTGTGGTCCGACGCTTCGACGTGCGAACTCCGGGTGTCTCGACGCCCATCCACGCCCTCTCGGGGGGGAATCAGCAGAAACTGATCGTGGGCCGGGAGATGGCTACAAGATGCAACCCGCTGATCGCGGCCCACCCCACACGGGGCATCGACGTGGGATCGCAGGCGGCGATCTGGGAGGAACTCCGCCGCGCGCGGGCCGACGGTCTGGGAGTGCTGCTCATCTCCGCCGACCTGGAGGAGTTGATAGGGCTGAGCGACACGCTGCTGGTCATGTTGCGCGGCGAAATCGTGGCCCGGCTTGATCCGGCGCTGGTCAACCCCCGCGAGCTCGGCGCTTACATGACCGGAGCCGCCGCATGAACAGGCTGCGAGCCGTCCGCAGGGTACTGGGCCCGCCGGTGGGCGCAGTGCTACTGGCCGTCATCGTCGCCTCGGTCATACTCGCTGTCTCCGGCGCCAACCCCTTCGTCGCCTTCGGCAACGTCATTGAGTACGGCACCCGGCTCGAGACCCTTGTCGAGGCCTTCAACCGGGCTACACCCCTCTACCTCTCCGGCATCGCGTTCGCCATCGCCATGAGGATGAACCTGTTCCAGATCGGCGTGGAGGGCCAGTACATCCTGGCGGCTTTCCTCGCCGCCTACGTCGGTGCCGGTGTGGGCTCGTTGTTCCCTCCGCTACACGTTCTGATCATCATCCTCGTGGCGATGCTGGTAGGTGCGGCCTGGTCCGGTCTGGCCGGATGGATGAAGGTGACCCGCAACGTCCACGAGGTGATCTCCACCATCATGCTCAACGCCATCGCGGTGGGCGGGGTGGTCTCCTTCCTGCTGGGACGGTGGAGTATCGAGAGTGAGTCCCTCGACACCCGCCTGGGTGACATCGCCACCACCGGCTGGTTCCCGAGCCTCAACCCGATCCTCGAACTGGTCACCCGGGAGATCAAACGCGTGGAGTTGACCGGCTTCATCCTCGTAGCGGCGGCAGTAGGCGTCGGCTACCACCTCTTGGTCAACCGGACCCGGCTCGGGTTCGACCTGCGGGCGACCGGGACTAACCCGTGGGCGGCGGAGGCCAGCGGCGTACCGCCCAAACGAACCATCGTTCTGGCCATGCTGATCAGCGGCGCGGTTGCGGGGCTGGTGGGAATGGCCGACCTACTCGGTGACCAGCACTTCTACAGCCTCCGGTTCCCGCAGGGCTTGGGCTTCGCCGGCATCGCGGTGGCCCTGCTGGGCCGTAACCACGCGGTCGGGGCCGCGATCGCCGCGGTGGCCTTCGGTTGGCTCGAACGAGCGTCCGGGGTGCTGGAGGTGAGGGGTGACGCCCCGCGGGAGATCGTGACGATCATGGTGGGGGTCATCATCCTGTTCGCGGTGATCGCCTACGCGCTGGCCCAACGGCGCAGACGGATCGAGGCGGCCGCGGCCGCGGCTGCACAGGTCGTCGAAGCTCCGGGGGTCGATGCCAAGGAGGCCGACACGTGAGTACGGTGCGTGAGAGACCCGTGATCGACCTGCGGGAAGCCCTCCTGCAAGGACGGCGACGGTGGATTGTCTACAGCTTGGCCGCGGTGCTCCTGCTGGCTGCCACCCAGACGTTCGCCAAGCAGGCCACCGATGACCTGACCTCGAGCGGTACATGGTCGATCGCCCTTGCCTGGTCTGTCCCGATCCTCATGGCCGGACTCGGCGGCGTGTTCGCGGAACGGTCCGGGGTGGTCAACATCGGTCTCGAGGGCATGCTGATCCTGGGGACCTGGTTCGGCGCTTTCGGAACGTTGGTCGGCGGGCCCTGGGTCGGGATGTTGCTGGCGGCGATCGCCGGCGGCGTGGGCGGTTTGATGATGGCGGTGGCCGCGGTCGGCTTCAACGTGGATCACATAGTCGCCGGGGTAGCCGTCAACCTGATGGCGCCCGGGCTGACCCGCTTCCTGTCCGACCTGCACTTCACGGACCGCGGCGGATCGATCACTCAGTCGCCCAATATCACCGGTGTGAGTGACTTCACCCTGCCGATACTTGCGGGCGGAACCATCTTCGGCTGGAAGAGCCCCGACATCCTGGGTTCGATAGAGCGGGCCGAAGTGTTCTGGTTGTCGGACCTGGCCGGGATCCTGCGGGGGTTCATGTTCCAGATGTCGTGGTTGACGCTGATCGCTTTTCTCATCCTCCCGCTGTCGATACTCGTACTCTGGCGGACCCGGTTCGGTCTGCGATTGCGGAGTTGCGGCGAGCACCCCCACGCCGCCGACTCGCTGGGCGTCAATGTCTACAAGTACAAGTACTACGGCGTGGTGATCAGCGGAAGCCTCGCCGGTCTGGGGGGCGGCTTCCTCGCTATCCAGCTGTCCGGCCTCTACAAGGAAGGCCAGACCCAGGGAAAGGGTTACATAGGGCTGGCCACCATGATCTTCGGCAACTGGAACCCGATCGGCACCGCCCGGGGCGCCATCCTCTTCGGATTCACCGAGACGCTGCGGTTGCGGGACGAGAACGCAGCGCACGCGCTCCTACTGCTGGTTGCCATCGCTGTCGGCCTGCTGATCGTCTGGCGACTACTACGCCGGAGTGGCCACTTGGGCACCCTGCAGTTGGCGATCATCGCCATCGCAGTCGGCTTCTGGTACGCCAACTCGACCGGCGTGCCCAACCAGCTCCCGGCTATCACCCCCCACATCGCAGTACTCGTGGTGCTGCTGTTCGCCACCTCCCGCCTCCGCCCGCCCGCCGCAGATGGCCTCCCGTTCAGGAAGGGTGAGACGTAGGGGCCAGGTGTCAGATGGCCAGATGCCAGCGGCGCCAGGTGCCGATATTACGTACTGTTAATCACAGCCATATTAAGAAGGTATGCGATAGGCGGCGGCAGTGTTCGCGCCGGCCGCAGGATTCGCCGCTGCTCCTACGCAAAGAAACTCCTGTCCTGGCTGTGGAGTCACCACCCGCCGCACGGACCGCTTTCTCAACTTGGGTACCTATCCGCGCACCCAGCAAGGGATGTGACCCAATGCGGGATGGTATGCAAGCGAGATAGATGACTTGACAAACATCATCGCCATCATCGACCACGGCAAGATCGTCGCTAGCGGCTCGCCCGAGTCGCTCAAAGCCGAGGTGGGCGGCGATGGTGCAGATCGCCCTCAGCGGCGCCGCCGACGGCCCCGACGATGCGCTGAACGGAAAGGCCGAGGGGCTCGTCCGCCAACGGGGATACGTCCAAGCGGTCAGTCCGGTCGACGGCGGCATCGCTGTCACTGTCGAGAACGGGAGCGCGGCCGTACGAAACGGTTCAGGCAGATGGTTCTCGACTGGAACGAATGGACTAAGGGCGGCGGGGTGGCTCCGACCGGCTACGGACCAGTGCTGGTGACAGCAAGAGCCCTCCTCGGCCAAGTGGGATGTCTCCCCGAGTGAGGACATAGGCTTCGCAAGATCGCCCACGCAGTACTCAACAAGGGCGTCAAGCGGTTTGAGTGCTGACCGATGCGTGCCTGCTGCGACGGGCTTGAAGGTGGTGGCCTCCGACCGCCGCACGTTGGTAAGCGCCTCGTGGTGCTCGATATCGACTGGGCACAGCGGGTTCGGGCTATCTGTCCTGAGGATGCCGTCTGCGAGGTCAACCGGTCGGTTTGACCTCGACGCTTGTTGGTTTGGTTTCGCTCGGGACCTGGCGTTTCAGATGTAGTGAGATGTTCCACCGTGCTCGGAGCTGTCGCCGCGCCTTTGTTCCGGTGTTTCCGGTCCGGGGGGGGGGGGGGGGTGGTATTTCGCCAGCGCAGCTCTGAGACCAGGTGTCGACATCAGCCTTTCCACCGACGGCACGCTCCAGAGCCGCCGACCACGGCCAACAACTCATCGGTGATGGTGGTCCAGGTCAGCCGGTCCGCGTTACGCCAAGCGAAGTCGGCCAACACCTGGGCGTCGGTGGGGTCAGCCTTTGCCGCACCGGCGTAGAGGTCGGCAGCTCGGCGCATCGCCAAGCCGGTGACATAAGCCACCGGAATCGTCATCTCTGCGGCGACCGCGAGGGTCCCAACAGCCGCAGACGATGTCATATCAACCACCAACGCCGGCCGGCCGTGGTCCCCAGCGTCGTCGATCACCCGCCGGATCGCTGCTTCGTCGCTGCGAACCGCCCGAGAAAACAGCGCCTCACCACAAGCCGACACCGCACAGGCGTAATGTTTGCCCTTGGCGATGTCCACACCGACGAACACTCCGGGAGCGGGCGTAAGGCTCTCACCCATCAACTGGTCCTCTCTAGTCGCAAACTCCTTTCGGCAGCTACTCGAGGGCACCAACGCCTCAACCACATCTGCGAACCAGCCCCCTGTCGGTGCTTGTCCCCCAAGAGGTCGCAGGTGCCCAACCACGGCGGGTGGCAACACCCCCCAGGCCATCCAACTGACAGGGGGACAAAGCCCTGGTGACAGCTGTGACGGCGAAGGGTTCAGTATCAGCATTGATGGTTCTTCGGTAGCGATTGTCGACGGCTCGATCGGTGCCATCCAAATGAGCAATTCCAGATTCAGCGGGTCGATTGTCTTTTTGGGCGGGTTGCGTATGACGAGGGCCGGCGGTGTGTGGACCATCGAAAGTCTGCCATAGGCAACGCAAAAGTTGCCGCAGCTCGGTTGAGTTCGCGTCTCAATTGTCAGGGAGGTGCCGGGTGGTTTCTATGTGTTACCAGGAGGCTAGGTCAATGACTTGGAGGTTGATCGCAGTGCTGTCTGCACTTGCGCTGCTCGCGGTTGGGCTGCGGCGATGACGGCAGCGTCACCACCAACGCTCCAACCTCCGCGCCTACCACCACCACGACGAGACCTACCACCACGGCCGCGCCCGATACCACGACTGATGATGGTACGTGCCGTCTGGGATTGACTCTGAGTGCGGGAGAGAGCTGCAGTCACGACGATGGTCCGAGTCAATTCACATTCAGGGTTGAGCCCGACGGTTCCGGATGTCTCGGATGCATCTGCGCCGGCGGCGGCATGCACCTCAACAACTTTGTCGCCGACCGAGACAACGGTCTATGGACTATCAGGAGCCTTCCCTAACGTTTCAGCATCGGGCCTGCGTCACTCCACGAGCGGGTAGACAGTACCGGTCGGTGACGACCGTTTCGCCACGTGGCGGCGCTGATCACAGAACGATTACCCGCTTGCGGCGTCGGAGATCATCTGCTTGAAGCGGTCCGTGTTGATGGCGTGAACCACCTCGACGTTGGGTGGGTTACCGGTGACGTCGAGCGAGTCGACCACCGACATTCCCCTGGTCAACGGACTCTCCGCCTCGACCTCGACGTGGTGGCGGGTCGAATGGGTGATTACAGCCGCCTTGTCGAGGGCGACCGCCATGGCGGTCGGATCGGGGAGTTCCATCCGGCGGGTTCCCGACTGCCTGCGTGCCGCTTCCATAGCGGTGGAGTTGCAGTCCACGAAGAAGTGGGCGAGGGGGGTGTCCAAGGCCCTGAGCGCCACCCGCTCCTCGCGGTCCAACCCGGCCTCGCCCCGGCATATCTCCCAGGGCACCATCTCGATGGGCAGTCCCGATGCGAACACGGCGCGCGCGGCGTGCGGGTCGAACCACAGGTTGAACTCGGCGGCGGGGGTGACGTTTCCGACCGCGTTGACCGTTCCCCCCATGACCACGCACCTACCTACCAGGTCGACGATGTCGGGGGCTTGCCGCAACGCTACGACCACGTTGGTCAAGGGGCCGAGGGTCACCAGCACGCAACCGGGGTTGGCGCGGATGGCGCCGATGAGTGCCGTCGATGCATCCGCGGGCTCCGGTTCACGGGCCGGCGGCGGGTAGCCCTGGTCACCGAGGCCGTCCTCCCCGTGGAACCAGGTGGCGAAGTGGGCGTCCACCACCAGCGGGCCGGCCGCTCCCTGGTAGACGGGGACATCGGCGCCGCACAACTCCGCCGTGTACAGGGCGTTACGGGTCGAGAGCTCGACAGGGCAGTTTCCCGCCACTGTTGTGATGGCCACCACGTCGACAGCCGGATGCCGCAGCGCCATCGCCAAGGCGACCGCATCGTCCGAGGCGGTGTCCGTGTCGATCACCATTCGTATGGGCATCGTGCGCTCCCCTTATCCGGACGTTGACAGTTCCACGGTGTCGTAGCCGCGGATGACGAATCCATCTTCACGCCGGGGTTCGAAGGCGAGTCTCGCTTCGGGGAAGGCCCGGGTGAGCCGGTCCACCGCGATCTCCAGTTCCAGGCGGGCGAGGGGCGCGCCCAGGCAGAAGTGGACCCCCGCCCCGAAGGTGATGTGATCCGCATCACCCCGGCCGATGCGGAACTCGTCGGGCGCCTCGAACCTTCGCGGATCCCGGTTGGCGGATCCGAACAGGACGGCGACCTTGTCACCGGGAGGAATGGGGGTTCCTGCGATCTCGACTCCTTCAGCGAGGACGTAGCGCTCGAAGAGTTGGAGGGGAGGGTCGAAGCGCATCATCTCTTCGATGGCTGTGGCGGGTTGGACGGATCGGTCGACGAGTTGTCTCCACGCGTTGCCGTTCCGCAGTGCGGCGACTATCCCGTTGCCCATGGTGTTGACCGTTGCCTCGTGCCCTGCGTTGAGCAGGAGGATCACGGTCGAGACTATTTCCGGGTCGGTCAGTTGGCCCTGTGCGGTCTCCGCGAAGCAGAGGGCCGTGATCAGGTCGTCTCGTGGCTCGGCGCGGCGGCGGGCGATCAGGTCGGAGACCCATCGCGAGAACTCCCCGGAGGCATCGATGGCCGCCCGGGCCTGGTCGTGCGTGGTATGGAGTTCGTACATCTTCACTATTGCGTGGGACCAGTCGAGGAGCAGGTCCGCGTCCTCCACCGGAGCCCCCAGCAGCGTAGCGATGACCCGGACGGAGTACGGTTGGGCGTAGTCGCCCAGAAGGTCGAAGTTCGAGCGATCCTTCAGGCTCTCCAGCAATTCATCGGCGATTGCCGTGATCGGATCCCTGAGTTCGCGAACGCGCCTCGGTGTGAAGGCACGGTTCACGAGCGAGCGCAGCCTGGTGTGCTCGGGCGGTTCCAGCATGAGCAACGAGTAGCGCTCCACCTGGTAGTACGGCTCCCACCCGACCAGGCCGAGTTTGCGGATGGGGCGCAGGTCCGAGGGGAGAGCATGTCCTTGTTTGACCCTCCCCAGCCGGCGGTCCAACTGCACGGCCCTCACGTCCGCGTAGCGGGTCACCAGCCAGAGGTTCCACTCCGTATCGCGGTGCAGCGGTGCCTGTTCCCTTAGGGCGTTTAGCGTGGGGTAGGGGTTGTCGATGAAGGATCTGTCGGAGGGATCGAAAAACTCGGGCATTACCCGGAGACGGTTTCGCTCTCCACAGGATCGGTGTCCTTCACTCGGCCCCAGAACTCCAGGTCCTCGATGGCGAGCTCATCGAATGCCTGACCTCCCCCGAGAGGCTCGGAGGGGTAGGTGGCTGTCACCCTGATCTCGAGCTCGAGCGTGTGGTTGGTAGGTGTCGACACGGAGAGCGGGCGGTCGTTCGCATCGGGGATCTCCTCGACGAACGGCACTCCGGGAAGATCGTCGGCGTGGATCTCGACGGCTCTGACCCGATAGTTCCGGCGGAACTTCTCCTGGTTGCTGACGTTGATAAACAGCACGGACTCGAGAGCCACCGGGTTTACGAAGGTGACCTTTATCCACGCATCCTCCCCCCGCAGGCTCTGGTCGTTCCAGTAGGTGTCGGTGCCATCGATCAGGTTCTCGCAACCGAGGTTGGCGTTGTACTCGCTTGAGCAGGTAATGGAGATAGGCGTCACCTTCATGAGACGACCCAGGGTTGTCGGCGGCGTGGAGGGTGTGGTCTCCTGCTCCTCGGCTACCACCTCGGTGTCCGGGTCTTCCCCACGGATCGCCGAGATGACCAGCGCCGCCACTACCACCAATGCGATCACGACCACGATGATCCCGAGCGCGCGCCCTCCCGGACTCACCGATCGCAGCGGTGGAGCGGCCACGGCGATACGCTGCTGTCCGAGTCTTGCCCCGCACTGCTCGCAATGCCGGTTGGCGGCATTCTGGGCAACGCCGCAGGAAGGGCAGGTTACGGATTCCTCGCGTGAATCGATGGGCCGGTAGGGGTCCACATCGTCCCAGTCCTCAGGCTCTGTTAGCTCGAACTCCTCGAAGTCGATCCCGTCCAATGGATCGTCCCAGGATCCACCTCGTCCACGGTCGCTCAATCCGAACCTGCCTTCACCCGTTAATCTTGGGGGCGATACTAGTTGCGGTGGAGAGGACTGGGGTGATGTTCGCGGACGCCATCCGGACAGCCGAACCATGGACCGTCCGGTCCGAGTTGGCGGGACTGGTTCTGTTCGTCCTCCTGGTGCTCGTGCTGTGGCGACTATGGCGGGCCGGTGATCGACAGTGAACCATGCCCGGTCACGGTAGCGCGAGCGCGGCGCATCGATCGGTCAGAGGTTTGTACATATGACATGCACGACCCGTTGCCGTTAGCCTGATGCACCGATGACGGATCGGCCCGGATTTCTGGAGGTTCTGGCTCGTGTCGCTCCCGGAACCGCATTGCGTACCGCGGTGGAGCGGATCGTTCAGCAGGGTAACGGCGCGCTGGTCGTAATCGGGTCGGGTCCCGAGGTGGAGGCCGTCGCCCACGGTGGCTTCATTCTCAGGGACAGCCCGTTCGCCCCTGCCCGGCTGGCAGAGTTGGCCAAGATGGATGGCGCCATCATCCTCGACGAGGAGGGGCAGAAGATCCTGCGCGCCAATGCCCACCTCCTCCCCGATCCCTCGATCCGTACCGACGAGACGGGATCGCGGTTCCGGACCTCCGAGCGGATGGCGCGCATGAGCGACCGGCCGGTGCTGGCCATCAGCGAGGAGCGCGGGCAGTGTTTCCTCTTCTACGGCGACCGGAAGCACCGGCTCAGGACCCCCTCGGAGTTGCTGGTGCGCATAAACCAGGAACTCCAGACGTTGGAACGCTTCAGGAGGCGCGTTGTCGAGGCGGAGGAGCGGCTGACGCGCCTGGAGGTCAATGATCAGGCGACGTTGGGTGACGCGATAACGCTTCTCCAGCGCACCGAGTTGGTGCGTCGCATCGGTGATCGGGTCAGCCGGCTTGCCGTGGACCTCGGTGAGGAAGGCCATCTGGCGAGCCTGCAGCACGCAGACCTGATGATGGGCGTGGACGAGTTGCAGCAGGTGCTGGCCAGGGACTACCTGCAGGAGAACGGCGACCGCGGCGCTGAGTTGCTACGCGTGCTGGAGGCCAGGCCGCTGGAAGACCTGTACGACATTGATCGGCTATGCACGCGGCTCGGTTTGGCCGACGCCGGATCGGCGGTCCGCCCGATGGGTCATCGCCTGCTCGCCGGGATGTCCGGTCTCCCCAAGTCCGTCCGGGATGCGTTGGTGGAGCACTTCGGCGATCTCGGAAAGATCATGATGGCCTCCGCGGCCGATCTGGGCACGGTCGACGGGGTGAGCGAGACGCTGACACTTGCGCTCCGCCGCTATCTCGATCAAGTCCGGCGTACGTACCGGGACTCCGCCTCCTGACACGACTCGAAGTTACTTTCGATTGCGGGCCGGGTAAACTCACTTGGTGATGCCCGAGACCGATGCTGCCCCCGCTACTCAGGATTCGGCTCCGTCTCCAGACCCGTCAGGATCCTCGGCGGCGAAGGAGCCGGTAGCGCCGAGCAGTCCGAAAGCCACTCCGTCCAAGTCGAAGGCCTCGGCGTCCAAGGCGAGGGCTGCGAAGGCCGCTCCTCCCAAGAGAAGGCCGGCAAAGAAGGCGCCTCCCAAACGGGTCCCGGCCAAGCGGACCGCCGCCAAACGAAAGATCCCTCGCAAGCGATCCGCGAAGTCTCGGTCCTCCGCCCGCACACGGAGGGCGACCTCGTTCAAGGTGAACGATAAGGTCGTCCATCCTCATCATGGGGCGGCGGTCATAACCCGCAAGATCGAGCAGGAGGTCGCCGGGGTCCGTCGCAGCTACTTCGAGTTACAGATAGCAACCGAGCAGCTGACCGTGTTCGTGCCTGTCGACACGATCGATGAGAACATCCGACCGGTGATTTCCAAGACCGCGGCCGGCCGGGTTCTTCGCATCTTCAAGGAAGAGCCCCAGGCATCGGGCAAGAACTGGAGTCGCTGGTACAAGGTGCTGAACGAGAAGATGACGTCCGGCGATATCAACCAGGTGGCCGAGGTCGTGCGCGATCTGACGCACGCGCAGAACACCAAAGGGATCTCACCGGCGCTCAAACGGATGCTCTCGAGAGCCAAGGTCACGCTGCGGAGCGAACTGGCATTCGCGTTCAACATCACCCCCGAGGAAGCGGAAGAGAGGATCGAACGGGCCCTGCCCGTTCCGGAGCCCTCCGAGGCCTAGCCGGTGCGATCGCTGGAGGGTGACCGGAGTCCGCCACCTCCCGAGTCCCGACACCCGATACCCGACACCTGGCATCCGACACCTGGCGCCTGGCAGCGGTGGTGACCGGCCGAGAGCAGATCTGGGGAGTCGTGGTGGCCGCCGGAAGCGGCTCCCGTTTCGGAGGACCCAAGCACGAGGCCCGTCTGGACGGACGGGCCCTGTGGGAGTGGGCGCGTGACGCGCTCCTCGAGAGCGGAGTTCACCGGGTGGTGGTGGTGGGTCGTGTGCCCGGCGGGGTGGCGGGCGGACCGGAGCGGCACGTGTCGGTCGCTAGGGGATTGGCTGCGGTGGGTGAGGAGGCCACGGTCATTGCGGTCCACGATGCTGCCCGGCCCCTCGCCCCGGCCGCGATGATGGTTCGCATGTATGAGGCGTTGCGTGAGGGTCCGTGGGACGGTGTCATTCCCGTCGTGCCGATTCCCGATTCGATCAAGCGGGTCCGCTCCGGCGACGGCCGGGTCTTGGCGACCATGAGCCGCGGGGAGGTGCTCGGGGCCCAGACTCCCCAGGTCTTTCGTGCCCCCGTGCTACGTCGCGCCCATGCAGCGCCGGTGACGGCCGACTCGGTCGGTTCGGCGCCGGATGACGCGGCCATGGTGGAGGCGGTAGGAGGGCGGGTGGTGAGCGTCGCCGGGGATCGAGCGGCGATGAAGATCACCTATCCCGAGGACCTGGTGGTAGCCGGGGCCTTGCTGCGGCGGCGCGCGGGCCGGGGCCGGTGATGGGGCCTGACGCCTTTCGGGTCGGTCTGGGCTTCGACGCCCACCGGCTCGGCGGTCCACCCCCCCTCAGGCTCGCCGGGGTGGAGGTGGACGGGACGCAGGGACTGATCGGCACATCCGACGGCGATGTGGCCGCCCACGCGGTAGCCGATGCCATGCTGGGGGCGGGGGCGCTCGGGGACCTGGGCACGCACTTCCCGTCCCGGGATGTCGAGTGGAAGGGCGCCGACAGCATGGCGCTGCTGGCGAGAGTGGTGGAGATGGTTGCCGAGGCCGGAATGCGAGTCGGAAACGTCGATCTCACCGTCATCGCCGAGACGGTACGGGTAGCCCCGTTTCGCGATCGGATGCAGAGAGACTTGGCGGACGTATTGGGCGTAGAGCCCGGGAGGGTGTCCGTCAAGGCGACGACCACGGACGGAATGGGCTTCACTGGTCGGGGCGAGGGGGTGGCTGCGTGGGCAACGGTACTGCTCGCGGGTGGCACTGCGCCTACGGAGCCGTCTTCGAGTCCTTCGGGCTGAGCGGGTACCCTTCCAGCCAGTGTCAGGCTCTCAACCATCCGCAGTTCCGGGCCGGGTGAACCATGCCCGGTTCGGACGCTCGTGCCCGCTTGGCTCCCGCCCCAGGACGGCAAAGGCCTCGGGGGCAGGCCCGTGGTAACGGTCTACAACACCCTCGGACGGGAATCGCAGACCTTCGAGCCCTTGGAGGAGGGCTTGGTACGCATGTACGTCTGCGGTCCCACCGTCCAGTCGGCGCCCCACCTGGGGCACGGAAGGTGTGCCGTGGTCTTCGACGTGATCCGCCGCTACCTGGCTTGGCGAGGTTGGGATGTTCGCTACGTGCAGAACATCACCGATGTCGACGACAAGATCATCGCCAACGCCGCCCGGCTGCAGATCGCCCCCGAGGAACTCGCCCGCGACATGGCCGGCCGTTTCCGGAGCGGTTACCGGGCTCTGAACGTTCTCGAGCCGGATGTGGAGCCGGCCGCCACCGAACACATACCAGAGATGATCGCGATGATCGGACTTCTCGTGGATCGGGGGTTGGCCTATCCGGGCGGGGGTGACGTGTACTTCAGGGTCCGCGCCCTCGACGGGTACGGGAAACTCTCGGGGAGGAACATCGACCAACTGCGAAGTGGGGAGCGGGTCGAGCCGGGGGTCGACAAGGAGGATCCGCTGGACTTCGCTCTGTGGAAAGGCGCCAAGCCCGGAGAACCGGCTTGGCCGTCGCCGTGGGGTCCCGGCCGGCCCGGTTGGCACATCGAGTGTTCGGCGATGTCCGCCGAGTACCTCGGGCCGTCGTTCGAGATCCACGCAGGGGGCTCGGACCTGATCTTCCCGCATCACGAGAACGAGATCGCCCAGTCGGAGGGTGCCTCGGGCCTCCCCTTCGCGAAGTACTGGATGCACAACGGCATGGTGAACCTGGGTGGGGAGAAGCTGTCGAAGTCGACAGGTCACACCATCGATCTGGCCGAAGCTGTCGAGCGTCACGGGGGTCCCGTGATCAGGTTGTTCTACCTGCGGGCTGCCTATCGCTCCCCACTGGAGTTCTCCGAGGAGTTGCTCGAAGAGGCGGCGACCAGCCTGGAGAGGCTGCGCGCGTTCGCGCGCCGGTCACCGCAGGCCGCGGTGGCGGACACCCGCACGATCGAGCGCTTCGCGGCTGCCATGGACGACGATTTCAACACGGCCGAGGCGCTGGCGGTGCTTTTCGAGACGGTACGGGACGGCAACGCTCGCCTGGACCGAGGCGGGGATGCCGGCCGCTTGGCCGCCGCGGTTGCCGAGTTGGCCGGTGTGCTGGGAATCGACCTCACGGATGCGGGACTGGAGGACCTGGCCGGACCCCTCTCCGATCTGGCGCTCGCGCACGGTACCGGCGCCGGGAGCCCCGAGAACGTTGTCGAAGGCCTGGTCATGGCCCGGAGCCGGGCCCGGAGTGCTCGGGACTGGGCCCGGGCCGACGCGATCCGCCGGGATCTGGCGGGTGTCGGGATTCTCATCGAGGACTCCGCCGATGGCAGCCGCTGGTATAGGAGGTAGGGTCGAAGGGGTCCAGGCGGTCCGGGCCGCCCTGGCCGCTCGCCGGGTGCAGGTGCTGTACGTGGAGCGAACTCGCCGGGACGTCGAGCGCTTGGTGCAGGAGGCGCGCCGGTCGGGCGCCGACGTGCAGCTACTGGACAGTGTGGCCAACATGGCGGAGACCGAGGCGCACCAGGGTCTGGTAGCGAAGGCTCGTCCCATCCGCCTCGTGCCCCTCGACCGCCTGCTTACCGGTAGCGACGAGGACCCACCTTCCCTGCTGGTTCTGGACCATCTCGAGGATCCACGTAACGTCGGCGCGATCGCCCGCTCGGCCCTGGCCGCCGGGATGACGGGAATGGTGGTTCCGCGCCGGCGGGCGGCGCCGCTCTCGGCCCTGACCTTCAAAGCTGCGGCCGGGGCCCTGGAACAAATCCCGGTGTCGTCTGTGTCATCGGTGGCGGTGGCGGCCCAGCGGGCCTCCGCCGCCGGGGTCTGGACGGTGGGACTCGACCCTTCCGCGCCCGAGCCGCTTTTCGGTCTCGGTCTGCTGACCGAGCCGGTAGCGCTCTTCGTAGGGTCGGAGGCAAGAGGCTTGGGTCGGCTCGTAAGGGAGCGTCTCGACACGGTGGTCTCGATTCCAATGGCTGCTGGTGCGTCCAACCTGAACGCGGGTGTAGCCGCGGCTCTCGCCTGCTTCGAGGTTCTCAGGATCCGGCGCTGCACTACCTCGGCACGACGCAAGCCGGGGTCCACGTTGGTTTTCCCGTCCTAGCACTGGGGTCCTGGCTATTCTGGAGCCGGGTTCTGATCCGAGGCGACTCCTCCAACACGCTGGGTAAGGTGGCCCGGAAGAACCCTTTGACCACCGAGTTCGGGATTATGAGGAAGGGGAGATTTCATGCGGACGTTGAGAATCTTGATGCTGTGTCTGGTGCTGGTTGCCGCAGCGTGCGGCGACGGGGATGAGACCGCGCCGGACACTCAGCCTGAGGTAGCTACAACCGAGCGCCCGACGGAAGCCGAGGAGTTCACCGCTGGTGCGTTGGGTGCGGTTGAGGTTGGTTCGGGTGAGGAGATCCAGATCCGGTCGTTGAATGCGATTACGGGGGATGTTGCTTTCTTGGGTATTCCGAATCAGCGTGGCGTGGAGTTGGCGATTGCTGATTACGGGCCTGTCGCGGGTCGGAGTGTGTCGTTGGGCACGGGGTTGGATGATTTGTGTTCGCCTGATGGTGGCCAGGCTTCGGCGCAGACGATCGTGGCTGATCCCTCTGTGGTGGGTGTGATCGGGACGTCGTGTTCGGGTGCGGCGGTGGCGGCTTCGCCGTTGATCTCCAATGCGGGGATGGTGATGATCTCGCCTTCGAACACGTCTCCGGCTTTGACGTCGGATCTGGCGGGGACGCCGGGTACGGCTTACCAGCCTGGCTATTACCGGACTGCTCACAACGATCTGTTCCAGGGTCGGGCGGTGGCGTTGTTCGTGCGTAACGAACTGGGTTTGAGCAAGGCTGCGGCGATTCACGATGGTGATCCGTATACCCAGGGGTTGGCGCAGGCGTTCGCGGATGCGTTCGGGGAGTTGGGTGGTGAGGTGACGACGTTCACGGCGGTGAACAAGGGTGATACCGATATGACTGCGGTATTGACCGAGGTTGCCGCGGGTAATCCCCAGGCGTTGTTTTTCCCGATTTTCATGCCGGAGGGTGGTTTCATCGTTCAGCAGGTGGGCGGTGTGGCCGGCCTCGACGGGGTGACGTTGATCGCGGCGGATGGGTTGTTGACGGATAACTTCATGGAGTTGCCCGAGTCCGAGGGTGTGTATATGTCGGGACCGGATCTGAGGTTCGGGTCGAACCGGAACAGCATCACGGGCAAGAGCGCTGATGATTTCCTGGCGGCGTATGACGCGGCCTATGGGGAGGCGCCGTCGGCGGCGTTCTGGGCTCATGCTTATGACGCTGCGACGATGCTGTTGAGGGCGATCGATCGGGTGGCGGTCGAGGTGGAGGGGACGCTCTATATCGATCGTGCGGCTCTGCGTGAGGAGTTGTCGGGTTCGAGCTTCGACGGGATCATCGGTTCGATCACCTGTGATGAGTACGGTGACTGCGGTTCGCAGTTGATAACGGTTGTCCTCCACACCGACTCTCGCGATATCGAAGCCGGTAAGAACAACGTCGTCTTCGGCTTTGGGCCCACCGCGCCGATGGTGAGCGAGTTCACGGAGGGTGCGTTGGGTGCGGTTGAGGTTGGTTCGGGTGAGGAGATCCAGATCCGGTCGTTGAATGCGATTACGGGGGATGTTGCTTTCTTGGGTATTCCGAATCAGCGTGGCGTGGAGTTGGCGATTGCTGATTACGGGCCTGTCGCGGGTCGGAGTGTGTCGTTGGGCACGGGGTTGGATGATTTGTGTTCGCCTGATGGTGGCCAGGCTTCGGCGCAGACGATCGTGGCTGATCCCTCTGTGGTGGGTGTGATCGGGACGTCGTGTTCGGGTGCGGCGGTGGCGGCTTCGCCGTTGATCTCCAATGCGGGGATGGTGATGATCTCGCCTTCGAACACGTCTCCGGCTTTGACGTCGGATCTGGCGGGGACGCCGGGTACGGCTTACCAGCCTGGCTATTACCGGACTGCTCACAACGATCTGTTCCAGGGTCGGGCGGTGGCGTTGTTCGTGCGTAACGAACTGGGTTTGAGCAAGGCTGCGGCGATTCACGATGGTGATCCGTATACCCAGGGGTTGGCGCAGGCGTTCGCGGATGCGTTCGGGGAGTTGGGTGGTGAGGTGACGACGTTCACGGCGGTGAACAAGGGTGATACCGATATGACTGCGGTATTGACCGAGGTTGCCGCGGGTAATCCCCAGGCGTTGTTTTTCCCGATTTTCATGCCGGAGGGTGGTTTCATCGTTCAGCAGGTGGGCGGTGTGGCCGGCCTCGACGGGGTGACGTTGATCGCGGCGGATGGGTTGTTGACGGATAACTTCATGGAGTTGCCCGAGTCCGAGGGTGTGTATATGTCGGGACCGGATCTGAGGTTCGGGTCGAACCGGAACAGCATCACGGGCAAGAGCGCTGATGATTTCCTGGCGGCGTATGACGCGGCCTATGGGGAGGCGCCGTCGGCGGCGTTCTGGGCTCATGCTTATGACGCTGCGACGATGCTGTTGAGGGCGATCGATCGGGTGGCGGTCGAGGTGGAGGGGACGCTCTATATCGATCGTGCGGCTCTGCGTGAGGAGTTGTCGGGTTCGAGCTTCGACGGGATCATCGGTTCGATCACCTGTGATGAGTACGGTGACTGCGGTTCGCAGTTGATAACGGTTGTCCTCCACACCGACTCTCGCGATATCGAAGCCGGTAAGAACAACGTCGTCTTCGGCTACGCGCCCTGAAGCCAATCGTGAGTAGCCGGTGATCGGTGACCAGCGGTATAGCGAGTACGCTGATCACGGGCTCCGGGATTGGCGGGTTCGATGAGCATCGGGAGGAGTTTCGGCGTGCGTGGGATCGGTCTCGTCTGGCTGTGCTTGTTGCTGGGCACGCTTGGCTGCAGCGGGGAGCAAGCGCCGCCGGATCTCGTCGAGGAGTTTGAGCCGGGGCCGCTCGGCGCGGTAGAGGTGCGTCCGGGCGAGGAGATACAGATCCGATCGCTCAATTCCATAACCGGCGACGTCGCTTCCCTGGGAACTCCCAATCAGCGTGGTGTCGAGCTCGCGCTCGCTGACTACGGGACGGTCGCCGGTCGTTCCGTGACCATGGGGACACCTCTCGACGATCTCTGTTCGCCGGACGGCGGACAGGCAGCTGCCCAGACGGTCGTGGCCGATCCGAGCGTCGTAGGCGTCATCGGCACGACCTGTTCGGCCGCGGCGGTTGCGGCGGCACCCCTGATCTCGGATGCGGGCATGGTCATGATCGCACCGTCGAACACGTCTCCGGCCTTGACATCGGATCTGGCGGGGACGCCGGGTTCCGCCTACCAGCCCGGTTACTACCGGGTTTCTCACAACGATCTGTTTCAGGGTCGGGCGGTGGCGCTGTTCGTGCGCAACGAACTGGGCTTCGCCCGGGCAGCCGCGATCCATGACGGTGATCCGTACACGCAGGGTTTGAGCGAGGCGTTCAGGGAGGCCTTCGAGGACCTGGGCGGCGAGATGACCGCGTTCACCGCGGTGAACAAGGGCGACACCGACATGATCGCGGTTCTGACCGAGGTTGCCGCGGGTAATCCCGAAGCCGTGTTCTTCCCGATCTTCATGCCCGAAGGCGGCTTTGTCGTCCAGCAGGTGGGCAGCGTGGCCGGTCTCGAGGATGTGAAGCTCATCGTGTCCGCGGCCTTGCTGGTGGATAACTTCATGGAGTTGGCCGAGTCGGAAGGTGTTTACATATCGGGGCCGGACCTGCGTTTCGGTTCCAATCGGAACAGCGTGACCGGAAGGACAGCGGAAAGCCTCCTGGCCGAGTACGTGGAATCGTACGGTGAGGAGCCCTCCGGCGGGTACTGGGGACACGCCTACGACGCGACGGTGATGTTGCTGAGAGCGATCGAACGGGTGGCGGTCGAGATTGACGCGACACTCTACATCGACCGCCAGGAGTTGCGCGATGAGATAGATCGGTCCACCTTCGACGGGATCATCGGGCCGATAAGCTGCGACGAGTACGGAGACTGCGGTTCGCAGCGGATTACGGTTCTCTACAACACCGATCCGCGCAACATCGAGGTCGGCAAGAACAACGTAGTGTTCGATTTCGCGCCGTGAGATTGGTGATTGGTGATTGGTGATTGGTGATTGGTGATTGGTGATTGGTGATTGGTGAATGGTGAATGGTGAATGGTGAATGGTGAATGGTGACGAACAATACACACTACCACCAGCCACCAACCACGAGCCACCACACACGGACAACGGACAACGGACCTCACCACCCACCACCCACGGGCAACGGGCCCCACACCATCCATAAGCCTTCAGCCACCGGTAACTAGAGTCAGGCCATGACCTCAGCCGCCGCCACCCCTTCGTCACGGCGAAGAAGGCCGGGCTGGGTCGACTCCTTCCTCCTGGTCGTGCGGGTCGCGGCGATAGTGCTGCTGATCTGGGGGATCGCGGGAACCGTCGTTCAAGGTATCAACGGTGAGGGCCCGACCGGAGAAGCCTGGCGCGATCTCGTCGTGGCGGGGATCGCCCAAGGCGCCATGTACGGTCTGATCGCCCTTGGCTACTCGATGGTGTACGGCGTTCTGGGCTTCATCAACTTCGCCCATGGCGAGGTGTTCATGTCGGGAGGGATGGTGGGCTTCTTCGTGGCCAACTACCTCTGGGACATCCGGTTCTGGGACACCAACTTCGTCCTATCCATCCTGCTGGTGCTGCTCTCGTCGATCCTGACCTCCACCTTGGTGGCAGTGATCGTGGAGCGGGTTGCGTACCGGCCTCTCCGGGGCGCGCCACGCCTCATCCCCCTCATCACTTCGATAGGCATCTCGTTCTTCCTCCAGTACACCTTCGCCGGCCTGTTCGGGGTGGCGGTGAAGAATTATCCCCCGCCCCCCGAAGCCCTGAGGGCTCGGATCGGGTTCCTGAATCTTGCAATCGAGGGCACCAAGCTGGCTGTCATCGTGGTGGCGGTCGTGACGATGATCGGCCTGTACCTGTTCGTCGAGAAGACCCGGACCGGCCGGTCGATAAGAGCGGTGGCGGAGGACAAGGAGATCGCCGCGTTGATGGGGATCAATGTGGACCGAACCATCGTCGCCACCTTCGCCGTGGGAGGGGCGATGGCCGGGGTGGCCGGCACCTTGTGGGCGCTGCTGTTCCGCGGCGTGTCCTTCATCACCGGCTTCCTACCAGGGATCAAGGCATTCACCGCTGCGGTGCTGGGAGGAATCGGGAACCTCGGAGGGGCGATGGCGGGGGGTGTGCTGCTGGGTCTGTTCGAGGGAGTTGGTCCACAACTCGTGCTGGCCGGCTTCGGTATACCCGGTGTGTCCCAATTGAAGGACGTGGTCGCTTTCACGGCACTGGTACTCGTACTGATCTTCAAGCCCTCGGGTCTGTTCGGTGAGCGCCTCTCCGCGGAGGATCGGGCGTGACCGGGATCGACGTTCGCAGGATGTTCCGCTGGGGACTGATCGCGGGGGGTGTCATGACCTTCACCTCCGCGGTGGGGATGCTGGAGGCCTTCGAGGACCGGCTGCTCATCTACCCCGTCCTAAGCCTCGGTTACCTGTTGTTACTATGGTTCGTCCCTCTCGCCGGATATCAATCCACCAACGTGGCAGTGCTCGAGGGCCTGGAGGCGCCGCCGAAGGGTCTCCACAATGTCGTAGCCGGGGCGCTATCCGGACTCCTCGGTGGGTTGGTACTGGCGGTGTTCGCTGTGATCATCGACACCTTCGACCTGCGCGATGTGTTCGTTCCGTTCTCCGTCAAGCTGGCCGGTCTGCTCACTTACGGTACGGGGGTCCCGGACGGTCTTCCGTATACGGTGCTGGTTCCGGCGGCGCTGGGACTGGTCGGCGGTCTGATGCACCTCCCGTCACCCTCGGGACGGCGACGGGTGATCCTGGCAGTGGAGTGGGTGGTGGTGGTAGCGCTCCTCGAGCAGGTTTTCTCCCAGATCCTTCGCCAGATCGGGCTGGAGGTCGTGGCAGACCGGGTGTTCACGCTGAGAGCCCTCGAGTGGTGGGCGGCGCTGGTGGTGGTGCTCCTCGTCGGCGCCATCGCCGAGCGGACGAGGGGCGGCATGGGCAGGATACGGCAGCGACTGTTCGCAGGGGATCCCAGGCAGCGCACCCGCAACTCGGTATGGATGGCGGTCGTGGTGCTGGTGTTCCTGATCTTCATTCCCCAGGTCCTCGGCAGCCTGCTGTCGGAGGTGCTCGCCAACGTTGGGCTGTTCCTGCTCATGGGGCTGGGGCTCAACATCGTGGTGGGGCTGGCCGGGATGCTGGACCTCGGCTACGTCGCCTTCTTCGCGGTGGGTGCCTACACCGTCGGGGTGCTCACCTCTCCTATATCGCCCCGCTTTGCCTTCGAGTGGTCGTGGTGGGCGGCTCTGCCCGTGGCCATCCTCATGTCGGCGCTGGCGGGGTTGCTGGTTGGAACTCCGGTGATCCGGATGCGCGGCGACTACCTCGCCATCGTCACTCTCGGCTTCGGGGAGATAGTGCGGATCCTGTTCCTGTCCGACTGGCTTTCTCCTACGTTCGGGGGAGCGCAAGGGGTACAGAACATCCCGGGCATCCCGCTGGGTTTCACCGAAGTGAGCGGCGTCGGACCCGAGGGAGTGCTCTACTTCGCCCTGTTCTTCGTGATGCTGGCGGCTTGGATCTCGTGGTCGCTCCAGGAGTCTCGCATCGGGCGGGCCTGGACCGCCCTCCGGGAGGACGAGACCGTGGCCGAGGCCATGGGCATAAACATCGTGCGAGCCAAGCTCAACGCATTCATCGTGGGTGCCATCCTGGCCGGGTTCGCCGGCGCCCTGTTTGCCGCCAAGCTCGGTTCGGTCTTCCCGAGTTCGTTCGAGTTGCTGGTGTCGATCATCATCCTGGTCGTGGTGATCGTCGGGGGTATGGGGAATATCCCCGGGGTGGCGGTTGGCGCCGTGGTGTTGATCGGTGTGCTGGGCGGTCCCAATCTGCCGGGTCTGCTGGCGGAGTTCGCCGAGTTCAAGCTCCTGATCTATGGCGCTCTTCTGGTCTTCATGATGCTGCGCAAGCCCGAGGGACTGCTGCCGAGCGTTCGTCGCACAAGGGAGTTGCATGCGGACGAGTTGACTCAGGACGCCTGGCTCGACAAGGGCGGCGCGTTCGCCGACTCGGCGGGTGACGGGCGAGCGGGCGGCTGACGGTGATGCTGGACATTAGCGACCTGCACAAGTCCTTCGGGGGTGTGCAGGCGCTGGCCGGGGTGAACCTACAGGTTGCCGACGGCGAGATAGTGTCGGTGATCGGTCCCAATGGTGCCGGCAAGACATCGTTCTTCAACGTGGTGACCGGACTCTACCCCCCGGACTCGGGAGAGATACTCTTCGAGGGGGAGAGCATCATCGGGCTCGAGTCGAGCGAGATCACCCGGGCGGGAATCGCCCGCACGTTCCAGAACGTGCGGCTGTTCCTCAACATGACCGTTCTCGAGAACGTCATGGTGGCCCAGCACTGCCGCACCAGAGCGGGCGCCTTCCGCGCCATCCTCCGTACCCGCTTCCTGCGTCGCGAGGAGGCGGAGATCAGAGCCCGCGCCGAGGAGATACTCGGCTTCTTCGGCTCCAGGCTCGTGGGATACCGTTTCGACCAGCCGGCCCTATCGCTTTCCTACGCCAACCGGAGGCGCCTCGAGATCGCTAGGGCCATGGCGACAGAGCCGAAGCTGCTCCTCCTCGACGAACCGGTTGCAGGAATGAACCCGCGAGAGACAGCCGAACTGACAGGGTTGATCCGCAAGCTCCGTGACGAGCGGGGCTTCACCGTGGTAGTGATCGAGCACGATATGCGAGTGGTGCGAGATGTGAGCGACCGGGTGATAGTGCTCGACCACGGAGTCAAGATCGCCGAGGGCTCCTACGACGAGGTGTCCAGCAACGAGGCGGTTATCGAGGCGTATCTCGGACGCCCGGCGGAGATACGCTGATGGCGGCCGACCGTCCGATGCTCGAGTTCCGCAACGTCCACACTCACTACGGGCCGGTTCACATCCTCAAGGATGTCAACCTGGCCATCCACGAGGGACAGATCGTCTGCCTGCTGGGTGGCAACGCTTCCGGCAAGACGACCACGCTCAAGACCATCCTCGGCATGGTCGTACCCACAGCAGGAGAGGTGTTGATCGACGGGGAAGTGGTCAACGGGTGGCGCACCGCCCGGATAGTGGCGAGGGGGGTGTCCATGGTTCCCGAGAACCGCCGACTCTTCAAACGCATGACGGTGAAGGAGAACCTCGAAATCGGCGCCTACCTTCGCACAGAGGACACGTCGGCCGACTACGAGCGGATACTCCACATGTTCCCGAGGCTGAAGGAGCGTTTGGCGCAGAGAGCCGGGACTCTCTCCGGAGGTGAGCAGCAGATGGTCGCTGTGGGTCGAGCGCTGATGGCCGATCCCAAGGTCCTGCTCATGGACGAGCCGTCCATGGGCTTGGCGCCCGTCCTGGTAGCCCAGAACTTCGAACTCATCCAGAGAATCAACGCGGCTGGTACCACGGTGTTCATGGTCGAACAGAACGCAAGCATGGCACTGTCGATCGCCGATTACGGATACGTTCTCCAGACCGGGCAGATCGTCCTGGCCGACACCGCTCGCAATCTGCTGGCCAATCCCGAGATGCGCCAGGCATATCTGGGAGAGGTCGAGTAGCCGGCGGCACGTGTCGGGAGTTGCCCGACTGGCCGGTGCCTCAGCGCGAGCGACAACTACACGAGTAGTTCCAAGGGATCTGACCACAAGCGACCCTACTCTATGAACGCTACACAACGCTGTACTATGCATTTATAGCTGGTATACCCCTGGTTCTGGACTCGGACCCCGGGGCTGCCATTTCGTGAAGAGCCACCCGCAGCGCAAACTTGATACCCGAACCGTGCTATGGAGGATGGCAGATGACTCGATCTAACGTTAACCGTCGAGCACCAACTAGAAACTACAGACTACCGACTAGGAACTATTCATCTAGGATGGAGTAACCGGCCGGGTTAGCTCAGTTGGTAGAGCACTTCTCTTGTAAAGAAGATGTCACCGGTTCGAATCCGGTACCCGGCTCCGCTCGGGTCCCTCTCCCGTCGCCGTGGTGATCCAGAGCAAGGGGTCCGGTACCGGAAGCCACCCGCCCCGAAACTGATCACCCGCCACTCCCCAGGGGTGACTATGGTGCGTCTGCCTTGAGACGCAGGACAGAACGCGACCCCGGGTCCGTGCCGGCCTTTCCCGCACGCGAGGTGTGAGTGGAACGCTGGCGCGGCTGGGCATGGTTCTGGTACTGGTGGTTGCGGCCGGTTGCGCCCGCTCGGACGAGACTCCCTGTCCCGACGGGACGGACCATTTCGTCAGGTACGAGCTGTACATGGGACGCAGCAGGCCCGGTGGGGAGGTGGTGGACGACGCCGCCTGGGAGACATTCCTGAGGGAGACCGTCACCCCGCGGTTCCCCGATGGACTCACCGCTCTCGACGCTCAGGGCCAGTGGCGGGATGCGGAGGGCGCCGTACAGAAGGAGCGGTCCAAGCTACTGGTGATACTGGCGCCGCCGGATGACGGCGCCACGACCCGGATCGACGAGATGATAGGAGAATACAAGCGCCGGTTCTCCCAGGAGTCGGTTCTCCTGGTTGTCGAGGACGCGTGCGTCGCATTCGAATGATGTCTCAGGTTGGTTTGCGGGCCGGGCGGTGGCGCAAGGTCGCGAAATACCCTGATCTGGCTCCCGCACGTTATACGCTCCACTCATCATGCTCAGTTCCCGTGAGCAGCGCGTACTGGACTTCGAGCGCTCGTGGTGGACGTTACCGGGACCCAAGGACCGAAACATATATGAGACCCTCGGGTTCAGTTCGGCGATCTACTACCGAGTCCTGAGGGACCTGATCGACAGGCCGGATGCTCTCCGGTATGACCCGCTGACCGTGAGGCGGCTGCGCCGGATCCGGGCCGGGGCTCTCGCTGCATCAGGACACCGACCCGGCGTGTTCCGATCCGTTGAGTAGCCGCGTCATGCACCTCGGGGCTCCTGGCAGCGGCCTCCGACGGCAGGGGTGGTAACTTGCCGGGAAGGCATGCCTCCGCGGATCGAAGCCGGTTTCGTCGCGACCTGACTCGTCTGATCCTCCTGGCGATGCTTGCCGTGGTGGTGGCTGTCAGCGCGTTCCTGATCATCGGGATTCTGAGAGGCGGGTCGGAGGAGCCGGAGGCGCAGGTGGCGACCACCCATGAACAGGGGACGGTTTCCTCCGGCGCGTCCTCCACGACTGTCGCCGACGGCTCGACGACGACCATCGCCGTGACCACCACCGCCGGAGCCGGTACCTCCACCGTGGCGAGCGTGACGACCACTGTGCCGGAAACCACCACCACGCTTCCGCCGGTGCGCGGTCCCGAACGGTTGACCGTGATGGTTCTCAACTCGACTCGTGTAGCGGGGCTGGCGGGGCGCCTGACAGAACGGCTGGCCGACCTGGGGTACCGTACCCTCGATCCCGACAATCATCCCGACGAGTTGGAAACCTCGGTCATCTGGTACGTGGAGGGATTCCGGCGGGAAGCCGAGGTGCTGGCCGAGGCTGTCCCCGATGCAGGCATTGCGCCCTTCGGCGGTGGCGATCCCCAGGCGCCCCTGACCGTGGTACTCGGGGCGTCCTACAGCGAGTGATGCTTCCGAGGGGGACGAGGAGGCCCCCCCGCTTCCGGTCCGGGTCCCGAGTTGCCCGCTCGGCGAACTTGCGGGTGGCATCCGTTTGGGTTGGACTGGCGGTCGCGGTGCTGTTCGCAGTGGTGGCGGCCTACAACGGGTGGCTGATGCGAGCCGTCCTTCTCGACATCCTTTCACTCTGGCCCGGGCTGGCAGTCTCGCTGGTGTTGCTCGCGCTACGAAGCAGGATGACCAAGCATCGACGCACCTTCTTGCGGCAGGGGCCGGGCGCGGCAGCCCCGTTCCTGGTGCTCACGTGGCTGGTCGTCGGACTGGGGTCGCACCTCACCGGTTGGGAGGCGCTCCCGTCGTCGGCCGCCAACCTGGCGGGCCCGCCGGCGGAAGGCCAGATTGCCGGCGCGGTTCTCGACCTCCACACCGACGGTCAGGTCACCCTGGACGGGCGCGCCACGTTGCTCTACGAAGTGGGTCAGATGCGAGTAGGGGGAGACGTCGCCCCGGCCCGGAGTTCGGAGATGGTCGCCGGCGACGAGGTCGTCGTGCGGATTACGGAGGAGTCCGAACCGGGTTGGTTCGCATCCGCAGGTTGGAACGTATCCGTCTCCGCCCTGCCGGAATGGAGCGTGAACATCGTCGCTGGGAGTGTCGAGGCCGACCTGACGGCCGTACGGTTGACTTCCCTCCGCGTCGCTGCCGACGGCCGGGTGCGCCTTGGCCCTGCGCCCGGAGACGTTCCGGTCTTCGTTGCAGGTGCGCTGGTAATGGAAATTCCATCCGACGCGTCCGTCGAGGTGACCGGGAGCGTCCAGGTGGGCCCGGGTTGGGAGGTGAGCGCGGACGGAAAGCGGTTCGACGGCTCGGGGACCTCCCGGTTTCTAGTGGAAGTGGATCCCGGTTCGGAGCTAGTGGTGGAACAATGGGAGGGGATCGAGGAGCCGGCGGAGCCGGCGCCCGACAGCCAGTCCGAGGACCAGGTTGAGGGTGCTGCGCCGCGACGCCGGGTTGCCGGCAGCGAGGGGCCATAGTGGATAGTAGGGAACGGGAAGCGACCAGGCGGTTCGAGTGGCTGCGCGGGCTGGGAATAGCGGCTTGGAGCATCGTGGGGGCGTGCCTCGTCCTGGCTCTCCTCGCTTGGATCGTGTTGCAGTTGAGGATCATCTGGCCTCCGCTCATATTCGCGGTGATCATCGTGTACCTGTTCAAACCCCTGGTCGACCGGCTCGAGAGGCACAGGGTCCCGAGAGTGGCGGGCGGATGCCTCGCCTACGTGCTGTTCGGTGCCCTGCTGGTCCTGGTCGGTGTCCTCATCGTTCCCGTGATGAGTAGCCAGGCGGTCGAACTGGTCGACCATGTCCCGGAGGTGATCGACGATGCTTCCCAGGGCCTGTCGGACGTCGCGGCCGCGCTCAACCTGCCCGAGAGTTTCCAGGATGTCGGGTCACTGTCCGACGGGTTGCGCGAATGGTTCGCCGACCCTGCCAACCGCGAGGTCATTCTCGAGGGCATCGGCCGGGTGGGTGAGATCGCTCGAGGGGTTCTGGAGGTGGCGGTTGTGGTGCTGCTCGCGCCCGTGCTGGCCTTCTACATCCTGGTGGATGCGCACAACTTGCGCCGGGCCGGCGAGCGTCTGGTTCCGGCGGCCGACCGGGACGAAGCCATTCACCTGGCCCGCCAGATCGGGAAGGCGGTGGGCGGCTTCATCCGGGGGCAACTGATGGTTGCCCTGGTGGTCGGTGTGCTGTCGAGCCTGGCGCTCAGGATCCTCGATCTTCCCTTCTGGCTCATCGTCGGGCTGGTCGCCGGCTTCCTGAACATCGTCCCGTTCATCGGGCCGTGGGTGGGAGGCGCCCTGGGAGTGTCGACGGCGCTGATCGTGGGTGACCCGCTCCGCGCGATCTGGGTGGCGGTGGCCTTCCTCGCGATCCAGCAGTTCGACAACCACTTCGTGAGCCCTCTCATCCTACGGGTCGCGGTCCACCTGAGTCCGGTCACCATCATCCTGGCCCTGCTGGCGGGAGGTTCCCTCGGGGGCCTGTTCGGGGTTCTAATCGCGGTCCCGGTGACTGCGGTCCTCAAGATCGTCGCCGGCCACCTATGGAGGACCCGCGTGTTGGGCGAGTCGTGGGATGAGGCCGTGCAGGCTGTCCTGGTCGAGTACGAGCCCGAGCCCCTGAAGGAACGGCTCCGGCGGGCAAGGGCCGAGGGTTCGCGGGTTGCAGACTCCGCGGATGGTCCCGAGGACCCGGACCAAGGAGGCGAGATCCTCGAAGACGCACCGAGGCGCCGGCAACGGAGACTTCGCTCCCCGGCAAGGACTGATCCGATGCTCGATCTTGTCCTCGGGCTGGGCCTCCTTGCTGCCCTGATCCGGGGATACCGCCGCGGGTTCCTTCGCGGTGTCGCGGAGTTTGCCGGCTTCGTGGCGGCCGTGGTGTTGGGTTACCGCACGGGTCCCGCCGTCGGCGTGGTGGTCGAGTCCTGGTCCGGCACCAGCCCCGTGACTGCCAGGGTAATCGGCTCCGTATTGGTGTTCGGGGCGGTCCTTTCGGTGGCGACGCTGCTGGCGAGGAGACTGGTGTGGGTCCCTGCACCGCTCCGTCCCCTCGATAGGGCGGCCGGGGCGGTGGCCTCGGGCGCGTGGTTCGCGGTGCTGGCGATCCTGCTGCTGATCCTCGCCGCCGCCGTTCCGTTTCTGCCCGGACGGCTGGAAGGGGTCCTGTCGGGATCGACGGCTGCCCGGATCGTGATGTCGGAAGACGGGGCCGTGACTCCGGCGGTTAGCCGCCTGCTGGGAGATCGGATTCTCGAGTCCTTGGTGAACATCAACCGATTGGTTGGAAAGAGCCAGGTGGTGATAGAGGGTGACGAATTCGTGGACCTCCCGGCGACCGGCTCGCGGGGACTGGAGGATCAGCACGACTCAGCCCGGGAACTGTTCATGAAGATCAACCAGGCCAGGATCGAGGAGGGTGTGGGGACGGTTGCATGGTCGGAGGCGCTAGCCGGCGTGGCGGTCCGGCACGGACGGGAGATGTATGAGCAGGGCTACTTCTCGCACCTCTCACCTGTCGCCGGCGCCCTCGACGATCGTCTAGGTGCCTCCGGGATTCCCTTCCGCGCCGCCGGCGAGAACCTGGCGCTCTCCCCGACCGTGTCGAGTGTCCACGAAGGCCTGCTGTCCTCCGAGTCACACCGTGCGACGATGCTGGATCCCCGGTTCACCCGGGTGGGGGTGTCGGCTCTGGAGGGCCCTCTGGGTCTGATGGTCGTCCAGGTATTCACCGGATGAGAGGCGTTCGCCGGTGAGGGCAGGCGATCACCTTGTGAAGGTGCTGGTCGATACCTACGGGGCGTACGTGAGAGCCGTGGTGGTGCAACGAGCCGGACGCGAGCCCGCTGGGTTGGACGAAGCCCTCGGAGAAGGGCGGAGGTGGTTGCAGGATGCCCTGAAGGGCTTGCTGGCCCGGCCGTATCCGTTGCAGGATCGGGGTCCGCTGGAACTGTTCCAGGAAGCCATGAGGTTCCCTACCGCGGTGCTTCAAGCAGAGGGCTACCCGCCGGTGCCGCGTGACGAACTGTCCCGCAGCGCGCTGCCCGGCGATCTGTACCATCTGGCCCCGGCCTCCTCGCGCGAGCTGGGTGAGGAGGTCTGGCGGGCGCACCTTGCCTGGGGCGCGGCCAAGGCCGCGGCGATGACCGGGAGGACATAATGAGGACCGGAGGGCAAGCGGGGTTGCTCACACGCAACCTCATGGACAGGTCGAAGCTGGAGGCCGGCCTCAGGAAGGCAGGCTGGGAGGTTGTTCCCCTGAAGGACCGCCGCCTGCCCGAGACTCTGGAGGCGGTCCTCGTCGACCTCGAGCACCCGCTGGCCTTCGAGGTGGTGGAAGCGGCGGTTGCATCGGACTCGGTCGCCTGCCTCGCATACGGTCCGCACGTTCGCGTCGATACGTTGGAGCAGGCCAGGCGAATGGGAGCAACCGAGGTGCTGCCGCGTTCTCTGGTGTTCCGGGATCCGGCTTCCCTGGTAGCGAGGCTCGTCTAGTTGGTGGTGGGGGGACGGTTGTTGGTGGGTCGTGGCTCACACCCGAACCCGGACGATGTGTCCCCGGTAGCAAGGCCACCCTTGTTGCTTACGGTTATTGTCCCAGGTCAGAGGCACTTTCCACGGCTATTCACCCCCAACAACGAAACCCGGCCGGTGGATTCAGGCTAAGAGCGTGCGCGGATAGCTTGGTAAATCCACCAGTTGGGGTGGTATCTCGGGTTTGATACCGAGCAGCAATTACACACCCCCAACCGGTGGAGGAATGATTATGCGCGCGCTGGAACCCGAAGTGGCAAACGCGGTGTGGGAAGCGGTGGAGGCCTTGTTGCCTGAGCGGGTGGTCAACCATCCCATGGGTGGTCACCGTCGCCGTATCCCGGATCGTGTCTGTTTTCAGGGGATCCTGGTGCGGTTGGTGACCGGCTGCTCGTGGGTGAGCGCCGAACACGTCTTGGGTGGGGCGGTGTCGGATACCACACTGAGGGCCCGACGCGACGAGTGGATAGATGCGGGGGTGTTCGACGCTCTGGCGGAAGAGGCCATTGCGGCCTATGACCGCATGGTGGGGTTGGACCTTTCCGATGTTTCGGTTGACGGCAGCCAGCACAAGGCACCGTCCGGTGGGCAAGGAACCGGGAAAAACCCCTGCGACCGGGCCAAATCCGGCTGGAAGTGGTCCCTGGCCACAGATGCCAACGGTATCCCGGTTGGCTGCGCCACCGACGGCGCCAACCGTCACGACAGTATCCTGTTCGGACCTACCCTCGAAGCGGTCGGCGACCGTGGTCTGCTGTTAGATGTCGAGACCCTGCACCTAGACCGGGGCTATGACAGCAAAGCAGTACGGGCTCTCTGCGAAGCCGCCGGGATCACCGACGTCATCTGCGCCCGCCGCCGACCACGAGGCCAAGGGAACCACACCAAACTATCCACCCCCCTCGGTATGCGCTGGACCATCGAACGAACCAACTCGTGGCTCACCAACTACGGGCAGCTACGCCGCAACACCGACCGCCGCACCCACCACCGGCTAGCGCAACTCGCCCTAGCCATCACCCTGATCATCACCATCAAGCTCATCAACTGGAGAAACCGCTGGAACCCCACCAACTAAGCAATCCGCGCGCCCTCTAAGCCTGAATCCACCGATCGGGCTGGTGGGTGGATGGCGGGATGGGTGATTTTGCGGTGGTGGGGTGCTGGGTGCGGGCTGGGGGGGTCTGAGGTGTTCTGGGTGGTGTGGCGGGGGTGGAGCGATTCGGTGTTAAGAGGGCTAGCGGATAGGGGCTGAGTTGGGACTCCAGCGGTTTCGCCAGTCGATGAGTTTGGCGGTGAGTAGGAGGGTGATCGCTAGCTGGAGTTGGGCTTGTCGGTGGTGGGGGTTGCGGTCGGTGTTGCGGCGGAGTTGCCCGTAGTTGGATAGCCATGAGTTCGTACGCTCCACGGTCCAGCGCATACCGAGGGGTGTTGGCATCTTGGTGTGGTTGGCTTGACCTCGCGGGCGTTTTTTGGCGCAGATCACGTCGGTGATTCCCAGGCTGGCGCATAGTTGCCGGACCGGGTTGTTGTCGTAGCCGCGGTCGAGGTGCAGTGTCTCGATGTCCGGCACGAAGCCACGGTCGTCGGCGGCTTGGAGAGTGGGTTCGAACAGTACGGTGTCGTGACGGTTCGCGCCCCCCAGCACCGACCCGAGGGGGATACCGTTGCGGTCGACCATGATCGACCATTTGATTCCCAGTTTCCCCCGCACACCAGGGGTTTTTCCCGGTTCCTTGGCCACCGGCAGGCGCCTTGTGTTGGCTCCCGTCGACCGATACCTCTGAGAGGTCCAATCCCACAATACGGTCATAGCCTGCTAGAGCTTCGGTCTCGAGGCTCTCGAACACACCGGCTTTGGTCCATTGGTCGCGGCGGGTCCGCAACGTCGTGTCCGACACCTGACCTCCCAACAGCCGCTCGGCGGTTACCCATGAACAGCCCGTAACCAACCGCACCAGAATCCCCCAGAAACACAGCCTGTCGGGAATCCGCCGACGGTGACAACCCAGCGGATGGGTCGACGCCGGCTTGGGAATCAGCGGCTCACAAGCCGCCCATACAGCATCTACCACTTCGGGATCGAGCGCGCGCATAATAGGTTCTCCACCAGTTGGGGGTTACTCGCACTCGGTATACAAGCCGAAACAACACCTCAACTGGTGGAATCCCCTAAATCACCAATCCGCGCGGCCTCTAAGTGTTCGGTGGTGGGTGTCGGCTGGTTCGAGACGTGCGTGGTCCGGGGGCGGGTTGGTTCTGGTTGTGGTGGGTGTGGGGTGGGTTCAGCAGAGTTGGGGAAGAGAGCGGAGGTTACCGAGGGTGGTCAGGTAGGTGTTGGTCCAGGGCCAGCGGGCGGGTAGGCGAAGGATGTGCCGTCCGCTGTGGTTGAGGAGCCTTGCGGGTATGCCGAAGAGGCGGGCGCGGATGGTTGATCCGTAGACGAGTTGTTCCTTGGGTTCTGTCCGACCCAAGAGGCCGATCCATCGGTAGATGTTATGGGCTAGGGCGGCGCAGGCCAGCCATGCGGCGTTGGCGGCGAACCGGCCGGAGGGTAGGTGGGAGAGACCCGCAGAGCTTTTGAGATCACGGATGGCGAGTTCGCACACCGCGTGCGCTCGGTGGTATCGGTCGGCTTCGACTATCTGCTGGCCGGTATCGGTGTCGGTGTTCGGGTGGTGGTGTTGGTCCGCTTCGGCGGCTGGCCGCTGCGGGTTGGTTACGAAGGTGTGGTAGCGCCAGTCGGGCCACAGCTGGCGTTGGGAACCTGTGAGGCGGGTGCGGCGTACGATTAGGCGGAGTTTCATCCGCTCGCGGCGGCGGGTGCGATGTGTTGCCCAGATGGTTGTCTCCGCGACTTGCGCCACCCCGCCTTGGGGGTAGTCGATGCTGGTCCAGGCGTCTTTGTCTATTTCGGCTATTGCTTGGCGAACGTTGTTGTACTGCGGGGTGGTGATCGACCAGCCGACTCCGAGACCCTCCAGCGTCTTGAACATTTCATAGGACCAGAACCCCGAATCAGCCCGTACAGTGATGTTGCCTGATGCCCCGGCCCGCCGGACACGCCCGATGGTTTCTTTGGCGAAATGGACCACACCTCCCTGTGATGCCCCTCCCCGCAGGCGGGCACCGACTATCTCCCCCGTATCGGCCCGGGTTGCTACCAGGGGGTGATAACCCAACACATTCGTATACCCATAGGCGGCGCCGGCTTTGGCTTTGCCCGACACCGCACAGATCGTCGAGTCCACATCCAGAGTCAACGCATCGTCGCCGGGACCGGCACCCGCTGCCCACACCCGACCCAGCGTCTCGGCGCAGGCTTTGTCCAACTGGAGTGCATGCCCCCAGGTGAACGATCGTAGAAACGTACCCACCGTGGAGGGAGCCGTAACCCCAAACCCCAACACCCGTCCCGTGGAGCCGGCCCGCAGCCTCCCCACATGATCAATATGAGTGGCACCCACCAGCATTGACGCCACCAAAGTCAATACCTTACGACCCGGATTCGCGCCACCCGGTCGGTTACCCAACCGCACCACCTCGTCCACCAAAGCTTCTAAACCCAGCCGCCCTATCAACGTCGCTGCCGCCAACAGTCCCCCATCAGCCACCAGCGACTCATCATCGAAAACAACCGCGTAACGGTCGATTTTCTGCGATACTCCACTCACAGGAAGTGCCTCCCGACTCCGGGCCAATACCCTTGTTGCTTACGGTTATTGTCCCAGGTCAGAGGCACTTTCCGCGGCTATTCACCCCCAACAACGAAACCCGACCGGTGGATTCAGGCTAAGGGCCCAAATCAGGTTGTGATTCCGCCGGTAGATGCCCCGGTTGAGAGTGGCGCCTGCGGCGCCATCCCGCCCGCGATGACAGCGTAAGCCCCACCGGATCCCCGTCCGCCGGCGACGCGAAACTGAGTAGCGGACCCCGGCGTCGAAGTGCGCGCCCTGGAGCTGCACCGAATCCGGCACCGCTACGAGAATGGGGTTGAGGGCGAAGTGGACCTCTCGCACCTGGCGGGCGACGGAGTGTTCGTCGCGTGGGAGGACCGAGAGTTCTTCTCCGCCGTGCGGATCGGCCCGGGCACCTCGACCGTCTGGGGCGAAGACCTCGACCTGTGCGGCGACCCTCTCTAGTGAAGATCACCGGGATGACCCCCGAGGAGATGTTCCCGGCCGTGCTCGGCAGTGCGGATACCCTCCATATGCCATCGATGACGTGACTCGTCGGGTCGAATTTCTTGCCTCGAACCGCGCCGGTGGCGGCACAGGCGGGGAGGGTCGATCACCTCTTTCACGATCGAGAGGGCGGCCACGCGGCACAGGGCACGGTGGTGTTGGTGGACTACAGGAGATCGGCGAGTTCGTGCGCTCGGTGGCAGCACTCCGCGAACGATGAGCGCGGCGCGCCTGGCCACAGCAACTCATCCATCACAGCGCTGTATGCGGCTTCAGCGCTGCTGGTCGCGGAAGGGTCCCAGGCCGGGCTCGCAGCAAAGCCGTCACGTGGTCGCATCGCGGTCGGCAATTTCGCGGCGCGTGAGTGCTCGGTGACTTCTCGGGCGAGCAGGTCGATCGGATTCGATTGGAGGTCCGAAAGCACGCTGTCATCGCGGAGCAGGCGATCGACGTCGTAGTAGTGGCGTGCCGTCGCCGCTTGGCGCTGCGCGTCGCCTTCGGTGGCGGCGTGGTGAAGCAGGATCAGCTTCTCTACGAGTGTTCTGACCGGTTCGAGCACGAGCAAACTCACCGGTGCTGCTTCCTCGAAGTCGATGGGTAAGTCGACGGCCTCGGCGTGCTCGGCGATCAGTGAACGGATGGGCAGCCGACGATTTGGGAGCGCACCGCCCCGGGTGCCGAGTTCCATGTGCACACCAGGTTTGAGTGCTGAGCTGTGTGTCGTGGGGTACGCGAAGGTTGCTGTTCTCTTCACTCCTTTGGTGGCGGAGAAGGGGTCGACGGCTCCTTCGACGCCGGTTGTCGATTCGGCGGCCGCAACGAACGTCTTCATCGTGGAGTCCTTCGCGCCCTTGCCGCCTTCGGGCAACACCACGACGAGGTCCACGTCCTCGGAGAACCTTCGGATGATCCGGTAGGCCTTGGACAGACTGGTGCCGCCTTTGAAGATGACCGAGCAGCCGGTGGCCTCCGACGCGTTGGATACGCCCCGCAGGACCTCGGTTACCCAGAAGTCCTTCTCCAGGTGTGCTGGCGGGATGCTGGTCGCTTCAGCGACGCGGGTGACGTATACCTCGAGTTCGTCGAGGCGCGTTCGGAGCGGAGTGGTCAAGGCTCAAGCGTTTCCGCGAGCGGTCGCCAGCGCTCTCGCGCTGCGACGTGGCGCTCATCGGCGAGCTGTTCGGTGATTCGCTCGTGGCGCAGTTCTCTGGAGGCTGCGAGCCGGGTGACCGCTGCTGCGAAGGCCTCCCAGGGTACTTCCAGCAGATCCGGTCCCTCGCGAAGGACCTCGATGACGGCGACTTCGGTGGGTGTGAGGTCGCGAATGCGTCGCTCAACGGACCGGGATACGAACCGGGTAGCCGCCGGGGCGGTCGGGGTCCGTCCGGCAACCGCGATCGTGTCGACTGCCGGTACCTGTGTGGTCAAGCCGAGGTGTGCGGCCGCGGACAACCGAGCAGGTCCTGCGCCAGGTCCGGCCACGGCGAGTGCGATCTCATCGGGCCGGGGCAGCGGCATCCCGAGACGGGTGCGGGGCCCCTTCCAGTACAGGCCCCTCCGTACACGGATGACCGCTCCCGAACCAGCCAGGCGGGACAGCTCACATTCGACCGCGCGGCGAGAGCCTACCACCTCACGGGTAGAGATGAACGACCGCGCCGCAGCGGCCTCGACCTGCTCCCGTACAAGCTGCGCCGCACTCATGAGAGCTAACCGTAACGAAAAGCTCTCAGAATGTCAACCCGCGGTGACCTGCGGGGACACAGTCACGCGGCTCGCCGGCAGCTTCTCCCAGATGGGGGCGCCGGTTGAGAGCGGCGCCTGCGGCACCATCCCGCCCGCGATGACAGCGTAAGCCCCACCGGGTCTCCGTCCGCCGGCGACGTGAACCGAGTAGCGGACCGCTGGGGGCGCTGCCCGGTCTGTCCGGACGCCCGCCTTGCTAAACGCGGCCAGCGAGCCGGGGGCTAGAACTGGCACGCGGCGCTGGCGCTTTGGGCGGCCCTCACCGCCGCCTCGGTGCCAGTACCGTTCAGCCACGCGTCCATCTCGGTTTTGATGCTCTTGGCACATTCGGCCTGGCGGCGGGTGATCTCGGCGAGGGCGGGATCAGTGTGCTGGGTGCTGGCGGCTGGCGCCGGCCGGTCCGTCGGCGATGATAGTGATCCGCAGGGCGGTCAGGGAGTAGACCGCCGCCCCCGGCGAAGGGTAGGCCTCCTGGGGTACAGATTCCGGGCGGATGATGATGTACTCGTCGCCCTCCACGGCTGAGTCGTGTAGGTGGTTGAGTATGGTCGTCCCGGATCGCTCCCCGGCGTAGATTTGGATGAAATCCGTCCAGGAGTAATCACTCCAGAGCGTCGCCGTTCCGTACGCTTTCAGGTTGATCCGCATGTCGGCTTCGGCGGGGCGGGCTAGCCGGAGGGTGATGTTGATGTCCGCTCGCGCCTTCGTTGATCGACGTCGAGCTGGCGCTGAGGAGTTGCAGTGGCGGGGCGCGCGTGGCGGGGCGCGGGCCGGGCGAACCCGCCTCGTAGTCCTTGTGGCGTGGGGGATCGGTGTCGCGGGGAGCCGGTGTTCACCGGCAACCGCCTACGCGTTTACAGCCCTAACGCCGAGTACATCCTGGCGATGAAAGTTGTTTCCGGCCGGGCCGATGACATGGGCGACATCCGGTTCCTTATGGGAGAAACAGGGCTGTCACACCCGGACGAGCTGCTGCGGTTGGTGGAGAACGCGTACCCACATCAGCGGATTCCGGTATCTGTCCAGTATCTGATAGGGGAGATCGCGTCCCAGCATCGCTGACCCAGAAACCGGGACCGGGGAGTTCAACGATTCGTCACAGGGGATCTGCCACAGTGGACACCCATGACCCAGGTTCTCCCAACTTATCAAGCTCGGAAACCCACGGGAACGGTTCACAGTCAACACCGCCAGCGCCCATAACCGGCCCCACAACCCCGAACACCGGCCAATTCTGCCCCGACCAGCCCGAAATAGGCCAGAATCCCCCCCCCCCCCCCAGACCCCTAACCCGCGAAGACCCCGCGGCGCCCGCGGCAGGATTCGAACCTGCGACCTACCGCTTAGGAGGCGGTTGCTCTATCCCCTGAGCTACGCGGGCATGGACGCCGCCGCGGTAGCGATGGGCGGCGCTAGTGTTGACACGATCGTAGCCAGAGTCCCTCCGGCGGTTGAAGGGCTGACCGGTCTCCGGCGGAGCGGCCATGCTCGTCAGCCATGCACTTCCGGCGCTAGCCGACCCGCTTTGTCGGGCGTCGGGCGGACGTGCTCGACCTCCGGGAGTTGCCGGAAACACCAGAGATCGGTGGCCACCCGAGGCTCAAGACGCGTAGCATTGATATGGAGAGGGGTTGTATACCGGAGTAGTTCAATGGAACGCAACCTGGGCGCCGGGGGTGTGGTTGTCGACCGGGCCGCTGTCGCCGACGTGCTCACGTTCTCACGATTGGTGAGTGCCCCACTTCTCGCCTGGCTCGTGGCGAATCGACAAGTCGACATGGCTGTCGGATTGGTCGGCCTTGCCTGGTGCACCGACTACTTCGACGGTCGTTTCGCTAGGGCGGCTGCCCGCGACACCCGGCTGAAGGAGTGGGACCTGAGGGCAGACTCCTGGGTTGGAGTCGGGCTGGGTCTGGGTCTGGGTCTGGGTGGTTACATCTCCTGGTGGACCGTGGGGCCTGTTGCGGCCGTCGTGTTCGTCGGATCCTTGGTTGCACACAACCCGTCGGTGGTCATGATGGGCACCGGCTACCTGCTCGGGGTCTTTCTCTGGTCCGCGACCCTCCATGGCACGTTGCGGTGGGTCCCGGCCTTGTATCTGACGGTTGCCCTGATCGCCGGTTGGAGAAGGTTCTTCGGTGTCGTCCTACCGGTCTGGGTGCGTGGACTGAGGCTGATGGCGCGCGGAGACCGCAGGCGAGACTCCGGCCTTGTGCTCGACGACTGGCTCGATTGATAGTCCCGGATAGCTCGGTGCGTGACCGGGGGGCGGCGGGCCTGAGACGGTCCGCGGGTGAGTAGGAGCGACCCTCGTAACTGCCCGGATGGCGTTATGGTGAGTACCTGAGTGGGCGAGTGTTTCCTGCTTGTGGGATCCCGCGGGAGATTGGGAGGCTTCGATGATCGATGATGGGGCGGCTCATGGGCCGGAGGCGTCGGACTCAGCGTTGATGGTGGTCGAGTCGGCAGCCGCCGACGCGGACGCCCAGGAACGCATCGAAGAGCCGGCCAAGCTGTTGAGGATCGCTTCGATGACCAGGTCGATGTTGGAAGAGGTGAGAACGGCCACCCTGGACGAGGAGGGCAGGGTTCGGCTGCGAGCTGTGTTCGAGGCATCGATGGAGCAGTTGAACAGCGTTCTGACCGATGATCTTCGGGCCGAACTCGCCGATGTATTCGTTCCGCTGGACAGGGAGATCCCGACCCAGGCCGAGATCCGAGTTGCGCAGGCGCAGTTGATCGGTTGGCTCGAGGGTCTGTTCAACGGTATACACGCCGCAATCATGACGCAGCAGATGGCAGCGCGGGCGCAGTTGAAGCAGATACGCAGCGGCAGGTCGCCCGATGAGGGGGATGAAACGTCTCCGGGCCTGTATCTCTAGTTAGGTGTTAGGTGTGTCGAATGGTTATGGATAGACTACGATACCAGGCACTAGGCACACAAGTCACCGGACACCGGCTACCAGCCGCCGGCCACTTGGTTTTCTCCCCGCTCGTGCAGGCCGGGTGGCCTGTCGTTCCCGCAAAGGTGTAGCTCACGGAACTCGAGCTGGTCATCCTGTTCCTTGCCGGGTTCGGCGCCGGCTTCATCAACGCCGTGGCCGGAGGTGGCTCGGCGCTAACCGTCCCGTTGGTGACCCTCATGGCCAATGCCAACATCGCCAACGGGACGATCAGGGTCGCTGTCCTCTTTGCCAACATCGCCGGGGTAAGCGCATACCAGCAGGGCAAGTCGATCGCGTGGCTGAGGGTCAGGCGGCTGTTGCCTCCGGTCCTGGTAGGGAGCGCCCTGGGAGCATGGACTGCCACGCAACTGTCGCCGGAGGGTATGCAACGTGTATTCGCGGTGGTCTTGCTGTTCGTGGCCCTCTCGGCGGTCTTCAACACCAACCGCTGGCTAGAGGACGTGCCGACCCGGCTTTCCCCTTTGTGGCGAACCGTCGTGTTCGTGTTCATTGGCTTCTACGGGGGCTTCATCCAGATCGGTGTGGGCATCCTGTTGCTAACCGCCCTGGTCTTGGGCTCCGGGTTCGACCTGCTGAGAGGCAATGGCGCCAAAGTGGCCCTGATTCTCGTCTATACCGTGGTGGTCCTGCCGTTCTACGTTCTGGCCGGCCACGTCGACCTGACTCTGGGCCTGGTCCTGGCGGCGGGGTACTCCTCAGGCGCCTACCTGGCGGCCAGACTGGCGGTGAGCAAAGGGGCCGCCTGGGCGCGGTGGGTTCTGGTTCTCGGTGCCGTAGGATCCGCGGTCAGGATGATGTTTTAGTCTGTAGTTGTTAGTCCATAGTCACTAGTTTCATTGGTTTACTAGTTAACGTTGTAGTTAAACTCGACTACCGACTACCGACTACCGACTACCGACTACCGACTACCGACTACCGACTACCGACTACTTGTACCGCCAGACGATCCGGCCCCGGCTGGGGTCGTATGCCGACAGTTCCACATCCACCCGGTCTCCAGGCAGGATGCGTATGAAGCGTCCCCGGCGCATCTTCCCGGATGCACGGGCGAGGACTTTCAACCCTCCGTCGATCTGTACGCTGAACATGGCGTTGGGGAGGGTCTCGATGACGCTTCCCTGAACTCGTAGAACGTCGTCCCTGGGCAAACAAGTCTCCTTGATCGGTTATGCAGGCTCCGGTGGTCTGCCTGCCGACGAAGGCACGAGGTCGCGCCGTTGCCGTGCTCCGGCCCCGGGCAATCTCGCTGCGCCCACTTCGGATCGACGTATCGGGCGACCGACACGCCGGCGGTCCGGTTAGGAGCGCCACCGGGCAGGCAAGCTACCGAGCCCACCCTAGCGAGGGTACCCCATTGCAAGCCGGTACGGGGGGTCGATAAGGCCGGCGGCCGAGGACCGGTCGGGATTGGACGCGGGGACCGGTCCGCGCAACCGCTCCGGACAGTGGACTGCGGTTCATCCGCCATCCGGTTCGTCAACCGCTGCGAAGGCCTCCCGCCCCCGCCTGGCGAGCAACTTGCGGACGCGCTCGATGTCGCCGGGGCAGGTCTTGGACGCCATCCAGTAGCACAGCCCGGTGGGTATGAAGAACACCTGGAAGGCCGTCAACCCGATGGCGTAGTTCCAAGGTGCGGAGAAGCGGGCCGTCAGGAGGCCCGCCGCGACCACCGTGAGAGCGTTTCCGAGCGTCCGGGAGATCCCGTTGGAGAGGTTTCCCAGCCCGAAGGCGGTTCCCCGGTGTTCAGGGAGGTTGACATCCGAGATCAGGGCGTACCAGTTGGCGGAGTCAGCCGAGGTGAATGCCAGCGCGATCACCGATAGGCCGAAGGCGCTGGCGGCATACGGATTGGTCACCACGCTGGCCAGCGTGGCCACGACTATGGCCATGCTGCCCTCGCCGGTGGGGATGTCGAGTCCGGTTAGCGGGACGAAGAAGAAGGCGACGAAAAACGGTATGGCGCCGAGGATTCCCACCATCGATATGATCGCCCTGGCCCGAGCGGTGCGCCGCTGGAACCGATCCCCCAGATGCCCGGTCAGTATCGAGGTCACGCCTCCGATCTGGAAGATCGCGCCGAATACCGCCCCCACCGCGGTGGCCGTGCTCAGGTCGTACCCCAAGGCCTGGACCTTGCTCTGATACAGGAGAGGCACCCATATCAACGATCCGTAGGCAAACTGCGCGGTGAGCCCCTGGAGGATGAGCCAGCGGTTGGTGCGGGTATGCCAGAGCCCGGCCAGGTCGGACCTCTCGATCCGGAACTCGTAGCTTCCCCCGGCTGCCAGTGCCGCGGCCAGCTCCGGCTCCGATCTCGCACGGGGGGCGTCGAGGGTTGTCAGATAGATGACTGCCACTCCGATGCTGATCAAGGCCAGGCCCACGAAGGGGGCTCGCCAGTTCTCGGCCCCGAGCACCCCGCCAACCAGGATGCCGAAGAACCCGCCGGTACCCTGGGAGAGTCCCCAGAAGCTCATTGCCAGGCCTCGCCGCCTCGGGGATATGAAGTCCGAGATTATGGAGAATCCCACCGAGGCTATGGCTCCCAGCCCGACTCCGACCACGGCGGACCACCAGGCGAGTTCGGCAAGAGACCCGGATCTGGCCACCATCAGCAACCCGAGGCTCCAGAGGAGGGTGGCCCAGAACATGAGAGGCTTGCGCCGGGACCGGTCGCCGTAGTAGCCCCAAGCCACCGCCGTCACGGCGGAGACCAGGATCACCAGAGCCGTCACCAGACCGAGTCTCGACTCCCTCACCTCCAGATCGGCGGCCATCACCTTGGTCAGGGCCGGGTAGAGAGCTATCGCTGCGTTGTCGAGCGACGCCAGGACAACGAAGACAGTGATCGTGTAGATGATGTGGGATCGGTTGCCCCACCACTTGGCACGCGACGGTCGTATCCGGTGCAGTTTTCGACCCCTTTCGGCGGATGTCCATCGAATATGCATTCGGACAGCCGAGAAGTAAGATAAACTATCCTTGGCTCGCTTGGGTTGCGGTAGCCTGTCGGACGACAGCTTTGGCATCCGGCCAGTGGCGGGTCACCACATGATAACACCGGGTATCACCGGCGACGATGATACCTCCCGGATGGAAAGGGACGAGTTATGGCACGCGAAGACGATCGGATTCTCGGGGCTCAGGAAGTAGCTGACCTCCTGGACATGAACGTTCAGATGGTGCGGAAGTACGCACGAGAGGGCCGGCTCCCGGCCTACCGGCTCCCTGGCGGGCGGACGTTCAAGTTCTTCCGGAGCGAGATCCTCGAGTACGTTCGCAGCTACCCTGTGGACGCAAGCGACTTCGCCTCTCAACCCGGCTAGTCCTCCTCGGCCTTCGGATCTTGGGGAGGGTTCTCAGGCGATCGGCGGCGTTCTACGCCGCTGGGTAGCGATGGTGCGTGTTCTAGATGATTGAGCGTTTCGGGTTTCCAGAGCGTCGGAACTCGTGTTCCAGCAACCCCCAGACCGAGTGGTCCAGCCACCGGTCGCCCACCTTGATCTCCTCCCGTAAGACGCCCTCGCGGACGAAGCCGAGCTTGGCTGCGACCCGCTCGCTCGGGACGTTTCCCAGGGCGATCCGCAGCACTACCCTGTGCATGCCCAGTTCTCGGAAACCGATCCTGAGCGCCGACCGCGCTACTTCCGTGGCGATTCCGAGGCCGGTCTCGTCGGTTCGGATCCAGTAGCCGATCTCGCCACTGCGGGAAGAACGGGAGAGGTGCCATACGCTCACGTTGCCGATGTGGCGACCTGGAGCGTGGGGCCGGCGGACGGCGAAGTCGTAGGCCCGCGCTTCCTTCCACGACTGGATGCTCTCCCGCACGAAGCTTGCGGCCCGGGCTCTCGTGTATTGGGTTGCGGCCCATGGCAGGAACTCCGCCAACTCGGGCTGCGAGACGGTGACCGCCCTGAACAGAGGGTCGATGTCCTTCCTGCGGAACGGGCGAAGCACGAAACGTTCGCTGTGGCGGTCCGCAGGTGGCAATGGCTCGCGAGGTGGTCTGTTCATGTCAGGTGGAGCCTAAAGGCTTCGGCATGGCGGCGTTGGTCGGGGGAAGCGGAGGATTGCATCTCGCGTACCATCCCCAGGGATGAAGGACTTCTGGCAGTCGCTGCACCTGCACCCCCAGCCGCCCCCGGACAGCCCCGTGCAGAGGGCGGCAGTTCTCGCACCCCTCTACCCGGATGGGGAGGAGATACGGATGGTGCTAATCAGGCGGCCGGTTCACATGCCAACCCATGGTGGGGATCTTGCCTTTCCGGGCGGTAAACCGGAAGCCGGCGAGATCCCACTCGACACCGCGCTGCGCGAAGCCCACGAGGAGGTCGGGATAGATCCCGAGGATGTAGAGGTACTGGGCTACCTCCCGGCCATCCACACCGTTACGTATCCCCGGATGGTGGTACCCGTCGTGGGACGGCTGCCGGGCGTCCCCGATCTGGTACCCGATCCGAACGAGGTCGACCGGATACTCACGCCCTCCATCCGGTCGCTGCGGGCAGAGTCGAGATGGCGAGTCGAGGACTGGAACGGTCGTCCGGTGTACTTCTTCGACATCGACGGCGACGTGCTGTGGGGTGCCACCGCCAGGATGGTCCGGAGCCTCCTCGGTCTAGGCGGCTACTGATGGTCAGGGTGTCAGCGGCTGGCCATGTACGGATAACTATTCTTGTACAGTCCATCTAACGTTTCACACCTAACGCCTAACACCTAATCCGAACGTGATCGATGTCAACCGCTGCGCCCGTGAGTCGCGACTGCTCCGCGCCGAAGGCGAGCAGGTGGCTCTCGAACCAGGTTTCGGTAGAGGTCTTCGAGGATTCTCCTGTTTCCAGGGAGTCGAGGAACGCCTTGATCAGCCCCGAATCACCCCCGCCATGACCTCCGTCGGCCGCCGGTATGGGAATCCGGCTTGTCGCACCGCCCAGATGATCGGTGAACTCGATTGCGGGGCGGCTTCCGAATGTGCTGATCACCGACCCTCGAGTGCCGTGGTAGCGGGCGGTCCGTTCCTGGCGGGCGGAATGACCGTTCATCACGAGCACGGCGGTCGCCCCCGAGGACGTCTCCATCGCCACGGTCTGATGATCGACCACGTCCGAGCCGGCGGTGTAGACGCACCGTCCGTAGGGGCCATCGGCGAGAGCACGTTCCCGTCCTCGGGGGGACAGGTCGTCGGAGATCGTGTGGACGGGCCATCCCGCTCGCGCCGGATCCAGGTAGAGGCGAGCGGCGTCGAAAGGGCAGGTCGAGGCTGCGGGGCAGGGATCCGTGCATCTCGGGGTTGCGCCGGCCGGGGCATGTTCGCGACGGAAGTGCATGAGAGAGCCGAAGGACTGCACACCCGTCACCCGCGAGCCTTCGCCTGCGGCGAGGTTCCAAGCAAGGATGTCGAAATCGTGGCAGCACTTCTGGACGATCATCGGAGTGGATTCGCCGGATCGTGCCCAGTTTCCCCGTACAAAACTGTGAGCCATGTGCCAGTAGGCGACGTCCTCCCGGTGCTCGATCGTGATCAAGCTGCCCAGACGGCCCGAACCTATCAACCGGTTGAGGGTGGTGAAGAACGGGGTGTAGCGGAGCACGTGGGCGACGGTCAGGCTTCCTGAACTGAGCCTCGCGGCTTCCAACACTTCGAAGCACCGCCGCAGGCTGTGCGCCACCGGCTTCTCGAGCAGGACATCAAGACCCTGGCCCAGGGCAGCGATAGCGGGTGCTGCGTGGTGCCGGTCGGGTGTGGCGATGACGCAGACCCGCGCCGGTTCGGAATCCAGCATCTCGGGCCAGTCGGCAAACCGGCGGGAGGCGGGGATGCCGTGCTCCTCCGCGAAGATCCGCCGCCGGAGATCGTCCGGTTCGGCGACCGCGACGAACCGAAGCCGGTCCGGATTGCGGGAGGCGTAGTCGCCATACACATACCGACCCCGTTGCCCCGCGCCCAGCAGCATGGCCTCGTGTACCACGGAGGAAAGGCTAGTGAGTGGTGAGTGGTGAGTGGTGAGTGGTGAGTGGTGGGTGGTGGGTGGTGGCTGGTTTCCCGTTGCCGGTCAGTCGCGGCCGGCGATGATCGACAAGATCTCGTCGTGTAGCGACCCGTTCGTCGCCAGACCCGTACCCGAACGAATGTCCAGCCTTCCCGTGCAGTCGGTGAAGGTTCCGCCCGCCTCGGGGATGACCACCGCCATCGGCGCCACATCCCAGGGTTTGACAACCGGATCGAACATGGCCTCGATCCGGCCTGCAGCTAGCAGGGCATAGCCGTACGCGTCGCCCCAGCCCCTGATAATCATGGAACTGCGTTGGAGAAGACGGGCTGTGTCGTCAGGTATCAGGTCGAAGCTACTTGTGCACAGGACCGATCCATTCAACTCGGACTTGTCACCGACGGTTATCCTCTGCTCGTTCAGGAAACACCCTAGGCCGCGGCCCGCCATCACTGTCTCCCCCAGCGCGGGCAGGTCGATCACCCCTACTGCCACGCCGTCGGCGTCTTCCAAGGCCAGCAGGGTGGCGAACAGTGGAACGCCTCTTATGAACGACTGGGTGCCGTCGATGGGGTCGATGAACCACGTTCGGTCAGAGGCGCCATCTGAATAGCCATGTTCCTCTCCCATGATCGCGTCACGCGGAAAGCGTTTGGCGAGTTCGGTCCTGAGCAGTTGTTCGGCAGCTCGATCAGCTGCCGTCACCGGGCTCCCGTCCCCTTTGGTGACAACCTCCACGGTGGGGCTGTACCAGTCGAGGGTCAGCCGACCCGCTCTTCGCGCCAGTTCGGCGGCCTCCTCCAGCAGCGACTCCGAAACTCGAGGCCCGCTGCTCATGCCCAAGGATTCCGGTGTTCTCGCTGCATCTGCGGCACCCTAACCGACCGTCCGGCGCACCCGGATTCACCATTCACCATTCACCACTCACCACCCACCATCACTAGGCACCCGCCCGGAGCAGCCCGAGGACGATGCCGTCTTCCAGCGCTTCCCAGGAGGCTTCGATCACGTTGGTATGCACACCGATCGAACCCCAGGCGCTCACACCGTCGCTCATCTCTATGAACACCCGGACTGTCGCTGCGGTCGACTCGGTGGCGTCCAACACCCTCACCCTGTAGTTGGTGAGCCGGAGAGCGGCGAGTTCGGGGAAGTGGAGGATGAGCGCGCCCCTCAGGGCGTGGTCCAGTGCGTTGACCGGACCGTTTCCCTCGCCCGTGGTGATGATCCTCTCGCCCCGGATAGTCAGCTTCACCGTTGCCTCCGCCAGGGTGGCTTCGCCACCGCGCCGCTCGGTGAACACCCGGAACGACTCCAGTTCGAAGTAGTCGTGCGTCCACCCGGTGGCCCGTCTCAGCATCAGCTCGAAGGATCCGTCCGCCGCCTCGAAGTGATAGCCGCGGTGCTCCATGTGCTTGATCTCGTCCAGAACCTCGATGGCCTGGTGGCCGCTCAACTCGATTCCGAGATCCTCGGCCTTGGAGAGGATGGTTGCCTTGCCCGACAACTCGGAGACCACCATCCTCGTGCGGTTGCCGACCAGTGCCGGGTCCTGGTGCTCGTAGGCGTCGGGTCGACGAGCCAGGGCGGAAGTATGCAGGCCGGCCTTGTGGGTGAACGCCGAGGTCCCGATGTAAGGGCTGTGGGGGTCGAGGCTGATGTTGACGATCTCGGCGATGTGGTGGGCGATGGGAGACAGGGTTTCCAATCTCGCAGGGTCGAGTACCGGAACTCCCATCTTGAGCACCAGGTCGGGAAGGATGGTGGAGAGATCGGCATTGCCGGTGCGCTCTCCGTACCCGTTGATGCAACCCTGGACCTGGCGCACACCAAGGTCCGCGGCAGCCAGCGACGAGGCTACCGCGCATCCCGCGTCGTTGTGAAAGTGGACCCCGAGTTCGGCTTCAGGCAGAGCATCCTGAACTTGGAGGACGGTGTCGGTCACCTGCGCTACCAGGCGGCCCCCGTTGGTGTCGCAGAGCACAAGCCGTTCCGCCCCTTCCTCGAGAGCCGCTCGCAGGACCGCCAGCGAGAACCCGGGATCGGCGGCATACCCGTCGAAGAAGTGTTCCGCGTCGAAGAACACCCGTCTGCCATGACGTACCAGGTAGGCGACCGAATCGGCAACCATCGCGATCCCTTCGTCGAGGTCGGTTCGCAGTGCTTCCCTGACGTGGTAGTCCCATGCCTTGCCCACGATGCACACCACTTCGGTGTCCGCTTCCAGAAGGTTGAGCATCTGCAGATCCCCGTCGACGGCGCCTCGGGGTCTGCGGGTCGAGGCGAAAGCCGTCAGCGTGGAGGTTCCCAGGTTCAGTTCCGAGCGGGCTCTCTTGAAGAACTCGCTGTCCTTCGGGTTGGCGCCCGGCCAGCCTCCCTCGATGTAGGCGACGCCCAACTGGTCGAGCAGGTTCGCGATCCGCAGCTTGTCGGAGACGGTCAGCGAGATACCCTCCTGCTGGGCGCCGTCGCGCAGGGTGGTGTCGTAGATCTCGAGCCGGGCGTGTGCCATGTTCTCTCGCTTCCGTCGCTCCTGTCCCTGCCTGCGCACTGCGTGCGGGCAAAGAAAAAACCCTCCGCCGGAGCGCAGGGTTGGGGGCAAGGGGTTCTTCGGGTCCCTATGCCCCTAGTCGATAATGATCCCGGTGTGACAGTTCATCTGGCGCGAGTCTTGTTCCCCGAACCCTCCTTGTCAACCCCTTGCTGGTGGCTGCTGGTTGGCGGCCGGTGCGATCCACCATTCCCCATTCACCATTCCCCACTCACCATTCACCATTCACCATTCACCATTCACCACTCACCACTGACGACCGCCCACGAGCCACTACGATATGCGACGTGACCAGGAAGAGAGTCTTTTCGGGAATTCAGCCCAGTGGTGACATCCACATCGGCAACTACATGGGGGCACTGCGTAACTGGGTCGCCATGCAGGACGATTACGAAACCGTGTATTGCGTGGTGGACCTCCATGCCCTCACCCTGCCCCAGGTCCCGTCGGCTCTCGCCGAAGCGCGCCTACGGACCGCCAAGATCCTGCTGGCGGCCGGGATCGACCCGAAGCGGTCCCTGGTCTACCTCCAGAGCCAGGTTCCCCAGCACGCCGAGCTCTCGTGGATACTCGGGACACTGGCTTCGATGGGCCAGTTGGGCAGGATGACCCAGTACAAGGAGAAGCTGGACAAGGGTGGCCAGAACCTGGGTCTGTTCGCCTACCCGGTGCTCATGGCGGCCGACATACTGGTTCACCGGGTTCATGCCGTCCCGGTCGGCAACGACCAGACCCAGCACCTGGAATTCACTCGTGACCTGGTGGACCGGTTCAACTCGCGGTACGGCGACTTCTTCCCGGTACCCGAGCAGATAACTCCCGGACTGGGAGCCCGGGTCATGTCACTGAAGGAACCGACATCCAAGATGTCGAAGTCCGATCCCGACGGGAGTTCACGGATTCTGGTGACGGACGACGCCGACACGATAAGGCGCAAGGTGAGGCGTGCCGTTACCGACTCGGAGGCCCGGGTCGCCTACGACGTCGAGCGGAAGCCGGGGATAAGCAACCTTCTGGACATCCTGGCGGTGTTCACCGGGAACACCGTGGAGGAACTGGCCGGCCGTCACGCCGGGTCGGGTTACGGGCAACTCAAGGAGACGGTGGCGGAGGCGGTGGCAACCGGCCTCGCGCCGGTCCGGGAGGCCTATCTGGGCCTCGGCGACGGCGAGGTGAAGAGGCTCATGGACGAGGGGGCCGCGGAGGCCGGGGAACGGGCCGAGCGTACGATGGTCGAGGTGCGAAGGCTGATCGGGCTTTCGAACTGAGCCTGCGTCGTGGGTGGATCGCCGGGCTGTCCTTCCCTACGCAAAGAAGAAAATCAGCGCCAGGGTCGTCAGGTTGAAACCGCTGTGGGCGAAGATGGGCGCGCCGAGGCCACCGGTCCTGACCCTCAACACACCGAGGAAGAGGGCGAAGGCGAAGAGGGCGGAAAGGGTAACGAGGCCCGCCAGCGAGAAGAGGGTCGGGTCGGCCAGATGGGCAGCGGTGAACACCGCGGCTGAGATCACCACCGCCATCCACGGCGGCGCTCCGCGCCGGAGGGCGATCCGGAAGGTGAGACCCCGGTAGAGGAGTTCCTCGGCAACCGGTCCCAGCACGCAGACGCCGATCGCGACTGCCACCATGGTCACGGTCCCGCTCACCTCCATGGCGGCGTCCACGACGGCTTGCGGGCTCTCGTCCTCCACTCCCAGAGCGGACCTGAGCGCGGCTGCAAGGAAGCTCAGCGGGAGCAGGGAAGCGGCGCCCGCCGCCACCCACCAGGTCTGGCGCGGCTCCACAACCAGTCCCAGCTCCGCGCCGAGATCCCGGTGTCCCCGCATCCGTCCGACCAGCACCAGGCTCCCGATGAGCCCGAGGTTCTGGAAGGGGATGATCAGCCAGAACACCAGATGGGCGTCTTCGGGGGCGGTCCCGAACACTGCGCCGGCCAGCGCGCCCGCGATGAGGCTGGCAAGCGCGCCTCCCGCCATGACGATCGGGATGTCGTACCAGCGCCAGGAAGTTCTACCCACGGATCCGGTAGGGTACTCCGGCTGCTCGGTGCCCGAGGGTCCGCAGCCGACGGGCAGGCGTCTGGTAGCTTTGACCCGACGCCAGGACGACCGGGGGACGGGGTGGAGATAAGCATCGGTATGGCCAAGTCGGGCCGGCGCGCCTTCGGCTTCGACGACATCTCCATCGTTCCCAGCCGGCGGACGCGTAACCCCGACGACGTCGACATCACCTGGGAGATCGACGCCTTCCGTCTCCGCCTCCCGATGCTCGCCTCCGCCATGGACTCGGTCCTGAGTCCGGCGACCGCTATCGAGATCGGGCGTCTCGGGGGTCTGGGCGTGCTCAACCTCGAGGGACTGTGGTCCCGTTACGAGCATCCGGGGCCCTTGCTGGAGGAGATCGCCGCTCTGCCGGCCGAGAAGGCGACCCGGCGTATGCAGGACATATACCGGGCTCCCGTGATCCCGGACCTGATGCAGCAGCGGATCGCGCAGATCGGGGATGCAGGTGTTATCACAGCTGGGGCCCTGACCCCCCAGAGCGTCGAGCGTTACGTCGACGCGGTCCTGGCCTCGAGGCTCGACATCCTGGTGATCCAGGGAACGGTGGTGTCGGCCGAGCATGTGACCACCGAGGGCGAGCCCCTCGATCTGTACTCCTTCATCGCCGATCTGGACATCCCGGTGATAGTCGGCGGCTGTGCGTCCTACGCGGGGGCCATCCACCTGATGCGTACCGGAGCGGCCGGCGTCCTGGTCGGGGTCGGGCCCGGAGCCGCCTGCACCACCCGCGGCGTGCTCGGCGTCGGAGTCCCCCAGGCCACCGCCATCGCTGACGCCGCGGCGGCTCGGATCCGCTACCTGGACGAGACCGGCCGCTACGTCCATGTGATCGCAGACGGCGGAATGCGCACCGGTGGCGACATCGCCAAGGCGATCGCCTGCGGGGCTGACTCGGTGATGATCGGCTCCCCGCTGGCCGCGGCTCACGAGGCACCCGGGCGCGGAGCTCATTGGGGGATGGCCACCTTCCATCCCACCCTGCCCCGCGGAGCCAGGGTGATGGCCGGCCGCCTCGGCAGCTTGGAACAGATCCTGGTGGGACCGGCTCACGAGAACGACGGCCGCCAGAATCTCTTCGGAGGTCTGCGGATGGCCCTGGCCACCACCGGGTACGCCAACCTGAAGAGTTTCCAGAAGGCCGAGGTGATGGTGGCCCCGGCGATCAAGACCGAGGGTAAGGCTCTCCAGCGCACCCAGCGGGTCGGGATGGGGTAACCGCAGTGCCGACCTCTCCGTGCCGGTAGCAGCGCAGGCGCCTGCCGGCGATGCGGCGAGCGGTGTCGAGGCCCGGCACCACCGGCCTGTCCTGGTGGTCGACCTCGGGGCACAGTACGCGCAGCTGATAGCCCGGCGAGTTCGCCAGACGGGGGTCTTCTCGCTGATCGTCCCCCACACGATCACGGCCGAGCAGGCACTCGCCCACCGGCCGCTGGGCATCATCCTCTCCGGCGGTCCGCTGTCGGTGTACGCGGAGGACGCATACCTGGTCGAGAAGGAACTGCTGGAGATAGGGGTTCCGGTTCTGGGTATCTGCTACGGCCATCAGCTGCTCGCGGGCCTGCTGGGAGGGAAGGTGGAGCGGACCGGCGACCCCGAATACGGGCGAACCGAGTTGAGGGTCGAGGGGGCTTCCGTTCTGCTGGACGGTTCGCCGGAACGCCAGGATGTCTGGATGAGTCACGCCGACGCCGTTACAGGGGTCCCGGAAGGGTTCGCCAGGGTCGCCTCGACCGGCGGGTCGCCGGTGGCGGCGATGGAGGACCGCTCCCGGGGCATCTACGGGGTCCAGTTCCATCCCGAAGTCGTCCATACCGATCACGGACTCGCCATGTTGGAGCGGTTCGTGCGGCGGGCCTGCCAAGCGCCGCCGTCATGGACCCGCGGGTCGATCGTTTCGGGCCAGGTGGAGTCGATCAGAAGGCGGGTGGGCGACGCACGGGTCATATGCGGTCTCTCCGGTGGTGTGGACTCGTCGGTGGCCGCCGCCCTCGTACACCGGGCGGTGGGCGATCGTCTCACCTGCGTCTTCGTCGACCACGGATTGCTGAGGGCGGGAGAGGCCTCCCAGGTCACCGAGACGTTCCGGCGGCACTTCGAGATGAACCTCGTGCACGTCGACGCGTCGGAGCGCTTCCTCGGCGCCCTGGCCGGCGTCACCGAACCGGAACGGAAGCGCAACATCATCGGCGAACTCTTCATCAGGACGTTCGAGGAGGCCACCGCAGGCATACCGGATGCCCGTTTCCTGGTACAGGGCACCCTGTACCCGGACGTGATCGAGTCCGGAGGCGGTACGGCCGCGACCATTAAGACCCATCACAACGTGGGTGGCCTGCCCGACGACTTCGATTTCGAGCTCATCGAGCCCCTGAGGGATCTCTTCAAGGACGAGGTGAGAGCGGTGGGGGAGGAGTTGGGCCTGCCCGAGGAGATCGTCTGGCGCCAGCCGTTCCCGGGTCCGGGGCTGGCGGTGCGGGTCATCGGGGAGGTGACCGGGGAGCGGCTGGAGATCCTAAGGGCCGCGGACGTCATCGTCACCGACGAGATACACCTAGCCGGTCTGGACCGTGACATCTGGCAGTCGTTCGCGGTCCTCCCTTCCGTCCGGACGGTCGGAGTCCAGGGCGACGGCCGTACCTATGCGCACGCGCTCATCGTGCGGGCGGTCACGTCGGAGGATGCGATGACGGCCGACTTCGCCCGCATCCCGTACCCGGTCCTGGAACGGATATCCAGCCGGGTCATGAACGAGGTGCCGGGCATCAACCGGGTCGCCTACGACATCTCCTCCAAACCCCCCGCCACCATCGAGTGGGAGTGAGTCGGTTGCCGGTTGCCGGTTGCCGGTTGTCGGGACGGGGGGCCGGCGTCTCTGGGTGGACTGTGACTAACCGCAGCTGTTAGGGGATGATCGGGCTAACCGACGAGGTGCAAGGGTCTCGCGAAGGGGTAGGGTCGCTTCGCGTGCCCAGTGCCCCACAAGCTATCGAGGATTGCCGTCGCACTTTTGTCAAGTCTGAAGGAGGCCTTGATCTGTTCCAGCGGCCAGTCACGCGCCGGGCGGAGTACTTCGATGCCAACCACTTTGCCGGACTCGTCCAAGTCAACGATCGTGCCCTCGTCGAACTGCCGCGTTCGGGCCACAGGCGCGTCCGCCATCTCTATGTAGAGAGCGTCAGCATCGTGGTCGTAGGAGAAGATCATCGGATGACACCTCCTTGCTGGTCGGCCATGCGGCTGTGATTACATAGTATCGGCTGTCGGTACGCACGCACACTCGCAGAGCTCGCCCGCCGGCCGCCATCCCCGTTATCCAGATGCTACCGGGAATGCCCGGCTCGGGGTTGCCGAACTGCGTTCGAGCGCTGCTTCAATATCTTGAGATGTGATGCCGCGTCTCTGCATCCGCGCACGCGCGTGGCGTGTGTAGGTGACTCGCACAGCCCCTAACCCGTCTGCGGTTGACCGCTGGCCGATCCGGGTATTGGTTTGACAATGAATGGGATTGTCTTGAGGAGGCTGTCGTTGAGGAGGATCATACAGTCGTACAGGCCGTAGCGCGTGAAGGCGAGCGGGAAGGTGAGCTTGAACTGCTCGTTTGACTTCCACGTGATCGGGTAATGCAGAGTCCACTCGGGTTCGAGCGTTCGGGTGAGATGGAACATCCGGGCGCCGTGTTCATCTTGAACCAGCACCTCGATTCGGTGTTGCCGCCCACACTCTGCTCGACTGAACCCTATTCTCATCAGGAGACTGATATTGGTGGCCATCGGCAACTCGCTGATCTCGATGCCGTCCCACCCGGCCCCCAAGATGTGCGCGACTCCTTGGTCGATTCGCACGTGGTCGGCGAGTAGTGCGTAGTCAAGTTCGGGCATGGCCCGGTGATACGCTCGATTAGCTGCCGTGCATCGCCTCTGGAGTCAACCACAAGTATGTGGTTGTCGTGACCGGGCCTTGCAATACAGGGCTCGCGCGTCGCGCTGTCTCGAATCATCTGATCGACTCCGCAGATTGCTTCGTTGACTCCATCTGGCAGTCCTTCGCGGTCCTTCCCTCCGTCAGGACGGTCGGGGTCCAAGGCGACGGCCGTACCTATGCGCACGCGCTCATCGTGCGGGCGGTCACCTCGGAGGATGCGATGACGGCCTACTTCGCCCGCATCCCTTACCCCGTTCTGGAAAGGATCTCGAGCCGGATCATGAACGAGGTGCCGGGCATCAACCGGGTCGCCTACGACATTTCCTCCAAACCCCCCGCCACCATCGAATGGGAGTAGATCGGTTGCCGGTTGCCTATTGCCGGTTGCCTACTAGCACACTTGGCCTGCCGGTGTGGCCACCGCTCACCAACTACCAACTACCAACTAGTGTCCTGAGTCGGAGATTCGCTGAACACTTATGCCTCCCAGGACACGCCGATCTCCGGGAGCCGAGACCGCGAAAACTGCCAGGGCGGTCTCCTCCAGCGGGCCCACCCCCAACCGCCGCCTCCTCAGCGTCGAAACGCGTCCCGCCTTGCCCTCTGGGAGGGTCTGGTGGACAACATGAACCCGACCCGGTCCGGTCGGTACCGAGAAACGGACCGTTGGTGCTTTGCGGTTATCGACCACTATGCAGCAGGCCTGTGACAGAACCAACCCTCGTATGACTGAACCCGTTTCAAAACCACAGCCGAACTAGAGAATCAGGACACTAGGAACTAACCGTCCTAGCCGGCAGCGGCTGCGCCACTTTCTACTGGGGGTTGCGGCGGTTGGTCCAGTAGTGCCTGCCGATGTGGCGGATGACGTTGGTCGGGGAGTCGCGCCAGCACTGCAACGGGTCCCAGCCGTCGTGGGCCAGGCACATGTTGCACGAAACGCACTCGACACCGCCCGTCCGTCCCGCTTCCAGCTTGCGCACGAGGTCGGGTTCGCGGATGAACGGGCGGGCCATGGCGAGGAAGTCGGCGTCGCCGGAGGCCAGGACATCGGTCATGGTCCCGGTGGTGCGTAGGCCCCCCACCAGGATGACCGGCACGCGAGCGGCTCTGCGGACATCGCGAGCGAAGGGCCGGTAATAGGCTTCCCCGCCCTCGGGGGTCCACGACCGTTGCACCAGCATCTGTCGAAGAGCCTGGCCGCGGCCGACCGCCACGTATGGGCGAATGTTCTCCGTGTAGCTGCGCATGACGCCGAAAGTGGTCTCGAATCCATCGATGCCGTGGCCGGCCAGCAGCTTGGCCCGCTGAAGCGACTCCTCCCGCTGGAGGCCGCCCGGAACGGAGTCCTCCACGCTGAGCCGCGCCGTCACGGGAAAGCCGGTTCCCACCGCTGCGCGTACGGCCTTGTAGACCTCGAGGAAGAAGCGGCTGCGGCGCTCGGGGTCCCCACCCCATCGGTCCTCCCGCGTGTTGGCGTGCGGCGAGCAGAACTCCGAGATCAGATAGCCGTTGCCGCCGTGAATGTGGACGCCGTCGAAGCCCGCCTCGGCTGCCCGCCCGGCGGCGTGGCCGAAGGCTCGCACCAATGCCTCGATGCCGGCTGCCGACAGTTCCTCGGGTTGCTTGGCGTACATGGCGTTCGGCACCGGAGAAGGCGCGACGGGGGTGATGGAAGACATCTTGGTCTGGCTACCGCAATGGCCGAGTTGGGCGAAAATCCTCCCGCCGGCCTCGTGCACGGAGTCGGTAGCGCGCCGGAGCGAAGGGATCACTCCATCGCGGTGGATCCCCGTCTGGTTGCGGCTGGCCTGCCCACGGGGGTCGACGTACATGTGTCCGGTGAGGATGAGGCCCGCTCCGCCGTCGGCGAGGCGACGATACAGGTCCACGTAGCTGTCCAGCACCTCCCCGTCGGGTGTCGCCATGGTCTCCGACGTGGCGGCGCGCACGATCCGGTTGGCGATGGTAACCGGCCCGATCCGCCCTGGCCGCAGGTATAGGGGGAGGTTGCTCATCGCGGTCTCCTGACGGTGGCGTGTTCGGGTGGGGGCATTCTGGCACTACCGACCTAATGCGGAGACACGCTTGACTGCGTGCCGCCGAACATCCCTTTCAGGTGACCGTTCGTGCCCACGAGCGGTCTAATCACAGCTGTGTGATTAGCTGTCATGGACCGCCGGTAAGATGGCCGGCATGGTCAAGTTGATGGAAACCAATCCCGCGCGGTCCGAGACCGTCGACTCGGTACTCTTCGACGATCTCAACCCGGTGCAGCGGGAGGCGGTGGCTACCACCGAAGGACCGGTGCTGGTCGTTGCAGGCGCGGGCTCGGGCAAGACGCGGGTGCTCACCTACCGGGTTGCCCACCTCATCCGTGATCTGCACGTATCACCCTGGGACGTGCTGGCCATCACGTTCACCAACAAGGCAGCAGGGGAGATGAAGGAGCGGGTCGGGCGCCTGGTGGGTCGCGCGGCACGCACCATGTGGGTTTCCACGTTCCACTCCGCGTGCGTCCGGATCCTGCGCCGCGAGGCGCCCCGGCTGGGATACCGGTCCGGCTTCACGATCTACGACTCTCGCGACTCACTGCGGGCCGTCTCACTGGTGGTGCGGGACCTGGGCCTCGACACCAAGAAGTTCCCACCTCGGTCAATCCGGGCCACCATCTCGAAAGCCAAGAACGAACTGATCGACTACGAGGCCTTCGGGGGCCAGGGATACGGGTTCCATCACGAGATCGTGGCCGATGTGTACCGCCTCTACCAGCAGCGGCTGGTGGAAGCCTCGGCGATGGACTTCGACGACCTGCTGATGGTCACCACCGTGCTGTTCGATGCCTTCCCGGACTTGCTGGAGCATTACCAGGACCGCTTCCGCTACCTCCACGTGGACGAGTTCCAGGACACCAACCGGGCCCAGTACGTGCTCGTGAAGCAACTTGCCGGCCGGCACCGCAACATCTGTGCGGTAGGGGACGCCGACCAGTCGATCTACCGCTTCCGGGGCGCCGACATCCGCAACATCCTCGACTTCGAGCGCGACTTTCCAGAGGCGAAGGTGGTGGTGCTCGACCAGAACTACCGCTCGACCGAGACCATCCTCTCCGCTGCCAACGCCGTCATCTCCAACAACGGGTCCCGCCGGCCCAAACGCCTGTGGAGCGATCTCGGAATCGGCAGACCCTTGATGCTCTACGACGCCGAGGACGAACGTGACGAGGCCGGGTTCGTGGCCGACGAGGTGTTCAATCTCGAGTCCGAGGGCTTCGACCTCTCCGAGATGGCGGTCTTCTACCGGGTCAACGCCCAGAGCCGGGTTATGGAGGAGGTGCTCGGCCGATACGAGATCCACCACAACGTGATCGGGTCGGTCAGGTTCTACGAGCGCCGCGAGATCAAGGACGTGCTCGCCTACTTGCGCGTCCTCTGCAACCCGGATGACGACATCTCGGTGCGGCGCATCGTCAACCTTCCCCGGCGCGGCATAGGCAATGTCACGATCGGGCACGTGGAGAGGTACGCCGAGGCGGAAGGCGTCTCCTTCTTCACCGCGCTGGGCCACAGCGACGAGATCGGCGCGCTCGCCACCCGGTCCGCCAATGCGATCCGTGGATTCCTGCGCTTGGTGGAGGATCTCCGGCGGAGGGTCGACGACGGTCCTGCCGCCCTGGTCAAGGCGGTCCTGGAAGATGTCGGCTATCTGGAGTCGGTCGAAGCAGACGGTACTTTCGAGGCCCTGGGCAGGGCCGATAACCTGCGGGAGCTGGTATCCGGCGCCGAGGAGTTCGAGGTCGAGTCGCGCAGGCAGGCGGCGGAGACGGAGCCATGGGATGAATTGGAGGGGCTCCGGCGCCTGGAGCTCTATCTGGAGTCGGTCAGCCTGAGGGGAGACATCGACGATCTCGAGGAGGGGAGTGGCGCGGTCACGCTGATGACCCTGCACAACGCCAAGGGCCTCGAGTTCCCGGTGGTGTTCATAGTCGGGATGGAGGACGGAGTGTTCCCCCACGCACGGTCCCTGACCGACCCCGACGAACTTGAGGAGGAGAGGCGGCTCTGCTACGTGGGGTTGACCAGGGCCCGCCGCCGCCTCTACCTGTCCCGCTCGCGGACCCGGATGCTCTACGGGATGTCCTCTCACAACGGACCTTCCCGCTTCCTCAAGGAGATCCCTCTCGACCTGATGAGCAACGTCCGGTTCCGGAAACGGGACGCCCGCAAGGAGTCGATCGCGGACCGGGGCGGCCCCCTGTCCGACCGGGAGATATCGGCGGGTGATCGAGTGAGGCACGACAAGTGGGGGATGGGCCGCGTTCAGGCGGTCACGGGCGAAGGGGACCGGGCCGAGGTCGAGGTCCTGTTCGAGACGGCCGGCCACAAACGGCTGCTCCTCTGCTGGGCGCCTCTCTCCAAGATCTGACCGCCTCCCGGGAGGCGGACTCCGTGATCGGACTTACAAAGTGGACGGAGCCGGTAGAGTGAACACGCCCTAGCGTGGGGTCAACGGCGTCGAGGCCGGGGCCAAGCCGGAGGTGGGGCCGCGGCAGGGCTGACCATAGGGAGGTACGAAAGTGTCGGGGAGCAGTAACTCCAGGCTTCACAACCTCGCGGGGCTGGGCCAATCGGTCTGGCTCGACTCGATCTCCAGGGAGATGCTCGAGTCGCGGGAACTCGATCGCTACCTGGGCAGGGCGATCAGCGGTGTCACCTCCAATCCGACCATCTTCGCCAAGGCGGTGACGTCGGGTGACTCCTACGACGCCCAGATCGGTGACCTCGTGGAGCGCGACGCGAGCGTCGACGAGATCTACACGGCGGTGGTAACCAGCGACATCCGCCGGGCCTGCGATGTCTTGGAGCCCGTCCATCGCAGGACGGGGGGGCTGGACGGTTTCGTCTCGGTTGAAGTGTCTCCGGAGTTGGCGCACGACCCGGCGCCCACCGTCGAGGAGGCGCGGGACTGGGTGAAGCGGGTCAACCGGCCCAACCTGCTGATCAAGGTACCCGCCACGAAGGAGGGCGTAACCGCGGTCGAGGATCTGATCGCAGAGGGGATTTCCGTGAACGTCACGCTCATCTTCTCCCTCGACCGGTACGAGTCCGTCATCGACGCGTACCTCACCGGTCTGGAGAGGTTCGTCCGGGCGGGCGGGCGTCCGGCGGCGGTCACATCGGTTGCTTCGTTCTTCGTATCGCGATTCGACACCGAGGTTGACTCGCGGCTGGAGACGATCGGAACGCCCGAGGCGCTCGCGCTCCGAGGTCGGGCCGCCGTGGCCAACGCCCGGGTCGCTTATCTCGAGTTCCTGAGAGCCTTCTCGTCGGATCGCTGGCACGAACTGTGCCGTCTCGGGGCCCGGGTGCAGAAGCCCCTGTGGGCGTCCACGTCGACCAAGAACCCCGACTACTCAGACACCCTCTACATAGATACGCTCGTGGCGCCCGAGACCATCAACACCCTGCCCGAGTCGGCCCTGGCCGCCTACGAGGACCACGGCCCCGACCGGCCCGAGGCGCTCGGCGTCCGGCAGATGAACGATGGGGTGTTGGTTCTCAAGGACCTCGAGGCGGTGGGGATCGACTACGACGATGTGGCCGCCAAGCTGGAGCGGCAGGGAGTAGGGAGCTTCGTGGACTCGTTCCGCGAGATGATCGGCGACATCGAGCGGAAACGAGAGGCGATGTCAGCCGCCGGTTCGCGTTCCGGGCCGGGGACGTGAGGACCGGACGGTGCCCAGGCGCATCCTGATCGCCAAGCCGGGATTGGACGGTCACGACCGCGGCGCCAAGGTGGTGGCCAGAGCCTTGAGGGACGCCGGTAACGAGGTTATCTACACGGGGTTGCACCAGACTCCCGCGCAGATCGTCGAGACGGCCATCCACGAAGATGTCGATGCTATCGGTCTGTCCACTCTCTCGGGGGCCCACATGACCCTCTTTCCCGCGGTCGTCGAGTTGCTGAGGGCGCAGGCCATCGATGACATCGTCGTGTTCGGCGGTGGGATAGTGCCCGATCACGATGCCGAGCGGCTCAAGGAGCAGGGAATGGGGGCCATTTTCACTCCCGGAACCCCCCTCGCCGAGGTGACCGGATGGGTGGAGTCGAACGTGAGGACCCGCTGAGCAGCGAAGGGCCGGGGGCCGAATTGTCGCCCGTCCCCCAGCGACCGACTTGGATGTCGCGAGACCGATTTGTCCGCGAGATTCTGATCCACCAGACCGATGCCGGCCTGACCGAGGATCTTGCCCGGCCGGCCGGCGAAACCACCGACGATCTTCCGTGGAGGTGAGCCGGGGGCTCGCGGCCACGTCGGTCTTGACGGATGCCGGTCAACGACTCGTTGGATTGCGGTGAGGGCGTGGCGCTCGATGTGGCCGTTGTCACCCAGGACGACGACTTCCCTTTGCTCGATGAACTGGAGGTAATCCGGGTCTGACCGGGACCCGTTCCGTAGGACGGGCTGGACCGTCTCCGGCGGTTTTAGGTGGACAAGGTGGTGATCGCCTTCACCGATGGATGCCGCCTGACACTCGGATAGAATCACGCTCCGTGGATCTTCTCGAATACCAGGGAAAAGAGTTCTTCGCCAGCCACGGGCTTCCCGTGTCCCCGGGATTCGTGGCCCTCGGCGCCTCAGAGGCCCGTGAGATCGCGGAGAGGCTCGGCTATCCCGTAGTTGTCAAAGCTCAAGTTCACATCGGGGGAAGGGGCAAGGCCGGCGGGATCAAGCTGGCCAGGGACGCGGGCGAAGTGGTGACCGCCACCGAGTCCATCCTGGGCATGGACATCGGGGGGCACACGGTGGGGTGCGTGCTCATGGAGGAAGCCGCGCAGATCGCTGCCGAGTATTACGCCAGTTTCACGCTGGACCGCTCCGCCCGCCGGTATCTGGGGATCCTGTCCGCACGGGGAGGGGTGGACATCGAGGCCGTGGCGGAGTCGGATCCCGACAGCATCGCCAAAGTGTGGGTTGATCCCGTCGAGGGTCTGAGCGAAGCGGAGGCACGCAGGTGGGTCGCATCCGCTCGCCTCGATGAGACGGCCGCCGACGAACTGGTGGAGGTATTGCTCAAGCTTTACGAGGCCTTCGTGGAAGGCGACGCCGACCTGGTGGAGATCAATCCCCTCATCCTCACCCCGGACGGACGCGTCCGGGTCCTCGACGCCAAGGTCACCCTGGACGCCAACTCCCGCTTCCGGCATCCCGAGTACGAGGAGTACGACGCCACCCAGCCCAGGGATGAGCGGGAGACCGCGGCCCACGGGCGCGGACTGCAGTACGTGGGTCTCGACGGCGCGGTCGGGGTGATCGCCAACGGGGCGGGACTGGCCATGAGCACTGTCGATGTGGTCGCGCAGGCGGGCGGTGCGGCCGCCAACTTCCTCGATATAGGAGGAGGGGCGGATGTGGACACCATGGCGGGCGCCCTCGAGGTGATCAACAACGACCCCGCGGTGCGGGCGATCTTCATCAACATCTTCGGGGGCATAGTCAAGGGGGAGGTGGTAGCCCAGGGCATCCTCGAAGCGCTGGACAGGGTGGAGATGAGGTCGCCGATCGTCCTGCGTCTTGACGGTACGAACGCCGAGCAGGGCCGCGCCATGATCGCATCCCGGCTGTCGGAGATGCTGATGCTGGCCGACTCGATGCCGGCGGGGGCGGCCAAGGCGGTGGAACTGGCAGGAGGCGGGTCGTGAGCATCTGGGTGGACGGCGACAGCCGGGTCGTCTACCAGGGCCTCACGGGGCGGCAGGGACGGTTCTACGGACTGCGAAACAGGGACTACGGCACCAAGGTCGTGGCCGGGACCAACCCCTTCAAGGCCGGGTCGGACGTGGACGGGATCCCGGTGTTCGCCACGGTTGCCGACGCGGTGGAGGCGACCGGCGCCGACGTGTCCTGCCTGTTCATCCCGGCGCCGTTCGTCAGGGGGGCAGTCGTGGAAGCGGCCGAGGGGGGTGTGAGGCTTGTGGTGGTCATCACCGAGGGAGTTCCGGCCAAGGACGAGGCGTGGCTCTGCAACAAGATGCTGCGCGATCATCCGGATGTGCGCGTGATCGGTCCCAACTGCCCGGGCATCATCAGTCCCGGCAGGGCCAACATAGGCATAACCGCCGGGCACATCGCCCTCGCGGGGGGTCCAGTGGGGATCGTGAGCCGCTCGGGAACCCTCACCTACCAGGCCCTCTACGAGTTGAAGCTCAACGGGATCGGCGTAACCACATGTGTGGGTATCGGCGGTGACCCCGTACCCGGCACTTCGTTCACCGACTGCCTGGCCGCCTTCGAGGATGATCCTGAGACCGAGGCGGTCATGATGATCGGCGAGATCGGTGGTTCGGCCGAGGAGGAGGCCGCCGAGTTCATCAGTGCTCGCATGACGAAGCCGGTGGTCGCCTACGTGGCCGGAATCACGGCGCCTCCCGGCAAGAAGATGGGTCATGCAGGGGCAATCGTCTCAGGGGGCAAGGGGACGGCCAAGGCGAAAATCGAAGCCCTTCGGGCGGCGGGGGTCAGGGTCGGCGCCAACCCCACCGAGGCGGGAGCTCTGATGGTGGAGGTGGTGAAAGACCTCTGACATGGCCTCGGGAGTGATGTGATGCCCGCCGTCGAGGTCGGGTCGTGAGACGCAGGGCGCTGCTGTCGGTCTACGACAAGAGCGGTGTGGTGGAACTGGCCGCCGGATTGTCCGGGTTGGGATGGGACCTGCTCAGCAGCGGCGGCACGGCCCGCGTGCTCGAGGGGGCAGGCTTGGAGGTCACCGATGTGGCCGACCACACCGGGAGCCCGCCCATGCTGGGACACAGGGTCGTGACCCTCCATCCGCGGATCCACGGGGGGATACTTGCCGAGCGCAACGATCCTGCGCATGTGGCCGAACTGGAGGAGCACCGCATCGATCCCATCGACCTGGTGGTGGTCAACCTGTACCCGTTCGCCAAGGCGCCGGGCGTCGAGATGATCGACATCGGTGGTCCTGCCCTCGTAAGGGCCGCGGCCAAGAACCATGCCCATGTAGGGGTGGTGGTCGATCCCGGTGACTATGGGAGGGTGCTCGACGAACTGCGCTCGACCGGGGAACTGTCCCTTGCGACCAGGCGGAGCCTGGCCCGCACGGCCTTTGCCCGGACGGCGGCGTACGACTCTGCGATCGTGGCCTGGTTCGATGACTCGGAGGGAAGTCCTCCGGTGCTCCCACCGACCCTGCACATCACGCTGGAGCGGGCGGACCCGCTCCGCTACGGCGAGAACCCCCACCAGCCCGGGGCCCGGTACCGCCGGATGGGCGGGAAGGGTGCGGGCGGCTCCGAGTGGTGGGACCGCACCATCCAGCACGGGGGAGTCCCGCTCAGTTACCTGAACCTTCTGGATGCGGGGGCTGCCTGGGCGCTGGTGCACGATCTGGGTGGTCGCCCGGCGGTGGCGGTGATCAAACATGCGGCCCCGTGCGGTGTGGCGGTGAGAGTGGATCTGGCTGATGCCTACGGCAGGGCGATCGAGTGTGATCGACGCGCCTCCTTCGGAGGGGTGGTGGCCGTCAACAGGGTGATGGACACCGAGACGGTGGCATGCTTGGAGCAATCGCCACAGGCCGACGTGGTCATCGCTCCCGGGTTCGCCGACGGCGTGATAGACCGGATCCGTGCGCGGAGGGCAGGTACCCGCATCCTCGAGGCGCCCGCACCGGATTCCCCCCCACGAACCGTCCGCCAGATCGAGGGTGGCTGGTTGGTCCAGGCCTCCCCCGGTTTTCCCACTCGACCCCGGGACTGGAGTGTGGTCACCGGGCGGAAGCCGACTCCAGGCGAGCATGCGGACGCGGCGTTCGCGTGGGCTGTTTGCGCCTACGTCTCTTCCAACGCCGTCGTCATGGCGAAGGACGGGACCGCATGGGGGATCGCGGGTGGACACAAGGACCGGGTGGGTGCGGTCGACATGGCGTCGGCCAAGGCCGGGGGGAGGGTAGTGGGAGGGGTGTGCGCATCCGATGGCTTCTTCCCCTTCCCGGATGGTGTCGAGGCGGCGGCGGCAGCGGGGGTCACCACCGTGGTGCAGCCGGGCGGGTCGGTCAGCGACCGGGTGGTGATCGAGGCAGCCGATGCCCTGGGCCTCTCGATGGTGTTCACCGGCGAACGCCAGTTCAGGCATTGATCCCCCGGACAAAGCGCCAGCCGGTTTGATACCGTTTGCCGTCGGTTGGACGAACCGATAGGAGAGGTGATGTCGGCAACCGTTCTTGATGGGAAACTAGTGGCCGCGGCGGTTCTGGACGAGGTCCGCGGCCGAGTGGCGGCCCTCGCGGCAGCAGGCAAGGACGTGACCCTGGCAACCGTTCTGGTAGGCGACGATCCGGCCTCGGCTACCTACGTTCGTTCCAAGCGCCGTCGAGCCGCGGAGGCCGGCATCCGTTCGGTACACCATGAACTAGGGGCCGACGCCACACAGGGCGAGGTAACCGGCCTGCTGGACGGCCTCAACAACGACGGCAGGGTCGACGGGATACTCCTGCAGTTACCGCTTCCGGCCGGTCTCGACGATCAAGCCGCCACCCAGGTAATCGATCCTGTCAAGGACGTGGACGGCCTCCATCCCGCCAATCTGGGAAGGATCGTGCTCGACCGCCCCGGTCTCGTCCCATGCACGCCGAGCGGTTGCATGCGGATCCTCGAGCACTACGGCGTCCCCGTGCAGGGGGCCGATGTCGTGGTGGTGGGAAGGTCCTTCCTGGTTGGTAGGCCGTTGGCGCTGCTGCTGGCCAGCCGGGGTGTCGATGCCACCGTGACCATCGCCCATTCGAGGACGAGGTCCCTTCCCGAGGTGACACGCCGCGCGGACATCCTGGTGGTGGCAGTGGGCAGGCCCGAGATGATCACGTCCGACCACGTCCGCCCGGGGGCGGTGGTCATAGACGTCGGGATCAACCGCACGGATTCCGGTCGCCTCGTGGGAGATGTCGCCTTCCGGGACGTGGCGCGGGTCGCCGACGCGATAACCCCCGTTCCCGGAGGCGTGGGCCCGATGACCGTGGCCATGCTCATGCGCAACACGACCCTCGCCGCAGAGAACAGGGCCGGCGGTGAGTGGTGAGTGGTGAGTAGTGAGTAGTGAGTAGTGAGTAGTCTATCAATCCCATAGGTTAACATTACCTAACACCTAATACCTAATACCTAACGCTCGCGGCACGAACCAGGTAGCGGGCGCCGGTTCCTGCCAAGGGATCGACCGCGACACCCAGGCCGGGTCCTTCCGCGGGGGAGAGGTGGCCGTCCACGAGTCGCCAAGTGTGGGGCGACACGTCACCGGCCAGCAGCCACAGCGGCGGGACCAGGTCGGTGAACTGCACCAAAGGGCTCGTGGCGAGAGCCAGCGCGTGAGCCCGCCCTACCGAAGTCTCCACCAAACCACCGATCTTGACCGCCACCCCGGCTCGCTCGGCGCGTTCCATCAGGTGCCGCACCGCCGAGACGCCGAGGAGGCCCGGTTTCAGGCTGATGATGTCAGCCACACCGTCTTCTATCGCCACTCTCGCTCCGGCGGAAGTAGTCGTCGATTCGTCCAGGCACACCGGTGTGGCGAGACGTTCGCGCAGCGAGGCGTGGCCGGCTAGACGGCCTGGCGCAAGGGGCTGCTCCAGGTACGAGAGCGCGAGGCTGTCCACGACATCGAGGAACCGGTCCCCGATCCGGTAGCTGCCATTGGCATCGGCTGCTACGGCCAGGTCCGGATACCGGTCTCTCACTGCTTGCAGGTAGTCGAGGTCCCTACCCGGTTCGATCTTGATCTTCACTTCCCGGATCCCCGCTTCGACCGCCTGGCCCACCTGATCTACCGTCTCGGCGGGTGACTCCTCCAGGCCGACAGCCGCGCAGGCTCTGACCGGGCGTATCGAACCGCCCAGGCGCGAGGTGAGGGACTCCCCTGCCCGCCGGGCCGCCAGATCCTCCAGGGCCTGGTCGAACGCGGCGGCTGCAGTGGCAGGCAGCGCCGGCGCCTTGCCCCCGAGCATGGCGAGTCCCTCGTCCCGGAGAGCCCTCCAGACGTCATCGGTGCTCTCCGGCGTGAGGGCTGGGTACGGAGCCGCTTCACCCCAGCCTGTGACTCCCGACTCCTCGACGCCTACGAGCACGACCTGGCGATGGGAGACCGCAGAGCGTGCATTGGAGAACGGGCGGCGGAGCGGGATCCGGAACTCCGCGACGCACAGGGAACGCACCATCGGTGCAGGATATCCCGAAGGGTCGGCGACGTCGCGGCGTCGTGCCAGGTGGCGTCCCCGGCGGACCGCGACGGGCGCTCTGTCGGCGCGCAGACCGCTAGGCTCGGCGACCCGGAATACTACAGGAGTGTCTATGCCGGAACGTATCTCGATGGGGGATGCCGGGTTGGTGGTTCCCGATCAGCCGATCATCCCTTTTATAGAAGGTGATGGGATCGGGCCCGATATCTGGTCGGCGGCGCGAAGGGTGTTCGACGCGGCGGTGGAGCATGTCTACCTGGGTGATCGGAGTGTCGAGTGGCTCGAGGTGCTGGCCGGCGAGAAGGCGTACGAAGGCTCGGGCGAGTGGCTGCCGGGGGAGACCCTCGAGGTCCTGTGGTCTCATCTGGTCGGTATCAAGGGGCCTCTGACCACCCCGGTGGGAGGAGGAATCCGCTCGCTGAATGTCACCCTCCGCCAGACTCTTGATCTCTACGTTTGCCTCCGGCCGGTCCGGTGGTTCCGGGGGATCCCGTCCCCGATCCGGACCCCGCACCTGGTTGACATGGTTATTTTCAGGGAGAACACCGAAGATGTCTACGCCGGCAAGGAAGTGGAACAGGGCACGCTCGACGCGGCCCGGTTGCGCGCGTTTCTTTCGGAGTGCTACGGGTGGGACATCCGGGAGGACTCGGGCATCGGCATCAAACCGATCTCCGTCACCGGATCCAAGCGTCTGGTCAGGGCGGCGATCCGGTATGCGATCACCTTCGGTCGCAGGTCTGTGACCCTGGTCCACAAGGGCAACATAATGAAGTTCACGGAGGGAGCCTTTCGCAGCTGGGGATACGAGGTGGCGCGGGAGGAATTCCCCGACGAGACGGTGTCGTGGGAGGACAGCGGCGGTGATCCGGGGGACAAGATCCTTGTTCAGGACGTGATCGCCGACGCGATGCTCCAGCAGATCCTCACCCGCCCCGCCAACTACGACGTCATCGCCACCACCAACCTCAATGGTGACTATCTGTCCGACGCTCTCGCAGCCCAGGTAGGCGGCATCGGGCTGGCCCCCGGAGGCAACATCAACTACACCACCGGTCACGCCCTCTTCGAAGCGACCCACGGCACCGCACCCAAGTATGCGGGGTTGGACAAGGTCAATCCCGGCTCCCTGATACTCTCCGGGGCCAACATGTTCCGCTACATGGGGTGGGTCGAGGCCGCCGATCTGATCGAGGCCAGCCTCGAGGCGGTCATCGGCGATCGCATCGTGACGTACGACTTGGCGCGGCTCATGAAGTTCGCCACCGAGGTGAAGACCTCCCAGTTCGCGACTGAGATGATCGAGAGGATGCCGATAATCGAGGAGTACGCAGCCCTGCACGGCACCAGAAGGGCGCCCAGCCATCTGAGGGCCTACATGTAGTATCGGGCGGTACTCCTGAACACCAGCGGAGAACTGAATGGGGAACGACGCAACGAAGAAGATCACAGTCGTTGGGGCGGGCAAGTACGGGTCGACCGCCGTGCAGAGACTCGCCGGATGGGACATCGCCGACGAGGTGGTCATGACCGACATAGTCGAGGGACTCCCGCAGGGTCTGGCCCTCGACATGAACCAGTCCCGGCCGATCGAAGGCTACCGGACCCTGGTTATCGGGACCAACGACTACGAGGCGACTGCGGGGAGTGACGTGGCCATCATCACGGCCGGCCTTCCCCGCAAGCCGGGTATGTCGCGGATGGACCTCCTCGCCGTCAACGCCCGCATCGTCAAGCAGGTGACGGAGGAGTTGGTGGCGCGCTCGCCCGACGTGACGATCATCGTGGTCACCAACCCACTTGACCAGATGACCCTCCTGGCCGCCGACGTCAGCGGCCTTCCGCGGCACAGGGTCATGGGCCAGGCCGGAATCCTCGACTCCGCTAGGTTCGCCCACTTCATAGCCGAGCGGCTCGGCGCCGATGTCCTTTCCGTCAGGGCGCTGACTCTGGGTAGTCACGGTGACACCATGGTGCCTGTTCCCTCGCAGTGCTTCGTTCGTGACACACCATTGGTCGAACTCCTGCCCGAGAACGAGATCGACGCCTTGGTGGAGCGCACTCGGGCCGGGGGAGCGGAGATCGTCGGGCTGCTGAGAACGGGAAGTGCCTACTATGCCCCGTCGTCCGCTGCGGCCGTCATGGCGCGGGCGGTCCTGAACGACGATCCGTACACCGCTCCGGTCTGTGCCTGGTTGACGGGCCAGTACGGCGTCTCGGACGTGTACCTCGGCGTTCCCGCGAGACTCGGGGCGGGGGGTGTGGAGGAGATCCTCGAGTTGCCCCTGACCGATAGGGAGAGACATGACCTGCACGAGGCCGCGGACGCGGTGAGGGCAAAGGTGGCTGAGCTCGCCGAGCTCGTGGTGGATTGAACCCGAGGCCATGGTTCTGCCAGAGTGCAGGATCGTCGCGTGGAGGCGTCAACATGCCGATGCGTTCCCCAGCGATCACGGACTGGATTGCGATAGACGCGGGACGCCGTAACATCCGGAAGCTGTCGATCTCGTGGAGACCGCTTGCAGAGACGGAGGAGTTCGTATGAACAAGAAGGACCTAGCCTACATAGTGGCTTACGAGACGGGAATGTCGAGGGCACGTGCCGCGGCCGGGGTCGACTCCATCTTCAATGCGATCGCCGCTGCTCTCAAGGACGGGGTCCGGGTTCAGGTTACGGGGTTCGGAACTTTCGATGTGCGCGAACGCCCCGCTCGGATGGGACGCAATCCCCGCACGGGAGAACCCCTACCGATTGCCGCGAGCAGGGCTCCCACGTTCAAGGCCTCCCGGTCGCTGAAGGAGACCGTGAATAGTTAGTAGTGAGTAGTGAGTAGTGAGTGGGTGCGACCATTCACTATTCACTATTCACCATTCACTACTCAATACTCGACGTCGAGCGTGGATACGGCTGCTGCCAGCGGTCCGAGAGCTGCTTGGTGCAGCATGAGCTTGGCGAGGTTTCCGTTCACCCTCAGCTTTCCCGCAAAGAAGGCTGTCTGAACGTTCAGTTCACCCTTGGAGATAGCAACAGCAACCGGGTAGTCGGTGCTCACCGAGATGTCAGCTTTCCTGGCTGTGCCCATCCTGATGGCTGCGGATCCGTTCGCCACCTTGACGTGGTATGAAGTCTCCGCGTTGGCTGGACAGCCGGCCACCTCGAACTGGAGCGCCAGGTTAACCCCCTCGATGGCGGATGCGAACCTACCATGATCGGACAAGGCCTCCGTTGCGGCCTCCGCCCATTCGGCGGTTAGGAACTTGACTCCCATGGACAGTCCTCCGTAGTTGGTAGCTTGCAGCTAGTGGGTTGTGGCTAGTTGGCTTGTGCTTGGTTGATCCGTGTTTCGTGATGTACTAGAACCCCACCATTCACCATTCACCATTCACCATTCACCATTCACCATTCACCACTCACCGCTGTCCTGCCAGCTTGCGATTCCGGAGCTTCGCCTGCAGGTAGTCGCGGTTCATGAGAGCGATGTTGTCGAGCGAGATGTCCTTAGGGCATGCGCTCTCGCATTCGCCGTGGTTCGTGCAGGAGCCGAAGTATCGCTCCATCGTCTCCACCATCCGCTCCACGCGTTGCCAGCGCTCCGGCCCCCCTTGCGGCAGCAGGTTTAGGTGGGCGACCTTTGCGGCAGTGAAGAGTTGGGCCGCGCCGTTGGGGCATGCTGCGACACAGGCGGCGCAGCCGATGCAGGCGGCCGCGTCCATGGCGGCATCCGCCGTCTCCTTGGGGACGGGGATGAGGTTCGCCTCGGGGGCCGATCCTGTTGGGGCGCTGATGTAGCCGCCTGCTTCGATGATGTGATCGAATGCGGTCCGATCCACCACCAGATCACGGATGACCGGAAAGGCGGTAGCGCGCCACGGCTCGATGAAGATGGTGTCGCCGTCGCTGAACTCCCGCATGTGAAGTTGGCAGGTGGCTGTGCTGGCCTGCGGTCCATGGGCGCGCCCGTTGATCATGAGCCCGCAGGTGCCACAGATGCCCTCCCGGCAATCATGATCGAAGGCGATCGGTTCCCGCCCGGCTGTCACCAGGCTCTCGTTCACGACATCCAGCATCTCGAGGAAGGACATGTCCTCGCTGATGGCGGCGGCCTCGTACGTCTCGAAGCGTCCCTCGTCGTCAGGGCCCTCCTGCCGCCACACCCTCAACGTCAGATCCATCTGCTCCCCCTACTTGTAGCTGCGCTGGCTCGGCTGGGCGTACTCGAAGTCCAGGTCCTCACGGTGCACGGTCGGGACTGCCCCTCCGGCCCACTCCCAGGCCGCCACGTAACTGAAGCGCTCGTCGTCGCGCAGGGCCTCGCCCTCCGCCGTCTTGTGCTCCGCCCGGAAATGGCCTCCGCATGACTCTTCCCTGTTCAGAGCGTCCCGACACATGAGTACCGCCAACTCGAAGAAGTCGTTCACCCGGGCAGCCTTCTCCAGCGACTGGTTGAGTGAGTCGCTGTCGCCCAGCACTCGGAGATCGGTATCGAACTCACCCTTGAGGGCTTCGATGTCGGAGATGGCCCGCTCGAGTCCCGGTGCGTTCCGCTCCATGCCGCAGTACTGCCAGACGATCTTGCCGAGTTCCCGATGGAACCAATCCACCGACCGGGTTCCCCCTATCGAGAGATAGCGCCCGGTGTCGTCGATGATGCCGGACTCGGCTTGCCGGAACGCAGGATCGTCCGTAGGCACAGCCTTGTCCCCGAGGAGGGGGGCCAGGTAGTCGGCAATCGTGTACGGAACGACGAAATAGCCGTCCGCCAATCCTTGCATCAGGGCCGAGGCTCCCAGGCGGTTGGCGCCATGATCGGAGAAGTTGGCCTCTCCGAGTGCGTATAGGCCCGGAATCGTGGTCATCAGGTTGTAGTCCACCCACAGGCCGCCCATCGTGTAGTGAACTGCCGGATAGATGCGCATCGGTACCTTGTAGGGGTTCTCGCCGGTGATCCTCAGGTACATGTCGAAGAGGTTCCCGTAACGCTCGCGGATCAGGTCCTCGCCCAGGCGGGAGATGGGTTCCTCGAAGTCGAGATACACGCCGTTCCTGAGTGGTCCCACCCCCTTCATCCCGTCTACTTCGAGCTTCGCCGCGCGGGATGCCACGTCCCGAGGGACCAGGTTGCCGAACGCCGGATAGCGCCTCTCCAGGTAGTAGTCACGCTCGGACTCCGGGATGTCTCCGGGCTCACGCTCGTCCCGCGGGCGGCGGGGAACCCAGATGCGTCCGTCGTTGCGGAGCGACTCGGACATCAGGGTCAGCTTGGACTGGAACTCGTCGGAGGCGGGAATGCACGTGGGATGGATCTGCGTGAAACAGGGGTTCGCGAACAGGGCACCCTTCCGGTGGGCTCTCCAGATGGCCGTGACGTTGCACTTCATCGCGTTCGTAGAGAGATAGAAGACGTTGCTGTAGCCACCGGTGGCGAGTAGAACGGCGTGGGCCGAGTGCGATCTGACCTGGCCGTTCACCAGATCGCGCGTGATAATGCCCACCGCTCGTCCTTCCTTGACCACCACGTCGAGCATCTCGGTCTGCGTGTGCAGTTCCACTGTGCCCAGGTCGACCTGGCGCATCATCGCCTGATAGGCGCCGAGTAGGAGTTGCTGGCCCGTCTGCCCCCTGGCGTAGAAGGTCCGCGAGACCTGAGCACCGCCGAAGGAGCGGTTGGCGAGCAGCCCCCCGTACTCTCGGGCGAAAGGAACGCCTTGGGCGGTGCATTGGTCGATGATCTCCAGCGACAGCTGCGCCAGCCGGTAGACGTTCGACTCGCGGGACCGGTAGTCGCCCCCCTTGACAGTGTCGTAGAAGAGGCGGAACACGGAGTCCCCGTCGTTGGCGTAGTTCTTGGCGGCGTTGATGCCTCCCTGGGCGGCGATGGAATGGGCGCGCCGCGCCGAGTCGTGGTACGTGAAGGCCTTGACGCTGTAGCCCAGTTCTCCGAGTGTGGCCGCTGCCGACGCGCCCGCGAGTCCTGTACCCACGACGATGACATCGAAGCGGCGCTTGTTGGCGGGGTTGACCAGTTTCATCGAGAATCTGTGGTTGTCCCAGCGATCCTCGATGGGTCCCAGCGGGGTTCGTGCGTCCAGCACTTGCACCTCGTCGCGTCCCTACCGGACGACGTCGAGCGCCACCGCGAGCGGCACGGAGATGAAGCCGGCGACGACCACAGCCGAGAAGACGTTGGCGAAGGTCCTGCGGTACCGGTTGAAGCGGGGATTGTTGACACCGAGGCTCTGGAAGAGACTCCAAGCGCCGTGCCAGATGTGGAACGCAAGAGCCAGCTGCGCACCGACGTAGAGAATCCAGACGGGCCAGCGGCTCAGGCTGGACACGAGGTTGTGATAGACCATTCCCCGCTGGAAGTCGGGGTTTACGGCCGCGATGCCAATAGTCAGGTCCGCAAGGTGCCAGACCAGGAAGAGGAGCACGATGATTCCGCTCCAGCGCATCGTGCGACTCGCGTAGTTGGCTGCCAGGTAATCCCTCGGCGCCTGGTACTTGGTGTCCCGGGCGGCCGAGTTGCTCCTGGTCAGCGCCCAAGCGGAGTGGATGTGGATGGCGAAGGCGGCCGCGAGCGGCAACCGGAAGAAGGCCCAGAGCACCAGCGTTCGTGGGAACAGGGGTTCTCCCAGGTCCCTGAGCGCTTCCCCGTACTCGTCGATCCTGAAGACGCCGTCGTGGGCGCCCTCGAAGGTGTGGAGGTTCCCGATCATGTGCCCGAACACGAATAGCAGCAGGGCAATGCCGCTAATCGCCATGGCATACTTCTTGCCCGTGTCGGTCCGGTAGATTTCGGCGAGCCACATCGGGCGCCGCTCCCGCTTGCGCCCCCGGAGTCTTGGGAGTGACATGCTGTCAGTCTACAGGTCCACCGGAGGCCGCCGGGAGTCGCGTCCGGACTTGACTTCCTCCGGGGTTCCAGTGATAATTACATAGCTGTAATTGCATCTATGTAGTGGAGACCGTAGTGCGCCGTGAATTGATTGACGCCTTGGCGATCGGTCCACTCGGTTGGAAGGACTACGCCAACTGTCTGGGCGCCAACGAGGACCTGTTCTTTCCGGACCGCGGTGCTTCGACCCGGGTCGCCAAGCAGATCTGCGCGGCATGCCAAGTGAGGGTGGACTGCCTCGAGTATGCCGTCACGAGAGGCGAGAAGTTCGGGATCTGGGGCGGTCTGTCCGAGCGGGAGCGGCGGAAGATCAGGAAGCAGCGCGCTCAGGAAGCGCTAGAGCGTGCGGTGTCCTGATTCTCCCGGACCTACCTGTCTCCAGCGGTTACAGTAGGGGCGTGCGGAACGGACAACTTCTCTCTTCCCTCGTTCGCAGGGCCACGGTCGCGGTCGCTCTAGTGTCCGTGCTGGTGGCCGTCACGGCGTGCGGAGACGACCCCGGGGCAGAGCCGGACACCTCCGCGGCGACCGTCACGACGAGGGCGACGACCCCGACCACCACCCCCGTGGTGGACACCACGTCTCCGGTGTCCGAAACGCAACCGACCACCACTCCCACCACCGAGCCCTTCCCGAATCGAGAGGTTCTCAACTACCTGCAGGACATGCAGGGCATAGCCGTACGGGTGGGCGAGTTGGTGCTGGACATGAGGTCCGCCAACAACGATTGGGACAACCGATCCGAGAGTGGAGCGACCTACTCGCAAACGGAAGAGAGACTGGTGGATATCGAGGCCCGGGCCCTCGCCCTGCGCGACGACATAGGGTTGATCGAACCGCCGCCGGATCGCGGCCTGCCGGTGGAACATCAGACCGCTTGGGTAGCACTGGGCCAGATGGCCGATGCGGCAACCGACGCCCTGGCCGGATTGCGTTCGCCCGACACCGGCGAGCGCCGGAGGGCCGCCGTCGCCGAGTTCCTCGTGGCGTACGAACGATTCGCAGGCGCGTTCGACCGGATAGTGCAGATCATCGGCCGGGGGGCAGAGGTGTCGCTACCCACGACCGGCACGACCGTGGCGGAGACGACCACCACCACCGAGGCCGAGACAACGACCACCACCGCGGGTGATACGACTACCACCACGGAGGCCGAGACAACGACCACCACCGCGGGTGATACGACCACCACCACCGAAGCGGACACGACCACCACCACCGAGGGGGATACGGACGGACAGAGTAGCGTGCCGCCGGCCCCGGACATCGACTACCAGGTCGTCGAAAAGGGGGACTCCAGCGTCGAGGGGGCCGTGAGGATCTGGCTGACGGTCCAGGTCGAGGCAGGTACCACCAGGTCCGATTTGGGCCAGTTGGGAGAGAGGCTGGGGTTCGAGTACCGGCTCAGCGACGAGTACCAGGCGCTGGCGATCTACTTCGTGCACTTCCCCGAGGGTATCGACACCCTGGGTACCTGGATTCACGCTCCCTTCGGGGAGTGGAACCGAGCCGGCGAGGTCGACAGGGGCGATTACTCCGAACACCAGGTCGCGAATCACACGGTCGAAAAGGACTGGGGACTCCTGCCCACAGGCACCCAGATGGACCTGTACCGGAGGTATCTCGAATACCGCGACGGGCAGGATGGCACGTTACCCGAAGACGAGTTGATCGCTCAGGCTGCTGCCGAGTTCGGGGTGGAGGCGGAAGAGATCGAGGCTGCGATCGCCGCTTGGGAGGCTTGGTTGGCGGGCTAGTCCCAGCCCTCCTCCCGGCGGATGGATTCTAAGCACTCTACGATCTCTGATCGCTAGCCATATGCCGGTGGTAACATCACGCGTCCGAGGAAGGGAGGACAGCGAATGCCCAAGATAGGCGGCGGCGAGATCATCATCATCCTCGTGGTTGTGATCCTGCTCTTCGGAGCCAAGAAACTTCCTGAACTTGCCCGCTCACTCGGTAGCTCGGCCCGCGAGTTCCGCAAGGGTGTCGAGGAGGGTCGGTTGGGGGATCCCGAGGACGGCACGGCCGGCCAGGTGACGGCCACGGCCCAGACGACTTCCGCGACCACCAGTTCGGAGACCGAAGCCCGACCCGGCTGAGAGCCGGGCCCGTCCCCTGCACGGAGGCGGTAGCCCCGGACGGCCCCGGCTTTGAGCAGACAGCGGCCGTTGTCGGTTGGCCGTCTGGCGCTCTACCGTTCATCTGGCAACGCGTTCGCCGGAAGTCCGCTACGTACACATGGTGCGGCCGGCCGAGAGGAGCAGTTCCAGGGGATCTGACCAACAAGCGATCGTAACCAGTGATCGCTCTACTTTAACGTTAACCACTGGTTTCCAACTAGCAACTAGAGACTACCGACTAGGAACCAATGATCTAGCTGTCCGGGAGACCCTCCCTACAGGGTGAACGGGTCGTCCAGCAAGACCCGCGCCGCCCACCCGGTCACGTCGTTGAGTTCTTCCGCTACCGGCAGGTTCTCCGGTCGCTCCCATACCCTTCGGACCGCCGCATCGCCCCACCTCTTCTCCACTTCCGTGCAGAACGCCGCGGCCGGGCCATGCGTGCCCGCAGTTGTCTCCAACCTGAACATTCCACCTAGTAGGGCGTGACCGCTACGGTCACGCCCGCGCGACGACATGGCCCTCCTGATCGAGCCAAGCTCGGGCAGCAGTCCGGCCGAAGCACGTTCGACGAGATACGAGCCGTAGCCGTCCATGACCGTGATGAACCTCCGAAGGTCCTCCAGGCGGTCGTCCTGGAGGGGGCCGCCGAACAGGGCGGGGAACCCGCCGCCCTGGGAAAGGCTTGCCTCCAGCTTGGCCGGATCGGTCAGGTGCTCTTGCCAACCGCTCAAGGTCTCGGGATCGAGTTCCACCGATGCGGTCAGTTCCTTGAACAGCCCGACCACATGAGGCCGGACCCAGGCATGGCCGGCCAAGGCGTCATGAACCACCTCGTGGAGTGCTGACCACAGGCGGACCTGCCGGGCATCGAGCCCGGACTCGCCGGCGAAGGTCTCGATGTTCGGAACCAGAAAGACGATCCCCGATGGTTGGGCGGTAGGAAGGCCGGCATCGAACAGACCGAGTGCTCCCTCGCTCATCATTCCCACCATCGCGCCCACCTGCATGCCCAGGAGGGCCGGTCCCAGTTGCCTGAGAACCGCGTCCAGCGGACCGGGACCCGCCGATCCGGCCAGCTTGGCGGCCAACGGCTCGGCGATGTAGGAAAACGATTTGAGGTTGTGTTGCGTCCATCCCTTACGATCCACCAGGACGGCGTCGGCCATCGGATCTGACGGGACACCGGTCGCTTGGGTGAATCGCAGGCGGGCGTAGCGGGCCAATTCGAGGTACTCCTCCGCAAGCCAGGGGTCGAGTGGCTCGGGTGGGCCGGCCAGATGATCGGCCAACTGGGTGGCCAAGGCCCAGTTGACGGGTCCCGGTTGGTTCAGGAGCTTCATGAACTCCTCGAGAATGTTTCGGTCCTGCATCCTTGGTTCCCGTCAGGCTGAGGTGAGCCTATTCGACCGGCACTCCGATCGCATCACGAAGGGTATCGATCCAGTGTCATGTCGAGGTCGAGGGTCTCGTCTTCTCTTTGCACGGTCACAGTTATCGAGTCACCCGCCCGGTAGCTCCGCAACCTGGCCACCAGCAACGGCATTGATCTAACGGGCACACCGTCTAGGGCGACGATCACGTCACCGTCCTGTGCGCCCGCCCGCCCTATCGCCGACTCTTCCAGGAGGTTCACCTCGACCCCGAGCGGGGATTCCACTCCGTCCGTGAGTTCGCTGAATGCTGAACTGCCCCTGATCCCCAGGAATGCATGGCGAACCTCGCCTTCAGACATGAGGTCGTTGACGATTCTCTCGACCAGGTTGGCCGGAACGGCGAAGCCCAGCCCCTCGGCGCCCACGTCGCTCAGGCCGATAGCCGTTGTGATACCGAGCAGGCGACCGTGCACATCCAGCAGAGCGCCGCCACTCGATCCCCGGGTGATGGGAGCGTCGGTCTGCAGCAGTCCGTACAAGCTCTCGCCGGTGAGGGGGTTGGTCACCAGGCTCCGGTCGAAGGCCGAGATCACGCCCGCAGTAACGGATGGGCCTCCATCGAGCCCCAACGGGTTGCCGACGGCGATGGCGGGTTCGCCGGTGCGTAGGCGTTCCATCGAGCCGAACCGGATATGCGGGAGGTCGTCGGCCCCGACCTTCAGCACGGCGATATCCATGAGGGGGTCTGAGCCGACCAACTCGGCCGGGTAGGAGAGGCCGTCTGACATGATCACCTTGAGGGTGTCGGCCCCATCGATCACGTGGTGGTTGGTGACGATGAATCCATCGGAACGGACTACCACCCCGCTTCCGGACCCGGCCTGGCCGAACTCCCCGTCGAGGTTCTGGACGGTGACGATCGAGGGAATCGCTCGCGAGGCCACCATGGCCACCAGGTCGGTGGGCGCGAACACCGGAACAGTGGTGGCTACCGTCGAATCTGCGGGAGCGGGCGATGGTCCGGGTACGCTCGAAGCGGTGGTGTCCGGAAGCCGGGGGGACGTCTCCTGGGGTTCCGGGGCCCCGGCGAACTCCCTTACCTCGACGATCTCTGTGATCTGCACCACTTCCCGGTCGAACGAACCTGCCAGCCATAGGGCGGTGGTCGTGGCGACGGCTGCCAGCAACGCGGAACCGATCGCGAGCGCGGTATGGGAATGTCCCGTGTCCCGGGTCCGGCGTTGTGACGGGTCGCCGCTGTCTGCGCCGGAAGGTGAAGGCGACGGCTGATCGATGCCATCCATAGACTGCGTATTCTATGGAGATGCCGGACATACCTGCACCCGACCTCCGCCGGATCCGCGTTTCCGGCGAGCCGATCGACGCCGGGATGCTGATCCGGGAGATATCCGGACCGGCGACCGGCGCCATTGCCCTCTTCCTTGGTACGGTCCGGGACCACTCGCCGGGAAAAGAGGGCATCACCCACCTCGAGTACGAAGCCTACGAGGGTCATGTGGAGGCCAAGATCGACGAGATAGTGGACGAGGCGACCCGGCGCTGGCCGATCGACAAAGTGGTCGTAGAACACCGTGTGGGGAGGGTGGAACTCACCGAGGCGTCGGTGGCGGTTGCCGTCGCCTGCGCCCACCGCGCCGAGGCGTTCGCGGCTGCCCGCTACCTGATCGACGAACTCAAGGCACGCGCTCCCATCTGGAAGAAGGAGTGCTGGCCCGGCGGCGGGGAGTGGTCACCCGGCGCTTAGGTGGTGAGTGGTGAGTGGTGAGTGGTGAGTGGTGAGTGGTGAGTGGTGAGTGGTGAGTGGTGAGTGGTGGCTTGCTGCTATACGCACCTAACACCTAACACCTAATACCAAACACCCACCCTACCGGTCTCCGACGAGCTTCCAGGCGGTCGGCATTACGCCTGCGGCCAGGAGAATCTTGATGGTGTCACCGATGATGAAAGGCGCCATGCCCTTCTCGACGCCGGTTGCCAGGTCCCAAGAGAATTGGGACATCAGCCATGCAACGCCGAGGACGTAGATGATCAGGTTTCCGGTGAGGAACGCCCCTATGGACGTGGCGAACCGGCGATCCTGACGGTTCTCTGCCAGGTACCCGACCGCGTAGGCAGCGACGATGAACCCCACGAGGTAGCCGGCGGTGGCGCCTGTGGCCGTTTCCCATCCCCCGGTCCCGCCCGCATAGAACGGTAGGCCGACTGCACCCAGCGCAACGTAGAGGAATTGGCTGGCGGCCCCGGCGCGCGAACCCAGTACGGCGCCCGTCAGCAAGACTGCGAAGGTCTGCCCGGTAATCGGAACGGGCGTGAACCCGAGTGGGATCCTTATCTGCGCACATGCCGCCGTGAGCAGGGCGAAACCCACTACGAGAGCTGCGGTGGCGACTCGCTGGTCGATCCGCTTCAGCGGCAGGATCCTGCCTGATAGGACCGGTGGTGCATACGTCAATTGGACCTCCTGGTTGGTGTTTGCTCTTGGACCCCGATCGGGTTGGTTAGGTTTCCGTCGGCTCGGACTCAACGATGCCGGCCGGTCAGCATTGTGCCCGCCCATGGGTATTCTCGGTGTGCCGTGCCGACCTGGAAAGCCACAACCGGATCCTAATGGACACACCCTCGACGGAGCCCATGGAGCCGACGTCCGGAGAGGACCGTTCGCGGCCTTCCTTCCGGATCCGGCGAGTGTGGGGGCCACTGTGGGCCGCGGCGGGGTTGGTGCTGCTCGCCGGTCTATCCCTCTCGTTGGGATCTCTGAGGGTTCCCTACTACGCCCTCTGGCCGGGTCCGGTCGAGGAGGTGTCAGACCTGGTCCACATCGAGGGTGGTCCACCCACGTACGAGTTGAACGGCGACGTCTACATGCTCACCGTTTCCCTCCAGGAGGTGAACGCCTTCGAGTTCGCCCAGGGTTGGATCGACTCGGAGGTGGACCTGGTGCCCCGCGAACAGATCCGCCCCGAGGGGGTGACTCCTGAGGAACACCGCAAGAAGAATCTCCGACAGATGGACGACTCCAAGCTGACGGCGATCGTGGTTGCGATGGACTACCTGGGGATTCCCGTCGCGTACTCGGGGGAGGGTGTGCTCGTGGCGTCGGTGGCCGAGGGGGCGCCGGCCGACGGCCTGCTCGAGGTGGGAGATGTGATAGTCGAGGTCGCGGACACGGCGGTAACGATGAGCGACGAGGCGGTAGAGGCGATCCTGTCCAAGAAGGTGGGCGACACGATCACCCTGGCGGTCCGCCGCGGCGACGAGTTGATCGACGTTGCGGTGACCCTGGTGGAGCACAGCGACAACCCGGGACAACCGATGGTGGGTTTCGTACCCGACACGTACAACCGCACCCTGGACCTACCGTTCGAGATCGACATCCACACCGAGGGTACGGGCGGGCCATCGGCGGGGGTGATGTACGCCCTCACCCTGATCGACCTCTTCACAGCCGACGATCTGGTGGCAGGCAACATCGTCGCCGGTACGGGGACCATCTCGCGCGACGGCCGGGTGGGACCGATCGGTGGGGTTCGCCAGAAGGTGGTGGCCGCCCAGAACGCCGGGGCCCTACACGTCCTGGTTCCCGAGCCGAACTACCAGGACGCGTTGAGTGTGAAGCGCGACGACGTGGAGATCCACGCGGTTGCGTCGATCACCGAAGCGGTCGACATACTCAGGGAGATTCCAGCGACCTAAAGGACGCTCTCCGCCGCGCGTCTCCGCACGACGGCGAAGCGCGGATCCGAGCATCCGGCCGCTCCTTCCCGTACGGAAACACGAGCGAAGTAACGGTGCCGGTTTGCCGGGGCTGCGAGCGAGATTTCAGAGTTGTCCACAGTTCTTGTGTAAATCTCGTTCCCTGCAGGGTAGAGTTATCCACATATGAGTGAAGAAACACTGCTGAATGAGGAAACACCGCCCGCGCCGGGCGAGGATTTGGCCTTCAGCCGGTCGCTTTTCGGATATGACCCCATGGAGGTGCGCGCGTTCGTCGCGCAGATGAACGAGCAGGTGGAACTCCTCCAGGCACAGCAGGACTCCATCCTCTCCGGCAACGGCGCCATGGATGAAGCGAGCATAGGCGTGGTCATCGACTCGGTCGTCGGTGACATCGCGGAGGTGCTGGAAGCGGCTAGGGGGTCCTACCGCAAGGTTCGCGAGCGGGCCGAGAATGAGGCAGCAGTGATGCTGGAGGAAGCGGCCGAGCAGGTACGGAAGATGCTGGCGACGGCGGAGTCGGATGCCTTTGCTCTCAGGAAGTCGGCTTGGGATGCCTCGACGGAGGCGTTGGAGTCGATGAAGGCCGAGTCGGCTCGCCTCCGCACCGCGGCGGAACGCGAGGCACTGGAGATAATAGGAGACGCCGAACGGAAGGCACACCGCAAGCTGGTGGTGGCTCGACGCGACAGCGAGACCGCCATCCAGACGGCGAGTGCGGAGAGCGATCGTCTTCTCGGCTTGGCGCGCGCCAAGGGAAGAGAGATCCTCCGGGCGGCTGAGGACCGGGCGGAGACCGTCAATGATCACGTCTCGGCCATGGAGAAGCGCCACGAGGAGTTGCGTCGCGAGGCGGAGGCCTTCTCGGCCAAGCTGGAGGGTCCGGTCGGGGGTAACGGTCCCAGCCAGACTTCGACGGTGCGCATCATTCCCCCGCCGGAAGCAGATCCCGAGGAGGACGAACTCGGCGGTGCCTTCGAGATTCCGGTCGTCGGCGGAGGTCGCGGCGTGAGCGGGAGTGAGACCGCCGGGAGGGGACGGACCGTCGGTTGGGCTGACGGCACGGAGAGTGTTCGCCTGGTGGAGACACCGGCGGTCAGGGCGAGGGTCGAGGTCGACGCCTTGGAATTGGCCGATGAGGTAGCGAGGCTGAACCGCCGGGGCGGCGACGGCGTGAACTCTCCTGAGGGTGAGGTCCCGCAGGATACGAAGGGATCGGGTTCCGGCGAGGTCCGCTTGGTCGGTGTGGCGGCAGGGGGACCGTCCCGGCGATTGGCTGCCGAGAGTCCGGCGGTCACGGCTGCTCCGGTCGGGACGTTGGATGAAGGAAGGCCCGACGATCTGGCTGCGCTGTTCCGGGAACTCCGTATGGACAAGGCGGCCGCAACCGACGACGGCGTCGGGGACTCAATGGCCCGGAGAACTCGCTCCCCTCTCGAGGTGTATGACCGCAAACTCCTCCCGGTTGCCAATCGGGCCTTGAGAGCAGTCAAACGCCGGCTCATCGATATCGAGAACGACCAACTGAAGAGCCTGGAGGGAAGTTTGCAGGGCTGGGCGCCGGAGGTGTCCGAACTCAGCCACCCCCTCGTCCATGTGCTGACCGTCATGGAGCGAGAGGCCTTCGAAAGAGGCCACACGTCGGCCATGGAACTGACGGGTGTCCGGCTTCCGTACCCACGTGAGGAGGTTGAAGGGCAAGGTATCGAGTCATTTGTCGCCGGGTTGCTCGAAGACGTGACAAGGGCGGTTGATGAAGCGCGGAGCGGCGGCCGTCCGGAGGGGGAGGTCGCCAAGGCCCTTTCCCGTGTCTACCGGGTATGGCGGACGGATGAGGCGGAACGCCGCTTGCGGTTCTTGGCCGGGCGCTCCTACCACCGGGGTCTGGTCGAGGGCCTGAGCTCGGCCGGGGTCGGACGGTACCGTGTGGAGGTCAACGGGAGTTGTAGGGAGTGCTCCGCTCTGGCGCAGGAGGTCTTCGCTGCGGATGGAGTCCCGCTCGTCCCGGCGGACACCGATTGCCGCTGCATGGTCGTTCCGGCTTGATCTGGTAGGTCCTTCCGGCTGGATGCCGCTCCTGTCGGCTCCGAAGGCTCCCGTACGGTGCAGAGGACGAGTAGCGTTAGGTCCGTGTCCACCACCACGGGCGTCCATCGGCTGAGGCACTATCCTCCTGCTGGGGATACCCCTCCCCGTACGCAGCGACTTTCTGGCCCTGTGGTTGGGAGGCGCATGATGGCCCGCCCCATGGAGACCTGTAGACAATGATAAGAATGGAGCCCGGATCATTCGGTCCTTCCCGCCGCCGCCCCCGCCGCCTGGTCGGCTTCGTGATAGCGGCGGTCCTGGCGTTGCTCCTGGCGCTTCGCGGCGTGGCCACGGCTTGGACCGACTACCTGTGGTACGCCTCGGTGCAGGCCACATCCGTCTGGACCACGGTGCTGCTCTCACAGGTGCTACTCGGATTGGTCGGCTTCGTCGCAGCGGGCGCGGTGGTCTGGCTCAACTTGGTGGTGGTCGACCGCATCTCGACCGGCCGGCTCCTGCTGGGCGGTCCCGGGGACGAGGTAATCGAGCGGTTCCAGCAGTGGGTGACGAGCCGCCGTATGTGGTTTCGCATCGGCGTATCCGCCCTGCTCGGGCTCCTCGTGGGAGCGGGTGCCTCCGCCTGGTGGCAGGATGTGCTCCTCTACCTGAATGAGGTCGAGTTCGGCCAAGTAGATCCGGTCTTCGGTCGTGACATCGGCTTCTACGTGTTCCACCTTCCGGTCTACCGCGACGTGATCAGTTGGCTGTTCCAGTTGGTTGTCATGACGATCCTGGTGTGCGCCGCTCTTCACTACCTCTACGGAGGGATCCGCTGGCAGTCGAATCGGCTGCCGGAGGTCGGGGGCGAGGTGAAGTCCCACCTGTCCGTGTTGCTGGCCGCGCTCGCCATCCTCAAAGCGATCGCATACCGGCTGGACAGCTACGAGTTGCTGTACTCCACCAGGGGAGCGATCTTCGGCGCCTCGTACACCGATGTCGTGGCCCACCGCCCGGCCCTCACGTTGCTGAGCGCCATCTCCCTGTTCGGTGCCGCACTGCTGCTGTGGAATATCCGCCGGAGGGGATGGACGCTGCCCGCGATCGCGGCGGGATTGTGGTTGGTGGTTTCGGTGGTGGTGGGCGGCATCATCCCGGCGGCTATCGAGCGCTTCCAGGTCCAGCCCGACCAGTTCAACAAGGAACGCCAGTACATCAGGCACCACATCGATTTCACGCTCGACGCCTACGGGATGGGTGAAGGCCGGGTGGAGATCCGGGACTTCGCGGCTTCACCCGATCTGACCGCCGCGGACATAGCAGGGAACCAGGCCACCATCAGCAACGTCCGGCTCTGGGACCCGGGTGTTCTGGCCCCGGCCTACTCCCAGCTCCAGGCGATAAGGCCCTACTACCAGATTTCCAACGTCGACACGGACCGCTACGTGATCGAGGGGGCGTTGACCCAGGTGATGATGGCAGCCCGCGAACTGGACTCGGATGACCTCCCGGCGGAAGGGTGGGTGAACGAGAAGCTCGTTTACACCCACGGCTTCGGCGAGGTCATCTCCAGAGCCAATGACGTCAATCCCACCACCGGCGAACCGGCCTTCCTGGTGAGGGATGTTCCACCCAGATCCGTGGTGGACGAGTTGGAGACGGCCCAGCCGCGGATCTATTACGGCGAGGCAGCCGAGACGGGCAGCTACGTGATCGTCGGCACCAAACAGCAGGAGGTCGACTTCCCGTCGGGCGAGGATGACACGGTGGTCCGCAACACCTACGCCGGTCAGGGTGGCGTGCAGTTGGCGAACCTGGCGATCCGGGCGGCCATGGCGCTCAGGTTCGGCGACCTCAACACGTTGATCTCGCCCGAACTGACGCCGGAGTCCAAGGTCCTGATGGTGAGGAACGTCGTCGATCGGCTCAGCCAGGTGGCCCCGTTCCTGTATGCCGATGACGATCCCTACCTGGCCCTGATCGGCGGTCGCCTCGTGTGGATCGTGGATCTCTATGCGACCACCAACCGTTACCCGTACTCCGAACCGGTCATCGACGACCGCCTCGGGCTCCGCTCGCCCCTACCCCGTGACTTCAACTACATCCGCAACTCGGTCAAGGCGGTGGTGGACGCCGAGGACGGAACGATGAAACTGTACGTGCTCGACGGGACGGATCCGCTCACCCAGGCCTACCGCAAGATCTTCCCCGACGTGTTCAGCGACGCCTCCGAGATGGACGAGGAGGTGCGGAGCCACATCCGTTACCCCGAGGACATGTTCCGGGTGCAGTCCGAGATGTATGCGACCTACCACCAGTTGGATCCGCAGGACTTCTTCCAGGACGAGGACAAGTGGGAGGTCCCGCGGGATCCCTCCACGTCCGACCGCGGGCTGGTGCGAGGCGACACGGTCGATCAGTTCGGGAACCTGCGGCTCGATACGAGGCCCAGCCTGCCCTACTACCTGCTGATGAAGCTCCCAGGTGAGGACGCCCTTTCCTACCTGATCCTCCAGAGCTTCAATCCTGCCAGCCGGGAGAACATGACGGCCTTCATGGTGGCGAAGAGCGGTCCGGACGAGTACGGCAAGATCGTGGACTACCGGTTGCCCAGGGGCGAACTCATAAACGGCCTGAATCAGATCAGCGCGCGGATCGACCAGGATCCGGTCATCTCGCAGCAGTTCACCCTTCTCGGGCAGCAGGGCTCCGAGATCATCCGCGGCAACCTGCTGGTGGTGCCCGTCGAGGAGTCCCTGCTCTTCATCCAGCCCATCTACCTGAGGGGCGAGGGGGTGCTACTGCCGGAGTTCAAACGCGTAGTCGTGGTGTTCGGTGAGGTGACGCCGCCGATCATGCGGGAGACCCTCGACGCGGCACTGGCCGAGATATTCGGCGAGTCCGCTGCGCCGACGGTTCCCGATGTCGCTCCGGACGAGACGGATCGGCCGCGGGTCGAGCCGAGCGATGATCTGGCATCGCTGATCGTTGAGATCGACCGTCTGTTGGACGAGGCAAACGGAGCTCTCCGATCCGGGGATCTGGGTGGCTACCAGGCCAAGGTCGACGAAGCCACACGCCTGGTCGGGAGGCTGGGGCAATTGGTGGAGGCATCGGGCAACTGAGACAGCGCCCGCATGCCAAGTCCGAGCCGTGCAGGGTCCGCCGGCAGTCAAAGCCGAACGCTCCTGCGAATAGGGGAAGATCGAGAGCCCCCTGCGCGGTCCTGACGCCCGCCTCGGCCAGATGGCCGGGAACGTACCACAGGAGAGCGACAGTGCAGCCGGCGTGACCGCTGCTGTCATCCGGTCCGCCGCTACGAGGTCGCGAAAACTGCCCGCATCTGGTCCGCCCGTCGGGCCCACCCCCGCCACCACCTGCCTTGGGTCGGAGACATGCGCCATCTCGCCCCCTGGAGGCGCGGTTTCCGAAGCATGATCCCTCTGGCGGTCGGATGACGTCTGATCCAGCACCGCGCGGGTGTTTGACAACACGTACTATGCAGTAGCGGTGTGACATCGTCAACCCCCTTGCGGGGAGAGGCCGGATGGGCGTGTGAAGGGCGCGCCCGCGACGCCCGCGGCGGTCGGAGTTGGGCCGCGGCCGGTGTTGACGGGACCGGTCTTGCAGGGTGCTGAGGGAGGTTGAGTATGCCGGGCCCCGGGCTCGAACTGGTGGGCGAGGCGGAACTCGCCGAGATTCGGGAGGTCCTAGAGAGCAGGCAACTGGCCCGGTACGGCCCGGACGAGGGGTTCCCGGCCAAGGTCCGTCTCTTCGAGCGGCGGGTGGCGGAGCGGGTCGGTGTCAGGTATGCCCTTGGTGTGAACTCGGGTACGAGCGCGCTGTACCTGGCCTTGGTCGGTCTCGGGGTGGGACCCGGGGACGACGTGATAGTCCCGGGATTCACGTTCGTAGCCTCCATGTCGGCGGTGGTCTATGCCAGGGCGCGTCCCGTGCCGGCCGAGGTCGACCGGAGTTTCAACCTGGATCCGGCCGATGTCGAGTCCCGGATCGGCCCCCGGACCAGGGCCATCGTCGCGGTGCACATGCTCGGGAACCCCGCCCGACTGCGGGAGTTGAAAGAGGTGGCCGACCGTCATGGCGTGGCCCTGATCGAGGACGCCGCCCAGGCGTTCGGCGCCAGCTACGAGGGAAGGTGGCTTGGGGGCCATGGGAGGGTGGGAGCGTTCAGCTTCAACATCTACAAGACCATCACCTGCGGAGACGGCGGCATGCTCGTCACCGACGACGAGGCGCTGTACCGACGTTGCTTCGCGATGCATGATCAGGGCCATAGCCCTCATCGGACCGGGGTCGAGGTGGGTAGGAGGCCCCTGCTCGGGCTCAACTTCCGGATGGTCGAGCTACAGGGAGCGGTGCTGGTGGCCCAACTCCGCAGGCTGGACCGCATCGTCGCCCATCTCCGACGGAACCGGGATGTGGTCAGCGAGATACTCGGCGCGATCCCGGGAGTCGGCTTCGGCGACCGGCCCGATCCCGAGGGCGACCTGGCGACGCACCTGGTGGTCGTCTTCCCTTCCTCCGAGGTGGCAACGCGGGTGGCTGCTGAGCTCGGTTCCATCACGCTCGCCGAGTCCGGATGGCATGTGTACACGCACATGGAGCATCTCCTGGAGGCCCGGACCGTTACCGGAGCGGGCTGCCCGTTCGAGTGTTCCGGCACCGACGACCGGCCGGTCCCGTACCGGCAGGGGATGCTACCGCGCACCGACGCCCTCCTTGGGCGGTCGATGAGCATCGGGATCGGGGTGGTCGATCCGAATCTGGCGCCCCTGGGACTCGGAATGAAAGCCGGCGAGAACGATGCGCGGCGTCTGGCGGAGCGGATCGGAGCCGTGGCGAGCCGGCACCTCTGATGTCCGGACGGGAGGCCTCACTCCAGATCGGGTTCCAGGTGTGGGCGCAGAATGTCGCCTGGGGGGACCTCATGGACGCGGCCGCAGCCATCGAAGAGCGGGGCTTCGACAGCCTATGGAGCAACGATCACTTCTTTCCGATCGCCGGCTACGAGTTAGATGTCAACCCGCGTCTCGACGGTCCGATCTTCGAGGGCTGGATGACCCTGGCCGGGTTCGTGGCACGCACCCGGATGATCAGGCTCGGATGTATGGTGTCGTCTGCGGGTTACCGCAATCCGGGACTCCTGGTCAAGATGGCGTCGACTCTCGACCATGCATCCGGAGGAAGGTTGGTGCTTGGGCTCGGAGCGGGATGGTACGAACGGGATCACATCGGCTTCGGCTACGAGTACCCGCCGGTGGTCGGGAGGCTGGACCGCATGGAGGAGACCGTCATCGCGGTGAGGCGCCTCCTGGACGGCGAAACTGTGACGATGGATGGCCGCTGGGTCAGTATGCTGTCCGCCCGCAACGATCCGGCTCCCCTCCAGCACCGCCTCCCGCTGCTGGTAGGGGGAAGCGGGGAGCGCCGTACGCTGCCGGTGGTGGCTCGATACGCGGACTGGTGGAACGGGGAGGGGACGCCCGGCGAGATTGCCCGCAAGAACGCCTCCATCGACCGGCTGTGCCGGGCAGCGGGAAGGAATCCGTCCGAGATCCTCCGAACCGTCGGTCTTCCGCCGCCTCTAGTGAGGGAGAGCAGGTCCGAGGCGGTGGACACGCTCATGGCCACACTGGTCGGGCACGGGATGCCGCTCGATGGGGCTCGCATAACGGTCGCGGAGTCGGGAGTGGTGGGCCCGCTCGGGCAGGTTGCCGAGACCCTGGCCCGTTACGCCGACGCCGGGGTCGCGCAGGTGGTGTTCGACTGGCCTCCTCCGTTCGACGCGGAGACCCTCGACGCGCTCGCCACCCTGCGCCACGGGCGCGGGCAGGAGTAGGTAGCGATGTCAGTCTTCTTCGCCCTGGCCGCGGCCTGCTTCTTCGCCGCGGTAGGAATCACCGCGAAGCGGGGAATGCAGCACAACAGCATCGTCACCGCGCTGATCATGTCCCTGCCGGTCGGGGCGCTGGTGATGCTGGGGTTCGCGGTGTTCGACCTGCCGGAGTCGGTATCGCCCAGGGGAGTGGGCCTGTTCATGTTGGCCGGGTTCATCGGTGAAGGTGTGGGACGCACGTCGTTCATCCTGGCGGTGCAGCGTATCGGTCCGTCGACGGCGACTCCGATCCAGACGGCCTCCTACCCGGTGCTGGCCCTCGTGGGTGGTGTGTTCCTGTTCTCCGAGACCGTTACCGCACTGCGTGTCCTAGGGGCGGCGTTGATCGTGGCCGGCATCTGGGCATTGGTCGGGGGTGAAGGCCCGCCCGCAGTCGCGGGCTCCGCAGGTTCGGGAACTCGTGGCAGCCGGTGGGTGTACCTGCTGCCCGTCTCCGGTGGTGTCGCCTTCGCCACCTCCGACATCGTGCGCAAGCTGGGTCTGGTCGAGGTCCCGCACGCGGCCTTCGGCGCTCTGGTCGGGAACGTGACGATCATCATGGTCTGGGCTCTTGTCATCGTGTCGGTACCGCGGATCCGGAATCTTGCCAGGCCAGGTCCGGGATGGCCGTGGTTCCTGGTGACCGGCGTGCTGGCAGGTCTGGGAGTGCTGTCGGCGTTCCGGGCGCTGGGATCGGGAGACGTGTCGGTGGTGGGACCGATCATCATGGCCCAACCGCTCGCCGTGGTGGTGCTTTCCGCCCTCTTCCTCCGCGACCTGGAGCTTTTGACGTGGAAGATCGTCTTGGGAGCTGTGCTTACGGTTCTAGGAGTGATCCTGACCACGATCAGCGGGTGACCGGTACGCCCCGATTATGATGGCGTCGGAGGGGTTCCATGTTGGAAATCGATCAGAATCGAAGAGCCTTCCGCGAGGCCGGGGCCGTCTTCGTCGATACGGTGCGCCGGGTGCCGCCGGATGCGCTGGACGGTCCGGGGCTGGGGGTGTGGAGCGTCCGTGAGTTGGTAGGCCACACCTGCCGCGCTCTCCTCACCGTGCAGAACAACGCGGACGGTGGCGACGGCGCCCCGGATCGGCTGGTAGGGCCGGCGGAGTACTTCCGCGAGGTGTTGAGGGACGGGAGCATCCACGACGCCATCGCCGAACGCGGCACGGACGCGGCCGCCGCGCTGGGCGACGATCCGCCCTCCGCTGTGGCCGGAATCGTGGATGGTGTGTGCCGCTTCGTGGATGCGCTGCCCGACGATCACCCGGTTGGTACGCCGGTGGGCGAGATGCGCCTCGCCGATTACCTGCCGACTAGGACTTTCGAGTTGGTGGTGCATACCCTCGACCTCGCCGCGGCGGTGGGCGGGTTCGTCCGGGTGCCCGAGCCGGCCTTGTCGATTGCGCTGGGCCTGTCGACCGAGATCGCGGTGCAATCGGGACGGGCCCAGGATCTGTTGATGGCTCTAGCCGGTCGGGTGCAGCTCCCCACGAACCTCCTTGCCCTCGGACCGGAGTGACCGCGGTCTAGCCGGATGAGTAGTCGAGGTAGGGCGTGGCCAGCACCACTGAGAACGACAAAGTATCCACGTTGACGTTAAACACTGAAAATTACCTAACCTGACACCTGACACCTGACACCTGACACCTGACACCGAGCAACTAATCCTCAGGCGTAAGGGCGGCGAGAATGTCTGGGAAGGCGGCCTCGGCCAGGGCTCGCATCTCCTCGTCGGTGCGGTCCTGGATGGGGTGAGAGGTCAGGACGCGGTGCGGGTGCATCCCCAGGGACTCGCCCTGGGCGTCGGCTGCTTGGGCGAATCGGTCGGAGGCCACGAACACCCCCGGCACGCCCCGGTCCTCCAGGTCGACGATGTCGTGCACACTGCACGACGCGCACGATCCTCAGTCGGCGAGGGCTTCGATGACGGCTCCGCACTCGGCGGCGATCTGCCGGCGGAGGTCGCGAGGCGCCGGTTTCGAGAAGGTGGGCTTGCGGTAGTGCCTGAGGATCGCTCCCCGTTCCACGAGCAACTGTTCCAACCGTCCGATGAACACATCCCCCCTGGGTTTGGAGATGTCCAGCAGGGCAATCGTCGAGTTGGCGAGGTCGGGCAGTCTAGGACTCAGTCGCCGCTCCGACACGGCTCGTTCGCTGGTCGGATCCAACAAGATGGTCATCTGTACCTCTCCGGTGGTCGCCTAGGTCTCGATTCGGGTCGTCGTCATCTGCGAGCTGGCCGCTCCGCCGATCCATCCCGAGATTATCGCCGAGAACATCCCGGCGTCGCCCCCGGCATGGACGAACCACAGGCTATCGGGGGCAAACTTCGACACTGTCCGCGTCTTGGCGGCCACCGAGGGAGGAATACCCTCGGCGACCCCGCCGGCTCCGGCCACCATCGAGTCCGCGGGGATGGTGAGAAGCGACGAGACCTCCTCCCGCAGGCGGGCCTTCGACCATCCGGCTCGGTGGAATATCCCGGCGTGCTCGGGGGAGACCACCACGATCGCAGCCGCCATGCGGGCCAGCTTGGGGTGGCCGATCATGCGGAGTTGCAACGCGTACGTTCCGGCAAGCGACTCCGGATCGCGAGCCTTCTGGTCGATGATCTCGATCGGCCCGTGACCCGCGAAAAGGGTGACGGTGGAGTCCTCGCTGGTGAAGCCCCGCTCCACGGCCAGGGACTCCCAGGGTGATCCCTCCTCGTCTTCTGGGAAGCAGAAGGAGAGTTTGCCGGGGCTTCCCAGCGTGGCCTGGTCCACCCCGCCGGGGAGGGCGCCCCCGACGTTGCGCACCACCAGGTTGAAGGCCCGCCCGATGGTCGAGTTCGCCCGGTTGCCCTGGCCCAGGACGTTGATGCCCGAGTTCATGCCGATCCGTTCCCTGATCGGGCCGTTCACGACGAGGACCGGACCCGTGAAGTAGGTCGTTGCGGAAATACCGTGGATGTTGAACCGGCGCCCGGCCGCTGTCTCGACCGCCGCCAGGACCACCGGCAGATACTCGGGCAGGCAGCCGGCCATCACCGCGTTGACCGCCACCTTCTCCACGGTGCATTCCGCCAGGTCCGGCGGGAGGATGCAAATCACCTCGTCGGGGGCGCGACCGGTTCCCTCCAGCATCCTGGCCACGCGTTCCTCGGTGGGAGGTACGACCGGCAACCCGTCCGTCCATCCGCGCGCGAAGGCAGCTTCGATGGGGTCCTCGGAGTCGCCCAATTCCACCCGGCGGGAGGAAAGCAGGTGTGCTGAGTGCCGGGCGAGGAGTCTCTGGCGGACTTCGGGCAACTGGGTGTCCGAACCGCATCCCGGCCGCTGGTCGGGAAGGCCGGGCGCCAGATCCGGGATGCCGGTGACCCTCTCCCATCCGGACCTCAGCCACCCTGCCTCCTGGTCGACCACCTCCCCCTGTTCGATCCGGTACACCGTGGGGGTGGTCTCGGTTCCGAGCGACCATGAAATGTCCAGATCACGGTCGTGGATCACTCCGAAGCCCGGCGGGAAGTCCGGTCGATCCTGGGAAACCAGCGTGAGGCTCCGGCGGGACGCCGCCAATTCGTCGAGGACCGGTAACACGAGATGGCAGGTCTCGCAGTCCTCCTTGACCACCACGAGCAGTCCGTCAGGAGTGGATTGATCTCTCAGCGTTGGGGTCATGCTGTTTCCGTGATTCCGTCCTAGTGGGGACTCTAGACGAGTAGTCCCGAGCCATCCGACCGAAGCGAATCGCACTGAATCACCGCTACACAACGATGCCAAGACAGCCGTAACCCGAGTATGGCTGCTCTGTTTCCGAGGGGTCCCCGATCTTTTCGGTCGGCGAGGTACCCCTCTCAGCGCCGCGTGAACTCGGACAACCCCTTCCAAAGCGGAAACCGATGCGATCTGATGCCCACCATCGATCTCCGACAAACAACTACCAACTAAAGACCAGGAATTGAACGCCCAGGTCTCGAAAAGAGATGGTCAGAGTCTGCCCGGACGGGGATGCTCCTCATGCGGTGTCCAACGGGTGTCTACTGTCTCCAGTCGCCGGCTCATCACCCGAGCGAACAGGCAGGTGTCTAGTATCGGTGGGCGGCGGGATGCCATGAGTCCGCGGTCGGACACCGCCGTGCAGGAGGTGATCGACCAGTGAAACCCGCGGTATTTGCCTACTCGGCGCCGGAGAGCCTTGCCGAGGCCCTAGATGTTCTGGCTGAGCATGGATCGGAGGCCAAGATCCTCGCCGGCGGCCAGAGCCTCGTCCCGATGCTCAACTTCAGATTGGCCAGGCCTGCCCACCTCGTCGACATAAACGGGATCGACTCGCTCTCGTACATCTCGGCCAACGGATCGCTGAGGATCGGTGCTATGACCCGGCTGACGGCGGTGGGCGAGTCGGCCGAGGTGGCGGGCGCCCATCCCGTGATCACCAAAGCAGTCTCGTTCATCGGGCACCGGGCGATCCGCAACCGCGGGACGGTCGGCGGCTCGCTGGCCCACAACGACCCGGCGGCGGAGCTCCCGGCTCTGCTGATGGCCCTCGACGCAGAGGTGACGGCGCAGTCAGCCGGCGGCGAGCGGGTCGTGGGGATGCAGGACCTGATCGAGGACCGCCTGTTCGACACGACCCTGGGCGACACCGAACTGCTGACCGAGATCCGCATACCGCCGGCGCCAGCGTCGAGCGGCTTCGGATTCCAGGAGTTCGCTCGCCGTCACGGCGACTTCGCGCTGGCCGGTGTGGCGGCGGTGATCTCCACCGACGGGTCGACCATCACGCATGCGGCCCTGGGGGCGTTCGGTGGGACCCATGCCACGCGCCTCCCCGCGGCGGAAGCCGCTCTGGTAGGCGCCGAGGCAGGCGATGGAGCGTTCGCGGCGGCCGGAGCGGCTGCTGCCGGGGACTTCCCGACCACATCGGATGTGCACGGAACGGCCGAGTACAGGAGTCACCTGGTCAACGTACTGACGGTGCGAGCCCTCGCAGAGGCGGCCGGGAATGCAGGAGGCGGAAATGGCTGAAACGACGAGCGTCGTACTCGACGTCAACGGTGCGAGCAGGGCGGTCTCGGTAGAGCCGCGCAAGACCCTCGCCGACACGATCCGGGAGGATCTGGGACTCACCGGTACCCATCTCGGTTGCGAGCACGGGGTGTGTGGGGCATGCACCATCCTGCTCGACGGCGAAGTGGTCCGGTCCTGTCTCCTCTTCGCCGTGCAGGCCGAGGGATCCCAGATCACCACGATCGAGGGGATCGGCTCGGCAGACGGCCTCCATCCGATGCAGACGGCCTTCTCCGAGTACCACGGTCTGCAGTGCGGTTTCTGCACTCCGGGGATGATCCTGGCCGGGATCGACGTGCTGTCGAGGAACCCGGACCCCAGCCCGCAGGAGATACGAGAGGAGATGGGCGGCAACATCTGCCGGTGCACCGGCTACCAGAAGATCGTCGAGTCGGTCCAGGCTGCCGCTGCTGAGATGTCCAACGAAGGGGGTGGCGCATGACCACTACGCAGGAGACTCGCTGGATCGGAGTTTCGGCGCCGCGCCGGGAGGACGCTCCGCTGATCCGAGGCCGGGGCCGTTTCATCGCCGACATCGAGCCGGCCGGAACCCTTCACATGGCCGTCCTCCGCAGTCCGTTCGCCCACGCCCGGATAGCCGAGATCGACACCTCGGCGGCGGAGGCGCTCGACGGTGTCCATTGCGTCCTGACCGCTGACAGCCTCGAAGGGATCGGGGCGTTCCCGACCATCTGGCGCCTGCCCGGGCAGAAGGAGTCCAACACTCCCGCCCTGGCGCCCGGCAAGGCCCGCTACGTAGGGGAGCCGGTGGCGGCGGTGGTTGCGGACTCCCGATACATCGCCGAGGACGCGCTCGACCTGATCGACGTGGACTACGACGTGCTCGACCATGTTGTGGACGTCGAGGCCGCCCTGGCCGACGGCGCACCGGTCATAAACGAGGACATGGGTGACAACACGATCATCGAGTACACCTTCCCCGGGATCAACGCCCTGGGGGTGGCCGGTGACGTCGAGGGCGCCTTCGCCGAGGCCGACGAGATCGTGTCCGGACGCCTCAAGGTAGGCCGCTACTCCGGGGTCCCACTGGAGACCAGGGGGTTGGTAGCCGAATGGGACGACCTCCGCCAGACCCTGACCCTCCACTCGGAGAGCCAGGTGGCCAGCCTGCTCCGCACGGAGCTCGCAGCGGCCCTCGGCATCCCGGAGACTTCGGTCAGGATCCTCACGCCCAACATCGGTGGCGCCTTCGGCAACAAGTGGGACCGGTATCCCGAGGATATACTCGTTTCTCTTGCTTCGATGAAGCTCGGCCGGCCGGTCAAGTGGATCGAGGACCGCCGGGAAGCCCTACAGGCCACCGTCCACGGGCGGGAGCAACTCCAGGAGTGGCAGGTAGCCGCCAAGGCCGACGGGACGATCCTCGGCGTGAAGGGACGGGTGCTCAGCGATCAGGGCGCTCACCTGCACAGCGTCGGTATCGGACCTGCTTGGGTGACCGGCGCCGCGGCCATCAACCAGTACAAGTTCGCCAACTACCACTGTGACGTGGTGGGCGTCGCCACCAACAAGACGCCCAACAGCACCTTCCGCGGCTTCGGAGGCCCCGAGGGGATCTTCGGCATCGAGCGGATGATGGACAAGACCGCCCGCCAACTCGGGATCGACCCCGCCGAACTCCGGCGCCGGAACATGATCGGGGCGGACGAGTTCCCGTACTTCAGTCCGGCCGGCGCCGTGTACGACAGCGGTAGCTACCCGGAGGCGCTGGAGAAGGCCCTCGAAGCAGTCGACTACGACGGTCTGCGGGAGTCCCAGCAGGACCTCCGCGACCAGGGCGTGCTCCGCGGGATCGGGATCGCCTCCTACATACATGTTTCCGGATTCGGGCCGTCGGCCATCCTCGGGTTCCTCGACTACTACACCGGTGGTTACGAGGGCTCCACGGTCAAGATCGATCCCCACGGCAGGGCAACCCTCTACACGGGGATGATTCCCATGGGACAGGGCACCGAGACGACCCTGGCCCAGGTGGCGGCGGACCAGTTGGAAATCGACATCTCCAACGTGAGGGTCGTCTGGGGAGACACGGACCAGACTCCCTACACGGGCTTCGGTTCGGCCGGGAGCCGCTCGAACGTGGCTGCCGTGGCCGTGATCAAGGCCATCGAGGAGATAAAGGCCAAGGCGGTGCGCCTTGGAGCCGGGCTCCTCGAGGCCGATCCGGAGGATGTCGCCTACAGCGACGGCCGGATATCGGTCAAGGGCGCCGAGGAGATGCGGTCCCTCACCCTGGCGGAGGTCGCCCAGCAGGCCTACTGGGCCCACCATATCCCGGAAGGCGACCAGCCGGGCCTGGAGGCGAGCTACGTCTACGACCCGGCGAACTTCACCACCGCCTTCGGCACGCATGTGGCGGTGGTGGACGTCGACGCGGACACGGGGAAGATCGACTGGGTGAAGTACGTGGTGGTGGACGACTGCGGGACGATCATCAACCCGCTGCTGGTCGAGGGCCAGATCCACGGCGCTCTCGCCCAGGGCCTAGGTGGGGCGATGCTCGAGGAGTTCGTCTACGACGACGAGACGGGACAGCTCCTGTCCTCGACCCTGATGGACTACCTGCTGCCGTCGTTCACCGATCTGCCGGACTTCGAGATACATCACCTGGTAACGCCGTCGCCTCACACCGAGGGCGGATTCAAGGGGATGGGGGAGGCAGGGTGCTTCCCGTCGGGTGCGGCGCTGGCCAACGCGGTGACCGACGCACTCTCCCATCTCGGCGTCGAGGTGGACCAGACGCCGGTCACACCGAGCCGGTTGTGGACGCTGATCGACCGGGCTGGCGGCTAGTGGCTTCGCTTATGGCTGGTGGCTAGTGGCTAGTGGCCTTCTGCAAGGGTATTGAAACCCGTCGTGCCTTGTGGCATAACGAGGCGGTGATACCAAGTAGAAGACCAGATCGGGAGATGAAGAGAGATGGGAGTATTCAGTCGGCCTGTACGGCTCAGCAGCATGGATGGTGAGCGGTCCCTGGAGATCGAGGCGCTGGTAGACACCGGCGCCTCCTTCACGATGGTGCCCGCCGACCTGTTGTATGGGTTAGGAGTGTCGCCTGCCCAGAAGGTGACACTCGAACTGGCGGACGGGCGCCTTGTCGAGTATGACATGGGGCGCGCTATGGCTTCCATCGGCGGGCGCACCGAGGTGACTCTCGTGGTGTTCGGCGAGGAGGACACCGATCCTCTCCTCGGCGCTTACACGTTGGAAGGACTGTGCTTGGCGGTGGACCCGCTTCATGGCCGGCTCGTTCCTGCCATTGCGAGGGCGTAGAGAGGACCGGAGTTGACTGTACTGGTCGAGGCAGGCCGTATCGTCACGGCCACCCAGGACTACGTGGCGGATATCCTCATCGAGGGTGGGCGGATCCGCGCTATCGGGTCCTTCGAGGGTACGGAGGCCGACGAGACCATCGACGCCTCGGGCCATCTGGTGTTCCCGGGAGGGATCGATCCCCACACCCATCTCGACACCCCGGTGGCGGGCACGGTGATATCCGATGACTTCGACACGGGGACGAGGGCAGCGGCGGTGGGCGGCACCACGACCATCGTCGACTTCGCGATCCAGGAGAAGGGCTCCGACCCGCGCGCCTCGCTCATGCGCTGGCATGAGATGGCCGAGGGGAAAGCGGCCGTGGACTACGCGTTCCACCAGATCCTCACCGACCTGCCCGACCGCATGCTTCCCGCCCTCGACGGTCTGGTCGACGAGGGTGTCACCAGCTTCAAGCTGTTCATGGCCTACCCCAACGCCTGGATGCTCGACGACGGCGCCATCTTCAAGGCGATGCGGTACAGCGCGGAGAACGGCGGGTTCATCATGCTGCACTGCGAGAACGGCTACGCCATCGATGCCCTGGTCGAGGACTCGCTGGCCAGGGGCGACACCGATCCGATGTTCCATGCCCGTACCCGGCCTTCCCTCGCCGAGGACGAGGCGACCAGGCGGGGGATCGCGCTCGCCGAGATGGCCGGCGTACCTCTGTACGTCGTGCACATGTCCTCGGCCGGTTCGGTGCAGGCCATGGCCGAGGCGCGCGACCGGGGCGTGCGCGCCTATGCGGAGACCTGTCCCCACTACCTGCTGCTGACCGACGAGAAGCTCGCCGAGCCCGACTTCCAGGGCGCCAACTATGTCTGCTCCCCGCCGCTCCGCTCGTCGGACCATCACGATCCGCTGTGGAACGGCCTGAGGGTAGGGGACCTTCAGGCGGTGGGAACCGACCACGCCCCCTTCTTCTTCGAGCAGCGCCTGGTGGGGAGGGACGACTTCAGCAAGATACCCAACGGTCTTCCCGGCATCGAGTGGCGGGTCGGCCTCCTCTACCACCACGGGGTCGCCGGGGGCCGTATCTCGCTCAACAGGTTCGTCGAGGTCACCTCCACCAACGCGGCGAAGCTGTTCGGCCTCTACCCCCGGAAGGGGGAGATCGCGCCCGGATCCGACGCCGACCTGGTGGTCTTCGACCCTTCGGGTACCACGACCCTTTCACTGGAGACCCAGGTCACCAACTGCGACTACAACCCGTACGAGGGCACCGTGCTGCAGGGAGCCATCACGGCCGTGATGGTGAGAGGCCGCGTAATCGTACGGGACGGTCGCTACGTGGCAGCCGGTCCCGTGGGGGCGTTCGTGAGGAGCGCCGAATCGGCCGCCCTGTCCAGCTCGGTCCTCGTATCCTGATGAGCGAGGCCAGGAACACCACCATGGAAGGAGATCCGCGATCGTGAGAACCGCACTCGTGCAGATGGGAACGGAGTACGACACGGACAGCAACGTCAAGAGGGCGGAGCACCTGGTCCGTGAGGCGGCGGACCGCGGGGCGCGGATCGTCTGCCTCCAGGAGTTGTTCAACACCGTTTACTTCCCCTACGAGATGAACGCCCGCCATCTCGATCTGGCCGAACCGATCGACGGCCCCACGATGGAACGCATGCGCGAGCTGGCCCGTGAGATGGGGATCGTGCTGATCGCACCGATCTACGAGAAGGCGCTCGACGGCCTCCTGTACAACAGCGCCCCGGTGATCGGACCGGACGGCGACCTCCTCGGCGTCTACCGCAAGAGCCATATCCCGATCGTTTCGGTACCCACCCTGACCGGGGTGGAGAAGTACTACTTCGCTCCGGGCGACACCGGGTTCATCACCTTCCCGACCCCCTTCGACGTGACGATCGGGATCCTGATCTGCTACGACCGCCACTTCCCCGAGGCGGCTCGTACGCTGGCCCTCAACGGCGCCCAGATCGTCTACGTGCCCACGGCCACCACCGGCATGAGCCGCTACCTGTGGGAGCTCGAACTCCAGGCCCACGCGGTGGACAACATCTACTACGTGGGCGGCGTCAACCGGGTCGGGGTCGACCAGGGAGGTTCCGAGTCGCACTTCTACGGATCGTCGATGTGGGTGGACCCCAAGGGGCGGATCATCTCGCAGGCGAGTGACACAGAGGACGAGGTGCTGGTCGCCGATCTCGACCTGTCGGTCATCCCCGGCATCCGGAACGACTGGGGCTTCTTCCGCGACCGCCGGCCCGACCTGTACGGGCAACTGAGTACCTGACAACTTCCGAGCAAGGAGCGAACCGATGGACCTGGGTCTGAGAGACAAGGTGGCGGTGGTTACCGGCGCCAGCCGCGGGATCGGGCGGGGGATAGCGCAGGCGTTCGCCGCGGAGGGCGCGCGGGTGGCCGCCCTGGCACGGACCGCCGATGACCTGGCGCGTACGGTGGACATGCTGGAGGGTGAGGCCGGCACCCACTTGGCCGTGACCTGTGACGTGACCGACCCCGAGCAGGCTGTGTCGGCCCTCGATCAGGTGCGTTCCGATCTCGGCGGTCTCGACATACTGGTCAACAACGCCGGCCGCCGCCAGAACTTTAGCCGGCTGGACACCCTCGACATGGACGAATGGCGGGTGGCGATCGAGGCCAACCTGTCGTCGGTCTTCTATATGTCCCGGGCGGCGGTCACCTCGATGATCGAACAGCGTTCGGGTTCGATCGTCAACATCTCCTCGATCGCCGGTCCGGTGGCGTTCGCCAGCATCGGTGCCTACTCGGCCGCCAAGGCCGGCGTGATCGCGCTCACCAAGGTGATGGCGGTGGAGTGGGCCGAGTTCGGCATCCGGGCCAACTCGGTGGCCCCGGGCTGGACCGAATCCTCGATGAACCACGAACTCCGGACCGACCCGGCCAACCGTGATCTGCTGGAGTCGATCCGCGACCAGATCGTGATGAAGAGGTTCGCCATCCCGTCCGAGACGGCCAACGCGGTGCTGTTCCTGGCGGGAGACTCGGCGAGCTACATAACCGGCGAGACGGTGGTTGTCGACGGAGGGTGGCTGGCGGACGGGTGGACGGCGGGCTGATCCCAAGCGATCGCGATCGGCAGGGAGCGATCACCCCGACAGTAAGCACCTAGCACCTAGCACCCAAAACCAATCATCTAGGACCCGGGATACCCGCGCGGGGCGAACACCTCGATGATCTCCTCGTAGTTCTCGGTGATCGGGAGGAGGGCAGGGGAGATGTTGGGTCGGATCGAGTAGGCGGCGACCTGCTCCAGACACTGCTCCGGCGTCCCGGCCGCGGTAAGGGACCGCACCACTTCTGCGGGCACCAGCTGCATCGCCGATGCGATTCCGCCCTCCCTCGGGGGCCAGCCTCCCATGGCCTCACGGACGCGGTCCAGCAGGTCCTGGTCGACCCCGCTGGCCCGGGCGATGTGGGGTTGCTGCCCCAGGTACATGGTGGTCATCCGGGTGGCGACTTCGAGGGCTTTCTCCTCGTCCTCGTCCATGGCGATCACGATGGTCTGGGGAAGGTCGAGGTCATCCACCCGCCGTCCGCTCCTCACGGCCCCCCGCTCGATGTGCCGGAGGGCGTCGGCCAGGTAGGTGAGGGACGTGAAGCCGTTGAGCATCACCCCGTCCGCCAGCTCGCCCGACAGAGCGAGCATCTGCGGCCCGGTGGCGCCCACGTAGATCGGTACGCGCTTGGGTGTGCGGGCCACGCCATGGCCGAGGTCCAACCTGAGATCCCGCACCGCTACCAACTCTCCCTCGAAATTCACCGTCTCCAGGGCCAGTAGGCGGCGGGTCACCTCGATGTACTCCCGCATCTGCTTCACAGGCCTGCGCCGGTCGATTCCCTGCTTCCAGGCCAGTGGGTCCCAGTAGGCGCCGATCCCGAGGAGCATCCGGTCCGGCGCCAACTCGTCCAGCGTGGCGAATGTGAGCGCCATGAGTGACGCAGGCCGGGTCCACGAGTTGACCACACCGCTACCCACCTTGATGCGCTGGGTGGCGTAGGCGATGGCGCCCATGACGGAGACGGCATCCCTGGCGGTGCGCGTTTCGCACACCCATACGGAGTCGTAACCGAGTTCTTCCATCCAGATGGAGAGCGCTACCTGTCGCCTGGGATCGGGTCGATCCAGGAAACACATGCCCACGCGGCCACCGGTCATCGGATGACCATCCTTCCTCAGCAGATCGGACCGATAGAACACTCTACAGGGGCCGCGTCCGGCCATCCGTATCGGGCCCCGGAGAACCTAACGATCGGAGCGACCAATCGCGACCCGGAGGGCGCCCGGTCCAGGACACTCCGGTCCGCGAGGTCCGCTGCGATCTCGACTACCCGGCGAGGACTTCGAGGCCCTCGCGTTGCGCGGCTTCGTTGAGCCGTTTGTCGAAGCAGACGAACCCCAGGGTCGTGGGGTCACCCTGGGCCGCGGTCAGAGCGGCTGCCAACTGCAACGCGTCCGCCGCCTGCAGCGGATGCGATCTGAGCAGCCGCTGGGCAAGCCTTCTCAGGACCGTATTCGGCTGTATCTCCACCCATCCTCGCGACAGCGCCCTCAGGTACCGGAGATGGTCGGACAACTCTCTGGGCGTGAGGTTGCCCGCTCGTTCCTGGCGTGCGAGCGCACTCACGAACTCCACAGGGGCTCCCCACCATACGACCATCCGGTCATCGTCCAGGAGAATCGAACGCGCGAGGGGTGAGTGGACCTCGTCGCAAGGCAGTGCTACCACCCCGGACGTGTCCCAGAACCTCAACGACGGCCCTCGCGATAGTCGGCATCTCGGTCATCGAGTAGCGCCTGGAGCAGACCGTGACCGGCAGGCCACGACTCGTTCAGTTCGCGGAGCGCCTCCGAAGCACCCACGTCACGTTCCCGGGTAGCCAAACCGTCGGCGATCAGTCGCTCGATCCGAGCCTGGTCGTCGAGGCTCGATGCCGACGACAGCCCTGTCCGATCCGACAGCGGGACGATGCGGGCCACCGGGGTCTTGCGGTCCATTATCAGGACGGTCTCACCTGCCTTCACCCGGCGTAGATAGGCACTGAGTCCGTTCTTTACCTGTGAGACACTCGCGGTCAGCATACGTACTCCGTTTCAACCTGGCAGGTCCATTTGTAGCTATAATAGCCATTTGAACATAGCAATTATAGCTATGTAATTTCCCTCTCTCCTGCACTCGGTCGAGTCCGCCGGAACTCTACGCATAAGGAGCTGAAACCCCTGGTTAGAGTGGTGTTCGGGAGGTGGCCAGGACGCGGTGAAGCTCGCTGGATCCATACTTGCGATCGTTGTTGTGGGCGCGATCCTGTTCGTTAACCGCCCGGCCCAGGTCGATGCCCAAACAGGTGACCTCTGTGACAGCGCTTCCACCGAGCAGTTCACCGATGTCGAGGCCCGCGACTACGGGGCCGAGTACATCCGTTGCATGAGGGCACTGGGCCTGTCCCTGGGACGGGCGGAAGGGGAGTACGGGCCCGATTCGGAGCTCACCCGCGCTCAGATGGCCTCCTTCCTGGTGCGTCTATGGAGGGACGTCTTCGACCGGCGATGTCCTGAGGGCCGAGCGCCGTTCACCGACGTTGCAGGCGGCAGCATCCACGCAGCCGACATCGACTGTCTTTACTGGCTCGAGATAACCAAAGGAGTCACCACCACGACCTACGGTCCGGAGTCCAAGCTCACCGCGTCGCAGATATCCAGGTTCCTGCTGCGGACGTACGAGAAGGCAGGGGAGACCTGCCCGGATCGTGAAGACGAACTCGACAAGGCGGTCACCTGCCTGGAGGCTCGCAACGTGATACCCGCCGCGACGGAAGGCCGCAGTTCGGTACGCGTGACCCGGGCCCAGATGGCTGTCTACATGATAGGACTGTGGCACAACCTCTCGGGGCGGGGCCTTCCACCGAGCCCGCCCGCGCTCGGTTCCGAAACGCCGACGGAGGATGTGCCACCGCAGGGCGCTCCGGAGGAGGCCGACCTCGCCATCGAGGTTCTCGGCGAACTTGTCGTGGCGGCCGAGCGTCGCTCCGGCTACGACCGCGACCTCTTCGACCACTGGAGCGACCTGGACCGTGACGGTTGTGACACCCGGCGGGAGGTTCTCATCAGGGACTCGCGGGTCGAGCCGGTCAGGGATCCCAACCGCACTTGCTGGATCGTCTCCGGCCTCTGGTACTCCTATTACGACGACCGCTGGGTGCAGGCTCCGTCGTCGCTGGACATCGATCACCTCGTGCCGCTGGCGGAGGCGTGGGACTCGGGAGCCCACAGCTGGAGCCCCGGCCGCCGGGAGGAATTCGCCAACGACGAGGGCGCGCTAGTGGTGGTGACCTCCGGCTCGAACAGGTCGAAAGGGGCTCGGGATCCAGCCGAGTGGATGCCTCCCAACGACGACTTCACCTGTCACTACCTGAGCGCGTGGGTCGCCACCAAGGCCAGATGGGGCCTGACCGTGGACCGGCGAGAATCCGACTTCCTGCGCGGGCTGCTGGCCGGACAGTGCGCCGGGACGACCCTCGACATCCGGATGCCTGTACTGGGATTCCCGGTGCTCGATACGCCCACCCTGGATCCGCCGGCCCTCGACGCTCCCGGCGGCTCGACCGGCCCGCCGTCGAGCACCGTGCCTCCCAATCCGGGGAACACCCGCAACTGCAGTGACTTCTCCACCCAGGCCGAGGCCCAGGAGTGGTTCGACACCTACTTCCCGCATTACGGCGACGTAGCCCGCCTAGACGCCGACGGCGACGGGGAGGCATGCGAGAGCCTCCCATAGTTGCTAGTTGCTAGTTGTTAGTTGGTGGCACCATTCACCATTCACCATTCACCACTCACTACTCACCATTCACCATTCACCACTCACCACTCACCACCCGCGGTAGGCTCCGTCTCAGCCTTACCTGAGGAGAAACGTGCCGCCGGTATCCGTCTACACAGAACCGCTACGCCGGGTCAGCAAGGAGTACCTGGCGCGAAACCCCCGATCGATGGAGATGGCCGAGCGGGCGTCGGTGGTGCTCCCCGGGGGTACCACCCGTACCACCACCTTCTTCGCCCCTTTCCCTCCCGTCCTGGTCTCCGGAGAGGGATCGGAGATCGTGGATGTCGACGGCAACCGGCGGGTGGACTACCTGAACAACTACACGTCGCTCATACTGGGCCATGCCCATCCCGACGTTGTGGCCCGTGCTCGGTCGGTTGCCGCCCGCGGCACCGCGTTCTCGTCGCCTACCGAACACGAAGTTCGACTGGCCGAAGTGCTTGTCGAGCGGGTCGCCTCCGTCGACCAGGTCCGCTTCACGAACTCCGGAACCGAGGCCACGATGGCTGCGATGCGCCTGGCGAGGGCTTTCACCGGACGGCCGGTCGTGGCCCGGTTCGAGGGCAGCTACCACGGCACGCACGACTACACGGCCACGCCGGGGGCGGGGATACCGGACGTGATCGGCGACGTGGTGGTCACCCTCCCGTTCAACGACATACCCGGCTGCGAGAAGGTGATCGGACAGGTCGGCGACTCCCTGGCCGCCGTGATCGTCGAGCCGGTACAGGGCGCCGGCGGGGTCATAGCGGCCGATCAGGTTTTTCTCGACTTCCTGAGGCGGGCGACGGCCGAAGCCGGCGCGCTGCTCATCCTCGACGAGATCATCACCTTCCGACTGCATGAGGGAGGTGCCCAGGCCACTTACGGTGTCACTCCGGACCTGACCACCTTCGGCAAGATCATCGGCGGCGGCTTCCCGATCGGCGGATTCGGGGGCCGGGAGGATGTCATGGCGTTGCTCCATCCCTCCCGTGGGACCATCCGCTGGGGCGGCACCTTCAACGGGAACCCGGTCAGCGCCGCGGCCGGGATCGAGACGCTGGAGGCACTGACGCCGCCCGTAATAGACGAACTGAATGGGAACGGGCGTCGGTTGGTGGAACGCCTAGGCAAGGTCATGGAGGCCTCCGGCCTGCCGGGCGGAGTGACCTGTGTCGGATCCCTGTTCAACCTCCACGCCACCGACGAGCCGATCACCGATAGCGGCGCCGTTGGACGGGCCGATCCCGAGCTGACCGAGTTCCTGCACCTCGGTCTCATGAACCGGGGTTACTTCCTAGCCCCCCGCGGGATGGGCTGCCTGTCGACCGCGATGACGCCGGCGGAACGCTACGGCCTCGTGGACGCTCTGGAGGATCTGCTCGGCATCCTCTGAGCTGGAGCCGGGTCTCGACGACGGTGTGGCCGCCGGGACCGCTCGGCGACGGCCGCAGCGGTGGTGCCCGGTTCCCCTATCGCCCGCAATATCGCCGGATCGCTAGTCTGGGTCGCGCAACCCTACGTCAGGAGCGACCGTACCGGCTCTGTACTACCTCGCGCTGGGGATCGGGGTGACCATCCTGGCGGCCAACGCCTTCGGTGGCCTGTGGGACTTCGACGTCGAGACCGATTCGGACAGCGGCCTGTTCGCGTGGGTGTCGATCAGCGCCCTGTCCTTCGGGGCTACCCTTTTCGGACTATCCGGCCTGATCACGACCTGGGTGGACCTTTCCGCTCTCGCTGGAGTGGCGATCGCGCTGTTGGTGGCTGCGCTCGGGGTGGCGTTCCACAATTCCCTGTTCGGCTGGCTGCGACGGACCGAGGCGTCCAGCGAGGTGAGGAAGCGGGACCTGGAAGGGGCTACCGGTCTTGTCGTGCTGGGCATGCCGGCCGGCCGCAGGGGCCAGATAGTCGTGGAAGCGGCCGGAAAGCGCATGCGGATGAGCGCCATGCCCGCCACACGGGCAGATCGCCTCCGTAAGGGAGACCGGGTGGTGATCCGCAAGGTCGATGGCGGGGTGGCTCTGGTAGCAAGACACGAAGAAGAGAAAGTAGAGAGTGGATGATGTGGTGGGTTCCGTTGGCAGTCGGTGCGGCGGCGGCATTAGCGCTGATCCTTCTGATCCTGATAATCAGATCCCTGATCGTGATCTGCCCGCCGAGCCGCGTCGCGGTCATTTCCGGCCGCAAACGCGAGCTGGCCGACGGACGCGAGGTTGGCTACCGCCTGCTGCAGGGGGGACGGACCATACGTATTCCCGTGATCGAGCGGGTGCAGTGGATGGACCTCAACACCATCCCTCTCGAAGTCGCTGTGACCAATGCCTACTCGAAGGGGACCATCCCACTCAACGTGGCGGGGATCGCCAACGTGAAGGTGTCGAGCCGTGAAGGGTTGCTGGAGAACGCTGCAGAGCGATTCCTCGGTCGGACCAACAACCAGATCGGCCAGATCGCCAAGGAGACGCTGGAAGCCAACCTGAGGGGTGTGTTGGCCACGCTGTCACCCGAGGAGGTGAACGAGGACCGGCTCAAGTTCTCCCAGCAGTTGATCGACGAGGCCGACGACGACATCAAGACCCTGGGTCTGGAGTTGGATGTACTGAAGATCCAGAACGTCACCGACGACGTCGGGTATCTGACCTCCGTGGGCCGTCAGTTGACCGCCAAGGTGGTGCGTGACGCCCGCGTGGCGGAGGCGGAGCGCAGAGCCGAGGCGGAGCAGGCCGAGGCGAAGGCCCGGCAAGTGGGCCAGATTGCAGGAATCGAGGCGGACAAGGCGATCGTGGTGGAACAGAACGCATTGCGCGTGCGAACCGCCGAATTGGAAGCCGTCTCCAATGCCAGAGAGGAAGAGGCCCTGGTGGCCGGGGAGGTCGCCAAGGTGGTGGCCAGCCAGGAACTGGAAGGGCAGCGGATCGAGTTGGAGAAGCGGCGGGTCGAGGCCACGGTGGTGGTGCCGGCTCGTGCCGACCTCGAGGCTCAGCAGCTACAGGCCCGGGCGGAGGCGGCCAGCATCATCGAGGACGGCAGAGCCCAGGTCGAGGTGTTCAAGCTCCTGACCGACCAGTACCAGGCAGCCGGCGAGGACGGCCATCACGTGCTGGTGCTCAACATGCTCCCCGAACTGGTCGACAAGATCGTCGCCACCGTGCAAGGTGTCGACATCGACCGCGTGGCAGTGGTGGACACCGGGACGAACCGGGCGAACGGTGGCGGGGGGATCCCGAGTCTGGTGTCCCAGCTCCCGGCCTCCCTGGTGGCGTTGACCGAGCAGATCGAGGCCGCGACCGGCGTGAACATCCTCGACTCCCTGCGCCGGAGCACGGAAGGCCCGTCTGGAGAGGAAGGCTAGTTGCTAGTTGCTAGTTGCTAGTTGCTAGTTGCTAGTTTACGTTAGATCGGGTCACTTCCGGTCTCCTTCGCGCGGTCCGGCACTCACGGTCGTGCCTAGTGGGAGTCCGGTTCTTGGACTTGGAGTCCCTCGCATTGTCCTTTGTAAGCCGCTCCCGGCACGAACGCGAGTCCCGATCCGCGCTATACAACGAGGATTCTGCCAACTACCAACTACCAACTACCCCTATGCCGCCCAGCCTGCGAGGGCTTCCGCCAGATCTTCCAAGCCCTCGATGTTGTGGCCCGCGATCAGCCGGTCGACGTACGGCAGGGCGGCCACGAGTCCACGGGCCAGCGGTTGGAACTTCGGGTCTCCGGCCAGGGGATTCACCCATATCACCGCGTGTGCCTGGCGTGACAGGCGCTGCATCGCCCATGCGAGGCGGTCCGGTTCGCCGCGCTCCAGGCCGTCCGAACAGATGATCACCATCGCTCCGCGGTTGAAGCGGTACTTGCCCCACTTCGTCACGTAGGCGCCGAGCGACTCGCCGATCCTGGTGCCCCCGTCCCAGTCGACCACCAACTCGGTCGCTTCGTCGATCGCCGCGTCGGGATCTCTCACTCTCATCGCGTTGGTGAGGCGGGTGAGCCTGGTTCCGAAGCAGAACACCTCCACCCGCTGGGAAGCGCGGCTCATCCCGTAGGAGAACTGGACGAGGGCGCGTGAGAACCCGGCCATCGATCCCGAGACATCGACGATGAGGACGATCGGCCGGGGGCGTTCCACCCGCAACCGCCGCCGGAGATGGATGAGGTCACCGCTGTGGCGGAGCGATAGGCGCACGCTCCGGCGCAGGTCGATCTGCGAGCCTCTCGGGGAGGGGCGGGTGCGACGGCTGCGCTTCCGGGGAAGGCGGAGACCGGGGAGCAGGCGGGCCAGTTGACGGAACTCCTCCTCCGTCCAACGATCGAAGTGCTTGGTGCGTAGTATCTCGGCGCTCGATGCCCTGGGCCCTCCCGCGGCCGGGAGTTCCTCGTCGCCGACGTCCAGGATCTCCATTTCCTGCTGCTCGGTCCCGAAGGACACGGACTCGGGCTCCCCACCGTCGCCGTCCGCCGCGGCCAGCGGCAACATGGGGGGTGGCGAATCGCTCTCCGTGCCTACGAAGAAAGCATCGAAGGCGGCGTTGAAGATCGCCAGGTCGGAGTGGCGGTTGACGAGGGTGACCCGCCCGGCCCAGTACAGGTCTTCGATACCGGCCGGGTCCAGGTCGGCCACCGCCCTCGTGTAGGACACCACCTGTCCTGCACCGACGTTGACGCCATGGGCCCGCAGCAACCGTCCGAACCGGACCAACTCGGTGGTCGGTCCGGTCTCAGATCCCATCCAGGATCTCGGATGCCCGGCCCCGCACCGTGGCCAGGTCGTCGTGGTCCTTGATGACCGAACCCAGGCTCAGGTCGAGGTTCTCTTCGGTTACGCCGCCCTCACCGAGTTGGTTCAATGCGCGCGCCCAGTTGATCGTCTCGGCGACGCCCGGCTGCTTGACCAACTCCAGCCCTCGGAGCCTGCCGACTACCTGGCTGGCGCTCCGGGCGAGCCTTGCCGGCACTTCCGGGGCGCGGGCGGTCACGATTTCGACTTCCCTGTCCAGGCCCGGGAAGTCGATCCAGTGATACAGGCAACGGCGCTTGAGAGCGTCGTGCAGTTCGCGGGTCCGGTTGGAGGTGATGACCACGGTGGGCGGGCGCGGGGCGCGCACGGTACCGATCTCGGGGATGGTGATCTGGAACTCGGAGAGGATCTCCAGGAGGAACGCCTCGAACTCGTCGTCGGCCCGGTCGATCTCGTCGATGAGAAGCACGCAGCCGGCTCCGCCCCTAACCGCCCGCAGAAGGGGCCGCTCGACCAGGAATCGTTCGGCGAAGAGCTCGTCGGGTCCGGAACCGTCCGCCCGCGCCTCGCCGGCCTGTCGCAGGTAGAGCAACTGGCGCGGGTAGTCCCACTCGTAGAGCGCCTGGTTGGCGTCGATGCCCTCGTAGCACTGGAGCCGGACCAGGTCGACGCCCAGCCCTCCGGCCAGCGCCTTGGCGACCTCTGTCTTGCCAACCCCCGCTTCCCCCTCCAACAGGAGCGGTTGCGGCAGGGTCAGGGACAGGTAGATGGCGGTCGACAGACCCCGGTCCGCCAGATATGCCTGGCCCGCGAGCATCTCGGTGACATCGGCGATGTCACCGGTGAAGACTCCGCCCGCGAGGGTCAAGGGCGCTCGAAGATGGCCGCCATGCCCTGGCCGCCCCCGATGCACATCGTCACGATGCCGCGGCGTCCGCCCATGCGTTCGAGGGCGTGCATGAGCTTGATGGTCAGGATCGTCCCGGTTGCCCCGACCGGGTGACCCAGCGCTATGGCGCCGCCGGACACGTTGGTCTTCTCGGGGTCGAGGCCCGCGTCCCTGATCACGGCCACCGCCTGGGCGGCGAAGGCCTCGTTGAGTTCGATCAGGTCGATGTCGTCGAGGGTCAGTCCGGCCTTGCCCAGCACCTTGGGGATGGCGAGGGCCGGGGCGTAGCCCATCACCTCCGGGTCGATGCCGCTGACCGCCCATGCCACCAGTCGCAGGCGGGGTTGGTTGCCCCGAGCCCCGGCCATCTTCTCGCTCATCAGGACCAGCGAGGCGGCGCCGTCGTTGATCCCGGACGAGTTGCCGGCTGTCACCGTGCCGTCCTTGACGAACACCGGACGCAGCCGGGCGAGGCTTTCGGCGGTCGTGGCGGGCCTCGGATGCTCGTCGACGAGGAAGGGGTCGTCCTTGGGAAGGTCCACCCCCACGATCTGGTCCTCGAACTGGCCTTCCTTGATGGCGATCGCAGCCCGGTGCTGGCTCTCGGCAGCGAAACGGTCCTGCTCCTGGCGGCTCACGCCGTAGCGTTCGGCCACCTTCTCCGCGGTGACACCCATCGAGTACCCGCCGAAGGGATCGGTCACCAGCGATAGGGTGCCGTCGAGAAGCTTCCGATTGCCCAGCCTCCAACCGTTGCGGGCCTGGTAGTCGAGGAACGGCTGGCTGCTCATGTTCTCGTTGCCGCCGGCGATCACGATGTCCGCCTCGCCCAGCATGACCTGCTGGGCGCCGGTGATGATCGCCTGCAGGCCCGAGGAGCACAGCCGGTTGACGTTCATGGCCGTGGTCGATGTAGGTAGACCCGCCTCGAGCGCGCACCGCCGGGCGTTGTAGGCGTCCGGACCGACCTGGCCGATCTGGCCCATTACCACCTCGTCGACCTCTCCCGGCTCGACGCCCGCCCGGCTCAACGACTCCTTGATCGTGACGGCGCCGAGCTTGTAGGAGTCGATCTTGCTGAGCGAGCCTCCATACGTTCCGATGGCGGTCCGAGCCGCCCCAACCACTACAACAGTGTTCACGTCGGGCATGTCCGCTTCCTTTGTGAGAATCCTGTGCGCTGTTCCCGGCACGCACGATCAGTGGCACCGCGCGAGGCCGGGGACCACGAACGACGTGATGATGCTAGCTGCTGGTCAGAGCGAGGACCTGCGGCGACGCAGTCCACGGTCTTGCGCATTTGCGCAAGCTAGATAATTAACGCAAGTCAGAGGAACAAGGCAAACGCAGGTCAGTTGGTCCAGTAGTCCCGTTGGATGACCGAGGCCTCCTCGACGAGATGGGGTCCGCTCACCTCGATGTGGCGCTGGCCGCTGTTGAGGACCTCCCTGCAACCCACCCCGCGCATGGTCGGGTTGAGAGGGTTGGCGCCGGTGTATTCGAGGAGGTGGTGCTCGCTCATCCCGTACACCAACCGGTTCAGGCCTCCCCAGTACATGGATCCGCTGCACATGGCACACGGCTCGCAGCTTGTGTAGAGGGTGGCGGTGGCCATTTCATCCGCCGTGAGTCTCTCGACTGCCAGCCTCATGAGGTTGGTCTCGGCATGGTTGAGTGGGCTCTTGCCGCTGATATCGGAGTTCTCCGCCTCCAGCAGGACGTTGCCGTCGGGGTCGGCCAGCAATGCACCGAAGGGTAGGTTCCCGTTGGCCACCGATCTCGCTGCGATGTCGATGGCTCTCCGCAACAGCCGTTCGTCGAGCGGGCTCAACTCGCTCGTGGTCTGTCCTGGACCGCCGGCCGCGTAGAAGTCGATGAGTACGGCCGAGGCTTCCCCGACCAGGTGGGGTCCGCTCACCTCGACCTGGCGCCGGCCGCGGGCGAGTATGTCGCGACAACCGACTCCTCGCTTGTCCTCGCTCCCGGGATCGGAGCCGCTGATTGCCAGGGAGTGCAGTCCGCTCACGCCGTAAACCACCCGTTGGATCCCAGCGGCGTGGACCGCGCCGCTGCACATTGCACAGGGCTCGCAACTGGCATAGAGGGTTGCCGATGTGATCTGGGCGGGCGTAAGGCTCTTGACCGCCATGTTGATCAGGTTGGTCTCCGCGTGATTGAGAGGGTTCCGCTCGGTGATCGTGGTGTTGTTCGCCTCGAGCAGGACGTTGCCCTCCGGGTCGGCCATGACCGCGCCAAAGGGCATGTTCCCCTGGTCCGCCGACGTAGCCGACACCTCGATGGCGCGCCGAAGGAGGCGCTCGTCCTGCGTGCCGAGTCCGGTCATCGGACAGATGCTAACCACGGCATCCGCCTGGGTCGGTCGCTAGCTGCCCTCGGGAGGCGACGTGCCGAAGTAGTCATGCTGAACGGCGGCGGCTTCCTCGACGAGGTGGGGTCCGCTCACCTCGATGTTTCGCTGGCCGGTCTCGAGGATGTTCCGGCATCCGACCCCTTTCATGGTGGGGCAGTGATCGTTGACCCCTGTGATGTTCAGCAGGTCGTGTTCGGACATCGCGTAGACCATCCGGTTGATCCCGGCCCAATACATCGCGCCGCTGCACATCGCGCAGGGTTCGCAACTCGTGTAGAGGCTGGCTCCGGCGATCTGCTCCGGTGTGAGGCCGGCGACGGCCTCCTCGACAAGGTTGGTCTCGGCGTGCCGGAGGGCGTTGCTCTCGGTGAAGGTGGTGTTCTCGGCTTCGAGGAGCACGTTCCCGTCGGGATCGGCGAGCAGCGCTCCGAAGGCCATGTTGCCCTTGGCCATCGCCGCCGCGGACAACTCGATCGCCCGCCGCAGCAGCTGCTGGTCCAGAGGGCCCAGAGCGGACTGGCCTGACTCTGTCATGACTTCGATTCTAACGAGTTCGATGGCGGGACGGATGTCATACGGCTGCCCTCCCATCCGGGATCGGGATCATGCCCCACACGTAAGGTGCCGTGATTGGCTGCGCGTCTGATCTCGCCGATGCCAAGATCTGACAACGCCTCTTCGATCGCCGCCGCGATGGCGAGGTCGGGACGGATGATCCCCGCTTCGCAGGGTCGGCCGTCATCTACGCGCGGCCGGTCAAGCCCTTCGAGCCGGTGTTCGGCGAGCGAATGCGCGAGTGCCCCTGTTCGGTCCCCTCGTGTTCGGCCAGGACAGGGTGGTCCAAACATCATGGGTCCTGGTGGCTCTGGCCGTGTTCTCGACCCGTTCCGATCAGTAGGCCGACAGGGTCCGTGGGGTCGTCTGGGAGATCAGACCGGCTTTCATGTGCGGAGTGCCTTGAGGATATCCTTCATCAGGAGGACAAGATGGAGGGGATCGGTGGGGGATGGCTCGAAGGCGGGGACGAGATGGAGGTAGAAGTCCCGAGCCTCGGTGGTCTCGGCATGTACGAGCAGACCTCGGCATCCGATCTTGCTTCCGAGTTGAGCAGTTCGGGCGATCACATCCTGGAGGAGTCCGGCGCCGAGCCCGCGTCGCTCGTGGTGGATCGAAACCCCGAGGCGGCTAAGCAGAGCTACGGGCTGGGGACACCGACCGGCTCCTGTCCGTAGCCGGGTTGGTGCATCAGAGACTCTGATGCTGCCCATAGACCACGCGTAGTAAGCAACGACCTCCACGCTGGATCGCCGCGTGACTACGAGGACCTTGGCGGTGCCCGCATTTCCTGCCTGGCGGGCGTGGTGGTGTAGCCAACGGGTCTGCTCGTCGGATCGGCACAAGAAGTGGGCGATCTCGTGGTCCGGATGCAGCAGTCTGGGCGGGAGATACTGCTCTTTCACTCCTTGACGAAGGGCGAGGGTCGCTCCAAGAACTCCCTCAGTTCAGGAAGGGCTCGGGCAGGTCGACGGTTGATCTCCTCCCAGGCCCGCCGGGCGTCGGGACCCAATGTGAATTCGGACCGGTCCGCCAGTACGCGCCGCGCGGCCACCGTCAGGTTGTCTATCACGAAACTGGTGAGGTCTGTACCGGATGCGGCAACGGCAAGGTCGATCAGCGCTCGCTCCTCGGGCGTTGTGCGGACCTCGAGGCGCCGGCTACGACGCCGTTCGGTGCGTGTGGCCATGAACGACCTCCTGTGTGTACGGCCACTGTACGTCCACACAGTGGGAAGGTCAAGAACGCGGGTTCAGGCGAACTGCTTGGCTTCGGTTGAACCCACTAGCGCGAGGGTGGAAGCCCGCCCTCCGGCCGTGATCTGCACCACCTCGTCGAAGTACCCGGCACCCACCTCCGCCTGGTGCTTGGTGGCGGTGTACCCGACCGACTCCGAGGCGATCTCGGTTTGCTGCAGCCGGCTGTAGGCCGCCATGCCGCTCGTGTCATAGGACCGCGCCAAGTCGAAGGTGTGGTAGTTGAGCAGGTGCCAACCGGCCAGGGTGATGAACTGGAACCGGTATCCCAGCGAGGCGATCCGATCCTGGAACGCCGCGATCTGTTCCTCGCTCAGGTGGTGCCTCCAGTTGAAGGACGGGGAGCAGTTGTAGGCCAGTAGCTTGCCGGGGAAACGCGCGTGGATCGCCTCCGCGAAGGCAGCGGCTTCCTCGACGTCCGGCTGGGAGGTCTCGAACCACAGGAGATCGGCATAGGGGGCGTATGCCAGAGACCTTTCCGTGGCGGCTTCCATACCGCTGCGGACCCCGTGGTACCCCTCAGGGGTTCTCTCACCGGTCAGGAACCGGCGATCCGCCTCGTCCGCATCGCTCATCAGCAGCCTGGCGTCGCGGGCGTCGGTCCTCGCCATGATCACGGTCGGCACGCCCATCACGTCGGCTGCCAACCTGGCCGCAGTCAGGGTCCGGATGAACTGGGAGGTCGGAACGAGAACCTTTCCGCCCATGTGCCCGCACTTCTTCTCGGAGGACAGCTGGTCCTCGAAGTGGACCCCGGCCGCACCCGCCTCGATCATCGACTTCATGAGTTCGAAACCGTGAACCGGGCCCCCGAATCCGGCCTCGGCGTCGGCCACGATCGGAGCGAACCAGTGGGTCCCGTTCTCGCCGTTCATCGAAGCGATCTGGTCGGCGCGGGTGAGGGCGTTGTTGATGCGCTTGATCGCGCTCGGCACGCTGTTGGACGGATACAGGCTCTGGTCCGGGTAGGTCTGCCCCGACAGGTTGGCGTCGGCGGCGACCTGCCATCCGCTCAGGTAGAGAGCCTTCAGCCCTGCTCTCACCATCTGGACGGCCTGGGCCCCGGTCAGAGCGCCGAAGGTCCGGATCATGGGTTGGGTCTGCAGCAGGTGCCAGAGCCGCTCGGCGCCGGCCCGGGCGATGCTGTGCTCGATCCTGAGGCTGCCCCGAAGGCGCAGTACGTCGAGGGCGGTGTAGGGGCGCTCGATGCCCTCCCACCTTGCCTCCTGGTCCCAACGGGCTTGGAGAGCAGCAGCTCTCCGGAACCTGTCCCGGCCAGTCCTCGACATGACTCACGTCCCTTCCGATACCGATCCAGTGCTTTCCATGCGATGCCACCGCCTCGCCGAAACGCCGCGTTGGGATCGCTCCGGGAAGCATGGTGCAAACGGGAGCAGTATGCGGTGTTTTCAACGATAAAGCTAGCCTCTTTCTTCCGATCAAAGTGATAGGCTGTAACTATCGCAAGGGGAACTGGCCCGGATGAGGATCTTCGGAACGCTGACCATGATCTACGGTCTTGCGCTTGCCGTGGTCGGCGGTGCTCCGGCTGTCGGTTTCACCGTCGCGGCCGTGGGCTGGCTGATCCGGCGGGCCAACCGGTAGACCTAAGAGGAAGGAACACCCGAAGCGTGGAGTTCAGAGAACTCGATTCTTTTCTGGCCGCGGCCCGGATCGGTAGCTTCCGGGGGGCGGCGCGAGCGTCCTTTGTGAGCCAGCCATCGCTCAGCGCCCGCATCAAGTCGCTGGAGCGCGAGCTCCGGACGCCGCTCTTCCACCGGATGGGCCGAGGGGTCCGCCTGACCGAGGCGGGGGAGGCCTTCCTGCCCTTTGCCGAGCGGGTCATCGAGTTCCTCGACAAGGGCCGGGAAGCGGTCCGCCAGACCCTCGACGAGCAGGCGGGGACCATCACGATCGGGTCGGCCCGCACCATCGGCACCTATATGCTCCCGCCCACCCTCGACCGGTTCCAACGCCGCCACCCCCAGGTCTCGGCGCGGATACGCACCGGACGCTCCACCGACGTCCTAGCGATGATCATCGACGGCGTGGTGGACGTCGGCCTGTGCCGGGGCCTGGTGCATCAGGATGTTCATTCGATCTACCTGTATGACGAGGAGATCGTTCTGGTGACCTATCCGGAGCATCCGTTCGCGGAGGCGGGATATGCCCGGATCTCCGAGGTGGCGCGCCAGCCGCTCATCCTCTACGACCCGAGCTCGACGTACTTCCTGCTCATCAATCAGGCATGCCACGAGGCGGGGATCGTTCCCCAGATCGAGACCATGCTCGACAGCATCGAAGCCACCAAGCGCATGGTGGCGCTCGGGCTCGGTATCTCCTTCCTGCCGCGCAGCGCCATCCGCGGCGAGGTCGAGATGGGCAGGCTCACACCCATCGGGATGGCGGAGGAACACCGCGTGTACCTACAGACCCACGTGCTGGTAAGGAGGGCCCAGCACTACAGCGCACCGGTGCTGGCCTTCCTCGGGCTGCTGCACGAGATCCACGGCTGTGATCTCTCGGGGGTGGTCGCCAGGGCGGGCTAGGGCGGACAGCCGCTTGCGCTGGTGGCTGGGGCTGCCAGGTGTGTAGGACGTGTTGCCGCGGCCCGGTTCCAGGCGGGTCAGTCCATATCCGTGCCGTCGGCGATCTTCTTCAGCCAGCGCCGGTACTCGACTGCCACGCGGTCGGATCCCTTGATCTGCACCTCCGCCGACAGGTCCATCGGAAGCTCTTCCGGCCGCTGCGACTGGACGATCGGGAGGTCCTGGCCGATCACTAGGGCGTTGAATTCGAGCATGTCCCGGTCGGTCTGCTCGTCCATCGAGTAGTCGCGGCCCATGAACGTGAAACACCTGGATGTCTTGCGCCCGGTCGGGCACACCGAGAAGAACAGCAGGTAGCGCTGATCCAGGGCCGGGATCCGCTGGTCTAGGAGGATCGTGTTGGGCATGAACAGCCGGTAGTCGATCCGGACGTCCACGGGTCCGCCGTCGGAATCGAGACCCTTGTTCTTGCCGGAGTTCGCGGGCTCGGCCATGTGTGGATGGTCGAAGCGGAGCTCGTGCCCGACACGGCGGATGCCATGGTCGGGAACCTCCGGCTGGTTGCGGTCTCCCAGAACCCCATCGTGAACCCAGGCGAAGTGGGCGAAGTCGACGTAGTTCTCGATCCGCCTCGGCATCGAGCAGTTCCAGTCGTACGACGGCACCTCGATGATCCGGTACCTCGGGTCTTCCCGGTAGGGGAACTCGGGCAGCGGGTACCTCGGCTCACCCGACATGCACACCCAGATCAGGCCGGCCGCCTCCGCCGCCGCATAGCGGGTCAGGCGGGCCCGCTTGGGGATCCTGGTACCGAAACGCGAGGGGATCTCGGTGCACATGCCGTCAGGCCCGTACTTCCAGCCGTGGTAGGCGCACCGGAGCGAGTCGTCCTCCACCCAACCCAGCGACAGGGCCGTACCCCGGTGGACGCAGAGGTCGCGGAAGGCGCGCACCCGGCCGTCGAGACGGACAACCACGATGGCCTCGTCGAGGAGGGTCGCTGCCAGCGGCTTGTCATCGGCCAGATGAGAGGAATAGGCGACGGGATGCCAGAAGTCGAACAATCGCCGGTAGAGCCGCTCCTCGGCGGTCCGGTCGAACCGTATCTCGTCCTCGGTCACGCTGTATCGGTCGGAAATGGTCATAGAGCGATCCCTTCTCCCATCATCCTCCTATTTGTAGCGGATGTACAGTCCCTCATCCGGTTCGACTACGGATTATCAGTAGGAGGCTGGCGAGACCATGAACGACCGGGTGATCATACAAACCGCCGTGGTTGCCGGCCTGGCCGAAACCCCGCTGGTAACAGCCGGCACCGGTGAGATACTGGCCGAGCGTGGGATCTGGTTGAGAAAGGAGACACCTGGATGGCTTCTATTACCTCCGAACTGACGATCCGCGGAACTGCGTTCTACCCGCGTACCTCGTTGTTGAATCAGCGCCAGAAGTGGAATGCCTGGGATCGGTATCACATCGTCGATGAGTACACAGACTGGCGGGCCGAGTTGGCGACGATACGCGAACAAGCTGCCGCTCTGGACCAATCGCCTATCTCCAAGCACTACATTTCCGGACCGGACGCCGTGCGGTTGGTGGACTATCTGATCACCCGTGACGCTACGCGGATCGAGGTAGGCCAAGTCTATTACACCCCGTGGTGCAACGAGGATGGAGTCTTGGTTGGGGACGGTCTGGTTGCCCGGGTCGAGGAAGACAGGTTCTTGTTCTCGGCTGATCCGATGATGAACTGGTTCCGGTCCCACGCCGAGAGCCACGATGTCGTGATCGAGGATGTAACGCATGACTACGGGTTGCTGGCGCTCCAGGGACCCAAGTCGACCGCGGTGCTCGAAGCATCCACGGGGAAAACCTGGTCGGACCTCCGGTTCTCGCGGCTTCGTACAACTGCGATCGGAGGAGCCGAGGTGATTGTGTCTCGCCAGGGGTTCACCGGCGAGGTCGGATACGAGCTCTGGGTAGCCACCCGCGACGGGGCTGCCGTGTGGGACGCGCTGTTCGAGGCCGGGGAGCCTCTAGGGTTGGGTGCCGGTGGGCTGCACGCGCTGGATGTGGCACGTATCGAGGCAGGTTTGGTGATAGTGGGCGGTGACTACACGCCCGCCGCCATGGATCGACTCGGCGACCCGCTCCCGGTCTCGGCCGAGAACCGAACCACTCCACTAGAGCTGAACATGCATCGGTTCGTCGACCTCGGGACGAACGCCGACTTTCTGGGCAGGGAAGCTCTCAAGCGCGAGTTCGAGAGCGGATCCAGGCGTTCGATGGTAGGAATCCGGATCGACTATCGCCTGATAGTCGCCCTCTACGAGGAAAGCGGGATTCCGCCCGAGGTGACGCCGCAGGTGATCCGGCTGCCGTTGCCGATCCTCCATGAGGGAACTCGCGTCGGGCGCACAACCAGCGTGACGTGGTCCCCCACGGTCGGGTCGGTGATAGGTTTCGCCCATGTTGGGCCGGCCTTTGCTGATCCAGGGACGGAGGTTCAGGTCGACTGGGACTGGGGTCCGGTACGCGGAGAACTCAACGGGGTCATCGTTCCACTACCGCACTACAGGTTACGGCGGACCGGATAGCCCTGCTGCCAACTCGGTGGGCTCAGACAACCTGGCGTCGATCCCGGTTCATCGCGCTCCGGTGTCAGGATCGGCTTCGTGTCAGTCGGTTCGGTCGCTGAAGAGCTTGCCTCCAGCCGCCCAGTCGTCGGCGCCGATGTCGTGAAAGACCACGGTCACGAGGTCCTTGGGCGAGCCCTGGTGATGGTGTACCACATTTCGGGCGATGCTCTCGGCCACCTCGTCCGCGAGTTTGCGCTTGGCCTCCTGAAGGTCGCCCTGAACCAAGTCGTACATGAAGTGGATGTGCGCAACCGGCATCGAAAAACCTCCCCACGGCTATGGGCCGCTTCCCGACTATTGAACCATAACCGGCTGGAGGATCAGGCGGTGCCCAGAGCCGGGGAGGGAGGCTCCAGAGCGAGCAGATCCGGTTGCTCCTCGTCCGAGTCCAAGGCCATCTTGATACGGCTGTAGGCGCTTACGAGGTAGAGGACTCCGCCGATCGAGATAAGAACCGGGGCGGCTGTCGCGAGTGCGGGTCCGGCACCTAAGGCCACCACCACCGTCATTCCTGCCCCGCCGATCGCTGCTACCTTGCCTTTCTTCAGCACGTCCCTAAGGACGTTCCTGCGCGCCTCTTGGATCGTCATCCCGTCCTTGTAGACGTAGATGAGGTTCTCGCTGACGCTGACCACGCCCTCAAGCGCCATGCCGATGCACCCGGCAACAGCAGCAGTCTGCAGTGCCTCGGCCACGACGATGCCTGTAGCTTGGACCGCGTTGAGGGCGTTGGCCTTCGCCAGATCCAATGGGGTCATGTCGGCTGCGCCACGAGCCAGGTTGTCGCGGGCCCTTTCCCACACGATGTTGGCAGCGTCCATCATCCTCTCCGGTGCGTTAGCGACCGCCTCGATGTGACTGGCATGCTTTCCGTCGAGAAACATCACTACCGCGTCCTTCCCCAGGTTCCTGACCGCAGACGGAACGCTCGACTCGTAGAAGGCGCTCGCGGCATCGACGGTTCGCCAATAGCCGTGCATGCCCGCTGTCACGAACTTCGCCTTGAGTGTGGGAGAAAGGTCGTTGAACGATGGAACTGCTTTCTGCAAGTTTATGAGAGCGCCGCCGGCCGCTGTCGCGGCTGCTTGTGCCCATGCCTCTGCGTTGTCTTCGACCCTCTTCGCACCCGGGTTCAGGGGTTTGAGGGGCTCACTGCACTTCTCCCGGAAGGTCCGGCCCTGTTCGAGAAGCACGGTGGCTGCTGTACCCGTGACGTTTCCGATTTGGGCTGCTGCATTCCCGGCGAGGTCTCCGGCTTTGCTGCCGGCGTTTCCCATTTGGATTGCCGCTGTTCCGGCGAGGTCCGTGATCGTTGCCTGCGCGGAAGCCGTAATCGCTTGTGCCAGGTCGACTGGATAGGTGTGAAAACGCAGGTCGGCCTTCTTGAGATGACGCACCGTGCTGCTGGTGTAGCCAAAGGCCACACGGGGCGTTTCACGCACCACGGAGGCAGCTCCTTGTGGAGCCTTGGCGACCTTCGCGCCGATGGATTTCAACTGGCGGTACCAGTTTGGCTCAGGCGCTTCGGGGCTCGGGTCTTCGTCAATGGGTTGGATCGACATTTGCGTGTGCTCCCTCCATACTTATGTCAGTATAACAAAAACTGCGGTGCGCTATTCCCGTTTCCTGCTCCGAGCAGCGGGTCGAGTGTCAACGGGTGACTTCCCCATAGACTGCATACGGAGGGCGGGCCACGCTTATCGGTCTGGCACAGTTGACCGGTAAGCCGGAGGCGAGGTCTCAGAAGTCACCCTCCCGGACGGTGGTCCCTCCGGCGCTCACCATCTTCACGTTGGTGGGATTCACCGGTTCGTTGCCTTCCAATACGCCCTTTCCTTGCTTGACCTTCTTCGCCGCGATGCTGTCGAGGCCCAAGAGCTTTCCGGCGTTCTTCAGGGTCTTGCGGTCGGCGGCGTAGTACTCGAACCAGGGAAGGCCCGCTTCCGTGTACTCGCGAGCGGAGGGGGGTCGGGTGGGGGGTTCGGAACCAGTCACATGGAGGTACTGCAGGCTGTTGAGGAGGTGCACGAAGCATCGCGATCTCGTGGAGGTCTCCCACGCGTCGATCCCGTGCCCGTCTTCGTAGATGTCCTGTTTCATCAATCCGCCGGGCGCCAGGCCCATCGAGCACATGGCGTATACCTGAGGCGCCAAGTAGTCCTCGTGTGCCATCTGGGGCCTACGACCTCGAATGCGCTCGTACACGGAGGCCTTCAGCGGGTACACGACGATCTGGATGCCCCCGTGCTCGGCTGCTCCGGTGAGCTGTTCCTCCGCTGTGAATCCCTCTCCCAGCGGCATGGCCACGAACTGACGGATCAGGCCTTCGCCGGCGTAGAATCCATCCAGCCAGGGTTGATCGGGAAGCACCACATAGTCCTGCGAGGGGTCATCGGACAGGGCGTTGCGCCACTCCTCGCCGTTAACCGCGTTGATCTTGCCGGCGGCTATTTTCACCGCCATCGGGTAGCTGGACTCGAAGTTGATCCACATTGCCTCGGCTTGGTGCATCGGCAGGAAGACCCCTCCGTGGCGGCGCCAATCCTCGGGGACCCGCCCGGCGTAGTCATCGACATGATCGAGCGGGAACGGCGAGAGGCCGGGAGGTAGCGGATACGAGCGGTTGTCGTCGGGGATGCGCAACGTCCGCAGGAAGCTGATGCTGCAGGAGGCCTTCGGGTGTACGTCCGGGAACCGGAATCTCAGGTCGTTGTCATGCAGTTCGATCACTGTTGTTGTCTTCCTCTCTTCGATCCGTCAGTTGGGGGCCCTGTTCCGTGCCGTTGCCAGACGTCACCAGTCGCCGTCACGGACTTCACGGGCGATGCGGCGGAGTTCATGGTCCGGGGCTTTCCTGAGATTGCGGATCAGGTCTGTGAAGAGCATCGGGCGGTCGACGATGATGTCCCGCAGATCGCTCGAGATCTTCCCGACCATCGCCAGCAACAGGTCGGAGTCTTCCCCCAGCTCCAGGGCGATTCGCCGGATCGTGGCCTCGGACGGGGGAGGTACCACCTCCCGCTCGACCTTGCTCAGGTAGGAAGGCTCGATGCCGACCCGCTGCGCGACCTGGCGCACCGAGAAGGACCGGTCCGTGGCGCGCCGCTGCTCGCGGACTCTTCGAATGTGAGCTCCTAGAGTCATGTGTAGTACATAGTACACACTAATGGCCAGTGGGTAGCAGCCGTCAACTTCATATCCCGGCATCGGGCTGGTCTAGCGATAGTTAGCCCGGCAAATCCGATGGTGTCCAGGATTCAACGAACGACAACAACGGTTGTCATAGTGTTAAACATCGGGATAGGGTAGGAGCAGGTCAGCGAAGGGGGGCAACATGTCCAGTGTCACAGAGGACCGGCTCGGTGCAGCCTTGGCAACGATCCGGGCTGAGATCGCAGACCTGCGCGCCGAGATGGAGAAACGGTTCGCCGAGCAGACCCGTTGGATAGTCGGGACGGGTGTCGCGGTCGGTGCTCTAATCGTCGCGGTCGTCAAGCTCTGAGCCTGACCCGACCGAGGGCCGTCCGGGTACGGAGTCGGCTGGTAGATCGGCGGCGCGGGCCGTACCGTCACCCGGCCAGAAACTAACCTCGTTTCGATGGAGGGCGTGTCGATAGCCGATAGACCCGAGCACTGCGATCTGCTGCTGGAGGCGGGCACACTCGTCACCCTCGATCCGTCCCGCCCTGTGATCGAAGCCGGGTCTGTGGCAATCGCGGGGGAGCGGATCGTCGCCGTCGGCACGAAGGACGAGGTGTCCGTGTACCGCTCCGACCGGGTGATCTCGTGCCGGGGCCGGTTGCTGATGCCGGGGCTGGTCGACTGCCACAACCACCTCTTCCAGTCGCTGGGACGCACGCTGGGGGAGGGTCTGCCTGGTTGGGAGTGGCTGAGCAGGTTCATGTGGCCCTACGCCGCGGAGATCACCCCGGAGGAGACGAAAGCGGCGGTGTACCTGGGCGCGGTGGAGGCGGCACTGGCAGGAACCACTGCGCTGCTCGACCACCATTACGGCCGCACCGACTATGACACCACGCTGGCTGTGGCGAGTGCGATCGAGGAGGTTGGGCTGAGGGGGGTGGTGGCGAGGGGCATGGCCGGCGGCTACACGCCTCTGGCCGAGCGTCAGGGGTTGCCGGAAAGGGCATTCCCGCTCAGCGACACCGAGGAGTTGGACATCACGGAGGCATGCCTCGAGGCGCGGCCTCCGGGTTCCCGGGTGGCGGTATGGCCCGGGCCGATAAACGCGGTCTACACGGCTCAGAACCTCCTGGTGGCCGCGGTCGAATTGGCCCGGTCGTACGGGACGGGTTGGCATACCCACCTGAGCGCCCCGAAGGGCGATCCCGACGTGTACCGGGAGGCATACGGGGTCCGCCCCGCAACCTGGTTGCACAACGAGGGCTTGCTGGGTCCCGAGGCTGTTCTGGCGCACGCCACCTGGCTGGATGGGGAGGAGATCGAGGCCATCGGATCGACGCGGACGGCGGTGGTGCACTGCCCGATGTCGAACCAGTACGTGCCCTACGGGGTGATGCCCATGCGGCAACTGCTGCAGGCCGGAGCGACGGTCGGGCTCGGGACCGACGGATCGACCTGCGGCCACCGCCAGGACCTCTTCGAGAACATGAAGATGCTGGTCCTCATGCACAGGCTCGCGGAACTCGACCCGGGGGCGTCATCAGCTGCGGAGGCACTACGCATCGCCACTGCGGGCGGGGCGGACGCGCTCGGATTAGACACCGGTCGCTTGGTTCCCGGGACCCTTGCGGACGTCATCGTCCTGGATGCGAGCCGCGCCCATCTGACCCCCGTTCACGATCCCCGCACCGCCTTGGTCTACGCCGCCCGCGGAAGCGACGTGACGATGAACATCGTCGCTGGGCAGGTGATCGTCGAGGACGGGCGGTGCACCCAGGTGGACCAGGACGACGTGATCTCCGAAGCCCGCGCCCGCGCCCGCGATCTCCTCGGACGGATCGGACTCGTCTAGCAGTCCGACCTAGTTGGTACACATTGAAAGTACTACTTGCAATGTGTACCAGGATTGGTAGCCTGTACGCATGATCGAGAGGGAAATCACCGGTCATCTGACCGCGCTGTTCCGACAATATCCCTTCGTGACAGTTACGGGGCCAAGGCAGTCCGGCAAGACAACCCTGTGTAGAGCGGCCTTTCCTGATCTGGAATACGCCAATCTGGAGGCTCCCGACGTGAGGGACTTCGCCGAGGCCGACCCTCGGGGCTTTCTTGCGCAGTTCAACGGGGCTGCGGTCATCGACGAGATACAGTACGTACCGAAGCTCCTATCGTATCTGCAGGTCCTAGCCGACGAGAGCGGTCGAAGCGGTCTGTTTGTACTCACCGGCAGCGAGCAGTTCCGACTCTCCGACTCCGTCAGCCAGTCGTTGGCTGGTCGAACAGCACTCCTGCGTCTGTTGCCGTTCTCCCTATCGGAACGAAGAAGAACAGGCGCGAGCAACGCGGTAGACGATATCCTCTTCTCGGGTTTCTATCCCCGGATTCATGATCGAAGACTCGACCCGCGCCAGAGCCTCCGTGACTACTACGAGACCTACGTCGAGCGCGATGTTCGCCGGCTAGGCGAGATACGTAACCTGTCGAGTTTCCGTCTCTTCGTCCGGCTCTGCGCCGGACGGGTCGGCCAATTGCTCAACCTCAGTTCGCTGGGTTCGGATGCAGGAGTGTCGCACACCACGGCACGAGCATGGCTGACTGTTCTGGAAAGGAGTTACATAGCCTTCCAGCTACGACCATTTCACGCCAATATCCGTAAGAGGTTGATCAGATCACCAAAACTCTATTTCTATGATGTCGGACTCGCTAGCTATCTAATCGGTATCGAAGACGCCGACCAGATAGCTACTCATCCGCTACGCGGCGCCCTTTTCGAGAATACGGTCGTGGCTGAGGCCCTCAAGTACCGTTTCAATCGAAGCTACGACTCCAACCTCTCCTTTTTTCGTGATTCGAAGGGCTTGGAGTGTGACCTCTTCTATGAAACCGGTGACGGTATCTATGCTATTGAGGTCAAGTCCGGTTCTACCATCACGTCGGACTACTCTCGTTCCCTGGATCGCGTCACGGACCTTGTTCCAAATGTCTCTATGAAGGCAGTTGTCTACGGAGGTACGACACGTCAATCGCGGAGCAACTATGAAGTAGTGCCTTTGGCTGATCTAGCTGGGCTACTTCAGCGACTAGACACGGAACGGGAGATAGCGGAGTTTATCGAAAGACGTAGAGGACCGGAGCCGGATACCTTAGGTATCGAGATACTGGATAACGTCTTCTATACATTTATTCGTCCGTTGCTTGATGGATTGGAACTAACAGTCAGCAATATGGCGAAGGGGCTGTTTCGTACCTTTGGACAGACCGGCTACATTAGCTACCGACATCAGCAAACCAGTTCTATGGCTCTTCTGGAACCGAGGAACTGGGAGAATACAAAAGAACATCACATTATATCACGAGGATTCGAGCTGAATGACGACCAGCAGGTCGAAGTGAGGCAGGACTACAGGTTGATTGATTATACGGGCACCGGGAAAACAGGGTTCAGTATCATTCTATCTATTAAGTGGGAATTCAGAGGTGAAGGTTGGTCTCGAACAGTGACAATCGACGAGAAACCGATCCCCGATCTCGATCTCAGCTTGGACTATTCCGAAGTTGAATCCCGCAGTCCGGATGTAGATCGAGCAAGCGCGATGATCGCCTTGCATATCGTGAGGCGAATTGATGCCCTATCCGGCGGGTTGTGAGCCTTGGTCGAATCCGCTATCTCAGGCTCGTGGCTTACCCGATGGCGCTAGGGCTCCACCGTCCCGGTCCGCGCGCCTGCTGTCGACTCAAGACAAGCCCTTCCGGGCGGTAGCATCGGGCTATGACTGGTGAAACCTCGCCTGGCAAGCAGGCCCGACCGGTGGACGGGGAGGCGGTGGCCGCCACCCTGGGAGCCGCGCTCCGGAGACTTCGCAAGGCGCAGGGACTCACACTCCAGCAACTCGCCTCCCGCTGCGGACTCTCCCAGCCCTTCCTCAGCCAACTTGAGAACGGCAAGGCTATGCCTAGCCTCATGGCTCTTCACTACGTCGCCCAAGCTCTCGAAACCACTGCTCACAGCCTTCTACAACCTGAGGAGCAGTGGGACATCAGCCTGGTCCGTCACGGCGAAGGGGAGACCTACCAGCTCGTGGAGGGTGGATCGGTCCGGTTCCTGACCCGGGGAGGCTCCCACCTGATGGAGCCGAACGAGGTCCAGTTCGAACCCGGCGCCGGTACGGTCAACGCCGGCCATGAGGGCGAAGAGTTGATATACGTTCTGGAGGGCTGTCTGCGGATGGAGCTCGAGGGCTCGGATCCGGTGGAGTTGGCCGTCGGCGACGTGCTGACGTACCCGGCCATGACTCCTCACACGATGACAGCCGTGGGTCAGGGGGTCTGCCGCTTCCTGGTGGTCACCTCCCCGCCTTCCTTCTGATCCTTCCGGGCGAGCGGTGAGCCAGGCACTCACCCACCGCCCGCCGGTTCGTTCCTCCTGTTCAGCCGATCGTGAATCCGGACGCGTGGACGACGGCGCCTTCGTGGACCAGTGCCTGGCCCACCAGTCGGCGGCCGCTCACATGCAGTTCGGTGCCCAGGCCGAGTCCCCGGTTCTGCAGAGCCTGCGACTTGGCGAAACGGCTGATGATGTGCAGGACCCTGGTTGCCGAGGGATGGCCGTTGGCGGTCCGTCGCTCGATCAGGTAGGAGCGGACCAACCCTTCCCAGTGGGGGACGAGGAGGTCGTGGTTGCCGAACACCTCTATTGCCACCACGCGCCTGCCGTGGGTCACCGCAATGCCGCACTGGCCCGGTAACGGTCCCCGCCTCACGAGGCGTCGGATCGTCTCGGCGCGTTGCCGGTCGCGGCGGAGGAACCGCTCGGCGTCCCGCGCGGCCCTCGTCTGGGAGTCAACCCCCCGGTGCGCGAGTTCGCGGTCGATCGTGTTCCAGACGGCCGCCTGGTCGCTCCGACGAGACCCTTCCCGGCGCACCGAGTCGAACACCGACGCGTTCTTCGCCCTCCGGGTGCGTCGCGGCGCGTACGCATGGCCGCGTTCGAACCCGCGGCGATCTCCCCATCGTCCCTGCTCGAGGCATGACACAGGTATGTCGATAGAGGTGGAGGGCGGGACTAGGACGCTCGTGTTGAGCACCCGGTCCTGCAGGCCGCCTATCAGCTGTTCTCCCTCGGGGATCAGCACCGGTACGTTCGTCTGATTCGTCACGCCGAGGAACGGGACCCTCGAGGCGGGGAGTTCCTCGATGACCAGACCAGCGTTCCGTCCGGTAGCGATGTCCGGGAGGTCGTTCCCGGGAAGGTAAACAGGGAAGAAGGAGACGCCCAGGCGGGTGATCGGTCGACCGACCGATGCCTGCTCCAGGTTCGGGATGCCCCGACGCGGCCTCGGGACGACCCCGCCACGTTCGCCGCGCCTGCGCATCACGGCCTCCGCCTCACGGGTTCCGCCAAAGAAGGTTCCGGAGTCTCTCGTCCGTTCGATCCTGGTCTTACCCCGGTACTCCCTGGTGGCACGCGAGATCGACTGGAACGCCGCCGCTGTGCCCGCCTCGGTGGCGGTGAAGTTGGAGATGCTCTCCCGGGAGACTCCGATGCGTCCGGCTTCTAGGTAGCTGTCCTGGTTGGCGCCCATGAACACGAACTCCCAACCGGCTTCCTGCCGGATGCTGATCAGATCTGCGACCCTCGCCCGGTTGAACCGGCGGGAGGCGTTCTCGAGCCCGTCGCTGAAGATCACGACCAGCTGGTCTTCGGCCGGCTGCTCCTTGCGGGATCGAGAGGCGATGCGCCGGTCAGCGTGTTCGATCAGATCACCGATGGCGTCCAGCAGAGGGGTGGAGCCTCGTGGGCTGTAGGTCCTGGTGGTGAGTGGCGGGACATCCTCGATCAGCGCAGCGTCGTGGATGATCTCGAACGGGGCCTGGCTGTCGAACTGTACGAGGGTCAGGTGCGCGCTTCCGGATTCCTGCGCCTGCTCTGCGATGTACGTGTTGAACCCGCCGATCACATCCTGGGTCAGACGGCTCATCGATCCCGAACGGTCGAGAAGGAACCAGAGCTTGGTGGGCTCGGTAACGGTCGCGTCAGTCAATGTATCTCCTTCGGTCAGGGGTGGCTCGGGTGCGCAAACGGCCCCGTATCAGGTACAACGCCGCAGGCACAGGTTTATTCCGTTATGACAATAACTATTTAGTGTCCGGTTGGCAAGAACTATCCGTGCCGGTTCTTATCCTGTCAACACAAACTTGGTATGATTGTAAGGATGGGGTGTGACACAAAGGCCCCCGGCGGATACGATCCCCACGCGTACCCGCCGGTCGCGGTCACTGTCGACGTGGTCACGTTCACCATCGTCGGCGACCAACTACAGATCCTCCTGGTCCGGCGCGGGCAGGATCCCTACAAGGGGCGCTGGGCGCTGCCGGGCGGTTTCGTGCGTCCCGACGAGGATCTGAAGGCGGCAGCCCGGCGGGAATTGGAAGAGGAGACCGGGATAGCGGCCGATCAGGCGTATCTCGAGCAACTCGGTACGTACGGCACGCCCGACCGCGATCCCCGGATGCGGGTGGTCACCGTTGCCTACTGGGCCATCCTCGCCAACCTCCCCGAACCGCGGGGAGGCGGAGACGCCGCCGACGCGGATCTGTTTCCGGTCGTCATGGTCGAAGCCGACGCTCTGGAGTTGGCCTTCGACCACGCCAAGATCATCAAGGAGGCGGTAGAGCGCGTGCGGTCCAAGCTCGAATACACCACGCTCGCCGCGCAGTTCTGCCCACCTGAGTTCACCATCAGCCAGTTGCGCCGGGTCTACGAAGCGGTGTGGAATGCCCGTCTCGAGCCTGCCAACTTCCACCGCAAAGTCACCAGGACTCCCGGTTATCTCCGCTCAACCGGCGGCCGCACCGATCCGAGCGCGGGAGGAGGACGTCCCGCCACGATCTACCAGACCGGTGACGCGGACTACATCTCGTCACCGATCCCGAGGTCTCCGACAAGGCGGAAACGCCGTTCCCCTTAGCCGCTGATCCTCGCTGTCAACCGGACCCGGGTCATCGGCATCCGTGGCCCCTTCAAACGCGTAGCCGCCCTCGACACTGCGGGAGGTCGGATCTCCGATGAAGCCGGACGTGGTTTGCTATTGGTCGCCTCGCAGCGGCTTTCCGGGATCATCCGGACCCGGGACTCAGGTCTGGGTCTCCTGGCAGCCTGGCGATCTCTCGACGCGACAATCTGCATACGATAGATAGTTCAATCTGCCTAGGTTATCAGGTCCGATCTGTATACGATCAGGATGTCGTCCTGCTGAGAATCGGGTCTCGTCGTCTCTGCATCTGCCCCGGGAAGAGAGAAGCCACATGCGCCGCCGTCACTCTGATCGCTCCGGTCCTTCCGGCTACCTGCCGAGGCGCATCGACGCGAGGCTTCGCGCCGAACTAGATACCTGGCCGGCGGTAGTGATCACCGGACCGCGCGGCGTCGGCAAGACGACCACCGCCCTGCGGGTGGTCGAATCCGCAATCGACCTGTCGCAGCCTCAACAGCGCTCGGCGTTCGTGCTGGACATGGAGGCTGCCTTGCGGGGCGCGAAGAAGCCCGTCCTGCTCGACGAATGGCAGCAGGTCCCGGATGTGCTCTGGGTGGTGAAGAAGCTGGTCGATCAGGACTCGATGAAGGGGTTCGTCATCGCCGGCTCTTCTCGTATCCGTCCGAACGATCGCGATGACAGCAATCAATGGCCGCTCGTGCACCGCGGGGTCACCCTGGAGATGCATCCGCTGACGGTGGCGGAGAAGCGCCGCAATCCGCTCCACTCCTTCGTGGATCGGCTCGCCGATATTCGTCGGGCCTCCGCGCCGGCCCGAACACTCGGCCTGTACGACTACATCGACATAGCCTTGGAGGGCGGCTATCCGGCCTACCTGAGGGTCGCGGACCACCCGCGCCGGCGGAAGCAGATGGAAGGCGCCCTGCGCGACATCGTGCGGCTGGACGCCGCGACCGGACGCATCGACCATCGGAAGATGCTCGACTTCCTGTACGTGTACGCTGCCAACTCGTCGGAGATGATCAACCAGACCACGCTGGCAGAGCGCTCCGACATCTCGCGGGTCTCGGCCGAGAAGTACGAACAGGCTCTGCACAACTCGTACGTGGTCTCACAGGTTCCGGCTTGGCATCGGACGATCTCGAGCCGTATCGGTAAGCGGTCAAAGCGGTTCGTCAACGATGCGGGAATGTGGGCCGCGATGCTGGGGGTGGGCCCTGAAGACGTGCGTGCCGACTCCAAGCTCGTCGGGAACCTCATGGAGACCTTCGTCGTGTCGCAACTACGGGCTCAGCGGGACGCATCCGGCCACGACTACGCCCTCTACCACTACCGGGACCAAGCGAAACGAGAGGTCGACCTGTTGGTGGAGAACCGCCGTGACCGCAGCCTGATCGCAGTCGAGGTCAAGGCGTCGAGTGCCGTCACCCGCCGTGACGCCCGTCATCTGCAGTGGTTGCGCGACCGGATGGACGCCGACCAACGGAGGTGGTTCCCCAAGTTCGACCTTGGTGTGATCCTCTACTCCGGCTCCCCGGTCATCGAGATCAGCGATCGCATATGGGCCGCCCCGATCTCCCTCTTGTGGGAGTGAGGTTGCGCCCCTGCCGCGCTTGAGACAGGCGCCGCGACGAGCCGCCAGAGCGAGGTCCACGTCTGGTTCGGGGATCGGGTGGTCGACCGGGTGAAATCCTCGGACCTTTGCCGGTGGAGTACTTGGAAGTCACGGCAGATCATTCCTGAGTATACCGGTAGAAAGGCCATGTATTTCACGGTAGAATAACTGGGAGATTCACGGAAGGGTGCCTGATCGTGGAGTTGGTCCCTCGGCGGCTGGAGGATATCGTCGTTTGTCGTATGGCCGAGTCGCCGGTGGTGTTGCTCGAGGGTCCGCGCTCCGTCGGCAAGTCCACGCTGCTGCGGATACTGGCTGACCGGTACGGCGGGCGTGTGGTGGATTTCGACGATCCGGCAGTTCGGGCGGCGGTCAGCGACGATCCCGGGCTGTTCGTCGCAGGCCGCGGACCGGTGTTCATCGATGAGTACCAGCATGTCCCCGTCCTGCTGGACTCGATCAAGGCCGAGTTGAACCTCGACGGGTCTCCGGGCCGGTTTGTACTCGCAGGTTCCACTCGTTTCGACTCCTTACCCCTCGCTGCGCAGTCGCTGACCGGCCGCCTGCACCGGCTGGAGATCCTTCCGCTATCCCAAGGGGAGATCGGCGGGGAGAGGGAGAATATGGTCGAGGCGCTACTGGATGATCCTGGTTCGATCGTCTCACCGGACCCGTCGGCAACCACACGGGACGAGTATGTGGACCTCGTCACAAGGGGCGGGTTCCCGTTGGCGTTGGCGCGCACCGGGCCGGCGCGGGCTCGCTGGTTCGATGACTACCTGGCTCTCTGCCTGGAACGTGATCTCCTGGAGGAGGGTCGCGTGAGGCAGCCTGCGGCGCTTGCGCAACTACTCGCGCGCTTGGCGTCGCAGACGGCTCAGGTTCTCAACATGTCGAGCGCCGGCCGGGCGGTAGGACTGGCTGCCAGCACCACATCCGACTACGTAAAGCTGTTCGAGTCCGGATTCCTGGTGCGCCTGCTGCCTGCCTGGGGAAGGACGCTACGGTCGGCGACCAGCTCGCGTCCCAAACTGCACATCACGGACTCTGGTCTGGCTGCCCGGTTGCTCCGCCTCCCGCCCGACAAGTTGTCGGCTCTGGATCCGGCGGCCCTGCAACAGTTCGGGCATCTGCTTGAGACTTTCGTCGTGGGCGAGATCCTCAAGCAGGCGTCCTGGATGGAGCACCGGCCTCACGTCGGACACTGGCGAACGCACGACGGCGCCGAGGTGGATGTCGTGATGGAGAACGGTCGGGACGGCTCGGTGGTCGGTATCGAAGTGAAGGCCGGTTCGAGGATCTACCCGAAGGACCGGCGCGGCCTACGCATGTTGCGCGACACCCTCGGTGATCGGTTCATGGTCGGTGTGGTGCTGTACACGGGTCCTCACTGCATTCGCTACAAGGGCGCAGACGCCAGCATCATCGCCCTGCCGGTAGACCGCCTGTGGACCCGGGCCAGTCCGGATGAGTCAACACACGCATTATCAAGCTTCTGAAACCCCGCTTGGTAAATGCTCCGGCACGTTCGGGGGCGACAGGTCGATGCGAAGTTGCGAGAGCCAGCGCTGCAACTGCTCGGGGCTGATGCGGTCGCCTAGGAACTCGACCAATTCCTCCTGGCGGGGCTGGCCGAAGGCGAGGCGATAGACGGCGAGGGACTTCCGCAACCTGGGAAGTCTCGCCGACTCGCGGCTGAACGGAAGCACCGGAACGAGGCGGTCGATCTTCGCCCGGCCCTGATGGAACACCCAGTAGGGCACCATCTCCCCGTCGTCGGGTTCCCTCTCGGATGCCGCCCGCTCGAAGAGCGCCTGCCACGGATCGCTTTCCGGTGTCCCGTCTTTCACCAGATCGGATCCGAGCTTCTCAGCGATGTTGCGACGGACCGCGTGACACTTGTACCGATGGACTCGGCCTTCACGCTGCTCGAGATCGACGGGATTGGCGGGAAGGTTCCAGTGCACCACCGCATGGCACCACAGGTGGAAGTCCAGTCCTTCCTGCCCGACCGAGGTCGAGGTCAAAACGAACGGCCAGAAGGGTGAGTTGAAAGCCACCGACACGGCGCCCACCCGGGCTTGGCCTCCCTCGTCGAGCACCTGATCGCCGAAAGCCACCGCGAAGCGAGAGCGCATGCGGTGATCCTCCAGTTCGATGCCGTCATCGTGATCGCTGCGGCGAGGGATGTCCACCCGCAGCGCAGAGGTCCGGAGCCTCAGCGCATCACCGATCGTGGAGGCGATGCCACCGGCGGCCTTGGTTCGCTGCTCTGCGCCGTCGAGGCTGACGTAGCCGAGCCAGTCGCGCAGGATGTGAGCGTGCTCGTCCAGCAAGGCCTGCAGGTTCCCGTCGATCGAATGACCCACGACCTCACGCCAGTACCGGGCAACGCCTCCCTCGGAGCCGGGTCGCTCCGATCGAGCGGCAGTGACTAACGCTGTCACCTCCGGGGCGTTGAAGAAGCTCCTGAAGGCCTCACCGATTCGGATCGCGCTCGACAGCACCGACTCATGAGCGGCGGGAAGCCCCACGACCGAGTTGACCGCCCGGAGCGCACACTGCGCCGGCCCACCGAGCGCCAGTTCGGCCAGCACCTCGTAGAGGTCCTCGGGACGCCGTCCGAGGGCTGTCGGCCCGTACTCGACCATGGCTCGGGCCTCGGCGAGATGCGCCCGGAAGTTCACGTCGGCCCTATCGCCCTCCCAGAGCCCTGCCGACCGGTCGGATAGCAGCCGGTCGACAACCGTACGGTGACGCTGGTGATCAAACAGCAGCGGGGCGGCCCAGTACCAGCGCCGATCGACCGGTCCCTCGGAGGGTGCCGAGCGAGCGAGTGGCTCAAGAGCCGCTTCCACTCGCGCTGAGATTGTGGCGATCACGGAATCGCGATCCCGTCGTTCGGATTGCAGCGCTCGCGGGTCACCCACCTCAGCGAGACTGAGGCTTGGCCACACGAGCAGGAATGTCGTCATCGAGGCGGCGCGACGCTCGGCTGAAGACTCACCGGCACGAGTCTCCGCGGCTGTCCTCTCGCTGGTTCGGAACGTGAGGCGCTGGCCGCCACGCTGCCGGTACCGGGCCGAGTAACCGTGCTCACGGCTCGCGAAGGCACGGCGCTCGGCTTCGAAACTGACCAGCGACGAGACGACCTTCGGCACGACCCGCCAACCGGAGAAGATCAGGCGCTTGGTGAACCGGCGTGCCTCTGCAGATTCGTAGACCGATCCGGTCTCGTAGTAGCGAATCGATGGTGGGACCCACAGAAGCTCGAAGGCACGGGAGGCTTCGAGGTCGTCTGTTAGCCATCGAAGCCGCCCGTTCTGGGGGTCGACGCGCTGGTAACGCTCCACATCCTCCCAACTCAACAGGCCGGGACCCGGGTCGAGCCTCCCGTCCTCGACCAATAGGCCCTCCGCGACAGCTCCCTCTATAGCCTGCTTGAGCTTGTAGTGCTCCATGAAGTTCACCAGGTACGGGGCGGACTTCCAGTACTCGGTGGGATCGTGGTGGCTGACGATTTGCGCGAGGTCGCCGATGCGTAGGTACGAGCGGATGTCGTCGGGCGCGACCGCCACGGGAACGGTGGGCTCCTCGAGCATCCCGTCCCGGTCCGGGGTAGCAGCCAGCCGCTCGGTACGGGCCATGACCTGCCGCAGGTCCGACCCGATCTCGTGGCAGATGCGCGCCGCGTTAGCCAGCGGCGCCTCGGTGTCGTCGAGCACAGCCGACGCGGTGAGTGCATCGCGAAGACCGGCGAAACGACGTCTCAGTCCTTCGACACGCTCGGCATCCTGGTAGAGGAACTTGCAGGTGTCCAGGAAGTCCTTGTAATGGTCGGCGTCGGCGTCGTCGGCCGTCGTGTACATGCGGTAGGGAGTGGCCGAGAGCAACAGGGTCCGAGTCGGCCTCCCGGTCTCGGGGTCGCGGTAGTTGAAGAGACCCTGTGCAAGCTCTCCGGCGAGATCGTCGGCATCGGGTCGCATCAGGTCCTTGAAACGCTGGAACTCGTCGAGTACCACCAGATCGGGCCGGAGCGCATCAATACCGACCAGCGCCATGACCCGGCGCACCTCCGCGATCAGATGTCGCCGCAACCACCAGGTGCGGCCGGTGAAGGTAGGTTCAACCCGGAGGCGGTCCACGAGTTCGGCGAACACTTGTCGCAATGGTGGGTTGCCGGTTCCTCGCCTCTCCCTGTCAACCCGGGCCAAACGGGTATTGAACTCCTCGCGCGACACTCTGACCCGATCGCGGAAGTGCTCCCCCCACCGCTGGAGTCGCCTGTCCCGGTCGGCGGGACTGCCCTTTGTGAGGCCAAACCAGAAGATGTGGCGGGCTCTCTTGTTCATGACCTCAGGGCCCCAGGCCCTGCGTAACAACGCGTAGGCGAGGGCGCGTTCCGTGAACTTGCCGGTGCTGAGTCCGAACTTGAAGGACGTGCCGGGGGTGATCGCCAACAGGTTGATGCCGGGTTGCCCGTCTCTTCCGCTGTCGAGTTCGACTAGAGGGAGCATGGTCAGCCGGTCAACACCGACGATGGTGGGGTTGATGCCCTTGGGGGCGAGCTTCCTGAGGTTCTGTCGGGCGATCGCCCCGTTCGAACAGACATACACAATGTCGTGGCGTTCATCGTCGATGCTCCCCAGATGGTCGATGACCTGCGCGATTACGCCCTTGGCCACATGTGTCTTGCCGAGGCCGACCTCGTCCGCCACCAGGAATCGTAACGCCGGATCGTTATCCTTGAACATCCGCTTGAACGCCCACTTTGCCGTGCATTGCTGGAAGTCCTTCAGGTCTGCCAACGTAGCGGCGACATCGATGCGAGGCTCGGTCATCGCGTACCGGCTCCCTCTTCCGCAACCTTGTGAATCGCGTCCCAGAGTCTGGCGAAACCCTCTGGAAGGGCGTCGTCGGCCTTGAGGTCGGTGACGAGTGGATGCAGTCCGAGAAGCCTCGATGGGTCGCGGCGCATGGTTCCCAGCAGCCGTTCCAGAACTGCGAGGCTGAACGCGCTGGTACCGGCTGATTGTCCGGTGTCGATGGCGCGCATCACGGTGACGATATCGACTTGGGGCGAGTCCTCGTAGAGGAGGGCTAGGAGATAGCGGAGGAAGCGCTCGGCGTTACCGATGAGCAACTTCAGCAGGTGCTGGTCTCGATGTTCGGGAACACCTTCGAGAGCCACGGGTACCACGAAACCGGTTTGCTCGCCGCAGTGATGGCTCAGCTCGAAGGCGAGGAAGCCGCTCATGCGTTCGAGGCTGGTCTCGAAGCGTTCCTCGAGTCGCTCTGCCGGTGCGATCCGGCGCCGATCCCCGGCTTTGGTGAGCGGCCGGCAGCAGATCTCGACTTCCTTGATCTTGGGGACGGGCTCGGACGAGTAGTACGTCACGGCCCAGTCCTCTCCGCTCTTCTCCGCCGAACCCTTGAACAGGAGGCGAGCGATGGCGCGGCGAGCAGGATCGAGCTTGTGACAGCCGTCACCGTTCGGAGGGACCGGACAGTTGCGGCGGTAACAATCGAATAGATCGCGCAGGCCGGGCTCGTCCCCGTTCCCCTCTGTTAGCCGGCCGATTCCCAACTCGGCAAGCGGCCCGCGTAGTTCAGCCAGGATCTCGACGTTGCTGCTATTGAAAGCAGGGCCTGTGGCATTGGCCGATCCGACGAACAGCCGGGCACTACCGTCGTGTTCGAAGGCGAAGACCTTGGCGTGAAGCCCGACCAGCGGCCGGCCGGGGTCAGACGGTGAGTACTGCGGTCGCGCCTGGTCGTCAGGCGCATCGCCGGTGTCGGAGACGCTGAGGTCGTCGAGGGTACTGTCCAGGACCCAGACCTTCTTGATGGGATCAAGCGTGCTCTTGGCCAACTTGTCGAGCTCACCTTGGCGGCTGACGAGTTCATCAAGCGGTCGTGGACCCAGCCTGGAGAAGAAGCCGTCGGTCACGAATGGCGAGATGATCAGCGACCGGTCCACCTCGGTTGGCAGAGGTGAGTCCTGAGCGGTGAGGCCGAACACGTGAATCCTGAGGTCATCGACCCCGGCGGGGAGCGCGAACCGCGCCGTCCGCAGCGCTCCGGCCAGCGAACGTACCCGATCGGAGTGATCCGAGGAGATTTCACCGACTGCGGCGCCGAGCAGTCCCTCGAACAGTTCACCAACCGCGCCGAGCTCTACACCCTGCGAATCTGCCGACTCGTCGAGTCTCAGTACTGTGTCCCAGCTCGGATCGAAGGTGAGGTTGCGACTGGTGATGATCACACGGAGCCGGTGGTCACCCTTGCTGACCTCCTCCAGATCAGCGGAGGCCTCGTAGCGCAGCACCCACACCTTGGGATGGACGATTCCTCCGCGCGGCGCGCGGACGGGTACCACGGCTCGTTCTAGGAAGGCAAAGGCTCGGCTGGCCGGTGGGAGGCTGATCTCGCCTGCCTCGCTGAAGACGGTGAGCTTGTGGGCGTTGGTCCGGAGCGCGTGGACCAACTCCACAGGGGTCTGGAGGTCAGCATCGGTCGTGGTGTTGCCCACGCTCGCAATTGCGAATGCGGCCGGCGCCGCGAGGAGTGCCGACAGGTTGAGCGTGTACGTGACCGCCATGGCTGATTCGAGCCGGAACGCGGCCGGCGGACGCATCGCATTGATGAGCGTTAGCCGGTTCGTCGGTTGGAGCATTACGCGCCGGTCCGCCGCGCGTCCGCGATCTCGCCGAGGTAGGCCTTGGCGACGGACCATCGGTAGGTGTGCCGGCCACCGACGGGGGATCCGTGCCAGTTCTCCAGCGCGGCGCGACTCCCCAGGCGGGCCCGATTCGACTTCAGCCGGATCTCACGACGGCTGATCACCTTGTGGACGTCCTCGTTGTGCTCGAACCCCTCAGGATTGTTGACCGCCAGTTCCGCGATCGTGGCTACAAAGTTTCGTGTTCCATGTCTTATCGAACTCCTGCGGTTCCTGCGAAGGACCTCCCAGAACGACGGGAGGTCATCGACCCATGCGCGAAGTTCGTCGCGGCGACTCCCGACCAGTTCGACCCACTCGCTTAGGTGACCGAGTTGGGCCTGTTCGACTTCCTCGGTTTCCCAATCGAGTTCCTGGTGGGCCCGGCGCGCGACCAGGATGTTGTATGCGTGTTGCGAGCCGGTGGTCAACTCCGAGAAGCAGCGGGCATGGCGCAGTACCTCGGCGACCTGTGGCGGCAGGTTGGTCTGGGGCACGTCCCACGGGTACGTGCATTCGGCGGCGATCTCCGGCTTGCCGCACAGCGACGAGATGAGCGTCGGTGGACTCTTGCGCTGGATGTTGTCGACGAGGGTGCGCGCTTCCTCGGGTTGCAGCTCGAAGTCGATCTTGTCTCGGAGAAAGCCCTCTGGGGGAGGCGGAAGCGCCACCCATATCGAACGGTCCGGGTCCGTCACGTTGCCGTCGTCATCGCGCCCAGCCCGGTACCGGCCCATCGCGGCTGCACGCTGCGCATACTCGCCCAGGCTGAGCGAGACTCGTCTCAATCCCCATTCCCGGAGGGATCCCCAATAGATGCTGCTGGGCATCCGCTTCAAGTTTCTACCAGCCCGGTACCCGATCACCCCCTGACCCGGTCCCAGATGCCGCAGGCAGTCGATTAGCCGGGCTTCGTCGTGGCGAAGGCGCCGGGAGAAGTCTCCCGGAGCAACCCGCTCCGCTTCGAGGCGCTGGAGTATCCAAGGCACGAACATCAGGTAGCGCAGGTTCGTGTGTATGTACGAAGTGCCGGGATGCAGCATGTTGGAGAGGGTGGTGACAACTGATCCCAGGCCCAGGACATCGAGCGTTGCGGGCTCCCGGAGGGCGTGCAATAGTCGCGCGACACGATCTGCCGCGGCGGCATCGAAGTCAAGCCACCCGAGCGAAGAAGCGGGCGAGTACGCGGTCAAGTGAACCTCACAGGCGTTGACGGCGCCACGGGTGTGGCGCTGCCGACTATCTAATCCGTGGCCGGGTTATCCGTCTAGAGCCGGTGGCCAGTCTATATGAAGAAAACCTGCGTTTCACCAGGCATTCCGGTGAGCAAGTCTTCATCAACCGCTACAAGAACGAGAGGAGTTCCTCCACAAGTCCGTCCGGGTTGTCGACCGGTACGACGTGGGTGCTGTCCTTCACCTGCACGAGGGTGGCGTTGCGCATGCGGTGGGCCATCCGGGCCATGACATCGAAGTTCACGAAGCTGTCCTCTGCGTGCACCAGCAGGGCGGGGGTCTCCATCCCTTCCAGGCGGTCCCAGTGGTCGTCGGAGCGGAACGGCCAGCGTTCGAAGAAGTAGGGATCGTGCTTGGGGGCCAGGCGTCCACCGTCTACCGGCCCGAAACTCGTCAGGGCGGTGAGTTCGAGCATCTCCTCGGGGGCGTTGGGGAAGGCGAACCCGAGCCCGGTTCGCACCTCGGCGTGGTCGGCATGGCTGGTAGGTCGCGGGAAGAGGTCGGTCTCGCTCTGAGCGAACGAAGCCTCCACGTCCACTACCACGATCCGCCCTACCCGGCCGGGGTTCTCCGCCGCGTACTGGATGGCTACCAGTGCGCCCCACGAGGAGCCCATGAGGTCCACGGTGTCGTCACCGAGCGATTCGACGAGAGCGGCCAGGTCGGCGACGTGGTCGGAGGTCCGGTAGTCCTGCGACGGCGACCATTGACTCTCGCCGTAGCCCCGGTAGTCGAGCGCCAGCACCCTTCGGCGACCGCCTATGCCGGATGCCACCGCATCCCAGTTCCAGGCGTTGCCGATCACGCCGTGCATGCAGATCATGGTTGTTCCGTCGCCGCCGTAGTCGAGGTAGTGCAGGCGGTTGCCTTCAGCCCCGGTCGTGTAGCCATGTCGAACGCTGCGTGTCTCCACCGGTTTCGTCTCCTTGTTTCTAACGCTTCCGGTCAGCCCGTGGTGGCTGGTGGTCTGTCGTTGCCATTTCGCAGACAGGCCACTACTGCCAGTCCTTGGTGAGGCCGGTGAGTTGTGCCTCGCCGAACAACCGCCTGGTCGCCTCAGTTGCGGCGGCGCGAACCTCCGCCTCGTCGACCTTCGTGGAGCGGCCATCCTCGACGATGATCTCTCCGGCGACGACGACCATCTCCACGTCGCCCGAGCGGCCCGAGTGCACCATCGAAGCCACCGGCCTGTTCCATGGGGTGTGACGGACCTTGTCCACATCCAGTATGACCAGATCGGCTGCCCGGCCCGCCTCGATCACACCACCGCTCACGCCGGTCATGGTCGCCCCACCCAGGGCAGCCAACTCGAGGAACTGCTCGACGGTGGTCGTGGTGGAGTCCAGATGTGCCACACGGTGCATGAGTGCACCGGCCTTCATCGCCTCGAACATGTCCTGTCCGGCCACCGCGACACCGTCGCTCCCGAGAGCCACGTTGGCCCCCGCCGACAGCAAGGGTTCCAGATGCAGGACGCCGGACGCGAGGTACTGGTTGGAGATCGGGTTGTGCACCGCCGTGGCGCCGGCCCCGCCCATGGCGGAGACCTCGTCGGGATCCAGCCATATGGCGTGGGCGAGCGTCGTCCGATGGGTCAGCACCCCCCGTTTCTCGAGCCAGGCGACCGGACGGTCCGCATGCACCGCTTCGAAGAAGCCGATCTCGTCGTGAGCCTCGGAGCAGTGCATGTGCCACCGGACCCCTCCTGCCTCGGCGAGATGGGCCGAGCCCTCGATGATGTCGGGTGTGACGTAGACGATGTTCTCGGGGCAGGGCCACACCTCGACCAGCGAGCCGGCCGGCCGCTCGGCCATGCACTCCTCGGTGATGGAGAGTTCCTCGGCGTCGGTCCACCGGAAGAAGTCGGTCGGCACCCCCATGAGTTCTGCTCCGGGGTTCATCTCACCGAAGATCCCGCGGGCGATTGCGCCCCTGATGCCTACCTCCTCCACCGCGGCAGCGACGGCGAGGGTCGTCTCGGTGTCGGTCGGTGCGTAGTGGTTGTCAACCACCATGGTGGTTCCCGAGAGGGCGGCCTGCAGGGCGCCTAGTTGGACGGCCGCGACGGCGATCCGGCGGTCCATGTTGAGCGAGTAGGGGAGCATGAAGTGGCGCAGCCAGGGAACGAGGCTCATCCCGTCACCGAGGCCCCGTCCCAGGCACTGGAAGAGGTGGGTGTGTCCGTCGGTCAGCCCCGGGATGACCAACTTCCCCGAGCAGTCGACGATGCGGCGCGAGTTCGCACGGAGGTGATCGAAGTCGGCTCGCTCGCCGACCGCGACGATGCGATCACCCACGATCGCTACGGCGCCGTCTTCGATGACCCGGCGTTCCTCGTCCAGGGTCACCAGGATGCCCCCTTCGACGAGTAGGTCGCATGCAGCTACGGATCCGGGGCGGGTCTCGCTCTCCAGTGGAGCCTCGGAAGCGGGGGGTTTATCGCTCATCTGGTGATCATTGATCATATCTATGTCGCCGTGGGTGTGGGCGATCCGGCGAGAATAACGTGCGGGATTATTGGCACCAGCAATATCCGGCGGCTAATCTGTCGCGTACCGGCCGACAGCGGGGAGGTTTGCCATGGGTGTGCTAGACGGCAAGGTGGTGGTCATCACCGGCGGGGCTCGCGGGATCGGCCGTTCCTATGCGCATGGAGTCTCCGCAGAAGGGGCTGCCGTGGTCATCGCCGATCTGCTGGACGGCTCGCACGTCGTGGAGGAACTGGCCGGGTCCGGTGGCGAGGCCCTCTCGGTCACCACCGATGTGAGCGACGAGGCGTCCACGGTGGCGATGGCGGAGGCGGCCATGGACGGCTTCGGGCGCATCGATGTCCTGATCAACAACGCGGCGATGTTCTCCGAGACCACACGGGGCCCCTTCACCGATGTGTCCATCGCGGAGTGGGACCGGACCTTCGAGGTAAACGTCCGCGGCGTGTGGCTGTGCATCAAGGCGGTGTACCCGCACATGGCGGCCCAGGGCTCCGGCAAGATCATCAACATCGCATCCAACACCTGCTTCAAGGGAACGGTGGGCTTCCCCCACTACGTGGCCAGCAAGTCGGCCCTGCTGGGCCTGACCCGGTGCCTGGCCACCGAACTCGGTCCGGAGGGCATTACGGTCAACACGGTGTCGCCGGACCTGATCCCCAACCCCGACCTGCGCCCCACCGACGCCACCAGCGACCCGTTCGTGGTCGCGGGGCGGGCGCTGAAGCGCACCCAGGTGGCCGACGACATGGTCGGCACCATCATCTATCTCAGCTCTGCGGCCTCAGACTTCGTCACCGGCCAGAGCCTGCTGGTCAACGGGGGTGCATACTTTGTCTGAGCCGTTCCTCGCGAGTCAGCAGGGAGGGAGGTGACCGTGGCCAAACCCACCATGCAGGACCTGGCCGACCCTTTCGTTCCGGAACGTGCCTCCAAGTGGTACCGGGCGATGCGGCACTTCTGGCATCCGGTCGCCTACAGCAGCGATGTCGGCGAGGACGAGATGATGCAGGGGCAACTGCTCGGCGAGCGGATACTCATCGTCCGCCACGACGGGATTGCCCGGGCGTTCATGGACGTCTGCCGCCACAAGGGAGCGGCGCCGTCGCTCGGGTGGATCGAGAACGGGTGCATCAACTGCCCGTATCACGGCTGGACCTACGACATGGAGGGCAACCTGGTCAACATCCCCTCCCGCCCCGACCTCAACGGGATCCTCAAGGTCAACCTGGTCCGCTACGAGTGCCGGGAGCGCGCCGGGATGATATGGGTGTCGCTGGTCGACGAACCCTGGGGCGACCCGCCGGGACTGGCCGAGTGGGACGATCCGAACATGCACTGGCAGTCACCGCCCTTCTACGACTGGAGGACCAGCGCTCCGCGCCGGCTGGAGAACTTCGTCGACTTCTCGCACTTCCCGTTCGTGCATGAGAACATCCTTGGCACTCGCGACAAGGCGGAGGTGGAGGACCACGAGGTCTGGCGGGAGGGGCAGATGCTCCGGTTCGACCGCTACGTCGTGGAACCCAACGACGACACTATGAAGGGGATCCTCGGAATCTCCGACGACATCGTCACGGTCCTCAACCGCTACTACCTGACCCTGCCGGGCACGATCTACCTCCTGCGGATCTTCCCCAACGGCAAGCGCTACGGGCTCTACATGGTCTCCGCACCGACCGGCCCGGCAACCTGCCGGAACTTCTGGCACATCGGGTCGGATTTCGCGCAGACCGACGAGGACCTGGCCTTCCTGATCGACTTCGAACTGATGGTGCTTGATCAGGACCAACCCGTGGTCGAGTCCCAGTGGCCCGAACACCTCCCGGACCTGCTGAGCGCCGAGATGTACATAAAGGTGGCCGACGACGTCACCCTCGCCTACCGCTCCTGGCTGTTCGAGTTGGCAGCCGACTTCGTGACGGACTAGCGGAAACGGGAGAGGGACGCCGGCGCGGCGCCGGGCCGACCGAAGCGAAAGGATGGAGTGCTCATGGGCATGCTCGACGGCCAGGTGGTGATAGTGACCGGCGGGGCCGGTGGAATAGGGAGCGCCTACAGCCGGGGGCTGGCCGCGGAGGGCGCCTATCTCGTCGTTGCCGACCTCGTCGACGGTTCCGAGATCGTGGCGGAGGCCGAGGAGTTGGGCGCCAAGGCCATCTCGGTGCGGGCGGATGTCAGCGATGTCGCCTCCACCGAAGCGATGGCGGCTGCCACCGTCGACGCTTTCGGTCGGATCGACGCGCTGGTCAACAACGCAGCCTTCTACCTGTCGCTCACCCAGGGTCCGATGGAGGAGATCTCTCCCGACGAGTGGGACATGTGTTTTGACGTCAACGTCAAGGGCTCCTGGCTGTGCGCCCGGGCCGTGGCGCCGACCATGCGGGCCCAGAAGAGCGGCAAGATCGTCAACATCGCCTCGATGACCGTCAACGACGGCACTCCGGGGTTCCTCCACTACGTGGCCTCGAAGGCGGCCATCTGGGGACTCACGCGTTCGTTGGCGCGCGAGTTGGGAGACGACGGTATCTCGGTCAACACTCTGACACCCGACTACATCCCCCACGACGCGGAGTACGCCGCCAAGCAACCGCACGTCGACGGCCTGATAACCGCCCGGCGGGCCTTCAAACGCACCCAGGTCCCCGACGACATGGTCGGCACCCTCCTGTATCTGGTCAGCCCATGGTCGGATTTCGTTACCGGCCAGAACATCTGGGTCAACGGAGGCTCTGGATTTCATTAGTTGCCAGTTGCCAGTTGCCAGTTGCCAGTTGGTCCCCGTGTTTTACGCCGCGGGTGGCTCTTCGCGGAGGGGTAGCCCGGGCCGTCCAGGAAGACCATGACAGTCGTTATCACCGTCGTCATCCCGACGGGAATGCCGACCCGTCACCAAGCCCATGATCGTCCGTTCAGCGTCGTGGGTCACAGGTACCTTGCAGCCGTGAGACCCCGGGATGTCACCTACCGGTGGTCTACCTTCATCTAGTGGCGAACTACCCTGAACATGTTTGTATGCCATTGATGGCAGAGCGTCAACACCCTTGGCGAAGGGTGCTCGTGTGACCGCGGGTCCGTTGGAGCAAGTGTTCACGGCGTCCGCGATCGCGGATCTGGCCGGAGGGCGTTCCTTCGAGCGGGGCATCTGGTATCACCGTGACGGAAGGGCCGAGCCGCCGACCGCGCTCGGATCGGGTCTTCAAGCAACGGTGCGGGGCACCATTCCCTATACCGTCGAGCTGTGGGTGGATGGGGATAGGCCGGGGTGGTCCTGTACGTGCCCGGCCGCCGAGGACGGATCGTTCTGCAAGCACTGCGTGGCTGTGGCGCTCTTGCTGAACCCGAAGCCACTGTTGGTGACAGGTGTGCGCGCCGCTGGGTCGAACCAGCCGTATGCGCGGGACCCGGACGCGGAAGTGGCCGAGTTCGTGGGGCGACTTCCGAGAGATCGGTTGGTCGAGATCGTCCTGGATCAGGCCGAGTCGGACTGGCGTCTGAGGGAGAGCCTATTGGCGACGTCCCGAGCCGGCCGTGGTGTCGCGCCCGACTCGGGCGACTGGAGAAAGCGAATCGATGGAGTGTTCGGCACAGCAGGCGGCTATGTCACCTATGAAGAGGGAAGGGCATGGACCTCCGAAATCTACGAGGTGATCGACGCCCTCGAGGAGCTGTGCGAGCTCGGCTTCCCCGACGACGTGGCTCTCTTGGTGGAACATGCATGCCGCCGCGCCGATCAGGCCATGTCATACGTCGACTACGAGGGCGGTTGGCTGCCATCGATCGCGTCGCGGCTGCTCGACCTCCACTACCAGGCTTCCGTGCAGGGTCGTCCCGATCCTGAGGAACTCGCCGGACGCTTGGTGGCAATGGAAGTCGACCTGGATCCGGACCTGGAGTCCTTCTATCGCTTGGCCGTCGCCTACGTGGAGCTTCTGGGCGAGGTCGGACTTGCGGTCTATCGCGAGGAACTCGAAACACGCTGGAGGAATGTCAACGAGGACCGTCGTCCCCACTCGAGCGAGGCTTACGCCGTCCAAGAGGCGATGGTGGGATGGGCTCTCGCCACCGGCGACCCGGACGAGCTCATCGCAGTGCACAGCCGTGGGCGGTACGGCGTCGGCGCGGTGCTGGAGATCTCCTGGGCGCTGAGCGCCGCCGGTCGCGAGAGCGAGGCGATCGAGTGGGCAAGGCGAGGCCTCCGCGACCATCCGGGTCGGTTTGGACACAGCGATCGACTGCGCGACTACCTAGCGGCCATGCTCCGGGGTAGCGGTGACTCGAGCGGAGCGGTGGAACTGTATTGGGACGCCTTCGCCGCGTATCCGTCCCTGCCGAACTACAGGCGCCTGCTCGAACAGGCTGGCGAGCAGCCGGGGGTTGGCGGCGGTTGGTCGCAGCGCAGTGTGGAGTTCCTTCGTACCCGTCTCGCCGCTCAGGAGGTAGGTAAGGACAGGGCGGAGGGCGGGGTCGCCTCCAGGCTTGCGGGGCCGCTGCTGGAAATCCTCTTGTACGAAGGTCACATCGAAGAGGCCTGGACCACGGCTAACGATTTCGGATGCGACCGACAGATGTGGCTGACCCTCGCCCGGGCGCGGGAGCACTCCCACCCTTTCGACGCGATTGCTGTCTATGAGCGGGAAGTGTTGGCACTGATCAACCTGACGAAGACGTCCGCCTACCGGACTGCGGTCGATCTGATGGATCGAATCCGCCGCCTCGGCGATGCCGTGGATGAGCCGCACCGCTTCACTGACCTGCTCGAGCGGGTACGGACCGAGCACTCGCGCAAGCGCAATCTGAAGAAGCTGCTCAACGCCCGGGGCTGGGGGTAGTCGGATGGGCCTCCGCCGCGGTGCTCCATCCCGTCTCGAATCGGGCTACGGCCGCTTCGATCCGGCTTAGGCAGGTCTTGGTCGCCCCGACCCGGCCTTGCCCCTGCCGGTTCCCCCCGTGCTATTGCCTTCTCCACGGGGTGAGCAGGCCGTGCAACCCGGCGCGCTCGATCAATTCCGCCGAACGGGCCCGGGCCTCGGCGATAACCTCTGCCTCGTCCACCATCGTGGAGGCGCCGTTCTCGTAGATCACCTCTCCGCCGACGATCGTCATCACCACGTCGGAACCGCGGCCCGCGTAGACGAGCGTCGAGATGGTGCGATTCAGCGGCTGCAGGTGGACCCGGTCGAGATCCACCACCGCGATGTCGGCGAGTTTGCCGGGAGCGAGTACGCCTGCGTCGATGCCCAGAAAGCGGGCGCCCTCCCGGGTGGCCAGCTCCAACGCTTCTTCCGACCTCAGCGCAACGGGGTCGAGGGTGTGCAGCCTCTGCACGAATACGGCCTGCTTCATCTGCTCGAACATGTCCTGGCGGTGGTCGCAGGCCGATCCGTCGGTACCCAGCGATACGACCACCCCGGCTGACCGGAGGTCGTTCATGCGGATGGCGCCGTCCGCCATATAACAGTTCGAGGTGGGACAGTGGGCGACACCGGCGCCTGCCTCGCCCAGGGCCGAGACTTCGTCGTCGTCGAACCAGACGCCATGGGCGATCGCCGCCCGTTCGTCGAGGATGCCGGCACGGTTCATCCAGTGGACGGGACGTTCCCCGTAGCAGGACACGTAGGCATCCGGGTCGGACTGCGGGGCGGAGCAATGGATGTGCCAGCGAGTGTCCAGTTCGTGGGCGAGGGCCACCGAATCCAGGATCAGACCCCGTTCGATGAAGTTCCCGTCGGGCGCCGGCCAGACCCCCACCTTCCGGCCGGAGGTGGCTTCGATGGCTGCCCTGGTGATCTCGAGTTCCTCTTCCGGCGGCAGAGCGAACAGGTAGTCCGGGATGTCGTAGTGGCGCGTCACCTCGGCCGGAGACCCGAAGATGCCCCGCGCCACCGCGCCGCGCAAACCCACCTCCTCGATGGTCCGTGCCACCCCGACCGTCGTCTCGACGTCCGTGGGGGCGTAGTGATCGTCTACCACGGCGGTCGTGCCGGCCCTGGCAGCCTCGAGTGCCGTCAACCTGACCCCCGCCCACGCCTCCCGGCGGCTGATCACCTGTGCGTACGGCCACATGAAGTCGCTCAGCCAGGGATAGAGGGGCATGCCCTCGCCCAGGCCTCGCCCGAGGCTCTGGAACATGTGGGTGTGGGTGTCGACGAAACCGGGGAGGACCGCCTTCCCGGTGCAATCGATCACTCTGGTCGCGCGGTATCGATCGAGATCGCTCGGCGGACCGACGGCAAGGATCCGGTCGCCACGGATGGCCACCGATCCCGGTTCGTGGACCCGTCGCTCGTCATCCACCGTGATCACCGACCCGTTGGTGAGCAACAGGTCGCAAACCTCGTCGTGCTCGGCCTTCATATGTGCTCCCCACTCCTACGCGTGTTCACACCGAGTGTATTATTGCCAGGAGCGATATTGCTGACAGTGATATCGCAAAGTGCAACAAGGCGGGTCCGGATGGGACCGGACGCACCCTGCGCAAGCCACTCGATCCAGACCAGGGAGGCAACAAAGATGAGACTGCTAAGAGGCCCGCTACTCAGCCTTGCCCTCGTTCTCGCCGTGCTCGGAGCGGCGTGCGGGGAGGACGCCGCGCCAACCACCACGGCGGCCCCCACCACCACGGCGGCGCCCGCGACCACTGCTGCACCCACGACAACTGCTGCGCCCGCCCCAGAGGAACCGTCGGTGATGCGCGTGGCCTTCATCGCGCCGAACCCCATCGACGATCCGTGGTACCAGGCGATGCTGGACTCGCTGGACCGTCTTGCCGACAAGAGGCCCTACGGCCTCGAGATCTCGACCGAGTGGTTCGAGAACATCGCCTACGGCGACAGCGAGCGGATCTTCCGCGATCTGGCGGCCAGCGGCAAGTACGAACTGATCTTCGGCAGCAGCACCTATAGCGATGCGATTTCCGCTGTGATGGGCGACTACCCCGACATCCTGTTCGTATTCGCCGGGTCAGGGAACGATCCGCTGGGCAGCAACGCATTCTGGGTCGACACCTTCATCCACGAGCCCGCCTTCCTCACCGGGGTGGCCGCCGGTCTGATGACCGAGACCGGCAAGATCGGGATCGTCGCCAACTTCCCGTTCCCGAACGTCAACGCCCCGATCAACGGCTACATAGCCGGGGCGGAATCCGTTAACCCGGATGTGGAGTGGGACGTCACCTTCATCGAGAGCTGGTGGGATCCGGCGACTGCCAAGGAGGCCGCGGCGGCCCAGATAGCCGCCGGCGCCGACGTGCTCTACGCGATCGTTTTCGGTGTGTTCGAGGCTGCCGAGGAGGCGGGGGTGTACGGCGTCGGTGACCTGGTCGACGTGCAGGCGCTGGCTCCCGATGTGGTGCTCACCAGCACCGTGGCCAAGTGGGACCAGGCCATCGAGGTGACGATCGACGCCTGGTGGGACCAGATGGTCAACGGCGTCCCCATGAACGCCCCGATGGAACGGATCATGTTCCACATGCCGCAAGGAGGCGGTGACATCGCTCCGCTCAACGAGGCCTTGGTTCCCGAGGACGTGCGCGACAAGGTCCTCGAGGCGCGGGACCAGATCCTGTCCGGCGACCTAGTGGTGGAACTCAACGACGCCCCGCCTGAGTAGCAGAGGAAGCCCAAGAACACGAGGTCGGTAGGCGCTCAGAGGGGATAGAGGCAGCGGCTACGCGGTCGGAGGATGGCCCTTTGATTGCGGGCGCTCGTCTACCGCCGTTTCTGCTGGTTCGGGAAGCCGGGACTCCATAGTGCTTCGATGGGAAGCAGGGTGAGTCGGTCACCGAGGCTTGCACGGTTCGGGCCGGTGTGGAGAACGAAGCCGTGGACGAAGTCGTTGCCCAGGAGATCGAGGCGGTCCCGCAACCATTTCAGCCAGTGGGCTGTCCCGGGACCGGGCGAGATTGCAGCCTTGACTTCGATGGCCACGACACGTCCATCAGGAGCCTCGAGTATCAGGTCGACCTCGGGGCCTCGATGGTCGCGGTAGTGGTGAAGACGCGCCTCGGGCTGGTTCCAGCCGAGTTGCCTGGCTACCTCGTTGACCACGAATGTCTCTACCAGCCCGCCGACGGAGGTGTCGGTAGGTCGGGCCAAGGCCACCGGGTCTTTTCCGGCAAGGTGGGCCGCCAATCCGCTGTCGGCCACGTATAGCGTCGCAGACTTGGCCTGCTTGGTGGATAGGTTGCGGGACCACATCGGCACGCGGTGTACCAGGAACACGGTGGCCAGCCAGGAGAGATAGCCGGCGGCGGTACGCGGATCGATGCCCGCGCCACGTGCGAGACGAGCCACGTTCAGTTCCTGTCCCGTCAGCGCGGCCGCAGTGGATAGCACCGGAGCAATGGAGTCGGCACGGCGGATGTCGGCCAACTCCACGATGTCGCGCTGGACCACCGTGCGGAGATAGTTTCCGTACCAGCCTCGGCGCTGCCGTGATGTGAAGTTGGTCAGGGCGGGGTAGCCGCCCTCACAGATGGATTCGAAGTACTGATCGCGGGTGGTCAACCCGGGGGGCCCGGCGCGAAGAACCTCAGGCTGTTCGAAGGCGAGGTTCACGAAGGTCTCCGGGTCGGCACGGGCAAGTTCGCCTTGGGAGAACGGCCATAGTTCGATGATCGCCAACCTCCCGGCCAGTGATTCCGAGATGGTGGGTACGGTGAGGAAATTGGTAGAGCCGGTGATCAAGAATCGACCTGGCGTCGGATCGAGGTCGACCGCCCTCTTGATCGCGATCACCAGCGGATCCCCGGCTCGCTGTATCTCGTCGATCACCAGCGGGGTCGGCTGGGTGACGAAGCCCACCGGGTCGCTACGTGCTGCTTCCAGCATCGCAGGATCGTCGAGCGTGGCGAATGTCCCGTCCAACCGGTGGCTGATCTGGCGGGCGAGCGTGGTCTTACCGGCCTGGCGCGGGCCGTGGATCAGTGTGACTCGTGCCCACTCCCGGGCCTCGTCGATCTGCTCCGAAACGTGTCGGGGTAGTGTCTTTCCCAGCATCGGCAGGGATCCTAATGTAGTAGATTACCTCCCACTAATGGAGGAATTTCCTCTACTCTGATGTAGGTATCTACTCACCTCTGATGTATTAGTCCGCCGGGTCCGGTTTGGGAGTCGCTGCAGGGACCGAAAGGAGCAGTCTGTCTCTCTACCACCGGTCACCCATCTTCTATTCCATGAAGATCCCCCCTAGCGAGGGATGGATCTCGGCTAGCACCTAGTACCTGACACCTAGATGAATAGTTCCTAGTCGGTAGTCTGCAGTTTCTAGTTGGTGCTCGACGGTTAACGTTAGGTCGAGTCATCTGCCATCCTCCATGGCACTGTTTCCGGTCTCAAGTTTGCGCTGCGGGTGGCTCTTCACAAAACGGCAGCCCTGGGCTCCGAGTCCAGAAACAGGGGAACACCAGTTATAAATGCGTTTTACAGCGTTGTATAGCGTTCGTGGAGTAGGGTCGCTTGTGCAGATCCCTTGGAACTACTCGTCTAGGAACCAATCATCTCGTTCGGATCCTCCTTCGGTTCGCTTCGTACTCCTCTACCAACTTCACCATGCGCTCCACGTAGCGGCGCACGCCATAGCGGTCGGCGGTGATCTGGTAGTCCTCCATGTCGCCGTGATGGAAGTGGATGTGCAACTTCTCAGCCGTGGTGAACCCGGCCGTGAGGAACGGGTCGTCGTACTCGTCGGCCAGCCGGAGGGCGGCGTTCTTGTTGGCTCGATGTGACTGGTAGTCCCAGCCGCGCTGGCGTGACGCGGCGATGACGGCCTGGACGGCGGCGCCATAGAGCTTCTCGGCGGCCTGGCGGGTGTCGCCCGTAGCGAATTCGGCCTCTGCCTGGTCCAAGAACTCCAATGCCTGAGCGACCCGCTCCGCGACGGTGGCCTCTTCTGTGATGGTCATGGGGCCTCACTTCCTCATGGCTCGTCGGGTGTGATCCCGTGATCCGGTAAGCACGGTCGAACACCCTACCGTATCCATACGGTCAACGTATCCGCTCGGCCAGTTGAGGTCAAGACCCTTGCTCGCGGGCAGCCAGTCCTCCGGGACCAGTCGGGCGAGTGTGGGCCGGATAGATCGTTTGACAAACAGATATAGATGGTACCAATATTCAGCCCGCAGAGTACGGGAACGGAGAGGGCGCGCGTGGTGGACGGAACCTTTGACGGGATCATTGTCGGTGGGGGCTACAACGGCCTGACGTTGGGTGGCTACATGGCGCGCCAGGGCCTGCGGGTTCTGGTTCTGGAGCGGCGGCTGGCGTACGGCGGGGCGACCATCACCGAGGAGGTCACCAGGCCGGGCTTCTACCACAACCTGCACGCCAACTTCATCTGGTCCTACGGGCCCCCCCACCAGGACTTCGAGTTGCACCGGTACGGCCTCAAGCTGATGCGGGGCGAGGTGGAGCGGGCGTATCTGTTCGAGGACGGCGCCGAACTCCTCACCTACACCGACGACCCGCAGCGCACCTACCAACAGTTCAAAGACGTGATCCCCAAGGCCGACCTCGACACGATGGAGGACCTGTACCACCGGTTCCTCACCAAGGTCGAGGAGGAGTTCTACGCACCTCCCAAACCGACCTCCGAGCGGGGAGTGGGTCTCGGGGACGAGGACCGGGCCGAGTACCAGAAGATGTGCGACATGAGCGGCAGGGAGGTGCTCGACTACCTGTACGAGAGCGACCGTCTAAAGACCTGGATCGCCATGAACGCCTGCGTGCGGGGAATGCCGGACTTCGCCACCGGGGTGGGCGACTTCTTCATGCGGTACGCCGCTTCGCCGCGCCTCAGCATCGTGCGGGGCGGAACCCACCAGATCGCCCAGTCGCTGGCCGCGTTCTTCCATGCCAGCGGGGGGATCATCCTCACCGGTGAGCACGTGGAGAAAATCATCATCGAGGGCGGAAGGGCCGTGGGCGTCCGCACCTCCGAAGGGAAGACCTTCCGCGCCGAGAAGTTCGTCGCTTCGGCGGTCGACCCCCCGGCGACCTTCCTTCAGATGGTGGGGGAGGAGCACCTTTCGCCCGAGGTCGCGGAGCGGTGCCGGGAATGGGAGATCGAGTACCACACCGCCCTCTTCGGCTTCCACGCCGCATCCGAGGTGGCGCCCGACTACTCGGCCAAGTACTCGGAGGAGGCCAACAAGGGGCTGGCGATCTTCTTCGGTGTCAACACCCTCGAAGAACTGGACCGGCACTGGGAGGAGATCGGCAACGGTAGGGTCCCTTCGGCGCTGGGTGGCGACGCATGCTGTCACACGGTGATCGATCCCACCTATGCGCCCGCCGGCAAGCACACGCTGCTGTTCTGGCAGTTCGGTCCCCCCGCCGACAAACTGGAGAACGGCGCCAAGACCTACAACGACATCAAGGACGACCTGTTGGAGCGGATGAGGGCCCGCTGGGCCGAGTACGCACCCAACCTCACCAGGGACAACATGCTCGCAACCTATGCATACACCCCCGACGATATCCAGAACCGGATCATCAACATGGTGGGCGGCGGTTGCCGCCAGGGCGCCTACACGAACGACCAGTGGGGGATCAACCGCCCCTTCCCGGAGGCGAGCGGCTACCGGACCCCCATCGAAGGCCTCTACATGTGCGGATCGGCCTGCCATCCGGGGGGTTCGATCCACTTCGGCCCGGGCTACAACGCCGCCAACGTGATCGTCGAGGACCTGGGTCTGCGCCGCTGGTGGCCCCCGTACCGCATTCGCGGTAAGCCGGTGCTCTCAAGTTCCTAGCTCTTTGTTATGTGCATCCGTCCGCATCTCGCTATCGTGCAGGGGGCGTGTAAGGCACCGTGCGTGCTAGCGCGCGCGAGATCAGATTCGAGCACGAATTCGATTCGAGATCGGAGTTCCGGGCGGAGCAATCTCGCGGTCCGATAGGACAAGCGACGAAACGAGGAGGAAGTCCCGATGAGGAGATTCAGGGAACGCCGGGCGTTTACGTTGGCTGCGGCCTTCATAGCTCTGGCAATGATCGCCGGGGCCTGTGGCGACGACGAGCCGGCCGCTACAACTGCGGCGCCGACGACTACCGCGGCCCCGACCACGACCGCGGCGCCGGCTACCACCGCCGCACCGGATACCACGGCGGCCCCGGCCACCACAGAGGCCGAGATGGAGGAGCCCGCAGAAGAGGAGCCGATGGGCCCGACCGAGTTGGACGTGGCAATGATCATGCTGGGTACCAAGGAAGAGGGTTGGTACGCTACCTTCATCGACTCGGTCCACCGGGTGGCCGACGAGATGCCCCACGGTTTGACGGTCACCCTGGAGCAGATCGAGGAGATCCCCTACGCCGACGGTGAGCGCGTGATCCGGGACCTGGCCCAGACAGGTGACTACGAGATCATCGTGGCCCACAGCACCTACTCGGATGCGGTCGCCGCGGTCAAGGACGACTACCCGGACATCCTGTTCGCCTTCTCCGGATCCGGCAACGAGCCCACGGGAGGTAACGGCTACTGGATCGACGTCTTCATCCACGAGCCGGCCTTCCTGGCCGGGCTCATCGCCGGGGCCATGACCCAGACCAACCACATCAGCGGTGTGGCGGCCTTCCCGTTCCCCAACGTCAACGGTCCGCTCCATGCCTTCATAGACGGAGCCAGGACGGCGGCCGCGCAGTTGGGCAAGGGTGAGATCACCTTCGATGTGGCCTACATCGAGAGTTGGTTCGACCCGGCCACCGCCCAGGAGGCGGCCGCCGCCCAGATCGCGGCCGGTTCCGACATGATCTATGCCGAGCGCTTCGGCCCGTTCGCGGCCGCCGAGGAGGCAGGCAACGTCCTGGCTTTCGGTCACTTCACCGACCAGTTGGGCCTTTCCGACATAGTGCTCACCAGCGCGGTCGCCCGTTGGGACGCCGCCTTCATGGACCTTGTTGACGCCTGGTACGCCTACACCACCGAGGGCGTTCCCTACGACGCCCCGATGGAGCGGATCGTCTACACCTCGATGGTCGACGGCGGGTCCGCGCTCGGCGAGATCAGTGACCTGGTTCCCGCCGACGTCCGGGACGGCGTCGCGCAGGCCGAGCAGGCGATACTGAACGGGCTTCTCACGGTTGAACTGAAGACCGATCCGATCGAGTAGGTCCGATCATCGGAATGGATCCAACACCTCGGGGGAGTGAACTCGGTGACTGAGACGATCCTGGCTGTGGATCGGGTAACCAAGCGCTTCCCTGGGGTGGTCGCCAACGACGCAGTGAGCGTCGACATCTACCGCGGTGAGATCCACTGCGTTCTCGGCGAGAACGGGGCCGGAAAGACCACCCTGGCCGACATTCTCTACGGGGTGTACCGCCCCGACGAGGGATCTGTCCGGCTCAACGACGAGTTACTGGAGCTCCAGACCCCGAGGGACGCCATTGCGGCCGGTATCGGAATGGTGCATCAGCACTTCGAGCTGGTACCTCCGATGTCGGTGGTCGAGAACGTGGTCATCGGGACCGGGGCCAGCCAGTGGCTCGACCTGTCGGAGGTTCGCGACCGGCTCAACGAGTTCTTCCGTAACTACGACGTGGAGATCGATCCCGACGCGGAGGTCGGACGCCTGTCTGTCGGGGAGCAGCAGTGGGTCGAGATCTTCAAGACGCTCTACTTCGGTGTGGAGGTACTGATCCTCGACGAGCCGACCGCCGTCCTCACGCCCCAGGGCGTGCAGGAGCTGTTCCGCACCCTTCGCCGGATGCGGGACGACGGCCTGACCATCATCCTGATCACCCACAAGCTCAAAGAGGTGATGGAGCTGTCCGACCGGGTGACGGTGTTGCGGCTCGGCAAGGTGGTCGGCACCGTCAACACCGCCGATGTCGAGATGCGGGACCTGGCCCAGATGATGGTGGGACGCGAGGTGCTGTTCCAGTTCGACAAGGAGCGGTCGCATCCCGGCGGTCCGGTTCTCGAGGTGGACGAAATCCATCTGGAGAGCGTCACCGGTCGGGGCTCTCTCAAGGGTCTCTCCCTCACGGTCCACGCGGGAGAGGTGGTCGGCCTCGCCGGCGTCTCCGGCAACGGCCAGAACGGCCTCTTCGACGCCTTGGTCGGGGTCGAGAAGCCGTCCAGCGGCACTATCCGGATCGGCGGAGTGGACATCGGCGAGTTGTCCTCCAGCCGGATCGCCCGGCTCGGGGTGGCCAGCGTTCCGGCTGATCGGATCGCGCAGGGTCTCCTGATGGACTTCAAGGTCAAGGAGAACCTGGTGCTGGGCCGTCACCGCTCAGGTCCCTACTCGAGGGGCGGGGTCCTCAACCGGAACGCCATCGACGCCTTCGCCGCCGAGTCGATCGAGGGCTACGACATCAGGACACCCTCGGCATCGCAGCCCACCCGCACCCTCTCGGGCGGCAACCTGCAGAAGGTGATCATGGCCCGTGAGCTGTCGGGCCATCCGGAACTCCTGCTCGCTCACCAGCCCACTCGCGGGTTGGACATCTCCGCCAGCGAGTACGTCAGGCGCAGATTGCTGGAGGAGCGGGACCGCGGCGCGGCGGTGCTGTTGATGTCCGAGGACCTCGACGAGATCTTCCAACTCTCGGACCGGATCGCGGTGATCTACGACGGTCGGATCGTCTCCGTGACCACCCCCGAACAGGCGGACTTGGAGACCCTCGGCTTGAGCATGGCCGGTGCCGACACGGTCGAGTCCGGATCGGCGCCATGACCGACCAAGCTCCTCCCGAGACCCAGGCGCCGCCCGGCGCCAACCGCCGGGACCCGCTGTCGATGCTGTTCCAGTCCGGTGCCTGGCGGATCGAGAAGCGGCTGGTGGTCCGCCCATGGCACGAGTTCGTCACCCTGGTGGTGGCGCTCGTGGTGGCGGTGGCCATCATCGCCGCCCTGGTGCTGATCATCGGGAAGAGCCCGGCCGATTCCTTCGCCGCCCTGTACAACGGGGCATTCGGCAACTGGGAGTCCACGCTGGAGACCCTGGTGCAGGCGACACCGTTGATCCTTACCGGTCTGGCGGCCGCGATCGCGTTCCGGGCCGGGGTCTGGAACATCGGCGCCGAGGGCCAGTTCTTTGCCGGTGTCATGGGCACGTGGTTCGTCTACGACACGTGGGGAGGGCTGCCCGCGCCGCTGCTGTTCGTGGCCATGTTCATCTTCGCGGCCTTGGCGGGTGCGGCCTGGGCCTCAGTCGCCAGCGGCCTGCTGGTCCGCTACGGGACCAACGAGATCCTCACCACGGTCATGCTCAACTTCGTGATCCTCTACATCCTCTCCTACCTGCTGGCCGGGCCCTGGCAGTCGCCTGACACCTTCTACTACCAGACCGAGCGAATGGCGGACTCGTCCTACCTGCCCCGGTTCTTCACCGGTAGCCGCCTTCACTGGGGTTTCGCGGTCGCGCTGCTCGCAGCGCTGGTGATCTACTGGCTCATCCGACGCACCACCCTGGGATACGAGATAAGGGGGATCGGCTCCAACGTGGTCGCCTCTCGCTACAAGGGAATCAGGGTCGGTACCGTGACCCTCGCCACCATGGCCATCTCCGGTGCCCTGGCCGGTATCGCCGGTGCCGGGGAACTGCTGGGACTGCACCACCGTGTCCAACTCGACATCGCCGAAGGCATCGGTTTCACGGGCATCATCATCGCCCTGGTGGCCCGCCTACACCCTCTCGGCGTGATCGTGGCTGCCGTACTGTTCGGTGCCCTCGTCAACGGGTCAACCGCCATGCAGTACGAGACCGGCATCCCGAAGGCGCTGGTGTTCGTGATCGAGGGGACCACCCTGGCTCTGGTCCTGATCGCGGCGATGGTGTCGAGGTACCGGATCCGGAAGGCCGGCTGACATGGAAGACCTCTTCACCAGCGCCGTCATCGTCGGGATTTTCTGGGCCACGCTGCGGATCGCCACCCCCCTCCTCCTCGCGGCCCTGGGAGAGTTGGTCTGCGAGAGCAGCGGCATCCTGAACCTCAGCCTTGAGGGAACCATGACGATGGGCGCCTTCGCCGGCTTCTACATCGCCAACGAGACGGGCAGCATTCTGGCCGGCTTGGTGGCTGCCGCTCTCGGTGGTGCCTTCCTTTCGCTCATCATGGCGCTGATGACCGTGACCGCCAAGGTGAATCAGGTGGTGGCCGGCTTGGCTCTCAACATCCTGGGTCTAGGTCTGGCCTTCTTCTGGTACCGATCCATCTACGAGGCCGAGGGAAGCATCGATATCCCCACAGTCGAGACGATGGAGGCTCCCTGGGAGATATTCCCCATTCCATGGCTTACCATGCTCGCGTTCGTGATGGTCCCGATCGTGTGGGTGTTTCTCTACCGGACCAAGTACGGGCTCGAGCTACGGAGTGTCGGGCACAATCCCGAGGCTTGCGACATGCGCGGGGTGGGCATCATCTCCCGCCAGTACGTGGCGGTGGTGTTCGGCGGAGTGATGGCCGGCCTGGCCGGGTCCTTCCTCTCCCTCGGATCTACCGGCCTGTTCTTCCCTGACATCATCTCCGGCCGGGGTTGGATCGCGCTGGCGATCGTGATCTTCGGAAACTGGAGGGCCACCTGGGTGTTGGTGGGTTCGCTGCTGTTCGGATTCCTGGAGGCCACCCAGCTCGCTCTGCAGGCAAGCGACGTCGATCTTCCCTACCAGCTGCTGCTGGCATTGCCCTTCGTCCTCACCATCGTGGCGCTGGTCTTCAACCGCAGCCGCTCCAACGTGCCGCTGTCCCTCACGATCCCCTACCACCGGGGCGAGCGCTGACCCTCGGCTTTGTGACTTACGGGGCCTCCCCCGAAGAAGCAGGAGCGCGCCAACCACACCACCGGTCAGGGCCCAGGGACGGAGAACGCGAAAAACGGCGGACGGGATCCCTCCGTAGGGCCCGCCCCCGCCACCACCTCCTCTGTCTCCGAACGCGTCCCGCCGGCCCTTCAAGGGTCGGTTCCGCGAACATAATCCCTGACCCGGCCCGGTCGGTACCGCACAACGGACCGGTGGTGTTTACGGCTGCATACCAGTATGTAGCGGGCCTGTGACACGGCCGACCGAGTGGATGGGTGTGCCGACTCGTCGGATAGGGTTCCGACGCAGCTTGCCGGCGCCGTTCTGACAACAGACCAAAGCGGGCCGTGTTAGATTACATCAATAATCTCGACCCGGTAGGAGTCCCCGTTCGAGGGGTTGACGCGGGAGGTTGGGGAGAGAGATGACGGTAGACAGTCCCACGCGTATCAACCCGATGATCCGGCATCGGGCCGGACACATCGGCAGGGCGGTGCCTCGCAGGGAGGATCGGTCCTCCCTGCTCGGTCGCCAGCGCTACATCGCCGATCTGAAGCTGCCCGGCATGCTCGAAGTGGCCTTCGTGCGGAGTCCCGAGGCTCACGCCCGGATCGTCAGCATCGACAAGGGTCCCGCACTCGCCCTGCCCGGCGTGCATGCAGTGTTCACGGGCGCCGACCTGGCCGATGTGGGCTCCTTCCCGCACAAGATCCTCTACATCCAGCCGGTGGGCCAGCGGCCCCTCGCGGTTGACCGGGTGCGATATGTCGGTTCTCCCTACGCGGCCGTGGTCGCCACCGACCGGTACGTGGCGGAGGACGCGGCGACGCTGGTGGCTGCGCACACCGAGTTCGACCCGCTTCCTACCGTGGCGGACCTGGATCAGGCGTTGGCCGGGGATGCCCCCCGCCTCTACGACGACTGGCCCGACAACTTCCTGGTCAACTTCCCCGCCGAAAAGCCCGAGGTGACGCAAGCCTTCGAGGAGGCCGATCACACCTTCAGCGACACCTACGTGAGCCAGCGCCAGACCGGGCTCCCCCTGGAGTGCCGGGGGGTGCTCGCCGATGAGGTTGATGGTCATCTCACGGTCTGGTCCTCCACCCAGAGCCCTCACATCGTCCGCACGACGCTCGCCGAGATGACGGGCATTCCCGAGCCGCGCATCCGGGTCATCAGCCCGGCGATGGGAGGGGGCTTCGGCACCAAGACCCACCAGTACCCCGAGGACATCGTCGTGCCGTGGATAGCCCGCAGGCTGGGACGGCCCGTCCGCTGGCTCGAGGACCGCTTCGAGAACCTGGTATCCGCCGTGCACGCGAGGGACCAGCGCCACGACGTGGACGTGGCCTATGACGACGACGGGGCGATCCGGGCCGTCCGCTGCAAGGCCTACTGCGACGTCGGATCCGGCGAGATCTTCATGCCCGGCACCGCCACGGTGTTCGTGACCGGCGGGTGCCTGACGGGAGGCTACGACTTCCCGAACATGGAGGTCCATCACTTCTGCGTGGTCACCAACAAGACGCCCGCCGGCGCCTACCGGGGATTCGGGGTGCCCGAGGGAATGTTCGTCATGGAGAGCATCATTGATCGGGTGGCCCGTCTCACCGGGACCGACCGGGTGGAGATCCGCCGCCGGATGATCCTCCAGGAGGATCAGATGCCCTACAAGATGCACGGCGGCGGGAGGGTGGACTCCGGATCGCACGCCAAGGGCTGGGAGCGGGCCGTGGAGTTGATCGGCCCCTCCGTGGAGCGTGTGCAGGCCAAGTACGCCGACGATCCCGACGTGCGGGTGGGGGTCGGTTACACCAACTACGTGGAGCCCACCACCCCCACCTACCACCTCACCACCGGGCACTGGGCCGGTTATGATTCCGCCACCCTCCGGGTCGATCCCGACGGTTCCGCCCGCGTGGGGCTCGGCACCACCGCCCTGGGCCAGGGCACCGAGACGACCGCTGCGCAGTTGGTGGCAGAGTCCCTGGGGTTGGATCCCGACGACGTGACGGTGGTGATGGGCGACACCGACCGGGTCCCGTACGGGCTCGGAGCGTGGGGCAGCCGATCGGCCATCGTGATGAGCGGGTCGATACTGATGGCCGCTGATCGGGTGATGACCAAGGCCCGGGACATAGCGGCCCACATGTTGGAGGCGGCCGCCGAGGACGTCATGCTGTCCGGCGGTAACTTCCACGTGGCAGGCAGCGAAGCGCCGACAGTGAGTTGGTCACAGGTGGCGACCGCAGCCTGGGTCCGCACGGTGGACCTGCCGAGAGGTATGGAGCCCGGCCTCGAGATGTCGGGTTACTTCGAGCCGCCCGAACTCGAGCACCTCCCCGGCATGGACGGCAAGGTCAACGCTGCGGCCAGTTGGTCGAACGGAGCCCACGCCGGCGTGGTCAGCGTGAGGATCAGCACGGGCGAGATCAGGATCGAGGACTACGTGGTGGTCCACGACTGCGGGACCATGATCAATCCCATGATCATCGATGGGCAGGTCCACGGCGGAGTGGCGCAGGGGATCGCAGGGGCGATGTACGAGCACTTCCAGTACGACCCCGAGACGGCCCGGCCCCAATTCGCCTCGTTCATGGAGTACCTGTATCCCACCTGTTCGGAAGTACCGATGATGACTGTCGAGCACTTCGAGACGCCCTCCCCCGATCAACCTCTGGGCGTGAAGGGCTGCGGGGAGGGAGGCACGATCGGGCCGGCGGCGGTGGTGAGCGGGGCGGTGTCCGACGCTCTTGCCGAGTTCGGGGTCGAGATCAAGGCCACGCCGGTCACGCCGTCCGCAATACGGCAGGCAATCAGGGAGGCGTCGGCCGCACGGGGTGAACGATGAAGCCTGCCGCCTTCGACTACTACCGGCCCTCCACGATCGGCGATGCGGTAGCCGCCCTGGCTTCCTCCGACGCCGCCAAGGTGCTGGCCGGAGGGCAGAGCCTCATACCAAGCATGAACTTCCGCCTCGCCCTGCCGGACCTCCTGGTGGACATCAGGGGGGTGGACGGGCTCAACGGTCTGGAGGCGGGTTCCGGCGGCGTCACGATCGGGGCCTCGGTGACCCAGAGCCGGGTCATGGCCTCCGCCGCGGTGGCCGGCTTGGTGCCCGGTCTGCGGAAAGCGCTGCGCTTCGTGGGGCACCTGCAGATCAGGAACCGGGGTACGGTGTGCGGTAGCCTCGCCCACGCCGATCCGGCCGCCGAGCTGCCGGCCCTGGCCATAGCCTCCCGAGCGACGCTCACGGTCCGGGGCCCGGCCGGTGAGAGGACGGTAGCGGCGGATGACTTCTTCCTCGGACCCTTCTGGACCGACCTCGCCCATAGGGAGATCGTGACCGGGGTTCACTTCCCGGCGGAGCCTCCCGCTACTGTGACCGTTGTGGACGAGATCGCCCGGCGCTCGGGTGACTTCGCCATCGCCGGCATCGCAGCATCCTTCGACCTTCGAGGCGGAGGGATCAACGGGGCGCGGCTGGTCAGCTTCGGGGTGAGCGGTGTGGCGAGCCGGATTGCAAGCGCGGAGGGGGCCATGCAGGGATTCGAGCCAGGTGATGACGGGTCGGATGTGTATGCAGCGGCATACGAGGACGCCGCCGACGCGGTCGACGATGTACACGCGACGGCCGAGTACCGCAGGGAGGCGCTCGGCGCGCTGGTGGTGAGGGCCGCCCGGTCGGCGGTCACATCCAATGGAGATGGGACGGGGGTTTGATGGCTTCCAACTACGGCTCTCGCGAGGCCGACGTTTCGGTCACGATCAACGGGATGCAGGTGACCTACCGGGTTCCTGCCCGCCTGCTGCTATCCGACTTCATCCGCGACGTGGTCGGCCTGACCGGCACCCACGTGGGGTGCGAGCACGGCTACTGCGGCGCCTGTACGGTGATCGTCGACGGCGACTCCATTCGCTCCTGCTCGACCCTGGCCGTCCAGGCCGACGGAAGCACCATCAGAACAGTCGAGGACCTCGCCACCGACGGGGAACTCACCCCGATGCAGCAGGCATTCCACGAGAACCACGCCATGCAGTGCGGTTTCTGCACCGCGGGCTTCCTGATGACCCTCGAGAGTGTCGACCCCGACGACTTCCGGGAACCGGAGCAGGTGGTGGATCTGCTCTCGGGCAACCTGTGCCGGTGCACGGGGTACCAGAACATCGTCAAGGCGGTCTGCTCGACATGGGGAGTCGAGACGCCCGAGGGAACCTAGGCGATCTTTAGGAGGCGAAGCGTGACCACCCGACACGCAACCAGCGACTTCCTCGACGTTGCAGCCGAGGACCGGCTCTACGACCAGATGCGGGCGAACTTCTGGTTTCCCATCGCCTACTCGGACGAACTCAAGGACGAACCCCAGGCCTTCACCCTGTTCGAGGAGCAACTGGTGGTGGTGCGACTGGACGGCGCTCCCCGCGTCTTCGAGGATCTCTGCCGCCACCGGGGAGCGGCCCTCTCGCTGGGGAAGGTGATCGACGGCTGCGAGCTCCGCTGCTCGTACCACGGCTGGACCTACGACGCGGAGGGCCGGGTCACCCGGGTCCCGGCGCGGGAGGAACTCTCGCCCGCCTTCCGCAACGTGCGGGTGCCCTCCTTCCCGACGGTCGAGGTGTCCGGGCTCATCTACACGACCCTCGGCGATCCCAAGTTCCCGGTGCCGTCCATTCCCGAGTTCGACGATCCGAGCTACAGGTTCGTCCACCTGGACATCTACGAATGGGACTGTTCGCTGCCCCGCCGCCTGGAGAACTACTTCGACTTCTCCCACTTCGCCTGGGTACACGACGGCATCCTCGGCGACAGCAGCCAACCCCGCATCGAGGACTACGACGTGGAGAAGGTGGGGGGAGAGTTGCGGTTCGTCGCCGGCCCCTTCGTCGAGTTCACCGACAACGTCAAGAACAACCCGGAGTCCGGTTCGGGGGAGACCTACGATGCCATGAAGCGCTACCGCGTCTTCCTGCCCAACGCAATGAAGCTCAACAGCGATGCCGGGCCGGTCGAGGACTACGTGCTGTGGGTGGCCGCTGCGCCGGTGAACCGCAAGCGGACGCGGGCATTCACCTACGTTGGACGCAACTACCCGGGCAGCGACGCCGACTTCAAGGCCTTCGCCCAGATGGTCACCGACCAGGACCGCCCCATCGTCGAGTCCCAGCGCCCCGAGGAGTTGCCGGCCGATCTCGCCGCCGAGATGCACGTTAAGGGCGCCGACCTGGGGACGCTGGAGTACCGGCGCTGGCTGCTCGAGATCGCCAACGGGAAGGTCGAATTGGCGAGCGGCTAGGCATCGAGGGTCGCCGGGCGGAGGTTCCGGGTTCGCCGATAATATTGACTAGAGACATATTCTGTGGACTTGGCCCGATGATCATCATTGATGGGGGCTATAGTTCGGCGTGAAGGCTGCCGAACTAGCGGAGGAGTCGGCGTGGCGACAATCGAACTCGACCATGCAACATGCATAGTGTCCGGAATGTGCGCGTCGGTGGCGCCGGACCTGTTCCAGGTCTCCGACGACAACGAGGAGATCATCGTGCTCCAGCCGGATGTTCCCGACGAACTCCTCGACGATGCGCTCAGCGCCGAAGTGTGTTGCCCGGTGGAGGCCATAAGCGTCCACACCGCGTGAGCCGTGTTCATCACGGCGCCGCGTACGTTCGGTAACCGATACCCGACGGGGAGGTGAGGATGCGGCAAGGGACCACCCAACTCGACGTAGCCGGCGAGGAGCGCCTCTACGAACAGTTGCGCAGGTTCTGGCAACCGGTGGCCTTCTCCGAGGACCTGAACGACAAACCCCACCAGGTGACCCTTTTCGACACGCGCCTGGCTGTGGCCCGGCTCGACGGCAAGCCATACGTGTTCGACGACATCTGCCGCCACCGGGGCTCGGCGCTGTCGCTGGGCCGGATCGACGGTTGCTGGCTGCGCTGCGCCTACCACGGGTGGGCCTACGACAAGGAGGGCACAGTCGTGGACATTCCGGCCCGTCCGGAACTCAACGGGAAGCTGAAGGCCCAGCTTCCGGTGTACCCGGCTATCGAGTCGGGCGGCCTGGTGTGGACCTGCCTCGCCGATGAACCCCCCGTCTTCCCTCCGGCCGTGCTGCCCGAACTCGACGATCCCGGATTCCGGATCCTGCGCTGGGAACCCTACGAGTGGAACTGCTCGGTAGGGAGGCGGCTCGAGAACTACTTCGACTTCTCCCACTTCGCCCACGTCCATCACGGAATTCTCGGTGACAGGGACAACGCCGTCATCGCTGATTACGAGGCCGTGCGCCAAGGGGGAGAGATCCGCATCAACGCAGGCCCCTTCCTCGAATACACCGACAACCCGAAAAACTCGATGGTCTCCGACGAGGGTCAGACCTATGAGGCTTGGAAGCGGTACAGGGTCTTCATGCCCAACGCCATGTGGCTGGACAGTTCGGCGGGCCCCAACGAGACCTTCATCCTGTTCGTCGCGGTGGCGCCGGTGAGCCGCAAGCGGACCCGGTGTTTCACCTTCGTGGCAAGGGACTACGCCTTCGAACGGGACGAGGACTTCATCCGGATGCAGCACGTGATCCTCGCCCAGGACAGGCCGGTGGTCGAGTCACAACGGCCCGAGGAGCTCCCCGTGGAGCTGACCGCCGAGATGCACGTCAAGGCAGCCGACCTCGGCACGGTCCTTTACCGTCGCTGGCTCCTGGAGTTCGCGGACGGCAAGATCGAGCTCGCTCCCACCGGGTGAAAGTTCCCGGTCCCGACTCTCCATCGGTCGTAATCGTCGGTGCGTCGCTGGGCGGACTGCGTACGGCCTCCGCGCTCCGCAGGCTCGGCTTCGAAGGGCGGATCACGCTGGCGGGTGACGAAGCACACCTCCCCTACGACCGGCCTCCGCTCTCGAAGGAGGTACTCACCGGCGAGAAACAACCGGATGACGCCATATTCCGGACTGCCGACTTCTTCGAGGAGCAAGGGATCGAGTTGAGGCTCGGCTCGCCGGCTGTCTCTCTCGACGGCGACTCCCGGAGCATCACGCTGGCCACCGGTGAGCGGCTGGAATACGAGGCGGCGGTGATAGCCACAGGTGCCCGTCCCCGACAGATTCCCGGGATGGAAACGGTGCCCGGAGTCAACGTGATGCGCACGCTCGACGATTCGACCGCGATCCGGTCGGCCCTTGACGATGCGGGCCATCTGGTGGTGGTCGGGGCGGGGTTCATCGGCAGCGAGGTGGCGGCCAGCGCCCGCAGCAGGGGGATCGACGTGACCATCATCGAGGCGGCCGAGCAACCCTTGGTCATGGCGGTGGGCGCCGAGGTAGGGGAGCGCTGCGCCGCGCTACACGGCGCCTACGGAACAGAACTGCGCTGCGGTGTCGGCGTCGTGGGCGTGGACCAAGCACCCGGCGGATTGGCCGTGCACCTATCGGACGCGTCCGCGGTCTCCTGCGATGTCGTGGTGGTGGGCATCGGGGTGATCCCCAACATCGAGTGGCTCGACGGTTCCGGGATGGCTACCGACCGGGCGGTGATCTGCGACCGACACATGCGGACCTCCCTCCCGGGTGTGTACGCCCTAGGCGACCTTGCCTCCTGGCACAACCCCCGGTTCGGGCAGCGCATGAGGGTGGAGCACTGGACCAACACCGTGGAGCAGTCCACCACGGTGGCCCGCAACATCATCAACACCTTCGCCGGCGACGCCCCTGTTGCCTACTCGGGGATCCCGTACTTCTGGTCCGACCAGTACGGACACCGCCTGCAACTGGTGGGCCTGGCATCCGGGGACGAGGTGGTGTTCGTCCACGACGCAGAGGACGGGCCCGCCCTGATGGCTCTGTACCGGCGGGGAGACCGGCTGGGCGGCGCCTTCGCAATCGACATGATGGGGCCCTTGATGAAGATGCGCCGGCTGCTGCTGAACGATGCCTCCTTCGACGAGGCACTCCGGCTTGCGGCCGTTCTATGAGTGCCTACGGAGCATTCCCCGGGAGGCTGCCACCGGTGAGATACCGGATCTAGCCTGCTCCAGAAGTAGCGGAAGCGGTAGATTGATAGGAGGGCAACGGAGGCCCATCGGGTAAGGAGAGTCAAATGGTTTCACATATGGAGATGGTGGACATTCTCGATGGCGAACTCAACGGGATTTTGGACGTGTTACGGGATCTGACCGATGAACAGTGGCAGATGCCGACGCACCTGGTTCCCTTCGATGAGGACGCCACGCCGTGGACGGTGTTCGAACTCGCCGGCCACTTCGACATTTCGATCGGGCTGACGCGGATGCTCTTAGCGGATCCCCAAGAGGGCCAGGTCGGTCGTGACCGGATCAGCTTCTTCATCTTCCCGCGTTCCGAGGTGGCGCCCGTCGTGTATGACTACGCGTACGTGATGATCGAGGGGAAGACCCCGCAGGACATCGTTGGAGTTCTCGACGAGACCTTTTCCAAGACGATCGAAGAGGCTCGTGCAACGCCGCCGGAGACGATCGGATCGGGCTACTACGCGCTGATGCAACTCGACGAGTTCGTGGCGAGCCGCATGGTGGAGGCGGTAGCACACGGCATCGATCTGACTGACGCACTGGGGATCGAGCCCATCGCAACACGCGAAGGGATCGCAGTGACCGCGGGCATCCTGGATGGTGTCCTGGCTCAGCGAACGGTGCCGGGCCGTCCCAGCGACCTGCAGGAGGACGACTGGGCCTGGATACGGGCAGCGTCAGGCCGTTCCGACCATCCGGACCCGCGACTACCGCTGATCGGCTGAGGGACTTCCCGCCGTACGCATTGGCTTAGGAAGCTCTGGTGGTTTAAACTAAGTGGTCCGAACGACGCGGGGTGGAGCAGGCTGGTCAGCTCGTCGGGCTCATAACCCGAAGGTCGTAGGTTCAAATCCTACCCCCGCTACCTAACACAAGACCCGGGCGCAGCGCCTGGGTCTTGCTCGTTTCGACCTCTCGGCCGTCATCTAAGTGAGTAGTTCCGAGCCATCCGGCCGCAAGCAGTGTGCTGGCCGAACTCAGCGGCACACATCTGGCACAGTTAAATGAGAACTGTTATCATTTTAGTGTGGCCTGAACAAGGCTATGGCATGGATACGGCGACCGGTGGCATCTTTCTCCATCTCCGTGTTCTCCGGTCGCCGATCCAGAGGGTCTGCTGTTCCTGCTACCGACCCGGCCCTCGGAAGTGCTGTAGTAGAGTCGCCCGGTGGCAGAGGGCCAGATCGACAGCACCATGAGCCCGGGGCATGTTCGAAGCGGTGGGAGCCGCCGTTTCGTGAACAACAGCCCCGGCATCGTGACTCGGAGGCCCCGTCGGGCTCTTTTCCCGAGCGTCGTAGATTCAAACCCTACCCCCGGCACAGAGCGAGGATCTTGTATCGCAAGGGTTCTCTGGTCTCCCTCGGGTGAGGGCAATGACCGTTGGTGACATCGGTCTCGGGTTCACGTCTGACACAGACTCGGTCGCGTTCGAGAGACCGGAGATCCTTGTCCCGAGGGAGGAGTTTCTCCAGCGCCAGGACTCCGCTCGTGCCAAGGCGGCAGCGGCCTCGCTCGACGCGCTCGTTGTCTACTCGAGGGGCGGCAGTGCGGTGGACATGCACCCCGAGGTCTTCTACCTGACCAACCACTACTCCCCGCATCCCTACTTCGGCGACCACCAGGAACTCGGAACGGCTCGTTCCCATGCTGTCACGGTGCTTCCGGTCGATGGGCCGGCGATTCTCATCGTCGACGGACCGTGGTGGAGACCCGACCTTGTGGTCGCTGATGACGTGCGCGCGGCGAGCGACATCAATTCCGAGGTCGGGAAGGCGTTACGCGACAGCGGGCTGGTGGACAACAGGGTCGGCCTGGTCGGCACGAGCTTCATGTCCGCGGCGGCGTACCTCGGGTTGCAGCGGCACGTCGCCGGCAAGACCACCCTTGTCGTGGCGGACATGCTCATCGAGGAACTTCGGCGGGTCAAGAGTCCCGCCGAACTGGAGATCCTCCGTCGGGGAGCGCATATCGGCAGCCGCGCCGTGGACGCGATGATGGCTGCGGTCCAAGAGGGAAACCGGGAAGTTGACGCGGTACGCGCCGCCGCGGACGTGATCGTGGGGTCGGGGGCCGTCATGTACGACATGCCCACGACATCCGGCCGCCTGGCACATCATTTCCTATGGTCACGGCTCCCGACGTACGACGCCTATCGACCGCTGGAGTCGGGCGATTGGTTCCACGCCGACTGCTACGGAGCTTATGGGGGCTACCTGTGGGACTTCGGAAGGACGACGGTCGTGGGTGGCGATCCACGAGACGAGCAGCTGATTGTCCTGGAGGCGAGCGTTGGTCTTGTCGAACATCTTGCGGATATGACGAAGCCAGGTATGACAGCCGGAGAGGTCCACCGGCAGGGGATTCAGTGGCTCTCCGAAGCGGCCGCTGGCACTCCGCTCGCGCTGAGCGAGGAAGAGTCTCCGGTCCTCGGACACGGTCTCGGGCTGACATGGGAGAGCCCGTGGCTGAGGCCGAACGAGGACGTCGTGCTGGAGCCAGGGATGTACCTGGCACTCGAGGGTTTTCTCGGTGCTGAGGGGGTCGGTGGTGTCTTTCATGAGGACAATGGCCTGGTTACCTCAGATGGATTCGAGACCTGGAGTACTGCTCGCACGCGCTGGTGGTAGAGGCCGACACGCCGGCTGACGCACCGATGGGGACGATCAGGCGGTAGGAGTCGGTCCGGCTGCCCCAAGTGAACCCGGGGTGCGACCCGGGTGCCGGACGAGCCGCCTGCGTCGAGGTCGTTTCCGGCGGTTGGGGGTCGGATACCGGCCGAACGCCGCTGTAGTACAGTCGCACGGTGGCCGAGGGCAGATCCCATTCCGCAAAGATACTGGCGCAAGCCGTGTTCGAGGCGATGCGGCGACGCCGCATGCATCGGGTCTTTCTTCCCGATCCTCCGGATCAGGACACGCTCGATAAACTCGTATACGCGGCCGGTAGGGCTCAGGTTGCCAGGCCGGGAATCCGCCATCTCATCGTCGTGACCGATCCGCGGCTGGTGTGGACCGTGAGACAGGCCTGCCCGGGCTTCGTGAACAACGCTCCCGCCATCATCGTCATCTGCAGCGATCTCGAGAAGGCCCACGATGTCATGGGACCGCGCGGAGTCGAGGTCGTGACCCGGCTCGACGCAGGCGCCGCGGCCGCCTTCGTGACCATCGCCGCTCCCGCGCTCGGGATCGGCGTCTGCAAGGTGACCAGTTGGACCGAGGAGGTGGTCCAGGCGATCTTCGGCCTTCCGGACCACATCAGGCCGGAGGTTCTCATGGCGGTCGGGATTCCCGTGGCCGATCATCCCAAGCCGGTCAAGGGTTTCCACCCCACCGTCCACCACGATCGCTACGGGCAGGATTGGAGCGACGTCCCGTGAGCGAGGCCAAGCACGACGATCCGCTCTTCGAGTTCATCCTTTACCTGGTCACCTCCGCCCGTCTCAGCCTTGATGAGAAGGCCATCTACGGCTCGTTCCGCCTCATCGAAGGCGCCAGCCGCCTGATCGAAGCTGCGGAGGAAATCCCAGGCTTGGAGACGGACGACTTCCTGAGGGCCAAGCGAGATTCCATCGACCGGAACAAGGCCCGGATGATGCTCGACAAGGATGGCTACAGAGAATGGCTGACTGGCTTGGCGAGCGAACTGGCTTCAGAAGCCGTGAAACGAAGTTTCGAACCACGGGGTTCTTGACCCGCGCGAGCGATCACCGAGAGCCACGACAATGCGAGGGTCACCCCGTTGTTGCAGGTCCGGCTGATCGATTCCACGTCGCGAGAAGGGTCACCGGGTCACGAACGGACGGTCTAGCATCCGCGGATGGGCTGGTGGGACAAGGACATCAGCCTTCCCCCGGCTTGCGGAGGTTTGTATGAGGACATCGATGAGACTGGTTGCCGGCCTGGTTGCGCTGCTCTTGGTTGCCGTTGCCTGCGGCGGTGAGGAAGCCGAGCCGACCACCACAGCTGCCCAGGTAACGACGACGGCGGCGGCGCCTGCCACGACAGAGGCACCGGCTGCGGAGCCATTGAAGGTTGCTTTCGTGCATCAGGGGCCTGTGGGCGAGCATGGCTGGAACTTCCGGCACGACATGGGACGGCGTGAACTGGAAGACATCATGGGCGACGCGGTGGAGACGATCTTCCTCGAGTCCGTACCCGCGACAGCCGAAGCAGAACGGGTGTTCGAAGATCTCATCAGGCAAGGGTTCACATTGCTCGTCACGACTTCTTTCGATTACCAGGACCAAGTGGTCGCAGTGGCGGAGAAGTATCCTGAAGCCCAGTTCCTCGGCCCGGGTTTCTTCCTGCTGTCCGAGAACGTCGGATCGTACGACGGTGGTTTCGAGCAGGGCATGTATCTGGGCGGCTTAGCGGCCGCGAGCCTGGTGGAGGCCGACGAGATCGGCATCCTAGCCTCGTATCCGATCCCCGAGGTCCTGCGCGACATCAACGGGTTGCTGCTGGGGGCCAGGTCTATCAACCCGGACGCGACCGTCCAGGTCGTCTGGACCGGAACGTGGTTCGACCCGCTCATTGAAGGCCAAGCCGCGGAATCGCTGTTCGACACGGGCGTCAGAGCCGTGGCCCAGGTAACCGAGTTGACCACCGCGGGAGAGGTGGCGCAGTCTCGGGGTGGCTACTGGATCGAGATCTATGACAACGGACAGAGGTTCGCTCCCGAGGCCTATCTCACCGGCGCCCTCCTGGAACTTGGAGGCTACTTCGCCGAAGTGGCTCAACAGATGATCGACGGAACCTACGAAGCCGGCAACACCTATCTGACTCTGGGGGCTGGGCTCCTATCCCCGGGCCCGTACGCAGACTTCCTGTCTGACGAGACGGTCGCGCTGCTCGATGCGGCAGTAGAAGGTATGACCAGCGGGGAACTGAACGTGTTCACCGGTCCCCTCTATGACCAGGACGGTAACCAGGTGCTCGCGGATGGCGAGGTCGCCGATCTCGGCTTCCTCCTGGGTATGGACTTCCTTCTCGAAGGGGTAATCGGGGGCTTCCCATCGTAACGAGACAGGCTGGTGGTGGTCCGCCCGATCAGCACGATCGGTGATCCCGCCGGCGGAGGTCGGTAGAGGTCCCCGTTCATGGGCGGGGACCTCTCTCCCACCCAGGCGTCACACGCTTGTGGGTTGAAACCCCGCCACTTCGGCTAGGCGGATGTAGATTGTTAGCTATGGCTGAGAACCGTCCGATCTTGCTCGGGTCCGTAGGGTCGGTCCGGATCGGTGAACGGCATGTTTGAGGCTCACGGGCTGAGCAAGAGCTTCGGATCGGTTGTCGCCAATGACTCCGTGGACCTGTTCCTGGCGCGGCATTCAGTACATGCCGTGCTCGGCCAGAACGGCGCGGGGAAGACGACGCTGGCCAACATGCTCTCCGGTCTCTACAGACCCGATGCAGGAACCCTGAAGCTCGACGGAGAGGTCGTCGAGTTCCGGAACCCGCCTGATGCGCTGGCGAGAGGCGTCGGCATGGTTCACCAGCATGCTCGGCTGGTGGACCGGCTGACCGTCGAGGAGAACATCGTCCTCGGTGACCCCGATCTCTCCTATTACCTGGACTACAGCAAGATCCGCGCCAGGGTCCGCTCGCTCATGGAGCGCTACGGTCTTTCGGTACGCGTGGGAGCCTATGCCGGAGAGTTGTCGGCGGGCGAGCGGCAACGGGTCGATCTGCTGAAGACCCTCTTCCGGGGCGTCGATGTCCTCCTCCTCGACGAGCCCACGGCCGTCCTGGTACCGGCGGAGGTAGAGCGTCTCTTCGAGACGATCCGGTCGTTCGCGGCCGATGGGGTCGCCGTCATGATCATCACCCACAAGCTGCGGGAGGTGATGGCGGTGTCGGACACCGTGACGGTGATGCGAGACGGTCGTGTTGAACTGGTCGTCCCTACGGAGAAGACCACGGCGGCCGCCCTGGCCACCGCCATGATCGGTCGTCCGGTGGAGCACGAGTTCTCCCGCCTGGAAGGCTCCGTCGAGGTCGGAGAACCGGTCTTGGCAGCGAGAGATCTCGAGGTGTCCAGGACGAATGACCGGGAAGGGCTGCATGGGATCACGCTTGCCGCGCGTTCGGGGGAGATCGTCGGTATCGCAGGTGTGGCAGGCAACGGTCAGGAACTACTCGCCGACGTGCTGGCCGGCCTCGTCGCGCCCGACTCGGGTTCAGTGGAGATCGGGGGAGAGGAAACAACCGGGCGCGGTCCGAGGGCCGCCCGCGACCAGGGTCTCGGTTACATTCCGAGTGATCGCCTCCACACCGGCTTGGCGCCGGACCTCTCCGTTGCCGAGAACCTGATGTTGACCGACGCGGCGAGGGGCGGGTTCAAGGCTTCGCACGCGCAACGACGGGCGCTCCGGCACATCGAGGACTACGGGATCGTGGTTGCCGGGCCTGATGTGAAGACGGGCACCCTATCGGGCGGGAACCTCCAGCGGGTGATCCTGGCGCGAGAGCTTTCGGGTTCCCCGGAGGTGCTTGTGTTGTCTTCGCCGACCCAAGGCCTGGATGTCGCCTCGGCCCAGTTCGTGCACGAGGAGATGGGTCGTCTGCGCGAGGAGGGGTGCGCGATCGTGCTCATATCCGAGGACCTGGACGAGGTGCTCGCGCTCGCTGACACCGTGATGGTTCTCTACGAGGGTACGGTCGCATACGAGACGGCGATCGAAGATCTTGATCGGGAAATGGTCGGGTTGGCGATGACCGGGAGCAGCGCATGAGCAGCGGTCGCGCCTTCCGCTGGCCCGTGGTCGTCGAGCCCCGACCGGCGGCGCCGCTGTGGCTGAAGGTTGTGCTCCCTATAGGGTCTATCGCGCTCGCGCTCGTGGTCGTGGCGGCGTTTCTCGCCTTCCGCTCGTTCGATCCGCTCAAGGTCTATGTTGAGATCGTCAAGACAGCCTTCGGATCGTGGTTCGGTTTCGCCGACACGCTGACGAGTGCCACTCCGCTGATCCTCACCGGCCTCGCCGTGGCTTTTGCATTCCGCGTCCGGCTCTGGAACATCGGCGCCGAGGGTCAACTCATATTCGGCGCCATTGCCGCTACCGGGTTCGGCGTCTGGATAGGCGACATCATGGCACCCCAGATCGGGATTCCTATGACACTGATCGCCGGGATGTTCGGCGGTGTGTTCTGGGTTGCCCTGGTGGCCTACGGCAAGGCCAGGTACGGCGTCAACGAGATACTCACCAGCCTGATGCTCAACTTCGTGGCGGTCATATTCTCCTACTACCTGGTCGATGGCACGACCAGTCCATGGCGTGATACGACCCTTATCGGGCATCCGGTTGGTCGCGAGGTGGCTTCCTTCCTGGAACTGCCCAGGATCGGGACGACCAGGCTGCATTGGGGATTCTTCGTCGCCATCCTCGCCGCGGTCGCGGTGCATTTCATCCTGCGGCACACTCGGCTCGGATTCACGATGCGCGTGATGAACAGCTCCACAAAGGCCGCTCACTATTCCGGGATAAGCATCGGTGCTCTCACGATGCGGGTAATGCTGATCTCCGGTTCGCTGGCCGGCCTCGCCGGCGCAATCGAGCTGCTGGGGAGGGGTGGGCGTTTCAGCCCCGAGGGCTTCGCCGCCGGGCTCGGATACACCGGGATCGTGGTCGCCGCACTCGGCAGGCTGACTCCGTTGGGCATTGTCGTCTCCGCCGTGATCCTGGGCGCGGTGGAGAACGCGGCCCTGACCCTGCAGTCGATGGCCAACCCGATCCCGATTTCGGTTTCGATAATCGTGCAGGGAACCTTGATCCTCTTCGTCGTGGGCGGTGCAACCCTTCTGTCCTATCGATGGCGCTGGATACCGCGCCGCGCCGGTCCGGATGATGCCCCGGACGCCGTGGCAGCAACACCGGGAGCAGAGACAGTTCCACGGGAGGAGTCGAGTACATGAACGAGAGTGTGCTGGTCCTCACCCTCGCCGGCGCCATCACAGCCGGGACGCCGATCGTCCTGGCTGGACTGGGGGAGTTGCTCAGCGAGCGGTCCGGGATTCTCAACCTGTCGGTCGAGGGGACCATGTTGCTCGGTGCCATCGGGACCTTCACGGCGATTCAGGCGACCGACAACGTAGTGGTGGGCGTGGTGGTCGGCATGATCTGGGGAGCGCTGATCGGCGGTCTGCACGCCGTGCTCTCAGTCTCGTTCCGCGCCAACCAGATACTGTCCGGTCTCGCCCTGTTCATTTTCGCCTCCGGAGTGGCGCGCTTCATCGGCGAACCGCACGGCTTCACCGTGATCAACAGGGCCGTTACCGCCATCGAGATCCCGGGCTTGAGCCAGGTGCCGGTGCTGGGGCCGGTCCTGTTCCGCCAGAGCATTTTCGTCTACATCTCCTGGGCGCTCGTGGCGTTGACCGGCCTCCACATATCGCGGACACGGCTCGGGCTGTCGTTGCGGGCGGTCGGCGAGGAGCCCGCGACCGCCGACACGGTCGGGATCAACGTGCTCAGGACCCGCTACGTCTACGCGATAGTCGGCGGTGCGCTGGCCGGGCTCGGCGGCGCGAACCTTATCACCGTGATCGTCACATCATGGAACGCCGAGGCTACCGTCGCCGGTCTGGGATGGATCGCCATCGGGTTGGTGGTGTTCGCAGCTTGGAGACCGTTCCGGCTGTTGATCGGTGCTTACATCTTCGGTCTGGCCGTACGGACCAACTTCACTTTGCAGGCTCTCGGGTTCGATGAGATCCCTGCCGAGGTCCTGAAGATGATGCCTTTCCTGATCACCATCGCCGCCTTGTTCGTCCTCGCCCGGGGCGACCTCCGCAGGCGCATCGGCGCCCCGGCCGCCTTGGGAATTCCCTACTCCCGGGAGGAGAGGTAATAGCGCCCTAGGATGGGACCTGGCCGGGGGGCTACCCGTCAATCCATCGGGGCCAACTCGGGCATGCCGCGTTCTTCGGCCCACGTTCTGATCGCCCGGTCGCGTGTGGCCAGGATGCTCTCCTCCACGATCGCGGTTGCGGCGATGAACTGGTCCATCGGGTCCTTGTGGAAGCCCTCGTCGAGCAGGCGGACAGCTCGCACAGCCAGTTCGGGAGTAACCGGGACTGTTGTGACACCCTTCGATCTCAGCGTCCAGACGAGAGAATCGGTAGGCGGGAGTGCTCGCAAGTCATTCCTGGGGTTTCGGCGGATCAGTTCGATTTCCCAGAATGTGGCCGCCGACACGAGCAAACTTCTCTCATCTTCTGCAGATCTCAGGACACGGAGTAGGGTCTTGGGCTTTCCGTCTCCGCCAAGAGCGCCCCGCAGGTATGCGATGAGGATGTGCGTATCGAGTACCACGGACCGCTTCATCGAGCAGCCTCCGCCACTGAACGCCTGTTCCTAGTCGGTGTTCGCGTCCCAGGCATCGACGATCTCATCCCACTCCTCGTCTGAGTAATGAGGCGCGGTGGGGTCGGGATATACTAGGTCGCCGGCTGAGTAGAGGCCATAGATGCTGCCGGACCCGCCCTGGCGGATCGGCGAGACGACCGCCAAGGGCCTGCCGCGCCTGGTGACGATGATCTCGCCCCCGTTCTCCGCTATCGCCGGGAGAAGGGTGAGGCACTTCCGACGGAATTCGCTGATCGGGATGCTCTTCACATCTGGCAGGGCGTCTGGTGTCAATCCCATGACACAGATTGTACAACTACGATTACAATTGTGCAACTAGATCTGGCCGGGCGCGTATCTCTGCGGTCGTGATGCCGATCACGTGTTCGTGGAGGGGCCTCGGTCATCCGTAGAGCGGGATCGCCGCTATCCCGCAAGATCCTCTCGGCAGTCAGCTCTGGCGGTACACATCACGGCGATCCTGCACCCGATGAACCAAGACGACATGGTCATCCCTGTAGAGTTCGTGGATCATCCGATAGTCACCTCTGCGACATGACCGGAGTCCGACGAGTTCACCCGCGAGTCGTTGGCCACCGTCTCATGTAGCGGACGACTCAAGAGAATCCCCTCCAGTCGGACGGACCGCCTCGGAACTGGTGAGGGTGCTGAGAAAGCCCGTACGTAGCCCAACCGGGCACCTTGGTCGGTTAGTGCCTAATGTGGTTACTCGCGGTGGCTTTCGATCGCGGCCAGCACCTTCTCTGGTGTGATTGGCAGGTTTGTGATGGGTACCCCGATGGCATCGAAGACAACGTAGGCTACCGCTGCTACGGCGGGCGGGATACCGCTCTCACCGATCCCCTTGTGCATCATCGAGTATCTGGGGCACCAGCCTGGTTCAGCTCCTCACCTGAGTCTTGAGTCCTAGTCGGCAGATCTCCATTTCGATGATTCGCCGCTCGTGCTCGGCCACGGATACGGACCGTCCGGGGTCGCTGACGGTGGTATCGGTGGCTTCGGGTGCAGCCTCCTTCATTGTGCTGGCACGGACATACTCGGCAGAGAGGGTTGACTTTCGGGCGAGGATTCTCAGCATGTGCTCGTCCACGCTGTCCTCGGTAAGTAACCGATGCACCTCAACCGGGCGGACTTGGCCCATACGGTGACATCGTGCGATTGCTTGTTCTTCGGTGCTGGGTTTCCACTGCGGTTCTGTCAGGATGACGACGGACGCAGCTTGGATGTTGAGTCCGACACCGCCAGCTTGGATCTGGTTGATGAGAACGGCCGGTCCTGTTGTTGTCGTGAACCTTTCGACGAGTTCCTGCCTGTGGCCGGCTGGCAGGCCACCTGTGATCGAACCTGCCGCGAGAGCGCCAACAGCTGTGTGAATCAGCTGGATCACGTCGAGGAAGAACGAGAAGACGACCACCTTGCGGCTGTTGTCGGCGGCTTCTTCGACTATCTGGACCAGCCGACGGAGTTTTGGCGAGTCGCCTGGGTCTGGGGTGAGGAAAGCGGCGCGTCGCATCGCCATGAAGTTGCGGCTGGCAACGGCTCGGCGGTATTCGTCTGCTGCAGGCCCGTCGAGAGTAAGCCAATCGGCGGTTTCGATTCTTGGTGGGAGTTCGTCCAACACGTCGGTCTGGTTCCTACGCAGGTAAACGGGTGCGACCTTGCGACGGAAGGCGTTGGCCCCCGCGATTCCGTCGGTTGTGCGTATCCGGGAGGCGAGGCCGGGTCTGATGTGACTGACGAGAGTGCGGAATTCTTCGACGCGGTTTTCCATCGGTGTGCCGCTCATCAGCAGTTTGTGTTCGGCCAGATTCAGCCAGGACCGGACGGCTTTGGTGCGTAGCGCAATAGGGTTCTTGACGTAGTGGGCTTCGTCAACGACTACGGCCGCGATCCGCGTCGCTAGGGGTTGGAGGCTGCGAAGTGTGCCGAACGTGGTAATGGCGACACCTCCATCGCGTGCCCACTGTAGGAGACGGCGGTCCCGTTGCGGGCCGTGGAGCCGCCAAGTGGGCGATAGTCGTGAGTGCCGCCAGACTTCGTGTTCCCAGTTCGCCAGAACACTGGCAGGGCATACAACCAGGAAGTGCCTGGCGCCGCGTGACCGGAGATGGCACAGGACCGCCAACGCTTCGATGGTCTTGCCTAAGCCCATCTCGTCACCCAGGATGGTCCGCTGCTGGACCAACGCGAACTTCGCGCCGAATGTCTGATAACCGCGCAGAGTCACGTTGAGCAGGCTGATGTCCAGGCGGAACGTCCTGATCCGTCGGACGATCTCTTCCGGTAGGAAACCCTGAGACACATCAACGTCGGGACCCAGTCCCCCGACATCCTCCAGCAGACCGTTGTAGAAAACGGGTCTCGCCGTGAAATCGTCCCAGACCCGCTGGCGCCTACTACGCGGAGCGAAGAGCCGCTTTTCTATAGCGGTGATTCTGGAGAGGAGAGAAACCGTGTCTGGATCGCGCAACAGTCCGGCTAACCGGTCGTAAGCTGCTCGCGCTTCTGCCCTGCGACGTGGTCCGGCCAGAAAGCGGCGCACAGGCCCGGCTTCCTCCAGGTGGGCAGCCCTTATGTCGGCATTGATGGCCTGAATCAGCCTCTCGAGCCGGGTTCGCATAGGCTCGACATACCGACGCGCGTCCGCTAGCCGCGCCAGCGCTGATAGAAGGCCGGTTTGGGTCGCTGGCCGATCGTCAACATCGAAACGGACCCTGGTCGTCTTACGGACCTCCTCCTCTACTCGATGCGTAGCCCTGATGAGTCCATCAGAGGTAATAGCTCCCACCCCTGGTATCAACTGGAACCGCGAGCGGCTGGCTGCCCGAACCTCGGCCACCGTACGAAACCCGGCGGACTTGATTGCTCGTAGCCTGAGCCCTCCCCCGGAAACCTCCTTCAGGGCATCGACCGGTATTCGCGACAGCCGTTCCGACACAACGCGTTCCAACTCCGCTTCATAGGCTGATCTGGCGTTGCGCTCGGCAGTCTGGGGAACATTGAGCAAGACCCGGGAGCTGGACGCGAGATGTGCAGCCTGTCGAAGTATCTCCGGCAAAAAACCAGCCGGCGGAAACGGCTCATCCGGGCGCGATGCAGTGGGCGTAGGTATGGGGGTCGGTATCTCCGGCTCGTCGGCGAGAAAGTGCTTCGTCAAGAACTGATATGTCCGCTTCATCCAGCTGCCGAGGAAGGGGCGGACCTTCCCGCCACCGGATCTCATAGTTCCAGCGGGCGGGGATGACTCATCCGTATCGCCAAAGCTACGATCGACTGGCTCCACGGGGATGGTCGCGCGGACTTCGTCGGAGATGCCACAGACGGAGCACTTGTGAAGACCGGACCCAACCACGTCGAATACTGAACCGCACCGCTCGCAACGTACCCGCAATCCCGTCCTCCGCTCTATTCACTCGTTTGCGCAACCTGTCAGTCAGAGCAGGACGCCTCCAGAGCCGGTTGATCCCATTGAGGAGTGCGGTGTCTTGTGCGACCAGCCACCGGCTACCACAAACCCGAACCTGGGCCGGCTACTGCCCCAGATTGCTAATCGAGCCGGCTCTCGATTGCTGCCAACACCTTCTCCGGGGTGATCGGCAGGGTCGTGATGGGTACACCGATCGCGTCGAAGACGGCGTTGGCTATCGCTGCTGCTGCGGGTGTGATACCGCTCTCGCCGATCCCCTTGTGCTGGAGGGGATAGGTGGGGTCGAAGCTCTCGATCGCCATGATCTTGTCCTCGATCAGCGGAACCTGCGGCGCCGTCGGGACCTGGTAGTCCGCCATGGACGGATTCAGGACGGTACCCGACTCGTCGAAGATCAGGTCCTCGCCGAGGGCGAAGCCGATTCCCTGGGCGACGCCGCCCTGTAGCTGTCCCTTCAGGAGGTCCGGATTGATCGCCCGTCCCACGTCCTCCGCACTTGCCCAGTCCACGATTGTCACCTTGCCCGTGGTCGGGTCCACGTCCACGACGACCATGGTGGCGGAGGTGGTGTAGTTGGCCGCGAAGTTGCCCACGCCGTTCTCATCCGGAACGTCGGACGGGGTGTCGAAGCTGGCGGTCGCCACGAGTGAGGTGCATTCCATGTCGCCCGGAAGCACAGCCCGCACGTAGTGGGCTAGGGCAGCGACCGTCGTCACAGGCATTCCGCGATTGGTTCCCCGGATGCGGATCTGGCCGTCGGCGATCTCGAGGTCCGCAGGGTCGGCCTCCAAGCTCGACCCGGCGACCTGCATGAGCGTCTCGGCCAGGTTGTCACATGCCCTGGTGAGCGCCGAGCCGTGCACGACCGCGGTTCGGCTGGCGAACGTCCCCAATCCGAAGGGGGAACTCTCGGTGTCCGACTGCAGCACCGTCACGGTGGCGGGGTCCACTCCCAGACGATCGCAGACGATCTGGGTGAAGATGGTCGCGTGGCCTTGTCCGGAGTCGGCGGCGTCGGTGGCGACCACCACGCTGCCGTCCGCGTTCATCTCGACGGTCACCGACGACATGTCCACGTCGTAGTTCACGTGCCAGCGGCACCCACCGCCCCACTCGAGCATGTTGGCGATGCCCACACCCCGCCACGCGGGTTTGGAGGCGCGCATGGCGTCGTATCCGATCGCGTCGGCCACCGCTCCGGTTGCCTCCTCGATCGGCAGCGTGATCAGCTTCAGACCGTTGGCCGTGGCTGTCGGCAGGTCCTCGGATCGGATCAAGTTCTTGTAACGGAACTCCACCGGGTCCATCCCCAGTTCGCGGGCGGCGATATCGAACATGACCTCGCGGGCAAAGGTTGCCTGCGGGTTGCCGAAGCCTCGGAAAGCGCCCGATGGAGGCTTGTTGGTGTAGACGACCGCACCTTCGATATCGAGGGCCGGGGTCTTGTACGGCCCGACAGTTACCCACTCGGACAGTGCGAGCACCGCGGGGCTGATGTTGGTGTAGGCCCCGACGTCCTGGGTGATGGTCTCCTTCCAGCCGAGTACCTTCCCGTCGCTGCGGACCGCGATCGTTGCGTCCCGGATGTGAGGATTGCGGCTGACCGTCGCCGCGAACTCCTCGGCCCGGCTGAGTTCGATGCGGACCGGTCTCCGTAGCGCACGGGCGGCCCAGATTGCCATTGCCTCGTTGGTATGGAGGCCTTCCTTATGGCCGAACGCGCCACCCATGTAGGGCTTGATGACACGGACCTTGCTCTGGGGAAGGCCGAAGACCCGTGCTATCTCGTTGCGCAGGAGATGAGGCTGCTGGGTGCCGGTCCATAGCGTGACGGTGCCCGACACGTCATCGTATTGGGCGACGGCAGCATGCGTCTCCATGGGCATGGCATGGGCCTTGGAGGTCACCAGCCGTTTGCTGATCACCAGGTCGGCCTCGGCGAGAGCGGCATCGATGTCACCTGCCCTGGTGGCCTGCCGCCAGCAGACATTGCCCTCCACGCCGTCGAGGCCCTCGTGGATCAGGGGAGCCTCACTCTGCATGGCTTCCTCGGGATCCAGCAGATGGGGGAGCGGTTCGTAGTTGACCTGGACCAGGTCCGCACCTGCCTGGGCAGCCTCCTCGGTGGCGCCGATCACGACGGCCACCGGTTCGCCCACGTACCGGACCTTTCCGGTGGCAAGGAGCAGCATGTCGAGTATCGGGCCGTTCGCCACGGGGCCGAGTTCCGATATGTCTTCGCCGGTGATGACTAGCAGCACGCCTTCCACCTCGCGTGCGAGGTCCGCATCCACCGATGTGATGAGCGCATGGGCGAGAGTGCTCCGGACGATCTTTCCATGGGCCATGCGGGGAAAGCTCAGGTCGACCGTGTACTGGGCGCGGCCGGTTACCAGTGCCCGCCCGTCGACGTTGCGCATGGAGGTTCCGATGAGACCGGTGGAGCCATTGGATTTCTTCATTGGTCCCTCCTATTGGCGGCGTCCATCGCCGCGGCCACGATCCTGGTGTATCCGGTGCAGCGGCAGATGTTGCCCACGAGGTCCTCGCGGAGCGATTCGGGGTCGTCCACGGTCTCCTTATCCAAGATGTCGACGATCGTCATGATGAACCCGGGGGTGCAGAACCCGCACTGGAACCCGAAGTTGTCGATCATGGCCTCCTGCACGGGGTGAAGGCCGTCGGGCGGTGCGAGTCCCTCGATCGTGGTCAGGGTGCGTCCGTCGGCCTCCAGGGCGAGGATGAGGCACGATTTGACCACGTCACCGTCCAGATGGACTGAGCATGCGCCGCACATCCCATCCTCGCAGGCCGACTTGGTCCCGGTGAGGCCGAGGTCCTCCCTGATCCAGTCACGCAGCAGCCGGTTGCCGGCAACCCTCGTTGACACCCGCTCGTTGTTGATGACTACGGTGATGTCCTGGTCAGCCATTGCCGTTCCCCTGACCTTCGCCCGCCCCGGCAAGCGCACGCCTCATGAATTCCACCGCTACCTTTCTCTTCCACCCTGTGGAGCCGCGCACGTCCGCCGGCGGATGCATGAACTCGCCGGCGATGGCAGCTGCCGCTTCGATATCCCCTGAGTTCACCACGGATCCGACCAGCCGATCCTCCACCGCGGGGAATCGCTGTGGGTGGGCACCGACACCGCCCATGGCCACCCGAGCCGACGCGCACCGCCCATCGTCCCAACCGAGGACGGCGGCGGCCACGATCATGGGGTACTCGCCCTCCCGGTAGCTGAACCGGTGGTATCCGTGGCTGGCTGTTTCCGGCGGCCGCGGGACGGTCACGCCGGTGACAACTTCCTCATCCGACATCGCAACCTCGAACAGCCCCGTGAACCAGTCATTCGCTGCACAGGTGCGGGTTGACCCCGGTCCTGCGAGCGTGATCGATGCGTCCAGGGCGAGCAATGCCACGGGCACGTCCCCGGCGGGATCGGCATGGGCGAGACTGCCGCCTACGGTTCCCCGGTTCCGGATGTGGCGGGATCCGACGGAGCCGGCCGCCGTCGCCAGCATCGGCGCGACCCGGTTGACCATCGCGCTGCGGGAGACATCCGAGTAGGTGGTCATCGCCCCGATCTGGAGGCCGCCGTCGCTGCCCGTGATACCTCTCAATGCCTCGACCCCGCTCAGGCTGACGACAACGGTGGGCGCGACAAGCCGCTGCCGGAGCAGGATTACGAGGGACTGACCACCGGCGAGGATCTTCGCGTCACTCCCGTGGCTGGATAGGAGTGCGGTCACCTCCTCGATGCTTGTAGGCGCGACGTAGTCGAACCGCGTCATCGTCATCCGTTGCTCACCTCCCGACTATCAGCCACAATTTGAGTCTATCACTCGCTTCTGGAGCGACTGGAGGCCTCATCGTGCTCCGTCGGTACCAGATCGCCGCGGCGAGGTTAGAAACCCAACAACGGCGATGGGCGACCGTTCCATCCAGTGAGAGTTGAGCGCGATTCCTGTAGAAAGTGGAGAGCGATCCTTTCGCAGTGCGTACCGGTCAGGCAAGGGCGGCTACCGCTGGGTTCACCGGGTGCCGTAGCAGGTTGGCCCAGCCTCAATCTCGGCCCGGCTTGATTGACCTCCGTGACAACCACGCAACCGATACCAGCAAGGTGTATCCCCGCCAAGGCTCCCATCACTTCCCGTTGGAGCCACTTCGACTTATGATATAATCATGCACCAGGCTAGACAGAGACTATGATAATGTCATATCCTATGTTCCATCCGAGTTCCCACTCTCGACCGGCAGATGAGTTGACTGCCGAACAGTTCGCGGCCGAGTTCCCGGCAGAGGGTGAGCACGTAGAGTTCAAGGAGGGTGCATCCCACAGCCGTATCGCCCAAGCTGCGATGGCCTTCTCGAACGCCGATGGTGGCGTGATCCTAGTGGGAGTGACCGACCGGGGCTTCGTGAAGGGTGCCGACCTGAGCGTTAGCAGCGACACTTCATTGCGTCAGACGTTGGGTCAGGTTCGGGAACTCGGTCCCTACCGCATCCACCGCCTCTCTGTCGACGGTCGCGTAGTGGTCGCGATATCAGTGGGTCCACGAAAGCACTCGTTTGCACAGTTGCCCAACGGCCAGGTCAAGCAGCGCCGGGGTGCCTCCAATCAGACCCTGCTAGGCGCCGACCTCGCCGATTTCATCGCCAGGCGGTTCGGGCGCTCTACGGAATCCTCCGCTACGAGGCTGACTACCGGTGATATCGATCCTGGTCTTGGACAGCAGTTAGCCGGCGTATGGCAATGGACCGAACGGAGCGGTAGCTCGCCTGAATTGCTGGACCGGCTTCGGGACAACGGCTTCGTAGTGCTGAGTGGTGCCTGTGATCGGCTCAGCGTGGCGGGTGCCCTTTTCCTACTCCCAAACCCCAGTACACCGTTAGGCAAGGCGCACGTAGAAGTTTTCCGGTACCCCGACGACGGAATCAACTACGACCGCCGCGAGGAGTTCACTGGTCCCCTTCACCACCAGGTGCCCGACGCCGCAGGCTTTGTGCTGGAAGAACTGGGTGTGGACTTGGCCACAATCGGTGTCTGGCGCCACGAGTTGCATCGTCTACCCGAACCGGTAGTGCGCGAGGCAATCACCAACGCCGTCGCGCACCGCTCGTACGCGGCCCTGGGAGAAGCTGTACGGGTTGAGATACGGCCGGACCGGGTCATCGTGCGTTCACCGGGCGGGCTACCCCACGGTGTGTCCCTGGATAGTCTCTCGCAGCAGTCCAACCCGCGCAATGTGCTGGTCATCAGGACGCTTCGCTACTTCGGTGTCGCTGAGGACGCCGGGCGCGGTGTCGATCTGATGTACCGTCACATGGCGCTGAACCTGATGGCGCCACCGAAGTTCGAGACGGATGACTCGTCGGTTACGGTCACGCTCAGGCTGCGCTCGGAGGCTTCGCCACTGGAGCGTGCCTGGCTCGCTCAGACCCTCACCTCAGCCACTGGCACTGCGGACCGGCCGTACTCGGTAGGTGACGGCGTGTTGGTTGGGGGCCTTGAACCGTCCGATGTTCGGTTGCTTGTCCTAGCCGCCCGCGGTGAGGCCCTCACCAACACGGTGGTCAGGAACCTCCTGGGTGTGAATGCTTCCCGGGCAAGCAGGGTACTGGCACGGCTTCGTGACAGAGGTTTACTGCAGCAGCAGGGCGCCGGGGCGGGGGCGGCCTACGCATTGAGCCCAGAAATCGCAAAGCCCGACGGTACACGAATCAAGGGGACGGATTTCGACGCTGAGGTACTGGCGCGCGCGGTTGCGGGTCCGATTGCGAACGCCGACGTGAGACTTGCTACAGGGCTTGACCGGATTGCTGTGGTCAAGATTCTCAACCGCCTCGTCGGCGATGGCCAACTGGAACGCCGCGGCTCAAAGCGCGGTACCCACTACGTATTACGCCCGCGTCGATGGGATCACTCCAAGGGGGACGTACACGTCGCTCTGGACAGAACCGCGGAAGGACACTATGAAGCATCGATTTGGGTAGGCAACCTCTCTGCGAGAACGATCACGGAAGATGCCCAGTCGCGTATGACCCACGACGGAGTGCCGGAGTCGACAGCACACGTCGCTGCGTTTGTCGAGCGACTCCCCCGTGCGATGAACGAAACGACCGAGAGACAATTGGTTGCCACCCATGGGGGAGCCTGGGAACTCGATACAGGAGACACCCGGATCGAGGTGACCAGGACACCGGAGGGGCCCTATGAGGCCTCTATCACTGTGGCAGGAAGCACAGCCGTTTTCCTGACCAGGAGTACGACGTCTTCCTTCTACCAGGGCGTCAATTTCCAATGGCCGGAACTCGCAAGGTTCCTAGACATGTTGGCAGTGACGGTCCTATCCCAGGAAGCCTCTTTCTAAGGGACCACCTGAGGTCGGCATGGCACGCCCAGCGGTTAGCCGTGGTGTTCCTACTCTCGATCTAAGGCTTGACTGGTCGGCACGGGGCCTGTCGTTAGCCCTGCCGTTCGAAGATCTGGTACATCATGGCCTTGGGGTTGTAGTCGTTGATGATGGCGACCTGCGGGCAGGAGGTCGCCGCCACCAGGATGTCCATCTCCGCTTGGAACTCGATGAAGTCACCCTTCTCACAGGACGGCGGAAGGAACTCCCACGTTCCGGCTTCGTCGTCCCTGAAGCGGACCGGCATGAAAACGTTGAACGTACCGGACGCCTCCAGGTCTTCGAGCCCGATGCCATGGGGAGCGAGGACCTCCTGGAAGAGGTCCACGCAGGTCTCGCTACCCAGATAGTCGAATTCGGGCATCAACTCCCGGATACGGGGTGAGCAGGCGCCGTTGAAGAGGTGGTCTCCGACCTTGTCGTCGATGACGCGGAGCATCACCCGCTCCCAGGGGGGTTTGGAGAACAGTTCGGTGATCCTCTTGGTTCCACCGGTTATCAGGCCATCGGGGCGTTCGGAGTTGAGGCACGAGGACCACCACGCGCAGAATTGCTCCCTGTGGTCGTGGGCGTTGATGAACTTGACGTCCGCGACCTGTTTGCCCTCGTGGGCGGTGATCCGCAGGATCTGCCCTGCCGCCAGGTGGAACGCCTTGCCGGTTCCCCGGGGGATGATGAACTCCTCGACTCTCTTGCGGTCGTTCCTGATGGTTGCCATCCGTGGACTCCTGTGGTCGCTGCCGGCGCCGTGTCACCGTCCCCTCCCCCGGTGGGCCGCGGTAAGGGACGATGTACCGGAGCCTATCCGGGAGATGTAAGGGAGGGTCCACGACCACCGCCGGCTGGTGGAGGTGACCTACGGTCTCGCCCGGTAGCCGGCTCTTGGTTGCCGCGGCAGAGAGCGGGTGCCGGAGACGAGCCTGGGAAGGAGTTTCGCCACTGCTTCCAGATCGCCGAGCGTGTCCGCACCCACCAGATGGTCGAGATGGGGGAACGCCAACCTCATGCCTCGGGTCAGCGGCCGGTAGGACGGATCGGACTTGAGCGGGCTCATCCACACGACCCTGTAGGCCAGCCGGGACAGGCGGGCAACCTGGTCGGCCATCAACTCGGGGTCGCCCGTTTCGAGTCCGTCCGAAGCGACCAGAACGAGCGCTCCCCGCACATGGCGCAGCGCGACCGGATCCCGGAGCAGGCTTGCCATCGACTCGCCGATCCTGGTTCCCCCGGCCCAGTCGACGACCCCGGCCGATGCGCGCTGCACCGCGAGGTCGGGGTCACGTCCCTTGAGCAGGTCCGTGGTGCGGGTGAGCCTGGTCCCGAAGCAGAACACCTCGGTGTCGAGCGTGCTCGTCGCGAGCCCGTAGCCCAGGTGCAGCATTGCTCTGGACTGGGTCGACATCGACCCCGAGACATCCACCAGGAGGAGCAGACGCCGTGGTGTGTGTACGCGCCGCCGCCATGATCTCCGGAGGACCTCTCCTTCCGTTTGCAGCGCTCGGCGGACGGTCCTGCGCAGATCCAGGCTGTGGCCCACCGTCGCCGGCCGGAGTCGCCGCGTGCATCGGCGCGGTACCCGAATCTCGATCCGGCCCACGAGCGTGGCCAGGTTGGTCTTCTCTTCGTCGGTCCACTCGGAGAAGGACCGGTGCCGGAGTATCTCGAAGAGCGAGGCCACGGCTCCCGGGTCGGGGTCAGCCTCCGGCTCCTCGGATCCGCCGTCACCGTCCTCGACCGAGGGGCTGTCGAGAAACGAGTCCCGCTCGTCCCCCGCCCCGGCGGCTCCCGCATCGGTCACCTCGTCTTCCGGATCCTCGCCGACTTCGAGCGACATGTCCGGGTCCGAGCCGAGGAAGAACGAAGCGAACGCCGCGTCATATGCCGGGATGTCGACGTACGCCGACACCAGACAGGTTCTCCCCGACCAGTAGACATCTTCGAGATCGTCGGTTCCGAGGAGCGAGAATGCATGGCCGAGCGTGACGATCTCGGCGGGGCTCACCTTGACGCCCTGCTCACGCAGGGCATTGCCGAACGACACCAGTACGCTCGCCGGATCGTCACCAGGGCCGATCAAGCCAGCACTGCGTCGAGTTGAGGGGTGACGCGGTCGATGTCCTCTCGTTCCTTCAGCAGGGCACCGAGGGTCGGAGTCACAATCTCGGTCTCGAGATCATCGACATCGAGCAGGTCCAGCGTGAGTGCCCAGTTGATGGTCTCGGCGACTCCAGGCCGCTTGATCAGGTCGAGCCGACGGAATCGGTGGACCGCCTCGACGATCCGTCGGGCCAAGTCCTCGGGGACCTCCGGGACCCGGGCCCGCACGATGGCCACCTCTCGATCCGGGCCGGGGTAGTCGATCCAGTGGTACAGGCAGCGTCGCTTCAGCGCGTCATGCAACTCACGGGTCCGGTTGGAGGTCAGGACGACGAACGGCGGATCGACAGCTGTTACCGGCCCTATCTCCGGGATGGAGACCTGGAAGTCGGCCAGGACCTCGAGCAGGAAAGCCTCGAACTCGTCGTCGGCCCGGTCGATCTCGTCGATCAAGAGCACCACTCCCGAACCGGCCCGGATGGCTTCGAGCAGGGGACGCTCTTTCAGGAAGCGGGGCCCGTAGAGATCTTCGACCACGCCCTCCTTGTCAGTTCTCGCGTCCCCGACCGCTCGAAGGTAGAGAAGTTGGCGGGGGTAGTCCCACTCGTACAGCGCCTGGGTCGAGTCGATGCCTTCGTAACACTGGAGCCGCACGACCCGGCGGCCGAGCGCCTGGGCGACCGCCTTGGCCACCTCGGTCTTGCCCACCCCCACCTCCCCCTCGAGCAGCAGGGGCAGGTTCAGCGACGTAGCGAGGAATATCGCGGTGGCCAACCCTCGATCGGCCAGGTAGTCGCAACCGGCCAACCGCTCCTGCACAGCGGGGACGTCGGCGAACCAGCGGTGTACCGGCCAGGAACGATTCCCGGGATTGGCTGGTGCGTTCATCGCTCGATCTTCAGTCGGGACTTCCGGTTCGGTGGTAGCGGTCTCAGCCGGCTCCCCCGGCCGCTAGCTCGCCTTGTCGTACGGATACCTCGGAATGTACTGGCCGAAGGACGGGTCGCCGACGATCTCGCCGGAGTCCATGACCACGGTTCCTCTCACGATGGTCTGGGTCGGCCACCCCTTGACGTTCCAGCCGTCGTACAGGCCCCAGTCGGCCGCCGACTGCATGTACTCGGGCGTCACCACCCGTTCCCGGTCCAGGTCGACGATGGCGAAGTCGGCGTCCGAACCGACCCGCAGCACACCCTTCTTCGGATACAGCCCCCATACCTCGGCGTTCTGGAGCCCCAGGATCCGGGAGACACCCGGCAGCGATATACGGCCCTTGTGGTAACCCTCGCTCAGCATGATCGGCAGCAGCATGCCCATCCCGGGGAATCCCGGAACCGCATCCCAGATGCTCTCCTTTACCTTGTCGGGCTTGGCCACCACCGTGGAGTGGTCCGAACCGACGCAGGTCACGGTGCCGTCACGGAGACCCTCCCAGAGCAGCTCCTGGCTCTCGGCGTCGCGCAGCGGAGGGTTCACCTTGGCGAGGCTGCCGACCTTGTCGTTGTCGTACTTGGTGAGCACCAGGTAGTGAGGGCAGGTCTCGGCTATCACGTCCACGCCGTCCGCCTTGGCCTGGCGGACCCAGTCGACCCCGCGGCCGATGGTCATGTGGACGATGTAGAGCTGCGAGTTGGTCTCCTTCGTGTACCAGATCGCCCGGCGGGTGGCTTCCTCCTCGGCGATGTCGGGCCGCGCGTCGGTCCATGCCTTGAGGTCGTCCCGGCCTGCGGCGATGTACTTGGCCTTCAGGTTGTGGATGATGGACATGTTCTCGGCGTGGACCATGGCGATAGCGGGCTTGCCGATGGCGGCTACCTGGCGGAGGCCGGCGAGGAACTGGGCGTCGTCGACCGCCAGGATCCCGAACACGGAGGCCTCGTCCTGGGTGTAGGCCATGTAGAACTTGTACGAGGTTATGCCGCAGTCGTACGCCATCGCCGGTAGTTCCTCGATCTGCTGGTCGGTGCCGATCACCGCGCTGAATCCGGCATCGATCACCGAATCACGCTGCACGGCTTCCAGAGCCCACGGGTAATAGTCGAGGAACGAGACCGAGGCGTCCTCACGGTTGAGGAGCGTGGGAACCATGGTCGTGCATCCGCCGATGGCGGCGTTCCTGGTTTCGGTCTTCACGTTGACGTCGAAGGGGCTTTGGAATGTCTGCAGATGGACGTGCGGGTCTATCGCGCCCGGGAACACATGTAGGTCGGTCGCGTCGATGGTCCGGGTGCCGTTGACGAGCATGCCAGGGGCGGAGATGGCCGCTATCTTCCCGTCCCTGACGCCTATGTCACCCGGTATTGCCTCGTCGGTGAATACGAGTGTCCCGCCGTGGATTACCAGATCGAACTTGCTCATTGAGTGGTCATCTCCTGTTCTGTTCGTCTACTTGGGTTTGAGAACCATTATCGCGCCTGACGGGGAGAGCTAGGCAGACCGCCATCGGACGCGCGGAGCAAACCGCGAACACGCCTCAAGCCACAGCGTCCAGAGCGCCGCGGATCCCGTCGGCTAGTTCTCCCACGCCGCTGTCGTCGAGAGTGAAGGGGGGCGACACCTGCACGGCGTGGCCGAACAGGATTCGCGTGAGGATGCCGTGCTCACGGAGCGCGCCCATCAGCCTGTCGGGTAGCCCCGGGTCTTCGTCCACCGCGTCCAGGGACAGCTGCACGGCGGCCATGGCACCCACCCCGGCTCTCACCTCGCTGACCAAGTGGTGGTCCGCCAGAGGGCTGAGCCCCTTCGCCAGCTTGGCCTCCAGAACCGCGGCCGACCGCACCAGGCCCTCCCGTTCGATGATGTCGAGGTTGGCGTTCGCCGCCGCGGCGACGGTGGCGTGCCCTGAGTATGTGTAGCCGTGGCGCCACATCCCGGCGCCCCCCTCGAACCACGGTTCCGCGATCCACGGAGCGACTATCACCGCACCGAGCGGGAGGTAGCCGGAGGTTATTCCCTTGGCGCAGGTCATGAGGTCCGGGGCCAGGTTCCACCGCTCGCTAGCGAACCACATCCCGGTGCGCCCGAAACCGGTGATCACCTCATCCGAGATGAAGAGGATTCCGGAGTCGCGGCAGATGCCGCGCACCTTCTCCAGGTAACCGGGAGGTGGGGCCAGCACGCCGCCCGCCCCGATCACCGGTTCGCAGACGAACGCGGCGATGTTCTCCGGACCGAGGTCCTCCATGGCTTCGATCAATTCGTCGTGCGAGTCCCAGCCGACCACACGCGTGTCGGACAGGAGCGCTCCGTATCCATCGAGGTTGGGCGCGATTCCGGCCATGCTGGTGCCGCCGGTGTGCATCCCGTGGTAGGCGCGGAACCTGCTCAACACGTAGGTGCGCTGTGGTTCCCCCTTGACCTTGTGATAGAGGCGGGCGAGCTTAATGGCGGTGTCGATGGAATCCGAGCCCCCGCTGGTCAGAAACGACACGCTGTCAGGGACCGGGGCTATCTCGGCGAGCCGGTCCGTCAATTCCATGACGGGCGGGTTGGTGAAGTCCCCGAAGGTCGAGTAGGCCTCGAGTCTCTGCATCTGCTCGAACGCTGCTTCCGCGATCTCGGTACGTCCGTGGCCGACGTTGCAATACCAGAGGCTCGCGGTGGCGTCGAGGTAGCGGCGGCCCTCCGCGTCGAACACGTAGTAGCCGTCGGCTCGGTCGATAACGAGTTCCTGGCCTCGGGTTATCGCCCGCATGTCTGCAAATGGATGCCAGTACTTTGTCACGTTCACCCCGGATTGTTGCGGTCTGCTCTAAGTGCCTCGGCCATCATCCCAGATGCGGCCCACGATCACGAAGCCTCTGAACCTGTACGCAGGCGGGCGGCGGCGTCTTCGATCGAGTCCACGATGAAGTGGTACCCGGTGCAGCGGCAGAGGTTGCCGGCTATCCCGTGGCGGATCTCCGCCTCGGTCGGATCGGGATTCTCCTCCAGCAGGGCCAGGGTCGACAGGATCATCCCCGGGGTGCAGAAGCCGCACTGCAATCCCTGGTTGTCGATGAAGGCTTCCTGGATGGGATGCAGGTCGTCCGGGCCGGTGCTCAATGACTCGATCGTCCGAACGTCCTGGCCCTCGGCATCGGCGGCCAGAACGCAGCAGGACTTGACGGTCTCGCCGTTGAGCAGCACGGTGCATGCCCCACAGTTGCCGGTCGCGCAGCCGACATGGGCGCCTGTAAGCCGGAGTTCGTCACGGAGCATGTCGACGAGGATCGTCCGCGTGTCGACTTCGACGGTTCTGCCCTTACCGTTGACCGTCAGGTTGACCTGGTACTTCATGACACGATCACCTCGATCACATGGTCGCGATTGCCTGCTGCACGGCGCGCCGTGCAAAGACGCCTGCCATATGGCGCCGGTACTCGGCATCCGAGTGGATGTCGGACGATGCATAGACGGCAGCGTCGTAGGCCCTCGCGTTCAACTCCTCGAATGCGGCGGGTCCGGGGCCGTCGGCGAAGGCGTCCGACGCGTCGACCACCACCGGGATGGGCCCTACCCCTCCGATGGCCACTCTGGTCGAGGCGAATCCGGGCTCGATCAGCGCCGCGGCGTTGACGATGGCGAAGCTGCCCTCGACACGGGCGAAGCGCACGTATGCCGAACCCGCCCCGTCTGGCTGGCTCGGAACGAGGACTGCGGTCACCAGTTCGTCTGGTTCCCTGGCCGTGAACATCAGATCGATAAGGAACTCGTGCGCGGGCAGCCGTCGGGTCCCGCCCAGGCTGGCCAACTCCATCTCGGCCCCCGCCACCACGATCACGGGGGAGTAGTCGCCGGCGGGATCGGCATGGCAGATGCTACCGGCGATGGTGCCCCTGTTCCTCACCTGCACGTCCCCGATCTTCGCCGCCGCTTCGGCGAGCATCGGTGCATGGGTGGAGACAAGCGGGTTGGTCTCGACCTCCTTGTGGCTGACCATGGCGCCGATCCGGAGTCTGTCCCCGTAGGTCACCCCGGCGAGATCCGTCACGTGGTTGAGGGACATGACGACATCAGGCTGGACGATGCCCAGGTTCATCATCGGAAGCAGGCTCATCCCTCCGGCGAGGACCGTGATGTCATCTCCTCGCTCGGCGAGCAACTCCACCGCCTCCGCAGTGGTGGTCGGCCGGAGGAGTTCCAGCTCACGTGTTATCAAAGGGTCACCCCCTGCCGTTGCCGCGCTTCGTTGATGGCATGCCATACCCGGCTGGGAGACAGGATCAACTCGTTGATCTCCAGGTCCAGTTCGGGCAGGGAGTCCTCGATGGCGCTGCACAGAGCGTTCAGGCACACACCGACGCCGGATTCCCCGACTCCCTTCATGCCCAACGGTGTGAAGGGCGAGGGTGTCTGCTGGTGTTCGATCTCGAAGCGCGGGAGTTCGACGGCCGTCGGGATCGTGTAGTCCATCAGCGTTGCGGTCAGCAACTGGCCGTTCGAGTCGTACGCCAATTGCTCGAACATCGTCCCACCGATGCCCTGGGCCACGGATCCGTGCAGGTTGGCGGTCACGAGCAACGGGTTGATGACGGTGCCGGCGTCGTCGACGAGGCAGAAGCGCAGCACCTTGACGCCCCCTGTGTCCGGATCGACCTCGACGACGCATGCCGCGGTACCGCTCGGCCAGGCCGGGTAGTTGCTGAACCGTCCCTGCTTCTCGGGCTGGTGATAGACGTTCCCCATCCGGAAGTAGCGGGTCGACTCGAGTCCTGGCTCCTCCTCATCCGCGTACTCCCCGAACGTGTGCCGGTAGACCTGGTTGGCGACATCGTCGAAGCGGACGCTACGTTTCTCCGCTCCCAGCACGAAGATCCTGCCATGGGCAGCGTCGAGATCCTCCGGCGCCGCCTCCAGCATCTTGCCGGCGATGCGGAACATCTTCTCCCGCAGTTCTGTTGCGGCGGCCTGCACGGCCGAGCCGCCGTACATCGTGGCTCTCGAACTGAAGTTGCCGAGGCCGTAAGGACAGGACTCGGTGTCGCCTTGGAGCACCTTGATGCGTTCCATGTCGCAGCCGAGGAATTCCGCGGCGATCTGGGCCATCGCCGTCTCGTTACCGCAGCCGGGTGAGGTGACGCCGGTTAGGACCGTGACGTCACCGGACGGGGCGACCCGTACCGTCGCGCCGTCGTACGCCGAGATCAGGACCGCGCCCGGCATGGCGCAACCCTCGGGGGTCAACTCCTGGCTGAGGCCGATGCCGATGTAGCGGCCCTCCTCCCGGGCCCGGCGCTGCACCTCGGGAAACTCGTCCCAGCCGATCATCTCCAGAACCTTGTCCAGGGATCCCGGGTAGTCGCCGCTGTCCAGCATGGCTCCGGACGGCTGCGAGTAGGGGAACTCGTCGGGTTGGATGAAGTTCTTGTACCGGACCGTGGCACGATCGAGACCGGTCTCGCGAGCCACCCGGTCGATGATCCGCTCCATCAGGAAGGTTGCGGAGTCCTTCCCGAAACCCCGGTAGGCATTCCAGGGTGTCTTGTTGGTGACCACGACCGACAACCGGATGCGGTTGTTCGGGACTCGGTACACGGTCGGCAGGCAGTAGGCGGTAACGAACGACTGGCCCCAACCCAGGAGAGCCGTGGGGGCTCCGACATCGGCGATGACCCTGATGTCGAGACCGCTGACGATGCCGTCGCGGTCGAAGGCGGCCCGGTAGTCGAATCTGACGTCGCGGGAGTGACCGGTGGTGGCGAAGTTCTCGTCCCGTCCCTCGATCCATTTGATCGGTCGGCCCAGCTTCTTCGCCAGGTATGCAATGAGGGGTTGCTCCTGGAATGGCGGTTGCTTCAGCCCGAAGGCCCCCCCGACGTTCGGTTGGATGACGTGGACAGTCCGCTCGGGGATGCCGAGCGTCTCCGCCAGGAAGGTTCTGAGCGGGTGGGGATTCTGGGTCGACTCCCAGAGCGTCAGCTTGTCCTGGTAGACGTCGTACTGGGCGACCGAGCCCCGTGGTTCCAGGGAGACGCCGGTGATCCGCTCGGAGCGGACCTCACCCTCGATGATCCGCTCGGCCCGCTCGAAGGCGCCCTCCATGTCGCCGGTACGCCAGTCCCGGGTTATCAGCAGGTTGTCTCCCCAGTCGGGTTCGACCAGGGTCGAATCGGGTTCCAGGGCCGCTCTCGGGTCGGTCACGGCAGGTAGCACTTCGTAGGTGACATCGATCAGCCCGACCGCTTCGAAAGCAGTGTTCTTGGACTCCGCCACGACCGCAGCCACCGCTTCGCCCACGTAGCGGACCCGGTCCGGCGCGAGGGCGTACCAGTCGACCCCCTTGGCGCCGATCTCCTTGGTGTTCCAGGCTTCGGGTATGGGGCTCATCCCGGTCTTCGCCTCGGCTCCGGTCATCACGTAGACGACACCGTCGAGTCCTTCGGCCGCCGAGGTGTCGATCGAGACGATGCGAGCGGCCGCGTGGGGACTCCGGAGGATGGCCAGGTGAGCCATGCCGGGCAGTACGATGTCGGAGACGAACAGGCCCTTGCCGGCGGCAAGCTCCCGGTTGGTCAAGCCGAGATACGGCTTTCCGACGTGGCGATGCGTGCTTGTGGTGGTCACCCTTGCTCCCCTACGGCTACGGGCCGGCGGTGGGGTGGGCGGTTCCGGAAGCGAGCGTGACGGACCTGCGGTGACGCGCCGCCCTGTGTGCCTGACCTGATCCCAAAGGCTCTGATCCGTCGCCGTGCATGGCGGGTGAAGGTAGCAGAAAAGGGTACCGTTCGAGAATAATCTCCATATGGTGGAATCTAGGTGCGATGGCGATCTCCCGCACTCATCCTGCCTGGGTACGCGCCACTTGCTTGAGGGCCATCACATCGCCTCGTGCATCTGGCGGGTGATCGACCATAGCTCCATGTCGTGAAACCGGCCGTGGCTGAACGCGATCGAACGCATCACGCCCTCCTGCGTATAACCGCACTTCTCCGCCACCCGCCGCGACGCGAGATTGTCCGGCCTGATGCTGAGTTGGAGCCGGTGCATCAGCTTGGTCGAGAACAGATAATCGGTGAGCAAACCTAAAGCCTCGGTTGCATAGCCCTTGCCGGAATGCCGCTCGCCGAACACCTGGTAGGAGATTTCGTAGCCGTGGAAGTAGAAGACGACGGGAGTGAACGATATCCACCCTGCTATGTCGGCGGCGGCATCGATCATGAGCAGCATTCCAGACTTGTCGGACCAGTAGCCGTCCTGCTCGAACCGGTGCCGGACGTGGGTCTCAGACTTGAGAAAGTGGCCCAGAGCACCGCGCGTGCCGAGGTCGTTGAGGAGATCGAGCAGATCATCGATGTCGCCACTGCGTACGAGGCGAAGGCGGATCAGGTCTCCCCGCAAGGGCGGCACGTCACCCTCCCGCTCTGGTCGATCCCCGCCGCGCGGGTTCTTGGAAGCGTCTCGTCATCTTCTCGCACTCTTACCATCAGGCTTGGGACCTCGAATCGTCCTGATCGCCCCGGCAGCTCGTCTCCAACGATGGACATCGGCTGATGTCCGCTGTCCGCGACAGAGGTGGCCACCGCCCGATCATAACTAATAACTACCAACTAACAACTAACCGAAATACTCGGTCAGATCGATGGAGTCGCGCCATCCGGGTTTCGCTTCCTCGAACGCGGCCCGGACCGAAGGATCGAGATCGGTGGGAATCGTGGCGTCGATCATCAGCTTCGAGTTCGGGTACTCGCGATGAAAACTGCTCGGATCGTAGGTGGCCCCCTTGGCGTCTCCGATGACCGTTATGCGACTGCGTCCTGTGCGCGGATCGATGGCTTGGAAGCGTCGCGCCAGCGCCCCGAGTACCTGGTGCTCGTTGAAGATGTCAACGTCGTGGTCGAAGGCGACTACCAGTTTGAGCTGCGGCACCGCCCCCAAGGCGGCCAGCATCACGTTCCGTTGCTCGCCTCGCTCGCCCCCCTCCACTGTCGGTTCCTTCCGGATGGCCAGGTAACAATGGAAGCCGTATCCGCTGGCCGGGACGTGAACCGCTACCACGTTGGAAGAGGATGCCTGCACCGCGCGCCAGATGGCTACTTCGTGGCCGATCGCCGCCATGTTCGTGGCGTCGGCATGACCGGAGAAGGCCAGTTGGAGGATGGGGTCTTTCCGCCGGGTGATGGCACTGACGACGACCAGGGGGCCCTGCTTGACGCGGCTGTAGGAGCCGGACATGTCCGCGAACGGGGCCTCCGGGTGTCGTTCGCCGGGTTGTATGCGGGCCTCGATGACCAGTTCCGCGTCTGCCGGCACTTCCACGTCGACGGTTCGGGCCGGGACCATTTCCACCGGAGCCTGCTGGAGCCCCCCGGCGAGTGTGCACTCGTCGGTTCCCAGGGCCGCCCTGTAGCTGGCCGCCAACGTGAGTGCCGGGGAAGCCGACGGCACGATGGCGATGTCGAGAGGCTCACCGCGCCCCTCCTGGCGACGGAATATGTCCGCGATGTTGGAGATTGAGGTGAGCGAAGGAACCAAGGTGGTGGCGTCGCGCTGCATGAACCGGTAGATCCCGGCGTTCCGCTTCCCGGTCTCGGGATCCTTCACGAAGGTGAGCCCCATGGAGATGTACCGGTTGGCGTCCCGTTCGTGATGCCAGACGAGCGGGAGGTCATCAAGGGAGGCGTCGTCACCGGTCACGACCACCTCGTGGACAGGCGCTGACGTGGTGTCGGACGTGGGCATCGGGTGGGCGAAGCGGTCGCTCAACTCCGCGACCAGGCGCTCCCGGTCTGCTCCTAGCATCGCCGCGATATTCGACCGGTCTGAGAAGACCGACCCGGCGATACGCCAGCCCTCGTACCCTTTCACCGACTCGAAGAGCACGGCCGACCAGTTGCCTTGCTCCTCGAGGGCGGTCAGCACAGCGGTCACCTCGCCGACCGGATCCACGGGCCGACCGATCCGGACCAGGCCACCTTTCCGGTCGAGCAGGTCAAGCCCGTCCCGCAGGCTGGTGGCAATGCTCATGATCGGGCGAGTGGAGCGTAGAGTTCGGGCCTCCGATCGCGATACATGGTCTGGTCCATCCGGGCCGCGGCCACTTCCCGGAGGTCGATCGTCGCAGAGGTGACACCGGGCTCGCCCTCGGGTGCGGCCGACAGCAGCTTCCCGCGCGGGGACGCCACGCAACTGAGACCGTAGAACTCGGTGGATACACCGTTCACTGTCTCCTGGCCGGAGCGGTTCACGGCGACCGAAAAGACGACGTTCTGGGCGGACCAGGTCCTGATGGAGGGGATGAACAACCCTGATACGGTTCCGCTGGAGGCATTGGGGATGCACATGACTTCTGCTCCCGCGAGCCCAAGGAGTCGCCATGCTTCGGCGAACCACCTGTCGTAGCAGATCAGCACGCCGATCCTTCCGATGCTCGTTGTGAAGACGGGGTATCCGGCTCCGGGGCGGAAGTAGTACTTCTCGTCGTTGACCGATCCGCTCCAGTTGTAGGACGAGATGGCGTTCTTCCTGTAGACAGGGACTTCCTCACCGGTGGGCAGTACACCAGGGACGATGCCCCCGTCCGGTCCCACCACCGCTGCGCTGTTGAAATACACCCCGTCGACGGCGCCCCGTTCGAAGAAAGGCACGACCGCGTGGCATCCACGGTCGCGGGCCTCCTCCCGGGCCGTGGTCAGCGTCTCCCCCTCGATGTCCTCGGCCCAGGCGAAGAAGTCCTGACGGGTGTGACCGACGCACCAGAAGGGCAGGCTGAACAGTTCGGGGAAGACGACCAGGTCGGGTGTGGTGTCACCGAGTTGGCGGAATGCCGTGCGTACCGCATCCGCTGGCCGCTCGTCGACCGGACCGGTCTGGACACCGGCTACTCGCACCCGGACCCCCGGGGTGAAGGCTCTCCCGAACGCTTCACACGTCCCAGCCGGCATCTACCACTATGTCATGTCCCGTAATGTTGCGGGCGCCGTTCGACACCAGGAACGAGACCGCGGCCGCGATGTCGCCGCTGTCGATGAACCGGCCCAGAGCGGTCTGTGACGCGAAGTCGGCATATACCTCCTCTGGGGTAACCCCCAGAGTGGAGGCCTTGGTGTTGACGATCCGCGTCATGCGATCGCCGTGCGTGACGTTGGGACACACCGCGTTGACCGTGATGCCGTACTGGCCGAGTTCGAGTGCCAGGGTCCGGGTGAGACCCCGGACCGCCCACTTCGACGACGAGTAGCCGGCGCGGTTGATGTAGCCTCGCAGCCCGCTCGTGCCCGATATGTTCACGATCCGGCCGTCGCGACGTTCGATCATGCTGGGGATGGCGTACTTGCACACGACGAAGGTTCCCAGCACGTTCAGCTCAAGAATGTCTCTGAAGGCCTGCACGTCGACGTTCTGAGCCGGCGTTTCGATCGGTCCCGTACCACCCGCTGTGTTGACCAGGATGTCGATGCCCCCGAACCGGCTCACTGTCTCCTTCACCAGATTCTCCACGTCGGTTTCGGACAGAACATCTGTTCTGACGACGAGTGACGAGCGATGACCGTACTCGGCGTCGAGGCGGTCGGCATGATGGCGCAGGGCATCCTCCTCCCTTGCCGCGAGAGCGATGTCCGCGCCCTGGCGCGCCAGGTCGAGCGTGATGGCGGCACCGAGTCCCTTTGCGGCTCCCGTGACTACCGCAACCTTCCCGCTCAGCGCCGATGTCGGTACCGACGAATCTAGAAGTGTCTGGCTTGATGTCGTCAACGGCCCTTCTCCTTTTGAACGTATTCCGGGTCTGGATCTCTTCGAGCTTCACTTGGGGGCGATTCGCCTGTCGTCAACTGGGTCGAAGTCGTCAAGGCCCTGCTCGCAGCTATGGCGCGGGCACCCTCGTCCAGTACATGGAGAACCTCGGGTATCCGCGACTTCGGCAGGCGCGCCCTGGGTCCGGCCAGCCCTACCGCCGCCACGGCCTTCGACCCGGCATCGAGCAACGTGATGGCGATGCCCCAGAGGCCCAGGTTCGTCTCCTGGTAGGAGGTCGCCCAACCCCGGCTGCGTATCGCCTCGAGTTCCTTCTTCAGTGCAGCCGGGTTGGTGATCGTCGCATCGCATAGGGACGGCAGTCCACCATCTATGAACGCATGCAAGTCGACATCGCTCATGTAGGCGAGCAGAGCCTTTTGGGAAGCCCCTGCGTGGAGCGGAACCCGTAGCCCCGGAACGACCGACAGTCGAAGGGGGTTCCTGCTCTCCACCCGTTCCAGACACACCGAAGTACGCCGGTCGGGACCGATCGCCGTCAGCAGTACCGTCTCGCCGCTGGCGGAGGCCATCGACTCCAGAACCTTCAGACTGGCCGACCGCAGGTCGGTCGACGCGGTTGCCCTCCTGCCCAGTTCGAACGCGGAGACGCCGAGCCGGTACCGCTTGGACACCTCGTCCCTTGCCACGTATCCGTGGTGCTGCAGAGCGGCCAGCAGGCGGTGAACGGTAGGAACGGGCAGATCCAGCGCATCGGCGGCCTCGGTAACGGTCCAATCGGGGAGTTCGGGCGTGAACAGGCGCAGGATCGCGAACGTCCGGTCGAGCACCCTGGGACCCGAGCCGGTCGTGGTGACCTGGGGATAAAGGGTATCTCCAAGCTGGGAGCTGCGGGACGCGGCGGAAACCGTCAGGTCATCCTCCGATCACCACCACTCGTTCCTCGGTCATCTCCCTTACGGAGTATCTGGGACCTTCCCTGGTGTTGCCGGATATCTTCGTTCCTCCGTAGGGCATCTGGTCGACCCGGAAGGTCGGCGTCTCGTTGATCGTCACACCGCCGAAGTCGAGTTGCTCGGCCGCGTCGAGCGCCTTGCGGATGTCCGTCGTGAAGATGCCCGCCTGGAGTCCGTACTCGGTGGCGTTGGCAGCCTCGATGGCCTCGGAGAAGCGAGAGAAGGTCCGGATGCCGACAACCGGGCCGAACACCTCGTCCTGCCAGACCCGACTCGCCGTATCGACATCATCCAGCACGGTCGGACCGAGGTGGAGCCCACCGTTGGTGGAGTCGACCAAGGGCGTCGCGCCGCTTTCCTGTGCTTCCTCGATCCATGCGGCGACACGTTCGCGGGCGCTGCTGTTGATGAGGGGCCCTACGAACGTGTCCGGGTCTGTCGGGTCCCCGAGGATCTTGCCGGCGCTCGCTCCGACCAGTTCGTCGACGAAGCGGCTGTGGACCGACTCCTCGACGATGACCCGCTGCACCGAAATGCAGGACTGTCCGGCGAAGGCGAACCCGCTCGCAGCCACCGACCCGGCTGCCGCGGCCAGATCGGCGTCCGCGCACACGACGAGCGGCGTGGAGTTGCCGAGTTCGAGACTGACGCGCTTCTGCGGAGCTCTGGCCGCCAGTTGCCAACCGACCTCGCTCGAACCGGTGAAGGTGATCATTCCCACGCGCTGGTCAGCGATGAGAACGTCACCGATCTCCGACGAGGAGCCCACTACGACCGACAGGGCTTCCCTGGGAAGGCCGGCCTCGTAGAGAAGGCCGGCCAGCGCGGTGGCCGCCAGCGGAGCATCCCGTGACGGCTTCAGCACCACGCCGCATCCGGTCGCTATTGCTGGACCTATCTTGTGAGCCGCCAGGTTCAGCGGGAAGTTGAACGGAGTAATCGCGGCTATGACCCCGATCGGAACCCGGATGGTGAAGCCGCGATGCCCCACGCCCGCAGGATGGGCGTCGAAGGCGACGCCGGTCCCGGTCAGGGTGCGGGCTTCGGCCGCCGAGAACCTGAAGGTCTGGACACACCGGTCGACCTCGACCAACGCCTGGCTCACAGGCTTTCCTATTTCAAGCGCCAGTATGCGGGCGAAGGCGTCCCGATTGGCTTCGATACCGGCGGCTGCCCCGTCAAGGATCTCGGCCCGGCGGTAGGCCGGAAGGGGCGAACGGGTCGCCTGGTGAGCCGCGTCTATAGCGTCCGCCGTCTCCGATCGGCCGCCGGTCGGCACGAGTCCTACGAGGGAGCCATCCCAGGGAGACCGTACCTCCAAGGGATCTCCGGATAGCGTCTCGCCGGCTGCCACCACGTCGGGCCGAAGGGGCAGTTCGGTCTTGGAAAGAACTGATGGAGTCGTCATATTTCCCTCGAGAGTCGTAGCGCGCCTGCAGACGTTGTCGAGGGCAGCCTACATCTGTTCTACCGTAGACCGAAAGCATCATTTCGTATCGTGAGAACGAGACCTCTATCGCGACCGGCGGTGGCGGAGCGGCTACCAGTCCTCGAAGAACCCGTACCCTTCCAGGAAGCTCGGCTTGGCTCACCAGCGCTTGAGGCCTAGATCCTCGGCGATCACGTTCACCGCGTTATAACCGGGAGCGAACGTGATCGACCCGCCGGGCTGACAGCATGAGCCGCACATGTATGGAGCGTTGACGGAGGTTCGGTACGGCTGCCGGCCGACCCCCATCCGGCCGTTGCTCGCGTAAGCGGATGGCGCAGTCTTAGATGCCGGATAAGGATCCGATCTTGGGAGGCTCAGGCTGGGTTGAGTTCGTTCGTCAACTCGACCAGCCATCGGCGGTAGGCAACGGAGACCTTGTCGGCTGCTCTCACATGTAGCTCGGCAGTGAGATCATATGGGAGCATCTCGGGTCGTTGACTCTCGACGACAGGGCGGTCCTGCTCCTGGACGAAACGTTCGAAGCCCAGGAACTCCTGGTCGTCTGCGTCGAGGGCATAGTTCCTGGCCAAGAACCAGAACGACCGGACACGCTTGGGACCGACCGGCGAACAGGCCAAAAAGAGCACGTAGCGCGACTCGCCAGGAAGGTAGTGCCGGTCGAAGTGGATGCTGATCGGCATCGTCAGCCGGTAGGTGTAGTCGACGTCGACGAGTGGTTCATCCGACGCGTAGCCGGTGAGGCCCTCGATCGGTTCCTTGACAGTTCGATAGAAAGCGAGTTCCGAGTCGGTTGCCTTCCAAACGTCGTGTTCTGGGACCTCGGGATCGTCCCTGCTGCCGAGCACACCGTCGTGGACGTAGGCGAAGTGGGCAAAGTCCATGAAGTTTTCGAGACGGCGGTGGGCGCTCGTCTTCCAGTCATAGAACGGTCCCCGGAGCACTTTGAACTCCGGATCCTTGTACTCCGGGAACTCGGGGACATGGAACATCGGTCGGTCGGCCAGGCAAACCCAGATCAGACCTCCCTCCTCACGGACGCTGAAGGCCTGCAACCTCGCCCGGGTCGGGATCCTAAGACCGAATCGAGCCGGGATGGAGGTGCAGACACCGTCGACCCCATAGGTCCATCCGTGATAGAGGCAACGCAGTTGGTTCCCCTCGTTCCAGCCGAGCGACAGAGCAGCTCCCCGGTGGCAACACAGATCGCGAAAGCACCGCACCTCGCCCTCCATACGTGCGAGTACGATTTGTTCGCCCAGCAGGACGGCTGCTTGTGGGTCGTTGCCGAGGTCGTCCGAGTACATGACCGGGTGCCAGAAGTTCCGCATAGCGGCATAGAGGCGCAGTTCGGTGTCTACGTCGAGTTGGTTACGGACTGAGCTATCCGGCAGGTCGACGTGGTTTGTCATCGCAGCCAACCTCCTCCGTCCAGGAGCCAGTTCCGGTCGCTGACGACACCGGAGTCGGGACCGGAACGAGACATGACCGGCTTCGGGCGAGCATATCAGGGCGCCGTTTGCCTGCACCGGCCGAGATCGGAATCCCTGCTGGAATCCGTGACAGAACACTGGATTGGGTCTGGCCCCTCATCGCCTGTTCCTCCAGCGCGACGCGGGTGACACGAACGGCAACCCTATCGAGCCTCCGTACACTCACCAATGGCGTATGGGAATTCGCCGGGTTTGATCTGCCGGATAACGGGGGGTCATTCTCGACGTGCTGTTGCTAGTGTCGGATTCTTGAGGAACCTGCCGACACGACTCCACGGCGGTACGTGCTGCAGGCTCACAGCAGGGAGGAGTCAGCATGATTCACCGGATGTTCAAGATGCTCGTTGTGGCCGTGGTCTTGATGCTCGTCGCAGTCGCTTGTGGCGACGATGAAGTTGAGACTACTCAGGCGCCGACGACGCAGGCACCTACGACCCAGGCCCCGACGACCACTGAGGCGGCTATGCCTGGTGAGGGCCTCAGGATGGCTTGGATCTACGACGGCGGTATCGTCGGCGGTTGGGGGCAAGGTCACGACCGCGCGCGCCAATATGTGGAGGAGCACCTTCCCGGGATCGAGACTGTCAACGTAGAGCAGATCCTGCCCGGACAGCCCGGCCAGGCTGCGATGGCCGAGCTTGCGGAGGATGGCTATGACATCGTCGTGCTGACGAGCTTCTTCCAACCCGACATCCTTGAGGTAGCTCCCCAGTACCCGGACACCGTGTTCCTCCATTGGGGCGGGTACGAGAACGCGGAGAACTCGGCAGCATTCGACATCGCCTCCGAGGAGGGACGGTACGTGGACGGCATGATCGCTGGCGCCATCACCGAAACGAACGTGATAGGCGCTGTGCTCGGTTTCCCGCTCGAGGGCGTGGTCAAGCATCTGAACGGGTTTGCGTTGGGTGTTCAGGAGGTGAACCCCGACGCCAAGATCATCGCCATATTCACCAACTCGTGGTTCGATCCGCCCAAGGAGCAGCAGGCCGGGGAGGCCTTCGTGGCAGCGGGCGCCGACGTGCTGGTCTCCAATCTGAACTCGCCGGCCATGGCGCAGGTGGCCACTGCGGAGGACAAGTGGTATCTGGGTTACGGTGAGGACGAGTCGGGCCTGGCGCCCGACCATTGGGTCACCTCCTTCACTTACGAGTGGGGTCCCTACTACCTCTCGGTTGCGCAATCAGTCCTCGATGGCACTTTCGAGCCACACTTCTTCTACGGGGGTCTGGCCGACGGGGTCATGGGTCTCTCCAAGTTCCACTCGGATATCCCCCAGGACGTTTTGGACAGGGCGCTGGAGCGGCGGCAACAGATCATCGACGGCGAGTTCGACATCTTCGCCGGACCCGTGGTCGACAATGAGGGAAACACGCCGATCGCCGAAGGCGAGACCATCCCGATGAATGAGCGGGTCCTTTGTTGCACGTGGCTGAACCAGAACATCGAAGGCGAGATAGCTGAGTCCTGACCAGTCGCCGGCGAGAGGGCTTGGCGGTCCCGAAAGCTCCGAGCGGAGAGAGGCCTCGGCACCGGCGCTCTGTTACCGTGGCGATGGTGGGCAGTTTGCCAGGTCTCGCGTGTCACCGTTCAGAGAGGATTACCTGATGTTGGACGATCCGATACTCCTTGATGACTGGCATCCCGTCTGCAGATCCAAGGACATAGGCGACGGAGAGGTTCTGGGCACTCGACTTCTCGATGAGGATCTTGTGATCTGGCGTGACAACGGCGCGCTCAGGGCATGGCGAGATCTGTGTGTCCACCGTGGCACTCGACTCTCCCTAGGGCGCGTACAGGATTCGTGCCTGATATGCCCCTATCACGGTTGGACTTACGACGCCGACGGCCGATGTGTGCGTATCCCGGCTCACCCCGAAACCAGGATCCCATCTCGAGCGAAGGTTGATACGTACAGGGCGAAGGAGCGATATGGCCTCGTATGGGTGACTCTGGGAGACCCTGATCGGGATATCCCACCTTATCCCGACTGGTACAAGCAAGAGTTTCGTAAGGTCCTTTGTGGGCCTTACGAGTTCGATGCCGGCGGACCGCGCACCATCGAGAATTTCTTGGACATCGCCCACCTGTCTTTTGTTCATGACGGTATTCTCGGTGACTCTGCACGACCAGAGATTCCTGACTACCGGGTTGAGTTCGGCTCGGAGGGTATCCACGCGACGGGGGTTGGTTGCTATGCACCAGAGATGCTGGGGACAGGCAATGAGATGGTTCTCTGGACCTACCACGTTTATCGGCCCCTCACGGCATACCTCATCAGCGAGAATGAAGGTCCCAAATACTCTGTGATCCTTTTCGTGTCCCCGCGAGGCATACTTCAGAGTACCGGTTGGATCTACCTAGCGTTTGATGCTCTCTCCGATGACACCGACCAAGAACTCCGGGCGTGGCAGGACAGCGTCACATTCCAGGATGTACCAATCGTGGAATCACAACGTCCGGAGCTACTGCCACTTGATCTCCAGGCTGAACTTCACCTCAAGTCGGATCGCTTGGCCGTAGCGTATCGTCGGTGGCTCGTAGACCTTGGAGTCACGTTTTCGACCGAATAGTTAGAGCCAATCGGCCAACCTGACGCGTGTTGGGTCTTGATCAAAGGCGGACCAGTGGGCCAAGCGACCGCGGGTACCCCGCCGTGATTAGGTTCTCAAAGAATGGACCGGCCTAATCCTGGAGAGCCAGTACCGGTGCCGTCACGATGTCCGTCACGAGGTCGCCACCGTGGTAGTCGATGGCAGGATTCTGATGCACGGGGGTCGCCTCACTGCACTATCTGAGTTGGAGGAGGGGCAACTGCTGGAGCGTGCACAGCAGGCTTCCGAGCGCGTAGCCGGCCGCGTGCAACTCACTATCGGTCCATACCGGCATTAGAGGATCGCCCGATTGGTCGGGAAGGCCAGTTCGGTGCCCGACCGGGTTAGGCCACCTGGGGGAACTCCACATCGGGGATTCAGGTCCGGAGGCTGGCAGGTGGGTGCCGGAACAGTGGTCGTGTTGGCGCAAGCCATTCCCGTAACGTTCTGCTACGCCGGTGACACCGGCTTACGGTGGCTAATCTCGATGCATCGTTGCTAGTGTCCGATTCTGGAGGAACCCGCCGACGTACCGGAGGAACGCGTCGACATAACTACACGGCTGTGTGAACGGCAGGTTCGAGACACGGGAGGAGTCAAGATGATCAACCGGATGTTCAAGGCGTTCGCTGTAGCCGTGGTCGTTATGCTCGTCGCCATTTCGTGTGGCGACGATGAAGTTGAGACGACTCAGGCGCCGACCACCCAGGCACCGACGACCCAGGCACCGACGACACAGGCCCCGGCGACCACTGAGGCGGCTATGCCTGGTGAAGGCCTCAGGATGGCTTGGATATACGATGGGGGCATTGTTGGTGGTTGGGGGCAGGGTCACGACCGCGCGCGTCAGTACGTGGAGGAGCAGCTTCCTGGGATCGAGACCGTCAACGTGGAACAGATCTTGCCCGGTCAGCCCGGCCAGGCTGCGATGGCGGAGCTTGCGGAGGATGGCTATGACATTGTCATTCTGACGAGCTTCTTCCAGCCCGACATCCTAGAGGTGGCTCCGCAGTACCCGGATACGGTATTCCTCCATTGGGGCGGGTACGAGAACACGGAGAACTCGGGAGCCTATGATGCCGCCGCCGAGGAGGGAAGGTACGTCGACGGGATCATCGCCGGCGCGATGACGGAGTCCAACATCATCGGCTACGTGCTCGGATTCCCGCTTGAGGGCGTCGTGAAGGAATTGAACGGGTTTGCCTTCGGTGTTCATGAGGTGAATCCAGACGCCAAGATCCTCGCCATATTCACCAACTCGTGGTTCGATCCGCCGAAGGAACAGCAGGCCGCCGAGGCCTTCGTGGCGGCGGGCGCCGACGTGTTGGTATCCGGTCTGAACTCGCCGGCCACGGCCCAGGTGGCCACTGCCCAGGACACCTGGTACCTCGGTTACGGTGAAGACGAGTCGGCCTTGGCGCCGGACCATTGGCTCACCGCCTTCACGTACGAGTGGGGGCCCTACTACGTCTGGGTGGCGGAATCCGTACGCGATGGCACGTTCGAGCCGCACGTCTACTATGGAGTGCTCGCCGACGGGATCATGGGTCTATCCAAGTTCCATCCTGATATCCCTCAAGACGTACTTGACCTGGCTCTGGAGCGACGTCAACAGATCATCGACGGCACGTTCGACGTTTTTGCCGGACCACTTGTCGACAATGAGGGAAACACCCAAGTGGCTGCTGGAGAGACGATTCCATTGGATGAGCGGGTCCTTTGCTGCACATGGCTGAACCAGAACATCGAAGGTGAGATAGCTGAGTCCTGACCAGTCCCTGGCGATAGGGTTTCGGGTCGGTGACCGGCGGCGTTCCTGTGGCTGAGGACACGAAGAGTGCGCTGGCTGCTCCGGTCGCGGCCGTCCGCGCGGCGTCTATCTCCAAGGCCTTTTACGGTGCCCAGGCCAACGACCGCGTAGACCTCGATCTCCGCTGGGGTGAGGTTCACGCTCTGCTTGGAGAGAACGGGGCGGGCAAGTCCACCTTGTGCTCGGTCCTGGCGGGTCTGTATCGGCCCGACTCGGGTGAGATCACCGTTGAGGGGCAACCTGTGGTCTTCCGGTCACCGAGCGATGCGCTGGCGAAGGGAATCGGCATGGTCTACCAGCACTTCAGGCTGGTGGAGCGGTTCACCGTGGCCGAGAACCTGGTGCTTGGACATCCCAACACGCCGGTGCGGCTACCGAGAAGCCAGATCGAAGCAGAGATCGGCGCGTTTATCGAGGATGTGGGTTTGCCGGTTTCTCCCTCGGCAAGAACCTGGCAACTCTCCGTCGGCGAGCAACAGCGTGTGGAGATCCTTCGGCTGCTCTATCGCGGAGTGCGGGTGCTGATTCTCGACGAGCCGACGGCCGTGCTGACGCCGCAGGAGTCCCACGTGCTCATCGCCAGGGTCCGCAAGCTTGCTGAGGACGGGAGGGCAATCGTCTTCGTGTCCCACAAGCTCGACGAGGTGTTGGAGGTCTCCGACCGGGTGTCCGTGCTCGTCGATGGTCGGAAGACCGGCGAGGTGGCCACCGCTGAAGCCGATGCGAGCCGGCTGGCCAGGATGATGGTGGGCAGAGACTTCGTCTTGCACGGACGGGGAAGGGAGCCGAGTGTGCCGCACGTCCGGAAGCCTGAACCTGGGGATCCGGTTCTCACAATCAGGGAGCTGTCGGTGCTGGGTGACCGCGGGAGGGACGCCGTCAGGGATGTGAGTATCGATGTGCACAGAGGCAGGGTGGTCGGTATCGCCGGTGTGGCCGGTAACGGGCAGCGCGAACTGGCTGAGGCAATCGCGGGGCTACGGCCGACCGCGAACGGGTCGGTTACGATCGATGGGGAAGATGTCACGCACAGAAGTCCGCGTGCGCGCATCAAGGCGGGATTCGGGTTCGTCCCCGAAGACCGGCTGGTGATGGGGCTGGCTTCCAATCTGTCCCTGAAGGAGAATCTCGCCCTCAAGGCTTACCGACGGCCTCCGATTTCGCGCGGCTTGTTGCTCTCGGACAGGGAGATCCGCAAGAGGGCGGAGCGGCTGGTGGAGGAGTACGACATCCGCGGTGGCCGTGAAGAGCTTCCCATCCGCCTCCTCTCGGGAGGCAACCTGCAGCGTTCCATTCTCGCTCGCGAGATCTCGGAGGGCCCGAACGTGTTGCTGGCGGCATCCCCGACGAGGGGCCTCGATCTCGCCGCAACAGACTCTGTGCGTCGGCTCCTTCTCGAGGCTGCGCTTGGTGGACTCGGGATCTTGCTCATATCGGAGGATCTCGATGAGGTCCGGGCCCTTGCCGATACCATCCTTGTGATGTTCGAGGGCGAGATCGTCGGGCAGGTGGATCCAACCGAGTTCGACATCGAGGCGATCGGGTTGATGATGGCCGGGGTACGCAGATCATGAGTCCATGAGCACGGCCTTCGACGTGCCGAGGGCTCGCCTGCGTCTCGAGCCCAAAGAGAGGGCCTCGCCGGCGGCCCGGATTGTGGTTCCGATTGCCTCGGTCCTGACTGCCACCCTGGTCGGCGCAGTTGTACTGGCGGTCGATGGCCACTCGCCTCTGGAAGCCTATGTTGAACTCGTTCAGTCGGCCTTCGGTGGCAGGAATCCCCTAGTGAGGACGCTGCTGCTGTCCACGCCGCTGGTGTTCACCGCGCTTGCCGCAGCCGTCTCGTTCAGGATGAGAATCTGGAATATCGGCGGGGACGGCCAGTTGATGATGGGAGCGGTCGCGGCAAGCGGTATTGCCATCGCTCTGCCGCAGGCACCGTTCTGGGTGCTGATACCCGCCATCCTGGTTGCAGGAGTCGTCGGCGGGATGTTGTGGGCGGGAATCGCTGCAGCGCTGAAGGTCTTCCTCTCCACTGATGAGGTCATCTCCACCCTCATGCTGACGTTCATAGCGACCCACTTCATGGAGTATCTGATCTTTGGGAGCTTCAGCTACTGGCGGGATCCGGAGAGCGTTGCCTACGCCACGGGGAAGCCGATTCCTGAAATAGCCGAGCTTCCCCGATTCTGGGGACGCCTCCATGTCGGATTCCTAGTCGCCGTTCTCGCCGCGCTGGTGGTGTGGTGGGTGCTCAAGTCGAGCCGGTGGGGCTATGAAACGAAGGTCATAGGCGACTCACCGACGGCCGGCAGATATGCCGGGATGAGCGTCTCGCGAAACATCATCGCCGTGCTGTGCGTGTCCGGTGCCCTCGCGGGCCTCGGCGGAGCCGTCGAGGTGGCCGGCGTCAACCACACGCTCCAGCCCACGGCGCTGGAGACAGGGGTCGGTTTCACGGGAATAATCGCAGCCTCCATGGCACGCCTGCATCCCCTGATGCTGGTTCCGGTGGCGGTCTTCCTTTCCGGTCTCGTCAGTTCCGGGACAGCGCTCCAGCAGATGGGCATCCCGATCGACATCGTCCTGCTGCTACAAGGTCTCGTGCTGTTGTTCGTGGCCGCGGGAGAGTTCTTCCTCCGCTACCGCGTCACCCTCGTCGCAAGGCGCGGTCGCTGATGAACGACACGGTCCTGATCCTCTCGTTGGCTTCCATGATCGCTGCCGGCACCCCGATGCTGTTGGCCGCGACCGGAGAGATCCTCGCGGAGCGCTCCGGGGTCATGAACCTCGGGATCGAGGGAATGATGCTGATATCAGCCGCGAGCGGCTTCTGGATCACGAGCGAGACAGAGAGCCTTGCGCTCGGGATGCTGGTGGGCATAGTCGCAGGCACCCTGCTCGCTGCCGTTCATGCTGTCCTTGCTGTCAGCCTGCGCGTCAACCAGATCATCTCCGGCTTGGCGCTCGTGATCATCGGGACGGGTTTGTCCGGCTTTCTCGGTGACGCCACCACCCCGAAGCTCACCGGACGGCCTCCCGGCGCCCGATTCTCGAGTCTGTTCCCGGAGGCCATGACCGATCTGCCGATCGTCGGACCGCTCGTCCTCGACCACGATGTCGTGATCTACCTCTCCTGGGCGATCGTGGCCGTAGCGAGCTACTTCCTGTTCCGTACCAGGCCGGGACTCTCATTGTGGGCGGTAGGTGATGATCCTGCCACCGCCGATGCGGCGGGGATACCCGTGGTTGCGATTCGTTACGGCGCGACGCTGGTGGGTGGGGCACTGGCCGGGATGGCAGGGGCGTACCTCTCCATCCAGATACTCGGTACCTGGCAGGACTCCCTGACCGCCGGGCTGGGCTGGATCGCGTTCTGTCTCGTGATCTTCTCGGGATGGAGGCCATGGCGGGCGATGGTGGCCGCGTACGTGTTCGGCGCACTCACCACGTTGGGGTTCACGTTCCAGATCGTCGGGTTCGGCGTGCCCACCGACTTCCTGGCCATGCTTCCGTTCATCATGACCATCCTGGTGCTCGCGGTGATTTCGTCCCGCCCGGAGGCCGCCCGCCGCCTGGGAGCACCGGACGCTTTGGGTAGACCGTTCGCGAGGGAGAGCAGGTAGCGGAGTGGTCCGATCGGTCCAGAGACGATTATTGGTCTGTCTGTCAAAGGGCTGCAGCCGCGACCGAAGTAGTGTTGACGCGCGCCAGTCAAACCCAGGAGAGCGCCTGGTATGAGCGGGACATTCCAGCCGGACCGGATCGGAGCATATGTCGACTGCTCCGGCTCATGGCTGCTTGGATAGGGCGGCATGGGTAGGACGTCGCTCCAACGAGTGCTCGGCTCGGCTGCCGTGCCCGGGATATGAAGCCGCCGCAGTTTCTCTACGCCCGGCCGCAGACCCTTGAGGAGGCGTTGTCGATTCTCGACGAGTACGGAGCGGACGCCAAGATCCTTGCAGGTGGCCAGAGCCTGATACCGCTTCTCAACTTCCGCCTTGCCCGGCCCGCCGTTCTGGTCGATGTCGCACTGGTTGAAGAGATCAGGGCCATCAGAGTCGAGGGCGGCATGCTCTCGATAGGGGCGGGCGTTCCGCAACGTGTGGCGGAGCTGTCTACCGATGTGGCGGCGGCCTCGCCGTTGCTCTCAGAATCCATCTCTCACATCGGCCATCTTCAGAACCGGATCAGGGGGACCGTGGGGGGCTCGCTCGCCCATGCCGACCCGGCTGCGGAGTTGCCCGCCGTGATGATCTGCTTGGGGGCGACAATGGTTGTCCGATCCGCCGGAGGCGAGCGCTCGATCCCGGCCGAAGAGTTCTTTGTCGGTCCCTTTACGACCGTTCTCGGAGATAGCGAGATGCTGTGTGATATCAGGATCCCGATCAATCCCTCGGCAAGGTCTCACATCCTCGAGCTCTCCCTGCGGAAGGGAGACTTTGCACTGGCGGGTGTATGCGGCCAGCTCACCCTGTCGGGTGGGAGGGTCGCCGACTTGGATATTGTCGCCTTCGGAGTCGATGCTGTGCCTCAGCGGTTGACGGAAGCGGAGGATGCGGTGCGCGGACGCGAACCGGCTCCCGACCTCCTCACGGAAGCGATGAGACTTGCCGGCTCCGCGATTGACCCTTCCTTCGGTGATGTGCACGCGGACGGAGCGTATCGTGCGGCGGTGGTGGGCGAATACACGTATCGTGTTCTTGTGGAGATGATCCGATGAGGCCGGTAAGGCAACCTGCGTCCAAACTGCTGGTAAGCGTGACGATCAACGGGAGACTCACCGAGGCCACGGTCGACAGCCGCCTGCTCCTGGCCGACTTCCTGCGCGACCAGCTTGATCTTACGGGCACCCACCTGGGTTGTGAGCATGGCGTGTGTGGAGCTTGCACGGTGCTGGTGGACGGAGATCCCGTCAGGTCCTGCATCATGCTGGCAGCACAGGTCGACGGGATGGAGATCCTCACCGTCGAGGGGATCTCCGACGATGCGGGCCTGAACCGCCTGCAGGAGGCCTTCAAGAACCAGCATGGGCTGCAATGTGGTTTCTGCACTCCCGGATTCTTGATGACCCTTTCGGGCGTCGAACCATCCGACTACCCGGACGAGGAGAGCATTCGCGAGCTGCTGAGCGGCAACATCTGTCGTTGTACCGGCTACGTGGGAGTCGTCGACGCTGTCAAAGAAGCCTGGGGCAGAATCTGATGACCGTGTTGCGACCGTCCCTGATCGGCGCAATCGTTCCTCGACTCGAGGACGACCGCCTCCTGGCCGGGCAAGCGGCTTACGTTGCCGACATCAAGATGCCGGGCATGGTGGAGGCTGCCATCGTCCGCAGTCCCGTCGCCCACGGGATCGTGGAGGAGATAGAGGTTGACGAGGCACTGGCCGTCGAAGGGGTAATCGGTGTCTTCACGGCTGACGATCTCACCGAGGTCAGCCCGTTCCCCGACTTTCACCCCGAGGAGTTCGTCAACCCGGTGAAGCTCCTCCCGCTGGGCCGGGGACGTGTTCGTTTCGTCGGGACTCCGCTGGCAGTGGTGGTGGCCGGAAACCGTTACCAGGCCGAGGATGGCCGGGACGCGGTCATGCCCGACGTCGATCCCCTGCCGGTAGTGACATCCGTCGAGGAGGCGCTGGCCCCGGAGGCGGCGCTCCTCTACCCGGAGTGGGCCGACAACCGGTTGACCGTATATGCACCGCAGTCCGATGCAGTCGACGAGGCCTTCGCAGCCCACCAGGTCGTTTCCGGTCGGTACGGCTTCCAACGTCATGGCGGTGTGCCCATGGAGACCCGGGGCGTGCTGGCCGAGTTCCGGGACGGGCGCTTGACGGTGTGGAGTTCCACCCAGTTTCCCCACATCGCCCGCACCCTGCTGTCCTACACGCTAGGTCTGTCCGAGGACGCGATCCGGGTGATGGTCCCTGACATCGGCGGGGGCTTCGGTGTCAAGGCCCAGTTCTATCCCGAGGAAGTGTTGATCCCGTGGGTCGCCATGAGGCTCGGCCGACCGGTGCGTTGGATCGAGGATCGAAGGGAGCACATGGTCTCGAGCGTGCATGCTCGAGAGACATACGTGGATTTGGAGGCCGCGGTTGACAGTCGCGGGCGGTTCCTGGCCCTCAGGGGAATGGTGTACCAGGACGCCGGAAGCGGTGAGGCGATACCCGCCGGGTTCGCGCCTGCACATGTCACCGCGGGCGGGCTCACCGGCCCGTACAAGATCCCGCTGGCGGCGGTGGGCGTCACGTCGGTGGTCACCAACAAGACACCCAGCGGTGCGTACCGGGGGTTCGGCGCTCCCGAGGCGGCATTCGCCATGGAGCGTCTCATGGACAAGGCGGCGAACAAGCTCGGCCTGGACCGTCTCGAAGTCCGTCGCCGCAATCTCCTCGAGCGGTCCGACCTGCCCTACACCAATGCCGTGGGATCCGAATACGACTCGGGAAGCCACCGGCTGGCGTTCGAGCGCCTCGTCGAGATGGCAGACTCGAGTGTGGCGCGTTGGCGCAAGGAGTATGAGGGAGTTCCGACGGTCCGGGTCGGAACTGCGGCGACCAACTACGTCGAGGGGGGCACACCCACCTATTTCGGCACGACCGGACACTGGGCCTCGCAGGACGCAGCCTCCGTCCGGATGAACCCGGACGGATCGGTGGTCGTCCTGGTAGGTGTCCAAGCCATGGGCCAAGGCCTGGTCTCCATGCTGACGACGCTGACCGCCGAGTCCCTCGGCGTTCCTGCCACCGACGTCCGGGTGGTGATGGGTGACACCGATCGCACCCCCTACAGCCTGGGCGCGTGGGGGAGCCGCAGTACCAACGTAGCGTCCGGGGCGCTCGAGAAGGCGGTGGAGGAGATCCTCGGGAAGGGACGCCTGATAGCCGCCCATCTGCTCGAAGCCTCCCCAGACGACCTCGAGATCCAGGACGGCGGGTTCGGTGTCAGAGGCAGCCCCGACTCCCGGGTTTCGTGGAAGGAAGTGGCGACCACCGCCAACATCCTCGTGATGAATCTACCCGACGAGGTCGATCCCGGCCTTGAGGCCACGGCATTCTACGACCCGCCCGGACTGGACCACGTCCCCAATGCTGACGGGAAGATGAACGCCTGCGCGGCGTATACGAACGCCAGTCAGGCGGCGGTCGTGAAGGTCGACATCACGACCGGGCATGTCGAGCTACTCGACTATCTGATCGTCCATGACTGCGGCACTCTGATCAATCCCCTGATCGTCGAGGGACAGATCGCGGGCGGGATTGCCCAGGGCATAGGCGGGGCGATTCTCGAGGAGTTCCACTACGACGAATACGGCAACCCGCAGTCGACGTCGTTCCTCGACTACCACCTTCCCTCGGCAGCCGAGGTGCCCCCCATCCACATCGAGCACATCGAGACACCCTCGCTCCTCCTCCCGTGGGGGGCGAAGGGAGTGGGCGAGGCGGGGATCGTCGGACCGGCCCCGGCCATCGCTGCGGCGGTTGAGGACGCTCTGGCGGAATTCGACATCGAGGAGATCACCCGTACTCCGATCTCGCCACCGCTGGTCCTCCGTCTCATCCAGCGTGCCGGCCGGGCCGACTCGGTGGGGCATAGTTGACCAGGTCGAACGAGAGAGCCCGCGGTTGGATCCCGAGGTGGTTCCGGGACCGGCAGGTGACATAGGAGGCTGTGCGACCATGAACGAGACGAAACCGCATCCAGGTGTCCACCCGGCCCCGCGTGACTACTGGTATCCGGTGGCGATGTCGTCGGAAGTGACCGACAAGCCCTTGGGAACCAGCCTGCATGGAGAGAGGCTTGCGGTTGTCAGGCTCGAGGGCGAGCCGGTGGTCTACAAGGATCTGTGCATCCATCGCGGGAGCCCGTTGTCGATGGGGTGGGTCGAAGGGCCGAGACTCACCTGCGGTTACCACGGCTGGCAGTACGATCGTTCGGGAGCGTGTGTCCGGATCCCACAGCGGGATCCGTCAGCTCCTATCCCTTCCAAGGCGAGAGTTCCCACCTATCCCACGATCGAACGATTCGGTGTCATCTGGGCCACGTTGGGAAACCCGGTCAACGGGCCCGGCCCGATGCCGGAGTGGGACGACCCGGCATGCCGGACCATTTTCCTGCCTCCGTTCGAATGGCAGGCGAGCGCCGGCCGGATGATGGAGAACTTCCTCGACGCCGGCCACTTCGCCTGGGTCCACACCGGCTTGCTCGGTGATCCGGAGCGGCCGATGGTGTACACCGGTCCGGTGACGCACGACGACGAAGGCTTCAGCTACGTGGTCGAGACCGACATTCGCGATGAGACGGCCGAGGGTGGTTGGGTGCGGGAGGGTATCTTCTACCGATTCACGCTGCCCTTCTGGTTCATGATCACCGAGGCGGGGTTCAGACCCACGGAGAAGGTGTTCCATGGCGACGAGGAGCAACCGGACGAGGGGGAGACTTCGGATGCCCACTACCGGTTTGACATCGTTCTCCAGCCCATGGGCCAGACCAGGACTAGGCGGTACACGTGGATAACCCGCAACTACGACCTGGACCCCGAGTCGGACGAGAAGTACCGGTCCACCCAGCACACGGTCGCGATGCAGGATCAGCCGATCGTCGAGGCACAGCGACCGGAGGAATTGCCGCTCGACATCACGGCCGAACTCCACATAAAGGGAGTAGACGCTCCGGCGATAGCCCTTCGCAAACTCCTAGCCGAGCGAGGACTGGGCGCGAGCGCGCTGGCACCCTGACAAAAGCCGGTACCACCGGCTACGAACTATTAACCACCGACTACGAACTAATCAGTTCAGTGGAGGTGCGTGCCTCCGTTCACCATGATCGTCTGGCCGGTTACCATGTCCGACCCGGATCCGGCCAGGAAGAGAACGACGCCGACCATATCCTCGGGAGTCTGGGTGCGCTTGAAGATCCGCTCTTCGATGACGTAGCGGTCGACATCGTCGTCCCAGATGCCGGTCGGGATGTACTCGGGCACCACGGTGTTCACGCAGATGTTGTGCGGGCCCATCTCGATGGCGAGCCCTCGGGTCAGCCCGACTACCGCAGCCTTCGAAGCGACGTAGTGCAGGAACCCCTGACCCTCGGGAAGCACGTACTTCTTGAAGGCGGTCATCGACGAGATGTTGATCACCTTCCCGGAGTTCTGCCGCTTCATGTACGGGAAGACTGCTCGAGCACACAACCAGGAGCCCTTGGTGTTGACATCAAAGGCCTTGTCCCACTCCTCGACGGACATCTCGTCGAACGGGAGCAGTTGCTGGGTCCGGTAGTAGGCGGCGTTGTTGACAAGGACATCGATCCTGCCGAAGGCATCGCCGGCGGTCTTGGCCATGGCGGCAGTCGACTCGAGGTCGGTCACGTCGACGTGGACGGGCAGGACGCTGCCTCCTTCCGCTTCGATGAGCCCGACCGTTTCGCTGTTATCGGCTATGTCCGCGGCGACCACATGGGCACCCTCCCTCGCGAAGCCCAGCGCGTATGCCTGGCCGATGCCCATGGCGGTGCCGGTGACCACCACGACCTTGCTATCGAAAGCACCCATCTCGTCCTTCTTTCGGTATGACCAACTCGTTCAGGTGGAGTGATCGTCCATGATGCACTCTTGCGGGGAGAACGCGCAAGGCACCGGACCTGTCACACCTAGCGCGCGTCGGCGCGCCCTGCCATCATCAGCCCGATCTGCTCCCGGTCGAATCGATCCGGCGAGACCTCTCCCACGATCCGACCCTCGAACATCACGAGGATGACATCCGCCATCGAACGTAGTTCATCCAGGTCTTCGGACAGCAGGAGGATGGCAGTTCCGCTGGCGCGCTCCTCCAGCAAGACCTCGCGAACGGCCCCGATGGCGGCTATGTCCAGTCCTCTGGTCGGTGAACTCGCGATCAATACCTTGGGACGTTGCGAGATCTCCCTGGCGAGGATCGCTCGCTGCAGGTTCCCGCCGGAGAGAAACCGGACCGGGAACTCCGTGAGGGTCCCGCGGATGTCGAATCGTTCGATCAGGCGCCGAGCGCTTCGCTTGATCGCGCGGGATGACAGAATCGGGCCCCGCCGGTGCGGGGGCCACCTGTAGGACTTCAGAATGAGGTTGTCCTCCAGAGGGAGTCCGCTCACCAGACCCATACCCAACCGGTCTTCGGGTATGAATCCCAGGCCCATCCGGATCCGATCCAGGGGCGAGGCCCCGGTTATCTCGGTTCCGTCGAGAGTCACCCTCCCGCGCTCGGCCTTCCGTAGCCCGGCAAGCGCTTCGGCCAGTTCACGCTGACCGTTTCCGGCCACGCCGGCGATCCCGACGATCTCCCCGCCCCGTACGTCCAGATCGACGCCTCGGACGGCTTCGAAACCGCGATCACCCGGTACCGCCAGTCCGCGGACCGCCAAGACCGGCTTTCCGGTTGTCTCCCCGGCCCTTCGCTCGGGTAGCTCGACGTCACGCCCGACCATCAATCGGGCCAGGGTGCCCGCATCGGTGGTGGCCGTGGGAAGCTCTGCGACCTTCTTCGTGGCTCGCAGCACGGTAACTCGATCCGAAACGGCTAGAACCTCGTCGAGCTTGTGAGACACGAAGATGACGGCCTTGCCCTGCTCGGCCATCAGGCGGACCGTTCGGAACAACGACTGCGACTCCTGCGGCGTCAGGACCGCGGTCGGCTCGTCCAGAATAAGGACGCGCACGCCGATATGGAGCAGCTTCAGGATCTCGACGCGTTGCTGTTCACCCACGGACAATTGCCATATCTGGGCCTTGGGGGAGACCGGTAGTTGGTAAGCCTCGCTGAGAGCCGCTACGTCGGCCTCGATCTTGCGGCGGGAGAGCCGGCCCTCAGTTTCGTGGCCGAGGGCGAGGTTCTCCGCGACCGTGAACGTGTCGACCAGGCGAAAGTGCTGGTAGACCATCCCGACTCCTGCGGCGAGGGCATCGTGGGGGGACCGGAACTGGACCGGCGTTCCGTCGATGACGATCTGGCCGGCGTCAGGTCGATAGAGCCCGGCGAGGACCGAGCACAGGGTCGACTTGCCCGCACCGTTCTCGCCGAGCAGAGCATGGACCTCGCCCCACCTGACGTCGAAGTCGATGTTGTCATTGGCCGCCACGCCGAAGAAGGACTTCTCGATCGAATGGAGCTCGGCGGCGAACCCTGCGCGCGGTTGCAGGTCTGCGGACTCGGCTCCCGATGAGCCCCCCGTTGCGGGTCCGCCAGGGTCCTGCGAATCCCTACTCAAGTCCATCCGGATGTCGTGGCGCCGCGTGCGGTTCCGGTTCTTCCGAACGCCGACGGTTTGGAGCCGCGCCGCTCCGGGTCCACGTCTTTCAGGCCAGGCAAATCGCGGCAATTATTACATGGTTGCCCGATCGGCGCTATGGGGTTACGTCGCCCGATGTCCGATCCGGGGTTCTCCTCCTAGAGGCGCATCATGCGTTAGACCGCATCCGGCGGACCAGCGGTTTTTCTGCATTCGCTTGACACAAGCCCTGGGACGCACTATCCAGTTTCCAACGTGTCACGCCAAACCTAGGAGGGTCAGGATGGCCGGTAAACGACTACCACTAGTTCTCGCATTGGCTTTCGCCCTGTTGGCGGGAGCTTGTGGCGGCGACGAGGTCGCCGAGACGACGGCGGCCACCCAGGCTCCGGCGACCACTCAGGCCCCGACGACCACCGCAGCCACCACGACGGAAGCCGCGGGTAGCGGCATCGGTGCCGACGGCTCGGGTTTGAAGGTCGGCGTCATCTTCGACGGACCGCTCCTTGACGGGGGCTGGAACGAGTCGCACAGCGCCGCAGTCGACCGTGTGAAGGAGGCCTATCCCGGAATCGAAGTGACCAGGATCGAGGGAGCCAACCCCGGTCAGCGTGCCCAGCTCGCTCTGGAGGAGTTGGCCTCGCAGGGCCACCAGTTGATCCTGGCCACGGGCTCGAGCCACACCGAGGACATTCTGACCATCAACGAGGACTACCCCGACTCGAAGTTCGCGACCGTCGGCGGGACGTTGCTCGCGGACAACCTCGCCCAGTACTTCACCGCGATCGAAGAGATCCGGTACCTCCACGGGATGATGGCGGGGATGCTGACCGAAACGAATGTCATCGGCTTCATCTCGGGGTTCCCGGTGCCGATCGAGGTGCGGACGCTCAATGCCGTAGCTCTGGGAGTGGAAGCTGTGAACCCGGAGGCACGGATGGAGGTGTTGTGGGTCAACTCGTGGTACGACCCGGACCTCGAACGTGAGGCAGCGCGTACGCTCTTCGAGGCTGGCGCGGATGTGATCGTCAGCGACATGAGTTCGCCGGGGGTACCGTCCTTCGCCGACCGTGAGGGTCTGTTGTTCTCGAGCTACGACCAGGATCTCTCGGACGTCAATCCCGAGTCCTGGATGGGCGGCTTCCGTATCCGGTGGGATGCCTATTACAAGAAGGCCGTGGAGGACATGATCGCGGGCGTCTGGGAGCCGGAGCTCTATTACGGAGGGATTGCCGAAGGCATGCTTGTCGAAGCCAACTACGGCCCTGCCGTTACTTCGGCCGTCCTCGAGGCGATCGAACAGAAGAAGGAGGAGCTGGTCAGCGGCACCTTCGAGGTCTTCCGAGGACCGATAGCGGACAACGAGGGTGTCGAAAGGGTTGCAGACGGAGAGTCCCTGGGTCTGGTGGAGGTCCAGGGCTGCTGCGACTGGCTGGTGTCATTCCTCGAGGGAGCGAGCATTCCGACGTAGGGCAACGGGCCCGGGTCGATGAGCGACCTCTCCTTCCGGTCTCCCGCAGGCCTGATCGCGTTCGCGCGGTCGTTACGGATCGAACCCCGGCCACGCCAGTCGGCTCGATTCAAGCTGGCCCTCCTACTCGGAGTCCTGGCCGGGGCCTTGGTGGCCGGCGCGGTGTTGCTTCTCGTTACGGGCTTCGAGCCCATACCTTCGCTGAGACTGATGATCACCGGAGGTTTTCGCTCCGAGTTGGCCGTGCGGCGGACGCTGATCCTGGCGACGCCGCTCATCCTCACCGGCCTCGCGGCCGCGCTCGCATTCAAGATGGTCCTATGGAACATCGGCGCCGAGGGACAGCTGTATCTGGGAGCCATCTTTGCGTCGGGAATCGGTGTCCTGTTCTTGGAAGGCCGGCCTACCTGGATTGCGGTCCCGGTCGTGCTCGCCGCCGGAGTGCTCGGTGGTGGTCTTCTGGCGTTGATCGCCGCTGTTCCGCGCGCCTACTTCGGAACCGACGAGGTGACATCCACACTGATGTTGAACTTCATGGCCCTCTTCGTCATGAACTACCTCGTTCTGGGTAGTACCAGCCCCTGGCGGGATCTCGACCGGCCGAACTTCCCCACCGGGGAACCCATTCCCGAAGTGGCCGAACTACCGCTGCTGTGGGGTACGGGTCGCCGGGGACTGCACATCGGTTTTCTGATCGCGGTCATCCTGGCCTTGAGTCTCTGGTCAGCGATCAGGCATAGCCCCTGGGGCTTCGAGGTGAGAGCGATAGGGGACACCCCGAAAGCAGCACGCTATGCGGGGATGAACGTGACCCGCAAGACTATCGCGGTGCTGCTGCTCTCAGGCGGGCTCGCCGGTCTGGCAGGCGGGATCGAGGTGTCAGGGGTCCTCCGTGCGCTGGAGCCAGGAGCACTGTCGATAGGCCTGGGCTACACCGGTATCGTCGTCGCGGCGCTCGCCCGTCTCAACATGGCCGCGGTTATACCGGTGGGCATCGTGGTGGCGGCGATCACGAACTCCGGCCAAGCCCTGCAGACGCTCGGAATCCCCAACTCCGTCGTGGTCGCATTTCACGGCATGCTCCTCCTCGCCGCGGCGGCGGGACAGTTCTTCGCGCTCTACCGGGTTCGGGTGGTCGATCGATCCGGATCAGGCGTGGCGCCACAGGGGAAGGCGACATGAACGACACCGTCTTCGTGCTGTCGATCGTCGCGGCGATTGCCTCGGGAACGACCCTCGTGCTGGTATCGGTGGGGGAGATCCTGGCCGAGCGTTCCGGTGTGATGAACCTGGGTATCGAAGGCATGTTGCTGGTCGGGGGCGTGACCGGCTTCTGGGCTGCGTCCGCGACCGACAATCCTTGGCTGGGACTCGTGGTCGCGATAGTGGCGGGCATGCTTTTCTCTCTGATCCATGCGGTGCTGTCCGTGAGCCTGCGGGTCAACCAGATCGTCTCCGGACTGGGCCTGTTCATTCTCGGGAGCGGGTTATCGGCATTCCTGGGCGAGATCGGCAGTACGCCCCTGATCCGCAGGTCGCCGCCCCGAGACCTGGATCCGGTGTTTCCGGAGGCTCTTTCTGACCTGCCGCTACTGGGGCCGATACTTCTGGGGCACGATCCGCTCGTCTACATATCGTGGCTGCTCGTCGCCGCGGCCAGCTTCTACCTCTTCAGGACGCGCCGGGGCTTGGCGGCGAGAGCAGTGGGAGAGGATCCCGCCACGGCCGACGCGGCCGGTGTACCGGTCGCTCTGACGCGATACGTGCATGTCCTGGTTGGGGGAGCCTTCACGGGGTTGGCGGGCGGCTATCTCTCGGTGGCGCTGGTGGGGGCATGGCAGCAGGGTTTCTCGGGCGGACTCGGATGGATAGCGTTTGCGATGGTGGCCTTCTCGGGTTGGCGCCCGTGGAGGGCGCTGTTCGCCTCCTACGCCTTCGGGGGATTGACCAACCTGGGTCTGACCTTCCAGCTTCTGGACATACCGATCCCATCCGACTTCTTGCTGATGATGCCGTTCGCCTTCACCCTCCTGTTCCTGATCCTCTTCACGAGCAACACGAGACTGGCCAGAAAACTGGGCGCGCCGGCCGCTCTCGCTACCCCCTACCGGAGAGAGAGCCGCTGACCGTTATCCGTTGCCGGTCACGCGACCGGGGATGGCCGGCGGCGAGCGGGACTCCGGACTCATGGTCCGTCCTCCCGCAGGAGGACGGGGCGAAGGTTCCACAGTGTGAGTTTGTCTGGGACAACAGGAGGGCGGGCTGATACCCTGACTCGTCAACTCGGCCTGGACCGGTGGTTGATTCGGCCAGGACTGGATCTGGACCCATGGGAGGTGACCATGAAGCGTATCCGCGGCAGGATTCTCGTCGGACTTATCGCGTTGACACTTGTCGCAATGGCGTGCGGCGAGGACGATGAACCGGCCACCACAACCGCTCCGCCAACCACCGCCGCGCCGGCGACGACCGCAGGGCCCACGACGACCGCCGGGCCGGAGAGGGTGAGCCTGGTGATGCAGCTCACCTGGGTGCCGCAGTCGCAGTTCGCCGGCTACATCATGGCCGATCGCAAGGGCTTCTACGACGAGGAGAACCTCGACGTTGAGGTGCTTCCCGGCGGACCGGATGTCAGTCCCGACCAGCAGATCATCACCGGAGCGGCCGATCTCACGCTCGGCAAGGCGGCTTCTATCTTCGTGGCCCGCAGCCGCGGAGTCCCACTGGTGGCGGTGGCCCAGTTCCATCGCAAGTCCGGATTCCCCATCGTGGCGATGGCCGACAGCGGGATCCAGGGCCCGGAGGATCTCGCCGGCAAGACCGTCGCAGCTTTCCACGGCGGCGGTGACGAGGTCGAGTTGTTGGCGCTCGCCGCCCAGATCGGCCTCGAGCCCGGCGTCGACTTCGAATTGGTGGAGCAGGGTTTCAGCCTCGACCCGTTCCTGAACGGGGAGTACGACACCATCACTCCGACCTACTGGAACGAACTCCAGTCGTTGTACGAGGAGGGCCTGACCGCGGACGATCTGGTCATCATCGACTTCGACGACTACGGCGTGGGCAGCCCCCACGGAGTGCTGCATACGACCGAGGAGATCCTGGCCGAGAAGGGCGAGGCTATAGCCCGCTTCGTCAAGGCGACCATCCGCGGTTGGAAGTATGCCTTCGACAATCCGGACGAGACCGTCAGCGTGATCCTCGAACAGGCCGTACAGGCTTCCGAACTGCACCAGACCAACATGCTCACCGCGCTCGAGGACCTGCACTTCCCGGCGGGCTTCCCCGCGTCGGAGTACGGAAGCATCGACGTCGCGGTATTCGAGCGACTCTCCACCGACCTGTTCGGCTTCGGGATGCTCGACGACGAGGTCCCGGCCGGCGACGCGTACGACGCATCGATCTGGGAGATGGCGACCGGGTGAATCTAGCCCCGAGGGTTCCGAACGCCTGAGGTACAAGTGAGCGAGCCGGGTGTGATCGATCGGGGAAGTGGTTCGGCTTCTTCCCCGGTCGAGACACGGTCGGAGTGGACCAGGTCACGGACATGGACTGTCGGCGTGTTGCTGGCGCTCGCCTTCGGTGGGCTCTGGCAGTTGAACGCCTGGAGGGTGGCGGCGAGCGATACGCCCCTGGCCGGCAAGAAGTTTCCCTTCCTCCACGACGTGGCGATTGCCATGGTGCAGAACTGGCCCGACCTGTGGTCGGCGGTACGGACCACCGCGAGCGGCGCGATGGTAGGGCTGGTGATCGGAACCACCATCGGTGTGCTGCTGGCACTCATCGCAGGGCGCTCCCGGATATGGGAGAGCGCCTTCTACCCCTACGTGGTGTTCGGGCAGATGGTCCCGACCATCGCCCTGGCCCCGATCCTGCTGGCGATACTCAGGGACTTCACCATCACCCGCATAGTGGTGGCGAGCTACATCACGTTCTTCCCGATGTCGCTCAACGTGCTCAAGGGACTCAAGAGCGTTCCACCCGAGGAGGCCGAGTTGATGGCCAGCTACAACTCGTCGCGGCTGCAGACGCTGACGAAGCTCCGGATCCCTGCCGCCGCGCCCTTCTTCTTCACGGGGTTCAAGATCGCCGCCCCGCTCGCCGTGGTCGCGGAGATCGTCGTGGAGCTGTCCGGAGCAACCGACGGGGTCGGTTACCTGATCCTCATCACCCAGTACTACGGGCCCCAGTTCGCCAGCCTGTTCTGGGCAGCGGTGATCCTGACCCTCCTTCTGGGGGTGATCTTCTACCGGGGGGCAGCTCTGCTCGAACGCCTGATCACCCCGTGGCAACCGGAGTTCCGGGGATAGGGGTCCGATGACGCGCAAACGGATACGCCTGACCGCCCTACGGATCCTCCCTCCCCTGGTGGTGCTGGTCGCGCTGCTCATAACCTGGGAGCGGGGTTTGTACCACAACCTGTTCGATCTCAAGATCTTCACCGTTCCCTATCCGAGCGCGGTCGTCAAGGCGTTCTTCGAGGGGTGGCGCACCTTCCGCAGGCACGCGTACGACACCTTCTACGCGGCCGGAGTCGGATACGTGCTCGGATCGGTCGCGGGAGTCACCTTGGCCATCGTGCTCTCCGAGGTTGACGCGTTGCGTCGCTACCTCCTGCCCGTGACCAGCGGCTTTGCGGCAATGCCGATCCTTGCTACTGCCCCGCTCATGGTCCTGTACTTCGGCCTGGGTCCGAACTCCGCCATCGCGGTGGTCGTCCTCATGTCGGTACCGCCCACAGTCATCTCGGTCTACAAGGGCTTGACCTCCATCGATCGCGAATCCGAGGAGCTTCTGGAGTCACTGGCGGTCGGGAGGCTGGGCGGGTTGACGAAGCTGAAGATCCCGAGCGCCCTGCCCTGGATCTTCACTTCCCTCAAACTCAATGTGACGTTGGCACTCGTCGGCGCGATCGTCACCGAGTTCGTCACCTCGCAGAGAGGCCTCGGAACACTCCTGACCCGGAGTCTCGAGACCTTCGACACGCCGGATGCCTACGCATCCATGCTCATCGTCGCCATCCTCGGCGTGGTCTGGTTCCAGGTCGTCCAACTGGTCGAGACCTTCGCGATCCCCTGGCATGCGTCGGTGCGGTCGAATGGCGGCTGAGGTAGCTGCGGGAGGTTCCGGAGGCGGACCGGCTCCCGCTCTGGTGCTCACGGGCGCAAGGCTCTTCGACGGGACCGGGCGGAATCCGATCGACGACGCCGTGGTCGAGGTGGTCGGTGGCCGCATCACGAACGTCTCCCGTCGAGGGGACGCACCGCCCGTAGCCGGCAGCAACACGGTCGACCTCTCCGGCAAGACCATCCTTCCCGGCCTGATCGACAGCCACGTCCACCTGGGGTTGCTTCCGTACAACCGGTTCGGCGTCGAAGACCCGATGCCCCTCTTCGACCGGTTCATGAGGGCGTTCGTCGAGTATGGCGTGACCACGGTCAGGTGTACGGGGAGCCCGGACCTCGACTGGTCGTTCGGGATTCTGAAGGAGGGGAACTCCCGGTGGCCGCGGTTCTACGGCTCGGGACCGAATCTGGACGGCCCGCCGGGCGGTCCGCATCCGGGCCTCCGGGTGGTGCGGACTCCCGAGGAGGCCCGAGCCCAGACTCTCGACCTGCTCGACAACGGCGCCGACTTCGTAAAGGTGTACGTGTGGATGACCGGCGAGATCCTGAGAGCGGTCGTGTCGGCGGCGCATTCCCGAGGTCGGAAGGTGGCCGCCCATGTCGGTCACTCACTCACGGCGGAGGAGGCGGTATTCCTCGGTGTGGACGCGCTCGAACACATCCGGGTCGGCGCCGAACTGCTGACCGGCGAGCAACTCGCCGAAGTGGCCCGCCAACCCGTCCGGGCGCACGATCACCTGCTGTCGTTCCGGCCTTGGCGCTACATCGACGTCGAGTCCGACCGTACGGGTGCCCTGCTGGATCTTCTCGTGGAGCGAGGCGTCTTCCTCACTCCGACCCTGACCCTGTCGCGAAGCGCGCTGCTCAACCGGGAGGACCAGGTGCGCGAGCCGGAGGGAATCGAACGGATGCCGGATGCGGTCATCGACACCTGGGAACGTAAGGGCTGGATCAACGATTACTCCGCCGAGGACTGGGATGCGGCGCCCACCGAGTGGTCACGGCAACTCGAGTTCGTAGGCCGGGCGTACCGGCGCGGGGTCAGGATCGCGGCAGGGACCGACATGCCCAACCCTTTCATACTCCCGGGATCGGGCCTGCACGACGAGCTGCAACTGCTCCATGCGTCGGGGATGCCCCGCCAAGCCGTGATCGAAGCCGCCACCCGGGTGGGGGCGGAACTACTGGGTGTCGACAGCGATCTCGGAACCGTTGAGAAGGGCAAGCTGGCGGACATATTGGTCGTCGACGGCAACCCGCTGGAGGACCTCGCCTGCCTCCGTCGACCTTGGGCGGTCCTCAAGGAAGGAACGGCAGTCAGTGGCGACGGGCTGGCCAGCCTCGCCAAGATCTGAAACTCCCGTCTCCTATCACCATTCACTATTCACTATTCACCATTCACCACTCACCAACTAGATCCCTGCCCATCTCTCGATGAGGTTCGCCTCGATCCCGAACTGGTCGAGGATCTTGGTCACCGTGTGGTCGACGATATCCGCCACCGACTCGGGTCGGGTGTAGAAGCCGGGGACCGGCGGGAGCACCACGGCTCCGGCCTCGGTGACCGAACTCATCAACCTCAGGTGCCCCAGGTGGAGGGGGGTCTCACGGGTGACCAGGACCAGTTTGCGGCGCTCCTTGAGGCAGACGTCGGCTGCTCTGGCTATGAGGGTGTTGCCGTAGCTGTTGGCGATCGAGCTCAACGTCTTCATCGAGCATGGCGCCACGATCATCCCGTCGGTAACGAAGGTTCCGGACGCCGGGCCGGCGCCGACCTTCGAATTGCCGTAGACATGGTCCGCCATCGCGTGGACACGCGCCGGGTCACGGCCAGTCTCGTAGGAGATGGTTGCCTCGGCTCCCGACGAGACGATCACATGCGTCTCGACATCTGGAACGGTGGACAGCACCTCGACGAGCCTCACGCCGTATATGGCGCCGCTCGATCCGGAAATGCCGACGATCAGCCTGCGCACGGAACTCCCACCCCGCGGGCGCGGCACGCCAGAACCGTGCCTTCTAGACGAGTAGTTCCAAGGGATCTGACCGGAAGCGACCGTACTCTACGATCGCTACGCAACGCTGCGCAACACATCAGTAACTTGTACTGCTCCTGTTGTGGACTCGGACCCCCGGGGCTTCCATTTCGGGAAGAGCTACCCGCGGCATGGACGTGAGACCCAAACAGTGCGACGGATGATGGCATATGATCTGATCTAACGTTAACCACCGATCACCACCTAACAGCTATAGACTACCGACTAGGAACCAATTGTCTAGTGATGCCATGCGACCCCGCGATCCCGCAGCATCCTGCGGTAGGCCAGGGCCCCGGCGTCGGTACCGCGCAGATGGAGTTCGGCGGTCAGGTCGAGGGGCAGTTCTTCGGGTCGCTGGTTCTCCACGACCATCTGGTCCTGGGACATGACGACCGCGTCGAATGCGTACCAGTCCTCATCCGGCTTGGTGAGGTTCCAGTCGCGCGAGGTGAAGAAGTACTGGATGGTGTCCCTGGACGTCACCGGGGTGCACGTGAACATCATCGAGTAGTTCCGGCCCTTGGGGCTCATCGACTCGGTGTGGCGCTCCTCGTCCGGTATCCGGGTGGTCACGGTGAGGGTGACCGTGAACGGAAGGAACAGGCGGTAGGTGCGGATGGTGTTGTTGCGGTCGTCCGGGACGTCGTAGGTGAACCCGTCACCGAAGATCTCCGGCCGCACATGGGGATACATGGGCTCGTCGCGCTGACCCAGGAGGCCGTCGTGCACCCATGGGAAGTGTGTGTAGTCCAGCACGTTCTCGATGACCCGGGCAGCGTTGGCCTTCCAGCGAAAGTCATCGTAGAGCACCGTCGTCATCGACCGGCTCTCGTATGCCGGGTAGTCGGGAATCGGATGCTTGGGTTCCTCGAGAGCCACCCAGAGCAGCCCGTAGCGCTGCTCGCACCGGTACTTCGGAACCCTGGCGGCGGGTGGGATACGACCACCGGGGGGAAGCGTAGGGATGAGGGTGCAGACACCGGTCTTGTCGTACCGCCAACCGTGATAGTGGCAGACTATCTCGTCACCCTCGAGCCAACCGAGCGAGAGCGGCGTTCCCCGGTGGATGCAGAGGTCCCGAAGCACGACGATCTCGTCACCGGACCGGAAGAGGACCAACTGTTCGCCCAGCAGGGTGGCCGGTACAGGCTTCGCGCCGATGGCTGCCACCCTTGCCACCGGATGCCAGTAGTTCCGCAGTTCGTCGCCCATCGCAGCATCCCTCCGATCTCGGCACCTCTGGGCTTCAACCCTGCGCGAGCGTATCACGCGAGCCGATGCCGGACCGGCTCAGGCATCTGCCCATCCCCGCCGTTCTCGGGTTGGGCCGTGAATAGGTCGCTATCGTCGGGAAGCCCGATCGAAGCGTCGCGTGCCGAGGGGGAGCCGGAGGCAATCAGGAAGGGAGGAGACGTGGGTTCTGGAGCCGGGCGTGGAGTGGTGGCCGTAGCTAAGGGCGGGCCCTTCAGGGTCGAGGAGCTCCGGGGCCGGGATCCCGGTCCGGGGGAAGTCCTAGTACGGGTCGCAGCCAGCGGAGTCTGTCACAGCGACATGCACTACGTGGACGGCCACCTGGGAGACGACTTCCCGTTCTTGCTGGGCCATGAAGGCTCCGGCTACATCGAGGCGGTAGGGGAGGGGGTTGTTACCCGTCGAGTCGGCCAATTCGTGGTGCTCACCTACCGGGCACCATGCCACGCGTGCGTTTCCTGCCTGGCCGGTCGAGTCGACCACTGTCGTAGGCCAGTTGAAGCCGCAACGCGACCTGAGACGGTAGACGGAAGGGGCCTCACCCCCGCTCTGGGCCTGGGCACCTTCTCCGAGTACCTGGTTGCTGCCGCGCCACAAGCGATCCCGGTCTCCACCGACTGCCCTCCCGAGCAGGCGTCCCTACTCGGATGTGCGGTTTCGACAGGCGTCGGATCGGTGCTTCGAACGGCCGGGGTCGAACCCGGGGCGAGCGTCGCCGTGTTCGGAGCCGGCGGAGTCGGGATCAACGTGATTCAGGGAGCTCGCCTGGCGCGAGCCAGCCGGATAATCGCGGTGGACCTGGTGTCGAGAAAACTCGACTGGGCGCGCTCGTTCGGCGCTACCGACCTCGTCGACGCCTCCTCGGCGGATCCCGTCGAAGCGATACGGGAACTCACCGGCGGCAGGGGAGTGGACTACGCTTTCGACGCGGTGGGTCTCGCCGCCACCATGCGCCAGTGCGTAAAGGTGATTGACTACCGGGGCACCGCGGTGCTGATCGGGTTTCCTTCCGCGGAAGAGGTTCTGTCCATCCCCATGCAGGCCTTCTTCTTCCCCGGCACTACCCTCAAGGTCTCGCTCAATGGTGACTCGCTCGCATCACGCGACTTTCCCCAACTCATCGACTGGTACCTCGACGGGAAACTTGACCTGGATGGCCTGGTCACCGAGAAGATCGGACTCGACGACGTCGGTACAGCCTTCGGCGCCATGAACCGGGGGGAGACCATCCGGAGCGTGATCTCCTTCCCGTGAGTGTCGAGGGCTGACGTCGCCGTCGTCATGATCCGGCTCCGGCAGGGTAAGACCGTGCAGGTAGGGGTTCGCCGTCAGCCCACGGCTCTCAGACCTGGTAGTCGGCCAACCAGCGAACCCTGATAAACCTGTCTCCCGGTATCGCTCAGACCCCGGCCGGCAACTGGATCGAGCCGTCGTTGATGCCGGCGGTCGTATCGTCGACGATCTGCTGCAACTCGTCGGTGGCATGGTCCGGGCAAAGCTCGAACCGCTGCACATCCGGGTTCTCGACCCCGAAGAACTGGGGCTGATCGGGAACCGTGTCGTTCACGTAGTCGTTGGTCATGGTGAGTACCAGACCCGACGCGTTGAGGATGGAAGTGCCCACGATCTCCGGGAAGTCGGCGCAACGGGGGAAGATGATGCCGAAGGTCAGCGCATTCCCACCGGCGTCGCCGATCGCCTCGATGACTCCGGCGATGCCCGAGTCGACGTAGCTGTAGATGACATCCGCTCCGGCTGCCAACTGAGCCGACGCGGCCGCGAAGGCCCCCTGGGGATCGATGAAGGAACCGACGATCGTCGATGCGATCTCGATGTCCGGGTTCACCGACTTCAGCCCGGCGGAGAATCCGTCATCCGCCATGTAGAGGGGTGGTATCTCCTCGCCGCCCACGAACCCGGCCTGGTTGGAGGTCGTCAACTGAGCGGCCACGACACCGGCGATGTAGGCGGGCACGCCTTCCCGCACGCCGTACACGAAGAGGTTGTCGGCGTCGGAGGTCTGTCCGTTGATCACCATGAAAGTGGTGTCGGGGAACTGCGGGGCAACGGTCACGCCCGGCTCGGCGAATTCGGCTCCGACACCGATGACCAGTTCGTTGTCCTGGGCGAGGTCGCGTAGCGCCTCGACCCGGGCCTGGGGATCCAGGACGCTCTCCTGCACGGAGATAACCGCGCCGAGTTCGCTCTCCACCAGAAGGAGGCCGTCGTAGTGCGCCTGCGAGAAGCCTTTGTCGTTCTTCGGACCGGGCAATGCCATACCCACGGTCAGTTCATCCGACTCCTCTTCCTCGGCGCATGCCGCGGCGACCACGGCCAAGGCCAACATGACCGCTAGCAACCCTCTCCGGAATGCCGATGCCTTTCCTCTCACGATCCCTCCTGTGTTGCGAGCCTTCCGTCCCGAGTCACGAAAGACGGTCCCGAGTCACGAAAGACGGTTCGATTCTAGGATCGTCTCCGCAGTGCGACATCTGGCTCTCGCTTCGTGAAAGACGAACTCTACCGGGCAGAGGTGTGTCAGGTGTCGGACTCCCGGCTGTACGGGATGGCCAGGGTCGAAGGCATCCACGATCGCCCGATGAATCCCGCCAGGACCACGATCGTGAGAACGAACGGGAAAGTCCGCCAGAGCTGTGCGGGAAGGGTGAATTGAGGTTGGGCTAGCGCGAGGGCGATGCCGAGCAAAGTGACACAAGCTATGGCGGCCAGCGCTAGGGGATGGTGGGATCTCATCGACCGCCTTCGGGCCACCAGGTAGGCAGGACCGAGCAGGGCCAGCACCAGCCAGACCTCCAAGGGAACGGTGGCCTCGGCCTGGAGCCGGAGTTGCAGAGCGTCGGCCCCTCCGAAGAGGAGGCACGCCAGCAGGACGCCGGGGGCGCGCCACCGTCCGAATATGACGGCCGCCAGGGCCAGGTAGCCTCGCCCGTTGGTCATTCCCTCGATGAATACTCCGAGTTCGATGGAAAGGAATGACCCGCCTGCGCCTGCCAGACCGCCGGCCACCAGGGTGGCGACCCAGCGGTTGCGGAAGACGCTGGAGCCGGCCGTGTCGGCTGCCTCGGGCAACTCGCCGGTGGCCCTCATCGAGAGTCCCCACGTGGTGCGCTGCAGGACGAACCACACGGCCACCACGACGACCAGGGCCGCGTACACCCATCCGGGCTGAGCGAACAGGGCTTCGCCGATCCCCGGGATGCCGGACAGGATCGGCCATCTCCATGGCGCCGGACGCTCCAGGAGCACCTGCGGCCCGCTGAACACTTCGCGGAACACGAATGAGGTCAACCCCAGCGCCAGGATGTTGATGCCGATCCCCACAACTATCTGGTCCGCGCTGAGACGGATCGATAGAAACGCCATGGCGGCTGCGAAGATCACCCCGGCCACGATCGCGAAAACGATCCCCACCAGGAAACTCCCTGACAGGTAGGTCCCCAGGAACCCGAAAAAGGCGCCCGCCAGCATGAAGCCCTCGAGGCCGATGTTGAGCACACCGGTGCGTTCGGCGAGCAGTTCGCCGCTGGATGCGAGGATCAACGGCGTCGAGAGACGGAGGGTGGTGGCCAGCCAGAAGGCGTCGAACACTCCCATCAGCGCGGGCCTGCCACTTCGGTTGCCGCTACCGGAGCGACCGGCCTCGCGTCGGAAGCATCGACCCGGGTCCGCCTGGCCCGGTTGTAGAGGTACGACGTGCCGGCGACGAACAGGATCACCAGACCCTGGGTCACGTAGACGAGTTCCGAAGCGATCCCGACCCGGGTCTCCATCAGGCCGCTGCCCGAGTCGAGCACGGCGAAGAGGAGTGCCGCCGGCACAGCCCCGAACGGGTTGTTCCGGGCCACGAGCGCCACGACGATTCCCTCGAATCCGAACCCGGCGGAGAACCCATCGCCCATGCGAGCGGTCTCCCCTCCCAGGACGAGGGATGCACCGACTATCCCTGCGATGCCGCCTGACAGGATCAGGGACAGAACGTTGGTCCGCACGGTCTTGATACCAACGCGCCGCGCAGCGGCCGGATTGGCGCCGGTGATGCGGAGGGTCAGGCCGAACGTGGTTCGGTTCTGCAGGAAGGCGACCGCGATCACGGCCACCGGGACCAGCAGGATATCCCAGGTGAGGGCACTGTTCGCGACGATCGTCCCCCATTGGGCAGTCTCCGCGACCTCGCTGCTCCTCGGGAATACGACCCCCGGTTCCTGCATAGGTCCTCGCACCAGCCAACTGAGAGCCTCCGCGGCGATCAGCGTCAGCATCAGGGTCGAGATGATCTCGTTCACATCCCGCTTCGCCCAGAACCAGGCTGCAATCCCCGCGTACAGCGCGCCTGCGACCGCGCCTGCGACCGTCCCGACCATGATGTGGGCGCCGGTGGGGAGACCGATATGCAGCCCGACCAGGGTGGCGAGGATCCCGCCGACGATTATCTGACCCTCGAGTCCGAGGTTGATGCGTTTGGTGCTGAAGGCGATGATCCAGGCCAGCGCGATGAGGACCAGCGGGACGAGGAAGCTGAGCGTGCGGGCCAGTTGGATACGCCCCCCGAGCGATCCGGCCAGGAGCGCGTTGAGCGCCTCAAGAGGTGGCGCACCCGCCATCGCCAGCACGATCGCGGCAACGATCAGAGCGGCGAAGACCGGGCCGATGGCGATTGCTCCGTTCAGCAACAGTTTGCGCGCCACGGGGTTCATCGATCTGGCACCGGTGGTCTGTATGTGAAACGGCACCGAGACGTGCGCCGGAAGCCCCGTTTCTCGCCGGGCCCGCCGCCGAGGGCGTACCTGCAGCGGTACGTCGAGGAGGCGGAACGCAGCGAGGCCGATCGATGGCAAGCCGGGCGATGCCTGTTGTCTTGCAGGCAGGCCACTAGACCGCACCTCCCATCAGGAGCCCGAGAGTCTCGGCATCCGCGTCGTCTGCAGCAAGGATACGTAGGAATCGCCCGTTTGCGATCACCGCGATCCGGTCGCTGAGGGAGAGGATCTCGTCGAGTTCGGTGGAGATGAGCAACAGGGCGGACCCGGCGCGTTTGCGTTCGAGCAGGGTCGAATAGACGAACTCCATGGCCCCTACGTCCAAGCCCCGGGTCGGTTGCGACGCTACGAGCAGGTTCGGGGCCGCGTGTAGTTCCCGGGCCAGTATCGACTTCTGCTGGTTACCCCCGGAGAGCTGGCGCATCCTGATCGTCTGGCCGGGGGTCCTTACATCGAAGCGGCGGATCAGGTTGAGGCAATGATCCCGGATGGAACCCAGGTCGAGCAGACCGCGGGATGAGAGCGGCCGGTCCCGGTAGTCGCGCATGATCAGGTTGTCGCGTAGGGAGAGATCCAGGGCGAGTCCGGTGTGGTGCCGGTCCTCCGTGATGACCCCGCCGGATAGGCGCCGGAATCCGGCCGGAGTGAGGTGATCCACCTCTTCGCCCGCGATGAGGATCCGTCCGGTGGTGGGCCGGATCATGCCGGTGAGGACATCGACCAGCTGCGTCTGCCCATTCCCGTCGACTCCGGCGACGCCAAGAATCTCCCCGGCCCGAACCTCGAACGTGATTCTGTCGAGGACCGCCTTGCCGCCGCTATCGGTGAGCGACAGATCGCGAACCTCGAGCACCGGGTCACCCGGCTCCACCTCAACGCGCTCGGCCCGGAAGACGACCGGGCGACCGACCATCATCCTCGCGAGGGAGGCCTTGTCGGTGTCTTTCACGTTCACCGTTCCCACGACGGCTCCGTCGCGCAGAACGGTACACCGGTCCGCCACTTCCATCACCTCGTCCAGCTTGTGGGTGATGAACACCGCGGCCCGACCCTCCGCCACGAGTGACCGAAGCACCTCGGCCAGGTCGTCCCACTCCTGGGGTGTCAGTACCGACGTAGGCTCGTCGAGGATCAGGATTTCGGCCGACCGGTGCAGCAATTTCAGGATCTCCACCCGCTGTCTCGTCCCGACCGAGAGATCTTCGACGACGGCATTCGGGTCAACATCGAGTCCGTGGATGCGTGACAGTTCCGTCACATCAGCCGAGATTCTCCCCAGGTCGGTGAGCGGATAGCGTTCCGTTCGGAATCCGAGAGCCACGTTCTCGGCCACGGTCATGTCCGGCACGAGCATGAAGTGCTGGTGGACCATGCCGATGCCGGCCTCTACGGCGTCCTTGGGGGAGCGAACGGCGGTCGGGCGTCCCTTGATCTCGATCGATCCCGCATCGGGCTGTGCCAGACCGTAGAGGATCTTCATCAAGGTCGTCTTCCCGGCGCCGTTCTCGCCTAGAAGGCCGTGGATCTCTCCCGGATACACGTCCAGATCGACGTTGTCGTTGGCGACCACGCCTGGATAGGTCTTGCGGATGCCCTCCATTCGCAGCACCGGCGCGGTGCCGTTTTCCCCTGCGTCTGATCGGGTCCGGTCCTGTTCCGCCCCTTCCTCAGCGGAGTTGTGGACGTGCGGGCGCACCGTCCGGGCCAATCAGGACCGATCTGGGAAGGACCGGATCCGCAGCGGACCGTCACCGGTGCGCCGGGAACGGGTGGCTGTCGGAGGCGGAGCGAACCGGGCCGGGCGTCCCGCCATCAACCGAGGCCCGTCAGGTAAGCGGGGTTTTCCTTGGTCATCTTCTCCAGGGCGCTGTAGTCGACGCCCTCGTCGAGAAGTGAGTAGACGGCCATACGGATTCCCTCGGGATGTGGCGGGCCGGAGCCCTGGCCGAGGTCGGAACTGAGGATCAGCCTCTCGCCGCCGTGGGCGTCGATCACCGGTGCGAGCTCTGCCGGAGTCTGTTCGTAGAACGTCGGCGATGTGCACGTTATCGCAACGATCTCCAGGTATGCCCCTGCATCGACGAGTTCCCGCTGGATATCGAGGTCGTACTTGGTCAGGGCCCAGTTGACGTGGGTTACGAGAACCTTCTCGAGTCCCACCCGGTTGGCTTCCTTCAATACGAGCCGGGTCTCGTCGAGGTTCAGGTGTCCGGTGCAGAGGCAGGCACCCGCGTCCGCGACCAGCTTGATCACCGTCTTGGCGTCTTCGGTCAAGCGGCCATTCGCATCGAGCACGGTGACACCGGGCCCGGGGAGTTGGCGCTGCATCCGGCCGAGTTGCGGGTAGTCCGGTATCCCGAAGTAGTCGTCGTGATGCTTGGAGTGGTTGCTGGGCATCCAGATCACCTTGGCCCCGTACTGGAGGGCTGCCTCGACGACATAAGGGTTGATGCCGCCGACCGATCGGTTCAGCACGATCGCACCGATCGGATTGATACCGGGCATGGAGCGCTTGAGGTTGGCGGCCCGGTGGAAGGTAGCGCTGTCATGGTCCTTGAGGACGAACCCGCGCATGCCGTAGTCGAGCGCGTAGCTGCCCAGATCGTGATCGGTTATCGGGCGGGGAAACAGAGCGGGTGCCGTGTGTGCGTGCATATCGATAGCTCCGCGCAGCAGTTCCATATCCCGTCGCACGATGGCCCTCCTCTGTTGTCCAGGCCCGGTCGCTACCGGGTCGCCTAGCTGGGGTCGAAGAAAACGGCCGACCCTCGGCCGATGGTACAGAGTGGCCTATGCCGATTCAACCGTGCTTCGCAGAGTGGAAGGGGGAGAGGCAGAATCCGCCGGCAACCCCGGGCACTATTGCGCGTGGGTCGGATCGTGTCCCCCTCTCACATTGCGAACTCCGCTCCTGCCGGACGGGCCGGGCTGTTAAGTTGTCCGGTGTTCCCGAGGGATCGACCGACGACCCTTGCTCTGGCCACAAGACTCCGGAGCCACCCGCCTACCGTCGTGTAGCGCGGTGCACCCGCCGGAGGGTTTGCGAAGACGGAGGTATGCATGAGATTCGACAAGACGGTGAGAGTCGAAGCCTCGCCCGCCGAGATCTGGGGTCTCCTGGACGATATCGAGGCGGTGGCCCTGTGCATTCCGGGGATCAGCGACTACAAGGAGACAGGGCCGAACGAGTTCACCGCCATGTTGAGCCAGCGCGTCGGGCCCGTTACCGCCCGCTTCCGGCTCCGGACGACCCTCAAGGACCTGGTTCCTCACGAGAGCGTGACCGCCGTGGTCGAAGGCGCCGACAACGCCCTCGCGAGTTCCGTAAGTTCCGAGCAGGTGTTCACGTTCAGTGAGGCGGATGGCGGGGCGGCGACCGAGATCCTCATAACGGCGGAGGTCGGGATGGTCGGAAGGGTTGCGACGTTCGCGCAGCGGATAATCGCCACCAAGGCCGAGCAGGTCATCATCGGGGCCCTGGCCAACGTCTCCCGGTTGCTGGAGGAGCGCCGAGCCGCCGACTCGTAGGGCTCGCCGCCCGAGATCTCGCGTCCGAGGGCTGTTGCCCCGATGGGCGTGCGGGCGTACAGTTCGGCGGCAACTACACGAGATGGAGGTCGCTCGCTATGCCTTTCCATGACCTCCGCGAGTTTCTGGCGGTGCTGGATGCAGCCGGAGATCTGGCCCGGGTCAGGCGCCCCGTTGACACGCGGTTCGAGATCGCGGCGGGTATCAGGAAGATGTCGGACCTCGGTGGTCCCACTCTGTGGTTCGAGAACGTCACCGGCCATGACATGCCGGTGGTCGGGGCCGTCTTCACCACCAGATCCAAGGCGCTCCTCGCGTTGGAGGTGGACTCGGCGGCGGAGGGCAACGCGAGGTTCTCCCACGGATTGAGGAATCCGATCGAACCGCGCCTGGTCGCGTCGGGTGAGTGCCAGGACGTGGTCCACACGGGCGGCGACATCGATCTGCACTCGTTTCCCATGCCCGTGTACTCGGAGAAGGACGGCGGGCCCTACGTGACTGTGGCCCTAGAGGTCAGCAAGGATCCGGTCGACCGGACCGTCAACGCCTCCGTCTATCGCGTGATGCGCACCGGCAGGAACCGCATGTCGGTGATGTCGCATGCCTTCCAGGGCCTCGGGACCCACATGGCCCGGGCCGAACGACTCGGTGAGTCCTTGGAGGTCGCGATCGTCAACGGTTGCGATCCGGTTCTCCTCTATGCGTCCCAGGCCAAAGTTCCCCAAGGGGTCAACGAGATGACGGTGGCCGGGGGTATCAGGGGCGAGCCGGTGGATGTCGTCAAGTGCGTCTCGGTGGACCTGGAGGTGCCTGCCTCGGCCGAGATAGTCATCGAGGGTCGGGTGCTCCCGGGCGAACGGGTGATGGAGGGACCATTCGGCGAGTTCACGGGTTACTACGGGCCCGCCGAGGAGAACCATGTGATCGAGGTGACTGCGATCACCCACCGCCGTGATCCGATTTTCCTGGCCGGGATGACGGGCCTGCCCCCGACCGACAACCATATTCTGAAGTCGTTCGCCTACGAGAGCGCGCTGTACGAGAAGCTGCGGGAGACCTTCCCGGAGGTGACCGCAGTCGCCTACCCGAACTGGGGGGGCGTCCAGTATGCGGCGGTGATCGCCCTCGAGCAGCGCTACAAGGCCCAGGCTCGACACGTGATCCTCACCGCGCTCGGTGACTCGTCCCGGCCCAAGCTGGTGATCGTCGTCGACGACGACATAGACGTCTACGACACCGAAATGGTCAACTGGGCCATCATGACCCGCAGCCAACCGGCGGAGGACACCATCATCGTTCCGAGGGTGGCCGGCGGCCCTCTCGATCCCTCCGCGCCCGAGAAGGAGGTCATCTCGGTGTGGGGGGTAGACGCGACCCGGCCGTTCGGTGTTCCCTATCCGGAGGTAGTACGGGTTCCCGGCGCCGACGAGTTCACTATTTGATAGTTGATAGTTGATAACTAGGGTTTGTTAGCCTGCCCGTACGTGTGAGAGGCTGTTACTGTCACGGTATGGCTACCCGAGCCACTCACGGCGCCCTGTCACCCTTCGAGCGGGATCCGGTCCGCTGGGCGGGACCGGCAGATCAACGAGCACCTGAAGAAACTGAACCACCGGCTGCAGACCACTAACTACCGACTACCGACTGGGAACCAATTATCCGGTAGCCGTCCTACGCGACGCTGGGATCGATCAGCCCCGCCACGTAGGACGGGGGCATCGGGCAGCGATCGATCACTGTGTCCGTGCGCCCGATCGCGTCCTCGATCGCGCCTGCCAGCGCGGCGGGCGGTCCGATGGTGCCGGCCTCCCCGACTCCACGAACGCCCAGCGGGTTCAATTCGGAAGGCGTCTCCACGTGATAGACCTCAGGACTCGGCATGTCGGTAGCGCGCGGTATCTGGTAGTCGAGGAAGCTGGCGGTGGTGAGTTGCCCGCTCTCGTCGTAGGCAAGCTCCTCGGACAGCGCCGCACCTATCCCCTGTGCTACCCCACCTACCACCTGACCATCGACGATCATGGGGTTGATGAGCTGTCCGCAGTCGTGGACCACCACGTATTTCAAGACGGACACGTGCCCGGTGACCGGATGGACCTCGACCACCGCGACATGCGTTCCGTAGGCGAACGTCGCCCGTCCGGGATCGAATCCCGATGTGGCGGCCAGGCGCGGTCCGGCTAGAGGGTCGGCGCAACCGGCGAGCGAGATCGAGCGAGACGGAGCGCCGACAACAGAGACTCGCCCTTCTTGGACGGTCAGGTCGCCGGGGTCGACCTCGAGGAGTTCCGAGGCACGCGCCAACACCTGCTCGCGGAGTTCGGAGCCCGCCGCGGCGACGGCGTTGCCCACCACGACCGCGGTGCGGCTGGCGATGGTTCCCGCGCCGGTAGGCATCAGGCCCGTATCGCCCTGCCTCACGCGCACGCTGTCGAGGGGCACCCCCAGAGCATCGGCTGCCACCTGGCTGAGGATCGTGGCGTGGCCCTGCCCCTGCGACGGGAGACCGACCACGACCGAGACCTGCCCGTCCGGTTCCAAGGTCGCAGTCGCCAACTCGGCGGGTCCGATCCCGGTCCCTTCGATGTAGTTGGCGAAGCCGATGCCGAGGAGGCGACCCTGCTTCCTGGCCCGGGTCTGTTCGCGACGCCACTCCGGAATGTCGGCCCGCCGCAGCGCCTCGTCGAACACGGCCCGGTAGTCGCCCCCGTCCAGGCTGAGAGCCGTGCCGTCCCGGTAGCGAACACCCGCGTCGTAGGGCATCTCGTCCCCCGTGATCAGGTTCTTCTGCCTGACCACCGCGGGATCGATTCGCAGTTCTCGAGATGCGACGTCGATGATCCGCTCCATCGCGAAGACCGCCTCCGGTCGGCCCGCACCCCGGTAGGCCGAGAGGGGCGACTTGTTCGTCACGTACGACTCATGAACGATCAGCGCGGCAGGGATCCGGTAGTTCCCCTGGAGGTGGGCCGCCGTGTTGTAGGGCACCACCAGGCTCTCCAGATTCGCAGCGCCGACGTCGGTGGTGTACCGGTCCCGCAGCGCCAGGAACTCACCGTCGCGGGTCAGCGCGAGTTCGATGTGGTGGCGCTGGTCCCGTGCATGAACGGCCGCCAGGAAGTTCTCGGTGCGGGTCTCGATCCATTTGACCGGCGACTCGAGGCGCCGGGCAATCTCCGGGATCAGCAACTCTTCGGGATACACCATCGACTTGATGCCGAAGCCGCCCCCCACGTCCGGTGCCACGACCCTTATCTCGTCGCGGTCGCGCCCGAAGTAGTCCGCCAAGGCATCGCGGAGCCAGTGGGGCGCCTGGTTGGACGACCAGACGGTGAACACCGGTCGGGTGGGGTCGGCGAGCACGCCTCGTGGTTCGATGGGCGTTCCGGTCTGGCGACCGGTCCGGAAGGTACCGCTCACCACATGATCCGCCTGGGAGAACGCGCGGTCCACGTCTCCCTTGCGGATCACGAACCTGGCTGCGAGGTTGTCGGGCCACCCGTCGTTGAGTGGTCCCCCCAGGAGTGCTCGGGACTGATCGACGTCGACGACCGGCTCTCCGGGTTCGTAATCGACATAGACGTTGCGGGCCCCGTCGGCGGCTGCATACGCATTCGTCGCCAGCACCATTGCCACCGGTTCGCCGACGTAGCGCACCCGTCCCGGCGCCAGGAGGTGCGTGTACTCGGGCCTGGACATGACGTCTACATGCTGCTGCAGACCTTCCGGGGCAGGGAACCAGGTCGGCTGGAGGACGGGACCGTTGGCGGCGCCGAGATCGTCCGCGGTGAACACCGCCACAACGTCCCGCGTCGAAACGGCATCGGAGACGTCGATCGAAGTCACGTCGGCCCGGGCGAACTGGCTCCGGACGATCGAGCAGTGGAGGGTTCCCGGAATCCGGATGTCGTCGACGTATCTGGACCGACCCGTGAGGACGGCTCGGTCTTCGACCCTATGGACAGCTGTTCCGGTGAGCCTCAATCTCGACCCGCCCCGCCTTGTCGCAGGACCTCGGCCGTAGCCCGGACCGCATTCACGATGTTGGCATAGCCTGTGCAGCGGCACAGGTTGCCGGAGATGCCCTCGCGGATCTCGTGTTCCGACGGATCCGGAGTGTTCCGCAGGAGTTCCAGCGTCGCCATCACAAAGCCGGACGTGCAGAAACCGCACTGGAGGGCATGCTCCTCGTGGAACGCCGCCTGCACCGGGTGGAGGGTGTCCCGCGCGCCGATGCCTTCGATGGTCGTCACGGTCCTGCCGCCGGCCTGGACAGCGAACATCGTGCAGGACTTGACGGCGCGCCCGTCGAGCAACACCGCGCATGCACCGCAGCTGGTCGTGTCGCACCCGATCCTCACTCCCGCCAGGTTCAGGTCCTCGCGGAGGAAGTGCGCGAGGAGCTTGCGGGTCTCGGCTGAGGATTCGACCGGTTCTCCGTTCACGGTCATCGATACGGTCGTCGATATGGTCGTCGATGCGGTCATCGATATGGTCTGGCGGAGATCACCGCCCACGTTCTCACTCATGGGCCGTTCCCTGCCCTGACCCAAGCCTTCCGGAGAGCGTCCCGGGTCACCATCGCCGCGACCCGGCGCCGGTACTCGGCCGATCCGCGCCGATCCGACCAGGGTTCGGCGGCGACCGAGGCCGCCATCCCGGCCCGCTCGAACAACTCCGCGGTGACGACCTCTCCTACGAGGAGGGACTCTGCCTCGGCGGCCCGAACCGGGATCGGTCCCAGGTTGGTGAGGGCGACCCTTGCCTCCTCGATCGACGACCCGTCCTTCGAGCGGAGGCACACGGCGGCTCCTGCCACCGCGTAGTCGCCCACCTGGCGTTCGTACTTCACGTAGGCGCTCCCGGTCCCGGCCCGCTGCTTGGGTATCCGGATCTCGGTGAGCATCTCGTCCGGTTCGAGGGCGGTGGTGAACACGTCGATGAAGAAGTCCTCCGCGCGGACGGTCCGAGGTCCCATCGTCCCGACCAGCACGAACGACGCCGATACCGCCACCATCGCGGCGGGATGGTCGTTGGCGGGGTCACCGTGCGCCACGTTCCCACCAACGGTCGCCAGGTTCCGGACCAGCGGGTCGGCGATGACCCGGCTCGTATCCACGAGGCCGGCCGCCCAGCGCGCCACCGCCGTGGAGTGTTCGAGGTCCGACTCGCTCACCATCGCTCCGACCCGGAGATCATCGCCGGTGTCGTTGATCGCAGACAGGTCCGGCAAGCGGGAGATGTCGACGAGAACCGAAGGGGACGCCAGCCGGAGCTTCATCATGGGTATCAGGCTCTGGCCTCCGGCCAGGATCTTCGCCTCGTAGCCATACCGGCTCAGTGACCCGACGGCGTCCTCGACGGACCGCACGGGCAAGTACTTGAAGGTCGGAGGGTACACCCGCAACTCTCTCTGTCCGGGAAGGCGCCGTGGCTACCGTCTGCAACCTATCACAGCAGTACCGGCCAGCCCGATCCGCAGCCGTCAATCGGATAGGATGCGTCGATGCCGTTCGTTTCCGGTTCGTGCCGGCCCGCTCCTGACACGTTCCCTGACACGTTCCCGCCGACGCCGAAGGTGTTGGCGGCCTTGACATGGTCGATGCACGGGCCGCTTGTCGCGGCAGCCGGAGCGGTCCGCGGACACCCCCCAAACCGGGATCCCGGCCGTCTCCTATGACCAGGATGGGCGACGGCGTAGGACAGCCCGTGCTGAGGGCGGTGGGGACTCCCCGGATAGGCGCCAACAACCGGCGGCTGGCTCGTGGTGACGGAGAGTATGTGGGTGATCTGCGGCGGGCCGATATGCATCACCTCTCGGTGGTGCGCAGTCCTCATGCACACGCTCGGATCCTGAAGGTCGACGGATCGGAGGCATTGGCCATCGATGGCGTCGTCGACGTGATCCTGCCCACCGACGTGGCGGAAGGAACGCGGCCGATCCCGGAGGGTTGGGACACCGCCGAGGCAGGCGCCAGGGGCGTCGACTGGTACGCCCTGGCCCAGGGTCGCGTCCGGTATGTGGGTGAAGCGGTAGCCGCGGTGGTCGCAACCGATCCCTATATCGCCAGATCCGCCGCAGGCAGGGTAGGGGTCGAGTACGAAGTCCTCGACGCGATCAGTTCGGCCGGCGAGGCCCTCCGTCCCGGGGCGGTGAAGGTGGAACCCTCGTGGGCGGACAACGTTCTGGTGTCCGACGGCTTCGAGGCGGGGGACTTCGACGCCGCTATGGAGCAGGCAAGACACACCGCCGCCGGAAGGGTCAAGTCCCAGCGCCTCACCGGCGTGCCGCTGGAACCCCGCGGCATCGTGGCCGAGTACGACCCGATCGCAGACCTGCTCACCTTCTGGGAATCGACCCAGCAACCCCACCAGGTCCAGACCTTCCTGGCGGCGTCCCTAGGGGTGCGGGAGGCGTCCATACGGGTCATACAGACCGACGTGGGCGGCGCGTTCGGCCTCAAGCAGCCCACCTCCCAGGAGGAGGTGATCGTCGCGTTCGCGGCTCGCCGCCTGCGACGGCCGGTACGTTGGCTGGAGAGCCGGTCCGAGAGCTTCATGGTTGGGGGCCACGCCAGGGAGACCGAATGCCGGTACCGCGTGGGGTTCGAACCGGACGGAAACATCACCGCGCTCGCAGTCGACATCATCGCCGATGTGGGGGCGCCCACTTCATATCTGGGCTGGGGAATGTCGTACGTGACCATGTACTCGCTCCCCACCGTGTACGAGATCGAGAACGTCAGGGTCCGCCTCACCAGCGTTGTCACCAACAAGTGCCCCTGGACTCCCTACCGGGGATTCGGGAAGGACATAGCATCCTTCCTGATGGACCGGGTGGTCGAGAAGGTGGCGCGGCATCTACGAGTCCCGAGTCCGGATGTCCGCCGCCGGAACTTCGTTCCAAGCCACGCCTTCCCCTACCCGCAGGTGTCCGGCGCGATGCTCGACAGCGGGGCCTACGAGCAGGCACTCGACACGGTGCTGGAGTCGATCGGCTACGCGGAGTTCCCGCAGCTGCAATCGGCCGCTAGGGCGGAGGGTCGGTATATCGGACTCGGTATCGGCCAGGAACTCACCCCCGAGGGCGTGGCCATGCCGGGAAGCATCACCAACAACGGGTACGACGGCGCCACGGTGCGCGTGATGCCGACCGGCGAGGTGATGGTCCTCACCGGGGTCACCTCCCCCGGCAACGGGAACGAGACCGCACTGGCCCAGATAGCTGCCGACACTCTCGGATGCGAGGTCGACCTCGTGAGTGTCGTCCAGGGGGACACCGAGTCCTGCCCCTGGGGGCTGGGCAATTACAGCTCGCGGAGCATCATCATCGGCGGATCCGCCGTCTTCGAAGCGGGCAGGGAACTGAGGGAGAGGATGCACGTCGTCGCGGCCTCGATGTTGGCTACCGAGCCGGCGAACCTGGCCGCCGCGGACGGGAGGATCTGGGTGGATGGGGAGCCGGACCGTTCGGTCGGGTTCTCGGAGGTGGTGGAGCGTGTGTACTGGCATGCGTTCGAGGAGCATGCCGACCTGGTCGAGCCCGGCCTCGAGGCGACCCGCTACTTCCGGATCCCCAACATCTACCACCAACCGGAGCGGGACGGTCGCTTCTCGGTCTACCCGACGTGGCCCAATGGTGTGGCCGCCTGCGTTGTCGAGGTCGACGCGGAGACGGGCGGGGTGACCATCCTCCGGTACTGCATGGTCGAGGATGCCGGCAACATCATCAATCCGTTGCTGGCCGACGCCACCATGCACGGGGGGATAGCCCAGGGGCTGGGGAGCGTAATGTACGAGCAGGTGCGATACGACGACAACGGTCAGTTGATGACCGCGAACCTGATGGACTACACGATTCCCACCGCGGTGGAGCTTCCGCGTTTCGACCTCCGACACCAGCACACCCCTTCCCCTTTCACGCCGCTGGGCGTGAAAGGGGTGGGAGAGTCGGGGCTGGGAGCCGCGCTGGGCGCTGTCTGCAACGCGATCGAGAACGCGTTTCCCGATAGCGGGGTCTGGTTCGAGGAGTTGCCGCTCAATCCCGGACGCGTGTGGAACGGAATCAGGGAGGCAGGGTCTGGATCGTGCGGTGAAGAGGGGGATCGAAGCTGACTGCAGGCGGGCCGGATACTCATGTGGGCAAGCGCTACCCAGGTCGCACCAACCGGACTCTGGTCATGGGTCGGGGCACCTACGTGGACGATGTCCGTCCGGGTGGCGACATGTGCTTCATGGCGGTGCTCCGGAGCCCGCACGCGCATGCTCGCATAAAGTCCATCGACACGTCGCGGGCCGAGGCCCTCCCGGGCGTCGTGGCCGTGGTCACCGGCGGCGAGATCGCCGAGAACACGAATCCGATCCCGCAGGGCTGGGACACGGCTGCGATCGGTGCCCACCAAGTCGAGTGGCGCGCGTTGTGCGTCGACCGTGCCCGCTACGTCGGCGAGGCGGTGGCCGCGGTCGTGGCCGACACCAAACACACCGCCAACCTGGCCCTCGGGCACATCAACGTCGAATACGAGCCCCTTCCGGCTGTAACCGACATCCGGGTGGCGCTCGAGCCCGGAGCGCCCCTCGTCGAGCCGGACTGGGGCACCAACGTGTTGGTCAGGCGGGATCTCAAGGTGGGTGACGCCGCGCTCGCGCTATCCGAGGCGTACGGCGTGGTCGAGACCGAGGTCATCGCCCATCGCGGTACGGGGGTGCCCATCGAGCCGCGCGGTCTGGTCGCCGCCTTCGACCGGAAACGGGAGACCCTCACACTGTGGAACTCGACCCAGAACCCGCATCCCCTGCGCGTCTACCTCTCCCAGACGCTGCGAGTTCCCGAGTCCCGAATAAGGGTGATCCAGCCCCAGGTGGGCGGGGCCTTCGGCCTCAAGCAACCTACCTTCCAGGAGGAGCCGCTCATCGCGTATCTGGCCCTCAAGCTACGCCGGTCGGTCAAGTGGATCGAGTCGCGGGACGAGCACTTCATCTCCATCGGTCACGCCCGGGAGATGACGGCGCGGCTCAGGGCCGGCTACGACGAACAGGGTGTGGTGTCCGGCGTGGACGTGCGGATTGTCGCCGATGTGGGTGCACCGACCAGCCTGGTCGGTTGGGGCATGACCTTTGCTGCCAGCGGCCTGATCCCGGGTCCCTACCGGATTCCCAACAGCCGCGTCCGGCTGAAGACGGTGGTCACCAACAAGACGCCGTGGAACTCCTACCGGGGGTTCGGCAAGGACATCGCCAATCTCTGGCTCGAGCGGGTGATGGACGAAGTGGCCAGGGCGACCGGCCTGGACCGCGGCGAGGTGCGAATGCGCAACTTCCTCCGGGCGGACGAGTTTCCCTTCGCTCGTGAGGGAGGGGGAGTCATCGGGAGCGGCGACTACCACGCGACCCTCCGGGCGGCTATGGACCTGGTCGGATACCGGGGATTCGAAGAGCGCCGGCGCTCAGCACGTGAGGAGGGCCGTTGCATCGGGATCGGGCTGGGCCACGAACTGACCCCGGAGGGATGCGCGATGCCCGGCTCGGTGATGATCTCGGCCTACGACGGCGCCACCGTACGGGTGGGTCCGACCGGGGAGGTCACCGTGCTGAGCGGTATTACATCGCCGGGCAACGGCAACGAGACCGCCCTCGCCCAGATCGCCGCCGACGGTCTCGGGGTCCGTTTCGAGGATGTGCGCGTCGTGCAGGGTGACACCGTCATCTGTCCCTGGGGTCTCGGGAACTACAGCTCGCGGGGCGTGATCATCGGTGGCTCGGTGGTCGGCGACGCGGCCGCAGACTTGAAGGCCCGCCTGCTTGCGGTCGCCGCGAACATGTTGGAGGTCTCCTCCGAGGACCTGGAGGCCGTCGACGGGCGCATAAGCGTCATCGGCGCTCCCCGGCGATCGGTCCTTGTCTCCGACGTTGCCGACGAGATGTACAGGAGGCCGTACGGCCCGGCCACCGAGGACGTGGAGCCGGGGCTGGAGGTCACCCGCTATTACCGCGCCGAGAACATCTACCACCAGCCGGCCACGCAGGGACGTTTCAACGCCTACCCGACCTGGCCGAGCGCCACCGCCGCCTGCGTCGTGGCCGTCGACCCGGAGACGGGGATGATCGAGGTTCTCGACTACTACCTGGTGGAGGACGCGGGGACCATCGTGAACCCGCTACTGGTGGACGCGAATCTCCACGGGGCGACCGCCCAGACTCTGGGCGGCGCACTGTACGAGCAGATCAGCTACGACGAGAACGGCCAGATACAGACGGCCACCCTCATGGACTACACGATCCCCACCGCAGTGGAGATGCCCCGAATCATGGTCGAGCACCAGGAGAACCCGTCTCCTTTCACCCCGCTCGGGACGAAGGGTGCGGGGGAGTCCGGGCTGGGCTGCGGGCTGGGCGCAGTCGTGAGCGCGGTGGAGGACGCGCTCCGCGACTACGGCGTACGCATCAACGAGATCCCGATGACCCCGGCGAGGGTCTGGGGAGCCATTCGCGATGCCGAGGCGAATGGGCCGGCGTCGGATCGGCTGCGACACTAGATGGGTGGCTCCGAGCCCGGGCGGGCATGTAACTCGGTCAGCGTCGCCGAGACCGGAAGACCAGCCGATCCGACGCGACTAACAACCAACAACTAACAACTAGCTAGAAACTAACAACTAGGAGAACCATGCTGCACAAGGACCTGCGCGGGTTTCTGAGCTATCTGGCCGACAGAGGCGAGTTGGCACACGTTCCCACGCCCGTCGACCCGCTATACGAGATAGCGGCGTACATCCGCAAGAGTTCCGACATGCTCGGACCGGCGTTCCTCTTCGACGAGGCCAAGGGGAGCGACATGCGGGTCGCGGCCGGTGTCTTCTGCTCGCCGTCCAAGGCCGTACACGCCCTCCGCTGCGCGGGGCCGGGCGACGCGCTCGAGGTGTTCATCAACGGCTTGGAGAATCCCATTCCCCCCGTGCTGGTCGACGACGGTCCGTGCCACGAGGTAGTCGTCACCGGCGATGACGTGGACCTGACCGCCCTGCCCATCCCCACCTACTCGAAGCAGGACCCCGGTCCCTTCATCACCGTCGGGGTCGAGATCGCCAGGGACCCGGTCAGCGGGGCACGCAACGCCGGTATCTACCGGATGCAGTTGTACGGGCCCACCGAAATGGGCATAGCGGTCAGCCCCTACTCGGACTTCGACGCGATCCGGGTCCATGCGGAGGAACTCGGGCAGCGCCTGGAAGTGGCGGTCGCCATCGGTGTGGATCCGGTGATCCAGCTGGCGACCCAGGCCAGGGTGCCCTTCGGCGTGGACGAGCTCGGCATCGCGGGGGGACTCCACGGATCGCCGGTCGAACTCGTCAAGTGCCGGACGATCGATCTGGAGGTTCCGGCCACGTCGGAGTTGGTCATCGAGGGATACCTCGAACCCCACGTGCGCCGCGAGGAGGGGCCGTTCGGGGAGATGACCGGTTACGTGGGACCCGGGGGACCGGAGCCGGTGTTCACCTGCACCGCAATCACCTCCCGCACCGATCCGATCTTCCAGGCCGGCCTGACCGGCATCCCGGTGACCGAGAACCACGTCCTCAAGCTGCTCCCGATGGAGGCGAACCTCCTGACGGCAATGAGGCAGGTCTATCCGGACATCACCGGGGTCCACTACGCACCGGAGGGCGGCGCCGAGTTCCTCGCGGTGATCAGCATGAAGCAGCGGTACGTCAACCAGGCGAAGAACGTGCTGTTGACAGCCCTCGGCAGCGTTGCCCACCCGAAGGTCGTGATCGTCGTGGACGACGACATCGACATCTACGACCCCGCCAAGGTCTGGTGGGCGGTGCTCACGCGTTCCCAGCCGGCCGATGACGTGATCATCATCCCGAGAGCGGCCGGAGGCCAGCTCGACCCGTCCGCGCCCAGCAAGTTCGGGTCGTCGCTGATGGGTATCGACGCCACGATCCCCTACGGAGCGGACTTCGCCGAAGTGGTGGAGATCCCGGGCGTCGACCGGGTTCCGGACTGGTCGCAATGGCTGGGAATGCGGTGAAACCCCTCTTCAAAGCCATACTCGGTCACTACTACTCAGTCGGGTTTGGCAGTTTTGATCAGTCCGATCAATAGTTGCCGGTGTTCCTCGATCAGCGACCTGTTTGAGATGCCTATTCGATAGTTACCGTGCCTGGTGTCGTAAGACAGCCGGTCTAACCCTGAGTCGTCGAGCATCCCGGTAACTTCATCCGAGCGGGGTATCCGGATGTGGAGGTTGACCTTTTTCTTCTGCGGCCTCATGGAGATGTAGTTGTTGGCCACATCGTTCTTGGCGAGACCGATGTAATACTTGTTGTATTTTAGCGTGACTCCGTCATCCTGTTCTTGAATCATGGAGTGTAGGAGATCCACTAACTGCATCATCTGTTTCGTAGACTTGTTTTCCCAGTAGGACCTATTGGTTGGTTCGGCCTTATCCTCTTCGTCCGTTCCCAGGACGAGCAGGTCAAGCACCTTGGTGAAGACCAGGCTGACCTGGTCATCGGGTAGGCGGAGGGCGGTCATCTGAATGGCTACGATCGGGATGAAGCCGTTGAAGAGACTGATCACGTTGAAGAAACGGCTCGTGATCTCCTCGGCGACGATGACTGCCACATGTTCGTATTGGGGATACCGTCGCCTTTCGTTGTCCCAGTACTCGAGGGTGCGGATGATGTGGGACTCGTCGGTGGCTCCCAGTTGTAGTTCAACTTCGTAGCGGGTGGCGCCGTCCGGGTCGCTGAGCAACATGTCAAGCCGCCCTGCCCGTTGCTGACGACGCTCGACTTGCCTCACGTCGAGTTCGCCGAGCCCCAGGAGCGAAGGATCGTCTACGAGCCGACTCTGCACCCACTGCTCGGTGAGGTCCGGGCTCTTCTGCATTTGAACCTTGTTCAGCTTCACATAGTTCACGGGATTCTCCGTTGTGACTGTTGGCCATCGAAACATCGTCGAGCCGGTGACCGCCAGCAGTGATGCTACCGGTCAGCACGGTACCCGATGGCTGGGGCCCCGACTGCGCGCACCCATGCCATCTAGGATGGGCCGATGGCCACACTCAGGACCGCGGTCAACGCGATCGAAGTGCAGGATGTCACCAAACGCTTCGGGGCCACGGCAGACGCCGTAGTCGCGGTGAAGGACATCTCGTTCTCGGTCGGCCAGAACGAGTTCGTCTCGATCGTCGGCCCTTCCGGATGTGGCAAGTCGACCATGCTCAGGCTCATAGCCGACCTTTTGCCACCCTCGTCCGGCTCGATCAGTGTGACCGGCCAGAGCGCCCGGGAGGCCAGGCAGGAGAGGGCTATAGGGGTGGTCTTCCAGAACCCGGTCCTCTATGCATGGCGCTCGGTCCGCCGCAACGTGGAACTCCCCCTCGAGGTGACGGGTGTCCGCAAGGCCGATCGCCGCCGGCGCGCCGCCGAGATGCTGGAGTTGGTCGGGCTCCAGGACTTCGCCCGCCGGAGTCCCTGGCAACTCTCGGGCGGCATGCAGCAGCGGGTGTCAATCGCCAGGGCCCTGTCGTTCAATCCCGACATCCTCCTGATGGATGAGCCCTTCGGCGCTCTGGACGAACTGACCAGAGAACGGATGAATGCGGAACTGCAGCGGATCTGGGAGAGCACCCACACCACCATCCTGTTCATCACCCACTCGATCCCCGAGGCCGTGTTTCTTTCGAACCGGGTACTCGTGATGAGCCCACGGCCCGGACGGATAGTCGTCGACAAGCTCATCGATCTCCCGCATCCTAGAGATGCTCGGACTCGCGAGGACGACCGGTTCTTCCGTCTGATCAACGAGATCAGGGCGGGGTTGCTTGATAGTTGATAGTTGATAGTCGGTGGTCGGGGGGAACATGTGTGGGGCCGATGTGCGGGCGCGGCAGTGCAAGCACAACGGCTGCCGTTTTCACAGTGCCCGCATCGCCTCCACGGTCCGCTCCCACCGGGAGACCACCTCGTCCTGCCGGGGAAGGTCGAAGCGGATCCCGCTGGTGAGGGTCGCGTAGCCAACCACGTCGGTGAGCACCCGGGCGACCTTGCAAGAGAAGTAGTCGAGGGTCATGGGGCCGGCTTCGAGGCGGCCTGAGTCCGTAACTTGCAGCTCGACGTAGTGGCCGGCGCCTCCATGAACCAGCGCCAGCGTCCCCTGCGAGGTGCGGCGCAGGTTGTCACCGGTCCGGGTTCCTTTCCAGAGCGCCATCCTCACCTCGCCGGGTGCTACCGCGAGCAACTCGCCCACGCTCAGCATGGCCAGATGAGGCCATCCGGTCTCGCTGACCGTCAGCAGCAGGATGGTCTCACCCACCTTGCCGTGAAGGTCGTTCCCGTCGAGAAGCGATACCAGCTCGGAACCGAGTTCTAAGCCTTCAACACGCGACATCCGTCCTCCTCGTTCTCCTGTCGGTCACTGTCTCGATCCTCTCGAACCTGGTCGGCCCCGCGCGGCGAGCCATTGTGCGGCTCTCCCTACCAACACCGGTTCCAGGCCGCGCAGTCCTCGAACGTCCCTGACCCCCGTCAGCACCATGGCCACCCGGAGCTCCTCGAGTACGAGGCGTGCCTCCGCGATCACGGCTTCGGGGCCTTCGAGGGCGGCTCGAATGAACGGGCCGCCCATCCCCACGAGCGACGCGCCCAATGCCAGGGCCTTGGCGGCGTGGAGCCCGTTCCGAACCCCTCCCGTGCCGATCAGCGGCAGTCCGGCGGATCCGGCCTCGATGATCGAGAGGGTGGTCGGGACTCCCCAGTCGGCGAAGGTCCGTCCGATCCTCGCACCGGTCGCGTCCCCCAATGCGTCGGCGCGAAGAGCCTCGATGCGGGCGAAGCTGGTGCCGCCCGCGCCTCCCACGTCGAGGGCCGCGACGCCAGCTTCGGCGAGCATGAGCGCCGTCTCCCGCGCCATGCCGGCGCCTGTCTCCTTGGCGATCACCGGCACCGGCGACCACCGTACGGCACTGGCGATCCCGGCCGACAGGTTCCGCATGTTCCTGTCGCCTTCCGGTTGTACGAGTTCCTCGACAGCGTTGAGATGCACGGCGAGCGCATCGGCGCCGATCATGGACACCGCACGCTCGATCTGGCTCCGTCCCATCGGGGGTTCGCCGCCCTGGCGGATCAACTGGCTCATGCCGATGTTGCCGATAACGAACGCTCCCGGAGCATGAGCGCGCACCACCGAATACGTTTCGACGAGGGCCGGGTCCATCAGTGCGGCCCGCTGGCTTCCCGTGCCGATGGCGAGACCGGTCTTCTCGGCCGCGACCGCCAGGTTACGGTTGATCTCGAGGGCCCGCGCGTAGCCTCCGGTCATTCCGCTGATCACGAGAGGCGTAGCCAGCCTCCGGCCGAGGAAGTCAACCGAGAGATCCACGTCGGCGGGACCGATGTCGGGTACGGAGACCGGCACGAGACGTACGTCCTCCCAGAGTGCGGAGCGACGGTTCTGGGAGTCACCGGACACGGCGAGTTCCACATGCTCGTGCTTACGGCTCTCGATGGTGTTCATCCATGTCTCCTAGGCCGGCGGGAGGGCGGGGGATCGCGCCGCCGGCGGCGCAGTGCCCGGTACCGGGACATCTTATGGCCTGGACCGCGCGGGTTGCTTCGGTCCGGACCGGATCGCCACGCAGCAACCCGATAGAAGGGACGGCCGCGTTCGTGCCGCGGACGGCAACGCCCATGTGGCTAGTCTCATGGGGCAGTTGTGAACGAGGAGGGGAGTCCTGTGGCCAAGGATCTGAGGAGTTTCCTCAAGCGCGTCGAAGCGAATGCCGCATCCGAGTTGGTTCGTGTCTCGCGCCCGGTGAGTCCGGTCTACGAACTTCCCGGCGTGCTGAGGAAGCTGCAGTCGGAGGGCCGCTACCCGGTGGTGCTGTTCGAGTCGGTCGAGGGATCGGACCTGCGGACCATCTCCAACGTGCTGGGCAGCGCCTCCCTGCTGGCCGAAGCGCTCGAGACCACCCCGTCCGAGATGACGAAGGCCTATATCGATCGGGAAGATGCCCGCATCCCGTACGAGGTGGTCGATACGGGGCCGGCCCAGGATGTGGTCATCGGGGCCGACGACGTGAACCTCCATGAGGTCCCGATAGTGACCAACTGCGGGAAGGACTCCGGGCCGTTCATCAGCGCGGGTATCACCACGGTTCGCCACCCGGGAACCGACAAGTTCAACTCCGGCATATACCGGATGATGGTTCACTCCCGCAACACGTTGGGCATGAGCTACGAGAAGCACACCCACATCGGCCAGGTCCATCGCCCGTACGAGGCACGGGGCGAGCCGCTCGAAGCGGTGACCTGGATCGGTCATCACCCCGCCTGCCTGCTGGGATGCCAATCGAAGATCCCCTTCGGCGAGGACGAGTACGAGGTGATGGGCGGGCTCCTGCAGGAACCGCTGGCGGTCACCAGGGCCAAGACGGTCGATGTCCTGGTCCCCGCCTACGCCGAGGTCGTGATAGAAGGCCGGATCCTTCCTCACCAGCGTATGGGTGAGGGTCCATATGGGGAGTTCACCTGGTACTACGGACTCGAGCGGCCCAGTCCCGTGATGGAGGTGACCGCCATCACCCACCGCAAGGATGCGATCTTCCACCATCTGTTCGCGGCGCACCCGGAGCACAACCTCACCGGTCGGCTCGGCCGGGAGTCGGTCCTCTACAAAAGGGTCAAGGCCGCGGTGCCGTCCGTCATCGACGTTGCCATGCCGATGTCGGGGATATGCCGGTTCCACGCCTACGTCAGGATCCGCAAGGAGTACGACGGAGCCGGCAAGCTGGCCGCTCTCGCCGCCCTGTCGTCCGATCCCTTCGTGAAGCTGGCGGTCGTGGTCGACGAGGATGTTGACATTCACAACGACGCCGACGTGTTGTGGGCCATCGCGACCCGGACGCAGCCGGACCGCTCCACGTTCTTCGTCCCGGAGTCCGCCACCTCGCGGCTGGACCCCGCCTCCTACTCGATATGGAGCCGCTGGGAGAAGGACACCATGAACACCAAGTGGGCGATCGACGCCACCAAGCCGGTCGAGGCGCCCTTCGAGGAACGCGCCGATGTACCCAGGGAGGTCTGGGAAGGCATGGAACTGTCGGACTACTTGACCGAGTGGCGGTCGGTGGACAGGTCATGACGGCCGGCAACACGATCACGGCGGGAGGGTTGCACGATGATCCCTGAGGGCAGCAAGGCTTTGCTATGGGCGGCGGTGACCGACATCGACCTCCAGATCTACAAGGCCAGCGTCTACAAACTCCGGTGGGACTCGCCGGGTGTCGGGCTCGACATGGCCCTTCCCGCCCTTGAAGAGGCCCGTATGACGCTGGAGGAACTCACCGAGTGGCCCGACGCGGTTGCGAGTGAGGTCGGGCGTCTCCGGTCCGCGCTGTCCGCGTACACTCGCAGCCTCGAGATCCGTGATCACACCACAGCGAGCGGGCAGCAGACGGCCCTCTTCCTATCACTGGCGGAGTTGCGCGCGGTTCTTCGGGATCTCTGAGCCGACGATCCTGAACGCGAATATCCCCCATCCCGATCCAGGTCGCTCCTTCGGACGCTCCCCTCGCCCCCGACCACCCGATGCGCGAGTGAGTGCCGGCGGCTGCCACGAATCGGCTGGTGCTCGGGGAGGTGCGGGTCCGTTGGATCGGCTGGCCGCAGACCACAGGCATGTCCGGGTTGTCGGTCCACGGCTAACCTGAGTTGTAGTTCGAATCGAGGTAAGCAGGCTTGGTCCCGACACTGCGCAACTACTGGCACCCGGTCGCACGGGCCGGAGATGTGACTACCAAACCGGTGCAGGTGGGACTGCTGGACGAGCAAGTCGTCCTGTTCCGGGCCGGGTCCGGCATCGTCGCGCTGAAGGACCTGTGCATCCACCGGGGAACCGCTCTCTCGCTCGGATGGGTCGAGGATGGCAACATCACGTGTGCTTATCACGGCTGGCGATATGACCCGACAGGCCGCTGCATCAGGATCCCGTCGTTGCCGGAAGGTTCCCGGATTCCACCGAAGGCCCGCACGACCGCCTATCGCGCGGTCGAGGCATACAACCTGGTCTGGGTGTGTCTGGATGAACCGGCGGCACCCGTTCCGCCGTTTCCCGATGGGCTTTGGGACCGGCACCGGTTCCGGACCTTGCTCGTCTACGACGGTGTCTGGTCGACATCTGCTGGTCGAGCGATCGAGAACTTCCTCGATGTGTCCCACTTCGCCTGGGTACACGACGGCATTCTCGGAACCCGTGACAACACCGTGACACCGCGCCACACCGTCACGACCGAAGGCTCCACGATCAGCTACACGGTCTGGCCGCCGATGCCCAAGGACCTTGAGGAGGCTAGTGACAAGGGAGCGGGCAACCACTCCTACTACGCCTATACCCTCCACCTGCCTTTCACTGCTCACATAGAGGGTGGATGGGACAGCAGACCGGGGGAGCACGACTACATATCGATGATCACCTCGCCAATCTCCTCGAACAGAACCCGGGTCTACTGCTGGCGGGCGAGGGACCACTCTTTCGACGAGGACGATGATTCGGTCGCCGACTTCCAGAGGTTCGTGCTGCTGCAGGACAGGGACATCGTCGAGTCGCAACGCCCCGAAGAGATACCGCTGGACCTGAGGCAGGAACTCCACCTGAAAGTCCCGGATGCAGCGGCGATGTCATACCGCCGCCTGCTGGGCTCTTTGGACCACAGCGGCTCGTACATGCCCTAACTGTCGGTGTCCGGTATCAGGCCCTCCCCCGGTTCCGGCAGGCGGCCCTTGCGTCGACGGCCGTCGACCGTACGCGAGCGGGGGCGTCGTCCAATAGGTGCGACCGGTTGGAAAGGTCCGGAGACGGAGCGCGAGTATTGCCCAAGGCGGCAGTCTGTATGAGCGCCTCGACGCCGGGAACCGAGCCCCTCGGCCTCTCGCGAACAGCTCTCGGGCAGCTCATCACGATCGTCGGCGTCCTCGTGCTCAGCTTCGAAGGCGTCCTGATCCGATCGATCGACATCGACTCCTGGACGCTGCTGTTCCTGCGGGGAGTGCTTGCGGCCCCGGGCCTGTTCCTGTTCTTCCTGATTGTGGAGAGGCGCGGGTGGCGGGGCCAGTTGCGGTCTATGGGCCTCGCAGGTCTTCTGGCAGCGGTGCTCTTCGCGATCGACAACGTCGGCTTCATCTACTCGATCACTCACACCTCGGTGGCGAACACCCTTCTCCTGATCAGCCTCAGCCCGCTGTTCGCCGGGTTGTTCACCTGGCTCGTGCTTCGCGAGCAGGTTCCTCGACGAACATGGCTGGCCATCGCGGGGGGAGCCGTGGCGACGTTGATCATCATGCTCGGGTCGCTGGTCGAGGGCGATCTGGCGGGTACGCTCGCCGGTCTCATAGCGGCGGCGGCGATCGGCGGGACCCTGGTGGTGCTGCGGGCTCATCCGGACCTCAACATGGTCCCTGCGGTGGCATTGGGCTCGGGACTGGCGGCGCTCGTCGGCCTGCCCGCCGCAGTCCCGTCGTCGGCCGGTGCCCAGGACTGGATGTACCTCGTCGTCCTGGGGCTGATCGTCGTTCCGGTCGCTTTCGGGCTGATCGCTACGGGGCCCAGGTACATTCCGGCTGCCGAAGTGGCCTTGTTCCTTCTTCTCGAGACGGTATTGGGGGCTCTACTGGTCTGGATGGTCATCGGTGAGGTTCCCACCCTGGCGACCGTGGTGGGCGGGGTGATCCTGGTGGTGGTGCTGGCGGCTCACTCCGTCGCAACCCTGAGAAGCCTCACGGAACACCCCTCGACGGAGAACGCTGCATGAGGATCACCACTCGAAACCGGCCGAGTCGCCATTCGAGTACGCGGGACCCCGGCGGAGGCGATCTCCCCGGGTCTGCCTGAGCGGCGGTGGTCATGACCCCGGCGCCGGCACCGCTTGCGACGATCGACTCGTCCGGCGTCCCGATGCGATCAGCTCCGGAATCGGCCGTAATGAGCGAGGTGGTCGAGGGGCCGTCGGCCGGTGCCTCCGCCCGCCCGGCGTTCGGCACGCTCCGCAGACTCTGCTAGATCGTCGGGGTAGCCGAAGGCGATGGCCCGCCGGGCCTTGTAACCCTCGGGCAGGTGTAGCACGTCGGCGGCGAGTTGCTGATCCCGCAAGGTGACCGGACACGACCCGATGCCTCTGGCGCTGGCCGCCAACATCATGTTCTGGGCGGTCCGGCCCATGTCGAAGTCGTTCCCGTTGGGGAGTTGCACGAGGGCGATGGCCAGCGGAGCGCGGGTGAGTGGACTATCGGGGAGGCTGACCTCCGCCAAGCGGGCGACCTCATCCGGTCCGCTCATGACGACGAACGCCCAGGCCTGACGGTTCCTAGCGCTCCCGGTCCACCGGCCGGCCTCCAGGATCGCAATGACGTCATCGTCAGGGATCACCATCGTCCGGAATCGGCGCACCGCGCGCAGTCCGACGACATGGCGGTAACAGCCTGGTTGTTCGCGAATTGGCATGGATACTCCTCGTTCTTCGACGGATGTTCGATGGCGGTGCGGGATATCGAGTGACCTTCGACTCGACTGCGATGGCGGCAACCGCAGGGAGAGCGGTCGTCGCTTCCCTACCGGTTCGCACCGGCCGGCTGGCCCGGCCTAGTGAGGCCGCAAGGTGATCTTCGGTCCCGTTTCGGCCAACGGAAGGATACTCCGATTTCCGGTCGTGATCTCGTCCGCCTCCCGGGTCACCCACTGCCCGGGAGCTACGGCGGGTCCGGCTGGACCTGCCGAGAGCGAGTTCCGCCCAGGCGGAACGACGCCTAGTGTTGTCGCCGTCCGGAGTCCCGGCTTCGGCTGACGATGCAACTGACCACGGCTGCGGGCTGCCTGGTGACGAGGAGGTTTACGTTGGTAGGTAGGTTTTCGTCCCTCTCACGGCAGGCCAAAGGACTGTTGATCACATCCGCGGGCGTCGTCGTCCTGAGCCTCCAGGGAATCCCGATCCGGCTCGTAGAGGTGGACGCGTGGACGCTCATGTTCGTGCGGGGCGTGCTGTCGGCGCCCGGCCTGCTCGCCTTCTTCCTGGTCGTGGAGCGAACCAGGTGGAAGGCTGAGTTGCGGGCGGCGATGGGACTCGCCGGTATCACGGCGGCGCTGCTTTTCGCTCTCGACAACGTGATGTTCATCTACTCGATCACCCACACCTCGGTGGCGAACACCCTGCTGATGATCAGCCTGAGCCCACTCTTCGCCGGCCTGCTCACCCGTGCCGTCCTCAGGCAGGAGGTGCCGCGACGAACGTGGGTCGCCATCGGAGGAGCGGCCGTGGCGACATTGGTGATCATGTACGGTTCGCTGGTGACGGGCGACCTTGCAGGCACACTCGCCGGCCTCGTCGCCGCGGTCGCGATCGGGGGGACACTGGTGGTGCTGAGGTCGAGACCATCGCTCAACCTGGTTCCGGCAGTGGCGCTCGGAGCGGGTTTGGCCGGCCTCGTCGGTCTACCAGCCGCCAACCCGGCTTCGGCCGGTCTCCGCGACTGGGTTCTGCTCGTCGTCCTGGGTCTGGTCGTGGGCCCCGTCGCTTTCGGCCTGATCGCCACCGGCCCCCGGTTCATACCTGCTGCCGAGGTGGCGTTGCTGCTGCTGTTGCAGACCGTGCTGGGCGCCTACTGGGTATGGCTGGCGGTCGGAGAGGTACCGGGTACCGCAACCGTGGTGGGTGGGCTCCTGCTGCTCGCCGTACTGGCTGCGCACTCCGTTGCCACCCTCAGGAGCCTGGAAACTCGGCAGCAGGACTAGGGCGTGTTCACGCTTTTGAGGGTGTCGTGGATGAGGGCGAGGGTGATGAATGCTAGGAAGATGATGTCGAGTTTGTCGTAGCGGACAAAGACACGCCGGTAGGCTTTGATCCGGCGGAAGAGCCGTTCCACTTCGTTTCGCCGCTTGTATATCTGGCGGTCGTAGTCCCATGGGTGGCGGCGGTTGGTTTTGGGTGGGATGACCGGTGTGTATCCCAGAGCGAGCGCCAGTTGTCGTGTGTTGTCTCCTTCGTAGGCGCGGTCGGCTACCAGGAACAGTTGCAGTTGTTCGCCTTCTGCTTCGGTGTCTTTCTTCTTTCGGGATCCGAGCTTTTCGAGGAGTTCCCGTCCGTGGGGGCCATCATGGTCCTGGCCTGGGGAAATAGCGTAGATGATCGCTGTACGAGCGTCGGCGGCGACCATATGAATCTTGGTCGTCAATCCCCCTCGGGACCGTCCGATGGCCTGGGGACCATGTTTTTTGAGAGCACCGGCTGCGTCGGGATGGACCTTGACTGTTGTGCTGTCCAATCCCAGAACTTCGAGGTCGATGAGTTGTTCTTGCTGTAGGCGTTGGAACACCCGCACCAGCACACCGCTGGCCGCCCAGCGCCTGAACCGCATGTAGATGGTGTGCCAGTTCCCGAACTCTTTGGGAAGGCCCCGCCATTTGCAGCCTTGTTCCAGTATGTGGAGCATGGCGTTGAGAGCATCGAGGTTGGATACCTTGACGTTGCCCCGCTGTTTCGGGAACGCGTCTGCTATGAGTTGGTATTGTTCTTGTGTTATTTCCATATGTTAATGGTATCACATGGGTGTAACTTAGAGTGAACACGCCCTAGATGATTGGTTTCTGGTCGGTAGTTTGTAGTCTCTAGTTGGTGGTCGCCGGAGCGTTGTCCAAGCCGGGGCGGTTCTATTGCGCCCTGATCCGGTGCCGAACATCCGTTGAATGTCGAGACAACCATGGACCCCCGGCACTTGCTCGATCTTGTCCACATCTTTCGCTCTGTCACCAAGACCAGTTGACACCACGACAGTGGGCGGTTAGACATGCCAGAAGCTGCTCCCCAGTTTGGGGAGGCAGTCGAGTCGTAACGGGATACCGCGGTCCGGCTGCCGGGCGGAGGCCGCAGGGCGGAGCGAATGGGTCCCGGAAGGTCGAAGAGACCATGGGCAGAGACGTAGATCAGAGCCTATCGAGCATCAGGGGATTACGAGAGATCCCGAGCAACGGCCTCAGCCGGCGACAGTTCCTGATGACTGCGGGGGGCAGCATAGGCTACCTGCTGCTCGCCAGTTGCGGAGCGACCACCGACGACACCACGACTACTGCCGCTGCCCCGGCTACGACCGCGGCGGCAGAAACCACAACAACCGCCGCACCCGCACCCGCCCTGACCGAGGTCGTGTTCGGGCTGAGCGGTGATCCGGACACGCTCGACCCCCACACGACCATTGCCGGGAACGCCTGGATCGCCTTGTGCAACATCTTCGACGGCCTCACGATGCTCGACTACTCAAGCCAGGAGGCCCCCGTTCCGCTGATGGCCGGCCTCGCCGAGTCGTGGGATATCTCTTCCGACGGGACGACGTACACGTTCAATCTCCGCCAGGGTGTCACATTCCATGACGGGACACCATTCAACAGCGAGGCCGCGGTGTTCAACTTCCGGCGGTGGTTCGACGAGGGCTTCGAGCACTACTTCGAGACGGCGAACGCGACCGTGGCGGGTTTCATCGGCGGTGTCGAGAGCTACGACGCGGCGGGGGAGCACGAGTTCACGGTGAAGTTGGCGGAGCCGAACGCCGGCTGGTTCGACTACCTGGGCCGGGCGCCCACCTTCTACATGGTGAGTCCCAGCGCGGTCATGGAGTCGGGGAACGAGGCGTTCTCCAACGTCGGTATCGGTACGGGACCCTTCGCGGTCGAGTCCTACGAGCGGGGCAGTGAGTTGGTCCTGGTGCGGAACGCCGACTACTGGGGCGGCGCTCCCGACATCGAGCGGCTCATCTTCGTCCCGGTGGCCGACGAGCCGACCAAGGTCTCCGGCCTCGTCACGGGCAGTTTCCACATCGCCCAGGAGCTGACCCCCGACAGCATCCCGCAGATCGACGCCTCCCCGGATCTCCGCATCGAGTTCGCCGGCAAGCCCGTGACCTTCGGATTCGCCGGGCACATCGGCCATGAACCGTGGAGCGACCCGAGGGTGAGGGAGGCGTTCAGCCTGGCCATCAACCGCGAGGCCATCACCGATGGTCTGCTACGAGGTGCCGGGGTACCGGCCAGCCAGTTCTACGGTCTCGGCAACTCGGCGTACGACCCGGACCTCACCCCCTTCCCCTACGACCCGGACCGGGCGGCCGCATTGCTGTCCGAGGCGGGGGTGTCCGACCTGGTGGTGAACATCAAGACGTCGACCTCGGCGATGGGTGTTCCTACCCCGGGCCGCATACTCGAGCAGGTCCAGGCCGATCTGGGGGCGGTGGGGGTCCAGATGCAGATCCAGATCCTGGAGTGGACGGCCTATCTGGGTGAGTGGTTCGCTGGGGTGCCCGAACCGGTGCCCGGGGAACCGGTCCCGCTGCTGTCGATGGCCATGGGATGGGACACCAACATGCTCCTGGGCGCCTACATAGGCACGGGCAGCTTCCCGACCGAGGGCGGCGTCAACTACGCCTGGTACTCGAACGAGGAGGTCGACAACCACCTTGCCGCGACCGCTGGGGCCGCCGACGGGGAAGAACTGGTCGGCCACCTGAGGGCGGCTCAACGGAGGATGCTGGAGGACCGGCCCTACATCTACATCTTCCACGGACTGTCACCGTACGGGATAAGCAACGACCTCGACTGGGCGCCGGCCGCGGCCTGGGCCCAGAACCTCCGGTTGGCGCGAGGCGCCTGATACCCGGGGTCCACACGGTCCGGTCGTCGGCTGCAAGCGGATCGCCGAGCGGCTGACGACCGGGACCGGCCCCCGGTGGTCTGGCGCCTCGCCGGTTGCAACCGGAGGCGGTCGGTCTTGGTCGTACGGACCGATGAGGTCGGTGGATTGCACGCCGGGCGACCGGCGGGATCGAGGGGAGCGTAGGTTCGTGTGCGGTTCCTGACCCTTCGCATTGCGGTCATAGTGCCGGTCCTGGTCGGTGCGTCCATGTTCTCTTTCGGGCTCGTCCATATGGCCCCCGGCGATCCCGTGAACGTGCTGCTCGGTCCCTATGCGAGCGAGGAGGACCGGGCCACCATGCGCTCCGCCCTGGCATTGGACCAACCGGTACCGGTCCAGTACGGCCGCTGGCTGGGTCGTACCGTGACCGGGGATCTGGGCACGTCGATCCAACTGCGCACACCGGTGACGGACGTCCTGTTCGAACGGTTCGCCAACACGCTGCGCCTCGGCGTTCCGAGCTTCCTGCTGGCCCTGGTGGTGGGGTTGGTGGCCGGCGCCCTGGCGGCGTTGCGGACCGACGGGATCCTCGACCGTACCCTCCAGGTGCTGGTGGTGTTCGCCGGCACGATGCCGATCTTCTGGCTGGGTTTGATCCTGGTCTGGATCTTCTCCCTGGAGCTCGGGTGGCTCCCGGCGGCCGGGATGGGACCGATCGGTCGGGACCCGACGCTCTTGGAGACGCTTCGCCACCTCGTCCTACCGGTGCTGACGACCGCCGCGATCCCGGCCGCCATCATCGCTCGCACCTCCAGGAGCGCGGTTCGCGAGGTGCTCGACGAGGACTTCGTCTGGGCCGCCAAGGGACGGGGGAACCGGGCTCCCAGGCTCCTTGCGCGCCACATCATCAAGCCGGTCCTGCCGATGGTCATCCACCAGGTGGGCCTGCAGTTCGCCTACATGATCGGAGGAACCATCGTGTTCGCCGAGGTGGTGTTCAACTGGCCGGGGATCGGGTTGCAGACCATCCACGCGGTGTCGTCCCGGGACTTCCCGATGATCCAGGGTGTCGTACTTCTGGCCGCGCTGGCGACCGTGATCATCAACCTGGTCGTGGATGCGATACATCGGTATGTCGATCCGCGTGCGGGTCTCGGACGAGAGTCAGCGGTCGAGGCATGGAGGTAGCAACTCGCCTGCGCGGCGCCCTGCGACCGGCGGATCTGGTCGGCATCGCCCTTGTGCTCGTGGCCTTGGCGTTCGCGCTCGCCGCGCCTCTGCTGGCACCCTACGATCCGAACCAGGGCGACATCGTGAACTCTTTCCAGCCGCCTGGGACGACCGGCCACTTCCTAGGCACGGATGAACTGGGCCGTGATCTGTGGAGCCGGTTGATATGGGGAGCACGCCCAGGGTTGGTCCAGGGCGTACTACCCGTGCTGGTCGCGACCCTGGTCGGCTACGTCCTGGGGATCATCAGCGGGTTCGGTGGAACGGTGGGGGACACGATCACGATGCGGGTGGTGGACATCTTCATCGCCATTCCACCTGTTCTGATGGGCATAGCGGTGGCGGCGGCGCTGGGACCGGGTCTGCGCAACCTCGTCATCGCCATGACAGCCGTCCTGATCGCTCCCATAGCGCGGGTTTCGCGGGGCACGGTGCAGTCGCTCAAGGAACGCGACTACGTGAGGGCGGCCCGATCCCTTGGAGCGCCGCGCTGGTTCATCCTGGTTCGCCACATCGTGCCGAACGCCCTCGGACCCACTCTTGCGTACGCATTCCCGCTGGTCGGGATCATGGTTGTGTTCGGGGCGGGACTGAGCTTCGTCGGTCTTGGTGTCCAGCCTCCCACGGCCGACTGGGGCCGGATGGTCAACGAGGGCCGGGTCATACTCGCTACGGCACCTCATGTCTCGACCCTGCCAGGTCTGGCCATCTTCATCGTGGGTCTCGGATTCGTCCTCGTCGGTGACTGGGTCCAACGCATGCTGTCGAGGCGGGGATAGGCGGATGTCCATCCTCGAAGTCGACCGCCTCAGCGTCCATCTGAGGACCCGACGCGGGCTGGTGCATGCCGTCGACGATGTCAGTTTCAGTGTCGAGGAGCGCGAGACGCTGGCGATAGTCGGTGAGTCCGGCAGCGGGAAGTCGGTCACGGCGAGGTCCATTGTCGGCCTGTTCCCCCAACGGCTCGTCCACCGCCGGTCCGGTAAGGTCCGGTTCCTGGGCGAGGACATGCTGGCCGCATCCGAGAGCCGCCTGACCTCGATCAGGGGTCGTCACATCGGCATGGTCTTCCAGGACCCGATGAGTTCATTGAATCCCGTGCTCAGGGTGGGAAACCAGGTGGCCGAACCGCTCCGCCGCCATCTGGGGATGTCCAGGGCGGAGGCGAACGCGAGGGCCGTGGAACTTCTGGAGGAGGTCCGCATTCCCGACGCCTCGCAGCGGGTGAACTCCTATCCGCACGAGTTCTCCGGCGGGATGCGGCAGCGAGCCCTGATCGCCGCCGCTACGGCATGCCGACCGAAACTGCTCATCGCCGACGAGCCGACCACCGCCCTGGACGTCACTGTCGAAGCGGAGATACTCGCCCTGTTGAAGAACCTCCGATCCGAGCACGCTATGGCGCTGATCCTGGTCAGCCACGATCTCAACGTGGTCTCGAACGTGGCGGACACCGTCGCGGTGATGTACGCGGGACAGATCGTCGAGTACGCGCCTGCCCGGGAGTTGTTCGCCAGGCCGGAGCATCCCTATACCGAGGGACTCCTGGGGTCCATTCCGTCGATCGACAGGCGCCATCCGGTGGTCCGCAACCAGCGCCTCACGGCGATTCCGGGGGCGCCTCCGAATGCGGTGTCCCTGCCCTCCACCTGCCGGTTCGCCGAGCGCTGCCGGTACGCGACCCCCGACGACGCCTGCTCGTCCACCATGCCTGCTCTGAGAGAGATCAGGCCCGACCATTGGGTCCGGAGCGCCCACCCGGCCGGCGAACGGGCGCCGGCATGACCGGCATTCTGGCCGTGGAGGGTCTCTCGAAGGTCTTTTCGGCGTCCCGCGCCATGCGGCGGGGAACGGACGGAAGCCGCGGTTTGGTGAGGGCCGTCGACAACGTGAGTTTCTCGCTGGCCGGCGGCGAGACCCTGGGGTTGGTGGGGGAGTCGGGGTCCGGAAAGTCCACCACGGCCTACTGCGTCCTGCAACTGGTGCCACCGACCGCAGGCTCGATCACGTTCATGGGGGTCGACCTGGTGAACTGCGGGCGGTCCGAGTTGAAGCAGGCGAGAAGAGACATGCAGATCGTGTTCCAGGATCCCTACTCGTCGCTCGATCCCCGCATGAGCATCGCCTCGATCATCGCCGAGCCGCTCGTGGTGCACCGGGTGGGTGACCGGCAAGCAAGGCGGGAACGGGTCCTCGAACTGCTGGACCTCGTGGGTATGCCTTCCGATGTCGCCCACAGATCGCCCGGCGAGTTCTCCGGCGGCCAGCGGCAGAGAGTCGCCATCGCCCGCGCCCTGGCCCTGAACCCCAAACTGGTCGTCTGCGACGAACCCACCTCCTCGGTGGACGTGTCGGTCCAGGCACAGATCATCAACCTGCTCAAGGACCTGCAGGACGAGTTGGGCCTGTCGTACCTGTTCATCTCCCACGATCTGTCCATCGTCTACACGATGAGCGACCGGATCGCCGTGATGCAGAGCGGGCAGATCGTGGAGATAGGCGAGGCCGAGCAGGTGTTCCGCAAACCCGCTCACGAATACACCCGGACCCTTCTCGCGAGTGTGCCGAGAAGGCGCCACCGGTGACCGAAAGGACCGTTTGTCACACCCCCGCTGCATAGTCGGATATGCCAAACACCCGGCGAAGCCGGACCGGACGTCATCCGGCTGCTCGACGGATCATGAATCAAGCGTGTTCACCGCTCGGGGCGGGCGGGACCCAACGCGCTTCAACCCAGGACAGGTGGTGGCGGGGGCGGGCCCGACGGACAGCCAGGCGCTGGCGTTTTTCGCGACTTAGCGTCGGTTTTCGCGACCTGGCATAGTTTCTCGCGGAGTCTGAGAGGGGATCGGTCGCGGTCAGGTAAGCGGGTCTACAGGCCGGATCACTCGTAGATGTCCGGCCGCCGCTCCGTGAACGGTTTGAGCGACGCTCTGGCGCGCCAGACCGACGTACGGTCGAGCGTGTAGGTCAGGGTGGTCTCGACCCCGTCCGGCGCCTCGCAGACCACGGCTCCGACCGGGCTGATCACTCGGCTGTGTCCGAGCAGGGGAGGCTGACCCTTGTCCGACACGACCGTGACATGCACGAACCAGACGCAGTTCTCGAATGCCCTGGTGGCGGGGATGGCGTTCCAGAACCAGTCGAAACCCCCGACCGCGGCCGAGACGTTGATCATGACCTCGGCGCCCCGCATGCAGTGGGATCTCGCCACTTCGGGGAAGACGATGTCGTGGCAGATCTCGACCCCTATCTTGAATCCGTCGATGTCGAAGACCGGGCCGAGTTGGTCCCCGACGGCCCAGTCCATCCGCTCGGCGACGACCGGTTGCCCCTTGTACCGGAACTCGGACAGGTGGGTCTTGTCGACCACGATGGGTTGTGCGCCCGGGCGAAGGATGATCGCCGAGTTGTACAGCGATCCGGGATATGAACCCCGCGAGGTGGTAGCTCCGAAGACCAGCGAGACGCCGGTCTCGTCGACCGTGGCGGCCAGGTCGTGTAGGTCCTCTTGGTCGCCGTCGAGCCTGAGAGCGATCTGGGGGAGCAGCGCGCCGGATTGGTAACCGTTCAGGTACCCCTCGCCGAAGATGACGAGCCGGCTGCCTTCTGCGGCGGCTTCGGACAGGGCGTCGCGCATCCTAAGGAAGTTGCGACGAACGGATCCGGCCGGATCGCGTTCGTCGATGTCGCTGTCCGCCTGGCAGACCGATATCTGAAGGTGTTCGACGGTGTTTCCCCAGTTCTGAGCCCAGAACGGAGGCTAGCACCCCCTTTCCGCGCCCACAGGTGAGGCTCTGCACAGGTTGCCCTACCGCCCGGTCCCGGGATTGCACGCAACCATACTCTCGCGGCTCACCTCAGCTGGTGATTAGTAGCATGACCAGCGGAAGCGGCATAGACCGAATGGAGCGGCATGGCCCAGGGTCGGTACGTACTGGCTGTCGACATCGGCGGGACCTTCACGGACATCGTCCTGCAAGGAGACGACGGAGCCGGCGGTCGACTCAAGATCTCGTCCACGCCGCCCGACTTCGAGCAGGCCATCCTCCGAGGCTTGGACGAACTGTTCGGCAACCACCTGGATCGAGAGGGAGTCACCCGGCTCGCTCACGGCACCACTGTGGCGACCAACGCCCTGCTGGAGCGTCGCGGAGCACGGACCGCCCTGGTCACGACGAAGGGGTTCCGGGATGTCCTCGAGATCGCCCGCATGCGCCGGCCCGCCCTATTCGACACCGGCTTCGAGAAACCGCCCCCTCTCGCTCCGAGGAACCTGCGGTTCGAGATCGATGAGCGGATGGACGCCGAAGGGCAGGTGGTACGCCGACCGCAGGGGAGCGAGGTCGAGGCACTGGCGGAAGAACTCGCTGCGAACGATGTGGAAGCGGTGGCGATCTGTTTCCTCCACTCCTACCGGAACCCTGTCAACGAGCATGCTGTCGCCCGATCCCTCCGGAAGCTCCTTCCCGCCGTGCCCATAACGGCCTCGTACGAGTTGCTCCCCGAGCTCAAGGAGTACGAGCGGACCAGCACGACGGTGGTGAACTCCTACATCCGGCCGACCGTCGGGCGGTATCTCCGGAGCCTCGAGAAGGGCCTGTCGGGGATCGGGTTCGACTGCGAGGTGCAGGTGATGCAGTCGAACGGGTCTCTGTTCGGTTCCCGAACCGCGCGGGACCAGCCCGTACGGCTGATCGAGTCGGGTCCGGCAGCGGGGGTGATCGCGGCCCGCTCCCTGGCCGCCGATCTCGGGGAGCCCGACGTGATCGCCTTCGACATGGGAGGCACCACCGCCAAGGCTTCCCTGATCGAGAACGGGCAGGCCTTCGAGGCCGCCGAGCACGAGGTCGGCGGCGGGATGAACCAGAGCCGCCTGTTCATCCAGGGGGGTGGGTTCACGGTCAGGATCCCTTCACTCGACATCGCCGAGGTCGGCGCCGGTGGTGGGAGCATCTTCTGGATCGACCAGGGCGGTGCACCGCATGTGGGCCCGCAAAGCGCCGGAGCCGTACCGGGCCCCGTCTGCTACGGCGCAGGAGGCACCAAGGTGACCGTGACCGACGCCAACCTCGTCCTCGGCTACCTCAACCCCCACTCGATAGCCGGAGGCAGCCAGAAGCTCGACCGGGCAGCCGCCGAGAGAGCGGTAGACACGCAGGTAGCGGCACATCTTGGCATGTCGCGGCTAGAGGCCGCCTACGGCATCCACCGGCTGGCCAACACCAACATGAGCCAGGCGATCCGGGGTGTGTCGGTCGAGCGGGGAAGGGATCCGCGCAACTTCATGCTGGTCGCCTTCGGAGGGGCTGGTCCCATGCACGCGGCTCTGATCGCGCGGCACTTCGAGGTCGAACGGGTCGTGGTTCCGGCCAGTCCCGGCCTGTTCTGCGCCATCGGACTGCAGGTGGCGGACCTGAGACACGACTACGTGGCCAGCTACGAGCTTCCCAACGATCCGGACAGTGAGGTCGTTTCCCTCCTGTTCGAGCAACTGGAGGAGCGGGCGAGGGGATTCGTCGTGAACGCCGGGCTGCCGCTCACCGATCTCAGCCTGGAGCGGTTCGTGGACCAGCGCTACCGGGGACAGGCCCATGAACTCTCGGTCCCCGTACCCGGAGACCGGGTCCTCGATGAGGGCGACATTCACAACGCCGGCCAGGATTTCCACCTGGCCCACGAGCTCACCTACGGGCATTCGACCCCGGCCGAGCCCGTGCAGCTGATCAGCGTGAGGTTGCGGGCAACGGTGCGCACACCCAAAGCCGACCACATCTTCTCCATGCAAGCCGATGGTGACGGCACGACCGGCGGAAGCCGCCTCGCCTTCTTCGGCAAGCGAGACGGTGTCCTGCCCACCCCTGTCGTGTCGCGCCCTTCCGTCCCGGTGGACGAAGTAGACGGACCGATGATCGTGGAGGACATGGATGCCACCACGGTGGTGCCGCCGCGCTTCGCGGTCAGGCGCGACGAAGTGGGCAACCTCGTCATACGAGCGGGGAGGTGAGGCGGATGGTGACGGTAGGCGAACGGACCGGAGCGACCGAGACCGCCGGGAGCGTCGAGGTGGACCCGATCACCCGGGAGGTCATCAGCAACGGCCTCACGTCGCTGGCCAACGAGATGGCGGTGGTGGTCGTGAGAACGGCCCACTCTCAAGTAGTGCGGGACAGCCTGGACTTCTCCACCGCCGTGTTCGACCCTCACGGCCGGGTCGTGGCCCAGGGTCTGGCCATCCCGCTGCACCTCGGAGCGATGCCGGACGCGTTGAGCCAGATCATGGAGCGTCACGCCGGCTCCATCTCGGACGGCGACGTCTTCGTCCTCAACGATCCCGACGAAGGCGGCATGCACCTGCCCGACATCTTCATGTTCAAGGCGGTGTTCGTGGAGGGGGAGATACTGGGTTGGGTGGGCTGCATCGCTCACCATGCGGACATGGGAGGACGCGTGGCGGGGAGCAACGCCGTCGACTCCCGTGAGATATACGCGGAGGGCCTCCAGATCCCGATCCTCAAGCTCTACGAGGCAGGGGTCGAGAACCAGACCCTGTCCTCGATCATCGCTAAGAACGTCAGGCTTCCGGCCATCGTGATGGGCGACATCCGGGCGCAGCTGTCCTCAATCAACGTGGGCGAGCGGGGCCTGCGCAAACTCGTCGGCGAACACGGCCGCGACGTGCTCCTAGCGACATTCGACGACATCCTCGAATACACCGAGGGGATCGTCCGGGCGGAGATCGCCCGCCTGCCGGACGGGACCTACTCGTTCGACGACTACATCGACGATGACGGTTTCGGATCCGGACCCATCCGGATCAGTGCCACAGTCGACATCAAGGGTGATCGCCTGCACGTCGACTTCGAAGGGACGGGAGGCCAGGTGATGTCGGCGCTGAACGCGACCACTTCCTTCACGAGGGCCTCCGTCTACGCAGCCTTCCTGTGCGTGACCCCCAAGACCGAGATCCTCAACAACGACGGGCTCTACCGGGCCATCACCGTGACCGTTCCGGAGGGGAGCATCCTCAACCCGAGGCGGCCGGCGCCCCGCGCCGCGCGCGGGCTCACAGGCTTCCGGGTCATCGACGCGGTTATCGGAGCCCTCCACAAGGCCGTCCCCGAGCGTTGCTTCGCGGCCGGCGAGGGTGGACCGACGATGATCTCGATCGGGACGGTCGATCCCGACGGCGTGTCCCATGTGTTCGTCGACTTCGTCTGCGGAGGCTGGGGAGGACGCCAGACGCAGGACGGCGTCGACGCCATCAGCCCGATAGGTGCAAACCTCGCCAACGTCCCCGTCGAGCAGATCGAACGGGACTACGAGATCATCGTCGACGAGTACTCGTTCCTGCCCGACACCGGTGGCCCCGGCGCCAACCGCGGATGCCTCTCCATCGCCCGCCAACTCCGCTTCCTGGGAGACTGGGGGGTCCTCTCGATACGGTCGGACCGGCGGGACCATCCCCCGTACGGTCTCGACCATGGCCTGCCCGGCCACCCGTCCCTGAACATCCTCAATCCCGGCCGCCCGGACGAGACGTTGCTGCCCACCAAGTTCACCAGGGACATCAAGCACGGTGACGTGCTCCGGCACGTGACGGCCGGAGGCGGAGGGGTAGGCGTACCGATGCACCGATCCGCCGACCTGATCGCTCATGATCTGGAGGAGGGGAAGATCACCGAGGAGCATGCCCGCACCGTGTACGGCTTCACCGGGATCTCACCGGAGGACCGGTCGTCCGCAGGACCTCGCCCGCATGCCTGACGGGAGCCCGCCCGCGCCGCAGCGGATCTCCGCGGCCACGGGCGCGACCCCGAGAGTGCCCAGCACGATATGGGCGCAGGACATCGCCGCGGTGGCGAAGAGACGGGGCGTGGACGTGATCAGCCTCGCCGGGGGCATCACCGACCCTCTGCCCGCTCACGTCGTGGAGGCGGGAGCGGTCGCCCTGGCCTCCGACCGGAGGCCACACTCACGCGGTGAGGCCCGGCTCCGTGAGGCCATCTCCGAGAAGCTGTCCCGTGACAACGATGTCTCGGTCGACCCCGGGTCCGGCATCGTCGTCACCAACGGGGCCATGCAGGCAGTGGCCTGCACCCTGCAGGCCTACGTCGAGCCAGGCGACGAGGTCGTGATGCTCGGACCGGGCTTCTTTGTCCACTACCTAATCAGCTTCTACGGAGGCGAGCCCCGGGTCGTTCTCTGCAGGGAGGAGGATGGCTACCACGTCGATGTCGACCGGCTTCGAGCCGCCGTGACCGACCGCACCAAGGCCCTGCTCCTCATCAACCCGGGCAACCCCACCGGCGTGGTCTACACCATGCAGGAACTACAGGAGATCGCCCGCCTCGCCGAGTCCCACGACCTCCTCGTCATCTCCGACGAGGCCTACGAGAGATTCGTCTACGACGGCAACGTGCACATCAGCATCGCTTCCCTTCCCGGCATGGCCCGGCGCACGCTGACCATCCACAGTTTCACCAAGTGCTACGGGCTGCGGGCGGGGCGCATCGGCTACGCAGCGGGCCATGAGGAACTGGTCGGTCCCGTGGCCAAGGCCTTCGAGTGGGCGACGCTGACCGGCAACCCCGCTTCCCAGGCGATGGCGTGGGCGGCACTGGTCGGTCCCCAGGACTGGATCAAGAATGGAATGCAAAGCCTCCTCGACAACCGTGACCTCATCCGGAGACGCATCGAGGGGTCGGATCTGATCTCGACCGTCGTCCCGCAGGGAGCGACTTTCTACTACCTGAACTTCAGCCGGCTGGGTGTGGGGGAGGAGGAGTTCTGCCGCCACCTGCTGGCCCGATACGGCGTGCCCACAGTTCCCGGAGCGTCCTTCGCCGGTGGGGACATGCAGGAGGGGTGCTACCTCCGCCTACCGTTCGGCGGCAGCCCCGAAGTCATCGAACGGGCCATCCGCCGTGTCCAAGCCGCTGCGGAGGACGCGATCAAGGGCGACCTGGTAAGCACCACCGACCTCTCCTGATGCGATCAGCGCTCCGGCGTCAAGAACGTACGTCGTCACCGTATATGAGAGCTCGGGCGCGGGCCATCTCTTCCTCGGTGAAGGCGCCGTTCTCGGCTTCCCACTCGGCAAGCACTCTGCCGAGACCCTCAAGAGCCTTGCGCTTCTTCTCGGGGTTGTTGTGCCAACTGTCCGGATCCTTGGCGAATCTCTCCCCGGACTCCTGCAATGCGGCGGCCAGCTGCGGATCCATCTCTCTCCCGGATGGGGTAACCACGATGCAGCGCAGTCTTCCTGGCACTCCGTCCGGTTCGTCAGTTCCAGCTTGTCTCGTGTTCATACCATCAGAGTAACCTAATCCATCGATCTGTTCAAGAGGGTTCTAGGATCAGCGCTGTTACCGGGACCGGGAATGGTCAGGCCCGGGAGCGTGACCTGGAAGCTGGCTCGGTGATCCAAAGGGCGCCTAGGCCTGCGACCAGGGGCAAGGAGACAAGCCACCAGGCCGCCGCGGGATATCCCCCTCCGCCCTCGGCGAGCAGGGCCAGGGTCACTGGTCCGACGGCCGAAGCGCCGACCATGATCAGCATGGAGATGCCTTGGATCCCGCCGATGTGCCCGAGGCCGAACCACCGGGGCAATATTGTCGGGACCAGCGGGAACTGGGACCCGCTGGCAGCGCCGACGAGAACCACGTAGACGAACACTTGCCAGCTCGGCTCCAGACTCCCGACCATGGCCAGGGCGCAGGTCAGGAGAACCATCGAGGCGATCAGCAGCACCCGGGCAGGGAGTCGATCAGCGAGCGCCCCCACAGCTAGCCCGGCAGCGATGGTCCCGAACACCTGGGGCACGAACATGGCTGCGGCTTCGGTCGCCGACAGGCCGGCTCCGCCCAGGATCGAGATCTGGTGGAAGTTGAGCCCGGTTCCCACCATTGCGGTGGTGGCGAGGACGCAGGACATCAGGACGAACCTGGGTTGGGTGATGGCTTGACCCCGAGTCGAGGAGGTGCGGGTGGCTGCGATGCCTGCCAAGGCGACAGAGGCCGGGATGTCATCGCCGTCGGGTAACTGGCCGACGTCGGAGGGGCGGTCGACGATGCCGAAGTGCCCGATCGGCACTACGACGATCCAGACCGCGGCCGCAGCTAGAAGCCACGATACGCGCAGGCCGTAGGTTGCAACGGCCAGTCCCAGGATCAGCGGGGTGAGGCTCATCAGGGCGCTGATAGCGGGGGTCGTCACCCCGAACACCAGTCCACGGCGGCGTTCGAACCAGTGAGCGATGGCCACCGAACTCACCAGCGACAATGAACCCTGGCCCAGCCAGCGGATGAGGGTGAATCCGATCGCCAAGGTGACGAAGCCCTGAACGCCCGCCATGACGACCAGGCCGATTCCGAACGCTACCCCGATCGACCTCATGGCCCGCCGGGCGCCGACCCGGTCGATCCAACCGCCGACCGGTAGAAGGAGAACGGCGCCGGCGAGCGTACCGATGAGATAGGCCGCCGATACCTGAGGCCGGCTGAGTCCCAACGCCGCGATCAACGGGTCGATCGACACGGACACCCCGATCGTCTGGCCGGGACCGGTCATCGCTCCCGTGATAGTGGCCAACCCCGCGATCCGCCAGCCGAGAAACCGCCGGGCGGGTCTGGAACTGCCAGAATTGGAGAAAGTTGGCATTCAGACCTTCAGTGACGGGTACGCAACCGGTCTAGTGGATCGGGTCTCTGAACCCCAAGTCGAGCAGGATGGCGATCTGCCTGTACCGGTAGTCCGCTTAATGGGCTCTCAGATGGGCGGCGACGCCTGAACGCAGCGGCGCGTGGTAGCACGCTATGGATGCACATGTCCACGTCCCATGTACGTTGTCCCAGTCCTCCGGGGGTAATGCCGTGTTGACGGCAGGGTCGTTCCTGGTCTGTGACGCTCGAGCGGTTCAGACCTTGACGATCCGGGGAACGGCGTCCAGAGCAGCGAGGAGGTTTTGGAGATCTTCTGTGTCCGATGTGAGAAGCACTACCTCAGCGTCTCGATCCAAGGCGTACGACACGACAAGGGCTACCGAGGCATCGATCACGTCTGCGGTGTCCGTTGGGCCGCATAGCCATCCCGACGTTCGCGCCGTCGAACCATCCAAGGGGATCTCGTCACACTGTTTCAGGGCTCGCGAAAGGAGTACCTGCCGGCTGGGTTTCCGCCAAGCCTGGCCGATCACCCCGGCGGGGACCCGAACGCGATCGCCGTCCTAGAAGGCGGTTTGGAGGCGTGACCAGACCTCCCGGTTGCCACGGTCGAGCGCGATCAGGGCTCCGGCGTCGAGCACGATACTCACGGTCCGTACATGCTCGCCCGGGCTCTCGCGAGTTCTTCTTCCGTGAAGGCGCCGTTCTCCTCCTGCCACTCGGCGAGCAGCTTGCCGAGACCTTCTAACGCCTCTCGCTGCTTGTCCGGGTTGTTGTCCCAACTGTTCGGGTCCCGGAGCCTCGCCTCGTGGACCTCCTGCATTGCGGCAGCGAGCTGTGGATCCATCTGACCGTTGCCCCTTGTCACCCGGATGCAGTAGACCTTGTCTACCTCTTCGGTCGACGGATCGGTCTCACGATTCATGTTCATGAAAGACAAAGTACTACAAAGTCTTGATTGATTCGAAGGGTACCTAGGATAGTTTGGGCAGAGCGACGGAGATTCCTGACCGGCCTATGAATATGTTCGGTCCGGAGAGGAGATGGCCAAGAGAGTGTCCCACCGGATCAAGTCGATCAGTTATCTCAAGGCTCATGCCGGCGAGATCGTACGAACACTCGATGATCAGGGAGAACCGTTGATCATCACCCAGAACGGCGAGGCCAAGGTGGTTATCCAGGACATCGACAGCTACGAGCAGATGCAGGAGACACTTGCCTTGCTCAAAGTTCTTGCCCTCGGAAACCGCGAAGTCGAGACCGGGAAGGTCCGACCGGTGACCGACGTCATCGCAGAGCTCCGGGAGCGACACAGGCACGGTCCGACCGTCTAGAAGTCGTCGAAGAGCGTCGGGTGCTCTTGTGTCGCTGCCTCGAGGTTCTTCTTCGGATCAGCGGGGTCGGCCTGTTCAAGGCGCCTGATGGCCTTGTCCGTGATCTCTTTGCTAGGCAGGTCGATCTCAAGCCGGTCACCACCATGACGACGGACCTGGACGTGGGACCTGAGCGCACGTTCGACGATCTTGGCGGCCGCTTCGCTGAACTGCTTCCGGTTCTCCTCGTGCCAGCGATCGAACACGCGGAAGGTAGCGTTGCTGAGCAGTTGGGTTCCGCTCAGCGCAAGTGTGGTCGGGACACGGGCCCGACCGATGTGGCCCATCACTTGTATCAGTACGCGGGCTGTCAACTCTCGAAGCCCGTCGGCATGCAGGGCAGGATCCTGGCTATCTTCGATATCTGGAATCCAAGGGACGAAATAGAGGGGTTGCAAGTCGTTATCACCATCCCTCTGGAGGACGATCGCAGGAGCAGCAAGAGCTTCTGCGGCGGGCCCAGGCAGGTCGGATGGTGTGGGACTGGACATCGCTACGCCTTCGTGTCCCAAAAAAAGTCCAACCACTGCGGTGGGTGCTGCCGGGAGACCCGTGGCCCTCACTTCATCTGCGAGTTCCTTCAGCGTCGTCTCCTGGCTCTCCGCATCGGTTGCGACGGTTCCATAGAGCACATGGCCACGACGCTCGGTCTGCTCTCCAAGAGAGGCGGCAAGGTCGAAGGCAGATAAGAGCAACTTCACCGCCTGCCGCTTGTTCGAAGAACCCGGCGAGAATCCATGTGCCTTGAGTTCAACGATCGGCTGCACTGGGTGTTCCTTGTGCTTTAGCCATAGGTCTGGCCGACATGGAGACCGATCAGGCGAACCGGTAAGTCGTTCGAGCGCGGCTACAACCGAGTCCTCAGCTGGCACTAGCACTCGGCGTCCGACGGCGACAAGGTAGTAGCCGGCATTCCGAAGCACCGGTCGAATCTCGCCCGGTGCGGGGAGGTCCTCAAGTGCCCAGAGGAACGTGTTGAGCTGGAAGACCTGATCCGAGAGAAGATCGGCTTCCGTTGTCACGCCGCGTTCATGGACTCTGCTACGGCGACTTCGTACTTCTCGCTGCCGAGCCAGACATCCACCTTCGGATCCAGATACCGCTGGACATTCGTCACTAGCCGGTGGATCGTGTTACCGCAGGTTCCTTGTGGAAGGACTCCGAGCAGTTGACGGCTGGTGGCCTCAAGCAGGAAAGGCTGCCACAGGTGGCGATCGATACCGGCCACGTGCACTTTGGTGGGTCCCCGCTGAGTCACATAGCCACCGATCCGGAAACGGCTGGTTCGCCTCCTAAGGGCCAAGTCGACGAATCGCTCAAATGTCGCCTCGCTTAGCTGTTCACTGAACCGGATCGTCAGCGGTGCCCCGCTCACTGAGAAGCCAGACTCGCCGACTTGAGTTGTGTCCACCCAGAGCCGATCCTCTGCCCGCGTGGTGACAGCTCGGTAAAGCCTCACAACCAGACTGACGGTTGCTCGGTGATCAAGGAACGAATCGCTCCAGTTCGTGGCCCGTCCGTCGTAGTAGAGGCGGTGTCCCCCGCGTTCCGCAGCAGGGAGCTGCAACTGAACAAGCGAATGAAGAGGGTCGTACAGATCAATTAGCTGTTGTAACTGGGTATTGAGCAGCGCAAGTCTTTCGGTGACCGTGACCTTGGATCGGCGGCGTTCGATCCGGCTGAGCGGCAATCCTTCGTCCTCGTCAGATGTGTCCTCCGCTTCTACGTCCTCCTCGATTGGGTCGAAGTCAGAGGGTGCCTCATACCAAGCTTCATGTTCGAAGCCGAGACGTACGTAGCGATCACTTGCAGTGCTGCGTTGCACGTACTTCCAGAGTTCGAACAGGATCGGCGACGACAGCCATAGGCGGTCCAGCCAGGGGTTATTGTCAACGACGCGACGAACCCATCTATCACTCTCGGCTACTGGCAGCGTGGTGTAGAGGACTGGGTGACGACCGTCGCCGAGGGACTCGACTAGTCCTACGACCCGGTTTCCGTTCGGAGCATCTTCGACGCGGTAGAGGGTGTCATCTAACCGATGGAGGTGAGCCTCGCTCGGAAAGGCACTGTCAAGATCTGGGACGGCATGGCCATAGCGCGCTGTCTCAAGCATGTAGGTCTTGATTCGCGTGCGCATTGGTCGACCTCCGTCGGACTCCCCGTTCTCAGCGGTCGTGAAGCCCTCCAGGTGATCGACGTAGCCTTCGCGAGACTTGAGTCGGGGGAGGTATCCGGCGTCGGTCGACATGATCATCCAATCGTACCCAGGAGTTGCGCGGCTCCTGGCTTCTCTGTGTTTGTGTTCACGCACAGGTTGCAGTGCCCGGTCCTCGGCAGGTGGGGCCTTTGGGCTCGTCGGGTGGATCATGGAGGATCCGGCCCGGAGCGGGGGTGTGTTTGATAGCCGGTGGGGGTTCGGCGTACTACGAGGTCGTTGGACTCGAGCCATTTGTGGTGTCTGCGGCAGACGGCGACGAGGTTGTCGATGTCAGTGAGTCCTCGGTCGCGGTGCCACTCCTGGATGTGGTGGAGTTCGCATCTGTGCATGGGTGCGCCGCATTCGAAGCAGCCGCCGTCCCGGACGGCCACCGCCAGGCGTTGGGCGGCGTTGCCGAGTCGTTGGTTTCGGCCTAGCCACAGGGGGCGGCCCTTCCGGTCGAAGAGCATGCCGGCGAGTTCGGTATCAGGGGTGAGCGTCTGAAGTATCTGGCGGGGGACCGGGCCTACTCCGATGATCTCGACCTTGCCGCCGGGGTTGGTTCCGTCTATCACTCCCGCCTCAGCGGCGATGATGAGCTGGGTGGAGGCTTTGGCCTTGATCCCGACCTGCTCGGAAAGGAACTCGCCGGTTAACGCCGAGCGGTTGGTGAACAGCTCGAAGACAACGTCGGCGAGTCGCTGCTTGGGGGTGCGTACCTTGTCAGGATCGCGCTCGTCGGCGCCGTCCTGGCGGAGATGGTGCAGGTAGTGGTTGTCGATCGCTTGGCGGACCTGTTCGAACTGGGGTCGGGGGAGCTTCGCCATCACCACCCCGAGGCCGGTGTCCTTCTCGACCCACATCTTGGCTTCACGGGCCCGCCGCTGACGCTCGAGCGGATCAAGGCCCCGTTTGATCAGCTTCTCATCGGACCATTTGCGGGCGTGGCGGTTGAAGGTGTCCGGGAGCATCTCGTCGGCGGCTTCGAGCAGGGTCTCGTCGGTGTCCACCGCTTCGGGGCCGACTTTCGCGGCGGCGTTGGCCAGAGCCTTGACGTGATCGGGGGTGATGTCGCCGGTGGCGAACCGTTCTTTGACCTTGGGCATGTCCGAGAGTTGCTTTGCCATCTTGGCCATCCGCTTGGACTCGCGGGTGGGTATCCTCGCTCCCTGCCGCAGTGCCTCGGCGGGGTCCGCTTCGGAGTCGGTGGCTGCCAGCATCTCTGTCACGTCGCACATCAGTGATGCGGCTACCGATTGGATCCGGCTCAGCACTCCGAGCGTCCGGTCTGCGTGGTGCTGCGACATCGGCAGGATGCGGACCTGTTCCAACTCCGCAAGCGAAGCAACGATGCGGGAGTCCACAATATGACCCGACCGATCGGCTGAGATCCGTCGGGTGCCGCCTGCAGCAGCGGGCTGGCGGATATTAGCGAACGCGTGTTCGTTATCCATGCCCTAAGTTGTATCAATCCTGTGTGACAGTGTCAACCCCTATATATCGAAAACACTCTGATCGAACAGTAGACGGCAGCCGGTCTGCCAGCCACACCCGGACCCTCAGTCAAAGAGGTACTAGATGATCCATCCGGTGGGCGGGGATGACGTGAACGCTTGATGATCGCCGACAGTCGAGCGGAGACATAGGCTTTGCCTCAGCGACTGTCTCTCCCAGGCCTTAACCTGATCAGGTTGCCATCCCTCCCGCCTAGGTCGACGGTTTGAGCCGCTGCATCAGGCGGTGTTACGGTGCCGCGGGTGATGGCGAGCAAGGGGTCTTTGGCGTGTATCGGATAGCTTTCATCCCGGCGGACGGTGTCGGACCGGAGGTGTCGGAGGAGGCGGAGCGGGCCCTCGTCGCGGCCGCCCGTGGCCACGGCTTCGAGGTGGAGACTGAGTGGTTCGATTGGGGATGCGATCGTTGGCTGGCCGACGGGAAGATGATGCCGGACGACTACCTGGACACACTGGCCGCGTTCGATGCGATCTTCCTCGGGTCGGTGGGGGACGTGTCCAAGATGCCCGACCACCTTTCGCTGGAGTTGATATTGGGCGTCCGGCGTGGGTTCGACCAGTACGTGAACCTGCGTCCCATCCGGCTGTATCCGGGGGTCGGCACACCGATCCGGACCGCTACGCGTGAGACTCTGGACATGGTGGTGGTGCGGGAGAACACCGAGGGGGAGTACGCAGCCCAGGGCGGGATCTTCAAGGCGGGAACGCCCGACGCGGTGGCGTTGCAGACCGCGGTGTTCACCCACAAGGGATGCGAGCGGGTGATGCGGTACTCGTTCGAGTTGGCTCGGCAGCGTTCCAAGCTGGGTTCCGAGGCGCCGGTCGGACGTGTAACCAACTGCACCAAGTCCAACGCCCTTAACTACTCGATGGTGTTCTGGGACACGGTGTTCGACGAGGTGGCCGCCGACTTTCCCGATGTGGAGACGGACATGGCGCTGGTGGACGCTTTGTCGATGTGGATGGTGAAGAACCCGGAGTGGTTCGACGTGGTGGTGGCCTCCAACCTGTTCGGAGACATCATCACCGACCTCGGGGCGATGCTCCAGGGAGGCATGGGGTTCGCCGCCGGCGGCAACATCGACCCGGAGCACCGGTTCCCGTCGATGTTCGAGCCGATCCACGGCTCCGCTCCAAAGTACACTGGTCAGCGGCGCGTGAACCCGATCGCGTCGATCGAAGCGGTTCGCATGATGCTGGACCACCTAGGCGAGCACGACGCGGCCGACGCGGTAGGCGTCGCGATCGCCGATGTGCTTTCCGAAGGCGAGGTGGGCACCCGCGACATGGGCGGGACCAACAGCACCGACGAGGTCGGAACCGCCATCGCCGAGCGGATACGGTGAGACTGGCGTCCAAGAGCGGCGACCGGGAAGGCATCTGGGGGTACGCATGACGAGGTTCCCGAATATCAGCGACGAGCGACGCAAGGAGATGCTGTCACCGCAGCCCGGCCGGGTCCGGGTTGTCATAGACACGGATGCGGCCAACGAGGTGGATGATCAGTTCGCCATAACGTGGGGGTTGCTGTCGCCTGACCGGCTTGACATAGAAGCGATCGTGGCCGCGCCGTTCTCTCGCGCCTATTTCAGGGAGCCGCTCCTGGCTGCTGCCCGGGCGAATGTTGACCACTCGACCGCTGCCGAGGTCGACGACATCGCGGCGTGGGTGCACAGGCTGAGGGCGGCCGGCATCGACCCCGAGGATGTTGAGTTCGAGACCGTGGCCGAAGGGATGGAGATGTCCTTCGATGAGATCGGCACCCTCATGGGATGGCTCGGCATGTCATCCGAGGGAGTGGCGTTCCGCGGCGCGGCGCGGTTCATGGAGTCGCCCGACGACATCGTGGACAGCGAGGGCGCCCGCCGGATCATCGAAGCCGCCATGGCGGACGACGACCGGCTCCTCCATGTGGTGGCGATCGGGGCAGTCACCAACATCGCTGCGGCCTTGCTGATGGAACCGGAGATCATCACCAGGATGGTGGTGTCCTGGACGTCTGCATACCCGACCTTCGTGAGGTTCAGCAACTCTCCCTCCATGAACCTGGTGCAGGACCAGCACGCCTCCCGCCTGCTGTTCAACTCGGGCGTACCCCTCCTGTACCTGCCGGGGTACTACATCGGCGAGCAACTCGTGATGTCCCTGCCCGAGTCGGAACGTTGGGTCAACGGACGCGGGGAGATCGGCAACTACCTCCACTACCTCTATCGCAACAACCGGCTACGGGCTCAGCGACTTGTCGAGCCCTTCCCGGGTCAGTCCTGGGTGTGCTGGGACTTCATCAACTTCGCATGGTTGATCGACCCGACCTGGGTGCCCACCATGTTCGTACCGACCCCCGCCCTCGACGACAACCTCGTGTGGCGGCACCTTCCCGATCGGCCGCTGATGAGCGAAGCAACCGACATCGACCGGGATGCGGTCTACCGAGACTTCTTCCGCAAGCTCGACCGGCACAGCAAGACGGTGGACGACCTTCCTACAGGGGTCGGCTTGGCACCGCCGGATACGGTGTGCTGCTAGGCGGACTCGATACGGGCGGCGGCCTCCAGACCTAGCTCGCCAATGGAGATCTCCCGCATCTCCACCTTGCGAATCTTGCCGGTGACGGTCATCGGGAAGCCGTCGACGAACTTCACGTAGGTCGGGACCTTGAGGTGCGCGATACGACCCCAGCAGGAGTCCCTGATGTCCTCGCCTGGTTGCCTCGGCGGCCGCGTAACTCCTCGCATCCAGCGAACTCCAGAGTCAGACGCCGTACTACTTCCCTTTGTGAATTACACATGTGTATGTTACAGTGAAGGCAGTTCAGGTCCGCTGTCCCATGCCTCAAGCTGTCTGATATGTCCAAAAAGCCATCACCATCTGCCCGGACAACGATCTACCGGTTGCGAGGAATCTCTAATCTGATCCAGGTAGTGCTGCCCAAGTACCTATCGGAAGGCGGCTTTTCAGCCCAGTCGGTAACAGTTGGTGGACAGGATGGCCTACTAGTGATGGGTACGATGCGGAGGCGCAAGGTACCATGGTCCTCTCGGTTGGCGTCGCTCACGGGTACGGATGTCCATCTGAGCAGTGCCTATCCGGCGGCACTTCTAATAATCGAGGATGGTCACGGTCAAGCGTGGGCACTGGCTTATGGTATGGGATTTCACCTCCTTGACCGGGGGTTCATAGATCCCGGTTTCGGAATGCGATTCGCGACACGAACTGCAACACCAGAGTCTATACAGTCGCTAACCAGATCCGAACTAGACCATCGGGCTCGGACGGACCGATCATCAATCCCGGCGGGTACAACTCTCGGGTCCTTTGGTATGGGAGGTTTCGGTGAGGTCGTGACACGAATCAGTGGGGCGGCCGAGGTCAGTGGGCTGACTCTCGGTAGTGGACGGGTCCGAGTTCATGCAGCCGACTCGCTCAGTCTACCGCTTGGTCGAACACCAGATACCCTCGTCGAAGACCTAAACGCCATTACAAGGACGCTCCTACTTGACCCCAAGCCGGAACTCCTAGCACTTGAACAATTCGTTCGTGTAAAAGACAAGCGGACGATAGCGGACCTTGAGTCTAAGCTCGAAGCGTCGCTGGTGACGAGGAGCCAAGACAAACTCGCTATGGGCTGGCCACATGAACATATGAGCGATAACGGAACTCCATCATCATACAAACTGATAGGAACGGGTGTTCGTGGTGGAATTGTTGGGGATGATCTGCCGACCCTTGAAGAACTTGTCACCTTTATCATCGATAAGAATCCAGACTACCCCCTCTCCGCTGCCAAAACACTAAGGATACGGTTATATCGTGATAGTGATGGTGAAGAACCTATGAGTGGTGAGATACCTCTCATCAACTGGCTCTTCTACGAAATAGAGAAGGACTCGGTAAGATACTGCTTTTTCAACTCCTATTGGTATGCTATGGATACTGACTATGCTGGCCAAATGGACGGACAGATTAAGTCCCTATTTGCTCGAACACCCTCCGTGAGCCTGCCCGAGTGGGACACATCTAAGTGGCCCAACGAACGTGCTTATAATGAGATGGTAGCACCGATCATCGGTGGTGTTATGCTCGATGGACGTTTCCTTCGGACTACACAGCATCCTAGAGGATTTGAGGCGTGTGACGTAGTGACCTCGACAGGTGATTTGATACATATTAAGCATGTGAAACGATCTTCACTGGCTAGCCACTTAATCGCGCAAGCTGTAGTTGCAACTGATGCCCTCCGCTATGACAAGGAGGCACGAACTAAACTACGGAAGGTCGTAGTACAAGCAGGTGGATCTGTGGATTGGATACCTGACAGACCTACCTCGGTTGTTCTAGCCATGGCACGCGCTAGGCCAATTACAGGAGATGATCTGTTTTCCTTCACCAAGGTAACACTCACACGACTAGACATGTCGTTGGCTGGAAGCGGTGTCCAACTCAGTGTTGCGCCTATTCGCCGACTCTAGAGGGACTCCATCGAGTGGCGGGTATCCGTCGCGGTGTACGCGCCTGCCGGGCTAGGCCGACCTGATCTGGGAGGCGGCTTCGAGGCCTAGATCGCCGATGGAGATCTCCCGCATCTCGACCTTGCGGATCTTGCCGGTGACGGTCATGGGGAAACCGTCGACGAACTTCACGTACATGGGGACCTTGAAGTGGGCGATGCGGCCCCGGCAGAAGTCCCTTATGTCCTCGTCGGTCGCCTCAGCGCCCTCGCGCAGCTTCACCCAGGCCATCACCTGCTCGCCGTAGCGCTCGTCGGGGACGCCGATCACCTGCACGTCCTCGATGGCCGGATGCCCGTACAGGTACTCCTCGATCTCTCTCGGGTAGATGTTCTCGCCACCGCGGATGATCATGTCCTTGATCCGCCCCACGATGTTCAGGTAGCCCTCGCTGTCCATGGTGGCGAGGTCGCCGGAGTGCATCCACCCCTCGGAGTCGATGGATTCCGAGGTCCGTTCCGGATCGTTCCAGTAGCCGAGCATGATCGAGTAGCCCCTGGTGCAGAGTTCGCCGTCCCGTCCCCGCTCGACGGTCTCGCCGCTCTCGGGGTCGATGATCTTGATCTCGACGTGGGGATGGACCCGACCGACGGTGGAGACCCGCCGGTCGATAGAGTCGGTGGTCATCGTCTGGGTGGACACCGGGGAGGTCTCGGTCATGCCGTAGGCGATGGTCACATCGGTCATGTTCATCTCGTTGATCACCTGCTTCATGACCTCCACCGGGCACGGTGACCCGGCCATGATCCCGGTGCGCAGCGACGACAGGTCGAAGGACTCCAGGTCGGGATGGGCGAGCTCGGCGATGAACATGGTCGGCACCCCGTAGAGGCTGGTGCACCGCTCCTCCTGCACAGCGGTGAGCACCTGCCCGGGGTCGAATCCGGCGCCCGGAAAGACGATCGCGGACCCGTGGGTCGTGCAGGCCAGCGTCCCGAGAACACTCCCGAAGCAGTGGTACATGGGGACGGGTATGCAGACCCGGTCCTCCTCGGTGTAGGCGCAGGCCTCGCCGACGAAGAAGCCGTTGTTGAGGATGTTGGCGTGGCTGAGGGTGGCGCCTTTGGGGTAGCCGGTGGTCCCCGACGTGTACTGGATGTTGATGGGGTCGTCGTAATTGAGTCCGGCCGACCGTTCGGCGAGGATGCGGTACATGCCGTCGTCGGCGGGTTCCATCAGGGCGTCCCACTCGGGCGTCTCGAGGAAGATCACCTGCTCGAGCTCGTCCAGTTCGTCCTCGACCTCGGCGACCATGGCCCGGTAGTCGGAGGACAGGTATTGCTGTGCCGAGACCAGGACCCGGCATCCCGACTGCGCCAGCGCGTACCGAACCTCGTGCGTCCGGTAGGCGGGGTTGATGTTGACCAGGATCACTCCCGCCTTGGCGGTGGCGTACTGGAGCCATACCCACTCCGCGCAGTTCGGGCTCCAGATGCCGACCCGGTCACCCACCTCCAGGCCGAGGCGTAACAGCCCTATCGCCAGAAGGTCCACCGATCGGTCGAACTCCCGGTAGGTCTGGCGGATTCCCTGGTGCATCGAGACGAGAGCGTCGCGGTCCGGGAAACGGGCCACGTTCGACTCGAGGTTGGCGCCTATGGTCTCCTGCAGCAGTGGCGTCGTCCGGTCACCGCTGGAGTAGGCCGGAGCGGACATGTCGTTCTCTCCTGGTCGATGAACTCCGGAAGTCACTGTATCAGGGCCGGTAGTCTGCTTCGATGCGCAGTAGACGCCAGCCTCCAAAAGACTTCGAGGCCACACCCGACGAAGCCGACGGGCTGGGAGCCGGGGTGGTGATGATCGGCCAAGATCTCGATACAGAGTGTCGATGGCACGATATCGAAGCATCCTTGGGAGCGCTCTTGGATGCTGGCCACGCGTGGGATGATGACCCAGCGAGTTGGATTAGGGCGCAGCGAAGGGGTGACTCGCGGCGGTCTGGATGATTGCGCGATGTCCAAACTCGAAGCTCACGACCGGCCTAAGGGTAAGTGAGCTCCTGGACCGAATCGGTAGTCCGCTTGCGAGTGGGCCGGTCATCCGTACATGTGGGGTATGGCGGTTGAAGCGCAATGAATGCTGATCCGGTCCTGGTCCGCGGTCCCCGGCTCTGGTCCGTCGGACACTCGACCCATCCGATCGAGCGCTTCATAGACGTTGTCCGGTTGTACGGCGTCGACAGGGTGGTGGATGTGCGAAGTTCGCCCTTCTCACGGTTCAACCCCCAGTTCAACCGTCATCCCCTTCGAGGGGACTTGCACTCGGCCTGCATCGGATACCTCTTCATGGGAGAGACACTCGGCGGGAAGCCCAAAGGGGACGAGTTCTACGACTCCGAGGGGCATGTGCTCTACGGACGGATGGCGCAGAGCCCCGTGTTCGAGTCCGGCATGGCCCGGCTGACCCGCCACGCGAAGCGGTCGCGGGTAGCGATCATGTGCAGCGAGGAGGATCCGGCCGGCTGCCATCGCTTCCTGCTGATCACCCGGGTCCTGTACGGCCGGGGGATCGCGGTCACCCATATCCGCGGCGACGGTACAACGCAGCGCACCGAGGCCGTGGAGGCGTTCCGGGACTGGTCGGATCCTGTCTACGAGGAGGCATCCCTGCTCGACGGTTCGGCGAGAAGTTCATGGAGATCCACCCGACCCGTCAGGCGAGAGAGTCGCGCATAGACCGCCTCTGACCTGCAAGCGCGAGAACCCCGGGGGGCCTGACATTCGGTTGTCGACTGGAACGGTCTGGTCGGCCCTGTCCAGCGTGGTGGCGTAGACCGGCAACCGACACATGTGTCTACGTACGGCTGGCGGAGCCATAAACTTTGCGTGACCACCGACGGGGTGGCATAGCAACCGTCCTCGACCAGGGCAAGGAGGTTCCGGTGGCAAAGGTGCTGGTCCTCGGCGCCTCCGGCTACGTGGGGAGCCATCTGATACCGCGGCTCGTCGAGCGGGGACACGAGGTCCGTGCCGCCGGACGCCGGCGGGAGACCCTCGACGCCCGCGGGTGGGTGGGGGTCGAGACGGTTCGTGCCGACGCTCTCGATCCCGAGTCGCTGATGGGGCATTTCGAGGGTATCGACGTCGTCTACTACCTGATCCACTCGATGGCAGCGGGCAAGGACTTCCCGGACCTGGACCGCCGGGCGGCGACCCATGTCCGGGATGTAGCGGCCCGTGCCGGGGTGGGTCGTATCATCTACCTGGGCGGGCTGCAACCGAAGGAGGCGGCCTCGTTGCATCTGGACTCCCGGCGGGAGACCGGTGAGGTGCTGTGGTCGGGACCCGTGCCGGTGACCGAGATCCGGGCCGGGATCGTGGTGGGGCCCGGCTCTGCCGCCTTCGAGGTCATCCGCGATCTCGTGTACCACCTGCCGGTGATGGTGACTCCCCGTTGGGTCGATTCGTTGACCCAGCCGATCGCGCTCGATGACCTGGTCGAATACCTCGTCCGGCTTCCGGAGACCGACGCCTCGGCGGGTGGCATCTACGACGTCGGCGGGCCGGAGACGGTCCGTTACCGGGACATGCTCTCCAGCTTCGCGCGAGTGATCGGCAAGCGGCTCCTGATCATCCGGGTACCCGTCCTCACCCCGCGCCTCTCGTCCTACTGGTTGAACCTGGTCACCGCCGTGCCCACGAGCGTCGCCCGGCCGCTGATAGACGGTCTCAAGCATGACCTGGTCGTCGACCCGGACGCCGACCTCGCCGCCTCGATCCCGCTCACCCTCCACACCTACGAAGATGCGGTCCGGGCGGCCCTGGAGGCCGAGCGCGACACCGAGATGCCCGCGCGCTGGACGGAAGGCTCGTTCGCGATGCGGGACCATCGCCCGGATGTCTCCTTCTACAGCCGCGGCGAGCGTGTCGAACGGAGATGCGAGGCGGAGCCGGAGACGGTGTGGGAGGTCGTGTCGTCGATCGGAGGGACCAACGGCTGGTACTACGCCAACCCGCTGTGGAACCTGCGGGGCGTCGTGGACCGCATGGTCGGGGGAGTAGGCCGGCGCCGGGGTCGCCGCCATCCCAACGAACTGCGGGTGGGCGATGCGCTCGATTTCTGGCGGGTGGTGGCGGTCGAGCCGGGCCGCCGCCTCACCCTCCTGGCGGAGATGCGTCTGCCCGGCACCGCGGCCCTCGAGTTCGAGGTGCTGCCCGAAACGGATGGATCCCGCATCGTCACCGCGGCCCACTTCCACCCGGCGGGTGTTCTGGGACTGCTCTATTGGTACGCGCTGTGGCCCATCCACAAGCGCATATTCGCCGGCCTCGCCGATGCCGTTGTCGAGCGCTCGCTGGCGCGGATGCCCGAGCCTGTGAAGGTCGTCCCGGGCAGCGGTTAGCCGGGCGGCGGTCAAGAGGAGACCTGCCGGGACCCGGATCACGATGTCCCAGGGTCCTGACTCCGGTATTCGTGATACGTCCGCGGACCGTGCCACCATCCCGCAGGGCAGCCCCAGCAGACCGAGAACGCGAAAAACGTCCCACCGGACCCATGGTGCGGGCCCACCCCCAGCCGCCACCTCCGAAGTCTCCGAACGCGTCCCGCCAACCCCGTGAAATGGGTCTGCTCCGACAACATGATCCCAGCCTCGGCCCGATCGGTACCGTAAACGGACCGGTGGTGTTTACGACTGTGTACCAGTATGCGACGGGACTGTGACACTGACAACCCCCTCGTTGCGAAGCCTCGTTCGCCGCGGTTGCCGTCGGCGGTCGGGTGTGCCGATCGTGGGACTACACCGCGCGGTGACACGGCGAACCAAAGACCCGGTACTCTGGGGGAGGACTGTCGATGATCGCGTAATGTCGGTGCCGGGTGATAAGTTCGCCTTTGTGGAGGACTTATCTCCCCGGTGCGTCGGCACGCTGCCTGAATGCGGGATCGAGTTGCGCCGGGTTCACGAACTGACTCGATCGGGCGAGGCGCGGCTGCCCGTGGACCGTTGCCGTCCTCAGGAGACCTCGTGGCGCTGCTGATCCACGTCGGGTCGCATCCCGACGAGTTGGTGGGCAAGCTGTGCGAGATGCTGGCTTCGCCTCCAGCCGACCCCTTCGCGCCGGAACTGGTGGCCGTGCCGACGCGCGGGATCGAGCGCTGGCTCACGCAGCGCATCGCTTCCGAACTGGCCGACAGGACCTCAGGGGACGGGGTGTGCGCCAACGTCGAGTTCCCCTCCCCGCGTCGCCTCGTCAGGGAGGTGCTGCTCTCCCTTCCCGAGCTCGCCTCCGCCCTGGAAGCCTGGGAAGGAAACGCCCTGACCCGCAGTGTGGTCTCGGTGCTGGATGATCATCTGCACGAGTCCTGGATGTGGCTGCTCGCCCGTTTCGTGGATGCCGGCCGTGGCATCGACGCGCTCGGCAACGGCCAGCGCCTTAGGGCGGCCCGCAAGATCTCGGGGCTGTTCACCCGTTACGCGCGGCGCCGGCCCGAGATGGTGCGAGCCTGGCGGGAGGGCCGGAACGTGGCGGCCGACGGTACGGCCCTGCCGGACGCCGACCTCTGGCAACCGCGCGTGTGGAGCTTGGTCCGGGATCGCATCGGTGTGCCGAGTCTGGCGGAGTTGCTACCGGCAGCGCTGGAGCCGGTCCGCCGTGGCGAGGTCGACCTGTGCCTCCCTGATCGGCTCTCCGTGTACGGGCTGACCGCGGCCGATCCCGTCGATCTGGAGGTGCTCGAAGCTGTATCCGCCCGCCACGATGTTCACCTCTACCTCCTGCATCCGTCCCCGGTCCTGTGGCGGGATACGGCGGCCCTGCTCGGCGGCTCGCCGACCGGTACCCGCCACGCGAGGGTCTCCGACCCAACTGCGAACGTTCCGCGCCACCCGTTCCTTCGGTCGTGGGCCCGGGAAAGCCGCGAGCTCCAGACGGTGCTGGCCGCTCGCGACCATACGGGTGAGCCATCCGCGACCGGATCCGAGCGAGCAGAGCCGACCGTGCTGGAGAGACTCCAGCAGGACATCCGCTCCAACACCCCGCCCGCCAGGTCGGGCCGCCCAGCCGAGGCGCGGAGGGGCGACCGGTCGGTCCAGATCCATGTCTGCTACGGCCCCCGCCGCCAGGTCGAGGTGCTCAGGGATGCCATCCTGCACGTCCTCGCAGCGGACACCACGCTGGAGCCCCGCGACATTGTGGTCATGACCCCCGATCTGGCCACCTTCGCCCCTCTCCTGGAGGCGACCTTTCTCCGGGAGGTCGACTTCCCCGACTCCGTCCCGCCTGGCGACCACGCCGACCAGGCCGACCAGCCGGTTGCCGATGATGCTCTCCCCGACCTCCGGCTGCGCATCGCCGACCGGGCCCCGGCGGCCACGAACCCGCTGGTCAGGTTCGCAGCCACCGTCTTGGATCTGGCGGGGTCCCGCCTCGAGGCGGGTACGGTCCGCGAGTTGGTGGCGATGCCGGTCGTCCGGCGACTGTTCGGGTTCGACGAGGAGACCGCCGACGCGATTTCCGCCGTGATCGAGGACACCAACGTGCGGTGGGGGCTCGACGGGGAACACCGCTCCCTCTGGAATGCAGGTAGCGGCGATGACCACACATGGCGCAGAGGGCTGGACCGGGCCCTGGCCGGGGTCTTCTACTCGGACAGCGGCGTACGGGTCGTCGGTTCGATCGCGCCCCTCGACGGGGCCGAAGGCCAGGAGGCCTTGCCGATCGGACTGCTGGCCCAGATTCTCGACCGGATCGTTGCGGTGCGGGCACTGCTGGGCGAACCCAAGCCGCACTCCGCCTGGGGAACGGCCATTGCCGGCGCGGTGCGGCTCCTCGCGGCTCCGGGCTGGGACGACCAGTGGCAGTGGGGACAGCTGGAGCGTCTCCTGGAGGAGAGCTTCCCGAGCGAGGGCGCCGGTCCCGACGATCCCCTGATCGGCCCCGCCGAAGCCCGGATCGTGGTGGGGGACTGGACCCGGGACACGCCCAGCCCGTTGCATTTCCGGACCGGGGACATAACGGTCTGCACCCTGGTCCCGATGCGTTCGGTGCCGTACCGGGTGGTGTGCCTGCTGGGCATGGATGACAGTCGTTTCCCGCGCAGCGGCCGCGTCGACGGTGACGATCTGCTGGTGGACAACGAGATCATCGGTGACTCGGATCGGGGCGCCGAGGACCGCCAGCTCCTGCTGGACGCGGTCATGGCGGCCGGGGATCACCTGATCGTCACGTACTCGGGACGTGACGAGTTGACCAACGCCGAGTACCCGCCAGCCGTGCCGATCGCTGAGTTGAGAGACGTGCTCGGCGACATGGTCGGCCTGGCGGGACTGGAACGTCTCGAGACCCGTCACCCGCTCCAGCCCTTCAGCGAGACCAACTTCGTGGCGGGAGAGCGCGGCGTGGACGGACCCTGGGGCTTCGATCCCATTCAGTTCGACGGAGCCCTCGCCATCCAGCATCGCACCGTCCCGGAGTCGGCCCGGCTCCCCCTGCCGCCCCCCGTGGACGACATCTTCTCGCAGATCCGACTCGACGACCTCGGAAGCTTCCTGGAACATCCGGCCCGCTCGTTCCTCCGCCGGCGGCTCGGCTTCGTCATCCCCGCCCGCGGCGAGATACCCGACGACACCATGCCCACGGTGCTCGATCCCCTGAGCGAATGGAAGGTCACCAACCGGCTTCTTGCCGGGTTGCTGGCCGGACACTCCATCGAATCGCTCGAAGCTCACGAACGCGCCGGAGATACCGTCCCGCCCGGCAACCTCGGCCTGCCGGGGCTGGAGAGGGCCCGGCAAAGGGCTACCGACCTGTGGGAGGCGGCCCGAGCCGTCGGGTACGACCCGGCGCGCTACGAGCAGCACAGCGGCGTGGTCCGGGTGGGGGACCACATGATCGAGGGAACGGTCAGCGCCGATCCCGGTAGCGCCCGCATCGACGTGGTCACCCCGTCGCGACTCAAGGGCAAGCAACGCCTGAGAGCCTTCCTCCAGGTGGTCTTCCTGACCGCGCTGGACCCGGATCACCCCTGGCAGGGACTGCTGCTCGGTCGTCACCTGCGCGGCGACAAGCTCTGGAGCGTGCGAATCGGGCCGATCCGTGGTGACGTGGCGCGCCGCCGCAGGCAGGCGGAGCGTCTGCTGTCCGGCCTCGTCGACCTGTACGTCGAGGGCCTCACCTCGCCCATCCCGCTGCCCTGCGAGACCTCATTCGTCTGGCAGCGGAAGATCGGCAGCCACCGCGATGTGGCCAGGAAGGTCGCCGGGCAGGCGTGGGAGACGGACCGGTTCTCCCCGGAGGCCAAGGATCCGGCCAACGAGTTCCTGTTCCCGGACTTGGCGACGATATCCGCCCTGGAGCGGAGTCCCTTCCCGGATCGCGCCCGGAAGCTGTGGGGACCGATCCTCCCGCTCCTGGTGGAGAAGTCGGTATGACCGAGGTCGCCACCTACGACCCCCACGCGCCCATCGGAGCGGGCGGCACCATCATCGAGGCCAGCGCCGGCACCGGGAAGACCTTCACGATCGCTGCCGCCGTCACCCGGCTGGTGGCCGGGGAAGGCATCCCCCTCGACCGCATCCTGGTGGTCACCTTCACCCGTGCCGCCACCGCCGAACTCAAAGACCGGATCAGGCGCCGGATGGTCGTCTCGCTCCGCGCCCTGCGCGGTGACCGGGTCGGGGCGACGACCGACGACCACATGCGGTTCCTCCTCCAGTCGTCCTCCCGCCGGCAGGCACGCCAAGCCGAGCGGCTTGACACAGCCCTGACCCAGTTCGACCGGGCCCAGATATTCACCATCCATGGCTTCGCCGGCCGGCTGCTGCAGAAACTCGGATTCCGCTCCCGCCTGCCCGGCGACCTGGAGCCCGGCGAGATCGACGAACTGGTGGTGCGACGGGCGGCCGGCGATTTGGTGGTGAGGCTATTCGCGGGGCCCGGCCCGGCCGGCGTGGACGGGACGGTCACCCAGGACGATCTGGCCGGCATCGGCAAGGCGGTCGTCGCTACCCCGGATGTCCGGATAGTTCCGGACGCCTCCACCGTCGAGGGTGTGGCGAGGCTGCGGGCTGAGATGGCGGGCGAAATGAGGCTCCTGCTCTCCCGGCGGCTAAGGGCGGAGGGAAGGGTCACGTTCGACGAGACCTTGGTGGAGGCCCGCGACGCGTTGATCGAGCCACGGATAGGGGACGGAGCCCGCGAGCTTCTCAGGCGGCGTTACTCCATCGCTCTCGTCGACGAGGCTCAGGACACCGACCCCATCCAATGGCAGATCCTCAGGGCGGTTTTCGACGAGTCGCGGCTGGTCGTGATAGGAGACCCCAAGCAATCGATCTACGCGTTCCGGGGTGCGGACATCGAGTCCTACCTATCGGCGGCGGACCGCGCCGCCACCCACCGCACCCTGGAAACCAACTGGCGCAGCGACGGACCCTTGGTGGCTGCCATCGACACGATCCTGGCCGGTTCCACCTTCGGCGACGACCGTATCGGACACCGCCCTTTGCAGCCGGCCGGACGCAACCGGCAGAGTCGCATCTCCGGGACCGGTCCTCCGCTGGAGATCCGTCGCATCTCCGACGACTTTCCCCTCCGGCGCTACCAGTACAAACCGTTCTTTTACGTCGGGGAGGCAAGGAGAGCGGTCGCGGCGGACCTGGCTTCCGAGACGGTCCGGCTCCTTACGTCGGGGGTCCTCATCAACGACGGGGGCGGCTCGCGGCCGATCGGACCGGGTGACATCGCTGTGCTGTGCCGAACGGGCCGCCAGGTCGCCACGATCCGGGAGGAACTCATGGTCAGCGCGGTGCCGTCGGTGGTGGCCAGAACCGGAAGCGTGTTCGACACCAACGCGGCCGAGCAGTGGCGCCGATTCCTGCTGGCGGTGGAGAGACCCAGCCGGGCCGGTTACCTGCGCATCGCGGCCACGACCGTCCTGTACGGCATGACTCCCGGCCGTCTCGCGGACCTCCGGGAGGACGCGATCCTCGCTCTACGGCAGCGGTTCCTGAGGTGGCAGGCGCTGCTGCACGACCACGGGGTGCCGACCATGTTTTCCGACATCGACCGGAGCACCGGTCTGACTGCTCGGATCCTCGCCCGATCCGATGGTGAGAGGGAGCTGACCGACCTGAGCCACATCGCCGAGGAGATGCACTCAGCCTGGCGGGGTGGCCGGATCGGGTCGCTGGTCGTGTGGATCGAAGCGGCTATCGACGAGGCGGTCCGCAACGACAGGAACAACGTCGAGGATGCCGAATCACGCCAGCGGCGCTTGGATACCGACGCGGCCGCCGTCCAGGTACTGACGATCCATGCGGCCAAGGGTCTCGAATACCCGGTGGTGATGGTCCCGTACCTGTGGGATATGCCCCGGATCACCCCCAGGCTGCCCATCTTCCACGATCCCGAACCCGGCCCGCCGGGGGAGCCAAGGGGGCGTCTCATCGATGTGGGAGGTCCCACGTCACCCGGCTTCGACTCGCACAAGGAGATCGCCATGTCCGAGGAAGCCGCCGAGGAGGGCCGGTTGCTGTACGTGGCGCTCACCAGGGCCAGGCATCGGCTGGTCGTGTGGTGGGTAGCCAACACCCAGTTTTCGGCCAGGACCAAGCTGCACCAGCTTCTCGCCCGCGGCGGCGACCCGGACCGAGGTATCGAGAGGCTCGTGGAATCGTCGGGAGGGACCATCGACCAGACCATCGTCGCCGAGCCCCGGCCCGTGGTGCGTTTCCCGGGGGAGGACACGGGTCCCGCCAAGTTGGAGCGCGCCCGCCTCGATCGGCCCCTCGACTACTTCTGGCGGCGGGTCTCCTTCTCGTCGCTCTCGCCCGACCGTCCCCTCGGCGGGGAGACCGACACGAAGGAAGACCCGGACCGGGTCGATGAACCTCAGGACGACGGGCAACCGGCCGGGGAGGGTGGCGGGCTGCTGATGGAGCAACTACCCCGCGGGCCGCGTTTCGGGTCGCTGGTGCATGAGGTCTTGCAGAGCGTGCCTTTCGACGCGCCCGATCTGGGCGGCGCGATCCGATCCGAGCTGGGCCGGCTGACCCGCCACTCGTCGTGGGACTTCGAAGTCGATGCATTCGTGAACGCTCTGGCCGCCGCGATGGACACTCCCCTCGGAGCCGGCGACGATGCTCCCACATTGCGTGACCTGGACCCGAGACGGACTCTCAAGGAACTGGACTTCGAGTTGGCGCTCCGCACCTCGGCCCCGACCATCGCCTTGCAAGACATCGCCCGGGTCGTGCTCGACCACCTGCCCCGGGACGACCCCCACCTCGGGTACTTCGCTCGCTTGGGCGACCTGGCATCCAGTCGGTTCCGCGGCTTCCTGGCCGGAGGGATCGACCTGGTCACCGTCATGCCCGGACGCGGCGGGGACCGCTACGTGGTCATGGACTTCAAGTCCAACACCCTTCCCGTCCTCGGCGAGGTTCCGGATGCGGCTGATTACGGACCGGAGCCGCTCGTCGCCGCCATGCACCATGGCAACTACGTGCTCCAGGCATTGCTCTACCAGGTTGCACTACACCGGTACCTGCAATGGCGCCTGGACGGATACGACCCTTCCCTGCATCTGGGCGGATCCGTCTACCTGTTCGTCCGGGGGATGATCGGTCCGGCCACCCCGGTCGTGCGGGGCGAGCGGTGCGGCGTAGCGAGGTGGTCCCCGCCGACTCGTACGATCGTCGCCGTCAGCGATCTGTTCGCGGGACACCGGTCGTGACCGCAACGCCACGCATCGGAGCCGCCACCGCCGGACCCCGGATCGTGGTCGATGCCTCCGGTTTGCTGGCCCGCTTCAACGACGGTGGTGCACTGTCGCCCCTCGATGTCCACGCGGCAACGGCCGTAGCCCGCCTGTGGGCCGAGACCGACGAGAAGGTCCTCCTGGCAGCTGCGCTGGCGGTTCGGGGCACGCGGTTCGGGCACGTTTGCATAGATGTCGCAAACCAGCGCGAAGCCCTGGTGGTCGAGGGTCAACCTCCGGAGGTGGTCGAGGGGCTTCCCTGGCCCGATCCCGTCGAGTGGCCATCGGCCGTCCGCGACAGCCCCATGGTCGGCGACGGCAGGGGCGACGAACCCCTCGTACACGTTGACGGTCGCCTTTACCTGGAGCGCTACTTTCGCTACGAGCAACGCTTGTTCGACCTGATCGAAGCCCGGGCCCGGGCTCCGGCTACCGACCTCGCGCGGGAGGTCCGGGCAGCGCTTGATCACCTCCTACCGCCCCTTGCGGAAGGCGGGCCGAACCTCCAGCATGCCGCGGCCGCCGGGGCTCTGGCCGGGAAGCTGACGGTGATCGCGGGCGGTCCGGGCACCGGCAAGACCTACACCGTGGCCAAGATGCTCGAGGCGCTGGCCCACCTTCGAGGGAGCTTCCCGAGGGTGGCTCTCTGCGCTCCCACCGGCAAGGCCGCAGCCCGGCTCAAGGAGGTGGTCGAGGAGCACGCCGCTCATACGGACAGCAGGATCGTGGCGGAGCGGCTCGGTTCGGTTGAGAACAGCACCATCCACCGCCTGCTCGGGTTCTCGCGGGAGAGAAGCCGGTTCGCCCATCACGAACGGAACCCGCTTCCTCACGATGTGGTCATCGTGGACGAGATGTCGATGGTCTCCCTGCCCTTGGCCGCCAAGTTGATGGCGGCCGTCAGGGACGGTGCATCTCTGGTGCTGGCCGGCGATCCCTACCAACTGGAGTCGATCGAGGCCGGTACGGTCCTATCCGACATCGTGGGTCCCGCCGCCGACTCGCCAGCGAGGGGGGAGAGCGGGGCTCCCGCTTCCATAGCGGGCCGGGTGGTGGTCCTGGAGCGTGTCCACCGGTTCGAGGAGCAGGGCTCGATCGCCGACTTCGCCGGGGCGGTGCGGGACGGTGTTCCCGACCGGGCCGTCGCCCTTCTCGACCCGGACCCGGATGCTCTGCAATGGGTGAGGAACCGGTCGGGCGGCGCCTTCCGGGACTTGACGGGGCGAGTACTCGACCAACGGGTCCGGCTGGTGGAGACCGCCTCTCAACCTGGAAACGAGGAGGCTGCTCTCGCCCGACTGGGCGCTCTGGCGGTGCTTTGTGCCCATCGCGAGGGTCCGGGCAGCGTCGAGCAGTGGCGCCGCGACATCGAGGACGCCCTCGACGAGCGCTTCCCCGGTCTGAGGTACGGGGGGGAGTGGTATCCCGGACGGCCCTTGATGATCACCGCCAACGACTACAACCTCGGTCTCTACAACGGAGACATAGGTGTGGTCGTACGGACCGCCGGCGGTCTGCGGGTGGTATTCGAACGGGGTGGCCTGCGAGTCTTCCCGCCCGGCTACCTGGGTGATCACACCACGGTCCATGCCCTGACCATCCACAAGAGCCAGGGCTCCCAGTTCGGCGAAGTGGTCGTCTCCCTGCCGTCGGAGAGCTCGCGCCTCCTCACCCGGGAACTCCTCTACACCGCGGTCACCAGGGCTTCCCGCCGGGTCACGGTCGTCGGCGAGGAACCGGTCATCCGTCTGGCGATACAGAGATCGGTCCAGCGCGCCTCGGGTCTGAGATCGAGATTGTGGGGTTAGCTCATCTCGGTCGGCCCATCGTGGGATGTGGCCTCGTTGATAGTGGTCATACTCGGTTATACTCCGGGAGATGAAGGTAGCGGTCTCCATTCCCGACGCTGTATTCGAAGCGGCCGAACGGCTGGCGGAACGGCGCCGGTGTTCACGGTCGAGTTTGTACGCCGAGGCTTTGGAGGGTCTGCTGGCTCGCGAGGACTCCGAACAGGTTACGGCCCGCCTCGACGCCTTGTACTCGGATGAGCCGTCAGAGGTCTCTCCTGAGTTCCTCGAGTTGCAGCGACAAGCTCTATCCGATCCTTGGTGATCCAGCGCGGCGAAATATGCTGGGCGACGCTCCGCGATCCTGTAGGTTCCGAGCCGGGTTATCGGCGGCCCATTCTGGTCGTATCGAGCGACCGCTTCAACAGGAGTCGGATCGCGACGGTGGTTTGTGTGGCCATCACCTCGAACCTGCGGTTGGCCGCGGCGCCGGGGAATGTTCTCATTCAGCGTGGGACCTCTGGCCTGGCGAGAGATTCCGTAGTGAACGTTTCACAGGTTGCCACGCTCAACAAAACCGCGCTCTCCGAATCGGTCGGGAGACTGGATGCCGGAACGATGCGCATGGTCGAGGGGGGCATTGCCTTGGTGTTGGATCTCGCTCGCGGGAATTGACCCCGGAACACGTACCGAGCAACTGCCAAGGTGGTCGTGTCGACTGGGACCCCGACGCGGATTGGTGTTGGTGGCAGCGGTGTCGGAAGGAACGGTTGCCCAGGCGAAACTGCGCGAAAACTATTCGGAGCGAAGGGGTTGAGTCCGTCGCCTCCCTGTTGCAGTATGGGTGTAGCAAACACCTGCGCGGCTCGAACCCGACGTCATTCAGCCGCCCGAGGGATCACGAACCGGAACCTTGGCCTTCAAAGGGCGAGATGGGCGTGCCCAGAACCCAGGAAGGGTGGTGGCGGGGGTGGGCCCGGAGCGGGGACCCGCGGCGGTGGTTTTCGCGATCTGAGGGCGGTGAGCTTGCCACTACAACCATCCGTCGGAGTTACTCGCATGTTTCCCCACGACTGACCCGATTCCAGCAAACCATGGGCCGGTGGGTTGTCACGACCGGCTGGCTGATCCTCGGTCGGCTGTCCCTGGAGGTTCGGTAGTCTCCGCGGCGGTGACTGTGTGCCTACTCCCTTGACTTCGTTGGAACCGCCATCCCCGGACATCAGGTCCGTGGAGCGTCGCCGGTACGACCTCGACGCTCTGCGGGGGTTCGCCATGCTGCTCGGTATCGGCCTCCATACCTCCCTGGCATTCTTCCCGGCGCCTTGGTGGGTGCAGGACCGCACGTCGAGTCTCGACGGGCTGTTCGACGAGTTCCTTTGGGCTGTCCACGGTTTCCGGATGCCGGTGTTCTTCCTGATGAGCGGGTTCTTCACCGCCCTTCTGTGGCGACGCCGCGGTCTCGGCGCGCTGCTCAGCCATCGGCTGCGGCGGGTTGCCCTCCCGCTATTGGTCGGGCTGCTCACGATCGTTCCGCTGACCACCTTCGTCGGTGACTGGGCGGTGGAGTCCGCGCCTGCACCGCAGGTCGCCGACGATGACATCTGGGGGAAGGTCTTCACCGCAGATGTGGCGGGGGTGGAGCAGCTGCTCGACCGGGGATTCGACGTCGACCTCCGCAGCGATCCGGGCGGTTGGACGCTACTCCACGCCGCGGCCTTCACGGGGGACACCGGGATGGTGGAGTTGCTGCTCGCGCGCGGTGCCGAGCCGGCGCCGGTGGCCACCGCCTCGGAAGGTGAGACGCCCCTCGGGGTGGCTTTCCACTTCGGCCATGGGGAGGCTGCCGACCTGCTGGTCTCCTACGGGGGTGGGGAACCACTGCCCGAAGGGATGGAGTGGGCGGAGGTCCCGGGTTGGGGAGCCGGCGCCGCCGACCGGGAGGAGGACAACGACGCGGCCGACGGGCTGGACCTGTCCTCCATCCAACGTTTCTATCACCTCTGGTTCCTCTGGTTCCTCCTGTGGCTCGTGGCAGGCTTCGCTTTGGTGGCCTGGGTGGCGGAGCGCCGGACTGCCCAAGCCAGCCGGCAGGCGAGGTGGCCGCGGTGGGTCATGTGGTCGATGATCCCCCTTACGATCGTCCCGCAGCTGTCCATGGGCGGAGGCGGCGCCTATCCCGTCTTCGGACCCGACACGTCGGACGGTTTCGTCCCGCTACCCCACGTCCTGGTCTACTACACCACGTTCTTCGCGTTCGGGGCTCTCATGTACCGGCGCCGTGGCCGTAGCGGCACGGAGTTGGTCGACACGGTCGGGAGACCGTGGTGGCTCTTCCTGCCCGTCTCCTTCGTGGTCGTTCTACCGGCCGGGCTCGCCGTCACTTTCGAGCCGGAGCTCTTCTCCTGGCCGGTGGCGTCGGTCCTCCAGGTGGCCTACGCATGGGGGATGTGCCTCGGCCTGATCGGGTTGTTCCGGGTGTTGATTCCCGGGGAACGTCGGGGCGTCCGCTACCTCTCCGACTCCTCGTACTGGATGTACCTCGCCCACCTCCCGGTGGTGGTGCTCGCGCAGGCGATCGTGCGGGACTGGGACGTGCCGGCGGAGGCCAAGTTTCTGATGATCTCCGTGGTGGTCACAGCGTTTCTCCTGCTGAGCTATCAGTTCCTGGTCCGCTACACCCCGATCGGAACGATGTTGAACGGGAAGAAAGTCCGCCGTCCCGTGCGTATCGAACCGACCACCGATCCGTAGCGAGAGTGCGATGTTCCGGTCTCGACCATCAGCGGAGCGACGACAATAGCCATCACTTCCGGTCAGCGTCTCGCGCTTGGAGGATCAACGAACTCGGAGCCATACCTGATCGGGCAAGCATCACCTCCCGGTAGATATCGCAGTCGGCCGGTGCGACGCCGTCGAGCAACGGTACGTCTGCCGGTCCGACCGCGGTTAGGGCCGCGGTGAGGCACTCTCGCACCGTGGGGTCGAGGTGCGAAGCGATGCTGAAGGGTGGCGCCGGCCAGTCTACGGTTCGGTCGACGACACGGAGGTCTGTGGCTGCCGCCGGTTCCGTCGCCAGTAGGTGCTCCCAGATCGTGACGTCGATGGCCGCGACGTCACACACCTGATCCGCCACAGCCTGGATCGAGGCCCGATGCGAACCGGTGACTGCCTGATCGGCGAACCAGGCACCGGGGAAAGACCGTTCGACATGGGCTTTGAGCCCCAGAAACCCGGACCAGGACTCGAGCTCGTTCACCGCCAGCCTTGTTTCCAGCGCGACATGGAGAGACGAGGGACCGTCCACCCGGGTGATGATCACCGAGTGGTAGACAGGCTGCCTGTATCCGGCGAAGACGGGCGCGGCTACGACCTCGTGGGTTGTCCGGCCCGTCGAGATGAGAAACGCGGTCGGGTACCCGCACATCCACACGAGATCCAGCTTGGGGGCCTGCCGGCATGCCTCGGCCGTACTTCTGGCTGCTGCGGGATCGACGACCACATCGATGCCGGTCGCCACTGACAGGTACTGAACCAGATCGTCCATGATGGGCAGGCTGTTCTCGCCCAGGTAGGTTGCAGCCCTTACAGGTGCATCGGGTTGGGTGTTCAAGGAGTACCACCCCTCCTGCTCGCGGTCCGGCAGTCCGGCCTACCTCACCGATGGACCTGCTCTCGCCGTAGGGTTGCCGACCACCCCAAGAGGGTACCGGGACACGAGACCTGCGGGGTTCTCTCACCGGACACGACCTGGCCTGCGGGCGGGCGACTTCCGCGCGAACCCTCTCGCAAGGGGTCTCTCAGTACCTTCCTATACCCACGGGCTGTTCGAGTTCCGGTCCCCGAACGTGCTGCCGGTGCGGTACCGGTCGAGCGTGAACGGCTTCAACTCGTCGGGCTTCTCTCCGTAGACGAGCATCTGAGCGGTCAGCTTGCCGACGCCGATCATCTTGAAACCGTGGTTGGAGTCGGCGATCACCCATGCGTTGTCGGCCAGATGGTCGAACACGGGCACGTTGTCGGGCGTGAACGCGCCGATCCCACCGTTCCGGCGGTCTTTGAAGTAGGGCCTCAGGTTCTCGAGCCGCTTGAAGAGCATGCCCAGGGCGGAGCAGTAGTAGTCGGCGAACCATTCTTCCGCCTGGTAGAGGTCGTTGAGGTGGCCGTAGGGCTCGACCTCCGCTCGGGGTCCTATCTTGATGGGGATCGTCCCGCCCTGGAGGCCGGGAGCGCCCACCCGCTCGGCCGCGTAGCGCGTGTACACGTAGGTGTGGTCCTTGATCATCGTCCCGTCCTCGCCGTAGACCGGCGTGTCCAGGAGCTCCACGTGCAGGACAGGCGAGTCCCGGTACTGGGCGGTCCGGAAGTCCACGCCCTCGGGAAGGATGACTTCGCCTTCGAGGAGGCGCCAGTAGGTCCACATGTCCATCTGCTCCTCGACGTGACCGTCGGGGTAGAGAACGTCGAGGTGTGACGGTCCCCCGAGCCACTCCCAATGCTGGGGTGTCCACGCCCCGGCGCCGACGACCACGTGGTCGCAGGAGATCGATCCGTGGTCGGTCTCGACCGCGGTGACGGAGCCCGCCGCGTCCCGCTCGTAGCCGGTGACCGTGGTCCCGTAGACACGCTGCACGCCCCACTGGCGGCACTTCTGGTCGAGGCCCCACACGGCGATGTGCGTACCGGCGTATCCGGAGCGGTGCTCGTGGAGCACCACGTCGCAGTTCTCGGTCTTGAAGTCGGGCCACAGCTTGGTCAGGAAGGCGTGCGCGTCCGATCCCGTGTAGAGGTCTGACGGGTATCCGCTGGCCGCCTGGGAGGCGTGGAGTTCGATGTAGTCCTCATACTGGTTCGCTTCGCCGACCGATACGTAGCCGACCTGCTGGAATCCGAAGTTCACGGGATCGGACTCCCACACTTCCACGCTGGCGCGCAGGATGGCGTGCAGCGGGTTGGTCATGTAGAGGTTGCGCACGCATCCGCAGGCCAGGCCCGTGGCGCCGGCGCCCGGGCCCTGCTTGTCGATCAGCACCACGTCGCTGCCCTTGCCCATGCCCGATCGCTCGAGATACATGGCCAGGTGGTAGGCACTCGATAGGCCATGGACACCGGCTCCGACCACCACGAAGCGGGCGCTGCGCGGCAGGGGCATGGAATCGAAGACCGGTATCGCCGCCGGGTTGACCGCGCAGCCGTCGACCTCGGGAGGCAGGGGGCGGTTGGCGAACGGGTACCACTGGTTGTGTCCGGTTGGGTTGGGGAGGTTCATGGGCGTGCCTTTCTCCTTCGGGTTCTTTGCTCGGTGGATGGTCGTACGTAGTCGGAGCCGAGTGTCCGCCAGATCAGCGGCACACCCGGCCGGTAGGCGAGGTGGTGCCGGCTCGGCGCGTCGAGGACGGCGAGGTGAGCCGGACCGCCGGGAACGAGCCGCCCGACATCGGTTCTCCGCAGCGTCGTCGCCCCGCCGGTGGTCGCGGCGGCGATCGCCTCGTCGATGGTCATGTTCATGTCACGCACGGCAAGCGCGATGCAGAACGAGATGGAGGTGGTGTAGCTCGATCCCGGATTGCAGTTGGAGGCGATCGCCACGGTGACTCCGGCGTCGATGGCGCGGCGGGCGTCGGGGTAGGGCTGGCGCGTGGAGAAGTCCGCCGCGGGCAGGAAGGTCGCCACGGTGTCGCTCCCTGCCAGGGCCTCGATGTCGCCGTCGGACAGGTAGGTGCAGTGGTCGACGGACGCGCAACCCATCTCCACGCCCAGCTGCACCCCGGGCCCGTGGTCGAGCTGGTTGGCGTGGAGGCGTAGACCCAGGCCTGCTTCACGACCTGCCTCGAGCACCGCCCTCGACTGGTCGGCGTCGAACGCCCCCTGCTCGCAGAAGGCGTCGATCCAGCGAACGTGGGGTCGAGCGGCTTCGAGCATCGGTCCGCGCACCAGGTCGACGTAGTCGTCGGTCCTGCCCAGGTACTCGGTCGGGACCACATGGGCGCCCATGAAGGTGGTCTCGGCGGTCACCTCGGCCGCCAGGGAGGTGGTCTCTGCCTCGGACTCGACCGACAGCCCGTACCCCGACTTGATCTCCACGGTTGTGGTGCCGGCGCGCCGGACTTCCTCGAGGCGCCGGGCCAGTCCCGCCCGCAAGGCTTCCGGACCTGCTGAACGGGTGGCCTCGGTAGTCACTCTGATCCCGCCGCCGTCGTAGTGCTCACCGGCCATGCGGCGGGTGAACTCCTCCGCCCGGTCACCTGCGAAGACCAGGTGGGTGTGGGAGTCCACGAAGCCGGGCAGGACGCACCTACCCCCCACGTCGAGGCGCTCGTCTGCGATCGCCCCCGCGGGTTCGATCGCGACCACGACGCCGCCGGCGATCACGACCGACGCGTTCTCGACGATCCCCAGCGGCCCCGCCCCGAGTTCGGGGGAATTGGTTACCAGCTCACCGATGTTGTCGACCACCACCGTCACGCCGTCACCACCTTGGCGATCGCCGAGCCGAGTTCGCCCGCCACGTCGATCGAGACATGGGCGCCGTCGACAACTACCGGCCTGCCCCCGACGACGAGGCTGTGCACGTCGGTGCCGGAGGCCGCGAACATCACCGCGGCCAAGGCATTGTCCGTATCGATCCCGGCGAGTCGCACAGAGTCCAGGCCCACGCTGGTGAAATCGGCGAGGGATCCCGGCTGGATGACGCCTCCCTGTTTCCAACCGAGTGACCGGTATCCGTTGGCGGTGGCGATGGCGGCGAGCGTTCCGGGCGGGTGGGTCCCCCTCCGGTTGGTCAGGACCCGCTGGCCCAGCTCCACGGCGCGAGCCTCTTCCAGGATGTCGATGACGGCGTGGGAGTCCGATCCCACGCACAGGGCCGCCCCGGTCCGGACCAGCTCTCCGGTGGGGGAGATGCCGTCGGCCAGGTCCCGCTCCGTGGTGGGACAGATACAGCAAAGTGCCCCTGCTCCGCCGATCGTGGCCAGATCAGCATCGGAGAGGTGAGTCGCATGGATCAGGGTGGTATCCGGGCCGAGCGCGCCCGCGCCGGCCAGCACCGCGGTCGGGGTCCGGCCGTGGACCTCCAGGCAGGCTTCGTTCTCGGCCGGCTGCTCCGAGACATGAACGTGGAGCGGTAACCCGTTCCGGCCGGCCCATCCGGCCGCGACCGAGATCGACGCCGGGTCCGCCGCCCGCACCGAGTGAACCGCCGCGCCCACCTTCGTGAGAGGACCCGGCGCCGCCAGCGCCAAGCTCTCCACGCGCCGGGTCCAGGCCTCGGCGGATCCGTCCGTGAAGCGGGCCTGCTCGGCGGTGGGCGGGGCGTACCCGGTTGCGGAGCCGGGGGCGAACCCTCCATGCAGGTACAGCGTGTCGAGCAGGGTCAGGCGGATCCCGGCGTCCCTGGCGGCGGTTGCCAGGCTCATCGCGATGGCGTTCGGATCGTCGTACGGATCCCCTCCGGGCCGGTGGTGGACGTAGTGGAACTCGCCGACCACCCCCACTCCGGCCAGCGCCATCTCGGCGAAGGTCGCCCGGGCGAGCCGGTAGTAGTTCTCCGGGTCCAGGTTCGACGCCACCCCGTACATGAGCTCGCGCCACGTCCAGAAGGTTCCCCTCCCGCCCTGGGTACGGCCCCGCAGCGCCCTGTGGAACGCGTGGCTGTGGGCGTTGGCCAGGGCCGGGATCGTGAGTCCCGCCAGCGCGACGGCATCGGGGGGAGGGGCGACGTGCCCTGAGGTGACCGAGGCCATGCGGTCGCCTTCGACCTCGATGACGACGCCGCGGGTGGCCCGATCACCGCCGAGCCACGCCAGCTCGCACCAGTACCAGCTGGTCACGAGCCCACCTCCGCGACGAAGCGGGTTATCCGCTCGACGAAGGCATCGCGGTGGTGGACGTCGAACTCGTCCCATGTCGCCAGCGTGGTCGAATCGATCCGGTCGACCACCAGGGTCCCGTCCAGGTGATCGCACTCGTGTTGCCAGGTGCCGGCGGTGAGACCGCGAAGCACCTGCTCGTGGTCGATCCCGGACCGGTCGGTGTAGCGGACCCGGAGGTTGACCCAGCGCTCCAGCTCCCCCCGCAACGGGACCGAGAGGCATCCTTCGTTGATGATCACCGTCTCTTCGCCGAGCGGTTCGAACCGGGGATTGATGGCCACCGTCAGGGGAATCGGCGGCTTGTAGGGGTAACGGGGGTTCCGGTCCACCTCCATCACCATGATCCGGACGGTCTCGCCTACCTGGTTGGCGGCGATCCCGGAGCCATTGGCATGCCGCATGGTGTCGATCAGGTCGTCGATCAGGTCCTGGACGGCCTGGGACCCAATATCCTCGCGTGGTACTTCCGTTGCCCGCACCCGCAACGTCGGGTTGCCGACGGAGAGTATCGGGCGAACCGTCATCGGGGACCCCACCGGGGGTGCGCGGCGGTCGTGATGCCTCCCGGGAGGGTCCGGATGGCGTGCCACATCGGATCCGCGTCGTAATCCCAGTACTTGGTGACCTCGACTGTCACTCTGGCGTCACTGATCGGACCTCCGAGCAGCCGTCCGTTGTGGATGCGGACGCTGTGGAAGACCCTGGGGGACAGTTCCTCAGCCGCTTCTATGTGGACCGCACTGTGGCGCCAGGCTTCCCGGTCCGATACCTCCTGGTGGACCACCAGGTTCGCCCACTGGTTGGGGATCAGTTCCGTGGAGCTGTAGCTGAGTATTCCCGGGTACTGCCGGAACTCGGAGATCACGTCGAAGTCGAACTCGTCAACCAGTTTGGCCTCCTCGGTCGACCGCCTGTTCCCGAGGAATCCGACGATCAACACGTCCGCGTCCTTCAGCAGGGCCGCCGGATCGCATATGACGATCCTGCGCTGCAGTCCATCCTCCTGCCAGGACACCATCTGGTAGGGATGGAGAACCGTCCTGGCCGTCACGGCTTGGCGGAGGAGTGCTCGCAGATCCCGGAGCACGTTGTTGAGCACGGTTAGATCGGCTTCGTAGTGGCGGAGATCGGCGCACGGATGGCCGGCGGGATCCTCGTCGACGCGAAGCCGGACGGGACGGTAGCGAACGGGTTTCACTCCACTCCTCTCAGTAGTCGGTGGCTATGCCGCCCTCGCCGACCCGGCGGGCGACGAACTCCTCGAGTTCCTCGCGGATGGCGGGGTCCATGGGAGGCGGCCGGTAGGAGTCCAGGAACTCCCTGGCGAGGGACACGGTTCGCTGGCCCGGGTCGGGCCGTCCTGCCTCGGCCCATGTCTCGAAGTTGCTCCAGTCGGACAGGAGCGGCGTGTGGAAGGCTTCCCGGTAGCGGGCCTGCGTATGGGCGGTACCGAAGAAGTGGCCGCCCGGACCCACGTCCGCGATCGCGTCGACCGCCAGGGAGCCCTCGTCGACCACCGGCGGCTCGAGCGCAGCACAGATCATCTGCAGCATCTCGGCGTCGAGAACCATCTTCTCGAAGGAGGCGCGCAGCCCCCCTTCGAGCCATCCCGCCGCATGAAGCACCAGGTTGGCGCCGCCCATCACCGCGCCCCAGAGCGAGAACATGCTCTCGTAGGTGGCCTGGAGGTCCACGGCGTTGGAAGCGTTGGCATTCGACGACCGGTAAGGAAGGCGGTAGCGCCGTGCCAGTTGGCCGCCGATGAGCGCAGCCTGCAGGTACTCGGGGGTGCCGAAGGCGGGCGCGCCGGACTGCATGTCGACGTTGGAGGTGAACCCGCCGTAGCCCACGGGTGCCCCGCGGCGCACGGCTTGGGTTAGCGCGATCCCGGCCAGGGCCTCGGCGTTCTGCTGTACGAGGGCCCCGGCGATCGTCACCGGAGCCATCGCACCCGCCAACGTGAACGGGGTTATCACAACCGGCTGGTTGCGGGCCGACAGTTCGAGGATCCCCTCGATCATGGGGGTGTCGAGGCGCAGCGGCGACGACGTGTTGACGATCGTGTAGATCGAAGGCTGGGTGTCCAGGTCTTCGTGGCTTATCCCGCGGGCTATTCGGGCCATCTCGATGGTGTCCAGAGTCCGCTGCCGTCCGAGGCTGTAGGTATGGATGGCCTTGTCGCTGAGGGTGAGTAGGTCGAGGGTGGCGTGGAGGTGACGGACGGATGGATGGATGTCGGTGGGTTCCACCGGGTACCCACCGTGCAGGTGGACGACGTTCAGGTGCTGGCTCAGGCGAACGAGTTGTCGGAAGTCTTCCCGGTTACCGCTGCGCCGGCCTCGGCCCAGGCCGGAGACGTTGGGAGGACTGGCCACCGCCGTAAACGCAACGGAGCGGCCGCCCAGGTGGATGTGATGCGAGGGATTGCGAGCATGCAGGGTGAACTCGTCGGGCGCGCAGCCGACGAGTTCGGTGACCATCTCGGGGTCGAACCGCACCCGGGCAGAGTCGGGATCGACATCTGCGCCTTCCCGGCGGAGGATCGTCCTGGCCTCGTGGTGCAGCATATCCATGCCGACGTCGCGAAGGACCCGCAGGGACGCCTCATGGATGGCTTCGAGCCGGTCGTCGGTGATGGCGGACACCGGGTGCCAGGGGAGACGGGGCTGGCGGAAGGGGCGCTGAGGGTTTGAGGGGCCGCGCTCTGCGATGCGGGCGCGGCGCCCGCCCCGGCGGCGCCGCCCGGCCACTAACGGGGGTCCACTTCTGCCATCGGAACGCGCACCCCCCGGTCGGCGGCAACCCGACCGGCGAGTTCGTAACCGGCGTCGACATGCCTGATGACGCCGGTGGCCGGATCGTTGAGCAGGACGCGTTCCAGCTTCTGGGCACCGAGGTCGGTTCCGTCGGCCAGGCACACCTGCCCGGCATGGATGGACCGGCCGATGCCGACCCCGCCTCCGTGGTGGATGCTGACCCAAGATGCCCCGGAGGAGGTGTTGACCATTGCGTTGAGAAGGGGCCAGTCGGCGATGGCGTCGCTGCCGTCCGCCATGTCCTCGGTCTCCCGGTACGGTGAGGCCACGGACCCGGAGTCGAGATGGTCGCGCCCGATCACGATCGGTGCCTTCAGTTCCCCGGTGCGGACCATGTCGTTGAACCGCAGCCCCAGCCGGTGACGCTCGCCGTAGCCCAGCCAGCAGATCCGGGCGGGAAGACCCTGGAAGGCGACCCGTTCCCCGGCCAGGGTGATCCAACGCCGGAGCCCTTCGTCGTCGGGGAACTCATCGAGGACCGCCCGGTCGGTCGCCGCTATGTCGGCGGGATCTCCGGACAGCGCCACCCAGCGGAACGGTCCCTTGCCCTCGCAGAACAACGGACGGATATATGCGGGCAGGAATCCGGGATAGGCGAAGGCCCGGTCATACCCGCCGAGTTCGGCTTCGGCCCGCAAGCTGTTCCCGTAGTCGAACACCTCTGCTCCGGCGTCCAGGAACCCGACCATGGCCTCCACGTGGGCGACCATGGCGGCTCGGGAGCGGACGATGTACTCGTCGGGCTTCTTGGTGCGCAACTCGTCGGCCTCGTCCGTGGACAGGCCGTCCGGGACATAGCTCAGCGGATCGTGAGCGGGGGTCTGGTCGGTCACTATGTCGGCGGGTACCCCGTCGTCCAGGAGACGCGGCACCAGGTCGGCCGCGTTGCCGACCAGACCCACCGACAGGGGCCGTCGGGCGGCCACCGCCTCGGAGCAACGCCGGATAGCGTCCGCGTAGTCGTCGGCGACCACGTCGAGGTAGCGGGTCGCGAGACGGCGGTCAACCCGGTCGGGATCCACCTCGATGCACAGGGCGACCCCGTCGTTCATGGTTATCGCCAGGGGCTGGGCGCCGCCCATGCCTCCCAGCCCCGACGTTACGGTGAGGGTTCCGGCCAGGGACCCGCCGAACCGCTTGCGAGCGATGGCGGCGAAGCACTCGTAGGTGCCCTGCAGGATGCCCTGGGTCCCGATGTAGATCCATGAGCCGGCTGTCATCTGTCCGTACATCGTCAAGCCGAGGTGTTCGAGGCGCCTGAACTCGTCCCAGTCGGCCCAGTCCGGCACCAGGTTGGAGTTGGCGAGCAGCACCCGCGGCGCCCACTCATGGGTGCGGAGGACGCCGACGGGTTTGCCCGACTGGACGAGCATCGTCTCGTCGCGGGCGAGTGTCGTGAGCGTCCGGATCATCGCGTGGTATGCGTCCCACGACCGGGCGGCCCGTCCGGTGCCGCCGTACACCACCAGGTCGTCGGGCCTTTCGGCGACCTCGCGATCGAGGTTGTTCTGCAACATCCGGAAGGCCGCCTCCTGTGGCCATCCGAGGCAGGTCAACGAGGTGCCGACCGGGGCGCGCACGCCCCCCGGAGGTGCACCTGAACTCTCTTGGCGCTTAGCGGTCATCGGAGACCTCACAGATCGACGCGGATGGAAATAGGCAGGGGCGAAATACTGCTTGAAGATTAGTGGAGTAGGCTCTAGTCTGTCAACAACTAGAATGGCTTTTCAGAATATGAAACGCAGACGAACCAGACATCTGATCGACGCACTGTGAGCAGTACTCGATCCGCAGGCGGGTCCGGGTCGCCGCTTCATGCTTCGCGCTCGGCGGGGAGGGTCCTGAGCCTTCTCGATACGGTGGTGACCGAGGGTGGGATCGGCCTGTCCGACGCGGCTGCCGCCACGGGGATACCGGTCAGCACGGCGCTACGCCACCTACGGGTCCTGACCGGCCGCGGTTACCTGGTCCGGGACGATTTCGGCAGGTACTCGGTGGGACCGAGCTTCGTGCGGCTCGCCCTGGCCGCTTTCCATACAGGCCCGTACGCCCGGCTCACCGCGGCGGCCCAACCGGCTCTCCAGTGGCTGGCCGATGTGACCGAAGAGTCCGCCTATCTGGCGGTCAGGGACGGGAGCGAGGCGGTCTATATCGCGACCGTGGAGAGCAGCCGCGCCATCCGCCATGTCGGATGGGTCGGCAGGTCGGTGCCGATCGCCGGTACCGCAGTGGGCGACGCCCTCACGAGCGAATCGGGGAGCCCCGGTTCTCCCCCCAGCCCGTTCTTCAACACGGGGGCCATCGAACCTGATGTGACCGCGGTCGTTGCACCCGTCTACGGGACGGCGGGAATCGTGGGGGCGTTCTCGGTCCTGGGACCTGCCGAGCGGTTGGTGGGGAGGCGGCTGCGCGTGAGCGCCGAGGCCGTGGTGGATGCGGCCGTCAAGACCTCCCAGGCGCTGTCCCCCGGGAGGGGGATGGGATGAGCGTGTTGCTCGAGGGTCCGGGAGTGACGATCCCGGATGTGGTCGGCGTTGCCCGCCACGGTGAGACGGTGCTGCTCGCCGATGCGGCAACGGAGCGCATGAGGGCTGCCCGCTCCATCGTCGAGCAACTCTCCGAGGGTGCACCGGCATACGGGATAACGACCGGTTTCGGCGCTCTGGCGACGACCACGATCCCGACCGACCGGAGGGCCGACCTGCAGCGCTCGATGATCCGCTCCCACGCCGCCGGGATGGGTCCGGACGTGGCGCCCGAAGTAGTACGGGCGATGATGTTCCTCCGGGCGCGTACCCTGGCGCTCGGCTTCTCCGGAGCCCGGCCGCTGGTAGCCGAGGGACTCATCCGTCTCCTGAACGCCGGGATCGTGCCCCGGGTCCCGGAGCATGGCTCGCTGGGCGCCAGCGGCGATCTTGCCCCGCTGGCACATGTAGGCCTGGCCCTCATCGGTGAGGGCGAGGTGGTCACCGACGAAGGCCCGGAGCAGGCTGCCGGGGTCCTGGCGAGGAGGGGAATCGAGCCGGTGGTGCTGGCCGAGAAGGAGGGCCTGGCCCTGACCAACGGTACGGACGGGATACTGGGCATGCTGTGCCTGGCGGTTCATGACGCCTCCTACCTGCTCAAAGTCGCCGACATCGTGGCGGCCATCAGCGTCGAGGGGCTCCTCGCCACCGACCGGGCCTACGCGGCCGACCTTCAGGCTTTGAGGCCCCATCCGGGCCAGGCGCGCAGCGCCTCCAATCTCCGGGCCATGCTCGCGGGCTCTCCGATCGTCGCCAGCCACCGCCAAGGCGACCTGCGGGTTCAGGACGCGTACTCGATCCGGTGCACACCCCAGGTCCACGGGGCGGCCCGGGACACCCTCGAGTTCGTGGCGGGCGTGGCCGACCGGGAACTGGCATCGGCGATCGACAACCCGATGGTCCTGCCCGACGGAAGGGTCGAATCGTGCGGCAACTTCCACGGTGCGCCCGTCGCCTTGGCGGCCGACTACCTGGCGATCGCACTGGCCGAGGTCGGGGCCATCGCCGAGCGACGCCTCGACCGCCTCCTCGATCACAACCGCTCGCACGGTCTGCCGCCCTTCCTCGCGGGCGATCCGGGGGTCGACAGCGGTCTCATGATCGGCCAGTACACCGCGGCCGCCATGTGCGCCGAGAACCGTCGACTGGCCGTCCCCGCCTCGGTCGACTCCTACCCGACCTCCGCCATGCAGGAGGATCACGTCTCGATGGGCTGGTCCGCGGCCCGCAAACTCCGCCTGGTGATCGACAACCTACGCCGGATCCTGGCAATCGAGTGGGTCACCGCCGCAAGGGCCGTGGAACTCCGCGCACCCCTGGATCCGGCGGCCGGCACCGCGGCGGCTGTGGAGCTGTTGCGAAGCCGCGTGCCGGGACCAGGTCCCGATCGTATCCTGTCACCGGAGCTCGGGGCAGCCGAGGAACTCCTCAAGGAGGAAGCTCTGGTAGAGGCGGTCGGGGCCGTAACGGGCCCTCTCCACTGACCGGACGATGTCCGAGCGTACGCATCGCTTCGTGGCCCTGCGTACAGACGCCCGTGATGTGCTACATTGTAGAACATGGTGGAGCTAGGGATACGTGCGCTGAAACAGAACGCATCGGCCGTGGTCAGGAGGGTGGCGGCTGGCGAGCCAGTAACGATTACGGATCGTGGCCGGCCGGTTGCCCGCATGGTGCCACTTGAGACGAGCCGGATCGAGGCTCTGATCGCCTCGGGATTGGCAAGGCCGCCGCTTCGTACTCCTGGCGACCTACCAAGCCCGGTTCGGGTTCAACCGGACCGGCCGGGGGCGTCGGAGGTATTGGGGGACATGCGGGAGGCCGAGCGGTACTGACCGTGTTCTACCTCGACACTTCCGCAGCGGTGAAGCTCCTCTTTGCCGAGCGGCAGTCGACCGCGATGGGCACGTGGTGGGCTGCAACCGCTGCCCAGGTGGTGTCCAGTGACCTCCTGAGGACCGAATTACTGCGGGTAACCCGACGGGTCGATCCGAAGCAGATGCCCCAGGCGAGAGCACTGCTCGACTCCCTGACATTGCTGAGACTGTCAACCGCGCTGTGCGAGCGGGCTGCCATGCTCGAGCCCGTGACACTCCGCAGCCTCGACGCCCTGCACCTGGCCGCGGCCCTGGAGTTGGGCGATGAACTCGAAGCGGTCGTCACCTATGACCAGCGTCTGGCGGAGGCTTCCCGAGCGCTCGGTATCCGATCTGTCGGTCCTCGGGACTAGTGTCGCGAAAGCTCGCTCGGTGCAGAGGCGCCGGGGCGCGCGTGCCGGGCGAGCCGAAGCAGATCGCAGATAGCTAGCATCCGGGAGTGATGGAAGCGATATGAAAGAAGAAATCCGCAGTGACTCGTCGGCCCCGCCGATGGGGCCCTATTCGCAAGGTATTCGGGTCGGCAACCTCGTGTTCACAGCTGGAATGGGTCCGCTTGATCCGGACACAGGGCAGATCGTCGGCGACACCATCGAAGAGCAGACGGAACTGACCATCAACAATCTCAGTGCCGTTCTGGAGGCGGCCGGTACCAGCCTCGACCACGCGGTCAAGGCAACGGTCCACCTCCAGGACCTGGGCGACTTCGCGGCCTTCAACAGCGTCTACGAGCGACGGTTCGGAGATCCCAAGCCCGTCCGTACCACGGTCGGCAGCAACCTGCTCGGCATCATGGTCGAGATAGACTTGGTGGCGGTAGTCCCTTCCTGAATCCCGGCGTTCGCGCCGAGACCCGATGGTCCGGTGCGAGCCCATCCTTCCGTTGTAGAGACCACGGCCAAGGAGTGGTCCGGGTCCCGGGAACTTGCTGCCTATAAGATCGGTAGGCTGAGATGCCTGATTATCGTAGGATGAGATACCTGAAAAGTGTAGGATGGAGCACCGGAAAACTGTAGGATAAAGGCCGGAAAACTGTAGGATGGCTCAGATCCCCCGGCAATACGAGGCAGCCGTTGCTCTCAACTCCAAGCCCCACAACTCCTGAGCGCATCTACCTCGATCGGGTCGTGGATGCGGAAGTACCGATCGCTCTGCGTTCGGCGCGAGCCGTACTGGTAGAAGGTCCTAAGGCCTGTGGCAAGACGTGGACGGGACAACACTTCGCCCGGAGCGAGATATTCCTGGAGGAGCGCCCTGACCTCTGGGAGATCGCTCCCCATCTTCCGGGACTCCTGCTGGACGGTGCCACCCCCCGCCTGCTGGACGAATGGCAGCGGGTCCCCGAACTCTGGCACCTGGTGAGGGCTGTCTGCGACCGTCGCGGTCGCCCAGGTCAGTTCATACTCACGGGTTCCGCCGTTCCCGCAGACGAGTTGACCCGCCATTCGGGCGCCGGCCGTATCAGCCGGGTGCGCATGCGTCCCATGTCGCTCCGGGAAACGGGACTGTCCACAGGCGAGGTCTCACTCCGGGAGATGCTGGACGGCCGGGCGATCTCTCCCGGCGAGTCGGGAGTGGAGGTTCCGGAGCTTGTCGAGGCGGCCTGCCGCGGTGGGTGGCCCCAACTCGTCGACACACCGATGGCGGAGGCTCGGCGCTTCACCCGCGACTACCTGGACGACATCTGCCGGGTGGACGTCTCGGCGGTGGACGGCATCCGCCGCAGCCCCACAGGAGTGATGCGCCTGATACGGTCGCTGGCCCGTAACGTCTCCACTACCGCCGGTCTCCGGAAGCTCGCAGCCGAGACGGGAGGCGAAGTCCCTTTGAACCGCACCACGGTGAAGACGTACCTGGACGTGCTCACTCGTCTGTTCGTGGTGGAGGATCTGCCCGCCTGGAACACGCACCTCAGGTCACGGGCCGGCCTGATCCGCTCTCCCAAGCGCCACCTCGTGGATCCGTCCCTGGCGGCCGCCGCTTCCGGTGCGGGCCCGCAGCGATATCTCGATGACCTGAACGCATTCGGCTTCCTGTTCGAGTCCATGGCGGTCCGCGATCTGCGCATCTACGCCCAGGCGACCGACGCTTCCGTATACCACTACCGGGACACCTACGGTCTCGAAGCCGACGCGGTGGTCGAAACCGCTGACGGTCGATGGATCGCCGCAGAAGTGAAGTTGGGTTCCGCCTCCGCCATCGATTCGGCAGCCCAGGCGTTGCTCAAGCTTCGAGATCGTGTCGCCGAGCAACGGGCTGCAGGCATCGCTCGGTTGGTGGTGATCACCGGTGGAAGGTACTGCTACGAGCGTCCTGACGGCGTGGCGGTTGTTCCACTGGCAATGCTGGGAGCCTGAGGAGCCGTCGCTCCGTCTGGGGGGCATGTCACAGGCGCTTCGTACAATTGATGCCGACGGTGTTCCAATAGGCCCGTCGACGGCGGACCACAGACTCGACCGAGGGGTAGGGGATGCCCAAACTTCAAGGTAGCCGGTACGAACCTTTGTATGCGGCGGCGCAAGCATGGGTCGAAGCTGCTCTGGAGAGCGACGATTCGCTGCTCACATCTGGGAAGCAGATCTGGTCACGACGGTGGATCGATGAGATCCGCCGGCGATTTGTGGAGGGAGCAGATGAGGGTAGCGATACCTTCCAGATCAAGCTAGAGAGACAACTCGACGGTGCGGACGACGGCGTGGTCCAACTGATGGCCGAGATAATGTACGTCCACTTCCTGGCAGTCGGCAAGCGGGGAATGGGGAACACGACCAAGGAAAGCCGACTCGAGCAGGTGTTGAGCTGGTCGTCGCGACCGGTGACCCTACCCATACACTGGAGGCGGCGCTGGATGGCTTCGACTGGTACCTCACCACTCGCCAGCAGTTTCGGGCGACCCGGTTCCTCATCCGCTTCGCTCAACGTTGGAAGATGCAGAGCGACGGGCACCGCCAGAACCTGCTCAGTGACCCCTGGAGATTCAAAGGAGATGCTGTGGGGAGTCCCTATGGATTCCGCCTGCATGAAGCGCAATGCGCTTCTCCACATGGTCCATCCCGACACATTCGAGCCGATCTCGATGGACCAGGACAAGGGAAGAGTCGCCAGATTCTTCCGCGAACACGTCTCGGAGCCCACCGACGACCTCGACCGGCAACTCAGCCACATATGGGATGCCCTCACCCCAGAGTACGGACCGGACTTCGACATCTGGAAAGTCTTGGAGAGGTCAGAACCGCGACTAAGCGGGCCTCGCAAGCCTCGGCAGGAGCACAAGACTCTGTCCGCAGACAGTCTGTTCATGGACGTGGAGTACCCGAACCGTATTGTGCCCCTCCTGGTGCATCGTAGTGCGGAGCGCATCCGCTCGATGCATCGCGCCCGCCGGGGTCACCGGGCCGCTTGAGACGTCTAGGCGGAGCGGTGTAGGTGGTGAGTGAGCGGGAAATCGCCGAAGGTCGGATCGCTTGGACCAGGCGGCGCATGCCTGTGCTGACGGAGGCGCTGTCCGAGCTCGCGGAGCGGCGGGTGTTCGACGGGCTGACGATCGGCTTTCGTCTCCACTTGGAGCCGAAGACGGCGGTACTGATCGAGGGGCTGCTCACGGCAGGTGCTCGGATAGTGGCTATGGGCAACGAGGGCACCACTCAGTTCGGCACTGCCGAAGCGCTGGCCGATCGGGGTTGCGTGGTGCTTGACCGCCCCGGTGACGGCAAGGCCGCGGTCCGAGCTCATCTCAGCCAGATCGCCGCCGCCGGCCCAGACCTGGTGCTGGACAACGGGGCCGAGTTGATCGAAGCTTGCATATGCGCCGGCCAGTCGCCGATCGGCGCCACCGAGGAGACCACTTCGGGGGCCTTCCGGCTGCGGGAAGGCTTGGCCGGGGCGGTGGAGTTCCCGGTCATCGTGATCAACGACAGCCCGCTGAAGTCGATCGTCGAAAACAAGCACGGCGTTGGCGAATCAGTGGTGGACGCGATCGTGAGGACCACCAACATGTCGCTGCACAAGAAGCGAGTGGCTGTGTTCGGATACGGCTGGTGTGGCCGCGGCATCGCCCTCTATGCCTGCCGCCGGGGTGCTGACGTAACCGTGGTGGATACAGATCCCATCAAGGCGCTCGAGGCCGCTATGGACGGTTTCGATGTGACCGGCGCCGCCAGGGCAGCCCGAAGCGCTGACGTGGTGATAACCGCTACCGGGCGAGAGCGGGTGGTGGGTTACGAATTGATCGAGGTGATGCCGGACGGAGTGGTGCTGGCCAACGCCGGCCACACGGACGCCGAGATCGATGTGCGACGGTTGGAGGGTGTGGCTCCTGGAAAGCTGGTCGCCCCATCGCTGCACTCTCACGAACTGCCCGGGGGCCGGACGGTGTTCGTGCTGGCCAGGGGACGCATCGTCAATCTGGCGGCGGTCGGTGGCATCGGCAACCCGATAGAGGCCATGGATCTCGGTCTCGCCCTCCAGGCCCGGTCGCTGGCGGCTCTGGCAACTCCTGGTAGCGAGTTCCGACCGGGTCCCCAACCGGTGCCCCGGCTGATCAACGATCAGATTGCCACCGCCATGCTCAGATCCATGGGGCAGGTCCCGGCCGGTTGAGCAGTCCCGTCGCGGTCACTCGTTGCTGACCAATTACCGCCAGGTTAACGCTACCTACTCTGATCAGATCGCCCGGGTAATCGCCACCCTCCAGGCGGCAACCAAACCCTCAGACCTCGACATCCCCGGATGCCGGGTCCACCCACTCGGCGGCAACCTGGAAGGATTCTGGAGCATCAGGATCTCTGCCAACTGGCGGATCACCTTCCGGATGGAAAGAGTCCACGTCTACGACGTAGACCTAACCGACTACCACTAGGAGCGAAAACATCGATGTCCATGATGAATGACCCACCACATCCCGGCGGCACCATCAAACAAGACTGCATCGCGGCCGCAGGTCTCACTGTCACCGAAGCAGCCCGCCTCCTCGGTGTCACACGCCCGACACTCTCTCGTGTCATCAATGGCCGCGGCGGAATCTCACCGGAAATGGCAATCCGCTTTGAGAAGATCGGATGGTCCAACGCCGAGTTCTGGATGCGTCTCCAGACGAACTACGACCTCGCCCAGGCACGCCTGAACGAAGACCAAATCAACGTAGAACGCTATCAACCGCCAGCCGCTGCCGCAGCCTTCTAGGACATGGCATCCGGTCGGCGCCGTTTCGGAACGTCGCCGATACGAACCGGCGTTACCCCGATTCGCACCGGATGACGTTCCTGCCTAAGACCCGGCGGTCTCGTAGGCCCTGGATGGCGTCCGAAAGCCCGTTCAGGTCGGTCCGGTTCGCGACAACGACCTCCAGTTGACCCTGTGCCGCCAGTGAGATGGCCGTCTCGAGGTCGTTCTTGGAGCCGGCGGCCGAGGTCAGGATACGGAGTTCGTTCCTGATCAGGGCTCCCGGGTGGATGTCCAGGGGCTGGCTCGTGTATCCGATCTGGACGAAGGAGCCGCCCGGTGCGAGGCATCGGAACCCGGCGTGCATCGTCTCTCTCGTCCCGACTGTCTCGAAGAACACGTCCGGTGCACGGCCCAGTGACCCGCGGGCTTGCCGGTCCATGTCCTCGTAACCTTGCGGATGGTCGATCAGGAGCCCTGCCCGCGCACCGAGGTTCTCTGCCAGATCCAGCTTGGCGGGGTCGTCCGCCACCGCGAGGACGGCCGCGCCGGCCAGAGCCGCCACCTGGATGAGCATCAGACCGACCCCTCCGACGCCGTTCACCACCACGGGGTCTCCGATCCGGATTCCGGCCAGGCGGACGGCGTGAACCGCGGTCATCCCGCTGCAGGCCAGCACCGCCCCGGCCTCGAAGGTGACCGTCTCGGGAAGCGGGACGAGGTTCGCCTCCGGTACCGCCACGTATTCGGCGAAGCCTCCGTCCACGGTAAAGCCGATCATGCCGTTGGAGCGTTCGCACAGGCGGTCCCGATTCGAACGACAGTAGCGGCAGGCCCGGCAATTGAGCACGTTGTAAACGGCCGCCCGTTCGCCCCGAACCCCGGGACCGGTCGCCGGATCGCACACGGTCCCCGCCACTTCGTGTCCCAGCACCCGCGTTTCCCCCCTCGGGTCGAGGAGGCCTTCGAGGAAATGGAGTTCCGTCCCGCAGACCCCGGCGGCGGCGACCCGGACGACGACCCAGCCGCTCGGAGGTTCGGGCAGTGGTCGGCGCGCCAGCCGCAGGGTCCGCTCGCCGGTGAGTTCCGCAGCCATCATGCCGGGAGCCTGCCGCAGAGAGGTGTCCGCCATCCACGGGAGAGTAGTGGCCGCTTTATGCGCCGCCGATGACGTTCTCCACATCCCGATGCGACCATCCTCCCCGATATACGGCGGCAATCCTCCGGGGGCGGAGTGCGTTTTTCCGGCTGCCACGGTTGCGTCTACGATCAGCCCGCAACGCAAGCGGCGCGACAGGGAGGTTCGGGAGACAGTGTCTACAGGTTCCGCCTCCCGGACTCCAAGTAGTGGATCATCGCTCACGATAGACCGCATAACCCAGGTCTTCGAGAAGAACGGGGAGCCCTTGGTAGCGTTGCAGAACGTGTCGCTAAAGGTGAGGAAGGGCGAGTTCCTCACGCTTGTGGGGCCGTCCGGGTGTGGCAAGTCGACGCTTCTCAAGATCATCGCCGGTCTCTTGATCCCCACGTCGGGAAGCGTGTACCTCGGGCGGGACGCCATCGTTGAGCCTCGGGAGGAGATCGGTCTGATGTTCCAGACCTCGACCCTCTTCCCTTGGCGCAACGTGATACGCAACATCTCGCTGCCGCTCGAGATCACCGGCACGATGGGGCAGGACGGGGAACAACGGATCGCGGACGTGATCGAGTTGGTCCGCCTCGAAGGCTTCGAACAGCACTACCCCCGCGAGCTGTCCGGTGGCATGCAGCAACGCGTGGCCCTGTGCAGGCTGCTGGTCTCGGAACCGGACCTCATGTTGTTGGACGAACCGTTCGGCGCCTTGGACGAGTTCACCAGGGAACACCTGAACACCGAGTTGGCGAGGATCGCGGAGCATGAGCACAAGACGATGGTGTTCGTGACCCACAACATCAGGGAGGCTGTGTTCCTGTCGGACCGGGTGGCGGTCATGGGGACGAAACCGGGCCGCATCCTGGATGTGGTCGAAGTGGACCTTCCCAGGCCGCGAGTCCCGGGCTCCCGCCGGTTGCCGGAGTTCACCGAGACCGTCAACTACATCCGCGAAGTGCTGGGTCTCTTCTAGGGAGGGAAGGAGTTCCGAATGGACACCGACACCATGTCTGACGCCGGTGCGATCGGAGTGGAACCTCTGCCCGAGTCCAGCCCCGACTCCCGATTCCGCAGGATGAGTACTCAGATCCTGCTCACCGGCTCGGTGGTGGTCGGTTTCTGCCTTATCTGGGAGTTTCTCAGCTGGCTGGATCCGTCCTTCTGGCCGGAGATCGTGCTGTCCAAACCATCCGAGATAATCCCGGCGTTCTTCCAGGCCATCACCACTCCCTTCGTCTTGTGGCACTTCTGGGTGACCTTCCAGGAGACGGCGATCGGCTTCGTCCTGGGAGCGGGTGGTGGGTTCCTCCTGGGAACCTACGTAGCGTTGGTGCCGACGTTCAGAAAAGCCTTCTACCCGGTGATCATCCTGTTCCAGTCGACACCCCGGGTGGCCCTGGCACCCGTCTTCATCGCCTGGTTCGCTTTCGGTATCGCCTCGAAGATCGCGCTGGCGGCGACCATCTGCTTTTTCCCGGTCCTGATCAACACCATCACCGGGCTGACCGTCATCGACGAGAACGCGGGACTGCTCATGAGATCGCTCAGGGCTACCCGGTGGCAGACCTTCCGCCATCTGCGGCTTCCCAGTTCCGTCCCCACCGTCTTCGCCGGGCTCAAGGCGGCTCTCACCTTCGCACTGATCGGCGCCATAGTGGGCGAGTTGACCGCCACCAACGAGGGGGCCGGCCACTTGATCGAGACGGCGGCTTTCCAGTTTCGAAGCGACGATGTATTCGCGTACCTTCTGATGCTGGCACTCATAGGTCTGGCGCTGTTCCTGCTGGCCGCCCGGCTGGAGCGGAACCTTCTCTTCTGGCACGTGGATGTCGACTAGCCCGCCGGGTGGTCTGTGGGTGGAGTGGCGGCGTCATGCGCCGCCGGCAAGCAGAAAACCCGGCTGATCATTCGGCAGGCAAACCACCCGATAGAATCGTTGTGAGCACGGCGCTCACCGAGACAAGGAGGAACCTATGAAACCAACTACCCGCTTGGCACGGCCCTGGTCGCTCATGCTGGCGCTTGCCGTCGTACTGGCGATGATCGGGGCGGCGTGCGCTGAGGACGAGGAACTCCGGGATGTGAATCTCGCCCTGTCGACGACGAGTGGCTTTGGTTATGGCTACTGGATCGCGGTAGGTCTCGGGTATTACGAGGACGAGGGTCTCAACGTGAGCCTCCAGGGAACGGGCGGATCATCCGATGTAGCCCAGATCCTGGCCGCCAACAACGCCGAGGCGGGAATGGGTGTTCCCGGGGCGATGCTGCCGGCTATCGAGGCCGGTGCGGGTCTCTACCCGTTCTTCACGTACGCCTACGGTGAGGTGTTCGACGTGGTCGTGCCAGCCGGATCGTCGATCACGAACATCGGTGGTCTGGCCGGACTGAGGATCGGCATCTCGGAGTTGGCCGGCGGAGAGGTTCCGTTGGTCCGGGCGTTGCTGGTCGAAGCAGGACTGGACCCGGACTCCGACGTCGAGATCATTGAGGTGGGGACCAATGCTCCTAGCGTCAAGGCGGCACTCGACGACGAACGGATCGACGCCTACTCATCCGCCAAGTCGGACATCGCCTCAATGAACGCGGCGGGTCTCGACACGGTATCGATCGCGCCTGCATCGCTCAACACCCTTCCGGCCGAGGGGCTTCTGGCCGCCGAGGACTTCAAGGATGACGACGAGCTCCTGATCGGTCTCGGCCGTGCCACGGCCAAGGGCCAGTTGGTTGCCTATGCCAACATCGACGGCGCGGTGTGCGTGCTCAAGGAACTCATTCCCGAAGAGTTCACCGATGATGCCGAAGGACGGGCCGGTCTGGCAGCGGTCATCGAGATCACCACCGCTCCGCAGGAGGGTGGCGACTACGTGTTCGGCTTCCTCGACGCGGCCGGGTGGAACACCTACGTGAACATATTCATCCAGGGCGGTGTGATCTCCGAGCAGATCGACATGGGCGAGTACGTCATAGACGACCTGCTCGACGAGATCAACGACTTCGACCAGCAGGCGATCGTCGACGAGGCCAACGACCTGGACACCGACTGCTGATTGAGGCCTGACCGAGTACTGACAAACGCATCTTTCGTAACTGACGGCGACCGCCCGACCGAGGCGGTCGCCGTCAGTGGTCAGAGGGTGCGTTTGGCGGGTGACTACCGGGAGGTCCGGGATTCGGTTGCCCCCGATGCCGAGACGGTCGATCTCGGCGGGGGGACGGTCTTCCCCGGGCTGGCGGACAGCCATGTGCATGCCGTCAACTACGGCCGGTCCCGCATGGGCGTTCCTTGCTGGCCCTCCGACGTGTCGTCGGTGGCGGAGATCGTCGGGCTGGTTGGAGCGGCCCACCTGCGGCTCCCGGCGGGTCGCTGGATCAAGGGCCGCGGCTACGACCCCGCGTCGCTCGCCGAGGGGCGAGCCCCGACAGCCGCCGAACTCGACCTGCCCGACGGACGGTGTGTCGTGCTCGACAGTTTCGACTTCCATCGCCGGGTTGCCAACCACGCGACGCTGGCGGCGGCGGGTATAGGCCCGGATACACCCGACCCGCCCGACGGTGAGATCGTCCGGGACAGGCACGGGAGGCCGACCGGCGAACTGCTCGACGGTGCCAGAAGTCTGCTCGATCCGGTTATCCCTCCCTGGTCCGACTCGGAGGACGAACAGGCCATCGAGGTCGCAACCGACTACTTCCTTTCGCTGGGCTTTACATACGTGACGAACGCAGCACCGCTCACCATGTCCCGGATGGGGGAGGAGATCGCAGCCTTCCTGCGCATGAGCGAGCGCCGGGCCCTGCGGCTCAGGTTCACGTCGATGATGCGGGCCGAGTTGCTGGACGCGGCGGGTGACCTCGGGCTACGCCCGGGGGTCGGCGAACCCTACTTCCGGATAGGAGGGGCGAAGGTGTTCTCGGACGGCGCCTTCGGGCCGCGGAGCGCTGCCATGTCCGAGCCGTACTCGGACACCGGCACCTGCGGAACCATGCACGCCGGCGAGGCGGAACTGGAGGAGGCGGTTCGCAGGGGGGCGGTGCTGGGCTGGCAGATGTGCGTCCACGCCATCGGCGACGCCGCGGTGGAGACCGTCGCGGGGGTACTCAGCAGGCATCCGGCTGCCGGTGGCCTCCGTTCCCACCGGATCGAGCACTGCTGCCTGACTTCGGACACCGCTGTCGAGGCGATGCGCATCGGGAGGATCGTCCCCGTACCTCAGCTGGCCTTCCTGCGCCTGCGGGCTCCGGACTTCCTGGCCGCGATGGGGGAGGAACGGCTGGCGATCATGTACCCGCTCCGTAGCTGGCTGGACGCCGGTCTCAAGCCGGTACACAGCTCGGACACCCCGGTGATACCCGACGCCTCGCCGATGGCGGCTGCTGCCACGGCCACCGCTCGAGTCGATGCCTGGGGCGACGTGTGGGGGCCACACGAGGCGATCGGGTTCGATGAGGTGATCGCCATGATGACCAGGTGGCCGGCCGAGGCGGACGGCCTCTCGCACGAGCGGGGCCGGATCGCCCCCGGGTACCTCGCCGACTTCACGGTCTTCCCGCGTGATCCGCGCCCGCTCCCGCCCGACGAGATGGCGGGGATGGGACCCTCGGTGACCATCGTGGGGGGAGAGGTGGCCTGGCGAGATGTGTCGGCCGGCTGACGGACCGGGGACGCTCCGTTGATCGATGTCCACGCCCACTACCTGCCGCCGTCGCTACCGGTTGCGGCGTCGGAGGGTCTGCTCCCGGTGGGGTTCAGCCTGGAGAGTCGGATCCTGGACTTCCCATCCGGTCCGTCCCGCCCGGTTCCGCCGGCCCTCACGGACCTGGCTGCCCGGACGCGGTGGAATGCAGAACGCAACATCGACCTCCAGGTCGTGTCGCCCTGGATGGACGTGGCCGGCGACGACCTCCCCGGCCAAGACGCGGCGAGTTGGTGTCGGGCCATGAACGACGCCACGGCCCGGGATCTGGATGGCCTTCCAGGATTCAGAGCCCTGGCTGCTCTCCCGGTGACCGACGGCGACCTGGCAGCCTCCGAACTGCGTCGTTGCGTAGAGCAACTCGGATTCGTCGGGGCCGCCGTACCGACCCAAATCGGAGGTACGGACCTCGACGCGGGTGGCCTGGAACCGCTGTGGGAGGCGGCCGAGTCGCTGAGCGTGCTCATCTTCATCCATCCCCATCGGGTGATGGGCGGTAGTCGTATGAAGGCGCACTTCCTCGGGAATGTCTGCGGCAACCCCTTCGAGACCACCCTGGCTGCCTTACGTCTCTACTTCAGCGGGGTCTTCGCGAACTGGCCCGGACTGAGGATCCTTCTGGCCCACGGAGGCGGGACCTTGCCCTACCTGGCAGGCCGGGCCGTACACGCGTCGCGGCACGCACCCGGATTCGACCGGGCCGTCGATCATCCGGACTCGATCCTGCGGTGTTTCTACTACGACACCCTGCTCCATGACCCCCGGGCCCTGATCTTCATGATGGAGTCGATCGGTCCCGACCGGATCGCGGCCGGAACCGACGCGCCGTTCCCGATGAGCCTGGACCGCCCGGTCGGTTACATCGAGCAAGCCTGCCGGCAGGCAGGTCTGGGAGTGGATTCAACCCGGAGGATTCTGCGCGGGACGGCGGAGGAAATCCTCCCTGGTTGAGGACAACCGGCAATCCCCTTCTCTACGCCACCCAGCCGATCATGGTCTCTCTCTGCGAGGCTGGTTGATGGATGAGGTGGGTTCCCCAGCGGTAGTCCGCGGCGCCTCAGGACGGGGACCACAAGCAGCCGATCGGGCGTATGTGGAGCCGGTCGCCCATGGAGAGGGCGTAGGGGCCGGTGTGCAAGAGGATGCCGGCGCGGAAGGCGCCCGGGGAAACAGCGTCGAGTCTGTTGCGCAGCCACCGAAGGTGGTCCATGTGCTTGGACCGGGGCGAGGTAGTGGCCTTGATCTTCACAGCTACCACGTCGGCGTTGCTTGCGCTGAGGATGAGATCGATCTCGCGGCCCTTGTGGTCGCGGTAGTGGGAGAGCCTGGCAGCCCGCGGCGACGCGGAGAGTTGCCGGGCGATCTCGCTCACGGTGAAGGTCTCCAGAAGCGGTCCCGTCGCGGCGGCTGTGGGCGAGACCAAGGAGTCGGCGTCCGCACCTAGCAGGGCCGCGGCCAGGCCCGAGTCGGTGAGATAGAACTTGGGTCGCCGTCCGGCCCCCGGCGCCAGGCCGCGTGACCACGGCGGGAGCTCGTGAACGAGGAAGACGGTCTGGAGCCACTCGAAGTACCCGGCGACTGTCGGCCGGCTTATTCCCGATCGTCTGGAAGCGTCGGAAAGGTTGACCTGCGTGCCGGTCAGTGCGGCGGTCCATCTGAGTAGCGGTGGCAGGGCGGAGGCCTTGCGGATGTCGGCGAGAGCGACGATGTCGCGCTGCACGACTGTCTCGACATATCCCTGGAACCAGCGGCTCCGCCGGCCGGGGTCGAGGCTGACGGCTTCCGGATAGCCTCCCCGACACACCCGCGCCAGGTAGTCGGCGCGGTCGAGTTCGGACACCGGGATCGGATGGAGGCCGCCTTCGAACCAGTGGTCGATCTCTGTCGGATGAGTCCCGACGAGTTCCGCTTCCGACAACGGCCACAGGCGAAAGATCTGGACCCGTCCGGCGAGGGACTCGCTGATATTCGGCACCGTCAGGAAATTGGTAGAACCGGTGAGGATGAACCTCCCCGGCGTGCTCTCTTCGTCTACGAGCCGTTTCACGGCGAACACGAGCCTGTCGCCACCCCGCTGAACTTCGTCGATCACCAGGGGGTATCGTTGATGAGCGAGGAAGGTGACCGGGTCGTCCAGGACGCTCTCTCGTAGCGCTTCGTCGTCCATCGACGCGTAGGTACCCCCGCGGGCCTCGGCGATCATCCGGGCGAGGGTGGTCTTGCCGCTCTGGCGCGCCCCATGGATCATGACTACCCGGGCCCAATCCAGCGCATCCTCTACCTGGGATCTGACATGGCGCGCGAAGAGGCCCATACCCTGATCCTAACCCCTAATTAACAGATCTTTCCGGATAAACTTGTCAGATACAACCCGATATAGTTGACAAACTCCACCATTGCCACCCCCGGAGTCGAGCAGGTTCTGAGGTGGGTTACCGGCCGGGGTTGGCGAAATGCATCCGGCAGCGTCTCACTCGGGTACGAGGCCGTCGCCCACCACCGTCTCCCGTACCGCCGCCTCACCACTATCGACCCACTCCCGAAATGCCGCCGCGTAATCACCCTTGATCCGGGAAGGGGTCCCTGCGACCAGAGTCTCGGGAAGGATGGGCACCGCGGTCACCAGGCCGGGCTGTCCCAGGGCTTGTTCAATGGCGGTTGCGATTGCTGCGGCCACCCCGGGGACGCCGCCCTCTCCCGCTCCCTTGGTACCTAGGGGGTTGGTGGCGGTGGGGGCCGATTCCCCGATGATGGTGTCCATCACGGGGGTCTCGGACATGGTCGGGAGGAGGTAGTCCATGAAGGAAGCCGACTGCGGGTTGCCGTCGGCATCGTAGGCGAACTGCTCGTAGAGGGTTCCTCCGATCGCCTGGATAGCTCCACCTTCCATCTGTCCGGCCACCAGCATCGGATTGATCGCCCGACCGATGTCGTACAGGAGCAACAGGTACTCGACCGTGACCTCACCGGTGTCCGGACTCACCCGGACCACCGCCAGGTTGGCGCCGCACGGGTAGACGACCCGCTCGACGTCGAATACCGACTCGGCCACCAGGCCCGGACGCTCGCGCCCGTAATGGGGGGCTGTGATCGGATGGAGACGGGCGGCGGCCTCGAAGATCGACATCCTGAATCCGGGCGACCCCTGCACCTGTACCCCACCATCGATGTACTCCAGATCCTCCTCGGCTACCTCGAAATCGACCGATGCCACCTGCTTGGCTAGGGCGATGATCTCGTCTGCAGCCTGTACGAGGGCGCTTCCCGCAGTGACCGTCGACCGGCTTGCGTAGCTACCGGTCCCGTAGGGGGTGCGATCGGTGTCCAGCAACTCGACCCGGACCGCGCCGTTATCGACCTGTAGCCGGTCGGCGACGATCTGCGCCAGCACGGTCCGGATTCCCTGGCCGACCGAGGAGCACCCGGAGCGGACCCGTACCAGACCATCCGGATCGACCTCCACCGCACCTGTCTCCCAGGGTCCGAGCCCCGACTTCTCCAGGAAGATCGCCAGACCCACCCCGACCAACTCCCCGTCGGAGCGCCGCCGTTCTACCTTCCTCCAGTCGAAGGACTCCACCAGCCGGGTCAGGATCGAAGGGAAGTCGCCGTCGCTGAACAGCATCGGTTCCCCGGTGGAGGACAGCGGCCGAGGATACGGAATCTGGCCGGGCCGGATCAGGTTGCGCAGGCGCACCTCCACCGGGTCCATGCCGATCTCGGCGGCGAACAGATCGATCAGGCGCTCGCGGACGAAGCTGGACTCGAAGCGTCCCGGTGCCCGGTAGGTGCCGGTGGGCGTCTTGTTGGTGACCACGCACCGGGCCGAGCCCCGGTAGGCGTCCAGGTCGTAGGGTCCGGGGATCATGGACAGCGTCAGGTCGGCGACACGGATGCTGTGGGTCCGGGCATAGGCGCCCACGTCCATGTCGAAGTCCGACGTGATGGCCGCGATCCGGCCGTCCCGGTCTCCCGCGATCCTGGCCCGGTGCCTCTGCTCGCGCGAGTGGTTGGCCGCCACCAGATGTTCCCGGCGGTCCTCGACCCAGGAGACCGAACGCCGGAGTCGATCAGCCACCCACACCGCGAGCACATCCTCGGGGTACAACTCTCCCCGGACGCCGAAACCGCCGCCGATGGCGGTCTCGCGCATCCGGATCCGGCTGGGTGGGAGGCCGAGGAGTTCTGCCGTGGTGGAGAGATTCCAGTGCGGTACCTTGGTGGCTCCATAGACGGTCAGGCGTCCCGTGCCCGGATCGAACTCCACCGCCAGGCCCCTGGTCTCCATCGGGACGCCGCTGTGCCGGCCGATGCTCAGCTCGACCTCGATCACCTGCTCGGCGTCGCGCAGGGCGGTCTCCACGTCGCCGAACTCGGCATGAAGCGTCGTGACCAGGTTCCCGGTCTCGAACAGTTGCTCTCCCTGCTCGGCCTCCCGACCAGCGTCGACCATCGCCGGGCGCTGATCGATGTCGGCGAACACCAGCTCGGCTGCGTCCTCGGCCACGTAGCGGTCCTCGGCCAGCACCACCGCCAGCGGCTCGCCAGTGTACCGGACCCGGTCCCGAGCCAGCACGGGTTGCAGGTAGGGAAGCACAGTCTCGTCGAACGACACCCGCGGCGGGATGCGGGGCACGTGGCCCAGGTCCTGCGCCACGTCGTCGGCGGTGAAGACGGCCGCGACCCCGGGGAGGGCTCTTGCCTCTGAGGTGTCGACACCGGCCAGCGTCCCGTGGGAGACCGGTGACCGGACTATCGACATGGTCAACTGGCGGTCGAGTTGGATGTCGGCGACGTACCGGGCCCGGCCGGTCAGCAGCGGCGGATCCTCGTGCCGCAGTACGGAAGCCCCGATGCCGCCTCGGGTCGCGACGCGCTGTTCTGACGTGATGGAACCTCGGGTTGGCGCCCGGATAGTACACTCCGGCCCGCATGAAGCCGGCCCGATTCGACTACCACCAACCGCGTTCCGTCGAAGAGGTGCTGGCGGCCCTGGATCGGCACGGGTACGACGCCAAGGTCTTGGCGGGCGGCCAGAGCCTGGTGCCGGCCATGAACTTCCGCCTGGCCCGCCCGGCCGTGCTGGTGGACATCAACCGGGTCGGCGAACTCGATCACATCACCGACGAGGGAGGGGCTCTCCGGGTCGGATCCCTGGTCCGCCACGTGTCCTTCGAGAAGCCGCCGGTGGGTGGGCCACTCGGTAGGCTCCTCAGCCTGGCGGCGCACCATGTGGGCCATCTCCCCATCCGTGTGAGGGGGACTTTCGGAGGGAGCCTGGCCCACGCCGACCCCGCGGCCGAATGGTGCGTGATCGCGATGCTGCTGGACGCCGAGATGGTGGCGGCCAGCGTGGCCGGTACCCGCACCATCCCCGCCGAACGGTTTTTCCAGACCGTGTTCACCACCGACCTGGGCCCCGACGAGTTGCTGCTCGAGACCCGCCTGGCCAAGCCGGTCCCTTCCAGCAAGGTCGGATTCCAGCAGTTCAGCCGGCGCGCCGGCGACTTCGCCCTGGCTATGGCCGCGGCAGTGCTCGAGACGCGGAACGGGCAGGTGACGGAGGCGCGGATCGCTCTCGGGGCGGTGAGCGACCGGCCGGTGCGGGCTTCGGCAGCCGAGGATCATCTCACCGGCGGACCAGCCACGAGCGAAGCCTTCGCCGCCGCCGCCGAGGTGGCTGCACAGGAGGTCGACCCCATGGAGGACATCCACGGATCGGCCGAGTACCGCAGAGATCTGGTCCGCGCTCTGACCAGGCGGGCGCTCGAGCAGGCGACCGCGCGGTGACCCCGTGGATCGGACGGTCGCTGCCACGCCTGGAGGATCCGCCCCTCCTGACCGGTGACGGCCGGTTCGCCGCCGACGTGGCCCGCAACGCCTCCTTTCTCAGATTCGTCCGCAGTCCCGTGCCCAGCGGGCGGATAGTGTCGATCGATGCGCCGGACCACGTCACGGTCTTCACCGGGGCCGATCTCGCCGGTGTCCGCCCCGTCCGCCCGCTCCTGCATCGGGACGACTACCGCCCGGTCGACCAGCCGGTGCTCGCTCTGGACAGGGTCCGGTTCGTCGGCGAGCCGGTGGCGGTGGTGGTGGCCGGATCTCCCGAGGAGGCCGAGGACGCTGCCGAGCAGGTCTTCGTGGAGATCGAGCCCTGGCAGCACGTGACCACCGCCTCCGAGGCGATACGGCTCGGGGCGCCGGCCGTTCACGACCACGTTCCCGACAACCTTCTGGTCGATGCAAGGTTCCAGACCGACGGGGTGGATGAGGTGTTCGCCGCCGCGGACGAAGTGGTCGAGTTCGGCCTGCGATCCCGACGGGAGAGTGCCATGCCCTTGGAGACGAGGGGTTCGACGGCATCCTTCGACCCGCGTTCTTCCCGGGTCACCCTGACCTCCTCGGTGCAGTCGCCCCACGTCGTGCGCACCATCATCGCCGACCTCATCGGCATGCCCGAGTCGGATCTCCGCGTGGTGGTACCCGACGTGGGCGGCGCCTTCGGGCAGAAATTCTGCCTGGCCGTCGAGGACGTCGTCGCGGTGTGGCTGGCGAGACGGCTCCGTAACACCGTGTCCTGGGTGGAGGACCGCAGGGAGAACCTCATGGCCGGGTTCCACAGCCGAGACCACGAATACCGGGTGAGGGGCGCCTTCGACGGCGATGCCCGCCTGCTTGCCGTGGACGCCGAACTGCTCTGCAACGTGGGCGCCTATTCCTGCTTCCCGGTGACCTGCGGTGTCGAGCCGCTCATGGCCCTGGCGGAGCTTCCCGGTCCGTACGACTTCCGGGTTTACAGGGTGCGCTCCAGGGGTGTCGCCACCAACACGTGCCCGATGGCCCCGTACCGGGGGGTCTCCCGTCCGGTCATCACCCTGGCGATGGAGCGGCTCATGGACCTCGCCGCCGCCCGCTTCGGGGTCGAACCCGCCGAGATCCGCCGCAGGAACCTGATCGGATGGTTCCCGTACACGTCCGCCACCGGGCTGGTGTACGACGAGGGGTCCTACCTCGAGTCCCTCGAAACCGCACGGGACACCGTCGACCTGGCGGCGTTCCGGCAACGCCAGGCGGCGGCCCTTGGGGAGGGGCGCTACCTGGGGGTGGGATTCTCGGTATTCTCGGAGCGGACCGGCTACGGCACCGAGGCGTTCGCCGCCCGCAGCATGGACATCACTCCCGGCTACGAGACCGTCGACCTGGTGATGGATCCGTCCGGCAACGTCGAGGCGCGGCTGGGCGCCAACCCGCACGGTCAGGGACTGGGCACCAGCCTGGCCCAGCTGATCGCCGACGAGTTGGGTGTGGAACCAGGGACCGTCCGCATCGTCCACGGGGACACCGACCGCACGCCATACGGTTGGGGCACCTTCGCCAGCCGTTCCCTGGTCATAGCCGGGGGCGCCGCCAAGCTGGCGTCCGGGATCCTCCGGTCGAAGATCGCCGCGATCGCGGCGGATCAGCTGGAGGCCGCTCCCGAGGACATAGTGATCAGCGAAGGGGTGGCACGCGTTTCGGGTACGGACTCCGGTATCGGTGTGGCGGCTCTGGCCCGGTCGTCGTACCACTCCAGCCACCGTCTCGGTCCCGGCGTGACACCTGGGCTCTCCGCGGTGGCCACCTACGACCCGGCCGGGACTTTCTCCAACGCCTGCCACGCGGCGGTCGTCGAGGTGGATCCCGAGACCGGGGGGGTGACGGTCGAGAGGTTCGTGGTGGTCGAGGACGCCGGTGTCCTGATCAACCCCATGATCGTGGACGGGCAACTGCACGGGGGAGTCACCCAGGGAATAGCGGGTGCGCTGTACGAGGAGATCGTCTACGACGAGGATGGCAACATCCTCACCACCTCGTTGATGGACTACCTCCCGCCCACCATGGCCGAGATTCCCGAGATAGAGACACACCATCTGGTCACCGTGTCCGACGCCTCCATCACCGGCGCCAAGGGTCTGGGGGAGGGTGGCACCATCGGCGCCCCGGCTGCGATCATCAACGCGATCTCCGACGCGCTGCGGCCACTCGGCGTGGAGGTCAACGAGACGCCGGCGACTCCCTCCCGGTTGCGCAGCCTGATCCGGAAGAACGAGAGGATCCCCGCATGACCGAACGGACGTTGGTCGACGTGAAGCTCGACGTGAACGGCCGCACCTACGAGGTAAGGGTGGAGCCGCGACGTACCCTGGCCGACACCCTCCGGGACAACTGCGGCCTCACGGGAACCCATCTGGGCTGCGAGCACGGCGTGTGCGGCGCTTGCACGATCCTGGCCGACGGGGATCCGGTGCGAGCCTGCCTGATGTTCGCGGTGCAGTGCGAGGGCATGGAACTCCGTACCGTCGAGGGTCTGGCCGACGGCGACATCCTGCATCCCATCCAGCAGGCGTTCTGGGAGAACCACGGACTGCAATGCGGCTTCTGCACCCCCGGATTCCTGATGCTGGCGGTCGGCTACCTGGAGCAGAACCCCGATCCCGGCGACGACGAGCTGCGCGCGGTGCTCTCGTCCAACCTCTGCCGGTGCACCGGCTACCAGAACATCCTGAAGGCGGTCCGCCAGGCCGCCACGACAATGAGGAAATGACCTACGTCGGGAGTTCGGTCAGGAGGATCGAGGACCGCCCCCTCCTCACCGGTTCGGCCCGGTTCGCCGCCGACCTCTCGTTACCCCGTCAACTCCACCTGCGGGTGGTGCGTTCCCCGGTTGCTCACGGCAGGATCGTCGGTATAGACACGGCCGGGGCGCTGTCACTCCCTGGCGTCGAGGCCGTCTGGACGGCCGCCGATACCGGGGATATCCCCCCGATCGACTTCCGGATGCCGATGATCACCGGTGTGGAGAGCTACCGCCAGCCGGTACTCGCCGACGGCCACGTCCGCTACGTCGGCGAGCCGGTCGCGGTCGTGCTGGCCGAGGATCCCTACCTGGCCGAGGACGCGGCCGAGCAGGTGTTCGTCGACATCGAGGAGTTGCGACCGGTCGTCGATCCGTACCTGGACGCGTCGCGGGCCACCGAGGTGGGGGTGGTGGAGAAGGCCTACGGCGATCTGGCCGCCGCATTCGCCGGAGGTCCGGTGGTCGTCGAGATGGAGCTGAGCGTGGGCCGGCACTCGGCCGTGCCCATGGAGACGCGCGGTGCGTTGGCTCGCTACGACGCCACGAGCTCCACCCTGGAGATGTTCGGCGCCGCCAAGGTTCCTCACTACAACCGGGGCGCCATAGCCCGCATGCTCGGTCTCCCCACCTCGGCGGTGGTCCTGCGGGAAGTCCACGTGGGGGGCGGTTTCGGGGTGCGGGGAGAGCTGTACCCGGAGGACGTCCTGGTCTGCTGGGCGGCCCGCCGTACCGGGCGGCCTGTCCGCTGGGTCGAGGATCGGCGGGAGCACATGCTGGCCGCCAACCACTCCCGCGATCAGGTCCACCGCATCCGCGCAGCCGTCGACGAGGACGGTTGGGTGCGGGGGGTGGATGCCGAGTTCTGGGTCGACCAGGGCGCATACCTGAGAACCCACGAAACCACCGTGAGCGAACTTACCTCGTCGATGCTGCCGGGACCCTACGTTTGGCCTGCGTACCGGTGCACGGGGCATGTGAGGCTAAGCAACAAGACCCCGTGCGGTACCTACCGGGCTCCCGGCAGGTACGAGAGCAGCTTCGTCCGTGAGCGCCTGATGGACGTGATCGCTCACCGGCTGGGCCTGGACCCTGTCGAGATACGCCGGCGCAACCTGATACCGGTGGGCTCGATGCCCTACGAGCGGGGAATCGGTGCTCTCGGTACCGAGGTGACATACGACTCGGGGGACTACGAGTTGCTCCTGGATCTCCTCATCGACCACCTCGACTACGGAAGCTTGTCGGCGGACCTCGCCGTCCGGCGGTCGCGGGGTGAGGCGGTGGGCCTCGGGCTGGGATTCTTCATCGAGAAGAGCGGGCTCGGCCCGTTCGAAGGTGTGAAGGTGACGGTCGACGAGGCCGGGTACGTGGTGGTGTTCACCGGGGCGGCCTCCATCGGCCAAGGTGTGGAGACCTGCCTGGCCCAGATCTGCGCCGAGACGCTCGGAGTCGGGATCGAACGGGTCCGGGTCCGGCACGGCCAGACGGACGACATGGCCTGGGGGATGGGGGCGTTCGCAAGCCGGGTCACGGTCATGGCGGGTTCCGCCACGCTGATCGCGGCCCGCCGGGTGCGAGAGAAGGCGCTGGACGAGGCGGCAGAGGTCCTCGAAGCGCCCCTCGAGGACCTCACCATCGAGGACGGCCGGGTGTTCGTGCGGGGCTCGCCGGGCGGTCCGGCGATGACGTTGGGTGAAGCGGCCCGCCGACTGCGGCCGGGCCCCGCGGTCGATGAACCCGGTCTGGCAGCCGAGGGCTGGTTCGAGGTGGACCACATGGTCTACCCGTACGGCATCCACGCGGCTGTGGTCAGGGTCGACCGTGATACCGGAGAGGTGGAACCCGAGCGCCTGATCGTCGCCTACGAGGTCGGCCGCGCGGTCAATCCCGGCCTTGTCGACGGCCAGATCCACGGTGGCGCCGCGCAGGGCCTGGGCGGAGCGCTGCTGGAGGAGTTCCTGTACGACGACTCCGCGCAGCCGCTTGCCGCCAGTTTCATGGACTACCTGATGCCGACCATGGAGGAGATGCCCCCGGTCGAGGTGCTGGTCACCGAGGATGCTCCCAGCCCGCTCAACCCGCTCGGTGTCAAAGGGGCCGGGGAGGGCGGCATCACCGCGGTCGGAGCGGCGATCGCCAACGCGGTTGCCGATGCCCTGGGACGTCCGGAGGACGTGACCCGGCTACCCCTGAGTCCCGAACGGGTCCGCCGCATCTGCGAACGTGACGCCGCCGGAGGATCCTTCCACCGTCACTGACTGTCCGGCGTGTGATGGCGGCTGAACCAGGCACTCACCTCTGACACGAAGGTCCGCGCTTGGCGAATGGCATCCGAGGCGTCGGCGTCCGTCCAGTCGTCCATCGTCTCGTGGTCGTAGTCGGCCTTTAACCGGCTATCAGCCAGATCAGCGAGCACCGGGGCGACCTCGCCCGGAAAGTCGGACTCGAGGACGGCGAGCCGGTGGAAGACGTTCCTGACTCCCTTGTGTGTCTTCGGCCCCTCCCGGTGGTAGGCGACCACGGCCTGGGCGGCGTAGAACGCCGCGTAATAGGCCATCGACACGGCCGGTCCGTAGATGCCGGACCGGCGGTTGGTCTCGGCGTAGCCTAGGTAGTTGTCGGCGTGGGTCAACAGCAGGAACGCCTCTTCGGTGGAGGTCATGCGATGGGGAGGGCGTCGGCGCGCACGTTGCGGTAGAACATGGTGTCCCACTCCTTGAACTGCTTGGTGTACGAGACGTGGATGTATACGAGTATCCAGGTCAGACTGTCGAAGTAGTGCGGTTCTAGGACCCGGTGCAACTTCCACAGCAGTTGGTTGCGCGGGTCGAACTCCTTCGAGCGCTTCACCACCAGCACGTCGAGGTCGGAATCGCCTTTGTTGTCGCCCCTGGCCCGCGATCCGTAGAGCCACACACCGTCGAGTTCGTCACCGTACAGTGTGCGGGCCTGCTCGGCGATGACGGCCGCCGCGGCCAGGGCGTCCGCCTTCGTCGGCCAGGGATCCTCGATCACGGGCTCTGTCATTGCTCCGCCGATTCTAGGATGCGGCAGGTGGTCGGGTCGGGCTCTTCATGGGAGCGACGAACCCAGGTCTGCGAACCGGTCGCAACCTCCTCCGTGCGGAGGTCGGGCCCTCCTAGACGAGTAGTTCCAAGGGATCTGGCCGGCAGCGACTGCACTCTACGATGTGCTCCACAACGCTGTGCAACGCATATGTAACTTTTATACGCGCGTCTGTAACTTGTATACGTCTGTTCCTGGATGCGAACCCCTCACAGCCACTCTTGCGAAGAGCCCCCCTCGGCGGAACCGCGAGACCCAGACAGTGTTGCGGAGGATGGCAAATGATCCGATCTAACGGTAACTACCGATTGTCAACTACCGACTACCGACTACGGACTAGGAACTAATCATCTAGAGGGCCTCGGCGATTTCCTCCACTGAAAGGTCGTCGCCCACGTCGAAGAAGGCGATGATCCGGCAGGGGCAGGCCTCCCCACCCTCGAACTTCCACGGGAAGGCACCGATGATGCAGCGCTGGTTGAGCACCTTCTCGATGTCCCCGCCGACGTTCTCAGCGTGGATGCAGCCGTCGGGGAAGGCCAGGTAGTGGAGGGGGAACAGGTCTTCGGTGATCACCCTCCCGCTCTTGTGGTGGGTGTAGGTGTACTCGCCGAAGTACTCGAGTGCGGACATGCCGACATGGTCCTCGAAGCGCTTGGTGAGGTCCGGTCGCATGTGGCGGATGCTGGTGTTCATCGGATGGTCGCCGGAGCCGGCGTCGACGCCCCACCAGCGGATCTCCATGTCGAGCATCCAGTAGGCCAGCTCCTGGGTTCCGCCCGGATGCATGCAGAAGTAGCGGGTCAGGTCCTGCTCGGGCTGGCCCTCGTAGTAGCGGTGGTATCCGGTGTGGATGATCAGGATGTCGCCCTTCTTGACCTCGACCTTGGAGGTGATGTGCTCCGGGGTGATGATGCTCCAGTCGCTGACCTCGTCCGACACGTCGACGATGACACCCTCGTGCACCAGCTTGTCCAACGGCAGGGAGGCCATGTCACCTGCCCCGTCCGCCATGTGCATCGGGCCGTCGAGGTGGGTCCCCACGTGCAGCGAGGTCTCGAACCGCTGTGACACCACCCGGTTGGTCTGCAGTGTCTGGGTGTAGTACATCTTGGATCCTGGATATCCGACCCATCCGGGCGTGTGCAGGTTGATTGGATGGGAGAGGTCGACGAGTTTCATCCGGGGTGCCTCCGATGCTGTGGGACGAGCGGATGGTAGAGCGCGGAGTCCTGCCTGTCAGACCCGCTCAGTACCTCTGGCCGTCCTCCCAGATGCCGTAGAGGTCCGTGCGGCGGTCGGCCCGCGGGGCGATCAGTTCGCCCCGGACCTGGGCCCGCTTGGCGGCGCCGATGTCGACCTCGGTAACCGTGATCTTGTCGGTGGAGTCCGGCAGCGGTCCTGACAGCAGCTTGCCGTACGGATCGACCAGGATCGAAGATCCGAGGAAGTCGAGATCACCGTGCCGCCCTGCCTGTGAGGCGCAGGCGATGAACACCTGGTTGAGGTTGGCCTGCAGGACCGCCCCCCGACCCTGGGGACACATACCGTCCTTGTCCCAGCGCTCCTGGTCGAACCCGGGCAGCCAGGCGGTGGGCACGCAGATGAGGTCGGCGCCCTTCAGGGCCAGCAACCTGACCACCTCGATGAAGCGCAGGTCGTAGCAGACGCACAGCCCGATGGTCCCGAACCTGGTGTGCGCCACGGGGAACCCGAGGTCGCCGTCGCGGAACACCACCTTCTCCTCCGCGAAGAGATGGGTCTTGCGGTAGTGGAGGATGATCCCGTCCGGTCCGACCGCCACCGCCGAGTTGTATAGGGCCTCCCCGTCCCGCTCGCAGAACCCGCCCACCACGTAGCCGTTGGCGTCGGCCGCCAGGGAAACCCACTGCTTGACGGTGGGTCCGTCCACCGGCTCCGCTACCTCTGACAGGGCGCGCCAGTCGGCGGTGTAGCCGTGGATGATCATCTCGGGCAGGATGACGATGTCGGCGCCTTGCTCGAAAGCAGTGTCGGCCGATCGGTAGCACAGGTCTCGGTTCTCCTCCACCTGGAAGGGCTCGCCGCCGATCTGAACGAGACCTACGGAAACGGTGTTGGCCATGGTTACTACTCCTTGTTCGATTCGTCGGGCATCAGGCCCGCGACGCGCAGCATGTTCCAATCCGCCGGGCACGGTCCGCCGACGCTCTCGATGTGGTCGTTCCTGTCCCCCGACACCGCGTGCCACACGCCCACCGGCACGTGCACCACGTCCCCGGCCTCGAACTCGAGACGGAGATCGTTGGTGAGGTCGTCGATGCTTCCCTTGCCGTCGAGGATGTAGATGGTGTCCTCCGACTCGACATGGACGTGCTCGACGTTGCGCTCGCCCGGCTGCATGTCCACGTAGTTCATGTTGGCGGTGTACGCCTCGACGCCGGCCCACACGATGAGGCGAGCATCGCGGGCGATCATCGGGACCATGGCGGTCGGCTGGTCGCGGTGGAAGGCGCGGACCCCCGCCGCCGGCTCCCTGATGACGCTGGGCTCGGGAATGGGGAACTGCTCCACACCTAGGTGGGCGTACATGCGGAAATCGGCGGGACAGGGGCCCCCGACGATCTCGGCTCCCTCGGGTCCCGCCTCCAGTACGTACGGGGTGCCGGGGCCTATGTGAGCCATGGCGCCGAGCGTCAGGTCGCTGCGGCTTCCGCGCGCGGGGTCGACAGCCGCGCCGCTCCCGTCCATCAGGTAGTAGACGGCCTCCATCGGATGCTCGAGTAGGGCCGTCCGTCCGTGGGGTCGGAGGGAGATGTGGTGGATCGAACGCAGGCGGGCGCCCAGACCGGGCCAGACCACCGCCCAGGCTCTCCCGCCTCGCTCGACGATGGGAAGTTCGGGGCAGTCCTCGTCGTCGTGGAGGATGCGGATCCGGTCGGGCTCAACGGCCATGGACAAAGCCGGGATTGGTCATCGGCGGCGATTCTACCGTGCCACCCTCTCCGGGGCCGAACGGCCTTCCCGACGCGCTACGGTCGGGTGCCCGGACCGGACAAGCCGGGGCGGGTAGGCGAGGAGACTATGGCGCGAATTGACCTGATCGACGGCAAGGACGGGCTCGCCCCGGAACAGGCTGAACTGTACGACTGGATCATCGAGAGCCGGGGCACCCTCGTCAGACCCTTCCAAGTGCTCCTGCACGCTCCCGTCCAGGCCGAGCACATCGCCCGGCTGGGCCATGTGGTCCGGTTCGAATCGGGACTCTCCGGTACAGACCGGGAGTTGGCAATCCTGGCGACCGGTACGGTCCACGGTTGCCGGTACGTCTGGGATACGCACGTGGAGATTGCTCTCAGGGAAGGTGTCCGCCCCGACGCGCTCGCTTACCTGGACGGGACGCCAGGAGATCTGTCCGAGAGGGAGGCGGTGATCATCGACGCGGTGCGGGAGCTGTGCGAGTCGTCTTTCCTCTCCGAACCGACCTTCGGCCGTATCGAAGCCGAACTCGGCGCCGGCGGCGTGGTCGAACTCAGCATCCTGGTCGGTTACTACACGATGCTCGGCTACGCGATGGCAGCGTTCGATGTCTGTTCCCTACCCGACTGACAAGGATTGGCTCGGGACCCATTTGCCTGGGTTGACGAGGGGAAGTGGATACCCATTCGGGTTGGCAGACCGCTTGACGTACGTCCCGGGTTGCCCGGACCTCGACAGACCCCCGTCACCTGCTCCGGTGGAGCGGCCCTGAAATGGGCGGAGCGGTCTTGGTGCGCGTGGGTCTACCCCTGCCCAAGCCGCGTTTCGGTGCCTTCAAGCCTCCTGTCGATACCAGCAAGGTGAGTTTCGACGGCGGCCAGCCGCTCGACCAAGGCATTTACCTTGTCTGCAAGCCGGTCGCGTCGGTTGAGGATTACCACGGCTAGGGCAACGACGGTCGGCCCGACCGTTCCGAAGACGTTGCTGAACTCGGTCCAGTCCATCCCTTCCATGCCCTCCTCTCCCAACTCGCGCCTGTTCCGACGTTAATAACTATAACGCATCTTCAGTACTAGTGTAGAGATCGGACTAGGTCGCCCTTCAGTCCGCCTCCACCGCCAGGACGCGGGCCGGGTTGGTGTGGGTGATGTGGCGGATCGTGTCGTCGTCGATGCCTTCCTCGCGCAGCATGGGTAGGAAGCTGTCGATGAGGTGCCGGTAGCCGTGCCCGCCGTTGGTGATCAGGCGGGGCCGGGCGGGCATGTCCTGGGCCACCAGCAGACGGTCCCTGTGTCCGCGCCGGACCAGTTCGGCCAGGAACTTGGCCCTGCGAACGTCGGCGTTGATCCACTCGATCCCGATCAGGTCGAACTGGATGTACGCGCCGGTCTGGGCGACGCGCTCCAACTCGTCCATCTCGAGCGTATTGTCCAAGTGGCCGAAGATGACGCGGTCGGGTGGAACCTCCTCCTCCTGGAGGATCTCGTGGAAGAGCAGCGCCGTGTGCGGGGGAGTGTGGGTGGAGATCGCCAGCCCTGTGGCGTGGTGGGCCCGGGCCGCGGCCCGGATCACCCGTTCCTCGACGCCTTGCACCCAGCGCTTGTCGATGCCGATCTCGCCGATAATGCCCGGGCGTATACCCGTGTCGGCGCAACCGTTCTCGATCTCCTCGACGATGTACTCGGCGAGCCGGCGGGTCGTCCACTTGTTGACGAACTCGGGGTAGTAGGGCTCCCGGTAGAAGCCGGTGCCCATCACGATATGCACACCGGTGGCCTCCGAGACGCGACGTGTGGCCTCCGGTTTGCGGCCTATGTGTTCCAGGATGGGGTCGACAAGGGTGCCGCCGCCCGCATCCTTGTAGAAACCGACCTCCTCCGTCATCTGGACCTCGTCGGTCATAGGCATCGCCACCCACCGGTGGCGCGCCCACGAGAGGTCGGCGAAGAGGTGGTCGTGCATCTGGGTGTGGCCCAGTTCGTCGGGCGAGACCGGACCTCGCACGGTCATTACCTGTTGCGCCATGTCGTCTCCCTGGCCTGCCGGTCCCGTCGCTGCTTCGACCCTACCGGAACAGGAGGCTGGAGGGCGGTGCTACGTCCGACTACCTTCTCAAGGGCACAGTTGCCATCCGAAGAATTCGGTCATGACTGCTGACGCTTCGAGGACGCCGGTCTTCGCCTCCGCGATCAACTCCGAGTCGCCCGATGTCCACCCTCGAGCTCCCTCGTCGAAGCCGGTGGCGTAACGCAGGATGCCCTCCCTGATCGAGAGCAGCAGGTCCACGACCTCCCTTGGTGGAACCCCCATCAGATCGAGTTCGTCGACCAGTCGGAGGAGTTGGCGGCTCGCTTCCATCAGCCCGGTCGCCACCTCGCTGGGGTCCACGACCTCCGGCGCCGAGTGGAGAAGGTCGGTGGCCTCCTCGAGGATGGGCTGCAGCCGGACGAAGACAAGCCGGTCGAGTGCGGTGGTGAAGGTGTCGCACTCCTCCGAGGCTTCATCCGCCGCCGGCGCGGCAGGGGCCTGGGTGCCGGTCGGCCGGTTGGTAGTGGCCGTGGTGGATGACGGGACGGCAGCCGTGGTCGCTACCGTGGTCGAGGTGAGCGTGTCCGCCGTCGCGGCGGTCGTAGAAGAGGGCGAGGCGCGGCACGCGCCGACCAGACAGGCAAACACGACGGCTAGACATAGGGCCTTGGTCCTCACATTGAGGTTTCTAGCCTCGAAGGGCCGGGGTGGCGAACCGGAATGGGTAGCCGGCGGTCCGGGACCGGAAGCAAGGGGAACAGGTGAGACTCGAAGGCAAGGTAGCGCTGGTGTCCGGAGCGGCCCGGGGCATGGGCGCCACCGAGGCCGCCCTGTTCGCCGGGGAAGGGGCGGCGGTTGTGGTCGCCGACATCGAGGCCGGGGCGGGGGAGGAGGTGGCGACCGCCATCTTGCGAGACGGGGGTACGGCATCGTTCATCGCACTCGACGTGACCCGGGAGGAGAGTTGGCAGCGGGCCGTTGGGGAGACGGTCGATGGCTTCGGGAGATTGGACGTCCTGGTCAACAACGCCGGGACCGGCCACCGGTCCTCATTCGAGGACACACCCCTTGAGGAGTGGAACCGCGTCAACGACGTCAACCTGACCGGGACGTTCCTCGGCATCCGCGCCGTCCTTCCGGTGATGAGGGAGCAGCGCAGCGGTTCGATCGTCAACGTTTCATCGGTCATGGGCCTGCTCGGCGCCATCTACCCGGACCTGTCCGAAGCTCAGGCCCCCGCGTACGCGGCTTCGAAGGCGGCCGTCCGCTTGCTGACCAGGACCGCCGCCGCCCAGTACGCCAGGTACGGGATCCGGGTCAATACGGTGGTGCCGGGATTCACGATGACCGAGATGGGCCGCCCATCCTGGGAGGACCCGGAGCGCCGCGCCATTTTCCTGCCCCACATTCCGATGCAGCGCTGGGCGGAACCCGAGGAGATCGCCAAGGCCGTTCTGTTCCTGGCGTCGGACGACAGTTCCTATGTCACCGGCTCCGACCTGGTGGTCGATGGCGGGTACTCGGCGGTTTGAAGCGGCACCAAGCGGGCGGGTTTGTGCCAGGCAAGGTGAGCCGATGGGGACTTCTCAGTCGTGTTCCAACTCAGCGAAGGTGTTCCCGACGGCACGCGCGATGTATTCGGCTTGGGGAGTCGTCAGGCATAGGGGAGGGGTGATCCTCATCACGTGGCCGGTGCTGGATATCGCCACCCCCCTGCGTAGGAGACCGCGCAGCACGGAACGGATGTAGCCGCCCTGCACCGGGGTGCGAGAAGCCCGGTCGGTCACCATCTCGATGCCGATGGCCAGGCCCAGTCCCCGGACGTCCGCCACGTTGCGGCGGGGTTCCAGGCGGTCCTGTAGGGCATCGATGAGGTGATCGCCGACGTGGACGGCGTTGTCGACCAGTCCCTCGTCGAGCAGAGCGCTCAGCGTGGCCAGACCGGCGGCGCAGGCCAGGGGGTTCCCTCCGAAAGTGCTGCTGTTGTGGGTGGGTTGCGCGCCGGGACCGGCGTCCATGACTCGCCGGGGTCCGGCCACGATCCCCAGCGGGAAGCCTCCGCCGATGCCCTTGCCGAGCAGGAGGATGTCGGGCACCACGCCGGAGTGCTGGTAGGCCCATAGTCGACCGGTACGGCCGCCTCCCGTGAGGATCTCGTCGAATATGAGAAGAGCTCCGGTGCGGTCGCAGAATGCTCGGAGCGACTCCAGGAACCCGGTCGGAACGGGGATCATGCCTCCGGCCCCCTGCATGGGCTCGATGATGACCGCGGCAGGCGGGCCGGCCAGTACCTGCGACGCCACCCGGTCGAGGTGTCGGGCGCATGCCTCGACCCGCTCGGCCTCGGTCTGGTGAGGAGTCTCCATCGGATCGGGGGCCACCGCATGCACGACCCCGGGCAGGAACGGTCCCAATCCCTCGCGTCCCGCTCCCGATGTCAGGGACAGCGCACCCAGCGTACGGCCGTGGTAGCCGTTGTGGAACGCGATGACCTCGTGCCGGCCGGTAGCCGAACGGACCGTTCTCAGAGCTGCCTCCACTGCCTCGCTTCCCGAGTTGGCTAGATGGAAAGCATCGAAGCTCTCCGGCAGGGTGCTCTTGAGCAGTTCGACGAACCGGACGCGCACCTCGGTGGTGAAGTCGTAGAAGTGGGTCAGCAACCGGGCCTGTCCAGCCAGCGCCTCCGCCACGGACGGGTGACCGTGGCCCAGGTTCATGACCACCGTGCCCGCGCAGGCATCGAGCAGCCAGTTGCCGTCGGCGTCGAGGATCATGGCGCCGCGCCCTTCCACCACGGCCAGTTCCGACCACAGCGAACCGGCGGAGTTGCCGGCCGCGAGCAGGCTCTGATCCCGCCGGAAGATCGCCCTGGACCTGGGGCCGGGCACCTCCGTGACGAGCCTGGGAAGCTCGGGGGTGTCGGATCGGTTGCCTCGGTGGTTCATCGTGTCACTCCGGACTGTCTGATGCGATCATCCGCTGCCGCAATATCCTCACTCACTCGCCGCCTCCGACCGAATCGACGCCCAGATCCGCGATGCCCAGCCGCGCTTCGATGAGGCTCGGCTCGCCGGTTCCCAGATGCTTTCTGAGAGCGGCCTCCAGTTCGTGAGGGTTGTCGGCTCGCGACGAACTCATCCCGAATGCCCGTGCCACGGCCGCGAAGTCGGGCTGCTCCAGATCGATCCCGAACCGGCGTCCCTCGCAAAGCTGGTCCTGGGCCTCGGCGATGATCCCGTAGGACCGGTTGTTGTATACCAGCAGGCAGACCGGCAAGTCGTGTTCAACGGCCGTGGCCAGTTCCCCCAGCGTGAACAGGGCCCCGCCGTCGCCCATCACCGCCAGCACGGTGTCATCGGGTGCGGCGGCCTGGACGCCCAGGGCGGCTGCGTAGGCCCATCCGAGGGTCATGAAGTTCCAGGGGGTCATCAGCCGGCGCTCGGGTCCCAGCGACGGGTCGCCCGGAATCCACCGGAGAGCCATCGTGACATCGCCGCATATGGTGGCGCCCCGGGAGGGGAGAGCCCTGCAGATCGGATCGGTCCACGGATGCGACACGGTGGTCGCGCCCGCGCTCGGGACTCGGCCGGGGCCGGTCCTCTTGCGGTTCAACGAATCGGTGAGCGAGGTCAGGAACGAGGCGGCATCGGCCACGATGGCCAGATCGGGTTGGTAATGCTGCCCGAGGCTGGTCGGATCGATATCGACGTGGACCAGCGAGCCACCGATCCGGAGGGTCCAATGTGCGGTGGACGCGATCCCGAAGCTCGTACCGACCGCGATCACCAGGTCGGCGCGTTCCACCATCGCCCGGGTGGCGCTGCTGTTCATCACTCCCACCCAGCCGGTTGCCGTATCCACCGTGTCGCGGGCCGGGACCGTCGTGACGACCGGCAAGCCGCTGGCCCGAACCAGACCGGCGAGTTCGGTCCGTGCCCCGGCACGGACCACACCGGCGCCCACCAGGAGAACCGGGTCGGTTGCGGCCGACAGAAGCCGGACGACTTCCTCGAGTTCCTCGTCGGTGACCTCCTGGTCCGGTGCCGGGAGTCTCACGTGACGAGAACTCGGGAGACTCTCCGGAGCCTCCAGGGCGGAGCGGCTTATGAGCGCCACACCGGGTCCGGGACGCCCCGAGCGGCAGGCCCGCAGTGTCTCTTGGACGGCGGCGGCGATCGACTCGCCTCCGTCCGCCCGGACCACTCTCGCTCCGGTCGCCTCGACCAGGCCGGCCTGGTCGAACGCCTCGTGGGGCAGTCCCAGTGGCTGCGCCATCCGCTGGGACGGGTTGTGGTCGCTGGCGATCACGACGACCGGCGAGGAGTCCGCGTATGCGGTCTGTAATCCGGTCACCGTGTTGCCGAGACCGGGACCGCCGGTCACGACCACCACTCCCGGCCGGCCCGATCGCCGGGCGTACCCGTCGGCCATGAAGGTGGCCGCCTGCTCGTTGCGGGCCACGATGGACCTGATCCCGCCCTGCCGGAGGATGGCGTCGTAGATCTCGACCGTGTAGCTGGCGGGTATGCCGAAGACGGTGTCGACCCCGTTGTCGCGCAGCGTCCTGACCACCGCGTCCCCGCCGTTCGGTACCGCCATCAGACCATCGCCAGGATCTCGGCCGGGTTGGTGATCATGCACAGGTCGAGCACGGCGTCGGGAACACCCTCCTCGCGGGCCAGGGTCCGGAAACCGGCGATCAGGTGGGCGAGCCCAGGACCTCCGTTCACCGTGAGATGGCGCTTCCGGCAGAGGTCGCTCGCCACGATGATCCTGTGGGCGAGTCCTTCCTTCGCCAGATCTCGCAGCGTTCTGGCGCGCACCCGGTCGGTGGTCATCTGCACGCCGAGGGTCTCCGTGTAGTACTCGTAGCCGATGGTGTCGAACTGCGCGTAGGCGCCGCGTCGGATGATCTCGCGAAACAGGGTCGGGTCCGGTTCCGTGTCGTCGAGATGGCCGATGACGATGCGCTCGGGATCCAACCCGACGGAGGTGAGCACGTCGATCTGGTCGAGCGCGTTGCGACCGAGGTAGGTGTGCGTGGACACCGCCACCCCCGTCTCCAGAGCCGCCATGGCGGACGCCCGGAAGACGGTCGCCTCGCCCTCGGTCATCGGTCCCTTGTAGGTGCCTTGCTCGCCGATGATCCCCGCCCTGATCCCCGTGCCGTCCACTCCTTCGTGGATCTCCCGGATCATGACCTCGGCGATCTGAGAGTCGGTGAGGCCGGCGATCCGGTCCGGATGGAACGGCTCGTGGTAGATGCCGGTTCCCATCACGATATGGACGCCGGTCTTCTCCGATGCGCGAACCAGGCCGGTGGGGGTGCGGCCCATACCCATCGGGGTCAGATCGACCAGGCAGGTGCCTCCGGCCTGGGCGTAGGCCTCCAACTCCGGCAGTGTGTCCTCGATGGACAGCGTGTGGTCCTCGTAACGCTCGGCGGTCTCGTTCCAGGCCGGATGGCTCTGCTCCTGGATCCCCAGGGAAAGGTGGGCGTGGGCATTGGTCAGACCCCAGTCGGACGCCGGCACATCTCCCCGCACCGTACGGATGAAGCCTCTCCGGCTCACGAGCCGGGCCCCCGCGGCGTGCCAGAGGCCGTCCCTGCCCAATGGCGTACGCGGCTCCGCGGATATGCGCCGTCCCCTCCGCTGTGTCCCCTCGACCAGGCACCCCCCGCCGGCTCAAAGTCGCGAAAAACGCCATTGCGGTCCGGGCCTCCGGGCCCTCCCCCACCACCACCGTTCCTGGGTTCGGAGCGCGTCTTGCCGGTCCCTGAGCGGGCTGTGGCTCCGGTGTCTTGTTCCCTTCGGCGATCCGGGTGGTACCGATGTCCCGACCGCTCTGGTGCTTGGTAGCCCTCAAGTATGGGGTAGTGGTGTGACAGGTTCAACCCCCTTGTATGGCAATCCCCACGGGCGGCTTCCGGTGCCCGGCATGTGACGCGGTCGGCGGCACGCGCTGCGGGGACTCGATGCAGCGCCGGGTCAGGGATGGGCGACCTCACCGCATGGTCAGGATGGTCGCCGGGTTGGTGATCATGCACTGGTCGAGCACTTCCTCTGGGACTCCCACTTCCAGCGCCGTTCTTCGGAAGCCGGCGGCGAGCACTACGAGCCCGGGTCCGCCCCTCGCCTGCAGGTGGCGCTGCATCCCGAAGTCGCTGGCGAGGATCACCTGGCCTGCCAGACCCTCCTCCGCGAGTTGGAGCAGCTTGCGCGCCCGGACCACGTCGGTGGTCATCTGGATCTTGAGCCGCTCGGTGTAGTACTCGTAGCCGATGTCGTCGAACTGCGCCCAGGCACCGCGCTTGATGATCTCGCGTATCAGGTCGAGGTCAGGCTCGCCGTCGTCCAGATGACCGATAACGATCCGGTCCGGCGAGAGTCCCTGGGACGTCAGGACATCGATCTGGTCCAACGCGTTGAGCCCGAGGTGGGTGTGGGTGGTGACCGCCGCACCGGTCTCGACCGCCGCCAGCGCCGAAGCCCGGAACACCACCTTCTCACGGTCGGTCATCGGGCCGGTGAAGGTGCCCTGCTCTCCTATTATTCCGGCCCGCACGGTCGTGCCGTCCACGCCCTGGGTGATTTCCCGGACGAGGATCTCCGCAATGTCCGTGTCGCGCAGGGAGGCGATCGACTCGGGATGGTGGGCTTCGTGATAGATGCCGGTGCCCATCACGATGTGCATCCCGGCCTGCTTCGAGGCCCGAACGAGAGCCGCCGGGTCGCGGCCCATACCGGCCGGGGTCAGATCGACCAGGCAGAACCCTCCGGCACGGGCGAAGTCGTCCAACTCGGGGAGGCTGTCTTCGAGGGTCATGATCAGTTCGGAGGCGTCCGTGGTGTCGAACGGCGGCTTGGAGGTGTCGGCGCCGCCGACCAGGTGGGCGTGGGCGTTGGTGATCCCCCACGGATCGGGCGGTACGTCGCCCCGAACGGTCCGTATCAGGCCCGATCCGCTCACTTAGACACCCTCCTTGATAGGTCCGAACGCGCCGGGGGCGGAGGTTCTCAGGCTCTCCGACCCCTTTCGGTGCCGGCTGCCAAAATGTCGTTGACGTCCCAATGGCCCGATCCGATTATGCGGGGGTACGGCGTGACGGGGAGTTCCAGGACCCATGTGCCCCGCTCCTCCAGGGCACTGGCGAGCAGCCCCGGGAAGTCGTCGGGATCCGTTACCCGCTCAGCCCGTGCGCCGAACGAGCGGGCGAAGGCCACGTAGTCGAGGTCGTAGGTGACCCCTTCCGAGTCCTTGAAGTAGGTGCCCGCGTCCCGCCCGTAGTGCTTGGTCTGGTACAGGGCGATCGAGGCGTATCCGGTGTTGTTGGCGATCAACCAGACCACGTCGATGTTCGCCGCCACCGCGGTGGGCAGCGCCGCCAGGCAGGCCATCACCGCCCCGTCACCGACGAGGCCGACCACCGGCACATCGGGTCTGGCGAGCCGTACGCCGATCGGAGCGGCAACCTCCTGTCCCATCGTTCCGAACCCGCTGGCAACCACCTGGGTGCCCTCCGCCACGAAGGGGTAGTGCTGCCCTATTGCGTGGCGGATGCCCACGCCGGTGATCAGGATCGTCTCCGGCGGCAGGAGCCCGCGCAGCATGGTCCCGAGGTAAGCGGGTTCGTACGGGAAGCTGGGTGTGGTTCGGACATCGTGGAGGTCGTCCGCCCAGGTCTGCTTCTCGTGTGCGAGTTCCGCGTGCCAGTCACCCCACCGGTCCCCGCCGTTCAGGCGGCCCTCCAGAGCGGCGGCCAGGTCTTCGAGTGACCGGCGAGCGTCGCCGACGAGAGCCACGTCGGTGGGGTAGATCTTTCCGATCTGGTTCGGGTCGATGTCGACGTGGATCAGCCGGCTCGGTGGAATCGGCGTGAAGTAGTCCGGGCGCCAGTTGTTGCAGTCCATCTCCGGGAACCGGGTACCCACCGCCAGCAGGAGGTCGGCTCGCCTGGCGGCGTTGTTGCCCGGCCTGGTTCCCACCACGCCTGTGTACCCGATGGAAAGGGGATGATCCTCGCTGATGGCTCCTTGGCCGCTCATGGTGGTGGCCACCGGCATACCGAACTGGTCGGCAAGCCGGGTCAGGGCGGCGGAGGCACGCGAGATGATCGCACCGCCCCCCGCGTACACGAGAGGACGCTTGGCATGGGCGATCAGGTCGGCGGCCCTCGCGACCTCGCCGGAGTCGGGACCGCTGCGCCCGGGCCGGGTCGGTCGCAACCTCGCCACGGACGGCTCCACCCAGTCCGAGAAGAAGTCGAGCGGTACCTGGAGCACCACCGGGCCCGGACACCCTGTGACGGCGTACCGGACGGCCCGGTGGAACTGGTTGGCCAACTCGGCGGCGCCGGTGGCGAGGATGATCCGCTTGGTGAGGGGCCGGGCGATGTCGAGTTGGGCGTTGTCGACGGAGTGGGAGAGTTCCTGCAGCGGTTCCTTGCCCACGTAGGCGCTCGGCATTCCGCCGGCGATGACGACCATGGCCGAGGAGTCGAGCATGGCGTCCCCGAGCCCGGTCATCAGGTTGGTGAATCCCGGTCCAACCGTGGTGGTCACCACCGCGATCCGTCCGCTCGCCCGGAAGTACGCATCGGCGGCATGGGCGGCTACCTGCTCGTGGAACACGGTGACGTAGTCGATCGTGTCGCTGTCCTGCAGGGCGTCGACGAAGGCCAGGTTCCCGTGCCCCACCAGCCCGAAGACCGTGTCGATCCCTTCCCGCTCCAGGGCGCGGACGAGGGAGGCTGCGCCGGTTATCTCGGTGGAATAGGCCGTGGTCCGCTCCTATCGGTCAGCCGATTGTACACCTGAGACGATGAGGGGTGCGGATGCGCTTGGGCAGGTCAGGAAGGGGGTTGAACTACACGGCTCAGCAATGTACACAGATGCTAAGCTCTCGTAAATGAGGTGTGTGACAATGTTCTGTCCCGCGATGTCGAGGCGAACCATCCCGACGCTGCGCGTGTACGCAGGACCGAGTGATGTGTTCCGTCGAGGGCGGAGCGCGGGATGACACAAGTCGAGACAGAAGCACGGCGCAACTATCGAGTCTTCATCGAGATGTTGCCAGAACTGCTCGAAGAACACCCCGGCCGGTGCGCGTTGCTCCACGACGGTGCGCTGATCGACGTGTTCGACACCGGACAGGAAGCACGGTGGGCAGGCAGACGACGTTTCGGGTACGGCAACTACTCCATCCAACATGTCACGACGTCCGTTGTCGATTTGGGATGGTATTCCCATGTATGGGGATAGCGGAGAGTGGGACGAACAGGTCGGACCTCTCATAGAAGTTGGTCTCTTCGCGGGTGGGTTCCCGGAAGCAAGGGATATTCCCCGGTTCAAGGCCCTGCTCGACACCGGCGCCGAGACAAGTTGTGTGTCGAGGACCGCCGCGGCAATCCTCAACATACGGGATCGACCGGTAAGCACCCGAACCGTGAGCTCGCCGAGTGGGAGAGCCGACCTCGACGTCTACGAAGTCAGCCTGGTCTTCTTCATCACCCCTTCGGCTCTCCAAGTCCTGGAGATGGAGATGATCGAGGCCAAGTCGGATTCGGACGATTGGGATGTTCTCATCGGTCGCGACGTCCTCAAGAACGCGATCTTCATGATGGACTTCGCCGGGCACTTCGCGATCGCAGTCAGATAGAGCTGCCTCGCGGACTCGGTGAATCGCACGCCTCGACCTGCGGGAGGATTGGAGTCACTCGAAGGTGACTCCATGAACGGGTAGGCGAGCTTGCCGGCTGCGGCGGTATGGCCGCTTGATGGTCATGCAACCGGGAGGTATGCGACCGGAGAGCAGCCATCGAGCCCCGTCGGGTAGTTCGCGGAGCACAACGCTCGTGCGCCCGCGCGTACCGCTCCATCATCTCGCCGGCGGCCCACTACTCTCCGGCGGGATGAGTTCGAACGGGGTGCCTGATGCTCTGGTGCGGGTGGAGGATGTGGTCATGCACTATCCCGTTCGCATGGAGGGAGCGCTCGGCCGCCGGCGGTGGCTGCGGGCTGTGGACGGAGTCAGTTTCTCCATAGCGGAGGGGGAGGCACTTGGTCTGGTGGGGGAATCCGGGTGCGGGAAGTCGACCATCGCCAAGCTGATCCTGCGGCTGCTCACGCCGACCAGTGGCCGGATCGTCTTCATGGGCCGGGACATCACGGAACTGGGGCGCCGGGAGATGCGCCCTATCCGGCGCAACATGCAGATCGTCTTCCAGGACCCGTTCGCCTCCCTCAATCCGGGCATGAAGGTCGGGGACATCGTGGCGGAGCCACTGCTGGTTCACGAGGGGCGCCGCCCGGAGGCGGCCCGAATCGCCGAACTGCTCGACCTGGTAGGGCTGGATCCGGGCGATGTCAGGAAGTACCCGCACGAGTTCTCCGGAGGTCAGCGGCAGCGGATCAGTATCGCGCGGGCGCTGGCACTGCGGCCCAAGTTGCTGGTTCTGGACGAGCCGGTCTCGGCGCTGGACATGTCCATCCAGGCCCAGATCATCAACCTGCTGATCGAACTGAAGCAGGACCTGGGGCTTGCTTACCTGTTCATCGCCCATGACCTGTCGGTGGTGAGACACGTGTGCGAGAGGGTGGCGGTCATGTACCTGGGGAGGATCGTCGAGCGGGGGCACCGTGACGAGGTGTTCGCCCGCCCCTCCCATCCCTACACCCAGGCGCTCGTGTCGGCGGTGCCGGTACCCGAGCCCGTGTCCCGCGAAGAGCGCAGCCGCATCCTGCTGTCCGGAGAAGTGCCGAGCCCCATAGAACCACCCTCGGCCTGCCGCTTCCGCACCCGCTGCTGGAAGGCACAGGAACTGTGCGCCAGCGAGACACCCCGCCTCGAGCCCCGGCTGGCCGGGAGCGGGCACAGCGCCTGCCACTTTCCCGAGCAGATCGTCGTTACGGGCGCCGGGCAATGATCCGCCTGGGAACCGAGCATCTCGAGGTCGCAATGGACGAGAGCAGGGGGGCGGAGATCGTCCGGCTTGCGCGTCCCGGGGGCGTCAACCGCCTGGCATGGATCGACTCGGACTGGCCGTTACGGGCCGGCGCCGGCGGCGGCTACTACTCGGCCGACCTCGACTGGCTGTCCGAGCACCGGGGAGGATGGCAGGAGATGTTCCCCAACGCCGGGGCCGGATGCACCGTCGACGGGATTCCCCACCCGGTGCACGGTGAGGCCTCCGTGGCGCCGTGGCAGGTGATCGACCGGGTCGGAGAACACGAAGCTACGCTGCGCTGCCACACCCATACCCCTCTCGTGCTGACAAGGACGATGCGACTGGACCCCGACCGGTCTCGGCTCGAGATCGAAGAGGTCGTCCACAACCCGTCGGATCACGCCTTCGCCTACGCCTGGGGACATCATCCCGCCTTCGATGCGCCGCCCGGCACCCGCTTGGAGTTGAGAGCGGCGCGGTACCGGGGCGAGTCCGGCCTCGCCACTCCCGAGGCCGATCTGGGCTCCGACGGCGGAGGCCATTGGCCGTGGGCCGAGAGCCGGGACGGAAGCCGCATCGACCTGAGCCTGATGCCCGATCATCCCGCGGAGCGGGTCCTGTACATCACCGAGCCGGTGGAGACCGAGGCTCACATCCTTCGACCCGACACAGGGGACCGCCTCACGTTGCAGTGGTGCGCCGATGCATTCCCGTACGCGTGGGTCTGGATCAACCGGGGCGCCACCCGGTTTCCCTGGTTCGGAAGGCTGAACTCGATCGCGGTGGAGCCTGTCAACGTGTGGCCGGCCGACGGCCTCGCCGCCGCGGTGGACAGAGGTCAGGCGCCCGTACTCCCGGGCGGCGAGTCCCGCCGGGGGTGGTTGGTAGTGTCGCTGTCGGACGACCGATAGGACGCGTGCGCATGGAGTACCGAGTCGACATCTACAGCGCCGGGCTGGACCATCCCGAGTGCGTGGCCATTGCTCCCGACGGACGGGTGTGGGCCGGGGGAGAAGCCGGGCAGATCTACGTCATAGACCCCGAAACCCGGCAACCCGACGTGCTCTGCCGGATCGAGGCGATGGCGGCGGGCCTGGCCTTCGACCGCAACGGCTACTGCTACGTGTGCAGCCAGGACAACACCGTGGTCCGGGTCTCGCCCGGCGGCGAGTGGGAGGTCTTCTGCTCGTCGGTGGGGGGCCGGGCGCTGCGGGCACCCAACTTCCCGGCGTTCGGGCCCGACGGGAGCCTCTACGTATCCGGCTCCGGCGACTACCCGGGTCCGACCGGGGAGATCTACCGCATCGACCCCGACGGTAATGCCGAGGTGTTCCACACCGGCCCGTTCCACTACGCCAACGGGCTGGCCATAGACAACGCCGCCGAGTACCTGTACGTCGCCCAGACCGCAACCGACGACGTGGTGAGGGTCCCCCTGGACGGGTCCGGCGGTGCCCCTGAGCAGGTGTGCTCGCCCGGCGCTCTTCTCCCGATGCCCGACGGCCTCGCATTCGACGCGGAGCAGAACCTGTACGCGGCCTCGTTCGGGGCTAGCGCGCTGGAGCGCATCCGGCCCGACGGGACCATCGAGTTGGTGGCCAGGGACGAGCGAGGCCTGTCCATCAACCGTGCCACCAACTGCGCCTTTGGCGGACCTGACCTCGAGCAGCTCTACCTCGCCAATCTGGGAGGCTGGCACATCTCGGTGATGACCCTCGACACACCCGGCCAGCCACTCTTCAGCTAGCCGAGCGAGCGCTGGTAGATCTGTCACGCAACGGGCAAACGGAGTACCTGTTCGGTGACAGCGCTACCGCGTCCGGTCGTCTGAAGCTACTCGCCGAGACGTTCGGCGAGGCCTCGCGAGCCTTCCTGAGCTACGCGGTCCCCGATCATCCCGATCTCGCGGTAGACATCGGATGCGGACCCGGCCATACGACACGTCTTGTGAGACGCACCCTGCGGCCGCGCCAGACCGTAGGGCTGGATACCTCGCATCTATTCATCGCCGAGGCGCGGCGAACCGCGAGAGCAGGTGAGCGGTACCTGCTTCACGACGTCACCGACGTTCCTTTCCCGATCGGACCGGCCGATGTCCTGTACGCGCGGTTTGTTGCCACGCACCTTGCCGAACCGGCGAGTGTGGTTCGGGCATGGGGATCCCAACTCGGGCAAGGGGGCCTCTTACTGCTGGACGAGGTGGAGTCGATTACAACTTCCGACCACGTATTCTCGCGTTACCTGCAAATCGTTGGTTCGATGCTCTCCGACGAGGGGAGGACCCTGTACATAGGTCCTGCACTGGCTGCGCTCCGGCTCCCCGGGCTGCTCGAGAAGAGGGTGGACCGGATCCGGCCCATGGCGGTGCCGGACCGGCAGGCCGCGGCGATGTTCCGGCTCAACCTGGAGGCATGGCGGCACCGGAGTTTCGTCGCGGATGCCTATGGCGAGGGGGAGATCGGCCGGCTGGCCGATGATCTCGAGGATCTAGCACGTGGTCCCGGCACATCGTCGACCATCGAGTGGTCGATGAGGCAGATCGTCTTCGAGCGAACCTGACTGGATTGTATCCGACATAGGAATCACGCAAGCCGCCATAGCCGCGATTCTGTCGAGTTCGCCCCAACTAATATCGGCTCGCAAGTTCGCGCTTGGAGATAGGAGCCCCGCCCGTGACACACGTTCCCGTAACCCACATCACCTCGGACGCAGAACGCGCCCGACGATACGCCGCCCTCAGAGAAGCGATGGCCGGGGCGGGCATGGACGCCTTCGTCATCTGCAGCCGCGGTGACGAGTTCGTACGGGGACGCGTCCAGTACGTGAGTGACATATTCCAGTGGGCGGGCCGTGGTTTCGTGGTCCTGCCGATTGAGGGCGAGGCGACCTTCGTCACCGATCCACTATGGGGGACGGGTTACGCCATGCAGGGAAGGTGGCTCAACGACTACCGCCAGCCCGACGATGCCGGCACCGAGATCGGAGTGGTCCTCTCCGACCATGGCCTGTCCGGCGGCACGATCGGGATCGTGGGCCTGGCCGACATCACATCCGTGGCCGACTACAACAGCATGCGGGCGGCGCTTCCGGACGCCGACCTGGTGGACGCGACCGACCTCTTCGACGACGTGCGGGCCATCAAGAGCCAGGAGGAGATCGACTCCACGATCGAAACCGGAAACATCATGCGCCGGGTGTTCCGGGCTCTGGAGGCGGAGTTGCGTCCCGGAGTCCAGGAAGTGGACGTGCTGTCCGAGGCCCACCGTCTCGCCCGCCAACTGGGCTGCATGGAGGGAATCGCCCTGATGGGACGGGCCCCCTTCGCCTGTTTCGGCCCCGGAACCAGGGGAGTGATCGAGAAGGACGACATCATGGTGATCGACCTCGAGTGGGGAGGTCCGCTCGGTTACTGGGTGGAGGTCCGCCGCGTTTACAGCTTCAAGCCTCCGACCCCCGAGCAGCAGGCCTTCTGGGAGATGCGGGTCGAGAGTTTCGAGGCCTGCGTCCAGGCAATGAAGGCAGGAGAGTCCTCCGAGACGGTCCTCGACGCGCGTGACCGCGTCTACGACGCATACGGCTACTCGGCCATGGGTGCCAACTCCTACACCGCTCATGGAATCGGGATCGACTCGCTGGAGCCGCCGTGGGTGCCCGGCAAGGAACGGATCATGCAGGAGAACATGATGATCAACCTGCATCCGGCCATCGGTTTCGAAGACCCTGAAGTCGGTGCGGCGCTCGGCGGTATCAGCATCGCCGACAACGTGCTCGTGGGACCCGACGGGGGAACCCGGATGGTGGATCAGAGCGACGAGTGGATCGTGCTCTAGTCGGTAGTGGCCGGTAGTCGGTGTCCGTTTACTGACTAATGACTCGTAACTAGCAAGAAGCAACGAGGAGAGGTAATGAGAGTATTGGTGACAGGAGCAGCGGGGTTCTTCGGCAGGGCATTGGTGCGTGCCTTTGCCCGGGGAGGCGAACACGTGGTTGCGGCGGACATCCTCCCGCCCGACGAGTTCGCCCCTCGTTCGGACACCCCGAGCGATCGGCTCGAGTACGTGGTGCTGGACGTCGGTGATCCGGATGCCTGGTCGACGGAGGTCACCGGGCCGGTCGACGGGATCGTCCACGCCGCGGCGCTGACGCCCAGCATCCAGGAGACCAAGGAGGATCCCTCCAGCCTGGTCCGGGTCAACCTCATCGGGACCCTCAACGCCTTGGAGTTTGCCCGCAAGGAGAACCTCGGCAAGTTCCTGTTCATCTCCTCCGCCGGGGTGTACAACCAGTTCGAGGAGGAAGTTCTCACCGAAGCCGACGCCGACGGCGGGTTCTCGCTGTATGGCTCGGCCAAGCTGGCGGCCGAGATCATGATCTTCAGGTACGCCGACATGTTCGGGTTCGACGCCGGCGCCATCCGCCCTACTTCGATGTACGGTCCGGCCGAGGAGTTCCGCAACACCCGCCCGTTCGTCACCCAGGCCAAACAGCTGGCCGACGCGGCGATGGACGGGGTTCCGGTGAGGGTGATCGGCATGGATGACCGCTGCGACTGGGTGTTCGTGGACGACGTGGCCGAAGGGGCCCACCGCTTCTACTCGGGGGACATGGACCGCCGCTCGTTCGCCTTCTCATCCGGCAATCCCATCCCGTTCCGGGATGTGCTGGATGCAGCAGTGGCGTCGTTCGGTGTCACGGTGGACGACGGCGCCGAACTGCTGATCGACGCCACCCCCGACCGTGCGACCACCATCTCCTGCGACAAGGCCCGAGCCGAGCTCGGATGGGACCCGATCGGGATCGCCGAGGGAATGCGGCGCTACGCCGACCTGGGCGGCTGAGTTGCATCCGGACATGCCAATCGAGACGACATCCACCGATCCGAAAGCCCCACACATGGAGTCCCAATGAGCCAAAGCAAGCTGAGAGCCGCGCTGGCCGAGCGCACCCTGCGCATCCGCGGCGGGCACGAGTCGCCCTACTTCCAGATAATGAGGAAGGTTCAGGGCCGTGACGACATCATCCGCCTTGTCAGGGGAGAGCCGGACATCCCCACACCTTCCCACATCGTCGAAGCCGCCAAGCGCTGCCTGGACACCGGCCACATCGGTTACACACCGCCGGGGGGCATGATCGAGTTGCGGGAGGCTATTTCCCGGAAGTTCAAGCAGGACAACAATCTCGAGTACGACGCCGAGTCGGAGATCCTCGTCACCGCCGGCGCGCAGGAGTCGATGGCGGTCAGCCTCCAGACCCTCCTCGATCCCGGCGACGAGGTCCTCCTGGCCACTCCTCATTACATGGCGTACCCGGCCAACATCACCATGGCCGGTGGACACCTCGTCTACGTGCCCACCGTCGAGGAGGAGGACTTCGAGCTGAAGCCCGAAGCGATCGAGGCGGCCATCACCGACAAGACCAAGCTGCTGGTGCTGGTCACACCCAACAACCCCACCGCCGGGGTCATCGAGGCCGAGACCCTGTCCGCCATCGCCGACATCGTGCGGGATCACCCGGGACTGGTCGTCATCTCCGACGAACTGTACGAGAAGGTCGTCTACGACGGTTTCGAGCACATCAGCTTTGCCACGCTGCCGGACATGTGGGAGCGGACCATCACGATCAACGGGTTCTCCAAGGCGTACAGCATGACCGGGTTCCGGGTCGGATACATGGCCGGGCCGGCCGACTACATCCTGGCCGCCACCGAGCCCCGCCACTCGCTCAGCATCTCGACCGCCCTTCCCTCCCAGCACGCCGCCCTGGCCGCTCTGGAGGGGCCGCAGGAGTTCCTGCACGAGATGATGGTGGAGTACCACCAACGGCGGGCCGTGATGAGGGCCACCTTCGACGAACTGGGGGTCACCTACGGCGAACCCAAGGGCGGGTTCTACTTCTTCGCCAACGTGTCGGGGTCGGGGATGGACGCGGTCTCGTTCGCCGACAAGGCGGTCGACTACGGGCTGCTCTTCTCGCCCGGCAACATCTTCGCCGAGGGAGCGGTCAAGTACATCCGCATCTCCTACCTGGCGCCGCGCGACGAGTTGCACGAGGCGATGGACCGCTTCACACGGCTGTGGAACGACTGCAGGAGCGCCAAGTGAGCGGCCCGTCGGTAGCCCTGGTCGAGGAGTTCTCACCCGCGCAGGTGGCCGCCCTCCAAGACGCTCTCCCCGCCGGGGCCACCGTGCTGGAGGACGCAGTCTCCGCCGGCACGATCGGCCAGGCAGACTACCTGGCGCTCTGGCGCAAGGGCGTCGACGACGATCAACTCGCGGCTCTCACCTCGCTCCGCGGGGTCGTGACCCTCGACTCGGGAGGCGCCACCCCCTCGGCCGAGATATGCGAGGCGCAGGGGGTCTGGGCCGACAAGGTGCTGTCCCCGTCGCTGATCAGTGTGGCGGAGCACGCCGTGATGATGATCCTGGCGCTCTTCAAGCGCCTGCCCACCGCCCACCGGCGGCTCATGGACGGGGTGATCACCGAGGGCATGGAGCCCTTCGTGACCGACCAGGAGAACTACTCGTACAACTGGGTCGGCCTGGAGATCTTCGAGGCCCTGGTCGGCAAGCGGGTCGGGCTGGTAGGAGTCGGGAAGATCGGACGCGAGGCGGCCACCCGGCTGGCGGCGTTCGGGATGGACGTCATATACACGAAGCGCAACCGGTTCTCGCCGGAGGAAGAGGCCGAGTTGGGCATCCGTTACCTGCCGTTCGACGAACTGCTGGCGGCTTCGCACTGCGTCTCCCTCCACAACCGGTTCACGCCGGAGACGGAGAAGATGATGGGCGCCCGCGAGTTCGCCCTGATGCCGGCGGGATCCTTCTTCGTCAACACCGCCCGGGGGCGCCTGGTGGACGAGGACGCCCTGATGGCGGCCCTGCACAGCGGTCACCTGGCCGGCGCAGCTCTCGATGTCTTCTGGTGGGAGCCGATCCTTCCGGACAGCCCCCTGCGCAGCACCCCCAACCTGCTGATGACCCCGCACACCGGCGGCATTCCCAGCGCCATCTCGGTAGCGCAGGAACTGGCCGCGGCGGGCCGGGTCATCGCCCAGCGATCGGAGGCTTGAGATGAGCGACCGGACATTCGTCGGAATGCAGGTGGGGGGGATCAGCTTCATCGACGAGGGGATCGACGAGACCCTCGACATCTTCCAGGAGTCGGCAGGTGTGAACGCCATCTTCATCTCCGCCCTTTCGTGGGCGCGGGGCAACGCCGGTCGCTCGGGGAGTGGCGACTACCCGGATCACGGCGGCCAGGAGCCCGACAACCTGCAAGGTGGCGCCTTCTTCCCGCCCGACTCCCGGTACTACCACGGGACCAGCATCAAGGACTTCACCGCTCCCGATCCTCTGTATGAGGGCTGGGACATCCTCGGCGACGTGATCCCCGCGGCCCGCGAGAGGGGTATCGAGGTCTTCCCCTACTACTGCGAGACCTCGCACCGCAACCCCAAGCCCTTGTGGCAGCCGGGATTCGCGCAGGTGCTCGAGGTCGATCCCTGGGGTCGCAAGGCCACCCGGCCGTGCCTGTACAACCCCGACTACCGGAACTGGTGGTTCGGGGTGATCGACAACTGGCTGAACGAGTACGACCTCAACGGGGTGCTGTGGGGCATCGAGCGCGAGGACCCGCTCTCCTCGATGATCGTCAGCGACGAGGTACCCACCTGCTTCTGCGTCCATTGCCGGTCCGAGGCCCACCGCCGCGGGATCGACGCCGGCAGGGCCGCCGAGGGGTACCGGAGGATCCATGACTATCTCAAGGCGGTCAGGGCCGGCCACCAGCCGCGGGACGGCAAGCTGATCACCTTCCTGCGCCACCTCTTCGAATACCCCGAGGTGTCGCAGTGGCAGAAGCTGTGGTGGGACGGTCACAAGGATCTGTATCGCGAGATCTCCGGTCTGGTCCGGTTCTTCGGCGACGGCTACCAGGTGGGGTTCGGCATCTGGCAGATGATCAACACCTTCAACCCGTTGCTGCGAGCCGCCCACGACCCGGCCGAGTACAAGCTCTACGCCGACTGGCTCAAGCCGGTGTTCTACAACGCCCCTGGCGGTGCCCGGTTCGCCAAGTTCGTGACCAACCTGTGCAAGACCATCCTCGGCGATGCCACACCGTCGGAGTGGACGCCGATCCTGTACAAGATCCTCGGCCTGGACGAGGCGCCGTTCGAGGATCTGCCTCCCACCGGCTTCAGTCCCCAGTACGTTGCCGACTTCACCCGGCGTTACGTGGAAGCGGTCGGTCCGGACGTGGCGGTGTATCCCGGTATAGGCCTGGGAGTCGAGACGGTGGCGCGTGACATCACCCCAGCCGACTGCGAGGCCATGGTGGAGGCCTCGTTCGAAGGCGGGGGAAAGGGTGTGATGATCTCCCGGAACTACTCGGAGTTGACCCTTCCCAACCTGGTGGCGGTTGGCACAGCCCTACGCCGCCTGGGCAAGATCTGACCCGCGACAAGAAAGGAAACGAACAGTGCGCACAATCCTCAAAGGCGGAGTCGTCGTGAATCTTGACGGCGGGCCATCGCGGCAACAGGACCTGGTCATCGACGGCGAGCAGATCGCCTCGGTGGGTTCGGCCAACGGGCAGGCGGCGGACAATGTGGTGGACGTCTCCGGCATGTACCTGCTGCCCGGTCTGGTGAACTGCCACGTCCACCTCGGCTGGGACGGCACCCACGACCTGGAGATGCAGGCCAACGAGTCGCCGGCCGTCAACGCCATGAAAGCGATCATGAACGTCCATCGGACGCTCTCGGCCGGGGTCACCACCATCCGCGACCTGGGTATGAACAACGCCAACATCGATGCCAAGATTGCCATCGACAACGGTTGGGCGCCCTGGATCCGCCTGTTTCCCAACGGTCGGGCTATCTGCACCACCGGTGGGCACACCTGGTGGTGCTGCCGGGAGGCAGACGGTATCTACGGGGTGCGCCAAGCCATCCGGGAGCAGTTCAAGGCCGGCGCTCAGTGGATCAAGATCATGGGCTCCCACGAAGAGGTGCAGTTCACCATGGACGAGTTGCGGGCCATGGTGGAGGAGGCTCACCAGAACGGGATGAAGGTCACCGCCCACGCCACCTTCGACGAGGCCATCTCGCGGGTGGTGGACGCCGGAGTGGACTGTGTGGAGCACGGTGGCTCGCTGACCCCTCCCACCATCGAGAAGATGGTGGAGAAGGGCGTGCCGATCGTCACCACCTTCTCGCCGCTGGTTCAGCAGGTCAAGTTCGGTCGGGACTTCGGGATGACCGAGTCGGATGTTGAGCGGCGCAAGGACCAGATGAACGAACCTGAGCGGTTCGCGGGCAACGTGGCCGCGGCCCGGGCCGGCATACCCATCGTGTTCGGCACCGACGCCGGGAGCCCGGTGGTGCCCCACTACGCCATCGCAGAGGAACTCAAGTTCATGGTGGAGGTCGGGGTGTGCCCCGACAACCTGGACGCCCTCAACTCCATAACCCGCCGGGGCATCAAGCTCCTGGGACTCGAGGACCAACTGGGCAGCCTCGAAGCGGGCAAGACCGCCGACGTGGTAGCGGTGGGAGGCGACCCGCTGGCCTCGCTGGACCATATGAAGGACGTCAAGCGGGTCTTCGTGAGGGGCCAGATGGCGTTCTCGTCGGAGGGCGGCTACCTGCAGGTCGGAAGGGACATCGAGGGCATGGGCACTCGCTGGGGACCCGGACCCGAGATCGGTTACCGCCGGGCCTAGACGATTGGTTCCTGGTTCCTAGTTGGTAGTCAGTAGATGGTCATCGGTGGCCAACGATGGTTCGGGCCGTTTGCCTAACTCTGTGGTGGCCGGGCGGGAGCAGCAGAGACGGTCGGGCGGTCTGTCTGTGAAGTGTCCGGTGCGGTATTCACCGGTGGCGGGCACGACATGCGAGGTTGTTCTGCGGACTGACGAACTGAGCGACTGATGCTTGACCTGAGAATCGTCGGGGGAACGGTGGTCAGCGACGGCCGTTCACGACCGGCAGATGTCGGTGTGCAGGGCGAGTTCATCACCGATGTGTCGCCGCATGGGACTCTCGGGCCGGCCCGGCAGGAGATAGACGCATCGGGGTTGCTGGTGATCCCCGGCGCGGTGGACGCGCACTTCCACTGCCGGGCTCCCAGCCACCCCGAGCGGGCCACCTTCGCCTCCGAGTCACGGGCGGCCGCCGCCTCGGGCATCACGACCCTGTTCGAGATGCCGATCTCCAACCCGCCGTGCAGCACCCCGGAGGCCTTCGAGGCCCGGAGGCAGCTCGGGGAAGCCGAGAGCCTGGTGGACTTCGCTCTCTACTCCGGGGCGGGCTTCACCGACCCGGCCCGGGCAGAGGCGATGGCCGAATGCGGGGCGATCGGATTCAAGCTCTTCACCCACGACCCACCGCCCGAGCGTGTAGACGAGTTCGAAGGACTCTGCGCCTCCGGGCCCGAGCACATCTACGACTGCCTGCGCACGGTCGGCGCCACCGGCCTGCGGTGCGCGGTCCACTCCGAGAGCCAGCAGTTCATAGAACGCTTCCGTGTCGACCCGGACCGGTTGGGCAACCCGTCCCGGCCTCCCCTGGTGGAGGCCGCCGCGGTGGGTCTGGTGGCCACCATCGCCCGCGACGTCGGGATTCCCGCCCACATAGTCCACATCACGTCGCGCCTTGCCACCGAGGAGGTCCAAGCCGCCCAGGCACTGGGAGCGGACCTCTCGGGCGAGTCATGCCCTCATTACCTGCTGTTCGACGAGTCCTACATCCGACGCTTCGGAAACTTCGTGAAGGTCGCGCCTCCGCTGCGCCCCGCCGAGGATGTCGCATACCTCTGGGAGGCGCTCGCCGAAGGGTCACTCTCGGTGGTGGCATCCGACCACGCTCCCTTCACGCCCGAGGAGAAGGCGGCCGCCGACTTCGCCACCTCCGGCCAGGGCATCCCGTCCCTGGAGATGCTGGTCCCGACCATGCTGGACGCCGGCCTGACCGGGCGGTTCCCGCTGGAGAGGGCGGTGGAGGTGATGACCGCCAACCCGGCCAAGCTGTTCGGCATCTACCCCCGCAAGGGCACGGTATCTCCGGGATCGGAGGCCGATCTGGCGCTCGTCGACCCCGACTCCCGCTGGGTCGTCGACTCGGCGCGCTTTCTGGCCAGATCGGGTGGAAGCGCCAAGGCCTATGACGGGATGGAAGTGGCAGGCCGGGTTCTAACCACCCTGTCCCGAGGCAGGGTCGTGTTCGCCGAGGGAAGGGTCGTGGGGGAGCCGGGCGGGAGGTTGGTCTCTCCCGACGGTCCTCCGCTCCACGTCAGGCATACGCTGATGGCGAACCCCGTTGCGGACCCGGACTCGAACGGTTAGGCGGGGCAAGCATGAGCAACAGCAATCCGGTGCGGGTGGGGATAGTGGGCGCCAGCCCACCCGGATTCGGCGATCGGGCCCATCTTCCGGCGGTGCAGTCCGTTCCCGGATTGGTCCTCCAGGCGGTGTGCACGACCAGGGAGGAGACGGCTCAAGAAGCAGCCCGACGCTGGGGTGCCCGGAAGTGGTACGCGGGCATCGACGACCTGTGCAACGATCCAGAGGTCGACGTGGTCACGGTGGCGGTCCGGCCCCGCTTCCACCACCCCTTGTCCATGGCGGCCCTTCGCGCCGGGAAGGCGGTGTTCTGCGAGTGGCCGCTCGCTCTCGACAGCACCGAGGCACGGGAGATGGCTTCGCTGGCCGGCCGGCGGGGCATCCCCACCGCGGTCGGGTTGCAGGGTCGATTCTCCCCGGCGATCGCCTGGGCACGCCGGCTGGTGGCCGAAGGTACGGTCGGCAAACCCCTGTCGTTCGTGGTCTCCCAGATGCTATCCAAATTCGACGTGGACCGTGACCGCGCGTGGCTGGTTCGCCATGAAGAGGCCAGCGGAGCGCTGTTCGTAGCGTTCGGCCACGTGATGGACTCGGTCCGCTCCATATTGGGCGAGGTGGAGAGCGTCACCGCTCGGCAGTTGACCCTTTCGCCGGCCGGGGTGTACACCGATGGCGGAACCTTCGAATGGATGACGGCCGACACTGTGATGGCAATGGCCGAGTTGGCAGGAGGCGTCGTCGGGACGGCCTATGTGTCCAACACCGTATCGCCGCCGCAGGGCTACTCGCTGCGGATCATCGGCGAGGAAGGGCAGATACTTCTCGCTGCTCCTTCCTATTACCAGTTCAGCCCGGTGAAGGTTTCGGTTGGTCCCATGCAGGTGTCAGTGGGTGGAGCCGAGTCCGGGGGACTTGAGGAGGTCGACATCCCCGCCGAGTACTTCTCCGACACGCCGATCACTGAAGGACACGCCGCCTACAACGTGGCCCGAGCGCTCGCCGAGTTCGCCGACTCGATCAGGGAGGGGCGGCGGTTCCGACCGGACTTCGCCGACGGAGTCGATCTGCACAGGATCATCGACGCGGTCATGATCTCGAGCCGGGAGGGCCGAAGGGTGACGGTATAGGCAGAGCCCTTCGCGGCGAGCCGTATACTTGGCGCCGGCCGGAGGTGGAGATGGTTGCGGCAGGCAACCACGTTCCCCATGAACCGGCAGTCTCGACGAAAGGCTGAGGACCTTGGACCTGCACGACCCCTTCTACGACCTGTTCCCCCGCCCGTCTTTCCCTTCCATCGAACCGGGGAAGACGGCGCTTCTCACCATCGACCTTCAGTACCTCGATGCCCATGCAGAGGGATGGATCGGGCGGATAGCCCAGGCCGCCGGCAAGCCCGAGACCATGCAGGAACGCTGGGACAACATCAACGGCATCCTTCCCAACGTGCGCCGGTGCCAGGACGCGTTCCGCGATGCGGGAGAGGAAGTCATTCACGTCCGGGTGGCCTACCGGACCTCCGACGGTCGGGACGCAGGTAAGGCCTTCATGCCGTCCGCCGAGCTCGAACCGGTGCCCCGCGAGCCCTACGATGACGAACTCCTGCCGGAGGTGGCCGCGCAGGGTGACGAGATGATCTTCTCCAAGACCTCGTCCAGCGTCTTCAACTCCAGCGCCATCGACAACGTTCTCAAGCGGATGGGCGTCAGCCACCTCGTGTTCACCGGGATCGTCACCGAGGGTTGCGTGGAGCTCTCCGCCCGAGACGCAGCCGACCGGGGATACACGGTGTCGCTGGTGTCGGATGCGTGCACCTCCTCGACCAGGGAACTCCACGAGAACGCCCTGGTGCGGATGACCGACGGAGGGTTCATAGCCTCCCGGACAACCGACGAGATATGCAAGGAACTGGAGAATCCGGAAGTCCCTTCCATGCACCGTCCCGCGTCGATCCCGACGCCGAGCAGCTGAAAGGAGCCGGTCTCAAATGGCTGAAGGCAAGCTGACCCACATTTCCTCCCCCGCCGAGCGGGAACGACGCCACCGAGTGCTGCGCGAGGCCATGGCAGGAGCCGGGATCGACGCGATGATCATCTGCAGCCGCGGTGACGAGTTCGTACGGGGCCGCGTGCAGTACGTGAGTGACATCTTCCAATGGGCCGGGTGGGGGATGGTCGTCCTTCCCCAGACGGGCGAACCCACCTTCATAGGCGATCCGCTGTGGGGCCTCTCGCGCGTGGCGCTGGTGAACTGGATCCAGGACTACCGCGCTACCCAGACTCCGGAGGTCGAGATCGCCGGGATCCTGTCCGACCACGGCATCTCCGGCGGGACCATCGGGATCGTGGGGCTGGCCGACATCACCTCCGCGGCCCACTACATGGCCTTCCAGAACACGTTCGGAAGCACCGCCACCCTCGTGGACGCCACCGATGTCTTCGACGACATCAAGTCCGTCAAGAGCGCCGAGGAACTCGAGAACCTCCGTGAGACCTCCCGGATCATCCGTCGGGTCTTCGCCGGTCTTGAGGGTCATATCCGCCCGGGCGCCAACGAGCGCGACGTGCTGGCCGAGGCTCACCGCCTGGTCCGCCAGCACGGCTGCCTGGACGGGATCGCCCAGATGAGCCGCCAGCCGCACCGGGCCTACACCTTCGGCATGGACGCCGAGATCGAGAGGGACGACATCATCTGTATCGATCTCGAATGGGGGGGTCCCTCCGGTTACTGGGTGGAAGTGCGGCGGACCTACTGTTTCGGCCGCCCTTCCGACCAGGTCCTGCGGTACTGGGATACCCGGATCGAGACCCTCGATGCGTGCATCGCTGCGATGAAGACAGGTGACTCCTCGGAGGAGGTCATCGCGGCCCGGAACCGGGTCCATCGCAAGTACGGGCAGGGCGGCGAGGACTCGGTGGCCTACACGGCCCACGGCATCGGGCTCGACTCCCACGAACCGCCCTGGATTCCCGGCAAGGAACGGATCATGAAGACCGATATGGTCATCAACCTCCATCCCCAGATCACCTTCGAGGATCCGGCCGAGGCGCTGGCGGTGGGTGGCATCTGCGTCTCCGACAACGTGCGGGTGACCCCCGACGGCGGCGAGCGGCTCACCTACGACCACGACATCCTGGTCGACCTGGATGCATAGCCGGGCGGCCCTGGTCGCCGAGCCGGGCCGGGTCGAGGTCACCGACATCGAGATCGGCGCTCCCCGGGACGGGGAGGTGATCCTCAGGGTCGAAGCGGCGGGCGTGTGCCGCACCGACTACAAGGTCTCCAAGGGTCTGCAGTCGGGGCGGGAGCCCCGCTATCCCATGCTGTTGGGCCACGAAGGAGCCGGAGTCGTGGAGCGAGTGGGCAGGGGGGTGACCCGCCTGAAGGAGGGTGACCGGGTAGCGGTGGGATGCCGGGTACCTTGCGGCTCGTGCCCGATGTGCCGCCGCAACGATCCGCGGCGCTGCAACTCCTCCTCCCCACGGGCTCCGGAGGTCACGCTGGTGTCCGACGGTTCCAGGGTGGAGGTGCCGATGGGCTTGGGGATGTATGCGGAGCGGATCCCCGTGGACGCCGCTGCCGCATTCCACGTGAGCGACGGCATGCCGATGACCTCCGCCTCCATGCTCGGTTGCGCGGTCATGACCGGTACCGGTGCCGTCTTCCATACGGCCAAGGTGTGGCCGGGTGCGACCACCGCCGTGATCGGCTGCGGGGGGATCGGTCTTTCCACCGTGCAGGGCGCCCGGATGGCCAACGCCTCGAAGGTGATAGCCGTGGACATCTCCGACCTCAAGCTCGAGTGGGCGATGTCGATGGGCGCCACACACGCGGTCAATTCGGCCGAACAGGACGCCGTGGAGGCGGTGAGAGACCTGACCGGAGGCGAAGGGGTGGACTTTTCCTTCGAGGCGGTGGGAATGGGCGCCACGCTCGAGCAGGCCGTTTCGATGCTGTCCTACGGGGGAGTGGCCACCATGATCGGAGTGCCCCCCGTCGGGTCGGTGGCCGACCTGGATCCGTCGGCATTCTTCCGTAACACCTCCACGCTGATGACCACGCACGGGGGCGAGGGCATCCCGGCCCAGGACTTCCCGGTCCTGGACTCGCTCTACCAGGCAGGCAGCCTGGATCTGGACTCCATGGTCACCCACACAATCCCACTCTCGGAGATGGAGAAGGGCTTCGAGAACCTGGAGACGGGATCGGCGCTGCGCACCGTCGTGGTTCCAGGCTGACGCCCTAAGGGTCGGAATGGGACCCGGCTCCCGGGAGTAGGATTCCCGCTGAGCAACGAGCGGAGGAGCGTGCCTTGGTAGTACCGATGAGCGATCTGGCCATGGAGTACCGGTCGCTGAAGACCGAGATCGACGGGGCAGTGTCACGTGTGCTGGCCAGTGGCAACTACGTCCTTGGTGACGAGTTGGAGGCCTTCGAGCAGGCGTTCGCCGGCTATGTCGGAGCCAGGTTCGCCCTCGGAGTTGGGTCCGGTACCGCCGCCCTCCACCTGGCCCTCGCGGTGCTGAACCTGGGTCCGGATGACGAGGTGATCACCGTCCCCAACACCGACAACCCCACCGCCTCGGCCGTGACCCACGCCGGGGCGAAAGTGGTGCTTGCCGATACCACCGGGGATACGTTCACGATGGACCCCGAAGAGCTGGAGGACAGGATCTCCCCGCGCACCAAGGTGATCCTCCCTGTCCACCTGTTCGGCCACCCCGCCGACATGGATCCCATCTGCGAGATCGCCAATCGGCACGGCATCACCGTGCTGGAGGACTCGGCACTCGCGGTGGGAGGCGAGTACAAGGGCCGCAGAACCGGAAGCTTCGGACCCCTGGGATGCTTCAGCGTGGCGCCGGGGAAGGTCCTGGGCGGATACGGGGACGGGGGGATGGTGGTCACCAACGATCCCGACCTGGCCCACCGGATCCGGGTGCTCCGCAACTACGGCCACGCCCCCGGAATGAGACTGTCCGGCAAGGACCTGACCGGAGGCACGGGCTGGAGGGTCATCGAGGAAGGTTTCAACCAGCGGCTCGACACCTTGCAGGCCGCGGTGCTCAGCGCGAAGCTCCCCACCCTGGAGGACCGGATCGCCGGGCGCCGGCGGGCTGCCGCCCTGTACGGTGAGATATTCTCGGGAACGCCGGTGACGCCCGTACACGAGGCGCCGTGGGCGCGCCACGTGTACTTCGCCTACAACGCGATGGTGCCCGCCGACACTCGCGACCAGGCCCGGGAGTACCTGGCCTCCCAGGGAGTAGCCAGCCGCCTGTACTACAACCCGCCTCTCCACCTGCATCCCGCCTTCCGCTGGATGGGGCTCGGTCCCGGTTCGCTGCCGGTGGCGGAGGAGACCGCATCACGGATGATCGGCCTACCGTGCTTCCCGCAGATCACCGAATCCCAGGTGGAGCGAGCCGCTTCGACCCTCCTGGAATTCTTCGGCGGGTCCTGACAGTTATGACGTTGCGGGTGACCACTCCGGACGGAGTGCGGATTGCTTATCACGACGTGGGCACCGGCGACCCGCCGATCGTGTTTATACACGGTATATACGGCAACCGGATGGGTTTCCGCTTCCAGGAGGAGTACTTCTCGCCCAACCAGCGGTGCGTAGCCGTGGATCTGCGCGGTAATGGCGACAGCGACAAGCCCGACGAGGTCTATTCGATGGCCGGGTATGCCGACGACGTGGCGGTGGTGATCCGCCAACTAGGCCTGGGGCGTTCCATACTCGTGGGGCATAGCATGGGCGGGCAGGTGGTCATATCGGTTGCTGCCCGACATCCCGAGTTGGTCGCCGCGGTAGCGAGCCTGGACTCGCCCAGCAACATCCCCGGCTGGCAGCGGCGCTTCCATGCACCCTTCGACCGTCTGATGACCTTCGAAGGCCCATACCGGGAGGCGGTCCACAGGTTCCTCCGGGGCGCCTACCTACCCACCGACGACCCATCCCATGTTGCGGGGCTGGAGGAACGGCTGGCCGGAATACCCGACCATGTGATCGTCAGGGCCTGGCAGGCAATGAGCGCCTACGACCCGACCGAGACCCTGCGCCAGATGACGTGTCCCTACCTCTACATCGATTGCGGCCAGCCCGATCTCGACCTGGACCTGCTTCGAGAGTTGTGCCCGCAGGTGGTGATCGGCAAGACGGTCGGGGCGGGTCACAAGGCTCTCCAGGACGTGCCTGATCAGATCAACGCGATGCTGAACCGCTTCATCCAGCACGCCGACGGAATCGCCGCCGAGATGATCCGCACCGGCGGAGTCTTTCAGTACAACTTTCCCTGAGTTGGTGAATAGTGAATAGTGAATAGTGAATAGTGAATAGTGAATAGTGAGAAACTATATAGGTTAACAGTGATTAAGTAGGTATAGTACACCAGTCACCAGTCACCAGTCACCAGTCACCAGTCACCAGTCACCAGTCACCACTCACCACTCACCACTCACCACTCACCACTCACCACTCACCACTCACCACTATCCTCCGTCGCATGACTCAGTTCTTCACGACCTCAGGCGGGGTTCGCATGGCATACCACGAGGTGGGCGCCGGCGATCCGGCCATCATCTTCATCCACGGCGCCTACAGCAACAGGGAAGGCTTCGGTTTCCAGGAGGAGTACTTCTCTCCCGACCACCGGTGCATAGGGGTTGACCTGCGGGGCCACGGGGAGAGCGACAAGCCCGATGAGCTCTACACGATGGACCAGCACGGACACGATGTCGCCGAGTTGATCCGTCATCTGGGTCTCGAGAAGCCGGTACTCGTCGGCCAGAGCATGGGCGGGCAGGTGATCATCGCGGCCGCCGCCCATTACCCGGACCTGGTAGGCGCCATCGCCAGCCTGGACTCGCCCAGCAACATTCCCGGATGGCACCAGCGTTTCCATGGTCCTTATGACCACCTGATGACGAAGGATGGTCCATTTCGCGAGACGCTTATCGCCTTTCTCAGCGCCGCCTACCTTCCGACCGACGACCCTTCCAGGCTCGGAGGAATGGCGGAACGGCTGTCCCATGTTCCCGACCATGTAATCCTCAACAGCTGGCTGGGGAAGAAGGACTACGACCCCACGGACACTCTCCGCGCGGTCCAATGCCCCTATCTCTACATCGATTGCGGCCAGCCCGATGTTGATCTCGACTTGCTGAGAGAGTTGTGCCCGCAGGTGGTGATCGGCAAAACGGTCGGCGCCGGTCACAAGGCTCTCCAGGATGTCCCTGATCAGATCAACGCGATGCTGAACCGTTTCATCCAGCATGCCGACGGGATCGCCGCCGAGATGATCCGCACCGGCGGTGTCTTCCGGTACAACTTTCCTTGATTGGTGAATAGTGAATAGTGAATAGTGAATAGTGAATAGTGAATAGTGAATAGTGAATAGTGAATAGTGAATAGTGAATAGTGAATAGTGAATAGTGAATAGTGAATAGTGAATAGTGAATAGTGAATAGTGAATAGTGAATAGTGAATAGTAGGAGTATTACAGGGTAGCAGTGAGTAGGTCTGGTAGCCAGTTGCCAGTCGCCTCACCACTCACCGCTATCCTCCGGTCCCATGACCGAGTATTTCAAAACCTCTGACGGCGTCCGCATTGCCTATCACCAGTTAGGAGCCGGAGATCCGGCCATCGTCCTTATTCACGGCGGCTTCGGGAACCGGACCGGCTTTGGTTTCCAGGAGGAGTACTTCTCGCCCGACCACCGGTGTGTGGCTGTGGACCTGCGGGGCCATGGCGAGAGCGACAAGCCCGACGAGGTCTACACGATGGAGGGCCACGGCGACGACGTCGCCGCATTGATCCGCCACCTGGGGCTCGAGAAGCCGGTGCTGGTGGGACAGAGTATGGGCGGCCAGGTGATCATCTCGGCAGCTGCCCGCCACCCCGGGCTGGTGGGCGCCATTGCGAGTCTGGACTCGCCCAGCAACATCCCCGGGTGGCACCAGCGGCATCACGGGCCGTTCGACCACCTGATGACCGCCGATCAGGACTATCGCGAGACCCTGCGGAGATTCCTGATGGCTTCGTACCTGCCCACCGATGACCCATCACGGGTAGGCACGATCGCCGAGCGGCTGGCCCAGGTCCCGGACCATGTGATCCTCAACGGCTGGAAGGGGATGATGGCCTTCGACGCGGGCCCCATCCTCTCCGCGGTGAGATGTCCCTACCTGTACATCGACTGTGGCCAGCCCCATCTCGATCTGGACCTGCTCCGGGAGTTGTGCCCGCAGGTGGTGATCGGGAAACCGGTCGGGGCGGGTCACAAGGCCCTTCAGGATGTGCCGGATCAGATCAACGCGATGCTGAACCGCTTCATCCAGCATGCCGACGGAATCGCCGCCGAGATGGTCCGCACCGGTGGCGTGTTCAAGTACAACTTCCCCGAGGTCTGATCGGCGTCGATCCAGGCGTGCCGCAAGCTACACCCAGGCGGCGTACATAGCTCTATCCGGACGCCGAACTCGATGATGATCCCTCGACGATAGCCACTCGCGTGGGTGTTTCCCGCTCTGAACTCGTCAGAGACGGTTCGATCGCTCCGTAACCCTGCTCCCTGTGACAAGGACGCTGTCCGTCGGGCCGTGCAGTCCTCAGCCGTTTCTCACATCCTTCTCACGATATTCACAGGTTCGCTTGGCACGATGGTCTTGACCAATTTGAGGAGGAGCGACGCTCGGTCGGCGATTGCCGCCTCCGGCAGTCTGGGTTGGCTGTTCGCTGGCGGTCGTCCGAGCCGGACTACGGGTTGAAGGAACCAGGAAGACCTGGTCGGACGGTGGTCGAGCCGAGCATCCGTCCCGGATGTGTCCGGGTACGGGGAGTCCCGGGCGCGCTCGATGGATAGGTTCGGCATGCGTTGGGAGAACTGTGGAAGGAGAGTGCGACATGGCAACGGAACGACGGCGGCAGTGGGCCGGGGTACGACCAGCGGCTGCGAAAGACGCCTCGCTTGCACCATGGGGGACCTCCCGGAAGGTCCCGTACGCTGCTCATTCCCCGTGTGCGCCGTACGGGGAAGCCGATCAGCCTGTAAGGGGCGGACATGAGTGATGTGGACATCGATGCCCTGATCGGCGGGCGTCGCCGATCCAGGCGAGGTTGGCTGTTCCTGGCGGCGGTAGTTCTGGTGGCCGGAGCAGGGCTAGGCGCCTTCCTGTACCTCCAACCGGAGGAGACCGACGTGACGGTCGAACCGGAGCGCGTCGAGTCCACGGCGGGGCAGTTGAGCACCACGGTCGATCTGTCCGGATCGGCGGTGGCCGAACGCAGCACCGACCTTGCCTTCGAAGCCTCCGGCACCGTCGCATCGGTCGTAGTCGAGAGCGGATCTGCCGTGCAGACCGGCGAGGTACTGGCGACCCTGGACGACTCGGACGCGCAGCGGCGCATCGAGACGGCCGAGGTGCAGTTGCGTCTGGCCGAACTCCGCCTCGCGGCCTTGCTGGCCACCCCCGCCGGATCCGAGATCGCCGCTGCGAGGCAGTCGATCGAGGCTGCGGAATCGCAGGTGACGAGCGCGGAGATGGCCCTGTCTGGGTTGTCGGAGCCGCCTAGTGCTAGTGAGGTGGCGTCGGCTGAGCAGGCGGTGGCTAGTGCGCTTGCTCAGTTGTCGAGCGCCGAGGAGGCCCTGTCTGGGTTGTCGGAGCCGCGTAGTGCTAGTGAGGTGGCGTCGGCTGAGCAGGCGGTGGCTAGGGGCGTGTTCACGCTTTTGAGGGTGTCGTGGATGAGGGCGAGGGTGATGAATGCTAGGAAGATGATGTCGAGTTTGTCGTAGCGGACAAAGACACGCCGGTAGGCTTTGATCCGGCGGAAGAGCCGTTCCACTTCGTTTCGCCGCTTGTATATCTGGCGGTCGTAGTCCCATGGGTGGCGGCGGTTGGTTTTGGGTGGGATGACCGGTGTGTATCCCAGAGCGAGCGCCAGTTGTCGTGTGTTGTCTCCTTCGTAGGCGCGGTCGGCTACCAGGAACAGTTGCAGTTGTTCGCCTTCTGCTTCGGTGTCTTTCTTCTTTCGGGATCCGAGCTTTTCGAGGAGTTCCCGTCCGTGGGGGCCATCATGGTCCTGGCCTGGGGAAATAGCGTAGATGATCGCTGTACGAGCGTCGGCGGCGACCATATGAATCTTGGTCGTCAATCCCCCTCGGGACCGTCCGATGGCCTGGGGACCATGTTTTTTGAGAGCACCGGCTGCGTCGGGATGGACCTTGACTGTTGTGCTGTCCAATCCCAGAACTTCGAGGTCGATGAGTTGTTCTTGCTGTAGGCGTTGGAACACCCGCACCAGCACACCGCTGGCCGCCCAGCGCCTGAACCGCATGTAGATGGTGTGCCAGTTCCCGAACTCTTTGGGAAGGCCCCGCCATTTGCAGCCTTGTTCCAGTATGTGGAGCATGGCGTTGAGAGCATCGAGGTTGGATACCTTGACGTTGCCCCGCTGTTTCGGGAACGCGTCTGCTATGAGTTGGTATTGTTCTTGTGTTATTTCCATATGTTAATGGTATCACATGGGTGTAACTTAGAGTGAACACGCCCTAGTGCGCTTGCTCAGTTGTCGAGCGCCGAGGAGGCTCTCTCTGGGTTGTCGGAGCCGCCTAGTGCTAGTGAGGTGGCGTCGGCTGAGCAGGCGGTGGCTAGTGCGCTTGCTCAGTTGTCGAGCGCCGAGGAGGCGCTGGCGGCATTGCTCACCGATGCGACCGAAACGGAGATCGCCGCCGCTCGATCTGCGGTGGCCCGGGCGGAGGCCCAGCTCTTGAGTGCCGTCAGCGAGGCGAACGACTCCTGGGTCGCCCTGGGCGAGGCCTGGGACGAGTACTGCGACGAGTACGGCGCCTTCAACATAGCCGAGGTGACCTGCGCCGGTACCTTGCCCCTGGAGAGTGAGGAGATCCTGGAACCCCTCTCGGACGAGGAGGTGGAGGCCCTTCACGAGACCCTTGAGGGGCGCTCCGCCGGCTACCAGCGCCGCGCCAACGCCCTCATCGACAACAACCTGGCGTACATCCTGGCCGAAGCAGCCAGGCAGACATCTGTAACAGACCTCTCCACCGCGGAGGATCGACTTGCCGATCTGCTCCTACCGCCCTCCGGCGAGGATGTCCGGCAGGCGGAGTTGGCGCTGGAAGCCGCCCGAGCGAGCCACACTGCCGCTGTTGCCCGGCTAGAGGCTCTCCAGGAGGAGCCCACAGCCCAGGACTACTACCAGGCCGAGCAGGCGGTGGAGGCTGCCCGTGCCAACCACTCTGCCGCCGTTGCCCGTCGCGGCGAACTCCGGGACGACCCGACGGCCCAGGACTTCTACCAGGCCGAGCAGGCGGTGGAGGCTGCCCGTGCCAACCACTCTGCCGCCGTTGCCCGCCTCGAGGAGCTTCAGGAGCCGGCCGACGAGAGCGATCACGAGCAGGCTCAATCCTCCCTGGACGCGGCGCTGGCCAGCCTGGCCACCGCCCGGGCGCGCCACGACGAACTGCTGGCGGGAGCGACTGCCAACGCCATCGCTCAACAGGAGGAGAGCGTTCGGCTTGCCGAGATCACGCTTGAGGAGGCCCGCGCCGCCCTTGCCGATCTGACCGTGGTGGCCCCCTTCGACGGGACCGTCGAGGGTGTCAACGTCCACCCGGGCGACCGCGTGACCCAGAACGTTGTCGCCTTCTCGCTCAGCACGCCCGACCGGATGCTGATCGACCTGACCGTGACCGAGGCCGACCTGTTCTCATTGGAGATCGGGCAGGCGGGTGTCGCCTCGTTCGACGGGGTCGAGGGGGTCGAGTACCCGGTGCGGATAGTCTCGATCAGCCGCATGCCGGACACCGCCCAGGGTGTGGTGACATACGGGGTGGAGGCAAGGATCCTGACCGGTGCGGAAATCGCTGAAGTGGCCGGACAACTCGCCGTACTCGCCGGGCAGGGAGATGCTCCCGGAGTCGCCGGAGTCTTGGAGGCGGTGGACGGCATCGGAGGTGCCGGCGGGGAAGGAGCACCGAGCTTCGGCGGAGGCCGTGCGGGCGGCGCGCTGGCCGGAATCGAGTTGCCGGAAGGCGTGACCATCCAGGACGTGACACAGGCGGTCATCAGCGGCGAGCCGCTGCCCGAGGGGGTCAGCCTGCCAGAGGACTTCGAGATCCCGCCGCAACTGCGGGAGCGGATTGCGGCCGGCGGGCCGGGGGCTCCCGGGCGGCCGAACCAGGCCGGGGCAGCGGAACCCGTTGCCGCCCGCCTGTTGCCGGCGCCCGGGATGAGCGCCACCGTCACCATCCTCACCGACGTGCGGGAGCAGTCCGTGCTGGTTCCCGTCTCCGCCGTACGGCAGATCGACGGCGACTGGTTCGTCACCGTTCCGGCGGGGCCCGCCGATGGCGCCGGAGTCGGATTCGAGCGCGTCACGGTCGGGCTGGGCGAGTCCGACGGCGTGAACGTGGAGATCACGAGCGGTCTGGAGGCAGGCGCGGTGTTGCTGATCGGGGCTGACAGCGCCGGAATCGCCTACAGCGCCAGCCAGCAGCAGGAACCGTCGCCCGGGTTCGATCTCTTCCCCGGTGGTCCTCCGGGAGGCTTCGGTGGCGGTCGGGGCGGAGGCGGACCGTGATCCGGCTGCACAACGTGGCCCGCGTCTACGCGACCGGCGGTGTGGACGTGCGGGCATTGGCCGGTGTGAGCCTCGAGATCGACAGGGGGGAGTTCGTCGCGATCATGGGCCAGTCGGGCTCCGGCAAGAGCACGCTCATGAACATCATCGGCCTGCTTGACCGTCCCACCTCCGGCAAGTACCTCCTAGCCGGGCGCGATGTTGAGCGGTTCTCCGAGGATGCCCGTTCCCGGCTTCGGGGCAACGCCTTCGGGTTCGTCTTCCAGTCCTACAACCTGCTGCCCCGCCTGACAGCCCTGGAGCAGGTCGAGTTGCCGCTGATCTACCAGCGTGCTCCAGACCGCAGGCGGCGTGCTGCCGAGGCGCTGGTACGGGTCGGTCTGGCGGATCGCATCATGCACCTTCCGAACGAATTGTCCGGGGGGGAGCAGCAGCGAGTGGCGATCGCCCGATCCCTCGTCGTGAACCCGCTGGTGCTGCTGGGCGACGAGCCGACCGGCGCCCTCGACTCGGCGACGGGTCGGGAACTCATGGAACTCCTTACCGAACTGGTCGAGGATCAGGGGCTGACAGTGGTACTGGTGACGCACGAGGCGGACGTCGCCGCCTACGCCCGGCGCACCATCCGCATGCGCGACGGAGAGATAGTCGGTGACAGCGGGGCGGGCGCGGAGCCATCGGTCCCGCCACCGGCAGGAGCGTCGGCGGGGTGAGCCTGCTGGACGCGTTCCGCATCACCCTGCGAGCCATCTTCGCCAACCGGCTACGGAGTGCGCTGACCTCGCTAGGGGTGGTCATCGGGGTCAGTTCGGTGATCGCGCTGGTGGCGGTGGCCCAGGGTACGCAGCAGGGCGTCACCGATCGGATCCGCGGCCTCGGCACGGGCCTGATCTTCATCGAGTCGAGTGCGGCAGCCACAACCTCCCAGACCGGCAACCCCGCCGGGTCCGCCGAGTCGACGCTGGTCGACGGGGATGCCGCGGCGATCGCCGCCGACGCCATTCCCGGTGTCGTGGCCGTCGCGGCCCGTGCCACGGTGGACACGCAGCTGGTCGCGGGAGCGAACAATGTGGGGGCCACGGTGGTCTCCACGTCCAGTGAGTACGGAGAGGTGCGTGATCTCGACATCCGTTCAGGGTCCTTCATCACACCGCTGCATGACGAGGAAGGTTCGATGGTGGCGGCGCTGGGAGCGCGAACCGCCGAGACGCTGTACCCGGGCGTGGATCCGGTCGGCCAGCAGGTGCGGCTCTCCTTCGCAGGCGGACGTCTCACGCTCGCCTTCGTGGTGGTAGGGGTCCTCGAGGAGCAGGGCGGCGCCAGCGAGGCCAACGACCAGGCCTTCATCCCGCTGAGGAGCATCGCCAACCGGCTGCGTTTCCTGTACACCCCTGCAGGGGACCTGCGCGTCACCCAGATCGACGTCCGGGCTGCGGATGGCGTCGACGAGGACCGCGTCAAGCAGGAGATCAGCGAACTGCTGCTCTTCCGCCACGGCACGGCCGAGCCGGACTTCGTGATCCAGAGCCAGGACGATCTGATCAGCGCGGCGACCGAGGTCAGCAATACTCTCTCGATCCTGCTCGGCAGCATCGCCGGTATCTCCCTACTCGTCGGAGGCATCGGTGTGATGAACATCATGCTTGTCTCGGTCACGGAGCGGGCTCGGGAGATAGGCATCCGGCGCGCGGTGGGGGCCACATCGCGTGACATCGTGAAGCAGTTCGTGACCGAGGCGCTGACCTTGAGCCTGTTCGGGGGCCTGGTCGGCGTCGCCATCGGGGCCGGAGTCTCGCTGGCCGTCGACGGCCGGGTGGTCGGTGGCCAGGAGTTGACGGTGCTGATCCAGCCGTGGAGCATCGCCGCGGCATTCCTGGTGGCAGGGGGCGTCGGCCTGGCCAGCGGGAGTTACCCGGCCTACCGAGCCACTACCGTCGATCCCATCGCCGCGCTCCGGAACGAGTAGCGGCCGGAGACGTCCGCCGCTTGATCGCCGTGCGGTGACTGCCGGGATGATGCTCTGACGGAGAGGCAGTCGAGATGCTCCGCCACTCGGAACGGGACAAGGCACCTGTGCCAGAGAAGCGGGGTTGGGGACCGAGCGTTCTCGCTACAAGTTCGTTACGAGGGGGTTGCCCGTGTCACAGTCCCGTTGCATACTGGCAAGTAGCCGTAAACACCAACGGTCCGTTGCGGTACCGATCGGACCGGGGCGGGGATCATGTTGTAGGAGCCGACCTGCTGTGGGGATGGCGGGACGCGTTCGTAGGCTTTGGAGGTGGCGGTAGGGGGTGGGCCCACCGGAGGGGTACGGTCGGGGAGGTTTTCGCGTTCTCGGCTTCCGGGGCCTGCCTGGCCGCGTGGCACGTACGTTCTGGATTTCCATCACGAACCCAGGAATCGGACACTCGGGTGGTGCTGAGTGCCGCCGTCTAGGCACGTGGTTCTGACCCGAGTTGCGCGAGACGGGGACGCCCGAGTCGACCGAGCCTCCCCGGTCATCTGGTCCCTATTCCTCCTCGTCGGGTGGTATCGGCCCGCCGACCGGAATCACCAACTCGGGCGAGTTGTCGCCGCCTAACACCCAAACGGTGTTGTTGCTCTGGGACAGGAACTCGACCTTCCGGTACTCGAGCAGTGTCGGGGTCAGGCTCTCGTCGACCAGCCGGTTGGCCTCGGCGATACCTCGCGCCCGCTCGATCTCGGCGTTGGCAACACCCTCCGCGGCGATACGGGCCGTCTCGGCGTCGATGGCCGCCTGGTCCCGTCGGAACTCCGCCTCCCGTGCTGCCTGCTCCGCCGCCGCCTTACGGTCGATGGCAGCCATGACTTCGGGCGATGCCGACATCTCCCGTATCTGTACATCCCTGACGATGACGAACGGGAACACCGCGGTTGCTATGGCCTGGGCCGAGCAGTCACCGATCTGTTCACGGCCGATGGTTCTGGCCTCCTCGAAGTTGAACCGGGCGATGCAGACGCGGATAGCGTCCCGGCTTACCGGCCTCAGCAAGACCGCGCGGACCTGTTCGATAGTCCGGTACTCACGGTACGTGCCGACCGGGGCGGTCCCTTCCAGGTTCAAACTCCACAACACCGAGGCGTCCACGTCGACGTCCAGGTTGTCGGTGGTCTGGGCGACGACCGCGTCGGGCCCGCCCCGATCGCCTTCGTCCACGGTGTTGCTGTAGGTGGACTCCTGTTGCAGGCCGGGCATCTCGACCACGCTGGCCAGTGGATTCTTGAGGTTCAGACCCTCTCCGAACACCCTCGTGGGCTTGCCGAACAGGACCTCCACTCCCGCATGGTTGGCCGGAACGATGGCGACGAGGGACGCTATCGCGAGAGCGACCGCGGCGGTCCCCGCCACCGCTGCGACGACGCCGATGAACGCGGCGGTCCCCGCCAGATCCCGCTGCCTGTAGCTATCGGTCTCCTTGCTGGCGCGCTTTCTGGTCCTGAGGAAAATGGTGAGCAGTACAACCCCGACCACTGCTAGGACGATTGCGAGGATCGCCATGAACATGGGTTGGTTCCTTTCTGTAGTCCCGCGCTCGTTCGACACGGGAGTGTTCTCTTACGTTGAATCGGGCCGGGAGCAGCAACCGGCCAGGTGTTGCCGCCAGTAGATGGTCTCGGGCGAATACGCGGTGGGCGAAGCCTGGGAGGGCTACCAGTCGCCTGTCGGTCCACCTTCCGGGAGTCGCCGGGGATAGCTCTACGAAGCTCGGGGCCGGTAGTTGCCGGTCCGCGTCCTGGTATGTCAGCGTCTCCACGGCGGTCTCCTCATACTGTTGTGTCCGGCTCCAGCAAGGGTTCCAACCTTTCGAGCAGTTCGCTGATGTCTGCCAACCCGATGGCTACGTAGTCGGGGCTGCCCCAGTTCTCGTAGAAGTTCTGGTGCAGGGCGTTGGCTGTGCTGAATCGTAGGTGGATCCCACTATGGCCGGTTTCCTTGACCAGCCGGTCGATGACTTTATAGAGAGCGGCATGGCTGTTATGTGTCCAGCCGCGGCTGGAGGCGACGGCTTTGATCATCTGTGCGGCGGCTCCCCAGCCTTTTTCCGATGCCTGCCGGGTGTCGCCCGCGGCCAACTCCTCGTAGCCTTGGGCGAGCAGTTGCCGGGCCGCGTCCTGGTATGTCAACGTCTGCACGGCAGTCTCCTCATCCTGTCGTGTCGTAGTCGAGGAGCCGTTCCAGTTTGTCGAGCAGTTCCCCCACGTCTCCCAGCCCTCCGGCCACGTAGTTGGAGTTGCCCCAGTTTTCGTAGAGGTTCTGGTGGAGGGCGTTGGCCATGCCGAACCCGACGCGGATGCTGTTGTCGCCGGTTTCGTTGACCAGCCGGTCGATGACCCTGTAGGGCGGCATGGTTGTTGTGTTTCCAGCCGCGGTCGGCTGCGACGGCTTTGACGATCTGTGCGGCTGCGCCCCAGGCTTTCTCCGATGCCTGCCGGGAGTCGCCTGCGGATAGCTCCTCGAAGCTCTGGGCCAACAGTTGGCGGGCTGCGTCCTGGTATGTCAGGGTCTGCACAGCGGTCTCCTCATGGTGTTGTGTCGTGGTCGAGCAGCCGTTCCAGTTTGTCGAGCAGTTCCCGTAGGTAGGCCAGTTGTCCGGCTACGTAGTCGGCGGTGCCCCAGTTCTCGTTGAAGTTCAGGTGGAGGGCGTTGGCTGTAGCGAACCGGCGCCGGATGTCGTCGTCGCCGGTTTCCTTCACGAGCCTGCTGATGACTCTGTACAGGGCGGCGGTGTCGTCGTGTTCCCAGCCGCGGTCGGCGGCGACGGCTTTGATCATCTGGGCGGTTGCTTCCCAGCCCCTTCCCGAGGCTTGGCGGGAGTTGCCTGCGGATAGCTCCTCGAAGCTCTGGGCCAGCAGTTGCCGGGCCGCGTCCTGGTATGTCAAGGTTTGCATCTTGTTCCTGACCGCCTGGAATCCCCTTGGGATCCTCAAGATTCATCATCATTCGATAACACAATACAGCATTGGAGGATATAGACCAGATGGTCGTTCATGCTCGGTCGACCGGAGATGTTCGAAAACGTAACGACCTCGGAGGGCTGCTAGCCGGCGATGGACATCACCAGCCCGACGCCCACGAGGCCTACCCCGGTCCACTGCAGGTGGTGGAGTCGCTCGTGGAAGAAGATCACTCCGCCGACCACCGCGATCACCCGGCCGCTCTGGGAGAGGATCCCGATCAGCCAGGCCGGGGCGTAGGCCAGGCCGTAACCGAAGGTCACGAAGGAGACGGCGTCGATGACGCCCACCAGGCCCAGCAGCCATCCGTTGCGCCAGGTGATCTTCGACTGCCTCTTGTCCCAGTCCTCCAGGCGAGACGCCCTCCCCTCCCGGTTCCTGTTCTGGGTTATCCGGGCGATGATCACGAAGATCAGGGCGACGTAGGCCACGGTGTAGAACCGCTGGGTGATGATGGTCCAGTTGGAGTCGAGGCCGTCACGGATGGGGATCTTCAGCCCGGCGTTGGAGAGCGAGCCCACCAGCACCGCGATCATTGCGAAGACCGGGCCCCATGTGACCAGGCGGATCTTGGCGCCCTTCTCGATCACCAGCGAAGCCAGGACCGCCCCTGCCGCGGCGATGGGAATCCCGATCCACTGCACCGCGGTGGGCCGCTCCGCGAGCAGCCAGTAGGAATAGAGCACGGTGATGGCGCCCGACAGGGCCGAGATGGGACTCACCACCGAGACCGGGCCGAGGCGCAGGGCCATGTAGCTCCCCAGGAAGGACGTGGCGGCGGCTGCACCGAGCAGGCCAAGCAGGATGATCTGGTCCCTCGTGATCTCGAAGGGAACACCGATCGCCACCGCCCAGGCGATCATCACCACGAAGGCGATGGTCAGGGTGACGGTGGTGGAGCGCAGAACCCCGAACCGGCGGGCCACAACCGCGGTGAGCAGGTTATTGACGCCCAGCGTCACCGCCGTGATCAGTCCGAATACGGCCCCGATCAGCACGATCTATGTCGTGGCGGGGTCACTGCCCTGGGCCGAATCCCGTTGTCGATTCGGACTATTCGTGGAGTTGGTCTCCGGCGCGACCTGCAGCGCCGGCGGCGCCAGCCACCTTGGAGATGTCCGTGGTCCCGCTGGTCCGTTGCGGCATCCAGCTGACCATCCGGTTGAACAACTGGTTGAGAAGGTAGAAGGTCAGCAGCGAGTAGAAGGCGACCACGATGGCCACGATCACCAGCCGAGCCGTGTTGGTTTCCTGAACCGCCGCAGCGGCCATGAAGCCCAATCCGGTCGGGAAGCCCAGAAACTCGGCGGCGATCGTCAACGACCACCCGAGCCCACCGGCCAGCAGGAGCGCGGTGCGCAATTCCGGCATGGCCCCCGGCACGATCACCTTGAGGTAGGTGCGCAGCCGCGACGCGCCCAGGGTACGGGCGCTCTCGATGTATCTGTCGGGCACGTTGGCCACGGCGTTCATGGTCGCTACCACCAGCATCACCCACACGCCGAAGCCGATGAAGAGGGTGGTGGCGCGGAGGTCGACTCCCAGGGCGAACTGCATCCATGGGATCGCCGCCAGCAACGGGATCATTCTGAGGAAGTTGAACGGCGCCCACGATATCTGGCGCAGGGCGGACCAGTAGGGAAGGGCGAGCCCGGTGGCCAGACCGGCTATCAACCCGACACCCAAGCCTGCCACCAGTCGGGACAGGGTCATGAAGGAGTGGAAGCCCAGAGCCAGGAACACAGCTGTCCAGGTCCTCGACTCGGCACCCTCTATGGCGGGGAATGGCGCCAACTCTCCGAACAGCACGGTCAGTCCGCCGAAGCTGAATCCTCCGAACAGGTCCCAGTTGCCCGACAGTCTGTAGAGGGCGTTGTAGATGATGTAGTCGAACCCGGGTACGAGCGGATGCTCGAGAGTCCCCTTGGGCGCGATGTAGGACGTGATCTGCCAGCCCACGAGCAGCACCGCCCAGGTGATGAAGAACAGCGGGTTGGCCTTAGCGGCTCTCCCGATGCGCTGAGGCAGACCCCTGATGGCCTTGCCTATCTTTCTGACTGCTGCGATCGAGGCTCGGAACCGGAGGATGAATGTGTAAGCCCAGAACAAGACCGCCCAGAGAAAGATAAACAACCAGGTCAGATGGAGTTGGCCGTCTTCGAATCGCCAGTCTCCCAGCGGTGAAACGGTGGAAGCGCCGAGGACGAGCAGGGCCGAGACGAAGAACCAGGCGGCCCATCCGATCCAGAACAGGATCCGCAACAGTCGGGTGAGGCTCAAACCTGGGTCGCTTCCTCTTCGGTGATGCCCAGGTGGGCCAGGATCGTCTTGGTGATATCGACGGCGGCCGCGCTGGCTCGCACATCCTCGTCACGAGGGCGTGGCAGGTCGACCCGGATGTCGTCCACCAGCTTTCCTTCGGCCAGGAGGATCACCCGATCGGCCAGTATCAGAGCCTCCTCGATGTCGTGGGTCACGAAGAAGACGGTCTTCTGCGTCTCTTCCCACAGGTCCAGGAGCACGTCATGGAGATTCCGGCGGGTGAAGTAGTCGAGGGAACCGAAGGGTTCGTCCATGAGTATCACATCGGAGCCGACCGCCATGGCTGACGCCAGCGCCACCCGCTTGCGCATTCCTCCGGAGAGCTCCCGCGGCCACGAGTCGGCGAAGTCGGTCAGCCCGACCGCCTCCAACCAGTGGGCTGTCGTCTTCTTGCGTTCTTCGTCGTCCACCTTAAGGGCGCGGAGGCCGAATTCGACGTTCTCCCGGACGTGAAGCCACGGAAAGACGGTGTCCTGCTGGAACACCATCGCCCGGTCGGCACCGGGTCCTTCTACAACCTGGTCTCCCAGCCTGGTCTGGCCGGCGGTCGGTGGTTGAAGCCCGGCCAGAACCCGTAGCAGGGTGGTCTTACCGTGGCCGGATCGTCCGACCACGCACACGAATTCGCCCGGCTGGACCTCGAAATTCACATCGTGGAGGGCGTTGACGAGTTGGCCGGACCGGTGCTCGAACACGCACCAGAGGCCCTCGAAGCTGACGACTCTTGACATAGATGTTTTCCTCCTTGTCTACAGCCCTAGTCGGCGGCCAGCCTCGGACCACCTGGTCAGGTAACGGATGATCACCAGCAGCAATGCATCGACCACCACCGCAAGAACTCCGTAGAAGGTGATCAACGCCACGAGTGCAGATGGGGCTTGGATCTGGCCGATGAGGAACCTCCAGATGTCGACCAGGTGCCCGCCGCCGACCTGTATTCCGAGCACCTCGACCAGGACACCCAAGCCCCACGCGCCCGCCAGCGCGATGCGGAATCCTCCAGCGATCTCGGGAACCGTTCCGGGCAGGTAGACCCAGCGGAATATCGAACGAGGTGTTCCGCCCAGGGTTAGCGCCGACTCGACGATCCCTACGGGAATGTTCTCGGCGGCCCGCCGGCTGAAGAAGTACATGAGCAGGGTCGTGTAGAAGGTCACCAGGCCGATCGTGGTCATGATCGGAACCTCTACCCCGAACCAGATGACGAAGAACGGTGCGGCTATGAAGATGGGGGCGGTTCCGAAGAAAGAGGCCACCGGGGTGAAGACCTGGGCGACCTTCGGGAACACGAGGCTCGACAGGCCGATTGCGAGACCTGCAATGGTGCCGAACGCAGCGCCGAGCAGGATCCGGATGATCGTTACAACTAGATGGGTGGCGTAGCCATAGCAATAATCAGGTAGCTGGCCGATAGGAACCGGTAGAGGACCACCGGTTAGGGCGGCGGTTTCAGACGTGTACTTCCATCCCATCAGGCTGGAGATGACTTGTCTGAACGGATTGTTGACGTTTGCCGGATGGAGATCCGGGCAGGCGTGGACGAACTTTATCTTCATGTCCTGGCTGGTACCGAGGTTGTGCCAGAAGTGGGCTATTGCGCCTTCTTCCTGGAACAGTCCCCAAACGCCGTTAAGTATGTCCTGGAAGGGGCCCACCGCGCCGAACGGCGGCGGAATGTCGTAGTGCCAAGGGGAAACCTCAAGGGAGAGCAGTATCCAAGCAACGAAGAATAGCGTTATCCCTATCGCAATATAGATAACACTAGCAATTCTGCGCCGTCTTCTTTCTCGTTGTGCCTTGGCTCTCACATCGAGAACGTCGGTGGAGGTCATCGTCACTGGATCTCAAGCCCCTTTGTGTGGTGGCGACTGACGGAGTGCTCTTAGGAGGTTGATCTGGTTGGTGTCTAGTCACAAGCCAACGCGAGGCCGGATGGATAATCCGACCCCGCGCCGGCTCTTCTCACTTGCCTGATTTAGGCAGGTCCCGTTGTCTTCGTCGGATGAGGCTAGCCGATCAGGGCTGCCTCAAGGAAGCGAAGACTGTCGTAGAAGTTGTAGTCGTTGTAGAGGGCCTGGGCCTGGTCGATCAAAGCCTGCTGGCTGTCCGACAAGTCCATGCCGCTCGCCCGAGCGAACAGATCATCCGAGCGATCCTGCATGTCCTTGAGGTCGTAGTAGATCTCCTGGGCCAGCAGGAACTCTTCCAATCCCGCCTGAGTGTCGTAGGTCTCGGACAGGACTCCCCTTGCCTTCAGGGCCTCGATCTGGGTCCTGAATACGGTCTCGGGGTGGTAGCTCGGCAAGCTCAGATCCCACAGAGCTTCCTGGTCTTGCCAGTTGAAGGACGGATCGATCGTATCCCAGATCACTCCGATGTCAGCGGGCTCCATGGTGAGGCCGCGCTTCTCGTTGATGATGTTGGCCTCGATCTCCCAACCCGTTTCCTGGGTTGCGGGGTCCTCGAGATACGCAAGGATACGGTTCGCCATCGCGACGACCCGGTATGCCAGGTCCTTGTTCTCCTCGACCCACTCGCGGCGAGCCAAGAGGCCGGTGCCACCGACGGTGGACGAGGCGATCGCGGTCTGCTGCGAGAGAGCGTCGTGCTCATACATCATCGCGAAGTTGATCAGCGGATCCCAGCCGTTGCGCATCATCTGCACCAGGGTTGGAGCGCCATAGGGCATGGCGAACTCGATACGGCCCGCTTGTGCCGAGAGCTGCACGATGGTGGGATCATCCACATACACCGGAGTGGAGTAGTTACGCCAGTCGTTGGTAGTGATGCGGATCGGCTGCGTGTTCCCGTCGTCGTCAAGGGCGGGGGTTCCGTCCCTGTTGAGGAGGACCAACTGGTTGCCTTCGCCGTCAAGCGCCGGGATGTCTTCCTGGACATCCTCCCACCACTGGGGCAGGTAGGCGAAGAAGGCATCCGAGTACTGGGACTGCGTCGTGCTATGCGGCGGGATATGGACTTCCTTACCGACCAGCTGCTGTACCGCTGCCGTGGCCGCGTCCGCGAAGCTCATGCCCTCATCCATGAACTCGATTGCGGTCTTGGCCTCGCTGTCCGGGGCTACCAGGATGGCGTAGCCGACGTAGATGTCAGCAAAGTGGATGGGCGGAATCGTCTGACCGAAGGTCTCCAGAGTTCCGAAAACGCCAGGTACCCAACCCTGCGCAACGTCGCCGTCACCACGCTGCAGCCAGGGAACGATCTCCTGGGAGGCGGTGAAGTAGTGATAGGTCGGCTGGTTCGGGGTGATGGTGATACCCCACTCTTCCCACCATCCCAACTCGAGCGGGATCTGCCAGTAGGCGAGGTCGGCGCAGCAGGGATAGATACCCATGGCGACCTCGGCGGCCCGGATCTCGGGCGCCTCCACCATCATGGACTCCGCCAGCGCCATCTCGGCTTCCTCGGCCATCATCGAGGCTTCTTCGGCAGCCATCTGGGCTTCCTCGGCCATCGAGGCAGCCTCCTCGGCCTTCATCTCGGCCGCTTCCAAGGCGGCTTGCGCCTCAGCGTCGCCTGCTTCGGCGGCAGCCATGGTGGCCTCCAGATCGGCCTGGGCCTGCTCCAGGGCGGCCTGCGCGTCGGCGGCGTCGGCGGCGGCCTCGTCGGCGGCGGCCTGGGCCGCAGCAGCGGCGGCAGCCTGCTCGTCGGCGGCGGCTTGGGCGGCGGCTGCTTCGGCCGCGGCTTGGGCGGCGGCAGCTTCCGCTTCCTCCGTTGCGCCATCGTCGCCGCAGGCCGAGGCCAGCAGCGCAAGGGCGGTCATCAATACGATGACGCTTGCAAATCTCTTCATTCGGGCTCCTCCCGCTCACTTGCTTGTCGTGCCAGTGGCACACGAATCCAGAGTGGCGTGCGTCGATCCTGCGACACTCGGACCACATATATATAGCGAATGGAGCCCTCAAATCGCAAAGCAGGCCCCTTTTTCTCCGGACAGCACGATCGCAGCCCTGTGCAACCGGCCTAGGCCGGGGTTCGCAACTGTGAGGTCAGGCCTCCGTCGACGACCAGGGTGTGGCCGGTGATGAACGAGGCGTCCTCTCCGGCCAGGAACGCCACGGCCGCGGCGATGTCGGTGGGATTCCCCCGGCGGCCGAGGGGATGCAGCGCCGAGACCGAAGCGGCGAACTCCTCGGCGTTGTCCAGGGTTGCGAGGACCCGCTGCCATGCGCCCGTGTCGATGAATCCCGGAGCGATGGCGTTCACCCGGATGCCGAGCGGTCCCAGTTCCAGAGCGAGCGTCCTTGTGAGGCCTATCAGCCCGGCCTTGGAGGCCGTGTAGGCGGAGTAGTTGGGAAACGTGTACCAGGCCATCACCGAGGCGATGTTGATGATGCTTCCCCCGCCCGACCGCTGCATGATTCCCGAGGCGGCCTGGGCGGAGAAGGCGACGCTGCGCAGGTCCACGGCAATGCACCGGTCCCAGGCCTCGACGCTCATCTCGGAGAGCGGCTCGTTGTAGTCGAGCCCGGCGTTGTTCACCAGCACGTGCAGGGCGCTCCAGCGGTCCGCAACCGCCGAGACGATCACCTCGAACGCGTCGGGTTCCCCGACGTCGACCTCCAGGAAGAAGGCATCGGCTCCCTCGTCCTCCAGATGGTCGGTCACGAGGCGACCGCCGTCCCCGTCGATGTCCACCACCGCCACCCGGTACCCGTCGGCGGCCAGCCGCAGGGCGCAGCCCCGTCCTATCCCGGAGGCGGCTCCGGTCACCACCGCCACTCTGTTGTCTGTCATCTGCATGCGTCCATCATCTGATCTGCTCTCCTTTGGATCTCGGATCGAGCACGTCCCGCAGCCCGTCCCCCAACAGGTTGGTGGCGAAGACGGTCACGGCCAGGGCGACTCCCGGGAAGAAGGCCATCCACCAGGAGAGGGCTATAAACTGGCGGCCGTCCTGGATCATGGTTCCCCACTCGGGACTGGGTGGGGGAATCCCCAGCCCCAGGAAGCTGAGCGCCGCGCCGGCGAGGATGGCCCCGGCCACATGGATGGTCATCATCACCAGGATCGGCGGGATGACCCGGTGGATGATATGGCGGAACATGACCCGCATGTCCCCGGCGCCGATGGCGATGGCCGTCTGCACGAATGGCGCTTCCTTCGCCTGGATGACCTGACCCCTGGCCATGCGGATGTAGAAGGGGATTCCCGAGAGCCCGAGGGCTAGGGCGATGCTCCACAGGCCCGGACCCAGCACCGCTACCACTGTCAGGGCAAGGAGGATGGGCGGGAAGGCCAGGGCGATGTCCACGAAGCGGGTAAGGAGGAGGTCGGCCCACCGTCCGTAGTAGCCGAACAGCATCCCGAGCGTGGTACCAACGACCGATGAGATGAGCATGGGCGCCACGCCCATCACCAAGGACGGTCGGGAACCGTGGATCACGCGGCTCAGCACGTCCCGGCCGAACTGGTCGGTTCCCATCAGGTGCGACCAACTCGGCGGCAGCAGCGCGACGTCGGGGTCTGTGTCCACCGGACCGTACGGGGCTATCCATCCGGCGAACAGCGCGGCCGCCAGAACCACCAGGAAGAGGGATCCTCCGACTACGACCGAGCGGTGGGAGATCAACCTCCGCCAGATGTGAACGGAGGTCTGTTCCAGGGGGACGGGCTCGGAGGTGGCGTCCAGCATGGCGGTGCTCAGGCCGTGCCCAGCTTCACGCGGGGATCGAGGAACTTGTACAGGATGTCGACCACCACGTTGATCACCACGAAGATCGAAGCGAGGATGAGGATCGAGCCCTGCAGAACGGGGAGATCCCGCCGCAGGATGCTGTTCACCACCAACTGGCCGAGGCCCTGGCGGGCGAACAGCATCTCGATGACGACCGCAGCTCCCAGCAGGTTCCCCACTTGGAGCCCGATCATCGTCACCACCGGCACCAGGGCGTTGCGGAGGCCGTGTCGCCAGGTAACCCGGCGGTCTGATGCGCCCTTGGCCCGGGCGGTGGTGATGTAGTCCTGCTCCAGGGACTCGATCAGGCTGCTCCTCACCAGCCGGGCCAGCACGGCCGCCTCAGCAACCCCCAGGGCCACCGATGGCAGGACCAGTCCGTCGAAGCCACCGGAACTCAGGGCGGGGAACCAGCCCAGGTTCACGGCGAATAGCAGGATCAGCATCAGTCCGAACCAGAACTGCGGTACGGACAACCCTAGGACCGCGGTTCCCATGGCGAGGGTGTCGACGAAGCTGTTGCGACGGCGGGCCGCCAGCACGCCTAGGGGCACGCCGATGATGATGGCCACCGTCATCCCGGCGGCGACCAGGATCAGGGTGGAGGGGATCTGCGCCCCCACAAGGGAGAGAACACTGCGGTCCGATCTGGTCGAGCGCCCCAGGTCGCCCTGGACGAGGCCCCACAGATAGTCGCCCAGCTGGACTACGAGCGGCCGGTTGAGGCCGAGTGCCTCGCGCATCTCGAGCTGCTGTTCCGGACTGAGCTTGGCCCCTCCGGCCATCACGGCCGAGACCGCGTCGCCGGGCACCAACTGCATGAGCAGGAAGATCAGGACGGCCGCGCCGATCAGGACCGGAACGGTCAGGGTCAACCGGCCGAAGACGTATCTCAGCATGGCTCGGACCGGCTCAGACGTGAGCGTACGGTGTGTGGCAAGGCGTTGTCGGCCCTGCCACACACCGGGGCGTCACTCGGTGACGACACCCGCTCCATGTCAGTCTTCGGTCTGTTGACCGCTACTGGCTGAGCGACGCTCCTCCGAAGTACTTGTAGAACCCGGTCCCGTCGACCGAGAACCCGCTCAGGTCGTTGGAGAACGCCGTGAAGAAGTGCAACTCGATGATCGGGACGATGTACGCCTGATCCATGATGTAGCGCTGCACCTCGGACAGGATCTCGGCCCGAACCCCCAGGTTGGTCTCCACCGAGGCGGCGTCGAGCAGGGCGTCCAGCGTCGGGTCGTCGATATGCCCGACGTTGATGTTGCCCGGTCCGATCGACGAGGAGTGGAAGTCCCTCCGCAGCGATGCGGGTGAGCCGAACACGTCACCCATCGAGGCGAGTTCGTAGATCGTCTCGCCGGTACCCTGGAAGTAACCGCCACCCTCGAGTGTGATGACCTCGGCGTCGAAACCGATCTTGCGTAGCTGGTCCTGCAGGAGAGTCACCCAGGGATTCCAGCTGCGGTTCTCGATGATCCTGGCCCGGAGCGTCTCGCCGCCCTGCCGCCGGATACCGTCGTCGCCCAGCGTCCATCCGGCCTCGTCCAGCAACTGGGCCGAGAGCTCCGGGTCGTAGGGGTAGTAGGTCTCCACGATCGGGTCGTACTCGGCGAAGTCGCTCGAGAGCGGACCGTACGCGCGGGGTGCCTTGCCGAAGAACACCAGCTTGACGATCTCCTCCTGGTCGACGGCGTGAAGGATGGCCTTGCGCACGCGGATGTCGGAAGTGGGGGATATTACGGGGCTGATGTAGTTGACCTGCGGCAGACCCGGGAGGGAGAAGCCCTCGACCGTGACTCCGTCCAGCGCTTCCAGAGGGGCGATGTTCTGGAAGGGCACCAGATCCAGGAACTGGATCTCTCCCGTGGACAGGGCGGCGGTCCGGGTCTGGTCGTCCGGTATGAAGCGGAAGATCAGGCGCTCGGCGCGGGCCGGTCCGGTGGTTCCGTAGAAGGAGAACTCACCCCACGTCCAGTCCGGGTTGCGAACGAGCGAGATGTGGCTTCCTTCCACCCACTCCTCGAAGATGAACGGTCCGGTCCCGATCGGCTGCTGGCCGGCGTCCTCGCCCAACGCCTCCACGGCTGCGGCGTTGGTGATGGCCGCGCCGGGAGCGGCGAGGTCGATCAGGATGTCGGGTACCGGCGCCGAGAAGACCAACTCCACGGTGTAGTCGTCGACCACCTCGGTGTCCTGGTAGTTGGTGGCGATCAGAGCGGTCTGCGATCCCGAGACATCGCCCTTCATCCGGTCGAAGTGCGCCTTGACCACCTGTGCATTGAACGGGTCACCGTTGTGGAACGTGACTCCTTCACGGAGGTTGAAGCGAACGCTCATGGCGTCGGGACTGAGACTCCAGCTGGTTGCTAGGCCCGGGTGGATCTGCATACCCTGGCCGAGGATCACCAGCGTCTCGTAGATCTGTGCCACTACCGCCTGGTCGTTGACGGTGGTGGATGCGAAGGCGTCCAGCTGTGAGGGTTCCTGGTTGGTGCCGAACACGATCGTGCCGCCGCCCATCAACTCCTCGACCTGCATCTGGGCTTCTTCGGCGGCCACTTCGGCTTCCTCGGCAGCCATCTGGGCTTCTTCCGCCGTCGTCTGGGCTTCCTCGGCAGCCATCTGGGCTTCTTCCGCAGCCATCTGGGCCGCTGCCTCGGCTGCCTCGGCCTCTGCCAGCGCCGCTTTCGCAGCCTCGTCGCCCTCCATGGCCTCTTCGGCGGCCATCTGGGCTGCCTCCAGCTCGGCTTGGGCCTCGGCGAGCGCTGCTGCCGCAGCGTCGGCGTCTGCTTGGGCGGCGTCCGCTTCAGCCTTGGCTGCCGCAGCTTCGGCTTGGGCGGCCGCTGTCTGAGCCTCCGCCGCGGCGGCGGCTGCATCGTCGTCGGCGGAGGTGTCCTCGCCGCCGCACGCGGCTGCCAGCATGGTCAGCGCTACGAAAACGGCAACCAGAGACCTTCCAGCGAGTCTCTTCATTATCTTCTCCTCGGTTTGCCTATTGGACGGGGGATCCGCGCCCAGGTTGTGACTAGCTGGCGAGTTGGCATGTACGCCGCCACCTCACAGGCAGGCCACCGCTGTGAACATAGCCCGGCCCCTCAGAGCCAGCAAGCAGACTCAACGGGGTCTTAGGAAAGGCTCTCAGGCGGTTTCCGACATGAAATGGCAGGCGGCGCTGTGTCCCGATTCCAAGGGGGCAAGGTAGGCGATACGGCTGCGGCACTCCTCCCTGCCTCCGGAGAGGAAGCACCTGGGATGGAATGCGCACCCGGGTGGTCGCGCCGCCAAGGTAGGTGGGGTACCCGGGATGGGCGCCAACTGCCCCAGTTCGCCGTCGAGTCGCGGAAGGCTGGAGAACAAGCCGATGGTGTAAGGATGGCGGGGCCGGTGGAAGATCGTCTCCACCGTTCCCGTCTCGACGATCCTCCCCGCGTACATGACCGCTACCCGGTTGGCCACCTCGGCTATCACGCCCAGGTCGTGGGTAACGAGGATCATCGAAGCGCCGGTGGCGCCGCAACCGGCGGCCAGAACCTCGAGCACCTGGGCCTGGATGGTCACGTCGAGGGCCGTCGTGGGCTCGTCGGCGATCAGGACGGATGGCTGGTTGGCGATGGCGATGGCGATCACCACCCGCTGGCGCATGCCCCCCGACATCTCGTGCGGGAACTGGCGGGAGCGTTCGCGCGGGTTGGGAATCCCCACCAGATCGAGGAGTTCTACGGTACGCCGCCGGGCTTCGCTCCGAGAGGCGCCGTGGATTCGGAGGGCCTCGGAGATCTGGTTACCCACCCGCATCACCGGGTTCAGCGAGGTCATCGGGTCCTGGAACACCATGGCGATTTCCTCGCCCCGGACCGTCTCCATGTCCCCGTCCGCAACCTCCAGCAGGTTTCGCCCCCCGTATAGGACCTCGCCGGCCGTCACACGAGCGCTGGCCGGAAGCAATCTCACCAACGACGAGACAGTTACGGTCTTGCCGGAGCCCGACTCGCCCACCACACCCAGTATGTCACCGGGATAGAGGGCGAAGCTCACATCCTCGACTGCGGGCAGGGCTCCCGAGTGGGTCTCGAAGGATACCGAGAGTCCGCGAACCTCGAGCAGGGGAGCCGACTCGGTCGAGCCGGGTTCCGGGTTGGCGACGTGTGCGGTCATCCGCCGGCCAGGTCGTTGATGAGAGCGTTGGCCTCACTTTCCAGTACGGATGCCGCTTCGGCCGTGAACGCGGTGGCCCACTCCGGTTCGTATCCCCCCCGGGCGAACTCCTCCGCAGTGGGCACGTACCCGGTCACCCCGTTCGTGTAGCCCGCCATGTGCGTGTACCCGAAGGGCGACGCCTCCCTGACCCGCACCCCGGTCTCGGAGAACGGCTCGCCGGGGAAGCCGACCAGTGCGACATCGTCGATCCTGATCCCATGCAGGGTGGTGTCGAGGCTGGTCCTACCTCCGCAGAGCCTGGCCCAGGCCGCTCGGATCAGGGCCCGCCGGGCGCGGTACCGGGCGTCGAGCACCTCCGCCTCAGAGGCCCCGGAAGCCTGGAGATCCAGGAAGCGGCGTGACAGTTGCTCGGCTTCGGCCTCCGCCTCGAGGGGCGGCGTGGTCCGCCGGACAGGCATCTCGATGCGGCGTTCGATCACCCTGACGAGCGGTTCGCGGTCGGGCAGCGGATCGTCCACCCAGATACCCAGAGGAGCTCCGGACTCGACGACTCGGTCGAAACGCCGCCGGGTGGGGAGGGTGCGAATCCGGGTGAACACCTTGGCCGCCTCGGCCCCGAGCCTGGTACCCATCCGATCCGCGGCTCCGAGATCGCCGGTCAGGGCCTCGGTCGTCATCATATTGCCCGCGCAACCCTGCAGGTAGAGGCAGGTGGCGCCGGTCAATTGCTCCACCACGCGCTTCGCCACCCCCGGGAAGTCGGGGCTGATCAGTCGATTCTGGAAGGCCAGGACGATTGGATGCGCGGCGTAGCAGACCAGGGCGGCCAGGGGGCGCTCGTCGGTGTCGTCGAAGCGGACGACCATGACCTTCGGGTCGCGGAACCTGCCGGGAGCCTGGCCCACCACGACCGTACCATTGGGTGCACGGAGCCGGCGGTTGACGGCGATGGAACTCTCACCCCAGCCCGCCGCCATCCGGGCCGGACGGAGCGATCCCATTGCCTGATGGACGGCGCCCAGGGTCTGGGACCAGACCGTCTCCCGGTATCCCGCCACCAGTTCCGATCCGGCCCGCCCCGAACGGTCTCCGAGGAAGTTCGACCACACCGGACCGGCATGGGTGTGGGTGAAGGAGACCCGGATGTTGGCCGGATCGGTTCCCACCACGCCGGCTACGTCCGCGCGGATGCGGTCCGAGTCCTCGACCGTGATGATCATCAGGTCGTAGTCGAGGATGGCGAACGTGTCGTGCTCGCCCTCCACCACCAGCACGGTCACCCAGAGATCGAGATGCACCCCTTCGGCCCGTTCGTGGACTTGAGCGCCCCATCCGGCGTGCTCTATCCCAACCGGAGGCGTGATGTTCCCGCGTCCTACCCCGACCCTCATGATGTATCTCCTGATCGGCTGCGGAAGAGGTTACAGGAGGGGGAATGGTCACAGGATGAAGGTGCGGTCAGTCCGATGGCCAGTCGAGCTTCTTGGCGCACAGCCCGCCGTCCACCTTGAGGGTCTCCCCGGTGATGAACCCGGCTCCGGGCGAAAGCAGGAAGCACACCGCCGCAGCGACCTCGGACGTGTCGGCGAAACGTTGCTGCGCATGGAGGGCGTCCGCCTCTGGTTTCGACAGCCGCCCACCCTCGATGGCCGAGCGCGCCAGGGGGGTGTCGATGTATCCCGGCGCCACCGCGTTGATCCGGACCCCGAGGTGGGCCCACTCGGTGGCCAGGGTTCTGGTCAACGAACTGACCGCCGCCTTGGTGGCGGCGTAGGGAGCTCGCAGGGGCCATCCGAAGAACTCGGCCACCGACGAGAAGTTGACGATCGCCCCGCCATCCGCGGCCATCATGCGTCTTCCCGCCTCCTGGCACCAGTAGAACGTCCCCGAAAGGTTGATGTCGAGCACTTTCTGCCAGTCCTCAGGTGCGAAGTCAGCGCTGGGACCCGCCAACTGGATTCCGGCGCAGTTCACGAGGGACCGTACCGGAAAGCCCCACTCGTCGATCTGCCGCGCGGCCATCCGAACCGAGTCGGGATCGGCCACATCGCAGACCACTTCGGTGATCCGGTCCCTCCCGAACCCGTCGATGAGCGGTGTTGCATGGCCGGGCCTCAAGTCCACTGCCGCCACCAGCGCAGCCGGATCCTGGGAGACCAACGCCTCGACGACTGCGGCGCCGATCCCGCCGGCCGAGCCGGTGACGATCGTCACTCCCGGCGACGCGAACGCCGCGATCCGACTCATTCGAACCAGTGGCTCCGGCGTTGGAAGGGATAGATGGGCAGGGATATACGGCAGCGGGTCTCGCCCGTGAAGAGACTCTCGAACGGAACCGTCTGTCCGGCCTCGTAGTCGGCTGCGAGGGACTCCACGAGTCGGCGGTAGCCGTCGGGCTCGGATGGGTCACCGGCGGAACTCTCCGTGTCAGGTGTGCTGTCCTGGCCGTTCCCGTCTTGGCCGGCAAGAGAGGTCAGCCGGCTACGCAACGACTTGGCGTCACCGAATACCACAGCCGCCCTGTGCGCCATGTGGCTTCGGCCGACCCAAGCGGTCCATGCCATGTCCGCGAGCACCGCATCTTCCCGGTCGGGTGAGGCGAGCAGAGCCGCGTGCTCGTCGAGCCAACCGATATAACGGGCGGACAGTTCCCTCAGTGCCCGGTCCGTCTTCCCAGACAGGGGCAGCAGGCGGGTCCTGCGTCCTGCCGAGTCCTCGGGTGACGGTGAGCCCGAAGTGTCGTCGGAGGCCAAGGTGACCACCGGCCTGGGTGAACCCACCGGCCAACGGGCCCCGCCGACCTCCGGGGATCCATCTTCGCCGCTTCCGTAGCCCTCCACGACCAAGTGCGCGTTGGAGCCCGAGAACCCGAAGGCGTTCACCGCCGCAAGCGGGAGCCGGCTCCCCGTTTCCGGCCAGGCTGTCGGCTCCGACGTCACCTGTACCGGCAGGCGCTCCCAGTCGATATCCGGGTTCGGATCGCGGAAGTTGAGGTGCTTCGGGATCGACCGCTGTTGTATGGCGGCCAGAACCTTGATCAGGCCGGCTACCCCTCCGGCGGCTTCCAGGTGTCCGATGTTCGTCTTCACCGAACCGGTCAACAGCGGGCGGCCCTCCACCCGGCCCCGGCCGTAGACGTTGGCGGTGGCGTTGATCTCGACCGCGTCGCCGATCTGCGTCCCCGGTCCGTGCGCCTCCACGTAGTCCACGTCGGCCGGTTCGATGCCGGACTGCAACAGCGCCTCTTCCATGGCTCGTTCCTGGGCAGGCCCGTTCGGAAGGGTGAGGCCCAGGCCCGCCCCGTTCTGGTTGACCGCCGAGCCCCGGATCACGCCCCAGATGCGGTCTCCGTCCGCTTCCGCGTCCGCGAGCCGCTTCAGGACGACGACTACACAACCTTCGCCCCGCACGTAACCGTCGGCGGAGGCATCGAACGCCCAGCACTGCCCGGTGGTCGACATGAGTCCGGTGTCCACGAGGAACCGCATGACGGCGGGGGAGAGGACTGCGTTGACGCCCCCGGCCAGGGCCAAGTCCGCCTCGCCCCGCTGCAGGCCGGCGAGCGCCTGGTGGACGGCGACCAGGGATGACGTGCAGGCGAGGTCCACCGGAACGGCCGGCCCCTCCAGGCCCAGGGCGAAGGCTATGCGCCCGACGGCGATGCTTCCGGACGTGCCTGCGTAGCTGTCGTCCATGCCCCTGGCAGTGACGAGGCGCCGGTACTCGCTGCCGCCCACCCCCATATACACGCCGGTGCGGCTGCCTCGCAGCCGGTCCGGGTCCATCCCGGCATCCTCGAGCGCGTGCCAGGCCGTCTCGAGCAGCATCCGCTGCTTCGGATCCATGCCGCGAGCCTCGATGGGGGATATCCGGAAGAACCGTGAGTCGAACCGGTCGATCCTCTCGATGAACGCCCCATGCCGGGTGGCCGGATCATCGGCGGCCGGGTCCCCGGCCACGCCGTCCCAGGGGCCGCCATCCTGTCGTCCGTCCGTCACGGCGTGCTCACCGGCCTCGAGCCGGCGCCAGAACCCGGAGACATCGTCCGCGCCGGGCAGGCGCAGCCCGATGCCCACCACGGCGATCGCATCCTCGGACGGCGGCCTCCTCAGGACCGGCGGCGGCGCGGCGACGACCGGGTCCGGCTCGCCGAGTTCGGAGGCCAGATGCCGGGCGAGGTCGACCGCATTCGGGAAGTCGAAGACCACGGTGTTGGGCGCTGTGTACTCCCCGGCGAAGGCCCGGTTCAGGCGGTTTCGCAGCTCCACCGCCATCAGGGAGTCCATTCCCAGGTCCGAGAAGTCCACCGTCCTGGGTGGCTCGTTCGGGAGCCTCATGACCGCTTGCAGCTCTCCCTGCACGAACTCGGCCAGGATCTCCTCGCGCTCCTCGCCCGCCGCACCCCGGAGGCGGGTGAGGAGGTCCTCGACGGTCTCCCCGGCCTGGTCCCGGTCGTCAGCCGCCTCGCTCAGAAGGTCTTCCAGCAGGGGTGGAGGCTGATCGTCGCCCGACGAGATCGCCTCCCAGTCCACCGCCGCCGCCATCTCGCTGGTCACGTCCTGGCGAACCAGCCGTTCGAGAGCCTCCAGTCCCTGCGCGGGGGTGATCCAGCCCGTTCCCTTCGCCTCCAGCGCCCGCTCGATCCGCTCCCGGTGCTCCTCGGCTTCTCCGATTCCCGACCAGGCGCCCCACGCAATCGACTGTCCGGCCAGCCCGAGCGCTCGGCGGTGTCCTGCCAGCTGGTCCAGGAAGGCGTTGGCCGCCGAGTGGTTCGCCTGGCCGGGATTGCCCATCACGCCCGCCACGCTGGAGAACAGGATGAACATATCCAGATCGCGATGCCGGGTGGCGCGGTGCAGGTGCCAGGCGCCCAGCACCTTCGGCCACAGCACCTCCTCGAACTTCTCCCACGTCTGGTTGGTGAGCGCTCCGTCCGACAGCACCCCCACGCTGTGGATGACGCCCCCCAGCGGCGGCAACGTGGCGTCGATGCGGGAGAGCATCGCGTCGACGGCCGGCCCGTCCGTCACGTCGGCCAGCTCCACCTGGACCGTGGCGCCCCGGCTGCGGACCTCTTCGATCAACGCCGCCGCCTCGGGGTCCGCGTCGCGCCGCCCGTTGAGGACGATGGCGCCGGCGCCCAGGTCCGCCAGCCAGCCGGCCAGGGCGCATCCGATCCCGCCGAGGCCTCCCGTGACCAGGTAGGTCCGGTCGTCCCGGAGGCGACCGCTCTCGATGGGAGACGGGGCGAGGACGATCTTGCCCCTGTGGCGGGCGGCCCCCATGTACTTGATCGCCGAGACCGCCTCGTTGAAAGCCCACCTGGTCTTCGCCAGCGGGGCCACCTCTCCTGCCGCCAGGTGTTCCATCACCCGTCTCAGGGCGTCGCCCGGCACCGGCGGGTCGTGCTCCTTGAGCCAGTCCAGGTCGACGATCCAGTAGGCCACGTCCGGGCGGGCGGTCTTCATCTCCTCTTCGGTCAGGATGTCCACCGCGGCCAGCTCCACGAACCGGCCGCCGGGTGCCAGGCAGGAGAGGCTGGCGTCGATGAACCCCTCGCTCGTCAGGCTGTTCAGGACCATGTCGACGCCTCGACCCCCGGTCGCCTCGAGGATCTGGCGGCCGAAACCCGTCCGGCGGCTGTCGAACACGTGCTTCACCCCGAGCGACCGCACGTAGGCGTGCTTGGGAGTGCTCGCCGTGGCGAACACCTCCGCCCCCAGCGCGTGAGCCATCCGGATCGCGGCGGTGCCCACCCCTCCGGCGCCGGCATGGATGAGGACCCGCTCCCCCGCCGCCAGCCGGGCCAGGTCGAACGACAGCAGCACCGTCACGTAGGCGGTCGGCATCGTGGCGAGGTCCGCCGCCGGGATGCCCTCCGGTGCGAGCGCCACCAACTCTTCCCGCATCACCGGCCGGGGCCCGAAAGTGCCGAAGGCCAGCCCGACGACCCGGTCGCCCGCCGACACGGTCGACACCTCCGATCCGACTTCGAGGACCCGGCCGCAGAACTCCCTCCCCAACAAGCCCTCCTCGATGACGCCCAGCGACCGGAAGAGATCCCAGAAGTTGAGGCCGGTCGCCTCCAGCGCCACGCGAACTTCCCGCGGTTGGAGGGGCTGGTCCGGCCAGGGCATGACCGCCAGACCGTCGAGCGAGCCGCCCGCGTCCGGCTCCAGCCGCCAGCCGTTGCCGTCGGGCAGGGTCAGGCGCTCGGTCACCTCCCCGGCCCTGACCAGCCGGGCGACCTGGCGGAGTCCCAGCCGGTAGGCGATGTGGGTCTCGGTGTCGGGATGCAGCAGTTCCTCCACGAGGTCGGTGAGCGGAAGGGCCGCCGCCGGGTCCAGGTCGATCATCCGGGGCGTGAAGTGGGCCGCCTCGCGGGCCACCACCTTGCCGAACCCCCACAGCACCGCGCCTGAGAGCTGGCCCTCGCTCTCCTTCTCGAGGACCTGCCCGCCCCGGGTCACGAGCCACAGGCCCTTGGCGGGTGCGGCATCGGCGTCAGCCATGCCTTGCACCAGCGCCAGCGCGGTCTCGGCGCCGTCCCGCACGTCCCGGGCGAACTCGCCGGAGGTCGCGCCCGGCCCGTGACCGTCCGATGCCACCAGGTGGACGACCCCGTTGAGGGGTGGCTCCGAGGGGAGTCCTTCGAAGATCGACCTCCATGAATCCCGGCGATCCCTCTCGATCGATACGCGTTCGACCCCCTCGCCCGGGCCCGGCGGACCGTCCGCCGCTTCTCCATCCACTATCAAGACGGTCTGGTTGCGGGCGGCCAGCTCGCCGGCGAGCGCCTCGGCCGCCCCCGCGCCGTCCGCCGCCACAACCCACACGCCCGGCCGCTCGGCCACCTCGACCGGTCCCCTCGCCATGATGACGCCCCGGTCCCGGTCGTCGTTGCTGTCGACCGGCCCCAGGATCTCGATCTCCCCGAAGTCCGTGTTGGCCAGGGCCCGCTCCCACACGGCCGGACCCACCAGGGCATGATGCGGCCGGAAGCTGTCGGCGAACCGCCACCAGCCGTCGAGGGGTCCGAAGGTCAGATCGAGCCAGCCGTGGCCCCCCAGGGTCTCGAGCGCCACCAGCTGGCCCGATGGAGCGAGCAGCTCCCGGCAGTTGGCGAGCGTCTCCTCCAGGAACCGGGTGGCGTGCAGGACGTTGGCGGCGATGATGATGTCGTAGGCATGGGGTTCGTAGCCCTGGGACACGGGGTCGAGCTCGATGTCCAGCGGCCGGTACTCCAAGGCCTCCTCGTACTCGGCGAAGCGGCCCTCCGCCTCCGCGAAGAAGCCGGCCGAGATGTCGGTGTACACGTAATCGAACCGTCCGGCGGGCAACTCCGGCAGTACCGACGCCGTGGCCGATCCGGTGCCGGCGCCCACTTCCAGGATCCGCAGCCTGCGGCCCTCCGGCAGGTCCTCGACCAGCGCCGCGATGGCGTCTCCCAGCATCTTGTTGGAGGCCCGGGCCCCGGGCGCCTTCCTGTACACGTCTCCCGCGGTGGGCTCGCCGCTGCCGAACAGCAGCGTCAGGGGATCGGCCCGGCCGACCAGCACGTCAGCCAGGGCGGCCGCGCTCCGCCGGAACAGGCCGATCTCGTTGGTGCCGTGGGGATACATGGCGTGCATCCGGTCCGCGAACTCCTCGGGGTCCCCGGCCAGGTGCTCGGGGAGCGGGTCGTCCTTCCCGACCTTGGCCACGAACCCGGTGCCGACCATCTCCACCGCGCCGGCCCTCTCGAGCAACTCGAACAGGCGGCGGAACAGCCGTCCGTGCTCATCGAGGATTCCGAGACTGCGGCCCATAGCGTCCGGGTCCGTGACGGCACCCTTCTCGCGCTCCCAGCCCATGCCCTCCAGGGTCGAGAGGGCATACGACCAGGACAGCCGCTCGAGGTCGGTCAGCAGCGCGGTCCTGTCCGCGGCGCTGACGCCTTCGGCGGCCAGATATTCGGAGAAGTCCCCCGAACGGGCCCGGACCGCGCTCGGGCTCGGCAGGAAGTCCGCCGGAATCGTGGCCGGAGCGAGGGGACGGTCCCGCCACACCACGTCGTAGAGGAGGTCCTCCACGCCCTCGGTCGCCGGAACTAGGGCATCCCGCGTGGCCCGCTTCACGGTGTAACCGCTCACCCCACCGATCTCGAGGCCGTCCGGCGTGTAGATCGTCAGCTCGGCTGCCAGCACCTCCGGAGCCTCGCCGGGCGTGCGGGGGAGAGTCCCCTCCCTCATGCGCGCATGGCAGAAGAACCGGGCGGGGAGCGGCGCCGACAACCACAGGCGATCCCACCCGAACGGGAGGTAGGTGGTCCCCTCCGTGGAGAGGCCGGCGCCCCGAGCCTCCGCCGCTACCTGGAAGCAGCCGTCCAGCAGGACCGGATGCGCCTCGAGGCCGCCGAGGTCCAGCATCTCCGGCAGCGCGATCTCCCCCACCGCCCGGCCATCCCCGGACCAGAGCGTCCGGAGGGTGCGGAAGAGGGGGTCCAGGGTCACGCTGGTCTCGGACCTGGCCCGGTAGAACTCCGACGGGTCCTGGGGGGACAGGCCGGCGGTGAGGGTGGCGAGATCGGTCCGGGTGGCGGTCCGCCGCGTAGCGGGGGACAGCGTGGCCTCCATGTGGAGCGTCCATCCGTCCTCGTCCTCGGCCTTGCTGAACACCTCGACGCGGGGCGAGCCCGCCGGATCGGAGCCCTCCATCACCAGCTGGACGCGACGGCTCCCCTCTCCGTCGCCCGTCTCGGGGTCGGTCTCCGGCAGGACCAGGGCGTTCTGCAGCTGGCAGTCTTCGACGCTCGCCGATCCGTTGCCCTCCCGCCCCGCGGCCGCTATCGCCATCGCCGCGTAGAGGGCGCCTGGCGCCACCACCCGATCGAACACCCGGTGGTCACCCAACCAGGCGGGATCGGAGGGTGACACTTCGGTCTCGAACAGAACCTCGCCGCGGGGTGACTCGTGGTGGACGCCCAGCAGGGGATGCCCGCCATCCCTCCGGCGCCGCCTGCGCCCCTCCACCCAGTAGCGCTCGCGCTGGAACGGGTAGCCGGGGACCGGCACCCGGCGGCGTTCCTCTCCCGCGTAGAGCCCTTCGAAGGTCATGGCGAGGCCGGCCTGGTAAGCGCCTGCCACCGCTTCCTCGAAGCCGGTGCCCTCGTCCTGGTCGGACGGATCCGGGGGTCCGCTCAGGCTCGACAGGACGGTGGGGCTCCGGCCCGACGTGTCCGGCCATCCCATTAGCACCATCGGCCCCAGGACCGACCGGGGGCCGATCTCGATCACCACGTCCACTTCAAGGTCGGCGAGGGTCCCTATACAGTCACGGAAGGCCACCGGTCGCCGGGCCTGCTGCCTCCAGTAGCCGCCGTCGAGCTTCCCGTCGGCCTCCATGACCCGGCCGGTCATGCTGCTCACCAGGGAGCACGAGGCTGCGGCGGTCTCCACCGATGCCAGGACCCTTTCCAGATCATCGAGAGCCGGTTCCACCAGTGCGCTGTGGTAGGCGGGGCTCTTCCTCAGCTTCCTCGCCCAAACGCCCTCCGACTCGAAGCGATCGACTATCGCTTCCACATCCTTCTCCGGGCCGCTCACCACCTGCTGGGCGCCGTTGTCGGCCGCGATGCTCACGCCCGGGTTGCTTCCCGATGCCGCGTTCTGCCGCGCCACGGCCGCTCTCACCCGGTCCGCCGGGGCGAAGACGGCCGCCATCGCCCCTCTGCCGGGGAGCGCCCCCATCAACTCTCCACGTGCCGCGGCGAACAGGAGCCCGTCCTCGAGCGTGTACACGCCGGCCGCCTGCGCGGCGGCGATCTCCCCCAGGCTGTGCCCGACCACCACCTCCGGCTCGATGCCGACGCTCGCCCACAGCGCGGTGAGGGCGCATTCCAGCGCGTAGATGGCGGGCTGCGTCCAGGCTGCCTCGTCGAGAAGGTCGCCGTGTCCGGCGCGGCCGAACATGACGTCGAGCAGCGAGATGTCCCGGTGCTCGCGCATCACGTCGTCGCAGCGGTCGAGGACGGCGCGGACCACCGGCTCGCTCTCGTACAGCGCCTCGCCCATTCCCACCCACTGGCTGGCCTGGCCCGTGTAGGCGAAGGCAACCCTGGTAGTCGTCGGCGGTGATACCTCCCCCGCGGTCGCTGCCAGAGCGGCCAGCTTCTCGCGGAGGGAAGCCGCGTCCCCGAAGGTGATCCCGGCCCGCCGGGAGAAGTGGCTACGTCCCACGCTTGCGCTCCATGTCATGTCGGAAAGGAAGCGGTCCGCGGCCGTATTCCCGGACCCGAGCGCCTCCGGGTGATCGTCGAGCCATGCCACGTAGCGTCCTGCCAGGTCCCGCAGAGCCTGCGATGTTCGTCCCGAGAGCGGCAGTACGCGGGTTGAACGGCGGGTGGGTCGGTCCTGGGGCGCCCGTTCGGTGACCCCTTCGGGGAGGCGGACATGGACCGATCGAGCGGAACCCCGAGGCCATCGCCCGTTCGCAGGCGCGGCCGCCATCCGGTCCGCCGTCCCGTATCCCTCCAGCAGCACGTGGGCGTTGGTGCCCGACCAACCGAAGCCGCTGACGCCTGCCAGGGGTGGCCGGTCAGGAACGTACGGCCAGGGGGTGGCCTCGGAGGTAACCCGGAGCGGGAGCCTCCCCCAGGGGATCTCCGGGTTCGGAGTCCGGAAGTTCAGGTGTTTGGGGATCACGCCCTGGCTCATCGCCAGGACCGTCTTAATAATGCCGGCCACCCCGGCGGCCGGTTCCAGATGCCCGATGTTCGTCTTCACCGAACCGATCAGCAACGGACGGTCCTCGGCCCGCCCCTTCGCGTACGCGGATCCGGTGGCCCGCGCCTCGATCGGGTCTCCGACGGATGTCCCGGTTCCGTGCGCCTCCACGTAGTCGACCTCGGACGGGCGGAGCCCCGCCCGGCGCAGTGCGTCCGCGATGACGAGTTCCTGAGCCGTTCCGTTCGGTACGGTCAGTCCCTGGCTGGCGCCGTCCTGGTTCAGCGCCGCCCCCCGGATCACCGCCCAGATGCGGTCGGCGTCGGCTTGGGCGTCCCCGAGCCGCTTGAGGATCAGGATCCCGCATCCCTCCCCCCTCACGTAGCCGTTGGCGGCCGCGTCGAAGGTCTTGCACCGGCCGTCGGGCGCCAGCATCCCGGCGTTGGCGCGCAGTTCCAGCAGGCGTCCGGACAGGACTGTGTGGACCCCGCCCGCCAGGGCCAGATCCGCCTCGTCCCGCTGCAGCGCGGTCACCGCCTGGTGGACCGCCACCAGCGACGACGAGCAGGCCGTGTCCATCGCGATGGCCGGTCCCTGCAGCCCCAGTGCATAGGCGACCCGGCCGATCGCGGTGTTGAAGGAGGTGCCGGTGACGGTGTAGAGGCTGGGGGCCGGCTCGGCCGCACCGGCCACGCCCAGGATCAGACCCCGGTAGTCGTAGTTGCTGATGCCCGCGTAAACCCCGGTCCGGCTCCCCCTGAGCCCGGCCGGGTCGATGCCGGCGTCCTCGAGGGCCCGCCAGCTCGTCTCCAGCATTAGGCGCTGCTGGGGATCGAGTAGCTGTGCCTCCACCGGTGAGATGCGAAAGAAGGAGGCGTCGAACCGGGTCAGGTCGTCCAGGTAGGCCCCGAAGCGGCAGGCCTCGCTCCGGACCGAGGTATCGGGAAACAGGTCGCCGACCCGCCCCCGGCCGGAACCGGGATCTCCCTCGACCACCGAATTCGCGCCTTCCTCCAGCCTGCGCCAGAAGGCAGGGATGTTCGCCGCGCCGGGGAACCGGCACGCCATACCCACGATCGCGACGGGTTGCTCGGATCGGGCTGCTGTGGCCATCCCTCGTCCGGTCACCGGGAGGGACTCGCCGCCGTCTGGCCGGGTCACTTGCTGTACTCCTATTCCGTTACGTGCTCAATGCGAGCGAACACAGCCCCCACTTAGCCTGGATACTAGATTGCCGAATCGCCTCTCTCCCAGCGGCCTAGGCGCCGGTACAGCGCTCCCCGGGTGCCATGGAGTCCCGCTACAGGAGGGTGCGGTTCGGCAATCCTGTTCGGATAGGTTCAAGACGACGTTTCGCGTTCGTTCGAGTTCCGCTGTCATACTGGAGGTCGTATAGAGAGTGTGGTGATCTAACCTTCATCACACGCAGCGAGAGGTATCCAGATCAGCCACTCCCTGGACGCCATGCCGTCCGCGGTCGCCGATCCTTGGTGGGCGCCGTACGGACGATATGGGCACATTCTCGTCGTGCACGTAGAGCTCGGAGCTGACGCGTCGCGAGAGCAGGAGGCGCTGGTGTGGCTGGACAGCGCTGAGAAACTGCGTTGGGAAGGCTACCGGTACGCGGGGCCGCGCAGGCGGTTCGGGTTGTGCAGGGCTGCGCTCCGCGCCATCCTCGCCGCCCGACTCGGGTGCGGAGGGGATGAGATCACCTTCGCCGCGTCGGATCGTGGGAAGCCGTTCGCCCTCGTGCGCGACCGGCCGGCCCCGGTGAGTTTCAATGTCAGCCATGGTGGCGAGCACGGGTTGATAGCACTGGCGGCCGGGGGACGGGTCGGTGTCGACGTGGAGGAGCGTGTCCCGCGCCGCTATTTCGACGGATTGGCCCGCACGGTGCTCGGCCCGGAGGAGCGAGCCGCCCTGGCGTTGCTGGCGGCCGACCGGCGCCTCGACGAGTTCTTCCGGTTCTGGACGATCAAAGAGGCGATCATCAAGGGAATCGGGACCGGCCATGCTCTTGATGTGTCCCGACTCCAGGTACCGGTGGCCATGCGCCGGGGAGCGAGGCGGGGCGAGTTCCGCTCTCCGGAGCCAGACAGGAGTTGGTGGCAGCTCGAGGATATCGGAAACGAGTCGTTTGCAGCTGCGCTCGCTTTCGAGATGTCACCAGATGGACGTAGCTGAATGATACGGGAGGTGCGCTCCATGCCACGAAGGATCAGCCTGAGCCTTGGCTGCAACATGGCCTCCTGTCGGTTGGCTGTCCCTCTTTCGGATGAACAGGTCGGAGACCGTCGAGTTGAGTAATCTGTCGGATCCAGTGTGGGAACTCCCGGACCCTGTTTCGGTTCGGAACGTCGCGGTCGATGGCGACACGTCTATCGTGGTGCGCCGGCATGGGAACCCGGACGGCCCTCGTCTCGTGCTGTGTCATGGCAATGGCTTGGCTATTGATCTCTACTACCCATTCTGGTCCATCCTCTGCGGCGACTTTGACATCATTGTGTATGACTTGAGGAACCATGGCTGGAACGAAGTGGGTCCGATCGCGAAACACAATGTTCCTACCCTTGTGAAGGATCATGATCGTGTAATGGAGGCTATCGATGAGATACATGGACCGAAGCCAAAGGTGGGAATTTTCCACTCGGTGTCTGCCCTCGTAAGCCTCCTGTCTCCTACCAGAGGGAGCGGGTTCGCAGCCCGGATTCTGTTCGATCCTCCACTCTGCAAACCGGGTCGTAGCTACGAAGAGTTTGACATAGCAGCTACGAGGACTTCTGCCATAACTAGACGACGGACTGATCGGTTCCAATCCACGGAACAATTCGTTGAACTACTCGGATTCTCTCCCATATTCCGCTATGTAGTACCAGGGGCTCTAGATCTCATGGCTATGACGACGCTAAAGAAGGAGGGGGAAGCCTTCGAGCTTCGGTGCCCTCGAGACTATGAAGCCATAATCATCGACTATGCCAGCTCCTTCGCAGTCCTTGTGGACTTCGAAGAGCTCGTTTGTCCGACAAAGGTAATAGGCGCGGACCCTACGTTACCGTACTCTTACCTTCCTACCCTTGACCTAAGCGACATGTTGAGTGTGGACTACGACTTCCTACCGGATGCTACGCATTTTCTTCCGCTTGAGAAGCCGCAGGTATGTGCCGACATAGTGCGCGACTTCGTCACGTCGCTAGGAGTTGCTAGTTGCTAGTTAGCGATCGGTGGCTAGCGGTGGATCGGGTTCTTTCGGTTCTCGGGGGAGGCGATGCGCGAGGCTCCGGTTGATCGGAGGGGCGGTCTCGCTAACAGAAACCCGGCGGATCCACGGCAGGGGCGACAGAACGTCTCCGAGCCACAACGGTGTTTTGCGTCGTTGTCAACCGAGGCTTACGTGTGAGCCTTCGGTCGGATGGCTTGGAAACGACTTGTCCAGCTAAGGAGTTCTGGGATCTGTCGCTCCGCGCGCTCAGCCGGCCTTGCTGTCGAGAAAGTCTACGACTTCGCTGAGGCTGTTGAGGGCGACGCAGTCGTCGACGGTGAATTCGACATTGAACTCTTGGGTGACAAGCTTCGCGAAAGCCACGATGTCCAGCGAGGGTACCCCGGAGTCGACAAGGCTGATGTTCAGGTCATCGGGAACGTCAAGGGCTTGCCCATCCACTTCGATGTTGTCGTTGACCAGGCTGGTGAGTCGTTCTGCGGTGGAGGCCATTGACGATGCGCCTTTCTACTCGGACTGCTGTAAGACGCGCTGACCGTAGCCGTATCACGTATACAAGTCAACCGAAGTAGGGCGGCCGGTGGCGCCGGGTAGGGGCGATGACCCGGCCCCCGGAGCAAAGACGCCCCGGGTGCGACTCGCTCAGTGGACCGCGGTTGCGAGGGTTTGCCGACTCGACGCGCTCCGCTGGTGACCAGTGAGCCGTCGATCTACGCCCTGTCGACCCGTACCGTGACTACATCCATCCCGTAGAACTTCTGATGGCGGACCGAGGAGGCATAGTGTCGTAACAGGCGGAAGGACATCTCGCGGTCGTCGAAGACGTCGGTCTGCTCGTCGAGGTAGGCCAGGTGGTCTTCCAGGTTCTCCTCCACGAAGACGGCAAGGAACTCCATCTCCGCCGACGTCGCCGAGCCCCGCGCGTTGACCGTCAGCCGCGGCGTGGTGTCCGATTCGTAACGGTTGCCGGGCTGCAGCAGGCTCAGGAGGGTCTCTTCCCCGGCCGAGCACAACCGGTCGGTTGCCGCCTCGTCCCAACCTCGGCGGGAGGCGAGGTCGCGGAGCATCCGGTAGATCCCGGGCAGTGACTCGGTCGCCAGCGGTCCCTGCAGCCTGAGCGGCCGCTTCCCGAGTACCTCTATCGCGAACGTCATCAGCACCGCTACGACTGCTCCGACCGTCATGCCCGTATCGAGCGAGGCGGCCCACGTTCCGCCGAAGACGTGAGCGAAGAAACCGTGGTACTCCACTCCGACACCGACCGAGAAGGAGAGGGCCACCACCATGGTCTTACGCTGGTCGAGGCCATCTTGAACGACGGTCCTCATGCCCTCCACGAACAGAAGGCCCATCAGGAACAGCAGGTAGGCGCCCATGACCGGACTCGGAACCGCGATCAGAACGGCTGTGATCTTCGGCAGGAAGGCAAGAGCCAACAGGACCGCCCCGACCCCGTAGCCGACGCTTCGGGCCGCTACACCGGTGAGGTTGATTATCGCCGCGCTCGACGCCGAATAGACCGTCGTGGGAGGCGTTCCGGTAACCCCCGCCAGCAGCACGCCGACCGCGTTGGTGTTGAGGACACCCTGGATCACCCGGTAGTCGGTGCTTCCCGGCCGCCGGTGCGATACCTGTTGGATGACGGCGCCGTCGCCGACGATCTTGACGCCGAGCACAAGGCTCAGGATCGCGAAGGCCGGGAGGAGAGCCCAGAAGTCTGCACCCGGCGCCAGCGCGAGTCCGGGCAGGCGGCTGCCGGGAACACCGAACCAGGGGGCGTCGACGACCCGCTGCAAGTCGTAGAGCCCGAACCCGGCCGAGAGCGCGCAGCCGGCCGCGATACCGATGAGCGATGTCCAGATCCTCCAAGCGCCCCTGGCGGAGAGCACCATCGCTGTGGTGACGATCAGCGTGACAATGGCTACCAGGGGGCCCGCCACCGGCCCGGCGCTCTCCGGTACCTCCTGGAACCGGTCGAAGGCCAGAGGAAGGACCGCGACCACGATCAGCATCAGGACCGTCCCCGAGACGACCGGTGTGACGATCCGGCGCAGGGACGGCAGCCATACGGCCAGGGCCATCTGGCAGAGGGCGGCGACCACGGTGAGCGTGGCCAGCAGGCTGGGACCGCCTGCTTCCAGGGCGATCAGAACGATGGCGATGTACGAGGGCGTGGCACACGTGATCAGTAGATGCCCGGCGCCCATACGTCCGGCGCGACCGGACTGCATGGCGGTGGCAAGGCCACCTATGACAAGGGCGGCGAACACAGCCCACTCGAGGTAGGAGTCGTCCTGCCCGGCCGAGCGGACCGTGATCGCCACGATGACGACGGTCGGCGCCAGCACCAGCACTACCGACTGGAGGGCGACACCGAACGAGACGAGAGGTGGGCACCTGTCGTCCGGTTCGTAGCGAATGTGGTCGTTGATCCGGGCCGTTTCCTGACCTCCTGCCAACCGGTTTCCGCGCCGAAGCGCGGACGCCGGCACGTGCGGTCCGCTGCGGATGATAGGCCTGCGGAACAGGCGACCCTCGCGTCTCCTTGTCGAGAGATCGGAAAAACACTGCTAGGCCAGGCAAAACGGGACAACCGGGATTTGGTAGCCTGTGATCGTTTTTCTGGGGTGTCCGCTTTGGAGAGGGGCTGACTCTGACCGCGGTTGTCGACAGACCGCAATCTCCGCTACCGGTGTCCTTGTTGGAGACGCTGCCGTCACTCGTGAGGGAGCGTGCGGTTACCAGCCCGGACTCGGTTGCCATGCGCGAGAAGAGATACGGGGTTTGGCGGGAGATCACCTGGGGTACCTACTGGGAGCAGGTCGTCCTGGCCGCCCACGGGCTGTTGTCACTCGGCGTCGACGTGGGCGACCGGGTGTCGATACATTCCGAGGACCGCCCGGAGTGGGTGATACTCGACATGGCCACGGTCGCGCTGCGAGGGACGACCGTCGGACTCTATCCCACCAATCCTGCGGCGGAGGTCCGGTACGTGCTCGAGGATTCCGGAGCCTGCGTCCATCTTGCCGAGGACCAGGAACAAGCCGAGAAGGTGCTGGAGGTGATGGAGGCCTTGCCGGGGCTGCGGACCATCATCCACGTGGAGCCAAGAGGTTTCCGTGCCTACCGGGAGGACGCCAGGTTCGTCTTATGGGACGACCTGCTCGAGTTCGGACGCAGGCACCGGGCGTCCAATCCCACCGCCGTCGAGGACCGGATGGCGCAGGCACGCCCCGACGATGTGGTGACGCTCGTCTACACGTCCGGCACGACGGGTCCTCCGAAGGGGGCGATGCTCGACAACGCCAACGTAGCGTACTGCCTCGAGGTCCTGGTCCGGAGCGGGGAAAGAATGCCGGACGGCGTGCCGCCGGGCCCCTCGGACCAGATACTCACCTACCTTCCCCTGTGCCACGCGGCAGAGCGGATATTCTCGACCTGGACGTCGGCAGGGATCGGTACCGTCCTCAACTTCGCGGAGTCCATCGACACGGTCGGCGAGAACCTCCGGGAGGTCCAACCCACCCTATTCTTCGCAGTTCCCCGCATCTGGGAGAAACTCCACGCCTCGGTGCTGATCGGGGGCAGGAACGCCACCAGGTTCAAGCGCGTCTGCACCTCTTTCGGCCTCGGATTGGCGATGACCATCGGACGGGAGAGGGCTCGCAATGGGGGCCGGCACACCATGCTCAGCGCCCTCCTGTTCGCGATCGGGTATCCGGTGGTGTTCCGGGCGGTGCGGGAGAGGATCGGGCTCCGTCGATGTCGCTGGGCGGGTACCGGGGCGGCGCCCATCGCTCCCGAGGTGATCGAGTTCTTCCACGGGCTGGGCGTCAACCTGTACGAGCTCTACGGCATGACCGAGAACTCGGCGGTGGCGACCACCAACCTCCCCGGACGTATGAAGCTGGGAACGGTGGGTGAACCGTATCCGGGCATCGGGTTACGGATCGATCCGGACACGGGAGAGATCCAGACCAGGCATCAGGCTGTCTTCAGGGGTTACTGGAACCGGCCCGCCCAGACCGAGGAGGCCTTCACCGCCGACGGCTGGCTCCGCACCGGCGACGTTGGGGAGTGGGTCGACGGCACCCACATCCGGATCGTCGACCGGATGAAGGACATAATCATCACTTCCGGGGGCAAGAACATCTCTCCGTCGGAGATCGAGAACAGCCTCAAGACTTCGCCCTATGTCAAGGAGGCCATGGTCATAGGCGACCGCAGGAACTACCTGACCGCTCTGATAGGGATCGAGTTCGACGCGGCGGGGGACTGGGCCACCCGGCGCAACATCCCGTACACGACGTACCGGGACCTGGGTGAGAAGCCGGAGGTCATAGCGCTGGTACAGGAGGAGGTGGACCGGACGAACGCCAAGTTCGCCCGGGTGGAGAACATCCGGAGGTTCCGGATGATCCCGAAGGAGTTGGATCACGAGGACGGTGAGTTGACCGCCACCCAAAAGCTGAAGAGGGCGGTAATGGAGGAGATGTTCAAGGACCTGATCGATGGCATGTACTAGGTGGCCGGTGGGGGTTGTCCGTGTCACAGTCCCGTTGCATACTGATGAGTAGCTGCAAGCACCACCGGACCGTATACGGTACCGATCGGACCGGCGCTGGGATCATGCCGCGGAAGCCGACCCTTTGCGGGGGACGGCGGGACGCGTTCGTAGCCTTCGGTGGTGGCGGTTGGGGGTGGGCCCACCGGAGGGGTCCGGTGGGCGGATTTTCGCGTTCTCGATGCCCCGGGGATGTCCGGTGGGGCAGTCGGTGCGTTCCGGTAGCTATCACGAGTACAGGGAGCAGGACACTAGGAGGGGGCGGGAGAGGCTCGCGCAAGAGGGTCCGTTCACCAGTCCCCAGCGGTGGGACCCGCCGGTTTGCCTCTCGGGGAACCCCGCAGTGTTCGTTTCCGCGCCGTCCAGGACAGAGGGTCGACAAGTCGACAGGTCGCAGCCTCGCAGGTCCGTGCTGATGGGGTCCGGATGAACGAACCGCTCTTCGCGCTCTCACTGCTGGCACAGTCCGGGCCGAGCCAACTCCTGGGCGCCATCGTCAATGGCCTCTCACTGGGCGCCATCTACGCCTTGCTGGCGATGGGCTTCGTCATCATCTTCAAAGCGACTCAGGTCGTCAACTTCGCGCACGGGGCCATGGCGACGCTGGGAGCCTTCTTCACCGCCGTGGTGGCGGTCGACCTCAACTTCCCCGGCCGCTACATGCAGGGGTCGCCGCTGCTGGGATGGTCGGTCTCCGTGCTGGTTGCACTGGTGCTGTCGGCCCTGGTCGGCATGCTCCTCGAGAGGGTCTTCGTTCGGCCCATGGTCGGGGAGGAACTGTTCTCGCTGGCCATCGTCACCCTGGGTATGCACATCATCCTGCTGACGGTCGTGACCGACCTCATCGGACCGGATCCCCGGTCGATGGCGGATCCCTGGGGCGACGCGAGGGTGGACCTCGGGTTCGTGATCATCCCCGAGACCGAGATCGCCCAGTTCGTGGTGGCTATAGCGTTGATGGTACTGGTGGGCCTCTTCTTCCGTAGCCGTACGGGCATAGCCATGCGCGCCACGGCCTTCGATCAGGAGGCGGCCCGCGCCCAGGGCATCAACGTGGGCAGGATCTTCGCCATCGCCTGGGCGATCGGGGCTGTGCTGGCCACGGTCGGGGGCGTGTTCGGATCGGTGTATCCACGCCGGGTGGGGGTCTTCCCGGATACAGCCCTTCTGGCCATGCGAGCCTTCCCGGCCATCATCCTCGGCGGGCTCGATTCCGTCAAGGGAGCGGTGATAGGAGGGCTGGTCGTGGGGGTGGCCGAATCCCTCGCCGGGAGCTACCTCGACCATCCACTCCTCGGCACCGGCTTCAGCGGGATCGTTCCATACCTCTTGATGATGCTGGTGCTGTTCGTGCGTCCTCACGGGCTCTTCGGAACGGTGGAGGTGAGACGGGTATGAGAGGCCGCCCGCTCCTCCACACCTCCTACGCCCGCGATCAGGCCTTGATGCCGACCGTCACCAAGAAGACCGTCCTGGGGGTCTTGCTGGCTCTGGCCGCGCTCGCGCCGCTCGCCGCGCACATCCCGATATACCCGGACTTCGTGGGGGACAACGACTGGATGAAGCTCCTGTCGCACGTGGCCATCTTCGGGATAGGGGCCCTGGGGATCAACCTTCTTACGGGTGTGGCCGGCCAGGTGTCGCTCGGCCATGCCTTCTTCATGGGCGTGGGCGCCTACGTCGCCGCGGTGTTCGGCGCCCCTCCGGGTGATCTGTGGGGCTTGGGTCTCCCGATGTGGATCTGGCTGCCCATGGCGGGGGTCGTCCCGGCCCTGATCGGGCTTCTGGTGGGTCCTGCCGCGGTCCGGGTGAGGGGCCTGTACCTGGCGTTCGCCACCCTCGCGCTCGTCTTCATCGGGGAGTGGGCCTGGCGCAACCTGACCTTCATCTCCGGGGGTTCCTTCTCGGGACGTAGCTTCCCGGAGTTCCAGTGGCGATGGTGGAAGGAGGAGGAGCCGGTGGTGGACCTCACGGCCGACTCCGTCTGGTTCGGCTTGGTCGTGAGCGAGGAGGCCAAGGTCTATCTCATGATGGTGGCGTTCCTCGTGGTCGCGACCCTGCTTGCCAAGAACCTCCAGCGAACGCGGGCCGGGCGCGCCTTCCAGGCAATCCGCGACCGGGACATCGCAGCCGAGGTGATGGGAATCAACGAGTTTCGCTATAAACTGATGGCATTCGGTGTCTCCTCGGGGTTCGCCGGGGTTTCGGGCGCCCTGTTCGCCTCGTTCGTTGGTCGCCAGATTCCCGAGACCTGGGATCTGTTCCTTTCGGTGGAGTTCCTCGCGATCATCCTCATCGGCGGAGCAGGGACCGTATCGGGGGCCCTGATGGGCTCGGCCTTCGTGGTCATCCTCCCCCGCCTCGTCCAGGACTTCACCGACGCGTTGAAACAACTCATCGTTGGCGGAGAGGGTGCGTTGGCGGCGGTCGCCGATGTGGTGGTCGCCGTCTCCGCCGACGACTCGGGGATAGTGCACACGCTTCCCGGGGTGGGTCCCGGACTGTCGGTGTTCCAGCTCAATCAGATCCTGTTCGGGTTGCTGATCATCCTCTTCATGATCCTCGAGCCGCTGGGTCTGTACGGGATCTGGGTCCGGATCAGGAACTACTGGAAGGGATGGCCATTCACATACTGAGGTCTACAGGCATCCGGCAGTTCGCGGCGTCCGGCAGGCATGTAGCGAAATGGGAACAGGACAGGGCAGGCGAGGACTAGGAAGCGACGGGCAGGAGGATTGGATACATAATGAGGATCGGATACACGCGGTTGGCCCTGGTGGTGGCGACGGCGGTTGCGGCAGCAACTTGCGGGGGGAGCGGGGAGGAGACCGAGGTTCCGGCATCCACCGCCGCGCCTGCCACCTCGGTTGCGGTGACGGCGGCCGGGGACGAACCGGCGGTCGAGGAGGAGTCCGGACCGCAGGACTCGGGACCCGCCGGGACGCCGATCGCCACCGACGTCGGGGTGGACTTCGAGGCCGGGGTCATCAAGGTGGGGATGCTCGCCGGCCTCACGGGGGCGTTCGAACCGCTGGTCAGCCTCATCGTGGCCGGCGCCCAGGCCTTCTGGGCGGATGTCAATGCCGGAGGCGGGGTTCACGGGTTGCACGTCGAACTGGTCTACAGGGACACGGCGTACTCGGTGGACAAGCACGTCCAGCTCTACGAGGAACTGAAGGACCAGGTGGTGGCTATCGGTCACTCCACCGGATCCCCCCACACTGTGGCCATCCGGGAGGACCTGGAGGCTGATGGGATGCTGGCGATACCGTTCACCTGGTATTCGGGTTGGTCGGACCCGGCTCTGAACGCGAACCTGCTGTCGCATGGAACGCCCTATTGCATCGAAGCCATGAACCTGATCGGTTACCTGTCGGATGTCGCAATGTCGAACGGTGTGTCCGACCCGACGCTGGCCATCGCCAGCTTCCCCGGGGACTACGGGCTCGACTCTGCGGCCGGAGCCCGGCTGGCAGCCGAGGCGCTCGGCATGGAGGTCGTACATGACGCCTCGGGCAAGGTGATTCCCGGCCAGGACAATGCGCCGATCGGCAACGCCATCGCCCGGAGCGGCGCCGACATCGTCTGGGCGACGGCCAACGCCGCAACCTTCACCGAGGTCTACGGGGCGGCCGTCGCCCAGGGTTTCGAGGCGCTGTGGTCCGGTGCGGCGCCCACTTGGAGTCCTGCCTTCGTAGCCCCCGATTCGCCGATCAAGGACTCCATCAACCGGGACTACTACGTGAGTTCGTACTTCCCTCCGCTGACCGACGACGCACCCGGCATGGCGAAGGTCAGGGCTCTCATCGATCGGTACGTGCCGGACGCTCCCCGGAACGACTACCTCATCGAAGGTGTCATCGAGGCCATGATCCTATTCGAGGCGCTCAAGCTGGCGTACGAGAACGGCGACATGACGCAGGCTGGCGTTCTGGCCGCCGCCAAGAGCATCGAGGAACTGGACTTCGGCGGGATCGCCCCCAGCGAGAGCTATGTGGGCTCCGCCAACGAGCGCCTGCAGCGGAAGGTGTGGATCAGCCGTCCGGATCCGGAGGGTCTGGCTGCGGCCACGACCGGCACCGGAACCCGGCTCACGGATCCTGCCTACACGCATCCCGTCGCCGCCGCGTACGTGTTCGAAGAAGCCTGTTACAAGCTGTCATGAGAACGGCGAGTACATGATGCAGTCCACCGCCGTTACATCGGGTCGGCTCTCCGAGGGGCTGCGGCTCGAACGGGTGACCAGTGCTTGAGGTGTCGAACCTGGAGGTCGTGTACAACGACGTGGTCAGGGTGCTGAGGGGCATCTCCCTGGAAGTGCCCGAAGCTCGGATCGTCGCCCTGCTCGGGGCGAACGGAGCTGGCAAGACCACCACCGCCAGGGCGATCACCGGTTTGCTGGATGTCCACGGCGGTGGGATCACCAAGGGCTCCATCGCCTTCGAGGGTCGAGACATCACCCGGACCCTGCCGTCGGCGCGGGTGAGGATGGGGATCAGCCAGGTGATGGAGGGGCGCCGGATATTCGTCGAGATGACGGTGGCGGAGAACCTTGCCGCCGGGGCCTACACGGTTGGCGACCGGGAAGCTGTCCGGAGTTCCTTCGAGCGGGTCATGGACCTGTTCCCGGTCCTTGCTGGGCGGCGCCGGCAGGTGGCGGGCTACCTGTCGGGGGGCGAGCAGCAGATGCTGGCGATCGGCCGAGCCCTGATGCAGGCGCCCAAGCTGATGATCCTCGACGAGCCCTCACTCGGCCTCGCGCCCCGCCTGGTCGCGCAGATGGCCGGGATCATCGTCGAGATCAACCGTCAGGGCACAGCGGTCCTGCTCATCGAGCAGAACGCCCGCATGGCGCTCTCCGCAGCCGACCACGGATACGTCATGGAGACCGGATCCATCGTCATGGACGACGATGCCGGGACCCTCCTCCGGGACGCCGACATCCAGGAGTTCTACCTAGGGCTGAGGTCCGGGGAGCGCAAGTCCTTCCGGGACGTCAAGCACTACAAGCGGCGCAAACGGTGGTTGTCGTGAGCAATCCCGGCGCCGGCGACCCGTTGCTGGAAGTCCAAGGCATAAGCCTGTCGTTCAAGGGGCTGGTGGCGCTGGACGGGGTGTCTTTCGATGTCGCCCCGGGGGAGCTGTTCTCCATCATCGGGCCCAACGGCGCCGGTAAGACCTCTGTCTTCAACTGCATCAACCAGGTCTACCGGCCACAGGGGGGAACGATCAAGTGGAAGGGTTCCCCAATGGTTGGCCTGAAACCCGGCCAGACCGCAGAGCGGGGCATCGCCCGCACATTCCAGAACATAGAACTGTTTGCGCACATGACGGTCCTGGACAACATCCTCACCGGTCGCCACGTCCGGATGAGCCACGGCTGGTTGGCCGGAGCGCTCTGGTGGGGGCGGGCTAAGCGGGAGGAACTCGAGAACCGCCTCAAGGCCGAGGAGATCATCGACTTCCTGGAGATCGAGCGATGGCGCAAGCACCCGGTGAAGCTTCTCCCGTACGGCATCCAGAAACGCGTGGAGCTGGGCCGGGCGCTGGCAATGGAACCCGAGTTGCTTCTCCTGGACGAACCGGTGGCCGGGATGAATCTCGAGGAGACCGAGGACATGGCCCGGTTCATCCTCGACATTCAGGACGAACTGGGCGTCGCCATGATCCTCGTCGAGCACGATATGGGCTTGGTGATGGACATTGCCGACCGGGTGATGGTGCTCGATTTCGGGCGCAAGATCGCCGAAGGCCTCCCCGCGGACGTCCAGAAGGACCCGGAGGTGGTGCGGGCTTACCTAGGAAAGTCCGCTCCGGACACAACCTCGTGATGGGATCGTGGCCTCGTGGGTCGGACCGCCTAGAGGGATTTGCCCTGAGATTCGCGTTTGCTGGTCCAGATCGATCGTGTGGTGATCAGGCGGTAAGCCGGTCGCCAACACGCTGAACAACCTGGTCACGCGTCGGATCCGGTTTGGTGAAGGTCCGGGTTCTTCTGGATGCGGGCGTGTCAGGTTGGCGGTCCGTCGCGAGGTACGGCTTGGTAGCGGCCGGCCGGATCACGCTGCACTACGAGGTCCTCGACCTCAAGCCACTTGTGGTGGTGACGGCAGACGGCCACCAGGTTGTCTATGTCGGTGGGTCCTCCGCCGCGGTGCCACTCTCGGATGTGGTGGAGTTCGCAGCGGTGCATCGGGGCTCCGCACTGGAAGCAACCCCCGTCCCGCACGGCCACCGCCAACCGTTGGGCGGCGTTGGCGAGGCGTTGCCGGCGTCCGAGCCAGAGGATCCGCCCGGCCCGGTCGTAGATCATCCCGGCCAGTTCCGTGTCTGGTGACAGGTTTCCGAGAATCTCTCGGGGGACGGGACCGACCCCGACGATCTCGCAGCGCCCCCGGGGTTTGGTCCCATCCACCACGCCCTGTTCGGCGACGATGATCACTTGGGTGGAAGCCTTCGCCCTCGGTCCCGTTCCTTTGTCGAGGATCTCGCCGGTGTCCGGGTCGAGGTTGGTGAACAACTCGAAGACCACGTCGGCCATCCGCTGTGCAGGGGTGCGCACCTCGTCCGGGTCGTGGCCGTCGGTGCCGTCCCTGCGCAGCAGCTCCCGGTAGTGCGTGTCAGCGGCTTGTTGCAGATGGGCGAACTGGGCTGGGGTGAGCTTCGCGAACAGCATTCCCATCCCGCTCTTCCGGTCCACCCACAGCCTCGCTCCTCTGGCCCGGCGCTGGCGCTCCAAGATGTCGATCCCGGCTTCGATCAGTTTCTGGTTGGACCAGTCCCGGGCCTTGCGAGCGAAACCGTCTGGTCCGGACCGGATGGCTTTCTCCAACAACGTCGGGTCGGAATCGACCACATCGGATCCCACCTTGTCCGCTGCGTCGACCATCGCCTTGGCATGGTCGACTGTTATCTCTCCCTCCGCCAGAGCTTCGGCGACCTTCGGCAGGTCCGGGAGCCGGTCCGCTACCTTGGCCATCCGCTTGGCGTCCCGTCCCGAGAGCCGCGATTTCCGCTTCAGGACCCCGGCCGTATCCTCGCCCGGATTGGCCGTGGTTGCCTGGCGGGCGAGTTCGCACATGTGCGAGGACAGACGGGTCTGAAACCGTCCCAACAGTGCCAGGGCCTCTTCGGGGTGGTGTCGGGACACTTCCTCGGCTACGAAACGGTCGAGGTGGTCGACCAGCGCGGCCATCCGTTTGGTGGCGTCGCAACCGGCGACGCCGCCGGCCGGTCCATCCGGCGTGTGCATCGTGCCCGGACCGTCCTTTGTGGCGAACAGATGTTCGTTTCCCATGGTCTGTTTGTACCAAGGGTCTGTGACAATGTCAACCCCTAAATATCGTTAATCACGTCCTGGATCGGATGATTTCCGCAGGGGTCGCATCTGGACTCATTGCCGCCGTGAAGCCGTACGCCGGCGGAGAATCGCCCCCGGAGTTGAGGACCGGTTCCCGGTGAGCTGAGGCAGGTGCCTAGCGAGGCGGAACCAAGACTCTGGGTTGTGGGGTTGGATGACGGCGCGGTCGGGGAGACGAGCCAAACATAAATGTGTCCACTCCGGCAGGCACGTACCCGGAGTGATAAGTACTCTCAACTTGTGAATCCAAGATTCTCAATAGATCAACACCGTGACCAGACCGGCGAAGTGAGGGAGAACAGCATGAGAGGCGCGCTGAGGTGGTTGGCATGCCTGTTTGCCGTGGCGTTGGTGAGCGCGGCATGTGGGGGCGGAGAAGAAGAGGAGGCCGGAGTCGACCTAACGACGACGGCCCCGGTTGCCACCGAGGCGCCCGCCACGACCATGGAAGACCAGCCTGCCGTGACGGATGCGCCTACGACCGCGGAAGGGTCCGAGGCGACGACGGCGACGCCCACCACGACGCCGGAAGAGCCGGCGACGGAGATCGCCACCGACGTGGGTGTCGACCTGGAAGCCGGTGTGATCAAGGTGGGTATGCTCGCCGACCTCACGGGCCTGTTCGGACCGGTGATCAGCCTCGTCACGGCAGGTGTGGACGCATTCTGGAAGGACGTCAACGCCCGGGGCGGCGTGCACGGTCTCCAGGTCGAGTTGGTCTACCGGGACACGGTGTACGCGGTCGACAACCACGTCCAGTTCTACGAGGAGCTCAAGGACGAGGTGGTGGCGTTCGGACACTCCACGGGATCACCGCACACGGTTGCCATCCTCGAGGACTTGGCGGAGGACGGAATCCTGGCCATCCCGCTCACGTGGTACTCCGGCTGGTCGGACCCGGCGATGAACGCCAACCTGCTTCCGCACGGCACGCCCTACTGCATCGAGGCGATGAACATGATCGGCTACCTGTCGGACGTCGCCAAGGCGAGTGGAGTCGCGAGTCCGACCGTGGCGCTGGCGACCTATCCGGGAGACTACGGACTCGACTCGGCAGCGGGCGCTAAGACGGCCGCGGAGACACTCGGTCTGGAAGTTGTTTACGACGGATCCGGGAAGGTCCTCCCGGGCCAGGACAACTCGCCGGTCGGAGCGGCCATCGCCCAGAGCGGCGCTGACCTGGTGTGGGTCGCCACATCCCCTATCGAACTGGCCGAGATCTACGGAGCGGCCCTCTCCGGGGGCTTCCAGGCTTTGTGGGCGGGCCCGCCCGGGAGTTGGAATCCCGCGCTGGTAGCCCCGAACTCTCCTCTCAAGGACGCGCTGGCCCGTGACTACTACAGCCCTTCCTACTTCCCGCCCTACTCGGATGACACCCCCGGTATGGCGAACGTGCGCGACGTGATGGACCGGTACGCTCCGGACGCCCCCAAGACCCTATACCTGGTCGAGGGGTTCATCGAGGGATTCCTGATGCTCCGCACGTTGGAGATCGCCTACGAGGCCGGCGACATGACCCAGGCCGGTGTGCTGGCAGCCGCCAAGAGCATCGAGGAACTCGATTTTGACGGCGTGGCCCCTACCGAGAGATATACCGGCGAGCCCAACGACATCGTCCAGCGCACGATATGGATCGGCCGCGCCGATCCGCAAGGGCTGGCGGAGGGCATCGATGCGACCGGGATCACGACAGTCGAGTGGTCCTACACGCATCCCGTGGCGGCCGACTACGTGTTCGAAGGGGCGTGCTACAAACTCTCGTGAGCCTGCTGATACTCGCCGATTACCCCTGTGATCGAGAGAGGCGAGACTAGACCTCCGATAGTACGTCTGTAGCATCGTACGGTGGACGCGTTGCCTGAAACATCAAGCCTGGATCGTCAAAGCGAGCCGGCTGGTTGATCGGCGTGTCGGGGGAGCTTGCTCGGTCAGCAGGAAAGGTGGTTGTGAGTCAATGGTGAGAATGAGCGGTGGTGAAGCGCTCGTGAGGTCCCTCGTAAACGAGGGCGTCGACGTGGTGTTCGGAATACCCGGGATCCAGATCTACGGGATCGTCGCTGCTCTTCGCGACGAGCCCGGCATCCGCATGATCACGACCCGTCATGAGCAGGCCACGACCTTCATGGCCGACGGTTATGCTCGCGCCTCGGGGAGACCGGGGGTAGCCCTCGTGGTCCCGGGGGCGGGTCTCTACAACGCCGCGTCCGGTGTGACCAATGCGTACGCTCGTTCCTCACCGGTACTCGTGATCGCGGGCCAGATCCCGCGCGCCGCGATCGGCAAGAATCTCGGCGCGGTTCACGAGGTGATGGACCAGTCGGGCGCGGTGCGGTCGGTCACCAAGTGGCAGCGGCGGGTGCTCAGGCCCCGCGAAGTGCCCGACGCGGTGTTCGAGGCGTTCAGGCAGATGCGCACCGGCCGGCCCCGTCCCGTCCTGATCGAACTCCCGCCCGAGGCCGGGGTGGAGCGGGAAGAGGTCCAACTGCGAAGCCCCACCCGTATCTCGCGGATCGTGCCCAGTCCGGAAGACCTGCGGGACGCCGCCCACGCCATCGCCGCCTCCCGGACGCCGCTGATCTTCGCCGGTGGCGGCGTGGCACGCTCGGACGCGGAGGGAGCCCTGGTCAGGTTGGCGGAGGCCACCAACATACCCGTGGTGACATCGAGCGGAGGCAAGGGGACCATTCCGGACAGCCATCCGTTGTCCTATGGCTCGTGCTTCAGTCCGCGGGGCGAGAGGCAGGAGATGAACCAACTGTACGGGGTGATGCAATCCGCCGATGTCGTGATAGGAATAGGCACACGATTCTCGTTGGGAAATCCGGCCGGCGAGTCGTCTGTGCTGGTCAACATCAACATAGATGACAGCGAACTCACCAGGATCCAGTCCAACACCATCCCGCTGCACGGGGATGCCAGGGCGACGATTGAAGCGCTGCTTCCGCTGGTCGCGGCAACGGGGGCCGCGCAGCGTCCTTCACCGGCGGAGGCGGTCGCCGCTGCCCGTAGGCTCATCGCCTACTACGACATCCGTCTCAAGGAGCCGCAGTACGCGGTACTCGAAGCGATCCAGAGCGGCATACCCGCAGAAGCGTTCGTCGTGTGGGATGTCACGCAGTTGGGCTTCTACGCCCGAACCCACTACCAGGTGAACACGCCGAAGACGTACGTCGACTCCGGCTACTCCTTCAACCTCGGGTACGCCTTCCCGACGGCTCTGGGGGTGAAGGTCGCAAAGCCGGAACGCCCGGTGGTCTGTGTTGCCGGGGACGGCGGGTTCATGTTCAACGCATCCGAGCTTTCCACGGCCGTCAAGTACGGTCTCAACGTCGTAACGGTCGTCTTCAGGAACGACTCGTACGGGAACGTCGCCCGCGACTTGGATGATACCTTCGGCGGCACTTACGGGACCGACTTGCACAACCCGGACTTCGTCAGGTTCGCCGAGTCGTTCGGGGCGATAGGCATGAGAGCGGACGACCCCCTGGAGCTTGAGACGTTGATCCCGCTCGCGCTGTCCAAGGATGCCCCCGTGGTCATCGATGTGCCCGTCAAGGACATGCGGATACCGCCCGCTCCACAGTATGCGTTCGTCTACACCCTCCCCTGGACACAGCCCCAGGAGGGACTGATCGAGTCGTAGCCGGCTTTTGGTTGCTGGTTACATCCAACCCCGGACATATCGGACGTGTCACCCTGATTTGGCCCGGTCGCAGGGGTTTTGGCGCAGCGCCAACATGTTCTTTATTCGTAACTGGCGACGCGAAATGCCGATACAGACCACGTTATTGCTGAGGTCGGCCGAGCTGTTCCTGAGCGGTAGAGGCTGGCTGTCCAGCCGGTTGCAGTAGGTCAGACCGCGCCGGCCGCTCGGGCCACTTCGGGGTCTATCACGTCTCGGACCGCGTCTCCGAGGTTGTTGAAGGCGAGGATCAGCAGGGTGATCACCAGGGCGGGGGAGATGGCCATCCACGGTGCGAGGGTCAGGAAGTCGACCGAGTTGGCGAGCATCCTCCCGAGGTCGGCAGTGGGGGGCTCGAAACCGAACCCGAGGAAGCTCAGAGCCGTCTGGACCAGCAGCCCGGTGGACAGGCTGAGCACGCACATCACGAACAGGGGCGAGCTGATGCCGGGCAGGATGTGACGCGTGACCAGCGCCAGAGGCTTGGTTCCCGACAGTCGTGCTGCGTCGACGTAGGGGAGGCCGCGGACCTCCAGGGTCGAACCGCGGGCGATGCGGGTGAAGCGGGGCAGGTAGATGACGCCGATGGCCAGGATCATGTTGCGGGACCCGCCCCCGAACACGCCGACGATGAGGATGGCGGTGAGCAGGCCGGGCATGGCCAATAGCACGTCGGTTCCCGCCATCAGGACCCTCTCCAGCCATCCCCGGCGGTATCCGGCCAGGATGCCGATGGCGCTCCCCGCGGTCACAGCCAGGAGGACCGCGCCGAGCGGTACCCAGATCACCACCGGGATGGCGCTCACCACCCGGGCGGCGAGATCACGTCCGAGCTGGTCGGTCCCGAACCAGTGCCGGGCCGACGGCCCCTGGAGGGAGTCGGCAGGATTGATCTGGATGGGATCCCAGTCGATCACCAGCGGTCCGAACACGGCGAGGAGCAACACGGGGGTGATCAGGAGGAGGCCGAACCGCCCGGAGGGATGCCGGACCACAGCCCGGAGTTGATGCCAGATCCGGGCGTGACGGATACCGGGAGTTCCCTGGTTGCCCGCATCCCCGGTGTCGGATGTACGGCTGGGTGCAGGTGCGGTCATGTCTGCTCCCGCTGTCTCGGGTCGAGGATGGGATAGAGGAGGTCCACGATGAAGTTCACCACTATGTAGACGCTGGCGATGACCAGGGTGGCGGTGATCACGTAGGGGAAGTCCCGCTCCGCGATGGCGAGCAACACCCCGCGGCCGAGTCCGGGCAGGTTGAATATCTGCTCGACGATGATCAATCCGCCGACAAGGGCGCCGAACAATAGGCCGATCAGGGTGACCACTGGTCCGAGGGAGGCGCGGAGGGCGTGGACGTAGCGGACCCTGCTCTCGCGGGCGCCTTTCACCCGGGCCGTGTCTATGAAGGGCTCCTGGAGGCTGGCGATCATGGTGGTCCGGGTCATCTGGATGATCGAAGCCGACGTCGGCAGGGCGATCGCCAGGCACGGCAACATGATCGACCGCAGGTTGGCGATCGGGTCCTCGGTGAACGGTACGTAGAACGATGTGTAGAACGACCTGAGGACTATCGAGCCCAACCATACGAACAGCACTCCCGATACGAAGGTAGGGACCGAGAAGAAGACCAGCGAGATTCCCCGCAGGACCCGGTCCATGATGCTCCCGGTATGCACCGCCGCGTACACGCCGAGCGGGATGCCGATGATCACCGCGAGCAGGACGCTGGCGAAGGCCACTTCGAGGGAGACCGGGAACTGGGCCCGGACATCGGCCGCGATGTCACGTCCCGTGAACAGCGAATGACCGAAGTCGCCCCTCACCGCATTGCCCAGCCACTCCCCGTACCTCACCATCAGAGGGCGGTCGAGCCCGAGACGGGCTCGCATCTCGGCCATGCGCTCCGGCGTGGCTCCCTCGATTCCTGCCATCTGCTGAGCGATGTCACCCGGCACGATCGTTCCGATCACGTAGATGAGGAAGGTCAGCACGAACAGGACGGCCACCGCCTCGGCGAACCGTCGAGCCGTGAACAGGATCATCGTGCCGTCCCCGAGGTTCCGGCCTGGGCTGCGCCGTAGCGGTCCTCGAACTCGCCGGCGAAGTGGCAGGCGACCCGGCTGGTCGCCGACGCCCTGACCAACTCCGGCTCGTCATCGGCGCAGAGCGGTTCCGCGATGGGGCACCGGGTGTGGAAACGGCATCCTGACGGAAGGTCGGTGGCGCTGGCCACCGGTCCGGTCAGCACGATCCGGTTACGGCGGCGTTCCACGGCGGGATCGGGAACCGGCACCGCCGACCGCAGCGTGATGGAGTAGGGATGGACGAGGGGGCTCCCGCGGTCGTGCGCGTCTTCGAGTTCTACGATCCTCCCCAGGTACATGACCGCCACCCGGTCGCTCATGAAGTCCACCGCGGCGATGTCGTGGGAGATGAACACGTAGTTGACGGAATGGCGCTCCGCCAGGTCCTTGAGCAGGTTCAGCACCTGTGCCTGGGTGGACATGTCGAGGGAACTGACCGCCTCGTCGAGCACTATGAGCCGGGGTTGGCCGGCCAGGGCCCGGGCGATGGCCGCCCTCTGCTGCTGCCCTCCCGAGAGTTCCCCCGGATACTGGTCGATCAGGGAGTCCGGGAGCCCGACCTGCTCGAGCAGCGCGAGAACCCGTTCGCGCATCTCCGGCCTCCGCATGCCCTCGTTTCGAAGTGGCTCGGCGATGCTCCAGCCGATCCGCTTCCACGGGTTGAGGGAGCCCGCCGCGTCCTGGTAGACCATCTGGAACCCGTCGGCGCGGGCGTTGGCGCCCGGACGCTGACGGAGCGACCGCTTCTCGCCGCCCACTATCACGTCACCCGAAGTGGGACTCTGCAACCCCACGATCACACGGCCCAGCGTCGTTTTCCCGCACCCCGACTCGCCGACGATGCCGAGTACCTCGCCCTCGTTGATGGTCAGGTCCACGTTGTCGACGGCCCTTACCACGCCGCCTCCCCGGCCGCGGCGCCGGAGCCGGAAGTGAACCGAGACGCCATCGAGCCTCAGAAGCGCCATTCCGTCGCCTAACCCGGTCCGAGACCGCTGGAGAGCGGCGTGGCATCCGGGAGCGCCGGTAGCCTGCCGTGGCGCTTGCTGATCCAGCACCTGGCGGTCTGGCCATTCGGTAGTGACCAGAGATCGGGGGGTTGCGAGCACTGTGGCTCTGCATACGCGCAGCGCGGTTCGAACCGGCACCCCTGAGGGAGGGCGGTCATCTTCGGCGATCCCCCCGCCATGGCCTCCAACCTGGCGCCGGTCGCCCGATCCGGCTGCGAGTCGAGTAGGCCGACGGTATATGGATGGGCGGGACGGGCGAACACGTCGTCGACCGATGCCTCCTCCACGATCTGACCTGCGTACATCACCATCACGCGATCGCAGATGCTGGCCACCATGCCGAGGTTGTGCGTCACCAGGATCACCCCCAGTCCCCGGTCCACGGCGAGCCTCCGGACCAGTTCCAGGATCTGGGCCTGGATGGTCACGTCGAGAGCGGTGGTCGGTTCGTCGGCGACGAGCACCGCCGGCTCGTTGAGAAGGCTCATCGCGATCATCACCCTCTGCAGCATCCCCCCGGAGAACTGGTGAGGGTGGTCCTTCATCCGGACCGCCGGTTCCGGCATGCCCACCCAGGTGAGGGCCTCGACGGCTCTCGCACGGGCATCGCGGCGGGAGACCCGCTGGTGCCTCGTCACCGCCTCGGTCAACTGCCGTCCGATGGTGAACCCGGGATGGAACGAGCGGATCGGGTTCTGGAAGATCATGGCGATCTCCGTGCCGCGTACCCGCCTCATCTCCTCGTCGGTGAACTCCAGGAGGTTCCGGCCGTGCAGCAGGATCTCCCCGCGGACTATCCGGCCGGGAGCCGCTACCAGACCGAGGAGGGAGCGGGCCAGGGTGGTCTTGCCGCTGCCCGAGTCGCCCACGATGCCCAGGATCTCACCCGCCTGCAACTCGAAGCCGACACGGTCGACTGCCGGAATCACACCGATCCTGGTCGGGTAGACCGTGACCAGATCCCGGACAGCCAGAACCGTCCCGTCGAGTCGCGAGTCCGGGGCTGCCGTGACCTCCATCAAAGAGTTATGGCCTGGGGCCGGGCGGGCGGTGGACGCCCACCCGGCCCTTCAAGTCGAGCTATCCAGCCGGTACCAGCGAGAGGTACAGGGCCCGCTTGTCGCCGGTGATGTACGTGCCGAGATCCGCGTTGGAGAGCAGATCGTTGCGGTACACGTGCGACGCATTGGCGTAGACCGTCCCCGTGTACGGGTATACGTTCTCGGCCTCCAGTCTCTGGATCCTCTGGAAGATCTCCGGGCGCTCCTCCTGCGAGGCAGCCGCCAAAGCGTCCAGCTCGGGGATCAACTCGGGGAGGATCTCCTCGGGGGGAGCCTGCCAGCCGGTCCTCGGCAGGACGTACCTGTAGGGGTTCGAGTACCAACCCTGATCGGTGGCGGACAGGTCGTAGTCCGCGTTGATCAGCTTCGGTATCCACACCGCCTGCTCCACCGGGTTGAGGTTCACGGTTATCCCCGCTTCCGCCCAGGATGCCTGTAGGACCTCGAAGAACACGTCCTCGTAGGGGACCCGGGTCGGATATGTGAATACGAGCTCGATACCGTCGGCGTAGCCCGCCTCCGCCAGGATCCGCTTGGCCTCCTCGACATCCCGCTGGTAGTTGGGCAGGTCGTCGGGTCCGAGGCCGTACGCGACCGATGGATGGGAAGTCGACCACGGGAACGCCTCGCCGAGGAAGGCGATGTCAGCCAGGGCTTGACGGTCCATGGAGAGCCACAGTGCCTTGACCACGGCCTCGTCACGCGTCGCTCCCACCCGGCTGGCATGGATCCAGAAGGTACGGGACGCCGTGTCGATGATCGTGAAGTCGGGATCGTCCCTGAGGCTTCGGGCCGTCGCCGTGGCGGTGGGATGGATCAAGGCAACTTCCCCGGACCGGAGCGCGGCCACCATCGAGGCGTCCTCCTTGATGATCCTCACCCGGATCCGGTCGTAGGAGGGCAGTACCGACGGGTCCCAGTAGTCACGGTTGACATCCAGCACCAGCTCCGAGCCGGGTACGTAGGACACGAACGTGAACGGGCCGGTGCCCACCGGGGTCGTCCCGTGGGCCGGCGCCGTACTGGTGAGGATCGAAGAGAACCCCAGCCCGGTGGTGTCCGCGATGTTGAGCAGGAACGCCGTGGACGGCTGCTTCAACTGGTAGACCACTGTGTAGTCGTCGACCGCGGTCACGCTCTCCAGGTTCTGGGCCCGCTGTTGCACCATCGGGATCCCCTGGCTCACGGCGCGGTTCACGCTGTACACGACGTCGTGCGCGGTGAAGTCGGCCCCGTTGTGGAACTTGACGCCCTCGCGCAGCTTGAACGTGTAGGTCATCTTGTCTTCGGAGATGGTCCACTCCGTCGCCAGACGGGGCAGCACGTCGCCCGAGGGGCTGGTCCAGGCCAGCGCCTCGTAGATGGTGGTGAAGACCGGGGCGTCGAACTCGCCGCCTGCCGAGTTCTTGGGGTCGAAGTTGTAGATGTCGCTGTCCTCCGAGACAACGACCTCGATGATCGACGGCTCTTCCATGGCCGGCGCTGTAGTGGTGGTCGCCGCCATCGCCTCCGCCTCGGCTGCCTCGGCGGCCATCATGGCCTCCTCGGCGGCCATCTCGGCTTCCTCAAGAGCTGCTTCGGCTTCCTCGAGGGCTGCCGCGAGTTCGGCTTGAGCGGCCTCGTCACCCTCCATGGCGTCGGCTGCAGCCGCCTCGGCGGCTTCCAGGTCGGCCTGGGCGTCGGCCAGCGCCGCCGCGGCCGCGTCGGCCTCCTGCTGCGCCGCGGCTGCATCTGCCTGCGCGGCTGCTGCGTCGGCCTCTGCCTGTGCCTGCGCAGCGGCTGCTGCGTCGGCTGCCGTTGTGTCCTCCTCGGCGCCGCACCCCGCGGCTACCAGCACCAGGACGAGCAACAGCCCCAGCAAACGTCCGATTCGACTAGCTCTCATAAGCGCGCTCCTCTCGCATGTTCGTCGGGTCGCGGCGCGCCCACCTGCGACCTCGTAAACATAGTGGTCCCACCGGATGCCGTCCACAAGGGGCGAGGCCTGCAGCCGTTCAACGACTGTAACTCGCCGGTTCACCTGCTAACAGTCCTTCCACTAATGATGGAAATCTGCAGATCCTTCATGAGCACGTAGAGCAGGTGGGGGTTCCCCGGGAGCGGAGCGAAGCCGAACCGTTGGTAGAAGAGGGCTGCCCGGTCGTCTTTCGTATCGAAGACAACAGCTCGCCCTCCTACCTCGCTTGCGACGCTGGCGCAGCGGGCGAGGGCGTCCTTCAGTAGGTCAGCACCCAGTCCGGTTCCGTGCTCGGACCTGTCGAGAGCGAGGCGGGCCAGCAGAAACACAGGGACCGCTCGGCGGCTCGGCAAGCCGGCCTTGAGTCGCGTGTCGGCTACCTCCGGTTCGATGGCGTGTGGAGCCAGGGTGTAGAAGCCGACAACGCGTGGGCCTCGTTTGAGTAGGTATGTCGCCGAAGCGCGGGCTCGCTGATCCGATCGTGCGAACCTCGCGAGCCACTCGTTGAGGGAAGTGACACCGCAATCGAAGGTGCTGAGGTCGTCGTGACCGCTCAGGCGCTGAACTGGCCTGAGTCCCTGTTTACTGAGAATGGTGGAATCGTTTAGCCATGTTTGTTAACTCCCTATTGGCGGCAAGCCTGCCTAGCGGTTCTCTGGTCTTGCTCAACTGAGCGATATTATATGTGTGAACAGAGGCTTAGGATAGATAACGATTAGATCAAGAGACAGGAATAAGAGACGGGCGGTTGAAGAGATCGACGAGCTCCGGGATGGCGACCGGCGCTGCATCAAGCGAATCGACAAACCGAGAGTAGTCTTCGGAGTTGAGCTTGATCGGCCGGTGTTCGGCGATCACGGACTCGGCCCGCGACACTGCACTCTCCTCCACGAAAGCCGTCGCGGATGTCCCGAGCAGCCTGGCTGCTTCTCTCACGAGGGCATCGCTGCGGGGTTCCACTCGGAAACTCCACCGGTTGTCACGTCGCGTGGTGGTCATGGTCCGCCCCTGATGAATGATGCTGGAACCTCTCCAGCCAGTATGCATCGTACAACAAACTCCAGGGTTACGGAAGCGTGGCGTGCAGAGGTGGCTGCCTGCGTTTCTCGGGGTGGTCAGCGTTCACGTATACGAGCGGTTAGCTACAGCCACCGGTCCTAAGCACCAGCCTACCGGTACCCGGTTATCCGGAGAACCTCTCCAACTATCTCAGTACGACCCTCCGGGCCGGGAATGGGCCGGCCCGGAGTTCCCTGTCCGGTGGACACATAGAGGGCCCCATCCGGAGCGACAGTGATGTTGGTCGGCTGATCCAGGCCTTCCGCCAGGATCCAGGGGTCCCCTCCGCCGGCCGGATACATGGTGACCTTGCCGCTGAACCTCACGTAGCCGCCGTGGATGGCGGGGAGGTCTGCCAGGAACAGGTCCACTCCGGGATGGAACAGTTGAGCGTGGTCCGCAGCCATCTCCACCACGAAGACGTTTCCCTCCCCGTCAACCGCCACGTCCAAGGCCGCGGTCAGGCCGATGACCTCGTCGGTGACGGCTCCGGTGTCCGGGTCGACCCTTACCACCTTGGCGTCGGTGGGGATCAGAGGCAGGTAACGGCCGTCGCACATCACGTCGGGTACGAACCGGCAGGCCTCCCCCTCGGCCTTGGCGACACCCGAGAACAGGGCCACCAGCACATCGCCGGTGGTCGGGTCCACCCCGAGCCCAGCCGGGACCGCCTGCTGCCCGCTATACAGATCCTCGAACGTCACGATCTCCCTGCGTTCACCTTGCTCCAGGTCTATCTCGACGAGGGAGTTGTGGGTGCTCTGTGTGGCGTAGATACTGTCCTGATCGGGGGAGAAGCCGATGCCGGTCATGTTCGAGACCTGGTCGATCTCGCGCAGCAGGGTGCCGTTCTCGTCCAACTCGTAGAGGATGAACGTTCCCCCGGTCGCGTCGATACCGCCATCGAGGGAGAGGAACACCCGACCGTCCTCGTGTACCAAGACGTCGGTAGCCCCGCTCACCTCGTCACGACCCGTCTCGTACTTGTTCACCGAGTTGAAGCTGAACAGGTTGTCCAGCCACCGTTCGGCTTCCCCGGCGTCGCCGAAGTCGCCGTCCCCGTCGCGGTCCAGGAAGCGGGTCATGCGGCCCGTCCTCAGTATCAGCGGCTCGGCGTCCTCGCCGTATCCCGCTTCGGCGATGAGCAGCGCGCCCTCCGCATCGATCCCGATTCCGCGTGGGTTCTCCAGGTCCGTGAGAACCACCTCGACGGTGAGGACCTGTGGCCCAACCACGGTGATGCTCGTATCTGTGGACCCCGAAGTGGACTGCGCCGATGTCGAGACCGGTGATGTGGTGACCGGTGATGTCGAGACCGGTGATGTGGTGACCGGTGATGTCGAGACCGGTGATGTGGTGACGGGGGTTGTCGTGACCGGTGTCGTAGTCACGGGGGTAGTGCTCACGGGGGTGGTGGTGACGGACGTTCCGGACGCGGATGTCGTGTCGACGAGGGAACTCTCGCTCCCGCATGCGAGGATCCCCAGGCATGCGGTCACCCCGCCGATCAGCATGACGATCCGGGACGTGCTCAGCATGTTCGGGAATCTAGTCTTGCAGCCCCACCACTAACCTGGACGCGTCTTCCAGACGATCTACCACCTCACCTGAAGAGAGGACGGAACGATGGAATTGGCGATATGCGCGGACTCGTCCTGGAACCGCTGGCACCCGACCTACGAGCAACTCGGCGAGCGCTGCCGCCGGCTCGGCGTCAACGCCCTCGAACTCGTCTACTACCCGCAGAACGAGGGCTTCGACAACGCGGCCGAGACGCTGGACCGGTACGGGGTACGGATCGTCTGTGTGAACGCCACCGCCAAGTTCCGGGTGATGATCACCGACGACGTTGGAATGGTGCAGAGAGCGATCTGCGACATCATCAGCCTCGCCAAGGATGTGGGCGCCGAATTCGTCATCACCTATCCGGGCCACAACCCGGCGTGGAGCTTCGACGAGATCGTGGAGCGATACAAGCGTCGTATGGAGCCCTGCCACGATCTCGCCGCCGAACAGGGGATCACCATGCTGCTGGAGAACCACTTCGACCTCCGCAACGAGGATCCGGAACGCACCGACGTCGTCCGGGAGCCGGAACTCACGGCCCGGTTCCTCGATGCCCTCGACGCACCGCATGTCCGGGTCAACTTCGACGCCGGCAATGTCTATGCGGCCGGGATCGAGCCGTGGCCCTATGGCTACCGCATCCTGCGCGATTACATCGCCTACGCCCACCTCAAGGGCATGGCCCGCTATTCGGAGGAACTGTACGGCCCGGAGGATCAGTACGAGACCCTCTCCGACGCCCACACCGGCACCTTCATCCCGATCGCGGTGGGAGACGACGGGATCAACTACCGGGGGCTGCTTATGGAGATGGAGCGGGACGGGACCGCGAAGTACGCGGCGTTCGAGGACCATGCCCGCGAGGAGCACGCCGAGCGAGTGTTCGAGCGCGGCGTCGCGTTTGCGAACGAGGCGATCGAAGCGGCCCGCTCGGGTTAGCGCCGGCCGGCGAGAGGTGTCAGTCGTGTCCAGGCAGGTGATGACGGTCCGGGGCCCGGTGTCGCCCGGCGAACTCGGCCATACCCAGATGCATGACCACGTCTTCGCTGATCTCTCGTGGCCGAGGCACCGCTGGCTGGCCATCCCTATCACCGACGAGGTTCAGATGACCGAGGAGGTAAGGCTGTACAAGGAGGCCGGCGGGGACACCCTGGTCGACCCGACCCTGGAACACATCGGGCGCGATCCGGAGAAGCTCCGTCGAGTTTCGGAGGCGAGCGATGTCCACATCGTCATGGGGACCGGTTTCTACCGCGAGCCCTACTACCCGGAGTTCGTCAACAAGTGGACGACGCAGAGGCTGGCCGACTACATGATCGACGAGATCGAGAACGGGGTGGGGGACACCGGCATCAAGCCCGGAATCATCGGGGAGATCGGCCTCGACAAGGCTTGGGTCCAGGGTGTGGAGGAGCGGGTTCTGCGCGCCGCGGCCCGCGCCCAGGTGGCGACCGGTCTGGCGCTGACCACCCACACAACCAGCCATATGGCGCTGGAGTTCCTCGAGATCTTCCAGGAGGAGGGAGTGGAAGTGGATCGGGTGATCCTCGGGCACCTCGACGCTGTCCTGGAGATGCCGGAGCTGGAGCGGGTGGCCGCCACCGGTGCCTACCTGGAGTTCGACCTGGTCGGCATCGAGTGGATCAACTCGGACAAGCGGCGGGCCGAGTTCCTGGCCGAACTGGTCCGCCAGGGTCACCAGGACCGTCTCGTCATCGCCCAGGACATGCCGGCCAGGCCCCGCCTGAAGACCAACGGAGGTCACGGCTACCAGTACCTGATTGAGACGTTCCTCCCGATGCTCCGCGCCGAAGGTGTCAGCGACGAAGCCATCCACGCCATGACCCACACCAACCCCGCCCGCGTGCTCGCGGTCTAAGTCGCGAGTTGCCGGTTGTCACTTGTCAGGTTCCTGTTCCTCTGTAAGCATCAACACATAAGGCTAAAATTAGCTAAGCACCATTCACCATTCACCATTCCCCATTCACGACAACCGCAGGAGGATGATCCCGGCGACGGTGATCAGGTTGATGCGGGTGGAGTCGCGGATGGCGTTCCACTTCTCCGACTGCCAACTCACGTACCACTCGGCGCCAACCACCTGGATGATCACGAACCACACCACCAACGCCATGAGAAAGGTCAGGTAGCCGAACAGCTTGGCGGATTCCCATGCTTCACCCGTGGCCCCGAGATTGGCCGCAATGAAGTAGCTCCCCAGGAGCCCGAGCACCGTGACCGCCAGCTCGCAGAGGAGAATGGCGAAGAACGCCGCCCGGTGGAGCACCGGGGACCTGATCTCCCGCCACTGCGTCCCGCGGTCCATGCTGGTGGTGTCCATCGTCATGATGTGCTCCACGAACCGCATGTTCGCTCCGGGAGCGGTGATGTTGTTCACGCACACGATGAGGCCCATCACCGCCGTGCCCAGAACGAGAAGCAGCGGGATCAGCCGGAATACGACTTCGGTGGTGGCGATCTCCACTATTCCTTCTCCCCACCGGATGGACTGTTCGCGGGCTCACGGGGAAGCGATACGAGCGCCAAGCCTTTCGGCCTCACTTTGGTGTCTCGTGCCATCGTCCTCAACACGACCCATTGATCGACATGTGGAATTGCTGCTTCCCGATCGGCAAACGCATTCTTCTCCTCCGTTAGTAGCCTGGCGCCTGAAGGCTTCGGGCCAGCTTTCGAGCCTCGGCGTCGACGTATCGTCCCCTTATTTGTACGGGTTCGTCATCGACATGCACGGTCGGTGCCAGGATCGTGAGATCCGAGTGACACGTGTATGGCTGGGGAGGACCGAAACCTACGCACAAACACCCGAAAACTCTTTCGTCTGCCACGAGACGGCCGGTGGGCAACGGGACGTTGGGGTGATAACCGTAAGAGACATGGTTGAGTCGGTGGATTCCCGGATCATCGTTCCATTCGCGCCAACTTGCCAAGACTTGGGCTTCGCTGCCATCACCGGTCACTCGTGACAGTCCGTCCGAGAACTCGATGCTGATTGTGTCCTTCAATACCGTCAGGGACTCGGGTGGGAAGGCAGATCCATCGAAGACCAGGCGTCCACTAACGGACTCCTCGATCGGGGAGATGTGGGTCTGCCCGAGCGGCATGGTGGTTGTGTCGGGGCTGGCCACACAGTCTCGAATACTCGCTCGGAAAGAGGAGCCGCTATCGCAAGTAATTCGGAGTTCCTCCTTCCCGGTGGTGAGTTCTCCCAGGCGTTCTCCGAGTTCCGCCAGAGCCAGGCGATCGACCTTGAGTTCGAGCAGGATGAGGTCGTCCACGGTCATCCCGGAGAGGCTGTAGAAACGACGTGTCCCGGCCCTCCGAGCATCATGATCCGCCGGTGTCCCCAGGATGTAGATCTCGTTGAGTTCGATCCACACGTCGGCATGGTGGGCGGCTTGGGTGATCAGCGACGGGATGGGTGATCCGGGACGGGCCAACTTGGTCATGAAGAGTTCGACAGGAGTCGCCGCCGCCTCCCAGATCGCACTTGCCAGCAGTGAAGACAGATCCGTCGTCTTCGGTGAGTCGTTCGTGATGAGTACTGTCTCGCCATCCCGGATGCCCAGAACCCGGTTGATCACCATGCGAGCGGCTGCGATCGCTTCGCGGTCCATCAGGCCTCCCTACTTCGTCTCACCCGCTTCCAGGATCCCGGCAGAACGCGATCGTCGGTGGTCAAGAATGTGGACCGAGTCTCTCGGATAGGCCCACACTATCCCACCGACCCGGTGGAGATACCGGTTTCAACAGCCGCGAGGAATGTTGCCGAACCACCCAATAGCCCCTACTCCTGCCACCTGACCACCCACCGACCGACACCGGCGACGATCCCATCCACAACGACTGCGAGAACGCCGACCGAAAACACGATGGCGAGAATCTCGGCGGTGGCTGCGTACTGCGCGTAGACCCTGATCACCCTGCCTGCACCGATCTGGCCACCCAGGACTTCGGCGATCGCCTGGAATCCCCAACCGAACGCCAGGGCGACCCGCACCGCGCCCAGCACTTCGGGTATCACAGCCGGCCTGACGACCTGGAGGAGCACCCGGGTGGAACTGGCGCCCAGGCTCAGCGCGTAGTTGTCGTAGTAGTTGGAGATATTGGTGGTTGCCTGCTGGGTCACCACCGCGACGGTGACCATCGTGTAGAAGATGACCATCCCGTTCGAGGCCAGCCGGCCGGTGCCGAACCACAGGGAGAGGAACGGAAGTAGCACCAGCACCGGCACGGTGCCGACGAAGAGCAGCGGCGGCTCCAGGAGGTTGCGTACTATCCGTACACGGCCGATCAGAAGCCCGATCGCAAAGCCTGCGACGGCTCCGGCTGCAACGCCCATTAGGACGTTGACAGCCGTATAGGTCAGGTTCTGGATGATTCCACCACTTCCGAAGGAAGCGAATTCGAGGGCGCGGATCTCGACGAGATTCTGGCTGATCGCCTCGAAGACCAGGATGGGGGAGGGGATTCTCACCGGCTCGGTTGCTGCCGCGGCCAGGGTCCACATGACCAGCACCAGACCTACCCCGAGCGCGGCCAGGACGAGTTGGCGGACACGGCTCGACAGGTTACGTCGTCGTATCCCGACCGTGGTTCGATATCGCGCCGTCATGGTGGATCCCCGCCTCCCTCCGGGCAAATCTTAGACATCCGGTCCCCTCACCTTCATGCGATGCTGCGGATCCTGTATGGATGATCCGACAGCGGCTCAACCCCGCGCTCGCCTAAGGAATACGTGTTGGCCACTGCGAGTGAGTGCCGGCCACCGGATGCCAGGATCGAGGGGTGGAGGGCGATAGTCGTCCCCGCCTCCAAGGGCGTGTGGTCGCCGGGAGAAACGGTGGGCCGTTCCTCGTCGATTCCCACGCCATGCCCGTATCCGAAAGCGGGGCGGCCGGTGTTCTCTATCAGCCGGTCGATCCGGCAGGCAAGATCTGAAGCCGCTGAACCCGGGACAGCGTGACGTTCGGCCGGCCGGAGGGCGTCGATGGTCTTCTCCGCCAGCGCCCACCGGTCACCGCCAACCCGACCGAATGCGATCAGCGCCCCCAGTTCAACCCAGTATCCGTCGGCATTGGCGGTCTCCACGAAGACCGTGACCAGGTCACCCCGGTCGAGCGATCGATGGGTTGGCGCCTGGCTCAGATACGGTCCGGCACTCACGTCGACGAGACAGGTGGGCGCTCCTTCCTGTCGCAGCTTCGACTCGATCATGGCCGCCCCCTCCAGTTCGGTCATTCCGGCGTGCGCTCGCGCGACGAACCGATCGAGGGCGTCCTCCGCCATCCTTACCGAGGTTCTCATCCCTTCGAGGTCGGTCGGCGTCTTCAACTTCTTGACGTCGTCCAGTAGTTGCGACACGTCAGGGAGGTCGGGTGTCCCGAGAAGCTGGATCAAGCGCTGATGGTCCTTCCACGGCAGACCGCGCATTCCTCCGGCAGCTACAGCGGGAGGAATTCCTTCCTGTCGCGCATCGATCAGTTCCGCGACACGCTGCAGCCGGGCGAGGTGGGAGGGTCCGGCCGGGTAGGCGATCTCCACGAGGGCGTTGCCGTAGTGTTCCCACTTGAGGCGCTCCCCCGGAGTCGTGGCAACGATCACGGGTGGGACTTCGCTCCCGAACACGACATACGTTCCCTTGGGATCCGGAAACGCTCCGGTCAGGTAGTGGGCCAAACCGTACCGCCCCAACGCCCCGGCCGCGTAGACGATGACCGGACCCACTCCGGCGGCCCTCAGCGTTTCCCTTACCCGGTCCCATCGCTCGGCCAGGGTGTCGAGCCCGATCGAGGCGCTCCGTCGGTGCGTTGCCACGCCGGAATCCTCCCTCAAAGCGGGGGCCTCAGGCCGTGAACTCCTCGTGGTGATCGGTCCACCACTCGGCGATGTCCATGCGCCGTGCGAACCAGACGTTCCCCAAGGCCAGCCCGTGTTCTATGAACTCCCTGAGTGCCGATGTCCGCCCGGCCTGCCCCACGATGCGGGGATGCAGACCCACCGACATCATCTTCGGATAGCCCGCCGCGCCTTCCCGCCACAACTCGTCGAGCCCGCGCTTCAGGTATTCGAGGAAGTCGACAGGACTCAAGGTTCCCTGCAGGTCGTTGTACGTGAGGCTGTAGGGCACGACCAGATGCTGCCGCTCCCGGACGGTCACGAAGTACGGGAAATCGTCGTTGTACGCGTCGGAGTCGTATACGAACCCGCCATCTGCCACTACCAGATCGCGGGTGTGCACTGATGGTCCGTAGCGGCAATACCAGGCACGCGGGCGCTCCCCCCAGGTTCTCTCGAAGGACTCAATCGCCAGCCGCATATGTTCGGCCTCTTCCGCCCGGCTCAGCCGCCAATGCTCGCTCCATCTCCATCCGTGGGACATGAGGTCGTGTCCGGCTGCCTTGGATACGGTCGCCACCTCGGGATTCAGTTCGAATGCCGCCGCACAGGCGAACATGGTGGCCTTGACGTCGTACTCGTCGAAGAGCCTCAGCAGTCTCCAAATGCCGGCCCGGCTCCCGTACTCGTAGATGGTCTCCTGGGCGAGGTTCCTCTTGTCATCCGGAAACGGATAGCTCTCCTCCCCGCCATGGTGCTCGTTCCCCCCGTCTCCTGCCGGGAACGAGTACTCCGAACCCTCCTCGTAGTTCACGACTATGTTCACTGCGACGTGAGCGTCATCGGGCCACCGCACCTTGGGCAACCGGCTGCCGTATCCCACCAGATCTCTCGGTGGCCCGGGTGTATGGACGAACTCGAAGGCCATCTACGACCCCTTTCCTCGTGATGTGACCGGAAACGTACTCATGTTGCCCTTCCTGCTCGCAAGAGGAGGTACAGCCCGCTCGAACCCGGAGGGCGCTATTCCGCCCAACGGGTCAGCCAGGCGAGGGTCTTGTTGGCGGCAAGGTAGGTCACCGCCGCGAACACGATCACCACCAGACCTGTGAGCGCCACGACATCGGTCGACGCGTAGTAGAGCGCGCTCTGGAGGACGTGGCCGAGTCCGACCTGCTGTCCCAGGAACTCCGCAGCCAGCGCAGCGCTCCAGGAAAAGGCGACCGCAAGCAACAAACCACCCCTGAGCTGGGGAAACGCGGCCGGGAACACGACTCGAGCGTACGTACGCAGGGGGCTGGCGCCAAGGCTTCTGGCGTATTGCCAGTAGTGGAGCGGAACATTGCCGATAGCGTTGATGGTGATTGCGAACAGCAGGATACCCACTGCGAAGGCAATGAAGGTAAGGACGCCGAGTTCGCTATCACCGAACCAGAGGGCGAAGAGCGGGATCATGGCCAGGAGGGGCATCATCCGGGCTAGATGGGCGGGGAAGGTCAACAGGCCCCTCGCTATCTTCGACCAAGCTATCAGGAAGCCCAGCCCGATCCCCGTGATCACGCCGATCGTGTAGCCGGCGATCGTCCTGAGCATCGTCACCAGCGTGTTGTGGCCCAAACCAAGCGTGGCGCCCCAATTCGTAGGCTCGGCCCCCGTCCTGGTCGACTCGGCCCCAAGGCCGCCCTGCCAGTAACCGGCGTACTCGATGAAGGAGCGGACGACATCCTCGATGCCGGGGACGCGTTTGTAACCCACGGTCTCGCCCAGAACCACCGATGAAGCCTGCCAGGCCGCGATGATCGCCAGGAACGACAGGACGGCGAGCGGGTGTATCCGGCGCTCCTTACTCCTGGAGGCGGTCCCTTCCTCCCGCGGTGTGCCGCGACTACTCCTCCGCCTCGGTTCCTCGGGGCCGGAGCCGGCGCCGAGGTCTTGGCTGGTCATGCTATTTCCAGATCCCCGAAGTGGAGCACGACGCTTCGGCGGATGATGGATGCTTCGTCGCCGGTGATCATGTAGGTGGAGCGAGGCCTGGGCAGGGCGACCTCCACGTCCTCGACGATTCGCCCCTCCTTCACGACGAGGATGCGATCCCCGAGCGCCAATGCCTCATCCACATCGTGGGTGATCATGAACACGGCTCGGTGGCCGCCTTCCTCCCAGAGGTCGAGGAGGACCTTATGCAGCTGCGCCCGGCGGAGGTAGTCCAGTCCGACGAAGGGCTCGTCCATCAGGAAGACGTCAGGTTCGTTCGCGAAGACGGCCGCGATCGCCACCCTACGACGCATCCCCCCCGACAGCTGCCGAGGCCATGCACCGGCGAAGTCCTCGAGGCCGACCGTCTTCAGATAGCGTTCGACCGTGGCCTTGCGCTCCTGTTTGGGTACGCCACGGGCTTCCAACCCGAACGATATGTTGGCGGCCACCCTTCGCCAGAGGAACAGGGTGTCACGCTGGAAGACGACGCCCCGGTCAGGCCCCGGTCCCTCCACGGGCTCTCCGTTCACGAAAATCTCGCCGCTCGAAGGCTCGATGAATCCTGCAATCAGGTTCAGTAGGGTCGACTTGCCGTGTCCGGACGGGCCGACCACGCAAACGAACTCCCCCCTGGCCACCGTGAGTGAGGCATCCCGAACCGCCGTTAGCTCCTCCCCCGACTCCAGGACGAAGGTCTTGGTGACCGACTTGAGTTCGATCGCAGGCGGCGAGGAGTTCACGGGAGTCGTCGGCGGATCATCGGACGCGCGAGGTCGGAAACCGTGCCCGCCGGACGCGGTCTGTGACCCTGTTCCAGAGCCGTCAACATCCTGCATGTGACCTGTCACCTCCCTCCGGCTCTATGCGCTCCGTATCGAGCCTGTCACGGAATCTACTCCGCTTGGCGTCTCCTAGCAGCACTCGATTGACCGATAAGCGACGCGGACGTTCGAGTCGATGATCGCCTCTCCTGCCGAACTTTATCAATCGGGCGCCGGTCGTTTCCTGCACCATCCCCGAGTCCCCGGGGTCGTTGTCCCCGGAACATCGTCCGAACGGCTGGAACGGAAACGGAGTCCGCAGGACACCGCCTCGGGTGCCCTGCGGACTCCAATCTCCGCTCTGGTTTCCTACCGGGTCAGCAGCCTTTGACCGCGGCCTCGAGAATCCGAGCCGCGTCGAGGTAGTTGCGGTTCTCGTAGTGGGTGGCTGCGATGGTGGCCATCTCGGCGTACGGCCCCTCCAAGCCTCCTGCCTGCGAAACCATCGAGTCGTACTGATCTCGTAGATCGACCAGGGCGTCGTAGATCTCCTCAGCCAGGCCGAACCCCAGGGACGGGTCGATTTCCTGGTCGTCCGGCAGGATGCCGCCCTCCTGGGCAGCCTCGATCTGGGGCCGGTAGACGTTCTTGTAGTGGAACGGGTTGCTCTCGTCGTCCCAGTATTCGGTCTGCTCCTCGAAGGACTTCATGGGGTCGATCTGGCCGTAGATGATCCTCAGGCCGTCTATGCCGATCTCTACCGCGGCAGCCGACTCGAGCACGGGAAGGATGTTGGCCAAGGCGTCATCCGTACCCTCGGCTACGTCCCTCTTGACGGCGTCGATCACGCGGAACATCACGCTCACGACCCGCAGGAACGTGTCGGGGTCCTCCGCGTAGTGGCTGGCTCGAGCTCCCAAGCCGGTGTGCCCGATTCCGGTTGCTCCCCGGGGGTCACCGGGCGGAAGGAGGGCGATCAGGTCGGTTGCGCCCAGGATCGGGTACCAACCATCCTGCATCAATTCGGCGTTCTGAGCGCCGCCCAAAGGCTTGACGAAGTCGGCTTGGCCGCCACGACCGAGGAGCAACATGCGAGCATCGTCGACCGTTATCAACTCGGCGAAGTCGTCAGGTGTTACACCTCCCGCCTCGAAGACCGCATCGACGAAGGAGCGGTGGGATCCGGTGTCATCGATGGCAACACGCGTGCCGACCATCTGGCCGACGACCTGCTTGAAGGCATCTTCGTAACTCATACCCGATGCGACCAGATCAGGAACCGTATCGAGCCCGCTGTCAGGAGGTGCGAGGAAGTACAGGCCGACGTAGGCGTCGCTGAACGTTACCTGCTGCACATCCGGCGCTCGGAGCATGCTCTGAAGCTGGTTGGGTCCGTACTGGGTCGTGAAATCGTAGTCCTCGTTGACCAACAGGGCCACGATCTGTTCGTACGGAATGGTGGCGAACTTCTCGTTGATGTTGATCCCCACCTCCTCGAACCAACCCTCGGCCATGGCGTGCGAGTAGATCGTGTGGTCACCGAACGGCGCCATCCCGAAGTTCACACTCACCTCCGGTATGGCGACATCGCACATCGCCATCACTTCGCCGGCTGTCATCGGCGCTGCTTCGGTCGTCGCCGGCGCTTGGGTGGTTGCCGGAGCCTGTGTAGTCGCGGCGGCGGTCGTCGGGGCGGGTTCGTCGTCGCCGCAACCGGCAGCCACGAGGGCTAACACGAGCAACGCCGCGAGAGTTGGCCACTTCTTGAACCATCTTGACACTGGATACCTCCTATTCGTAAGTGTCTGTTCCCTGCTTCGATCTCCTGAGTCGCTGTCCAACTAACGACCGGGCAGAGCGATTAGTTACGGGTCTCCGACTCCTCCGTTTGAGTGCCGGGTTCAAAGCGCTCCCAACTCAGTACGCCATCCAGCCCCCATCGACGAGAAGGTTGTGTCCCGAAACGAACGTGCAGTCGTCGGAGGCGAGGAAGAGTGCGGCTCCGGCGATATCGTCTGGTTTACCCAGCCGGGAGAAGGGTGTACGCGAGTACGAGTAGGGGAGTTCGGGGTCGGTCATATCAGCCTCCCCGGGGTGAGTCCCTGTGATGATCCGGCCCGGCGCCACTGCGTTGACCATGATCCCCTGCTTCGCGTAGTCCACCGCGAGTTGGCGGGTCATCTGCGCGATTCCCGCCTTGCTGACTGCGTAGGCGAAGTACTCCGGCGGTCCGATCATGCCGTGCTGGGACGACAGGTTCACGATCCGCCCCCTGACCTCGCCGTGCATTTCCTGACCGATCATCTGCATGATCGCCCGCTTGCAGCAGAAGAACTGGCCGCGGAGATTGACTGCCATCACCTCGTTCCAATTGTCCACGGTGGTGTCCAGGATGTTGGTGGACTCGAAGACCGCGGCGCTGTTCACCATGACATCGAGGCGCCCGTACTTCTCGACCGCGCCGCCGACCAGAGCGTCCACGCTGTCCCAACTGCTCACGTCGGTCTGGACGTATTCGGCCTTCCCGCCCTCAGCCAGGATGGCGTCCACCGTCGGCAGGTCATCTCCCTCAGGCGCCCAGATCGGCGTCTCCCGGATGTCGCTCACGACGACCGAGGCGCCCTCCCGTGCAAAACGGCGGGCGATGGCGCGCCCGATACCCGATGCGGCGCCCGTGACGATCGCGGTGCGGTTCTCCAAACGCATGATGGCGGCCTCCTAGTTTCCTTGTCCGATCGGTGATCTCATAGTTCTTTGAATCCGTCGGGGAGGTCGGGAGAGTGCGTCATCAGGACCCCGCCGTCCTCGGTCACCAGGGCGTTGTCCGTGATCCCGAGCCAACTGTATTTCTCGAATGTGGCGTGATCCTTGAACTCGACCGTCGGGTGGATGTTCACCACCTCCGTGTCCTTCAGAACCCGGTCGTTCCCCGGAACCCATACACCCTTGATGGCGTCGCAGTCGATACCGTGCAGGCTGAACATGGAGTGCGGGTTCGAGGCGTGGGTGTAGCCCAAGTGGTATTCGGAGTTCTCCACGAGATAGTTGTGGACCCCCTCCACGAACGCCGACGCCATGGCTCCCGGCTTCATGGCTGCGAGCCCGGCGTTGAGCGAGTCAACCGAAAGATCCCAGAATTCCTGGGCATCGGGGGTCGGGGGACCGAAGCTGTAGCACCGTCGGTATTCCAGCCAGTAGCCCGTGGGACCGGCCGACTCGATCCATAGGGTTACGATGTCTTCCTTCTCGATCACCTTGGTGGTGCCGAAGCTGAGCGGTCCGTAAGGCGAAGTCTGCATGAGAACCATCGGGTCGCGCAGGCCGAGCTCTCGGGACACTTTGTGGGACTCCGCGGCGAGTTCGATCTCGGTCATACCCGGCCGGATCTTCGGCTCGAGGACCTCGTAGATGTCGTTGTAGAGCTCCGAGGTCACGCGGAGGTAATACAGTTCCTCCTCGCTGTTGGTGTGCCGGGCGTCCTCGAAGAGTTGGGTAGCGTCATGGATCTCGAGATCGGGGAGCGCGTCCTTGATCTGCTGCAGGTGCCAGGACGCGAACGAGGCATCCGAGAGACCGGTGATTCCGACCGCCGCGCTGCCCAGGCCGTTTGAGCTGAGCACGTCGGCGATCTCGGTGCCCGAAAGGCCGCTCACCCTGAATTCACCCGGCCAGAGAGCCTGTTCTGCCTGTTCGAGACCGAACACCTGACCTCCGATGAAGATGGGATCCCCCTCCGGGAGGATCACTACATGCGTGTCGGCGAGTAGCTGCCACACGTCTGAAACCCAGAAGGTCCGTCCCCGGTACCGGATGTCGTCTCGACCGCAAACCACCAGAGCAGCGAGGCCCTGCTGCGCCATTCCCTCCCGTAGGAGGCTGAGGCGCCGCTCCCGCTCCTCTGGCGTGCTGTGGACGAAATCGCCGCGTGGCGGTGGGGCTTTCACAGGCGTCAGTGTCACAGTGCCATCTCCTCCGTGCTCACTAGTGACAGACTCCCAGCGGAGTCTCCTTCGCCGGTCGTCTATTGTCGACAATACGCGTTCGGAACTTTACCGTCAGCATCCCTGCGTCGCAACTGTCCGGATCAGGCCTTCGCCCGGGAGCAGCCTATCGAGGCAGGGACGAAGCCCATCCGACAGTGTCAGGAGGTGCTTGGCGGTCCCCTCCGGATGTGCTGGCGGAAGGCCTCGACACCGGCGTCGGTAGCATCGTCAAAGCCAGGGCCGTCATGCAACCACGTCACCCCGGCGCAGGCGAACGCCTCGATCAGCCCGGGTTCGACGCCGCTCCGGTCGACCATGCCTTCCAGGAATATCGACACATCGAATGGCATGTCGCAGTCGCGGTACCTGTTCAGGTAGCTGACGACCTCGCGGACATCGCCAGGTGTCATCTGCTCGTCACCGACTCGCATGGGAAAGGCCCCGTCCCAACGTGCCGCTCGCCGGAATGGAGCACGGTTGGGCCACTTTCCGGCGATCCAAACGGGGATCCGGGGCTGCTGGACGGGACACGGCAAGAACGAGAACGGTTGGATCCGGTTGTACTCGCCCTCGAAGTCGTACGGTTCGCCGCTCCACATGCCGGCGATGATCTCAAGGCCCTCGTCCAGTTTGGCAGCCCGAACCCGCGCATCGGGACTCTCGCCGAACGCTTCGAACTCCGCATCCGCCGGGTTACCGAGACCTGCACCGAACACCAACCTCCCCCGGCACAGGTGATCGAGCGAGGTCGCTTCCCGAGCCACCTTCCAGGGCCGTCGCCGGGCGACCGGCGTCACCATCGGCCCGATCCGGATCCGTTCGGTCGCCACGGCGATCGCGGCCAGCGCTATCCAAGGATCGGCAATCGGGTTCCGGTCCCACAGGAGGATGTGGTCCCAGAGGAAGAACCCGTCCCAGCCGGACCGCTCAGCATCGGCGGCCAAGTCCATCAGCGTGTTGGGATCCGAGAGAGCACCGAAGTTCGGGACGTTGAGAGCGAAACGCATCGCGCCTGAATCCTATCGGGAGGAACCGTGGTCGTGGGTTGTTCCGCCAGATTCGTTGCCTGCGGATCCGGCAGCAGGCTCAACCGTCGGGCGAGCAGGGTAGAGTCTCTGTATCTTGTCGACAATCGACATAGGAGTAGGACATGCTGCACGCAGAACCTCGCCACCTGTCTCCTCTCCTCAAGCGGGCCACCGCCGTACACGCCGCCCGGGGGGAGGGCGTGTACATAATCGATCCCGCGGGGAGGCGTTACCTCGACTTCACGTCCGGTATCGGAGTCACCAGCACGGGTCACTGCCATCCGAGGGTTGTAGACGCCATTCGACGGCAGGCCGGAACGTTGATTCATGGGCAGTACACCACCGTTCTCCACCCGCGTCTCGAGGAACTCGCCAGCCGTCTAACCCGGGTGCTTCCTGGGCAGATCGACAGCCTGTTCTACGTGAGCGCCGGGACCGAAGCGGTGGAAGCATCCATTCGTCTGGCCCGCAACGCGACCGGTAAGTCGAACCTGATCGTCTTCCACGGCGGATTCCACGGTCGTACCACGGCGTCACTGTCGATGACCACCTCGAAGACCGGCTATGGGGATGGTCTGCAGCCCCTGATGGCCGGTGTCTTCGTGGCTCCGTTCCCGTATGCGTACCGCTATGGCTGGGACGAGGAGGAGACCGTGGACTTCTGCTTGAAGGAACTGGATTTCCTGCTTGCCACCCAGACCGCGCCCAACGAGACCGCTGCCATGGTCGTGGAGCCCGTCCTGGGTGAGGGCGGCTTCGTGCCGGCTCCGGACAGATTCTTGCAGGGGCTCCGGGACCGGTGCGACCGTCATGGAATCCTTTTGATCATCGACGAAGTACAGACCGGGTTCGGACGGACCGGAAGCTTCTGGGGGCATGATCGATCAGGTGTCACTCCGGATGTCGTTATCACAGCCAAGGGGTTGGCCTCGGGCATGCCGCTGGCGGCAATGGCAGCGAACCGCAAGTTGATGGGGAAGGGTTGGACCGGATCTCAAGGGGGTACCTACGGCGGTAATGCCGTGGCCTGCGCCGCTGCGCTCGCGACGCTCGATGTGATCAGGGAGGAGCGATTGGTCGAGAACGCGGCGGTGGTCGGTGAACGGTTGGTCGAACAGTTGCAGGATGTGGCCCGGCGGTACGAGGTCATAGGCGATGTAAGGGGTAGGGGCCTGATGATCGGGACGGAGTTCACCCGTGCCGACGGTACGCCGGATGGGGATACCGCCACCGAGGTGCGACATCAATGCGAACGCCGCGGGTTGCTGCTACTCCCCTGCGGTGCGTTCGGCCAAGTAGTCCGGTGGCTGCCTCCATTGATCGTCTCCGAAGCTCAGATCAAGGAGGCGGTCGAGGCCTTCGACGAGGCACTGGCTGAGGCCACCGGATGAGGAGTTGACGGACAGGAGGGTCCGGCGCGCATCTGAACACATCCTGATATCAGGGAGCACGGTCGGTGAGGCCGCTTGGCCGAGGTCGGGCTTCGGGTGCGGGGGCTCCGGGAACGTATCCCAGCTTCTTGTCAACCACGTTCAGCAGCGTTCGGCCAGCCAACCACCGATCGAGGTTGTCGTAGAACTGCTCAGCGAGAGCCTCGAGCCATCCGTGGAAGTCGGCCGACATGTGGGGTGAGACGATGACGTTGGGCATCGCCCACAGAGGGCTGTCCGGCGGGAGGGGCTCAGTCTGGAACACGTCGAGCGCCGCACCTCCTATCGATCCGGATTGGAGAGCGGCGATCAAGGCCCCTTCGTCGACCAGCTGCCCGCGGCCCACATTGATCAAGCGGGCGGTCGTCTTCATCGAAGCGAGTTGCTCGGCGCCGATCACTCCCCGGGTGAGTTTGGTCAGCGGTACGACCAGGACGACGAAGTCTGCGTCGGGTAGCAAGGCATCGAGTTCCTCGACAGAACGCACCCGCCCGAGGTCACGATCGTGTCGTTCCGACGTCGCCACCCCGGTGACTTCGACCCCGAGCGCGCCTAGCGCATTGCCGATGGCGCGGCCTATCTCTCCAGCGCCCACTATCAGCGCGGTCTGGCCCGCGAGCATTTCCGTGTCCCTGTGAAGCCAGGTGCGCCCGGCCTGAAGGGCGATGGTCGTGAGCATGTCCTTGGCGAACACGAGCATCATCGCTACGACCGTTTCTGCGATAGATCGATTGAACACCCCGCGTGCGTTGGTGACCACGACATCGCCGGCGGCTATGTCTGCGGTCATCACCGCGTCGACTCCGGCGCCGGCGACGTGGACCCACCTGAGGTTCCGGGCCAGATGGAAGTGTCTTCGTAGGAGTGTCGAACTGAAGTCCCATAGAAGTACTATCGATGCGTCCGGAAGCACTCCTGCCAGTTCGGACGGTGTCCGCACGCTGCGAACCATTACTCGGTCTGTGACGGACTCGATACCCGGAGGGACACGTCCATCGAGTTCTCCGACCACCACAAGGGAGGGTCGCGGTTCTGGAGGATGCGCGATCACGGGTCACTCACTAAGAGGTTTCTCGTGATCATAGGAGAATCGCCTATCGTCGACAATCGACGATAGGCGGAGCAGTGGCTAGAGTTCCGCGGAGCGGGATACTCGAGGTGTTGGGTGATGACGGGCCGGACCGAGACAGTGACACGTTCAACAGGTCGATCAGCGATCGGTCGTGGGCGGGCTACAGGTCTGGACCAGTTGGAGCCCATTGCCCGCGCGCCGACCGCGCTGCTCATCGCCCGCAGGATCAGGGAGGCGATGCTCGATGGAACCCTCTCTCCGGGCACCCGGATGGTGGAGACCCGTCTGGCCGAACAACTGGGTGTGAGCCGCGCGCCCGTACGCGAGGCACTGCAACGCCTGATCCAGGAGGGCCTCGCAGTGAACAAGAGGCGAGGCGTCTTCATCAGGGAACTGACGAGCGAAGACGTCTTGGACGTGTACCTGGCCCGTACCGCGTGCGAGACGGCTGCAGCCGAGGCCATAGTCCGGGCACCCGATGATGTCGACTGGGAAGTCCTCGAGTCTGCTCTGAGTTCTCTCGAGGAGGCTGCTGCTGTATCGGATCTCAGGTCGACCCTGGAGGCGGATCGCTTCTTCCATGAGAAGCTAGTCGAGGCCGCCAGTAGTCCCAGGTTGACGAGAATGTTCGCTACGTTGCTCGTCGAGACCGCCATCTGTCTCCGCCGTTTGGAAGGCGCCTACACCGAAGGCACTCATCTGGTGGAAGAGCATCGAAGAATCCTCAGTGCTTTGCGCGCGGGCGATCGCGATGAGGTGTCAAGAGCGATCACGGCTCACATGGACGATGCGGTCCGGCACCTCACGGATGACAAGATGGTGGGAATCCAGTAACAGCGCGTCGGGGTGGCTGTGTGCGGAGCGATGGCATTCGATGCCGGTCACCACGTCGGTTGCGGCCTTTGTGCCGTTTGGAGCCCGGAGCCGAGGATCAAGACTTCGAGCCGTGGAAGCTCTCTGGCTAGAACAGACTGAATCTAGGTGAGTATTTCCAAGAGGTTGACCGGAAGCGACTGCGCTGTACTATTGGTACACAACGCTATACAACTACCGACTAGCAACTAATCGTCTGGCTGCCGGGGGCCCGCCGCGGCTCGCCTTGTCGTCAGCTGGGGAGTCGGCGGGCCATCATCTTCTCCACGATCCCGCCGATCGTGACTTGGAAGGCCTCGAGGGCGAGTTCCGCTATCCGGGGAGAGCAGTCCGCGGCCGCGAAGTTCTGGGGCTCGGCCAGGCGTGCCCAGTGTGGCGCCAGAGTGTTGGGACCGGTGATGCCCCCCTTACCCAGGTCGGATGCCACGTACAATGTGTTCGTCACACCCGAGTTGATGATGCGGATCATGCACATCTCGCACGGTTCCAGCGACGTGACCAGGGTGTGGCCCCTGAGGTCGCCCCGGTTGCCGTGCTGATTCTCGTAGCGGGTGAGGAGGACCATCTCGGCGTGGAAGTCGCTCCGGAACCGGGGAACGAACATCCGGTTCCGCTCGATCAGTATCACCTCACCGTCCGGGTCGACGATCAGGGCTCCGATCGCCGCGTTACCCTCCAGGCCGCCTTCGATGGCCTGTTCGGTCGCGATCCGGCTGTACCCATCATGAGGTTCACGGTCACGGTGGCCGACGACCTCGGCCCGCAACTCGATCAGCCGCGTACGGACATCCGATGGGACAGGCTCGCCTAGACTCATCCACGCCTCCTGCTGCTTTCTACCGTGATCGTAGGTGGACGCAAACGACCGATCTCTGCCTGGCCTTGGTCTCGTGCTTCCCCGGGCATGTCCGATAGGTCCGGGCAACACTTCAAGATAAGACCATCTTTCGCGAGAAAGGGCCAGATTCGTGTTTATTGGAGAATGATATTGTTATCTTTCTCGGGAATGCGCTGGAACTCCGGGCAGACGGGTTGCGTTGAGGAGACGGAACGCAGCGAGCGGTCTCGACGGCATGCGGGACGCAGGCAATCAGTTCGCAGACAGACCGCTAATAGGCGCGGACGTCGGCGATCTTGCCCTCCCGGAAGGTGTAGATGTAAACCTCCTGAGCATCCAGGGGCTCTCCGACCGACCTCCCGGCGAACGGCCGCCTAGCCGTCCCGCGGGCGATCACCTCGAGGGCGATGACTTCGCCATCCCCGTAGATGCCGACGACATCGTTGCAGAAACCGTCGAGGGCGTCGAAGGCGTCCTCGATCCACGCGCCTACCGCTCGGGCACCCTTCAGGCGCCGTCCGAAGCGGACAATGTCCACCTCCACGTCGTCCGTGTAGTAGGAGACGAACCGCTCGATGTCGGCCTCATTGAGGGCGCCGACCATTGCCGCCACTACGACCTGGTTCCCGGTCTCCCGATCTGGAGCGTTCAACCGATGGGCTCCATGTCGAACGCCTCCAGATGGTGCGCGGGGAGAAGCTGGGTGCCTGCCTCGTCACGTATCCGTACCACGCTGTTGTAGGCATCGAACAGGTCGGTGTGACCTCCCGGGGGAATCACTTCGTACTTGGCGGTCTTGAGGATCTCGGGGTCGGGGAAGTAGTTCTCCCAGATGGTGCAGAGCCCGGCGATGACGTACCTGCCCTTCGGCGTCTCCACCGCGATCGACTGGCCTCCCGGCGTGTGTCCGGGGGTGAACAGCACGTCCAGTCCCGGCACCAGTTCCTGATCGCCCTCGGTCAGTTCCATCCCTCTCAAGGCCATTTCCTCGTAGCGGTGGTCCGGAGCGAATCCCGACGCGATGAACGGATGGGGTGGGAGAGCGTCCCACTCCTTCTGCTGGACGATTACCCTGGTATCGGGAAACAGCGGAAGGTTCATGCAGTGGTCCCAGTCGAGGTGGGTCAGGACGATGAAGTCGATGTCATCGGTCTCAAGTCCCCTGTCGGCCAGTAGCTCGTCCAGGGGACGGATGTTGATCACGTCGGCGAATTCCTCGCCTGCGTGCCGCAGCTTGGTGTCGTCCGGGGGCTTGATGTGGTTGGCGTATTCCTCCGCGCTGCATCCGACATCGACCAGCACGTTGAGACCTCGCTCCGCGTCCTGGATGAGCCAGGAGACGTACGGAAGGTCGATCTTCTCCCCGAAGTTGTGGAGGAAGGTGAAGCGGGACTTCTCCCGCTGCGGTCCATAGGCCATGACCAACGGTGAGATCGTGAACGGCATCTCTACCTCACCTCCTGCGGGGGTACTAGCGCGTTGTAGGTGTACGCAGGGGTCAGCGGCCTCAACGCCCACTCGCGGTAGAAGTCGAGGACGTACGGCTCAACATGGGCGGCCAATTGCGCCTCTCGGCGACCCTGCGCGGACGACACCCAAAGCCGTTCCCTGCCGGCCTCGGCGAAGTCCGCCAGGACCTGCTGCTCGTCGACGGTGGTGAAACGGCCTTCGTCGAGGACGATCCGTCCTGCAATCAGCACCGTCTCCAGGTCGGAACCTGTGGCCCTGTCCAGCAGAACGTCGAGGATCGGGACCGAAGCGTATTTGGGTTCCGGCCATAGCAACCGTTCCTTGCTGAGGACGAGCAGATCCGCCTCCTTACCCTCGGCGAGGGATCCCAGCTTCGCCTCCTGGCGGATGGCCCGGGCGCCGGAGGAGGCAGCCCGGCGCAGCACCTCGAGCGAGTCCAAGCGCCCGATCTCCAACTCGGCGGGGATTCGCTGAAGGTACATGGCGAGGCGAAGTTCCTGGAAGAAGTCCTCGATGTCCGAGAAGGAGATCGAGTCGGTTCCGAACGCCAGCGCGGCTCCCGAGTCGAGGATGTCGCGGGCCCGGGCGATTCCCGTGCTCAGACGCAGGTTGGAGCCCGGGTTGTTGACCGCCACCGCGCCGGTGTCGGCCAGGATGCGGATGTCCTCGTCGGTGGCCCAGACGAAGTGGGCGCAACTGACGTCGGGTCCAAGCACACCGATGTCGGCCAGCCGCCGCATCGCGGTCTTGCCGTAGGTCTCGAGGTTGAACAGCATCTCGGAGCGGGTCTCGAGGAGGTGGGTGGTGATGCCGGTGTCGTACTCGTCGGCCAGGCGCCTGTTCAGCAGGTAGAGGTCGTCGGAGCAGGCCGGTGTCCAGTCCGGGGCGAGGATCACCCGGAGGCGCCCGTCGTAGCCGTCCCATTCGGCGTGGACCCGGCGGTATGAGGCGACCACGTCGTCGGTGGGCCAGGCATACCCCATCGTCGATTCCCGGACCTGGCGGGCCAGTTCCGCCGGCAACGACGAGAGGAACACGTCGTCGGGGGCATGGATGTAGATGTTCTCGTCCCGGGTGACCATGCCGAGGGCCACCCGCATCCCGATGGTTCGGTAGGCGTCCAGGATGGGCGGGTTGCCGAAGTCGACCAACGTGGGGTTGCCGTAGTTGAAGTCCACCGCGCCCGTCTGCCCGCCTCTGACAGCCCGCATCAGCGCCACGAGGATGATGGTCCTGATGTCGTCGTCGCTCATGGCGCGGCGGAAGATGCGGGTGTTCATCCGCTCGAAGACGTACTGGAAGAGGCCGGGGGAGCCCGCCCCCATCGAGTGGAAGTGCCCGTTGATGAAGCCCGGCATCACGAGGTGCCTGCGCGAGCCGACCACCCGGTCGAACGGGCCCCGCTTCTCGAGATCCTCGCGGCGGCCCAGCGCGGTGACCTTCCGGCCCTCGACGATCAGTGCCCCGTCGTCGAGGATGTCGCTGCGGCCGCCGGCCAGCGCTACGACCGGGTCCCCGACGACGAGCAGGCGGCTCACGGGCTCAGCCCATCTAGCCGAGGGGCCATTGTTCCCGGTTGTAGGCCATGTCCCAGAACCGGTACTCGTAGTTGGTGCTGATGATGAAGTTGTCCAGCATCTGCTGACGCCGCTCGTCCGACAGTCCCTCGGAGTACTTGTCCACGAACACCCGGTAGTTCGCCACCAGTTCGTTGTGCTCCTCGCTCATGTAGAACTCCCACCACTCGGCGGAGGCGCCCTGAAGGTCGGCGCTGCGGAGTTGGATGCCGATCTCGTCGTAGGTCCACGGGCACGGCATGAACGACCCGAGATACTCGACCGGGTCCTTGGTCCACACCAGGTTGAGGATGTGGCGGGTGTAGGCATGGCAGGTGGGGGCGATGCGGGCACCGGGCTGGCCGCCGACCCGCCGCAGCATGTCCTCCTGGTGGTGCATCTCGTCCACCACCATCGCGGTGCGGCTCAGGAAGAAGTCCCGTATCTCGTTGTTGTGGGCCTTGGCAGTGGCGATGGACCGGCACTTGACCACGTTGTTGATGTAGTGGGTGTTCTGTTCGAAGTAGAAGGCCAAGCGCTCGTCGGACAGGGTTCCGGCCGCGAGATCTTGCAGGAAGGGGTGTTCGTAGATCCGCTCCCACATGTCCTTGGCCTGCTCGTACATGTGCTGCGTCCAACTCATCGGGTCTCCTTGATCGCTTCGAATGATCGCATGCGCACTAAGCGTCTTGCTCAACGGGCGGGATCCGGTACACGCGTTCCGCGTTGCCTCCGAGAACCAGGGCGATCTCTTCGCGGCTGAGGCGGAACCCGAGTTGCTTGGCCCACTCGGGCAGCATCCGGATCACGTCTGCCCACTCCTTGAGGCTCATGGACACCTCGACGTTGGTCATGTCGCTCCCGAACAGCAACCGGTCGATGCCGATGCGATCACGGATCCAGACGAAGGTCCTCACCAGGTCGTCGACGCTGGCCCAGTGCTGCCAGAGGCTGATCTCGAGGTGGACGTTCGTCTTGTAGATGGCCACGCTCATGGCCTCCTTCGCCCACGTCTCGAACCTGGCTCCATGACCAAGGATGAACCTCACCTCGGGGAAGTCCGCGGCCGCCGAGTCCACGTACATGGGGTGGCCGTACTTGCTCTTGAGGCGACCCCCCGAGTGGCCCTGGTGCAGCAGGACCGGGACGTCGTACTCACGGCACACCTCGTAGAGCGGGTGGACGATCTCGTCGTCCGGGTAGAAGCCGGCGGTGGGGTAGAGCTTCAGTCCAAGGAACCCCCAGTCGGCGATCGCCTTCTCGAGGAACTTGGCGGCCTGGGGCCGGCGCGGATCGACCCCGCAGAAGGAGTAGATACGTCCCGGCCACATCCTTGTGAGCTCGTAGTAGCCCTCGTTCTTCTCCTCGTAGGGCACCACGCCCTCGTCGCCCGTGAGGAGCCCCCTGTCCATCGGCATGGTCACCGAGACATCCACGCCCGCCTCGTCCATCCGGGCGATGGTCTTGGATCCGTCGGGATCCCAGCAGGCGTCCACCGACTCCCGGTAGCGGCGCTCGGCGTCCTCGGGGTCCATGTCGAACCACCGGACCTGGTTCACCCAGGAGATCGGCATCGCCTTCTGGGACTCGGGGCTCCAGGAGGGGTCCCGGAAGATGTGGATGTGGGCGTCCACGACACGGCTCATCGGGCCCCTCCTTGCCGTCTCCGGCGGCGGTAGCCGTCCATGGAGGGGATGGCCGCCAGCAGTCTCTTGGTGTAGTCGTCCCTGGGGTTCTCGAACACCTGCCGGGTGGGGCCTTCCTCGACGATCTTGCCCTCGAACATCACCAGTACGCGCCGGCTGAGCTGCCGTACCACGCCCAGGTCGTGGCTGATGAGCACGTAGGACATGTTCAGCTTCCGCTGCAGGTCGACGAGAAGTTGCATCACCTGGCCCCGGACCGACACGTCCAGCGAGGAGGTAGGTTCATCGAGAAAGACCAGCTTGGGATGCGTGGCTATGGCCCGACCGACTCCTACCCGTTGGCGCTGGCCTCCGCTCAACTGGCCGGGATAACGATCTAGGTGGAATCCCCGCATGCCCACCATGGTCATGATCTCGTTCGCTCGCTCCTCCTGCTCATGGTTCGACATCTCGAGGTGGAGCTTCAGGGGCTCGGTGACGATCTCCCGCACTGTCATCCGCGGGTTGAGGGAGGAGTTCGGGTCCTGGAACACCATCTGCATGTTCCTGTAGAGGCGGCGAACCTTGGCGCGGGGGGTCTGGTCGACGCGTATTCCATCGAAGCTGATCTCACCGGCCGTCGGGTCGACGAGCCGCAGGATCGTGCGAGCCGTGGTCGTCTTGCCGGATCCGCTCTCGCCGACGAGCCCGACGCTCTCGCCCCTTGCCACGTGGAGGTCGATGTTGTCGACGGCGACGATCGTCTGGCGGCGCGGCCAGACGCCCCGGTGGAAGTGCTTGGTGAGACCACGCACCGCCAAGAGGGAGTCGCCGGGGTCGGGTGTCACCCGTGACCTCCGGTACCCGTGCCGTCCTGCGTGATGTGGAGCGGCCCCGGCATGGCGTGGTAGCGCTCGGCGAAGTGGCACATCGATATATGGCCCGGCTCGACCTCGACCACCGGAGGAACGGTCCGGCAGATGTCCTCCGCCGACGGGCACCGATCCTGGAAGAAGCACCCGTCAGGCAGGTTCCGGAGGTCGGGAGGAGCGCCGGGGATGCTGTACAGGTCGCCCACTCCGCCCTCGACGCTCTCCGTCGACCGCAGGAGTTCCCTCGTGTAGGGGTTGGCGGGTCGCTCGAAGATCTGGCTGATGTCACCGAACTCCATCGTCCGGCCGGCGTACATGACCGCAACGTTGTCACTCAGCTCGCCCACCACCCCGAGGTCGTGGGTGATGAGCAGCACCGTGAGGCCCATATCCTCCACCAGGTCTCTCAGCATGGAGATGATCTCGGCCTGCACGGTCACGTCGAGGCCGGTGGTCGGCTCGTCCAGGATCAGGAGCTTGGGGGGGTGGATGACGGCCAGCGCGACCATGACCCGCTGCGCCATGCCGCCGCTCAGTTCATGGGCGTACTGGCGGATGGTGCGCCCCGGGTCCGCGATCCTGACCCGTGCCAGGATCCCGAGCGCCGCCCGCCTGGCCTCGGTCTTGGTGGCCTCCGTGTGGGTTCGCAGCGCCCGGCCGAGTTGCTCACCGACCGTGAACACCGGGTTGAGGGCGGCCTTGGGATCCTGGAAGGCGATACCCACGCCGTCACCGCGGAAGAGTTCCATCCTCTCCTCCGGCCAGGTGAGGACGTCCTCGCCCCGGAACATGACCCGGCCGGACACGTAGCGGAAGTTCTCCGGCATCAGGCGGGGGACGTTGAGGGCGGTCATGGTCTTCCCCGAGCCGGTCTCGCCCACCAGACCAGTGACCTTTCCCTCCTCGATCGCCACGTTGACTCCGTTCAGGGCGCGGACGTCGCCGCCGATGGTCTCGAAGAAGCCTTCGAGGTTCTGTATCTCCACGAGGTTGGCGGCCATCAGCGCTCTCGACCTCTCACTTGCGGGACCTCGGGTCCATCACGTCCCGGACGCCGTCGCCGAGCAGGTAGAACCCGGTGGTGAGGATGAGGACGAACAGCCCGGGAAACACCGAGACCCACCACTCGCCGGTGATGATCTCCGTCTGGCCGCGAGCGATCATCGAGCCCCACTCGGCGGTGCCCGGTTCGATGCCGATACCCAGGAAGCCCAGGGCGGCGGTCACCAGAACCACCCACGCTGCATTGACCGAGGCGTACGCGAGTACGGGCGAGAGGCTGTTGGGCAGCAGATGCCGGAAGGCGACCCGGATCGCCGATCCGCCGACCATACGGGCGGCCTCGGCGAACTCCCACGTGCGCTTGGTGAGGATCTCGGCGCGCACGAGGCGCGCGTAGTACGGCATCCCGATGAAAGCCATCACCACCACCACGTTGAGTTCCCCGGGCCCGATGGCCACCACCACCATCATCGCCAGCAGCAGCGTGGGAATGGACTGGAGGATTTCCAGGAGCCGGAGCAGGATGAGGTCCACCACCCCTGCGTAATAGCCGGCGACCGTGCCGAGCACGACCCCGGCCACGAGAGCCGCCAGCACCGCCGAAGCGGTGATCCGCAGATCGAGAGCGGTGGCCGCGATCGTCTTGGAGAACACGTCCGAGCCCACCTTGTCGGTTCCGAACCAGTGCTCGGCGCTGACCCCCGTGAGCGGCGGCCCCACCAGTACCGCGCTGGGATCGTGGGTGGTGATGAACTTGGCGAAAAGCGCAATCAGGATGAAGATTCCCACAAGGATGGTTCCGGCCGTCAGGCTCTTGCTCTGGCCGAACACGTACCTGATCTTCCCCCACCTGGTGCGTCCCGGAGCGATGACGTCGAGCGAGCCGCCTTCCGGAGCTCGGTCGGCTGTCATATCGATCACGACTTCCTCCTCATCTCGTCCTCGGGTCGATCAGCATGTAAACGATGTCGACCAGGAAGAACGCCACGATGTAAGTGACCGATGCCACCACGACGAAGCCCTGGAGGGCGGTGAAGTCCGACTTGAGGATGGCATCGAGCCCATACTTGCCCATTCCGGGCCAGTTGAAGACCGCTTCCACCAGCACGGCGCCGGTGAAGACGAAACCTACGATCGTTCCGATCATGGTGACGATCGGAAGCAGGGCGTTCTTCAGGGCGTAACGGAAGTAGATGACCTGCTTGCGGATGCCCAACGCCTTGGGCGTACGGATGTACTCGGAGCGCATCACATCCACCATCGAGGCGCGAGCCACCCTTGTGATGGGGGCCACGATGACCACGCCAAGCGTCAAGCCGGGGAGTATGAGATGGCGTACCGACTCCCACCAGAGCGTCAAGTCCCCCCGAAAGAGGCTGTCGAGCGTATACAGCCCGGTGATCTTCTCGGGCGCTTCCGCACCGAGGGGCAGCCGGCCTACAGGCCCGGGCAGCCAGCCGAGGATGACGAAGAAGATCAGGATGAGCACCAGACCGAGCCAGAACGACGGAAGCGCCATCCCGATGAGGGTGATGCCGCGCACCGAGAAGTCCAAAGGACCGTCGCGCCTCGCCCCTGCCAGCACGCCCAAAGGGACTCCGATCACGATGGCAAAGGTGAGGGACACCAGGGCAAGCTCCACGGTCGCGGGGAGCCGGTCCCACAGGTCGCTCGTGACGGGCCGGCCGGTGATGGTCGATTCACCTAGGTCGCCTTGGGCCAGGTCGGCCAGGAAGACCCCGTACTGCTCAGGGATCGACTTGTCCAAGCCCAACTCGACTCTGATCTTGTGACGGAGTTCCTCGTCTGCCTGCGGCGGAATGTACAGCGCTACCGGATCGGGCGCGAACACCCTCGCCACCAGGAAGGTGAGGGTCACGACGCCGAAGACTACCGGCGCTACCAGCAGGAGCCGGGTGAACAGTTGGCGGGAGAGCCCGGAGTCCATCCCCGATCAGTCCTACAACGGATCGCCCGGCCAGAGCCTGAAGGTTGTGACCGCGGCGTGATGGGTCAACGCGCCGCGGTCACATGACCGGAGAGCCGCTCGGATCACCCAGCCGGCCTCAACAGGTACTGGCGCAGATGCGGGTCGGCAGTGAACGCCACACCGGTGATCTCCGGATGCACTGCGCCGGGGAATCCGCGCACGGCAAGCATGATCATCGGGAGGTCGCGAGCCGCGATCCTCTGGGCTTCACGGTAGGCCTCGGTCCGCGCTTCGAAGTCCGGGTTGAACCGGTTCTCGAAGTGCAACTTGTCGACTTCGATATTCGAGTAGTGGCTGGCGTTCGAGAATCCGCCCACACCGACCGGCCCCGGGAACCCACGCGTTACCAGCCAAAGACCGACATTCGGATCGGCGTCGTCCAGCCAGATCAACCCGCTGCGCAACTGGATGCCGGGCATCAACGTGTCGTCGTCGTACCGAGCCGTTGTCTGCTCCTGGTACTCAGTCGCCGGTAGTGGCCGGAGAGCGACGTCGATCCCCACCTGCGAGAGGCTGGCCTGGAGGAACAGGGCGATGTCCTCCCACTCCTGCCGCTCTTGGGTGTAGAACATCTCGGTGGAGAACCCGTCCGGGTAACCGGCCTCCGCCAGCAACTCGCGGGCCTTGTCAAGGTCGGTGTCGTAGTCCCACGCCGGAACGAACGAGGGCGATGCCGGATTGACGATCGAATAGGAGCGGGTCGCGTTGGTGAACGCGTTCTCCACGATCGTGTCGTAGGGCACCGCGTGTGCGATCGCTTGGCGCACTGCCAGGTTGTCGAACGGCGGTGTGGTCAGCGGGAGGTCGATGCGCCAGATATCGGGGATCTCGGCGTTGACGATGGTGAAGCCAGCTTCACCGAGGGCATTGAGCTCCCTGGTACCCAGAGCGAAGGCCACGTCCACCTCCCCCCCGAGCATGAGTGCCGTGATGTCCGCCGGGCTGCTGAGCGTCCGGTAGATCACCCGGTCGAAACCGTTGTAGGCCTCGCCGAGTTGGTTCTGGTCCCCTTCGGTCCAATGGCCTGGGACACGGCGCAGGATCATTTCGGTGCCGGGTGTCGCCGACTCGATCACGTACGGGCCCGACCCCTCCGGGTTCTCCTTGACCCACTCGTGACCCCAGGGATCCTCGTCCGTGGCGCGGGCCTGTAACTCGACCGAGTCCACGATCCCGAAGATCGGGAACCTCATGCTCGGCAACGAAGCCTTGAGAAGGAACGGAGTCCCGTCGGCCAACTCGTAGTCGAAACGGATGGTGTAGTCATCTATGACAGTGATCTGGCGAGAAGGCTCGAAGATACCGGCCAGGTTGGAGTTGAACGTTCCGAAGCCCGGAACCTCGATCGCTCGCACGAACGAGTACCAGATGTCGTGGGCAGTCAGGGGGTTACCGGTCTTGTTGAACGTCACGCCTTGGCGGATCGTGAACGTCACCGATCCTCCGTCGATCTCCCAGCTCTCGGCGAGGCCCGGTGCCACGCCGAGGCCGTCCCATACGTACGTGCCGTCCTCGCGCTCGGTGAGCGAGTAGGTGAGGAGCCGGTCGTAAAGGCCGACGCCAGCCTCGCGGTTGAAGTTGAGGAGGCTATCGGGTGGATCCAGACTGTTGGGGTACCCGGTCCAGGCGATCACCACCGTCTCGGCGTCCTGCACGCGGTCCGGAGCCCGCATCACATCACCCTCGTCGATCTGAGGCGGCTGGGTGGTAGGTGGTGTAGTGGTCGTAGCCTCTGCCGTCGTCGGGGTTTCTGTGTCGCCGGTCTCAGCGGTCGTATCCGCCGCTGTGGTGGTGGGTGCGGCCGTGGTGGTGGGTGCGGCCGTGGTGGCGGGTGCGGCCGTGGTCGCCGGCTCGTCGTCACCGCACGCGGCAGCCCCGATTGCAAGAACCACCATCAGTATGAATGGGTAATAGAACCGCTTGCGCGTCATTGTGCCTCCCTCTTAGGGGCGATTCGAAGCTCAGGCCTCAGCCGTTCGAACAGGGTCGCCGAAACCTTCCGTGTTGTTGGATCATACCCATCGGCTCTCAGGCGCGTCACGCGAGAGCGCCACTAGATGGATTAGACCGGCCAACCCCGCATGTGATAGGCATCGTCCCAGAACATCCACTCGTAGCGCATGCCGAGGCGCCACTTCTCGAGGAGCCCATCGAGGTCATCCTGCTCAAGGCCGACGGTCAGCCGATCAACGGCGGCGCGGAAGTCGTCCATCAGGTCGTGGTGGATCTTGCTGCCGTAGTACTCCATCCAGGACTCCCGGCGCTCCTCGCCGATGTTCCCCGATACCTGCTCGCCTATGAGGTCGTACGTCCAGGGACAGGCGACGAAGCTGGCCAGCCAGTCGATCGTGCGCCCGTCGAGGGCGTTGTACCACATGTGATACGTGTACCCCCTGCAAGCCGGCGCCATGGGCGGCAGGTTGTCAGGGTCGCCTCCGAAACTCACGAGCAGGTCTCCCTGCCGCTCGTCGCTGGGCTCGAGATTCCAATCGCGGGTGAGAAGGTCGAACGTCTCCTTGTCGGGGGCCTTGGCCGCCGCAACCAGCCGGCACCGGTAGACCGCGTCGACGTATTGGAGATTCTGCTCGAAGTAGAAGCGGAGAACCTCGTCCGGAAGCGTTCCTGCTTCGAGCTCGACGAGGAAGGGATGCTCCATGATCGCCTCCCATACTTCGGTTGTGTTATCCCAGAACCACTGAGCCCGGCTCGATACTTGCTCGCCCATGGGACGCTCTCCTTCTCTTGCTCGCGATGTGAATCGTAGCTGGTAGGTTGCGCGTCCACGGGAAGAAACGGGAGGACTCGGGTGGCTCTGCTGCAGGGTAGAAGGGTGGTCGTGACCGGCGCGGCTTCTGGGATCGGCGCGGCTATCAGCCGGCGTTACGCCCTGGAAGGCGCCTCGGTGGCTCTCGTTGATCGGAACGGTGAGGGGATTACTGCCGTGGCCGAGGAGATACACGCCACCGGATCCGATGCCGTCCCGATCCGAGCCGATCTGGCCGTCGCGGCCGATTCGGAGCGTTCTGTGGAGGCGGCGGTGCATAGTCTCGGCGGACTCGATGTGCTGGTGAACTGCGCCGGGGTAGGTCAGCGCCCCAAGCCCATCGAAGAGACCGGCGACGCCGAGTTCGATCACATCTTCGCTGTCAACGTCCGTGGGGTCTTCCTGATGACCAGGGCAGCGCTGCCTTACCTGGCGCGGTCGCACGCGGCGGTCATAGTGAACATCGCGTCGAACATCTCGATCCGGCCCCGCCCGGGATACGCGGCCTACGCAGCCAGCAAGGGGGCGGTGGCAACCCTCACCCGGAGCCTGGCCCTCGAGTTGGCTCCGCGCAACATCCGCGTCGTAGCTCTATGCCCTGCGGCGTCGGACACGCCGATGCTGGTGGAGTTCATGGGCGGCGTGAACACGGCGGGGAGCCGTGCGGCGATCGCCGAGGCGATACCCATGGGTCGTCTCGTCCAGCCGGACGAGGTGGCCGCCGTCGCAGCTTGGGCCGCGTCGGAGGACGCCCGGATGGTTACCGGTGAACTGATCTCCGTGGACGGCGGCCGGGGACTGTGACGCCCCGGCTCCGCCCCGGCGCCCGCGACCCTGTGTCCTGGTTACTGGATTCGTAATCGATACCCGGAACGTACCGACCATCGCGCCAGCTAGCCCCCGGGGACCCGAGAACGCGAAAAACGCCCCCGGCCGGGCGGATACATCCGTCGGGCCCACCCCCAACCGCCACCTCCGCAGTGTACGAACGCGTCCTGCTAGCCCCCGCAAGGGTCGGCTCCCACATGATCCCCGCCCTGGTCCGATCGGTACCGCAACCGGACCGGTGGTGTTTGCAGCTGCCTACCAGTGTGCAACGGGGGTGTGACACGGACCGGCCAACCGCTGCCGGTACCCGCGGCAAACCCCTCTACGGGCCGTCGACCGGTGACATAATGCCTGGTCAGAGGGAGGCGGCCCGTTGCTAACCGCCGTTTGGGCCACCCTCCTACGGCTCCCCATCGTTTTCCGTCAGAGATACAAGCTGAGAAACCAGGCCGGGGGTGATCGGGAGGCGGTCGATCATCGGATGGCCGGGAACGGCGTCGGCCACCGCATTGGCTATGGCCGCCGGTACTGCGATCATTCCTGATTCCCCCATTCCCTTCACTCCCAAGACCGTGTGGGGCGAGGGCGACTCGATGTGACCTATCCGGATGGTCGGCACCTCGGCGCACGTGGGGATCAGATAGTCCATGAGGCTGCTCGTCAGGACCTGCCCGTCGGTGCTGTAGGCCACTGTCTCCAGCAGAGCGTATCCCAGGGCCTGTGCCGCGGCCCCGTGGAGCTGACCCTCCACGATCAGCGGGTTGATCATCCGGCCGCAGTCCTCGACCGCCACAAGGTCAACAACCACGACTGCGCCGGTCTCGAGATCGAGTTCCACCGTCGCAACCACGCAGCCGTTCGAATAGGTGGCGTCCGGATCGTGGAAGCGTTGCGAGGTGAGCAGCGGTTCCGGTTCGGCGGTGCGCACGGCAGGGTTGAAGTGGGCGGCGGCAGCCACATCGGCCACGGAGATCCGGGTGGATTCGTCACCGGTCACGTGCACGATCCCGTCGGTGATGTCGAGATCGCACTCGGACGCTTCCAGCAGGTGACCGGCCAACCGCAGGAGCTTGGACCGCACGTCCTCGGATGCGAGGACCACCGCTCCGCCCGTCACGACGGCGGTGCGCGACGCACGTGTGCCGGCGATGCTGACCGGGGTGGCGTCGGTGTCGTCGCTTCGTATCTCTACGGCCTCCGGAGCAATGCCGAGGGCGGCAGACGTGAGTTGGGCCAGCGTCGTCTCGTGGCCCTGGCCCTGGGAGGGTGTTCCGACCGCCACGGTCACGTGTCCGCCGGGGTCCATCGTGACGCGGGCGGCATCGTGGGAGGCGAAGACCCAGTGGGACTGGGCCGCGCCGTCGCTTCCCCATCCGTTCGGTTCCACGTACGGGCTTATGCCGATCCCGCGGCGGCGCGGGTGCGTGTCGCTTTCCTGCTTGCGGCGGAACGACTGGTAGCTGGCCATCTCCAGGGCCTTGTCCAAGGACTCACGGAACGATCCACTGTCATAGACCATGCCCGTGACGTTGGTGTGGGGTGTCTCATCCGACCGGATCATGTTCAGGCGCCGCAGCTCCGCCGGATCCCGTGCTTCCTCCCTGGCTATGTGGTCTATGAGCAGCTCTCGGGCGGTGTGCGAGGCGGTCCATCCCACCCCCCGGTACGGGGAGGCGGGCGCCTTGTTGGTGAGGACGGCCAATATCTCGCATTCGAAGTGCTCGATCCTGTACAGGCTCGGCAGGAGCAGCGCCGACAGATAGGGTTCGATGAGTGCGCTGGCGCTGTTGTGAGAGTAGGCGCCGGCATCCCCGGTGACCTTGGCCCGTATGGCACGGAATCGGCCTGCCTCGTCGACGCTCATCTGCAGCGACACGATCTGCTCTTTGGCCTGCGGGGCGGCGACCAGGTTCTCACGCCGGTCCTCAATCCACCTCACGGGCCTCTCCAGCGCCATCGAAGCGAGGGCCACTGCCACCTCTTCCGGTGCAGCCGGGATCTTCTGGCCGAACCCGCCTCCCACGTCGGGGACGATCACCCGCACCCTCGACTCGGGGAGGCCGGTGCTGACGGCCAGGCGGCGGCGCAACAGGTGATGGCCTTGGGTCGAGGAGAAAACGGTCAGCCGCCCCCGGCCGGCGTCGTAGGAGGCCAGGCAGCCTCGCGTCTCCATGGGCACCGCGGTCGCCCGTCCTCCATGGAACTCGGATCGATACACCTTGCGGGCCGATGCCAACGCCTTCGCCGGGTCTCCGAACTCCTTCACTTCCCTGAAGACGACGTTCGAGCCGAGGTCGGGGTACAGCTGCGGGGCCCCGGCGCAGGCCGCAGAGCGCGCATCGGTGACGGCGGGTAGTTCCTCGAATTCGACGGAGACGGACTCTGCCCCGTCCTCGGCGGCGTAGCGGTCCTCCGCCACCACGAGGGCGATCGGCTCTCCGACGTAGCGGACCCGCTCCCCGGCAAGGGGCGGCTGAGGGGTCTTGGCGAGCCCTTCGATGGCTACGGCATCCACCAGCGGAGCGTGATCGGGGAGCGTCGCCGCCGTGAGCACGGCTCGAACACCGTCCAGACCGACGGCTCGCTGCGGATCGAGCCCACGCACCACGGCATGTGCGAGCGGCGATCTCACGAAGGCTGCCTCGAGAGTCCCCGGGATGCGAACATCGGCCAGGTACTCGCCCGATCCGGTGAGCAGCCGAGGGTCCTCCCGCCGGACAACCGGCGCGCCGATCAGGGAGGCCATCCGGTCGCTACGGCCAACCCTCATGGGGGCCTTGGCATCATGTGCGTCGGGTGTACCGGGAACATGAAGGGTCGGGGCTAGGAGTAGCGGACCAGACTCCGGATTCCTTGTCCGAGTTCAAACTGGTGGAGAGCGCCGTTGATGTCCTCCTGGTCGATCTCGGCGGTGATCAGTTCGTCCAGCAGGAGCTTGCCGGCCTTGTACAACTCGACATAGCGGGGGATGTCGAAGGCGGGCCGTAGCGAGCCGTAGTAGCAGCCTAGGAGTTTGCGCTCGTCGAGCAGCAGGCCCATATCGACGGTGAGTTCGCTCCCGTACGGTGCGACACCAACTTGCACGGCCGTGCCTCCCCGGCAAAGCGAACGGACGGCAGTGGCCACGGTTTCGGGATAGCCGATCGCCTCCACCGCCAGGTCCACCCCGAGTCCGCCGGTCATGGCGATTAGGGTCTCGGCCGTCTCCACCTCGGAGGCATTCACGGTATCGGTGGCGCCGAAGCGTCGGGCGGCTTCGAGCTTGTGCTCGGCGATGTCGACTCCGATTATCTTCCCGGCGCCCCTCAGCCGCGCTCCCTGGATGGCGTTGAGTCCGATGCCCCCGCAGCCGATGACGGCGACGCTGTCGCCGAGTTGCACGTTGCCCGTGTTGACGACCGCCCCCAGCCCCGTGGAGACGGCGCAGCCGATCACAGCGAGGGGCTCGAGGGGAACACCGTCCGGGACCGGGATCGCCGCCGAAGCCGGCACGGTCACCTCCCGGGAGTAGGTGGACAACATCATGCTGTGGCTGATCGTCTCGCCGTTGGTGTCCGTGAACCGGCTGGTCCAGTCCTGCAACCGCCCCTCCCAGGAGGGTCCGATCGCGGTCATGCAGAGCGCCGGGCTTCCCGTGGCGCAGTACCTGCATCTGCCGCACGGCGCAACCCAGGAGAGGACCACCCGGTCGCCGACCTGGACGGTGGAGGCGCCGGGTCCGACGGCGGCCACGATGCCGGCTCCCTCGTGGCCGCAGATGAGCGGCAGGTTGACGGGAATGTGACCCTGCACCAGATGCAGATCGCTGTGGCACACGCCGCTCGACACCATCCGGACGAGCACCTCGTTGGCCTTGGGTTCTTCCAGTTCGACCTCTTCGACGACCAGCGGAGTGTTGAACTCGCGCAGCACCGCTGCTCTTGTCCTCATCCAGATCCTCCTTGCACGGAGCGATGCCTGGGGCGCACGTCACGCCGCTGCATGCGGACCACCGGGTAGCCTCCCGCAAGCGTAGGCGATGTCGCATAGCGAGGGAGGATTCCTGAGTGAGATACGGTATAGGAGCCGTCAACTCACTCCTGATCGATGATTCCAACGCCATGCGCGACATCTGCCAGGCCGCGGAAGATCTCGGCTTCGACTTCCTGACCCTGATCGATCACGTCCTGCTCGCCGACCCGGCCCGCTAGTAGCGGACCAGGCTCCGGATTCCTTCTCCGAGTTCGAACTGGTGGAGAGCGCCGTTGATGTCCTCCTGGTCGATCTCGGCGGTGATCAGTTCGTCCACCAGCAGCCTCCCGGCCCGGTACAACTCCACGTAGCGGGGGATGTCGAAGGCGGGCCGCAGGGAGCCGTAGTAGCAACCCAGGAGTTTGCGCTCGTCGAGCAGCAGGCCCATGTCGACGGAGACCTCGGTTCCGTACGGTGCGATGCCCACCTGCACGGCGGTGCCTCCCCGGCGAAGCGAGCGGACCGCGGTGGCCACGGTCTCTGGATGGCCGATCGCCTCCACCGCGAGATCGACTCCCAGCCCACCTGTCATAGCGATGAGAGCTTCGGCGGTCTCCTCCTCGGAGGCGTTCACCGTATGGGTGGCGCCGAAGCGTCGGGCGGCTTCGAGCTTGTGCTCGCTGATGTCGACTCCGACGATCTTTCCGGCGCCCCGTAGCCGCGCTCCCTGGATGGCGTTGAGCCCGACGCCCCCGCAGCCGATGACGGCGACGCTGTCGCCGAGTTGCACCTCGCCCGTGTTGACCACCGCTCCGATCCCGGTCGAGACGGCGCATCCGATCACCGCTAGCGGCTCGAGTGGAACATCGTCGGGAACGGGGATCGCCGCCGAAGCGGGCACGGTCACCTCGCGCGAGAAGGTGGACAGCATCAGGTGATGGCTGATCGTCTGGCCGTTACTGTCCGTGAAGCGGCTGGTCCCGTCGTGGAGTTGGCCCTCGTACGACGGTCCGATGGCGGTCATGCACAGGGCCGGGTTTCCCGTGGCGCAGTAGTTGCAGTTGCCGCACGGCGACACCCAGGAGAGCACTACACGATCCCCGACCTGTACGGTGGCGGGGCCGGGTCCGACTGCGGCGACGATACCGGCGCCTTCGTGGCCGCAGATGATCGGCAGGTTGACGGGGATGTGGCCCTGCGCCAGGTGCAGGTCGCTGTGGCACACTCCGCTGGAGACCATCTCGACTAGGACTTCGTTGGCTCTCGGTCCTTCGAGTTCGACCTCCTCGACGACCAACGGGGTGTTGAACTCGTGCAGTACCGCCGCTCTCGTTCTCATCCTGATCCTCCATCTCTATGTGGTAAGAGTACGGGATGTTCGGATCGTGAAGGAGCCCATGACATGAAATACGGTATAGGAGCCGTCAACTCACTCCTCATCGACGACCCCACCGCCATGCGCGATGTCTCGCAGGCCGCCGAAGACCTCGGCTTCGACTTCCTGACCCTGATCGATCACGTTCTGCTGGCCTACCCGGCGGCTGGCGGGACGCCGCGGGCCCACTACCCGGCCCGAACGCCCTACCACGACATCCTGGTTGCGCTCGGTTACCTGGGAGGCGTGACGAGGCGGATCTCGCTGCGGTCAGCGGTGGTGATCATGCCCCAGCGGGGCCCGGCGGTGGTGGCGAAGCAAGCCGCCGCCGTCGACAGCCTCTCCGGAGGGCGCCTCGAGCTGGGGATCGGGATCGGATGGCATCGGGAGGAATACGACGCGCTGGAGGTTCCGTTCAGCGAGCGGGGTCGCCGGATGGACGAGGGGATCGAGTTGATGAAGCTGCTCTGGACGCAGGACCGGGTCGACTTCCACGGGCACTACTACGAGGTGGACGGGATGGGGATGGAACCGAAGCCGGTGACCCGGCCCCACCCACCCCTGTGGTTCGGCGGGACGACCCCGCCGGTGTTCCGGCGGGTGGTGGAACACGCGGCGGGGTGGCTGTCGAGGCCGGTGCAGACGATTGAGCAGATCGACGCCTCGTGGAAGGAGATCCTGCGCCTCGCTGCCGAGTCGGGTCGGGCCGCGGACACCCTCCGGCTCCACGTCTCGGTGGGCCTGGGACCGGAGGAGACCACCGATCAGATCATTGCCAGCGTGCAACGGATGATCTCCATCGGGGCTACCGATGTCTCGTTCTTCACCAGCTACATGCCCGGCATAGAGTCGGTCGGCGATCACATCGCTCAACTGGAGCGGGCTATGTCCGGTGTCGTGCCCGCTGTGGAGGAAGGTCCGTAGCCGCCACCCCCACTGGTCTCCACCCTGATCACCGACCCGGGCGCGAGGGAGGTCGAAGTCTTGGAGGCATTGGATACGACCCGTCCGTCAGGTCCCAGAATGGTGACCCGGGTCGGCCGGGCGTCGTCACCCCCGCTCGCTCCCCGAGGCCGGTGCTCGTCGACTGCCTGCTCGCAGTAGAGCGTGGCTATCTGGGGAACGTCGAGGATCTGGTACTCACGGCAGATTCCTAGGCCGCCGGGCAACCGGCCCTCGCCCGACGAGGCCTCGACGAGTTCGCTCTTGAGTATGCGGACGGAGTACTCGGTCTCGGCCACCTCCACGGGAAGGAGGGCCACGTTGGACATGTACGTGTCTACCCCGTCGATGCCCTCTCCGTGGTCATGCGCGCCCGTCCCGCCGCCCACCACCTCCATCAGCACCGCGGTCTCGCCGGTCTGGGGGGACTTACTCCCGATCTGCAGGCCGAAGAAGGTGACACTGCTGCTTGCGACCGCCCGGGCCGGCCATAGGTCGGAAGCGGCCCGGATCAGGGTGTCTGCGACAACTTGGCAGGTGTTGTGCCTGACGGACACCGCCGCAGGGAACCGGGGATTGAGGATGGTCCCGGGTGGGCAGGTGATGGTGACCGGGGCCAGCAAGCCGTCGTTGGAAGGTATGTCGAGGCCCACCATGGTGCGGATCAGATAGGCCACGCAGGCTCGGGTGCTCGCCCACGGGACGTTCAGCGCTCCGTCCACCTGCGGGGACGACCCGGTGAAGTCCACGTTCAGGCTCTGTCCGGACTTGGAGAGACGCACGCGGATGGGAACCGGAGCGCTCCCCAGGCCGTCATCGTCCAGGTGACCGGTTCGGACGGCCTCCCCGTCATCCAGGTCGGCCAGCGCGGCGGCGGTCTGCCGGGCGGTCCGGTCGAGGATCTCGTCGAACGCGGTGCGCACGTGGTCCGGCCCGTATCGTTCCATCGTGCGTAGCAGCGCTATCTTCCCCGTCAGGCAGGAGGCATGCTGGGCTCGTAAGTCGGCTACGAGTCCGCGTGGTTCTCTCACATTGGCTGCGATCATCCTGAAGAGATCCCGGTTCTCCTCGCCCTCCTGGTAGAGCTTGATGGGCGGGAAGATGAGACCCTCCGCGAACAGCTCGCGGTGGTGGGGCGCCAGGGTGCCGGGGGTGGGGCCGCCCAGATCGACATGGTGAGCGGTCGAACCGGCCCACCCCACTACCAGGCCGTCCGAGAAGACCGGCATGACGAGGTTCAGGTCGGGTGTATGCATGCAACCCATGTACGGATGGTTGAGGAGGAAGGCGTCTCCGGGCCGCACGTCCTCCGGATCCGGATACTCCGCCACGCAGGTCTGGACGGCCAACGACATCGCTCCCAGTTGGGCGGGAATCCGTTCGTCCTGAGCCACCGACTCGCCTCCCGGTGCGAAGATCGCGCAACTGAAGTCCTCCATCTCCCTGATGATCGGACTGTGGCTGGAACGCTTCAGGATCACCGCCATCTCACGGGCTGCATGGCGGAGTCGGCTGTGGATCAACTCGTACGTGACCGGGTCCAGTCTCCGCTTAGCCATCGCCCGCCTCGCGGATCGTCAGGTTGTGGTATTCGTCCACCCGGGCCGACTGGCGGTCGAGCACGAGGGTGGTCGCGTCGGGTTGCTCGACGATGCACGGTCCCGAAAGTTTGGCTCCGCGCCCGAGATCAGCTCGCGAGTAGACGGGGACTTCGGCGGGGCGGGACATCTCCCGGAGTTTGACAGTCCGGCTCGAAACCGGGTTCGGAGATCCGCGGGGCTCGTCGGCGGGTCGCGTCGTTCCGATCGGCAGCGACCCGAAGGCCGACAGGCGCAGCGTCACTGCGATCACAGGTTCGTCAGATGTGTGCCCATACAGCGAGTCGTGAATGCGCCGGAAGTCCTGCCGAACCCCCTCGGGGCTGAGTCCGTTGGACACCACCGGGACGTTCAACTCGAAGCCCTGGCCCCTGTAGCGGCAGTCGATGGAAGGTGCGACACGGATTCGATCTTCCCCGATTCCGTCCGACCGCAACCTGGCGCGAAGAGATCCCGCGGTCGCATCGAACCATCGGGCTATGTCAGCGATGGAACTGGGATCGATGGTGGTCAAGACAGTGGCCGACTCGTCGATCCTGAGATCCGTCGCGAGCAGCCCCGCCGCGGAGAACAGCCCGGGGTGGCGCGGGATGACCGCTTCCGGCATCGACAGGTCCCTGATCAACTGACCGGCATGGAGTGGGCCGGCTCCACCGTAGGCCACGAGGGTGTAGCGTCTCGGATCCTCACCGCGATCGATGGAGACCCTCCGGATGGCGGCTTCGAGGTGCGCGTTGGCGATAGCCAGCACCCCTTCGGCGGTGGCCTGCGTGTTCAGGGCCAGCTTGGTTCCGACCCGGCGGACCGCATCGAGGGCCGCGTTGCGGTCCAGGGTGAGGCTCCCGCCCAGGGCGGTCATCACGCCGAGGGTTCCCGCCACCAGGTGCGCATCGGTGAGGGTGGCGTTCTCACCCCCGAGCCCGTACGCGGCCGGCCCCGGATACGCACCCGCGCTCGCAGGGCCGACCTTCAACGCCCCCGATCGGTCCACATCGACGATGCTCCCACCCCCCGCTCCGGCCGAATGGATGTCGAGGGAGGGAGCCAGTATGGGGTGGGACTCGATGTGCCGCATCGGCGACATGGAAGCCCGCCCGTCCCGTATGAGGCAGACATCCGCCGATGTTCCACCGATGTCGAGTGAGAGGAGGTGGGTTCGCCCGGTGGCGGCCCCCAGAGCCACCGCTCCGGCGACGCCGGCCGCCGGTCCGGATACGAGGAGTTTGTGCGCCTCGGCCTCGGCTCGAGCGGCAGGAACACCTCCCCCGTTCGATTGGATCACGAGGAAGCTTCCGGGCACTCCGAGATCCCTGAGACCTCTCTCGGCCCCTCCCAGGTAGTCCCTCACGACCGGACGGAGCCCGGCGTTGACGGCGGTCGTGACCGTGCGGGGGTACTCGCGGAACTCCCTCGCCACCTCGGACGAACTGGAGATGGGTATGCCCGGACATGCCGACCGGAGCGCATCGGCCATGGCCCGCTCGTGGCCGTCGTCCAGGTAGCTGAACAGGAACGAGATGGCGACCGCCTCCGGATTCCGGCTCCTGACTCGACCTACAGCCCGGTCGATCTCCGGCGCGGTGAGGGGTAGGACGACGCCGGTGGAACTGATCCGCTCGTCGACCTCTAGACGGTCATCGCGTCGAATGAACTCCCTCGGGCGGCTCTGGCGCAGGTCGTATGCGTCGGGGCGGGAACCCGATCGGTAGGTGAGGATGTCGCGAAAGCCCTTGGTCGTGAGCAGCACCACCCGGGCCAGTTCGTCGTTGATGACCGCGTTGGTGGCGATGGTGGTCCCGTGGAACACCAGGTTCACATCCTCGAGCGGCATGCCCCGGTTTCCGAGCACCGCGAGGCCGTTCAGAAGGCCGACGGCGGGATCGGCGGGGACGGTAGGCACCTTGGCCGTGAGCCTTCGGCCTGTACCGTCGTCGGCTACCACGTCGGTGAACGTGCCACCGATGTCGATGGCGACGGTCCATGTCATCCGTGGGAACTCAGACCGGCCAGGTGCTCTCGTTGTAGGCCATGTCCCAGAACACCTGCTCCAAGCGGCTGCTGGTACGGAAGATGTCCTCGATCCTGGCGAGATCCGACTCGCTCATACCTTGGCACAGGCCTTCCAGCTTCGACTTCACCTCCTCGAGCGTGTCCCAGTATTCCTGTCCACCGAAGAACTCGATCCAGGTTCCGTAGACCGGGTGGTCCGGCGCGTCTGGAAGCCGTTCCCTGCCGATCTCCCCGTAACTCCAGGCGCAGGGGGTCAGCGACGCCATGATGTCCGCGGCCCTGCCCTCGTAGGCCACCGTGAGCAGGTGACGGGTGTAGGACAACGTTCCGGGCGCCATCACGACCTCCTCGGTAGCCCCCGGCACCATCGCGCGGACCTCGGCGAGCAACTGGCGGTTCTTGGGCAGTTCGAAATCCACGATGTTGCTGACGATGGCGGCGAAGTCACGCATCGTGTCCTCGTCGTCCGCCTTTGCCACGCCGAGAGCCATCGCCCTCGCCAGTTCCCTGAGGAACACGATGTTCTGGCCGATGTAGAAGGCGAACTTCCGCTCCGGAAGCGTGCCTGCGGCGAGTTCCTCGACGAATGGATGGTGGTGGAGTTCGTGCCAGATCTCCCTGCAACTGTCCCGGAGGGTTTCGCAAACGCTGGTCATCGGCTGTTTCCTCCTCCGATCCGTCGGCCGCCGTCGAAGCCGACAGGACCGGTGGTCGTGTTGTACTCGTATCCGGGGACCATCGGTTCCTCCGCCCAGGGACGGTAGAAGTCGAAGAGGTAGGGCTCGACCTCGAACGCCAACTCGGCCCATCGGGCCCAAGGCTCCTCGAGATTGAACAGCCCCCTCTCGATCTCCTCGTTGTACTCGTCCCGGATCTTCTGCTCGTTCAGCGTGGTGATCACGCCGTTGTCGAGGACGACCTTGCCGGCAATGAGCACGGTCTCGATGTCGGTCCCGTCGGCCCGGTCCAGTATCACGTCGAGCACCGGGCTCACGTAGAACCGCGCCGGTCTGTCGAAGACCCGCTTGCGGTCGAGGATGAGGAGGTCGGCGTCCTTTCCCACCGCCAGGCTGCCGATGCGGTCCTCGGCGCGCGCCGCGCGTGCTCCGTAGGTGGCGGCGGCTCTCAGGACGGCTTCCGAGTCCAGACGGCCGTGCTCGGGCTCCGGGCCGCGGGGTAGGCGTTGGAGGTAGAGGCCGAGCCGGACCTCCTGGAGCATGTCGTCACGCTCGGAGAAGGAGATGGCGTCGGTTCCGAACGCCAGCCCTCCGCCTGCGTCGAGGATGTCGCGTACCCGGCACACCCCGGTGCTCAGCCTCAGGTTCGAGCCGGGGTTGTTTGCAGCCACTGCCCCGCTGTCGGCCAGGATCTCGATGTCGCGGTCGGTGGCCCAGACGAAGTGGGAGAGGGACACGTCGGGCCCGAGAAGCCCGATGTCGTGGAGCCGCTGCATGGCGGTGACGCCGTAGCGCTTGATGTTGTACTGCATCTCCGCCCGGGTCTCGAGGCAGTGGGTCATGATCCCGGTGTCGTACTCGGTGGCGACGGCCCGGCACCGGCGGTAGAGGTCGTCGGAGACCGCCGGAGTCCAGTCCGGGGCCAGCAGCACCCGCAGCCGGTCGTCCCGGCCATCCCAGGTGCCTGCGGCATTCTCGTATGCAGCAATCACGTCGTCCGCCGGGAGGGCGTATCCCATCGGAGAGTTGCGTACCTCTTCGGCCAGCTGATCGGGGAGCCGGTTCAGGAAGTCCTCGTTCGCCTCGTGCACATAGAGGTTCTCATCGCGCAGAGTAATCCCCAGCGCGGTACGCATGCCCAGGTCATCGTACGCCTGCAGGGCGTTGTCCATCCCGAAGTTCTTCGGGCCGGGCCGGCCGTAGAAGGCGTCGACGGTGGTCGTGATCCCTCCCCGGACCGCGGTCATGAGGGTGACGAGGATCGCCTTGTACATGATCTCCTCGTCCATCGGTTTGAAGACCGGATGCACGTAGATATTGGCGCGTTCGAACAGCATCTCCCAGAGTCCGGGGCCGAGCGCCGACTCGGAGTGATAGTGGGAGGCGACGAACCCGGGCATCACGAAGTGGTCCGGTGAGCCGAGGACGCGGTCGAACGGACCCTTGGCTTCGAGTTCTTCCCGAGGTCCGGACTCGACGATCTGCTTGCCTTCGACGATGAGCGCACCGTCGGTGATAAACGCTTCGTCGGCAAGCGTGACCACCGGATTGCCCACGACTAGATATCGTGACATCTGCCCGTCCTTTCGGCTCGTGCCCATACGCACCGGCCTAAAAGAAGTCCAGGATGTCTCTCTCCCCGAACCCGCCGGTCCGGTCCGCCCTTGGAGCTTACTTCGGACCCGGACGCGGTGTCCGGGCAAGCGGTGGTTCGATACGGCGGGTGGGAACCAGGCCCGAGTAGGGTTCGCGACGCCGCAGTCGGTAACGAGGGAGGGCGCCAAATGCAGATCGACATGCACACCCACGTGCTTGCACTGGCGGCCGATCCCGACTTCACCGTGAGGTACGGGCGGGAAGGGTCCCTGTGCATCTATCGCAGCGCCGGCTCCGTGCCGTCGCACCGGACGCCCACGGAGGAGGAGTGGGAGAGCAGCGGGTTCTCCCGGAAAGGGTGGCCGGTTATCGGAGGTGCCGAGTCCAAACGAGATCACCCGGGGTTCGACAAGATCGTCCTGCTCTCGGTCTCCCCCCAGTGGCTCGATGGTCGGCTCATAGGAACGGTCGATCCTACGGGCATCAGCGGCGTCGAAGGCCCACCCGATCCTGAGAAGTGCAACGACTACATAGCCGGTCTGGTGCGCCAGGATCCGGAGACCCTGGTCGGTTTCGCGTCGGTCAACCCCGCCTATCAGGGACCGAAGGCGGCAGTGGAGGAGCTCACCAGGGCGGTTCAGGAGCTGGGACTGTCGGGTGTGAAGCTCTACCCGATGTACCAGCACTGGTCGCCGGACGACCGGGAACTGGCATTCCCGGTCTACCAGTGCGCTCTCGACCTGGGGATCCCGGTGATGTTCCACCAGGCCGGTTCCACCCGGATCGACGCCTCGCTAGGTCTCGGCAGGCCGGCGCTTCTCGACGACGTCGGGCGGGAGTTCAGGGATCTGACCGTCATCATCGCCCACATGGGTATTCCGTGGCAGGACGAAGCCCTATTCCTGCTCACCAAGCATCCCAACTTCTACGGCGAACTCTCCTACCTGATCGCGGCGCTCAGCCCGAGGGAACTGTTCTCATTCCTGCACAAGGCGGAACCGTTCTTCGTTCCTCTGGAGAAGCTGTTCTTCGGCTCGGACTATCCGGGATTCCTGTACGACCCCGTGGTCCTGCGGCAAAAGCTCCTAACGCTGAACGACCATGCCGAGCCGCTGGGACTCGACCCGATCCCTCAGCACAAGCTGGAGGGCATCATGGGCGACCACGCAGCCGCAGTTCTGGGGTGGTGACGCGAGCATCTGCAAGCAGATAGGACGGGACCGGGTGGATCCCGTTCAGGGGATTGTCGACCGGCTTCGGTGGGACGTTCTGCCAGATGTGAGTCTGGCCCGCGTTTACGAGCCGTACCTGTGTAACGCCGCCCGAGTTGTTGCTCGAGGTTGGCCGAACGGTGGATCAGTCCGAACATTCGACATAAGATCTGGTGGCCTGGCCGACCTATCTCTGATACCGTGTTTTGCAAGGTTTCAGCGGCGGGCCCGCTCGGACCCGCCTGTTTCAATGGGAGGGCAGAGACGATGAGGTACAGGTCGCCGCAGGGGCGGATGGGTGTCGCCCGGAAACTGCTGATCTATTTTTCCGCGCTGGTGTTGATTATGGCTGCGTGCGGCGATTCCGAACCATCGTCCGATGGAGCAGCGACATCCGCTGCCACGACCGCTGCTCCTGCCACGACTGCGGCGCCTGATACGACGGCTGCTCCTGTCACGACTGCGGCGCCTGATACGACGGCTGCTCCTGTCACGACTGCGGCGCCTGATACGACGGCTGCTCCTGTCACGACTGCGGCGCCTGATACGACGGCCGCGCCGGATACGACCGCGGCTCCTCCGGAACGGGCAACAGTCAGGATCGCTCTCGACTTCATCCCGAACACCAACCATGCGGGCATCTTCATCGCTCGCTCCATGGGCCTGTTCGAGCGCGAGAACCTGGATGTGGAGGTCGTTCCGTGGGCGTTCACCGTCACGGGTGTCTTGGTCGAGGCGGGCGACGCGGACCTGGGCATTGCCTATCCGCCGGACGTGCTCCGTGAGGTGGCACTTGGTTCTTCGCTGAAGATCGTCGCAGCCATCATCCAGGAGAACAACGTGGCCTTGGTCGTGCCGGCTGACTCGCCCTACCAGACTGCCGCTGAACTCGACGCTGCCGAGTCGTACGGCGGCTACGGGACCCCGCACGAGAGACCCCTCGTGACCGAGATGCTCATGGCGGCCGGAGCTGCGACCCCCGGCGACTTCCAAGAGGTCGTCCTGCAGGGCGGCGCCATCGAGGCTTTGATAGAGGACCGGGTCGATTTCAGTGCCGTCTTCCAGGGATGGAGCGAGATCGCCGCTCGACTCCGCGGTACCGAACTGCGCCTCTTCCCCTACGTCGACTTCATACCGGAGATCGTATATCCGGATGTGGTCTTCATCGCCCGCTCCGAGATGATCGACCAGCAACCCGATGTACTGGAGAGAGCCCTCAGAGCCTTGGGCGACGCGTACACCTTTGCCGCGGAGAATCCCGATCAAGCAGCCGAGATTCTGATCAGCGAGGTGACGGATCTCCAGCAGAGCGAGGCACTGGTTCGGGAGAGCGCGCAATACCGGGCATCTCAGTATCTCAACGAGGCCGGGACATGGGGCTGCGTGCAGCCGTCGCACTTCGCGGGCATAGGCGGCCTGTTGGAACGGTCAGGTGTCCTGTTGGATGAGGACGGCCAGGTGGTTACGGCACCCGAGTTCGCGGTGTACGCAACCAACGAACTCCTCCCCGGCTGCTGATCCCTACCGCCAGGTCCGGGTCGGACAGCCGGCCATCGTGGGCCGCAGCGTGCTGAAGTCAGCTAGGAAGAACTCCCATTATCTAGGAAGCGAGCGGGGATCCCCGCCGGACCTGACGCGGGGCGGGACCGACTCGTCCGGACCGGGTCTCGCTCGCATGGCCTGGCCTCCTCTGGTCACCGTCCTGATTCTCCTGATCGCGTGGGAGATGTTCGTCCGGTGGCAGGACATCTCGCCCGCGGTGCTCCCGACGCCCACCGATGTTCTCGATGCGATGTGGGATGATCGCTCGAACCTGTGGGGAGCCACCTGGATAACCCTCCAGACGGTGCTCCTCGGGTTCGGGTCCGCGCTGGTGCTCGCAGTCGTGATCGGTGTCGTGGTCGACAGCTTCGGCTGGGTCAGGCGGAGTATCTATCCGGTGATTGTCGTTTCCCAGACCCTTCCGATCGTCGCTATCGCGCCCCTCGTGGTGATCTGGTTCGGGTTCGGAATCTCGTCGCATGCGTTCGTCGTCGCCATGTACACCTTCTTCCCGGTGGCTGTCAGCCTCGCTCAGGGGCTTGCCTCGACGGATGAGGACGCCATGAACCTCCTGCGGACGATGGGCTCCGGTCGCGTCCGGCTTCTGCTGAAGGTTCGCTTTCCGAGTGCCCTCACCCATCTCTTCACCGGCATACGGGTCTCGATGTCGTTCGCGGTGATAGCGGCCGTGATCGCCCAGTTCGTCGGTGCGGTGGAAGGCCTCGGGATCTACATGCTCACCATGAAGAACGCCTTGCGCACCGACCTCGTGTTCGGGGCCGTGACGGTTACTTCGGCCGTGACCCTTCTCCTGTTCGGTGGGGTTGTGATCCTCCAGCGATTGGTCATGCCGTGGTACCGACCCAAGACTCAGGGAGACGCGGGGTGACGTTGACGGGGTCGGCTGCCTCCGGAATGGGAGGCCTGGTCATAGAGGGTCTTACCAAGACCTTCCACCCGAAATCGGGCCCCGTAATGGCTCTCGACGGTGTCGATATGGTGGTCAGGCCGGGCGAGTTCGTCACCCTCATCGGTCCGAGCGGCTGCGGCAAGAGCACCCTCTTCAACATCGTTGCGGGCCTCGAGGGGTACGACTCGGGCGAGATCCGACTCGACGGTGTTCCGGGCGGTAGCCGCCTGGGCGAGATTGCCTACATGTTCCAGAAGGATCTCCTCTTTCCGTGGCGGACCGTCCTGGGGAACGCCAGCCTCGGACTCGAGATGGACGGCCTATCCCGGAAATCGGCTCGAGACGGGGTCAAGCCCTACCTCGAGCGTTTCGGGCTGTCCGAATTCGCCCACGCCTACCCGGACCAACTCTCAGGGGGTATGCGACAGCGGGTGGCGTTTCTACGGACGATGGTTCAGAAACGATCGATAATGTTGCTCGATGAGCCGTTCGGCGCGTTGGACAGCTACACGAGGACGGGTCTGCAGCAGTGGCTGATGAGCGTCTGGGAGGAGATCCGCACCACCGTGCTGTTCATCACCCACGACGTTGCCGAGGCTGTCTACCTGTCGGATCGGGTCTACGTGATGACTCCCCGTCCAGGGCGGATCCAGGCTGTCTACGACGTAGAACTGGACCGTCCACGTGAGAAGGGGATCGAGATCACGGACGAGTTCCTTCGCCTCGAGCGCACCCTCAAGGCCGAACTCCATCTGCGAGAGGAATGAAATATGACGGATGACGCCGTCCCGGCTGCCGGTACGCCGCCCAGCACGATCGTGGTGCGGAACGGAACCGTCGTGACCCTGAACGAACACGCCGACATATATCACGGCGGCCATGTGGTCATCCGCGGAGATCGGATCGTATCCACGGGCGAGGGATCAGCGCCGGAGGTGGGTGCAGCCCGCACGATCGACGCCTCGGGCTTGTTCGTCATGCCCGGTCTGGTGGACCTCCACTTCCACACCTCCATCGAACGGGGAGGCTATTCGGAGTCCCTCGAGGTCGAGGAGGCACTCTTCGGGCACTGGTATCCGATGATGCGGAACCTCGACCCGGACACCGCCTACGCTGGCGCCCTTTACAGCTATGTCCGCGCCCTCCGGGGGGGCACGACCTCGGTCAACGACATGTTCAGACACGTCGAGTCCCTGGCCCGGGCCGCGAGGACAGTCGGCATCCGCGCCACTCTCAGCAGCCTGGTAGCGCGACCCGAGGACGGGTTGGACGTGCTCGAGGACAACCGCGCTGCGTTCCATGCGTGTGCAGGGGAGCCCGACGACCGGGTCCGGGTTGCCGTAGGGGTCGAATGGATCCCCTTGGCGACGGCAGACATACTGCGGGACGCCGCGAGCATGGCGGCCGATCTGGACACCGGCCTGCACATCCACCTCAGCGAGTCCCAGCAAGAAGTCGAGACCTGCATGCAGGAGTTCGGGTCGCGGCCGGTCCGGGTTGCCCACGACCACGGTCTGCTCGGACCGTCGACAGTGGCAGCCCACTGTGTGTGGCTGACGGACGAGGACATCGGCATGATTGCGGAGACGGGAACGCATGTATCCCACAATCCGGCCGCGAACTCGAAACTGGGCGAGGGAATCGCACCTGCACGTGAGCTTCTCGATGCCGGCGTCAACGTCGGACTCGGCCATGACGCCACCGAAGGTAACAACACCATGGACATCTTCGAGGTGATGCGCACCGGGGCGTACCTACAGCGAGCCCTCCACGCTGACCCGAAGTTGATGCCGGCGGAGCAGGTCCTGCGAATGGCAACGGTGAACGGGGCGCGAGCTCTGGGAGTCGAGGCAGGAGTGATCGAGCCCGGTCGCAAGGCGGACGTCATCCTGGTTGATGCCGAAAGTGAGTTCTACGACACCCGACTGCCCGCATACAGAGCCAACGTTCTGCCGCGACTGGTCTTCGCCACGAATGGCAGGATGGTTCGCACGGTCATCGTGGATGGACGCATCGTGATGGAAGACCGCGTCATCAAGACCGTTGACGAGACGGAAGTTGCCCAACGCGCCCGAGATGCTGTCGCACGCTTGGTCGAGGGCAGGTTGTCGAGGGGGGCGCCGTGAGTTGGACCGCACACATGATGGAGGAGACGGCACAACTGTTCGACCAACTCTATGAGCATCCCTTTCTGAAAGAACTCAAGGCGGGGACTCTGGGCAATGACAAGTTAGCGTTCTACTTCGAGCAGAACGTTCACTACATAGATGCAGTGTTGCGATGCCGCTCGATCGTCGCCGCCAAGGCACAGAACGCCGAGATCAGGGACTTCTTCCTTCGCAATACCAAGCTCATCCTCGACGAGTACTACCACCAGGAGGACATGCTCAGGAAACTGGGAGGTACTTTCGGTGCCCCCGTCGCTCCGACCTTGCACGCATATTCACGGCATCTTTTCTATCTGGCGTTCGCCCGCGATCCGGTAGAGTACCTGGGATCGTTCCTTCCCTGTCCTCTGAGTTACGACGCTATCGGGTACCAGCTCGAGGGGGCTCCACTCACGGACTTCCAAGCTGACTGGTGGGAGTTCTACATGAGCGAGGATCATCACAGGCTCTGTCGTGACTACCGGGACTTCGTGGACAGATACTCGGAAGGTCTCTCCGATGAGCGCCGAGGTCAGATGTTGGAGAGTTTCCGGATCGGCGTCAATTACGAGTATATGTTCTGGGACATGGCTTATACCAAGGAATCGTGGCCCTTGGGCTGACTGTCACGGGAGTCTGGTAACTGACGCGGCGGTCTGTCAGCGTCATTCCGTCGGCTCGACCTCCCTAAGAACTGTTGCCGCCTGTGAGCACTTCGACCTTCATGGGTGTGATGTTGTAGCTGTTGGTAGGCGCGAGGACATCCATCGGGCATGTGCTCATGGCTGCGAGCACGTCCATCTCGACTCGGATGGAAATGCTGTCGTTAGGTCGTGTGACCGGCTGATGTATGCGCATGACCCTGGTCTCCGGATCGGGTTGGGTGTTCATGAACACCCCGATCGCGTCCGGAATCTCGGATGGAGCCACCCCATGTGGCGTCAGGACACCCTGAAGCAGTTCGTAGCAGCCGTCCTGGGGGGCCACACCGTACATTTCGTACATGCCCCGGTTGCACATCCTCCCGTAGAGGTCATGTACTCCCCTTACCGGTGAGGTGTCCTCGATGACGGTGGCAAGGACGCGGTAGCCCGTGGACCAAATGGCGTTGCCGGGGGCGAGACCGAGGGGAGGCTCGTATGTGGACGCTGTGCGGATATTCCTGGTGCGGGTCCATGAAATCGAGACGCGATCGCGAAGATCGTCCCTGGCGAACAGGACCAGGTCCCCTACTTGGCCACCTTCCAAGTCGGTGATGCGGATGGTCTGTCCCGCGTCGGCAGTCCATGCTGTCGCGGCCTTAGGTGGAATGACTTCGGAAAGGGTCAACCGTGCTTCATTCATGACGCCTCCGTGCCGGGCGGCGCTAGGTGTGCGCGCAAGTATACGAGAGTTGCGGAACGCCGACCGGAGACGCCGCCGGCGTCACTGCGCGAGAGGGCTATCGAGCGGTGACCCCCTCTGGGCCGGCTCCCTTGCCGATGGACAACTGAGACCCCGGACACCCACTCGACCTAATGCTAGCAACTATCAACTAATCGTCTAGCCGGTAGATGCGGCGGGTGTTTTCTCCGAGTATCTGGTCGATCTGGTGTTGGGGGATGCGGTAGCCCAATTGTTTGGCCCATTCTGGGAGCATGCGGAACTGGTCTACCCACTGCGCGAGGGTGAGGGATACTTCGATTCCGGCCATGTCGGATCCGAACAGGATCCGGTCGGCTCCGATGCGGTCTCTCATCCAGACGATCTTGCGTACGAGTTCGTCGGGGGAGATCCAGTGTTGCCAAAGGCTCATGTCGAGGTGCACGTTGGTTTTGTAGATGGCGACCGAGATTGCTTCGTGTGCCCAGGTTTCGTAGCGGGCGGAGTGGCCCATGATGAAGCGGAGGTCGGGGAAGTCGGCGGCGGCGGAGTCTACGTAGATGGGGTGTCCGTATTTGGATTTGTGGCGTCCTGCGGAGTGTCCTTGGTGTAGTAGGACGGGTAGGTCGCGTTCGCGTAGGAACCGGTATAGGGGGTAGACCACGTTTTCGTCGTCGGGGTAGAAGCCGTTGGTGGGGTAGAGCTTGAGGCCGATGGCGCCCCATTGGTCTACGGCGGTGGTGAGGATTTCGAGGGCGTTGGGTCGTCGGGGGTCTACTCCGCAGAAGGTGTAGAGCCGTCCGGGGTGTCGTTTGGTGGCTTGGGCGCAGAGCCGGTTCTTCTCGGCTATGGGTATGACGCCTTCCTCGCCGAGGCCGACGCCGTGGTCCATGGGCATCATCACGGATGCGTCCACCCCGGCCTCGTCCATACGCGCCACCGCCTTATCACCGGTCACGTCGGCTGCTTGAGCGACGCTGGCATGCAGGTAGGAGGGATCGGAGCGAGGTGGGTCGAACCACCGCACCTGCCGGGCCCACGAGGCATCCATCCCGGAGCGGAGGTTCACCGGGTTCCAGTCATCGCCCCGGATGTGCATGTGGCAATCAACCACCAGAGCACGGGTCATGCTGTCCATCCTCCGTCGAGAATCAGGTTCTGCCCGGTCATGTAGGAGCTCATCTCCGACACAAGGAACAGCACGGCTCCGACCATCTCATCGGGCTGCGCCAGCCGACCCATGGGCGTGCGTTGCAGGATGGCGGATGTGTTGTCACGATTTGCCAGGAAGCCACGGGTCATGTCGGTTTCCACCCAAGCCGGACTGATGCAGTTCAGACGCACTCTTGGTGCCCACTGGTCGGCAAGCACCGCGCTCATGTGGATCAGCGCTGCCTTACTGGCGCTGTAGGCGACCTGGGCGCCGTCGCTCACCACCCCCGACAGCGAAGCGATGCTGACGATCGAGCCTCCGTCGCCGTCCAGCATGCGGCGACCGACCTCCCTTGTGAGGAAGAAGGCACCGCGGAGGTTCACCGCGAACAACTCATCCCACTCCTCGGGGCTGATGTCCAAGGGGGAAGAGCGGTTCGTCACCCCCGCGGAGTTAACCAGGTTGTCCAAGCCGTCCTTCCACTTCCAGGCCCGCTCGACGGTCGCCCCCATGGAGGTGAGGTCGGCGATGTCGGCGACGAGCGGAAGGAACTCGCCGCCGGATGCGCGTATCTCCCTACCGAGATGTTCGAGGGCGTCGCCCGAGCGGGCAAGCCCGATCACCGAGGCGCCTGCCGAGGCGAGGCCGAGAGCCGCGGAACGGCCGATCCCACGGCTGGCGCCGGCCACCAGTGCTGTGGAGCCCCGGAGATCGGGCCGTAGGATCTCGAACTGTCCGGAATCCACCAAGAGCGCTCTCCCTACCTCCGGTAAGCTGGGATCGGTCCTCAACCGATGGGGAAACCCTAATGGCCGTGTTCGACGAGTACGAAGACTACGACGCGCTGGGTCTGGCCGGACTGATCCGCGACCGGCTGGTCACCCCTGAAGAGTTGCTGGACGCCGCGCTCGCGCGGGTTGCCGCGAAGAACCCGGAGATCAACGCGGTCATACATCTAATGGAGGATGCGGCGAGGCAATCGATCGCCCGAGGGCTTCCCGGGGGCCCTGTCTCCGGGGTTCCGTTCATGCTCAAGGACCTGCATTGCCTGTTCGCCGGCGCGCCGACTACCAACGGCTCCCGCCTCTATCGGACAAACGTCGCCGGGCATGACAGCACGATCACCGAGCGCTTTCGCCACGCCGGGCTGGTGGTTCTCGCCAAGACCAACACCCCGGAACTCGGGATCAGCGGTACCACCGAGCCGGTATTGCTCGGACCGACCCTCAACCCGTGGGACGCTTCCCGGAGCGCCGGAGGGTCGAGCGGGGGAGCGGCCGCCGCGGTGGCGGCGGGAATGGTCCCGGTCGCCCAGGGTTCCGACGGCGGCGGGTCCATCCGCAGCCCGGCATCCATGTGCGGGCTGTACGGCCTGAAGCCGACCCGGGCCAGGACACCCGCCGGACCCGACGCGGGCGAAGGCTGGAGCGGTTTGTCCTCCTATCACGTACTCTCCCGCACCGTACGCGACAGTGCAGTCCTGCTCGACGTGACTCACGGACCCGAGCCTGGGGATCCCTACGCAGCGCCCCCGCCGGACGGCGGATTCCTGGCCGAAGTGGGTCGAGACCCCGGAAGCCTCCGCATCGCTCTGTGGACCGAGGGCCTCTACGGCGAACGGATCGACCCGGAATGCGTTCAGGCCGCCGAGCGGGCTGCGCGGGTGATGACCGATTTGGGGCATACCGTGGTCCCGGCTGTTCCGCCGGTGTCCGGCTCCGAGTGCCGGACCGCCATGCGCACGGTGATGGCGGCCCATACCGCCAACCATGTCGATTCACGGCTGGCCGCATTGGGCAGGCGACAGCAGGCGGACGATCTCGAGAACGTCACCCGCATGGTGGCCGAGCAGGGCAGGCGCCTGTCGGCGCGGGATTACGTCAACACACTGCTCATGATCCACCGCACCGGACGACGCTTGGCGAGTTTCTTCGAGGACTACGACATCATCCTCAGCCCGACCCTGGCCGACCCGCCGCTCCTGCTAGGCGCCCTGGACATGATGGGCGAAGATGTCGAGGTCTACATCGAGCGCATGTGGGGGCACCTCGCCTTCACGCCCCTCTACAACCTCAGCGGATGTCCCGCCGCCAGCCTCCCGATGCACATGACCCCCGACGGTCTCCCGGTAGGGGTCCAGATCGCGGCCTCCTTCGGCAACGAGGCGCTCGTTTTCCGCCTTTCCGCCCAACTCGAGCAGGCCGACCCGTGGTGGGACCGCCGACCCCCGGACTGAGTTGAGATAGGGCTTCGACCTGAGATTCGGCGTGTCAACACCCCCGGCACGCCGGAGGGTCGGTCGTCGGTCGTATGGCGGCGCCCTTCGTGGACCTATCCTGGAGGTGAGCTTGACCAGATCCGGTTATCGCCGTACGAAGCGCGGTAAGAGTCTCGTGGGAGACTTCGATCGTTAGGGAACCCATGGATGCTCCGAACGTTGTCATGATCGTCCTTGACGACTTGGGTTTCGCTCAGATCGGATGTTACGGCGCCGAGATCGCCACTCCCAACATCGACCTGCTTGCTGACGAGGGCCTCCGTTACAACAGTTTTCACGTCACATCACTATGTGGACCGACAAGAGCCTCGCTCATGACGGGTCGCAACCACCATGCGGTTGGTATGGGGATCGGTCCCGAGGTCCCGATGGGACTCGCCGGCTATACCGGGCGGATACCGAGGTCGGCGGGAACGCTTCCCAGGCTGCTGCGCGACGCGGGCTATAGCACTCTTGGGGTGGGTAAGTGGCACCTGACGCCCCGCTTCGAGCGTAATCAAGCAGGCCCGTTCGATCGTTGGCCCCTCGGTCTCGGCTTCGAGCGCTATTACGGCTTTCTCGGAGCGTTGACCGATCAGTGGACTCCACACCTTGTATGCGACAACCGCTACGTCGAACCGCCGCTGACCCCCGAAGAGGGCTATCACCTGACCGAGGACCTGGCGTCCCAGGCAATCCGGCTGGTGCAGGATCAGCAACAGGCAGCACCCGACAAGCCTTTCTTCCTGTACTTTGCCACTGCGGCTCCTCACTCACCTCACCAAGTGTCGGACACCTGGATCGAGCCCTACCGCGGACGGTTCGACGACGGGTGGGAGGCTGCCCGTTCCCGCACGTTCGTGAGGCAGCAGAGGCTGGGCGTCATCCCACCCGGCACGACCGACACCGGGCGCCCCTCCTGGGTGGCCCCGTGGGAGGATCTGCCGTTGAAGGAACGTCGACTCTACGCACGCATGATGGAGGTGTACGCCGGCTTCGTCACACACGCCGACGCTCAGATAGGGCGCCTCATGGCCTTTCTCGGGGCAATGGGCGTAACGGACAACACCCTTGTGATGTTCCTGTCCGACAACGGTGCCAGCGCCGACGCAGGGCCCCACGGCATGGTCCGCCGTTACGGGCAGCGAGCGAGCAAAGACGACATCGACTCCATGGCGAGTCATATCGACGACCTCGGAGGGATCGGCGTAGCGAGTGATTACTCCTGGGGGTGGGCCTGGGCCGGCAACACCCCATTCCGGCTATGGAAGCGATACAGCTGGCTGGGCGGGGTCCGAACTCCCCTCATCGTGAGGTGGCCGGCAGGCATCCCGGCCGAGAACAACGGCGACGTGCGCCAACAGTTCTGTCACGCCATCGACCTGATGGCCACCGTTCTCGAAGTGGCCGGAGCCGACAGTCCCGCCGTGCTCGACGGTGTCGCTCAGCAGCCCCTCGACGGAGAGAGCCTCCTGCTGACGTTCCGTGACGCGGACGCCCGGATAGAACGGACTCCCCAGTACTTCGAGATGCTGGGGTCCCGCGCGATCTACCACGAGGGCTGGAAAGCAACGACCAACCATGTCGGCAGCATGCTTGCGGCCGAGCGTGAACTCGTGGAGGGCAGCGCCGACTTCGACTCTGATCGGTGGTCGCTGTACAACCTGCACGAGGACTTCTCAGAAGCGAATGATGTCGCGGAGAAGCACCCCGGGCGGTTGCGTAGCCTCGTTGAGCTCTGGTGGTACGAAGCAGGCCGAAACCAAGTCCTACCGCTCATGGACGGTTTCTGGGACTCGAACCATGCCGCGGCCATCGAGCCGCCCGCGCATGTCGGTCGGCGTCGATACGTCTATCTACCCGGCGGGGGACCGATTCTCACCTCTGCTCTCGTGTCCAGCTTCCGCCTCGTTGCAGATATCGAAATACCCGGAGATCGGGATGCCGCCGGGATCATCTGCACCCAGCGGCTTGGACTGATGGACCACTTCACCGACCATGGATGGGCTCTTTACTTTGTGGATGGCCGCCTAGTCGCGACCTTCAATCTAGGAGGCACACCAGTACGGCTCGTGGCCGGCGAACCGATCCCAGCAGGCAGACACAAGCTCAGGCTCGTGCACCTCGAGGACTCGGATACGAACGACCACACCATCAGCTTGGCATTGAATGGTCGAGACGTGGGCGCCACGGACCTGCCGGACAACCGTCTTGCCGTACAGTTTCGACTGGGCCGGTTGCTCGTCGGTCGGGACTACGGGACGCCGGTGGGCGACGACTACCAACCACCCTTCCCCTTCACCGGACACATTCACCGCGTTGTCTGCGAGGACCTCAGCCAACCCGAGCCCGAAGATCTCCGTGAACTAATCATCACCACCGTCGAGAATGACTGACTCGCCACATCGTTGGCGGAACGAGGCAACTCCACAGTTCACGCGGTGTGAGCGACGATGAGACCCCTGCATCGGCTGATGGACCGGATGGATGAGGCGCCTCTGGAACTGATGGGCCTCTAGGATGTGTTGACCGGGTCAACCTGAGAAACATCTGGGCCGGCACAGCGTCACTGACGATCGACGCTTCTGATCTCATCCCAGCGCCACTGCTACGAGCGGCCACGTGGCGGCGTGTTATCGAACCCTGGGGCTACCGTGTCGGATGGGCATTCTTGTCCTGTGATGCCGGGTGGTCCACTCCGTTCAGAATGTTCCGGCGTAAGTAATGCGCTGGCTACGGGTGAGGTCTAGGGATGACTGTCTGTACTGTACCTCTTGAGTAAATTTACTCAAGAGGTACAGCGACAGCTAAGATTCTGGTATGAGGGACTTCCGCCGCAGGCAAGTTAGGACTATGGCCGAGCGGTTGTCCGAGCCGCCCGTGCGTCTGGTCGCGATATTCGGTCCGCGCCAGACCGGTAAGACCGTGGCGGCTCGGCAGGCGCTTTCGTCGATCCACCGCTTGGGCTTGTACGTGGCGGTGGACGAGCCTGACTCGCCGGCCGTGAGTGGCCGGCTCCCGGTGGACGGCGGGGGCGATTCTGTGCTGATGTCCGGGGTTCGCGATGAGCGGTGGTTGGCGGATATCTGGGAGATGTGTCGCCGCCGGGCGGGTCGCTCCGACCCGGGGTACGTCCTGATCCTGGATGAGATACAGAAGATGGATGGCTGGTCGGACTCGGTCAAGGGGCTTTGGGACGCGGACCGAGCCAGTGGCTGCCCGCTGCATGTAGTCCTTCTAGGTTCGGCGCCGTTGCTGATGCAGGCCGGCTTGAACGAGAGCCTGGCGGGGCGTTTCGAGCCGATTCGCTTTACGCACTGGTCCTATCTCGAGATGTCAGAGGCGTTCGGCCTCAGCTTGGACCAGTACGTCTACTTCGGGGGGTACCCGGGTGCGGCTTCTTTGGTTCGCGACGAGCCAAGGTGGACCGCTTATGTGAGGGATGCACTGGTCGAGCCCATCATCGAGCGGGACGTGCTGTCGATGACGAGAGTCGACAAGCCGTCACTCTTGAAGCGTCTCTTCGACATGGGAGCCCTGTACTCGGGGCAGGTGCTGTCGTACAACAAAATGCTGGGCCAGCTTCACGACGCCGGGAACACGACGACCCTCACCCGCTACCTCAAGCTGCTGTCGGATGCGGGTCTGCTGACCGGTCTGTCGAAGCATGTGGAGCGTCCGATCTCAGCGAAGGCTTCTACTCCCAAGCTGAACGTGCTCAACACCGCTCTGATGGCTGCCGCTTCCGGATACGGTTTCGAGGAGGCTCGGGCGGACCGCAGTTTCTGGGGTCGTCTGGTCGAGAGCGCGGTGGGAGCCCATCTGCTCAACACGGCGTTACCCGGGACCCAGGTCAAGTACTGGAGGTACCGGAATCACGAAGTGGACTTCGTCCTTCAACGGGGACCGCGAGTGGTAGGGATCGAGGTGAAGACAGGGAGAGCACCGGTGTCACCACCGGGTCTAGCGGAGTTCGAACGCCGATTCCAGCCTCGCCGGACTCTGGTGGTGGGGACGGGGGGCGAGCCGTTGCACGAGTTCCTGTCGCTACCCGCCGACCACTGGTTCGAATCCTCATGAGCCTCATAGTTGACCGGACCTGCACCGAGATCGAGATCGATGGCGACGGCCGGGTCCGTCCGGGTGAGAGCAAACCGTTGGGTGAGTTCCGATCGGTGTCCACCCTCGTGCTGCTTGGCGATCCCGGTGCTGGGAAGACGACCACGTTTGAAACGGAATGTGAGGCGATCCGGGCGTCAGGCCAAAAGGCCGAGTACCGCAAGGCTAGGGACTTCGTCACCCTCCATGTGGATTCGTACCCGGAGTGGCGTGACAGTGTTCTGTTCATCGACGGACTCGACGAGATACGTGCGGGATCGGTGGACTCTCGGACCCCGTTCGACGAGGTCCGCGGCCGTCTTGACGAACTCCGACCACCGGCATTCCGAATCTCTTGCCGTGAGGCGGACTGGTTGGGGAACAACGACCGGCAGAGACTCGCTGTGGTCTCGCCCGATTCGACCGTTACCGTCGTGCGGTTGGACCCGCTGAACACCGAGGCCATCAGGGAAGTGGTCGCTGCGAGGTTTCCCGACTTGAGAATGGAGGACTTCGTCGAGAACGCTCGGTCCTCGGGGATCTGGCAGCTGTTGGAGAACCCCCTGACGCTGCAACTGATGGGGGAAGCGATAAGTCAAGGGCGCGGGTGGCCGGATAGCCGGCGAGAGATGTTCGAGATGGCATGCGAGAAGTTGGTGACCGAGCAGAACTCCGAGCACTTGCAGGCGGGCGGCTCGGAGTCGCCCACAGTCACTCTGGATGCTGCCGGCTACCTGTGTGCCATGCAGTTGGTTGCAGGCCTTGAAGGCTATGTGATGCAGCGGGGGCTACATCTCCCTTCGTTCTCGAGTCTGGATGACCTCGACCAAGGCACTGCCCCCCTCTCCAGACACCACTGGACGCGGGCGCTCGGTACCAGGCTGTTCACGGCCGAGAACGAGACAGGATTCGTACCCGTCCATCGCCAGCTTGCAGAGTTCCTCGGCGGTCGCTTCCTGGCGAGGCTCGTCAGAAACGGACTCCCGGCCCGGAGGGTGACAGCGCTGATGACCGGTCCAAGCGACGGACGGGTGGTAACCCCACTCCGGGGACTATCAGCCTGGCTGGCTGCGTACTCCGACGAGGCTCGCAGCCTCCTGATCGATGCCGACCCGGTGGGTGTCGGACTCTACGGTGACATCAGCGGCTTCAGCGGCCACGAGAAGAAACGACTGCTCGAATCGTTGGCCGTGTTCGCTACTCAGGGATCCCTGGGGTACGGAGACGAACCCGCATGGGCTTTCCGCTCCCTCGTGTCCGCGGAGACGCTGCCGGCTGTTAGGCATCTGCTCCAACACAACGATGACGAAGCACCCAGCCGGCGGATCCTTGAGTTCGTGCTGCGAGTGGTGTCGAACGCCCGCGACGCGGACTTGGAGTCCTTGGCGTGCCTGGCTCCGGATCTGGAAGCCATCCTGTGGGATGCAGCCCGACCATCCGAGACACGCGAAGCTGCCGTCGAAGCGTACATCCGGGTGTCACCGCCGGGTGACACCCGAACACTAACGTTGAGAGCCGTCTTGGATGCTGTCCATGACCGGACGCTCCCCGATCCTGACGATCAGATTGCTGGAACTCTGTTGCGTCATCTCTACCCCGACGACCTCCCCCCGGCAGAGGTGTGGCGGTACGCCGCGCCTCGGAACAGTCATGTGGACATGCGCCAATTCTGGGAGTTTTGGGATAGAACTCTCCTCACGGAGTCATCGGGCGAGCAGATTGCAGATCTTTTGGACACTCTCTACCAAAACTCCTCCGAGATCGTCCAGATGCTGCAGGACTCCGGGTTCGAAGACCTACCAGGACGGCTCCTAGCCCGGGGTCTGCAAACGATGGGTGACCGTGTCGACCTGTCGCGTCTCTACAGATGGCTGACCGCTACCGTGCCCCCGATCGGTTGGGGCCATGCAAGTGACGACCATGTCCACAGGGTGCGCGAGTGGTTGGAAGCCCGACCCCGGCTTCAAAAGGAAGTACTCCTGAGGTGGCTAAAGCTAAGCGACAGTCCCGACTGCTTTACGATCTATCGGAGCCATCTCGGCGATGTTCTACACGGGAGTCGACTCTCGGCCGACTTTGGGATGTGGTGCCTCGATCAGGCGATACTGGTCGCTGTGACAGATCAGGGCCTTTCGAAGAAACTACTGAAAGAGTCGTACTGCTCGGTGAGGGACCCCACAATAAGCAGGGGGCTGAATTACCAGTTGATACACAGTCGATTATCCGGGCTTGCGGTGTTGGAGGAGCACTATGAGAGGCTCCATGATGTTCGGCCTTCCCAGGTATCTTCCACTCACCGTGAGTATCGGCAGAGGATGGAAGAACTCAGGGAGCAGCAAACTGAGGTGACCCAGAGACGCCGCGACGACTGGATACTGAATCTGCGCTCACAGGAAGCCGAGCTACTAGCTAACACCTTCCCGCCCCAAAACCTGCATTACCTGGCGTTGGTTTACCTCAGCGAACGGACCGGCGGTGCCTACGCACAAGGCCAAGACCGTATTGAAGATCTGGTCGGAGGCGATCCGGAGCTTGCCAACTCTGTCATGGTCGCGCTGCGCTGCGCACTCTGGCGTGACGATCTTCCCGATGTGACTATGACTATCTCGTTGCATTCCCAGAAACAGATGCCATACGTCGTGCATCCGGTGCTGGCGAGCATGGGCCTATCAACCCACGAGGCAGAACCCGTGCGAGAGATGGACACCGACCGGATGCGCCGGGCGCTCGCTATCTATTACTGCCACGTTAGTTATCGAGATCACGACGCGCGAACTTGCTACGACAAGTGGTTCCAAGAGAACCCAAACCTGGTACTGGATGTTCTCTTCCGTTGCGCCGGAGCGGCAGTACGCAACGGTGACGAAGTCCTACCCGGTGTTTACGAATTGGATCGTATGATAGGACACGAGGAACTCGTGTTCGAGACCCGACTCAGACTTCTCGATGCTTTCCCGACACGGATCCCGAGCAAACAACTGCGGCTATTCGACAGTCTGCTTGGGAGCACCCTCCGACAGGTGGACAACACGCTGCTGAAACCGTTAGCCGAGAAGAAGCTGACCATGAGAAGCCTGAGTGTCGCTCACCGGGTCAGGTGGATGACCGTCAATGCACTGGTATCAGGCGGACAACCTACACACGAGTTTCGGACCTACGTTGGAGCGAGTGAGAGACGGATACGACATCTGGCGGAGTTTCTCCACAACACTTCGGTACACACCACCTGGGAAACAGTCCTCTGGGGTAGTAGCGATTCGCAACTACTCGCCAACCTAGTTGAGATGCTGGGACGTTCCTACAGCCCACAGAAGCTGGACGGATTCTTCACTCTAGAGATCGGCACTTCCCAACTCATTGAAGGTCTGATACGACAGCTAAGTGTGGCTACCTATCCCGATGCCCACGAAGGACTGGCCAGACTGGTTGGCGATCCGCATCTCGGGCCCTGGAATCGACAGCTGACCTGGGCTCAGGAAAAGCAACGGATCGCGTACCGCGACGCCTCCTACAGCCATCCGAGCGTCACCGAGGTACAGGACGCGCTCGACAACCGGGCCCCTGCGAACGCTGCTGATCTAGCAGCGCTCCTTGGTGTTCGACTGCATGACATCGGTGAGCACGTCCGCGGTGGTAACACCAACCCGTGGCGGCAATTCTGGAACGAGGACTCCAATCGTCGTCCGACCGAAGGCAGGCCGGAGGATTCCTGCCGCGATGTACTGCTCGAAGCCCTCAACCAGCGTTTACCACGAGGAGTCGATCTGGTACCCGAAGGCCGGTACGCAGCGGAAAAGCGGGCCGACATTAGGGCTTCCTTCGACGGGTTCAATGTGCCGATCGAGATCAAGAAGAATTCCCATCGTGACCTGTGGAGTGCGCTGCGCCGCCAACTCATCAACCAGTACACGACCGATCCGGCGACGGCGGGCTACGGGATCTACCTGGTCCTGTGGTTCGGAGCCGGCCGCACCACGAGGCACCCCGACGGTCGGCGACCCGACACGCCTGGCGACCTGGCCCGACAACTGCAAGGGGAGTTGACGACCGACGAGGCGCGCAAGATCTCGGTGATCGTGATGGACGTAACGAGGCCCGGGTAAGTGCTGCAACCTAGGTACGTGAGATGGCAGGGATCAACGAGCGCGAGTGAAGGCGTCCGGTTCCCGGGAGACTCCGGTCGAGTTCCGGGTTCGCTTGGACCCGTCCACCGGTCGCTACTCGGGGTTGTGGTCGTCTAGTCGGTAGACGCGGCGGGTGTTTCTCCGAGTATTTGGTCGATCTGGTGCTGGGGGATGCAGTTGCCGAGTTGTTTGGCCCATTCTGGGAGCATGCGCAACTGGTCTACCCATTGTTTGAGGGTGAGGGGCACCTCGATTCCGGCCATGTCGGATCCGAACAGGATCCGGTCCGCTCCGATGCGGTCTCGCATCCCGACGATCTTTCGTCCGGTTGTCGGCGGAGATCCAGTGTTGCCACAGGCTACCGGTCGACCTATCCCACGGCTGGCGTCTGCCACCAGTCATGTCTTGCCGTCAGGCTCCCGATGCACATGACCCCGGATGGTCTTCCGGTCGGAGTGCAGATCGCGGCCTCCTTCGGCAACGAAGCACTCCTGTTCCGCCTCTCCGCCCAACTCGAGAGGGCGGACCCGTGATGGGACCGCCGACCGCCGCCACTCTGACTAGCACCACCGGTCACCGACTACCAGGGATGTTGACTGTTCACGAACAAGGGCTTCGCTGGGCAGGGCGAGTCCTGGTATTCTACGCTGTTCGCCATCGTACTCAAGTGATAACGGTTGTTACCTTAGCTAATAGATATGTTAGGGTTAGGGTACGAGTCAGCGAGGGAGACAGAGAGGGACGATGACCGCTCCGGTCACCGAAGGTCACGTGGAGGCGCAGACCGCACGGATGAAGGCGGAGACGTACGCGCTGTGGATCGAGGCCGTGCAGCGGTCGGAGCGGGCCGCGTTCCGCCAGACGATGTGGCTTGCGGCCTTGATCCTTGCGGGCATCGCTTCCGCCACCGGGGTCATCATCGCGGTGCTGAAGTGACCAACCCGTAGCCTGAACGGAAGCCGAAGACGCGTGGGCACAACGGCGTCCGTCGCCGGAGATGGTGGCGAAAAGGCAAAGGAGTGTCTGCTAGTTGGGTTGGTGGTCGTCTAGCCGGTAGATGCGGCGGGTGTTTTCTCCGAGTATCTGGTCGATCTGGTGTTGGGGGATGCGGTAGCCCAATTGTTTGGCCCATTCTGGGAGCATGCGGAACTGGTCTACCCACTGCGCGAGGGTGAGGGATACTTCGATTCCGGCCATGTCGGATCCGAACAGGATCCGGTCGGCTCCGATGCGGTCTCTCATCCAGACGATCTTGCGTACGAGTTCGTCGGGGGAGATCCAGTGTTGCCAAAGGCTCATGTCGAGGTGCACGTTGGTTTTGTAGATGGCGACCGAGATTGCTTCGTGTGCCCAGGTTTCGTAGCGGGCGGAGTGGCCCATGATGAAGCGGAGGTCGGGGAAGTCGGCGGCGGCGGAGTCTACGTAGATGGGGTGTCCGTATTTGGATTTGTGGCGTCCTGCGGAGTGTCCTTGGTGTAGTAGGACGGGTAGGTCGCGTTCGCGTAGGAACCGGTATAGGGGGTAGACGACGTTTTCGTCGTCGGGGTAGAAGCCGTTGGTGGGGTAGAGCTTGAGGCCGATGGCGCCCCATTGGTCTACCGCGGTGGTGAGGATTTCGAGGGCGTTGGGTCGTCGGGGGTCTACTCCGCAGAAGGTGTAGAGCCGTCCGGGGTGTCGTTTGGTGGCTTGGGCGCAGAGCCGGTTCTTCTCGGCTATGGGTATGACGCCTTCCTCGCCAAGGCCGACGCCGTGGTCCATGGGCATCATCACCGACGCGTCCACCCCGGCCTCGTCCATACGCGCCACCGCCTTATCACCGTTGCCGTCGGCGGACACCTTCCATGCCTCCGCGAAGTACTCGGGATCGGACTTGGGCGGGTCGTACCAGCGGACCTGCCGGGCCCAGGACTCGGCCATCCCGGAGGAGACGTTCATCGGGTTCCAGTCCGGCTCCATGATGTGCATGTGGCAATCCACCACGAAGGCCATGCTCACTCCTCTCTCGAACCATCCCCGCCTGGGGGCGGATGCTTGGCGTTGTACACCGCGGCCGGCTCGAGCGGCGTCCGGGCCCACCGGCGGTAGAAATCGAGTACGTAGGGGTCCACCTCCCAGCCCAGGCGCACCGAGTCCGGGTCGGGATCGTTGCCCATGATGCGCAGAGCCGCTTCGGCAACGTGGTCCCGGATCCGGCTCTCAGGGATCCGGGTGAATTCGCCATCGTCGAACACGACCTCTCCGGCAACCATTATGGACGCCACGTCGGCGGCCGACGCTCGGTCGAGGATGACGTCCAGGGGCGGGGCGGAGGCGTAACGTTCCTCCGGCCAGAACAGGCGGTCGCGGCTCAAGACGACCAGGTCGGCCTCCTTCCCCACGCTCAGCGAACCGAGTTCGGACTCGAAGCGGATCGCCCGGGCGCCGTTGCGCGCCGCAGCTCGCAGCACGGCCTCCGAATCGAGGCGACCTACCTCCAGCAATCCCGGGGTTCTCTGCAGGTAGGCGGCGAGGCGGAGCTCCTGGAAGAAGTCGCCGGAGTCCGAAAAAGAGATGTTATCGGTACCGAAGCACACCCGCCCGCCACGGTCCATGATGTCCCTCACCCGGGCTATCCCCGTGCTCAGGCGGAGGTTGGAACCCGGGTTGTTGACCGCGACCGCCCCCGTATCGGCGAGTATCGAGATGTCCTCGTCGGTTGCCCACACGAAGTGGGAGCACGAGACATCGGGTCCCAGCACTTCGAGATCCGCCAGCCGGCGCATGGCGGTCTTGCCGTCGCTCTCCAGCGCGTACATCATCTCGGAACGGGTCTCGAGCACGTGCGTCATGATCCCCGTTCCGAACTCGTCGGCCAGGCGCCGGTTCTGGACGTAGAGTTCGTCCGAGCAGGCCGGGGTCCAGTCGGGTGCGAGCAGGACCCGGATACGGCCCTCCCGGTAGTCCCAGCGAGCGACCAGGTCCCGGTAGGCGGCGAACACCTGGTCGACCGGCCATGCGTAACCCATCGTCGAGGCGCGCACCCGCGCGGCCAGATCCGGGGGAAGCGTGGCGAGGAAGGACTCATCGTCCGCATGGACCAGGGTGTTCCGATCCCTGGTGACCACCCCGAGGGCCACCCGCACCCCGAGGTCCCCGTAAGCCTGCAGGATGGCGTCGTACCCGAAGTTGGGCAGGCCGGACCGGCCGTAGTTGAGGTCGACGAACCCGGTCTGGCCTCCTCGAACGTCGTTGATGACGTTGGCCAGCACGGCGTAGTAGAGGTCTTCCTCGGTGACCGCGCTCCACATGGCGTGCACATGGACGTTGGCCCGCTCGAAGATGTACTGGGGCATTCCCCGGTTCAGGGCCGAACCCGAGTGGTAGTGACCATTGATGAATCCGGGCAGGACGGCATGGCGGGGAGACCCGACCAGGTGATCGAAAGGACCGAGACCCTCAAGATCCTGCCTCGATCCGACTCGTACGATCCGGCGACCTTCGACGATGAGCGCGCCATCCCGGATGTATCCCGGGGACGGATCGCCGAGGACGACGAGGGGATCTCCCATCACCAATGTGCGGCTCACCGTGGTCCTCCTTTGGTGACCTGACCATAATGCGGGAGTCGCCGCCGCGCCCGGAGGAGGTCGGATGGAGTTGAAGGTGATCGAATGCGGACGGACTTCGCTCGACTTTGAGCTCGCCCTCACCGGACATCCCGAGCGCCTTGCTACCGCGGAGAGCTCCGGTCGCAAGGAGCTACTCCGTCATCCCATCTACGTGTACGTGATCGAGCATCCTGACGGGCGAGTCCTTGTGGACACCGGCGTCTCGGTCCGCTTCCGCCAGGAGTGGAAGAACGAGTTCTATCAGAACGCCATGTCCTACGACCCGGGAGACGGTGGTCTGTTCCCGGAGCGCATCGCCGCTCTCGGGCTGTCCCCCGACGATTTCGATCACGTTGTCATCACCCACCTGCATACCGACCATGCCGGCAACGTGCGGATGTTCGCGCCCACCGATGCCCGGATCTATGTGGGCCGGGACGAACTGCGAGGGGCCTTCAGCCAGAAGGGAGGGCTGATCCGGGACGATCTGGTGACGCTCTGGGGGGTCACCAGCCCCCAGGGCTTCACGCGGGCCGACTTCGCGTCGCTGATGCCAGACCGGGCCGTCGAAGTGTTCGCCGACTTCGAGCTGCTGAAGGGAGTCTGGGTCGTGACATTGCCGGGACACACGTGGGGGACGATCGGGGTCGCCGTCCTGCTCGAGCGGGACGGATGGATCCTGATCGCGTCCGACGCCATCTACCTGGCCGACACCTACGGAAAGCGGTTCGTGCCCAGCATCCTCAACCAGTTCCCCGAGGAGTGGGCCAGATCGGCGGTCAAGGTCCGCCGCTTGGTGGAGCGTTACGGAATGACGGTGCTGCCCGGCCACGACGATCGCGTGATCGTCCCCTCCGGCGACGGTGGCCACCGCGTCGAGCCGCTCCGTAGCCTCTACAGGTGACATCCTCCCTGAGACAGCACCGATGTCCCGCCGGCTTCCGCTGGCCCGAACGAACGTTGTGGGACGACGTGGTCCGCCACGCCGCCGAACGACCCGACGCCAGCGCGGTGTCCGACGGTTCCGGGGCATACACCTATCTACGCCTCGTCGAGGCCACCCTCAGGCTCTCCGCTCGGTACCGGCAGATGGGTGTCGGCCACGGCGATGTGGTGATCGTCCAGATGCACGGCGTGCGCGGGTTCGTACCCGCGTTCCTCGCCGCCGAACGCCTGGGGGCGGTCGTGTCACCCTTGCTACCGGCGGTCAGAGGCAAGGCATTCGGGGAGATAGTGGAGCTTGCCCGGCCGGCGCTGGTGTTGACAGCCAACCACCCGGACACCCTCGATGGCATGGGCAGCATCCCCGCGGTGTCGGTCTCCGAGTCCGGCGCGGGGCTGCTGCTCGATGAGTTGCTCGACGAACCCGGTCCGGTAGGCAGGCTGCCGGATCCCCCCGGCCCGGACGACGTGGCCGAGTTGGCCTTCACGTCGGGGACGACCGGACCTCCCAAGGGCGTGCTCCATACCCACGCCACCGCGACCGCCGGCATTCTCTCCACCATTTCCAGGCAGGGGATAGATGCCGACGACGTCGTGCACGTCGCCCTACCGGTGGGACACAACTTCGGGTACTTCTACGGGGTACGCCTCGGCCTGCACGCCGGCGCCCGTGTGGTCCTCCAGGAGCGCTGGGACCCGGACCTGATGCTGGACCTGTCCGACCGGTACGGGGTCACGGTGAGTTCGGGTCCTCCTGCCTTTCTGGTGGATCTGCTTGCTCGCCGCTCCACCTGGCGTGGTCGCCTCGATTCACTCCGCCTGTTCACGTGCGCGGGCGCCAAGCTCGCCTCCGATGTGGCAGAGGAGGTAGTGGACACGCTGCCGGGCCGGATGTCGAAGGCCTTCGGGATGACCGAGGTCGGGCACGTCTGCTCTACTGGGGAGGGCTCGCCGACCGAGAAGTTGCTCACGACCGAAGGTCACCCCCATCCCGAGATCGAGATGCGGGTCCTCGGTCCCGATGGCGAGCGGCTGGGCCGGGAGCGGGAAGGTGAGGTCGCGTTCCGGGGGCCGTTCCTGATGACCGGTTACCACGCCGGCCGCTCCCCCGGAGCGATCGACGAGGAGGGATTCTTCCGGACCGGGGATCTGGGCTACGCGGACCGCGACGGCTACCTGGTGATCACCGGGAGGGTCAAGAACATGGTGATCCGGGGCGGGGAGAACATACCCGCCGAGAGGGTGGAGCGGGCGTTGGCTCGTCATGAATTGCTGGAGGACGCCATCGTGGTCGGGGTGCCTGACCGCCGTCTCGGGGAACGGCCCGTTGCATGTGTCCAAGCGCGGCCCGGTTTCGTACCTCGCGCCGCGGACCTAGCCGGCTTCCTGCAGCGTGCCGGGATCCCACCGATCCACTGTCCGGAGGCAGTGGTGGTGGTTGAGGCGATGCCGCGCGGCCCGACCGGCAAACTACAGAGGGCGGACCTCCGCCGGGTCGCCACCGAACGGGTGGTCTTCGAGCGGGGGCAGGCGGATGGCGCGGATGGCTGAATCACCGGTGGTCGCGATCGAGCATGTCGGTGTCGCCGTCCGAGACTCGGCAGCGGCGATAGATCGCTACCGGACGATGGGATTCGTCGAGGTGCGCACCGAGGACCTGCCGGGGGGGATCAGGAGCCATCTCCTTCGGTCCGGTGCGGCCTACGTCGAGATCCTCGAGTCGACGAGGGACGGCTCGGATCTGGACCGGTTCCTGGCCGGGCGCGGCGAGGGTCTGCATCACCTCTGCCTGCGGGTCGGATCCGTGGCCGATGCCACCGCGGCGGCGGAGGCCGCGGGCTGTGGCCTGATCTCTCGCACCCCCATGGAGGATGCCAGGGGGCGCCGGGTGTTCATCCATCCCGCTACCAACGACGGCGTCCTGACCGGCCTGGTGGAGCCCCACGGCGACCCCTCCGGGACCGACCCTGTAACGGGATGAGGTTGCTGGAGAGTGAGTCCAAGTCTCGCCTGGCCGGAGCGGGGGTGAATGTCCCCAGCGGAGGCGTGGCCGATTCGCCGGCCGGCGCGGAGAGAGTTGCCCGAGCACTGGGCGCCGAGGTTTTCGTCAAGGCCCTGGTCCCGGCGAATCGGCGTGCGAGGAGCAACGGGGTGATAGGTCCGATCGGAGTGGCTGCGGCAGCGGAGGCAGCAAGGCGGTTGCTCGGTTCCCGGATCCTCGGCCATCCCTGCCGCTCCGTGTATGTGGAGGAGGCGGTGGCAGTCTCCCGCGAGCTCTATGTGGCGTTCTCGTGGGGTCCCCGTGGACCTCTGGTCACCGCATCCGGCACCGGAGGCGTCGACATCGAAGAGTCGGGCGATGCACTGACACGAAGGGCCTTCGACGGGCCTGGGAGCTTCACGCGAGAGATGGCTGAGGATCTCTGGCGGCGGGCGCTCGGTGACCACCGGATCCCCGCCCCGCTGGTCGACCAGACGGTGGCCGCCGCGACGGTCTTCCTCGACGACGCTCTACTGGTTGAACTCAACCCACTGGCCATTTCACCGGAGGGGGCCGTCACCGCGGTCGGTGGTCTGATCGAGATGGACACCAACGCGCTGTTCAGGCATCCGGAACTCCGGTGGCGTCCCCACGGGCTCAGCGAACGTGAAGCCTTCGTGACGGATGCGGATCGGCGGCTCCCTGGAGCGTCGGTGCGGTACGTGGAGCTGGACGGGGACACGGGGCTGCTCGTGGGAGGGGGTGGCGCCGGTCTGTACCAGCACGACCTGCTCGTCGAGGCCGGTGTGCGGCCGGCCAACCACAGTGACCTGGGCGCCGGCGTGTCAGCCGAGAAGCTGGACGTTCTCATCGAAGCCGTCCTGACGCATCCCAACCTCTCTCGCCTTCTGGTCAGCTTCAACATCCTGCAGCTGGCGCCGTGCGACCTCATCGTCGAGCGGCTCCTGGTCGGTCTGGACCGCTGGGGTTCCGGGCAGGGCTCGATCCCGGTCGTGGTCAGGCTCGAGGGTTTCAACGCCGGCCGGGCGAGGCGGTTGGCGGCCCGCCGCGCCGGTATGCGGTACCTTCCCTCCGGAGCGAGCCTTGGAGACGCTGTGGATACTCTGGTCAGGATCAACCGGTGATAGTCACCGCAGATATGGCATCGATCGTCTGGAGGGTCACCGTGGCCGAAGGGGAAACGGTCCATCCCGGGAAGCAACTGCTCATTCTCGAGTCGATGAAGATGGAGATCCCGGTGCTCTCCCCGGTGTCCGGAGTCGTGGAGGACATCCCGGTCGCGGAGGGGGACGTCATCGACGCCGGTGACACGCTGGTACGGATCGAACTCCACCGGTGAGCATTCTGGTCGACGAGCGGACCCGCATCCTGGTACAGGGCATCACCGGCTCGGTGGGACGGCTCGACACACGATTCTGCCTGGAGTACGGGTCCCGGATCGTGGCCGGGGTGACGCCCGGGAAGGGTGGCCAGTCCGTATCGGGAGTACCGGTCTTCGACACCGTAGGTGAAGCCGTCGACCGGACCGGGGCCGACGCGGCCGTTCAGTACGTGCCCGCGCGCCACGCGGCGGACGCGGTAATGGAGGCGTGCTCTTCCGGACTCTCGCCGATCGTCGCCATGGCCGAGAACCTCCCCCGTCAAGATGCATGGAGGGCAGCCCTTGCTGCCCGGGACGCCGGTTCGGTCCTCATCGGTTTCAATACCAACGGCGTCATATCTCCCGGCAAGACGAAGCTGGGCGGTATCGGGGGACCGAGGCCGGCCGACCTGTTCAGGCCGGGAAGGGTGGGTGTCTGCTCCCGGTCGGGAGGTATGTCCGCCGAGATCGCCCTCGCGCTGGCGAGGGCCGGGAGCGGCATCTCGACGTGCGTGTCGATGGGAGGCGAAGCCATCACCGGGAGGACGATGGCCGAGTACGCCCGCTGGTTCGAGGCAGACGCCGCCACCGACGCCATCGTGGTGTTCGGGGAGCCCGGATCGGACCATGAGTCCGGGCTGGCCGCCGCGATGGAGAGCGGCGAGGTCACCAAACCCGTCGTGGCGATGATCGTGGGTGAGTTCCAGGACGCCCACCCGCCCGGATCGTCGTTCGGGCATGTGTCGGCGATGGTGCGGCGCGATACAGACCGGACGGTCGTGAAACGTGACATGCTCGCGGCTGCCGGGGCGCTCATAGCGGAGCGCGTGGAGGATATCCCCGGTCTGATTAGGGTCGGGATGGGGGTGGAGACGAAGTGATCTGGGAGCCCGAACTCGAGGAGATGGAGCGCCGGAAGGCGTTCGCGCTCTCGATGGGCGGAGAGGAGTCCGTCGCCCGCCAGCATGGAGCAGGCCGGCTCACCGCCAGGGAGAGGATCGGGCTGCTACTTGACGAGGACACCTGGCAGGAGATCGGCACCTTCACCGGCCGTACCGCCTACGATGCGGAAGGCCGCCTCGTGAGCGTCAGGCCCGCCAACACGATCATCGGCACCGGCCGGGTCCGGGATCGCCGCGTGGCCGTGGAAGCAGACGACTACACCATCAGGGGCGGTTCCACCGAAGCCCAGATCTCGGAGAAGTGGGAGTTCATCAACCGGTACGCGCTGGAGATGCGCATGCCGATGATCCGTCTCGTCGAGAACGTCGGCGGAAGCGTCCGGCTACTCGAGAAGATGGGCCGGACCAAGATCCCCGGTTACCGCATGTGGCCCCTCGCCGAGATGCTCGGCTACGTTCCCGTGGTGGCCCTGGTGCTGGGTCCGTCAGCGGGTCTCGGCCCGATGAAGGCCGCCAGCAGCCACTTCTCGGTGATGGTCCGCGGAACCAGCCAGGTCTTCGCGGCCGGTCCTCCCGTCGCCCGGGTTGCCCTAGGCCGGGACATCGACAAGGAGGAACTCGGGGGCGCCCATATCCATACCGGGCAGAGCGGCGTCATCGACAACGCCGCCGACTCGGAGGAGGAGGCGATGCAGCAGGCCAAACAGTTCCTGTCGTACCTGCCCCAGAGCGTGTTCGACGTGCCTCCCCGCCGACCCTCCGATGATCCGCCGGAACGAGCCGAGGAGGAGTTGGCTTCGATCATCCCTCGCAACCAGCGCCAGGTCTACGACTCGCGAAGGCTCCTCTCGCTGGTGTTCGACCGTGATTCGCTGTTCGAGATCGCTCCCGCCTACGGGCCGTCGTCCATCACGGCTCTGGCGCGCCTCAACGGGTATCCGGTCGGGGTCATCGGGAACGATCCCTACCGGTTCGGGGGCGGCCTCACCCGCGCCGCCGCGGAGAAGGTCGAGACGTTCGTGGACCTGTGCGACACGTTCCACATCCCGATAGTGAACTTCGTGGACCAGCCCGGCACCGTCATCGGCCTGGAAGCCGAACGTGAAGGGGCCGTGCGGGGAACCATCCGGCTCGTCTCGGCCATCGAGCAGTCGCGGGTGCCGTGGTGCGGGATGATCATCCGGAGGCTCTTCGGGCTGGCCGGCACCAGCTACGGGCGGCTGCAGGGCCTGAACCTGCACTACGCGTGGCCGTCCGCCCGGTGGGGTTCTATCCCGATCCAGGGAGGGGTGAGGGCCGCCTTCCGCCGCGAACTCGACGCCCTGCCCGCCGACGAAGCCGAGAAGAGGCTGGCACAGTTGGAAGCGCAATACGACGATCTGTCGTCGCCCTTCCGCACAGCAGAGGCGTTCGGCGTACCGGAGATCATCGATCCGCGTCGGACCAGACCGGTCCTGTGCCAGTGGATCGAGGATGCCTATGCCGTTCTCCCCGAGCAACTGGGGCCGACAGCCCGTACCATGCGTCGGTAGACGGAGAAGCGTTTGCTGCCGTGGGTGCCGACGCGCCGCGTTGCCTGAACCCACGGATAGCGAGAGCGAGGGAGAAAGTGGCTAATCGGATCATCATCGAGAACGCCGCCATCGTGACCATGAACGACGAAGACGATGTCATCTTCGACGGGTCGATTGTGATCGAGGGCAACAGGATCGTCGCGGTCGGGGGTTCCGAAGCGGTCTCCGGATTCGACCGCACGAACGCGAAGATCATCGACGCCGGCGGAAAGGCAGCCCTTCCGGGGTTCGTCGACCTCCACTACCACACCGCCATCGGCAAGGGCTACTGCGACCACCTGGATCTGTGGGAGATCCTCCAAGCGTTCTGGTACCCGATGATCCGGGCGGTCAATACCGAAGAGGTCTACTGGGCGGCCATGGCGAGCTACAGCGAGTCGCTGAAGGCAGGGGTCACGACGGCAAATGACATGTTCCGCCGGCTTCCAGGGCTGGCCAGGGCCGCGGTGGACAGCGGGATCCGGGTGGTGCTCTCCAACGTGGTCGCCGATCCGGAGCACGGAATAGATGTCCTCGAGGACAACGAATCGGCGTACCACCAATGCCACGGGATGGGTGACGGCAGGGTAGAGGTATTCATGGGGATCGAGTGGCTTCCCCTCGCTTCCGAGTCATTGCTGGTCGACTGCCGGGCGCTGGCCGACGAGTTGGGGACCGGGATACACATCCACCTGAACGAGTCCCTGGGCGAGGTCGAGATCTCGATGCAGAACTTCGGCGGGCGCCGGCCCAGCGAGGTCGCTTACGACGCCGGGATACTCGGTTCCGACTGCGTGGCCGCCCACTGCGTCCACCTCTCGGACCGGGAGATCGGGCTGATGAGCGAGACCGGGACCCATATCTCCCACAACCCGTCGTCGAACGCCAAGCTCGGTAACGGGATAGCCCGGCTACCGGAGATGCTCGACGCCGGCCTGAACGTGGGGCTCGGGCACGACTCGGCGGAGGGTACCAACAGTTGCGACTTGTTCCAGGTGATGAAGTGGGCTTCCCTGGTGCACAGGGCCGAGCGCAAGGACGCGTCGATCCTGCAGGCCCCACAGATCCTGCGCATGGCGACCCGGAATGGCTCCCGGGCCCTCGGCCACGAGACCGGTGAGTTGAGCGTCGGCAAAGTTGCGGACGTGATCCTCGTCAACCTGCAGAACCACCACTTCACCCCATGGGTACGGGGCAACAAGACCCACCTGATATCCCATCTGGTCTACAGCGCCGAGAGCGCGGCGGTCGACACCACCATCGTCGACGGCACCGTCGTGATGGAAGGTCGCGAGTTCCTGCTATTCGACGAGGAGGAAGTCCTCGCCAAGGCCACCGAGAGCTTCGTCACCTGCATCGACCGGATGGAGGTACCGGAGGAGTACGCCGGACTTCTCGAACGGTAGGTATAAGCCCGGACGGGTGGTGAGAACCCTCAGCGATGGACGGTGAAGGCTCTTCGCAGGCCGGGTCCGTAGCGGTACACGCCGAAGTCCACGTCGAACGCAACAGCTTCCTTGATGCCGTATCGTTCCATGACGGCCCAGCTCGTCCTGTCTACTATCGAGAAGTCCTGGTCGCTGAAGAGTTCTCCGATCCGCAGAGCCATGCGGATGTCGTCTGGTGTCGCCGTCAGCACTTCGGCGAGGTTTCGGCCCATAACGGTTTCCACCAGGGAATCCGCCGCGGCACGGCCTCCCCCGTTTCGAGCGAGCACCCATGTTTCCACAAGCACATGGTCAGTAGTGCTCAATGTCCGCCATGGTCGCTCAGAAGGTGAACTGCCCGCTTGTGGGACACGTCGTCACTTGCCGCTGCCGCATATCACGCGCTCGGATCCACGAAGACCCGGGTCAACCAGCAGTCCTTCGAGGGGGTTGCGTCCGTTCGAATGCCTCCCCAATCATTTTGTGCTTGTGACGGGCGATGTCGGTCATTTCACCCTGACTTCCCAGGATGCCAACGAGGGGAGTGATGTCGCCGGTTGTTCCCCGGGCGGCTGCATCGTCGGCTCGGATGAGCTCGCGAACGTAGGCGTACAGGCTCAAGCCTCGCTCTAGAGCACGGCGTTTGGCTATCGCACGCAGCGAAGCGTCCAATAGTACGTTGGTGGGCCTGGTCATTGGACGAGTGTAGTGTCTTGTTAGCCTACGCAGCATATTATATGCACAAGCCAGAGCCATTCCTGGCGGGGAAGCGATCTGATCGGCTGAACACTGGCTGAGCCAGCATTGCCCTGGTAAATCCTTCTTGGTGTGGTGGATTTTCAATGATCATCTTGACTGCATGGTTCTCGTCGACCGGCCCCTGGATGTGTATGCCTTGAGTAGAGCAGTGGCGCGTTCTCCCGTGACGTTGCTGACCGGCCCTCGCCAGGCCGGCAAGTCGACATTGGCCCGGCAGGTCATCGCGCCGTCGCCATCAGCCTTCTACGACCTCGAGGACTACCGGGACCAGGCCCGACTCGCCGAGCCTATCCTCGCCCTGCGGGACACGGGCGCGACGATCGTCATCGACGAGGCCCAGCCTAAGCCGGACCTCTTCCCGACCCTGCGGGTGCTGGTGGACGAGAACCGGCGCCCGGGCCGGTTCGTCGTGCTGGGTAGCGCCTCGCCGGATCTGGTGGGACTCGGTTCGGAGTCGCTGGCCGGCCGCGTGACCTTCGTGACCCTGTCGGGTCTCCGGCTCAGCGACGTCGGCCCTGACCGGCTCGACGCTCTCTGGCTACGAGGTGGCCTACCGGAGTCCTTTCTCGCACGTACCGGTGCCGACTCCAACCTCTGGCGGGACGACTACATCGCCACCTTCCTGGAGCGCGACCTGGGAAACCTCGGGTTCCGCTTCCCTGCCACCACGATGCGCCGGTTCTGGACGATGTTGGCCCATTGTCACGGGCAGAGGTGGAACGGGGCTGAGATCGCCCGTTCGATCGACGTGTCCCAGTCGACAGTGCGCCGCTATGTCGATGCGCTCACCGACGCCCTCGTGGTGCGGCAGCTACTCCCATGGTTCGCGAACGTAGGCAAGCGCCAGGTCCGATCGCCCAAGGTCTACATCCGGGATTCCGGCCTGCTGCACCGCCTCTGGGTATCGGCAGCAGCCTCGATCTCGAGCGTCATCCCAAGCTGGGTGCCAGCTGGGAGGGGATGATCATCGAGCAACTCCTGGCCCGGTTCCCTCGAGCGGAGGCCGGTTACTGGGCGACGCATGGAGGCGCCGAGTTGGATCTCCGCATGGACATCGGGGGTCGGGTGCTCGGATTCGAGATCAAGCGGACCGACCGCCCTTCCACGTCGAAATCCATGCACATCGCGGTAGCCGACCTGGACCTTGACCATCTGGTGGTGGTTCACGCCGGCCGGCATCGGTTTCCCATGGCCGAGAGGATCACCGCCATCGGCGCGGTCGAACTGCTGACATCGGAGGATCCGCTGCAAGATCTCTGATCAGATGACTCACAAGTGGTCCGCATTACGCACGATCCGTCCGCATTAACGCCGCAAGACGCCCGACGCGCCGCAACCCGGAAGCGAACCTGAGGTGACTACAAGCAATGCGCACCCTTGAGTACATGACTTGCGCAACGCCGGGGATACTGCTGTACAACACATCTGTGTAACTTGAATAGGTCTCTTCCCGGACTCGGACCCCTCGCGGCCACTTTCGCGAAGAGCCCCCCACTCGGCCTAACGGCGGCACCCAACCAGTGCTATTGGGGATGGCAAATGATCCAACCTAACGGTACCTACCGATTACTAACTATACACTACAGACTACCGACTAGGGCCTAATCATCTAGCGGCGGGTTTCCACCAATTCCACCAGCAAGCCGTCGAACTCCCGGGGATGGACGAATGCGATCATCGTGTCCATGCCGCCGGGGCGGGGATGCTCGTCGATGAGGCATACGCCCAAGTCGCGGAGCCGTTGCAGGTACTCGTCGATGTCCTCCACCTCGAACGCGATGTGGTGGAGCGCGGACCCCCGTTTGCCTACGAACTTGCCGATCACACCCGGCCCGGTCGCTTCGAGGGTCTGTACGAAGCCGTCCCCCACGGGCAGCATCCTCTCAAGGAATCCCGGCCCGTCCTCCTCGTGGCACACGGGGACGCCCAAGAGTTCGGCGAACCGGTGGTGTGGAGCGGAACCCCCGGTGTGCGCGAAGGCAACGTGGTGGATCCTGAGGGGGGGCGGCCATGCCGACGAGGGCGGTTCCGTGGCCATCACAGGCGGGAGAACACGCGGGCGAACGCCTCGACCGTCTCCCGCCTCTTCGAACCGAGGGGGAACACGGTGACAGAGTCGACCCCCAGGTCGTCGAGCGTCCGGAGGTGGGCCAGCGCCTGCTCGCTGTCGCCGGCAAAGGCCATCTTCTTGACGAATTCTTCGGGCATGATCGAAGCCGCGGCGAGTGCCTCCTGGAACTCGCCTCCCGCGTAGCGAGCCTTCACCTCGGCTGAGATGGCAGGGTCCAGGCCGGCAAGATCGCAGTACATCGGCGCGGTCTGCGGGAACCAGGCTGCGATCGAGCGGGCTACCTGTAGCGCCCCGGCGGGATCCTTGTCGTCGATCGCTCCATATCCGAACACGGACACGTGGGGTCGGGACCGTCCCGCCCGCTCGGCGCCTCGCTCGATGTGTTCCAATCCGTACGCGACCCCGTCCCGGAACAGGCCGCCCAGGAAGATAACGCCGTCGGCTATCTCGCCGGCCAACTCGAGGGTCTTGGGGCCGCTCGCCGAGATGAACACCGGTATGTGGTAGGCGGCATCGAACCGGAGGTGCGCGTCGTCCATCGTGAACCCCTGGCCCTCGTAGGTGACGTGCTCACCGGAGAGGAGCCGCCGGATGGCGTCTATCGACTCCCGCATCTCCAAGAGGCGGGCAGGTCGCAGTCCGAGGGAACGGAGGGGGCGGTCGCCTGCCCCTATACCGAGGATCGTCCTCCCGGGCGCCAGTTCCTCGAGGCTGGCTGCGTTGACCGCGACTATGCCGGGATGTCGGGTCTGCGGATTGGTCACGGCCGTTCCCAGAACCATGCGTGTTGTCAACCGGGCGGCCAACGTTAGGTGCATGTAGGGGTTCCGGGTATGGAGCGAGGAGTCGGTGAGCCATAGATAGTCGTATCCGCACCCGTCGACCACCCGGACCATGTCCTCGAAGACGCTGGGAGGGTAGCGACCCTGCAGGGCTACACCGGTTTGCATGCGATCATCCTGCCTTCCTGTCGTACCCGACGATGGTATCGGCCAGGGCGGTGAGTCCGGCTCCGACCGGCTCGGTCTCTATCCATTCGTGGGGCGTGTGCTCCCCGGATCCGAGCGTAATGCCGATGGTGACAGCTGGAATCCCGGCTGCGTAGGCGGCATTGGCGTCGGTGCTGGTCGCGACATGCTGGGGATCCAATCCGATAGCGGTCAGGGCAGCGTCAGCTGCCCCCACCAGGGGATGCGTCTCGGCGACCGAACCGGCGGGCCGTTTCCCCAGTGCTTCGTAGAGCACCGTCACCGACGGAGATGTCTCCTTGTCCACCACCTGGCGGGCCGCGGCGTCGAGATCGGAAAGGACCAGCGAGTCGGCGGAGCGGATGTCGACATGGAACGCGGCGCGGCGAGCACGGGCGTTGATCGACTCGCCGCCTTCGATGTGGCCTACATTGAGGGAGCACCGGGCGCGGCTGCGGGCGTCCGGAAGCAGCCGTTCCAGGCCGGTGATGATCCTGGCCAGGTCGTGGATGGCGCTGGGGCTGTCGGCAGCCTCCCACGCGTGGCCTCCCGGACCTGCGAGCTCCACGCGCCACCGGATCGATCCGACCCCGACTGTCACGACCCGCCCGAGGTAGTTCCCCTCCAGTGCGATGAATCCCCCGATCTCGTCCGGAGGATGCTTCACCAGATGCCGGGCCCCGGCAAGGTTGCCGAGGCCCTCCTCGCCGGTGGTGGCCACGATCCACACCGGGCGGGACATACTCGGTGGCAGGAGCCGGTCCAGAAGGGACAGCGCCGCGACGGCGACGGTGTTGTCTCCCACCCCGACGCCGTAGAGCCTGCCGTCGCGCCGCTCGGCACTGTGGCGGACGTCCCGGCCGAAGACCGTATCGAGGTGGGCGGCCACGAAGGTCGCCGCACCTTCCCCTCTGCGAACCCGGGCGACGACGTTACCCGCCCGATCGATCCGCGGTTCCAGTCCGTCGGCGCGCCACCATCGGGCTACGACCCTCGCCCGGTCTGCTTCGTCCAGGGGTGGCGCCGGGACAGCTGCCAACTCGACGGTTCGTTCGAGGACGGCTCTGGCTGCGTCCTCGATCATTCCGGCTCGGCCGCCGTTCCGCCGGCGATGAGCGCTTCGACATCGTCCGGTTCAATCCCGACCTGCAGGAGTGATTCCCGCGTGTGCTGGCCGAGCAGCGGCGCAGGCCGGGGAATGGGCAGCGGGTGGCGGTCGATCCGGAGCGGGAGGCCGATCGCGGGGTAGGAACCGGCCGTGTCGTGGACCAGGGTCTGAACCGCGCCGAGCGCCCGCGCCTGGAGTCCGTCCAGCACACCGCCGATGTCGTTGATGCGGTCAGCGGGGACACGGGCCTCTTCGAAGAGGGTCAGCCACTCGGACACGTCCCTGCTCATGGTGACCGACTCGATCTCGGCTGTCAGTTCGTCTCGAGCGGCCACACGTGAGGCGTTGTCGGCGAAGCGGGGATCCTCGATCAGTTGTGGCGCACCGATCGTCCTGCAGAAACGTTGCCACAGGGCCTCCGATCCGGCGCCGGCGGCGACGAAGTGGCCGTCGCGGGCCCGGAATGCGCCGTACGGCGCGAACGTGGGGGAGTGGCTGCCCAACAGGCCTGGTAGCTCACCGTTCACCAGGTACGGCGTGGCGACCGTGGCCAGCGCGGCCAGGGAGAACTCGAGCAGCGAGGTGGAGACCTGTCGCCCGAGCCCGGTTCGTTCCCGCTCGGCGAGGGCGGCGAGCACGCCGACTACACAGGCGAGGCCGGCGCCAACGTCCGTGACCGGGGCCCCTATCTTGGCCGGTCCGGTCGCTTCGTGGCCGGTGACGCTCATGAGACCGCCCGAGGCCTGCAGGATGAGATCGAACCCGCCCCTCGTGGCGTCAGGTCCCACATCTCCGAACCCGGAAACCGACCCGTACACGATCGAGGGATGCCGGGCGTGGACCGAGGGGTAGTCGAGTCCGTATTTGGCGAGGCTGCCCGGTCGTCCGTTCTCGAGAATGACATCGGAAGAAGCGAGCAGTGCTTCCATCGCAGGTCGGGCGTCCTCCGCCCGGAAGTCGAGCGCGATGCTCTTCTTGGCGCTGTTGAGGGTCATGAACAGCACGGACTCGTTCCCGATCCGGGCGGCTCCCTGACCCCGGTAGGGGTCGCCTCCGGACGGGCCTTCGATCTTGAGCACCTCGGCGCCGAGGGTCGCCAGTATGAAGGAGGCGTAGGCCCCCGAGACGAATCTGGTGAGGTCCACCACCCGGATCCCGTCCAGCATGCCTCCGCCGGTCACCAGGGGCTCGGTTCGCGGAACTCGCCGAACTCGTCCCTCATCACGTCGCTCATCTCACCGAGCGTGACCCCGGCCCTCGCGCATTCCAGGATCGGGGGCATGACGTTCGTTCCCCTGCGCAGGACTTGCCGCAGAACTTGGAGTGCCGTGCCGGCTGAATGGTCATCCCGGGTGGCCGTTCTCCGTTCCGTCCGGGCGATCTGACGCTCGCCGATCTCGGGATCCAGCGTGAACAGCCGGGGTTCGTCCGGCGTGTCCGAATCGTCCACGTACCGGTTCACACCTACCCGCACCCTCGATCCGTCGGCGATGTTCCGCTCCGTCCTGTAGGCCTCCTCCGCTATCCAGCGCTGGGGTGTACCGGCCTCCAGCGCCTTGACGGCGCCCCCCAGATCCTCCACCGCGGCCATGACCCGGCGGGCCCGACGCTCCACCTCGCTGGTGAGCCACTCGACGTAGTAGGAACCCGCCAGGGCGTCTACGGTGTCGGCGACCCCCGATTCGTGGGCCACGATCTGCTGCGTGCGGAGCGAGAGGGTCACGGCCTCCTCGGTGGGTAGTTCGTAGGCCTCGTCGTAGCCCATCACGTGTATGGATTGGGCGCCGCCGAGTACCGCGCCCAGGCACTGGATGGTCGAGCGGATGATGTTGTTGAGCGGTTGGGCGGCGGTGAGGGTGGTGCCCGAGTTCCCGGAGAAGAAACGAAGCCGGGCCGAGCGGGGGTCGTCGGCTCCGAAACGGGCAGTGGCGATGTCGTGCCACAGGCGCCGGGCCGCCCTCAGCTTGGCGACCTCTTCGAACAGGTTCATGGTGGTGGCGAAGTGGAACGAGAACCTGGGTGCGAAAGAGTCGAAGGGAAGCCCCCGGGCCAGCAGCTCCTCGGCATAGGCGATGGCGGAGGACATCGTCAGGCCCAGTTCCTGCACCGCATTGCAACCCGCCTCCCGGGCGTGGTATCCGGTTACCGAGATCGGGTTGAACCGCGGCAGGTGGGTTGAGGACCATTCGACGATGTCCGCTACGAGCCGCATCGACTCCGTCGGGGGAAAGATGAACGCCTTGCGGGCCAGGAACTCTTTGAGCAGGTCATTCTGGAGGGTTCCGGACAGGTCCGCGTACGACACGTTCTGGCGTTCGGCCGCCACCAGGTAGAACGCCAGGATGATCGGTGCCGTGGCGTTGATGGTGAGGTTCACCGAGAGCTTGTCGAGGGGTAGGCCGTGAAAGAGGTCTGCCATGTCGTCGGCGGTATCGATGGCCACTCCCACCCGACCGACCTCGGCCTGGGCCATGGGATGTGACGAGTCGTAGCCCAGCTGGGTCGGGAGGTCGAAGGCAACCGAAAGAGCGGTCTGGCCCTGTTCGAGCAGGAATCGGAAGCGTTCGTTGGCGTCCTCGGCACTGCCATACCCGGCGAACTGGCGCATCGTCCACAGGCGACCGCGGTACATCGTCTCGTACGGACCCCGGGTGAAGGGTGGTTGGCCGGGGAACCCGAGATGCCGGTCCGGCAGGAGACCCTCGACGTCGGCGTCTGTGTAGAGGGGCGCTACCGGGATTCCGGAGTCGGTGTGGCGTTCGTCGATCATCGGGGGATGCCGGCAGACGCCGCACGGAACATCCCGTCCACCACAACGTCGAGGGGAGATCCCACCGGAAAGACCCCATGTATCCCGATGTGTGTGAGCAGGTCGACATCCGCCTGCGGAATGGTTCCGCCGATGACTATCGGGACGTCGGCGATGCCGGCCCTGGCTCGTTCCTCCACCAAGCGTCTTGCCAGCGCCACGTGCGCTCCGGACAGCAACGAGACACCGATCACGTCCACGCTCTCCTCGATCGCGGCGGTGACGATCTGCTCCGGTGACTGCCGGAGCCCGAGGAAGATGACTTCCGCTCCCGCATCCCGAAGTGCCATGGCGATGACCTTCACGCCGCGGTCGTGGCCGTCGAGACCGGGTTTGGCCAGCAGGATGCGGGGCCTGCTCATGGCCGGAGTTCCCCGTCGCTTATCACCACCTCGCCGTCGATCTCCAAGGTGGCGGCCGCCATCACGCAGTCGAGATGAGCGGCTGCATTGACAGTGCCCCCGTAGGCGATGGAGTTACCGAGTGCGATGTGGGCCGTTCCCAGTGCCGACTCGGTCTCCATCGGGACGCTGCAGATCCTCCCCAGAGGGTTCAGGCCCATGGACACCTCCGCCAGATTGCTCATCCGGTCGTCGTCGCAGCGAGCAATCATCTCGAGAAGGCGATCCTTGTAGGCGCCGTCGGTGCCCACCATCCGTCCGCGGTCGAAGTGCATGACGACCGGCTCTGGGAGGGGGCCTCGACCCATGAACAGGAGATCGCCGTCGATCACGGCCACCCCCGAGGTGGTCTGCTCGACGGGCGCGGTTCCGGCCTCGATGTCCGGAGGCGCCATGTACTGCCCATCGGCTCTTGCGATGCCGTCGAGGACCCGGCCGGCGCGGTTCGCCACCGAGCCACGCAGATCGGTACCGGCGGCGCTGGTCAGCCTGAAACTGGAGCCGCGATCCCAGGCTGCACCGATCGCGACGGCGACCGCGCGCTGCGAGTCGAAGTCCACGGTCAGAGGTCCTCCGGCGCGGAACGTGTCCAGTTCGACGCCCGGCATGGCAAGATATCGAACGCCGGCCGCGGAAGCCCTCTGGCGGGCCCGGCTCGACCCGACGAACAGGCTGGTCAGTTCGATGGCCGCTCCCGATGACCGTAGAGCCGCAGCCACGGCCCGAGGTGGCTCGGAGCCCGGTATGTAGGGCATCGGCATCCTGGACACGAGGGGGATGGCGCCCCGCGCGGTCACTCCTTCTACGAGACCGGCTACGACGTCCGCATCCGTCCCCTCGTCGGTGAGCAGCAGGACTTCTTCACCCGGTCGCACTCGCAGGCAGGATTCGAGTACGGCGTCGAAACCGGGGTAGTTCACGTCGAGAGGGCCAGGGCGGCGAAGGCGGCGTACACCTTCGTCGCGTCGTGTATGTCGTCGACCGATAGGTTCTCGTCGGCCGAGTAGACGGGCTCTCCGCCCGGACCGAAGATCACCGTCTCGACCAGGGGTCCGAAGCTGGAGGTGTCGCCGAGCCAGCCCTCCACCCGCAATGAGGGCTCGTGTCCCGGCCGGGCAGCGCGGACAGCCTCTCGCATCAGGCGCACCACCTCGGAGTCTCGATCCACGAGATGACCGGGTTTCTCGTCGGCCAGCACCACGTCGGCTCTGAACCGGGTGTCCTTCGCCGCCGCGGCTGCCAGTGCGCGGTCGATCTCGGCGCGTACGGTCGCCTTGCTCACCCCGGGCTGGGGCCGGCAGTCGACCCTGATCACGCACTCGTCGGGGATCATGGACGGACCGCCAGGAGGGAGTCCGCCGTAGATACGGCCAGGGGACATGAACGTCTCCTTGCCGAACATGTCCGCCACCCACGGTTCCAGGTCGGGTTCCAGCCGGGACCGGTCCAACTCGAGGACCGCCAGAGCGGCGAGGTAGTTGGCGTTCACCGCGTCGTACTTGTGGCAGGTGTGCGCCGAGCGCCCGTACACGTGGATGTCGAAGTAGTAGCGGCCCCGGTGGCCCAGGCAGATGGTGCTCTCGCTTAACTCACCGAGCACGCACAGATCGGCAGGGTGAGCCTCGAAGTATGCGATCGAACCCCGTTGCTCACCCATGTGGTCCGACACCGCCGCGAGGGCGGCCGTCCCGGTGAGCGGGATCCCGGCGCTCCTCAGTCCCGTGAGGGCCGCGATCTGGCAGGCGAGGGCCCCCTTCATGTCCATGATCCCGTGCCCGTACACGCGCCCGTCCACGAGATCACCGGAGTACGGCTCGGCCACGGTCCAGCCGTGGGAAACCGGCTTGGTATCCAGGTGGCCGGTGAGCACCACCCGCCGGCCCGGACCGAAGGACAGTTCTCCGATGGCGTTGGGCCGGCCCGGAAGGACCGGCTGGAGTTCGACCTGCTCGAACCCGAGATCCCGCAGCGTGGCGGCGATGAACTCGGCTAGGGGACCCTCCTCGCCGAGCACGCTCGGGATGCGCGATACCTGCCGGCACAGATCGACCGCGAGGTCGAGATCCAGCGACTCGATCGCGGCCCTGGCTGTCCGATCAGCGCCCACTTCTCTCATCTCGCTGCGCGGCACCGCGATCGATCAACCGGCAGGCGGGACCTCGAGAGGCAACGAGGGATCCCTCGTCCACTCGCCCATGGAGGCGTCGTAGATCGAAACGTGCTCTTCACCGAGCAGGGACAGCGCGAATGCGGTGCTCGCCGCGGAGATTCCTCCTCCGCAGTAGGCAATTGTCTGGCTGGCCCCGGTTTCGAGCGCGGGGGCTGCCAGACTGCGCAGTTCATCGGTCTCGGCGTAGGCGTGCGTGCGGTGATCGACGAGGGAGCCGGCCGGTACGTTGACCGCGGTCGGGATGTGACCCCGGCGGCGGTAGTACTGGGTCTCCCCGTTGTAGTGAGCTGCAGGCAGGGCGTCGACGATGGTTACGTCGTCGTCCTCCATAGCGGCGAGGACCTCTTGCTTGCCCACGAAGATGCCCGGGCGTGGCCGGAGGGTGAGTGAGGCCCGGGGATGCCGCGGCGCGGGATCAGCCGTGACCGACCGGCCTCCGGCCTTCCAGCCCCTAAGGCCCCCATCGAGGATACCTGCCTCGTCGAACCCCACGGAGTGAAGCATCCACCAGACCCGGGCGGCCCACATGTTGATATCGAAGTCGTAGAGGACGACCCTCGTACCGTCGCCGACCCCGACCGACTCCATGACCGACACGAACTGCTCGGCGGGCGGCATCATGAACATGAGTTCCGCGGTCTGGTCGGCGAGTTCGGTCATGAGATCGACGTGGACGCTTCCCGGTATGTGCTCCTGATTCCACCGTTCCCGGCCGCTTTCGATGTTGAGCACACCGCCCGGTCTCTCGAAGACCACCGAGCAGTCGAGGATGCGCAGGTCAGGGGCCGCCAGGTTCTCCTCGAGCCAACCAGGTCGTACCAGCTTGTCCACCCCGATTCTCCTTCCCTCCACTTGTCCCGAAACGATAGATGATCGCTGGTGGTCTGTCCGCCGGATAGCGCCGCGCGGCGCGCCGCCAATTCGCAGGCAGACCACTGGTAGCGGGGCGCGCTCCCGGCCTGGAAACCATCCAGCCGGGGGTGGCCGGTCAGCGGGAGATGCCCTGCCCCTGCGTCGGGATCACCGCCTCGGTGTCGATCCAGATCGACTTGGACTGCAGGTAGGGGTCGAGCGCCTCCTCGCCTAGTTCGCGACCACCGAACCCCGACATCTTCTGACCTCCGAACGGCACCGCAACATCGAACATGCCGTAGGTGTTGATCCATACGGTGCCTGCCCGGACCGCGTCGGCGAACTTCAGCGCCTTGTTGACATCCGAGGTCCAAACGCCGGCTGCCAGGCCGTACCGGACGTCGTTGGCCAGCGAGATGAGCTCGTCCCAATCCGAGAACCGCAGGATCGACACCACCGGTCCGAAGATCTCCTCCTGGGCGACCGTCATGTCGTTGGTGACCCGGTCCACCACCGTGGGCTCGAGGAAGAAGCCGCTCTCGAGACCTTCAACTGTGGCGTCGCGGCCGCCGACCACGACCTCGGCGCCTCCTCCGGAGGCGGTGTCGATGTAGCCCTTCACCGTTTCCCGATGGGAGGCCGAGACCAGCGGACCCATCTGCGAATCGGGATTCAGGCCCTGGCCGAGACGCACACCCCGCGCTTTCGCGGTCAACTCCTCGGCGAACTCGTCGGCAATCCTCTCCTCGACGAAGAGCCGGGAACCGGCCACGCAGGCTTGGCCCTGGTTGAAGAAGATCCCACCGAAGGCGCCCGCCATTGCCGCCTCCCGGTGGGCGTCGGCGAACACCACATTCGGACTCTTGCCCCCCAGCTCCAGCGAAACGCGCTTGAGGGAGGGAATGGCCTGTTTGAGGATCTGCTGGCCGGTGCTGGTCTGACCGGTGAAGGCCACCTTGTCGACTCCCGGGTGCGATGCGATCGCGGCACCCACGTCGGGACCCGGACCGGTGACGATGTTGATCACTCCCGGCGGGATCCCGGACTCGTTCACCAACTCCGCGAAGCGCAGCGTGGTGAGCGGTGTCCACGAGGCGGGCTTGCCCACGACCGTGCAACCGGCCGCCAGCGCCGGACCGAGCTTGTAGATGATCTCCAGCAGCGGGAAGTTCCAGGGCGCGATGGCCCCAACCACGCCGATCGGTTCGCGCTTGCGAAGGCTGATCAGCCCGGGGATGCTGTTCGGGAGCAGGTCGCCGTGGATCTTGGTGGCCCAACCGGCGTAGTACCGGAGGATCTCGATCGACAGGGCGATATCCACCAGCTCCGCCTCCCACAGCGGCTTGCCGTTGTCCAGGACTTCGAGCACCGCGAACTCGTCCCTGTGCTCGTCGAGCAGGTCGCCGAGACCCCAGATGAGCCGCTGGCGCTCGGTCGGCGCCATGTCCCGCCAACCGTTGTCGAACGCATGCCGGGCAGCTGCCACGGCTTGGTCGATCTGGTCCGGACCGGCGACGGGTATCTCAGCAAGTACCTCCCCCGTTGAGGGGTCGCTGGTCAGGAAGATGTCGGTTCCGTCGACCCATTCGCCTCCGATGAAGAGACGCTTGGGCCGGGTGAGGAAGTCGATGCTGGGGCGTTCAATGACTGTCATGTTCCTATAGCTCCCATGTTTCCTATAGCTCCCCGTGTGTCAGGCCAGGGCGAGAACCTGGCGCCCGAGTACCCGCCGCTGCCGCAGGTTCTCCAGTGCTTCTGCGGCGCCGTCGAGCGGGTACGTGGCGGCTACCGGCACCGAGATGTGCCCGTCGGCGGCCAGGCGGATGGCGTCGGCCAGGTCGCGCACGGTGGCGGCCACCGTGGATACCCAGACGGTCTCCGGCAGGATGAACTCGATCGGGTGGACCTCCAGCGATTCGCCCGTGTATCCGGTTGACACGAAACGCCCGTGCTTGGCCAGTGAGCGGATACCGGCCAGCATCGTCTTCGTGGTGCCTACCAACTCGAAGAACAGGTCGGTGCCCCTGCCCCCGGTCAGTCCCCGGATTCGCTCGGGGAGTTCGTCGTAGCCATCGGCGTCCGGCACCACGACGCCCCCGGAAGCACCGAATGACTTCGCCAGTTCCAGCTTCTCCTCGGTATCGGCGACGGCGAGGACACGGGCGCCGGCCAGAGCGGCCACCTGGAGGACCATGGATCCGACTCCGCCGACGCCGTTCACGACTGCCGTCTCGCCCACGCTCATGTGCGAGAGCCGGGCCGCATGCACAGCGGTCATGCCCGCGCAGGCGAGTACCGAGGCGGTGTCGAAGTCCACGTTGTCCGGTAGCGGGACAAGATTGCGGGAGGGAGAGTTGATGTACTCGGCATACCCGCCATCCAGGTTGAATCCGAACTGCCCGGGTTCGTTGTCGCAAATGTTCTGGCGTCCGACCAGGCACTGCTCGCAGGTCCCGCAGAAGATCTTGTTGTAAACAGCCACCCGGTCACCGACGGATACGGTCGCGCCGTCGCCGACCTCGACCACCACTCCGGCCGCTTCATGGCCGACCGTCATCGGATACTCGTCGGGCTGGATCATCCCCTCGAGGACGTGAAGATCGGTGGCGCACACCCCGGACGAATGTAACCGGACCAGCGCTTCCCCAGGTCCGGGGGAAGGTCTATCCACTTCGTTCACATTCAAGCTCAGGTCTTCATGAACCTGTGCGGCCTTCATGATTGGCATACTGATGACCTCCAGTAGATTCTGGTGGGTGAGCCCGCCTCCGTGTCGACGCAAGTCGCGGGCGCTCGGGGTTCGGCTCCCGCCCTTGCTGTCTAAGTTAGCCGTAGCCGGAACCGCACCGCATCCGGTCGTCGGTACTTCTTTCGACCAGTCGGGGGAGGCTCCGGCGGATCGAGATCTTACGCGACAGCATCCGGCCTCGGGTATCCATCCGTGATGACCGGACGGACCCGCCCCGGTCTCTGATGAGGTGAGCGGCGGCGAGCCGGCCCGTACTACGCTCCCCATGAACCGGACCCCGACCGTGTCACCGTTCCATTACCCCGGGGGCCGGTGGAGTTGCGGCCTTGTCCGGCCGGGAGTGACGGGTCCCGGCCGGCGGTCAGGGAGGGAGGTGGGCGGTGGAACCCCGAGCATACGCCGACATGAACCCTCCGGGTCCCGGCACGACGCCGATGCTGATGCCGGGTGTCAAGAACCTGATGGACTACGTGTCGCTGAGCGTCGGCGAGCATGTCCTGGTGCTAGCCGAGCATTCGGTCCATCCGGCGGTTGTGGGAGCGATCGGTTCGGTGGCTGCGCTCCTCGGAGGAAACGTGTCCACTCTCTATGTGGACCCGTGGAGGCCGGGCGGCATGGGAGCGACCGATCCCAGTCCCGTGGTCGTCGCTGCCTGGGAGGCGGCGGATGTCGTCATTTCCTGCGCATGGTGGGCGGAAGTCCACACGGGGCCTCTGTTCTTCACTGAACTCGGCCGCCTCGGGGCGCGTCTCGCCGCGCTACATCAGACCGCGACGCTGGGGGCCTTCACCACCGGAGCGCGGTTTCCCCCCGAGGTGTTCTACGAGATCAAGAGCCGGGTACTGGACCACGTCGTCGGGTCGTCCGAGATCCGGGTCACCACCTCGTTCGGCACCGACATCCGGTTCGGTCACATGCGGTTCGATACCGACAACGGCCCGTTGCAGGAGCCCGGGTCATGGTCTCCGTTCCCTTACGGGGGTGTGAACTGGTACCCGGACGATACTTATGGCACCGTGGTCATCGAAGAGTGCACCGTGACCGGCGTTCCCACGGACCCCTTGGCGCTGCGCCTCGAAGGCAATCGCGTGGTGGACATTTCGGGAGGGGTCGAAGCCCGCGACCTGGAGGTGTTCTCACCCTCCGGCTACTACTTGAGGCACGCGTTCATCGGTTTGAATCCCAAGGTTCGCGTGAAAGGGGCGCCCCAGTTCGAACGGGAGAAACATGCCGGGGCGTTCTATTTCGGGATCGACTCGCTCGACGCAGCGGACCGGGCGGGTCCCGGCCGCGCCCACTGCGACTGCCAGTTCGACCGGCCGACCATCACGGTGGACGGAAAGCCACTGGTCGACCGCGGTCGCCTGTCAACCCTCGACCATCCCTCCGTGCGGGCGAAAGCCGCCGAGTACGGGGATCCCGACCGTCTCCTGTCGGAGTCGCCGGTGCTGTGGTGAACCCTGGGCGTCCTCAGTGGAAGATGCCTCCGCCGTCGACCAGGATCATCTGGCCGGTCACGAAGTCGCTGGCCGGTGACGCAAGGTAGAGGAGGGTGCCGACCAGATCACCCGGAAGACCCACCCGGTCGATGACCTGGGGCGCTACCGGCTTCCTGTAGTAGTCGGCACCCCTCGCGGCCAGGGCCGTGTCGCTGGCGGTCATCCCGGGCCCGATGGAGTTCACCGTTATGCCGGTCCCGGCGACCGCCAGCGCGGTCGTACGGGTGAGGTTGGTGACCGCCGCCTTCGTGGCCGAGTAGTGGATGAGCCGCGGAGAACCGCGGATGGCCAGACCTGAGGAGATGTTGATCACCCGCCCCCAACCTCCCCTCTTCAGCAACGGCAGGCACATTTCTGTCATCACGTATATCGAGCGGACGTTGACGGCGAGGATACGGTCCCACTCGTCGTCCGGGATGCCCCAGGCCGATTCGCGGGTAGGAAGCGCGGCGTAGAGGCCGGCATTGTTCACGAGGATGTCGAGCCCGCCCCAACGCCGGTCGATCTCGCCTACGGCCTCTTCGATGAGTTGACGGTCGGTCACGTCGACATAGATGCCCATTGCCTGCGAGGGGTGAGATGCCTCAAGGCGAGCCGTCGTCTCGTCGATCGCGGCTCGATCTATGTCGGCTACGACCACACGGGCCCCTGCCTGTGCAAGGGCCTCCGCATAGTGGCGGCCGATGCCCTTGCTGCCACCCGTCACCATCGCCACCTTGGAGTCCAGCCGGAAAAGGTCGAGTACCGTGTCCATCCCGCGACCCTCCTGATCTCCGATGCGCTGAGGCTGCCGCAGATACGGGCCGTCCCTCGTAACGGGTGGAACCTCCCGGCTCCCGGCAGCCGCCAATGGCTATTGTAAAGCTCGGTCCCGAGCCGTCGCGGAGTCGAACACGTGGGTGAACCGCCACTGTCCCTATCGCTGAGAGTCGACGATATGACGTACGACCTCGTTGCGGAACCGTTCGAGGTGCTCGTCGACACCCTGAGGGACCGGTTGGGCAAGCACGGCGTGAAGATCGGATGCCGTGAGGGCGTCTGCGGATCGTGCAACGTCCTGATCGACGGCGAACTGGCCCGGTCCTGCCTCATGCTCGCCCTGCAGGCGGAAGGCCGCGAGGTCACCACCGTCCACGGTCTCGGCTCCCCGTCTGACCTGGACGCCCTGCAGGAGGAGTTCATCTCCAAGGGCGCCATCCAGTGCGGATTCTGTACCCCAGGCTTCCTGGTCGCCGCCGCCGCGCTCGTCGCCGAGCGTCGCGGCCCCATCACCCGGCGCGAGTTGGCATCCGGCCTCTCGGGGACGCTGTGCCGCTGTACCGGGTACGAGAAGATCGTCGACGCCGTTGCCGGGGTGCTGACGCGAGGCGGGCCATGATCGCGACGCGAGCGGTCGGGCGGCGTGTCGAGAGAGTCGACGCCACGTCGAAGGCGCTCGGCACAGCCACGTACGTGGAGGACATCAGCGTGCCGGGCATGCTGCACGCCGCGCTGGCGCGGAGCTTCTCCAACCACGCGCTGGTAACGGTCGATGAGGCATCGGCCCGCTCGGCGTCCGGGGTCGAGGGGGTTGTCTCCCTCTCGAACATCGGTCAGGTTGCCCCCGGGACCCGGTCCTTCGACCCGGCCTGCCATGACTTCGAGCGGGATCCGGCCTTCGAACTCCAACCCGGTGACTTCCGGCTGTTCGACCGCCGGGTCCGCTACATCGGCGAGCCGGTCGCGGCGGTCGCGGCACGCTCCCGCAAGGAGGCTCAGGCCGCCGCGGGTCTGATCGACGTCCGGTACCAGCCCCTCGACCCCGCCGTGGCACTCGGGGCGGCCATGGCGCCGGATGCGGTGGTGATTCACGACTCGACGTCCTCGAATATCGCCGACACCGTCCGGGTCGTGAGCGGTGATCCGGGTGTTGCCTTCTCCGGGGCGGATCGGGTCGTCGAGCGCCGATTCACGACACCGAGGCAGAAGCAGTGCCAGTTGGAGCCCACCGGATGCCTCGTGATCCCGCAGGCCGACGGCCGGATCGAGGTGTGGAGTCCCCACCAGGCGCCGCACCGGGCACGCAGCACCCTCGCGCACCTGTTCGGGATTCCCGAGACCCGGCTTCGCGTCGTGAACCCGGAGATCGGCGGCGCGTTCGGCAAGAATGACGCCCTGACCGCGGAACCATACGCCGTGGCCCTGTCCCTGCTCACGGGGCGACCGGTCAGGCTGGTGTTCGACCGGACCGAGGACTTCGTCGGTACGGAATCCCGCCATGCGATGGTCGCGGACGTCTCGGTCGCCCTATCACCCGACGGGAGGATCGCCGGTCTCAGAGCCCGATGCCGGGTCGACTGCGGCGCCTACCGGAGCCACAGCCCCCGGGTTCTCAGAGTGATCGCCAACCAGTTCCTGCAGACCTACGACATCGCCAACGCCGACATCGAGGTGGTCGGCGTGTTCACCAACACCCCGGTCGCCGGGGCGTTCCGCGGTTACGGCGGTCCGCAGTCGGTCTTCGCTCTGGAGCACATGATGGACCTCGCGGCACGGGCGACAGCTTCCGATCCGATCTCGTTCAGGCGCCGGCATCGGATGCGGGACGGGGTACCGTGGGGTCCCCGAAACCGGCCGCTCGACCTGACGGGATTCGACGAGACCCTCCGGGTCGCCGTTGAGGCCTTCGGGTGGGACGAGCCCGCTGATCCACCGCCCGAACCCCACCTGCGCCGGGGCCGCGGGATGGCGATGACAGCCTGGAAGAGCGGAATCGCCGGCAAGCCCGGGTCGATAGACCTGAGCGGAGCCACCGTGTCGGTCAACCTCGACGGCACCGTCGACCTGGGCGTCGCCGCCATCGAGATGGGGACCGGGATCAGGACCACGCTTGCCCAGATCTGCGCCGACGCACTCGGAGTCGATGTCGAGAGCGTGCGGACCACGTCGGCCGACAGCGGCGCCACGCCCTTCGACACGGGTGCACACGCCAGCCGGTCCCTCTACAGGTGCGGGCAAGCGGTCGTGGCAGCGGCCACCAAGGCACGCGATCGGCTGGCGGGGATCGCATCGGAACTCTTGGAGGTGGATGCCGCCGATCTGACCGCGGACTCGGGCCGGGTGTTCGCGATCGGCGCGCCCGGCTACAGCATCACGGTGGCGGAGGTCGCCCGTGCGGCCCTCATGAGGGGGGTCGACATCGTCGAGACCGCCTACACGGAGTTCGAGAACGCCCCGACCTACGCGGTCCACTGCGCCGAAGTGGACCTCGACGTCGAGACGGGTGAGGTGACCGTAAACCGTATGCTGGCAGTCCAGGACGTGGGGAAGGCGATCAACCCGACCATCGTGGAAGGGCAGATCGAGGGCGCCACCCACCAGGGTCTGGGGTTCGCTCTCACGGAAGAGCTCATCGTCGACGATGGTGGGGTCCTGATGAACGGGACCCTCATGGACTACGCGGTTGCATACGCGGGCGACGGTCCCTCCATCGAGGTACAGGTCGTGGAGTGCCCGGACCCGACCGGGCCTTTCGGCGCCAAGGGAATAGGGGAGCCGAGCATCATGCTCCCCGCCCCGGCCGTCGCCAACGCGCTGCTCGACGCGGTGGGACTCAGCGTCACCACGCTACCCCTGACGCCGGAGCGGGTGCTGGCGGCGCTAGATGAGTAGTTCCAAGGGATCTGACTGGAAGCGACCGAAACTATACCATCAGTACACAACGCTGTACAACACAGCAGTAGCTCATATGCATCTGCCTTTGGGCCGGATCCCCTCGCATCTACTCCGTGAGAGTCGCCCCTCGGCCCGCCAGCGACTCCGGAACCGTGCTAACGAGGCCGACACTTGCCACGATCTAACGCTAACCACCGCTCACCAACTACAGACTACCAACTACCGACTAGGAACTAATCATCTAGCCGACCGCATCGGTCGAGAGGGACCAGCCGCTGCATGACGGTCGGCAGCCTGTCCGGCGGCCTGGTGCTGACGATGGACCCCGCCCGGCCCGCCCGTCCCGGGGCCACCGTCGTGATCGAGGAGGGACGTGTAGCCGGGATCGTCGAGGGACACGTCCGGCACGGAGAGTCGATCGACTGCCGGGGTTCGATCGTGATGCCGGGATTCGTCAACACCCACGCGCACATGGCCGAAGTTCTCTGGAGGGGATGCGGCGGCGAGCAGGACACGATCGCCTGGATCGCCAACCGCAAGCATCCGCTCATGGCCCAACTCGACGGGGACTCGATCCGAGTGGGTGTCCGGCTGGCGTGTGCGGAGATGCTGATGTCCGGCACCACGGCCGTGCTGGATCCGGAGGTTCCCGCCCACCTGGCCGATCAGGTGGCGGCAGCGACCGCGGAGACCGGCATCAAGGCCGGGCTCGCGGTGGCGGTCGCCTCCGGAGCCGGGTACGGCGCCTCCGCCCATTCCCACGGGCACAGCCATCATTCCCATGCCGGCTCGGACTCGCTCGACGTGACCGGTCCCGAGTTCGGCGAGTTCGTCAGGCGATGGCGCCGGGAGAACCGCGAGCGGATCGCCCTCTGGCTCGGGCTGCGCGTCCTGAGCGGAGCGGACCGCCGCCTCGGACAGGCCCTATCCGCGGCGATAGCGCAACACCGTGTTCCGCTTACCTTCCATTGCGCGGAGCAGACGGCCGACGTTGAAGCGGTCCGGGCGGGCACCGGTATGGGCCCGCTCGACTACGCCGATTCGATCGGGCTGCTCGGTCCCTCGACGGTACTCTCCCATGGAGTCCACCTCGCAGAGTCCGATCTCGAGGTTCTGCAGCGGACGGGTGCGTCGGTCTCGCACTGTCCCAGTTCCAACTCCCGAACGGGCGCCGGAGTTGCTCCCGTTCCGGCGATGCTCGCTCGCGACATCCGGGTCGGCCTCGGTACGGACGGCGGGATGGTGAACGACCGTTACGACATGCTCAGCGAGCTACGGTACGCAGCGCTTCTCCACAAGGCTGTGAGCGGTGACCCCAAGGCCATGGCGCCGGAGCGGGTGCTGCGGATGGCCACCCGGGACGGGGCGCTGGCTCTGGGAATCGACTCCGGAGTCCTGAGACCGGGCGCCGCCGCCGACCTCGCCGTGTTCGATCTGGCGACCCTGGGCTCCTGGCCGGTTTCCAACCCGGTCGACTCGCTGGTCTTCGCGGCCGACCGGCACACGGTCCGCCACGTAGTGGTCAACGGTGATCTCCTGCTGCGCGACGGACGCCTCGAAGGGGTGGACGTCCCGGAGCTCTTGGCCGAGGCGACCGAGGTCTCGCTCGAGACCGTGCGTGCCGCCGGGCTCGAAGAGGAGGTGAAGGCTCTCTGGCTGAAAACCGTCGGGCTCTCACCCTCCGGACGCAGCCACCTCCACTCGCACGGTTGAAAAAACGGCGGATCGGTGCTCCTGGGTGCCGCGGCAGTCACGATCCTCAGCATCGGAGGTGGGTACGACAGCCGCCGATGCGAGGCTACGAAGGGTCGGACAGAACCCGAGTGAGTGCGTTGCCGGACAGGATGGCGTGCTTCTCGGCAGCCGACGCCTCCAGTGCCGTCACCTTGGTCAGCTCGTCGTCGACGAAGTAGAACGGATAGTCGGCCCCGAAGACGATCCTCTCGGCGCCTACGTTGTCCACGGCCCACTGGAGCACGTGGCGGGATGCGCCGGTCGTCTGGAACGTGATCGTCGAGGAGCGCACGTCGGGGAGCCACAGTCCTCCCATATGGGCCGCCTGCACTCGCGGGGAATCCCACACGTCGACAACCGGGAACAGGCCTTCCGGCTCGGCCAACGGGGAGCGGTCCTCGGGGCGCGGTCGATCCGCCGCCGTATACGGACCTCCGGGGGTCAACTGACCCAGGACCGTCAGGTTGACGTGGGTCACGAACGGGACGTCCAGTCGGCGGGCGCATTCGACGACGGCCAGAAAGCCAGGCCCTCCTATCACCTCCTCCATCAGGACGGGGTGCAGCTTGATGCCTCTCATCCCCAGTTCCCCGACCGCCCGCTCGGCCTCGCGGATCGCCCCGTCCGGGTCGTGCGGCCACACGGTCGCGAAGGGGATGAGGCGATCGGGATGCCGCGCCGCGGCCTCCGCCACGAAGTCGTTGTTGCGCCGGCACTCGGCGGCCGATCTGCCTATGCGCCACACCACCGCCCGGTCTATACCGTGGCTGTCGAGGCGGTCGAGCGTTCCCGACAGGGTGCACAAGGCCGGGTCGGCCACCACGTTTCCGATGCGACGCATCTGCTCGATGGCCTCCGGGTCGTCCGGTAGGAGGTTGGCGTGCATGTCGACGATCATCAGTGGTTCCTGCTCGCGCGGTCCGTACGCATGCACCCGCGTCCCCCGATCGCCGGACTGGCGGCGGCGGCCGGGCGGGCGGGCCTGTTCAATGGACCTCGACGCCTATCGCAGCGAGCGCCTTGCGGTACACCAGGGCCGGGTCGTCCGGGCCCTTGATATGCAGCTCGGCGGTCAGGTCCACCGGAAGCTCCTCCGGGCGCTGTTCCTCCACGATGGCCCGGTCCTGGGCGGACACGATCGACGACTTCTCGATGAACCGGTCGTCGGGGGCGTCGAGGTCGTAGTCGCGCATCTTGTAGGAGAACCGCCGGAGCCGGTTCGAACCGACCGGAGAGATCGCCAGGAAGACGATATGCCGCCCCCCGTCCGGGTCGGTCCGCACCTGCCGGAGGGTGAACGGCAGCGTGATCTGGTCGTAGATCTCGCTGTAGGCGCCCTTGTGCACTGCGTTGGCCACTTCCATCCTCATGGTGACATCGATCGTGTGCGCGCCTCTGGCGATCTGAATCGGCGGAACACGGGGCTTGTCCCGGTTTCCGAGGAGACCGGGATGCACCCAGGCGAAGTGGGCGGTGTCCACGAAGTTCTCCACTAGCCGGGCCGCGCTCGCATTCCAATCGTCCTGTTCGGTGAGGAAGGTCCGGAAGCTCCCGTCGCCGAACTCCGGGAAGTCGGCGATCGGCGCCGCCGGCTCGCCGGGACAGATCCATACGATCCCGTATCGCTCCACGGCCCTGAAGGTGGTGAGACGGGCCTTCGGCGGGATCTTGCGCGCCGGGTCCACCGACGGAATACGGATGCATCTGCCGTCCGGCGCGTACGACCAGCCGTGGTAGGCGCACACCAGCGTCTCCTCCTCGACCCATCCCAGCGACAGCGGCGTGCCCCTGTGGATGCACAGGTCCTTGTGTGCGACGGCGCGCCCGCTCGTGGTCCGGTAGAGCACCACACGTTCGTCCAGCAGACTCACGGCCGCCGGGCGGTCGGTTACATCGCTGGAGAAAGCCACCGGATGCCAGTAGTCGCGAAGAGCCTCCGTGGAGACTGTCGTCACACCCTTCATTCGATCTCGCTCAGGTTCGGGCTGGAAAGGCGTCGGCCGCCCTGGGGGAACATCCCGAAGGCGGCCAACACCTCAGCCGATGGTTAGGGCGTTATGGGCGGATCGGGCAGGTAGTCGAAGGTGTAGAGGCCGCTGATGTCGATGTCCGGCATCAGATCGGCGTCCACCAGGGCTTCCTTCGTCGCTTCGAAGCCTCTCGCCTCGAAGGCCAGGATCCCTTCGGCTCGGGACAGGTCGTTGTCCCACTGCTCGATGTAGCGGTCGATCGACCACGCCAACGAGTCCGGGTCGTTCGCCGGCATCTCTTCGATGAGCTTCTCCAGCGTAGCGTCACGGTTGTTGACCGCGTACTGGACACCCTTCGCATAGGCCCGCAGGAACCCCCTGACCGCGTCCGGATGCTCCTCGAGGAAGTCGTTGTTGACCGCCATCGACTGCCCGTAGATGTCCAGGCTGTCCCTCACGAAGAAGAGCGACTCCTCGCCGTCGCGAGCGTTCAGCACTTCCGGAATCACTCCCGACGTCCAGAAGTCGATATAGCAGTCGAGCTCCCCTTCGATGAACAGCACGTCTCCGCTCTCGCCGGTGGCCGGTATGACATCCACATCCGCGATGTTCACGTTGTTCGCAGCCGTCCACGCTATCCACAGCGCGTGCTCGAACTCTCCTACCTGGTCGGCGTACCTCTTTCCTGCCAGATCGGCCGGCGTCTGGATCGACGGGTCGCATAAGAATACGTTCGGGCTGCCCGTCCCCTGGACGCCCACGACCGTCACCGGGATACCCTCGGGGACGCTCAGGACGAGGGGCGGAGCCGATATCTGGCCGATCTCGAGCTCGCCGGCACCGAGGAGAGGCAGAACGGCGCTTGAGCCGTCTCCCTCCATCCACTCGACGTTAAGACCTTCCTCCTCGAAGTAGCCGTTCGCGCCGGCCCAGATCAGCGGAGCCCAGTCGCCGTCCATCTTCCAGTCGAAGCTGAAGCGGATCACCACATCTTCGGCCTCTTCCTCAGCGCATGCGGATGCGACCAGCGCCGCTACCGCCACCAGGACAAGGACCTTTGCAATGGGCCGCCTGGGCGAATGCGCACCTCTTCCGAGCGCGCGTCTCATAAACTTCACGTTTCCCTCCTTCCGTTCGTGCCGTATGTAAAAACGGCCTTGCCTGTCCTTCCGGTTCTCCTAACTATGGAGTACGACAGCCGGGTGCCACTTGACGAACCTCTTCTCGAATACGACAACCAGCGTGAACGATGCGATGCCCAGCAGCACTGCCAGCACAACCATCAGGAACACGGTGCTCGTATCCAGACGGCCACGTGCTGTTATCAGTATCCAACCCAGACCTTGGGCGCCCCCGACGAACTCCCCGACGAGAGCCCCGACAACCGCCAGCGGAGCCGAGATCCTGAAGGCCGAGAAGATGTAGGGGAGGGCGTTGGGAAGCCTGATCTTCCATAGTTCCTTTGCCTCGGTGGCGTTCAGGAGTTTCATCAAACTGACCAGTTCCGGATCCACGGACTTGAGTCCGAGCACGGTTGTCACCACGATCGGGAAGAAGGCGATCAGGGCTGCTATCAAAGCTTGGGGGAGAATGCCGTGCCCGAACCAGATCGTTAACAGCGGTGCGATGGCGATAACCGGCGTGACTCGGATGATGTTCAGATACGGATATATGAGCCGTTCGAGTAGCGCCGACCGGGCGATCAGAATGGCCAGGGCAATCCCGACAATGGAAGCAAGGGCAAACCCGATGATCGACTCGACGAACGTGAACAGGAAGGCCTCGGTCATGACCGCCGGTTTCGCAACGAGCCGATCAACGACCGTGGTCGGTTTCGGAAAGAGGTAATTCGGGATGTCCCGCAACGTCACCCAAGATTCCCAAACGATTACCGTGGCGATGAGGACGACCAGAACCATGGACCTCTTGGCGATGTCGCGGAGGAGCTTGATCTCACGCTCGGGCGGTATCACCGCGGAGCGGAGACCTGACGCAGACCGGCCGCCCGGGTCGGTGCTCATCTGGTTCCCATCCTCTCAGTCATGGAACTCCTGGCTTAGCGAAGCTCGTACCTCGTTGGTCCTTTTCAGGAACTCTACGGATGTCTTCAAGTTCGGGTCCCGTGGCCGGGGGAACGGGATGTCGATATCGGTGAGCAGCCTGCCCGGGCGGGCGCTGAGAACGAGTACCCGGTCGGAGAGGTATACGGCCTCGGGGATGGAGTGAGTTATCAGCAGCACGCTGGCTTCTGTCGTGCGCCATATCTTGAGGAGCTCGTCATGCATGTAGTCCCGTGTCAGTTCGTCCAACGCGCCGAAGGGTTCGTCCAGCAACAGAACGGACGGTTCGAGAGTGAGAGCTCTCGCGATCGCCACCCGCTGTCTCATGCCTCCCGACAACGAATGGGGTAGTGCGTTCTCGAAGCCGCTGAGACCGACCAGCTCCACGAGTTCCTGCGGCCTTGTGTCGATGTCGGAGCGGTCGGAGTCGACCACTTCCAAGGGAAGAGAGACGTTCTCTATGACCGTACGCCAGGGAGCGAGCACCGGGTCCTGGAATACGAACGCGAAGGCGTTGTCACGGCGCGCATCGAAAGGCGACCGTCCATGCACCTCTATGTCACCCTGCACGACTTCGGCGGGCAACAGATCGCATATGGCCTTCAGGAGTGAGGACTTCCCGCAACCGGAAGGGCCGATGATCGCTACGAATTCGTTCTCGTCGATCGCGGTGTTGAAGCCGTCGAGAGCGACGACAGCGTCCTTTCCGGTGCCGTAAACGATCGATAGTTCGCGGGTAACGACGGCAGGGCGTCTCAGTGTCTCATCTGGGTGGGGATCGAGAGCCTCGGTCACCGCAACCACTGATCCGGGCGATCAGGGTGGCCGGCAGTCGCGGGTGCGGATGGACATGGACGGAAGCTCCGGGAGTCCGGGTTGGTCGGAGGCAGGGCGGACCGTTGGGCGGGATGCTGATGAGCCTTCGCGATTGGAAGCGCACCCAAGCGGGATCCTCCGTCGGATGGCGAGAGTATAACTGCGGGCGTCCCCGGGTGACAGGTACGCTACTGGCGAACTAGTTGTGGAGCCGAGAAAATCTCACCTGACGAGATGCGCTGTGTTCAGAACCCCGCTTGGAGCCCTTCCCGCAGTGAGTTCCGTGAGTAGTGATCAAGGGAAGGGTGCATTGGCGCATCGTTAGGCCGTACAGGCGACCTGGGGTCGGGCCGGGGGAGTGCGAGGGCGAAGACCAGCGCAGCGGTGGCGCCCCGATGTCGGGCTGACGGGACTCCCGTTCATGCAACAGGAACCCAGGACCCGTATCACCCTGACCGTCCTGATGCTGCTGGCAATGGCGGTCAGCACGATGACCTCCCATGCCCTGGGGATCCTTGCACACTTCCTGATCGGAGAGTTCTCCATGACACGAGCGGAACTCGGGGCGATCATCGCAGTGAGTTCCGCGGTCGGCGCCGTCGTCGCCATACCGTCGGGGAGGGCAGTCGATCTGATCGGGGCGAAGCGTTCGCTCCTAGCGGTGTTCGCCCTGAGCGCCCTGTCTTTCTTTCTGTACGCGGTCGCCAGGAACGTTCTGGTGATGTACGTGGCGTCCGTTATCGCGTCCGTGCCGCTGTCGGCAGCCAACTCCGCCACCAACAAGACCATCGCCCTCCACCTTCCTGCCCGGCGGAGGGGGATCGTGACCGGTGTCAAGCAGTCGGGGGTGTCGCTTGCCCTCTTCCTGAGCGGGGTCGCGCTGCCGCCCGTGGCCCTGCGTCTCGGATGGCGCGCCGCTCTCGGGATCGTGGGGGCTTTGACCCTCGCGGCGGTGGTTGCGACCGGAGTCGCCGTGCCCCGCGACCCCGGGGAGCGACGTGTGCGAGCGGGCGGGGTTGCCGCCCTCCGCCTCGATCCCGACCTGGTGGCCATGACCGTGTTCGCCTTCCTGCTCGGGTACGCCAATTCTGCGGTGGCCTTCATACCGCTGTACGCACAGGAGGTGCTCCTGCTAAGTCCGGTCCTGGGCGGAGCCGCCGCCGGTCTGGCAGGGCTCGCGGCTGTCGTGGGCCGGGTGATATGGGCTCGCCTCGCCGATCGTGGTGGCGAGTTCGAGAAGATCCTCACGTGGCAAGCAACCGCAGGCGCCGTCTCGTTCGCCCTGATACTCACTGCTCCCTACGGCGGGCGGGCATGGCAGTTGGCGGCCGGAGCACTGCTGATGGGTTTCACGACCAGTTCGTGGAACTCGGTGGGGATGGTGGCTGTGATCAGTCGAGCGGGATCGGGCCTGGCCGGCTCCCAGTCAGGAGTGGTGATGTTCGGGTTCATGGCCGGGCTCGGCGTCGGGCCGCCGATCCAAGGCTGGAGCGTGGACCTCACCGGTGGCTACCCGGTCCTGTGGGCGATGTCTCTCGTCATGGCGCTGGCAGGAGCCGTGATCATGGGCGCTCGCATACCGAAGCACCCTTAGTTACTAGGTGTTAGTTGTTCGTTGTTAGTTGTTAAGGGTGCACAGAATCGTGGGTTCGGATGTTGCATCTCTGCTATCCGGCAACGCGCCGGGTGAGTGCGTGGTCGTAGGCGGCCCGCAGGGCGCGTGCGGCCACGACGCCGGACACCTGCCGCCGGTATGCCCCCGACGCCTTGGCATCTGTGACGGCGTCGATCAGGCCCGGGAGCTCCCCGGTCACGTCCGCGATGTCGGTCGGAAGTGCCCCCGCCAGACCAAGCTCGAGTTCGGCATTGCGCCACGGAGTGTCCCCGAGGCCGAACATGGCGAACCGGCCTTCGGAGATCCGGCCGTCGGAGTCGACCACCGCCTGGGCGACGCATCCCACGATGGCGTAGTCGCCGCGCCGATGGGCCAACTCGTAGACACCCGCCCCTGCCATGAGACCGCTGTCCCTCTCGACCGCTGGAATCGTGATCGAGGTGATCATCTCATCGGGTTCGAGATCAACCCATAGGGATCCCAGGATCAGGTCGTCGACCCTAACCGTCCGCGTACCTGCAGGACCGACGATGTGGGCGTTCGCATCGAGAGCGATCGCGACTGCAGGCCACTCGCCCGCCGGGTCGCCGTGCGCCACGCTTCCCACGACGGTGCCCCTGTTCCTGACCGCCCGGTTACCGACGAACGGAGCCGCCGCCGGCAGCAGGGGAGCGGCAGTGGCGATCGATGGTTCCGCTCGTTCGACGTCGATGTGGCGAGCGCGGAACCCGATGCGCACATGATCATCCTCCAGTTCCAGCAGTGGAGTCTCGTCGATCCCCATCACATCGATCAACACCGACGGACGGGCCAGCCCGGCGGACATGATCGGTATCAGGCTCTGCCCGCCGGCCAGGATCCTCGCGTCGGGGCCACGGTCGCGAAGGAGCGAGACTGCCTCTTCGATGGAGCCCGCCCGAACGTACGTCACAGGTTGGAGAGTAGGAGCCCAGGGCATGGATGGGGACAGGTGGTCACTCGAGCCTCAGAATCCCTTGGCGCCGGCGACCCGCAGGTATCTTGCATGTGTACGCCTTGCCGCTTTGTGTGGTCGGGTCGTCCCGACCCTAACCGACGACAGGGCGAGGATTGTGTGACCTCGGCCGGGCTTGGGGGAGGATATTTGGAAGAGTGGATGAGTCTCGACACCTTCACGACGAGCCCGGGCCTTTCCGCGGGTCCCAGCACATGACCGGGGAAGATCCGGGGACCCTTCGGGCACGGCGGACGGACCGGCGCGCTACCCGGGGTGCGGTGGCGTGGGTGGTGCAGCGCGTAGCGTCCGCCCTGCTCCTGGTCCTCGTGCCTCTGAAAGTTGTCAGCGGTTGGGCGTTCAGGGGATCAGTGCCGGGCGGAGACTTGATGACCGCGATCCACACGAACGGAGCGGTGGATGTTGTCTTGATCGCCGCCGTAGCGTTCCACGCCCTGTTCGGCATCCGCACGATCATGATCGATCTCGGATGGGTACGGGTCGCCGACCGGCTCACCATCCCCTTCGCTGTCCTGGCTGCAGCACTGACCGCTTGGGGTGCGTCGGTGGCACTGTGAAGATAGTCACGGTCCGGGTGGCCCGTTTCGACCGATCATGCGGTCGCTACGAGTCGACCTACGAGGTGAAGCCGGGGGTAGGTTTCACGATCCTCGACATGTTGAGGACCATCGCGCAGCGTCACGACCCGACCCTTTCGTTTCGCTTCTCCTGCCGGGTCGGTATGTGCGGTACCTGTGCTCTGCTGGTTGACGGCCGGGAGGCTCTCGCCTGCCAGACTCCCGTCCGGTCGGTGGGCCGGACGATCCGGATCGGCCCCCTGCGCAACCTGCCGGTCCTGAAGGATCTCGTTGTGGACCCGGAGCCGTTCTTCGTTCGATACAGGAGGGTGGATCCGGCAGGAGGGACGCCTCACGGCCAGACGCCGGCCGGTCTCGAAACCTCGGGGGACTGCATCACTTGCGGGGCGTGCCTGTCGGCCTGCTCGATGGCCGGAGTCAACGAGGGTTATGTGGGCCCCGCTGCATTGTTCCGAGCGTTACGGCTTGTGGAGGAGGCGGATGAAGCCGAGGCCGAGAGCCGCATACGCGGGTTGGCGACGGCAGATGGAATGTACGGATGCCGCGGCCACCTTGACTGTCTCGATGCCTGCCCCAAGGATCTTGCCATTCCGCACGCCATCCACAAACTGAAGAGGATGGCGGCGCGACGGGTGCTGGCGTTCGGACCCCGCCGATGAACGAACTCACCACCGACATTGCCATCATCGGATCGGGAGGCGCCGGCCTGTTCGCGGCCTTGCGGGCATCGGCGCATCCGGCCGGTCTGGACGTGACAGTCGTTGTGAAGGGACTCTTCGGAAAGAGCGGGTGCACCCGCATGGTCCAGGGAGGCTTCAACGCTGCGCTGCACCCGGATGACTCCCCCGAGATCCACCTTCGGGACACGATCATCGGAGGAGGGTTCCTCAACGACCAGCATCTGGCCAAGGTTCTCGCCGACGATGCTCCACAGCGGATACGGGAGCTGGAGGAGGTTCTCGGGTGCCGGTTCGACCGCAATCCGGATGGCCGCCACGACCTGAAGCCGTTCGGCGGGATGACGCACGATCGCACCGTTCACCGGGGGGACCTGACAGGAATCGAGATCGTGTCCCGCCTGGCGGACCATGTGATGACCAGGCCCGGTGTGCGCATCCTCGAGGAGCATCGGGCCGTCGATCTCCTGCTCGCAGGGGATGGTGGGCGGGTCGGCGGTCTGGTGGTCACCGACCTGAGAACCGGGGAGTTCCTCACGATCAGGGCTCGTGCGGTCCTCATCGCAACCGGCGGCGGCGCCCGGATGTATCGCTACTCCTCGCCGTCGATGGAGAAGTCCGGCGATGGGGTGGCGATGGCATTCCGGGCCGGGCTCGGTCTCATGGACATGGAGATGCTCCAGTTCCACCCGACCGGTCTGCTGGCTGGCGACTCGGTGCTGACCGGTTCGGTGGTCGAAGAGGGGTTGCGGGGTGTGGGCGGTCATCTCCTCAACATGGCGGGGGAACGCTTCATGGCTGCCCACGACCCTGAGAGGTTGGAGCGGTCGACGCGCGACATCGTCTCGCGAGCCATGTATCTCGAAGTGGTCGAGGGGCGAGGTAGCCAGCAGGGAGGCGTCTTCCTCGATGTCAGCCACATAGGTGCTGAGAGGATCCGAGCCGAGTTTCCCGGCATGGTGAAACGGGCTTCGCTGGCCGGCCGCGATCTCACCCGAGAGACGATCGAGGTCATCCCCACCTCCCACTTCCACATGGGGGGAGTCAGGATTGATCCATCGGGTCGTACCGCGGTCGAAGGGCTGTTCGTCGCCGGGGAGGATGCCGGAGGTGTCCACGGATGCAACCGTCTCGGAGGCAACGGGGTCGCCGAGTCCACCGTCTTCGGGGCTCGCGCTGGGGAGGCCATGGCCGATTTCGCGTCAACCGAGCCGATGGGAACCGTCTCGGTCAGCCAGCCCGAGACGATTCGAGCACGCGCCGAGTCACTACTGGGGGAGCCGGGCGGGAGTGAAGATCCCCACTCCCTGAGGAGGGAACTGGAACAAACGATGTGGGAGGGGGCGGGCGTCGTACGGACCGGCCCGGGCCTCTCGCGGACCCTCGAGAAGCTGCGCCAACTGGAGGGTCGGTTGCCCTCGGTGCGTCCGGCCGGCAGTCGTGAACACAGCCTCGCTTGGAACGAAGCCATGGACATCGAGAACCTGCTGGTGGTGGCCTCTGCATTGTGCCGGAGCGCCCTGGTCCGGACCGAGAGTCGGGGCGCGCACCACAGGAGTGACCACCCGGGCCGTGATGACGAGGCATGGCTCCGTAACGTGGTCGTTTCGTCGGATGGCAGCAAGGGCGTGTCGGTCTCAACCGTCCCCGTGCGATTCCCGTACTTGGCGCCTCCCCGGGTGGCCCCTTAGATCCGCGCCGAGCCCAGAGGGACCTTGGCCCTCGAGGATCATCAGCGCGCTCGCCGAACCGCATCCCAAGTGCCGGCTCGTCAGGCTGCGACGAAAGGGTCGCCACTCTCAGGGTTCCGGTTGAGGGGTGGCGACACGATGGGCTACTGTCTCTGTTGCTGACAAGATACACAGACGGGAGTTTGGAGCGATGGCACGAGAACCTCTCGATCTCGCAGTAGTCAACGGGACGGTCGTACTCGGCGGAGGGCGGTACCGGGTTGCAGTCGGGGTCAAGGACGGCAAGGTGGCCGTTCTGGCGCCCGAAGAACTGCTGCCGGCAGCTGCGCGGACGATCGACGCTCGTGGCAACTACGTCCTTCCGGGGGTGGTCGATTCCGAGGCGCATCCCGGGTGTTACGTGCCATTCGACTACGACATGACCACCGAGTCGAGGGCGGCGGCCACGGCGGGCATCACCACGTGGGGTATCCAGGCGCCCACCACCCGTCTCGGTACCAAACCGTTCAAGGAAGTCGTGGCCAGGGCCGATGTGGTCTCGTTCAACGAGTCGTTCCCGTCGGGGCGGGACGTGATCAACGAGGTGAGCCACGTGGACGCCTACCTCACGTACATGCTCGAGACAGACGAGCATGCCCGGGAGATCCCCCAGTACGCGGAGGAGCACGGCGTCACCTCCTTCAAGCTGTACCTCCAGACCCGTTCCATGAAGGGTTTCGGCGACGACACGGACACCAACTGGCCGTCGCGGAGGGCCGGTCTCGGGGAGGGCATCGACGACGGCACCGTATTCATGGTGATGGAAGAGGTCGCCCATATAGGACGTCCGGGGATCGTCCACATCCATCCGGAGAACTGGGAGATCGGCCGTATTTTCGAGGACCGCCTCCGCGAGAGCGGGAGAACCGACTTCGGGTCCTGGACCGACCGGTCGCCCGACTTCCTGGAGGCGCACCACATCCGCTCCTACGCATACCTCGCCATGCAGACCCCGGGCAACGTGCCCCTGTACCTGCAGCACTGCACGACCAGGCTGTCGTTCGAGGAGGTGGCAAGGGCGCGGGCCGAAGGACTCGAGCTCTACGCCCAGACCGGACCTCCCTGGCTGTGGGCCGAACCCGAGTACGGCTGGCGCATCAACGTCCCGCTCCGCCGGCGCGACAACATCGAAGCCCTCTGGGTGGCCCTCGCCGACGGGACCGTCGATGTGGTCGGCTCCGACCACGTGGTCGGATGGGAGCCGTCCTCTCACGAGGAGATGTACAACCCGGTCATCTGGGACTGCCGGACGGGATTCTCCCGTGTGGAACTGTTCCTGCCGGTGATGCTCTCGGAAGGGGTTAACAAGGGCCGCATCAGTCTCGAGCGGGCGGTCCAGGTCAGCTGCGAGAACCCGGCGAAGACCTCCGGGCTCTGGGGCCAGAAGGGTTCGCTCCTGCCCGGTTTCGACGCCGACATGGTGATCATCGACCTCGGCAGGGAGGTGACCGTCGGCAAGGAGCACATCAACACCCGGTCGGGTTGGTCGATCATGGAAGGCCACGACTTCACCGGCTGGCCCATCATGACCATCCTGCGCGGAGAGATCTCGGCCGAGTGGGCCGACGACTCGCCGGGGATGCGTCCGGTAGGCGAGCCGAGAGGGGAGTACCTACCCCGCTCGCTCCGGGCTGCGACCCGGATGATGGATCCCGTGAGCCCGGTGCGGGTGGCGCCTACCGACCGGTGGCTGGCCGACGAGTTCGACCGTCCGGGGTTCGCCCCCGAGACGACCAGATACCGCAGTGTGAGGGGCGGTTGACCATGCCGATCTGGGACGACGTGCTCACCGACACCGACCGGGTCGTCTTCGAGGAGGCCGGCTGGGGCAAACGGGCCGGATACGGGAAACGGCCGGCGATCATGGTGATCGATGTCAACTACAACTTCTGCGGCGACCGGGCCGAGCCGATCCTCGAGTCGATCAAGAAGTGGCGCTACGCCTGCGGTCCCGAGGCCTGGGAGCGCGGGATCCCGGCGATCCGCCGCATACTCGACGTGGCCCGTCGCAAGCGCCTTCCGGTGATCTACACGACCAACCCGCGGCGCTCCGATGGCTTCGACCTCGGCGTGTGGACCCTGAAGAGCACCCGGTCCGAGGATGAGGTAGACGTCATGGGCCACAAGGGCAACGAGATCGTGGCAGAGATCGGGCCGGAGCCCGGCGACCTGTTCATAGAGAAGCGCAAACCGTCCGCCTTCTTCGGGACGCCCCTGGTGAGCCACCTGAACATGATGGGAGCCGATTCGCTGATCCTGACCGGCACCACCACCAGCGGCTGCGTCCGGGCCAGCGCCGTCGACGCCCTGTCCTACGATTTTCTCGTCACCATCCCGCACGAGGCGGTGTTCGACCGCGGGGAGGTGTCCCACAAGATCACCCTGTTCGACCTGCACATGAAGTATGTGGACGTCACGGACCTCGAGGACGTCCTCGACTACCTGGACGGCCTGGAAGAGGGACTGTTCGACCGCACCTACCCGCCGGCTGCCGACGCAGCCAGGAGGGAGTCCCTTTGAGTCTCGAGTTCCCGATCCGCAAGTTCATCACCCAGATCGAGGAGGAGCGAAGCCGGGAGGGCATCAGGGCCGATCCGCCGCTGCGGAAGGTGATAGTGGCGGCCGTCATCCACAACCCGTACGCGGGCGCCTACCACGAGGATCTGTCGGAAGCTGTCGCATTCTCCGCCGGTCTGGGCTTGCGGTTGGGGGTGATGGCCACGGAAGCACTCGGCGACCCGGTCCAGTCCTACGGGAAGGGTGGGATAGCGGGGCTGGCCGGTTCCCAGGAACATGTGGTGATGTTCCTTTCCACCGCCTTCGCCAATCCCCTGCGCGAGGAGGTCGGCGGCGGGGTGGCCTGGATGTCGTCCGCCACCATCGTCGGAGCTGCCGGTACCCCGATCACTATCCCCCTTGCTCACAAGGACGCCCTCTACGTGCGCGACAACTACGACGCGGTCACCTTGAATCCCGGAGATGCTCCCCGGCCCGACGAGGTCGTGGTGGCGGTAGCGGCGGCCAACCGCGGACGCCCGAACGCGCGGCTGGGGGGCTTGATGGCCGAGGACGTCATAGGCGAGGACGGACTGCGTTAGGGGTCCCGGATTGTCTCGGACCGCGGTCATCAACATCGGAACCCTGGTTACGGGCGACCTCGGCCAGCCGGTTCGTGACGCCGAGGCGTTGCTCATCGAGGACGGGCGGTTCGCCTCGATCGGGTCCGCGGCGGGATCCCAGCAGGCCGACCAGGTCATCGACGCCAACGGGGCCACGGTGGGCCCCGGCCTGATCGATTCCCATTGCCATGTGGTCATCGGCGACTTCACGCCCCGCCAGAACGTGGTCGGTTTTCTCAGTTCCTACGTGCACGGGGGAATCACCCAGGCGATCTCTCCTGGGGAGATCCACGCTCCGGGGAGACCGCACGACGCCGACGGGGTCGTCGCCCTCGCAGTGTTCGCCCAGCGCTCGTGGAGCAACTACCGGCCCAACGGCATGAAGGTCCATGGGGGCGCGGTGGTTCTGGAGCCCACCCTGGAACCGGAGCACTTTCGCTACCTGGCGGAACAGGGTGTTCGCCTCGCCAAATTCGGGTTCGGCCGCTACGCGGATCCTGCCGACGGCCTGCCACAGGTGCAGGCCGCACAGGAGGTCGGAATCCGGGTGATGTGCCACTCGGGAGGCGCTTCGATCCCGGGATCCAAGCCGATCACCACCGAGCACCTGATGCTGCTCAAGCCCGACGTGTGCGGTCACGTCAACGGTGGTCCCTCCTCCCTCGATGACGACGGGGTTCTCGAGATCGTCCGGAACACCGATCTCGTTCTCCAGATCGTGCAGGCGGGCAACGTCCGCAGCGCGATCAAGATTGTGAACGCAGCGCTCGAGAGCGGCGCCGAACACCGGGTCATCATCGGGTCGGACACTCCCACCGGAACCGGTGTCATGCCCCTGGGTGTTGTCAAGACGATGGCCGAACTGTCCTCCCTGTCCGACGCCGACCCGGCAGTTGTCTGGGCGTGGGCCTCGGGCGTCACCGCCGATGTCTATGACCTGGAGGCCGGAAAGATCGAGGTGGGCCGGCCAGCCGATCTCGTAATCGCCGACGCCCCGTGGGGCTCATACGGAGGCGACGCGCTCGGGGCGCTGGCACGAGGCGACATTCCCGGTATCAGCGCGGTGCTCATCGACGGGCGCATCAGAGCCCTCCGCAGCCGGAACACCCCCGCGGCGGCCCGCCAGGTCACGGTCACCCCCGAGGTAGGCGAACTCCCCGGATCAGCCCATGTTTGAGTGGTGAGTGGTGAGTGGTGAGTGGTGAGTGGTGAATGGTGAATGGTGAATGGTGAATGGTGGCGAATTCTGGAGGGTACTCGCCTTCCGGGCTAGGACCGACCACGATGAGCTAGCTAGGTGTGGTAGCCGTACACGGGCAACGGGCAACGGGACCAACTGGAGATGGAAGAATGGGACGAGCAACTGAAGTGATCGTCCCGGCTCGGGAGGGCCGGGGTGTGTATGTCGAGAAGGGCCAACTGCTCGATATCGTCGATCTTGAAGGCCACCAGGTGGGTGACCTGATCGCGTGGTTCCGCAACGATCCCGCCGAGTACCTGTCCCCGACCCATACCGTTTCGTGCAACGCTTCGATCCTGCTCGCGACCGGCTCGCAGCTGTTCTCCAACCACCGCAACCCGGTCTTCACGATCGTGCGGGACGACGTGGAAAAGCACGACATCATCGTTCCCTGCTGCGACCATGAACGTTTCAAGCGGGACTACGACCTGGACGACCATCCTCACTGCTTGGCCAACCTCGAGCAGGCCCGGGACCTGCTGGGCGAGGATGTGGAGTTGTACGGCGAGACCGCCTGGAACGTCTTCATGCACAACCGCGTCACCGACGACGGGGACGTGGTGACCGACCGGGCCGCCCACGAGGCCGGTGCCACCATCACCCTGCAGGTCCATGAGGATCTGGTCGTGCTGCTCTCGGCCTGTCCCCAGGATCTGACCCCGTGCAATGACTTCAATCCCACCTCCATGCTGATGAGAGTCCGGGATGGGTGAACCTGACGGGAGGCAACCATGACCATCACAGAGCAAGCGACGATCGACTCCCGCTGGGACGAGTCGGCGCGAAAGATCCGTCCACCGTTCGAGTTGGATCCGTCACTGCGGTTCTACTCCCCGCAGGCCAATCGGGATGCGATGAGCCATCCCGAGGTGGCCGCATTCCACGAGTACGTGGCGGACCGGTGGGCGCCGCCCGACACGGCGGCGGGTGCCCGTCGCGTCGCGCTGCTGATCCCCTGCACGAAGTTCAAGCCGTATTCGACGAGTCGTGAGCATCGCGCCATCAACGGGGCGCTGCTGGCGGCAGGCTGGGCGCCGCACGGTGCATCCGCGGCACCCGTAGACCTGCACGACTACCTGGATGAAGGTGAGCATCCGGCTCTGGTGCACGACGGTCCCCTGCAGAAGGGGAACGTGTACCTGGACCGTTTCGTGCTTTCGGAACCTCTGGCGATCGTGCCCTACTCCAACATCTACTACTGGGAGGGGCGTCGGAGTCCGGCTGCTGCCTACGACGATCCCGGACTCTTCGAGGCGAGGGGCACCTCGGTCTCGCCCGAGCGGGAGGACTGCACCGCCGTCCCGTTGAGCAACGGCAAGTGGAGGTGGGGACCCGCGGAACGGCAAGCCTACGCCGAGACTCACAACTACCTGGCAGAAGTGATCGCGAAGTCACTGACGAGGCTGTCTCCGTACTACGCGGCGATCGGCGCCTGGGTGTCTCCGGGCTTGACACATCGCAGCTTCCTGGCCGACCGGGCCTTCCGGAGAGCGGAGGGCTTGTCCATGTCGCGGAGCGGGCTCGAGGGGCCGGTCCAACTCATGGGTGTCCTGGAAACGGCGCCCGACCTCGTGACGGTCATGCCGAGCCAGGACCAACTGGAGGAGGCTCGCACGCGGCTGGCGGTCCGGCTCCGCTCCGAAGGCCGCAAGGCGACCCCGGGCGCGGTACGAGCCATCTACGCGAGGGGCGACGGCAACGACACCCCACTCGGCCTTCCGGAGAGCCTGACCCACCTCGTTGCCTGGCTCGACAGCCGATGATCTCGGTCTCGCGTTCGAGGCGTAGCGACGTGGCGGCCACCGCCCGGATGATTGCGTCGGCCGGATTGGTCGAAGCGTTCGGGCATGTATCGGCTCGAACCGAGCGAGGTTTCCTGATCACCAGCACCCGTCCCATGTCCGATTGCACGGCCGAGGACGTGGTCGTGGTCGATGCGGGCGTTCCGGTGGGGGGTCCGGTGGACCGGCTTCCCCTTGAGGCGCCGATGCACGATGCCATCTACCGGGCCCGTCCCGGAGTCGTGGCCATCTGCAGGGGCCATCCTCCCTTCGCCGTGGTATGGGGTGTCACCAACGAGCGGCTGCCCCTTCTCCATGGGCTCGGTGGCATCGCAGGCGCGGGGGTGCGGGTCCATCCGGAGATCGAACTCGTCAAGTCCGACGAGCACGCCGACCGGGTAGCGGCGACGCTGGGCGACGACTTCAGCATGCTCCTGGCGGCCAACGGAGCTCTGTCGGTCGGTGGCGATCTCCTCGAAGCCGCCACCCGACTCTGGTTCCTGGAAGAACGGGCTCGGGTGGTCGTGCAGGCCCGGGGCGCCCTCTTCGGGATGGAGGCCAGACCCGAGAGGCTGTGGAAACTGCGGATGGAGGACTCGGGGGCCGAGCTGGTAAGAGCGAAGCGATGGATGCTCCGGACCTTCGGAGAGCGGTCGGCTACCGGTCAGGGTCACGGACAGTGACCGGGTTCAAACAACTCGACACCCGGCCGGTGATGTCCGGATCCGATGCCGACGCCTACCGATCCGACTTCGTGGCGCACCTGTGCCAGACAGTGCCCGGTATCAAGGAGAGGGTCATCGTGGACGCGGCCGGGTGCTCGCTGAAGACCGCCGAGGGCCAGGTCCTGCTGGACATGATCTCGGGCATTGCGGTATCGAACGTCGGGCATTGCCACCCAGTGGTCGTGGAGGCGATCAAGGACCAGCTCGACCGGTTCGCCCATGTGGACGTGTACGGCCGTTTCACATTGCCGCCCCAGGTGGAGATCGCCCGGCGCCTCGCTTCCGTCACGCCCGGCGATCTCGATGTCGCGTTCCTGACCAGCACCGGCACCGAAGCCACCGAGGGGGCGCTGAAGCTGGCCCGCAAGTACACGGGCCGCCCGGGTTTCGTGGCGTTCGAGCGTTCCTTCCACGGTCGAACGCTCGGGTCGCTATCCGTGACGTGGAAGGAGGAGTGGCGCAAGCCCTTCGAGCCGCTGCTGCAGCCGGTTCGGTTCGTTCCCTTCGACGATCTCGACGCCGCCGATGCCGCCATCGACGGCGAGATAGCCGCGGTCATCGTGGAGCCGGTCCAGGGCGAAGGGGGGGTGAGGATCCCGTCCGACGGTTTCCTCCCCGGACTGCGGGAGTTGTGCTCCGAGCGGGGCGCCCTTCTGATCTGCGACGAGGTGCAGGGAGGAATGGGACGCTCGGGTCACTGGTTCTCTTGCCAGAACTGGGGGGTAACCCCGGACGTGATCACCATCGCCAAGGCCTTCGGCGGGGGCCTGCCCCTGGGGGCGTTCATCTCCACCGCCGAGATCTTTGCCACGTTCCTGGACCCGCCTCTCTCGCACCTGACCACCTTCGGGGGCAACCCGATCTCCTGCGCGGCGGCGGTGGCCGCCTTCGACGTGATCGAGCAGGACGGCCTGGTTGAGCGAGCCACAGAGATGGGGGAGTACCTCCGGGACGGTCTGCGCTCCGTCCGGGAGCAGCACCCCGAGACCCTGGTCGGGATCAGAGGGATCGGACTGTGGTGCGCGTTCGACGTCGATCCGGCCGGAATGGCCCAGCCGCTGGTCGACGACATGGCCCGCAGGGGTGTGGTGGTCGGTTCGATGCTGAACTCGGCGGGAACCGTCCGGGTCGCACCGCCGCTGGTGATCCGGCGTGCTGAGGTAGACCGCTTCATCGGAGTGCTGGGTTCCTCGATCGCTGCGCTCGCAGGTTGACGGTGGCCGCCCTGCCGCCCCGGGAGACGGTGGTGGTTCGGGGTGCCTGGGTGCTCACCATGGGCGGGGGTCCCCCGCTGGAGGATGGCGCGGTCCGTATCGAAGCCGGAGCCATCACCGACGTCGGTCCTTACAACCGGCTGCGGGCCATCGATCCCGCCGCGACGGTGGTGGGGGACGGGTTCGGGATCGTCATGCCTGGAATGGTCAACGTCCACACCCACCTCTCCGAGGCGTTGGTGCCGGGCATGGGTTCGGAGAAGACCCTGTACGAATGGGGTGAGGACATCGTCACTCCTGTGTCTCAGAGCCTCACCGCCGAGATGGCCCGGGAGGGGACCCGCCTGAAGGCGATCGAGATGATCCGGAGCGGGATCACCTGCGTGAACGACATGTTCGTGCACTCCAACCCCGGGACGAGGGCTTCGCTCGGCGTTGCCGGAGGTCTCAGCGAGGTGGGGTTGCGGGGCACGGTCAGCTTCGGCGCCGAGGACGCGCTCGGGGGGACCAGCGAGACTCCGCCCATGCCGATCGAAGAGGTCCTAGACGAGCAACATGACCTGGCCCGGCTCGCCGGGGAGTCGGAACTCCTCGACTTCCGGTACGGGATCGGGACGCTGCTCGGCCAGTCCGACGGACTCCTCGAGGCCGGTGCGGCCGCGTGCCGCCGGAACGGTTGGGGGGTGCACACCCATCTGGCGGAGGTAAGGGAGGAGGTGGTTCATGCCTCGCTGCGGTGGGGGAGACGCCCGGTGCCCCAGGCCGCGGCGCTCGGGTTTCTCGACGTTCCGATGCTGGCCGCCCACCTGATATGGATCACCCAAGAGGACATCGACCTGCTCTCCGCCCATGGCGCGTCCGTGGCGCACAACCCGGTCGCCAACATGATCCTCGGTTCCGGAGTCTGCCCGCTCGCCCGGCTGGTCTCGGCAGGGCTGGCGGTCGGGATCGGCACGGACGGACCAGCCTCCAACGACTCCCAGAACATGTTCGAAGCGGTGAAGATGGCGGCACTGCTACAGAAGGTTCATCATCTGGATCCGGCCGTCATGTCCGCCGTCGACGCGTTGGAGATGGCAACGCTCGGAGGGGCCCGAGCATTGGGGATCGACAGCAGGGTCGGCAGCCTCGAACCGCGAAAGCGCGCCGACGTCGTCCTTCTCGATCCCACGGTCGAGTTGGCCGCCATCCACGATCCCTACCAGCAGGTCGTCTACTGCGCCGGACCGCAGTCGGTGAGCAACGTATGGGTGGACGGGCGCCGGTTGCTCGCCGATGGCCGGCTCACCACCGTCGACGAAGCAGACCAGATCGCCCGCGGCCGCTTCCTGGCCAGGGCGGTCGCGGCTAGCGCGGGCCTCAGCGGCGTCCACTCCTTCCTATGACCAGGGTCTCCGTCATCGGCGGAGGGCACAACGGGCTGGTCTGTGCCTGTTACCTGGCCAACGCCGGCCTCGACGTCACGGTCTTCGAAGCGAACCCGACCGCGGGCGGGTGCATCTGGACCGAACAACTGCCTTCGGGCCATCGGATCGAACGTGGGGCGATCGACCACGGCGCGATACTGTCGGTGGCGGAGGAACTGGACCTCGGTCGGTTCGGGCTGGAGTACGCCTTCCGGGATGTGACAGCCGGTGCCGGATACGGGGACGGGACAAGCTTGCTGTTCCACCGGGACCTCGATACGACGCTGGAGGGCTTCGCCGGTCTGGGGCAGGATGACATCGCCGGGTACAGAACGCTCGCAACGGTCGGATCGGACCTGCTGGCGATCCTCGACGGGTTGTCGGCGGGTCCCTCACTTGTCGACATAGCCCGACTGGGCCCCATCGGAGGCATCGACCCCATGGGCCTCATCCTTGGTTCGTCCGAGAAGATCGTGGGCGACCACATCAGCGATCAGCACCTGGCCGCGGCCCTCACCATGTACGGCTCGTTCGCCCAACTGCCCCCCTGGCTCCCCGGGACCGGACTGTTCGGCCTCCTGCTGGCCGGGTCGCACGGACACGGTCCGGGGCGCCCCGTCGGGGGCTCGGAGAAACTGATCCAAGCCTTGGCCAAGTCGCTCGAAGCTGCCGGAGGAAGCCTCCGCACCGGCGATGCCGTGGTATCGATCGACGGGGCTCAGGGTGGTGTGGCGTTGCGGACCTCCGCGACCGGTGACCACCGGTTCGATGTTGTGGTCTCCACTCTCGACATCGCACGCACGAGCCGTCTCGTGGTCTCCGGCCTGCCTGCTCTAGAAGCCGGTGCGAGGGAGGCGACCAGCGGCTCGCTGAACGTGGCCGAGTTCAAGGTCGACCTGGCACTGTCCGCACGGGCGACACCTGGCGGCTTCGGGCCTGCGGAGGCGATCTGGCTGCTCCAGCCCCGGCCGGGCGCCATGACCCGCTCCTTCGGTGAGATCGCGGCCGGTCTCTTACCCTCCGAGCCGTCCATCCTGTGGGCGTCACCGTCCGCGCTCGATCCCTCGGGGGCGCCCCCGGGTGGTGGGACCGCGTGGATGTCGACGTTCGTGCCTGCCCGCCTCCACGGCGGGGAATGGACGGAAGCCGGCCTCATGGCCACCGCGGAGCGGGTTCTGGACAGTTTCGCCTCTATCACCGGGGACGACATCAGGGATCGGATGGTCGACATGCGGGTGACCGGACCGCAGGCATGGGAGAGGCGCACCGGGGCGGTCTCCGGAAATCCCAACCACATCGACATGACCCTCGACCAGATGTTCTCGCGCCGCCCTCCCACCGCTCTCGGATACCGCACCGAGGCGCCATGGCTCTACCTGTCAGGCGCCGGTACCTTCCCCGGCGGTGGTCTGTCCGGCATGCCCGGCAAGAACGCCGCGATGGCCGTGCTCGGGGATCTCGGTCGCAGGAGTTCGAGGCGCGCCAGGTTGTCCGGCCTGTCGGCGGCCCGGCGTGGCTGGCGCCTCTATCGAACGTTGAGACGCCGATGATCGACAACGACTGGGACCTGATCGACTTGATAACGGGCTACCAGCCGGCGGCCGTGATCGCCGCCGCCCAACGAGTCGGGCTGTTCGAGGTCCTGCCCGGAGCTCCCCGATCAGCGGCAGACCTGGCTCGGGAACTGTCGGCGGATCCGTCGAACCTCGCCGCGCTGCTGGATGCACTGGTGTCGTTGGGGCTCGCGGAGGCCACCCCCGATGGCTACTCCGCCACCGGCTACGTGGCCGCTCGCCTGGGACCGGACGGCGAGATGGCACTGGTCGTGGCCAAGGAAGCGGTCTTCGCGGAGGCGTGGACCCGCCTCGACAAGGTCGTCCTGGAGGGACAGGCCGCGATGGAACCGTGGAGATCGCAGTTGAGAACCCGTCCCGGGAGGGCTCTGGCTTTCCTCGAGGCGCTCGATGTGCTTGCCAGGATCGGCGGCCCGCCCCTCCACGAACTGGCTGAGCTGGCCCCGGGCAAACGGGTGCTCGACGTGGGCGGCGGGCTCGGTACGTATTCGCGCCTGCTCGATGCGGCCGGGTCGGATGTCACCCTGGTTGATCTCCCCCCGGTGGCGGCATGGGCGGCGGACCGGTTGGCGAGCACAGGTGTCTCGGTTGTCGGGGTCGACCTCTTCGATCATCCTTCCTGCGGTGTTGCCCCCGTGTCGGTGGATGCCGCTCTGGTGTCGCACCTCCTGCACGACCTACCACCGGAGACGGGTGTGGACCTGCTGCAGCGGGTACGGAACGCGCTCGTATCCGGGGGCCGGGTGGTGGTCAACGACTTCTCGGCCGACAGCGGCCCGGGGGCGTTCGGGTCGCTGTTCGACCTGATGATGCGCGTCGAGACCGGGGGAGCGGCTCACTCGCGGGCAACCCTCGAGGCCATGCTGAGCGAAGCGGGATTCTGCGGTATCGAGCGGTTGCCGTGCGAGGATCCCCTGACCCTCTACATTGGAACCAGACCATGAACCGCGCTTCCCGATCGGTCGACGACATCTATCTCCTGATCCTCGAGCGGCTCGGCGCCGGCGCCTTCCCGCTGGGCGCGCGCCTACCTTCCTGCCGGGACCTGGCGGCTGCCTTCGGTTCGAATCCCTCCACGGTGAGCAGGGCTCTGAGACGGTTGTCCGCCGACGGGCTGGTGCGGACCGAGGAACGCCGGGGGACCTTCGTGACCGCCACCCAACCGGCTCGGATCGACTCCGAGTCGAAGATCGTGGAGGACCTGACCAGCGTTGTTTCGAGGGCTTCCGCCGCGGGGTACGACCGGATTCTGATAGAGCGGATGTTCGAGAAGGCTCTCGCCTCGGTGACGACTACCACCAGGGTCGCCTTCGCCGAGTGCAACCCGTTCGATCTAGGCCGCATGTTCCGGATTGTCGAGAACGCCACCGGGGTGGCGGTCGAGCCGCTCCTCCTCGACGAACTGGCCGACGACTGGACCGAGACGTTCGACGTGGTCGCGGTCCCTCTCTTCCATCTCGCCGATGTGGCCGCCAAGTCTCCGGGCCTCGACCGGGTCGTGGAACTCAACTTCGTTCCGGCCGCCGGTGTGCTCCGCCGCATCGCCACGATCGACCCGCGGTGCCGGGTGGTGGTGGTCCTACCCACCAGGCGGGGTATTGAGCGGATCTCGTCGCTCGTCCGCCAGTATTTCTCGGGTTCTATCGAGGCTCACCTGGGAGGAGCGGATGGCATCCCGGACCTGGGATCCGGTGATGTTCTGGTGACGACCCACGCCTTGGGACTTTCGGACGAGCAGGTGGCCTCGCTGCCCGAGGTCATCCAGGTGGACTGGGCGTTGGATCAGCACTCCGCACGCACCTTCAAGCTAAGGGTAGAACAAGCCACATCCTGAGCCCGTTGTCGGTTGTCCGTGGGGCTGGTGAATGGTGAATGGTGAATGGTGAATGGTGAATGGTGAATGGTGAATGGTGAATGGTGAATGGTGAATGGTGAATGGTGAATGGTGAATGGTGAATGGTGAATGGTGAATGGTGAATGGTGAATGGTGAATGGTGAATGGTGAATGGTGAATGGTGAATGGTGAATGGTGCTAACTCTTGACGGTACTCGATTACCGAGCTAGGTCCTTGTCACGATGAGCTAGGTGTGGTTGTCGTGACACGGCAACCGGCCACCGGCCACCGGACTAGGCTCTGCGCCGACGCCAATCCGTTGGCTCGTTCCCCGAAGACAAGCGTAGGTGTCCAATGATCGTTCTAGCCCAAACCGGCACCGGAGCGCCAGCGGTCTGCGGCGACCAACCGAGCATCGTATGCCAAAGGGTCTACGAGTGGTCGGGTAGCGGCCTGCTGGCAGGGCTGTCTGCATGGTTCGTCGAACGCGGGCTGACGGTCCTGTTAATACTGGCGGTCGGATGGCTCGTGTCCCGCCTTGTAAGGAGGGCGATCGAGCACTTCCGGGACAGGATCGACAGGCCGTCACTCAGGGACGTAGGACGCGATCCCCTGGTCTCGCAAGAGGCGGAGGAGTTGCGAGCCAAGGCCCGGGCCGACACCCTGGCCACCGTTCTCCGCAGTGTGGCCATGATCGCCATATGGTCGTTCACCGGGCTGCTGGCTTTGGGCCAACTCGGTATCAACCTGGGCCCGCTCATCGCGGGCGCCGGAATCGTCGGGGTCGCCATAGGATTCGGGTCGCAGGAGATCGTGAGGGACTTCCTGAGCGGCCTGTTCATGATGATGGAAGACACCTACAGCGTCGGGGACGACATCGATTTCGGCAAGGGTCGGGGGACTGTGGAGAGGGTATCGCTCCGGTCCACCTCGATCCGGACTCGTCAGGGAGTCGTCTGGACGATTCCCAACGGCAAGATCGCCCACCTGGCGAACTTCTCGCAGCTCTGGGCCAGGGCCCAGGTCGACATAGAAGTCTCGTACGACTGCGATCTCCGCCAGGCCATGCAAGTGATCCGCCAGGCCGGGCAGGAGATGTGGGAGGACCCGGAGTGGGGCGACGACGAACTGTCCGAACCGCCCCAGGTCAAAGGTGTTCAGGCCCTAGGTGAATCCGGGATCTTCATAAGGGTCCGGGCCAAGACCAGGCCTTCCGTCCAGTGGCGGACCGAACGTGAGTTACGCCTGCGGATCAAGGAGGCTTTGGATGCCGCCGGTATCGAGATGCCCTTCCCTCACCGGACGCTGATCGTCCGGCACGAGGACACCGAGGTGATCTAGACGATTAGTTCCTAGTCTGTAGTTGGTAGTTTATTGTTGGTGAGCTGTGGTGAGTGTTAGATGAGGCTGCTTCCGATCAAGAGGAGTACCGGGCGACGGTTGCCCCCGGCCACTGTGGCCGCTATCGAGCTTCCCGAAACGATATGACCGATTCTCAGATTCAGAATCCTGAAACCGAAGTCCATCTTCGTGGCAGTGACCGTGTCGTTCTGATCGGTACCACCGGCGCTGGGAAGACGACATTGGCTACGAGGATTGCCCGAGTGCTCGACATGCCGCACATAGAGTTCGATGCCCTTCGGCATGGGCCGAATTGGACAGAGACGCCGGACGATGTGTTCAGAGAACAGCTGAGGCTGGAACTGCAGGGCGATAGATGGGTCGGAGACGGTAACTACAGCATCGCCCGCGACATTGTCTGGTCCAGGGCCACTACGTTGGTCTGGTTGGACTATCCGATACGAGTGGTCTTGTGGAGGCTGTTCTGGAGGACGATGCGGCGTGGAGTCCTTCGCGAGGAACTGTGGCACGGCAATACGGAGAGGCTCCGGTGGCACTTCCTGAGTCGTCAGTCCCTCTTTCTATGGGCACTGAAGAGCCATTGGCGGCGGCGCCGGACGATACCAGCGGCGCTGGCTCATCTCGACCACGTTCATCTGGACGTGATCCGCCTGTGCTCACCCAAAGCAGCACACGAGTGGCTCCTGACACTAGACGAGTAGTTCCAAGCCATCCCACCAGAACCAGCCATACTGAACTATCGGTATACAACGACTAACAGTAACAGCACAACTCGTGTACATGGATCTCGCTTGCCGAGGCTCCCTCTCTGCCGCTTGGTTAGGTACCACTCGGCGTGACATGGAACTCGGACAGCCATTCGGAGGCCGGAAAACGAACCAATCCAACGCTAACCACGGATCGCCAACTAGCAACTACCAACTAGGAACTACTCGTCGAGAGTGTACGGCGCACACACCGTCGCCGCTTACCGGTTCTCCAATTCGTGCCGTAGCCGCTCTTCCTCATCGGCGCGTCCGGTAGTCACGGCTTCGACAAAGTCTGCCACCTCGTAGCTAGGGGGAGAAGCACGCGGCGGTCCGGTGCGACTTGGTGTTCCCCTCGCCGGTCACGGGGCGAGCGGTGTCGGAGAACACCTATGTGAAGCTGCTGCGCGACCTGGACATTCCCAGCTCGGCCCATGGGCTGAGGGCCACGTTCCGTTCTTGGTGCTCAGACGCCGGCGTACCGAGGGATCTCGTGGGGATGGTGCTGGGTGATGCCGTGTGCGGCGTCGAGGGTGCCTACGCCAGCAGTGACATGCTGGAGCGCTGCCGCCCGATCATGCAGCAGTGGGCCAACTACATCGCCTAGGCATACGCAATGCCCTGCTCTGTCGGAGCAGCGGCCAGTAGCGGCGGCCCTGCTCGGGGCCGTTTGGGAGCTCAGATGTCTAAGCCTGGTGCTGGCCGCTGCGACGGCGAGCAGACGAGGGGACTTCGGTCAGGTGATGTTCAGGAGCCAGGACACGCCGAATCGGTCCTCGACCCAGCCGAAGCGCCGTCCGAAGCCGTAGTTGCCGAGGGGCATGTGGACCGTCCCGCCGTCGGCGAGCGCATCGAAGAGTCGCTCGAGTTCGGGGTCGTCGTCACATTCAATGAACGGCGCGATGCCAGGTGTCATGTCCCACTCGTGCTGGATCGGGGAGTCGATGCAGACGAATCGCCTGCCGAGCACTCGGAAGTCGGCAACCTTCACCTGGCCGGCTGGCCCGTCGCCGTCGCCTTGGTAGAGGTCGAGGCGATCGAGCGTGTAGTCGTCGAAGATTTCGCCGTAGCGCTCCGAAGCCTGTCTCGCCTGTCCGTTCTGGAACAGGATGTGGAAGTCGATTGACTTGGCCATGGTGATTCTTCCTTTCGTAAGGAGCGATGTCATTGAGCGACGAGTTGGATGAGGTTGCCGCAGCCGTCGTCGAGAACTGCGGTCGTGACCGGTCCCATCGTCGTCGGGCGCTGGGTGAAGGTCACCCCAGCGGCGCGGAGGCGCTCGAACTCGGATTGGACGTCGTCGACGGCAAAGGACGCCAGCGGGATCCCGTCGGCGACCAGGGCGTCGCGGTACGGCGCGGCGGCGGGATGACCGGATGGTTCCAGGAGCAGTTCAACGTCTTGTCCCTTGGCGCCGACGGTGAGCCATCGCTCGCCATCCCCGACCGGCTCGTCGGTGCGCGGTTCGAAGCCGAGCACCTCGGTGTAGAAGCGGAGTGCTTCGTCCTGATCGTCAACGAAGACGCTGGTCAGGTGAAGGCGGATGGTCATGGGTTGGTCTCCTCGTTGAGCCATCGAGCCAACGCCGCTCGCAGCGGAGCTGTGTCGATGGTGTGGAACTTGTAGCGACCGTCTCGCCGACTGCGAACGAGTTGCGCGTCTTCGAGAACGGCGAGGTGCTGCGAGATCGCTTGTCGGCTGAGTCCGATGTCATGTTCGGCCGCGAGACGGCCGCAAATCTCGAACAGCGTTTGGTCGTCCCGAGCGACCAGGACGTCCAAGATCGCCCGGCGGGCCGGTGCGTTGAGTGCATCGAAGACATTGGCCACGACTGCACACCATAGGCAAGTCCCCACTTGCATGCTAGCCGGGACTTGCCTCTCCTGGTGCCTCTACGAGGGAGACACCGGCCGAGCGCTCTTGATCGGCACATCAGATCGACTGCGGACACGTGGTTCTCCCGGGCACCAACGCGCTCGGTATCATCGCTCCGAAATCCCGTTCGCCGCGCTCGGGTTTCGGCGTTCTGGCCCGGATCGACCGAGCGATAGTCACGCCCGCGCTGGTGAGTCATTCCAGCGCCGGCCACGCGCCGCGTTCAGGATCTGGCACCGATCCTCGTCAGATCCCTTGTGGCGTTGGGCAGCTCCCAGTAGATGTTGAGTTTGTTGGCGCCCCACTTCGTGTCGAACGCGGTCCGGTAGGTTCTCGACGCCGTATTGACGACTCGGTCAAAGAAGTCCTGCATGGCTGGTTTGGTGTCGTCGGCGTGGATCCAGTCGAAGTCCAGGTCTTCTGAGAACCGCCAGTCGCGCCGGTGGCAGACCCGAAGCAGGGTCCCGCCTTTGAACATCACCCGCCGGACGCTTTGTTGGCGTGCCGTGACCGCGAAGACTATCTGGTGCTGGACCAGGTCGACCGGACGCTCGCGAGCACTCGTGACTATCGCTCGGTCGGCCCAGGCCAGTACCCTGCCGGTACTGGGGCAGGATGTGTGCGCTATCCGGAGGCCGTGAGGTCGGATCCTTCTTTCTTGGCTGAGCTGATCCCGACAGATGGGAGGGTGCATCGCCGCGCCTGGCCGTCCAACATGGGTGACGCCCGGATGGCCTGGCCGACCGGCTCAGAGTCTCGACGGAGGTATGGCACATGACGGAACCGAGGAGCGAGAAGGCGCATTGGATGCCACCGCGTTGGTTTGTTCGTCTCGCTTGGTGGATTCATGCTCAGCTGTACCGGCTCACGAGTGGGAGGCGGGGACTCCGTCAGCCGAGGCCTGATCAATACGGCTTAATGCATCTGACGGCCATCGGACGCCGTTCTGGACAGAAGCGCGCTGTGATGCTGGCCTACGTCGAGGACGGCCCCAACCTGGTGACCATGGCCATGAACGGCTGGGACCCTGCTGAGCCTGCGTGGTGGCTGAACCTCCAGTCCAACCCGGAGGCGCACGTCGAGCTGGTCGATGGCGATCGTGATGTGATCGCGCGTCCGGCGACCGAAGAGGAACGACACCGCCTCTGGCAACGATGGACCGAGGTGAACCGAAAGCTTGACGAGTTCGCAGTCCGCCGTACGAACGGAACCACCGTCGTCATTCTCGAGCCCGGCCAAGCGGGGGCGTAGGTATGTCGGGCGGGTTCATGGGGACCTCGCCCTACGACCTCCTGTCAATCCATCGGGGCCAGATCGGGCTTGCCGTGTTCTTGGGCCCATGTCCTGATGGCCTGGTCACGCGTGGCCAGGATGCTCCCCTCCTCGATGGCGGTAGCCGTGATGAACTGGTCCATCGGGTCTCTATGGAATCCCTCGTCAAGCAGGCGGATAGCTTGAACGGCCAGTTCGGGTGTGATCGGGGCCGTTGCGACACCCTTGGATCTCAACAACCAGATGAGAGAGTCGGTGGCTGGGAGCACCCGCAGGTCATTTCTGGGGTGGCGGCGGATCAACTCGATTTCCCAGAAAGTAGCCGCCGACACGAGCAAACCCCGGTCTGCTGATGCATCTCTCAGAACACGGCGTAGCGAGCTGGGCTTGCCGGGTCGGCCTAGAGTTCCCCGTAAGTAAGCGATGAGGATGTGCGTATCGAGCACGACCGACCGCTTCATCGAATAGCTCCCAGCATTGAACGCCTGCTTCTAGCCGGTATTCGCGTCCCAGGTATCGACGATCTCATCCCACTCTTCGTCCGAGTAATGGGGCGCGGTGGGGTCGGGATAGACGATGTCCCCGTCGGAGTAGCGGCCATAGAGGGTGTCGGGCCCGCTCTGGCGGATCGGAGAGACGACTGCCAAGGGTTTACCGCGCCGGGTGACGATGATTTCCCCCCCTCTCTCGGCTATCGCCGGGAGAAGGGCGAGGCACTTCTGGCGGAACTCGCTGATCGGGATGCTCTTCACATCCGGCAGGGCATCTGGCGTCGAACACATAACGCTAAGTGTACAACTAAGTTCAGTCTTGTTCAACAACGGCATCAGTCGATATTCTCCATGGATGGTCGGAGGCTTCACCATGAGGAAGGAGCAAGGGTGTATCGATCGAGCGGGTCCGCTCGGCTGCCGGCTCAGGACCGAGCCAGCAGTGAATGCTCGCCGATTCCCGCTCGTCGGGCCAGCTTCCGGGCGAGGGGACGTGATCGCTCCACTACGTCAGTCACATCGACCCGGGTGACTGCCCCACTTACCACCGATCTCTGCCCGGCCACCCACACGTCGGACACCTCCCGGGGGCCGGCGCAGTAGACGACTTTCTGGAATGGGTCGTGGACGTTGGCAAGCGCCGGGGACGAGCCGTCGAATACCACGAGGTCGGCCTGCTTGCCGGGTTCTATCGAGCCGAGTTCGTCGTCGAGGCGCAGGGAACGGGCACCTTCGAGGGTGGCCATCTCCAGTGCGTCCCGAGCGGACAGGGCGGTCGCTTGGAGCCGGTCGACCCTCTGCAGTAACACGGCCAGCTTGATCGCCTCCAGCATGTCCTGGCGGTCGTTGCTTGCGGGGCCGTCGACCCCGATGCCGACGGCTACACCGAGGCGCCTCAGGGCCGGCACCGGGCAGACCCCGGAGGCGAGGATCATGTTGGAGACCGGGTTGTGTGCGACCCCCACCTGATGCTCCGCCAGTATGTCGCGGTCGTTCTCGTCGACCCAAACGCAATGGGCGGCGATGGTCGGCCCCTTGAACAGTCCCAGACGGGCGCACTGCTCGATCGGGGTCCGTCCGGTCGCAGCTCGGATCGCGGTGACTTCCTCCCGGACCTCGTGGAGATGGATATGGCTTCCATGGTCGGCCGCCAGCCTCACGGACTGCTCGAACAGGGCCTCGGACTGAGCACCCAGGAGGGCGATCCCGACCCGGAAACTGGACAGGCGGCTGGCCTCGCACGCTTCCCGCAGGGCGGCATGCTCTTCGAGGATGGCGGGGACCGGGGCGCCCCTACGGTCCGCAGCGCCGAATGTGACCACCCCACGCATGCCCAACTCGTCCAGTGCCCGGACCACGCCGGGAGTGACGGGCCGGTCTGCCGGGTCGCAGACGTACATGTCGCTGGCGACTGTTATCCCGGTCTGGAGCATCTGGATGCCGGCTAGGAGCGTGCCCACGTAGGCCATCTCGTAGTCGTGATTGGGCGCGGTGGGGTTGATCACCGCCTCGATCCACTCCACCAGGGTGTAGTCCTCGGCGATTCCGGTGAACAACGCCTCCGAGAAGTGCCCGTGGGTGTTGACGAATCCCGGTGTGATGATGGAGTGGCGGTCCCCGTGGACCTCGTCGTCGGGATGCCGAGCCCGCAGGTCGGACCACGGCCCGACCGCGTCGATCAACTCGCCGACGACCCGTACCGCGCCGTTCTCGATCATCTCCGGAGTTGAAGAGGTGAGGACGTATCCCCCTCGGACCAGGATCCCGCGGTCCTTCACCGTTGCGGGGGAGGGGTGTGGAAGTCGTAGAGGTCAGTACCCGGCTTGACCAGCTCCTCGTACAGCTCCGGCCGTCGGGCCCTGAGCAGGCCGGGGATGGACGAGAAGCCCTTGGGCTCGACCATCGAGTCGTCGTTCGACCTGAGCCACTCGACGCGGTCGAGGTCGAGGGTCGCCAGCAACAACTCCTCGGTCCCCGAACTCACCGCCACGTACTCGGGTCCGGCGATCATCGCCGCGCCCACCTCGTCCCGCCAGATGTTGTTGGTCATCGCCACGTAGCACAGGTTCTCCATCGCCCTGGCCCGCACGATCGTCTGCCAGTTCTCGGTGAGCGAGGTGAAACCGCCGCCTGCCGGTGACAGGATGATCTCGGCGCCCTGCAGGGCGAGGACCCGGGTCGGTTCGGGGATCCACAGCTCCGAGCACACCACGATCCCAACTCCTACCCCATCGAGGTCGAGGAACGCCAAGGACTCGCCCGGCGCGACCCAGACCCTGGTTTCGTCGGGCGGCAGCGTGGCGGGATGGGCCCGCTCGTAGCGGATGAGCTGACGACCGTGGTTGTCCACGACATACACCACTAGTCGGCGGTTCCCGTCGCGACAGAGCTCCATCCTGCTCCAGCAGATCCCTATGCCGTGCTCCCCTGCCGCGGCCTCCATCGCCGGACCCGCCTCGTAGTCGTCCTTCGGTTTGGCAAGGACCGGTCCGGGGTATCCCTCGGGGAACAGGATCAGGTCCGCCCCCAGGGTGGATGCCCGGGCGGCCAGTTCGACCGCCCGGGCAACGTTCACCTCCGCGTCAGGCTCCACCACCGTCCGTGGCTGCGCTACGGCGAGGCGGAGGGTTCCTGACGCCATCGGACTACAGCCCGATGGAGAAGTCGATGAACTCGTTGGTTACTAGGTCTTCGGGTGCTAGCCCGCTGACGTCGGCGTCGGTGACCTGGGCGATGATCTCCAACAGACCGACGACCCGGTCCATGTCGAAGTCGCCCAAGGTGTTGTTGTCGCCGTTGCCCATGATGCCGAGTTCCAGCATCGTGGACACCGCGAAGTCGGCCACGCCCTGGGTGTAGATCCAGCCGGTGTCATAGGCGTCCACCAACTCCAGGATCAACTGGTTGGTCGGGTCCGGGTTGTTGAGGAAGTCCACATGGGCCTGCTGGATCATCGGGACCACTTCTGTGAGGCAGTCCGCGAAGTCCACCGCGTCAGCCGCCCGGACACCGACGGCCTGGAAGTACTCCTCGAACCCGGTGTCGTGGATCAACTGGGTCCTGACCGGCTTGCCCCACTCGGGAACCTCCGCCTCGTAGATGTAAGGCTCGGCAGTCGCGAAGCCCGCCTCGGCGACCGCGCCGCCCTGGCCGACGAACGCGGCCGGCTTGGGCTGGTCTGTCAGGTCCATCTGGGACTCGTCCATGATCCCCTCAGCCAGCCACCAGTCCTGGAACACATCGGGCCGTCCCAGCAGGATCGTCGCTCCCTCGTCTCGGAGATCGGCGATCTGATGCACGTTGGGATAGGTCTCCGGATCCCAGTAGATGGCGAAGGCGCTCTTCTCGAAGGTGGCCATCACGCTCACGATCGGAACATCCGCATAGCTCGCCATGGCCTCTGTGGCCCGGACGAAGCCCATGAAGATGTCCTGGTCCTGGTACATGAGCGACTGCACCGGCTGGAACCCGACCGCGAACCCGCCGATGCGGACCTCGATGTCGATACCGGTGTCGTCGCCGCCGGCCACCAGCGGACCGCGCACGCTCTTGGCGTCAGTGTCGATCTCGTAACCGTCACCCACCAACTGGTAGATACCGCCATGCTCCGACTCCGGCTCCCAGTCCAGCTGGATCACCAACGGATCAGGACACACACCCGCCAACGACGTCATCATCGCCGATTCGGGTAGCCCGATGGAGAAGTCGATGAACTCGTTGGTTACTAGGTCTTCGGGTGCTAGCCCGCTGACGTCGGCGTCGGTGACCTGGGCGATGATCTCCAACAGACCGACGACCCGGTCCATGTCGAAGTCGCCCAAGGTGTTGTTGTCGCCGTTGCCCATGATGCCGAGTTCCAGCATCGTGGACACCGCGAAGTCGGCCACGCCCTGGGTGTAGATCCAGCCGGTGTCATAGGCGTCCACCAACTCCAGGATCAACTGGTTGGTCGGGTCCGGGTTGTTGAGGAAGTCCACATGGGCCTGCTGGATCATCGGGACCACTTCTGTGAGGCAGTCCGCGAAGTCCACCGCGTCAGCCGCCCGGACACCGACGGCCTGGAAGTACTCCTCGAACCCGGTGTCGTGGATCAACTGGGTCCTGACCGGCTTGCCCCACTCGGGAACCTCCGCCTCGTAGATGTAAGGCTCGGCAGTCGCGAAGCCCGCCTCGGCGACCGCGCCGCCCTGGCCGACGAACGCGGCCGGCTTGGGCTGGTCTGTCAGGTCCATCTGGGACTCGTCCATGATCCCCTCAGCCAGCCACCAGTCCTGGAACACATCGGGCCGTCCCAGCAGGATCGTCGCTCCCTCGTCTCGGAGATCGGCGATCTGATGCACGTTGGGATAGGTCTCCGGATCCCAGTAGATGGCGAAGGCGCTCTTCTCGAAGGTGGCCATCACGCTCACGATCGGAACATCCGCATAGCTCGCCATGGCCTCTGTGGCCCGGACGAAGCCCATGAAGATGTCCTGGTCCTGGTACATGAGCGACTGCACCGGCTGGAACCCGACCGCGAACCCGCCGATGCGGACCTCGATGTCGATACCGGTGTCGTCGCCGCCGGCCACCAGCGGACCGCGCACGCTCTTGGCGTCAGTGTCGATCTCGTAACCGTCACCCACCAACTGGTAGATACCGCCATGCTCCGACTCCGGCTCCCAGTCCAGCTGGATCACCAACGGATCAGGACACACACCCGCCAACGACGTCATCATCGCATCATCGGGCATCTCCTCCGGGGCGGCGGTCGTGTCGGGTGCGGCTGCGGTGGTGGTCGCCGCCTGCGTGGTGGTAGTCGGCTCTTCGTCCTCGCCGCATGCCGCCGCAACCAGGGCGAGGACCGCCACCGTGGCGATCATGATCCTGAATCGCCTTCCTCGTCGTCTTTGCATCGGTGGATCCTTTCTTTCTTGTCGTCTTGAGGTCTTTCTCAGATCACTTCTGGCGTTCGTCTGCCCACGAAGGGTCCCAATGGCCCACAGCCCGCCTGCCGATCACGCCGAAGATCCAGAAGACCACCACGCCCAGCAGGCAGGCGGCTATTACGGCCGTGAGCAGTTCCTCGCTCTTCAGGCGGCGGCTGTAGCGATCCAGCAGGATTCCGAGGCCGGGCTGGCCACGACCGAAGAAGAAGTCGCCGACGATGGCGCCTATCACCGACAGTCCGGCGGAGGTTCTGAGTCCGGTGAAGATCAAGGGTCGGGCGGCCGGGACCTGGAGCCTGAAGGCGCGGGTCCAGCGGTTTGCCTTGTGAAGGGTGAGAAGGTCGTGGAGCTTGGGTTCGACGGATTGCAGGCCGGTCAGCGAGTTGATCACGATGGGGAAGAGGGCGATGATCACGCACACGATCACCCGGGACATCAGCCCGAACCCGAACCAGAACCCCAGCAGGGGCACTATCGCCAGGATCGGAACGGTCTGGCAGACCACCGCCCACGGGTACAGGGATCGCTCTATCCACTTGGCCTGGCTCATGACCAGGGCCATCGAGAAACCCAGGGCGAACGCGATGGCGAGGCCCAGGAGAGCAACCATGGTCGTCCGGTAGAGGCCGCCGGCTATCTCGCCCAGGGTCCCCAGGTCGAGTATCCCCTCCTGGACGAGTCCGTGGGGAGGCGGCAGGAGGAAGCGGCGGTCGGGCTCCAGCACGAAGTAGGTCATCCCGTACCAGATGCCAACGATCAGCAGGAACACGAGCGTCGGAGGCACCGCCACCCGCAGCAGGGATCTGACTCTTCCCACCGACTCCTCGGTTTCCTGCGGGTTGGGAACCGGGGCGTCGCTCATGAGGCCTCAGCCAGGGCCGCCGCCACCTGGCCTGCCAGCACGGCGAACTCGGGCTCGTACTTGATCGACGGGTTTCGAGGGAAGCTGTACGGGATCTCGAATTGGGCGACGATCCGTCCCGGCCGCTTGCTCATCACCAGGAGTCGGGATGCGAGGAACACCGCCTCGTCGACAGAGTGGGTGACGAACAGGGCTGCGAAACGCCTGTCGGCGAACAACCCCGTGAGTTCCGCGTTCAGCCGTGCCCGGCTTATCTGGTCGAGTGCCCCGAAAGGCTCGTCGAACAGGAACAACTCCGGGTCGAGCAGCAGGGATCGGGCGATGCTGGTCCGCATCATCATCCCGCCTGACAGCGCCAGGGGATAATGTTTCCGGAACTCCTCCAGACCGACGAGGGCGAGGACCTCCGCCGTGCGGCGGTTGCTCTCCTCGCGGCTCATGCCGTCCAACTCTCCCAGGAAGCGCACGTTTTGCTCGACGGTCCGCCATGGCATGAGCGTGGGCTCCTGGAATATGTATCCGATGTTGTCCGACGAGCGGGCGATGGTTCCCGACGTCGGTTGGATCAGACCCGATCCGAGGCGGAGCACCGTGGACTTGCCGCAGCCCGAAGGGCCCACCAGCGATACGAACTCGCCCTTACGGATGGAGAGGTCGACGGGGTCCAAGGCGTGGGTGGTTCCGAAGTACTTGGTCACGTCAGTGAAGGAGATGACAGGTTCCAATTCGGAACGGATCCTTTCTGCCTCCAGGCATGCCGTCGCGGGTATCTGTGTCTTGTTGCTATCAGCACTCTACCAATGGCGCCTATCATCCGGCCACACAGTGGCGAACTCCTGCAACACGGATCGCATGATCGTCTACTTCGATCCCGACACCCGGCTCCATGACCCGTCGGAACCGCACCGGTTCGGCGGGGTGCTCCTGCCGCCTGCGGAGACGGCTGCCCGCGCCGACCGGATCCTGGCCGCCCTGTCAGCCGTCGGCGGGTTCGACGTGAGGCGACCCGAGGACATCGATCCGGCCGACCTGCTCCTCGTACACGACCGCAAGTACCTGGACTTCCTCCGCACGGCCCACTCGCGCTGGCGGGAGGAGACCGGCGCCCCCGGGAGCGGGGAAGCCGTGGCCTACATCCGCCCCCTACCGGGGACACCCTGGAGGCGGCCCACCCACGTCGACGCCCAGCTCGGCGTCTACTCGAACGACGTCGATCCCATCCTGCAAGGTACGTGGCAGGCGGCACTGTCCTCGGCGGCATGTGCGATAGGCGCATCACGGGCAGTCCTCGGCGGGGAGCGGATCGCCTACGCGCTGAGCCGACCGCCCGGCCACCACGCCGCTCGGTCGACCTTCGGCGGATACTGCTACCTGAACAACACCGCTCTGGCGGCGGCTTGGCTGGCGGTCCGGGGAGTGAAGGTGGCCGTTGTCGATGTCGACACTCACCACGGCAACGGCACCCAGGCGGTCTTCTGGGACCGGGGCGACGTGCTGACCGTTTCCATCCACGGCGATCCCGAAGTTCACTTCCCGTTCTTCACCGGGTTCCCGGACGAGAAGGGTACCGGCGAAGGTGATGGCGCCAACCTCAACTTGCCGCTCCCGAGCGGGTCCACATGGGCCCGGTACGAACCGGCTCTTGATACCGCCCTGCATGCGGTCGCCGCGTTCGGGGCCGAAGCGGTCGTGGTCGCTCTGGGAGTCGACACCCATGAAACGGACGGGGTGCTGTGCCTGGGAGCTGATGACTACCCGCGCTTGGGGCGGAGCTTGCGGACCGGTTTGCCGACGGTGGTGGTCCAGGAAGGCGGTTACGGAGAGGGAGTGCTCGAACAGGCTGTTCCCGCGGTATTGACCGCTCTCTCCTAGTCGCGGACTGCGAGCCTTCGTTATCCTTACCGCATGAGTGTGGATTTCCTAGAGGCGCTCGAACTGGATGCGCCGCCCCAAGATCGACCCAAACTGAAACGGAAGGTCTACGAGCGCGAGTTGGGACGGCTCCAAGAGGAGTTGGTGCGCCTGCAGCGCTGGATCAAGCACAAGGGCCTGAAGGTTGTCGTCATCTTCGAGGGTCGCGACGCAGCGGGCAAGGGTGGTGTCATCAAGCGGATCACCGAACGCCTGAACCCCCGCGTCGTGCGGGTTGTGGCGCTGGGTACGCCCAGTGACCGGGAGAAGACCCAATGGTGGTTCCAGCGGTATGTGGCCGAGTTACCCGCGGCGGGTGAGATGGTCCTGTTCGACCGCAGCTGGTACAACCGCGGTGTCGTGGAGCCGGTGATGGGCTTCTGCACCCAGGAGGAGTACCGCGAGTTCCTGCGTTCCTGTCCCGAGTTCGAACGGATGCTGATACGGTCCGGCATCATCCTGATCAAGTACTGGTTCTCGGTGAGCGACGCTGAGCAGGAGCGACGCTTCCAGTCCCGGATCACCGATCCCGTGAAGCGCTGGAAGCTGTCCCCGGTGGACGTGGAGGGAAGGTCCCGATGGGTGGAGTTCTCCAAGGCCAAGGACATCCTCTTCGCTCACACGGACATCAAGCAGGCGCCCTGGTACGTCGTGAACGCCGATGTCAAGAAGCGGGCCCGCCTCAACTGCATCGCCCACCTCCTGCACCAGATCCCCTACGAGGATGTGCCGTGGGATGACATCGAACTGCCCGAACGACAGTCCGGGGTCGGCTACGTCCGTCCGCCCATCACCGACCAGACCTTCGTCGACGAGAAGTTCTGATCCTCGATCCGGCGTGCCCGGTCCCGGGTTTCCGGCCCGGGGTCATCGGGTCCCGCGGCTGACCGGAGCAGGGGCGTAATGGACTCCCAGAATCGTAACCGGGCCGCGCCAGGCGCCATGCGACCCCTCGAGGGGAAGGTGGCGGTCGTCACCGGCGCCAGTTCCGGGATCGGCCGGGCCGTCGCCCGCCGTCTAGCAGCCGACGGCGCCGGGATCCTGGTCGCGGACCTCCGGCCACAGCCCAGGGACGGCGCTCATGAGGAGGGCGGTCACGAACCGACCGCGGATCTGATACGAGGCGCCGGGGGCGTGGCCACCTTCGTTGAGACCGACGTGAGCCGGGCATCCGACATGGAACGGGCCGCGAATCTCGCGGTCACCGAGTTGGGCGGCCTCGACATCATGGTCAACAACGCGGGGATCTGGCACGGCCACCGTACGATCCTTGAGGAGACCGAGGCCGAGTTCGACTCGACGATCGCTGTCAACCTCAAGGGCGTATGGCTCGGATGCAAGTCGGCGATCGGCCAGATGGTTCGCTCCGGGAGCGGTGGAAGCATCGTCAACATTGCCTCCATCGCCGGGATGGTCGGGCTCGCCGCGGAGCCGGCCTACTCGGCTTCGAAGGGTGGGGTGATAGGACTCACCCGGCAGTTGGCAGTCGACTACGCGAAGCACAGGATCAGGGTCAACGCGGTATCTCCCGGATTCGTCGAGACGGCGCTCTCCCGCTCCGTGATGGGGGACAACCCCGAGCATGACCTGACTCCCTGGCCGCGACTCGGAACGGTCCACGACGTGGCATCCGCGGCCGCCTTCCTGGCATCCGACCACAGCGAGTGGATGACAGGCGAAGTCCTCGTCGTGGATGGCGGCTACTCGGCGAGATGAGCACCAGTCGCTACCCAAGTGCGGGCTCGGCTTGCACCCCGCCGCGCCTAACATGACCGCCACCCGCCCGGTCTCCGCGACCGTTGGCGGATGCTGCCGAACCAGACCCTGAGGTATGGCCGAACACCTGGATCTCAGCGAAGCCATCTCCCGATACGTGCAGGACGGGTTCACGGTCGCCCTGGAGGGCTTCACCCATCTCATCCCGTTCGAGGCCGGCCACGAGATCATCCGTCAGCGGCGCCGGGACCTGACCGTTGTCAGGTTGACGCCCGACCTCATCTACGACCGGCTGATTGGCGCCGGATGTGTGCGCAAGATGCTCTTCTCCTGGGGTGGCAACCCGGGCGTGGGTTCCCTGTGGAGGTTCCGCGACGCGGTGGAGAACGGCTGGCCGGCGCCGCTGGAAATCGAGGAGCACAGCCATGCCGGTCTCACCAACCGGTACGTGGCCGGAGCTTCGGGGATGCCTTTCACGGTGATGAAGGGCTACCTAGGTACTTCCCTGGCCGAGATCGCCGATTATGTGAGCTTCGTGGACTGCCCGTTCACCGGCCGGACGGTGGCGGCTGTCAGGGCTATCAACCCGGATGCCGGGATCGTTCACGCCCAGCGCGCCGACCGGGCCGGGAACGTCCAGATCTGGGGGATCTCCGGGGTGCTCAAGGAGGTGATCCTGGCGTCGCGGTACTCGATCGTGACTGTTGAGGAGGTGGTGGACCAACTGGACCGCCGCCCGAGCGACCTCATCATCCCGTCGATGGCCATCACCGCGGTCTGCGAGGTACCGGGCGGGGCCCGGCCTTCCTACGTGCAGGACTACTACGAGCGCGACAATCCCGCCTACCGGGAGTGGGACGGGATCAGCAGGGACCGGGACCGTTTCCTGCGGTGGCTGGACGAGTCGGTGCTGGGGGTCCGGTGAGCGGCCCGGCGAACCGCGAAGCCAGGAGTTGGACTCCCGAGGAGATCATGGCCGTGGTCGGATCGCGGAGCCTCCGGGACGGGATGTCCTGCTTCGTGGGGATCGGCCTCCCCAGCACGGTCGCCAACCTGGCGCGTCATACCCATGCGCCGAACCTGTTCCTCGTCTACGAGTCGGGCGTGCTCGGGAGCAAGCCCACCAAGCTTCCACTGTCCATCGGCGACGGCGAGTTGGCTGAGACGGCCGACGCGGTGGTCCCGGTGCCGGAGATGTTCAACTACTGGCTCCAGGGTGGACACATAGACGTCGGGTACCTGGGGGCGGCCCAGATAGACCGGTTCGGGAACCTGAACACGACCGTGATCGGAAAGGACTATCACAGACCCAAGGTCCGGCTTCCCGGTGCGGGCGGGGCTCCGGAGATCGCCTCCTACTGCCGGGAGGTCACGGTCATCATGCGCCACCTTGCCCGGGCATTCGTTCCCGAGCTCGACTTCCTGACCTCGGTGGGCCTGGGCGAGATGCCTGAGACGAGATCGGACCTCGGGTTCACCGGAGCCGGACCCCAGACGGTCATCACCGACCTGGGAGTGCTCGAACCGCATCCCGAGGACCGTGAGCTGACCCTCGTCGCCACGCATCCCGGAGTCAGCGTCGAGCAGGTCAAGGAACAGACCCGATGGCCGCTCCGAGTGTCCTTGAATGTGGCGGTCACCGAACCTCCCACCGATTATGAACTCGAGGTCCTGCGGGACCTCAAAGCCCGGTCGTAACGGATGGCAACCGCCCGTTGCGACGTCCTCGTCATCGGCGGGGGCATAACGGGCTGTTCGACGGCCTGGCATCTGGCCGGCTACGGGGCCGGGGTGGTATTGCTCGAGCAGTTCGATCTCAACACGCAGGCGTCCGGTCGCAACGCCGGAAGCCTGCACGGCCAGATCCAGCACTCCTCCTTCCTGGAGTTCGGCGAGGGGTGGGCCCGCGGTTTCCTTCCCTCCCTGCTCTTCCTGTCCGAGTCGCTGGAGATGTGGAGGGACCTCGGCGACGTATTGGATACCGACCTCGAGGTGTCCCTCAACGGGGGCCTGCTCATCGCGGAAACCTCCGAGCAGATGGGGGACATAGAACGGAAGGTGGCCATCGAACGGTCCGCCGGTGTCGAGTCGGACCTTCTCGGGCCGTCGGACCTCCGCCGGGTCGCCCCGTACGTCTCCGAGTCGATGGCCGGCGCCCAGTTGAGCCGGGTGGAGGGGAAGGTCAACTCCATGCTGGCCGCACCCGCCTACGCCAGGGCCGCGGTGTCCAGGGGAGTCGAGATCAGAACCAACACGGAGGTGATCGAGCTGGACCACCACAAAGGGCTGTTCACCGTCACCACGCCCTCCGGCAAGATCGCGGCCGAACGAGTCGTGCTGGCCACGGGCAACGATCTGAACCGGTTCGCGGCGCTCTGGGGGAGGGAGCTCCCCATCCACGACGATCCGGCCCAGGTGGGAGCCACCGAACCGGTCGCACCGATGGTCCACCACCTGGTGTACTTCGCAGGCGGCCAGCTGACCTTCAAACAGGCCAAGGCCGGAACCCTCCTGATCGGGGGAGGGTGGTCGTCCGACATCGACCCTGTCACCGGAGAGAACCGGGTCAACCCCGCCAACCTGGTCGCCAACATGAGGATCGCGCTGCGGGTGGTGCCCTCCCTGGCGGGTGTACGCCTGATCCGCACCTGGCCCGGCAAGGGTCTCGCCACACCCGACCTCGGTCCGATAGTCGGTCCCGTCGGCCCTCCCGGACTGGTGGTAGGGGTGTATCCCCACATGGGACTCACCGCAGGGCCGTTGATGGGCAGGGTGTTAGCGAGGCTCGTAGTGGGCCTTCCGGCGGAGATGGACCTTCGGCCCTTCAGGCCGGATCGTTTCTGACGGAGGATCAGCTTCGTTCTCGAGTTCGGGCGTCCTCCCTTCTTCGGTTTGAGGTGTCGAGGCAGTGATGAATGGGATCAGTTGCGAACGGTCCTTACCGGTGGCAGACTGACTTGTGTGATGTGAGCAGACGAGAGGGGGCCCTCCGATGCTCAGCGAAGAGCGCAACAGGGTCTTGACCCGCGTTGGTCCCGGAACCCCGATGGGCAACCTGATGAGGCGTTACTGGGTTCCCGCAGTCCTCAGTTCAGAGCTCGCAGGACCCGATTCAGGTCCCATCCGTCTCCGCCTGCTCGGTGAGGATCTCGTTGCCTTTCGCGACACCGAAGGCCGGGTCGGAATACTGGAAGCCCTTTGCCCGCACCGCCGAGCCCCCCTCTACTTCGGGCGAAACGAGGAATCGGGCCTGACCTGCATCTACCACGGGTGGAAGTTCAGTGTGGATGGTGTGTGTCTTGCGATGCCCAATGTTCCTAGCCGTTCTGACTTCCGGCAGCGCATAAGGAACATTTCTTATCCCGTTCACGAAGCCGACGGGATCGTTTGGGTATACATGGGTCCGAAGGAACATCTGCCCGATCGACTACCACCCTTGGATTGGGTGGGCGTACCCGAGGATCATCGCCTCATCACCAAGCAGCTACTGGGTTGTAACTATGCTCAAGCGATGGAGGGGGACTTCGATCCCTCACATATCTCGTTTCTTCACGGATCGGTAGCGGCCTATCGCGAGTTTGACTCACGGCTGGTGAAGAGGGAGACAGAGTTTGCACCCGAGCCGGAGGATGGCGTCCTGACGGCAGAGTTCGAACTGATGTACTGGAATAGGGACCCCCAGCCCGAGATCACCGTGATGCCAACGGCTTACGGGCTGTTTTCGGGAGCGCGACGGGAAGCCGGCCCCGGTACGTTCTACTACCGGTTCAACCACTTCGTCATGCCGTTCTACGCGGGTGTGCCGAGCGATGTCGATGCGGCTGCCCAGTGCAATGTATGGGTACCGAGAGACGACCACAGCACGATAGTGTGGCGGGTCCATTTCGATACCCGCGGACCTCTCGACCCACGCGTGCGGCAGTATCAGCTTTCCGGCCAGGATGCCCACGTAGCTCCGGATGGCTATGCACCGAAGACTGTCGAGCCACAGTCGGAGTTCTATCCCCTCTTGAATCGACAAAACGACTACGGATTGGATCGCGACCTTCAGCGTGAGAAGATGTTCTCGGGAATCGAGAGTGTCTGGCTCCAGGACCGTGCCGTCACCGAGGGGATGGGATCGATCCTCGACCGTACCGAGGAGCGGCTCGTTTCGAGCGACGCGCCGATAGTGCACGTTCGCCGTACTCTGATTTCAGCCGCCCGTGCCCTCGAAGCAGCCGGTACGCGACCCCCCTCCGAGTCGGACTTTCCCTATCTCACGGCGATCCCGGCGGCTCTCTACGCGAGGACGGTGTCGGCGATCGACGTCATGGAAGATGTCGTGGGAAAGACCGTGCTCCCTGACGGGTCGGAGCCGGGGAGGACCGGGACGGACATGGGCGAGCGAGTGGTGGCCAAGGGGTAGTCACAAGGAGAAACAATGGAAGCAGTGAACGGAGTATTCCGCTTCAACGCGGCGGAGCATCGGACACTGGCAGCCGTTGCAAACGGGTCCGCCATGGGCGACGTACTGAGAAGCTACTGGCTTCCTGCGTGCCTGAGCGAGGAGATCCCGTACCCGGACTCACCACCGGTCAGGACCAAGCTCCTCTCCGAACCGCTGGTGGCCTTTCGGGACACGGACGGCGTGGTGGGTCTGCTGAACGAGTTCTGTCCGCACCGCGGCTCGTCGCTCTTCTTCGGTCGCAACGCCGAACGGGGACTGCAATGCATGTACCACGGATGGAAGTTCAACGTCCAGGGTGACTGTGTCGAGAACCCGAGCAGCCCCGGGCTCGTCGGCCAGCCCGAGGTAGCACAGACGTCGTATCCGGTACGCGAGGCAGGTGGCATTGTCTGGGCATACATGGGCGACGCGTCCTCGCTCCCTCCCTTGCCCGAGTTGGGCTACCTCGGGGTGGGCGAAACGAGCCGATACGTGAGCAAGCGACTCCAACCCTGTCACTGGCTCCAGGCACTGGAAGCGGACATCGACTCCGGCCATGTCCCTTACCTGCACCGCGAGGAACTGCTCGAGGAACCGGATCATCCACTGGTGAAGAACATCCTCGAGGAGACAGCTCCCCACTTCGACGTCGTGGAGACCGACTACGGGCTTATGATCGGCGCCCGGCGGAACTTCGGCGAAGATGCCTACTACTGGCGCGTGAACCATTGGTTGGCGCCGTGCTACACCGTGGTCCCGGCCGAGAGCACTACCGAGGTTCGCAAGATCCACGCCTGGGTTCCGATCGACGAGACGACCAGTTGGGTATACGGCTTGTCGTGGCACCCGGACCGCGATCTCACGGATGAGGAGTTGCAACAGTACGCGGCCGGCAAGGGCGGCATATACGCGGAGAAGCAGCCGGGAACCTACATGGCGGTTCGTAACCTTGCCAACGACTACCTGATAGACCGGGCGGCTCAGGCAGCCGGCACCATATGGAGTGGCATTACCGGTAACCAGGAGCAGGATGACATGGCGACCGGGTCGATGGGTCCTGCATACGACCGTTCCAAGGAGACTCTGGTCGGTACGGACGGCGGCGTGATCGCAACGCGCCAGGCTCTCCTGCGAGCGACTGCCGATGCCGCGTCGGGCCACGCGGTCGTCGGTAGCAGCGGATCTGGCTACGACGCTCCCGGGGTTTCCGTCGTCCTACCCCGGAGCGCTGACTGGGTGAGCGAAGTCCGGACGATGATGGAGGGGGGAACTTCAGAGGTCATGATCACCGCCGGGGGTATCGACTCGTGACGCCCGAGGAGTACCTCGCTGTGCCGCTCGCATTCTCGGTCGAGCCCGTCGAGGGCGCCGACGGTAGATGGAGGTTCAGGGCCTCCTACCTCGAACTCTCGGGCTGCAGTGTGGAGTCGGACTTCCTCACGGAAGTCTTGGATCAACTGGATCGCCGCCGAGCCGTCATAACCCTCGAGCTCCTCGCGCGAAACGAGCAACCGCCCCTTCCTCGCCCGCCCGTCGCGTTCGGGATCCACCAGGCCCGTGAAATCATCGAATCTTTGGCTATCCCAGGAGGACCATGATGTCAGGCCGATGGCGGGCGACGTGTATCCAGATGCCGAGCGAGATCACTCGCAAGGTATCCACCAGAGAAGAGGCGTGGGAGATCATCCGGAGGAATCTCGATTGTGCAGACCGGATGATCAGGGCGGCAATGCCCGCAGATCCTCCGCCGGCCCTTCTGGTTCTGCCGGAGTTCGCTTTTCAGGGGCCCCCCAAGGGTGAGTCTGTGGCCGAGTGGATCGAGAAGGCCTGCTATCCGGTCCCGGGTCCGATAACAGAACCCCTCCAGCAGCTCGCTCAGGAGCTCGGCGTGCATATAGGAGGGAACCAATTCGAAGCCGATCTCGAGTGGCGCGATCGTTTCTTCAATACCTCCTTCCTCATCGACCCTTCGGGTGAGATAGTGCTCCGCTACCGGCGCATACACACCGCGCAGTGGGTGTCACCGCACGACTTTCTGGAGGACTACCTGGCTCGGTATGGAGTTGAGGGACTGTGGCCGGTGGCTGAGACGGCGCTCGGGCGCGTAGCGATGCTCGCCTGTGGAGAGATAATGGTGCCCGAGGCATCGAGAATGTTGATGCTGCGCGGGGCCGAGACCCTCGTTCACCCGACCAACGAGCCGATCAGCGAAGGCGAGGAGGCGGCGAAGGTAGCGGCGGCGGCCGCCAACATGATGTATGTCGTGTCGGCCAACGTCGCGGGCCCGATCGGCTTCTCCGACGACGGGAGTCCCGACCCGATCACAGGTGGCTCTTCACGCATTGTCGACTTCAGGGGGAACACGGTGTCCTATGACGCCTCCCCGAACGAGACAGTGGGCGTCAGCTCCGTGCTCGATACGGGTGCACTGCGTGCGGCACGGTCCGAGAACTCGATGGCCAACGGCTTGCTTCGAATCCGCGTGGAGAGCTTTGCGGACATGTTCCGGGATGTCGTCCTCTATCCGGCCAACTCCTTCCTGGACTCGCCCATGGAGCATTGGCGAGACACGTCCGTGCCGGCCGACAGGTCGTTGAAGAATCTCGGAGAACTCGGAGTGATCGCGACCACCACCTAAAAGGCAACCGAGGAGGGAGCCAGCGTACGAACAACGAAGGCGGACAACGACGAGGAGGAAGAGATGAAACGAGTGAGTTATTTTGGTCGATGGGTCGTCGTTCTGTTGGTGCTGACGGTTGTCGGCATTTCGTGCGCCGAGGAAGAAGAGCCAGCCGAGGTCCAAACGGTTCGGTTCTCTTTCGACTGGTTTCCGACATCAGGTGATGTGCCGGTCCTGGCTGCCGAAAAATTCGGATGGTTCGCCGAAGAGGGGATCCAACTCGAAATAACGCCCGGCGGTGAGTTCGACCAGGTGCAATCAGTAGGGTTGGGTGAACACGACATCACCGTGGGGCCGGGACCGTCGGTCCTGTTAGGCCACGCGGCCGACCTTCCGGTCGTCGCGGTGGGCGTTACACAGCCCTACAGCCCGGTGGGTCTGATCTGCCGTCCCGACCGTGGCCTGGATCCGAACGATCCCTCCACCCTGGGGAACGTCAAGGTCGGCTTCCAGGGGTTCGAGAGCTACAACACGATCTGGGAGTCGTACCGGAACATCAACAACCTGACCGGTGTCGTAGAAGAAGTCGAGGTCGGATTCGACCCGGTCGTGCTCTTCACCGGGCTGGTTGATTGCTTCCCCGACTTCCTCACCCTGGTGCCGGCAATGGCCGCGGCGGAGTTCGGCGAACCGGCAGTCACCTTCTGGATGGCCGAATCCGTCGAGTCCCTCGGCCAGACGCTCATCACGAGCGACTCGTACGCCGCGGAGAATCCGGACATCGTCGCGGGTTTCGTGCGTGCCTACGCTCGTGGGATGCAGTGGGCGTTGCAGAACCCTTCCGATGCCATCGATCTCATGGTCGAGACCTATCCGGACATGGAGCGAGAGATCATCGAGGTGGAAGCTCCGGCCCTGCACGGGTTCTGGGTGTCCGATCTGCAGCGTGAGAATGGCCTGCTGTTCATGGATGACGCTACCTGGCAGCCCAGCCTCGACGTTCTGGTCGGATTCGGCTTCATCGACGATCAGTTCGATGTCGGCGAGGTCTACACGAACGAGTTCCTGCCTGACGACCCGGTGATGCCCTAGTCCAAATCGGACGGGTACGGTGAGCGCCGAACGCTCGATCGAGAAGGACCGCCGCTCTCTCGCCACGGGAGCGGCGGTCTCCGCTGAGGAATCCGGGTGCGTGTACCCGACGGTGAGCGGGGCATCGGTGCACGCCCTTGGTCCTTTCACGCTTGACGTGATGCCGGCGGAGTTTGTCGCCATCATCGGTCCGTCGGGTTGCGGTAAGTCGACCTTTCTCCGGTCTGTTGCCGACCTCCACGCTCCGGGCTACACCCGGGGCAAGCTCTCTGTGTGTGGAGTCACTCCGGAGGAGGCGCGCCGGGGCCGCCGCGTCGGGTTCATGTTCCAGCAGCCCGCCCTGCTCCCGTGGCGTACCGTCCTCGACAACGTCCGCCTTCCTCTGCAGGTTGCCGGTGTCAAGGATCCACCTGTGCAGCCAGAGGAACTGATCGAGCTCGTCGGCCTGACGGGGTTCGAGGATGCGCTTCCCCGCGAGTGCTCGGGAGGCATGCGGCAGCGCGCCGCGATGGCGCGCTCGCTGATGCTCACGCCATCCGTCCTCCTGCTCGACGAGCCCTTCGCTTCGGTCGATGAGATCACCCGGGACCGTCTGAACCTCGCACTCCAGGACATATGGACGGCTACCCAGCCAGCCGTTCTCTACGTGACCCATTCGCTCACGGAGGCCGTATTTCTGGCAGATCGGGTCGTTGTAATGTCCGCCCGGCCAGGCCGGGTAGCCGCCACGGTGGACGTGCCGTTCGAACGGCCCCGTTCCTTGGACCTTCGGGCGACGATCGACTTTCTGGAGGTCACGAACCGCGTCCGGGACAGTGTTCGGCGGGAAGCCGAGAGCCCCGCGAGTGCGGCGACCGGCGGCAGGCTCGAACCGTGGGAAACATGAGAGGTCACGACTGATGGGACTCTTCACGAGAAGCCGGTTCCTGCGGTGGCTTCCGCCGATCTTCTTCGGGATTGTGATAGTTGGCTGGGAGGCCGCCGTTCAGATACTCGACATTTCCAAGTTCCTGCTACCTGCCCCGTCCTCGATCTTGAACGCCTTTCTGGACCATCCGCAGCGGTTCCTCTTCCATACGTGGAGAACCGCATACGAGGCCTTGATGGGTTTCGCGATCGGTCTCGCGCTCGGCGTGTTTCTTGCGGCAGCGATCGCCTACGTTCGTACGCTCGAGCGCATGGTGATGCCGTACCTGGTGATCATCCAGGTCACTCCGATCGTTGCGATCGCACCCGTACTGGTCCTTTGGCTCGGTACCGGGTTGGCGCCCAAGGTGGCGGTCGCGTTCCTGATCTCCTTCTTTCCGATAACCGTGAGCACGGCTATCGGCTTACGATCTGCTGACAGGGATGCCCTGGACTTGATGAAGGTACTCGCCGCAACGGAGCGCTTCGTGTTCCTGCGCGTCCGCCTACCCTTCGCGCTTCCGTATCTTCTCTCCAGCATGAAGATCGCCGCTCCGGCAGCAGTCATCGGAGCGATCGTCGCTGAGTTCGTGTCGTCCACCCAGGGCCTGGGTTACGTGATTCTGATCTCGAAGTCGACACTACGAACTGCGGATCTCTTCGTGGCCATCGTCGGATCCGCGACACTGGGGATCACGATGTTCGGTCTCTCGGTCCTCGCCGAATCGAAGTTCCTCCGATGGCACGAGTCCCAGATCAGGTAACGTGCCCGTGATGTTTGGAAGAGTCACCCTGCTGAATCCGAACAGTTCGCAGCGTATCTCGACGCAGGTAGACGAAGCGGTGAGCGCCCTCGCTGAAGACCTGGGAGTCGAGGTGGAGGTCGCGACGAGCGAGGACGGGCCGGCCGCCATCGAATCCGACGACGACGTCGCGGCCGCGGTTGAACCCATGATCGAGACCGCCGCGAGGCATCCGGCGGATGCCTACGTGATAGCTTGCTTCTCCGACCCCGGGATAGGGGAGATGAGGGCTACCGTCGGAGCACCGGTCTTCGGGATTGCAGAGTCGGCGGTGCTGGCTGCGATGTCACGCGGGCGCAACGTGGGAGTAATCTCCGCGGTCGACGAAGCGGTACCCAGGCACTATCGGTACTGGGAGCGGATCGGAGTGACTCCCCGGGTCGTTGGCGACGTACCCACCGGACGGGGTGTACTCGACCTGGAGAGCGAAGAGGCCTACGAGGATGTCCTGGACGCCGGAAGGCAGCTGGTGGAGGCAGGCGCGGATGTGGTCGTTCTGGGATGCACAGGCATGACGCACCTGCGTGCCCGGCTCCAAAGTGATCTCGACTTGCCCGTGATCGAGCCGTGCCAGGCCGCCCTCACGTTCGCAGCATCAGCCCTCCGCGATTCGCACGCCGAGAAGGAGTGTGCCCAGTGATCGATTCCATGCCGACTTCCGGCCTCGTCGCGATCGCGGTAACCCCCTTGGACGGGGACGGAAACATCGACCAGCCTGGGATCTCCACCCTGATGGACTTCTACATATCCTGCGGTTCGAGCGGTATAGCCCTGCTCGGGGTGATGGGCGAGGCCAACCGCATGACCGACCGCGAAGCCCGTCTGGTGGTCGAGGAGACCATGGCTGCCATCGACGGGAGAGTTCCCGTCATCGTTGGCGTGTCCGATTCCTCCCTCGCCCGGGTCCGCGCTCTAGCGACCTTCGCCATGGACTCGGGCGCCGCAGGCGTGCTTCTCCAGCCCCTCGCCGGGTTGGCCGGGGATGAGAGGGTGGCAGGCTACTTCGAGGTGGCCGCGGCCACCCTGGGTGACATACCGATCTGCGTCCAGGACTTCCCCAAGGCCAACGGAGTCCACATCTCGCCGACTACCTGGAGGTTGATCGTCGAGAGATGTCCGACTGTGACGATGCTCAAGGCAGAGGACGAGCCCGGGCTTGGCAAGCTCACCGCCATCCGCGGGGCGGAGGCCGCCGGACAGAGGAGGGTCACGATCCTGACCGGTAACAATGGCATTCACCTCGTGCAGGAGTTGATGCGCGGTTCCGACGGCGCGATGACCGGATTCGCCTTTCCCGATGTGCTGGCGAGCGTCATCGCATTGCACGCCGCGGGACGCGTGGACGAGGCGGAGGACCTGTACGACAAGTACCTGCCGATCAACCGGCACGAGTTCCGCATGGGTATTGGCGTCCGAAAGGAAGTGCTGCGCCGCCGCATGGCGATAGGCACCGCACGCGCCCGGTTCCCGGCCTCCCCACTGAGCCGGGTCGACCACGAAGAGATAGATCGGTTTCTCCTCAGGCTCGAAGCGGTCACCGGGCTGCTGACCACGGACATAGTCCGATAGCGCTGCTGACTCCGGATCTCGTCCTACGGAATGGCCGCTTGGTCAGCGACGGCGGGGTGATTCGGGCAGACCTCTCGATCGTGGGGGATCGCATCGCAGCCATCGGTGACGCAATCCCGCCCGGCAAGCGTGAGATCGATGCGCGTGGCCACTACGTCCTTCCCGGTGGAGTCGACCCTCACTGCCACCTCGCGCAGGTTTCAGGGGCAGGTGTCCCGACCTCGGACGACTTCGCCTCCGGTACCCGTTCGGCCGCTTTCGGCGGGACCACGACGGTGATGGCCTTCGCCGCGCAGCACCGCGGTACGAGTATCCGCGACACCGTTAACGAGGCTATGGACCGGGCGGCTGCGGAGGCGATGGCGGACTACGGCCTGCATCTGATCCTGACCGAGGTGAATGACCGGACCGCCGCGGACCTGGCAGATGCCGTCCGACTCGGCATCACGTCGATCAAGGTCTTCATGACCTACGAGCGGCTCCGGCTTGGCGGCCCCGACCTGGTCGGAGTGCTGGCCCTGGCCCGTGAGAAGGGGATGACCGTCATGGTCCATGCGGAACACGACGGGTTGATAGGTTGGAAGCGGAGATCGCTGGTCGGACAGGGCCGCCGTGACGCCATGGCCCATGTCCAGTCGCACAGCCGAGCGGCCGAGCGGGCGGGTGTCGCCGAGATCACCGCGATTGCCGAGGCTCTGCAGATTGGTATCTACCTGGTTCATCTCTCCAGTGGATCTGCGATCGCCGAGGCCGAGGCCGCACGCTCCAGAGGGGTGCGCGTCGCGGTCGAGACGTGTCCTCACTACCTGACGCTCGACGAGGCGCTTCTCGAGGGTCCGATTACGGAGACCGCCGCGTTCATGTCGAGTCCGCCGCTTCGTTCCGCCGACGACCGGCGTGCCCTGTGGAAGGCGATCCGGGCCCGGACGGTTGACACGATCGGATCCGATCACGCCCCCTACCGCCTCGACGCCGGGAAACTCCCCAACGGTGATGCGACGGAGTTTCACCAGGTCGCGAACGGTCTGCCAGGTGTCGAGTTGCGCCTGCCGTTGCTGTTCTCCGAAGGGGTCGCACGGGGCCGGATCACGGTCTCCGACTTCGTGAGGTTGGTGTCCACCAGGCCTGCGAAACTATTCGGGCTGTATCCGCGGAAGGGAACCCTGGCCGTGGGAAGCGACGCGGACCTCGTGGTGTGGGACGCAACCGCGAAACGTACCGTGAGCCGGAAGGACCTGCACGACAACATGGACTACACCCCATACGACGGCATGATTCTCACCGGATGGCCCCGGACGGTGCTGGTCAGAGGCCGCGTGGTAGTCGATCGTGGACGCGGAGCGCTCCGGCCGGGCGATGGTAGGTTCATCGCACGAAGTCCACGCACGACGGACGGGATGGGTCTGTGACAAAGAAAACGGCGCTGGTCGCGGCGGCGACCTCCGGCCTCGGGTTCGCTATCGGGCGCCACCTGGTCGCTCATGATTACGCGGTCTCCATCTGTGGGAGTGACGCCGAGCGTGTGGCAAGTGCGATTTCCGGTATCGGTACCGGGGTGGACGCGGCCGTTCACGGACAGCTGTGCGACCTCCGGAAGCGCGCAGACGTCGAGGCCTGGGTCGAGGCAGCCGCCAACCACTTCGGCGGGCGGATCGATGCGCTGGTGGTCAACACCGGAGGCCCCAAGCCCGGCACGTTCGGCGCCTTATCCGACTCCGACTGGGCGGACGCCATCGATCTCGTACTCATGTCCGCCATCCGGCTGGCCCGCGCCGCCAGGTCGCAGCTGAACGAAGGATCGGCAGTGGTGTTCATGACGTCCTCGGCCGTACGGCAACCGATCGAGCACCTGGTGAGTTCGACAGTGCTGCGTACCGGGGTGGGCGCTCTCGCCAAGATCCTGGCCAGAGAGTGGGCACCGTCGGTACGGGTCAACCACGTCTACCCGGGCCGGATCGGCACCGAGCGGGTCCATGCCCTGGATGAGGGACAGGCGCGCGCCCGCGGGGTCACCGTGGAGGAGATCGCTGCCCGGTCGCAAGCCGGAATCCCCCTCGGCAGGTACGGGAACCCGGAGGAGTTCGCGGCCGCGGTCGGTTTCCTGCTGTCGGATGCGGCCAGTTACGTTACCGGCGCCACGCTGGCCGTCGACGGCGGAATGCTGAAAGGATTCTGAATTGGCAGGGGAGGCCCTTGCCATCCAGGTAGCCACCCTGATCGACGGTACCGGCCGCCCGCCCGTGCGCAACGCCACCGTTCTGGTCTCGGAAGGGCGGGTGATTGCGGCCGGGCCCAGTATCGCCATACCGGCTTCGTTCGAACCGGTACGACTTCCCCGTTCCACACTGGTTCCGGGGTTGATCGATGCTCACACCCACTTGGAGGTGACCCTCTCGGGGAAGGAGTTCGGTGCTCAGAGCAGCGATATCTTCGACTGGCACGCCGAGGAACTTCTCGCGCACGGCGTTACCGGAGTCCGGGATACCGGCGGGACCGGCTTCGGCTCGTCGTACCGCAGGCTTCAGGCGGAAGACCGGCCGGAATGGCCGAGATTCGTCGGTTCGGGCCCGAACCTGGATGGTCCACCCGGAGCGCCGTACCCTGGTCTACGGGTCGTCAAGGGGCCGCAGGATGCCGCTGCGGTGGCAGCCGAACTGATCGCGAAGGGAGCCCCGTTTCTCAAGACCTATGTCTGGCTTCCCCAAGGGGACCTCCAGGCGGTGGTTTCCGTAGCCCACAGGAGCGGTGTGCCTGTCGCCGCGCACGTGGGAAACGTAATCTCGGTGGGTGATGCGGTTGCCGCCGGCGTCGATGCGCTCGAACACATCTGCAGCGGGCGGGAGTTGCTCGACGCCGAGGCCCGATATGTCGAGTCGAGACTGCCGGAACGTCCCCACGACTGCATCCTCACGTTACGGCCCTGGAGATTCGTGGATCTCGGAAGCGATCGGGTGCGTCGGCATGTGGAAGCTCTTGCCGAGTCGCGTGTCACCATCACCCCGACCTTCGCAATCCTGAGGGTGTTCTGTCGCCCCGACGAGGCTCACGCCATGCTCGAAGCCCGCCATGACCTTCCGCGAGGGCTCGGCGAGGCTTGGAGAGTTACGTGGCCGGGAAGCGGGTACTCCGAAGACGACGTTGCCCATGGGGAACAGGAATGGGAAGCGATCCTCCAGTTTGTGGAACTGCTCTACGCTGCCGGGGTTCCCCTTGTAGCGGGTTCGGACATCCCGAACCCCGGCACCTACCCGGGCGCCAGCCTCCATCATGAGATCGACTGGCTGGCCGACTGCGGCCTCGGCGTGGTCGGAGCCATCCATGCCGCGACCGGGGCAGCGGCGGCTCTCATGGGCCGCTCCGACATCGGAACGGTGCGGGGCGGCATGAGAGCCGATCTGGTAGTCCTCGACGGTGATCTCACAGCAGATTCCTCGGCCCTCGCGAGGATCCAAGCCGTGATACGGGACGGACGCATGGTTCACGGGTCACTGGGAACGGCGGCGGTCGGACCGTTAGCGAGGGTTTGAAGAGGGGCCGACGCAGGGCGCCCGCTTCCGGCTCAGCAGACCACCTTCATGACGAGGCTTCTGCCGGGAGCGGTGTAGACCCGCTGGTAGCCGAGCATCACCGGGCGGGAGGATTCGACGCCGGTATCCACCCTCAGGACGGGAGGGTCGAGCAGGCGCACCTTCTCCTCGCCGGCGAGGATCATGACATTCTCCTCGCCCACGCGCTCGATCACCTGCGGGCTGAGTTGCTGGTTGCCCCGGCCTAGGAGAAAGCCCTGGCCGCCGATGACCCCCAGGTAGATGGTGGCGGGTTGGCGGCCATCGAGGAGCCGGAGGAGTTGGTCCGCGGTTGCGTTGGCGATCACCACCCGCCTGTCGAGCACCACATCGACACCGGCGAGCGTGCCGGCCAAGCCCAGGTGGTCGAGGATGCGGGCCACAGTCGTTCCAGGACCCAGTATGTATACGTGTCCCGGTGCCATCCCGCCGGCGAGGGAAGCGCACAGCCGGTCGAGGCTGGAGTCGTCGCCGAGCGACATGGTGGCCTTGCCCGGTTGCAGCAGGTCGCGGGCGAAGGGAACGGAGGCCACCGAGAAGCCCGCCACCTCGCCCGGTCCACCGGCGGCGTCGAGTACTTCCCGGGGGACCACCCTCATCCGGCCGGGTGATCCGAGGAAACGGATTGCCATGGCGGCGGATGCCTCGGGGGTGTTGCCGAATACGGCCGAGTGCATCTTCACTCCCGTCGGGATCCCCAGGACGGGCACCCTGTCGCCGACCTCCCCCACGATGTCGTGGGCGGTTCCATCGCCTCCTGCGAAGAAGATGAGATCCACCCCGGCTGACTGCATGACGCGGGCTGCTCTCCTGGTGTCCCCCGAAGTGGTGGGCTCGGACGCGACCGAGACCACCCCCGGATCGAACCCGGCTTCGCGCGCCGCATCGGCGCCCATGCTCCCCGAAACGGTCACGATGGCGGCGTCCGGCAGTGACGAGGCCAGTTGGTACAGAGCCCGGCCCGCTCGCTTCCCTGCGATGCGGGTGGCGCCGAGCGCTTCCGCTCTCCGGTAGCTGTCCCCGTCGGTGCCGTGCAGGCCGACCGAGCCCCCCATTCCGGCGATCGGGTTGATGATGAGGCCGAGACGAGCGGTTCCCGCCGTCGGGTTCCCGCCGCAGGAGGCCTGGCGTTCGGTGTCGGGGTTCTCGTGGTTCATCGGTGCTGGGTGCAGCGGGCGGCGGCCTGGTGTTCCCAAGCCCTCACATCCCGACTCCGACCTTAATTATAGTGAGCGCAGGTGGCCCGACCGCAGAAGGCGGCTCGTCCGGAGTCCCTGCCGGGCATGTTCGAGCGGCCGCGTTCGCGGTACGGGTCCGAAGTAGACGAGTGGCTAATCCGAAGGTTTGATCGAGTGACGAGAGCACATCCTTACATGGCCAACTCCACCGAGGAGGCCAAGCAGCAGATGCTCGAAGCGATCGGCGCCGAGAGCGTCGACCGGCTCTTCGAGCAGATACCCGATGACCATCTCACCAAGAGGCAGTTCCAGCTTCCTGCTCCCCTCGCATCGGAGGTGTCCCTGAAACGGCACCTCCTGGATGTGTTGGGCAAGAACGAGACCTGCGAGGACAACCTGAGCTTCCTCGGGGGTGGAACCTGGCAGCACCACGTGCCGGCGATATGCGACGAGATCTGGACCCGGAGCGAGTTCCTGACCTCTGTATGGGGCACGCCGTCATCGGACCTGGGTCGCAACCAGGCCTGGTTCGAGTTCGCCAGCCAGATGGGCGAACTGGTCGACATGGACTTCGTCGGCCTCCCTGTTTACAGCTGGGGTGCGGCAGCGGGCCATGCCATGCGCATGGCGGCTCGCATGACAGGACGCGACCGGGTGCTCGTCCCGGCGCTCATGGACCCCCAGCGGATCGACGTGGCCCGCACCTACTGCGGCTTTCCCGAGCAGGTGGGTCACATCGACCTGGTACCCGTCGGGTTCGAGCCGGACACCGGCCGCCTCGACCTGGCCGATCTCGAGAGCAAGCTGAGCGAGGATGTGGCGGCCTTGTATTACGAGAACCCCTCCTACCTGGGGGTGATCGAGGATCAGGCCGCCGGGATCGGAAGGATGGTGCGCAGCCACGGCGCCGAGACCATCGTCGGGGTGGACCCGTCCTCGTTGGGCGTGATCGTTCCGCCGGGAGCCTACGGCGCCGACATCGCGGTCGGCAGCACCCAACCGTTGGGTATCCACATGAACGGTGGTGGCGGCGTGGGCGGGTTCATCGCCACGAGGGACGACGAGCGCTACGCGCGGGAGTACCCGACCCTCCAGATCAGCCTCACCGACACGACCGTGGAGGGGGAGCGGGCCTTCGGGCTGACCCTGTTCCACCAGAGTTCCTACGGTTCCCGCGAGGACGGCAAGGACTGGACCGGGAACTCGGTCTACCTCTGGACGATCGCCAACGCCGCGTACCTGTCGGCGCTCGGGCCTGCCGGCTTCGAGGAACTGGGTAGGGCCATCCTCCGCCGCAGCCACTACGCCGCCAAGCGGATCGGCGAGATTCCCTCGGTATCGATTCTGTGGCCGGACGGGTTCTTCAAGGAGTTCGTGGTCCGTTTCGACGAGACCGGCCAGTCGGTCGACCGTATCAACCGGAGGCTCAGGGAGCAGGGCATCTTCGGGGGCCGTGACCTGAGTGACGAGTTTCCCGATCTGGGGGAGAGTGCTCTGTACTGCGTTACGGAAGTCCACACCCGCGATGACATAGACCGCCTGGTGAAGGCACTGGAAGAGGTGACGAGCTGATGACGAAGGGTTTGAGGAAATACCACGCCGCGGTCTGGGACGAGCCACTAGTCATGGAACTGGGCGCCCCCGGAAGGCGCGGGGTCCTGTTCCCCGACGACGGCGATGAGTTCGACGGGATCGGCGAGGCCACCGATCTGGTGCCGGAGTCGGTGAGACGTGACGAGGCGGCCGAACTGCCCGAGCTGTCCGAGCCGGAGGTGCTGCGCCATTACCTGCACCTGTCGCAGGAGACCCTGGGGATGATGGGCATCAGCCTGTTCGGCACCTGCACGATGAAGTACAACCCGAGGCTGACCGAGTCGATGACCCGTTTGCCGTTCGTGGCCGACACGCACCCCGACCAGGACATCGGGACGTTGCAGGGGACGCTCGAGGTGATCCACGGCCTGGACCTGATGCTCCGGGACCTCACAGGTATGGACCAGTTCGTGTTCCAGCCGGGCGGTGGCGCCGACGCCGCCTTCCTGCACGCCACCGTGACCCGCGCCTATCACGAGGCAGCCGGGAACCTGGCGCAGAGGCGGGAGATCATCACCACCGCGCAGGCCCATCCGTGCAACCCGGCGACCGCGGCGGCGGCTGGTTTCGACGTGATAACCCTCCCGCTGGAGGAAGAGGGTTACGCATCGGTGGAGGCGCTCCGGTCGGTGGCGTCGGAGCGAACCGCCGCCCTGATGGTCAACAACCCCGACGACATCGGCATCTACAACCCGCACATCAAGGAGTGGGTGGAGATCGTCCACTCGGTGGGCGGACTCTGCTTCTACGACCACGCCAACTTCAACGGGGTAATGGGCAGGATCCGCGCCCGGGAACTGGGTTTCGACGCCTGCATGATGATGCTCCACAAGACTTTCGGAGCTCCGAAGGCCGGCGGCGGGCCCGCGGTGGGCGCTTACGGATGCTCGAGCGATCTGGCCCCGTTCCTAACCACGCCGGTGGTGGTCAAGGGCGACGACGGCTACACGATCGAGGTTTCGGGGCAGGCCGGCAGCACCCAGGTGCGGGAGTACCTGGGCAACATCCCGGTGATTATCAAGGCGTACGCGTGGCTGCGGGCCCTGGGCGCGGCCGGGGTCAAGGAGGCGGCCGATCTCTCCCTGCTGGCCAACAACTACATGGAGACCCGCCTGCTGGAGATCCCCGGCGTATCCAAAGGCCTATCCCATCTGGACAAGCACCGGATGGAGATGACCCGCTACAGCCTCGGGGAACTCACCGAGGAGACCGGGGTCGGCACGGTCGACGTCGCCAACCGCATGGTGGACTACGGGGTGGATGCCTTCTGGATGAGCCACGAGCCTTGGTTCATCCCGGAGCCGTTCACGCCGGAGCCCGGCGAGATGTGGTCGATCGAGGACATGGACTACTGGATCGACGTTATCGCGGCCATCTGCGAAGAGGCGCGCACCGATCCTGAACTCGTGAAGACCGCCCCCCACAACCAACCGATCCACCGCATTGTCGGGTCTGGCCTGGACGATCCCGCCAGGTGGGCGACCACGTGGCGTGCCCACCGGCGCAAGAACGGCGGATGAAGAGCGGCCTCCGCTGACGAGAGACTGATCTCCGCCATGCGGGTTGGCGTCCCGGGGGTCGCCGAACCGGAGGGGACGCTCCGGATCAGCTACGACGGCCGGACCGTGGAGGCGGCTGCGGGTGACACCCTGGCCGCCGCGCTGACCGCGGCCGGCCATCTGGCCCTCAGGGAATCCAACGAAGGGGGGCATCGGGGAGTCTTCTGTGGCATGGGGGCGTGCCACGAGTGCGCGGTCGTCGTCGACGGCGACCCGGGCCGGCTGGCTTGCATGGTCGCGGCCGCTGACAGGATGGCCGTCGGGCTCCAACCTACCAGGGTCGAGACGCCCGTTCCCGGTGGCGGGGCATCTGAGGTACGAGATCTGTCGCCGCCGGTCCTCGTCGTGGGTGGGGGGCCGGCCGGGCTCACGGCCGCGGCGACGATTGCGGAAGCGGGCGTGGAGGTCGTGCTGATGGACGAGCGTTCCAAGCTCGGGGGCCAGTTCTACAAGCAGCCCGCCCCGGACCGGGATATCGAGGAAGGGCGCCTCGATTCCCAGTACCGCGCCGGGCGCGCCCTCGTGCAGAGGGTGAGGGAAGCCGGGGTCCGGGTGATCAACGGGGTGACGATCTGGGGAGCCTTCCGGCCCGACCTGCTCACCGCCCGCAGCGACGGTTGCTCGTGGGTTCTGAGGCCGGAACGCCTAGTGCTCGCCACCGGAGCGCACGAGCGGGCGGTCCCGATCCCCGGCTGGACCCTTCCCGGTGTGATGACCACGGGCGCCGCCCAGACCCTCCTCCGCTCCAGTCAGGTGGCGCCCGGGCAGCGGGTGCTGCTGTCGGGGAACGGTCCCCTCAACATGCAGGTGGCAGCCGAGTTGGTGCGGTCGGGAGTCACGGTGCCCGCCCTGGTGGAACAGGCCGACCTGCGCGGGTGGAAGAACTGGCGGTCCGGGATCGGAATGCTCCTGTCGGCGCCCGAGCTGGTGCGCAAGGGATTCGAATACCGGGTGACCCTGGCCCGGGCTCGTGTACCGGTGATCGACCGGAGTTCGGTCGTCGAGGTGTTGGGAGACGGAAGAGTGGAGGCCGCGGTGGTCGCCCGCCTCGATCCGTCCGGCCACCGCATCGGCACCGAGCGGGAGATTGCAGCCGACGCGGTGTGCCTCGGATACGGGTTCGTGCCCGCCAACGAGATATCCCGGGCGCTGGGTTGCGACCACCACGTCGATCAGCGCTCCGGGAACCTGGTCGTCACCCGGAGCGGCACCGGTCGTACTTCGGTTCCCTCGGTGTGGGTCGTCGGCGATGCCGGGGGTGTCAAGGGCGCCTATGTCGCCGGAGCGCTGGGCTCGCTGGCGGCCGCCGACATCCTGGCCGACGCCGGTATGGCCGGCGAGGAGGGAACGTCCATCCGGGACGCCGGGCGCCGCCTATTGCGCCGCCACACCAGGTTCCAGCGGCATCTCGAGAACCTGTACCGGGCCGAGCCCCTGACGACGCAGTTAGCCCGCGATACCACCCTGGTATGCAGATGCGAATCGGTTCCTCTCGGTGAGTTGCGCAGCTCGTTCGGTGTTGGTGCGGGCACTGCGGGGGCTGCGAAACGGCTGACCAGGGCAGGTATGGGCAAGTGCCAGGGGCGTTACTGCAGCCCGTCGGTGCTAGCGCTGGCCGCGGAGGCGAGCGGTATCGCTCCCCACGAGTTCTCCGGGTTCGCCCCCCAAGCCCCGGTCCGCCCCGTGTTCATATCCGAAGTAGCTGACTCGGTGGTCGGTGGGAAGTAGCCAGTGGCAGGGGTTTCGTGGCTGGTGGTGGGAGCGAGGAGGCCGAACAGAGCGGCGGTCAGGTAGGCGGTGAGTTAGAGTCAACCGGCAACTGACCACTGACCACTGGCAACCGGCAACTGGAGGAAAAATGGCCAAGGAATTTCGGGGCAGCTACACGGTGACGGTCACTCCCTTCACCCAGGATGGCTCGGCGATCGATGTCGGTGCGTTGAAGGACTTCCTCGACTGGCAGTTGGATGTCGGCGTACCGGGGGTTATCGCGCTGGGAAGCACGGGTGAGTTCCTGACCGTGAACGACGAGGAGCGCCGGCTGCTCGTAGACACCTACGTCAATCACATCAACGGCCGGATTCCCGTGATCATCGGCACGATGAACGCCCACACGCCCAACGCGGTCCGCTACAGCCGCGAGGCCGAGGCGCAGGGCGCCGACGGGGTGATGATCATCCCCCCCTACTACTACACGCCCACCGACGACGAGATCTTCAACTACTACGCGGCCATCGACGCGGCGATCTCCATCCCCGTCATGCTGTACAACAATCCCGTCACCTCGAACGTGGACATGTCGGCGGCTCTGGTGGCGAGGCTCTGCAACAACCTGGAGAGCATCCAGTACATCAAGGAGTCGAGCCTGCACCTCTCACGTGTTAGGGAGGTCATAGAGGCCACGGACGGACGGATGAAGGTGTACGCGGGGGAGTGGGTCGTCGACTCCTACCTGCTCGGAGCGATCGGGTACGTCAACCCGTACGGCAACTACCTCCCGCTGGCGTCGGGCCGCATCTTCGAGTTGCTCGAAGCGGGCCGTATCGACGACGCCCGGTCCATCTGGCGCCTGATCGACCGGATCGACCACATCATCGCGGCCGGGCATCCCACCTACGGGCACCAGTGCTACTCCAAGGCCCTGGCTGCGCTGGTCGGCCACCCGATGGGTGATGTGAGGGCGCCCCTCACCACCTTCCCGGAGCTCGGCGCGGAAGGACAGCGCCGGGTGTCTGAGATGAAGGTGTTGATCGACCAGCTCGACGGTGTGTGCGCCTCGCTAGGACTGGGGTGAAACCACGAGTGTGAATCCCGGCGATCGGTCGGGGGAGCCCGGCGACCACCGGATCGCCATCGTGGGTGGCGGTCAGATCGGGGTCGGGTGGGCGATCATGTTCGCCCGGGCAGGGTTCGACGTAGCCGTCTACGAGCCCGTCGGTGGCCGCCGCCGGGCCATACCTTCCGAGTTGGCTTCGCGCTTGGCCGAGCTGGACGAGCACGGTCTCCTGCCCGAGGATCCGGAGGATGTCATAACCCGGGTCGGAGTCGGGGCTGACCTTGCCTCGGTGCTCGATGGAGCCAAGCATGTCCAGGAGTGCGTTCCCGAGTCGCTCGATCTGAAGGTGGAACTCTTCAGGCGGCTCGATTCCATTGCGGATGCCGGAACGACTCTGGCCAGTTCGTCGTCCAGCATGACCATCTCCGACATCGCCTCGGACCTAGGAGGGAGGGCGCGCTGCCTTCTCGTCCATCCCGGCAATCCCCCGTACCTGGTCAAGGTGGTGGAGGTCGCCCCCGCTCCGTTCACAGATCCGGATGCGGTCGAGTCCGTCAGCCACCTGCTGGCGGAGGCCGGAATGGTCCCGGTCACCATCCGGCGCGAGATCGAATGCCTTGTGTTCAACCGGCTGCAGGGCGCCGTTCTACGGGAGGCGTTGTGCCTGGTGAGAGATGGCGTGATCGCCCCCGCGGATCTAGACCGGGTGGTAACCGAGGGGCTGGGCCGCCGCTGGTCGATAATCGGGCCTCTCACCACCGCCGAGTTGAATACCCGGGGTGGGATCCGTGCTCATGCACGGACGGTGGGAGCGGCCTACTCGCGCATGGCGGTGGCTCGCGGTAGCGACAACCCGTGGACCGAGGAAGTCATCGAGCGAGTAGCCGAGGATCTCGAAACCCGGTTCCCCTCGGCACAGCGGGAAGATCACCTGCGATGGCGCGACCGCGAGCTGATGAAGCTCGAATCGGACCGTCGCTTGAGGGACGAAGGAAGTCGTTCAGTGCCGGGCCCCCTTCCGAATAGCGGAAGTTGAGGTCCACCACCGGCCCTGTCGCGCTCCGGTCTCCCGCCGTGTGACTCGGGATTGATCTGATCTGTGCGATAGGTTACGATAGAGAGACATCAAGAGGGGGGTATAGCAGCATGACATCTGCAACGGAGGGTTATGCCGACGCCAAGGCCCGGGAAGCTCTGGCGACTGCGGAGTTGCGCTTCGAGCAGGCGATAAACCGGTTTATCCGCTGGCTGGTCGGTGCGATCCTGGCGGGAATCGCTACGACCGCCGCCACTACGAATGCGATCGTGAACGGGAGCTAGACGGGCCGTAGGTGACCACTCCGGGTACCGCGCAACCTTCTGCGAGGCTCCCACATGTGCCGCGTGAAGGCATGGCGGCGCGCTATTCGGCCCCGATCAGAGGTAAGTTCCCGCGTCTCTCAACCCCCAGCCAACCGGACGTCGCCGCGAGGGGTCATCCTCAGGCCAGCTTCGTCATCCTTACCTGAGCTTCGGCGAGGTGGAGTGACGCGACCATCGGGTCGATGCATACCGCGTCGATCAAGTGGTCCACCTCCCGGATCATGCCACCCCATATGGTGCAGCCGAAGAGGATGGCGTCCACGGGTCCCCGCTCGAGCATGGCCCTGGCGGCCGGTACGGCGTGTTCGTGGAGTTGGCGGCGGAACCGGTCCTGGACGATCTCGGCGGTCACATCCATGTTGCCGATCAGGCTGTCCTCACCCTCGACGTGCATCGGTACGAAGGCGATGTCGCTCACCACGTCCGACAGTCCGTAGGCCCGGAGGTTGCGGGTCACCCAGTTGGCGGTGACCTGCCAGTCGTGCTCGTCGGGGAAGAGGATCCCCAGGTTGAGGCCCCTCCCGGCTGCCGGCGTTTATAGGTCAGCCCGGTTCACTCGCCGGAGTTGAGATCCCGTAGCTCATCGGCGCTATATAGGTCCATCGGCCGGAGTCGGTAACCTCCGTCGACGACCAGTTCGGTGCCTGTCGTGTAGCCGCTGAGGGCGTCGGAGAGGAGGAAGACGGCCGCCGCTCCGATTTCCTCGAACCTTCCCATTCGACCCATCGGAAAGTACCTGCCGTCGATTTGGCCATCGGGGAGATCCTTGAGCAGCGCGGTAGGAAAGGCTCCCGGGGTGAGAAGGTTCACCCGGATGCCATAAGGTGCGGTCTCGATTGCCATGACTTCGACGATCGCCTTGAGTCCCGCCTTCGACGCTCGGTACGCCGATTCCTTGTACAAAGGGACATGGGCCGCCGTGGAGCCGATGACGAGGACGCTGCCCCGACCGGCGCGAATCATGTGGCTCAGTGCCTCGCGACACAGAAACACGCATCCCGACAGATTTGTGGCGAGTGTGGTCTCCCACCTGCTCGCGGTTATGCGGGTGATCGGCTCGTGGTGCGTTTGCGCAGCATTGCTGACGATCAGATCGATACGCCCGAAGCCTGAGAGGATTGCAGCAACGGTGGAAACGATGTCGGCTTCGTTTCCAACATCAGTCCGGAACCAGGAAGCACGAACTCCCTTCTCGCGCAGTACTCTCAGCGTCTCCGGCCGTTCGGTGCGACTCGCCACGGCCACGTTCACGCCCTCGTCCGCCAGCGCCGAAGCGATTGCCAGCCCGATGCCGGTACCGCCACCGGTGACCAGTGCTGTCTTCCCAGCTAGTCCTGTATCCATCAACCCTTCCTCATCGATTACGCCTGCGTACGGCTGAGCCGCTGCTGCTCACACGTCTGTGTAATACTGCTGGGTGAATCGAGCCAGGGTGGAGGCATCGGCCCATCGCGTCAGCAACTCTTGCAACTCGCCGTGCTCTTCCGACACCGAATCCGATCGACCTGTTGCCTTGACTGAGGCTGCGGCCGCGACCATGGCGTTGATCGCCGGGCCGAGCAGCGTCGTCGGCTCGATGAACATCTCGTAGCCCAGCCCGTATATCTCGTCGATCGACAATCCGACGATCGGCTCTTCGTAGTGGAAGATCTCGTCGTGCATCTCGGTGCCGAGAGTTCTGATCGTCATCAGGGGTGCGTCTACCGCCTGCCTGAAATACCTGGCCGACTCCACGGTCGGGCAGATGGCGAACAGGGCGTCCGACCCTGCTTCCAAGTAACGCTCGGCACGCACCAGCCAATCACGACGCCGCTCCTCTTCGTTGTCGTGGACGGTGGCGACGTAGGTGCCGGGACGACCGATGACCATGAAGTCCGGGTTGGACCGCTCTGACACCATCGCCCGGATCTTGGCCGCCGTTTCGTCCACGGACTCTAGACCCATGGTGTGTGGTGGGAAGAAGGTGCACTTGTATGGGAGTCCGTAGTCGTCGATATGCACTGCTGAGACTCCGGCAGCTTCGAACTCCCTCATCCAATGGACTGCTGCGTATGGCTCCCCGAAGCCCTGCTCGAAATCGACGACGATCGGGATGTCGACGGCGCGGCGCACGCGGCGACAAAGATCGACAACGTAGTCCGGCGTGATCAACCCGATATCCGGCAGGCCCTCCACCATTGCGATCTGCAGAGACTGGATTCCAACGGCGTCGAACCCGGCGTCCTCGACGATCTTGGCGGACACCACGTCGTGAGCGCCCATGATCCAGACCGGCCTTCCCCGGCCCAGAAGCTCCTTGAGCATGGGTGTCGCAGTCATCTGTCTCCGCCCGGGATAGTGAATCCGATCTCGACGGTGCGGTCGGTCTCCGCTGCCTCGTAAGCAGCCTCGATCACGGCCACGCAGATTCCGCCGTCGTAGGCATCGGGTGACCGGTTGGCTTCGCCTCTGATGGCCCTAGCGAATTCCCGTACCTGGCCGACGAACATGTCCTTGGCCGCTCCGCTCGGCGCAGACCCTCGGATGCGGTCGGGCTCGGGCTGTTCGATCATCGTCCATCCGGTACCCCGGGGACCGGCGGCCGGCGAGCGCCACACGGCGATCTTCCCCTGCTCGGACGCGTGAAGCGACAGGAAGTCGAAGACCAGCTGACCTTCGCTGCCCATGACGTATCCCCACTCCGACCACTCGCCTATGCCGGTCGCCGCACCCCATAGAGGTGACAGCACCCTCCCGATCACAGAGCATTCGAGGCGGAGGGTCAAGCCGGCCGAGAATCGGATGACGGCGACTCCCATATCCTCCCATCTCGAATCGTCGGACGACCAACCCTTGAGGTCGCGAGCGACGTTTTTCGTGTCGGCCATCACGGCGACCGGCTCCTGACCGGTCCAGTCACGCATCAGGTCCACGTAGTGGGGCAGGTGGTCCTGGAGCACCCCGCCGCCGCTGTGGGGGCTCGACCAGCGCCAGCGGTATCCGGCGCCGAATGCGCCGCCCGCGTCTTCGGGGATGAAGCGACTCGGATCGAGCTTCACGTTGGTTGCCCAGTGAACTCCGCAGTAGAAGGGGGTCCCGATCGATCCTTCCCTGAGAAGCTCGCGAATGCGTTCGCAGGTAGGTTGGAAACGGCGCTCGTGCGCAACCCGCAGTTCGACGCCGGCCGCCCGGGCACGACGCGCCAGCTCGGCCGCCTCCTCCGCCGTCCTGGTCATCGGCTTCTCCATGAGAACGTGCTTTCCCGCAGCGATGATGCGGGCGGCAATGTCGAAGTGGGTCTCGGGGGGTGTGCACACGACCACCGCGTCGATGTCCGGATCGTCCGCCATGTCAGCGACGGAGCCATACCTGCGCAGATGCGTCCCCGGCGTAGATGCCAGCCGCGACGGATCGGTGTCGCAGACCGCCTCGAGCCGGAAGTGGTCGCTGTCCCGGATGGCGGGGATGTGGATGAGCATGGCCGCCACGCCGGTTCCGACAACCCCGATGCGAGGTAAGCGCTGGACTCCCGTAACACTGCCGGTCATGGCAGCTCGGGAACGCGGTGCTCGTATACTTGGATGAGCTCGAACCTGATGCCGCCCGGGGAGGTGAAGAAGCCGACGTCACGCTCGCCGAAGCCGGCTTCGACGTGCTTGACCGGCATGGTCTCGCTAGCGCCGGCGCGCAACGCACGCTCCCGGTAGTCCCCAAGGGAGTCCACCTCGTACACGATGTGCTGCAGTCCGTGTGCGAGTGGTGCAGCGAGTTGGTTCTCGTACACCATACGTTTCATGATGTGGAGGTATTTGTCGCCCACTCGAAGCAGCGGGACCCGGACCCGCTCCCTGTCCCACTCGAATTCCTCGTCGAGCACGACGGAGCCGCCCATTGCCTCGAAGAACGCGATCTCACGATCTATATCCCGCACTTTGGCCCCGTTGTTCCACACCTTCACGACGAACTCCTATCTGGTCATGACTCGGACAACGGTAGCGTTAGCCGCCAATCTCCGGATGCCTGGTAGATCCGCTCGTGAAGCTCTGTCTCCGCGATCACTCGGAGGACCGGTTCCTGTCGCTCCGCATCCTCTTCTGTCGTGATTTGCATGGGCCAAGCGGTCACATCGGTGGGAAAACCGGCGTGTGGGCGCTCGAAGTGGCCGTGGGTCCATCCGGCGGGGAACACAGCAATGAGGCGTACGGGATCAAGACCAAGCCCGGTGTACTTGTTGATGGCGCTCTCCAGTCGGGGCCACGTGATCGTCCACTCGCCCTTTAGCCCTCCTGCGTTGTCGTCGTGAGGCGGCTTCGTCTCGATGGTGCCTTCCCCCCCGAGCAACCACTCGTTGATATCGCTGAGAACGCGTACTGCGACCGGTGTTACGAGATCAAAAGCGCGTCGAAAGATGACCTCCCTATCTGTCCGTGACTCGGCGCCTTCGTATGTATCGTGCTGCAAGTCCTCGAGGTGACGGAGGGTGTCTTGCACACGTGACATCCACAAGGTGGTGTCCGGGTCTTGTTTCATCGGGTGTCTGCTCATTCGATCTCCAGGCCGTACTTGGTGGCGTAGCCGGCGATCTCGTGGAGCATGGAGCGAGCGGATTCTTCGGCTCTCTCGGTCCAAGCCGTCACGCAGCTGGAGGTAACCCCGTCGAATCCGATCTCCGCCAAGGATGAGAAGAGAGCGTCGAAGTCGATGTCTCCCTGGCCGATGTCCAGGTGTTGATGGAGGCGAACATCGGTATCGGATGGATTCGCGATGTAGCGGCTCGGATGGAAGGTGTCCGCGGCGTGGACGTGGGTAAGGGTGTCCCCGGCGTATCGGATCATTGCCGCTATGTCACGTCCGAGATAGTGAGTGTGGGGGACACAGTAGAGATAGGTCACATAGGGGGAGTCGATAGCACGGACCATGTCGACGCCGTGGTAGTGGTCCTCCACAAAGTCGTCGGGATGCGGCTCGATCCTCAACTCGATTCCATTACGTTCGAGGATAGGCAGCGTTTCATCCATGGACCGCCAGAATTGATTCTCACTTACATATCGTGTATTCCTGCTCGTTCCGAACTCGGTGCATACGACCGGGCATCCGAGTTCTGCGGAGATCTCGATCGTACGCCTCATATACCGTGACCCGCCGGCTCGTTCGTCCTCGTCTGCGCTCGACCACTTGAAGAGGCCGTAGAGAGCGGTGAGCTCGACGCCTGCCGCCTCGAGTGACCTCCGCAGGGCAGCGATCTGTCGGCGGCCGGCTCGAGGATGCGAGTACAGAGGGATAAGGTCTTCCCGTGGTGAGAGGTCCATGTATCGATAGCCGAAACCGGCGGTCACGTCGCCGAGTCCGTCGAGTGGTGTGGACCTGATTTGATAGGGATTGTATGAGATCTTCACCGAGACTCCTAGATTTACCGCTCGCGCCGTCTTGAACTCAACATCTCGGCGAGGTCATCGACGGTTACATCGCTTCCCTTATGTTCCGACACGACCGACCCGTGCTCCAGCACCACGATCCGGTCCGCGACCGGCTGAACGTGTGCCATGTTGTGATCAATGTAGAGCACACCGAGACCTCGGTCAGCAGCTTGGCGGATCGTATCCAGTACGTTCAGGGTTTCCCGCACCGAGAGGGCGGCTGTCGGTTCGTCGAGGAGGAGCAGTTGTGCCCCGAAGTGGACAGCGCGCGTGATCGCAAGCGACTGCTTCTCACCTCCGGAAAGACGAGATGCGGGTTCGTTCGTCGAGCGTATGCGTGTCAGACCCAAGTCTTCCAGTTTCCTTAGAGTCAGACTCCGCATCCGCCTTTTGTCCAGCGGCCGCATCGGGAGCCAGCCGGGGCCTATCTTGAGTTCCTTACCAAGGAAGAAGTTGCGCCACAGGCTCAGACCTCCGATCAGGGCCAGATCCTGGTAGACCGCCTCGATCCCCAGGCTCCGCGCTGCGGCGGGGGATAGTCGGGCGTCCCGCCCTTCGAACGTCACACTGCCCGATGTCGGGGCGAAATAGCCGGTGACGATCTTCACGATCGTCGACTTGCCGGCACCGTTGTCGCCGATGAGGCCCACGACCTCGCCGCGCCTAATCGTCAAGGAGACATCCCGCACGGCGCGGGTGGATCCGAAGCTCTTGCTCACGTTCGTGAGCTTTAATAACACGTCAGCCGTTGACCGCGTCTCGTCGGTCGCAACCGTGGTCGTCATGATCGCCGCCACCTCTGACTCACTTCGAGGAGGCGGTCTCCTGCCCTCCCGATCCGGATGTTGCTGATCACTGCCGCTATGAGAATGATCCCGATGATCGCGGTGTACCACGCTCCCGGAGCGCCTACCAGGATGAGGCCGGTTCGCAGACTCGCCAGGATCAACGTCCCGATGAAGGCGCCGAGCACCGATCCGGTCACCCCGAAAATCGATGTTCCGCCGACCACGGTGGCCACGATGGCTAGCAACTCGAAGTTCGAGCCGTAGCCGGCGGAAACGGTGCGGAAGGAAGTGAAGGTGGCGATGCCGGCGAATCCGGCCAGCGTCGACGACACCACGAAGTTAGTGGTCTTCACTCGGTTGACCGCTACGCCCATCTCCCGGGCCACACCGCGCCGGCCGCCGGCCGAACGGGACCAATTGCCGTATTCGGTCAGGTCCGTCACGTACCAGAGGATTCCAACGATGAGCAACGCCCACAGGAACTGCGCCGGCACGGGAGCGTTACCTACCTCGCCGCCGAGGATGCTGAACAGTCTGCTCTCGTCAAAGTAGAGGAGGTTGTCGCCTTCGCTGATGAAGATGGCGGTCCCGATGATGGCGAAGGACGTTCCGAGCGTTGTGATGAGGGACGGAATCCCGAACCGTGTGGTGATGAGCCCGTTGACTAAACCGACGGCGGAGCACAGTATCAAAGCTATGAGAAACGCCGGGAAGACCGGTATGTCAGCCTTGGTGAGCAACAGCGCGAAGAGAATCGGTCCGATCGCATAGACCGATGCGACCGATAGATCGAATTCGCCCGAGAACATCAGCATCGTGATTCCGGCGCTGATGATTGCGATGGACGCGGCGACGGAGGTCATTCCCTCGATTTGCGTGGCTGTGAAGAACTTTCCGGAGCGGAGCTGGAAGAAGATGCACAGTCCAACGAGTACGACGGTGGGTCCCGCCAGCCGATTCGACGCCATCCTGCCGACGAATGTGGCCAGCCGATGTGTGCCGGCCCGCGTGTTGGATACCATTACTTAACCTCGGTCGGTTTTGCCGGGCCCGGGGAGCATCCGGGCCCGGCAAACGGGGGATCAGTTGCGTCCGGCCGCGACCGCCGCCTCGAGTTCGCCGACGTTGTCCATCGTCACGATCTGTGTTCCCGTGTCTACGTTGACCGGCTGTAGGCCGAGGACCGTCTCGATATACATGTTCATCACGGTCATGTAGCCCTGGAGCCATGGCTGCTGGTTGAGTGCCGCGGTGAGCGTCCCCTGCTTGAGGTGCTCGACCGCCGCCGTGTCGACATCGAACGTGCCGATGATGATATCGAGTCCTCGCTCACCAACGATCACACCGGCCGGGTTGGATGCCGGATTACCGAGACCGATGATGCCGGCAGTATCGGGGTTGGCGTCGAGGTAGGCGGAGATCGTCTGCTGGTTGACGACTTCGTCCAGTTCGCCGTCAAGGTCCTCGTACGGGATACCGTTGGCGTCGAGAACGCGCTTCACTCCGTCGGCGCGCAGGGTCAACACGGTCGCTCCGGGGGCGTTGTTGAAGATCACCACCTTGCCCTCGCCGAGTTGCGGCAGTAGATGTGTCATCAGGACCTCTCCTGACTTGGTCTCATCTTGCCCAACGTACGACAGCGTCAGGATCCTCGGATCCGTTGTTGCAGTCGCCGGGTCGCCGTCCACTGCCTCGAAGCGGTTGTTGTTGAACAGCACTACGGGGATCCCCTGTTCGAGAGTATCGAGAATCGCCGACTCCTGGCCCTTGGTGAAGTAGGAGATGCCGATGGCGTCGGGCTCGGCCGCAGTGGCTGCCTGGAGAGCCGGGTTCAACGTTTCGGCGTCGACTCCGCCTGGCTGAACGATCTGCACGTTGACCCCTAGTTGTTCTCCTGCGTAGATGGCGCCTGCCTCCAAGGTTTGGCAGAAGCTGCAGTTCGCGAAGAACGTGATCATCACGAAGTCATGCGACCCTGCCGGCGCACTGGTGTCGGCCGTGGTCTCGGTCATCGCGGTGGTTGTTGGCGCTGCGGTGGTGGTCGTGGTGTCTTCGGAAGCGTCTGCACATGCGCTGACCAACACTCCGAGGGCCAGGAGGAGTATGGCGAAGGCTCGCGGCGACCTCCTGCGATTCCAGACTTCTGCTCTTCGCACCAAGCTGATCGTTCTCATATCTTCCTCCTCACCATGTGCATCTTCGATGCGTGAAATACGCCGACAAAGAGATGCCAACCCAGCCAGATTACTGATCCGGATTTGACAGGTCAAATATTTTGTCTTATGAATCTGGTGAGTCAGGTGTTGTTCTGAAGTCTCTAGGAGGGTGCTGAAAAATCCTGTACAAAGGGGTTCGCACGATACTCGACAACTCTCAGACCAGGTCGTTCGCCAACGAGCGAACCCCTCAGAGTTCGTTTTTCAGCACCCTCCTACACGACTGGGGTGAAGTGATGACTGGGGTGAAGTGATGACGGGCGGCGGCGTCCCGAACAATCGGAAGAAAACGCAGCGCAGACAACCGGCCGGTGTCAATGCTCTTCGCGTCCTGGAGATGCTCGTGGACTACCCGGAAGGCGTCGGAACAACCGATCTGGCGGGCAGTCTCGGTATGGATACCGCTCAGGCGCACCGCCTGCTGAACGGGCTACGCTCCGCTGATTACGTCGCCCACACCGAGACATCCCCCCGTCGCTACGTCATCACATCGAAGGTATTGAGGTTGGCGGCGCGTCTTCTCGACCAAACGGACCTGCTCCGAGTGAGCCGCCCGACGATGAGGCGCATGCGCGACCAGACCGGAGAAACGGTGAATCTGGCGGCACTGGCCGAAGGCGAGCCGGTAGCCGTGGCCCGAGAAATCTCACGGCATCCGGTGTCGGTGTTCACCCGAATAGGGGAGGTGTGGCCGCGTAACGATACAGCCATGGGTTGGGCCGTCCAGGCCTTCCGCAATGATGGGAGCGCGCCGGACTCACTGGCGGAACGGCTCGAAGAGATCCGGCGACGCGGCTTCGCAGTTGATGTGGAGGAGTACGTGCAAGGAGTGACAGGCTTGGCCGCTCCGATCTTCGACTACCGGGGCGAGGTGGTCGGCGCCGTCGGTGTGGCGGGTCCCACCGACCGTATGCCGACTGCTGACGACGAAGTCGCACGAATGGGGAAGTTGGTCGTCGAGGCGGCAAACGAGATCTCAGCGGCCCTTGGATCAATCATCACCCACAGGCCGTTTCTCCGATGAGCCGATCCTCCTGGCCACGAAACTACCGCCCGGTTGAGGGGTGGGGTCGGCTTCCGGATGGCTGGAGCTTCAAAGATGCGACCTCGGTGGCTGTTGACAACAAGGACCGGGTCTACGTGTTCAACCGTGGTGACCACCCGGTGATCGTGTTTGACCACACCGGAGAATTCGTGGCTTCGTGGGGCGAAGGGCTCTTCGCGACTCCCCACGCGATCACTATGGCGGGCGGAGAAAAGCTTTGGCTGACGGACTACGCGGATCAGACAGTTCGATGCTTCATGCGCGACGGAGCGTTGGTGCGGACCATCGGTCAGCCAGGTGTCTCCTCACCCGCCCACAGTGGCCGCCCATTCAATATGCCGACCGACATCGCCGAGTCTCCGGCTTCGGGTGACCTCTTCATCTCGGACGGATATCGCAATTCGGCGGTTCACCGCTTCTCCGCCGACGGCCGCCACATTCTCAGTTGGGGTCGGCCGGGAACCCGACCCGGCCAGTTCAATATCCCGCACAACATCGCCGTCGGATCCGACGGGCGGGTCTACGTCGCCGATCGGGAGAACCACCGAATCCAGGTTTTCGATGAGGACGGCGCCTACTTGGACCAGATCAACAACCTCCACCGCCCGTGTGCACTGTACGCTCATCCGAAGGAGGCACTTCTGTTCGTAGGAGAACTCCCTTCACGTATCCGGATCAATCAGGATGTGCCGAACATCGGTGCCTGTGTGAGCATCATTACGTTGGATGGCGACTCGGTGGCGCGTATCGGAGGCCGGTTTGCCGGCGAGGATCCGGGCGAGTTCGTGGCGCCGCACGGCCTTGCAGTCGACTCCACAGGGGCGATCTACGTCGCCGAGGTCGCGTTCCAGGCGCGGGGTCGCCACGAGGACCCGCCGCGCGTCATCCGATCTCTGCAGAAGTTCGTTCCGCTTGGGGCATCCAGGGTGGACACATCGCGGGTTGTAGCCCCCTGACCCCCTCGTCGCCTTTGATCGTGTCGCACGGGGCCGATGTCGGTGTCATCCGAAGTCAGCCGAGACTCGCGATGCCCTGGTTAACAGACCATTGACAAGAGAGGCAGGCCCCGGTGTGGGCGACACACCGGTCCGCGCTGGAGGAGAGCCATCCGCGGCATCTCCGAGAGGGGCACAGGTCTCGACCTCCGCCGAGCAGGCCGTCTCCGTTGTGGTCGCCGCCGGTCTCACTCATGCGTTCATGGTGCCGGGAGAGAGTTTCCTTCCGCTTATCGATGCCTTCGATGCGCATCCCAGGGTGAGGCTGGTCACAACCCGGCACGAGGGAGGGGCGAGCTTCATGGCTTCGGCCTTCGCGAGGCTCACCGGACGTCTGACCGCATGCCTGGCTTCGCGCATACCGGGCGCTTCCAACTTGTCGATCGGTCTGCACACCGCGTTGGTGGACAGTTGCCCAGTGGTCGCCCTGCTCGGCCAGGTGGGTACATGCAACCGTTACCGTCGGGCCTTTCAGGAGGTCGATCTGGCCCAGTTTCTTGCGCCGGTCACGAAATGGGTGTCAGAACCTCCCCGTGGATCACGGCTCGCGGAACTCACGTACGCCGCTGCTCGCCACGCGCTGGAGGGTCGCCCCGGGCCGACTGCTTTGATCCTCCAAGAGGACATCCTGGAGGAACTCGTACCGGCGAGCGAACACTCGTGGATAGACAGGCCAAGGCCTTCGGCGAGTTCCGAAGAAGTGGAGGCGGTGCTGAAGAAGCTCCGTCGCGCCGACACCCCGATCATATGGGTGGGTGGAGGAGTGATCGACGCAGACGCCGGCCACCTGGTTCAGTCACTGGCGGAACATGAGGAGACACCTGTTATTACCGCGTGGCGACGTCCGGACGCGTTTCCCAACCGCCACCGGCTGTACCTCGGTCAGAGTGGGCTCGCAGCGGGCCCTTCGGTGACGGATCGGCTGAAGCAGGCCGACTTCATCCTGGCAATCGGTACACAGTTGGGGCAGCTATCGACGTTCAGCTACCAGACCCTCCAGCAGGGCAAAGCGATCGTCCATGTGCTGGGCTATGCGGAGGGACTCGGTGGGCCCTTCCCCGGTGTCGAACCTATTCTGTCGGATCCCCATCACTTCCTGACGCAACTGCTCTACGCCGCTGAGCGCGAAGACCCCGACCCGGATGCGCTGCAGGCAAGGGTTCAGCAGAACAACACAGCCCGGAAGCGCTGGCTAGCGGAATCCACGCCGACACTGTTGGGCTCACGCCCCGGTCATGTCGACCAAGAGGTTCTGGCGTATCATCTCCAGGCGACTGTCCCTGCAGATGCGGTCGTTACGAATGATGCGGGCAGCTTCGCCGCGTGGATCAGTCGTTACCTCCCACGCGACCGCCCGAGAACCTACCTGGCTCCTACGTCGGGTGCGATGGGATACGCCATCCCGGCAGCGTTGGCGGCGAAGCTCGCGACGTCTACGGTTCCGGTGATAGCGATCGTCGGTGACGGGGGGTTCATGATGACCGGAGCCGAGATCGAGACTGCGGTGAGGGAACGAATACCGGTAGTAGTCGTAGTCGTTGACAATGGCGAGTACGGGACGATCCGCATCCATCAGGAGCGACGTCGGATTGGTCATGCTCCCGGATCGCTGCTGGGACCCGTCGATTTTGCAGCCTATGGCAGATCACTCGGAGCGGAGGGCTTCACCGTTTCAGAGGATAGCGACGTTCGTGGCGTTCTCGACGAAGCCCTCAATATCAACAGACCGACGGTGGTGCACGTCAGGGTGGACCCCGCACAACTGAACATTGACGACCATGCCTCGGGCGGAAGTAGAGGTCGCCAAAGAAAATGAAACCAGTTCCCCCGCTCGCCTAAGGTCGTTGGAGTCTCCTGCGGTCCACTCTCTCCGGAGGATCAGGCAAAGCCCTAAACATCGGTTATTGGCGACCCGTTCAATGGCCGATGGTCACCTCCAGCGACAAATGGCCGCCGTGACGTCGCCGATGATCGGCGGTCCGGTTCGCTCCGGTGCTTGACCTCCTGGGCACGCTGTTAGGCCAGCTTCGTCATCCGTACTTGAGCTTCGGCGAGGTGCAGTGACGCGACCATCGGGTCGATGCATACCGCGTCGATCAAGTGGTCCACCTCCCGGATCATGCCACCCCATATGGTGCAGCCGAAGAGGATGGCGTCCACGGGTCCCCGCTTGAGCATGGCCCTGGCGGCCGGTACGGCGTGTTCGTGGAGCTGGCGCCGGAACCGGTCCTGGACGATCTCGGCGGTCACATCCATGTTGCCGATCAGGCTGTCCTCACCCTCGACGTGCATCGGTACGAAGGCAATGTCGCTCACCACGTCCGACAGTCCGTAGGCCCGGAGGTTGCGGGTCACCCAGTTGGCGGTGACCTGCCAGTCGTGCTCGTCGGGGAAGAGGATCCCCAGGTTGAGCCCTCTCCCGGCTGCCAGCGCCGCGGACGCCTGCAGAGGTCCGAGTACGGGGATCTTCACCGAGCGCTGCGCCTCCATCAGGGCAGGGTCCGAGCAGCAGCCGATGATGGCGGCATCGGCGCCGTCCTTCTCCGCTTGAAGAACCGTGGCTATCAACTCGTTCATGTAGAGCGGCACCGGGGACAGCATCGGCCCGGTCAGTTCCGGTGGAAGGTCGAGGTGGACCACCTCGACGAAAACCCCGCTCGACGCGTGCTTCTCGAGCACCCTCACGGCGCGGGGGACGTGGATGTCAATTCCTATCGGTTCGATGAAACGGATTCTCATACGCCCTCCTTGCGGTCTGTCTCCAGAGACGACTTGCGCTTCACGGATAGACCATAGGCGGGGTTCTGCCCGCCGATATGCCTTGCACTGGGCACTGAGTGTATCGTCGGCTGTCCCGGTCGGCCTGTCGTAGCCGGCCGGATTCGTGCGAAGCAGAGGCGAGTACTCCAGGGGAGGAGCGATGGCTGGAACCCTCGAAGGCAAGGTCATTCTGGTCACTGGCGCCTCCCGGGGCATCGGATTCGAGATCGCCCGCGAGGTGGGCCGGGCCGGAGCGACGGTCATTGCCCACTACTCCCGCACCCTGTCGGGAGCGCAGGCGGCCACCCACGAACTGCCGCCCGACCGCAAGCTCCTGGTGCAGGCGGACTACTGCAATCGCGGAGCCGGAGCGGTGGTCTGGAACCAGGCGGTCGACCGGTTCGGACGGATCGACGTGCTGGTCAACAACGCCGCCATACTCACCTCGCTCGACTGGGACGGCCCGGACGATGAATGGGACCGGACATGGCGCATGACGATGCAGGTGAACGTCCACGAGCCGGCAAGGCTTGCTCGGGAAGCAGTGCGCCACTTCGTCGCCAATGGCGGGGGCACCCTGATAACCATGTCGAGTTGGCTCGCCCACCGGGGGGGAGGATCCCAGAGGGCGGCCTACACCGCCTCCAAGGGGGCGGTCACGGCCCTCACCAAGGCCGTGGCGAGCGATTATGCACGCCAGGGCGTTCTCGCCTTCAACATCGCGCCCGGAATGGTGCGCACCCAGATGTCGATCGACGCCGCCAAGGAAATGGGAGGAGAGGAAGCCACCGCCAAGATGCTGACGATGGGCGAGTGGATACCTCCCGTGGAGATAGCCAGGCTGGTGGTCTTCCTCTCCCGCGGGGACTGCCGCCATCTCTCCGGTGCCACCATCGACATCAACGGCGCCAGCTACGTGCGGTAGAGGTTCGGGATGGAAGGGGGCACCTGATGGCCGCTGCGAGGGACGCGAGCGGCGGGCGCGGGTCCGACCTCGAGCCGGCGTGCGCCGCGCTGAGACCTTTTCTCCGCCGGGCTGGCAGCCGATGGCTACTCGCTGGACGTGACTCGCTCCGGATCCGGGGGACTGAGGGTGGCGATACTGCCCGGACCCAATGCCTGCGAGGAGTGTCTAATCCCGAAGGACATGTTCACCGGGATGGTTCGCTCCCGGCTGGACTCCGAGGGGGTGCAGTTCTCGGATATCTCCGTGGTGTATCCGATCGAATCATGACCAGGGTGTGCGGAGCCATTGTTGCGTGACGCCCGGCCTGGGATACAACTGATCAGACTCCAGGCGAGTAGCTCGAAGAAGTCTGACCGGAAGCGACCGTACTCTACGATGCACTACACAACGCTGTGCAACATTTCTGTAACTTGTACGCACCTGTTCCTGCACTCGGATCCCTCACAGCCACTTTCGCGAAGGGGCCCGAATTAACGTTAACCACCGCTTATCAACTACCAACTACCAACTAACAACTAGGAACTAATCGTCAGGCCATCAGGGCTCAGCGGCTTCATCGAGCGGCTCTGGTGTCCGGATACCGCTGACGTCACCTGACATGGCGCCTTCGACTTCTTCGGTCTTTCCCAGAGCGGCGATCAGCGCGGTCAACTTGCGGTCGATGCTGGACAAGCTTCCCTCCACTGACCTGATCCGGCCCTCAATGCGGTCGATCCGGTCCTCGAGGCGGTCGATCCGGTCCTCGAGGCGGTCGATCCGCTTGTCGATCCTGCTCTCGAGGCTGTTGATGCGGTCATTGGTCTCGCTGATACGGAGGTTCGAGGTGGTGAGGACGAAGCCGAGCAGTACGGCGATGACGGCGCCGAAGAGGCTCAACAGCGGGTTCTCGGTCATCTGGCTCAGCAAGCCGGGTCTACTGGCCCTGCCCGCCGCCTGTGGCGGGGCTGGAGGATCGTCGGTGCGGGCAGGCTGCGCGACCGCCTCTTCGGCTCGGGTGTGATCAGCGGCTGTCAACGGTCCGCCTTCCGTACCCGGCTTATGGAACCGCATCCGCGTGCTCCATACATTCGGAAACCAGCAAACCCCCTGGCAGGCTGACGGTTCGTTTCGGCGGAAACCTTCATAGACCCTAGTGTATGCCAATATATACTATTCTGCAACATGGTCTAGCATCAAGACCAACGTACTTGGAGACTGGCTGGTACACGATTACCCGAGTGAGGAAGGGAAGACGGTGCGCCTTTCAGCCTTGTCATTCTTCGGTGACAAGGTCCCGGTATGCGACGAATCAGGTAATCGGGACGTGAGGACTACTCAACGGGTAAGACTCCAGGCGGTGGCGAGCGACCGGGCCGATCAGTTGCCGTGCATCTCCAGGAGCAGGTGTTTCTGGACCTTGCCGGTGGGACCTCTAGGTAGCCGGTCGGCCAGAATCAGCCGCTTGGGTTTCATGTTGGAGGCCAGCCGGGAGGCCACCCAGTCGGCGAGGTCCGCAAGCGTCGGCAGGGCGCCCGGTCGAGGCACCACCACCGCCGTGACAGCTTCTCCCCACTCATCGTCCGGAAGGCCGATCACCGCCACCTCCGCCACTCGGGGGTGGCTTGAGAGGGTGTCCTCAATCTGGGGTGGGTAGATATTCACCCCCCCGCTGATGATCAGTTCCTTGATCCGTCCCGACAGGTAGATGTATCCTTCCCGGTCTCGATGGCCGAGATCGCCGGTGTGGAGCCAGCCGTTCCGGATCGCCTGGGCGGTGGCCTCGGGTTGCCTCCAGTAGCCGGACATCAGCTTGGGTGTGCGAACCAGGAGTTCACCCACGTCGCCGGGCTCCGCTTCGCCGCCGTCCGGGCTCCGGATCGTTACGTCCACTCCCACGATGGGACTGCCGCATGACAGTGTTGGCGCAACCTCACCGGCCATCCGGCGGTGCTCCTCCGGTCCGAGGGCTGCGCACACCGCGCTTGCCTCGGTGAGTCCGTATCCGTGATACAGCCCGCAGGGGAGCGAGGCCATCATTCTCTGCACCAGGTTGGACCGCGTCGGGGCGGTCCCGTACAGCAGGAGCCGCATGGAACGGAATAGGTCGGGGTCGAAGCCGGGCGAGTCGAGAATCCTCTGGAGTTGGGTCGACACCATAATGGTCGTGGTCACGCCCTCCCCGGATACGGTCGAGATGGCGCTCTCGGGGTCGAACGAAGGGAGTACCACATGGGTCTGGCCGTCCACCAGCATCGTGAACACTCGCAGCCCGGCTGATGCGTGGTAGAGGGGAGTAGCGGAGAGGTAGACGTCGGGGTGCCGGAGTTCCTGAGAGACCGCATTCACGAACGCGTTGAAGGTGAGGGCCGCGTGCGAGAGGCACACCCCTTTGGGGTCGCCGGTGGTACCGCTCGTGTAGATGATCAGCGCGGTGTCCTCCGGCCGGGCCGTCGAAGGGGCAGGAACGGACGAGGACAGTAGGCGGCGGTACTCGGGACTCTCATGTTCGATGAGTCTTAACCCTCCGGGGGAGGCTTGCGACACGCGGTCGCCGTACTCCGCTCCGACGATCGCGGCCCGAGGCTCGGCGTCGGCGAGTTGCCTGGCGACTTCGGCCGGGGCCAACCGCGTCGAGAAGGGAACCGCGGCGGCGCCCAACCGGGCGGCGCCCAGATAGGCGTCGAAGAAGGCCAGCCCGGCCGGGGCCATCACCGCCACCCGGTCACCCCGCCCGACGCCCAACCGGGCCAGAAGCCCGGCCACCTTCTCCACGCGATACGACAGTTCGCTATAGGAGAGAGAAGGGCCGCCCACGATCCGGACCGCGCAACGATCCGGATACAGGCGGGCCGATCGATCCAGGAGGTCGGTGATCAGAGCAGACATCGCGTCCCGAACACTACGACGCGCATTGTTGGATCGGCGACTCGGGTTTCGGCTGCCGGTCTGAGTTGACCGCGATCCGTCTGGCGCGGGTTACGGACGGCGGGTCGGTCTACCGGCTGCTCACGTTGCTCTGCCATCCGACGTTGGAGACGAGCACGATTCCGGCCCCGACCAGCAGCGCTTGGGGGTTGGCGATGGAGACATCGGCGAAGATCCACAGCCACAGCATCTGGAGGGCCGGGGAGAAGAACATGATCCGCTGCACGCTCAGGCTGGAGGTCACGTACAGGGAATACCGGTGGCTGAGGGCCCCGACCGCGTTGAACACCCCGGTCAAGGTCAGGAGTCCGATGATGGTCCAGGTGAGGTCGAAGGTGTTCTCGGTGGGTGGGAAGAACAGCACGCTTCCCAACAGTGTCAGGGGAAGGGCGCCGAGGCGTCCTGCCACCGCTGCGAAGGTGGCGTTCCACACCAGTTCGTGCGGGTTGCCGCCGGGCCACCCCAGAAGGCGCCCGGTGGAGACCGTTCCCCACAGGCTTCCGGTAGCGGTGGCGGTGCCGACGAGCGCGATGGCTATACCCATCCAGTTGAGGGTCATGACCGCGCCGGTCTCCGACCAGATGACGAGGGCGGCCCCGACGAACGAGAGGATCATCAGCACCCAATGCCTGCCGCTGATGATGTGCGGGGCGGCGCGGTGCCCGGTGGAGATCTTGCGACCCAGCCTGGCCGCCATCCACACCAGCCCGATCAGCATCAGTTGGTAGATGATCGTCACCACCAGCGGGTCGATCAGGGTTGCCGCCCAGACCCAGAAGGCCAGGTCGAACGTGAATGAGATCGCCATCCAGAACGCGGGAGCCCTTACCAATTCGCGAAGGCTCTTGACGCGGACGGGTTCCCCGTGGTCTCCCCAGTAGGACAGCAGCCGGCGGGTGTTCCGCCTCCAGTCCCTCCTGTCGCTCGGAACCAGGCCGAAGGCAGGCAGCAGAGCCACGATCTGGAAGGTGAGCAGCCAGGAGCGCCACACGAAGGGGTCGTCGCTGACATGGGTGAAGAAGTAGAACACGGGCAGCCAAGAGCCGGTCGCCACCGAGGCAGCAGCCCAAAGTGTCCCCTTGGTGTTCGGTTTCAACGGTCGAACGATCCTGATGCGGGCCTTGGATCCGTAGAGGTTGGAGATGGATGGCCCCGGTGGACAACCGGCGGCGAGACTTCGACCATTGCCGGAGGTTACCTCCCCGCGTTACCGGCCCGGGCTCCCCGGGCCAGCGGCAACCGATCAGGCGGGGATGAGTCTGACTTTCAGTTCGGTGGGGGAGCGGAGCGAAGAGCCGACCATGGGCGGAGGCCCGTTCACCCATTCCGCCCACCGTACGCGATCCATGAAGCGGTAGATCACCACTTCCATCTCCATCAGCGCCAGCAGCGATCCGGTGCAGTGGTGCTTGCCGGCACCGAATGGGAGGATGTCGGAGCGGGGCGTGAACTGCCGGAAGGCGCTGTCCGCGAAACGGTGCAGCCGGAACTCTCCGGGATCCTCCCAGCGGGCTCCATCACGGTTGGCGACCGAGGAGCACCACGATCTTGTCGCCGGCCTCCACGCTCGTTGCGGCCAGTTCGGTGCCGTCCTTGGCTTGGCGGACCGGCGCGTGGCCGGCCCCTTACGCTGGATGGCTGGCCAGGAACCGCGGGCTCCGGCGCCCGGGCCGATCATCCATGTCCCCATCTGGTCGCGGCACGCGTTCCACCGCATCAGGGTCGGTTGCTACCTCGACCTCGTCGTCAGCGCGTGGGCCTGTTCCGGGAACCTCCGCTACCAAATGAGTGTATCCCTGCGCGACCCTCTGATCACGCCCGGTCGCGGCCCCGAGTCAGCCGGCCCCGTGCAGGGCTACGCGGAGGGCGTCCGCCTCGATGGCCTTCCAGCGCATGCTTATCTCGGCCGTCGGGAGGAAGTACTGGGTGCCATGGACTGCGCCTGGGAGGATGTGAAGTTCAGTCGGCACGCCGCCCGCCGTCAGCCGTTGCGCATAGTCGATGGACTCGTCCACGAACAGGTCGAGATCCCCGATGATGATGAAGGCTGGCGCCAACCCGGACAGATCCTCGGCTCGGGCCGGGGAGGCGTAGGGAGACACGTCATCCGAACCGGCCGGTTTGCCGAGCAGGGCGCTCCATCCGGCGATGTTCGCCTTGCGGTTCCACACCTTGGGATGCTGGACGTAGTGGCTGGAACGGGTGATATTGCGATCGTCGAGCATCGGGCAGATGAGCTGCTGGAGGACGATGTCGACACCCCTATCCCTCGCAACCAGGGCCAGGGCCGCCGCCAAACCCCCACCGGCTGAAGCACCGCCCACTGCTATCCGATCCGCATCCACGCCTAGGCTCTCCGCGTTCGAGACCAACCAGGCCAGCCCCGCGAAGCAGTCCTCGATCGGCGCGGGGTGCGGATGTTCCGGAGCGAGGCGGTATTCCACGGACGCCACCACGCAGCGCATGTCGGCGGCCCAGCCTTTGCAGTCCGGATCGTTCCAGGCGACCTTCCCCATCACCATCCCCCCGCCGTGGATCCAGTAGAGGGCCGGCGCGCCAGGATCAAGATCCGAGGGTGTGTAGACACGAACCATCACGTCCGGATCCCCGTCCGGTCCAGGAGCCCAGTGATCCTCGACGTCCACCCCGGAAACTTCTGGAACCTGCGCAGCCATCGCACCCATCAAGCCTTCGGCCATCTCCCGCGCCGCCGGAATATCGGTAAGATCCAGCAGTTCCTCGGGGAACATCTCCAAGACGGCCTTGTGTGCCTCATCGAGGCGATCGTCGAATTCCATTGTTCGTCTCCCTCCTTACCACAGGGTTTGCCTCTTGCGGGCTCCGGTCCACGATACTCGGCCGACCGGCCGTGCGGTCATCGGAACCGACCTTCGATCCGGCAATCGCGATCGGGCCCGCCGACAGGCGGACGCCCGACCTGACCGGTCATACGAGTCAGTACAAGAAGGCAGTCGAGACCACCCCGAGCAGGGTGTGTCCCGAAGATGCCTCTGGTTACTCGTGCAGCCTCGTCAATCCTGCCCTTACGTCCAGTTCCACGCCAGACACGAATCTGACGATCAACCAGGGCCGGCCACGACGGTATAACCGGTGTCGGTTCACAGCGGTATGAACTAGACGTAAGTGGTAGCGCACCTTCCGGGGATGTTGTACTCAGACTGGCCGGGTCATCCGTGGCGAGTTTCCCCGGCGATCCCCTGTATGTATCCGCTGACGGAACAAGCCTGTACGTTATATACATATACGGGGACGAGATACATATACGGGGACGCAACCGCAAATGAAGCTACGGAAGGTCACACTGGGTGACGGGACCAAGTTGTGACCGGGTCGCGTTAGCCCTGCTGACCCCGGTCTTAGGCTTCCGCATCTACGACGGACGCTGGTGGGTACTCAGCCGTGACGGTACTACATTGTGGGAGTACGACACCGACGTAACACGTCTATCTACTTCTTTCACGATGGCCGATCCGCCGGGAGAGGGCCAGGGCCTTGCGATCGGTGACGGGCATCTCTAGGTCACATTCCGGCCTACAGGCGGAGAAGGGGTTCGCAAACGATTCCCGCTACTCCTGTAGGCGGCAGGCTTCTCAACCGCATGCTCCAACCGCCCCTCCTGGCGCGCACCCCAGTTCGTCGACTACGGAGCACCGCGGGGCCGGAGCAGCACCTGACGAGCACTTCTCATCGGTGCCGGGCTGGACTGAGGAGTAGAAGTTGCTGACTTGCCAGGCCGTAGGGAAGCTCGCGAAAACCGTATGCCGTTCCCGGGCGGGTTGGGTGGCTTCGACCTCTACCTGCAGCAACTGCTCCCGGAAGTCGGCGCCTCCTCACCGCCCACCCCGGACGGATCAGCGATCACGGTCGAACCTGTCTGGGTGGTCTACTCGACGCTGGCGACCCCCACGGCGAGGCACTCCTCAGGTACGTGGGTCTACGTCGGTTCCCGCCCGGTAGGCAGGACTGTTGATCACCAGGTAGGTGAAACTCCCTTCGCACTCGTACGGGACGCCTCTGGGGATAAGAATGAAGTCGCCCGGCCCGAACACCTGAGGCCGGTCGTCTCCGACCCGGGCCACACCATCGCCATCCACGATGAACATGGCGCGGTCGGTTTCATCGTTGTGTGAGCGTCCGAGGCTGCCCCAGATCTTGACGTGCGTGATGCTCAACGACCGGGTCTCGTCCGGCATCTCGAACGCGGGATCGCGTTCCCTGGATCCGATCACCTTCTTCATGACGATCGTGTCCAGACCGGGTCCTATCTGGGCATTCTCCGGCACGTCGGTGAGTCTTATCACGGGCATCGGTCCTCCCACTTCAGATCGGGCTCGGAAGAAGATCGTACCCGCGGGCCGGGCGCACACCTTGTGGGCCCGCGAGAACCACATAGAGTGTTACCGCACGTGGAACCAGGTGTCGCTGGACGAACTACAGGAGGAGAGGCATGGCTGTCGAGTGGGAATCGACCCTTGACGATATTCTGGACCGGGGCGCTCTGAGGGTACCGATCGAGTTTCTCGGTCACCCGGATACGGGCGATCCGCCCGAGATGTACCGAGATCCCGAGACCGGTGAGCCGGAGGGGGTCGCTCCCCGGGTGGCGGCGATGATCGCTGAGGACCTCGGTGTCGAACTCGAGATAGTCGAGATCCTCTGGCCGGACCAGATTCCCGCGTTGTTCGACCGAACGGTGGATCTCCTTCCCAAGCACACGCTCTTTCCCCGGCGGGCGCTGGAGTTGGAGTTCACTATGGGTCGCCTCATGGAGATACGGATTACCTGCCAGGTACGGGCCGACCGAGCCCGCGACGGGATCGGATCCATGCATGGGGAGGGAGTTCGCATCGGAGTGTGGCATGGGTCCAGCAATCGGGATGTCGCGGAGCGGTTCTTTCCTGCGGCACAGGTTGTCGACGCTTCGGATCCGACCCGGTTGCTGCTTGACGGAGCTGTCGATGCCATCGTCGGCGATGCCATCACAAAGCGGTACCTCGATCTCAATTCCGAACTGGCGCTCCTGCGGGAGCCGGACGGAACGCTGGTGATCCTGGAGCGCGGGCACAACAAGGTTTCCATTCGCCCGGGGGACCCGAGGTTCCTCAATTGGCTGAACAGCTGGTACGACTACCGGGACGCACAGGGAGACATCGAGAACCTGTGCATCACCTGGTGGGAGAGCTTCATGGCCGACCGGGAATAGCAGCACATCCCGATGCTGGAACCGGATACTGCCCCGGAGTCCACTCCAATTGCGGATCGGGCAGTGTGCCAAATATGATTGTCGGATTGTTGGCCAGCCTGAGGAGGGCGAGTATGAAGATGCTTTGGAAGCGGACGCCACCGATTATGGCGGCGCTGTTCGGTATGGCGTTGGTCGTAGCGGCCTGCGGTACCACTGAGACCGTGACTGTGACCGAGACCGTCGTGGTTACGTCGATCGTCACCGAGACGGAGACCGTCACCGAGGTGGTGACCGAGACCGAGGTCGTAACCGAGGAAGTGGTTGTCACGTCCATCGTGACCGAGACCGAGGAAGTCGTGGTGACCGAGGAAGTCGTGGTGACCGAGACCGAGGAAGTGGTCGTATACGCCGACGACCCCGAGGCACGGACTCTTCGTATCGCCATGAAGGACGATGTCGAGCACCTCGATCCCAACTTCGGGCAGGCGAACCTGACGAACCTGGTCCTCAAGAACACCTACATGCAGTCGGTCCAGTACCTGCCAGGACCTTCCCAAGGGGATTATGCCTATGCCGACACCACCGCCTTCGAGGGCGGCTGGGTCGAGAACTGGGACTTCAGCGACGATCGCACGAAGCTGACCCTCAAGCTCCGGCAGGGTCTGGTGTTCCCGTCCAGCGGCCGAGCGGTGACCACCGACGATGTCATCTGGACGATCGAGCGGGCGTTCGCGCTTCCTTCGGGACCGGCCTGGGTGTGGGGCAACATCGGCCTGCACGGCATGGATCAGGTCGAACGGGTGGACGACCAGACGCTCATCCTGCATGACATCCGGCCCTCCACCATCGTGCTACCCCTCATGAGGGACCAGAGCATGGGTGTCATCGACGCCACGGCTGTTACGGAGAACGCCACCGACGACGATCCGTGGGGTTCCACATGGCTGTCGCAGAACTTCGCCGGAAACGGTCGCTATGTGATGGACAGTTGGGAGCGCGGCTCCAAGATGGTCCTCAAGGCCAATCCGACCTGGCCGGGTCGCCAGCCTTACTTCGAGACCGTCGAACTGCTCGTCGTACCCGAGAGTTCCAACCGGCTCGCTCTTCTCCAGAGCGGCGACGTGGACATCGCGCTCGACATGTCCGCCTCGGAGTTGGAGTTGGCGGGGGCGTCCGATGGGGTGAAGGTCCTGTCGATTCCGGACCGGAACTCCATGAACGTGATGCTCAACCTTGAGCAGCCTCCGTTCGACAACCTGGACCTCCGCAGGGCGGTTGCCTACGCCATCGACTACGACGCGATCGTCAATGGCGTGTTGAAGGGCCATGCCGTGCATGCACAGGGGCCCATGTCGGTCAACGCGAGGGTGTTCGACCTGTGGGGCCTCGCCGACAGCTGGATCTACGAGTACAACCCCGACAAGGCGCGCGAGCACCTCGCCGCGGCCGGGCAGCCCGATGGCTTCGAGTTCGAGTTGGTCATCCGCCAGGGTGTGGCGCTCGACGATGCGATCGCGGCCAATATGAAGGCCAACTTGGCTGACGTCGGGATCGACATGACGATCCGTCCCATCAGCGGATCGGAGATGTTCGAGGTCCTGAACGTCAGCAACCTCCAACACCAGGCGGCATTCCGCGGGGGTCTGCTCGACTACATCGACGATCCGTACTACCACTTCTACCTGTGGTGGGAGACGGCCACGGTCATCAACTGGACCGGCTTCACCGACGCACGAGTCGACGAGATCCTCCAGGAGACCGCTTCCGTTCTCGATGACAACGCTCTGCGGGACCCGTACCGGGAGGCCATCGCCATAGTGACTGAGGCCTCGCCGATGCTCTGGCTCGCCAATGCCAACTTCACGATGGCTATGCGCGAAGACATCACCGGATACGTCCATCATCCCGATGGGCTGCTGTGGTTCGCTGCATTGGAGCGCGCCTAACTAGTACTAGAACCCATGACCGAGAGGGCCGGGTAACACCGGCCCTCTCTCGGTCTAGATCCTCCAGGAGTTCCACATAGAGACAGCGATACAGCAGGACGAGGCCCAGTCGCGGTATTCCGGCCTGCGCAGGTGGACTCTGTTCCTCGCCAACCGCGTAGCCATCCTCGCTGTGGTGCTCTTCTCCGTCGTGGTCCTCGCCTTCGCTGTGACCCGATCCACGGGAACCCCGCTCTACGCCGCGGTCGGCATCCAGACCAGCGAGGAGATACTCGAGGCCAGGGCGGAGATGATGGGTCTGAACGACCCGATCCACATCCAGTTCACCACCTACTTGACCGCCCTCCTGCGGGGCGACCTCGGTTCCTCCCGTTTCACCTTCGTCCCAGTGGCTGACGACATCGCCCGCAAGCTCCCGGCGACCGCCGAGTTGGTCTTCTTCAGCATGGTGGTGGCCAGCCTTTGGACGATTCCCCTAGGCGTGCGCGCCGCGCTGCGGCCTAACGGACCGATGGGCAAGCTAGGGGAGGGAATCTCCCAGTTCGGGGTCAGCGTTCCGGCGTTCTGGCTCGGGCTGCTGCTTCTCACCGTCCTTTCCCATCAGGTCTTTCCCATATTCCCCAGTCGCGGGCGCCTCACCTCCGATATCGACAGTTCAATGATTGTGACCGGGTTCTACACTGTGGACGCATTGATAGCCGGCAATCCCGGATTGGCGTGGGAGGCCCTGAAGCATCTCATCCTGCCCGCTGTGACCCTGGGGATCACGAGCAGCCCGCCCATGTTCCGGGTTACGCGGGCGGCGGTCAGCGCGGCCTTGGCGAGTCCGTACGTGGAGGCCGCCTACAGCTACGGCCTGCCCCGGCGCAAGATCATGATCCGCGACGTGTTCCGTAACGCCTCGCCCCCGGTGCTCAACCTCATGGCCATGACATTCGGCTACCTCATCGGTGGCGCCGTGCTGGTGGAGAGGGTGTTCTCCTGGCCGGGGATCGGGTTCTACGCCGTCTGGGCGTCGGAACGCTCGGACTACGACCCGGTGCTCGGCGTCGTAATCGTCGCGGCCACCATCTACGTGCTCCTCTACTTCATCGTGGACCTGCTGCAATACGCCATGGATCCGCGTGTGCGGGACTGACAAGCGATGATCACTCGTTCACGCACCGACCAGAGCCTCCTCTCCCGCATCTTCGTCGGTCCCACGAAGGGCAGGACGGTACGACGTTCGATCTTCTACTTCATCCTCTTGATCGTCCTCTTCGGTCCCTGGATCGTCACCCATGACCCGATCCGACCCGATCCGTTCAACACGCTGGCGCCGCCGTCGGCGGACCACTGGTTCGGTACTGACAGCCTCGGACTCGACATTTACTCGAGAGTCGTGGCCGGAGCCCGCATAGACTTCGTGCTGGCGCTGATCGGGGTCGTTCTGGGCGGCGGTCTGGGATCCATGATGGGGGCGTGGGCCGCCTACCGCCGGGGCTGGGTGGACACCGTGGTGCTCCGGGTGGTCGAGGTGCTGCAATCGTTCCCGGTGCTGCTCCTCGGGCTGGTGTTGTTCGCGGCCCTCGGCGCCCTCGACCTTCCCCTACCGTTCGATACGGGCACTGTGGTTCTCGTCATCGCCATAGCGTTCGTCAACTTTCCCTCCTACGTGCGCCAGGTACGCAGCGTGCTGATCCCGTTGACCGATGCCGAGTTCGTCCAGGCGGCCAAGTGCAGCGGCCTCGGTGGCTGGGGGATCGTGTGGAAGCACTTCATTCCCAACGCTCGCGGCCAGATCCTGGCCCTCTTCGCTTTGACTTGCGCCTACGCCATCCAGATCATCGCCGGTTTGAGCTTCATCGGACTCGGTATCGAACCGCCCAGCCCGGAGTGGGGTGCGATGATCAGGGAGGGCGCCAACCTGATAGTCGCCGGCAAGTGGTGGGCGTCGCTCTTCCCGGGTGCCGCGATCGCGCTCTCCGTGTACTCGCTGACCGGGTTTTCGATAGGGTCGGACGTGCCAGTCGACGCGACGAGGGTGTCATCGTGACAACGGACCCCGCCAATGGTGCCCTCCTGTCTCTCTCGGGTGTAGAGGTGACCATCCACACGGCGTCCGGCCCGGTCCACCCTCTCCAGGGGGTCGACTTGGAGGTGTATCCCGGTGAGACGGTCGGCCTGGTGGGCGAGAGCGGATCGGGAAAGACGATGACGCTGCGGTCGATCCTTCGCCTTATGCCGCCGGGAGGAGCGATCACCGGCGGCGCCATCGACTGGAGCGGCCGGCAGGTTCTAGAGATGAGTCCCGGCGATTTGCAGGCGTACCGCGGCGCGGATGTGGCGATGATCTACCAGAACCCCGTGTCGGCGCTCGACCCGATGCTCAAGGTGGAGCGCCAGATCGTCGACGCGTACAAAGCGAACCGTGATGCGTCAGACGGGGATCCGCACGAGTTCGCCCGGTCCACCCTTCGCGAGCTCGAGTTCGGTGACCCGGAGGCCGTGCTCAGACGTCACCCGCACCAACTGAGCGGTGGGATGGCGCAGCGGGTCAACATAGCGCTGGCCCTCGCCTGCGGACCGACGCTCATCCTGGCCGATGAGCCGACCACCGGCTTGGATATGACCACCCAGATCCGGGTTCTCGATCTCTTGGAGAAGCAGGTCAGCGCCCGCAACGCCGCCCTGCTGTTCATCTCTCACGATCTGCGGGCCGTGGCCCGGGTCTCGCGCCACATCGGCATCATGTACGCCGGACGGGTGGTGGAGTTCGGTCCCCGGGAGCAGATCTTGGAAGAGCCTACCCATCCGTATTCGAAAGCCCTGCTCGAGTGCGTCGACCTGCGCACCGGGGAACGGCCCCTTTCCATACCGGGTCTGGTGCCGAAGATGACAGAGGTATACGACCTCTGCGCTTTCCGCGACCGCTGCGTCTCTCGGATGGAAGTGTGCGATCACGAGCCTCTTCCACTGTTCGAGCCGGACGAGCGACGCAGGTTGCTCTGCCACCTGGGGCCCGGAAATGGATGATTTCCCGATCCTGGAGGTGCGCAACCTATCCAAGACCTACCGGGTCCGGCACTCGATCGGGCGGGTTGAGACGGTGCGCGCCGCGGAGGACGTGTCGTTCACGGTGGAGCGCGGGCGCACCCTCGGCATCGTCGGAGAGAGCGGTTCGGGCAAGTCGACCGTGGCCAGGTGTCTGCTGGGGCTCACGCCCCCCACTGCCGGGGAGGTGGTGCTCGAAGGCGTCCAGCTCGGTGGTCTCAAGGTCCGCCAGATGCGCCCCCACCGGCGCCTGATCCAGATGGTGTTCCAGATGCCCCAGGCATCGTTCGACCCGACCCGGACCGTGCGAAGTTCCGTGGCCCAGCCGCTGCGCCGCCTGAGGTCGGATATGTCTAGAGCGCAGCAGGACGAACGCCTGCGGCATGTGCTGACATCGGTCAGCCTCGGTGAGGAACTCTGGGATCGCAAACCAAGGGCTCTCAGCGGAGGGCAGTTGCAGAGAGCCGCTGTCGCGCGGGCCTTGGCCCCCGATCCCGACCTGGTGGTACTCGACGAGCCGACCTCGTCGCTCGACCTCAGCGTACGCGGCGAGATCCTGTCCCTCCTGCAACAACTCCAGGAGGAATTCAACGTCGCGTTCGTCTTCATCTCCCACGACTTGGAAGCGGTGCGGGTCTGCGCCGACGAGATAGTGGTCATGTACCTCGGCCAGATAGTCGAAAGAGGCACTGTCGAACAGGTCTTCGAGTCGCCCGCCCACCCCTACACCCAGGCTCTGATAGCCGCCAGCCGGTTCGCAACCGACGAGCACGCGTTAGGTCCTAAAGGCGAGAGCGACCCGGCCAGCGGGTGTCGCCTGATGCCGAGATGTCCCCTTGCCGAGTCGGCGTGCTCGGCCGAGCAGGACCTCGTTCCGAGCGGTATGGACGGGCGGATGGTTCGCTGCTGGAAGGCGGTGTAGGCCGGTTGCCGGTTCATTGCCGCTGACCGGGGACCGCTATCCTGGCCGGTGTCCACCAATATCACGGAAGGGTCGGATATGAGCACGGCTACTCAAGTTTCTGACTCGTCCATGCCGTCCCCGGCGACGGTCGAGGTGGTGCGCAATGCGTTCATCTCCGGGGCGGAGCAGATGCGGCGGAACCTGTATCGGAGCGCGCATAGCCCGGTCATCTACGAGATGAAGGACTGCTCGGTGGGTATCTACGACGTGCATGGACACCTGCTCGGCCAGGCGCCCGGCCTTCCGTTCTTCCTGGGAAGCCTGGGCGGCACTCTTCGTGAGGTGATCAAGATCAAGGGCTACGAGGTCTTCGAGGAGGGAGATGTCTGGATAGTCAACGACTCGGTCATATGCGGGAGCCACCTCAACGATGTGACGGTGTTCGCCCCGGTATTCGTAGACGGCACGCTCCGGGGTTTCACAGCGGCTAAGGCCCATTGGAACGACATCGGCGCCAAGGAAGCCGGTTTCGTCACCGATACGGTGGACATCTTCCAGGAAGGCGTACGGATCCCGCCCATCTGCCTCTTCCGGGATGGCCGGCTCGATCAGCAGATCGTAGACCTGATCGCTTTGAACTCCCGCTTCCCGACTGCCCTGGTGGGTGATCTGATGGCCGAGATCAGCGCCTGCCGGACCGGGGTCGAGCGCTTCGGTGCGATCGTGCGACGGTTCGGATGGGACCAGCTGCAGAAGTCGATCCAACTGGTTTACGACCAGGCCGAGGCCGAGGATCGCGCTTCGGTGGCAGAGATCCCCGACGGTGTATACGTCGCGGACGGGTATCTCGACGGCGATCCCGTCACCGAAGAGCCCGTATACATAAAGGTAACCGTGACCGTGTCGGGCGACAGCATGATCGTGGACCTGACCGGATCCCACCGCCAGTGCGTGGGGAGCATCAACAGCGGGGTAGTCCAGACCCGCTCGGCCATGGAGCAGGCCTTCAAGTTCATCGTCAACCCCCACGCCCCGGTCTCGGGCGGGAATTTCCGGAATCTTGAGGTGATCGCCCCGGAAGGCACCTGTTTCAACCCCAGCGAGACAGCTCCTTGCCTGCACTACGGACCTCACCTGTCCCTGGCGATGGAACTAATCATCAAGGCGCTGAGCCCGGTGATCCCCGAGCGGGCCGCCGCCGGGGTCGTGGGGGACTCGTGGAACGTCATACTCGTGGGAGAGAACGAGTACGGTCTCTTCCTCTCAGGGGAGTCCTTGACCGGCGGCTGGGGCGCCTACGAGGGGGGAGACGGCGAATCGGCGCTGATCCATTCGTCCGCAGGAGACTTCAAGAACTTCCCGATCGAAACGATGGAGCATCGCTACCCGCTGGTCATGCGTAGACACAGCCTGCGGGATGGATCCGGTGGGGACGGGAAGTGGCGCGGTGGTCTCGGAATCATCCGGGAGTATGAGCTGCTGGCGCCGGTTACGGTGCAACTGTGGTTCGAGCGGGCCACCACGCCGTCGTGGGGCTTGTTCGGGGGCAAGGACGGAAAGCCGCCGGAGGTCTGGGTTTACCGCCCCGGCGAGCCCGGGGTCCACATCCTCAAAGCCAACAACCTCAAGGTCGAGGCCGGAACCAGGATCCTGGTGAAGACGGGGGGCGGAGGCGGATGGGGCGATCCTGCTGAGCGTTCAGCTGCGGACCGGGAGCAGGACAGCCGCCTCGAAATGGTCCATCTGACCGCCGGATAGCTGCGCTTGCACGCTCAGCCGGGCTCTAGCCTGTCATCGACGGATACCGGGTGGTGCCTAGAGGATTGCCATCAGTGCCGTCGCTCTTGGTTCCCTGAGTGAGAGGACCTGAAATGGACAACCCGAACCCGGAAGTGCAGGACCTGGGCCGGGAGTTCTGGGAGTGGCGTATTCCTAGTTCCTACCGGACTCCGGACGATGTTCCCAGGGTGGAGCATCCCCTGGACTGGGTACCCGAGTTCGACCGGGACTCCGCCCGGCGTCGCCTCGAACGCGCCGAGGATTTCCGCCTGCGGTGGGAAGCCATGGATGTAACAGGCGAATCGGTTCCGGACCAGGTCGACTACCGGCTGATCGGGTCGGCCATCTCCCGGGTGGAGTGGGAGGTCGGGATCCTGCGCAACTGGGAGCGGGACGCGGTGATGCAGGTCCATCAGGCTTTGGGTCCGGCCTACGACTTGATGGTCCCGGCCGCACCGTTCGACACCGATCGGCAGGACGGGGTGATCTACCAGCTTGACCGGGTGGGCTCGCAACTGGAGGTGGCGAGGGAGAACCTGACCCGTGCCGGCACATCGGCATTGGCCGGAGCCGCGGTCCGGCTGTTGGAGGATATCGACGAGGCTCTACCCCGGTCCATGAGCGAACTGGGTCCACTCTTCGACCAGGGTCGGCGGATACCGCTGGCGGAGGCGGGGGCCGAAGCTACGGCGCAGTTGGTCGACTTCCGGGAATGGCTCCGCAACCGCCAGGAGCAGATGCCCCACCATGAGCCCGTCGGGCGTGAGACCTTCGTCTGGTTCCTACGGAACGTGGCTCTCCTGCCGCTATCCCCGGAGGAGATCGTCCTCCTCGCGAACCGGGAGATCTACCGCAACTATGCATGGGAGGAGATCGAGCGGAACCGGGGCTCGGAGAGTGCGAGACCGCCCGTCTTCAAGTCGGCCGAAGAGCAGGCTGAACATGAGATACGGCAGGAACGGGAGGTCCGGGAGTTCTACGAGAGCGAGGACCTGCTTACCCAGCCCGGCTCGCTTGCCAGGTACCACATGGCGCCGTTGCCTTCCTACGTCCAGCCACTCACCTGGTTGGGTTGCGCCAACGACCTGACCTCGGACCGGCGGCTGGACGAGGATGGGCTCGCCTACGTCTGGGATCCCAACGGTCCCCTGCCTTACTTCTTCGTGGTGATAGCTCACGATCCCCGCCTCGGGATCATCCACGAAGGAGCACACTACAAGCAGCTGGCTCTCTCCTGGGCTCATACGAACCCGGTCCGGCGCCGGTATTACGACTCGACCGCCAACGAGGGGCTGGCCCACTACAACGAGTCTCTCATGCTCCAAGCCGGTCTCTTCGACGACGCACCGTGGTCGAGGTTGGTGGTCCAGAACTTCAAGCGCCTGCGCAGCCTCCGCTCGGTGGTGGACGTAAGCCTCGCGACCGGAGCAATGACGCTGGAAGAAGGCATGAGGACCTTCATGGAACTCGTCCCGATCGACTACCAGACCGCTCTGGAGGAGACAGCCATGTACCTTGCCAGTCCCGGTCTCGCCATGAGCTACATGGTTGGCAAGTTGGAGGTGATCCGTCTTCTCGCCGATGCCAAGCGGGTCCTCGGTGACGATTTCAGCCTTCGCTGGTTCCACGACAACCTGTGGAAGAACGGCAACGTGCCCCACTCCCTGCTCCGCTGGGAACTGCTCGACGACGCGAGCGACATCGAGGCCATCGACCGAGGTGAGTAGCGATTAGGCGCCAGTTGCCCGTTGCCGGTTGCATGTAGGCCAGTGGTATCGATTCGCTAACCGGTGAACCCAACCCTTACAGCTTGATAGGCCCTGTGGTACACTTGTTGTCTAGTGTCACATTCACGGGGGGATAGCGATAGCTACCGCTACTGAACGCTACACTGATTCAAAGGCTGAAGAGGCCTTCGCCCGCGCCCATGCCGTTACCCAGCAGAGAATCCTCAGGTCCACCCGCTGGCTGATTGCCACCGCTCTCGCCGGCCTCGGTGTGATCATCGCCGCCTTCGCGATCGTCGTGGCCATCGTCACCCGGAACTGATACCAGGTGCCGGTTGTCGGTTGCCGGTTGGTGCATCATGTTACGACCATTCACTATTCACTATTCACTATTCACTATTCACTATTCACTATTCACTATTCACTATTCACCAGCCACCAGCCACCAGCCACCAGCCACCAGCCACCAGCCACCAGCCACCAGCCACCAGCCACCAGCCACCAGCCACACTGGTACGCTGGCCGTCGCGTCTACAAGTTGAAGGGACTCACTGGCAATGGGAACAAGGATTGCGGTTGACATCGGCGGCACCTTCACGGATCTGGTGTTGGAGTCGGAGTCCGGGACCGAGGTTTCCAAGGTTCTCACAACTCCCGAGGATCTGGTCGAAGGTGTGCTGGATGCGGTCGAGGGAGCGGGTGCCGACCTGGCCGATGTGGACCTTTTCATTCACGGAACCACGGTGGGGCTCAACACGTTCCTCGAGCGGTCCGGAGGGCGGGTGGCCCTGATCACTACCCGCGGATACCGCGACGCTTATCTCATCGGTCGCGGGCACCGGCCCGACATGTACGACCTGAAATACCGCAAGCCCGCTCCTCTAACCGAGCGGGACTCCATTTTCGAGGTGGACGAGCGTATTTCCGCCTCGGGTGAGGTGCTGACCCCGCTGGACACCAACTCGGTCGAGGTGGTCGCCAAGGCCATTGCAGAAGGCGAGTACGAAGCCGTGGCAGTGTCGCTCATTCACTCGTACGTGGACCCCCTCCACGAACTTGAGGTGAAGGAGTTGCTCAAGGAACTCCTGCCGGACATCCCGATCATCATGAGCCATGACGTGGCTCCGGAGTGGCGTGAGTACGAGCGGACATCGACCACCGTGACCTCGGTCTACATAACGCCCAAAGTCCGCCACTACCTGCGCCGGCTTGCGACCGCGCTCACCGACCGGGGTCTTGCCTGCGAGTTGCACGTAACCCAGTCGAACGGCGGGGCGATGATCGCCGACTCCGCTGCGGACAGGGCCGTGCTGACCCTCTATTCCGGTCCGGTCGGGGGAGTCATCGGTGGTCGCGAGGTCGGTCGCCAGACGGATCAGCCGGATCTGATCTGCATCGACATGGGAGGCACCTCCTTCGATGTTTCGATCGTGCGCGGTGGTGAGGTCGGCATGCAGTCCGAATTCGAACTGCAGGGCCTACCGATCCTGGCGCCGGCGGTGGAACTGGTCAGCATCGGCGCCGGGGGCGGGAGCATCATTCACGAGAAGCACGGCGGACTGCGGGTCGGTCCGGAGTCGGCCGGCTCATCGCCCGGCCCCGCCAGTTACGGCCGGGGCGGCACCCAGCCCACGGTCTCCGATGCCAACGTGATGCTGGGGCGCCTCCCGAGGGCGCAGAAGCTGGCCGGAGCCCTCGAGTTGGACCGAGAGGCGGCCGAGGAGGCCTTGGAGTCGGTGGCGGAGACCTTCGGTCTAGACGCGGTCGAGTTGGCCGAACAGGCCCTCGATGTAACGCACTTCGTGATGGCCGAGGCGATCCGAGAACTCACGGTGGAACGCGGACTGCATCCCAAGGACTTCGCCATCGTGGCCTTCGGCGGCGCCGGTCCCCTGCACGCCGCTTTCCTGGCCGAGGAACTGGAGGTGGAGCGGGTGATCATTCCCTCCGACCCCGGAGTCTTCTCGGCTTGGGGCATGCTCCAGGGCGATGTCCGCCACGCGGCGGTGTCCACCTTCTACCGCAGGCTCGACGAGCCCTACCTGGATCTGCACGAGCCGATCGCCCGTCTCAAGAACCGGGTTTGCACGGAGATGAAGGTCGACGACGCGACCAGGGCTGAGATGCGGTTCGAAGCCATAATCGAGCTCCGCTACGTCGGCCAGGAGTACACGTTGAGGGTCCCGCTTCAGGGCACGGTTGCCGACGCCGACTTCAAGGCCAGCTTCCACAGCCGCTACGAGGAAAGGTACGGGCACTGCAATCCCGAAGCACCGATCGAGATGGTCGCCATCCGCCTCACCGGGATCCTGGAGTTCGAAGGAGGCTCGGGCGGGAGCAGATCGACCGGAAACGGACTGTCGCTGGAGGTTCGTGAGGAGGTTGTCTTCGATGGGCAGACTGTCGAGGTCCCGGTCGTGACGCGCAACCAGTTGGCCGGCAGTCTGGCCGGGCCGGCGATCGTCATAGAGCCGTCCACCACGACGGTGGTGCCCCCCGGATGGGAACTCCGGGTGGGAGCCGAAGGCCATCTGGTCATGGAAAGGACGGGAGAGTCGGGATCGTGAGCGCCGCCACCCGAGTCGCCGAGACTTCCATGCCGTCGCCGGCGACGGTCGAAGTGGTTCGTAACGCGTTCATCTCCGGGGCGGAGCAGATGCGTAGGAACCTCTACCGGAGCGCGCACAGTCCGGTCATCTACGAGATGAAGGACTGCTCGGTGGGCATATACGACTCGGAGGGTCACCTCCTCGGGCAGGCGCCCGGACTTCCCTTCTTCCTGGGCAGCCTGGGCGGGACGCTCCGGGCCGTGATCAAGATCAAGGGCTACCAGGCCTTCCGGGAAGGGGACGTCTGGGTGGTCAACGACTCGAGCATCGCCGGTAGCCACCTCAACGACGTGACGGTCTTCGCGCCGATCTTTGTCGACGGTGCGCTGCGCGGGTTCTCGGCGGCCAAGGCCCATTGGAACGATATCGGCGCCAAGGAGGCAGGCTACGTCGGGGACACCGTGGACATCTTCCAGGAGGGTCTGCGGATCGGTCCCACCTGCATCTTCAGGGCCGGCCGGCTCGATCAGCAGATCGTGGACCTCATCGCTCTGAACTCGCGGTTCCCCACCGCTCTGGTGGGCGACCTGATGGCCGAGATGAGCGCCTGCCGGACCGGTGTGGAGCGGTTTCGCTCGATCGTGCGCCGTTTCGGTTGGGACCTGGTGGAGCAATCGATCCAGATGGTGTTCGATCAGGCCGAGGCCGAGGACCGCGCATCGGTCTCCGAGATTCCCGACGGGGTGTACGTGGCCGACGGCTACCTCGACAACGACGGCGTCACCGAGGATCCCGTCTACGTCAAGGTGACCGTCACCGTTTCGGGGGACAGCATGACGGTGGACCTCTCGGGGTCCAACCGCCAATGTGTGGGGAGCATCAACAGCGGCGTGGTGCAGACCCGTTCCGGGATCGAGCAGGGCTTCAAGTTCCTCATCAACCCGCACGCCCCGGTGTCGGGCGGCAACTTCCGCAACCTCGAGGTGATCGCCCCCAAGGGCACTTGTTTCAACCCGAGCGACACCGCCCCGTGCCTCCACTACGGACCCCACCTGATGCTGGCGCTCGATCTCATGATCAAGGCCCTGAGCGAGGCGATTCCGGACAGGGCCGCCGCGGGACATGTCGGCGACTCCTGGAACGTCATCATCGTGGGCGAGGACGAGCACGGGCTCTTCCTGTCGGGGGAGGCCCTGACAGGAGGATGGGGGGCATACGAAGGAGGCGACGGGGAGTCCGCCCTCATCCACTCCGCTGCCGGTGACTTCAAGAACTTCCCCATCGAGACGATGGAACATCGCTACCCGCTGATCATGCGCCGCCATAGCCTGCGCGACGGCTCCGGCGGTGACGGCAGGTGGCGCGGAGGCCTGGGGATTGTCAGGGAGTACGAGTTGCTGGAGCCGGTCACGGTGCAACTGTGGTTCGAGCGGGCCAGCCAGCCCTCCTGGGGGCTGTTCGGCGGGAGCGACGGAAAGCCGCCTGAGGTGTGGGTTTCCCGTCCCGGAGAGCCCCCCATCCACATGCTGAAGGCCAACAACCTCAAGGTCGAGGCGGGAACCAAGCTCCTCGTGAAGACCGGCGGAGGGGGTGGCTGGGGCGACCCGGCGGAACGCGCCGGTAAGGATCGCCGACGGGACCGCCGCCTCGAGATGGTCATCTGACCCCCGGATAGCTGCGATTAGAACCCCCGAGGCGCCCGCGCCGTCGCCTGCGACGGTAGAGGTGGTTCGTAACGCGTTCATCTCCGGGGCGGAGCAGATGCGGCGGAACCTGTACCGGAGCGCTTACAGCCCGGTCATCTACGAGGCGAAGGACTGCTCCGTGGGGATCTTCGACGCCGAGGGTCGCCTGCTGGGCCAGGCGCCCGGTCTTCCGTTCTTCCTGGGCAGCCTGGGCGGGACGCTCCGGGCGGTGATCGGGATCAAGGGTTACGAGGCCTTCCGGGAAGGCGATGTCTGGGTGGTCAACGACTCGAGCATCGCCGGGAGCCACCTGAACGACGTGACTGTGTTCGCGCCCATCTTCGTGGACGGTGTGCTGCGCGGGTTCTCGGCTGCCAAGGCCCACTGGAACGACATCGGTGCCAAGCGGGCCGGCTACGTGGGAGATTCGGTTGACATCTTCCAGGAGGGTCTGCGGATCGGTCCTACGTGTATCTTCCGGGATGGCCGTCTCGATCAGCAGATCGTGAATCTGATCGCGCTCAATTCCCGGTTCCCCACGGCGCTGGTTGGCGACCTGATGGCCGAGATCAGCGCCTGCCGGACCGGGGTGGAGAGGTTCCGGTCGATCGTGCGCCGTTTCGGCTGGGATCAGGTGGAGGCGTCCGTCCGGGTCGTGTTCGAACAGGCGGAGATGGAGGACCGCGCATCGGTCGCCGAGATTCCCGACGGGGTGTACGTGGCTGACGGCTACCTAGACAACGACGGCGTGACCGAGGAACCCGTCTACGTGAAGGTGACCGTCACCGTGGAGGGTGACTGCATGACGGTGGACCTCTCGGGGTCCAACCGCCAATGTGTGGGGAGCATCAACAGCGGCGTCGTCCAGACGCGCTCCGCCATCGAGCTGGGCTTCAAGTTCCTCGTCAACCCCCACGCGGCGGTGTCGGGTGGCAACTTCCGCAACCTCGAGGTGATCGCTCCCAAGGGCACTTGTTTCAACCCGAGCGAGACCGCGCCGTGCCTCCATTACGGGCCACACCTGATGCTGGCGCTCGATCTCATGATCAAGGCGCTGAGCGAGGCGATCCCCCAGCGGACCGCGGCAGGACACGTGGGGGACTCCTGGAATGTCAGCATCGTGGGCGAGAACGAGTTCGGCCTTTTCCTGTCGGGGGAGGCCCTGACCGGGGGCTGGGGCGCCTACGAGGGAGGAGACGGCGAGTCGGCCCTGATCCACTCGGCGGCCGGGGCCTATAGGAACATCCCGGCCGAGACGATGGAAAACCGGTATCCGTTCATACTGCACCGTCACGCTCTACGGGACGGCTCGGGCGGGGAGGGCAAGTGGCGCGGCGGTCTGGGGATCATCAGGGAGTACGAACTGCTGGCGCCCTGCACCGTCAACCTATGGTTCGAGAGGTCCGAGCAGCCATCTTGGGGCCTCTTCGGGGGCGAGGACGGTGCGCCGCCCGACGTGTGGGTTCACCGCCCCGGACGGTCTCCGGTCCGCATGATGAAGGCAAACGGTCTCAAGGTCGAGGCCGGGACCCGGCTTCTCGTAAAGACCGGCGGGGGAGGTGGTTGGGGAGACCCTGCGGACCGTGCTCGTGTGGACCGTGAACGGGACCGCCGCCTCGAGTTGGTGATCTGACTACTTCGACGGTTTCGAGGGTGTCCGCGTGGACACTATCGGCATCGCCCCGATCTTCCTCGGTCGAGTTGGAGCAGACAGCTCTACCGCGCGGTGATTGCATTGCAATCATAATAGAGTATGCAGTGGATGCAAGCAGGAGCGGATCATGGCGAGCATAACGGTGCGAAACTTGGAAGAAGGACTGAAACGAAGGCTGCGTATCCGCGCGGCCGAGAACGGCAAGTCCATGGAACAGGAAGCCAGGGATATCCTGCGGGCTGCGCTCTACGCGCAGCCCGCGAGCGGTGAGGACCTGGTCCGGGCCATCCGTGATCGGTTTGCATCCCTGGGCGGTGTCGAGTTGGACCTGCCGCCCCGCGAGCCGATGAGGGAGCCACCTGACTTCGGGGATGTCGGTCGATGATCGTGCTGGATACCAATGTCGTCTCCGAGTTGATGCGTCCCCACCCCGCCGCGGTAGTGATTGATTGGTTTGGCAGGCACGTGGCCTCTCGCCTCTATCTGTCGAGTGTCAGCGAAGCAGAATTGAGGTATGGGGTGGAAGTTCTCCCGGAGGGGTCTCGGCGGACGGAGCTCCGGGCCGCGATTGAAGGGCTTTTGAGCGAGGACTTTGCAGGGCGTATCCTGCCCTTCGATAGTGATGCCGCACGTTCCTACGCTTTGATAGCAGCCGCACGACGCGCGGCGGGACGCCCCATCAGCACGGCAGACTGCCAAATAGCTGCGGTCGCGCGTTCGGTAGGCGCTTCGGTTGCCACACGCGATAGCGGTGGTTTCGAGGGATGCGGGATCGTGGTCGTAAATCCCTGGTCCGGCTAGCGGGAGGAACTCCAAATGAGTGATATGAACCAGGCGGTGCAGGACTTGGGCCTCGAGTTCTGGGACTGGAGAATCGTCAGTGGCTACCGCAGCCCTGACGATGTTCCCCGCCTTGAGCTGAACCCCGACTGGATCCCCCAGTTCGACCAGGACTCGGCTCGCCGGCGCCTGGAGAAGGCCGCTGACTTCCGGCGCCGGTGGGAGGATCTGGATGTCTCGGGCGAGGCGGTTCCGGTCCAGGTTGACTATCGGCTGATCGGCTCCGCAGTCTCTCGTGTGGAGTGGGAGACTGGGGTTCTGCGGTCCTGGGAGCGGGACGCGGTCATGCAGGTGCATCAGGCGCTCGGCACCTACTTCGACTCGCTGCTCCGGCCACCGCCGTTCCCCACGGACCGCCAGGACGGCATTATCCACCAACTCAACATGGTGGGTCCCCAGTTGCAGGTCGCGCTCGAGAACCTTGCACGAGCCGGCACGTCGGCTCTGGCAGGGTCGGCCATCCGACTTCTACGGGAGATTGACTCCGCCCTGCCAAAGTCGATTGAGGAGGTGAGTGGGTTCTTCGACGCATCCCGTCGCAGTGCCCTCGCCAAGGCCGGCGCCGAGGCTACCGATCACTTGGTGTCGTTCCGGGAGTGGCTGCGTGAGCATCAGGCCGGGATGGCAACTGTGGAGCCGGTCGGGCGGGACAAGTTCATGTGGTACCTACGCAACGTGGCGCTCCTCCCCCTCCAGCCCGAGGAAATGGTCCTGCTGGCTCAACGCGAGCTGTACTACAACTATGCATGGGAGGAGGTGGAACGCAACCGCTACGGCGACACGCCGGTGCCCGACCGCTTCCCGACCGCCGAGGCCCAATGCGAGCAGCAGGCCCAGGACGAGCAAGCGGTCCGGGAGTTCTACGAGAACGAGAACCTTCTCACGCAGCCCGAGTCACTCCGGCGCTACCTCACCGCGCCCCTGCCGGAGTACGTGCAGCCTCTCAACTGGCTGGGGGTGGCCAACGACCTGACGTCCGATCAGCGTCTCGACGAGGATGCCTACACGTACGTGTGGGATCCCAACCGGCCCCTGTCCTACTTCTACGAGGCCAACGCCCGGGATCCCCGGCTGGGCATCATGCACGAAGGTGTCCACTACAAGCAACTGGCCCTTTCTTGGGCCAATCCCAACCCGCTCCGACGGCGCTACTACGACTCGGTCAGCAACGAGGGCCTGGCACACTACAACGAGTCGCTGATGCTCCAGGCGGGCCTGTTCGACGACGCTCCATGGTCGAGGCTGGTGACCCAGAACTTCAAGCGCCTCCGCAGCCTGCGGACCGTGGTGGACGTGAGCCTGGCAACCGGTGCCATCACCCTCGAGGAGGGGATGAGGATGTTCGAGGAGTTGATCCCGGTCGATCCCCAGACTGCGCTCGAGGAGACCTCGATGTACGTGTCCAATCCGGGACTGGCAATGGCGTACATGGTCGGCAAGCTCGAGGTAATCCGCCTGCTGGCCGACGCCAAGAAGAAGCTGGGGGACGAGTTCAGCCTGCGATGGTTCCACGACCACCTGTGGAACAACGGCAACGTCCCGATATCGCTGCTCCGCTGGGAGATGCTGGACGACCCCAGCGACATCGAGGCCATCGACCGGGCCGGCTGACGGTTGTCCGTTGTCCGTTGTCCGTTGTCCGTTGTCCGTTGTCCGTTGTCCGTTGTCCGTTGTCCGTTGTCCGTTGACCGTTGACCGTTGACCGTTGAACTCTTGACGGTACTCGAACAGCGAGCTGGTCCCTGTGACATTGAGCCCAGGTGTGGTAGCCGTTCATCGCAACCGGCAACCGGCAACCGGCAACCGGCAACCGGCAACCGGCAACCGGCAACCGGCAACCGGCAACCGGCAACCGGCAACCGGCAACCGGCAACCGGCAACCGGCAACCGGCCGATCGAGGGTATTGACCCTTGCGGGTTGGCAGGGTACGTTGCCTGTATGGATACAGCACAAACGATTGGTGCGGTCGATGAGTGTCTGGAGGAGAGACTCCAGGAGAGTGTCGGCGAGGTGCCTGTCGAACTACCCGAGGTCCCGGAGCGCCTCTACGTGATGCGTGTGAAAGGTCCGGTCGTTCTTTCCGACCCGGATCTCGCGGCAGCCCTGGAGGAGGTGCACAAGGCAGCGATGCGGGATCCGAACCGTTGGCACAACAATCCGGAGAAGAAACGCGAGGCGTTGGAGGGTTGGAGGGAGTTCATCGAGGAGTGGCAGGCCGAGAACGGGGCGTTCACCGAAGAGGAACGCGCCCGGGCTCGAGAACTGCTCTACGGGCCATGATCCTCGTTCTCGATACCGGCGCCTTGATCCAGGTGGATCGCGGTAACCGCCGCGTTTTGTCGATGATCGAGGCCGCGTTCGACCGCGGCGAAGCTGTTCAAGTTCCCGCCGGGGTGATCGGCCAAGCCTGGCGGGACGGTGGCCGGCAGGCCCTATTGTCCCGATCGCTGAAGCGATGCGACGAGGTGACCCTCGACGGGTCGGCGGCACGGGCCTCCGGGCAACTGTGCGGCAGGACCGGCACGTCCGATGTCATCGATGCCTCTACCGCGGTCGCGGTGTTCGAGGCCACACATGGTGACGTTGATGTCGCCCTTCTCACCTCTGACTCGCGGGACATGAACCTTCTGCTATCGGCTCTGAACGTCAGAGCCCGCCTGATTGACGTATGACTTCGCCGCGGGATCCCCTCGGGCGGTATGTCTGGCAGCCCAAGCGGTTCTCGATTCCCCTCCTAGCACGGTTGTAGGCCTCCTTGTCGCCGAGAACGCCGAAGGTCCAGTTGGCTTCCTGCACCAGCCCGTGGACCTCGAAGGCGACCTGTTGGGGATCGGTTCCGGGTGGCAGATCGCCCTGTTCCACGGCCATGCGGGCATGTCCGGCCAGCGTCTCGATCCACGACCGGGCTATCCGCGCGATCAGTTCCCTGATGTGTCCGGGAAGGTTGGCGGCCCCGCCTACGAACCCGCCGCGGTAGGCGTCGCTCTCCGCGTAGTCCACCCAGTGCGAAAGCAGGGCTCTGAGTCGCTCGATGCCGTCCGGGGCTGAGACGGCCGGTTCGGTCACGGCTTTCTTGAACACCTCGGCGCCCGCCCAGACGATCGACTGCTGGAGCAACTCATCGGTAGTGAAGTGTGCGAGAACCTCGCCCGAGGCTATCCCCATCTCTCCGGCCAGCCTGCCAGTGGTGACCGCCTCGAAGCCTTCATCGGCCGATATCTCCGCAGCCCGAGCAACTATTGATCGTCTTGTAGCCATCTACGAGAAGGTAGCCGGATCTTCTCGAGAGAAGCGCATTGCCGGCTTTGCGCTCGTGCCAGGCCGGCCGACGATCGAGGGCTGGCGCATACAGCGTCGGCATCCGCTGAGAGTGCCGGAGGGACTCCGTTCTCCTGGTCTTGCAAAGTAGAAGATTCCAGGCTGCGAGATAGAAGTCCTGGGAGAGCAGAATAGAAATACGCCTACCACCGGACCCGGACTTGCGGACATGGCCCGCCTCGGACAGAGCGCGGACCTGATCGGGGCCGATCACCGGGTTCTGGTCACCCGCCGGCCGGAGTCAACCCGAAGCAGAACCCAGACGATGTGCGACCTTGCGGGAATGGTCGCTATCGCGGCCGGTGAGGCATGACCCGACGGGTGGATCTGTCCACTCGCCCATGCTCGTCGAGCGGGTGTCAACCCGCAAAGGGTGAATCTCGTACCGATGTGTCTCGGTTGAAGCAGGTACTGTACGTCGCCGGAACCGGAGGAACCTCATGACCGACAGCATCCGCGAGCAGGTGCGGCAGAGCTACGCCAACGCCGCCCGAGCCACCATGACCCGGGTAGCCGAGGCCGAGCCGCATTGCGAACTCGCATCCAGTCTCTACGCACCTTCCGAGATCGACGAACTTCCGGTGGCCGCGGCCGAAGGATCCCTCGGCTGCGGGAACCCGGTTGCGGTGGCCGAGCTACGCCCTGGCGAGATTGTGCTGGACCTCGGCTCGGGCGGGGGGATCGACGTACTGCTGTCGGCTCGCCGGGTCGGTCCGACCGGATTCGCCTACGGATTGGACATGACCGATGAGATGCTGGCGTTGGCGCGGGCCAACGCGGCCGAGGCGGGGGTGAGCAACGTCGAGTTCCTCAAGGGCTACATGGAGGACATCCCGCTGCCCGACGCCTCGGTGGATGTGGTCATCTCCAACTGCGTGATCAACCTGTCGGAGGACAAGAGGGCCGTCTTCGCTGAGATCGCCCGGGTGCTCCGTCCCGGCGGGCGGGTAGGGGTGACAGATGTGGTGGCCGACGATGCGCTAACTCCCGAGCAGCGCAAGGAGCGGGGCTCCTGGGTCGGCTGTATCGCAGGCGCGCCTTCCTTCACCGAGTACCGGCAGGGTCTGGAATCGGCAGGCCTGGTCGACGTGGAGATCACTCCCACCCACCAGATGGCGGACACGGCGAACTCCATAGCCGTGGTGGGGGTCCACTCCGCCATCATCCGGGCGCGCCGCCCCGGAAGGTGAGGCTCGCGTTATTGGCTTCTTCTGCGCCGATCAACGAAGAACGGTGCAACGGGCAACGGGCAACGGGCAACGGGCAACGGGCAACGAGTCAGGGTGGGGCGCGGTTGGTGGGTGCGTGCAGTGCCCGGAGGATGGCGAGGGTGTGTGGGTCGGGGTCGGGTGGCTGGTAGCCGCACGTTCTTGCCGCTGCGGGTAGGAGTCGGCGGCGGCGGGGTGGTGATTGGGGATCAATGCGCATGCCTCGGCGGTGTACGGCGACGTGGTGGTGGAACCAGCACAGGGTGGTGACGTTCTCGGGGGTGTGGTTGCCGCCCCGGGAGACGGGGATGATGTGGTGGACTTCGAGCCGGTAGGTGGAGGTGCATCCGTCGATGGTGCAACCGTCGTCACGGGCGAGAACCGCGCGGCGTAGGGAGGGTCGGATGTTGGTGGTAGTTGGGAGGTGGACGATGCTCTGCCCGTCGGTGGTGATCCTCTCGATGGGACTCACGCATCCGATGAGGTCCACGACATCGGGTCCCACCCGGGCTCCTCCCAGGACGGCCACACCCTGTTCGTAGCCGGACGCTTCGGCCAAAGGCTGGTGAGCGACGATCATGATCGACGGCTCCCGGCGTCCTTGGGCGGCCCGGATCCGGTCGGTGGTGGTGCTGGCGGGTTGGGGGTGGCGTTCGAGTTCGTCCTGGCAGAGGGTTGTCAGGGCCAGTGCCCGCCGCTGTCCCGCATTGGGGCGTTCCTCTCCGGCGGGTACCAGCTTTTCTGCTCTGCGGTCGAGGCCCTGGCGGCATATCTCTCCTTCGAGGGCGCCGAGCCGTCCTTTCACCTGGATGTGGCTGCCGTCCAGTGATGGCTGCAACATCAGGTACTGGCCCTCGAACAGTTCCCGCTCGTCGGCTCTGCTCATCCGGTGGTGCTCTTCCAGGACCCGCTGTACCGCTTCGAGGTCCAGGTCCCGGCTGGCCTCGATCACCTCCCGCGACGCGCCCGCTTCGGCGAGGCGCTCCTCGGCGAGGGCACGCTCGAAGGAGACGGCACCCGCTCGGATCGCCTCGATCTGGTGATCCGCCAACCGCTCCGCCAGATACACCAGGTCACGCGCCGCGGACCTGGGCGCGTCAAGGCGGGAGGCGACCATCTCTATTGGGTTGCGGTACCCCATGCGGGCCACAGCACCCCGCCTGAGCATGTGCCGGACCCAGGCGATCTGTCCACCCTTGGATCGGCTGACCTTGGCCTGTTCGCGTACCAGCCCGGCTTCTGCTTTGGCGTCTTCCACGTCGGCGTGGGTGTAATCCGTGCTGTTTGCCATATGAGCGGCCCGGTTGTAGACCCGTTGCCGTTCCTGCTGGTATCGGCTCGTGAACGGATCAGCATCCGGTCCCGCACCGTTGGCGGCTGTGGGATGGACGTTTTCCCGGTCGGGGTAGTCGAGTAAGTAATCGTACATATGTTCTTATTGTACAACCCCCCTGTGACATAAACATCCCGAACCACCCTCAGACAGCTTGCTGATCAAGGATGTCTAGCACTCACAGCAAGTGAGAAGCCATGGCCTACACGACGTCGATGCAGAGGCCAGGTCCTGAGATCCGCCCTACGGGGAAGGCCGCTAGCACCTTCTCCGTTGCAGAGTCGGCGTCGTATGCTCAGATGTGATGGCAACGGTCCTCGTCCGGGCGCTACTCCTCACATCGGAGTCTGTCCGCCGTCTTCGTCGACCAACCCGGTCACGGTCCCGCATCGGAAGCCGACGATCAGGGTAGGTGGTCCTGTCGCTATGAGACTCGCCCACTGCAACAGCAGGATTGTTGCTGCACGCGCCGGACAGGACCAGTGTCACAACCAGTGGGATCGTCAACACACGTTTGCCCCGTGTGCTCACAGGCGGCCCCTATCGTGACTGGTGTATGGCTGCTAGCTAGCGGCAGAGGCCGTATTCGGTCACTCCCCGGCTGCTGTAGCAAAGGACGGTGCTCGTGACTGCGCGGAGGGTGAAGGGACCCGGGTCCTCCGACATCCAGTCCTCCCCGGCGTCCGCGAATATGCCCAGCCGGAAGCCCAGGACGGAGTCGTCGCCGATGTTCAGCACATCAACGGTGATCTCACCGATGGCCTCGAATAAGAAGGGTTTCACCGAAACGACGACAAGAGATGGCGGCTGGTCGGACGCCATCGTCTCCGCGACCATGAGGCCCAGATCGAGCATCGTGTCCGCCTGCGTCCCCTCGCCGAGCATCTCGATGATGTGGGCTGTCAGGTCGTCCGTGGCACCCGGTTGCGCCAGGTATGCGGCGCTCGACCAGCCCGTCAAGCCGGCTACGCGTAGCTCGTGCCAGGTGGTGGTCGGTAGCGTCCTGGTCCTGCCGGTGGCCACAATGGCGTCCGCCCACGAGTCCGGCGTGGCCAGTATCTCACCGGAAGGCGCTTCACGGACTTCGAGAAGGCCGATGTAGGGGTTTAGCAGGCCCATGGTGGCGATGACCTCGCCGGCGGGCACATCACGAACATTGAGCACATCGTCGTGATCCACGCCCACCACGGCAAGCGCGGCGCCCTCGGCAGGTCCGAAGTCCGACGGATCGCCCGGTAGCGGTGCGGTCGTGACCGCCACCGAGTCGGTGGTTGACGGCGACACGGCCGTTGTCGGCGGTTCCGTAGTCACGACGGCGGTGTCGGGAGGCCGGGTCTCCGGCAGCGACGTCGTCGCGGGTGTCGCTGTTGGAGCGGATCCGATCTCTGCGCCGGGGGTGGTGTCCGGTGGCGTCTCGCCGGCTGTGCATGCGGCGGTCAAGAGAACCAGAACCGTAAGGGCTGCTACAGCATCGGTGGTCTTTGCCCGGAGAGCCCTTCGATGAGTTCTGGTCGCCCACTTGGTCGCCGTTGGCATCTGCACTCTCCCCCGGTCTTCGTGTTGCCCCCGACCATACAGACGCGGCGGAACCGGGGGCGCGATACGGCGGAGGCCTGGCAAATGTGCCCTATGCTCGCTGGTGCCGGGTTTCGGAAGTCCTTATGCGCAGCATGCTGTTCCCAGCTTCCACGTCCGGCGGCCTTCGGTGGCGATCAGGCCTGAGAGTCCCAACGCCGCGACCGGGTCGGCCCACCACCAATCGAGCACGGCATTGGCCACCAGTCCGGTCAGCGCGACTACCGACAGCTTCCAGCAGAAGCCGGTCTGGGCGGCGTCGGCCTCCATGGCGTGGCTGTGCAGGGCGCGGGCCACGGCTCTCTTGGCGTTGGCCAACCACTTCATCACGGCCACCGATACCACGAGCAAGGCCACACCCACTGCTGAAGAGGAGGGTCGATCGCCGCTCACCAAGGCAGAGGTGGCGTCCGCAGCCACGTACAACGCGAGCAACCACATGCTGAGAGCTACGCCTTTGCGGGCCGTGTCCTCGACCCGCCGGATGCGGGTCGCAGCGGTGGCGCGCCGCTCGGCGGCGATGCGCCACAGGATCACTCCGCCGGACACCGTCTCCACGAAGCTGTCGATCCCGAACCCGAGAAGAGCCACGCTGCCCGCGGCCAGAGCCGCCGCCACGGCGATGATCCCTTCCGCCGCGTTCCAGCCCACGGTCAGCCACTCGAGCCGCACCGCTCGCCGGAGCAGCCTCGCGCGACTCTTCTCTACCCGCTCGTGGGCCATGCAATCCCGCCGTGATCGACCGGACTCAAAGTTATCACGTCGTGAATCCGAGCTAGACGAGTCGTTCCAAGGGATCCGACCAGAAGCGACCGTACGCCATGGTCGCTACACAACGCTGTACAACACATCTGTAACTGGTGTGCCCCTGTTCCTGGACTCGGACTCCGGGCCTGCCATCTCGCGAAGAGCCACCCGCGGTGCACACGCGAGACCCGAACAGTGCTATGGAGGATGGAAATGACTCGATCCTCTATTAACCGTTGCACACCAACTAAAAGCTATGGATTATCGACTAGGGACTAATCAGGACTGGATGTGTGGATCGTCACCCGCCCGATACCGCCCACTAGCATCGGGGGCCGCCGGAAGAGAAACCGGGAGTGGATTACCTACGACCTTGCACCTGGCAGGATGCAGTAGCGCTGAAGACGGAGAACCCTGCCGCGGTCCCGATCAGCGGTGGCACCGATCTCATGGTCGAGATCAACTTCGCCCGCCGCCGGCCGCCGTCACTGCTCGATCTCTCGCACCTCGACGAGCTCAAAGGATGGCGGAGGAGCAACGGGACGGTTGAACTCGGGGCCGGCGTCACGTACACGGATGTCCTGGAGCACCTGAGTCATGACCTGCCTGCGCTGACGATTGCCTCCCGGACGGTCGGATCGCCCCAGATACGCAACCGGGGAACCGTCGCCGGCAACCTGGCCACGGCCTCCCCCGCCGGGGATGCGCACCCCCCGTTGCTCGCCACGGGTGCGACGGTCCGGATCGAATCGATGCGGGGTGTCCGGGATGTGGCGATCGGCGACTTCTTCACCGGTCCCAAGCGCAACGTGCTGGAGCCGGACGAGCTGATCAGATCGGTCCTGATCCCGGCCGCCCGAGGCCCCCAGCAGTTCTCGAAGGTGGGCACGCGCAACGCGATGGTGATCGCGGTGGTCTCCTTCGCCCTCGCGTTGGATGTGCCGAGCCGCCACGTCGGGACGGGAATCGGTTCCGCAGCCCCCACCCCGATCGAGGCTAGGGAAGCGGCGGCCTACTTGGACCACGAGCTCGCCAGAGGGGATTACTGGGAGGATCATCGAGAACTGCCCAGCGGAGTTGTGGATCGGTTCGCCGGGTTGGTGGCAGCCGCCGCCCGGCCGATCGACGACGTGCGCGGTCCGGCGCGCTACCGCGTCCATGCACTGCGGGTCATGGCTCGCAGAACCCTGTGCTGGGCATGGTCGTCGTTGGAGGAGTGGGAACCGTGCTGATCGAGTTGACGGTCAACGGTAGGCCTCGCACTGCCGAGAACGTGTGGCCAGGTGAGAGCCTGCTTTACGTGCTTAGGGAGCGTCTGGGTCTGAGGGGATCGAAGGACGCCTGCGAACAGGGAGAGTGCGGATCATGTTCCGTGTACCTGGACGGTGAACTTGTCTGCGCGTGCCTGGTGGCGGCCGGCCAGGCGGACGGCGCCGAGGTGCTGACGGTGGAGGGCCTCGGGGACGGGGAACTCCTCCATCCGATCCAGCAGGCATACGTGTCCGAGGGTGCGGTTCAGTGCGGGTTCTGCACGCCCGGTCTGATCCTCGCCACGCACAGCCTGCTCAATGCCAACGCCCATCCCTCGGACGACGAGATCCGCGAGGCCCTGGCCGGGAATCTGTGCCGCTGCACCGGATACGAGAAGATCGTCTCCGCGGTCCGGCTGGCCGCGGATATGGCGCTCGGATGAGGCCGCCATTCGCGAAAACTCGTACCGGCCCGAGCGTCACGGTCCTGACAGGCTTCCTGGGCGCCGGAAAGACCACCCTGGTCAACCACATACTCTCGGTGGACCACGGACGGCGCATAGCGGTGATAGTGAACGAGTTCGGCGAGATCGGAATCGACGGCGACCTCATCGTCACCTCCGACGAGGAAGTGATCGAGATGGCCAACGGATGTGTGTGCTGCACGCTCTCGGTTCGCAACGACCTGGCCGCCACGATCCGCCAGCTGATGGCCCGCCCCGAACCGCCCGACTACGTGGTGATCGAGACCAGCGGCGTCGCCGACCCGGTACCGGTCACCCAGGCGCTATTCGTCGACGAACTGGCCGATCGCATAGCGGTCGACGGGATTGTGACCGTGGTCGACGCCAAGCACGTCGACGCCCACCTGGACGCGTTCGGCCCTGAGCGGCCCGACAGCAGGGTGGTGGACCAGATCCTGTGCGCCGACCGGATCGTTCTCAACAAGATCGACCTGGTCGAGGCAGATGCCCTGCGGAACACGGAAGCTCGGATCAGCGAGTTCAACAACACCGCCCCCGTCATCAGATCCTGCTACTCGAGAGTCGACCCGGACGAGATACTCGGAATACAGGCATTCGCCGGATCTCCCGCGTCGGCGGGGGACGGGTTCCTCGAAGACACCTACATCCCCTCCAGTGATCCAGGAACGGAGGCCGTCAGCCTCGACGTCCCAGGCGACTTGGACGAAGCGAAGCTGACGGAATGGCTCCATAACCTCACCGCTACGCGGTCGGCCGACATCTACCGGATCAAAGGAATACTCGCCGTGGACCGGCGACCCCACCAGACCATTCTCCAAGGGGTGCACAGCCTGTTCGAGATGTATCCGGGTGGGCGATGGAAAGGTAGCCGGGGCAGCCGGCTCGTGTTCGTCGGTCGTAACCTCGACCGGGGAGTGCTGCGGTCCGGCCTCGAAGGCTGCCGCGCATGACGGGAGTTCGCCAGCAACTGGACACGAAGGTTCGTGACCGCACGGCCCATGCACGCGGGGTCGGTACGTCAGCCCCGCGTCCCGATGCGCCGCTCAAGGTGTTGGGACGCTTCGCATACGCCTCCGACCTCCACATCGACGGGATGCTGTGGGGCGCCACCGTGAGGAGTCCGCACCCCAGGGCCCGTATCGTCGGCATCGATGTCGCACCCGCTCTGGCGATCCGCGGTGTCGCCACCGTGCTGACCGCCGAGGACGTACCGGGGCATCGCTTCTACGGTATCAAGGTGGCCGACCAGCCCGTCCTCGCTGCCCACGAGGTCCGCTACGTCGGGGAGCCGGTGGCGATCGTGGCCGCCGACCATCCCGAAACGGCCCGCCGGGCGGTGGACGCTGTCCGCGTCTCCTACGCGTTGCTGGTGCCGCTCACCGATCCGGAGGCGGCCCTGTCGGGGGCGGGGGATCCGATCGCCTCCGGTGGGAACGTGGCACGTCATGTTCGCATCCGCCACGGGGATGTTTCCTCCGCGAGGGGGCGAGCCGAGGTGTTGGTGGAAGGGGAGTACAGCACGGGGGTCCAGGATCCTGCCTTCCTCGGGCCGGAGGCCGGTCTGGCCATACCGGATGGAAGCGGGGGCATCGACCTCTATGTGGCCTCCCAATGGATCCATGACGACCGCCGCCAGATAGCGGCAGCTCTCGGGCTGGAGCCGAGCCGGGTACGCCTGACCCTGAGCGGGGTCGGTGGAGCTTTCGGAGGCAGGGAGGACATCTCGGTGCATATCCACGCCTGCATGCTGGCATTGCGGATGGGTCGCCCCGTCAAGATGGCCTACAACCGCGAGGAGTCCTTCGTGGGCCACGTCCACCGGCATCCGTCCCGGATCCGGATCGAACTCGGGGCAAGGCCGGACGGGCGGCTCGTCTTTACCAAGGCCCGTCTCCTCCTCGACGGAGGCGCGTACACGTCCACGTCTCAGATCGTCATCGCCAACGCCTCCTACTTCGCGGCCGGCGCCTACCAGGTCGACCATGTCGAGATCGACGGCTACGCGGTGTACACCAACAACCCGCCGCGGGGCGCCATGCGCGGCTTCGGCGCGGTCCAGGCCTGCTACGCGATCGAGTCGGCCATGGACAAGCTGGCCCGGGCGCTCGACATCCATCCGCTGGAACTCCGCACGGCTAACGCCATCGGGGAGGGCTGTCTCCTCCCGACCGGCCAGCCCGTGGACGGCCCGACCCCGACCATCGAACTGCTGGAGCATCTGCGGGACCTGCCCATGCCGCCCGACTCGGCCGGTAGCCGTACGGATCTGCGAGGGCTTCCCGGCGGCGTCGGCAACACGACCCGCGGAGAGGGTGTGGTGAGGGGAGTGGGGTACGCCCTCGGAATGAAGGCGATCGGGTTCTCCGGCGGGGTGGACGACTACTCGACCGCCCGGGTCACCGTGTCGATGGTCGGCCGAGCGCCTCTGGTGGAGGTGTACAGCGCCGCCTCGGAGTGCGGCCAGGGCATAGTGGCGGTGCAAGCGCAGATCGCGCGGACCGAGCTGGGGATCGACGCGGTGGTGGTACGGTCCGCGGACACGCTCATCGGCGATGCAGGGTCGTCGGCAGCCTCCCGCCAGACCTGGATGACCGGAGGAGCGGTCAAAGGGGCCTGCGAACGTGTCCGAGACTCTTTGTTGGCGAGAGCTTCGTTACGGCTCGGCTGCGATCCGCAGGACCTGGGCCTCGTCGACGGAGGTGTCGGTCACGTAGCGACCGGCGAACTCCTCCTGCCGATGGCGGATCTCCTCGCGGACGGCGCGGTAGAGGCCACGTTCGAGTACCACCACCGGCCCACCGAGGCAATCGACGAGTTCGCGGGCCAGGGCGACGCCCACATCGCCTTCGCCTACGCCGCGCACCGGGCGGTGGTCGACGTGGACACCGAACTCGGTCTGGTGCGCGTGGTGGAGCTGGCCGCTGCCCAGGATGTGGGCAAGGCGATCAACCCCGAGGCCGTGGAGGGCCAGGTCGAGGGCGGCAGCGCCCAGGGTCTCGGACTCGCCCTGCTCGAAGAGGTGCAGATGGCCGGCGGGGTGGTGAAGAACGCATCGTTCACCGATTACCTGGTTCCCACCATTGTCGACATGCCGCCCATGAAGGTCCGCCTCTTCGAGTTCCCGCATCCCGACTCGCCGTACGGTCTCAACGGCGTGGGCGAGCCACCGACGCTCTCCTCCACCCCGGCCATCGTCAACGCCCTCCGCGACGCGACCGGACTCGAACTGGCGCGGGTTCCGGTTCGCCCATCCGACCTCGTGACCGGCTCCGCGGACTGTTTGTGAAGCCCGATCCGGAGCATCCTTCGGCGTAGTCCTCCGTTCCCGGTATGGGACCTCCCACCATCTGCCGCGCGGCACGGAACTGCAGCACCGGCCGACGACAGCCTGGCGGACCGCGCTTGGCATCGGCTAACTATGATCGTCTGGACCCACCGTCTAACCGATAGGAGATCGTCTTGGTACCCAAGGGATACGACCCACGGCTCTTCACACGTCGCCAGGTTCTTCGTGGCGGTTCCGCCCTAACGGCGTTCGCCGCCATGGGCGGGTTGTCCGCACTGCTGGCGGCCTGCGGAGAGGGCGACCCCATAGATGAAGGAGCCGAGCCGGGTGAGGACTTCACCGGCCAGTTGGGTGTGTTGATAGGCACACACATGGATCCCATCAAGCAGATCCTGGGCCAGCACGAGTCGGCGGTCGGGTTCGCCCCCAATGTCGAGGAGGTGACCACTCCCGACTTGCGGAGCAAGCTCACCACCTCCTTCCTCGCGCAGAGTTCCCCCTGGGACGCGGTCTTCGTCACGGCGGAGTTGGGCGCCGAGCTCGGTACCCGGGGATGGCTCACCAACGCCAGCATCTTCATGGACGAGCGGGTTCGCCCCGAAGGTGATCTGCTCACCAGGGGAATGGGAGCGGTGGAGGTGGGTGAGGACACCCTCGCCGTGCCTTGGACGATGGGCAGCCAGTTGCTCCACTGGAACAAGCAGTTGATGGAGCAGGCAGGGCTGGACCCGGATGCACCGACCGACTGGCACTCAACTCCCAACTCGTGGGACACCTTCGTCGAGTATGCCAAGGCCATGACCGGCGAGCGCGACGGCGTGCAGTACTACGGCTACACGGACGCCTGGGCTGACAAGCACGTCCTCTGGACCTGGGGCGGCATGCTCAACATGCACGGCGGCAGCTTCCTCGACGAGGAGTCGCAGCCGGCCTGGAACTCCGAAGCCGGTGTGGAGGCGTTGCAGAAGCTCTACGACCTGCTCCACACCCACCAGGTGATCGACCCGGCTGTCGCCACCTACACCTGGGTGTTCGATGCCGCACCGGGGTTCTTCGAAGGAACCCGGGGCATGTTCATCTCATGGCCATTCGTGGCGGGAGTTGCGGCGCTTCCCGACGCCTCCCAGATCGCGGGTCACAGCGCCTTCGCCCCCAACCCGGCGGTGGAGACCAGCGGATCCGTGGACGGTTCCGAGTTCTTCGGCGTCCCGGTCTACTCCGAGAACAAGGACGAGGCCTGGCGGCTGCTCGACCTGATCTCCTCTCGCGAGGGTCAGCGGGTGGTGGCGATGGGCGGATGGGGATCCATCTACAACGGCATCCTGCAGGAACCCGACATCGTGGAGGCCTTCCCCTTCTACCCGGCGCTGGCCAAGGCCTACGAGTATCCGGTGGACGGTGGTTGGTCGGAGGACCGGCCCCGCTGGACCCAGATGCTGGCCGACGAGATCCACGAGGTACTCGCCGACCGCAAGTCGCCCCGCCAGGCTCTCGACGACGCCGCGGCCGCGGCCTCAGAAGCCAGAAGGCAGGACGAGTCGTAAGACATCACCTCCCGAGCCCATGACCGGTGACATCCCGGCAGGCGGGGAGACCGGCTCGACTCGCCTGCCCGGCCGGAGGGCCGCGGTGGCGATGGTGGCCCCGGCGGTTCTGCTGGTGGCGGGCGTGTACGCGTACCCGGCCGTCTCCACGGTCCTCTACAGCCTCGCCTCGATAGACCTGTCTCCCCGCTTCCGGATCACCGGCTTCGTGGGCCTGCGGAACTTCGTACGCCAACTGACGAGTTCCGGATTCTGGGAGGCGACGGGTATAACCGTCTACTTCGGCGTGATGCTCTGCCTGGCGACGGTGGTCCTCTCGTTCCTGATCGCTCTGCTCCTGAACAGGACCTTCATGGGCAGGGGCCTCGTGAGGGTCACCGTGCTGCTGCCCTGGGCGGTTCCCCCGGTCGCGTCCGGCGTCCTGTGGGTCCAGATGTTCCACGCAGAGTTCGGCTTCCTGAACGGCCTTATCAGGGCCTTCGGGGGAGAGGGGAGTGTGATCTGGTTGGGAGGCCAGGTCATAGCGCTCCACTCGGTGCTGATCGCCGAAGTGTGGCGGTGGATTCCGTTCGCCACGATCTTCCTGCTGGCCGGTTTGCAGACCGTTCCCCGGACGGTGCGCGAGGCGGCCGCCATCGACGGGGCCGGCTCTTGGCGCACCTTCCGCTATGTCACCCTCCCCCTGATGCTCCCGGTGGTCGTCCCGGTCGTGATCTTCCTGTTCGTCTGGGCGATGAAGGTCTTCGACACGATCTTCGTCCTCACCCGGGGCGGCCCGAGCCGGGCGACGACCACGCTCAACTTCCTCGTGTACAGGCAGGGCTTCGAACAGTTCGACTTCGGAAGCGCCGCTGCGAGCGCGTACCTGCTGTCGGCACTGACCGTTCTGGCGATCGCGGGGCTGGGTTGGATGCTGTACCGGACGCGGCGGCTGGTGCGGGACTAGACATGGGTAGCCGTTCCGGATCACGCTGGACCCAGGTCGCCACCTACGGATTGGCGGCCGTGGTCCTCGTGGTGATGGCCTTCCCGCTTTACGGCATCGTGCTGACGAGCGTCCAGACGGAGCGGGACATCCGCTCCCGGGACGTGGCGTTCGCGCCGACCTACGTCACCACCGAACACTACGGGCAGATATTCTCCGAGGACTCCGGCGTGCCGGTGACCGAGTCGATGGTCAACAGCCTGATTGTCGCAGTGGGTTCTTCCGTTCTCACGGTGGCGATCGCGGTCCCCGCCGCGTACGCGCTGAACAGGATGAGGGTTCCGGGCCGGCGGATCGTCCTCGGGGGGTTCGCCGCCATCTATGTCCTGCCCACCCTGCTGTTCGTCCTTCCGCTGTTCATAACGGTGGTGCAGCTCGGCCTGTACGACACGTACCTGGGTCTGGTCCTCCCGTACGTGGCTTTCACCTTGCCGTTCATGGTGTGGATCATGGGCTCGTTCGTGCGTTCGATACCCGTGTCGGTCGAGGAGATGGCCCGCATCGACGGGGCGAACCTGTTGCAACTCCTCGTCCGGATCGTGCTGCCGCTGCTGCGCCCGGGGATACTCGCCGGCCTGCTGCTCGGCTTTGTCCTGGCTTGGATCGAGTTCCTGACGCCGCTGCTGTTCACCAGCGACCTGTCGATACTGACTGTCACGCTCGGTTTGTTCCGCTCTACCATGGACATCGCAATCGGCCAGCTGGCCGCAGCCACGGTGGTCACCGCCCTACCGGTGATTCTGATAACTGCGGTCTTCCAGAGGAACATCACCGAGGTCATCACCGCGGGCGTGGAGAGATGATCCGGCAGGACCGCTCAGCCTTCGAGAGGAGCTGAAACAGGATGCCGAATCGAATCGATGTGGTCATACAGCCGGTGGTGCTGAGGTTCTCGCTGTCGGAGGATGAGGTGGTCTACTACTTCGCTTCGGACACCGAGGCGATGCTGGACCGGATGGAGACGATGATGGGCATCGACCCGGCCAAGGATGCGTTGTTCGACTCCAACCTCGGGTTCCTTCCGGTGTCGACCACGGTATTGATCAGGGGGGAGCGGAACATCGTGGTCGATCCCGGCAACCATCACACCGGTTTCTACGGGCAGTTGGGGATCGGGCTGTCCCGTTTCGGTCTCACTCCCGGCCAGATCGACGTGGTGGTGTGCACCCATTGCCACCACGACCATATGGGGAGCGCCTTCAGGCTTCCTGGGGCCGAACTCGTGATGGGACAGGGAGAGGCCGATTTCTGTGAGGAGTTGTACGGTCCGGAGGAAACGGCTGCCCGCCTGGCGGTGATGGGGAAGCTGACCGAGGTCCCGCGGGGAGGGGAATTGGAACTCATGCCGGGTGTGGTGGCTGTCTCCACTCCGGGGCACACCCCGGGCCATATCAGCGTGCTTGCCGATTCGCAGGCGGGCGACCGGGTGGTGGTGGCCGGCGATACGGTGATGACCCGCCGCGAGTACTCGGAGCGGACCTTCTCCCACTGGTACACGGACGACCAGTTGAGAGGTCTCCACGCCAGCCTCGACCGCATCCACGCCCTCAGACCGACCACGGTCATGCCCGGCCATGACCGCGCCTTCGTTCCGGGCCGCCAACCCCGATGACAGCCCTTCGAACCGCGGTGGTCGGGGTGGGGGCGATCGGTTCCCTTCACGCCCGCATCTACCGGGAGCATCCACTGGCGGAGTTGGTGGGAGTCGTGGACGTCGACGAGGGCAGTGCACGGGCGGTCGCCGAGCCGCTCGGGGTGCCCTGGTTCACGGAGGTCTCCGACCTGCTCGGAAACTGTGAATTCACCGCGGTGTCCGTCGCGGTGCCCGAGCATCACCGGCATGGCGTCGCCGTACCGCTCGCCCGGGCCGGAAAGCACCTGCTTCTGGAGAAACCGCTGGCGCCCTCCCTCGCGGAGACCGATCGGCTGATATCCGACATCGAGGACACCGGCGTCCTAGCCATGGTCAACTTCATCCTCCGATTCGATCCCCGCTACTCGGAGACGTACCAGGCGGCATCCTCCGGTCGCCTGGGCGATATCCACACGATCTTCGTTCGCCGCCGGGGCTCCTCGCTGGGTGCGGAGATCTACGGCGTCTGGACGGATCTGCTCATCTCCACCGGCATCCACGACCTCGACGTCATGGCATGGCTGGCCGGCTCGCCGGTCGCCCGCGTCTACGCCGAGACCATCTCCCGACGGTCGGCTGCCCACGGCCATGACGACGCCGCCATGGTGCTGGTTAGGTTCGAGAACGGGATCATCGGGTCGCTCGAGACGAGTTGGGTACTGCCTCCTTCGATTCCCGCGCCCCTCGACGCCTCGCTGCAGGTGGTGGGTACCGAGGGCGGCGTGTTCGTGGACGGTTCCAACCATGGGCTGACCATGGTGGACGGGGACGGGATGACGCTACCGGATCTGGCCCACTGGCCGGTCACGCGGGGGCGGGTGAGCGGAGATCTCGCCGCCTCCCTCGACCATTTCATACGCTCGGTGCGCGAAGGGACCCAGCCGGAGATGACTCTCCGTAAAGCCCGGCTAGCCCACGCCATCGTGGACGCGGCCAAACGTTCCGCCCGCTCGAACCTACCGGTTCCGCTCACACCGACGCCATGATGGACCCCTGGAATCTGGCGCGACCGAGAATCGGGGTTGCCTCGTTGGTCCAGGAGACCAACACCTTCAGTCCCCGGCCGACCCGCTGGGAGGACTACACCGTCCTGGTGGGCGATGAAGCAGCCAAATCCCTGAAGAGGACCAACACCGAGTTCGCGGGGGCCTTCTCCGCCCTACGCCGGATGGGGGCCGAGCCGGTGCCCCTGGTGGCGGCCTGGGCGCTTCCGTCGGGCAAAGTGAGCGACGATGCCTTCGAGCGGCTGTCCGGGCTGCTCGACGACAGCCTGAAGTCGGCGGGCAGCTTGCAGGGTCTCGTGCTGTCGTTGCACGGAGCGATGGCGTCGGAGTCCCTCTTCGATGCCGACTCGGCGCTCATCGAGACGGCCAGGCGCCGGATCGGTGACATTGCGCTGGGAGTGTGCCTGGATCTTCATGCCAACATCACCGACCGGATGGTCCAGTTGGCCGACGTGCTGGTCGGCTACCACACGGAGCCGCATACGGACATGGCCGCAACCGGCAAACGGATCGCCAGGCTGGTCACCGCGGTGTCGTACGGGGAGATCGCGCCCTCCATGGCCCTTGCCAAGCGTCCCCTGCTAATCCCCGCCGAAGCGATGCGCACCGACGTCGGTCCCATGGCGGAAGTTCGCCGGCTCGCCTACGAGCGGGCCGCGCCGCACATGCTCGATGTCTCGCTGTTCCCGGTGCAGCCGTGGCTCGATGTTCCCGAGCTGGGTCTCGGGGTCTCGGTTGTGGCCGACGCCGACCCGACAGGAGCTCGCAGTCTGGCCGAGGAGTTGGCCGACGAGATCTGGCAGAGGAAGGAGCGGATGACCACGCCGCGTCTCCTGACCCCGGACAAGGCGTTTCGAATGGCGCGGGCCTCGGGCGCCAAGCCCTTCATCATGGCCCACACCGCCGACTGCCCGACGGCTGGCGCTCCCGGTGACGATCCCGTGATGATCGGCCAGGCCGCCCTCCACGGCCCCGACCTCGTAGTCATGCATACGGTCCTCGACCCGTCGGCCGTAGAGCGGTGCCGTGCGGCGGTAGGGCAGCGGGTGCGGGTAGAGGTGGGCGGGGGGATCAACCCCGACGCGCCGTCGGTGGTGGTGGACGGAATCGTCCGGCGGTCCGGAGCGGGAAGTTACCGGCTGGCAGGCAAGTCCTTCACCCGTCGGGAGGTGTCGATGGGGGAGTGGGTGGTGCTGCAATCCGGATTCCACCACCTGCTCGTGACGTCGGAGCCTGCCATCAGCGCCGACCCGGCCACCTGGCGCCACGCCGGGTTGGATCCCGATCAGGCCGACGTGCTAGTGGTCCGTTCGTGCAGTGACTACCGGGCCAACTTCGCCGAATCGGCCGCCGAAGCGGTGACCCTCGATCTTCCCGGAGTGAGCCGACCTCGGCTGGAAGGTCTCCGGTTCCGCAACGCGCCCCGTCCGCTCTATCCGCTCAACCCGCTGTAGGGGCCGATCCGACCTGTCCGCCCCGGTCCCACCCCGTGCCGAGGTGCTCTCCTTCCTGGAGTCCACCGCCGAGGATCAACTCGACCTTGCGCGCCGGCTGGTGGCCACTCCCAGTCCCAATCCGCCCGGCGACGAGAGAGCCGTGGTCGGTGTGGTGTGCGAACTGCTGCGCGCCCACGGGCTCAACGATCTGACGATTCTCGAAGCCCGGCCTTCGAGGCCCAACGTCATCGTGCGGATCCCCGGCGACGGGCCCGGTCCGACACTCGTTCTCTCGGGCCACACCGACACCAAACCGGCCGGCGACCTCTCCCGCTGGGAAACCGACCCGTGGGATCCGGTCGTCTCGGACGGTGAGCTGCGCGGTCTGGGTTCGGGTGACATGAAGGCGGCGGTTGCGGCGATGGCGTACGCGGCGGTGGCTCTGTCCAGGTCGGGAGGGTGGTGCGGAGAGCTCCAACTGGTCCTGACCGCCGACGAGGAAGCAGGCTCGACGCTCGGGTCCAAGTGGCTGGCAGAGGAAGGGCATCTCGTGGCCGACGCGGCCATCATCGGCGAACCGTGCGGCGTGATGTCGGAATGGGAGATGATCGGGGTGGTCTCGAGGGGGTCCGCCCTGGTCGACATCGAAGTCGAAGGCACCCAGATGCACTCGAGCGTCTCGGATCGCTTCGACCCCGTCAACGCCACCGTCGAGATGGCATGGCTGATACAGAAGATGGCATCCGAGTTCCATCGCTGCCTGACCTATGTTCCCTACCCCCTGGACGGTTCCGGCCCGACCGTCAACGTGGGCGTGATGGCCGAGGCCGGCGTGTTTTACGGGGTCTATCCGGGCAACGCGCGTTTCAGCTCCGACATCCGGCTCGTGCCGGGCATGACCGAGCCGAGCGTGACGGCCGACCTCCTCAGGTTCCTCGACCGGTCGATGGCGGAGAACCCGCGGCTGTCGGCGGAACTGAGGATGGTGGGGTTCTCCGAGGCCACGCAGATCCGGCCTGACCATCCGGTGGTGGCAGCCCTGCAGCATGCCTCGCGCCTGGTGCTCGGGAGATCCGTGGAGCCGGGCGTCTTCCCCGGTGCGACGGACGCCCTTAGCTTCCAGGGGATAGCCGGCATACCGACCGTGGCCGCCTTCGGTCCGGGCTACGTTCCCAGGGCACACGGCCCCAACGAGCGCCTGGCCGTCGAAGGAGTCAACCAGGCCGCCAGGATCTACGCGCTGGCCGCCCTCCGCTATCTCGACGGCAGCACCCGGCCGGGACGGTGACGAAGACCTGAGCGCTGCTCCGGTCACCGGGTAGTCTCGGACTCGACGGCCGGCTCATTACGCTGGCCGCTCGACCGGCGGAGGACACGAAGTCCGAAGCGGTTCGCGTCGGGCACCGAGATCCCCGACCCTGCCAGCGACCAGCGGCTAACCAGGAGCGACCTGCCACATGATCATCGACACGCATCTCCACCCCACCAACGTCATCGACCAGGCTTGGAGGCATACCGGCGAGCCGTTCACGGGGGAGCGGATGCTGGAGATGATGGACGGTCCGTACTGGATCAACGGGAAACCCCGGCGCATCGACATGGGCTTCATCCAGCCTCCCCCCGGGAACACGGTGTGGCATCAGGGAGGCCGGAGCGGTCGAGATGGCATCCGGGACTACATGTCCTACATCGCGGAGCTGACCCAGAAGTACCCCGACCGGTTCATCGGTAACTTCAACTACAACCCCCGATTCGGCCCCGAGAACGGCGCGGCGGAACTCGAGTTCCACGTGAAGGAGTACGGCTTCAAGATGATGAAGCTGCACGCCAACATGCACGCCTACCGCCCGGACCGGGCCCTGGACTGGCTGCGCCCGGCTCTCCGCAAGTGCGACGAGCTGGGAGTGGTGGTCCTGCTCCACACCGGCGACGGTCCCTACTCCATCCCGACCCAGTTCTACCCGATCATCCGCGAGTTCCCCGACGTCAAGTTCATCATCGGCCACTTCGGGGTCCAGACGGGGGGCGTGTACTGCTTCGAGGCCTTCTGGATGATCATGGACTCGCCGAACGTCTACGGCGAGTCGGGATGGCTGCTCCAGTCCCGGATCGTCGAGTTCGCCAAGGAGATGCCCCGCGACCGCCTCGTGTTCGGGACGGACTCTCCCCCCAACGATCCGGGCATGTGGCTCACCCACCTGGAGGTGCTCTGCCACGAGCCGCCCCAGGGGCTGGGTGTCGACGAGGATCAACTCGAGGACTACATGGGTAACAACATCGCCCGGTTGGTCGGCGTCCAGCCCACCGCTCCTCCCGAGTCGGTCGAGGAGGCAAAGGCACAACTGGCTGCGGGTAGCTACGGGCGATCGGTCGACTGACCATCGTGCAATCGGCCATCGAGATCGGTCCCGTTGCGGGAGCCCGCCAGGATGGGGAATGCGGTGCGATGCCGATAGCGCAGGTTTTCGCGACTCCGGCCGGGCACTACGCCGACTGCGGGCCCTCCCCCACCGCCACCTTGCCTGGATCCGGGGCGCGTTCCTCCTCAGCCTCCGGTCGGCGGCGCTCCTTGATGTTGGATACCTGCGGCCTCCGGGTCGACGTCGGGCCTCGTGGCCGTGTAGGTGTTTGGTACCGGTCAGTATGCGGGAGGTGTGTGACACCGTCAACCCCCGTGTCCCGAAGGAGAGCCGGCCGGTTGTGGGGTATGCAGTTGTCCGCCCAACGCGAAGGAGCCCCGACGGGGAGCGAGGAGGGTTCCCGATGACCATCCCCGGTCTCCGGTCGAGCCAGGACCTGCATGACTTCGTTTCCATCTACGAGCGGTCATTCCCCGAGGACGTCCTCGACATCACCGAGCCGGTTGCCGACTCCCAGGACGTCACGAGCATGGTGTGGAGGCTGGCTGCAGGGAGTCGCCATCCGATGCTGCGCTTCCGGAACATCGAGGGGATTCCCCACGAGGTCGTCACCAACCTGTTCGCCTGCCGGCGCCGTATCTCGCGGATACTCGGCGCCGATCCGCGGAACCTCCACGACACGTTCCAGGCCAGGGCCAGGAACCTGATCGAACCTGTCGAGGTCGGCGAGGCCCCGGTGCTGGATCTGGTGAGCGAGGGAGCGGCGATCGACCTGCGCACCTTCCCCCTCCTCACCCACTTCGCCACGGACCGGGCGCCCTACGTCACCAGCGGCATCATCGTGGCCGAGGGAGCCGATGGGATCGGCAACCTGAGCTACCACCGGGCCATGGTCCACTCGGCGACCGAGTTCGCCACCAGCCTCCACTCCCGCGGGGACCTGTGGCGGATGCTCGGGGCGGCGGCCGAGCAGGGAGAGCCGCTCCGGGTGGCGATGGTGCTCGGAGGGCACCCCTTGTTCATGCTGGCCGCTTCCGCCCGCGTGCCGATGACCGTCGACGAGCGCCACGTGGCGGGCGGTCTGTTCGGGGCGCCTCTCGAGGTCGTGCGGTCGCTCAGGTACGGGATCCGGGTTCCCGCCACGTCCGATTACCTGTTCGAAGGCGTGATCGATCCCGATGCCCGCGTCGAGGAGGGCCCGTTCGGGGAGTTCACCGGATACTCGTCCGACCGTTCCACCAACAGCCTCTTCCGGGTGGAGACTATGTCGCGCCGCCGCGACCCGCTGCTTCTCGACGTGGTGGGTGGCAACTCGAACGAGCACCTCAACCTGGCGCGTATCCCACGGGAGTCCGAGATGGCCGAAAAGCTCAAGGGAAGGTTCCCCGGGGTGGTCGCCGTCCATTATCCGAACTCGGGTAGCCACTTCCACTGCTACGTGAAGCTCCGGCAGCGGAGGGTGGGAGAGGCCCGCCAGGTCATGCTCGGTCTCCTGGGCTGGGACCCGTACCTGAAGACGGTCATCGCTGTGGATGAAGACATCGACGTCACCGACGATTCCGAGGTGCTCTGGGCGCTGGCCACCCACTTCCAGCCAGCCGACGATCTCTTCGTGGTCGATGGTCTGCCCGGTAGCCCACTCGACCCGTCATCGTCGGTCGAAGGCACCACCTCACGTCTGGCGCTGGATGCGACGCGTGGCCCGAACTTCAGCGGGGTCAGGATCGGGTTCTCGGACGAGTCGCTCGACCGGGCGGAACGGCTGATATCGGACCGCCCGTCCACATAGGCGAGTACTTCCAAGCCATCCGCGCGGGAGCGATCGCACCTGAACTTCCGGTGCACAACGATGCACAACGCTGCTGCTACTCGTTTGCATCTGTGTCTCTCGCCGCGGGTCCCCATCTTCTATTCCGGTGAAGATTCCCCTAAACGGGGGGTGGACATGTCCGGACTCCGGCGGTGTGGATCGGGGTTCTCGAAGGAGTCGGTCCAGCGAGCGAACGCGCTGCCCTCCAACCGCCTATCCTTTCGGGGCACACCGGGAGATCGACTGAGGAGGAAGGACCGGCATGTCGAACGTGATCAGGTTGGTAACGAGCGGAAAGTGGTTGGTCACAGTGCTGCTTTTCGCTCTGGTGGTGGCAGCTTGTGCTGAAGAGGAGGAGACCGGCCGCTCGGCCGACGACCCGATCAGGATCGCGATGGTCGGGCCCAGCGCGTCGAACGACCTGGCCTTCACCCAGAGCATGGTCGATTCCCTGGACCGGCTCGGCGAGAACTACAACATAGAGGTCGACATCACCGACGGCACGTTCGTGATAGAGGACGCTGCAGTGGCCATTCGAGGCTACGCCGAGGACGGGTTCGACATCGTGCTGGCTCACGGATCCCAGTTCGGGGGTTCCCTCGAGGAGATCGCTCCGGACTTCCCGGACACCGTCTTCGCGTGGGGCACGAGCCGCGACACCTTCGGCCTCCCCAACGTGTATTCGTACAGCGTCCAGTCCGATGAGGGTGGATTCATCAACGGGACCATCGCAGCACACATGACCGAGTCGAGCATCATCGGTGTGGTAGGCCCGATCGAGGTCGGTGATATCAAGCTCTACATCGACGGCTTCGTCGCCGGTGTCAAGTCAGTGGATCCTTCGATCACGGTCAACGTCAACTACATCGACTCGTTCAGCGACGTCGCGCTGGCGGCCGAAGCGGCCCAGGCCCATGTCGAGGCCGGCGCCGACGTGATGACCGGAGTTTCCCAGATGGTGGTCGGGGCGACCGGCGTCGCCCGGGAGCACGGCGTTCTCTGGTTCGGCTCGCAGACCGACCAGGTGCCGCTGGGTGAGGACATCGTGGTCGCCTCGCAGATCTACCGCTGGGACTTCCAACTCGCCCAGATCGTCGAGGATCTCCTGAACGACGAGGTCAGCGGGCGGGTGATAACGGCGGACTTCGCCAACGGCGGCCTGACCATGGCCTACAACTCGGGGATGCCGCTCTCCGGCGACATCCAGGAGGCGGCGGATGCCGTCGAGGCCGGTATCAAGGACGGATCGATCTCGACAGGGGTCGAGTAGTCGCCGGGATGGCCGCAGGCCGAGTCGACCGCGGTCGGTGACGGCCGGTGCCGCCGGTAGTCCGGTCGGTACTCCATCCGGGAGAGCCGACCGGTCTGTGGTACGTGGGTAGGAGGTTCCGCTGACGCTCGATTGGAAGCAGATCGGGGCCCGGCTCGCCGGGCCTGGCGTGCTCATCGGCGCCGTGCTGGCCGCAGCCCTGATCGGGGCGATCATGCTGGTCGTGCTGGGGGCGAACCCCCTGACCGGCTACGCGGCGCTGGTGGACGGTGCATTCGGGGGGGCGAAGAACCTGGCCAACAGCGCCCTCAAGGCCATGCCTCTCCTGCTGGTGGGGGTCGGCATCACCATCGCCTTCAGGGCAGGGGTCATCAACATCGGCGGGGAGGGCCAGATCATCGCGGGAGCGATCCTCTCGACGCTGGCCGTGCTGGCCTTGCCGGATGTGCCCCGCTTCGGTCTGGTACCGCTTGCGTTCGTCATCGGAGCCCTGGGAGGAGCGGTATGGGGAGGGATAGCGGGGGTCCTGAAGTCCTACGCGCGCGTGAACGAGATCCTGAGCACCATCATGCTCAACATCATCGCCGTCCAGATACTCAACCTCCTGCTGCGGGGGCCGCTGATGGACCCGGGCGAGATCGAGAAGGGTTCTCGCATACCCCACACGGAACGGTTGAGCACCAACGCCGACCTGCCGATCCTGCCCGGCGGAACGCGGCTCCACCTCGGGGTCCTCGTCGCGGTGCTGATGGCCGTGGTCTGCTACTTCCTGCTGTTCCGGACCACCCAGGGACTCCGCCTCCGGGCGGTCGGGCACAACCCGTTCGCCTCCCGGTACGCGGGGATGTCGGTCAAACGCAACGTCGTCCTCGCCTTCGTGTACAGCGGGGCCATGTGCGGCATGGCGGGAGTCACCCTGGTGTTCGGGAGCGAGGGACACCGGCTCGCCACCGACGGCGGCGCCACGACCTTCACCGGAGCGGCCGGATTCAACGGCATCGTGGCTGCCCTTTTCGGCGGTCTGCATCCTCTGTGGACGATCCCGGCGTCGTTCCTGTTCGGGAGCCTGCTGGTGGGGGCCAACGCCATGCAGCGGGCCGTTCAGGTACCGGCCGCCCTGATACTTGCTCTCAACGGTCTCGTCGTCGTGTTCGTGGTGGGAAGCATGGAGGCCCGCGCCCGGCTGGCGCGGGCTGCTTCACAGATGAGGTCCGAGGGTGAGGGCGCCGATCGAACCGTTCCGGACCGCGAACCCGACCTGCGAGGCCCCCCGTGAGCGACTTCCTGACCGTCTCGGTGCTGCTGGCCACCGTCGCCTCCGGAATCCGGCTGGCGACGCCGTTCCTGCTGGCCGGCCTGGGCGAGACCATCGGCCAGCGAAGCGGCGTGCTCAACCTGGGCGTGGAGGGGGTGATGCTCCTGGGGGCGTACGGTGCCTACTACGCCACTCTCCGGACGGACAGCGTCCTGCTCGGCATCGTGGTCAGCCTGGTCGTCGGCGGGGTGATGGGCATCGTGTACGGGGTCGTGACGCTGGCCCTCAAAGCCGAGCAGGGGATCAGCGGCATCGGAATCTTCATCTTCGGGCTGGGGCTGAGCGATCTCCTCTTCCAGAAACAGGTCGGGACCCCAACGCCTATCGACGGCTTGGGTGACCTTGCGGTACCGCTCCTGGGAGACCTGCCGTGGGTCGGGGAGGTGCTCTTCCACCAGAACGTGCTCGTGTACGTGGCCTTCCTCCTGGTGCCGGCGATGTGGTTCGTCATCAACAAGACCCCGTTCGGATTGAATGTGAGGGCGGTGGGGGAGACACCCGAGGCAGCCGACAGCCTGGGTGTCAGCGTCAACCGGACCCGCTACATGACCATCTTCGTGGGTAACGCCCTGGCCGGACTGGCGGGCGCGGCGCTCGCCCTCGAATTGGGGATCTTCCAGCAGAACCTGACCAACGGGCACGGCTTCATCGCCATCGCCCTTGTGTACTTCGGAGCTTGGCGTCCGTCAGGGGTGATGGCGGGTTCGCTCGTGTTCGGTCTCGTGTCGGCGACGGTTCTCCAGTGGAAGACCCTCGGCATCGTGGTGGGGACGACGGCCAGCATCGTGGGCATGTTCCCGGCGGTGCTGACCATCCTGGTGCTGGTGCTCGTCTCGCGGCGTACCGGCCAGCCATCAGCCCTCACCCGTCCGTTCCAAAGGGGGCACTAGGCCCATGCCTGCAGTCACCCCCGGAACCCCGCTCCTCGAGATGGAGGGGATTACCAAGCGTTTCCCCGGGGTGGTCGCCAACGACCGGGTGAACTTCGACGTCCGGCCCGGCGAGGTGCACACGCTGCTGGGCGAGAACGGGGCCGGCAAGAGCACGCTGATGAAGATCCTGTACGGGCTGTATCACGCCGACGAGGGCGGGATAAGGCTGCAGGGCGAGGCGGTCACGATCGACTCCCCCTCGGATGCCATCGAGCAGGGGATCGGCATGATCCACCAGCACTTCATGCTGGTCCCCACCCTCACCGTGGCCGAGAACGTAGCGCTCGGGCTTCCGGCCGGTAGGCGGCTCGTGCAAGATCTCGATCCAGTTCGTCGACGTATCCGGGATCTGTCCGAGGCCTACGGACTGCAGGTCGATCCGGACGCGTATATCTGGCAGCTGGCGGTCGGCGAACGGCAGCGCGTCGAGATCATGAAGGCCATCTACCGGGACGTGTCGATCCTGATCCTCGACGAGCCGACCTCGGTTCTGACTCCCTCCGAGGTGGACGATCTGTTCGTGACGCTGCGCCAGATGACCGACGGGGGTCGGGGCCTGGTGTTCATCTCCCACAAGCTGCACGAGGTGATGAGCCTGTCCGACCGGATAACGGTGCTGCGGGGCGGTCGGGTGACCGGACGGACGGTTCCTGCGGAGACGAGCAGGGAGCAACTGGCTCACATGATGGTGGGACGGGAGGTCAGGCTGGCGCCCGAGAGGGGTGAGTCAGCGGTAGGGCAGGCCCGGATCTCTATCAGCGATCTCGAAGTGCTCGGCGACCGCGGAACGCCCGCCGTCTCGGAATTCAACCTGGAGGTCCGGAGCGGCGAGGTGGTAGGGATCGCCGGCGTTTCCGGCAACGGTCAGCGCGAGTTGGCCGAGGCGCTCGCCGGTCTCCGCCCGGTCTCATCCGGCGACGTCGTGATGAACGGTGCCCGCACCACATACAAGACCCCCAAGCAGATCCGCCGTCTGGGCGTCTCCTACATCCCCGAGGAGCGGATGCGGGACGGCACGATCGGAGAGTTCAGCGTCGCGGAGAACATGATCCTGACTAGCCACGACCTGCCGCCCACGAGTCGGCGTGGCTTCCTGGACTTCAAGGCGATCGAGTCGGCCTGCTCCGGGCTCGTCGATCGTTTCACCGTCAAGACCCCCTCGCTGGACACGCCCACCGCCAACCTGTCCGGAGGGAACATCCAGAAGCTCATCATAGCCCGCGAGTTGTCCGGCGAGCCCGACGTCCTGATCGCTGCCCAGCCCACCCGCGGGGTCGATATCGGCGCCGCCGAGTACATCCACTCGGTCCTGATGCAGCAGAGAGCCGGCGGTACCGCCATCCTGCTGATTTCGGAGGACCTCGACGAGGTGATCGGCCTATCGGATCGGGTAGCCGTGATGTTCGAGGGCCGGATCATGGGCATCCTGGACCAGGAGGAGGCAACCGTCCATCGTCTGGGTCTATGGATGGCCGGAGTGTCCGACGAAGAGACCTGAGCCGGGTTGCCAAGGGGCGGATCACGTGTGGAATGAGGGACCACACCGCGCATTGGTTTCCTGGGTCGCATGCGGCCATGGACGTACAGAGTGGCCAATGGACTCGGCCTATGGATAGAGGTGAGATGAAGGCGTTACAACCAGGTGACAGAGTCAGGCGCCCAACCGGGGGAGAGACGGGCGTGGTCATAGCGCATCACCAGTACCTTGGATACCAAGTAATGTTCTCCTCCGGTGCTGAGTATCTCGGCGAGTCGGCGATCGAGCTCCTACCACCCGAGCCGGAACAAGCGTTGCTGACCGGTGAATTCAGTTCTGCCGAACTCTATGGACTTCGAGTCCAAGCTCTGTACCTGCAACACGCCTACCGCTATGACACCCTGGCCGGTCTATCCAATGCCCGGATAGAGCCAGCCTTTCACCAAGTTATGGTAGCTCTCCAAGTGCTGTCCAAAAGTCGTCCACGAATGATTCTGGCTGACGAAGTGGGTTTGGGAAAGACTATCGAGGCTGGCTTGATAGTAAAGGAGTTAAGAGCCCGTCGCGCTATAGATCGAGTATTGATAATCGTTCCCGCTTCCCTCCAGTGGCAGTGGCAACAGGAACTCCGCTCCAAGTTCAACGAGGACTTTGAGGTCCTTGACGGGCCTGCGTTGAAGTCCTTGGCTAGGCGGGGTGGCAACCCTTGGCGAACGCATGGAAATGTCATCTGCTCCCTTAGCTTGGCTCGCCGGGAGGATCACGCCGAGCAGATCGCGGAGGCGGGATGGGACATCGTGATCTTCGACGAGGCCCACCGAGTTCGCCGTAGTCTCCACGGTAAGCGCGTTACTTCCACCCTCGGATACCAACTCGCTGATGAATTGAAGGAGGGTGTCGATGGGATGTTGCTCCTCACAGCGACCCCAATGCAGCTGCATCCTTACGAACTTTACTCTCTGATTGAGTTGGTGGAGCCGGGGCTCTGTGAATCGTTCGAAGAGTACGAAAAAGACAGACAGTCCCTTCCTCATCTCGCCGAGATCGCTAAGGACATTCAGCAATGGGATGCCTTAGATACACATCGCCGTGCATCTTTGAAACGGTTCTTTCGTCCATATGATCTTGACCTACTCACGACGGACGCGAGAGACTCTGCGCTAGAGGCATTGGATCGGCAGCATCCGTTCGCGCGTACGCTGATTAGGAACAGAAAGTCTGATGTCGGAGGTTTCACCCAACGACACCCAGAACTCGTTGTGGTTGAGTTAGATCCTGAGGAAATGGAACTATATGAGGAAGTGAGCAGCTATCTCCGTGAGCAGTACAATCTAGCCCAAGCCAAAAAACAGAAGGCGATCGGCTTCTTGATGGTGACTTACCTGAAGATGCTGTCCTCCAGTTCCAATGCGGTTAGGTCAGCTCTCCAGAGGAGAATGGCAAAGCTTACACAGAAGTTAAGTGGGGAAGCGATCGACAATTCTGAGATCGATGAACAGTTTGAACCGTGGTCCGACCCGCGAGAACTTAGTTCCGCGATGGAGAGGTCTGAACATCGGATCGCATCAACTGAAGTCGGAAAGATCGAAGCTGAGATATCCGTGTTACGTGACCTTGTCAAGCGATTGGGTAACGTACGTGACTCCAAGGCGAGTCAACTCCTCCGTACTCTCCATCGAGACATGCTACTTGGTGAGAAGGTCATAATCTTCACACAGTTTCTTGAAACACAATCGTTCTTGGAAAAAATGCTCACCTTCCATGGTTTTCGTGTGGAAGTTTTTAACGGCAGCCTGAGTCAAGAAAGGAAGGACCAAGCCGTAATCCGCTTTCGGGAAAGATCTCAGATCTTGGTCGCCACCGAAGCGGGAGGTGAAGGCCGTAATTTTCAATTTGCCCATGTCATGTTCAACTATGATCTCCCTTGGAATCCAATGAAGATTGAGCAACGAATCGGTCGCTTGGATAGAATAGGGCAAAAGCAGGATATACAAATCTACAATTTTGCCTGTAAAGGTACTATCGAAGAGAGAATCTTGGATGTGCTCAACACACGAATACGCCTGTTCGAAGAATCCGTAGGTTCGCTCGATCCCATTCTAGGAGACTTGGAAGACGATCTCAAGCGGCTAGCCTTCGATGAAGGAGGAGATTCACATCGAAGGTTGAAGGACCTCGAGTCCGATCTTGAACGGAGGGTTCGAGAGGCACGGGAACTGGAGAAGGAGAAGAGACACTTAGCCCTCGATCCGGCTATCTTCCGCCAGGACGAAGCCAATAGGTTGGTTGAGCGGCGGACGATGGCCGGTCCGTCGGAACTGCAGAGTTACGTCGGGGCTGCGCTCCGATACTTTGGAGGCAGAGTTACTGAACACTCTGATGGGGGAGTCGGAATCTACCTGTCTCAGCAACTGCAGAGGTGGCTGGGTGTCAAGAAGAGTTCGTATCGTGGTGTGTTTGACTATCGAGAGGCGCTCGTACGTGAAGACTTGGAGTTCTTTGCGCTCGGCCAGAGTCTGATCGATTCGATTGTGGATCTTCCGATGGGATCGCGTCCCGCAGTGGCATGCCAACGGCGCGCCGTCGGTGTTTGGGGCGGCCCTCACATAGAGATCTTCTACGCGATCGAAGCGGATGGGCCGGTTCGGTTCGGACAGTTCGTTCGGCACCTAGTGGGTGAGGACCTAGACGTGGAAGAGTCTAAGATTACGAAGATGCCGGAGATCGGGGAACCCTCACGACCCAGTGATCTGCCGGGTTGGGCTGGGAGTGCACTAGAGGCCAGCAAGCTCAAGCTGGCGGATAGCCACTATAGATCAAGATCGAAGGTGGAGTATCTCCACACAAAATGGTATGAAGAGGAACTTGATCGTACGGAACGTATCTACAAGGATCGGGAAAGGCGCTTGTGTCAAAAGATCGAAGACGACATCGCTCGGATCGACAGATTAAATGCCACGGGATCCGTTAAGGAGAAACGCATATTACCGGCTATCCGGGGTAGGCTTAATAAGAATCAAGGTCGGCTCTTGAGGCTCAATGATGATCGTGATGCCAAGATATTAGAGTTGCAGGGAACGAGATCTGATATTTCGGTCCGTGTACTTGCGGTAGCGTTGGTGGTGGGGGATTGACAAGCGACCTCGCTTACGGAATCGACTACGGGACAACCAACAGTTCCATCTCGATCGCCTACAGGGACCGGGTTGAGGTATTGAACTTCGACCTTGATCAGCCACTACCCGCGTCTCTGCCATCAACTGTTTACGTACATCGGGATGGACTACGATTGGCCGGGAAACAAGCCATCGATCAGTTTACGATCACCGGTAGCCGGAGTACAGTATGTCGGCGGTGTTCGCTCGTGACCTATACCAGAAAGTTCGGGTATGAGACGGATTGTCGCCAGTACGAGCGGAGTGGCGGCTGTGTTGATTCGCGCTTGATGAGTGACGTCAAGAGTGAGCTGGCAGACGACACGTTCAAGAGTACCCACTCCTGGGCGAAGGACTTCGAGATGGAGGATCTTGTCGCTGTCGTCCTTGCCCACCTGAAAACTCAAGCCGATCGCCAAACCGGATCGGATGTCACCCGAGCAGTGATTGGACACCCGATCGCCTTTTTCGGCTCCACGGGTGATCAGTTCGATGAACGCCAGCACCTAGCAGAGACTCGTCTCATGCGCGCTGCACGGAGAGCAGGTTTCGTCGATGTAGAACTCTATCCGGAGCCGGTTGCCGCAGCACTGGACGAAGTGTTTGAGGATGGGTACATGGTGGCGGTTGACTTTGGAGGGGGGACCTTTGATCTGGCCGTGACCTCTATCTCAGGAGGCGAAGGAGAAGTGTTGAGCATGGAAGGCGCCGCGGTAGGCGGTTCTATGTTCGATCGGATAATCTTCGAGTCGAAAGTAGCGCCGCGGCTCGGGCTGTGGCATGACGCGATCCCTGCCTGGTTCAGTACGGGCCTTTCCAGTCTGGAAAGGTTCAAGTACTTGCTGACTAACCCAAACACGTTCAGTGTTCTCAACGCTCTCGAACGGTTGGATCGCCGAGCCGGGGCTCTTGTTAGGTCTGTGGTTACCGGAGGCCAAGCTCCTCGGTTCTACAAGGCCATCGAGAATGCCAAGATCGCACTGTCAAGCGCAGAGAGATCGTCGATTGAGTTTCACCCTCCCCAGGGCGACCTGTCCATCGACCTGAGTCGAGCCGAACTAGACCTGATGCTCGCTCCCTACATTAAGACGGTCAAGTCGCAGATTATGAAAGCTCTCTCAATGGCCAAGATCGAGCCCGATCAGGTGACGACGGTGTTGCGCACCGGGGGGTCATCTCGGCTCGGTGCTTTCGTGGAGTTGCTGGAGGGACTGTTCGGGGCAGAGAAGGTACGGGAGCGGGAGCCGTTCACTACGGTCGCCTATGGTCTGGGAGTAGTCGCTCAGGAGACGTGGTTGTGACAGATACGGACCCCCGTCGACAGGCCGATGAGTTCTACGTTCCAACCCCGGAGGAGTTGGAACAAGGTCTCGAAGGCCCGACCCGCAGAGTGCGTGGAGACCGTGCCCGACGAGATAAGCGTCGGGGCGAGAGCCGCTCTTCATGGGCTCGCCGACTGTTCCGGCTTCGGCCGGGTGTAGGCCAGAAGAGATCCGAAGCACCGGCGCCGACTCCGATTCCGCCCCAGGTGGACTCTCCTCCTGCGGTGCCGCGAACCGAGCCGGATCCCCCTATCCACACTGAATCGGATCCCCCTGTCCACACTGAACCCGCTTCGAGGTCTCGGTCTCCCTCCTCAAGGCCTTCCATGCCGCAGGGAGCTCGCACCAACCCTCCAGCACCAACACCCCGTGGGTCCGTCAAGACCGGTAGTCCATCTTCGTCCGCTCCCTCGGGACGACGCGTGCGACGCATTGCGGTTCCTAAGCCGAAGACACGTACGCCGCTTAAGAGGCCTGTCCCTAGCCCCGTTCCGGGCGATGTCATAGCAAAAGCAGGAAAGCTGGGTCATCGGCTCGGGCAGTTCCGAGAAGCGCGCATTAGCAGTAGCGAGCATCAGAGGACGTTTGCTGCGGAGTGTGAGAGTTGTGGATCAATAGCCTACGCGAGGAACATCGCGGACGACAACTATGCCCTCAATTGGGACACGAGTACCTGGCGCGCTCAGGGTCCCGGATTCGAGAATCAATGCTCCGGCGACGCTAAGCGGTAGCGCGTTTCTCAATCCTACGGAACGACTGCGGCCATGGGTCCACGTAGCAGCACGCCGGGGTTGAGGATTCCTTTCGGGTCCAGGTGTGTCTTGGCACGGGCCAGGACGTCTCCGAACAGCGGCGGTCGTTGTTTCTCGTACCACGGTTGGTGATCGCGGCCGACGGCGTGGTGGTGGGTGATGGTGCCGCCGTTGTCGAGCACGGCGTCGGAGGCGGCGCGCTTGATCTCCCACCATTGATCGAGCATCGAGCGCGGGTCGGCGGCGCAGTGGAAGGCGAAGTAGGGGGCGGGACCGTCCGGATAGGCGTGGCTGAACCGGCACGACACGGCGCCTTCCCGGCCGGTCGCCTCGCGGATGACATCCTGGGTGGCCTGGCTGACGTTGCGGTAGAACGACTCGAATCGGTCCCAGGTGATGGACGACTCGAAGGTGTCCGAGATGATGCCGAGCGGGGTGAGGACCTCCCGGTTGTAGGGCATTCTGATGAAGGCGTCACGCCAGGCGCCCGCGGCGCCGGTCAGGTGGGCGTCCGGATTGGTCCGCCAGTCGGCATCCGGCACCCCGCCCTGATCCAGGGCGCACTCCTCCGCGAGGTCCATCCACGTGTCGACGGGGCGGTCGGCGGACTCGAAGGAAACCACCATCAGGGTGAACGAACCATCCCCGGCGCCGTTCACGTGCAGTTCGACCCCGTCCACGATTCTCACGTTGGCGGGGAACAGGCCGGCTTGGGCGATCGCCCGCACCGCTCCGGCGGCCTGGATGAAGTCCGGGAACCGGAATCCGGCAGTCGCCTTGAACCTCACCCGCCCCTGTACCCTCACCCAGGCTTCGGTGATGATTCCCAGGGCACCCTCGGAGCCGATGACGAGGCGGTCGGGACTCGGACCGGCTCCCGACCCCGGCAGCCGCCGCGACTCCATCCGGCCCGCGGGCGTGACCATGGATACGTTCTCGACCAGGTCGTCGATGTGGGTGTAGAGGGTGGCGAAGTGGCCGCCCGACCGGGTGGCGATCCAGCCTCCCAAGGTGGAGTGCTGGAAGGACTGGGGGAAGTGGCGGAGCGTCACCCCGTGGGGTTTGAGCGCAGCCTCGAGTTCGGGTCCGCGTGCCCCGCCCTGGATGCGCGCGGCCCGCGACAGCGTGTCCACCTCCAGAACCCGGTTCATGCGGCTCATGTCCATGGTGACGACTCCGGCGAAACCGTCAGCCACGTCCGGTGTCACCCCGCCCACCACCGACGACCCGCCGCCGAACGGAATCAGTGCAGACCCTCGCTCACCCGCCCACTCCAGCAGCGCCGCCACGTCGGTCTCGTCCCGCGGGTAGGCGACCACATCGGGAGCGTGGCCGAAGTCACCAGCGAAGATGCGGATCGAGTCGGGCTGGGACTGGCCGAAGCTGTGCAGGACCCGCTCGTACGGCTCCTGCGTGCAAATGGATGCGAGGCGTGCCGGCGGTTCGAGACGGCTAGGGGGAAGGGCCATACCGTCGAGAGCGGGTATCTTCCCGGTTCCCCTGGCGGTGACGCCGTACTCGGTTGCGAGGGTGTGGAGCAGGGCATCCCGGTCCGAGGTCGAGAGTCCTAGGCCTTCGTATCCCCATCCCCAGTACTTGAGCCGCTTCGCCATCCTGCCTCGCCCAACTCCCGTCTCGGCGTGCTGATGCAGACCATCACCCTACCCATCGGATGCCCCGGTTCCTGGCGCCCGGACCCGCGATCGGAGGCGCGTGACACACCGCGGCGGTTCGGGCCGCGAAGATCGCAGAGGCTGCGCGCGTGATGTGTCACATGGTCTCGGTAAGGTCCGGATCGGTGGTGGAACATCGAGCCGCAACACACGAGGAGGAGAAGGACAGTTGGAGGATCAGGTAGTCAAGGTGTCCCAGGGGGACCTCACGGCGGCATGCGTCGATGTGATCGTCAACGCTGCCAACGAGTACCTCCGTCACGGCGGCGGGCTGGCGGCTGCTCTGGCGGCGGTCGGAGGTGAGGAGTTCGTGGCGGACTCCGACCGGTGGGTAGCGGAGCACGGCCCGATCCCGCCCGGCGAAGCGGCGGTCACTGTCGGTGGCGGGTTGCAGGCGACATGGGTCGTGCACGTCGTGGGTCCCCGCTACAGGGAGGGGCAGGACAACCCGGCTCTACTGCGGGAGGCCGTTCTGGCGGCTCTCGACGCCTCGGCGCGGATCGGCGCTGAGACAGTGGCCATGCCGGCCATCTCGACGGGGGTGTTCGGCTATCCGATCGAGGCCGCTACCGAGGTGATAGCCTCGGAGTGCATCCGATGGGTCCAGCAGCATCCTGGCGTGTTGCAAGAGATCCGGTTGGTGGGCTACGACGGCCGGACCGCAGACGCATTCCGGCGGGGCTTGGAGTGGGCGATCGCGGCCGGACAGGCAACAGGGAGTGACTCGAGGTGACGGCATCCACGTTGACCGACCTCATCTCCCGTGCTCCCTGGCGGGAAGCGGTTACCTACCGGGAGACCTGGCCTCACGAGTACGTGCTCTCCGAGAAGGACGGGCAGCAGGAGCTTCTCGAGGCGGTCTGCGAGCGGTTCCGCGCAGGCGAGGGCGTGACCGGCCGCTTCTTCCGAATGAACAACACCTATCTGTTCATCGGAGACCACAAGTACTGGTTGATGACCCACTGGGACGACATGAAGTCGGGGGTCAACTACGTGCTCAACCGCGCCGGCCTCTACCGTGATCGGCGGGACTTCGTCATCCAGCCCGGCGATACGGGCCGGCAGGAGGACTATCCCCTACGTCCGGCGTTTCGTGGATGAGCTTCTCCGGGTTCCCCTTGGCTGACCGTCGGGACACCAGGTCGGCGGTTGCCTACGGCACCCCGACGTGCCCGGTCCGTACCGGTGATCTGTGATCCTTCGCCACCGCCCGACTGCACCTTCCTACGCAGCGAGGTTCTTCTCCTCTAACTACGCGATCTGGGCACTACTGCTGGTGATCAGCTTCGGATGGGGCACGTCACCCGTGGGGATCCGGGTCGCCCTGCGGGAGGGCTTGGGGCCGCTCACCGTCGCGTCGGGTTCCTCGTTGGTCGCAGCGCTGGCGATCGTGGTCTTCACCGGTGGTCTGCACGCAGGGAGGCTGCTCGGTCCGCTCGAGTGGCGGGTGGGTGGGGCGCTGGCGATTCTGGCCATCCTGCTCCCTTACCAGACCCGCAACCTGGCTCTGGCGAACGCCTCCGCCGGATTCGTGGCGCTGGTGAGCGCTCTCATCCCGCTCTGCACCGCGGCTGTGGCTCACTTCATGCTCTCGAACGAGCGCCTCAAGGCACCGGTTCTCTTCGGGCTTACCCTCGGTCTCGGTGGGGTGGCCGTACTGCTGCTCGGAGGCGACTCGGGCATTGCCGGGGGTGGAAACCCACCGCTGGCCGGTGGGTTGGCACTGGCGAGTGTGGTGTCGGTGGCCTTCGCAGCCGTGTACGCCAAGCGGTATGCGGGCCGCTACTCGGTGCTGGCGGTCACCGGAGTTCAGTTGGCTCTCGGGGGTACAGTGCTGTTGCTGCTGGCCTTGGTATTCGAAGGGACACCTGGAAGCCTCTCGTCGGTGGGCGGCATGAGCGTGGCGTATGTCGGGCTGATGGGTAATCTCGTCCCGCTGGCTCTCTACTTCCTCCTCATTCGCCACGTCACAGTTACCTATTCGGCGATCACCGCCTACATCGTGCCTTTCGTCGCCGTGGTCGGTGGTGTGCTGGTGCTGGACGAGCAGATACAGCCGGGCATTGTCGTGGGTGGCGTGCTGGTCCTGCTCGGCGTGGTGGTCACCGACCTGGTACGGATCCGCGATTCCAGGCAGGAAGCCGCCTCCTAGACGAGTAGTTCCAAGGGATCTGACCGGAAACGACCGAACTCTACGATCGCTACACAACGCTGTACAACGCATCTGTGACTGGTGTGCCCCTGTTCCTGGACACTCGGACTACGGGCTGCCGTTTCGTGAAGAGCCACCCCACTGCGCAAACGCGAGACTCAAACAGTGCTATGTACGATGGTAAACGATCCGAATTAACGTTAACCACCGATCCCCAACTAGAAACTATAGACTACCGACTAGGAACTAGTCATCTAGCGCATCGCCGATCCGGCGGCGGCCGGTGCCTGCACGGGCTGCCACTACCCTTCGGGCTCCGAGTATCCGCGGACCCGTGTATTGGCGTGTCCCGTGACCATGGAGACTGCACTTTGATACGGGAACCCGCCATCCTCAACACGTCCTACGCGCTGGCCCACGCCCCCGACCTCGTGCGATACGGATCGAAGCCCGTCCGAGAGATCGAAAGGGACCCGTCGCTTCTTGCCTCGATGACCGAGGCCCTGCGACCCTGGGAAGAGGTGGTCCGGTACCCTCCCAACCAGGTCTTCATCGGCAACCTCCAGCCCGATCAACTGGATTCCATCCCCCGGCCCTGGTACCGGAATCCGGTTCCGTCAGCCGGACCCTCCGGATCCTTCGGGCGGATGATCACCCAGGCCGCGCTCTACGGCCTCATGAAGTCGTGCGACGACTTCGATCTGCTCACCATCGATGAGGAACTGGCTGCGCAGGCCAGGGCGGAGATCGGTGACTTCCCCCACCGGACCGACCGGATAGTCGGGGTCGGTCCCTCTGAGTTGAGGTCAGTCGTGGACGGTGGCACCGGCCTCCGGCTATACCACGGGGGCCGCGTGGCAGGGTTCATCCGTACCGCCCACGAGCAGGATGAGTCGCTGTCGGCGCCGGTTCTGCTCGAGAACCTGGTCTGCAAAGCTACCGCGGTCCTGGTCGTTTCCGATCTCCTGAGGAGGGGCAACCTGGCGGCGTCCCGGGTCGACTACCTGCTCAACAGCGGTGAGGAGGCGGTAGGGGACCGCTACCAGCGGGGTGGCGGCAGCCTGTCCAAGGCTGTCGGGGAAGTGGTCGGATGCGTGAACGCCACCGGTTCGGATGTCAAGGCCTTCTGCGCCGCTCCGGTCCATGCTTTGATCTCGGCCGGGGCGATGATCGCCGCGGGACTGTACGACTACGTCCTGGTCCTGGGCGGCGGTTCGCAGGCCAAACTCGGCATGAAGTTCGCCGCCCACCTCCGCAACGGCGTACCGGTCATGGAGGACTGCCTGGCCTCCATGGCTTTCCTGGTCGGCCCCGCCGACGGAGACGGCATGCGGCTGCGGCTCGACCTGACCGGTAAGCACCCGATCGGCGCCGGGTCGTCCCCGCGCGCCGTCTACGAGGCGTTGGTGGTCGAGCCGCTGGTCCGGGCCGGCCTCGGGATGACCGACATCGATCGGTATGCGGTGGAGATGCACAACCCCGAGATCACCGTACCGGGAGGGAGCGGCGACGTTCCCCGTACCAACTACCGGACATTGGCCGCCATGGCGGTGCTGCGGGGCGAGATCCCCAGAGGAGACATCGACCGGTTCGTATCCGAGCGCGGCATGCCCGGTTTCGCACCGACGCAAGGCCATATCCCCGCCGGAGTTCCTTACCTGGGCCATGCACAGCAGGCGCTGCGCAGGGGAGAGGTGGACAGGGCCATGATCGTTGCCAAGGGCAGCCTGTTCCTCGGGAGGATGACGCAGCTGGTGGATGGGGTGTCGTTCGTGGTCGAGTGACCGGTGGCGACAAGAACGAGTCACCGCTTCGGAGGATTCGGGGCAGACATGAGCAATACCACAAGCATGAAATACATGTTTATATATGACAACGATAGTTAGAAAACCGCACTGCCAGGGAGTACGTGCAGCTGGATAGGGTCGGAAGCGGACATGGATGGAAGCGATGGGTGAGATCGCAGTTGAGGTCGGGCTGGAGAATGTGGGAGACCTCGAGCTGGTCAAGCAGGGACTGCTCAAGGATGCCGATGTTCGCCGGACCACCGCCACAGCCGTGGCAGACACTGGAGCGGTGATGCTCGCGCTCCCCGGGGATGTCGTAGAGCGGCTCGGTGTCGAGGTCATCGGTAGCGCTCCCGTCGCCTACGCGGACGGTAGGCGTGGTGAACTACCGATCGGCGGCTCCCTGACCGTGTATATCGGTGATCGGTGGACGTTCGCTCGCTGCGTCGTGGCGCCGCCCGGCACGGAAGCGTTGATCGGCCAGATCGTCATGGAGGAACTCGACCTGGTCGCCGACTGCCGGAACCAGACTCTCGGTCCCCGGCCCGAATCACCCGACGCCGCGGTGCTCAGGCTGTAAGACTAGTTCCTAGTCGATGGTCTGTAGTCTATAGTTGACAATCGATAGTTACCGTAGGTCGGATCATTTACCATCCTCCACATCACTCGCGTCCGGTCGGATTCGATCAGGGGAGGGCCTCGGCGCAGTCGTTCCTCGTAGATCCGCTCGAGTCTGCGGTACCCTGCCATGTACTCGGGTTCCGGAATGATTGGAGAACGGCATATGGACCTGGACGGTAAGAGGGTGGTGGCGATCGGCGAGCGGGAGGGGGTCAACGGACCCAGCCTCAAGCTGCTGGCCGAGTCGGCCGGCGCCGATGTGGTGTTCAGCGTCACCCAGTGCTTCGTCTGAACGGCGGGCGGCGCCATGGACCTGGAGGATCAGGCGAACGTGAATCGCTTGGCCGAGACCTCCGGCACCGACGACATGGTCGTGTTGCTGGGACAACCGGACGCCAACAGCGCCGGTCTCTTCGCGGAGACGGTGACGAGGGGCGATCCTACCTGGGCGGGTCCTTTGGCCGGAGTCCCGTTGGGACTTCCCGTATATCACGTACTGGAGCCGGAGATCAAGGAGCAGATCGACGGCGAGCTCTACGACGAACACGTCGGCCTGATGGAGCTGTCGGCCGATGTGGACGAGATCATCGAATGGGTGGCGATGTACCGAGCGTGAGGTACGCGAACTGAAACCTCGCGGCCGCTGAACACCCGCCACCGGTTCCGGAAGCCCGCGGTCGCCAAGGCGTATCGAGCTGGGGAATTCACGGTGCCGGCCCTCCGAACGGTAGGGATGTCATGGCCTTGCAGATGACGGACCGTCGTATTTGGGCGGTGGTGCTGGTCATAAGTTTCTGCTGGGGAACGTCGCCGGTGGTGGTACGGATCGCTCTGCGGGAAGGACTGGGCCCGATCACCATAGGCGCCGCCGGGTCGCTGATCGCAGCCTTCGGGATGCTCATCATGATGCTCGTGTTGCGGCGGCCCAACCTCATCGGACGCAACGAACTCCGCATCGGTGCAGTCCTGGCGGTGTTGAGCGTGCTGATCCCTTCCCAGACCCGCAACTTGGCGCTCCAGCATGCCTCGGCCGGTTTCGTGATCCTCGTGAACGTCCTGATCCCCATCGTCACTGTGGTGTTCGCGCACTTCATGCTGGCGGATGAGCGGATCAGGCTGAGCACCGTGGTCGGGTTGCTTCTCGGGCTTGGAGGTGCGGGGATACTCGTGTTGGGCGGGGATTCGGGTATAGCCGAGGGAGGCAACCCTCGGCTTGCCGGAGCCTTCTCGATGATCAGAGTCACATCGATTGCGCTCGCGGCGGTGTTCGCCAAGCGGTACTCCGGCCAGTACTCGGTAATGGGAGTGACCGGGGTGCAACTCGGGCTGGGTGCTGCCGGGTTGACCCTCTCCGCGGTGCTCGTGGAAGGTATTCCGGATGCGCTGACGCGGGTCGGCGGGCTCAGTCTCCTGTACGTGGGTACCGTCGGATCGTTGGTTCCGCTCGGTCTGTTCTACTTCCTGATCCGTCACGTCACCGTTACGTACTCCACGATCATCTCCTACATCATCCCGCTCGTCGCGGTCTTCACCGGTGTCGTGGTGCTGGACGAGCAGCTACAGCCCGGGATCATCCTCGGGGGAGGCCTGGTGGTGGCCGCGGTGGTGACGAAGGACCTTCTCCGTACGAGGGAGGCCCGCGGGCAAGCAACTCAGACCCGAGAGGACCGGTAGGGAAGGGAGGGATGTGGCCGGTGCTGACTGCTACGGTCATTCCAGTCCGTACGGGACCATGCATGATGTGGGAGGCATGGTGAGATCAGCGGTTATCACGGGACCGGGACAGGTGGAGATCCGCCAGGAGCCCTATCCCGTCCCCGGTGACGATCAGGTGATCGTCGATGTGGCGGTGTGCGGCGTCTGCACGTTCGAGCGGCGCCTCTTCTCGGGCGACAAGCGCTGGTATCCGGTCTCGGCCGGTCACGAGGCCGCCGGGGTCGTCGTGGCAGCCGGCGCACGAGTGAGAGGGCTGGCGGGCTCGCCCCGGGTCGGTGACCGGGTGACCCTCGACCTGCTCACCCGGTGCCTCACGTGCGGTCCGTGCCGTAGGGGCCGTACCGCGCTCTGCTCATACCCGCAAGGCAGGGCGCTGGCCGACGGCACGTTCAGCTTCGGAGGATTCACCGAGACGATCGCCATAGACGCCAGGTCGGTGTATCCGGTGGGTGACACCCCCATGGTCCATGCGGCGATGGGGGAGCCGATCGCCTGCTGCGTCCACTCGGTCCGTCGAAGTGGTTTCAGGTCGGGCGACCGCGTCGCGATCATCGGGGGAGGTGTCATGGGACGCCTCCACCTGGCGTTGACGCGCGTGGGCGGGGCTTCGAGCATCGGGGTGGTCGATCCATCCGGCGAGCGCCGGGAAGAGGCCACCGTGGCAGGCGCCGATTGGGTGGCGACACCCGAGGAGGCAGCCGAGATGGGCGGCACGCAGGACGTGGTGTTCGTCGCGGCGATGGGAGGCGTCGACCTGGCCGTCGACCTGGCCGATGTCGGGGGTGCGGTCGTGCTCTACAGTTCCTTCGACCCCGAGTTACGGGTCACCATCGGCGCCGACCGGTGCCATCGACAGGAGATATCGATCGTCGGGGCCTACAACCAGGAGCCCGAGGACTGGCGGAATACCTCGACCCTCCTGCGTTCCGGGATCATGGCTGCGGACCTGGACCGCCTCGTCACCGCCAGATACCCGTTCAGCAAGGTCGGCGACGCTTTGAGCCACGTGACCTCCGAGCCGACCTACCGGGTGTTCGTCGAGCGCGACGAGGCCTGATGGCCTCCCACGTGGTTGCCGGTGTGGACATCGGTACCGGTTCGGCCCGGGCCGTGGCCGTCGATAGCGAAGGACGGGTCGTCGCCACATCCAGGGCTGCCTACCGCTGCTCTCCGCGGCTGCCGGTGGGGCAGGCCGATCCGGCGGTATGGCTCGATGGACTGGGCGAAGCGGTAATGAGGCTCCCGTGTGCAGCCCCCCTGGCACTGGGTGTGGGCGGCCACGGCCCGACAACCGTGGCTGCCGGTGGGGATCTGGCGTTCACCTACCGCCATCCGGTGGGCGCGTCGGCGGACTTCGCCGGGCAGCAGAAGGCGCACGCCGCGCTGCTCGAGGAGCGACTGGGACCGGGAACCCGGCCCCGGCAGATGTGGGACTTCCTGCTGTCGTGCCTAGGTGGCCGGGCGCACATCCAGAGTGTCTGGCCCGGGCTGGAACCGCTGCCCGGCTTCGGGGACCCTGTACCGGTTGGTTCTCCGATCGGGTTGACCTCGGGCAGCAACGGCCTCCCTGAAGGCATGGTGCTGGCGCCCGGATCGAACGATGCCTACCTGACCGCCTGGGCCGGCGCCATCGACACGCCCGGGCGCGGCTTCGACCCCGGGGGCACGACCGGGGGTCTCGGGGTGGCGGCAGCGTCTCGTGACCACGGATGGGCGGCCGAATACGGGATGCCCAGCCATGTTCCGGGTATCCACATCGTCGGCGGCCCGGTCGCCTCCCACGGCGCCATGCTGGACTGGTGGGCGGGCGTGACCGGCCGACCGGTCACCGACCTTCTGGATGCCGCCGGGGCGGTTGAGCCGGGTTCGGGAGGGGTGCTGGTACTGCCGTTTCTCGAGGGCGAGCGGGCGCCGAGATGGGAGCCACGGCTCAGTGCCGAGATCGTCGGCCTCAGCCAGGACTCCGGGGCGGCGGTGGTAGCGAGGGCCATCCTCGAGTCGACGGCATACGGACTGGCTCACATAGCCATCGAACTGGCCCGCCAGGGCCTCGAACTGCGCAGCCTGGTCAGCTCGGGAGGGCCGTCCCGCAGCAGGCTGTGGACCTCGATCAAGGCGGCGGTGCTGGGTGTGCCCGTCGATGTCCCGGCCTGCGACGAGATGGCTGCGTACGGAGGTGCTCTGGCAGCCGGGGCGGCGGTAGGGTGGTGGCCGCGGCCCGGAGACGGCATGGTGGGTGACTGGCCGACACCACCCGTAACCACCTTCGATCCGGAGTGCTCGACGGTGTACGAAGAAGGCCTCCGGCGTTTCATCTCCCTGGGAGACCAGGCTGAGTCGCGACTCGGGCGGGGTTAGCGTTGGGACACCTCGGCCAGGTAGGAGGAAAGCAGTGATGGAATACGTCTCCTCGGCGGTCGGCGCGGGCAAGGTCAGGCGCTCATCCCGGTTCATGGGTGCAGACGGCCGAGCCCTGCTGGTGGCGATCGACATGCAGTCGGCGACCGGGCAGGGTCCCGCTCTCGATGCGGTGGAGCACGTAGCCGAGGGTGGACCGGATGGGATCCTGGCCACCTGGCATATCGCCCGCAGATACCCGGGGGCGTTCGCCCAGTGCGGCTTGGTGCTGCGGGTGGACGGAGCGGTGACCCTGATGGGCGACCCTCAAGAGGGTGACGACATGCACCTGATGCACGGTGCCGAGCAGGCGGCGCTCATCGGCGCCGACGCGGTGGTCCTGATGGCTTTCCCCGGCATGAACGACGAGGTTCGGTCGCTGAGGCGCCTCGCCGCTCTGGTGGGCGAATGCGAGAAGATCGGGATGCCCGTCGTCGCCGAGTCGATCCCGGGTGGGTGGTCCAGGGAGGTGCCTTGGGACACCGAGCACATCGCCTGGGGCGCGCGGGTCTGCGTGGAGATCGGGGCGGACGCGGTCAAGACGATGGCGCCACCGGATGTCGATGACCTCGGCCGCGTGATCGAGAACTGCGAGGTTCCCCTGTTCGTCCTGGGCGGTCCCAGGAGGGACTCCGAGGACGAGGCAGTCGACTATGCCCGGGAAGTGGTCGCCGCGGGCGCGTCGGGCATCGCATTCGGGCGCAACACCTGGGGAGCAGCCGATCCGACCGCGATGGTCCGACGTCTCTACGAAGCGGTGCACGGCAAGCCCCGAGGCCGTTGACCGGGCTGCGTCGGGCAAGGAGCCGTACCCCGGACTCGGGCTCTTGCGGGGCCAGGAGTCGATCCGCGCAGGGATTCGGCGGGGCACAGGGGCATTAGTCTGGAGACGGGATTATTCGGTCCGCAAGACAACGACGGACGGTCTGTCGGCGGAAGGGCCGGGGAGCGGACGCCGAAGACCACGGGAGGGCTTGCGGAGCACGGGACAGGGTCCGAGAGTCGGGCGTCTGCCCCGGTATTGCGACGGGAGTACGGTGCGATGAAAGTTATCTCCAGTCGGTTCTTGCCCGGCTTGGTCGTCCTGGCGGTCGTGGTGGCCGCCTGCGCCGATACCGATCCGGAGGCCATCCAGCCCACCGACACGACGGATGGGCAGGTGATCGTCACGGACACGACCGCGCCAATCGGTGCCGCCGAAGCTGAGACTCCCGACTCCAGCGGTGGAGAGAGCGCCGAGGTGACAGACCCGGAACCCGGCACCACGGAGGTGTCCGTAGCCGAGGAACCAGCACCTGACTGGGGCGCGGCGGACTTCAACGGCGACGGTGAGGTCCGTATCGCGGTCGTGACCGAGGGCGCGCGTGACGACGGTGCCTACTACCAGGCCCTGGTGGAACGGGTCGAGTCGATCTCGGACGAGGCGGGTTACCGGCCCCCGCTCATCGTCGACCAGGTCGACCCGGCCAACGCCCGCGCCGAACTCGAGAACGTGGTGGCTCAGGGCGCCGACATCATCGCCATCGGGTCGAGCAACCTAGCGGACGGTAACGAGGACCTCTTCCTCGAGCACGACCAGATCTTCTGGTACTGCAACTGCGGCTCCGGCTACCAGGACACGCCGGGCCTCCTCCGGAGCGCGGACAGCGGTGCGGAACTCGGTATCTCCGCCGGGTACGCCACCGGGCTGCTGTTGCTGGAACGTGGGTCCGATCGCGCCGTGTTCCTCGGATGTTGCGACCTGAACTTCGAGAAGGAGTCGTTCCTGGCGTTCGAGTTCGGGCTGCGCCTGGTGGACGAGGAGTTCGAGATAATCTACGTGCCGACCGGCAACTTCGCGTTCGACTTCAACAACACCGCCGGGGCTACCGAGGCGTACAACAACGCGGTCGCCGAGGGAGTCGGGGCGGTCTACCCGTTCCTGGGGGGGGCGCACGAACCGATCGTCCGGCTGGCGAACGATGACGGGCTCATCGTCATGACCGCCGGATCATCGGCAGGATGCGAGAGGGAAGACCTCACCTACGACCTCGAGGTCATGTTCGACGCCGGTGACTACCTGGCTCCGATCTTCGACGAGATCCTGGCCGGAACCGCCGAGGAGGGCGGCGCACGGAGGTTCACGGTGGGAGTGGATCCGGAGGTCGGCGCCAACCTTTGCGACCCCACCTCCGATCAGCAGCAGGCGCTCGAGGATCTGAACGCGCGGATCGGAGCCGGGGACTTCGCAGACCAGATCTACGAGATCCTGTCCGAGGCGTACGGTTTCTAGATGACTAGTTCCTAGTCTCCTGGTCGGCAGTCGGTAGTTGGTGATCGGTGGTTGGCGCTAGATCGTATCCGTGTGCGGCCGCGAATGCGCTGTCCGGGTGTCACTTGAGCGCCGGTGGGCGCGCCGCCGACCGAAGACTGGGGACCCGCGCAAGGAGACACAGGCACATTCAGGTGTCAGCTGTGCTGAGCATCGTTGTGTACCGATGGTCCAGTGTGCCTCGCGGCAGTCGCATGGCTTGGAACCATTCGCCTAGGAGGGTGCCGGCGAAGCCGGTACGAAGAGGCCTGGATGACGACCGCCCCTAGGCTCGATCAGCCGGTTGTCGAACTCCTGGGGATGACCAAGCGGTTCGGGAACGTCGTGGCATGCGATGGAGTCGACCTGGAACTGCGGGCCGGTGAGGTCCACGGAGTCCTGGGGGAGAACGGCGCCGGCAAGTCCACGCTCATGCGTCTGATCTTCGGGCTTGCCCTTCCCGACTCCGGCGCCGTGAGGATCGACGGGATCCCGTGCCGCATGGGCGATCCGGTGGGTGCGGCCGAACAAGGCATCGGCATGGTGCACCAGCACTACAGCCTGGTCGATGCCCTGACCGTATGGGAGAACGTCGCGCTCGGGGAGACCGGCCCCTTCGATCCCGACTCGACGAAGAGCCGCATCCGGGACATCTCCGAGCGTTACGGCCTGGATGTGGATCCCGACGCACCCGTCCGCGACCTCTCGAGCGGGATCCGCCAGCGCGTGGAGATAATCAAGTGCCTGTCGCACGAACCCCGCATCATCCTCCTCGACGAGCCGACCTCCGCCCTCACCCCCGCCGAGTCCGAGCAACTGTTCGAGGTGCTCCGTGAAGGAGCCCGGACCGAAGGGTGGGCCGTGGCGCTGGTCAGCCACAAACTCGACGAGATCCTGAGGGCCACCGACCGGATAACCGTGATGCACCACGGACGGGTCACCCACCGGACCGCGACCGCCGCCTCCGATGTCCCTGCGTTGGCCAGGGCGATGGTGGGACGCCCCGTCCCCCTGCTCGCGGTGACCGCGGCCGGCGACCCGGAGGGCAGGAGTCCGGCGGCAGACCGGATGGAGCAGGATCCCTGCGCAGTGCCCGACCCGCCTGTGCTCCGCATCGCGCAGGCGTGCGTGAAGGCGGAGGACGGAAGTGTCCTGCTCGACAGCCTGTCCATCGACGTCCGGGAGGGTGAGATCGTGGGCGTCGCCGGTGTGGAGGGAAACGGGCAGACCGCGGTGTCAGATGTGATGGCCGGACTCCTCCGGCTCGATCAAGGTGTGGTGGCGATGGGAGGCGAGCCGGTTCCCACCGGTGAGGCGGGAGCCATGGCAGCGGCGGGGGTAGCGGTGATCCCGGCCGATCGTCACCGGTCGGGGTGCGTGCTGGGCATGACCGTGGCCGAGAACCTGATGATCCCGATCTTGGACCGCATGCAGCGCCGTGGGCTTCTTCGCCGGGAAGCCATCCGCGCCAACGCCCTCGAGTTGATCCGTGAGTACGGCATCCGCACGCCGGATCCCGACACTCCACTGGATCGTCTCTCGGGCGGGAACCAGCAGAGGGTGGTCGTGGCCCGGGCCCTTTCGGCCTCGCCCAAGGTGGTGGTAGCCCACCAGCCGACGCGCGGTCTCGACGTGGGAGCGATCGAGTACGTGGCCGACCGCCTCCGGCATGCCGCCGGGGAAGGCATCGGGATACTGCTGCTTTCCACCGACCTCCGAGAGATCATCTCCCTGGCGGACCGGGTTGCAGTGATTCACAGGGGAGCGATCTCCGGTGAACTGGCCCGTCCGGGCCTCGACATGCAGCAATTGGGCCTCCTGATGGGAGGCAAAGATGCAACGGAAGCACCGCCGTGATGCCCGGTACGGTAGAGCCTCCCGTCCAGACCCAGTCCGGGTCCGGTATCGGCCGCAGGAGCGAGACAGCATTTATCTACCTGCTGAGTCTCGGCGGGGCCCTGGTCCTGTCGGCCGCTCTGGTGGCTGCCACAGGGCAGTCGTGGACCGGGATGCTGGGAGCCCTGCTGGATGGAGCCTTCCTCGCTCCGGGGCGGTGGGGCAACACCCTCGCACACGCCGCACCGATGCTGCTGGTCGCCCTCGGCATGGTGATCGGGGTGAAGGCAGGTTTCTTCAACATAGGCCAGGAAGGCCAGTTGCTGATCGGGGCCGTGGCCATGGCTCTGGTGGGGACCAGGCTTCCCGGTCCGGGCCCGCTCCTGCTCGTAGGTGGCCTGGTGCTTGCGGCGGTCACGGGCGGCGCCTATGCCGGACTGGCGGCGCTTATGCGATTCCGCAGAGGAGTGCCGGAAGTCATCTCCACCCTCCTGCTGGTGTTCGTTGCCTTCCAGGTGGTCGGGTTCGCGATCACGACCGACTGGTTCCTCCGTGATTTGGATCCGAACCGGCCCAGCCAGGCCGTGACCAGTGCATCCCTGCCCGCCTCGGTCCGCCTGCCGGTCGTCACGGTGTTCGGCAACGAGTTCCACGCAGGCTTCCTCGTCGCGCTGGCAGGGGCCGGGGCGGTGGCATTCCTGCTGGCGAGAACCGTGCCGGGGTTCAAGCTGCGGCTGCTCGGCGCCGGCCCCAACGTTGCTCAGCAGGCCGGCGTGGCGGTGGCCCGGGCGGGGAGCGCCGCGCTCTTCGCGTCGGGGGCGCTGGCGGGCTTTGCAGGAGCGATGATGATGGCGGGTGGCGCCTCCAGCGCCCGTCTCACAGCGGGGTTCTCGAACGAGATCGGGTGGCAGGGTCTGCTGGTTGCGCTGGTGGCTCGGACCAGGCCGCTGCTATGCGTTCCGGTGGCCATAGTTTTCGCCGCCCTCCGCACGGGCGCAGGTTTTCTGGCTGCGACCGGCGTGGATCGCAAGGTGGTCGACGTCATCCAGGCGCTCCTGGTGCTGGCCCTCCTGATTCCCCCGGCAGTCCAGTTCCTGCGTGAGCAGCGTGGCACGGTGACCACTGCCGGTGTCGGGGAAGCGTGATGGGCGACCTACTGGGCGGACTCGCGGAGATCGCAGGCAGCCCGACCATGTACGGGAGCGCGGTCCGGTTGGGAGCCTTCCTGGCGTTCGCGGCATTGGGGGAACTGGTGGCGGAGAAGGCCGGAACCATCAACATATCGGTCGAGGGTTCGCTGCTGGCGGGGGCCTTCGGGGGTGCGGTCGCCTTCAGCGCCAGCGGGTCGGTGTGGGTGGGCCTGGTCCTGGGCGTCGGCTCGGGGTTGGTGGTCGCGATGCTGCAGGCGAACATGAGCCACCGCCTCGCCGCCGACCAGTTCGTGGTGGGTATCACGGTGAACATTCTGGTGCTGGGCCTGGTCGGGTTCCTGAGTGCGTCGATCGATCCGGTCGCCGAGCGGGCAGGAGTCCTGCAGATCCCGTTCCTCTCCGATCTTCCGCTGATCGGCCCTGCTCTGTTCGGGCAGACCTGGCCCACCTACCTCCTCTACCCGCTGGTCCCGCTGACATGGTGGGTCCTGTACCGGACGCGGTGGGGGCTCGAGGTCCGCTCCGTGGGCGAGAACCCGCAGGCGGCGGATGTCTCGGGCATCGACGTGAACAAGCGGCGGCGCCAGGCGATCTACTACGGCGGCATGCTGGCGGGACTGGGCGGCGCGTTTCTTGTGCTCGGCCAGGTCGGAAGCTTCGACACCGGGGCCGTCGGCGGTCGCGGCTTCATCGCCATCGCGGCTGTCTACTTCGGCGGATGGAGACTGCGCGGCACGATCCTCGGTGCTCTCCTATTCGGGCTGGCCGATGCCTTCCGTCTGGCGGTTCCCGTGCTCGGCTACCAGGTCAACGCCCAGTTGCTGGCCGCCCTGCCGTACGTGCTGACCCTGGGTGTCATGTACTTCATCACCGAGCGCTTCCGCCAGCCGGCCGCCCTCGCCCAACCGTTCGTGCGCGGTCTTCGTTGACCGAGCGTCCGCCGCGGCGGACGCTCTAGGATGGGACCGGGGCCCGGTCTGACCCACCAGGAATATGCTGTCGTGCCTTACCCCAGATCTGCCGCCCGGGCACCGGTCGGGGCATGGGCAGCTAGTCCGCAGCGGATGTGACCTCATAAAGAGTCTTGGTCGTTTCTTCCCCACACTCTAAGCCTGAATCCACCGATGGCGTTGCCGGGGGGCGGTTCGGGAGGGGTGTTGGGGTGGTTGAGGGGTGGGGGTGGGTTGATCTGGTTGGTTTCGGCGGGTGGTAGGGGTGGTCGGGGGTTTTCGGCTGGTTTGGTCAGTGGTCGGGGCGGTTTGGGACGTGTTGGGTTCGGGGTTCGGCTGGTTGGTTACGGTGCCGGGGGGTCTGTTTTGGGGTTTAGCAGAGTTGTGGTAGGGCGCGGAGGTGTCGGAGGGTGGTTTGGTAGGTGTGTGCCCAGGGCCATCGGGCGGGTAGGCGTAGTATGTGGCGGCCGCTGTGGTTGACGATCCGTCCGGGTATGCCGAAGAGGCGGGTACGGATGGTAGGTCCGTAGACGAGTTGTCCCTTGGGTTGGGTCGAGCCGAGGAGGGCTATCCAGCGGTAGATGTTGTGCGCTAGGACGGCGCAGGCGAGCCAGGCGGCGTTAGCGCAGAACTTCGCTGAGGGTAGGTGGGAGAGCCCGGCGGAGGCTTTGAGGTCGCGGATGGCGAGTTCGCACACGGCGTGGTGGCGGTGGTATCGGTCGGCTTCGACTATCTGGTGTCCGTTATCTTCGCTGTCGTTGTCGGTGTTCGGGTGGTGGTGTTGGTCGGCTTCGGTGGTTGTCTGGTCCAGGTTGGTTACGAAGCTGTGGTACCGCCAGTCGGGCCATAGCTGTGCCTGGGAACCGACCAGGCGGGTGCGGCGGACGACTAGGCGGAGTTTCATGCGCTCGCGGCGGCGGGTGCGATGTGTCGCCCAGATGGTTGTCTCCGCGACCTGCGCTACCCCGTCTTGGGGGTAGTCGATGCTGGTCCAGGCGTCTTTGTCTATTTCGGCTATTGCTTGGCGAACGTTGTTGTACTGGGGGGTGGTGATCGACCAGCCGACTCCGAGACCCTCCAGCGTTTTGAACATTTCATAGGACCAGAACCCCGAATCGGCCCGTATCGTGATCTTTCCTGATGCCCCGGCCCGCCGCACACGTCCCAGGGTTTCTCGAGCGAAATGCACCACGCCCCGCTGTGATGCCCCTTCCCGCAGGCGGGCACCGACTATCTCCCCAGTATCGGCCCGGGTCGCTACCAGGGGGTGATAACCCAGCACATTCGTATACCCGAAGGAAGCACCTTGCTTCCCCTTGCCCGACACTTCACAGATCGTCGAGTCCAGATCCAGGGTCAACGCATCATCGCCGGGGCCGGCACCCGCCTCCCACGCCCGACCCAGCGTCGCGGTCGCGGCTTTGTCCAACTGGCGCACATGACCCCAGGTAAACGAACGCAGAAACGTGCCCACCGTGGAGGGAGCCATCACCTCAAACCCCAACACCTTGGTGGTGGAACCCGACCGCAGCCGCCCCACATGATCAATATGAGAACCCCCCGCCAGCATCGACGCCACCAACGTCAATACCTTACGACCCGGATTCGCTCCACCCACCCGGCCACCCAGCCCCACCACCTCGTCCACCAAAGCTTCCAACCCCAACCGATCAACCAAAGTCGCGGCTGCCAACAATCCCGCGTCGGCTACCAGCGACTCGTCATCGAAAACCACCCCCACCCGGTCAATCTTCTGCGATACTCCACTCACAGGAAGTGCCTCCCGACTCCAGGCCAACATCTATCTGCTAATAGCTATTGTCCCAGGTCAGAGGCACTTTCCACGGCTATTCACCCCCAACAACGAAACCCGGCCGGTGGATCCAGGCTAAGAGCGTGCGCGGATAGCTTGGTAAATCCACCAGTTGGGGTGGTATCTCGGGTTTGATACCGAGCAGCAATTACACACCCCCAACCGGTGGAGGAATGATTATGCGCGCGCTGGAACCCGAAGTGGCAAACGCGGTGTGGGAAGCCGTGGAGGGCCTGTTGCCTGAGCGGGTGGTCAACCATCCCATGGGTGGTCACCGTCGCCGTATCCCGGATCGTGTCTGTTTCCAGGGGATCCTGATCCGGTTGGTGACCGGCTGCTCGTGGGTGAGCGCCGAACACGTCTTGGGTGGGGCGGTGTCGGATACCACACTGAGGGCCCGACGCGACGAGTGGATAGATGCGGGGGTGTTCGACGCTCTGGCGGAAGAGGCCATTGCGGCCTATGACCGCATGGTGGGGTTGGACCTTTCCGATGTTTCGGTTGACGGCAGCCAGCACAAGGCACCGTCCGGTGGCCAAGGAACCGGGAAAAACCCCTGCGACCGGGCCAAATCCGGCTGGAAGTGGTCCCTGGCCACAGATGCCAACGGTATCCCGGTTGGCTGCGCCACCGACGGCGCCAACCGTCACGACAGTATCCTGTTCGGACCTACCCTCGAAGCGGTCGGCGACCGTGGTCTGCTGTTAGATGTCGAGACCCTGCACCTAGACCGGGGCTATGACAGCAAAGCAGTACGGGCTCTCTGCGAAGCCGCCGGGATCACCGACGTCATCTGCGCCCGCCGCCGACCACGAGGCCAAGCCAACCACTCCAAACTATCCACCCCCCTCGGTATGCGCTGGACCATCGAACGAACCAACTCGTGGCTCACCAACTACGGGCAGCTACGCCGCAACACCGACCGCCGCATCCACCACCGGCTAGCGCAACTCGCTCTAGCCATCGCCCTGATCATCACCATCAAGCTTATCAACTGGAGAAACCGCTGGAACCCCACCAACTAAGCAATCCGCGCGCCCTCTAAGTGTGAATCGCAGTGATCGAGATTGGGGGATGCTTAAGGCTCGTAACATCGGCGCGGTCTGAGGGTTCCAGGACCAGCAGGCGGCGATACCGATCTCTTCGATGGAGACAGGTTCGGCTGACAAGGTGCTCAGAGGGATGGAATCTCTCTACAGCCTCAATCGGCTGAACGTCGCCAACAGCCGGGCCCAGCGTCTCACGGTGGTCGTGGCGAGCCCGGTGCTCCCGCAGGTGCGCTGCCAACGCCGCGACGGATCCTCTTGGCGAGCGCACTCGCAGGACTGGCGCGAGTGGCCGCTTAGGAAGGTACGTCCATCAACTGACGGGCCGGCCTTGACACAGGCGCTGAGAGAATCTCGACGGTGACGTAACAACAGAGGCGTGGAACCTAGGAACCCTGATCCGCTACTCTTCACGGTACGAACGGCTCTCTGTGTGCGCGAGGCTCTTCAGCCGGTGCAACCCCGGAGGGCTGGTCGTCGGCGATGCAGTCGTGGCGCCAAGATGCCTGCGTGGTCGACAGCGGGGGGGGGAGAAGACCGACGGGATCACCGTCGAGCTGAGGAGCTGATTCGGATGACGCAGCTAGTGAGGATGAGCGGTGCGTGACTGACGGCGTTAGAGGCCACTTCGCCGATGTTGAAGCCTTCATCACCGAGCTGCGAGTTCTTAGCGGGATTGCTGATGGCGCTCTCGATGAGCGGACGCACGACGCTGTGGCAGACGTGCTCGGAGCGCTGGGGCGTTGTCGAATTGACCCGGAGACCCGGGGTCAGCGGTTCTATGCTCGCATGAATCGGAAGCTGGGGCTCAACGCCAGTACGCTGTCGAAGCTCTACGGTGCCGCCGCTGCGCTTGGCGTGACCTTCAACTACCACAAAAAGCTGGCAATATGCGCTGCCGTAGATGCGGGAGATCTCGCAACATTCCGGAAGGTTGTCGAGTCGGCTTGGTCCGAGAAGGCGTCGCAAGAGCCTGTTCTCTCTGCGTTCACGCCTGCTTCGCACGAGCAGACTCGCCACGCAATAAGAAACGAGGCTGCGAGGCCGTCGAAACTGCGTAAGGCTCACGACCGGCGGGTTGCTCGGGATGTGTTCAGTTCAGCTGCCGGTGCTCTGGTCTGGAGTTCGTTTGATGAGTCATCCCTCAAGGGGTTGCACGACCCGATTGATGACGGCGCGCCGTTCATGGAACGGCTGAAGCATGAACAGCCTGCGTTGTTCCGCCGTGACCGGTCCTTGGTCGTCCGCCTAGTTGCGAGTCCTTCTCGGGCTACCTACGAGCGTGCTCGATGGGGCCTTGAGCAGTGGCTCGTCGACGAGTGGGCGACCATGGACAACTATGGACATCTAGCGGCCATTATCAACGTCGACCCGAGCGATCCTTCGGTTGCATGGGAGCTCAGTGCGGACCTCACTCATTTCGCCGAGCACTTCGTCGAGGAGAAGTCTGGGAAGGGCTACTTCCGGTGGCAAGAGGTGGCTGCTGAGACGCTGGACCATAATGCGGAGATCGACGGGGCAGCCGCCGACTTCGAAGTGTCCTGCATAGGATTCTCTTATCGAGACCTTATTGCGATTCATGATGACGACGGCAACGTGACTCAACTGGTTGCGCTCTTCCAGAAGAATGAACGAGACGAAACGGTCGTCAGGTGTCCCGCCTGCCGATCGCCGCATGTTCGAGGCAACTCGTACCCGTCATTCGGCGTGAAGAGCTGGGAGTGCCAGAACCCGATTTGCCCTGAACGGAGCATCTATAACCGGGGGAAGCGGTATTCCTTCAAGTCGTTGCTGCACCAAGCGGCAATCTTGGAGCCGCGTAACCGGATTGCCAAGGGAATGGTCCGTGAGTGGCGACGCGACGTTTGCGGATTTGCCTCGGTAGGCGATGTCGTCCGGATGTTGGTGGCGTTCTACTCGATGGTCGGGGACGTCGTATGCTTGATCGACCTGAAAACACCAGGGCGCGTGGTGAGTGGTCGAGAGATTCGTGAAGAAGTACCTGTCCCGCCTGTCCCTGCGACCTCAGGTGACTTTTGGGACGGCCCATATTTTGCCAGGTATGTCGCAGATTGTGATCCCCCGCGCCCGATCCGATCCGGTAGGGCCACTGTGGGAGACCAGCAGTGGCAAGTCATACAGGGCGATGCGCTTGAAGTGCTGGCAGAATATGCCGACGGACTCTTCGACGCTGCGATGACCTCCCCTCCATACTTTAACGCCAGGGAGTACTCCCGGTGGCCGAACCTTTACTGCTACCTATACGACATGCACCGGATACACCGTGAGCTGTTCCGCACTCTCCGGCCGGGAGCAGTCTACGCATTCAATATCTTCGACTACTTTGACAACGAGAGGACGATCACCTTCTCTCTGATGGGCAAGAAACGGATCGGTCTTTCAGCACTATTCGTTGACATGTTTCGGCGCATCGGCTTCGTCTATGAGGGAGCTGCGGTGTGGGACAAGGGAGATATCCAGGGGAAGCGTTCGTTCAACGCTGGGAATTCCAGTCCCTTCTACCAGTCGCCGTTGAACTGCTGGGAGCATGTGCTGCTCCTTCGGAAGCCCACACGGAGTGGCGCAGCGGGTCCACTAAAAGTGAGCAACCGGGTGCTGAAAATCCATCCCGTGGTCAAGATGGTCCGGGGAAACAACGTCTACGGGCACACTGCCCCATATCCGCTTGAGCTCTGCCTAAGAGTTCTGGGGTCTATAGGTCGGTCGGGCGATGTTGTCGTAGATCCCTTCGCTGGATCTGGGACCACGGCGCGTGCCGCTCTGGAATTGGGAATGCGCTCGGTCATGATCGAGCGTGATGCAGAGTATGCGTCGCTGGCGAGAGAGATGACCCGCTCCCACGAACTCAAGCACCAGGCAACCGGTGTCCAGTTGACTCTGCTTTAGGTTCAGAACTTCGATTCCGGGGCGATTTCGTATAGGCCTTCTCTGCTTAGCCAGTGGGCCATCGCCCACGCCTCTCGGAACCTGATGTTAGCCATCGTCATGCCGTAATCGCGGCAGAGATGCTCATACTCCTGATAGGTGCGCGGACGCTTCACGAAGAGGATCCACATCAGCGCTGCCTCGGCAGTGAGGAATGTCTTACCGCCATGCTTATGAGACGGCCGTCGGATTACGTTGCAGCGACGGCAACGGAGCGTCATGTTATCGAGGGTGTCCGCGTCGTCTCCGAGTTCCTCGCGAGGGACTACGTGATCGGCTTGGAGCTCAAGGCGAGTACCACAGTCGGCGCAGTGCCCTTCTTGGGCGTTGTGCCACTTATAGACAGCTTGCATGATCTTGCGTCGTGGGTAGTGGGCCTGAAAGGTCTTCTTGCTGGCGATGGATGTCCCTACCTGCGAGGGGTTGAGGTGTCCAAGAGTCAACGCGGCCATTTCCTTGGCCGTGACCATGCCGCTGTCGATGAGCCAGCGGATCATGTGTTCCCAGTCCTCATCTGACCAGTCTTCGTCGGAGGCCGGTGAGGGCTCGAACTCTCCCTGGTTGGGCCTATCCATCGGACTTGAACCCTGCGAACAGGTCTGATGGCGAAGTGTCTAAGGCATAAGCGAGACGCTCGATCTGATCGATCGAGATGTTGCGCTGAGCGCGTTCCACGGACGAAACGTAAGTGCGGTGGAGTCCAGATCGGTGCGCTAGATCCTCTTGCGACCACCCTCGGTCGCGGCGCAGACGACGGAGGTTCGAGCCCAGCGTCCTTCGGAGTTGACCAGCCATGGAGCGAGGATGGGGTGGTGTCGTAGGTAAGTCTACAGACGATGAGTAACACTCTATGTCGCGTCAAGCGCTTCGTCGCATGCTGATCGTCTCCGAGATGAGTCCGTCGCGCTCCACCGCCGTATTGTGTTAATGACCGCTTCGCCCTCGCCTCGGCCCAGCTCACAAGCGGGCGCGGCCAAACGAAGATGTCGCCGTACCTGCCCGGTGTGCTCATCGAACGCACCCATTTGGCCGATCGTCTTGGCAACCCCCTCTCCTTCGCCCGTCTGATTGTGTCTGAAACGCTCGGCATCGAACCCGAGACAACACCCGCATTGGTGGATTTCCAAGCTAGCCGCGCACGCTTAACCTTGGGGACACATGTTCTCCTACCACGCGGATGTCATAGAGCGCTACCCGACCATCAGGGCCGGGGTAGTTCACGCGACCGGCCTCTCGAATGGTCCGAGTCCGGCGGCGTTGCAGGACGAGTTCCGGACTCAACAGGCCGTCTCCCGTTCCGCCATGGAAGGCCGGAGCATGGCGGAGGTGCCGTCCATTGCTGCCTGGCGTCGGGCCTTCTCGAGTTTCGGAGTCAAGCCCACGCAGTACCGCAATGCCGCCGAGGCCCTGCTCCGGCGCCTCGTCAAGCGTGGGGATATCCCTTCGATCAACCTGTTGGTGGACATCGCCAACCTGGTGGCCGTGCGGTACGCCCTCCCCGTGGCGGCCTTCGACCAGGCCCACGTGGCGGGGTCCACCCAGGTCTGCTTTGCCGAGGGCAGCGAGCAGTTCACCGATCTGGGAAGCGGGCGGGTGGTTTCACCCCGACCGGGCGAGGTCGTATTCGTCGACCAGGCAGGGCTGGTCAGCGCCCGCCGGTGGTGCTGGCGCCAGAGCAGGCAGAGCGCCACAGGACCGCAGACAGTCGAGGCTCTGTTCACTGTGGAGGGCCATCACGACCGCGCCGCGGACGATGTGGCCGCGGCCTCGAACGACATCAGCCGTCTTCTCGGTCGGTACCAGCCCGATGCACAGCCGGCGATGGCCCAGCTATCTCCCGATAATCCACGTCTCGGCTACTCGTAGACGCGGTCGGACATGTGGCGCCGACGGGAATGGTGTCGCATCGCCCAATCCATGAAGAACCGGGGCTAACAACTAGCAACTTACAACTAACAACTAGGGCGTGTTCACTCTAAGTTACACCCATGTGATACCATTAACATATGGAAATAACACAAGAACAATACCAACTCATAGCAGACGCGTTCCCGAAACAGCGGGGCAACGTCAAGGTATCCAACCTCGATGCTCTCAACGCCATGCTCCACATACTGGAACAAGGCTGCAAATGGCGGGGCCTTCCCAAAGAGTTCGGGAACTGGCACACCATCTACATGCGGTTCAGGCGCTGGGCGGCCAGCGGTGTGCTGGTGCGGGTGTTCCAACGCCTACAGCAAGAACAACTCATCGACCTCGAAGTTCTGGGATTGGACAGCACAACAGTCAAGGTCCATCCCGACGCAGCCGGTGCTCTCAAAAAACATGGTCCCCAGGCCATCGGACGGTCCCGAGGGGGATTGACGACCAAGATTCATATGGTCGCCGCCGACGCTCGTACAGCGATCATCTACGCTATTTCCCCAGGCCAGGACCATGATGGCCCCCACGGACGGGAACTCCTCGAAAAGCTCGGATCCCGAAAGAAGAAAGACACCGAAGCAGAAGGCGAACAACTGCAACTGTTCCTGGTAGCCGACCGCGCCTACGAAGGAGACAACACACGACAACTGGCGCTCGCTCTGGGATACACACCGGTCATCCCACCCAAAACCAACCGCCGCCACCCATGGGACTACGACCGCCAGATATACAAGCGGCGAAACGAAGTGGAACGGCTCTTCCGCCGGATCAAAGCCTACCGGCGTGTCTTTGTCCGCTACGACAAACTCGACATCATCTTCCTAGCATTCATCACCCTCGCCCTCATCCACGACACCCTCAAAAGCGTGAACACGCCCTAACAATTGCCTCTCGAATCAGCTTCCGTACGTTCGAAGGTGATAGCGGGAGTTCGGTGATCTCGACGCCGAACTCCGAAAGGGCATCCCGGACCGCGTTGGCGACAGCCGCGGGAACACCTATGACTCCTCCCTCGCCGACACCTTTCACGCCGAGCGGCGTGTTGGGACTGGGAGACTCGAGGTGTTGCACGACCATATCCGGGATCTCGCCTGCGGTGGGAATCAGGTAGTCCATGAAGCTCGCAGACAGGAGTTGCCCCTCATCGCTGTAGACGAGGTTCTCGAGAAGGGTCCCTCCGATCCCCTGCGCTATCCCTCCCTCTACTTGGCCCCTTACGATCCGAGGATTGATCACCGGTCCGCAGTCGTGCGTCGACAGGTACTGGAGGATTGTCACCGCACCGGTGGCGAGGTCCACTTTCACGACCGCCGCATGGGAGGCGTTCGCGTATGTCGGGCACGGGTTGATGCGGCCGAGTTCATTGGGCCAGTGATCCACGTTGGCCGTGTACACCGCGGTGGTGTCCAGGCCTGGCTCCAGACTCTCGGGAAGCCCAAAGGTACGCACCGTGGCTGTCTCGGCCACTTCCGCGAACGACACTCCTACCCGTGTCCCGCGGACATCGAACCGCCCTTCCGACATCACGATGTCGTCAACGCCGGCCTCCAGGGCGTGGGCCGCGATCCGCATCATCTTGTCCCGGATCCGCCGGGCGGCCATCACGACGGCGCCGCCTCCCATCACGGTGCTGCGACTCGCCCATCCGCCTTGACCGGCGGGGCAGGTGTCCGTGTCCCCCATTTCCACTCGGACGCGATCGAGAGGGACGCGCAGGATGTCAGCGGCCAGGGTCGCGACCATGGTCTCCACGCCCTGTCCGGTGGTCGTAACCCCGACACTCACGACGACGCCCCCGTCCGGCTCGACGCGCACCGAGGCGGAATCGTGGGCGCCCCATAGCCCGGTGTTCAGGAAGCCGCTCGGCGAGGTGCCCTCCCAGTACGTTGCGAAACCCACACCGATCCGGACCCCATCGTCGTCCCGATACTCTTCCATGGCAGATGAATGGGCCTCCCGAGCCGCCTCCACGGTCTTGTCGAAGGCTTCGCGGAAGCTCCCGGAGTCGAAGACGGATCCACCGAATGTTGTGAAGGGCAGGTCCTGCTTGCGAAGGAGGTTGGTCCGCCGTATCCCGACCGGGTCGAGTCCGAGTTCGATCGCAGCCTTGTCCATGAGGCTCTCGAGGGCGAAGACGCCCTCCGGCTGCCCATAGCCGCGGTAGGCGCCGGCAGGTGTCTTGTTGGTGACCGCGCAGGTGATGGACGCCAGTGTCCGGTTGATCCGGTAGGGCCCCGTGATCATGCCTGCAGCCACAATGCTCGGTCCGGTGCCCGGGAACCAGATCTCGCCCGATCCGACGTCACTGAAGATATGGGCCCGCACCGCGACGATCCGGCCCTCGCCGGTAAAGGCGCCCTCGATATGGATGGCCTGTTCGCGAGCATGGTTGGAAGCGGTGAAGTGCTCGGTCCTGTCTTCGATCCACCTCACCGGTCGACCCAGCCTGATGGCCAGCCAGGGGACGAGCACCTCCTCGGGATACATGTGGCTCTTGATCCCGAAGCCTCCTCCCATGTCGGGCGCGATCACACGGATGCGGTTCTCTGATAGGCCGAGCATCCGGCTCAGGATCGTGCGGACGTAGTGCGGGCTCTGCGTGGAGGACCAGAGGGTGACGCGGCCGCCGTCGAACTGTGCGAGGCAACCGCGTGTCTCCAGCGGGACACCCGTGTGGCGGTGAGTGCTGTACGTCTCCCGGACCACGTGGTGGTTGCGGAAGATCCGGTCGATTTCGGGATCGTTGAGTTGGAAATCGAGGACCTTGTTGTCGGGCCACTCGTCGTACAACCGTTGCGAACCATCGATGCTCGCCTCGACGGACATGACAGCAGGCAACTGCTCGTAGTCCACCCGGACCTCGGTAGCGGCGTCCTCCGCAAGGTAGCGGTCCTCGGCGACGACAACCGCGACGGGGGCGCCCACGTAGCGCACCCGCTCCCTGGCGAGCGGAAACAGGCTCACGGGGCGTACCATGGGATTGGTGTCGGGGAATGGCTGAACGCCGGTCATGTCGGAGGCCGCGAAAGCAGCGACAACTCCTGGCATCCGGGTTGCGGGCCCGACGTCGACGCCACCCAACTCGGCGTGGGCGACTGGGCTCCTCACGATCACCACCTCGGCCATGTCCGGGATCGCGATGTCGGCGACGTACCGGGCTCCTTCGCGGAGGAGCCGATCGTCCTCGACCCGGCTGACACTCGCCCCCACGTGGAGGGGCCGATCAGGCAGGACCGGCTGGCGGCTCATCACTCATCTTCCACAAGGCCCACCCTCTTACTCTAGGTGGGCCCGGTGGTCTTCAAGGGACGGCGTGGACGGTTCCGGTCGCCATCGCACCGGCAGACCAAGGAAGCCCGCGGATGGTAGGCGGCTGGTAATCTCACTTGGTCGGTAGTGACGATTGAGTCATTCGCGAGCAGGACCCGCGGGGAGGTCGGTTCACCATGTCAGCGCCTTCGAATTCGGACACGTCAGAGCACCGGGGAGCCGAGGCAAAGCTCAGCATTCCTTCCTTTCCTCACGAGTGGCCCCTGCTGGGTCCGGCGAAGCCTTCGGAAGTGGCCCTGCTGGTAATCGACATGGAGGTGGATGGCGTACTCGACGGCGGGTGGTTCACGGATATGGGATTCGACCTGTCGCTGATTCGAGCGATCGTGCCGGGTCTCCGTGACTTGCTCGACGCCGCCCGAAGCGTGCCGGGGATGAACATCGTCCATTTCACGAACTCGTTCTCTCCCGACCTGTCGGATCTCCCGGACTTCAAACGAGAGCAGGCTATACGCTTCGGAACGCCGTACGGGAAGCCGAACAAGTTCGGGAGGGGGATGATCTACGGCGAGCCGGGAGCGGGGATCGTCGACGAACTCACCCCGCTACCGGGCGAAACGGTCTTCAACAAGACGACATACAGCACTTTCGGGAACGATCCTTTCCGCAGATGGATCGAAGCCAGAGACATCACGTCGGTGATCATCACGGGGATCACCTCCAACGTCTGCGTGGCTGCCACTCTCTATGCGGCCGTCGACAGCGGTTACGACTGCCTGACCATCTCGGACGGAGTTGCCGGGGTCAACTCACAGGTAACCGAGAACCTTCTGGGACTGGTGAGGTACCAGGGGGGTCTCTTCGGTGCCGAAACGGACGCCGCAACTGCGTCGAGAGCGCTCCGGGCATACGCAGGTGCCCTCGTCTGACAGCGGGAGAACTCCCTCCCGGCCCATCCGGCTCCCCGTAGATTCCCCATCCGGTCTACACGACCGCCGATGCTTGCACCCCAGCGAGAAAGAAACCCTCAAGCGCTAACCACCGTCCTACCAACCATTCACCACTCACCATTCACCACTCACCATTCACCACTCACCACTCACCAACTATGTCTCCCGCAGGTAGGGAGTACCGAGCGCCGCGGGAGCTGTGGAACGGCGGCGTGCCCATCCCGACGACACGACCGCAAGCACCACGATGGTCATCAAGTAGGGGAGCGAGGCGAACATCTCGGGCGGTAGGCGGACTTGGCGCGTCTGGAGCACAAAGGCCAGGCCTGAGAGACCACCGAAGAAGTAAGCGCCGACCATGACGGGGATGGGACGCCAGAAACCGAAGATGACCAGCGCGATCGCGATCCACCCGGCGCCCGCGGTCATACCGTCCAGCCAGTTGAGGGCGATGGCGAGGCTGAATACCGACCCGCCTATGCCTGCGAAGGCACCGCCTGCGACCGTGTGCAGGTAGCGATACTTCGTCACGTTGATTCCGGCGGCGTCCGCCGTCTCGGGAGCATCCCCCACGGACCGCAGCCTGAGCCCGAGGCTCGTGCGGTAGATGTACCAGGTTGCGGCGACGACCAGTAGCCATGACAGGTAGACGAGAGCATGCTGGTCGAAGAGGATCGGCCCCAGGATGGGAAAGTCCTTGAGCCCGAACAGGTTCAGGGGCCGGAAGTGGTGGGCGAGGGGAGCGCCTCCAACGCCGGCCCGCGTGCCGATGTAGGACGACAGGCCTATCACGCCGGCGAAGATCGTCAGGGCGATGCCCGACACGATCTGGTTGGCGCGGAGGGTGATCACCAGGACGGCGTGTATCAGGGCGGTGGCCGCTCCGGCGGCTGCTGCTACCAGTACGGCGCCGGATAGGACCAGCCATCCGGGGCCGTCCACGTACTGAACCGTCCAGAACCCCATCACCGCCCCCATAAGCATCATCCCCTCCAGGCCCAGGTTCAGCACGCCTGACCGCTCCGCGAGTACCTCTCCGAGTGCCGCGTATAGGAGTGGCGTGCCGTAGAACACTGCCGATGCCAGGATCACGACGGCGATGTTCTCGTTCACTGTCCACCGCCCCCGGTTCCGGCGCCGGCCAAGGCGGATCCATCCGGCTCGTGCTGTTCGGGCGACTCCTCCCCGGTGGCCCGTCGTACTCCGAAGCGCACCCGGTAGCGGACCAGAACGGTTCCGCCGATCGCGAAGAAGAGAATCAGTCCCTGCAGGATGCCTACGAGACCGAGTGGGAAGTCGAGTCCTCGCAAGCTGAAGCCCGCGTTGCTCAGTCCTCCGAGGAGGAACGCGGACAGGATCACCCCCAGCGGACCATTGGCGCTCAGGGCAGCCACCACGATTCCCGTGTACCCGTACACGCTCTGCGGTAGGCCGTAGGGGTCGAGCAGGTGGGAGAAGTCACCCACCTGGCTGGCGCCGCCCAGCCCGGCCAGTCCGCCGGCGAGCAGCATCACAACCACGATCTTGCGGCCGGTGTCCATCCCGCCGTAGCGTGCAGCCGCCGGCGAGTCGCTGATAACGCGGACTTCGAAACCGAACTTCGTCTCCCGGTACAGAACCCAGACCACGATCGCGGTCGCCACTCCCAGCACCATCCCGAATGGGACGGTGATCGCGGGGCCATCTGCAACAACTCCCACAAGTAGCAGAGCGGCTACTGCTACGGCCGAGATGACGACCACGTTCGCCTTGAGCGTGCGGCCCCGCGTCCGGTGCCTCATCCAGGCGGCTACGCCGGCGACGACTCCCAGAGAGACCGGTACTGCCACCAGCAGAGGCAACCCCGTGAGAAACTGGGGCCAGGACGCGGAATCGGAGAGCCGCGCACCCAGAGGGAAGGTCGTTCCGGGGGATTGGTCGCGCCAGGGTGACATGCTGCCGAGCACCAGATAGGCGAGGACCAGGCCGGCGACGTAGTTCAGCATGAGACTGGTGATGATCTCGTTGGTGTTGAACCGCGACCGCAGGATCCCGGGGACGAAAGCCCACAGGGCGCCGAACACCGCCCCGCCCAGGATCATGGCCGGTATCACCACGATGGGAGCGGTGCCGTCGAGGGCGAGTCCTATCCCTGAGGCGCCGATCGCCCCCATGTAGAGCTGGCCCTCGCCGCCGATGTTCCACAGGCGCATCCGAAAAGCCGCGGCAGCCGCCAGGCCGGTGAAGACCAGGGGAGTGGCGGAACGGAGAGTCGACGAGAGGGCGTTCTCGGAAAGGAATCCTCGTTCGAACAACCGGATGTACGTGTCCACCGGGTTGTGGCCGGTGACCAGCAGCACGGCTGCTCCGACCAGGAACGCCGCCGTCACCGAGCCGATGGGAACCGTGATCGGTAACCACCACGGGGTGTGCAGCCGTCTGGTGAACCTCACTCGGACGCTCCGGCCATCATCAAGCCGAGTTCCTCGACCTTTACGGTTGACGGGTCTGCCGTTCCCACGATCCGTCCTTCGTAGAGAACGGTGATCCGATCAGCGAGTGTCAGGATCTCATCCAGGTCCTCGCTGATCAGCAGGATCGCCCTCCCTGATGTCGCCAACTCGGCGATCAACGTACGTACGGACTGCGTGGCTGCGATGTCGAGACCGCGCGTGGGGGACACTGCTACGAGAGCCTCAGGCCGGCTGGCGATCTCGCGGGCGAGAAGCAGCTTCTGAATGTTCCCGCCGGATAGTGAGCGGACGGGGGACCTGTCCGTTCCACCCCTGACGTCGTACTGTTCCATCAGAACGCGCGCGTGCGCGCCGATCTGTTCCCGGCTCAGGAAGGGACCCCAGGAGAATGGCTCCCGCGAGTATGCCTTCAAGGCCAGGTTCTCTGCGACCGTGACGTTGGGCGCGAGACCCGTTCCGAGACGGTCGTCCGGTACGTAGCCGATTCCAAGCATGATCGCGTCCTTGGGCGCGTGGAAGATGCAGTCCTTTCCCCGGATGCGAATCGTTCCCGCCGAGGGCCGGCGGAGTCCGGCTATCACCTCCGCGAGTTCTCTCTGACCGTTGCCGGCCACGCCGGCGACCCCTAGGATCTCGCCTTCGCGTACCTGGAGCGAGATGTCATGGAGCACCGGGCCGCCGCGATCCCCGTCTGCGCTCACCCCGCACAGTTCGATCACAGGGGTCGCGCCCGGTGGACGCACGCCTTCAGGAGGCTTGCGAGACAGATCAATGTCCCGACCGACCATCATTCGTGAGAGGGCGCGCGCGTCGACATCGGCCGTCCGCCAGGTGCCGACCTTTTTCCCGTCCCTGAGCACGGTGATCCGATCGGACACCGCCAAGACCTCGTCCAGCTTGTGCGAGATCAGGATGACCGATCTGCCCCCGTCCACCATCTGACGAACCGTGTCGAAGAGAGAGTCCGTCTCCTGTGGCGTCAAGACGGCCGTCGGCTCGTCGAGAATGAGGATTCGTGCCTGCCGGTAGAGGGCCTTCAACAACTCCACACGCTGCTGCTCGCCGATGGAGAGTTGCCAGACGGGAGTGCCGGGGTCGACGGGCAGGTTGTGCTCCGCCGACAGGTCTGCGACGCGTGATCGAAGGTCACGCTCGGTGAGCGTGAACAGACGCCCGGCCTTCTCGTGACCGAGCACGACATTCTCCGCAACGGTGAGGGAGGGGACCAGCCTGAAGTGTTGATGCACCATGCCGATGCCAATGTCCAGCGCTTCGCCGGGTGACCTGATCTCCATCCGTTTCCCGAACAGCCGTATGACGCCTTGGTCGGGGCGGTAGAGACCGCTGACAATGTGCGCCAGCGTCGACTTTCCGGCGCCGTTCTGGCCAAGAAGAGCATGAACCTCGCCACGGCGGACATCGAGGTCGACTCGGTCGTTCGCGACCACACGCGGAAAGCGTTTGGTTACTCCTTCCAGTTGTAACGCGAGTTCATCGTCTCCGGCAGCGCTCGATGCTCGCGTCTCAACCACAGGACCGTCGTGCCTAGGTCGAACGATCGGTGCGCGGTGTCTGGGAACGCGCTATATCAACCTGTCGGGCTACCGAGTATTCCTTCAACGAACCAATCCATGGTGACGATCTCCTCGAAAGTCATCGGGGTTCCGTCCGGAACGCGTAGCTCACCCGATTGATCGCGGATCGGACCGACGAAGTATGAGAAGCTCGTGTCAGCGATACGGTCTCGGGCGTCGTTGATCAATGCTCGAGTGTCATCATCCACGGCTTCGCCGAACGGAGCTATCTCCATGACACCGTCAGCCATCGTCCCGTAGAACGCGCCCGTCTCCCAGGTTCCGTCGAGTACTTGGCCGACTCTCAGGACGTAATAGGTGCCCCAATTGATCACGTCACCGGTGAGCCAGGCACCGGGTGTGAACTCGCCCTGATCGATCGTGTTGCCCGTGCAGTACACGCCTGCCGCTTCGGCTGCCTGGCAAGCGGACGGCGTGTCCTGGCTGTGGCCGACCACGTCGGCGCCGTCGGCGATCAGGCTTTCGGCAGCCTGGCGTTCCGCCGCGGGATCGAACCAGGAGTTGAGCCACACGACCTCGACCGTGGCGTCCGGATTGATGGCCTGAGCGCCCAGCGCCCACGCGTTGACAGCCTTGATGATGAGGGGGATGGCGAACGGGGCCACATATCCGAGCTTGCCGCTTTCGGATGCCGCTCCCGCCGCCATGCCGGCGAGATACTTGGAATCCTCCTGGGCGCCGGTGTAATTGGCCATGTTCGGCGCTGTCTTGTAGCCCGTCGCATGCTCGAATATCACATCCGGGTACTTCTCGGCTGCCTCCAGCATGAAATCCATGTAGCCGAACGATGTCCCGAAGATCATCGTGTTTCCGTCGGCGACGAGATCGTCGATCACCTGGACGACCTGAGGCGACTCGGGGACGCTCTCCTTCACCGTGGTCTCCACGCGGTCGCCGAACGCGGCTTCCACTGCTTGCCGACCGAGGTCGTGGCCCAGATTCCACCCGCCGTCGGCCGGGTTTCCTAGGAGGATGAAGGCGACCTTCAGCGGTTCGGAGGTCTCCTCCGGGGCGGGTGCCGCCGTGGTCGCGGGGGCTGCCGTTGTTGTGGGGGCCGCGGTCGTCGCGGGGGCTGCCGTTGTGGCGGGGGCCGCGGTCGTGGCGGGCGCGGCGGTGGTAGTGCCGGCATCACCGTCGTCGCCGCAGGCCGTCGCCACCAGCATGAAGCACGCCAACAGGATGAGCATCTGCCGGATACGGTGCATTTCCATGATTCCTCCCTCTGAATCGGCCTGACATTGCCGGATGGATTCGGCGGGATGGACTGGTGGCCGATACCGGCCGGAGCTTATCACGCACCCCTCGGCGGGTTACGAGGCAGCTACCTTCCCCAGGCAGACCGAACGGCGTCCACTATGCCTCGATAGCCCGTGCATCGGCAGAGGTTGCCCGATATCGCTTCCACTATCCCGTCTTCTCCCGGAAAGTCGTCCGGGTCGAGGGACGAAAGGGTCACGATGAAACCAGACGTACAGAACCCGCACTGCAGGCCGTCATTGTCTCTGAATGCCTGTTGGAGAACACCGAGGCCGGTGTCAGGTGTCAAACCCTCGATTGTTGTCACGGCTGCGCCGTCGGCTTGTACGGCCAGCAGGATGCAGGAACGGACCGCGGCGCCATCGAGCACGACGGTGCAAGCTCCGCAGACTCCGTGTTCGCACCCGACTCGGACACCGCGCAGGCCCAGCTCATCGCGGAGGAAGTCGGACAGGAGCATTCTGACCGGCACGGTGGAACTGGCCGTTTCGCCGTTGACATCCAACGTGATGTCCAGTTCTTCGACACCGAGGCCCCTGCCGTCTTCATTCTGGTCGTTCATGCACTCACCTCCTTGAGGGAACGTGAGAGGAGAACGGCGAGCAGCTCTCTTCGGTAGGTGCTGTCGCCATGGATGTCCTCGAGCGGTTCGACTTCACGACTGGCGACGGCTGCGGCGTTCTCGATCACTTCATCGGACAAGGGGCTGCCAGCGAGCACTTGTTCAGCTTGCCTGAGCCTGATCGGCGTCGGACCGACTCCAAATGCGCCCATGCGGACACCCGTTACGTAACCGCGATCGAAAGAGATGGACACTCCGACGCCGGCAAGAGCGAAGTCTCCGGATCGCTGTGAGAACTCAATGAAGGACGTTCGGTCACCTGGAAACTTAGGAAGCCTGAGTTCCACGACCAACTCGTCACTCGCCAGGGAAGTTAGGAACGGGTCCAGGAAGAAGTCCGCCGCTTCTATGACACGTTGCCCTCTGACACTCTGCACGACGATCTGCCCCCCGAGCCCCACCATCAACGCGGGCAGTTCGGCCGCCGGGTCGGCGTGTGCGACGCTTCCCCCGACCGTGCCGCGGTTCCTGATCTGCAGATGCCCGACGTGGCTCAGAGCCGCGGCGAGAAGTGGGCAGGCAGATGCAACAACTGCCGAGGTCTCGGCCGCTCGGAGCCGCACCATCGACCCGAGGAGAAGCCACCCGTCGTCCTCCGTGATATATGTCAGCTGATCGAGGAAGTTGAGATCCACCAGCAGGCCGGGGTGCGCGAGGCGGAAGTTCAGGAGCGGGACCAGGCTCTGCCCTCCCGCGAGTGGCTGGGCGTACGCGCCGGCTTCGGCGATCATGCGAACAGCTTCCTCCACGGAGCCCGGTCTCGCGTACCGGAACCGGGCAGGTTTCATCGGCTAGGTCCTCCCCACTCCATCCGCTCCCGCTCTTCGATCGGACCCTGCGACACTAGATCTCCTCCAAATCGGCCTTGGTCATCGCACGGATGCGGGCCATGCCAGGCCATGAGGAATCTGGTTCGGTTCGCATTCGGTACATCGGTCCTCGCGGCTCGGGTCAGCCTCAAGGCTAATCCTCAGGTCCTGGCCACCATCATTAGAATCAACAGCTACTGAACAAACGGTCGGACGACGAGGGGACGACAGAATGCAGGCAGTCCGATGTGCTCTCGTCGGTCATGGCATGATCGGCCGTGAACACGCCAGGATTCTGGCGGCCAACCCGATGGCCGACCTCGCCGTGGTCTGTGACACGGATCGGGAAGTGGCCTCAGGAGTACCTGCGGGGACCCGGTTCACGGTCGACCTCGATGACGCTCTCGACACCGACGGTCTCGAGGCGCTCTGGGTCTGCACTCCACAGCAGGTTCACCTGCCGGTGGTCGAGCAGGGGCTGATCCGCGGGTTGCAGGTCTTCTGCGAGAAGCCGTTCGCCTCCTCGCTCGCCGACGCCGACCGGATGATGGACCTCGATGCGTCAACCGCCGGGAGCCTGGTGATAGGGCATACCCTGCGCTTCGATCCCAACTACGTGGCGGTCCGGCAGGCCGTGGAGGAGGGAAGGCTCGGCGAGATCGTGCACCTGTCCGCTCGATGGAATGCGCCCGACTACGAGGGCCGGATCATCTCGGGACGTACGACGGTACCGCAGGAGATGGCGATCCACGACCTCGACGTGATGAGGTGGCTGGTGGGGGATATCGAGCGCGTCTACGCGGAGGCTGCGCAACACGGCGTTGTCGGGCCGGGGCCGGATGCGGCGGTGGCCACCGTGCGGTTCGCCTCGGGGGCTGTCGGCGCTCTCGACCACAACTGGATCCTGCCCTTCGACTCGGGACTCCGCAGCGACCACCGCCTGGCAGTCTTCGGAACGCGGGGGAGCGCGTACGTGGAGTCCCGTGACTCACCGGCCGTGGTGTTCAGCGTGGATGGTCTCGAACACGTCCACTCCGGCTACTACTCGTACCCGAACGACGTTCCGTACGGGGCTCTGCCTTCGGAGGACGCATTCTTCCTCAGCCGGGTACGGGACGGGCGGGCCTGGCCGCTGACGCTCGCCGACGCGCGCGCCGCTCTGGTTGCGGCACTGGCGATGGACAGGTCGATCGAGGAAGCAAGACCGGTCGACATCACCGAGTTCGGCGGCTGACGCAAACATGGGTGCGTCGTTGAGGCGCTCGCGGCACTGCGGACACTTCGATGGGTTCACCGGGCCGGGCGGTGGCTGTTCCGGCCCACGACCGCGGGCGAAGCAGGTGGTGGGGACAACCGGCGTGTCGCTAGATGAGTAGTTCCACGGGATCCGACCGGAACGGCGCGCACCCTACGACGCGCTACTAGGGAGGATGGTAGACGACCCGATCTAACGGCAACCTCCGGATACCAACTATCGACTACAGACTATCGACTAGGAACTAGTCATCCAGGAAGGAAGCGGATATGGCCGGACGGTTGATCGACCTCTCCGACTTGTCGCTCCGGACTCCTGACGAAGGAGCGGACGTCGGACTGACGGTCACTGTTCTGCTGGCCGGGACGCCCACCCCTACTCCGTCAAGGTGGGGTACGGCGATCCTGGTGAGGAGCAGGACCACCACGGTGCTGGTGGATTCGGGTCCCGGAACGACCCGCCGCCTGGTGGAAGCGGGCCTGGGACCTACGGAAGTGGATGCCGTCGTGTTCACCCACCACCACTTCGACCACACGGCCGGGTTCCCCGGGTTCTTCCTGAGCAGGTGGGATCAGGGCGCCGGACTCATCGAAGAGCTCTCGATTTGCGGCCCGCCCCCCACGATCGGCTTCGTCCAGAATCTGTTCGGGCGGGATGTCGGCGCCTTCTGGCCCGATCTCCACGCCCGGATCGAGGCGCCGCCCAGCCACGCCGTCTTCGTCAACCGTGGCGGGGAGCTACCTCGCCTTCCACCCGAACCCGAAGTGAAGGAGGTGCATCCTGACCAACCCTTCACCGTCGGAGATATCGAGTTCCTTCCCGGCCTCGCTCGCCACGTCCAGCCGTATCTCGACTGCAACGCCTACCGGATCACGGCCGGCTCCAGCTCGGTCGTCTACACGGGCGACACCGAACCCTGCGACGAGATCGTCGAGTTGTCGAGGGGAGCAGATGTCCTGATCTCCATGTGCTGGGACGAGGAAGAGGTGATGGCTGCCAACGGCGAGGCCACCGGGCAGACCGGGACCCTAGGAGCGGCCCGGATGGCCCGCGACGCCGGTGTGGATGACCTGGTGCTTACGCATATCGGGCCGAGCATCAGCGCCGGGATTCACGAGGACGAACTGGCGGCAATGGCGAGCATCCACCGGGGAACCATCCACCAGGCGGTCGAAGGGTGGACCTTCGGGGTGTGAGTCCGAACGCGGGGGTTGTTCACGGCAACCCCAAAACCGGCGACCCGATCTACGCGAGGTACCTACTCTTTGACAGTCACCGGGATGGCCGAGGGAGGTTGGCGTCCACCCGGCGAACCTGGCGCTCATGAGAGGAGAGAGCATGGAGTTTTCGGTACGGGTCCTGAGCGTTGGCGAGTCGCTGATCGCGGGACCAGAGGTGTTCTGGATGAGCCGTTGGGACGATGTCTACCCGTTGGGGTTCAACGTCACGCTTATACAAGGGGGTGACATCACTGCGCTCGTGAACGCCTCGCCGCCCGACGACACCGCGATGGTGGAGGAGGGATGGCCGTTGATGCGTTACCTCCACGACGCTCCCAAAGGCGACCTGAAACGGCGACCCGAGCACTACATGACCGGCGCGCTGGAGACCGTCGGCTTGACGCCTGACGACATAACCCACCTCCTGCTGACTCCCCTGGAGCTCTACACCACCGGCACGCTTCACCTGTTCAGGACTGCGCAGGTCTGCATTGCCAAGCGGGGCTGGATTCACTTCCACACCACCCATGACCACCCCCACGACGATCGCTGGAGGTCGATACCGAAGGACACCTTGGTGGATCTGGTCACCGACAGTTGGGATCGGGTACGGCTGCTGGAGGATGAGGACGAGATCGCGCCGGGACTCCGAACCTGGTGGTCGGGAGCGCACCATCGCGAGTCGATCGTGGTCGAGGTCGACACCGCGGTGGGCACTGTGGCGATCTCGGACTCCTACTTCTTCTACGAGAACGTGGAGGACGGTGAGATGCTCGGACTCTGCGAGAACATGTACGAAGCATTGGAATGCTACGAAAGGGTGCGGAATACGGCACAGCACGTCGTGCCCATTCACGATGTGAAGGTCTTCGATCGCTATCCGGACGGGGTGATCGCGCCGTGACATGTGAAGGACGGCCTCCGGGCGCCGTTTGCGAGAGACGCGTCCGTTGAGCGGCGGGGGCACCGGATCGGAGCTATCGGAGCGGTCGGGGACCCTGTCCGGGGTCTTTCCGGTTTTCCAGACACCTTTCCGTGACGACGACTCGATCGATCAGGACGTATTGGAGACCGAGATTCGATGGATGTACGGGCACGGGGTTGATGGCATCGTCATGGCGATGGTGTCGGAGACCTTGAGGCTATCGAGCGGGGAGCGGCGGATTCTCGCCGAGATGGCATGCGAGATCGGTCTCGTGCACGGACCGGTGATCATCAGCGTCGGTGCGGAGAGCACGAAGGTGGCCGTCGACTATGCCCGGCACGCCCAGAGCGTGGGAGCGTCGGCCATCATGGCCATCCCTCCCACGACCGTTCCATGCCTCGACGACCAACTGGCGGACTATTACCGGGCCTTGCTCGATTCCACCGCACTGCCCGTGGTCATACAGGATGCCAGCGGATACGTGGGTCGACCCATGTCCATCGGGCTCCAGGCCCGATTACTCGACGAGTACGGGGGCCGGGTGCTCTTCAAACCGGAGGCGGTTCCGATCGGTCCCAGGCTCTCCGAACTGCGCGAGGCCACGCGCGGGCGGGCCCGGGTGTTCGAGGGATCGGGCGGAATCGCCCTCGTCGATAGCTACAAGCGGGGGATCGTCGGGACCATGCCGGGAGCGGAGGTCTGCTGGGCGATCGTTGCCCTATGGGATGCCTTGGAGGCGGGTGATGAGGGTCGGATCGACGCCATCAACGGACCCCTGAGCGCGCTCGTGTCGATGCAGTCCGGACTCGATGGCTTCATCGCCGTCGAGAAGCATCTACTCGTCAGGCAGGGCGTGTTCGCGAGCGCCCGGGTCCGCGGCCCGGTGGGTTTCCGCCTCGATCCGGAGACCACCGCCGAAGTCGACCGCCTCTTCGACCTGCTCCGGTCCGCCGCCGGCCGCTGACCCGGCGTCCACAACGGCCTTCGGCCGCGCCCGAGGGCTGGGCAGGGGTCGTCGGCTGCTGCCGTATGAGAGAATCGGTCCGGTCACCCAGCGTGCGAAGGAAAGGCGACCGACCGGTGCGCATCACGGACGTCGAATGCATCCTCCTTCGAGGCGATGAGACATACGGTACGCGCAGGAGCGAGACCGACGCCACCGACCAGGGTGACTGGCTGGCGTTGATCAGGGTCGAGACCGACGAAGGCCTGGTGGGATGGTCCGAGGTGGAGACGCTCACCACCGCGGCTCCTTCGATAGTGCAGGGAGTGAGCATGGGCCCGCCGGGTTTCCACACCCTCAGGGACATCCTCGTGGGCGAGGATCCGGAGGACATCGAACGACTCTGGAACAAGATGTTCGTCGGGACCGCCTACTACGGCAGGAGGGGGATCGCGTTGCACTGCATGTCAGCGGTGGACAACTGCCTCTGGTCGATCAAGGCCCAAGCCGCTGCGGCTCCGCTCTCCGAACTGCTCGGCGGTCGCCGGCGGGGGGCGCTGCCGGCATACGCGTCCAGCCTCTTCTGGGACGACCCCGAGGACAACTACCGGGCAGCCCGCAAGTTCGTCGAAGCCGGCTACCGGGCGGCCAAGTTCGGTTGGGGTCCCTTCGGCGAGGACCCCGGTCGCGATGTCGAGATCCTCGCCGCGATCCGGGAGGCGTTGGGACCCGGCAGGGATCTCATGGTCGACCCCGGCTGGTACGGCATCGGATGGTCCGACGGCCTGAGGTTTCGAACCCGCCGTGAGAACCTGGAGTTGTGCGAGCGGGTAGCCCCGTTCAACCCTGTCTGGGTGGAGGACTTCATCCATCCCGAGTACGTCGAGGACTACGCCTACGTGCGGGAGCGGAGCCCGGTCCCGGTCGCAGCGGGGGAGCAACTCACCACGATATGGGACTTCGAGCGGTACCTCGATAGCGGCTGCGTCGACATCCTGCAGCCGGATCTCACCCGCTGCGGCGGCCTCACGGTCGCGACCCGGGTCGCTGCGATGGCCGCCGAGCGTGGCATAGACGTGATAACGCACTCGTGGATCTCCGACCTCCTCCATGCCTACAGCGTCCACTTCATGTCGACCCTTCCCGGAGGGCGCTACGTGGAGTTCAACGCCGCGCAGAGCCGGCTGAGCCGCGGCGTGACCGGCGGGACGATGACTCTGACCGAAGACGGCACGTTGCCGGTACCGGACGCGCCCGGGCTCGGCGTCTCCGTCGACATCGGGTTCGTGGAGCACCACCGTGTCAATTAGCCGGCTTGCCGGCGGGTGCGCCGGCAGGTGGCAGTCACGAAGCCGTTCGATCCAAGGATCCCGGAGGGTATGTGACTAGGAGGGTGGTCGAACCCGGTGGCCTCGACCTCGAGTCGCCCGGGCGCCGTGACTACTGGATCGCCCTTCCGCACGACTCCCTCTGGGGTGAATGGTTGATACCCCTCACCGTCTGGGTCGGATCACGGGCGCGGGATGGGCAGGGGTTGGTTGCGTTCGGGTCCACGCACGGTGACGAGTACGAGGGCCCGATTGCTCTCAAGCACCTCCTCCGGGAGATCGACGTATCAACGGTGGCCGGCCGGGTCGTGCTGGTTCCCGTCCTGAGTCCTCCGGCCTTCCGGTCGGGCAGGAGGGAGAGCGTGGGCGCCGACGGAGTCAACCTCAACCGAGCCTTCGTCGATGAAGCCGGTCGTTCCGAGGCCCTCTCCGGGATCACGCACCGCATCGCCGATTTCGTACGAACCAGTATCTGGCCCCACGTGCATGTAGTGATCGACCTCCACGCCGGGGGCGACGTGGCCCGTTTCGCAGCCCTGACCAGTTTCCATCGGGTTCCCGACGTGCAGCAAGCAGCGTCGATGCTCGAGATGGCCCGGTGGTTCGGTGTGCCCTTCATCCTCACCTACCAGGACCGGACTCCCGGCCTGCTGACCAGCGACGCCGAGCGAGCCGGGAAGATCTCGGTGGGAGGTGAGTTCGGCTGGGGTGCTTCGGTGAGCCCCGACGGCGTTCGCTACGCCCGCCACGGTGTGGTAGCGGCTGCGGTCCTCGCCGGTCAGATGAACGTCGACGTAGAACGGATAGCCCACCACGCGGCCGGAACGCAGCGAGTGGTCGAGGCGGTCGCCCGGGAGTGCTATGTGCCGGCGCCCTGGCCGGGACATTTCGAACCCCTCCTCGAGTGCGGATCGGGCGTCGTAGAAGGCCAGGTGATCGGTCTGCTCCACGACTTCAATCGCATCGACGACGATCCCTGGCAGGTGCGCGCCGGCGTGGACGGCTATCTGATAGCGGCCGCCTGGCGAGCGCCCGTGCAGCAGGGCCAACACATCGCGGTCGTGGCGCGGTGCGTGTAGATGCCGGCGTATCGCGAGTGATCCGGATCAGAGCTTGGCGGCGATCCTCTTCACCGTGTTCCAGTTGCGCGCGGTGGCTACGACTCCGAGCCGTTTCTCGAGGTACGCATACGAGAGGGTCATGGCCCTGACCCCATGGGGGCTCCAGACGTATGCCTCTGTTCCTTCGATCGCGATGACCTCGGGGCTGCGGTCCTCCGCCAGCAACGCCTCCACCAACGACGGAGCGGGTTCCTCGGAGAGGAAGTTCACCAGGTACAGCGACGGGTTCGAGACGACTTCCCGCAACGGATCGTGATCGAGCACCCCGCGAACCTGGCCCGCGGTCCGCGCGACGCAGGGAACCTTGACATCGAACGCGTCGCTGAGCAACTGCTGCACGATGGCGGCGACCTCGCGGGGACGCTGCGATTGGCTCGAAACGATCACGTTCCCGGTCGCGAGAACCGTGACCACGTCGGAGTAGCCCGCGTCGGCCAGCCTCGACCGGAGTTCCGCCATCGGTACCCGATTGTGGCCCCCGACGTTGATGCCCCGGAGCAGTATCAGACAGCGTTCGACTTGGACCGTCCTCCTATCCGGGCACTATGCCCAGCGAACTCGGCATCTCGAGTCGCAGGGTCATCTCCATCCCGCCGAACGCCTGGCCGATCCGCAGGTCGCCGGCGACGGAGATGAGGCCGAGAGCATCTGCCGGCTCGTAGCCGAGTTGTGTCTCGAGGACTCGAACGATCTGTTCCACGGCTTCCCGTCTCGCATCCGCAAACTCGAGGGCCGAGGTCATGACGATCACGCGTTCCTCGGTCACGACCCACGGCCATCTGAGGCCCCGGCCGCGATCGAGGTCGACCGTCACCGTGACCTCGGCCGGGATCTCCAAACCGATTCCCGAGAGCTCACCGTCGCCCTGCGCGGCGTGAACATCGCCGACGTACAGGAGCCCTCCGCCGACGAAGACGGGGAGATGTAGCACCGCCCCCGTGGTGACGACGGGATGGTCCAGGTTGCCGCCGTGGCGGCCGGGAAGGCCCGCGTTCGGCGGGTCGTCGGGCACCGCCGTCCCTATGCAGCCGACCATCGGCGAGAGGGGTAGTTGCACGTCCTCGGCGAAGTGGACGAACTCGCCGTCGTGCGTGCACACCCGTCCGCGGGGGCGAGGAATCCGCCCAGCGGGGAGGGGTCCCACGTGCGCGTGCCCACCGCACCATCCGGGGGAGATGCACTCTATGCCCTCGATCGTCACCAGGAGCGCATCGCCGGGCTCGGCGCCCCTTACCGCCAGGGGTCCGGTCAGCGGGTTGCCTCGCCCCGGAGTGGGTCGCGGCAACTCGAACGGCCTTCCCGCTTCGCGGTCGAGGAGCGCGCCGGCCCGCGCGTCCCAGGTCTCGAACCGGACGGTCGCGCCCGCCTCGACGGTCAGGCGGGGAGCCTGGTCGGCGGTGTAGCTGTAACCGACGACGTCGCGGCCGATGGAGGGGACGGGGTCGCCGTCTCCGGTCATCGACTGTCAGCCGCGGGTCCGGCCAGCATGAATGCCGTGTCGGGATCCCAGCTGACCATCACCTCCATGCCGGGTCGTATCGCCGCCGCCCGGGCATCGCTCACCTGCTGGCTGACCACCCTCCCGAGCCGGTCGCTCTCGATGAGGAGTTGCGTGAAGGGGCCCAGATAGATGACGTCGGACACCGTCCCGTCGACGTAGCTCAGATCGGTCGCGGCATCCCAGCGGTCCAGGGGAGTGATCTTCAGGGCTTCGGGCCGCACGGCCAACCTGACGGTCTGGCCGGCAGACGCTCCGCCCCCTACGTCTATCCAGATCCGCTCCCGGTCACCGGAGGTCACCAGCCCCCGCCCGCCGTCGATCTTCTCGATCCGGATGGTGATCTCGTTCAAGGTTCCCACGAAGTCGGCGACGAAGTCGTCCGCCGGGTTTTCGTAGATGCTGCGCGGCGCGGCGACCTGCAGGAGCACGCCCTGATTCATGATCCCTACCCGGTCGGACATCAGCAGGGCTTCCTCCTGGTCGTGGGTCACGTAGACGAAGGTGGTCCCGAGGGAGTGCTGGATCGACTTGAGTTCCAGTTGCATCCGTTTCCGTAGCTTCACGTCCAGCGCGCTCAGGGGTTCATCGAGCAGCAGGACCGCGGGACGGTTGATCAGCGCTCTGGCCAGCGCGACCCGCTGTTGCTGGCCACCCGACAGCTGGTCGGCCGCCCGCTTGCCGAGCCCGCCCACTCCGACCACCTCGAGCATCTCGTTGACCCGCTGGGTGATCTCCCGTTTCGGGACCTTCTTGAGCTTGAGGCCGTACGCCACGTTGTTGAACACCGTCATGTGGGGGAACAACTCGTAGTTCTGGAAGACCATGTTGGTCGCCCGCCTGTTGGGCTGCACCAGCGTCACGTCCTCGCCCCGCAGGTAGACGGAACCCTCATCGGGTGTCTCGAAACCGGCCAGTATGCGAAGTGTGGTGGTCTTGCCGCAGCCGCTCGGTCCGAGGAGCGAGAAGAACTCGCCCTCCTCTATCTCGAGGGTGACGTTGTCGACCGCCATCACGCCTCCGAAGCGCTTGGTCACCCCATCGAGACGGATGGCGGGAGGATCGGCCTGTCGCGATGCGTCGCTCATCGTTCACCGATAGTCGTCCGGCGGGCGGCCATGAAGGCCAGGCTGGTGGTCAGCACGAGCATCACTGTACCGATCGCGTTCAGGGTGGGATCTATGCCCTTCAGAACCCTCCCGTACATGATGAGAGGCAGCGTCTTGTCCTGCCCGGCGGTGAAGAAGGCGATAACGAAGTCGTCGATGGAGATGGCCGCGGCGAGCATCATCGCACCGAGGACGGCAGGCAGGATCAGTGGAAGGGTGACGGTGCGGAACGCATGCCAGCGCGTTGCGCCTAGATCCTGGGCGGCTTCGATCAGCGTGAAGCGGAACCGCTCGAGCGAGGCGCCGACCACCAGGAACACGAATGGTAGGGCGATCAGGGCATGTCCTAGAGTCGCCGCCCAGATCGAGCGGTCGAAGCCCAACTGCCGGTACATGATCGCCAAGCCGATCGAGAACAGGAGCCCGGGCACTGCGAGCGGAGCAGCCGAGATGGCCAGGATGAACCCTCTGGCTCGCTTGGCGATCTTGAGGATGCCCAGCCCTGCCAGCAGACCCAGGATTCCGGTGATTCCGGCGGTAACCACCGCAGCTTGCAGGCTCCTGCGAAACGCCCGAAGGACCAGGGTGTCGGTGAATATCTCCTCGTACCATCGCAGGGACACGCCGGCGAAGGGGAAGCTGAGCCGGGGGGAGGAGTTGAACGAGAAGGCCACCATCACGATCAGCGGCGCGAACAGGTAGATGAGAACCAGACCGACGAAGCCGGCCGACGCTATCGGCCGCCGCCGGAGCTTGGCGAGTCCTCGCCGCCAGCCTCCCGGTGACGGTGCCGGTGCCGCGGCCGCGGTCATCGCGCCAACCGTTTCATCAGGGACATGATGGCGTACGCGGCGACGCCCATCGCCACGATCAGCGTGATGGCGAGCGCGGCGCCGGCTGGCCACTCGAGCGACGATCCGAAGTAGTACTCGATACGGTTGCCGATGAGCAGGTCCTCGGTGCCTCCGAGCAGTCGGGGAGTGACCCATTCGCCGAGGGTGGCGATGAACACGAACGCGGCGGCTGCCCGTACCCCTCGCATCGACAGGGGCAGGACGATCTGGCGGGCAGCCCGCATTCGCGACGCACCGAGGTCGCGGGCGGCCTCGGCTATTCCCGGCGAGACGTTCTGCATCGCCGCGTAGATCGGCAGCACACCGAGCGGGACGAGGAAGTTGACCAGCGACGCCCCCACCGCGTACATGCTGTTGAGGAGTTGGCGGACGGGTTCGTCCACGATGCTCAGGGCCATGAGACCCTGGTTGATCACACCCTGGTTGCCCAGGATGCTCCGCCATGCGTAGATCCGGACGATGTACCCGCCGAACAGGCTGACCAGGACCAGGAAGAACAGGATCTGTCGGTGTCTCCTGAACACGAAGTTCAACGTGTAGGCGAACGGGAAGCTGACGAGGAGGACGATCGCGGTGACGATCGTCGCGGCTTGTACGGTTCGCAACGCCAGCCTGGCATGCACGCTGTTGGTCAGGACCTCGACGTAGTTGGAGATGGTGAAGTCGGCGACCGGCTCGAAGTCGACCAGCCTGAAGAAGCTCATCGCCAGCAGACCCAGCAGGGGCACCAGGAAGAAGGCGATGAAGAACGCCGATCCCGGCAGCAACTGGAGCCATGCCACCACCCGGTCGCGGCGCCGCTTGCGGACGAGAACCCCCGCGGCGGACGACACCGAGTCGTCCACCCGCGGAGGTTCTCCGGTCAGATCTGTCACTCTTCCAGGATATACCTGAGAGCAGGTCCGCCTCTACAGCTCTGCCTTGACTTCCTCCCAGGTCTCCAGCCAGTCGGAGTACGAGGCGATGCCTTCCTCGGCTGCGTCGTCCTCCGGTGGGGACTGGTCACGGAACGACACTTCCGGCACTTCCGGCCGCACCAGGTCGTAGTCGTATATCTGGGCGCCCGGACCGGCCAGTTCGGCCGACACCTCGTTGACGACCCCCGAGACCAGGTTCTCGCCCACCTGGGCGTTTATCTCGTCGGAGATCATCAGGTCGATGTACTCGTAGGCACATTCGATGTCGTCCGCGGTGACGGGGATGGCGAGACCGTCCCACCAGCCGCCTCCGCCCGACTCCACGAAGAAGTCGAAGTCGAGGGTCTCACCCTGCTCCTCCGCCCAGGTGAGCATGGCTTCCCAACCGTTGATGTTGAGGTCCGAGTCGCCTGCGACGATCACGTCGGTGGCCTCGCGGTATCCGTTGGTAAATCCGGCCGCGTTCCTCACGATCTTGATCGCTTCGGCCTTGATCTCCTCCATCTGGTCGTCCGTGACGTACGTCAGCTCACCGACCCCGTCGTCGAACTCGAGCGCGACGGCCAGCATCGAGAACAGCCAGATCGCCGAGTCGAACAGGGTGAAGCGGCCTTCCCACTCCGGCTCGGCCAGTTCGAGAATCGACACGGGCGGGTTGGGGACACGTTCGGGATGATAGATGTAGGGACCGTCGCCCCAGGCGATCGGCACGCCGTACACCTGACCGTCGGGGCCGCGCAACGAAACGTTCTCGCGCAGGCCGGCGAACATCTTGTCCCAGTTCGAGAGCCGGCTGGTGTCGATCGGGTGGAACAGGCCTGCCTCGATCTGGCGTTGCGCCTGGAAGTAGGCGATGGTCGCCAGGTCGTAGACGTCGCCCACCTTGATGGCGGTGACGAACTGGGGCCAGTTGCCCGGCCAATGGGTTTCGAGGGCGACGTTGTTAGCGTCCCGCCACGCCTCGAGTTCGACCTCTCCTGCCTCCCCGTCGAGCCCGATGAAGCTCAAGGTAGCCCCCTCACAGGCGCTCATGGCCTCCTCGGCCATCGCCTCCGTGGTGGCCGGCGCCGCGGTCGTCGCGGCTGCGGTCGTGGGCGCTGCCGTTGTCGCGGCTGCGGTCGTGGGCGCCGGCTCGTCCTCGCCGCATGCCGCCACCACGAGAGCGAGTGCCACGAGCGTCGTAATAACGCGTCCCCGAATCCTCATCGAGTCCTCCTCCGTGAAAGGGTCCAGTCTCCGAATAAGCTACGCGGTTGCGCTCAGCGCAACCCGTTTGCGTGGGTAATTCTGGTGCCCGCCTCTCGAACGTGTCAAGTGGTCGGGAGTGGCGGCTCTTGCGCAAGGGTTTCTCTCGGGGATTCCATCGATTACTGTTCTGATGCCGCGCGAGGGAGGAGCAGTGGTTCTTATGGAGACCGTGGCTCGGGTAGTCCGTGCGGTTGAGTACGTCGCTCGCGAGGGAAGGGTGAGGCTCGACGATGTGGCCTCCGAGATCGGTGTGCACAAGTCGAACGCCCTGCGCCTGCTCAACACCCTGCGGGAACTTGACTGGATCGTGCTCGACGACCGTAGGTCCTACATGGTGAGCCCCCATCTGATCGCCGTCGGTCAGGCGGCCGCCGCGGGGACCTCTCTCCGGCAGGCGCTCCAACTGGCGGAGGAGCTTCGCGACATTTCCGGGGAGACCGTGCACGTGGCGGTGCCCCATGGCCAGGAAATGCTGATCGTCGGTCGGGTGGACAGTCCCAACCCCCTGCGAGTCTCCTGCCAGCTGGGTAGCCGGGACGCCATGCATACCTCCGGCCTCGGCAAGGCGTACCTGTCGGTTCTCGCCGACGACGAGTTGGAGTCCCTGGTGGTGAAGCTCGATCTGGTAGGGCTAACGCCCTTTTCCATCACGTCGGCCGACGACCTGGTGGCCGAGGTGCGGCGCACCCGAGACCGCGGGTACAGCCTCGACTTCGAGGAAGGCCGCCTGGGAGTCTGCTGCTTGGGTTTCGGCTTCCGCCTCGGGAGCAACCTGGACCCGGTAGCCGTCTCCATCACCGGACCTACCGACCGGTGGACCAAGGACAGGATGAAGACGTTGGCACCCCGCCTGCTGGAGCGGGTCGGAGCACTCAAGACCATCCCGATCGTTCCGACCGCGACGGATCAGTCCGTGTCCTCGCGGATCCGGTAGGCGTCTAGGGCCTCACGATCGAGCCTTACCCCGAGGCCGGGGCCGGTGGGCACCATGGAAGATCTCCACCCTACGAATCCCGCGTCCTCGACCATCGTTGCCTCGAAGTAGAGCGGACCGATGAGGTCAGCCGGCACCACCGGGCTCAGGACCCTTGTCGCAGCCGCGGTTTGGGCCATGGCCGCCGCCCCGATGCCGAGTTCGAGGTTGGAGCCGAACGACACGGCCATCCCGAGTGCCCGGGCTAGGCCGGCCATCCGGATCGTTCGCCTCAGCCCTCCGCACTTGCCCGGATAGAGATTGACCGTGTCGAAGGAACGGTGTCGGGCAGCCTCGACCACATCCCGCTCCGTCCATATCGACTCGTCGCCCATCACTGCCATCGAGGTCGCGCGCAGCAGCGCGGCGGAGGCTCCGGCGGATTCCCTCGGTAGGGGCTGCTCGACCGCCACCACACCGAGCGGCGCCAGCCGCTCGAACGCTGTTCCGGCCTGCTCGGGGGTCCATCCCTCGTTGGCGTCGACGGTGATCCGGACGTCCGGCCCGGCCGCCGCCCGGACCGCCGCCACCCGGGCGACGTCCTCCTCAACACCTAGCCCCACCTTCACCTTCAGGGTCGTAGCCCCCAGGCCGGCCGCGTCCTCAGCCATGGCCCTCACGGTCTCGACATACCGGGCGGGAAGCACGAGCTTGGTGCTGATCCGCTTGCGGTAGGCGCCGCCCAAGAAGGCATGGGCGGGCACGCCGAAACGCCGACCGGCCACATCCAGGCAGGCCATCTCGACGGCCGCCCGCAGGAACGGGCGGTTGCTGACCGTCCCGTCGATCCGGGCCGAGACCTCGGCCCACTGGAGAGGATCGGCGCCGAGCAGGGCGTCGCCCAGGGGACCCCTCAGCAGCCTGGAGGTTTCCATGGCTTCCTCCCCGTTCCAGAGGGGATCGCAGGTGATCTCCCCGAGTCCTCTCCTCCCCGGACCGCATTCGATCTCGAGCACTACGTACCGGCTGGCCTGGACCGACCCGTGCGCGGTCTTGGGGAGGAAGCGGGCCAGCCGGGGAACTTCGACGGGGGTGGCGGTGATCCCGGTTATGCGCAAGCCGGGGCCTGCCCGACGCGCAAGGACGGATTCAGCGGGCATCCCGGTAGTGTTCCAGCGCGTCCGGATCGAGACTGACCCCCAGCCCGGGCCCGTCCGGTGCGACAGCGAGACCGGCTCGCACGTCCAGCTGCTCGGCGATCACGTCGCCCTCGTAGTAGAACGGGCTCAGGATGTCGGCGGGGACGCGTCGGTCGAACCCGTGGGTGGACGCGGCGATGTGCATGTGCGCAGCGAGAGCGATCCCCAGTTCCAGGTTGCTCCCGATTGTCCACCCCAATCCGAAAGCCGTCGCAACGGCCGCCACGCGGCGGGCCGGGGCGATACCCCCCGCCATTCCTACGTATATCGAGAGGATGTCGCACGACTCGTTGACGGCCAGAAGCGCTGCGTCCTCCGCTGTGCCCGCCGACTCGTCGGCTACCACCGGCATCCCGACCCGGCGCCTCACTGCCGCCATCCCGCCGTAGTCGCGCCTCGCTACGGGCTGCTCCATGAAGGAGACCCCCAGCGCCTCCAGGCGCCGCCCGGCGGCCACCGCCTCAGCCCGGTTCCAGCCGCAGTTGGCGTCGACTCCGAGCACGATGTGGTCCCCTATCGCTTCCCGGACTGCGGCCACCCTGGCGACATCGGCTGCAACCCCGCCCCGGCCCACCTTGACCTTCATGGCCGGGTAACCCCGGTCCACCGCCCACGAGGCCACCTCCGCGGCATGGTCCGGCGCGGCCCCGGTCACGGAGAACTTGGTGGGGATCTCCGGCATGACAGGACCGCCGAGCAGCCTGTAGACGGGCAGGCCGGCCGCCTTTCCGGCGATGTCCCACAGGGCCATCTCGACGGCGGCCTTGGTGAAGGTGTGACCGGCGATCGCACCGTCGATAGCAGGTAGGGCCGCCTCCGGCGCCCGGGGGTCCAGACCGGCGACGGCAGGTCCGATGTACGAGTCGATCACGTGGCTCGCCGTGGTGGAGTCCTCGCCGCTCCAAACCGGTGTGCAGGACACCTCACCGAGACCGGTCAGCCCTGCGTCGGTCTCAACCTCCACGACCAGGAAAGGGGATCGGCTGTGTGTTCCCGCGGCCCCCGAGATGATCCGTTCGGGGACCATCGGCACTGCGACGGGCGTAGTCCGGATTCGCTCTATTCTCATGAGTCCTCCTTCTGGCGGCGCGGCATGCGCCGCCTAGGGCTTTGCCGGCTGGCGGGACACGGCGAATCACCGCGTACACCGACCACTAGCCCTCCAGCCCGAGCATCTGCAGCGCCGGGCTCCGGATGATTCGCTCGATGGTCTCATCCGGTATCGGGGGCCACCCAGCGCCGACCGACTCGTTGACGGATCGCAGCGCATCCGCGGTCTGTTGGGCAGTGGCGAACGGGAAGTCGGTCCCGAACAGGAGCTTGTCCGTGACCCTGTACTCGATGGCTGAACGCAGCGCCATGTACAACTGAACAGGTCGCGTGTGAAGTGCTGACACGTCGGCGTACAGGTTGGGGTGCTTGCGTATGACCGCCATGGTTTCCTCGCACCAGGGGTGTCCGAGGTGGGCGATGAACAGCCGCAGGTCCGGGCACGCACGGGCGACGTCATCCATTAGGAAAGGCCTGGCCCAGCGCAGCGGAGCGTCCGAGACGAACGTGGTGCCCTGGTGGCAGAGCACGGGCAGCCCGAGTTGCTCGGCACGCCGGAACAGGGCGGTCGCCGGCGGCGAGTTCGGATCGAAGTGCTGGTAGATGGGTCCTACCTTGAGGCCCCTGAGACCGAGTTCCTCGGCGGCGAAGGTCAGCCTCTCGAGGGCGTCGGGCCGGTTGGGGTCGACGCTCGCGAAGCCGATCAGCTTGTCGGGTCGAGACGCCACGTACTCGCTGACGTACCGGTCCGGCACCACCATCCCGACCGCTGGCGCGTCCATTGCCACCACGATCGCCCGGTCGACCTGTTCCATCGCCTCCCGGTGCGCGGCCAGATCGTCCTCGGGCCAATTCATCTCGCCCCAGGCTCGGATCATCTCGGCCACGAAGCGGGGGCTGAAGTGCTCGCGGGAACCGACATGGGTATGGGCGTCGACAATCATCCCGGCCGGACCTCAAGCAACGTGCCGCCCTCGGCGGTCACGAATCAGCGCCCAGCATCGCCGCCACGGCCAGGTACACACGAGCAGACCCGGCCAGATGGTCGATCCAGACCCACTCGTCCGCGGCGTAGTACCAGGCGCCGACGCCGTAGACGACGGTCTCCAGTCCGGCTGCCACCAGGTCTGCCGCGTCGGTGACGAAGGCCTGGCCGGGCAACTCGTTGGTCACGCGCGGAGGATGGCCGACGATGGCGCTCTGCGCGGCCGATATGGCATCGACCAGAGGGCCCGAGGTGGCTCCGAGGAAGGGCTGGTGCATACCGATGATCCGTACCCGACGGCCCACGTCGTCCGGTACCACGCTGTCGACGATGTCAACGATCTCCTGCCTGACCGTGGTCCGGTCCATCCCGGGGACATACCGGAGATCGCCTCGGATGGTCGCCGACTCCGCTACGGCGGCCGGTGAGCTGCCCGCCTTGAGCTCCCCGATCAGCAGGCGGGGCAGGTCGGGGAGGCGGGGTTCGGGCCGGTGACCGAATTCGTGGTCCACGAGCTTCTGGTAGACCGCCGTCGCCGGGCGGAGGGTGTCCACGGCCGACTCCGACCGCGACACGTGCGCGGGCGACCCGGTGAGGGTGACCTCGAACTTGAACGCCCCGCCGTTGCCCGTGTGGATGTTCAGATCGGACGGCTCCCCGCAGATCCCGTAGCCCTCCGTGGGGCCCTCGGTCATCAGGGCGTACTTCGAGCCGAGTCCCATGCCGTCGTGATACATGGTGGCGTGCAGGATCAGATCGCCCGGCAGGGGTCCGAAAGCGGGGGCCGCTTCGACAGCCGCCACCATCGCCGCTACCGCCCCGAGCATGTCGGTGATCCCGCCGCCGTACATCCGGTTGCCGTTCTCCCAAGGATCGTGCGGGTCGTGGGTCCATCCGGTCGGGTAGACCCCGGCGTCGATGTGCCCCTGCAGCACGAGTGGCGCTCGCCTGCCCTCTCCCGGGACACGGGCGATCACGTTCGGGCGTCCTTCCACGACATCGGCGATATGAACATCGACACCTGCGCATTCCAGGGCGTCCGCGATGATCTCGGCCCGCGGTCCCTCGGCTTGCGGATCATCCGACGGGACACTGCACAGCGCGCGGGCCAGTTCGACCACCCGCCGGGTGTCGATGGCGTTCGCGACCCGCTCGAACAGTTCTGTCATTCGTGCTCCCTTTCTCTTCGAGCGTTGTGTGGTTCCGGGCAGGGTCTCAATCTGTTACGGACCCCTTGTAGAAGGCGGCCACCGCTTCGGTCAATCTGTCGACTCCGATCTCGAGAAAAGTGCGTCCTAACTCCGCTGTGCCTCTCGAGGGACTGTCGGTGAAACCATCGGTCGCTTCCCAACTCCCCGGCCGTTCGATCCGTACCGGAGCGTCGACTGTGCCGACGAGGGGCGACGACCATTCGGGACGGTGCGGCCGTGGCTCCCTGACCAGCGCGGCGTCCAGGGCCAGGACGACGGACGATTCGAAGGCGCCGGCGTGACCGGGCAGGCGCCCGATTTCGGCCGCCCCGGCCGAGGCCAGGTCCTGGTGCGCCATGGCCCACCACGAGCAGGCCGCGACCTCGATTCCTTCCTCGAGCGCGAGGTCGCGGGCGGCGATCCCGATCAGTTCGTGGTTGCCCCCGTGGCCGTTGACGATGAACAGCCGCCGGAATGCGGCCCGGGCCAGCGAGCGCCCCAGGTCCATCAACACAGCCAGGAACGTGCCGGCATCCAGGGACATCGTCCCCCCGAATGGAAGGTGGTGCGGAGACGACCCGTACCAGAGCGTCGGGGCGACGGCTACCGGGAACCGGTCACCCAAGGCCGCGGCGGCGGCGCGGGCCACGTACTCGGCACCCATCGAATCGGTTCCGACCGGCAGATGGGGCCCGTGCTGTTCGGTTGCGCCCACCGGCAGGATGAGCACGCCGTCGCTCGCGATGGTGCGCGATTCCTCGCGGGTCAACTCGGCGAACAGGATTCGCATCAAGGGGTCATCCTCGCGCTGCCTTCAAGCCGGAGGCCGGACCGGGACCCTGGGTTCACCGAGACCGGCGCAGTTTTCCGACTGTTGCAGGGTGATCCTAGGAGCGTGTTCAGGAACCGTGGTGATGAGAGGCGGCCGCCGGTGATCGGCAAGTCGTTCATGCACCACCGGTCCGGTCCGGGTTCTTCGTCCCACCTACGGGGAGACAGGCACGCCGAGTCCCGCGGCGTGCGGCTTCGACTGCACCGAGGCCGGTCGCTCCCGCTGCAGCCATTCCAGCGCGATGGCTGCCCTGCGCACCTTCTCACGGGCGTTGGCAATCGCGGTGTCCAGGGTCTGGCCACCGGAAGGGTAGACCCCGCCCGCGTTGGCGAGACCCATCTTCGCATGGAGCGGCGCCCCGACCGCTACGAAGTCGGCTATCTCGTGTCCTCGGACGACCGGTCCCATACTGTCGGGCGTCTCCAAGTACAGGTCGATCGGGATGGATGCGGAGGACCGGATCTCCCAGAGTTGCTCCAGTGTCACGTCAGCCGGAATGTTGACGGACCCGGCGCCCATATCCTCCAGGAGCCGGATGGAGGCGGGATTCGAAACACCCATGTAGGCGGATATCTTCCACACGGTCGCGCTCGGGAGGTCGCCCTCTTCCTGCATCCGGGTGAGAACCGCCAGCAGCCCGAGATCGCCCACGAGAAAACTACGGATCCCGGCTTCGGTAGCCCTGACGATGTCCGCCACCGCGTAGCGAAGCTGGCGCATGCCTCTTATCTGGGCGAACTGGCTGCGCCCGTCGGCCGACCGGCTGAACGCGCCGACGTCGTAGCCGGCTTTGGGGCCGGTGAAGAGGCACACCTCGAGCCCTGCCCCGGCGCCGATGGCGGCCATCTCCCTGAGCTCGCCCTCCTCGAGCAGCATCCCCCCGCTGCCCTGCGAGATTCGGTTAACGGTCAGGTCGTAGCGACCCGCCTGTTCAAGAACGGCTTCCAGCACCCTGGGGCCCTCGACGCTCGGGATCTCGATCCGGAACTCGGCGCCGTCGGGGAAACGGCGGTCGCTGCCTGCCGGGGTCCCGGCCGACGGGAGCCCCTGCCGGCGGAGCGCTTCCTGTACCCTCATCCAACCCTCCCCGTGTGTTGCGCCCATCGCAACACCGTTGCGTGGCATGATTATTGGATAATTGCCTGGTGGCGTCAACCGGGAGGCCGGCCCAGCCAGCACCGGTCCGGACGGCCGATGGCGTGATGTCTGCGAGTGGATCTGCGGGAAGGAGGGTGCACGTGGAGCCCGTCCGCTGTGCGGTGGTGGGTGTCGGGATGATGGGCTCGGTCCATGTCCAGGTGCTGGACGCCGTTCCCGAGGCGGAACTCGTGGCATGTTGCGACCTGGATCCCGATGTGGAGAGTAGGTTGCCTACCGGTGTGAGCTTCTTCGCCGATCTGGACCGATTGTTGGCGACCCGGAAAGTCGAAGCGGTCTTCGTATGCACCCCGCAGGAGCAGCACCTTCGGGTGGTGGAGCGCTGCCTCGATGCAGGCCTTCCGGTGTTCTGCGAGAAGCCGATCGCCCATGACCTCGACGACGCCGATGCGATCATCGGAATCACCCGACGAACGGGTGGTCGCTTGGCGGTAGGACACACGATGCGTTTCGAGCCCGACTACGTGGCACTCGCCAGGAGCGTGCACGGAGGGGAGATCGGTGATCCGGTGAGCATGAGCGCCCGCCGCAACGTTCCGGCGTTCGAGGGACGCCTGCTGGCACACCGGACGACCCTGCCGGTGGAGGTCGGCGTCCATGACATCGACCTGCTCCGCTGGCTTGCCGGGGACATCGACCGGGTCTACGCCATGCCGGCTTCCACCTCGTCTCTGGGCGAGGGAACGGTCGATGCGGTCGTCGCGACCCTGAGGTTTAGGAGTGGAGCAGTCGGCGTGCTGGAGTTCAACTGGGTCATGAGCCGCCGGTCGGGGCTGGCGGGAGACTACCGGCTGGCCGTCTTCGGTACCCGGGGAGCGGGATACGTCGAGATGCGCGACCCGGTGACCAGGGTCTACTCGCTCGGCGAGACCCGATGGCTCAGGACCCACGGGTTGTTCGACGTGGGAGGCACGATGGCGGGTTCGGTGTCGATCGAGGATCGCCATTTCCTGGGCTGGGTACGGGGCAGCCATGATTGGCCGGTGTCTCTGGAGGACGCCCGCGCCGCGCTGGAAGTCGCGCTGGCGTTGGACGAGTCGGTTCGGAGCGGCGAGCCGGTGGATGTCTCCCGGTAACGGTCGCGTGACAGCACCATGACTCCTGCGAGGTCCCATCCGGTCGACCGCACGGACCGTGGCCGGCCACGAGAGGAGATACACCTGTGATCGTCGATGTCCACACCCACATAGGCTGGTACCCGGATCACTGGTCCGAGGAAGCGGCCCAGGAAGCGCTGGCGTCCAAGCTGGTCAAGATGAAGCAATCCGGGGGAGAGGTGCACAGCGCTCATCTCGACCTGCACTCGTACGATTCACGGCCTGCGGACCATTGGGAGGCTTCGGCGCTGGCGGACAAGGTGGTGGTTTTCGGGATTCAGGCCGAACCCACGGGAATCGTCGTTCCCAACCGCCTGATAGCGGAATATGTGGCGACGCATCCGGAAAAGCTGATCGGGTGGGCGTCCGTGAACCCCACGGCACCCGATGCGATCGACCAGTTGACCCACTGCGTCGAGGATCTCGGCCTGCGCGGTCTGAAGCTCGGACCCACCTACCAGCACTTCGACCCCACCGACCGCGCCTACTGGGACTTCTTCCGCAAGTGCTCCGGATACGGCATCCCGATCATCTGGCATCAGGGCACCACGTTCCCCAGCCGTGCCCGGCTGCGCTGGGCGCTGCCTCTCCAACTGGAGGACGTGGCGATGGAGTTTCCCGACCTGAGGATGATCATCGCCCATCTGGGGCATCCTTGGGAGGAGGACATGGTCGCGCTGATCCGCAAGTCGCCCAACATGTACGCCGACATATCGGCTGTGCACTACCGGCCATGGCGATACTGGCAGGCGATGGTCACCGCCATGGAGTACGGGGTCGACCACAAGCTCTTGCTGGCCTCCGACTACCCGTCGGGGACGATCACCAACGTGATCAACGGGCTCAGGCGAGTCAACGACATCGTGGAGGGCACGAAGCTTCCCACCATCCCCACCGAGATCCAGGACATGATCATCTACGAGAACTGGAAGCAACCGTTCCCCGAGTGGGAGTCCTGAGTTAACGGTCGGTCGCCGGCGCTGCCGCTCGCTGGAACCGGAGCCTTCCGGAAACAGAGGGGTTGACCATGTCACACAGTCGTGCATAGTGTTGGATAGCCGCATGCACCAGCGGTCTGCCTAGGACGTCCGGCAGACCGGCACAGGGATCATCTTTGAATGAACCGGGCTCTTCAGGGCTTGGAGGAACGCGCCCGGGGGGACTCGGAGGTGGCGGTGGGGGTGGGCCCGCAGGAGTGGTCCGTCGGGAGGTTTTTCGCGTTCTGGTCGCCCGAGGGTGCCGACTCGGATAGACGGGGGTGCGAGGGTGTCCGCGCTGCATCCCTTCTCGCGATGCCGGCCAGGGCTCTCCGAGGGAGCCTATGGGGAGCCGAGGAACCGCTCCAGCACATTGCGGGTCACCTTCGAGATCATCTCGTCGACGGCGATGGAGCACGTGTAGGAGATCGACCCGACCGAGAACACCTCTCCGCCGCTGTGCGTTTCGTGGTAGACCATCTCGGCGCCGCCATCGTCCGGATTCGTGCCCTTGGCGATGAGTTGGAGCCCCGGCGGCGAAGACGGGGTCCGCTTGTCGGTCTCGTGACCGGAGGCTCCTCCGGGAGCTCGGCGGTCCAACGACTCCGTGCCGAAGATCTCCCCTTCGGCCAGGCCGGTTCCCGCCAGCGCCCAGTGCGAGGGGTCGATCACCCGGTACGGCGCGCCCGTCTCGTAGCCGGTGTGGGTGGTCACCACTCCGGTCAGGTGAGCTTCGGATTCGTGCCTCGTCCCGAACCGGCTCTCGTAGTCGGCGGGTCGCTTGCGGTGGTCGTTGTTGCGGACGGTGATCGTCGTGGGGTCCAGGAACTCGACCTCGCAGTTGAGGCTGTTGCCGCCCAGGACCATGAGTTTGCCGCCCCCGTCAAACACCCACGACTTGACCTGGTAGTACATCTTGGCCGTCCAGTACTCGGGATGGGTGCTGATGATCAGAACGTCGTAGTCCTCTAGGGGCATCTCGCCGAAGTGGAGTTGGGTCTCGGCGTAGTAGTCGTATCCGAATCGCTCCCGCTCGAGCCACCCGAGCAGGCGCCACTCGGCCGGAGCGACGTGTTCCTCGCCGCGGCGCTCCATCGGGTCGTTGATCCTTCCGTTCTCCTCCGTCATGTTGAGCGGTTCGGGACGGTCGAACGACAGCGGGTCGTACTCGTCCGCTATCCAGGGCTGAAGCGCCGGATCCGTGTAGTAGATCTCTTCCTGCCGGAAGTTGAAGTGCGGTCGGGGAGAGAGGGAGATGGCGGACACGTAGTTGCTGCGTCCTCCGTAGTGGTTGTAGCAGTTCCAGTTGATGTTGGACGCCAGGACAGCGAGCCGGTGGCTTGGTTCCCGGGGGGCGACGATCCAGGGGAACGAGAAGAAGGCGCCCGTCGCGTCCTTGGCGTGGAAGTAGTACAGGCCGGATCGCTCGGGCGCTTCCACGTACACCCGCGGGTCGACCTCCGGGTAAGAGTAACCGTGGTCGCTCCACTTCACGCCGGACTGGGTGACATCGCCGTCCGGGAGGATCTGCGCGTACGCCCCGCGTGGCTCGTCGTCGAAGTGACCCAGTTTCGAGACGAACTCGCGCTCCCACCCGTACCGCCACAGGGTCACCACCGAATCATGTGGTGAGTGGAGCCGAACCTGGCCGGTCTCGCCCGATCTGGTCCATTTGGGCCATACGTAGCCGCAGAGAGTGTCGGAGAGCAGCCGGAAGTGGTGGATCGTGCCCGGGCGGACCTCCACGTCGACCCATTTCGGTGTGTACCCGTCACAGCTGAGGTACACCCGGTAGGGACCCGGCTCGAGGGTCGCGTGGACGGATCCGGAGGCCCGGGATCGGGATGCGACGGACACATCCCCCTGCGTGAATTCGAGTTCGACGTTGGGTATGGCGACGTAGAACTCGTCGCTCACGTATCCGACCAGCATCATGCAGTCTCCGATCTCGTCACCGCCATCGGGCCCCCGACGGTCCGGTCGAGCGCCCGAGAGGCGATCGGTGGGTAACCGGTTCGGGTCCCCGTCCGTGTGACTCTATTCCGGATCCGGGTCTCGCGTCAGTAACCTGGCGGGGTTGGTGACCAGCAGTTTCTCGACCAGGGCGTCGTCGGCGCCGTAGGTCACCTTCATCCGAGGGATGACCCTGGCCAGCACGTGGTTGTAACCGAGCCCGCCGTAGCGGAGCAGGTAGTGCTTCTTGTGCATGTCCTGGGACATCAGCAGTTGGTCCTCGAAACCGGCCTCCACCAGGGCGAGCATGGTCTCGAGCTTCGCCTGGTCGCTCTTCGACTTCCAGGTCGGTTCGAAGTATCCGTCCTGGCCGAAGCTGTCGAACCCGACCAGGGGGCCTCGACCGAGCACGGCGCGGTGGTAGTCGAGGTCCGTGATCTCGTCGAGGTGTGACAGGGAGGTTCGATCCAGAGGATGGCCCTCCTCCTCGAGGATGTCGAGGATGCGTTGCACGACCTCGAGGGGGGGTGGGTGGCAATGGACGTTGATAGGGGTGCCGGTCTCGACCGCTACCCGAGCGGATGCCCGCAGCACCCGTTCCTCGACGTCCAACAGAGTCTCGGAGGTTCCGATCTCACCGATGATCCCGGGCCGCACCGACGTTCCCCCTATGCCGTCCGTGACCTCCGTACGGAGGAAGTCGGTCAGTTCGGTGACGCTCATTCCTTCCACCCATGGCGGGTGCAGAGCACCCACGTAGAACCCGACGCCGGCGACGATGTGCACCCCCAGGTCTTCCGAGAGCCTTGCGAGAGCCTCGGGCTCCGGGTTGAGGCCGATCACCGTCAACTCCACGATGGCGCCGCCACCGGCACGCACATACTGGCCGACCTCCTCGGAGATCAGCTCGTAGTCGTGCTCGGGACTCTGCACCAGGTTGTTGCGGTAGGCAGACTGGTTCCAGCGACTCACTCCCGCCAGCCGGGTCTCGAACGGTCTCGTGCCCGCCTCCGCATCGAGGATTTCAGCCGACGGACTCCAGGCATGGCGAAAGTCCAGGAAAATGTGCTCATGGGTCATCGTCGGGCCCAGTTCGGACGGGTCGACCGGGCCACGGACCGTCATCACATGCGCCATCAACTCCTCCGACCGGACTGGGCGGGCACCTGCCGGTGTGCTCTCGTCCGATGAGCCTAACCCGATGGCCCGGCAGCCACAGGCCGAACTGATTAGTTCCTAGGCTAGTCGGTAGTTTGTAGTGGTATTCGATGGTTAGCTTTAGATCACATCGTTTCCGGCCTTGGAAAGGCTGTCCGGGTTTACCTAGGCGCCGACGGGGGGAACCTCACAAACCGAAGGTCTAGGGACCCGGGGAACAGAGACAGACATCTCGGATCACGGCTGTGTTGTGAATCGTTGTGTACCAATGGGTCAGTGCGATCGTTCGGTCGGATGGCTCGGAAACACGCGTCCAAGTGGGGGTACGGAACCGCGAGTTTGCGATCGGTACGATCCACATACCCACAGCAAGCAGCGTGATCGAACTCCGGGAGGTCCGGATGATCATTGTCGGAACCCATCTGCTCATCTATACCCCCCAAGCCGAAGAGGCGCGCTCGGTCCTGGCCGACGTGTTCGGCTTCGGGAACGTCGACAGCGGAGACGGCTGGCTGATCTTCCGCCTTCCGCCGGCCGAGCTCGGTGTCCATCCCAGCGACGGGACCACCGGCCACGCCATCTCGTTCATGTGTGACGATATCCGGTCCACTGTGGCCGAGCTACGCGCCAAGGGTCTCGCGTTCGCGGGTCCGCCGGTGGAAACGGGCTGGGGGGTCGCCGCCACAGCAGTTCTTCCCGGAGGCGTCGAGGTGATGATCTACGAGCCCCGCCATACCCTGGCCATTATTGGTGATTGGTGATTGGTGATTGGTGATTGGCGCTAGGTCGGGTCGTTTGCGGTCCCGGTCAACGTCCGAGTTCCATGTTCCCGCCAAGGGAGCCCTGACGAAACAGAGGATGGAGGACCCGTGGCCGGAGACACTGATCTGTGCGAGTCGCAGCTGTGTTCCGCGTTATCGCGCGCCGAGCGTTCGGTGCGATCGCTTGCGGTCGGATGGCTTGGAACGACCCGCCTGGCTATTGATCGGTATATAGCGAGACATCCCTCCTGTCATCTGGACGGTGGCCGCCCGCGCCGCTGTCCCCGCTCCGGCAGGTTTCCCGACGTTCGGGTGTGCAGGAGCGGGGACAGATCCGGCGTACGGGTCGATGGGTCAGGCGAGTTCGATCCTCAGGGGTACCGGGTTGCTGAGCGTGTGACCGACGGGGGAGCTGTTGACCACCTTGTCGTGGAGTGCCGCCAGCTGCTCGTCGGTTGCGTCGGAGTCCAGGTGGACCTTCACCGACAGGCCCCCGTATCCGGCGTGGCCCGGCTTGAGGCCCAGGAAGGCCTGCAGGTCCAGGTCACCGCTCAGGTCGATCTTGAGATCGTTGATCTCGACCCCGGCCGCGGTGGCGTTGGCCGCGTATCCCACCGCCAGGCAATTGCCGAGCGCTCCGAGCACCTGCTCCACCGGGTTGGGGGCGGTGTCGGACCCGCCGAGTCCGGCCGGCTCGTCGGAGGGGATCGGGTCGAAGTCCCGGATCGAAACCTCTGACCGGAAGGCGCCTGTCCAGTTCACGGTCGCCTGCCACTCGGTCTGGCCCTTATCCGGATCCTCCGCGACGGCTGACACGAGGGCGCCGACGGCGTTGAGGTTCACATCGTTGAGTTGGTCTTTGGTCTGGGTTGTCATGGATGGTCCTTTCGTCGTGTGGGGGCCGTCCGGGTGCGCGTTGACAATCCGGATGGGCTGGTAGCTGACGCCGGTCCTGGGCTCTCGGGTGGTGGCGATCAGCGGGACGAGCCGGGCTGTCCCGGGCTATTCACCCGAGAGCGCGGACAGGCATGAGTGGCGAAGGAAGGGCGGACGCGTACCGACGTTGGGCCGCAGGGAGTTCCGAATAGGGACATGATTGGCGTTCTCTCCTTTGTCGTTACGCGCTCCGGGGTTGAGCGCCGACAGCGGAGTCCGCCGTTGGCTGCCTCATCGATCAGGCATTGGCACCGAACGGATCGGTTGCCGTGGCTTCACAGGGCCTGTCCCTCCACCACTCTCGATAAGCGCGTTGTCGCTGAGGGATGCTTGCACGGGCTCCCGACCGTGTCAAGGTGGGGCCACATCGGCGCTCCCACGAAACCACTTGGACCAAGGGCCCCAATACCCCGACGTAAGGCTGTAGCACCCCACTGCTGCGGTCGGGACGCGGCCTACCCCTGTCGTTAATGTGGCCGGGACGAACAGAGAGTCATCGAGGCCACTGACAAGGATCTGGCCATGAACCGCTCACATGTAGTAATGACGGTGCTTTTCATCGTGCTGGGTGTCGCGCTTGGCGCCCGGATGCTCGAGGGGGACGGCGGGTTCATCTTCGGTGGGCTGGTCGGGTTCTTGGTCGCAGACGTGATCGGACTCCGGCGCCGGCTGGCGCAATCCGGACGTGAACCCATCGAGGAGAGGCGATTCCCCGCCACGGCCGAACCCGAACGGCCGCCCGAAACGGTGAGAGAGAAGCCACCAGCGCCTGCTCCTGCCGCGCCGGCGCCGGACATCCTGGTCCCGTCCCCACGCTCCGGGACGCCGGCTCCAACCGCAGCATCACCGATCGAGCCCCAGCCGGCTTTAGGACTCGAATCGCCGACGGCAGGACCGCCGGCTCGCTCCGACGCCGAGGTCGTCCGGGTAGCACCCCTCGCCCACCAGGGACCGTCGCTCGATGGACGAGTCATCCGTATGATCAGAACCTGGGTCACCACCGGCAACGTACCGGTCAAGATAGGGGTGCTGCTGTCGCTCATCGGGTTGGGCTTCCTGCTCGGTGTGGCTCTCGATCAGGGTTGGATCACTCTCAGCATCGAGGTGCGACATGTCCTGGTCGCCGCATTCGGTGTGCTCCTGTTGGTGGTGGGATGGCGCGTCCGGGGCCGCAACCCGATCTACGGACTGAGCCTGCAGGGGGGCGGAATCGCGGTTCTCTACCTGACGACCTACGTGGCCCATGCGGTTTACGATCTCCTCCCGGCATCGGCGGCGGCCGCGGCGGTCGTGATTGTCACCGTGGGGGCCGGAGTGCTGGCGGTGCTCGAAGACGCACGTTCGCTCGCGGTGCTGGGCATCATCGGCGGTTTCCTCGCTCCCGTTCTCGCCTACTCCGATGCCAGGGACCACGTAGTCGTGTTCGGCTTCTACCTGATTCTCAGCGCGGCCATAGTCGCGGTCGCCCGATTCAAGATCTGGCCCGAACTCAACCTGCTCGGCCTGGGTTTCACGCTTGCTGTGTCGGCGTTCTGGGTGTTCACCCGGTACTCGGAGCAGGACTGGGCCACCACCCAGCCCCTGATCGCGCTGCTCGTCCTGCTGTATATGACCATCCCTGTCCTATTCGCCGCCCGCCAACCGCCGGACGTGAAGGCATGGATGACCAGTCCCTTGGTCTTCGGTCTTCCGTTTGCCGCCCTCGGCCTGCAACTGGTCCTCACCGACCACTTCGAATACGGGGCGGCGCTCAGTTCCGGGATCCTGGCCGTAATCCTGGCGCTGTTCGCGTGGGTGGCTCACCGGTACGGCAAGGAGTCCGGATCGCTTCGAGATGCCTACGCGGGTCTCTCGGTGGCATTTGTGGCGATCACCGTGCCGCTCGCACTCGAGGCACAGTACATTTCTGTGGCGTGGGTGCTGCAGGGTGGAGTCCTCGTCTGGTTCGGCGTTCGGCACCAGCGTCGTCTCGCCACCTACGCGGGCAGTGGGCTTCAGGCTATGGGCGGGCTCGCTTTCCTCGGCTACCTCATCGCGTCGGACTTTGACGCAACCGGTCTGACTCCGGTTCTGAACGGGTACTTCCTCGGAGCGGCGCTGTTAGCGGTCGTGGGTCTGCTCTCAGGTCGATCCCTCGACCTGAGAGGGGACGACCGGGATGACACCACCCGAGCCCTGTGCTGGCTCGCGCTCGTATGGAGCACCGGGTGGTGGATCGTCGGTGGGCTCATGGAGACGATGCTCCACGTCCCGCCGGACGGCCGCTTGACCGTCTCGATCGTGTTCGTCACGGTCTCGCTCGGCGGTCTGGCCCTGGCGGCTCCGATGATCGGCTGGATGCGACTACGAACCGTAGGGGTGGCTCTCGCGCCCGCCCTGGTGCTGTTCCTGGCCCTGGCGCTGATCGTCCAGAGCCATCCATTCGGGATGCACGGATGGGCCGGTTGGATCGTTGCCATGGCGTCGTACTACTCGGTGCTCCGCTGGCGGGAGGGCGCCTTCCCTTGGGCAGTGTCGGTCATGCACACCGTCGGTTACTGGGTATTGGTGATCGTGGCGGGGAGGGAGATCCACTGGCAGGTCGGCCAGGTTGCCTCCGATGTGTGGCCGATCACTGCGGCCCTGGCGACGATGCTCGCGGTCGTGGTCGGCACGCTGGTCGCACGCCGGGCGGCGACCTGGCCTCTGGGAACGCATTGGCATACCTACCTGATGGCCTGCGCAGGCCCCGCGCTCCTGGTGGTGGCGATCATGGCGCTTGCGACCAACCTCACGTCGGACGGTGCTTCGCCGCCCCTCGCCTACGTGCCGCTGTTCAACCCGCTGGAGATACTCACCGCCCTCGTGGTCGTGGTGGCGCTCATGTGGAAGAGGCTGGCCGACGCGCAGGAGAACAATCCACTCGAAGACGTCATAGGACGGTCCTGGATCCCGGGGCTGACGGTCGTGGGGATCATCCTGCTGACTATGGCCGTAGCCCGGACCGTTCACCACTGGCTGGACGTTCCATTCGACTTCGACGCGATGATCGACTCCACCGTGTTGCATGCGTCCCTGTCAATCGTCTGGAGTATCGCCGGGCTCTCGGGCATGGTGGCCGGCGTGCGCCTCGTGCGACGGGCCGTCTGGATCGGTGGAGCATCGCTGATGGCGGTCGTGGTCGTCAAGCTGTTCCTGTTCGACCTGGCCAACACCGGGACCGTGGCTCGTGTGGTGTCGTTCCTCGGTGTGGGCGTGCTCCTCATCGTCGTCGGCTACTTCGCCCCGGTCCCGCCATCGGCTGTGGCGCAGACCGACCAGACCGAGACTCCGAGCGACTAGAAGGACAGCCGGCAGGCCGTGCTTGTAGCCGGGCGCTACGCACGGCCACCTGCTTGAGTGGATTCGGGCGGGGTTTCTTGTACACGCTCATGTAGTGGTTTCGCGCCGGAGGATCAACATCCACGTCAGGATGCCCGACAACACGATGAGCACGAGCGAAGTGATCCCGACCTCGGCGAAGAACCCGTCCTCGGCAGCGTTCCAGATCCTGGTGGCCAGGGTCTGGAATCCTATCGGTGCGAGGAGGAGCGTGGCCGGTAACTCCTTGAGGGTGGATAGCAGCACGAGACCTCCCCCCGTGAGCACCCCGGGCATGACCAGCGGCAGGTCAATCGAGAGGAACCGCCGGCCGGCCTTGACACCCAGCGTGCGGGCCGCGTCCTCGTAGCGGCGGGGTATGTCGGCGATCGCCGCCTGGGCAGCCCGCATCGACTGGGCTCCGAAGTGGAGAACGTAGGCGAAGATCAGCAGGGGGAAGCTCTGGTACACAGCGGCCAGCGGTCCGGGAGCCTGGATCGCCCAGAACACGATGGCCAATGCCACCACAAGCCCCGGAAGGGCGAAGACCGATGTCACCGAGGCGGCAGCGGCAACCGACATCCGGCTCCGGCGCCGTGCCACGGCGTGTGCCACGGGCAGGGTTATCAGAGCCGCACACGCTCCCGCCGCCAACGATGCGAGGACCGAGTTCAGGGAAGGCCGGATCAGGAATCCCAGGCCGTCTCCGATCCCTGAGTACCCGACTCCTACTGTCGAGGAGCCGCGCAGGACCCAAAGGCCGAACACCGCGATGGGCGCCACGAGCGCCAGTGCCACCACGACCGTCGGCAGGCCGACGCCGGCTGCCTTGGCTCGGCCCAGCCCGTAACGAACCTGTCTCTTGCCGATGGAGGGGGAGACCTTGCGAACGGGTATGCAGGTGCGCTCGATGGTGACCACGGCGAGCGCCAGGATGGCCAGGACCAGGCCCAGTGTGAGCGAGGTAGCGCGATCGAAGAGGCGCGCCGAGAAGATAGCCCTGGTGATGGTGTCGTATCGCATGAGGGCTACGGCGCCGAAGTCGCTCAGGCCGTACAGGAAGACCAGCATCGCTCCGGCCATCACGGTGTCCCTTATCTCCGGCAGGACCACCGTCCGAATGTTGCGAACGGGCCGATCGCGGAGCAGACGGGCGGCCTCCTCGAGGGAGGGGGATGTGGTCGCCAACCGGGCTAGCACTGGCAAGTAAACGAAGGGATAGCCGAGCAGCGTCAGGACCAGGAACGCTCCCCAGAAACCCTCGATCCTGGGCACGAACGGTACGAGACCTCCCGGACCCAGGGCCGACAGCATGGCGGTGGCGCCCACGAAGGACGGAATGACCAGCGGCAGAGGCAACACAACCCTCCAGTACCTCCGGCCCGGAAGGTCCGTCCTGGCCACGAGCCAGGCCAGTGTCGTACCGAGGAACATGCAGGACAGGGCGGTAGCAGTCGCGATCAGCAGCGAGTTGCCGAGGGGTCGCAGCGTGTCCAGACTCGGTAGGGCCTCCCAGAAGTCGGCTCCCAGGCTCAGCGTTCCCCAGGTCAGGTAGGCGGTAGGAAAGAAGAACAGCAGTCCGAGCAGCAGCACCGTCGCCTGAAGACCGGGCTGGCGTCGAGCCCGTCTGGATGCGACCTCGTCCGTCCTTTCAGGATCCTTCCAGCCCACTCTCATCGATCAGTTCCTTGGTTCGTTCCAGACCTCCTCCCAGCCGATCGAAATCGTAGGTGGCGACCTCGATGCCGGCGAGCGGCGGCAATCCCGGGGACGGTTCGACACCCGAAGCCAGCGGATACTCGAAGGTCTGCTCGCTGTAGAAACGCTGGGCGGCCTCGCTCAGCATGAACTCCACCAGGCGTTCGGCGAGTTGGGGCTGGCCGGACGTGGAGAGGACCCCGATCGCGGTGACGATCAGCAGTGAGCCTATGTCTCCGCCGGGGAGGAAGTAATTCTCGGACGGCGTTGCAGGGTCCTCCGCCTTGGCGCGAAGGTTGTAGTAGTGGTTGACGAGGCCCATGGGGACATCACCGCGGCCCACGGCTTGTACAATGGCGGTGTTGTTGGCGTAGGTACGGGCATCGTTGGCCACCAACCCTTCCAGCCACCCAAGCGTCACGTCGTCGCCGTGAATCTCCCGCATGGCGGTTACGAAGTCCTGGAAGGAGCTATTGGCGGGTGCTACCCCGACCCGAGCCCGGAAGCGCTCCTCGGTCAGTTCGAAGACCGAGGTCGGGAGTTCGGCAGGACTCACCAGCTCGCGGTTGTAAACGATGACGCGGACCCGGCCGGACATCCCCACCCAGAGACCACCGGCGTTGCGGAACTCCTCGGAGACTGCGGCGAGCGTATCCCGGTCGATGGGCCGGAGGCGGTCCTCGCCAGCCAGGAAGCCGATGGCTCCGGGGCTCTGGGAGATGAACAGGTCCGCCGGGCTCCGGTCCCCCTCCTCATGTATGAGCAGGGCTAGGTCGGCCGATTTCCCGTAGCGGACCTCTACATCGATTCCTGTGGCCTCGGTGAAGTCCTCGAGGATGGGCCCGATGAGGTTCTCCGTCCGGCCCGAGTAGACCGTTATCGCCTCATCCCCGCCGGCACAGGAGACACCCACCAAGCCGAGGACCGCTGCCACGGCGGCGACTATCGATCGTCTCATGTCACGTCCATTCCTGTCCTCGGGAGTTGTCGGGAGCATGTGCCTCACCGATCTCACAGGGAGAGTAGGAAGCCAATATGTTTGCTGTCAAGTTAACCTATAGATAGACCTTAGGGTACCCTAAGACAACGCGAGCGGCGCCATCCGTTTAGCTCCCACCCTCGGTGGGCAATCGGTGATATCAGGCAGGACCGCGTGAGAGACCGCAGGATGAGCGGTGTCGAATCCGTACCGCGTCCTCTAATCGGTGGCGAGCGCGAAGGGTTCGTTACCCGAGCCTGGCAGGTAGGATCGGATGGACGTCCTAGACCCCGAGCAGGAGGGCATGCCGATGTCCCTGAGCGAGCAGATGGAAAGCGCACTCAACGACCAGATCACCTGCGAGTTGGAGGCGTCGCTCACTTATCTACAGATGGCTGCGCACCTGGAATGGGATGACCGCCCCGGCATGGCCGCATGGATGAGCAGCCAATCCGGCGAAGAGGCCGCCCACGCCCGGATGTTCATCGACTTCGTACTGGCGCGCGATGGTCGGGTCGAGATCGGGGATATAACCGCGCCGGCGAGCAAGTTCGACAGCCCCGTGCACGTGTTCGAGGAGTCTCTGCGGCACGAGCGGCGTGTTACCGAACGGATCCGCGCTCTGTACGAGTTGGCTACGGACCTCAACGATCTCGAGAGCCTTCCCTTCCTGCAGAGTTTCCTTGCCGAGCAGGTGGAGGAGGAGTCGGTCGTCGGCAGTATCTGCGAGCGACTGCGCCGCGTAGCTGGCAACGAAGTCGGGTTGGCGTTGATCGAGGCCGAACTCGGCGCCCGGCCGGCCGCGGAGTAGACCGCTCCCCGGCTAGCCCGCGGGTTGAGAAGCGGCCTCGAAGGCGACCGCTTCGGGTCCCGCATAGCCCACCTCGACGCGGTCACCGGTCATGAACCGTGGGGCTGCGATCACCCGAGCCAGCAGGGTTGTTCCGTTGACAGCTAGTTCGTACGAGGTGTCGTGCCCGTAGAACTCCACCGACGAGACCACACCTTGGTCACCGTATCCAACCGTCAGATGCTCGGGCCGGACCACGACCCGGCAGGGTCCGTGCACGGGGTCGGCGAGAGGTACATTCCCGACCGTCGTGGACACGTGGCCGTTGGTGGCGATCCCGTCCAGAACGTTGGCCTCTCCAAGGAAGGTCGCCACCCATGGCGACACCGGATACTGGTAGACCTCGGCTGGGCGGCCTATCTGCACGATCCGTCCTTCACGCATCACGGCTACCCGGTGGCCGACCACGAACGACTCCTCCTGGTCGTGGGTGACGAAGATCGATGTCATTCCCACGTCGCGCATCAGCGCCGCCACGTCGGCCCGGACTCGGGCACGGAGCGCGCTGTCGAGGTTCGAGAAGGGCTCGTCGAACAGGAGCACCCGCGGGCGCGGGGCGAGGGCCCTGGCGAGGGCCACCCTCTGGGCCTGGCCGCCCGACAACTCTTCGGGGTACCGGTCGGCCAGATGCGACAGGCCGACCAACTCAAGCGTCTCCCCCACCCGGCCCCGCATTATCTCGGTCCGGTCGAGCCCGAAGGCGACGTTCCTCGCCACCGTCAGATGGGGGAACAGGGCCCAATCCTGGAACACCATCCCGATACGCCTCTTCTCGGGCGGTACGAATGTCTCCGCAGCGGTCAGGCAGGCTCCCTCGACCGCGATGGTGCCGCGGTCGGGAATCTCAAGGCCGGCCAGTATCCTTAGCAGCGTGGTCTTCCCGCAGCCGCTGGGTCCCAGCAATGCCAGCGATTCGCCCCGTTCCACGGTGAGGTCGACACCGGCCAGAGCGGTGGTGCCGTTGAAGCGTTTGGTGATGTCACTTGCCTGCAGATACGCCATAAGGGTTCCTGGGCGGGGATTGTCTCGGACAGCTACTCGTCCAACTCACGGATACCTGATCCAAAGGGTTAGGGTAGCCTAATACAACGCCCGTCCACTTGGTATTCCAGACGCGTCCGGCCTGTCACATGTTCCGGTTGGTGTGTCGGTACGGATGAGGTTGCGGCGCTGGCAAAGGTCTAGCGATGGTATGGCAACGAGGAAGCTCACGATCACCCTGCCGGTCGAACACGTGGACCGGATCAAGGTCCTCGTGGAAGAGGGTCAGGCGACCAGCGTGTCAGGTTTCGTGAGGCATGCGGTGGGTATGGCCCTCGACGATGTTGCAGGTTGGGGAGCGATGCTGGGGCGGGCGCTGGAGGAGTCGGGCGGTCCGCTCACATCGGAGGAGAGAGCCTGGGCTGACGAGGTATTGCAGGGATCGCCACGGCAGGATCGGGCGGTCGCCTGAAGCCGGGCGTCACGTTCGACGCCGGTGGCTTGATCGCACTGGATCGCGGAGACAGGCGGGTGATCGCGCTGCTTGCCCGAGCCTTCGAGACAGGCGCTGTGGTGACGGTCCCCGCGGCGGCGCTGGCACAGGCGATCCGCAGACCCGAGCGCCAGGTCCGCCTGGCGCGCCTCGTCCGCAGTCCCGGAACACGTGTTGCTGCCTTGGACAGGGTCGATGCGGTGAACGTCGGCCGGTTGCTGGCAGCGAGCGGTACCGCCGACATAGCGGATGCCCACGTTGTGGTGTGTGCACGCCGTAACGGTCAGCGGGTCGTCACGTCCGATCCCGACGATCTGCGCCACCTCGATCCCGCCATCGAGGTTGTTTTCGTTTGAGCGTCGGAGCCTGACACGATCTACTCCGAAGGATCAAACGGATTGCTCGTTGATGAGTTGGCTGATCCGCTGGTGGGAAACGCCAAAAAGCAACGCCGACTCCCTGGTCGTGAGCCCTTCATCTCGGGCCATCCGCGCCGCGCGAACTCTTTGTCGCCGAGCGTCTCGGGCGGTGTTCCGGGCGATTTGCTCCGCTTCGGTGAGCGCTGCATACGCGTCGGCGAGGGCCGCTGACATCCGGATCGTGATCTCCACGTCGACCTCGTCCGGATCGACCTCGGTAAGGGCTGCAATCACCTCGCGGGCCGTCTGATCGACCGCAGTGAGTCGGCGGACCTGGGTATGAGCGAACATGTGGTCCGGTAGGCCTTCGGTGATCTCGATCGCCCACCAAGGCGGACGGTGGGAAGCGACAGCCTTGTAGATCATGAACTCGTCTCCAGACGTTTGCGAAGGTCTTGATGATGTTGCGGGCGGTGTATTCGTTGATCTCCCGGTGGCGCGGGATCGGAAACCTGAATCCACCACATTCCCATACTTCGTGTCTGCCTTGCCTCACCAACCTCATCTCCACGCCGTTTTCTTTTGCGATCCTCCGGAGCCTGGTCAGCAGCACAGCTCTTCTCACGAAGTTCTAGTCTATCGAGACTAGCCAGTAGTTGACAAGGGTGCATAGGCAACCCGACGATGCCCGCAAGAACCAAGACGAGGGGAGATCCGATGGCCAGAGTGGACTCCGAGACGGTGTGTTGTTTGACGAGCAACGGCGGGAGCGAGCCGTCGGACGACTAGTCCTACAGGTCGGTTATGCTCATGACTCGGTTGGGTCATTTAAGGATCCCCGGAGGCACGTTCGGGGGAGATGTGAAGTTGGCGCGGGTCGGTCCGCGCAGACAGCCGGCGAGATTGGTAGACCATGCAGAACATCATCGAGGCCACGGGCCTCGTCAAGCGGTACGGCGAGGTGGTCGCACTGGACGGTCTCGACCTGTCGGTTCGGGAAGGCACCGTCGTTGCTCTGCTCGGACCGAACGGGGCGGGCAAGACCACCGCCGTCTCGATCCTCACCACGCTTATCGAACCGGACGACGGAACCGCAACCGTCGCCGGGGTGGACGTGCTTGCCGAGCCGGCGGAGGTACGCAAGCTGATCGGGTTGTCCGGCCAGTACGCGGCCGTGGACGAGCATCTGAGCGGTTTCGAGAACCTCGACATGATCGGTCGCCTCTACAGGCTGGGCCGCAAGAAGGCCAGGACGAGGGCCCGCGAGCTGCTCGAACGCTTCGATCTGACCGATGCCGCCGACCGCTCCGTCAAGACCTACTCAGGGGGTATGCGCCGCCGGTTGGACCTGGCGGGTGCGCTGGTGGCCGAGTCTCCCGTGCTCTTCCTCGACGAGCCGACCACCGGTCTCGATCTTCCCAGCCGCCGGGAGCTGTGGAGGATCATCCGCGACCTCGTGAAGCGAGGATCCACCCTTCTGCTCACCACCCAGTACCTGGAGGAGGCCGATCGGCTGGCGGATGATGTTCTCGTCATAGATAACGGCAAGGCGATCGCCCAGGGAACCACGGACGATCTGAAGGACCTGGTGGGCGGGCAACGCATAGAGGTCAAGGTGAAGGTGTCCGAGAAGGTCCCGGCAGCCCGTGAGGTGCTGGGCCGGGTGGCGGTCGGAGAGCTACACGATGACGAGCGGCCCCGGGTGGTGGTGGCGCCGATCACGGGAGGCGCAAGGGTACTGGCCCGCGTACTGGCCGATCTCGAGGCCGAAGACGTCGAGGTGACCGATGTCGTGCTGAGACGTCCCACTCTGGATGACGTCTTCCTGGCGCTCACCGGACACGCGACCGAGCCGGAGGAGGACCGCTCCGAGAAGGCAACCACGAGGAAGAGGGGACAGGCGTGAACACTCTGTATGCCATCAGCGACGGTCTGGTGATAGCCCGGCGCAACATCATCAAGATCAAGCGGGTGCCCGAGGTGCTGGTGTTCGTCCTTCTGTCCCCGATCATGTTCGTGCTGCTGTTCGCGTACGTGTTCGGGAGCGCCATCCCAATCGCCGGTGGTTCCTACCGCGAGTTCCTGATGGCGGGGATATTCGCCCAGACCGTGATCTTCGGGGCGACGTTCACCGGAGCAGGGCTCGCCGAGGACATGCAGAAGGGGATCATCGACCGTTTCCGCTCGTTGCCCATGTCCAGGGCGGCCGTGGTGATGGGCCGCACCGCCAGCGACGTGATCTACAACCTTCTGTCCCTCCTAATCATGGCCCTCACCGGTCTGGTGGTCGGCTGGCGGATTCGGGGCAGCCTCATCGACGCGCTGGCGGGTTTCGGCCTCCTGCTGCTGTTCTCCTACGCAGTCTCCTGGATGATGGCGCTGGTAGGGCTCTCGGTTCCCAGCCCGGAGGTGGTCAACAACGCTTCCTTCATGGTGATCTTCCCGATCACGTTCATCGCGAACACGTTCGTGCCGTCGGAGAACTTCCCGACCGTCCTCAGGGTGTTCGCGGAGTGGAACCCGGTCTCCTCCGTCGCCCACGCCACCCGGACCCTATTCGGCAACATCCCACCCGGAACCCCGGAACCGACCGCCTGGCCCCTACAGAACGCGGTCCTCTACACGATCATATGGGCGGGGATCATCATCGCGGTCTTCGCGCCCCTGGCCGTCCGCCGCTACACGAAAGCAGCCAAGAAGGGTTGATAGCTCCGGGCAGCCCCGCTGACGACGTATGGGCCGTACTCTGCCGCAGCACTACGCGCGTATCGCCTCACGCAGCTTCGGGAGCCTTCCGGGCTTGACTCCGAGCATCCGGGACGCATCACGGATCAAGTCTCTGCAGCGGCCGCGCTCTCGAGAAGCGTCTCGGTCAGGAGTCGGCTGTTGCGTATGGGCACCATCCGGTAGTGGTCGCCGCCCGAGTTTGTTCCCTGGCTGGGTAACCAGTTCTCCCGTTCAGCTTCGTATTGTTCGAAGAACTCGTCCCCTGTCGATAGCGCCGTGCGTCCAGAGCTGACGGGCGACCATTACGGTCGAGAGGTGGAATCTCCTGGATATGGACCGCACCAATCGGGTTTTCGACACGGACCGCGTGCTCCACGGCTGTCTCAGCTGCGACCACGGAAGCAGCAACTCCCCGGCTGCTTCGTTACAAGACGCTTCGACGTCATCTCGGTCTCTACGCATCACGGTCAAGTCCGCATCGGACACTCCACCCTCGGCGATCCAGACGTCAGCCAGCTCATGAGCCAGTGTGAATACCTGGGCCGCGTTGCTATCAGCGTCGTTCATGAATATGACCGGCGCCATCGGGTCGGTGATCGAGAATCCCCGGAACTCATCGACTTTCAGAGCCCGGTTCGTTGCCTGTCGTACGATGCCGTTCCTCATCACGAGAATGGCTAATCAAGCTGGCGTCGGAGGCCCGCCGCATCAAGTCGGCTCACCTGTTCCGACCCCTACGTGGCCGTGGAACACCGCGTGCCAGCCCGGATCCGCTACTGGGACGCGTACCAGTTCAAGGCCAAGGCGAGACAGGCCAGGGGAACCGCCCGAAAGGCGGTTTCACGGCCGCACACGCTCGGAACTTCGCCGACGAACTGGCGGCGAGGTTGGAGCAACGGAATCTCGAACTCGACCGCGAACTCCAAATCTCGAACCGACCGCCCGACATAGTGGGAGGCGCGATCGTGGTGTCCCAGGGACTGCTGGACCGCCTTACCTGACCACGACACGCGGGGCCCCTACCTTCCTCGCTCGAGACGCGGCAGAGGTGGATCGCAGGGCGGTTGACGCTGTCCTGGAAACCGAGCGGTCTCTCGATCGGGAGCCACAGGAGATGCCTCACAACAACGAGGGCTACGACATGGTGAGCCGTGACCCCGAGGAGTTCGCCCTGTAGGTTCCTTCCTGAGCAGAAGCTGACGGGACTGCGACCAGCGCCCGACGGTGGCCGGCCAATGAGAGCAATAACGTGCGGGTAGTAGGATCCCCGTCATTATGACGGCCAAGAAGGAAGCCCATCTCGCCATGATCCAAGGCGTGGTGTCTCGGCTCGGACAGAACTCGATCCTGTTGAAGGGGTGGAGCGTTCTGTTGGTCTCGGCGTTGCTGGTGTCGGGTGCCGCTAGTTCCGAGAAGATGATTCTGCTGGTTGCCCTCCTACCGGTCCTGGTGTTCTGGGGACTCGACGGTCACTTTCTCCGGCTGGATCGGTCGTTCCGAGCCCTATACGATCACGTTAGTGAACTGGACGAAAGACTCGTGGACTACTCGATGGATGTCGCGGTTGTCCGTCAGCAAGAGTCTGCGGCCACATGGCTGTCGTCTACCTTCTCTCGCTCCCTCGCAGTGTTCCATGGAGTGGTACTGCTCACCGTACTTGCCGTCTACCTAGTAGTAGCGGGAGTGATCAGCTGATTCACGGCATCGTCGAAGGGGTGCGGAGAAGCCCCCTCCGGCCGCTTACAAACTCCCAACTCAGCGGACGGAACGCCAACCATGGTCCTCGTTCCTCAGCACCCTCCCAGCCGCTTGGTGGCAGTCAGATGGGTAGGACTCACAGTCCGAGCCTCGTCATCCCGTCGAGGGCCGCAGTCGTGTAGCACTCGGCCAAGGTGGGATAGCCGATCACGGCGTCCACGAAGTAGTCGATCGTGCCGCCATGGGCGATGACAGCCTGGCCGATGTGGATCAGTTCGGCGGCCTCCTCCCCGATGATGTGGACACCGAGCAGTTCCCTGGTTTCGAGATTGAAGATCAGTTTCAGGAAGCCGACATCGTCGCCCCTGACCATGCTGCTCTCGGTGTCCCGGTACTGGGCCTTTCCGATCTCGTAGGGAATACCCTCGTCGGTGAGCTGGGCTTCGGTCTTGCCGACCATCGCCACTTCGGGAATCGTCTTGATGGTGTACGGCAACAGGTTGTGTTGGGTGTCGCACGGCGCCCCGAAGGCATGGCGGGCGGCCAAGCGGCCCTGCATCCGCGATGTCGAGACAAGATCTGGGAAGCCGACGATACCCCCGGCCGCGTATACGCCGTCCACACTCGTCTGGCAATGTTCGTCGACGCTCAGCCGGCTTCGCCCGTCGGCCTCCAAGCCGATAGCGGCCAGGTTGAGCGCGTCGGTCGAGCCGGTGCGCCCCACGCAGTACATTACCGAGTCGCTGATGATCTGCTTGCCGCTGTCGAGCTTGACCCGCACCCGAGGGCTCGGCTGATCGGTCAGGTACTCGATGTCGTGGACGACTTCGCGGAGGCGTAGCGTCACACCTCTCTGCCGGAAGTGGAAGGCCAGCGCGTCGGCCAGTTCCTCGTCGGCGAAGGTGAGAAGCCGATCGTTGCGGTCCACGAGGGTAACCCGGATGCCCAGTGCGGCGAAGGTACTGCAGTACTCCAGCCCGATCGCGCCGGCTCCGACGATGCTCAAGGTGCGAGGCAGGTTGTCGAGGCCGAGAATGTAGTCACTGACGAAGATCATCCTGCCGTCCGCGTACACTACGGGAGGGGTGGTGGAGTAGGTTCCCACCGCGATTACGACCTTGTCGGTGGTGATCGTGCGGTTGGAGGTGCCGTCGTGCGAGGAGAGGTTGATGGTGTGGCGATCGACGAACGACCCCTCCGCGATGATCACTTCCACCCGGTTCTTCGCCAGATGGCTACGCAGGATGTCCGACTGCTGCTGCATCACGTAGCGAGTCCTCACCATCAGGTCACTCATCGTGATGTTGTCCTTCACGGCGTACGACTCGCCGTAGAAGTTACGTTCCCGGTAGCCCGTCAAGTACAGGGCGGCGTCCCGCATGGTCTTGCTGACCGTGCCCGCGGTGACGTTGAGACCTCCGACCTGCGGTTCCCGCTCGACCACAACAACTCGCTTCCCCAGCTTCGAGGCTTGGATCGCCGCCCGCTGGCCAGCGGGTCCGGATCCGATGACCACCAAGTCATAGTCGTAGCTGGACATGGCTCTTCCGCTCACTCCTCAATTCCCGATCTGTCAGGGTGTGCTTGACGCAAACTGATTAGTCGCACAAGCCAGAGTACGTTTCACAACTCCCGTTGGGCTCGACCCAGCGATACCTTCGATATCGCCTCGCTAGTTCCAACCGGGATAAGGCTAGCTGTGTCGTCACTGTCGAGTCGTTCGATGCACCGGATCTTCACAGATGGCGACGTGCTCGTTGCGGGGAGGGCGTGCCGACGCATTCTGTATCGGTTCGGACCCGGCCGACACGGCCAACTTCAAGGAGCGGCGGCTACGGTCGTTGACCTTTAGGCGGTGTGCCGGGCCGGTGATCCGCCCAGAGCCTCCCGGGGGGGAGGGGAGCGTAGCGGCTAATCCCAGCGGCGACGGCTCGACTCGAAATGGGGACCGACCACTCTCGTACGGTACGTCGGCACGGAGCGCGACCACTCGTCCTCTGCTCGGCGGCTCGCTCGTCACCTTCTTCTCCCACTCATCTGATGCAGGGAAAGGAGCGTCTCATATAGATGCGTGATGTAGATACTCCAAGCGGTTGCAGGGTCATGTGGCAGCAAGGCGGTGCCTGGTGTCGCACGACCGGGGCGGGCGAAGTATGGTCGCGGCCATGGCCTGCGTTTCGTTCCACCGGGTTCCGGCCCGGCCTGTACCTCTCTCCCCGGGCCGACCCAAGTCGGCCAGAGGGGGGACAGCCTGATGCTTGGATGGGTGTTGGGGATCCTGGTGTGGCTGTTCATAGCGGTCCTGTGCGCGGTCATGCTGCTGGGTGCATGGACGATCCTCCAGAAGCTGTGGCGCAAGTGAGGTTCTGCCCGCCTCGGGCTGAGCACGGCACCGGTCGGTGGTGGGCTACAGTCACCCGCGCAGGACCGAGTTGGGGGAGGGGCGAATGGGCAAGAAGATGAAGATCTCTACGAAGGCCATTCGTCACGCTGCCGGCTAGCCCCAGGTCTTCCCTTGGATGGCTCAGAAGAGTCCGGACCGCCGCTTGGATGACCGTCCTGAACGGCGGCGGACACTGACCGCTGGGCATCGGTCGGTCAGATGTCTGACCATCCTCGCGCTGGTGATGGTCCTCGTGCCTGCGGCACCGTCTCTCGCCGCGTCCGGCGCGACCCAGGATGGATCGACATCGGCAGTCCAGGAGGCGAGGGACCGTCTCGCGGAGGAGTTCTCGACCGTGCTCACTCTGCGTGAGGCATCCGACTCGATGTGTCTCTCGGTCATGCTCGACGGCGAGACGATCTTCGAGTCTCGATCCGGTACGGCACTCACCCCCGCGTCCTTGATGAAGGTGGCCACGGCCGCCGCCGCCCTCGAGATCATTCGCCCCGACGATGTCTTCTCCACGGAAGTGTTTGCTCGTGACGACGACTTCGAGTCGATAGCCGACGGCGTGTTGAGAGGCGACATTTACCTCGTCGGTCAGGGCGATCCCGTGCTGTCCACGCCGCGCTACGCCGGTCGGTATCCGGAGCCTGTCGCCCACACCGACATCACGAGCCTGGCTGACCGGGTGTTTGCAACGCTTGCGGCCGGCGGCGTCACGAGAATCGAAGGCCGGGTGGTGGGAGACGAGTCCTGGTTCCCCGACAAACAGCGCGACTACTCCCGCGAGCTGACATCCGAAGGTGCAGACCCTGTATGGAAGCGCTCCTTCGTGACTTCGAACAGTGCCGGGCCGCTGTCGGGCCTACTTCTAAACAGCGGGTATTCCTCCTACTCCTGGACGGTGTCGGGCCCGGCTGTCCACCGAAACGTGCGAGCGGCAGACCCGGCGCAGCACGCAGCCTCGGTATTCGACGACCTCCTCGAGGCGCGGGGAATGGTGATCACCCAGCGGCCCGGAGCGGGCATGGCCCCGGTTCCGAGCCGACGAACGATGCTGGGAGCGGTGGAGTCGCCTCCACTGTCCGAGATCCTGGCGCGCATGCTGACCCGCTCAGACAACACCATCGCCGAGATGCTGCTCAAGGAGATAGGCCGCCGGAGCGGGGGCTCGGACCGCGCCTCCGCGGCGGCAAGCCTTCAGGCGTTCCTGCGCGACAAGCTAGGGCCGACTGCTGACGGGCTGGTGATCGCCGACGGCTCGGGCCTCTCCTACGCGAACCGTCTGACGTGTGCGGCCGTCGCCGGATTCCTGCTGGAGGCTGGTCCGGGTTCACCGCTGGTGGAGGGCCTGTCCGTGGCGGGCGAGACGGGAACATTGCGAACCTGTGCCCCGGCTCGGCGTCCCGGCGGAGACGATCGGCTCCTCACGGTGAGAGCCAAGACAGGCACGTTGAACCATGTGACGGCTCTGGCTGGCACGACCGTGGCGGCCAACGGCGAGACGCTCACATTTGCGATGATCGTGAACAAACCCGACATCATTCTGTTCGGAAGCTGCAGCCGCCTGCACAGGACGCTTCTGGACGCCGCCGCCAACTACACCTACGGTCCCGCCCCGTCGGGCGTTCCTGTCCATGAGGGAGACCGAGCGGCACTCTTGGCGTTGTACGACGTCACAGGCGGAGACGCCTGGTTCAATACCTGGCGCTGGAAGACCGACGCGCCCTTGGGCCAATGGCACGGTGTGGACACGGACGCCGCCGGGCGCGTAACCGGGATCGACCTCGGTGGTCCGTTCGGCAACGGTCTGAGGGGTTCGATACCCGAAGAGATCGGTCAGCTGGCCGAACTCCGGAAGCTCGACCTCTCCGGCAACGACTTGAGCGGCAGCCTTCCCGACCGGATCTCCGACTTGGCAAAGCTCACCGACCTGAGTCTCTCCGGCACCAGGCTGTGCGTGCCCCATTCCCTTCGGTCTCTGGAGGCTCTCTTCGGAGACTTGCGAGATGCGGGAGTGGGCGGCTGCCAATCGTTCATAGACACGACGGGGAGTGTTCATGCGGGAGCGCTCGAAGCCCTCGCCGAGAGAGGAATCCTGGCCGATACCGGATGTGCCGACTACCGCATCTGTCCCGACGAGCCGATAGAGCGATGGACCGTGGCGGTGTGGCTCGTGCGGGCGATCGACGGAAGGGAACCGACCGCGGTGGACGGAACGGTCTTCGAGGATGTAGACGAAGACGTGTGGTGGATGCCCTACGTCGAACGCCTTGCGGCCCTAGAGATCACCGCGGGGTGCGCGACCCGGCCGCTGCGCTTCTGCCCCGAGGCCCGGGTCACGCGGGCTCAGATGGCGTCGTTTCTGGTGAGGTCCTTCGATCTCGGGCCGGGGCTACCTGCAGGATTCGGCGACATCGATGGCAACTACCACGAGGCGGACATCGATGCCCTCTACGCAGCCGGGATCACCGCCGGGTGCGAGGAGTATCCGCTCCGGTACTGCCCCGCCCGACGGGTTACCCGGGCCGAGATGGCAACGTTCCTCGCAAGATCTCTCGGCCTCGTTTGAGCACCCGAACCGGCTGAGCGACGGTTGTGCCAGGACGCGAGACCAACGGTGGTCAACCGCCGGGGTCGTCGTTGTTCGGTAACCTCCCGGTAGCCCGCACGAGCCCAGCGGAGGGAGGGTGGATGACCGGAGACCTCGGCGACCGCCGGGTCAGGCGATGACCGGGGTGAGGGACATCGTGCCCGAGGGAGTCATCGACGCCCGGACGATCCGCTCGGCCGCCTACGAACTCGTCCCGGACGGGGTTCGGGTGGATGCGGTTGTGCGCGGACCGGTGCCCACCAACCTGTACGGAACCCGGCGGAACAGCCCGGGGTCCCGATGCCGCTCGGACATGGCGCCGTCGACGATGTGGTCGATGCGGTGGTGTTCCTGGCGTCCGAGCGGGCCCGATGGATCTCCGGCCAGACGCTGGTGGTGGACTGCGGGTGGTCCCTGCGATGAGTAGGGTCGCCATCGTGTCCGGGGGAGGCCGCGGGATAGGAGCCGCCACGTGCCGCAGACTGGCCGGGAGCTTCCGTGGGATCGGGGTGATCGACCGTGACCGGGGACCGGCCGAGCGGGTAGCGGAGGAACTGGTTCACATGGGTGTGGCGGCCGAGGCCGGAGTGGTGGACGTGGCCGATGTGGGAGCGGTGGGGGAGACCGTCGACCGGCTGGTGTCGAGCTTGGGAGGCCTGGACGCGGTGGTGGCCGCGGCGGGCAACATGGACGGTGCAGGACTCGACGAGATGTCCCCGGCGGCGTGGTCCTCGGTTCTCGAAGTCCATCTGACGGGGTCGTTCTCCGTGGTGCAGGCCGCTCTGCCCGCATTGCGGAGGTCCCCGGCCGCGAGCGTGGTTCTTACGGCGTCCATAGCTGCGCGCGGGATCGGCGGACACGCCAACTACGGCGCCGCCAAGGCCGGGATCATCGGCTTGACACGCTCCCTGGCTCTCGAACTCGGCCCGGAGGGGATCCGCGTCAACGCCGTGGCGCCCGGGTTCATAGACACCAGGATGACCCGAGACCATGCCGTACGCGATCGCATCACCTGGGAGGAGTTCGCCGGAGCGGCAGCCGCCGAAGCCGCGCTGGGAAGGATCGGGCGACCAGAGGAGGTAGCTTCGGTGGTGGACTTCCTGGTGAGCGAAGCCAGCAGTTACGTGACCGGCCAGGTTCTATACGTGACCGGAGGACCATGAATAGTTGCTAGTTGCTAGTTGCTAGTTGCTAGTTGCTAGTGGTGGTCAACGGTTCGGAGCGCGGGGCAGAACTCGAGTTCGAGCAGGAACAGATCGTCGCCCGTGGGGTCCAAGCCCTGCCAACCCGCGGGAAGGCATCCGCTCAACTGGTTGCCCGCCAGGTACAGGTGGGTGAGGGCTGAGAGGTTGCCCAACTCGGCGGGGACCTCACCTGTCAGACGGTTGCGGCTGAGGTCCAACTCCTGCAGTCCGGTCAGACGTCCGAACTCGGTGGGGATCCCTCCCCTGAAGCCGTTGCCCCCGAGATGCAGGCGTACCAGGTTGGTGAGTTGGCCGAGTTCTTCGGGGATCTCACCCCAGAGGGCATTGTGCTCGAGGTTGAGCGTCGTGAGCTTGACCAACCCGCCGAGTTCCGCGGGGATCCGTCTGTCCAGCCGGTTGCTGCCCAGATTCAGCACCCTGAGGTCGGTGAGGTTCCCGAGCTGCGCCGGTATGTGTTCGGTCAGTTCGTTGTGGTACAGGTTCAGGTACTCGAGATTGGTGAGCCGGCCGAGTTCGACGGGGATCTCACCCCACAACCAGTTGCCGGCGAGGTCGAGGCGTGCGAGGTTGGTGAGTTGACCGAGTTCCGCGGGTATCTCGCCCGTCAGGTAGTTGTCGCCGAGCGTCAGGTTGGTCAACTTGGAGAGCTTCCCCAGTTCGGCGGGTATTCCCCCGGACAAGCGGTTGCCTTCGAGGCTGAGATGGACCAGATTCTCCAACCGGCCGATAGCCGCAGGAATCTGTCCGGACAGTTGGTTGCCGGCGAGACGCAGCCGGGTCAGGTTGGGTAGATTGCCGCGGTCAGGGATTGGACCGGACAGCCGGTTGCCACCGAGATCGACGTCTTCCAGCCGGCTAAGGGTGGCCAGCTCGGGGTGTATCGGCCCTGAGAAGCGATTGTCGTTGAGGTGAAGTCTCTCGAGTTTGGTGAATCCGCTCATCCAGGCGGGTATCTCGCCTGACAGGCGGTTGTGACCGACCCTCACCTGTTCCAGGCTGGTGAGCTTCGCCAGTTCGTCGGGCAGGGTTCCCGACAGGTCGTTTCCTTCCAGCACCAGTTGCTCCAGAGCCGCGAGGTTGCCCACCTCTCGGGGGATGCCACCGGCGAGGTTGTTGTTCCCGAGGTTCAGCAGCCGGAGCTTCGTGAGGCTGCCGAGTTGGGCCGGGATTACTCCGGAGAGGTCGTTGGCGCCCAGGTTGAGCTGTGTCAGCCCGGTGAGATCACCGAGCCATGAAGGTATCTCACCGGAGAGGCGGTTGCCGGCGAGCCACAGCCGTTCCAGCTTGGCTAGTTTGCGGAACTCGGCCGGTATCTCCCCTGACAGTCGGTTGTTCTGGAGGTACACCCTCTCCAGTTGTGAGAGTTCTCCAATCCAGGCTGGGAGGTCACCGGAGAGTTGGTTGCCCTGGAGCCACAACACCCTGAGGTCAGTGAGATTGGCGAGTTCGGAGGGTATCTCCCCGGACAGTCCGTTCTGATCGAGGTCCAACCGTCTGAGGTTCGTGAGCCGACCCAACTCCGGTGGGATCTCCCCGGACAGATCGTTGTTCCAGAGATTCATTATCCGCAGCTTGCGCAGGTCACCGAGTTCCGAGGGGATCTCCCCTCCCAACCGGTTGAGGCGCAGGTTCAGTATCCGCAGGTTCTCCAGCTTCCCGAGTTCCGAGGGGATCTCCCCTGAAAGCCGGTTTCCACTCAGGTACAGGACGGTGAGGTCGTCCAACTCTCCCAGTCCGGGCGGGATACCTCCCGTCAGCCGGTTGAAGCTGAGATCCAACCATGCGAGGTTCTCGAGCTTCCCGAGCGCCGCGGGGACAGGCCCCTCCAGTGCGTTGCTGCGGAGCAATAGATGGGTCAGGTCAGCCAGCGCACCCAACTCGATGGGAATCGCGCCGGAGAACTCGTTGTTGCGCAGGTCCACAACCCTGAGCTTGCTCAGCGACCCCAAATAGGCCGGCACCGGTCCGGAGATCCGGTTGAAATGGAGGTTCAGGTCGGTCAATCCGGCCAGTCGGGCCAGATGGGCCGGAAGCGGGCCGGACAGCAGATTGTCCCCGAGATTCAACACCCGTAACCCGGTCAGATCTCCGAGCCCCGATGGCAGGTCTCCGGACAGGTAGTTGTCCTCGAGATTCAGCACCTGCAGTTCGGCGAGATGACCCAGCTCGGTGGGCAACTCCCCTGTGAGCCCGTTCGACCGAAGGTCCAGTTCGATTACCCGGCCGGCGCCGTCGGTGGCTACACCCTCCCAGTCGCCCAGCGGCGTCTCGCTCAGCCAGTTGCGGGAGTTCGACCACCCGGCTCCGTTCGTGGCGTGGTACAACGTGACCAGGGCGTGGCGATCGCCGGACGCCGCGGCTGCTATCCCGGACCCTGCGTGAGTCCACGGCCATGGGCCGAGTAGCGAAATGGCGAGAACCAGCGCGACGCCCGCGGCGGCCGGTGCGATCCTGGAGTGTGTAGGACCGGTTTTCCCAGTGGGATGACCCGGCGACATCTGATCGAACAGCATCTTGAAGTTACTCCTGGAGTCGACGGTCGGTTTCCTATGTCGGCGAGACGCCATCGGACGTTTTACGAGCCTACTCGCCCAACTCTCAAGGGCGGGGAATCGGGCCCGGATGGTCGCGTTCCGAGTCCGGTGCGGATCAGGGGGGAGATTGCCCTCCCCGTCCGTCGTCCCACTCGGTCCGGCCACAAGACCGGCGCGGGTACCTTATGATCCAGATGGTCCGTAGGGCCGGAAGGTGGGGTAAGGGGGTGTCGGCATGGCCGCGGCGGTCGTGTCTCGGGGCTTGGAGGGACGGTTGCCGTGAACGGTTCGATCATGGATCCCGCACTCGTCGACAGGCGGAGTCGGTCGTTTCGGGCGATCCAGGAGGGAGACCTGCCCAGCCGGACCATGACGATCTCCGGCTGCGAGGGCCGTATCGAAGCCCGGATTCTCTCGAAGGATCTGTCCGGCCCGGCCACCCGGCTCGCTCTGATACCCGAGGGCTGGGGGTCCGGCGTGGTCGGGGCCTTCACCGCCGATCTCGAGCTGTTCGTGATAAGGGGGGAGTTGGTGGTGGCGGGGGAGCGTATCGGGCAATACGACTACGCGGCCGTACCGGCCGGGGACGTGATCAGCGGCCTCCGTGCCCGATCGGACACTCTGGCGCTGGTCATGACCTCGGCGCCCATCCGCTACGACACGTCGGCCGGTGGAATGCTCTCCAAGCCCCTGGTGGGTCTGGGCACCGCGGTCCCATGGTCCGCCGTACCCGAACTGCCGGGTCGATACGTCCGCCCGCTGGTCGACGGCCTCCACGGGCCGGTGTGGCTGGCGGGCGCCCGTGATTGGGCCAACGATGACGGACCCTGGCACCTTCATGGGGCGGCGGAGGAGGTGTTCATCCTGGAAGGCGAGTTCACCGTGGCCGAACGGATACCGGCGGCGGAGGGGGACAGCAAAGGCGCCGACTTCCGGGAGGAGGCCTTCCGGAGCGGTCCCGGGACCTACACCTTCCGGATGGCCGGCCGGCCGCACGCCGGACCCGGCTCGGCCTCATCGGATCTCGCCATCGCCTTCCATCGCATGCACGGCCCTCGATCGGTCGAATGGTTGGAGGCCGGCCCGACGGGAGAGTGATCAGGTGGTCATCAGCCTCCGGGCCGCGCCGACGATCTCGTCCGCTCCGGGCACGACCGCCCGTTCCAGCGGAGGACTGAACGGGATGGGCGCCTGGGCGGCGCCTACCCGGACCGGCGCGGCCCGCAGGCGGTCGAAGGCCCGGCTGGTGATGGAAGCTGCCAGCTCGGCGCCGAATCCTCCGAACTCCCAGCCCTCGTGGGCGACGACGACCCGGCCGGTCCTGCGCACCGACTCCAGCACGGTTTCGAGGTCGAGGGGTACCAGGGAGCGCAGGTCGATCAGTTCCGCTTCGATCCCCTGCTCGGACAACCGCCGGCACGCCACCTCGGCCTCGAGAGCCATTGCCGAATAGCTGACGATGGTCAGGTCGGATCCCGGGCGGCGGAGGGCGGCCGAGCCGAGCGGTACCAGGTGGTCGCCGAGCGGGGTGGGTCCCCGCTTGGCGGTGATGCGCTTGTTCTCCAGGTACACGACGGGGTCGTTGTCGGCGATGGCGGCTCTTAGCAGCCCTTTGGCATCGGCCGGGTTGGAAGGGGCGACCACCTTGAGGCCGGGGAGGTGGGTGAACAGCCCCTCGAGGCTCGACGAGTGCTGGCCCGCCGAGGATCTGAGGATCCCGTCGGACGCTCTGAGCACGAGCGGCACGGATACCTGGCCGCCGAACATGTAACGGAACTTGGAAGCCTGGTTGACGATCTCGTCCATCGCGCCCAGGGTGAACTCGACGAAGCTCATCGACGCCACCGGCCTGAGACCGGTGACCGCGGCTCCGATGCTCGCCGCCATGATGATGGCCTCCGAGATCGGCATGTCGATCACCCGCTCCGGCCCGAACTCGTCGACGAGGCCTCTGAACTGGCCGAAGTTGCCGCCCCAACTGATGTCCTCCCCCAGCACGATCACCCGGTCGTCCTCTCGCATGGCGATGCGCATGGCGTCGACGGTGGCCTGCCCGAACGACATGCGCCGCGCAGAGGCCGCACTCCCGGACATCAGCGGGCGTCCGTGAACACCGCTTCCATCGCCGAGTCGGCCTCCGGCAGGGGGCTCTCCTCCGCGAACCGGACCGCCTCCGACACAGCCCCGGTCGCCTCGTCCCACACCCCGGACCGGCGCCTCCCGGTCAGCATCCCCTCGGCGACCAGCAGGTTCTCCCAACGTATGATCGGATCCGACCGGCGCCGATCCTCGACCTCCGCCGTGTCCCGGTACACCTCGGCGTCCCCGACGTAGTGGCCGCCCAGGCGGTAGGTCTCCATGTTGAGCAGGGTCGGCCCACCTCCCGCCCGTGCTCGCCCGACCGCCTCGCGCGTGGTTTCGTACACGGCGGCGGCATCGTTCCCGTCCACCGTGTGACCTGGGATGCCGTAGGCGGCAGCCCGCACCGACAGATCCTCGACCGAGGTGGTCCGCAGGCGGGACGTGAACTGTGCGTACTGGTTGTTCTCGCACACGTAGACCACGCCCAGGCGGTGGGTGGCGGCGAAGTTGAGGGCCTCGTGGAACGTGCCCTTGTTGATGCCTCCATCACCGAAGAAGGCGACCGCCACCTGGTCGGTGCCCCGGTGGCGTGCCGACAGGGCGGCCCCCGCCGCGATACCCAGCCCGCCGCCGACGATGCCGTTGGCGCCCAGCATCCCGATCGAGAAGTCGGCCACGTGCATCGAGCCGCCCCGCCCCCGGCACGTGCCGGTCTCCTTGCCGTACAGCTCCGCCATGATCGGGCCGAGCTCGATGCCCTTGGCGATGGCGTGCCCGTGCCCCCGGTGGGTGGAGGTTATGTAGTCGTCGCGGCCTAGAACCGCACACGCCCCGGCCGCAATGGCTTCCTGGCCGAGATAGGTGTGGACGAAGCCCGGAAGCCTCCCGGCCTTGAACAACTCCTCGATGCGGGACTCGAAGACCCGAATGCGCACCATCGTGCGGTGGATCCCGAGGGCGATCTCCGGCGTCATCGTCGGGGGAGGCTCATTGGGCGGTGTACCCCCCGTCGACGGCGAGTATCTGCCCGGTGACCATCGCCGAGGCGTCCCCGGCCAGGAAGACGACCGCGCCCGCCACGTCCTCGGGCGTCCCCAGCCGGTTCATCGGGGTGCGCGACAGGAAGAACTCCCTCAGTTCCGGTTCGGTCTCCCACTGGCGCCGCACCAACTCGGTTGCGATGTGTCCGGGCGCGACGGCGTTTACGCGCACACCGGCGCCGGCCCACTCGACGGCCAGGGCTCTCGTCAACTGGACCACGCCGCCCTTGCTTGCCTGGTAGCCGGCGCTTCCCGGGAACGCGACCAGTCCTCCGATCGAGGCGATGTTGACGATCGAGCCTCCGCCGGCCTCGATCATCCGCTGTCCCACCGACCGGCACATGAGGAACGTACCCCGAAGGTTGACCGCGATGACCCGCTCCAGCAGTTCATCGGGATAGTTGGCGGCCGGCCCGCGGCCGCCGACACCGGCGCTGTTGACGAGTATGTCGATCGAGCCGAACCGGTCGGCCACCTCCTCCACGGCCGATTCGACCATCGGCGGGTCGGTCACGTCGAGCTTGACAGCGATCCCCCCGGTCGCGGCGGCTACCCGGCGGTTGGGTTCGACCGATACGTCGATGCACGCGACCTGTGCTCCGGTCGCGGCGAGCGCGTAGGCGATCGCCCTCCCGAGGCCGCTGGCGGCTCCGGTGACCAATGCCTTCTTCCCGTCGAGACGGAACGGGGGAGGGGTCACGGAGCGATGTAGGCGAGGATGGCTCCGACAGGAACCTCGAGGTCCGATGCGGTCACGGTTACGTCGATGGTCCCCGCGGCGGGAGCTTCCAGGGCGACCTCCGCCTTCTCGGTCTCGACGATCACCACCTCCTGGCCGGCGGACACCGGGCTGCCGGTGTCGACCAGCCACTCGATGACGACCACTTCCTCGACCACGCCCATGTGCGGGACGGTCAGTGGAACCCGGCCCGCGGTCTGTTCGCTTCCATCCATAGCGTGAGGCCACCCGAAACTGCTACCGGTGACCCATTCTGGCAGGTCGGCCGGGTGGATCATCCAGCCGTGGGGGAGGAGAGGGCTGTCGAGCGGATCCGGAGCACCTTCCACACCAGCATCAGAACCACCGAGGCTGCGAAGTTGAGAAGCGTGGCGGCCAGGGCGGGGTCGTAGCTTCCGGACGTGTCGACGCCCCACCCGAACAAAACCGGCCCCACGGTCAGTCCCAGACCGAACCCGAGCATGACGAACGCGGTTCCCCGCCCGATGCGTTGCGGCCCGGCCAACGTGAGGGCGGCGAACATTCCCACCGACATCCAGGCGCCGGCACCCACCCCCATGAGGACCGCTCCACCCCACACGAGCAGGGACACGGCAGGGGATGCCATCCACGTGAGGGCGATCGATCCCATGCTGAGGACCCCGATGGAGGCAAGAGGAAGGGCCGGGTCCCCTGCCCGCTCCGCGATCCGCCCCCACACGATCCGCGCCGCGGCTCCCGTCGCCCCGGAAGCGGCTATCACCGATCCGGCCAGCCCCACGCTCATCCCGACCTCCTCCTGGACGTAGAGCGGGACGAACGCGTGGTACACACCTACGCCGATTCCCATGGTGACCCCGTACGCGGACAGCCACCACACCGCCCTCGGGACCCCGGCACGGGATCCGATCACCTGCTGCACCGACCGAGGCCGCGACGAGGTCGGGACGGCCAGCAGGGTGACCACGACCAGGACTACGGCGACCAGTGAGGCCAGCACCAGGGCCTGGCGCCAGCCGAGAAGCTCGGCCGCAACCGGCAGCACCGCCCCGGCTGCGAATACCCCGATCTGGACGCCCGACTGCTTGATGCCGGTGATCCATCCACGCGAGCCTGCTCTCACGTTCTCGACGATGATGCCGTTGGTGGCCGAGTTGCCGCCGGCAGCGGGTACGCCGGCGATCATTCCGAAGACGAACAGCGACCACAGTCCCCACGACAGGGACATCGTTCCCAGACCGAGGAACACGAAGCCCAACATCAGGGCCAGCATCCGCCGGCCTCCGATCCGGTCGGCCAGGTAGCCGAGCGGGACGCTGCAGGCCATGATCGCGAAGGCGTGGCCGGTGGCGACCGCTCCCAGCTCGGTCCGGGTGAGGCCCAGATCGTCGATGAAGAAGCGGGAGAAGATCCCGATTATCGGGCCGGGAGACATGCACACGGCCATTCCGGTGGCGAGCACGATCGCCAGGCGCACCCGTCCGGTCGGGCGGGAGCTGTGCTCTAGGTCGGGGGGCTGGTCGATATCGGACTCTCCACTGCTCGAAAAAGGCCGGGCACGGTGCCTGGGTGTACGGCTGGTCTGGGTCGGCACGCCCGGCGTGGCCGGCGCATAATTCCCGTCGCAGGGTACCGTCGCCCACGGGCCGCAGGAGCGCGGCCTCGAGCTTCCGGGGCGGCCCGGTGACGGGAGGTATTACGGCGCGATGAAGGAGCCGGCAGGCAAGGGTCCCGGGCGGGCCACCCCGAGGCTGCATCTCGACGATCTGGTCGACCGGGACCTGCTATCCGACGCCATGGCAGGGGGTCTGGTATCGGTACGCGGCGAGGGCCCCCTGCGGGTTCTCAACTACACGCCCCGGGCGACCTACTCGAGATCCTGGAACCGGGCGACGCAGGTGTGTCGCGGGCTGATCGTGGATGACGGCGACCGGGTGGTGGCCCGCCCCTTCCCCAAGTTCTTCGGCCCGTCCGAGCCGGATGCTCCACCCGTCCCCGAAGGCGTGCCCATGGTGGTGCACGATAAGCTCGACGGCTCGCTGGGGATCGCCTACCACCATCCCGCCGGCGGGGTACGGCTCGCCACCCGCGGCTCTCTGTCCTCGGAGCAGGCCGAGGAAGCGACCGGGATCTGGCAGGACAGGTACAGCCATGTCCGGTTCGGCGAGGACGTCACCCCCCTGTTCGAGATCATCTACCCGGACAACCGGGTGGTGGTGGACTACGGATCCATGCGAGACCTGGTGTTGCTGGCCGTTATCGACATCAGGACCGGCGCGGACCTGCCGCTCGGATGTCTCGACTGGCCGGGCCCGGTGGCAGCCACTCACGAAGTCGGTTCGTTCGCCGAGTTGGCCGACCACGTCGCCACCAGCGCCGAGTCGGCGAGAGAGGGCTACGTGGTCCGGTTCGACACGGGAAGCGGGCGGCCGCACGTGCGTTTCAAGTTCAAGTTTCCCGAGTACGTGGTCGCCCACCGGATCGTGACCGGTCTGACCTCGCTGCGCGTGTGGGAGGTGGCCGCCGTGGCCGATGCCGTCGACCGCGGGCTTGACATCACCACCATGTCGAGGCGGCTGCGGATGGAACCCGCGACGGTGGAGGCGATCGCGAAACGGACCCCGGATCCGGTGAACGGGCTGCGAGCCGGCCTTCCCGAGGAGTTCTGGCCGTGGTACGACGCGGCGGTCCGTGAACTCCGCGCCGCGGCCGGACGCCGCATCGAGGAGTACGAGGCGCTGGTCCGGATGGCCCGCTCGCAATCAGGCGCTATCGGCGGCAGGCCCTTCGCCGAGGCTGCGCTGCGGCTGTCCTCGGAGCGGGGGCTGGCCAGTGGTCCCGTGTTCGCCCTGAACAAGGGCCGCACGGATGTGTACGCGTCGATCTGGGCGGAGCACCGTCCGACCGGAGGCGGCGACAGGCCCGACCGGTAGTCAGTGGGGCACCTACCTGGAAGCGCCGCGGACCGGACCCCTGAAGCCGCTCCGGCTCGCCGCCTACCAGCCGGTCCGCAGGGAGCGGACCGAAACGTCCGGTCTCACACCGAGTCCGGGCCCATCCCCGAGGATCAGGTGACCCGCCACGAGCGGGGGAAACGGTCGGGCCAGTCCCCCGCGTAACGGGTTCGGATTGCAGTCGACCTCCAGCAGGCCGTCTCCCCCCGCGGCGGCGAGGAGGTGGGCCGAGGCGACCAGGCCGATACCGCCGCCCAGGTGGTGGGGGCAGAAACGCCTCCCCGCTTCGAGGATGCGCCGGGCGAGCGGAAGGCATCCCGAGAACCCGCCCCACTTGGTGATGTCGGGCTGCAGGACCGCCAGCGCCGGCCGCCGGAGGGCCCCCTCGAAGCCTTCCTGCCCATAGATGTTCTCTCCGCCCGCCAGCGGCACGGGGGACATGTCCGCCAGCCGTCGCCACTCGTCGGCCGGTTGGTCCGCACGGATCGGTTCCTCCAGCCAGACCGGATGATGCGGGGCCAGTTCACGGCTCCTACGGGCTGCCTCCGCAGGAGTCCAGGCCTGGTTGGCGTCCACCGCGATGACCGCGGCCGGGCCGAGTTCCAGGCGCATTTGCCGGAGGTTGGCCAGGTCGGTTTCCGGGTCGAACCCGATCTTCAGCTTGAAGGCCCGGTGGCCCGCCGATCGCGCTTCCCGGGCCTGGGCCGCCGCGCCGTCCGGCCCGATGCCGCTGGCATAGGCCGGCACGCGCCCGGTGCCCTCCCGTCCGAGGAGGTGCCAGAGCGGTCGTCTGTCCCGCCGCGCCACCAGGTCCCAGAGAGCGATGTCGATCCCCGCTATGGCTTGCGAGAACGGTCCGGGTTCGGCGGCCTGGAGGGCCAATACACGGGTTCGCTCCGAGAGATGGTCGAACACCTCCCTCGGGCCGGTCCACGTTCCTCCCGCAACTTCGGGTCCGAGCACGGAGTCGATCAGCCGGGCCCGGTACCCGGCCGCGGGGGAGGGGAAGTTGCACCACACCTCCCCGTAGCCGGTGAAACCGTCCCTGGAGCGGGCCTCCACCACCACCGCCGGGCGGTCGGCCATCTTCCCGAACGCGGTGCGGACAGGCCGCGTGATCGGGGCGCGGTAGACATGGACGGTCAGCGAGTCGATGGTGAAGGGATCGGTGACCGGAAGACCCAGGGGGGAGTCGCCCGCCACGTCGATGGCTGCCATGGGCGCGAGTATGGTTACCGCCGTCGCAGAAGGCTAGGCGGATGGGCCTGTACCGACTCAGGTTCATCGTGAAGAGGAGCCTCGGTAGCGAGAAAGGCCGGCAAGTCGATGGAATCCAGCACTGACCTGAGCGGAACCCCCGGGGCGGGAGAGCAGACTCCGCCGAGCCATCCGGAGCCTGGCTTCAAGGGGGTGATCGGACCGGACTTCAGGGATTCGGTGCCATGGTGGCCCCCGATGGCCGCCGACGCCCGCGGCAAGCCCGATGTGGTGCTGGTGGTGCTCGACGATGTGGGCTTCGCCGGCCTGGGCTGCTACGGAGCCGAGGTGGAGACGCCGGTGATGGACGCCCTCGCGGAGCGGGGGCTGCGCTTCAACGACTTCAACGTCACCCCGCTCTGCTCCCCGACCCGCGCCTGCGTGCTCACCGGGCGCAACCACCACAGCGTGGGAATGGCCTACCTGTCGAACGTCGACTCCGGCTTCCCCGGACATCGAGGCCGGGTGACCCGCTCGGCCGGCACCATCGCCGAGGTCCTTCAGGACGCCGGTTACGCGACGATGGCGATCGGGAAGTGGCACCTGGCGCCTCTGGAGGAGACCACCGCCGCCGGTCCCTACGACGAGTGGCCGCTGGGTCGGGGATTCGGCCGCTACTACGGGTTCCTCGACGCCCTCACCGACCATTTCTACCCGGACGTGGTCGAGGACAACCACCGGGTCGAACCCCCCGGCAGGCCCGAGGACGGTTACCACCTGACGGAGGACTTGGTCGACCACGCCATCTCCTACGTCCGCGACCAGGTCTCGGTCAAGCCGGAGCAGCCATTCTTCCTGTACGCGGCGTTCGGGACGGCCCACTGCCCTCACCAGGCGCCGCAGGAGTACCTGGACAAGTACCGGGGTCGCTACGACGAGGGCTGGGACGTGATCCGCGAGCGCCGATTCGCCCGCCAGAAGGAGTTGGGGATCGTCCCCGAGGACGCGGTCCTCGCGCCCCTCAACCCCGGCGTGGAGGAGTGGGACGACCTGACCGCCGACCAGCAGAAGCTGTTCGCCCGGTTCCAGGAGGCCTACGCGGCCATGCTGGACCACACCGACGCCCAGATGGGGCGCCTGTTCGAGTTCCTCGACTCCATCGACCGGCTCGACAACACGATCGTGGTCGTCCTGTCGGACAACGGGGCCAGCCAGGAGGGCGGGCCCGACGGGGGCGCCGACATCGTTACCTACGAGGAGGACCGGTTCTGCACGGTGGAGTTCAACATGGAGCGGTTCGACACCATCGGCGGTCCGCACTCGCAGACCAACATCCCTTGGGGATGGGCACAGGCCGCCAACACGCCGCTGCGGTGGTACAAGCAGAACACCTACGCGGGAGGCGTCCGCACGCCCCTGATCGTCTCCTGGCCGGAGGGGATCTCCGCCAGCGGCGGGGTTCGCACCCAGTTCGTGCACGCCATAGACATCGCCCCGACCCTCTTCGACCTGGTCGGGGTGGAGCCGCGCTCCTCCTACCGGGGTACCGACCAGATGCCGCTCCACGGCGCCACCATCCGGGAGGTGCTGGTCGACTCCGGCGCGCCGCCGGCGCGCAGCCGCCAGTACTTCGAGATGATCGGCCACCGGGCCATGTGGGACGGGGGGTGGAAGGCGCTCACCAGGCACCGGCGCAACGAGCCGTTCGAGGATGACCCGTGGGAGCTGTACCACATCGACGCGGACTTCTCCGAGTGCAACGACGTGGCGTCCGAGCACCCCGACAAGCTCGTCGACCTGGTCCGCCAGTGGTCGGAGGAGGCCGCCCGCTACTCGGTGTTCCCCCTGGACGACCGGTACCTGGCGGTGCGGGCCTCCACGTTCACGACGCCCGGCTCCCCCCGGGCGCGAGATAGCTTCTCCTATCTGGGCGGAGCGGTCAGGGTCCCCGGCGCCGCCACCCCGCTCGTGTTCAACCGTGACTTCTCGATCAACGTCCGAATCGCTCCCCTCAAGGAGAGCGACGAAGGGGTCCTGGTGGCGGTAGGCGACGTGAGCGGCGGCTACGTCCTCTACGTGATGGACGGGCGCGTCGTGTTCGAGTACTCCTACCTGGGCGACCGCCAGACTCTCGTCTCGGAGTCGACCTTGGTGCCGGGAGCCACAGAACTGTCCGTCCGATTCGAGAAGACGGGCGATTACCGCGGAGTGGGCCGCTTGGTCGTGGACGGATCTGTCCTATGCGAAGTGGAGTTGCTCGATATGGCCCGGGGAATGCTCTCCTGGGGATCGCTGAGCGTAGGAGCGGACACCCTGTCTCCGGTCAGCACCTCCTACAAGGGGGACTTCCCGTTCACCGGCCATCTGGAGCGAGTCGACTTCGAACTCGGCAAGCCGTGAGCGATCGGATCGATCGAGAACTACCGGCGCGGCTGGCTAGCCTCTTGCCACGGTTCTGACCAGCGCTCAACAGCTACTTTTGACTAGGAGGCCACGTTGACCCCGACATTGTACAGAGACACCGGTTACTCCTTGACTCATCTCATCGAGGACATCAAGCACGGAAACATCGCGCTCCCAGACATTCAGCGTCCATTCGTCTGGAAAGCATCACAGGTACGCGATCTCTTCGATTCTCTGTATCGAGGCTATCCGGTCGGAACCCTACTGTTCTGGGAAACCGGCACCGATACAGGAGTTCGCCAAGTGGGAGGTGGCGAGAACGAAAAGGTGGCAAAACTTCTGATCGTCGACGGCCAGCAACGGTTGACCTCCCTGTATGCGGTGCTAACTGGTAGGCCGATCCTGACGAAGTCTTTCGACAAAAAGCACATTAGGATCGCTTTTTGTCCCGGTGACCAGGTATTCGAGGTCACCGATGCGGCGATCGAGAGAGATCCAGAGTTCATTCCCGATATCAATGCTCTGTGGAACGACGGATACCGGCCGACAGTTCGCAAGTTCTTTACCCGCCTCATAGAAGGGCGCAGTGTCGAGTTGGACGAAGCTGAGAAAGACGAATTGGAAGACCGAATCGATCGCGTACGAGACCTCCAGAACTTCCGATTCCAGGTTATCGAACTCAACACCGATGCCGACGAGGAGCAAGTAGCCGAAATCTTCGTCCGTACCAACTCCAAGGCAGTTCAACTCAATCAGGCAGACTTTATCCTAACTCTGATGTCCGTGCACTGGGAGAAGGGTCGTCGACAACTCGAAGCGTTCTGCAGAGATGCCGTAACCGCAACGATGAACGGACCTTCACCAAGAAACCCGTTCATCGATCCTGCCCCCGATCAGTTACTTCGCGTCGGAGTCGGTTTGGCATTCCGGCGAGGACGGCTCCGGCACGTGTACAACATACTGCGGGGCAAGGACTTCGAGACCGGAAGCGTTTCTTCAGAGCGACGCAACGCCCAGTTCGACGCATTAAGGCGTGCCCAAGACGAGGTAATCGACTTGACTAACTGGCACGAGTTTCTGAAGTGCCTTACGCATGCCGGGTTCCGTAGTAGCCGAATGATTACATCCAAGAACGCCATCCTATTCTCTTACATACTGTGGCTAATCGGTAGACGGGACTTCGGGCTCGACCTTCAAATACTCCGGGGTGTTGTAGGACGATGGTTCTTTATGGCACATGTCACTGGTCGCTATACAGGATCATTTGAGAGCCAGTTCGAAGCCGATTTTGGTCGTATCAATATGCTGGAACACGGCGATGGTAAGGGGTTCTGCCACGAGCTAGATCGTATCATTCGTTCGACCTTCACCGGCGACTATTGGGATATCACCCTCCCGAATCGGTTGGATACCGCGGCGCCCAAATCTCCGCCACTCTGCGCATATTGGGCAGCGCTGATCTTACTAGATGCAGAGCTACTGTTCAGCGATCTTCGCGTTCGGGATCTTCTCGATCCGCAAGTTACTCCGCCTCGTTCGATCGAGCGGCACCATCTCTTTCCTAAGGCCTACCTTGCAGCTAACGGCTTCGCCACGGTTCGCGAGCAGAACGCTATCGGCAACATGGCATTTGTAGACTGGCCCGACAACGTGAAGATCGGGAAGGACGGACCTCTAGAGTACTGGCCGGTACTGGCCGGAGGGTTTGACCGTGAGCGGTTGAAGCAGCAGGTCTACTGGCATGCCCTTCCTATTGGGTGGGAGCAACTCGACTACCCGACATTTCTGGAACGGCGTCGTCATCACATCGCCAAGGTGGTCCGTGATGGGTTTGAATACCTCTGGGAGAACGAGAGCGTTGGTAGGCTTCCTTCCACTCTGAGGGACTTGCTCAGTATCGGAGAGTCACAGAGGGTCGAATTCAAGTCGACGGCGCGTTGGAACGTACGTGCTGGTCGGGCGGACAAGAAGATGGAACACGTCGTTGTCAAGACGGTCTGCGGGTACCTGAACGCAGAAGGCGGCAAACTCCTCATCGGAGTGGACGACGATGGTAGGGTGCTCGGTCTTGACGACGATCTCAAGACGCTCAGTAAGGGGACCATAGATGCGTACGAATTGTTCCTTCGGCAACGTCTCGATACAGGCCTCTCTGTGCCGACAGCCGAAATCGTCCAGATCGGATTCGAGCGGGTTAAGGAGGCGATCGTGTGCGTAGTAACGGTTGCTGCGTCAGGCAAGCCGGTCTTCTCGAAACCACACGGCGGTGGATCCAAGCATAGCGAGTTCTGGGTTCGGGTTGGCAACGCGACCAAGCAATTGCATGGGGAGGACATGGTCGACTACATGTCAAACCACTGGGGCTAGGCCAACGAAGGTTCTACTCGCATCATGTGTGCCCGGATTCCTGCGGACGGGGGACTATGACGGAAGACGTGTTTGTTGTGGGGGTTGGCATGATCCCATTCGTGGGGTTCCGGGACGATGCCACGGTTCGGGACATGGTGACCGAAGCTGTCCGCGAGGTCCTGATCGACGCCGGAACCACGGCATCCCCGATCGACATGGCGGTTTCCGGCTACGAGAGCGACCACTTCAACCGTCAGCTGAGTCTCGGCCACGTTCTCCAGGACAGCGTCGGGCTGGTCGGCAAGCCCACGCTCCGGGTAGAGGGTGGCGGCGCGACCGGTGCTCTGGCCATCCGCACGGCGGTGATGGCCCTCCGGGCCGGGGCGGCTCGGTCCGTGCTGGTGTTCGGGGGGGAGACCAACGGAAAGTCGGTGGACCGGGCCACCGCCACCGAGATACTTTCCATGTCTGCCGACTTCGAATGGGAGACGCCGGTGTTCGGCACCTTCGCGGCTCCTTACGCGTTGATGATCACCGAACACATGCGCCGGTATGGCACCACTGCGGAGCAGTTCGCCGAGATAGCCGTCAAGAACAGGCGTCTGGCCCTCGACAATCCCCTCGCCCACAAGGGCATGTCGATCACGATCGAGGATGTCCGCGCCTCGACCCCCCTCGCAGATCCGTACCGCCTCTTCGACGCCAGCCTGCTCAGCGACGGGGCGGCGGCGGTACTCCTGTCGACCCGGGAGTGGGCCGAACAGCACTCGTCCACTTTCCCGGAACGGCCCCCCGTTGCGATTCTGGGCAGCGGATCATCCACCGATCACCCGCGCCTGTCCGACCGTACAAAGGAGATGTTCCCCCACTTCGCCGCCAAGCGGAGGGCAGCCGCCGACGCCTACCGTGAGGCGGGCATCGACGATCCGGCCGTACAGATCGACGTAGCCGAGTTGTACGACTCGTTCAGCGGCGCCGAACTGCAGGCATACGAGGACCTGGGCCTGTGCCCGGGCGGCTACGGCGGGCCGGCCGCCGCTGAAGGACGCTTCGACCTGGGCGGGCAGGTCCCGGTGAACACGTCGGGGGGCCTGATGGGGCGAGGCTCGGCCGTGGGTGCCACCGGAATCGCGCAGGCTGTCGAGATCGTGTCGCAGCTCCGCGGCGATGTGACCGGACCCCGGGCCGTCCAAGGTGCGCGCATCGGTATCACCGACACGCACGCGGGCGTCGGTTCGCTGAGTGTCGTGAACGTGTTCGGGAGGGTGAAGTGAGGCTGTGCGGCACTGCGAATTGCGGGTCGGGCCGCCGGCCTGTGGTGGTGGAGGCCGGATCCGCACCCCTGGGCGGAACCGCGGAGGGAGGCCAAGGTCGCGAAAATCCCCGATTCCTTCCGACCCTCAGGGCCCGCCCCCGCCACCACCTCTCCTGGGTCCGGAGCGCGGCACGCCCGACTTGTCGGGGGTTATCGCTCCATGGCTTCCTGATCCCGTTGGCGGTCGAGCCGACGTCGACTATCACGACCGCGCAGGTGCTTGGTAATACCCGATCATGCAGCACCGCTGTGACAGGTTCAACCCCCTCGGTCGGCGGTGTTTTCGCGAGGCCGGAGTCGGGCCGGGAGTCGGATCGAGCCGGCGATCAGGTTTGCCGATGCGGATAGTCCGGGTCGAGCGCTCCGGGGAGTCCTCCGGGCCATCCACCACGTTGCTGCATATCGAAATGTGGCAACGCTACCGCCATGCCGTAGGCTATTCCGACCCGTTCTACCAGGGTGTCGAGCAGGGTGTCCTGCGAGCTACCCGGTGCGACGGGTGTGGACGCTCGTGGTTCCCGCCCCGGCGGTATTGCGACGCCGACTTGGAAGAAACGGAGTGGTACGACCTCCCGGGAAGCGGGCGGGTCGTGTCCGCGACGAGGGTTCACAGTCCCCCGCCTTTCGGCGGTGTCGAGGCGCCCTACATTCTCGCTTCGATCCGCCTCGACGGGGTCGAAGGAGGCATCATACACAGGGTGCTCGGCGACGAGACACCTGAGAAAGGAGCGGTGGTCAACGTGAGGTTTGTGGAGGGGGTTCCGGCCCATCCGCTGCTGCGGGTGGTGTTCGCGGTCGACAGGGCCGCCACATGACCCGTCCGGTCGGAATCGAGATCTTCTACTGGCTGGACAAATGGTCCGACGACCAATCCTCCGTGTTCGCCAAGGCGGCCGAGGCCGGTTACCAGGGGGTCGAGATATCGCTCGTGGCCGGGCTGGACGTGGGAGTCGACCGCATGGCTCGCACCGCCTCCTCGCTCGGGCTCGACGTACTGTGCAGCACCGGCCTGAGCCCGAGCATGGACATATCGAGTCCGGACGCCGGGGTGCGGGCCGCGGGGATGGACCACCTGCGGCGCTGCCTCGACGATGCAGCGGAACTGGGCAGCCCGATCCTGGGAGGGGTCACCTACGCCACCTGGATGGGTTTCCCGGAGGGTGACCACGACGGCTACCGGCAACGCTCCGCCGCCGCCCTCAACGAGGTCGCCGGCTACGCGTCCACACTCGGGATCGACATATGCCTCGAGGTGCTCAACCGCTTCGAGAGTTTCATGTTCAACACCGTGTCCGACTGCCTGGACTTCATCGACAGCGTCGATCATCCCGCCGTCAAGGTCGAACTCGACACGTTTCACATGAACATGGAGGAGGACGACCTGGCCGGCGCGGTCCGTAAGGCAGCCGGGAGGATCGGGCACGTCCAGGTGGCCGCCAACAACCGGCGAGCCCCCCAGTACGGGCATATCGACTGGGCGTCCTTCAGCGAGGCTCTCGATGACGCCGGCTACGACGGCTGGGTGGTGTTCGAGACCTTTCCGAACTCGAAGGTCGAGACCGGCCGGGCCACCTATGCCTGGCGGGACCTCACCGACGATCCCGACCGTGACGCAGCCGACGCGGCGGCCTTCATCAGGGAGCACATCGCATGAACATCCGCACGAGACGGTTTCTCAACATTCCCGGACGCGCCGTGGAGGAGATGCTGGAAGGCTACGCCGCCGCCCACTCCGACATCATCAGCCTGTCGGACGGCCTGGTGGTCCGGGCGGTCCCCAAACCGCAGGGCCATGTAGGGCTGGTGATCGGCAACGGCTCCGGACACGAACCCGCCATGATCGGCTGGGTGGGGGAGGGGCTGTTCGACGTGAACGTCCCCGGACCGGTCTTCTCCTCACCGGGACCGGCAGGCATCCTGGCGGGTATCAAAGCAGCCGACCGCGGCGGTGGGGTCCTGCTGCTGGTCTCCAGCCACGCCGGTGACATCATGAACGCCACCCTCGCCATCGCCGAAGCCGAAGACGAGGGTATCCGGAACGTGGAGATGGTGGTCCTCTACGACGACGTGGCCTCTGCCCCCAAGGACCGGATCACCGACCGCCGGGGCGGGGCCGGCCTTTTCTTCGTGTGGAAGACGGTGGGCGCCATGGCCGAGCGGGGCGGCTCGCTGCACGATTGCGCGCGGATCGCTCGCAAGACAAGGGACAGGACCCGGTCGCTGTCCGCTGCGGTCGGCACCGTAGCCCACCCGATCAGCGGGCAACCGCTGGGCGATCCGTCGGACGCTTCGGTGTCGGTGGGGATGGGTGTTCACGGTGAGCCGGGGGCCCGTCTGGGCGAGGACGTCCAAGCGGACGAGATCGCGGAGATGATGATCGGCCGGCTCGTCGACGACGCGGTACTCTCCGACGGCGACCGGGTCGGCCTCCTGCTCAACAACGCCGGATCCCTCACCCTGATGGAGATGTCGATCCTCTACCGCGGCGCGGCGGCGGCACTGGCCGGTCGGGGCATCGAGACGGTACGTTCGTGGATCGGACCCTATGCGACCACGCTGGACATGGCCGGTTTTGCATTCGCCGTATGCGACATGGACGACGAGTTGTTGGAACTGTACGACGCACCGGCGAGGGGGGCCGGCCTCACGCTACTCGGGCGGGAGGAGGATTCCACACCCGTCGACCGCGAGATGGCCAAGCGGCTGATAGTCGCGACGGCTCGGTCGATCGGAGAGCACAAGGATGAGCTGTCCCGTCTCGACGCGGTGGCGGGAGACGGTGACCACGGGGTCAACATGTCGGTCGCCTTTGCAGAGGCGGAGCGCAGAGCCGGCGATCCGACCCGGGCCACCGCGGCCGCGGTGTTCGAGGCAGCGGGCCGGTCCTTCCACCAGACCGTCGGCGGTTCCGCCGGGGCTCTGTTCGGTGCGTTCTTCGGTGCACTGTCCTCGTGGCTCGCCAAGGTGGCCGTCCCGGAAACGGCCGATCTCGTTGCGGGACTGCGCAAGGGCCTGGACCGTGTCACCAGACTGGGAGGGGCGGTGCCGGGACACAAGACGATGGTCGATGCCCTGTCCCCTGCCTTGGAGGCCGCCGAGGACATGGTCGCGAGGAGGGCGTCGCTCACCCGGGTGATGGCGGCCGCCGCGGAGGCCGCCAGGACGGGGGCCGACGCTACGGCGGCCATGTATCCCAAGGCGGGCAGGGCTCGGTACTCGCCCGAGAGCAGCGTCGGGTCCGCGGATCCCGGCGCAATCACCGTGGCGCTCATGTTCGAGGCTTGGGCCGAGGAGCTCAGTGACCGGTAGCGCAGTCAGTGGCCAATGGAATGGAGGGGCTAGAGGATGACATCGAGCGAGTTGCAGGGACCGTCCGACGGGAGTCGGGTGGTGGCCGAGGACCGGCGGCTCCGGGTCGGTTACGTCGGAGTTGCCTTCGGTAGCTACTACGCCGACGAGCACGACCAGTACGGGCGGGCCATCGGCGGCCTCCGGCGCCTGGCCGGAGAGATGGACTTCGACCTGGTCGCCATCGACAGGGGAGTCGAAGATCTCGAAGCGGCTCAGGACGCGGCATCGCGGCTGGCGTCGGCGAACGTCGACTTCCTCATGCTGCAGGCCGCCGCCTGCGCTTCCGGCGAGTTGGTGGAGCCACTCGCACGCGTCGCTCCGCGGCTGGGGCTCTGGGCCACTCCGGAACCGGTCCTTGAAGGATCGATCCAACTCCACTCGCTGGTCTCGATCAACCACTACGCGTCGATCATCCGCCGCTACCTGAGGGAGCGGGGAACACCGTTCAAGTGGTTCTACGGTCACATCGACGAGCCGGACACCGACCGGAGGCTGCGGGTCACGATCCGCGCTCTGCAGGGGATCACGACGATGGCGTCCGCCCGCATCGGGTGGATCGGGGGCATCTCGCCGGGTTTCTACAACATGCAGTTCGAGGAGGCCAACCTGGCGGCCCGATTCGGCACCACCATCGGCCACCACACCATCGCCGAGGTGGTCGATCGGGCCCGCGCCATCGGCGAGGACGAGGCCGTCGCAGTCGTCCGCCACGCCACCGCGGTCGCAACCGAGGTCACCGCCCCGAGCCTGGGAATGGACCGCAACGCACGAATCTACCTGGCCCTCGGACGGCTGATCGAGGAGGAAGGCTACGACGCGCTGGCCGTCCAGTGCTGGCCGAGCTTCCAGGACGACTTCCATGTGGCCCCGTGCATGGCCTACAGCCTGCTCGGTTCGGAGGACGGGCTGGCTGTCTCGTGCGAGGGAGACGTGCCCGGCGCGGTGACGATGCTGCTGATGAACGCCATGTCGCCTGCCCATGGGTCGTCGACCCTCCTCGACCTGACCACCGTCGACTTCGAAGCGGACGCGGCGCTGTTGTGGCACTGCGGCGTCTCGCCCCGGCACTTCGGCGGGGACAACGGCATCCGCTGGGTCGACCACGTGACGCTCGGTCGCAAGTCGGACGTGCGGTACGGGGTGTCGGGCGACCTGCGCTTCGCTCCGCAGAAGACGACCATCGCCTATGCCGGAGACGAGTTCAGCGAGATGTTCATAGCGACCGCCGAGGTCGTCGAGACCGGCCACGCCGGGTTCGACGGTACCCGAGGCTGGTTCTCCGGGTTCCGTCTCAACGGGGAGCCGATCGGCCTGATCGACCTGGTGAACACGTCGGTCGTGCAGGGACACGAGCATCACTTCGCGGTGGCCCAGGGGGACCTTTCGTCGGAACTGGCGGAAGTCGCTGCCTGGCTGGGAATGCGCACCACGCGACCGGTTCCGATGCGTGACTACCTGCAGATCGACGGCTTGAACGCGTGAGCGGAGGTGCTACCCGCGAGCGTGACGGAGTCCGCTCCACGCGCCTCGCCCGAGTCGCCACCGGCACGGGCCACTTTTCGGTCCTGGCCATCGACCATGTCCGCTCCTTCGCCACCACGGTCCGGCCCGACGACCCCGACGCGCTCACCCCGGACGACATACGCTCGGCCAAGCTGGCCCTCGTGGAGGGTCTGGCGGCCCACGCGGGCGCGGTACTCGTGGATCCAGCGTTCCTCGCCGGCCTGGACCCCGGCCAGAGGGAAGCCCTCAGCGGTACGGGCCTGATCCTCGGGATGGAGGACGGCGACTACGAGGATGTGATCACCGCCCCACGTCTCCTGCCGGGGTGGGACGTGCGAAGGGCCTCCGAGTTGGATGTGGACGCCGTGAAGATCTCGGTCTACTTCGATCCCGACCGCGACACCGCAGCGGCGGAGGGTTTCGTAACCGACGTGGCGGCCCAGTGCGAGGCGACCGGGATGCCGCTGTTCTGCGAGCCGCTGGCCCTGTACGGGAGGCCGGCTGACAGGAAGCGGGCGGTGCTGGAGGGAGTGCGGATCTTCGGACCTCTCGGCGCCGATGTCCTGAAGCTCCAGTTCCCCGAACCGGGTCCTCGAACGGCGACCGGCCGGGAGTGGGTCGAGTCCTGCCGGGAGATCGACCGGCTCAGCTCGGTCCCCTGGACGATCCTGTCGGAAGGCGGCGACTACGGCCTGTTCAGCGAGCAGTTGCGAACGGCCTGCCGCGCCGGCGCTTCGGGGTTCCTGGCCGGTCGGGCTGTCTGGCGGGAGGCCGCCACCGGCGAGGCGGGCCTGTCGAGCGGCACCGATCGGCTGGACGAACTACGGGGAATCGCCTTATCGGAGGGCGTCCCCTGGCCGGACCGCTCCGCACACGGGAAGAGTTAGAAGGGGTCGAGAACATGACCCTTCCTGTCTCCCGGACCTGGGGATGAGGCTCTACGACGACCTCGCCTACCTCTGGCCCCTCGTGAGCCCGCCGGAGGACTACGCCGAGGAGGCCGGCTACTGGCGCCGGGCCATCCGGAACCGCCTGGGTCCCGGCAGGCACCGGATCCTGGAACTCGGAGCGGGCGGGGGGCACAACCTCTCGCATTTGACCGCCGACTTCGAGGCGGAGGCCGTGGACCTGTCGCCCCGCATGCTCGAACACTCCCGGCGCCTGAACCCGGATGTGCGGCACCACCAGGGCGACATGAGAACCATCCGGCTGGACTCCGTCTTCGACGCGGTTCTCATCCACGACGCCATCTCGTACATGGTGACCGAGGACGACCTGGGCGCCGCCTTCGCCACGGCCCGCGCCCATCTGCGCCCGGGCGGTCTGCTGCTCGTCGCCCCCGACCTGGTGCGTGAGAACTTCCGGGACGGGATGGTGCTGCAATGGCCGATTCCGCCGACCTCCGGCGGGATCGAGGTGCAGGTACAGGAGCGGATCACCGACCCGGACCCGACCGACACCATGATCGAATCGGTCATCACCTACACCATTAAGCAGGGCGGGCGGAGGCGGGTCGAGACCGATGTCCACCACACCGGGCTGTTCCCGCTCCCCACCTGGGTACGGTTCCTGGAAGAGGCCGGTTTCGAAACGGAGGTGCTCCCGCTTCCGGGAGACGGCGACGGGTGCGGCGAGCACTTGCTGGCGGGGGTGCTGTCAGAACGAGCTTCTATCGGCTCCAGAACCGGAACGGAAGGCATGCCATGAATACGAGACCGACGGTGCTCGCCCGCCTCTCGTAGACGCTCAGTTCTGCTGACCTCGTTCCTGATCGGTTCGGAGGTCGGGCAATTCGGACGGTGTAGATTGGGCTTTCCCGCACGGCGGAGATCCGACCACAGATCCTGGAAGGTGTATTGATGACCGAGTTCCCTGGCGTTACCGACGCGCGCCGGATGGCGATGTTCGCCGACCGCCCCGGTCCGGCGCGGGTGCTGATCGACACCGACGCCGCCAACGAGATCGACGACCAGTTCGCCATCGCTTGGGCGATGCTGTCCCCCGACCGCATGGATGTCGAGGCGATCGTGGCCGCGCCCTACGGTCACCTCCACATGAGGGAGGAGCTCGTCGCCGAGATCAGGGCCCGGCAGGAGGACACCGGTACCGACCTGGTGGAGGACAAGTACGAGACCTGGGTCACGCACCTGATTGCCGAAGGCATCGACCCGGACACGCTGGAGTTGACCGGTCCCGCCGAAGGTATGGAGCTCTCCTACGCGGAGATAATCACGGTCTTCGACAAGATGGGATTGGGGGCGGACGGCCTCGTATACCGCGGCTCCGACCGGTACATGCCGGATGCCGACACGCCGGTCGAGAGCGAGGGCGCTGAGCGGATCATCGAAGCGGCGCTCTCCGACGATGAACGGGTCCTGTTCGTGGTGGCCATCGGGGCGGTAACCAACGTCGCCTCGGCGCTTCTCATGGCGCCTGAGATCGCCGCTCGCATGGTGGTCACCTGGACGTCGGGGTATCCCACGTGGACGGACCTCTCCAACAGGCCCTCCCTCAACCTGGTGCAGGATCCCCACGCGTCCCGGCTCCTTTTCTCATCGGGAGTTCCGCTCGTCTACCTGCCCGGTTACCACATCGGGGCGCAACTCCGCTTCTCCCTGCCGGAGATGGAGGCCTGGATCAGGGACAAGGGCGAGATAGGGGAGTACCTGCATCACCTCTACACCAACAACCCCATCCACATCCAGCGAGGCGTGACGTCTTTCCCCGGCCAGTCCTGGGTGATCTGGGACCTCATCAACGTGGCTTGGTTGATCGACCGGGACTGGGTTCCGACGAGGGCCGCGCCCACCCCGCGGCTCGACAGAGGCCTCTATTGGAGGGCGAGGCCGGACGGGCCCTTGATGCTCGAAGCGGTCGGCATCGACCGGGACGCCATCTACCACGACCTGATCATGAAGCTGGACGAGCGAGAGCGGATCCTTTCGGGTCGGACGGCGGGTCCGGGCGACTCTTGAGAGAACGATCGATATGAAGGCAGCGGTTCTACTTCCCGAGGGGGGACTCGAGATCGAGGAGCGTCCGGAGCCCGCACCGGGACCGGACCAGGTCCTGGTGGCGCCCCGGCTGGTGGGGGTCTGCGGTTCCGACCTGCACTACTACAAGGACGGACGGATCGGCGACTGGCGCATCCTCCGGCCGCACGTGCTGGGCCACGAGTTCGCGGGCGTCGTGGTTGCCGTCGGTTTGAACGTCGAGAACGTCGAGGTGGGTGACCGTATCGCCGTCGAGCCGATCATCCCGTGCGGCGACTGCGACGCGTGCAGGCGCGGGATCTACAACGTGTGTCCGAACATCCGCTTCACCGGGTCGCCCCACACCGACGGGGCGCTGCAGCAGCTGGTGGCGGTGCCCGCCCGCGGAGCGCACCGGCTTCCGCCGGGCATGCCGTTCTCCCTCGGGGCTCTGGTCGAGCCCACCTCCATCGCGGTGCACGCGGTGCGTCGCAGCGGCCTCCGGGTGGGCGACACGGTGATGATCGTCGGCGCCGGGCCGATCGGTCTGCTGACGCTGGCGGTGGCCCGGGCCTACGGCGCCGGCGCCGTCTACTGCACCGATCTCAACCAGGGCCGTCTTGACCTTGCCACGCGGTTGGGAGCGACGGCCGCCATAAACGTGGGCGGGCTGGATCACACCGAAATACTGGGCTTGACCGATCCGCTGGGAGCCGACATCTCATTCGAGGCGGTGGGGACTCCCGGAACTCTCGAGACCGCTATGCGTCTCGTCCGGCCCGGTGGAACGGTGGTGGCGGTGGGGGTCAACATCGCGGAGCGGATCCCGTTCAACCTGATGCTCTCCCAGTCGAAGGAAGCCACGGTGGTTCCGGTGTACCTCGGCCGGGACGCCTTTCCCGAGGCCATCGACCTGCTGGCGTCGGGGCAGATCGACGGGGAACTCCTCATAACCCACCGTTTCCCGCTCGAGCGGGCCGCGGAGGCGATGGAGGCCTCGCTGGACGCCAACACGGGGGCCGTCAAAGTGATGATCCGGGCCGGCGCAGACAGCGGGGGATCCGGCTGATGGCCCGGATGTATTTCGACGGCGACGCCGACCTCCGTCATCTCGACGCCCGGGAGGTCTGTATCGTCGGCTACGGCAACCAGGGTCGGTCCCAGGCTCTGAACCTGCGGGACAGCGGGGTGGGCGTCATCGTGGGCAGCCGCCGCGACCGCTCCTACGAGACAGCCTTGGCGGACGGCTTCGACGTGTTCCCGGTCGCCGAGACGGTGGGGAAGGCGCAGGTTGTGTTCTTCCTCGTACCCGACGAGGTGATGCCGGACGTCTTCGAGCGGGACATCGCACCCGGTCTGCGCCGCGACGACATGCTGGTGTTCGCCAGCGGCTACAACATCGCCTTCGACCTGATAACGCCTCCCGCCGACGTTGATGTCGTGTTGATCGCACCCCGCATGATCGGGTCTGGAGTGCGCGAGACCTTCATCAGTGGCGAGGGCTTCCCGAGCCTGATCGCCGTTCACCAGGACGCCTCCGGCCTCGCCCGCCAACGCACCCTGGCTCTCTGCAAGGGTATCGGTTCGACCACCATGGGCGTGATCGAATCGAGTTTCTCGAGGAGGCAACGGTCGACCTGTTCGCCGAGCAGGTCGGGTATCTGTACGCGGTGCGGCGCTACTGCGAGGTGCTGGTCGAGGCCGGGTGCAGCCCGGAGGTGGCCATGCTCGAGTTCTACGCGTCGGGCGAGGGTATCGAAACCGCCAAGGCATACCGTGACATTGGCCTTTGGGACCAGATAACGCTACATTCACGGACCAGCCAGTACGGGCAGGAAGTAACCGCCCGTCTGTCTCCGGAGGACGAGGAGGCTGAGAGGGCGAGGCTGCGAGGCATCGTCTCCCACATTCAGGACGGTTCCTTCGCCCGGGAGTGGGCTGCCGAGCAGCAGGCCGGTTTCCCCGAGTTCGAACGGGTGAGAGACCTGAACATGGGCCACGAGTTGCGGGCCGCGGAGCGACGCCTCTATCGCATTCTGGGCCGGATACCGGAGGAAGGCGACGCGAGGCCGGTCTGAGGCCGGACGGCGACAATTCGATACGTGCCGCCGACACACCGGCCGAGCGCAATCCACAGAGGAACGAGGGCGGTCCAGCCGGATCCGTGCGAGCCGACGACTACCCCCGAGAACTCAGAAGGGCAACACAGCCGGAGCAGGAACCAGACAAGGAGGGATACCCCTAAATGAAGTCAACACTACGCAAGACACTCCCGCGCCTAGCCGTTCTTATATCCGTGATGGCACTGGTAGCGGCGGCGTGTGGTACCGAGGAAGCCGCTCCGGAGACGATTGTGGTGACCTCGATCGTGACCGAGACCGAGGTTGTCACCGAGGAAGTGGTCGTGACCGAGGAGGTCGTGGTTACCTCCATCGTGACCGAGGAAGTCGAAGTCATCGTGACCGAGGAAGTGGTCGTCACCGAGACGGTCGAGGTCGAGGTTCCGGTCGAGGCCGAGCCGATGGGACCCTCCGGACCTGGTCTTCTGGACCTGGGTGACTCCCGGTTGGCCGGCATGTCGTGGGACGAGATCGTGGCCGAGGCCGAAGGCACGCGGCTCAACTGGTTCATGTGGGGCGGTAGCGCGGTCATCAACGCCTACATCAACGGTTGGGTCAAGGAGCAGGCCGCCGCACGCTACGGCATCGACCTGAACCAGGTGCGCATCACCGACACCGTCAACGCGGTGGACACTGTGATCAGCGAGACCGAGGCCGGTGAGTTCGCCAGCGGTTCCGTGGACCTGATCTGGATCAACGGCGAGAACTTCAAGACGATGAAGAACGCCGGTCTGCTGTTCTGCGGCTACTGGGACATCATGCCCAGCATGGCCAACGTGGACCAGCAAGCAGGACCAATCGCCTTCGACTTCGGGACCCCGGTGGACGAGTGCGAGGTTCCGTGGAACCAGGCCCAGTCGGCGGTGTTCTACAACAGCGCCTTGCTGCCCAATCCGCCGGCCGACATGGACGCCTTGCTGGCCTATGCCTGCGATAACCCGGGAACGTTCACGTACCCGGCGCCGCCGGACTTCACCGGCAGCGTGTTCGTGCGGCACGTGTTCTACAACGAGGCAGACAAGATCCTGCCCGGTGGGCACGCCGACATGATCGGGATCCCGTTCGACCAGGCGCTCTACGACCAGGTGGCGCCTGCCACATGGGCGACCCTCAACGCGGTCGAGCCCTGCCTGTGGCGCGGTGGAGAGACCTACCCGGTGGACCAGCCTGCCCTCGAGCAGCTGTACGCCAACCAGGAAGTCAGCCACTTCCTGGCCTACGGACCGGCGTCGGCCGGTTCCAAGGTCGACAGCGGCCTGTTCCCCGAGTCGACCCGTACGTACGGCTTGGACAGCGGCCAGATCGGTAACACCAACTTCGTGACCATCCCCTACAACTCGCCCAACAAGGCGGCGGCGTTGGTGGTGGCGGACCTGTTGCTGAGCATTGACGGTCAGCTGGAGAAGGCCTATCCCGACGTCTGGGGTCAGATCAACGTGCTGAACTCGGCGGCGCAGTCGCACTTCGCCGACGTGCCCCGACACCCGTCGGTGGTCGATCCGGGACAGATCAGCTCGCTGGGTGAACTCCTCGGCGACTGGGTACCGGCCATCGAGGAAGGCTGGAACGCGAACGTAGCCCAGCAATAACGAGCGGTTCGGAGACTGGGGGTCGGCGGTTGGTAACGCCTCGCCGGCCCCCCGTCCCGCCCGAACCTCAATTACTAACCGTCCCTGACGTGGAGCGAGGAAGCGCCCCGTGCATCATGGAGCATGAAATGGCCGAAGCCGGTGTCTAAGACACCTCGGCTGAGGCGTGCGAGCCTGTCGGAGAAGGCCGCGCAGCGCCTCACCATCGCGCTGCTCCTGACGCCCGCCATCCTGGTGATCCTTCTCCTGTTCATGGGGGGCCTGATCACCGGCTTCCTGCGTAGCCTGGGTTATTTCCCTCTGATCGGACTGAACGACTTCAACTTCGAGGCCTACACCACCATCTTCACCGACAACGGGTTCATCCGGAGCTTCGTCCTCACCTTCCACATCGCCTTCACATCCACGCTCATCGCCAGCATCCTGGCGGTGGCTTCGGCGATGCTCCTCCGGCCCGCCTTCCGGGGGAAGCGCTTCGTCCAGTTCATCTTCTCCCTCAACCTCACCATTCCCCACCTGGTGGGGGCGGTGGGCGTTCTCTACCTGTTCTCTGGTAGCGGCCTCGTCTCCCGCCTGGCCACGGGGGCCGGCCTGATAGACAGCCCGCAGGGTTTCCCGGCCATGGTCAACGATCCCTGGGCGATCGGCATCATCATCCAGTACGTGTGGAAGGAGATCCCGTTCATCGGGGTGATCGTCCTGGCGATCCTCCTGTCGGTGGGGGAGGACTACGAGTCGGTGGCCCGTTCGCTGGGCGCCAACCGATGGCAGGCCTTCCGCAACGTGACCCTGCCGTTGATCATGCCCGGGGTGGTGTCCGCCTCGGTCATCGTCTTCGCCTTCACGTTCGGCGCCTTCGAGATCCCGTGGTTGCTCGGCGCCACCTTCCCCAAGGCCCTGCCGGTACTGGCCTTCGAGAGCTACACCGATGTCGATCTGGCCGCCCGGCCGCAGGCCATGGCGATGGCGATGGTCATCGCGGTGATGAGCAGCCTGATGATCCTGGCGTACATGAAGGTGTCTCGCCGGTACGTGCGGAGTTAGGGCTGATGGCGGACATTCGGATCGAGCCGCCCGGCGCCGCGGCAGGTGCCGTCGCACCGGAAGCCTCGGAGCGCCGCTTCAGCTGGCGGATAACCGGCCGGTGGGTGGGAATCACCGGCTTGCTGGCCTTCCTGATCGCGCCCATAGTTCCCCTGTTCATCTGGTCGATCAGTTTCCGGTGGTTCTATCCGGCCATCCTCCCCACCGAGTACAGCGCCCGTGCCTGGACCGAGGTGATCACGCCTCACAATGACGTGCTCGGCGTGGCGTGGAACACCGCCCTCATCGCGCTGGTGGTGACGGTGCTGTCCATCCTGCTAGGGGTCCCGGCCGGCCGAGCCTTGGGCCTGTACGAGTTCCGGGGCAAGCGGCTGGTGGAGTGGATGATCCTGGCCCCGATAATCGTCCCGGGACTGGCCGTCGTGCTTGGCATCCACGTGCTGTTCATCAGAGCCGGACTGTCCAACAGCATCCCCGGTGTCATCCTGGTGCACCTGGTGCCCACCCTCCCCTACATGACGCTGGTGATGTCCGGGGTGTTCGCCAACTACGACACCGACTTCGAATTGCAGGCGCGCTCTCTGGGGGCGAGCCGGTGGGCCACCCAGTTGCACATCACGTTGCCGGCCATTTTCCCGGGCGTGGTGGTGGGAGCCCTGTTCGCGTTCATAATCTCGTGGAGCCAGTACGTGCTGACGCTGCTCATCGGGGGAGGGCAGGTACAGACCCTGCCGCTACTGCTGTTCGGATTCGTTCGCTCGGACCCGGCTATAGCCGGAGCGCTGAGCGTGGTCTTCATCCTGCCGGCGGTGATCGTCCTGCTACTGAGTTCCCGCTACCTGTCCGGAGACAACGCCGCCGTAGGAGGTATTGGAAACATATGACCCAGGTAACCCTCAGCGCGCTGACCAAGCGGTTCGACGAGAAGTCCCCTCCGGCGGTCGACCGGCTGGATCTGGAGATCGAGTCCGGCAAGCTCACCGCTCTCCTCGGGCCGTCCGGATGCGGCAAGACCACCACCATGAAGATGATCGCGGGCCTGCTCCGGCCCACCTCGGGCGACATCAGCTTCAGCGGTCGCTCGATCCTCAGCATCCCTCCCGAGGACCGGGGAGCGGTGATGGTCTTCCAGAACTATCTCCTCTTCCCCTACATGACCATCGCCGAGAACATCGGCTTCGGTCTCAAGATGCGAAAGGTGGACCGCCAGGAGATCAAGTCCCGGGTGCGCGACATGCTGGACCTCGTCCAGTTGCCGGGTTTCGAGGAGCGCAAGCCCCGCCAGCTCTCCGGTGGGCAGCAGCAACGGATCGCGCTGGCCCGCGCCCTGATCGTGCAGCCCAATGTGCTGCTGCTCGACGAGCCGCTCAGCAACCTCGACGCTCACCTGCGGGACGAGATGCGCGAGCTGATCCGCCGCATCCAGACCGAGATGGGCATCACCACCGTGTTCGTCACCCACGACCAGGAGGAGGCGGTGGTCCTAGCCGACAGGATCGCCCTTCTGTTCGACGGCCGCCTCCAGCAGTTCGACGTTCCGGACGCGTTCTTCGAGACTCCCAGGACCACCGAGATCGCCAAATTCTTCGGGGGTACCAACTTCATCCCCGGCGAGTACGCCGAGGGTGCGATCACCACCGCGGTCGGCAGGTTCCGGGCGCCGCGCTCCTCGGTGGCTCGCGGCGACGCGGTGCTCAGCATCCGTCCGGAGGCGCTGGACCTGGGTTCCGAGGGGGAGAACAGCGTCCGGGGGACGGTCCGTTCCCATGTCTACGTCGGACGCTATGCCCGTTTCCGGGTCGCCATCGGGGACACCGAGATCGAAGCCATAACCGATCCGGGCCGGGTGAGGGAGTTCAGCGACGGGGACGAGGTTTCGGTGCGGTTCGATCCGGACAAGATCTGGGTCGTGGCGCCGTCGTCCACCGGCGGCCAGGACGGCGGTTGAGGGCCACGTCCCGACCGACCGGCTCTGAATCAGAGACGCGTTGGGCGCTGATAGCGTCGGCATGGTCCGTCTACGCGATCTACAAGCTGGGTAGGATCAACTTCTCGGTGGCCGTTCCGCGCCTGGGCGAGGAGGTCGGCTTGGAGGCCACCGAGATCGGCGCTCTGGCAGCCGGCTTCTTCTGGGTCTACTCCCTGTCCGCGTTGCCGGTCGGTCGGCTGGCTGACCGGTACGGCGCGCGCCTGCTGGTGGGCCTGGGCCTGGTGGGCAGTGGGATCATGAACGTGCTGTTCATCCTCTTCTCCCACCATTTCGCCATCGCCCTGGTCGTCTGGTCCGCCAACGGTGTCTTCCAGGCCATGGGGTGGACACCCCTGGCCGGCGGGCTGGGCCGGTGGGTGCGCGGGAGACGGGCAGGACGGGTGATAGCGTCGTTCGGCTCCTGCTTCGTGGCCGGCACCGCCCTCACCTTCGCGGTCGGTGGGTTCATCGTCGAGCGGAGCGGGGTGGAAGCGGTGTTCTTCGCCGCGGCTGCGGTCCTTCTTCCGGTCGGCGTCGTCTGGTGGATCGGGGTCCGCGACCCGGTTCCCTCCGCCAAGCCCGGTGGGCCTCCGGCGGGTTCGATTTCCGGGGTTGTCGGGTTGCTTCCACCTTCCGCCGCCATCGGTGTCGCCTACGTCGCCCTTATCGTCTGGACACCGGCCTACTTCGTCGAGGTCCACTCGGTCTCGGTGGGTCGTTCCGGGCTCCTGGCCGCGGCCCTTCCGGCCTGTTCCATCGTGGCGACCATCCTGGTCGGTCGGATGTTCCGCAAACTCGACGCCGCCTCGGCAAGCCTGCGCGGGGGGATCATGCTAACGGTGACCGCGGTCATGCTGTTCACGGTCAGCCGTGCGCCGGATCTGGCGACCGGGTTCGCGACCATCGCCACTGCCACCGCGCTGGTGGGTGCATCCTCATCGCTGGTCCTCGGCATCTACCCGCGCATTACCGCGCCCGGGCGGGTGGCGCTGGCCAGCGGCATCTTCGCCCTGGCATTCAACCTGGGAGGCGGCGCCGGGTCGCCGGTGCTCGGTCGGCTGGTGGGTCGGGAACAGTGGGATCTGGTCTTCGTGTTCCTGGCCGCGTGCGTCATGGCAGGCGCGCTCTGGACCTACGGATGGTTCGCCCGTGGTCGCCGCGGCCAGCCGGCCGGCAGGGGCTACACGTGAGCGCCCGCAAGGCCGTGATGGACCTCGGCCCCGAGGACTGGTTGGCGGCGCTCGGGATGGACCGGCCGGACATCCCCCGCGCGGTGATCATGGAGGGCTCGTGGTGGCGCGAGGAACGCACGGCCTGGAGGCTGGGCCTGCTGGACGACGTGAGGGAACTGCCGTTCCCCGACATGTTCCACGGGCGGTGGCAGGGGTTGCCCGTCGTCTACTCGTGCGTCTACGGGGCGCCGAGAGCGGTGGAATTGGCGCACCTGTTCGGGGTGCTCGGAACCCCACGGATGGTCATGATCGGGACCTGCGGCGCCATCGACCCGGGACTCGCCACCGGAGACGTGGTCGTGCCCGCCACCGCGGTCGCCCGGGAGGGAGTGGCCCATCTGTACGGAGTCGGCGACACGGTCGGCGCCGACCCCACCCTCACCGAACTCGGAAAAATCAACCTGGAGGCCAGGGGTGTCAGGGCGGCGGACTCCCTCCATCTGACCTGGAGTTCGATCTTCGCTCAGAGCGGGGCGATGGTGGAGGAGTGGCGGGGCCTCGGCTACGGATCGGTCGACATGGAGGCCGCAACCCTCTACGCGGTCGCCCGCCACTTCGGGTTCGACGCCACCGCCCTCCTGGCGGTGTGGGATCAACTCGACGCCGACCGGAGCTTTCTCGACCCCTTGAGCCCCGACGAACTGGCCGCCCTGGACCGAGCGAACGAAGCAGTCTTCGAGGCTGCCCTCGATATCACGCTTGCTCGGTGACCCGCCGGGACAAGCTCCGACCACGGGCCCTCGCTGCGGCGCTGCCCGGGGCAACGCTCCTCTAGGGTTCGGTCGATACCCCAGCCAAGATGTCTTCGATCCACCTCCTCGGCCGCTCGCCGAGGGCTTCTCCCGGAAAGACCGACGCGACGAGGGTCTCCACCTCGTCGACTGCGGCTAGACCTGTCTGCCGGAGGAGGCGTCGAGTGTCGGAGATGTCGGATGACCGCGCCGCCCTCACCTTCATGGCCAGCATGTGTTCCCGGGAGGCGACCACCACCTTCAGCGCCGGATGGTCGAACAGCACGCGGCCGCGCCGGTCCGGGATGGTCGGCATGTAAGGGGTTGCCTGTTCGTTCAGCCAGGTGCTGGGCCATTGCCGGGCGCTGGCGATGGCCTGCACGGCCTGGATGACGACGCCATGACCCTCGACGATCGCCGGGTCGATGTCGCGCGTCAGCTTCTCGCTGTCGTAGGCGAGGGCCATCGCGGCCCCTCCCGCAATGTAGACGCGTCCATGCGCTCGCCGGGCGGATAGCTGTTGGGCGAGTTCGCCCAGGGCTTCACGGATCTCGGCACCGGTCAGCAGGTCCAATCAGACCACCTCGAGTTCACGCTCGGGAAACCAGATCCCATGGACCTCGAAGGTTGCGGGCGTTGTCAGAATCGTGGCAGCCCGCTCCCGCGGGAACCGGCCGCCTGCGTACCAGAAGCGCGGAAGGTGACGTTCGGAGGTGAACACCCAAGCGGGTGTCGGGATGCCTGCATGGTGACACAGATACTCGACATAGGCGGCGAGGAACGCGTCCCAGTGGGGGTCGAACAGTTCCGGTTCCTCTGCGACCAGGAACGTTCGCTCCCGGCTGTCCGCGTGCTGGAAGACCATGCCGAAGTCGTGGAGCACGATGCGCAGGCGGAACTCGTCGTCTGACTGCCGGAGCGTGGGTACGTAACGTGCGAGCGTGTTGGCGGTGATGGTCACGTCCATGCTGCGTCTCGCTCCGCCGGGGGAGAGGTGTCTCGCGCGGTTCCCACCGCCTGCTGAAGTCTACCGGCGGGTCCGGCGACCAGAAACGGGTATCGGTCGGTCCGACTGGGTGGTCAGAGAGAGGAGAGGCGCGCCAGGCTGCTCAGTAGCAGGGGGTAGAGATCGGCCGCGACTGCCAGGACCAGAAGCCCGCCCAGCACCCGGAAGGTGTTGATCGCCGCCGCCGTTTCGAGTGCCCTGCGGACCGGGGGAGCGAAGTCGGCGACGATGGCCGCCACCAGTGCGATCCACATCGCACCCAGCAGGTAAGGGGCGAGGCCGGCCAGGCCCGGCCAGGGGTCTCTGGTAGCGGCGGTCAGGACCGTCCCGAGTTCGCGACCGACACAGGGGAGCCAGGTCGCGCCGGCGAAGGCGCCCACCAGGGCCACCCCCGCCATCCCGAGCCAACCCGGCGCCGTCCTCCCATACGTGTGCCATCCGGCCAGGATGAGGCCGGCCAGCAGCCCGGCGGTTCCGGCGAACCGGCCGTCCAGCAGCGGATTCACGCCGACGAAGGGAATCCATGCGAAAAGGGCGGTGGCCGCGAAGTACACCCCGAACGCCGGTAGCCGCCGGCGCGGGGCGCGGATGCCGAGCACCACCACGGCCAGGATGAGGAGCGAGTAGGAGCAGGGCTGGAGGCCGGCGCGTAGAGCCTCGCCTACCAGCCTCACACGCTTTCGGTCAGCAGGTAGTCGACCACCTCGAACAGTTCGTCGTAGGCGCCTTCGCCGATGTGGTCGAAGCGGATGCGGCCCTGGCGGTCGAGGACGTAGGTCCGGGGCCAGTAGGCGGGACGTCCCTGCCACTCACGGAAGGTCCGGCGGTCGGTGTCGAGCACGACCGGCCATGTGACGCCGAGGTCCACCATTGCCTGCTCGATGTTGGCCACCTCGCGTTCGTAGCCGAACTCGGGGGAGTGGATGCCGACTATCTCCAGTCCCCGATCCTTGTATGCGGCGTAGAGGTCCTGGGTGTATGGGATACGGTTCTTGCAGTTATAACAACCGAAGGTCCAGAACTCGACCACCACCACCATGCCGCGCAACTCCTCCAGCGAAGTCACGTCCGAGGCCAGCCAGCCGTCGATGTCCACCAGCGGGGGAGTGTCCTCGCGCAGCACCGGGGGAGCGGCAATGGTGGTGGGCGGGACCGGCGCCATCGTGGTGGGGGTCGGGACGGTCGCGACGGTGGTCGTCGGGGCGGCTGCGGTGCTTGCGGGCGCTGCGGTAGTGGTCTCCGTGCGGGTAGTGGTCGCAGTGGCTGAAGTGGTCGAGGGGGCTTCGGAGGTTCCGGCCGGCTCGGAGGCCCGGTCACCACATCCGGCAGCGAGCAGGCCGAGCACGATAAGGAGCGTTGCCAGCCTCGACACCCTCCCGGAGCCGACTCTCATGGGTTCCACGGGAGCCATCTTATCCCTCCGCCGTCCCAACCCGGCCCCGCCCCCGCGGCTCTATGGACGAGTGGTTCCAAGGGGATCTGACAGGAGGACCGTACTCCATTATGTGCCATAAGACGCTGTTCGCCGACGCGGTTATGGCGAGGGAGGTTTCGAGTACGTCACCCTGGCCCGGGCCTTCCACTCCGACCCCGACTACGTGCGGAAGCTGGAGCGGGGACGGCCCGGCGAGATCCTGCCGTGCATCGGCTGCAACACCTGCGTCAATCTGACCGTGGCCCGGACGCCTGCCGGTTGCGCGGCCAACCCCACCACCACCTTCGAGATGTCGAGCACCGACTCCGCCAGAGCCTCGACGTCGAAGCGAATCCTCGTCGCCGGTGGCGGCGTGGCCGGTATGCACGCGGCCCGTTTCCTCGGTCTGCAGGGCCACGAGGTTGTGCTGCGCGAGGCGACCGCCCGGCTGGGCGGCCAGCTCCACCACCTGCGCAAGGCCCTGCCGGAGTACGGGACCCTGGTCGAGTGGCTGGAGGTGGGGCTCGGAAGGCTGGGGGTGCGGGTGGAGCTGTCGTGTCCCGTGGGCGTGGAGGATGTGCGTGAGCTGGATCCGGACGCGGTGATCGTCGCCACGGGCGCCCGCGGCGGCCACATGCGGGCGGACGGGGAGGATCTCACGGTTCCGGTGTTCGATGTCCTGTCAGCCCTGGACCGCCCTCCCGATCGGTGGGAATCCGAGGTCGCCATCCTGGGTGGAGACTTCGCCGCCTGCACGGTGGTCCGGCACCTGCGACGTGCGGGAGCCGTGGTCCACCTCGTGGAGGCGAGTGCTTCGCTTGCCGGCGACGGCGAGTTCAACGGACTGCTGCTGGTAGAGATGGAGTTGGAGGCTGACGAGGGAGTTCACATCTACCGGGAGACCACCGCGGAGAGGATCGTCAACCACCGGCTGGCGATCCAGACCAGGGGCGAGGAGGACTGCCTCGAGGTCGGGCGGTGGTTGCGGGAGGGCGCGTGGCCGACAACGGGTTGGCAGAAGGGTTGCACAGGTCCGGGCTCCGCGCGGACGTGTACGTCATCGGCGATGCGGTGCGGGCCAGGGACTTGTACACGGTGGGCCAGGAGGCGGCCGAGGTGGCGGAGACGATCGGGGCCGCGGCTGGAGTGGGTGCTCTCAGCCCCGCTCGAGGGAGGCAAGCAGCTTCCGGTTGAGCTTTCCGGTAGTGGTCTTCGGCAAGCTGTCCACGTACTCGACGATCCGGGGATACTTGTAGGCGGCGAGTTGAGTCTTGACCTGTGCCTGCAACTCGGTGGTCAGGCCGTCGCAGCCGGTGTGCCCGTCGGCAAGGACTACCACCGCCTTCACCACCTGGCCCCGGATCGGGTCGGGGGAGGGTATGACCGCCACCTCCGCCACCTGCGGATGTCGCACCAGCGACTCCTCCACCTCGGCCGGGCCGATCCGGTAGCCGGCACTGGAGATCATGTCGTCGTCGCGCCCGAGGAACCGTATGTAGCCCCGTGCGTCGACGGTGCCCTGGTCGCCGGTCATGATCCAGCCGTCACGGAACTGCCCTTCCGTAGCCACCGGGTTGCGCCAGTACTCGATCATCTGGGTGGGATCACCCGGCCGGACCGCGATCTCGCCGATCCCTCCGGGCTCGATCGGGTTCCCGCCTTCGTCCAGCACCGCTACGGTCCTGCCGGGGTAGGGGAGACCCATCCATCCCGGAATCCCCGGCCACAGGGCTTCGCAGCCTCCCACGAGGTGGTTCACCTCGGTGAGTCCGTAGAACTCGTTGATCACCGCCCCGAGGTCGCGCTCGCTCCACTTGTGGAGTTCGTCGGCCACCGATTCGCCCCCGCTGGCGATGACCCGAAGGTCGAGGTCGAATCGCGACGCCGGGTCGGCCACCTGGGCCATCATCTTGAGGGCGGTGGGGGTCAGGAAGGCGTGGGTGACGCCGTTGCGGCCGATCACCTCGAAGGCCCGTTCGGCCGAGAATCGCTTCTGGTCGGCGACCACCGGATGGCCGAAAACGAGAGCCGGCAGGAGTATGTCGAGCAAACCTCCCACCCACGCCCAGTCGGAGGGGGTGTAGAAGACGGTCGACTCGTCGAACTCGACATTGAAGAAGAGCTTGAAGGTCAGCAGGTAGCCCTCGATGATGCGATGCCCGTGAAGGGCACCCTTCGGATGGCCGGTGCTACCCGAGGTGTAGAGCAGCATGGCCGGGTCCATGCAAGAGGTGGCGACGGGATCGAAGCCGGCCGGGAAGCGTCCCGCTTCGGCCAGGGCTCGCTCACCCTCGGCGGGCTCGCCGTGGATCACCACCGTCCGGAGATCGGGAAGATCGTCCCTGACCATGCGGATGCGGTCGGCGTAGTCCTCTGCGACGACGATCGTTCCGGTGCCCGAGTCCGACAGGATGTGGCGGTAGGAGTCGGGGCCGTACAGGCTGGACATCGGCAGCACCGTGGCGCCGACCGCGTAGACAGCCAGATGTAGGGCTGCAACCTCCGCCCCCTGCGGCATGACCAGCGAGACCCGGTCGCCCCGTTCCACGCCCAGCGACACGAGGAAGTTGGCATACCGCTTGGCGAGGCGGATCAACTCCCAGTAGGACCACACGTCGCGGCGGCCGTCCGGTCTCTCCACGAACAGGGCGATCCGGCGGCGGTCCCGGCTCCAGCGGTCGAAGACCTCCGAGGCGATGTTCATACGCTCCGGGACGTCCCACTCGAAGCCCCCGACCAGCGCCTCGTAGCTTCCGAACCCGAGCAGATCGGTGTCGAACAGTCTCATGAGGCCTGGAGTGTAGAGGTCTGACGTCTACGCTCCTGCGCGGCGGGCATCATGGACGGTCCCGGGCGACGCAGCGGAAACCGAGGTGGCTGGTGGAGGTGTCGATCGTCTGGGGTTGGCGGGCCGCCGGCCGGTAGCGGAAGCAGTACTGGATGGTGCACAGGTGCGATCCGCCCTTGATGGTCCGGGACGGCAGGGGTCCCGACCGGCCCTCGGGGCTCGCGGCGCGGGGCTTGGGAGGGCCGCAGCAGCGTTTGTCCACGTCGTGCGATGGAGGTTCGCGGTAGCGGGTGGAGGTCCATTCCCAGACGTTGCCCGCCATGTCGTGGAGGCCGTAGCCGTTGGGCTCGTAGTGACCGACGGGGCTGGTCCGGGTCCAACCGTCGAGTTCGGTGTTCTCGTACGGGAAGCGTCCCTGCCAGGTGTTGGCTCGAGGCGCGGTCTCCTGGACATCCTCGTCGCCCCACTCGAACTCGGCGCCGTCCAGCCCGCCCCGGGCCGCGTACTCCCACTCCGCCTCCGTAGGCAGGTGCATGCCCGCCCAGCGGGTGTAAGCGGCCGCATCGGGGTAGGCGACATGCACGACCGGGTGATCCTCCAGACCGTCCAGCGTCGACCTCGGGCCTAAGGGCCGGCGCCAGTTGGTTCCCGGTACCCATGCCCACCAGTTGCGGAAGTCGCCCAGGTCCACCGGGCCACCGCTCGGCACGAACACCAGGGAGCCCGGCACCAGGTCCTGGGGCCGCGCCCCTGCGTACAGGGCAGCATCGAGGGGTCGCTCCGCGATGGTCGTGTAGCCCGTGTCGGCTACGAACCGCCGGAAGCGCCGGTTGGTCACCGGGTGGGCATCGATCCGGAACGAGTCGACGCGAACGGTCCGGGCCGGGCGTTCTTCCGGGTAGTGGCGGTCGGAACCCATGACGAATTCCCCACCGGGGATCATCACCTGCTCGTGGTCTGGCGATTCGATCATCGACCGATGAAACTACACCGGACAGACCGCCTCATGCCAGCCGGATGCGTCGGCCGCCTACCCGGCTGGGCGGGCGATCGTCATTCGGACACTCCACAGGAAGGGATCGGGATGAGCAAGGTCGGTTTCATCGGCGTCGGAGTGATGGGAATGCCCATGGCCCGGAACCTGATCGGGGGCGGTCACCGTGTGCGGGCTTTCGACGTTGACTCTGGGGCCCTCGAGGCGATAGGGCAGGACGGGGCCGCTCAGGCACGGTCCGCCGGGGATGCGGCCCTCGGGGCCGACTTCGTCATCACGATGCTCCCCACCGGTGACCATGTTGCGGAGGCGGTCTTCGGGGTGGACGGGATCGCCGGGAGCCTCGGTCGGGACTCCCTCCTGATAGACATGAGCACCGGCCTGCCCGCTCACTTCGACACGACGGCTCGGCGCCTGGAGTCGGAGGGCCGCAGGATGATCGACGCGCCCGTCGGTCGCACGTCCCGGGAGGCCGAGGAAGGGACCCTGCTGATCATGGTTGGCGGTGACACCGAGGACGTGGCCCGGGCAGGGCCGGTCCTGGAGTGCATGGGGGACACCATCGTCCACTGTGGTCCGGCAGGCGCGGGGATAAGGACCAAGCTCGTAAACAACTATCTGTCCATTGTCTCCAACGTGGTGGTCGCCGAGGCGCTGGCATTGGCGGAGGGCGCCGGCGTGGACCGCGACATCGCCATCGACGTGCTGATGGGCACCACGGCCGGACGCGGGCATCTGGCCACGACGTACCCGGCCAAGGTACTGGCCGACGACCTGGAACCGGGATTCATGGTGGACCTGGCCCGCAAGGACCTGGGTTTGGCCCTGCGCATGAGCGCCGAGTCGGGTTCCTCCAGTTCGATGGGGATAGCGGCGATCCCCTTCTACGAGTCCGCCCAGGACCATGGAATGGGCCGCAAGGACTGGACCGCCATCTACAACCTGATCCGGGATCCGAAGGGTCTCTGACCTCCGTTGCCGGCATCCGGTGGAGCGGGGACCGGACCGGTCGGCGAGTCTATCCGAACCGGGTCGGACCTGCGCGCTCGATGGTGATCCGTATGAGGACCCTGCGCTCCCTGCGCATAGCGGTCCGGTAGTCGTCCCAGTCGGGATGCTCTCCCGAGAGGTCCCGGTAGTAGTCGACGAGCGGTTCCATGGCTTCAGGAAGGCTCAGCACATCCGCGACGCCGTCGACCTGCAACCACTCACCGTAGAAGCCGTCGGTGAACATGCACAGCGAAGCGCGTGGCTCCCGGCGTAGGTTCCTGACCTTGTACGCGGTCTCCCTGCTCGACACCACCACGAAGCCGTCGCCGTCGACCCCGGCGACGATCGGGGACATCTGCGGGGCGCCGCCCGTGCGGTGGGTGAGGAGGATCCCGCGGTGGTTTGCTCTTATGAACGTTCGGGCTTGATCATGGTCCATCGGCCGTACTCTAGGACCCGGCGTTCGTGATCGGCCGGTTTGCTCTCGGAGGGGCTTGCGGTAAGGATCAGCCGGTGATCTCCCGGCCTCTGCATGAGCCGTTGGGGATGATCACCACCGAGAACTCAGCCTGCTGGAGGTGACAATGCTCGACGAGATGGCGCGGCAACTGGCAAGCGGTCCGAACTTCGCATCCCTGGCGACGATCATGCCGGACGGAACGTTGCAGGTGCATGTGATGTGGGTGGACGCCGACGACGAACACATCCTGATCAACACGGAGGTGCATCGCCGCAAGTTCAAGAACATGATGGCCGATCCCACAGTCACCGTGTTGATCGTCCATTGTGACGATCCCTGGTCCTACGTGGAGGTGCGGGGCGAGGTCACCGAAACCGTCACCGGGCCGGTGGCGCGGTCGCACATCGATGCGCTGTCCCACAAGTACCTGGCTGTGGATGAGTACCCGAGGCCCATCATGTCGGAGCGGGTGATCTGCAAGATCACACCCAAGCGGATAGTCAAGTTCCCGCCGAGTTGAGTTCCCCGACCTGCTGTGCCGGACCGAACCCCGAAGCGGCGCCGCGGCGGCTTCGATGACCGGAGCGGTGCTCTTCGACCTCGATAGAACCCTGGTGGACGTCCAGACCTACACCGACTACGCGGCCGCTCTCGCGGATGTCGAGGCCTTGGTCGGCGCTTGGGGAGATCCACCCACTCCGGCAACCGACTGGGACACTCCGACCCAGCTGTGCATGTCGATCCTGGTGGCGCTGAGCGGGGATCGGCGCTGGGCCGAGGTGTCGGACCTGATCACTGCACACGAATTGCGGGCGGTGCGCCTCTCGCATCCCATGCCTCGCCTTGCGGAGGCCATGGCCTGTTCCGAGCATTTGCCGAGGGCCGTGGTGACCCTCCTGTCGCGGAAACCGGCCCGTTCCGCCCTCCGGCGCCATGCAGTCGACATCCCCGTGCTGGTCCCGCGCCGCGCCGACCTGCGTCCCAAGCCGGCTCCCGATCAGATTCTCGAGGCTTGCCGGCTGCTCGGGGTGTCTCCGGCGGATGCAGTGATGATCGGTGACTCCACCTGGGACGCCGAGGCGGCCGCCGAGGCGGAGTGCGGGTTCGTGGGCGTTGCCGCGACGGAGTCCGGTGCGTCACGATTCGGGAGCGATGTGCAGGCGGCTCCCGACCTGGTGGCGGCGCTCGGGTTGTGTGCCACGTCATAGGTGTCACTCGGTCTTAGGTCGCACGGCCGGCCGGATGGCGGCGCGGCGAGCCGTCACTCAATCTTGCCAGTTGGATTGCCGAACACCGACGATCGACCACTGCCTCCCACACTTGGTCGAACATCGCATGGTCTCGTCGTTGCCATGGGCCGAGCGCGATTATTAGGATTCCGCGCAGGAACGCCTCGAGAGTGCGTGGTTCGGGTTCTTTGCAGCCGGATGCATAATCCCGGAGGCCACCTCTACGGGTAGAGGCGACGTAAGGGTGGAAAGGATGTGCAGGATGTTGCGACGACTTCATCTGGCTCTTCAGGGTGGTGGCATCGCCCTCCTGGCTCTCTCACTGATGGCTTGCGGTTCCGGCCCTCAGGTCGGGGCGACGGCACGGGCGGAACTCATGTCTGCTGCCGGTGAGAGGGTGGGTACCGTAACCTTGACGCAGGGACCCGAAGGCGTCCTAGTGGCTGCTGAAGTGGAGGGCCTGGCACCGGGAGGGCACGGAATCAACATCCACTCGGTGGGAACCTGCACGCCGGACTTCTCGGCAGCCGGAGACCACTTCGATCCTGGTGAGAGGCGCAGCGGTTTCGTCCACCCCAACTGGAAGCGCGGCGACACCGCCGGAACCCACGGAGGTGATCTGCCCAACATCTACGCCGCGTCCGACGGAACCGCTCGAGCCGACTTCTTCACGGAGGGCGTCACCCTGGCTACCGGCGAGAACCACTCCCTGTTCGACGACGACGGCTCTTCTGTGGTCATCAACGAGAAGCCCGACAGCTACGGCGAGGGCGAGCACGCCAACACCGGTGCTCGTGTGGCCTGCGGCGTGATCAGACGGAGCTAGGAGTCAGTGAACGGCTACCACACCCAGGATCGTCCTGCCCGGTCCTAGCTCGCTAAACAAATACCGCAAAAGCTGCCACCACTCACCACTCACCATTCACCATTCACCATTCACCATTCACCACTCACCACTCACCACTCACCACTCACCACTCACCACTCACCACTCACCACTCACCACTCACCACTCACCACTCACCACTCACCACTCACCACTCACTATATGTACCCGTGCCGGTTGAGGCTCGACAGCGGAGATTCGCCTGCCTGCATTTCCTTGCGTACCAGTTTCTCCGCGCCCACTATCTCCTCGGACCGGATCAGTACGCGCTCCGCGTCGCTGGCGGGGACCACCAGGATGCCGTCGAATTCGGCCAGTATCACGTCGCCGGGGTTGATGGTGACGCCTCCGATCGTCACCGGCACCTGGGAGGCGACCATCTCCCATCGTCCGATGGCGTTGAGGGGCGAGAGGTCCCGGTAGAAGACCTGGAGGCCGATGTCTCTGAGGCCTTCTATGTCGCGCAGGTTCCCGTCGAGGATCACCCCTACGCAGCCGTGGCGCTGGGCCGAGTTGCCGGTGAGTTCACCCAGGTGTCCCACGTGGCTGTCGGGGTTGACGGAGACCAGCACGTTGTCGGGCTGCAGTTGCTTGAACATCTCGAGGTACGAGGTGATCCGCGTGATACCCGGATCCCGCCCGATGTGGGGATGGATGGCTTCGCCGCGAATCGTGTAGGCAACGCCGGCGATGCGTTTCTCAGGGAACAGCGGTCTCAGGTAGCTGGGCAGCACCTGTTCGGGTAGACCCATCCAGTAGAGCGCGTCGCAGACGGCGGGCACGTAGAGGCGCCGGTAGCGGGCGCAGAGTTCGTCGGTCGGGATGCTCATTCGGGAACTCCCAGGTAGCGGATCGAGGCGAGGGCGTAGATGTCGGCGGCCTGGGACACGCTCTCGGCGGCCATGAACTCGTTGGGGCTGTGGGCGCGGGGAAGCATCCCCGGTCCGAAGGCCGCCACGCAGGGGATCCCGGCGGTGAGCTGGAAATGCGGTGCGTCGGTGGCGCCGGGGAAGGCGTCCAACCGCGGCGTCCGGCCGAGAACCTGCCCGGCGGTCTCCTGCAGGATATGGACTATCGGTTCGTCGGCGGAGATCTCGGTGGCCGGCACCATCAACTCCCACACCAGTTCCGCCGCCAGGTCGGGATCCTCCGCCATGGCTGCGGTCAGGAAGCGGTTGATGTCGTCGATCAGTTGCTGCTCGTCCATTCCCGGAAGGGTGCGGAGGTCGCAGGCGAACTCCGCATTGCCGGGATAGACCCCGTAGAACACTCCTGCCTCGGCCATGACGCCCACGTTGATGGTGGGGCCGGTCGGGCTCAAGGGGTGCGGCTCGTAGGTCAGGTATGCCCCCAGGTCACGGTCCATCCGGTCGATGAGGCGGGCCATCTTCACGGTGGCGTTGATCCCCTTGATCCGGTCCGAGATCGAGGAGTGCATCTGCGTACCGCTGACCTTGATCTTGAACAGGGCCGCCCCCCGGGACACGAGGTGCAGCGACTCCCACTCGCGCCCGATCCCGCTCGGCTCGCCGATCACGGCCACGTCGGCATCCAGCAGACCGTTGTCGGCCAACCATTTGGAGCCGAGGGCCGATCCGGCCTCCTCGTCGGACGTGAAGACTGCCACCAACCCGCCGCAGAAGGCGGGGGCCGCATTGATGGCGCCCATTGCGTAGACCATGGCGGCCACCGCGGCCTTCATGTCACCGGATCCCAACCCGATCAGGTTTCCGTCCCTCAGGACCGGATCCCAGGGATCCGTCTCCCAGGCGTCGAGGTCGCCGGCCGGTTTGGTGTCGAGATGCCCCGACAGCATGAGGGTGGGCCCGTCGCCGGTGCCCCGGAGCCGGACGATCAGATTCGGTCGTTCGCGTTCGGCGCCCACCCGTTCGACATCGCTGATGCCCAGTTCTGCGAGCCGGGACGTGACCGCGTCGGCCACCGCCTGCTCGTCTCCCGGTGGGTTGGGAGACGGCGTGCGGATCAACTCCCTCGCGAATTCGAGAATCTCGTCCTTTCGTTCCGCCAGGTATGCCAGCAGGCTGGACTCGATTGTCTCCACTCCCAGCGTCATGCGCCCACCAGGGTTCGGGCCCGGCTGAAGGCCCCCAAGCGCCGCAGGCCCTCGGCGATCGCGCCGTCCTCGGCAGCCAGCGATATACGCACGTGGCCGTCGCCTCCAGGCCCGAAGACCGAGCCGGGCGCCACGCTCACCGCGTGATCGGAGAGCAGTTCGAGCGCGAACCTGAGCATCGAGCGACCTCCCGTGTCGACTCCCACCATCATGTACATGGTCCCCGCCGGGGCCACGAAACCCAGGCCGGCCTCAGCGGCGGCTGCCACGGCGACCTCGCGGCGGCGGCGGTACGCGTCGAGCATGGCCCGGATCGGTTCCCTAGGTCCCAGCAGAGCCGCCTCGGCTGCTTTCTGGGAGATGGTGCTAGGGCACGACACCTGGGGTTCCTGCAGTTTGCGCATCAGGTCCGCCACCGGGCTCGGCGCGGCGGCGTAGCCGACCCTCCAGCCGGTCATCGCGTACACCTTCGAAAAGCTGAAGACGGTGATCACCCGACGTTCCGTGTCGAAACGGGCCGCGGAGGTGTGGACCGATTCCTCGTCGAGTACAAGCTCGTCGTAGACCTCGTCGGAAAGGAGCCACAGATCGCGGCGGTTGCACAACTCGACGAGGCCTTGCATCAGCCGGGCGGGGAATACCGCGCCGGTGGGGTTGGCCGGGGTGTTTACGAACACGGTGGTGGTGCGGTCTGTGACGAGGGCGGCGAGGCGTTCCGGGTCCGGCAGGTAACCGTCGGCAGCCCGGAGGGGATAGAAGACCGGGCATCCGCCCATCATCCGCACCAGGGCATCCATGTTGGGGAAGCCGGGGGTGGGGAGCAGCACCTCGTCGCCGGGGTTGATAAGGGCTAGGTAGCACGAGTACAGGGCGTTCATACCCCCCGGGGTCACGACGATGTCGCCGGGCGAGACCTCGAATCCGTCGATCTGCCGGATCTTCTCCGCGAGGAGTTCTCGCAGAGAGGCCAGACCACCGTTCGGCCCGTATCCGGTATGGCCGTCCCGGGCTGCCCTGAGAGCCGCTTCGATTATGTGATCGGGCGTGTTGAAGCTGGGTTCTCCCACTTCGAGTCGGATGGCGTCCGGACGGTCCGCCGCCTGGTCGAAGAGCACCCGGATCTCGGAGCGGGGCAGTGCAGTGGCCGGTCGGGCCAGACGCCTCACGTCCCGGCCGCCCGGCTCTGCTGCGCCTTGGCCTCGAGGTCGGGCCGCTGGCCCGGGTCGAAGTACCGGAGTGCCCAGTCGGCGCCCTGCCAGGTGGTGAGCTTGCCGTCTCGCGGCACCAGCCTCACGAGGTAGCGCTCCCAACTCCAGGACATCTTCAACTGCTCGGGGCCCTCGGGTCCCAGGTAGCGCGCGGCCATCTCCTCGGCGACCGGCACCCACCGGGACCCCTCGCCCTTGGCGGGGCCCTCCAGGATCTCGGCGGTGCACTGTGCCAGTACCTTGCGGATCCGGGGATGGGCCAGTTCCTCGATGCAGACCGCGCACCTGGGATCGCGTTTGAGGTCCTCGACCCACTGGGAACGCTTGCGGCCCACGACGTAGAAGGCCTCGCCGTCCCACGCGTACCAGAGAGGTACCACCATCGGCCATCCGTCCTCCTTGGTGAAGCACAGCTTCAGTAACCATGTGCTGTCCGGGCTGCCGAGGAAGGTTCTCACGTGCTCAAGGGGCATACCACCGGCGTCGGATCCCTCTTCATACAGGGTCTGGTCTCTGAATTCGCTCATGCGCGCCTCCGTTGCCTGCCGGTGACCGACCGGACCATCCCTGGGATCCGGTTGCTTCGACCGCCTCCGTTCCGCAGAATGCTACCGAACCGGCCCGGCGCTTCCGGGTGTCCATCTGTTAGGAGAGCTATGACCCCAACACACCCGATCGAGCGGATACCGGGTCTCGATGTCACCGTCGAGCGAGACGTGGAAGCGACCATGAGGGACGGCACGGTGCTGCGGTCCGATGTCTACCGGCCCCGTACCGATGCCGACCTTCCGGTGTTGCTGATCAGGAGTATCTACGACAAGCGGTCCGGTACCCCGACCTTCGGCAGTGCACACCCTGCCTGGTTCGCCGCTCAGGGATATGTGGTGGTGTCCCAGGACTGCCGTGGACGCTATGCATCCGACGGTGACTTCTATCCCTATCGCCATGAGATCGCTGACGGCTACGACTCCGTGGAGTGGGCGGCCCGCCTGCCGGGCAGCGATGGCCAGGTGGGGATGATGGGCTTCTCCTATGTCGGCGCCACCCAGTTGCTGGCCGCCATCGCGACGCCCCCTTCCCTCGCCTCCATCTCCCCGGCCTTCACCGCGTCCCAGTACTACGACGGGTGGACGTACAACGGCGGCGCTTTCGCCCTGGCCTTCATCGGCTACTGGGCCACCCTGCTGGCCTTGGAGAGCGCCCAGCGAGCCGGGGACGTGGCGGCTCACAACCAGTTGGCGGCCGGTCTCGGCAACGCCCCGGCCTGGTACTGGTCGCTGCCGGTCGCCGACTACCCGCCGCTCCAGGTGCCATACGCCCCGTACTTCAAGGACTGGGTGGACCATTGCTCCTACGACGACTACTGGCGGCGATGGAGCATCGACGAGGACTACAGCCGCATCGACGTCCCGGCCCTGCACGTTGCCGGCTGGTACGACGTGTTCCTCACCGGCACCATCAAGAACTTCGTCGGACTGTCCGGCTCCGGCCGCGATGAGCAGACCCGCCGGCGCCAGAAGCTGGTGGTGGGGCCGTGGGCGCACATGCCGTGGACCCCCGTCAGCCGCCTCGGTTCGGAGGGTCCATCGACGCCGGAGATCGACTCCTGGCTGGTCCGGTGGTTCGACCAGACCCTGAAGGGCCGGGAGACGGGAGTCCTCGACAGCAAGGTCACTGCGTTCACACTCGACGGAGGTCGGCGGGACTTCGACTCGTGGCCGCCCCCTCTGGCAGTCCTCGAGGACTGGTTCATCCACTCGCAGGGTTGTGCCAACTCCAAGTTCGGGGACGGCGTCCTGGACAGGACCCCGCCGGCGGACGAACCCCCCGACCTCTACATACACGAACCGGGCGTACCTGTCCCGTCCATGGGTGGTCACTCGTGCTGTTTCGACACGATCACCCCTATGGGACCCGCCGACCAGCATGCCGCAGAGGTCTCCCGCATGATCCTTGTGTACACGTCGGAACCCCTGGCCGAGGACATCGAGTTGATCGGAGACGGCGAGGTGACCCTGTACGCGGCTACCACAGCCGTCGACACCGACTTCACCGCCCGCCTGTGCGTGGTGGATACGTCTGGAAGATCCGTGAACCTGCAGGAGGGGATCCTGAGGGCACGATATCGAGACTCGCTGACCTCCCCGAAGCTGCTCACGCCCGGGCAGGTGTACGAGTTCAAGATCGACCTCGGGCCGGTGGGGGCTCGCGTGGACGCGGGGTCGCGACTCAGGCTCGATATCGCCAGTTCCGACTTCCCGCAGTGGGACCGGAACCTGAACACCGGCGCCAAGCCGTTGACGGAGGGCCCGTTCGGTGCTGTCCCGGCAACGCAGACGGTCCTGCACGACCGCAACTATCCCACCCGGGTCACGCTTCCCGTTCTGAGAAACTGATAACCGTACGCCGACTGCGTTGCATGGCTGCCACTTTGTGAAGAGCCCCTTCGACGTAACCGCGAGGCCCAAGCAGTGCTACGGAGGATGGCAAATGCGCGCCGGTGACAAAGCGGCTAGGAAATCTGGCTGGCGGCGCGGCGGGCGGCTATGTGGATGAGGTCCCAGACCCCCGAGAAGGGCGGGGCGTAGGCGAGGTCGGCCCAGGCGAGGTCCTCGGCGGTCATCTCGTTCCAGATCGCGGTGGCGAACACGTCGATTCGTTTCCCGGCGCCCGGTCCTCCGACGATCTGGGCGCCGAGGATGCGTCCGTCACTCCGTTCCGCGACAACCCGGATGGTCATCGGTGAGGCGCTTGGCCAGTAGCCGGCCGCGGTGGAACCCTGCGCGTCGCCGACGACGGAGTCGAATCCGGCCGCGGTCGCGTCGGACGGGCGGAGACCTGTGGAGGATATCTCCAGGTCGCATACCTTGGTGATCGCGGTGCCGAGCACTCCGGGGAAGCGGGCGTTCCCTCCGCCGATGTTGATTCCCGCCACGCGTCCCGCCTTGTTGGCAACCGTGCCGAGGTGGAAGTTGACTGGCTTGCCGGTGAGCCGATGGATGGCTTCGGCGCAGTCGCCCCCGGCCCATACCCCGTCGGCGTCCGTCCGCTGGCGGTCGTCCACCGAGATCGCCCCGGTAGGTCCCAGGCCGATGCCGGCTCCGGCTGCCAGGCCCGACTCGGGCCTGAAACCCAGTCCGAGCACCACTACCTCGGCAGGGTGGGTCTCGTCGTCGCATCCGACGCTCTCCACCCGCTCGGCGCCGTTGATGCACTCGACCCGTGTCCCGGTCACCACGCGGATCCCCATCTGTTCCATCGCTGCCACGACCTGCAGTCCCAGATCGGGATCGAGAGTCCGGTCGAGCACCGCTTCCCCCGACGTTAGGACGGTGACCTTCCAGCCCCGGCTGTGGAACGCCTCGGCGGCCTCGAGGCCCACATAGCCCCCGCCCACGACGACCGCATTCCCAGGCCCGGCCTCGGCCGCCCTCCTGAGCATTACCGCATCGTCGAGGGTATGGAGACCGAACACCCCGGGTAGATGAGCGCCTTGGATCGGCGGTCGCAGTGGCCGGGCGCCGGTGCCGATCATGAGCGTGTCGAAACCGAGTTCGATCCTCTCCCCGGAGTCGAGTGCGGTGACGTCGACCTTGCGGTTGTCGAGGTCGATGGCGGTGGCTTCGTGGCGGATCCGTACCTCGATACCCATCTGAGCGAAGACCTCCGGGCTGCGCGCCACCAGGCGCTCCAGCGGATCGATGTAGCCGGCGATGTAGTAGGGCTCACCGCAGGCCGAGTAACTCACCCATCCGGAGCGTTCGATGGCAATGATCTCCAGGTTGTCCACCGACCTCCGCCGTCGGGCCTGGCTCGCCGCGCTCATCCCGGCCGCGTCACCGCCGATCACGACCATCCGTTCAACCATCGGTTCCTCCAAAGTGCTAGGTGCTGGGTGTTGGGTGCTAGGTGGGAGCTGGCGGTCAGGTGCTAGAAGTTAACCTTATCTAACGCCCCCTAACGCCTAACACCTAACACCTAACGGACGAGTCCGAGCGCCGCGGCGTTCTCCTCTATGTAGGCGACGAGGCTGTCCACGCTGCCGGCGAAGTCCTCAGCGGACGCTAAGAACGCGGCGAGGGCGGCGCGCCGGGTCGAACCATCGTCGGGGGCCGGGATCCGCAATCCCTCCAGCATCCCCTCCGCGAGCGCAGGCAGGCGGGCGGCGTGCTGGATGGGTCCGTCTCCGAGGGTCCCTACCGGTCCCGGAACCGGTAGGCCCCTGACTTGCTCGTTGAACGAGCGGGCCTGATCGATGGCCTCGCCCAGGGCGGCGGAGGTCTCGCTGTAGGTGGCGCCGGTCTCGGCGCTGTTGTCCCAGGCCCGGTTGGCGGCCTCGGCTTGGGCCACCAGGTCGGCGAGAGCCTGTTTGAAACCCTGCAGACCGTTGATGTAGGCCACGGCTTCGCCAGACAGTTCCGCGGGCGGCCGGGTAGTCGCCGGGGTCGTGGTGGTAGCGTCCGATGGCGGCGCCGTGAGTCCAAGGTCCTGGGCGTTCTCCTCGATATTGCCCACCAGATCGTCAACGGTGCTGCTGAAGGCCTCGGCTGCTGCGACGAAATCAGCGAGGGCCTCCCGGCGGGTTGACCCATCGTCGGGGGAAGGCAGGCGAAGTCCTTCCAGAACCGCTTCCGCCAGCGGGACCAGCTCGGTCGCCTGCTGGACCAGGCCCTGCAGCCCCTGGGGGCGGTCGGCCAGGGTGGAGGGTACGGGCAGGCTCCTGACCGACTCCTGGAGGGTTCGGGTCCGGTCGATGACGCCGGAGATGGCCGTCTCCGTGTCTTCGAATCGGGCTCCGGTCTCGTCACGGTCGTCCCAGGCCTCGTTGGCAGCGGAGATCTCCTCGACCAACCGGGCGAGCGTCGCCTTTGCCTCCGCCAGACCATCCGAGAATGCGCTGGAGGACGAGTCCAGAGCCGGGCCTTCGCGACCGGGCGAGGTGGTGGGGGTAGTGGTCCCCGCGGTTGCGCCCGCGGCCGCGGTGGTGGTTGCCGGCTGGGTCGCGTCGGGAGCCGCCTCGACGGTTCCTTCCGTAGCCGTGACCGGCGGACCGGTTTCGACCGTGGTGGAGTCCGCCGGATCGGGCTCATCACGCGTGAAGACGAACAACGCCACCGCCACGACCAACACCGCGGAGATGATGTGGGCGTACCGGTTCTTCTTCGGCCCGAGGCCTCCCGAGGACCGCGAGCGCGACCCGGTGCGGCGCCCTCCGTAGAGGTTCGTGCGGCGCCGCTGGCTACCTCGACTCCTCAATGGACTCACGACTCCCCGCACAGTTTGCTGAACCTGATGCGAGGAACAGGCAGCCGTCCGGCAACGGGAGTCCGATCTGAACGTGAAGCTCGTTGTCCTCGCCGACCATCCGGACGCGGTCGCTTGTTCCCCGACTCCGTGATCATATCCCGTTCCTATACGGCATCAGGGCAAATCGTGCCCCTCCTATGAAGATCTCCGGAACTGGGAACGACTCGAAGGTAGCCATCGTCAAGCCGGTGCGGCGGTGTTGGGGGGTGTCCGGAGGCGCCCGTGAAGGCAGGGCGCTCTCCACGTTGATAGATTCGAGTCGAGCAACCCTGGAGGTGAGGATGATCAAGCTCATCGGTACGGCGTACAAGCGGGACGACTTCACTGCCGAGGAGTTCTTCGATTACTGGTTCGATGTACATGCGCCGATATCGGCATCCCTTCCGGGGTTGAGGGGTTACGTGGTCTCCGAGGTGGTCCGGAAGCTGGGCGGCGAACTCGAGACGGAGGCCTTCGTGGAGCAGTGGTACGACGACGAGGAAGCCTGGGATCGCGCCTCCGCCACCCCGACGGCCGCTGCTGCCTGGGAGGACGTGGGCAACTACGCCAAGACGACCGGGACTTTCTGGGTGGTCAAGGAACACGTGATCGTCCCGCCGCCGGACCGGGGCCCGGGGCTGGCCGCCGGCTGGAAGGAGTGAGCATGAGACGCTTCGAGGGCAAGAACGTATTCGTCACCGGCGCCGGGAGCGGCTTCGGGAGGCGCACGGCGCAGCGCTTCGCCGAGGAGGGCGCCCGGAACGTCTACATGGTGGACTACAAGCAGGAACGTCTTGACGAGGCCGCTCCGTCCATCGAGGCGTGCGGAGCGATCCCCCACAAGATCTGCCTGGACATGGGCGATATGGACAACTGCGTGGACGCCATGGCCCAGGCGCTCGCTATCGATCCGAAGCTGGACGTGCTGGTGTCGAACGCCGGCGCCTGGGTCGACGTCCCTTTCATGGACATTCCGACCTCCGACTGGAGGCGGGTGCTGTCCGTGAACCTGGACGCCTACTTCGTCCTGGCGCGGGAAGCGGCGCAGGCGATGAAGAAGACCGGTGGGGGAGTGATCCTGTTCACGGCCTCGATCGTGGCGCTCGGCCACGGGAGGGGGTTCACAGCATACTGCGTGTCCAAGGCGGCGCTGGTGTCGCTGGCCAGGGCGATCGCAGTGGAATGCGCCCCCTACGGAATCCGGGCCAACTGCGTGAGTCCCGGCCCGGCCGACACCCAGCAGTCGGTCGACCTGGTGGGTGAGGAACTGATGGACAAGTGGCGCACGCACGGGTTCCCGGTGGTTCCTGCCAACCGCCTGGCCGACGACGACGACATCGCCGAAGCCTTCCTGTACCTGGCATCCGATTCGGCCAAGTACGTGAGCGGCGTCAACCTGATCGTCGACGGAGCCCTGACTGCCCAGACCTACGATGTCCCTGAGAGTTGAGGTTTACAGGTTTGTCGGGTCGACCGTGCCGACTGTTACCGGCGGTTTCTGACCCAGGACCGACCCGCGGTTCCGTGGGCGGTCAGCCAGCCAGGTCGACAGCAGTCTGAGCCAGGATCTCCGCGGCCAGCGCTGTCTCCTCGATCCCGACCCACTCCTCGTCGGAATGGGCCTGGTCGATGCTCCCGGGGCCGAAGATCACGCAACTGATCCCGGCCGGATCGAAGCAGGACGCGTCGGTGCCGTAGGTGACGCCGATCGGTTGGGCGCGGTGCCCGGTCACCCGCTCCCGCGCTCCGATCAGAGCCTGTACGACCGGGCTGCCGGGTGGCGTGTCCAGGGCAGAGGTGATCATGAAAGGATCGCGCCGCTCCACACGCACGCCGCCGAGAGGCGCGAGTAGCTCGTCGAACCCGGCCAGGACATCGTCGGTGTCCTCCCCGGGGATCACTCTACGGTCCAGGCCGATTACGCACTCGGCGGGGACGACGTTGATACCCGAGCCTCCCTCGATGGTGGCGACGGTGAGGGTGGCCGGTCCGACCAGATGATGGCCGTCGGGATCGAGGCCCGGTATGTACTCGTTCTCCAGGGCGTCCAGCACCCGGGACATGGCATGGATGGCGTTGCGTCCCAGATGTGGCTTCGAGGAGTGAGCGGGGACGCCGGCGGTGGCGATCTCGAAGCGGATCACGCCCTTGTGCGCGGTAGCGACCTCCAGGCCGGTCGGTTCTCCAACGACCGCCATCTCGATCTCAGGGTGGGAGGCCGCAAGTGCTTCGGCGCCGCTCCCTCCCGCCTCCTCGTCGATCCCGCCCACCAAGACGACCGTGGCCCTCGCCGCCGGGTCCACACCCTCGAGGAGCCGTAGCGACTCGACCATCGCCACGAGGGAGCCCTTGGTGTCGCACGCGCCCCGTCCGTAGACGTGCCCGCCCGACGAGAGGGCTTCGGTGGTGGCCTTTCCGGACAAACCGACCGTGTCCAGGTGGGCGTGGAACATGACAACCGGTGCCTCCTCCCGTCCGGGGAGTGTCACCACGACGTTGTCCCTCCCTCCCGGATGCACCGGCTCGCGGACCGGTTCGTAGCCGGCCGCTCGCAGATCGGCGACCAGGCGTTCCGCCAACTCCGCTTCTCCCGGACCACCGTCGAAGGTCGGGTTGACGGAGCGGACGCCGACGTATCGCAGCAGGAGGCGTTCGACCCTGACGCGGTCGGCTCGGCCGAGAAAAGGGGACCTCATGTCCCGGAACTTTACCGGACCCGGCTTCGCCTTCTGGGCTCGGGTTTGGAAAGTGAAGCCGGTGAACAGCACACCGAGACCGGAAAAGTATCCAATCTAACGCTCGCCATCGATCCATACCTAACAGCCAACAGCTAGGAACTCACTACCTAGAGTCGCGCGCGGCAACTCGACACGGGAGGCGGCGATGTGCACGACCGGGTTTCTCAGGCCGGGGACGGACGAGTACCTGCTGTTCAAGAACAAGGACTTCGGCCGGGCTAGCTTCGACGACCGGATCGTCATCGAGGAGAAGGTGTTCGGCGTCGAGGGGATCGTCACCTGGGCCGGGGACGATCCGGATGCGGACGTGTTCTCGGGGTTCTCGGTCGGCGCCAACTCGTCGGGTCTCCTCGTCTGCGACTCCAACGTTCGGACGCTGCCCGAGCACGCCAACTACGACGACCTGGTGGAGATCGCCCTGCGGGAAGGGAAGGACGTGGGCTCTGCTGTGGATGCCGTGCACCGGGCTGTGGCGGCCCGTCCGTACCTCTGGGGGAACCTGCTGATGATCGACGGCGAAAGCCAGGCGGCGGTGGAGGTCCGCAGCCGGAGGACGGCGGTGCTGCCCCTTAGCCGCGCCACCGCCCGCGCCAACCACCACACCGAGTTGGGCATCCACCCCCGCAACGACGACACGGTGACCACGGAGGACCGGATGGCCTCTGCCCAGAAGCGTCTCGACCGCGCCGCGTCCATCGACGATGTCCTCGGCCTCCTCCGCAGTCATGACCAGGGGGACACAGGAGTGTGCAACCACTCGCTGTACACGACGGTGTACAGCTACGTACTGCGCCACACAGCGGGTAGGACCACTTTGCTGGTCAAGAGAGGCCGCCCGTGCGAGGAAGGCCCGCTGATCTCACTGGCTCTTCCTCTCGGCCGGGACTGGTCGCGCGCAGCGGTCGACGACTTCAAGGCCGGATACCCGTCGGACCGGCTGCGGGTGGACGGCTGAGCGGTCCGCCTACCGGGGATCGTCCACGGCGGACCCGGGGGTGGGGAGGAGCCATCCGGAGCGTAGGGTCAGAGTTGCATCCCGATGGCCTTCTGCCGGAGCCGCTTGCGTCGCTGCGGGACATCCGGCAGGAAGCTCTGCACGAGGTTCCAGAAGTCGGGGGAGTGATTCCTCACCTGCAGATGGGCCAGTTCGTGTACCACCACGTAGTCGATGAGGTCGGGCTCGAGCATCATGACCCGCCAGTTGAAGCGAAGGGTTCCGTCCACTCCGCAGCTACCCCAGCGCTTACGCTGGTTCCGGATCAGCACCAGTGACTTGGGCCCGTGCCCGGCCACTGGCCACCAGCGGTCGACGGTTTCAACCAGGTGTTCGCCAGCGCGGTAGTGGTACCACTTGAGGAATGCTTGGCCGATCATCTCCACCCGTTCCTCCCCGCCGACTCCGACCGGTTCGGTCACCTTGAAGACTCCGTCCTCCAGGTCGACCTCCGGGGCGCTCACCTCCGCAGTCTCGAAGACCATGGGGATCTCGCGGCCCAGATAGGCCAGGGTCTCTCCATCGGCGAATCGGATCGGTTCGATCTCGCTCAGCCTCGCCAGGTGGCTCAGGATCCACGAGCCGCGATCGCGAACGAACGCCCGAACTTCGGAGTCTGAGATGGCCCACGGCGCGTAGACGCAGACGCCGTCGCGGCTCACCCTGACCTCGATGGTCTTCTTGCGGCGCTTGCTGCGGCGGATCTCGTAGTTGATGGTGGTGCCCCCATGCGTGATGGAGTCTCGATCGGTCACTCGGGCCCCTCTCCCGTCTATCCCGACGAGCCGGTCGGTCCGTACGTCGGCATGGTTCATCTTCGTGCCCTCCCCGACTGGTCGATCGCATCCACTGATGGTCCCGGCTGGTCTCCCATTCCGGCCCTGCGATGCCCCGCCCCGGCATTCCCTCGCCATGGGATGCGTCTCATCCGGTCTCCCCATTTGTTACAGGTCCGGAGCCGCCGCGTCTAGACCCATGTGCAACGAAAAGAAGGTCTCTCCTGATCCGCACCTCGGGCGGACCACGATGAGCCTCTCCCGGCTGGGACGGTAGCGGCGCCGCCCGTTCAGCCGCAGCCGGTCGGTGATGCTGCGGCCGGCACGAGAAGCCGTCGAGCTAACTTGACGCCGGTAGCAAGGCCGTACACGTACCTACGCCATATCGATGTCGACCTCGCCTCGTGAGTTTTGCCGAGCGGCAGGTCGCGGCCTTGCGGTGATGTCGGCGAACGCTCCGGATCTTGGAACAGCCGGCTCCTACCGGGCCCCAGTATCAACCAATATGGTCACGTTCCAGCACCTTCGCCAAATAGATGTCGTGCTGTTCGGCAACATCGGGGCTGTCGCCGGCTCCTAGGCCCACGATCTTCAGCCAGGTTTCCGGCTTGACATGGCGGGGTGCCTGCTGCCCATCGATGTAGATCTGGAGAGCGCGCCGGATCAGTTCCGCGAGAGAAATACGTTGATCCTTCGCTTCTCTACGCAGGATCTCCAGCTGTTCCTCCTCCAGATACACCATGGTTCGCGCCTTCACGTGGCAGCCCTTCCCGTGTCGATGCCATCACAATGCCGATGCAAGATATGCCAGAGTGAGCGGATCGGCCGTCGGTCGCTCAGGTGGAGTTGCTTGACGCTCTTGTGAGGCTGTGCATTTTCCTGGTCCACGTGGCCAGGTGATCGGTGGCCGTCAGGAGCTGATTCGCCCGGACGAGAGCAGCCGGCGGAAGCCGTCGACGGTTCCGGCAATGCCATCTTCGAGAGAACGCTGCCGGTAGTCGATGATCCTATCCAGGCCGGCGCCGTCGATGATCGATGGCAGGGGGAATGGATCGGAGTCGTAGGTGGTCTCGATACCCGGGGTGGTGGCGTCGATCAGCGCGGCGACCTCGGTGATGTCGGCCACGGGACCCCCGACGTTGTGGACGAGCGCGGTGTCGGCCTCGAGTCGCGCCGAGGCGATGAAGATGGCGGCCATGTCCTGGGCGTGCTGGTAGGTCACCGTTCCGCCGTAGCCGATGTGACCGGATTGGTCGGCCGCAGCGGCCAGCATCACCTTGGTGGCGCCCGACGTGAGACCCTGATCTCGCCCGAGACCGTAGATGACCGAGGGGCGGAGTCCCACCGATCCCACTCCCCAGTCGGCCGCGTAGATACGCGCGGTCCACTCGTTGGCCTGCTTGTAGGCGCCGTACAGGGTGGCGGGTGCGGTCGGCGAGTCATCGTGTACCTTGCCGCCCTCGTACATCGGGGCCGGGCCGAACACACCGATGGAACTGGCGTAGGTGAGCCCGCGGACCTGCCCGTCCGAGCGGCGCTTCGCCTCCAACACGTTCAACGTTCCGGTGACGTTGACCAGGGAGCCGTTGACCGGGTCGGCCGCACAGAACGGGACCTGCAACCCCGCCAGGTGGACGACGTGGGTGATCCGCTCCTCCTGGACCACTTTCCGGACCGCGGCCCCGTCCCTTATGTCTCCCCTGCGGAAAACGACCGATTCGAGTTGCTCATCGTCGAGCACCAGGCGCAGCCGGTGCTGGTCGCCGGTGACATCGAAGGCGACTACGGGTGTCCCTTCGCGGACCAATTCGTGAACCGCCCAGGCACCGATACATCCGGCTGAGCCGGTGACGAGCATCCGTTCCGTGTCGGTCATCTCCACCCTCCTTGTGTTTTCTATGGCCCGCGGACAAGCGACAGGATAAGATACTCGGTCAGGCACAAACCGGCGCGATCGAAGGAGGACACGCGTATGGGTAACTCATGGACGGAGTCCGAGTTCGGGTCCGAGGTTACCGAGCTCACGAAACAATACAAGACCAAGGAGATCGGCCGGCGCCAGTTCATGAAACGCCTGGGAGCGGCCGGCATCGGTGTAGCAGCGGCAGCCTCGATCCTGGCCGCCTGCGGTGACGACGAGGAACCCGAGGCTGCTCCGGCGACCACGCAGGCAGCCGCCGCAACCACTACCACAGCCGCCATGGCCGACACCGAGGAAGCCCCCGCCACCACCCAGGCGATGGAGGAGACCGAGACCACCGAACCCGAGATGATGGGGCCGGTGGTGGGCGGCACGTTGCGGGAGGGCTACAACCGCGACGTCTCCAAGCACGATCCCCTCACCACGAACTGGTACGACCCGGCGTTCTTCGCCATTTACGAGGCGATCCTGTCGAACGACCCGAGCGGCGCCACGGTGCCGCAGTTCGCCTCCGACTTCTCCGGCTCGGACGACGGGCTCGAGTACCGGTTCACGATTCCGGATGGCAAGCTCTCGCACTCCGGCGGGACCATCAACGCGGAGATGGTCGCCGAGTTCTACCGGTCGATCCAGCAGTACAGCTTCATCGCGGGCCTCGCCGCCCCTGTGGACACCTACGAAGCGGATGGCTCCGACGTTGTCATGAAGATGAAGAACCCCTGGGTGGGAGCTCTGGGGCCTCACAAGACCGGATACTGGCGGATCGTGAACATCAACACGTGGAAGGAGCACTCGGTCAACGAGGACGGGTCTCTGAACGCCGGATCGACCTACGGAACCGAACTGGTCGACGGCACCGGTCCCTTCACCCATGAGGAGTGGGTGCCCGGAAGCCACGTGCTGGTCAAGCGGTGGGACGCCTATCCGGGATCGCTGACTCCCTTCTTCGAGAACAAGGGCACGGCCTACCTCGATGCGATCCGCTGGACCGTTATCACCGAGGCCGGCCAGCGGGCCACCCAGCTGGAGAACGGTGACATCGACACGCTGATCAATCCCGCTCACCAGGACATCGGCCGGCTCGAGTCCAACTCGGACCTGACGGTCATCAGGCACCCCGAGTGGTCGGGCTACCACCTGGCCATGAACCGCGACTATGCGGAGTACTTCGGTGACAGGCTCACCCGTCAGGGCCTTTCCCACGCCCTCGACCGGGAGGGCATGGTGCAGGCCATCCTGTTCGGCAACGGCGCCCCCACGTACGGACCGTTCCCGACCACGGACCGGAACTACGAACCGGCGGTGGAGCAGTTCAACCAGTTCGACATCGATCTGGCCAACCAGAAGCTCGACCGGGCCGGATGGGTCCGGGGAGGTGACGGAGTCCGCGAGAGGGACGGTGTCCGCTTCGAGTTCCGCTACCTGGTGGAGGACGAGACGGTGCAGAAGTCGGTGGCCGAAGCCGTGCAGGCCCAGTTCGCCAACGTCGGGGTCCAGGCGAACCTCGACGTGGTCGACCGGGCCCTGGCCTTCGAGCAGCAGAGCGGTCCCGGCCGTGACGCGGTCGAGATGTCGCTCTTCTTCTGGTTGTGGCCGATCCCGCTGGACGTGTTGATCCTCTTCGGCGGGTCGCAGTTCATCCCGGTGCCCAACTTCTCGCATGCGGTCGAGCCGAGGGTCGACGACGCCATCGCCAGCTGGCAGACCTCGGCCAACGAGACACAGGCACAGGCGGCCGCCTCGCAGTTCCAGTTGGCGTGGGCGGAGGAACTCCCGTTCATACCGATCATGAACCAGAACGCGACGTTCGTGCACAACAACAAGGTGCACGGATGGCAGCCGTTCGTGTGGAACCTGTACCCGTACTACAACGACACGTGGATCGAGGCCTAGAGGTCGGCGTCACGGGCGACTGAAGTACCGAACCGGAGTGGGGGCCGTGCAGGGCGCGGCCCCCACTCGTTTCAGGAAGGTGGTCGATGAAGGTAGTTGCGATCCGTACCGCCTACATGGTGCTGATCGTGCTGGTGTCGTCCGTGGCCGTCTTCTACGCCATCCGCCTCTCGGGCGGCGATGCGGTGGCGGCGGTGATCCAGCCTGGCACTGCGTCTCTCGAGGCGCGCGAGCAGTTGCGCGAGCTCTGGGGGCTGAATCTGCCCATCCACGAGCAGTACTTCGCCTACATGGGAAGGCTGCTGCGGGGCGATCTTGGCAACTCGCTCACCAACAACTCGCCCATCGTGGACATGCTGGTGATCCATGGCCGCCACAGCCTGATACTGGGCGCGGCGGCCTTCTTCATCGTGTTCGCGGTGGGGGTGCCGCTCGGCATCCTGGCTTCACTGCGACGCAACAGCCTGGTCGACGCATCGATCATGACCTTCTCGGTCGGGGGTATGGCCGTGCCCAACTTCTGGCTGGCTCTGCTGGCCGTGTGGCTGTTCGCGTCGACCCTCCACTGGCTGCCGACCGCCGGCTGCTGCGGTCCCCGGCACCTGGTGATGCCGGCGGTGGTTCTGGCGATGGAGGGTCTCGCCCTGACGGTGCGCATGACCCGCTCGGCGATGCTCGAGAACCTCGGACGGGATTTCGTGAGGACGCTCCGCGCCGGCGGGCTATCGGAGTTCAGGGTGATCGGACGCCACGTCCTCCGCAACGCGTTGATACCCATCGTATCGCTGGCCGGACTCCGGATCGGGCAGATCGTGGGTTACGCGCTGGTGGTCGAGACGGTGTTCGGGTGGCCGGGACTGGGCCAAGTGCTGGTCAACGCGGTGCTGCGGCGCGACTACCCGGTGGCGCAATTCTTCTCCCTGGTGCTCGTGGCCCTCGTGGTGCTGGGCAACTGGCTGGCGGACTTGGGCTACCTGGCTGCCAACCCTCGCCTTCGCTCGGCTCGGCCCAGGGGCGTATGATGCCTGCGGAGTTGGAGGACTGATGGTGGCTGAACGGACAAGCTCCCATCTCGAAGCGTGGGAACTGCGTCTCGCCGACTACGAGGAGAGTCGGCGGGTCGGCCCGGCCCGCGCCGCGCTCGATCGCATGCGCAGGAACAAGCTTCTACTGCTCGGAAGCGCTCTCGGCCTTCTGGTCCTGGGCACGGGCATCTTCGGGCCGATGATCTCCGGAGCCGACCCGACCTTCCAGAGCTTCGCCGATACCCACCTGCCACCGGGTAGCGAGGGCTACCTGCTCGGTACAGACCACCTGGGCCGGGACCTTGCGGTGCGCACATTCGTGGGAATCCGGGTGAGCCTGATGGTGGCGGCAGGCGTGACCCTGCTCTCCCTCGTCCTCGGTCTCCTGCTCGGCATGATCGGCGGGTACCTCGGAGGATGGAGGGACCGGACTATCAGGGGCGTGGTCGATTTCGTGTGGGGATTCCCGCTGATCCTGGTGGCGGTCCTGTTCGCCGGCGGGCTGGGGGAGGGGCTGTTCCCGGTGATCCTGGCGGTGGGCCTGGTCAACACCGCGGCGATTGCCAGGGTCGTGCGGGGCGAGGTCCTGACCCTGAGCGAACGCGAGTTCATAGAAGCGGCCCGGGCAGGTGGTCTGTCCACCACGAGGATCATGGCCAAGCACATCTTCCCGAACATCCTGGCGCCCGCCCTGGTACTCGCCTCCTACTACGTTGCGGTGGCGGTCATCGCCGAGGCGGCCCTGTCCTTCATCGGTCTCGGCGCGCAACCTCCCACCCCCAGCCTGGGCGGGATGGTCTCCGACGGCCGCAACTTCCTGCAACTGAACCATTGGGGATCCACCATCCCCGGGCTGACCATCGTCCTGCTCGTTCTCGCCGTGTCCCTGATCGGTGACGGCCTGCGGGACGTGTTCGACCCGAGATTGCGCCACGAGGCGAAGGGGGTCGAGGAGGAGTGAGACGGGTCCTGGCCCGCACCATCTACATGGTGATAGTCCTGGTGCTCTCATCGATCGCGGTGTTCTACGCCATCCGGCTCTCGGGGGGCGACGCGGTCGCCGCCCGGGTCCCCGCTTCCGCGTCGGCGGAGGAGCGGGAGGCCGTGAGGGAACAACTCGGGCTCAACGATCCGTTCCACCAGCAGTACTTCGATTACGTCGGGAGCATCCTCTCCGGAGACCTGGGCAACTCGCTCACCAACAACGCCAGGATCGGCACCCTTATCACTGAACACGGCAAGAACAGCCTCATCCTGGGAGTCGCGGCCTTCGTGCTGGTGTTCGGTCTCGGCATCCCGCTGGGTCTGCTCGCCTCGCTACGGAGGAATTCCTGGTGGGACGGCGGGATCATGACGTTCTCCGTGGCCGGGATGGCGGTTCCGAACTTCTGGCTGGCTCTGCTGGCCGTTTGGTTGTTCGCGTCCGTGCTGGGATGGCTCCCGTCAGCCGGCTGCTGCGGTCCCAAGCAACTCGTTCTCCCTGCTGTTGTCCTAGCGATGGAGGGTATGGCCCTCACGGTGCGGATGACCCGTTCGGCCATGCTGGAGAACCTGAACCAGGACTTCGTCCGCACCCTTCGTGCCGGGGGCCTGTCGGAGGTCCGGGTCATCGGTAAGCACGTGTTCCGCAACGCGCTGGTGCCCATCGTGTCCTTGGCAGGGCTCCGGATCGGGCAGATCGTTGGCTACGCCCTGGTGGTGGAGACCATATTCGGGTGGCCCGGCCTCGGCCAGGTGCTGGTCAACGCCGTGCTGCGCCGCGACTACCCGGTGGCCCAGTTCTTCTCCCTGGTGCTGGTGACAATCGTCCTGCTGAGCAACTGGTTGGCCGACGTCGGCTACACGGTGGTCAATCCCAGGTTGAGGAAGACCTGATGGCCGCGACCGACCTCCGCGCCGGCTCTTCCGGGCGCGAGCAGGCCCCGTTGCTGTCGATAAGCGGGCTCCGGACCGCGGTCACGACCCGCGGTGAGTCGTTCGACGTGGTGCGGAACCTGGCGCTGGACATCTACCCAAACGAGATCCTGTGCCTGGTGGGCGAGAGCGGATGCGGAAAGAGCATCACCGCGCTGTCGATCATGCGCCTTTTGCCCACCCCGCCGGTCCGGACACGCGCCGGCCGGGTGCTGTTCAAGGGTCAGGATCTGCTCGAGCTTCGGAACAGCCGGATGCGGGCCATCCGGTCGGAGTCGATCTCGATGATCTTCCAGGACCCCCTCACCTCCCTGGATCCGGTGTTCACGGTGGGGAACGTGATCAGCGAGGTGATCCGTTCCCATCGCGACGTGAGTTCCTCGGAGGCCCGCCGGATGGCAGGAGACGTCCTCAGCAAGGTCGGGCTCCCGGATCCCGTCAAGCAGCTCGACTCCTATCCCCACCAGCTCTCGGGAGGGATGCGCCAGCGGGTCATGATCGCTCTCGCCCTGGTGCTGGATCCCGACATCCTCATCGCCGACGAGCCGACCACCGCCCTGGATGTCACCGTCCAGGCACAGATCCTCGACCAGCTGATGCACGAGCAGCGCGAGCGCCACATGTCGATGCTGCTGATCACCCACGACCTGGCGGTGGTTGCGGCGGTGGCCGACCGCGTGGCGGTGATGTACGCGGGTGAGATCGTCGAGCAGGCCCCGGTCGACGAGTTGTTCGAGGACCCCCGCCACCCCTACACCCAGGGTCTGTTGCGGGCCCTCCCGCAGGTGAGCGTCAAGCGCCGGAGGCTCGACCCGATTCCCGGACTCGTCCCTCCACCCCAACTCATGCCTCCGGGTTGCCGCTTCGCGCCGCGCTGCCCCCACGCCATCGATCGGTGCTGGACGGAGCATCCGGAACTGTCCGACGAGGTGGGAGACCGCACCCTCCGCTGCTTCAACCCGCAGCCGTTCGCTTGATGAGGCCACCGCCGCTTCCCGTCGCGGTCAGGCTTCGCGACGGCCTGATCCTTCGCGGACACGAATGGTCCCGGGACGGACCGCCGGTCCTGTTCGTGCACGACCTGGGCGACGACCTGGACGCTTGGGGTCCGGTGACGGCCCGGGTGGCGGAGCACGGGTTCAGGGTGATCAGTCTCGAACTGCGGGGCCACGGCCTGTCGGATGGGCGGCGCGACGCCGGCCGGGTGCTGCCGGACATGATGCTCGCTCTTGCCGAGGTCAAGGCGTCCTTCGGTCCCGTGGCGCTGGTGACCTACGGTTCGGTTACCGATACGCTCCTGTTCATGGACGCGGAGTGCGGGGCGCCGGTCCAGGTCATGGTGGCCCCCCTACCAGGGGAACGGGAGCCGATCGACTGGCGGACGACCCGCCCTGCGACCCGCCTGGTGCTGAGGGGCGCCCTGAACGAGGCGGTGACCGACCAGGTGAACTTCATCTACCCGAGGATGAGAGGCCAGAACCTCCAGGTGACGGCTGCCTCGGATCGTGCCGGCCCCGCCCTGCTCGTGGACCAGCCCCAGATGGTCGAACACATGGTGATGTTCCTGCGCCGCTACCTCACGGGCCATCACCTATCGTGGATAGCGGACCACGCGGAGCAGATCGAAGCACTCCGCGCCGAGCGCCAGGCCGCCGACCGCGAGACCGATGCTCGAACAGATACGACCCGACACACCGGAGGTTCCTGACATGGCCGTCGTGGACGCGCACCTGCACCTGTTCAAAGCCCACAGCGAGGACTACCCACGCCTCGTGTTCGAAGGCATGGTGCCCGCGGAGCGGGAGGAACTCGCAGAGGAGTTCCTGGGAGCTATGGACGCGGCCGGCGTGGATCATGCCGTGATCGTTCCGCTCTCGCCTCACGACCACTACCTGGCGGAGATCCTGGTCGACTTTCCGGGCAAGTTCGCCGGTGTGGGGGTCTACGACCCGGAGGCCGAGGATGGAGCGGGGCAGGTTGCCCGGCGGGCCGAGCAGGCCGGCATCCAGGGACTCCGCTTGTACGGCTTCGGGGCGGAGCCGGGGCAGGAGGCGGAGTCCATGGACGTGTTCCCCGTACTGGAGGCGATGCGCGACCGCGACATGAAGGTCTGGTTCTACGGGTCACCCGACCAGGTGGAGCTTCTTGACGAGGCCATGCAACTCCTCCCCGGGTTGAAGGTCGTGCTTAACCACCTGGGGTTCTGTCCGGATATCTGGATGGAGTTGGCGATCGACGAATACCTGCGCCCTCGCTTCGACATTCCCCTTCCGCCCGACTCGCTGGAGAGGATCGAGAGGCTTGCGGCCGACCATCCCGACGACCTATACGTCCACATCTCGGGCCAGTACGCCTTCACCCAGACCCCGTACCCCCACCCCGACATGCAGGAGGTGGTAGACCGGATCTACCGGGCATTCGGCGCCCACCGGATGCTCAACGCATCCGACTGGCCCTGGATCAAGGTCGAGCCCGGCCACGCCGAAGTGCTCGCACTGGTGGACCACTACCTCCCGGACATCACTCCCGAAGAACGAGCGGCCATCCGGGGAGGCACCGCCCTGTCGCTGTTCAGCTTCTGACCTCAGCTCCCCAGGTCTTCACGGCGTCGGCCAGGCGGCTCACGCCGTCGAGGAGGGGGTCGGCGGCGGTGGCGAGGGAGATCCGTACGTAGGCGCCGCTGTCCGGACCGAAGGTGGTTCCGGGTACCACCGCGACCCCGCGTTCGAGGACAAGTCGGCGGGAGAACTCCAAGTCGGTCAGGCCGCTGCCGCTCACGTCGGCCATCAGGTAGAACGCGCCCGTGGGACGCACGTAGGGGATGCCCTGCTGCTTCAGGAGGTCCACCACCGCGTCACGCCGCTCGTGGTAGGCCTTGCGCATCTCGGCGACTATCTCCTGGGGGCCTGTGATGGCTGCGACCGCGGCCTTCTGAGCCGGGGCGTTGACGCAGGACGTTATCGGTTCCTGGGCCTTGATCACGCTTTCGGTCAGGCCCGGCGGGGAGACCAGGTAGCCGACCCGCCAACCTGTCATGGCGTACGTCTTCGAGAAGCTGAAGAAGGTGATCACCCGCCCGTCGGGATCGAGGGGTCCGGCGGACACGAACGGTTCGTCGAACCAGATCTCGTCGTACACCTCGTCCGACAGCACCCAGAGGTCGTATGCCCTGGCCAGTTCGATGATCTCTCGCAGGGATTCCCGGTCGGTGGTGGCGCCCGTGGGGTTCCCGGGCGAGTTGAGGAGGATGGCCCTGGTGCGATCGGTGATGTGTGGCTCGATCCGGGCCGCGTTGGGCACGAAGCCGTCCTCGGCCGCGAGCGGGAACCGGACCGACCGAATCCCCAACAGTTCGGTCATCAGCAGGTAGTTGGGCCAGCACGGGTCGCTTACGAGCAGCTCGCTCCCGGGGTCGGCAACCGCGGCGATGACGCTGTAGACCCCGACCACTGCGCCCGGTGTGACCACGATCCGTTCGGCGGAGGCGTCGATACCGTTGCGTTCCCGGACCTTCGTGGCCAGGACCTCCCTCAACTCCGGAATCCCGGCATTGGGGGTGTAGCGGGTGAAGCCGTCGACCGCAGCCTGGTGGGCCGCCTCCACGATGTGGTCCGGGGTCGGGAAGTTCGGTTCGCCCACTTCGAGGTGGATGGGGTCGTCCACCGTCCAGGCCAGTTCCATGATCTCGCGGATCCCGGAGCGGGGCAATGACTCGACTGCGCGCGACGGCCTCACCATGTGCGGTCCTCCTCGAGGAGGGTGCCGAGCAATCCACAGGCGTCCCGTCGGTCCACGCCAGGAATCGTGATCCGCGGCAGACGGGTCATAGCAGTCGTCATTGCTCAGGACCTCCTACGTAGCGTCGCTCGATGGCGGCCAGGGCCGAGTACACAGGGGGTACCACCTGGCCCACCCTTACGGTACCCACTGCGCCGAGCAGGCGGTAGGCCTCCGCCAGGGTGAACCGCCGCGAGTGCCGCATGCGGAGCGCGAGGTCGTCGTAGGCGGCCCTGACGAGATCCTCCAGGTGGCCGGGACCGGGGGCCACACTTCCCCACGCGCTGGGCGTGTTGACCTGTGGTAGACCTGAGAAGCCCACCTCGGCGCCTTCCCGTCTCTGTATGCGCAGTACCACATCGGCCTGGCACTCGACGGCGGAGCGGTGGATCTCGGCGTCGCCTTGGACCAGGTGAGCGTCGCCCAGCGAGACGAGGGCCCCGTCGACGGCCGCTCTCATGACCACCACCGACCCGGCGGCGACCTCGGGCAGGTCGACGTTGCCGAGGAACTCCCTGCCCTGCCGGAAGGACAGGACCGGGGCGCCTGCGGGTGCTACGCCGATGGTGCCGACGAAAGGTCGGTAGGGGACCATGACAGGACCCCTACGTGTGGGTATGGCCACGCAGTCGTCGCGACGATGGCAGATGACCGTCTCCGCTTCGAGCGACGAGTGCAGGGTTGGCGTGGTGTTCATGTACCCGAAGCCGGTCACAGGGGCTCCGTGGACACGTTCGATATGGACTTCCACGCAGTCTCCCGGCGCGATGCCCTCGACGTATATCGGACCGGTGACGGGGTTGGCCCCGCCGATCCTCTCCATGACGTCGTCGAGGGTCTCGTAGACGACTTCCGGGCCGGTGATCGTCCCGCTGTGGGCGTCCTGGGTCTCGACCACGATCGACTCCCCGGGCGCGACGGTGATCGCCGGTTCGGCGGAAGCGTCGAACTCGAAACGGGTCATGTCCCGCGTCACTCGCCGGATCGCTTCACCCCTTCCACGAAGGCGCGCATCGCCCGCCCGAACACCCCGACATCACCGGCGGCGATCAGGCGGGCGCCCCGGGCGATGTACCTGGCGGCGAAGCCGGGATCGGGTGCAGGCACGCCGAAGGCGATCCCGTTCGCGTCGCAGGCGGCTTGGATCTCCATTGCGCACGAGACGACCGACGGGTGGTCCCACTCGCCCGGGACCCCCAGGTCGACGGTGAGGTCCGACAGCCCGGCCAGTATGCAGTCGACTCCGGGAACCGCGGCGATCGATCCCACGTTCCGCACGGCCTCTACCGACTCGACCTGGACCGAGACGAACGTCGCCCGGTTGGCCGCCTCGGTGAATTCCCCCAGAGGTATCCGCAGGCCGAATCCACTGCGGCGACTACCGGCCGTCCCTCGCGTGCCTCCCGACCCGTACCGGGTTGCCGCCACGACTGCCCGGGCGGTGGCCGGCGTCTCCACCTGGGCCACCATTACGCCATGTGTCCCGACATCGAGCGCCCTCGTGATCGAGTCCCGCGCCGGGTTGGACAGCCGCAGGACCGGAACGGTTCCGGCCGACTCGGCCGCCAGTGCCATGGCGCCCGCCTGTTCCCAGGTGATGGTGCTGTGCTCCATGTCGATCAGCACGAAGTCGCAGCCGGCGTGCGCGCAGAGTTCGGCCAGTTCCATGCCCGGCAGCCGGAGGAACATGCCTACGGCTACTCCGCCCCCGGAGAGGGTGGTCTTGAGTGGATTGCCGTCCCGGATGTCGACGAAGCCCACGCCGGCAGACTCTCAGATGATCGACTTCACTTCGGCGAAGTGGCATGCCACCCGGTGACCCGGAGCCTGCTCCTGGAGGGCCGGTTCCTCGGTCCGGCATATCTCCTTGTCCCTCCCGATGGGGCAACGGGTGTGGAAGCGGCATCCCGAGGGGGGATTCAGAGGGCTGGGGACGTCTCCCTCCAGCAATATGCGGGACCGCTGCCGCTGGATCCTGGGATTGGGCGTGGGGACCGCGGACAGCAGGGCATGGGTGTAGGGATGCATCGGGCGTGCGAACAACTCGTCGGTGCCGGCCTGCTCGACGATCTTCCCCAGGTACATGACCGCCGTGTCGTCGCATATGTGACGGACGACGGCCAGGTCGTGGGCGATGAACAGGTAGGTGAGGCCGAGCCGATTCTGCAGTTCCTCCAGCAGGTTCAGAACCTGGGCCTGGATCGACACGTCGAGAGCCGAGACGGGTTCGTCGAGGATCAGGAAGCCCGGGTTGAGAGCGAGGGCCCGCGCCACACCGATACGCTGGCGCTGCCCACCGGAGAACTCGTGGGGGTAGCGGTCGGCCACGTTGGGATTCATCCCGACCAGGCTCAGAAGTTCTCCCACCCGCTCAGCCCGGTCGGACCGCGACATGTCGGTATGGACATGCAGGAGCTCGCCGATGGCGGCGCCCACCGACATGCGCGGGTTGAGCGAGGCGAACGGGTCCTGGAAGACGATCTGCATGTGACGCCGGAGTTCCCGCAGTTGCTTGCGGTCGGCGGCGATGACATCGATCTGCTCGGAGCCGCCCCCTTCGAGCGGGCGCCGGAGCACCACCTCCCCGGAGGTCGGTTCGATCAGGCGGAGGATGCTCCGGGCGGTGGTCGACTTCCCGCAGCCCGACTCACCGACCAGACCGAGGGTGCTTCCGGATCGGATGTCGAAGGACAGGCCCGCCACCGCCGATACCTCGCCCTTCTCGCCCCCGAAGACGCCCCCGCCGACGGTGAAGGTCTTCACCAGATCACGGACGGAGAGGGCGGCGGCGTCGATGGTCACGCTGGAGTGTCTCGGGGCTCGGCGGCTCGCATACGGCGGTCATTCTACGCTGCCTCCCGCTCGGGTTGTCACCCATTCCTATTGTCGGGGAAGGCGGGCGGCGCTCGATCCGGAGCCGGGCCCCGGTTCGGCGGATAGTATGTTGCGATCACGCGCCGGCAAGGGCGGGCGCTTACCGGCGAACAGAAAGGCATGCCGATGGCTGAGGATTTCCGGGGGAGGCTGGGAGGCTTGGAGGGTCACGAGTTCGAGCAGTTTCTGGACGGCGACTATCTGGCCCGGGTGGCGTGCCTGACACCCGACGGCGCCCCGTACGTGATACCCCTCTGGTACCAGTGGGATGGCAGGGCGATGTGGCTGGTCGGTCGCCAGCGAGCCGTCTGGTGCGAGTACATGAAGAACGATCCGCGGGTCTCGCTGGTCGTCGATGCTCCGCACAGCGAGCCCGACGAGTCGGGCCGCAGCATGGAGATCCCCAAGGTCATCATGCAGGGCAACGCCGAGATCGTCGAGGAGCCCAACGTGGGTGGTATGTGGGTTCAGGTCGCCGAGGAGATGTCCTACCGGTACCTCGGACCGAACGGTCCCGAGTACCTGACCGGCACGATCAACCAACCACGCTGGCTCATCAAGATCGTTCCCACGGAGATCACGAGCTGGCAGGGCGTCGGATGGGCCCGCCGCTACTGGGTCGAAGGCACCGGCGGCGCGACCTACGAGCAGGCCCACGGCGGCTAGTGGCTGGTGGCTGGCTGACCATGGACCACTGACCACAAGCCACTAATCACCATCCACTAGCCCAGGCGCTGCATCCAACCCAGGGTGAATGCGTTCCACTCGTCCATCATCTCGTAGAAGGCGATGTGGCTGGACGCCGGGCCCCTGAACACATGCATGGTCGAGCCGGGTATGCGCTCCTGCACCTCGAGTCCGTAGCGGGTGGGCACCTGCCAGTCGACCTCTCCGGATGTGATCAAGGTGGGAACCGAGACGCGGTGGAGACGGTCTAGGGCGTCATGGGTCCGGTCGGCGTGGAAGTGCCCCATCATCCCTTCCTTGCTGGGGGGATAGGGGTTCTCGAAGATGAATCCCCGCTCGAACGTTTCCACTTCGTCCGGTCGCTCGTTGATGAATTGCGGGCTCGCCACCCAGAGCAGCGCGGTGCGGATGTACATGGCGTAGTCACCGTGGAGCACCGGCAGCTCGTTGGTGTCGATCATCCTTATGAACCACTCGTCCGAGCGGCCCCAAGTGCAGTGGAGTTGGACCGAGGCCACCTTGGCGGGATGGTTGATGGTCAACTCCTGGGCTGTGGCGCTCCCGAGGGAGAGGCCGGATACGTGGGCCCGGTCCACACCCACGTGATCGAGCAGAGCGGCCGCGTCGTCCCCGAGGATCGCCATCGAGTAGCTCCGCGGATCGGGGGGTCGGGTCGACTGCCCGGTGCCGCGGGCATCGTATGTGATCACGGTGTAGTGGTCGCGGTACGCCGCCACCTGTCCGGCCCAGGTGGAGTGATCGGCTGCCGTACCCATGATCAGGAGCAGCGGATCGCCGGAACCTTCGATCTCGTAGTACATGTCGATGCCGGTGGGCAGCGATGCGAACGGCATGGTCAGCTCCTGGTGGTTGGGTGGCTATTGGGCCGGACAACAATAGTGACAGTACTTCGCGGCCCCGGCCGTGACTCTCGGCTCGAAACGTCCAAGCGTCTCGTCGATCACCAAGCGTTCGTGGTATCCGCCTGGTGTTCCACCGACTTCTCCTGTAATAACGGAGAACTATTCGTCGAACTCTCCGCCATGAAGGGAGAACGCCTTGGACCAGCCATCCAAGGGAGGGTGCAGATACGGTTCATGGCGGCGTCGGTGGGGCGGCGCCGGTGGACATCATGATCTTTACGTCCGTACGCCCCTGGGTGGCCAGGTCCTCGAACGCGGCGGCGATGTCCTCGAAGCTCTCCACGCTGCCGATCAACGGTTCGAGGTCCAGCCCTCCCGTAGCCAGATGAACCGCGGCCTCCCGGAATACCTCGTCGGGATAGCAGAAGCTTCCTACGATCACCCGCTCGGCGACCACGACGTCGAAGAGGGGGATCTCCACCTCGGGAAGCCCGAGGCCCACGAAGCAGGCGACCCCCGCCTTCGGCACGCTGCGGATAGCGGCGAAGGCTGTCGCCGAAATGCCGACCGCGTCGAAGGAGACCTCGAAGGGACCGGCTGCTTCCACCTCGTCGGGGCGCAGCGCTTCGAACCCTGCCGACGCGGTCAGGGCGCGCCGTTCGGCGATCGGGTCCGACACCGCTATGCGCGTTGCGCCCTCCAGGCGGCAGGTCTGGGCGATCGACTGGCCGATCATCCCTCCACCGACGATCAGGACGGACTGTCCGGGGCGGACCCCGGCCCTCCGCGTGGCCTGCAGCGCCACCGCCATCGGTTCCACGCCTGCGCCCCAGAGGAGGCTCAGACCCCCGAGTGGTACGACCCGGCCGGCTGGGATGACCATCGCGTCGGCGAACGCGCCTTGTATATCCGGGGTGACCCCGATGACGCGCAGCACGGCGCAGTGGTTCTCCGGCCCGTGCCCGCACGATCCTTCGCAGGGCAGGCTCGGGTTGAATGTGACCGGGATGCCGACCTCCAGATCGGTCACCCCCGGACCGACCGCTTCGATCCATCCGCTGGCTTCGTGTCCCATGATCATTCCCGGCAACCTGCGCCCCGACTCGCCGGTGTAACCATGGAGGTCGGAGCCGCAGATGCCGACGTAAGCCATCCGGATGCGCACCTCTCCGGCGCCGGGGTTCGGCTTGGGTCGTCTCTCCACGTGGAAGCGATGCGGGCCGTCGAATACCAGCACCCGCATGTCGAGCGTCGGTTGTCGGGTGTCAGGCGCCGGGTTGCCGGTCATCCGGCATCCACGTATACCGGGGGTCTCCTGGAGGTCCAGTCGGTGGCCGACTCGTATGCGGCGCCGATCTGGAGTACGGTCGCCTCGTCGAAGGGACGTCCTGCGATCTGGAGACCGGCCGGAAGTCCCTTGTCGTCGAACCCGCACGGCACGCTCAGCGCGGGCTGGCCGGACAGGTTGAACGGAGCGGTCGTTCTCACGTAGGCCGCGGTCACATCTTCCATGACGCCTCCGCACTCGAGCCGCTGGTCGCCGGCCGGCGCGGCGGTGGCAGGCAGGGTCGGGGTGACCACGGCATCGAGGTTGTGGTCTTCGAAGGCAGCGCGCAGAGCGTCGCGGATCACCGAGCGCGCCTGCAGGCCCGCCAGGTAGTAGGACGAGGGGACCAGCGTCCCGATGGTGAACAGTTGTCGGATCCCCCGCGAGATCGCCTCGGGGCGGTCGCGGAGCAGCCGCCGGTGATACGCGGCGGCCTCCGGCCCGACGATGGCGAACTCAGTCGCAAGGGTGCGGTCCAGTTCCGGTATGCGGATGGGCGCGAGTTCGGCGCCCAGTGACCGGAGCACCTCGACCGCGTCGCCGAACGCTTCGGCTACGGCATCCTGCAGAGGCGCGAACGGCGCGTGCGCCAGCACACCGATCCTCAGTCCCTCCACGCCGCGGCCGAGCCGGGCCGAGAAGTCCGGAACCGGGAGGCGGCTCGTCGCGGGGTCGGCGGGGTCGAAGCCGGCCATGGCCTGGAGGCTTTCGGCGCAGTCGGACACCGTGGCGGCGAGGGGACCCAGATGGTCCAGCGACCAGGCCAGCGATGCGACCCCCGCCCGCGAGACCCGCCCGAAGGTGGGCTTGAGGCCGGTAACGCCGCACACCGACGCCGGGATCCTGATCGAGCCACCGGTGTCGCTTCCGAGCGCCATAGGGACCGCGCCGGCCGCCACCGCGGCGCCCGAACCCCCGCTGGAGCCCCCGGGGAGACAGTCTGTGTCCCACGGATTGGCGGCTGGTGCGCTGTAGACGCCGCACGCCAACTCGTGGGTCGTGGTCTTCCCGACCATCACCGCCCCGGCCTCCCGCAGCCTGGTGACGATGGTCGCATCCGTCGATCGGGCCCGGTCGGAGAACGCGGGCGACCCGCACCGTGTGGGCAGCCCCGCCATGTCGATGATGTCCTTGACCCCAACGGGGATCCCGGTGAGGGGACCTGCATCTTCCCCGGATCGGAGTAAGGCGTCGGCTGTTTCGGCGGCTGACAGGGCACCGTTGCGGTCGACCAGTACGAATGCGTTGAGCCGATCGTTCACCCGCTCGATCCCGTCCAGCGCACTCCTGGTCAACTTCACCGAGGTGGTGGCGCCGCTCCTGAGACTTGCCGCCGCTTCTGCGATCCAGCCTGCCGCAGCCACTATCGCCACTCCGGCTCGAACGTCGTTGCGTACTCCACGGCCCGGTCCTCCAGCAAGCGCTCCAGTTCTCTCCTGTCCACCCTTGCGGCTGCCAACCCCTCGGCTAAGGCAGCCACGTCGAAAGCCGGTCCATCGAGCCCGCTCTGTCTCAGCAACTCCGCGACGCGGGAGTGGGTGAGGTCATCCATCGCCGGTCACTGCGATCACATCAACCTCCATCTTGAGCCCGGGGAGGCCGAGGGCCGCCGCCTGCATGGCGGTGACGGCCGGGAACGGCCTCCCCTCGAAGACTTCCTCCCGGACCGGGAACTCCTCGGAGATCTCCCGGATGTCCTGCATGATGTAGGTGACCTTCACCACGTCCGCTATCGAACTGCCCGCGGCCTCCAGGATGTCACGGATGTTCCGCCAGACCTGGCGGGCCTGTTCCTCCACGGTGTCGCCCACGATGTCGCCGTTGCGGTCGAAGGCGACCTGGCCGGCCAGGTACAGCGTGTTCCCGGCCCTGATCGCGTGGGAGTACGGCTCGGGAGGTGGGCTGAGCGCATCGACTTCGACTGCCTCGATCCCCATCCGTACACCTCCTTCGGGCCGGCAACGATCATATACAATGCCGCCCAGCCTAAGCGGAAGTGTGGTGATGCGGATAGCTCGATTCAGGGCAGATGGAATGGACGGCTGGGGATTCGTCGATGGCGACACGGTACGCCCCGTGACCGGCGGCCCCGACCTGATGGACGTTCTGGGCGATCCGGCTGCGCTCGGCGACCTCTCCCGGAGGTCGACCGGCGAAGCAGCCCTCGGGAGCGTCGACCTGTTGGCCCCGGTTCCGAACCCTCCCCAGTTCGTCGGGATCGGGCTCAACTACCGGGCTCACGCGGCCGAGTCGGGCGCCGCGGTGCCGACCTCCCCGGTCAGCTTTCCTTTCTTCAACTCGTCGATCATCGACCCGGGCGACCCGATCCGGCTTCCGCCCTTCACCGACGAGGTCGACTGGGAGGTCGAACTCGGGGTGGTAATCGGCAGGAGCGCCCGCGACGTAGCCGTGGAGGACGCTCTCGATTACGTGGCCGGCTACGTGATAGTCAACGACGTGTCGGCCCGTGACATCCAGAGGACGGAAGGCCAGTGGAGTCGGGCCAAGTCCCTCGACACCTTCAAACCGATGGGTCCCTGGATCACCACCGCCGACGAGTTGGGAGCCGCTGACGACCTCGGCGTGAAGCTCTGGGTGAACGACGTGCTCAAGCAATCGGGTGAGACCTCGGACCTGATCTTCGATGTTCCCGCGCTCGTGTCCCACCTCTCGCAGTCCTTGACTCTCGGCGTCGGGGCGGTGATCTCGACGGGAACGCCCAGCGGGGTCGGATTCGCCCGCACGCCGCCCGAATACCTGCAGTCGGGCGATGTGGTGAGCCTCGAGATAGAGGGCATCGGGAGGTTGACCAACCCGGTGGTAGGCGGCTGATCCGCACCGGCGGCCCCGTCCCGGCGCTAGGTTGCATGGCCTGAGCGGAGGGAGGCAACGATGCCGACGGTCGAGGTCAACGGAGTGGACATCTGGTACCGGTTCTCGGGTGAGGGCGAGACGGTGGTGCAGATCGGCGGTGCGGTCAGCGCCCATGAGGGCTACGAGACCATCACCCCGGGTCTGTCCCGGCACTACCGCGTGCTCGACTACGACCACCGGGGATACGGGCTGAGCAGCCGTCCCGACCAGCGCTACACGCTGGAGGTGTGGAGCGCCGACCTGGCCGCTCTGATGGAACTTCTCGAAGTGGAGAAGGCCCACATCCACGGTGGCTCGATGGGAAGCTTCATCGCGCTCGACTTCGCGGCCCGTTACCCGCAGAAGGTGGACAAGCTGCTGATGGGGGCGGGCGCGGTGGCCAAGTGCGATGCGATGGGCGTCCACATGTTCCGGATCTGGCAGGACGTGGCCTCGGCCTACGGGGTCGCTTCCGAGGAACTGGCCCGTGAACTGCTTACAAAGGCATTCGCCAGGCCGTTCCTCGACGAGATGGGCGATGAGATTCTCATAGCCACGAAGGACGTGCTGGCTCGCAACACGGAGTTGAGCGTCTTCATCGACGCCTGCCAGGCGATGATCGACACCGATGTCCGGGGTGTCCTGCCCCTGGTCACGGCACCGGCGCTGGTGATGGTCGGCCTCCACGACATACTCACTCCGATCGACGCGGGTCCCGGCGGCGCCGGTGCCCGGTACGTGGCCGAGAACCTTCCCAACGGGCGGATGGAGGTCTTCGAGCACAGCGGTCACGCCCACTACGTCGAGGAGGCAGAACGGTCCATCGAGGTGATCCTCGACTTCCTGGCCGGCTGAGCGGCAGCCGGTGTGATCAGTCCGGATTGCCGAGCACCCGGTTCTCTTGTACCTACCCCGGTGATGGCCTACTACCTTGGGTTCATGAGTGGGATTTACACAGCCGTGACGGGAGACCGGGGTAGGGTTCTGGTGCCGACCGAACTCCGGGTCCGCCATGGATTCGAGGAGTGTTCATCCCTGATCTTCATGGAGTTACGGTGGGGCCTGGTGCTTACGAGACGCGAGGCTCTGCTCGCTCGGATCCAGACTGGACTCGAGGGCGGCGACCTTGTTGAGGAGATTCTGATCGAGTGGAAGCGGGAAGCTGCCATCGAGGATGCCGGGTGACGACGGTACCGGATGCTCCGGGGATCCCGGCTCTCAGAGAAGGTCTGGACGCCGAGACACTGCAAGTTGATCGTGAATGGGGCACCGAAGGTCGCGTCAGGCAGATAAGGTGACGGGCCGAGCATGAGATTGAAGGACAGAACGGCAATCGTCACCGGCGCAGGCCAGGGGATCGGGGCGGCCGTAGCTCGCCTATTCGCCGAGGAGGGGGCCGGACTGGTCCTCGCCGACGTGAGGAGTGGCCCCGTCGACGGGGTGGTGGCTGAGATAAGGGAAGCCGGGGGGGAGGCCGTGTTCGCCCGGACCGATGTCACGTCCGACGCCGACTGCCGGCGGATGGTCGATACCGCGCTGGACACCTACGGTGGCCTGGACATCCTGGTCAACAACGCCGGGATCGCGGGCAAGGGGACGGTAACGGAGGTAAGCGAAGACTTCTGGGACCGGGTCATGGCGGTGAACCTCAAGTCGATCTTCCTCGCCTCGAGGCACGCGGTTCCCCACATGGAACGCGGAGGCGGTGGATCGATCGTGTGCGTCGCCTCGGTGGCCGGGGTGACGGGCGAGAAGGGTCAGGTGGCCTACAACACCTCCAAGCACGGCGTCATCGGTCTGGTGCGCTGCATGGCGTTCGACCACGCTCCGGCAGGTATCCGGGTCAATGCTGTCTGCCCCGGAGCGATCGACACGCCGCTGCTGAGCCCGCTGACCGAGGAACGCCGGACGAGGTTGGAGGGCATGCACCTGATGGGCCGCCTGGGCCGGCCGGAGGAGATCGCCAGAGCGGTTCTCCACCTTGCGAGCGACGAGTCCTCGTTCACCACCGGAGCCGCCTACTTCGTGGACGGCGGCTACACGGCGATCTAGAGTCGGTAGTCGGTAGTCGGTAGTCGGTAGTCGGTAGTCGGTAGTCGGTAGTCGGTAGTCGGTAGTCGGTAGTCGGTAGTCGGTAGTCGGTAGTCGGTAGTCGGTAGTCGGTAGTCGGTAGTCGGTAGTCGGTAGGAACTGCCGACCGCTCCATGGATGAGACGTGCAACGGTCGGATCGCAGTTGTCGTTCGTCACTACTGCCCGACGAGAGGGAGGTCTGATCTGTGAGGGTCGGGTTTATCGGGCTCGGCAATGCGGGCAGCAAGTTGGCCGGGAGCCTTCTTCGCAACGACTTCGAAATGGTGGTAAGGGACCTGGACGCGGCCGCGGCCCGACCGTTCATCGAGGCGGGAGCCGGCTGGGCAGACACGAGCCGCGACCTTGCCCGGCACAGCGATCTGATCATCACCTGCCTGCCGTCGCCGGCTGCGGTCCGCTCGGTGATGGAGGGCGGGGACGGTGTATTGGCCGGCCTCGGGCCCGGCAAGATCTGGCTGGAGATGAGCACCACAGACGAGGCCGAGGTCCGGCGTCTCGGCGATCTTGTGGTTGCGGCCGGGGCACGCCCTCTGGACGGACCGGTGTCGGGAGGCTGCCATCGGGCGGCCACCGGCAACATCTCCATCTTCGTGGGCGGGGAGCGCGACGATTTCGAGCGGGCCCTGCCGGTGCTGACCACCATGGGCCGGCGGATCCTGCATGTCGGTCCGCTCGGGGCGGCTTCGGTACTGAAGGTGGTGACCAACTATCTCGCCTCGGTCCATCTGGTGGCGCTGGGGGAGGCCTTGATGACCGCCCGGCGGGCCGGGATGGACCTCTCCACCACCTACGAGGCCATCCGGATCAGTTCGGGTAACTCGTTCGTGCACGAGACCGAGTCCCAGGTGATCCTCAACGGGAGCTACAACATCAACTTCACCATGGATCTGGTGGTGAAGGACATGTCGCTCTTCCAGCAACTGGCGGACGTTCACGGGATCCCGCTGGAGCTTTCCCCGCTCGTCCTCGACGTCTTCCGGAGGGGAGAGCAAGTGTACGGATCCCGGGCCTGGTCCTCGGGCATAGTGAAGCTCCTCGAAGACGCCTGCGGCGTCGACCTCCGGGCGCCCGGCTTCCCCGCCGAAATCGTGGACGACGAACCGGAGGAGCCCGGCTACGAGGTGACCCCTGCTTCCAGGTAGCGGCGGTCCACCCGCGTGTTGATGTTGGTGAGGACCTCGTAGGGGATGGTGCTGGCCCACCTGGCCAGGTCGGTCGCGGTGATCGACTCGTCGCCCTGGCGCCCGATCAGGACGACCTCGTCACCGTTGTAGGCCTCGCCCTCGCGTCCGATGTCGACCATGAACTGGTCCATGCACACTCCACCGACGATCGGCCGTCGTCGCCCTCCTACCAGCACCCGGCCGTGGTCGGAGAGCCCATGGAAGTAGCCGTCGCCGTAGCCGACCGGGACCGTCACCACCCGCGTGCTCCGGTCCGGGCGCCACTCCGCTCCGTACCCGACGGGCATACCGGCCGGTTGCACCTTGAAGAACACGACGCGCGATTTCCAGGCCAGCACCGGTGTCACGTCGACAGTCCGGGAGACTTCGTCCGACGGGTAGATGCCGAACAGCAGGATGCCCGGTCTGACCAGGTCGAGGTGCGAGTCGGGATGCTGGAGGATCGCCCCGGAGTTGGCCAGGTGCAGCTTGGGCGTCGGTAGTCCGCGGTCGACGTAGAAGGCCAGCGCCCGGCGGAATCGCTTCAGCTGCTCCCGGGTCTGGGTCGGGTCAGCCCGGTCGGCGGTGGCGAAGTGGCTGTAGACCCCCTCGACCACCACGCTGGCGGCGTCCAGCCCAGCTTGGAACATCGCGGGCGCCGTGTCGGGTCGCATCCCGATCCGTCCCATGCCGGTGTCCACCTTGAGATGGATCCGGGCGGTCCTGCCCATGGCCGTGGCGGTCCGATCCACCTCCCGGAGCTTCTCGACCGAGGAGGCGGTGATAGTCAGGTCATAGCGGAGGAAGTGGGGGATCTGGTCCACGTCGATGCCGCCCATCACCAGGATGGGGCAGCGGATCCCTGCCTCGCGCAGGAGTGCTCCCTCCTCCAGGAACGCCACCGCCAGCCCTGCCGCGCCGAGGGACTCGAGGTGCCTGCCCACCGGCAAGAGGCCGTGTCCGTAAGCATTGGCCTTCAGGACCGGGAGCATCCCTGCCCCGCGTGTCGCCTTCTCCACGGCGCGGTAATTGGAAGCGAGGACACCGAGGTCGATCTCGGCGAAGGTCGGTCGGGACAAGCGGGGGTCGAGGGCCACCGTCGGTTCGAACATGCTTCGCGAGAGATTACCGTGCTAGGTGCCAGCGCTTATGGCGCCTCGCATACAGACCACTTAGCGCAACCGAGGTTCCGGGATGGAGGACAGAACGCGGCCTCGCTTCTTCGACAGCCGAGCCGCCTATACGATGTTCGTCACCACCACCACGGAGAAGACCGAGGTGGCGGCCCGGATAGCCCGCGAGGCGAGTCACGTGGACCCGGGTCCCGATGCTCTGCGCATGTTCGACGCCGGGATGGGTGACGCCACGGTCCTCGTCGAGGTGATGCGCAACCTCCACGCGACCTTCACCCACGTGCCATGGTTGGTGGTCGGCAAGGAGATAAGCCTCGAGGATGTGCGCCAGGCTCTGGGCAAGCTGCCCGACCGCCTCCTCGAGCATCCGGAGATGGCGTTCGTCGTGACCAACATGACCTACAACGAAGCTCCCCACCCGTGCCCCGGACCGGGCAAGAACCGGTGGCCCGACGAGAACCCGTTCCGGACAGATCGCCACGCACTCACGGCCGAGGTATCCGGCCAGCTTCGCGGGCCGCGGGACGGGGACCTGGTGATGGAGGACTCCGGGGATGCCGAGTCGCTCTTCCGCTACGAGATCATCCGCAGGGAGCGCCCGTGAGCACCGAGGCGATGAACGACACCATCACCGCGGTTCAGGGAGTGGAGGTGGGCCACTGGACCTCCGATGGTCACGGCACCGGGCTGACGGTGCTCGTGTTTCCGGAACCCAATGTGGCCACCGCTGAGATAAGGGGGGCGGCGCCGGGGAGCAGGGAGACCGCGCTGCTCCGACCGGAGATGAGAGTGCAGCAGATCCAGGCGCTGGTGTTCACGGGCGGGTCGGCTTTCGGGCTGGCTGCGGTCGACGGGGTGGTGCGCGAGCTGGCGGCCGGGGGCCGGGGCCACCCGACCAGGAACGGACCGGTACCGATCGTTCCCGCCGCGGTGATATACGACCTCGACCGGCCCTCCAGCTTCCGGCCCGGCGCTGACGAAGGCGCCCACGCGTACCGGATCCGCTCCGCCGATCCGGTCCCGACCGGGCGAATCGGAGCCGGAAGGGGCGCCACCACGTCGCAGTGGCGGGGCCCGCAGGCAGCGCGCCCGTCCGGCTTGGGGTCGTCGCTGGCAGAGGTGGGCGGGGTCCGCGTGGGTGCGCTGGCGGTCGTTAACGCGGTGGGCGACGTGTTCACGCTCGAGGGAAGAGCCCTCACCGGCGGTGATCCCTGTCCGGGCCCGCCTGCTTCCGCTATCGGCACGGGCGCCAACACGACCCTGGTGGCGGTGGCTACCGAGGCGCGCGTCGAGCGGGTTGACCTGATCAGGATGTGCATGAGGTCCCAGGACGCGGTGGCGGCCTGCGTGCGACCCGCTCACACCCGATATGATGGGGACGCGGTGTTTGCCATCTCCTGCGGCTCTGCCGAACCCGACCACGACGCGCTCGGCGAGGCCGCGTTCGTGGCCACCGCGCGGGCGATCGAGGCGGCGGTGCGTTCCGCCGGGTCCCCGCACCCCGATCAGCTGGAGGATCCTCTATGACCAGGGTCGAAGTCGAGGCGCGCCTAGCGGAGTTGGCCTCCGAGGCTGCCGCCTGTACCGCTTGCCGGCTCAGCGAGGGCCGTACCCAGGCGGTGTTCGCGGACGGCTCCCCCGACGCCGACATCATGTTCATCGGCGAGGGGCCCGGCTTCTACGAGGATCGCGAGGGACTGCCCTTCGTGGGCAAGGCGGGGATGCTCCTCAACCGGCTACTGGGGGAGGTGGGCCTCAACCGCCGGGACGTGTACATCGCCAACGTCGTCAAGTGCCGGCCACCCGGAAACCGGGATCCTCGTCCGGACGAGATCGAGGCATGCAAGCACTTCCTCGTGGAGCAGATCAGGATGGTCGATCCGGCGGTGGTCATGACGATGGGGAACTTCGCCACCAAGCTGCTGCTCAAGACCTCCACGGGTATCACCAGGACACGCGGGACGGTATTTCCATGGTGGGGGCGGGTGGTGATCCCGACATTCCACCCGGCCGCCGCCCTGCGCAGCGGACCCGCCATGGCAGACACGATACGGGGCGACCTGGAGTTGGCGGTAAGGACTGCTGACGATCGATTGGCCGGGCCCGAGCCGGATGGGGATCCGGGCGGTCTGGCTGAGCCCGAACCTGAACCCCCCGAGCAACTCGGCCTGTTTGGATGATCGTACTGGAGGCGCCCACCGCCGCGGACACCCGGCGGCTGGGCAGGGCGCTCGCCGCGCTCGCTCATGAAGGTGACATCATCCTGCTCGTGGGACCGCTCGGAGCCGGGAAGACAGTCCTGGCGTCCGGCATCGCCCAGGGTCTCGGGGTTACCGAGGTGCTCGTCTCGCCGAGTTTCATCCTGGCGAGGACCTACGGGGACGGTTTCATGCCCCTCGTCCATGCCGACGTCTACCGGGTCGGGACCTCCGGGGAGTTCGAGGACCTCGACTTGGTGGACATGGCCCGGGCGGGGTTGCTTATCGTCGAGTGGGGTGATGCAGTGGCGGCGTTGCTGCCCGATACGTGCCTCACGGTGGAGATCTCCGCTGCGGGTTCAGGCTCGCGGACGGTACGTCTCAAACCCCGCGGGCCGTGGTGTGATCGCCCGCTCGAAGAGCTTGTGAAGGCCGTCCACCTGGAGCGCGAGCCATGAGGATCCTCGCCATAGAGACCGCCACCGGCGCCTCATCGGTCGCGCTGGTCGAGGGACGCCTGGTGGCGGCTTCGGCCAGCCGGCTGGGCAGGACGGGTCATGACGGTTTCCTGATTCCGGCCATCGACTTCTGCTTCGAGCAGGCAGGTTGGGGGCCTGAGCAACTCGATGTGGTGGTGGTGGACGCCGGGCCCGGACTGTTCACCGGCATCCGGGTGGGAATCGCGACCGGGCAGGGTGTGGCCGCGATGCTCGGCGTTCCGATCATGGCGGCGTCGTCGCTGGACGCGCTGGCCCTGCGCGCGGCCACCGGCCGTCGCCACATCTGGTCGGTGGTGGATGCTCGCCGCCGGGAGGTGGCGGTAGCCGGTTACCGGCCGGTTCCCGGGGGGGCGGTCATGGACTCGCCTCCCGAGTTGGTCGGCTACCAGCACATCCGGGGGATCCTCGAATCGGATCCGGACGATGTGCTGGTGGTCGGAGACTTCGAGGTGCTGCCCGCGTCCGCTCTGCGGGGCCTCAATCGCGTCAAGACCGGTATGCCCCGCTACCCGTCGGCCGACGCGCTCGCCGAGGTGGTGGTGGCAAGGGCGGAGCGGGGAGACTTCGGCGATTCCGATGACGTTAGACCTCTGTACATGCGAGAGCCCGATGTGACGCTGGGTTCGGTCCACCTCAGGGAAGGTGGGCTGTGGGGATGACCGCGACCACCGTGGTGAGGGACATGGGCCCCGCCGATCTCGACCAGGTGATGGAGATCGAGCGGGTCACCTTCGCCACCCCCTGGTTACGCAAGGTCTTCGAGGACGAGATGGGGGCTCCGGGACGTACCTACCTCGTTGCCCTGCACGGAAGCCGGGTGGTGGGCTACGGCGGAGTGATGGTGGTAGCTGACGACGCCCACATCAACACCCTTGCCAGCGTCCGTCCTGCACCGGTTCCCGCGGTGGGGACCCGACTCATGCTGGCGCTGGTGGACCGAGGCTTGGAGGCAGGAGCCGGGCACCTGACCCTCGAGGTGAGAAGCTCCAACCGCCGCGCCCAGGAGTTCTACCGCAAGTTCGGGATGGCCCCCGTCGGGGTGCGGAAGCACTACTACCAGGACGACGACGCGCTGGTCATGTGGGCACACGACATCGGGGGCGCCGACTATCAGGCCCGGCTTCACCGCATCAGGGACGCTCTGCCGTGAGCGGACCCCTCGTCCTGGCCTTCGAGACGTCGTGCGACGAGACCGCAATCGCGGTCGTGAAGGGTCGAACCGTTCTCTCCAACATCCTGTCATCGCAGGTGGAGATGCATGCCCGGTTCGGAGGTGTGGTGCCCGAAGTGGCAGCTCGCGCCCACGTCGAGGCCATCCGCTCCCTCACCCACCAGGCGCTCGGGGAGGCCGGTGTCCACCCCGACGACCTCGACGGCGTCGCGGCGACGCGTGGGCCCGGACTGGTGGGTGCCCTGCTGGTCGGTTACTCGTTCGCGAAGGCCATGGCCTGGAGCAGGGGCCTTCCGTTCATAGGCGTAGACCATATGGAAGGCCACCTGTACGCGCCGCGCCTGGAATTCGAGGAGTTCGGACCTCCCGCAGTCGTCCTGCTCGCCTCCGGCGGGCACAGCCAGGTGGTGCTGATGGAGGGCTGGGGCGAGTATCGCGTGCTTGGCCAGACCATCGACGACGCAGCAGGCGAAGCATTCGACAAGCTAGCCCGGTTCATGGGGCTGGGATTCCCCGGCGGTCCGGCCATAGATGCGCTGTCGGAGACGGGTGACCCGGAGGCGATCCGTTTCCCCCGGGCACTGCCTCATCGTAGGTACGACTTCTCCTTCTCGGGTCTCAAGACATCGGTTGTCACACGGCTTGAGAAGGCCAAGGCCGCAGGCACCCTTCCGCCCGCCGAGGACGCGGCGGCGTCCATCCAGGAAGCAATCGTGGACGTGCTGGTGCAGAAGACCATGAACGCGGTCGAGGACCACGGAGTGGAGATCGTCGGTGGCGGAGGTGGTGTGCTCGCCAATCGACGCCTCCGCCGGCGGCTCGAGGAGGAGGCACGCCGGCGCGGGGTGGCCATGTTCCTACCGAGTCCGATCATGTGCACGGACAACGGCGCCATGATCGGGGCGGCCGGTTCCTACCGCCTGGAGAGAGGCCAGACCACCCCGTGGACCGCCGGAGTGGACGTGTCCATGGTGATTGGTAGCTCGTGGGTCGGTTAGATCTCCACCATTCACCATTCACCATTCACCATTCACCATTCACCAATTGGCACTCACCACTCACCACTCACCACTCACCATTCACCAATTGGCACTCGCTCTCCGGGTCTGCTAGCTTCTAGCACTCGTAAGGTACGAGTGCCAATCGGGGGTCCCGCAGTAGCGCCGGCCCTCGGTGCCGTCCGATCGGGCGGCAGGTGCTCCGTACAGACAGTCACCTGTTCAAGGAGGACTTCGGATGAATCTGAAGCCACTCGGCGGCCGCGTGATCGTCAGCCCCAACGAGGATGACGAGCAGCGCACGGCGTCGGGACTGGTAATCCCCGACACGGCCAAGGAAAAACCGCAGACCGGAGAGGTCCTGGCCGTAGGGCCTGGGGACATAAGCGACGGAGGCGACCGTATCCCACTCGAGGTTGAGATCGGCGATGTGGTGGTCTATTCCAAGTTCGCAGGCACCGAACTGAAGTATGAAGGCGAAGAGTACCTGATCCTTTCGTCCCGCGACCTGCTGGCGATCGTCGGCTGACGGTTGCGGTAGGACAGGCTTCGAGGAAGGAAACCAAATGGCAGCGAAGGACCTTCGTTTCGACGAGGACGCGCGGCGTGGTCTCGAGTCGGGAGTGAACAAACTCGCCGACGTGGTCAAGGTAACCCTTGGACCCAAGGGCCGCAACGTGGTGCTAGAGAAGAAGTGGGGCGCCCCGACCATCACCAATGACGGGGTGACCATCGCCAAGGAGATCGAGTTCGAGGACCCATACGAGAACATGGGTGCTCAGCTCGCCAAGGAAGTAGCCACCAAGACCAACGACGTGGCCGGTGACGGGACCACCACGGCGACGGTGCTGGCTCAGGCCATGGTGCGGGAGGGACTCCGCAACCTGGCGGCCGGCGCCAACCCGATGGGCCTGAAGCGCGGCATCGAGTCGGCGGTCGGAGCGGTGACCGAGTTCATCGGTGACTTCTCCAAGGACATCGAGACCACCGAGGAGATCGCGTCGGTGGCGGCCATCTCGGCGGCCGATCCCGAGATCGGCGCCACGATCGCCGAGGCGTTCGAGAGCGCCGGCAAGGACGGCGTGATCACGGTGGAGGAAGGCCAGACCTTCGGGCTGGAGCTCGAGTTCACCGAGGGGATGCAGTTCGACAAGGGCTACATCTCGCCCTACTTCATCACCGACCCCGATTCCCAGGAAGCGGTGCTGGAGGACCCCTACATCCTGATCGCCAACCAGAAGATCAGCTCGGTCAACGACATGCTCCCCGTGCTGGAGAAGATCATGCAGACCGGCAAGCCCCTCATGGTGCTGGCCGAGGACGTGGAGGGCGAGGCCCTCGCCACCCTGGTGGTCAACAAGATCCGCGGGACGTTCGCATCCCTCGGCGTGAAGGCCCCGGGATTCGGCGAGCGGCGCAAGGCCATGCTCCAGGACATTGCCATCCTCACAGGTGGCACGGTCATCTCCGAAGAGGTCGGGCTCAAGCTGGACGGGGTAGCCCTCGACATGCTGGGCCGGGCCCGCCGGGTGATCGTGGCGAAGGACAACTCGACCATCGTCGACGGCGCCGGCGCTGAGGCGGATGTCAAGGCTCGTATCAAGCAGATCGAGCGGGAGATCGAGAACACCGACTCCGACTGGGACCGCGAGAAGCTGCAGGAACGCCTGGCCAAGCTGGCCGGCGGGGTTGCGGTCATCAAGGTCGGCGCGGCCACCGAGGTCGAGCTGAAGGAGAAGAAGCACCGGATCGAGGATGCGGTGTCGGCTACCCGGGCTTCGGTCGAGGAAGGCATCGTGGCCGGCGGCGGCGTCACCCTGCTGCGCGCTCAGGCCGTGGTGGATGGCGTCGAGGGCGGCACCGCCGACGAGGAGACCGGACGGTCGATCGTGCGGCGCGCTCTCGAGGAGCCCCTCCGCCAGATCGCTACCAACGGCGGCTACGAGGCCGGCGTGGTGGTCGACAGGGTACGCCGGGGCGACGGGGCCTACGGCTTCAACGCCCTGACCGGCGAGTACCAGGACCTGCTGGAGGCCGGGATCCCGGATCCCGCCAAGGTGACCCGGTCGACGGTGCAGAACGCCGCGTCGATCGCCGGCCTGCTGCTCACCACTGAGGCGTTGGTGGCCGAGCACAAGGACGATTCGCCCCCGGCCGGGGATCACGGCCACGGCGGCGGTGCGCCGGGGATGGACTTCTAACCCACTCCGACCACCGGACGAAACCACGGACGACCCGCCCCCCTCCCGGCGGGTCGTCCCGCGTCCGGAGGGCCCCGGTAGTGACGCCCGATTCCTCCCGTGCCGGCCAGATGCGGATTCTTGCGAGGCGCGGCAGGTATCATCGCGGTCATGACCAGCACCCTCATGACCCAACCCCTGCCACAAGTAGAGCTCGCCTTCAAACCCACCCCCCTCCAGTACTTCCCGCGCCTTCGGGAAAGCTGGGGAGGCCCCCATATCTGGGTCAAGCGTGACGACCTGACCGGCTTCGGCCTGTCCGGCAACAAGGTGCGCAAGCTGGAGTTCCACCTCGCGGCAGCGATCGACTCCGGTTGCGACACCGTCATCACCTGCGGCGCCTACCAGTCCAACCATTGCCGGGCCACCGCTCTTGCCGGTGCCCGGTTGGGGCTCGATGTGAAGCTGGTGCTCCGCACCCCGGACGGGAACGAACCGGACGCCTCGGTGGCCAACTTGAGGATCGATACGCTCGCCGGCGCCGAGATCAGCTACATCTCAGAGGCGCAGTGGCCCGACCGGGACGAGATCATGGCCGCCGACGCGGCCGAGTTGGGCGCCCGGGGCCACAAGTCGTGGGTGATCCCTCAGGGTGCATCGGACGAACTGGGGATGTGGGGCATGTCACTGGGCTTCCGGGAGTTTGTCGACCAGATCCCCGAGGTGATCGGCGCTGATGTGGCGGCCGTATGCCATACGGGATCTTCGGGCGGCACCACGTCCGGCTTCGGCTGGGGCGCCGACCGCACCGGGTTTACGAATCCGATCGTGGCTCTTTGCATCTCGGAGCCGGCCCAGAACCTGATCGACCGGGTCAATCGGATCTGGAGGGCCGGCGTGGAGACCTTCGGGGGCGAAATGCCGCAGCCGGATCTCCAGTACGTGGACGACTACCTCTGCGGCGGCTACGGCAAGTCGACCGACGAGCTGGTGGAGACCATCGTGGAAGCCACCCGGCTGACCGGTTTGCTCTTCGACGTCACCTACACCGGCAAGGCCATGTACGGGTTGAAGAGCGAGATCCGCAAGGGCCGCTTCGATCCCGACGACCACATCGTCTTCTGGCACACCGGAGGCGGCTTCGGTGCCGTCAACTGATCCACTTACGGGTTCGTGACAACGGCTTACCTGGGTCGAGTACCAGAAGAGCCCGCAGTACCGACACTCACACGGAGGAAGACCGCATGCGGTTTCCCGGCGGTCAGACCAGAACTGCGGCTTGGTCTATCCAGGAGGTGAGCAGCGCTTCGTCGAGTCCGGTCCGCGTAGCCAGTTCAGCGGCGCTCGCGTCGGCGAGTTGAGCGACGCCATCCACACCGGCGGTCTGCAGGAGTTCGGCCGCGGCGGGGGAAAGCCCGGGGATCTGCAGGAGGTCGGACTCCGGTCGCGGTCCGGGTACCGGTTCGGGGGCCGGTTCCGGTGTCTGGGGTTCGCGGTTCAGGGTCATCCCCACGAACCGGCTGCGGACGAGCCACCCGACCGCCCCCAGACCCCCCAGAAAAGCAAATACCTTCAGCAGCCGTTTCATGACAGTGGTCCTCTACCTCCTAGGCTTTCTGGCCGACAGGCCGTGCTGAACTGCGAACCCGGTCTGTCCGACCGCCACATGATGCTACCTGTTTCACGAATTAAGAGGCGGTCCCGACGGCAACGAGTCATCACCGAGACGACCAAGGGAAAAGGGACGGCCATGAAGATCGACTACTACCTTCCCGACGGGCCGCTCGATGCGGTGGCCCGTCAAGTGGCCCGGGCCAAGGAGATCGGCTACGACGGGGTCTTCACCGCCGATACCGCGCACGAACCGTTTCTACCCATCGTGGCGGCTGTGCCGTCGGGGCGCGGCATGGACTTCGGGACTGCCATAGCGGTGGCGTTCGCTCGCTCGCCGATGGTGGTGGCGCAGACGGCCTGGGATCTGGCCTCCCTCTCCCGGGGTCGTTTCCTCCTGGGGCTGGGAACCCAGATCAAGCCCCACGTGGAGAGGAGGTTCTCGATGCCATGGGGCGCGCCCGCCCGGCGCCTCGCGGAGTTCATCGGGGCTCTGAAGGCGATCTGGGACACCTGGCAGAACGGTGCCCGGTTGCGCTTTCGGGGGGATTTCTACTCGCTCTCGCTGATGACACCGTTCTTCGATCCTGGACCGATCGATTATCCCGAGATACCGGTGTACGTCGCCGGGGTGGGCCCCCGCATGTCCCACCTGGCAGGAGAGATGTGCGACGGCTACCACGTGCACCCCTTCCACACGGTCAGGTATCTGCGGCAGGTGACCCTCCCTGCCATGGACGAGGGTGCGCGGGCGGCGGGCAGGTCGCCGGCCGGTATCACTCTCGCGTCGATGGTCTTCGTGATCACCGGACGGGATGAGACCGAGATGGCGACCATGAGGGCGCAGGTGCGGCAGCAGATAGCCTTCTACGCCTCCACCCCGGCCTACCGGCGGGTCCTGGAGGTGCACGGCTGGGACTTCGGTCCGAGGCTGACCGCGATGTCGAAGCGAGGTCAGTGGGGCCGGATGGCGGATGTGGTCTCCGACGAGGTGGTCGCCGAGGTGGCGGTGGAGGCGCCGATCGACCGCCTCGGCGAAGCGGTTCGCCACCGGTACCAGGGGCTCCTCGACAGGGTCGGCTTCTACGCGCTGGAGGGCGCGATGCCCGCGGTGGGCGACGACGCCTGGGCGCAGGTGGTTTCTGCCATCCGGGGCTGAGCCGGCCCTTCGGTATCACGGGACGGTGCCGGGGACCGGCATTCTCACCCGGTCACTCTCCAAACCCGCGATTTATGAAGGATCAGGGCTAGCCTGCCGGACCGGAAGGGAGTCGGTGTGCAGACAAGACGTGGCGGGTTCCAAGACCTGTTCCGCGAAGTCATGTCGAACTTCGCAGCCAGCGTCACCGTCGTGACGAGTTTCTCGGACGAGCGCCACCACGGGCTCACCGTCTCGGCCTTCACGTCGGTGTCGCTCGACCCCCCGCTGGTGCTGATCTGCATCGACCACTCGTCCCATAGCATCGCCGCCCTGCGCGTCGCCGGGGGGTTCACCGTCAATATGCTGCGGGAGGGGACCGCGGACGTGGCTACCAGGTTCGCCTCGAAGGATCCGGACAAGTTCGCGGGTTTGGCGGTGGTCTCGCCCTCTTACGAGGGTGCCGGCCTGCGACTCCCGGAGCACTCGTACGCCTGTCTCGAGTGCAGCACGGTCAAGTCGCTGGAGGCGGGGGACCACACGATTTTCATCGGGCACGTCGAGACCGCCGTCCGCTACGACCCGGCCAGACCCCTCCTGTACTGGCAGCGGGACTTCCGCCGCCTGAACCCCGCGTGACGCTGGCGGTTAGGTGTCGGGTGCTGGGTGCGAGAGGGGTGGGGGTCAGCTTCCAGGTTCACTCGCCACTGCCCTGCCGGCTAACCACCGAAGTCGTGGTCGATGAAGGCCTGCAGGGCGGCGCCGCTCAGCTGGCCCTGTATCTGGCGGGAGACGGTGCCGTCGGCGTCGATCAGGTAGGTGACGGGAAGCCCGACGAACGGGTATCCGTTCTTGACGGTCAGCACGTCGTCGATTCCCAGCGGGTAGGCGGCCTCCACCTGGGCGGCGAACGCCTCGGCCGGACCGCGCGCGTCCTCGACCGCCGCACCCACGAAGGCGACCTCGGGATTGGCAACCGCAACCTCTGAGAACTCGGGGATCTCGCGCCGGCACGGTGTACACCAGCTTGCCCACAGGTTCAGGACCACCGGCCGGCCGTCCCCCGAGAGGTGTGCCGACAGGACGAACTCGGAGCCGTCGAAGAGCGAGAGACTGAACTCGGGAGCGGGTTGACCCGCCAGAGCTCCCCTCGGGAAGCCCGCCACATCGATCGCGGGCTCCGCAGCCTCAGGGGGTGGCTCCGCCGGTGGGCTCTCCCCGTCGACCAGGAAGAGCACGAGCAGGCCGGCGACGATCACGGCTGCAAGGGTGGCGACGGCCGTGAGGGTGACGGTCACAGTCCGGGTGCGAGAAGATGCCTCGCTGTCGCCAGGATTCAAGCCTTCCGGTGTCCGCTCCACGTTCGGAGGTTAGTGAGACCCGCAATCGACTGGTACACCTTGGAGGTCGGCCTGCCGGATCCGCCTGCCGGGTTTGTGTGTCCCTGTGTTCCGGCTCCCCGAGTGTCCGTAGGGCGAAGCCTTCGAGACGGGCCCTACGAGGAACACCGCCACTGCGGCCACCCACCTTCCAGGCAGACCTGTCTTGGGCATTGCATCCCGGGTGCCATACACTCCCAGACGCCGAGATCGCGAAGGAAAGGACCGGGAATGCCGCTCCGGGATGGCTACGCGCACGGAACGCCGGGCTGGATCGATCTGAGCTGTGCCGAGCCGGAGGTCGCCAAGGCTTTCTACGGCGGCCTGTTCGGGTGGGCGTGGGAAGACCAGGAAGGTCCAGGAGGAGCATTCACCTACTCGATCGCCCACCTGGAGGGCCGGGCCGTGGCGGGTCTCGGGCCGGCACCCCCAGAGCTGGTCGGGGCGGGTTTCAGAGGCGCTTGGAATACCTACCTCATGGTGGACTCGGTCGATGCCGCCTACCGGTCGGTGCTGGACGCCGGCGGCAAGGGCCTGGTCGGCCCGATCGACGTAAGGGAGGAGGGGCGCATGGCCTTCGTCATGGACGACCAGGGGGCCTCCTGCGGCCTGTGGGAGGCCAGGCGCCACAAGGGCGCGCAGGTCGTCAACGAGCCGGGCGCGTTCGCGTGGGTCGAACTCTACGTCCCCGACACGGATAGGGCGGCGGTGTTCTACCGGGCTGCGCTCGGCCTCGTCGCGCAACCGGTGGACTTCGGCCCCGGGATGGGATCCATGTCCTACTCCGGTTTGAAGGTCGGTGAGTGGGTGGTGGGTGGATTGATGGGCCTGCCCATGGAAGGTATGGCGCCTCAGTGGCATGCCTACATCGGGTCCGCCGACGTGGCCGAGACCGCGGCCAAGGCAGTCGAGCTTGGAGGAACCGTCATGTCAGGACCGTTCGACCTTCCGGCAGAAGACGAGGTACCGGACGGGCGGATCGTCATCATGCACGATCCCGGCGGGGTGATGATCTCGGCTCTTGAACTGAACGAGTGGCCGGCGCAGTAGATAACTAGTTCTTAGTCAGTAGCCTATTGTTTCTAGTTAATGATCGGTGGGTAACATTACATTGGCTCATCTACCGTAACGCTTTAAACGGTCGGATCCGCCAGGCCGGCCGACCTACGGCGCGGTTGCCATTTCCTTGAGCACGGTATGGAGGATCCCGCCGTTGCGGTAGTAGTCCACCTCGACGGGTGTATCGATGCGTACCACCGTGGTGAAGGAGGTTTGTGTTCCGCCGGGGTGGGAGGCGACGACCCCTACCTCCTGGCGGGGCCGTAGTCCGTCGTCGATGTCGATCGAGAAGGTCTCGGATCCGTCGAGACCGAGCGGCGCGGCCCCCTCCCCGGGCATGAACTGCAGGGGGAGGATTCCCATACCGATGAGGTTGGATCGATGGATGCGTTCGTAGGTCTCGGCGATGACCGCTCTCACCCCGAGCAGGAACGGGCCCTTGGCGGCCCAGTCCCGGCTGGATCCCATCCCGTAGTCGACGCCCGCCAGCACGATGGTGGGGACTCCGGCCGCCCGGTAGCGCATCGCCGCGGCATAGATGGTCTTGACCGCCCCGTCGGTGAAGTCGGTCGTCCAGCCGCCCTCGGTACCCGGCGCCAGGTGGTTCATCACGCGGATGTTGGCAAACGTGCCACGGGCCATGACCCGGTCGTTCCCGCGCCGCGACCCGTAGCTGTTGAACATCAGGGGTGAGACCCCCGCCGACTCCAGATAGCGTCCGGCTGGTGTGTCGGCTGAGATGGCCCCGGCCGGCGAGATGTGGTCGGTGGTGACCGAATCTCCCACCTTGACCAGGACGCGCGCGCTGGCGATGGGCTCGATGGTTCCCGGATCGGTGGTCAGCCCGTCGAAGAAAGGCGGCTCCTGGATGTACGTACTCTCGGAATCCCATCGGTAGAGGCTCGAAGCGTCGGTGCTGATCTCGCGCCACTCGGGTGGTCCTTCGAACACGGTCGAGTACTGCTCGGTGAACTGTTCGGGAGAGATCGAGCTCGACACTATGGCGGCGACTTCGGACGGGTCGGGCCAGACATCCCGCAGGTGGACGTCACGCCCTTCCTGGTCTTGGCCGAGCGGCTCGGTACTTAGGTCGATGTCGATAGTCCCGGCCAGGGCGTAGGCCACCACGAGCGGCGGGGAGGCGAGATAGTTGGCCCGGATGTGCGGGCTAATACGGCCCTCGAAGTTGCGGTTTCCCGACAGTACGGACGCCACTACGAGGTCCTTGTCCTCGATGGCGCGGGCGATCGGCCCGGGGAGCGGACCCGAGTTACCGATGCAGGTGGTGCATCCGTATCCCACATTGAAGAACCCCAGAGCCTCGAGGTCTGCGGTCAGGCCGGCCCGGTCCAGGTACTCGGTGACCACTCGCGAACCGGGGGCCAGCGATGTCTTGACCCATGGCTTGCGGGTCAGGCCCAACTCCCGCGCCCGGCGGGCCAGCAACCCGGCCCCCACCATGACCTCGGGGTTGGAGGTGTTGGTGCAGCTGGTGATGGCGGCTATCACGATGGATCCGTCGACCAGGTCGAAGTTCTCGCCATCCGACTCGACCCCGGGCGCGCCACCGGGACTCCCATGTCCGGAGAAGGTCGAGTGCATGTCCCGGTGCCACTGCGCCTTCATTCCGGACAGGGCGATCCGGTCCTGTGGGCGCCGGGGTCCGGCCAGCGCGGGCTCGATGCTGCCCATGTCGAGTTCGAGTAGCGACGAGTACACCACCGGATGGCTGTCGTCCCGCCACAAGCCCTGGAGCCTCGCGTATCGCTCAACCGTCTCGATGAGCTCCGCCGGGCGTCCGGTCAACTCCAGATAGGCGATGGTCTGTGCGTCGACCGGGAAGAAGCCGCAGGTGGCGCCGTATTCGGGCGCCATGTTGGCGATAGTGGCGCGATTGGCCAACGGCATGGCATCGAGACCCGGTCCGTGGAACTCGACGAAGCGGCCCACCACACCATGCTCGCGCAGCATCTCCGTCACGCGTAGCACCAGGTCGGTTGCGGTCGCCCCCTCCGGAAGCCGGCCGGTGAGGCGGACTCCCACCACCTCGGGAACCAGCATGAAGATCGGGCGACCCACCATCGCGGCCTCGGCCTCGATGCCGCCCACACCCCATCCGAGGACACCTAGGCCGTTGATCATCGTGGTGTGAGAGTCGGTTCCGACTACGGAGTCGGGGTACAGCTGCGATCCGTTGTCCCAGACCACCCTGGCCAGGTACTCCAGGTTGACCTGGTGGACTATCCCGGTGGCCGGCGGGACCACCCGGAAGTTGTCGAACGCCGACTGGCCCCACTTGAGGAAGGCGTAGCGCTCCTGGTTGCGCTCGAACTCCCGCCGGGAGTTGATGCGCAGCGCGAGGCTCGAGTTGAAGGCGTCCACCTGCACGGAGTGGTCGATCACCAGGTCGCAGGGCACCAGTGGGTTCACCTTCTGCGCGTCGCCGACCACGCCGGTCATTCTCACTATGGCGTCCCGCATCGCGGCAAGGTCGACGATGGCCGGAACCCCCGTGAAGTCCTGCAGGACCACCCGACCGGGCGAGAAGGGTATCTCGGTCTCGGCTACCTTGGCCCCGTCGTACGAGGCCAGCGAGATGACATCCTGCTCGGTGACGGTGTGGCCGTCACAGTTGCGGAGGGCCGCTTCCAGCAGCACCTTGATCGAGTAGGGCAGGGAGTCTATGTCGCCGTGGTCCCTCAGCGAGTCGAGGCGGTAGACAGTCCGATCCCCTAAGGGGGTTGAGAGGGTGGCGGCTGATTCGAAAGGATTGCTGTCTGCGTTGGTGCTCATAGTTCCCGGTCCGGCGTCTCGGTGTTGGTCGCGAAAGTCCCGGGTGGCCGCTCGTGCCCCCGGATCGCGCGGCCGATTCTAGGGTGTGTTCACGCTACCGGCGCCTGCTAACCCTCCGTGGGATGCCTGCGGGCAGGCGGTGTGACAGGGCGTCGATGGCGGCCCATGGCACGCCGCAGGTCCACAGGCCGACCAAGCAGCTAACCCGTCGGTGCGGACTTTCCCGCATGTCGGCGGACGATGATGGCCGCGGATGGTGCATCCGCCGCGTCGCGGTTGATTGAGGCGGCCGGGAGCCAGGGGTTCCAGAACCCCTATCATGGACGGCGGCCGGCCAGTTGAGGAGCTAAATGCGCGAGGCGCTTCCCTACCAACCCTCCGACTTCCGCGGATCATGAGTCCATCCAGGGACGAAGTGCTGGAAGCCGCTCTGGCCGGAACCGTGGATCCGATCCTGCAGCGGCCGCTCGGTGGTCTCGGCTATCTGAAGTCGGTACGCATCAAGCGCATGGGCACCGCGGTGGTCCGTCTGCTCATCCCGGTCCCCGGGGTTCCGGGTCATCAGTTGATCGAAGCGGTGACGGAGGCGGCGCGTTCGGTTGACGGTGTCCGATCGGTTCGGGTCGAGCACGAACTGATGAACGACGATCAGCGTACGCAGCTGATGGCGGGGGTGCGCGGCGAGAAGCGTCCGGTGGGAGGTCCCGGATCGCCGACCTACGTGGTGGCCGTCTCCTCCGGCAAAGGCGGGGTGGGCAAGTCCTCGGTGACCACGAACCTCGCAGTCAGCCTGGCAGGGCGGGGCCGATCGGTGGGCGTGATCGACGCCGATGTGTGGGGTTATTCGATTCCGAAGATGCTCGGCGCCGCCGGTGTCCCCGTGGTCGTCGCCGACTCCATCCTGCCGCTGCGGGCCTACGGGGTTTCGGTGATCTCGATCGACTACTTCGTTCCGGACGGCCAGGCGGTCGTCTGGAGGGGGCCGATGCTTCACAAGGCTCTGGAGCAGTTCCTGACCGATGTCTTCTGGGACGATCCTGACTTCCTGCTCATCGACATGCCGCCGGGAACCGGCGATGTGGCCATCTCGATCTCCCAGTTCGTGCCGAGGGCGCGGGTGCTGCTCGTCACGACTCCCCAGCCGACGGCCCGCAGGGTGGCGTCCCGGGCGGCCCGGATGGCTGACCGGGTGGACCAGAAGCTGATCGGCGTGGTGGAGAACATGAGCTGGTTCACCGGTGACGACGGTAAGCGGTACCACATCTTCGGGGAGGGGGGTGGCGCGGCCCTTGCCGAGCAGCACGAGGTGGAGTTGCTGGCCCAGGTTCCGATCCTTCCCGAGATGAGGGCCGGGGCGGACCGGGGTGAGCCGGTTTCCATCTCGGCTCCTGGAAGCGAGGCGGCGAAGGCGTTCGACCGCCTGGCTGCCAGGATCGTGGCGACCCGACCCCGGATCAGGACCCATCCGGAACTGCGGATCGGCTAGTTGGTAGTTGGTAGTTGGTAGTTGGTAACCGGGTGGTGAGGGTTAGCTCGGATTAGTTAATACAGCGCGGTCGCTTCCGGTCAGATGCCTTGAACCACTCATCTGGTGCGGTGCCCGGCGATTGCCGGTCCGAGCGACTGCATTCGGTCGCGGTCAGAGCCAGATAAGGGCGATGGCGCCGACCAGGAAGCAGTAGGTCGAGAACGGCCAGATGCCATGACGCTCCAGGGCCCTGATGAGGAGCGCAATGGCCCAGTAGCCGGAAGCGGCCGCTACCAGGGTTCCGGCCGCAAGTTCAGGGAGATGGACGCCGGTACTGGTGACTGTGAGTACTTCCCGGGCTCCCGCTCCCAGGGTCACCGGGATCGCCATGAGAAACGCGAACCGGGCGGCCTGCGTACCCGACAAGCCCCGAGCCAACCCGGTCGTGATCACCATTCCGGACCGCGAGATCCCGGGCAGGAGGGCCAATGCCTGGGCCACGCCCAAGCCGACGGAGTCAAGGGTGGAGAGATCCTCTGCATTCCGGCTGCGCTCCGTAAGGAATCTGGATGCCAGCAGGATGGCGCCGGTTGCCACGAGTGCTGTACCCACCGCCGTGGAGGACTCCCGGAATCGCTCGACCTGATCGGCGAGGACCGTCCCGGCTACCACCGCCGGGATGGTGGCAATCACGACTAAGAGGACCAACCGCCGGGCGCTCCTTTCGTGACGCATCCCCCCCACCATCCAGCGGATGTCACGGCGGTAGAAGGCTAGGACGGCCACGAGCGTTCCGAGGTGCAGGACGGCGGAGGTGGCGAGATCCGGTGGCTCCAGACCCAACAGGTCTGGAACTACCCGGAGATGGCCGCTCGACGAGACGGGTAGGAACTCGGTGAGACCTTGGACTAGTCCCCAGACGATCGCTTCCAGCACGGCTTCAAGCTAGTCGCCCGCGCGCTCTCCGTAGGCCTCCACCAGCACGGATACCCGCTTTTCGGCGACTGCGACCGCGGCTGTGGCGGCCCGGTCGGGAGGCAGGGCCACGGTGCCGATGAGACCATCATCCTCGTACGGGCCGCTTCGTACGCCGGTCACCAGCCCGCCGATGGGTGGGACCGGGAGGTGCCCGGGCGAGGGCAGGATCACGAGTTGGACCCGGGTCCCGGCGGTTGCCTCAACGGGTACCGCCACATCCACCAGCCACCATCCGGGCGGGACGGATATGAACATATCGGTGGTGTCGCCCGGAAGCAGGGGCTGGCCACCGGCAAGGCGGCGGTTGGTGAATCCGGCACCGGAGACGGCTTCCAGCACGCCGGGCGGGATTTCACGCCACTCGAGAGCATCCTCGACCGACTCCCCGCGGCCCAGATCACGTGTGAGGAATGGATGGCTCACGGTGGGGGAGGGCCGGAGCTCCAACCACAGGCTGACGAGGACCACGAGCCCGATGAGCGTCCATCGGATGTAAGGGGGACGGGACAACCACAGCACCCGTCCAAAGTACCGATAGACCGCGCCGGTGGGAAGGGGGACGTTGGTGAATGGTGGCTGGTGGCTGGTGGCTGGTTAAGTCCATCGCACGGATGACCTCGGCAAGCTATTCACCATTCACCATTCACCACTCACCATCTACCCACCGAGCAGATCCAGCCTGAACCGCTGCTCGGCGGCGATCAGGTCGTCGGGCGTATCCATGGAGAACCAGGAACGGCCGTCCTCACCCCATGCGGACCAGTCGTGACGCTCGACCCTGGTCCACGGAACCGACTTCAGCATCTGCTGGATGGATCCCCCGGTCCTGAGCTGGCGGTTCGCCTCTCCCAGACAGGTGGTTGCATATGCGGCGCAGGTGACCTGCGGCCTGCCGTCGATGCAGATTGCTGTCTCGTTTGCCGCGGCCCGTTCGCCCAGGCGGGCGAGGGTCTCGGACCGCACGAGTGGTTGGTCGACCGCCACGAGCACTACCGGCGATCGCCACACCGTGAGAGCCGTCTGCAGGCCGCTGAGGGGGCCCGCCGCACTCGGGTGCAGGTCCGCCACCGCCTCCAACCCGGCCGGTCCCCGGCGGCGCCCTACGACTACCACCGTGGCGAAACCGGTCATCGCATCGGCTACCCACTCGACCATGGGCCGTCCGTGGAGTTCGAACGACGCCTTGTCGGTGCCCATCCGGGTGGATTCACCGCCGGCGAGAATGACGCCTACCACACCGCGCACGCTGTTACTTTAGTTGTTAGTTGCTAGTTGTTAGTTGCTAGTGGATAGTCGGTAGTAATCGTTAGATCAGGTAGTTTCCGGTCTCGGTAGTTCAGGGCCGATCCCGTCGGTCGGATGGCTCGAAGCCACTCGGCCGGCCAAGACACCCTGGAGCGCGATCACTCGGCGAGGCTTCTCCGATCAACGGCGGGGTGGGTGTCCGGGGAGCGACGCACTTGTGCGTGTGCGCTGGCCTACTTGGCTCCGGACCTTGCCGGCTCTCTTCCCTTCTTGGGCGAGCCGTTGGAAGAGGCGGGCGACTTCTCCGAAGTGGCGGACTTCTCGCCGGCCGGCGTCTCACCGTCGGCGGGCTTGGAGTCGGTGGAGGACTTCTTGGGGCGGGGACCTCGAGAGTCGTTCACATAGAACCCCGAACCCTTGAAGACGACTCCGGCGGGGAACAGTACCTTCCGGAGCGCGACTTCCCGGCACTGGGGGCAGGTCCGCAGCGGCTCGGCCGAGAAGCTCTGGAACAGTTCGAACCGGTGTCCGCAGTCTCTGCACTCGTACACGTAGGTGGGCATTGGAAGTCTCCGGTGAGCTCGCGGTACAGCCGGTGCCGGGTCGGCTGGACGTACGGGACGGAAGCATACCATCGTCGGGATAGAATCATCCCCGATGTTCATCGGCATAGCTGCCCTATGCGTCAGCGCCTATCTTCTGGGAAGCATTAACACCGCGCTGGTGGTCGCCGCGCCGCGCGGTGTGGATATTCGAGCGGTGGGCAGCGGCAACCCCGGTGCTTCCAACGTGCTGCGGAGCCTAGGGAAAGGGCCCGCTCTGCTGGTTACCGTGGCCGACCTGCTGAAGGGCTTCCTCCCAGCACTGGTCGGGTTGCTGCTCTGGACCCCGGCGACAGCCGCGCTGGCAGGCTTGTGCGCGGTCGCAGGCCACTGCTACCCGGTCTTCCACCGGTTCCGCGGCGGTAAGGGCGTGGCCACCGCGGGAGGGGTCGCGCTCGCTCTGTCGCCGCCGGTCATGGTCGCGATGGTGCTGATGTACGGCATCGGGCTGGCCGCGACCCGGATCTCGGCCGTGGGTTCCCTGGCGGCCGCGGTCACTTCCGTGCCGGCTCTCATCATTGCGGGCGTCGAAACCGCGGCCGTGGCCTGGTTCGGTGCCACCATGTTGCTCATCGTCCTCCGGCACCGTTCCAACCTATCCCGGCTACGGGCCGGCACGGAACGCAAGCTGACGTCATGACCGGGACGCGGATGACCGGACCCGAGGGGTGCCCGCCACGATGAATGTCGACGTGGCGGTGATCCCGGCGGCGGGACGCGGTACGCGCATGCGGCCCGCTACCAACGCCATCCCCAAGGCGCTGCTGACGGTTGTGGACCGTCCCAGCATCCAGTGGGTGGTCGAAGAGGCGGTGCGCGCCGGCGTCGGGGAGGTGATCGTGGTCGTGGATCCCGACACCGGCGGGATGATCGAACGGCACTTTGCCGACCTACCCGGCACACGGGGCGCGACCGTCCGGTCCGTCGTGCAGAATCAGGCCCGCGGTCTCGGGGACGCGGTATTGCGAAGCCGGGAGGCAGTTGGTGACCGGCCCTTCTTCGTGCTGACCGCTGACGACCTGATCCGACCCCGAGAGTCGATTCTCCACCGCCTCGCGTCCTCTTCCGGGGATGGACACTCGGTCGTCTGCGTTCGGGAACTGCCCATCGACGTGCTGTCGTCGAAGGGTGTGATCGCACCACGGTCGGACATCAAGGGAGACGTGGTCGGGGTCGGAGCCGCCGTCGAGAAGCCAACCCCTGCAGAGGCGCCCTCCCGGTTGTGCATCCAGGGTCGGTACCTGTTCATGCCCGAGGTGTTCGAGAAGTTGGCAGATGTCGGACCGGGGTACGGCGGCGAGATCCAACTTACGGACGCGATCGATGCATTGGCGGGAGAGGGCCGTTGCCGTGCCTACGTAACCGATGTGGAGATCCTCGACGTGGGCAACCCTTCGGGCTTCCTGAACGCCAACTTCGTCCTGGCCGCGGCCAGCAGGGAGTACGGTGGGAGCCTGAAGGCCATCATGAGAAGACTGCTCGAGGAGTAACCAATGCGACCGCTGACCGATGCACAGAGAGACGTCCTGGACTCGGTTCCCCTGCTTCCGGTAGTGGAAGTGCCGCTCGGTGATGCGCTCGGCCTAGCCCTGGCGAGGTCGGTGCTCGCGCCCCACGACGTGCCCCCATTTACGAATTCCGCCATGGACGGGTACGCGGTCCAAGGCGGGGATGTCCGGTCGGCTCCCGTTACGCTGGGCCTGCTCGAAGACGTGCCCGCGGGCCATGTGGCGCGCGGGAGGGTGGTACCCGGCTCCGCCATCAAGATCATGACCGGTGCACCGATGCCGGAAGGTGCGGACACGGTCGTGAAGGTAGAGGACACCGAACCTCTGCCCGACGGGGTACGCATCCTCGCGGCGACCGAGCGGGGCACAGCCGTCCGGCCGGCGGGCGGGGATCTGGTTGCCGGGGAGTCGGTTTTCGAGGTGGGGGAGCGACTCACCCCACGCCACATAGCGGTGCTGGCCTCGTTGGGCGTGACCCCGCTGGTTCGCCGCCGCCCGAGGGTGGCGGTTCTCTCCACCGGGGACGAGGTTCTTGCACCGGACACCGAGACGCTGGCTCCGGGCCAGATCCGGGACACGAACCGGCCACTCCTCATGGGACTCCTGGAGCGGCTGGGGGCCGAGGTGTACGACCTGGGCATCGTCGGGGATGACGCCCGAGCTTTGCGCGAGGCGCTTGCGATGGGAGCCTCGGAGTCGGACATGGTGCTGACGTCGGGCGGGGTCTCGATGGGTGAGTACGACCTGGTGAAGGCCATACTCGGGGAGCTGGGCACGGTCGACTTCTGGCAGGTGGCCATGCAGCCGGCCAAACCCTTCGCCTTCGGTCACATCGACGGTACCCCCCTCCTGGGACTGCCGGGGAATCCGGTATCGGTCATGGTCGCCTACGAGCAGTTCGCCAGGCCGGCGCTATTGCACATGATGGGCTGCAACTCGGTTTTCCGGCCCATGAGCGCAGCCGTCGCCGCAGAGAGATGGCGTACGCATCCGGGCAAGACCGTGTTCACCAGGGTGGTGACCGAAGTGAGGGACGGGGTCACCCATGTGCGGAGCAGCGGAGCACAGATGTCGAACGTCCTGTCGTCTCTGGCCCGGGCTGACGCCTTCGCGGTGATCCCCGTCGGCACCGGGAACGTCGAGGTAGGGGACGAGGTGACGATCGAGCTGTATCGCTCACCCGAGACCCGATCCGCATCCGAGGTGCTGGGTGAGTGAAGGGCGCCTCTCCCACATCGACGAGCATGGTCGGGCCCGTATGGTCGATGTGGGTGACAAGCCGGTCACCGAGAGGAGGGCTGCCGCGGAGGCGGTGCTGGTCGCCTCCGCGGCAACCCTCGACCTGATCTTCGATGGTGGCTTGCCCAAGGGGGACGCCATCGGGACGGCTCGCCTGGCGGGAATCATGGCGGCGAAGAGGACCTCCGAACTGATTCCGCTCTGCCATCCCTTGTCTCTGACGGATGTGACAGTCGATGTCCGCCGCTCAGCCACCTGTGCTCTCATCACGACAACCGTGCGCACCGCTGACAGGACCGGAGCAGAGATGGAGGCCATGACGGCCGCGGCGATCGCCTCTCTCACCCTGTACGACATGGTGAAGGGGATCGAGCGGGGTGTCCGCGTCGAGCGGCTCCGCCTGTTGAGCAAGTCAGGTGGCCGGTCAGGCGCCTGGTCCGCTGATGCGCTCTGACCGGCGCGCGGGTGCCTGCCGACGGATAATGGCGGGCCCGGCCGGGGCTCGAAATGCTTGGACTGGTCTCCCGGCAGGTATAACCTCCGTCAGGGTTGCGACAGTAGGGAGTCGGTTCCGGGATGGCGTGGGCCTTGTTTCTAGTAGTCGCCGGCATTTGGGCCGTGTTTCTTCTTCCACCCTTATGGGCCGATCGGCGCCCCTCCTTCTTCTCACCTACCCGGCGTCAGGCCTTGGACGGACCGGGCCGGCACGGCGGCACGCCACCTAACACCTACCAGAGTCCGAGCCATCCGGTCGGAGGAAGCGTAGGGGGGCTCGACCGGGCTGCCGTCGTGACGCGTCGGCGCAGGGCGCTGACGATCTTTGTGGGAACCGCTCTCGTAAGCCTGGTCGCGGTGGTGATCTTCGGGGGAAGGTGGCTCCTGGTCCTTCATGGAGCCGCCGACGCTCTCCTCATCTGGTATGTCGTGATGCTAAGGCGGATCACGACAGCGTCTCGCGAGATGGCCGCTTTGGCGGCCCATGCCGACGACGAGGTGGAGACGCCCCGCGTGAGGGTCGTCGGATCGAGCTAGGCCCGCCATGTCCGTTCCGGATCTCTCGCTTATCGAAGCGGCGGCACGTGCCGAACTCGACCCAAAGTTCGAGGCGCGCGAGACGGCTATCGCCAACGGGCGCGTGGTGATCCGGTGTTCCGCCAAGGCGATCCGCTCCGCGCACCGGGGAGAGGTGGAAGCGGCGGGAGTCCTCCTGGAGAAGGCGCGGATGCTGCTGGAGGCTTCGACGGTCGCCATGGCGGATCACCCGGACATCAACATAGGGATTCTCAACGATGCGGCCAAGGAGTACGCAGAGGCACGCCTCTTCCTGGCCCTGTCGGCCGGTGGCGATCTTCCTACCGCCAGGGAACTGGGGATGACCATGGTTCCGTACCTCAAGGGATTCGGCGAAGCAGTAGGGGAGCTCAGGCGACGGCTGCTCGACCAGTTGAGGATGGAGGACTTCGACGAGGCCGAGCGGATTCTGGCCATCATGGACGAGGTGGTGGACCTCTTGGCTTCTCTCGACTACCCCGACGGTATGACCGGAGGCCTGCGCCGTACGACCGACGTGGCTCGCAGTCTGACCGAACGCAGCCGGGCGGATCTCACCTCGGCCCTCGTAGCCGAGCGACTCCGCCGCGACATGGCACGCCGGTGACACCGACGCGGGCGTATGGCGCCGGACCCCGGCCGGGGTACAATGGAGGGACTTCGGGGCTGTAGCTCAGTTCGGCAGAGCACCTCGTTCGCAACGAGGGGGTCAGGGGTTCAAATCCCCTCAGCTCCACTGTTCACACTTCACACGACTCCAGAAACCCTTACCAACAGGTCTTGTAACGGAACTCCCTAAGTCGTCTCTTCTGGAGGTGTCGCGATGGCGCTGCTGGATGCCGAAGCTCGCAGTGGTGGTTGTGGCACCTCTGTCCCGAGTCCCGACCGCAGGACCCCGAGTTCGAGAACCCGATCCGATGAGGGACGGCCTGGCCTCTACCGGCACCCTCCGGCCGCTGAGCCTCGGTGCTGGCGCGGATGGTGTGTTTTCTAGGGTGCCGACCGGTGAACAGCCCCGCTGGAACACACGTGCACGGTTCCACCCCGCAAGACGCCTCGGTGCTCCTGCGTCGGGGATTGGTCTCGACTGCGACTGGCGACACCGCGGCGGTGTCGACGCCTTCTGCGGCCAACAGTGCCGGGTTGTCATCCGGTCACACGGAGCCTAAAGAGAAGACGATGTCAGTTTCAGGGATTACGATCGTCGATACGGGTGCCGTGAAGCGGGCTAGGCAACTGCGAGGGTTTCGGATCAGTCCTGCGAACGGGAAGAGGTTTTGACCAAAGTCGAACTCGGCAATGTCACCAAGATCTTTGGCGACGATCCCCACGGAGAGGCGCTCGAGTTGCTGTGGGCCGGCTGTTCGAAGCAGGCGATCAGGGAGCGCACGGGCCACGTTGTGGGTGTCAACAACGCCAGCATCGCTGTAGCGGAGGGGGAGATCTTCGTGGTGATGGGCCTGTCCGGCTCGGGTAAGTCGACCCTCCTACGTTGTGTGAACCGGCTCTACGAGCCGACCGCGGGCAGGGTCGTAGTCGACGGGACGGATGTCACAGCCCTCGGCCCCAAGGAGCTGCAGGCCTTTCGCCGCGAGAGCACCGGCATGGTGTTCCAGCACTTCGCTCTCTTTCCCCACCAGGATGTGCGTTCGAACGTCTCCTTCGGACTCAGGGTGAAGGGTGTCGATCACGAGGCGCGCAACGAGGCGGCGGAGAGGGCGCTCGCGCTCGTCGGGCTCAGCGGTTACGAGACCAGCTACCCGCGGCAACTCAGCGGAGGAATGCAGCAGAGGGTGGGCCTTGCCCGGGCACTCGCCACCGATCCCGACATCCTGCTCATGGACGAAGCCTTCAGCGCCCTTGATCCGCTGATCCGCCGCCAGATGCAGGATGAGCTGATGGAGATCCAGGACAATCTCCAAAAGACGATCCTTTTCATCACACACGATCTCAACGAGGCGCTCCGGGTCGGTACCCGGGTGTGCATCATGAAGGACGGAGCCATCCATCAGATCGGCACACCACAGGACATCCTCCTCCGCCCCGCGACCCGGTACGTGGCTGAGTTCGTCCAAGACGTCGATCAGGGCCGGGTACTGGCCGTCGAGACGGTGCGCGAGGACGCCGCCGCGGTTGGGGCGAGAGCGACCGTCGCCGACGTGTTGGGGGCCATCGACAGCCTCGGGGTGGAGGCCGCCCACGTTGTCGATTCCGGCGGGCGACCTCTCGGGGTGGTCACCCGCGAAGCCGCCGAGATGGCGCGTTCCCGCGGCGACCAGCAGTTGGGGTCTCTGGTCCAGACGGTGCCGACCGTCACCGAAGTCACGGTGCTGGCCAAGGTGTACCAGCTCTTCGGATCGGGCCTGCCTGTCGCCGTGGTCGATGGGGACGGCAGGCTCGTAGGATCGGTCCGACCCCTTACTGTCCTGGCCGAGTTGGGGCGGGCCGAGGGCGTCGCCGAGCAATTGAAGCCGGCCAGCGCGAGACAGTGAATCCCAGAACGCTCGCCTCCGGATTCTGGGACAACGGCAACCTCGATGACTGGGAGATCCCGTTTGGTCTGTGGATCGAGGAGATCGTCTTCTGGTTGACCACCCATGTGAGGGGGTTCCTCGACTCCGTCAAGTGGCCTGTCGACAAGTTGCTGGAACTCATTATCGACAACCTGCTGCAGGACTGGCTCCCGTGGCCGGTCGTGCTGTTGTTGTTCTTCCTGCTGGGAGCACTGACCAGGAACTTCCTGGTGGGGCTGGGCAGCGCGGCCGGACTGCTCGCATGCGGGCTGCTGGGCAACGCGTACTGGGATCTCACCATGGAGACGATCGGGATGATCATCGTGGCCGTGATGATCTGCACGGTCATCGGCATCCCGCTGGGGATCCTGGCGGCTCGGATCGACACCTTCTGGAGCCGGCTGCGCCCCGTACTTGACGGCATGCAGGTAATCCACCCCTTCGTCTACCTGCTGCCCATTATCTTTCTGTTCGGCGTCCGCCGAACCCCTGGCGTGCTGGCCACACTGGTCTTTGCCCTTCCCCCGATCGTTCGGCTCACCAACCTGGGGATCCGCCAGGTTCCCGCCGACGTGGTGGAGGCGGCCCGCGCGTTCGGAGCGACCGAGACCCGGGTCCTGCGCGAGGTCCAGATGCCACTGGCCCGGCCCGCGATCATGGCCGGCCTCAACCAGACCCTGCTGCTGTCGCTGTCAATGGTGGGGATCGTGGCCATCATCGCGGGTGGAGGTCTCGGGAAACCGATCCTCACGGCGCTCAACACCGCCGACATTCCCCTGGGCGCGTCGGCAGGAGCGGCCCTCTACTTCGTCGGGGTACTCCTCGACCGGATCTCGCAGCCCGAGGACAGCGATGACAGGCGGAGCCTCTTTGCGCGGATGCTCGGCGCTTGGTCCACGCGGGCTGACCCCGCGGTGCCCGCCGTACCGGGGATGCAAGCCGAGCCGGAGACCCCGGTCGTGGCCGTGGCTCCGGCCGAGCCGGAGTTGGCGGACTCGCACCGGATCCGGGCGGTGGCCGCCCTCATCGGGGGTCTGCTGGCCGCGTTCTCGGCTTTGCTGACCTGGGGTAACGATGCCGGGCTGCTGTCGGGTTACGCCCGATTCGCCGATACCGACCTCCCCGGCGCCCACAGCGGCGTGGACGCCACCGGCGGATCGTGGTTCGGGATCGTATTCGCCCTTGTAGGCCTGACGGTCGCGTTCGGCGGCGCGTCGACGCTCTGGCGTCCGCGCAGCAGGGACAGGTTCGTCGCGGCCGGAGGCGCCTACCTGGCGGCCGGTGTGGTCTTGGCTTCGCTTGCCGTCGCATACCTGACCGTCTCACCCCGGGGAGATAACTACAGCCACGGCACCGGTGTGTGGCTGGCGCTGCTCAGCTCGCTGATCGTTCTCGCGGGTGGTTGCTGGGCCGCGCTCCGAGGGGGCCACGACGATGAGCCGGCGCGCGTGGGGCCACGCGAACTGGCGAGCATGGTAGTTCTGGCCCTGTTCCTGGGACTCGCCGGAGCGTCAGGATCCTGGATCCTGGACCAGCGCAGCGACGCTGCCCAGATCGCCGCCGAACTGGCAGCCGACGCCGAGGGGGCCGACCAGGGCGGACTGGCCGCCGAGGTGCTGGCCGAGGCACTGGCCGAGACCCGCCGCGTCACGGTCCGAGGACTGGATCCCGATGGACCGGGGATCGGTTACATCATCCTCGTTCTCACGCTGGCATCCATGGCGGCTGTACTCGGCCGACTGGTGCCCCGGCATGCCGTCCAGCGATACCTCGCCCTCGTGACATTCGGGCTGGGATGTGCAATCGCCGCGATCGGAGCGGCCTGGATCGCGACGTTCGTCCGGTTGGCGACCCCGGCTGTCTCACCCGGTGCCAGCGCCTTCCTGGTGGTCGTCGGCGGCTTGATCATGGCCGCCAGGGGCTGGCGGGCCGGTAGTCCGGTCCGACCGGGGCAAGGAAAAGCCTAAGAAGAAGAGATGTCGTTATTGTATTCCTTGTAAGATCGTTCCCAAGGCAAGACACGAAGAGGCTCCGCTGTTCGGACGCTCCGGGAGCCGGAGAATGGGAGGGGGATCCCATGACCACCAGCCGAGGGCGAGCGTTTCTCGCCCTGCTAACCACGTTCGTGCTGATGACCGTCGCATGCGGTGGCGACACCTCGACGACCGATCCTGCGCCTGCGACCGCTGAAGCCGAACCCGAGACGGCCCTGCCAGGAGATGGTGTCACCGTCACCATGGCCCGCGGAAACTGGATCGAGACCAACTTCCAGAACTATGTGGTCCAGCAGCTGCTCCGAGAGCTCGGCTATGAGGTCACAGACCCGGAGGAGATCGCGCCGGCGACGTTCTACCCGGCCGTGGCTCAGGGAGACTACGACCTTTGGGCGTCGTCGTGGCCGCTCAACCACACTCCGCTCCTAGATGGAGAGAGCCCGGATGGCGGCACCTTCGGCGACAAGGCCCGCTACATCGGTAAGATGATGGCGTCCGGAGCTCTTCAGGGCCTTCTCGTGGACATTCCCAGCTTCGAGCAGTTCGGCTTCACCACGCTCGGAGAGTTGCTCGACAACCCCGAGGCGGTCGCCCACTTCGACAGCGACGGTGATGGCAAGGCTGACATCAACGGCTGTGACGACGGTTGGGGCTGCCAGAAGGTCATAAACGACACCCTCGCCAAGAACGGGTGGGGCGACCGGGCCGCGCAAGTGTCGGCTACCCACTCGGCTCTGTTCGCGGAGTCACAGGCGAGCTTCGCGGCGGGTGGTCCCGTTCTTCAGTATGTGTGGACGCCCACCGCGTTCGTCGGCAAGCTCGTACCGGGTAGGGACGTGCTGTGGCTCGCCATCGAGCCCGAACAGGCCCTCGAAGGCCAGGACGGCATCTCTGCGGTAGGGGACGCCTGCACGAACGATCCCTGCACGACCATGTTCACGCCGTCCGACATCGTGGTGACCGCCAACAAAGACTTCCTGGCCGCTAACCCGGCCGCGGCATCATTGCTCGAGAACTTCGAATTGGATCCGCTCGCAGTGGCCGTCCAAGCGGTCGCCATCGACGCCGGCGCCAACTCCGACGCCGAGATCGCAGCCGCGGCCGCCGATTGGATCGCAGCCAACCGCGACACGATCGATCCGTGGATCGACGCCGCGCTCGCTGCGGCCTGATCGCCCGACTACCCGACAGATCCCGAACCCCCACCGAGCTTCGTCGCCAGGTTGCGACATGTGCTGTGGCCGCACTCAACTGAGATTCAAAAAAGCGATATCACTCTCTTGACAGGTGGGGTGAGCCTGCCTATCGTCGGATTCCGGTCGGTGCCGTAGGTCTCCGCCGGGTCTTGGCAGTCCAAGGAGTGACCATGTACATGATCCGACCCGATAAGGGAGCGACGGTTCGCCGTTTGCGCTTGTTGCCCGCGCTAGTTGCGATAGTGAGCCTCGTAGCGGCCGCATGCGGCGATGGCTCGTCAGGTGATTCTGCTCCGGAGACCGCGGCCACGACCGCTGCGACGACCGCTGCGACGGCGGCGGCTACCACGGTGGCCACCACCGCGGCGACGGCGGCGGCCACGACCGAGGCCGTGGCGCAGGTCGAGGAGGCTCCCGTCGACGATCGCAATTGCGTCGATGAGGTGGTCATCGGCACAGTGTGGCCCATGTCAGGAACGTTCAGCTTTGTCGGAGACGCCGAGATCGCCGGGGCGACCAAGGCGGTGGCGGACATCAACGCGGCGGGCGGCATCGAGTCGTTATGCGGGGCCTCCTTGCGGCTGGCGATCTACGACGCGGGCGGCTCTGCCGAGGAGGCGGCCACCGCTGTTGAACGACTCCTCGACGACGAGCCCGACGTGTCGGCTATCGCCGGATCCTGGCTGTCGTCGTTCAGCCTGGCCGCGACGGAGGTGAGCGAGCGAGCGAGGATTCCGTTCATCACAGAGAGCTTCGCCGACTCCGTCACTGACCGTGAGGGCTTCAGCCACGTGTTCGGCTACTCGCCCCCGGCGTCGGCCATCAAGGGCCTCATTCTCGAGGCCATCCAGCCTGGCCTGGACCAGGCGGGGATCACGATGGAGAAGGTGGCGGTGGTGGGTTCCACATCGGCCGCAGCCGTGCCGCTGCAGGAAGCCCTGCTGGCCGAGTTCAGCGAGCGAGGGATCGAGGTCGCAGTTACTGACACCTGGGCGCCGGGTGGACTCGACGACCCATCGGGCGTGGCGACCAAGATCGCCAACGCCGATGTCGACGTCATCTTCAACATCGCATTCGCCTTCAGCGACGTGAGCGGACTCCAGAACGAGCTGATCGCCCGTGGGGTCACCGCACCGGTCGTCCAGAACGGCGGACAGGGACTACTGCCCGCATGGGCGGACCTCGGTCCGGAGGTGGCCGGGCTGTCGACGTTCGTGTATGCCAATCCGCTAGCCGGTAATGACGCGTTCCCCGAGCTGGCAGCCGCCATCGACCAGCCCTACGCCCGCCAGGACCACATCGGCGGCTATTTCGTGATTCATCTCATTGCGGCTGTGCTCGAGCAGGCCGGCGATCCATCCCCGGCCGCGGTTACCGAGGGGTTCAACTCCATCAGGCTGACCGAGGGCGTCGCTGTCGACCTCATGCCGACGTCGGAGATCAGCTTCAGCGAAACCGGTCGCATTGACCAGCACTTCGGCGTGCTGGCACAGTGGCAGGAGGTCGACGGGAGGATGATCCCGTGCACCGTCTATCCGGTCGAGTTCGCGGTTTGCCAACCGGTTTGGAGGTAACGGAGGGGACTGTCCTTATCGGCTCGATGGCGCGCTCCCTCCGTCCCCGCACCCCGACGTGAGGCGCCGGCGCCGCGCGCGACCCGCGCCGGGTGCCTGCTGAGGCGATGGTCGAGTTCCTGCAGTTCCTCGTTCCCGGGATCCTGATCGGGGGCGTCTACGCCCTGCTGGCGTCAGGTCTCGGGCTGATCTTCGGCGTGATGCGGGTGGTGAACTTCGCCCAGGCCGACTTCATGATGCTCGCCATGTACCTCTCATGGGCGCTGTTCGCGGGCGGTGTCGGCTTGGACCCGTTCCTGGCAGTGCCCGCCGTCTTCTTCGTGTTCCTGCTGCTGGGGATGGCAGTCCACTGGCTCTTCATCCGCTTCGTGATCGGCCGGCGCGAGAATCACGATGCTCAAGTGATTCTCACCATCGGACTGGGCCTGATCTTCCAGAATCTCATCCTGATCAGGTACTCGTCGGAGCCGCGGGTGGTCGCGCCTTCCTACGCCAATACGGGCGGCTTCATCGGCGACATATTCGTCAGCCGAGTACGTCTCTACGCCTTTCTCCTCTCGGTGCTGGTCGCGGCGCTCGTCTTCCTGTTCCTCAACCGGTCCGCCACCGGGCGGGCCATTCGCGCCGCGTCGGAGAATTGGGAGGCAGCGACATACATGGGCGTCGACATCGATCGCACGAACCGTATCGCGTTCGGGGTTGGCGTGGCGCTCACCGCGGTGGGCGGTTCGGCGCTCGTGACGTTCCAGAGCATCACGCCGTTCGTGGGGCTCCGGTTCGTGGTCGTCATGTTCGCCGCGGTGGTGCTCGGCGGCCTCGGCAGTGTCCGCGGTGCTTTCCTGGGGGGCGTGCTTATCGGGATCATCCAGTCCGTGTCGCAGGTGTGGACTTCGGCTGCCGTGAAGAACGTCTGGGTGTTCGCTCTGTTCCTGCTCATCCTCTACGTGCGCCCCAACGGCCTGTTCGGTAAGGCGCAGCGCGCCATCTGATGCGGCGCCTAGTTCCATTCATAGTGTTGGTCGTCGTCGTCGCTGCCCTCAACGGCTGGCTCGAGCAGCGGTTCTACGTGAGGGTGCTCACCTTGACGGTCGTCTGGGCGCTCGCCGGCGTGGCCTGGAATCTGATGGCCAAGGCCGGGCAGATCTCGCTCGGCCACAGCGCGTTCGTCGGCATCGGCGCGTACGCTTTCACGATCCTGCTGCGAGGCGGCGGCACCTCGCCGTGGATCGGCATGGTCCTCGGCATGGGAGTCGCCGCGGTGGTGGCGCTTGCCATCGGCCTGCCCACTTTCCGGCTCAGGGGGTTCTACTTCACGCTTGCCACCATCTCCTTCCCGCTCATCATGGAACTGTTGGTGTCCCATTACGGGGATCCCGAACTCACGGTTCCGTTCCGCCCCGAGAGCGAGTGGAGGTTCATGGAATTCTCCGATCCCCACACCTATGTGTGGGTCGGCCTGGGGATGCTGGTCGTTGCATTGATGATCAGCGAGCTGATCGATGTGACTTCGTTCGGATACGCCCTGCGTGCCATTCGGGACAACGAGGTCCTGGCCCGGGCGGTGGGCATCCGCACCGTCGCATGGAAGTCGGCGGCGTTCATGATCTCGGCGGCGCTGTCGGCGGCCATGGCCGTGCTCTGGGTGAAGGCCGTCCTGCGGGTGACCGTCGCCGAGGAGGTCTTCGGCATCACCGTGGTGATCGTCATGCTTTCGGTGGCGTTCGTGGGCGGGGTGGGACAGACCTGGGGGCCGGTCGTCGGCGCGGCCTTCCTCATCCCGCTGGCGATGTTCCTGGACGATTCGATCGGCGAGTCTGTGCCCGGCGCGCAGGAGCTCGTCTACGCGGCAGCGCTCGTACTCGTCGCCCTGCTGATACCGCGCGGAATCCTTCCCGCGATCGAGAGCGGCTTCCGCCGGTTAGCGACCCGGCCCCGTCGATCACCTGAGCCGGGAGGCCGGCGCCTTCTCGGGCGTCTCGCTGCGCCTCCGCAGCGGCCGTCGCCGTTCTTGAGCATGCCGCGAAGACCACTCCGGTCGAAGCTGGCGCGGTCGAGCGATGCCCCTGTGCTCGAAGTGGAGGGTATAGCCAAGAGCTTCGGCGCCAATCGCGTACTGTCCGACGTGGTCTTCAGGATCGATGCGGGCCGTCGTGTCGGCATCATCGGCCCCAATGGTGCGGGCAAGACGACGCTGTTCAACATCATCACCGCCCACCTACGCGCCGATGCCGGACGGATACTGTTCAAGGGGATGAAGGTGGATCGGATGCGCGCGCCGCGGCGCTACGAACTCGGCATGTCACGAACATTCCAGGTTCCCCAGGGCTTCCATCTCATGTCTCCGCTCGACAATGTCGTGGTGGCTGCGATCGGCGCCTCGATACCGCATCCGGTAGCGGCGTCGATGGCGATGCTCGAGCGGGTCGGCCTCGGCGATAGCGCGCTCGGCGAGTTGAGCGCCCTCACCACGGCCGAGATCAAGAACCTCGAGTTGGCGAGGGCCATGGTGAGCGAGCCGGAGTTGCTGCTGCTCGACGAGCCGCTCGCCGGCTTGAACGAGGCCGAACGAGCCCGCTTCTTCAGGACTGTCGACGAACTGGTCACGCCGCACACGGCGATCGTGGTGATCGAGCACTCGGTCCGGTCGCTGATTCAGTACGTCGAATCGGTGGTCGCACTCGATGAGGGCCGCGTCATCGTCCAAGGCCCGCCGGCGGATGTCGTGTCGGACCCGCGCGTGATCGAGGCCTACCTCGGATCGAGATGGATGGAACATGCTAGAGATCAGTGACCTCCGCGCCAGCTACGACGGAGTCCCGGCATTGCGCTCCATCGACCTCCAGGTCGGAGCGGGGGAGCGTGTGGCCATCCTGGGACCCAATGGTGCGGGCAAGACCACCCTGCTGAAGACGATCAGCGGGACCGTGGAGGTAGACAGGGGTGCGATCCGCTTCGAAGGGCAGGATCTTCACTCACAGCCGCCGCACAAACGCGTCGAGGCCGGAATCGTGCACGTGCCCCAGGGGCGGATGATCTTTGCATCGATGACGGTGACCGACAATCTTCGCCTCGGCAGTCACCGCGCCGGCGCCCAGCACCGGCACGACGAGCGCCTCGATCTGGTGCTTGAGATCTTCCCTGCGCTGGCCGACATGCTCAACCGGGACGGAGGCGCCTTGTCGGGAGGCCAGCAGCAGATGCTGGCGGTTGCTCGAGGCGTCATGGCCTGCCCACGGTTGCTCATGCTCGACGAACCCTCGATGGGACTGGCTCCCCGCGCCGCGGACAGCGTGTTCGAGGGCATCGCGCGGCTCCTTGAGAGCGAGACGACCGCAACGATCATCGTGGAGCAACGCGCCCACGAGGCGCTCGAGATCTGTGATCGGGCCTGCGTGCTCGAGTCGGGGGAAGTGGTCCTGGAGACCTCGAACCAGGCCCTCCTGACCGACGAGAGGCTGGCTGCCGCTTATCTGGGCTCGGAGATATGAGGCGCACGCCGGGCACCGCGCGGGCAGGGGATCATCCTCGACCTCGCGGCGGGTCGGATGGTGTCAGTCTGTGGAGGGACTCCCGTAAAAGCTGCGGTACCAGGCTCTTGTCACGATGCGGGCTACCGTCTCCACGTCCACGGGCGCCGTGTTGAGGGCGGCGTGGGCGAAGGTTGTGTACGCGGTCTGCTCGACCAGGGAAGCCATGGCTCGGGCCACGGAGGCTGCATCGAGTCCGTCGAGTTGAACGCGTTCGTCGTTCTCCACTGCATGGACGAACCGTGCGACGTGGCGTTCGCGCATGGTCCACCAGATTGTGGTGAATCGGTCCTCTACCGTTGTCGCCTCGATGAATGCCCGCAGCACGCCGCGGTTGTCACTGTAGTGCTGGAGGTATCCGAGGTTGGCTTCGAACAGGGCGGCCTTAGGGTCATCGGCGATGGGTGTCGACGACCGGCTCCTAAGGAAGAGTTCCTCGTGGAGGTTCCGGATGACACTCCGGAAGAGGTCTTCCTTGTTATCGAAATACCTGTACAGGCCTCCGAGGGAGAGTCCGGCCTGTACTGCGACATCGCTCATACGGGCATCGACGTAGCCGTCCCTGGTGAAGACCTTCGACGCTGCTTCGAGGATCGCCCGTCGCGTCCGTTGGCCTTTAGGGGTGGTCGGCTCGGTGGCCATGGGCGCTCCCATCCGTCGAGGGCGTCTATCGCTTGTGAGGCACGTGACTGGGCCCTGTGCTGCTGGTCCCTGTGCGGGTCGTCTCGAGCCTGCAAGCCCGGGGCGAACGATCTTACCTTTTCGTCGGTCTACCCAACAAAAAAACCGACATCGACTTATTTGATAGGAGCTCGTTCCTGCGATACTGCGGCAAGGCGCCCGACCGGGTTTGGAGGAGCGCAGTGATCGATGACGTCGCAGAGCGGTACCGGCTCGCCGGATGGTGGACAGGCCGCCGGCTGGTCGACCGATTCGAGACGCACGTCGCCGAGGCGCCCGGCGAGCCTGCCGTCGTGAGCGCCGGCGACACGCTGTCGCGGTCCGAGCTCTGGGATGCGTCCGGTGAGGTCGCTGAGGAGATCCGTGGGGCCGTCGGCGGGGGCCGGCGGGTGGTGGTGGTCCTTCTCCCGAACTGTTTGGAGTGGGTCGTCGTGTTCCTGGCCGTGTTGAGAGCGGGCCACGTTCCGGCCACGCTTCCGGTCACAACGCCTGAGGCGCATTTGCGCTACATCTTCGATCTGGTCCGGCCGGTCCTAGTCGTCTGCGCCGGCTGGAGCCGTCGAGCGTCGGGCCCTGACGCGGTCCGGCGAGCCGCCGCCGATGCCTCCACCGAGGTCGCTGTGGCTGCGGTGGATGGAGCCCGGCTGGCGACGCACGGTCCGGCGGTGCCCCAGACCGAGGCCGTCGACGTGCCCGCCGCCACCGCACACCTGATGTTCACGTCGGGCACGACCGGACTCCCGAAGGCGGTCAGCCACAACGAGGACACATTGGCATCGCTCAACATGCAGTTCGCCGATCGTTTCAGGCTCGACCATGGCACGCCCGTCTTCATGCCTTCACCGCTGGGTCACAGCGTCGGCGCTATTCATGGCGCCCGCCTGTCGTTGTTCCTGGGCGCACTGCTCGTCCTCCAACGGAAGTGGGACCCGGTCGCCGCGCTGGAACTGGTGGCTCGCCACCGCGCCGATTTCACTGCGGCTGCGACCCCGTTCCTGATGGATCTGGCCAATGCCCCGTGGCGCGGCGGCGAGCCGAAGCTGGCCTCGCTGCGGAGCTTCCTGTGCGGTGGAGCCCAGGTGCCGCCTGCCCTTGTCCGGCGCTGTCGAACCGAGTTTCCGAACACGTTCGTGACGCCCCTGTGGGGCATGACCGAAGGCGGACTCACCACCTGCGTGCCCTCCTCGACCGCCAGCCAGGTCGAGAACACCGTGGGGGTGGGACTTCCCGGGCTGGAACTGCGAACCCTCGACGCGGACATGCGGTTGCATGCTTCGGGGACCGGCGAGCTCGTCATGCGAGGGCCCGGGGTGTTCAACGGCTACTACGGCCAACCCCAACTGTACGCAGAGCACATCGTCGGCGACGGGTTCTTCCGTACCGGAGATCTCGCCTGCATCGATCCCGACGGATACGTGTCGATCACGGGACGGGTCAAGGACCTGATCATCCGCGGGGCGGTGAACATCTCGCCCGTCGAGACCGAGAACGCTATCGCCGGCCACCCCGACGTGGTCGGTGTGGCCGTCATCGGGTGGCCCGACGAACGTCTCGGGGAGCGCATCTGCGCGGTGGTGCAGGCCGGCGTTCCCCTCGCCTTGGACGATGCCATCGCGGCTTGCGCTGAGCAGGGGTTACCGCGGCGCTATTGGCCCGAGCGGCTGGTGCAGGTCGACCACTTCCCACGAACGGCCTCCGGGAAGATACGCAAACACCAGCTGCGTGATGAACTCGTCAACGCCTCCGTCGTGACCGCCGCCGGGGATCCCAACGGAGTGGGCTCGGGGTCGGGGCACGGCGAGATGCGGACCGTAGACCTGGACGACATATCGGTCACCTTTCTGCGCCGGGGCTCGGGACCTCCGGTAGTGCTGCTACATGGGCTGGCCGAGGACCTCCGATCCTGGGACGCCATTGCGACCCATCTCGACGAGTTCGCTGTCTACGCGCCGGATCTTCGGGGACACGGCCGTACAACTCCCGGCGAGGCGGCCGGCACCCTCTCGCAGCTGAGCGATGACCTGGCCGCGTTCCTGCGTGTAGTGACCGGTCCTGCCGCCGTCGTCGGCTACTCACTGGGCGGCGCGATCGGGCTCAGGGCTGCATCCACTCCGGGAACCCCGATCCGCCACCTGGTTGTGGCGGCCACGTCATCGGTGGTCGGTTCTGCTGCGGCCGAGTTCTTCGCCCGCCGTATCGCCCAACTCGAAGCCCACGACCGGGACGGCTTCGCGGCCGGGCTCCGCGATGACACGGCCAAACAGGTTGTCACCGCGGCCGACATCGACCTACTAACGTCCAAGCGGATGGAAGCCGTCGGTGACGGCCTGGGCTACATCAACGCCGCCCGGGCGATGATAGGGATCCGCTCGGAGCCACTGAACCCGCTGCTGGCGCAGATCGAGGTCCCCGTGGATGTCATCGGAGCATCCAGCGATGTCTTCTGCCCGCGCCGGGCGTCCCGGATCATCGTCGACCACATCGACGACTGCCGGTACCACGAGGTGGCCGGGGCCGGTCATCTCCTCTCCGTCGACCAACCCGACGCGTACGGGAGCCTGCTCGCGCAGCTTTTGCACGACAGGTGTGCTGCATGAGCCACCGCTACGGCATTTCTTTGGGGGTCAGCCCCCGCGAGCCGCTGAGCCGGACATCCGAACTGGCCCGTGCCGTAGAGGCCAAGGGATTCGAGGCGCTGTGGTACATCGACTTCCAGCTCGGAATGAAGGACGTCTACGCAGCCATGAACCTGGCCGCGTTGTCAACCGAGAAGGTGCTCATCGGGGCGGGTGTCACCAATCTCGTGACCCGCCACCCGACCGTGACCGCCAACGCCACGGCCGCGGTCGACGAGCTGTCCGACGGCCGAGCGGTGCTCGGACTCGGCGCTGGCTGGTCAGCCGTGCTCGGCGCGGGCGGTACACCGTCCAAGCTCGGCGAAATGCGCGCCGGGATCGATGCGTTCCGTCTACTCTTCAGCGGCCGGCAGTGCGACCTCTACGGCAACCAGGTTCGCTTGGCAACCGCCAAGCGTCAGATTCCCATCTATCTCGCGGTCTCCCAACCGGCCATGTTGCGGCTCGCCGGAGAAACCTGCGACGGGGTGGTGCTCATGGGCGCCGCAGACCCCGAATTCTGCTCGTGGCAACTCGACTACATCCATCAGGGGTTGGAGACCGCAGGGCGCGACCGCACGCGGCTGACCGTCGACCTCTTCGTAACCATGTCGGTTGCCGATGACGAGGCGGCCGCCATCGACGACGTGAGAGCATGGGCCACGAGCCAGGCGGCCACCTTCTACCCGTGGAAACGGATGCCGCCGGCATGGGAAAGGTTCCGTCCCGAGTTCGAACGCGCCGCGGAGGCGTACGACCTAGTCGACCACCTCTCACTACGGGCCGGGCACAAGCAGACCGTGTCCGATGAATTCGTAAGATCGGTGGCGCTGGTGGGCGACCTCGACACGTGCGTAGACCGGCTCCGCAGGCTCTGGCAGCTCGACATCGACCGGATCACCTTCGCGCTGCTGTCGGGCGGGCGCGAGCAACGCCTGGCGCGACTGGCCGACACCGTCACTGCCGCAGTCGCAACAGGGAGAAGAAGCTAATGGCAAGAAGCCCGCGCGTGGCGCTGGTGACCGCGGCCGCCGGCGCCGGTATCGGAGCGGCGGTCGCGAGACGGCTCGCCCACGACGGATTTGACGTGGTCGTCACCGACGCCCACCAGCGACGGTGCCGCGAGTTTGCCGGGGCACTGGCCGAAGAGGTGGGGCGCGAGGTGGCCGGCTATATCCTCGACGTCACCGACCACGATCAGGTGCGCAGCGTGATCGCAGAAGTCGCGGCCGTCAAGGGCGGGCTCGATGTGCTGGTGAACAATGCAGGCTGGTCGAAGATCGAGCCTGTGGCCGAGATGTCGCTCGATACCTGGCAGCGCTGCCTCGACGTCGACCTGACCGGCACGTTCGTCTGTATGCGCTACGCACTCGAAGTGATGATCGCCGGGGGCGGCGGCTCGATCATCAACATCTCCTCGATAGCGGCCTGGGAGATGTCGGCAGAGCACGGCGCCGCCTATTCCGCAGCCAAGGCCGGCGTCCTTGCGCTAACCCGGGTGGCTGCGGCCGAGAACGGAGTCCACGGGGTGCGGGTCAACGCGGTGGCCCCAGGCCTGATCTACAACGATTTCCTCCGGAGGATCTACCCGCCGGAGTTCTTCAGCAATTACCTGTTCGACAAGGCGTTCCTGGGCCGCATCGGCCGGCCCGAGGATGTCGCGAGCATGGTCGTGTTCCTAGCCTCGGACGAGGCGAGCTATGTGACCGGAGAGGTGTTCACGGTCTCCGGAGGTGTGTCGGCTCGTGGATGAGGGACCCCTGTGGTGGCCGGTGCAGCGGCTTGTCGAGGCCTACCGCAGCGGCTTGCTGTCTCCGGTCGAGGTCACCGAGCTGGTTCAGGCGCGCATAGTCCGGGTGAACCCGACCCTGCACGCATTCATCCTCGCCACCCCCGAGTTGGCCCGCCGCCAGGCCGCCGCGGCTGAGACGGCCTACCGGAACGGCTGCGCCGGCCCCCTCGCCGGTATTCCTGTCTCGATCAAGGACGCCTTCCACCTCGAGGGCTACATAACCACGCTCGGCTCGCTGGCCCACGCCAACGACGTGGCTCGGCACGACTCAGGCGCAGTGCGCCGGCTGCGCCGGGCGGGAGCCGTCATAGTCGGCAAGACCAACGTCTCGGAATTCTGCCAGTCGGCAACCACCGACAACCTGCTGGGTCCCGACACCGCCAACCCATACGACCCGTCCCGCACCGCCGGCGGGTCCAGCGGCGGTGCGGCGGCCGCCGTGGCTTCAGGAACCTGCACGCTCGGCCTCGGATCCGACGGTGGTGGCTCGATCCGCATACCGGCCTCGTTCTGCGGGCTCGTGGGCTTCAAGCCCACCTACGGGACCATCGACGACCGCGGAGGGTACCGCGCGTTCAGCCCGTTCATCTCCGTCGGGCCCCTCGCTCGCACCGCCGCCGACTCCCGCCTCCTGCACTCGGTGCTGTCCGCCAACGGCACCGGGACGACCAGAGACGACCCGAGCCCGCTCCGCGTCGGCTGGTGCCGGAGGCCCGAGGGCCGCCCGATCGACTCTGAAGTCGGCAATGTGCTGGCGGCCGCGGTCAAACAATTGGCAGCCTGCGGCCACTATGTGAGTCCTGTGGAACTCGACATCGGAGGCTGGAAGGAGATATTCGGTCCGCTCGTGCTCGCCGAGGAAGGTCAACGCCGCGGCCATCTGCTCCGCGGTCCGCACGAGCTGACCTGGTACCAGAGGCGGTCCCTGCTGGCGGCCGAGCAACTCGATCCAGGTGTACTGGCGGCAGCAAGCTCCGCCCTGGCACCGTACCGGAAGCGGGTGGACCGCTACTTCCGCGACTACGACGTGGTCGCCACTCCTGCCACGGCCACCACCGCATTCGAGTTGGGACGCCGCCCGAAGGTCATCGCCGGACAGCCGGTCGACCGGCTGTGGGGGGCCTTCCCGTTCGCGGTGCCCTTCAACGTCTCCGGGCATCCCGCCGTAGTGCTACCCGCGGGCTTCGCCAACGGTCTCCCGGTGGCGATCCAGTTGGTGGGACGATACGGGGAGGACGCGGGGTTGCTATCGCTCGCCGAGCAGCTCGAAGCAGCATTGGATGTACGTCCCTTCGCTCGGCTGTCGCACAACTTGGCATCTCAGTGAGCGACGTCGTGACTAGTACCGACGGCTCGATCCGGCAGGTCGAGATCAACCGGCCCGAGTATGCCAACGCCCTCGGCAGCCGGACGATTCGCCAAATCGGGTCGGTCCTGGACTCGGTCGAGACTCGCGAATCCGAGGCAGACCGAGAGGCAACCACCCGCACCAGTGGCATGTTGCTGACCGGCGGCTCCGAGCGCTTCAGCGCCGGAGCGGATCTGTCCGAATTGAACGGCACCATCGAGGATCTCGAATTCGATGACGAGCTCGAGGCGCTCTGCCGTCGCCTCACCCTGAGCCCGGTGCCGGTGATCGCGGCGGTTGAGGGCGCCTGCTACGGCGCCGCTGTCGACTTGGCGTGGTCCTGCGATGCCGTGGTCATCTCGGAGGAGGCGCGTCTCGCCTTGCCGGCGGCCGGCCTGGGGATCCTCTACAACCCGTCATCGTTGGCGCGTCTGCACGCTCGCCTCGGCTCGCCCACCCTCCGTCGCCTCATCGTGCTCCAGCAGGAGTTGTCGGGCCGCCAGCTTCCGCCCGGCGCGGCGATGGTCGTGCGCCCGGGGACCACGGTTGAGGCGGGCAAGAGCCTGCTGAGGGCCCGAGCTTTCGACACCGCCGCCACCGCCGCGACCAAGGCGCTGCTGGCGTCGCTAGATAGCGGTGAAGAGTTCGATGCCGCAGTCTGGCAGCCCGAACGTGAGGCTCTGGTGGCCTCACGGGCACGTCGAGCAGCGCTTGAAGCCCACCGGGCCGGGATCGGCAAGGATCGCAGCGGATGCGCCTGAACGAACTGAAAGGCTTTGACCTGGGCACGCGTCGCGTCGACTTCTCGGCCGACGACGCCATCCTCTACGCGCTGGCGGTCGGAGCCTCCGCTGCGCAACTGGACCTCGTCTACGAGCAGGATCTGCGGGTTCTCCCTGCGTACGGTTGCGCTCTGGGGCTGTGGGCGGTCGAAGCCGCCGGAGAACTCGGCGCCTATGACCGCACCCGATCCCTTCATGTCGGCCAGAGCCTGACGGTGCATGAGCCGTTGAGACCTGGTGCGATCCGGACACACGGCTACGTCCGATCGGTCTTCGACAAGGGAAGGCTCACGATCATCGAGATAGTGGTCGCGAGCCCGAGTTTCCAGGCTGCCTACACGATCCTCCTACCCGGTATCGGAGGCTGGGGCGGAGAACCGCCGGCACCGTCCCGGCAGCCCGCGCCGCTCGTCCCGAACTGGACCGCCATGGTCCACATCGGACCTGACGCCGCGGCCCTCTACCGGCTCACCGGCGACAAGCATCCCGTTCATATCGATCCCGTCGCGGCAGCCGGGATGGGACTGGACCGGCCGATCCTGCATGGGCTGGCCACAATGGGAATGACAGCCCGTGCGGTGGCGGCCGCCGTGGGAGTGCACCCGGCTGACCTGTCCGCCGCTCAGGTGCGCTTCTCCAGCCCCGTCTACCCGGGCGTCGAGATGCACATCGCGGCAGAGACCGAGGGAAGGGAGGCGCGGGTTGAGGCCTCCCTCGATGATGTAACCGCGATGTCGGGAACGTTCACATTCCGATAAAGCTCCGGAATCGATCCCGCGGGGCTCAAACTCTCCAACCGGCCAACCGGCCAACCGGCCAACCGGTGACGGATCAGCGCTGGCCGGCTCCGTTGCGGATCGCCGCCTGGGCGGCCGCCAAGCGGGCGCCCGGTATTCGCGGGGGACTCATGGACACGTAGTCCAGCCCCACCCGGTGGCAGAAGTCGATGCTGTCCGGATCTCCTCCGTGCTCACCGCACAGTCCTAGGGTCAGATCGGCCCGCGCCGCCCTGCCCTGGTCGGTGGCCCATCTGATCAGTTGCCCGACTCCACCCTCGTCGAGTGACTGGAAGGGGTTCAGCGGCAGAACACCATCGGCCAGGTAGGTGTTGAGGAATCGGGCTTCGGCATCGTCGCGGCTCATGCCGAAGGTGGTTTGGGTGAGATCGTTGGTGCCGAACGAGAAGAACTCCGAGATGCGGGCCAATTCACCCGCCAGCAGGGCTGCGCGGGGGATCTCCACCATGTTGCCCAGCTTCACCTTGCGGTCCACGCCGAAGGCAACCTGCTCTTCGGTTAACATGTCCGCCACCCGCTCCATTTCCTCCGAATCGACCACTAGGGGGACCATGATCTCCAGCACCGGGTCTCCTCCTGCTTCCACGCGCCGCCGGATGGCCTGCAGCGCGGCGCGGATCTGGACCCGGTAGAGGGACGGACGGATGAGTCCCAGCCGGACTCCGCGGAGGCCCAGCATGGGGTTGGTCTCCTCCCAACTCCTGACAACCTCCATCATGCGTTCCACGTCGGCCGTGGATCCGCCCGCCTGCTTCAGTTCGTCGTACTGGTGACGCAGGTCCCAGCGATCCGGCAGAAACTCGTGGAGAGGAGGATCGAGCAACCTCACCACCACCGGTTTGCCGTCCATGGCCTCCAGCAGACCCGTGAAGTCATCGGCCTGCAGCTCCTGGAGCTTGCTCAAGGCAGCCCGGGGTTCCTGGTCCATGATGATGCGCCGCACGACCGGCAACCTGTCTCCCATGAACATGTGCTCGGTCCTGGCTAGCCCGATGCCTTCGGCGCCGAGTTCGGCGGCGCGGGCGGCCTCCTCGCCGGTGTCGGCATTGGCCCAGATCCCAAGATGCCGGGTCTCGTCGGCCCACTCGAGCAGCGTGGTCAACTCTGCCGGCGGCGAGGGCGCCACCAACTCCACTTCACCGATGAACACCCGACCAGTGGTTCCGTCTATGGCGATCGTCTCGCCTTCCCTGACCTGGACGCCTTCCGGTGCGGTGAAGAAACCTCCCTCGGCGTTGATCGTCATCTCGGTGGCGCCTGTGACCGCCGGGGTGCCCATCGCCCGGGCCACCACGGCCGCGTGGCTGGTCTTACCGCCGTGGCTGGTGAGTATTCCTTCGGAGGCGAACATCCCGTCTATGTCGTCAGGAGTCGTCTCCCACCGCACGAGAATCACCGGGATGTCCCGAGAGGCCCATTCGACGGCCTTGGGAACGTCGAAGACAGCCCTTCCCATAGCGGCGCCCGGAGATGCCTCCAATCCGAAGAATGCCGGGGGAGGAGACTTCCCCTCGTTGACCCCGGGAACGAGCAGCCGTTCCAACTGAGTGGGCTCAACCCTCATCAATGCGGTACGGCGGTCTATCAACCCTTCTCCCGCCATCTCCACCGCGGTCCTGACCGCCGCTGCCGCGGAACGCTTACCGACACGGGTCTGGAGTATCCAGAGCTTCCCCTTCTCGATGGTGAACTCGATGTCACACATGTCCGCGTAGGCAGACTCCAGGGAATCTCCCACGCCCCTCAACTCTTCGTACGCCTCGGAGTGAGCCTCGGCGAGCGATGAGATAGGGGAGGTACGGCGAATACCTGCCACAACGTCCTCGCCCTGGGCATTGGCGAGGTAGTCGCCGAACATCTTCTTGTGGCCGGTAGCCGGATCGCGGGTGAAGTACACCCCGGTGCCTGAGTGGGTGCCGAGGTTTCCGAAGACCATCATCTGGATGTTGCAGGCCGTGCCGAGGTCGTGGGGGATGTCGTTGAGGCGGCGGTAGCTGTACGCGCGCGGGGAGTTCCAGGATTCGAAGACGGCATGTATGGCTCCCCGCAACTGGTCCATGGGGTCGGCGGGAACCTCTTGGCGCTGGGCGGCCAGGATCATCCGGAACCTACGGACCGCCTCGACCAGGTCGGAGGTGGGAAGCCGGGAATCCTCCGTCACGTTCCTACGGGCTCGGAGGCTTGCCATGACCTCTTCGAAGTCGGCTCGTTCGGCTCCCAGCACCACATCACCGTAGGTCTGGATCAAGCGCCGGTAAGCGTCCCAGGCGAAGCGCGTGTCGCCCGACCACATCGTCAACTCGGAGACCACCGCGTGGTTGGCGCCGAGGTTGAGTACCGTATCCATCATTCCCGGCATGGAGAACTCGGCTCCGGAACGGGCGGAGAGCAGGAGCGGAGCGCCTCCCATCCCGCCGAGGTGACGCCCTGTCAGGTTCTCGATCCTCGCCAGAGCGGTCTCCACCTCGGCCCAGAGTCCCGGAGGAACCCGGCCCTCCGCCAGGAAGTAGCGGCACGCGGCGGTGGTGATGGTGAAGCCGGGGGGCACTGCCAAGCCCATCTCGACCATCCGGGCCAGACCGGCGCCCTTGCCGCCCAGGAGCGCGTTGTCCTGGGGATCGGCTTCATCGAAACCGAAGACGTACTTATTGCTCATCCGACCCTCACCGTGCCTCCGGCCGCATGCCCCACGCACCGGGGCACCCTTGCTACCAGGCGGTTCGGGGACCGGGTCGGGAAGGACGGGCTGATCAACATGCACGGACCATCCCACCGCGCCCTGACCAGGTGTCGAGGCCGCCGGTAGGGGAACCTTACCTCCTCGCGGTACAGGTGCCTCTGGCCCGGTCGGTGGCTCCCGGCGGACCCGGTATCGAATGTTGCCGGACTCGCCCGGATCAGGACTCCTGCCAGAGTCTCCATACTTCGGCGGCCGCTGCTTTCCGGCTCTTTCCGTCCATCGCGATGCTGAAGTGGGCGGTTTCCTCGTACAGATGCTTGCGGGCCTCCCAGATCTCGGTGTACCGCGCTCCCAGGTCGGCATGTCCCTGCAGGAGGGGGCGGTTCCGGGTCTTGCCCTTGGCGATGAGAGAAGCGATGGAGGGCCGCAGCCACACCACCAGACCCGTCTGCCTCATCAAGCGGCGACTGGTCCCGTCGAGGATGGCACCGCCGCCGGTGGCAACCACCAACCGTTGGCGGCTGGCCGCGATCCGCGCCACCTCCTCGGCTTCCATGATCCTGAAAGCGGGCTCACCCTGGCTGGCGAATATGTCGGGAATGGTCATTCCGGCCCGTTCCACGATCTCGTCGTCCACATCCACGAGGGGGTGGCCGCTGCGCCGGGAGAGTCTCCGGCCGACCTTGGTCTTCCCGGAACTCATCATCCCGATCAGCCAAACCTTGGGAGTCATGCTCGCGTCACCTCTCGCGGAGGCGGACAGGGCCCATGAGCCCGGCAGTCGGTGCACAACGATTCGGAGAGTCGTAGACCCGGTCGTGGAAGCCGCATCGTCAATCGATTCCGGACTCGAACATCTGCGCACAGTCTACGGGCGTTGTGACGCCGTGTGGACACGCCGCTCTCCGAGCAGGAGCCCACTGCGAAGAGGACTCCCCGGGATCCGGACGGGAAACAATCCCATCGCACTCCGTCATCGTTGTTCTGAGGCCGATAGAGTGTCCGTCGATGATGAATGTGGTCTCGGGTCTCGGTACGTGGCTCGGTACCCGTACCGGGAGCGGCCCGGACGCGGGGCGAGAACAGGGCTTCGCGCCTCCAGCGGCTTCAGGTGTGGTTCGGAGGGGCGCCCGCGGTCGGGAGGCGGTCACTTGAGGGCGGTCGATCGTTGGCGGGCCGAGTTGGAGGCCTGGGTGATCCCCCAGCGGCTACTCGATGCCGCCGAGGAGTCGCCCTACGGGTGGGCGCCGTGGGTATGGGCGCGCCTCTCCGCGGCTGCTCGCTCCGGAGCGCCGCCGATCACGCTCGAGATAGCGGGGACCTTGCTCGGCCGGCATGGTTCGGTGATCGATGTCGGAGCAGGGAGGGGACGGGCCTCCTTGCCCCTCGCGGTACGGGGTAACGACCTCACCGCGGTGGAGCCGGACACCGGTATGGCCGACGGTTTCGAAGAGGAGGCGGCCCGGCTCGGAGTCTCCGCCCGGCTGGTCCGGGGACGATGGCCGGAGGTGGCGGGGGAGGTCCCCGTGGCCGACGTCGCCATGTCGGCCAACGTCGTCTATGACGTGGCGGTCATCGGCCCATTCGTGAGGGCTCTCGACGAAGCCGCCCGTCGTGGCGTGGTGCTCGAGATGACGGAACGGCACCCGCGAGTCGTAACCGCCCCTCTCTTCCGGGCTGTTCACGGTGTCGACCGTCCCGGTGGTCCGTCGGCTGACGATCTGGTGGCGGTGATCAACGAGGAGCTTGGTATCCTTCCCAACGTCGAGCGGTGGGAACGGCACACGAGCCTCTGGTTCGAGGGCTGGGATGAGATCTTGGCCTTCTACGGGCGACGGGTGACCTTGCCGATCGCCCGGCGTCACGAATTGCGGCCCCTCTTAGAGCCAAAGGTCACTGAAAGGGACGGTCGCCTGTACGTCGGGGACAGCGTAGGGAGACACTGCACAGTGTGGTGGCACACCGATCAATAGGCCCCACGGCTACGGTGCAAAGTCCGGTCGCAGGAGCGGTAGCCTGCCGTGTGACGGGCCCCCCTTGTGGTCAATGGATCCCGTAACCGGCACAGGCCTGTACCGAGGAGGAGTATGTGACAGGTGACCGACACTTCTACGTCGAGCGGTTCGATACGGTCCGATTGAGTTCGTACCGTATCGAACAATCGCCCTTTGCCGACCGTTACGTAACCGACCGGACCGTTTTCGGGCTCTACTGCGGGCGCCTCTATCCGCTCAAGACGTCTAAGGACGAGGACCCTGTCGCGGGTTACTGGAAACTACGCCGTGGTGTTCTGATGTACGACGTTCCTGAGAAACCACTCGAGATCATGGGCCCAGACGCCGCCACTCTGCTCGAGAAGGTTCTCACCTGCAGAGTAGAGACTCTCCCGGTAGGCCGTGCTCGCTACGGCATCGCCTGCAATGATGATGGTACCGTCCTGATGGATGGCGTACTGATGCGCCTTGGCAGCGACCGTTACTGGTATGTCAAGGCAAACGGCGAATTCACGAGCTGGCTCAAGGCTCACTCCATCGGGCTAGATGTGGAAGTATCTGACCCCTATTCACGAGTCTTGCAGATCCAAGGGCCGAAATCTCTGCATGTACTTGACGCGGCCATCGGCGGTGGGTTACCGGTCGGATTCAAGTACTTTCACGCCGGGTTCTTTGATGTGTGCGGTCAGAGATTGTGGGTCTCTCGAACGGGTTGGACGGGCGAGGTGGGAATAGAGATCTACTGCAACAGCGGCCCGGAGCCGACGGATCACAACGCCCTGTGGGACGATCTCTTGGAGTGCGGTGAGCCTTTCGGCATGGAGTTCAGCTCGTCTTCATCGATGGGAATCCGGCGGATAGAGGCCGGGATCCTCGACAACGGCACCGATATCGAACCCGACCTGACCCCGTTCGGCGCTGGTCTCGGGCAATTCGTCCGGCTCGACAAGGCAGGGTTCATCGGCCGGGACGCACTGCAGGATGCCGATCGCCGCCAGTTGCTGTTCGGCCTACTCTGTCCAACCGCCGCGCCGGACGCCGGAGTGGAGGTGAGTTCCGGTACCGGCCGGGTCGGGCACGTGACGATCGGAACGTGGTCACCGGCCCTGGAGGCGGGGGTCGGCTATGTCCGCTTCGACAGGCCGCTACCGGGCGACGACTGGTTCGGCAAGACCGTGCTGCTGCATGACCGCCACGGAGTCTCGCACGAGGCGACCGTGGACACGCTGCCCTTCGTGGACAAGGAGAAGCGCCTACCTCGCGCCGTGTGGGGTGTTTGAATCGAACTGCGACGGCGTGCCGCAGGGAAGGGTCAGCGGCCCTCCGCGACGAGTGCAGGGTTGTAGGGCTCGATCATGATGCACTCGCCCGGGCACTCCTCCGCTGATTCGATGACGTCCTCCATGAGGTTGTCGGGCACTCTGGCCACCCCGCGGGACCCCTCCGGCCCGTGGCCGTCCCCGGCGCCGTCGTCGAAGACCATGCTGGAACCGAAGTGTCTGGCCTCCTCTTTCACCACCCACAGTCCGTCGTCGCGTCCTTCGAACACGTCTGGCGCGATCTCCTCACAGATGCCATCACCGGTGCACAAGTCTTGATCGATCCAAACCATCATCTTGTAGCCGGCCATCTTCCCCTGACTCCTTCGGCTCCTGGTTGGTCTCCATTATGACCGCAGGCGGGAGGGAACCACAATCAATCGGATTGCTCCCGGCGCTCGGCCGCTCGATCCGGAGGGTACCAGTGTTAGCTACGTTCCGGCTACATCTTGGAGACGTGCTAACGCCCGGCGTCCGGTATCGCTACGGCGATTGGAACCCGGTCGTTGTCTAGACTCATTGGTCCGGTCAGAGCGGGGGTACACCCTTGTCAATCGGTCTGATGGGCTTCGGCCGGATCGGCCGCAACATCTTCCGCCAACTCGCCGCCGACGGCGGGACGAGCGTCCGGGCCATCGTCGACATCGCTGACCGTGAGGCCCTGGCGTACCTGCTCAAGTACGACTCGATCTACGGGCCTCTCCCGGAGCCGGTCTCGCTCGATGGCGACGTGCTGGTGGTTGGCGAGCGCCGGATTCCGCTGATCCAGGCCACCGAGCCCGGTGACTTGGACTGGGGAGCACTCGGTGTGGAGATCGTGGTCCAGGCCACCGGCAAGTACCGGAGCTCGCAGTGGTGCTCCCGGCATCTGGAGGCGGGCGCCCGGAGGGTCATCCTGGTGTCGACGACGGAGCAACCGGGCGACCTCCCGCTCCTTCTGAGCGGCGTTACCGACGGGATCCTGGAGTATGACCCCCCGGTGGTGGCAATGGGGTCGAATACCTCCAACGCCATGGCGCCGCTGGTCGAGACGCTCGATCGCTACTTCGGGATCGACCGGATGTTCTTCACCACGGTTCACGCCTATACGAACCGGGCCCGTCTCGGAGACGTTCCGGCGGGGGGCTTCCGTACCAGCCGTGCGGCTGGGGAGAACATCATCCCTGCGAGCAGCAGCTCGGCCGAGATCCTGCTGGGGGTGTTCCCGCACCTGGCCGGCCGACTCTCGTCCAAGGCCCTCAACGTTCCGGTGGACGACGGATCGACCGTAGACGTAGTGACCCGATTGCGAACCCCTGCCACCGTCGAGCAGGTGAACGAGGTGGTGCGCAAGGCCTGCACGACCGGCTACCCGGACGTGTTCGGATACACCGACGATCCGATCGTGTCCAGCGACGTTCGCGGTTCCACCTACTCCGGAATCTTCGACACCGGGGCGACGATGATGATCGGCGGCAACCTGCTCAAAGCGGTCGTCTGGTTCGATACCGGTTGGGGCTACGCAGCGCGCATCGTCGAGTTGCTGGGCCATTACCGGCGGCAGGGGGTGCTGGTGTGACCGTACGGATCGCCATCAACGGCTTCGGTCGTATCGGGAGAGCTGTACTGCGGATCATTCTCGAACGGCCCGACTCTCCCATCGACGTTGTGGCGATCAACGATCTGGCCGACGATTGCGTTCTGGCCTACCTGTTGCGGCGTGACTCGGTCATGGGGACACTCGACCGGCGGGTGACGGTCGGGGAAGGCACCATGACGGTGGGGGGGCACCACATCCGGATGCTGCAGGAGCCGCGTCCCGCAGATCTCCCCTGGCGGGACATCGGGGTGGATGTGGTGGTCGAGTCGACCGGCGCGTTCCGTACCCGTGACCTGCTGGAGCAGCACATCGCCGCGGGCGCGGGCAGGGTCCTGCTGACGGTGCCCGCCAAGGACGACATCGACTGCACCGTCGTCTTGGGGGTCAATGACCGCGAGTTGGCTGCTTCGGATCGAATCGTGTCCAACGCTTCCTGCACGACCAACTGCCTGGCGCCGGTGGCCAAGGTTCTGCACGACAACTTCGGCATCGTGCAGGGGGTGATGACCACCGTGCATGCATACACCAACGACCAGCGGTTGGCGGACGTACCCCATCGGGACCTGCGCAGGTCCCGCGCCGCGACCGAGAACATTATCCCGACCTCGACCGGGGCGGCCAAGGCGGTCGGGAAGGTCTTGCCGCAACTGGCGGGAAGGCTCGACGGGATGGCGATGCGGGTGCCCGTGCCTGACGGATCGCTGGTGGACCTGGTGGTGGAACTCGAGAAGCCTGCCGGCGTCGAGCAGATCAACCAGGCGATGCGTCGTGCTTCTCGCGGGCCGATGCGCACCGTCCTGCAGTTCTCGGAGGAGCCGTTGGTTTCGTCGGACATCATCGGGAATCCCCATTCGAGCGTCTTCGATGCGGAGGGCACGGAGATGCTGGGGGACCGTTTCGCCAAGGTGGTCGCGTGGTACGACAACGAGTGGGGATACTCCAACCGGGTGGTCGACCTGATCGAGCTATTGGGGACGATGCGGGTGGTGGGTTAGGCGGCCCGTGTCGCTTCCGGGCCGCCTCTCCTCTCCATATGGTCGTGCGGTCCTGGCTCGTGTTCCCGGCCTGCTGCTCGGGCTCGTCCTGTTCGGGGCCGGGATAGCCCTGAAGCTCCGTTCGGGCCTGGGGTTGTCGCCGTGGGATGCCTTCCATCAGGGGGTCTCCATCCACGTGCCGTTCTCCATCGGCACTGTGACAATCCTGGTCAGCGGGTTGGTTCTCCTGGCGTGGATCCCGTTGAGGCAGCGTGTGGGCGTGGGGACCGTACTCAATGCCGTTCTCGTAGGGCTCACCATCGACATCACCCTCCGGCTCGTTGCCGAGACCGGATCCACCCTGATGGGCTGGGTCTACCTGCTGGGGTCGGTAGGGCTTATCGGTCTCGGTTCGGGGCTCTACATAGGGGCGCGCCTCGGGCCGGGTCCCAGGGACGGTGTGATGACCGGCCTGGCCGCCCGAGGACTCTCGATCCGCATGGCGCGGACCATCATCGAGGGCACGGTCCTTCTGGCAGGATGGCTGATGGGCGGTGCGGTCGGGATCGGTACTGTTGTGTTCGCGGTGTTGATCGGTCCCCTCGTCCAGTTCTTCCTACGAAGACTCGACCGTGGACCGATAACGGTCGTGGCCTCCCCGCCGCACGCAACCCGGAGCGTTACCTAGATGACTAGTTCCTAGTCGGTAGTCTATAGTTGTTAGTTGGTGATCAGTGGTTAACATTAGATCGGGTCATGTTCCATCTTCTGTCACGGCGTGCGACGCCGGAGACTCATGTCTGTAGCAGGTATCGACGAACGATCCGTCAGCGCATGGATGTCAGCCAATGTGGAGGGTGCTGAGCCGCCCTTCGTCTTCCGGCCTATCCCGGGTGGCAACTCCAACCTCACCTACAGGGTACGCGGCAGCGATGGGCGGGAGTTCGCCCTGAGGAGACCGCCGATGGGGCACATCTTGGAGAGCGCCCATGACATGGCCAGGGAGTACCGGCTGATCTCCGCCCTCCAGGGATCGCGGGTGCCGGTCCCTCCCGCGCTGGGGCTGTGCTCCGATCCGGGAGTGAACGAGGCGCCGTTCTACGTGATGGGGTTCGTCGACGGCGTCGTGCTGCACGATCGTGACGCGGGGGGCCTCATCCCTCCGGACGAGCGCCGGTCTGTCGCGAAGTCGGCCGTGAAGGTGTTGGCGAACCTCCACCTGCTGGATCCAGACGAGATCGGACTCGGGAATCTGGGCCGCCGAGAGGGATATCTCCAGCGTCAGCTGTATCGATGGGCCCGCCAGCTCGAAGCTTCGAAACAACGCGACCTGCCTGCAATGGATAGTGTGCGGGCTCTTCTCGAGGAACGTGTGCCTCGCCAGGAACGCGCCTCCGTGGTCCACGGCGATTACCGCCTCGGCAACTTGATCGTGGATGGCGGGAGAGTGCGCGCGGTCGTGGACTGGGAACTCTGCACCCTGGGCGATCCCCTCGCCGATCTCGGCTATCTGGCGCTCGATTGGATCGGTCCCGACGAACCGTCGTTGTGGCGCTCCTCTGCCATCCAGGCGGGGGGATTCCCGCGCCGCGACGAGATGGTGGCCATGTACATGCGTCTCACCGGGGCTGACGTTTCTCGCATTCGCTACCACGAGGCGTTCCAGGCGTGGCGCTTGGCGGCCATCCTCGAAGGTGTATACGCCCGCTACCTCCACGGAGCGATGGCCAACATCGCAGAGGTCGACCTGGGTGAACTAGCCCGTTCGGTGGAACGCCTCGCCGATCACGCCCTGGAACAGTTGGGTGTCAGGTCCTAAGGGTTACGTGTAACTCACCTAGGCACCATTCACTATTCACCATTCACCATTCACTATTCACCATTCACCATTCACTACTCACCATTCACCATTCACTAACTCACCATTCACCATTCACCATTCACTAACTCACCATTCACCATTCACCATTCACCACTCACCACTCACTACCCTGGTCCGGTGCTTCGTTTCAGGCTGTTCGGATTCCCGACCGGGATCCACTTCAGCTTCCTGCTCCTCCTCGTCCTGTTCATCGATTCGGGGCTCAGCGGCGTGGCGGTCGTGCTATGGGCGCTCGCAATCCTGATCTCGGTCATACTGCACGAGTTGGGCCATGCCGCCACGGTGCGCCGGTTCGGCGGTCACGTAGAAGGCATCACCATCTATGCGCTCGGAGGCGCAACGGTCTGGCGGGAGAGCGCCCGGCGGCTGCGTCCCTGGAAGCACTTCGTCGTGGCCGCCGCCGGTTCCGGGGTCGGTCTCTTCGCAGGCCTGGGGCTCTACCTGTTCGTCCGGGCCGGTGGGATGGGCGAGGCGGCGAGGGTGATCATCGACGCCCCCTGGCGTGTTCATCTCCGGCTTGCGGACCTGCACGGCGAGTACCTGACCTTCGTCGTGGGGGCGTTCATCTGGGTATCCGTCGTGTGGGGGTTGGTCAACTGGCTGCCTGTAGGGGGTCTTGACGGATCGAAGATGCTGCGGGTCGTCCTCATCAGGATTCTTGGTCCCAGCGGCGATCTGCACGCCCGCATTATCGGTCTGATCGTGGGAGTGGCAGCGGCCGTGTGGTTCTGGCAGAGGGGTCTGATCCTGGGGGCAGTGCTCATCCTGGTCTTCGCCGGCTCGGATCTGGTTGCCTACCGCCGGGCACGGCATTAGGCGTCATTTGTTAGACATCCGTATTGTCCATTGTAACTAACAACTAGTAACTAACAACTAAAAACTAACGACTAGTAACCACCTGCTAGATCTCCGGTATCGTGATGGCACTCGCCACTCCATGACCACGACGACGGAACTCGAGAAAGGTCCATTTTGCCTCGGGAATCAGTTGCTCCCACCGACCCCACGCCTTGCGTCCCGGGTGAGACCGACGTTGCGGTGATCGGGGGCGGCGTCATCGGGCTGTGCGTCGCCTACGAACTTGTGCAAATGGGCCGCGAGGTGGTTGTTATCGACAAGGGTCCCGTAGCGCGTGGAAGCGCGGTGGGCAATGCCGGTTTCATCGTTCCCAGCCACGTGATCCCGATGGCGGCGCCGGGAGTCATGCCCGGTGTGACAAAGGGGATCCTCCGCCGGACTGGACCGGTGACCGCCCGGCCGAGTCTCGATCTCGATTACCTGAGATGGATCCTGCGGTTCGCGCTCAACTGCACCCGGGATGCTGCTCACCGGGGTGCGGTCACGTTGGCTGCCCTCGGTTTTCTGAGCGCGGAGTTGGCGGTGGAGTTGATCACGAAGGAGGGGATCGAGTGCGGCTACCGGCCCGAAGGGCTTCTCCATGTCTACGGTGACCCTCGGGTGTTCGAGGCTGCCAAGCACGAGGCGGCGGAGATGCAGCGTTACGGCGTGCAGATCGAGATGTATGACCGCGCCAAGATCCGGGAAGTCGAACCGTCGCTCAACGATGAAGTGATCGGGGGCTTCCTGTGCGTGGACGATGGCGGCCTCGACCCCGCCGGGTTCCTGGCGGGCCTGGCCGCGGTCATCGCCGGTCGTGGCGTGGGTCTGGCTTCTCACACCGAACTTTTGGAATTCCGCACCTCGGGACGCAAGGTCGTCGAGTTGACAACCTCGAGAGGCACCCTGGTGGCCGACCAGGTGGTCCTCGCAGCCGGCGCCTGGACGAAGGGGATCTCAGCGCTCCTGGGAGAATCCATCCCCGTGCAGCCCGGAAAGGGTTACAGCATGACGGTGGACAGACCTCGCACCGGCCCTCGTCTGAACCTCCTGATCGGTGACCGATGGGTGGCGGTCAACCCTATGGGCGACAGGATGAGAATGAGCGGGTGGCTCGAGTTGGGACGCCTCGACACCAGGCCGTCGCTCCGCCGTTTGGAACAAGTCGAGGCCAACGTCCGGGCCAGGGTCAACCTCGACGCCGATCTGACGGTGCGGGAGCGTTGGGCAGGCATCCGGCCGGTGACTCCTGACGGGATCCCCATCGTGGGCCCCGCGCGCCGTTGGGAAAACGTCACCTACGCGACCGGTCATGGGAAGGTCGGTCTGTCACTCGGGCCTGTCACGGGCCGGCTGGTCGCCCAGATGCTGTGCGGACTACCTACCGACCTGGACGCCGGACCCCTGTCGCCGGAGCGGTTCTGGTAGTGGGGACCGGCCGGTCTTCCACCGGCGAACCCTGAGCCTCCTTCTCTGTTCTCGCCTTGCCGTTGCCGGAGAGCCGATGGACCCGCACCTGCGATTCGATTCGTTGTGTTGTCCTTTGGGTGAGATCGCGATAAGTAATTGTTAGTTAACACTCGATAGGTGTGCGGGAACCCATAACCTGATCGGGGAACGCCTTCCGTCGACCCGTTCCCGAGAGGTTGGAAGATGGCCCGTCCAGTCGAGAAAGCCCTGATCGCAGTTGCTTTGGCAGGCATCGTGGTGGCCGCGATCCTGCTCCTGCGGGCAGAGCACACGCAGGAGTCCCCCGAGACCGCCGCGCCGGTTCCAAATGTCACCACCGAAGCGGCCGTGACCCCGACAGCCGCCGCGGAGCCTGCACCGTCCACCACTTCGACTACTCCTCCCGCCGGCGATTCCGTTGCCGACTCGGTCGCGACCGGTTCCACCGCGGTCGCCGCCACGGCGGGCGGTTCCACGTCCACCAGGGCGTCCGAGCCGAGTGTGCCGGTGTCCACGTCGCAGCCGACCACGACCGGACCGCCGCTGACCGAAGGCCTCCCGGAGACCACCGGGTCGCCGTCGACGACCGGAGCCTCTACACCCTCTCCGTCGTCAACGGACCCTTCTTCGACGGCAGCCGCCGAGCAGACAACCTCGTCCTCGACCACGACCAGGCCGGCTACGTCGTTGTCGACCACCCGGGCGCCCGCACCCTCGTCCTCGACCACCCTCGCCCCAACGACATCGTCCTCGACCACCCTCGCCGCGACGACGTCGTCCTCGTCCACCGTCACGACGACGACGTCCCCACCTACGACTCGGGCGGAATCACTGCAGCGCTGCGCGTCGGTGGAGGAGGTCTGGAAATGGGACGGTCATCCCGTAGAGGATCCCTGCACCCTGGCGGAGGTGAAGCGGGTCATGCGGTGGGCCTGGCTCGGCACCGACGAGCAGCGCCGTTCCGCCATCCGCAACAGCCACCTGCTCGATGAGGTATTCGCAGCCCTTCGGGAGATAGGACTGCAGATCGGCGGCGGTGTGTTTCACCCCGAGATTCGAGCAGAGTGGGAGATCCAATTCAACGACATCCGTTGGCATGGCGGTCCGCACTTCGACCGGGCGGTGATCGCGGCCCAGTTCAGATTCCGGCATCCGGATCTGCGGCTCGCTCCATGGACAACCGTCACCCTCGTCCAGATCGATGGTGACTGGAAGCTCTCCTACCGGGAGGGCTACTGCCGGATCGCGAACGGTTACCTGGAGGTCTTCGAGTTCGACTTCCGGTGCCCCCCTGACCCGAACCCCGAGATCAACGAGGACGAGTATCCCGACGCCATACCGGACCCCCGCCCATGACGATGCCGGGCGCGGGCAGTGATTCAGTACGGCCATGCCCGCAACGGATCGCGGGGACCGTCGGATGGCTGGCGGTTGGATGTTTACTGGTCCTAGCGGCTCTCTGGGCGTCGGAGCCGGGTGGTGCGGACCCGCCCTCGTCGTCCTGGAACCCGGGACGCACCGCCACCACATGGGACTGGGAGCGCCACTGGAACTACTGGATGCGATGGGTATGCGTGCAGAAGGGTTACATCCCCGACCTACAGCAGGTGGGGTGCCTTCGCTGGTCGCAGGACGGACCGGAATGGAAGCCGTGCGGTTCGGAGATCCGGCCTCCCGACCCGAGCAGGATCAACAGTTGTGGTATCGGCCAGGCAGGTGGGCACGATCCGCATGGCGACGACCTGGACATAAAGTTCACGTATCTGGGTAAGCACGAGGACCGGACGGGTCCCACCTACCCGGTCTGCGAAGGCGATCCCGATCTTCCGGCAGACACGAGCCCGAACAACTGCGGCACCTGGGTCACCACTCCTCACGACCACTGTTCCGGCGACGACGACGCCCACCCTCCCGACTGCCCCAAATCGACCACCGACCCGACTACCACCGAGGAGTCGTCCTCGACTACGAGTCCCCCGGTCGTCACCAGGCCGCCGACCACCGCCGCTCCTCCGACCACCGAGTCCGGCGACCCCTGGGCGTGCTACGAGCCCGAGACTTACGAGGCCCTGGACGAGGCGCTGGAGGATCAGTCGTCACCGGGACTGGGGCTGCGGCCGGCAGCGCACGGTTACGTAGGTGTCCCCATGGAGACCTCCTACACGGCGGACTCGAGGGCTTCCTTCACGGTCAGGGTCGGATCCGAGCGGGTGTACGTGAGGATGTGGGTCAGCCGCGTCTCCTGGTACTTCACGGACCTGGCCACGCTCGACGGAGTCGAACTGGGACGCCGTGCCTTCCACAGGTACGCACCCCGGTACAGGGACGTCCGGTTGCTGAGAGGAACGGCGGCGGTGAGCGTCGACGGCGAGGAGGCTGTCTACCGCAGGTCCTCGCTCCGGAGCGGGTACCGGGCGGGTTACCCGATCACGCTACAGGTGACCTGGACGGCCGAGTGCCGCCAGCGAGGCGTGGCGGGTTGGACGGAGATAGACGATTCGCATCGCACATACCGTCACGACTACAAGGTCTACGCAATCCGGAGCCGACCCGACTAGGGGGTGGTGAGTGGTGACTGGTGAGTGGTGACTGGGGTTGGAACCCGGCACCTGACAACCCGGCGCCTGACAGTGGACGGCTACCATTCACTACTCACCATTCACCATTCACCAATCAACCATGAACGACCTCTTGCAACGGACCCGTGCTTGGATCGCTGCCGACCCCGACCCTTCCACCCGGGAGGAACTCGAGTCGCTTCTCGAGTCAGGTGAGTCGGCCGAGTTGGCGGAGCGCATGGACGGGACACTGACATTCGGCACGGCCGGGATTCGCGGCATGGTGGAGGCGGGGTCCAACCGTATGAACCGCGCCTCGGTGATAAGGACCACCCGTGGGCTGGCGGACTTCCTGCTGGAGCGCCACTCCGGTTCCCTGCCAGGCCCTGTCGTGGTGGGACGGGACGCCCGGACCTCCAGCCTTCGATTCATGGCCGATACGGTCGGTGTGCTCGTCGCGGCGGGCATCGCAGTCCGATTCTGGCCCGGACCCGTTCCGACCCCCCTCGTCGCGTACGCGGTCGGGGAACTGGGTGCATCCGCAGGCGTGATGATCACTGCCAGCCACAATCCCCCCCGGGACAACGGCTACAAGGTCTACGACGCCAACGGCGCTCAGATCGTCCCTCCGGTCGACTCGGCCATTTCCGCTGCCATCGACCGGGTAGGTGGGGCGAGAGATGTGCCGCGGTTAGGGGAGGCATTGGATGGTGTCCACCCGGGCGCGGTCCCGACCGGGAAGCAGTTGTGGCAGCGTTACCGGAGGACGCTCGCGAGTGGCCGGTCCGGGAGCGCCGGTGATCCGAGCCTCCGGATCGTGTATACCCCGATGCACGGCGTCGGTTGGCGCTTCGTCCGCGAAGTACTGGAGGAAGCCGGTTACCACGATGTCCATCCGGTGCGGGAGCAGATGGAACCGGACGGTGCTTTCCCAACCGTGGACTTTCCCAACCCTGAGGAGCCGGGCGCTCTCGACCTCGCGTTGAGCCTGGCGGAACGGGTAGATGCCGACCTCGTGCTCGCCAACGATCCCGATGCTGATCGCCTTGCAGTGGCGGTACCCGGCCCGGAAGGTTGGTTCTCGCTCACCGGGAATCAGGTGGGCGTGCTCCTGGGCGACTACCTGCTCTCGCGCCGCTGCGATGGGGTCACACCGCTCCTCATCAACTCGATCGTCAGCTCACCGATGGCCGGGGTCATCGCCGCCCACCACGGAGCGCGCTTCGAGACCACCCTCACCGGGTTCAAGTGGATCGCCAACGCCGCCCTCGAAATCGAGGCCGCCGGCGCGGCGGAGTTCGTGTTCGGATTCGAGGAGGCGCTCGGCTACTCGATCGGTCCGGCTGTACGCGACAAGGACGGTGTGTCGGCCGCTCTGGCGATGGCCGATCTCGCAGCCCTGTGTCGCGGGGGTGGACGGACCCTGCGCGAGCGGCTGGCCGCCCTCTACAGGCGCTACGGGCTCTGGGTCTCGGTTCAGAGGAGTGTCCGGAGGCCAGGGTCCGCGGGCTTGGCCGCCATCGGGACGGCGATGGCGAACCTGGGGACCTCCCCACCCGGGCGGCTGGCCGGGATCCGGGTAGCCCGTACCACCGACTACCGGGTGGGCGCCCGGTCACGTCCGAGATGGTTGGGGGCGGCCTCTCTGATATCCCTGGACCTCGATGACGGCACTCGCGTACTCGTGCGGCCGAGCGGGACCGAGCCGAAGCTTAAGATCTACGTGGATGCACACATGCCGGTTCCCGGATCGGGCGACCCGTTCGCACTCGAGGAACCTCTCGTCGAGAAGGCTGGACAAGTCGCCGACGACTTGATCGGATCGTTGGGTATCTGAGCGCCGGCGGCCATACAGGAGGAATGAATGACGGTAGTTGACGAACTGTTGCGAGGCCCCAAGACCGGACTTCACATCGGTGGCGAGTGGGCGGAGGGGATCAGCGAACTCGATGTGATAGATCCGGCCACCGAACAGGTGCTGGCCGCTGTCTCGACGGCGGGGCACGACCAGGCGAGGTCTGCGGTCGACGCCGCCGCGGAAGCGGCCCCCGCTTGGGCGGCAACGGCTCCCCGCTTGCGCAGCGAGATCCTTCGACGATCCTACGAGAAGATGCTGACCCGGGAGGAACAACTGGCCGAGTTGATAGTCCTGGAAAACGGCAAGACCTATGCCGATGCCTTGGGAGAGGTCAGGTACGCGGCCGAGTTCTTCCGCTGGTTCTCCGAGGAGGCAGTACGCATCATCGGCGAGTTCCGGACTGCTCCGGCCGGCGACAAGCGCATCATCGTGGCGCCCGAACCGGTGGGGATTTCCCTCATGGTGACCCCTTGGAATTTCCCGTCGGCGATGGCGACCCGCAAACTCGGTCCGGCCCTGGCGGCGGGCTGCACGACCATCCTCAAGCCCGCTTCGGACACCCCGCTGTCCGCCCTGGCAGTGGCGGACATCCTTGCCGACTCCGGTCTACCTCCCGGAGTCGTGAACGTGGTGACCGCTCGCGGCTCGTCGGGGGTTGTGGACACGATCCTGGAGGACCCGAGGGTCAGGAAGCTGTCGTTCACCGGTTCGACCGAGGTGGGGCAGCTGCTCATGGCCAAGGCCGGAAGCCGCATAATGCGTACCAGCATGGAGTTGGGCGGCAACGCACCGTTCGTCGTGTTCGACGACGCCGACCTCGACGCCGCCATCGAAGGAGCAATGCTCGCCAAGATGCGCAACGCGGGCGAGACCTGCGTGGCCGCCAATCGCTTCTACGTGCAGGGCGGCATATCCGAGGCATTCACCTCACGCCTGACCGAAGCGATGTCCGTCCTGCGGATGGGTCCGGGGATCGATCGCTCCAACCAGGTGGGGCCGATGATCAATGCCCAGGCGATTGAGAAGATCGACTCGCTGGTAACCGGAGCCGTGGACGGTGACGCCACGGTGAGGACCGGGGGCCGAGCACCGGATCGCCCCGGGTACTTCTACGAGCCCACCGTTCTGTCCGAGGTGTCCCCCGACTCGACGATCCTCGACCATGAGATCTTCGGGCCTGTGGCACCGGTCGTGTCCTTCGATACCGAGGAGGAGGTGGTCGACGCGGCCAACGACACGGTGCATGGCCTGATCTCCTATGTCTACACCTCTGACATAAACCGCGGCTTCCGGATGGCCGAGGCGATCGAGTCCGGCATGGTCGCCCTCAACAGAGGTCTCATCTCCGACCCGGCTGCCCCGTTCGGGGGGGTGAAGCAGTCCGGAATCGGGCGCGAGGGCAGCCACCACGGCATGGAGGAGTACCTCGAACTGAAGTACGTGGCCTGGTAGAAAGTGGTGAGTGGTGAGTGGTGAGTGGTGAGTGGTGAGTGGTGAGTGGTGAGTGGTGAGTGGTGATTGGTGAGTGGTGATTGGTTAGAACTTCACCATTCACCATTCACCATTCACTAGCGGAGCGGACCGAACTGGTCCGCGGTTGGTTCCGCTCAGCAGAACCAGGGTTCGGTGAGGCGCGGCCTGCCGACGGTCGCTCCCTGGGGAATCGAGTCGGCAGGCCCGGGGTCGAGGCCGGTTGCAATCAACGTACTGCGCCACATCCGCGCGAAGGTGGTGCGCGGTGGCACGTGGGTTCCTTCCTCGGCCAGCTCTGCGAGTTCATCGGCCAGGCTGTCGACGCGCCGATCGGGGGATTGCCACCGGTAGGTGGCCCGAGCGTTGTCATAGTCGCCGCGGTAAGGGAGGAAGGCCGGATGCTCCGCCAGAAGGGAGCCGCGCGGCACGAGCAGGCGGATGCTCAACTGGACCGGGTCGGTCAGGTCGACCAGGTCATGGGAGACCACGAAGGAGAAGATGTCCGCAACATCGTCGATCGATGTCCACGGCGTGAAGGGGAGCCAGGTGGGTCGCACCTCGAATCCGACCCGGCGGCTCGTATGTACGACCAGGGAGGCATCGGCGGCGGTGTGGCCCTTGTCGAGGATCGAGAGGATGCGATCGTTCAGCACCTCGAAGGCGGAGACAACGAACAGGCACCCGGTTTCCACGAGGGTCACCAGGTCGCGCTCGTACTGTCGCAGGTGCTCCACCTTGATGGTTGCGTCGTAGGTCAGATGCGGCCAGCGGCGGTGCATCTCGGTAGCGATTCGGAGCGAGTGCCTGGGTCCGTTGAAGAAGTCCGCGTCGCCGAAGGTGATATGGCCTGCTCCTGCCTCCACCAGGCGCTCTATGTCGGAGAGCACGGTGTCGGTGGGAACCGCCCGGAATCGTCCCCCGTAGACAGTCGGTAGGGGGCAGTGACGGCACTCGTGCCTGCAGCCGTGGCTCGCCTCGACCGATCCGACCAATACGGAGTCCTGGCCGCATTGCAGCCGAGCGTACGTATCAAGGGCGGGCAGCCCGGACCGATCCGGTACCCGGAACGCCGAGCGACCCCGGTAGGTGGTGGTTCCCGTCGCAGGGATCCCGTGCTCGAGCGATCCGACCCATTCGAGTAGTTGGTGCTCGTACTCACCGGCGATTGCGCGGTCGAACGGCCCTTCCGTACCCGCCACGGAGGCGTACAGGCCATAGGCCGCGAGAGGGAGGCCTATCCGGCCCGCCTTGACCCGGCTGGCGGCGGCAGTCGCAAGCCGGAGAGCTGTATGCATGGGCGTGCTGAACGCGATCGCCTCGGCCCAGGCGACCAATCCGTCGTCCCAGGGTTCGACCGCCAGGTCGAGCGTCCTCACATCATGGCCGTGGTCCCTGAGTAGGGCGGCGGGGGAGGCTAGGTGGATCGGCTGGCGACCGAGTTCGTACGTGGAGATCAGGGCGACCCGCATCGGGTTCCACAATCCGGCATACGGTTATCCTACGCCGGGTTGTATCGGGGTTAGGCTCGACGGTTCCATGACCATTCTCTCCGCCCGCGGCCGGCTCGCAGTGATGGTTCTTTCAGTGGTGTTAACCACCATCGCAACCGGTTGTCGCTCGGTCTCCACCGAGGTGGAATCCCCTGGGGCCGACGCTGGTACGTCGTCCGCCGACGTAACCGGCACGGCGTCGCCGGATGCCACCAGCCCGTCTTCCGGCAGCGCCACCAGCCAGGCCAAGAGCAACGCCCAGGTGTCCACCACCGCCTCCTCCATCGCCACGACCACCTCCACCACCACGACGATGCTTCCCTGGTCGCTACCCCAAGCGCAGGCAACCCAGGTCGCGGAGTTGATGTCGATCACGGAGAACCTTCGGGGCCGCGCCTTCCATCGCCGGCCGACATTCGAACCGATGACGGCGGACGAGCTGTCCGAGCGGTACCCATCCAGTCCGGGCGCTCCCCGTCGCGATGAGCTCCGGCGTCACCTTGCCTTGCTGGAGCTGGTGGGGCTGGCCCCCGACGACTCGGGTGTCTTTCAGCAGGCCGCGTCTGCCCTCGATCCGCCGGTGTCCGCACCTTTCTACGACTTCGCGCGCGCGACCGTCGTTGTTCCGGGCGGAGGAGATCCACTGGACGAGTACCAGCAGTGGGTGCTGGTGGGCGAACTCGTGCATGCCCTGGCCCACCAGCACGAACCGCTCCTGGTGGGAAGCGTTCGGGGAGTGGGGACGGATCCGGATCGGACTGCGGCCCGTGTCGCCCTGCTCGAAGGCGAGGCCCTCTTGGTACAGTCGCTGTACCTCGACGCCCTCCCACCCGAGCGGAGAGCGGAGGTCGCGAGGCAGGCCGCTGAACGTGGCCGACTGTCACGTGACGGAGTTCCTACGATGCTCCTCGAACTCGCCCGGTTCCCGTATCGCGCCGGGTCCTCGCTCGCAACCGAGTTGTACGGGCTGGGGGGCATGGCTGCTCTCGACCAGGCAATGGATCACCCACCCGAGTCGACCGAGCAGGTCATGCATCTCGCCAGGTACCGCAACCAAGACTCGCCCGTCTCCGTCGACCCGCTGCGCCTCTCGGCCGAAGGCTATGTGGTCGTGGAGGAGGGCACCTGGGGAGAGCGACGCTGGCGCACATTGTTGGAGCACCACAGCGGCCCGGTCAACGCCGCCCGAGCAGCCGAGGGTTGGGGTGGGGACCACTACGTTATGCTCTGGCATCCGGTCTCCGAGGACGTCGTGTTCGCGGTGCGCTACTCGGCTGACTCGTTTGCCGACGAGGCCGAGATGATCACCGCGATCCGGGAACTCATAACGTCCGGCATGGACGTCGGTCCCTCCCGCGTCGTGGATACGGTGACCGAGTGGGTGGAAGGCGCCGACTACGCGATCCTCCTGTGGGATCTGGGGGAGATCACCCTCGTGCTGGCATCGGATCCAGTGGCGGGGCGATCGGTCAGCTCCCAGCTCGGACTGGCCGACTCATGACCGGCCGGTTGGTCCTGTGCGGCACCCCGATCGGTCATCTCGGAGATGCGTCCCCACGGCTGGGGGAGGTCCTGGGCCAGGCCGACGTGGTATTCGCCGAGGACACCAGACGGGCCCGGGTCCTGCTGAACCATCTGGGTGTGGCCACCGTGCCCCGGTCCTACTTCGCAGGCAACGAGGCCGGCCGCCGGGCGCGGTTGGCCCTCTGGCTGGAGCAAGGCGCGACGGTCGCGCTGCTGGCCGATGCCGGGATGCCGACCGTTTGCGATCCCGGCTTCTCCGCGGTGCGGGAGGCTCGGCGGGTGGGCGCGGCAGTCTCGGTCGTTCCGGGACCCAGTGCGGTGGTCGCGGCGCTGGCCGTATCTGGTCTCCCGTCGGAACGTTTCGCCTTCGAGGGGTTCCTGCCCCGGAAGGGTGGGGAGAGATCGCGGCGCCTCGAGGAGTTGGCCGCGGAGAGCCGGACGATCGTGCTGTTCTCTCCGACCGCCCGGGTCAGGGCCGACCTCTCGTCGCTGGTAACGGCGTTAGGGGGTGGCCGCCGCGTGACCGTCGTCCGCGAGCTGACCAAGGCACACGAGGAGGTGTGGTCGGGAACCCTCGAAGAGGCCGAGGCAGAGTGGCGGCGCCGGCCTCCGAGGGGGGAGTTCACATTGGTCATCGCCGGGTGGCCGGGTTCCACCACCCCGATGGGACACGCGGTGGCCGAGGTAGCGGCGCGCAAGGGAGAAGGAGAGCCCATGTCCCAAGCGGTCCGAACTGTGGCCGACGCGCTCGGCCTCGGCCGCAGGGCCCTGTACGAGGCCGTACTGAAGGAGCGCCGCTCCTGAGCACCCAGCCGGTGGTCGGTTTCCGTTGTCCGTTGCCGGGATCAAAGTGACCTCCACCAATGAGTCGTTCATCACCAGCCACCATTCACCATTCACCACTCACCATTCACCATTCACTAGGCCCGCGGTAGCTACGCTCTCCCCATGGGTCGATGGGTAGATACACACTGCCACCTCCAACTCGACGGACGGGACCCTGAGCTCCTGCTGGAGCGAGCAACAGACGTGCGGGATGTGATCGTCCCGGGTGTCGACCTCGCTTCCAGCCGCGCCGCTCGCGCGCTCTCGCGCCGGCATGCGGGCCGGGTGGCGTTCACTGCCGGTCTCCACCCTCACGATGCGGCCAAGTGGAGTGTGGAGAGGGAGGACCTGCTGGTGCTGATGCACGAGGCCGTGGCGGTCGGAGAGACCGGTCTGGACTTCTACCGGAATCTGGCGCCTCGCGCAGCACAGTTGGAGAGTTTCGCGGCGCACCACCGGATCGCCATGGAGTTGGGGAAGCCGCTCGTCGTCCACTGCCGGGACGCCTTCCGCCAGATCCATGAGCTCCTCGAACGGGGGGGCGCGGGGGCGTGGGTCGTGATGCACTGCTGGACCGGGGGACCCAGGTGGTCCAGGAGGTTCAGCGAACTCGGGGTCACGTTCTCCTTCGCGGGTCCCGTGACTTTCGAGACGGGCGACACGGTTCGCCGCGGGGCGGCGGTGATTCCCCCGGACCGGGTGCTGGTCGAGACCGACACTCCATACCTGGCGCCCGTGCCCCATCGGGGGGAGCTGAACGAGCCGGCGTACGTCGCGCTGGTGGGGGAGGCCCTGGCACGAGTCTGGGGCGTCGACAGAAGCGAGGTCGCCCGGCTCACCAGCGACCGTGCTGCGACGGTGTTCGGTCTGTGACCCAGACCCGGTCCGAGATCAGAGGCTTGCTGGCGCGACATGGGTTGACGCCACGCAAACGGCTCGGGCAGCATTTCCTGGCCGATCCCAACATCATCGCGAAGATCGTTGCTCTGGCCGGCGACCCGACCGGTACCCGTGCGCTCGAGATCGGTGTCGGGACGGGAACGCTTACCAGGGCCCTGGCCGAGGCCGGGTTTGCAGTTACCGGGTTCGAGATCGACCGGCGCCTGAGTCCGTTGATCTCGGAGGCGCTGGATGGTCTTGAAGTGGACATCCGTTTCCGGGACGCCGCAGCGCTCGACTACTCCGAGTTCGGACCGGGACAGAGGTGGGTCATGGTCTCGAACCTTCCATACCAGGTGGGAACCTCGATCCTGCTCGATCTCCTGCGCCGGGCGCCGGGATTGGAGCGATGCGTGGTCATGGTCCAGCGCGAGGTAGCGGAGCGGTTGACGGCTGGGCGGGGATCCAAGCGATACGGATTGCCGAGTGTGGTAGTGGCACTTTACGGTGCTGCGCGCCTGGCGTTCCGGGTGGGTCCCCAGGTATTCCTGCCGAATCCCAATGTCGAGTCGGCCGTGGTGGTCGTGGACCGCAGCGCCGCTCCCGGCTCGAGACGGGATCTCGCCGTGCGCCTGGCTGCGGCCGGGTTCGCTCAACGCCGCAAGATGCTTCGATCGTCGCTGAGGCCGGTGATAGCGGGTTCGATCCCCGACACGCTGGCGGGGGCCGGGATCGATCCGACCCTCCGGGCTGAGGACCTCGACGCCGAGGGGTACCTTGCACTTGCGACAGCTGTCGGCTGCGGGGTCTGATGGCTAGCTCCAGGGCCGTCGCGCCGGCGAAACTCAACCTGTCGCTTGAGGTTCGCCCCGCAGACAGTTCCGGTCTACATCCGGTGCGCGGCCTGACACAGTCGATAGGGTGGCATGACATCCTGACCATGGAGGAGTCCGGCGCCGACCGGCTGTCCGTTCACGGCGCCGACCTTCCGACCGGTGAAGCCAACCTCGCATGGAAGGCCGTTAAGGCCCTGCGCGACCTATCCGGCGACCGCCGGCGGGTCGAGATGAAGCTCTGGAAGCGTATCCCGGTGGCGGCCGGCCTGGCAGGAGGCAGTGCCGATGCCGCCGCAGCCCTGGCCCTTTACACCGACTTGATCGGAGCAGGACGTGGCCGGGTGGACGAGGCAGCCGCGGCGGTCGGTGCGGATGTCACGTTCTGCCTCTACGGGGGTCAGCGCTGGATCAGTGGGTACGGTGAGCGGATCGGTCCGGCCATCGACGGAGAGAATGGGTTTGTGACGGTGGTGGCTGTTCCGCCCTTCCGGCTCCAAACCCCGGCGGTGTACCGGACCTGGGATCGGTTGGGAGGACCGAAGGGACCGGGGGTCTCGGGTTCCGATCTGCCACCCGCTATCCGGATCCACGGATCCCTGGCCAACGACCTGTACCCAGCGGCCAGGACCATCGAGCCCCTACTCGACGACTGGCGGGCCGAGTTGGCGCTTCGTTGGGGCCGGTCGGTTCTCCTGTCGGGGAGCGGTCCGGCTCTCTTCGGGTTCTTTGTCGACGGAGCGGAAGCCGAGGAGGCTTTGGCGCTCGTTCCCGGCGAGGCTCGGTCGGCATTCTCGGCGCCGCCGCTCGGCCACGGCGTAAAGATCACCGATCTGTGAACAATGGTCAGTGGTTGGAGGGTCCGCGGTCCCTTGACACCGGACCACCTCACAGCGGGTATCCTTGGGTCCGGCCAGAGGTGGTCAATGGGCAGCGACGGAAGCCTGGCCACTGGCTACCGGTCACCGGCCACCGACCAGTGGGGGGTGGTGTAATTGGCAGCACAGCGGGTTTTGGTCCCGCCGGTACGGGTTCGACTCCTGTCCCCCCAGCGAGCGAAGGAGTGATTCCATGGGTGTGAAGGCGGTCGTGCTCGGGGCTGGGTCCGGAACGCGCATGAAGGCGCTCCTGCCCAAGGTGATCCACCCGGTGGCCGGGAGGCCGATGATCCGGTGGGTGCTCGATGCGGTGGCCCTCCTCGAGCCGGAGCAGACGGTCGTGGTTGTCAAGCCCGATGCGGATCAGGTGAGGGCGGTCCTGCCCGAGAACGTCACGCCGGTCGTCCAGTCGAGGCAACTGGGTACCGCCCACGCCCTTCAGGTTGCTCTCGATCGCATCACCCCGGGTTCCGACGATCATGTCCTGGTGGTTCCGGCTGACACCCCGCTTATAACCGGCGAAACCCTTGGAAGGCTTGCGACCCTCCACCGCCGCACGGGATCGGCTGTCACCTGCATCACCGCGAACATGGCCGACCCCACGGGTTACGGGAGAGTGGTCAGGGATGGATGGGACCGCGTCGAGAGGATCGTCGAGGACGCGGACACGACCACCCGGGAACGGGAGATCAAGGAGATCAACGGGGGGATCTACATGTTCGACGGGGAGTTCATCCTCGATGCGACCGGCCACGTGGAGCGGAACAACGCGCAGGGGGAGTACTACCTGCCCGATGTCGTGGCCATCCTCAATGCGGAAGGACACGGCATCTCCGCCCACCGAACCGATCCGGAGGAGTTGGCGGGCGTGAACACCCAGGACCAACTGGCGGAGGTCGCCTCGCTCATGAGGAGCAGGATCAACCAGGCGTGGATGCGTCAGGGGGTGTGGATGCAAGACCCGACCCGGGTGTACGTCGATGCGACTGTCGTACTCGAAGCGGGCATCCGTCTCTATCCGGGGGTCCATCTCGAGGGGGCGACATCGGTGGGGGCCGGGGCCGAGATCGGCCCCGATGCCTACATCGAGGACAGTTGGCTGGGACCGGGGGCCAGAGTCTGGTACTCGGTCGTCCGGGGCGCCATGATCGAGGCCGATGCCGAGGTCGGTCCCTACGCCTCCATACGTCCGGGCACCGAGTTCCGTGACGGCGCGAAGGCCGGGAGCTTCGTCGAGGTGAAGAACGCCGTGGTGGGCAGAGGGGCCAAGGTTCCCCATCTCGCCTATGTGGGCGATGCCGAGGTCGGCGATCAGGCCAATGTCGGTGCAGGCGCTATAACCGCCAACTACAACGGCTTCGAGAAGCACCGGACGCGTATCGGCGACCGGGCACAGGTAGGTTCGAATACGGTTCTCGTCGCTCCCGTGGAGGTGGGGGACGATGCGTTCACAGGAGCCGGGTCGGTGATCACCCGGAACGTGTCGGAGGGCGCACTGGGAATCGAACGGGCCACCCAGCGGGAGATCCCTGGTTACGCTAAGCGCCGCAGGGCGCGATTTGAGGCTGGCTGAGAATGGAACTCGTAAACCGCAAGCGCTTCATGCTCTTCTCGGGATCGGCTAACCCGGAGTTGGCCCGAGCCGTAGCCGAAGAGTTGGGGGTGCGGCTAGGGCGAGTCGAGCTATCGAGATTTGCCAATACCGAAGTGTACGCGCGGCCTCTGGAGTCGGTGCGCGGCACCGACTGTTTCGTGATGCAGAGTCACGCGCCCGAGATCAACTTCCACATCATGGAGCAATTGATCCTGATCGAGGCGCTCCGGAGGGCGTCGGCGCGTCGCATCACGGCTGTGGTCCCTTTCTTCGGATACGCGAGGGCAGACAAGAAGGTACTGCCTCGGGAGCCGATCTCGGCCCGATTGATAAGTGACCTCTTCCTGGCCGCAGGCGCTGACCGGATCGTTTCGATCGACCTTCACACCGGCCAGATCCAGGGCTTTTTCCCCAAGCCGCTCGATCACCTGACTGCTCTTCCCATCGTCACTGAATACCTGAAGGACCGGCTCGACGGTCCCACCACGATCGTCTCTCCCGATGCGGGCGGCGTCAAGCGAGCCGAGAAGTACGCGCGATATCTGGGCGCGTTCGTAGCGTTCGTGCATAAGCGCAGAGCGACCCAGGTTCGCAACCGGTCGCGAGCGCTTACTGTCGTGGGTGCGGTTCGCGGTCGCAACGCGGTGATCGTGGACGACATGATCGACACCGCGGGGACGGTCGTCAACGCGGCCCGGCTCTTGCGCCAGAAAGACGTTCGAAGCGTGTACGTGGCGGTCACGCATCCGCTCCTTTCCGAACCGGCGCTCGACAGGCTCAAGAATGCCCCGGTCGATGAGGTCGTGGTAACCGACACCCTGCCCATAAGCCAGGATGCCAAGGACTTCGACAAGCTGACGAGGCTGTCGATTGCCCCCGTTCTCGCCGAGGCGCTCCAGGCCATCTTCATGGACAGCTCGGTATCGGCCATCTTCCTGGGCGACAACACCTAGCCGCTGTGGACACCCAGACGTTCCGGGTCCGAACAGGTGCAACCGCCGCCGCGTTTGACATCACCGACCGTGTGGCGGCCTTCGTGCGTGCGAAGGGCGACGGGCTCGTATCGGTATTCGTTCCGCACAGCACCGCAGGGATAGCGCTTGTGGAGACGGGTGCCGGTTCCGACCAGGATCTGCTCCGACACGTCGACGAGCTGTTCCCTCGCGACTCACGGTGGCTTCACCGCCACGGCAGCCGAGGTCACGGCGCCGATCATGTCATTCCTGCGTTCGTGTCGCCCAGCGCCGTCATTCCCGTCCTTGGCGGGATCATGGCGTTGGGGACCTGGCAGTCGGTCGTCCTCGTTGACACGAACCGCGAGAACCGTGAGCGCACCGTGCGGGTCACGTTCCTTGCTGATTAGTCCCAGCCGGGTGATCACGCCTCCGGCACCGACAGTCCCGGCAGCCATCTCCCGGCTTGCATCCGTGGGAGCAAACACGCGTCCCTACGACGAACCGGGATGGAATGACGATGGATTCAATTGAGATCAATTGAATCCTAATGCTGACATATCATCATTGGTCATAACCTTTAAGTAGTACATTTTGTAGTCGGCTACTTTGTGAAAGAAATCACTTGCGGTCAGGGGTTAATGCGGCTAACGTGCTCGGCGGTCGGCGACGGCATTTATTTTGGCCCGGCCTTGTGAATTTATTCACAAAGACCGGGACGGGACCGTCCAGCCGGCACTACGTGCGGTGAACGAGAACCGAGCCGCATCGGAAAAGCAGACAGGCCGGAGGCGAACCCTCCGCGAACAGAGGTACGCAAAGTGTTGACAATCACCAGAACCGATTGGCGGGAGATCGCTGCATGTAGGGACTCCGAACCGACCCTTTTCTTCCCCATCGGAACTACCGGGCTCGCTGTCGAACAGATCGAGGAGGCCAAGGGTATCTGTGCCGACTGCCTGGTGACGGAAGACTGCCTCCAGTATGCGCTCCAGACGAACCAGGAAGCTGGGGTCTGGGGAGGTTACGCAGAGGATGAGCGACGCCGGCTACGCAAGCGCTGGCTGGCGGAGCGGCGGCGCGCCGCCAGCTGAACCCGGAACGAGTCGTCCCGGGCCAGGCCACCCTTTCGCCACCGTGCCCGGGGGAGTCGCTTCCTCCAGATAGCGGTCGAAGGGCCGGGCTTACCGCTCGGGGAGCACCCTCCGCTATCCGGGTCTTTTTCAGCGACCGAACCCGACCGCCTGATCGCGGTCATCCACCAGCTCGACGAAGGCGATCCGGTCGAGTGGTACGCCGATATCACGCCCCTTCGCGTTCTTGAACCAGAGGATGGGGACGCCCTCGCGATAAGCAGATTCGAGGCTTTCGACAACTTCATCCCGACCAGCCACTTCCACCTCGATCTCGCGTCCTGCGTCTGCAATGCCGATTCGCGCTTTCACGGTGGTTGTGCTCCCAGTGGTCAGTGGTCAGTGGTCAGTGGTCAGTGGTCAGTGGTCAGTGGTCAGTGGTCAGTGGTCAGTGGTCAGTGGTCAGTGTAGATACTGTCACTGGGGCGTCCGGACAACCACCAGCCACCGACTACCCCGCCTTGCGATGGGCAGTCTGGGCGCGGGTTGCCTCGACCGACGCCTTCAAGGCTTCGAGAAGGTCGACCACGCGGGTCGGCTCCGGGGTGTCGGGCACCACTATCTCCTCGCCCTCGATCTTCTTCCTCGCCAATTCCTCGATTCGCTCCCGGGTTGCGTCCTTCCAGGCAGCCGGATCGAACTGGCCGGTGAGGTTATCTATGAGCATCTCGGCCATCGCCACCTCGTTCTCGCGCACCTCGACTTCGCCGTTGAGGGTCTCGAAGCCCGCGGCCCGCACCTCGTCGGGCCAGTACATGGTCTCGAGAACCAGAACATCGTCCCGGGGGCGGACAGCGGCCAGGTGCATTCGCGCCCTGATGGCCACCTTGGCGAGGCCGATACGGTTCTTATCGGCGAGCGCCTGCCTGAGGATCGAATACGCCTTCTGCCCGGTGGGGTCAGGCTCCAGGAAATAGGAAGCCCGGTAGTAAATGGGGTCGATTTCGGTTGCGTCCACAAACTCGATGACATCCACGATCCGCGGTCCGCCTTGGTGACCGGCAGCCTCGATCTCCTCGTCCGTGAAGACCACGTAGCTACCCTTGTCGACTTCGTAACCTCGCACGATGTCCTCGGACGGAACCTCCACACCGTCGGCTTGGGCCACTTTGCGGTAGCGAATCGGGCTGTGATCGGCTCGGCGCAACTGGCGGAATCGGGGTCGGCGGCTCGCGGTGGCCCTGTACAGGCGGACCGGGATTGTCACCAGCCCGAACGATAGGGCGCCGCTCCAAATAGGTCGCATCCACCGGATTGTAAATGACCGTCCCCGCATACTCAAGGGAAAGCTCGTAAGGGGTCCCGGGCATGCCGGAGGGGATCCGTAACCACCGCTCTCGCGACCCGTGAGAGGAGCAGGACCTGGTTCGATCAGGCACTGCTGGCTACCCCTCATGGGGACCTCGAACTACTCGCGTTTTTTGTGCTGGACAACCTGACCTTGGATGCTGTATGATGTGTTGACCCACCAACGGCAGGACACCCACCTGCCAGCCGGCCGGGGCGCCGCGTTCTCTCCCCCTAGGACCGCGCCCCGGCCACCTCTTTGTAGGGACACCCGGGGCCGATCGCCACGGTCCTTCGGACTCGAGTCTCCTGGCGCTGGTAGGATTGATCGAAGGCCCTCGTAGCTCAGGGGATAGAGCGCCGGCCTCCGGAGCCGGGTGCGCAGGTTCGAATCCTGCCGAGGGCGCGCCGACCGGATCTCGACGTGGTCCAACCGAAGCCGTGGTCGATGGGTCACCGCGAGGGTGGCACATGGGCCCGCGTGTGATCGGCGTGTTTTCTTTTGGAGCCGGATCACTTAGCCTTGAGCTTCCCAATCCCCACGAGGTTTCTCGATGTCGCTTCGCGATGTGCTACCAAAGACTTGGTCGGAACGTGACGGGCGTGCGTCGGTGGGCGGAGTACCGCTGTCGGCGATCGCGGAGGATTACGGAACGCCTGCCTACGTGTTCGACCAGGCACACCTGGAGCATCGTCTCGATGAATTCAGCGCGGCGATGGGCGCCACCGGCACGCCGGTATACGCAACCAAGGCCTTCCTCTGTACGGCGCTGGCGGAGTTGCTTGCTCGCACTGAATGGTGGGTAGATGTCGTCTCCGCCGGGGAGGCGGCCATCGCCAAGCGCGGCGGGATCCCGGCGTCCCGTACTCTCCTCCACGGCAACCTCAAGTCGGCGGCGGAGGTGGCCCTCGCGGTCAACGGCGATGTGGCCGTCACCGTGGTCGACAGCCTGCCCGAGATCGAGAACCTGGAGACGGCGGCCAGTCGGGCTGGCAAGGTGATCGATGTGATGGTCAGGCTCAACGAGCACATGAACCTGGCTACCAACAGCAAGGTCCTCACCACCGGTAGCAACGCGAAGTTCGGGCTGACCCCTGGCGCGGCGGAGACCGCCATCGATCGGATCGCAGCGGGTGCCGCGCTCCGGCTGAGGGGAGTGCATCTCCACGCCGGGAGCCACATCACCGATCCGGGCCTGTTCAGCGCAATCGTCCAACGCCTGGCGGAGTTGGTGATGCGCAAGCGGTCGGCGTTCGAGACCAGTCCGATCCTGCTCGACGTCGGAGGGGGACTTGCGTCGCCCTACCTTAGGACCGACCCCGCGCCGACCCCGATGGCGGTGGCGGATGCGATCAGGTCGGCATTGCAGGACGGTCCGGCGCGGCGGATAGGGGATGTACGAGTGATGGTGGAGCCCGGCCGAGCGTTGGTTGCAAACGCCGCGCTGCTCCTCTACACCATCGGCGTCCGCAAGCCCCTTCCGGTGGGCGGGGAGATGCTGGCCCTGGACGGGGGCCTGACCGACAATCCACGTCCGGCGCTGTACGACTCCCGATACGAGTTGCTGGCCGTAGACCGCCTGGATCTGGCCCACGACCGCCCGTTCCGGATCTTCGGGCGTATGTGCGAGACCGATGTCCTTCTCGATTCGGTTCTGTTGCCGGAGTCCATCCGAGAGGGTGATCTGGTGGCGATGCCCACGGCGGGGGCTTACACCTTCTCCATGTCGTCCCGCTATAACGTGCTCCCCCGGCCTCCGGTTCTCTTCGTAAGGGATGGGCAGGTCAGCGAGGTCGTCCGTCGAGAGACGATCGAGGACTTGCTGAGCGGTCAGAGAACGCTGGGAGATGCCGAGCAATGGTCCTGTAACGTATCCAGGAGCGGAGGATGAGTATGGAGATCGGTGTCGGGTTCCTAGGAGCAGGTACTGTAGGAAGTGCCCTCATCCGCCGTCTCATCTACGAGTCGGACGCCATATCCGCCAAGACCGGCCTGCAGCTGGCGGTCAGGGGCATCGCGGTGCGCGACGTGACCAAGCAACGAGGCGTCGAGATTCCCGCCGGACTGCTGACCGACGACCCCGGCACGGTGGTTGACAACCCCGATGTGCGGATCGTGATCGAGGTCATGGGAGGGCTGGAACCAGCCGGCGAGCTGGCCCTGAGGGCTCTGCGATCGGGCAAGGCCGTGGTCACCGCCAACAAGGAACTGATGGCCGCCCGGGGGAGCGCGTTGCTGGCGGCCGCCGAGGACTCGGGTGTGTCGCTGTTGTTCGAGGCAGCGGTGGGAGGCGGGATACCCATCATCCGTCCTCTGTCCGAGTCGCTGGCCGGCGAGCGGATCACGTCGGTCATGGGGATCGTGAACGGAACCACCAACTTCATACTCACGAGGATGATCGAGGACAGGGCCCCGTACGACGAGGTACTGGCGGAGGCACAACGCCTTGGGTACGCCGAGGCCGATCCGGCCGCCGACGTCACGGGTGCAGACGCTGCATCAAAGGCAGCCATCCTGGCCAGCCTGGCCTTCGGCTCCTGGGTGGACGGGAACCAGGTTCCCCGAGAGGGGATCGACGGACTTCAACTCCTCGACTTCGACTATGCCAGGACTCTGGGTTACACACCGAAACTGCTGGCCATCGCCGAGGATTCGGAGGACGGTGTCGCCGTTCGCGTACATCCCACGCTGGTACCTGTCGACCATCCGCTGGCATCGGTCCGGGGGGCGACTAACGCGGTGTTCGTCGCGGGACCTTCCATCGGGGAATTGCTCTTCACGGGACCGGGAGCCGGGGGGGAGCCGACCGCCACCGCGATCCTGGGCGATGTGATCGCCTGCGCCCGAGAGTTGCTTGCCAGGAACGAGGTGAGATCGCGCATCCGGTTCGCGCAGGGCCGCGTCCGGGACATGGCGGATGTGACCACGAAGTGGTTCCTGCGCTTCACGGTGGTCGACCGTCCGGGTGTCCTGGCCCGGATCGCGGCCGTGTTCGGCAGCCATGACGTCTCGATAAAGTCGGTTTGGCAGGAAGGCCGGGGGGCGGAGGCGACGTTATTGCTCGTGACGCACGAGTCGCCGGAGCGTCACCTGCAGGCCGCGGTCTCGGATCTGGCCGCTCTGGATGTCGTCTCCGAGGTGGCCACCGTTCTACGGGTCCACGGCGACGAGCCGTAATGAGCATACGTCTCGTCTCGACGCGCGGCGAGGCGCCTCCGGTCGATGTGACCACGGCCCTGCTCACCGGACTGGCGCCCGATGGGGGCCTGTACGTCCCGGAGTCATGGCCCCGGTTCGATCGGTTTGCCGTCGAGGCCGGTAACCGCTTCGCGGCGGTGGTAGCGGCGATCCTCGACTCGTTCACTTCGGATCTGGTGCCCGCATCCCGGCTCCGGACCATGGCCGAGGACGCCTTTTCCCGCTTCGATCACGGTGATGTTGCACCCGTAGTCCAAATTGACGAGAACCTGTACCTCATGGAGTTGTTCTGGGGACCGACCCTGGCATTCAAGGACTTCGCGCTCCAGATGCTGGGGCGCCTGTTCGATGTCGCGCTCGAGGCGAGAGGTGGTAACGCCATGATCCTGGGTGCTACCTCCGGCGACACGGGCTCGGCGGCCATGGAGGCATTTCGCGACCGCGACTGGGTCGATGTCGTGATCCTATTTCCCGAAGGCCGCACGACCGACGTGCAGCGCCGCCAGATGACGACCATCGAGTCGCCCAACGTCCATGCGATAGCAGTCGACGGCACCTTCGACGACTGCCAGGACCTGGTCAAAGCCCTCTTCGCCGACTCGTACCTACGCCGGGAGATGTCCCTCTCGACTGCCAACTCGATCAACTTCGGCAGGCTCATCACCCAGATCGCCTACTACTTCTGGGGTTCTCTCCGCGTGGGCGGGCGCGTCTCCTTCGCGGTTCCCAGCGGGAACTTCGGAAACGTCTACTCCGGTTACGCAGCCACGAGGATGGGCCTGGCTGTCGAGAAGATGATCGTGGGCAGCAACGCCAACAACGTGCTGGACGGTTTCTTTCGAAGCGGGAGGCTGGAACTGGGTGAAGTCGTTCCGACAATCAGCCCTTCCATGGACATCCAGGTTCCTTCCAATCTGGAGCGTTTGATGTTCGACATGTACGGGGGTGATGGCGATCGGCTCCGGGAGGCGATGGTCCGGCTCCGCCGAGAACGCTCGCTGGGCATACCGGGTGGTTCGGAGTCGGGCCTCTTCGTTTCCAGATGGTACGACGACCGCGAGACCAGCTCGGTGATGGCCGATGTCTACCGGACCACCGGACAGATCGTCGATCCCCACACCGCGGTCGGGATAGCGGCCGCCCGAGACTCCCGCGTGGAGGGCCCGGTCGTTTGCCTCGCCACCGCCCATCCGGCCAAATTCCCCCGGGCGGTCGGATCCGCCATCGGAAGGCCGCCGCCGGCTCCCCGGAGGCTTGCCGATCTCGGGCGCCGTACCGAGAGAGTGCGGAGGATGGACAACGACCTGGACGAGCTCCGTCGCCTTGTCCGCCAGGTCAGCCGATTCGCTTAGCTGGTGAGTGGTGAGTGGTGAGTGGTGAGTGGTGAGTGGTGAGTGGGGTCCGTTGCCTGGCAACCGGCAACTGAGAACCGGTTTGCGTTTGGGATACCTACGGGTAAGATGCGCCATACCCGCAGAGCCGCCGGGTAAGCACTCCCACTAGTCGTGCGAACGTCTCTTGTTCCGGAGTCGGTGTCTCGTACGGACCTAGGTGTCTCGTACGAGCCTCGGTAGCTCTGAAACGGATCTGCCGAGGCCCGGAGGGTCTTCCTGGAATCCCGATCAAGGAACTCGTCGGGTTTGGACCGGTGATCTCCGGTGCCGTGGTCCCGAGGCGATCGAGGTTGGGTTGATCGTTGTAACGCGGCTTTCCCGCATCCCAGATAGCTGTATGGAGGAATCGGATGGCGACCCGATCAGAGCTACAGGCCAAGAGCATCAAAGACTTGCGCAGCATTGCTCAGGCTGTCGGTCTCGAGACCGACGGAATCCAGAAGGCGAAGTTGATCGATGCGATCATGGGCTCCGGCGCTTACGACGGCTCGGACGGCGTGGCGACGCTTGATCTCCCGGAAGTGGTGGCGAAGGACGGCGCGTCGAAGACTGCACCTCCGGCGGAGGGCGCTCCCGCCAAGCCGGCCAGCGCCAACGGAGAACGGGCATCGGGCTCGGGCTCCCAACCGGCCCGGACCGCAACCCGCGACAAGGCCGCTCGCTCTCCTCAGCATCGTGGCGGAGATCGGAGAGGACCGCCTCGCCAGCGCCCCGATGCGGTTGGCGGTAAGCGCAAGCGCCGGCGGCGCCCGGCGGAGTCCGGTCCTCACGACGGGCCGGCGGAGGTTCGTGAGGGAACCCTCGACATCCTTCCTGAGGGTTACGGCTTCCTGAGGTGCGGCGGTTACCTCCCCGGGGAGAAGGACGTCTACGTGTCATCGGGCCAGATCCGGAAGTTCGCGCTGAGGAAGGGGGACATCCTCAGTGGTCCGATCCGCCCGCCTAGGAGCCAGGAGAAGTTCCCCGCGCTCACCCGGATCCAGAAGAACAACGGAATGTCGCCCGAGGAGGCCCGCAAGCGTCCCAAGTTCGCGGATCTCACCCCGCTGTTCCCCGATGTCCGGCTCCGCCTGGAGGTCCCGAGGAAGCCCCGCAACACACTGACGCGGATCATCGACCTCATCGCTCCCATCGGGAAGGGCCAGCGTGGCTTGGTCGTCTCACCGCCCAAGGCCGGCAAGACGACAGTGCTCAAGGAGATAGCCCAGGCGATCACCGTCAACAACCCTGAGTGCCATCTCATGGTGGTGCTCGTCGACGAGCGTCCGGAGGAGGTCACGGACATGCAGCGCTCCGTCAAGGGCGAGGTGATCTACTCCACCTTCGACCGACCGGCGGACGAGCACACCCAGGTCTCCGAACTGGCCATCGAGCGGGCGAAGCGGCTGGTGGAGATGGGTACCGACGTGGTCATCCTGCTCGACTCCATCACACGGCTCGCCCGGGCTCACAACCTCGCCACTCCGGCGTCCGGCCGGATCCTGTCGGGAGGTGTGGACTCGACCGCCCTGTATCCCCCGAAGCGATTCTTCGGAGCGGCGCGCAACATCGAGGAAGGGGGCAGCCTGACCATTATCGGGACCGCTCTGGTCGAGACGGGCTCCAAGATGGACGAGGTGATATTCGAGGAGTTCAAGGGCACGGGCAACATGGAGTTGCGCCTCGACCGGCGTCTCGCCGACAAGCGCGTCTATCCGGCGATCGACATCGCTTCATCGGGTACCCGCCGGGAGGAGTTGCTGTTCGACCCTGACGAGCTGACCCAGGTCTGGAAGCTGCGCAGGGTTCTGCTGGCGTTGGAGCCCGGGTCCGCTCTCGAGTTGCTCATAGACAAGCTTCGAACCTCGAAGTCGAATGCCGAGTTCCTCGCCGAAGTGGCCAAGTCGCGCAACTAGTCGACAGTCGCTGGTTGACAGTTGATAGTTACTCGCACTGCATTAGAACGTTAGGATTGCCGCTCGCCGTGACCAATGACCGCCGACCGCTCGGACGTGGCATAATTGCACGTGTCGGCCTGTCGGAACAGGAGCATCCGTGAAGCGAGACATACATCCCGAATACCGACCTGTCGTGTTCCAGGACGCGTCCGCCAGCTTCGCATTCCTCACCCGTTCGACGATCCGCACCAACGAGACCATCGTGTGGGAGGACGGAGAGACGTACCCGCTCGCCAGGGTGGAGATATCCAGCGCCAGCCACCCGTTCTTCACCGGCAAGCAGAAGCTGGTGGACACGGCCGGGAGGGTCGAGCGGTTCGAGCGGCGTTACGGCAAGCTTGCCCGCGAGCGAGGGGGCGCGGGCGACCCGTCCTGAGGTCGCGGCGGCCCTCCGTTGTCGCGTTCGCCAGGGGCCACGGTCGGGGGCCAGGCAGTCATAGAAGGAGTGATGATGCGCGCGCCGTCGGGCTGGGCGGTGGCCGTGCGAAATCCCGGGGGTGACATCGAGGCGGTCTCCCACCAGCTTCCCCGGCTCAGTTCCCGTTCGAAATGGGCCAGAATCCCGCTCGTGAGGGGGGTGCTTGTGCTGGGGGAGAGCCTTACGCTGGGCTTCAGGGCCCTTGCCTGGTCAGGGCAGCGGTCGGCGGGGGAGGACGAGGAACCGGTGAGTACCGGGCAGATGGCCACCTCGATGACTCTGGCGGGCGTGTTCTTCGTCGCGGTGTTCATAGTGGTTCCGCTGCTGGCGGCGCGTTGGGGTGGCCTGGACGCGTCGTCCGCATGGTTCCATCTGGTGGAGGCGGTGGTCCGCATCGCGATGCTGGTCGGGTACATCTGGCTGATCGGACGGTGGGAGGAGATCGGGAGGGTCTTCGCCTACCACGGGGCCGAGCACATGACCATCCACGCCTACGAGGCGGGAGATCCGCTCGACCTCGACCACATAGGGAACTATCGGCCTGAACACCCGCGGTGCGGAACCAGCTTCCTGCTCATCGTGATGCTGGTTGCCATCGTCGTGTTCAGCCTGGTGGGGAGCCTGCCGTGGTATTGGCTCATAGCCAGCCGGGTGGTCCTTATCCCGCTTGTGGCCGGTCTCTCCTACGAGATACTCAAGTTGGGGGGATCGCAGGTCGACCGTCTGGTGGGCCGCGTACTCACCGCTCCCGGGCTGTGGTTGCAGCGCCTCACCACCAGGGCACCGGAGGAGTCGATGATCGAGGTGGCTGTGGTCGCCCTCCTGCATGCCCTGACGGACGAGGAGGTGGGCGAGGTACGGGCCAGGGGTCCGATCGTCCCCGAGGCGCTGGCGGCCTACGGGCGGTGACCGGCGCCATGACGGATGGACTGGTCAACCGGTTGGAGGAGATCCAGGTCGCCTACGACGAGACCGAGGGGCTCCTTGCAGATCCGGAAGTGCTCGCTGACCCGGCTCGCTACGCGGAGGTAGGCCGTCGTTACTCCGAACTCCGTCCCGTGGTGGTCTCGTACAAGGCCATGCAGGAGGCCGAGCGGGAAGCCAGCGACGCGATCGAGTTGGCCGACGCCGAGGAGGATCCCGACTATGCCTCCGAGTTCCTCGAACTCGCCAGGGGAAGGCAGGCTGAGGCGGACCGTCTCGTGGAAGAACTCCGTTCCGCTCTGGCGCCTCGGGATCCGGACGACTCGAAGGACGTGATCGTCGAGATCCGGGCGGCGGCGGGTGGTGCCGAGGCAGCCCTCTGGGCCGGTGACCTCCTCAGGATGTACCAGCGATATGCCGAACTTCTCGGTTTCACCGCGGAGCCTCTCAGCAGTTCCGGGGCCGAGGCGGGCGGATACAGCACGGTCACCTTCGCTGTCAAGGGTAAGGGCGCATACGGGAAGATCAAGTACGAGGCCGGTGTGCACAGGGTGCAGCGGGTGCCGAAGACCGAGTCGCAAGGTCGGGTGCACACGTCGACCGCGACGGTTGCGGTCATGCCCGAGGCGGAGGACGTCGAGGTGGAGATCGACCCTTCCGACGTGAAGGTGGACACGTTCCGCTCATCGGGTCCGGGGGGCCAGTCGGTCAACACCACCGACTCGGCGGTACGCGTCACCCATCTCCCGAGCGGGGTGGTGGTCACCTGCCAGGACGAGAAGTCGCAACTCCAGAACAAAGAGAAGGCCTTCCGTGTGTTGCGGGCGCGGCTCTACCAGGAGGAGTTGGAGGCTCGCAACGCCGAGCGGGCGGCCGGCCGCAGATCGCAGATAGGGAGCGGCGACCGTTCCGAGAAGATCCGCACCTACAACTACCGGGAGAACCGGGTCACCGACCACCGGATCGGTCTCACCGTCAAGCGGCTGCCCCAGATCCTCGAGGGAGCACTCGACCAGTTCGTGGAAGCGCTGGAGGCTGAGGAGACAGCCCGGCGCCTAGGGGAGGGAATGTGATCTTCTTCGTCCGGTTCTCGCCCGACGCCGGATTTCCCCCCGCTGCGGTCGAGGAAGTCGTACAGGCCTGCGTGGGCCGCGCCGGCTCGGTGATCGGCGCGTCCGCCTCAGCCGTAGACGTGGAGATCCAGGAGCGGGCGGATCTGCCGCCGGTGATGGCCGTGCTGGCCGCGGAACTCCGAGGACTGGGCCTTCCCGCCTCCACGATTATCGACCTCCCCGCCCTCGGTCAGCGATTCGGCATCTACGACTTCTGAGCCCGGGCTGCTACATGAGTTCACGGGAACTGGTTTCCGGGTCAGGGTTGGCTCGTCATGAGGCGGAGCGACTTCTGCGTCTGGTGACCGGAGCCCCCCGGTCGACCGTGGTGGGAGGGATGCCGGTGGATAAGGCCGGAGCGTTCCGGTTTGGTCGGCTGGTCGCACGCCGGAAGGCCGGCGAGCCGCTCCAGTACCTGGAGGGGACGGTCCAGTTCGGTCCTATCGAACTGGAGGTGGACCGCCGCGTGTTGATCCCACGTCCCGAGACGGAACAGTTGTGGGAGAGGGTGATGGCGCTGCTTCCGGGCCAACCATGCCGCGTGGTCGACATCGGGACGGGCTCCGGTTGTCTGGCCCTGGCCATCAAGCACGAACGCCCGGACATCCACATGGTCGCCACCGATATCTCCTCCGACGCCCTCGACCTGGCCCGGAGCAACGCAGGACGCTTGACCCTGGAGGTGGACTTCCGCAACGGTGATGGCCTTGCCGCCTTGGATCCATCGATGCAGGGCTCCGTGTCGGTGATCGTGACCAATCCTCCCTATGTGGCCGAAGCGGACTGGCCGGACCTCCCGACGGATGTACGGGATCACGAACCCAGGTCGGCACTGGTTATGGGCGACGGCTTGGAAATGTACCGGCACCTGGCAAGCGGAGGGTTCTCGTGGTTGACACCGACCGGCGTGTTGGTTGCCGAGATCGGAGAACTCCAAGGCCGCGACGTCACAAGGCTCTTCCACGGCGGCGGATGGGAGGCGACCGTCGAGCGTGACTGGACTGGACGGGACCGCTTCCTGCTCGCGTGGATGGAACGATGAGCGTCGAGGTAGCGCTGCGCGCCCTCCGATCCGGCCTGATCGTGGGCATCCCGACCGACACGGTCTACGGAGTGGCGGTGGATCCGGCCGAGCCGGTCGCCGTCCGTGCACTGTTCGAACTCAAGGGACGCGGTGAGCACCTGCCGCTGGCCGTGCTGGTGGCTTCACTCGACCAAGCGGAGGATCTGGTTCGTCTCACCGGGCAAACTCGGAAACTGGTAGGCAAGTTCTGGCCCGGAGCCTTCACCGCCATCCTGCGGAGCAAAGTGGAGTTGGCCGAGGGAGTGGGGGACCACCGGCGTGGAACCCTGGCGGTACGCATGCCCGACCACCCGAAGCTCCGGGACCTCCTCACGCGGTCGGGTCCCCTGGCGGTCACGAGCGCCAACCGGAGCGGATCTCCTCCCGCAATCGACTCCGCCGGCGCGCGGGAAGCGCTGGGTGACGGCGTGGCCGTCTACGTGGAAGGCCGCTGTCACGGCGGCCAAGCCTCCACCGTGGTCGACCTAACCCTCGATCCCCCCGCCGTCCTCCGGCAAGGCCCTGTTAGATGCTAGTTGTTAGTTACTAGTTGCTAGGTTATATTAGATTATACTGACACTGTTCACCATTCACTACTCACTACTCACCACTCACCAGCCACCAAACGCTACCCTCCGGCCACTACGACAACGGAGGTCACAGCCATGACCGATATGAGACCGATCGAACAGGTCGACCCGGCGGTGGCCGATCTGATCAAGGCGGACGTGGGCCGCCAGAACACCCACATCCACCTGATCGCCTCGGAGAACTTCGCCTCCCCGGCCGTGATGCAGGCGTGCGGATCCATCTACACCAACAAGTACGCGGAGGGATATCCCGGGCGGCGCTACTACGAGGGATGCCAGATGGTGGACCTGCTCGAAGGCCTGGCGATCGATCGCGCCAAGTCCCTCTTCGACGCCGAGTACGTCAACGTGCAGCCCCACTCGGGCGCCCAGGCCAACATGGGGGTCTACTTCGCCCATCTCGAACCGGGCGACACGGTGCTGGGGCTCAGCCTGGCCGAGGGAGGTCACCTCACCCACGGTTCACCGGTCAACTTCTCGGGGCGCCTCTACCGGTTCATCGCCTATGGCGTGGACCGGCGGACCGAGGTCATCGACATGGATGAGGTGCGAGCCAAGGCACTCGAGCATCGCCCCAAGATCGTGCTCGCCGGCTATTCGGCGTACTCGCGCCATCTCGACTACGAGGCGTTCCGCTCCATCGCCGACGAGATCGGCGCCCTGCTGATGGTGGACGCAGCCCACTTCATCGGGCTGGTCGCCGGCCGGGCGATGCCGAACCCGACCCCCTTTGCGGATATCGTCACGGCCACGACCCACAAGGCCCTCCGAGGTCCGCGGGGTGGGATGATCATGGCCCGAGAGGAGTACGGACCGGGGCTCAACAAGTCCGTGTTCCCCGACATGCAGGGCGGTCCGATCATCAGCCAGATCGCCGGTAAGGCGGTGTGCTTCCAGGAGGCCTCGACCGTCGAATTCCAGGCCTACGCGGCGCAGATCGTTGCGAACGCCTCCGCCATGGCGCACGCGTTCATGGAACGTGGCGTCCGGGTGGTGTCGGGCGGTACGGACAACCATCTGCTGCTGCTCGACATGCGGTCCATCGACGAGGACCTGACCGGCAGGGAGGCATCGACGCTTCTCGACTCGATCGGGATAACCCTCAACCGCAACGGGATCCCGTACGACCCACGTCCACCCTTCATCACCAGCGGGCTCCGCATCGGGACGCCCGGCATCACGACCTGCGGGATGAAGGAGGCCGAGTCCGTCCAGGTGGCCGACCTGATAACCCGGGCACTGCGAGACCGTGGAGACTCCGCGAAAGTGGAGGCGGTGCGCCACGACGTAGCTGCGCTGGCACAGGACTACCAGCCCTACCCGCCGAGTTTCCCCGGGCACGTCTGATGGTTTCCCGGACCGTAAGGTGACGAGGTCTCAGAAGCTTGTGAAACTAATCACAATCTTGTAGGGTCACCGTCGATGACCGAGGCTTTTGGCGCGCCCGAGTCCGACCTGGACATGGCACCGGATGGTGCCGTCCGCACTGCCCATCGCGGGGTCACCTCGGCTGTCGCGGACAGCTGGGTCGCGGGCGGTTCCTTTTTCGGGTCGATCATGGCCGGAACCCTCCTCGGATGGCTCGCCGACCGCTGGTTGTCGACAGAACCGTGGCTGCTGGTCGTGGGTATCGCCCTAGGTTCGGCCAACGGTTTCTACCGGATGTGGGAACTGGTAAGAAAGCCAACCGGAAAGCAAGCGGTCCGTGTCCGCTGAGGCAGGAACCCGTCAGGGATTGGAACGGTCCGAGGTGGAACGCTACATCGCCGAGCGTCCACCGGTGGAACTGCAGATGGCCCGCTCGATCGTCAGCCGGGCGGTGGTGGTTGGCCCGGTCATGCTGTTGGCATTCGGACTGGTTCGGGGACGCGACGGCCTGGTAGCGGCCGCGATCGGAGTGGCCATAGTGACCGGCTACTACCTGCTGACCGGATCCATGCTGTCGTGGTTGGCGAGGGTGTCGCTCGGGGCCTATCATGCCGGTGCGCTTCTAGGGTTCATCTTGCGCCTCGGTCTGATCGCGGCGACGATGTGGGCGGTTATCTCCCTGTTCGAGGTCGATCGGACGGCGCTCGGGCTGGCCGTGATCGCCACATACGTCGGTCTGTTGGTCTGGGAGGCTGTAGCCCTGGGAAGGAACAAGGGAAGGAGAGTTCGCTCGCGTGGGTGACTTGGCGATACTGGCGGTGGCGGGTTGCGACGTCGAGGGTTCGGTCATATGCGCGCCGTCCAACGTGAACGAGTTGTTCGAGTTCACCAACCCTCTCTTCTCGATCGGCGGCTTCCACTTCACGAGGACCGTATTCCTGATCTTCGCGGCCATGGTGATCGTGCTGGCACTGCTGTTCTTCGGGCTCCGCCGCCAGCAACTGGTCCCCTCCAGGTTCGAGATCGTGATCGAAAGCCTGGTCGGCTTCGTGCGTGACGACATCGCCAAGGGCGTGATCGGGGCCGAACACGGCGCCAAGTACCTGCCCTACCTGCTGTCCCTCTTCTTCTTCATCCTGGTCGGGAACCTGTTCGAGGTAACTCCGTTCGTGAACTTCCCGATCACCTCCCGCATGGCGCTGCCCGCCTTTCTCGCCATCGTCACATGGGTCATATTCGTCTTCGTCGGCTTCGCCAAGAACGGCTTCAAGCACTACTTCATCGACGCCATCTGGCCCAAGTCGGTTCCCCTCGCGCTGCGATGGCTGGTGGGCCTCATCGACTTGGTGTCGGTCTTCATCCTTCGCCCCATAACGTTGGCCGTGCGGCTCTTCGCCAACATGGTGGCAGGTCACCTCATGCTCACGCTGCTGCTGGTGTCCGGAGTGATCTTCGTGGCCGCCGTCGGCGACATCGGGCTGAAAGCCGGCATAGGAATCGTCTGGTTCGCCTTCGGACTGGCGATCTTCGTCTTCGAGGTGGTGGTGGCGGTGCTTCAGGCCTACATCTTCACCCTGCTCACGGCGGTGTACATACAGACATCGCTGGAGCCCGCCCATTAACGATTCGGGAAGTCTGCGAAACGAGTGGCTTTCGTAACACAACCAGAAAGGGAGAACAAAGGATGGACGCAGTTCTTGCGGTAGCGCTGGGAGCCCTCTCGCTGGCCCAGGCAGGACTCACCGGCGAGATCAGCGGGAGTCTCAACCTGGTCGGATACGGCTTGGCGGCAGTGGGTCCCGGCATCGGTATCGGCATCGTGGTGGGCAACGCCATCACTGCAATGGTTCGCCAGCCGGAGATGGAGGGCACGGTCCGGACGACCATGTTCCTGGGCATCGCCTTCACCGAAGCACTTGCCCTCATCGGCTTCGTGCTGTTCTTCATCGGCTGATGAAGGCTCCTGATACACGGATCATGATGGCGGCGCCCCCTCTTCTGCTGGCCGCCGAGGAGGGCGCGGAGGATAGTGGCGGTCTCGGCCTGCTGCTCCCCGAGACCTCGGAGTTGATAGCGGGAATAATCGCCTTCGCCATCATTTTCTTCTTCATATGGAAATGGGTGGTGCCCGTGCTCAGCGCCACTCTGGCACGTCGCCAGGAGGCCGAGCGCTCGAGGTTGGAATCGGCCGAGAACACCCGGCAGGAGGCCGAAGAGCTTGCATCCCGGTACCGGGAGCAGTTGGCCGGAGCAAAGGGAGAGGCCGCCCGGATAGTCGACGAGGCCCGCCAGGCTGCCGAAGCTGTACGGTCGGAGACGGTCAGCAGGGCTCAGCAGGAGGCGGAGGAAATCGTCAGCAGGGCCCGGGAGGAGGCTGCTGCGGAGTCGGACCGAGCCCTCGATGCCGCCCGCCTCCAGGTTGCCAACCTCTCGATCGATCTGGCCGAGAAGGTGGTCGGCCGGAGTCTGGACAGGGAAACACAACTCGGCCTGGTCGACAACTATCTGGCAGAGTTGGAGTCGGGCGAGTAGATGGCCGACGCGACGATCCGCGGATACGCCGCCGCCATATTCGAGATGGCCCGCGGCGAGGGCGTGATGGAACGCGTCGAGGGCGAGTTGTTCCGGCTGGCCAGAGCCCTGGAAGGGTCTGACGACCTTAAGGAGGCGCTCGGGGACAACCGTCTGCCGATGGAGCGGAAGCAGGGGGTGATAGACGACCTGCTGGGAGGGCGCGCCCATCGCCTGACGACTTCTTTCGTGAGCTTCGCCGTCGGTCTGGGCAAAGGCGGCGACCTCGGCTCGATCGCCGACGAGTTCACCCTGCGCTCGGCGGAGGCCCGTAACCGGGCGGTCGCCGAGGTACGGAGCGCCATCTTGCTGGACGACGCAACGGTCGAGCGTCTGGCCGACGCCCTGGCGGAGCGAGTCGGCAACCAGGTAGAGGTGAGGGTCGTGGTGGACGAGTCGATCCTGGGTGGCTTGGTCGCGAGGGTGGGTGACACCGTGATCGACGGTTCCGTGCGGAAGCGCCTGGAACAGCTACGCGAAGCGGTGACCGCTTAACGAATGGAACGAGAGAAGTAGGAGTGAGTACCGATGGCGCAGTTGACGATTAGTCCCGAAGACATCACCGCGGCGCTCAGCAAGCATGTGGCGGACTGGTCGCCCAGCCTCGAGCAGGAGACGGTAGGTTACGTCACGTCGATCGCCGACGGTGTTGCGAGAGTTTCGGGATTGCCCAATGCGGCTGCCTCGGAGTTACTGGAGTTCCCGGGTGGCCTGCTGGGGGTGACCCTGAACCTCGACGAGCACGACCTAGGAGTGGTGCTCATGGGCGAGGCGGCCTACATCGAGGAGGGGGATCCGGTCCACCAGACCGGGCGGGTGCTCTCCGTGCCGGTCGGGGATGCCCTGCTCGGCAGGGTGATCGACCCGGTCGGCAACCCGCTCGACGGCAAGGGCGATGTTCCCCAGAACCCGAGGCGGTTGCTAGAGGTGCAGGCGCCGTCGGTCGTGCAGCGCAAGCCCGTGCACGAACCGCTGCAGACCGGGATCAAGGCCATCGATTCGATGACCCCGATCGGCAAGGGCCAGCGCCAGCTGATCATCGGTGATCGCCAGACCGGCAAGACCGCGATCGTCGTCGACACGATCATCAACCAGAAGCAGTTCCAGGGAACTCCGGACGAGGTGAAGTGCATCTACGTGGCGGTGGGCCAGCGGGCCTCCACAGTGGCCGAAGTGGTGGCCGCCCTTGAGGAGGCAGGCGCTATGGAGTACACCGTCGTGGTGACCGCTGCGGCGTCGTCACCTCCAGCGCTGCAGATGTACGCCCCCTATGCCGGCTCCGCGATAGGACAGCACTGGATGTACAACGGCCAGCACGCGCTGGTCATCTTCGACGACCTAACCAAGCAGGCGGTGGCCTACCGCGAGATCTCGCTGCTCCTGCGTCGGCCCCCTGGTCGTGAAGCCTTCCCCGGTGACGTCTTCTACCTGCACAGCCGCCTGCTGGAACGCTGCGCCAAGCTCTCGGACGAGTTGGGAGGGGGTTCACTCACCGGCCTGCCCCTGGTGGAGACCAAGGCCAACGACGTCTCGGCGTACATTCCGACGAATGTCATCTCGATCACCGACGGTCAGATCTTCCTGGAGACAGACCTGTTCTTCGCGGGCATCCGGCCGGCCATCAATGCCGGAATCTCGGTCTCGCGGGTCGGCGGCAACGCTCAGACCAAGGCGATGAAGAAGGTGGCGGGAACGCTGCGGCTGAACCTCGCACAGTATCGCGAGTTGGAGGCCTTCGCCGAGTTCGGCTCGGAGTTGGACGCGGTTTCGCTCGCACAGTTGGAGCGCGGCCGGCGAGTGGTGGAGATCCTCAAGCAGCCCCAGTTCGAGCCGGTCCCGGTCGAGGAGCAGGTACTGGTGATCTACGCGGTGTCCCGGGGACACTTCGACGCGATTCCCGTGCCGGATATCGCCCGCGCCGAGCACGAGTTGCGGGACTTCGTCCGGGTCAGACACTCGCACGTCCTCGAAGGCATCAGGCGGACCGGCGCACTCCCCGAAGGTGACGACCTCGACGTTGCCATCGCCGCCTACACGGGGACGTTCGGGGAAGGGGAGTAGCGCTCCGCAATGGCCAGCGCCGAACTCCGAGCCATCCGGCGGCGGATCCGCAGCGTCGAATCCACCAAGAAGATCACCCGAGCCATGGAGTTGATCGCTGCCTCCCGCATCGTCAAAGCCCGTGAACGGGTGGGCGCTGCCCGACCCTACGCCGAGAAGATGAACGAGGTGATCCGCAACGTCGGACGAGCGTCCGGGGATGTGGGCCATCCCCTCCTGGAGCGTCGGGACGTGCGGACGATGGGTGTTCTGGTGGTCACGTCCGACAGGGGACTGGCCGGGGCCTACAACTCCTCGGTGATGAGGATGGCAGAGGCTCGCATGAGCGAACTCCGGGGAGAGGGCATTCCGGTACGTCTCTATGCCGTCGGCAAGAAGGCACAGACCTACTTCTCGTTCCGGCGCTACGACATCGCCAACAGCTTCTTCGGAGTCACGGACCAGCCCACCTACGGGGACGCCCGTGGTATCGGTGTGGCGCTGATGGAGGACTACGAGGCCGGATCTGTGGACGGGGTGGAGGTCTTCTACACGGTCTACCAGTCGGCGCTCGCCTACGTTCCGACCCGCATCGAGTTGCTCCCGGTCACCCCCCCTTCGGCTGCGGAGAGCAGTGATGGGGGCGGAAGGGCGGTCTCCTACGAGTACGAGCCGGACCCTGCGGTGATCCTCGGACGGTTGCTGCCCCGGTATGTGGAGTCTGCTCTGTACGGTCAACTGCTGGAGAGCTCGGCTTCCGAACACGCCAGCCGGCAGCGGGCGATGAAAGCGGCGACCGAGAATGCAGACGAGTTGATCAAGGTGCTGACGCGTACCGCCAACCAGGCGCGCCAGGCCGAGATCACCACTGAAATAGCCGAGATCGTGGGTGGCGCGCAAGCGCTGGCCGCGGGTTGAAACTGGAGTACATATGGCAGAAACGGTCAGCGTAGGACGGATCAGCAAGGTAGCCGGTCCGGTGGTCGACGTGGAGTTCCCCCGGGAAGGCCTCCCTGAAATCCTTCACGCGCTCGAGATCGACCTTGAGGTCGAAGGAGAACAGAAGACGATCGTCGCGGAGGTGGCTCAACACCTCGGTCGGAGCCGGGTGCGGGCCGTTGCGATGGCCTCTACCGACGGGCTGGTCAGAGGTGCGCAGGTACGGAACACCGGGGCTCCGATCTCGGTCCCCGTGGGCAACCAGACGCTGGGCCATATCTTCAACATGTGGGGCGACTCGCTCGACGCACCCGATATCGAGTTCTCGGGTGAACGCTGGCCCATCCACCGTCCGGCGCCACCTTTCGAGGATGTCGAACCCACCAGGGACGTGTTCGAGACGGGGATCAAGGTGCTCGACTTGATCTGCCCGTACCTCCGCGGCGGCAAGGTCGGCCTGTTCGGAGGGGCAGGCGTCGGGAAGACGGTCCTGATCCAGGAGATGATCAACCGGGTCGCCACCCAGCACGACGGTGTCTCGGTATTCGCGGGTGTCGGCGAACGCACCAGGGAGGGCAACGACCTGTTCCTCGAGATGTCTGAGACCGGAGTGATCAACCAGGCGGCATTGGTGTTCGGGCAGATGGACGAACCACCCGGAGTCCGCCTCCGGGTCGCCCTGTCCGCGCTGACCATGGCCGAGTACTTCCGGGACGTGCAGCGACAGGATGTACTGCTGTTCATCGACAACATCTTCCGGTTCACCCAGGCCGGCTCGGAGGTGTCGGTACTTCTCGAGCGGATGCCCTCCGCGGTGGGGTACCAGCCGACCCTGGCGGGCGAGATGGGCTTCCTGCAGGAGCGCATCACATCGCTGAAGGGGCGTTCCATCACCTCCATGCAGGCGGTGTACGTGCCTGCCGACGACATAACCGACCCGGCGCCCCACACGGCCTTTGCCCACCTGGACGCCACCACCGTGCTGGAGAGAGCCCTCACCGCGCTCGGGATCTACCCGGCCGTCGACCCCCTCGACTCGAACAGCCGGGCGCTCGATCCCCAGATCGTGGGAAGGGAGCACTACGAGGTGGCCACGGCAGTGCAGCGGGTGCTACAGCGCTACAAGGACCTCCAGGACATCATCGCCATCCTCGGAGTAGACGAGTTGTCCGAGGAGGACAAGCTGCTGGTGGCCCGGGCTCGCCGGATCCAGCGCTTCCTGTCCCAGCCCATGTTCGTGGCCGAGCAGTTCACCGGCCAGCCAGGCATCTATACGCCGCTGGACGAGACCATTTCGTCCTTCAAGATGGTGCTCGACGGTGAACTCGATCACCTACCCGAGCAGGCTTTCTACATGGTCGGCGGCGCCGAGGACGCCATGCGCAAGGCCCGCGAGATCCAGGGAGTTGCCGCCTAGTGGTAACCGCCACCACCCTCATGCGGGTCGACGTCGTGTCGCCGGAGGCGGTGCTCTGGTCCGGCGGGGCCGGATTCGTGGTGGCCAGGACTGTCGACGGCGAGATCGGGATCCTCGCCCACCACGAGCCGCTTATGGCTGCTCTCGCCACCGGCACAGTGGAGATAGAGACCGCCGAGGAGCGTGTCCGCGTGGATGTGGGCGGCGGCTTCCTCCAGATCTTCGACAACACGGTCACCGTCCTAGCCGACCAGGCCACCCTCGCAACCGCGGAAGCCGGCGCCTAGTCCCTCACCAGCGACTCCTGACCCTGTTGTCAGCGGGTGAAGAAGAGTTGGAACTCCATGATGCCGTGGTCCTCGACGGAGATGACGGCGCGGGATGTTGGAGTCGCCACGCCGAAGTCGGCGAACACCACCCCGGTGGACCCGACGGCCACGATGGTGTCGCCAACGAGTTGAGCTTCGAGATCGAACACGGCGCGGTTGGTGACACCCTTGATCGTGAGGTCTCCGACGGCCGACCCTGAGAACTTCTCGCCCTTGGAGACGCCTTCGGGCAAATCCAAGGGCTCGACGAGGGTGAAGACGGCCAGCGGGAACTCGCTGGTGTGGAGTTCCTGGCGGGCATGGCTGTCGCGGTGGCTGTCGTCGGTACGCAACGTGGCCATCTCGACCACCACCGTGGCGGCAACCAGTTGGGTTCCGCTCAGTTCGATCGAACCGGTCACCTCTGCGGTACGGCCCACTGCTGTGGATTCGTCGACTCCTCCCGCCAGCACCTCCACCACTCGGTAACCCGCGAAGCTAACCGGGGACTCGGCGGTCAGAACGTCGGCACCCTCGGTGGTGACGATCGTCCACACTCCCGTCAAGGCGGCCAGACCCGCGTCCACCGCGGTTGTCTCCGTGACTTCACCGGGATCGGGTGATGCCGCGTCGTCGGCTTTCGCGGCGCCCGATGTCGCGACGGAGGTTTCGGCACTTGTGGTCGATGTGGTGGTGGGGTCCTCGGCGGTCGGCGGAGTGGTCGAGGTGGTGACCGAAGTTCCGGTACCGATGGTCGATGTGGTGGTGGGAGCGTCGCCGGTGGACATCGTGGGATTGGAAGTTGTGGCTGGAGTGTCTGGAGCGGTGCTCAGGGTCGTTCCGATGTCTTGGGTGGACCCGGTAGCCGGCGTGGCGTCCCCGCCGTCGGTGATGTCCACGGTCTCCATCAGGGCCACCGCCGCCTCCAGATCGACCGCCTCGGGTCCCTCGTCCCGCAGAATCCACCACGCCAGACCGGCCACCGCAACAGCGAGGATCGCGGCTGCAACCCCCGCGATGATCTTCCTGCTCGTCCTCATTCGGTGCTCATTCTGGCTGATCTTCCCTAGCGGCGTGGGCGGCGTCCACTGTCCAGGCGATGGTCATCAGGCAAGCGTGAGTTCAAGAGAGTTGAAGCCGCGCAGCACGAACCTCGGAGGTCGAACCGGGTTGCCGATCAGTTGCAGCCTCGGGCACCTGGCAGCGAGCCTTTCGAGTGCAACCTCTACTTCGAGGCGGGCGAGCGGGGCGCCGAGGCAGTGGTGGATTCCGCCCCCGAAGCTGACGTGGGTCGCATCGTCCCGGCCTATCCGGAAGGAGTTCGGCTCGTCGAAGTGGCGGGGATCGCGGTTGGCGCACCCGAGCAGCACGGTCACCTGCTCGTACCGGCCGATCGATTGCCCGCCCACGTCGTAGCTGTCAGCGACCACCCATCTGTCGAAGGTCTGGATGGGTGCATCCCAGCGGAAGAGTTCCTCGACGGCGGTGGCCGGGCGGACCTCCCCGCCGGAGAGGAGGCGCCACTGGTCCGGATGCTGCATCAGCGCCAGCATTCCGTTGGCGAGCGTGTTCACCGAGGCTTCGTGCCCGGCGTTGAGGAGGGTGATGATCATCGACACGATCTGGATGTCGGTGAGCGTTCCGTCCTCGGTCTCGGCGAAGCACAGCGCGGTGATCAGGTCGTCGCGAGGGTCGGTACGGCGGCGTGCGATCAGCTCCTCGCAGTACGCGGAGAACTCGACACAGGCGTCCACAGCCGAACGGATCTGCGCCTTGTCGGTGTTGTACTCGTACATCCTGGTGATGCGGGACGACCAGTCGAGCATCTGCCGCCAGTGGGTGGTGGGTACGCCCAGCAACTCGGCGATTACCTGGACCGAGAACGGAGCTGCGTAGTCGTTCACGAGGTCCATGCGGCCCCGCTGCACCACCGGGTCGAGCAGACGGTCGGCGAGTACGGCTATGCGGGGTCGGAGGCTCGCCACCCGGCGAATCGTGAAGGCGCTGGAGACCAGGCGGCGGATCTTGGTGTGGTTGGGCGGCTCCAGCCAGACCAGAGCCCAATGCTCCACGTCGTAGTAGGCCGCCAACTCCGCGTGGAGCGGCGGGAGTCCCCAGGCGGCCCGGTCCACGGTGGGCTGGTCTATCCGCCCCAACCGGCGGTCTCGCAAGGCCCTCCGCACATCGGCATGGCGGGTTAGGAACCAGACGGGCCTCTCACCCTTGCGCCCGGGAGATCGGAAAACGGGTGTCTCCTCCCGGATCCGGTCGAACGTGGGGTAGGGGTCGTGGAGGAAGTTGGGATCGTAAGCGTCTAGGGCGACCGCCATTGGCGAACAGTACCAAACATCCTGATCCCGGTCGGTGAGGCGCTGCTCGGGAGGTGGTTAGTCGAGTACTTCCAAGGGATCGACCAGAAGCGACCGTACTCTTCGATTCGCTACACAACGCTGTACGACACATCTGTAACTCGTGTGCCCCCGTTCTTGGACTCGGACCCCGGGCAGGACTGCAGTTTCTTGAAGAGCCACCCACGGCGCAGAACGCGAGACCCCAACAGTGCTTTGGAGGATGGTAAATAATCCAATTAAGTGTTACCCCCGATTCCCAACTAGAACCTGGGGACTACCGACTAGGAACTAGTCATCTAGTCGACGAGGGGCCAGACGGCGTAGGTCGTGGCGCCCACGCCCGACTCGAACTCGGCCGCCGCATCCTGGATTCTGCGGTAGGCCTCCGCTGCGTCGAAACGGGTGAAGCGGCCTCCGTCGAGGATTGCTTCCCCGTTGACGAAGACGGTATCCACTGTGCTCGATGCCCGGAAATAGACGAGGTTGTCGACGGGATCCTGGAACCGGGGGTATGCCTCGGGCCTATCCAGGCTGTGGATCACCAGGTCGGCCCGCTTGCCTATCTCGATCGAACCGACCTCGTCCTCGAGCCCGAGTGCCTTGGCTCCGTGGAGAGTGGCCATCTCGAGGACGGTCTCGCCGGTCAGGACCGGCAACTCACCCCGGAACTCACGGAACCCAACCGCAGCCAGGTAGGCCTGACGAAGCACATCCCGCCGGCCGCTGTAGCCATCGGAGCCGAGAGCCACCGGGACACCCTTGGCGAGCATCTCGGGGAAGGAGCCGTTCCTGATCGCACCCATACCCCGCCGCAGGGACGCCGCCGGGCAGTGCACCACCCGGGTGCCCGATTCGGCCACCAGGTCGACCTCGACCGGGGACAGATGGTTCATGTGGACCAGCGTCAGGTTCTCGTCCAGCACCCCGATCTCGGCCAGATGTTCGATGGGGCGGCATCCGTACAGCGCCTCGGAGATGGTCACCTCCTCGGGATCCCACGACTGGTGCATGATCATCGGCGCCCCGTGTTTCCTGGCGAGAGCCTGAGCCTTGATGAGCAGCTCGTCGGAGCAGCGCATGCAGCCGTACATGGTCGCCCCGCCCCGGACGAGCCCGCCGCCGCGGAACGGGTAGCGGCTCATCTGGTCGTCCAGCTTCTCGACGCACTCCCGTGTCGGGGTACGCAATGTCTCCGCCTCCTCGTCGGACATGGCGCCCGCGGAGGTGTCGCGGCCTGGAACCCGGGGGTTGAAGTCGAGCATTGAATGTCCGGGCATGCCCCGCATCCCGACCGTTTCGATGGCCCGGGCGGTCTCGTCCAAAAAGAAGGATCCTCCGGTGTCGCTGTACGCGGTGGTGCCGTTGGTCACCATCTCCATGCACGACAGCAAAGCGCCGAGGTGGTCGGTCTCGGGGCTGCGGAAGGTGAACAGCCAGTCGTCGACCGCCCCGTAGTCGGCATGATCCTTGGGCGCCATGCCCCGGCTGAGTTCGGAGCTGCCCGCGTGGACGTGGGCGTCGACGAGCCCCGGATGTACCAGGGCGCCACCGAGGTCGCGGGTAGCGGCGGCATGGGTAACCACCGCCGACACTTCACGGTCGGGCCCCACCTCCAGAATGCGCCCATCGCCGACGGCGACCGCTCCGTCGACCAGGATCCTCCGCGCTGGGTCCATCGTGATGATGCGCGCGTGACGGAGAAGCAGGTCGACCTCGTGCTCGGTGCTGTGCTCGCGGTTCAAGTCCACCTCCCGGAAACAGGCTACGGCTGTGTCACAGGGTACGCCACAGCGGCATCAGCCCGGTAGAGTCCCTGAACGGTTCCTGACAGCCGATCGAGGAGGTCCGGATGAACGATGTCGGAACGGTTATGACAGTTCTGGGACCGGTACCGGCTGACGAACTCGGGTTCACCCTTCCCCACGAGCATGTCTACTGCACCCTCCGGCACGCCGACTACCGCTACGACGTTGCAGACCAGTTCGTCGACGAGGATGTGATGGCCGACGAGGTGACGGCGTTCGGCGACCTGGGAGGAGCGAGCATCTTCGACCTGAGCGTTCCCGACAATGGCAGGTCCCCACGTCGGCTACGCGTCCTGTCGGAGCGAACCGGGGTGCACTTCGTCATGGGTTGCGGCTGGTACCGCGGGAACTACTACCTGCCCGACGAGCGGATCGATCGGCGGTCGGCTGATGACCTGGCCGAGGAGTTGATCCGGGAGATCACCGAAGGGGTGGGTGACACGGACATCCGCCCGGGCGTGATCGGTGAGATCGGGTCGGAGAAGGATTGGGTGTCCCCGGCAGAGGAGCGGGTGCTGCGGGCCGCGGCTCGGGCGCACAAGGCCACGGGCCTCTCCATCGGGGCCCTCCACGCCATCGGCCCGGTCGCTCCGGCGCAACTGAACATTCTCGAAGAGGAGGATGCGGACCTCAGGCGGGTGGCGGTGGCGCACTGCGACGCCTACCCGCACCTCCGCTACCTGCTCGGACTGCTTGACCGAGGTGTGTACGTCATGTTCGACAACTGCGGCCAGTTCCGGGGCATGGGCCGGTTCGAGGAACGTATTCTCGACCTCATCCGTGAACTGATCGACAGGGGATTCGAGGACCGTTTGATGCTTTCCCACGATGTGTGCAAGCTGGGGCAGTTGCGGATACACGGCGGCACCGGTTTCGTGTACCTGTCCGAGACGTTCCTGCCCGCGCTGTCCGCCAGGGGTGTGCCCGACGAGATCATCAGGACCATCACCCACGACAATCCCCGACGCTGGCTGACCGGAACATGAGCGCCGACCAACCGCTCCTCGAGTGGTACCAGGGGATAGTCGACGAGTACCGCCGGATCACCCCCCGTTCGGCAGCCCTATTCGTTAGGGGTGGGGGGGTCCTCCCGGGCGGTGATACCCGTTACTCGATTACGACCCGCCCGCACCCTCCCTACTTCGAGCGCGGGGAAGGCCCTTACATTTGGGACGTCGACGGGAATCGCCGCCTCGACCTGAACAACAACTCGACCGCGCTGGTCCACGGGCACGCCCATCCCGACATCGTGGCGGCGGTGCGGTCCCAGGCGGAGTCGGGGACCGCCTGGGGAGGCCACAACCCGACCGAGGTCGAGTGGGCGAGCATCCTCTGCGAGCGGATCCCGTCGATCGAGCGGGTCCGCTTCGCCAACTCGGGCACCGAGGCCAACATGCACATGCTCAAGGTGGCCCGGGCCTTCACCGGCCGGGACCTCGTCCTCAAGCTGGACGGCGCCTATCACGGCACCTACGACGGCTTCGAGTTCGGGTCCGCTCCGGGCGCCGTCGGCATGGCGCCGAGCACCGGGGGAGTGCCCGCCAACCTCTCGGACAACGTCGTGCTGGGTTCCTGGGGGGACACCGATGGTGTCGCCCACCTGATCAGGCTGAACGCCGACCGGATGGCCGCGGTGATCCTCACCCCATTCCGCTCGGCGGGCGGCTTCGCCCATCCGCCCGAAGGGTTCCTGGAGACCTTGCGAGCCGTTACGGCGGACGAGGGAGTGCTCCTCCTGTTCGACGAGGTCATCTCCCTGCGCCTGGCGATGGGAGGCGCGCAGGAACGCTACGGGGTGGCGCCCGACATGACCGCTCTCGGGAAGCTGATCGGCGGCGGCCTCCCGGTCGGCGCGTTCGGTGGGAGGGCCGACATCATGGCGGTCACCGACCCGCTCGGCGACATGAAGGTGGCCCTGGCAGGGACCTTCAACGCCAACCCGATGACGGCCGCAGCGGGGGTCGCCGGCCTCCGCCTCCTCACCCGGGAGGTCTACGACCGGATCGACCACCTCGGCAGGCTGCTGCGCGAAGGCTTGTCCGCCGCCGTGAGTGAACGGGGCCTGCCACTCCGAGTCGAAGGCGGCGGGTCCCTGCTCAGCCTGGCCTGCGAGCCGGAAGTACGCCGACCCGACGTGCTGATGACCGGCCTCTCTCTGGCGTTCGGGAACCGCGGCGTTTTCGGTTTCCCGTTCCTGTCCACCTCTTCGGTCATGGGGGAAGACCACGTCGAATACATCCTGCAAACGGCAGCGGCGGTGCTTGAGCAGGTGGCAATAGTGTCGTGAGTCGGAGCCGGGTGGCTCCGAGATCAACCTGAATGGTCCGCCGGAATGCCGGTCAGAACTCTTTCGGGACTTGAGACAATGTGCCAATCCTCGGGAGGAATGGCTGGCTCGGCTAGGTCGACCTTGATGCGGATGTCGTCACTCCACCCGATGATGCGTGCCGCAGGGTGCTCGGCATCTGTAACGACGACAGCGGCCGGTGGCGGGTGTTTAGTCACTATAAGCTTACTCCTGTGAGATGCAACTCGTCCGAGAACTGATGTGTACCACTGGACCCGATAGTACCTCAAGCTCCGTGATTGGATCGCCGACTCCCGTCTACAGGATTTGTTATGGCCAAGATTCCCGCTCTGTCGTGATCGGGCAGATTCCCAGAGCTCGGTCAGAGTTCGAGCAGGGCCTGTTCGACTACCTCGGGGAGCGCAGGGTGGATGTAATACTGGCCGCGTGACATCTGGTCGACGGTCAGGTCGAAGTGCATGCCCTGGATGAGTTGCTGGATGAGGGTGGGCGCCTGCGGTCCGATGATGTGGGCGCCGAGGAGACGGCGGGTCTCGGCGTGGGCGATCACCTTGGCCACGCTATCGGTGTCCTCCATCGCCCAGCCGTAGGCGGCCTCCGAGTAGGGCTGCACATGGCTCACGTACGGGAGGTCCTGCTGCCTGCACTCCTGCTCCGTGAAGCCCACGCTGGCGATCTGGGGATAGCCGAACACTGCATGCGGGATGAAGCGGTGGTCGACGGTCGCCGGACTTTCCGGGTTGGTCAGGTTGTGACGCACCACCCGGGCCTCGTGGTTGGCGACGTGCTTCAGCTGGACGGGGTTGGTGATGTCGCCGAGCGCCCACACGCCGTCGACGCTCGTGCGGAGTTGGTCGTCGGTGACCACGAAGCCGCGTCGGTCGACTTCGATTCCTCCCGCGGTCAAGTCGAGTTGGTCGGTGTTGGGCCGGCGGCCGGTGGCCACCAGCAACTCATCCCCACTCAACTCGATTCTGTCTCCGTCCTTGTCGACCAGGCCTATCACGACGTCGTCTCCGTCCCGGCGGGCTTCGATCAGCCGGGTGTGCGTTCGCACGTCGAACCGACGTGAGTAGGCAGACGTGAACCGGCTGCTGATGTCGTGGTCCTCCCGGCGCAGGAAGGTGTCGCCTCGGAGTAGGAAGGTGACCTTCGAACCGAACGCGCCCATCACACCGCCCAGCTCGGCGGCGATGTACCCCGCGCCGATCACCAGCAGTCGCTCGGGCAGCCGCTCGAGCCGCATGACCGTGTCCGAAGTGTGGTAGCCGCATTCGGCGAGGCCCGGCACGGGCGGAACGGTAGGCCTCCCTCCCGCCGCGATGACGATCCGCTCGGCGGAAATGACCTCGTCGGCCACCGCTACACGCTTCGTTCCCACGAACCGCCCTGTTCCGGAGTACACGGTCACGTTGGGAAGTTCCTCGCGGTAGGTGCGGCCGCCCGCGGCGATGGGGTCGATACGGCCGAATACGCGATCGCGGATGGATGGCCAGTCGGCGCCGTCGAAGCGGGTGTGCACGCCCAGCCGCTCACTGTCAGAAGCCAACTCGGCCATCTCCGCCGCGTACACGAACATCTTCGAAGGTATGCAGCCCACGTTCAGGCAGGTACCGCCGAAAGGACCCCGCTCCACGATGGCGATGTCCCAACCGTCGTGCTCCGGACCGATCACCGAATTCCCGGATCCGGTGCCGATGATCATCAGGTCGAAGTTACGCACTGCGTCCGGCACCCTAGCAGTAGCCGGAGCTTGCTTGTGGTGGCAATCGGCGCTTGTCCCGACTGTCTCCCGCCGTAGGACGTCAACGAGTCCGGTCCAGCCCAGGATGCGAACTCTCCCAGGTCCGCGAACTGTATACCACCGTTGTAGTCTCGGGGACATGTGTGAACCTCTATTTGACCAAGGTCCGTTATAGACATCATTGTTCAATAACCGTTTTACATACTCTACACTAAACAGACGTGCTTATCCTTCTTGAGTGGAAGTACTGCCCTTCCAGCAGTTGTAAGGCTAAGCCACCTTAGAGAGAGTAGCCATGAGTAAAGTCTCACAGACTTGTCCCATCAATCAGGATTGAGTCCCGAGGCGTCGGATAAACCAATCCGTAACTTCCTCTGATACTTCAGCTAGCTGGATAGCCTTCACTGTCGAGACACCCTCATTCAGACCGTGAGCGATTCTGTTACGACGGTCGACCAGAAACCCGATCTCACGGCGAAGACGCTCATCGTCCTCGTTTAGCAACTCGCAGAGTTCATCCGCCCAAACGGTGTCGAACCGGCGTACCAGGCTTACAAGATTGTCCGGCGTTGGACTAGGGGCACGCCTTAGCCAGCTCGCTCCAAAGGCTGCTGCTCTCGGATCTGATTGCCTAAGAAGGTAAGAAATGCAACACTCTTTGGCAACTTGCTCCAAGAACCCACAGGCTCTGATCACAAGAAACCTTGCCAACTGCCGTACAACGTCGTCATCTGCTGTACGGGCCTGTTGGTTGACAAGAGTTCGTAGGGCGGCCAACGATTGTTCCGACCTGTGGATATTGAGGTTCGGATTCTGTCCCCTGGACAACTCAGATCCTTGCCAGATGTGAAGTCATGAATGCTAGACGGGTGCGAACCTTATCCTCATCAGCAGTTGAACGAGTGACGGCAGCAAGCAAATCCTCCTTGTACTGTATAGCTGTAGCTATCGCGGACACGGCATCCGTCACAGCACTTGGCGCTGGGTCGTTCTCCTGATCTAGTCGGCGCATAAGCCCTACGAATAGAGCCTCCGTTAGCGCTGCGTTGACCTGACGTCCTCTAAGACGTATTGCACTTTTCCCTGGGCCATCCTTGATCAATTGTGCTGCGGTAGTGAACCGCTCAGCGACGAGTGTTGTTTGGAGATTACGAAGATCACGGTGAATACCTGTGAACGTATTGAGAAAACTCTTGAGAGGTCGTTTATAGGTGGAGGCTGCGACATAGAGTGCAATTATTCGTAGGACGAGTTCCTGATCTCGCAGTCTCTTTGCACGTTTTCCATAGAGATCTCGCCAAACCGAATCACTGTTGAGTCCTTCAATATAGTCAATTATTGGGCCCGCGTACAATGCAACACGAATCTCATGTGGAGTGAGCTTAGTACCTCCTGCATTGAGCCTCTCGAAGATCTGATATATAGACTCAAGGGATTGTGCAGACCCGTCCGTAGACACGATCGTCGCATTCATGTATGTGTCATCGAATTGACGCCGTAGATCCTCGGGGAGCGTCTTGTAAGTAAGATGCTTGAACTGATCTGCTGTATTGTGGAGAGAGAACTCCTTAGATGCATATAACCCATCTGCGAAGTAGCCGAGGGTCATCAGACGTTGTTGACCATCAAGTACAAGGTACCGTTTATCACGCTGCTTGATGAGGAAGATCCCAGGTATGGGGTAGCCAAGTAGGAGCGACTCTATGAACCGATCCATTTGACGCTTCGTCCACACGAAAGACCGCTGGAATCCAGCACTAACTATTCGTGGGTCTGCGTGGCCAAAGGTGGGGATAAGAATGTCGCCATTGCCTAATCTACGGATGAGTCCGTGCACGTCAAAGTCTTGGCCGGAATACGCAACAGGCCGGACATTGGCATCCGCGCTAGTTAGGTCTTCCTCCTCTTCTGGAGTCAGATCGTCGGGTTCGTGAGGATCGTCGTCGGGTTCCCGTGTGGTACGCTGCGGTTGGTTCAGTGAGGGCATCACAGGATCATACCGTAGTTCGATGTTTATGAGTGGGTAGCGCGTTCACTTCTTTCTCGATGCGCGGTATGTCCGACATGTGGTAGGCGCAGTCGGCTGAGCACGGCACGGGGGTACGGTGGGTCGTCCTCCCGGCGTTATGACGATCGGTTCGGTGGTGACGACCGAGTCGCACACGGTTACACCTTTCGAACGGACGAACCGCCCGGTTCCGGGGTAGACAGTCACGTTGGGGAGTTCCTCCCTGTAGGTGCGGCCGCCCGCGGCGATGGGGTCGATACGGCCGAACACGCGGTCACGGATGGATGGCCAGTCGGCGCCGTCGAAGCGGGTTCGTACGCCCAGCCGTTCGCTGTCGGCTGCCAGTTCGGCCATCTCCGCCGCGTAGACGAACATCTTCGAAGGTATGCAGCCCACGTTCAGGCAGGTGCCGCCGAACAGGCCCCGCTCCACGATGGCGATGTCCCAACCGTCGTGTTCCGGTCCGATCACCGAGTTTCCGGATCCGGTGCCGATGATCATCAGGTCGAAGTTACGCACTGCGTCCGGCACCCTAGCAGTACGCCCGACCGACTGCGCTTTGCAGGGGCACGCCGGCGGACGGTGCTCGGACTGCGGAGGTACACAGGGGCGGATCGAACCCGGCTTCTGCCGGGATGGGTGGAGCTGATCTAATACCCGATGTCAGGTAACATATGTATTGAGTATGAGACGTATACCTGAGAGGTTCTGGAAGTCCTTCTGGAACCACCCCGACCCCGGCCTGCTCCGCCTGCCCGACGACTCCGAGTACGTGGCAGGACGAATGTTCAACGGGCCTTGGCCGGATGCAGCGATATGGGCCTCGGTCCATCTACCTACCGAGGCGCTCGAGTACTGCTTGACCCTGCGATCCACCAAGCCGGTCACGCGAGACCTGATCTGCAACGCTATCGATGCCCGTCGCTGACGGGATTCTGACCCCCGCCATGCTGGAGATCTGGGATCTGGTGGGTTCGTTGTCGCCGCCCTCGGGAGAGCTCATGGGTGGGACGGCTCTGGCCACATACCTCGAACATCGCCAGTCGGAGGATCTGGACATTTTCGTCCACGCTCCTTTCGACCCCGGGGTCTTGCTCGAGAGCCTGCAGCGACATGGACCGGTGGCATCGGAGTACCGGTCGGAGGGCACGCTCAACTGTGTCTTCGGTGAGGTCAAGATCCAGTTTCTCTCGGCAACCGGACAGCACAGGATCGAGCGTGGTCGGAAGGTCGGCGAGATGGTCGTTGGATCGTTCCCCGACGTGGCCGCCACCAAGTTGAAGGTCGTAGGAGATCGGGGAGAGTTGCGCGACTACTACGACCTCATGTGCATCGAGGTGATGGGGGATACGGACGCGATGGCGATGCTCGATTGGTATTGCCTGCGATACGGAGTCGACAGCACGCACCAGAGCGTCTATCACCTCGTCCGGGCGCTGGGGTCCTTCAGCGACGTGGCCGATGATCCTTGGCTCTCGGCGAGCCTCGGCCAACCGCGCTTGCCCGAAACCGTGGCTCGGTACTGGCAACGCCGCCAGCCGGAGATCGCCAGGGCGCTGTTCGGGTGATCCTCCGCTTGGGCAACTTGCAGGCGGGTGGACTGGATTCCAGTCAGAACCCGGCTGCGTTCCTTCGGGCTACGTGGCCCCGGCGGACTCCGGTGGGGCCGTTCCGGTCCACCGCCACCTTCCCTCCCACGATGACCCAGTCGATCCCCGAAGGTGGCAGTTCGGGTTCGTCGTAGGTTGCCCGGTCGATCACCCGGTCCGGGTCGAAGGCGACCAGGTCGGCCCGCTTGCCCTCTGCGATCTCACCACGGTCGTTCAGCCCTACCCGGCGGGCTGCCCGGAACGAGAGCCGGGCGATTGCTTCGCGTACGTCCACGAGCCGTTCCCCGATCGCGTACCGGCCCAGGAACCTGGGTGCGGTGCCCCAGAGCCTCGGATGGGGGGTTCTGGCGAATACCGCATCGCTGCCCACCAGCATCGCCGGGTGACGTGCGATTGCCCTGACAACCGATTCGTCGGCGTAATGCAGGATGACCAGGGCGCTCATCCCGGTTTCCAGCAACAGGTCGACGACTACCTGCTCGGGTTCGACATCGCGGGCCGAGGCGATCTCGGCGAGCGTGCGGCCTACCACGTCACGGGGTCCGTCGTGGCCGCAGTCGATCACCACGATCCCGTCCGGGCCGCACTGGTAGTAGAAGCTCTCCGGGCCGGCATCCGGGTCGCCCAGCGCGCCGACGAGGCGATCCGCGGTGGAACGGTCCCGCAGTCGAGTAGTCATCTGCTCCACGCCCCCGTCGTGTGCCCACGGGGGCAGCAGAGCGGAGAGGAGGGTCACTCCGGCGCCGTAGGGATACTGGTCGAAGCTGACGTCGACTCCGTCCGCGGGCGCCCGGTCGATCATCTCGAGCAGAGGCTCCAGCTTCCAGGCGTTGCGACGCCCGAGAACCTTCAGATGTGAGAGGTGGAGGGGAGCTCCGCTCCGGCGGGACACGTCCATCATCTCCTCCACCGCCTCCAGCAGGTTGTGGCTCTCGCCCCGCATGTGAACCGAGATCAGCCCGCCGAACCTCGCGGCCTCCGACGAGACGGCAACGACCTCGTCGCGATCCGCATAGGCGCCCGGGGTGTACACCAAGCCGAAGGAGATCCCCCATGCCCCTGCCTCCATGCCTCGGGCGACCTCGCGCCGCATGGCCCTGAGCTCGTCGGAACGCGGTGCCCGCTGCGCCCCGCCGAGCACTGCGTCACGTACCGCGCCGTGGGGTACGAACGGACACAGGGTGATGGAGGGTCGCGTTCGCTCCAGTTCGTCCAGGTACTCGCCGATGGATCTCCAAGGCCACTCCGGCGGGCCGGGGCCTTCCGAGAGCCCCAACTGAGTCATCCGGTCGGCGAGCCGCTCATCGGTAACGGGTGCCGGACCCATCCCGTCGGGGTTTATGAGTTCGGTGGTGAAGCCCTGGAGAAGCTTCGGGGTGAGAAGGGGATCGTCGAAGGAGCGCAGGGCGCTGTGGGCGTGCATGTCGACGAATCCCGGCGCCAGTGATAGCCCATCGAGGTCGATGGTCCGGTCGGCTTCGGGCCGCAGGCCGGCCCCCATCGCTACTATGACGCCGTTGTCGATTGCGACATCTCCCGGCCAAGGCTCGGCATCGCCGGGGTAGATCGTCGCGTTCCGCAGGAGAAGGTCGACCATCCGCCGAGCCTACCCGGGGAGAAGTCCACGATGACCGGCGCCGAGGCATTGATCGAATCGCTCCGGGCGAACCGTGTCCGGCATGTCTTCGGCATCCCCAGCACCCACACCCTCGAGATCTACCGGGCGCTGGGTGAGGCACCCGACATCGCGCACGTCACCACCACTCACGAACAGGGCGCCGCGTTCATGGCGGACGGATACGCGAGGGTGACCGGCAGGACGGGCGTGTGCATCGTCACGACCGGTCCGGGGGTTACGAACGCCGCCACCGCGATCGCCGAGGCGTACTCCGACTCCGTCCCGGTGCTGTGCATCACGGCTCACATCGTCAGCGAGGACATAGGGCGCGGTCGGGGCCACTCCCACGAACTCCGCTCGCAGGAGAGCGTGCTGGCCGGTATCACCGACGAGAACCGGCTCATCCTGTCGCCAGACGAAGTGGGACGAGCCGTACACGACGCGTTCCGCAGGTTCGGGAACGGACGGCCCCGGCCCGTGAGTCTGGCCATTCCCGTTGACGTGCAGGAGGCGGCGACCCCACTCCATGTCCCGGACGCGCCGACCGGGACCCCTTCCACGCCCGATGGGGACGCCCTCGAACGGGCGGTCGATCTGCTCAACTCGGCCGCAACTCCGGCCATCGTGGCGGGTGGTGGAGCCCAGCAGGCGGCCGGCGAACTGCTCGCGCTCGCCGAACGTCTGGATGCCCCGATCGTGACCACGCTCAACGGCAAGGGAGTCGTGCCGGGTGGCCATCCCCTGGAGGCTTCTCTGGTGATCTACCGCTCGGTGACTCGCTTCCTCGAGGAGTGCGACGTCGTGCTGGCCGTGGGGACGGAACTCAGCCCGGCCGACTTCTGGACGGGACCCCTGCAGTTGAGCGGGAGGCTGGTCCAAGTCGATATCGATCCTGAGCAGATCGGGCGGAACCACCCGGTCGACGCACCGGTGGTGGGGGATGCCGGGGCAGCCTTGACGATGCTTCTCGACTCCGTCACCGGCAGAGGTTCAAGGCGGGGTGCTTCCCGCGCCGAGCAAGCTCGAGCTGTGGCGGAGAAGGAGGCACTGGTCATGGGCCGGTCCTACCTACCGTGGATCAGGGCTCTCCGCAAGGCCATGCCCGCCGAGTCCACCCTCGCCCTGGATGTGGCGATGGTCGCCGGCTTCGGCGCCTACCCCTTCTACGACCTTCCCGGACCGCGGACGTGGATGAATCCGTCCGGTCTGGGGACGTTGGGATACGCGCTGCCTGCGGCGATCGGCGCCAAGATCGCCCGGCCCGAGCGGGCGGTGGCGGCCCTCGCCGGAGACGGCGGTTTCATGTTCACCATGTCGGAGTTGATGGTGGCCGCCCAACACCGGTTGGCTGTTCCGGTGGTCATCTGGAACGACCGGGCGTTCGGTGAGATAGATCGCCTGATGCGTGAGCGCGGGTACGAGCCGTTCGCCACCGATCTCCACGTGCCGGACCTTGCGACCCTGGCCGCTGCCTACGGCGCCGCGTTTGCGCGCGTGCACGAGCCCGAGGAACTGATGACCGCCGTGGAGGGTGCCCTGGTAGCGGACGGCCCGACGTTGGTCGAGGTCCCGGCGTGGGCCTGACCGAGCGTTTCCGGCCCCTTTTCCCCATCACCGAGACTCGCGCCTACCTCTTCGCGGGGGGTCTCGCCCCGGCGGCCATACCGGTCAGGGCAGCTCTCGATCAGTGGACCGATCGCTGGATGTTCGATCCTGCGTATCACCGGGCCCGGTACTTCGACGAGTGGAAGATCCTGAAGAGTCGCCTAGCCGCCGTGTTGGGCGCCGATCCTGCCGAGATCGCCATCATCGACAACACGTCCAGGGGGTCGAACCTAGCGGTCCAGATGATCGCACCGCCTCCGGGCGCCAACATAGTGACAGACCCGACCTCCCATCCGAGCGCAGTCTGGCCCTGGCTGCTGCCAAACCGCGGCAAGGTCGAGGTCCGCGCGGTTCCCGCAGGACCTACCTCCACCTGGACGACCGGGATCGAGAGCCTCGTGGACGAGCACACCATCGCGGTGCTGGTGTCTCATGTGGACGCCCGCACCGGATTCCGGCACGATCTCAGGAGGCTGGCCGGACTCACGCGTGATTGCGGCGGTTACCTCATCGTCGACGCCGCCCAGTCGGCCGGCGCCGTTCCCATCGACGCGGACGGCGAGGGTATCGACTTCATGAGCGGAACGCTGATGAAGTGGCTGCTCGGCCCGCCCGGCCTGGGTTTCCTCTATGCCCGGAGAGAGCACATCGAGGCGTTGCCACCGCCCCATGTCGGCTACATCGGTTCCCATTTGGATGACCGATCCGGAGGTCCCGGCAGCCTGGTGCACGGCTCGGGCTCGATCCGCCACGAGATCGGACTGGCCGACCTGCCGGGGATAGCAGCGGCTCGTAGAGGATTGGACATAATCCTCGAGGCAGGCATCCCTGCCATCGAGCGGCACGTCCTGGAACTGGCGGGGCAGATGATCGACGGGCTGACCGAACGGGGCATAGAGGTGCTGACCCCGCCTTCCCCCCAACAGCGAGCCGGAGTGGTGGCGTTCCACTTCCCAGGCGCCGTGCCACTATGTCGATACCTCCGGAAACTCGGCGTGGATGTTTGGGGCTACCCGGAGGATGACAGGGTGCGGGCGGATCCCCACCTCTACAACACCCCGGAGGATGTGGATCGCCTTCTGACAGGGATCGACGCTTTTGGGTAATCCGTGGCATGACTTCAACGGAGAGGCTCTGTAGAACCTACCCATCGGGGAGTAGCTCTTTCGACCGTTGGGCTCGACGGGGTTCTAATCGCGAACTTGGAGCAGTAATGCCGAGGCGTCGTCCGAGGTCTTATATCTTCCGGCACTGAACGACGGCATCTCGCGCTCGTGGGTACGGAGTTCTCGCAAGACCGAGGCCAAGCCCATCGACCAAGCGGCCTTTACCAGGGTGCTCCACGAGTTATGGAAGTCGGGAAGGGCTATGGACCTCGCGAAGCCGTCCGATGCGATGAGGATCACGTCACCCACCGGATCGTCCACAACCAGTGGCATCACAGCTTTCGTGAGTCGTGGATTCGCGCTGAGGATCCAGCCTGGCTCGCCCTCCAGGTACCTTCGACGGTTTCTGATCAACTCAGCATTCAGTGTCTTGGCGGATGGCTTGGACCGTGCCACATGCCGACCATGGCTCTCCTCAGCGGTGGCGATGGCAGTGTCGGTCACGACCGCTTCGTCACCGCGCTTGGGTGACGACCACACGATCACACAATCTCCAACGGTAGTCAGCTGCAGCCGGTCGTGTTCGATGTCGTAGACGACGAGACCGAGCGAGCCGGCAGGAGGCAACAGGTGTGGCTCGTCTCCGGCGATCTCGATCCATCCGGCGGCCAAGCCTTCGACAACGCCATCGATCAATTCCCGGGCGCCCGGTCCGGGCCGGAGGCTAAGCTCGGCTAAGAGGCTGCTGGTGGTGGTTGCCATCCACCTAGCGCTCGTCTGAGCCCAGTCGCGGCTTGCGTCGAGCGAGGTGGCGCCGTCGACCACCCAGGCAGCGGTCCGTGTCCAACCGAGGGCGTCTTCGTTGAAGGGGCGTGACGAACCCCCGACACTGACCTGGTCCAGCGTGACGAGTCCCGGCATGGCTTTCGGTCGATCCACTGCTACAGCGCCCATATTACGGCAGCCGAGACCGCTATCAACGCCAATCCGACGGCCAAGACCGAGATAGTACGGGCTCTAAGACTATGGCTGAACCGGACCAGTTCACCGAAGCCTGTGAACACGATGAGTAGCGATCCCGCCAGTACTCCAATCAGCGCAGCAGCATCAAGCGGTTCGTAGTCGGTTGCTATGTCGAATCCCGTAACTATGAACCCGACCACTGCTGCCAGCAGGCCAAGCATCACCATCGTTTCCGATCTGGTTCGTCGAACCTCGTCGCGAACCCTTCGCTGTTCGTCCAGCCACTCACGTTGCTGTTGACGGTCTTCGATACGTGACCGGATAAAGTCATAACGCGCCACGCGCATTGCGTAGATGGTGCTGTCGCTGCTCGGCTCGATCTCTATCGCGGTCCGGATGTCACGGGCGGCCTCGTCGTATCTGTCCTCCAAAGCGAGGAGCCGGGCACGGTTTGCGAAGTACTTTCCGTACCGCCGGTTGATAGCGATTGCCTCCCCTATCGAATCGAGCGCATCGGAGATATCATCCTCACCGATGGTATCCGGGTATCGTTCGCCCATCTCCGCAACTATTTCAGCCAACAAGTTCAGCACCCCCGGCGACGAGGGAACTTTGCCACGGGCGTCTCGAGCGTAACGGAGAGCTTCCTGAAGACTAGGTCGATCTGATTGGCTCAGCAGTGCCATTGCCTGCTGATGGTCGAACATCGGCAGGCTTGAGAATACCTCGCTGTAGTTATGGACGTTATTTCGAAATTCCCTGTGGTCGTAGCGTCGCCATAGGGCTGTCTGCCAGACGAAATATGCGTTGAACCGGCGGTCGAGGGGCAGGGTGTCGTCGTCGGCGATATCCCTCAATACATCGGCGTCCAAGGTGGCTTGGTGGCTCCAAACCAGTTCACGGAGGAACTGTTTCTCGAGAGCAGCCAGGGATTGTTTCAATACGTCATCCTGTTCGGCCTCCCCGGCAAGGTCATGGAGGTCCCAAACGCGGCGAGCCGCTTTCTCGTATGCTGGATCCGCCTGGTCGGGCAAGCTTTCGAGACGATTGATGAGCCACTCAGGATGATCTTGTAGGCCCATGGTTGTGGTCCTCGCCTGTGACACACGGGAGTGTATCAGTGGAGTGGAACTATCTTCGATAGATTACAACTAGCACCGAGGAGGTGGCGATGGACTTGGACGGGCGGGTGGCACTGATCACGGGTGGCGGCACGGGTCTCGGATGCCAAACGGCGCTCGGGCTGGCGCGGCGTGGCGTGCATGTAGCGGTCAACTACTCGAGGTCGCGCGAGGCAGCTGAACAGGTCGTCGGCGAGATCGAGGACGGGGGAGGGCGATCCATCGCGGTCCGGGCCGACGTGACCGACGGTGACGCCGTCTCCTTCATGGTCGCATCGGTGGAAGAGGCCTTGGGGCCGGTCGACATCCTGGTCAACAATGCGGGGATCACCCACTACGTTCCGTCTTCCGATCTGGACGGTGTCACCGCGGACATCTGGCGACGGATCATGGATGTCAACGTGGCGGGCGCTTTCCTGTGCTCGCAGGCGGTCGGGCCCGGGATGCAGGCGCGGGGGACCGGCAAGATCGTCAACGTGGCTTCCAACTCGGCTCTCACCGATGCGGGCAGCTCCATCCCGTACGTGGTGTCGAAGGCGGCGCTGGTGTCGCTCACCCGTTGCCTTGCCCGGGCGCTGGCGCCGGCCGTGCAGGTGAACGCGGTGGCGCCGGGATGGATGCTCACGGAATGGATCGACCGCTACGTTCCGCCCGACCGCGCCGAGGAGATCCGGGCCGGTGCGGTTCCCTTGGTACCGGTGGAGGACGTGGTCAGTACCATGATTGGGCTGATCACCAACGACTCCGTTACGGGAGCAGTCGCGGTGGTGGACCGCGGGGAAATGCTCGGTTAGCCGGAGTAGGACCTTCAGACGATGCGGCGGTTGCTCGCCCAGTGGGCCAATTCGTACCTGCTGGACAGCTGTAGCTTCCGGAGCACGGCCGAGACGTGGGACTCTACCGTCTTGACGCTGATGTAGAGCCGCTTGGCAACCTGCTTGTAGGGATAGCCGCGGGCTATGAGCCGCAGCACCTCCTTCTCCCTGGCGGTGAGCCGGTCGAGTTCCGGATCGGAGGGCGGAGGCACATTCGCCGCGAACCGGTCGAGTACGAAACCGGCCAGCATGGGGGAGAACACCGCGTCGCCCGCATGAACCCGCCGTATCGCGTCGGCCAACTCATCGGGCCCGATGGACTTGGTCACGTACCCTCGGGCGCCTGCCCGGATCATGGCGATCACGTCCTCCGCGGCGTCCGACACGGAGAGCGCCAAGAACTTCACGTCGGGGTTGGTCTCCCGTATATTCTCCACGACGGCGAGGCCTCCCCCTCCCGGCATGTGCACGTCCACGAGAGCTACGTCCGGCGGGTCCTTGCGGAGTTCGTCGATGGCCTCGTCCACGTCCTGGGCGGCGCCGCTCAGGGTTATCCCGTTGCGGCCCGTAAGCTCGGTCTTCACCCCGGAGAGGAACAGTTGGTGGTCATCCACCACGAAAACCTTGATCATTTTCCTTCCCCAGTCAGTCGGAGGTGTACCTCGGTTCCTTCCCCGAGCTCCGACGAGACAGTTGCCGACCCGCCATGGTTCAGCATGCGGCCGACTATCGATTCGGCGATGCCACGTCGATCCGGAGCCACCAGCCCTGTGTCGAAACCCCGGCCCAGATCCGACACCCAGACATCGGCGGATGCATCCGTCACCTCGGAGTACACCGATATCTGATCTGCGCCCGAATGCCGGGCCGCGTTGGTGAGAGCCTCGCCAGCCGCCGCCACCATCGCCCGGACGTGGTCATCCACAGGGCGGTCACCGACCGTGACCAGCTCCACCGGGATGTCGAAGGTGTTCTCGATGCGGTCCACCTCGTTCTGCAGTGCGCGGGACAGTAGCTCCTTGCCGTCAGCCGGGGTCGAGTCGTACAGCCAGCGGCGCAACTCCCTCTCCTGTACGCGGGCCAGGGTGACGACCCGCCTGGGATCGTCGGTCCTCTGGATCAGAGCCAGGGTCTGGAGGACCGAGTCATGCAGATGGGCGGCCATGTCAGCCCGCTCCTCCTCGCGGATCCGCTTGCTGCGTTCGGCGCCAAGATCGGCCACCAGCCTCCACACCCACGGTCCGAACAGCACCGCCATCCCCACTCCCGTCACGAGCACCGCCAAGATCACTGTCTCGACCGCCGGGACAGCCGCAGCGCCCAGGATCGAAAGGCCTACCACCAGGAGCAGGATTCCGAGCACGGTGCGGCTCCGGAACCTGCCGCTGTCCGGGTCGAAGAGCGCCAGGATCGCAGAGCGGGGATCGATGTCGCGCCGGTCCATCAGGAAGGCCACACCCAGGATCACCGCCGCTCCCGGCCACACCAACCCGTCGCCGCTCCAGATCCCCACCGTCCTGAGGATCAGCAGACCACCAGCGAACATCAGGAAGTAACCAGCTCTGCGGTGCTCACCGGCATGTGTGGCGGGTGGCCGGACCTCAATCCGGTCCAGGGTCAGCGCCCAGAGCACCACGTAGACGAACACGCCGATTCCCCATATGAGTGCTAGGACCAGGAAGCCGGCGCGAACGTACAGATCGGCGATGCCGATCCGGTCAGCGAGTCCGCCGGCCACACCCGCGATCAGCCGGCCGTCCCGACGCCGTGAGATGACGCCGCCGATGCGCTGGAAGCTGGAGGATCGTGCCGTCTGCATTCTGAGCATTGTCTCACTGCACGAGTACTGCGAACAACCGGTGACATACCCATAGTGGTACTCAGGCACTCAGGGATGGACCAGGGTGATACCCCATAGACAATCCGGTTCACTCGGCGCATAGTTAGAGCATGAGTAACGAAACTGCATCACTTCACCGGCCTGACGAGGGCCGCTGGCTAGCCGGGGTCGCGGCTGGCCTGGGTCTCCGCTTCGGTGTGCCCGTCTGGGTCATCCGGATTGCTTTCGCCCTGCTCTGCTTCGCAGGCGGGCTGGGCGCGCTTCTGTACGTAGCGGGCTGGCTACTGATCCCGGGCGAGGGTGAGACCGATGCGATCGTGCAGGGCTGGTTGGGTACCGGCCAGGCCCGACGGTGGGTGGGTGTGATCCTCGTCGGTCTCGCCGTCATCATCCTGGTCTCGGAGACAGGACTGATCCGGGGCGACCTGGCCTTCGCGGTGGTGCTGATCGGCATCGGCGTGATGCTCTACCGCGGGGATCTGAGCCGTGACGTACGCCAGCAGGCTGTCGCGCCATCGTCCGATCAGGCCTCTCGAACACCCCCCGTTCAGGCGGTGGTCCCTGATTCGGAGAGCGGGCCGCCGGATCCGACCCCGCCGGCGCCGCCGGCGCAGACACCTCCTACGCCACCGGAGACTTCGATACTGGGTAGGGTCACGGTGGGGTTCGCGGTGCTGGCGCTGGGAGCATTAGGACTGTTCGACAGCGTCATTCCCGGTTTCCATCCCCAGTTCAGCCATTACGTCGCCTTGCTGGTGGCGGTCATCGGTGTCGGGCTGGTTGTAGGAGCCTGGTTCGGTCGCCCGGGGGGTCTGATCGTGCTCGGCATGGTCCTGATACCGTTCCTGGTCCTGTCGCCGTTGGCTGATCTGGTCGACGGAAGGTCGCCGTTCGAACTCAACTTCACGATGAGCGAGCGTTCCATCCATCGGCCCGGTTCGGTGGAGGGGATACTCCACGGATACGACCTGGGTTTCGGCTCGTTGCTCATCGACCTCAGGGGTGTCGACTTCGACGGCCGAACGGTGGCGACCGAGGTCGATCTAGGAATCGGCGAGGTGATCGTGTACATCCCTGAGGGTGTGTCAGCCAGGGTGGACGGTGACGTGGGCATCGGGGAATTGAGGGTTGGCTCCCAGCGATACAGCGGACTGGGAGTCGATGCCGTGTACCACCTGGAAGGGTCCGAGGGAAGGCTGCTGCTCGACGCCGACGTTGGAATCGGCCAGGTGCTCGTAAGGGCGCGACCGGCTCCCGACCCAGCCCTGCCCGAGAGCGTGCCTGAACCTCCGAGAGGCGACGGAACGGCCGTGAGAGAGTACTACCGAATCCAGCTCGGCGAGTTCCTTCGCGACGACTACGCCCTGGATGATGGTTCGCTGCGGCTCGACTTGAGCGACCTGTTCCTCGAGGACGACAGGCGCGTGGATGTCGACGTGGATCTTGGTGAGGTGTGGGTGACCGTTCCCCGGCACTTGGGCTTGCGGGTTACCGCCCGGGTGGACCATGGGCGCCTCACCGTGTTCGATGAAGTGCGTGAAGGGTCCAACCTGAGTGCGAGGCACACAAGTCAGATCTCAGGCGCCCACCGGCTCACCTTGGACATCCGCCTCGGTGAGGGAACTGTGATCGTGGAGGAGGGACGATGAAACGCCATTCGTTCAATATGTTCTCGCTGGCATTCGGACTGGCACTCATCGTGCTTGCCGCCTGGATCGGCTTCCCTGCCCGCGGTTGGCTGTTCGGGACACCGCGGTGGCTGTTGCCCGCGGTGGTGATCCTGGTCGGCGCCGTGCTGATGAGCCCCCTGTTCACATCCAGGGCAGACAACGGGAGGAATCGCGAGGAGAACGGCGCAGTCGATCGGCCGATGGAGGCTGACGAGGCCCGTCCTGGTGAAGAGCCGACAAGCGAGGGGACCACAGACAAGCGCGACGGCGCTTCCACGGACTTGGCGACCGGAGCCTAGACCTGCCTAGGAACCTACCGTGGGCCCTCACCGGCTGAGCCTCCCCCCGAGCCGGTGAGGGCCACCAACGTCTCGCGCCGTTCGTCGGAACTCTCGACCTCGCCAGGAAAGTGGCAGGCCACGGCTCCCGCGGCGCCTTTCTCCACGAGGGGGGTCAGAGGTGGTGGCTCGGTCGTGCAGACGTTGGGGTTGCCCAGGTTCTTCCGGAGCCAGCAGCGGGTGTGGAACCGGCAACCGGTCGGCGGTTCGGCCGGGTTCGGTACGTCACCCTCCAGCACGATACGTTGCCGGCTCGCCTCGGCCTCGGTGTCCGGGATGGGCGCCGACGACAGCAGCGCGACCGTATACGGGTGCAGCGGCGCCCGGTATAGGTCTTCGGTGGGTCGCATCTCGACAACCTTGCCCAGGTACATCACGCCGACCCGGTCGGTCACCTGCCGCACGAGGGCGAGGTCGTGCGCGATGACCAGGTAGGTGAGGTGGAACTCCCGCTGCAGGTCGCTGAGCAGGTTGAGTATCTGGGCGCGGATGCTCACGTCGAGAGCGCTGACGGGCTCGTCGGCGATGATCAGGTCGGGTTGCAGGGCCATTGCCCGGGCGATGGCGATCCGTTGGCGCTGCCCTCCGCTGAACGCGTGCGGGTAACGGTTGGCGGCATCCGGTGGAAGCCCGACCGTTTCGAGCAGTTCGGAAACCCTTGCCCTGCGCTCCGCCGCCGTTCCCTGCCGGTGGATTACGAGCGGCTCGGCCACTATGCGTCCCACCGTCCGCTGCGGGTTGAGGCTTGAGAACGGGTCCTGGAACACGGGCTGCATCCGGCGGCGGACCAACCTGAGTTCCCGACCTGAGATGGTTGCGAGATCGACGCCGTCGAACAGCACACGCCCCTCGGTGGGGGGGAGGAGCTTGAGGATGGCCCGAGCGGTCGTCGTCTTGCCACATCCCGATTCGCCCACCAGCCCCAGGGTCTCCCCACGGTGGACGGAGAAGGTAATCCCATCCACCGCCTTGATAGAGCCGCGCCGGCTGGTCGATCGTCCCCGCCCGCCGGGAAACCAGACGCGCAGGTCCTCGACCTCGACGAGAGCCGGGCTCGGGCCGGGGCCGGGACTCATCCGGTGGGTCCCCTCTCGTCTCCGAGCAGTTCCGGAGGGTTCCAGCACGCGGTCAGGTGCGGGCTACCCGGTCCCGGAACGCGGATCCCGTCCGCCTCGCGGACCGATTGCAGATCCCAGCCCTCGGCCGTGGCACGCCGCGCGGTGGGGATGGTCATCAGCGGGGGGTCCTCCGTCGAGCATCGATCGATTCTGGACGGGCATCGGGGAGCGAAAGGACACCCCTCGACGTGGCGGGTCGGATCGGGAGGCTGACCCTCGATCGTCACGAGGCGCTCCTGGCGGACATCGATGCGGGGCAGCGACCTGTGCAGGGCCACGGTGTACGGATGGGACGCCCTGGTGAACACGTCCGCGGTGGTGGATGACTCGACGATCCGCCCCGCGTACATGACCATCACGCGCTGGGTCACTCCGGCCACCACGCCGAGATCATGGGTGATGAGCAGCATGGTGGTCCGGTGCTCCGAGGTCAGCTCCTGGAGAAGCTCCAGTATCTGGGCCTGGACCGTCACATCGAGGGCGGTGGTCGGCTCGTCAGCGATCAGCAGTGCCGGCCTCGGCGCCACCGCCATGGCGATGACCGCTCGCTGGCGCATTCCTCCGGAGAACTGGTGGGGATAGTCGGAGAGCCTTTCTTCCGCATTGGGGACCCCAACGTCTCCCAGGAGTCGGGCCGCCTCCCGGCGGGCCGCCCGAGCGCCGACTCTCTTGTGCTTGCGTAGCACCTCTGTGAGCTGCTTGCTGATTGTGAGGACCGGGTTGAGGGAGCTGAACGGGTCCTGGTAGACGATCCCGACCCGGTCGCCGCGGACCTCCCGGAGCTCTCGCTCGGTCAGTTGCATCAGGTCGGTTCCTTCCAGTGTCACGCGTCCGGACAGGTCCGCGTAGTCGGGCAACAGTCCCACCAGCGCCAGAGCTCCGGCGCTCTTGCCCGACCCGCTCTCGCCCACCAGCCCCACCTGTTCGCCGGCGGCCAGGTCGTAGGAGACCTCCCGGACGGCTCGTACCACCGACTCGGCCCGGAACGTCACGCTCAGGTCCCTCACCGACAGCAGAGGCCGCTCCTGCTTCGGCGTCTCGGCCGTTCCCGTGCCGGGCTCAGCGGACGGGGACTTCATGCACCGACCGGGTAACGATGCCCCCGGCGAAGTTGATAGCCGACACGAACAGCAGTAGGGCGAGGCCCGGGCTGAGGATGAACCACCAGTGGGTTGGGTACTGGAGCGCCTCCCGGATCATGTACCCCCACTCGGGCGTCGGGGGCGAGACACCTAGGCCCAGGAAGCCGAGTGTCGATCCGGCCAGGATGGCGTAGCCGACGTCTAGGACGAAGATCGTCTTCATGACCCCGAAGCTGTTCGGGAGGACCGTTCGGAACAGGTTGCGGATCGGGCCGGCCCCGAGCGCCCGCGAGGCGGTCACGAACTCGCGCTCCTTCACCACGATCACCTGGCCCCGGACCAGCCGGGCGTAGACCGGCCACCAGGCGGCCGCGATGGCGATGATGACGTTCCTCACGGTGGGTCCCAGCGCCGCGGAGATGAGCAGGGCCAGCATGATGGAGGGGAAGGACAGGAAGATGTCGACTATCCGCATCATCACCGCGTCGACCATCCCCCCGGCGTATCCGGACACCGCGCCGTAGAGGACCCCGACGGCACCCGCCGTCAGGAGGACGAAGACGCCGATCACCAGCGACACGCGACCCCCGTAGAGGATCCGCGACCACAGATCGCGGCCCAGGTTGTCGGTGCCCAGCCAGTGGTCGGCAGTCGAACCGGTCAGGGCCGACGGGAGGTCCTGGGCCAGCGGATCCGGAGCGACGAGTGGCGCGGCTGCGATCGCCGCCACCATCACCAGTATCACCACCACACCGTACGTCTCGAGGGCGGTGCGGGGTCGGAGTGACGTCAGCGTCGTGGCGAGACGGGCATGCGGGATCGTCTCCTGGAGACGGCGGAGCCGGCCCGATGTCATGACCTCATCCCGTCGCGTACCCGCGGGTCGGCCACCGTATAGAGCAGGTCGACCGCCAGGTTCGCCAGCACGTAGGCGAGGCTGATCACCAGCACCACGCCGGCGATGGCGTTGAGGTCCAGGCGGGTGGCCGCTGTGAAGGCGTACTGGCCGAGGCCCGGCCAGCCCACCACATGTTCGACCACGATGATCCCGGTGAGCAGGGATCCGAAGGCGAGGCCCGAGAGCGTGATCACCGGGATGACCGCGTTGCGCAAGGCGTGGCGGTAGAGGACCAGGCGCCGGCGCAGACCCTTGCCACGGGCGGTGCGGACGTAGTCCGACTCCAGGGCGTCGACCATCTCCGAGCGGACCACGCGGGCGAAGTAGAAGCCGATCACCAGACCCAGGACCAGGGCGGGAAACGCCAGATGGTGCAGGGTGTCGAGGAGGGCGTCCCAACGGCGGGCCAGGATGGAGTCGACGGTCACCATCCCGGTCACGTCCGGCGGCGGGCGGGTGAAGATGTCCAACTGTCCCGGCCCGGCCGCCCATCCGAGCCGTCCGTAGAAGACGGTGAACCCGACGATGGCCAGCCAGAACACCGGGACTGAGATCGCCAGGGTGGACACCACCTTGAAGAGATTGTCCCAGACGCCTCCCCGCCGGGCTGCCGCGAACACGCCGAGCGGGATGCCGAAGACCAAAGCGACCAGCAAGGCTGCCACCACCAACTCGATGGTGGGAGGCACCACGTTGGCGAGGTCGGTGCTGACCGCGCGCGCCGAGTGGCTCGATTCGCCCATGTCGCCCTGTGCCAGGTTGGTCAGGTAGATCCAGTAACGCTCCGGGATCGGTCTGTCCCATCCCCACCGGGCATTGAGGGCGTCGATGATGGCCTGTTCCGCGGCGTCGGATTGAGAGGCTCCCCGACCCCCAAGGTAAGCCGCGACCGGGTCGATGGGGATCAACTGGGACACGAAGAAGGTTATGCAGGTCATGCCCAGCAGCACGAACGGCGCTAGGGCGAGGCGCCGTAACACGACCCAGCGCATCTCACGTACTCCGTGTCATGGGGTCAGTCGCTCGACCGGGGATCGGGGGCGCCCGGCTGGGTCGCCCCCGATCGGTTGTCCGTAGTCCTGCGACGCCTCGACTACTGGGACCGCCCCATCCGGTAGGGCTCGAACCGGTAGACGGCGTGGTAGTAGACGCCCGTCAGGGTGTTGACATGCGGGTACCACTCGGGGATCTCGACCATCAGGTGGGTCGGGTTGCTCTCCAGGCTCAGGCGCTCGGTCTCGTTCAGGAGCCTGATCCGCTCCGCCGGGTCGATCGCCGCCAGCGCGGCGTGGCCCGCCGCCAGCGTTTCCTCGTAGAGCGGCCATCCCTCAGCGTTGTCCGGCCACAGCGACCGCTGCCATGAGAGGAAGCCGTCTGCGAACGACACCTGTGCCGAGTTCATCGCCGACGGGTACTCGGGGAACCAGTCGCTCACGTTGATGTCGAGGTCGCCCTTGCGGAAGTCGGTGAAGAAGACGCCGGCGTCACGGATCTGAACCTCGGTCTTCACGCCGATGTCCGCGAAGTCAGCGGCCAGCTTCTGCGCGACGTCGCCGAAGCCCGGGCAGAACCCGCTCCACTGGAAGGTCTGGAGACGGATCGGGTTCTCCGCATCGTCGTAGCCGTCGGGATAGCCCGCCTCGACCAGCAGCTCGCGGGCCTTGTCCAGGTCGCGCTCGTAGCCTTCCGTGATCCCTCCGAGCCGCATCGGTGCGAGCCCGTACACCCGGTTGGCGGTGTATCCGGGGCAGAGTCGCTGGAGGCCGTCGTAGTCGATGGCGTACTTCAGCGCCTTCTGGACCGTCGGGTTGGCAACGAACGCGTTGTTGTCCGGATCCGTGGTGAACATCACGTAGTACCAGTGGTTGGTGTTGGCCTGCAGGATCGTGAAGTCCCCGCCCAGCGACGCGGCCTGGTGCGGGATCACCGTCCACGCCAGGTCGATGTCGCCGCGGCTCAACGCGTCGATGCGCGACTGTGCTTCGGGGATGTTCACGAAGATGACCCGCTCCATGGCGGCAGGCGGACCGCCCCAGTAGTCGTCGACCCGGACGATCTCGAGACGGCTACCCGGCTCGGAGAAGTCGAACATGAAGGGACCCGAGCCGGCGCTGTTCAGAGCGAGCCACTCCCCGGCCGTGTCGGTCTCCGAAGCGTCCTCGCCGGCCGAACCACCGTTGGCCGTCACCAACTCGCTGTTGAGGACGCTGAAAGCGGCGGCCGTGGTCAGGGCCGGGAACTCGGGATCGGGAGCGGCCAGGTTGAACACGACGGTCTGGGCGTCGGGGGTTTCGGCGCTGTCGATGTTGGCCGCCTGGTAGGACGGCGTTCCCGCCACGTTCTTGAGGCGCATGAACGAGTAGGCCACGTCCTCCGAGGTGACAGCGGACCCATCGTGGAAGCGAGCGTTCGGGTCCAGCGTGAAGGTCCACTGCGTGGCGTCGTCGTTGGACGACCAGTCAGTGGCCAGCTCGGGGATCAGCGTCTGGTAGTCATATCCGTTGTCGGTCGGCGCCCACTGCACGAGCGTGTCGTAGACGGATCCGAGCACAAGCACGTACAGTTCCTCGAAGGCCCTGGCCGGGTCGAACACGGTGTCGGCATCCATCTTCTTGCCGATCACAACGGTCGCGGCGCGGCCCGTCAGGGGCTCGGCCATCGCCTCGGTGGTGGTCGTGGTCGGGGCAGCCGTAGTGGTCGTCTCGCCGGCCGGCGCCTCGGTCGTGGTGGTGGTGCCTACCTCGACCACCGTGGTGGCAGTCGTCTCCTCGGGTGCGGCGGTGGTGTCCGGCGGGGCCGTTGTAGCAGGCGCCGCCGCAGTCGTTGCGGGCGCCGCCGTAGTGGCAGGGGCGGCGTCCTCGGTGTCGTCGTCGCCGCAAGCTGCTGCGAAGATCGCCATCGTCAGCAGAACCGCCAACCAGCGGACCGTTCGTTGCCTGAGCATGTCTCTCCCTTCGTCTTTTAGACCCCGGAAGACGCGGGTAACGACCGCGGGGCCAGGTGATCCGTGATCATACATGCATCGCCCTTGAAGTCGTCCGGTGAGCAGTTGGCGACTCGGGAGGATGCTCAGGAGTGACTCCTGGGGGACGTGCTGGTCGCTTGCAAGTGGGCTGAAGGCGCAGCCACTGAACAGTCTTAAACTTGATAAAGTTATCTTGTTATCTGGCGATTCCTTGGTAGGCTCGCCCTCGTCACCTTCCAAGCTGCCGGCGCCTCACGAATCGATCCACGAGAAGCGCGGCTCCGCCTGTGCGTTGATCGTGTGGTCGGGAAGCTCTCCTCGCAGCGCCTGGATCGCCGCGCCGGCCATCTTCCTGCCGAGCTCGCGTTCCGACTGCTCCGAGTACCACGCGGCGTGCGGCGTGACGACCAGGTTGTCGAGCCGCAGAAGCGGGCTGTGCATGTCGAACGGTTCGGTGGCCATGACGTCGAGAGCCGCCCCGGCCAGGCGCCCGGAGCGGAGGGCCTCGTAGAGCGCTCGCTCCTCGATCAACGCGCCGCGAGACACGTTGACGAGTCGGGCGCCCGGTTTCATCAGCCGGATCGAATCGGCGTTGATCACGTTCTCCGTCTCCGGGGTCTGATGGGTGTGCAGCGACACGAAGTCGGAGCAGCCGAGAAGCTGGGCCAGGCTCTCCGCCGGAATCACCGAGGCGTCTGCCATCTCGGAGCGGTCCACATACGGGTCGAACGCCATGACCTCGAGCCCGATACCACGCGCCTTGCCCGCGAGCCGGCAAGCGATACGCCCGAATCCGTAGAGACCGAGCCGGCATCCCCGGACGCGTGTGAGCCTGCCTCCCGCTAGATGGTCCCACTCTCCGCGACGGCTGGCTGTATGCAAGGGGATCAGGCCTCTGGCGAGGGCCAGGAGCAGGGCGAGGGCGTGATCCGACACCTCCTCGACGCAGTAGTCCGGCACGTTGGCGACCGCAATACCGCGCTCGGAGGCGAGGTCCAGATCGACGTGTTCGTAGCCGACGCCGCCGAGGATCAGAGCGCGGCACTTCGAGGCGATGTCCAGGATGACACCGGTGATCGGGCTCGTGTGGACGAGTCCGGCGTCGGCGTCGCGCAAGGCTGCGGCCGCTTCTTCCTCGCTTGCGCAAATGGATGTCATGAGGGCGGCGCCCGCCGCATCGAGCAGGTCGCGCTCGACGGACCAGTCGCGAGCAGGTGTTCCGGGACCTTCGACGCCCACGACGAGCTGGCCCGTCATGGCGGGCATTCCATGTCGTTCTCCTTCCCGAAAACGCGACCGAGCGAGCCCGCGATGCCGGCGTGCGGGACCGGTTGACTCGCTGACACGGGCCCGTTTACTGTCGCGGAGTCAGGCAACAACGCAGGAGATGGATCATGTCGGACCCGGGAAGCGTGATGACCGTTCTGGGGCCCATCCCAGCAGACCAACTCGGCTACGTGCTTCCCCATGAGCATCCCTATTGTCAACTCCGCCAGGCGGCGCACCGCTACGACTTCCCCGACCAGTTCGACGACGACCGCGTCGTCACGGCCGAGGTCGCGGCGTTCGGAGAACTGGGCGGAACCACTCTCGTCGATCTGACCGTACCGGACATCGGCAGGTCGCCGGAGCGCCTGCGTAAGCTTTCTGAGACCACGGGCGTCCAGATCGTGATGGGGTGCGGATGGTATCGGGGCAATTACTACCGGCCCGAGGATGTGATCGAGAGACGTACCGTCGGATCCCTCGCCGACCAGCTCATCGCAGAGATCACAGAGGGAGTCGACGGGACCGGCATCAAGCCCGGGGTGATCGGCGAGATCGGTGTGGAGAAGACCTGGGTCGCTCCGGTGGAGGAGAGGGTGCTGCGAGCGGCGGCACGGGCCCACAAGGCAACCGGACTCGCGCTGGGTGCGATCCACGCTATCGGCCCCGTCGCACCCGACATCCTGACGATTTTCGAGGAAGAGGATGTCGACATGTCTCGGGTCGCGGTCGGCCATTGCGATTCCTATCCCCACATGGAATTCCTCGAGGGTCTCATCGCACGAGGAGCCCTCGTCATGTTCGACAACTGCGGGCAATTCACTGGTCTGGGAACCTTCGAGGAGCACATCATGAACACCGTGAAGGAGTTGGTCGACAAGGGACATGAGGACTATGTCCTGCTCTCCCACGACACCTGCAAGTTCCCTCAGTTCAAGACCCACGGCGGTCCCGGCTTCGTGTATCTCTCCGAGACGTTCCTCCCGGCGCTGCTCGATCTGGGCATTACGGAAGAGGCGATAAAGAAGATCACCCAGGACAACCCCCGCCGTTGGCTCGTCGGGTCGTAGGCGGCAGGCAAGGCAGCGTAGAGACCGTGGAGCCGGAGCAGGTCGACGTGACGCCTGCAGGCGAAGAGCGTCCGGCAACCGGTGTGGACACCGTGCTGCGGCACGGTCACATCATCACGATGGATACCGATCGCCGTATCCTGCTGGATGGTTCGATCGCGATCGGCAGCGGCCGGATCGTCGCCATCGGACCGGACGACGAGATTGCGGTGCCCGACGGCGCAGCGGAACGCGACCTGCAAGGCGCCCTTGTTCACCCCGGATTCATCGATGCCCACGTTCATGTCAACAGCCAAGAGCTGATCCGCGGGTTCGCGCCCAAAGACACGGCCGACTGGAGCGACCTGGAGTTGGCCCTGTGGGATGCACGCTCACCGGAGATGGACCACTTCGGCACTCTGATCTCGTCCATGGAGATGGTCGCCAACGGCACAACGATGTTCGCCGATACCGGGAGCGCTTTCTGGCTGGAGGACGAGGTGCGCGCCCTCGAGATGGTGGGTATCCGGGGCTTCCCGGGCCACTTTCTCATCGACGGCAACCTGGAGATCGATGCCGACGAGCTCGAGGACCCGCGGTTCGGCTCGATGCCGCAGTCGGAGATCGACATCCTCGGGGTGACCACCCCCGTCGCGCTCGAGCGGCTGCAGCGCCAGATCGAGGATCACCCGTTTCACAGCGAGCGACGGGTGAGGGGCGTAGTCAACCTGTTCGGCAGCGGACGGAACACCGACGAGCTGCTTGTCCGAGCCAGGGAGTTGGCGCACGAGCACCGGGTGCCCATGCTCATGCATCAGTCCTGGGGGCCCGAGGAGGTCAGCGCCTCGCTCGACGAGCACGGTAAGCGGCCCCTCGAACACCTCGCCGACCTCGGAATCCTCGGACCGGGGCTCACGCTCGTGCACATGATCCACCTCGACGAGCGCGAGCTGGAGCTCACGATCGAGTCGGGCACCAGCGTCGTCCACTGCCCGACCGCCTCGGTACGCCGGGGTATGGGCGCCCTGCGGATGGGCCGTTTCCCGGAGATGGTGCGCGCCGGTTCAACGGTCGCCCTCGGGTCCGATGGGGTGAGCGCACGGCGCGACGTCGGGCGGCAGATGTATCTCGCCGCGGTTGGATTCCGCGAGGTCCGGAACGAGATGCCGGTCTTCACGGGGGAGACGATCCTCGAGATGGCAACACTGCACGGCGCGGCGGCTGTGGGCATGGCAGACGAGATCGGGTCGCTGGAAGTCGGCAAGCGCGCCGACATCGTGATCCACTCGCTGGATCGTCCCGAAGCGCACCCCAGATTCCAGGATCCCGTCGACAGCCTGGTGTTCTACCGGCAGTCCCGCACGGTCGACACGGTCATCGTCGACGGGGAAGCCATCTACGACGGGGGTCGCTTCACCCGCTTCGACGCGGCGGAGGCGTATCGCCGGATCGATGCGGCCGCTTCCCGCTTCGAGAACGAGGTGGGTCCGGGGAGCTTCACCCCCTGGCCGATAGTGGGCTGACGCCCGTGAGGGGCTCGACGAGGACCGGCACGGATGTCGTCATCGTGGGAGCCGGGCACAACGGGTTGGTGACGGCGTTCTACCTGGCGCGTGCCGGGTTCCGGGTGCGGCTTCTCGAAGCGCGCAGCCACGTGGGCGGCGCTGTCGCCACGGAAGAACTCATCGACGGGTTCCGCTTCTCCACGTGCGCGTTCCGGCTGTGGGGCCTGCAACGACCGGTGATCCGGGACATGGGGCTCGCCGGACGTGTCACCGTCCGCCAGCCGGAGCCGACCGTGCTGCGGCTCTATCCCGACGGCCGCGCCCTGAAGCAGTGGAGTGACCTGCGCCGCGCCGCCGCCATCCTGGGCGAACTCGTCACCGGCCATCACGTCACGGCCAATCTGGTGCCCGACGCCATGCTGGCGGCTCTCGCCACTGAGCACGGCCTCACGGTGATGAGCGCCGACACCGACTTCGCCCGCTTCGGAGAGGTTCGCTGGGAGAATTCGCCTACCGACAGCTAGTGGGCTGCCCGCTGACGCTCGCCGGGGCCCAATTCCTACTGGTACACGGGCTCCATGTCGGAGTAGTGGTTCTCGGGCTGCCACAGCCGGACGTAGTCGAACTCCATCCGGGTGCGTATAGAGGGCGGCCGAGCGAAGCTCGCCGGATAGCCCCAGGTGGCGATGCTCAAAGGATTCGGCGTGTGGCCGATGGCGACCTGCTCCAGAATCGTGCTGGGGTCATCGGGCTTGATGTATTCGAAGTAGCGAGACCGCTCGTCCTCCGAAGGGTGGACTACTCGCCCTTGCCTGAACTCCGTGATCTCTATGTATTGCTCGGTCACCAACGTTAGTTCGTCATGAAAGTCGTCTAATTTCATAAAGGTGCGGTAGCCGCGCGGGGTCCACTCCACTCCCTGGGTGACTGTGAAAGTGGTTGCAGCCCTGCAGGTTCCGGGATTCACCCAGAACCCATAGTACGAATAGTTCGAGTTCCAGCAGAAATAGATCTGCTTGCGGCCCCTGTACCCCGGCAGGTTGTCGGCTATGGATTGGTGCCAATTCGCGTGCGTATTCCAACTCTGGTGTCTGCCGGGGGGAACGTACTCCAAGAAGTCCATTTCGACATCGCCGTACTTGAGGTAGTCCTCCCAGTCGTTCATCGGCACGCCGTATTGGCTCCACAGATGCTTCCGCGAATTGTTGTGGACCCACGCTAAGAGGTTCATGTTGGCGTGTAAGTCGGTCCATCGATCCATGTTGACTGTGTATTTGAACTCCAGGTATCCGTATCTGTAGTGGAGTTTGCCATAGGTACTCAGCTTCGCACGGCACTTGTGTGCCCTCGCGATCGTAAGGCTGCCGTCGGCGATGTTGCCGCACGACTCGCCCCGGGGGTCCACCTCTACGCAGGCGTCGTTGTAGTTCCAAATCGAGTCGTCCAGCGTGGAAAGGCCGTCGCTGCACCCTGCATCGTTGGCGGCAGGAGGGGTGCCGTCGAACTCTTCCGCAAAAACCAGGTTGTAGTTTGAACTGTCGTACACCAGCCCGGGCAAGCCGGCCCGCAGCGTCCCTTCGTTGCTGCCACCCCCGGCTCCGTCGGGGATGAACTCCCGCAGGTAGATGCAGACGTAGGCCTCGACGCTGTTTTCGCCGTAGTCCTCGCAGCCCTCGGCCTCCGGCGGCGGGTTCACCAGCACCTCCCGGTACACCTTGAGTCCAGTGCCGGTCTCGGACGCCGACACTTCCAGCCGCTGGGGGGCGAATGCGGCCGGCCAGTGGGTCTCGTTGATCGTGCTTCCTGAGTACCAGAAGTACAGGAGTCCCTTGTCGGGGAGAACTCTCACCTCTGTGTTGTGGCAGGTGGGCGAATCCTGTCTGCAGTACTGGTAGTTGGATGCGTCGGGCCGGCCCTCGACCATGAACGTCAGATCCAAGTCGGCGTCGTGCCGCTGCTCCGTCTCCAGTTCACCGAAGTATGTGAACGTGTTGGTGGAAGCTGCCTCCGCTAAGTCCCGGGGCAGGTCGGGGTTGCCTCCGGGAACCTCGGTGCGGCCGAATATGCGTCCCAACAAGAGGACCGAGTACTCGGTGTCGGCGAAGGCCACCGTCGGCTCGTGGTTGCCTGACGACACCGGCCCCGACGGCTGAGAGGCGGCCGCGGCGGCCGGGACGGAGCCCAGATACGTCGACGATTCCCCGCCTGGCGCCGACACGACGAGAAGCGCCGTCACCACCATCATCACGGCAGCTGGCAGTGCTAGACGCCTGGCCGGCGACCTGATCACGTGCCACCCCGGAGCGTCCAAGGCCGATTGGGTTCCGACGCGACTGCGGACCGTGGCTCTCTGACCGCCGGGGGGAGGGTCATTGGTAGACGGGCTCCATGTCGGAGTAGTGGTTCTCGGGCTGCCACAGTCGGATGTAGTCGATCTTCATCCAACTGCGGATATAGGACTGGCCTACGCGCATCCATCCCCATGTGCCGATGCTCAAGGGACTCGGCGTGTGGGCAACGCCGACCTGCCCCAGGATCGTGCTGGGGTCATCGGGGTCGAGGTATTCGAAGTAGCGAGCCCGATCGCCTTCTGGAATCTGGGCTGTTCGCCCTTCCTTGAAATCCATGATCTCCAAGTATTGCTCGGTCACCAACGTTTGTTCGTCATGGATGCCATCCAATGTGGTATAGGTGCGATAGCCGCGCGGGGTCCACTCCACTCCCATGGTGACTGTGAAAGTGTCTGCTCGCCTGCAGCCTCCGGCGGGATTCACGTAGAACCTGTGGTACGGATTACTCGTGCGTCGGCAGAAATTGAAATTCGTACCAATCTTGTACGATGGCAGGTTGCCGGCACTGCTGTGGGCCCAATTCGCGTGAACAATCGAACTCTGGTGTCTGGAGCCGGGGACGTACTCAAGCCAATCGAGTTCGACATCGCCGTACTTGAGGTAGTCCTCCCAGTCGTTCATCGGCACGCCGTACTGGTTCCACAGATGCTTCCGCCAATTGTGAGGGTTCCACGCTATTAGGTTGTAGTTCGGCCAATTGCTCCAATAATCCATGTTGACTGTGTATTTGAACTCCAGGTATCCGTACTTGTATTGGACCTTCCCGAAGGTATTCAGGCCTGCATAGCACTTGTAGGCCGCCGCCACCTTCAGGCTGCCGTCGGCGATGTTGCCGCACGATTCGCCTCGGGAGTCCACCCAAGCACACGCATTGCCGTAGTTCCACACTGAGTCGTCCAGCGTGGATAGGCCGTCTCTGCATCCCACGAAGTTTGCCGCAGGAGGGGAGCCGTCGAACTCCTCGGCGAACACCAGTTGGTAGTTCGAGCTGTCTTGGACCAACCCGGGCAGGCCCGCTCGCAGAGTCGCCTCGTTGCCGCCTCGAGCCTCCTCGGGAATGATCTCCCGCAGGTACAGGCAGACATAGGCCTCGATGGTGTAGTCGTCGTAGTCCTCGCAGCCCTGCACCTCCGGCGGCGGGTTCACCAGCACCTCCCGGTATACCTTCAGTCCGGTGCCGGTGTCCGCCGCCGACACCTCCAGCCGCTCGGGCTCGAACGTGGCCAGCCAGTGAAGCGGGTCCGTGTTCCCAGAGTTCCAGAGGTACAGGAGACCCTTGTCGGGGAGAACTCTCACCTCTGTGTTGTGGCAGGTGGAGCGGTCCTGTCTGCAGTACCGGTAATTGGATGCGTCGGGCTGGCCCTCGACTTTGAATGACAGGTCCAGATCGGTGCCGGACCGCTTCTGCATCTCCAGCTCGCCGAAGTAGTTGAACTTGTTGGTGGAGACCGACAAGGCGACGGTTCCGGGCAGGCCGGGGTTGCCTCCGGGAGTGGTGGTCTCGTTGAACATTCTGCCCAAAAAGGGGACGAAGTACTCGGTGTCGGCGAAGACTACCGCCGGCTGGGCGGTGTCCGCCGCGCCGGTGTCCGCCGCGCCGGGGGTGACCGATAACAGAGCAGCCACCGCCGTCACCGCAGCCAGCAACGCCACGCGTCTCGCACCTGGGGGATTACCCGATTCGACACGGTGACTCATAGTCAATGTGATGTCCACATGATGCGTTGTTGCCGTAATTGGAGGCATATGACGCTCGTCGGCGTCCCACTTCCCACTGGTACACGGGCTCCATGTCGGAGTAGTGGTTCTCGGGCGGCCATACGCGGATGCGGTCGATCTTCATCCGGGTGCGGACGTTGGTGTGCCAGTTGCTGTGTAGGTAGCCCCAGCCGCCGAAGTTGAGTGGCCGGGGGACGTGGGAGACCGCTACCTGCTTGAGCAGCGAGTCGGGATCGAGGTACTCGCAGCACGCGTCCTTCGCTACACCGGTCAGCGTGCGGTGCCGGCTGGCCGGGCTGTTGCCCGACATCGGCTGTCGCTGGACCCTGCGGAGCTGGCTTGGAGAGTGTAAATGTCGCTATTCTATATCTCGACATCTGTGTCGATTCTACACGGGATGAACAGGGGACAAGCTCAGTATCCCAGATATTGACACGTGAGTCCTCTGGGAAGTCGGCATGATGTGTAGATAGTATGCTCGGGAACATGCGGATCATGCATCATCCGAGACTTCGTGTTGGTCGAGTGCAAGCCGGGCGGTGGGCGGCGGTCGCTGTGCTGGTCGCTGGCATCGGGTTCCTGCTCCTCGGCGGCGTGGCAAGTTCCGACTCGTCGATCACGGTAGAACAGGGCGACTTCGAGTTGATGTGCGCCACCAACACCGTCGCCGAGGGCGCCTCGCTGGCCTGCACGCTGAAGAACACCGCCGCGGAGCCGAAGCCGTGGCCGGTGGTGGCGATCCTGCACCTGTCCACCGACTCCGACCGTGCGCTCGTGCGGGGCACTTCGATCGATGTGACCCTGGGCGCCCCGAGTCCCGACGCCGCCATCGATGGCGGCGTCACCTGGATCGGGGAGACTCTCGTGGGCTACTCGCGCTTTGACTGGTCCGGCAGCGCCGGTGCCGATCCCACCCAGACCACCACCACTGTGGGAGCACCCGGCAACAGCCGCACGGTCAACATCGTCGCCACAAACGACAGCCTCGACGAGGACAGCGAGAAGTTCTATGTGGCCCTCGGCCCGGACGGCAGCAGCGGCGTCGGCCTCCTCTACAACAACAAGGCGAGCATCGCCCTCACCGACGACGACAGCCCCAGCAGCGACACGTCGCTCAGCAGCCTGGAGCTGTTCGCCGGGCAGAGCTACGCGCTGTCGGCGGCGCATGCCAGGCAGTCGCAGACTGTCGGTTACGAGGTGACGGAGGCGACGCTGACAGCGGAGGCGGCCCGCGGGACGACCATGACGCTGAGCGCGTCGTTCGGCGGTAGCAGCGTGGACCTCGACGGCAGGGGCGGCACCAGCATCGAGGTGATCAGCGGCGAGGAGAGCGCGGCGGTGCCCCTTGCCGTCGGAGCTACCACGGTGACCCTTACGGTGACGGCCGAGGACGGGACCACCACCGGTACCCGTTCGGTGAGGATCGTCCGGGCGGCGCTGGGAGACGACGTCGACGAGGTTGAGGTGTCGGTCCCGGGCTTCACGCTCACCTGTCCGGCGGAGGTCACTCGAGGCACCGATGCGGATTGCACGCTGTGGGCCTCCCGCTCGGCCGAGTGGCCGGTGGTCGCCGTCATCCACAGTTCGGCCGACGGCGCCGCCCGGGCGCTGGTGGCTGAGGATCCGATCATCCCCGACACCCATCCCGACTATCACAAGGACGTCTCGCTGGGCAGCCAGCGGCCGGCGCGCACGGCCTTCAACCACGGCTACGGGGAGCTGTTCTCGGGCGGTTCGCGCACGTTGTACCGCACCTACGGCTACGAGAAGTTCGACTGGGGCGGGACCGCCTCGGCCGGCGCCCCACGCACGGTCGCCATCGAACTCGACGAGAGAGCCGCGAACAGCGGCCGCACGGCCAAAGTCTTCTACGTGGCCCTCGCGCCGAGCGGTTACACGGGCCTGTCGCAGCTCGTCGACAACAAGGTTCCGATACGCCTCAAGGTGGTCCCGTCGGTGACCGGCGTGGAAGTGGCCTCCTGGGCCGGATACGATGACACCTACGCCATCGGAGAGGTGATCTCGGTGCGGGTCACGTTCAGCGAGGCGGTGGAGGTGACTGGCACGCCGACACTGGTCATCGACATGGACCCGGCCCCCGGAGGCCGCAACGTCGCGGTTTACGCCGGCGGCAGCGGCACCGACGAGCTGGTGTTCCACCACGCGGTCGTGGAGCCGAATTACTCGTCGCGGGGCATCGCGGTGCTTGCCAACACGCTCTATCTGAACCGCGGCTCGATCCGTGCCGTGACCGACGGCGTCGACGCCGACCTGGCGCAGCCGGGGCTGGGCCACGACCCCGCCCACAAGGTCGACTGGCAACAGCAGCAGGTCTTCGTGCCGGTGTCCGGTCCGAGCATCCAGATGCTCTGCACACCCGCCCAGCCCTATGACGCCGCCAACCAACGGTGGACACTCGTCGAGCCCGTGCGTCCGGCCGGCGAGCCCTACGTGCCGGGCGCCCTGGTTGCGGGGCATTGTTCCGTGAGCGTTCCCGAGGACGCCGACGCCGCGTACTCGCTATCAGGCGCCGACGCCGACATGTTCGAGATCAGCACCGAGGGAGAGCTGAGCTTCGCCGCAGCACCCGACTACGAGACACCCGCCGACAGCGACAAAGACAACGTCTACGAGGTGACTGTGACCGCCACGGTCGGCAAGAAGACCACCGCGGCAGACCTGGCTGTGGCTGTCACCGAAGCCCAAGAACCGGAGGTGATCACCCTCGGGCCGCCCGAGCCGACGGACAGGTCCATGGTGCCGACCAGCGCGGCAGTCAGCGGCAACGAACTGACGCTCACCTTCAGCCGCAGCCTCGCCGCCGTCGACGACACGACAGCCGCAACTCTTCGCCAGAGCTTCCTGATCCACGGCGCACAAGACAGCCAGGGCAATCCAGTCCACAACCAGTCACCCAGCCAACTCACCGTCCACGGCGCCACCGTCACCCTCACACTCGGCACCCCGATCCCGCCCGGTGCTGAAGCCACCATCATCTACTTCGGCGGCCTCACAGACACCGACGGCAACCCAGTACCCAACTTCGCCACCGCCCTCGTCACCACCCAGCGCGACTAAGCCCTCTCACCGAAACCAGCGCACCACAACCCTCACCAAACTAGTTGCTAGTTTGCTAGTTGCTAGTTGCTGTTTCCAGTGGTTTGAGTTAGTTAATCCTCTCAGTTTGGGCGGCGTAAGTGGCGGTGATGTTTCCTCAGCCGGGCCCGTTCTTGGTCCATTGCCACGATCCTGGAATCGTTCCCGGCAGCCACGACATGCCCAGTTCGGTGAAGTCTCCGCCGACGCCCTCGTTCAGCGCTAGGACCCGGTTCTCGTGCCACAGAGCCACCCACGGCAGGTCGTGGGTCAGCACCTCGGCATAGCGGTGGTATACGGCGGCCCGCTCCTCGGGGTCGGCGGTCGTCCGGCCGCGCCGCAGCAGCTCGTCGGCTTCCGCGCTGACATAGCGCGCCCCGTTGGATCCCTTCGGCGGCATCGACGACGAGTGAAAGTAGATCGCGGTGAAGTCCGGATCGGGACCGGAGGCGCCGCAGCAGGTGTACACGTCGAAACGTGAGTTCTCGTAGTCGTCGACGTACTCCACGATCGGCTTGATGTTGAGCACGAGGTCGATGCCGACGCCGGCGAGGTAACGCTGGACCTCTCCCAGGAACGGAGCATTGTGACGGGCCGGGATGGCGCCCGGGCCCGTGACCAGATCGACCTTGAAGCCCTCGGCGAACCCGGCCTCTGCGAGAAGCGCCCTGGCACCCTCCGGGTCGTACGGGTACTGCGAGTCCAGGCGGTGGTTCACCGCCCACTCGGGCATGATGAGGGGCGAGCCGACCACCTCGCCCATTCCCTGGTAGACGTCGCGGACGATGGTCTCGCGGTCGATGGCGCGGACGACCGCTTCGCGCACCCTCCGGTCGCCCAGCGCCGGATGGCTGAAGTTGAAGATGATCGTCCGCCATTCGCACGTCCGGAACGCCTCGACCCTGGCGCCGGGTCGCTCCCTCACCCGGTCGGCATCGAGCGCGTCGATGAACATGACGTCGATTTCCCCGGCGGCGAACGCCACCAGAGCGGCCTCGTCGTCGAGCCTGCGAAGCACCAAGCCCTCGAGATTCGGAGCCCCGCCCCAGTACGCCTCGTTGGCGACGAAGACGGCGTCACCCCCGGGCTCGTACGAAGAGATCCGGAAAGGCCCGGTTCCGACCGGTGACCGGAGGGACCATTCCGTGTCCTCGACCCGTTCGCCCTTCGCTACGCCCTCGAGGATGTGCTTCGGGATGATCGGGAAGGCCATCGTCGCGAGGAAGCCGAAGTGCGGTTCGGCGAGCTCCATGACGACCGTGCAATCGTCGACCACCTTGATGCCCTCGACCGTTGCCGCGTCTCCCGCGGCGTACGCCTCGGCGCCCTTGATCGGAAGCGCCAGAGACTGGTACCTGCTCGTGGACCTGGGATCGACGAGCATCGTGTACGTGAAGGCGACGTCCTCCGCGCTGAAGGGTGCGCCGTCGTGCCAGGTCACATCGCGGCGAAGGCGAAAGGTGTACCGGCGCCCGTCGGCCGAGACGTCCCAGCTTTCGGCAAGCTGGGGACCGACCAGGGCTTCCCCGTCGAGGTTGACGAGTTGGTCGAAGATGAACCAGATGGGGAACCAGCTCGGCATCGACAGGTTGGAGAACGGGTTGAAGGACGGCGGACTACCGGGCCAGTGGAGAACCAACTCGGAGCGTGGGCCGTTGGTGGGCATGGGCTCTCTCTTTCATCGCATGAACGGCGGTTGTCAGGTCGTGCTCAGCTCGGCGGGCGAGGTCGGCTGGGGCATCAGCCGGGCGGGCAGGCGGAAGCGGCGTGTGACGTCTTGGAGCACCTCCGGCTCGGTGATGACCTCGGTCGTCGAGCCCGAGACCAGTACGGTCGCCGGACGGGGCATCGAGTTGAACTGCAGGCTCTTGCTCTCGCAGTAGGCGCCGGTGTCCAGGAACGCCACGACGTCGCCACGCTCCAGGTGTGGAAGCTGGACGTTGAGCGCGAGGTTGCCGAACCAGCACAGCGGATCCCCCAGGTTGACCGTCTCGGTGGGCGTTTCGTTGACTCGATCTGTCACGACCGGGTGGTAGTAGAAGCCGCCCGACAGGATGTTGAGCAGGTGGTTCTCGCTGGCATCGAGGCCGATCCAGGTCTGGCCCACGTCGGAGAACGATTTCCTGATGCCGACCGTGGACAGGAGGATGCCGATGTCGGACGAGATCCCCCGTCCGGGCTCGATCATCAGCCGGGGCTCGCCGAGGCCGTGAGCGTCGAGCCCCTCTCGGAAGCGCGCCGTCATCACCTCGGCGAACTCCTCCGCGGTCGGCGAGCCCCGGTCGAATCCCATGGGCCCGTGACCTTCCGGCCTTCCCCACGCGAAGCCGCCGCCGAAATCGAAGTATTCCGGTACCCATCCGAACCGGTCCTTGAGCACCCCGGCGGCCTCCATCTGGTCCTTCACGACCGCATCGTGAACCCTCAGGTCGGGCGCCCAGCGACCGACGTGGTGATGGAACCCGACGAGCTCGACGTCGGGTTCCCGAAGGGCGTGGCGGCACACCGTCTCGAGATCGTCGAGGGCGATCCCGAACTTGTTGATCTCGCGAACCCCCGGCCCGATCTTGATCCCGGGCGGCCAGTCCGCCTCCATATCGTCGAGGTCGTGCAACAACAACCTCGTCCGCATCCCGATGCGGGCTCTCTTCCCGAGGTCGCGAGCCAGCCGGATCACGTCATCGAGCTCGTCGGGGGCATCGAGATGGATGGCGGCGCCGGCCTCGATGGCCATCCGGATCTCCTCATCCCGCTTGTTGAATCCGTTGAGAACGACTCGCTCGGGATCGGTACCGGCCAGCAGCGTCAGGTACAGCTCACCCGGACCGAACGCGTCTCCTCCGGCCCCGGCCAGGGTGAAGATGCGTCTCACGGTGAGGTTGTTGTTGGCCTTGGTCGCGAAGAGGATCTCGGACCGGGGATAGCGCGACGCGAACGCATGGTGCCACTTATTGACATTGGCGTAGATCTGGTTCTCGGAGATGACGTAGAGCGGCGTTCCGAACCTCTCGGCGAGTCCGGTGGCGTCCACGTCCTCGACCTGGAGCCGGCCCGTTGTGTTCACGCCGATGTTCTCGTTGAAGGCACGAACGAAATCCCGAGCCATGGGTCCTGTCCTCCTCACCGCGCCGGTTTACGAGCGTAGCCGAGCGCCTGGAAGTACGTCCCGGGCTATCAGCTCGAGCTGGGCGAACAACTCATCGCGGGTGTGCGCCACCACGTGGATGACGAAGTGCGTCACGAACCCGGCGAGCCTCCGGAGCTCGGCCACGACTTCCTCCGGCGATCCGGCCGCCATCCGCGCTCCGAGCCAGGTCTCCTCGGGATCCGGCGGCGTCTCCGTGACGAAGACCGGGATCCCCAGCGCGATCTCGGGCTTCCCCCGGCGTCCCGCCGCCTCCCAACTCGTCTGCAAATGGTCGGCGAGCGTGACGAGCTCGGCCTCGCTGAGAACCGTCGTGGGGTGCCAGCCCTGTCCCAGCTCCACCGCTCGCCGGATGGCGCGGCGACTGTTGCCGCCGATGAGGATGGGGGGATGGGGATCCTGGACCGGGGTCGGCGCGAACCGGATCTTCCCGAACCTCGCCGAGCGGCCTTCGTCGCGGCGCGTCCACAAGCTGACGAACTTGTCCAGCGCCTCATCCGTTACCGCACCGCGGGATGCGTAGTCGGCGCCGAGCGTGTCGAATTCCTCCTCGAGCCATCCCGACCCCACCCCGAGGATCAGCCGCCCGCCCGACAACGCATCGATGGTGGCGAGCATCTTGGCCGTGACGATGGGGTTGCGGTAGGGCACCACCATCACGGATGTGCCCAGCCGGACCCGCTGCGTGACAGCTGCCAGATGGGCGAGCACCACCAGTTGATCGTAGATCTCTTCGCCGTAGATGTAGACGGCTGAGGCCGGGATGACGATGTGGTCGATCGCCCAGATCGAATCGAACCCGACCTCGTCCGCCCGACGGGCAACGGCGACCATGGACTCCGGTCGGGAGAGAGTCCCGCTGGACGGCACGACGACCCCGAAACGAGGTGCGTGCGATGCTGGTCGATCATCCATCGCTCGAATCCTAGATGACTAGTTCCTAGTCGGTAGTCGATAGTCGGTAGTTGGTGATCGGTTGCTAGCGTTAGATCGGGTTGTTTTCCGGACCCTGTGAAGCTATTTGGGTCCTACGGTCGCGCCGGAGGGCCTTTCGCGAAGTGGAAGCGAAGGCATCCGAGCCCGGCCACAGGCGTATGCGAGCCACAGAGCGTGGTACCTCGTTGTGTTCCGACAGTACAGTGCGGTCGCTTCCGATCAGACCTCTTGGAGTCGCTCGTCTAGCTCCGACGACCCCGGGTCACTACGGCTCCGGATCCCTGCGGCCACCTCAGCTTCGGAGGCGGCATCCACACGTGTTTGGGCGCCCCGCTGGACGGCTCGATCTGTAGGTTTCGTTGGCCCGGCTGACCAGCCGCTGTCCCAACGTCGAGCTCACCGCCGAACCGAAGGGGCCGCACGATTTCGTCCTTGGGGGCTTCCCCTCATTGGAGATGGCCATCGCGTGAGCGGGACCCGGCGATACCCGGGCTCCGCTACCAGACGAATCCGGGACGCCACTCGCAGCTGATCGGATCATCGAGGTCGAGAGCAGCTGAGGCCGCGACACGCCAGATGTGGATGCACCCGTCGTCCGTTCGAGTCCGCACCAGACCCGAATCCGTCCGCACGAAGGTGGGGCCGCGCCAGCGCTCCCACCCCAGGTGCTCGTAGAAGGTGGGCAGCACAGAATGTAGGGCTCCGAGCTCGTACGTGTCCGCTATGTGACGCCGGGCAGCGGCAAGAACGCTCCGGGCCAGGCCCTTGCCCCGATCGCGATGCCGCGTGCCGACCGCTTCGACGTACCCGGTGTTGATCTCACGGTCTCGAACGGAAAGGAGGCGAGGAACGACCGAAGCATGGGAGATCGGGACGCCGTCTTCCTCGACGAAGAAATGCACTCCTCCGAGTGCCTGGCCCCAGAGCGCATCCGTGAATCTGCCCTCGAATGCCTCGTCGAGGAGGGTCCTGATCCGGGTGGACTCCGACGGGGTCAACTCCGCGGTGCTTCTCGAGCTCACGACACGCACAACACCATGTTCGCTGATGCGCGCTGCCAGCACGATTACTCGTCGCATCGGTCGACCGGGTCGATGACTGCCCGCTATCGACTAATCGACGGAGAACACACCATCTACTCGAACAGGACCGGCGATGCCCGGCTGTCAACAGTGAGCTCTATCGCCTGGGCCGATGCGAACATCCGCAGCAGGCTTACCTGCACCTGGCCCGTCACCACCACCGAGATGCGAGACGAGTCGGCGGTGGCCCTGACCGTCATGGCGGCGCCGTCCCACTCGGGTTGCGTCCGGGCGAATTCCTCCGCCGATGTGACCGCCCGGGTGGGGACCAGCCTGAGCTGGTTGCTGCTGAGCGAGCGCGCATCTATCTCGGCCGCCCCCGCGATTGCTGCCTTGTCGGCGATGCCGGTCAGGGTGCCATGACTGGAGACGACCCGCCAGAGGTCCAGGGCGACGGCGCCGGCGAAGAAGAGGAGAAGTAGCAGCCCGAGGCTCCAGATGATCACGGCGCCGCCCTCGCCCGCCTGAGGTCGTCCCCACTCACCGGATGCTCGCCTCATGGCCAACTCCGGTATGGCTCGATCCGCTCCCGGTACGAACGTTCGACGGTGACCGAACCGAGGCTGCCTATTCCCACGACCTCGATCATCGGGGCCCGGAACGAGACAGTGGCGGTTACTTCTCCGTCCGGTTGCCAGGACGAGACGCAGTCGACGGTGACACGGGTAGCGGCCGGGGCCAGTCCACGTTCGCCCAGGATCCGGTGGGCGATCCTCTCGGCGCGTTCCTGTCCGGAGGTCGAGTCGAAGGCAGTTGCACAGGCCCGCGCGGCCTCGCGGGCCGCCGCGTCTCCCATCGAGTGGTACGCAACCATCAACGGGAAGCTCAGCAGCAGCATGGCGACCGGCATCAGGATGAAGGCCGCGGTGAGTACCAGCTCGACGGCGCCGGACCCCCGCTCGGTCCGAAGCGGCGGTATCCCTGTAAGGATGTTCAAGGCACGACCTCCGTGGCGCTGGTGGCCCTCACCGTCACATCCCACCCCGACCCCAGGCCCGTGAAGACCGGCTCGAGGCGGGCGGTGACGGTGGCTGATGTGGCCAGCGTCTCGCGAGAACACTCGACTCCGGCACTGCCGGCGTATAGAGCGGCCAGTCTCTCGATGGCTTCCGCGGTCGCGGTCTCGCAGCTGGTCTCGGTACCACCTGACCGTGCACCGTTGCGGGCGCCGATGTCGGCAGCGTGCTGCAGGACCGAGCGGCCGTAGAGCATCAGCAGGACATTCACGAGCAGGAGCGTGAGCAACAGGGCCACTCCCATGGCCATCAGCACCTCAACCGCCGCGCCTCCCGCCTGGCCTCGGGCGCGCAAACGGTGGGACGTACCAGCTGCCGCGTTCCTACCGCTTCTCGGAGGTTCCCGTACGCCAATCATTGCTGTTCCCTTGCCGAACACCTTTAACCCCTGCCAGTGTTAGAAACATACATAGGGAGTATGTGTTCATCAAGAGGTAGGTGAGCAGAGTGGTAATTGTTAAGCTCCGGTAGCACTCCGGCGGGCCGAGCCGGTAACCTGTTGCAGATGGAACCTGTAGCCGTCGACACCCAGCAGCGGCCCCTCCGAGACCTACGTCTGTCGGTGACCGACCGGTGCAACTTCCGGTGCCGGTACTGCATGCCAGCGGAGATCTTCAACCGCGACTACGTGTTTCTCAGGCGCGATCTCCTACTCAACTTCGAGGAACTGACCACCCTGGCCCGGGCCTTCGAGCGGCTCGGGGTCCGCAAGATCCGCCTCACCGGGGGGGAGCCGCTGCTCCGAAAGGGCATCGAGGACCTGGTGGGGATGTTGGTGGAGGCAACCGGCTGCGAGGTGACCCTCACCACCAACGCGTCCCTGCTGGTCCGGAAGGCGCCCGCGCTGGCGTCGGCCGGCCTCGCCAGGATCACCGTGTCTCTCGACTCGCTGGACGACGCCGTGTTCCAGGCGATGAACGATGTCGGTTTCCCGGTCGGGGCGGTCCTCGACGGCATCGAGGCGGCGTCGGTGGCCGGTCTGCCGGTGAAGGTGAACGCAGTGGTCAAGCGGGGGGTGAACGACCATGGCGTGGTCGACATGGCCCGCTTCTTCCGTGGGACCGGCCACATCCTGCGGTTCATCGAGTACATGGATGTAGGGGCCACCAACGGGTGGTGCCTCGACGACGTGGTACCGGCGGCGGAACTCATCGGGCGGATCAATGCGGAGTTCCCGATCCGGCCGGCGGCGCCCAACTACCGGGGCGAAGTGGCCCGGCGCTGGGAGTATCTGGATGGACAGGGTGAGATCGGGTTCATCGCGTCGGTGACCCAGCCGTTCTGCCGGACTTGCACCCGGGCCCGCATATCCGCCGAAGGGATGCTGTACACGTGCCTGTTCGCCACCAGCGGGACCGACCTGCGGTCCGTTCTGCGACGTGGTGGGGGCGAGGAGGAGATTCTCGGGATGGTCCGCAGAGTGTGGGAGGTCCGTGCGGACCGGTACTCGGAGATCCGTTCGGAGGCGACGGTCGACCTTCCGAAGGTCGAGATGAGCTACATCGGCGGCTGAACCCCGCACCGGGATCCCCGACGTGATGGTTTCGGAATCGTGTGCAAGCGCGGCTGCGAAGGGCTCCGTTCCATCTATCCTGACCCTTCGAAACGTCCGATACCCCACACCGGAGATCCCATGCCCGGACTTCTTTGCTTCCACGCCCATCCCGACGACGAGGTCACCTCCACCGGAGGCGTGCTGGCCAAGTATCTGCAGTCGGGCGAGCAGGTGGTGGTGGTCACCGCCACTGATGGGGCAGAGGGGGAGATCCACAACTACGACAACCCCGATGAACTCCGACCCCGCCTGGTGGAACTGAGGGCGGAGGAAATCGCCAAGGCCCTGGCCGTCCTTGGCGTACCCAACCACCACTTCCTCGGGTTTCGCGACTCGGGAATGATGGGGACCGAGCCCAACCAGCATCCCGACTCCTTCTGGCAGGCCGATTTCATGGATGCGACCGGCCGGCTCGTGAAGCTCATCAGGCGGTACACACCCGAGGTTCTAACCATCTACGACCCCTTCGGGGGGTACGGCCACCCCGACCACATCCAGGTTCACAGGATCGGCATGTCCGCCTTCTTCGGCAGCGACGACGTGCGGAGGTTCCCGCTGGAGGAGGGTGAGGAACCCTGGAGGGTTACCAAGCTCTACATGAGCACCTGGCCGCGCTCCAGGGTGGCGGCCATGACCGCGGCCCGGTTAGCGGCTGGTCTGATCACCGAGGAGGAAGCGGCGGAGTCCGAAGGGTGGGGTACTCCCGACGGGGACATCTCCGCGATGGTGGACGTGACCCAATGGGTGGATCTCAAGATCGAGGCCCTGCGAGCACACCGTTCCCAGATCCCCGAGGACTGGTTCATGCTTCAGGTGCCGGAGGCGGACCTCCCCGCGGCGGTCGGGACCGAGGCGTTCCAGCGCCTGTACTCGAGGGTTCACGTTCCCTTCCGGGAGGAGGACCTCTTCACCGGGATCCGCTGACCATCACGCCGGACGGTCCGCCACCGGTCGGGTGATCGACCGTTTCCGGGCGGGGTATGGTATCCGGTCATGGGTTCTCGCGCGGCCCTCGTTGCCGCGTTCTCAGCGATCCTGCTCTGGTCGTCCTCCTACACCGTGGCGCGGGTGGCACTCCGCCACTTCGACCCACTGGCCGTCACGACCCTACGGATCATCACGGCCTCGGCGGCCCTCTCCCTCATGGCGGTGTTCGTGCGGGTCGGGTTCCCCGCCCGGGGCGACCGCTGGCGGGTGTCCGCATCGGGGGTTCTGGGGATGACCGTCTACTGGTTGGTCCTCAACACCGCCCTGGAGGTAGTGGAGTCGGCAACCGCGGCGATCCTTCTCGGGCTGTGCCCCATCATGGTGGCGGTGATGTCTTTAGGCATGGCCGGGGAACGTCTCACCGGCTGGGGTTGGGCCGGATTGCTGGCGGCATTCCCGGGGTTGGTGCTGGTGGTGCTCGGCCAGGGAGACCGGATCCGGCTGGATGTGCCGGCGGTCCTGGTGGTCGTCGCAGCCATCGCACATGCCGGCTACATAGTGATGACGAAGCGATTGATGTCGAGGTACCGACCCGCGCAGGTGGTCACGTGGGCCTTGTGGTCGGCCACAGTCACGGCTCTGCCCTTGACCCCGCGGGTGCTACCGCAGGTGCTCAGCGCGCCCCCGGACGCGGTTTTCGCCTTCCTGTACCTCGGAATCGGCGCCTCCGCCCTCGGTTTCGTCTTCTGGGCGATGGCGCTGATGGATGCGCCCGCATCGGTCGTCGCTTCGGCAATCTACGCCACCCCGCCGCTCGCGACGGTATCCGGTTGGATCGTTCTAGGCGAGAGACCGGCCCCGTGGGTGCTCGCCGGCGGCGTGGTCATTCTCGCCGCGGTGACCCTCGTCATGCGGAAGGGAGTCGCATCGGACGACCTCCCCCGGCGGACGGCTGCCCGGGCGCGCCGGTCACCCTTCTAGGTATCAGGTGTTCGGTGTTTGGGGGTGTTTGGTTTGTACTCGGTGGTTAGCGTTGGATCGGGTACTTTCCGGTCCGGATGGCGCTGCCCGAGCAATACCCTGATCGCTTGCGGTCTGATGGCTTGGAGCTAATCGTCTAGCTCGGACTTCACGGCTCGGGCCAGGCGGTGGAATTCGTCGATCCGGTTGTACTGCTGCGCCGAGATCCGCAGCAACCTATGCGGGGGTTCCGGCCATGTGAACACCATCGCTTCAATGGACCACCTGGAACGCAGCGCCTCCATCAGAGGATCGAAGATGTTTCGGGCGCGCCCCCGCGAGTCCGGGAGGGGTACAGATGCGATGGCACCGATCATGTCGTCCGGCGCCGGCCTGTCGATCCCGAGCGACTCGATGAGGATGTCACGGCCGGCCAGGCAGAGTTGGCGGTTGCTGTGCCGGATCCCGGCCCAGCCGTCCGGGTGGAGCCCGCCGACCGTGTCCAGGGCATCGGGCACCGCCAGCCAGGCCGTCGGGTCGTCAGTTCCCGTCCAGTCGAACTGGGTGTGGAGATGTCCGCCCTCGGCAGGCCATGCTCCGTTGTATCCATGGCTGATGACGGCCGGGTAGATGTCACGGCGCCGGTCCTCCCGGACGTAAAGGAAGGCGGAGCCCTTGGGGGCGCACATCCACTTGTGACAGTTGGCGGTCACGTAGGAGGCGCCCAACGAGTCGAGATCGAAGTCGACCATTCCGGGAGCGTGGGCCGCATCGACAAGAACCCGGACATCGGGCTCCAGAGCTCCCACCAGGTCGGCTACCGGAAGCACCAGGGCCGTGGGGGAGGTCACCGAGTCGATGAGTACCAGCCTGGTCCGGGCGCTGACCGCTGCCATGACGCCCTCCATCGCCTGCCACGAACCTTCGATGGGGAAGGGGAACGAGGCGGTTACCACCCTGGCTCCGGTCCGGGCCGCGGTTACCAGCGCCGCGTTGCGGCACGCGTTGTAACCGTGGTCGGTGACCACTATCTCGTCGCCCGGCCGCAAGGTCGCCTCCAGCGAGCGCAGCACCGCGTTGACGCCTGCGGTGGCGTTGTTGACGAACCCGAGGTTCCCCTGATCGCATCCGACGAACCGGGCCAGTCTCTGTCGAGCGCGGTCGAGGGCCGGTTGGTACTGGTCCAGCATGAACCGGGTCGGGTTGGACTCCATCAGGTCCCGCCACCGGCGCTGCACATCCAGCACCGGGGCGGGGGTGGCGCCGAACGAGCCGTGGTTGAGATGGCTGACGGACGGATCCAAGCACCAGATGGTCACCGGGACACGGTAGTTGCAGCTGGGCGCAGGTGTCACACCGATCGACGCCGCTCGCGATGTCGGGCTGATCCGCGAATTGATAGGACATCTCGGTTCATCCATGCTGGGGTGGTCTGAGGCTCCCTCGTAATTACATGGGTGTAAGAACCCGCGGGTACACGGGTTCTTGTCGTGAACGAGGTTGGATCGTCACCGTTGAGGCGTCTGGATTGCCTTTCGGCTCGGCGCTCGGTTCGCGTGGCCTTTCGCCAGGTCAGTGGTCCGGTGGCGCTGATATGATGCGAGGTCCCAACCTAAGGAGGCGTTCGACCATGACCGAACCTAGCGGCCCCAATAGCACAAATGGGATCGCCGTTGCTGGCTTCGTTCTTGCCCTTTGCGCCGTTGTCCTCTTCTGGCTGCCAGTCGTGGCGCAAATCGTCTGGCTCTTGGGACTGGTTTTCTCCGCCGTCGGCCTTGCAAAGGCCCGCAAGTCGCCAGAACGGCCTCGCCATGGGCTCGCAGTTGCCGGACTGGTGGTGTCCCTCGCCGGGGTAGTTCTGTTCATCGTGGCCTTGGCCGGGTTGTTTGCCATCGGCGCAGCCGGAGTCTGACCAAGGCTCCACCAGCACCCACCCGAACCTACTCACCAGCCTGTTTTCCCGCCCGTGATCTGAGGGTGTAACCGGTCGGGGAGCCCTGGGGTTCTGCCCTGTTCGAATTCGCTACGCCGATGGAGGACATCTGTAACTGAGCACGGTCCCTCTTCACTTCAAGAGAGGATAGAGTTAGTGCTGATGACAGTCCAAGGAGTGTTCCCACCTTGATGATCGACGGTTTCTTCCACCAACTGCCCGACATCGATCCGGAGGAAACCCAGGAGTGGCTCGACTCGCTCGAGTCGGTCGTCAACGAACGGGGGAAGACGCGGGCCCGCTTCCTGATGCGATCCATGCTGGAGCGCGCCCGGCAACTGCAGGTCGGCTACCCGGCCACCGTGTCCACACCCTACGTGAACACGATCCCCGCCGAGGAGCAGGCGTGGTTCCCGGGAGACGAGTACCTGGAGAAGCGGATCCGGCGGTTCATCAGGTGGAACGCCGCGGTCATGGTGGTCAGGGCCAACAAGACGGCCGAGGGGATAGGGGGGCACCTCTCGACCTTCGCCTCGTCCGCGGCCCAGTACGAGGTCGGCTTCAACCACTTCTTCCGGGGCAAGGCCGGTGGGACGCCGGGCGACCACGTCTACATCCAGGGCCACGCGGCGCCCGGCATATATGCCAGGGCCTACCTGGAGCGGCGCCTCGACGAGGGGAACCTCGAACACTTCCGCCGCGAGCTGTCGGAGGGCGGCCTCTCCTCGTACCCGCATCCCCGCCTCATGCCCGACTTCTGGGAGTACCCCACCGTCTCGATGGGCCTCGGGCCGATCGCTTCCATCTACCAGGCACGGTTCAACCGTTACCTGCACAACCGGCGGCTCGATGACACCAGCGAGTCGCGTATCTGGTGTTTCGTGGGTGACGGCGAGTGCGACGAACCCGAGACCCTCGGGTCGATCTCGCTGGCCGCCCGCGAGCAGCTCGACAACCTGATCTGGGTGGTCAACTGCAACCTCCAGCGCCTCGACGGTCCGGTCCGCGGCAACGGCAAGATCATCCAGGAGTTGGAAGCGGTGTTCCGAGGGGCGGGCTGGAACGTCATCAAAGTGATCTGGGGTTGGGGCTGGGACGAACTGCTCGCTCGCGATGTAGACGGAGTGCTGTTGCATCGCATGAACCAGACGGTGGACGGTGAGTACCAACGGCTGCAGGTGGCGCCCGGCTCGGAGATAAGGGAGAAGTTCTTCGGACCGGACCCGAGGTTGCGGAGGATGGTCGCCCACCTCTCCGACCGCCATCTCGAGAAGTTGCCCCGCGGGGGTCACGACTACAAGAAGCTGTACGCGGCCTACAAGGCGGCCACCGAGCAGGAGGGCGCCCCCACGGTGATCCTCGCCAAGACCATCAAGGGTTGGACACTCGGACCGGATATCGAAGGCCGCAACGCCACCCACCAGATCAAGAAGATGTCGAACGAGCAGTTCCGGGAGCTGCGGGTTCGGCTCAGCCTGCAGGACGACATCGCTGCCGAGGAATTGGAGGACGGCCGGGAACTCCCGTTCCGCAGGTTCGGGGTCGACTCACCCGAGTACCAGTACATGATGGACCGTCGCAAGGCCCTGCACGGGACGCTCCCCAGCCGTTCCGTCCGCATACGGCGGCCGGTGCACATGCCGGATCCGGCGGTCTACGAGGAGTTTCACGCCGGGACGGGGGAGTTCGCCGCCTCCACGACCATGGCCTACGTGCGTCTGCTCAGGAGCCTGGCCAGGGACGAGGACTTCGGCGAGCGTCTCGTCCCGATCGTTCCCGACGAGGCGCGGACCTTCGGGATGGACGGCCTCTTCCGCGAGCTCAAGATATACGCGGCGGGAGGCCAGAAGTACGAGCCGATCGACGCCGACATGCTCCTCTCCTACAAGGAGGCGCAGGACGGCCAGATCCTCGAGGAAGGGATCACCGAAGCCGGTTCGGTGTGCAGCTTCATCGCGGCGGGGACGGCCTATGCCGACCGGGGCGTGCCGATGGTCCCGTTCTTCGCCTTCTACTCCATGTTCGGTTTCCAGAGGGTTGGAGATCTCATCTGGCAGGCAGCCGACGCCCGGGCGCGAGGGTTCCTGATGGGCGCCACGGCCGGGCGCACGACCCTGGCCGGAGAGGGTCTCCAGCACCAGGACGGGCACAGCCACATCCTCGCCGGTACCAACCCGGGAGTCGTCTCCTACGACCCCGCGTTCGCCTACGAACTCGCTGTGATCATCGAGAACGGCCTGCACCGGATGTGTATAGAGCACGACGACGTCATCTTCTACATCACCATCTACAACGAGAACTACCCCCAGCCCGAGATGCCCGACGGGGTCCGCCAGGGCATCGTCGAAGGGATGTACCGCTACGCCGAGTCACCGGAGAACACCGCGCACAAGGCGTCCGTCCTCTTCTCAGGCCCCAGCCACTCGGCTGCCCGCTGGGCCAGGGAGGAACTGGCCGGACGCTATGACGTCGGGGCCGAACTGTGGAGTGTGACCTCCTATGGAAACCTCCGGGAAGACGCGATATCCACCGAGCGATGGAACCGCCTCCATCCCGCCGAGGAACCCAGGATTCCCACCGTCACCCGGCACCTGGCAGGGTCCCATGGCCCGGTGGTGGCGGTCACAGACTACATGCGGGCGGTTCCCGACCAGGTGTCCCGCTGGATCCCACGACCTTTCACTTCGCTCGGCACCGACGGGTTCGGCCGTTCCGACACCCGCGACTCGCTGCGAAAGTTCTTCGAGGTGGACGGTCCCCACATCGTGGTAGCCGTGCTGTCGCATCTGGCAGCTGAAGGAAGGCTGGACCCGGCGGAGGTCGCCCGGGCCATCAAGCGCTACCGGATCGCGGCCGAAGCCACCGATCCCTGGCACGCCGACGCGTAACGACGGAGGTAGAGCGGATGAGGGCATGGGTGGTTCGCGCCGGCAAGGACGGCGAGAATGAGGATTTCGCCCTGGAGATGGGTGTAGTCGTTATCGGTTGGGACGAGTTGGGGGACTTGTCGAACGTCAAAGGCCGCGATGAAGTCCGCGAGAAACTCTTGGCTACGGGATACGCCGAGGGAGGCAGGCTGCTGAACCACGCCGGGCAGATCTTCCGCTTCGTCCGTAGCATCGACATCGGTGATCTGGTGGTGTTGCCCGCCAAGAGGACAAGGACCTTGGCGGTAGGGCGATGCACGGGCCGATACAAGTTCCAGCCCGGCAACCCTGACGGGTGCCGTCACGTTCGCCCTGTGGAGTGGCTGCTGACCGAGCAGCCCCGAAGTTCACTCGGCCAGGATCTCCTCCACACGTTGGGCGGCCTGCATACGGTTTTCAGCCCGAGTCGGAACAATGCAGTAGCCCGTCTGGCCGAGTTCTCCCGGACCGGGCGCGATCCGGAACTCCGCCAATCGGGCGAAGTGACTCAAGAGGACCGTACGGACTCGGTCGACGAAGAAGGCGCGGTGGATATCGAGCCGTTGGCGATCGACGGCATCGCGGCCCACATAGCCGCGACGTTCAAAGCACACGGGTTGGAGAGACTGGTCGAGGCGGTACTCGATGCGGAGGGTTACGTCACATTCCGGTCCCCGGCCGGTCCCGACGGCGGAGTCGACGTGCTGGCCGCCCGGGGACCGCTCGGCTTTGAGCCGCCCAGGATCGCTGTCCAGGTCAAGTCGGGACAGAAGGCGGTGGATGGTCCCACGTTACGAAACCTCTTGGGCGCCGCTGGCAGCTTCGGCGCCGATCAGTCGCTGTTCGTGTCGTGGAGCGGGTTCAACCGGGGTGCACGGAGGTTGGCGCGGGACCAGTGGTTCAACCTTCGAATATGGGACTCAGCCGATCTGATCGAAAAGATCACCGAGAACTACGACCGTCTCCCCAAAGAGATCCAGGCCGAACTCCCGCTGAAGCAGATCTGGGTCATTGCAAACGACGACGCGTAGCCGGGGAGCATTGGCGTCATGAATCGGACTGCACTGGAGTGGCACGCGGGTTCTGACGATGCGTTGCTACTGCTCGGTCACGCCACGGGTTTCTGCAAGGAGGTCTGGCGACCGCTCGTGGCTGAGTTGCGCGAGCAGGGGGTGGGCACCACCGCCCTGGCTTGGGACGCTAGGGGTCACGGAAGCGCTCCTCCGTTCGAATCGGACGTCACGTGGAGGACTTTCGCAAACGATCTGGTCGACCTGATCGACGAGTTGTCACCGAAGGCGCCCATTGTGGGGGTAGGGCACTCGATGGGTGGCGCTGCCATGGTGATGGTCGACATGATGCGACCTGGTCTGCTGTCCGGCATGGTGCTGATCGAGCCTGTGATCATCGCCCCGCACCTCCGTGGAACGGGAGACGAGCCCCTAGTGGATGACCACCCCTTGGCGGTGATGGCGGCCCTGCGGCGCCCGACCTTTCCTTCTCGCCAGGCCGCGGCCGATTCGTACCGTTCGAAGCCATTGTTCACACGGTGGCACGAGGACGCCTTCTCCGGGTACCTGGAGGGGGGTCTGGTGCCTCATCCCGAAGGGGTCGCCCTGGCATGTCGCCCCGAGGTGGAGTCGGCCGTCTTCGCTGCGAGCGCCGAGACCCGCATCTACGAACGCCTCGATCAACTGACAGCACCCATCAGGCTGTTGATCTCCGACTTCCCCGGGGTATTGGAAGCCGTGATGGACGCCTTGGAGGGCCGGCTGCCGAACGCCAAGACATCGTTCCTGACGGGACAGTCCCACATGGTGGTGATGGAGCGCCCCGACTTGGTGGCCGCCGAGATAGCCGACTTCCTGAGCGACCTCCCAGATGATTAGTTCCTAGTCGGTAGCTCTATAGTTGTTAGTTGGAGATCGGTGGCTAACATCAGATCAGACTATTTTCCATCCTCCATGACGGCGTTCACGCAGAGGCGTGACTCTGCTGGACACCCGTATCCTCGTGTGTAGCGTAACGGGTGACAGCGGTAGGCTCGGAGAGTTACTGAACAGGGAGATAGACAGGCCGTGGTCCGGGGTCGGGCGCTGCACTGGGCCGCGCGAACGGGCCGCGTAGCGCTGTTCGACCACGATACCGTCCGATAGCAGCATCCTCCCGCGCGAGAACTGCGGTCAGGCTCGTTATTCGCTTGCCTTTACCGCTCCGTTATGGCCGTCCTGGTCAGGGTGGGGACCGGTTGGGGCGGGTGTGGAGTGCGCGGAGTATGGCGAGGGTGTGGGGGTCGGGGTCGGGTGGCTGGTAGCCGCAGGTTCTTGTGGGTGGTAGTAGCCGCCGTCTTCGGGGTGGTGATTGGGGGTCGATGCGCATGCCTCGGCGGTGTATGGATACGTGGTGGTGCCACCAGCACAGGGTGGTGAGGTTGTCGGGGCTGTGGTCCCCTCCTTCGGATCGGGGGGTGATGTGGTGGACTTCGAGCCGGTAGGTGGATGTGCATCCGTCGATGGTGCATCCGTCGTCTCGGGCTAGCACGGCACGGCGTAGCGACGGCGTCAGGTATGTGGTCGTTCCGTGTTGGATGATGTCGTGGCCGGCCACGGTGATTGTCTCGGTGGTGCCGACACAGCGGATGAGGTCTATGGTGTCGGGTCCTACCCGGGCGCCGGCGAGTACTGCTGCGCCTTGTTCGTATCCTGATTTGTCGGCTAGTTGCTGGTCGGCGACGACCATGAGGGCCGGTTCGCGGCGTCTGGAGGCCTCCCGGAACCGTTCCGTGGTCGTGCGGGCGGGTTGTGGGCTGCGGTCGAGTTCGTCCTGGCATAGGGTGGTGAGGGCCAGGGCTCTTCTCTGTCCTGCGTCGGGACGGTCTTCGCCGGCGGGTAGGAGCTTTTCGCCGCGCCGGTCCAGGCCGTTGCGGCATATCTCGGCTTCGAGGGCGGCGAGCCGGCCGTTGACCTGCACGTGGCTGCCGTCCAGGGAGGGCTGCAGGGTCAGGTACTGGCCTTCGAAGATTCGGCGTTCGTCGTGGCGGCTCATGCGGCGATGTGCTTGGAGGATCCGCTTGACCGATTCGAGGTCGTCGCCGCGGCTTCGTTCGATCACCTCCCGTGACGCGCCGGCATCGCTCAGTCGTGTCTCTGCCAACGCCCGCTCGTAGGAGACCGAACCGTGGCGGATCGACTCGACCTGGTTATCGCTGAGCCGCTCAGCCAGATAGACGAGGTCGCGGGCGACGGAGCGGCGCACGTCGAGTCGTGAGGCGACCATCTCGGTGGGGTTGCGATACCCGAACCTTGCCACAGCACCCCGCCGTAGCATGTGGCGCACCCAGCCGACCTGGTCGCCGCGGGCCCGGCTGACCTGCGCTTGGGCCCTGACCAGGGCGGCCTCGGCTTTGGCGTCCTCCACGTCCGCGTGCGCGTAGTCCGAACGCTCGGCCATGTGGCGGGCACGTTCATAGACCCTGCGGCATTCCCTCTGGTAGCGGGTGGTGAACATGTCGCCGTCCGGCTCCGCACCACCCCGGTCGAGGAAGTCGCGGGGCTTGACCGTGTCGGGTTCGGGGTAGTCGAGTAGGTGATCGTACATATGTTCGCATTATAGGACCCGGCTGTGACATAAACACCCTGAGAATGGTCCAAAACGTCACTCTGCTAAAGAACAGGTTCTGATCCTCAAGCAACGGAGACCCCCAACCAGGACTGCGAACTCGATGCAGCATGGCGGGGGGACGTGGGTCTACCCCTCTCAGGTCGTCCCTGGTGTCAACCGAACGCGGCCCCGATGCTGAGGCCGATGCCGGCCAGGAGATGCAGACGGGCGGTGCCCTCGAGCACTCTGATCAGGGCGGGGCCTTCGGCGGTCGAGTGGATGGTCCTGATGAGCGGGAGGGCCAGCGGAGCGGTGAGCAGACCCAGCGCCGCCCAGCGTGGGACGAGCCCGGTCCCCGCCGCCACCGCGATCACTACGAAGGCGGCCGTCACCGTCGCCGTGTACAGCGTCCGTGCGCGGTCCCGGCCCAGCACTACTGCCAGGGTCCGCTTGCCGGCCGCCGCGTCGGTGTCGATGTCGCGGACGTTGTTGGCTACCAGGATCGCCGATGCGGTCAACCCGACCGGCACCGCCAGGAGCCAGGCCTCCAACGGTGCGGTTCCGTCGTGGGCGTAGCGGGTCCCCACCGTGGCGGCGAGCCCGAAGAAGATGAACACCGACACCTCACCGAGACCCCTGTAGCCGTAGGGGGAAGGGCCGCCCGTGTAGGTGAGCGTGGCCAGGATCGCCACCGCACCTACGCCGACCACCAACCAACTGGTGATCGAAGCTACGTAGAGACCGCACGCGCCGGCTGTGGCGAACATGGTCCAGACCGCCATCCACGCCTGCCGAGAGGTCAGCAGTCCGGTCGCCACAGCCCGGGTCGGGCCGATGCGGTTCTCCGGGTCGGCGCCCCGCCGGGCGTCGGAGGCGTCGTTGGCGAAGTTGGCGGCCACTTGGAGGCTCAGGGCGCAGACCAGGGCGGCCACCATCGCATCGGCCCGGAACACGCCGCTGCCGACTGCCAGGCCCGACCCGGCCAGCACCGGGCTGACAGCCGCCCAGAGGGTGCGAGGCCGGGCGGCGAGCACCCAGGGGTTAGGGGATCTGGCGCTCATCGGATTAGTTTCGCTGAATATGGCCGCGAACTCGAACCGTGACCTCCAACTCCGACGTGGACCGGTGATACCGGCCGCAGAATTGCGGTGGGACTTCGGTCCTGCTTCCGGTCCTGGAGGCCAGCATGCCAACCGAGCCCACACCCGGGTGGGTCTGACGTTCTCGATCTGGAAGTCGGACGCGCTCACCGACGAGCAGAAGGTACGGATGGAGAAGCGACTGGCCGCCAGGATGCGGTACGGAGCGGTGCGCCTGGTGGTGGATGATCACCGCTCCCAGTGGCGGAACCGCCAGGTGGCCAGGCAACGCCTCCGGGGGTTGCTCGACGACGCGCTGGCCCCGGAGCCGCCCACGCGGCGAGCGTCACGGCCCGGGCCGGCCGCCCGGCGGAAGCGGATGGAGGAGAAGCGCAGGCGGTCCGAGACAAAGCGTTTACGCCGGCCCCCCGACCGTGATGCGTAGAGCCAGTGCCGCAGTCCTGACCGTTGCCGGCCGGTCGAACCGTTAGGCTCGCCCGATGCACGATGACCGAAGCCCCGCCATGGCGGGTCCCCTCGCCGGGTTGAGGGTGATCGACGCGGCGACCCTGTTCGCCGGGCCCATGGTCGCCACCCTTCTCGGGGACTACGGCGCCGATGTGATCAAGGTGGAGCATCCGGCGGGGGACAGCCTGCGGAACCTGGGCTGGGAGAAGGACGGGGTCTCGCTGTGGTGGGCGGTCGTGAACCGGAACAAGCGGGCGGTCACCCTCAAGCTCTCCCACGACCTGGGCAGGCGGGCGATGCTGCGCCTGGTGGAGGGGGCGGACGTACTCGTCGAGAACTTCCGGCCGGGGACCATGGAACGCTGGGGTCTCGGATGGGACGACCTGTCCGAGGTCAACCCCCGGCTGGTCATGGTCCGGGTGACCGGATTCGGGCAGACCGGCCCCTACCGGGAGCGGGCCGGGTTCGGCACGCTGGCCGAGTCGATGTCGGGTTTCGCTCACATCAACGGGCACCCGGGCGGGCCGCCGACTCTGCCGCCGTTCGCCCTGGCCGACGGGATAGCCGGCCTGAGCGGAGCCTTCCTGACGATGGCGGCGCTGCGGGCACGCGACCTGGGCGACGGGACGGGTCAGGTGATCGACCTGTCGATCTACGAACCCATCTTCTGGCTCCTGGGACCGCAGGCCACCATCTACGACCAGTTGGGGATCGTCCAGGGTAGGACCGGAAACCGGGCGCCCTTCACCGCTCCCCGCAACGCCTACCTCTCGCGGGACGGGGTGTGGCTCGGGCTCTCGGGCTCGTCCCAGTCCACGGCCGAGCGCACGGTCCGCCTGGTGGGAAGGCCCGAGATGGCGGCCGAGCCATGGTTCGCCAACCACGCGGGACGCCTCCTGCATCAGGACGAGCTGGACGAAGCCATAGGGGCGTGGGTGGGTGCCCGGGACGCCGAAGAGGTGGTGGCCGCCTTCAGCGAGGCGGGCGCCGCCATCGCACCGATCCTCGACATCACCGGCATACTCGAGGATCCCCAGTTCGTCCACAACGAGACCGTCACCACGGTCGAGGATCCCGTACTCGGTCCGGTCCGCATGCAGAACCTGGTCGGCCGCCTGTCGGCGACCCCGGGCGGCGTGCGGACCACCGGCCCGTCACTCGGCGAGCACAACCGGGACATCCTGGGCGGTTTGATAGGGTGCGGCGAGCCCGAGTTGAGGTACATGGCCGAGGAAGGAGTCATCAGTTTCCCGTAGCACCGATCCCGTGGAGGGCAGCTTCCGATGCTGACCGTCGACTGCCACCTCCACCTGACGGACTCCGCCGAGCAGGCGCCGATCTGGTGGATGGAGGAGATGTACCGTCCTTACGGCGGTGGATACATCTGGACGGACGGCGCTGCCATCGTCGGCATCCTCGACCGGGGTGGTGTCGACATCGGGATGGTCCAGGGGTCCGACATCCGCCGTACCACCTATCATCCGGACTTCCCTGACCAGCGCCACGTGTTCGTCCCCAACGACTACACGGCCCAGCAGGTGGCCCTGTTCCCCGACCGGCTGATCGGCGTCGCCAACATCGATCCCCTGAGAGACGTGAGGGCAGGAGTCATAGAGCAACGCCGATGCGTCGAGGAGTACGGTTTCAGATCCTCGAAGTTCCTGCCGACCTACCAGAACTACTACATAGACGATCCGGCTGTCACGCCGATGCTGGAGAGCTGCGAGGAACTCGACATCGTCGCCCATGTCAACACCGGGTATTCGCCGACCATCACGGCGGCACTCCGGTACGGCCATCCTGAGAGGCTCGATGTGATCGGCATCCGCCATCGAGATCTGCGGGTACTCGTGTACATCAACTTCCCCTACGTCGATGAGGGGATCGCCGTGGTGGCCCGCCATCCCAACTTCCACGCCGACATCGCCTACTTCGTCGGTGCCGGCCCCGAGCCCCTGTTTGACGCTCTCGACAAGCTCCGGGGCTTGAACGCACTCGAACGCGTCGTGTACGGCTCGGACAACAACGACAAGGACCGGACCGGCGGGGGTCAGCAGATCGGGACCCACCTGCTGGACGAACTGAACGAGGTAGCCGAGCGCACATACCGGGAGCCTTTCGTCGCAGCGCAGATCGAGGGCATAGTCGGTGGCAACGCCCGCCGCCTGTACAAACTGGACTGAGCCGATGCCCACCGTCGACGTCCTGCTCTACCTGACCGAGACCCCCCGCCATGCGCCCGTCTGGTGGATGGAGGAGTTGTACCGCCCCTACGGAGGCGAATACTGCTGGACGGACGGCGCCGCCCTGGTCCAACTCCTCGACGAGGCCGGGATCGAGGTGGGCCTTGCTCACGGATCGGACCTGCGCCGTACCACGTTCCATCCGAGCCATCCGGAGGAGCACGAGGTGTACGTGCCGAACTACTACACGGCGGCCCAGTGTGCGGCCCATCCGGGACGTCTCTACGGGGTGGTGTGTGTGGACCCGCTGCGCGATGTGCGGTGGGCGACCGAGGAGATCGATCGCTGCGTCCGGGAGTACGGGTTCCGCATGATGAAGCTCCTTCCCACCTATCACCATCACGATCCCGCCGACCGGCGGCTGGCGCCCGTCTACGAGAAGTGTCTGGAACTGGACATCCCGATCCACACCCACACGGGGTTCACGCCGATCATCAACGCTCCCATACACCACGCCCGCCCGATGCTGCTCGACGAGCTAGGTATCCGCTACCGGGGCCTCAAGGTAGTCGTCTACCTGGCCTTCCCGTATGTCGACGAGGGGATCGCGGTCGTGGCTCGCCATCCCAACTTCTACGCGGACCTGTCCTACTACGCGGGAGGAGACCCACGGGATCTGTACCGGGTGTTGAACAAGTTGAGGAGCCTGAACGCGCTGGACCGGGCGGTCTACGGCTCCGACAACAACGACAAGCAGAAGTCCGGTCCGGGAGGAGTGGCTTCCGGCATCTTCCACAGTGTCAACCGGGTGGCCGAACAGGTCGGGGGGCCCGCACTGACGCCGGACGAGCTCGCGGCGATCATGGGGGGCACCGCCTCTCGCCTCCTGCGGATCCCGGACCGTGATGAGGATACAGGCGGGACAGCCGCCGGATAGAAGGAGGTTGGCCAGATGAACGAGACAAACCGAGAGTGCGACCTCCTCCTGACCGGAGGCTCCGTGGTGACCGTCGACGACGAGCGCCGGGTAATCGATCCGGGAACCGTCGCGGTGTCGGGCAACCGCATCGTGGCGGTCGGCTCCGACGAGGACATGGCCGGATACCGGGCAGCGCGCACCATCGACTGCTCCGGGTCCGCCGTCCTCCCCGGGTTGATCGATACCCACAACCACCTGTTCCAAGGCCTGGCCCGCGGCCTCGGTGAGGGGATGCCGCTGTGGACCTGGCTGACCGACTTCATGTGGCCGTTCTCGATCTCCATCAACCTGGAGGAAGGCCGGATCGGAGCGAGGCTGGGAGCGGTGGAGGCGCTCAAGGCCGGTACCACCACCGTTGTCGATCTCCACTACGCGCCGTCGGATCTCGACACCACCCTGGCCGTGGCAGGCGCCATCGGAGAGGTGGGGTTGCGGGGTGCCGTGGCGCGGGGGATCACCGGCGAGGCGACCGACATCGCCCGCCGGTACAACCTCGCCGGGGAACTCTTCTCCTACACCAACGACGAGGAGATGGAGATCACCCGCACCGCCATGGAGGAGTACCCGGCCGGTGGGCGGGTCGAGGTCTGGCCGGCGCCGCTCAACATCATCTACAACGACCAGGACCTGGTCCGGCGCAGCGTGGCGCTGGCCCGCGAGGGCGGGGTCGGGTGGCACACCCACTGCTCGGAGCGTCTGGAGGATCCGCCGACCTACCTCGAGGAGTACGGCATCCGGCCGGTCGAGTGGCTGTACAAGGAAGGCCTGCTGGGACCCGAGGCGACCATCGCCCACGGTATCTACCTGGATGACGCCGAGATCGACCATGTGGGCGAGACAGAGACAGGAATCGCCTACTGCCCGATCTCCCACCAGTACATCGCTCTCGGGGTGATGAGACTGCGCGAACTGCGCGCGTCCGGCGCTCCGATCGGCCTCGGTACCGACGGACCGTGCTGCAACCACCGCCAGGACATGTTCGAGGTGATGAAGCAGGCCATCCTCCTGCAACGCGTGCACACCCTGGAGCCGACCATCAGCAACGGTGAGGAGGCTCTGGAGATGGCGACGAGGGAGGGTGCCCGTTACGCGAACATCGAGGCCGGAGTGATCGCCCCCGGCAAGTTGGCCGACCTGATCGTCGTGAACATGAAGAGTCCCCACCTGACGCCCTGGCACCGGACCGTCTCGGCGCTCACCTACTGTGCCCGGGGCTCTGACGTGGTCCACTCCATCATCGACGGCCGGATCGTTCTCGAGAACGGCCGCTGCACCATGGTCGACGAGGACGAGGTCATGGAGGAGGCGCAATCCCGCTCCGAAGACCTCATCGACCGGGCCGGCCTGCATGGCCTCCTTACCCCTTGGAGGCGTTAGGGCTGGATCCGTTGTCCGTTGCTCGTTGTCCGTTGACACCTGACCACTGACGTCGCGATGTTCCTGCGCCCTGGGGGGCTGCCGGGGCCGTGGGTGTGGTGAACGTGGTGGTGTCGGTCCAGGGTGAGTTGCGTGTCCGGTTCAGGGCCAGAGGCGGTCCTCGGCGATGACTTCATGGAAGGTGGTGAGAGGCCAGACCTCGATGCCGTCGTTCGTGCGGAAGGTGTGCGGGCCGGTGTAGACCAGGATGCGGCGGGTCAGTCCTGCCAGATCCGCGATGGCCCGCTGGCCTTTGACCATGGACGTGTGGTAGCGCCGAGCGGCCTTGACTTCGATGGCGAGGTGCCTTCCGTCGCGGGTGAGGACGAAACGACCTCGGTCTGCGACTGGGCCGGGGCCCAGTATGCGATGTCGTCGTAGAGATGGTGGTGTTCGGCGTGGGCCCGGAGGGTGCCGAACACCCATCCTTCCAAGAGCGGGCCCGGTTTCTCAGAGGCCACCGTCCCGAGGCGTCGCTTGATGGCCCTTACCAGGCCGGGATCCACCCAGTAGAGCTTCGGTCGCCGACGCTCACGTACCCGAAGCTTGGTGTCTAACGCCGGTAGCCGGGTGGCCACGAGAGTGTCCTCCAGGATCTCCAAGTAGCCATTGACCGTGGATCGGGCGACACCGGCGTCACGTGCGATGCCGGCCGCGTTCACGAGTTGGGCGTGCATCAGCGCGGCGATTGGCAGGAACCGTACGAATCCGGCCAGGTTCCGCACCACCGCTTCGGCCCTGATCTCCTCCCGCAGGTAGAGCTGGGTGTAGCTCTCGAGCGCCTCGCGGCGCTCATCCGAGACCCAGACGAGTGGGATCGTGCCGTACTGGAGCACTTGGTCGAGGTCGAAGTCGTCGCCGAGTTCGGCAGCGGTGAGCGGGTACATCACCTTGCGCAGGGCTCGGCCTGCCAGGAGGTTGGTCCCGGCGGTCTTCAGCTTGCGGGCGCTCGAACCCAGCAGCGCGAACCGGATACCGCTCTCCTCGATGTGCGGTGCACCTCGTTGAGCAGGCTCGGTATCCGCTGTATCTCGTCCACCACCACCCACTGACCGCTGTGTCGCCCGGAGATAAGCCTTGCGAATAGTGACGGGTCGGTCAGCAGGTCGGTGAACAGCGCCTCGTCGAGCAGGTCGAGGCGCAATGCGTCCGGCAGCACGGAGCGCGCCCAAGTGCTCTTGCCGACTCCTCTCACGCCAAGCAGAAAGAAGCTCCGTTGTGGTGCCTGGGTGAGCTTGTGTACATCATGCCGTCGAAAACAGCCGAAAAGTGACGGCTAGCTATGCATTTTACCCCACCGCGGCCGTTCGATCTCCTACTTCGAACACCGTGGGTTCCGCCACGTTCGTTTCCAGAGCGGTGATGGCGGTCTCGACCACCAGCCTGCGATACGTGAGTTCGTCGGCGGCCTCGAGGGTCGGGTCGCCGAACGGATGGGTGACGGCCTTGCCCTGGACGATTCGCAGCACCCCCACCGACTCCGCCAGCGGTACCAGCGCCGTAACCAGGGCGGCCGGAACGCCCTGGTTCTCGATCGACTTCGCAAGCGTAGACCCGCTACGCGTCCCCGTCCCTCAGGTGGAACCGACGATGGCGGCCTGAACGCCGTCGGCGATCAACGCGCGTCCCATCTCGGCACCGATGCGGGTCATGTCACGGAGGGTGCCCATGTTTCCCGTTGTGCTGAGCAGCTCGGGATGGAGGCTGAACCGGCCCTCCTGCTCCATCGATCGGGCCACATCGAGCGGAACCTGGCGATCGGGATCACGGTTGGCGAAGCTGGTGTCGATACCGCCATGGACCGATTCGAACTCGCCCTCCGCGAAGCCGTCCCGGTCGTGGATCGTGTAGGTCATCCAGTCGGTCGCCCAACCGGATGGCAGCCGGTCGGGGTTTCCCGCCGGGACGATCCCCGCCTCGGTTACCAGTGCCAGCCGGAAGGGGGCGCCCCTTTCTATCGGCTCGGAAGGTTCCGCAGGTTCGTAGCGGGGGAGTGGCCACTCCGTCCTGAAAGGCTCCCCTCGCATCTTGGAGAGCAGCATCTCGATCGCCCTGGTCGATCCGCGCAGGTCTTCGAACTTGTTGCGGCGAAGGCCCCTGGTGAGAATCCCCTCTTCGTCGGCGCTCCCCAACTCCTCACCGCGTGCGAGTTTCATGGCCAGCCGGGCGAGGTTCTCGAGCGCGACACCCATGCCTGCGGCAGTCTCGGCAGTGGCGAGAATCGGAACCCATGCCCGGCACTCGGCGGCGCCCGGGCTGTCGGCGTGGAGCCCCGTCACGGCCGGGATGCCGAGCCGGTCGGTCACCGCCCGGCAGACCGCACCGCAGGCCAGGCCGTACCGCCCGGATCCGAAGGCCGGCCCGGCGACCACCACATCCGGACCGAACCCGGAAATCAACTCGACCACCTCGTCGACGGCCGGTGCCCCTCCCTGTGCCATGTAGTTGTCGCCGCAGATCACCGTCCCCACGATCCGGTGGTCGGCCTCCAGGAGACGGGCCAGTCCGCGGCCCGTTCCCACCGGACCGGGTTGGGAGACCGGGCCGGTGCCGGCGCGGTCCTCGCCGCCCATCCCTCCGAAGAACTGGTTGAGATAGTGGACGATCTTGGCCATGGGAACCCCTCAGTACTCCTCGCCTCGTATGTGTGTTCCGCCGAACTGGTGGGTGCTGGCCATGACGATGGCCAATGGGGCTTCGAACGCGCCGGCTGGGTCGCTTTCGATCTGGATCATCGCGTCACCCCCGATGACCTGCTCCACCGGCTCGAACGGGACCGTCTCCTCGTAGTTCCCGGTGCTCACGATGGCATCGGCCTCCGGGACGAAGTGGACGAAGCCGGACTCGCCGGGATTGGCGGCCATCTCCATGGACAGCATCGTGGTCGTCACTCCCCGCCGCTCGAGATTCCTGCAGATCATCATGGCGTCGACGGCGGGATGCCCACCTCCGGCGTAGTTGATCAGCGCCCCCTCGGCGCCCATCATGATCGCCAGGTTGGCCGCGTGGTTGGCCAAACGCTCCTTGGCGGCGCGCGTGTCGCCGTTGGTGAACAGCACGACGCCGCGGAAGTCGATGTCGTGGCCGTGGCGGGCGTACAGATCCTCGATGATGGGATGGTTCTGCACGGTGTAGGTGAGCTCCCTCATGCAGGCTATGGCGTTCCAGCCGCACACCAGCGCACCGTCGAGCAGTTCGTTCGGGTGGATCGGCGTGGGAAGGTGGGCCGCTCCGCCGATCGCGCCGGCGCCGGGAGCGATCTCGCCGTGCAGGAACGGGATGGCGAGTTGGTACAGATACACGACGGCCGGCAGGCCGTCGGCGGGTGACGGGGCCAGGTCGTAGGTGTCCGACCGCTCGGGTTCCATCCCCAGGGTTGTCTCGGCCAGGTAAGTTGCCGCCCTGAGACCCGCTAGCCGGACCGCCTTGTTGTACTCCACCGCCTCCGGCGTTCCCTCGAAGACGTTGGTGGGCCGGTCGCTGCTCTCCAGCAGGGCCCGGGTGGGCTCGCACGAGACCACCACGTTGAAAAGCTCGGAAAGGGGGGAGTACTTGGCGGTGGGTCCGGCCATGTCGAAGATCGCCTCACGCCAGTAGCGGGGCTCTCCCGGCACCGGAAGGGCGGTCTCGACCACCGCCACCCCCTTGAGGGCGTGGGTCGTGCCGAGGCCGACAAACCGGGGCGTGGTGAGCAGTCCCGAGAAGTCAGCGCCCACGGGGTCTACCTTGATCCGCGGCTCGACGGCGTCGATGGCGTTGATGACCCTAACCGGGTCTCCCGGCCTGACGATCCTCACCGAGACTGCGGCGAAGTTGGGATCGTCGGACAGCATCCTCTCCAGTTCCTCGAGGTCGACGGTGAGCACTCCGCCGGCCAGGGCCGTGGCGGAGCCTGCCCGGACATCGGTGACGGGGAACGAACCCAGGTTGAGGACCTGGCGGCGCGGACCGGCGCCTACCACCCGGACCCTCCCGGTCCGTCGCCGAGTTCGGTGCTCACCTGACAGCCATGGCCGCTCATGCGACCTGCGGGAGGTCGAGCATCTGGCGGGCCTGGGCGGGGGTGGCGATCTCCCGGTTCATCTCCTCGGCGATGCGCCGGATGCGGCTCACCAGTTGCGCGTTACCGGTTGCCTTCTCTCCCCGCCGGTAGTAGATGTTGTCCTCCAGCCCCACTCGCACGTGGCCGCCGAGGAGGATTCCCAGGACGTTCATCGGGATCTGGAACGGTCCCGTCCCGATCACCGAGAACAGGGCTCCGGCGGGCAGCTCGCTGATGAGCGACGTGAGGTTGGCGGGGGTCGGGAAGGATGCCGTCTGCGCGCCCAGGACGAACTGGACCATGTAGGGAGGGGTCACGTTCTGGTTGTAGATGAGGTCCCGGAGCACCCAGTACTGGCCGGGGTCGTAGATCTCCAATTCTGGTTTCATGCCGCGCTCGGCGATCACCGAGGCGTAGTGGTTGAGCTCGCCGTAGGTCGTCCCGCTGCACATGTCGTACTCGACGGGTCCCCGTGGATGCGGCAGGTGGTCGGGCCTCTCGGGCATTGTGAAGCGCGAGACGAAGGGTCCGAGATTGAGCGTCGCCACGTCGGGCGCCGGATCGGCGAACAGGGGCGAATAACGCTCCTCGGTGGTTAGCGTCGGGCCCCCGCCGGTGCTGTTGTTGATGATCACGTCCGGGCACTGCTCGCGGATCATCCGGTTGACCCGCCCGTAGTCCTCCCGGTTGCCACTGCACTGGCTCCAGTCCTGCGGGTCCCTCACGTGCACGTGGATCTGCGAGGCCCCGGCCTCGTACGCCCGGCGGGCCTCCGCGGCCTGTTCCTCCGGCGTCTCCGGCAGGGCCGCGTTCGACTCCTTACCGTGGCCGCCGCCGCTGATGGCCGCGGTGATGATCAAAGGCGGCAACGCGCTCCGCGCCGTCTTCTGCATCCACAGGTACGGGTCGCGAAAGTCCCAGGTCGCTTCGATCTCGCCCATCGGTTTTCCTTTCCAGACAACTGACTGCTCCCGGCGCTGGCCACCGTGGCTTCGAGAGACCGCCGGGTCGGCACAAACCGTACAGAACCTACCCGCTCGTGCCTCGACTCTCTGCATCCGGCCTGCCTGGCGGCAACCCCAGGAGATTGGTTGAAGCCGGAGAACCAGTGGGCTGTGAGGGTACTTGACCCTGCCAGGGTTCGAGCCGGGCGCACAGCCCGAGGCACAGGGGGGTTGACCCTGTCACACCCTTCCGGCACGCTTACTCGTATCTGACCAAGCACCCGGCGGTCCAGCGTTCGACGTCGGCTCGACCGCCCGAGGGAACATGATCGCGGAGCATCTGCACGGTGGCGGACCAGGGGTTCGCGCCCACGCCCAGGCAAGGTGGAGGTTGGGGGCGGGCCCTGTGCAGGGATGGACCTCGGCGTTTTTCGCGACTTGATGGCGCCTGGCGGGCGAGGATGAAAGGTCGTGAGCCGAGACACCCGGCATCCGCCGGCTAGGCGGCGAGAGCTTCCAGCTTCGAGATCAACTCCTCGACCTGGGCAAGGCAGTCCTCGACGTGTTCGCGAGGTAACCAGCCTTCGTAGAAGTTGGTGTGCAGGGCGCCGGCAGCAGTGAATGCGGTCCGAATGTCCCGGTCTCCGGTCTCGTCCACGAGGCGGTTGGCCACACGCCATAGTTCGTGATGCCCGTTGTGGGGCCATCCTCGGGCCTCGGCGACGCTCTTAACCATTTGGGCGGCAGCGCCCCAGCCTTTCTCGGAGGCTTGCAGCAGGTCTCCCTCGGCTAGGTAGCTCCGAGCCTTGGTAAGGAAATCCCGCCCGGTAACGTTGTAGTATCTTGTCTTAGTAGTCATAGACAGATCATATCGTGAACGTGAGCTAAGCGGAACAGACCTGGAACGCGCTTACAACCGCCACTCTGTGGATATCCTCCAGCCGATGTCTCACTCCTTGCCCGAAGCCGCCGGGGCTGTACGCCAAGGCTCGAGAAGGGAGGTCAGCCCCGCCCGCGACACGAGGTCGGCCGCCCGTCCGTTGGCTTCCTCCACTACCGCCGCTTCGTCCACCATGGTGCAGCTCCCGTTCTCGAAGATGACCTCGCCCCCCACGATCGTGTGGGTCACGTCGGAGGGACTGGTCGAGTAGACAACCGATGCCACCGTGCGGTGGAGTGGCGCGTGGTGGGGAGCGGACTGGTCCACGATCACCAGGTCCGCAAGCTTTCCGGGGGCGATCACGCCGGCTTCGATCCCCATGTACTCGGCACCGACCCTGGTGGCCAGCTCTATCGCCTCCTCACCGTTGGACTCGGTGGGGTTCTGCGTGTGGACCCGCTGCAGGAGGACCGCCTGCTTCATGCAGGCGAACATGTCCAGCCGGTGCCCGCTTCCCCCGTCGAGACCGAGGCCGACGGTGGCGCCGGCCCTGCGGAGGTCGCGCAGACGCATCACCCCCAAGGCGATGTACTGATGGGAGATGGGGCAGTAGGCGATGCCGGTCCGCGAGTCCCCGACCAGTTCGACCTCGCGGTCATCCAGGAAGATCCCGTGGGCCAGGGTGGCTCGCCGGTCCAACAGGCCCTGTTCCGCCAGCCACTCGACCGGCCTGCGGTCGTATTCCTCCAGGTAGAAGACCGGGTCGTTCGCTGCCTCCGAGCAGTGCGAGTGCCAGCCGGTGCCTGTCTCGCGGGCCAGGCCTACTGCATCGACCACGAGTTGCTGGTCGACGTAGATGATGTTGAGGGGGGCCGGCCAGACGCCGACGCGGGCGCCGGGTGGACGAGCCTCGATGCAGGCCCGGGTGATGTCGAGCTCCTCCTGGTTGGAGTAGCGGAACAACTCGCCGGCCAGGCCGTGCTTGGCCGCCATCTCGGTCAGTTCCCCGGTCATGCCCCTGGCAACCGCACCGCGCAGTCCGACCGCGGCTATGGCGTCGGCCACGGCCAGTGTGGATTGGAAGTCGGTGGGGGCGTAATGGTTGTCCAGGATCGTGGTGACGCCGGAGCGGGCCGCCTCGACAGCCCCGAGTTGCGCGCCGATCCTCGCCTCCTCGGGGGAGATGGCGGTGGTCACCGGCCACATGAAGTCGGACAACCAGGGCCACAGCTCCAGACCTTCGCCCAGACCGCGGGTCAGGTACTGGAACAGGTGCTGGTGGGTGTCCACGAGCCCGGGTAGGACCGCTGCACCGGAAGCGTCGATCACCCGGTCCGCGTGGTAGTGGCGCATGTCGTGCCGGTTCCCGACCCCGACGATCCGGTCTCCGGTTATCGCCACCACGCCCGGATCGATCACGCGACGCCGGTCATCGACGGTGACGACCACGCCGCCGCTGATGAGAAGGTCGCAGGTGACGGATCGCGAGCTAATCGGACTCTCCTAACAGGTACACGACGTGTACGGCTGGCCGATCACAGGCCCCAACGCCGAGGTTAGCCCCGATCAAAGTCGGGGCAGAGCGAACAATGACAGCATTGGAACCTTGCGGCAGGATCAGAGGAGCGTTCTTGTCAGGTAGTCGATCACGACTCTCGGATAGAGGGGATGGAAGGGTCGCCCGAAGTTCTTCATCGTGATCTTCTCCCGCACCCGGGTGGCGTAGTCCTCGGCGTCCAGTTGGAACGAGTGGTTGGCGCCCGGGACCACCCTCAACTCCACGTCCCGGTTCCCGGCGGCCCACAAGGCGCGGACCGTGTCGAAGGCGTCCTCCACGGGGACGTTCAGGTCCTCGGAGGCGTGCAGCACGAGGGCGGGGGCGGCCAGGTGGCGGAACTGTTCCTCGGGAGGAAGGTCCAGGTCGTACCGCAGGCTCGACAGGTCACGGGTTCTCCTATCGCCCTTCAGCTCCGCAACGGCCTGCGGCTCTCTGTTCTCGATCGCCCCCACGATGGTGTCCATCATCATCGCATCCTCGTAGGCCTTCGGGGAGTTCTCCCTCACCCATGCCGCCTCGGATTCCCCGAGGCCCAGGTAGTCGCGTACCAGGCGGTAGTTGTATTCGAGGAGTTCGGCGATCGTGCGGTACAGGGCGCCTTGGAGCACCGCCGCGTCGGGCTGGCCCACTTCGTGCGCCACCCGGCACAGCACGTAGGCGCCGGCGCTGTGGCCCAGCATGGCCGCCCTGCCGTTGCACTCCGGAAGGGACCTGACCCATCGCCACACGGTCCCGGCGTCAGCGACCTCCTGGGCGCGCTCGACGCCCAACTCTCCCGTACTCTCGCCGGCGCCCCTGCGGTCGAAGCGGAACGAGGCGATGCCCGCCTCCGCCAGCCCGCGGGCGAGGATCGCGTACATGCCGCGCCTGGGCACCCCCGGCCACAGCCTGGGATCCACATCAGCATCCCTCAGATCCGAGAACGTGCCTCCCAGGAGGAGCGTCACGGGCCACGGGCCCTCCGTGGTGGGGAGGGCGAGCGTCCCGGCCAGCGTTGCGCCGTCGACCTCGACAGCACGATCCTCTTCCCGGTAGGAGCGGTTGGCGCTCATCGGGTCACCGCCCACGGGCCAGCAGCCGCCGACCCTATCGGGGGAAGCTGACCGGGCCGACCACGTCCTCGACGTCGGAGGCTTCGACGACCACCCGCCCCCGGTCGATGGCCGACTGCTTCATGGTGTCGAGGTCCACGTTGGGAGGCGGGGGAGCGAAGCTCAACACGAAAGAGACCGTTGCCGAGCCCCTGTTCTCGACGCCGAAGGGCATGCCTCTCGGAATATGCAGCGCGTCCCCCGCGGTGAGGGCAACCCGGTCCTCGTCGAGTATCCCGTCGAGTTCTCCCTCCAGCATGAACAGGGACAACTCGAACAGCTCGGCCTCCTCCGCGTCGGGTGGCATGTAACCGCCGGCGGGGACGTGCGCCACGTAGGAGAACAACTCCTTCCCGGCGACCAGCGGGCGGTAGTAGTAGCCGTCGTCGGCATGCTGGTAGGCCTCGACTTCTGTGAACCTTCGGACGGACATTGGAACCCCCTGGGAGATCTGGGCGGCTGCTCCGGCAGGCCCTGCCGGTACTAGCCTCTATCGGCGATGTCGATGGCCGATCCTAACGAGCACTCCGCGGCTGAGCACCGGGCGGGGCGGACGTTCAGGGCGGCGGTCGTGCAGGCGGCGCCGGTCGGTTTCGATCGGGAGGCCACTCTGGCCAAAGCGATCGATCTGGCCACGCAGGCCGGGTCCGAGGGCGCCGACCTGGTCGTGTTCCCCGAGGCGTTCCTGTCCGCCTACCCGCGCGGTCTCGACTTCGGTGCAGTGGTCGGGTCCAGGAGCGAGGCCGGACGGGACATGTTCCTCCGCTACTGGGACTCGGCGGTCGATGTGCCCGGCCCGGTGACCGACCGGCTTGCGGAGGTGGCACGCGAACTGGCCCTGGACATCGTGATCGGGGTCATCGAGCGGGGCGGGAGCACCCTGTACTGTTCGGTTCTGTTCCTCTCACCCGACGAGGGCCTCTATGCCAAGCACCGCAAGGTCATGCCGACGGGGTCCGAGCGCCTCATATGGGGCTTCGGCGACGGGTCCACGCTGGAGGTCCACCGGACCAGGCACGGCAACCTGGGAGCTGCCATATGCTGGGAGAACTACATGCCGTTGCTCCGCTACTCCCTGTACCGGCAGGATGTCCAGATCTGGTGCGCTCCCACCGCCGACGCCAGGGACAGTTGGACCGCGTCGATGCGACACATCGCGGTGGAGGGCCGTTGCTACGTGCTCTCCGCCAACCAGTACACCACCCGTGCCGACTATCCCACCGACTACGCCTCCGCCTTCGGAGATGATCCCGACCAGGTGATCACCCGGGGAGGCAGCTGCATCGTGGATCCCTTCGGCGAAGTCCTGGCCGGTCCCCACTATGGAAGCGAGGAGATCCTGTTCGCCGACATCGACCTTTCGAACACCATCAGAGGGAAGTTCGATCTGGATGTCGCCGGCCACTACAGCCGCTCGGACCTCTTCTCGTTCCAAGTCACCCCGCGCATCTAGCCGAGGGTCCGCACTCTCCTGCCCGATACCACCGGACACTCATCGCAGCTGGGATAGGACACCGGTGGGGTCACCATCCGGCGTCGGGAGGCCAGATGTTCGTTCCGGAGATAGGGCTGGGCGACCCTTCCGAGTAGTACTCGCCGAACCGGTCGAGATGGGCAGCCGTGTACGGCGCCGACGCGTGGTCTCTTGCGGCCGCGGGGTCGGCATGGACCTTATAGAGCCAGACTTCGGTCGAGACGTCGATGTTCTGGTTGATGTCGAACCGGAGCAGCGCCTGCTCGTTTGCCACCGCGGCGCGGGCCTGTTCCGTCACCGAGGCGATGAAGCTGTCGGCGTCATCTGCCCGCAGCGACAGACGCGCCTGGTAGACGCCGATTCCGCCGGTGGAGGAGGGATCGGCGGTTCGGCTCTGGGATGGCGTTCCCCCGGCGAACAGGTTGCGGCACTTCGCCCACACCAGTTGATCGAGCATCCCGTCGGTGGCCGACAACCAGGTCGCGAAATGTGCCGAGTTCTCATGGGCGTCGGTTGCGCGGGCATCGTCATAGATCTCGTTGAATCCCACCCTCGCGGCATCCGCGTCGTCGCGGAAGATGTCGAAGCGTCGACATCCTTGCTCGGTCGTTACGGAAGCACTCGCATTGGCGATCGATGCTGTCACGAACCTCTCCAGGTGCTCGTCGCGAAGGGTGGCCTGAACGGTGAAAATCCTCATGTCGTCCCTTTGGGTGCCGGGTTGCAACGCTAGTCGCGCGCACCGGCACATCGTGGATTCCGTCCTGCTTGCCGGACCGGCCCGGCGGGTATCATCCTCGAATCTGAGCTAGTGGTCTGTCTGCGGAATGGCGGTGTGGTACGCGCCGGCAGCTGTGTTCCTTGAAAGGCCCGCTGACGGAGGCGTACCCGCAGTGGTACGTTCGGGAAGCGGAACGCCGCGAGGGGCGCCCCTGGCAAGCAGAACACGCCACGTTGTTTCGCAGACAGACCACACCCCGAAGGGATGATCGGACATGGCAACCGGAGGGTTCGGTTTCGGCCGCACAGGACTAGCGGTGGTGGCCTTGTCATCGTCACGACCGGGTCGACGGTGGTCGGGTACGGACTGCCGGAGCGGCACCGGCTCCGGTCGATCGAAGGGCGCCTAGCCATCCCCGCAAAGGACATATCGGGCTGGCGATCAGCCGTTCTGGGGATCGGGGGCGTCGCGGTCCTCCTCGCCGCCTGGGAACTGGTCGGCCAAGCCGAGGCGTTCGGTAGGGGTTGGCCGCCTTTTTCCGATGTTCTCAAGTCTCTCTCCGATGACAGGGAGATACTCTGGCGAGCCGGCATAGGCACGATCTGGGACGCGGTGAGAGGCTTCGCCGCCGGAATGGCACTGGGCGTCTCCCTGGCCATCGTCGGGTTGCTCATCACCCCGCTCCGGCGGGGAATCGGTCGCCTTGCCACCGTCGTCAACTCCATTCCCTGGATCGCTCTCGGTCCGCTCATCGTCATGGTGGTCTCGTCGTCCGCGACCCCGCTGGTCTTCGCGAGCCTGGCGGTGTTCTTCTCGAGCTTCATCGCGGTGAGTTCCGGCTTCAACCTCGTGAGCCGGTCCCACCAGGATGTGTTCACCGTTCTGGGCGCTTCCAGGACCGGCCGGTTCTGGAGGCTCGAGATGCCGGCGGTGTTGCCCTCGATCGTGTACGCGGCCAAGCTCGGCGCTCCCGCCGCCATGTTCGGCGTCGTTTTCGGCGAGTGGTTCGGCACGACCGAGCCGGGACTGGGCCTGGTGATGGTCGTCGCGCTCCAGCAGTTCTTCACGGCCAGGCTGTGGGCCGCGGCCGGGCTCACCGCGTTCATAGCGATCGTGGCCTTCGGGTTCCTCGCCTTGATAGAGGAACTGGTCCGGCGTCGTGACTTCTCGGTGCGCCAAGACGTCAGGGAGTTGGCGGGTACCGGCGGATCGACGGAGGGGCACGGGGAGTCCCCCTCTTGGCGCCGGCGAGTGGGCGACATCGCCCTCACGGTGTGGCCGTTCGTCGTCGTCATCGGCTTCTGGCAGTTCGCGGTCACGGTTTGGGAGGTGAGTCCCATAGTGGCGCCGACCCCCTCGTCGGTGGTGAGCGACATCGCCGCCGACCCGGGTACCTACCTCGAATACACGTTCAATACGCTGCAGATGGCTGCGGTGGGCTTGGCGGTCGGAAGCCTGATCGGGCTGGCAGTGGCACTGGCCGGCTGGCTGTCTCCGGTGCTGAAGGGAATGCTTACCACGCCGATGATCATCATGTACTCGGTGCCGCTGGTGGCGACCGTGCCGATCATGGCCAGGGTGATCGGTTACACGCGGACGACCGTCGTGGCGGTGGCCGCCCTGGTGTCGATGTTCCCGACGTTCGTTCTGGTCAGTTCCGGTTTCCGTTCCACCCCTCCTGGTGCCGACGATGTCTTCTCGGTCATGGGAGCGCGACGGCATGCCCGGCTGCGCCACCTGGCGTTGCCGTCTGCGGTGCCCGACCTGCTCACCGCCCTTCGGCTGAACGGGGCCCTGGCGATCGTCGCCGCCATCCTGGGAGAGTTCCTCACCGGCCGCGACGGACTCGGGTGGCTCTTCGCCATCTCCTATGCCGGTCTCGAAATGCCTCGGGCCTGGGGTTCTGCAGTTGTGATAGTCGTACTGTCGGTCGTCGTGTACGTAGGGGCCAGCCGGCTCGAGGAACGCGGCCAGCAGCGGATGCTCTGAGACCGTTCCGGGATCCCATCGGATTCGCGCCGGATCGCATTCCCATTCGGGGAGACAGGGTGGCAGACTTAAGGCGCATGCGTTGTAGGAGGCACCCTTTGCAGTACTCATCCAGATCACGATTGGGCGGGGTCATCCTCGTGCTGGCCTTGCTGGCCGCCGCGTGTGGTGACGACGAGCCTGCCGCCACGACCGCAGCGCCCGCCACGACCGCAGCGCCCGCGACAACCGCGGCGCCCGCCACGACGGCAGCGCCGGACACGACCGCTGCGCCGGCTACGACCGCCGCTCCGGAGACGACCGCGGCGCCGACCACCGAAGCTCCCATGGAGCCGACCGTTATCCGGGTCCGGCTCAACTGGACGGCAGATCCTGGGTTCCTGGGCCTGTACATGGCGGACGAACTGGGGTTCTTCGCCGATGAGAACGTGGCGCCCGAGTTCGAGTACGGGGGCCCGAACGTCCCACACCCCGTCCAGATCCTGGCCGGGGGAGCTGCGGACATCGGCTTCGGCGGTCTGGCCATCATCGCCGATGCGGTGTCACAGGGCGACGAATTCGTGATCTTCGGTACCAGGCTGCAGGAGGGCATCCTGGGGATCAGTTCCCTGGCCTCCGACCCGATCCTGGTTGCGAGCGACATTTGCGGCAGCAAGATCGGCGCCACCCCCGGTGACATAGTCCAGCTCGATGCCCTGCTGGTCCTCAACGGGCTGGAAGCCGGGTGCTACGACATGGTCCCGGTCGGCTTCGATCCGTCACCGGTGGCCGAAGGCTTGGTGCGGGGCCAGATCAACTACATGAACAGCCACCCCGTCATCCTCGACTTCATGGGTGTCGACAACGTGGCCGTCTCCTATGCCGAACTCGGCATGCAGATGTACCACGACCTGGCATTCGTCAACCGCAGCTTCCTGGACGAGAACCGCGATGCGATGGTGGGGTTCCTGCGGGCGATGATCAAGGGTTGGGAAGCGGCCTTCGCCGATCCCGACACCGCCATCGACCTCATGATGAACAAGTGGGGCGGGGCCGAGCTCGGCATGGACATCTCGTTCCAGCGGCCCGTCCATGACGCTCAGGTGCCTCTGATGACGAGCAGCCTCACCGACGAGAAAGGCCTGTTCCAGATGGATTTCGATCTCATGGCGTCCACCATGTGGGACGTCCTGGGCCTGACCGGCATCGAGAACCTTCCCAGTCCCGAAGCGATGATCGACACCAGCTTGCTCGATGATGCGTTCGCCGGCTGCGGAGCGTCGCTCCTGGACTGCTGATCTCACGGGTGGCCCAGTTCTAAGAGGTGGTGCCCCGATAATCGGGGCACCACCTTCCCCGTTTAGGAGTCCGAGCGGGACGTTTCGATGCGCGCAGCCCTCAACCTGGTTCCTTCAAGGTAGTGTCAGTACCTTTTCCTGCTTAACTGCATAACGAGGCCAGTGAAGAGCCTGCTAGCCTCAATCGAATCGGCCAGCGGACGGGGGGTAGCGGCGTCTCAGGTGATCAAGGCAGCTGAGAAGAACCTGGTCGCCGTGTTTGGCGACCAGTATCTCTTTCACGTCCCTCTGTACCAGCGTCCGTATGCTTGGACTACGGAGCAGGTTGATGAACTCCTCGATGACCTCCTAGACGCTATGAAGCGCGACCCTACAGCGCCATACTTCCTTGGGAGTATAGTTCTCATTAAAAAAGAGAAAGTCCCAAAGAGTGCGGTAGTGGACGGCCAACAGCGTTTGACGACACTTACAATGATCCTTTGTGTACTACGAGGTCTTATAGACAATAGCGAAAGAAAGTTAGAGCTTGACGAATTCATCAGGCAGAAAGGTAGTGCTATAAAGGGGATACCAGACCAATTCCGCTTACGCCTTCGTGATCGTGATCAGCCCTTTTTTGAGAACTATGTCCAGGCAAACGACAATATTGAACAGTTAGCCGCCGAGGATCGATCTGACTTTACCGACATCCAAGAACGTATAGTAGACAACGTAGATCGAATTGTGCGGACACTCGAACTATTACCCGATGCTGAGCAGATCAAGTTCGCGACCTTTATCGTGCGACACTGCTATCTCGTGGTCGTGACCGCTACCGACAGAGATTCCGCGTATCGCACTTTCTCTGTCATGAATGATCGTGGACTCGACCTATCTCCGACCGACATCCTAAAGGCCGAAACGATCGGGCGAATCCAAGAGTCAGACCAGGCATCCTACGGGGAAGACTGGGAGAATACTGAAGAACGACTGGGCCGAGGCAACTTTCGTGATCTCTTTACTCATATACGGATGATACACTTGAAGACGAAGATGCGACAGACGCTTCAGGCTGACTTCTTAGACCACATCCTTACAACCTCAACAGGTCAAGGTTTTATCAAGGAAACGTTGATCCCGTATGCCAGAGTGTATGAAACGGTCCGCTTCGCCTCTTATGAAAGCACTCACTATGCGGAAGAGGTCAACAAGTACCTTACTTATCTGAGGCGACTTGATAACTCTGATTGGATGCCACCAGCCATGGCCTTCTTCCATCGGAACGCGGGGGACTACAGACAGGTGGTCACATTCGCTAAGGACCTAGAGAGACTTGCCTATGGACTGTTCATTATCCGGGCGAATGTCAACACACGAATCAAGCGTTACGCACAATTACTGAATGCTATAGAAGGAGGGAGCGACTTATCGCATCCTGATTCACCGCTACAGTTGTGCGCTTCCGAAAAGGAGTCAATACTGCGGCGGTTAGACGGTGATGTATACAGATGGGTGGCTATCGCCCGGCGCGTTCTATTGCTCCGTCTAGATAGTCTTGTTGCTGAGTCAAACTCCGGGGCTACGTATGATCGTAGGATCGTTACGGTGGAGCACGTACTTCCACAGAATCCGATGGAGGATTCGGAGTGGACTGAGTGGTTCCCCGACGAAGAAGAACGGTGTGAATGGACCCATAAGTTAGCGAATCTTGTCATTTTATCACGTCGTAAGAACTCTCGTGCCTCGAACTGGGCCTTTCAGCGGAAGAAGACCGTCTACTTCCAACGTAACGGTGTCTCCGTTTATCCTCTAACTACGCAGGTTATCAGCGAGTCCGAGTGGACGCCGAGTGTTCTAGAACGTCGGCAGAAGATACTGGTCAGTACGTTGGCAAGAGAGTGGCGCCTAGTTGGAAACTAACTCGCTGTGTTGAAGGATGAGATGTCTCCGGTCTTAGGCGGTCTACTGCAGGTTACTACGTAGGGGGTGGCCGCTCCAAGTGGGCGCGAATAGGACGGTAGTCGTGATGGAGTTTGGAGGCTGTGCCAGTATCCGCACAGCTCTTTCGTGCCGCCCACCGTCGCAGGCGAGGTCAGGGTTCAGGTTCCGGTCGAGTCCAGGGCCAGGGTGAGTTCGTCGGCAATGGCGTGGAACTCAGACGTGGTAGCAAGTTCCCTCGTTCGAGGTCTTTCGAAGTTCACTTCCTGCACCAACTTCACCTGCCCCGGACGCTCGGTCAGGACGATGACGCGGTCGGCGAGGAACAGGGCCTCGTCCACCGAATGGGTCACCAGAATCGTGGTGTGCTGCTGGGCCGACCAGATCCGCTGCAGTTCCATGTTCATCTGCCGGCGGGTCACCGCGTCGAGAGCCCCGAACGGCTCGTCGAGGAGCAGCACTTCGGGGTTCAGAGCGAGGGCGCGGGCGATGGCGATCCGCTGGCGCATGCCGCCAGAGAGCTGTTTCGGCCTCGCCTTCTCGAACCCCACCATGCCGACGAGCGAGATGAGCTCGGCGATGCGCTGCTTGTCCGGTTTCATCCCGGCGACGTGGAACGGCAGGGCGATGTTGTCCCACGAACTGAGCCACGGAAGCAGCGCGTGATCCTGGAACGCCACTCCCAGGCGATGCGCCGCCGCCAACTCGGCAGGCTGGCGCCCGTTCACCACCACCGTGCCGCTCGAAGGCACCTCCAGCGACCCGACCAGCCGCAGCAAGGTCGACTTGCCGCAGCCGGAAGGACCGATTAGCGCCACGAACTCCCCGGCTGCCACCTCGAAGCTGACGTCGGAGACCGCCAGCAACGACTCGCCCCTCCGGAGCTTGAACTCCTTACTCACGTCTTGCAGGGAGATGACCGGGGAAGCAGCTGCGACGTCCCCTCCTACGTCACCGTCTTCCAAGATGCGGTCAGTCAATGGCTCCTCCTCGGGGGTCCCCGGAAACGGAGACTAGCGGTCTGTCTGTGGGATGGCGGTGTGGTATGCGACGGCAGCGGTGTTCCTCGCGAGGCCCGCTGACAAAGGCGTACCCCGCAGCGGTACGTCAAGGAAGCGGAACGCAGTGAGGGGCGCCGATGGCAAGCAGACCACGCCAAGTTGTTTCGCAGGCAGACCGCTCGTCCCTGATCGAATGCGCTGATGCCCCGCCGGTGCGCTCCATATCCCGGATCCCGATCGAGGCCGCGGTTGGCTCATAGGGTTCCCCAGAACTCCGGCGGATCGCCCACCAACTGCTGGACCGTGGCCTCCATAGCGAACACAGTTGTTCCCGGGTTGATGTGGCCGCCGATCGTCCGGCCGGTCGAGTCAGCGAAGACCGCGTGGATGTGCACCAGCGGTTGGCCTTCGTACAGAGAGATGTTGCCGGTTCCACCCGCAACCTCCAACTGCTCCTCCCGGACGATGGTGCGGTAGTCGCCCGCGTCCGGGTCGTACCAGGACAGGTCGGCGCGGCTGACCGAGCCGAGGAAGGTGATGGTCGCGGCCAGGATGCCGCTGGATCGGGCGAATGCCGTCAACGAGTCCAGCAGGTCGTCACCCTGGCTGAAGCTCAACAGATGGATCCTGCCCGGATCGAAGTCGAATACCTTCACACCGGCGCCCTTCGATCCCATGGGCACGTTCGTGACCACCGCACACAACGATTGTAGGGGGGTGGCTCACCCGCGATGATCGGGCCGGCGGGCTACCGGATTGATACACTCCGGACCCGCCCGAGCAAGGGAGGACCCGTTGGCAGGCACGACCGAGTTCCTGATCGTGGCGCCGATCCTTCCCGGCAAGCGGGAGGCGTGGCGTCGGATGATGCAGGAGGTCACGGGTCCCAGGTATGAGGAATGGGCCGACCATCACAGGCGGATGGGCGTCACGCGCGAGGTCGTGTGGGAGCAGCGCCTTCCCGGGATGGATCTGGCCATCGTCGCCATCGACGGCGTCGACCCCGAGGACATCCTCGACAAGATGACCGCGTCCGACAACCCCTTCGATATCTGGTTCAGGGATACGATCGTCAGCGTCACCGGATACCTGGAGACCGCGCCGGAGGAGGTTCCCGCCCCCACGCTGGTGGGCAAGTTCGAGGCCGGGACACAGCAATGACGTTGCAGCCCGGCCCCGCGGCGGTGATCGCATGAGGATCACCCGGATCAAGGCCTTCTCGGCCGGCTACATGAAGGTCGATCCGGCGATGCATCGCAGCTTCTCGCTCGTGAGGATCGAGACGGACGCCGGCCATGTCGGGTGGGGTGAGGCAAGCTCGTCCTACGGGCATTCGTACCCCACGGTCGTGGAGACCATCGTGGATGATGTCCTTGCCGACCTGCTGGTCGGGAAGGACCCGCTGGCGATCAGAGCCCGGCTGGCCGAGATGCACCTCTGGCTCGACGGGTACCTCGGATGGGACGGTATCTCGGCGCAGGTCATCGGCGCCATCGAGATCGCCCTGTGGGACATCTTCGGGAAGGAGCACGGTGTCTCGATTGCGGCGATACTCGGCGCCGGCGTGGACAGTCTGCCCCTGTACGCGACGGGCACGACTTCGTTCGAGGTGGACCTCGGCTGGCACGAGACGTACTTCGACGATGTCCTCGACGTCGGGATCAAGGCCATCAAGGTGCGGCTGGGCAACGACCCGGATCGGGACCTCGACCTGATCACCCGGACCAGGAGCGTCATCGGCGACGACTGCCTGCTGATGGCCGACGGCTACTGGACATACACGCTCCGGGAGGCGATCCGCCTGGCCCGGAGGATGGAACCGTACAACGTGAGCTTCTACGAGGAGCCCCTTCCCCAGTACATGATCGAGGCGCTTGCCGAGCTCCGGGCCGAGTCGCCGGTCCGTATCGCGGTGGGCGAGCGGGTCTTCTCCCTGGCCGGATTCGCGAACGTGGTGCATCATCGCGCCGCGGACGTTCTCCAGCCCGACCCCACAGTCTGCGGAGGCATACTCGCCTGCATGGAGGTGGCTGCCCTGGCGAAGGCGCACGATCTCGCGGTGGTCCCCCACATCGGAGGCCTGACCGCAGTGGGATTCGCCGCCGGTCTCCATCTGGCGGCCGCGATCGAGCCCGAGGTGCTCGAGTACGACCCCGACCCGTACCAGCCGCTACGGGACGAGTTGCTGGCCGACCCCATCTTCGGCATGGACCGCGTCGAGAACGGCCGCATGGCGGTCCCCGCCGGGCCCGGGCTGGGGATAGAGATCGACGAGACCGTCCTGGAGGCCTACCCGTACCAGCGGGGGAAGCTCTACCAGGAGCTATACCCCGAGCACGGCGCCGGACGCCTGTAAGCCGGGGGGCCGACGCGGATTTCGGTCGCTCAAGGATGTGAACTACTTGACCTGCCGGATGATCAAGTACTCATAGGAGAGGCGGCTCGGGATCGGAAGCGGCGTAGTCGTGCCACACCTCGTCGATGAGGTATCCGACGGAGGCGGGGATCTGGGCCGTCGGATAGGCCTGTTCGATTAGGTCGTACAGGGCATCTTTGCTCTGTGGCCGGGCGGCCTCTAAGAGGGCAGGCATGTCGGCTCGGTCTACTGGGCGGCCGGCGATCAGTTTCATGGCCAGCACATAGTGCGCGCTTGCCCCGCACACCCGCAGGTTTGGCCCGCCATAGACCTCGGTAGGTTCCCCGGGCGTAGGCGCGGATGGGGCTTTGACACGGGCCGCGGCGTTCAACCAGCCATCGTCGAGATCCTCGTCGCGGCCGACCGTTGCGACCACGTCCCAGAACACCGATGGAATGCCCTCGGACACGATGTCGATGTCGTAGGTTGCCCGCCGGCGGTTCCACTGCAGAGCTACAGCAGCGCCGCCGACGATCACGATCTCAACGGGCGAGCGAAGGCCGGAACCGCTCAGGCCTGTGTCCACCGCCTGGAACAGTTCTCCGATCCGTTCAGCGTTGAGCAGGTTTCGGTGCGGCACCGCTCAATCCCAGGGCAGCCACCAGTCCGGGGTGCCCTTGTCGAGCATCCTCGGGTGGAACCAGACTCGATGATGGGCGCATACGGCAGGGGAGCGCATCCGGACCCACTGTGCGTAGCGCCCGGCGAACGCCCACCCGAACATCATCACGTCGTCTGGTGCTCGGTGACCGGGAACCCAACCGGGTACGGGGACACCGTCACGGTCAGCTAGGGCGTGGACGACCACGGCGATGGTCGGTAGCAGCAGTGGGTCGTTGCCGTCATAGGCCGGGGTCTCGCTGACGAGGTCCGCCTTGTCGTGGGCCATGTTCCAATCCCAAATGAACTGGAGCAGCGGGGCACGGTACGGGTCGGTGTCAACACTCGAAGGCACCGACATGAGCCGGGGCAGGTCCGCTGCGGTAAACAGCTGCCGCGTCTCGCGCGGTGCCTGAGCTGTCGGTGTTGCCAGGGCCACGGCTCGCCTTCCGTCGCAAAGGGCACTTCGTCCACCCTAGTGTTTCGGCAAGTCGTCGGTGAGACCACTGAGGGGATGGTCGTCAACGACTATTACACATCCCGCATCGCTAGACCGATCAGAGGGCCCGATAACCAATCCGAAGAGCTATTATCTATCCAGACCGACGAGTTGTCTAGATACTTCAACCAACTCAACTGCCGTATCCATGTCAGTGGCGTTCGGGTTGGGTGATTCCATCGGCCATCCACCGTTCTTGCACTGCTTGTCCCGGTACAGGGCACTGCTTTGGCTGAAGTAGGCGCCCGAGTGTTGAGCGGCATCATCCGAGAGCATGCAGTGTAGAGATGTTTGGGCTGAGTCTTCATTGCTGTCAGACATACCCCTTGTAAGTGGCCGCATGATGGTCAACATGGTTCGCATCAACAGGTTGCCGCCCCTGCCAAAGTTTGATCGCGCCCAACCGGGATGTACGGAAAAGACCGAAACTCCCGTGCCCTTCAGGCGTTCCGCAAGCTCCTTGGCATACAGGACATCCGCAACCTTGGCTTCCGCGTATGCAGAGAAGGCTCGGTAATCCCGCTCTCGGTAATGCAGGTCATCCAAATGGATCTTCGGTCGACCACCCGGGCGACCGGCATGTACTACGGACGAGACGATGGCCATACGTGAGGGTGAACTGCTCTCAAGCAAATCCAGGAGCAACTCGGTGAGCAGGAAATGGCCTAGATAGTTGACGCCGATAGTCATCTCGAAGCCGTCCACTGTGTACGCAGCCTCATTGCCCATGAAGACCGCTCCGGCATTACAGACGAGACCATCGAGTCTTTCATAATTGCTGCTAAATGCCGTAGCAAAACCACGGACTGACTGTAATTCTGTAAGGTCGAGCCTCATGACCTCCCAACTGCCACTAAGCCCGGCAAATGTCTTGGCCTCCTCTTCGCCGGCTTCAACACGGCGACACGCCATCACGACATGGCCACCCTGCCTTACGAGTTGGCGGGTGGTCTCGAGCCCTACTCCAGAATTGGCGCCGGTAACAATGTAGACCTTGCCACTTACATCTTTCTGTAGCGTTTCGCGATCACACTTCAGCACCCGTCTTGCCATACCTTCTCTCCAAGTCGGTTGATGTCTCTTACCCGGGGTCTTGGTACCCGAAAGGTCTACAGCGGCGAGAACGCGTCTGCCTGCTCCAGGGCGTCCAGTACGGCCAGGTAGGCCAGGTCCCGTTTGCGGACGACCTCTCGCTCGGAGCGGCCGCCGTAGTCGTAGAAGCCGCGGCCCGTCTTCGGTCCGTAGAAGCCCTGGTCGACGACCTCCTTGAGGTAGGGAGGCACTTCGAGTCCCATCTCCGCCGTGCCTTCCGCTATTAGGTCGAGCCCGTTGAAGTCGAGACTCTGGAAGATGCCCACCAGCCCCAGCCGCACGCCGACGCTGGTCTTCATGACGAAGTCGATGTCCTCCACCGTCGCGGCCCCATCGTCCATCAGTTCCTCCGCCGCAGCTCCCATCGCCATCATGATCTTGTTGGCGATGAAGCCGATCGCGAACTGCTTCATGACCAGCGGCTGCTTCCCGATCCGCCGGAGCAGGCCGGCGGTCCACTCGAGCGATTCTTCCGACGAGTCGGGCCCGCCGGCGACCTCCACCAAGGGGACGATGTACGGGGGCATGAACCAGTGGGCGCAGACGAACCGCTCGGGTCTGGCGGCCGTGACCTGAGCGAACAGGTCCAGGGCGGATGTGTTGCTCGCCAGCACCACATCGGGCGCGGCCGCATCCTCGAACGCGTTGACGACAGCCTGCTTGGCGGCGATGGTCTCGCTGACCACCTCCATCGCGAACTCGGCGCGGGCCGCCGCCCTGGCGAGTGACGTGGTCGGATGGAGGCGCCCCAGGATCGCCGGGATCTCTTCGGGGTCCAGGCGGCCTCCGTCGACCAGCACGCGCAGGTTGGCGTCCACCAACCCGGGTGCGCGCGCCAGGGCTGTCTCGTCGAGGTCCACCAGGTCCACGTCGATCCCGGCCTGGGCGAAGACCTGGGCGATCGAGTGCCCCATCGTCCCCGCTCCAACTACGGCGATCCGCTGTACTTCGTCCGGGCTAGGTCGCATCACCCTCCTCGTCATCTGGCCCGCCACCATAGTTCGCGGTAGCACCTAAGACCGGACCCGCCGAACGCCCAGCCCAGGGGATGTTCTGTCGTTAGCCGACCAGTTCCAGGCATCCGGCCGGAAGCGACAACCAATCACCAATCACCAATCACCAATCACCAATCATCCGACCAGGGTCTCGAGGTGGCCGTCGATGGGGATGACCGCTCCCGTGATTCCGGCGCTGAGCGGCGAGCATAGGTACAGGACCAGGTTCGCGATCTCGTCAGGTTCGATGAAGGTCCGGAGGGACGCCTGCATCTTCCACTCGTCGGAAACCTCTTTGAAGGGAACACCTCGTTCGTCGGCCAGTTCCTGCATGACCCGGTCGAGCCGGGGACCGGCCACTCCTCCCGGACAGACCGCGTTCACCCGGATGCCATAGGGGCCGAGCTCGGAGGCCCAGGTCTTCGTCAGGCCGAGGATCGCCCACTTGGCCGCCGCGTACGGGCTCCGCAGGGGGGAGCCGAACAATCCCGAGACGGACGACATGTTAACGATGGCCCCCGCGCCGGTCTTCTTGAGGTGCGGCGCCGCGGCCCGCGTGCTGAGGAAGGCGCCATCGAGGTTGCCGCTGATGCAGGCGCGCCAATCCTGGTAGGTGAGTTCGTCGACGGGAACCGTGGGGCCGCTCGGCCCGGCGTTGTTCACGAGGATGTCCAGCCCTCCGAGTTGCTCGACCGCTTCGTCGAACAACCGGCCGATGTCCCGTTCCGATCCGACGTCGGCATGGGTGGCGGAGATGCCGGGCACTTCTTCCCGGGCCGCTGCCAGCGCATCGGCATCGATGTCGCATATATGCACGCCGGCGCCGGCCTCGAGGAACCTCTCGGCCACCGTGAGGCCGATCCCGGTCGCCGCGCCGGTTATGACAACCCTCGAACCCGACAACCGCATCATTCCAAGCCCTCCCGTGTGGCGCCGGTGGCGGGGATGCCCGAGAGCGTCCCGTGAGATCCAGCCGGCGCCAGCCTACATCGCGGTGGCACCGGATAGTCGCGCTGGGTCCTGCCTGTACACTGGCCGCCGAACCGGCGTATCCAGCTAGCCACGATGGGAGGCCTCGGTGGTCAGCGTCGACTGTCATCTGCACCTCGGCGTGGTCCCGAGCCAGATACCCGAATGGTGGTTGACGGAGATGTACCGACCGTACGGGGGAGGGGCTCTGGCCAACTATGACGGGCAGTGGATCGTCGACCTCCTGGACCGTTCTGGTGTCGACGTCGGGTTGGTCCAGGGCGGGGATATGCGGCGGACGACCTACAGTCCGGACCATCCCACCGAGCACGACGTGTTCGTTCCCAACGACTACACGGCCGAGCAGGTGGCACTCTTCCCGGACAGGTTGAAGGGTGTCGCGTGCATCGACCCGATCCGGGATATGGGCGCGGCCCTGGAAGAACTCGATCGGTGCGTCAACGAGTTGGATTTTCGCGCCCTCAAGCTGCTCGGTTCGTACCTGCACTTCTCACCGAACGACCGGCGGCTGGATCCCATCTACGAGAAGTGCATCGAACTGGGCATCCCGGCCCACTTCTTCACCGGATGGACCCCGATCATCATGGCCAGACTCGAAAACGCCGATCCGGTGCATCTCGACGAGGTCGGCCGTCGCTTCCGCGACCTCAAAGTGATCATCTCGATGGCCGATCCTTGGATCGACCAATGCATTCTGCTGGTGGCGAAACACCCCAACTTCCACGGCGACATGTACCACTACGCCGAACTCGGGCCCGAGCCGCTGTTCGAGGTGCTGGACCGGTTCCGCTCGCTGTCGGCGCTCGACCGGGTGCTGTACGGATCGAACAACAGCGACAAGGTGCGCGTCGGCCGGACGGAGGCCACCGTGCCGGACGTGTACCGCAGCGTGAACCGGGTTGCCCGCGAGCGAGAGGCCGAGCCGTTCACGGACGAGGAGATGGCGGCGATCATGGGTGGTAGCGCAGCGCGGCTGTACGGATTGGGGGGCTGACCAGTGGTAACGATCGATTGTCACCTGCATGTAACCGAGGTGCCCGAGCACGCCCCCGAGTGGTGGGTGCGGGAGATGTACGCGCCTTGGGGATGGGAAGTCGGTTCCGTGGATGGTCCTGCGGTCATCGAGCACCTGGATGCCACGGGATTCGACATCGGCATGATCCAGGGTGGGGATATCCGCCGCACCACCTACCACCCCGATCATCCTCACGACCGCCGCGTCTACGTTTCCAACGACTACGTCGCCCGCCAGGTCGCCCAATCCGGCGGGCGTCTCTACGGGGTGGCGGCGATGGATCCCCTCCGGGACATCCCGGCGGCGGTGCTCGAGTTGGAGAGGTGCGTCAAGGAACTGGACTTCCGGCTGCTGAAGCTCGTGCCCACCTACCACCACTACAACCCGAAGGACCGGCGGCTGGACCCGCTCTACGAGAAGTGCCTCGAGCTGAATCTACCGGTGATGATCCACACCGGATGGACAGCCACCATCAACTCGGCGATGGAGTTCCAGGACCCGATCCAGCTGGACGACGTCGGACGTCGCTACCGGGATCTGAAGGTCATCGTCGCGCATCTCGGTTACCCGTGGGTGGACGAAGGGGTAGCGGTCGTCGCGAAGCACCCCAACTTCTACGCCGAGATGGCGGGATGGACCGCCTGGGGTCCCGAGGTCCTGGCGGGCGCCCTCTCGAAGCTCAAGGAGCTCGGCGCCATCAACCGGGTGGTGTTCGGCTCCGACAACTCGGACGCCAGGGACCTCTACCGGGACGCCCGTGAGATCGCCCGCAGCCAGGAAACCGAGATCACCGATGAGGAAATGGCCGGGATCATGGGCGACACGGCTGCGGAGCTATTCCGGATCAGCGCGTAGAGCAGCGTTCTGCCGGTCACGCGCCGGATCCGTATAGGACCAGGGGAGTGGATGTGGCCATTGTGGATATGAGCGACCGGACGATAGAGGAACTCGTATCCCTTGCTGGCCGCACTGCGGTGGTCACGCTTTTTCGCGTTCTTGCCCGATTCAGGATACCGATCCCGGCCCCGGTTCAGTGGTGTTCGTCGGCGAAGTCCCAGGCCCGGAGCTCGCCGGGCTCGAGCCGGACGAGCGTCCCCGGAGGTAGGGTGGCCAGGTACTCGTCTGCCTTGGCCGCGCCGATGTAACGCTCGACGATTCGGCGATCGACATCGGGATCCTGGGGCAGCAGCCGGGCGCGACCGCGTATCTCGAGACCGCCTAGCGGCGGTTCGGCCTCCGCCACCACGACCGACGCCCGCTGGTCACGCCTGAGATGCCTTGCCTTCACATCGTTGCGGCCGATGGCGATGTTGAACCCGCCTTCCCGCCATTCGAACCACACGGGCGACAGCAGGACGAGGCCATCCCGGCGATAGGTCGCGAGCGTCGCCAGAAGTGGACGATCGAGCAGGTCACCCAATTCCTCGACATCCAGACCGGTACGCATAGGGGGATTCTATGCCACCTTGCTGGTGGGATCCCGGATCGAGTACGGAGGGATCGCGGATCGATCGTCAGCACGCGTGACCTTTTGACCAGCCATCCGCTGCTACTACCGTCCCGGAGCGAGCCACCCCGCCAAGCGAGCTCAGCAATCCGAACGAGGAGCACCCACATGGTCACCGTCGACTGCCATCACTACATCGGTCTGACGCCGAGCCAGGTTCCCAAGTGGTGGATGGAGGAGATGTACCTGCCGTACGGGGGCACGGGCGTCTCCCGGTACGGCCAGGACATCGTGGACATGATCGACGACGCCGGGATCGACATCGCGATCGTCCAAGGCGGCGACATCCGGCGCACCACCTCGCATCCGGACCATCCCGGCGACCACGGGGTGTACATCCCCAACGAGTGGATCGCCCAGGAGGTGGCGAAGCACCCGGACCGGCTCCGGGGCCAGGTGGCGGTGGATCCGCTGCGCGATCCGCAGGACGCCCTCGCCGAGACCGAGTACTTCATCAAGGAGCACGGGTTCGTGGCCCTGGCCCTGAAGACCGCCTACCACGACCACGCCATCAACGACCGCCGGGTGTATCCCTTCTACGAGAAGTGCATCGAACTCGACGTTCCCGTGGACCTCTTCACCGGGTGGACGCCGATCATCAACGCTCCCATGAAGTACTCGAACCCGATCCTGCTGGACGACGTGGGCAGGGAGCTCCGCAACCTGAAGGTCGTTTTCTACCTGGCGTTTCCATGGATCGATGAGGGGATCGCCGTTGCCGCCCGCCATCCCAACTTCTACATGGACCTGGCGTGGTTCGGAGGGGGGAGCGCGGAGCAGCTCTACGACGCGCTGCTGAAGATCAAGGACTTCGGCTGCATCGACCGCGCCCTGTACGGATCGGACGGGAACGACAAGATCAGGATCGGCAAGAACGTGGCGACCGTCCCAGAGCTGTTCTACGCCGTGAACGAGGTCGCCGCCAAGCGGGGCACCGCCGAAATCTCGGACGACGAGATGGAGGCCATCATGGGCGGCACCGCCAACCAGCTGTACAAGCTCGGCCTGTAGATCCGGTCCGGCGGCGGCCGGAGGGTAGGAAAAAAGAGGCGCTGCCCCTCCTTTAGGAGAGGCAGCGCTCTTCTATCTGGTGGAGAACTCGCTTCTAGCAGTCCAGCAGTGAGGATCCGCAGCCCTCGTAGGCAGACTCGAGAATCGAGATGTCGTAGACGTCGGCGGCGTCCGGAATCGATGGGAGCCCGGTAGCCGTCATCACGTAGCCGTTCTGGAGGTTCTGGATCTGGTCGAGATCGAACCAGAAGAGGCCCTTCTCATCGGTGAGGGGGCTGGTCATCAGGGGGATCTGCGCCTCATGGATCGGGAACTGGTCCTCCAGCACCAGGCCGAGATCGACGCCACCCCACGTGTTCATCACCAGGTCGATCGCGTGCTCAGGGTCGTTGAAGGCGTATTCCCAGCCCCTGATGTTGGCCCGGAGGAAGCCGACGATCGCCTCGCGATTGTTAGCCATGAACTCCGTCGTGGTGAAGAACAGGTCCTGGTAGGCGGGCAGCCCCATCTCGCTGAAGGTCCAGCTGACGTTGCAGATGCCCATGGCGTTCAGCGGGAGGGGATGGCTGTTGACCCAGATCAGCATGCCGTCGACCGTTCCGTCGACCACCGGCGACATGTCCCAACCGGCGGGGATCAACTCGTAGGTGCCGGGCTCCAGCCCGTTGGCGGTCAGCAACGCGTCGATCAGGAATCCGTCGGTCGTGCCGCCTGCGATCTTCTTGCCGGCGATGTCGGCAGGGGAGTTGATCGGGTTGTCGCAGAGCGAGCCGATGCCGGTTGGGTCGGACTGCATACGGACCCCGAACACGACGAAGTCGGCACCCTCGGACATGGCAAGGGCGAGGGAGAACGGATCGGTGACGCCGATGTCGGCTGCCCCACCCGCGACTACCTGCGTCGAGTTGGGCACGTTGGGACCGCCGTGCTCGATGGTGACGTTGATGTTCTCGTCATCGAAGAAGCCCTGCTCGACGGCCTCGTAGAGTCCCATGAATCCGGGGTCGGCGATCCAACTGAGCCTCAATCTGATATCGGTCGGCTCGGCAGGCGCCTCGGTCGTGGTCGGCGCGGCCGTGGTCTCGGTCATCTCGGCTTCGGTCGTGGTCGGCGCCGCCGTGGTGGTCGGGGCCGCGGTGGTGGTCGGGGCGGCCGTAGCCTGTGTGGTGGCCTGCGTCTCAGCGGTGTCGTCATCTCCGCAGGCGACCGCTACGAGCGCGAGGAGCGCAAGCACCGCCATCCATCTGACCCGTGTCCCGTGGGTAATCATGCCTACTCCTCCTGGTAGTCCCATCTCCCATCCGAGCGCGGATCGGGGCCAACCAATCCGGCGGACCGGACAATCATACAGGTGAAGGCCCTCCGACCAACCAGCGGCCTTGGCCTGCGGCTGGCACGCGGCACCTAATGCCGCTCCAACCGTCCTCGAACGGGTCGGTCTTCGCCAAGCACCTGCCGGGATCGTGCCCGATCAGGTCCAGCGTTCGATACCCCGTTCCTCGACCCGGCTGGCGGCTGCGTAGGAGAGGATGGACAGAGCGATGATGACCATCGCCGCACCCCAGGCGCGGTCGACGTCGAACCGGCTGAACGAGAGCGCGAACAGCCAGCCCAGGCCCCGGACACCGGTCAGGTACTCACCGATGACCGCCGCAATGAACGCGACCGCCGCGTTGAGGCGGAATGCGACCAGGAAGTTCGGCATGGCGGCAGGCAGGGCCAGCCTCAGCAGTTGCATCTTGCGCGGTGCCCCGAGGCTCCGGAAGACATCCAGCGAACCCGCCGGCAAGTCCAGGAGACCGGAGTTGACGAGGACGAACGTGGGGAACATCGAGACGATGGCCGCAATGGCGAGAACCGTGGTAGGGGTGTAGCCCAGTACTTTTGCCATGATCGGAATCGTGGCCACGATGGGAGCGGAGTAGAGCAGGATCATGGAGGTCGTCAGCAGGCCGCGGAGAACCCGGGAGAACCACACTGCGACGGCGGCGGCCACGCCGATGGCGGTCCCGATGGCAAGGCCGGCGGCGGCTTCCAGGACGGTCCGCCAACCGTAGGACCAGTACTCGCCCGGGGCCGACCAGATGTCGAAGGCCACCGAACCCGGGGGCGGGATCACGAGCCGGTGTACCCCCCCGAGGGTCACCCAGGCCTGCCAGGCGGCGATCACCAGCGCATAGGGCCAGATAGCGACGAGGAAGCGGCGCGCCATGGACCGGACGGCCGGCAGCCGGGAATCATCGGAGTCACGTTCGTGGCCCGTCCGGGTCGATGGATCCTTGACGGCGGGGGGCCCATCGGTCGACATCAACGGAACCTGTTGAGTGCGGCCCTCTCGAGGGCGGCGAAGGCCGCGAATACAGCGATGGCGATCAGCGATGTGAGGGCTGCGGCCGCCCAGAGCCGGTCCGCGCGGAGGCTCCGCATCGAGGTGACTATCAGGGCGCCGAGTCCCGGACGTGACGAGCCGAACCACTCGCCGAAGACCACGCCGAACATGGCCGCCGGCGCCCCGAGCTTGGCGGCATAGATCAGCGACGGCACTGCGACCGGTAGCTGCAGCCGCCGGAATCTGGTCCAGCGAGACGATCCCAGGCTGGTCAGGAGGTCGTGGTGAGCCTGGCGGGCGAGGTAGAAACCCGAGGTGATGGCGATGAAGCTGGCGAAGAAGACGGCCAGCAGGGCGAACGTGAACGGCACCGTTTCCTGCGATACGATCATCACCAGGACGGGTCCGAGCGCTATCCACGGGATCGAGTTGACCAGGGTCGCCATCCGGCCGATGCCGCGATTCAGCGCCGGTGCGAGCAGCCCCAGCACCGCGAGTCCCAGCCCCAGCAGGATCCCGGCGGCGAATCCCTTACCCGCGTCGACGGTGGTGGCACGGGTAGCCCTGGCGAAGACCGGAGTGTTCTCCAAGAACGCGGCGACCACGGCCGAGAGGGGCTGCCAGTTCCGTCCCAGGAGTTCGAGCCTGCCGATCAATTCCCAGGCGCCCATCATCAGCAGGACGCCGACGGCCCCGAGCAGCACCATGGAGCCTCGGGAAACGTCCGACTCCGCTCCTGATGACATCAGCGGATCAGGACTCGACTGCCTGTCACATCGATCCGGACAGCAGGATGGTCGTAGGTTGACCGTCGTTCGTCTGCACCACGACAAGCCTCCTCACGCCTCGACTGCCCGCCGCGTCGGGTGTATCGGCCCATGCGGCCTTCACCATAGCGGTACACGAACCGCTCCCATCGTCCACCACATCGGGTCTCGTCTATTCTGCGCTGGATCGCGCCCGAATCCGATCCCACACCGCCCGCTAATCGCACGCAGGAGAGTCAATGGTCACGGTAGATTGCCATCTACACCTCACCGAGGTGCCGGAGCAGGTCCCGCACTGGTGGATGCAGGAGCTGTACAGGCCGTACGGCGGCGAGTACGGCAACACCGACGGTGAGTGGATGGTCGATCTCCTCGACGCCTCGGGTATCGACATCGGGATGGTGCAGGGGAGCGACATCCGGCGCACCACGTTCCATCCCGACCATCCCGACGAGTACGAGGTGTACGTACCGAACGACTACACGGCCGACCAGGTCGCCCTGTACCCGGACCGGCTGAAGGGCGTTGCATGCATCGACCCGATGCGTGGCATCCCCTGGGCGGTCGAGGAACTGGAACGGTGTGTGAAGGAGCTGGACTTCCGGGCTCTCAAGCTTGTCCCCAGCTACCAGCTCTACTCTCCGAACGACCGCACCCTGGACCCGCTGTACGAGAAGGCCATCGAGCTGGACATCCCGGTGCATTTCTTCACGGGGTGGACCCCCATCATCAACGCGTCTTTGGAGATGGGCGATCCGTTCCTGCTGGACGGCGTCGGACGGCGCTTCCGCGACCTGAAGGTCATCGTCGTCATCAACTGGCCCTGGGTGACCAAAGGGATACTGATGGTGGCGAAGCATCCCAACTTCCATGCCGATCTCTGTCACTTCGCCGGGGGAACGCCCGAGCCCCTCCATGACGCCCTGGACATGCTGAGGTCATACGTGGCGACCGACCGGGCCATGTACGGATCGGACAACAGCGACAAGATCCGGATCGGTCGAGACTTCGCGGCGGTCCCGGAGCTCTACCGGAGGGTCAACGATGTCGCCGAGCAACGGGGCACCGAACCGTTCCCGGACGAGGAACTGGCCGCGATCATGGGAGGCACCGCCGCCCGCCTCTACAAGCTGAGCGCCTAGTGGTCTGTCTGCGAAACAGCTCGGTGTGCTCGGGCGACCATCGGCATACCACACCGCGATTTCACAGACAGACCACTTGCTGAACATGCTGTCCCAGGATCAGATCGACTTCTACAACGAGTACGGCTATGTCGCGGTCGCGGATGTCCTGTCGCCCTCGGAGGTCAGCGAGCTGCAACGGGTGACCGACGAGTTGGTCGAGAGCACCCGGTTCATGACCGAGAGCGACGAGAGATTCGATCTGGAGCCCGGCCACTCGGCCGACGACGTCCGGGTGCGCCGGATCAAGCGTCCCTCGCTGCACCACGACCTGTACATGTCGATGCTGCATCACGACGCCATCCTCGACCTGGTCGCGCAGCTGATCGGCCCGTCCATCCGGTTCACGGGCGAGAAGCTGAACATGAAGTCCGCCGGCTTCGGCAGCGTCGTGGAGTGGCACCAGGACTGGGGTTTCATGCCGCACACCAACGACGACCTCCTGGCCGTGGGAATCGCCATCGACGACACGACGACCGAGAACGGCGCCCTGCTCGTGATTCCCGGTTCCCACCGCCACCCGGTCTACGACCACCACGAGGACGGCTACTTCGTAGGCGCGGTAGGTCGCGACCACTTCGACCCGGCGGACGCGGTGCCGGTCGAGGTCCCGGCAGGCGGGATATCCATCCATCACATCCGCATGTTGCACGGGTCACCGCCCAACACCTCCGACCGGCCGCGGCGCGTGCTTTTCCTCGAACTGGCGGCCGCGGACGCCTGGCCGCTGTTCGGCCTCGGCAATTGGGACACGTGGAGTACCTGGGACGAGTACAACGCGTGCCTGCTGAGGGGAGAGCCGGTCGTGGAGCCGCGGATAGCCGACGTTCCGGTGCGGCTGCCCCATCCGTCCCGGCCGTGGCCCGGCTCCATCTATGCCCTCCAGGAGAGCCTGTCATCCTCCGCATTCTCCGAGTAACGTCGAAGAGGGGAGCGAGGGATGAGCGAAGTTACTGAGGCTCTTGCGGACGCGAAGGACGAGGACCGGCAGGCAGAAGTTCGTGCCGACATCGCTGGTGCCCTCCTCACGATCCTCAGCTCTCAGCGCGAGTCTGACCGGGCGGCGTTCCAACGGGAGATGTGGTCCCTCGGGGCGATCATCGCAGCCATCGCGAGTTCCACAGCAGTGATCCTCGCGCAATTGCAATGAAGACCCGGACACCCCACGAGCATGTGGAGCGTGGCGGCGGGCGACCTACGAGCGGGGGCGCGGATTTGTTCGCCGATGCGATCGTTCGCAGGGTGCTCCAGTTGAGAAACAAGATCGCTCACGAGTGAACCCCCTCAACCTCCGGCCCCGCATACTCATGCGGTCACCCTATCCCTTTGTCCATAAGTACTCGTCAACCTCCATGATTCCCAGGAGTTAACGAGATGCGACGCCCGTCCCGGCTCGAAGCGATGCTCAAACCAGAGTCGATAGCGGTTGTCGGCGCCTCACGCGAGAAAGCGGGTGCGAGCTGGGTGGACATGTTCGGCCAGTTGGTCGAGTTCGGCTACCGCGGCCGCCTCTACCCGATCAACCCGAAGGCCGACGTCATCCGCGGCTACAAGGCCTACGCCGGCCTCCCCGACCTTCCGGAGCGGGTGGATCTGGTGATAATCGGCCTCTCGGCCCCGATCGTTCCCTGGATACTCCGCGACTGCGTAGCCACCGGGAATCGCAACGTCCACATCTTCTCGGCCGGCTTCGGCGAGACGGGTGAGGACGAGGGCAAGGCACTGCAGGAGGAGATCACGAAGATCGCAGTCGAGGGCGGTCTCCGGGTGATCGGCCCCAACAGTATGGGTGTCTTCTCGCCGAGGCTCCGGCTGGTCACCTGGGCCGGTGCGCCTGAGGCGATCGGATCGGTCGGGATCCTCACCCAGAGCGGGGGCTTCGCCGACGGCATCCTCGGATACGGCTCCCAGATCGGGCTCTCGTTCAGCACCGTGGTCAACTACGGGACGGGCCTGACGGTCGATGCCTCGGATCTGGTGGAGTACCTCTCGGAGGACCCCGAAACGGACACGATCGGCGTGTACCTCGAAGGGGTCGCCGACGGCCGCCGGCTCTTCGATGCCGTCACCCGGACGACCCCGGACAAGCCGGTCGTCATGGTGAAGCCGGGCGCCAGCCGGGCAGCCCGCCGGACGGCTGCCTCCCACACGGGCTCGCTGGCCGGCGATGACCGCATCTGGCAGGGGTTCTTCGCGCAGAGCGGGGCGATCCGGGTCGATTCGGTCCAGGACATGGCGCACACGATCGACGCCCTGAGACGGCTCCCGCGCCCTGCAGGCAACAGAGTCGCCATCATCGGGACCGGAGGGGGCAGCAGCGTGGTGGCGGCCGATGCCTGCAGCCGGGCCGGCCTCGACGTTCCGCCGATCTCCACCGAGGCCCGGACCGAACTCCGCAAGACCATTCCCGCCGCCGGCAACATCATCACCAACCCGGTCGACGCCCACGATGTCATGACCGATCCGGCGCAGATGCCGCCCGTGCTGGAGGTGCTCAGTTCGCAGGACTATCTCGACATGGTGGTCGTGTACTTCCACATCGACTGGATGTACGACGTGGCGCCCGACCGCATAGCCGCGCTGGCAACCTTCCTCGCCAAGTCGGGATCCGAGTACGTGAACGGCAAACCCCTGGCCGCAACCTGGCGGTCCTACCGTTCGGGACCCGAGTACCGCCAGGTCATCCAGGAGATGCAGGAGACGCTGGTCGACGGAGGCATCCCGCTGTTCCCGGACATCGACTCCACGGCTCGAACGCTGGCCCGGCTGGCCGGCTATTCGACATTCGTGGCCTCGGCGCAGGCAACGTGATGGAGCCCGAGGCCGGCATGCCGAGCCGAGATGGCCAGCTGCGATCGCTGTCGGAGTTCGAGAGCAGGAACATCCTCGAGAGCTACGGCATTCCCGTGGCGGCAGCGACCCTCGCCACCACGCAGCAGGAGGCTGTGGAAGCGGCCGCCGGTACGGGATACCCCGTGGTGCTGAAGGGATGTAGCGCCGACCTGACGCACAAGTCGGAGGCCGGGATCGTCAAGCTGAACCTCACCACGAGCGCCGAAGTCGCATCGGCCTTCACAGCCATCGAGACCGCCGCAGCCGGAATGCTGGACGGCATCCTGGTGCAGCCCCAAATAAGAGGAGCCCGTGAGTTGGTGGCCGGCATGATCCGGGACCCCCAGTTCGGCCCCTGCGTGATGTTCGGCCTGGGCGGCATCTTCACCGAGGTTCTGGACGACGTCTGCTTCCGGATAGCCCCGCTGCAGGAACGCGACGCCTCAGCGATGATGGACGGCATCCGGGGTTCGGCCATCCTCGGCCCCGTCCGCGGCACAGCCCCCGCCGACCGCTCCGCCCTGTCCAGAACCCTTGTCGCTCTCGGCCGCGTCGGCCTCGAGAACGACCACATCGAAGCGATCGACGTCAACCCCCTCCTACTCCAGGAGAACGGCACCCCCGTGGCGGTCGACACCGCCATCTGGATCGCCGAGTAGCCGGTCTATAGGTCGCCCTCCCTGAGCAAGGCGACGAAGCCGGTCTACTTATCCCTCCTGCGAATGGCCATACAGGTAGTGCTTCTTGTTCATCGCCAGATCGACCGGGAGGTCGTCCGACGCGTCGAAGGGGGCGGCCTCGTAGAGCTTCTTGGCGCTATCCACGATTCCGGCGAGGCCGCTACGGGGAGGGGGCGCGTCATCGATCGACAGCGTCACTTCGCTTCCGTCCTCGAGGTCCAGGGGCTCCAGCGGGACGAGGACGCCGTCCGAGTATCTGGCCCTCACGGTCGCGGTCATGTTTGGGCCAGGTTGACCGTGATCGTCATGTCGAGGGCGGCTGCGACCCTGTGGAGTGTCGTGAGCGTGGCGCTCGTGCGGCCCGTTTCGAGGCGGGCAACCGCGGCCTGGCTCGTCGACATGCGAGCGGCAAGGTCGCGCTGTGTCAGCCCTGCGGCCTCTCGCGCGTCGCGGACCTTCTCTCCCACCTCCAGAGCTAGGCGAGCCGCGGCAAGGGCCTCGTCGAACTCGACGCGCTCGTCGGCGCTCATCGCGCTGAGCCGTCTGTCTCGCAACTCCTCAATCGTCGGACGCGCCATCACTCCTCCTCGGGTGCACGTCGATCCATTTCTCGACTTCCGGCTCGACCTCTACCGACCACTGATATCAACAATGATATCAAACACCTTGCCAAAGTCTGTCGAGGGTCGCCGTCCCGGAAGGCCGGACGCCCGTGCGTCGGGAGTACCGCCGGCGCTCGGCGCCATCTGGAGACCGCCCTCATCGGATAGGGTTCCGGTAGCGTGTGCCCAGTCGGCCAACAGGAGGGCGCCGAGCGCGCCTCGTCCTGCGGGCGAATTGAGGACCACGAGGACGGCGAAGAGGAACAGTGACCACGACCAGCACCGACACTCTCGAGGTGAGAGTCGCGGCGCGCCGAGAAAGGCGGCGCGGCCAGGCCTCCCACGTCATCTACCTGGTTTCGGGGTTAATACTCTTTCTGCTGTTCTGGCAGTTGTTAGCCCCGCCCTTCTCGTCCCTTTTTGTTCTCTTTCCGACGCCGATCGCCACAGTCGCCCATTTCGGGGAGAACCTGTTGTTCAGCGAGCCGATGATGGGCCGGTTCATCCACGCCTGTCCGGAGCTGGTGCAGGAGGTGGAGTTCAAGAGGGGGAGGATGTCCGCCCTCCCCGACTACTGCTTCGGGTACACGCTCCATCTGTTGTGGACCATCCGCAACATCCTGATGGCAGTCGCGCTGGGGACGGTCATCGGCTTGGGGGTTGGACTGGGCAGTCTGCTCTCACCGCGGATTGCCGATCTGGTCGCACCGGTAGCCGGTTTCTTCGGAACCCTGCCGATCTTCATGATCGCGCCTTTCTTCGTGATCTGGTTCGGGATCGAGCATCCCCTGCTGGCCACCATCGGGGTTGTTGCCTTCCATACCACCCTTCTCATGTACTTCTTCAGCCGCCGGGCGGCCCAGAACATACCGGTGGAGATCATCGAATCGGCCCTCACCAGGGGAGGGGACCGCCGCACCATGTTCCGATGGGTCTATCTGCGGGGAACGATTCCGGAGATCGCCGGAGGCCTCCGGATCACTATGGGACTGGCGTGGGGTTTGGGGACGCTGGTGGAGGTGATGGGATCACAGATGGGAGGAGGGTTCCTGATCCGCATGTGGAGCCACGCGGCGGGACTCTCGGAGGGGCCGACCGGGATGATCTCCCTGATCCTGTTCTTCGGCGTGCTGGCTGTGGTAGTCGACGGGATCCTGGTACTGGTAATACGTTCGTTCACCGGATGGTCCGAGGCCGGTCACCGGCTGGGGCTGTAGGGACTCGGGGAGGAGGCGATGACGGTTTGAACCAGCCTGCCCCCTTCCGAAGGCTCTACTGGATTGGATGGTTGATCTGGGCTGTCCTGGCCACGAGGTTGCTCCTTCGGTTGCCGGAGGGCCTTCCGTTCGTTACCTGGGCGCATCGTGATGGTGTGATCTACGTCACGTGGTCCTTGATCGTCTCCTGGTGGGTGCTGTTCTGGGCCTGGCCGGTGGTGCTCCGCCCGGCCCAGGTCAGGGACTGCATGGTCAGGGCGGCATGGGGGATAGTGGCCGGGCCGTGGATGCTCTGGGCCGGTATGCGCCGCAGCCCGTTCTTCTTCGTCTCGTGGGCGGTGTTACTGGTGGCATGGCAGGTGGCGTCCTACATCGTGCCGGCGGGAACTCTCGAGCAACCCCTGGTTCCGGGTTGGGACTACGTGTTCGGTGAGACCCTGTTCGGAATGTCCAGATTCTGGGCCATCCGCGAGTTGAACTTCGGGTTCGCGACCTTCAACTTCGAAGCGCTGGCGCCTTTCCCCACACATGGTGGGGAGCCCACCTGGCTGGCCGTGTTCCTCGCAATCGCCTATCACTCCGGTGTCACGCTTTTCAGGCTGCTGGTTGGCCTGGTGGGCGGTATCACGCTCGGTGTCCTGACCGGGCTGGCCCTTCCCTACTGGCCGGCAGTGGGCCGGACCGCCTGGGCGCCCATGAACTTCCTGAGGATGATCCCCCTCCTGGTAGCTGCCCCGTGGTTGCAGTTCGTGGCGGGCAACACCTTCTCCGGTATCACCCTCTACATAGCCTTCGGAGCGTGGACGGTGCTCGTGGTGGCCACCATGAATGCGGTAGCCAACGTGCCCGACCTGTACATCGAAAGGGCCCGCACCCTGGGCGCCTCCCGGCGGCAGACCTATTACAGAGTGATAGTGCCGGCCGCGATTCCAGAAATGCGCTCCGCCCTGCTCCTCGCCATGGGAGGCGGTTGGTCACTGGCGATCGCCGCTGAGTTCCTGGGCTACTCCTCCGGCCTGGGCTACCTGGCCGACGCGGCGGTACAGCAAACCAACACCGCCCGCCTCCTGATAGTCGCCTTCATCGTGGCGTTCTATTCCCTCACGACCTTCTTCCTGCTCAACGAAGGCTTCAAGAAGCTGGTCAGCTGGATGCCCCAACAAGCCCCCGGCGAAACAGACATCGAAAAGCTCGCCGGAGCGACACAAGACGCTTGATCGCCGACTTCACCGGTTGCGGAGGTCCTTGCCCTCCAAGATCTTGGGAGTGTCCCTCTTCACTTGTGCCGCGCGGGTCGATAGGAATTCAACACTCGTCCAATTGTCTCTACTCTTTCTTCGACGGTGAGAATCTTCTTCTACTAGTGACCGGTGCTTGACGGGTGTCGAGTGAAAGGCACCAAACGCCAGTTCTCACGTGGGTCAGACCGGGCCCCAGCCGAGGAGGACCCTACAAATATGAGTGTTTCCGCGCAGCGCCGCTTTGTTCGTCACGAATCGAGGTCGGGCCGTTGTTTGGTGGTTTGGTCGAGAGGGGGACGGTTTCCGCTATGCGGGGTGTGTGGTGAGATCGCCGGCTAGGGGTCCGGGTTGGTACACACAGGTACCCTGGAGTCCCAGGAAGCGTGATTGAGCGTGTTGAGAGCGTCGGGGTTTGATCGCACGCTTTTCGGCGGCGATCACCCATACGAGGGCTGAGCGTGTTTGGTCCAAGAAGCGCGCCAGAGTCTCTTCCTGCGCGAGAAGCGCTCCTCGTCCGTTGTCGTGCGCTGACGGGTCGAACACTGCGAGGGTCCCGTCTGGGTGTGCGAAGTCGGCGCCCTGACCCGTCCACTGTAGGTTCATGGTTTCGACTAGACAAGGGTTGGGTCGGTAAAATACTCCGCTGTGGGCGAGTGAGCAGTCGTACCCGCCGCCGTTGGCGGAGCATTGGAAAGCGGCTGGCTGTAGAGGTACCGGGCATCGGGGGCCACCGCCTCGGGGTCTGGGTTGCTCTGCTCCCGGTTGGTTGCCGAGTAGGGCTTGGGAAGCGAAGCTCCAGCCGAGTTCGCCAAAAAACAGGTCGAAGGCCCCTGGGGGCTCTGGCATCCAGCGACCTGAGAAGTCCACGGTGTTGGACCACTCGATGAAGTCTTCGATCCCGGTAGCGTCGATGAGATATCCGAATGCGGATAGCCAGATGTCTCGATGATCGACTTCGTGGCGGTCATAACCCGCTGGGAGTTGTGACTCCCAGATGTCCATGCCATGCAGCTTGATCCAGATGCTGCCGTTGTCGGGGTTTGTGTAACGCAGTTGCTGATCGCGGCCAGGGATGTCGGATGTTTGGCTTAACCATTGCTGGTCGCCCACATCATCTACTGAGGCGACTAGTACGTCGCGGTTCCACCACCGGGTGGAACCTTCATTACGCTCACGAGGCGGTGCTGCGGCGCCCATGACGGCGGAAGGGTCGATGTCACGAATGGATAGCTGCCACGTCCCTCGATACGCGTCTCTGGGTAGCACGTCGCAGTAGGGGTCCCAGTATTGATAGTGATCTGATATGAACGCGAGGATCTCGTGGTACGCGATCCACTGATACTTCTTACCGATACGTTCCGGCTTGCGAGCGTCGCGGCCCGAGAAGCTATTTGAGTGCTGGATACGCCAGTCCAGGTCACCGAATCGCTCTCTGTTCCATCCCAGATCGAACACCCTCCAAAGCACATAGCGCTGGATGATGTCGAGTTCAAGACGGGGTTCGTCGGTGCCACGGGCGGCCTTCGCACCTTCGTATTCGGCTCTCTGTTCGTCCCTGAGCTCAGCGACGAACAGCGCTTCGAGTTCGGGGTCGATGTAGGGCTCCGTGATCGTGTAGGACAGCGCCGACTCGTCAACGACGTCGGATTCGAGTTCGGCTGCAGAGTTGATGAACGAGATGAACGAGTCGACGGGGCGAGTGCCGGTCCAAAGTTCGTTGAAGGTCTCCTGCAGGTCGCGGTCAAGTGAACTGCCGAAGGTCTCAGCACGCTCTCGTGGTGACTGCCATGGCGGATCCGTGATCGGCACAGATAGCCAATGGTTGGATACCGACCTTGAGTTGGTGCCGATGACATAATGAGCGAAGTCCCATCGCATCACCGAAAAGGGTATGTATCCCTGCGCCCTCGCAGCATTAGATGGCTCTGGACGATCCTCCTCGAAGGGCGGATCGAGTATCTTCATTTCGCCGTCACCTGGGATGTGGGGCCATTCGCTGCGATAGGGGGGGTCTACGAGAATCGCGTCGGCCTCGATGTCAGCGTCTAAGTACTCGGCTCGTTCAATGACACCGCGTGCGTAGTCGCGTAGCAGGATGTGTGGTGGAGGCTTCCCGTCGGCGAAGATCAGGCGATGCACGGAGTCGGCAAGCAGGGCGAGCGATTGGGCGTCGGTGCTGCGCATCGCCACGCCGTAAGCCGCGGCCATGACACGTTCACGCACGTAGGGATCGTCTACATCGTTGAACCGTTCGACTAGTTCACATGCCAGCGGGATCTTGTTGGTCAAAACCGCGACTAGGCCCTTGGTGGCGCGATCTCGAACGAAGCGATTAGAAGCAGTCAAGCACCAGGCCAACACAGCGACACACACCGAGGCTGTGTCGTGATCGAGCGTTGCTGTACGCGCGTGGTGCTTCTCTGCCCAGTCGAGGAGGCGGTCCAGTGGCCCGTTGCGGCTGTACGCGAGGTGAAGGTATTGGGACCACACCGCGTCGCGGTCAGGCATCTTAAGTCGCCGCAAGTGTTGTTCGAGGAACCCGGCGCCAAGGGGATGATGGGGCACAATCACGCATGCCATGAGCGCGTCGAAGATGTCCACCGTCCCCGAGTGCTGCGCCTCCGCGAGTAGATCGAGGATCAACTCCTGGCAGCTTGATCCGATTCGGGACGGGTCTCGCCATGGCAGGCCCCTCAAGAAGGCACGGCTGATGCCGGGGCTGGTCCTGTGATCCGCGAAGGCCTCTGGCAGTTCGACTCCGAGCAGCTCCGGCAACAGGATGCTCAACGCGTCCAAAGGTGCGTTCCGGACAGTCCAGGCCCGTGAGTGGTGGTCGCCAAGTTCTCTCGTCAGCTTGCGGACCAACTCGTGAGCGTCCGCGCACCCGGCGATGAGGTGCTCAGCAATCAGATGATCAGCGAACCACTCATAGCCGAAGGCGACGCTCCACTCGTCGTTAGGGCTGGAACCCGGGATCTCTGTCAACAGTCCAGTGTCGACGAGTGCTCGATAGATCGAGCGACTGTATCCGGTGCCCGGTGCCAGGGGATCGACAAGTTCTCGGGCTTTGTGCTTGGGAAGCCAGCGGGTTCCGCGTTCGGCGAGTTCTGAGGCCACCGCGTCGAGCGACCGGACGACAATCCGATCTTGGGGGTCATAATCCAGTCTGGTGGCGAGAGTGGCGTCGATTGCTTCCAAGTGCCTGTCGAAGACCGTGATGATGCCTTCAGAACCGAGGGGAATGCTACGCTCTCCGCGGTTGTGCAGCCCTTCGCAGAGGGTCTTGAGGAACAGCGGATTGCTGAATTCATCCCGTAGCAGTGGTGTCGAAGGGAAGTCCAGGCTGTAGTGCTCACAGAATCGTTCAACAGCCGCGTAGGGGTCATCTGCGAAGCCACGGTGTTCCACCTCATACGCGGTGTCCCTTACCGGATCAGGGACCATGTGGCCAGCAAAGGGCAATCGAACCGACAGCACGACACCGATCCAAGGCGAAGCGTTCAGGTGGGTGAGAAGGTCGGCGAGATGTGGTGGCCAGATCACCCGGCCCTCTCCCTCGTTAATCGCGTCGATCATGAACAGTGCCCTAGCGTTGGAGACCTGCGCGGCGGCTTCAAGTGCGCCCACGAACTGCTCAGCAGACAGGTCCGCGAGGTCAAGCTGAGAGCGCGCTTGTGTCCACGGTGGTTCTGTCGTGGTGAACTGCTGACCCATCAAGACCACCGTGGGGGAGCCTTGAGCTAACCGCTGAGTCGCCACGTCGCAAAACAGATGCGTCTTACCTGACCCAGCCTTACCCGTGACGATCAACAAACCCCTGTTGGCAACCTGGTCGATCCGTCTGACCGTTGACCAGACATCGCCCAGAGCGCGTCGCATCGCACGGACGTCGTGGGCAGCTTCTTTGTATGGGTTCTGTCGAACCCTGCCGGAGATGTCCTCGGTCTCGTTACGTGACTCGAATACGTCGGCCTCCCTCGACAAGGGTACGACGCACGCCGATAGACGATCGAGAGCCTCATCGATTCTTGACGCAATCTCTGACAGCGGCCACTGCTGATGCGCAACGCAGCGTATCGCATAGAGCGCCTCGACGACCGTCTCCACAGATTCAACGACATCACCTAACTCCGGCACGGAGCTGGATGTGCCTTCGCGGGCGAGGCTGCGAATGGCGTAGGCAGAGGTCTGCCGGATCTCCTTGGCAAGGTCGCGCACAGTTGCCTCGGCGGCCTCCGTACGGCCGAACAACTCGAAGTCTCCGACGATCGGCACGTCGACATGAACCTCCGGTGTATACCGCGGCCCTGCCACCGCTATAGCGCGCTCCAACTGCTTGTCGAACCACTCGCCGCTGAACTGTCCGGCGGTGCCGAACCAGAACCGAAGACGCCCAGCCTGGTGGTCTTGCGAGAGGAGGTCCGTCAACTCAGATGAGCCCCACCACACAAACTCGACTTCCATCCCACGTTCTTGGGCCCAGCTCTCCCAGGTGGAGACGCGTTTCTGCCACTTCTGCATCTCCGTCTTAATGCCTTCTCTGCGGCTATCAGGACGGTCACGCGGAACACACACGAAATAGCGGGCCAGTCTCGGGTGAGCCTCCAGCGCAGCCTTGACCGATCGATCAATCTGCCCCCACTGCCCGTCACCCAGAGACTCGAGGAAGAACTTCGCCTGCCAACCCCATTCCCCGCCGTCCTCGAGCTTGCAGAAGCACTCGACTCCACTGTCCGGGCTGCCCTTACGGAAGAACTCCGCGCCAGCCGGTGTCTCGAGCCGAGCCAACTGAGCGCATAGCTCTTCAAAGCCCTTCCGCTGTGAACCGTTCAAGGCTCTAACGTCCGACCAACTCAAACCCACGCGCTCCGTCCCTTCTTAACGATCGCCAGGCGACTCAAGCTAGCCCAGCCGGCTCCATCATGGCCGATCCCCAAGGGTAGGGAAAACGCGGTAGTCACTCTGTTGAACCTCACCCATCAGTTCTTACTGGGTGCTGGGCTCCCCCTGTCACTGTCCACGAAGGGCGTCCCGACTCTGGAACAGTCTCGTACCCTTCCGGTCGGCTGACCCGATGAGCACGGCAATGGTCTGCGGTGACATAATCCAAGATCCACAGTGACCGCCCCTGCATGATGTTCGGCCTGGGCGGAACCTTCGCCGAAGTCCCAGATGACGTCACCTTCTGGATAGCTTCGCGCAAGACAGCGACGCATTTTGCCATGATCGACAGCAGCCGAGGTGTGGCGAACGTCGACCCAGTCCACGGCGCAGCCCTCGCAGACCACTCCGTCCTGTCTAGAGCGCTGGGTGGCGATCCTGCTATCGGATGGGCCAAGCCTTGGGCGCTAGTTGAGCTAACTCCACTTGCCGCGCGTTGATCGCCTCAACAGTCCACTCCGGATACCTAGCCACTTGGCTAGTCAATATGTATGGTGACTGACTGAAGAGGGGCTTCTTTTCGTCGAAGGAGCCACTACGAACGGTACTATTCTCGCGAGCGTGCATTAGCGTCAAATTGCCCAGTCTACTGCTATATAGGCGTACTTCATCCTCATTAAACAGGGGCCAATTCGTGCCAGGCCTCTTTGGCAGCACATGCTCTAAATTAACAATTGTCGGGTCGTCAATAGGAATGAACCACGGCTCGTCCTCGTCCTTAGCAGCTGTCTCAAGTGACCTCAGATAGTAACGTGCTAGACGTGCGTTCCAGACTCGCACGGTTTCACACGCCGTTCGAAAAACCCTATCGCTTGGAGTTATAGATTTCAGCGAATTCCTGAGTTGGTCGGCAGTCGTTATCGCTCCGGTCCACAAAAAGTGGGCCGCGTTAGCAAGTGGCATCTCCACAGCCTGGCTCCTCGTAGACGAAGCGATGAGCAGACGAACGCCTAAAGAGAGCAGGAACTGTAGAACGTTGGCTAGCTCAGTCGGATCTGCTATCCGAGCACCAGAAGCTAGCACTGTTGGTCTGAGTGGTCGAATGTTGAGTACGTTAAACACACGGATGGCTTCTCTAGCTTGAGGAGGAAGAGGGTTCCATTTCTTGTGTTCAGGATTGAGAGTTGCCGCATATGTTGTAGCGAGCCAATCAAGATCCGAGGCAAATCTAACGGCTGAACTCTCCGAATTGATAGTCTCTTGGACTTTACTGTAGACGTCGGATGTTCTGAGATGCCCATGCAAAAGTATCAGTGCCTGGCGAAGGAAGGTCACCGTAATGTCGCGTTCGTTTATGGTCTCAAGTGTACCTCGCATGAATGACCATGAATTTTGGACTTCAGTAATTCGGTCGCCTGCACGGCCAAACAGGAAATTCTTTATAAGGTCGGCCTGTGAAGTACGTAAGCCGCGATCGTTGAGTGTCTCGAACATCCGATAGGCGTCCGAGTCATCAGGGACCTTGAGGAGTATAACACTCGCCCTTGCTTCGAGGAAGGTAACCCACGTGTTTAGGCGGTCACCATGGTCACGTAATTGGTGGGTGCTAACAATATTATCCACATATTTGCGCGCGTGGCTATATGCATCCAATAACAACCGTTGTGACTCAAGGCTTGGCTGAGGTAGATTGTCCTCACCGCCGTTCGTGACGATTGCCCGGAAGAGATCGTGATCGGTGGAGTTCAGCGTCATTCGGGGTACGAGCTCCCGTCGGTGACGGTCGATACCTATCAGAAACTCGCGTATTGCTTGCTCGAGAATGTCCTCGCTAAGTTCCTTCATGTATAGGCGTATAGCGGACAGGAGAATCGCGGTAGTCGCGAGTCGCTGCTGGCCATCGACGACCTCTAGAGTAGCTTGCCGTGGGATGGTTACGATGGTACCAAGGAAGTAGTCGTCGTCATTCCCGATCGCCAGTGCGATGTCTGTAAAGAGCTGTTCCACCTCGCGTTCAGTCCAAGCGTAGTCGCGCTGGTTCGGAGGTACTCGAAGGAGGTTATGCTTTAATAGGCTACCGATACCGACTTGTTCGAAGCTAACTCGGGCTTTCAATGTTACCGATCCTTTCGCCGGGAGGAAGACCGCGGATCTTCAAACATACTCGTTCGGATCGCATCCGCCGCACCTGTCGCGTCTCGAATCGCGCAGTTGCACGGCCGGTTTGACCATGTTAGCCACTGGCGGCGACTCCGTAGGTGAGGACCGCGTTGCATGGCTGGTCAGCGTCCTCTTCGTAGACTGTGAGAGCCCAATGGTGGCGTGATGCTGTCCCGAGGTGGGGGCTTGGTTCTGTGGGTAGGTCGGTGTCAGCGTATTGGGCCGAAGCCGGGATTCAGCCACAGGCACCGAGTAGCCGTAAGGCGTCTACTTCCCAGACTTACGGGAGCAGGGCGGTTGGCGCAGATGGCTAGTCGTCAGTTGCCGAGGTCGTGACCTCAGCGGCCCGCCGGAGAGGCCGAGCGACCTCGCCGTACTAGCCCATGTGCCATTCGACATGGCCGGAAGCCTGTCACTGACTAGATCCCTTGCGAACAGGTCCGATACGGCATACGCAGGTTGTGATAAAGGGAGGATGGTTGTTGCTCGTACATACCGAGGGACTGTGTTGGGGCATCGGCCGGTGTGTTGTCGACCATCTGTGCGCTTCCGTCACGCACTGCTGCCCCAGCGGGCGGCGATGATGTGGGCGCGTTCGTTGTCGTCGGTGATGGCGAGCGTGCTGACGGGGGTACGGTGCCAGAAGGTCTCGGCCTGGCCCTTGTGGTCGTAGATGGGGTGGGTTGAGGGATCGACGTGGATGCGGGCTAGGTCTTGGCCGTTGACTTTGTGGAACTGCCAGGTGACCAGGGAGAGGGCGTAGTCGCCTAGGCGGCTGCGGATGAGGTTCTGGAGGTGTTGGCCCCAGAGGTCGTGGTTGCCTTGTTGGCCGTACTTCGAGAAGGTGTTGTAGTCGTCTTCGAGGCCGTGGACGGAGCCGTCGTCGCCTACTCCGATCAGGAGGGTGCCTCCGTAGGGGGAGTTGGCGAAGCCGGCGATGGTCTTGATGGCGGCGGTCTCGATGTGCTTGGACTTCTGCTGTTGCTTGATGTCCCAGCGGAGGGTGGACTTGTACTCAAGGTAGAGGGACTCGCGGTCGGGGCCGAGCAGGTCGCCGATGGGGCAGGTCTGCTGCTTCGCGACGATGGCCTGTTTCTGGACCTTGGCCGCGTAGACAGCAATAACTGCCGCCTGCATCTGCTTGTTGTCGAGGTAGGTGTAGACGACTTCCCCGAAGCGGTCCGCCCTGGACACCAGCGCCTTTTCGAACTCGCCGGCGAAGACGTGGTCGCGGAAGGTGGCTTCGTCGTTGTTGACGGCTTGGTCCTGGATGTGCTCGTCCTTGACCAGGGCGTTGGCGGCGGTATCGAAGACGAGTCGGTCGTCGTCGGTCCAGTCGGTGCCGTGCAGTTCGTTGATGCGGGCGATGATCTCCGACAGGAGTTCCTCATCGGGGTCAACCAGGCGTCCGTCACCGGAGTAGATCGTCTGGACCTCACCTTCGGAGGCGGAGAGGGAGATGGAGCCATCGAAGATCTTGTCGTGGCGGAGATGGGTGAGTTCGACCTCGTCGCCCAGGTCGATGCCCTCGCCGGGCTTGCCGCGTATGAGCCTCGCCAACGCGCGGCAGAAGATGTAGTCGCGTTCGAGCTCCACGTTGGAGAACTTCACGATCTGGGCGAGAAATCCGTAGACGCGCACGAAGCGGGTGAGGGCGTCCCGGAACATGTCCTGGTCCTCTTCGTCCAAGGCTTTGAAACGTTCGACCGTGGGCTGCATGGCGGCGTGGATCTGTGCGTGGTTGCTTCCCCTGTCCAGGATGAGCACGGCGACCTGCTGCATCTCGCCGGGGTCCAGAATGTGGAATTCGTTGAGCGCGTCGCGGGTGTCGAACATCAGGTTCGGGTCGGTGGGTGGCGCCACGGTCTTGCCGTGATAGACGGCGAAGGCGTCGCGGATGTCATCGGTGTCGTTGACGAAGTCCAGGACGAACGTGCCGTCCTTGTCCGGGTGGGTCCGGTTGAGACGGGACAACGTCTGCACCGCGGCGAGGTCGCTCAGGGTCTTGTCGACGTACATGGCTACCAGCTTGGGCTGGTCGAAGCCGGTCTGGAACTTCTCGGCCACCACCATGATCTGATACTCGTCGCCATCGAAGCGGGTGGCGGTCTCGGATTCAGGAAAGCCGTTGGCCTTGGTCTCGGTCAGGCTCTCCACCTCCCCGGAGAACGCCACCAAGACCCCTAGGTCGTAGCCGTTGTGTTTGATGTGCTTGCGGAGCGCCTTCCACATTCCCACCGCGTGAGGCCGGGATGAGCAGACCACCATCGCCTTTGCCTTCCTCTTCATCCGGTGGGCGATCTTGTCCAGGAAGTGCTCGACGACGATGTCGGCCCTCTGCCCCAGGTTGTCGGGGTGGAGGTTGACGAAACGGGCCAGCGCGGCACGGGCCTTGGCCGTCTCGTACTTGGGGTCCTCTAGCAGGGTCTTCTCGAGGTGGTAATAGCGGTTGTAGGTGAGGTAGTTGGCCAGCACGTCCTCGATGAAGCCCTCCTGGATGGCCTGGCGCATCGGGTACAGGTGGAACGGATGGTGCTTGCCGTCCTCTGGATCCTCCTGGCCGAACAACTCCAGGGTCCGACCCTTGGGAGTGGCCGTGAACGCGAAGAACGACAGGTTCGGCTGCCGACCCCGAGCCGCCACTGCGTCGGCCAGCAACGTCTCCGTATCCGTGGCGTCATCGCCGATGTCTACCTCGGCCACGCCGAGAAGCCGGCGGAGGTCCTTGGCCGCTTCTCCGGTCTGCGATGAATGGGCCTCGTCCACGATCACCGCATAGGTGCGTTCCGGCAACGACGCGATGTGATTGAAAACGAACGGGAACTTCTGGAGGGTAGTGACGATGATCCGGGCCTGCTCACCCGCCAGCGCTTTGGCCAACTGGCCGGCGTCCTTGTCTATCGACTCCACGACGCCGATGGCGTGCTCGAACTGGCCGATCACGTCTTGCAGTTGACGGTCGAGGATGATCCGGTCGGTGATCACCACCACCTTGTCGAACACCTTCTGATCGGCTTCGTTGTGCAACGACGAGAACCGGTGGGCCAGCCAGGCGATCGAGTTCGACTTGCCCGACCCGGCCGAGTGCTGCACCAGATAGTTGCGCCCCGCCCCGGTCGCCCTGGCGTCGGCCTCCAAGCGGCGGACGGCGTCCCACTGGTGGAACCGGGGGAAGATCACCGTCGGACGCTTCTTGGAACCCTTCGACGGCTTCTCGACATGGATGAAGCGACCCAGGATGTCCATCCACGCATCCCGGGACCACACCCGCTCCCACAGGTATGACGTCCGGTGCCCGTCCGGGTTGGGAGGATTCCCCGCCCCCAGATCGTGGCCCTGGTTGAACGGCAAGAACCGGGTCTGCTTGCCCGCCAGATGGGTGGTCATCATCGCCGAGTACGGATCCACGGCGAAATGCACCATCCCCACCCGCTTGAGCGTCCGGTTCTTCGGGTCCCGGTCATTGCGGTACTGCAACATCGCATGTTCCACGCTCTGGCCGGTCAACGGGTTCTTCAATTCGGCGGTCGCCACCGGGACGCCGTTCACGAACAGGCCGAGGTCGATGGTCTTGTTGCTCCCGGGTTGGTAGCGAAACTGCCGGGTGACCGACAAGACGTTGGCCTCGTACCGCTCCAACAGCTCTGGAGCGAGTCCGTGGCCCGGCTTGAAGTAGGCCAGGCGGAACCTCACGTTGTAGTCGGTGACCCCCCGCCGCAGCACGTCCACCGTTCCCCGCTTGTCGAGCTGCGAAGCCAACCGCTGCACGAACTTCGCCCTCGCGACGACCGGATCCCCGCCGTACCCCGAGTCGACCAACTTGTCCCACCGCTCCGCCTGGGTGGTCGCGATGAACTTGAACAGGTCGGCGGTGTCCACCCCGGCCGCCCCGTCGAAGTCGGACTCGTAGCCCTCGCTGCCGACCTTCACCCGCCGGTAGCCGCCGTGCTCGACCAGGAACCCGGCGATGTGAGCCTCGAACGCAGCTTCGGTTACCGCGATCACTCGTCTGCATTCTCGTCGAGGGCTGGTCCCGCGTCGGCGCTTTGATGGTCTTTGAGGGTTACGCCGTCGGCGTCTTTCCACTCGGTCCGGCCGTTGGCGTTACGGCCGAGTAGGGCCGCTGCCGCCGCGCTAGGCGACGAAAAGAGATGGTCTTTGACCAACCGGTACGCGCCGCCCTCCTTTAAGAAGGCACCCTGATCGAGCAGCTGCTTGCGCAGGAGCCCATAACCGTTGTCAATTGAACGGACAGCTTGGACCCGAGCCTTCGCTCCCTCCAGCACCAGGAACCCATCAGACTGATCCACGCCCTCGCCCGCCGCGTCTAGACCTGTCAAGTAGTAGATACGGTGACTCTCGGATGTAGGAGTACTGGGCTTGTGGAAGGCGCTCACCCCTAGTACGGGCAGGATCGTCAGCATCTCTGATAGGAAACCCTCCGCCTCAACGCGAGTGTTCTCGGATAGGGTCGGTGCAGGAGGCCTGGTCTTGTTAGCAATCCGGACTCGCCCTGCTATGTCGGCATGGTCGAGGAGGAGGGACTCGATGTACAGGATGTGTGCCCGATTCAGACTCTCGTCCTTCGACACGAACACCACGGTCTGCGTCCAGAACTCCATACCGTCACTCGACTGATGCTGTCCGAGTCGCGTACCGACCTTCTCAGCCTGACCCACATAGACCTGTTCATCGAAGCCACCTTCAGGATCATCGCCGATCAGCAGGTAGATCCCCGGCGAAGAGAGATGCTCACGGGCGGCTGTCAGATCAGAACGGGCAAAGGTCACTCCTCGGCCAGTCCAATTCGACTTACCCACCACTCTGACACCATTGGGTTCTCCAGAAACCACCCGAATGGTGAGAACATAAGGACTCATCACGCTCGCGCCTTCCTTCCGTCCAAATCCCCGGTCACGGGCCCTCGTGATAGCGCTTGTCGAGCTGAGAATCCAACTGCTGCACTAACTTCGCCCTATCGACGACCGGATGCCCGCCGTAGCCGGAGTCCACCAGCTTGTCCCACTGCTCGGCCTGGGTGGCGGCAATGAACTCGAACAGGTCGGCCGTGTCCACCCCGGCACTACCGTCGAAGTCGGACTCGTAGCCCTCGCTGGTGGTCTTCACCCGCCGGTAGCCGCCGTGCTCTACCAGCCATCCGACGATGTGAGCCTCGAACGCAGCCTCGTGAATCGAACTCATCCGGCAATCACCATCTCGCAGGACCTCATGATCCGGGCATCTTAAGGGCAGCATGTGACACGAACGCCCTCTGGTGATCCTCCCCTGCTTCGAGTCTGGTGGATGCGACGGTCTCCAACCGGACTTGGCGCCGCGAGATACCGTGTACGCCTATGTCCCGCACGCCGGGTATCGTGAGAAACATGGCAGAAACCGAATGGGCATTCGAGGATCCCTGGCCTACGGTTGAACATGCTCTCGAAGCAGCCGCGGTGGTGGCCGGCAAGGCTCGGGAGTTGTACGGCGACGAGTTGGTCGATGTGTTGCTGTACGGCTCGCGGGCCCGAGGAGATCAGTGCCCAGAGTCGGACCTCGACATCCTGCTGGTGAAGAAGTCGGCGGCGCTCCGGCGCGACCCGATCCGCGAGCAGCTGGGCAAATTCGTCCACATCGACCTCGCTACGCGATCGTCTATCTGGTGCCTGGTATCGCTGTACGCGTCCTCCGTCGAGCAGGTGCGGACCTGGGATACGACCTTCTACCGGAGCGTGAGAGCCGAGGCCATCACGGTCCCGTGACGTACTTTGGATGAAGTCGCCACACTGCTCGATAGAGTCGTTGGAAGCGACGCTCTAGCAGTGAGCACGGTCGAAGCAGGCGATCACCGCCGATCTTCGATGATCATGGGAGATACGGGAGCTGTCAGTGTGATTCGCCTACGAAGCGGAGTGCGCTCCCTGTCGAGGGGAGGCGTGACCACTCCTTCAGCTACGAGCGGCTCAATCAGACCGGGCCTGTCGATCGGCACGATACGAGCCACGGCCTTGCCGTGGTCGGTGACCACCACCTCCTCCCCTTCCCGCACCCTGCTGATGTACCAGTTGAGTTTGTCTCGCAGGACCCTGATTCCGACTTCCGGCATCTCACCCCTCCTAGAACCCTCAGGCTACTTGTAGCCACATCCATCCTGCAGCCAAGGGGCGTCACCTTGATGCCATGACGCGAACTCGCCCTGTCGTAGCTCGTGAGTGTTGACTCGTGGAAGCTCCACTCGGTGGTATATTCCGAATTGGACGGGGTTCTATTCCGAATTGGACGGTCACCCATGCCGTATCAGACGCTCGCAGCCGGGGAGTTCGTCACCCGGCACGCGGTGGCTCGGATCCGTGTGGCGCTCACCGACACCCGGATCGTCGCAGTGGTGGGGCCACGCCAGTCCGGCAAGACGACCCTCGTCCGGCGCATCGCAGAACACGACGATCGTCCCTTCATCACCCTGGACGACGAGCAGTCGAGACGCTTCGCCCGCGACGACCCCGTCGGGTTTGTCCGCGGCCTGGACAAGGTGGTGATCGACGAGGTCCAACGCTCGCCGGATCTCATCCTGGCTCTCAAGAGAGCCGTAGACGAGGACAACCGCCCCGGACGCTTCCTGATCACCGGTTCGGTCGACCTCTTTCGGGGGTCGATCTCGCCGGATTCCCTGGCCGGGCGGGTCGAAACCATCGAGCTTCTTCCCTTGTCACAGGCGGAGATCGCGGGCCTCTCCCCGCCACGCTTCCTGGACCGGGCGTTTGACGGCGACTTTCCCAGCCTCGAACAGACCGGACCTACCTTCGGCTTGGTAGAAAAGGTCGTGTCCGGCGGCTTTCCCGAGGCCCTCTCCCGGCCGAAATCAGCCCGGCGTAACGCCTGGCTGCGCTCCTATGCGCGATCGGTCGTTTCGCGGGACGTCCTCGACATCGCTTCTGTCCGCAAGAGCGATGAGTTGGCGCGCCTGGTGGACCATGCGGTCCTGTCGGCAGGGAGTCTGCTCAACGTGTCGAGCCTCGCTTCGCGTCTTGGCGTGGACAGCAAGACGGTGGACCGGTGGCTCGTCCTGCTCGAGCACATGTTCCTGGTCCGGCGCGTTCGGGCTTGGCATCACCGCGAGGTCAAGCGGCTCGTCAAGGCCCCGAAGCTGCACTTTCTGGATTCCGGCCTGTTGGCCACACTGCTACGCGCTGACGCCGCCGGGCTCGCCGCAGACCGCAGAATGCTGGGACCACTCTTCGAGTGCTTCGCGCACGGGGAACTGGCCAAGGCCATCGCCCTGTCTGACGAGACGACTGCCGTCAGTCATTACCGGGACAAGGACGGTGTCGAGGTCGATCTCGTCCTGGAACGTTCGCCCGGAGCGGTGGTCGGCATCGAGATAAAGGCAGCGGCGACCGTCCGCCCGCGAGACTTCCGAGGATTGAGACGCCTCAGGCAATCCGCAGGCGAATCGTTCGCGTGCGGCGTCCTGCTCCACGACGCCGAGCAAGTCCAACAGGTGGACTACGGGCTGTTCGCCATGCCACTCAAGATGCTCTGGGAAGCATGAGCACGACGACGGTTAGCCCCCTGGTGTGGATCGCGCTCGTCTGTCGGCAAGATCGAAGTGATGGAGAACTCTCGCTAACCCTGATCCGCTGGAACCGTCAACTCGCCGGTCACAGCCTTCGTGATCAAGGCCTGCCGACGCTCGGCGAGCAGTTCCAGTTGCTTCTCAATCAATCGTTCAGCCTTCTGGAGTGGGGATATCCTCCGCGCCAAATCTCTAACCTCTCTCGCTTGGAACTTGTAGGGAACTGCCGGGATACGAACGCTGGCTAGATCGTCACGCCGGACCTTCAACGTCTGTCCGACATCGGTCCGAATAGAACCCTCAATCTGCGATCGAGCCGCCGAACTGGACGTGGCAGCAGCCACAAAATCAGGACTAGTCCGAACCAAGCGGACTCGGTACACGAGATCGGAGAGGGTCAGTTTTCTTCGTCCGACACGTGCTACGCATGCTTTGCCAACCATCGACCTAGAACCCGACCCGCGCGTGACGAGCAGATCACCGTCCCGAAGCATCCATCGCATGTCTGGGTCCTTGTCAGCAGGGAGCCTTTTGTTGTTATCAGGCACAAACACGCCTGTCGAGACAGCGCTTGTCTTAATGACACCCCACTCATCTGCCTCCGCAGGTTCAGAGTCACACACAGGACTCCATCCCTGCTCGATGAGCGACCATCGCCTACGGAGGGACACGACCCCATACGTAGAGGACAGGTTCTCGAACCACTGGTCACGACGGGAACGTACGCGTTCGTCGAGGAGTTCGATCATACGGCGCTTCTTGATGATGAGGGTGTCGATGCGGCTGGTTTCGGTGTCGAGGTAGTCAGCGATCGCCCGCTGCGTCTCCACAGGCAGGACTGGGAAGTAGAGATTCCCGACCTGCTCCGCGTTCAGATTGTCCTGAGTGTTGCTCCGTGCCAGCGCTCCGAGACCCGGCCGAAGATGCTCCATCCAGAAGCGGATGAACCTCCGAGTTGAGACTCCAGGCACCGGCTCGATCCCAAGCAGGGCCTGGTTCCAGGATGCTGTTACGGCAAGCTCAGCGACCGCCCCTACGCTGGCGTACATCGCGAATAGCACTGTCCCAGGGCGTCCGACCGGAAGACGCTTGTCGGTGATCCCCTCAGCTGAAACGTGTCGAGCAGTCTCCCTAACGAGGCCACCGTCCGACATGTCACCGATCGCGACCCATGGAATGCCATCGGGTGGTTCACGCCAGAAACGTTCGGACTGTACGGCCGGTGTCCCGCCAGCCCGAAGAACTGCCACACGCTTGAGCTTGGTTAGGTTCACGCCCCAGCGACCTCGGCGAGCAGGGTCTGGATCTCAGCTTCCAGGGATGTGATCTCGGCGTCGATCTCATCGAGGGGGCGGGGCGGGGTGTAGGTGTAGAAGTGGCGGGTGAGGGGGACTTCGTAGCCGATCTTGGTTTTCTTCGGGTCGTACCAGGCGTCGGGGACATAGGGGTGGACTTCTGCTTCGAGGTAGTCGTCGATGGCGGTCTGGTATTCGATGGTGTCGAGCCGTCTGGTGGTGTCGGTCTCGTGAGTGACCCGTTTGGTGGGTAGGGGTACGTTCTCGTAGTCACGCAGCTGCGGGTCGGGTTTGGGGTTGCCCTTGCTGTCGGTGACGGCGGGGGCTTCGGGATCACGCACTGCGAGGGCGTTGGTCACTGCGTTGACAAGGGGTGCGGGTTTCTTGCCGATGACCGCTACCAGAGCATCCCGGACGGCTGCTTTGGCGGTCTTCTCGGTGTGGTAGGTGACGCCATGGTCGGCCCGGAGCTTCTCGACGACCAGATCCTGCGACAGAGCCGGGAGCTTGGCGATCTTCTTGTCGGTGGCAACGGCAGCCAGGGTGTCGTCGGTGATTTCCCAGCGGAGGCGGAGGGGGCGTTCGACGGTGATGCGGAGGAAGCCGAAGGCCTCGTTGGGGAAGATCTTGGAGCGGAGCCCTTCCTCGAAGGCGCCGTAGAGGCGGGTGAGGTCGGCTATCTGCTCCTCGCTGATCTCCTTGCGCTTGTTGCCGCGGCTCTTTCGCATCTTGGTCCATGACTCGCGGGCGTCGATGAGCTGTACCTTGCCGGTCCGCTTCTCGGACTTGCGGTTGGTGACCACCCAGAAGTAGGTGGAGATCCCGGTGTTGTAGAACAGTTGGTCGGGGAGGGCGACCACTGCTTCGAGCCAGTCGTTCTCGATGATCCAGCGGCGGATCTCGGACTCGCCTGATCCGGCGGCGCCGGTGAACAGGGGAGAGCCGTTGAACACGATCGCCAGGCGGGTGCCGCCGTCTTCGGGGCGCTTCACTTTGGAGATCATGTGCTGGAGGAACAGGAAGCTGCCGTCGTTGATGCGGGGAAGGCCGGCGCCGAAACGCCCGGCGAAACCCTTGGTCTTGTGTTCGGCTCTGATGTGGTTGGCGACCATCTTCCACTCCAAACCGAACGGGGGATTGGCCAGCAGGTAGTCGAACCGGCGGTTGCGATGCTGGTCGTCGTCGAAGCTGTTCCCGAACCGGATCCGTGACGCGTCCAAGCCTTTGATCAGCATGTCCGACCGGCATGTGGCGTAGGTCTCGGCGTTCACCTCCTGCCCGTACACGTCGAGACGGCCCTGCGGGTTGAGCTTGCGCAGGTACTCCTCCGACACCGACAGCATCCCCCCCGTGCCGCAGGCCGGGTCCAGCATCGTCTTGACGATCCCCGGCGCGGTCAGCAGCTCGTCATCGTCCGCCAGCAGTAGGTTGACCATCAGGCGGATCACCTCGCGGGGCGTGAAGTGCTCGCCGGCCGTCTCGTTGGACAGCTCCGAGAACTTGCGGATCAACTCCTCGTAGATGTACCCCATCTCAAGGTTCGACACGGTCTCCGGGCGCACATCGAGATCGGCGAAACGCGACACCACCAGGTACAGCAGGTTGTGCTGGTCGAGACGGTCGATCTGGGTGTCGAAGTTGAACTTGTCGATGATGTCCCGGGCCGACTCCGAGAACCCGGCGATGTAGTTCCGCAGGTTCGGGGCCACGTTGTCCGGATCGGCCAGCAGCGTCTTGAAGGTGTGCTTCGACGTGTTGTAGAACGACTCTCCCGCTGCGTGCCTCAGAATCGGCGCTCGGTTCTCCAGGTACTCGGGAAGCTTGGCCGCCACCTCCAGCACCTTGTCCTTGGTGGGTTCGAGCACGCAGTCGAGACGCCGCAGCACCGTCAGCGGCAGGATCACCCGCCCGTACTCCGACTGCTTGTACACACCCCGCAGCAGGTCGGCCACCGACCAGATGAAGGCGCCGTGGTTGTTGATCGTCTCGTCGCTCATCCAGCACCTCTGCTCACGAACTCCAAACCTAGCCGACGGGTGAGCCACCTCAGGTCGACCAGTACGAGGCATATAGGTGGACATGCCGAGGGGAGCATGTCCCGGTCAACGACACGGTGTCGGCCCTGGGCCAAACGGGGGGCCATACTCTCCGATGAAGCCGGAGGTTCAGTTCCGGGGCGGTTCAACCAGGCTGGACCGGTGCGTTCGTGGGTGGGGGCCTGTCGGGGACCGGACGGACTGGATTCTCCTGGAGTGTGTTGCCTTGAGGGGTGGCGAGGGAGCGTTCCAGGGAGGTGAGCAGGCGCATGACGGAGGGGGCTTCGAGGATTCGGTTGCGGGGACTGCTGGAGGGTCGGAGCCGCAGGATCCCGGCCTCGAGGAGTTGCGTGATGGCGGCTCGGGTAGCTACCGGGGAACGTCCTATCAGTCGTGCTGCCCTATCGGGAGTCAAGAGGGGAACCCCGGGAAGAACCTCTACCAGCCGGTCCAGGGCCGATCCTTTCCGGTAGCGGCCCAGCTTCTGGTTCCACTCATCGGTGAGTTGGTCGATCCGGGTGCTGTGTTGCAGCGCGTCGTCGCATGCCCTTCGGGTTGCGGCTGCGAATAGGTCCAGCCACGGCTGAAGGGCGTCGTCTCGTCGGGCACTGTCCGCCGGGCCTCCATGCCGAAAGGTGGCAAGCCCTTCTATGTAGGAGTCCGACCACGTGGAGAGGACCAGGCTGATCGGCGGCACGAACCGGCGCGCCAGTCCCCGGCTTTGCAGCACGATGTGGATCAGTGCCCGCCCGGCTCGGCCGTTTCCGTCTCCGAAGGGATGGATCGTCTCGAATTGGGCGTGAGCCACCGCTGCTTGGGTTAGGGGAGTGTGATAATCGGTGTTCACATAGGCGACGAGATCGTGCATCAACTCGGGTACCCGATCGGGGGGAGGAGGCACGTAGGCGGCGTTGCAGGGGTTGAAACTCCCTCCCCCTATCCATCCCTGTTCTTCTCGCAACACTCCTCCCAGCTCCGGGTTCGGGGAGCGGTCCATCAGCAGCTTGTGGACTTCCAGCAGGCCGTCAAGGGTGATCGGTTGTTGCCGAGCGGCGACCTCTGTTGCCTGTCGCATGGCGTCGATGTTGCCGAGTACCTCCGCCGCCACGCTGTCTGCGCCGGTCAGCCCCCGTGCTATCTGGTCCTCGGCTGCCAGCAGACGCCGGGGGCCAACCCTCAGACCCTCGATAGCCGATGAACCCACCGACTCCGCTCGCAGCAGGAACCGCCCCAGCCCACCCAAACCGGGATGCCGGTGGGTGGGACTGTTCAGTTCCCGTACCGCCTCCTCCGCCTGGCTGACAGATGCTGCCAACGATCCCGGAATCAGCGGATCCCACCCGGCTAGAAGATCCGGTGAGTACGGGTGATACCAACCGCCCATCCGATCCGCCCGGGACGGGCCCTCGAACCGAGGGGCCCACCACATGCGCAGATACTCCGCCACGCGATCACACCCCGGTTCGGGGAAGGTTGTGCAATAACAGGACCACTACCACGGTCATAGCGACAGGATATCACTCAACCTGTCGCTGATGGACCGTAGGTCTGGGTGTCGAAGCTGAACTTGTCGATGATCCGTAATCCCGATTCCGCGGCGATCCTTGTCAGTAGACCCAGGGATAGATCCGGTACTTCACCCTTGCTTTGTACTCGGCCCATTTCTCCGGGCCGTACTTCTCCTCACAGAACTTGTTGTCGTAGCGTTCACGGGTGGTGAACATGATGATGACGAAGATGAAGTAGGTCCAAGCCCACAGGTTGGTGAAGTGGCCGAACGCCAGGGCCATCCCCAGCGAGATGAACCCCTCACCCCCGTAGTTCATATGGCGGGACAAGCCCCAGAAACCGCTGACCAGGATCTTGCGGTCACCGGCCTCGATGTACTCCGGCTCGATGAGGCCGAGGAACTTGCGGTCGGGCCAGCGCTTGAACGTGTACTTCTGCATGGCGGCGCCGCGGGCCATGCCCCACCCGAAGAGGAAGCACACCGACGCCCCGATGAGCCAGACATACCTGCCCGGTGACGAGAGTCCGGGGTCCGGGTGAACGGCCATTCCCCACAGCGGCAGGGTGAACATCCACCCGTAGATCAAGAGCCCGCCCCAGAACATCTTGAAGCCCATCCGCTCATGGATCAGGTCGTACGTATACAGCTGGACACGCTCGAATATGAAGTAATCCACGATATACCATGTGAAGAACGCGGTATACAGGACAACACCGGGGTTGGAGTCCTCGCCGAAGCGGTCGTAGTGGTAAGCCACTGCGGACCAGCCGTTGAGAACTAGCATCGTCCCGCCTACCACATAGAAATACATCTTGATATCGATGCGCTGGTTGAAGAAGGACAGCTCTCGGGTCCGTCCGATCCATAAGGCCAGTAACGGGTTCTTCACCTCACCCGGTGGCTGGCTGTACACGGCGATGATCGCGAGGATCAGGGTGACCACCGTCCCGCCGGCCACGGCATAGAGGGTGGACCGGTAGAACCACTCGCGGGGCATTCCGGTGAGCTCGAGGTACCACACGATCACCACGATTACGAAGACGAGGAGACCGTTGAGCCGGTAGCTTCGAGGTTCGCGGGTCTCGGGATTGATGACGTAGCCGGGGACCCGGCGTCCCGGCAGTATGAGCTGCAACACGAAGAACCCGGCGAATGCAACCAGCGGGGTCAAGAACCCCCAGATCGCCTCCGAACCGGATAGCTCGACGAGATGGCCGATACCTAGCCATTCGATCATGACCGAAACCCCTTCTCCGCCAACGTCGTGATTGACGATAGTCCCCATCAGTTCGCCGGCCGTGGATCCTCGCCCGTTCACCGGCGGAGATCGCTCCGACGCCGTGACGTCCCGCGCGTCCTACGAGCCGCCTCGAGTCACTCGTACGGTGTCGGTACAGTCCACTCCCTGCCGTAGTCCCTGATGTAGATCCTGGCTCTCTCTCAACGGTCCGGCCCAGAAGGGCATGTAGCAGAGGTTCCATCCGGCTTGTGAATGCGTCCCGGTTTCTACGGATGTCCCATGATCTGACGGAGGGTCGTCCCTGGTTTCAGCCGAGTGCTCAAGCGCGCCGGTGCGGTCGGAATGGCAGGCGAACTATCTCGGCGCCGATCTCGACGGTCCGGCCGTTGGCCGACCACAGCACCGAGAGTTTCGCTCCCAGGTTTGCGGACTCCTTGTCGATGTGGCCGAGCCCGATGAGTTTGCCGACCGTCGGTCCCCAGGTGACGCTCGTGGCGTATCCCACCACGTTTCCCGAGTCGATCACGGGCAGCGGCATGTCGTGGACCCTGGGGAACATCTGGACGAGTTCGCCCTGCTCGAGCTGGTACTCGAGCATCGCCCGCCAGTCGATGGTGAGGCCGACCATCCGTCGAGGGGCGCCGCCCGCCGCCTGTTCGTCCAGAAGGGCCTGTCGGCCTATGAAGTGCGGCTTGTCGAAGTCGACGAAGCGGCCCAGCCGGAGCTCGACTGGGGAGCACTCGCGCATCTGCGTCGGGTCGTCGACGGGAGGGGTGGGGTCGGGGCCGGCCCCCATGTAGTCGGCCCCGATGATGAGCAGCCCCGCTTCCACCCGGGCGATATCGATGGCGTACTCGCCGGCCGGGCGAAGGCCGCAGTCCCTGCCCGCTTCGACCAGGGCGTCCCACATGGGGCAGGCGCCCTCGGGCGACACCCACAGCTCGTAGCCCACCTCGCCCGTGAAACCTTGGCGGCTCACATCGACGGGCGCGCCGGCGATCTCCGTCCTCCTGATCCGGGAGAACTTGAGGGAGGACCAGTCCTGGCCGGTCGTACGCTCCAGAACCTCGGTCGACCTGGGCCCTTGGAGGGCGAGGATGCCGATCGAAGGGCTGATGTCCTCGACCTCGACGTCGAGTCCATCGGCGTTCATCGTGAACCACTGTTGCTGGGGCCCGGCCACGAACACGTACTCTTCTTCCGCGAAGCGGAACACGAGCCCGTCGGCGACCATCTTCCCCTCTTCGTTGCACCACGGCGAGTAGAGGACCTGGCCCACTTCCTGCGCCTGGGCGTTCCGGGTGAGGATCCGGTTCGCAAGCAGGGGAGCATCGGGGCCACTGATGCGGGTCTTCGACAGGGGAGACATCTCGTTGAGAGTGGCGGCCGTCCGCATCGCCGCCAGCTCCTCCCTGAAGTCGGTGTAGATGTCGGGCACTATGTACGGCGGCCAGGGGAACCAGGACGATGTCTCGACGGCTGCCGCACTCCGCTTGTGGAACGGTGTCCCTACGAACCCCTCGACACCCAGATCTTCCAGCATTCGGTTTGCTCCCCACGCGATCGTGGGCGAGTCTAGGTGAGCGGAGGCCGGGCAGCGTCGGCGCCACAGGTGGTGGCGGAGCTGTCAGGAAGGGTCTCGCCAATGGAAGGCGCCAAGTTTGGACTACGAGTCTCTCATCTTCAGCCGGGACGACGCGGTGGCGACCATCACCCTCGATCGTCCGGATGTGATGAATGCGCTGTCGCAGAGCCTCGAGCGGGAACTCCATCACGCGCTCGACGAGGCCGACCGCGATCCGACCGCCAGGGCGATTGTCCTGACAGGCTCCGGATCAGCCTTCTCCGCGGGCTATGACTTCGGCGAGGATGTCCCGGGGGACGATGCGACTGCCGCCTCCACATTGCGCCACTGGCTCGACATCAACCTGAGGAGCTCGGAAGGCTTCATGCACGTGATGGAGTTGTCAACGCCGGTGATCGCCGCGGTCAACGGCTGGTGTCTCGGCGGAGGGTTCTGGTACGCGTTGTGTGCCGACATCACCATCGCCTCCGAGGAGGCGACCTTCGGACAGCCGGAGGTCCGGGGGATATCGAGTTCTTCGATCCTGTTCGCGGTGGTGGCCGGCTGGAAGAACGCTCACCGTTACACGCTCACAGGTGACCATTTCGACGCCGCCGAGGCGCTGAGGATGGGTGTCGTGAACGAGGTGGTGCCGGCCGAGGAGTTGCTGGACCGGGCCCACGCCCTCGCCCGGAGGATCGCCATGGTTCCCGCGGACTCGGTGCGTCTCAACAAGGCGATCACCACCTACGGGCTGGAGGCGATGGGACTACGGAACGCCCACAACGTCATGGCCTTCCTGGCGACCATCGCCCACGCCTCCGGCGACTCACCCGAGGTCAGGCACCTCGACGAGGCATTTCGCAGGGGAGGCATACGAGCGTTTCTCGAGGCTCGCGACGGTCCCTTCCAACCCGAACCCGGCGGGCCGCGGTCCCGCCGAGACACGTGATCGGGTCACCCCGTCTACCCTCCTGGGGCGAGCGCCGGTTCGCTGTCGAAGGGTAGGGAATGATCACCAGCTTCAATCACTCGGGAATCGTGGTCCGGGATCTCGATGAGATGCTGCGGTTCTACACGGAGGATCTCGGCCTGACCGTCCTCGAACGCTACGAGATGGAGGCTGGACCCGAAGGTGATCACGCCGGGATACCGAGAGCGCGCCGGGTCGAGATCTTTCTCGGTCTCGGGGATGACGGACACATGCTCGAACTCATCCAGTATCTGGAACCGCTCTCGACCGACGGCCACGTCGGGTTGAACAAGCTGGGCGCGACGCATGTCTGCTTCCTGGTGGACGATCTCCGCAAGGCGCATGAGGTGCTGGCCGGCAAGGGGGTTTCCTTTGTCACCGATCCGATCTTCTCGAAGACACCGGACGGCGACGACTGGGGGGTCGTCTATTTCCAGGATCCGGAGGGCAACTGGCTCGAGTTCATAGAGCTCTAGGCCTGCCGACCTATGCTGGAGTGGTTGTCCGGGCGCCGAGCATCTCGATGGTATACGAGGAGGATGGATGGTCACGGTTGATTGCCATCTTCATCTGACCGAGACGCCCAGCCAGGTTCCGGACTGGTGGATGACCGAGATCTACCGCCCGTACGGGGGCGTCTTCGGTTCGACCGACGGAGCTTGGATGGTCGACCTGCTGGACCGCTCCGGTGTCGATGTCGGTCTGGTGCAGGGCGCCGACCTCCGGCGCACAACGTGGCATCCGGACTTCCCCGAGGAACATGAGGTGTTCGTCCCCAACGACTACACCGCCGAGCAGGTCGCACTGTTCCCGGATCGTCTCAGAGGGGTCGTCTGCGTGGATCCGATCCGTGACGTGCCTGCAGCCTTGGAGGAGATCGACCGCTGCGTCCTGGAACTGGACTTCCGGGCTGTCAAGTTGGTGGCGTCCTACCAGCACTACTCGCCCAACGACCGCCGACTCGACCCGGTCTACGAGCGGTGCATCGAACTGGACATCCCTGTGCACATATTCACCGGCTGGACCCCGACCATCACCGCTAAGTTGGAACACGCCGACCCGGTGCTCATCGACGAGGTGGGTCGCCGCTACCGCGACCTGAAACTCATCGTGGCGCTGGGCGTGCCATGGCTCGATCAGTGTGTCCTCATGGTCGCGAAGCACCCCAACTTCTACGCCGACATGTACCACTTCTCGGAATTGGGGCCGGAGCCCCTCTTCCGTGCTCTGGAGAAGTTCTGGTCGCTTTCCGCTCTCGACCGGGTGCTGTACGGGTCCAACAACAGCGACAAGGTCCGGGTAGGTCGGGACGAGTCAACCGTCCCGGATGTGTACCGGAGCGTCAACGGCGTGGCTACCAGACTGGGTGCCGCTCCGTTCTCGGATGACGAGATGGCGGCGATTCTGGGCGGGTCAGCGGCCCGAATCTATAAGATTAGTTGTTAGTTTCTAGTTGGTAGTTGTTAGTTGGTAATCGGTGGCAACCGCGAGATCGGATCGCTCTCGGTCGGGTTCCTTGGGACTACTCGTCTGGCCCTGATCAGGGTTTTCGGGTGCTCGTAGGGACGGGGAGACTCTGATCTGATCTGTCAAGATCGACCGTTCCCAGGGGTCTGGCGAGCCGTACTCCACGCGATCCTCAACGCAAGGAGTCGTCCGCGGAGTCAGTTGGTGGAGGCCAGGAAGGCGAAGAAGGTCTCAGACCAGGCCTCGGCAGCGTCGATGTGGGGACCGTGACCGGATCCGTCGAACATCTCCGTTTCAACCCTTCCACCGTTGTCCGCGTAGCGGTCCAGCACGTCGCGGATCTGGGACACCATGGGCTGGGGCGGGAAGTCGTCCTCACCCGGCCAGCCGGGGATGACGCCCATCTGCCCCAGGGTTCCCATCTCCCAGAGGGAACCGTCCGCCACCACGATGTCGTTGGAACCGTGGGTCCACAGAACCGGGGGCTTGTCCGCCATGTCCACGACGCCCGCCCAGTTGCAGTACTTGCCGGAGAGGGCGTTGAGTATGCCCCGGGTTCCCGGCGCCACGTTGGGCCAGTTGTCCGAAGGAGTCAGGTCTCCCGGGTAGCCGTCGTCGCCGGTAACGGTCAGCAGCACCTCGTCCAGCAGGATCTCCTCTCGGTCGGGTGGGAGCTTGTACTCCGCCGACCAATACGAGGAGGTCATCACGTTGCGGGGTGAGACCTGGCTGTCCGCGGAGCGGTCGCCCGACGCGAGCAGGGAGGTGAACTCCGGGTTCCCGGTCCCGCCTCCGGTACCCGCCCAGTCGGGCTGGCAGGGCGTGCCGTCGCGGTGGGTGGCGCCGTACCCGTAGGGGGAGACCGGGTCGATGAACGTCAGCGAGGCGACCGGACGGTCCATGGCGTAGGCGGCGATGGCCGCTCCGCCCGTGGACCAGCCCGCCAGGTGGGGCGGCTCGTCGACGCCGAGCGCCTCGAGCAGGGCATGCGTGTCGTCGGCCCAGTCGTGGAGACCCCGAGTTGCGTCGATGGGCTTGGACTCCGACCGTCCGAACGAACGCATGTCGGGAGCGATGAACCGGTACTGCTCCGGCGCACCGGGCCAGAGGTGTTCGAAGAAGCGTCCGGTCGACAGGTTCCCGTGGATCATCACCACCGGCGTGCCGTTCTCCGGTCCTGACGCGTAGTAGTGGGTGCGGAGCCGGTCGGTGTCGACGGTGCCGGCTTCAACACCTGGCAGCAGGTTCATGCGGATCTCTCCTGTGGTCGTCGGTCGGGGAGATGACCCTAGCAACTGCCCGGGTGTAGGACGGCGCTTCTCCACAAGGGGGTTGTCCGTGTCACACCCCCGTTGCATATTGGTAGGCAAATGCAAACACCACCGGTCCGTTTGCGGTACCGATCGGACCGGCGCGGGGATCATTTGGGAGCCGACCCTTGCGGGGGATGGCAGGACGCGTTCGTAGACTGCGGAGGTGGCGGTTGGGGGTGGGCCCGAGGGAGGGATCCGCTCGCCCGGGGGCGTTTTTCGCGTTCTCGGGTCCGCGGGGCTAGCTGGTGCGGTGGTCGGCACGTTCCGCGTGCCGATCGCGAATCCAGGAGTCAGGACACTAGACGAGTAGTTCCAAAGGGGGGATCTGACCAGAAGCGACCGTTCTCTGCATCGCTAGACAACATCTGTAACTCGTGTGCATCTGTTCCTGACTCGGACTCGGGGCTGGCATTTCGTGAAGAGCCAACCACGGCGCAAACGCGAGACCATAATAGTGCTATGGAGGATGGTCAATAAACCAGTCGAACGTTAACCACCGATCACCAACTAGCAACTAGAGACTACCGACTAGGAACTAGCCATCTAGGGCGGAGTTGACGAACGCGTGCATCCGGCTGCGGGCGGCTCGGGCGTAGTCGTTGTCGAACAGGTCGAAGGCGTGGATGGCGCCGGGCCAGATGTCGAGGTCCGCTCGATTCCCCGCAGCCTTCCACCGGGCGGCCATGAACGTGGAGTCGTCCAGCATCGGATCCAGGGTCCCGACGGTGAAGAGCGCCGGCGGCAGCCCCGCCAGGTCGGCCTGGATCGGCGACACGTCGGGATCGTCGAGGTTGTGGTTGGCCGTGAACTGCTCCACGAACCAGCGGACGGAAGACGTGTTCAGGATCAGCGGCCGGTCGCCGAAGGCTCGCACCGAGGGCGTGGTTCTCAGGTCGTAGCAGCCGTACGTGAGAAGTGCGGCACGGAAGGGCATTAGCCCGTAGCCGTCCCGCAGGCGGAGGCAGGTGACGGCGGCGAGGTGGGCGCCGGCCGATTCCCCACCGATGGCCACGAGTTCGTGCCCGAGTTCGGAGACGCCGTTGCGGTCTAGCCAGACAGCCGCTGTCTCGCAGTCATCCGGGGCGGCGGGATAGGGGTCTTCGGGCGCGAAGCGGTACGAGGTGGAGACGACCACCAGCCCCGTGGAGTCGGCCAGCGACTCCAGCATCGGGTCGTGGTGGTGGGGCCCTCCCCACACCCAGCCGCCTCCGTGGATGTGCAGGAATATGCCCCGCGCGCTTCGGAGAGGAGGTATCACCCGTAACCGGATCGTTCCCCTTGGTCCGTCGATGGTGCGGTCGGAAGTCCTCTCGGACACGCGTCGCGGACCGAGAATCGTGAGTCCTTCCTCTCTCATCCGGCGGGCCTCCGCGGCGCCGACCTCCCACGGCGGGGCAGCGTCACGGGTCAGGGCCTCGATCTCGGCGTTGAAGGCGAGCACCTCGGGGGGAGCGGCAGCAGGTATGGCGCTCATCACCGCGGTGCCATCTCCACACCGGCTGTCGGCAGGGTCATAGCCCCGGCGTCCCAGTCGTCGTGGATCCAGGTGTGGTCGGGGTGGAAGTAGGGGCCGCGGGCTCGTTCGTCTCCCACCGGTTCTCCGGCCAGGTAGTTGAGGAAGTACATGTTGGTGCCCGGGCAGGCCACCGTGGAGTGGAAACCGCGGGGCACGAGGGCCGTGTCACCGTCTCCGCAGACGAGGAGTTCGTCGAACTCGGTGTCCTCCCTCCAGTTGCGGTGCAGCGCGAATCCCGTGGCGGGCTGCAGGCGGAAGTAGTACACCTCCTCCAGGTACGGGGACCCGGCGTAGCCGTCGTGACAGTGGGGCGCCCAACCAGACCAGGTTCCCCGCGGGGCGTAGCCCTCGTAGAGGATGAGGCGCTCGGCCGGGAGGGGAGCGGAGAGGATGTGGGAGATCTGGCGGTGGGACGCGCCGCCGCCCCGAAGTTCCACGCGCATCTCGGAGGGTTCGAACAGCCGGAGCGGGAGACCACCCTCAGCCGGGGCGCCGCCGACCGTGAAGGTGAACTCTCCACGGGATCGGACCTCTATCGAGTGTCCCGGCGGTACGTACAGCACGTGGGGCAGTTCCTCGAAGACCCCGGCGCGGGCCAGGTCGACCGTCTCGCCACCGGTCCGGACCGTCCCGCTCCCGGAGATGGGGACCACGACCACCTCGCGGTGGCCGGGCGCCTCCATGTAGCTGCCACCGGGATCGAGGTGCACGACCGCGAAGTCCAGGTAGGTCCAGCCGGCGCTCTCCGGGGTCACCTCGACGGCCTTGGGTCTCTCCGGCCGGGGCTTGAGCAGGGAACCCACCGTCATCCTCCCGGCAGCCGGACACGACCGGGTCGCCGATTCACGCGCTCGTAGCCCCTTCGGGGCGCGGGGCGGGGCTTGGTTCGGTACCCACCACTATCTGGTTGAAGTCGACGGCGGCGCCGGTCATCATCCCCGAGTCGTCGGAGGCGAGGAAGGCGACCGCCCTGGCGACCTCGGGGGTCTTGAGCAGCCGGCCGAATGGTTGGCTGTCCTCGGCCTTTTCCAACCAGGCCGGATCGCCGCCGTGAAAGCGCTCGCGGATCACATGCTCCGCCGGGCTGTCCATCCAGCCGATGTTCAGCGCGTTCACCCGGATCCGGTCCCATGCAACCGAATGCGCCACGTTGCGGGTCAGGACGACCAGCGCGCCCTTGGTGGTCGAGTAGGCGGTCAGGTAGGGAGGGCCTCCGTGGGATGCGATCGATGCGATGTTGACGATGGAACCCTCGATGCCCTCCCGCCGCATCACGCGGATGGCGCCCTGCATCAGCATGAACGGCGCCCGGACGTTCACGGCCATCAGGTGGTCGAACAACTCGATGCCGGTGTCCTCGATCGTGCCGCGGTGCGAGTCCCCCGCCGCGTTGACGAGGATGTCCAGTCGCCCGAACTCCCGGTCGGTGGCTTCTATGAGATCGGAGGGCGCCTCCGGCCGGGCGAGGTCGGCGGGGACGAACAACGTTCTGCACCCTCCGTTCGCCAACCGGGCGGCCACAGCCTCGCCTCGCTCGGCGCTGCGCCCGGTCACCACCAGACCGTCCAATCCCTCATCCACCAACCGCTCCGAGACCGCCTCCCCGAGTCCCTGCGTGCTGCCGGTGACCAGGGCTACCTTGCCGGCGAACCTTCCCATCCTCTACCTCCTTCGGATGCGGGCCTTATGCGCCACTCAGACGCCCAGCCGCTGATGCTTGCGTTCTGCTTCCCATGACGCCCGGGCAACCCGGACCTGCTCCCTGTCGCTGACCTCCGGGACGCCGACCTCCCACCACGCTCCGCCTTCGGTCCAGGTGTACTGGTCGATGTCCATGACGATGGCGTAGCTCCGGTCGGCCGCCTTGGCCCTCCGCCACGCATCCGGAAGGTCCTCGAGACGCTCGACGCGTTCCGCGATGGCGCCCATGGCCTCCACATGGGCAGCGAAGTCCACCCGGAAGTACTCGCGGTGGCGGGCGGTCCGCAGCAGGTTGTTGAACTCGGCGCCGCCGGTACCCACCTGCAGGCGATTGATGACCGCGAAGCCGCCGTTGTCCATCACCATGAAGATGACCTTATGCCCGGTCATTACGGTGGAGTAGATGTCGGAGTTCATCATCAGGTAAGACCCGTCGCCGACCCATGCGATCACGTCGCCGTCGGGCCTGGCCATCCGGGCTCCCCAGGCGCCGGCGATCTCGTAGCCCATGGTGGAGTATCCGTACTCGGAGTCGAAGCTCCCCACCGACTTCGACCTCCATCCCATGGTCAACTCGCCCGGAAGGCCGCCGGCCGCCGAGAGGCAGTAGTCGTCCTCGTCGCAGAGCTCGTTGACAACCTGGATCACCTGGGCGTAGGCGGGGGAGCCCTCGACATCGCGGGACTTCCAGGAGTCCAGGTAGCGGTGCCATGCAGCGATGTGTCCCTGCGCCGCACCCAACCAGGAGTCGGGAGCCCGGTAGCCTCCGAGCAACCCGTCGAGGGCCTCGATGGAGACCTTCGCGTCGCCGACCACGGGGATCGCCGTCTGCTTGTGGGCATCCCAGCGAGCCGTGTTCAGCGAAACGAAGCGGACGTCCGGATGCTTGAAGATGGCCCAGGACCCGGTCGTGAAGTCCTGGAGCCGGGTCCCCACCGCCAGGACCACGTCGGCGTCCTCGGCCACCGAGTTGGCGGCCGCCGACCCGGTCACCCCGATGGGACCGGCATAGTTGGGGTGATCGCTGACCAGGGTCGCCTTGCCGGCGACGGTCTCCACCACCGGGATGCCGCGGCGCTCGGCGAAGGCGGTCAACGTGTCGGCAGCCGCCGAATAGTGGACCCCGCCCCCCGAGATGATCATCGGGCTGCGTGCGCGGGCCAGGGCCGAGGCAGCCCGCTCGAGATCGCGGGCGTCGGGTCCGGGTCGGCGGATGTAGTGGACGGTGCGCTCGAAGAAGCGGGCGGGGAAGTCGTACGCTTCGGCCTGTATGTCCTGGGGGAGCGCGAAGAAGGCCGGGCCCCGGCTCGCCGGGTCCAGCATTACCGCCAGGGCCTGAGGCAGGGACCTCACGACCTGCTCGGGACGGGTCATGCGGTCCCAGTACCTGCTGACCGGTTTGAACGTGTCGCAGACCGTAACGGTGGGATCCTCGAAGACTTCGATCTGCTGCAGCACCGGGTCGACGATCCGGTGCTGGAAGGTGTCGCCGGCGAGGATGAGGAGAGGGAGCCGGTTGGCGTGGGCCACGGCCGCGGCGGTAACCATGTTGGTGCAGCCGGGTCCGATCGACGAGGTGGCGATCATGATGCGCCGGCCGCGCATGGCCTTGGCGTATGCAACCGCGGCCAGCGCCATCGACTGCTCGTTGTGCCCGCGCCAGGTGGGAAGCCGGTCCTGGACCGGTTCCAGGGCCTCCGCCAGACAGGTCACGTTTCCATGGCCGAAGATGCCGAAGGCGCCGGCGAAGATCGGTACCTCGTCGCCCCCTATGGCCGTGTACTGGTTCAGCAGCCACCGGACGATGGCTTGGGCGGTTGTCAGCCGGACGGTTTCCATCTGATGTCCTCCTGCCTCGGTTTTCGGCTTCCTTGCTCGGGACGGCTTCTCAATCGATTCGCAGCGACTCCACGATCTCCCACCGGTCCGAATCCCACGAACGGATCATCGCGGCGGCCACCGACGCGTTGGCGAGCGCGGCCTCGAATGAGGGGTCGTGGGCCCGTCCGGCGACTACCGAACCGAGGAACTCGTAGGCCTCGAGAATCTTCAGATCCTCGAAACCGATGGAGTTTCCTCCACCCGGCACCAGGTCGGCCTGCCGGTAGAACTTGTCGCCGGCCAGCACTTCCATGAATCCGTCGTCGGGTTGCTCATCGGGCAGGTAGAGGCGGAGTTGGTTGAGCTTCTCGTGGTCCCAGGAGACGGCGCCCTTCGACCCGTTGATCTCGAAGGCCATCTGGCTCTGGGGTCCGAAGATGGAGCGGTCGGCTTCGAGGGTGCCCCGCGCTCCGTTGGCGAACTCGACCAGGGCCCCCACGTAGTCCTCGTTGGTCACCTCGCCGGTAGGGTCGTCCGGTGAGCCGCGGTCGTAGTGGGTCCCCTTGCCGGGCGTGGGGAGCGGGCGTTCCCTCACGAAGGTCTCCCGGGTGGCCACCACCCGGCGGATCGGTCCGTACAGGAACTGGGCCATGTCGATGGCATGCGACATGATGTCGCTGAGCGCGCCGTAGCCGGCCTTGTCCCGGAGGAAACGCCAGGTCAGCAAGCCGAGCCGGTCCCTCCCGTACATGCTGAAGAAGCGGCCCCGGTAATGGGTGGGAAGGCCGATCCGGCCGTCGTCGATCAACTGCTTGGCGTAGCGGACCAGCGGCGCCCAGCGGTAGTTGTATCCGCAGCCGGTGATCACGCCGGCCCGGCGGGCTGCCGCTTCGATGCGAGCCGTGGCCTCCGCCGAGATCCCCACCGGCTTCTCGCAGAAGATGTGCTTGCCGGCTCCCGCGGCCGCCTCGGCCACCATCTGGTGCATGGCGTTGGGAGCGGTGATGTCGATGATGTCGATGTCGGGCTGCTCGATGAGCTCCCGCCAGTCGGTCGTGCCCCGTTCGTACCCGAAGTCGTCCACGGCCTGTCTCACCCGGGCCGGTACGGTGTCGGCGACGGCGGTGAGTTGCGGTCGGAAAGGCGCATCCGGGAAGTACAGCGGGATCGAGATGTAGGAGCGGGAGTGGGCCTGGCCCATCCATCCGAATCCGACCAGGCCGATGCGCAGCCGCCTGCTCATCCCCGACGGTCCAGCCGTGCGAGCACGCGGTCCCAGGAGTCGGGGTTCACGAGATGCGGGGGTCGGCGGCCGTCGATGACCATGAGCGCCTGCTCGATGGCGACCCTGAACATGCGGATGCGAGCCTCGCCTGTCGCGGCCGCTATGTGAGGGGTGACGACCACGTCCGGCCGGTGGAGAAGCGGATGGGCGGGGTCGAGGGGTTCCGGATAGGTCACGTCCAGCCCGGCGCCGAACAGATGGCCGGAGTCCAGGGAGCTGAGGAGCGCCTCCTGGTCCACCAGGCCGCCCCGAGCCGCGTTCACGAACACCGCGCCCGGTTTCATCGCCGCGAACGCATCGGCGTCGAACATGCGGGCGTTGCCAGGCGTCAGGGGGACGTGGACCGACACGACGTCGCTGCGGGCGAGCAACTCGGGGAGCGACGCCACCCGGGTCACCGGCGGGGGGAAGTCGTTGTCGGACAGGTAGGGGTCGTAGGCCAGGATGTCCATGCCGATGCCGCCGCCGATGCCGGCGACACGCCGGGCGATCCTGCCGAACCCGACCAGCCCCAGCGTCTTGGCGGACAGTTCGATCGCCCGGTGGGAGGCGTAGTAGTCGCCGCGGGCACGGCGAAGCCGGTTCGCCGACTGGATGACCCGCTTGGCTGTGGCCAGCATCAGCGCAACGGCATGTTCGGCGGTGGAGACGGTGGGTCCGTCCGGGGCGTTGCAGACCGCCACACCACGGCGGCTGGCGGCCTCGATGTCGATGGCGTCGCAGCCGATCCCCGTACGGGAAACCGCCACCAGATGAGGGGCCAGATCGAACAGATCGTCGTCATAACGGATCCGGGCGGCGATGGCGGCCCTGGCCGTCGCAATCCCCGCGTGGATATCATCGGCGCGGCTGGGTCCCAGAACTTCGACCGACGGTGGAATGTGGGGTTCGAGCGCCGGTATAACCTTGCGCTCGAACCAGATACGCGTCGCTATCTGGACACCTCCCTGACCGGTTGGCGGATGTTAGAGGCGCTCGACGTCATGGTTTCGGAGGAGAGGTCATCGCCGGTCACCCACCCGCGAACGGAACATCGGGGACCCCGGCCACGCCCGGGTCGATGGCGAACAGGTCACCGGCGCGCGGCTCATCCGCTCTCAGCGGGTGGCTGCCTCCGCCGCCGATCGAGGTCACGAACAGGGTGCTCATGTCCGACCCGCCGAAGGCTGTCATCGAGGGCTTGGTCACGGGCATGTCGATCCGGCGATCGAGCCGCCCGTCGGGAGTGAACCGGAGAACGGCCGAGCCGTGGACAGCCGCCACCCAGTAACAGCCTTCGACATCGAGACACGCCCCGTCCGGCCGTCCGGGGAGGTCTCCGAAGTCGACGAAGACCCGTTCGTTGCGTGCTGCTCCCGTCTCGAGGTCGTAGTCGTAGATGAGGACGGTCCGCGACAGGGAGTCCGCCCAGTACATCCGGTTCCGCCCGGTGTCGAAGGCCAGGGCGTTGGGAACCCCGACTCTCCCGCGGGTTACGGCGAACGAGCCGTCTCCCTCGATGCGGTACAGGCTCCCTGAATAGCGCTCGTCGGCCGCTCGCTCGTACATCGATCCCACCCAGAACCGACCGGCAGGATCGGTACGGCCGTCGTTCATCCGGTTCCCCGTTCCGGGAGGCTCCAGCGTGACCCAGGGCGTCGCGGTTCCGGTCGGCCAGTCGAACCAGACCAGCCCGGTCTCCGAGGCTATGAGCAGCCGACCGGGCTCCGTTGTGAGAACCATCGAGCCGGGACGCCCTGGAAGATCGCGGGTCAGATCGGCGCCCGTAGCCGGGTCGTACCGGTGTACCGATCGACCGTCGATGTCCTCCCAGTACAGCACCTGCTCCTCAGGACTCCACAACGGGCACTCACCGAGAAGAGCCCCGGCCTGCACGACCACGTCGACCGCTACCACGGCCGGACTCCTGACAGGGCATGATCCGGTTTGCTCATCTCGAAGTTCCTCCACTTCAAATGGCCGAACACTCCGACCATCGCTCGAGTCGCACATCGGTCACCTCAGCGGAGATGCATACCGTGAAACCCGTGATCACATCACCGGTAGAGGATACCGGATGCACAGCCCGACGCTCGCCCGACCCTCTCCTCGTGACGAGGCTGCCGGCCTGCCCGCGACTACGGTGGCCGACCAACGCTTGATACCCTACTTCGACCAAAAGAGGGCCAGCGTGGTTGCATCTTTTGGTGTCTGGTATTCCCGGTCCTTAAGATACATCAAGTGACAGACAAGAGCGTTCCCGACCTGGGATGGTCGTACGAAGGAGACTCCGGGCCTGACCACTGGTCATCGTTGTCCGAATCCTTCAAGAGATGTGACGAGGGTCTGCAACAGTCGCCTGTTGATATCGCAGCCTTCGAGAGTGTTGTAGGCGAGCGTATCACGTTCCTCTACGACAGCAATGCGATAGCGGTCAACAACACCGGAAGGACTATATCCGTATGGTATGAAATGGGAAGCTCGATGGCCATGGGCGGCCGTGTATATGATCTCGTAACTGCTCACCATCATGCACCATCAGAACACCTGATCGACGGTGTACGATTCGCTGCAGAGATACATCTCGTCCACGAGAGTGCGCAAGGTGAACTAGCCGTCGTGGCGAGGCTGTTCGAGTTCGGTGACAGCAGCACGTTGGTAGAGAACCTTCTAGAGGGGGCGGTCACCAGCCCGATCCTAACGGAAGATCACCGGCCACTACACAGCAGCCTCCTACAGCCGAGCGGTGAAGAGTATTATCACTATGTTGGTTCCACGACTACTCCTCCGTGTATCGAACCGGTGGAGTGGATGGTTATCGCAGAAACGACTACGATTTCGGTTGCCCAGTTCAGAGCCTTGCTGACCGCAACCGGCGGACCCAACAATCGGCCGGTTCAGGCACTTAACGGCCGCACTATCACGCATGTGGTCTGAGCTAAACTAGAGGCCGAGATATAGGAACGGACCTTTCCGGTTCCCGTCATGGAAGCGAGGGGTTGTATCTTGCGCAAGCTGCCGTTACAACAGCGGATCGCCGGTGCTCCGATCACGTGGGGTGTGGATCCTTCACCAGGGTGGGGAGTCTCCATGGGCCGTGCGCGTGTCTTGGACGAGATGCAAGAAGTCGGACTGCGCGCTACCGAGCTGGGACCCGAGGGTTACCTCCCGGTTGATCCAGTCGAACTGGATCCCCTTCTCGAGGCGCGAGGACTGCAACTCGTAGGTGGATTCGCCCCGGTTCGCCTCTACCGGCGAGAAATAATGCCGAGCGAGTTGGCGTACGCGAAGCGGGCGGCCCAGACCCTCTCCGGGGCCGGCGCCCGAACTTTCGTCTTGGGCCCGGCGTCGATCCACGACGGATACGACACACCGGTCGAACTGACCGATGAGGAGTGGGCTGTATTCGATGAGGGACTCCGGCGAGTCACCGACATCTGTGGAGAGTACGGCCTGGTGGCCGCGCTTCATCCACACTGGGCGATGGCGGTGGATCGCCCGGAACACATCGAGAGACTGCTGGAAACCTGTTCGGTCGACATATGCCTGGACACGGGTCACGTGGCCCTCAGCGGAGGAGACCCCCTGGAAGTGGCCAGGATGGCGGGTAGCAGGGTGGTGCACGTGCATCTGAAGGATGTCGATGAGCGGATGGCGGAGCAGGTCAGGGCCGGCGAGAGGCTCTTCCGGCAGGCGGTCATCGACGGGCTGTTCAAGCCGCTTGGCGAGGGATTCGTGGACATTGCCGCAGTGGTCCGGTACCTGGAGTCCAGCGGTTATCAGGGATGGTACGTCCTCGAACAGGACGTTTCCCTGTCGGGTGTTCCACCGCCGGGAGAAGGACCGATAGAGAACGCCCGCACGAGCATCGACTACCTGATGGGCCTCGGTATCTGAGCAGGCCGCTCAGAAGGCTGAACTCCACTTTCGTCGCCTTGTGAACACCACCAACGGGGTGATTGCAAGGGTGCCCGCGGTGATCGCGAAGAGCGCCGTGGGACCCGCCGCCTCGTAGATGGGCGCAGCCGCGAACGCACCCACCGCGGCCAGGGTCAGCCCGTATGCCTCGACGAGTCCCTGCGCCTCGGCCGCCTGGCCGGGCGGGCCCACCTTTGCGACGGCAGCCTGGCCGGGAAGCGTGACGAATGCCCAGCAGGCGGAGTGCAGGGCGCCGACTGCCAGGAGCGATGGAACAGCGGACACCAGACCGTAGGCCGCCAGGAGGGGGAGTCCCAGTACGGAAGCCGTCAAAGCCAGCCGGACCGGGTTCGTGCGGTCGGCCAGGCGGCCGCTCACCGGGGTCAAAACGATGGAGGGGAGTGCGATCACGAGAAAACCGAGTCCGACGATCACCGTGCGGGCTCCCAGGTCGGTCATGTAGCGGGCCCAAATGGCGTCGACGACCCCTATGTACAACCAGTTGGACGCGGCCAGCAGCAACGCGGACGCGAAGCCGGGAATGGCGAAGAGGTGGCGACGGTTGAGCCTGGCACGCACCGACTTGTACTCGGCTGGTCTGATGATCTGCAGGAGGAAGAGCAACGCGCCCGCGGCCACCGCGGGGACGAGGAACGGAAGGGTGTGGTTGATCTCGTTCAACAGCCCACCCATCACCGGGCCTAACAGGATGCCTCCGATCATCGCCACCATCACGGAGCTCAGAGCCCGTCCCTGCCGGTCCGGATCCCAGCCGAGCATCACCCGGCGGGTGGGACCCATCGAGACCCCCTCGGCGAGCCCCATCAAGGCTCTCGCCGCCACCCACTGCCAGAGGGCGGTGGAGAAGATCATCCACACGAGCGACGCCACCAGCAGGAGGCAACCCGATGTGATCAGGTGCCTCTCCCAACCCCGGTCGGCTAGTGGAACCAGCCAGAGGTTGCCGAAGAGGGTCATGGCGAACGGTATGCCCGCCAGCAGGCCCAGGGACCAGGTCGGGAAGCCGAACCGATCCTGAATGTCGGCCAGCAGCGAGAATATGACCCCTATCCCGGTTGCCAGGGTGAAGACAAAGGCCAGCAGGATAAGCCGGGGGAGGTGCGGCGGGGACTGGAACACTCCGGTGATGCTAGTGGTGAGTGGTGAGTGGTGAGTGGTGGTCAGTGCCACTTGGATCACTGGAGCGGTCGGTACCCCTCCTCACCATCCACCATCAGGAGCAGGGACCGGGGTCTGACTCGGTGCTCGAGTCGACCGTCGCCACGAACTTCTCCACCTCCGCGGAGGTGTTGGCATAGGTCACGTCCTCGAGCCGGGCTGTGGCGTAGACCAGGCCGGTCATCTCGTCCTCCATGTTGAGGATCGGGCCGCCCGAGTAGCCGGCGCCTGCCGCGGCCTGTACCCGGACGTTCGAGCGGCGAGCCGTGCTCTCCTCGTCGTAGATATTGCGACCGACCGCTATCACGGGTTCGGCGCCGGTGTAGGCGACCTCGGCTCTTTCCACCTGTGCGCGCAGGCGGATGATCCGCCCGCTCTCGCCCAGTACCGGTTGGGCGACCGCGATGGTGGGTCGTTCGACAGTCGGGGCCGAGAGCAGCGCCAGGTCACGATCGACGTCGATGCCCACGAGGGTTACCGGGTGCTCGACTCCATCCTCGAACGTAGCGGTCAGACCTCCTTCCGATCCCGTCACGTTGTGCGCGACTGTCACCAGCAGCCCCTCGCCGACCACCACCGCACTCCCGACCATCGAACGACCGCACACCTGACCGCGCAACTGTGCCACCGAGTCGAAGGGGTCGCTCGGGGTGGCGCCTCCGGCGCAGGCCCCCGCCAGCAGTGTCATGGCCAGCAACAGGCGTGCCGCTCTCACGACCTCGCTCTGTACTCGTCCCGGAAGCGTTCGAGCAGCCGCCGTATGGGGGTCGGGCTCCGTCCGAGCAGTTCGCTGGTGCGCGGGCTCGTGATGGTCGTGTCGTAGGGAACCGGCGCCCCCGGCATCGCTGACGGAACCGGTGGACCGCTGCGGAGCAGGTCGAGATCGAGGTCGAAGACCTCGCAGGCCAGTCGGGCCAGGTCCATCCGCCCGATGCCGTCAGCACCGCAGCAGTGGAAGACTCCGGTCAGGCCGAGAGCGCCGATGGCCAGGATCATCTCGGCACTCTCGGACGCCAGCGACGGGGTGGCGACCATGTTGATCCGATCCGACTCCCAAACCGTGAAATGCCTGCCCACGGACAGACAATCGACGATCGACGCGACGAAGTACCCGTAACCGGGATCCTGGGTCCGCGGCGCCGAGGGGCGAGCGCGGTGGATCCCGTTCACGCCGGAGACTCGAGCCACCGCTCCTCCCCGCTCGACAGCCACGACCTCCGCGGCAAGCTTCAGGACCCCGTAGAGATTGATCGGATTCGGCGGCGTGGACTCGTCGGCGCCCCCCTGCGTTCCATCGAACACCCAGTCCGTGGACACGAGAACGTAGGACGCGCCGGCACGGGACGCCGCCCCCGCCGTCGCCCGTGTCGACTCAACGTAGGCTTCCCACGCGGCGCGCCGGTCGAGGTAGAGGCTGCTGAGGTCGTTGACGATGGCACAGTGGATCACCAAGTCCGGACGGAAGGAACGTACGCTGGCCGCCACGGCGCGGGCATCGAGCATGTCGATTGCCTCGAGCCCGTAGGCCTCCCGTCCGGTCGGCTGGTAGGAGTTGAACGTGGTGAGAACCTCATGGCCGCCCGAAAGTGCCTCGTGAACGATGTTGCTTCCCACGAATCCGGTCCCTCCGGTCAGCCAGACACGCAAGGCGACGTCACCCGATCTCGGAGGTGAGGACCGGCCGCTGTTCCCGGATCGACTTCCAGGCGGCCAGACCGATCACCAGCGGCGCCCGTCCGTCCGTTCCGTCCACCGGAGATGGGGCACCCCTCCGGACGGCGTCCACGAACGCCTGCCACTCGGCCAGGTAGCTCGGTACGTAGCGCTCCGTGAAGAAGTAGGGGAGGGGCGACCCGTGCCCACCGCCGGCGTCATGGATCACCGTGGTGGTATCGCGCGGGTTGGCAGAGGTCGCCATACCGCCCGAACCGAACGCCTCCACCCTCTGGTCGTACCCGTAGACGGCCCTCCGGCTGTTGTCGATGGTGGTGATCGCCCGGTTCTCGTGGGTGAGCATGATCACCGCGGTGTCGAGATCGCCGGCGGCGCCGATGTCGGGATCGACGAGGACATCCCCCTTCGCGTACACCTCGGTCACGTCGCTGCCGGTAACGAAGCGGGCCATGTCGAAATCGTGGATCGTCATGTCCAGGAAGATCCCGCCGGAGACCTTTACGTACGGGATCGGCGGGGGCTCGGGGTCACGGGACGTGATGCGGACGAGGTGAACATCGCCGATCCGGCCGGACGCCACCGCGTCGCGTACCGCGGCGTGGGAAGGGTCGAACCGGCGGTTGAAACCCACCTGGAGATAGACCCCGGCCCGGTCCACAACTGCCAGGGCGCGGTCGACCTGATCCAGGTCGAGGGAGATGGGCTTCTCGCAGAAGATGGCCTTGCCGGCCCGCGCGGCCTCGATCATCACCCGGACATGGGTGTCCGTGCTGGTGCATATCGCCACCGCGTCCACCGACGGGTCGTCGAAGATGGACTCCGGGGACCCTGCAACCGGAACGCCGAACCTGGCGCCGACCGAACCGGCTGATTCTGCAGAGACGTCGTAGACCGCGGTCACCCGGGCCCCTTCGACACGCTGCTGAAGCAATTCGGTGTGCAACGAACCGATCCGGCCGGTTCCCATGACCGCGATATTGACTTCGCTCACTCCGTCTCTCCAACCTGCGCCATGAGTCCTCCCGACTCCCGGCTGCGGATCGCCGGCCTTGATTCTACGGAGCGTGGCCGGCCAGGAATCCCTCTATCTCCTCGAGGGTCGGCATGTCATCGGCACACATGAGACGGGAGGCGACTATCGCTCCGGCCGCGTTGCCGAAGCGAGCGCACTCCGCAATCGGCCAACCACGCAAGAGACCGTGACAGAAGGCGCCTCCGAAGGCGTCGCCGGCGCCCAGCCCGCACACGACACTCACCGGGAAGGGAGGGATCAGCTCCCGGTCCCCGTCCACGGTGGCCACGAGCACCCCGTCACCACCCATCTTCACCATCGCCGCCCGCAGGCCCCGGGCGAGAAGCCGATCGGCAGCCCGGTCGGGATCGGCCGTGCCCACCGCTATGCGGCACTCCTCGCGATTGCCGATGGCGATGGTCGCATGGTCCAGCATCGGTCGGATCCGGCGGCTGGCCTCATCCTCCGAACTCCAGAACATGGGTCGCCAGTCGAGGTCGATCACGACTTCGGGTCTCCGCTCGCGACGCTCGAGTGCCCGCCGAACGGTGGTGCGACTGGGTTCACCCGAAAACCGGGAGGCCGGTATCCACAGGATCGGCGCCTCCATCACCACCCGGAGGTCCAGGTCATCGGAAGTCAGGTTCATGTCGGGGGCCCGTGGCTCCCTGTAGAAGAAGATATTGGGATCCTCCGGCGGGTACAGCTCCGCGAACGCCAGGGGGGTGTTGAGGTGGGGATCGGTCCCCACGAAACGGATGTCGACGCCGAAGGTGGATGCGAGCGCGTGGCGCACGTAGTCGCCGAACTGGTCGTCGCCCACCTTGGTGACGAGGGCGGCGTGGTTCCCGAGCCGGGCCGCCGCCACAGCCACGTTGGTCGGCGTACCGCCGATGGACTTCCGGAAAGTCTTGACGGAACGTATCGGTGATCCGACCTGTTCCGGGTACAGGTCGACGCTGACCCTTCCGATCGTTACGAGATCGGGCAGGTTCCGGGTCGCGCCGGGCTCTTCATCCCGTGCGCTTCCGGATCCTGCCCGTATCTCTGTCAATGCCGGCTAGCCACCCGCCACGGCCTTGCTCAGCTCGTGCTGGAGCGTGGCGAGGTCGGCTCCACCCGCCATCAGCTGGGTCAGCTCGGCCTGGCTGAGTTCCGCCTTGGCGTAGTCACCGAGCGAGCGGCCCCGGTTGAGGATCATGAACCGATCACCGACCGGGTAGGCGTGGTGGGGGTTGTGGGTGATGAAGATCACACCCAGACCCCGGTTCCTCGCCTCCACGATGTAGCGCAGCACCACGCCGGATTGCTTAACTCCCAGGGCGGAGGTGGGCTCGTCGAGTATCAGCACCTTGGCCCCGAAGTAGGCCGCCCGGGCGATGGCGACCGACTGCCGCTCGCCGCCGGACAGCGTTCCGACGGGTTGTTCGGTGTCCCGGATGTCGATGCCCATCTTGGCGAGCTCCGCCTTGGCTATGCCGGCGGCCTTCTCCCGGTCTATGACCTTGAGGAAACCCACCTTGGTGGGCTCGGCCCCCAGGAAGAAGTTGCGCCAGACCGACATCAGCGGTACCACGGCCAGGTCCTGGTAGACGGTGGCGATACCACGGGCCAGAGCGTCGCGGGGCGAGTCGAAATCCACCTCTTCACCCTCGACGTAGACCTTGCCCTCGCTCTGCTTGTGGGCACCCGCCAGAATCTTGATGAAAGTCGACTTGCCGGCGCCGTTATCGCCCAGCACGCAGGTGACCTCACCGGCTCTTACCGAGGTGGTGATGTCCCGCAGGGCGATGATGTTGCCGTAGAACTTGGAGATCCCTTCGATCTCGAGAAGTGCAGGTTCGCTCATTTCGATTTCTCCGCCTTTCCGCGGACATAGTTATTGACCATGACCGCCAGCAACAGGATCACGCCGACGAACAAGAACCGCCAGTCGGAGTTCCATCCGGCGAACGGGATCCCCTGGAACGACATCGCCATGATCAGGGCGCCGATGGCGGCGCCGGCCGCTGATCCGTAGCCGCCGGTCAACAGGTTCCCACCAACGACGGCGGCGATGATGTAGAAGAACTCCTGTCCGTCTCCCACATTGGCCTGGACCGAGTTGAGCCGGAAGGCAATCAGCGTTCCGACCAGCCAGGATGCTCCAGACACCATCATGAACAGCTGGGTCTTGGTGCGTGCCGCCGGTACACCCACCTGGCGCGAGGCTTCCTTGTTGCCACCCACGGCGAAAGTCCAACTCCCGAACTTGGTGCGCATCAGGAGCCAGGTGGCGAACGCCGCGAATGCGAAGAAGTAGAGGATCGACACCCGGTAGGTGATCAGCGCCCGCGATGCCTCCAACTCCTCCGAGGTGGCCCACAGCAGCTTGACGGCGATGGCCAGCACGACCAGCAGGATTCCGGCGATCGATAGGGAGGTGCCCAACTTGTCCGCCTTCGCATGGGCATGGCGGCGCTGGTCGAACAGGAGGCGGATCATGGCCACGATCAGCAACACCACCGCCGCTCCCATCATCCAGGCGAAGAACTCGGCCCGGTACTTGGCCGACTCCGCCTCGGACTGGATCACGAAGCCGACCACGGCTATCGCGACCCCGGTGATTGCGGTGATGGAGAACCTGGTCACCGGTGAGGAGTCCGCGTCCCGGGCGGCGTTGAGGAGCATCAGCACCCCTACCATCACCAGCCCACCAAAGAGGATGGCGCGCAGACCCTGCACGGTGAGCAGCAATCCGAGCACCGTCTCGCTGGTCGAATCCATCGCCACACCGAGGATCATGCCGAGGATCATCAACCCCAGGCCGATCGCTGTCCTTCGGCCCACGTCCCTGGTGAGCGCGAAGCCGCCCTTGAATAGCTTGCTGGGCTCGAAACGCCACGCCGAGTAGCCGAAGATGGCGATCACCGCGCCGGCGATCATCACGATGGACCACGTCCAGTTGGCGTCGACGCCGTCGGTGACGGTCAACTGCACCAGGCCCACAATGGCTCCGGCCAGCCCGACCACGGTGGCGGTGAGCCCTATGCCTTCCTGGCTGAGCTTGCCCCAAGGTCCGCGGGTCTGCCTTATGAGGCCGACACCGGCCAAGAAACCCAGTACGAGCGCCACGGCCACGGCCACTACCAGCAGCCAGTTGTCGGACACGCTGTCGGAGTCGCCCAAGCCGACCAGAGCGAAGGCAACCACCAAGCCGATCACGGCGGCTGCGAGCGCGATGATCACCGAGCCCGTGCCGACCATGGCTGCGCCGGTGTTCTCGGAACTAGCGCGGTCGCGCCGCACCAGGCTCAACTCCATGAGGCCCACGACGAGTGCGACGACGCCCAGAGTGGCGAGGACCCCGAACACCATGTCCCGACCACCCAGGAACGAATCCCACAGATGGTCGTTGCGGATCCAGACACCGCCGAAGATGTTGGCCCAGAAGTCGTAGTCGGGAGCGTTGTCGAGACCCTCGACGATCACCTTGTCGACGAACAGCTTGGAAAAGCCGAGCTTGGCGCCTCTCAGCACGAAGAACGTTCCGAGAGTTACGATGAAGCTGGGCAGCCCGGTCTTCTCGACCAGCGTTCCGTTGATCCATCCGATTCCCATGGCGAACAGGAACGTGATCGGGATGGCGACGCTGAGCGGGAGTCCCAGACCCCCGAGTTCGCCGGTGTCCTTCACCAGCAGCACCACCAGCATCCCGGTGGCGCCGGTCATGGCGCCTGAGGAGAGGTCGAACTCGCCACCGATCATCAGCAGCGCCACGGCGATCGCCATGATGCCGAGCGAGGTGGCCACGTCCAGGTAGTTGTTGGTTCCCGCCGTGGTGCCGAAGACATCGCTGACGGACCAGAAGAACATCCAGATGGCGCCGGTCCCGACCAGCGCTCCGATCTCCGGTCGGGTCAGTAGCCGCTGGATGGGACCGCGGTAGGCGAGCCGCTCATCGCCCTGTGACGCAGGAGCGGGCTTAGTGTCGGCAGCCATCGAGGCCACCCTTCCGGTAGACGCTCATGTGTTCCCTCCTCCTTTCGCTTGACGATCTGAAACCTACCGAACCGTCCTCTCGACCGTTGGCCGCGGACAGGGAAGCAGTGGTCTCAGGTGACATGTCCCGAAAGCAAGGAGGGGGCCTGACTGTCAGGCCCCCTCCATGGTTGATTCAGTCCCCCTTCTGCTACCGCGTGCCCTGGTCGACGAGGGCCTTGACCTGGCCCACGTTGTCCGTGGTCACGAAGCCCGGACCGGTGAGCACGGGCAGACCACCACCAACGGTGTTGAGGTTCGTAGCATTGAGATACAGGAACACGACGGTCAGGTAGCCCTGCAGGTACTGCTGCTGGTCAACCGTGAAGTCGACATCCCCGGCCTCGATGGCGGCGATCAGATCGTTGGAGATATCGAAACCACCGATAACGAGGTCGCGCCCCGCCTGGTTGCCCGCTTCAACTGCTCGGACTGCCACGTTCGGGCCGACACCCAGCACGCCGTCGATGTCGCTATCGGCCTGCAGCGCGGCCGCGATCGTGTTGATCTGGGTCTCTGGTTCAGCGTCGAGTCCGACGAACTGGGTTACGACCTCGCCGTTGAAGGTCGCCTCAAGACCCTGGCAGCGCTCCTCCAGACCGATATTGCCCTGCTCCTGCTGGGCGCAGAGGACCTTGCCGGCACCCAGTGCGTTGAAGCGCTCGCCGGCGCCCTCACCGGCCACGATCTCGGTCTGCCCGACATGGGTGATCGCACCCAGTTCCTTGAACTGGTTCGAGCCCGAGTTCAGGGTGATCACCGGGATACCCGCGGCGATCGCCGCCTCGACCTCCGGTCCGAGGGCCTCCGGGTTGGCGAGTGACACGCCGATCCCGTCAGAACCCGATGCGACCGCGGCCTGCATGTCCTGTACCTGCTTCTCCGGGTCGTTGCTGGATGGGCTCCACACCATCTCGACGCCGAGGGCATCGGCTGCGTCCTGGGCGCCCTTCTTGACCACGGACCAGAACACGCCGTCATCGGAGTGCGTGACCATGTGGAAGGTGAGGTCCGAACTCTGGGTCGGGGTCACGGCCACCGTGGTGGGTGCTTCGGTCGTGGTGGCAGCCTCCGTGGCTGCGGGAGCCGCAGTCTCCTCGGGAGCGGCTTCCTCGCCTCCACCGCACGCGGCGAAGGCAAGTGCAAGGACGGCCAGAGCCACCGCCCAACGTCTCTTTGTCATTGATTCCTCCTCTCGGGCTTTCTACATGTATTCCCCTGGGCGGGAGGGTGTTTTCGGGACACGAAAGGCCACTTTGGACCCAGGCCCACCCGTGAAAGGGAACCATAGCCATCGTCAATGAGAACCATAGCAATCCTAGATGGATTTGGCCCCCCACGAGGCGGAGACGCGGGCCGGAAACCGAGCGTGAACCCTCCTAGAGTTGGGGGATGGACTCATTCGAGACCTCGCTCGATCCCACGCCCAGGATCGAGTTCGCCATCGTGGCGGACGCCGTCCAGGCCGTGGGTGGCAAGTTGTACGTTCTGGGCGGTGGTTGGGACATGCTGTGGGTGGGGTCCTTTCCCGCCCGGCACCCGTCGATGGGCATAGGTATAAGGATCCGCGTGCCGTGGTCGCAGATCGAAGAGTTCACCCTGTCGGTCGACCTCGTCGACGAGGACGGTAAGAGCTTGTTCGGCGGCAAACGGTTCTCGCAGAAGATCAAGGTCACACGTCGCATGGGCCGGCCTGCCGGGAGCGACACGGGCCTGACGAGGGCCTTCACCTTCAACAACCTGTTGTTTCCGAAGCCGGGCGGATACGCGTTCCCCATCTTCGTGGGTGACACCGAGGTAGCCCGGATCCGGTTCCGGGTGGACAAGCGGACAGCCCGGCCCCGCCGGCCCGCCCCCGGCCCCGTTCCTCCCGGCGATGCCTGAGCACGAGGGGGCGGAGTGGCTACCCATGTTCCCCCTGAGCCGGGGGACGTTCCCGGGAGCGCTCCTCAAGGTGCGGGTCTTCGAGCCGCGATACGTGGAGATGATCGAGTTGTGCGTCCGCCGAGAGATCGGTTTCGGGGTGGTCCTGATCGAAAGGGGGAGCGAGGTGGGAGGCGGGGACACCCGCTTCGATGTGGGCGTGTCGGTGTCGATGACCCAGGTGGCCTTGCTCGGCAATGGTCATCTCCTCGTGATCGCCCGCGGCGTTTCACGCCTCAGGGTCGATGAGTGGCTGGACGATGCGCCCTATCCCCAGGCTCGAGTCCGGTACCTGCCCGATCCACCCTGCGACGCCTCCGGGAGCCGCCTCCACCAGCGTCTTCTGCGCGAGTTCCGGCGCGGGCTGGCTCTGTTCGCCGAGATGGGCGCCGAGACCAGGAACATCGATCCCTTGCCCGCCGACACCCTGGCCGCGGCCTATCGGGCTGTCGACCTGCTCCCGGTCCCGGATCTCGACCGCCAGATGATCCTCGAGTCCGACGACCCGGCGCGGCGTATCGAACTAGCCGTAACCGCGCTCGAGTCGGTGAACCAACTGGCTCGGCTGGTGAATGGTAAATAGTGAGTGGTGAATGGTGCCGACCCACTCACTATTCACTACTCACTACTCACCACTGTTCCACTTTGCCGTCGATTCGAATGCAGGTGGGCGATCCGCCGGTGAGCCTCTCGTACCCCTCCGCTACCACCACCAACGGGCAGGGGCGGCCGGGGTACAGTTCCACCGCCGCGAGAAGCCCCACGACCAGTATCGGGTCGACGGCCCGGAGCACCAGTCCGGCGGGGCCCGTCCCGGCCCGGATCGACTCGGCGAGCACTGCAGAACCTCCCGAGGAGCCCCGCCCGTGCGGAAGAATCAGTATCCGGCCGGACGTTTCCGCCCCGTACTGTGGATGGTGTCTGTCGATCACCGCGCCGCTCGCCGAGTCGATCCCTCCCCACCAGCTGAGCGGCTCCTCCAGAACCAGAGAGATCCCCTCGGCTGTGGCCGCAACCACGGGAGTGCCCTCCAGGACGCTTCTCACCACGGTGTGCTTCCCCTCATGACGCGGCCAGCCACGGCCGATTCCACGCAGTCCGCGGTCGAACCGAACACCACGTCCAGCCCGAGGTTCCCCGGGGCGTAGTAGGCCCACTTGGCGGAGTCGGTCATCGCAACGCCGCTCCGATCCCGGATTATGGGTGTCACGTAGGTGCAGGTGTCCACGACGAAGACCACACCGAGCGCTTCCAGGTCGCTCACGCCGGAGGCCGAAGCCAGCACATCGCGGCCCGTGTTCACGTAGAAGGTGACCCGGTCGTGTACCGGTCGTCCGTCGAGCAGACAGCTCAACCTGGCGATCTGGTCGGACGAGTAGTGCGGCGTACCCAGGTTCACGGTGCGGAGGGCTCCACTCGTGGTGCTCGTCAGCCCGGTATACGTCGCGTCGAGCGCCGCCGGAGTCACATCCACTCTGGACGGTTCCCGCCCCGCGGTGGCCTCGGCGAGAGTACGCGCTTCCGGCGTCAGCCCGACCACATGGATCAGTCCCACGGTTCCCGACGATGCGGCCGCCGCGCCGAGCACCTTCATCTGGTCCTCGGTGGCCGACTCGAGTCCGGTGATGACAGGGACGGTGATCCCGGCTGCCGACCCGACCATGATCCCGAGCACCGCGAAGAACTCTTCGGTGGCGCGGGCGCGGCGAGCGATCCGGGACACATCGAAGAGAACCCCGGCACGGCGGTTCTCGTCCAGGTACAGCCCCATTTCCGGAGCCCGCCCGGTCAGTGCGGCGGCGATGTCGACGAAGTCTCCGAAGCGAGGCGTGCGCGCGCCCAGCACCGAGTTGGCGAATACGACCGCGTTCGACTCTCCCCATGCGACGCGGTCGCCGAGTCCCGGCCGCTCCGGCAGTTGGTAGGGAGCGCAGGTCCAGGTGGCGCGCCCACCCATGTCGACGTAGGCGCGCATGGTCGCCAGCGCCGCCTGCCTGGTGGCGTCCTCTCCCAGGAACAGGTCCGGGTGGAGGAGGTCCAGGGAGGACACGTTGAGCGTGGTGGGCACCCTCACCCTTCCTCCGAGATCCCGGAGTCGGGTCGCGAATTCGAGGCTGGCCTCGCCCAGGTAGAGCGTTCCGTCGACGTGCGCGCTGGAGATGTCGATCATGCGGCGGGCGCCGGTCGCTGCGCCGAGCCCGACTAGGAGTCGCATCGCCATGGCGTCCGCAGGCCCGCGCTCGCCGTTCAGCATGGCTACGTCGTCCGCGGTGAGAACCGGACGCGCCATCAGATCACCGCGGTCTCCGGGAGGACGGACCCGGTATCGAACCGCCGCATGTCGAAGGGCGACAGGTCGAATGTGGGTTCCGCTCCGAGTACCAACTCCGCCAGGTACTCGCCGACCACCGGTCCCTGCTGGAATCCGTGGCCGCTGAAACCGGTGGCGTAGTGGAGGCGTTCGACGCCCGGATGGGTCCCGATGATCGCGTTGTTGTCCGGGGTGACCGCGTAGTACCCCCACCAGGTGTGGGTTATCTCCATCTCGATCAGGCCCGGCGCCCGGTTGATTACCTCCGGCGCCAGGTCCTCGATCGCCTGCGCACGCCCTCCCATGGCCAGCCCTTTCGCCTCCCGATGGAAGTAGAACCCGGTGGCAAAGTCGATGACCATGGGCAGGCGCCGAGGGAAAGGGTCCGATCCTCTCGTCAACCAGATGCGACGCTTGACCGCCCGCACCGGCATGCGGAGACCCAGAGGAGTTGCAAGCTCGGGGCTCCACACCCCGGCGGTCAGGACCACCTCGGGGGTGGATACGAACCCGTTCGTGGTGGTCACCCCCCTGATCCGGTCTCCGGCGACCGCGATTCCCGTCACCTCGCAGCCTTGGACGACCGCCGCGCCGGCACGGGAAGCGGCTCGTGCATAGCCGAGCGCAACCGATTCGGGCGTGCAGGAACCATCCCACGGGCAGAAGGTGGCCGCGGCCACGTCGTGAATGCGGATTCCGGGCACCATGGAGAGCGCATCCTCGGGGGTTATGAGTTCGGACGGGACTCCGAGTGACCGCTGGAGAGCGACAGCACGGCGGAAGGGCTCGACTTCGGACTCGCGGAGGAGGAACAGGTAGCCGTGCTGCTTCAGGTCGATGTCGATCCCGAAGTCCGACTCGAACCTCTCGAGCCGCCCGATGTTCTCGACGGCCATCCTGACGTTCAACCGGTCCGCGAACTGGGCCCTGAAGCCGCCGGCGGACTTTCCGGTGGAACCGGAGCCGATGGTGTCGCGCTCCAGCACCGCCACCTCCACCCCTGCCGTCGCGAGGTGGTACGCGGCGGAAGCGCCCATGACGCCCCCGCCGATGACCACCACCGCGGCGGAGGAAGGAAGTTCTGCCATGTCCGCTCCGGATCCGTGGATGCGCTGACCGGCGCTCGCCGGCGCCGGCGCGAACGTTACTCCGGCCTGCAGAGCTTAGTTGCCAGTTGTTAGTTATTAGTTGTTAGTTATGGACATCGGGTCATAACTATGTTGGGGTATGCGAGACCCAAACAATGCTGATGAGTATGGTAACTGGTACGACATACTGTTCACCAACGCAGACTAACTAGCGACTATAGACTACCGACTAGGAACTAATAACCTGCTGGATTAGGCTCCTGGCTCCGGTGTCCCTACCTCGATCATTCCTCGATCAGTACGACGAGCCCTTCGGCTTCATGGACTTCGCCGCCATAGGCGCGATGTCGATACCCGCCCGGAGGCGTCTGTCGGAGATGTCCGAAGCGATGTCGGGAAGGCACGGAAAGCTGATCCCCGTGGTGATGGGCGAGATAGAGACGGCCTCACGGCTGGCGGCGGAACTCATCGGAACCTCGGCAGAACGGGTGGCGATCATCCCCAACACGTCGACCGGGCTGTTCTCGGTGGCCTTCGGCCTGCCGCCCGGATCGGTGGTCGTGCCGGAGACCGAGTTCGCCGCCAACCTGTACCCATGGGTGCGGGCGGGGGAGTCGGGCCGCATCGAACCGAGAATGGTCGAGGTGCCGGGGGGACGTCTGACGGCCGATCTGGTCGCCCGGGCAGTGGACGGCTCGACGGTGGCCGTCACCGTGAGTCATGTCGACTACCGGACCGGTTTCCGGTGCGACTTGGAGGCCATTCGTGAGGCGGCCGGCGACGCGCTGCTCGTAGTAGACGCCGTCCAGGCGCTGGGCGCGGTGCAGTTCTCGATGGAACAGGCCGACGTGGTTGTCGCAGGAGGCCACAAATGGCTGCGCTCCGGGGGCGGGGTCGGGCTGATGGCGGTGTCCGATCGCGCCCTGGAGCGGCTGTCCCCGACCCTTGTGGGATGGCCGGGTGTCCTCGATCCGTTCGACACCCGGACTCCGATCCCGCACGCCCCCATCGAGAGTTCCCGGCGCTTCGCGATCGGAAGTCCCCCCTTCACGTCCGTCGCAGCCTTGCGAGGTTCGTTGGAGGCACTCGGGACGGCTTCGATGGAAGCGGTAGAAGCAGAGGTGATCGCCAGATCCCGGGCAGTCGAGGAGGAGGCGCGACGCGCCGGTGCGGAACTGGTCTGCCCCAGGCGGTCGGACTTGGAGCGGAGCGGCATCGTGAGCTTCCGGCCGGCCGGGGAGCCATCGGCTGAGACATACGAGCGACTCACCGCTAGTGGGTTCGCCTTGACGGAGCGAGACGGCCTGCTACGTGTCGCCCCGTATGCCACTACCCACGAGGAAGCTCCCCGGTTGCTGGGCGAAGCATTGAGGGACCGGAACAGAATCAGTTAGGAAGGCTCTGCAAGCCCTCCAGCATGGCCACTTCCTCCGCAGCCCGATCGAGATCGCCGGCGACCGCCACGGTCGCTACCTCGGGTGTCGGAGCCGGGAAGGGCACGGGCGGGTCCCCCGCGCTGATCCAGATGGTCCGCTGAACCCCCGCTTCGCGAACGGCCCGGCCCCATCCATCCACCATCTCGCGCGGACTGCCGGCGAAAGCCCTCTCCCGGTCGTCGGTGGCCGAGTCGACGACCACCACCGCGCAGAAGCAGTTCAGAGCGGCGGCTTCGACATGGGAGAAGTCGGAGATGTCACCTAGGGCCACCTTCACGCCCCGGCTCTTGAGACGATCTACGGACCGTACGTCTGAGACGAAGGCCCTCATCTCCGCGGCCGACGGGAGCACGGCTGCAACGATGGCTTCCCCCACCGGGGTATCGGCGCCGATCACGATCACTGGCATCGTGGCAAGTTATCAGGTCGTCGAGCGCAACGGGCCTTACCTGCCGGTCCGGCGTGTATTATCGAGTTCCTTTATCTGGCGACCGCACAGTTGGCCGCCCCGAGCAGGCTGGACGATACGGCTCGGTAAGGTGGGTCGATGGGGGGAAGGGAAGTTGATGGCCGGTCTCTACCGCAGCGAGTTCGAGCATGAGGCTTGCGGCGTCAACTTCGTCGCGGACCTCAAGGGGAGGCGCAGCCACCATCTCGTCGCTCTCGCGATGGGCGCCGTGTGCAACATGTCGCATAGGGGAGCTACAGGCGCCGATCCCGAGACCGGCGATGGGGCAGGCATCCTGCTGCAAGTTCCCGATCGTTTCCTGAGGGCTGCGGTTCCTTTCACGCTTCCCCCCGTCGGGCACTACGCCACGGGAATCGCCTTCTTCCCCGACCGCGAGGATCTGGCCGAACTCGGAATGCGGCGCGTCGAGCGAATCGTGGCTTCGGAGGGTATGGAAGTCCTCGGTTGGCGCGAGGTGCAGACCGATCCTTCGGTGATCGGAGCCGATGCGCGCAGGACCATGCCGGCGATGCGCCAGGTGTTCATCGACGGGAGGGGCCCGGCCGGCATGGCCCTGGAGCGGCGCGCCTACGTGGTCCGGAAGCGTATCGAGCATGAGGTGCGCCTAGTGGCGGGCGAGGCGCGTCCCGCGGGGGCGATAGGGGGGGCGCCCACCATGCACGAAGGAGTGTATTTCGCCAGCCTTTCCTGCAGAACGCTGATCTACAAGGGGATGCTCACCGGGCTGCAGCTTCCCGACTTCTTCATCGACCTCCACGACGATCGGGTCGAGAGCGCGATCGCCCTCGTGCACGCCCGCTTCTCGACTAACACATTTCCGATGTGGCCCCTGGCGCATCCCTACCGGATGATCGCTCACAACGGTGAGATCAACACCATCCAGGGCAACCGCAACTTCATCAGGGCCCGGGAGAGCCTTCTGGCCACCCACCTCATTCCGGACCTCGAACGCGTCTTTCCCGTCTGCACCCCGGACGTGTCGGATACTGCAGGGTTCGACGAGGTCCTGGAGTTGCTCTACATGGGCGGCTACTCCCTCCCCGAGGCGGTGCTGATGATGATTCCCGAACCCTGGGAGAAGCACGACGGCATGGATCCGGCGGTGCGGGACTTCTACCGGTACCACGCCTCTCTCATGGAGCCATGGGACGGCCCGGCGTCCATCGCCTTCACCGACGGGCGCCAGATCGGCGCGGTCCTGGATCGCAACGGCCTGCGTCCCTCCCGCTACTGGGTCAGTGACGACGACCTGGTCGTCATGGCCTCGGAGGTGGGCGTCACCGACGTGCCCCAGTCGCGCATCGTCGAGAAAGGCCGGCTCCGCCCGGGAAGGATGTTCCTGGTCGACACGATCGCGGGCCGCATCGTCCGGGACGTGGAGATCAAGCAGGATCTGGCGACGGCGCGGCCGTACGCGCAGTGGCTGGGGGATGGCCTGGTCCACCTGCGGGAACTCCCGGAGGAAACCCCGGACACGGATGACGAACTCCCGGTCCTCCAGCGCCTCCAAGCTTTCGGCTACACCCACGAGGAACTGAAGATGCTGATCGCCCCCATGGCCGTCGGCGCCGAGGAGGCGCTCGGATCCATGGGCACCGACACGCCGCCCGCGGTGCTCTCCAACCGCAGCCGCCTGCTGTTCGACTACTTCAAGCAACTCTTCGCCCAGGTCACCAACCCGCCTCTGGACGCGATCCGCGAGGAGTTGGTGACCTCGATGCGGACGACCATCGGTCCGGAGTCCAACCTTCTCGCCCCCGGGCCGCATTCGTGCAACATGATCGAACTCGACGGCCCGATAGTCGACAACAGCCAACTCGCCTCGCTGCTTCGCATGGACGAAGTGCCCGCGATAGGGGGGTTTGCCTCGGTCGTACGGTGCCACTTCAGACGCGACGGTGGGGGTGCCGCCCTGCGCGAAGCGATCGAAAGGGTGTGCGTCGAGGTGGACGAACTGATAGAGGCCGGCGCCTGGGCGATCGTCCTGTCCGACCGTGACGTGGGTCCGGACCGTGTCCCGATCCCGTCCCTGCTGGTAACCGCGGCCGTTCACCACCACCTGATCCGCACCAGGAACCGCACCCGTATCGGCCTGATAGTGGAGACCGGGGACGCCAGGGAGGTCCATCACCTATGCCTCCTGCTGGGGTACGGCGCCATGGCCATCAACCCCTACATGGCCTTCGCCGCGATCGACCACATGATCGAGGGCGGGCGCCACGGGCTGGCCGGGATCGCACCCGGGAAGGCACACGCCAACTACGTGAAGGCTGCCGGCAAGGGAATCCTCAAGGTGATGTCGAAGATGGGCATCTCGACCATCGCGTCGTACATCGGCGCCCAGATCTTCGAGGCTGTGGGGCTAGGCGCCGAGGTGATCGATCCTTACTTCACGGGGACCGTGAGCCGCATCGGGGGTATCGGTCTCGACGTGCTCGCAGCCGAGGCGGCCCACCGCCACCGCAGCGCGTTCGCCGACAACCCCGCCGAGACCGCTCACCGGGACCTCGACGGCGGCGGCGAGTACCAGTGGCGGCGGGAGGGTGAGTACCACCTCTTCAACCCGGAGACCGTGTACAAGCTCCAGCACTCGACACGAGCAGGCCGCTACGACATATTCAACGAGTACGCGCGGCTCGTGGACGAGCAGTCCGAGCGCCTGGGCACGCTGCGGGGCCTGTTCCGGTTCAAGACCGGTGAACGTTCATCGATTCCCCTCGAGGAGGTCGAGCCGGCATCCGAGATCATGAAGCGGTTCAACACCGGCGCCATGTCCTACGGCTCGATCTCGAAGGAGGCACACGAGACCCTCGCCATCGCCATGAACCGGATCGGCGGCAAGTCCAACACCGGCGAGGGCGGTGAGGATCCGGTCCGCAACATCCCCGACCCCAACGGTGACCTGCGGCGCAGCGCGGTGAAGCAGGTGGCGTCGGGCCGGTTCGGGGTTACCTCCGAGTATCTGGTCAACGCCGACGACCTCCAGATCAAGATGGCGCAGGGCGCGAAGCCGGGTGAGGGCGGCCAACTCCCCGGCTACAAGGTATACCCGTGGATAGCCGAGACCAGGATGTCGACCCCCGGTGTGGGCCTGATCTCGCCACCGCCCCACCACGACATCTACTCCATCGAGGACATCAAACAGCTCATCCACGATTTGAAGAACTCCAACCCGGAGGCCCGGATCCACGTCAAGCTGGTGGCGCAGATGGGGGTGGGAACCGTCGCGGCGGGGGTAGCCAAGGCGAAGGCCGACGTGGTCCTCATCTCGGGCCACGACGGGGGGACCGGGGCTTCCCCGCTCACCTCCATCAAGCACGCCGGCGGTCCATGGGAGATCGGTCTCGCCGAGACCCAGCAGACACTGCTGCTCAACGGGCTGAGAGACCGGATCGTCGTGCAGGCGGACGGCCAGTTGAAGACCGGCCGGGACGTGGTCATCGCTGCGCTCCTGGGTGCCGACGAGTACGGATTCGCCACCGCGCCCCTGGTCGTCTCCGGTTGCATAATGATGCGGGTCTGCCACCTCGACACCTGCCCCGTGGGGGTGGCCACCCAGAACCCGGAACTGCGCAAACGCTTCGCCGGCAAGGCCCGCTTCGTGGTCAACTTCATGCGCTTCATCGCCGAGCAGGTACGGGAACTGCTCGCTGAACTGGGCTTCCGCAGCCTGGACGAGGCGATCGGCCACGCTGAGTTGCTGGAGGTTCGGGACGCCGTCGACCACTGGAAGAGCGAGGGACTCGACCTCTCGCCGATCTTCTACGTACCGGAACTGGGCCCGGGCCAGCCGATGCGCCAGACCACCGGGCAGGACCACGGCCTCGAGGAGGCTCTCGACCAGACCTTGATCCAGTTGGCCGAGGGGACCCTGGCCGGTGGCGCCCCGGTGACGCTGGACCTGCCGATCCGGAACGTGAACCGGGCGGTCGGAACCTTGCTCGGCTATCACGTCACCAGCCGCTACGGAGCGGAAGGGCTCCCGGACGACTCCATCACCGTGAACTTCACCGGCATGGCCGGGATGAGCTTCGGCGCCTTCCTTCCCAAGGGGATCACCCTGAGGCTGGTGGGGAGCGCCAACGACTACGTCGGCAAGGGGCTCTCCGGCGGTCGTATAGTGGTGAAGCCGCCGCCCGAGGCGCCCCTGGTTGCCGAGGAGAACATAATCGCCGGCAACGTGATCCTCTACGGAGCGACATCGGGGGAGATGTTCCTGCGTGGTCTGGTCGGGGAGCGCTTCTGCGTCCGCAACTCGGGAGCGGTGGCCGTGGTGGAAGGCGTCGGCGATCACGGCTGCGAGTACATGACCGGAGGACGTGCCGTGATCCTGGGTCGCACGGGCCGCAACTTCGCCGCCGGCATGTCAGGGGGCATCGCCTACGTCTACGACCGGGACGGATCCTTCCCCGAACAGGTCAACACCGAAATGGTCTCGCTCGACCCCCTCGACCAGGAGGACCTGGTCTTCCTGCACGACACGGTCACGGCACACCACCGTGAGACGGGCTCCGCCCTGGCTGCCCGGCTACTGGCTCGCTGGGATCGGGAGGTCTGGAGGTTCGTGAAGGTGATGCCGGACGACTACAAGCGGGTGCTAGACGCGGTCCGGCACGCGGAGATCACCGGAGAACCGGTGCTCGACGCGATCATGGCAGCCGCGCATGGGTGACATCAAGGGGTTCCTCAAACACGGACGGCGGACGCCGTCCCGGCGCCCGGCCGGCGCCCGGGTCGACGACTGGCACGAGGTGTACAAGGAGTTTCCCGTCCAGGACATACGGGACCAGGCGTCGAGGTGCATGGACTGCGGGATCCCCTTCTGCAACGGTGGGTGCCCGCTCGGCAACCTGATCCCCGACTGGAACGACCTCGTCTACGGCGACAGTTGGAGGGAGGCGATCGATCGCCTGCACGCCACCAACAACTTCCCGGAGTTCACAGGGCGGCTGTGTCCCGCGCCGTGCGAGGCGGCCTGCGTCCTCGGCATCAACTCGGATCCGGTCACGATAAAGCAGGTCGAGTTGGAGATCATCGAGCGGGCCTGGGCCGAAGGATGGGTGGCGCCGGTGATGCCCACCACCGTGACCGGCAGGAGCGTCGCCGTGGTCGGGTCCGGCCCTGCGGGTCTCGCCGCGGCCCAGCAGTTGACCAGGGCGGGGCACCGGGTGACTGTGTACGAGCGGGACGATCGCATCGGGGGACTGCTGCGTTACGGCATACCCGAGTTCAAGATGGAGAAGCGCTTCCTCGACCGCCGCCTGGCCCAGATGGAGGAGGAGGGCACCCGCTTCGTGGTCAACGCCGACGTGGGCGTCGACCCGACCGCCGACCGGCTGATGGCCGAGTTCGACGCGGTGGTGCTGGCTGCGGGAGCAACCCGGTGGCGCGAACTGCCCATCCCGGGGAGGCATCTCGACGGGATCCATCAGGCGATGGAGTTCCTTCCCATGGCCAACCGGGTCCAGTCCGGCGACATGGGGCAGCCTCCGATCTCGGCGGCCGGCAAGCACGTCGTCATCATCGGTGGAGGCGACACCGGAGCCGACTGCCTAGGTACCGTCCACCGGCAGGGCGCCGCCTCCGTTCACCAGTTCGAGATCATGCCCCGCCCGCCCGATGACCGGCCCGACAACACCCCATGGCCGACATGGCCACTCATCTACCGAGTCTCATCCGCGCACGAGGAGGGCGGGGCCCGCGAGTTCGCCATCAACACCGAGGAGTTCGTCGGGGACGGTCACGGACGGGTCGCGGCTCTCAGGACCCACCGCGTCGATCTGTCCTTCCGGGACGGCCGCATGCACTTCGACCGGAAGGACGGCACCGACCAGGAGTTCAGGGCCGACCTGGTGCTGCTGGCGCTCGGCTTTACCGGACCGGAGCGTTCGCCCATGCTGGAGCAACTGGGCGTGGAACTCACGCCCAGGGGCACCGTGGCAAGGGACCGCAACTGGTCCACGAACGTCGACGGGGTGTTCGTGGCCGGGGACATGGGCCGCGGCCAGTCCCTCATCGTCTGGGCGATAGCGGAGGGGCGCAGTTGTGCCGCGGCCGTGAATCGGTACCTGGTCGGCGACACGAGGATGCCGGCCGTAGTCACTCCGGCGGACATGCCCTGGCGGTGATGGAAATCCGCCCGGGGCACGGTAATTGTTGCTCTGATTGACCTCGGGCGAAGCTATGATGAGGGGCGAGCGGCCCCGCTGCGGACCGCTCATCCCGACAGCTCGAAGAGGTAATGGTGGGAGCATCCCATGACCACAGTTGACATCGACCTAGGCGCATACAAACTCGGTTGGAGCGACCCGGAGGACGACTACATCTTCAAACCCGAGAAGGGTCTCAACGAGGACATCATCCGGGAGATGTCGTTCATCAAAGGCGAGCCCGAATGGATGCTGAAGTTCCGCCTCAAGGCGTACCGTCGCTTCCTCAGGCGGCCCATACCCACCTGGGGTGGGGGCGGGCTCCTCGACGAGATCGACTTCGACGACATCTACTACTACGTCAAGCCTGCCGAGCAGCAGGCCAAGGACTGGGACATGGTGCCCGAGTCCATCAAGGACACCTACGAGAAGTTGGGGATCCCCGAGGCGGAGCGCAAGTTCCTGGCCGGGGTCACGGCCCAGTACGAGTCGGAGGTCGTCTACCACCGCAACCGGGAGGACCTGGAGAGCCTGGGCGTCCTGTTCATGGACATGGACTCGGCGGTGAGGGACCATCCCGACCTGGTCCGTGAGCATTTCGGTACGGTGATTCCCCCCAACGACAACAAGTTCGCGGCCCTCAACTCGGCCGTCTGGTCCGGTGGTTCCTTCATCTACGTGCCGCCCGGGGTCCACGTCGACCAGCCCCTTCAGGCTTACTTCCGGATCAACTCCGAGAACATGGGCCAGTTCGAGCGGACGCTCATCATCGTCGACGAGGGGGCCTTCTGCCATTACGTCGAAGGTTGCAGCGCTCCGGTCCACACGACCGACTCACTCCATTCGGCGGTGGTCGAGATCGTGGTCAAGCGCGGGGGACGATGCCGCTACACCACCATCCAGAACTGGTCGAACAACGTCTACAACCTGGTCACCAAGCGGGCCGCCGCCTACGCCGACGCCACGATGGAATGGGTCGACGGAAATCTCGGTTCCAAACTAACTATGAAGTACCCGGCTGTGTGGCTGATGGAACCCGGGGCCCATGGCGAGGTTCTGTCGATCGCGTTCGCGGGCTCGGGCCAGCATCAGGACGCGGGCGCCAAGATGGTGCACGCCGCTCCCAATACCACCTCGACCATCCTGTCGAAGTCCATATGCACGGGTGGCGGCAGAGCAGGGTACCGGGGCTTGGTCCGCGTCGAGCCGGGCGCCGAGGACGCCAAGTCCTTCGTCAGGTGCGACGCGCTGATACTCGACGACGCCAGCCGCTCGGATACGTACCCGTACATGGAGATCGAGGAGGCGGACACCCAGATCGGCCATGAGGCCACTGTTTCCAAGGTGGGGGAGGAGCAGCTCTTCTACCTGATGAGCCGAGGTCTCACCGAGGACGAGGCCACCTCGATGGTTGTGGCGGGGTTCATCGAGCCGATCGTCAAGGAACTGCCGATGGAGTACGCGGTCGAGATGAACCGGCTCATCGAGTTGAACATGGCCGAAGCCGGCGCGGTGGGCTGAGGTTGGTGAATGGTGAATAGCCAGTAGCCACTGGCCACCAGTCACAGTTCGAGGAGATACCTGAGGCCCAGGGCGAAGCTCGGGTGCCGTAGCTTCGACAGGGCTCGTTTCTCGATCTGGCGGACATGCTCGCGGCTCAGTTCCATCATGGCTCCGATCGCGGTCAGGGTGTGTGCTTCCGAACCGCCGATCCCGTACCGCTGGACCACCACGAGACGCTCATCGTGATCCAGTACCTCCAGCGCCTGTTCGATCTGGTCGCGTCGCACGGCCACCGCCGCCTCGGTGAACGGGTCCGGAGCCTTGGTGTCCTCCACGAAGTCGCCGAGCACGGCGTCGCCATCCTCGCCGACCGGCCGATCGAGAGACACCGTGTTGCCGGGCGCGTCGAGGGCTGTGTTGACCCGCTCGATGTCCAGTCCGCTGGCCTCGGCGATCTCCTGGCGGGTCGGGTAGCGACTGTGTTCCTCGGCCAGGGTGCGGGCGGTCTCCTTGACGGTTCGCACGATGTCCACCATATGAACCGGGAGCCGGATGGTTCGTGCCTGGTTGCCGAGACCACGGGTGATCGCCTGCCTGATCCACCAGGTGGCGTAGGTGGAGAACTTGAACCCCTTGCGCCAGTCGAATTTCTCCACAGCCCGGATCAGTCCGAGGTTGCCCTCCTGGATCAGGTCGATGAGGTCCAGACCGCGCCCCGAGTAGCGCTTCGCGATCGAGATGACCAGTCGCAGGTTGGAACGGATGAACACCACTTTGGCCTGCTCACCCTCCTGAGCCAGCCTCCGGAGCCTCCGGAACTCGCGGGGAGTGAGGCGGTCCGAGGAGTCCAACCGGGCCCGTGCCTCCAGGCCGCTCTCGATCGTCCGCGCCAGCCTTATCTCGTCCTCGGCTGTCAGCAGGGAGTGCGCCGACACTTCCTCCAGGTACATGCCCACGGTATCCGTTAAGGGCAACGCCTCCCGTGCTACCACCGTCACGCCCGTGTTCCACCTCGTGCTTGCTTGGGCAAGGCAACGTATCACCCCGCGCCGGATTTCGCAACGCAGGAATCTCCGGACACCGTTACGGAGCCCGAACGGGACGGCCCGGGCCTTCACCCGGAAGCCCGCAGAACCGGACCGGGCAACCGGATTACGCTTGACACCACTGCAAGACGACACGCCCGAATAGGCGCCCTCATGATCCTGACCGCCAACAACCACCCGGCCATTCCGGAGACCCGACCAGGTTTCCGCTCCCTCATGGGATCGTTCGCCTTGATGGTCGGTGTCGCACTGCCGGCGTGCATGGCCCAATCGGTGGTCGTCGCCGGCGAGTCGCCCATTCCACCGCCGGGGGAGACCGCGATTGTCACGATCCAGGTTCAGGACGACCAAGGGGTCCCGATAGGCGGAGCGGAGGCGTCAGCCGACGACTTGCTCCTCGTCAGCGACGAGGCGGGACAGGTACAGGTCCGCTGGGAGGGCGATCCGATCTCCGTGTCGGTAAGGGCTGAAGGGTTCTTCCCGGCGGCCGTGGCGGTCGAGGAGTACCATGACGAACCCCTCGAGTTGGCGCTCCGTCCGGCCGTCCTCAGGGGTGCGGTGCTCGACCCGAGCGGGTTCGGCCTGCCGGCGGCCTCCGTTTCGCTCGGCGGCACGGCCACGATCACCGACCAGTCCGGTCGCTTCGAGATAAGCCGAGCGTCGGCGGGCACCATCACCGTTGAGCGCCCGGGATGGGAGAGGACCGAGGTCTACTGGGTGGGAACACCCCTGGTGGAGACGGTCACGATCCAACCCATGGTCATCAAGGCCTTGCACATCGGCCACTGGGTGTACACGGATCAGGAACTGTGGAGGGACCTCCTGGCGGTGGCCGAGGAAACGGTCGTGAACGCGTTCGTGATCGATGTCAAGGGCGAGTCGGGCCGCATCTTCTACGACAGCGCGGTGCCGCTAGCCAGACGCGTCGGGGCGGTGGAGCCACTCGTCGACCTCGACCGGGTGATGGTGGAGATGGACCGGCGGGACCTCTACAAGATCGCGCGGCTCGTAACGTTCCAGGACCCGATCGCCGCCCGGGCCGAGGTCGACATGGCTGTCTTCGACACGAGGACCGGACAGCCATACAACAAGGGCGGCCAGTACTTCCTCGATCCCACCGACGGCCGGGCGCGGGCCTACGCCCTCGACTTGGCCCAGGAGGTGTGCAAGGCGGGATTCGACGAGATCCAGTTCGACTACGTGCGGTTCCCCGACGGCTTCCCGGAGAGCGCCCGCTTCGATCACGGCAGCTCCGCGGAGGTCCGCCAGGAGGCGATCACCGGGTTCCTCCGGGAAGCCGGCGAGTTGCTGCACCCGCTCGGCTGCCTGGTCGCCGCCGACATATTCGGATTCATCACCACGGTGCAGGGCGACGGTGGCATCGGCCAGGAGTTCGTAGCGCTCTCCCAGACCATCGACGTGATATCCCCGATGCTGTACCCGAGCCACTATTCGCGGGGCTGGTTCGGATTCGACGTACCGAACAACCATCCGGGGGAGGTGGTGGGTCATGCCCTCGATGATGCGATCGAGCGCCGCCAGGGTTCGGCCATCATCCGGCCCTGGCTCCAGGACTTCGGCTACAACCCGGCCCAGGTGAGGGCCGAGATCCGGGCTGCCGAAGCTCGCGGCGGCGGCCTGGGGTGGATGTTGTGGAATGCCGTCAGCCGGTTCCAGGTGGACGCGCTGGACGCAGCTCCGCAGCCGGCGTCCGGTTCGGGAGGAGGCACGGGACCACCGGTGGATCCCGCGCCGTGAGTGACTTCGCAAGGCTCCAGGAGCAGTTGGTCGACTGCCGGCGCTGTCCGAGACTGGTGTCCTGGCGGGAGGAGGTCGCCGCCAAGAAGCGGGCTGCCTACGCCGGCGAGGAGTACTGGGCTCGCCCGGTCCCGATGCTCGGCGATCACACGGCGCGCCTGCTGATGATCGGGCTGGCGCCCGGCGCCCACGGCTCGAACCGGACCGGTCGCATGTTCACGGGTGACCGATCCGGCGAATGGCTCTTCCGCGCTCTGTTCCGCGCCGGCTTCGCAAACCGGCCCGTAGCGGTGCGCCGGGGCGACGGACTGGAACTGCTCGATGCTGCGATCACCGCCATCGTCAGATGCGTTCCGCCGTCCAACCGCCCGAAACCCGTGGAGCGCGATACCTGCGCAACCTGGCTGGAACGTGAACTCGACCTGTGCGAGAACGTGAAGGTGATCGTGGCCCTCGGCGGCATGGCGTTCGACCAGACGCTCCGGCTGGGCCTCCGGCGAGGATGGGACGTCCCCCGTCCCAGGCCCCGGTTCGGTCACGGGGTCGAGGTGGAACTCGGGAGCGGGGCGCCCGTCGTCATCGGTTGTTACCACCCGTCCCAGCAGAACACCTTCACCGGCCGTCTGACCGACCCGATGCTGGACGCCGTGTTCGAGCGAGCGTCGGAACTGATAGCCGGTAGGGAGGCCGATACGCCGGCGTCGCCGGCCGCCGGGGTCTGAGCGGGAACCCACGGGCGGGATCAACTCGCTTCGCACCGGCGCGGCGCATCCAATACGATGTCGGTTGCGTCTACCATGCGCACCCCCGTACCGCGAAGGAGCCGGCGCCGTGCCCGGACCATTCCCAGACCCAACGGAGACAGACCACGCCGCCCCCGGGTGGCTGGCTGCTCTGCGCAGCCGGGGGTCCCGTGCCCTGGCCGCCGCGTCGATGCCGGCATCCACTTCCGAGGACTGGAAGTACGTCGACCTCGACTTCGCCCTGGACGACTTCCGCCCGGCAGGGGAGGCGCCGCAGGAACTGGGCGGGGACGAGTATCTCGACGTCGTGGACGAGCCGAGCGGCTCTCTGTGCCTGATCGACGGCCATGTGGTCCGAGCCCACGGAGACGGGGTGGAGGTTGCGGGGGTGGGGGACCTACCGAACGGGGATGTGGTCTCCCGCTATGGCTCCGCCGTGTCTCCGGACATCGACATCTTCAGCGCGGCCAACCATGCCCTCGCTCCTCCGGGAGGCGTCGTGGTCTTCCCGGCGGGCCGGGTTGTCGCATCCCCGGTGGTCGTGGATGTGCAGTCGGTCGCCCCCGGTACGGTCAGCTTCCCTCATGTGACCGTCATCGGCCGTCCAGGTTCGGAGGGAACGGTCATGGTGGTGTATCGCTCCGCTCCCGGCGCGGAGTTGCTCCTGTGTCCGATCGTCGAGGTACTGGCCGATCGTGGCGCCCGTATAGCCGTCTCGGTGGTCCAGCGTATCGACGATTCGGCGCGGATGGTCGCTCACCACCAGTTCGTGGCCGACCGCGACTCCACCGTGCGGATCGACGAGATCGGTCTCGGCGGTCGCTACTCGCGCCAACGCCTCGGGATCTCCCTTGCCGGCAAGGGTTCGTCCGCCAAGGTCGGCGGTATCTACTTCGGGGACCGCCGCCAGGTTCTCGACTACCGGATCTACGTCACGCACCACGGACCGCGCACGACCTCGGACATCTTCCTGAAGGGGGCGGTAGCCGACCGGGCGGAGGCGGTTTGGACCGGCCTGATGCGCATCGAGAACCCGGCGGTCGGGACCTCCGCGTTCGAGACCAACCGAAACCTGGTGCTCTCCGATGGCGCCAAGGTCCACTCGGTTCCCAACCTGGAGATCCTGACCGACGATCTCCAGTGTGGGCATGGCTCGTCGTCGGGCCCTCCCGACGAGGAACAGCTCTACTACCTGATGAGCCGGGGCCTACCGCCGGACCGGGCTGAACGCCTCCTCGTGCGGGGGTTCTTCGACGAGATCCTCGCCAAGTTGGCGGTGCCCCAGCTGGCGGCGCCGTCGCGAGCCGCGGTGGCCGCCAAGTACGCCGGTGCCCAGCGAAGGGGAGCCAGATGATCGAGTGGCACCGGATAGGCGACGTGGGCTCCTTCGCTGAAGGCGGCACGAGGGTGGACGTAGCGGGGCACCGGCTGGCGGTCTTCCGCATCGGCGGTGACTTCTACGTGATCGGCGACATGTGCAGCCATGCGGACGCTTCGCTGGCGGAAGGCGACCTCTTCGACTACGACGTGGAATGTCCCCGCCACGGCTCCGAGTTCGACGTTCGGACGGGAAGGCCACGATCGCTGCCCGCTACCCGCCCGGTTCCCACCTACGAGGTGCGAGTCGACGGCGACGGGGTGATGGTGGCGCTCGATTCCCCTGGAGGTGACCGGTGACGATCGCACTCCGCGTCGAGAACCTCGAGGCATCGGTACGTGACCTCAAGATCCTGAAGGGTGTGGACCTCAGCGTGCCCTTCGGCCAGGTACACGCCATCATGGGCCCCAACGGTTCCGGAAAATCCACCCTGTGCCATGTGCTGGCGGGCAAGTCAGGGTACGAGGTGTCGGGGAAGGTCTTGGTAAATGGCCTACGAATGGACGATCTCGATGTCTCCGAACGGGCTCGGGCCGGGTTGCTGCAGGCGTTCCAGTATCCCGTGGAGATCCCGGGCCTGGACTTGTCGGTGTTCGTCGAGGAGGCGGCGGTCTCGCTCGGAGCGACGGCCGGGGAAGCGGCAGATCGGATCGCAGCGAAGGCACAGCGTTTCGGTATGGAGCGATTTCTCGGCCGGGCGGTCAACAGCGGCCTGTCCGGAGGCGAGAAGAAGCGGTCCGAGATGTTCCAGATGGCGGTTCTCGAGCCTCGGGTGATGGTGCTGGACGAGGTCGACTCGGGACTCGACATCGACACCGTGCGCGAGGTGGCCACAGCGGTCTCCGAGATGCGCAGCCCCGATGTGGCGGTGCTGATGATCACCCACTACAGCCGGATCCTCAACTACGCGGAACCCGACCGCGTACACATCATGATCGATGGGCGCATCGCCGATTCCGGAGGCCCCGAGCTGGCTCACGAGTTGGAGGCGGGCGGATACTCGGCGGTCCGGTCCCGGCTCGGGCTGGCGGCTCCGCGTAAGGCCCCGCCGACTCCGAAGATGAGCGACATATTCACCGACACCCCATTTGACGTGTAGTGAATGGTGAATGGTGAATTCCACCTGACACCTGACAAGGTTCTCATGGAATGCTCAGGTTTCTCTCAGGAACGGCACATGTTGGTCTCCCAAGATGGTGGGAATCCGAACCTGATCGAGAAAGGAAGCAAAGGATGCGCAAGATCATCATTCCCGTGGCCGCGGTGCTCGTTCTGGGGGTCGCGACGGCTGTGATGGCACGAGGCACCCATCGTGGATCCCCAGGAGTCGCCCGCACCGAGGGCACGAGCCTCCTCGAGGGAGTGCTGGCCGACCTCGTCGCAGAGGGGACCATCACCGAGGTGCAGGCCGACGCCATCACGACGGCGCTGGCGGAGAAGAGATCCCAGGCGCTGGAGGAGGCCAAGGCGGCGCTGGATCAACTCAAGGCGTTCTGGGAAGACGACGTGCTGACCTCGGACGAGATCTCGCAGTTGCCGTTCGCGGACCGGATCACCGACGAGAACGGTCCCTTGGCAGATGCGCTGGAAGACGGTGAGATAACCAGGGAAGAGTTCCGAGAAGCCGCCTCCGACCGCAGGAGATGGCGCTCGGGCGGGGGTCACCATCTGCACGGTGGGAAGAAACCGACCGGGGCACCCTCGCAGGCTTCCGGATCGGTCTCTTAATAACAAGCCTCCCCTCCGACGGCGGGCCTCGGTGACCTCCCCGGGGCCCGCCGTCGCGCCGGAACCTCCGAGCCGGCGCCCGGCCGGAATCGATGATTAGTTCCTAGTTGGTAGTCTATAGTTGTTAGTTGGTGATCGTTGGGTACCGATAACTTGGATCATTTACGATCCTCAATAGCACTGTTTGGGTCTCGCGTTTACGCCGCCCGTCGCTCTTCACGAAGTCGCAGCCCCGGATCCGAGTCCAGGAACAGATGCATAGGAGTTACCGCTGCGTCGTGCAGCGTTGCGTAAACGATGTTAGAGCACGGTCGCTCTCGGCCAGATCCCTTGGAGCTACTCGTCTAGTTACACTGGTTTGCGCTAGTTACGTGGTCACCGGATTCGGTAGCGTGAACACTCAGCTACTTGCTCCGGTGTCGGGAGAGCGGCTCACCGGCCGGGAACGACGGGCAGGGTGAAACCCACTTCGGCGCCGCCGCCGGGACCGTTGCGGGCCGTGACCGCCCCGCCGTTCGCGACGATCAGATGTTCCACGATCGACAGTCCGAGCCCGGTACCCGGCGTGGAGCGGACATCGCGAGACCGGTAGAACCGGTCGAAGATATGGGGGATGGCCTCTTCGGGAATACCGGGGCCATCGTCGACGACGGTGACCGAAGCTCCGTCCAGCACGATCTCCACGGCGCTGTCAGCCCACTTGGCGGCGTTGTCAACCAGATTCCCCAACGCCCGTTCCAGCTGTGACCGCCGCCCCCGGACGGTGGCCCCGGCGCCCGACACGGTGATCTCCTTCTCGGAGAGTTGACGGAAGCGACCCGCAACCTCGTCGGCCAACCTCCGCATGTCGACAGGCACCGTCGGCTCGTCCGTGTGGTGCGCATCCGTCGAGAGGTCGACGAGTTCAGCCGCCAGCCCGGCCAACTGCCTCGACTCGGCGAGCGCCGCTTCGATCAGGTCTTGGCTCTGGTCACGGGACAGCCGGTCTCCTTGCCGGCGAAGAATCTCGAGATTGGTCGTCAGCGAGGTGATGGGAGTCCGGAACTCGTGACCCGCGTCCGTAACGAGTCGCTGCTGTTCCTCCCTGGACCTCCTCAGCGAGGCGAGCATCGAAGAGAACGCCCTCGCCAAACGTCCGATCTCTCCGGGGGCCGACATGTCGAGCCGGCCTCCCGCATCGATACGCTCCGACGAGGCGATCCGCTCCGCCGCATCCGTGAGGTCTGTGATCGGCCGGACCGCTCTCGACGCGAGCAGCCAACCGGTGAAACCGACCAGTAGAACCCCCAGCACGCCGATCGTCACGAGGCGCCGGGTGAGCTCGGCGAGGTTCGCGTCGACTCGGGACCGGTCCGTCGCGATCTGGAACGCGACCGCGGAAGGCCCTCCGCCTGTCGGAAGCCGGACACTGAAGGTGATCATGCGAAACGCGACACCCGCTATCTCCACATCCCGGACCAGTGAGCGGCCAGCCTCCGCCAGGACGCCCAGATCGGCCGCTTCCACCGGCGGGATCACCCCTTCCGGTCCTATACGCAGCAGCACGGCGCCGTCCTCGTCGAGAGCCTGGACGACGGCGTCGAGGTCGACGATCCTCGGCAGCAGGCGTGCACGCGGCGCCCGACCCTCGATGCGCTGGTCTCCCGGCAGCCGGGCGAGTTCGGAGGCCCTTTGCCGGAGGTCCGCATCGACCGCTCCGCGTAGTTGCCGCTCCGCCGACACGACCGCGGCGATCGTGATCAGGCCGATCGCCACCGCTGCGACCACGCCCAACCCCAGGGCCCAACGCCGCCGGAGGCTCACGGGTCCCTCGCCACGTATCCCACACCCCGAACGGTGTGGATGAGCCGGGGCTCTCCCGCCGCCTCCAGTTTGCGGCGCAGGTACCCGATGTACACCTCGAGGGGGTTGGAGCTCGTCTCGAAGTCGTATCCCCAGATCCGGTCCATGATGAGCCCTCGGGTGAGGACCACCCGGGGGTTGAAGAGGAGCAGCTCGAGCAGGTCGAACTCGGTCTTGGTCAGAAGTAGTTCCCGGCTCCCCCTGAAGGCGCGGCGGCCTGCAGGGTCGAGCACCAGGTCGGATAGCCGCAGGCGCTCGCCCTGCCCGGACAACCCGCCGCGCCGGAGAAGTGCCCGGATCCGCGCGAGCAGCTCTTCCAAGGCGAATGGCTTGGCGAGGTAGTCGTCGGCGCCGGCGTCGAGACCCTCAACCCGGCTGGACACCTCGTGGCGGGCGGTCAGCATGAGGATCGGTACGGAGTTCCCGGCGGCGCGCAACCGCCGAGCCACCTCGATCCCATCCATCCGGGGCATCATCACATCCAGGATCATGGCGTCGTAGTCGTGGACGGTTGCGTCCTCGAGTGCCGAGGCGCCGTCCGATACGGTCGCGACGTCGAATCCCTCGAGTAGGAGAGCGCGTCTGAGGGACTCGCGGACCCCGCGGTCGTCCTCGACCACCAGGATGCTACCGGTGATCGTTGGCGCGGATGATCTGGTCACTCTGGCGGCGCTCCTTCCCGACCAGGGCAGGCCTCGCAACGCTACCTCATATCGCTCCCCTGGATGCAGGCGAGGATGCGGGCTCAGAGCAGACGATGGCACGGGTAAAGTGACCGGTCCTGCCACGATGCGGGAGCAGGCTGGTCGAGGAGGCGCACGTGGGCTACAGGATCGAGAGGGATTCGATGGGGGAACTGCAGGTTCCCTCCGACGCGTTGTACGGGGCCTCCACCCAGCGGGCCGTCGAGAACTTCCCGATCTCCAACCTCCGGTTCAGCCGCCGGTTTATCTGGGCCATGGGTCTGATCAAGGGATCGGCGGCTCGCGTCTCGGGCCGGACAGGGTACGTACCCGACGAGATCGCTGCAGCAGTTGCGCGGGCGGCCGACGAGGTCGTGGAAGGGGCGCTCGACGACCAGTTCGTGCTCGACATATTCCAGACCGGTTCCGGAACGTCCACCAATACCAACGCCAACGAAGTGATCGCCAATCGCGCTGTCCAACTACTGGGAGCCACCACCGAGGACCGCCCGGTGCATCCCAACGACCATGTGAACTTCGGTCAGTCGTCCAACGACGTGATACCCACGGCCATCCACGTGGCGGGATCGGCCGCCATCCGTGAAGACCTGATCCCGGCCCTCTCCGGTCTGTCCGGATCCCTCCAGGACAAGGCGGATGCCTTCGGCGACGTGGTGAAGTCCGGTCGGACCCACCTCATGGACGCCACACCGGTCACCCTGGGCCAGGAGTTCTCCGGCTATGCCGACCAGGCCCGGCGCGGCGCCGACCGGCTAAGGGCGGTGGTGCCCGACCTCGAAGAACTTCCGCTGGGCGGCACGGCGGTCGGAACCGGGATCAACGCGCCTCCCGGATACGCCGCCTCGGTCATCCGGTCGTTGTCGGAGAGGACCGGCATACCCTTCCGGGAGGCCACCAACCACTTCGAGGCCCAGGCGGCCAAGGACGCAGTGGTGATGGCCTCGGGAGCCCTCAAGACTGTGGCCGTCTCGCTTTTCAAGATCGCGAACGACCTGCGCTGGCTGTCCTCGGGACCCCGGACAGGTCTGGCGGAGATCAGACTTCCGGCCCTGCAACCGGGGTCTTCGATCATGCCGGGAAAGGTGAATCCGGTTATTCCGGAGATGGCGATGCAGGTGGCCGCCCAGGTGATCGGAAACGACGCCGCCATTGTCTGGGGCGGCGCCAACGGGAACCTCGAGTTGAACGTCATGATGCCGATGATGGCCCACAACCTTCTCGAGTCGATCGACTTGCTGGCCAACGCCTCGACCACCCTGCGCGAACGCTGCGTCGAGGGGATTGAGGCCGACGTGGAACGGGCCAGGGAGTTGGCGGACGCCAACCTGATCGTCGTGACGGCCCTCAACCCGCGCATCGGCTACGACAAAGGGGCCGAGGTCGCCAAGGAGGCCTTCGCCACCGGACGCACCATCCGCGAGGTGGTGCTCGAGATGGGCCTCCTGGATGCGGAGGAACTCGACCGCGTCCTCGACATCAAGCGGATGACCGAGGGAGGGATTCTCTAGAGTGGTGAGTGGTGAGTGGTGAGTGGTGAGTGGTGAGTGGCCTACTCCGTCTAGCTGGGCCACACCACCGGCGCGGGTCCGCCCGAGATAAGCGTTGTTATATACTCCACAACGTTGTATGCTAACCCGATCAAGAATCGGCAAAGAGGGCAGGGGGATATTGTGACGACCGTAACCGAGTCCCTGGTCGACGCGAAGGATGAAGCCCGCCAAGCCGAGGTTCGAGCCGAAATCTCCGCAACGGCTGCGACGATGCTGGCTTCGATCCTGGACGGGCAGCGGGCGTCGGACCGGGCGGCCTTCCGGTTGGGGATGTGGATGATCGCGTCGGTCTACGCGGCCGCTGCCTCTGTGGTGGGAATCATGATCGCCCTGCAGTCCTGAAGCCCCGGACGCCCGAGGTTCCGCTGTGTCTTCGTGCAGCCCGAGCCGGGCGGACCCTCGGACCGCGATGAGATGCGCCCGGAATTCAGCGGGATTCGTATCCCTTCAGCGCTTCTTCGAGCGTTGTCCACGGCAGGTCGGCGCACTTGATGCGCACCGGGAACTTGCGCACCCCCTGGAGAGCCTCCAGATCGCCGAGCACCGCTCCCGGACGGTCCGGGTTCAGTCCGGGGTCGGAGGCGCCGTCGATGCTCATCATCCCCTTGAAAAGGTCGGTGAGGTGATGGACGTGGTCTATCGACCTGGTCTTGACGGCGTCCCCCATCATCGATCCCGAGGCCTGTGAGATGGAACACCCTTGCCCCGTGACGCCGATGTCCACGATGATGCCCCGTTCGATCATCAACTCGACGCGGACGTCATCGCCGCACAGCGGGTTGTTGCCGTCGGCGCTCGCGTCGGGATCCCGGAGGGTCCGACGGTTTCGGGGACTCCGGTAGTGATCGAGGATCACCTCGCGGTACAGTTCTTCAAGCGCCATAGGTGGGTCTCAACGTTAGAACTCGGGCGGTGCCGAACGGGTAGCGGTCTGCCATGACGGGCCGGCTTCCGTCAGGAGAGCCCGAACAGGCGACGGGCTTCGGCCAAGGCGTCCACCAGGGCGTCGACCTCCTGCTCGACGTTGTAGACGTAGAAGGAGGCGCGCGCGGTGGCGGTGAGACCGAGGTGACGCATCAACGGCTTGGCGCAGTGATGTCCCGCTCGTACCGCAACGCCCTGCTCGTCCAGAATCGTCGCGATGTCGTGGGCGTGGATGCCGGGGATGTGGAAGCTGATGGTGCCCCCCCGGTCGGTGATGTCGGACGGCCCCTGGATGGAGAGGTCCGGTATCTCCGCCAGCCGCTTCAGCGCGTAGGCGGTCAGCCGGCGGTCGTGCTCCAACACGTTGTCCATGCCGATATCGGACAGGTAGTCGACGGCTGCCCCGAGGGCGATGGCCTCCACGAAGGGAGGCGTGCCCGCTTCGAATTTGTGCGGTACCGGCGCCCATGTCGATTCGAACAGCCGGACATCGCGGATCATCTCGCCGCCACCCTCGGCGGGCTCCATCTCCTCGAGCAGTTCCCGCCGTCCCCACAGCACCCCGATCCCGGTGGGTCCGAGCATCTTGTGTCCCGAGAAGGCCAGGAAGTCGGCGCCCAGCGTCCGCACGTCGACAGGGGAGTGGGGAACGAGCTGTGCCCCGTCCACGAGGACCACCGCCCCCACTTCGTGGGCCAGGGGGGCGATCGCGCCGATGGGAGGCATGGTACCCAGGACGTTTGACATCCCCGACAGGGCCACGATCTTGACCCTCTCGTCCAAGCGGTCACCCACGCTGTCCAGGTCGATGCGGAAGTCGTCGGTGAGATCCAGATAGACCAACTCGGCGCCGGTGTGCCGGGCGACGATGTGCCACGGAACGATGTTGGCGTGATGCTCCATCACACTGGTCATCACCCGATCCCCCGGCTTCAACGTGTTGAGGCCCCATCCGTACGCGAACAGGTTCATCGCCGCGGTGGCGCTGCGCGTGAAGACGATCTCCTCGTCTGTGCGGGCGTTCAGGAACCGGGCCACCTTGCGCCGGGCCTCCTCGTATGCCTCGGTTGCCTCCTGCGACAGGGTGTAGGCGCCGCGATGAACGTTGGCGTAGGAGTCACGGTAGATCCGGGTGAGGGCGTCGAGAACCTGGACCGGCTTCTGCGAACTGGCCGCCGAGTCGAGGAATACGAGGGGTCGCCCGTTGATCTCCCGATCCAGGATCGGGAAGTCGGCGCGGATACAGGAAGGATCGATCATGCTGCGGACACCGCCCGGAAGGCCTCGTAGCCGTCGAGTTCGAGACGTCGGGCCAACTCCGGCCCGCCCGATGCAACGATCCGGCCGCCGACCAGGACATGGACGGTGTCCGGGGTGATGTAATCGAGCAACCGCTGGTAGTGAGTGATGATGAGGAATCCCCGTTCCGGTCCGGCCAGCCTGTTCACTCCCTCCGCGACGATCTGGAGGGCATCGATGTCGAGTCCCGAGTCGGTCTCGTCCATGATGGCGAGTTCGGGCTCCAGCACCGCCATCTGCAGCACTTCGTTCCGCTTGCGCTCGCCTCCCGAGAAGCCCTGGTTGACGTACCGGTCGGCGAAGGTCGAGTCCATTCCGAGCGCGGCCATGGCATCCATCACCCTCAGTCGGAGTTCGAGCACCGTGTAGTCGATCCCGGTGCGGTTGCTCAGTGCGGTGCGCAGGAAGTTGACCACCGACACCCCCGGGATTTCCTCCGGGTACTGGAAGGCCAGGAACATGCCCCTGCGCCCTCGCGACGGCGGATCGGCCTCGGTGATGTCCTCACCGTCGAAGTAGACCCTCCCCGCGGTGATCTCGTATGCGGGATGGCCCATCAGCACCTTTGCGAGGGTCGACTTCCCGGATCCGTTGGGTCCCATCAGGGCATGGATCTCACCCCGCCTGGTCGTCAGGTCGACACCCCGCAGGATCGGGCTCCCGTCCACGGCCACGTGCAGGTCTTCTATGGCGAGCAAAGGGGCGTCGGCCTTCAACGGAGGTTCTCCCGGTAGGCGAGTGGATGTCCACCTCCAAGGGTAATTGGCTGACCGCCGCGTTGGTAAACCCATTGCGGTGGCGTCGCAAGAGCTGCGCCCGCACCGGGAACCTTCCCCTTCTAGCGTACGTCCAACCGGCAAGCGCCTGTCCAATGGAAGGAATCGCTCATGAGAAGGCACGCACTTTGCGTCGCAGGGTTGCTGACGGTGTTAAACATCGCGGCGGCCTCTCCCTCGGCATCGCAGGAGATGGCCCCATCGGAGTTGATCCGGTTCGAAGACTGCGACGCCTTCCTTGACCACCTCAAGAGCGAGGCCCTGGCGCGAGTGGGCCCCTACGGTTTCGCCGACGGAGGTTCCTACCTGGCTTTCGATGTAGCCGAGGCCGCGGTCGCCGAGGCGGAGGCCGCGGCGGATGCAGCGGAGGCCGTCACCTCCCCCGTGGCTGGTGTCGACTACTCGACCACGAACGTCCAGGAGGCCGGAGTCGACGAACCCGACATCGTCAAGACGGACGGCAAGCGCATCGTGGCGCTCTCCCGAGGGGTCATGTACAACATCGACGTGTCGGGGGGCGATCCGGCCGTCATCTCCACATACGACCTGTGGCCCTGGCTGAACGGCCTGGGCGGTGGATGGAGACTGCCCGACAGCCAACTCTTGCTCAGAGGTGACACGGCCCTCGTGATGATGTCCGGCAACGCCGATGCACCGGGCGGCTCGCGCGAGCCGAAGGCGCAGGTCGTCCAATTCGACCTATCCGAGCCGCTGGTACTGAGGGTGGTCAGGAGCCTCTCCATCGATGGAAGGCTGGTGTCTGCGCGCCTAGTGGATGACCGGGCCAGCCTGGTGGTGGCGTCGGAGTCCCGTATCGACCGGGAGTTCGTCTACCCCGCCAGCGGATTCGGGTCGGCCCAGACCAGAGCAGAGCGCGCCAACCGCAGTGCCATACGGGAGTCCACCCTCGAACAGTGGGTGCCGGGGTACGAGCTGAAGACCCAGGGACGTTCCGACCGCGGGAGCCTGGTCGACTGCTCGGCGACCTTCGCCCCCCAGGAGTTCTCCGGCTTCGGCCTACTGTCGGTGCTGAATATCGACCTGTCGGAGGGACTCCGGGTGGGTTCCGTGGCGAGTGTCATGGCTGGAGGCGACACCGTCTATGCGTCTGCCGACCGGCTGTACGTCGCCAACCGCCGCTGGATCGACCGCACCGACTTCGACGCGGCGGATGCCGCCCGGGTCACCACCCAGATCCACAGCTTCGACGTCAGCGGGCCCGACGGTCCCGTCTACGAAGCGAGCGGATCAGTCGACGGGCTCCTGCTCAACCAGTTCGCGATGTCCGAACACGACGGGTACCTGCGGGTGGCCTCCACCAACGTGCCCGTATGGGGATGGTGGCGCGCCGACGGGACGTCGGAGAGCCGGGTGGACGTGCTGGAGCGGGACGGCGGCCGTCTCCGAGTGGTCGGATCGGTCAAGGGCCTCGGCAGGGGAGAGCGCATCTTCGCGGTGCGGTTCATCGGTGACATGGGCTACGTTGTGACCTTTCGCCAGATCGACCCGCTGTACACCGTCGACCTGTCCGATCCGACCGCACCTGAGGTGCGGGGGGAGTTGAAGATCCCGGGATACTCCGCCTACCTGCACCCGGTCGGGGAGCACCTGGTACTCGGCGTCGGGCAGGATGCCGACGAGAGAGGCCGTATCCTCGGTACCCAGGTGTCCGTGTTCGACGTGTCCGATGCCGCGAAGCCGGTACGCACCCACCAGTACAGACTTCCGAGATCCTCCCGTACGGAGGTCGAGTTCAACCATCGGGCCTTCCTGTACTGGCCCCAGACCGGACTGGCGGTGCTGCCCATCGGATGGTGGGGGTATCAGGAAGGATCCAACCAGTGGGAGAGCTACCAGGGAGCCATCGCACTGCGCATCGGATCCGGGGGCATAGAGCGGCTGGGCACCATCGAGCATGAACTGGCCGAGGACGACCTCGCGGGCGGTTCGGGGTACTACCGGTGGATGCACGCTCCGATCAGGCGTTCGCTGGTGATAGGCGACAACCTCTTCACCCTCTCCGAGGCCGGTTTGAAGGGATCCGACCTGGCGTCCCTGGTCGTGACCTCGTGGACCAGGTTCCCGCCGCGGCCGACCCCGTACGTGTACTGAGGCCGGTCGCCTGATGGCGGGAGCGGTTCCGAACCTGCTCGATCCCAGCGCGGCCCACATGTCGCGTGCAGGGCAGCTTGGATGTTCGGACGGGATTCGGAGATCGTGCCCGGCATCCCCTGGGGTTCGTGAGCGGGGAGGGGACGGTCGGCCGGTAGGCTGTTTCCATGTCTCCCGGAGTCGCGGCGGCGATCGGACTCGTTGGCCTGGTGCTTGTCCTGCTCGTGGTGGCCGTCGTCGTTTTCCGGGGTTCCGGCGGCCGACGAATGTCGGAGCCGCCCGTCTACGTGATCAACGACGCGGTCGAGTTCGCGGCCGGGAGTCTCGATCCTGAACCGATGGGCCGGCTCGGCAAATCCGGGGTACGCCGGATCATCGAGTGGTCGACCCACTACCTGCAGGGCCTGGCCGTCCCTGCCCGACGACGGACAGGCCTGAGCGTGATAGCCGGCGGGGAGAGCGGCGCGATCGAGTACATTCAGTACCAACTGGCCAGGAGGGGCCACGAGTACTCCACCGCCGACATCGCCCAGGTGCTTGCCGCCGAGGCGGGATACCTGGCCGGTATCGGCGCTCTGGGTGAAAGGGTGAAGGAGCAGGAGCCGGTATGAGAGCACGATGCGGTCGCTGCGGTACGGGATTCGAGGTCATGCGGCCGGGCCGTTACGCCTGCCCTGCCTGCGGCGTGACGAACGAGGTCCGGGCCGGGGCGCAACCCGGTGCGGGCCCCGGCCCTCATGGAGGGCCGCCCGGCGCGGGACCGCAAGGACCGATGGCCCCGCCACCACCGCCGCCACCTGAGAGGCCCTCCCGCAGAACGCGTTGTGCCGACAAGCAGTGCGGCTTCAGCTTCATAGTGGGGGAGATAGCGGTCGCCCGCTGCCCCATGTGCGGTACGGAGGTGAAGACGGGAGTCCGGGAGAGGCGAGGGGGACGCGCCGGATGACCGGACACGGAGGGGGCATCCTGGTGGGACCTGCATGGCAAGGCTGAGGCGGTTGGAAGCGAGCCGGTTCGTCGGGGCCCGTGACACGATGACCGTTTACGACTGCGACGATCGCGACCAGTTCTCCCTGCTCGAGGAGCGGATCGAGTCGGACGACCTGCTGGGACGGAAGCTGATCCAGACGTACGGACCCGACACCTTGGCCGAGGCGCGCAACCGGGGTTTCCGACCCCTCTGACTCTCGCGGCGGCCACCCCCTCACCCTCCGTAACACCAGAAGCCCTCCGAGGCCCGCTTGCGCAACCGGCCCCTGCCGGCCAGGTGCTCGAGATGGGCGAGGGTCTCGAGCAGCGCCAGGATGCTGCCGATCGGATCGAGTTCGGTACCGAAGACCTGCTGCATCACTCCCCACGCATCGGCCGTCGGACCCGTTGCAGCCCGGGCGACGGCGTCCAATCGTTGCTCGTGATGCAAGGTGATCTCGCGCGCCCTGTCGCGTCCCCCGTCCAGGGGCTCTCCATGGCCGGGCAGGATCCTGGGAGGGTCGAGTTCCACTATCTTCGTGAGCGACTCGAGATAGTCGCCGAGGCTGTCCCGGTCGGCCTCGTACGGCACGAAAGGTGTGATCCGCGGCAGAACATGGTCGCCGGCGAAGAGGAAACCGGTGAGGCTGTCGACCAGGCAGATGTGCGTACGGTCGTGGCCGGGCGTGTGAACCACCTCCAGGTAGCGACCCGAGCCGAGATCGATCCGGTCACCGTCGGCGACCGGGCGGCTGGGAGGGACCGCGGTACCCAGGAAGGACCGTTGCTGCCAGGGGGCCTCGTCGAGGGCTTCCAGGGTGGGAGGGCCGCCGTGCTGCCGTACCAGCCGCGCCAGCCTGTCGCGGTGGCTGTTCCGGTCGTTGTACCAGTCGACGAGTCCCGCCGCGGTGGCGTGCATCACGAACTCGGCCGGATGGTCGGAGAGCAGTGACGCGGCGCCGCCCACGTGATCGAAGTGGAGGTGGGTGCAGATGAGCCGTTCCAGGGTCGGGTCGCCGTCGGCAACCTGACGCAGACCTCCGACCAGGGTGTCGAGCTGCCGGCGGGCGTTGACGCCACAGTCGATCAAGGTCAGGCCGTCGCTTCCCTCCACCACGTAACAGTTCACCGCCTTCGGGCCCATCGGAGGAAGTGAGAGGCTTATCCGGTGGATCCCGTCACCCATGGGGACGGCTGTATGCGTCACCTTCTCCCGCCACCGCAACCCATGTCACAGAACCCCGAGCAGGAACCAGAGACCCACCCCCACCAGGATCACGAGCGCGGTTATCAGAGCCCCGACTATCAGATAGCGAGTTGGCATCGGCGAGTCAGGGTAGCCGCCCCGGCCGCATAGGTCCGTTGATCAGCGCGATACCATTAGGCTGACCCATCCGTGCATACAGGAGGATCCTCAAAAATGCATCCAGCGGGTTTCGCTCGGCGGAAGGGCGCCCGGTCGACAACTTGCGGGCTCGCGAGCAGACCTCTTGGTCCGGGCTTTTTCGGCACCCTCCTGAGGGAGCCCCCAGTTGTATGACGTAATAGTCGTGGGCGGGGGTCCGGGTGGCTACGGCGCCGCGCTCTACGCCCGCAACTTCGGTCTGTCCGTCGCCCTCGTCGAGCGGGACACCATCGGGGGTACGTGCCTGCTCAGAGGCTGCATTCCTGCTAAGAGCTGGCTCCAGGCCGCCGAGGTGTACTCCACTGTGCGGTCGGCGGGCGAGTTCGGGGTCGTCACCGGAGACCCTCGCTTCGACTGGCCAGTGGCGCTGGAACGCAAGGACACGATCGTGAAAGGCCTGGTCCGAGGGCTGGCGGGACTACTCAGGTACCGCAAGGTAGACGTGGTTAGAGGTACGGGCCGCCTGACCGGGGTCGGCAAGGTCGAGGTCGAGGAACCGGGAGGATTCCGACTCCTGGAAGGCCGCCACGTGATCCTCGCCACGGGTTCCGCTCCCGTGGAACTACCCGGATTCCCTTTCGACGGTCGACGGATCGTCAGCTCGGACCATGCTCTCGACTGGCCCGAACGACCCGGCCGGGTGGGGATCGTGGGAGGAGGCATAGTCGGGTGCGAGTTCGCCAGCCTGCTCGCCGATGTCGGCAGCGAAGTGGTCGTCTTCGAGATGGTGGACCAGATCATCCCCGGTTTCGAGCCGGGCGCGGCGAAGGAACTCCAGAAGCAGCTGCAACGGCGCGGCGTCACCTTCGTCCTGGGGTCGGGCGCCGAACTCGAAGCCTCCGGTGACCGCACCGTCCTGCAAGCTTCGGGGGGTGCCGACGGGTTCGAGGTGGACACCGTCCTGGTAGCGGTGGGCCGCCGGCCGTTGACCGATGGACTCGGTCTCGAAACCGTCGGCCTGGGAACGGACCGGGGATTCCTAAGGGTCGATCTTGACACCATGCAGTCTGCTCAACCCGGTGTGTTCGCAGTCGGCGACATCGTGGCCGATACCCCCGGCCTCGCCCACGGCGCCTTCGCAGAGGCCATCTCCGCCATCACCTTCATCGCCACCGGGTCGGCTAGGCCGGTCGACTACCGGGCGCTCCCCAGCGTGGTCTACACCCATCCCGAGGTGGCGGCCGTGGGCCTTACCGAGGCGCAAGCCGAGGCCGCGGGTCTCGAGGTGGAGTCCCACGATCACTCCTTCTTCGGCGTGGGAAGGGCCCGGATCATCGGTAGGAACCGCGGTTTCGTGAAGATCCTCAACGAGGTGGGAGGTCCCATCGTGGGCGCCACCGTCGTCGGTCCCCAGGCCGGTGAGTTGATCCACGAGTTGATGTACATGGTGGGGTGGGAGGCCCTGCCCGAGGAAGCGGCGGCCTTCGTCCACGCCCACCCCACGCTCAGCGAGGCGACTGGGGAGACGCTGATGGCGGCCGCAGGGCTGCCCCTCCACTGACATGTCCGACGAGCCTGAGCCCCGGGGGAGGTAAAGAATGTCAACCACAATCTCGATGCCGCAACTGGGTGAGACCGTAACCGAAGGGACGGTTCTCCGCTGGATGAAGCAGGTGGGCGACCCCATCGCCGCCGATGAGCCGCTCGTGGAGATCTCCACCGACAAGGTCGACACCGAGATACCGTCGCCGGTGGCCGGCGTGGTCACAAGCATCCTGGTCGCCGAGGGTGAGACGATCGGAGTCGGGACCGCAATGGTTGTAATCGACGGCGAGTCCGGGGCGCCCGCGGAACCCGCCGGAGGGGCGCCGGTCCAGGAACCAGCCGTCGAGCCGTCCCCGGTCGAGGAGGCGCCGCCCGCGGCCGATCGGGCCGCGGTTCCGCCCCCTCGGGCGGTCGCGCCTCCGCCCGAGCCGCGTCCTCCCAGCCGCGCCGGCCGGCGCCCGGGGCCCGGCCAGTTCCTGTCGCCCGTCGTACGGCGCCTGGCCCGCGAGCACGGGATCGACCCCGCCGCGATCGAGGGGACCGGCAGGGATGGACGGGTCACCCGCAACGATGTTCTCGCGTACATAGACAGGATGCAGCCTGCGGTCGCCCCGGAACCGGCCCAGCCAGCACCGGAACCACCCTCTCCGGAGGTCCGAGCCGTCGAGACCCGTCCGGCCGCGCCGGAAGGGGAGGAGACCCGCAAGCTGAGCCGACTCAGGATGCGGATCGCCACCAACATGGTCAAGTCCCTGCAGACCGCCGCCCATGTGTGGACATCGGTGGAGGTCGACTACGAAGGGGTCGAGCGGGTGCGGCAGGCGCACAGGCAGTCGTTCAAGGAGGGCGAGGGGTTCTCGCTCACCTACCTCCCGTTCATAGCCCGGGCCACGATCGACGCGCTTCGGGAGTTCCCGATCGTGAACAGTTCCTTCGATCTCGAAGGGAAGAAGGCTGTTTTCCACCCGGACGTCAACCTGGGGATCGCCATCGACCTCAACCAGCAAGGGCTGATCGTGGCCACGGTTCGCAACGCCGACGACTTCACGATGAGGGCGCTGGCCCGCAAGATCAGGGATGTCGCGATCCGTGCCAGAGAGGGAAGGTTCAAACCCGACGACGTGACCGGGAGCACCTTCACGATCACGAACCCGGGGCCCTACGGGTCGTTCATGTCTGCGCCGGTCATCAACGTGCCCAACGTGGCCATCCTCTCCACGGACACGGTGGCGAAGCGTCCCAAGGTGATCACCACCAGCGACGGCCAGGACGCCATCGCCATCCGCCACATCGGATACCTGGGCCTGTCATGGGACCACCGGGCCTTCGACGGTTCCACGGCGGTGCTCTTCCTGCGTCGTATAAAGGACAACCTGGAGACCTGGGATTGGGAACAGCAACTGACCTGAACGGCGCCCGCAGCGTCGTCACCCGGGACCAGCGCCTCGGCGTGGTCGCGGAGCCTGACCTGCTGCGAACCAGATGGCTCGGCCGGCTTCAGTACGAGGAGGCGTGGGACCTGCAGCGGGCCTTCTGGGAGGGACGTCACCGGGGCAGGGCGCATTCCGATTACCTGCTGCTCCAGGAGCACCCGCACGTCTACACGCTCGGCCGCAACAGCGACCCCGCCAACCTGCTGATCTCCGAAGACCGTCTGTCGGATCTCGGGGCGCTCCGCTTCGACATCGACCGGGGAGGCGACATCACGTACCACGGCCCCGGGCAGCTGGTCGGATACCCGATCGTGGCGCTGGCGGACACCAAGAGGATCGTGCCGTACGTGCGCGCCCTCGAGGAGGTGCTCATCCGGACCCTCGCCGACTTCGGGATCCGCGCGCGGCGGGAGAGCAGCTACACCGGTGTCTGGACCGGCATGGGGAAGGTGGCGGCGATCGGGGTGCGGGTGGCCCGGCAGGTCACCATGCACGGGTTCGCCCTTAACGTCGATCCCGACATGACCTACTTCTCCCACATGAACCCTTGCGGGATCACCGACCGGCCCGTCACCAGCCTCGCCCGACTCCTGGGACGCAAGGTGTCCATCGAGGAGGTGATCGATGTTGTGGTCCCGAGGTTCCAGGAGGTGTTCGGATACGGCCGCAACGAGGTGCAGATCGGCCCCTTCACCCGCAAGCAGGGTCGGCCCCGGGAGTTCGAGGTGGACCGCCTGCTGGCCGAGGGGTGCTTCTCGCCCCAGGGCCGCGCCGAGGTCCCGGTCACGATCGGCAACAGGCTGGCGGGCGAGCCGCCCAAGGCGCCGTGGATGAAGGTGACAGCTCGGTTCGGGGACGACTACCTGCGGCTGCGCCGGCTCATGCGCGACCTGGACCTCCACACCGTGTGCGAGGAGGCAGGCTGTCCCAACATCTACGAGTGCTGGGGCCAGGGCACCGCCACGATGATGATCCTCGGGGACACCTGCACCCGGGCGTGTGGCTTCTGCAACGTGAACACCGGACGCCCCCAGGGTCTCGACCTGGACGAACCGTTCCGCGTGGCGGAGGCGGTGGAGTCGATGGGGCTGAGCCACGCCGTCATCACCTCGGTCAATCGCGACGACCTCCCCGACGGGGGGTCAACTGTCTTCGCCCGGACCGTCGAGGAGGTCCGCACGAAGGTGCCGGGCTGCGACGTGGAAGTGCTGATACCCGACTTCAAGGGAGCCCGTGCCGACCTCGAGCGGGTCCTGCGCGCCGGGCCGGCGGTGCTCAACCACAACACCGAGACCGTGTTGCGCCTGCAACGCGAGGTCCGGACCTCGGCCAGCTACGGCAGGTCGCTGGCCCTGCTGGCCAGGGCGAAGTGGTACGACCAGAGCCGCGCTGTCAAGTCCGGGCTCATCGCCGGGATGGGCGAGACCCGCGACGAACTGCTCGGTGCGCTGGCCGATCTCCGGGCCGTCGGCGTGGACATCGTGACTATCGGCCAGTACCTGCGCCCGACAGTCCGCCACCGCCCCGTTCACCGGTACGTGCACCCCGACGAATTCGCGGAATACGCCGCCTACGGCCGCCGCATCGGTCTGGCTCACGTGGAGTCCGGCCCGCTGGTTCGTTCGTCCTACCACGCCCGCGACTCGCTGGGCGCCGCTTCCTCAGGCCCGGTACCGGTGGCTATCGGCGATCGTGGTTAGTAGTTAGTGGTTTAGGGTTAATTAGATGTTAGTGTTAGATGCTATCTCTGATAGCGGGTTGCCGAGGTTACTGCGGGCTTGAGGCGCGGACTCGCTCGGCGATACGCAGGATGTTCTCCGCCAGGCGAGCAGAGGCTGCGTCGATCATCTTTCCCTGATAGCGGGCAGCTCCGCGTCCCGTGGCTGCTGCGGCGTCCAGTGCGTCCAGGAGACCCTGAGCGGACGCCACCTCGTCCGGGGTGGGGGAGAACACCTGATTGGCGAGCGGGACCTGTCTCGGATGGATAGCCCACTTCCCTTCGTAGCCGAGACCCGCGGCCGCCTCTGCGGCGGCCAGGTATCCCTCATCGTCATGGAAGTTGTCGTAGGCCGAGTCGATGGGTCTCAACCCGTGGGCGCGGGCCGCCACCGCGATCATCGTTTGGACCGCGTGCCAGCGGTTGCCCATCCCCACGCCGTCCCCGATGCTCAGCGTGCGTGCCCCCATGCTGGCGCCGAAGTCGCCGGCTCCGAAGTGGAGCGCCTCGAGCCGGGGGTGGGCATCGGCCACGGAGTTGACATAGGCCAGCCCCCGGGAAGTCTCGATCAGCACTTCCAGGCCGATCGTCTTGGGGAGACCGAGAGCGGTCTCCAGCTCGTCGAGAAGCGCGGCAACCATGGTCACATCCCGGGGTCCGGTGACCTTGGGAATCATCAGGGTGTCGATGAGTGCGCCGGCTCCTGTGACCACCGTACGGACGTCGTCCTCCATCCAGGGCGTACCGGTGTCGTTGATCCGCACCGTCAACGTCTGCCCGGAGGCCGCCCAGTCGACCTCACGCACACCGTTCACCACCAAGGCCCGGGCTGCCTCCTTGTCGTCGGGGGCCACCGCGTCCTCCAGGTCGATCATCACCTGGTCGGCTCCCGAGCGGGCCGCTTTCGGGTAGAGGGCCGGCTGCGAGGCGGGCACCGACAGCATCGATCTCTGGACACGGCTGGGAGGCATCGGGGGAACTCACCTTCTCGACTGTGGTATCGGCCGGTGACTCTAGGGAGGGAGACTCCACGTCCCTTCCGGGCCGGGTTCGGAGATGGAATTCGACATCGGGAAAACTACTCCAACAATCCAGTTGAATGATAGGACAACGTTGCATAGAATAGTGTTATGGCAATAACTACAACTCTCATACTCGCAGTACTGGGTCTGCTGGAACTGGTCGCCTTCGTCTATGTATGGCGTACCAACCGCCGGCTCGACGCCGTGGCGGAAGAACTCCGAGCCGAGATGGAAGCCAACCGGCGAGAGCTCGACGAGAAGTGCCGGGCCCTGAGCCTGCGCATCGAGGAGGTCACCGAGGAGATGCGCGAGCGCATCGGCGCTGCCAACCGGCGGCTCGACGAGACCATCGAAGCCCAGCGCCTGCTCGAGGATCTCCGCGACATCAACGACAGGGTCAGATGCCTCCGGACACCGGGTGGCATGTCCAAGCGGGTGCGCCGCACCGACCACCGCCCCTAGCCGGGTAGCGCGGGCGGCGCGGGGGCCGTCGCAACCCGGTACCCTCCGGCTAACCGACCCGGAGTGAGGAGACGTGGCCGAGCGCACCATCGAAAACCTGCTGCAAGAAGACCGCACCTTCCCGCCGTCGTCGGACTTCACGTCCCAAGCCAACGCGAAGCCCGGCCTGCACGAGGAGGCAGCCGCCGATCCCGTCGCCTACTGGGAAGCGCAGGCGCGGAACCGGATCACATGGTTCAAAGAGCCCACCCTGCTGCTGGACGATTCGAACCCACCGTTCTTCAAGTGGTTCTCCGACGGCGAGCTCAACGTCGCCTACAACTGCATCGACCGCCATATCGAGGCGGGCCGGGGCGACAAGGTCGCATTCTACTGGGAGGGGGAGCCGGGCGACGAGAGGGTGCTCACCTACCAGGACCTGTACGACGAGGTGTGCCGCTTCGCCAACGGGCTCAGGTCCATCGGCGTCAAGAAAGGCGACCGGATCGCCGTGTACATGGGGATGGTGCCCGAGCTTGCCGTCGCCATGCTGGCGTGTGCACGTATCGGAGCTGCTCACAGCGTGATCTTCGGCGGTTTCTCGTCGGACGCCATCTACGACCGGGTTGAGGACGCGGGCGCCGAGGTACTCATCACCTGCGACGGTGCCTGGCGGAGGGGAGGCGTCGTCGACCTGAAGGTGGCGGCGGACCGGGCGATGGACCGCACAGATCTGATCCGGCACTGCGTGGTGCTCGCCCGCACGGGCAACGAGGTCACCATGACGCCCGGGCGTGACATCTGGTGGCATGATCTGGTGGAGGGCCAGCCGGCCGACTGTGCCCCGGAGGTAATGAACGCAGAGGACCTGCTCTACATCCTCTACACGTCGGGCACCACCGGCAAGCCCAAGGGCATTATGCACACCACCGGTGGCTACCTGGTGGGCGCCACCACCACCCACAGCTACGTGTTCGATGTCAAACCGGACGAGGACATCTGGTGGTGCGGCGCCGACATCGGATGGGTTACCGGGCACACGTACATCGTCTACGGACCCCTGGCCAACCAAACCACGTCGGTCATGTACGAGGGAACTCCCGACTATCCGGACAAGGACCGGCTCTGGTCGATAATCGCCAAGTACGGTGTCACGCAGTTGTACACGGCGCCCACCGCCATCCGCGCCTTCATGAAGTGGGGCGTGGAGTACCCACAGCGCCATGACCTGTCGTCGCTGCGGCTCCTGGGAACGGTGGGAGAGCCGATCAATCCCGAGGCCTGGATGTGGTACCACGAGCACATCGGAGGGGGCACGTCGCCGGTGGTCGACACCTGGTGGCAGACCGAGACCGGCTCGATCATGATCTCGCCCCTGCCCGGCATCACCACCACCAAACCGGGCAGCGCCACCCGGCCGATGCCCGGGATCGTGACGGACGTCGTGGACGAGGGCGGGCTATCCGTCGGCCGGGGCGGCGGCGGCTATCTGGTCATCCGTAACTCCTGGCCCTCGATGCTCCGCTCCATCTGGGGAGACGACCAGCGCTACGTCGACACCTACTGGTCCCGATTCGACGGCCTCTACTTCCCCGGCGACGGCGCCAAGCTGGACGACGACGGCTACCTGTGGCTACTGGGTCGGGTCGACGACGTGATGCTGGTGGCGGGTCACAACATCTCGACCATGGAGGTCGAGTCAGCCCTTGTCTCCCATCCGTCGGTGGCCGAAGCGGCGGTGGTCGGTCGAAGCGACCCGCTCACCGGCCAGGCGATCGCGGCGTTCGTGAGCCTGCGGGGCGGGTTCGAGGGCGACACCGGGCTCATGCGGACGCTACGCGATCACGTCGCCAACTCCATCGGGCCGATCGCCAAACCCAAGAGCATCGTGTTCACACCCGACGTACCGAAGACCCGCTCGGGCAAGATCATGCGACGCCTGCTGAGAGACATATCGGAACAACGCCGGCTGGGCGATGTGACCACCCTCGCCAATGCCGATATCGTGGCCGAGATCGCCGAGATGGCGGCCTCCGCTCCGGGCGACGAGGACTGAGCCGCCTGTCTCCCGGTCATCCGGGTCCTGAGAAGGAGGCACCATGCTGCTGACCGGTAAACGCTTGCTCATCACCGGGGTCCTCACCCACGGCTCCATCGCGTGGCACACCGCAAAGGTTGCCCAGGAGCAGGGCGCTGAGATCATCCTGACCGGGTTCGGGCGCGGGATGCGGCTCACGCGGCGGTCGGCACAGCGCCTTCCCGACCCGCCCGACGTGTTCGAGTTGGACATCAACGATCCGGCCCAGATGGACGGGCTGGTGGCCCGACTCTCGGAGCGGTGGGGAAGCATCGACGGGGCAGTCCACGCCATCGCCTACGCACCCGAGGACGCGCTCGGAGGCAACTTCCTGACCACCCCGTCGGAGAGCGCGGCGCTCGCCTTCACCACGTCGGCGTTCTCGTACAAGACCCTGGCCGTGGGGCTGCTGCCGTTGCTGCAGGAGGCCGGCGGCGGCTCGCTGGTCACCCTCGACTTCGACAACAGCACCCAGGCCTGGCCTGCATACGACTGGATGGGGGTGTGCAAGGCGGCGCTGGCGTCGGTGACCCGTTACCTGGCCCGTGACCTGGGGCCTCACAACATCCGGGTCAACGCCGTCTCGGCGGGGCCGTTGTCGACCGTCGCAGCCAAGGGTATCGCGGGATTCTCCCGGTTCCAGGATGTCTGGGACCAGCGCGCTCCCCTCGAGTGGGACACCACAGACCCGACCCCGGTAGCCAACATGATCTGTGTGATGCTGTCAGACTTCGCCACGAAAGTGACCGGCGAGGTGATCCATGTCGACGCCGGCTTCCACGCCATCGCCACCTCCAACCGCTCTCCCGAATAGGAACGCCCGTAGGACCCTTCTCCGGCGAGCCCTACTACCCGAGTACGGCGATCAGCACCCCCGCAACGGCGAGAACCACCGTGACGATACCGATGCCCACGCCGACCACCCATTTGACGTAGTACGTACGGTCCTCGTGGATCTTGAGCAGCGCCTGAGCAATGTCAGTGGGGACCTCGGCCTGCCGTGCCTCATCCTTGGTATCCACCAACGACTCGGTAACCATCTTTCCTCTCCACCAACAGTGTCAAGTCTTTACCAACAGTTGTGACAATCATACTAACACTACTGATATGGTCCGCGTCTCCGAAAGTGTCTATCACGGGGGTGCCCAACATCAAACACGCGCGGGTCAGTGTGGCGCTCTTCTCCTCCACATGGGGTAACTCATCGGGTGGGTCCGGCGGTAACCTCGCGGCGCCGGCCCTCGGCGAGTCCCACGTCCCGGGGGTTGACCGGCTCAGGCGATCAGGGAGAAGGCGTCCTGCCCCTCAGGAGCTTCGTAGACGGAATCTTGTTCGGGGATCGCTACGGATCGGGCGAGGCGCGCGTCGTGGCGTTGCACGGGTGGGGGAGGAACCGCCGGGACTTCGTGGAGGTGCTGGACGGACTTGACGCTGTGTCGGTCGATCTGCCCGGTTTCGGAGCCAGCCCGCCTCCGGCCGGGATTGTAGGGGCGTCGGGATATGCGGAACTGGTTGCCCCACTGGTGGAGGAACTCGGCGGCCGACCGGTTCTGGTGGGCCATTCGTTCGGGGGAAGGGTGGCCGCGGTGCTTGCCGCCGAGCGCCCGGAACTGGTGTCGGGGCTCGTCCTGGTCGGTGTCCCCTTGTTGCGCCCCGGCAACCGACCGACGCGCAAGCCGTCCAAGGCATACCGGTTGGTGCGGTGGGCCAACAAGGCCGGGCTAATCAGCGACCGGCGCCTAGAACGCGAGAAACGGCGCCGAGGGTCGGCCGACTACCGCGCCGTCTCCGGTGTGATGCGAGACGTCCTGGTCACGATGGTCAACGAGACGTACGAGTCCGAACTGTCCCGTATCGAGTGTCCGGTCCGCATGGTCTGGGGCGCCGACGATCGGGAGGTCCCCTTGGAGGTGGCCCACGGGTCCGCGGCGCTTCTAGACGATGTGAAGGTGGACGTGGTGGACGGCTGCGGGCATGATGTCCCACGCCTGGCTCCCGATCGGGTCCGCCTCGCTGTCGAGGAATTGCTGTGACGTGGGGAATGCCGGCTCTGGGCCTGGTAGCGGTACTCGTCGCAAGCGTCAGGTGGCTCAGGGTCGCCCAACGCGAGCACTACCTGGCCGGCTCGGTCATCGCGATGCGGAGGGTCTGGATGGCCGGGCGGCTACTGAACTTGGGGGAGTTGCTGCTGGTGGCAGTCGCCCTTCTCGGGTGGCTTGCGCGGCCCGACTCCCTCTGGCCTCTGGTGGGGGTGGTCGGAGCTGCTGTCTTCCCGCTCGGACTGGCACTCCGGGGTCGCACCTCCCCGCTGGTGTGGACCTCCCGGCTGAAGCGCACCGCAGTTGTGACAGCGGGGATCCTTCTGGGGGCCACAGCGTTGGGCACGTGGGTGGTAGCGACCGCAGCCGGACGGGCGCCGTCGGGCACCTCGACCCTGATCCTGGTCCTCCTTTCCTACCTGGCCCCCGACGCTGCGCTATGGGTAGCCGGACCACTGGAGAGGCGCATCTCGCAGACGTACGTCGACCAGGCCACTCGCTCGCTCGCCCGCGTGGCGCCGATCGTGGTCGGGATCACCGGCAGCTTCGGGAAGACCTCGACCAAGTGGTACGTCAAGCAGTTGGTGGAGGGCACGAAGCGGGTGGTGGCCAGCCCGGCCAGCTTCAACAACCGCCTGGGGCTGGCACGGGCGGTGAACGAGCACCTGACCGCCGACGCCGAGGTGTTCGTGGCCGAGATGGGCACCTACGGGAAGGGTGAGATTGCCGAACTCTGTTCCTGGATCCCCCCGTCGGTGGCGGTGCTGACGGCCATCGGACCGGTCCACCTCCAGAGGTTCAGGACGGAGGAGCGGATCGTCGAAGCCAAGTCCGAGATCGTCGAAGGAGCCGGGGCGGTGGTGGTGAACGTCGACCATCCCCTCCTCGCCGAACTCGCAGACAGGCTGTCCTCGGAGGCGGGTGGACCGACCGTCTGGCGTTGCGGCACGACCCGAGCGGCGGCGGACGTCCGCGTCCGGGCCCGCGGGGGCAGAGCTGCCATCGTGGTGCGGGGCGAGCAGATCGGCGACGTCTCGGCCACGAGCGTGTTCCATGCGAACCTGGCCTGTGCGGTGGCGGTGGCCCTGCAACTCGGGGTCGAGGCCGGCGCCATCGCCGACCGGAGCCGGGGAATCACCCAGACGGAGCATCGCCAATCGGTCGGGGTGTCCTCGAAGGGGTTCACGATCATCGACGACACCTTCAACTCGAACCCGGCCGGCGCCGCCAGGGCATTGGAGGTCCTCGCGGCCAGCGGGGGTCCCGGGGCGCGGCGGGTGGTGGTAACGCCGGGGATGATCGAACTCGGTCCTCGCCAGAAGGGCGAGAACATCGCTCTCGGTACGTCGGCGGCCGAGGTCGCCGACGACCTGGTGATCGTCGGCAGGGCCAATCGCAGGTGGTTGGCTCGCGGAGCCCGCGGGCGGAGGGCCCGGATCACGCTTGTGGACCACCGGGAGGAGGCGGTGGAGTGGGTGCGCGGTCGCCTGGGCCCGGATGATGCGGTGCTGTACGAGAACGACCTGCCGGATCATTACCCGTAGGGCAGGGGACGGACCCCTCAGTGGTCACCGGTTAACTCCGATGGGTATCCAAGACGAGTTCGGTCTTGCCGGCGATGGCCTAGTCGGGCAGGCGGCCACCAACCACCAGCCAGAGATCACCGGCGAACGGCTGCCCGTCGCCTAGCCTCTGTACCAGAGCGGTCAACCCCAGCGGACTCGACATGTGTGGAGGAACGGCATGACCAATCCGGCGGTCGTGTTCGGCGGCCCTTCCCCCGAACACGACATAAGCGTGCTGACCGGCCTCCAGGCCTCTCGGCTGCTGGCCGAGGCGGGCCGGGACCCCGTGGCCGTCTACTGGTCGAAGGTGGGGCGCTGGTACAGGGTGGACCCGGCCGGGGAGGCGTCCCACTACGCCGCAGGTCCTCCGCCCAAGGCGCGCGAGTTGCGGTTCGTCGCGGAGCCCAACATCGGGTGGATGGTGAAGCGTCGCAGGCTGGATGTCGACACCGTTCTGAACTGCTGCCACGGGGGCCCGGGCGAGGACGGAACCCTCCAGGGAGCCTTGGACATCGTCGGCGTCCGCCACTCGGGCACCGACGCCGCCGCGTCGGCCCTCTGCATGGACAAGCTGGCTTTCGGCGCCCTGGTGTCGGCAGCCGGGTTGCCCGGCCTTCCGCGCCGGCTGCTCGCCCCTGGCGCCGAACCGGACTACCCCCCTCCCTACATAGTGAAGCCGCGCTTCGGCGGCTCCTCGATCGGCATCGAGGTGGTCGACGACTACGGGACCGCCCTGGCGCTGCTCCGATCGTCGCCTCACATGGATCGTGGTGGGGTCATCGAACCCTATCTGGATGGTGGGAGGGACCTGAACGTCGCCATCCGCACCTACCCGGAATTCCAACTGTCAGCGATCGAAGCCCCGGTTAGCGACCAGTTCTACGGGTACGAGGAGAAGTACCTCTCAGGGGGCGGGATCGAAGGCTCCGCACGGGAACTTCCGGCCAGGCTCCCCCCCGACCTCGAGGGCCGGATCCGGTCGCTGGCGGCCACTGTCACGGAGCTGGCGGGAATCAGGTCGATCGCGCGCCTCGACTTCCTGGAACGGGACGGAGAACTGTGGATCAACGAGGTCAACACCATTCCCGGAAGCCTGTCGCTCTACCTGTGGGTCGATCCGCCGATCAGCCGCCGACAGATCGTGCTGGACCTGGTCAGCGAGATGGAGAACTCGAGTGCGAGGGTCTTCTCCACCGCGGGCTCCGACGGGGTCGCCCTACGGAGCGCCGCCTCGATCGCCGCCAAGCTCGGCTGATCCGCAGGCCGTCGTCAAAGGTGGACGATCGGGCAGGTGAGTGTTCTGGTGATGCCGTTGATGGCCTGGATGCTGGCTACTACCAGCCGGCCCAGTTGATCGACGTCGCCGGCCTCCGCACGCACTATCACGTCGTAGGGTCCGGTCACGTCGTCGGCGGACTCGATGCCGTCGATGAGGCGGACCTGGTCCGCCACCACTTTGGCCTTGCCGACTTCGGTCTGTATGAGCACGTATGCCTCGACCACGGTGCTCCTCTCGGGCTGTCTCGATGAACTGTAACGGTTGTCGACTCCGGAAGCTCGGGCTCCGTCACCTGCCGTCCGATCCCATCCGGACCGTATGCACGAAACGGCGGCCGCCGTCCTCCTCGACGTCGAAGATGATCCTCTGACCCTGACGCAGCAGGCGGAAGACGCTGCCCGCCAGGGATCCGGCCCGAAGGTACACCTCGCTCCGGTCCACGTCGAGCACGACCACCCCGGCTCCGGTGTTCGGGTCGTAGAGTTTGACCACCCCTTGCATGGCCAGGCAGTGTAGTCGGGCTCCTGCTGTTGCCAGCGGCCGGCCGGGCGATCACCGCCGGAACCCGACCGGCGCCGCCTGCCGTATCCTGACCTGCATGGAACGGCCGACCGTGGGCAGCGGGACCACAACGGAGGTGAGGAGCCTCGCCTATCTCCACCGAGTAGGGGTCGATCGGGTCAGGTGGCTCGGCGGCAAGCGGTCCGCTTCGCTCCGTGAGAAGGGTATCGAAACGGTTACCGACCTCCTGTTCCACATTCCCAGAAGGTACGTGGACCGATCGCAGATCATGCGGCTCGATGAGGTCGAGGAAGGCGTGGAGACCACCGTGATCGGTCGGGTTCTGCGGGTCTCGGTCAGACGGCCCCGGCGCCGCCTGGTCATCGTCGAAGCGTTGATCGGCAACGACACGGGTTCCTTGAGGGCCATCTGGTTCAACCAGGAGTACCAGGCCCGACGCTTGGACCGCGGGGCCGAGGTGGCGCTGTCGGGCAAGATCGAGCGCTACCGCGGTCGCCTGCAGATCACGTCCCCGGCCGTGGACATCCTCACCACCGGTGGCGAGAACCTGGCGGTGGGCCGGGTGGTTCCGGTATACCGGGCGGTCGGCGACGCGACGCCCGCCTACCTGCGGCTCGGTGTCCACAATGCCCTGAAACGCTCCCGCCCCATCGCTGATCCGCTTCCCATCGGGATCCGGGAGGGCCACGAACTCATCGACCGGGACCGGGCGGTCAACTCCGTCCACTTCCCCGAGAACCTCGGTGAGGTGGGTCCCGCCCGGCGCCGGCTGATCTTCGACGAGTTCTTCCGGCTCGAGGTGGCGCTGGCCATGACCAAGCAGCGCAAGATGGCCGGCTCCGTCGGGATCACCCATAGCACCGGGGAGGGCCCCGGCCTGGTGGAGAAGTTCATCCACGGTCTGCCATTCCGCCTGACCGGCGCCCAGCAGCGGGTCATAGGCGAGATCAGCGAGGATCTCGCCCGCCCCTACCCGATGCACCGGCTCCTGCAGGGGGAGGTGGGCTCCGGAAAGACGGTGGTAGCAGTCGCGACCGTCCTCACCGGAGTGCAGGGGGGGTACCAGGCAGCGGTGATGGCCCCCACCGAGGTGCTGGCCGAGCAACATTACGAAGGGGTTTGCCGCCTGCTGGCCGACTCGAGCATGGCAGCCCGCCCTCACGGGTCGGTCTCACTCTTCGACATACCTGCCGATCAGGGTGACGGGTCCGGACTCCTGGTGGCCCTCCTCACGGGGAACCACGCCGAGGTCAACGTCCACAGCAGAGGATCGACCAGACGGGAGGAACTGCTCGAGTGGATCGCCGACGGCCGGATCGACGTGCTGATCGGTACGCACGCCCTCATCCAGGAAGGGGTACGCTTCCGCCGGCTCGGGGTGGCCGTCGTCGACGAGCAGCACCGTTTCGGCGTTCATCAAAGGGTCAAGCTCAAGAACAAGGCCGAGGGGGTCGACCCCGACCTGCTGATCATGACCGCCACCCCCATCCCCAGGACCCTCTCCATGACGCTGTACGGAGACCTCGACGTGTCGGAGATCGACGAGATGCCACCCGGGCGGAAACCGGTCAGGACATGGTTCGGGTCGATGGACGGCCCGGGCCTCGAGAAAGCCCAGAGGACGATCCGGCGGGAGGTGGCGAGCGGGCACCAGGCATTCGTGGTCTGCCCGCTGGTCGAGGGTTCGGCCCGGGTGGAGGCGGCATCCGCGGTGGCCGAGCACGAGAGGCTGGGGGAGGTGTTCCCGGAGCTGAGCCTGGGGCTCCTGCACGGCCAGATGGCACCGTCCCGGAAGGAGGCGGTGATGGACTCCTTCCGCAGGGGCGAGACCGATGTGCTGGTGGCGACCACCGTGATCGAGGTGGGGATCGACGTGCCCAACGCCACGGTGATGGTCATCAGGGACGCAGACCGCTTTGGCATGAGCCAACTGCACCAGTTGCGCGGCCGCGTCGGCAGGGGACCGGACCGCTCCGAGTGCATCCTCCTAGCCGATCCCACCACCAAGGACGGCGCCCGGCGTCTGGACGCGATGGTCAAGCACTCGGATGGCTTCCGCCTGGCGGAGGAGGACCTCCGGATACGCGGCCACGGCACGGTCTTCGGGGCGCGCCAGTCGGGATTCTCGGATCTGCGGATCGCCGACATCCTCAGGGACCGCAGGGAGCTCATAGCGGCTCGCCGAGAAGCGTTTTCCCTCGTAGAGGAAGATCCGGACCTGGATGCGCATCCTGAGATCAGGGAAGAGGTGAGGGTGCTGCTAGGGGAGCGCGTGGAGTGGCTGTTCAGATCGTGACATGAGGGTGATATCGGGAAGGTCGAAGGGTCGGCGGCTCAAGGCACCTCGGGGCCTCGTCACCCGGCCGATGACCGACCGCGCGCGCGAAGGGATTTTCTCCGCAATCGCCTCGGTGCTCCCGGGGGCGGAAGTGTTGGATCTCTACGCAGGCACGGGCTCGCTGGGTCTGGAAGCGTTGAGCCGCGGATCCGCCTCGGCGGTCTTCGTCGAGAACGACCGTAAGGCGCTGCAGGCCCTGCGGGCCAATGTCCGCACTGTGGGGTTGGGCGGGGAGATCGTCGCCGTCGATGTCGACCGGTTCCTTACCCGGAATCCGGGACGGTTCGACCTCGTGTTCGTCGATCCCCCTTACCGCCACTCGGCGGCCTCGGTCGAAACCACCCTGCGGTCGGTCGTGCCGCTGATCCGCTTGGGTGGGACGGCGGTGCTCCACCGGCCGGGCGGGGAGCGACGGCCGGAAGCGCCGGGTCTCGAGGCTGCGGGACGGCTCAGCTACGGAACGGCCCGGATCTGGCGCTACCTTCGTGTCGCGGGGGTGGGGAATCGGAGGACCACCGGTTAGATTTAGGGCAACTGCCGGACAAGGGAGAGAGGGTGGCCACAGCGGTCTGTCCCGGGAGCTTCGATCCCCCCACCAACGGACACATGGATGTCATCCGCCGGAGCGTCTCGGTCTTCGACCGGGTGGTCGTGGCGGTCATCCGCAACCTCTCCAAGACGCCCATGTTCACATCCGAGGAGCGGGTGGCGATGCTCGACGACCTGTTCGCCGACGAGCCCAGGGTAGAGATTGCCTCCTTCGACGGTCTCCTGGTGGACTTCGCCCGCGCGAAGGAGGTCGGCGTGATCGTGAAGGGGTTGCGGGCCGTCTCCGACTTCGACTACGAACTGCAGATGGCCCAGATGAACCACAGGCTGTCGGGAATCGATACTGTGTTCATCCCCACGAGTCCCGAGCACGCCTACCTATCCTCTTCCCTGGTCAAGGAAGTGGGAAGCCTGGGCGGTACAGTGGATGGCTTGGTACCGGGAGAAGTAGGCCGGTTGATGAAGGAACGGTGGTCGCATGAACGGTGATCGAGAAGAGGCAGGCGGGACGGCCGCCCTCCCAACGGTCGGGCAGGTGCAGAACCTTGTCTCGGAGATAATCATGGCGATCTCCGAGGCGAAGACGATACCCGCTTCGGGCAAGGTGATCGTCGACCGGGAGCAGATGCTGCAGACCCTCGAGATGCTGCAGGATCGCCTCCCGGAGGAGATGCGGACTGCGCGCTGGATGGTGAGGGAGCGCGAGACCTTCGTGGCCCGGACCAACGAGCGGGTACGAGATCTCATACAGCGAGCTCGCCAGAAGGCCGACGAGTTGGTGTCCGACACCAACATCATCGCCGAGGCCACCGAGGAGGCGAACATCCTCGTGCGCAGGGCCGAGGACCACTCGCACAGGATCCGGCTGGAGGCCGAGGAGTACGCCGAGGACCGCCTCGAACGGCTGGAGTCCCTGATGGGCCGGGTCCTGGACCAGATTCGCTCCATGCGGGCCGAACTCCGCCAGACCCGGTCGGTGGGCCAATAGACCGGCCCTTCCTGATCCACGTCTCCGACCTGCTCGGACGGCCCGGATCCCGTCGACAGGTCTCCCTATCGGGTTCCATCGAGATCGAGTTGGATCAGGTCGAGGAATGCGGGCCGGTCGAGGCGGACCTGCGCGTCGAGGACACGGTCGGGGGGGTTCTGGTCCGCGGCGACGTGGGGGCTGTGATGCGGCTCAGATGCAACCGTTGCCTGCGGACGGTGTCCTTCCAGGCCGGCGCTCCCGTGATGCAGGCCTACGGTGAGGAAGCCGGTGCGGACATCGGCCCCGACGGGGCGATCGACCTCGCCCCGGTGCTGCACGACGAATTGTGCTTGTGCGTCCCGCTGGTACCGCTATGCTCGGAGTCCTGCCGGGGACTTTGTCCCTCGTGCGGAAACGACTTGAATGTAGATCCCTGCGAGGGGCATTCCGTGGCGAGAGGCTCTCCGTTCGCCGCTCTGGAAGGCTGGTTGGAAGCACCCCCCTCAACCTGACGTGACCGGAAGGGATACGCCATGGCTGTACCAAAGAGAAAGATGTCGCGCTCACGCACGCGGAGGCGCAAGGCGGAGGCGATGAAGATGCGCCCTACCCGGACCGTTAGCTGCCCCCGGTGCGGTCAGCCGAAGCTGCCCCACCGGGCCTGTACGGGCAAGGGCGGTTGCGGTACCTACCGCGGGCGAACGGTCGTGGAGGTGTTCGATTGACCGGGGGATCACGCCATCGGGGGCCGTCCCCTCTCGGTGCTTCGGAGGGAGCGCCCATCCCGCACACCTGATCGGGGACCCGTGGCTCGCATAGCAGTCGACGTGATGGGAACCGACCAGGGGCCCGCCGAGATCGTGGCGGGCGCGGTCCTGGCGGCCGAGGCAGGGCACGAAGTGGTGCTCGTGGGCCGCGAGGAGATCGTCGAGCCTGACCTGAGTGCAATCGGCGCCGATCTGCCGGTTGTGCACGCTCCGGAAGTCGTGGAGATGCACGACCACCCGGCCAAGGCGGTGCGCGACAAACCCGACTCGTCCGTGCTCACCGCGGCGCGGCTCGTAGCCTCTCATGGGGCCGACGCCCTGGTTTCGGCCGGTTCCACAGGGGCGGCCATCGCGGCCGCCTCGATCGTGATCGGCCGCATCAAGGGGGTGTTGCGCCCTGCGATCGCCACTCCGATACCGCGGCCGGGCAAACCGGTCCTGCTGCTCGACGCGGGCGCCAACCTCGAGGTACGCCCGGTGCACCTCCTCCAGTTCGGCGTGATGGGCGCCCAACTCGCAGAGATCGTCTACGGCATCGAACGTCCCCGGGTTGGCCTGCTCAACATCGGCGCCGAGCGGGCCAAGGGTAGGGACGTCGAGCGGTCGGCTTTCGAACTGCTCGAGGAAGCACCGGTCAACTTCGTGGGGAACCTCGAAGGCGGTGACATCATCGGTGAGGCCGCCGACGTGTTCGTGACGGACGGCTTCACCGGCAACGTCGCCCTCAAGACCATCGAAGCCGCCGCCGGCCTGGTGGCACGCTTGATCGGGCGGGCCTTCGAGCGCCTGCCGGAGGAGGTGTTGCCCCACATCGCCGCCCCGATGAACGAGATCCGCGAGGTCATCGACCCGGCCAGGTACGGAGGCGCCCACCTCGTCGGCACGTCGGCAAACGTCGTCATATGCCACGGGTCGTCCTCGCGCCGGGCGATCTTCAACGCGATCCGTCTAGCCACCGAGGGTGTCAAGGGCGGCCTGATCGAACGACTCGAACACGGACTGGTCCGTTCTTGAACGACTCGGGCTCTCACACCAGCCTGGAGCAGGCGCTCGACCACTCCTTCGCCGACCCCGAGCTCCTGAACCGGGCACTCCGCCACCGTTCCTGGGTTGCAGAGACCGGGGAGGAGCCTTCCAACGAGCGCCTCGAGTTCCTGGGAGACACCATCCTGCAGTTGGTGGTGACCGACTTCATCTTCGGACACTTCCCCGACTATCCCGAGGGTGCGATGGTCAAGTTGCGTGCGTCTGCAGTCAGCAACCGGGCTCTCTCCGAGGTTGCCGAAAGCCTGGGTCTCGGCGAGCACGTGCTGCTGGGAAAGGGGGAGGAGGCGACCGGAGGCCGGGGTAGGCGCTCCATCCTGGGGGACGCCATGGAGGCGGTCCTCGGCGCGGTCTATCTGGACGGAGGCCTGGAACCGGCCCGCCGGGTGATCCTGCGGTTGTGGGAGAATCGGATCGGGAGTGCCGCGGTGCGGCCCGGCTGGGGCGACTACAAGAGCCGCCTGCAGGAGTTGCTCGCACGCGATGGCGCCCGGCCCGAGTACCACATCGACTCCGAAGGTCCCGACCACAGGAAGGTCTTCACATCGGTCGTATCGGTCGACGGCGCCGAGTGGGGATCCGGCGTCGGGCACTCGAAAAGGAAGGCCCAGCAGGAGGCTGCTCGCGCGGCGCTCGAGGCTATGGAGGCCGACCGGAAAGAACCGGGCTAATGGCCTGCAAGCAGAACGATCCGTCCTGTCCGGCCGGCCGGAAGCGCTCCTCGCTGAGTTCCGCCATCCCCGAGCATGCTCCCGGTACGTCTTCGCCGGATGGTGGTGCCGCGAACGCCGCCGGCCGCGCAGCCCATGCCACCGCGTCACAGGCGGCCCGGTAGTTGCCCGAACTGCCGGAGGTCGAGACGACACGCCGAATGCTGGTGCCCGAACTCGCCGAGCGAAGGATCGTCTCCACGCGGGTTCTCCACCCCCGGATGCTGCGGCGCCAACCCGACCCGGCGGACTTCGCGGCCCGGTTGGAGGGACGGACGGTGCGCTCGCTGGGCCGCCGGGGCAAGTTCCTCATGTTCGATATGGGGAAGGGACTCACCTGGGTTTCTCACCTCGGGATGTCGGGGCGCATGGCGATCAGCGGGCCCGCCGAGCCCCTGGGGCGGCATACCCGGGTGGTGATCGAGACGGACTCAGGCCGCGAGTTACGCATGATCGACCCGCGCACGTTCGGTTTCATGGCTGTCTACACAGCGTCCGAACTGGGGGCGTCGACCCTGGCCCTGCTGGGACCGGACGCCCTCGGTGAGCTTCCGCCCGCCGAACAGCTGGCGGCGACGGTCCAGGGTCGCCGGGTGGCCGTCAAGACCCTACTTCTCGACCAGCGCTTCATCTCGGGGCTCGGAAACATCTACTCGGACGAGGTCTTGTTCGAGGCACGCGTGGACGGCTCAAGACCCGCCGGTTCCCTCACGGTCTCCGAGATGGTGTCCATCAAGAAGGCTATCCGCTCCGTCCTCGAGGCCGGTCTGTCCCATGGTGGGACCTCGCTCGACGACCTCGCCTACCTGCTTCCTGACGGCCGAGCGGGTCGGCACCTGGAGTACCTGTCCGTCTACGGCAGGGAGGGGCGACCCTGTCGCAGCTGCCTGGCGCCCATCCGCAGGAGCGTGATCGGCGCCAGGTCGTCGTACCGGTGTCACTCTTGCCAGACCTGAGTGGTTGGTAGTTGGTAGTTGGTAGTTGGTAGGCGGGTGCTCCTGCGCTCCTGAGGCGAGTGTTCCAAGGGATCTGACCGGAGACCACCGTCCGGTCCGGACCCCGGCCACCAACCACTATTCCTCGGGTTGCCGCGTTAGACACGCGGGGAGCCGCTATCGTGCGCGAGGACGGGAATCACACGGGTGTGACTTGTATCTGAAATCGCTGAAACTGGCCGGCTTCAAGTCGTTCGCAGACCGGACGGCCCTGGAGTTCGAACCGGGCGTGTCGGTGATCGTCGGACCCAACGGGACCGGTAAGTCCAACATCGTGGACTCTCTGGCGTGGGTGCTGGGCACCCAATACACCCGGGCCCTCCGCACCGACCGGATGGAGGATGTCATCTTCGCCGGCACGGCCACCCGGGCGCCCCACAGCCGGGCCGAGGTCACCGTGATGCTGGACAACCGCGACCGCGCCCTGCCCCTCGACCTCGACGAGGTGTCCCTCACCCGCCGCCTTTTCAGGGGCGGCCGCTCCGACTACGAGATAAACGGCGTCCGGTGCCGGCTGCTCGACGTGCAGGACCTTCTCTCGGACAGCGGAGTAGGCCGCAGCCAGCACCTCATAGTCGGCCAGGGTCGGCTGGAGTCGCTCCTGACCGCCAAGGGAGACGAGCGACGGCGGATCATCGAGGAAGCAGCCGGGATCCTCAAGCACCAGGTCCGCAAGGCCAGGGCCCTACAGCGTCTGGAGCGCACCGACGCCGACCTTCTCCGTCTGCATGACATCGTCGCCGAGATCAAACGCCGCAAGCGTCCCCTCCGGCGTCAGGCGGAGGCGGCCGAGCGGCACGAATCGATGCGCGCCGAGCTCAAGGCCCTCCACCTCTGGCTCGGAGGCGTTACCCTGCGCCGTTCCCGGCAGCGATTCCGAGAGTTGTCGCGCGAGCGGACCCGCTTGGAGGAGACCTCGGGCGTCGGCCGGTCCAGCCTGGTCCGGCTCGAGGAGACGCTGGCGGGCACGGAGGGGGAGCGTTCAAGCCAGGCTCGGTCACTGGCTCGGGACGCGGACGCGGCTGCGCGGTTAGCCACGGTGGCCGCCAGGCTGCGCGGTATCTCACAGGTGGCCAGGGAACGCCGCAGAGGACTGGTCAGCCAGATGGAGCAGGCAACGGTGCAGCGAACCAGCCTCGACCGCGAGACAGACCGGCTCGTACACCAACTCGAGGAGGCCACGGGCCGGGAGCAGGATGCGGGGCAGCAGGTCGAGGCGACCGAAGCAACCCTTCGCGCCTCCGAGGAACAACTCCGGGCTCCCCCGGCGCAGGAAGACACGGATCCGGTAATGCTACGCGACGACCTGAGGTCCCTCGAGGCTGCGGCGGCCCGTGACACCCGAGAGTTCTCGAAGCTGACCGAGTTACTCGAAGGAACCAGGGCCCGGACCGATGCGGACAGATCCCGCGCTAGGACGCTCGGGCGGGAACTCGATCGGACCCGGGAACGGATCGCCGCCGCCCGGAAGCTTCGCGAGTCGTCCTCGCATGCGCTGGCTGCCCGCAAAGCCGAGTGGGAGCGGACGGATCACCTCCTGCGGGAGGCTCGATCCGGCAGGGCGGCAGCCGAGGCCAAGTCGGAGGCCTTGGAGGCGGCAGCCTCCCGTTCCTTCAATCCGCTCAAGGAGCGGCTAACGGACCTCGGTGGTGTCGTCGGGGCCCTCACCGCCCTGCTGGATCCGCCCGACGGGCTGGCAGCTGCGGTCGACGCCGCGGTGGGGGAGTGGGCCGAGGCAGTCGTCCTCGACGGTCCGGTCCGTCTCCGCCGAGCGGTGAGGATCTTCAAGTCGGAAGGTCTGGGGGGACTTCCCCTGATGGCGGGGCCGGCAAAGGAGGCCGGGATCCTGCCCGCGCCGGCTATCGCCCGGCAATGGGGAGTCGACGCCCTGGTGGACCGGCTGGGCCGGGACGCCGATCCCGAGTTGGCCCGGTCGCTCCTCGGGGATGTGGTCCTCGTCGAAGGCTGGAGCACCGGCTGGGACATCGTGGCGCACGAGCCGCGCGTGCGTGCGGTCACTCCGGAGGGAGATCTGATCACATCGCTGGGTGTCCGGACCGCCGACCACGATCGCAGCACGGCCGCCGCACTGGACGCGGCCCGCGACTCGGCTGCCACGGCCCGCGAGGCCGAAGCGGCCGCCAAGGCGGCCGAGGAGTCTGCCAGGAGGGAGCTCACGGCCGCGCGGGAGGCGGCCGCGCGTGCTAGCGATGATCTGGCAGCATCGGAGTCAGCAGGGATCAAGGCGGAGACCGAACTGGACCGGCTGGGGAGGGCCGAGACCTCCGGCGGGGATGCCATAGCCGGGCTCGAGCTCAGGGTGGCCGCGCTACGGCGGACCATCGGGCAGCGGGAGAGTCGAGTCGCCGCACTCAGGGAGAGGATCGCCGACGCCGAGACCGAAGACGGGGGATTGCGGGCGGAGCGGCGTCTCGAGCGGGAAGCAGCCGAAAGGGCGCATGCGGCCGCACGCAACGCCAGGGATGCGGCTATCCGGGAGTTGGGCGCTGCCGTGGAGCGCCGCCACATGCTACGGGACCGCATCGACCGGTTGGCGGCCCGGCGCGAGGCGTTGCAGAAGGCGCCATCGGGAACTGAACAGCTCGAAGAGACCCGCACGGTCGAGGAGATGGCCCGCCAGGTTCTGGAGGTGGTGCGAGTCAAGCTGGCCGAGGTGAAGGAACGCTGCGAGTGCCTGAGGGCGTCGATCTCGGATCTGGACAGGCTCCTGGCCACAACCCGCACCGAGATCTCGGAGGTTGAGACAACCGTGACCGGTGTCCGCGAGCGGCTGGGCCGGATCGATGTGGAACAGACCGAACTGAGGATGCGCGAGGAGTCGGTGGCCGAGGGCCTGCGGCGGGACGCGGACGCCTCCGTCGAGCAGGCGCTGGTCGCGGGGCGTCCGGAGACCGAGGGCGAGGAGCCCGCCGCGCGAGCGAAGCGGCTGGAGGCGCATCTGGCGGCGATGGGTCCCGTGAACCTGCTGGCGAGCGACGAGTTCCGCGAACTCGACGAGCGTCACCGTCTGATGACGGATCAGCTCGCCGACCTCGAGAGATCGAAGGCGGACCTGAACAAGGTCATTTTGTCACTCGACGCCGAAATGGAGGAACTGTTCAACCGGACCTTCGAGGATACGGCCCGCCACTACCGGCGTTTCTTCACGGTGCTGTTCCCCGGCGGCACGGGCGAGTTGGTCCTGACCGGGACCGACAATCCACTCGAGGCCGGAGTCGAGATCGTGGCCCAGCCGTTGGGGAAGAAGATCGGCAAACTCGCCCTTCTCTCGGGAGGGGAACGATCCCTGGCAGCTCTGGCGTTCCTGTTCGCGGTGTTCGAGGCCCGACCCGCCCCCTTCTACATCCTCGACGAGGTGGATGCGGCCCTCGACGACGCCAACCTGCATCGCTTTCTCCGGCTGGTGGACGAGTTCCGCGACCACGCCCAGCTGATCGTGGTCACCCACCAGCAGGCGACCGTCCGGGCGGCCGACATCCTCTACGGCGTAACGATGGAGCCGGGCGGATCCTCCAAGGCGCTCGTTCACAGGATGGACGAGGCAGTGATCGGCGCGTAGCGAAGCGGGTGTCTCCATCCGCTTACTTCAAGCCCGCGATTAAGTTGGTGCGCATGATGGAGTCCCGAGTCCCACCCGGCGTCGAAGGAGAGGGCCCGCTCGGATGAATCCGCTCGTCTGGGGTCTGGTAGCCGTGGCTCTGGCTGCTGTCATCGTGTGGCTGGTCTTGCGGTCCCGGAGTTCGTCCGCCGCCTCCGAGCATGGCGCCGCCGGGTTGGGTCAGCCCATGGCGGCCACCCGCAGCCGGCTGGCGTCCAGTCTCGATTCGGTGCTGTCGAGATCCGCCGTCTGGGACGAACTGCAGGATGAGCTCATCGCGTCCGACCTGGGGGTCGGTGCCAGCACTCGCATAGTCGACGCGGTGCGCCGATCCGGAACCTCCGACCCGGCAGAGGCGCGTTCGGTGATCCGGACGGAGATGGTCCGGATCCTCTCCGGTGCGGACCGCGGCCTGAACCTCCGGGGTGACCCTTCGATCGTGGTGGTGGTAGGAGTGAACGGCGCGGGCAAGACGACCACCGTGGCCAAGCTGGCGGCCCGCCTGGCCGGCGAGGGTCGCACGCCCATCATCGGCGCCGCGGACACATTCCGTCCGGCTGCCGACACCCAGTTGGCGGTGTGGGCCGAGCGGGCGGGAGCGCAGGTTGTCTCCGGGCAGGCGGGCGGCGATCCGGCGGCCGTCGCCTACGACGCCCTCCGGGCCGCCAAGGCGCGCCGCGCAGATGTACTGGTGGTCGACACGGCAGGCCGGTTCGAGACCAGGCACAACCTGATGCAGGAACTGGCCAAGATCATCCGGGTGCTGGGCAGGGACGGTGACGAGGTCGCCGAGGTCCTCCTGGTCATGGACGCCACCACCGGGCAGGGCGGCCTCCCCCAAGCGCGGCGGTTCGCCGGGATGGGTGTGACGGGCATGATCCTCACCAAGATGGACGGTACAGCCAAGGGCGGCGTGATACTGGCGATCGAGAGTGAACTGGGGCTACCGGTCAAATACATCGGCACGGGCGAGGGGCTCGATGACCTGGTGGAGTTCGACGCGTCCGAGTTCGTGGACGCCCTGCTCGGGCCGGCATGAACCGGACGGAACTGGCCACCCGCGCCCGCCAGGCCGCTCTCGGTTCCTACTCGCCCTACTCCGGCTTCCGGGTCGGTGCGGTCGTCGTGGATGAGCACGGCGGCGTCCATACCGGCTCCAACGTCGAGAACGCCGCCTACGGTTCGTCGATCTGCGCGGAGGCAACGGCCATCTCGGGCGCCGTAGCGGGCGGCCTTCGCCGGATCGCGGGTGTGGCGGTGGCATGTATCGATGCCGAGAGCGTCGACGGGGCCTACCCGTGCGGCAACTGCCGCCAGTTGATGAACGAGTTCGGCACCCGATGGGTGATCGTCACCGGCGGCGAGGGGAGCGAGGTCCGGCGCCACACGCTCGACGAGATCCATCCATTCGGCTTCCGGCTGTTGTGAGTAGTGAGTGGTGAATGGTGAATGGTCGTTGGCGGCTGGCGGTTCGCGAGTAGTGGCTGGTGAATCTTGAACCGTCCCGGGTTCCCCTTGAGTGTGAGTGTTTCCCCGGCGCAGCACGCCCCAGGACCGCCACCAGGTGTCAAGCAACACACTCTCTCCGGTAAACCCGGGGCGGTTCACCAGCCACAAGCCACCATCTTCTAAGCTGCGGCGGATGACCTGGCCGCTCACACCACCCATCAAACCAATGAAGGCCAGGGTGAGAGCCACCCCTCCCTCCGGCGACGGCTGGATTTACGAACCCAAGTGGGACGGGTTCCGGATGGTCGCCTACGGCGGCGAGGACGTACGTCTCGATTCCCGTAACGGCAAGACGTTGCTGCGCTACTTCCCGGAACTGCTTCCCGCTCTCGACCAGCTTCCCCCCGGAACCGTGGTCGACGGGGAAGTGCTGGTCGTGGTGGAGGACGTGACCAACTTCGACCTGTTGCAGATGCGGATCCACCCGGCGCAGTCGCGAGTCGAGCGCCTGGCCGCGGAGTACCCGGCCCGGTTGGTGGCCTTCGACCTGCTGGCGGAGAGGGGCGAGAACCTCGTCAAGGCCCCCTATTCGACCCGTAGGGCACGCCTCGACCGGCTCGGCGCGGATCTGGACGATCCCTGGCACCTGACGCCGGTCACCCGGGACTTCGAAAGGGCCACCAGGTGGTTCCACCGCTACGAGTCGGCCGGTTGCGACGGCATCATCTGCAAGCGCGAGGACGGCGCCTACCGGCAGGACAAGCGAGAGTGGATCAAGTGGAAGCACCGCCGCTCTGTGGACTGCGTGATCGGCGGCTACCGGGTGCACAAGGACGGGGACAAGGTCGGCTCCATTCTGCTCGGCCTGTACAACACTGAAGGGAACCTGCACTTCATCGGCCATTGCTCGGGATTCTCGAACCGCGACCGGGCCAAGATCCTGAGCATGCTCGAACAGATCCGCACCGAGGAGAGCTTCGGCGGCGGCGATCAGACCCGTGCTCCGGGAGCGCAGAGCAGATGGGCGACCAAGAAGTCCATGGAATGGGTCCCGGTCACGCCGGGAGTCGTAGTCGAGGTGAGCTACGACCAACTCCAGGGTGGTCGTTTCCGCCACGCCACCCGGTTCGAGCGATGGCGTCCCGACAAACCGGCCGCCGAATGCACCATGGACCAACTCGTGCGTCCGTTCGGCGCCGGATTCTCGGAGGTGGTTGGTTGAGGACGGTCGTCCCGCTGCGCATAGCCGCGGTCCGTCCCGAGACCCCCGACTCCGTCTCCATCACGCTCGACGATCCGCAAGCCCGGGTGGGCGGAGAGGCGGGCCAGTACGTCATAATCAGGGTCGTGATCGACGGGGAGGAACACCGCCGGGTGTTCTCGCTCAGCTCAACCCCCGAACTGGGACAGCCACCATCGATAACCGTCAAGCGCACACCCGGGGGGTTGGTCTCGACCTACCTCGTGGAGCGGGCCGAGGCGGGCCGGACGGTCGGTGTGGAACCGGCCTCAGGGACCTTCAGGGTCGGGATCGCCCCCGCCAACCGCCGTACGTACTACGCCTTCGCGGCCGGAAGCGGCATCGTTCCGGTGATGAGCATCCTGCGTGGCGCCCTGTCGGTCGAAACGGGCTCGGTAGTGCACCTCGCCTACGGGAACCGGCGACCGCAGGACGTGATCTTCGCGGAGGAGCTGGATCGCCTGCGGACCGCCCACCCGGACCGCCTCAGCGTGGTCCATGCCCTGAGCGGGCGCGGGCAGCGCATCGACTACCGGTTCGTGGACGCCCACCTGATGGCCAACCCGCCCCTCACAGCCGATGTCTGGTACCTGCTGTGCGGGCCGCCGGACATGAACCGTACGATCGAAGCGCGCCTGCTGACCCTGGGCGTTCCCGAGGATCGATTGCTGGTGGAACACTACGTCCCACCCCGGCGGGACAACATCCCGGTTCCGTACGACGGCGCCCGAATCCGCCTCGAAGGTCAAGACGCCTTCGCCGTCCTGGAGGCCGGGGAGGTCCTGCTCACCGCCATGGACCGTTTGGCGGCGCCCGTTGCCTACGCGTGCCGCTCGGGCGTGTGCGGAACCTGCCGGGTGCGCCTGGTGGACGGGCAGGTCGACCCCGGCGTTCCCTTCGCCCTGACCGGAGCGGAGCAGGAGTCGGGCATGATCCTGACCTGCGTCGCCAGGCCTATCACTCCCGACGTGGTCCTCCGTCCGACTCGCTAGTTGTTAGTTGTTAGTTGTAGCAGAGCACTACTTGATGCACGATAGCGATGCCCTTGCAGGACGGTCCCGACTCCCCCCGTCACTGACCAGCCACCAATCACCGACCACCACTACTCCCAGTTCTCCTTCACCATCTTCGACGGCTGGACCCTGGGTGGCTCGCCGGGCATCTTGGGATAGTTGGGCGGCCATGGAGCGTCGCCCTGCCCGGCGGCCTCGTCCCGAGCGACCCATTCCAGCAACCGGTCGATGCGGCCGGGGGCCTCGTCGATCCCCTCCGTGAGGTCGCCCACCGCTGCGTAGCGATCGGCGAAGCGGTCCATCGGGAAATCCTGTATGGCGACATCGGGCAGTTCATCCCACGTGATCGGAGCCGAGACGTACCCGGTGGGACGGACCCCGTAGGCCGATGACACGGTCTTGTCACGGGCGTTCTGGTTGTAGTCGACGAAGATGCCCCGGCGCTCCTCCTTCCACCATTTCGTGGTGATCAGGCGAGGATGGCGTCGCTCCAGTTCTCGCCCGAATGCGAGAACGGCCCGGCGGGTCTGGAAGAAGTCCCACAACGGCTCGATCCGGACATACACGTGTATACCCCGGCTTCCCGACGTCTTCGGCCAGCCGACCAGGCCCAGTTCGTCGAGCAACTCCTTGGCGTGCGTGGCCGCCCGCTTGACATCTGCGAAGCCGTATCCCTCGGTCGGGTCGAAGTCGAAACGTATCTCGTCCGGATGGTCGAGGTCCTCTGCCCGGACCGGCCACGGATGGAGATCCAGGCATCCGAGCTGCACGAAACGGAGTATGTCGGCCGGGGTCCGGGGAACGTTCATACGGCCCGGCCGCTGCGACGGGAAGCGGATGGTGGCGGTCTCGAAAGGGCTCTTCCTGGAAGCGCGCTTGTGGTAGATCGGAGGTGTGTCCACGTTCTTCATGTACCGCTTCATCATGGTGGGCCGCCCGTACACGCCGCGCAGGCAGCCGTCCGCCACGGCGCGGAAGTGCCGCACCACATCGAGTTTGGTCCATCCCTGGCCCGGGAAGACCACCCGATCCGGTGAGGTGACCCTTACGCCCTCACCCCCGATCTCGACCGTCGCCGCCTCCGACACCACGGGCTGACGGTACCCGACGGGGCCGGTCATATCGAAAGCAGCGCCGATCGGCCCGGATTGCACGTGTTGGCGGCTGCACGCTGCGAGAATCCGGGTTCGTGATCCGACTCGAGCGATCTACCGTTTGCCGCATCTACCGCAGGCGGCGCGCGGCGCGCGGCTGGATGCTGGCCGTATCCCTGATCGCCGTCCTCGCCTGGGTCGGTCCGGCCGGGGCGGAGTCTCCTTGCGGGCTGGATTCGATAGTCCCCGAGAACCGACCCGACCTGTCGATCGACTGCGAGATCCTCTGGAGGTTCTACTCGAGCCTCGAGGACCCGGGTGCCCTCGACGATGCCGATAATCCGAACGCCTGGTCACGCGGGAAACCGCTCGGCGAATGGCAAGGGGTCGTCGTTAGGGAAGGCCGGGTGCGTTCGCTCTTTCTGTCCGGGGCCGGGCTGGTCGGACCCTTGGCGCCGGCGCTTGGGGAACTCGGCGAGTTGGAAGACCTGTATCTCGGCAACAACCGGTTGACCGGGTCTCTCCCGCCAGAACTGGGCGGACTCACCAGCCTGAAGGTGATGGAACTCGGTGGTAACCGGTTGAGCGGACCCGTCCCCCCGGAACTCGGTGGTCTGACAAGCCTCGAAGCGCTGTTCCTCCATAACAACCGCCTGACGGGTTCGATACCCGAACAGCTCGGTATGTTGACCGCTCTGCAGGTACTCGAGTTGAGCGGCAACGAACTGGCCGGGTCCATCCCCCCGGCACTCGGCGCACTGGCGAACCTCAGAGGTCTCTTCCTCCACTCCAACCAGCTCGCCGGCCCCATACCGTCCGAACTGGGAGCGCTGGCCGGTCTCGAGCAGTTGTTCCTCAACGACAACGGGCTCACGGGTCGGATCCCACCGGAACTCGGACGGCTCCAGAACCTCCTCGGCCTCGATGTCCGTCGCAACCAGCTGGTCGGACCGGTACCCACCCAACTCCTGGAACTGGTGAAGCTCCAGGTGATGCGGCTCGACGGGAACGAGCTGTATCTCAGCACTCCCGGCGCGGACACTCCGTCGGAGCCGGGCGAGCCGGTACCGGCTCCGTCCGGAGACAGATTCTCCGATGACGACGGCAGCGTCCATGAGGCCAGGATCGAGATCGTCGCGGCCCTTGGCATCACCGCGGGTTGCAACCAGCCGCTCGGCGATCGCTTCTGCCCCGTGGAGACCATCACGCGAGCTCAGATGATGGCCTTCCTGGCCAGGGTATTCGGCGACTCTAGGGAACCGGCCGTGGTGACCGGCGGCTTCGATGACGTTCCCGACGGCACGTGGTACTCGGGCTACCTGAACGCCATGTTCGAACGCGGCGTGGTGGAACCGCACGAGGACGGGACCTTCCGTCCCCTGGATCCCGTTACCCGCCTGGACATGGCCGTGTTCCTGACCAGGGCGCTGCCGACCGTCGCTCCGGTGGCCGAACCACAGGGCGCCTTCGTCGACGTTCCCGCGGACGCGGACCATGCCGCCGCGGTCGAAGGCATCCTGGCGGCCGGAGTCACACTGGGCTGCTCGAAGGCGCCCTTCGCCTACTGCCCCGACAGCCCGGTCACCCGTGCCGAGATGGCCTCCTTCCTAGTCCGGGCTCTCCAGCTACAGCCCGAGGCCCGGCTTCCGGGCGACGGTGTCCGGGTAAGGATGGCCAGGGCCGACCGGACGTCCGGACACTTCCAGGCCGCCGTCTACCGCGCGCTGCTCGGCGAACTCGGCTACGAGGTCAGCGACCCGGCAGGTTTCGAAGCGGGCCCGTCGATCGCCTACCCCGCCATGGCGGCCGGTTCGGTCGACTTCTGGGTGAACGGCTGGTATCCCTACCACGACCGTTTCCTGGACGAGCAGCTGCCCGACGGCACCGCGGTCCGGGATCATGTTTCCCCGGTTGGCGACCAGATGACGGCCGGCGGCCTGCAGGGGTTCCTGATCAGCAGGCCCTTCGCCGTGGAACAGGGAATCTCCACTCTCGACGACCTGGACCGAAGCCGGGCGACCATAGCGAAGTATGACGCAACCGACGCCAACCCCGGCAACGGGCGGGTGGACATATACGGATGTCCGCCGAGCTGGCCCTGCTCCGACATCATCGAGAGCATGGTCGCCTTCTCGAACTGGATGAATGTCGACCAGGTGACATCCGGATACGACGCCATGCACGCCGCGGTCACCCAGCACCTCCGCCGGGATGAGCCTGTTGTCACCTACGCGTGGGCGCCGAGCCGCTACATGGCGACCCTCCTCCCCGGCGTGAACATGGTGTGGTTGGGGATCGACCATGTCCTGGACGACTCCAACCCGCTCGGTCGTCCGGGCGGCGAGGCCTGGGATCAGAGACCGGGAACCGGACTGGTGCCCGCCGGGCAGTGCCCAGATGCCGTGGCGCGGGGCTTCTGCCAGGTCGGCTGGCAGGTCTCCGACATCAGGGTCACGGCCCGCAACCAGTTCCTGGATTCGAACCCGGCCGCGGCGAGGCTGTTCCAGATCGTCAAGCTGGAACAGGCGGACGTCTCCTACCGGATCGCTCTCCAGAGCCGGGGCGCGGCCACCGCGGACCTGGTTTCCCGATGGATCGAGGAGAACCGTGTCCTGGTGGACATATGGCTCGCCCAGGCTCGGATCGCGGCGTCGTGACTTCCGGATACTCCCAGACGCCGCTGGTACGGAAGCTGGGGATAGCGCCGGGTGACCGCGTGGGGGTCGTCGGCGACCCGGGGCACCTGGCCCGGCTGCTCGACCCGCTTCCGCCGGGCGCCCGGCTGATCAGGAACCCCCGTGCGCCGTGCCCGGTCCTGGTGGCGTTCGCTCCGACCACGAAGCGGTTCCAAACCGTGTTCCCGCGCCTCCTACGCCGGCTTCCGGCGGACGGCGCCCTGTGGATATCCTGGCCGAAGAAGTCTTCCCCCCTCCATGTCGATATCGTTGAGGACACCATCCGCGTCGCGGCTCTGCAGGTCGGCCTGGTCGACAACAAGGTCTGCGCTCTGGACAGCGACTGGAGCGGCCTGAGGCTGGTCATCAGGAGGGAGAACCGGGGCGCGTGGGGTCCGGATGGATCGCCCGCCGGGGAGTAACGCCGCGCCCGGCTAGACGGGGTAGTTCCGACGTATCTGACCGGAAGCACCGAACCCTACGATCGCTACACAACGCTGTGCAACACGGCTGTTAGTCGTGTAGTTCTGGGACTCGGGTCCCGGGGCCGCCACTTCGCAAAGAGCTACCTGCGGCGTAAACGCGAGACGCAAACAGAGCCAATGGACGATGGCACACAAGTCGACCTAACGTTAACGACCGATCACCAACTAGTAACTACCGACTACCGACTAGAAACAAATCATCTAGCCCCTGGCCCGCAGGGTCTCGGTGAGCTTGGGCAGCACCTTGTGGAGATCCCCCACGATGCCGAGATCAGCCACCGAGAAGATCGGCGCCTCCGGGTCCTTGTTGACAGCGACGATGCGCTTCGAGTCCTTCATCCCCACCAGGTGCTGCATGGCGCCCGATATGCCACAGGCCAGGTAGACCTCCGGCTTGACGGTCTTGCCGGTCTGGCCCACCTGCTTCGCGTAGGGCACCCAGCCCGCGTCGACGATGGCGCGGGTGGCGCCGGTCGCAGCTCCGAGCGGCTCGGCCACCTCGTCTATCAGGACGTAGGCGTCGGCGCTGCCCAGGCCGCGCCCTCCACTCACGATGACCTTGGCGTCGCTCAACTGGGGCCCCTCAGCTCTCTCCACGATCTTGTCCACCACTCGCGGCGACCCGGCATGCCCCGCGCCTGCGAGGGGGACGACCTCCACCCGATCCACCGTCCCGCCGCATTCCTCCGCGGCGAACGACTTCGGCCTGACCAGCACCAGATGGGGGCCGGGGCCGGTGAACTCGGTGATCACCACCTGCGTGCCTCCGAAGATCTCGCTGGTGACCGCATTCCCGGAGCCGATCCCCACATCGACGGCGTTGGAGACGACCGGTCGATCGATGCGAGCGGCAAGGCGTCCGGCGACGTCCCGCGACGTGTAGGTCTGGGCGAACAGCACCAGCTCGGGCTGTTCCCGTTCCAGCAGCCCTGCGAGGGCAGCAGCCGCCGACGCGGCAGGGAGATCCCCTCCACCCGTGAGGTGGTACACGGTGCGGGCGCCGTACGCGCCGAGCACCCCGATCCCTGCGGGCGTGTCACCACCGAGGTATACGACGGTCACATCTCCCACGCCTGCGGCCTTGGTCACCAACTCCAGGGCCGACTCGCCCGGGCGACCATCCACTTCCTCGGCAAAGACCCACGTAGACATCTAGATCACCTTTGCACCTTCGAGGAACTCGACGATCCGCAGATGCCCGGTTCCTTCGTCCTCCACCACTTCTCCGGCCTGCCGCTCCGGCGCGGGGGCGACCGAGACGACCTCCTGACCGGGGTTCCCGCCCACGCCGAGATCGGCGACGGTCAAACGGTCGACGGGTTTGTTCTTGGCGGCCATGATGCCCCGGAAGGTCGGGTACCGGGGCTCCACCGCGCCCGCGGTCACCGCCAGCACGGCCGGGGGATCGGCGTCGACGACATCGAACCCTCCCGCGGTCTGGCGTTCGATCCGCAGACCCTGTCCTTCGAGTTCGACCTTCCTCGCAAAGGTCAGTGCGGGCACGTCCAGCAGTTCGGCGACCATCTGGGGCACCACCCCCGAGTAGCCGTCCGTAGACTCGACCCCCGCCACCAGCACGTCGAAGCCCTCACGGCGGGCCGCCGCAGCCAGCACCTTGGCGGTGGTCAGGGCGTCGCTCCCACCCAGCCCGTCATCGTCCACGATCACCGCCTTGTCGGCCCCCATGGCCAGGGCCTGGCGGATTCCCTGCATGGTCCCGGTGGGTCCCATGGACACGAGCGTCACCGAACCCCCGGTCTTCTCACCTAGTTGCAGGCCCACCTCGATGCCGTAGCGGTCGGTGTCGTCCAGCACCTGCTCGGGCGGGCGTACCAGACGGTTGGTAGCCGGATCGAGTGACGACGGCGAAGCCGGATCCGGGATCTGCTTGACGCATACCACAACCTGCATGAGCGTGACTCCTGTCGATGGGCTAACGACGGCTGCGAAACGGAGGCCATGGTAGTAGCCTCTCAGCCGACTTCCTCCAGTATCAGCGGATGTTCCTCGGGGGGCCGGGCGGCCAGCGTGTAGGCGCGGGACACCCTGGCTGCGGCGGCTTCCACGTTCCGCGGGTCGTTGAAGCGCAGCGTCGCCAGCACATCACCACGGGCGACCGCACTCCCGACCTTCGCCGACATGGTGATCCCGACCGCGTGGTCGATGGTGTCGGTCATGGTCCGGCGGCCCGCACCCAGTTGCATGGCCGCCACCCCGATCCGCCGGGCGTCGATCGATGCCACGTACCCGTCCCTCTCCGCCCGGAGGCGGCGGGCATGGGCAGCCGCCGGTAGGATCTCAGGCCGCTCGACGACGGAGCCGTCGCCACCCTGGGCCTCGATCATCCTCCGCAACAGTCCGAGGCCGGCGCCCGAGTCGAAGGCGCTTCGGATGCGGGCATCGGCGCGGTCCAGCCCCGCGGCCTCCAGCATGGCCCCGCCGAGAACCGTCACGAGTTCGGTGAGGTCGGGGGGGCCGCCTCCCCGCAGGACCGAGATGGCCTCGGCGACTTCGTTGGCGTTCCCGACCTCGTACCCGAGGGGCTGGTCCATGCTCGTCACGAACGCGGTGGTCCGTACCCCGTGCGACTCACCGATCCGCACCATGGTCCGGGCCAGTACTCGCGCCCGGTCGACCGACTCCATGAAGGCGCCGGTCCCCACCTTGACGTCCAGCACCAGCGCGTCGAGGCCTTCGGCCAGCTTCTTCGACATGATCGAGGAACTGATGAGAGGGATGGATGCAACGGTGGCCGTCGTGTCCCGCAGCGCGTAGAGGATCCGGTCGGCCGGGACCACGCTCTCCGACTGGCCCGCGATCACCACCCCGTTGGTCTCGACGAGGCGGGCGAACTCGGCGGAGTCGAACGAGGACCGGAATCCGGGGATCGACTCGAGCTTGTCGAGGGTGCCCCCGGTGTGGCCGAGACCTCGACCGGACATCATCGGGACGACCACCCCGCATGCGGCTACCAGCGGCGCTAGGCAGAGGCTGACCTTGTCGCCGACTCCGCCGGTGGAGTGCTTGTCGACCTTGGGTCCGGAACTCCCGATCTCCAGCCGCTCTCCCGAGTCGATCATGGCCGTGGTGAGATCGGCCAGTTCGCGGTCCTCCATCCCGCGGAAGAAGATCGCCATCAGCAGCGCGGCGGCCTGGTACCGCGGGATCGAACCGTCCACCACTCCCGACAGGAAGTAGCGGATCTCGTCGAGTCCCAGCACGCCGCCGTCCCGCTTGTGGCGGATGAGTTCCGAGGCGCTCCGCACCTTCAGCCTCCCTCCCGGCGGCGCAGGCCGGCCACGTGGCCACCTTCGAGAGCCACCCCTTCAGCCGTCAGGCGAGCAGCGTGTTCCGCCTCGATTCCCGGAACGAGCCGTCCCGTAGCGGTTACGACCCGCCACCAGGGCAGCCCGGTGGATCCTGCCAGCTGGTTCCCCACTGCTCGGGCCGCTCCAGGCCTCCCCGCCAGCGCCGCTATCTCGCCGTACGTGGCCACATCTCCCGGTTCCAGGCCTGCCACCGCCGCCTCCACCCGTTCCCGGAAACCGGAACCCGATCTCACAGCGTGGCGAACAGCCGATCTCCCATGTCCCCCAGACCGGGCACGATGTAGTAGTGGTCGTTGAGGTGGGAGTCCATTGCCGCAGTCACGACCCTGACATCCGGATGGATCCTCTCCATCCGCGCGGCCCCTTCCGGGGCTGCGACCACGCAGAGCGCCACGATGTCCTCGGCGCCGGCTTGCTTGACCCGCTCCACGGCCCAGGAAAGGGACCCCCCGGTAGCGAGCATCGGCTCGAGAACCAGCACCGTACGGCCTGCCATCTCGGGAAACTTGGTGTAGTACTCCATCGGTCGGGCGGTTTCCTCGTCCCGCTGGACGCCGGCGTAACCGACGGCCACGTCCGGCATCAGGTCGATGACCGCGTCGATCAGTCCCAACCCGGCCCTGAGCACCGCCACGGCCACCACGGGCCGCGCCAGCCTCTGGCCCGTCGTGACCACCAGCGGCGTCTCGAGGGAGTAAGCCTCCAACTCCGCCGAGGTGGTCGCCTCCGTCAGCAGGAGGTAGGCGAGACGGCGCGTCGTGTTGCGGAACTCCTCCGGCTCCGTCGTCCTGTCCCGGAGGATGCTCAGGTAGTGATGGTTCAGCGGATGGTCGAGGACGGTGATTCCCAACTGTGCTCCTGGGTGTGGCTGCCGCTCCGGGTAAGGGTACCCGCCCGGCCCGGGATATGATGGTTGCCGGCCGCCGCCCCAGGAGAAAACCTGCCTTGTTCGAATCCCTGACCGCACGCTTCGAAGGGGTCTTCGACCGCATCCGGGGCCGGGGGCGGCTGAGCGAGCGCGATGTGGACGAGGCCTTGGCAGAGGTGCGTGTCGCCCTCCTCGAAGCCGACGTCAACATCGAAGTGGTCCGGAGCCTGCTCGACCGGATCCGACGCAGGGCCGTCGGGGCGGAGGTGCTCCGCAGCGTGTCTCCGGGCCACCAAGTGGTCAAGGTCGTGCACGACGCGATGATCGAAACCCTCGGCGCAGAGGCCGTGCCGCTCGAGCCCGCCAGCACCAAGCCCCTCACGACCCTGATGGTGGGTCTGCAGGGATCGGGCAAGACCACCTCGGCCGCCAAGGTCGCCCGCTGGCACCAGCGCTCCGGGAAGCGGGTCCTGCTGGTGGCTGCCGACCTCGTGAGACCCGGAGCGGTCGAGCAACTCCGGTTGCTGGGAGAGCAGATTGGAGCGCCGGTGTTCACCGGCCGGCAGCGGAGCCCGGTCACGCTGGTCAGGAACGCCATGCGCCACGCCCGGGACGCGGCCTTCGACGTGGTGGTGGTGGACACGGCCGGGCGGCTCCAGATCGACCCGGGCCTGATGCGCGAGCTGGCTGCCATCACCAGGGTGGCCGACCCCGACGAGGTCCTGCTGGTCGTCGACGCGCTGACGGGCCAGGAGGCCGTTTCGGTGGCCAGGGGCTTTCTCCTGCACACCCGGCTAACGGGAGTGCTCCTGTCCAAGCTGGACAGCGACGCCAGGGGCGGAGCGGCTATCTCGGTGAGGGAGGCCACGGGGTGTCCAATCAAGCTGGTCGGGACAGGCGAGCGCCCCGACGACCTCGAGGTGTTCCATCCGGAGAGGATGGCATCGCGCATCCTGGGGATGGGCGATGTACTCACCCTGGTCGAGAAGGCGGAGGAGGCATTCGACGCCGAACAGGCCGAGGAGATGGCCGACCGGCTCCTGCGAGCCGAGTTCACACTCGAGGACTTCCTCGAGCAGGTCCGGGGCCTGCGTAAGATGGGGCCGTTGGGCGAAGTACTTGGTATGATCCCCGGAACCCGCTCGGCGCCGGCCGACACGCAGGTGGTGGACCGGGAGATCCGTCGCTCCGAGGCGATCATCCGCTCGATGACCCCGGCCGAACGTGCCAACCCCAGGGTCATCAACGGAAGCCGCAGGCGGAGGATCGCCCTCGGATCGGGAACGTCCATCCAGGACGTGTCCGGCCTGCTGAAGCAGTTCAACCAGGTGCGTAGCATGATGCAGTCCCTGTCCCAGGGGAAGGCACCCGGAGGTCTCCAGGGCCTGGCAGGCGGTTTCCCCGGCATGCCGGGACCCGTCCCGGGCGGGAGGATCGCCGGTGCACGGCCCGGCGGAAGGAGAACGGGGCCAGCTTCGCGGTCGGCCCGGAAGCGACCGCGGACCCCGAAGAAACTACAGAAGAAGAAACGGAAGAGGTGACGATATGGCGGTGAGGATCCGCCTCAAGCGTATGGGTAAGAAGAAGCAGCCCACCTATCGCGTGGTGGTAGCCGACGCCCGGGCGCCGCGCGACGGCCGTTTCATCGAGGCGATCGGTCGCTATGACCCCCGCCCGTCCCCGTCCGTGGTCGAGATCGACAACGACCGGGCCCGCTACTGGCTCGGTAACGGCGCCCAACCCAGCGAACGGGTGCGGAAGTTGTTCGAGATCTCGGGTGCGGTACGCCGGCCAAAGGTTTCGCGTGCCGGCGTCTACCGGCTGGACGACGATCCTCTTCCGGACACGACGGGCGAGGGGACGGGTGCCGGGAGCGGCGATGCGGCCGACGAGCCGCCAGACCCCGAACCGTCATCGGCGAGCGAGGCTCGCCAGGAAGGCAGCGATGGGACTCCAGACACCAACGGACAGGGTGATTGAGCGATGACCGGACAGATAGTGGAAGACGTAGTGCGTTTCGTCGTCTCGTCGATCGTGGACGACAAGGAATCCGTTCAGGTGAGCATGGTCGAACGCGGCGAGGACGAGGTGGTCGCCCAGGTTAGGACCGCCGCCGGCGAGATGGGAAGGGTCATCGGCCGCGGGGGGCGGGTAGCCCGCGCCATCAGGACCGTGGCGCAGGCGGCGGCAGAGGAGGAAGGCCTGACCTCCGGCGTGGAATTCGTCGACTAGACGACTGGTTCCTAGTCTCTAGTTGGTAGTCGGTAGTTGGTGATCGACGGTTAGCGTTAGATCACATCGTTGTCCGGCCTCGAAAGGCTGTCCGAGTTCACATCGGTGCCAAGGTACCTCACAAACCTAGGCTTCTGACCCGTGGAAAGAGAGACCGATGTATCCGGGTCACAGCTGTGATCTGGATCGTTGTGTACCGATGGTTCAATGCGGTCGCTTCGATCGGATGGCTCGGGACTGCTCGTCTAGGAGGCGGGGGACAGCTGTGACCGGATTCGAACGTGGGGCGGGGTCCATGCCCGACGCTGCGAGAACGTCCGGGATGGTGACGGTGGGTCGGATAACCCGCCTGCACGGCGTGCGCGGAGAAGTCCGTGTGCGGGTCGAGTCCGACCACCCGGACAGGTTCGCCCCTCGTTCCGTCTTCCACACTGCTGTCGAAGGGGCCCGCCTCCTGGTTGTGCGAGAGGCTCGCGACGGTCCCAACGGCCTGATAGTCGGGTTCGCAGGCTTCGCCTCGACCGAGGCGGCCGCTCGGCTGGTCGGCGCCGAGCTACTGATACGCGAACGGGACCGGCGCCGGCTGCAGCCGGAGGAGTTCTGGCCGGACCAGCTCGTCGGCCTCGAGGTGCGGATCGGCTGCGAGCCGGTCGGGGCGGTCAGCGACGTCATCCAGGGAGCTCAGGACAGGCTGGTGGTCGCGCTCAGGACGGGCAACCGCGTGGAAATACCGTTCGTGGAGGCACTGGTTCCCGAGGTCGACCAGGCCGGAGGCTGGCTACGGATCGACCCACCCGACGGTCTCCTCCCTAGATGATTAGTTCCAGGTCGGTAGTTGGTAGTCTGTAGTAGATGAGCGGTGGTTGGCGTTAGATTGAGGTTAGTGTCCGGCCTCGTTAGCGGTTCAGATTTCGCGGTCGCGCCGAGGGGTACGCTCACGAAGTAGAAGCGATAGGATCCGAACCCAAGGACAGCGGTATATAAGCTACAGATGTGCTGTTCAGCATTGTGTACCGATAGTACGGTGCAGTCGTTTCCACTCAGAGCCCTTGGAACACTCATCTAGCTGATCACCGGTCACGGGTTCGGACTCCCGCCGGCTCACAGCAGGCGCTTGGCCACCTCCCTGGCGTCGTCGAGCGTTTCGACGAAGCGATCCTCGGGAACCCGCCGGAGTACCTCGAGTGCTTCAAGACTGGTCTTCGCCACGCCGTCAAGGCCCATGACGATGCACTCGGTGCCCTCCTCGTGGGCGACGTGGACCATCCGCTCCACCACCAGGGCGGCGCTCTCATCCATGTAGACCGTGTCCGTGAAGTCGAGGATCACCACCTTGTGCTCGCGGATGTCGAGGCTGAGCGTGGTGATCAGGCGCTTGGAGGATGCGGCGGTGAACGTACCCCTGAGCGCGACCATACCCACGCGGGCGGAGAAGGGGTCGAAGTCCGCGTCCAGGTCCTCCGGAGGGCCTAGGAACGTCATGTCGAGCAACGGGACCGAGATCACCCGGTCCAGTTCCAGACGCTCGAACTGGCGGGCGCTCGCCATCGCCGCGGCGATCAGCCCGATGGCCACTGCGATGACCAGGTCGACGAAGACCGTGAAGCCCAGCGTGAGGATCATCACGACAAACTGCTCCCGCTGGACGAAACGGAAGCGCCGCAGGTAACGCCAGTCCACGATGTCGAAGCCCACCTTCATCAGGATGCCTGCCAGTACCGCGTGGGGAACCGTGTCGACGTACCTGCCGACACCCAGGACCAGCGCCAGGAGGATCGTGGCGCACAGAACCCCCGAGACCGGGGTTCGCCCCCCGGCCTTTATGTTCGCTGCCGTGGCGGTGGTCGCGCCGGCGCCGGGGATCGCCCCGATCAGCCCGGCGAGCACGTTCCCGAGCCCCACCCCGATCAACTCCCGGTTCGGGTTGTGGTCACCACCTGTCATCGAATCACCGACCAGCGCCGTGAGCAGGCTGTTGATGGAACCGATCAGAGCGATGGTGACGGCCGGGAGGAGAGCCCCGATCAGGGTTTCCAGCGAGATCGCCGGGAGTTCGGGCCGGGGAAGCCCGGTGGGAACCTCCCCGATGGTGTGGGCGCCCCGCAGCCAGAACGTCCCCAGCAGGGTCCCGACCACGAGTGCCGCGACCGTGGGGGGCAGTAGCTTTCGGAGCCGCGGCGGCCAGAAGGTGGCGACCGCAACCGTGATGAGCGCGAGCGCCAGGCTGCTGACCTCAATGTTCGCGAGGGCGTCGGGCCAGCGGCGAACCGATTCCAGCGGTCCGCCCAGCGCGACCTCCGAGCCCAGGAAGGGAATGCTCTGTACGAGGATGATGATGGCGCCCACGCCCGTCGTGAACCCCGAGATCACCGGATAGGGCGTGTATGCCACGAAACTTCCCAGTTTCAACGTTCCCAGCAGTATCTGGATGATCCCGGCGAAGATGGCGATGGTGAGCGCCTCGGCCAGGTTGTCGGCGTAGCTGGTCACCACCACCGACATGGCGACTGCCAGGGGCGCCGTCGGACCCGAGATCTGGGTTTTGGTACCGCCGAAGACGGCCGCGAAGAAACCCACCGCGATGGCCCCGTAGAGGCCGGCTATCGCTCCGAGCCCGGAGGCCACCCCGAACGCCAGCGACAGCGGCAGGGCCACGACGGCCGCCGTCATACCTCCGAAGGTGTCTTCACGGAGCGCTGACCAGCTGTATTTCACGCTCTGCCAGACTCTAACCCCAGGCCTTGGCGAAAGGCGTGCTTTGGACTACCCGGTAGAGAGTCTTCTGGCAACGCCACCGCGGCGGACTCTGCGCCTGTTGGGCCGGACGGTCCGCGCTGTTAGATTCCTGGCCAATGGGTCACCCGCCTGCTGACCGACAGCTCGCCATCGAGTACCTCGACGGGCTGCGCGATCCCGCTCCTCTCTTCGACCACGCCCGGCTCCTCAGGGACGAGGGCAGGGGCCGCACCATCACCTTCAGCCCGAAGGTGTTCATCCCGGTCACCACGCTCTGTCGCGACACGTGCACCTACTGCACGTTCGCCAAGCCACCGGGTGCGGGTGGCGAGTACCTCACGCCGGAGGACGTTCTGGCGATCGCCAGGGCCGGCGACGCCGCCGGATGCAGCGAGGCCCTGCTGACGCTCGGGGACCGACCGGAGGAACGGTGGCCCCAGGCCCGGAGTTTCCTCACCTCTCAAGGCCACTCCTCGACCCTCGGCTACGTGAGAGCCATGAGCGAGCTCATAGTGGCCGAGACGGGACTGTTCCCCCATGCCAATCCCGGTCTCATGACCGCCGACGAGATGGCTGCCCTGCGACCTTCCAACGTTTCGATGGGCATGATGCTGGAGAACATCTCGCCCCGGCTGATGGAACCGGGGATGCCCCATCACAACTGCCCCGACAAGGATCCGGCCCTCCGGATGGCCACCATCGAGGCGGCCGGGTCACTCAGGGTCCCGTTCACGACCGGAATCCTGGTGGGCATCGGTGAGACGACCCCCGAGATAGTCGACAGCCTCCTCGCCCTGCGCCGTGTGCATTCCCGCTTCGGCCACATCCAGGAGGTGATAATCCAGAACTTCCGGGCCAAGGCCGACACCCTCATGCGCCGCTCGGCCGAGCCCATCCCCGCGTGGTTCGCCCGGGTGGTGGCGGTGTCCCGCTGGATTCTCGGACCGGACATGAACCTCCAGGTCCCTCCGAACCTGACCGAGCGGTACGAGGTGTACCTGGACGCCGGGATCAATGACTGGGGAGGGGTCTCCCCGCTCACCATCGACTGGGTCAATCCGGAGGCGCCCTGGCCCCACCTGGCGGAACTCCAGGAACGCACCGAGTCCGCAGGTTACGAACTGGTTCCCCGCCTGCCGATCTACCCCGAGTACATCGACGATCACTGGATCGATCCGGGTCTCGTAGGACGGGTGCGTGACGCGGCCGATCACCGTGGGTACGCTATGCGACTTCAGAAGGAAGGCATCAGATGACCGAGGCTGTTACCGCAGATATCACGTTCTTCAGATTGCGTCCGGCCACGGCAGTCACCGAGGTGACTGCGTCCACCCGGCTGGCAGAGGGCACCACGGGCCTGGAACTGGACGCTGCCGACCCCGGATCGACCGCCGCGTGTCTGGCCGGGGGAGTGATCCCGGTGGCGGTCGGTCACACCGGCGACGGCGCCATCGGATGGGTCGTCGAGCCCGAGGATGCGCTGGCTCTGTCCGAGGCAGGTGTTCCCGGTTGGCGCCTCACGGTCATCCACACGACCGACCGGGCCGCAGTGGTCGACGCCCTTGCAAGGTCGGAGGCCGCCTACCTGCGGACGGGCCGTAGCCGGGTGGCCGAAGCAGCCGAGATCTGCGCCCTGCCGTCCATAGGCGCCCGGGTGTCGGTGTTCGTCGACTCGGTCGGCGATGCCCTGGCGGCCGTAGGGGCGGGCGCCACCGATCTGCTGCTCCGCGATTGGGACTCGGAGGGCATCGGCGAGCTGCGCGAGGTCGTGGGCGGGCGTCTCGGCGAGCGGGTGGCCGTGCCTCCCCGCATCCCGGTGAACGAGGCGCGGGAGTCGCTCGCGAAGGACCTGTTCAAGGTCTACCTGAACCTCATCGACGGCGGCGGGTACGCCCGGCCCCGCTACGAGTGGGCGCCCGGGATGCCGATCGAACCGCCCCTGAACCCTCGGCGCTTCTCGGCCGCCTGGCCGGACGCGATGTGGACCACGGCCGCAGGGCCGGATATCGGCGGCGCCACCCGAGCGGTGCGGGGCATCCTCGAGGCATCCCTGGAAGGGTCGCCTCCCTCGGTGGAGGAGACCGCCACCCTGATGGCGGCTCGCGGGGGCGACGTCGACGCCATAGCGGCGACCGCCGATGCGCTCCGGCGGGCACGGGTCGGCGACACCGTCACGTACGTGGTCAACCGCAACATCAACTACACCAACGTCTGCTACTTCCGGTGCGGTTTCTGTGCCTTCTCCAAGGGCCCGCGCAGCCTGAACCTGCGAGGAGACCCCTACCTGATGAGCATCGACGAGGTCGTCCGGCGCACCACCGAAGCCGCCGGGAGGGGGGCCACCGAGGTCTGCCTCCAAGGGGGCATCCATCCGCAGTTCACGGGACAGTTCTACGTGGACGTCCTCTCGTCCATCAAGGAAGCTGTCCCGGGGATACACGTGCATGGCTTCACCCCGTTGGAGGTCTGGCAGGGCGCCGAGACGCTGGGGATGACGGTGAGGGCGTTCCTCGAGATGCTCAAAGAGGCCGGGCTGGGTACGCTGCCCGGAACCGCCGCCGAGATCCTCGACGACCGCGTCCGCAAGCATCTGTGCCCCGACAAGATCCGCACCGCCCAGTGGGCCGAGGTGATGCTCATCGCCCACGAACTCGGGCTGAGGTCGACCTCCACCATCATGTTCGGGCACATCGACGACCCCCTCTCCTGGGCCAACCACCTGGAGGTGATACGCGAGATCCAGCGCCGGACCGGTGGGTTCACCGAACTCGTGCCACTCCCGTTCGTCCACATGGGAGCACCGATCTACCTGAGAGGCCGGGCCCGGCCGGGCCCGACCTGGGACGAGGTGGTACTCGTCCACGCGGTCGCCCGGCTGGCTCTGGACGGCCTCGTCCCCAACATCCAGGCCTCGTGGGTCAAGCTGGGCCTCGACGGCGCCGCCCGGCTGCTGGAGGCCGGTTGCAACGATTTCGGCGGGACCCTCATGAATGAGACCATCTCGCGAGCTGCCGGCGCCTCGCACGGCCAGGAGGTCGACGCGGAGGAGTTCGAGGAGCTCATATCGGGATCGGGACGTGTTCCCAGGCGGCGTTCCACCCTGTACGAGCTCATCGATGAGACGCCGCTCCCCGTGGTCCGGTAGCGGCGGTGCCCATCACAGCCGCTACCGGCGCCACCGGCCGGCCCGGATAGGAGAGCCGCCACGGGCGCCCGGCATGGATCACCCATGCACATAGCGGTCATCACCCTGTTCCCCGCCTACTTCGAAGGTCCGCTCGCGGTGGGGACGGTTGCGAGGGCCGTGGAGGCAGGAGCGATCGATGTCGAGTTGGTAGCGCTCCGGGAGTACGGAGTCGGCAACCACCGCCAAGTCGACGACGCCCCGTTCGGGGGCGGCGCCGGGATGGTGCTCATGGCCGGCCCGCTCACCGACGCCATCGAGGGCCGGGAGAACTCCCACCGCGTCCTGCTCACACCGGCGGGACACCGCCTCGACCAGGCGACACTCGACCGCTGGGCGACACTCGAGTCGCTGACGCTGGTCTGCGGGCGCTACGAGGGCGTCGACGAGCGGTTCGCCGAGGCGTCGATCGACGAGGAGGTGTCCCTGGGCGACTACGTGCTGGCGGGCGGCGAGGCGGCTGCCGTGTCGGTGATCGAAGGGGTCGCTCGCCTGCTTCCCGGCGTGCTCGGCAACCCGGCCTCGATCGAGATCGAGTCGTTCCGAGACGGGCTCCTGGAGGAGCCGCAGTACACCCGCCCCGCCGTATTCCGCGACCGCCCGGTGCCGCCCGTTCTCCTGTCGGGCGACCACGGACGGATCGCGGCGTGGCGCGCCGAGCAGCGGATCGAGCGAACCAGATCCCGGCGTCCCGACCTCCTGGACGAGTAGTTCCAAGGGGATCTGATCAGAAGCGACCGAACTCTACGGCTCGCTACACAATGTAACACAACACATCTGTAACTCGTGTGTATCCGTTCTCGGACTCGGACCCCAGGGCTGCCGTTCGTGAGAAACACCCGCGGCTTCAAACGCGAGACCCTAACAGTGCTATGAAAGATGGTAAATGATCCAACTTGAAGTTACCCACCAATCACCAACTAGGAACTATAGACTTGCCGACCAGGAACCAATCATCTGGGGCAGGATCCGCCCGGGCATTAGTAAGACCACTGCTCACGCGGTACACTGCACGTTTGTTGCGGGCCACGTCCCGTGGCGGTCCCCACGAGCCTTCGAACCAACCGGGTCGCGGGCGACCAGGATCGCGATCGTGAGGAGACCTCGATGAACGACCTCCAATATGTTGAGCGCGCCCACCTCCGGGAAGACATTCCCGATTTCCGTCCGGGTGACACGGTGAAGGTCCACGTCCGGGTGGTGGAAGGCGGTCGCGAGCGTGTCCAGATATTCGAAGGTGTGGTGCTCGCCCGGGACGGCGGAGGGCTGTCCGAAACGTTCACGGTGCGCAAGATCAGCTTCGGAATCGGCGTCGAAAGGGTCTTCCCGGTCCATGCGCCCATCATCCAGCGTATCGAGGTTGTCCGGCGCGGTCGCGTGCGCAGCGCCAAGCTGTACTACCTGCGGGGCAGGGTGGGCAAGGCCGCCCGCATCAAGGAACGGCGCTAGCCGGCCGCCAGTGCGGCCGCTCGATGCCGAGCGCTGGCCTCATCTCCGTGACCGACCCGGCCGACCGCTTCCAGCCGGATGCCGAAGAGATGCCCGGCAGGTCGCGCCCCGGTGGGGGAGAGCGGTACGACCGTAGCGCTTGGTCCCGTTTCTTCCGTGAATTGCCCGGCGTTATCGTCATCGCCCTCGCTCTGGCGATCCTCATCAAGACGTTCCTGATGCAGGCCTTCTTCATCCCCTCGCCGTCGATGCTCCCCACCCTCGAGATCGACGACCGGGTCCTGGTCAGCAAACTGGCCTACCGGTTTCATGGTCCTGAGCACGGCGACCTGATCGTGTTCGATTCCCCCCTCGTCACCGAGGAACGCCCGGAGACCCTCTGGGAGACGATGGCGAGGAACGTCTTCGAGGCGGTGGGCGTGCGCACCGCCCGCGTCGAGGACCTCATCAAGCGGGTGATCGCGGTGGGTGGGGACCGGTTGGAGATCCGCAACAACCAGGTGTGGGTGAACGGCGCGCCGATCGACGAGCCGTACCTGGAACCGGGGTACTACATGAACGACCTGGCTCCCCGGTACGTGCCGAACGACCACGTGTGGGTAATGGGGGACAACCGCGACAACAGCCAGGACAGCCGCCGCTTCGGCCCGGTCCCGATGGACGATGTCATCGGGAGGGCGTTCGTCCGAATATGGCCGGTCCCACGCTGGGACACGCTGTAGCTGATTAGTTGTTAGCCCTGATTCTTCATGTTCCCGGCACACCGACGTACATCAGCCCAGTTCAACCTCATGATTCCGGAGGGGCCACCCTTCACCCGGCGGGTTAGGCTCGCGCGGCCGCCGGGGCAAGGCTATCCGATAGCCGTAATCCCAGGTCAGGATTCCAAAGCTCCCGCTCCATCGTTCCCTACAACTCCGATCCATGAAGAATTGGGGTTAGTTGTTAGTTGGTGACCGGGTGGTTGGCGTTGGGTCACATGGTTTTCCGGGGGCGACCTATCTCGAAAGGGACGGAGGACGGTTCCGCACCGTCAACCCACCTAACACGGAACGCCTTACAGCCAACACCCCAAGAAATGTCACAGCCCGCGCCTAGCTTGGAGATCCAACGAGATCCACCTAATCCTCGGAGGAGCACCGAGATGCGCCAGACGCCGATCAGCAGGCACCGCGGGTTCCTGGGCTCGCTGGGGGAGTGGGTCGCCGCCACCTTCCTTGTGCGGCAGGGGGCCAGGATCGAAGACCGAAACGTGGCGGCCGGTCGGGGCGAGATCGATCTCGTGGCCACTGACGCCGGCGGCCGTTTCGCGGTCGAGGTCAAGTCCGGCATGGCGTCGGCGAACCATCACCCCCGCTGGAACTTCACCGACCGCAAGGCGGACCGGGTGCTGCGCTCGGCCCGCTCTCTAGGGATATGGCGGGTTGATCTGGTCACGGTCGTGTTCGGTCGCGACGGGGCGACGATCGAATGGCATCGGAGGGTCGCCTAACGTCCCGGGGTCGTTTGTTCGCTGCGGTGCCGCATCGCTGCAAGTCCAAGGATCGGCATTCCGAACCGCTCCCGGATCCGGCGTGACCTGGACGCTCTCAACGAAGGGGTTGTCCATGTCACAGCCCCGTTGCATACTGGTTATCAGCCGTAAGCACCACCGGTCCGTTTACGGTGCCGAACGGACCGGGGCGGGGATCATGTGTCGGAGCCGACTTCCCACGGGAAGATGGCTAGACGCGTTCGAAGACTTCGGAGGTGGCGGTCGGGGGTGGGCCCACCGGAGGGGTCCGGTCGGGGGTTTTTCGCGTTCTCGGTAATCGCGGAGCTGGCGGGTTGGACGAGCTGTACGTCCGGGCGTCTGGAGGGAATCGAGGAATCAGGACGCTATGAGGATTCGCTCCCCTCGTGTCGGGACCTACGCCCGGAATCTCGGCGCCGCTCCTTGTACCAGCAGCCGTGGTGCCAGTGGCGCCGCAGATCAGGTTCGTCATCCGGGACCACAACCAGGTGGAATCTCCCCTTGGCGATCACTCCCTCGCATCCCGGACAGCGGTAGGGCTTGGTGGCCGACGCGGGCTGGACGTGGCGGACGGTCACCCGCCCATGAACGCCCATATCACCAGGGCCGCCGTCACGAGCACCGTGCCCACCACCATCACGAGATCGGCGGTGCTTCGCTCGTGCTTGCGGAACGGATTGAATCCCATCGGCCCGATGGTATCGCGGCCGGGGACATCGCAGGCTCCCTCGGAGTTCTGTCACACACCCCCCTTACCTTCGAAGCCATGTTTGCTTCAACCAACTCCGTAGCACTGGTCGGTGTGGAGGCGCGCGCCGTCAGTGTGGAGGCTCACGTAGGAGGAGGAGAGAAGGGTCGGCTCAACGTGGTCGGCCTACCCGATACCGCGGTCCGCGAGGCGAAGGACCGGGTGCTGGCCGCCATGTCGGTTTCCGGATACCGGTTTCCGGCCCGGTCGGTGACCGTCAACCTGGCGCCCGCCTACCTGCCCAAGTCGGGAAGTGCGTACGACCTCCCCATAGCCCTGGCCCTGCTCGCCGCGGCCGGTGAGATTCCATCCGGGGCGTGCAACGTGGTGGCGATGGGGGAACTGGCGCTGGACGGCAGCATCCGCACGGCGCGGGGTGGTCTCGGCGCGGCTGTGGTGGCCGCCAGGATGGGGAAACGCTGCCTGCTCCCGGCCGATGCGGCTACCGAGGCGAGCGTGGTCGAGTCGGCCGACGTGCAGATGGTGGGAACCCTCGCCGGCGCGGTGTCAGCCGCTCTGGGAGAGGTCGACTCACCACCCCCGCCGCCTCCGGTCCGCGTCAGGACCGACTTGGAGGACCTCGCCGAGGTCCGCGGCCAGCCTCTCGCCAAGCGGGCGCTCGAAGTGGCGGCGGCAGGCGGGCATCACATGCTCCTGTCCGGGCCTCCGGGCGCCGGCAAGACGATGCTCGCCAGGTGCCTGCCCGGTGTGCTACCCGACCTGGACCACAACTCCGCGCTGGAAGTAGCGCAGGTTTGGTCGGCGGCCGGCCGTGCACGCACCTGCCTCTCAATGCCGCCGATCCGCTCACCCCACCACACCGCGACCACCGCCGCGGTTATAGGTGGAGGCTCCGGGATCCCGGTACCGGGGGAGATCAGCATGGCTCACAGGGGGGTCCTGTTTCTCGACGAGCTGGGCGAGTTCCGTCCGCACCTGCTGGACGCCCTGCGCCAGCCTCTCGAGGAGGGCAGGGTGACCATCGCTCGGAAAGGGGCTTCGGTCACCTTCCCTGCCGCGGTACAGCTAGTGGCCGCCACCAACCCGTGCCCGTGCGGTTTCAACGGCAACTTCCGCCAGGGCTGCGTCTGCACCGACCGGATGGTGCAACGCTACCGGCGCCGCCTGTCGGGACCGCTGCTAGACCGGTTCGACATCCGGGTCCAGGTGAATCCCGTGGACCCCGACGCCATGATCGGCCCGCCGGAGGAACCGAGCCACCAGGTCGCGGCGCGTGTCGCGATGGCGGTGAGCGCCCAGCAGGCCCGGGGACGGCGCAACCGTGACCTGAGTCGACGTCACCTCGATGCCCTGGAGATAGCGACCGGGGCCGAGCGGCTCATCGAAGGAGCCCTGCGGCATGGCGCCCTGACCGGCCGTGGATTCGACCGGGTGCGGCGGCTGGCACGTACGATCGCCGATCTCGACGGGTCCGCACCGGTGAAGGAGGAACACGCCTCCCAGGCCCTGGTCCTCAGGGGCTCGCCATGAAATCCGCTCAGGACGCATTGATACGGCTGGCCCACGTAGGGATGCACCCGGACCGGCTTCGCGAGCTGGTATCCAAGGCCGGTTCCCCCCGCCGGGTCGTGGCGCGGATCGAGCGCGGGGATCTCACCGTCCCGACCGCCGCCCGGCAAGCCGCCCGTGTACCTGCGGAGCAGCGGCGGGAGGAACTGCGGGACACAGGCATCGACTTCCTGGCGCAGGACGACCCGAGGTTCCCGCAACGCCTGCGCGAACTGCCCGACTCCCCTCTGTTCTTATTCCAACGCGGGCGGGACTTCAGCGGGACCGCCGTAGCCATCGTCGGCACGCGGGCGTGCACGACCTACGGCAGGCGCCTGGCTGAGAGCTACGGCAGGGCCGTATCGCGGGCCGGCTGGTCGGTGGTCAGCGGGCTGGCCAAAGGCATCGACGGAGCAGCCCACCGGGGATCGTTGAACGGGCCGAGCCCGGGTGTCGCGGTGCTCGGTTCGGGAGTCGACGTGTGGTACCCGCGGAACCACCGGGACCTGGGCAGGTCGCTCCTCGATCACGCCGGAACGGTCTGGAGTGAGTCACCTCCGGGGGCGCTACCGCTGGGGTGGCGCTTCCCGCCCCGCAACCGGATAATCTCAGGCATCGCCCAAGTAGTGGTGGTCGTGGAGGCCGGAGCCAAGGGCGGGGCGCTGGTAACCGCCCGCATCGCGCTCGAGCAGGGTCGCGACATCTTCGCCACTCCCGGCGACGTCGGCAGGAACAGTTCCCTCGGCTGTAACCTGCTCATCCGAGACGGAGCCCTTCCCGTCCTGGACGCCGAGGACCTCATGGAGTGCCTGCGGTTGGCGATCGGCGAGCCCGCCGACCAGCCGGCCGACGACCGCCATGCCCCGGACGTCACAGGATCCGGTCTCCCGGTCGCCGAGTTCCTGTCGACGCTGGACACAGATCCGCTCGCCGCCATGGCCGAACTCGGACGGATGGTGGCAGCCGGAACGGTCGCCATCGACGCCAACGGGCTGGTCGAGACACTCGCGGCCTCCCCCTCCGGGACCGGCCCAAGACGCCGGGGACGCGAGACCGGGGAAGGCAGCGTCGCTACCCTGGGAGCATGCAGTTGACCGTCCTCGGGTCCAACGGGACCTATCCGACCGCGGGGCGTCCCGCATCCGGATATCTGATCACCGAGGCTGAGACAACCCTGTGGATGGACGCCGGTCCCGGAACCTACCTGGCCCTGTGCGGGGAGATGGACCCGCGGGATCTCAGCGGCGTCTTCCTGTCGCACCGCCACCCGGATCACTGCACCGACATCCTCGCGTTGTTCCACGCACTCGCCTACGGGGAACGCCGGGTCCCGCCCGTACCTGTGCTGTGCCCTAGGGACCTCGCGGCCACGCTCGGCGACATCGTCGGGGGCTCGGCGGCCTGGCGGTCCACATTCGAGTTCTTGACGCTGTCGGACGGCGATAGGTTCACGCTCGGATCGATGCAGATCTCGGTCACGCGGACCAACCATCCGCCGCCCACTCTCGCCCCGCGGATCGAGGCCAACGGGCGGTCCCTGACCTACACCGCCGACACCGGGCCGTGCGCGGCGCTCGAACAGCACGCGGCTGGCTCGGACCTCCTCCTGGCCGAGGCTTCCCTGTCCGAGCCTCGTGACAACGCCTCGACCCCGCACCACATGACCGGGCTGGAGGCAGGGGCCATGGCCAGCCGAGCCGGGGTCGGGCGACTCGCACTCACCCACATCGTGCCCTATCTGGACCCGGAGAAGTCGCTCATGGAAGCCGAGTCGACCTTCCGGGGCCGGGTCTCCCTCGCGGTGCCCGGCGCCCGGATGCGGGTATGACCGAGACCGGATAGGAGAACCATGACTTCAGGTCGAACCAGAGCGGCCGACCAGTTGCGTCCAATCAGGATCACCCAGGGCTACACCGAGATGACCCCCGGATCGGTCCTGATCGAGATGGGAAGGACGTGGGTGCTCGCCACCGCGTCCATCGGGGATCGGGTGCCAAGATGGATGCATCAGAGCGGGTCGGGTTGGGTCACGGCCGAGTACGCCATGATGCCGGGCTCGTCGGACCGCCGGGTCAGGCGTGACCGGTACACGGCCGGCAGGCAGAAGGAGATCTCCCGCCTCATTGGGCGGTCGCTCCGTTCCGTGGTCAACCTGAAGGCGATGGGAGAGGTGATGGTCAACGTCGACTGCGACGTGGTGCAGGCCGACGGAGGCACCCGCACAGCCGCGGTCAACGCGGCCTGGATTGCCCTCCACGACGCGGTTCAGTGGGCGCGAGCGGAGGGCATGATCGACACCGACCCGATCCTCGATCGCGTGACCGCCATATCGGTGGGAATCGTCGACGGTTTGTCCCTCCTCGACCTCGACTACCAGGACGACGTGGCCGCATCGGTCGACCTGAACGTGGTGATGACCGGACGGGGCCTTCTGGTCGAGGTGCAGGGGACAGCCGAAGGACTCCCCTTCAGCCGTGAGGAACTGGACGGGCTACTCGACCTGGCCGCTCTCGGCATCGACCATATCGGCGCTCTCCAGGACGAGTTGGTAGCCGGATGACCCGACCGGCGATCAGCCGCGCGGTCGTGGCATCCAAGAACGCCGACAAGATCAGGGAGATGGAAACTCTACTGGTGGGCGGGGAAGTGATAGAAGAGGTCGTCAGGGGCCTCGACTGGCCGGACGTGGTCGAGGACGCTCCAACCCTCGCGGGCAACGCCCTCCTGAAAGCACGTGCGGTCGCCGCCGCAACCAGTCTGACGGCCATCGCAGACGACACCGGCTTGGAGGTCCATGCTTTGGACGGCGCCCCCGGAGTCCACACAGCCCGGTTCTCGGGACCCGACGCCACCTACCGCTCCAACGTAGCCGCCCTGCTAACAGCCCTGGAAGGCCTGGAAGACCGGACAGCCCGGTTCCGGACCGTAGTGGTCGCCATCCTCGAGGACGGGCGCGAAGTCCTGGCTGAGGGCGTCCTGGACGGCGAGATCACAACCTCACCCCGCGGTTCCGGCGGCTTCGGCTACGACCCCGTCTTCGCGGTCGGGTGCAGAACCCTCGCCGAGATGGGGGAAGAGGAGAAAAACCGTATCAGCCACCGCGCCCGAGCGATCACAGCTCTCGCCGAAGCCCTACGGAGCCGCTAGCCGATCCCATCCCGGTTCGAGGGTTCACCGCGGTCCGGATTACAATGGCTACGGGTCGCTAGCTCAATTCGGCAGAGCAACGGACTCTTAATCCGCAGGTTCCGGGTTCGAGTCCCGGGCGACCCACCTGGTTTCGCCTTGCTGCACAGGCAGTTGTTTCGTCCTGAAGGCCCAGATCGACGGGGAAGCTCAACTTTGTCGCACCCAGCCGCCGGAGGGTTGGATTTTTGCTTCGATTCCCCTCCCACAATTCAGGAAAGTGAGGAAGATTTGAGGGCTGGTCTCCCTGCCGCCAGGGACGAGGGAGACAGGCCGTGTGCGGGCCGTCCGTTCGGTTGGGTGCGCTTTGTCAGGGCGCATGGTTCCCGGCTGTGCGGGCGGTTCGCAGCCCATGTTGAGTCTAGTTGGAAGGGAAGGGGCGAATCGGGTGACTTTCTATGTGGTGTTGTTGGTGTTGGGGTGTCTGTTTTGGGCGGTGGCGTTGTGGGAATGGTGAGAGGGAGCGTGAGCCACCACAGGGGCATAGCGGCTCTGCTCCTAGCGAGGATACTGTCAGGCAGTTACCAGAACCCTGCCGGGTGTGAGGCGAGTCCAGAAGCGTCCACGGGAAACACTCCCGTCTGCTCTGACCATGAGTTCGGTAACGACTTGCCAGAGCGTCCCGCATTTGCAGACGGTCAGGCTATGGACGGCGTGCGGATGGGGTTGGGGGGCGCAGTCCCAACCCCTACACGCCTCTCGGTTGACAATCATTGTTCTCCTTCCTTCGATGGTTCCCCCTTGGTGGGGGTTGGGGATGAGTTTATCGGGCGGCTTCCCCCTACGGGGGAGCCGAAACGCTTGACAACGCTAACCAATCATAGTAAACTGTTAGGCCCATCCCCCGCCCACGGAGCCAAACGGTGCAATACGACAGCCTCTACGACCTACTCGAAGCCTTCCCCGACGAGGAATCATGCAGAGCGCATCTAGAGCAGTTGCGATGGCCGGATGGCCTGGAATGTGCCTGGACGGACTGCGACAGCAAACGCATCTACCGCATCCGCACACGGCCCATCTACAAATGCGGAGACTGCCGCAGACAATTCTCCGTTCGCAAAGGGACAGTGTTCGAGGAATCACGTCTACCGCTACGGAAGTGAACCGCCCCGGGTTTGCCGGAGAGTGTTTTATGTGACACCAGCTAGTGGTGCTGGGGTGTGCTGTTGATGGTAGTTGGCCTCCTTTTCTGCTGGTGGTATGTGTCCGATGGGTTCGAGGAGCCGCCGGTGGTTGAACCAGTCCACATATTCGAGGGTGGCGTACTCGACCTGGTCGAGGTCTTTCCACGGCGCCTGCTTGTGGATAAGTTCGGTCTTGTAGAGGCCGATGACCGATTCGGCGAGTGCGTTGTCGTAGGAGTCACCGACGGAGCCGACCGACGGTGAGATACCGGCTTCGGTGAGGCGGCTGCTGTAGCGGATGGACAGGTATTGGCTGCCGGCGTCGGAATGATGGACGAGGCGCCGTTCGGGGTCTGTGGTGTCGGGGCGGCGTGCCCAGATTGCTTGCTCGAGGGCGTCTAGGGCGAGGTCGGTGCGTATGTTGTTCGAGACTCGCCAGCCGACGATGAACCGGGAGTAGGCGTCGACCACGAACGCGGCGTACGCGAAGCCCGACCAGGTCGGCACATAAGTGAGATCGGCAACCCAAAGACGATCCGGGGCGTCAGCCTCGAAGCTGCGGTCGACCAGGTCGGCGGGTCGGGCAGCGTCCTCATCTGGGATGGTCGTGCGACGTTTCTCGCCTCTGACCACGCCTTTTAGGCCTTCGAGGCGCATTAGCCGTTCCACGGTGCAGCGGGCCACCCCAATGCCTTCCCGCTGTAGCTGGCGCCATACCTTGCGGGCTCCGTACACCCCGAAGTTCGACTCCCACACCCTCCGAATCTCGGTGCGCAGCTCGCTATCCCGCCGGGACCGGGCCGACCGGCGGTCGGGTTCACGTTCCCGCCGCTTGTGCTCGTAATAGGTAGACGGGGCGATCGGCAACTCAGCACAGATCGGCTCGACCCCGAACTCCTGACGGTTCTCGTCGATGAAGGCGGTCATCTGCGGGGTAGGCGGTCGAGCTCCGCCTGGGCGAAATACGCAGACGCCTTCCGCAAGATCTCATTCGCCCGGCGCAACTCCCGAACCTCCCGCCGCAGCTCCCGCAGTTCCGTTTGCTCATCGGAACTCAACCCAGGCTCCAAGCCCTGGTCCCGCTCAGCTCGGCGCACCCACAGCCGCAGCGTCTCAGACGCACAGCCGAACTTCTCAGCTATCGAACAGATCGCCGCCCACTCCGAGCGGTGCTCCCCCCGATGCTCCAACACCATCCGGACAGCCCGCTCCCGAACCTCCGGTGAATACATGATCGGTCTACCCATGACTCCATTATCTCCCAACTAATCGAGTCTCCGGGGTAACCGGGGCGGTTCAAAGTGGTTCATAGCCATCTGGATGTGGATGGACAACCCCAAAGGGGTTGCAGCCCAGCGTCTCCAATCGCAGATCGGCGTCAGCCACAAGACAGCATGGTACATGCTTCACCGTCTCCGACAGGTAGCAGCAGCCATGAATGACACAACATTTGACGACGGCTACCCGGTGGAAGTCGATGAGACCTTTGTGGGCGGGAAGCTGGGCAGGATGCACGCCGACCGGCGCAAGAAACTGCGGGAAGAGGTAGGCGGCGGCTGGCGGGCCAACAAGCAGGTCGTGATCGGTTTCCGGCATCGCAAGACCGGCCAGGTTGCCTTCCTCGACGTGAACGACACAACCTTCGACAGCCTCAACCAAGCCGTCCAGCAGAAAGTGGCGTTCCCGTCTCCCCTGTTCACCGACGGCGAGCCGTCCTACAGGAAGATGGGGTTGCGCCAGTTTTGGGTTGAACACGGCAAGGGCGAATATGTGCGGGGGATCGTCCACACGAACGGCATTGAGTCAGTGTGGGGCATCCTGAAACGGTCCTACATGGGCGTCTACCACTACATGAGTGCGAAGCATCTGTGGCGATACCTGGCCGAGTTGGAATGCAGATTCAACATGCGAGAGTTGGGCAACGGGGGGAAGCTGGACAAGGTGCTCGCCGGTTCGGTGGGCGTGAGACTACAATGGGAATGGCTAGTGGCATGACCACCAGAGGACATCGCCTTGCGATACCGCATGGCAATGCGAGAACGAAGCCGAGGGAGAAGATGAAGGGCAAGCCGGAGTTCGACGACATGTTGAAGGCGATGCTCGGCACGCCGCCCAAGGCAAAGGGCAAGGGCGAGAAGGCTTGGCGGGAGCAGAAGCCGACCGGCAGGCGTCAGCTAAGGCGGCGGACCTCCCGGCGCAACACCCGCAACGCCTGATCGGGCAGCACAATCGGATCAAGCACAGGAAGCCGCCTACGGGCGGCTTCCTCCGCTAACCCATCGAGCTTGATCTTCCATGCCGGTTCCCCAGCATGGAATGCCCGACGGGCCGGTCCTGGGTACGAGTCGGCCCCCGGCGGATAGCTCACAGCAACAGTCCGGGGTTCGCCGCTACCGCAATCGCATACAGCAGCATCAACGCCGCCAGCACGCCCACCTGCACAATCAGGAAGCCGACCGCCACCTTCATGCCGGTCTTGACCGGGTTCCGAAGTTGCACATGATAAGTGTTCCGCTCTTCGCTTGCCATCAGGAGTCGATTCCGGGCCAGTCAGCATCCGCCCACGCATCGTAGATCGCATCGTACTCCGGGCATAGCGCCCAATGACCGTAGAACACGACCCGCCACCTATCAACGTCAGTAACCGCACCCTTCCAGTCAAAACTCTCCAACCAGTCAGGAATGACCTGCACTGTCTCTGCGAGAGTAGCCCTCGCCGGGGTATCACCCATCGTCCGGCAGAGGTCTCTGACCATGACTGTCAGATCGTAGAACGAATAGGCACGGTCAAACTCGAGAGTTGTCGCTTCCCATTTGTCGTCGGTGTCGCCATCTTCGTTAAGGTCTCCCGGCCCAACAATGTCCCACAACAGGTCGCTTTCGTCGATGCTGAGGCCCGAACTGTTGTGGAAACGGTCGTAACGTGCGAGAATCTGTGCCAGATGAGCACGAGTCACTGCCCTGTTCGGCTCGAACATGCCCTCACCCCTCTCCCGCATAATTCCCGCATCGGCAGCCCATTCGATGGAGTCGACCGCCCAATGATCTTCTGGCACGTCAGAGAATCTTGCTGTGACTGCGGCTCCGGCAACAGCCGACACAAGCATGGCAGCGATTACAGAGACAATGAGAGTGGCACGACGCATGATTGGCGGTCCCTTTCCGGTCGGAGTCAGGATGTCTTGCCAATCAACACCAACGGCCAAACCGGAACGGGACCATGCGGTCCCGACCCCGAACAGGTTCGACCAAAGGCACAAAACGGCTTGGTGTTGATTGGCAGCCCCAATTGTAGGACAGGACTCGACAAACAAACAAGAAAACAGAGACCCCCGAAACTACAGGCATGTCCGAAAGCGCCCCCGGCCCTCGATCACAGTAGAATTACCCTTTAAGGACGGACGGGCGACAAGTAGCGAACTCGCCGCCCGCAGAGGGCAGGCTACCCGGCCCCTAGCCGGAACCTACCCTCATACTCCGCCCCCCAAACGGCAGTCCGGGGGTTAGGGCACCGCCAACCCCCACACTAGCCGAGTCGCTACACTGCGGGGCATGAGCACCCAACCCACCGCCGACGAAGAGCCCTGCACCCTCTGCGACGATCCGATCTACACAGTGACCCTCAAACTGCCACCCGAAGAGATATCGCAAGGAACCCACCAGATAGCCCATGCAGCCAACACCGTGGCGCAGCTACAGCACATCGCCCGCCACCTGGCGGACATAGCTGCCAGCCTGGATGGACTGTTAGGCGAGGTGCTCCACCAAGGACTACATAGCGGGTAGCCCCCTGGGTGCGCTAGGTACGCAGACTCCGATCGACGGGTATGGACTAGCAGGGTTCCAGCGGGGTCGTTCCTTCCGCTGCGCTGCTTCCACTTGATCGCAGATGTCCAAGCCCGGCAGAACCACTGGGCCGGGCTGTGCGTTCCATCGCCGCAACCGCGGAGTCGGAGCGAAGGCGGCCGACGCTTGGGGAGACGAGAAGAAACCAATCTGTATGCGGCGCCTGATCCGTCTCGGACCCCGACTGTCACATCGAAGTGCAGGTCATCCACTGCGAGCAGTGATCCATGTCCCCAAAGACCCGCACGATGCATCGGACGGTGGTGGTCTTGCCCGACCCGCTCTCAACCCACGCCGTCATCTTGCTGACCTCCCCGCGCCCGGAACCCAAATACACAGCTCTCCGTCGCCTCGGACCCCAAGCTGCTCGCTGTAGTTAGCCGATAGTGACCTCTTGGCAAACGACCGAGGCGGCCCATCGAAACTCCACGGGCGGCTGGGTTTCCGGCTGGCCTTGACCTACTGTTGGTAGGCCTTGTTCGTTCCGGAAGGCTTGGTCTCTCTAATCTGAAGTCTTAGTCGCGGGACCGTTCTCAATCAACCCGTCAACATCGTATTTCGGGATCTAGCCAGTCGATCCAAATGGTGCCTCTCCCACGTGTACACCAACCGCCGGGACTTTGGTAACCTCCGGCGATACCGCGTGCTGAGCCAACCGTGGAAGCTCCTGATCAATCCTCCAGGCCTGGAGACAAGTGATACAGGACACTCTCTTGCTCTGCCCGTTACAAACCATCTATTTGTTGTGTGATGTGCCCATAACTCTGGGAACAAAACGGTTGACGGTTTCGGGGGTCTGCCGTATAGTCGGCCTATTCTCCGCCTACGTACTGGGAGGAAAAATGGCCAGGATACTTCCGACAGGACTTCGAAAGACAGGAAGGTCCGCCTTGGGCCCCCGAGCACCATTCCGGCTGGTCGGGATAGTTGCTCTCCTCCTCGTGCTGGTTACGGGGGCCTGTGCTGAAGAGGCCGCCGATGACGATGGACCGATCGTAATAGGAATGGCAATCGGCCTGACCGACTTCATGGCGGCGTTCGACCTACCGGCGCTCAACGGTGCCCAGATCGCCGTGGACGAGATCAACGAGGCCGGCGGCGTGATGGGTAGAAGTCTGGAGATTGTCACCGCTGACACCAAGTCCGATATCGATCAGGGCACGGTGGCGGGCCAGGAGGTTATCGACCAAGGCGCCCACGTGATGATCGTGTCCCCCGATTACAACATGGGTGGAGGAGCCGCCCGCGCTGCTCAGGATGCCGGGCTGGTCGTCTTTTCATCCTCGGCGGGTTCACCACTGTTCGGGATCGAGGGCATCGGACCCCTGGCATTCACCATGGGGATAGCCGCTACTACCGACGGCGCGGTCGCAGCCGAATGGGCCTTCGAAGATCAGGGATTCAGGACGGCCTACCTGCTGCTCGACGACATCGCCGATTACAACAAGGACTACTGCCGAGCCTTCGAAACCCGCTGGATAGAACAGGGCGGGACCATTGCCGGCCAGGATCAGTTCAACAACAACGACGCTTCGATCGCGAGCCAGGTCACGAGGATCAACGCTCTTTCCGAACCACCGGAGATCATCGCCCTCTGCTCCTTCCCGCCTGGAGGTGCGGTAGCCACCAAGCAACTACGTGACGGAGGCGTGGATGCCCCAATCGTAAGCAACAACGGATTCGACGGGGACTTCTGGTACAAGGACTCGATGCCGGACCTCACCGCTTTCTACTACACGTCGCCGGTCTCCTTCTGGGGGGACGACCCGAGCCCCGAAGTCGGGGAGTTTCTCCGCAAGTATCTCGATCGGCACGGACAGCCCCAAGCTGTCAGCGCGATCGGTGCGTACGCGGCGGTGTACGCGCTCGCCGAAGCGATAGAAGAAGCGGGTACAACCGATGGTGAAGCCGTTACGGAGATACTTGAGCAGTTCGACGGCAGGAACGTCGGCGGCCTGAACGTCACGTTCTCATCCGACCTGCACATCGACAAAGACCGCGAGTTGCGGATCCTCGAACTCGATGCAGGGGCGCACCGGATCGTGTCGATTCGCTCCGCCAAGGTTCAACCACCACTGTTCGGATAGAGAACGCATAACCATCCGGGGTGAGCCCGGCGCGCTCTTAGAGCCGCCGGCACTCCCCGGGAGAGGCGTACACGCGGGGGCGACGCACACCCAGGAACGCTGTGTCCTGCCGTGTCGTCGCTCCACGGAGTTGGACGGCTCCGTGCCCTACCCGGAGAGACCCGACCGCGCATGAGCGGCCTTGGCTGCGGAGATCATCTCGTCAAGGGTCCCGAGGCGCTTGTGATAGTCCATGAAATTGTCGACCCAGCGTAGGAACCGGAACTGGTTGTTCGCGACCGCAGGGTGCGAAGCGTCCCGGGATAGCACAACCAGGTCCCCGTTCGGTTCGGTCAGGTATTCGCATGCCTCAGGTACGCGGAGGCCTGCATCCACCAACAGCCCGTCGGCTGACCCATCGATGACCCGATTTGCTCCCTCGTCGTTGTCCGGCACCGGTACATAGCGAGCTTTCGGGAACCGCTGCCTGATGATGTCTTCCTGCAGGGCGCCCGCGACCGCAGCCAGCCGGCGCGCGGCCCGCAGCCAGGCCATGCCCCCTCCGGCCGACTCCCTGCGCACGAGCACGACACCTTCATACTCCAGGAGCACGCCGTCGCTGAACATCACGGATAGGGCCCGGCTGGGCAGGTTGGTGTGCTTCATCAGCAGGTGTACCCGGCCGTCAACCAGGGCATCGAGTTGGTCGTCCCACTCCAGCACGACGAACTCGACCTGTACCCCCAACTCGTCGGCCATGAGCCGCCCTACCCGACCCACCACACCGTCGGGTTCTCCAGTCTCAGGGTTGATGAACTGCTCGAACGTGAGGTCCCAACGGGCGGCCACCCGCAGCACTCCCCGGTGGAGGATCTCCTCCAGGACGCAGTGGTCAGACATGATCGGCGTTCTCCTTTCTCGGGTCTCGATCCATCCCTACGATGCAGACGCACTCGCCTCCGTTACGGGTCGGGGTGGAGAAGATCATGAGTACCCATCCGGCCAGCGGGCTCCTCACCACGGTCCTCGGCAAGCCGAACCTGTCGAGGAAGGTTCCGAGCGGAGTCCCGTGAATCACCCGTTGGCCGGGCTCCACATCCCGCACGAAGTATCCGGCCGAGTCCGCCGTCACGACGTACATTCCGTAGACGTCGGTCTGCCGGTCGTTGACCACGGGTTCCCCCGGGTACATGCCCATGTGCCTCATGACGTTGAAGAAGCCCCGTAACTCCAGATCCACCAGTTCCGGATCCAACCGGCCGGCACCTCCCACTTCCAGCTGGACAGCCGGTATGCCGTTGAGGGCCGCGTATCCGATGTTGTTACGAGCTACGTTCAGACCGGTCCACACGTTGCTTCCGTCGTCGCTCGTTCCGGACAGTTCGTCGATGCCTGCACCCATGATGTTCCGGAACTCGATATCGAAAAGAGAGGCGAGGCGGCGGCTGCACGCGTCCGTCTCCGGGTTCCCGAGCTCGGGCACGACCACGTGGAGCGGTATCTCTTCGTAATGATCCCCACTGTGGAGATCCATGTACGTCGAACTGCGCTCGATAATCTCGCTTCCGATCCTCGCTGCGACCTGGGATCCGATCGAACCGAAGGGATCTCCGGGGAACGACTGGTTGATGTTCACACCGTCGATGGGAAGGTAGAAGGACATTCTCAACTCGAGCGCTCTCGGATTGGCGCACACCACACCGATGAAGTCTCCGCTGAGCTTCTCGACGTCGATCGTGGATGCGAGTTTGGGAACCGCGATCTGTCCGGTGAACTCGCCTGCGTGCACTCCTGCGGTCATCGCCAAGGTGGGTCCCGGACTCTTGCCCCTCACGACCCATACAGGAACCGTGAGCGGTCCGGCCACCGTCTCTGCGACGACGAGGTCACACGTGTAGCGCTCGGGACGGGAGGCGGGAACCTCATCAAGCGATTCCAGGACACCAAGGTTTCTCATTGCGTTCTCCCCTCATCAAAGCCCTTCCTAGCATTGGCCGGCAGGCAGATCCTGTCTCCGCTCGATCGGGCGGTCGGAGGTGACGACGGTCGCCACTGCCGTCACTGTCCACCCAGGTAGGCGGCGATGACGTCGCGATCGGTACGAACCTCGTCGGGGCTTCCAATCGCCAAGGTCCTGCCGTGGTCGAGCACCTGTACGGTGTCGCAGACCTGCATGACCACTTGCATGTCGTGCTCTATCAGGACGATACCGATATTCCAACGGCGCCGGGCCTCGTCGATGAGGCTTGCCAGATCCGAGCTTTCCGCGTCGTTGAGACCTGCCGCCGGTTCATCGAGGAGCAGGTATTCGGGCTTGGCTGCCAGAGCCCTGAGGAATCCGATCCTCCGCTCGTCCCCCAACGGAAGGGTCGACGCGCGCCTGTCTGCCTTGTCGCCGAGCCCGAGTGATTCGAGCAACTCCCCAGCCGCATTGCGGGCCTCGCGCCGGCTCATCCGGTTGCGGGCCAATGCCCCGAGCTGGATGTTCTCGGAAGCTGTAAGCTCGCCGAACACCCGCATGCCTTGGAACGTCCGGACGAGACCGGCACGAGCGATGTGGTGTGGGGAGCGACCCGTCAGGTCCTTGCCCTCCAGCGTGACCGTACCGGCATCGGACGCCTGGAACCCGCTCATGACGTTGACCAGGGTCGTCTTGCCAGCTCCGTTTGGTCCGATAAGGCCCAGGATGTGGCCCCGCCCGACGTCCAGGTCCACGCGGTCGAGTGCTTGGAGGCCTTCGAACCTGACCGAGACCCCCCGGGAGACCAGACTCGCGTCGAGCGTCTCTTCACTGAGGACCGATCCTGCGTTCACGAGCCATCGCCCGGTCCGGGAAGGCCTCCCAGGTAGGCATCGGCTAGATCCCTATCAGCTCGCAAGCGGTCACTGGATCCGTGCCCGACGATCCTCCCGGTCTGGAGCACGTACCCTCTATCAGCGAGTTCCAACGCCAACTCGGCGTTCTGCTCGACTATGAGCATGGTCACCCCCTCCCTCTTGAGGTCACCGAGGATGCCGAAGACCGTCGCTGTGAGGACCGGTGCCAGCCCCAACGAGGGTTCATCAAGGAGAAGTAGGCGGGGACGCGCCATCAGTGCGCGGGCTACCGCTAGTTGCTGCTGCTCGCCACCGGATAGGGTGCCGGCGCTTCCCCGGTAGTAACGCCTCAGAACCGGGAAGCGGTCAAGGATCGACTTGAGGTCAGCCTCGATGCCCTCCCTCGATCGTCGGGCCGCCGCTCCGAGGCGAAGGTTCTCGGCAACGGTGAGGCTACCGAGTATCCGCCGTCCCTCCGGAACGAGGCCGATGCCGGATCGGGCGACGCGGTCCGGAGCCATGCCGAGGATACTCCGCCCGTCGAGGAGTATGTCACCTCCGGTGACCTGCAGGAAGCCCAGGATCGCCCTGAGTATCGTGGTCTTACCGGCGCCGTTGGGTCCGAGCAGGGCAACCACCTCACCATTGTCCACCGAGAGTTCGATTCCCCGGATTGCCTTGAGTTCCCCGTAACCACCCGACAGTTGAGAGACCGCCAGCAGGGGACCGGCGCCGCCAGTTGTCGCGGCTGTCGAACCGGTGGACGACGGGCGCGAGGATCCGTGGGGACGGACCCGGTCGCCAACCGACTCCGGGGCCGGCCGTGCAGCCACGCGAACGTCGCCGCGTGCCGGCTCGGCGCTCGATCCGATCCTGAGTCTCGCCTTGATCCACCCACGCATCCGGACAACGGTGCTCCAGGTCAGTTCCGCACCGTTCGTTATACCGCGGGGCCGGATGAGGAGCACGACGACCAGTACCACCGCAACCCCTACCTGTTGAAGGCCGCGGACGGGTGGGACCCGGATGATGCCGAGTGCTATGCCGTCCTCCACCTGCCGGAGCAGGAGGCTGAGCAGGGACAAGAGAACGGCCCCCGTGAAGGCACCGGTGAGGCTGAGCCGTCCCCCGACTACCAGCATGGCAATGGCCAGGAAGGTGGCGGCCACGAAGAAAGCAGACGGGTTGAAGGTGCCGAATGCCAGGGCGAACAGTCCCCCGGCCACCCCCGTGACGGCTGCACTCAGCACGAAGGAGACGAGCCGTTCCCAGGAGATGCCAATCCCGAGGGCGCGGGCTGCGTCCTCGTCGTCGCGCGATCCGCGCAGACGCAGGCAGAGACGGGTCTGCTGGAAGAGCCACGCGCTGACGATCGCCAGGATCGCCCAAGCCGCTGTGCCGGGCAAGGTTGCAGCCCGCGGTACTCCGGCCAGTCCCGTGGATCCGCCGGTTACGGACTCCCAGTTGGATGCGACGTTGAATGTGATGTTCAGGAAGGCGAAGGTACCCAGCGAGGCCACGATTCCGGACAGTTGCATCAGGGGGGTGCCGATGAGGACGGCTACCAGCGCAGCGAGAAGCGCTCCTACCGCGACTGCTACGTGGGCGGGAAGCGTTATCCCCGGAAGGGACGGAAAGAGTGCCGACTTCGTGGACTCGGGGATCACGAGGATGGCGGTCGCATAAGCCCCGATGGCCATGAACCCTATATGCCCGAAGGAGAAGACTCCGGAGTTACCGATGAAGATATACATGCCCACGACGAGAATCGCGCTGATCAGAGCGCTCAGCACCGAAGTGCGCACTGCATTGGATGCGATGGCTCCGTACCCTGCCAGCAGGACCGCCCCTGCACTGAGGACCAGGGGCGCAAAATGTGCTCGCGCGACCAGCGCCGTGCGCCTCATCGGCTAGACGGTACGGTTCTGGAGTCGGGCACCCATTATGCCGTCCGGCTTGGCTACCAGGATGATCACGACGACGAGGAACACCAGGGCATCTCTGAAAGACCTGAGTCCCAGCGGAAGTCCTGCCTGAAGAGCTACCGAGGTCGCCCCGAGCAGGTACGCCCCGAGGACCGACCCGGGCAGGCTGCCCAGCCCTCCGATGATCACCGCTATGAAGGCTGCCAGCACCGGCGTCAGCCCGATTGCAGGATGGACAAGACCGGTCTGAGCCGAGAAGAGAATCGCCCCTACTCCGGCAAGAACACCGCTGATAGCGAAGGCCCCGGCGATCACCCGGTTTGCGTTTATGCCCAGGATGCGCGCCACGAAGAAGTCCTCAGCCGCGGCCCGCATCTGGAGTCCGAACACTGTCCGGCTGAGAAACAGAACCAGCGACAGCAACAGCACCGCCGTCACTCCGATGGAGACCAGGTCCAATCGGCGGACAGCTATGTCGCCGATAACTATGCGACCCCGTAAGCCTTCGAGAATACCGACGCTGCGCGGAAGGGCCCCCACCGTTACGACTGCCAGGCTCTGCAGGAAGAAGCTCACTGCGAAGGACGTCACGAGTAGCGTCTCGATCGCGGCGCCCCGCACACGACGGAAGGCAACCCGCTCGGTGGCGAGCGCCAGCAGCACCACGACGAAAACTGCCGCGCCGATACGTATGGCCGTGTTCGGGACGGTGATGAACACCAGCACGTAGCCACCCGCCATTACGAGTTCGCCATGGGCGAAGTTGATGAGGCTCATCACACCGAATAGCAACCCGACCCCTAGCGCGAAGAGCGCGTAGACACTCCCTAGGCTGAGAGCGTCGAGAACAAGTTGCACAAGACCAGCCATGGCTCACCAACGATTGGCAACGTGGGAAACCATACGGGGCCAAAACTACCATACAGAATCGTGGGATCTCCCCGACCTTGCCGACTCCGGAAAACCGGGGTATCACCTGAGACTCCGGGAAACCCCGGGCAGCTCAACAGCCATCCGGAACGTTGCTCCGTTCGACACGCCATCAAGGCCGTCCGGGCGCGCTCCGGGCTAGACGCCCCTTATTTGGATGGGGATAGACGATGAACGATGTCCGTCTAGCCCGGAACTCCGGTACCTCGCCGGATGTCCTCGAACGGCTTGCCGCCCACAACCGCCTGTCTGTTCGGAAGGCAGTCGCGTGCAACCCGAACACACCGTCAGGCGCGTTGACTGCTCTGGCCGGCGACGACAACCGGGCGGTCCGCCTGGCGGCAGCGGGGAATCAGAACACTCCCGTAGCCGCAATGACAACTCTGGCCGGCGACAACAATCAGGCAGTTCGTCTACGAGTCGCCAGAAGCCGGAAGATACCCGTAGCCGTGCTGACGACCCTGGCCGGCGACAACAGTTGGCAAGTTCGTGTACGAGTCGCCAGAAACCAAAACACCCCCGTAGCCGTGCTGACGACCCTGGCCGGCGACGAGTATTCGTATGTCCGTAGGACAGTCGCCATGCACCGAACGTGCCGCACCACCTATTGACGGCACTCTCGGACGATCCGCATCGTGACGTTCGGATCGCCGCCCTGACCGCAGTGACCCAACACACCGGGCGGCCTATCGGGCACTTCCAGTTACTACGAGAACGCCGCTGGCCGTGGTTTAGCTAGATCGGGCGTCCAACTGGTCGCCTATCGGATCTGCTGAGTCGCCGGACCCACCTCCACCGCTACCGTGAACGCCTGGTCACGAAACGTCAGTAACACTCCTCGCCGCGACCACCAGTTACGTCTGTCCGGCGTCCAGAGACTGGCTCAGCCGACAACTCACGAATCCAGGCGGGAGCCGCGGAAACCTGACGGGCTAGTCCACGCCGATCGTGATGCCACAAGCGGAATCACCGAGTCGGCGCCCGAGATTGCAAGCGACGTGACCTTCTTGAGCAAGTCGCCGCAACGTGACACCGCCGACGGAATCAGTCGACTGCCGGACACGCCCCGCGGGATCTCCGATCGAGACATCTCCAACCAACCATGTAACATCGAATGCATGCCTTCGATCACACCCACCCACCCACCTGGACAAACGGGTACCCTGAGCCCCCTATGAGCAGAGTCCGCCCCCAAGGGCGCCCACCACCCACATATCCGCCCGGCCGGCGCTGTGCCACCGAGAACTGCTCGGCCCGCCTGTCCATCTACAACCCGACCGACCACTGCCGCCTGCACTCCCCACTCCGATACCCTCTCAAACGGAATCGCCGGGGCTGGTGAGACCGTCGGCGGGTAACCGCCGTCGGCGGCGGGCCGAGTCTCTCAAGTACTTTCAAAGACTGGGAGCGGTAGTCGGTGGGAGTGGCCATTCACTTGGAGGAGACGGCCAGAGGTTCGGGGGCATATAACTCGGCGCTGCCGGCGCTCGCCGGATGCGGCGTACCAAGGAGTTTCGCGGCCCGAGCCCGAGTCGTCGGCGATCCACCTGGTTCTTCGCGGGGCACCGCGCTCTGCAGCACTACCGCCGGAACTGGCTAGGGTCTTCGGGTAGTGCTCGCCCCCCTCACCGACTTCGTATCGAGTCGCCGCGGCAAGTGGGTGACCCTCGTGGTGTGGCTGATCGCTGCGGGCTCGTTGATCTCGCAGTTGCCCATGCTGGCGGATGCCAACGAGAACGAGCAGGCGCTGTTCCTGCCCAGGGACGCCGAGGCCACCCGGGCGTTCCGCTTCGCCCAGGAGCGGTTCCCGGCGACTGGGACTCCGATGTTGGTGGTGTTCCGGCAGCCCGAGGGGCTCGGGCCTGACGCCTACGGGGCTGCGGCCGAGTTGGCGGCCTGGCTGACCGGCCCCTCGGCTCCCGGGAACGTGGGGCAGGTCCTCAGTCCCGACGCTGCGACCGGGCAGCGCACCGGGCTGGTGTCTCCTGACGGCACCACCATGTACGTGTTCGTGGAAGTCGGCGGCGAGCCGGCCGACCCGGCCTTTCGCGACACGGTCGAGTCCATCAGGGACCGATCGGCGTCGTTCGGTCTCCGGGGCGTCGAGATAGCCGCGGGCGGACCCGGCGGACTCATCGTCGACCTGGTGGGCGTGTTCGCACAGATCGACACCCTGCTCCTCCTGGTGACGGTCCTGCTGGTGCTGGTGCTCCTTATCATCATCTACCGCTCCCCGATCATGGCCGCTATCCCGTTGCTGGGCGTGGGACTGGTCTTCCAGATGGCCGGAGCCATAGCGGCCTGGTACGCGCTGCGTTACGGGATACCGATCTCCGGACAGACGACCGGCATCATGACAGTGGTTCTGTTCGGCACCGGAACCGACTACGTGTTGTTCGTCTCGGCGCGTTTCCGCGAGGAGTTGACCCGCCACGCCGACCGCCACGAGGCGATGAGAGTCACCATGCGCGGGGTCGGTGGCGCCGTGGCGTCGGCGGGGGCGACGATCCTGGTCGCCTGCGCTGCGCTGGGCCTCGCGACGCTGCGGTCCTACCAGGCTCTCGGGCCCGTCATCGCTCTGTCCGTGGCACTGATGATGCTGGCCGCCGTGACGCTCGTCCCGGCGGTGCTGACCATCTTCGGCAGGCGCGCCTTCTGGCCCTGGCAGCCCCGGCTTGATACCGGGTCGGCGCCGCAGGCTGACTGGCGGCGCAGCGTCTACGGCAGGGTCGGCGCGGTCGTGCTGAGGAGGCCGGGCGTGACTCTCGCCGTTACAGGGGCGGCCCTCGCGGTGCTGGTCGCAGGGCTGCTGCCATACCGTGAGAACTACGACCAACTCGAGAGCCTGCCGGGCAATGCGGAGTCCGTCCGCAGCTTCGAGTTGCTGCGAGGCGGTTTCCCTGCCGGCGAGCTTTCTCCCATGCAACTCTACGTTTCGTTGCCTCCGGGCGCCGACGCTCTCGATCCTGACTCGGTCGAGGTGTTCGATGCCCTCACACTCGCACTCGCCGGCCACGCCGCCGTCGCCGACGCCTCCGGTCCGAGCAGGCCCGTCGGAGCCGGGGGACCCGACGCCTCCCTGCTGCCGCCGGCATTGGTGCAGCGGTTCGTCTCAGCCGATGGGGGTGCGGGCCGTATCGACATAGTCCTCGAAGGCGAACCTCTCGCCGGAGAAGCCCTCGATCTGGTGCCCGAGTTGCGCGCCCTCGCCCGCCAGGAAGCCACGGAGCTGGGTCTGCCCGCGGGGAGCGTGCTGATAGGAGGGGACACGGCGGAGGGATACGACACGAGGACGGCGGGCGGTCGGGACTCACGAGTGGTGCTCCCGCTGATCCTGCTGGCCATCGGCGTGGTCCTCGCATTGCTGCTGCGTTCCCTTATCGCACCCCTATACCTGATGGCCACGATCGCGTTCACCTACTTCGCCACTCTCGGCCTCGTGGTGGTGGCGTTCGTCGTACTCGCGGGCCACGCCGGGATCGGTCCGTCGGTCCCGTTCTTCCTCTTCGTGTTCCTCAACGCGTTGAGCGTCGACTACAACATCTACCTGATGTCGCGTATCCGGGAGGAGGCGAGGAGAACTCCGCTCCGGGAGGCGACCCACTATGCATTGGCGCGCACCGGACCGGTCATCACCTCGGCAGGACTCATCCTCGCCGGCACCTTCTCCGCGCTGATGACCCTGCCCCTGCAGGACCTCCTGCAGCTCGGGTTCGGGGTCGCGATCGGAGTGCTGATGGACACGTTCGTCACCCGGACCCTGATAGTCCCGTCGTTGGTGTCCCTGATAGGCCGTTGGAATTGGTGGCCCTCGCGGATCAGCGCACCGAACGCAGGGGAAGCTTGATCCCGGAACAAGCCACCGCACCTGTGCCATGACTTAGGCGGTCAGCGGACATCTACCGCCTCACGGTCAACGGACAACCAATCACCAATCACCAATCACCAATCACCAATGATGCGCGATGGTTCGGGACGGACGCTGTATTGTTGGCCGGATGGTGGTTCCTGTTCTTGCGGCGACTGAGCCGGGGGGATTCTCTCTTCTCGACGAGCACCAGTTGCTGGTCTTTCTCGTCCAGTTGGCGCTGCTGGTGGGCGCCGCCCGCCTCGTCGGCGGTATCGCCAACAAGCTGCGCCAGCCCGCGGTGGTCGGCCAGATCATCGCCGGGGTGCTGATCGGCCCCAGCGTGTTGGGCCAGTTGTATCCGGACACCTTCGAGTGGCTCTTCTCCGACGGGACGGTCGGCTCAGCGGTGTACGGCCTGGCATGGCTGGCCGTGATCATGGTGCTGGTGGTGATCGGCTACGAGACCGACCTCGGGATCATCATGCGCCTCCGGCGGGCCGCCGTCAACGTCTCCGCCGGAGCGTTCCTGGCGCCGTTCTTGGTCGTGGGGCTGGTCGCCCTTCTGACACCTTCTTCGTTCATCGGGGATGCGAGTAGGGGTCTGTACGCCGCATTCATGGCGCTGGCCCTGTCGGTGGCAGCCCTTCCGGTCGTCGCCAAGATACTGCTCGACCTCGGATTGTTGCGGCGCAACTTCGGCCAGGTGACCCTGGCCGTGAGCATGACTATGGACTCGGCGGGGTGGTTGATCCTCGCCGGGCTGGCCGGGATGGCCCGAGAGGGCTTCAGTCCCTCGGACCTGCTCACATCCCTCGGAGGCCTGGTCCTGTTCGTGGCGTTGGCAGCCACCCTGGGGCGCTGGATACTCAACCAGGCGATGCGCCTCGCGCTGCGGCAGGGAAGGAACGTGCGGGCAGGCCTCACGGTCAGCCTGGTGGCCGCTCTGGTAGGCGGCGCCGTGACCCACGTCCTGGGTCTCGAGGCCATCCTCGGAGCCTTCATCGTGGGGATCATCCTCGCGACCCTGCGGTATCAACTCGGTGCCGTGCGGCATGTCCTCGAAACGGTGACCGACTCGTTCTTCGCCCCCATCTTCTTCGCCTTCAGCGGCCTTCGGGTGGACATCTCGCTACTTGCCAGTCCCAGCGCCGTGATCTGGACGGTGGTGCTCATCGTGCTGGCGGTGGCCGCCAAGGTGTTCGGAACCCTGGTGGCCGCCCGTCGCTCCGGTCTCGGTTTCCGCGAGAGCCTGGCCCTGGGGTCGGGCCTGTCGGCGCTGGGCGCGATGGGAATCGTGGTCGCCTTGGTGGGCCTGAGCCTCGGGGTCCTGAGCGACACCGGGTACACCGTCATAGTCCTGGCTGCGATCGTCACCTCGCTCGTCGCTCCGATCATGCTGAAGGCGGCGGTGCGGGGGATGGAAGCGGCGGAGGAGGAGCGCTCGCGGCTCGAGTCGGAGGCCATCCGATCCCAGGCACAGATACTGGGATCGAGGCGGATCCTCCTCCCCACCCGGGGAGGGGCCAACAGCGTGTACGCGGCCAACCAGGTCAAGAACCTGTTCCCGGACGCCGAGGTCACGGTGCTGGCAGTGGTCGCCGCGCGCGGCGACTGGCGGAGACGGATGACCGGGATGGGCATCCAGGAGGACGCGGGTCCCGACGAAGTGGTCCGGACGCTCGGGTCGGAACGGCACCGGTTGATCAATCGCCGACGGTCGGACCCCGCAGAAGCGATCATCCAGGAGGCCGCGCTCGGTTACGACCTGGTGGTTCTGGGAGCCACGGAGCCTGCTGACGAGAGCGAGGTCTTCTCATCGGTGATCGACCGGGTGCTGGCCAGACTGGAATTGCCGACCCTAATCTTCCGCTACCCGACTCCCGACGAACATGGCTTGGTCACCGGCGCCGCCTCCCTCGATGTGAACAGCGTGCTGCTGTCTGTGGAGTCGAACCGGGCCTCCCGCGCCGCCGAGGAGGTCGCCTATTCCCTGGCCGCTCACAGCGACGGGTCGGTGCTCGCCCTGCACCTGGTCGCCGAGTCGGCCGAAGGACGCTTCCACGTGGACATGTTGACCGGCACCCCGAATCAGAGGGCGGGCCTTGAGTTGGTGGAGGAATCGGTGGCCTTCGGGGAGCGCCTCGGGGCGAGGGTGAACGCCGACGTCAAGCCGGCCTCACAACCCGCGGGGGACCTGGTGAGGGCGGCCAACACCGGAGGCTGGGATCTACTGGTGATGGGCGCCACCAACCGCCCGCTCAGCAGACGGCCCTTCTTCGGGTACAACATGTCCCACGTCCTCAAACATGTAACGATTCCCATGGTCGTGGTCGCCATACCCGACATCGTGTCCCGGTACTCGGCGACCGGACCCGACGAGCAAGCCTGACAGCCGGCCACCGGCCCCGATACGCGTCGATAGAATGCCAAAGGTCAGCCTGGCAACTGAACTGACATGCGGGTGTGGCGGAATGGTAGACGCGCCAGGTTTAGGTCCTGGTGGGCACAGCCCGTGGGGGTTCGAGTCCCTCCACCCGCACAGGGCCTGGGCCTTTTCGGCCACTCACCACCGACCGGGCGGTCTTACTGGAACGAGACGAAGACTGGCACGGGGGTGAGTTCAAGGACCTGCTCGGGCGTCGCCGTGGGGGAGTCCTCGTCGTAGAAGTTCTTCCAACCCCAGCGGAAGCCACGCTCCTCGGTGCCCTTCGTAAGCACGTTCCACGTGTTGTACTTGGCCCCCAGACTGCCCTGGCCGTCCATCTGTATCACCACTGCCAACTCCGGGGGTGTCTCGATCAACTCCCGGTTGGTGATCATGGAGAACCGGAACTGGTGGACAATCAGCAGCTTCTGCGGCAGGTTCTCCTCCCGCACGATTCCGGCCAGCCACGCCACCACCTCGTTGATCTCCTCGGCGTCTACGGTTCCTATCTGGCGCAGGTGGACCTCGTTGGGCCTGAGCCGCCACTCGGGGTCGAGGGCCAGGCCCACATGGGGCAGGCGCAGGAACTCCTCGTAGTACTTGGCCTGGGTGAGGAAGTGGGTTCGGCCGGGCTGAAGGTCCAGCACTACGTAGACACCGTTGGCCGCCGCAGTCTCTATCCAGGGGCGAATCACGTCCTGGTCGGTCTCGCCCGAGTAGTCGCCGTCCCTCCCGGCCCCTGCGGACGCAACCGTGGCGATGATCTCGAAGGTGGGGAGGATCAGGGCGCCGTCCGCCTCGTAGCCGGAGGCTATCTCAGCGAGCCTCTCCACCCCCTCTTCGGGACCCTGTTCTCCCAGGACCCCCAGCGCCGATGTCACGGGGTGCCCGTAGATGGCGATCAGGCGCCTCGAGAAATCCTCGCCGAACATCAGCAGCCCGCCGCCCGGTATCTCGTCGCCGCGCCGGACCACATCCAACTGCCAGGCCGTCTCCGGGTCGAAGTGCGACATCAGGCGCAACTCCCCGGCCCCGGCGATCAACTGCCGGGTCTCTGCGGGGAGGGCGCGGAAGTCTGGCTCGGCGACAATCAGACCGACTCCGAGGTTGGCGGCCAGGATCGCCACCGGACCCACAGCCGTGTCCGGATCGAGCAGCCAGACCTCCTCCGACTCCGGGGCAGGACCGATGAGAACCGCGTCCGGGTTGACCTCCAGGAACCGCACGTCGTATTCGAAAAGGGCCTGCCCGATGTCCTCGTCGAGACCGGCCACGAGCACGGTGTCAGGCGCCAAGCGCCGCAGTTCGGTCATCAGGAAACCCATGAACCAGTCGCCCACCAGGAGCAACGGACCGTCGAGACCTGCGGCTGCCAGGGTTGCCGCCGCCTGCACGTCCGATACCGGGGCCAGCCCGACCTGGGCGGCGCACTCATAGATCGCTCTCGACAGCGCGACCGCGCCCGCTACCGGATCGCCCGCCGGCACGCGGAGGTCGGGCGGCACCGAAGGCGCGCAGTCGCGGGGTGGCGTCGTGGTCGTGGTGGTGGTGGGAATGGTGGTGGTCGTCAGGGATACCTCTAGGCTGGTCGTGGATGCCTCGGCGCCGGTCGTAGGAGGCTCGGTGGCGATAGTCGTGGGCGCCTCGGTGGCGGTAGTCGTTGACGCCTCGGTGGCGGGCAGGGCGGTTGTCGCAGTGGTGGCATCCTCATCCGAGACCGCGGCGCTGGAGCAGGACAGCAAGACCAGCAGACCCACCGCGACCGGTAGGAAGGGTCGTCGGGCAATCATCCTCATCACCGGCCAATAAACCCGTACAGAGCGGTTCCCCGCCAGGCAGCACCATGCGCACCAGGTGCTCGACAGCAAGCAAACCCTGCCGGAATCATTTCAGCACCCTCCTAGAATGCGCCCTACGGGCTGTGGCGCAGCTTGGCAGCGCGCCTGCTTTGGGAGCAGGAGGTCGTCGGTTCGAATCCGACCAGCCCGACCGGCCCCCTAGGTCTACGAACTGCAGCGTATACCGAGCGAGTCCCGAAACCGGTGATTTCCCCCGCATCCGGAGGTCGACCGATCCCGGCTACGGCTCGCCCGGCGCCGCGGCAGGTGACGCCCGCACGCATGGGACGACCGCGCGACGCACGAGGGTTCTGACAGGTCCGGGGCCGATGTAATATGGGACGGACCGGCGGGTGTAGCTCAATGGTAGAGCTCCAGCCTTCCAAGCTGGCGGTGAGGGTTCGATTCCCTTCACCCGCTCCGCGGGGACGCCCTGTCCCACCGCCGAGACCACAGAGGTCGGCGTTGAGCCCCCGTAGCTCAGAGGACAGAGCAGGAGCCTTCTAAGCTCTTGGTCGGAGGTTCGAATCCTTCCGGGGGCGCGCCTCGATGGCCGTTTAACGCTCATCGAGCCCGGGCAGGCCGATCCGCACAGCATGGTGACCGTAGCTCAGCTTGGTTAGAGCGCCTGGTTGTGGTCCAGGAGGTCGGGGGTTCGAGTCCCCTCGGTCACCCCGGTGCCGCGTCGGACGGCGCCCCGGTCCCTTGGCCGCCATGATTGAGGAGTCCTGTGTCCGTCACCGTCACCGACCTGAGCCCGTTCGAGCGTAAACTCACCATCAGATTCGAAGGAACCCCCCTGGATCGGGCCGAGACCCGAGCCGCGCGGCGAATCTCCCGGCATGTCCACATCAACGGGTTCCGCCGTGGGCGAGCCCCCAGGAGGATGGTCGAGAACGTGGTCGGGAAGGACCGGATCCGGAGCGACGCCATCGAGGACTTGCTCGAGGACCAGTTGCCCTCGACGCTGATGGACACGGGCCTGGCGCCGGCGGTCACCCCCTCGGTGGACGCGGTGCGGGATGTGGGCCGAGGCGTGGAAGTGGACGTGCGGGTCAGCCTCTGGCCGATGCTCGACAGCCCCCCCGCCTACCGGGCTCGCGAATTCGAACTGGACGATGAGGGCCCGCCGGCCGGCGAGGCCGCCGTACAAGCCCATCTCGACCAGTACCGCGACCAGTTCGCCGAACTCGAGACCGTGGAGAGGGCCGCGTCGGGCGGCGACTACGTGGCCATCGACCTGCACTCCTCCTACGGCGGCCGTCCGCTCGAAGCCGTGTCCGTCTCCGACTTCCTATACGAGGTCGGGTCCGATGTCCTCCTCGAGGACCTCGGTGACCGGCTGGTGGGCGCCTCCGCGGGCGACATCGTCCAGTTCGACACCAGGTTGCGTTTCGAGGCCGGAGGACTTGCAGCCGGCACGGAGATCGAAGCCCGCGTACTGGTCAAGGAGGTCAAGGAGAAGCGACTTCCCGACCTCGACGACGAGTGGGCATCCGACTTCACAGAGTTCGACACCGTCGAGGAGTTGAGCGACGACATCGCCCAGCGTCTCGAGGACACCCGGCTCAACGTGCTGCGCACCAGGTTCGAGAACATCGTGATGGCCGAACTCATGGATGAGATCGAAGTTGACATCCCGGGCGCGGTCAGGGACGCCACGGCCGCCCGGATGTACGAGCGGTTTCACTCCAGGCTGCAGGACGGGGGGATGTCCGTCGACGAGTACCTCGAAGCCGCCCAGGAGGATCGTGAGACCCTCGCCGACCGGCTCCGGGAGCAGGCCACCGGCCGGATCCGCAGTCAGGTACTGCTCGACTCCATAGCTGCGGACGCCGGTCTCGAGGTCGAGGACACAGAACTTCGCGAGGCGTACGAGCGGGCTGGGTCCGAACTCGGGGAGACCGCCGACGAACTCGCCGAGCGGCTGGCAGGGAGTGTGCAGGAAATGAACCTGATGGGTGATATCCTCCGCTCTAAGGCGCTGGCAACGTTGATGCGCGGCGCCGTAGCAACCGACCGCGACGGGAACGTGGTGGACCTCCGGTACGAGGACCCTGACGGGACCGATGTCGTGGAAGCCGAGACCGAGCAAGGAGACCAGTGACCGCCATACCATCACCCGAGTCGACCACCGCCGGCGGTCTCCCTCCCAGCAACTATCTCGTCCCGACGGTCGTGGAGTCGACCAGCAGGGGCGAGAGGGCCTTCGACATCTACTCCCGCCTCCTCAAGGACCGGATCATCTTCCTGGGGACCGCCATCGACGACGCGGTGGCGAATCTGGTGATGGCCCAACTCCTCCATCTGGAGTCCGAGGATCCCGACCGTGACGTGAACCTCTACATCAACTCACCGGGCGGCGAGATCACCAGCCTCTTCGCCATCTACGACACCATCCAGTACATCAAGCCCGACGTCAGCACGGTGTGCATGGGGATGGCGGCATCGGCAGCCGCCGTGATCCTGGCCGGCGGCACCAAGGGGAAACGCTTCGCCCTGCCCCATGCCCGCATCATGCTCCACCAGCCTCACGGCGGCGCCAGAGGCCAGGCCGCCGATATCGAGATCCAGGCTCGGCTCATCGTCCAGATGCGCGAGCAACTCAACCAGATCCTCGCCCGCCACACCGGCCAGGGGTACGAGAAGGTGGCGAGCGACACCGACCGCGACTTCTGGATGCTGGCCGATGAAGCGGTCGAGTACGGGATCGTCGACGATGTCCTCAGCCGCAGGGAATTGGCCGCGGTGCCGGGGGGGATATAGGCCGTGGCCATCAAGTACGGCGAGGGGAGCGAACTCCTCAAGTGCAGCTTCTGCGGCCACTCCCAGAAGCAGGTCAAGAAGCTCATCGCCGGCCCCGGCGTCTACATATGCGACGAGTGCGTCCTCCTGTGCACCGAGATCCTCGACGACGAGTTCGCCGGCACCCACACCGAGCGGGTCAAGGAACTGCCGAAGCCGGCCGATGTGTTCGACTTCCTCGACGACTACGTGATCGGCCAGGACCGGGCCAAGAAGGCCCTGGCGGTGGCGGTCTACAACCACTACAAGCGGGTCCGGGCCGCCTCCCCGCGCAAGGACGACGTGGAACTCTCCAAGTCGAACATCCTGCTGATCGGCCCCACCGGCTGCGGTAAGACGCTCCTCGCGCAGACACTGGCCCGCATGCTCAACGTTCCGTTCGCGATCGCCGACGCCACCGCCCTCACGGAAGCGGGATACGTCGGCGAGGACGTGGAGAACATCCTGCTGAAGCTCATCCAGGCGGCCGACTACGACGTCAAGCGCGCCGAGCAGGGCATCGTCTACATAGATGAGATAGACAAGATCGCCCGCAAGGCCGAGAACCCTTCCATCACCCGTGACGTGTCCGGTGAGGGAGTCCAGCAGGCCTTGCTCAAGATCCTTGAGGGGACCGTTGCCTCGGTGCCCCCGCAGGGAGGTCGAAAGCACCCTCACCAGGAGTTCATCCAGATCGACACGACCGACGTGCTGTTCATCTGTGGGGGAGCGTTCGCGGGCCTCGAGAAGGTGATCGGGCGCCGCGTGGGCAACCGTATCGTCGGATTCGGCGCCGATATCCGAGCACGAACCGAACGCCCCAAGGACGATCTGCTGGCGGAGGTCCTGCCGGACGACCTGATCAAGTACGGGCTCATTCCGGAGTTCATCGGCCGGCTCCCGATGGTGGCCACGGTCGACTCGCTGGATCGCGAAGCCCTGATCCGCATACTGCAGGAACCTCGCAACGCGCTCGTCAAGCAGTACGCGAGGATCCTCGAACTCGACGAGGTCGAGTTGGTGTTCGAGCCCGACGCGATCGAGGCGATCGCCGACCAGGCGATGCTCCGCGGCACCGGAGCGCGGGGGCTGAGAGCCATCCTGGAGGAAGTCCTGCTCGACACCATGTACGAACTCCCGTCCCGCCCCGAAGTCGTGCGGGTGGTCGTCGACCGGCGAGTCGTGGAGGAGAAGGTCAATCCGAACCTGCTCCCACTGCGAGAGGTGGAGAAACGTCGTGAGAGGAGCGCCTAGCGGCCGGTTCTCGCCCTGAACCGGATCTGGCACGAGCCGAAATGGAGACCGCCCCCACCGGTCCACTCGCAGGAAGTTACGACCCGGCGCTCGTCGAGGCACGCTGGTACCCGGTCTGGGAGAGGTCCGGCGCCTTCAAACCGGACGTCAACCCGGACGGCGAGCCGTTCGCCATCGTGATCCCACCTCCCAACGTGACCGGGGTGTTGCACATCGGACATGCGCTCGACCACTCCATCCAGGACGCAATCATCCGGCGCAAGCGCATGCAGGGATACGCGGCGCTGTGGCTGCCCGGGACCGACCACGCCGGGATAGCCACCCAGATGGTCGTGGAGCGCGAACTGGCCGACGAGGGGCTCACCCGGCACCAACTGGGACGGGCCGGGTTCGTCGAACAGGTCTGGCAGTGGAAACGCCGCTCCGGCGGCGCGATCACCCAGCAGATGCGGGCCCTCGGAGACTCATGCGATTGGACCAGGGAACGGTTCACCCTCGACGAGGGCCTGTCGGCCGCGGTCCGCGAGGTGTTCGTGGCTCTATACGAGAAGGGCCTCATCTACCGGGGCCACCGGATCATCAACTGGTCGCCCGGACTCATGACAGCCATTTCCGACATCGAGGTCGAGTACGAGGAGGTGGAAGGCCAGATGGTTCACATCACCTATCCCTTCTCGAGCCCCGACCCCGACGCCCGCGACGGCATAACGGTGGCCACCACCCGTGCCGAGACGATGCTGGGGGACACGGGGGTGGCGGTCCACCCCCACGACGAGCGCTACCGGCACCTCGTCGGTCGGAGCGTTCGGCTGCCTCTCATGGATCGCCACATCCCGATCGTGGCGGATGAGGCCGTGGATCCGACCTTCGGTACAGGAGCCGTCAAGGTAACCCCCGCCCACGACCCGCTCGACTTCGAGATCGCCATGAGAGCCGGACTCCCGCCGGTCGAGGTGATCGGCCCCGCCGGCAGCATGACCGAAGCCGCCGGGCGGTTCGCCGGCCTGGACCGGTTCGAAGCCAGGGAGAAGGTCGTCGAAGCGCTCCGGCAGGGCGGCTACCTGGAGCGGATCGACAAGCACCTCCACACGGTCGGGCACTGCTCGCGGAGCGGGGCCGTCGTCGAACCCCTCCTGTCGCGCCAGTGGTTCGTCAGGGTGGGCGAGTTGATCGGTCCGGCTGTGGATGCGGTCCGCAGCGACGAGTGCCGTTTCGTCCCCAAGCGCTGGGAGAAGAACTACTTCCACTGGATGGAGAACCTGCAGGACTGGTGCATCAGCCGCCAACTCTGGTGGGGTCATCGGATTCCCGCCTGGTACTGCGACCTCGACGGCGCCGTGATGGTGGCCAGGGAGCGGCCCCAGGGCTGCACCGAGTGCGGTTCGGAGGACTTACGCGCCGACGAGGACGTGCTCGACACCTGGTTCAGTTCCGCTCTATGGCCCTTCTCGACGCTCGGGTGGCCCGGCGACTCCCCGGACCTCGCCCGCTTCTACCCGACCGACGTGCTCGTGACGGGCTACGACATCATCTTCTTCTGGGTGGCCCGCATGCTGAAGATGGGCCTCGAGTTCGTGGGCGACGTGCCCTTCCGGGAGATCGTGATCCATGGACTGGTTCGGGCGTCAGACGGTCGCAAGATGTCGAAGTCGCTCAACAATATCGTCGACCCCATGGAGATGATCGACTCCTACGGCGCCGACGCCTTGCGTCTCAGCCTTCTGCAGTCGGCTTCTCCCGGCCATGACGTCCCCTTCGACGTCAGATGGGTGGACGCCGCGCGGCGTTTCGGCAACAAGCTCTGGAACGCCGTCAAGTTTGCCCTCATCCACATCGAGCGCGGGAGTGTCCCCGCGACCGGCGGCTATCCGCAGGCGCCCGGACCCGTCGATCGGTGGGTCCTCGCCCGGCTCGGCGAGGTCGCGGCCGAGACCGATGCCCTCCTCAATCGCCACCGCCTGTCCGACGCGTACTCGAAGCTGTACTCGTTCGTCTGGTCCGAGGTGTTCGACTGGTATCTCGAGATGTCCAAGCCGACGCTCGGAGATAGCGGATCCGACGCTCGGGCCGCTCGCCGGACACTGGGCGTGGTGCTCCGCGACCTGCTCAAGCTCTTCCATCCGGCGATTCCGTTCCTCACGGAGGAACTCCACAGCCACCTGGTGGGGGACACCCTTCTGATCACCTCATCCTGGCCCGCGGTCCCGCATTACGCGGCGCCGCCGGGGATGGACAACCTTCAGGAACTGGTCTCGGGGCTCCGCCGCTTCCGTGCCTCCCACGGTCTCGGCGCCCGCCGTGACCTCACCCCCGTCATTCACGACCAGGGCGGTGTCTGGGAGGACTGGTGGGAACCCCAGCTGATGGCCCTCGCGTCGAGCACCCCCACGCTCGGAGAACCTCCCCGCGGCGGGGGTCACATGAGGGTGGTTGCCGGGGCCGTACACGCCTACATACCCGTGGCCGGCCTGGTGGACGTCGAAGCGGAACGGATCCGCCTCACCGGCCGCGTTGAGAAGGTCGAGTCGGCCCTGCAGAGGGCCGAGCGGAAGCTCTCGAACCCCTCCTTCAGGGAGCGAGCCCCCGCCGAGATCGTCGCCAAGGAAGAGGCGAAGGCCGCCGAGGCCCGCGATTCCCTGGAAGCGCTCGCCGAGCAGTTGGACTCGTTGCCGGAGTAGTTGGTGGATGGGGATTGGTGATTGGTGGATGGTGAGTGGTGGATCGTGAAGGGCGGACCTGACCACGCGAGCCCGTCGTCATTACGGGCCTCTGTCGTTATCGAGTGCCCTTGAAAGCACCAAGGATGCCCGACCAAGGATGACGGACCGCCTGCCACATGACCAGCGGCACCCAAGGCGGGGCAGTCAGGCAACCCACACCTGCAGAGCGCACCGAACCAACACGGCACACGGCCAAGCCGCTACTAACACCTGACACCCAACACCTAGCACCTAATTGACCACTACGATGTCCTCCCGTGATGGTCGCTTGAACTACGACGAGGCGGTCGCCTTCCTGGATCGCCATATCGAGCTCGGATGGAAGCCTGGGCTGGAGCGCATAAGACATCTCGTGGCGATCATGGGTTCACCCCACCTGGGGTATCCGGCCATCCACGTCGCCGGCACAAACGGCAAGACGACCACCACCCGCGCCGCTGCGTCCATCGTGGACCGCCTGGGCCTCAGGACCGGGACCTACACCTCGCCGCACCTGCAACGGATAGAGGAACGCCTCACCGTCGGGGGTGAGATCGCCAACCCCGGAGAGTTCGCCCAGGCCGTGGCCGACGTCGCACCGTTCGTGGACATCCTGGAGCGGGAGAGAGGGGAGCGCGCCACCTATTTCGAGCTCACCACCGCGGCCGCCTTCGCCTACTTCGCCAACGAGGCGGTCGATGCCGCAGTTGTGGAGGTGGGCATGGGAGGCCGGCTCGACGCCACCAACGTCCTGGACGCCGCCGTGGCCGTGCTCACCGGGGTCTCGATCGATCACGCCGAGTACCTGGGGAACACGCGTGCGGAGATCGCGCGTGAGAAACTCGAGATTGTCAAGCCGGGGAGTGTCCTCGTGACCGGGCATCTCGACGGGAAGGTGGCCGCGGTCGCGGACCGGAAGACCGCAGCGACGGGTGTGCCCCGGTATTCGCTGGGACGTGACTTCCGTATCGAGGACCTCCGCATGTCGGTCGGCGGTTGGGCATTCGACCTCGACGGTGTGCACGGCTATTACGAGGATCTCTACATGCCCCTGCACGGGCGGCATCAGGTGGACAACGCGGCGATCGCAGTGGCTGCGGTCGAACAACTCCTGGGCCAACCCCTCGCTCCGGACGCTGTCCAGGAGGGTCTGGCCGCGGTGCGCGTGCCCGCCCGAATCGAAGTGGTGGCCCGCTCGCCTCTGGTCGTGATCGACGGGGCGCACAACCCCGAGTCCTGCCAGGCGCTTGTCCGGACGCTGCTCGAGGAACTGCCCCCGGTGGCATGGACCCTGGTGATCGGAGCCTTCCGCGACAAGGACATCACCGCCATGCTGGTCCCCTTCGCCGGTCTCGCCGCCAAGGTGATCGCCACGGCCGTCGACCACGAGCGGGCGACCCGGCCCGACGAGCTCGTGAGCGTCATCGACCGCGTGCTGCCCGGGGTGCCGGTCTCGTCCGCCGCCGATGTGGCCCAGGCCTTGGACATAGCGCGGGATTGGACCGCGGAGGACGAGGCCATCCTGGTCGCCGGCTCGCTGTACGTGGCCGGTGAAGCCCGGTCGTGTCTCGTACGGTAGGAGGGAGCGGCGTAGGGGCGGATCCCGCCGGCTGCCTCGTGCCGGACGCCGGGTCAACAATGTTCGCCCGGCGAACGAGTAAGTCACGTACGGTTCCGCCGGCACCTCCTGGGTGTCCTGGTTCCTGGACTCGTTGCAGGTTTCCGGGACGTACCGGCCATCCCACCAGGCAACCCGGCGCAACCGAGAACGCGAAAAACCCCCGACCGGACCCCTCCGGCGGGCCCGCCCCCGACCGCCACCTCCGAAGTCTCCGCACGCGTCCCGGCCATCCCCGGCACCCAACAAGATGATCCCCGCCCCGGTCCGATCGGTACCGTGAACGGACCGGTGGTGTTTACGGCTACTCACCAGTATGCAGCGTGACCGTGACACGGACAACCCCCTCGTTACGAAGCGCTCGGTACCCGCGGCGCTGCGAGCGGTCGGGTGTCCGGTCGATGGTCTACCGCGCTGCGGTTGCACAGCGGGCCAGGGACTTGGGGCACCCCAGCGGCTGAAAGCCCGTGCGAGAGGGGTTCGCGGGCAACTGGCAGCGCTGACACCAGGTGGTTCACCGAGCAGCGACCCCCGATAGATAGTCCTTCGGCGTCCTCCTAGAATGCACCCCAGGTTTCTGTTGCTCGCGTGAACGCCCCGGGGAGACGCTCGCCGACCGGCACCGCTCACCGACCGAAAAGGGAGGAACGCCCGAGGATGCCCCACCAGAGCACTTTCATAATGGTCAAGCCGGACGGCGTCCGGCGCCGTCTCGTAGGGGAGGTGATCGCACGATTCGAGGCCAAGGGACTGTCGCTCGAGCGTATGGAGCTGTCCGTCCCCGGAGGGGAGATCGCTGAGCGCCACTACGCCGAGCACCGGCAGAGGTCGTTCTACACTGGCCTCATCGACTTCATCACCTCCGGACCGGTGGTCGCCATGCAGTGGTCGGGAGAGTCGGCCGTGACGGTCGCCCGTACCATGATCGGGAGCACCGATCCGGTCCACGCACCGCCCGGAACGATCAGGGGCGACTTCGGACTCGACGTGCAGGAGAACATCGTGCACGGGTCGGACAGCCCCGATAGCGCGGAGCGGGAACTCGCGATATGGTTCGGTTAGCCGGTGAGCGCCGCGGATAAGTGTCTCTCCCCGGATGGGTCAGGCCGGCGGACCGGCTAGAATCAACGTGCACCGCTTACCCGGGGTCTAGATATGCCCGATAATTTCTTCACTATCGCGGGCCAGGACATGGCCGTGGATCTCGGGACCGCCAACACCCTCGTGTACGTACGGAACCGGGGTGTCGTCCTGAACGAGCCGTCGGTGGTGGCGATCAACACCCACACCAACGAGGCCTTGGCGGTGGGGATGGATGCAAAGCGCATGATCGGCCGCACCCCCTCCTACGTGAAGGCGATCCGGCCTCTCCGCGACGGGGTGATCGCCGACTTCGACATCACCGAGCGGATGCTGCGGTACTTCATCCAGCGGGTACACAGGCGCCGCTGGGCGAAGCCGAGGATCGTCATCTGCGTACCCTCGGGTATCACCGGAGTCGAGCGGCGAGCGGTCGAGGAGGCCGCCTATCACGCCGGGGCGCGCAGGGCCTTCACAGTCGACGAACCGATGGCGGCTGCCATCGGCTGCGCGCTGCCCGTCAACGAACCGATCGGGTCGATGGTGGTCGATATCGGGGGAGGCACCACAGAGGTCGCGGTGATCGCGCTAGGTGGCATCGTCGTGTCGAAGAGCATCCGGGTGGGCGGCGACGAGATGGACGAGCGGATCGTCGAGTGGGTGAAGAAGGAACACAACCTCCTGCTGGGCTTGCGGACCGCCGAGCAGATCAAGATGACCATCGGCTCGGCATACCCCTTCCAGGACGAGCCGAGCGCCGAGGTACGTGGCCGGGACCTCATGTCCGGGCTGCCGAAGACGATTCTCATCAGTGCTTCCGAGGTGCGCACGGCGATCGAGGAGCCGGTGTCGGCGATAGTCGATGCCGTACGGGTGACCCTCGACAACACGCCCCCCGAGTTGGCGGCGGATCTTATGGACATCGGAATCGTCCTCACAGGGGGCGGCGCTCTGCTGAAGGCCCTGACACACCGCATAGCCTTCGAGACGGGGATGATGGTGAGCACCGCCGAACGCCCGCTCCAGTCCGTCGTGATCGGGTCTGGGAAGTGTCTCGAGGAGTACGACGTGCTGCACACGGTTCTCGACTCGTCGGGTCGTCCCTGACGGGATGCCGGACCGTAGCCATCGTCGGCTACCCGGAATCCACAGGACCTCCCCCCGCCGCAGGTCGACCCCGCACATCCACAGCCCGCACCCGTGAGATCGCGGTTCGGATCCGCACGCCGGGGCATGGGCGCGGCCGCCTCCAGGCACCCGATCGCCAGACCAAGGTCATCTCGGATCGAGACCGACCGATCGGCATACGTTGCGATCGGGCTGCTGATCGTGTCCCTGATACTGATGACGTACGACATCCGGTCCTCCAACCGCGGGATCGGCACCACCCTGCGCAACGCGGCGCAATACATCGTTGCTCCCGTCCAGGCGGGGGCCAATGCGGTGGTGACGCCGCTGGTGGACTTCACCGACGGGGTCGCCAATCTTGCAGGCCTGCGCGACGAGAACGAACGGCTCAGGACCCGTATCGGGGAACTGGAGCGCGAGGTGGTTCGCGTCGGACACCTCGAGGACCAGGTCGATCAGCTCAACGTGCTGCTCGGCCTGCGTCTCGAGGACAACCTGCACGAGTTGGCGGTGAACGCTGAGGTCACCGGTCGGGGAGGCACGCTGGACCCGACCATGCTCATCGATCGGGGAACCGACGACGGCGTCCACCCCGGCCAGCCGGTACTGGACGGCAAGGGTGCTCTGATAGGCGTCGTCTCCGAGGCGAGCGAGCAGACCGCGACGGTGATCCCGATCACATCGCGCAAAGCGCCAGGAGTGACGGTCCGGCTGGCCAACGGACGGAGAGGGATAGTGGAGGGCGAGGGCACCGATGCCCTGTCCCTGACAATCCTCAATGCGCGGTACCCGGTCCGCAAGGGTGAGCTTCTCACAACCTTCGGCCCGTACGGCGAATCCGTCTCCTATCCGAAGGGTCTCGACGTGGGGCTGGTTGCCGACTCGGCTTCACCCCGGTCCGGCGTCCTCAGCGTCGACGTGGACCCGATCGGCGACATCGAGGATGTCGAGTACGTGGTGGTGATCCCCTGGCCTCCCGCTCCGGACCAGCTGGAGAGCGAGACCGAGATTCCTGCCAACACGGAAGACCCGGTCCCGGTGGATCCCTCCACCGGCCTCGAGGAGGAGGGCGGCCAGTGACCGTATGGCGCCTGGTCGTCTCGCTGACCCTCGTGCTCGTGGCCGTGCTGGTGCAGACCACCATATTCCGCGCGGTGCGCCCGTTCGGCGCGAGTCCCGACGTCTTGCTGCTGATGGTGATCGCCTGCGGGCACTGGTCGAAGCCGGAGGCGGCCGTCCTGCTGGGTTTCATCGGAGGCCTGATGCTCGACCTGTTCGGAACCGCGCCACTCGGACTCCATGCCCTGGCCTACACGCTGGCAGCCTATGCAACCGTGAGGGTGGGCGACCGCTTCAACTACGGGCTCTACTTCGCCGTCTCGGCAGTCGGCGGGATCACCTTTATCGGGATCGCCACCGTGGCCCTGATCGGTACGCTCTTCGGCGAGGGCACGCTGGCGTCGCCGGGAATCGTCAGGACCTTGGTGCTGGTGCCGGCATACAACACGGTCCTGGCTCTCGCGGTGCTCCCGATGACCACCTGGCTGTACGGAACCCGCCTGGCGCCCAGGTACTCCCGGCCCGGAACGCCGATATGAGACGACCAAGGCCCCGCTGTTGCCGCGTCCGGCATCGAACTCGCCGAGCACGGAGAACCCGATGAAGCCGACCCTGAGGGTGGGGCTGCTGGCGGTTCTGTTCACTGCAGGTTTCACGGTCCTGTTCATCAGGCTCTGGTTCGTCCAGCTGGCCGTGGGACCGGAATGGGCCCGCCAGGCCGACCAGAACATCGTTCGGGTCGAATCGATCGCCGCGCCCAGGGGCAACATCGTGGACACGAACGGGATCCTGCTGGCCACGTCGCGCCCCCAACTAGTCCTGGAGGTCGATCGGGCCGAGCTGCCGATCGAGGTCGAGAACGACGTCATCCAGAGACTGGCGGCCATCCTCGACGTGTCACCGGTGGAGGTGAGGGGCCAGGTCGAACGGGCCCGGTCGGGAGAGGTGGCTCTGCTGACCGAGTTCCTGGTCGACACGGACACGGCGTACGTGGTGATGGAGCAACGTCGCAGCCTGCCCGGCGTGACCGTGAAGGCACTTCCGGTCCGCGGGTATCTGCGCGGGCAGCTGATGGGACACGTTCTCGGCCACATCGGGCTACCCTCGGCCGCCGACCTGGAAAGGCTCCCGCAGATGGACGCCAACACGCCCATCGGGAAGCTGGGCGTCGAGAGGGAGTACGACGACTTCCTCCAAGGCACGCCCGGGAAGGTCGCCTACCGGATCAACGCCCAGGGCGACGTCCTCGACGTGGTTGGCGATCCCGTGGAGGCGCTCCAGGGCGCGACGCTGCGCCTGACCCTCGACATACCCATCCAGGAGGCGGTGGAGGGGATACTCGTCGAGGCCATCGAGCTTTCCAACACCCTGAAGGACGAGCGGGAACCCACCGACTCGGGGCGTATACCCGGGCCGGCGGAGAGAGCGGCGGCTTTGGTGATGGAGGTCAAGACCGGGGCGATCCTCGCCATGGCGTCTTACCCGACGTTCGAACCGGAGTCCTTCGTCGGAGGCATCGACATCGAGACATTCGAGGAGCTGTCCAGCCGCCAAGCCTTCAACAACCTGGTCATCCAGGGTCTCAAGCCCCCGGCGTCCACCTTCAAGACGATCACGTACGTGACCGCTCTCGAAGAGGGGATCTTCCCCGAGGGAGTGTCCTCCCCCGACGAGGCGATCCAGTGTTCGCCCCAACTCGAAGCCGACTTCGTCGATCGCTCCCAGCTCGTCTGGCGCAACTGGACCTACCCCGAAGCGGACGGATACCAGGACCTCCACGATGCGATCCGGCGTTCCTGCAACATCTACTTCTGGGAGATCGCCATCTCCATATGGGACGCCTACAAGCTCACCCCACAGGAGGGAATGGTCCAGGACTGGGCGCGGAGCCTCGGCCTGGGAAGGGCCACCCAGGTGGACCTTCCCTTCGAGAACGAAGGAATACTGGGAGACCGGCAACTGTTCGAGGAGTGGCGTGAGAGCCAGCCCTGGCGCGTTCGCCGGGAGGGCTGGCTGGGGGGCGACCTAATGAACCTGGTGGTCGGCCAGGGGCCGATCCTCGCCACACCCATACAGATGGCCGTGGCGTATGCCTCGGCTGTGAACGGCGGAACCGTCTACCAGCCTCGGGTAGCCGATCGTCTCGAGTCCGCAGACGGCCAGGTGATCCGCACGATGGAGCCCCGCGTGCTGCGCACGGTCGACATTCATGCGGACACGGTGGAGAACCTGCGGACCGACCTGGCCTCCGTGATCAGCGGCGGGACGGCCCGGAGAGCCTTCGCCAACATGGGACCCGTGGCCGGGCAGATCGGCGGCAAGACCGGCACCGCCCAGGCCTTCACGGACCAGGACGGGACCTTCCACGACTCCACGGCCTGGTTCATAGGGGTGGCGCCCATCGACGACCCGCTGTGGGTGGTGGTCGTAATGGTCGACGAGGGAGGATCAGGCGGGGCGGTCGCAGCCCCCGCAGCGCGGGCTATCTTCCAGTACCTCCTGGGCGAGCCGGTGACCGCCCTGGAGGCCGGCGAGGACACGGAACGTTAGGAGGCGCGGGCAGATGAACCGCTCGACAGTCAGGCCGCAGGACCGATGGCGGTCGTAAGTCGCACATTGGAAGGGGTGGGCGGACTCTTCCGGGACCGCCCCAGACCCACGCCCGACGTGGTCATGTTCATCCTTATGGCCGGCCTCATGGCCCTCAGCGGGATTATGGTGTACTCGGCTACCTTCGTGCGGCTGGAGGCTGAGATCGGAGATCCCTCAGCAGCCATGCGGCGGCAGTTCGTGTTCGCAGGTCTGGCCCTAGCCGCGTTCATCGCCGGATCGCTGTTCGACTACCGCCACTACCGGCGCCTGCTGATCCCGATCTACGTGTCGACGGTCTTCCTGCTGGTAGCGGTCCTGTTCTTCCCTCCGCACCAGGGCGCCTCCCGGTGGATCCCGATAGGACCCTTCCAGTTCCAGCCCTCCGAGTTCGCCAAGGTTGCCCTGGTCGTCGTCCTGGCCGCGTTCCTGGCCGCCGAGTCGGAGCGCAGGCTCAAATGGAGACGCCTGGGGGTGGCGCTGCTGCTGACCGCCATTCCCGGATTCCTGATCTTCCGGCAGCCCGACCTGGGAACGATGCTGGTCATCGGTTTCATCACCGTCGGGATGCTGTTCGTGGCCGGAACCGGCATCAGGCAGATTGTGGTGCTGCTGATCGCCGGTGCGGCCGGTATCGTAGCCGTGTTCCAGCTGGAGGTGTTGCGCACTTACCAGATGCAGCGACTCGCCGGCTACTTCGACCAGACCTACGACCTCCAGGGCGTCAACTGGAACCTGTACCAGTCCCAGATCGCCATCGGGTCGGGCCAGTTGTTCGGTCGAGGCCTTTTCCAGGGGACCCAGACCAGGCTTAGCTTCATCCCGTCGCAGACCACCGACTTCATCTTCACAGCCGTCGGGGAGCAGTTCGGGTTCATCGGTGGCTCGGCGGTGCTCATCGTCTACTCGATCCTGGTGTGGCGGGTCCTGATGGTGGCCGCCGGAGCACCCAGCCGGTTCGGCGTCCTCATCGCCGTGGGAATGGCCTCCCTGCTCTCCTTCCACATCTTCGTCAACATCGGTATGACGATCGGGCTGGTACCGGTGACCGGTCTGCCACTGCCATTCCTGAGCGCCGGTGGTTCGGCGATGATCGCCATGGCGGGCGGCCTGGGCATCGTGAACTCCGTGTGGCGCTCCCGGACGCCGGTGGGGGAGTTCCAACAACTGCGCTAGACCGATTGATTGATTGGTTGGTAGTTGATAATTGGATAAGACTGACTTATCTGGGGTCAAGGATTTAGCGAATGTCTTTGTTTACCAACAGTTAAGAGCAATCACTTCTTTCGGATGGCTTGGAACTACCGTTGCAGGTCATCCGCCGGCGGGGGACCGTACCGGTAGAGTCGAATGATCCTCAGTCCGGAGCGGGCTGCTAGGCTGCTCAGGACCGCTCGTGCGGTCTGCTATGAGCCTGGCCCGCGATGACCGCCTTGTCCACGCTTGGAGGCCCACTCCGATTCATCGCTGGATTCGGCGCACGCCCGGCATCACGAGGAACTGTGGAACACGAAGACCTGTGAGCACCCAGACCAGCCCCGACCAGCGTGACGTTTCGTCGATAGTTCGGGTCCGCGCGGGCTGCTTAATCGAATTCACACACGCGGAACCGGCTGCAGCAGCGGGGACCGGTGTGGAGTGCAGGCTCAGCAAACCCGTCCGGAGCGAGTCCGGACCACCGGGTACAAGTAGAAAGAACCGCGCTGACGGGCGACCGGGTCCAGCCGATGCAACCAGAGTGCATGAAGGCAGGTCTGGAGGCTCTTGTCTCGCCGCTCCATCACCCATCGGACCTCCGAGGGTTGCCCGCGCGGCCACCACAATCACGCAAGGAGTTAGAACGCATGCCTTTATTTCGGCGCAGAACAGCCGAAGTACTTCGCCGCGGAGTCGGCAACGAATCCACCGAAGAACGGACTACCAGGAAGATCGGCGGTAGGACGGTCAAGGTCCGGAGAGTACGGGAGCTTCCCTCCCCCAAGTCTCCGGCAAGGGGAGGGGGATCCGCCAGCCGCCGGAAGAAGAAGTCACCGGACCGTCAGAGGAGCAGACACAAGCAGGGTCCTCCCAGGCATCGCCGGGAACACAAGACCGTTGTTCCGCTGCCGCTGGCCGGGCGCAAGCAGATGCTGGTCAGGGTGTTGCCGCACCAGACCCAGGTGGTCGTCCTGGAAGGTCCGCTGCTGGTGGAGCACTACGTTCACCGGTCCGACCAGGAGACCCTGGTGGGCAACATATATGTCGGCAGGGTCCGGAGCGTGCTCCCCGGCCTCGAAGCAGCCTTCGTCGACATCGGCACCGAGAAGAACGGTGTCATCTATGCCGGAGACCTGAACTCCGGGCGCCGCACCCATGGACGCGGCCCTCGGATCGAGCAACTGCTCAAGCAGGGCCAGCGTCTGCTGGTGCAGGTCGACAAGGATGCGATGGGCGGGAAGGGTCCCCGCCTGACCAGCCAGGTGACCCTGCCGGGCCGCCATCTGGTCCTGTCCCCGTCCAACAACATGATGGGCATCTCGCGGCGGCTGCCGCAGAAGGAACGTGTGCGCCTCCGCCAGGTCATCGAGACGCAGAAGCCCGACAAGTTCGGGGTCATCGTCCGCACCGCCGCGGCAGGGGCCTCCAAGGCGGAGATCGCGTCCGAGATCGAGCGGCTCGTCACCCGTTGGCGGAAGATCGAAGAGGCCAGGAAGGGCGGTTCGGCGCCGCGGGTCGTTCACAAGGAGCCGAGCCTGCTGATCCGGGCCATCCGGGAGCACTTCACCCAGGAGTTCAGGAGGCTTCTGATCGACGACCACGACGCTTACCAGGCACTGCTCAAGTACCTGAAAGAGGTGGCGCCGAGCCTGGTGTCGAAGGTGCACTACAGCGAGGAACGCGACCAGACCTTGTTCACACGGTTCCAGGTCGACGATCAACTGCGGCGGGCGATGGATCGCAAGGTCTGGCTCCCCTCCGGCGGGCATCTGGTGATCGATCGCACCGAGGCTCTGACAGCGGTCGATGTGAACACCGGAAAGTTCGTCGGCAAGCAGAACCTCGAGGACACGGTGCTGCACAACAACCTGGAGGCCGCCGAGGAGATCGCACGCCAGTTGAGGCTGCGCGACATTGGCGGGATCATCGTGATCGACTTCATCGACATGGAGATCAAGAAGAACCGCGAGGAGGTCCTGACCCGGCTTCGCAGCGCTCTGGCCCGTGACAAGACCACCACGCAGGTTCATTCCGTCTCGAGTCTCGGTCTGGTGGAGATGACCCGCAAGAACGTGTCGAGCGGGCTGGTGGAGGCCTTCTCCGACTCCTGTCCGACCTGTGACGGGAGGGGTCTCGTCCTCCACGAGATGGCCGCCACGGCGGGAACCCCGATCAGCAGGGTTGGCAGCTAGCCTGCAGGGGCCGGCTGCCGTAACCGCACGGATCGTGACGTATGGGGAAGGGAAGGGAGCAACTCGACCCTCGCCGAACTCGGTCGTCCTGCTTTGGACCATCGACCCGGTTCGGTTATGTTGTCTCCGGATCGGCAGGCTGCTGGATTACGGCCCGTCACTCTCCTAGACTTCCCTCCGGCGAAAGGGCTCGGGTCTGACATGTACGCAATCATCCGCTCCGGCGGCAAGCAGGCGAGGGTTTCGGCCGGAGACGTCCTCGATGTCGAACTGCTCAAGGACGCCGATAGCCACGTGACGTTCACCCCCTTGCTCGTAGTCGGTGACGACGGTACCGCCGTCACTGACAAGGCGACTCTCGGCGGCCTGGCGGTCACCGCCCGCGTGTTGGGCGAGGTGAAGGGCCGTAAGATCGACATCTTCAAGTACAAGAACAAGACCGGTTACCGTCGGCGGAAGGGGCACCGTCAGCGTTACACGAGGCTCGAGATCCTACGGATCGGTTCGGCATAGCCCTAGGGAGGCCAGGATGTCCAAGACGAAAGGCGGAGGCTCGACCAAGAACGGGCGCGATTCGCAGGCGAAGCGGCTCGGTCCGAAGGTCTTCGACGGCCAGTACATCAACGCCGGAACCATCCTCGTGCGCCAGCGGGGAACGCGCATCCATCCCGGAGACAACGTTGGCCGGGGAGGCGACGACACGCTCTTCGCCCTCAAGGAGGGAACGGTCAAGTACCACATGCGGCACGGTCGCCGGCGGGTGAGCGTCCTCAGCTAGTCGTTGCTGGTCGGTAGCCGCCAGTAGTATTCACTGCCACTTCAGACTACCGGCTGATACCTGTCGACCAAGGACTGGCGCCGTGTTCGTAGACCATGTCCGCGTACATCTCCGCTCTGGCAACGGCGGGGCCGGAGCGGTGTCGTTCATCAAGGAAGGACGGCGGCCCCGGGGGAAACCCGCCGGCGGCTCGGGTGGCCGCGGCGGCAGGGTGATAGTCGCGGCTGATAACCACAGGGCAACCTTGCAGACCTACCGGCGCCGCCCCCATCGTACGGCCGGGAGCGGAACCCATGGATCATCCGACCTGCGGCACGGCCGGCGGGGCGAGGACCTGATCGTCAAGGTCCCGCCGGGAACCGTGGTCTTCGACGACCACGGGACCCTGCTCGCCGACCTCGTGGAACATGGACAACGGGTGGTCGTGCTGGAGGGTGGCCGTGGTGGCAGGGGTAACGCCGCGCTCGTCAGCCCTCGCAACCGGGCGCCGACCTTCTGCGAGCAGGGGGAGTACGGGCAGCGGAGTTCATTCACGTTCGAGATGAAGCTCGTCGCCGACGCGGCACTGATCGGCTTTCCGAACGCCGGGAAGTCCACTCTCATCTCGCGGGTATCGGCGGCCCGACCCAAGATCGCCGACTACCCGTTCACCACGCTGGAACCGAATCTCGGGGTGGTGGTGATCGGCGACCGGGAGTTCGTTCTGGCCGACGTCCCCGGCCTGATCGAAGGCGCCGCCGAAGGGAAAGGTCTCGGTCACGAGTTCCTCCGGCACTGCGAGAGAGCCAAGGTGCTGGTGGTGCTGGTGGATCCCTCCCCACTCCAGGAACTGTCTCCGGAACACCAGTACGAGGTGCTGCGCCGCGAACTGAGGGCTCACGACCCCGAGTTGGCCGACCGGCCCAGGATCGTGGCCCTGACCAAGGCGGACCTGGGCGTCGAGGACTCGGTCCAGGACGCCCTGCGCCGGACGGTTCCCGACGCGATGGTGGTGAGTTCCGTTTCGGGAACGGGCATAAACGAGTTGCTCCACCGTATCGCCGACACCGTAGAACTCGCCGACCGGGACATGGAGGGCGGCGAGGGCTTCATCCTGCACCGACCACTCGGCCCGACCTTCTCAGTCAAGCGGGTCGACAGTACGTGGGTCGTGGAGGGGCGCGATGCAGAGCGAGCGGTGGCCTTGAACGATCTCACGCTACCGGAGGCCGCCGGCCTGGCCGCCCGGCGCCTCGCGCGCCTGGGCGTGGATGGCGCACTGCGCCGGGCAGGGGCTCGGGAGGGGGACGAGGTCCGGATCGGCGCTCACCTATTCGAGTTCTGGGAGTCCGAGGATGGCTGACATCCTGCACGGCCGCGCCAAGCCCCCCGGCAGGACGCCGATCGTGCTCAAGGTAGGCTCTTCCAGCCTCACCCTGCCGGGAGGCGGGATCGACCGCGACGCCATCGTCAGGGTGACCGAGCAGGTCGGAACGCTGTGGGATGCCGGGTTCCCGACCGTCCTGGTCTCGTCCGGTGCGGTAGCGGCAGGCTCGGCCGTACTGGGACGCCGGCCCCGCGACACCACCGGCCTGCAGGTCGCCGCCGCGGTCGGCCAGACCCTGCTCATGGCCCGCTACAACCGCTCCTTCGGCGAGTTGGGACTCACGGTCGGCCAGGTACTGATAACCCTGGACATCCTGTCGATGCGTTCCCAGTACCTCCACGCCCGAGGGGCGCTCCAGAGGATGCTCGACAACTCCATCGTGCCGATCGTCAACGAGAACGACACCGTGGCCGTCGAAGAGTTGAAGATGGGGGACAACGACCGCTTGGCGGCCATCGTCTCGCACCTGGTAGGAGCCGGGATGCTGGTGATTCTCACCGACACGGACGGCCTCTACTCGGCGGATCCCCGCTCCGGCGAGGGCGAACCGATCTCGGTCATCCGGCACAGCGATCCGTTGCTGGACCGGCTGGCTCCGGGATCCGCCGGGCCGATCGGATCGGGAGGGGTGGGGACCAAGATAGAAGCCGCCCGCATGGCGGCCTGGTCCGGGATCCCCACCGTCATCGCCCGGTCGGCCCGACCGGGCGTGGTCCGGAGCATCATCGACGGGGAGGAGACGGGGACCTACGTGCTGCCGGGAACCGCCAGACTGCCGGCGCGCAAGCTGTGGCTTGCCTTCGGCCAGCAGCCCGAGGGCCGGCTCCGGATCGACGACGGCGCCGTGCGAGCCTTGGTGAGACGCGGCAGCTCGTTGCTCTCGGTGGGAGTAGTCGGCGTGGAGGGTGACTTCGCGGCGGGAGCGGCCGTCGAGGTTTACGATCCGGCCGGCTCCCTGGTAGGCAAAGGGTTGGTCAGCGCCGGCTCGTCCGAGCTGCGGCTCCGGATGGGAAAGCGTTCCACAGAGATCGGCTCAGTAGGCGAAGTCATTCACCGAGACCACCTGGTAGTGCTAGTCGCTAGTCGCTAGTCATAATCAACTAACAACTAACAACTAACAACTATTTCCTCCAGAGGGATCGGGTGAACAATAGGAGGACGGGGAAGATCTCGAGCCGGCCCGCGATCATGAGAAACGCCAGCAGCCACTTGCCGGGCCACGTCAGGGCGGAATAGTTGCCGGTCGGCCCCAACTCACCGAGCGCCGGGCCGAAGTTGCTGAGCGCGCTGGCGGTGGCCGATGCGGCTTCCACGAGGCTGAGTTCGGGCCCGAATATGGCGCCCAGGAAGCCCAGCAGGAAGGTACCGGTCATGAAGAGGAACATGAAGAAGAGGAAGTACGACTGGACACTCTGCACGATGTGCTCGTGCACCCGCTTCGAGCCGAACCTGATCAAGAAGATCCCGCGAGGGTGGATGAGGCGCCTCAGGTCGGCCGCGGCCGCCCTGACCAGCACACCCATGCGGTAGATCTTGATGCCGCCGGTGGTCGATCCCGCCATACCGCCCAGGAACATCAGGCCGACCACGAACAGCTGGAGAGCCGGTATCCAGGCGCCGAAGTCGGCGGTCGCGTATCCGGTGCCGGTGACCAGGGACATAGATGTGAAGACCGAGTCGCGTATGACGTCGGCTGCAGGCGCCTGCCCCCACAGGCTCAGGATCATGACCAGGGTGGCGACCGCCACGATCCCGGTGAACAACCTGAACTCGGTGTTCTTGAGGTACCGGCCGGGATACCTCAGGGCTCGGAAGTGCAGCGCGAATGAGGTTCCGGAAATCAACATGAAAGCGATCACCACCCACTGCACGTACGGGCTGAAACCGTCGATGGAGGTGGCTTCGGTGCTGAACCCGCCGGTGGCCATGTTGGTGAAGGAGTGGTTGATGGCCTGGAAGAGCGTCATGTCCCCCGCCCATAGGAGCAGGATCTCCACCAGCGTCAACAAGGCGTAGATGTACCACAGCCTCTTGGCGGTTTCCCGGAATCGAGGCGTCAACCGATCGGGTTCGGGCCCGGGCGACTCGGCCCGAGCCAGCTGTACCCCGCCGGTTCCGAGGACGGGGAGGACGGCCAGCGACAGGACGATCACGCCCATGCCGCCCAGCCACTGGGTGGTGGACCTCCACATGAGAATGCCGCGGGGCATAGCGGCCGGATCGGGGATCAAGGTGGCGCCGGTGGTGGTGAAGCCGGACACGGTCTCGAAGAGTGCGTCGGTGAGGTTGTCGATGGTTCCGGTCAGCAGGTACGGGAGCATTCCGAAGCATGCCATGGCGAACCAGGCGAAGCCTACCGAGGCGAACCCCTCCTTGGTGGTGAGGGTCCCGGGACGACCCATCACTCGCCAGCCGAACAGTCCGGCCAGGATCGTGAGCACCCCCGACAACGTGATCCAGGCGGCAACTTCCTGTTCCCGGTAGATGAGCGCGGTGACCGCTGCCGGAAACATGGCGGTCCCGGCCGCCACCACCACGGCTCCGATCACGTAGAAGAGCCGGCGGAAGGTGGGACCCGGCCGTCGCAGGAAGAACCGCGACTCGGTCGGAAGGTCGCGGTCGCTCACCGGCGGATACCCCTGCTCAGGCTCCCGGACCGTCTCACGTAGTGAACAGGGTTTCGACTCTTGCCATCGCGGTCGGGATGGTGAAGATGATCAGGTGATCGTGGGCCCTGATGGAGGTGACACCCGATGGGACGAAGGAACTGTCCCCTCTCAGGATTCCCCCGATCACCGCGCCGGACGGCAACGGCAGTTCGAGCAGGGTGTGTCCCACCGCCTCCGAAGCAGGATCTACTTCGAGTTCTATCACCTCCGCATCGGTGTCGGAGAAGGTGGCGACCGAGTGGACGGTGCCCCGGCGGACGAAGCGAAGGATCTGCGCAGCGGCGGCCAGCCTGGTCGACACCGTGGTGTCCACTCCTATACCGGCCAGGAGTCCCACGTAGCTCATGCGCGTGACGCGCGTGATCGTCGTGGAGGCGCCCAGCGCCTTCGCGACCAGCGATCCGATGAGGTTGATCGAGTCGATACCGGTGAGGGCCACCACCGCGTCGCCCTGATCGATCCCCAGATCGTCGTACACCTCCGGGTCGGTCGGGTCACCGGCGATCACCAAGGCCGACGGATGGCGCTCAGCTACAGCGCGGCAACGACTCATGTCAGGGTCGACGACCACGATCGGTAGGCCGGTCTCAACGAGATGGTCGGCTGTCAGACGCGCCACCCGGGTGGTTCCGATGATCAGTGCCCGGCGTATCTTGGGACCGCGGATCCCGATGAGGGTCTTGGCCCGCTCCACGTTGTGGCTCCGCACCATGAGCAGGAGATGGTCGCCCTCGCGTATCGTCGTGTCACCGTGAGCCACGATCGTGATGCCGTTGCGCACGACGGCGATCGCCAGCCAGCGGAACTCGGTGAAGCGGCCGCGTATCCTCCTGAGGGGGATGCCGAGTAGCGGGGAGAGCGCGGTCGCGGTACCGCCCACGAGGGCGAGCTTCCCTCCTCCGAACTCGATCAACTCGGACACCCCCGACTCGCTTACCAGAGCCGCTATCTCCCTGGCGGCCGACTCGACCGGATCGATCACGAAGTCAACGTCCAGGCCCTCCAAGCCGTCCTTCAACCCTGGATCCTGGACCCGTGCCACCGTGCGCGGAACACCCATCTTCGTGGCCGTGTGACAGGCGATGATGTTGGCGCCGTCGCTGGTCGAGACGGCCAGCAGCAGGTCGGCTTCATCGGCGCCTGCTTCGGCCAGAATGGATGCGCTGGCGCCGTTGCCGGTTATCACCAGGGCGTCCAGGCGGTTCCGGATCTCCGCGGCGCGCTTGGGATTGATCTCGACGACCACGACGTCCTGGCCTTCCAGTGACAGGCGCTCGGCGATGTAACCGCCGATCGCACCGGCACCAACGATGATGATTCGCATCCTGAGCGACCTCGTCTAACGCGAAAGAATGGCCCGGGTTTCCAGGTTAGTTCAGGCGGTGAGTTGGTTCAGGCATGCGGCGATCGACAGCAGCGGCGACCGCCGTGAGACCGGTCCCCACAGACCCCTTGGCAAGGTCGACCCTGCGGGTTACCTTCCGGGGTAGACGGCTGGGCCCGAGCGCCGGTAGATCGGGCGATGCCGTGGCGGCGCTGACTCTGTTCGGCAAGGCGACGGGAGGCAAGGAGTGTTTTCATGGCTTCACTCTGCCCGACGATCCTGGGCATCCTCATCGCGCTACCGATGTCGGTAGGTCAGTTCCCGGCTGCGCTGCCGACAACCGGAGGAGGGAACCTATCCTGCGTCGGTCTCGATCCACCCAGCGATGGCGTGACCACCCACCGGTTCGACCCCGGACCCGGATACGAGGGCCACTGGGGGATCGACTATTCCGGCGACTCGGACGGATACGCCGGAGCGGCTGCCAGGGGCCGCGTTGCCTTCGCGGGCGAGGTCGCCGGCAACCTGGTGGTCAGCGTCGATCACGGTGGACAGCTCGTGACGAGCTACTCGTATCTGGGCGGGCCCACGGTGACAAGAGGCCAACGCGTTGAGCGCGGAACCCGGCTGGGACTCCTGAGTCCGGGACCAATCCACGACGATCTGCATTTCTCGGTACGAATCGGGGGGATCTACGTCGATCCGGAGACCGTCCTGGGCTGCCAGCCCCGGAGCCCGTCGATGGGTCTACGCCTGGTGCCGGTCGACCCTTAGAGGGTTGGCGGGTGTTCAGTTCCTCGCGGCCAGCATCTCCGTCCGAGAACGGCACACCCTCCGCGCTCGCAACCCTCCGAGGTTTCAAGCTTCTCGATGGGCCCGTGTCACAGCGCCGTCGCATACTGGTAAGTAGCCGTAGACACCAACGGTCCGAAGGCGGTACCGAACGGACCGGGCAGGGATCATGCACCCGGAGCGACCCGTAGGGGGGAGGCGGCAGGACGCGTCCGGGATTCGAGGAGGTGGCGGTGGGGGCGGGCCCTGTGTGGAAGCCGATCTCCACGATGCTCCTATGTTTGTCAAGTCGGGGACGGGGCCGGTTCGGGAGTTCGGAGCCACCTCTGGTATCGGGTAGCGAGTTGGTGGTTGTGGTCTCGGCCGAGCTCGAGTGCTGAGATGCGGCTGGGGTAGGTTCCGAGAGTTCGGGCGGCCTCGGTGACGGTGATTCCGCGTTGTTGACGTCGGCTGCGTAGCCGGGCGCAGTTCGGGGTTGGTGGCGGGTTGGTGAGGAGACGGTAGGTTTCTCGGGCGATGTGCCGCTTGAGGCAGCGGATGATCTCCTTTCTCTTCTTCCCCTCGGCCTTGCGTCGTGCCGCGTAGGCTTTGGTGGCGGCGTCGGTACGCATCCGGTTGGTAGCGATCCGCCACAGGGCGCTGTTTGCTTGGCGGTTGCCGCCCCGGCTGAGACGATGCCGAACCCTTCGCCCAGACGACGCCTGCACAGGGCTGACACCGCACAGCGCAGCGAAGGATCGTTCCGATTTCATACGCTCGGGATTGTCGCCGGCTGCGACCAGCAGCTTGGCGGCTGTGTCGGGGCCGACACCGTTGGCGGCCAACAGGGCCGGGTTGGCCTTGGCGCAGAGACGGCGGATCTCGACATCGAGCTCTGCGATCTCGGTGTCGAGGACCTGGTAGCGGCGGGCCAGGCGGCGGAGAGCCTGCTTAGCGTAGCTGACAGAGGACTCTCCGCTGGGTCGGAACCGGGCGCACACCCGGACGCGGGCTCTGAGTTTCATGCCCTTTAGCTGGTCCTTTATCGGCTCTGGGGCACCAACCACCAAGGCATGGAGTTGGTTGGCGGCCTGGGTGCGGGCCTTGACGGCGGAGCGGCGGGTTACTGACAGCATCCGTATCCACTCGACCGGCCCGTCGCCGGACTTGGGCACCGCGGTTGCTTCACCATTCAGAGCTGCCCGAGCTGCTGCTTCGGCGTCGGTGTGGTCGTCCTTGCCCCGCCGGCGGCGTAGCTGCCGGTTGGGACGGTTCACCTCCACCACCTCTATGTCGGCCCCGCCGAGGTGACGGGCGAGGCCGGCACCGTAGCTGCCAGTCCCTTCCACCCCGACCCGGCTGACCCGACCCCACGACTCCATCCAGGCAACCAGTTGCCCATAGCCAGTGGCATCAGCCCGGAACTGGGCCGATCCCAACAGCCGACCCGCGGCATCGACCACCGCCCCAACATGGGTATCCCGATGCGTATCCACCCCACCGACCACAACCATGCCATCGGCTCGATCTTGCTCTTCCATGTGCCCACCTCCCGCTAGCTGCCTACAATTCCAAGTCCCCCTGAGCCGGGCAGAGCGGCGGACAGAACACTCAAGGTGGAGAAGTCGAAGCTCCTATAAGGTCACCCCGCTCCCCGGTTCAGGGCTCCCGGCTAGGGCCAGGTCGACAGATCGTGGGAAAGGCACCAAACGCCAGTTTTCGCGTGGGTCAGACCCGGCCCCCAGCCGAGGAGGACCCTACAAGTATGAGTGTTTTTCGCGTTCTCGGGGTCTGTCTTCCCGCTCCCTGGGGTGTCGGGCGTCTTCCGGCACCGATGGCACCTCCCTGGATCCACGCAATGGAGACTTCGGTGACCCCGATGCCGGGCAGGACGAAGACAGCCACGAACGGGACCGGGGCTTCGACCGGTAGCCTCTGCGCATGCGGGTCGGCTTGCTCGGAGGAACGTTCGATCCACCCCATGTCGCCCACATGGTGGTGGCCGAAGCCGCGTTCAGACAGCTCGATCTCGACCACGTAAGGTTCCTACCCGCCGGAATCCCCTGGCAGAAGGCGGGAACGCCGGTAACGGCCGCGAGACACCGATGGGGGATGACACTCGCCGCTACCTCGGACATCCCCTATATGAAGGCTGACAACAGTGAGATCGCGCGGCCCGGGTCCTCGTACACGATCGACACCCTCATGGATCTGGAGGGGGTGAAACCAACCTTGATCCTGGGAGCGGATGCCGCGGCCCGCATCCGGTCATGGCACCGGTCCGAGGAGGTGCTGGAACGGGCCCGCATCGCGGTCGCTCCCCGAACGGGAACCGCCAGGGCTACGGTGCAGGAGGCGGTGGGAGAGTCGCTCCACTGGCTGGACGTTCCGGCCCTGGCCATCTCGGGCACCGAACTCCGGAGACGGGCCGCCATCGGCCACAGCCTGCGGTTCCTGGTCCGGGAGCCGGTGCGCAACTACATCGTCACCCACCGCCTGTACGTGCCATCGAGGGCATCGAATCGGATTGACCGCCGGTAGGAAGCTCACGTCACTATGCTGGAAGTGTCAGCCACACAGATGTCGACCAGGAACGGGTGAGCATCACAGACCGGCAACCAGCGGACACAGCCACGATCGACCTCCATCCGGAGAAGTTGGCATCGGTTGCCGCGGATGCGATGGACGGCAAGCAGGGACGCGACATCGTGATTCTCGACATGGGTGATCTCCTCGGAATCGTTGACACCTTCGTCATCGCGTCCGGCACCTCCAAGCGGCAGGTGCGGACCCTCGCAGAGGAGGTGGATGGGGAGCTCGAACGGTACGGGCGGACACCTCTCCGGCTAGAGGGCATGGACACCGCGGAGTGGGTGCTACTCGACTACGGCGACCTAGCGGTGCACATCTTCCAGCCGGCGGCGCGGGATCTCTACTCTCTCGAGCGGCTCTGGGGTGACGCTCCCCGCGTTCCCTGGGCCCCTACCCTGGATGTCGACGGGTCGGCATCGACCGGCTGAGGACCCGCGAACCACCTGACGCCGCCTGCTTGTGCTTCAACGGCTGCAAGGTTGGTAGACTGGGCTTGCTCACTTTCGTTCCGTAGGAATCCGGTGGGCACGCGCGGGGCTGTAGCTCAGTTGGCAGAGCGCTTGCATGGCATGCAAGAGGTCACGGGTTCAAATCCCGTCAGCTCCACCCTCGGTTCCGCTCTGCACCCGAGTCCGGAGTTCAACCTGTCGCTTTGCCTGTGTCCGGCTGAATCCGGCAGTCCCCGATGGGAGGTGCAGACCTCGGATGTCGACGTACCGATCAACGGAGTCCGGTTCATGGTGTCTCCTTCCGCCGTGACTCACGCCGTCGCGCGCGACCGCGGCGCCGGGTCCAGAGCGTAGGCCCTGGCATCCCCGACGAACGCCTCGAACAACCCGGCCTCTTCCTCGGGCTCGAGCATCTCCGGATGCCACTGCACGGCCAGCAACGGCCAGGCCGGGTCGGTGCTCTCGACCGCCTCTATGGCCCCACCCGGGGTTCGCCCCACCACCGCCAACCCGGGAGCGACCCGGGAGATGGCCTGGTGATGGAGCGAGTTGACCTGCCGGTCGGTCGTGCCGTAGATCGACGCCAGCCGGCTGCCCGGAAGAAGGCGGACCGAATGCCGATGGGCGTTGCGTTCGGCGGGCTCACGGGCAGGGGTCGGGTGTTCGGGGTCCGAATCCGAGAGCATGTGCTGGTGGAGTTCGCCACCGAGAGCGACGTTCACCGCCTGCAGGCCCCGACAAATCGCCAGTACGGGCATACTTCTCCGGTGCGCCTCCAAGAGCAGAGCGATGTCGCGGCTGTCGTCGGGCCCGTAGATTCCCACACTGGCGGTCTTCTCCTGCCCGTAAAGGTCCGGGTCGAGGTCCCGTCCGCCCGTGACTACCAGGCCGGCCACCCCTTCCAGCACACGTTGTGCGTCCCCAGGATGCATACGACCCACCATCAACTGGGCGGCCCCTGCCCGGTCGAGTGCATCCGCGTAGGTCCCGAGCAACGTGTGGATTTCGACGCCACGGCCCAGATAGGTGTCCAGGGCCCTCATCGATGTGGTGACCGCCACCATGGGCCGCAACTGTCGTTCCTCCGCTTGACTCCGTCAGACCGGAACAGTACCTGCAGGTCGCCGGGTCCGCGAGATGACCGATCGCGCGGACGGCGATCACAAGGGTCCGGCACTGCGATAGGATCACCGCCGTGAACAGATACGACCATCGCGAGGTTGAGGCTCGCTGGCAGAGGGAATGGGACGAGGCCGGGATCTACCGGTCAAGGGTCGACTGGAGCCGGCCGAAGCACTACGCCCTAACCATGCTTCCGTATCCGAGCGGCGACCTGCACATCGGTCACTGGTACGCCATGACCCCCTCCGATGCGCGAGCGCGATACATGCGCATGAAGGGCTACAACGTGCTGTTCCCGATGGGGTTCGACGCGTTCGGGCTCCCGGCCGAGAACGCCGCGGTGCAGGCCAACATCCATCCGTGGACGTGGACGTACTCGAACATCGAGAGGATGCGGCGCCAGCTGCGGTCGATGGGGACGATGATCGACTGGAGCCGGGAGGCGGTCTCCTGCACTCCCGAGTACTACCGCTGGACCGAGTGGTTCTTCTCCCGCCTGTACGAAGCCGGCTTGGCCTACCGGGGCGAGGCGCTGGTGAACTGGTCGCCCACCCTCCAAACCGTTCTCGCCAACGAGCAGGTGATCGACGGGAAGGACGAGCGTACCGGGCAGCCCGTCGTGCAGCGCATGATGGAGCAGTGGTTCTTCCGGATCACCGACTACGCGGAGGAGTTGCTCGAGTTCGAAGGCCTCGACTGGCCCGAGCCGGTCAAGGCGATGCAGACCAACTGGATCGGCCGGTCCGTCGGCGCCCGGGTGCGCTTCCCGGTGGACGGAGCGGACCCCATCGAGGTCTTCACCACCCGTCCCGACACCCTCCACGGGGCCACCTTCATGGTGCTGGCACCCGAGCATCCGCTGGTGGACGTGCTGACCACTCCCGAACAGAGCGGTGCGGTAGCCCACTACCGGGACTACGCGGGGCAGCGCTCCGAAATACAGCGCACCGACCTGACCAGGGAGAAGAACGGGGTCTTCACGGGTGGATCTGCCCTCAATCCGGTCACCGGCCAAGACATCCCGGTCTGGATCGCCGACTACGTGCTGATGAGCTACGGCACCGGTGCGATCATGGCCGTCCCCGCCGAGGATGAGCGCGACTGGGAGTTCGCGGAACGCTACGGGCTGCCGATCGTCCGCACGGTTCAGCCGCCCGAGGGGTTCGAGGGCAAGGCGTATGAAGGTGACGGTCCCTCCATCAACTCCGGCTTCCTCGACGGCCTGTTCATGGCCGAGGCCAAGGAAGCCATGATCGAGTGGCTGGAGGCGAACGGTCACGGTCGGCGGGCGATCCAGTACCGCCTACGGGACTGGCTGATAAGCCGGCAGCGCTACTGGGGAAGCCCCATACCGGTGGTCTACCGCCACGACGGAGCCATGGAGCTGGTGCCGGACGGGTCGCTTCCGGTGGAGCTACCCGAGGACGTCGAGTTCGTGCCGACCGGCAGGAGCCCGCTGACCTACCACGGGGACTTCCTGAACACGGTGGACACCGGCGGTCGGCCCGCCACCAGGGAGACGGACACGATGGACACCTTCATGTGCTCCTCGTGGTATCAGCTCCGTTACCTCAGTCCCGACTTCGATCAGGGTCCTTTCGACCCCGAGGAGGCCGCCTACTGGCTTCCCGTCGACGTCTACACGGGAGGCGCCGAGCATGCGGTGATGCACCTGCTCTACACGAGGTTCTTCACCAAGGCCATGCGCGACATGGGCCTTTACGACTCGACCGCGATGTGCATGCGGTCCCATGGACGGAATCCGGAGGGGCTGTTCGACGAGCCGATGGTGATGCTGCGCAACCAGGGCCAGGTCCTGGGTGAGGAACGAGCCGGCGATCTCGTGGTGGTGGAGGGTCACAGGGACGGCGACCGGGTGGCAGCCACTTCGGTGACCGTGGTTGCGGATACGGCGGCGCGCCCGCAGTCCGCCGATGGCGTCGCAGGGGAGATAGTGAGCCGTACCGAGCGGATGATGGTCGTACAGTTGCCCGATTCGGAGGAAACGGTGACGGTGCAGGTCCTTCTCAATGCGGAAGTCCGGATCCCGGCCATTCCCGGCGCCAACACCGTTTCGCAGCTCCGCCACCGGCTCGATGTCCAGCGCATGTCGAAGTCGAGAGGCAACGTCGTGAACCCCGACGACTTGGTCGACGAGTTCGGCGCCGACACGGTCCGTACCTACCTCATGTTCGCCTTCGAGTGGGAGAAGGGGGGTCCCTGGGATAGCCGCGGCATCCGGGGAGCCGAGCGGTTCATCGCCGATGTCTGGCGGCTCGGCCGGGCGGCGTACAGTGCGGACACGGTCGACACCGGCGCCACCGCTTCCTTGAGGCGAGCAGCCCACCAGGCGATCACGAAAGTCGGCAACGACCTCGACCGGCTCCGTTGGAACACCGCGGTGGCCGAGTTGATGAAACTGCGCAACGCGATGCATTCCGCCCTCGCGGATCGCAACGTCGACCAGGGGGCCTGGCAGGAGGCTCTTTCGATCCTGACGCTGCTCCTGGCTCCGATCGCCCCGCACGTCTCGGAAGAGGTCTGGCGGGAGTTGGGAAATGCGGAGAGCGTCCACCTCCAGTCCTGGCCCGTAGCCGACGAGCAGGCAGCCGCCGAGGATACCGTCACGATGGTCGTCCAAGTCAACGGTAAGGTGCGCGCCCGCCTGGAGGTGCCGGTCGAGGTTTCCGCATCGGACGCGCTCGAGATGGCTCTCGCCGCTCCCAACGTCGATCGTCACATCGCCGGAGCCCGGGTCCGGCGGGTGGTCGACCGACGGCCCAAACTGCTCAACTTGGTGGTTGGTGGCTAGCGGATGGTGAATGGTGAATGGTGAATGGTGAATGGTGAATGGTGACAAACGATAAACGTTACCACGATGCACCAGCCACCAGCCACCAGCCACCAGCCACAACCCTCAGAACTCCGCCGAGCGGAATGCCTCCCGTAGCTTGACGCGGCGCTGGTACTTGAACACGCCCCCGGCGTAGACCCGGCCCGCGGCCCTGATGAGCCACCAGCCGAACCCGACCGTCAATGCCGCAGCCAGGAGCTGTTCCCAGGCGGCAACCGAGTCGGAAACCGCCCGGACCGGTATCACGAAGGGAGCTGTCATGGGTATGAGGGATAGCACCACTGAGAGGGGGGCGTCTGGGTGGTTGCCCACGTAGAGGATCCCGACCAGGTAGCCGACGAGGGCAACCATCGTCATCGGGAAGGCGGCGTTCTGCGCATCTTCGGGTCGGGAGGTCACAGCGCCAACCGCCGCGTACGCGACCGCGTAGACCGCGTACCCCAGGACGAACCATAGGAGCAGAGTGGCCAGCAATGCGGCATCCACCTCCTGGATCAGGTCAGGGCCGAAGACGAGGCGGATTCCCAGCACCAGCCCGCCGGCGACGACGCCGAACTGCAGGAGTCCGAGGATTCCCACCCCCACGATCTTGCCTGAGAGCAGGTGCCAGGGTCGGACCGCGGCCAGCAGGACCTCGACCACCCTGCTGGTCTTTTCCTCGGTCACGCCCAGCAGGACCCAGGATCCGGTCATCATGATGGCCATGAAGAGAAGCACGAGAGCTGCCTGACCGATCAGGAACTGCCGGGCCTCCGAGTTCTCGTCGGACTCCGGGATAGCGCGGGTGACCTCGATCACCTGCCCGGAGAGGAGTTCGACCACCCGCTCCGTGGCCTCGCCCGACGCCGCCATCTCCTCGAGCCGGGCACGGAGCGCGCCCTGCTGCACCAGCCTCTCCAACTGGGTGCCGGCCGACTCCCCCACAACCAGCTCGCGGTCCTCGACCAGCAGCGCATCGACCTGCTCCTCGGCCAGAGCCCTGTTCGCATCCTCACGATTGTCGAAGGACGAGGCCTTGATGACCCCCGCCCGGCCCGAGTCCGTGAGCACCGAGCGCGCCGCTTCGACGGTCCTCGTCCCATCCTGGCCGACCAGGCCGAGCCGGTAGGTGGGCCCTTCGTCGGCGCCGCCGTCGAACAGCAGGGGCACGGCGAAACCGGCCCCGATCAGAACGGCCAGAATCAACCAGCTGACCAGGTACGATTTGCTGAGGCCCCGCTCGCGTAGCTCGCGTACGGTTACCAGACCGATCGCACGCATACCGTTCATCCGGCCACAGCCTCTTTGAAAAGGTCGGACAGGGTCGGGGGCCGGTAGGAGAACTCCCTCATCCGTACCTTCTCCGGCACCATGCCGAAGAGCTCGTGAACGTCGGCCTCCGCGGGTACGAGGACGGTGTGCCGGCTGCCCCGGGACTGTACGAGTTCCGCGCCGGGAATGCGCTCAAGGAATCCTGCCGGACTGTCCGTGTCCAGTTCCAGGCGCCGGTACCTGGCCCGATCCTTGAGCCATCTGACATCACCGGCCAGCACCACCCGTCCCCGGTTGATGATCGCCACGTCGTCGCACAGGTCCTCCACCAAGTCCAGTTGATGGCTCGAGAACAGGACCGCCACGCCGGACCGGGCACTTTGTCGCAAGATACGGGCCATGTCCTCCACACCCAGCGGGTCCAGGCCGCTGAACGGCTCGTCGAGGACCAGGAGTTCCGGATCGTGGACCAGGGAGGCTGCCAACTGGACCCTCTGCTGGTTGCCGTGCGACAGTTCCTCCAGCCTGGACTCCGCCCGCTCCTCGAGACCCATCGTCCCGAGCCAGCGATCAGCTGCCCCGGACGCCCGCTTCCGGTCCAGACCGTGCAGGCGTCCGAGGTAGGTCAGCTGGGCGCGGACCTTCATCCGGGGATACAGCCCGCGCGCCTCCGGCATGTAGCCGAAGCGCCGCCGGACTTCCGGCCCAACCGGCGTCCCGTTCCACATCACGCCACCGTCATCAAGCCGCAACAGTCCGAAGATCGCCCGCATCGCGCTGGTCTTTCCGGCGCCGTTGGGACCGAGAAACCCCACCAAGCGCCCTGCCCTGACGGCGAGGTCACACCCGTCGAGGGCGACGACCTCGCCGTAACGCTTTCTGAGCCCTACCAGTTCCAGCAACCAGGTCCCCGCCTCGTGTGTTCCAGTAGGGTACCGGCCGGCATCGCGCAGCGGGCATCGGCAAGTGAGACTGTAAACCTCCAATTATTATTACAGGCTGCTCTCACTATCCACCACCTACCATCCACCAACTGCCAAGCACCAACCACCAACCCCCTTCTCCGCCGGCCCACCTTCTGATACAAGGTCGTTCGAGAGGCCTACTCAGAAAGGCGAGTGATGCCCGAACCGCCCGGCATACCCCTTCCACCCTCCGGCACTGTCCCGCGGCGGGTGGTCGCGGTGGTGGGCGCCGCGATCGCTCTGGTAATGGCGTTCGCGTTCTGGCACCGACCACAGCCTCCACCGAGCAGTTCCGTCCCTCCCGCAACCGCGCCCGTCGCCACCCCCGCAACCACCGGCATCGTCTACGTGACCGTCCACGTTTCCGGGGCCGTGTCCCACCCCGGGTTGGTGACGGTTCCGGAAGGGGAACGGGTAGCGGACGCATTGGCAGCAGCCGGCGGCGTTCGACCAGGTGGGGAACTGGGGAGCATCAACCTCGCCGCCCTGTTGGCGGATGGGATGCACATCGTCGTCCCATGGATCGGCGACGGTGTCGCGGCCGGGCCCGGTGACCCCTCCGGGACTTCTCCGGGCTTCCCCGTGGATGTCAACAGTGCGGGAGTGGAGCGCTTGACCGAGCTCCCCGGCGTGGGTGAGGTACTGGCCGCCCGGATCCTCACCTACCGGGAGACCCACGGACCATTCGAGACTCTGGAGGACCTGCTTGACGTGCCGGGCATCGGGGAGGGGAGGCTCGCCGGCCTCCGTGACTACGCAGCGGTGAAGCGATAGGGAGGCTCCCGGATCCCCGAGCCCGCCTGTACCTGGCGGGAGCCGCGGCCGTCTGGTTGGGGATCGCCGCCGGCGTGCGCGGTCCGTGGGGACCCGCATTGGGGATCGCCGCGTTCGGCCTGGTCCTTGCCACCAGGAGATGGAACACCGCCCTGGTCGTCGGGCTCGCCGCAGTTGGGATGGTCAGCGGTGCGCTCCTCGCCTCCCGCACCGAACGGGCGCTCCAGGTCGACCTTCCCACCGGTGACGTGGAAGTCCTGGTGGAGGTCCTTTCCGGAGGGGGTGGCGCGCCGGGCGACGGGTGGGTCCGAGCCCGGGTCCTGGCGGTGGCGGACCGCGGTCGGATCCGATCCTGGAAGGGTCCGGCCGGCTGGCTCCGCGGGGACGTATCCGATTGGCGACGCACGACCCGATGGTGGGTTGGGACGGTAATGGAGCCGATCACCGACCCGTCCGGGCGAGCGGTCCCGACCGGTTACCCGGCCTGGTCAGGACACGTGTCAAGAGCCCGGCCGGCGGGCGTGGCGGGTGGCTGGATCGGAGCGAGGATCGTCGCAGTCCGCACGCTCGTCATCGAGCGGCTGAGGCCCGACCGGGATCCCGGACGAGCGCTGCTGGCCGGATTCCTACTGGGCGACACCTCGCAGTTGAGCGAGACCGACCACGAATCGATGCGCCGCGCCGGGCTGTCCCATTTCGTCGCTGTATCCGGGAGCAACGTCGCGCTGTTCCTCGGCGCCCTCTTCGTGATCGCCGGCCCACTCGGATGGAGTTCGCGACGCCGTGCCGTTCTCGGCCTCGCAGGACTGGCCTTCTTCGTGGTCCTGATAGGCCCGGATGCGTCGGTTCTCAGGGCCGCCGTGATGGCGGGATTGGTGCTGCTCGCTCGACCCTTCGGCCTCCGGCCGGACACCTGGACGGTCATAGCCACAGGAGTAGGCGTCTTGCTGCTGGCTGCTCCCGAACTCGCCTTCAGCCTGGCCTTCCAACTCTCGGTCGCCGCCACGGTGGGAGTCGTGGTCGGCACCGGGTGGTTCGGCCAGCTCAGACCGGAGTGGCTGCGGGTATCACTCGGGGCTTCCTGTGGCGCCCAGGTGGCGGTCGCCCCCGTACTCCTGATGAGCTTCGGATCCGTCCCTCTCTGGTCCCCTCTCGCCAACCTCGTCTCCGGTCCCCTGGTCGTTGCCGCCACCGGTCTCGGAGCGGCCGGGTCGGTCATCGGCGCCGACCTGCTGATCGCCGTGGGAGCGGTATCCGCCCGCGCCGTGCTGGGCATCGCCCACCTGGCGGCTCGTCTACCCCAGGTAGGTTGGGCCGTCTGCGCGTTCCTGGCCGCCATGGGCCTCGCATCGACGCGGCAGCGGCTCCGACCCGCTGCTCTCATTGCTGCGGGGACCGTTGCAGCCGCGGTCACGCTGCTAGCCACCCCTCATGCACTCGGGGACTCCTCACTGCGGCCTGCCTTCGTGGCCCTGGACGTCGGTCAGGGTGACGCCCTCCTACTCCTCGGTGAAGGGGGAGAGACCGTCCTCATCGACGGGGGTAGCAGCGGACTGGGGATACGGGACGGGCTGGCAAGATTCGGCATCAGGGCCATCGACCTGCTGGTGATCTCCCATGCTCACCACGACCACTACGGGGGACTGGACGAAGTGATCGGCTCCGTACCCGTCGGCGCCCTGTGGTACGCGCCGTTCCCGGGTCAGGGACCTGGGTTCCTCAACCTGGTCGAGGATGCATCCGCCGCCACGCCCATCCTTACGCCCGGACTCGGACGGTACCGGGTGGGTTCGATCGGCCTCGAGGTCATAGGCCCGATCCGGCGCTACGCATCCCTAAACGACCAGTCCATCGTCCTGGTGGCCACGCTGGGAGGGATGCGCGTCCTCCTCTCCGGCGACATCGAGCGGGTAGCCCAGCGCGAGATCGAACCGCCCCGGGTGGACATCCTCAAGGTTCCCCATCAGGGCGCTGCCACATCGGATCCGGGCTGGCTCGTCGCCACCGGGGCCTCCAGCGCCGTCGTCAGCGTCGGCCCCAATAGATTCGGACATCCGTCCCCGGAACTTCTTGCACAACTGGACAACGCCGGTATGGAGGTGAGGCGCACCGACCTCGAAGGGGATGTCGTGATCCGAGCCGGTCCCGGTCCGACCGCACTACCATCTCCGGACGTGGGTAACCGGGGAGAAGGACGTCTATGAAAGGTCCGGCGACCACAAGAACCACGAACCATCAGCGCGTGGATCGATGTCCATGAGGGCCTCGCAACCGTCCACAGACCACGGGCGACGGGCCACGGGCCACGGACTCCCATGAAGATTCTCATAACCGGGTCTGCCCGGGGTCTGGGCCGCCACCTCGCCGTGGATCTCGGTCTCGAAGGTCACGAAGTGATCGTCCACTACAGATCGAGCCGCAACGCCGCCCGATCCGCGGTGGCAGCCATCCGCGAGGGGGGTGGCCGTGCCCACTGCGTAAGCGCCGACGTGACCGCACCGGCGGAGGTGGAGGCCATGGCCGACGTGATCCGGACCGAGGTCGGGCACCTCGACGCTCTGGTCAACAACGTCGGGCAGTTCATCCTCAAGCACCTGGACGATCTCACCGTGCAGGAGTGGGATGCCCAGATAGCATCCACCGTCTCGGCCACCTACTACGTGACGAGGGCCATGCTCCCGATGCTGCGAGACGGCGGGGGCAGGATCATCAACATTTCCGACTCGGGAGCCGATCGGCTCTCGGCCCGGCCGCGCAGCCTTCCGTACTACGTCGGCAAGACCGGGGTTCTGATCGTCACCAAGACGATGGCGGTGACCGAGGCACCGTACGGCATAACGGTCAATGCCGTCCTCCCGGGGGCTCTCGAGAACTCCGACCCGTTACCCGGAGTCGCCCGGATCCCGGCGCGCAGGCACGGGAGGTTCGAGGACGTCTCAGCCGCGGTGAGGTTCCTGCTCGGCGAGCAGACCGACTACATCAGCGGGTCGTTCATCCAGGTAGGGGGAGGCTGGAACCTCTGAAGAGCCTCGTTCACATCAGCGGACCGAGAGAACCGGGGCCGGGGGAGCGCAAACACATGCTGGACCGGGCCGCCGAGGTCTTCGCCTCGGCCGGGATCGCGCCGGGCGACATCGTCAGGATCCATGTGCCCGGCCGGGGTCAGTCGGAATCGGGGGATGCGACCATCAGGCCGGAGGTGGAACCGGTCGTTCCTGCCCTGCAATCCGGTTCCCTGTTCGGCGGTCGGACCGGCGTGATGGTGCAGGACGCCCACCTTCTCCGGGCTTCGGAGGCCACGGCCGTCGCAGACCTGCTCTCCCAGCCGCACGCCGCCGGTCTCCAAGTCGTATTCGTTTCGACCGCGAGGTTGCCTGCGCCGCTCGGCGCATACATCAAGAACAACGGCCAGTCGGTGTCGATACGGAAGCTCCGGGAGCGTGACGCCCTGGACTGGATCCGCCGCGCAGCCCGGAAGCGGAAGCTTCGGCTGCCGGGGAAGGCCGCTGAGGCACTGGTGGAACGGTTCGGGTCCGACATAGAGGCATTGGACCAGGCTCTGGAACAACTGGTGATGTCCGTGGAGCCGATCACTGCTGAGTTGATCCGCGATCGCTTCCGCAACCGTCCGGAAGAGCCCGTCTGGCACTTCACCGATGCGCTCGCCGGCGGCCGGGTGGACGAGGCACTGCGCAGGCTGCACGACCTGCTCACCCACATCCATCCCCTGTTCCTGCTCGCGGCCATCGAGAACGACCTGCGCAGGAGGTCACTAGCCTCGGCCGCGCCTGACATCGAAACGTTGGCGAAGTGGATCGGATCGAAACCGGACGCCTTCCCGACCCGCAAGATCTGGCGGGCGGGGAATAGCGTGAGCGGCGACAACCTGAGCAGGGCGCTGGATGCGGTTCGCCGAGCGGACGCCACCCTGAAGACACTTCCCGAGGAGACCCACCTGGTGACGATGGAACGGCTTACGGTCTCCCTCTGCTACTGGTACCGTAGCTGACCGAGGTCATCGATCACCCAGCACCAAGTACCAAACACCTAGATCGAGTTCTGTGATGCCTCGCTGACCCGCCGGACCAGCTTGCGCTTCCGACGGGCTGCGGTGTTCTTCTTCAGCACACCCTTGGCGGCGGCTTGGTCGATGCGCTTCTGTGCCATCCGCAGGGCCTCGGCGGCCGCGGTCTCATCACCCTGCCGGGCCGCGGACACAGCGCTCCTGGCACGGGTCTTCAGCTCCGACCGCAAGGACCTGTTACGAGCGGTCCGGACGACCGTCTGACGGTTGCGCTTCTCTTGTGATTTGTTGTGTGCCATCCTGTGAACCCGGGATAAGGCCGACCCGAACTGGCGCCGGCTACGAAAACCCCCGAAAACCCGTCCGGGAGCCGCTCAAGGCTAACAGGCCGGAGAGGCGACTCCAACGCAGGCCTCGATCGGCAACCGACGGGCGTCAACGCTCCCCATCCATATATGATGGCCCCGTGCTGGACGATCGAAAATCCAGGATCCTCCGAATCTTGGTCGAGGAACACGTGCGGACCGGTGAACCGGTAAGTTCTCGCGCCATCCTTCAATATGGTCACCTCGGGGTGTCGGCCGCAACCGTGCGAAACGAGCTTGCCATCCTCGAAGCTGAAGGTTATGCCGTGCAACCGCACACGTCCGCCGGCCGGATTCCGACCGCACACGCCTACCGGTACTACGTCGACCAGTTGATCCGGCCGAGCCGGTTCCCCAACGCCTCGGCCCGCGTGTCCGAGTTCTTCGCATCGGTCCACAACGAGTTGGGCCGGCTGCTCAAGGCGACTTCTTCACTCCTCAGCGAGATCACCCACTACCCCTCCGTGGTCACCGGTCCCGGCCTCTCGCAGGAGACCGTCCGCGCCATCCACCTGGTCCAGATTAGGGCGGACGCAGTGGTCATGGTGGTTGTAACCCAGGGTGGAAGGGTCTCGAAGTCCCTGCTCGACTTCCCCAACCCCGTCGGCCCGGCGGAGGTCGAGGATGCCGAACTCTTCCTACGGCGCCACCACATCGGCCAGAGCATGCCCCGAGGGCTCGGTCGGGACCAGGTTACAGCCGGTGAGATCGGTAGCGGCGCGGAGGCGATCATCTGGAAGGCCACCGAGGCTATCGGTAGGGCGGGTTCGACCGATCGTGAACTGTATGTCGGACCTGCCAGCTACCTGACCGATGCGTGGGGGGAGATCTCGAAGGTACGCGGCGTTCTCGAGGTACTCGAACGCGAGGCCGCTCTGTTCGAGGTGATGGCGCACCTTCCGGAGGGTACCGAGGTGCGCATCGGACGAGAACTGGGGATCGACTCGACTACCGACATCTCGCTGGTCTCGAGTAGCTACGGTGGCGACCAGGGTGCGCCGCAGGGCCGGATCGGCGTTCTGGGCCCGATGAGGATGGACTACGGACGGACGATCTCAGTCGTGGAGGAGATCAGCGGAGGCTTGGGGGAGAGCCTCGGGAGCACCGAGGCGTGATCACCTCCCTGCCTCGCCGACCCATCCGTAACCTTGCTGACAAGGCAAGGGATCACGTCCGGAGAAGCGGCCGGGCGGGAATGCGCGGCGTCGCCTGACCGTGGCAGACCATTACGAAGTCCTAGGGGTCGACAGGGAGGCTACGCCCGGAGAGATAAAGAGGGCGTTCCGGCGCCTGGCACGCGCCACGCATCCCGACGCCAATCCCGATGACCCTGGTGCGGAGGCGCGGTTCCGCCAGGTCGCAGAGGCGTACGAGGTGCTCTCGGACCCGGAGAAGCGCGCCCGTTACGATCGCGGCGATGACCTCGACCTGAGCGGGTTGTTCCATGGCGCCGGGTCGTTCGATGACCTACTCAGCTCGGTGTTCGGAGACAGCGGCCTGTTCGGCGCCGGAATGTTCGGCGGAGGCGCGAGGGATCCGGCTAACGGACGCGGTCACGACATCCGGGTACAGCTCTCCGTCGATCTGAAGGAAGCGGTGTTCGGAGCGGAAAGAACGGTGAGATTCCGGGCGGCGGTCGCATGCGAGACATGCTCCGGCTCGGGCGCGCGGTCGGGCTCGGGAACCCGTGTCTGCAATATCTGCGCAGGGACAGGCCAGGTCAGGATGGCCCGGAGGAGCGCGTTCGGATCCCTGATGACCGTGACCACATGCAGCGCCTGCCGCGGCGCCGGATCGGTCATTGCCGACCCGTGTGGCGACTGCCGGGGGGAAGGCGTCACCGAAGGTGAGAAAACGGTCACCGTCGAGATTCCGGCTGGGGTCACCGGCGACAGCCGCCTCCGGAAGATCGGCGACGGTGAAGCCGGTAGGCGGGGGAGCCCGTCCGGGGACCTGTACATCGAACTCGCTGTGCAACCACACCCGACCTTCACCCGGCACGGTGACGACCTGATGTACGAACTGCCGCTCGGTATCGCGGCGGCCGCCCTGGGAACGGCGGCTGACGTACCGCTGTTGGAGGGCGGCTCCGAGCGCGTGAAGGTCCCCGCGGGTACCCAGCACGGGCAGGTGATCAGAGTGAGGAACAGGGGGAGCGGACGCCTCAGGCGGCGGGGCCGCGGCGATCTGCTCGTCATGGTCGGGATCGAAGTACCGACCAGACTGAGCCGGGCGGAGCGGAAGATCCTACGCCGGTACGCGGAAGCTCGAGGTGAGAACGTACTATGAAACGGGTGGGCGAACACCCTGGAGCGGTCGCCCGATCGACGGCCGGCGGGGAGGCGATCATGCCGGCCCTAATCGTTTTTGGCGTGCTTTCGGCCACACGGGTCCGGTGGCGGCGCTCGCCCGGGGTCCAGGGATCACCGTTGACCGTCTCGCCAACCGCGATCGACTCGAGGCTCTGCACGTCCATCATGGGTCAATGATGGGTCCCGTCGCCTCGCGTCTCCTCCTGCACGTTCCCGGTACCGGACTGATGCTCGACCTGCTCGGGGAACGTGACCGTCACTTGAGGAAGGTGGAGTCCGCCTACCCGGAGGCTGTCATCGTGGCGCGCGGCGACGAGATCACTTTCGGTGGCGAGGAGCGGTCTGCCGCCAACGCCTACAAGGCGGTCGAAGAGCTGCTGATGCTGATCCAGCAAGGAGTCAGTCTCGAACCGCAGGCTGTGGACCGGGTGATCGAGATGGTCAACGCATCGGTTCCCTCACCGAGCGGGGTTCTGGGGACGGCGATCCAGGTCGGGCGTGGCAAGGTCATCCGCCCGAAGACTGTCGGCCAACTCCGCTACGTCGAAGCCATCCGCGATCACACCCTGGTGTTCGGCATCGGTCCGGCCGGTACCGGGAAGACCTACCTGGCCATGGCAGCAGCGGTGGAGGCTCTCACCACGGGCAAGGTGAGGAGGATCGTCCTCACGAGGCCGGCCGTGGAGGCCGGCGAACGGCTCGGATTCCTCCCGGGCGACCTCGAAGCCAAGTTCAACCCGTATCTGCGCCCTCTCTACGACGCTCTCTACGAGATGCTGGGATCCGACGACGTAGCGGCCTACAGTGAGAAGGGAGCCATCGAGATAGCACCCCTCGCCTACATGCGGGGACGGACGCTAAACGACGCGGTCGTGGTGCTTGACGAGGCCCAGAACACCTCGCGTGCACAGATGAAGATGTTCCTGACCAGGCTCGGGTTCAACTCGAAGATGATCATCACCGGCGACGTCACCCAGGTGGACCTGCCGAGGGAGCGCCACTCCGGCCTGAGGCACGCGGAGTCCATACTTCGTAACGTTCGAGACGTGGCGGTCGTCCACCTGACGGCCGCCGACGTGATCCGTCATCGAATAGTCGCCGCCATAGTCCAGGCCTACGAAGCAGCCGGGGCGGCGCGGGAGAGGCGATGAGCCCCAAAGTCCGGATCTTGATCAGGGGAGTGATCCTCCTGGCCACGGTCGCCCTCTCTTGGGCTGCCCTCCTGATCTTGCAGCAATCGGTGGACGTGACTGTCGGCGAGCCTTCCCCCGAGACGTTCATCGCCGAGACCCCATTCCGCGTCGAGGATGCCGAGGCGACCGAACAGAAACGTCAGGAGGCGATGGCGGCGGTAGCTTCCGAGTACAAGACCGACGACGCGATCGACGCGCTGGTGGTGGAGAACATCCTCGGGTTCTTCGCGTCCGTGAGGACCGCCACCGTCGACCAGCGAGCCGTGCCACTCCCGGTCGTCACCACCAGCAGCACGATCCCGCCTTCCACCACGAGTACATCCACCGCCACGACCCCTCCGACCACCACAACCTCGATACCTGCAGAACTCACGACCACGGTGCCCGGATTCGTGGAGAGCCAGGAGCCCGCCGCGACGACCACCACGCCGCCGACCACGGTACCGCCTACGACCGTCCCCGAGGTCCCGCGAACCTCGGGTGTAACCGGCCAGGTGCTGATCAGAACCGGCGGAGACGGTGTTCTCGTTCCAAGGGATCAGGGGCTCGGTGACATCCGATTGGTGGCTTACGACTCGACGGGTATGCAGTTCGTGGACCGGACGCTGGACAGCGGCCGTTTCTCGTTCACCGGCATGGCTGCGGGACCGGCCACGATCCTCGTGGATACCGAGTCGGTACCCCAGCGACTCACCGCTCACGAGGACCTCCTCCTGCGAGAGGTCGTCCTGGTCGGCGAGCGAGAACTGGAACTCGAGGCGCTCCGGATGGAGCCGGTGGTCGTCTCGCAGGACATCCAGGTCGCCAACCTGCGCGGAGCCGGGTACTCGCTCTCGGACACCACTATCCAGTTGCTGGTCAGGATCGCCACCGGCGACGTGGTGCGGGAGATACTCGGACAGGCGGCCTGGCTTCCGTCGATCGAGCAGGATGTCGTCCGCCTGGCTACCGAGACACTCGACGCAGGCATTCTCAGCGAGGACCTTCTCGAGGTTAAGAGAGGCATCCGATCCCGGACGATCCTGATTCCAATCCCCGATGTCGACTCGGCCGCATGGGAGGCCGTGGCGCCGGTGGTCTACGAAGTCGCCGCAGAGTTCCTGGCTGCCAACAAATCCCTCGACGACGTAGCGATGGCCGGCAGCAGAGCCGAGGCGGCCGAGCAGGTGGAAGCGGAGCAGATCGAGTACCCGGCAGGCACCATAATCGTCGAGCAGGGCGAGGAGATCACCGAACAGATAGAACGGGCCCTGGTGGCCGGAGGACTGCTCGGTCTCAAGACTCCGCATCGTGTGGCCCTCGCTCTCGCCGCCCTGTTCATAGTCGGCCTGATCATGCTGTACGTGTACCGCTTCCAGGCTCCGGTGTGGGCCTCGATGCGCCGGATCGCCCTGCTGGGCCTCCTGATCATGCTCTCCGCGTTGGCCGCCCGGGGAGTGGCGGTCTTCGTGGACACCAACCCGGCGATCGGATACCTGGTTCCTGCTGCGGCGTTCGGCCTGATGACGGCGATACTGTTCGACGCCCGCACTGCGGTGCTGATGGCGGTGGCGGTCGGTTCAATGACGGCCGTTGCCACAACCGATCCCGGCTACACCCTCTTCGCGCTCCTGTCCACCCTGGCCCCGGTGCCGTTCGTTTCATCCATCTCGGCGCGTCGCGACCTGCGCCGGGCGGCCCTGTACATCATGATCATCTCCGCTGCTCTTGCCTCGGTGATTGCTTGGTTCTTCCACGAGAACCTACCCGTCTACGAGGCGGCGGCGTTCGCGCTGGGGAACGGCGCCATCTCGTGGCTGGTAGGGAGCTCGCTGCTGTCGGTACTCGAGATCATGTTCGACATCACCACCTCCCTGCGACTGCTCGACCTGACCGACCGCAACCATCCCGCTCTCCGGTTACTGGAGCAGAAGGCGATCGGTTCGTTCAACCATTCCCTGATGGTGGGAACCCTCGCCGACCGGGCCGCGCGGGCGGTGGACGCCAATCCGCTGCTGGCCCGGGCCGCCGCCTACTACCACGACCTGGGGAAGACCGAGAACCCGCAGTTCTTCATCGAGAACCAGTTCGGTATCCAGAATCCCCACGACCAGTTGGCACCGGAACGCTCTGCCGACGTGATCCGCCGTCATGTGCTGGATGGGATCACCCTGGCCCGGAAGTTCCGCATCCCCGGTGAGGTTGCGGAGTCGGTCATCACTCACCACGGCGACGGAATCATGCACTTCTTCTACAACCGGGCAAAGGAACGCTACGGACCCGACGTCGTGGACATGGAGGACTACCGTCACGCGGGTCGTAAACCGGTCCGCAAGGAGATGGCCATCGTCATGATGGCCGACTCGGTCGAGGGCGCATGCCGTGCAGTGTTCCAGAACGAGGAGCCCTCGCCGGAACGGATCGAACAACTGGTGGAACGGGTGGTGAGCGAGAAGGTGAGCGACGGGCAGCTGTCGGAGTCCCATCTCACGCTGGGAGACCTGACCAGCGCCAAGGCCGCCATGGTGGATGCCCTGGTGGGTCACTACCACCAGCGTATTCCCTATCCCAATTTTCCCGACGCCGAGTGATTGTCGCCCGATACCCCCGTCTACTCGGGTAGGGTGAGGACAGCCCGTGGACATCTACATGGAAGACGAACAGGACGTTCCCTTATCGATCGAGCCGCTCCGGCGGCTGGCCCGCATCGTGCTGGAAGAGGAACGGCTTCCACACAGGACCGAGGTCGGCATCATGTTCGTGACCGACGAGACCATGGCGCGGTACAACCGGCGGTTCCTCGGAAAGGAGGGACCGACCGACGTGCTGGCCCTGCCCATCTCGCCTGAAGGATACGAACCTTCGAAGGCGGGGAGCGACACCGCCGACGGGGTTCCTTTCGGCCTCGGCGACGTATTCGTGGCGCCCCGGTTCGTGCATCGGCAAGCCCGTGACCTCGGATCGGATCCCGACGACGAGATCTCCCTGATGATCACGCACGGGTTGCTCCACCTGGTCGGTTACGACCACGAGTCTGAGCCCGAGGCGGAGGTGATGGAGGAGAGGGAGCGTTCCTTGCTGGCATTGGTGGGAGTCGACCGACGATGATCGAACTGGCATGGGGCATCTCGTGCGGAGTGCTGATCCTGGCGGCCGCCCTCCGGGTTGCGGGCGCCTCGCTCGTCCGGACGCCGCGAGCCGACGCTTTACACGACGCCGCCGACGGCGTACCGGGCGCGGTCAGCGTGGCCGAGTTGCTCGAGGACCGTGCCAGCATCCAGCCGTCGATCTCGCTGATCCACTCCGCGCTGCTGGTGGCTTCCGCGCTGAGCGCCGCATGGGCCATCGCCACCCTCTCAAGCGGCTGGATACTCGTCACGGCTCTGATCCTCACCGGAGTGGCGCTCGTCGTATTCGGGGAGTGGCTACCGCGATCCCTCGGGCGTGAACGCCCGAGGGTCATCGCCTACCGGTTGGCTCGCCTACTCCGGGTGGCCGTCAGGGCGGGCGAGCGCGCGGTGGACCTCATAAACGACGAAGAGGACGACGCCAACTCGCGCGTCGATGCGAACGGAGACCACGACGCCTCCGATCGCGAGGAGATAAGGATGATCTCGTCCGTACTGGAGTTCTCCGATGCCATCGTGAGGGAGGTCATGACCCCACGCACCGACATGGTGACCATCGGCGCCGACCTCACCACGACCGAAGCCCTTGACCTGATCCTCGAGTACGGATTCTCAAGGGTGCCGGTTACGGGGCGGGGAGCGGACGACATCGTAGGTCTGGTGTATGCCAAAGACCTGCTCCACCTGGTGGGAGAGCCCCCCGAGGCCACACCCCTCGCCGAGATCATAAGGCAGGCCTACTTCGTTCCCGAGACGAAACCGGTCCGAGATCTGCTCAGAGAGATGCAGTCGTCGCAGTTCCACATGGCGGTCGCCGTGGACGAGTTCGGCGGTACCGCCGGCCTCGTGACGATCGAGGATCTCATCGAGGAGCTCGTAGGAGAGATCGTGGATGAGTACGACACCGAACCGCCCATGGTGGAACCCCTCGAGGCGGGCGTCTTCCTGGTGGATGCTCGTCTCCCGGTGGACGACCTGGCCGGCCTGCTCGACACCCAGCTACCGGACGGCGAATGGGATACGGTAGGCGGACTGGTGCTCGGTATGGCCGGGAGGGTTCCGATCGTGGGTGAGCGATTCGAGTTCGACGGCGCCGTTCTGATCCCCGAACGCGTGCAGGGTCGGCGGGTGGAGAGGGTCCGCGTAAGTCACCTGGTGGGCACCCAGCGATGATCCGCTCCGGTTGATGGATGAAGACGGGCTTCGCGGCCGTGGTCGGCCGCCCCAACGTCGGCAAGTCGACTCTCATCAACGGCTTGGTGGGTAGCAAGGTATCGATCACCTCCAAGCGCCCGCAGACCACCCGCCTGGTGGCACGCGGGATACTGACCATCGAAGGTCCGGATGGGGGAGCCCAGATAGTCCTGGTCGACACGCCCGGGCTGCACCGCCCGCGCACTGCGCTGGGAGAGCGCCTCAACTCGATTGCGTACCGGAGCCTGGCCGAGGCCGATTGCTTCCTCTTCGTCATAGAAGCTACCGGCAAGGTCGGTCCCGGTGACCGCCGGATCGCAGAACGCCTGATCAGGATCGGTCCGGCCGACAAGGTGATAGTGATCGTGAACAAGATCGACCTGGTACGAAAGGGCCGGGTCGCAGAGCGCCTGAGCGAAGCCGCTCCGTGGGACTTCGGAGCCTACGTGCCGATCTCGGCATTGACGGGCGACGGCCTCGACCGTGTGGTCGGCGAACTGGTGCCCCGGCTACCCGAAGGGCCTGCCCACTATCCGGCGGGCACGAGCACGGACCAGCCGGAGGAGGTGCTGGTAGCCGAGACGGTGCGCGAGAAGTTGCTGGCCGTGATGCGTGAAGAGCTTCCCCACTCGGTGGCGGTCAAGACCGATACCATCGAGCGACGGAAAGGCGGCTCGATCAGGATCGAGGCCTCCATCTACGTGGAGCGTCTGTCCCAGAAGGGAATCGTCATCGGCGCGGGCGGATCGATGATCCGCCAGGTGGGAATGGAAGCCCGCCTGGAGCTCGAGGAGACCCTCGCCAGCCCGGTGTACCTGGACCTTCGAGTGAAGGTCGAGAAGGACTGGCAGCGTTACCCCGACCGGATCAGACGGCTGGGACTCTAGGGGTGGTGAGTGGTGAATGGGTTCTACATATCGTTCGGAAGTGCTAAGTAATATACCTAGCAACTAGCAACTAGCAACTAGCAAGTCGATGCGGGCGGCCAGCGTCGTGTCCTTTCGGGTGAGGCCTCCCTGGTCATGGGTGGTGAGCGAAATCTTCACCCGGTTGTAGCGGATGTCGATGTCCGGATGGTGAAAGGCCTTCTCCGCCAGCACGCCGACCGACGCCACGAAGCCGATCGACCTCGCGAAGCCTGCGAACCGGTAGGTCTTGGTGATGGTTTGGCCCGAGAGTTCCCACCCGGGGTGGGAACCCAGGAACTCCCGGCGGGCGGATTCGTCGAGTAGGGCCACGGGGCTCACCCTACCCTCGGATCGCCCATCGCCGGGTACCCTGCCGGATGATGTCCGCACTCCGTCGCCCCGGCCGACGATGACGCTCCGGCGTGACCAGGGAATCGTCCTCCGCGGCTACCCGTTCGGAGAGGCCGACCGGATCGTCCTCCTGATCAGCCCCAACCACGGGTTGGTCAGGGCGGTGGCCAAGGGTGTCCGCAGGACGAAGAGTCGCTTCGGGGGTCGCCTGGAACCCCTCACCCATGTTGATCTGGTGCTCTTCCAGGGACGTAACCTCGCCACCATCACACAGGTCGCCGTCATAGAGCCCTTCCCGCGGCTACGCGGCGATCTCGACGCGGTACTGGTCGCGGGGACCATGGCGGAGGCGATCGGCAAGGTGATCGTGGAAGGTGAGCCCTCCCACCGGCTCTTCCTCCTCCTGCAGAGGGGATTGCAGGCGCTGGAGCACGGATCGGGGGGACTGGACCTGGTCGCCTCCTTCCTTCTCAAGCTGATGGATGCACTCGGACAGGCCCCGGCCCTGCGCCACTGCGCCGCCTGTGGCGGGAAGAACACGCTGGACCGGTTCAGCCTGGTGGGAGGGGGACTCGTATGCAACACATGTGACATCGGGGGTGCGTTTCGACTGCGCGAGGGACTCACACTTCACCTGGCCCGGCTGTCCGATGCCGATTTCCTCGACCTCAAGGAGCCTGACAGCGACCTCGCAGCGGATGCAGTGGGCCTGGCCAGGCGCTTCGTCGAGTTCCACATCGAGGTGGGCCTGTCCGGCCTCGCCTACAGCAACGTCAAAGGGGTATGAACCATGGGCGCCGAGGAAACCGCAGCCCGCCTCGACCTGACGAGGGTAGACCCGGACCGGATCCCGGCTCATCTCGGACTCATCATGGACGGCAACGGCAGGTGGGCAACCGCGCGCAACCTGCCCAGGACCGCCGGACATGCGGCAGGGGAGGCCGTTCTCTTCGAATGCGTGGAAGGAGCGGTGGCGGTCGGACTGCGCTGGCTGTCCGCCTACACGTTCTCCACCGAGAACTGGGCCCGGTCGCCCGACGAGGTCTCCTTCCTGATGTGGTTCAACGAGGACATCCTGCTGCGCCGCCTCGACTCGCTCGACGGGATGGGCGTGAGGCTGCACTTCGCCGGAGACCTGGCCGATGAGCGCATTCCGGAACGGAACCGGCGCCACATGCGGGACGCGGTTGCCCGGACTTGCGGCAACGAGCGGCTCGACCTGGTCCTGGCCTTCAACTACGGAGGCCGGGCGGAGATCATAAGAGCTATCAGGATCCTGGCAACCGAGGTGGCCGCCGGTCACCGGGATGCCTGTTCCATCGGGGAGAGCGATCTGGCCGGTCACTTCTACGTACCCGGCATGCCCGACCCGGATGTGATCGTTCGGACTTCAGGGGAGATGCGGATCTCGAACTTTCTGCTGTGGGGCAGCGCCTATGCCGAGTTGGTCTTCACCGACACCCTATGGCCCGACTTCGGCGCGCAGGATCTGGTGGACGCCGTCATCGAATTCCAGATGCGCGGGCGGCGGTTCGGAGGGGCCGTCGCGCCCGGCAATCCTGAGGAAACAGATGGGTGACCGGGGTCGGGTACCATCCCTGCGCCTCGCCTAGGAGACCGCCGATGCCGGAACCCACCTTCGCCACGATCGTAAACCTGGCCAAGAAACGCGGGTTCGTCTTCCAGGCGTCCGAGATCTACGGGGGACTCCGTTCGGCCTACGACTACGGACCGCTAGGCGTCGCCCTGTTGCGCAACGTGAAGGAGGCCTGGTGGAGATCCATGGTCCGGTCAAGGGACGACGTGGTCGGACTGGACTCGGCCATAATCCAGTCGCCGCTGGTATGGGAGGCGTCGGGTCATGTCTCCCAGTTCCACGATCCACTGGTCGAGTGCACCTCCTGCCATAGCCGGCACCGGCTGGACAAGCTCGATGACCGGGACCAGTGCCCGAGGTGTGGCATCCGGGGCTCCTTCACCGAGGCGCGGGACTTCAATCTCATGTTCCGGACCCACATGGGACCGGTGGCGGGCGAGGGAAACCTCGTCTACCTCCGGCCGGAGACCGCGCAGGGCATCTTCACCAACTTCGAGAACGTCCGGAGGGTGATGCGACGCAAGCTCCCGTTCGGAATAGCCCAGGTCGGCAAGTCCTTCCGTAACGAGATCACGCCCGGCCAGTTCGTGTTCCGGACCCGCGAGTTCGAGCAGATGGAGATGGAGTTCTTCACCCACCCCAAAGACGCGGACCGCTGGTTCGACTACTGGGTTGAAGCGCGTCAGGCATGGTACCTGGATCTGGGCATCCAGCCCTCCAACCTCAGGCTGAGGGAACATCTGGACGACGAACTGGCCCACTACGCAGCCGGCACCTACGACGTGGAGTATCGGTTCCCGTGGGGCTGGGACGAGTTGGAGGGTATCGCCAACCGGACCAACTTCGACCTCCGCAGGCACTCGGAACACTCCGGAAAGGACCTCCGCTACTTCGACCCGGCCCAGGGGAAGCGGTTCTACCCGTACGTGATCGAGCCGGCCGCCGGCGTCACCCGGGCCGCCTTCGCCTTCCTGATCGACGCCTACGATGAGGACATCGTCAGGGGCGCCACCAGGACCGTGCTGCGCCTCGATGCCCGGCTGGCGCCCATCAAGGTGGCGGTCCTCCCGCTGTCCCGCAAGGCAGACCTGCTGGAAGTGGCGGACCGAGTTGCGTCCCTGCTCCGCTCCCACTGGGACATAGAGGTCGATGTCACCCAGGCGATCGGCAGGCGCTACCGGCGCCAGGACGAGATCGGGACTCCGCTCTGCGTGACCGTCGACTTCCAGACTCTCGACGACGGCGCGGTTACGGTCCGTGACAGGGACCTGATGCATCAGGATCGGGTCGCAATTGACTCCTTGGTCGAACACTTGACCCGACGTCTGGTTGATGTTCCCGGCGCAGGAAGGGGGATATGGTGAAGAAGTTGGTAATAGGGATAGGCATCGTCATGGTGCTGGTAGTGACGGGACTCGCCTACGTCTGGTTCTCGGGCGGGAGCGGCGAACCCAGCACCGAGGTCACCGCTCCGCCCGTGACCACCGCGCCTCCGGCCCCGCCCGACACCGAGGCGGAGGAAGAGCAGACCGCCGCGGACACCGAGGTCGCGGACACCGGGGCCGCCGAGCCGGACCCCACCGCCGCGACCACCACCGCGACGTCAGCGGCAACCACTTCCACCTCCGCGGCTCCGGCGGAGGATCCGGGCGAGGAGTCGGCGGCCGTCGTCTACCGGATCGAGAAGGCCGAGTCCACGGTCCGCTTCGAGATCGACGAGATCCTGAACGGAAGTCCCAAGCGGGTCGTCGGAACCACCAGCGAGGTGGCCGGCGAAATCCTGATCGACTTCGACAACCCGCCCGCCTCCAGCCTCGGCGCAGTCGTGATCAACGTCCGCACCCTCCAGACCGATTCCAGCTTCCGCGACCGGGCGATGCGCGGTCCCATCCTCGGCTCGGCCAGGGACGAGAACGAGTTCGCCACGTTCGAGCCGACCAGTATCGCGGGCGTCCCGGACCAGGTTGCGGTGGGGGATCGGGTGTCTCTGACGGTGTCAGGGAACTTCACGCTGAGCGGCGTGACCCTTCCAGTGGAGTTCGCGGTCGAGGTCGCCGTGGCGTCGACCGAGCGTATCGAGGTGAGCGGCACCGCCACCGTCCTCAGGTCGGACTTCGGATTGACCGTCCCCGATGTTCCGAGCGTCAGCGACGTCGACGACGAAGTGACCCTCGCAATCGAGTTGGTGGCAGTGGCAGGCTAGGTGCCAGGTGCCAGGTGCCAGGTGCCAGTGAACGGCTACCACATCCGGCTCGTCGTGGCCCGGTCTTAGCTCGGCAGTCGAGTACCGTCAAGAGTTGGCACCATTCACCATTCACCATTCACCATTCACCACCCCGCGTACACTCAGGGCGGTATGGCTGCCGACCGAGATGACCTGGAGCGCATTCGCCAAGCCGTGAACCTGGTCGAGTTGTTCGAGGGAGTGACGACGGTGCGGAAGGTCCGCGGCACCTTCAAGGCGCTCTGCCCGTTCCACACCGAGAAGACCCCGTCGGTGTCCATCGATCCTGCTCGGGGGCTCTACCACTGCTTCGGGTGCGGGGTGGGCGGAGACGTGTTCACCTTCGTCCAGGAGACCCAGGGTCTGGACTTCGGGGAGACGGTGGAGATGCTGGCGGATCGGGTGGGCATCGTCGTCCGCCGAGACCCCGGCGCCGCCCGCCGGAGGGAGCGGCGTGGGCGCTTGGTGGAAGCGGTGGAAGCGGCCGGGCGGTTCTACCACTCGCGGCTGAAGGGAGGCGCAGACGCCGGCCACGCCCGGGCCTACGTCAGGAGCCGGGACTACGACGTCGATGTCGTGGACCAGTTCCTGATCGGTTACGCCCCCGACGAGTTCGACGCCCTGATCAGCCATCTCCGAGGCCAGGGCTTCACAGAACGAGAGATCCATGACTCCGGCCTTGGACGGCGGGCGCAGACCGGGCGCCTCTTCGATCAGATGCGGGGCCGGTTGATGTTCCCGATCCACAACGTGCGCGGCGAGATGGTGGGCTTCGGGGGCCGCCTGCTGCAGGGGGATGGCCCGAAGTACCTGAACACGGCCGAGACGCCGCTCTACAAGAAGAGCGAACTGCTGTACGGGCTGGACCGGGCCCGGTCCGCCATCAGCCGGGTTGACACCGCGGTGGTTGTGGAGGGATACACCGATGTCATCGCCTTCCACCTGGCTGAGATGCCGCTGGCGGTGGCCACCTGCGGTACGGCCCTCGGGGAGGAACACTTCGATCTGCTACGCCGGTTCGCCTCCCGCATCGTCCTCGCCTTCGATGCCGACGCGGCCGGAGCGGGGGCGGCCATCCGCGGGGACGAACTGAGGATCACCTCTGAACTGGAACTCGATCTGCGGGTCGCCGAGATGCCGGAGGGCAAGGACCCTGCCGACCTCGTCCAGGAGGGAGGGACGGAACGATTGAAGCAAGCGGTGGAACGCTCGAGACCCATCACCGAGTTCCGTATCAACCAGGTTCTCGGCCGTCACGATCTTCGCGAGTTGGCCGCTCGGACCCGAGCCATGCGCGAGGCGGCGGCTCTGATCGCCCGCCACCCCGACCGTGACGACCGCCACCAGCATGCCATCGACGTGGCCGGGAGGACCCATTTCGAGAGCGACAGGGTCCTGCGGGAGATCCAGAACATCCTTGGCCGCAACGACCAGGCTCCGCCGGACGAGGGAATGGTCCCGGTCGGGCGGGGGACGAGGCACCGGCTGGACCGATCCGAACGGGAGTTGCTGCGCCATCTCCTTGCGGGCAACGCACCGCGAGAACGGATCACCCAGAATCTCTTTCAGGATGAGCATGCATACCGCCTCGCAGCCTGGCTTCTGGACGCGGGCCGACACCTCGAGCCGGGAGTCCCGATCCCCCTCGACGGCATGGAGGATCATGGGATGGCGGCTACGGCAAGGCGCCTGACCGTCATGGAGGAACCGCCCGACCCCGTCGAGGACGTGCTGGCCCATCTGGAGACCCGCTACAGGGACCGCCGGAAGGATGAACTGGGCCGGCGACTCGAGTCGATGGATCCCGGCGCCGACCCTGAAGGGTATTCACAAAGGGTGGCGGAGTTGATAGCTTTGTTGCAAAGGGAACCCCGGATCGCTGAGGAGTAGGCGTGGAGCCTGTAGTCAAGGCCGCAATCGATGAGCTCCTGACCCGCGCCGGTCGGCGCGGCTTCGTGACGATGGCCGAGATCCAGCAGGAACTCGAAGAGGCCGAAGCGCCTGGATCCGCGTTCGACGAAGCGATGGAAGCGATCCGCGAACGCGGCCTGGACGTTCGGGAGGACAGCGACGACGACTTCGACTCCCTGCACATCGACCAGGGCGCGGTCGGCCTGTCGGACCCGGTCAGCATGTATCTGAGGCAGATAGGCCGGGTCCCTCTCCTCACACCCCAGCAGGAGGTGGAGCTGGCGATGGCCTTGGAGGCCGGAAGGCAGGCCGGGACAAAGCTGTCGCAGTCCGGTCCGAAGGCCAAGCCTCGGCCCTCGGACGGCACGGTGCGCCTGCTACGCACCGTGCGAACCGGCGAACGCGCCGAGAAGCGCCTCGTCGAAGCCAACCTCCGGCTGGTGGTGTCGATCGCCAAGCGCTACGTGGGCAACGGCATGCCCCTGCTCGACCTGATCCAGGAGGGAAACCTGGGCCTCATGAAGGCCGTGGAGAAGTTCGACTACCGGAAGGGCTACAGATTCTCGACCTATGCCACATGGTGGATCCGCCAGGCGGTCAGCAGGGCGCTCGCAGACCAGTCACGGACCATCCGCGTGCCGGTCCACCTGGTCGAGACCATCTACAACGTGTCGAAGGCACAGCGCCGTCTGTTCCAGGAACTAGGCCGGGAACCGACCGTCGAGGAGATTGCCCACGAGATAGAGCTGACCCCCGGCCGTGTCCGGGAACTCTCCAGGATCTCCCAGGGAACCGTCTCGTTGGAAACGCCCGTGAGCGACAAGGGGGAGTCGACCCTCGGTGACTTCGTGCCGGACAAGGCAGCGGAGGTCGCCGTGGAGGGAGCAGCCTTCAAGCTGCTACAGGAGTACGTCGCCCTCGCTCTCGAGGGACTCACCGAGCGGGAACGCCAGATCATCCTGATGCGTTTCGGTCTCGAGGACGGCCGGGTCCGGACCCTGGGAGAGTTGAGCACCCATTTCGACGTCACCCGCGAGCGGATACGCCAACTCGAGACCCGGGCGCTGTACAAGCTCCGTAGGAAGAGTGAGGGCCGCCGCCTGGAGAGTTACCTGAGGGACGGGTGATGTTCCGGCACCGGCCGGGAGACTGGTACCATCTCAGCCCGATCCACTATCCGGGGTAGCTCAATTCGGCAGAGCAGCGGACTGTTAATCCGTTGGTTGTGGGTTCAAGTCCCACCCCCGGAGCTCCCATTCCACGACGTTCCTTGTAGTCCCCGGTCGTTTCAGGACTGAACATACTCCCAGGTCAGATACCTTTTCCGACCGACCTCATCCACGCACAGCCCAGACCCGTCAGCTTCACGCTGGTTGCTTGACTCTTCCTATTGGGGCGGTAGTTCAATCAGGTGCGGGACGCTCAGAGGGGCGGAAGGAGAGGGAATTGCCAAAACTGGCAGCAGCCGGGTCCGATCAGAAACCAGACCAGGAAAGTACGGAGACCAGCACGGCCTGATCCTCCGAGTACAACCCTCCGGCTCCAAGGCGTGGATATGGCGGGGGACAGTCAACGGCCGCCGCCGCGACCTCGGCCTGGGCCGCTACCCCTATGTCAGCCTCGCCCAAGCACGCCAGCAAGCCTTCGAGTACCGCAAAGCAGCCCACGAAGACATCGATCCCACCACCCTGCGTGACGGGGCCATTCCCACTTTCGCAACCGCCACCGAAGCAGTGCTCGCCCTGTATGCGGGAAAGTGGAAACCCGGGCGGCAAGTCCGAGGCGCAGTAGCGATCCTTCCTGGGCACCCATGTGCTGCCAGCCATCGGCTCGATGCGGGTGGACGAGGTCACGTCCGCAGATGTGATGGACTGTCTGCCTCCGATCTGGACCAGCCGCCCGGAGACAGCCAAGCGGGTGCGCCAACGCATTGCAGCCGTCATGAAATGGGCCATCGCCCAGGGACACCGCCAGGACAACCCAGCAGGCGACGCGGTGACCGCCGCTTTGCCGAAACAAACCGGAGCCAGAAAACACCTTCCGAGCGCTAGCACATCAAGGCGCTAGTCGTCCGATGTTCGACTCATGCTCTCGAAGCCGGTCTTGGTCGCATCACGAATGTGGCTCTATGCCGAACAGGACCGCCGGCACAGAGCCCTCGTCGTAGGCGCAGTGTTCGACTCGGGTGCACAGCGGAAGGACTGTCCCTTGCCCAGGTTATTGAAACATTGAGCTAGATCGACAGATTAGACGACGATCACGAGGATACGTCCCACTTCTAGTACCACACTCATCCGGGACAACATCTCGATAACAGCCCCGAACCCTTCTGCTAACCCGGCTCCCGTTGCTGCTATCACCCCCGCAGTTGACCGTTTGCCGGACTGGAGGCTTTGGGGGACGGGGGACAGTATTGAGGAAAGGAGTGTCAGGGCCAACTGAAACTGTGCGTCTTGGCCGGTACGTATGGTTCAGGTGATGATCACATCCCTGGACGTTGCCGGTTTTCTGTCCGAGGACACTTCGGAGGACTAGCCGTAGGGGTCGGCGTCGTCCCCTCCTGGGGTTGTCGTAGTGTCGTTGGGTGCGGTTGGCTAGACTGCGGCGGGCCTCGGAGACGGAGGTTGTGGCTGGGGGGCCGATGCGGTAGTTGGATCACTGAGGGAGAACATTCAGTGCCTAGTCAACTGTTCCTGCCGGGGCGCAGGGGTGATCGACCGAAAGCGCGTGGTCGGCTGATCGGGGCCGTGATCGTGGTGATGATGGTACCGCTGGCGCCCGGTCTGCCCGCGGCGGCCCAGGCGGGCGGCTATCCCGATGTTGAGGGAGGGGTTCATGCGAGGTCGATCGCTGCCGTGGCTTCTGATGGTCGGCGCATCCTCGCGGGCACCGACTGCGACGGGGGTTTGTTCTGTCCTGAAGATCCGCTGCTGAGATGGGTGATGGCCGTGTGGCTGGTGCGGGCCTTGGATGGGACGGATCCTGGTCCGTCCGGCGTGTCGAGCTTCACCGATGTGAGTCCCGCTCTATGGTGGGCGCCTTATACGAACCGGCTGGCCGATCTCGAAGTCACCAGAGGGTGCTCTGACGCCCCTCCACTTTACTGCCCGGACCGGCCGGTGACCCGCGCTGAGATGGCGAGTTTCTTGGCGCGGGCGTTTGAGTTGCCCGGCGGGACGCCCGGTCGGTTCTCGGACACTGCGAGCAGCGCACACGCGGAGAACATCGACAAGCTCGCCGCGGCGGGGATCACCGCCGGATGCGGTGAGGGGCGTTACTGTCCCGACCGGTCGGTGACCCGGGCCGAGATGGCGACTTTCCTGGCTCGCGCCCTGAAGCTCGTGCCCCTTCCCGCCGCCACGTCGCTTGCCGGCGGCTACCGCCTTGCCTACTCCACGGCAGACCCGAACTACGTGGACAGTTATGGGTTCGGGAACCGAATATGGATGGTCCGGCTGCAGGGCGGCAGGGAGGCTATAGGATCGTACAGCAGTCATGGTGGTGCTCATCCGATATTCTCACCGGACGGTAGGTGGGTCGCCTACGGGGCAAGCGATAAGGGCCTTGTTATGGGCACTGATGGGCGCAACGTTCGCGAGGTCCGTGCTCGGGGCCGATGGTCCTTTAATTTCCGGTGGTCGCCCGACAGCAGATACCTGGTGTACAACCCTGCTGAAGGTACCGGAGGCACGAGCTGGATCGAGGGTAGTGATGGGGAGGACAAGCGGTCCATCGGTCTTTTCTGGCGGTTCTCTCCTGACGGGACGTTAGGTCTCTACAGTGTCTTCGATGAGATCAGTAACGAACGTGTCTACTCCCATACCGTTGTCGAGAACCTTGAGAGCGGTAGCCAGGTCACGATCGATGTTGATGAGTCCAATGCCCGATACGTGGAGTTCACACCCGATGGCCGGAGAGTGTCCTGGATAGCGCAGAATCCCAACGGTGTTCACCAGGATCTCTGGATAATGGACATCGACGGTAGCAACAGGGTCAAGTTACTGACGGCAGGCTTGGGCGACCTTCCCGGCTCGGCCAAGCTACGCTGGTCGCCCGACGGTAGCCGATTCGCCTACGTGAAGGGTTATGGTATCGGAACCCAGTTCCTCGTGGCGGACGCCACCAACGGTGAAACGATCATGAACCTAGGTATAAGCAAGTGTAACTACCTGGACTGGGCACCGGATAGTGCACATCTAGTATCTGACAACAGTGAAGGGTTCGTGTTCAACACGCTAACCGGGGATACGATAAGGCAGCGCGACCTCTACACAGGAGACCCGAGATACGGTCGGATTCTGAATGTCCGATGGTCGCCTGACAATCAGTCCTTTGCTTACATTCTGGAAGAAGAAGACCCCAACAGTCCAGTACTACCATCCGACGTTTTCACAGAAGTATCCGACATCTCCAGGGAATTGTGGACCGAACCATATTTCCCCGTTTCTACGCAGCTATGGATAGCGGACGCTGATGGACAGAACAAGAGGAAACTGGTTGACAACGTAGGACATGACTTTCGTTGGTCCCCCGACGGTAACCGTATAGCCTACTCGATGCTAGCCCCAGTCAGATTCGATGAAGCCGGACCCTTACCAGGCTCTGTCTCCTCGCTATGGATAACGGATAGCGACGGCAGTAACCGATGGAGGGTTGTTGCCCAACCTGAATACGGCCGAATCACGCTCTTAGGTTGGCTACCAAACTGAAGGAGCCACTGAGGTTGACCCGCCTCGACGGGATGAGCCATTTTGGGGTCAAGTCCCACCCCCGGAGCCCAGCCCGCTTCCACGGTTGATCGGCGCACGAGCCGGATTGGGTGTGCACTGCATCGCCGTGCGGCAACCAGCGCCGACCAAGAGGCTTTGACGTGTAGACCCGGCCGGTTACCTTGGGGACCGGTGTTACGCAGAACGAAGATCGTGGCCACCATGGGCCCGGCTGTCGCCGATGCCGACACGGTGAAGGCCCTAGTAGAGGCCGGTATGGATGTTGCCAGACTCAACTTCAGCCATGGCGATCACAACTCCCATCTCTGGATGATCCGGTGGCTGCGTCAGGCGGCCGCCGAAGCCGGCCGCTCCATCGCGGTTCTCCAGGACATCCAGGGACCGAAGACCAGGGTGGGTCGGTTCGCCGCGGGAGCGGTGGAGTTGAGTCAAGGCGACGAGGTATGGATGACCTCCACGGTGATGCAGGGGAAGCCGGGTCTCATCCCGGTCGACTATCCCCGGCTGGCGGCCGACGTAGGGGTGGGTGACCGTGTCGTCATGTCGGACGGGTTGATCGCCGGTCAGGTCACCGATCTCACCGGCGAGACCCTGAAGCTGCTGATCCGGCGCGGCGGCACGCTCAGAGATCGCAAGGGTGTCGCGTTCCCGGACAGCGACCTGCAGGTCGGCCCGGTCACCGAGAAGGACCGGCGGGACCTCGAACTGGGACGGGAACTGGGCGTCGACTACGTCGCCGCCTCCTTCGTGAAGGAGGGTGACGACATCAACGAGGTGCGGGAGTTGGCCGGACCCGACGTGCCGGTCATCGCCAAGGTCGAACTCGCCCTGGCCTACCAGAATCTGGACTCCATCCTCGATGCGGCCGACGGGGTGATGGTGGCGCGCGGCGACCTGGGGGTGCAACTCCCCCTGGAGTCGATACCCCACATCCAGGCCGACATCCTGAGACGTACCAACCGTGCCGGGCTGATCTCGATAACCGCTACCGAAATGCTGGAGTCGATGATCACAGCCCAGCGCCCCACGCGGGCGGAAGTGACCGACGTGGCGAACGCAGTGGCCTCGGGAACCGACGCCGTGATGCTCTCCGCCGAGACCGCCATCGGGCGCCACCCCGTACCCGTCGTCGAGGCTATGTCGGCCATCTGCAGGGAGGCGGAGCAGCATCGCGACACCAACATCGCCGACCATGAGGAGATCGAGTTCCTCGAAAGTTCGATGAACTTCGCCTCGGCAACCGCCAAAGCAGCCACCGAGGCAGCCCGCGACCTCGGATTCCGCACGATCGTGGCCTTCACCGAGTCGGGCGGTACCGCCCGACTCCTGTCCAAGTACCGGCCATCGGCCGACATCATGGTCTTCGCTCCGAGCGCCCGGATCCGCCGCCGGATGGCCCTCTACTGGGGGGTGAGACCGATCCCGTTCGAACCGCGGGAGTCGATCGAGTTGATGTTCGCAGCTGCCGAGAAGCACCTGGAGAAGACCGGGATATGCGAGCGCGGCGAAGGCGTCGTGATGGTGGCCGGCGTCCCCCCGAACAGCCGTGCCCGTACCAACATGGTGAAACTTCACGTGATCGGTGAGCGTCTCAGCTTCCAGCCCAGGCGCCGGGACAGGCGGGCAGGCCGGCTCGGGACCGTCCCCCGGTGATCCCCGCGGCGCCTCCCCTGGCGCGCATGGGCGCAGACGCAAGTCGGGTCTGCCGGACATTGACTAGAGTGGCCCGCGCCGGCGGCGGGCACTTCAGAGGTTCCCGGGAGACCCGGCCGGTCGTGAAAGGACGAATGTGGGCCAGTTGATCGAAGTGGACAGCGTCGTGCTGGGCGACGTAGCCGTGTTCGACACCGACCGGAGCTTCTCCGGCCAGGAAGGCGAGACCTACGCCAGCGCCGCAGCCGCCGACGCCTCGGGTACCTTCCCCGGCCTGGTGGCGAGCGCGCTCTTCTCCGAGTTCCCCTCGATAGTGTCGGTGTACGTGTTTTCGAACACCGTTTCCGTCAGGAGTTCGGGTGGCTGGAGCGAGGACCGGGCGAAAGCCGCGGCCGGGATCATCCGCAACTCCCTGGTGTACTACGCGAGCAACCGGCAGTAACGGTTACTGACGCCGGGATCCGGCTCACGAGTCGTCGCCGTCGCCTGAGTCCGGCGGGTCGTCGGTGGGTACGTTGGTTCCGTCCTGCTGCTCCGTGCCCGGTTCGGACGGGCCGTCCGGGTTGACGGGGCACTCCTCGCCGGTGTACTCCTCGTGCTCCTCGGAAAGCAGGCACGGATGCACCTCGAACTGGCGCGGCCACGGCCGGTAGCGCACGGTCCACTTCTGGCTGGTGGAGGACCCGTCCGTGAAGTCCAGTTGCCGGGTGACCGTGACCGACCACCCGTTGGCACCCTCCTGGACCTCAGCCTCCTCGTCCCACGGCATCATCTCGGGGTTCGGCACGTACTCGGTGGGGAACTCGGTCCAGTCGTACCGGCCGGACACCGAGGCACTCACTTCCCGGTCGGAGTTGTCGCCGAACAACTTGACAGTGATCGACGTGCCCGTGGAGGAGGTCTTGATCACCACCGGCGTGTCCGTGTCGTTGCGGAACACCAGATCGGGCTCTCTCCAACTGATAGTGGCCTCGATTCCCTCCGGGTAGCGCGAGAAGTAGTAGCTGTGGGGCTGGTGCTCCAGGATCTCCAACCCGGCCCAGAACACCGCGTTGTAGAAGGTGGTCGCGAACTGGCTCACCCCTCCGCCCACCGTATCGGTGATCTCACCCTTGATAATCGTGGGCGCCGGTACGTATCCCCTCTCCCTGGTTCGTTTGCCCACCGTATCGTTGAGGGACATCACCTCTCCCGGTAGCAGCATCCTCCCATCCATCTCGGCCGCAAACCGCTGGATGTTGCCGACCCGCGGCTGGCAGCAGGGGTGGTGGGTCGTGAACTCGCTGATCTTCTCCTTCACCCGGAGGAGGTCCTGGGATCTGATGGTGGGCTGCACACCGGTGTCAAGCGGCAGCACGTTGGTCCTGGACGCCCGGCGGGCCGCGTCCATCGCCGCCTCGACCACCAGATCGGTATCGATCCGGGCGCCGGGGAAGCCCGGGAGGATGGTCACGTTGTCATCCGTGTCGATGACGATCCGGGCGTCGACGGGCGGCGCCTCGAACCCCGCCCTGAGGGGATGGAGGTACTCGTCGAACACCACCGGGTCGAACGTGACCACGATGTGGGGGCTCGGATCCCGTTCCGCCCGGGTGAGCAGGGCTCTGGCCAGTCGCCCCTCGTCCAGGTAGAGGGTCGCATCCGGATCGCTGCGGCTCAGGATGATCGGGGCCCCCACGAGTTGGAGCGCCTCGTGGAGAGCGGTGTCGACAGCCTCGGCGGACAGGATCGGTAGCTGTTGCAGGGTGTCGAGCGCGACCACTTCGGGCATCGGACGTTGCAGCAACTCCGCCAGGATCAGTTGCGCCGCGGTGCTCCGATCGATCACCAGTCCCGGGCGGGGATAGACGGGGATCGGGGTCGTGCCCTCCATGACGATCCCCCCTTCGAACGGACCGTCGAGGGCCGCGTCGTAACGGTCCAGCACCCTGGACAGAGCCTCCTCGTCGATAGTCCCGACCAGCGCCAGGTCTGCAGGCGTGTCGTCGTGCTCGTCCCATGACGAGGCAATCTCGATCACATCCTCGGGTGAGTGGGCAGCGAGCGCGCTCTGCGCCACGGACTGCTCATCGAGGTCGAAGCCGATCGATGCAGGGACCAGGTTGAAGCGGGTTCCCGCTACGTCGATCCAGATCGGCTGGTTGGCCAGGCGGAACTCCAGGTCCATCAATGCGCCCAGGGCGGATTGATGACCGGCCGACTGCTCGCCGGTGGCGGCCGGATCGCTGGTTGCAGGCCCCGACACGTCGCGGTCGGATCCCCTCACCAGCAGGAGGACCGCCACTGCAACGGCTACGAGCCCAAGCGCGGAAAGACCTACCCGAAACGACTTCTCAGACATGTGAACGAGGCGCCACCGAGCGCGATACTAGTGCCGGGCAACAACTAACCGCGCACCTCCGACGATCTCATAGGAGGAGAACGGACGTTTCAGACGGGCATGAGAACACGCAGGTGGTCGGGCTGGATCGAGACCGAGAGGCTCCGGCCCGACCCGAGCAACTCACCGTCCGCCTGGGCCGGAAACCCGGTGGAATACGCACTTACCTCCAACGCCGACACTCCGCTCCATGCCTCGAATCCGTCGACCTTCCCGATGTCGCGCCCAGCCATGGCCCGCAAGAGCACTGCGGGGATCCGCCGGCGGCTCATGGACCGAGCCACCAGCACGCCCAACGTGTCCGGGACGCGGGCCCCGAAACGCACCGGTACACGTCCGAAATACGTGTACCGGTCGTAGAGGCGGACGAAAACCGCCGCGGCGGACACCTTCCGGTCCCCGGACCTCACCACCAGCCCGGCCGGGCGGCCTGCGAAGTCACTCCATGCCAATGCAGCGGCGGACCGCGCGAAGTGAAGGCCGCCGAGCCGGTACTTGCGATAGGGTTCCTGCTCCGCCCGCTGCACGACTGCGGCGTCGAACCCGGCGCCGCACGCGAAGGTTGCGAGCCGGGTTTCCAGACGCCCGCTTCCGTGGTCCATGGCCAGCATCGCGGCAGGGGCCGGCCGGGGCGGGGGACGGCTGCAGATGAGATCCGCGGCCTTGGTGGCCCTCGAAGGGATGCCGAGCAATCTCGCCAGTACGTTGGTCGTACCCACGGGGACGATGCCCAGGGGAGGACCGGTGCCGCCAATCCCGTTGGCCACGTGGTGGACCATCCCGTCGCCTCCCATCGCGACCACGAGATCGAACCCCTCGGCCTGGGCAGCCGCACTCACCGCCCGGGTGTCGGAAGCGCTCCTCGGCCACTCCGCCTCGACATCGAAGGTCCGCCGAAGGCGGGAGACGACCGCGCGATGGAGCCCCCCGGTGAAACCCGAAGCCGCAGGGTTGGCACACAGCAGGATACGCTTCACGGCGAGCAGCGTAGATAGCCGAGCCAACCATCGGAAATACGGGCAGATACACGTTTCCCGGCGGACGTTGCAAGGGAGGCCGGTATCCCCGTTAAACAGCGGTGAGTCGAAGATGGACTAACCTCTGCTATCCGACGGACCAAAGAAAACTCGATGCGGAGTAGCGATAAGTGGAGGTAGTTCACCCAGTCGGCATCCAGGACGCCACCCAAGCCCTGGCTGCCAACCCCGATGCTGTCCCGCTCGCCGGAGGCACCGACCTCATGGTGGAGGTCAACTTCGGCACGCTGCGCCCGCAGTCAGTGATCACGCTACGCCGGGTCAGGGAGTTACAGGAGGTCTCGCGCACGCGGATCGGAGCGGGCGTCACCTTCAGGCGGCTCGAATCGGGCGATCACAACGCCTTGGCGCAACTGGCCCGCACGATCGGCTCGCCTCAGATACGGGCGGCGGGAACCATCGGCGGGAACGTCGGCACGGCCAGCCCCGCAGGAGACGCCTTGCCGTTCCTGGCCGGGCTCGACGCGGAGATCGAACTCCACTCCGTCGCCGGTACCCGGACGGTGCGCTGGGACAGGTTCTTCACAGGCGTCAAACGCACCTCGAGGCGGCCGGACGAACTGATCACCGCGGTCCTGCTGCCTGACGATCTACCGGACCGCCAGGAGTTCGCCAAGATAGGGCAGCGCAGCGCGATGGTCATCTCGATGGTGTCCGCCTGCGTGTTCCGCTGGCACGACGGTCGCACACGGGTGGCTCTCGGTTCCGTCGGGCCGACCCCGATCAGGGCCAGGCGCGCCGAGCGGATGATCTCCTCGGAGAGACGTCCCGGACCGGCTGCCCTCGACCACTTCGCCCGCCTGGTGTCCAAAGAGGTGCGCCCGATAACAGACCACCGGGGTACGGAGGACTACCGCCGCCACGCCTCGGGCGTGCTGGCGCGGCGCCTCCTCGAAAGGTGCCTGACATCGTGAGGGTACGAGCCACGATCAACGGGGAACCGCGGGTGTGCGACGTCAAGGGGCCGGAGAGCCTCCTGTTCGTGCTGAGGGAACAACTCGGCCTTCCCGGGTCGAAGGGCGCGTGCGAGCAAGGGGAGTGCGGGTCGTGCTCGGTTATCCTCGACGGCGCCCTCGTGTGCGCCTGCCTCGTTATGGCAGTGGACGTCGAGGGATCGGAGATCGTGACGGTCGAAGGGCTGGGCGGACCGGAACTCCATCCGGTTCAGAAGGCACTGGTTGACTCGGGTGCGGTCCAGTGCGGATTCTGCACCCCCGGGTTCGTGGTCGCCGCTGCCGCCCTCCTCGACGAGAACCCGGCTCCCTCGTCGGACGAGATACGGGAGGCGCTGGCAGGGAACATCTGCCGCTGCACCGGGTACGGGGCCATCCTCCGCGGCCTCGAGACTCTGGTGAAGAGCCGATGACCACCCGCGTGAGGACCCCCACCGTTCGGGGTGGCGTCGGCGAGTCGACCCACCGGACCGACGGGATCCCGAAGGTGGACGGCACCTACACCTACTCGTCCGATCTCTACATGGACAGGATGCTCTGGGGGGCGACGCTGCGGAGCCCCCACCCCAAGGCAATCATCACCAAGCTGGACATCGGTCCCGCCGTGGCCATGACGGGCGTGCACGCCGTTCTCACCGGAGATGATGTTCCGGGCCGCAAGACCTTCGGACTCGAGGACGCAGACCAGCCCATCCTCGGCTCGCAGGCTGTGGAGTACTGGGGTCAACCCATCGCCCTCGTGGCGGCCGACGATCCCGAGACGGCCCGCCTCGCGGTGGAGGCAATCGACATCGACTACGACGTGTTGGCACCGCTGACCGATCCCGAGGAGGCCGACGCCGTCGACTCCGTGTTCCATCGGATCAGTTGCCGGAGAGGCCCCCAGGACGCCGGGGGTTCGGTAGTCGTGGAGGGCTACTACGAGGTCGGGATGCAGGATCAGGCGCCACTCGGAACCGAGTCGGGCCTGGCCATCCCCGACGACCGGGGCGGGGTCGACCTGCACATCGCCACCCAGTGGACGCACGTCGACCACGAGCAGATCGTGGCGGGCCTAGGAGTGGCCGACGACGCGGTGCGGGTCCATCACGCCGGTGTGGGAGGGGCCTTCGGCGCCAGGGAAGACGTGAGCCTCCAGATCCATCTCTGCCTGCTGGCCCTGTACACGGGGAGGCCCGTGAAGATGGTCTACAGCCGGGCCGAGAGCTTCGTCGGCCATGTCCACCGCCACCCGGCGCAGTTGTGGATGCGCCACGAGGCGGACCCGGACGGAACGCTGCGCCGTATCGAGGCGAGGATCATCATCGACGGGGGCGCCTTCCAGTCCACGAGCAACTCTGTGATCGGCAACGCCGTCTATCACGCCGCCGGACCGTACCGCTGCGACTCGGTGGCCGTCGACGGAGTTGCCGTCAAGACCAACAACCCCCCGTGCGGGGCGATGCGCGGTTTCGGAGCGGTGCAGGCCTGCTTCGGCCACGAGGCGCAGATGGACAAGCTGGCCGACGCCCTGGGAATGGACCGCGTGGAACTCCGGATCAGTAACGCGTTGCGCCGGGGGGACCCGCTCGCCACGTCCGGCCAGGTGATCGACACATCGGCGCCGGTGGTGGAGATCCTCGAGCGGCTGCGCCGGGTGCCCCTGCCGCCGCAGAACCATAGCGACGACCCGCGCCTCCTCCCGGGCGGCACCGGCCTCACCACCTCCCGACCGGTGGTGAGACGCGGGGTCGGCTACGCCGTCGGTATCAAGAACCTGTGCTTCTCCGCCGGCTTCGACGACTACTCGGAGGCCCGGGTGGTCATCACGCCGTTCGGCGTGGAGGTGCACACCGCCGCGGTCGAGGTGGGCCAGGGACTCGGAATGGCGTGCGCCCAGATCGCCCGGACCGTCCTGGGGATCGAGGATGTGGTCGTCTACTACGACGACACGTCCAAGATCGGGTCGGCCGGTTCCACTTCGGCGTCCCGCCAGACGCAGATGACCGGGGGAGCGGTCATGGAGGCTGCCCGGATGGCGCGCGAGATCGCGCTGCAGAGAGGCGGCGGCGACCGGTTGGACGGGGAGGGGGTCTGGAAGGACGGCGTCCTGGTGACCCCGATGCGGGACCTGGTCGGCCGGGAGAACATCGAGTACCACACCCGGTTCCACCACCCGCAGACCGAGGAGCCGGACGAGAGAGGCCAGGGCGACCTCCACGTGGACTTCGCCTTCGCCGCCCACCGGGCTGTCGTCGATGTGGACCAGGAGTTGGGACTGTTCCGGGTGGTGCAGGTCGACACGGTCCAGGATGTCGGCTTCATGATCAACCCCCGCTCGGTGGTCGGCCAGATAGAGGGCGGGACCATGCAGGGGATCGGTCTCGCCACCCTCGAGGAGGTCGTCGTCGAGGACGGGGTGATCAAGAACCCCACCTTCACCGACTACCTGCTGCCCACCTTCCTGGACGCCCCGCCCATCGACATAGAGGTGATCGAGGAACCCAGCTCCTTCGGCCCGTTCGGCGCCAAAGGCGTCGGAGAACCACCCACCGTATCCTCCACGGCAGCGGTAGTGGCTGCCATCCGCGAGGCCACCGGCCTCGAATTAGGCCGCACCCCGGTCAGGCCCGAGCACGTGGCACTCAGTTCTCGCTGACGGATAACCGGCCTGCTGGTGTTACGTGGCTGCCGGTGCGAGCTCCCGGTCCACGCACAGTAGGAAGGTGAGATCGATGGAAGTGGATCACCCGCAGTCCGGAGCCCCACTCACGCGCCGTGGGTTCCTTGCGTTGGGTGGACTGGGGACGGCGGCCGGACTACTCCTGCCCAGAACTCTCTCGATCCGGGCCGCCGCTCAGACCGACGGTCTCCCCATCGGAGGGAGCCACGTCATCCTCCGCCGCGACGTCTGGGGAGCGGACCTACCACCGACAGGACCGATGGATTCGGAAGCAGTCGACGACGTACGGTTCCTCCTCGTACATCACAGCGCCTCTCCCAACGACTACTCGCCCGAACAATCGATCCGGTACCTCAGGTCCTTCTACCACTACCACACATCCACCGAAAAAGGCTGGCCCGACATCGCCTACAACTTCCTGGTGGACAGGCACGGGAAGATCTTCGAGGGACGGCATGGCAGCCTCGAGTCACCGGTCCGGGGTGACGCCACCGGCGGAAGTCAGGGGTTCGCTCTCCTGACGTGTTTCATTGGCGATCACCAGGATGTCGCCCCCACCAAGGCTGCTCAGTCGGCCATGGTCGCGCTCCTCACCTGGCTGGCAGTCGGATACGGCATTGACCCAAGCCCCGGGTCAACCGCCGAGTTCGTCTCCCGCGGTTCGAACCTCCATCCGGAGGGAAAGGTGGTGGTGACCCCGACCATCACGGGCCACAGGACCATGTCGCGGACCACGTGTCCGGGCGACAGAGAATTCGACCTCGTGGAGAACAGCTTTCCCCGGCAGGTAACGGCCCTCTCATCGACCGGATCGGATTCCCGCCCGCCGTCGACTGCGTCCACCACATCCCTGGCATCCACGACAACAGTCGCAGCACCGGTTCAGACCCAGCCGACGGGAACTCCGGTGACGACCAGCGAGGTATCCGCAGGAACCACCCTCGCGACGGTCCCGCCCTCCAGCCAGCCGTCGTTTGCACCGATAGAACCCGATGACCCGCCAACTCCATCAAAGACTGTCCCCGCAACCGAGCCCGTTGCCGAAGCCGCTGCTCGAGCCCCCGGTCCCGTGGATCCGAACACCGATCCTCCTGGTGGCCGATCCGGACGAGTCCTGGAGATGGTGTGGGCGGGCCTGGGCACCCTGGCCCTTGGAGGAGCTCTCTGGCTCCGCCGCCGCCTCGACCTGAGCACCCGACGCCCACCGGAGCCGTGAGCCGGTCCGACGTCATGGTCCACGTGCACCGAATCCGATGTCTGATGGGCCGCCCACGGAAGGCTCCGGCAGCGCTGGCTCGACTCAACCAGGCGCTGGTGGATACACGATCTCCCTATCAGCCAGATCCTGTGAGAGGCGCCGGCCGTAACAGAGGGAGGCGGTCCGCATCCCCAGCACCGACCAGCAAGCGTCCTGAGCCTCCGCAGCGGTAACGAACGGTCCCGCATAGACCACCCAATACCCCGGATTAAGACTCGCGAAGTCAGTACTCACGAGTATCCCGAACCGCACGCCGAACCGGCGCTCCAGCTCCTCCCGTCTCTCCTCGGCAGCCGCTGCGGACGTGGCCGACACCACCACGGACACGAACCTGCCCTCCAACAGCGCTGGAGATTCGGGCTGCGTCCGCGGTTCGCCCGGCGTGCCGGTACCTCCATCCGGACGAGGACCCGCGGCTCGGATGATCCAGTCGACGAGTTCCTGGTAGTCAACCGCGGAATACGCCTCGGTGAAAACGACACCAATTCCGCTCTGAGCGATACCCCGCATTGTCACACCGACTAGCTGACCCCGAGCATCGACCATCGCTCCTCCGCTCTGTCCACCCATAGCTGCTGCGTCGGTACGCAGTACCGTCAGGCCTGTAGTCGATTCTTCGTAGGAACGGGACAGGACTCCCTGCGTGATCGATGGTTGCGGATAGAACTCGGGTTCGGCGGGGTAGCCGACCAGGAACAGATCGCTCCCGGCGACCATGCGCTCCCCGTCCCGGAGAGTCAGCGGTGGGATCGGGACGCTCACCGGCCCCAGCACCGCGAGGTCTGCCCAAGGTTCCCATCCCACTACCGGCACGTTCCACAATTCGGTTCCGTCCGGGAACACAACCCTCGCGACCACGCTGTATGGCTCGACGACGTGGTAGTTGGTGATGATGTAGCCCCCGTCGATCAAGATGCCGCTGCCCGCTCCCGTGCGATCCCCATTGACTATGTGGGCGAGCGATGGCGCAACGATCTCGTACACGTCTTGCGCTGACGACACCCTGTCGGGGCTCGATGCGAGAGTGGAGTTGGTGCTCGATGTAACAGTGGGCGCCGGCTCGCGACCGGCAGACGCAGGCGGGTAGACGACCGCCACGTCGTCGGGATCCTGGGAGAGACGCCGGCCGTAACAGAGCGAGGCGGTCCGCATGTCCAAGGCGGACCAGCAAGCGATCTGAGACTCCGCTGCGGTGGCGAACGGTCCGGCATACACCACCCAGTAGCCGGGATTGAGGCTCTTGAATTCATCGCTTCGTAGGATGCCGAACTCGTTACCGAATCTGTCTTCGAGATCCGCGAGCGCGGCTCTCGCTCCTGCCTCGGTGGTTGCCGAAACGATCACCGAGACGAACACTCCCTCGATCAGGAGTCCCGTATCTGTCTGCTCGGCGGTGGTGGGAGGCGGAGGTAGCGAAGTGGTCGAAGGCGGGGGTGGCGTAGTGGTCGAACCCACCGGCACCGAACTCGAGGTGCTACCGACCAACGAAGTCGTGGTGGCGCGTGTTGTAGCGACCGTTGTTTCGGCAGGCGCCGACGACGGGACGGGCACCGTGCTGGAACCGGCCGTGGTCGGTCCGGACTCCGGGGAGGACTCGGTGCCCGGCTCGACATGTGTGGGGGAGGTCACGGTGGTCAGCGGTGGTGTGTACCCCCGGTCGTCCCCGCAGCCGGCCAAAACCAGGAGAACGAGCGCGGCAGAGCACGCAGCCGGTAAGCGGGAACACAGGTTCCGCCGTTCCTTCCTCAACGCACGCGAGGAGCCCGCCGGCGGGATCACAACCACTCCATCACGGGTGTCGAGAGGAACCATCCGATGTCGAAGCCACCGCTGCCCAGAAGCAGGGTTCGCGCCGGTCCGTGGGCGGCGACGAGGGCGCTCATCCCTCGCCTGCTCGTGGGAGCCCGGCCGCTCTTGACCACCACCGCCACGACCCGTGCGATTTACTCAGGACGGTGAGTAGTTTTACTCAGTCTGACGAGCAAAACGTAACCCAGTGGCCTCAAGAGGGTCCCAGTAGGTCCTGGAGTCTGGTCAGACCGGTCACGAGGTCCTCGTCGCCCAGGGCGTAGGAGAACCGGGCGTAGCCGGGTGCTCCGAAGGCCTCGCCGGGAACGAAGGCCACCCCGGCCTGGTCGATGCAGACATCGGCCAGTTCCAGGGCGGTGGCGGGCCGGGCATCGCCGATCCGGCTCCCGAGCGCTCCGCGTACCGACGCGAAGCAATAGAAGGCTCCTAGTGGCTCGATGCAGTCGATGCCTCTCGTCTCGTTGAGCATCCGGTGCATCATCCGCCTGCGGCGGTCGAACGCCTCCCGCATCATGTAGACGTCGTCGAGGGGTCCTGACACGGCCTCGATCGCGCCCGCCTGTGCGATGTTCGACACGTTGGATGTCAGGTGGCCCTGGAGCTTGGTCGCCCCGGCGATCACATGGGCCGGCCCGATCATCCAGCCCACCCTCCATCCGGTCATCGCGTAGGTCTTGGCCACTCCGTTGACGATCAGGCACCGTTCGGCCAGTTCCGGAACTTCCACCGGCAGCGACGCGAACGATGCTCCGCCATACACCAGATGTTCGTAGATCTCGTCGGTGAGGACCCAGACACCGCGATCCACCGCCCAACGGCCGATCTCGGCCACCTCGGCCGCGCTGTAGACCGCCCCGGTCGGATTCGAGGGTGAGACGAAGATCAGCAGCTTGGTGCGAGGCGTGCTGGCGGCCTCCAGTTGGTCAACCGTCACCTTGAACCCGCTGCTCTCGTCGGTCTCGATGGGGATGGTGGTCCCACCGGCCAACTCCACCACCGCCGGGTAGGTGACCCAGTAGGGGGCCGGCAGCAGTACCTCGTCGCCAGGATCGACCAGGCAGTGGATCCCCGTGTAGACACCTTGCTTGCCGCCGTTGGTGATGATCACCTGCGACGGTGTCACCTCGTAGCCCGAGTCCCGCCGGGTCTTGGCGGCCACCGCCTCCCGCAGCGCCGGGAGCCCGGGCGCCGGCGTGTACTTGTGCATGGCAGGGTCGGCGGCAGCGGCCCTGGCCGCGGCCACTATCGGTTCGGGAGTCGGGAAGTCGGGCTCGCCCGCGCCGTAGCCGATCACGTCGTGGCCGGCCGCCCGCAAGGCCCTCGCCTTGGCGGTGATCGCCATGGTGGCCGATTCGGCCATCGATTCGATTCGCTGCGATACTCCTGACATCACGTTCTCCGTATCGGGTCCTGGAGAGGGAACGATAGACATGCCAGAACACACCTCGATCCGGATACCGCCCGAACTGCTGCCCGCCGACGGCCGGTTCGGAAGCGGCCCCACGAAGGTACGGGCCGAGACGCTCGCGGCCTTGGCCGACGCAGGGCGCACGTACATGGGGACCTCTCACCGCCGGCCGACCGTCCGGGCCATGGTGGGGCGAGTCCGGGAAGGCTTGGCAGCCCTGTTCGGGCTTCCTGACCGCTACGAGGTGGTGCTCGGCAACGGGGGCGCGACCGGTTTCTGGGATGCCGCCACCTTCGGCCTGATCGAACGCAGGAGCCAGCATCTCTGCTTCGGTGAGTTCTCGTCCAAGTTCGCGCGGGCTGTGAACGGGGCTCCGCACCTCGACGCTCCCGAACTCATCGAAGCGCCTCCGGGGACGCATCCCGTGCCGGTGCCTTCGGACCGCATCGACCTCTACGGGCTTACCCACAACGAGACCTCCACCGGCGTGACCATGCCGATCAAGCGAGTGTCCGGGGAGGGGCTGACCGTGGTCGACGCCACGTCCGCGGCCGGCGGCACGCCCGTGGATCCGGAGGAGCTGGATGTCTACTACTTCTCTCCCCAGAAGGCCTTCGGCGGGGATGGGGGCCTGTTCGTTGCGTTGTGCTCGCCGCGGGCGATCGAACGGATAGAGCGGATAGCCGCCTCCGATCGGTGGATTCCTCCGTTCCTCTCCCTGGCGTCGGCGGTTTCCAACTCCCGCAAGGACCAGACCTACAACACACCGGCTCTGGCCACCATCTTCATGCTGGCCGACACGGTCGAGTGGATCAACAGCCGCGGCGGGCTTGCCTGGTCAGCCTCGCGCTGCGCGGAGAACGCGGCGATCCTCTACGACTGGGCGGAAGCCCATCCGATGGCCTATCCGTTCGTCGCGGATCCCTCCATACGCTCACGGGTCAACGCCACCATCGACTTCGAGCAACCGGTGTCCGGTGACCATTTGGCCGCCACGCTGCGGGCCAACGGCGTCGTGGACACGGAGTCCTACCGCAAGCTGGGACGGAACCAACTGCGGATAGGACTGTGGCCGACCATCCCGCCTTCGGATGTGGAAGCCCTGACGGCCTGCCTCGACTACGTGATCGAAGCCACATCGAGTTGAGCCCCCGTTGCGCCGGCCACTGAACCCGGTCCGACACAGTGGACGCCTTCCGAGCATCGAACCGGCCGGGGCATCGGGTACGAGAACGCGAAATCCGAGTCGACCGGCCCCGTCCAAGGGCCCTCCCCCGACCACCACCTCCGAGGCTTGGACGCGTCTCTCCGTCACCGTGAGTTCGGCTTCCACTGAGTGATCCCGATAGCGGTCCTGATCGGCCGATTCCGGACCGCCGGTGTTTGCGGCTGCTCCCAGTGTGCGTCACGCCTGTGACACGGTCAACCCCTTCGTGCCGGTGTCTCGTTGGCGACGGGTCTCGTCGTCCCGCCCCGGCAGGGGCGGAGCGGACTCCTCTTCAGCCCCGGCTGAACAGCTTCTTGACCCCCGAGGCAACGGTGGAGGCGACCAGGGAGATCCCCTTGACGTCCTCTGCCTCGATCTCGGCCGCGGCCGCCTGGTCCTCGGCCTCCAGTTTGGCCTCGAGGCAGTTGACGAAGTCCTGGATGAGGCGCTGGGAGATCTGGTTGAGCAGCCCGGTGCGGCCGAACTGGGCGGCAGCCCCCGAGATCTTGATGTCGGCGTCCACCGACACTGCAGACCCGCCGTCGGTGGCCGACACGGCGTAGTCGACAGCCACCTGCCCGCGGGAACCCCCGCGCCGATCAACCCCCTTGCCGGCGATGTGCCCGGTGTGATTCGTTGCATCGGAAGTCACCGTGGCCTGACCTTCGAAACCCGCCGTCATCGGGCCTAGGCGGACCGAGATCTTGCCCGTGTACTCCCCGTCTCCCCGGTCTTCCGTCAACTCTGCCCCGGGCATGCACTGAACCACCGCCGGCACATCCTGGAAGAACCGGAACACGGCCTCTGCGCTGCTGGCTACCTCGAACTCTTGCGTGATCTTCATCTGAACCTCCCGATGCGGTCAGCATCGTAGTTGGTGTTTCCCCCTGGATGCCGGGTTTCCGGACTCAGGCCGCGGGTATCGACTCCCGTCCGCAACTGCGGATCGTCACCTCCATCGCCTGCCCTTGCGTCTCCGTGGCAGGGGACCGTCATAGGGACGCGTCCTGCGCCTTCTCCACCAGAACACCCATGCCGCGAGCCTTTGGATCACCAGCGTGAGCACGGCCGTCGCGACGATGACGACCAGTAAGGGGATACTGAACTCCCACCAGAACGCCCGGACCGGCACGTCCTCGATGTTCTGGTAGGCGAGAAACACTGTGGCCGCAGCCAGCAGAGCAAGGGCCACCAGGCCCCACCTGATACGCGATCTCAGCCGCTCGGGGGATTCGGTGACCGGAGTCGCCGGGGGACTCCTGCCATCCTCTTGGGGCTTGGTCGGCTCCTCGCTCATCTCAGTGGCCTTCCCATCGACTGCGTGCGGCCCTCGCTTCGTCCACATCCACGCGGGCCAACAAGAACCCTCCGATCACGAAGAACGCGACGATCGAGAGGATGGCCGGCCGGCCCGAGCCGGTCCGGTGACTGACGATGCTGAACACCAGGGGCCCCCAGATTGCCGAGAACTTCGAGAACACGCTGAAGAACCCGAAGAACTCGGCGGACGCCTCCTCCGGGATCATAGTCGCGTACAGGCTGCGGCTCAGGGCTTGCACACCGCCCATGACCCAGCCGACCACCACGGCGATGAGATAGAACGGGAGCGCTTCTCCGGCAGGCATGAAGTAGGCCGCCACCGCGATGAGTGACCACACCGCGAGCGACCAGAGGATCGCCTGCTTCGCGCCGATCCTGTCTGCCAGCATCCCGAAGAAGAGAGCGCCCCCGAACGCCACGAACTGCACGATCAGGAAGGCCGTGGATATCTGGGCGATCCCCAGACCGAGGGTCTCGGAAGCGTAAGACCCTGAGATGTTGATGACCGTTACGGCCCCGTCGTTGTAGAAGATGAAGGCCAGCACGAAGAGCATCAGTTGCGGGTACCCGACGAGCTTCCTCGCTGTTCCGAGGGTGCGGCCGAAGCCGATGGTCGCGTACGCTCGCCACGGTCGCATGTGCCGGTAACCCGGAGGAACCGGGGATGCCTCTCCGATCTCCGGGAGGTAGCGCAGCGCGTAGAAGGTGAACCCCATCCACCACAGACCGGAACCGAAGATGACGACCCGGGTCGCGCCGCTGACCGACAGACCCGTGAAACCGTCGTCCCCGCTGGACAGCAGCAGCGCCAAGCCCAGCAGCAGGTACAGTCCGCCGCCCACGTAGCCGAAGGCGTACCCCTTGGACGACACGCGGTCGACGGAGTCGTCGGTGGTCAGGCCGGGGAGGAAGGCGTCGTAGAAGACGTTGGCCGCCACGAATCCTATGTGAGCAGTCACGGCAACCACCAGGAACCACGGCACCATCCCGTCGGGCACGAAGGGCAGCGCCAGCACCATGAGGCCGCCACCCGTGGCGCAGTAGCGCAGGAACCTCCGCCTCGCCGAGTTGAAGTCGGCGATGGCTCCGAGCACCGGCATCAGCAGGAACAGGATCGTCGAGCCGATGGACACCACACCCGCCCAGATGGTCTCCGCCGACCAGCCGTTCCAGCCCCCTTCCGGAACGATCGCCTCGGCGAAGAACGGGGCAATCAGCGCTCCCAGCGTGACCGCGAAGGCAGAGTTGGCCCAGTCGTACATGGCCCAGCCGAAGATCGTCTTGCGATCGTTACGTAGCAGATCGGTCAAAGTCCATATACCCAGGTCGGGGACCCTCCGACGGTAGCACCGCCAGGGTCACTCGCCGGTGCATCGGCACCGGGCCGCCGGGCCAGGAGGCGACCAGGACCCGCGATAGCAGCCGAGGGGAGATACTCTCCCGGCATGCATCGATGGACGACCCTGGCGACCGTGCTCATGTTGGCGGCCGCGGCCTGCAGCGCTCCCGACGAGCCGGCGGCCGTCACCGCGCCGCCGGCGACCACATCCCTGTCCACAACGACCACGGCACCCCCGGACCTGGCGTCCACGACGGCGCCGACCACATCCACGCCGGTCACGACAGTGGAGACCAAAGCGGCGACGGGGGAGGAGCCGCCCGCAACGACCGTGGCGCCACCCTCGGAGACTTCGAGCACCACCACGACCACGACGACGACCATGACCACGACCACGACGCTGGCCCCTCTTCGCTCGCTGGCCTATCGCGAGGTTGCGGACCTGGCATTTCCGATAGACCTGGCACCGATTCCCGGAACCTCCCTGCTTGCCATCGCATCGAAGGAAGGTCGAATGTGGCTGCTCGGGGACGACGGACTGCATGACGTGCCGTTTCTCGACATCAGGGATCGGGTGCGCAACCGGGGCGAGCAGGGCCTGCTGGGATTCGCCTTCCACCCCGACTATCCGGATCCTGGGCGGCTGTTCGTCCACTACACAGCCCTCGACGGGGACACGGTGCTGGCGGAGTACACGCTCTCGGAGGGCCACGTGGACCCGGATGGGGAGATCGTGCTGTTCAGGCTCCCTCAACCCGCCCCCAACCACAACGGTGGCACGATCACCTTCGGCCCGGACGGATACCTGTACATGGGGCTCGGCGACGGTGGTGGGGCGAACGACATGTTCGGCCACGGCCAGAACGACCGGAGCCCGCTTGCCGCCCTCCTAAGGTTCGATGTCTCGACTCCTGGTGTGGCTTCACCCGCGCCCGGCAATCCGTTCCCGGCCCCGGAGGTGTGGGCGATCGGCCTTCGCAACCCCTGGCGGTTCGTGATCGACCAGCCTTCCGGCCTTGTCGTCATCGCCGACGTCGGCCAGAACCTCTTCGAGGAGGTGTCGGTGGCGCCGATCGAAGCGGCAGGCCTCAATTACGGCTGGCCCGTCACCGAGGGGCTGCACTGTTTCCAGCCTCGATCCGGATGCGACGCGGAGGGCATCACCCTGCCGGTCGTGGAGGTGGAGCACGGGGACGGGGGCACCTGCTCGATCACCGGTGGAGTCGTGTACAGGGGAGCGGAGATCCCGGAACTGTACGGGCACTACCTGTTCTCCGACTACTGCGGCGGGTACCTGCGCAGCTTCCCGCTCGACGATCTCTCCGAGGAACCGTTCGACTGGACCGATCAGGTGGGCAACGCCGGCCAGGTGGTGGCTTTCGGTACCGACGCGGCCGGAGAGGTCTACGTGCTGACCGCCGCCGGCCCGGTCCTGCGCCTCATTGCCGAACGCGGGTGACCCCCATCTTCATCGCCCGGGCGACCACCGCCGGATCGCGGTCCTGCTCGGCAATGCGTGCCCGACCGGGTCGAGATCGGTCCGACGGTCGACTGCCTATATCACATTCGCTATAGTCTGATCACCATGTACCGGGAATTGCGGAAGCTCCGCACAGAGCAGGGGATCACACTCTCGCAGTTGTCGGCGATGACCGGTATCGCGCAGCCCAACCTGTCGAGAATCGAGTCGGGGAAGGTGGATGCCAGGTACTCCACGCTGGCGCGCATCGCCCGTGCGCTGGGCGTGAAACTCGTGCTGTCTGAGCCGGTTGTCATTACTATGGCCGACGTGAGGGCCCGGATGGACGAGGGTCGGCAACGCCTCGCCGAGCACGGAGTCCATTCCCGTGATGTCGAGCGGAGGCTGGCGTGGAAGGAGTCACGGGGAATAGATACGAGGGTGGAGCGGCGGCTCCTGGGGTGAAACCGTCCGAACTTCTCGCCCTGGCCCGGCGGGCGCCACCCGACAGCGTTGACCAGTTGCTCTTGGCGGCGGCTGCCTTTGATGCTGTCTTACGGGCGCCCTTGGTGCTGGTCGGCGGCGCAGCTCAGGTGATCCACACGGGCATCGAACGTCCAACGGACATCAACATGGTCGGTCAGATCGAGTCTGGAGACAGGGCAGCACTTGCCCGCGTGGGATTCGTCCGTGATGGACGTCATTGGGTATGGGGCTCGGGCAACCGCGAGGTCGCCATTGAGGTGCCCGGAAGCACACTGTTAGGGGAGGATCCGCCGGAGTTGGTAGCTGTCGAGGGAAGCGTCGTGAGGGTCATCTCGGTCAACGATCTCATGATGGATCGCCTTATACAGGCAACCGACGGAACGGCCATCACTTGGGAGGAGGCACTCTCGCTCGCAAGAGCGGCCAGGGAACGAATCGACTGGACACTGATCGAATCGAGATGCAGAACCGCACAGGCAGATGACTTCTTTCTCCGCAAGCTACCCGCCGTGATGGACCGGTTGATGGAAAGCCTCTCCTGAACCGCCGGGCCGCCCGGCATGCCTACGGTGCCGATCAGTAAGGCGATGAAGGCTGAGAACGCTCTCCCGAAGCGTCTTGGGGAGCTCGATCCGATCGTGCGGGACTGTGTCAGACCTTCAAGGGCGAGTACGGTACGGGCATGCCTGCCCGCCGTCAACAGTGACCGACATCTACGTAGCCGACGCCTGCCGTACCCCGATGGGCCGCATAGGCGGTCAGTTGGCAGCGCTCCGACCCGACGATCTGGCAGCCCACGTGGTCGGGGCTCTAATGGAACGCAACCCCGGCCTGCACCCATCGGACATCGAGGACGTGGTGTGGGGCGCGGCGAATCAGGCAGGCGAGGACAACCGCAACGTTGCGCGCATGGCGGGGCTCCTGGCCGGTCTGGGGATCGAGACGACCGGCCAGACCGTGAACCGCCTCTGCGGATCAGGTCTCCAAGCGGTCGTCACTGCCGCCCAGGCGCTGGCGTCCGGCTGGGGCGACGTGATGATCGCAGGGGGCTCGGAGTCCATGAGCCGCGCCCCGTTCGTGGTCACCAAGCCGGAGCGGGCCTACGGCGTGGGGGCGCCCCGGATGGTGGACACCGTGCTGGGCTGGCGGCTCACCAACCCCCGGATGCAGATGATGTACCCGCCCATCACGCTGGGGGAGACCGCGGAGGAGGTGGCGGCCAAGTACGGCGTCTCGCGGACCGACCAGGACGAATTCGCCCTGACCAGCCACCGCCGGGCGGTCGCCGCCCAGTCCGCAGGCAGGTTTGACACCGAGATCGTCCCCATCGAGGCGCCATCCGGCCCAAGGGGACGTGTCACCGCCCTGATCAAATCCGACCAAGGACCCCGGCCGGACACCTCCATGGAGGCCCTGGCCGGACTCCGCCCCGTGTTCAGGAAGGGCGGGACGGTCACAGCGGGGAACTCGTCGCCCATGAACGACGGCGCGGCCGGGGTGATCCTCGCCACGTCTGAAGGCTTGGAGAAGGCCGGTCTCACCCCGACGGCTCGCCTCATCTCCTCGGCCGTCGCGGGAGTCCATCCCGACCTGATGGGTATCGGCCCCGTACCCTCGACGCAGAAGGCCTTGGACCGCGCCGGACTGCGTGTTGCCGACCTCGACCTGGTGGAACTCAACGAGGCCTTCGCCGCCCAGGCAGTGGCATGCCGCAACGAACTGGACCTCGACCCGGAGACGATCAACGTCAACGGTGGAGCCATCGCCCTCGGGCACCCGCTCGGCTGCTCGGGCGCGCGGATCCTCACCACCCTCGTCCACGAACTCCAGAGGCGGGAGGGACGATATGGACTCGCCACCATGTGCATAGGCGTGGGTCAGGGCATCTCTCTGATCATGGAACGTGTCTGGTAGCTCCCACACCTCGGAGCCCAACTCCTTGAGCCTCCTCGTTCAGGGTGGTGGGAGAGTCCGGTGCACTTCAGACAAATCCATCCGATCGTTACCAACTATACGGTAGGTTCCGGTACACTGAGCGTGCATCTAATCACGGAGAACGAAAGGCCGAACAGATGGCCACCATCACCGAGTCGCTCGTGGACGCCAAAGACGAGGCACGGCAGGCCGAGGTCCGTACCGATATCGCCGGGGCGCTGCACTCGTTCGAGAAGCGCACCAACCAGATAGCATGGCGGATCGTCGGGTTCGTAGTCGGAACCGGTATCGGCGTCGCCGGTCTGATGATCGCCCTTCTCAAGTGACGCGGAGGGCAACGGCGAGTCGAAACGCGCAAAGCCGCGTAGCACCCGTCCGGCGGCATGTTCGGCGGGAACACCGTCGATCCATCTGAACCGCACGCCCTCTGACACAGCCCGCCGCCCACTCTGCCGAAAGCTTCGCGGGCTCCCTCGCCGATCCCTGGATCGCAACTCAGACCGGGCGGCCTGCGGCCAAGCGCAGCGCGCGCTCCAGCAACGGAGCATCGCCGAGCCGTCGACGAAGTTCCCTCTCGACACCGCTTATCGGATACAGGTTCTGCGGTGCCCGCGCCTCCTTGTGAGTTTCGCTGGCGAAGCGCGGCAGGCAAGCGCTGACAAACTCGGCCCTCGCGATGGCCTCAGCTGTTGTACCTGTCCCGGGCAGTTCGAGCCGGACAATCCCTGACATTGGGTGAACCCGTGGTCCTTGTAGTCGCAGGTACCAGGACCACCGGCCGCCGCCCGGGCCTCCGCCAAGGAAGAAGAGGGGTGTTCGCTGTCCGTCACCGAGGCTACCGAGTATTGCCTGTACGTCATGTGGAAGGTAGATCTTGTGATGGGTCTTGATGTAGCCGACGCCTTGGTGGTCTGTGTGCCCTCGTAGCGGGCCGTCGAACACGATGAGGTCGGCGGCGACCGCGCGTGCGACGCTGACCTCGAGTTCGGTACGCCGCCCGTGAATGGCCAGGTAGGTGGCTTCGGGTGTCGTATCCTGCGCCGGAACGAACTCGTAGGTAGCGTGACGAGTGATGATCGGGCCCGCAGTAGCCGAGGCAGGAGCGACGAGCGAACGGGCGACCTGCACGCCTCGGGTAGTAGCGGCCCCGTGCGTGCAGACGGTTGCTCCGGCGGCCAGCGACACGCAGACGGCGGGTGTGGAGATACCGCTCCTGTGAATCCAGATTCTTGCATCTATACGCTGGATGCCGTCGATGAACGCTATCTCGCCGGGTTGACTCGACGGTGCCGGATCTATGGGAGCCCACTCGCCGAGGGCGCGCTCTACGGTGGCATCGGCCAACTCCTCGGTCTCGTCGGTGGATGGCAGGTTGATGGACGAGCCGTATTCGGGCGCCCATGACTCGACGCTGAAGTCCATCAGATCTCGACCCGTTCAACGGTGGCGGCTCCCCCTGTCTTCGTCACTTCCAGCCGCACCGGCATGCGATCAGCGAGTTCCCGGATATGGGTGACAATCCCAACGAAACGCCCGGTGGCTCCGAGTTCTTCGACCGCAGTTGCCACGGTGTCGAGGGTATACGGATCAAGGGTTCCGAATCCTTCGTCGAGGAAGACCGATTCCATTCTCGGTGCATCCTCGGAAGCCATCTCCGCGGTGGCGTCGGCAACGGCCAGAGCGAGCGAGAGAGACGCCAGGAACGTCTCGCCCCCCGACAGTGTCCGCGCGCTGCGTAGCTCATCGGCGTTGGTGTGATCACGGACGACGAAGTCACGGTTGTCAACCGCCAGCGAGTACTGGCCTTCGGATAGTTCGAAAAGGCGCGTGGTTGCTCGTTCGGCCAACTGGTCGAGCGCCGCTTCCATGAGCCAACTCTCGAATCCGTCGGTGCGTAGCAGCCGCCCGAGATGGTCGGCCACCTGGGCGTGTTCGGTCAGGGCGCTGACGCGTTCCCGCAGGATCTTGAGTGCGGTGCGGCGCTTGTCGAAGTGCTCGAGGCCTGCGGCGGAGGCTGCTCGCTGTGTGGTGAGTAGCTCGCCGAGTTCCGTCACGGACGCGTCTGGATCGGCACCGTCGATGGTATCGATGCACAGGTCTCTGAGGGCAGACACGGTCGCAGATCGGCTGTTCGCCTTGGCGGCCCGCTGCTCGATGGCAGCATCGCGGCTGGTCGTGGCCGCCTCCAACTGGTCCTGGATCCAGCCGGCCAGGACGGCCCAGGCCGCCACCAGGTCGGTCGGGTCGATGGCGGGCGGGCCGAAGGCGGCGACACGGTCGCGGCCGGCCTGCAGGTGCTTGGTGGCTTGTGCGTGCCGCTCGTTCACTGCCTTCAGTTCGGCGGTGGCCATTTCGTAGCGCGCTTCGGCGTCGTTGAAACCGGAATCCGCCTGCGCCATTTCCGCATGCAAACGCCCGCATTCGGCAAGTTGAGCACGCAGCTCGTCCTCGTCTGGCAGATCGGCGACAGTGGCACGGAGATCCGTGACCTGTCCCCGGAGGATGTTCACCGACTCGGTTAGCCGGGTGACGCTCCGGTCCGCGATCTGCTCGGCATCGAGCACCTGGATGTTGGACCTGGACTCCAGGTGCTGGTTGGCAACGGCCTCGGCCTGCCGGGTTGCCTTCTCTGCGTCACGAACCGCCGCGGCCAACTCCGCGGCCCTCGTTGCCAGCGCTCCGAGCCGGTCGGATGGCGGGATCGAAGCGACGTCGGACTCGTATCCGGCCAAGGTCTTCAGCGCGGACTCGTGCTCGGCGCTCCGCGTTATCCGGGTTTTTTCGGCGTCGTCGAATGCCTGCCTGGCGTCAGCGAGGACGGCGAGTCCGGTCTCGTGGTCCGCCACGGCTTGCCGGAGGCCGGCGTCGAGGTCATGAACGGGGAGTTCGTGGACCTCTTGCAAACACAAGGGGCAGTCCGAACCCACCTCGAGCAGGTCGGCGTGACCGAGCACGCCCGCACGGCGCCGGAGCTCCGTAACCCGTACCGAACGCTCCGCCGCCCCGGAGTCGGCGGCCTGGAGTGCCTCCTGCAGCGGACGGATCGCGGTCTCGGCCGACCGAGCGGCCGCCGCGGTGGCACCGGCCTCCTCGGAGGCGGCCTCATAGCGGGCGTGTGCCGCTGACCAGGTGGCGACCTGGGCAACTGTTACGCCGGCATCACGGGTGGCGCGTGCGCCTGTCTCGGCTCTACGGGCTTCTCCAACGCGCCGGTCCAGTTGGTCTTGCCCCTCCCGGACCCGGTCGGCGGCGAGCTTGGCCGACTCGTACGCTTTTGCCGCCGTGTCGAGCCGGCTGACCACGGCATCGTGTTCCTGTCTTCGCTGGGCAAGTTCGGCGTGTGCTTTCAATCCGAGGCGAACGGCGGCGATATCAGGACCGTTCTCAAGGGCCTCCTTGGCAAGTCGTCTCTTCGCGCTTGTTTCCCTGCGGTGATCCGCCGCCTCGATCCGGGCCGTGGTCGCCGCGGTGATCCGGCCGGCCAATTCGGCGAGGCCGGGCGGCGCCGTGACCCCGTCCATCCGGTCGAGTTGATCGTCGAGCCGTTCGATGTCGCCATCGAGCGTGCGGAGTTCGACGTCGAGGGTGGCGATCATCCCGCGGTCGGCCCTGAACCGGGAAAGTACTGCATCGAGCGACTCGATGCGGTTCACGAGTGCGGCCCGTCTCTCGCCGGTCAGCTGTCCGGCCTCCCTCTCGAGGTCCGGCTGCAAGGCGTCGATCTGGTTCCTGGCCCGCGCTGCACGCTGCCGGGCGGACCGGCCTATCCGCCGGTACAGATCCATCCCGAGTAGCCGGACGAGGGTGGATTGACGGTCGCCTGGCTTGTCATGGAGGAAGGTGGCGAACTTGCCCTGCGGGAGCACGACCGTCCGGTTGAACTGCGCCACGTCCAGCCCGAGAAGTCCCTCGACTTCTTGTGACATGGACCGGGCGTCACCGGCGAGGATCTCGTCGCCCCGCTCGAAGCGGGCTTCTCTTGTGGTCGCTCCGCCGCCCTTGGTCCGGCGCACGACGCGGGCAGCAGTGAAGACCTGCCCACCGAGCTCGAAGTCGAGGGCTACCCGAGCCTCGTTGCTGGTCTGGTTGATCACGGGAGCTACCAGCCGGTTGTCCTCGTAGCGAGCGACCGCACCGTAGAGTGCGAAGGTGATGGCGTCGATGATCGTCGACTTGCCCGATCCGGTCGGCCCTACGAGGGCCACGAGGTCGTCGTCGGCAAGATCGATGTCTGTCAGCTTGCGGAACGCCCCGAAGCCCTTCATCGAGACCCGCAACGGTCTCATGGACCGACCCCGGCTGAAACGTCGCTCTGCTCATCAAGGAGTTCGCCGAACAGGTCGAGGACGCGGGTGTCCTCGATGCTCTCGTGTTTGAGGTACTCGCCGAAGACCTCGTGCGGCGACCGGCTGCGATGATCGAGTCTCCGCCTTCTGGCAGCCGATCCCGGCGACTCGACCCGGACGTCGACCACGCCAGGTCCGAGTAGTTCCCGCACGGTCTGCGCAAGCCCGGCCCGGCCAGGGCCTTGTACGACCACTTTCAGCCAGGCGTCGTCTTCGACGCTCACGGAGCTCAGTTCCTCGATGGTGCCGGTCAGCGTCCGCAGGGGGCGTCCGGCCGTTAGCTGCACCGCACTGACATCCGCGGGTACCCGCGGTTCCAGCTTGACGATGTTCACCTGCTTGGCCTGTTCGGCCTCACCGAAGTCCAGCTGGAGCGGCGAACCGCAGTAGTGGAGTCGTGCCAGGACACGTTGGGGGCGGTGGAGGTGGCCCAACGCCCCGTAGCCGATGGACACGGGGAAGGACTGTGCCGTGACCGCGTATTCCTCGACCAGGTGAGCCGGCCGCTCACCGCCACCGGTTTGGCCGCCTAGCACGAAGGCATGGGTTGTGAATATGTTCACCGTGTCGCCATGGAACGGTTCGCACAGTTGCTGGATCAAGAGGCGCAGCCGTTGGCTGTAGTTCTGGGCGTTCTCGAAGGCCTGGTCGGCCATGAGATGTCTGGCTCGCACGATGCCGCGCTTGGATACGAACGGAAGCATCGACACCCTTACGTCCGTACTGTCGCGGGTACGTAACCCGATCACGCCCCCGTCATCGGGCCGGGCCGGCTCGGCAACCACGTGTATCTGCCCGAGCCGTAGAAGCGGAGCGACCGCGCGGAGCCGGCGCGGGTTGTCGTGGTTTCCGGCGATCACGGCCACCTGAGCCCCGGTGTCCGCCAGGTCGAGAAGGGCCCGGTATACGATCCTCTCCGCCTCGGCGGACGGGGCGGCCGAGTCGAACAGATCACCGGCCACAATGACCAGATCGACCTCCTCACGGGCTGCGATTTGCGCGATCTCGGCCAGGACTGCGGTGTGTTCATCCGCCCGGGACGCACCCCGGATCGTCTTCCCCACGTGCCAGTCAGAAGTGTGGAGGAGCTTCAATGCCGGTCTCAGACCAGCCCGTCGAACGGGTCGGCGGGCTGGTCCGCCGGTCCGCCTGTCGGCCCATCGCCGGCTCCACGGCTCAGGTCGGCCTCGGCCACCCGGGTGGCCCACGCCGGGAACGGGAACTCGAGCAGTACCGGCACCGGCAGCCGCGGTTGGGAAACGAACATCGAGCCGGGCTTGAGTATCGTGGCCCGCTGCCGCTGGACCGCCGGTAGGAACCCGTACTGCTCGCGCCCGGCCTCCGCAGCGTCAAGCCGGCCGACCACCCGCACTGCGGAGTTCGAGACGACCCGCCGTTCTACCTCGCTGGCCGTCTGCTGGGCGCCGATGAGAATCATCCCGAGACTGCGACCCCGCTCCGCCACGTCGAGCAGGATTTCCTTGATCGGGCTCGACGAATCACGGGGCGCGTACTTGTTCAACTCGTCCAGGACCACGAACTGCAGCGGCTCGGCAGTGCCCGCGGCTTCCTTCGCCTCGAATGCCTGCCTGAGCACGACGCCCACCACGAAGCGCTTCGCGCGGTCATGGAGCATGTGCAGGTCGACCACCGTCACCTGCTGGGAGTCGAGATCGATAGCGTATGTTTCGGCGTCGTCGATGTCAGCCCGTATCAGATGCTCGACGTGCCGCTCCGCTGACGAGAGGCGGCGGACGAACGCGTTGATCGTCCCTGTGTATATGGCTCGGCCGGTCCACTGCGGGTCGGCGTCCTCGTCCGGATCTTCCGGGAGCAGTTTGTCGCAGATGATCCTGACGAGTTGGGAGAATGTACGCGCCGTCCTCCCGTCGATCCGCACGGCGCCGTCAGAGGTCTTGAACTGCCTGGCGCAACGCTGCAATTGCGCCGTGACCGACTGCACGACGATCGTGTACTGCTGGCGTTCGTCCTCGGCATCGGCGAAGAGGAACGGCAACAGCCCTTGTTTGCAGAACTGTGCGACCGTCCAGTACAAGGGGCGGACGCCGGTGGTACGCGCACCGGTGGCCGGTGTTCCGCTGGGATCACCTTTGCGGGGTGGAGCAAGGACCCGAAGTGACCGGAACGGCCCCGCTTCGAGTCCGAGCGTGCGGTAGCGGGCCGCCTCCGTTTCGTCCAAGCGGGTATTGGCATAGTCGAGGAAGAGCAGGTCCTCTCCTTTGACGTTGAATACGAGCCCCTTGGTGTTGGCCGCGGCCGCGCCGAGTGCACCCGAATTGAACAGCGAGTAGAGCAGGAAGGTCGCATAACTGGTCTTGGTGGCGACACCGGAGATACCCGAGATGTTGACATGGGCCCCCTTGGTGCCGTCGATGAACTCGAGATCGAGCATCACCGGTTGGCCGTCCCGTGTGAGGCCGGCGGGCAACCTGCGCTCGACCTCGGCCATATCGAGCGCCTCGTCGCGCTCCGCGCCCACCGCCTTACGCACCTCGGAGCCCGGCAGCGGCGGCACGAAGGTCTCCGGGACCACCCGCGTGACCTGAACCTGTGCTGCCTCTGAGACCTCTGCCGGTAGGACGCCATCAACGATTAGGAAGACATCGGAGTCGAACCGCGCCCCTTCGAAGCGAGCCCGAACCTGTCCGACGATTCCGTAGATCGAGACGGTCTCCCCGGTCGGCAAGATCCGGTCGAGCGCGACGATGTCGTCGAGTTGTAGATGGTGGCCGCTCGCGACCGCAACCCAGAACTCGAGCGGTGTCGAATCCTCGGTGCCGAGCACCCTTCCAACAGTCTGAGTCACCACCTGCCGATTATGACATGCGCCTGTGACGCGGATCGACGGCCGGCGCACAAGCTGTCGAGCATGGCTGCCATCGAAGCCGGGAGTTCCGATCCGGCATCGCACCCCCAACTGTTGCCACGTCGGGCAGGGCATTGCTTGAATGCCCATGATCACTACAGGAGGATGCCATGGCGACGACACCACCGCGACGAAGGCTCGACGGCTCCGATCTGGACGTATATCCGCTGGCTCTGGGGACGAATCCGTTCAGTTGGACGGCCGACGAGCCCACCTCCTGGGCGGTCCTCGACGCCTACTTCGAGGCCGGCGGCAACTTCTTGGACACCGCCGACTCGTACCCGTTCTGGGCACCCGGAAACGAGGGAGGGGAGTGCGAGACCATCATCGGCCGCTGGATGAAGAGGCGGGGCAACCGCGACGACATGGTGATCGCCACCAAGGTGAGCCACCATCCCGAGTTCAAGGGGCTGGCGCCGGCCACCATCAGAGCCGCGGTCGAAGCCTCGCTCGGGCGTCTGGGCGTAGACGTGATCGACCTCTACTACGCCCACTTCGACGATCCCGACACGCCGCTCGAGGACAGCATCGGAACCCTGTCGGGGCTGGTGGACGAGGGCAAGGTCCGGTACCTGGGCGTCTCCAACTACTCGGCGGAACGCTTGGAGGAGTGGGCGCGGGTCACCCGGTCTGGCGGGTTCCATCCGCCGATCGCGCTGCAGCAAAAGTACAGCCTCGTGGATAGAGAGGTTGAAGGGACCACCCTCCCCGTCTCCCGCCGCGAGGGATGGTCCTTCCTGCCCTACTACGCGCTGGGACTCGGTTTCCTCACCGGCAAGTACTCGTCAGGGGATCCGGTCGACAGCCCCCGGGCGGGCGCCGCCTCCGCCTTCCTCAACGACAAGGGGAGGCGTATCCTCGCCGCGATGGAGGAGGTTGCGGCGGCTCACGGCGTGGCGCTGGCGTCGGTGGCCCTGGCATGGGTGGCCAACCGGCCGGGGGTGGGGGCGGCGATGGCGAGCGCCCGCAACCCCGAGCAACTCGAGGCGCTGATCGACTCCTGCGGAATGACACTCAGCGATGACGAGATGGCCGCGCTCAACGAGATCTCGAGATAGTTGTGACTAGGGCGGGCCGGTCTCCCGTGGGCATGCGATGACCGATTACGCCGGTATGCACGGATGGGATAGCCGCGAGTTCGTAGAGCGACCGGACTTCGATCTCCCCGCATACATGGGCGCGACCACATTCGCCAAGCTGCCCCTCGTCTCGGACATCGGGGAGGTCGCCGCCCGGGCCCCGGATGCGATCATCGTCGGGGCGCCGCTCGATGACGGCACCACGTACCGGCCGGGCGCCAGGTTCGGGCCGAGGGCGATACGGACGGCCAACAACAATTACGGCGGCTTCCACTCCCTCCAGTTGGGGGTCGACGTCTTCGAGGTTCTCGACGTAGTGGACGCCGGCGACGCCAACATCGAACCCGTATGGCTGGAACGGGGCTACGCGATGATCTACCGGAAGGTCCGCGACCTGGCGGGCACCGGCGCCGTCCCGATCGTTCTCGGAGGCGACCACGGCATCACCTGGCCGTCGGCCACCGCCATCGCCGAGGTCAACGACCCGGCCAGGATCGGGATGGTCCACTTCGACGCCCACGCCGACACGGGTGAGGTAACCGGACCGATCGCGGGCCACGGATCGCCGATGCGGAAGCTGCTGGAGTCAGGTGCGATAGCGGGACCGAACTTCGTGCAGGTCGGCCTCCGGGGTTACTGGCCCGGCGCGAAGACCCTCGCCTGGATGAAGGAGAAGGGAATCCGGTCGCACTTCATCACCGAGATCGAGGAGCACGGCGCCGAGGCGGTCGTGGACGTGGCGATCGACGAAGCGCTCGACGGCGCCGACGCTATCTATCTCAGCGTCGACATCGACGTTCTCGATCCCGCGCACGCCCCGGGGACCGGGACGGCCGAGCCGGGCGGGATGAGCAGCAGGGAACTGCTGCGTGGAGTCCGGCGGATAGTGTCCGCCGTCGACCTCGCGGGTATGGATGTCGTCGAGGTGTCCCCTCCGTTCGACCATGCAGATCTGACGTCGATGGCCGCCAACCGTGTGGTGATGGAGGCACTCTCGGCCCTCGCGGTCAAGAAACGGTCGGGCACCCGGATCCGCCGGGTTCGGTGATCGCCCAGAACCGGGAGGGAGCCGAGCAAGTCCTCGCAAAGTGGGGAGGCTCCGATAGCGTCGTAACTGTAGCCTTGGCTCCGTCGATCTTGTTGTGTATCTAGCGTCGGTCTAGTAGTAACTCGATGGCAAGCGACTACATACCTCGCATCTGGACCACGAACTGGACGAGCTAACCAACCATCACCAACTACAAACCACCGGCTATAGACTAGTAAGCATCCTGGCGTCGACCTTGTCGATGTAGTCCATGGGATTGAACGACATCTCGCCGCGGCGCGGATCTGCGTAGTAGCGCCTGTCGACCTCTTCGAACGGTTCGTCGCCGTCGTAGTGGACGATCCAGACGTACTGGTAGTTCTCCTCGACGATCCAAGGACCGCTCCGGCGGAATCCGTGATCGAGGCGTATCGGGATGAGCTCCTCGTCGACCTTGGAGGCGAACTCTTCCATCGTTCCCGGCTTGATGTCATAGATGCGGAGTTGAGCAGACATACCGACATCGTACCTCGGGGCTGGTTCCGACACGCGGGTGCCGCCACAACACCCACCCGAGCGAGATCAAGGGACGATTCCGTGTCCCTCCGACTTCGGCGCCCGGCCCATCAGGGCGGCCATGGCCTGCTGGACGGTGTCGCCCTCGTGGAGGATCCTCCCCACCGCCTCGGCGATGGGCATCTCCACCCCGTGCCGGGCGGCGAGGTCGAGAACCGGTCGTGTCGTCTTGACTCCCTCGGCAACCATGGTCATATCCGCCAGGATCTCATCGATGGTCCGACCGCGGCCCAGTTGGTAACCGACCCGGTTGTTACGGCTGCGCGGGCTCCCACAGGTCGCCATTACGTCGCCCACCCCGGCCAGACCCCCGAACGTCAACGCCTGCCCCCCCAACGCTATACCGAGCCTGGTCATCTCGGCCAGACCCCTCGTCACGAGTGTGGCCATCGTGTTCATGCCGAAACCAAGCCCGGTAGAGACACCCGCCGCGATGGCTATCACGTTCTTGATGGCGCCCGCCAACTCCACCCCCACCATGTCGGGGTTGGTATAGACACGGAACCTCGGCGTGTTGAACACAGGTTGGATCCTGGCGGCGGCATCCGTGTCGCCCATCGCGACCACGGTCGCGGCCGGTTGGCCCTCCATAATCTCCACTGCGAGATTGGGGCCCGACAGGACTCCCACCGCCGCCGGCTCGTGCTCCTCCAGCACTTCCAAGGTCAGCTCCGACATACGCAGACCCGTGTCCGTCTCGATCCCCTTGGTGAGGCTGATCACCGGGGTGGAGGGAGCGATCAACCCCCTGGCCTGCTCCATGACCGCCCGGTATCCGTGCGAAGGAACCCCCACCACCACCAGGTCGGCGTTGCCCAAAGCCCGCTCCAGGTCCGAGGTGGCGACCAGATCCTCGGACAGGAAGAAACCGGGCAGGTAGTCGGGATTGGCACGGTCGGTGTTGATCCGGTCGGCCAGTTCGCGCCGGCGCGCCCAGATAATCACATCGGCGTTGGCGGAGGCGATCGCCGCGATGGTCGTCCCCCACGAACCGGCTCCGATGACTGCCACTCTCATGACCGGGATCGTAGACCCGGTATCGGGCGTCGGGTGTCGGGAACGCGTGCAGCCACCAGCCACGCCCGGCTCGTCGTGGCCCGGTACCAGCTCAGCAGTCGGATACCCTCAAGAGTTACCACCATTCACCATTCACCATTCACCACTCACTGACTAGCCTGCGAGTCGCATGACTCGTGTCGGCCTCGTCGGATTCGCCAACTCCGGAAAAACGACGGTCTTCAACGCGCTCACCGGTCTCGAGGCCCCCACAGCCCCCCATCCCTACACCACCGTCGAGCCCAATCTCGGGGTCGTCAGGATCGCAGACCGGCGCCTGGACGTGGTCGCAGGATTGGAGAAGTCCCGCAAGACCACCCACGCGACCTTGGACATCCACGACCTTTCGGCCGTCCGCCCCGGATCGGTCAGGGGCCTCGGTCCGAGACGGGAGCCGGATCTGCTTTTGATGGTGCTCCGCGGCCACGAAGCGGATTGGGTGCCCGAGGGATCGCATGGGACCGATCCGGTTGCCCAGGCCGAGGAGTTGCTGATCGAGTTGGCCGTGGCCGACTTCGAAGTGTTCGACCGCCGGCGCGAGCGGATCCTCAAGGAGGCGTCCGCCGATCCGGCCCTGCGCCCTACCGCCGCAGCGATCTCCCGGGCTGCGGACCAGTTAGCCGATGGACTCCCCTTGAGGGTCGCGCCGTGGTCCGGAGCCGAACTGAGAGTCTTCCGGGATCTGGCGCCTGTGAGCCTGGTTCCGTGCGTCTGGGTGATCAACCTGTCGGAGGACGACCTCGACCGGGAAACCCCCGTGGACAGGTTGAGGAAGGTGGTGCCGGGGACCGATCCGGTTGTGGCCGTGTCCGCCCTGCTGGAGGAGGAGGTCATCCGGCTGGACCCGCCCGAGCGGGAGGAGTTGTACGAGGGGCTGGGCCTGGGGGAGGGGGCTGCCGCGGTCGTCGCCCGGGCCGCCTACGACGCCCTCGGACTGGTCACCTTCTACACGATCAGCCCGAGGGAGTGCCGTGCCTGGACGGTCCCGGCAGGCACGACCGCCCGGGCGGCGGCCGGGAAGGTCCACTCCGACATGGAGAGGGGATTCATCCGGGCCGAGGTGGCGACCATCGACGACGTGATCAGTCGAGGTGGGTGGGACGCGGCGCGGAAAGCCACCGGCGTGGTGCGGGTGGAGGGACAGGAGTACCCGCTTCGAGATGGCGACGTGATGCTGGTGAGGTTCTCGGTGTGACCGGTCTCCGGTCGCCGGTTGACCGCGACGGTGAGCATGGGAGGGTGCTATCAGGGTTCCTGTTGGTGAGATTGGCGGCCGGGTGCGGTTCGGCACGAGTGCGAATCCCTCGCAGGCGCAAATGACCGGGTGTCCGGCAACCGGCGGTAGCGTGCACGCTGAATGGACAAATCCAGCATCTATGGGGCCCGGGAGACCGCTGGGCTGGTCGTTCGTGGGCTGGCCATAGGCACGGCCGACCTGGTGCCGGGTGTCTCCGGCGGCACGGTGGCGCTCGTCACCGGCATCTACGGACGCCTCGTCACAGCGATCGGTACGGGAGCCCTGAGTGCGGGACGCCTCATCAGAGGCGACCCGGGTGGAGCCGTCCGGGCCTTCCGACGCATCGACTGGCGCTTCCTGCTTGCGGTGGTGGCCGGCGCCGTCGTTTCGGTTGCAGCCCTGGCGCGGGTCGTGGAGGACCTGCTGCGGGATCACCCCGTCCGGATCGCAGCCGTCTTCTTCGGGCTCATCGCCGGCGCGATCGTGGTCGCCTGGTGGCAGATCCGGACACCCGGAGTGGTGCACGGAGCCATGGCGGCCATCGTCGGCGCCGCCGCCTTCGTCCTTTTCGGCTTGCGTGGTGCGGCCGTCCACGACCCCGGCTGGTACGTGTTCGCGGCCGCCGGGGCCCTCGCCATCTGTGCTTTCATACTCCCCGGCGTGAGCGGATCCTTCCTGCTGCTGGCGATCGGCATGTACCAGCACGCCCTCGGAGCGGTGACCGACCTGCGGATCGGCGCGCTCTTGAGTCTCGCCGCCGGCGCGGCGGCAGGCCTGGGCCTGTTCTCCCGGCTCCTGGAGTGGCTCCTGGAGCGCTACCACGACCTGGTGGTGGCGACCATGATTGGCCTGATGGCCGGATCCTTCCGCATCCTGTGGCCCTGGCCGAACGGACTCGGCGATGAGGACGGGATCGGCGCCACGATGCTCGGAACTCCGGGACCCGACATAGTGGTCCCGGTTACCCTCGCCCTCGGGTCCTGCCTGGTGGTGGTCGGCTTCGCTACTTGGGCAGAGGGGTCGGCCGCCAGGAACCAGGACGGCTGACGACCGGCCACCGACACCGGCCTCAGGGAGTCGCGATCCGGTCGTAGATCTCGGGGCGGCGATCCCGGTAGAAAGCCCAATGGTGGCGAACCTCCTCGATCAGGTCGAGGTCAAGATCCCTCACCACCACCTCGTCGGCGGTGTCCGAGGCGGTACCCCCGATGATCTGCCCCCGGGGCGAGGCGAAGTAGGAACTGCCGTAGTAGTCGGTACCCTCCAGGTTCTCGCTTCCGACCCGGTTGATGGCGCCCACGAAGTACTCGTTGGCCACCGCGGCGGCCGGTTGTTCCAACTCCCACAGATACTTGGAGTGGCCCCGGGTGGTGGCGGAGGGGTTGAAGACGATTTTTGCGCCGGCCAGACCCAGCTCCCGCCAGCCCTCGGGAAAGTGGCGGTCGTAGCAGATATAGATGCCGATGCGGCCCACGGTGGTGTCGAAGACCGGATAGCCGAGATTGCCGGGCCGGAAGTAGAACTTCTCCCAGAAGCCGGCCACCTGGGGAATGTGGGTCTTGCGGTACTTGCCGAGGTAGGTGCCGTCGCCGTCGATGACCGCCGCGGCGTTGTAGTAGTGGCCGGTGTCCTCCACCTCGAAGATCGGGACGATCAGCACCATTCCGGTCTCGCGAGACAACTCGATCATCCTGGAGACGGTGGGACCCTCGGGGATGGGTTCGGCGGTTGCGAAGTGCTCGTTCTCCTGGTGCGTGCAGAAGTACGGGGTGTTGAAGATCTCCTGGAAGCACAGGATCTGCGCCCCCTGCGCGGCGGCCTCGCGGGCGTACCCGATGTTCTTCTCGATCATGGACTCCTTGTCGCCCGTCCACTCGCTCTGGACCAGCGCCGCCCGCACCACATTCGCCATCCTGACCTCCTTGCCTCGACACGGCCACCCTCGGGACCGCACCGCAGTTTACAAACTGTAAAATAACAGCGATAGACCGAGGAGGATTCTCAGATGTCGAGACGGATCACCGTCGGCGCGGGCCAGATGGGCCCCATCGCCCGGGAAGAGTCGAAGAGCGAAGTGGTGGACCGCCTGATGACGATGCTGCACGATGCACACGACCAAGGGGTCGACCTGCTGGTTTACCCGGAGCTGGCCATGACGACCTTCTTCCCGCGATGGTTCGTCGCGGACCCCGCCGAGTTCGAGCACTACTACCACCGGGAGATGCCCGACCGCGACACCAAGCCGCTGTTCGACGAGGCGCGCCGCCTTGGGATCGGGTTCGCGCTCGGGTACGCGGAGATCGCCACCGACGACCAGGGCGTCGAGCATCGTTACAACACCTACATACTGGTGGAACGCGACGGGACCGTGGTATCCAAGTTCCGCAAGATACACATACCCGGCCACGCCCAATACGAGCCGTGGCGGGAGTTCCAGCACGCCGAGCGGCACTACTTCGAGCCGGGGCCGGACGGGTTCGGAGCCTGGAACGCCTTCGGCGGGATCGTAGGGATGGCGATCTGCAACGACCGCCGCTGGCCGGAGACCTACCGGGTGCTCGGCCTGCAGGGAGCCGAGCTGATCCTGATCGGTTACAACACCCCGCTCCACTACGCGCCCGACCCCACCCAGAACGCGCTGTCCGGATTCCACAACCACCTCGTGATGCAGGCCGGCGCCTACCAGAACGGCGCCTTCGTGGTCGGGGTCGCCAAGGGGGGAATCGAGGAGGGGGTGGACAGCCTCGCCCAGAGCGTCATCATCGCCCCGTCCGGGCAGATCATCGCCCAAGCGGTCACCACCGAGGACGAGGTGATCTCGACCACCATCGACCTCGACTTCTGCGACACCTACAAGCAGACATTGTTCGACTTCGACTACTACCGGATGCACGAGCACTACGGGCTGATCACCGAGCGGCGTGGCGCCGTACCACCTGCCTAGCGGATGTACCTGACCGGGCTGCGATGCACCGTCTGCGCCGCGTCGTACCAACCCTCTCCGGGCCGCTACGTATGCGACCGCTGCGGCGATGCGGGCACCCTCGACGCCCGCTACGACTACGCCGCCATCAACGAAACGCTGACACGCGAGAGCCTGGCGGCAGACCCGGACCGGTCCATGTGGCGCTACCGCCCCCTGCTTCCTGTCGGGTCCTCCACGGTTGTCTCCGCTCTCGGAGTGGGCGGGACCCCGCTCGTCGAGGCGGAGAGACTGGCCCGGCGCTGGGGCGTAGGGCGACTCTGGATCAAGGACGAGGGGCGCCAGCCGACCGCTTCCCTCAAGGACCGGGCCTCGGCGGTCGCACTGGCCAGAGCTGCCCAGGAAGGGGCCGAGACGGTCACCACCGCGTCCACGGGAAACGCCGCCGCCGCCCTGGCCGGTCTCGCGGCAGGAACCGGCCAGACCGCGGTGATCTTCGTCCCCGACACCGCACCGGAGGCGAAGGTCGCCCAACTCCTCGCCTTCGGGGCGTTCGTGATGCTCGTGGAGGGCACCTACGACGACGCCTTCCGGTTATGCCAGGAAACGGTGGCACGCTTCGGTTGGTACAACCGGAACACCGGGATCAATCCCTACGTGGGAGAAGGCAAGAAGACCGTGGCCCTGGAGATCGCCGAGCAACTGGGCTGGGAGGCGCCGGACGCGGTGTTCGTAAGCGTGGGCGACGGGTCGATCATCGGAGGGGTGCACAAGGGCTTCAAGGACGCCTTGAAACTGGGATGGATCGACCGCATGCCCCGCATCTACGGAGTGCAGGCCGAAGGCAGCTCCTATCTGGCCGAGGCCTGGCTGGAGGAGGAGGATGTGGTCACCAAACAGCCCGTCGCCGCCGACACCGCCGCCGACTCCATCAGCGCCGACCTGCCCCGCGATCGAGTCAAGGCGATGGCCGCGGTAGTCGAGACCGGGGGTGCATGGGTGACGGTCGATGACGAGGCCATCCTGGAGATGATCCCGACTGTGTCGGCCGACTCCGGCATCTTTCCCGAACCGGCCGCGGCGGCCGCCTTCGCCGGGCTGGCCGAAGTGGCGGACGGATCGCAGGGAGACCCGCGGGGGGAGGGGACCCTCGACCGGGTGGTGGTCATCTCCACCGGATCTGGTCTGAAGGACATCCGCGGGGTGATGCGCGGGATCGACAGGACAGGCGCGGTACCCCTGCCGGTCCGTCCGGGTCCGGACGGGCTGGACCCCGACGAGATAGCCACCAGAATGGAACAGTGGATCCGGAAGCTAAGGAAGCAGACATGATCGATCTGACTATTGGCGACAACGAGTTCGCATCGGGCGCCGGGCGTTGGCGGAGCCAAAGGCGATCGCTCTTGTTTGGCACTCTCGACTTATATGGAGGAACTGCCACTCGGAGGTCGCACCCGCACCGTGCCCAGTCCGGTTCGGCACAACACGAAGGGGTTGATGGGGCCATGTGTCGTTGATACAACATCTGTATGACCGGCCGGCACCCGCACCGCGTAGGTATTGAAGCCAGCACTGCCACATGGCAGGGTGGCCAGGCTCGCACGGCACATAACGACTGTTAACCTCTTATGAAAAGGCGGAACCTCGTGAGGCAACTCCGGATCATCGCCAAGTCGGCCGACGTGGAGTTCCGCTTCCTCCGTGAGGGTCGCAGCCATCAGATATGGACGTTTGGCGGCGAGCGGGTCTACATCCCCCGTCACCGCGAGGTCAACGAACATACTGCCAGAGCAATCCTCAGAGAAGCCAGGGAGGCCGTCCGGTGACAACCCTAGGTACGACCGATATGTACCAGGTTGAAGCGTTCAACACGGCCGATGGCTGGTGGGCAGTCAGGGTGCTCGGGTTGAAGTTCGGCTACACGCAGGCGGCGCACTTCGACGAGGTGGAGAATGCCGCACGCGACCTGATCGCCTGTTCGCTCGACATAGACGAGACCGATGTTGGCGCGATCGTGGTCAACGAGAGGGTATGGTCGTAAACCGTCCTACTGCGACCTTGTTCGATGATCCGCACCGGCCCTGGCCCGATCGGAACTGTGGAGAGCAGATCACCCTGCACAGGCAGGAGGATCGACCGTAATGGACCACTACCCGGCCCAACAGGGCCGAAGGACGCCTGAATATGATCGATCTGACCGTTGACGCGGCCGCCCTCGAGTCGGTGGCGGCCCACACCAGGGAGCGCCGGGTGCGCATCCCGACCCTCGCCCAGATGCGGGACCCGAACCTGATCCCATCCGAGGTCCGGTCAGGCCTCGCGGGCATCGGTCTGTGGGATCTCCACCCCCTCAACCTGTACCGGATCACCTGGCACAACGAACCGGTCGCCCAAGGGGGCGGGTTCGGACCAGTCAACTACGTCGAGTGGCCGTCCGAACTGACCGGTGTCGAGGCCCGGATCATCTCCCTGATCGGCAAGTGGTTCCCGACCGGCGCCCACAAGGTGGGAGCGGCTTTCGGCTGCCTGGTTCCCCGCCTGGTCACCGGACAGTTCGACCCGTCAACCCAGAAGGCGGTGTGGCCTTCCACGGGGAACTACTGCCGCGGCGGCGCCTACGACTCCAACCTGCTGGGCTGCGAGTCGGTGGCGATCCTCCCGGAGGGGATGAGCCGCGAGCGCTTCGAGTGGTTGCAGACGGTGGCCGGGGAGATCATCAAGACTCCCGGTTCGGAGTCGAACGTCAAGGAGATCTTCGACAAGTGCAACGAGTTGGCCGCCTCCGGCGAGGACCTGATGATCTTCAACCAGTTCGACGAGTTCGGAAACTACCTGTGGCACGTGTCGGTCACCGGCCCCGCCGTCGAGGAGGTGTTGGACGACGTGATGGGCGAGCGCGACCGGTTCCGGGGGTTCGCGGTCACCACCGGCTCGGCCGGAACCATCGCCGCCGGCGACTACCTGAAGCAGCGATTCCCCGGCTCGGTGATCGCCGGGGGTGAGGCCATCCAGTGTCCCACCATGCTGCTGAACGGCTTCGGGGAGCACCGCATCGAGGGAATCGGCGACAAGCACATCCCCTGGGTCCACAACGTCAAGAACACCGACCTCGCCATCGGGCTCGACGACGAGGCCGCCATGTCCCTCACCCGGCTGTTCAACGAGGCGCCAGGCCGGGAGTACCTGGCATCGCAAGGAGTAGATCCCGATGTCCTAGGAAGCCTTCCCCTGCTCGGCATCTCCGGCGCCGCCAACCTGCTGTCCGCCGTCAAACTCGCCAAGTACTACGAGATGACCAGCCGGGACATAGTGGTCACCATCGCCACCGACTCGATGGACATGTACCGGAGCCGGCTCCACGAACTCAGCGAGGACCGCGGCACGTTCACCACCCACGACGCGGTGGCCGCCTACCACCGCCACCTGCTGGGGGCCTCCACCGAACACGTCCACGAACTCGGCTACTACGACCGCAAGCGCATCCACAACCTCAAGTACTACACCTGGGTGGAGCAACAGGGCAAGACATACGAGGAGATCCAGGCCCAGTGGTACGACGACGACTACTGGACCAGCATCCAGACCTTGGCCGACCCCATCGACCGACTCATAGAGGAGTTCAACAGCCTCACCGGACTCGGATGAAATGTGGGACGGCCCTTACGTAAACTATCGTATTGTCTACAATGACGCGATCAGGAATTGAACGGACATGACAACGGCCACCGACGCCAAGCTATTGACCGCAGGTGAGTTGCTCCGTCTCGACAGCAGTGGCGTGCGCGGCGAGCTCATCCGGGGGGTACTACACGAGACCAGGCCGACCGGACAGGAACACGGCGAGATAGTGATGAACCTTGGCGCTGAGCTGGGTGGTTTCGTCAAGCCCCGGCGGTTGGGACGGTTGACGGGCTCGGATGCGGGTGTCTGGCTGGAACGCGATCCCGACACCGTGCGGGAGCCCGATGTCGCGTTTTTCTCGGTGAAGAAGGTACCGGCGGGGATGCGGGTGACCGGGTACTCGGAGACGGTTCCCGACCTGGTGGCGGAGGTGGTGTCGCCCAATGACAGCAGGCGGGAGGTCCGAAACAAGGCATGGATGTGGCTGAACCACGGCGTCCGTCTGGTCTGGGTGGTGGATCCGGCTACGCGCACCGTTGACGTGTACCGTCCCGGTCTCCCAGTGTCGACACTCGGCGAGGACGCCACCCTCGACGGAGCGGACGTCCTACCCGGGTTCTCATGCGAGGTAAGCGCCCTCTTCGGCGAGTGAGGCCGCCTACGCCGTGCCCGGCATCCGGTTGGCAGGGCTCCGTTCGGTGGGTTGTCAGGTGTTGTCCTGCGACGGTGGCCTTCTCGACGCAGACCCAAGGCCTGGTTCGGAGCGAGGCAACTCGACAACCTGCCGTCAGGCGACTGCGATCTGGTTCACGGGCCGGAGCGTTTCACGGATCAGGGTTGCGTCGTCGCTTCCGTCGAGGGAAACCCCTTGGCTCACGGACCGGAACTCGCACGCGAAGACACGGCCCGAGCGGTCGAGGTGGGCGATGCGGGTATCGTCGAGCCGCCTCCCGCCGGCTTCCTCGCCGTGGGCGGCGTGCAGCAAGAGGAAAGATCGCATCGGCTTCCGAGTCATAGCGAACCTGCATCCGGTTCTCCTTCAAGGAGCAACCCAATAGACGGTGATGACGATGCTCGGTCGAGCGCCTACGGAGACCACAACATGTAAACGGGCTCCCTCCACTACGACCGTCCGGCTCGATGCCCACAACAAGTAGATCCTCGACGGGTTCGCACCGCTGTTCGGGGGCAAGTCGCACGCCATCCGCCAGGCTCTGAGATCACTGGCGGCTGACCGGCCGCGACGCGTCGCCCCTCGAGTCCTTCTCGAGGCTTCGCACGCCGAAGCTGGTCCGGTGAAGGAGGAAGCGCTAGCAGCAATGGCGCGGCGTACGGACTGTGATCCTCGACGCTGGGTGTTGACATCGGTCGGCCGCGGCGACGAATCCATACGCTTCATCTCACCGCGGTCGCTCGCTCAGGTACTGGGCTGCATGCCAGCCATCCGGTAGTAGCCCCAGGTGTGGCGGGATGGGTCCCGGCAGGGCCGCCTGACCGCGCTGCTCAAGACAGTGACGGTGCACTCGCTTGATGACGGTCCGTCGGTCGATCGGCTCCTGGCTCTCTCTCATTCATCGGATGTCGCAGACGGTCATCTCGTCCAACTCGCCCTCCGGCTGCGGGACGGCAACACTCTGACGGGCGATCCAGACGATCTCGCGAAGCTGCCTGCCGTGCTCGCGCCGGTTGGCCCGAGAGTTCACCGCTGGCCGTAACGTTCGCAATGCCGAGACATCGCGGTTGCCGCTCCCGGTTCGTTTCGGCGTGTCTCAGGCGAGGTCGTCTTGCCAGAGGCGGTGGGCGAAGTCGGTTGCCGGGATGATGTCGATGCCGTCGTCGGTGCGGCGCGGGCGGGGTTCGAGGCAAACCATGATCCTGCGGACGCCGGGATGCTCCTCCGCCAGGATGCGGAGCCCTTTGAGGTGATGGCTGCTGATCCGGGCACTCGCCTTCGCCTCGATCGCCAGCCGCATGTCGCCGATCACGAAGTCGACCTCGATGCCGCTGGGAAGCCTCCAGTAAGACAGTTCCTCGTCGAGGTCGCGGTATGCGACGTACGAGAAGAGTTCGTGGAAGACCCAGTTCTCGAACGCTTTGCCGTACCGGTCCGAGCCCCGTTCGAGCCGGCCACGGCGGGCCAGACGGTTGACGATACCCACATCCGCGAAGTAGAGCTTCGGCGCCCCCGCGAGGCGGCGCTTCGCCCGCTTCCGCCACCGCGGCAGCCGGCGGGCCAGCAACGTGTCCTCAAGAATGCCGAAGTACGCCTTGGCCGTGGGTCCGGACACACCGCAGTCGCGGGCGATGTTCGAGTAGTTGACGGGGTCACCGTCGCTCAGGGCGGCGGCGTCGAGGAAGTCCGAGAAGGCGGGCAGGTTCCGCACCAGGCCCTCGGCGGCGATCTCCTGACGAAGGTAGTCGCCGATATAGGCATCGAGCAGATGCCTGGGCCGGGCGGACTGGTACATCCTGGGCAGGTAGCCGTGGTTGAGCGCCCGGTCGAGGTCGAATGCCTCCCCGATCTCCCCTGAGGTGAGGCCCCGCAGGTCGTAGCGCAGGGCGCGCCCGCCCAACAGGTTGGCGCCGCCGCGCCGCACCTTGCGCGCGCTCGAACCGCACAGCGCGAAGCACAGCCCCCGGTTCTCGATCAGCCAGTGCACCTCGTCGAGTAGTGCGGGGACCTTCTGGACCTCGTCGATGACCACCTGCCGGGACGGGTCCGGACCCACCGCCTCGAGTTCCTGGCGCAGCAGTTCGGGACGCGCCGTATAGCGGCGGAACTCGTCGGCCTTGAGCAGGTCGACCCAAACGCCGTCGGGATAACACTCCCTGAGCAGCGTGGTCTTGCCCACCTGACGCGGACCCCAGAGGAAGAAGGTCTCCCTGCCGGCCAGCGGTAACGATAGTAACCGTCGAAACATTAGCTTTAGATTATCATGATAATCTAAAGAAGAACTTTCCAGGCGAGGGCAATCCAAAGCGCGAGAGAATAACTAACGGGGCTATGGGCTCGCCAGCGCTCGGTCTCGAAATGGTTCGCCTGGTTCGTGGGAATCGTAGGCGCTGCGGGAGTCGGGGTCGATGCGCTTGCCTTGGTGGGCTGCGTGGTGGTACCGCCAGCCGAGGATGGTAAGGCTCCCGGGAGAGCCATCCCGCTTGCTCCCCCGATCATCGACCGGGCCAGCAACGGCCACCGCTATCGGGGAACTATGATCCGGGCCTCATGAAGCCATTCCCAAGGGCTATGCCCGCCATCATCACACCCTTCGACGACCGCCAGGACCTCGATCTCAATGCCCACCGCCACAACGTGGCCTTCCTGGGCGAACTGGGATACGAGGGATTCGTGCTGGCCGGTTCCACCGGTGAGGGTCCCCTGTTAGAGCCGGGAGAACGCCGGCGGCTGGCTGCGGCCTCACGAGAGGCTGGGGGCGATGACGCCTTCCTACTGTGCGGGATCAATGCAGAGACAAACCGGATCGCTGCAAGCCAGATCGCGGAAGCGGCCGAGGGCGGTGCCGACGCAGTACTCGTGCTGACCCCCACCACCCTCTCCCGCAACCGCACCAACTTCGTGACTGCCTTCTTCCGGGAGGTCGCGGATGAGTCGCCGCTTCAGGTCTTCCTCTATTCAGTGCCGATAGTGACCGCCTACTCCATGCCGCTCGAGACGGTGTGGGAACTGGCCCAACACCCGAACGTGGTGGGGATGAAGGACTCGAGTGGAGACACCATCCGCGTCCAGCGGATGCTGGCCGGGCTACCGGACGACTTCGCCCTCTACAACGGAGCGGCCCCGGCGGTGACCCTCAGCCTTGCCGCGGGAGCCCATGGCGCCATCCTGGCAGCCGTCAACTACGTGCCCCGGCTGAGCCTGGAGGTGGTGGCAGCCGCGCTGGAGAATCCTCCGGGCGACATGGGGATGCAGCATCGCCTGACGGCCGCGAATGACGGGGTGGCGCGCCACGGGATCCCGGGCGTCAAGGCGGCTGCGGAGATGGCAGGACTGCGCGCCGGACGCGCCCGAGCCCCGCTGTTGCCGACCACCGAGGAGGCGCGGGCAGAGCTTGCCCTCACTCTCGAAGTCTGACCTTCTAGGCATCGGCCCGGAAACGCCGAAGTCCTCCACGACAGATATGAACGCGGATCGGCACTTCCCGGCTCCCGGGCGAACCGGTTCATCAGCGCGGCCACATCCGCCTGCGGACGATCGGAGCAGCCTGCTCACCCGGCTAGGGTTCGACAGGGGAGAGCATCGACCATGTCCGACAGCAGCATAAGCGAGTCCTACCGGCGCGATGGCTACTACTTCCCGGTCCCGGTCCTTTCGGCCGATGAAGCCCGAGAGTGCCGCCGGCGCCTGGAGGCCTTCGAGGCCGAGCACCAGGGGTTGCCCGATAGATACCGCTTCAAGACCTACCTGGTTTGGACCTGGCTCGACGGGCTGATCCGACATCCGCGGATCCTGGATGCTGTCGAAGCAGTCATCGGACCCAACATCCTGTGCTGGTCGACCGACTTCTTCATCAAGGAACCTCACGACCCGGGCTTCGTGTCGTGGCACCAGGACTCGACCTACTGGGGGCTCGAACCTCCGGAGGTCGTCACAGCCTGGCTGGGACTTACCGACAGCACCGACCAGAACGGGTGTGTCCGCGTCGTGCCCGAGAGCCACCTGCAGGGCCAGGTTTCACATCACGACACCTTCGGAGAAGACAACCTGCTCTCTCGAGGACAGGAGGTGATGGTCGAAGTCGACGAGAGCGAGGGAGTCGATCTCAGGCTGTCCGCCGGGGAAGCCTCGCTCCACCATGTCCTGGTAGTCCACGGATCCCGGCCGAACGCATCATCGGACCGCCGCATCGGCATCGCATTCAGGTACCTACCGACCCATGTGCGGCAGACCGAGGGGGTCCGCGAGTCGGCCATGCTCGTGCGAGGAATCGACGAGTACGGGAACTTCGACCTCGAGCCCCGACCCCGGGCCGACTTCGATGAGGCGGCGCTTGCAGCCCATGCCGATGCCATGGGGCGGTTCGAGAGATTCGGAGAAACACCGCCCTAGCCGCGGTTGGTCGACAGCCTCGTGAGCGCCTGGCCTACTCCCGGTCTTTGGTTCAGGGTCGGCCGACTCCGGTGATGCGGGTCGGGTGGATGAAGACCGCGGCCCGGCGCTCGGCCGCCATGACGCGGTCGTACTCGTCCCAGTCCTCGTGGGTCCCCCCGGCGGCCGTGAACACGTCGCGGAGCAACTGCGGCACTGCTGACGGCTCGAACCCTTCGAACGGATCATCCGGGCCGATGATGCTGGTAGTTCCCTCTACGCCCGCCCAGAACCAACCGGACCGGAAGACGATGCCGGCCCGCGGCGTGTGGCGCCAGTGGCGGAGCTTGACGGTGTTACCCCTCACCACCAGGGCCACCACTTCCTCGCAGGTCACCGGGTGGTCCATCACACCTGCGTTGACAACGGTGGAATGGACGGACTGGTCAGGACGCCCGAAAGAGACCACCGACAGGCCGTGGTCAGCGCCGACGAAGCGGCGTACATCCTCCATCGTGTGGCTCATCGGTCACTCCCTCTGCCGCTACGAACCGGGACGGGTTCCTACTTCCTGACCGGCTTTGTGGACGGGGGCAGCACGAAGCCCTCGGCGCCGTTCAGCAGGAGGAGCAGGTCGCCGGTCCACTGGGCGCCCTCGGCGTTGGGCTGTACCCAGTAGCCGTCCGGATCCTGGTGGACCAGGAATGCCTGCTCGGTCTCCTGCTGGAAGCGGTGCTCGGTCATGTAGAGCCGGGGCTTGATGACGGCCGGGTCGCCCGCTTCGGGGCAGAACACCATGCAGTTGCCGCACTCGTTGCACAACTCGGCCAACACCAGGTACTGCTGCAGGCCCACCGCGTCGAGTTCGGGCGGGGTGGGTATCCGGAAGAAGGCGTCGTTGGGACAGACGGTGACGCAGAAGTTGCATGCCACGCATCCCCACATCTGCAGGTCGTGGTCCACGGCCCTGGGCAGCTTCGAGTTGCCCTCCAGGGTGTAGCGCCCGTTGGTGGCCGGGTCGTGGAGCCGGGCTATGTAGGCGGCCACCGCTCCTCTCCCGTTCGACAGCGCGCCCCGATGGGCCTGCCAATCGGACAGGGATCCCGAACCTGCACCGACCATCACCTTCTGCAGTGCCTTCAGCATCGGCTTGATGCGCCCGTACCCGCCCGGCTTCAGGAGGTCCGAGCAGATCGTCAACGGTGCCAGCCCGAGCGCGGCTGCATCCGGGAGGTTCTCCTTGGTGATACCTGCCGAGAACGACACCTGCACCGGGCCGTCCTGACCGTCGATCCGCAGCCTCCCCGGCAGGGCCTTGTGCAACTCGCCCAAGAGCGTGGTGGACACGACATGCAGCGGCGGCCCCGACAGGTACATGGTCTCATCGGGCATGAACCCCTTGGTGTTCTCGACGACCAGGGTGTTGGTGAGCTTGACACCGAACCGGCGCCCGTGGTCTTCGGCAAAGCGCTGCAGTTCGCCGATCAACTCGAGGCCTCTGTCGAACTGGAGGTCGTTGTCGAAGTCCGCTCGGCGCAGCACCGTGGACTCGTACCCCAGGGTCTGCTGCACGATCTCCTTGACCCGCTCGAACCCGAGCAGGGTGGGGTTGAGCTTCACGATCACGTCCAGCCCGTGGCGGGTGATCAGGTGCTTTGTGATCGACTCGATCTCATCGGGTGGGCAGCCGTGGAACGTCGACAGGGTCACGGTGTCGGCGATGCGGGACGGGAACTCCAGGTCGCGGAACCGGGTGAACTTCCCGTCAATCTCGGGCCGGAGACGCTCGATCTCCTCGGTGGCGTCCATCATCGAGTCGATGAACCAGGCCACCTGGTCGGTCGAGATTCCCGCCAGGTCGTACCCGACCGACAGGTCGAAGATGCACGGACCCGGATCGCTGCCGATGTAAGGGGTGAGTTCCTCCCAGTTGCGCATGATCTCGAGCATCATCCAGGCCTTGACATATTCCTCGAGCGACTGGGGGATCTTCAGTTCCTGGCTCCACTCGATGTTGTAGCCGATGGTCTCCATGTCGATGCAGGGTCGCCCGATCTCCAGTTCGTCGAGGATCTGCACCGTCTTGAGTTCCATCAGCCGGCCCCCGCCGAGCCACGACAGGATGATGTTCTGCGCCATCTGGCTGTGCGGTCCGGCAGCCGGCCCCACCGGCGTGGCGGCGGGTCGTCCCAGGAAGTCGATCGAGATGTCGGGACCCTCGGACACGTTGAAGAAGCGGGCGATGGGCAGGTCGAAGATGCGGCGACGCGAGTCCCATTCGTAGGCGATCCGGTCGAGCAGGTCGGAGAGACCGAAAGGCGTGAGCGGTTCGTGGACTCCATTCGGAGCTGTCATCGCACCCTCCTAAACCACGTAGTCAAAGCCTGGCATGCAGCCGGGTCGCCTGCTCGCGCGCCTTGGCGCGAACCTCGGCGGCGTCCACCCTGGTGGGTGAGCCGTTTTTGAACATCACCTCACCGTCCACCTCTACCCCCAGGGGCCGGATCCCGGACGTGAACGCCACGTGCCAGGGATCCATCGGGTCGTAGCTCCACGTGACCAGGTCGTTACGGCATTCGGGGATCAGATCCCATCCGTTCTCCATCCAACTCCATGCAGTCTCGGGGGTAGCGGCCACGTCGACCGACCGGTGCATCACGTAGGCGAGGCGGAAGGACTCGATCATGTTGGCGCCGATCCCGTCGGTTCCGAGCGCGATCCGGTTGGAGAAGCGGGCCGGGTCGGCGTACCCGACCGAGTTGTTGAGGTTGGACCGCGGATTGTGGAGAATGGTCCCACTCAGACCGTGGTCCGTGGCGAGGTGAACTCCGTGGGCGAGCAGCCACTCGTCCCGCGTGAGACCGTCGAGTCGCTCGGGTCCCGCCTCATCCTCCGGTCCCTCGGCGACATGGACATGCACGCCGGCGTCGAGTTCATCGGCGAGGGCCGCGGCTTCCTCGAGGGTCCCCTGCTCGCATGTGAACGCAGCGTGGATCCCCACCATTCCCTCCCCGCCCTCCGACAGGAAGCGGCGGTTCTCCTCGAGACCGCGGCGGGCCCCGTCCGGTCCGTGCCGGTCGGTCACGCCATAGCAAGGCCGTACCCGGACGCCCACCTCGGCGCAGGCGTCGGCGATCACCGACAGGCTGCCTTCGATGGCGTTGGGTGACTCGTGGTGGTCCACGATCCCGGTGGTGCCCGACTCGAGCGCCTCGAGGGCGCCCAGCATGGCCGACCAGCGGATCATCTCGAGGTCGAGGGCGGTGTCGAGCCGCCACCAGACCTGGTCGAGGATGCCCTGGAATGTGGTGGGCACCTGAGGGGGAGCGGGCATCCCGCGCGCCAGCGCGGAGTAGAGGTGATGATGGGCACAGACGAGACCAGCTGTGGTGTTCACTTGGTGACCGGCTGGTGGACACCCATGGGAAGGCGATTCCGCCATTGCCCGTCCACCTCGTGCAGTGCAGCCGCCACCGCCCCGGCGGTCGGGACCAGCCCAATCTCACCGACCCCCTTGATGCCGTAGGGGGCGCGAGGCTGGGGGACCTCGACCAGGATCACGTCCACGTACGGCATGTCCTTGGGGCGGATGATCCCCAGGCTGCGCAGCGTCATGTTGGTGGGGCGGGCTTGGTCGTCGGCCGGGAAGTCCTCGGTCAGTGCATAGCCGAGGCCCATGTGGACCGAGCCTTCGATCTGGCCCTCGCACAACACCGGGTGCATGGCCCGGCCCACGTCGTGGGCGGCCACCACCCGCTCGATCTTCCCGGTCGCCTTGTCGGCTATGACCAGCTGGGACGCATAGCCGAAGGCGGAGTGGATCGTCGGGTTCGCCAGACCCTCCTTGAGCGAGTTGGTCCAGTCGATCCGGTATTCGCCGTGGTAGTCGACATCGGGAAGTCTCCCGCCGGCGTCAGCGGCGCGGCTGGCGGCCTGTACCGCTCCCGCCCCCATCAGCGTGCCCCGGGAGCCGGTGGTCTGCCCGGCCCCGAGTTCGCGGCTGGTGTCGACGATCACCCTGATCCGCTTGGGATCGATGCCCAACTCCTCGGCCGCCACCTGTTGGGCCACGGTATGGATGCCCTGACCCATCTCGGTCCAGCAGTGCCGCACCTCGACGGCCCCGTCCCGTGTGAAGCGGACCACCGCGCGCGCCACCTCCTTGAAGCCGTTCCCCAGACCGCTGTTCTTGAGACCCAGTCCGACCCCTACGGCCTTGCCCGCGGCCCGGGCCGCGTCGTAATGAGGCTTGACCGCGTTGAGCGACTCGCGGGCGCCCCGGCAGCCTTCGTCCATCACCTGGCCCGGACCCCAGACGACCCCGGGTTCGATGACGTTGCGACTCCGCATCTCCCAGCCCGAGATCCCGACCTGCTCTGCAAGGCGGTCTATCACTCCCTCCATGGCGAACTGGGCCTGGTTGGCGCCGAAGCCCCGGAACGCGCCGCACACCGGGTTGTTGGTGCGGGCCGCAACGGCCTTCACGTCGATGTTGGGCACCACGTAGGGACCGCTGGCATGCCCCGCGGCCCGCTCGAGGACCTTCATACCCACAGAGGCGTAGGGACCCGAGTCGCCCAGCATGCGGGCCTTGAGGGCGGTGAACTTGCCGTCGCTGTCGCAGCCCGCCCACAGCTCGATGCGGATGGGGTGGCGCTTGGAGTGGATGCGGAGGGACTCCTCCCTCGACAGTGTGCACTTGACGGGGCGACCGAGCAGGTGGGCGGCGAGGGCCGTCTGCGCCTGGTTGGCCATGTCCTCCTTGCCGCCGAAGGCGCCCCCGTTCGAGATGAGCTCCACGGTGATCTGCGAGGGTTCGACTCCCAGCACCGAGGCCACCTGGTCGCGGTCGTCCCATACCCCCTGGCCACCGGAGTAGAGCATCAACCGCCCATTCCCCGCCGGAACCACCAGCGTCGACTCGGGCTCCAGGAAGGCGTGCTCGACCCGCTGGGTGACGAACGTCTCATGCAGCTTGTGGGGCGACGCCTCGTATGCGGACTCGAAGTCCCCCCGCCGGTACTTGGAAACGGACAGGACGTTTCCTTCCAGGCCCCACACCGCGTCCTCCGAGGAGGCCACCGCCTCGGCCGGATCGGTGAACGGCTTCAGCACGCGGTACTCGATCTCGATGGCCGCGGCCGCCTCGCGGGCCGCCAGCCTGTCGTCGGCGACGACGATGGCCAGAACGTCCCCGTAGTAGGAGGTACGCCCACCCTCCGGAATCAGCACCGGCCAGTCCTTGTGGATGAGGCCCACCCGCAACTCCCCGGGCACATCGGCCGCGGTGAACACGGCATGCACGCCCGGAATGGCCTCCGCCGGACCGGTGTCGATCCTCACCACGTCGGCTCGGGCGTGGTCGGTGAGCCGCAATGCCCCGTGGAGTATGCCGTCGAAGCGGATGTCGTCGATGTAGTCGCGGTCTCCCAGGGCCAGCTCCAACGCCTCGTACTTGATACCCGACTTGCCGATCCCGCCCGACGTCTCCAGCGGCGGGATCTCGCCGGAGGCCAGCATGTCGATCGCGTCGAAGATCTTCGTGTAACCGGTGCAGCGGCAGAGGTGCGCTCCCAACCTCCCGGCTGTGACCCGCTTGTTGAGCCGGGAACCCTTCTGGTCGATCAGCGCCTTGGTCCTGACGAGGATCCCCGGCGTGCAGAAGCCGCACTGGAGTGCGCCGGTGACTGCGAAGGCGGAGGCCAGACGGTCACGTTCGACCGGGTCGAATCCTTCGAGGGTGACGACCTCCTTGCCCGCCACCTTCTCAAGGGCCAGGACGCAGGCCACGAAAGCCCGGCCGTTGACCAGGACCGTGCAGCATCCGCACTGACCTGACGGAGCACAGCCGTCCTTGGCCGAGGTGATGTCGAGTTCCTCGCGGAGCGCTGACAGCAGGTGGGGGTGGTCGGCCCGAACAGAGACATCACGTCCGTTGAGCCTGAAACCTATCGTCCTGTGGGCGATCAGGGTCATGGCGTCCTCCAACCGAATCAGGCTCCCTACTGATCGAACATCAGCCGGAAGCTCGGTGTGGTGGTCGGTCTGCGACCACTCGCTTTACATTTTGTCAAAAAACTGCGGAGTGCGCAACGTTACTTCGGTAGAATCATCTATCCGTATACCCTTGCCGGGCGATCAAGGAGAAGGATTGCCGGCCCGTGCCGAGTTCACCGTAGAACCGTTCGAGGAGGGGAACCCGGGTCCCCATGTCCAAGCAGCCATCGACGTCCTCTCGCCCTACGGGCCGGACATCGGTCCGTTCGGCACCGCCATAGAGGGCTCGCTCGAGATCGTGTTCCACGCCGCCGTCGACTGCGTCCGGGCGGCGATGGACGCCGGCGCAAGCCGGGTGTCGGTCAACATGACCGTCACACCATGAGTGGCGAGCACCCGCTGATCGAGGCCATCCGGCCGCTGACCGACGCGCTGGGCGCGGAGATAGTGGAGCCGACCAGCATGGACGGGAACTCGGTCCCGCTGGAGTGGGAGGGACGGGTGGTGGCGGGAGTAAGGATCCTGTCCCTCCACAACGTCCTCGATCGCATGGTCGGCCAGGTGGAGACGGAGTTGGGCGGCAAGCTGACCGACCTGGGACGGGTGCAGAAACAGGTGGCGGTCCGCCTCCTGGACGAGCGGGGAGCCTTCCGGCTGCGCAAGTCCATAGAGGAGGTCGCCGACCTGATGGGCGTCAGCCGCATCACGATCTACAACTACCTCAACTCGATCCGGGGCAACAGGGCGTCGTGATTGTCCGTGTTCTGAGAGTGGGGATCGTCGCCGCCATGACGCTCCTGATCTATGCGTGCGGCGGCGGGGGAGTGCCCGAGGACGCAACCGGGCAGGAGATCTACGTGCAGGTGTGCGCCCGCTGTCACGGCGAGGATCTGCAGGGCGGGACCGGGCTCGCCCTGGTGGGGGAGGACGCCCGCTCCATCGACAAGCCCGAGCGCTACTTCGTCCAGTCGATCTCCGCCGGGATCGGCCGGATGCCGTCCTTCCGGGGAACCCTGAACGAGGAACAGATCCTGCGCGTGACACGCTATGTGATGGAACGGCAGGGCCGCTGAGCAACACCGATCCGCCACCAGTCGTCGAGATGTCCGCTCCAACGTGGTCTCGTATCATGCCCGTGGGATGGCGAAAGTAGACCGGACGCAAGGAACGCAGAGATGGCATGGGCAGGTGGGCGGAGCGGATGAGGACGGAGGAGCACGAGATGATCCCCGCTGTTGAGAAACGAACCGGCGAGCTGCGGCGTTTGTGCCTTCATTACGGGGTCCGCCGACTTGACCTGTTCGGGTCCGGCTCGACCGGCCGACACGATCCGGACGCGAGGGATCTGGACTTTCTGGTCGAGTTCCAGCCAGCGGCTCGCGCTAACTATGCGGACAGCTACTTCGGCCTACTGGAAGCTCTCGGACGGCTCTTCGGGCGACCCGTTGATCTGGTGGTGGAGTCTGCCGTAAGGAATCCCTACTTCCTCCGATCAGTAAAACGGACCAGGACTCCCATCTATGAAGCTTGAGTCCAAGAAGTACCTCTACGATATCCGCAGAGCCGCCGGGCTGCAGTCGATGCCCTCTTGGTCCAAGGAGATGAGGACTGACCACTGCGGTCTCCTCCGCCGGTGATGCGAACGAGTTAGCGGTTCTCCGAAGGCAGACCGCTAACCGCCGATGTCAAGGCGGCTGATCGCTTCTACCGCGGCCGGGTTCTCAAGGCTGGTTAGGTCGCCCGTGTCCTTGCCCAGCGCCCTGGCCCGGACCACGCGGCGCATGATCTTGGCCGACCGCGTGCGGGGTAGGTCGTCCACGAACCTGATGGCGGCGGGTCGGAACGGCTTGCCGAGAGTCCTAACGACCATATCGGACAGTTCGGCCGCTAGCCGGTCGCCGTCTCCCTCGCGTGCGGGCACCACGAAGACCGCGATCACCTCGCCCTTGACCGGATCGGGAACACCGATCGCCGCCGCCACGACCACATCGGGATGGGCCACCACCGCAGACTCGACCTCCGCCGGACCGATCCGCTTTCCTGCGATGTTGAGCGTGTCATCCGACCGTCCGTGGAGGAACCAGAAGCCGTCGGCGTCGATCGTCGCCCAGTCTCCGTGCACCCATACGTCGGGCCAGCGGTCCCAGTAGGTGCCGAAGTAGCGGTCGTCGTCTCCCCAGAAACCCCGCGTGACGGCCGGCCATGTCTTGGTGCATACCAACTCGCCCACCTCTTCCCGGATCGGGCGGCCTTCCTGGTCGTAGACGTCCACAGCCATCCCGAGGGAGGGACCGCCCAACGAGACAGGCTTGATCCCCTGGAGGATGTTGACCGACAGCAGGCACGCGCCGACCTCGGTCCCCCCCGAGATGTTGATGATCGGGTACCTCTCGCCGCCCACGTCGCGGAACAGCCACCACCACGGGGCCGGGTTCCACGGTTCGCCGGTGGAGCCGAACGCACGCAGCGTGGAGAAGTCGGCGTCGGCCGCGTGATGGGAGCCGTGGGGTTGCAGGGCCCGCACCAGGGTGGGCGAGATACCCAGGATGGTGATGCCGAGCGATCCGACCAGGTCCCACGGCCTACCGGGCGTCGGGTAGTCGGGAGCTCCGTCGTAGCAGACCACCGAGGCCCCGTTGCCCATGCCGGCCATCACCGTCCAGGGTCCCATGATCCAGCCCATGTCGGTCATCCACATCACCCGGTCCTCGGGCTGCATCTCGAACTGGAACGCGCCTTCGACCGCCAGCTTCGCAGTGAGCCCGCCCTGCACATGGACCACTCCCTTGGGCTTGCCGGTGGTGCCGGACGTGTAGGCGAGCAGGACGGGATCCTCGCTGGATGTGGCCATCGCCGGCAATCGCTCGGCGCTCTCGAGTGCCTCGTCCCACCATCGGTCGCGGCCCCGGGTCATGGGCGTGTCGGTTCGTCCCGAGTTGGAGACAACGAGCACCGACGGTGTCACGCCCGCCATCTCCAGGGCCCTGTCCGCTACCTCCTTCATGGCGATGGGTCTGCCGCGCCGGGTGTAGCCGTCGGCCGTGACAACCACCGACGGGGCGCAGGCCTCGATGCGGGAGGCAACCGCCTCAGCGCCGAAACCGGAGAAGATCGGCACGTAGACGGCTCCTATGCGAGCGGCAGCCAGCATCGCCACCACCGCCTCCGGCACCATCGACAGGTACACCGCCACGGTGTCGCCCTTGGAGACACCGGCCTGGGCTAGAGCGCCGGCCGCCCGCTCCACCATCTCGAGCAACTCCCCGAAGCTGTAGGAACGCTGGACACCGTCCTCCCGCTCGGCAAGCAACGCCACCCGATCCGGGTCCTGAGCGGCCCATCGGTCCACGCAGGCCTCCGAGACGTTGACACGCCCGCCCAGGAACCAGCGGGGGAAAGCAGGCCCCTCTGAGGCATCGACGAGGGTGTGGTAGGGAGTCGGGAAAGGAATCCCGAGGTACGCGACGGCCGCTTCCCAGAACCACTCGATGTCGTCGGTGGAACGGCAGACCAACTCCTCGAAGCTATCGATTCCGTGTAGGGCCATGAACTCCGCAGTACGCGAGCGGGCTACGTCCTCTTCGCTTGCCCGCCAGACAACTCCTTGTGCTTCCATAGTGAAGGGATTCCCAGTCTCGGCGCCGGTTTCGGTTCTACTCTATCGACGCCCTCCGAGCCGGCGCCCCGAGCAACCGCACGAACTCATTGGGCCCTACTAGGCTCGCCGGAATGGAGGACACCGCCCGTCGCCCCGACGGAATGCCGCCCTGGATCCCCCGCTTGCTCGGCCTGCTGGTCATCACAGTGCTCGGCACCATGGCCCTCGTCTGGTCTCTAGGACGGCTCCGAAGCCTGCTCCTGAGCCTGCTGCTCTCGTTCTTCATCTCGTTCGCCCTCGAACCCGCGGTCAACTTCCTGGCCAGGCGCGGCTGGAAGAGGGGCCTGGCGACCGGGCTGGTCTTCTCCTTGTCGGTAGTACTCGTCCTCCTGTTCGTCGCCGTCACCCTGCCACCACTCGTCATCGAGATGGCGTCGCTGGCATCCAACGTGCCTGAGTGGCTCGGGAGCGTGAGCAGCTTCCTCTCCGATCGTTTCAACATCGACCTGAACCTCTCGAACCTCTCGGCTGACATGATCGACCTGCAGGGTGCTCTCCAAACCTACGCTGCCTCTCTTGCCAGCGGAATCCTGGGGATCGGCAGCAAGGTGCTCGGATTGGTGGTGCAGCTGTTCACGATCACCCTGTTCACGTTCTACATGCTGGCGGAGGGACCCCGGTTCCGTCGCCTGATCCTGTCGCTCTTCCGTCCTGAGCGCCAGGCGGAAGTCGTCCGTATCTGGGAAATCGCCATCCAGAAGACCGGCGGGTACGTCTACTCGCGAGCTCTCCTCGCACTCGTCTCAGCGGCCTTCACCTACATCGCTCTGCTCATAATCGGTGTCCCTTTCGCGCTTGCCCTGGCCATCTGGGTCGGGGTGGTGTCCCAGTTCATCCCGGCCGTAGGAACCTACCTTGCCGCGGTGGTTCCCGTGGTGGTCGCGCTCACGGTGAGCCCGGTGACCGCTCTCGTAGTTGTAGCGGTGCTGGTTGTGTACCAGCAGATAGAGAACATAGTGCTCGCCCCCCGGATTACCGCCCGCACGATGTCCTTGCACGCCGCGGTGGCATTCGGATCCGTGCTGGTCGGCGCCGCCCTGCTCGGAGCCCTTGGAGCGCTGGTGGCTCTGCCCGCAGCCGCCATTATCCAGGCCTTCGTGTCCACATACCTCCAGCGGTACGACGTATACGACGAGGGCATCGGCCAGCGGCAGCCCGAGGATTCCACGCCGACCGCCGGGGAAGCTGAGGAACCCAAGTAGATGAATCTCCCTCCCGGCCACCGGGAGGAGCAGGCAACCGACTCGGGATTCTGAACCCTGGGCGGGCTTGGCCTCGTCGATACCTTCCTTTATTATAGGAAGAACTTCTCTTTATCAAGGAATTACGGAAGTGTTGTTCCAAGCGCCCATGCTCGACGAGCGGGAATGCGAGGTGATCGACTCGATCGAGGAAGTCCGGCGCCGTCTCCAGTACCTGCTGCACGAACCGCGCCGTTGGCACGGCCTGCTCCGTAGGTTGGTCGCGGCCGGGAACATCCGCGCCTCCACCGGCATCGAAGGACACCACGTGAGCCGGGACGATGCCAAAGCCGCGGTGGATCAATCCGACCCGTTCGAGGCAACCCGGACCGACTGGGAGGCCGTGAGTGGCTATCAAGAAGCGATGACGTTCATCATCCAGCTCGCCGGCGATCCTCACTTCTCCTACAACACCTCGCTTGTCCGGAGCATCCACTACCTGATGATGAAGCACGATCCGGAGTGTGAACCCGGCCGGTACCGGCGTGGGGACATCTTCGTCGGCGAGTACCAGGGGCCCGACCCTGAGGTTGTGCCCGTTCTGGCCGACGAGTTGATGGACCACTTGAACGATGAAACCAACCCGGGTGAACTGCTGATAAGGGCTGCGATGGCGCATCTCAACCTGATCATGATCCACCCCTTCAAGGACGGGAACGGCCGGATGTCGCGTGCTCTCCAGACCCTCGTCCTTGGACGCGAAGGTGCCCTGGATCCGCGCTTCTCAAGCATCGAGGAGTATCTGGGACACAACACTCCCACCTACTACCAGGTCCTGGCTGATGTCGGAGGTAATAACCGGAACCCGGTACGGGATACGCGACCCTGGATCCGTTTCGTCCTCACCGCGCATCACTACCGAGCCCACCTGATGGCTTGGAGGGTGGAGGAGGCCGACCGGGTGTGGGACCGGATATCCGAGTCGCGTTCCCGGGCGCGTCTAGACGAACGAAACATGGGCTCCCTCTACAACGCGGCGATGGGATTCCGGCTACGGCGAGCCGATCACGTGGACTATGCCGATGTCAGCGAACGGGTGGCCACGTCGGACCTAAGGAGACTCGTGGATCTCGGCTTCCTGGAGGCCGTCGGAGAACGCAGGGGCCGTTACTACATAGCCACCGATGGGCTGCGTTCGCTTGCCGAACGGAAGCCTCCCCGTATTCCCGATCCCTTCGGACCCGTCGTGGTCACACCCGTTCCCTGAAACCTGAGCAGCCGGGTCGGAGCCATCCCGGTCCTCCTCGTATCCCACCGACCACCGGCTACTGTTGACACCGATTCGTAGGAGGGAACAACTTGGCTCAGTTCGATGTCGACGCGATGCTCGAGCGGTTCCGTTCACGGGCCGAGGCGGTCCGCCAGCGCGGCCTGCCGCCCGTTGCGGGGGAGGGACGCCGGGCCTTCATTGAGCAGGCCGAACGGGACCACACCGACTACATGCTGGTCGGTAGCGCGGCCTGGTCGGTGGAGGACGACCATCTGGTGTTACGCATCCCGCTGGCGGGCGGCTAGCGGGTATGGATTTCGGGACCTGGATGGATGCCCTCCGCAGGGAGGGGGCGCGGATGGCGGAGGTCGTCGGCCGGGTCGGTCCCGACGTACCGGTGCCCAGTTGCCCGGACTGGCTGGTCCGCGACCTGGTGCGACACACCGGCTGGGTCCATCGCTGGGCGGGGCTCATGATCTCGGATGGCCGGACGGAACCGCCCAGCAGTCGCCAGGAGGTCATTCCCGGGGGATGGCCCTCCGACACCGGTCTTGCCGGCTGGTTCCGCGAAGGACACGAGCGCGTGGTCGCGGCCCTGGCGAGCGCTCCTCCCGACCTGCGGTGCTGGACCATCATGGACGCGCCTTCGCCGCGGGACTTCTGGGCCCGGCGCCAAACGCACGAGACCTCCATCCACAGGGTCGACGCGGAACTTGCGGACGGCGCCGTGACCGGCTTCGACCCTGAACTCGCGGCCGACGGGATCGACGAGTTGCTCGTATGGTTCATCGGCCGCCCGGGCCGGAGCCCGAGCGCGTCCACCGAGATGACCCTGGGCGTGTTCGCCACGGACGTGGATCGAGGCTGGACCGCCGTGTTCGGACCGGAGACTGCCCATGGTCGTCGGGAACCTGGCAAGGCAGACTGCACGGTATCCGGTACGGCATCCGACCTGTACCCGTATCTCTGGAGCCGGACCCCTCTCGGGAACCTTCAGGTCGAAGGTGATCCGGCGGTGCTCGAACAGTGGAGAGAGTCGAGCGCGTTCTGAACGACCTCCAGGCGAAGGCATGGAGGCCATCGCCACCGACGTGCGTGGTCGAGGCGCTAGCTTGATCGGCTATCTTTATTACAAGGTTGTGATTCGGAGGCACGATGCAGCAGTACCTGGACTTGCTCAGAGAGGTCAGGGACAACGGGATCAGGAAGGAGGACCGCACGGGCGTCGGCACGTACAGCCTTTTCGGAAGGCAACTCCGTTTCGACCTCGACGACGGGTTCCCCCTGCTCACCACCAAGAAGGTGCACGTCCGCTCGGTCATACACGAGTTGCTCTGGTTCCTCAACGGGGACTCCAACGTCGCCTATCTGAACGATCACGGGGTGACGATCTGGAACGAGTGGGCCGATCCCTTCTCCGGGGATCTCGGACCGATCTATGGAGTCCAGTGGCGCTCGTGGACCGGCGCTGACGGCGAGACCATCGACCAACTGACCGACGTCGTGCAGAGGATCAGGACCGACCCCGGCTGTCGCCGGCTGCTCGTCTCCGCCTGGAACGTGTCAGACCTTCCCCGCATGGCCCTTCCCCCCTGCCACGTGCTGTTCCAGTTCTACGTGTCGGACGGCCGTCTCAGCCTGCAGCTCTACCAACGCAGCGCCGACATCTTCCTCGGCGTTCCCTTCAACATCGCCTCCTACGCGCTTCTGCTGATGATGGTGGCCGGGGTCACCGGTCTGCGGCCAGGCGAGTTCATCCACACGTTCGGGGATGTGCACCTCTACACGAACCATCTCGAGCAGGCCACCCGACAGCTGGCCAGGAGGCCGCGTCCGCTGCCTCGCGTGGACCTGCCGGTTGAGCCCAGAGACCTATACTCGTTCTCCTACGATGACTTCCGGGTGCGCGGCTACGACCCCTATCCGGCGATCCGAGCCCCGGTAGCCGTATGAGCACGAACCACGCGATCTAGGGACCTGCCGTCATGACACCGGAACAGATTCTTGCCGAGCCTCCGAGAGCGCTGACCCAGGACCAAAGGGAGTCGTACTTCGAGCGCGGGTACGTCACCGTCGAGTCGCTGGTCCCGGACGCAACGATCAAACGGCTCAACGAGGTCACCAACGACTTCGTGGAGCAGAGCCGTTCGATCACGGGGTCCGGTGAGGACTACGACGTTGCCGACGATCACAGCGCCGACTCTCCCAAGATCAGGCGGCTCAAGATGCCGGACCGGCTCCACGAGGAGTACTGGGGGTTCGCCACGGGCCTCATCGCGGATGTGGCCGCCGACCTCGTGGGACCGGACGTGGTCTTCCACCACTCCAAGCTGAACTTCAAGTGGGACGCCGGCTCCGACGATGTCAAGTGGCATCAGGACATCCAGTTCTACCCCCACACCAACTACAGCCCGCTCACGATTGGAACCTACCTGGCCGACACCGGCATGGACGACGGACCTCTCATGGTGGTCCCCGGCAGCCACAACGGCCCCCTGTTCGACCAGTACGACGAGGACGGGGGCTGGGTGGGGTGCCTGTCGGCGGAGGACGCCTCCACCGTGGACGCCGGCAGCGTCGACTACCTGACGGGCCCGGCCGGTTCGATAACGGTCCACAACTGCCGCACCGTCCACGGCTCGCCCCCTACCAGCCGGCCGAGCGGCAGGCCGCTCCTGCTCAACGCCTACGCCTCGGCCGATGCCTTCCCCTACACCGCCCATCCTCAGCCGACCGCCAACACCGGCAAGGTCATTAGGGGACAGCCGGCCCGGTGGGCTCATCATGACCCCCGGCCGTGCCTTATCCCTCCGGACTGGTCGGGCGGGTACGACTCGATCTTCGCAGCCCAGGACGAGGAGGGCTGAGTCGCGGTGTCTGGCGGCTGGTAGCGCAAGAGCACCACCGGCCCCGGATATGGACACTCGCTCTGCGGTGTGTTTCCCGGCTCGCGACGCCCGGACGAGGCTTGAGATCCTGTAGAAAGGTGCGTGTACGATCCCACAACCTCGGGCCATGTCGCCCACCAACCCGTCGACCCCCTGCGAGTTTCGCTTTCGACACCCTTCTAGACTGGTGACGTGGTCGGTTTCCTCAAGGCCCTGCGCGGGTTCCTGATCCTCGGCGCCCTTATCCTGGCCGTTATCCCCCCGGCCATACTGGTCGACCTCCTGACCGGAGGCACCGGATACGGCCTTTGCGAGGGGGGTCTCAACGAGTGTGACGCGGCATACATGACCGGTCCTACCCTGGCGGGCCGGATCTTCCTCGGCCTGCTGGTGGTCACCCTATGCATCCGGCTGGTGTCCCGGCTCGTCGACCGCATCGAGCGACGCCGGCGGTGGGCGGATGTGTTCGCCTACTACGGAGACTCCCGGGAAGGCGGGGAAGGACTCCGGTAGCACCCGAGGCCGGAACCCACCGCCACTCCGCCCCCTCCCCGCTGCACGACCCTCAGGCGGACTCCATCAGGTCTGCCACGTTGTGGCTCACCAGGTAGAGCCCCGAGGCGGACACGGCCACCCTCCCGTCGCCCGCGTCCAACTCTCCGCTCATACGCAACCGCCTGCCGCGGCGCTCGTCGACCCGCGCCCGCAACTCGATGGGTCCGTCCAGATTCCTCACGGGACGCCGGTAGCGCAGATCAAGTTTGGCCGTGACTGTCAGTACCTTCTCCTGGATGATCCCCGCCCAGACCAGTATCTCGTCCAGAGCCGTGGCGGCGATCCCACCGTGGAGAACCCCTATCACTCCCTGAAGGTCGGTACGTGCCGTGAAACGCGCCATGATGTCCCCGCCCTGTTCCACGAATCCGTCGACATGGAGCCCGATCGGATTGGCAAGGCCGCAGGCGAAGCAACCGTTGCCTGTATGTGCCCGGAGCAGGTCGACGATCCGGGCCAGCGATATCGCCCCTTCAGGCAAACCGGATCACGCCCCCGTCCACGGACATGATCTCGATCACCGACCAGACCGGCCAGCCGCGGTCCTCCAGCAACCGTCGTCCCCTCACCCAGGACTTCTCGATCGCGAACACCGCTCCCAGCATCCGGCATCCGAGCTCCTCGACGATCTCGCCCAGGGCCAGCGCGGTCCTTCCCTGAGCCAGGAAGTCGTCGACGACCAAGACCCGGAGACCGGGCTCCATCACCCGGCGCCGGATCTCGATCGTGTACTCGAAACCCTTGGTAGCGGACCCGACCTCCCTGCTCACCGCCTCCCTCGGCCCGGGGAGGACGTATTTCTTGGCATAGATCATGGGCAATCCCAACTCTGCCGCGGTCAGCAGGGCGGGCGGAATCCCGCTCGCCTCGGCGGTGACGATCACGTCGGGCCGGAGCGGATCGGCTATCGCGACGATCCGCTCGGCGATCTCCGCCATCACCCGGGCATCGACCCGGTGGTTTACGAACGTGTCGACGTTGACGATGTCACCGTTCACGCTCGATCGTTCGGCGACATACCGTTCCAGGTCCATACGCCGAACGTTACCCTGTCGTGGAGCCGTCACGGACCCCCGGTCCCGGGCTCCGGGGAATTCAGGAAGAGTCCGGAACCGGTGTCTTGGGCTCGTAGGGACAGAGCCTCCGGATGTCGCACCGCCAGCACTTGGGCCGGCGAGCTTCGCATATGTCCCGGCCGAATTGGATGATGCGCATGGACAGGCGTTGCCACTCGTGCTTGGGGACCAGCGCTTTCAGATCCTGCTCGATCTTGGTGGGATCCTGGTGGCGGGTCAGCCCGGTCCGGTTGGTGATCCGCCTCACATGGGTGTCGACGGCGATCGCCGGCTGCCCGAAGGCCTCCGCCAGGACCACGGAGGCGGTCTTGCGGCCCACCCCCTTGAGGGTCACCAGCTCGTCGATGTCGTCCGGGACCACTCCGTGGTAGCGGTCCACGAGGTCTTGGGACAGTGCGATGATCGACCGGGTCTTCTGCCTGTAGAAACCGGTCGAGAAGATCACCTGCTCCACCTCATCCGGGTCGGCCACAGCCAGGTCATCCGGGGTCGGCCACCGTGCGAACAATCGGGGGGTGGCGCGGTTCACGTTCTCGTCCGTGGTCTGAGCCGATATCACTGTGGAGACCAGCAACTCGAAGGGGTTCGCGTAGCGCAGCGCGGTGCCGATCTCGGGGTATCGAATCGCCAGCCGGTTCACGATACGCCGAGCAAAGCCCCGTTCCTTCGGGCTGGGAACGGTCCCGTCCGCCCGCTTCTCGCCTGCCGCCATACGGGTGCAAGGTTAGAGCGCGTTTGGGCGCACAGATGCTCCTGAGACACCCTGAGCCGAGGAACGCAGCGGCCCCTCCCACAGCAACCCGACCGGCCGGGGATCATGTCGACTCGGGCTTTCCGCCGCGACACCATAAGCTCCCGCACGATGTTCCCGGTGAACGATGACGACAGGGCCATCTTCCGGCTGGCGGTTCCGGCGTTGGGCGCGCTGGCCGCTGAGCCGCTCGTCTCGCTGGTGGACACCGCCTTCGTCGGGCGCTTGGGACAGGAGCCTCTAGCAGCACTCGGAGTCGTCACCGGGTTGCTCAACCTTGCCTTCTTCGTGTTCATCGCGCTGGCTTACGCAAGCACTCCACTGATCGCCGCAGCCGTCGGGGCCGGGCACCGGGATCGGGCCGCGGTGTTGGCGGGCCAGTCGATCCTGATCGCGGCCCTGCTGGTCGTCGCGGGCCTGCTGGTGATCGAGACCACCGCGCCGCAACTGGTACGGCTGATGGGCGCGGCCCCGCAGGTGGAACGGGCGGCCGTGACGTACCTACGTATCCGCGGGCTCGGCCTTCCGGCCCTGCTTGCGCTAACGGTCGGTCACGCGGTGTACCGCGGGCTCGGAGACACCCGGACCCCGATGTTCGTCAGCCTCGGATTGAGCCTGATCAACGTGGTACTGGACCCGATCCTGATATTCGGGCTCGGATGGGGTCTGGTCGGCGCCGGCTACGCATCCGTCGTAGCCCAGTCCGCCGGTGCGGCAGCATTCTCCTACCTGTTCGTCACGGGTCACACCGGTCTGCCGATCCGCTGGATCCGCCCGCGCTGGGAGGATATGAGGGAGTTGGTCAGCGCCGGATCGTCCCTCTTGATCCGGACCCTGCTGCTCGTGGCGACCCTCACCGTTGCAACCGCTTCTGCTGCCCGTCTCGGGGTCAGCCAGGTGGCTGCCCACCAGGTGGCAGCGCAGATCTGGTTCTTCCTATCCCTGGTGGTCGACTCCGTCGCCATCGCCGCCCAGAACCTCGTCGCAGCTCATCTGGCGAGAGATCGGAACTCAACCCGGCGACTGTCCAGACGGATGCTGGTGTGGGGTGTCGTGTGGGGAGTCGTGCTGGCGGTGTCCTTCTGGCTGCTGCGCGACCTCCTCCCAGGCTGGTTCACCTCCGACCGGTCGGTCATCATCATGGTTGCCTCGCTGATGCCCATCGTGGCCATCAGCCAGCCCCTGAACAGCGTGGTGTTCGTCCTCGACGGCATCATGATCGGCGCCGCCGACTTCAGGTTCCTCGCGGTGGCAATGACAGGAGCTTCCGCCCTCACCTGCGTCCTGCTGGTCACCGCGACATCCATCGGCGGGATCTGGATGGCGCTGGTGGTATTCATGCTGGCGCGGCTCCTACCGCTGGCTTGGCGCTACGTTCGGGTGGTCACCTGACCCATCTCGTTTCCGAGCGTCTCGGGAATCAACGTCTGGAGGATGACAGCCAGCACCACACCCGACCCGAGCGCGGTGACCGTGAGGGACAGGTTCCACAGATCGATCGTGTAGGCGGCGATCGAAAGGCCTAGGATCGATCCCAGCACAGCCACCGAGTGGAGCCACTGGTTGGCGGTGGCGCGTATCTCGGTGGGGAACAGTTCGGTGCGCTGGGCGGCACTGACGGGTATCGCGGCCGAACTGCCGAATGCCGAGAGCGCCGTGAACACCAGCAGCAGGTTGGGACTGGTCCACCAGTAGAAACCCACCCCGCCCGCCAGACCGGTGAGGAGGGCCGCGATGATGGTCGGCTTGCGGCCGAGTGCGTCCGCCATCCTGGCTCCCAGGAAGTAGCCGGCGCCGCCGGCAGTACCTCCGATCAGCATGATCCGTGCCGCCTCCGCACTCGCGAGGCCCAACTCGTTGACCAGCCGTTCGAATGCGAACGTGACAGCTACCGCCGAGAAAGCGCTGATGGACAGGCCGTAGAGGGCAGCCAGCCAGAACCGTCCGGCGTAGCGGCCGATCAGCGGGTATATGAAGAGGGTGTGACGTTCCGTGTACCGGAAGATCTGGCTCTCTCCCAACCGCATGCTCAAGAGGAAGTAGCACGGCAGGCCGAGAACCGACGCACCGAAGAGCAACCGCCAGCCATTCTCGTTCATCTGCGCCAGCGGGAGCGCCAGAAGGCCGGCACCCGATCCGAGGGCGACCGCGGTGGCGTAGAAACTGATCGCCCATGCCCGGTTGTCCCAGCGAACCTGCTCGGCCAGCAGGACGGTGGCCAGCATCGCCATCGCAGCCGATCCCATCCTGGCCAAGATCTGGAGAGCGGCGTAGAGGGAAGGCGCAACGGCGAAGGCGGTGGCGCCCGTCGCCAGGAGCAGCATCAGGTAGGAGAGCAGGAAGGGGCCGCGGCGTCCCCACCGATCACCCAGCACCGCGTACACCACGGCGACCAGGGCGCCGATCCGAGCGATGGCGAACAGGCGGCTCATCTCCGCCCCGCTCAACCCGAAGGCGATCCGGACGAACGGGAGGGTGTTCACGGCCTGGGTCTGCGCGTAGCCCTGGAAGAGGCCGACCAGGTACATCAGACCGAGCAGGCGACGATCCTGGCGCCGGTACCCGGATACCGGGCCGAACAGCCGGATCAGGCGACCGATCATGGTGTCATCTGCCGGGGTTCCGCCGGATCGCGGGGGGTGGGATCGGCCCGGGTGCCGAGGCGCGTCGGTATGGCTTGGGCCATGTACGTAGGTTAGTGAGGCTTACACTCCCGCGGAGCCCGCCGCCGGCGGCCCGGCATTCACCGGTTGATCGTCCCACCTGCAAAGATGAGAGCATGGCAACAAACCCGGCCAGCCTTCGGAGAGGAATGTGGAACCAGCCAGTTTCCTGAGTGCCTTCGTGTTCGGGGCTCTCTCATTCGTATCACCCTGCGTCCTTCCCCTGCTTCCGGGCTACCTGGGCCTCATGTCCGGGTATTCGGTGGCCGAACTCCAGCAAGGGAAAGCCTCGACCGTCCGGATGCTGCGGGTCACCGCGCTGTTCGTAGCAGGCCTGACCGTGGTGTTCGTACTGCTCGGTGCCGGGGCCACCTCGATCGCAGGCCTGTTGCTCCGGAACAAGACCCTCATCACGCAGGTGGCGGGATGGCTCATCGTGCTGTTCGGGTTGGTCATCTTGGTGATGGCACTGGGCAACTCGCCACGCTTGGCCTTTCTGGCGAGGGAACGCCGGCTCGAGGTCCGTCCATCCCGTCTTGGAGGATGGGCACCTCTCGTTATGGGTATGGCGTTCGGGTTCGGATGGACGCCGTGCATCGGCCCTGTCCTCGCCGCCATCCTCACCCAGGCCGCAACCCAGGAGACGGTCGTGAGAGGAATGTTCCTGCTGTTCCTCTTCTCGATGGGCATGGGGATACCGTTCATCGCGGCCGGCATAGGGGTGACCAAGGTCTACTCCGGTATCCGGCTGCTCCAGCGTCACCTCCGCAAGATCAACGTGGTCTCGGGACTTCTCATGATCGTGTTCGGATGGCTGTTCATCACCGGGAGGATCACCGACCTGTCAAGCCTCATCAGCGAATGGATGATCCGCCTGGGACTGGAGCGCCTAGCTGAGATTTAGTGAATTGGTGGCGATCGGCACACCATTCACCATTCACCATTCACCATTCACCGAACATATGTTCGTCTATACTGTGCGGTCCTGTCGGATGGCGGGGGAGTAGGCGCCACCAGGAGAAACAGGTAGACAATGGCTCGTAGTGCGGCGGCGGTAGTGACGGTGCCGGCCATGCCGGTACGGGGAAACACCGACCTGCTGGCTATCCAACCCGGGCGCGTCGTCGGGTTGGAAGGATCCACGGGCTCGGGTCTTACCCGGGTCGGCTTCTCGATGCTGGCCGGGACGCCGCATCCGCATCGGGTGGTGGTGGACGCCCGGGGGTGGATATGCCCCCTGTCGGCGTGGGAGGTGGGTATCCCGCCCGACGGGCTGACGGTCGTGCGATGCGACGACCCGGCCCGGTGGCCACGTGCCGTCGCCGCCCTGCTCGACGGGGTCAAGGCGATCTATGCCGAAGTTCCCGGTGGCATCCGGGACTCGGTGTTGCGACGCCTCGGCGCCAAGACACGGACCCGAGACGCAATGGTGATCCTGCGCCCGCTGGCGGGCCGGCTCCCCCCCGGGTTGGCCTACCTGCGTGTGCAGGTGGCCCAGGAGGTATGGGAAGGCGCCGGGAGGGGACATGGACGCTTGGACCGCCGCACCCTGATCCTCGAGCTATCCGGGAAGGGCGCCGCGGGTCGGCGGGTCGTGGTGGAGGTGGAGGACGATGGCTCGCATCCTGTGCGTATGGTTTCCGGACTGGGTGCTCCGCAGGCCGGACGCGCCGCCGGGTAGACCGGCCTTCGTAGTAGGAACCCGGGACGGCCGCTCCCTGGTGGCGGCCGTCAACGCCCCGGCGCGGGAGGCGGGGGTGAAGGCCGGTATGGCGCGTCGTACCGCCGAGGCGCTCTGCCCGACGGCTCTGTCCCTAGATCGCGACCCGGCCGATGAGACACGCCGCTTCGAACCGCTACTGGCTGCCGTCGAGGACCTGATTCCCCGAGTCGAGGTGATAGAACCCGGTTGGATCTTCATCCGGATCGACGGAGCGATCCGTTACTACGGCGGGGAGAAGGCTGTGGTGGACCGGGTAGCCGGGGCTGTGGGTCGTCTGGCGGACGGAGGCCGGTTCGGGGTGGCAGGAGGTCCCTTCGCGGCGTACTGGGCCGCCCGATCCGCCCGATCGAAGCTGATCGTGGAGGATGACCGGGCCTTCCTGGCCGGGCTGGACATATCCGCTTTGGCCACCGACGAACTGATCGCCACCTTCCGGTGGCTGGGGGTCACCACTCTCGGCGGCCTGGCAGCCCTTCCGCGCGACGCAGTGGCCTCCCGATTCGGCGTTCCTGGCTTGAAGGCACACCGGCTGGCGAGCGGCGAGGACCGGATGGTCGCGCCGCGGCCCATCCCACCCGACCTGGTGGTCGAGCGGGTATTCGAGGAGCCGCTCCTCCTACTCGAGCAGGTGGGATTCGCCGCCCGCCACCTGGCCGGGGTTCTAATGAGCTTGCTGGAACAGCACCGGATCGCGCCCCATCGGGTGGAGGTGGAAGCGGAAGCAGCCGAAGGGGTCACACGATCGCGGATATGGAGGAGTGCCGAACCGTTCGACGACCGGGCGCTGGCCGAACGGGTCTGGTGGCAACTCCGCGCATGGACCGAGACCGGCGGGGTGCCGGGCGGTCTGGCCCGCCTGAAGCTCGCCCCGGCCGACCTGTCCGACGAGGGATACCAGCCGGGACTGTTCGAGGCGACCGCGGCGCGGATCGAGGCGGAACGGGCGCTGGAGAGAACCCGGACCATCCTGGGTCCGGACTCGGTGCTGGAGGCGCGGCCCCAGGGCGGGCGGGATCCCGCCGAGCGGGTGCAGTGGACACGCTGGGGGGAGGAGTTCCCCGAACCGGCACGTAACCCCGGTTCCCCATGGCCGGGAAAGGTTCCCAAACCGTCGCCGAGCCTGGTGCCACCCCGTCCCCAACACCTGGATGTGGAATGGGACGCCGGCATCCCGACCCGGGTACGCCTGGCCAGCCGGTGGGAACCGGTGGTGGCCTGGGCGGGTCCGTGGCGAAGGATGGGCCGGTGGTGGGCCGAGGAGGAGCCGAGCGACCTCTACCAGATCGTCACCTCGGCAGGCGCCATGCTATGCCGCGTAACCGGCGAACAGGTCTCCATAGTCGGCCTCTACGACTGATCAGGTGCCAGGTGCCTGCTTATGGATTGGATTGGGTACCGATGGCGAGCAGGAAGATGTCGAGGGGTAAGGTGCCGATCCCGGTCTCGTCCGGATGGATGACGGAGGCTTGGGGTGCTACCAGATAGCAACCTCCCCTAAATCGATGGTGCCTTTGGATGAGATGGTGAAGTCCTGAACGGCTGTGGCCAGGGGAGGACGCTATCTCGAACGCGAGCGGCTGCGTCGGGTGGGCGTATATCAGGTCAACTTCGTTGTTGCCTTCGCGCCAATGGTGCAGACGGACTCCTGAGCGTAGGGCGTGTGCCTGCAGCGAGGCGGCAACGAGGTTCTCGATCAGGAATCCGAGTTCGGTGGGATTGTCAAGCACGGCTAGGCCCCGCTGGAGGGCAGCGTTGCGGACCGCACCGTCGTAGAAGTACAGCTTACGCCCCCTCTTCTGGACGGTTGCCTCCCGCCCCGAGTAGTTAGGGAGAGTAAACACCAAGAAAGCACGTTCAAGGTACGACAGGTACCGATCGAAGGTGGGCTGTGACATACCCAACTCGCGGCTGATCTTGGAAGGAGACAGTATCCCGACCATCTGTGCTGCCAGCACGTACAACAGTCTCTCCAACAGGATCGGGTTGTCGACACCGAACGATTGGGGGATATCTTTGTATACAGCCCGTTCTACCGCGTCGCTTCGTAGGATCTGCTGAGACTCGAGGACGATATCCTCATCGGGGCGTTCCCTTGCACGGTCGGCAGCGAGCAGTTCGGGAAATCCTCCTACCAGCATGAACCTGCGGCGCGCCGCAACAAGGTCGAGATTGGCGTACCGGCCTTGCCGCAAGGATCGGAGCGTCTCGGCGAGGGTCCGACCGGGGTCGATTTCGTAGCGCTGACCCACCAGGTCAAGGTATTCGGGGAATTGGTAGGGAGTTAGATACCGTTCTGACCACCTACCCACACCGCTTTCTGATCGGCGCTCGCGTAGCGCGGCGGTAGCACTGGAAGTGGCGGCCACCCGTACCGGCCATCGCTCGTCGTAGAACGTCTTAAGCCACAGATCCCAGTCCTTGGCGTACACCAACTCGTCGAGCATCAGATACAGCGGCGCCGCGTCATCGGCATCCAGGACATCCATCGCTGAACGTACGATCGAACCGAGGGCGAACGGCATCAATAGCGGGTGGTCCATCCGCAGCCACCAAATGTGCCCAGGGTTGACACCTTCGTTTAGGAGGTGGCGGACCGTCTGGTAGAGAACCGTAGTCTTGCCAACCCGGCGCGGTCCCAGTATCAACTGGTAGCGTCTCGGCCGGTCACTGAGGAGCCGCTTCCATAGCGAGGATGCCAGTGGTCGTTCCGTCGGGGGAGCCAGTGACGACGGCACACGACCCAGCAAGCGCCAAGGGTTCTGCTCGCTGACAACCCTGATCAGATCCTCGGGCGCCGGTTCCCACATAACCATCAGCTCCCCATACCTCTGTGGCCTATATTCATATTAGCATAAATATTAAGTGTATTATAGGCCCATTAGCCCAATGAAGGCCTTTACGGTGAGGGCTACGGGCTTGGATCCTCCCCCATACCCACTACAGAAGGCTTTGGATTGATCGAACATGTGTTCGGTAGATTGACTAGCCTGGGGGAATGAAGGGTCCGCGTTATGCCGAACTGCATGCCCATTCCAACTTCTCGTTCCTGGACGGGGCTTCGCAGCCCGAACGGATGGTGGAACGGGCCGCGAAACTCGGGTACGAGGCTCTGGCGATCACCGACCATGACGGTTTCTACGGTTTGGTGCGGTTCTGGCAGGCCGCCAGGGAGATCGGATTGCCGTCTGCGTACGGGGTGGAACTCTCGCTCCCGCCCATCGGTTCACCCGACGAGGGAGTTGCATCGCCCTTCGAGGAGGCGGCCCGGCGCGACGCCACCCGTATCCCGATCCCGACGGACGAACGTGCCCGGCGCAACGGTCTGAGAACCCGTCGGACCCACCGGACCAAGCCGTTAGCGGACAGCAGCAGAGCCGAACACCTGGTGGTACTGGCACCCTCTCCGGAGGGGTACGCCCGGTTGAGCCGTCTGGTCTCCCTGGCCCAGCTACGGGGGGAGAAGGACCGCCCCGTCTACCGATGGGAGGACCTGGCCAATGCCGCCGCCAAGGGTGGTCTGGTGGCGCTCACCGGATGCGGAATGGGAGCGGTCCCGCGGGCAGCGCAGCGGGGTGACGAGGTGGCGGCTCTCCGGGCTGCTTCCCGCCTGCGGGAGATCTTCGGGCAACGTCTCCACATCGAGCTCTGGGATCACCGCATGCCGGAGGACGACCGCCGCAACGACCTTCTATGGGAGATAGCCGCCCGGCTGAACCTGCCCGCGGTGGCCACCAACAACGTCCACTACGCCGACCGGCGCGACGCGGATCTGTCCGAGGTGCTGGCAGCCATCGGAGGGCGCCGTTCCCTCACCGAGCACGACGGGTTCCGGCCTGCTACCGACGAGCGTTACCTCAAATCACCCGACGAGATGGCGGCCCGGTTCCGCAAGTATCCGGGAGCGGTGGAACAGGCCGCCTCGCTGGGCAGGGAAATGGCCTTCGACCTGCGACTGGTAGCACCCCGGCTGCCCGACTTCCCCATGCCCGACCGGTTCCGCTCCGAAATGGACTACCTGCGCCATCTCACCTTCCAGGGCGCCCGGAAGGTATACCCCGACGGGGGAGGGGGAGTCGAGGCGGGAGCTGTCGCCCGCCTGACGTACGAACTGGACGTCATACACCGCCTCGGCTTCCCCGGCTACTTCCTCGTGGTATGGGATATCGTCAACTTCGCCCGGGATCAGGACATCATGTGCCAGATACGGGGTTCGGGCGCCGACTCGGCCGTCTGCCGCTGCCTTGACCTCACCCGGGTCGACCCCATCCGCCTGGGCCTGCCGTTCGAACGGTTTCTCTCCGAGGAACGCGGCCGCCCCCCCGACATCGACCTGGATCTCGAGGCGGAGCGCCGCGAGGAGGTCATCCAGTATTGCTACCGGCGGTACGGCCGGGAACGGGCTGCCATGGTCGCCAACGTGATCACCTACCGGGCCCGTTCGGTGCTCAAGGACGTGGCCAAGGCCTTCGGCTTCACCCAGGCACAGGCCGACGGCATGACCAGGTACGTGGACACTCACGCTCCCACGGAACTGCCCTTGGAGGATCCGCTCCCGGCCGGGTTGACCGCCGAACTCGTCTACGACATCTGCCGCCGCCTCGACGGGTTCCCCAGACACCTGGGAATCCACTCGGGAGGCATGGTCATCGCCGACCGCCCGCTGTGGCAGGTGGTGCCCGTCGAGTGGGGACGCATGGAGAACCGGACGGTGCTGCAATGGGACAAGGACGACTGCGCCGCCATGGGGATCGTCAAGTTCGACCTGCTGGGCCTGGGCATGCTGAATGCCTTGCATCTCACCGTGGACATCATCGAGGATGCCCACGGCGACCGGATCGACCTGGCCACCGTTCCCCAGGAACCAGCCGTGTACGAGATGCTGACCAGGGCCGACACCGTGGGACTGTTCCAGGTCGAGTCCAGGGCCCAGATGGCCACCCTGCCGCGCCTCAAACCCAGGACCTTCTACGACCTGGCCGTGCAGGTGGCGTTGATCCGTCCCGGCCCCATCCAGGGCGCCTCGGTCCATCCATACCTGCGTCGGCGCAACGGGAAGGAACCGGTCCGCTACCCCCATCCGCTGGCCCGACCGATATTGGAGCGCACCCTCGGCGTGCCGGTCTTCCAAGAGCAGCTCATGGAACTGGCCCGCGTGTGCGCCGGTTTCGACGGGGGCCAGTCCGACCGGCTCCGTTCCGCCATGACCCACAAGCGATCGGACGAGGCGATGGCACAACTCGAGGAGGAGGTGTTCGAGGGGATGCGCTCCAAGGGAGTGACAGGCGCCGCCGCCCGCGAGATCTGGGAGAAGCTGCAGGGTTTCGCCTCGTTCGGTTTCCCCGAGAGCCACTCGGTGTCGTTCGCCTACATCGTCTACATGTCGGCCTGGCTGCGCTACCACTACCCGGCCGAGTTCCTGGTCGGACTGCTCAACGCCCAGCCGATGGGCTTCTACTCCCCGAACTCCCTGGTCCAGGACGCCCTCCGCCACGGGGTGGTGGTGCTGGACCCCGACGTGAACCGCTCTCTGGAGGAGTGCACCGTCGAACCGCATGCGTGCGCCGAGGAGGACATCGTGGAGCACTTCGGGATGCGCTGGCGGCGCGGGAGGGGCCCGGTCGAAGACGCCATCCGGGAGCCGGTGGCGGCCCGGCTCGGGCTGGGATACGTCCGCAACCTGGGAGAAGCCGAGGCGAGACGGATCCTGGCAGCCCGCCAGATCGGTGGCGCCTTCTCCGATCCCACCGAATTCGCCCACCGCACCGGGCTGGCGGTGGACACCCTCGAGGGCCTGGCCGCCGCCGGCGCCTTCGGATCGTTCGGGATATCCCCCCGCCAGGGCATGTGGATGGCCGGCGCCATGGCCGGGGCCGGTCCCGAGCGGTTACCGCTGGTACCCGGACTGGACCCGCCCCGGCTGGCGCCGATGAAGGACCGGGAGGTCCACCAGGCATCACTGTGGGCCACCGGAGTGTCGGTCAAGCATCCCATGCACTTCGCCCGCCCCCGGCTGGCGGAACTCGGATGTATCCCCGTCGCCGAAGCACTCGAAATACGCCGCAACGGCGTCCGGATCGAGGTAGGAGGAGTGGTCACCCACCGGCAGCGTCCGGCCACCTCCAGAGGCATCGTCTTCTTCAACCTCGAGGACGAGACCGGCCTGCTGAACGTGGTGGTGCTACCGGAGATCTGGATGGAACACCGCAGGGTCGCCCGCCGCAACCCCGGCTTGATCATCCGGGGCATCCTCGAATACCGCGACGGCGTGACCAACCTGGTGGCCAGAGGCTTCACCCCCCTCCCGACCGACCGGCTACAAGCCCGCAACTTCCGCTGAAGAACCTACCAAGAGCCACGGAACGGGATAGATCGGGAGACAAGCCGTTCCTGGCGGCGAGCACCTCGGGGACCACACCCACCCAGGGTGCCGTGGCTACACTAGTGGTCACATCGGGGAGGTCTTCCGTGCGCGCTGTCGGGATCAGGCAATTCAGGGATCATGCAACCACTTTGATGAAGCTCGGTGAGACGATCCGGATCGAACGGAACGGCAAGCCGGTCGGGTTCTTCGTGCCGGTTCCGACACCCAAGCACAACCGAACAGAGATCATCGAGTCGTTCGATCGCGTTGGAGAGGTGGTCGAACGGGTTCTGGAAACCACCGGTCTGAGCGAGGAGGAACTCGTTCGCGCTCTGGCGCCCGACGACTACCAGAAGGCCTGATGCTGCTCGTGGTCGACACCAGCGTGCTGGTGGGGGACCTTCTACGGGCAAAGGGGAGGCAAAGGCTTGGGGACCCCCGATTGGAACTGTTCATCCCCGAACACATGCTGGCCGAGGTGCACGTGGAATTACCCCGACGTATAGGCGCCTTTGCATCCTCTCGAGGTCTGAGCACCGTCGACCGTGATGATCTGGTAGTGGTGAGCCTCCATTCGGTCGACAACAATCTGGCGGTTGTCGCCACCGAGATCTACTACCCGTTCAGGGACGAGGCACTGGCCCGATCACAACGCGATCAGTCCGACTGGCCGGCTGTGGCCTGTGCCCTGGCACTGGACGGAGCGATCTGGACGAACGACAACGACTTCTTGGGCACCGGCGTTCCCACTTGGACCACCCAGACCCTGCAAACCTGGCTTGACCGCCAGGAGTAGGGATCGTCAGAGGAAGCCGTGTCCACAGACGCGGCCTGAGACTCACCGTCGGGATTGGTCCGGTTCTGGATCGGCTCTGCTCGTCGGTAACGTGTGGCCATGGAGATAAGCCCCGACCTTGCCGGGTTCCGCCGTATGGCGGAGTCTTTACCCGTGGTTCCGGTGACCATGTCGTTGCTGTCCGACCGGGAGACCCCGGTCAGTGTCTACGGCAAACTGGTCGGCGACCGGCCCGGATTCCTGCTCGAATCCCTCGAGGGGGGCGAGAGGTGGGCGCAGTGGTCGTTCCTCGGATGGGATCCGGTGTTCACGGTCACCAGCTACCACGGGGTCACCCGCGTGGACGATCCTCGCCTCGAACTCCCCGGCGGCGACCCGCTCACGGTTCTGGAACAGTTGCTGGCCCGCTACGACACGGGCCCGATCGCCGGCCTTCCACCGCTGCACTCGGGAGCGGTGGGATACCTCTCCTACGACATGGTCCGCTACGTCGAGCACCTACCCGACCAGCCCGCCGACGACCGGGGCCTGCCAGAGATGATGTGGCAGTTCGTCGGCAGTCTGGCCGCGCTCGACCACTTCGGCCAGACCATCACTCTCGTCCGGAATGTCTTCACGGACCTCGAGGAGGATCTCGACGCCGCCTACGAGAACGCGGCCGACCGCCTTCGCGCCGCGGCCGACCGCCTCGGCATGGCCCTTCGCTACCGGCCGGCCGGGCCCTTCCACCGGTCCACCTCCAGCCGGCCGTCGTTCACGTCGACGATGACCCGGGATGTCTTCGAGGACGCCGTCAGGGTGGTGAAGGACTACATAAGGGCCGGTGACGCCTACCAGGTAGTGCTGAGCCAGCGCCTCGCCACCCCCTTCGAAGGCGACCCCTTCAACATCTACCGGGCGCTGCGCCTGATAAACCCCTCCCCGTTCCTCTTCTACCTCCACCATCCGGAGGTCACCGTGGCCGGTTCGTCACCCGAGCTCATGACCCGGGTCCGGGACGGAACCGTCTACTCCCGGCCCATCGCCGGGACCCGACCCCGCGGCGCCACCGAGGAGGAGGACCTTGCGCTGGAGAAGGAGATGCTGGCCGACCCGAAGGAGAGGGCGGAACATGTCATGCTCATCGACCTGGCCCGTAACGACCTCGGCAGGGTGTGCAACTTCGGCTCGGTCAAGGTGGACGACCTGATGGTGGTGGAAAGGTACTCCCACGTGATGCACATCGTGTCGGGCGTCTCGGGACGCCTGGGAGACGGCCACGGGCCCGTCGACGTGATCCGTGCGGTGTTCCCGCACGGCACCGTGTCCGGTGCTCCCAAGGTCCGGGCCATGGAGATCATCGACGAGTTGGAGCCCGTGACACGGGGACCGTACGCGGGCGCAGCCGGATACCTGGACTTCAGCGGGAACGTCGACACGGCGATCTGTCTGAGAACGGTGGTAATCGCAGATGGCACCGCTTGGATCCAGGCGGGGGCGGGCCTGGTAGCCGACTCGGACCCGACGACCGAGTACCGGGAGACCGAGGCCAAGGCCGCCGCGGCTCTGGCGGCGATCGTGGGCGCGGAGTCGGTGTGAGCCCGTGGCCCGAGTCGTTCGGCGACCCCGCCGTCGAGTACGCGGTAGGCCGCCACGACGCCGGGTTCGTGGGGGGAGTGAGCGGACTGTTCTGGGCCGTGGGACCAGACACGGTCGCCTTCCTCCAGAACATCCTCAGCCAGGACGTCGAGGCCCTGCCGCCGGGACGTGTGGCGCGGTCGTTCCTTCTCCAGCCCCGCGGAAAACTGGAGGCGCTGCTGTGGTTGCTGCGGGGAGAGGACCGGGTGGGAATCGTGACCGGAGCCGCCCGCCGGGAGGAGACCATCCGGACCCTGTCACGCTGGCGCCTGCGGGTGGATGTCGATCTGGTGCCGGATGCCCGCGAGGTGTTCGATGTATGGGGTCCGGCCCCGTCCATGCTCGACGTCGCCGGCGGCTGGACCGACGAGGACGGGATCCTGGTGGCGGAGGTGAGCGGAAAGCCGCTCCGTCATCGCCTGGTCGCCGGTCTCGGAGTCTCCGACCTGGAGCACCGCGGTCTGCAGCCCATCGGCCGGCATGCCCATACCACGCTGCGAATCGAGACCGGAGAACCCCGCTTCGGCCTCGACATCGATCACAAGACCATCCCCCAGGAGTCCGGTCTGGTCCCCGAGGCCGTGTCGTTCACCAAGGGGTGCTTCCTCGGCCAGGAACTGGTGGCGCGCATCGACAGCCGGGGGCGCGTGAACCGGAACCTCAGGGGGGTGCGGATGCTCGAAGGGCCGGCCCCGCCCTCCGGGGCAAAGGTCACACATGCGGGCAAGGTGGTAGGAACACTCACATCGGTGGGGGAGAGCCCGTCAACCGGAGTCCCGGTCGCCCTGGCCCTGATCCGGCGGGAGGCCCCGCCGGGGACGCAGGTAACGGTGTCCTGGGAAGAGGGGAGCGCGAGGGGGACGGTCGAGCAGCTGCCACTGCTCACCCATTGAGAGGACCCGCTCCCCTCCGAGCGCACAGCGATCAGGTCGGGGCCGAGTAGCCTTCACGACCATGCTCGACAATATTCTCGGATCGGTTCGCAGCCGACTCCCCTCGATACAGGCACGCGAGATGCAACTACGTGAGTCGGCGGCGAGCCTGCCGCCGCCACGGGACTTCGCCGGTGCACTTGCCGGGCCCGGACTGTCGATCATCGCCGAGTTCAAACGAGCTTCACCCTCGAAAGGGGTGATCAACGCCGGGATGGATCCCTCCGAACGGGCCGCTGCCTTCGAATCGGGCGGAGCATCCGCGATGTCGGTCCTGACCGAGCCGGACCATTTCATGGGAGGCCCCGAAGACCTCCGCTCGGCCCGGTCGGCCACGTCGCTGCCGGCGCTGCGCAAGGACTTCACGCTCGACACGTCACAGGTCTGGGAAACTAGGGCGATGGGAGCCGACGCGGTGCTGCTCATCGTGGCGATCCTCGACGACCCTCTCCTCGCCAAGCTGCTGCGGGCAGCCGAAGAAGCCGGGTTGGCAGCCCTGGTGGAGGTCCATAGCCGCGAGGAGGCGATCAGGGCATTGGATGCGGGGGCCAGGATCGTGGGCGTCAACAACCGGGACCTTCGGACCTTCAACGTGGATCTGGCCACCTCGGAGGAGATCTCACCGCTGCTGGAAGGGGTCGACATACGCGTCGCCGAGAGCGGGGTGAAGGGCCCGGAGGACGCTACCCGCCTCAGAGACGCGGGATACGACGCGCTGCTGGTGGGGGAGTACCTGTCCAGGTCGGCGGATCCCGCCGAGGCCATCGCGGGTCTCAGGGGGTGACATGACCTGGGTGAAGGTCTGCGGGATGCGAACCGTCGTCGACCTCGAGGCCGCTGCAGAAGCGGGTGCGGACACTGTGGGCCTGAACCTGATCGAAGGAACGACCCGATACGTGGAGATCGACGAGGCGGCCCGGCTGGCCTCCCAGTCCCGGGTACCTGCGGTGATCCTCACGCTCGACACCCGCCCCGAGGAGTTGGTGGCGCTGCTGGACCGCGTGGGAGCCGCCGGCGTGCAACCCTACGGTGACCACGCATCCGAAGCCGCCCACGCCGCAGCCGGGGCGGGGGCCTTCGTACTGCGGCCGCACCGGGTGCGGGGTCCGGTGGACCTCCGGACGATCCCTCCCGGACAGACCGCCCTTCTCGACGGCTACTCACCGGAAGGGCTGGGCGGAACCGGCAAGCGAGTGGATCTGGAGTGGCTCCCCCCGCCCGGAAGCCACTACGTGCTGGCCGGGGGTCTTGACCCCGCGAACGTGGCCGAGGCCGTGGCCCGTCACCGTCCATGGGGTGTCGACGCCTCGTCCGGCCTAGAGTCTGCCCCGGGAGTGAAGGATCCTGCCAGGATCCACAGCTTTGTAAGGAACGCCAAACGGGTGGAGGAAGGTTCATGACGGTAACCCCCGCGACCGCTCCGGGCCCCAGGCTGGATCGGCCGGACGAACGGGGCAGGTTCGGTGACTACGGCGGCATGTTCGCACCCGAGACCCTCATGCCGGCCCTGAAGGAACTGGCCGCGGAGTTCGCCGATGCCTGGATCGACCCGAGCTTCGTGAGCGAGTTCCACGATCTGCTGCACAGCTACACGGGCAGACCCACCCCGCTTCACGGCGCGGACCATCTGTCCAGCGAGATCGGCGTCCGCGTTCTCCTCAAGCGGGAGGATCTGGCCCACACCGGCGCCCACAAGATAAACAACGCCTTGGGCCAAGCCCTGCTCACCACCCGCATGGGCAAGTCCCGGCTGATCGCCGAGACGGGCGCCGGCCAGCACGGCGTCGCTACAGCTACCGCCGCGGCCTACGCCGGCCTGGAGTGCCTGGTCTACATGGGCGAGAAGGACATCGATCGCCAGGCGCTGAACGTGCAGCGAATGCGCATGCTGGGTACCGACGTGATTCCGGTCACTTCCGGGGCCGGAACCCTCAAGGACGCCGTCAACGAGGCCATGCGCGACTGGGTGCGTACCGTGGAAACGACCCACTACATCATCGGGTCGGTGGTGGGACCCCATCCGTTCCCATGGATCGTGCGGGAGTTCCAGAAGGTGATCGGGGAGGAGAGCATCGGCCAACTCCGCGGGGAGATGCCCGATGTGGTCGTGGCCTGCGTGGGCGGGGGATCCAACGCAATAGGCATGTTCTACCCGTTCGCGGGTCGTGAAGCGGTGGAGTTGATCGGCGTGGAAGCGGCCGGTCACGGGATCGAGACCGGACGGCACGGAGCCTCGATAGGCGCCGGTTCACCGGGGATCCTCCACGGCGCCCGCACGTACATGCTCCAGGACGACGAGGGCCAGGTCCTCGAGGCCCACTCCATCTCGGCAGGTCTCGACTATCCGGGGGTGGGACCGGAGCACGCCTACTTCGCAGACGCCGGACTGGCCCGGTACGTGTCCATAACGGACGACGAGGCCTTGGGAGGGGTCGACCTGCTCTCCCGTACCGAGGGGATCATCCCCGCCCTCGAGTCGGCTCACGCGGTGGCCTGGGTGGCCAAGGAGGCCGACGCCCTGCGGGACCGGACGGTGCTGATCAACCTCTCCGGGCGCGGAGACAAGGATGTCGAGATGATCGCTGCCAAGACCGGGATAGGGTGAACGGATGAGCCGGAAGGACCTGGACAGGCTGTTCGCAGACGTCAGGAGGCAGGGACGCACCGCGTTCCTGCCCTTCATGACCGCCGGCCTGCCGAGCCCGGGAGCGACGGTGGACACCTTCGTAGCGATGGCCGAGGCCGGGGCGGACGCCTTCGAGGTCGGTATTCCCTACAGCGACCCCCTAATGGACGGGCCCACCATCCAGTTGGCGAGCGAGAGAGCGATCGAGCAGGGTATGACGCTGAGCGGCGGGTTCGACATCCTTCGCCGGGTCGTCGAGGCAACCGCGCGACCGTCACTCGCGATGTCCTATGCCAACCCGGTGTTCCGGGTCGGCCCGGACGAGTTCGCTGGGCGGGCCGCCGATGCCGGAGCATCCGGACTGATCGTCGCAGACCTGCCGCTGGAGGAAGCCGGACCCGTGATCGAGGCCTGCGAGCGGGCCGGTATCGGCCTGGTGCTGTTCGCCGCGCCCACCACCCACGACGACCGGCTGGCAAGGATCGCTGCCCGCGACCCGGTGTTCATCTACGGGGTGGCTGCAATGGGAGTCACCGGAGAGCGCGACACGGTGTCGGATGTGCCTCGCCGGCTCGCGGAGAGGATCAGGGCTGTGACCGATGTGCCCCTCGTGATGGGAGTGGGGATAGGAACCCCCGAGCAGGCGGCCGCCCTCACCCCCCACGTCGACGGCATCATCGTCGGGTCGGCCCTGGTGCGGAGGGCGCTCGACTCGGACGACCCCATCCCGGAGATCGCGTCCGCCACCCGAGCCCTCGCCCGGGCCATCTCTCCCGGATTAGTTGCTAGTTACTAGTGTTAGTTGCTGGTTGGTGATCGTCTAGTCACGGCGGCACCCGAACCTCTCGGTCCCGGCCGAACACGAAATGGGAGAGGGTCCCCTTCGCTCCTTCCGGTGACGGCGCGGGAGTTCGTCGTCAGCCCTACTGGATGCGCATCGCCGAGATGAAGGCCTCCGGAGGAACGTCCACGTTGCCGATCGCCTTCATGCGTTTCTTGCCGGCTCGCTGGCGGCTCAGAAGCTTGCGCTTTCGGGTCACGTCACCGCCGTACAGCTTGGCGGTCACGTCCTTGCGGTAGGCCTTGACGGTCTCGCGGGCGATGACGCGGCTGCCGATGGCGGCCTGGATCGGTACGTCGAACTGCTGGCGCGGGATCAGATCGCTGAGCTTGGCGGTCATGGTCCGGCCGTAGGCGTAGGCGCCGCTCCGGTGGACGATGGCGCTGAAGGCATCAACGGGCTCGTACTGCAACATGATGTCGACCCTGACCAGGTCGGCATCCTCGTAGCCGTCCGCCTCGTAGTCCAGGCTCGCGTACCCGCGCGTCCGGCTCTTCAGCTGGTCGTAGAAGTCGGTGACCACCTCGGACAGGGGCAGGCGGTATCGTAACTCCACCCTCTCCGTCGACAGGTAGTCCATGCGATCGAGGCGGCCCCGACGGGTCTGGCACAGGTCCATCAGCCTTCCCGTGTACCGGGCCGGGGCGATGATGCTCAGCAGCAGCATGGGTTCCGCGATAGCTGCCACTTCGCCGGCGGGTGGCAAGCGGCTGGGGCTGTCAACGGCCAGCACCTCCCCCGAGGTGGTCCTGACCCGGTACTCCACGGAGGGCTTGGTGGCGATTATGTCCAAGGCGAACTCGCGCTCGAGGCGCTGGGTGATGATCTCCATGTGCAACAGCCCGAGAAAACCACATCGATACCCGAAACCGAGGGCCGTCGAGGTCTCCGGAAAGTAGCTGAAGCTGGAGTCGTTGAGCCTGAGCCGATCGAGGGCGTCCCGTAGGTTCAGGTACTCGTCCCCGTCGACCGGGTAAAGCCCGCAGAACACCATCGGCTTGGGCACGCGGTACCCCGGCAGGGGACCGGAAGCGGGATTCCGGGCCTCGGTCACCGTCTCGCCGGCACGGGCCTCGGCTGTGTTCTTGACCCCCGCGATGAGGTATCCGACCTCACCCGGACCCAGTTCCCCAACCTTGGAGGGAGCCGGGGTACGCACCCCGACCTCCTGCACCCCGTGGGTGGCTCCCGTCTGCATGAACCGAACCTGGGAACCGGTCCGGAGGGTCCCCTGCATGACCCGCACCGAGCTGACCACCCCGCGGTAATTGTCGAAGTGCGAGTCGAAGATCAGCGCCTGCAGTTCCGCATCCGCGCCGTGAGCGGGGGCCGGAACCTGCTCGGTCACGGCATCCAGCAACTCGGGCACGCCCTCACCGGTCTTCGCCGAGATCCGCAGGACGTCCTCGGCCGGAATCCCGATCACCTGCTCGATCTCGGTCGCTACCCGGTCGGGGTCGGCGGCCGGCAGGTCGACCTTGTTGAGCGCTGCCACGATGGTCAGGTCGTGTTCGAGGGCCATGGTGCAGTTGGCCAGAGTCTGGGCCTCGATCCCCTGCGCGGCGTCCACGAGGAGGATCACCCCCTCGCACGCCGCCAGGGATCGGGACACCTCGTAACCGAAGTCGACGTGGCCGGGCGTATCGATGAGGTTGATCCACCACGGCCCGTAGGACAGGCGGACGCTCTGCAACTTGATGGTGATCCCGCGCTCCCGTTCGAGTTCCATCGAGTCGAGGTACTGCGCCCGCATCTCCCGCGGCGTCACGGCACCACACAACTCCAGGAACCGGTCGGCCAGTGTGGACTTGCCGTGGTCGATGTGGGCGATGATCGCGACGTTGCGTATGCGAGACTGATCCATGACCTGGGAAGTGAGCTGCGGCACTATCGACGCTTACCGTTAGTGCCCCCGAGAATTGCTGAACATGGTAACCGGCCAGCGCCCACCAGCGTGTCGGAAGGCTGAAGGAGACCTGCTCCGACCAGCAGGCCCGGCCGGGTAAGATCGGGTCCCCTCGCCGGGATGGCGGAATTGGTAGACGCGCCGGACTCAAAATCCGGTGCCCGCAAGGGCGTATGGGTTCGAGTCCCATTCCCGGTACCGAGTTTCTAATCGTTTCGGATCACCCTATAAGCGCAGGTAAAGGGCTATTTCTGAGCCCCCACCTCAACTGGGTACACAGTTACACGCGAGCCGCTCCGTTGCTGGCTATTCCCGCCCGTTTCTGGTAGTTCCATCGCAATGTGGGAGGCTAAGGGGGACGGAAATGGCGGAATTGTGCCAAGACGAACAGCCGCATGGGTGCGTTCAGTTACCAAGCCAGGCAAGTACGGAGACTCCCACGGCCTGATCCTTCGTGTCCAGCCGTCTGGATCGAATGCTTGGATCTGGCGGGAACCGTAAACGGGAAACGCCACGACCTCGGCTTAGGCCGCTACCCCTATGTAAGCCTGGCCGAAGCACGGGCCAAAGCGTTCGACTATCGCAAGACCGCGCTGGACGGTGACTACCCGGTGACCCTACGCGCAGGTGGTGTCCCAACATTCGCGTCGGCGACATTCGGCGCCCGCTGCCGCCAGGCCGGGATCATCCCCTCCATGGGACGGAAAGCCAACGCTTATGACAACGCAGTTGCCGAGTCGTTCTTCGCCACCCTCGAGACCGAACTCCTCCACCGGGTTCGCTTCCCGAACCGAACCCGAGCCCGCCTAGCCATCGTCGAGTTCATCGAAGGGTTCTACAACACCCGCCGGCGGCACTCCACCATCGGATACCACTCACCCGCCGACTACGAAAGGAGCCACCAACCCACGACCTAGACCGCAAGCCGAAAACTGTCCACAAAACCGGGGCAACTCCAGTACCAAGGCTTCACCGAGCACCACCTCGCTCTCGAACTCGTCCACGGCGCACGCGCACCCGACTCCGAGTCACCACTATCAAGACTCCTGGAAGCATCGAATCAGCCTGGTGCTCGAGAAGACTTCCCATCGCTGACACCTTCTCCTCGACCCGCATGTCAACGAACCGGATGATGCACGAGTAGGGCAGCCTTCGTACGAACACCAACTCGCCAAAGTCCTTATCTTCGGTGATCAGTATCCGCCCTTCTTCCAACGCCATCGCCAGAACTTCCGCATCAGAAGCTCTCGGGTCCCACTCTGCGACCGATGACACATCGTGACCCAGGCCGATCAGCATGACCCTCATGGTTACTGAAGACGCGCAGACGTCGAGGAGAAACTTCATCGCCTGCTACCGGACCGCCAAACGCTCATGTACCTGCTCACCGGCCAGGGAGCGGTGGGCAAATACCAGGCAGGCTTGGATGTCTTCCGGTTCGAGGTACTTGTACTCGTGCAAGATCGTTGCGGGTGTATCCCCGGCCGCGAGCATCGCCAGGACGTGTTCCACTGCGATACGCATGTCCCTGATGATGGGCTTCCCGCAGAACACCTCCGGCCGCACCGTGATCCGGTCCAGCAACTCCCGCTCGTTCGTCATAACTCAACTCCTCCTACTAGCCTCAATTCTTCATGGGGTTGGTGGTGGGGTGGGTGGTTTGACACGCGAATGCCCTTCTGACCTGCGATTATGGGCGGTGGAGTATTCGTCCGTGATCGCAGTCAGGAGGGCACCCGTACGGTGAAGGCTAACAGCAGCTCGGCGTTGAGCGTCGAGGTGGGTGGTGGCAGCCAGGTGGGGTTGTGGCTGTTGGGCCGGTTCGCGGATCGTATGCGCGTGGGCCATGTGATCACTCCCTCTGACGTTGACCCGCTCCCGAGTGATCGTCGGAGGAACGGACTGTGATGGCGTAGCCGCCGACTCAGACGCTCTGACCCAAGTCGGCCCAAGACCCATCAAGCCGATCTGGTTGGCCACCCACCTCTTGTCCAGGGGCGGCTCGAGATGATCGCGCAGAGAGTCGTCGGAGAGATACAGATCCAACAGCCCCCGAGCACGTGTGCCAGCTCATGTGCCGCGACCAATCCCCATTCGAGAGGTTGACGCGGCTCCGCCAGAGGCAAGAAGTTGATCCGTACCCTTGAGAGCTCACGTCGACGCGCCCCGGCCCGTGGCCGGTGACCGTCTATATTCGTTAATATGGGTTATTCATACCTCGCTTACTGCCATCAGCCCATCAACTCACCAGCCACCAGCCACGGGCTACGATTCCTCCATGCCTACTTTGGCGCTTCTTGACGGGCATAGCCTGGCCTACCGGGCCTTCTACGCCCTTCCACCCGATCTGGCCACCAAGTCGGGGCAGGTGACCAATGCTGTCTTCGGCTTCACCTCCATGCTCATCAAGCTGCTGGGTGACCACGACCCCGAAGGGATGGTGGTGGCCTGGGATGTGGGTCGTACGACTTTCCGCACCGAGCAGTACCCCGAATACAAGGCCCAGCGTCGCTCCACGCCGGACCGCTTCCGCAGCCAGTTGCCGCTGATCCGTGAAGTCCTGGACGCGATGCAGATCACCCAAGTCGAGAGCCCCGGCTACGAGGCGGACGACGTGATTGCCAGCCTGGTTCGCCAGGCCGAGGCCGATGGCTGGGATGTGCTGGTGGTCACCGGCGACCGCGACAGCTTCCAGTTGGTGACCCGGCAGGTGAAGGTGGTGTACACGAGGCGGGGGATCAGCGACACCGTCCTCGTCGACCCGGCATGGGTGGAGAAGAAGTACGGGGTCCGGCCGGACCAGTATCTCGACTATGCCTCCCTCCGGGGGGACACCTCGGACAACCTGCCCGGAGTCCCAGGCGTCGGCGTGAAGACTGCAGCCCGTCTGGTGTCGACCTACGAGAATCTGGAGGGCATATTCGAGCAGATCGACCGCCACACCCCGCGGCTGCGCCAGAACCTGGCCTCCCACAAGGAACAGGTCTTCATGAACCGGACCCTGATGGCGCTGGTGGACAGCTTGGATCTGGGTCTGGACGACCAGCAGGTTCGCCTGTCCGTCCCGGACCGCGACACCACCAAGGAAGTCTTCGACCGCCTCGAGTTCTCCACGCTCTGGACCCGGCTCCTCGAAACGGTGGACGGGGTGTCCGAACCTTCGGGTACCCCGATCGACGTGGATGTGAAGGTCCTCCAGAGGGCCGGGCGGGTGGCCGAGCTCGGCGCCGTTCCCGGCCTGGTGATCGAGCCCGTGCACGACGGAGCAACCCTCGCCGGCTTGCTCACCGCGCCCGAGGCGCACCCCGCAGGTGAAGACCGGCCGGGCACGGATTCGGAAAGCCTGGCGGTCGACGAGGTGTTCTTCGTGCCCATCACTCAACTCGAACACCTGAGGGCTGCTCTGTCCGATCCGGAGATCGCCATCTCCTGCTACGACTCGAAGAAGCTGTTCCGTGAATTGTTCCAGCTCGGCTTCCGCTTGGAGGGTCTGCGGTTCGATCCGATGCTGGCGGGCTACATCATCGATCCCGCTGCCCGATCAGACACCCTGGAGGACTTGGCGGCTCGCTACCTGGGAGTAGACCTCAGCGATGAGGACGCCGAGGCCGGTAGCGGTCAGGGAATGCTGGACTTCGGGATCGGTCCAGACCTGGAGACGGCGGGGAGCAGGGCGGTCGCAACCGGCCGATTACGCCATGCCATGGAGGCCAAGCTCGCGGAACGGGGCCAGGTCGACCTGTTCCACGAGATGGAGTTGCCGCTCGTTCCTGTGCTGGCCCGGATGGAATTGGCAGGCATCAAGGTCGATCGGGAATACCTCGAAGGGATGGGGGAGAGGCTACGAGGAGAATTGGCGACCCTCGAGAGAGAGATACACGATCTGGGCGGGGCGACCTTCAACATAAACTCGACGCTTCAGTTGCGCCGAGTGTTGTTCGGCACGCTCGGCTTGCCCGTGATCAAGAAAACACCCAAGGGCGCGCCGAGCACCGACGCCTCGGTTCTGGCCAAGCTCGAGGGTTCTCACCCGATCGTCGCGCGCCTCCTCCGCTACCGCGAGATCGAGAAGCTCCGCAGTACCTACATCGACGGATACATGCCCCTCGTCAGCCAGGACGGACGTATCCATGCCCACTTCAACCAGACGGGTGCGGCAACGGGAAGGCTGTCCTCCGACCGTCCCAACCTCCAGAACATACCGGTGCGTTCGGAAACCGGGCGTACCTTGCGGCGGGCCTTCGTCGCGTCGCCGGGCTACGACTTCATCGTGGCCGACTACTCGCAGATCGAGTTGCGGATCCTTGCTCACCTGTCCAAGGACCCTGGGCTGCTGGAGGCCTTCGCGGCAGGAGAGGACATCCACACCGCGACAGCCGCCCGGGTGTTCGGATTCCCCACGGACGGTGTTACCCCCGATCTGAGGAGACGCGCCAAGGCGATCAACTTCGGCCTCCTCTACGGGATGGAGGCGTTCGGGCTGGCTGATCGCCTGAAGATCAGCCGTGAGGAAGCCCGGGAGCACATGGACACCTACTTCCGCCAGTTCCCCGCCGTCCGCGACTACCTGCGGTCGGTAGTCAGGGCGGCCCGGCGGGACGGCTACACGACCACCCTGTTCGGCCGGCGCCGCTACCTCCCGGAGCTCTCCTCGGACAACTACCGCATACGCCAGATGGGGGAACGGATGGCTCTCAACGCTCCGGTCCAGGGATCGGCTGCGGACGTGATCAAGATGGCGATGATCGACCTAGACCGCAGGCTTGCGGAGGGAGCGGCCAGGATGCTCCTCCAGATCCACGACGAGTTGGTTCTCGAGGCCGCGCACGAGGCGGTGGAAGACACCACCCGGCTCGTCAAAAGAGTCATGGAAGGGGTCGTCGAACTCGACGTACCGCTTACCGTCGAGGTTGCGATCGGGTCCGATCTCGCTTCTGTCAAAGGATGAAACTGCGCATCACTCGGAGCGCCGCTCTCAAACGAGATGCAGAGGACGTGCCCAAGGTGGTAACCTGCCGACACCGGCCTTGCGTAAAGCTGCGCGGTCGTTCCTGCCTGGAGGTCCATACCCACTAATGTTCGAATCTGAAATTGCCGTTGAACCGGCCCGAGTATCCATCGAAAGGTCCGGCATTACCGAAGCCCCGGCCCTCCGTAGCGCAGAGCACTAGATGTCACCGTCGACAAACCCGCCCAGATCAACGGGAAGCGTCCCTCCGCGGCCGGTTCCCGCCCAGGAACCGAAGGCTGAGAACAACCCGAACCCACCCTCGGTCGCTCCGTCTCTGGCAGTAGCGATAAGTCCAGGAACACAGCCCGGTCTAGGTCCACCGGCGATCAAGGCCCGTAGCGTCAGTTCGCTGCCCGACGACCTCGGTCCGGAGGACTTCGAAGCAGCTATCGCCGAAACCGTCCTTGAGTTCAAAGAGGGCGACATCATCGAGGGATCGGTGGTGAACATCGAGCAGGACGAAGTCCTGGTCGACATCGGATACAAGTCCGAAGGCGTGGTACCGCTGAAGGAACTATCCATCCGTAAGAATGTGGCGCCCGGCGAGATCGTGTCCATCGGAGACCAGATCGAGGTCCTGGTCCTCGAGAAGGAAGATGAACAGGGCCGGTTGATCCTCTCCAAGAAACGGGCACTCTACGAACGCGTCTGGGGCCAGATCGAAGCTGTCCGGGAACAAGGGGGCACGGTTCGGGGAACCGTGATCGAGGTGGTCAAAGGTGGTCTCATTGTTGACATCGGGCTACGTGGATTCCTACCTGCCTCGCTCGTCGACCTGCGCCGGGTCCGCGATCTCGAGCCGTTCGTCGGACAGGAGATAGAGGCCAAGGTCATAGAACTGGACCGGAACCGCAACAACGTGGTTCTCTCCCGAAGGGCCTACCTCGAGGAAGCCCAGGCCGAACAGCGGAGCGCCTTCCTCAACGCCTTGACGGAGGGTGAGGTACGGACCGGAGTCGTGTCGTCCGTGGTCAACTTCGGCGCGTTCGTCGACCTCGGCGGGATGGACGGACTGGTACACGTGTCCGAACTCAGTTGGCAACATGTGAACCACCCTTCCGAGGTCGTGCGGGTCGGACAGAAAGTCGAGATAAGGGTTCTCGACATCGACCGCAACCGGGAACGGATATCGCTGTCCATCAAGCAGACGACCCCCGATCCGTGGCAGGCGTTCAGTTCCGAGCACGAGGTCGGGTCGATCATCGAGGGCACGGTGATAAAGACGGTCCCGTTCGGTGCATTCGTGGCCGTCGGCAACGGGGTGGAGGGCTTGGTGCACGTCTCCGAAATCGCCATGCACCGCGTCGAGTCCCCGGAGTTGGAGTTGTCAATCGGCCAGAACGTACGGGTGAAGCTGACCGAGATGGACGAGGGTAGACGCCGGGTGAGTTTCTCCATCAAGCAGGCCCTGCCGGAGTTCACGGCCCGTCAGGCGGGCCACCGCCCACCGAGACGTCGCCGACCCACCGTCTCCGAATTCGAACGGGCGGACAAGCGGGAGGAACCTCGCAGTTTCGACGTGGATGCGTCACTCGAGGCCATCCTGCAGGAACTCAAGGAACGGGGAATCGGGCGGCGCTGACACCGGCTTGCCATCGGAAGGTCCGGTGCATCGGCTGCTAGGCCTGACTTAGGGAGCTTTCATGAGACCGCTGCGCGTCGTTATTATCGGCGGCATCGGTTCGGGCAAGTCTGAGGTCGGCCGGATGCTGGCCGAGAGGGGGTTCTCGGTCTTGGACACCGACCACCTGGGACACGAAGTCCTGGCAGCCGGACATCCGGTGGCGGCACAAGTAGCGGAGCGCTGGCCCGAGGCTGTTGTCGACGGCAGGGTGGACCGGGGTTTGCTGGGACGCATCGTCTTCGATGATCCGTCTGCCTTGGCGGACCTCGAAGCTCTCACCCACCCCGCGATCCGCCGTCTCGTCGAACACTGGGCCACTGAAGTGGGCGCACGTCCGGCGGCCGTGCAGATCCCGCTTCTCAAGGAACTGGCCGATCCGAGTTGGGTACGGGTCGCGGTGGACGCTCCCGCCGAATCGAGGAGGCGCCGGCTCAGACACCGCGGCATGTCGGACCGAGACATCGACGCACGCATGGCCGCCCAGCCGAGCCGGGAGGAGTGGCTCTCGCGAGCAGACCTGGTGCTCGACAACAGCGGCACCAAGCCCTCTCTCGCCACCGAAGTAGATAGACTGATCGCGTGTTTAGTTGCTAGTTGCTAGCATAATTCACCATTCACCATTCACCATTCACCATTCACCATTCACCATTCACCATTCACCATTCACCATTCACCATTCACCATTCACCATTCACCATTCACCATTCACTACTCTCATGCCATGGCCGAGTTCCGCGTCCACTCCGAGTTCCGGCCGGCGGGGGACCAACCCGCCGCCATCGCATCGTTGGTCGAAGGCGTGGAAAGGGGAGACGACTTCCAGACCCTTCTCGGCATAACCGGATCGGGCAAGTCGGCGACCATCGCGTGGGCAATCGAAGGTGCCCAGAGACCGGCGCTGGTGATAGCCCCCAACAAGGCCCTGGCCGCCCAGTTGGCTTCCGAGTTCCGCCAGTTCTTCCCCGAGAACCGGGTCGAGTACTTCGTCTCCTACTACGACTACTACCAGCCCGAGGCCTACATACCGCAGACCGACACCTATATCGAGAAGGATGCGACCATCAACGACGAGATCGACAGGCTCCGCCACGCCGCCACCTCGTCGCTGCTCTTCCGGGACGATGTGGTGATCGTGGCCAGCGTGTCGTGCATATACGGGTTGGGGAGTCCCGAGGAGTACGCCGGACAGGTCCTGCGTCTGGTGACCGGGGTGGAGTACCCCCTCCACGAGGCCATCCGGAGGCTGGTCGACATCCAGTACGAGCGGAACGAGGTGAACCTCGTCCGGGGACGGTTCCGGGTTAGGGGTGACACGCTCGAGGTCTTCCCAGCCTACGAGGAGACCGTTGCCAGGGTGGAGTACTTCGGTGACGAAGTCGAACGGATCGTGCGCATGAACCCCTTGACCGGCGAGATCATCGAGCAGATGAAGGAACTGTGGGTATACCCCGCCACCCACTATGCCGCCACGAGGGAGCGTATGGAGAAGGCCATGGTGGGAATCGAGCTGGAACTGGCGGAACGACTGTCCGAACTCGAGCACAAGGGGAAGCTCCTGGAGGCACAGCGCCTCCGCATGCGTACCACCTACGACCTGGAGATGATGCGGGAAGTCGGCTTCTGCTCCGGGATCGAGAACTACAGCCGCCACATAGACGGCCGGGCCCCCGGCGAGGCGCCATACACGCTGCTCGACTACTTCCCGGACGACTTCATCACGATCATCGACGAGAGCCACGTCGCCATACCGCAACTACACGGCCAGTACGAGGGAGATCGCAGCCGCAAGGACGTGCTGGTGGACCACGGGTTCCGGCTTCCATCGGCCGTAGACAACCGTCCGCTCCGCTTCGACGAGTGGCTGGACAAGACCGGCCAAGTGGTCTTCATGTCCGCCACCCCCGGCCCCTTCGAACGCCGGCACTCCGCCAACATCGTCGAGCAGATAGTGCGACCAACCGGTCTGGTGGATCCCGAAGTCATGGTGCGTCCCGCCAAGGGCCAGATCGACGACCTGCTGCACGAGATCCGCGCCCAGGCGGTGGCAAACGAGCGGGTCCTGGTCACGACCCTCACCAAGAAGATGTCCGAGGATCTCACCGACTACCTGCTGGAGATGGGCGTGAGGGCCCGCTACCTCCACTCGGAGATCGACACGCTCGAACGCATCCAGTTGCTGCGGGATCTGCGCCTCGGCGATTACGACGTCCTGGTGGGCATCAACCTCCTCCGCGAGGGCCTCGATCTCCCGGAGGTGTCGCTGGTGGCGATTCTCGACGCCGACAAGGAGGGATTCCTCCGTTCGGAGACCAGCCTGATCCAGATCATCGGCCGGGCAGCCCGCAACGTGTCGGGTCGGGTCATCATGTACGCGGACGACGTGACCGACTCGATGAGGTCAGCCATCGGCGAGACCAACCGGAGGCGCCACCTGCAACTGCGCTACAACGAGGAACATGGGATCGATCCCCAGACGATACGCAAGAAGGTGTCCGACATCCTGGAGTTGGTCTCATCGGGCGGATCGGCCCAGCGCGACAGGCGACGCTACGACACGGAGATCCGGGCCCCGGTCGAACTAGCCGGGGAGGACCTGGGCCGCCTCATCCAGAGCCTGGAAGACGAGATGCGCCAAGCTGCCAAGGAACTCCGCTTCGAGTACGCGGCTCGCCTGAGGGACGAGGTAGCAGAACTGCGACGCGAGATGCGCGAACTCAGCGAGGTCACGGGCTGAGCCTCGATCCCGTGTGGAAAGACACCGACCGCGAGACCCTCCGGGCGAGCATCGGCGCAAAGGGAGGCCCTGCACCCTCCTCGGGCAGGCGGAGAACGGGACTGCGGTTCGCGAGGCGTGGTACCTTCCGTGCCTTGGAGCAGGTCGACCAGGTCCACGGGCTTACCACGAAGACGGTGGAAACACGCGTCGAGCGGCCGACCCCGTGCGGGTCGGCGGAGCCGCCGCAACACGCTGTATCGAACCTGTGGTGAGCACGCTGGACGGGAGGGTTCCCAAGTTCGGAGTTCTCTTCGCGCCCCCGATCGGGCCGGAACCGGTGGTCAAGGTCGCAAAGCGGGCCGAGGCTCTGGGATTCGATGCGTTCTACGTTGCAGACCACTTCAACGAGGTGATATCTCCTGTTCCCACTCTGGCCTCGGTCGCGACCTCCACATCCCTCCGCGTCGGCGCATACATGCTGGCCAACGACCTCCGGCACCCCGCGTTGGTAGCCCGAGACTTCGCCGCGTTGGATGTCCTGTCGGAGGGTCGGGTCGAGTTGGGGATGGGCGCCGGCTGGTGGCCCGCCGACTACCGCGCGGTGGGTCTCGACATGGACCGCCCTGGAGCTCGAATCTCCAGGCTCCGCGAGGCGGTGGAGCTCGTGAGGGCATGCTGGACCGGCGAGGAGGTCGACCATCAAGGCGAGTGGTACCGGGCCCGCCTCAAACCGATGTTCCGGACGGTACAGAGACCGCACCCGCCCATCATCGTGGGCGGGGGAGGCCCGAAGCTGCTCCGAGCGGCCGCCGAACTGGCGGATGTGGTGTCCATCGGAATCTCCCTCGCCAGCGGCCGGCGCGCCGACATGCCGGCCACGAACGCCGCGGCCACATTCGAGGAGGTGGAACGCAAGGTCCGGACCGCTCGGCGGGAGAGCCGTCGGAGCGCGGCCATCGACATGCTCCTGTTCCGGGTCGCGGTGGACGACCGGTCGTCCGGACTGGTCGACTCAGTCGCCGCCGCGCATGCCGTGCCCCCTGAACAGGTAAGGGCGTCGCCGTACATGCAGGTAGGGTCGCTGGCCGAAGTGGCGGCCGGCTTCGAACGGCTGGTGGCGTTGGGAGTGGACTCCATTGTGGTGAGATCCTCCGACATGGAGGCCGGCGCGCAGGTCAAGGAAGCCCTGGTGGCAAGAGCCGCCAGCGGTCCGCGCGGTTAGCTCCGTCTGACAGGGAGCCGCGGTGTCGGTCGCGTCCAGCCGGCCAACGAAACCGGACTCTGGCTCCGTCGTCGCCATCGGCGAGCCTGAACGATGACGAGGGCCTCGGATGGGTGATCTGATTCTCGCCCTGGACATAGGAACCTCGCGGCTTAGATCCGCTCTGTTCGACGAAGCCGCCAACCCACTGCACTGGTCCGTGGCTTCCGTTCCGACCGGTCTGGCCACCGGGTCAGACGGCGGGGCGATCCTGGATCCCGAGGCACTACTCGAGTCGGTCGGTCTGATCATCGAACGCTGCACGCGCCGGGTGGACGTATCGCGGATCCGGGCGGTTGGAGCATCCTGCATGTGGCATTCGCTGGTCGGGGCGGACCGCGACGGAAGGGCATCCACACCGATCCTCACCTGGGCCGATACCCGCTCGACCCCGGACGCAGCCGCTCTCAGGACCGAGATCGACGAGCGTCGGGTCCATGCCAGGACCGGGTGCATGCTCCGTCCTTCGTACTGGCCGGCCAAGCTACGGTGGCTGGCCCGAACCCATCCACGGGAGTTCTCCTCCAGCAGACACTGGTTGGGCGCCGCGGAGTGGCTCTGGTGGCAGTTGGGGGCCGGAAACGCCTGCTCCGTGTCCATGGCCTCGGGCACAGGGCTCTTCGAGACCGGGAGACCGACCTGGCACGGATCGCTCCTCGATCGGTGCGGGATCTTGCAGGACCAACTGCCTCGCGTATCTGATCATCCCGCGGAGGGCCCGATCGGATCGGCCGGGTGGTTCCCGGCCATCGGGGACGGAGCAGCTTCGAACCTGGGGAGCGGTGCCGGCCACCACCCTCGGGCAACCATCAACCTCGGCACTTCGGCTGCCTTCCGTGTGGTGTCGGATCGAGCCGGCCCGGACCCTCCGTTCGGTCTGTTCACGTATCGCCTCGACCTTGAGCGGTTCGTCATCGGGGGGGCGACGTCCAACGCAGGAAACGTCCGGGCATGGTGCATGCGCGAGTTGCAGCTACCGGACAGAGACGCGCTGGATGCCGCCATGGCAGCGCGCCCGCTTCCCGAGCACGGACTCACGGTGCTGCCCTACTGGAGTGGTGAACGGGCACCGCGCTGGAGAGGGTCCGTCACGGGAGCAATCACCGGGATTCGCCAGTCCACCACCGCCCTCGACATCTACCAGGCGATCACCGAGGCGACTTACTGCCGCATCGCCGAGATCGCCGACCTGGTAGTCGGCCGCGGGAATGTGGATATCGTGGTGTCGGGCGGAGGGTGCCGCTCGCGTTCCGAACTGGAGCGGTTGGCAAACGTCCTGGGCCGCCCCGTCCGGGCCGCCACGGACCCGGAAGCCTCTCTGCGCGGCGCCGCGGTATTCGTGCTGGAGCGCCTGGGCGTGAGGGTCCCTACCCCTCCTGCGAGCGATCCACTGGAACCTGACCGATCCGCGGTCGAACGGTACGCCGAACTCCGCGAACGACAGGCTGCCTGGGATGCGACGCTGAACCTATGAGCGTGGTTCGGAGTAGACGCGGCCGGGCACCCGACGCTCCGAGCGGCCGGCAACCTAACCCACGAATCCGCTTAGGATGAACGAGCCGCAGCGACCCCGGTCGCCGCGCGCGTAACTTCTACCGACAAGGAGTCAACGTGAAGCATCCGCACGGCACCTTCTGCTGGATGGACATCTACCTTCCCGATCCGGATCGGGGAAAGGCTTTCTATGGCAGTCTCTTCGGTTGGGATTGGACGGACACCCCCATGGGCGATTCGGGCATGCTGTACACAGTGTTCAACCTGGAAGGCAATGCGGTAGGGGCGCTCGGACCGGCAATGCCGGGAATGCTGCCCGAGGGGGTCCCACCCCACTGGTTCTCCTACCTCGCCGTCGATGACCTCGACGCCACGGCCGAACACGCGCGCTCCCTGGGGGCGACGTTCATGATGGGACCCGCCGATGTGGGCAACGGGCGAGTTGCGTTGATGCAGGATCCCGCCGGCGCTTCGGTGTTTCTCTGGCAGGCCCTCGAGTTCGGAGGGGCGGAGATCATCCGCAGTCCTGGTTCACTGGCCTGGAACGAGGTCTACACCCGTGACCTCGCCACATCCAAGAACTTCTACACGAGCCTGTTCAACTGGAGTTGGAGCAGCATGCCCATACCTCAGGGCGGCGACTACCACCTCGCCTCGATCGGCGAGTTTCCGGTGTGCGGGATGCTGGAGATGGACGAGAACTGGGGAGAGATACCGCCCCACTGGATGGTCTACATCCAGGTGGAGGACGCTGACGCCACCGCCGCCAAGGTGACGAGCCTGGGTGGCGATGTCTGCGTCCCGGTGACCGACATCATGGTCGGCCGCTTCGCGGTGGTGAACGACGACCAGAAGGGAACCTTCACCATCTTCGAGCCCAGCTGAGAGACCTGCCTTCTCCCGGCGACCGGAGTAACCCGAATGCTCAGCGCACTCCTCGCAGAGCGCTTCCCATCGCGCCGTCACCCGAGACAGTGATCACGAGTTCGTCCATCGCCCTGGTCATAGCCACGTAGAGCAATCGCTTGACCGCGGTCTCCTGCTCATCTTCGGGAACGTCACGAACGTAGACCTGGTTGACGCCTCCGATCAGGACCCGGCTGAACTCGAGACCCTTGAGACCCTGGAGGGTGGACACCCGAACCTTGTCCCGTACGCTGACAGCCTTGTCGCGGTTGGGTTTGTAACCTCTCTTGTCCCTCTCCTGGACGTGGAAGTAGGGAAGGTGCCGCCGCCTGAACTCCTGCTCCAGCCGGTTCTCGAGATCGTGATGGCCGTACATGACGGCGATCTCCCCAACGTCCACTCCGTCGTCGAGGAGGCGCTCGACCTCGTCCGCGATTGCTCCGGCCTCGCCCCGTAGGTGCGGACAGTCGAGCAACTTGGGCATCGGGCCGCTCCGCGGGGCGGCCTCCGGCGAGATCCTCCCGCGCACGTCTTCCGAGGCGCGGGACTCCGACGACCATGCTGGCGCTCCCTCGAGGAGTCTCCACGCCAACGACAGTATCTCCCGCGTGTTGCGGTAGTTGCGCCGGAAAACCGTGGTGCGTCCCCTGCCGGTCACCCCCGGAGGGTTCCACGTCATGCTCCTCCGGTACACGTTCTGGGCACTGTCCAGCGCCATGACGAAGTGGCCGGCGCGGTAGGACCGTATCCCCTGTCCGGAGGCCCGCAGATCGCGGCGCGACGGTTTCAGCATCGAGTACGCAAGGTCCAAGCCGGGGTGATCGAAATCCTGCGCCTCGTCGACCAGCACCACGTCGTACCGCCGGGACTCCGGGAGCCGGGCCGCCTTCTCCGCTGCCAACCTCCGCAACTCCCCGAAGTCGGACGGGCGCCGCCCGGTTCCGGCCAGATCGTAGGCGAGCCGGTCGATGTTGGTGACCGTTATTCGCTCGCTCGGATCAACCATCAACTGCAGCGCATTGGCGAGCAGGCGGTTGTAGCAGAGCAGCAGGATCCGGTAGTTGGGAAAGAACCGGTGCAGGTGGCGTACCCGGTGGGTGAGCACCAGCGTCTTGCCGCTTCCCGCCACTCCTCGCAGGATCCGGTATCCCCAACCGAGGTGCTCCGAGACCCGCTCCTGCTGGCGATCCATCACCCGGATCAGATCCTCGGGCGCGATGTCGGGATCCTGGAAGAGAGGCAAGGTCTCGAACCCCTCGGCTCCGGATCCGACGACGACCGGGGAGATGACCACCTCCGGGTTCATCACCGCCCGGGCCCGGCTCTCCTCCTGCGCACTCAGCCCCGGGCGGTCCGTGGCCCCCAGAATCCGGCGGATCGCGGGCTGCAGACTGCTCTCTGCCAGATCGGAACGGGCCAGGATGGGCAACTTGGCATCCTTCGGACCCACGGCGGGAACCGTCACCTCGTCGTGGTCCGGGACTGCCAGGACCGGCTCCACCGGCAGTGACCTGACCAGAGCCCTGTCGACGCCCTTGCGTAGGTACTCGGCACGCTCAGCCACGTCGTCCCGTATCCGGACGACTTCCTCCTCGTCGAACGTGCGCCACCCGGGGCGGCGCCTGCGCGTCACGGTCCTGATACGCGGGGCCTGGACTACGAGGATCCCCGCCCCGGGATCGAGCAGTTCCAGGTACGGGGCACCCGCGTCCTGGTCCCTGAGCCAGACAGTCGTGTCGTGGGGCGTGAAATCCCTCAACGCCCTCGCCACCTGACTAAGCCTCTCCGGCACCGTGGACAGGCTCGGTATGTTCTCGGGTATCAGGAACGCCATCAGCGGGGCATACTACCTAACAGACACCCTCTCTCCGCAGTCAAAAGGCCAGGTTAGAAGCCTATACGGCCTCCAACCGAGACCAGCCCCCTCCTAACCCGCGTAGCGGCCCCTGAGGAGCTCCCGGCCGTCGGCGGTCAAGCACAGGCTCGTGTAGACGCGACCGTCGTATGCCACCTCGACCTCTTCGATGCGGCAGTCGCGGATCGCGTCGTCCACCAACTCATCCACCTGTTGCCGTTCAAGCATCCCCAGGCGATCGAAGCAACCGTGCAGCAGGAGTTGGCGGGGGAGCGGGTGAGGCCCTCCGCCATCGCCCCGCAACGCCCGGACCAGATTCGACCGGGAGAACCGGCCCCGCTCCACATCGTCGACTAGCAGCAGGATCGTGACCAGCGCGGTCTCCTGGATCGCGTCCCGCACGTCGGAGGCCCGGATATCGATCCGCTCCCAGGGGCGGGGCAGGTCAGGCGTGCAGGCATCGCACCCGCCACACACCCCGAAGGCCGGATCAGGCTCGCCCAGGTAACGCAACATCTCGCGGCGGCGGCACCCCCGGAAACCATGTGCCAGCCGGCGTGCGCGGCGAGCCCTCTCCTCCATCGTCTCGCGCCGCTGGCGGATCAGGCTCCGCAGAAGGTGCCAGTCGGGTTCGATTCCGGCCCGACGCTCGAAACTCCACCCGTACCTCCAGCCGGTGAAACCGCAGACACTTCTCTTCTGGAGTTCGAACAGGACAGCTTCGATCTCGGGAGGGTCCATGTCGAGCCTCTCGCTCGCCCGGAGGCCGTGGTAGTCGCGGGAACCCGCCACCTTATCGCCGACGATCGACTCGGCTCGGCGCGCCAGATCCGGCCGCCGGAGCCGGAGATCGCTCATCCGTCCCTCCGTATCCTCCAGGACGGATATCCGCCCGCGGAGGACGAAGTCGCGATGCCGCCGCAGCGCTCCCACCTGGTCAAGGTAGTGGAGGGCCAGCGCCCTGGCCTGATCCCGGTCGCCGCCCGCGTCCCCGGCCGGGGATGCCTCGCTCCCGGGATCGATGTAGTTCATCCCGACGTCGAGCCTGTTCCATTCGCGCCGGATGTCGTCGAGTCTGGGAACCGACGACTTCACGAAGAAGTCGTGGATGCCGCAATCCCTCGGGGTCACCAGCAGCACGGCCGCTCCGGTCTCGGGCCCGCTGCCATCGGCTGCGCCACGAGCCACCCGTCCCGTCTCCTGGACGTACTCCTCGATCGAGGCAGGCATCTCCAGATGCACGATGAGGGCGATGTCAGGCTTGTCTATGCCGAGGCCGAATGCCTTGGTGGCCACCACCACGTCGATCTCTCCGTGGCGGAAGGCGTCCTCGGTGTGCTGGCGCTCCGGGTACTCCATCTCGCCGTTGTATGGCCGGACCCGATGACCGAAGGTCCTCAACAAGCCCGACAGGAGGGTGGTGTCCCTGACCCTCGGGACGTAGACGATGGCGCTCTTCCGGCGAAAGGCCTCCACCACCTGCGCCACCCGGAGCTCCCGGTCCCGCCTGTTGCTACACCGCTCCACGTAGTAGCGGATTTCCGGTCGGTTGACCGAACCGACCAGCGGCTCCGCCGACACTCCCAGCAACTCACGGATGTCCTCCAGCACCTCGGAGGTAGCGGTCGCGGTCACGGCGAGAACGGGCAAGCGGCCGCCGGTCACTTCGGCGATGGCCCTCGGGATCATCGCGTACTCCGGCCGGAAGGAGTGACCCCACATCGATATGCAGTGGGCCTCGTCCACCGCCACGCGGGCCACGTCGACACCCGCCAGCCACGACCGGAACACCGGAGACCAGAGCCGCTCCGGACTCACGTACAGCAGCTTGATGTGTCCGGCCGCCGCCGCCCGCAGGATCGCCTCCTGCTCCGCCTGACCTACCCCCGCATATATGGCGGCGGCTTCGGTGACCCCACGGGCGCGCAGGTTGTCGACCTGGTCCCGCATCAGCGCGATGAGCGGCGACACCACCAACGTCACGCCCGGCGACACCAGGGCGGGTATCTGGTAGGTCACGGACTTCCCGGAGCCGGTCGGGAGAACAGCCACCGTGTCCTCGCCGCGCATGAAACGGATCATGATCCTCCGCTGGCCGGGGCGCCACCTGTCGAATCCCAGCCACTCCCGGGCTGTCTCCAAGACCCGGTCGATGGCTTCCCCGTCGGAAAGGTCGTCCCCATCCACCTCGAGTGCAGCACGGGACAGCGTCTCGACACCCGGGATCCGCCCGATCCGTTCCCACCGATCCGAGTCGAGGGCGATGTCCAGATGGTCAGTAATCGCCGCGTACGCCTCGCCGGGAGTATCGATGTCCCTCCGGGCAGGTGGCCCGGAGAGGCTGCGGAGCAGAACGTCGCGGTAGGGAACCGGGCGGCGCAGCCGGTTGTCGAGCACAACGGTCGCTCCCCGATCGTCCTCCCTACGGATTAGCCGTCCCACACCCTGTGCGAAGGCGATGGCCGCCCTCGGCACCATGTATTCGGCGAAGGGATCCCGCCCCGCCAGCTCGAGAAACTCCGTCCGGGCGCTCACGACAGGATCGCCGATCGAGTCGAACGGCACCTTCTCGATCAGCAGCAGCCTGAGGGCGTTCCCCGGAATGTCAACGCCCTCCCAGAAGGATCTGAGTCCCAGGAGGCATGCCGGCTGGTTGTCTCGCATCCGCTCGACCAGAACCGGCGACGATGCGTCTCCCTGCGCCAGCAACTCGATTCCCAGCGGGGCCAGGTGGGGACGGGAGTGGTCCCGAACGTAGTCGAGCCGGTTGCGCGCCGTCATCAGAGCCATCCCCCCGCCATCTGCTGCAACGAAGAGTCGAGGGATCTCCGTGGCTTCAATCTCCGTGAAGCGGTCCATCAGCCCACCGCGGGGAGCCGGCAGGTAATCGGTCAGCAGAAGCAGGTGCTGCTCGGAGAGCCTCTCGAAGGGTGTGCCGATCACCCTGGACTCCGCACTGCCGAGTCCGAGCCGACCGACCAGGTAGCCGAAGTCGTCACCGGAACGCAGGGTGGCGGAGGTCAGCAACACCGCGTGAGCCCGATCCCAAAGATCAGCCAGCAGCCCCGCCACCGAGAGGGGAGCGCGCCGCAGCGCCCACCGCCATCGTCCCGGCGGGATCTTCGCCGCAGCGCTATCGAGATCCTCCTCAGGAACTCCGCCCTCGGTGGCCTCGAAGGAGACCTCGGCTACGTTGATCCACTCGACCAACTCATGCTCGGCCAGGTGGTCGTCGAAGAGACGCAGCTGGCCGGCAGCCCGCAGAACCGAGTCGACGAGGCGGTCCGCATCCCGGACTTCGCGGACGAGACGGTATATCTCGTCCTCCAACGCGTCGCGGCGGTAGCGGCCGGCCGGCTTCTCCGGCACCGTGATCCCATCGAGGGCTCCGACCACCTGGCGCAACGCGTTCCTCAGGGCGCCACCCGTCCTGAGGACCTCCCGGTATGCGGGGTGGCGGGTGTCCACTCCCCGGCGGATGCGGTACGCGGCGCCGTAACGGACCGCCTGTTCCCGTGACACCCCGGTCCGGTCACGCAGGTAGTCGGTGAGGGGGTTCGAGAAGCGCTCGACGGCAACCCGGGCTGCGGCCGTCGCGGTCCGGATCCTGTCGATCCTCGGGTCCCTGAGTCCCGCTCCGGTGGCGGTCGCCAGCCTCACCGCGAGACCGCGCCGGACCCGGCCGTCCCATAAGGCGTCGCACAACTGCTCGAGTTGTTCTCTACTCACCTCCAGCGTGGCCGCCGCGGTGGCCGAGTCCTCGAGGCCGTGGGCCTCGTCAATCACGAGGTTGAAGCGGTTCTCCTCCAATTCCGGACCCGTGGCCAGCAGCGCATGGTTCAGGACCGCCACGTGGGCCGTCTTGACGGCCTGCAAAGCCCGGCGATGGAAGTCGAGTGCGTCGAGGGGGGTCAGAATCAGGCCCGGGCGGGTGTTGACCCGGAGCTTCCACCGGAAGAACCGCAGGGGACGCAACCGGGCAGCAACCGCTGCCGTTCGCAGGTCGGCCCAATCACCGGTCGGGGTTTCCGACACCCAACCGCTAATCATGGCCAGGGATAGCGCAACGGGGCTCAGGGCGGGATTCCGCCGCGACTCACCTTCCAGGCCGGCGAGTTCGGCATCGAGCGCCTTGAGACTGACGTAGTTCTGCCGTCCCTTCAGCACCACCGTCGAGAACGGACCGATCTCCTCCTTCAGTTCCTCCAAGGTTGCCAGGATCTGGTCCTGCAGCACCCGGGAGTGCGGGGTGATAACCGACGTACGGCCGGACGCTCTTGCCATCTCGATCGCGGGGACCAGGTAGGCGAGAGTCTTGCCGGTACCGGTCGGCGCCTCGATCATCCAGCGCGAGCCGGAACTCGACAAGGCTCTTGCCACCAGTCCGGCCATCTCGGCCTGCTGGGGGCGAGGCGTCCTGGCGCCGGTCATCAGGCGGCCACCCGCTTGAAAGGACCGGACCACCGTCCCGATGTCGAAACGCCCCGTGGGCGGCGAGCGGGCGCCCGCGGCCGCTGGGGGAACCACCTCTGCGAGAGAGGGCGGCTCCGCTTCCGGAGCCAGGAACCGGGACCACGGATGACCCGCCACTCGGAGGATCCATCGCTGCAGGCGCCGCGCCGGCGTGGCCCGGTCCATGTCCTCCAGCAGTCCGACCATGACCGACCGGGTCATCCGCGAGTCGTTCAATGCGTCATGGCGGTCCCGGCCCGCAACCCCGTACAGGTGAGCCAGCTGATCGAGGCTCCTACCCGCCGGCGGGGTGCTGCCGTCCACGCCCGGGATCGCCGATCCGGCCCTGGGAAACACGAGGTGCGCCAACTCCAGGGTGTCGAGACGAGGCCCGGCCGGTGGAGCGAGCCCGATCCGAGCCGCGGCCGCGTCGAGGACCTCGAAGTCGTAGCCGAAACCGTTGTGAGCGATCAACGGCCGATCACCCACCCAGCCGAAGAAGCTGCTCAGTACCTGCTCGAGGGAGGGTGCACCGGCAAGGTCCCCGTACTCCAATCCGGTCAGCTCGGTGATTCTCGGCGGCAGCCTCCGCTGCGACCGGACCAAACTCTCGAACGAATCCAACTCACCGGCTGCCGACGCCGCAACCGCGCCGATCTGGATGATTTCGTGCTCGGCCGCCTCGGGCCGGTCCGCGTTCGTCTCCAAGTCGAAGACCACATACTGATCCGAACCGTTCACAGACCGGCGATTCTAAGTGTTCCAGTGAGCAGCGGTCAGCCAGCCAGTTGCCAGTTGCCGGTGAACGGCGACCACCTGGCTCGTCGCAGCCGGGTCCTAGCTCGGTAGTCGAGTACCGTCAAGAGTTGGTACCATTCACCATTCACCATTCACCATTCACCATTCACCATTCACCATTCACCATTCACCATTCACCATTCACCATTCACCATTCACCATTCACCATTCACCATTCACCATTCACCATTCACCATTCACCATTCACCATTCCACCAGCCACTACCATGGCGTCGCCACCACCGCTTCCCCCAGCAAACCACCCGGGCACGATGACGAGAGACAAGCTGATCGTTCGCGGAGCGCGCGAGCACAACCTCCAGGACATCTCGATCGAGTTGCCCCGCGATCAGTTGATCGTGTTCACGGGGCTGTCGGGCTCGGGCAAGTCCAGCCTGGCGTTCGACACGATCTACGCCGAGGGACAGCGGCGCTACGTCGAGAGCCTGTCGGCATACGCACGCCAATTCCTAGGCCAGATGGACAAGCCCGATGTGGACTTCATAGAAGGCCTCTCGCCCGCCATCTCGATCGACCAGAAGACCGCCAGCCGCAATCCGAGATCGACAGTCGGCACCATCACCGAGATACACGACTACCTCCGCCTGCTGTATGCGCGGATCGGCCGGCCCCACTGCCCGGAGTGCGGACGCATGGTGGCGCGCCAGACCCCCCAGCAGATCGTCGACCAGATCTCGGACCTCGAAGAGGGAACCCGATTCCAGGTTCTCGCTCCCATCGTCAGGGGACGGAAGGGGGAGTACGAGGAACTGTTCAAAGACCTGTCTCGGCAGGGTTTCAGCCGGGCACGGGTGGACGGGGAGATCATGTACCTGGGGGAGCGGATCAGGCTCGACCGCTACTACACCCACACGATCGAGGTGGTAGTGGACCGGTTGATCGCTGGACGGGGAGGACTGCGCAGGCTCACCGAGTCGCTGGAGACCGCCCTGAACCTCACCGGGGGCATCGCGGTGGTGGACATCATCGGCGGTGACGAACTGACCTTCAGCCAGCACCTGGCCTGTACCGACTGCGGCCTGTCGTTCGATGAACTAGAGCCGCGCTCCTTTTCATTCAACAGCCCTTACGGTGCCTGCCAGACCTGTTCGGGGCTGGGAACCAAGTTCGAGGTGGACCCCCTGCTGGTGATCCCGGACGACGAACTCTCCATTGCCGAGGGGGTGATCGCCCCCTGGTCCGACAACCGTAACCGTTACTTCCATCACCTTCTCAGGGGCCTGGCCGACGAACTCGGATTCGACGTGAACACACCCTTCCACGCGCTCGACGAGGAGGATCAGCAGGCGGTGCTGTACGGCACCGGGGATCTGTCCATCCGGGTGTCGTTCACCAACCGATTCGGTCGGCGCAGGCGCTACAGGGCAAAATATGAAGGGGTGATCCCCGTGCTGCGGCGGCGTCACGAACAGACCGAGTCCGAGAATGCCCGGGCGCATTACGAGGAATACATGCGAGAGGTCCCGTGCCCGGCGTGCGGTGGCGCCCGCCTGAATCCGGTGTCGATGGCGGTGACCGTCAACGGCCTCAACATATTCGAGTTGTGCCGGCGCTCGATCCGCAAGACCCTCGACGTCCTGGAGAGCCTGGAGTTGAACCGCCGCGACGCCACGATCGCCGAGCCGGTGATCAAGGAGATCCGCGCCCGCCTCCGGTTCCTCCTCGACGTGGGCCTCGACTACCTGACCCTGTACCGGGGAGCGGCCACCCTATCCGGCGGAGAGGCCCAGCGGATCAGGCTGGCGACACAGATCGGCTCGGGCCTGGTGGGAGTGCTCTATGTCTTGGACGAACCCTCGATAGGACTCCACCAGCGCGACAACCGGCGCCTCCTGGAGACCCTGCTCCGGCTCCGGGACCTGGGCAACACGCTGATCGTGGTGGAGCACGACGAGGAGACCATTCGTACCGCAGACTACGTGGTCGACCTGGGACCGGGAGCCGGGGAACATGGCGGCCATGTCGTCGCGGAAGGGGACGTGGCAGGCATCGTCGCCGAGCCGACGTCGATAACCGGCGACTACCTGGCCGGCCGCCGCCGCATCCCCACACCGGACCGTCGGCGAGAGGGAGACGGGCGTACCCTGACCGTGGTCGGCGCGGCCGAGAACAATCTACGCCACTTGGACGTCACCTTCCCGCTGGGGAAGCTCATCGCCGTGACCGGAGTGTCGGGGAGCGGGAAGTCCACCCTTGTCCAGGAGATCCTCTCGAAGGCCCTCCACCACAAGCTCTACCGGTCGAGGGCCGTCCCCGGCCGCCACCGCCGTATCGAAGGCGCGGAGCAACTGGACAAGGCGATCAACATCGACCAATCGCCGATCGGCCGAACCCCCAGGTCCAACGCCGCTACCTACACGAAAGTGTTCGACCGGATCAGAAAGCTCTTCTCGTCGACCCCGGAGGCAAGGGCCCGCGGCTACCTTCCGGGCCGCTTCTCCTTCAACGTCCGGGGCGGCCGCTGCGAGGCCTGCCGGGGTGACGGGAACATCAAGATCGAGATGCATTTCCTTCCCGATGTCTACGTCCCGTGCGAGGTGTGCGAGGGTCGGCGCTACAACCGGGACACGCTCGAAGTGCTCTGGAAAGGGATGTCCATCGCCGACGTCCTGAACATGCCGGCGGAGGAGGCCCTCACCTTCTTCGAAGCGCAGGCGCCCATCGCTCGCATCCTCCAGACCATCTACGACGTAGGACTGGGTTACATACGCCTCGGACAACCGGCTCCCACGCTGTCGGGCGGCGAGGCACAACGGGTCAAGCTGGCTTCCGAACTTGGCAAGCGAGCCACTGGAAACACCCTGTACATCCTCGACGAGCCCACCACCGGCCTCCACTTCGAGGACACCCGCAAGCTGCTGCAGGTCCTGCATCGGCTCGTAGACGGAGGCAACACGGTCGTCATCATCGAGCACAACCTCGACGTGGTACGTTCCGCCGACTGGCTGATCGACATGGGACCCGAAGGAGGCGACGAGGGAGGTCGCGTGATCGCCCTCGGAACACCGGAGCAGGTGGCCCAGGTGCCGCTGTCGTACACGGGTAAGTTCCTACGCGACGTCCTTTAGATGGTGAATGGTGAATGGTGAATGGTGAATGGGGGGACGGAATAGCCTTGGAACAGATCCTCTAGCCTCAACCGCATCGGTAGCGGGAGCGAAGGGGAGTCACCGGATGTTCTTGGACCTGGAGCTGGCCGGGAGAGGGGAGATCGGTCCGACCGATCGGTCCTACTGGGTGGTCCCCGGGCGCTTCGCTGCCGGCGCATATCCCAACCCGGTCGGGTCACGCAGCAAGCTGACCCAATTGCTGGATGCCGGTGTCAACGTATTCGTGAACCTTACCCAGGACTATCCCGGTGGCACCGACGCTCACATGAACCGCTACGACATCCCCGCGACTGACCGCCACGCGCTGGTGGTTCGCCGCCAGATCCCGGACATGGGGGTGACCGCCGCAGCGGAGATGGTGACCACACTCCATGTGATCGACCGGCACCTCGAGCACGGATGCAGTGTCTACGTTCACTGCTGGGGTGGGAGCGGACGGACGGGCACCGTGGTGGGGTGCTGGCTGCGGAGGCATGGTTACGCAGGGGCCGGCGCCGCGATCGAACTGGTGCAAAGACTGCGCCTTCAGGGTGACAGGAAGGGCGGTTACATGGCGACTCCCCAGACAGCAGCGCAACATCGGATGGTGAAGCAGTGGGAGCTCGGACGGTGAAGGAGCAACCGGCGGAATCCCGTTCCCGACCTCTCTTCAGTCGGGGATCGATGTGGACGACTGGAACGGACTAGCCGACTGGTGGCTGGTGGAAGCCGATGATCCTGCCTACCGGGAGGAGGTGGTGCCGCTCTTCCTCAAGGTGTTCCGGCCGCTACCGGGCGAGGTCCTGCTCGACCTCGGATGCGGGGACGGCCGTATGCAGGACGTGACGGCAGAGCGGGGCGCCATTGCGATCGGCGTGGACATCAACATCGATCTGGCCGGGATCGCCGCGCGTAGTCACCCGGTCTTCCTCCACCGCCTGCCGGACCTGGCCTGCGTGAGGGATGCGGCGGTCGACGGGGCGTACGTGGTGCTGGCGCTCGAACATTTCGAGAACGCCGAAGGGTTCTTCGCCGAGACCGCGAGAGTGACCCGGCCCGGGGGAACGCTGACTGCGGTTATCAACCATCCGGTCTACACCGCACCACACTCGGGGCCGGTGCTCGACCCGACTGACGGGGAACTCTTCTGGAGGTTCGGGGACTACTTGAAAACGGGCCGCACGAGGGACCCGGCCGGAGACCGTTTCGTCGAGTTCATCCACCGACCGATCGGGACGCTGCTAACCGGGGCGGCTGCATCGGGATGGATGCTGGAAGAGGTGCGTGAGCGGGGCGTAGGTTCGGGCGCGGCCACCAGAGACCCAATCCTGGCGAAACATCGGGGGATCCCACACCTCATGGCACTGCGATGGCGGCGATGATCCAGGGTCCAAAAAAGCGGACCTCGCGAAGACCCGGCTCCCCTTGAGATGGGGAGCCGGGTCTTGTTCTCTGCTGCTTGCTAGCTCGGTTCTAGAGCTATCAGCCGGCGGCTCGTGCCGATTCCAGCCAACTGTCGACCTTGTCGCGGTTGGAGGCGATCCAGGCCTCGGCGTCGGCCGCGACATCAGCCTCGGAGTACTCGTCGGCTGCCGCCATCTTGGCGTTCTGAGCGGCGATGTCGCTCAGCGGGATCGCTACCACCTCGAGAAGGCGGGCAATGTCGGGGTTTGCGTCCAGGAAGTCGGTGTTGGCCACCGCGCGGATGTCGTTGACCGCCGACTGCAGCCAGACCGCGTTGTCCCCGGCCACCAGGACGGTGTTGGTCCAGTTCGGCGTCCAGGCGTAGAAGAGCGCCGGTTCACCGGCGTTCACCTTGCCCACGACCCCCGCGGCCAGATCGTCATAGGTGCCTGAGATCTGCTCCACTCTGGAGCCCCAACTCTCATCGGCGATCTGCTCGTTGATGGCGGTTTCGCAACCCCATCCGACGTTGCATCCGAACAAGTCGGCCTTGCCGTCGCCGTCGCCGTCGAAGAGACCGGCATTGGCGGCTACGCCGTCCATCGAGTTGATGCCGTAGCTGTCAGCCGTGGCCTTGTCGATCATCAGGCCGTCAGTGGCGCCGTCGGCGACTTGCCATCCAACCGCTTCGATCGGCAGATCCACCGCCTGGCCCGTGACGTTCTCTCCCTCGAGGTAGATGTCGTGGAGAGGGAACCACCCGTTGGCCCACAGGTCGTACTGTCCGGCAGCCAGGGCCGGATAGAACGAGTAGGGGCTGAGGGTCGCGGCCGCCGGATCGGTGACCTCGTGCCCGAGCTCCTCGATCAGTTGCGCGTAGATGGCAGCCTGCATGTAGCCGGAACTCCAGTTCGCCCGGGCCATGGACACGGGACCACCTTCGTCCTGCACGCCGCACGCCGAAAGCATCAGCACGAAAGCCGCTAGAGCGGCGATCAGTGTGCTCGATCTCTTGATCACTGTTCACCTCCTCTTCCCAGTCGCTCGATCAGACCGCTGTGCTGGGCTTGGAAGATGGCCTCGTCATAGTGGCTCTCGAGCAGGTCGAGCTCCTCGTCGAAGGCCTTCTTCAGGCTCCACAGCATGATCAGGAGCACGAAGAGGAATGGCAGTCCGGTAGCCACGGCAGCCGTCTGGAGAGCCGACAGGCCGCCTCCGATCAGCAGCACGATGGCCACGAAGCCTTCCATGATCGCCCAGAACACGCGCTGCGGCTTGGGCGAGTCAAGCTTGCCACCCGAGGTCAGGTGGTCCACCACCAGCGATCCCGAGTCCGACGAAGTGACGAAGAAGGAGACCAGCAGCAGGATGCCGACTATCGAGACGAAGAAGGTCCATGGGAAGGCCTCCAGCATCACGAACAATGCGGTCGCCACGTTCTCGTTGACGGCAGTGGCCACGTCCAGCGTACCTCGCATCTGGAGATCCATGGCCGCTCCACCGAACACCGCGAACCACAGGAAGCACAGCAGGCAGGGAAGGACGATCACACCGATGATCATCTCCCGCACCGAGCGGCCCTTCGAGATTCGCGCGATGAACATACCGACGAAGGGGGACCAGGAGATCCACCATCCCCAGTAGAAGATGGTCCACCACTGCTGCCACTGCGTGTCGAGCAGCGCGGCGTTCCAGAACGAGAACTCGGGCAGGATCTGGATGTAGACCCCGATGCTCTCCACGTACAACGAGAGGACCAGCAGGGTGGGACCCACCAGAAGCACGAAGACGAGGAAGGCCGCGGCCAGCCATACGTTGAGCGCGCTCAGCCTCTTGACTCCGGCGTCCAAGCCCGCCACCACCGAGATGGTGGCCAGCCCCGTGATACCGGCAATCAGCAGTATCTGGGTCAACAGGGTATCCGGTACACCGAAGACCTTGTTCAGTCCCGCGGCAGCCTGTGAGGCGCCGAATCCCAGCGAGGTGGCCAAACCGAAGAGGGTGGCCACAACGGTGAGGATGTCGATGGCGTTGCCCCATCCGCCGTAGATCCTCGGCCCGAGAATCGGGTAGAAGACCGAACGGAAGGTAAGGGGCAATCCCCGGTTGTAGGCGAAGAACCCCAATGCGAGGGCTACCAGGCCGTACAGCGCCCATCCATGGATCCCCCAGTGGAGGTAGGAGGTCGCCAGGGAGGCCCTAGCTGCGCCCGTCGACAACGGTTCTACATCGAACAGGGGAGGCGGTGCCGTCAGGTGGAAGATCGGCTCTGCCACACCCCAGAACATCAGCCCGATTCCGAGACCGGCCGAGATCAGCATGGCGTACCAAGCGGCGGTGGAGAACTCCGGAAGGGCCCCCGGACCGCCTAGTCGGATCTTGCCGTACCTGCCCAAGGCGAAGTAGAGCGCCGCCCCGATAAAGATGTTGAACGAGATTATGTACAGCCAGCCCACCTTCTCGTTGATGAAGTTGAGGATGGCGCTGAACACGCCGCCCGCTGCATCAGGGAAGATCAGAGTGGCCGCGATGAAGACCAGCAGGAAGCCTGCAGCGTAGAACGTCACCTGGGGATGGATGTCGAATCCCCACTTGACGATGTTCTTGTCACCGGGTTCCCGGTCGGCTACCTCGGGATAGAAGTCGATGTCCGGATCGATCTGAAGACCCTCAAAGTGCCCACGATCCCGGATGGCTGCCTCTCGGCGGCGTTCTTCGTCCCGCTCCCAGTCGTCATAGGCCTCCGAGATACTTGTGAGGTCTAGGTCCTGGTCGTGGTCAGCCATGGCGTTGTCCCACGTCGTACCAAACCATCTATCGCTCCTCTCTCTAGACGCCACCGGGCGGACCCAGTCCTCTCCCGGTTATGTGACCCTACATATCAGTGTGCTTTGGGTGTCGGGAAACTATTCGTTTTCTTCATCTTTAGAGCAGTTTTCTTTATCTCTCGTACAGATGTGCTGCCGTCTCGCTACGCTTCGGCTCCCCTAACCGGATGAATCGATGCGCCGAACACCGCTAGCTGTTCTGGGAGTCCTGGTGACAGTTCTGCTCCTGTGGGTTGGGACCGGGCCTGGGGCCGGACAACCGGATCACGAGACGCCGGACGATCCGCGGGTCCGGATGGCCCGGGCGACTTGGGACACCGGATGGTTCCAGGCGGAGGTGTACAAGCTTCTTCTCGAACGCCTCGGGTACCGTGTCGATGGTCCGGTAACGATGGAGAACGACGAGTTCTACCATTCGGTGGCAGCGGGCAACGTCGACCTCTGGGTCAACGGGTGGTTCCCGAGCCACGATCGTCAACTCGAGCAGGAAGTCGTCGAGACGGTGGGTACTCAGGTCGACGCGGGGGCTTTGCAGGGTTACTTCGTCGATTCGGCCACTGCCTCGGAGCACGGAATTACGAACCTCGGCGATCTGGCCGACCCGTCACTGGCAGCCCTGTTCGACCTCGACGGCAATGGGAAGGCGGACCTCATCGGCTGCGACGCCGGCTGGGCTTGCGCCGACGTCATCGACCACCACCTGAGCACTTATCGATTATCCGGCACCATCGAGCAGATCCAGGGGGACTATTCGCCGCTCATCTCCGAGACCATCGCTCGCCACCGGGCCGGAGAGCCCGTGCTCTACTACACATGGACCCCCAACTGGACGGTAGGAGAACTAGTTCCCGGCCGGGATGTGGTGTGGCTGGAAACCCCGTTCCCCTCCCTCCCACCTGACCAGGAAGCCTTCGTCGACCGGACCTCCATCCCCGGGATTCCCGGATGCGCGAACGATCCGTGCCAGGTCGGTTGGCCTCCCAACGACATCAGGGCGGTGGCGAACTCCGGCTTCCTGAAGCACAACCCCGCCGTACGGAAGCTCCTGGAACAGGTGGTGATCCCCATGGAGGACATCTCGGCGCAGAACGCCCTGATGGTCGCTGACGAGGGAGATCCGGAGGACTTCCGTCGCCATGCGGAGGACTGGGCTCTCGCCAACGAGGCCCTGGTCTCAGAGTGGATACACCGGGCCGACCCCGATGCCCTGGTGCTCGCCGCTCAGCAACAGGCCACCCCGGTTACGGGAGGCGTACTCCGGGTGGCGGCGCGCGCCCTTCCGCCCTTCGTCATCTACGAGAACCGTGCCTACAGCGGGTTCGAGGTGGCGCTCATCCGCCTTATCGCAGCTCACCTGGGCATGCAGGTCGAGATCTACGCGGTCGACACCGTCGCCAAGCAGATGGACGACATAACTCGGGGCATCGCCCAGGTGGGACTGGGAGGCGTAGCCGTGACCGGATCCCGGGAGGAGAGGGTGGACTTCTCGCTGCCGGTCCTCGACACCGGTCTCACGGTGATGGCTCCCACCCACGCCTCACCGGGACTGGGACAGCGGATCGTGACCTTCTTCCGTGCTATCGCCTCGTCGGACCTGCCGTGGTTGATGGTGGTGTTCGCGATAGTCGTACTGGTTTCCGCCCACCTGATCTGGTGGCTGGAACGCCATCACAACCCCGACTTCGCCGTCCCTTACCGACGCGGCATATGGGACTCCTTCTACTGGTCGGTGGTCACCATGAGCACGGTCGGGTACGGTGACAAGGTTGCGCGAGGCGGGCTGGGTCGGGGTTTCGCGCTTGTCTGGATCGCGCTGGGCACCCTGGTCTTCGCCAGCTTCACGGCCTCTATCGCGTCGTCGCTGGCCGTGAACGAACTGCGCGGTGACATATCAGGACCTGGGGATCTTCCGGGGCACCGGGTGGCCACAGTCTCCGGGTCAGCTGGCGACGCCTATCTGGTGGCGGTCGGCGTCGGCCCGGTCCTGGTCGACGACATCGACGAGGCGTACCGGCTCCTGGAGGAAGGGGACGTCGAAGCCATCGTGTTCGACGCCCCGGTCCTGCAATTCCACACCGCCCACGAAGGAGCCGGCGCGATCACCACGGTGGGACCGCTCTTCGAGAGGGTCCAGTACGCCCTCATGCTCAGCGAGGCGGATCCCGAACTACGCGAGCGAGTCAACCTGGCCTTGCTCGAGCTGATCGAGAGCGGCCTCTACCGCCAAGTCCACGAGCGATGGTTCGGCGCCTTCGGCTGACCGGCCCGGCGCCCGACCCGAATAGGACACCCTCAAGACGCTCCGCAGGGTCCACGAGCATGGTTCGGCACTTCAGGTAGTCCCCCTCGTCGCCGGAGTCACTCCGACAGCCGGCAACCCACAACGGGCCACCGACAACGGGCACTAGCCTTGCAGGTGACAGGAGCCACCCCGTGAAGCGACCTTCATCAGCCGAGATTCCCGACGCACCAGGCGCCTACCTGTTCCGGGACACCTATGGGCAGGTGACCTACGTCGGCAAGGCCAAGTCGCTCCGCAAGCGCGTGGCGTCCTACTTCTCGAGAGACCTCGCGCCGCGTACCCGGGCGATGATCGAATCCTCCAGCCGCGTCGAGTGGATAGTGGTGGATAGCGAAGTGGCGGCGCTATTTCTCGAGTACTCCCTGATCAAGGAGCACCTTCCCCGGTTCAACATCCGGCTTAGGGACGACAAGAGCTACCCCTACCTGGCCATCACCCGCTCCGACCGGTGGCCCCGCGCCAGGGTCATGCGCGGCTCCAAGAAGAAGGGCACTCAGTACTTCGGACCCTTCGCTCACGCCTACGCCATCCGCAACACGCTCGACCTGCTTCTCAAGTCCCTACCAATACGCACCTGCTCGGACACCGTGTTCCGCCGCCACCAGCTGAAGGACCGACCGTGCATCGAGTACGAGATCGAACGCTGCTCGGCGCCGTGCGTCGGTTTCGTCGATCCGGATACCTACGCCGAGTACGTGGACGGCCTCACCCAGGTACTGACCGGAAGCGCCGAGGAGTTGTTGGTGCGCCTAGAACGCCGCATGCTCGCCGCCTCTGACCGGCTCGAGTACGAACGGGCCGCCCGCATCAGGGACCAGGTCCGCGATGTCCGCCGGGCGGTGGCCCGCCAGGAGGTGGTGACCGATCGTCCCGAGGAGTTCGACCTGATCGCCACTGAAGGAGACGACCTCGAAGTATCGGTGCAGGTGCTGAAGATACGGAGCGGGCGGATCGTAGGCCGGCTGGGTTCCATCATCGACAAGGTCGAGGACGTCACGCCGGCGCAGATCATGGCAACGGTGCTCCGTGATCTTTACGACGAATCCTCTCCGCCGCCCCGCCTGATCCTGATGGAGGCTCTCCCTCCCGCAGACGAGCCCTGGTCGGATCTGCTGTCCAGGCGGCGGGGATCCCGGGTGACGCTCAGGGTTCCCCAGCGGGGGGCCAAACGCCGGCTCATGCAGACTGCCAAGACCAATGCCTCCGATGCGTTCCTGCGACACCGGCTCCGGCGCCAATCCGACCACAACGCCCGAGCCAAGGACCTGAGAAGTCTCCAGACGGTGCTTACCCTCCCCGAGCCCCCGCTGCGGATAGAGGCCTACGACATATCCACCATCCAAGGGCGCCACACGGTCGGATCCATGGTGGTTCTCGAGGACGGGCTCCCGCGCCGGGGCCACTACCGGCGATTCCGCATCCGCACGGTCCAGGGCCAGGATGACTTCTCCTCGATGGAGGAGGTGATCCGTCGTCGATTCGCGGCGTACATGCAGGATCTGGAAAAGCCCGTCTCCGAACGGGGGAAGTTCGCCTACCCCCCCTCCCTGGTGCTGATCGACGGCGGGCCCGGACAGATCGGGCGCGCCGTCGAGGTCATCGACCGTTTCGACCTCCAGATACCGGTGGCAGGCCTGGCCAAGCGGATGGAGGAGGTCTACGTACCGGGACAGCCCGAACCCATCATCATCCCTAGGGACCAGTCGGCGCTTCACCTCCTGCAGCGGGTAAGGGACGAAGCCCACCGCTTCGCGCTCATGTACCACCGCCAACTCCGGGGCAAGCGCATGATCGACTCCATCCTCGATGACGTCTACGGGATCGGCCCGGCTCGCAAGAAGGCCCTGATCCGCGAGTTCGGATCAGTGAAGCAGATGAGGAACGCCGATCTGGAGCGCCTGGCCCGGGTGGTACCGCTGAATGTCGCCGAGAACCTCTACGCTACGCTGCATGGCAACAGTTGAGAACGATCGGAGTGGGTCAGAGGGTGCGAGCCCCCGACTCCTGGTGCTCACCGGCCTCTCGGGCGCCGGGCGTTCGAGCGGCGCCAAGGTCCTCGAGGATCTCGGCTTCTACGTCATCGACAACCTCCCACCGGATCTGCTCCGCCAGGCGGTGGAACTCAACAACCTGCGGGACGGCAGCCGGCACCTTGCCGTAGTGGTGGACAGCCGGGGTGGCTTCCCCCTCAACGAACTCGAGGACCACTTCCGCGAACTGGAGCAGGCCGGCATCCAGGTGACCCTGGTATTCCTCGACGCCGACGACGACATCCTGATCCGCCGCTACGAGGAGCACCGTCGCCCCCACCCCCTCGGCCTGGAGACCCTCGCCGATTCGATCGCCGCGGAGCGGGCGATGATGGCCGACCTGCGGCTGCGGGCCGACATGTACGTCAACACCAGCGAGACCAACGTCCACCAGCTCCGGAGTTGGTTCGCCCATCACTTGTCCGCCTTGGTGGACAACCACCCGATGCGTCTGGTTGTCACCTCGTTCGGGTTCAAGAACGGCACGCCACGGGATGTCGACCTGATGTTCGACGTGCGGTTCCTGCCCAACCCGCATTGGAAGACCGAACTGCGGCCTCTCACCGGAAGAGACCCCGAGGTTCTGCGACACGTGCTGTCCAACGGCGATGCCGCCGGATTCCTCGACAGGCTCCGCGACCTTCTCTCATTCCTGGTTCCCCGTTACAGGGAGGAGGGGAAGTCGTACGTGAGCATCGGGATAGGCTGCACGGGGGGGCGCCATCGCTCAGTCGCCATGGCCGAAGAACTGGCCAGTTGGCTGGTGGGACGCGGGTACCACGCAACCGTCCGCCACCGCGACATCGACGAGTAACGCCCGCCGGGAAGCCCATGGAAGAAGGAGAGGAGCTATGCGGTCGTTCCTGACCCTCGCCGACCTCGAGGTCGAGGATCGCACGGTGCTTCTCAGATCGGATCTGAACGTACCGATCGAGAACGGCAGGGTCGACGACGACTTCCGCCTGCGGGCAACCTCGCCGACCATCGCCCGGCTGAGGGACGCGGGCGCCGCGGTGGTCGTGTGCAGTCACCTGGGACGTCCAGGAGGGCGGGTCGACGAGCAACTGCGAATGGCGCCTGTGGCAGCCGCCCTGTCCGGTATCGGCGGGTTCGCGGTGGCCTCGGCCCGCGACACGGTCGGGCCGGACGCCAGGGACCTCGTCGCGCGGGCCGGGCCCGGGGACGTGGTTCTCCTCGAGAACACCCGCTTCCACCCCGGTGAAACGACCAACGAGGCCGGTCTCGCTGCCGCACTGGCCGAACTGGCGGACCTCTTCGTCCTCGATGCCTTCGGATCGGCCCACCGTGCCCATGCATCCACCGCGGGAGTGACCGATCACCTGAGATCGGCGGCGGGACCCCTGCTCGTCCGCGAACTCGAGGCTTTCCGTACCCTGACGGACCACCCTCCGCGACCGTTCACGGTCCTCTTGGGAGGAGCCAAGGTATCCGACAAGCTCCCCCTCATCCAGGCCCTGCTTCCCGCCGTGGACACCATGCTGGTCGGCGGAGGTATGTGTTTCAGCCTCCTGGCCGCCGATGGCTACGAGGTGGGGGACTCACTGGTCGAACCCGACTACTTCGACTCCCTGGCCGAGATACTCCGAGGAGAGTTGGGTGACCGGTTGGTGCTCCCGGTCGACATCGTGGCGGCAGATCGATTCGCCCCTGACGCCAGTTCCACCACGCTCGACGCGTCGTCGTTGGATGAGGACTCGATGGGCCTCGACATCGGCCCCCGAACAGCCGAGCGGTTCGCCGAGGTGATCGCTGGGTCCGCGGCCGTGTTCTGGAACGGCCCGATGGGGGTCTTCGAGTGGGAGTCCTTCCGGTTGGGAACCGCCGCTCTGGCCGAGGCTGTCGCGGACTCCAACGCCTTCACCGTGGCAGGAGGGGGTGACTCCGTCGCCGCGCTGCGCATGGTCGGGCGGGAGAGCGACCTCGACCATCTGTCCACGGGAGGAGGCGCGGGCCTCGAGTTGTTGCAAGGCCGGGTCCTTCCTGGTGTGAAGGCGCTGGAACGGTGGTCGCGGTGACACGGAAACCGCTCATGGTCGGCAACTGGAAGATGCACGGCTCCCACCTCGAAGCCATCCAGCGGGTGCAGAAACTGAGCTACCTGCTCGACCCGGCCGACTACGACCGGGTGGAGGTGGGCGTGGCGCCTCCTTTCACCTCCCTCCGGTCGGTTCAGACGGTCGTGCAGATGGACGATCTGCGGATCAGGATCGTGGCACAGAACCTGCACTGGGAGGACCGGGGCGCCTACACGGGCGAGATATCGGCATCGATGCTCGCCAAGCTGTCGGTGTCGTACGCGATCGTCGGCCACTCGGAACGCCGCCAGTGCTTCGGCGAGGACGACCGCTCCGTCAACCGCAAGGCCAAGGCGGCGATGCGGGCCGGGGTCACGCCCGTAGTGGCCGTGGGCGAGACCCTCGAACAACGCGAAGGGGGTAAGACCACCCAAGTGGTCCGCCGGCAAGTCTCCGGTTCTCTGGCCAGGATCCCGACCGAGGCCATTGGAAGGCTGGTCATCGCTTACGAACCGGTGTGGGCCATCGGAACCGGCCGCCACGCGGCTCCGGCCGATGCACAGGAGGCCATCGCCGGGATCCGTGAGCAGATCCGAGGGCGGCACGGGTCAGCCGCCGATCAGGTCCGTATCCTCTACGGCGGATCGATGAACCCCGGTAACGTGGCGGCCCTGATGGCGAAGTCCGACATCGACGGGGGCCTGATCGGAGGCGCCTCGCTCGACCCGGAGACGTTCGCCGCATGCGTCCGCTACTGGAGGTAATGGCAGGTAGACGAGTAGTTCCAAGGATCTGACCGGAAGCGACCGTACGCTACGATCGCTACACATCGCTGAACAACACATCTGTAACTCGCGCGTGTCTGTTCCTGGACTTGGAACCCTGGAGCTGCCATTTTGCGAAGAGCCGCCTGCGGCGTAAACGCGAGACCCAAACAGTACAATAGGGATGGAAAATGACCCGCTCTAACGTTAACCACCAAGCCCCAACTATCAACGATAGACTACCGACTAGGAACTAATCAGCTAGCGGTGGTAGTTCTGTGCAGCCCCTCTACAAAGGAGTGACCGAGTGAGCAGGGTAGTACTCGTAAGGCACGGCCAGAGTGTGTGGAACCTCGAGAACCGCTTCACCGGATGGACCGACGTGCCGCTGACCGAGGCGGGCATCGATGAGGCGACATCGGCCGGCGAACTGATGGCGTCCGAAGGCCTGTCCTTCGATGTCGTTCACACCTCGGTGCTGAGGCGAGCTATCCGTACTGCCGACATCGCCCTCGACCGCATGGACCTCCACTGGATCCCGGTGAAGCGCAGTTGGCGGATCAACGAGCGTCATTACGGCGCTCTGCAAGGCTTGGAGAAGAAGGAGACCGCAGCCATCCACGGGGCGGAGCAGGTCTTCCAGTGGCGAAGGAGCTACTCGATCCCGCCACCGCCACTCGACTCGGACGATCCGCGGCATCCCCGGTTCGACGCCCGGTACGCATCCGTGCCCACGGACGAGTTGCCGGCAAGCGAGTGCCTGGCTGATGTCGTAGCAAGAGCGGTGCCCTACTGGACACAGGGAATCGTTCCCGATCTCCGCGCAGGGCTGCGGGTCGTGGTGGTCGCCCACGGCAACAGCATCCGGGCCCTTCTCAAGTACCTGAAGGGGATAAGCGACGAGGACATAACCCGACTGAACATCCCGACCGGTATCCCCCTGGTCGTAGAACTCGACGAAGACTGGAACCACCGCTCCGATCGATACCTGGGCGACCAAGCGGCTGCCGAAGCCGCGGCCGCAGCCGTAGCCGCCCAAGCGGGATAGTTGGTAGTTGCTAGTTGGTGGTTGCTAGCTGATGCAAACTAATATCTACATATGCCTATAGTCTCAGACATGGGTAGTTATCAGGATTTGGCGGTCTGGCGGAAGTCGCTCGATCTTGCTGAGATGGTGTATCAGCTTTCGGCCCGGTTCCCATCTTCGGAGGAGTACGGGATGACGGTGCAGGTGCGCCGGTCTGCGTGCTCGATCGCGGCGAACATCGCCGAAGGGGCGGCACGGCGCGGTACCAGGGAGTTCCGGCAGTTTCTAGGGATCGCAAGCGGATCGCTAGCGGAGACCGAAACCTTTCTGATCCTGGCGGTCCGTCTGGGAATGGCTAAGGACGAGGAGATCGAGCATGCCCTGGTCTGTAGCGACGAGGTTGGTAAGATGCTGACCGGGCTCAAGCGAGCACTTCGCTGACTACCAACTACCAACTACCAACTAGGAACTACTCAATGACTATCGCAACCGCGATCCTTACGATCGTCCATCTGATCATGGCCGTCGCCCTGATCTTCCTGATCCTGCTGCACTCCGGCAAGGGGGGGCTCGGGGACATGTTCGGCGGGGGCATGCAGGCCGGCGGGATGGGGGGATCGACCCTGGCCGAGCGGAATCTCGACCGCATAACTGTGGTCGTGGCGGTTCTGTTCGGTCTGACGACGATCAGCCTCGCCATACTGCTTGGCCGCTGAACCTCGGATCCACCGGCGCCAGGTGGGAACGGGTCGGCGGACCGGCGGATGACCGATCCGCATGAAGAATCCGCCGGCGGGGGAGGAGGACGCCGGCGAGCGCTCCTGATCGGCCTCGCGATGCTGGTGGGCTTCGCCGTTCTGGTCGCCTTCCTGTCCGCGGAGTCACCGCGTGACGAAACAGAGGCGGCAACGGATGCCGAACCGCCGGCAGCTTCCGAAACGACCGGCCCGACGGAACCGGCCGATGACCGCCCGACCACCACTGCGCCGGACGACACCCCCGCCGGCGCCGCTTCGCCACCCACGACCTCCAGCGAGCAACCGCCTGCCACCCGGGCGGAGGATCCTGCGGCGGTGGACATCGAAGCCGATCTCCAAGCCGTGCTCGACTCCCTTACGACCGGCCTGGACACCGATGCGGTCGCCCGGCTCAGCCGGTCCGGTGACCTGCGGCTCGGCTGGGTGATCGCGGATCTCATGCGCTTCATCAACCCCGACGCGTCGGGCCTCCGCTTCGCCTTCACCGACCTCACAGGCATCGATCTCGGCTGGAACCCGTGGCTCGACGCCACCAACCAGCTGATCACGTGGGACACGCCTGCACCGCCCGGTTTTGCCGAGTGGAAGGGTGGAATGTACACCCTGATCGAGCCGGGCTGGGCGCCGTTCTTCGCCGACGAGGACTCTCTCATCGACTGGCGTCACGTCACATGGGGTGGGGTGCTCATCGACGACCGCCCGCTCGACGAGGTTCATCTACCCTGTCCCCGCGGCTGCATTCCGGCCCTCGACGATCCCCGCCTCGTGCCCGCCTCGGAGGGGGATTACTACCCCGACGACGCGTACGTGTTCGCGGTGACCGTCAACGGGGAGGCGGTTGCCTTCCCCAAGAACATGATGGAAGTCCACGAGATGGTCAACATCACCATCGGAGGCAGGCGGCTGGGCATCCCTTACTGCACCCTGTGCGGCTCCGCCCAGGCCTACTTCACAGACGAGGTGCCCGATCCGGTCCTCGACCGGCTAGGAGAGGCCGAGACCTTCGAGCTCCGCACCTCCGGGCTCCTGTCGCGCTCCAACAAGATGATGTACGAATACCACACGCGTTCCATGTTCGACACCTTCACCGGCCAGGCGGTCAGCGGGCCCCTGCGCGAGGCTGGTGTCCGGCTACCCCAGACCACCATGGTGGCCTCCCGGTGGGGCGATTGGAAGGAGGCCAACCCTCACACTCTCATCGTTGCCGAGGACGGCGGGATCGGTCGGTCCTACCCGGCGGATCCGCTCAGGGGTAGGGACGACCAGGGGCCGATCTTCCCGATAGGGCCCTGGGATGACCGCCTCCCGATCCAGGAGAAGGTGCTGGGCGTCCTGTTCGAGGGAGGAGCGACGCCCACCGTGGTTGCCTTCCCCGTCGGCGAGACCCACGCGACCCTGCAGCGAGGTGAACCGGTCGAACATGCGGGCATCGTGGTGACCAGGGACGGCGGCGGCCTGCGTTCCTGGGGACCGGACGGCGTCGAGATACCCTCCCACGAGGCTTTCTGGTTCGCATGGAGCCAGTTCCATCCCCGAACCGAAGTCTGGAGACTCACCGGGGCGTGACCGTCCGGATGGGCGCGGACCATCCCTCGCGCAGCTAGCGACTACCGTGGGCGCCGAGTTATCCCCGGGAATTCTCTCTCTGCGATGGATTCATTTCGACCAGGACCGATGCTGAGCCGGTGGGCCGCGTTAGCCGTGCTGTCGCTGATCCTTGTGGGTTGTGCCGGGAGCGATAGGCAATCTGATACCAGGCCTGACGACGCGGGCGTGGCCGGAGGAGACCAAGGCTTCGCGGGCACGGTGCGCTTGGGCGCCGCGCTCAGCGAGACCGGGAAGTTCGCCGTGGAGGGACGGGACTCCCGCCAGGGCTACGACACCTGGGTTCGGTGGGTCAACGAGGAGTACGGCGGCATCGACATCGGCGGCCGCCGGTTCGCCGCCGAGATCGTCTACTACGACGACGAGTCCGACGCCGACACGGCTGCCAACCTGGTGCAGAAGCTGATCGACGAGGACGGGGTCGACTTCCTGCTCGGCCCCTACTCGAGCGGTCTGACCACCGGCGCCAGCGCCATCGCCGAGGCCAACAACGTAATCATGGTGGAAGGAAACGGAACCTCCGACACGATGTTCGAGCGCGGCTTCCGCAACCTCTTCCTGGTAGCCACCATCGCCAGCGACTACACCAAGTCAGCCGTCGAGGCCCTAGCTGTCCGGGGTGCGCGCACCGCGGTGATCGCCTACGAGGACACCTCCTTCCCAACCGCGGTCGCCAACGGGGCCCGACGGCACATGGAAGCCGCCGGCATCGAGGTCTTGTCGATGGAGACCTACCCCAAGGACATCCAGGATGCCTCGGCGATCATGACCAAGTTCCGCGACCTGGACCCCGACATCTTCGTGGGCGGCGGCCACTACAACGATGCGGTCCTGTTCGTCAACGCAGCCAAGGAACTCGGATTCGCTCCGGACGGGATGCTCATCACGGTGGGACCGTCCAACCCCAAGCTGATCGACGAACTCGGCGAGGACGTGGACGGTGTCCTGGGTCCCACCCAGTGGGAACCGGTGATGGCCTACGAGGGACCGTACTTCGGTACCGCGTCGGACTACGCGGCCTACTACGAGAGCCTCTGGGGAGATCCGCCCGTGTACCAGGCCGCCAGCGCCACTGCCTCGGCCCTCGCGCTTCACCTGGCTATCGAGACCGCCGGGACCACCGACACCGACGCGGTCCGCGAAGCCCTCTACGCACTGGAGAAAGACACGTTCTACGGGCCTATCTCGTTCGACCGGCGCGGCGTCAACGCGGCCAAGCCGATGGGCACCGTCCAGGTGCAGGACGGGCTGATCCGAGTGGTGGCGCCCGACGAGGCGGCAGTAGCCGATCTGATCTATCCCCTTGCCGGTTCCAGCGGGGGAGGGCCAGCCTCCACCGGCAAGAAGGCCGCGCAGATGCTCGTCAACGGCATCGCCCTCGGCGGTATGTACACCCTTCTCGTGCTGGGATTCTCGATCATCTGGGGGGTGATGGGGGTCATCAACTTCGCCCACGGCGAGTTCGTGATGATCGGCGCCTACATGGCCTGGCTCGCCAACGACGTCTGGGGAGTGGACCCGTTCGTGACCGTCCCCGCGGTGTTCCTGCTGATGATGCTGCTCGGTTTCGGGACGCAACGCCTGCTCGTCAACCGCGTGATCGACCGGCCCCACCTCGTCTCGCTGCTAGTCATGTTCGCGGTGGCGATCATCCTGCAGAACGTCATGAAGGTTGTGTTCTCGGCGGACTTCCGGCGTGCCGACACGGTCCTCGACGGCGTCTGGCCCGTCGCAGGAGAGGTGACGGTGCCCGTCACCCGCTTCTGGATCCTGGTCGTGGCGCTGGCGGTGGCGGGTGGCCTGAGCCTGTTCCTTTCTCGGAGCAGGCTGGGGAAGAGTATCCGGGCCGCCGCCCAGAACCGGGAGGCGGCACGGATCGTCGGCATCGACGTCGCCAAGGTATACGCGGCGACGTTCGCCATCTGCATCGGCATCACCGGCGTGGCCGGTGCTCTCATAAGCCCGGTGCTGGCTGTACAACCCTTCCAGGGTCCGCCCCTGACGCTCAAGGCCTTCGCCATAACCGCCATGGCGGGACTCGGCTCGGTCAGGGGCGCCCTCGGCGGCGCCATGGTGCTCGGCCTCGTCGAGGCGGGACTGGCCCTCTACATCCCCCAGATAGGCACAAACCTGGCGGTCGTGGCTTCGTTCGTGCTGCTCGTCGTTGCGCTGGTGGTCCGGCCCCAGGGCCTCTTCAAAGGCCTCCGGCCCGTGGACGCGACCGCGACATGATCAGGAACTGCCGTCCTAACGGCCCCTCACGCCTCGCGTCCGGCAGCCGCGCAGAGAGTTCATGAGACCCGTAACCGCCGACAGGCCTTCCCGCGCATCCCGGCTCCAAGGCCCTCGTCCCCGACGCTTCCTCGTCAGGGTCTCGCTCGGGTTACTCGTCGTGCTCGCGTTGTTGCCGACCCTGCCGGGTGTCGGCGACGCGACACTGTTCACCCTGACCCTGATGCTCACCTCGGTCGCCGTGGCCGTGAACTGGAATCTCACCGGCGGGTTCACGGGCTACGTCGACTTCGGGCACGCCGCCTGGTTCGGGATCGGCGCTTACACCACCGCAATGCTCATGTCGCTGCAGACCAACGGCCCGCAGATCGGCTGGGCGGCTCCGCCCGCCATCGTCATCGGTGCGGTGGTGGCCGGCGCTCTGGCCGCGGCCATCGGGAGGGCGACCATGCGCCTCAAGGGGCCGTACTTCTCGATCGCCATGCTCGGTACCTTTGTGGCGGTCCGGGAGATAGTGCGGGTATCCGGCGGCCTGACCGGAGGAGGGGTGGGGCTGACGCTGCCTCCCTACCTCAACCGGCCGCTCTTCTACTACGTCGAGTTGGCGCTCGTGGCCGGGCTGGTCGCATTCACCTGGTGGCTGCGGAGCACGCGATTCGGGGCTGCCCTGGTGGCAATCAGGGAGGACGAGGTCGGGGCGGAGACGCGCGGGATCGACACGACGCGCCTCAAGGTGACCGTGTTCAGTTTCGCCGGCTTCTCAACCGGGTTGTTCGGGGGACTGTGGGCCTACCAGAACACCTTCGTCGACCCCGACATCGCCTTCGTCGAGCTCCGGACGGTCGACGCGGTGATGGGCACCATGCTGGGAGGGCTCGGTACCGTGGCCGGACCGGTGGTGGGAACCATCGCGCTGTTCTGGCTGCGCGAACTGCTATGGGCGCATCTGCTCGACTACCACCTGATCGCGCAGGGAGTGTTGCTGGTCGGAATAGTCCTGTTCCTCCCCAGGGGCCTGGTCGGGATCCTCGATCCGCGGGGCACGTCGGTGACCGCCATGTGGCGGCGATGGCTCGGGCGGGGCAACCAGCCGGATGAGGGGCAACCGGATGAGGGGGAAGAGGAACCATGACCGCGTTGCTGGATGCCCGCGGCGTCGTGAAGCGGTTCGGCGGTCTGACGGCGGTGGACCGGGTGGACATCAGCGTCGGGTCCGCCGAGATGGTGGGGCTCATCGGTCCCAACGGCAGCGGGAAGACCACCCTGTTCGACTGCCTGAGCCGGGTGTCGAGCATCGACTCCGGTTCGATCAGGTTCGACGGTGTCGACATCACCGGGCACCGGCCCCACCAGGTGGCCCGGCTGGGCCTGGCCCGCACCTTCCAGCTGATACGGGTGTACCGAGAACTGACCGTCACCGAGAATCTGGAGTTGAGCATCCAGTGGGCGCGGGTGGGTCCGGCAGGCCTGTTCGGCCGGACGGACCCGGCAGCCCGCCGGCGGGTCGACTCCCTGCTGGAGTTCCTGTTGCTCGCCGGGCTCCGGCACGAGCGCGCCGGCGCCCTGTCAGGAGGCCAGCGCCGCCTCCTGGAGATCGGGATGGCCCTGATGAGCGAACCGAAGTTGGTGCTACTGGACGAGGCCACGTCGGGTGTCAATCCTGCCCTGGTCGTCGAGATCGCCGATCGCCTGCGGGAGGTCAACTCGAAAGGAGTGGCCATTCTTCTCGTGGAGCACAACGTGCAGTTCGTGGCGGAGTTGTGCCACCGAGTGGTGGTTCTCGATCGCGGCGCCAAGCTGGCCGAGGGTACCCCGCGCCAGGTCATGGAGGACCCGGCCGTGATCGAGGCCTACTTCGGGGCGGAGGGGGAGTAGTGGCGCTCACCGGAACTGAGCGGCCGCTTCTCGAGGTCCTCGACATGAGCGCCGGCTACTACACGGGCCACAACGTCGTCCACCAAATCGACCTCGAAGTGGCCGAAGGAGAGATCGTCTGTGTCATCGGACCCAACGGCGCCGGCAAGTCCACGGTGTTCAGAGCCGTTTACGGTCTGGCGGAGGTGCGCTCGGGACGAGTGCTCTGCGACGGCGTGGACATCACCAACATCGCTCCCCAGGATGCGTTGCGCACGGCGCGGATGGCCATGGTTCCCCAGCTCCGCAGCGTCTTCCCTCAGATGACGGTCCACGAGAATCTGGAACTCGGGATGTACCTGGAACGCGACAAGGCCAGGATCCGAGAGCGGATCGACTACGTGTACGGCCTGTTCCCGCGGCTCGCCCGGCGCAACCGGCAGGTCGCCGGAACCATGTCGGGAGGGGAGCAGCGCATGCTCGAGATCGGCCGCTCCCTGATGCACGATCCCCGCATAGTCCTGATGGACGAACCCTCGGCGGGTCTGGCGCCGATCGTCACGCGCCAGGTCTTCGAGGCCATCCGGCAGTTGAACCACGAAACCGGCCTGACGGTGCTGATGATCGAGCAGAACGCCCGCCAGGGACTCCAAGCCAGCCACCGTGGCTACGTGCTGGAGATGGGCCGAAACAGCTACGAGGGTCCCGCCGAAGAACTCCTCGCCGACCCCGAGGTCAGGCGAGCATTCCTGGGAACCCGCTGAGAATGGTGAATGGTGAATGGTGAATGGTGAATGGTGAATGGTGAATGGTGAATGGTGACAGGATCGTCGTCCACTGACCACTGACCGTTCCCCTCCGGTTGGATCGTCTGCTCGTCTCTTGGACACGATCGCTGTGTTTGCACAGCAACACATGCTGACTAGTGTAGAATATCTTATCTACGATCTAAGGGGACCCTGATGGGACTCATCCGCACCATCGCCGCGATACGGAATCCGGCCGAACCCGATCAGGTCTGGGAGGGAACTTTCCTCGTCGACACCGGCGCCATCGACTGCCTCGTCCCGCGTCGCCATCTCGAGGCTATCGGCCTGAAGCCCGAAGGACAGCGGGTCTACAGTCTCGCCGACGGCACCAGCATCACGATGGATGTCACGGTCGGCCGCGTCGAACTCATGGACATATTCGTCGGAGCGACGATCATCTTCGGCGATGCGGACGCCGAACCTCTTCTCGGCGTGACCGCTCTGGAGTCGATGGGCATCGAAGTCGACCCCCTAAAGCAGACTCTGATGAGGCAGCCGACGGTCAGCCTCAGGGGAGGACTCCGCCCAGTACGACCGGACAGCGACCTCCTCGCCGCGGCTTTTCCGGTCTCCCTTAGCGACCGGCCTGACCACTGAACTATTCTTGTGTACGCCGCCCGGATCGATCTCGGCGGCGCACTTCAGACAGCGACAACAGGAGATGGAGATGTCGCGGACCGTACAGGGTGTGGTGTCAATGGCGGTGGGTGAGCCCGTCACGATGGAGAATATCGTCATCCCCGATCCCGGACCGGGTGAGGCGGTGGTGGCGATCCAAGCCTGCGGAGTTTGTCACACGGACCTCCACTACCGGGAGGGGGGGATCAGCAACGACTATCCCTTCTTCCTCGGCCACGAGGCCGCCGGTGTAGTGGACGCGGTGGGTCCGGGCGTCACCGAGGTGGCTCCCGGCGACTTCGTGATCCTCAACTGGAGAGCCGTGTGCGGCCAATGCCGTTCGTGCCTCAAGGGCAAGCCGAACATCTGCTTCAGCACCCACAACGCCGCCCAGAAGATGACCTTGGAGGACGGCACCGAACTGTCGGCCGCCCTGGGGATCGGAGCCTTCGCCGAGGCGACCCTGGTGGCCGCAGGCCAGTGCACGAAGGTGGATCCGGCCGCTTCCGCGACGGTGGCCGGGCTGCTGGGATGCGGTGTGATGGCCGGGATCGGATCGGCGGTCAACACCGGGGGAGTGGGTCGCGGGGACAGCGTTGCCGTGTTCGGATGCGGTGGCGTCGGCGACGGCGCCATCGTCGGGTCGAAACTGGCCGGCGCGACCACGATCATCGGCGTGGACATCGACGACCGCAAGCTGGAGTGGGCCCGTGACTTCGGCGCCACCCACACGATCAACTCCAACGACGAGGACCCCGTGGAGAAGATCAAGAGCCTGACCGGTGGCAACGGCGTGGACGTGGCCATCGAGGCGATCGGCCTGCCGCATGTCTACCGCCAGGCCTTCGAGGCCCGGGACCTGGCCGGAACCGTCGTGCTGGTCGGCGTGCCCACCCCCGACATGACCATCGAGCTTCCCTTCCTCGAGGTCTTCGGGCGCGGCGGCGCCCTCAAGTCGAGTTGGTACGGCGACTGCCTGCCCTCGCGGGACTTCCCGATGCTGATCGACCTGTACCTGCAGGGCCGGCTCGATCTCGACCGTTTCGTCTCGGAGACGATCGGGCTCGGAGATGTTGAGGAAGCCTTCCACAAGATGGAGCGGGGCGAGGTGCTCCGTTCCGTGGTCGTCATCTGATCGGGGGACGGGCTCATGCCGCTGGAACTGGTGACGACCGAGGGGTTCTTTCGCCTCGACGGAGGCGAGTGGGCGGTGACCAACAACGTCTGGCTAGTGGGTGACGACCGGGAGGTGCTCGTGTTCGACGCGGGTCACGACCACGCCCCCATCGTCGAGGCGGTCGCCGGCCGCAGGGTGGAAGCCATCGTGCTCACCCACGGCCACAACGACCACATCGACTCGGCGGTGCCGCTGCGCGATGTCGTGGACGCGCCGATCATGCTGCACCCGGACGACCGGATGCTATGGGACATGGTCTACTCCGACACCGAGCCGGACCGAGACCTGGCGAACGGGACCACCCTGAAAGTGGCGGGGCACGAACTAGGGGTGATCCACACTCCTGGTCACTCTCCGGGTTCGTGCTGTTTCCTCGACGAGGCGAGCGGTCTGGTGTTCTCGGGTGACACCCTGTTCAACGGAGGTCCGGGGGCAACCGGACGCAGCTTCAGCGACAAGCCCACCATTCTGCGCAGCATCCGGGACTTTCTGCTGACGCTGCCCGACGAGACCGTCGTCCACACCGGCCATGGCGCCAGCACCACCATCGGGGCCGAGCGCCAAGGCGTGCTCGACCGGATAGCGGATCTGGGAGTGACCTGAGTCGGCCGGAATGTGACAGCACCTGGCACCTGAACACCTGGCACCTGAATGAGGTGTCGGAGAGAGGACTCGAACCTCCACGCCCTTTTAGGGCACTAGGCCCTCAACCTAGCGCGTCTACCAATTCCGCCACTCCGACGGGCGGCGCCCGAGTATAACCGGACCGCCGCAGACAGCGAGGGGGCTGCCCGCGGTACCCGACCAGATCTTCACGAGGCGCCAGTGAACGGCTACCACCTGGCTCACCGTGGTCCTGTCCTAGCTCAGTAGTCGGATACCCTCAAGACTTACCACCATTCACCATTCACCATTCACCATTCACCATTCACCACTCAAAACAGGCCCGATACCTTGAGGCTGATGCCTTCCGAGTCTGACTCCAGGATCACCGTGATGTGCTCCACGCCCGGCTTGTAGACCCAGATGGCCCGGTCCACTCCGTCTTCCGTCCGCACATCCAGCGGCGGCTCCAGGGCATTGGTGTAGAAGTCGATCAGCTCCTCGAAACCGGCCGAGGTTTCGAAGAAGACGTCGGTTCCCGCTCCGGTGGGCTCCCAGTAGACGGATATCACGCCGGGCGGAACCAACTCGGGCGGATACTCATCCGGAAGTCCGTCGGTGGGCGCCACCACGGTCGTGGGCGGCAGCGTCGTGCTGGGCGCCGACCGAGTGGTGGTGGGTGCGGATGTCGTGGCGGTTGTGTCCGGACTGGAGTCGCCGCCACACGCTGTGAAGACCAGGAGGGCCATCGCCGGAATCACTGCGCGTTTCATATACCCTCCAGCCACCCGATTTCGATCCGTCTGCCGGTGATCCTAACGCCCGGACGAGAGCGGAGTCGGGTGGTGGCAGGTGACGGATCGCAGGGCAGTGGGTAGCATCCCCTGCGTCTGAAGAGGATCCGGATGGTCAGAGGTAGTCGACGGCGAACTATTCGACCTCCGGCGCGACCTCCTAAGCAATCCCTGCTCATCGCCCAAGCCACTGTGGTCCCGGTGATCCTGGCAATCGTCTGGTTCGTTCTCACCAGGGAGACCCGGCTGGACCCGATGAGCCTTCCGCAGTCCTTGCGCCTGTTCTTCACCACGGGAAGTTCCGGTCTTACCCGGATCGACCCGGTATACCTGCCCCCACCCGAATCTGTCTACAACAGCGCGATCGAACTCTCCGACGTTCTCCTGGGCGCCCTGTGGATCTCGATGCGGATCGTGCTCATGGGCCTGGCGATCGGAGGCGTAGCCGGGATCGCCACAGGTTTGATCCTCGGCTACAGCCCCACGATCCGGCGGTACTTCGAGGCCACCCTCGACAACCTGGTGCGCCCGGTTCCGTTCATCGCGTTCATCTACTTGTTCATCCTCTGGTTCAGGGTCGAGGCGGTTCGCCTGGTCGTGCTGGTGGCCATCGGAATCTTCCTGCTCCTGAGCCTGACCACTCTCGAGGCCGTGCGGAATGTCCCCCAGATCTACGTCAAGGCCGCCCTGACCGCCGGAGCCGAACGGTTCCGTATCTACCGGACTGTTGTCATACCGGCGATCACGCCCCACCTCATCGCATCCGTGCGGTTGGGCGCCGCCTACGCCTGGGGACTCCTCGTCGCGGCCGAGCTAGCCGGCAGCCAGCAGGGGCTCGGCTACATCCTGATCAGCCGCGTCAACTACTACCTGGACACTTCTTCGGCGGTACTCATCGTGTTCATCTTCTGCTCTCTCGCGGTGGTTTTCGACCAGACGGTGCGGTTCGCCGCCGGTCGGCTGACCAGGTGGAGCCCCCGGGCGAGAAGAGGAATGGTCGGCCACATGCTGGGGAATTGACCGGAATGAGGAGGTCGCGCGTTCTGCCCTCCAGAAGGGGAAGAAGAGGAAGAAGGGGAGCCCAGCTCCAGATCCAACCGGTGACCGCAGGGCCGGCGCGCCGGCTGGCCGAGGCGTCGGTGGTGCCGCTCATCTCGCTGGCGGTCTGGTACGCGCTCACGCGGAGCATCCTCGATCCCGCCATTCTCCCCGGCCCGGACAGGGTGCTCGACTCCCTCCTGGAGATCATCGACCTGATACCGGCCGCTACGTGGGTATCGCTGCGGATGGTGTTGCTGGGAATGGCGGTGGGAAGCGTCGCCGGATTGGCCACAGGCATCATCTTCGGTTACAGCTCGTTCATCCGCCGCTTCTTCGAGGCGACCCTCGACAACCTGGTCCGTCCCGTCCCGTTGTTCGCGCTGATTCCGTTCTTCATCCTCTGGTTCGGGGTCGGGTACGCGCCCCAGGTGTCCTTGGTTGCACTGGCCATGTTCCTCCTGTGGACGCTCGTGACCCTGGAGGCCATCCGCAACGTCCCGCATATCTACATACAGGCCGCACTCACCACCGGAGCGAGCCGCTTCCACATCTACCGGACCGTGGTCGTGCCGGCGATCCTCCCCCATCTGGTGGGTTCTCTCCGCCTGGCCGCGGCGTCAGCGTGGGGACTCGATGCCGCCGTGGAACTCATAGGCGGTTCCCGGACCGGTCTGGGCTTCATCCTGCTGGTACGGAACCAGTACCTCGATCCGGCCGGAATGATGATGATCGTGTTCGTCTTCTGCACGATGGCGATCATCTTCGACCAGGCGGTTCGCTTCATCGCGGCGAAAGTAACCCGCTGGAGCCCACGCACCGACAGGGGACTGGTCGGTAGCATGCTCGGCAATTGACGCCAAGAAGCGAGAACTACACAAGGAGGCAAAAACCGCTGAGACAGGCCCCAGGAACACTTGAGACGGGAGGGAAAGAGTGAGATACCTACGGAAGAGATGGCGGTTTACGGCGATCCTTGCTGCGTTGGCCTTGGTGGCCATCGCGTGCGGGGCCGAAGACGAGCCGGCGGCCACCACGGCCGCGCCAACCACAACGGCCGCGCCAACCACCACCGCGGCGCCAACCACAACGGCCGCGCCAACCACCACCGCGGCGCCAACCACAACGGCCCCGGCGCCGACCACCACCGCTCCGCCCACGACGGTGATCCGTGAGGTGGTTCGCGAGGTGCTCGTGGAGCCCGAGGAAGAGGAAATGGGTCCGATGATCCCGGATGCGCCGCTCGTGACGGTGCGGATCAACGGAGGGCCCTTCTATCCGTTCAACCTGTGGGCCGCGTCCAAGGAACTGGGCATCGCCGATGAACTGAACATCGAGTTGGACATCTCGAGCCAGGGGTTCTTCCCTACCGCCGCGCTTAAGCGGGGCGAGTTCGACGTGATCGCCTCCTGCCCGGCCTGCGCATTCGGCGTGTACGAGAGCATTCCGGAGTTCCGGAACTGGATCACCTCCTACCAGTGGAGGGGTTTCCAGGTCATCGGCCGTTCCGACCCGGAGACCGGCGCCGCGGTCCACAAGCCGTGGATCGACTTCTTCGTCGATGCCGGGGGAGACCTCGAGGTGGCCAACCAGGAATTCTCCGCCTCGCTGGCCGGTAGGAGCTTCGCCATCTGGGATCCGGGCAGCATTCCGACCCTCAAGGCCCTGCTCGAGCAGGGCGGGCTGACGCTCGACGACGTCGAGATCATCGGCTTCGCCGACATCAATGTGGCCTCCACGTCGTTCATCGCCGGCGAGGGCGACTACCACATGGGTGACAGCATCCAGATGCACCGGATGCTCACCGACCCGGACCTGAGGGACAAGTTCACCTCGGCCGCCCCGTTCCAGGCGTTCGGAGCGACCGGGTTGTGGTACAGCACCTTCGCCTCCACCGAGGACTGGCTGGCTGCCAACGAGGAGACGGCCCTGCGCCTGATCGCCATCTGGTACCGGACCACCCGCTACCTGCACAACCGCACCGACGACGTGCTCCCGCCCATGCACGAGGCGGTGCGCCGGGCCGGTGGTGTCCTAGTGGACGACGAGACCCTAAAGGCCGAGTTGTTCAACATCGAGGACTACGTGCGCTTCCAGGACGCATGGGATCACTACTTCGCCGACGGTTCGCCGACCAACATGGACCTGTCCATCGCCCACTCGCACAAGAACGCGGTGGAGGCGGGTACCGTCGCGGCCGACTCCGACTGGCGGGTGTTCGAGGTCGAGAAGGATTGGTTCGCCAAGCTCCAGGCCCGGGAGGATCTCGTCGCCTGGATCATGAAGCCGCTCTAGCAACAGCCAACCGAGAGCAGGCCCCGGCTCCGGTCCGGGGCCTGCTCCGCGCATCGGGCCGCTGAAGGGGAGATGAGGAAAGTGACCGATATCAGAGGGTACGTAGCGGGGGGTTTCGAACGGGTCGCCGACGCGTTCGACGAGAACTTCGCCAAACGGGGTGAGGTGGGCGCAGAGTTCTGCGCTTACGTCGGGGGCGAGTGCGTGGTCAACATCTGGGCGGGGATGGCCACGCCTGACCGCCCCTGGAGTCGGGACACGCTCGTATTCGTGTTCTCGGTGACGAAGGGACCGACGGCCCTGGCCGCCCAGATCCTGGCCGACCGCGGGCTGATGGACCTGGACGCCCCCGTGACCGCCTACTGGCCCGAGTTCGCCGCTCAGGGCAAGGAACGCGTGCGGATCAGGCAACTCCTGAACCACACAGTCGGACTCCCCTCGTTCCCCGAGTACTGGGATCTGGTCAGCTTCGACCAAGCGGAGGGCTGGCACCGCACCGAGGAGATCGCGGCACGGCTGGCCGCCGCGCCGCTCATCTGGGAACCAGGAACCCGAGTCGGATACCACTCGATCACCTACGGGTGGTTCGTAGGAGAACTGGTGCGTCGGATCGACGGCCGCACTCTAGGCGCATTCTTCGCGGACGACGTGGCCCGCCCACTCGGCCTGGACTTCTGGATCGGGCTTCCCGTCGAGCAACACGCGAGGGTGGCGAGACTCCTGCACGATCCAGACCCGGCATTCGATCTCTTGAAGGTGCTCTGGGGACCCGAGAACCCCGGGGGCGCCGCCCTGTTCATCGGCCCGGAGCAGGGCAGCTTCATCGACCTGGCCAACGACCCCGAGTTCTGGAGAGCGGAGGCGCCGGCGGTCAACGGAATCGGGGATGCCCGCAGCGTTGCGCGCATGTACGCCATGCTGGCCGCAGGTGGCGAACTCGACGGCGTGCGGATCGTGTCCAAGGAGTCGGTCGTTGCCCACTCGGCCGAGCAGGCCCGGGGAACCGATGCCATCTTCGGGGGCGAGACCCGTGTCGCCCTCGGATACGGCCGCTCCACCCCCGGTGGCCTGTCGCTCGGACCAAACGACGAGGCGTTCGGCATGCAGGGAATAGGGGGATCCGTGGGCTACGCCGACCCGGCCGCAGAGGTGGGCTTCGGCTACGCCATGAACCAGACCCACATGGAGGTGGGCACCGACCGCCGCCCCCGCGCCCTCTCGGCCGCCCTCTACGACGCGATCGCCCGGCAAGGAGGTTGATTCCGGACCTGGTCGCGGTATCAGACCGGGTTGGTCTTGCCTTCCGGGCCCATAGCGCTGTAACCACCGTCCACTTTGAGGTCGGTCCCGGTTATGAACGAGGCGTCGTCGCTGCACAGGAACAGAATCGCCCGGGCCACGTCGATGGTCTCACCACACCGGTCCAGCATCATGTGGGGGACGATGTAGTCCTCGTAGGCCTGACGGTCGATGATGGCGGCGGTAGCTTCGGTCCAAGTCCAGCCCGGGCTGACGGTGTTGACCCTGATCCCGTGAACACCGAGATCGAGAGCCATGCACATGGTGAGCGAGAGCAACGCCCCCTTTGTCCCGTGGTACGTCCAGGCACCCGGCTTGGCCACCACCGCGACCACGCTGGCCACGTTCACCACGGCCCCGTTGCCTGCCGCCTTGAGGGGCTCGAACCCGGCCCTGACCATGTTGTTCGGGCCGAGGACGTTGGTGGACCAACTGGCGTCCCAATCCTCCTTGGCCGCATCGAGTGCTTCGACCACGAAGCTCGCGGCGTTGTTGACGATGCAGTCGAGCCGGCCGAATGTTCCCACCGCTTCGGCCACGGTACGGCGGCAGTCGTCGATCTCCGCCACGCTGCCCCGGATGGACCGGAGATTGTCGGGGGCGCAGTCGAGGCCGCGGGTCAGGTACCCGTGATCCACGGGCTGCAGATCGATCACCACCACGCGGGCGCCTTCTCTCAGGAACTCACGGGCGGTGGCGCCGCCGATGCCCGAGGCCCCGCCGGTCACTATCGCGACCCGATCCTTGAAACGCATCATGATGGCCTCCCTGCACCAAGAGAGCGACGATCCGGCGCCGCCCGGCTTCCGACCTGCTTGCAGCGTACGCCGAGGCCGGACAGGGTGTCAACGGTGGAGGACAATCCGGCATGGGAACCGGGTCGGACCACGAGTACAGTGCGCCCGACGCCGGGAACGAAGGAGCAGAGGTGTACCGGTCCGACCCGATACCGATGGGCAGCCCCAATATCGACCCCTCAGCCTTCGTCGCGCCAGGTGTCCACATCTACGGCGACGCCGAGATCCGCGCCCACGCGGTGGTCATGTTCGGGGTGGTCATCAGAGCCGAGTTCGACCGGGTCGTGGTGGGCGCCTACTCCAACATCCAGGACAACGTGGTGATGCACGTCGACGAAGGGTTCGCGTGCACGGTCGGCGACCACTCCACCGTCGGCCACAGCGTCGTCCTCCACGGCGCCGCCATAGGGGACCACTGCCTGGTGGGAATCGGCGCCCGCGCCCTCAACGGCTCGGTGCTCGGCGACGGCGCCTGGCTGGCTTCGGGAGCCATCCTCCCCGAAGGACGCACGGTGCCGCCGTGGACGCTGGCGATGGGCATTCCCGCCAAGCCGATCAGGGAACTCACCGAGACTGAAATCGAACGCCAGCGCCACGGGGTCGAGGCCTACCAGCGGCTCGCCGTCACATACCGGCCGGTCGTCAGCGGATAGCGGATAGTGATCACGATCCCGGATCGATCGGGCGCTTGGCTCGGCTGCGGCATGGCACACCGGCTGATAGCATCGGCGCGTGACCATTCCGGCCTCATAGGAGTGACATGGCTGTAGCGACGGGGCGTCTCAAGTCGATCGGTCGACGTATCGAGCTGGTGGCGATGGACGGGCACTGCCACGACATCACCCTCGGTCTGTACGAACAGGCCTCTGCCGACGGAACCTCCTTCCAGGTACACACGTACAGCTCCCGCGAGGGCGCCGCGGAGCGAGTGCGCTACGTTGCAGAGGCGATGGCGGTCCTGGGCGGAATGCAGATCGATCGGGGCGTGGACACGCGGGTACGGTTCCCCTGCGGGCTGCCCCATTGTGTCGCCTGCCGACGGATCTTCCTGGAGTCGGCCAAGCTGCCCACGGGTGCGCCACTCGAGGCAAGGCCGCTGGAGGTATGGGACAGGAAGAAGCGGAAGACCATCCAGGTCACGAGCCTGGGACGGGGCGAGTACCTGGCCAGGACCGAAGGGAACGTCGGCGCCCATGACCGCAGGGCCGCGGTAGCCGTCCTCGGCCTCGTAAAGCTGGGAGACATGGAGGCGGTCCCGGACACCAGTGATCGGGTCCGCTTCGGATGCGGCACATCCCACGACGCAGCGGTGGGCCTGCTTCTCACGCGCGCCCTGGAGGTCCGAGCAGCGCTGCGGGAGATAGAGAGCCAGGCCGCCCGCGGAGTGCTGGCCGCACCCAGCAGCCGGGTGTAGTGAGTGGTGAGTGGTGAGTGGTGAGTGGTGGAGCTCTAACCAACCACCGGCAGGTTGATGCTTGATGGGTGCGCCTCTGAGTGGTGGATGGTGTTCGTGGCGGGCTGAGTCCGTGTGTGACGCCCGAGCGGTTCGCCGGTATTGGGGTTGACGTCGAAGCGGGGGAACGACGATGACGACACCAGGACCCGCAGGCGATGGCCGGCGACGAAACGGTTGCTGGTGGGGTATAGCTGGAACTCGACCTTGACCACCTGCCCGAGGGTCAGCAACCTCCCTTTGTCGAAACCCTCGCGGTAGCGCACCCGCATCAACCCGTCGGTCACGTTGAGCCGGAATCCGTCGGGCCAGTCGGTGCTTGGCGGGTAGACGTCCTGCACCATCACGAACAGGTCGGTATCCGGCACGTCCGACGAGAGGTAGATCGTGGCTCCAACCGGACCGGTGACTTCGATGTCGGCATCGAGGGGTCCGGTCTCGAACACGATCACGTCTTCGCGAAGTTCGAGGGGTCCGGTGAAGTCGTCGGTGCGCAGCGTGTCGGAGCGGACGCGCTGGTCAGCCCCACCGTGGATCACCATAGGTCGCATCAACGAGATCGCTTTGAGGGGATCGACACGATCCGGAACCGGAACGAAGTCGGTGAGTGAGGAGGTGTTCGCCGATACGGTCGGCAGCGGCCGTCTCGGGTCGTAGAGGAACGACGAACTCCCGCCGCCCGAGGGCGGCGGAGTCAGCCCGAGCGCGCCATCGGGCTGGAGATAGAACGGGGTGACAACCGCCCGTTCGAGTGGCCAGGTCGGCTCGTCACGCCAGCGTCCCCCGTGGTCTATGAAACCTGCCTCGGTCCGACGCCCGCTGCCACCACCCATGACGAAGATGCGCACCTCCGGGCCATCCATGACCCCGTCGTCCTCGCCGCGCAGCCAGCAGTCGAACCATCGGAGCAACTCGCCCAGGAGACTTCCCGCCGGGAAGACCTCGTTGTTCGAGTTCATGGCGGCACCCGGCCCGAACTCCACTTCGCCGGCGGCGGACTGCTCGGGCGTCAACGATCCGTGCGTCCAGGGTCCCATGAGCAGCCGCTGATGGTGGAGCCTGGCGGCGAGGCTCACATAGTTGTCCGTCGTCGCCCTGGCATAGGAGTCGTACCAGCCGCCGCTGTATACGGTCGGAACATCGGCGGTTCGGTCGAAGTGCGCCTCGAAGTTCAGGCCGGACTGCTGCCAGAACCCATCCTCCCTCACCTCGTCCCCTCGCTCGTACAGTTCATGCGACCAGCGGTCATACCCGGGAAGTCCCGCCAGTGGCGACGCCTCCCGCCACGGCAGCCGACGTAGCCACTCGTACATGGAGATGCCGTGCTGCCACAACTCCTGGGCGAGTTCCGGGTCGGTCTGCGCCATCGTCGTGGCGCCGTGAGCGACGGCCCACGCCAACCATCGGAGCTCCATCGCGCCGTTGTGGCGCAACGCGGTGCGATTTCCGTTCGACCCGCCCTGGTTGATCCACATCGCCCGGAGGTGGGGAGGCCGCTCGATAGCCAACGCGCTCTGTACCCAGCCGGGGTACGAAGTGCCGTACGTTCCGACGTTGCCGTCGCAGAACGGCAATCCGGCGACCCACTCCACGGCGTCGTAACCGTCGGGCCCTTCGTTCGCGAACAGCGTGAACTCTCCCTCCGACCCAAACCGACCCCTGCAGTCCTGCACGACGAACAGGAACCCCCGCGTGGTCCAGAAGTCCGCTTCGGGACCGTAGCGCGGGTCGGTGCGGCCGTAGGGGGTGCGGGTCATCACCGCAGGGAACGGACCCGGCAAGGGGTCACCGTCGAGCGCCGGCCGCCACACGTCGGTCGCCAGATGCACCCCATCGCGAGCCGGCATGCCCATGTTCCTGGCCAGCGCGGTGCCATATCCGGGTGATAAGACCATCGGCGGTACCTCCCGCGATAGGCGCCCCGAGATCGGAACACTACCCGATTCAGCGCTAACCATCGATCACCAACTAGCAACCAGCTCAGTTGACCTGGTGCAGTAACGGTTGACCGGCCCGGAGACGGTCGCAGTTTTCCATCGCCACTACGAGGCTCCGTTCCAGCGTCTCCCTCGTCTGCCAGGCGACGTGGGGCGCCAGAACGACGTTGTCGAGGGCGAGGATCGGATCATCGGGAGCCACGGGTTCAGAGGCGAAGACATCCAGGCCGGCCGCAGCTAGATGTCCCGATCTGAGGACATCAACCAGCGCCGTTTGATCCACGACTTCGCCTCGCCCGGTGTTGATCAGGATGGCGCCTGGATTCATGGTCATGAGTGCTCGCCGGTCCAGCATTCCCCCCGTTTCGTTGGTAAGCGGAAGGTGCAGGGAGACGATGTCCGACTCGCTCAGGAGCTGGGGGAGTGCCCGCCATTCGGCGACAGCGTCCTCCTTGGGTGAAGTCGCCGTGTAGACGACGCGAGCGCCGAGCGCGGCGAGAATCGGCGCCAGGATCCGCGGGATACTCCCGTAGCCGACCAGACCCACCGTCCGGCCCGCTAACTCCAGGCACGTCTCCGGCACATCTGCAGGAATGTCCCAACCACGCCCGGTCCGTGTCCGCTCATGAAACCATGCCAACTGCCGGAGGCAGCCGAGCATCAAGGCCAGGGCCATCTCCGCAACCGCTCGGCTGTTCGTTCCCGGCATGTTGCAGACCGCGATGCCCCGGGCGGTGGCAGCGGCCACATCGATCGTGTTCACCCCGACACCGATCTTCTGGATGAGCCGGAGGCACGGCGCGGCATCGAGGAAGGCAGCCGTCATCGGCTCCAGCACGTGCCAGACAACCTCCGCTTCACCCAGTTCGGTCGTGAGACTCGAGTAGTCCTTGGGCGCCACCACGACGACATCCAGACCCGACTCGTCAGACAGGGACCGCAGCCGAGCCTCCAGCCACGGACCAGCAGTGTGGTGGTAGATCACCCTCATGCTCCCCGACCCCCGATCCACGGTCTCGCGAACGCCCGGTGCCTCAGACCGTGTCGCACCGGTTCCGGCATAGCTTGCCACGCCCCGGCTCCGGGTCCTTCCGTCCCGTGGGTGAGCTTCAGCGTCGACTCTCCAACACCACGGCAACCGCGTGCACCAGGAGCCGGTGCTCGACCCGATGGATCCGCTCCGTCAGGGTGTCGATCGAGTCGTCGCGGTGAATCGGGACCTCCTCCCAGGCAATGACGGGGCCGTCGTCCACACCCTCGTCCACGACGTGGTGAACCATGACACCGGCGGAGCTGAGCTCCCCGGCCCGGTAGGCCGCCCAGGTCTCGTCGATGGCGGTGGCTCCGGGGAACATCCCCGGAGGCGCAGGGTGGAGGTTGACGACCCGGTTGGGGAATCGCTCGAGAAATGCCATCGACAGGATGTGCATCCATCCGGCGAGCACCACCAGATCGGGTTGGCCGGCAGCGAACGCGCCGGCCAGATCCGAGTCGTAGCGCGCACGGGCTTCGCGCCGATCGCGCGCGCCGTCGAGGTAGGGACCCAGCAGGCGGCACTCTTCGGGGATTCCTGCGCGGCGGGCCCGTTGGCGAGCCTGCGCACCCCGGCGGTTGACGATCACCCGGGTCACCTCGGCATCGAGGTGACCCGACGCCACCGCGTCTATCAGCGCTTGGAGGTTGGTTCCCGATCCTGACGCCAGGACCGCCAGACGTGCTGTCACCGCCACGACCCGTCCAGCACGACCCTGCCATCCCTGCCCTCGACCGGTACAACCGATCCGATCCGTGGGCAGCCCAACTCGACCGCCCGCGACCCGAGCGCGTGGTCGATGACCATCGCCATTCCGATTCCCATGTTCCAGGTCCGGAAGGCCTCGGCGTCGTCGATCCCGCTCCAGTCCACGAGGCTGACGAAGGGCTCCGGTACTCGCCACGTTCCCAACTCGACCCTGGCGCCGAGACCCGCAGGTAGCACCCGGGGGATGTTCTCGACCAACCCTCCGCCGGTCACATGGGCAAGGGCCTTGGGCTCCACTCCCTCGGCCTGCAGCGAGCGGACCAGCGGTAGGTAGCTGCGATGGGGGGCCACCAACCGATCGATCATTCGCTGCGACAAGTCCCGTCCCTCGACCATCCGCCGGATCAACGAGTAGCCGTTGGTATGCGGCCCGCTGCTCGGTAGGCCGACTACCAGGTCTCCCTCCCGCACCGCGTCGAGCCGGGGCCAGAGCCGGTCGCGGTCGGCCACGCCGACGATGGTTCCTGCGACGTCGACCGCACCGGGCATGTAGACGCCCGGCATCTCCGCGGTTTCGCCTCCGAGCAGGGCACAGCCCGCCTCGAGGCATGCTTCGGCAATACCCTCGACGATCGCCGCCACGACCTCCGGGACCAGATGGGAGGTCGCGACGTAGTCGAGGAAGAACAACGGCTCGGCGCCCACCACCAGGATGTCGTTGACGCAATGGTTGACCACGTCCATCCCGACCCCGTGCCAGCGTCCGAAGCGACCCGCCAACTCCGCCTTGGTGCCGACACCGTCGGTCGACGCCACCAGCACCTTCCCTGGTCCTAGCCGGTCGGCGGCGTAGAGACCACCGAATCCTCCGCCTCCCACCAGCACTTCGTCGGTTGCGGTGGAGGCCACCAACGAAGCCAGCAAGGCGACAGCCCGGTTACCGGCGTCGATGTCGACTCCGGAGTCCCGATAGGTGATCATCCCACGCCGGCTTCCCGAGCGAGCCCTTCTCGGGCAGCATCCGGCGCATCGCCGCGGCCGATGTCGCGGCGGTAGTGCGAGCCCTCGAAAGCGATGGCTCCGACACCCGCGTAGGCACGGTCCGTCGCCTCCGCCAGGGTGCTTCCCAGAGCGCTCACCCCCAACACCCTGCCGCCGGTGGCCTGGATGGCGCCGCCGATTCGGCCGGTCCCGGCATGGAACAAGAGGCATCCTTCCTGCGCCGCCGCTTCGAGACCGGTGATGGGCACGGGTGCGGCCGAAGCCGTCGGGTATCCGGATGACGCCATCACCACCGTCGTGCAGGCCGACCCTGACCACTCGACCGCGACATCCCCCAACGAGCCGGTGGCACAGGCCAGCATCACCTCGAAGAGGTCGCTCTCGAGCAGTGGCAGAACCGCCTGGGTCTCCGGATCGCCCAGGCGGCAGTTGATCTCCAGCACCTTGGGTCCGTCGCCGGTGAGCATCAACCCGAAGTAGATCACGCCGCGGTAAGGCGTGCCAGCCTCGCGCAGCGCGTCGAGGGTCGGGCGGATGATGTGATCGGCCACCTCTTCGACAACCCCCGTGGTGGCAACCGGTGACGGAACGAAGGCACCCATACCTCCGGTGTTGGGTCCCCGGTCGCCGTCGAAGATCCGCTTGTGGTCCTGCGCCGCTGGCATGACCACGAAGTCCTTCCCGTCGCTGAAGGCGAGCACCGACACCTCGATGCCCCGCAGCCGCTCCTCCACGACGACCTCACTTCCCGCGTCGCCGAACCGTCGGTCTACGAGCATGGCTTGGAGGGCCTCGGCCGCTTCCCCGCGTGTCTCGGCCACCACCACTCCTTTCCCGGCCGCCAAACCGCTTGCCTTGATGACGGGCACGGAGGGGAGCCGTTCGAGATATGCCAGTGCGGGCTCCGGCTCCCGGAAGGTTTCCGAGGCCGCGGTCGGTACGGAAAGCGCTCCCAGGAACGTCTTGCAGTACGCCTTTGAGGCCTCCAGGCGGGCACAGGCCGAGGAGGGCCCGAAGGTGGGAACACCGAACGCATCCAGAGCGTCGCCCAGGCCCGCGGCCAGTGGAGCCTCGGGACCTACCGCCACCAGATCGACCGATTCGCGGCGGGCCGCGTCCACCAATCCGGCCAGATCGCCTGCCCCCACGGCGAGGTTCTGGCAGCGTTCCGCCAGGGCGGTTCCGGCGTTGCCGGGCGCCACGAGGATCCGCTCGACATGGGGCGATTTGCCCAACGACCAGCAGAGCGCGTGCTCGCGGCCTCCTCCACCCACCACGAGCACCGTGCTCACGGACTCACTCTCCCCACACCGAGGCGAAGCGATCCTTGAGCCCGAGTTGCAACTGGACGAACCGCTCGGGCTCGAAGGGATACTCGCCGGTGAAGCACGCGTTGCAGTAGCCGTCATCCGCTCCCAGCGCCCTCATCAGGCCCTCGAGCGAGAGAAATGCGAGGGAGTCCGCTCCGATCTCCTCGCGGATCTCGGCGATCGAGAGGCGGGAGGCGACCAACTCCTCAGAAGTGGCCATGTCGATCCCCATGTAGCAGGGATGGGTGATGGCGGGGCACGCTACCCGCACGTGTACTTCTGACGCCCCCGCGTCGCGCAGCATGCGAACCAGCTGCCCACCGGTCGTGCCCCGCACGATCGAGTCGTCGACCATGACGATCCGCCGACCGGCGAGATTGTCCCGGAGCGGGTTGAACTTCATCGCCACGCCGGCGTTGCGCAACTCCTGGGTCGGCTCTATGAAGGTCCGCCCCACGTAGCGGTTCTTGATCAGCCCCTCGGTGTAGGGCAGGCCCGCTTCCTGGGCGAAGCCCACCGCGTGGGGTGTCCCCGAGTCTGGTACGGACAGGACCAGGTCGGCCTCGACGGGCGCTTCGCGGGCCAGCTCGCGGCCGAGGCGCTGGCGGACGCTGTGCACGAGGTTGCCGTCGTGGACGCTGTCGGGACGGGAGAAGTAGATCTCTTCGAAGGTGCAGAAGGCCCGGGTCCGGGGCGGAGCGCCCTCCTCGATGTGCAGCCCGAGGTCGTCGATCCTGGCAATCTCGCCGGGCTGCAACTCGGACACGAACTTGGCCCCCGTCGTGGAGAAGGCGCAGGTCTCGGAGGCCAGTACGTATCCGCTGTCGATCTCCCCGATCACCAGGGGGCGGAAGCCCCACGGATCGCGGACCCCGTAGACAGCGTCGCGGGTGAGGATCGTGAGCGAGTACGCGCCTTCGACCTGTCTCATGAGGGCCCGGATCCGGTCGATCCAGCCACCCCCGGCCCCGGTGAGGACGTGCACCATCAGTTCGGTGTCGGATGAGGTCTGGAGGCCGACCCCCCGCTCGAGCAGTTGGCGGCGGAGTTGGGGGGCGTTCACGAGGTTCCCGTTGTGGGCCACCGCCAGCGGGCCGTCGATGGTCTCGATCACCTGCGGCTGAGCGTTGCGGAGGGTGGATCCACCGGTGGTGCTGTAGCGGGTGTGGCCGATGGCGGCTCCGCCTTTCAGGGTGGCGAGGATGTCCTCGTTGAAGACCGACCCGACCAGGCCTTCCCCCTTATGGACATGGGCGAACAGGCCGTCGTAGCTCACGATCCCGGCCGCTTCCTGACCCCGGTGCTGGAGGGCGAAGAGACCGAAGAAGGTGATCCGGGCCGCCTCCCGATCGGCCGCGTACACACCGACCACCCCGCACTGTTCCCGGGGGCTGTCACGGTCCAACCCGGGAATCATGACCGCCCCCGGAGCCGGCGCCGCGCTGCCAGAGCCCGCTCCAGGGCTCGGTCGGCTGAACTGTCGACACACGTGATGTGGCCCATCTTGCGACCCGCACGGACCTCGTCCTTACCGTAGAGATGAAGATACGCGCCAGGGTCGACCATGGCCACCTCCCACGCGGGGCGGCGGGGAGGGTCGCCCCACAGATCCCCGAGAAGTTGCGCCATGGCCGCCGGGCGGCAGGAGCCGTCGCCGAGGGGAAGGCCACAGATGGAGCGCAACTGCTGGCCGAACTGGCTGGCCGAAGCCGCCTCGATGGTGCAGTGGCCGCTGTTGTGGGGCCGCGGAGCGATCTCGTTCACCACCAAGTCCTCGCCGGTCACGAACATCTCGACGCAGAGCACCCCGACCAGTCCGAGGTGTTCGGCCACCGTGGCAGCCAGATCCACCGCCGCTACGGCCACCCTGGTCGATACCGACAGGGGAGGCGTGACGGTGGTGTCGAGGATCCCGTCCACGTGAACGTTCTCCATGACCCCGTGGTGGGTCATCTCGCCGGTGATCCCCCTGGCCACGACCACCGATATCTCCGCATCGAAGGGAACCACCTCTTCGACTATCAAACCCTCCTCGCCGATCGCCTCGACAATCCGGTCCGCCTCGGCTTGGTCAGGCGACGCGAGCCGGACCTGACCTCGGCCGTCGTACCCGAACCGGACCCGCTTGGCGATGACCGGTGGGCCGAGATCCTCCACTGCCCGGACCAATTCGTCCGCCGTGGCGACTTCGCGGAAAGCGGCCACGGGCGCTCCGGCCGCCGTCAGGGCTCGGCGTTCCCGGCCCCGGTGCTGGGCAGCCGCGATGATGGTGCCGCCCGGCCGGACCGGTACGCCCGACGCGGACGCCACGTCGGCCAGCAGAGGCACCTCGACGTTCTCGAACTCCCACGTGATCACATCTGACAGACCCACGAAGCGCCGGACGGCCAACCCGTCGTCGTACCCGGCCGCGACCTCGACGTCCGCGACCCGCCCTCCGGGTGTGTCCTTGCCCCCTCCGGTCAGCACCGCCACCCGGTACCCGAGCCGGTGGGCCTCGAACGACAGCATCCTTCCCAGTTGTCCACCACCCACGATCCCGATGGTGCCTCCGGGCGCCACGCCGCTGTCGATCACAACTCGATCTCGATGTCGAGGACGGCCGCGGCCCTCCGCTCGCGGTACGCGGTGAGGCGCTCGGCCAGCCGCGGATCGTGGCGAGCCAGCATGGCCACCGCGTAGAGGCCGGCGTTGGTGGCTCCGGCCTCCCCGATCGCCATCGTGGCGACCGGCACGCCGGCGGGCATCTGCACTATCGAGAGGAGGGAATCCATGCCTCTGAGGGCGCGGCTCTGGATCGGGACGCCGATGACAGGGACGATGGTGTGCCCCGCCACCATGCCCGGCAGGTGGGCGGCGCCTCCGGCCCCGGCGATGATCGCCTCGAGACCCCGCCGGGAAGCCCCCGCGGCGTACTCCACCATCAGGCCGGGGGTGCGGTGTGCCGACACGACCCGGCATTCGTGGGGAACACCGAAGTCATCGAGTACCTCGGCGGCGCGCCGCATTGTGGGCCAGTCCGAGTCGCTGCCCATGATTACGCCGACGAGCGGGTGCCCGGTCACGCTGTTTTCTCCTCCGCCCTCCGCCGGCGAGTGGCGTCGCCACCCGGGCGGATCCTGAGTCACGATTATGAACGATGTCGGGCGCGAATCGCGGTAATGACCCGTGGAGCGGCCGGGTAGGACGCCGGATCCAGAGGCCGGCCGGTGAACGCCTCGAACACCTCCAGGTAGGCGCGCGCCGCGGTTACCGCCAGTTCTGTCGCGAGTGGCGGAGGGTCGCCGTCGCCGGTGAAGCCCCGAGCGGCATAGGCAAGCCGCACGAGTTCCTTGTCCAGGTTTTCGGGCTCCTCTCCGGCAGCGATGCGCTCCGCGACAGTCGCCGCCCTCCAGAAGCGTGAGGAGTCGGGCGTGTGTACCTCGTCGATGATGACCACCCGGCCCTCGGCATCGAGACCGAACTCGTACTTGGTATCGACGAGCACCAAACCGACGTCCGAGGCCGCCCGCCGGCCGCGCTCGAACACGGCGAGCGCGGTACTGCGCACCTCGTCCCAACACCCGGCCTCCACCAGGCCCTCGTCCACGATCTCCCGCTCGGTTACCGGCCGGTCGTGCGTGCCCCGGGCGCCCTTGGTGGTCGGGGTGACGACCGGCCGGGGGAGTGGGTCGTTCTTCTCCAAGCCGTGCGGCAAGCAGATCCCGTAGGCGCGGCGGGCACCCGCCGCGTACATCGTCCACAGCGAGGTACCCGTCGTCCCGGTCAGCCTGCTCCGCACCACTACCTCCACCGGTAGTGGCCGGCACTTGCGGACGATCATCACGTTGGGATCCGGAACGTCGATCGCATGGGTTCGAGCCAGGTCTGGGATCCGCTCGAACCACCAGGCAGACAGCTGGTTGAGGACCTGGCCTCGGTAGGGCACGGTTCCGAGCACCCGGTCGAACGCCGACAGGCGGTCGGTGGCAACCAGTGCCAGGCGGTCACCCAGATCGACGACGTCACGGACCTTGCCGCGAGTCACCGGACCTATACCCTGCAGGTCGGCGACCTCGATCCCCGTGAAGGGACGGGTCAGGGCGGGAGCCAGGTCGGTGCTCACCAGCCCACGCCCGTGGTCCGGCCGCATTGTGGCTTGCCGTGCTCCACATGCACGTCACACCCCCATTTCGCGGACAGGCGACTGCTCATCGGGCAGCATCCACGAACGCCTCGAAGAGCGGTAGCCCCCGTGCGCCGGGCGGCCCGCCCGGCCTCTGCCAATCGACGACATGGTCCTCGGGATGGGGCATCAGTCCGACCACCGCCCCGGTGGAGTCGCACAGACCGGCGATGTCACCCGCCGAGCCATTGGGGTTGGCCGGGTAACTCCCTCCGGCGAGCCGGTCGCCACCCCCGTGACCGTCGACCGACAGATAACGGAAGGCGATCATTCCCTCCTCCTGGAGGAGCGCGACGACCCGTGAGTCGCTTACCGCCATCCGGCCCTCCCCGTGGGCCACCGGACAACGGACCTTCGAACCCTCCAGGGAACCGAGCCAGCCAGACCGGTTGCCCGGCTCGACCCGCAGCGTCACCCAGCGGCATTCGAAGCGGCCGGCGGCGTTGTCGGTGAGTGTGACCATCCGCTGCTCACCGGACCCCTGCGGACCTCCGAGCAGGCCGGCCTTGAGGAGGGTCTGGAATCCGTTGCATATCCCGAGCACGGGCCGGCCCGCCCGTACGGTCTCGCTGAGCTCGTCGTACAGCCACGTGCGGAGTTCGAGGGCCAGCCGCACTCCGGCGCCCAGCGCGTCGCCATAGGAGAACCCTCCCGGTAGCAACAGGCCGGCGAAGTCGGATACCGAGGCCGCCCCGGTCCGGATGTCGTGGACGGACACGATGCGAGGGTCCCCTCCCGCCAGTTCGACGGCCACCGCGGCTTCGGTGTCCCGGTTCGTTCCCGGAGCGTGGAGGATGAGGATGGGTGGGCGAGTCACGGCCCGGCCCCGCGGCCGGTGAAGGCCCGGACAGCTGCCTCGAGACGGATCGTCACCGACTCCCGGTGATCCGCAGGCGATCCGGCCGGGTCGGCCACCCGGATCTCGATCGTGGGACCCCCGGTTACCACGCCGATACGGCGTCCCAGCGTGCCGAGCCGGTTCGCGAGGTGGTCACGGCTGGCGGGGAGCGACTCCAGAAGGAGTTGACCTGGCGCCTCGTTGCCGAGCGTGGCGACCAGGCCCGACCCCGCGGCCGGGACGGCGGCCTCGACCCCGAGCCTGCCTCCCACGGCCATCTCCGCGATCGCCACCGCGATGCCTCCGTCGCTCACGTCGTGGGCGGCGACGACGGTTCCCTCGATGATCATCCGGTGGATCTCGATGTATCGCCGGAGGGGATCGTCCAGGGCCGGCGGTACGCGGTGGTCACCGATAGACAGCAGTTCGTCGACCAGGGAGCCGCCGAGACGGTCCGACGGTTCTCCGACCAGCCACAGATCGTTGCCCGCGCCCATGAGCGCGCTGGCAACGGTGCGATGCAGGTCCGGTACGAGCCCGAGAGCCGAGATGAGCAGGGTGCCGGGGATCGCCTTTCCGGCGTACTCGTTGAACAGGCTGTCCTTCCCGGAGATGAATGGCATGCGATACCGGCGCGCTCCCTCCACGCACCCTTCCACCGCCCTGACCAGCGACCCGAGCCGGTCGGGCTTGGTGGGGTCGCCCCAGCAGAAGTTGTCGAGCAGGGCCACCCGCGCCGGGTCGGCCCCTACCGCCACGAGATTCCGCACGGCCTCGTCGATGGCGTGCAGCGCCATCGCCCGGGGATCGAGGCGGCCGATGCGGGGATTGATACCGACCGCCAGCGCCACCGCGGCGTCGTGGTGCCAGGTACCCAGGGGCTTCAGAACTGCGCCGTCGCCGGGGCCGTCGGCCTCCACGCCGACGAACGGACGCCCGACCGTGCCGCCCCGCACCTCGTGGTCGTAGGTGCGGACGATGGCCTCCTTGGAGGCGACGATCGGATGGGACAGGAGGTCCAGAACGAGCCGGGTAGAGTCGACGTCGGGGACCCACCCCGGTCGCGGAACCGGATCGACCCACCGCCCGACCATCTCCCGGCGCGGGACGCCGTTGTGGAGGAACTCCATGGGGAGGTCGACCACCCGGGTCTCGCCGTGGCGCACCGTCAGGCGCCCGGTTGCGGTGAAGGACCCGATATCGGTCATCTCCACGTCGTGACCCCGGCACAGGCCGCGCAGGGCTTCGACTTTGCCTGGTGGCACCGCAAGCACCATGCGCTCCTGGGCCTCCGAGAGCCAGATCTCCCACGGTTCCAGGCCCTCGTACTTGAGGGGCACGCCCGCCAAGTCGACCTCGGCGCCGAGGTCTTCGCCCATCTCTCCCACCGCCGAGGAGAACCCACCGGCGCCGCAGTCTGTGATGGCGTTGTACAGACCCCGGTCTCGAGCCTGCTCGACGACCTCGATACACCCCTTCTGGGTGATCGGGTCACCGATCTGAACAGCCGTCCCGGCCTGCTCGACAGTGGTCTCGTCCATACCCGCCGAGGAGAAGGTGGCTCCGTGGATGCCGTCCCTTCCGGTCCGGCCTCCGATGGCGATGACCCGGTCGCCGGCCTGCGGATCGGTCGGGTGCGATCCTGCCGGGAGCAGGCCCAATGCTCCGCAGTAGACCAGCGGGTTCGCGATGTATCCCTCGTCGTAGATGACCGCTCCGTTGACCGTGGGAAGGCCCAGCTTGTTGCCGTAGTCGCCGATCCCGGCCACCACCCCGTCACGTATACGACGGGGATGCAGCACCCCAGGCGGCAGATCACCGTCGGCTGGGTCGGGCGGTCCGAAACAGAGGACGTTCGTGCAGGCGATCGGACGCGCCGACACGCCCATCACGTCCCGTACCACGCCGCCGATCCCGGTGTTGGCGCCCCCGAAAGGCTCAAGCGCCGAAGGGTGGTTGTGGGTCTCGACCTTGAACGCGAGGTCGAAGTCATCATCGAAGGCCACGATGCCGGCGTTGTCGTCGAATGCGGAGCGGAGCCAGGGCGGAGCCAGATCCTCGGTGACCCTTCTCAGCGCGGCGAGAAGGCCGTCGTGGTCGGAAACCACCACCGTCCCGTCGGCCCTCGTGTGCTCCAATCGGATGCGGGCGCGGAAGGTCTTGTGCATGCAGTGCTCCGACCAGGTCTGGGCCAGCGTCTCGAGTTCGGCGTCGGTCGGGTCACGACCCGCGCGGGCGAAGTGCGCCCGGATCGCCCGCATCTCGGCCAGGTCTAGCGAGAGCAGGCGTTCACGGCTGATGCGCTCGAGGTCGGCGTCCGCCAAACCGGCAAGCGTGACGGTCTCGACGCGCGCCTCGGCGGGCGCCGGGGAGTCGAAGCGGGGAAGGACGGTTCCGAGCGAGTGCAACTCGATGGTCTCGTTGGCGAGCAACCGGCGGCCGATGGCCGAGACGTCGCCCTCGTCGAGGTCACCGATCAACTCGTAGCGACGGGCGGTGGAGGCCCGCACGGGGGGTAGACCGAGGGCGGCAGCGGCCCGTTCCAGTTCCCGCGCCTCGGTGTCCGTCACGCCCGGGCGCGGCGCGACCTCCACCGCCGGGAGGGAACCGGGCGGCGGGGATCCCACAATCACCTGGTCGACCACCGGGTCGACCAGGGCAACGCGGCAAAGACGATCGACGTCGTCCGCGGAGAGGTCTCCACGCAGATGATGGACCCGGCTCACACGGCAACCGACCAGACCGCGCACGCCGAGCAGGCGAGCAAACTCCACGATGTGACCCTCTCTCGGGTCGTCTGAAGCGGTCACCTGGATACGGATCGGCACGCGTCACGAACTTAGCCGGTAAGGGCGCCGTTTACCGGTATCAACGCGTCCCTCGCGCCGGGTCCCGCCAATGTCGTCGGCCGAGAACGGCGGAAGGAGCGAGAAAGCAGGACAACGTGGGCCCGCTTTCCGTCGAGCAGCGACCCGGTCACTAACGGGATCGTCACCCAACCTGGCCCGCAGCCGGACAACCGGGCCCCAGGGGATTGACCGTGTCACAGCCGTACCGCACAATGAGGGGTAGTCGCAAGCACCATCGGTCCGATCCGGCGTCGATCGGACCGTGGCGGGATCATTCTCGAGGGGAACCCTGGGCAGGGGACAGGGTGACGCGTTTCGAGCCTCGGAGGTGGCGGTTGGGGGAGGGCCCGTGGCCGACATCCGCTCCGGCGTTTTTTCGCGATCTCGTGACTCGGCGCCGGCCGGTGTGCAGAGCCGTGACTCGTTCGAACCACGCCGCTCGGATCGACGGCGGAAGCCGTTCCGAAACTGCTCCCGCATGTGTGGCGGAGGTGCGAGCCGTCGCGGTGCTCCCTGAGTCCTCTCCGTTCAGCCGTCGTCGCCCGACATGAGTTGCTTGGCCAGGGCCACGCATGCAAGTGCGTCCTTCCCGTAACCGTCGGCCCCCATGTCGTCGGCGAACTCCTGGGTCACCGGGGCGCCACCCACCATGATCTGGACCTCGTCCCGTAGGTCCTCGTCGATGAACGCCTCGATGGTCCGTCCCATGTTCGGCATCGTGGTGGTGAGCAGGGCCGACATTCCCATCACCTTCGCCTCGTGCTCCTCGACGGCGTCGATGAACTCGTCCGCCGAGGTGTCGACCCCCAGGTCCACGACGACGAACCCGGAGCCCCTCAGCATCATGATGCACAGGTTCTTGCCGATGTCGTGCAGGTCGCCCTTGACGGTTCCCATGATCACGGTGCCGATCGGCTCCACCCCCGAGGCCGACAGGATCGGTTCGATGTGGCGCATTCCGGACTTCATGGCGCGGGCGCAGGCCAGGACCTCGGGCACGAAGATGAAGTTCTCCCTGAACTTGATACCCACGATCCCCATACCCGCGATCAGGCCGTCGTCCATGATCTCGAGCGCCTCGATTCCGTCCGCCAGCGCGCCTTCGGTGAGCCGGTCCACCTCGTGGTGCTCGCCCTCGATGAGGGCCGCGGCGATGTCCTGCATGAGGGGTCGGGCCCGGCTGAAGAGTTCAATGTTGCGGCCAATCTCCTCCGGCCGTTCCAGGTAGTCCTCGATCTCGAACCTGATCGTCTCGTTGATGATGTCGGACAGTTCCGCCATGTCCCCTGCATCTTTCCTTAAGCCGCCGGTGCACGCTCGGCGTGCCACTCTCGCACGGCCTTGGGGATCTCGAGGAGGTTCTCGATGGGGGTCTGGAGGGGGATGGCGCACTCCGGAGCGACCATCTGCACGCCCGCTTCGAGATTGGCCAACACCTCCTGGCGGACCTCGGAGGGTCCTTTGGAGAACAGCGTCTCGGGGTTGTTCACGTTGCCGACCAGGGCGATGTCCTCGCGGACCGCCTCCATGGACTCCAGTGGCTTGTTCTTGGAGTCGTAGTGGAAGGCGGCCATACCCGTGTCGGCTATGAACCCCATCCTGTCCACCGTCCGCCCGCAGATATGGAGAATCAGAGGAACCGGGATCCGCTCGACCATCTCGACGTGGAGGTCCTTGAGGTAGCGGTAGTAGTAGTCCCCGGAGACCAGATCGCCGGTGGCATGGTCCGGGAAGGTGAGGGCATCGGCGCCGGCCTCTATCTGGGCCACCCCGAACAGCACCGAGATCTCCTTCATGCGATCGAGTGCGTCCTTGGTCTTGGCCTCGTCGTCGTAGGACATCAGCAGGAACGGTTCGACCCCGAAGCAGTGGTATCCGAGGGTCCAGGGCCCCATCGTCTTGCCGATGATCGCCACTTCGTCTCCAAACTCCCGCCGCAGGATCCTGATCGCGTCGAGCACACACTTGGTGTCCCGATGATCGAGGAACCCGTCCGGGATGTGGACATCCTCGGGCTCCTCCCAGATCGGTTCCCGCATCTTGACCGTCGGCCAGTTGTCCTTCTGCTCCCACTGCATCTTGCAACCGAGAGCCGAGGACTCCTGGATTATCGAGAACACCGGCATGACGCTGTCGAAACCGAGTTCCGTGCGACCGGTAGCCGCCAAGCGCGCCATCAGTTCCGCCTCCCGGTTGGCGTCGGGGAAGTAGGCGTCGACCAGGTCCATCAGCTCGACCGTTGCCACGGACGTGGGGTTGGAGACGGGCGTCCTGTCCACCGGTTCCCGCCGAAGAGCGGCCAGCACCCGCTCGCGGCTGGTCATCCTTGCCACGGTCGGGGTCGACCCATCCATCGTCGTCTCCACCTTCCGGATCCGGGTTTGTCGGCGCAAGCCCGCCAAAGCGACTAACCGCGACTATAGGGTATCGCCGCCCTGTCCGCCCGCCCGCGACACCACACCTACCGGCACGTTCTCAGAAGCGAGGAGAACCTTGCTAGAGCCCCAGCGAGCCGGGGTTGGTCAGGCGCCGCGGGTCGACATGGTCCTTGATCGCCTCCAGCAGTGCTCTTGCCCCGGGCTCCAGACCGTCCAGGTAGGGGTACCGCTTGCCGATCTGGAGATGCGCCGCTCCCGACTCGTGGAACGTCTCGATAAGCCGCGCCCTCAACTCCGCCACTACGCGGCTGACTTCGGGGTCGTCCTCGAAGTTCCGGTAGCGGCTCAACTTGGCTGGGTCGAGCATGTGCTCGTGCCACAGGTTCCGGGGTCCGGGCCAGTACAGGACCACCTCGAGTATGCATCCCCCGGTACCGACCACCGCCGTCAGGAGACCCGTGACGACTCCGAGACGCTCTATCGGCTCCGCGAACTCGGCGAACAGCTTGTCGAGGCGGTCCCAGGCATTGTTGACAGCCGATAGCGGGAAGATCCCGTGGGTGGGAATCCACCTCTCACCCTCCGGGCCAAGGGTTGCCGCCAGGCTCACGTAAGGGTTGCCGAGCATGACGCGGGGCACCGAATCGGGTAGCTGACGGCTTCCCCGGCTGCAAATGGCTGTTATCTCGGAGATGGCCGCCTCCGCGGCCCGGGTGGAGCGCTCCTCGACGATCACGTGCATGGCATAGCCGTGAACGTCGGCCACCCGCCTTCCACGGAGCGCGACGGCAGCCGCATCGCGCAGACCCGCCACCGTGGTGTCCGCAGTACGGACCACTCCTTTCAGCTTCCTGGCCCCTTCCCGCAGCCGCGTCTTTCTGACCCGCTGGTACTGGAGCAGCGGATCCAGCCCGAAACAGGTCGACGCGGCGCCCGAGCGGGCAACGTCTGCCATCGCGTCGACGAACCTTCTCCGGTCGCGGAAGGAGAACGAGGCGAACCCGGCGGCCACTGGCTTGGGCATCAGCGGCAACGTTGCCTCGACCTTGATGCCGAGTGCTCCCGAGTCGCCGAGGAAGAGGCCGGTCAGATCGGGGCCGAAGTAGCGATGGAAGGGCGACCCGGCCGACGTTCCGGCCGATCCGGTCCGCACCAGCGTTCCGTCGGCCAGCACCACTCCCAGACCGAGCACCGAGTCGGCCGCGCCCCCGTGAGCGGCGGATCCCCACAGGATGGCGTTCTGGGACAGGGTGCCGCCGACTGTGGCGTAGCGGCCCGAGAAAGGCCCCCCGAACGGCGTGGCGGTGCCAGTTCCCTCCAGCGCCTCGCTCAGGCGTTCCCACGTGCAACCGGTCTCCACGGTCACGTGCATGTCAGCCGTGTTCACCTCGATCACCCGGTCGAGTGCCCTGGTGTCCACGATTACCGAGTCGGCTCTCACCGGGAGGTAGCCACCGGTGTACGACACGCCCCCTCCCCGCGGGACCACCGCGAGTCCGGCGCCCGTCACGGCCGCCACAGCCGAGGCCAGTTGATCCACGGTGCCGGGCCGTATGACAGCCGAGGCCGTCTCGCCGGCCTCGAAGATGTCGTGCGAGAAGAAGCGCCGGTCGTCCAGGTCCTCAAGGACCGCGTCCGCTCCCAGGACGTCGCACAGGGTCCCGCGGAGACCGGAGGGAAGACAGACTGTCAAGATCTCGGAAGGGTCACCGGCGCCACGCGCACACGGTACCATTCCGCCCGATATGGAATCGGTCAGGCGCGGCTACGTGGATGTCGAATGGGGGCAGATCCACTACCGCGCGTCCGGAGATGCCGGCCCAGCCGTGTTGTTCTTCCACGAGTCCCCGCTCTCGAGCATTGCCTACGAGCAGGCGCTGCCCTACCTCGGGAGGCAGCTGCGGGCCTACGCCTTGGACACGCCCGGATACGGGTGTTCCGATGCTCCTCCACACGACCGCTTCGAGATCCCGGACTACTCCTCCGTGCTCCTGCAGGCGGCCGACGCCCTCGACCTCTACACGTTCGCGGTCGCCGGGGTCCATACGGGGGCGTCGCTGGCTCTGGAGGTGGCCCTGCAGGCCACGCCGGGTAGGACCACCCACGCCATCCTCAGCGGCGTTCCGCTGATGACCGAGGAGGACCGGCTCCGGTACCTGGCGTCGTGGGCGCCCGCGATGCGACCCACCTCCCAGGGGGAACACCTGGATTGGGCCTGGCGGCGCTACCAGCGGATCTGGGGAGCCGACTCCGACCCGGCGGTGCTCCATGTGGGCGCCATACATGTTCTGTCGGTCCTGGACCGCTACCAGTGGGCATACAACGCCGCGTTCCGGTACGACCCGGAGGCCGGGCTGAGGCGGCTGTCCTGCCCGACGCTGCTGCTGGACGCCGAGTTCGACATCTTCGCCGACCAGGACGAACCCGCCGCTGCCCTGATACCCGACGCTCGCATCTCGATCATTCCGGGACTTCCGGGCCAACTGCCGATCCGGGTACCGGAGGAGTACTCGGAGCGGGTGATCGGCTTCGTGACCGGATGAACGGCTCCCGGAGGGGGTGACCGATGGACGATGAGCACGACTCCGCTGCACCGGAAGACGGGAAGGTTGCCGAGGCGCCGGACCTCGCCACCCTGCTGACCCAAGCGGTCCGGTCCGCTGCGCTCCGGCTACCACCCGACCGGGTGCTCCCCGTGGTATACGTCGTCGATCCATTCCCCGAACGCCGCGGTCGATGACCGGCATCGCCGGCCTGTCACTCACGCAGGCCGCCACCGAGGTCCGGGCCGGCCGTCTCTCGGCCAGGGAACTGGTGGAAACCTGCCTCCGCCGGATAGAGATGTGGGAGCCGCACATCGCCGCTTTGCCGTTCGTACTGGCCGAGCGGTCGCTCGCGGAGGCCGCCGCCTGCGACGCCGAGGCCGCCGCCGGAAAGCTGCGGGGACCGCTCCACGGCGTTCCGATCGTGGTGAAGGACCTCATCGACGTGGCAGGCGCACCCACGGAGGCGGGATCACGCCAACTGACCGGGAACGTGGCGGCCGAGGACGCCACCGTCATCGGCCGGCTACGGGCGGTGGGAGCGATCATCCTCGCCAAGTCCAACACGCACGAGTTCGCGTACGGAGCGCTGACCCCTCCCACCCGCAATCCGTGGAACACGGAGCGGATGCCGGGCGGGTCCAGCGGCGGATCGGGAGCGGCGGTGGCTTCGGGCGAGGCCTTCGCTGCTCTCGGAACCGACAGCGCCGGGTCGGTGAGGGAACCGTCGGCGCTGTGCGGGCTCACCGGACTGAAACCCACCTACGGCAACGTCTCGTGCCGCGGGGTGATACCCCTGGCCTGGTCGCTCGACACGGTGGGTCCCATGACCCGTACCATCGATGACAGCCGGGTCCTGATCGATGCGATGGTGAGCCGGGATCCGGCCGACCCTGCCACCCGTCCGGCGCGACTCCGGAGTCCCTCGCAGCCGCGGATCCGCAGGGTGGCGCTCCTCGGCGAGTTGATGACCCCGATGCAGCCGGACGTCGGTGCCGTACTCGGCTCGGTGCTCGATCGCCTCTCGGACCGCGGAGCCGAGATCGAGGAGGTCGAGGTGGTCGATCCGGACGAGGTGATCGCCACCATCTTCGTGATCCTCGCCGCAGAGGCCTCCGCCTACCACCGGCGATGGCTCCAGGAGCACCCCGAACGCTACGGCGACGATGTCCTCGCCTACCTGGAGTTGGGCATGGGCCTGGCGGCTGCGGACTACGTGGACGCTCAGCGCCTCCGAGCGGTCTACAGGGACCGCCTCGACGCCGTTCTGGGGGCGGCGGATCTGGTGCTGGCGCCCGCCCAGCACGTGACCGCACCGTTCCCGGACAGGGGGGAACTGGAGTTCGCGGACGGGACCGTCCTGCCCCGTGACCTGACCCTGATCCGGCCCCTCTCCCTGTGCTCGCTGACCGGCCACCCGGCGGCGAGTATCCCGGTGGGCTGGTCTCCCGACGGTCTCCCCATCGGGATCCAAGTGATCGGACCGCCCCACGCCGAGCACGACGTGCTGGACCTGAGCGCCGTCATCCAGCAACTGGCCGGCTGGACACCGCGGATGCCGCCGCCGCCCGTCTCACGCCGCGTGACCCGATGACCGCCACGGTGGTCCGGGGCGATTCGATCGCCTGGGTCAGTGGGCTCGACACCGTGCAGGGCATGCCCGACGGCTATGGCGGCAACCTGGGCCCGGAGGAGCAACTGGCGGACACCTACTCCCGCTGGGAGCAGAAGACGTTGCTCGACGACCCCGAGACCACCCGGCGGATCGATCTGGTCCGCCTCCTGCCCGGCTTCACCGACCCCGGGCCCGCATACCACGACTCGGTGGAGGAATGCCTGGTGCTCGAAGGGGGTTGCGAGATCGACGGGGAGGGCCCGGTGGAGGCGGGCGACTACTTCTGGCGCCCGCCGGGATGGGTCCACGCGGCCCGCGCGGCCCGCGGATTCCTGGGCCTGCTGATGCAGGAAGGCATCAGCGCGGGCGACGCCAGCGGCCTGGCCACCCGGCGGGTCAGACCGCCCCAAGATCTCGGCCGGAACGTACTGTTCGAGAACCTCGAGAAGTCACTCGGCCCCCGCGGCTGGATCCGCCGGTTGCCATCGTCGCTCATGCCCTGGACCCCCGCGACGGCCATGATGCCGGGGGAGGAGTGGCTGCGGGACCTCGACCATCCCTCCCTCGATCTGAAGGTATTGAGCAGCAACTGGTCCAACGGGGCCCGATCCCTTCTCGCCCGCTTCGAGCCCGGCTACCGAGACCCGCAGCCTCACCGCCTCGCCCGCCAATTGATCGCCTACATCATCTCGGGAACGCTGTCCATCGACGGAGAGGCCGCCGCCGCGGGTGACCTGGTATCCATCCAGGCTGATTCAGCCCCGTTGACACTGTCCAGTCCCGACGGTACCGAACTCTTCGTCAAGCTGGGACCCCGCTGAGAACTTGCCGGGAACCAACCCGGGTATGCACCTCGGATGGTGCCAACGGACAACAGCCCTCCGTCCTCCGTCGTACCGGACAACGAAGAACCATCACGAGCCACAAGCCACAAGCCACAAGCCACAAGCCACAAGCCACAAGCCACAAGCCACCCTATGGACGGCCGGAAGGCCTTGCCACTATTGTCGTGAAGTCACGAGAGCGCTACCCGAAGCGGGAGCGCGAGAGGAGGGCCCAATGACTGCGCACCGGATCCGGAAGCTGTTGGGAATGCTGCTGGTGTTCGCACTGGTCGCCGGCGCGTGCGGTGGTGAGGAGGAAGCGGAACCGACCACCACTGCAGCAGCCGCTGCCGCCACCACCCAGGCCCCGGCCGAGGAACCCGCGGAGGAGATGGCCGAGGAACCTGAAGAGGACATGGCCGAGGAACCCGAAGAGGACATGGCCGAGGAACCCGAAGAGGAGATGATGGACGACGAGAGTCGCCGGCTGATCGTCGGGGTGGCCGCCCTCCCCGTGACGCTGGACCCGGAGTTCGCCCCCGGACAGGAGTCGGTGGAGGTCATCACGACCGTGCTGGACTCCCTCTACTGGTTCGAGTCGGAGGAAGGACCCGGCGGTGTGCGCGGCGCCACCGAACTGCGCAAGGGCGACGCCGGGATGCTCCCGGCGCTGGTCGAAGAGACCGTAGTGTCGGACGACAACCTGACCTACACGATGCATCTGCGCCAGGGCGTGATGAGCGCGGCCGGCAACGAGTTCACCTCCGAGGACCTGCGCTGGATGATCGCCCGCAACTTCGGAGTGGGCGTGGTCGGCGCCTTCGTCGTGGGCGTCGCCAAGATCCCGTCGATGGACAACGTCAAGGTGATCGACGACTACACGATCGAGATCACCATCACCTCTCCCAACCCGCTCTTCCTCAGGGCGATGCAGCTCCAGACCATCAGCCCGGCGGACTCGACGGTGGCCAAGTCACACGCCACCGACGACGACCCGTGGGCCACCGAGTGGATGCAGCTCAACCAGATGGGGTTCGGCCCCTACTACGTGGACGAGTTCACCCCGGGTTCGCAGCTGGTGCTCAGGGCCAACAAGAACTACTGGAGGGGTGAGGCCTTCTTCTCCGAGATCATCTACCGGGAGATCCCCGACTCGTCGCAGCGGCTGGCGCTGCTCAAGCAGGGCCAGATCGACATAGCCGAGAACCTGTCGAGCCGCGAGCTGGCGTCGCTCAGCGCCGACGAGGGCAAGACCGTGTCGGCGGTGCGAAACCAGGTGATCTTCGCCGCCATGAACACCCGTCCCGGCTCCGGGCCGACCGAGGACCCGGCGGTCAGGCGGGCGATGCAGTACGCGGTGAACCAGTCGCTGATCATCGACAACGTGTACGGCGGAGACGCCGCGGCCCTGGCGATGGTCGCGCCCGACTCCTATCCCGACTACAACGGCGACGTCTGGCCCTATCCGGCCAACGGCGATGTCGAGACGGCCAAGCAGTTGCTCGCCGACGCGGGTTACCCCGACGGGTTCGACATCCCGCTCCTGATCAACTCCGACGTGGCGGACCACGATGACGTGGCGGTGCTGCTGAAGGACTCGCTGGCGCAGATCGGCGTCAACGTGATCATCGACCCGAAGCCGGCCGCCGCGTACATCGAGGTCGGCAACTCCGGTGACATCGGCATGGTGCTGCACCAGGGTTACGCCATCGTGTCCGACATCCCGTACCACTACCTGCTGTACGTGTCGGGCCCGACCGGCTTCCTAAGCTTCGGCGGGTTCACCAACGAGCGCTTCGACGCATCCATCGCCGAGGCTCTGTCGGTCCTGCCGGGCGCCGAGCGGACCGCGCTGGTCACCGAGATGCAACAGATCATGGCCGACGAGGTTCCCCACCTGTCGGTGGTGGGAGCTCCTACCAGGTACGGGTTCGCGCCCGACATCGAGGGATACACGTGGTACCCGAACAACCAGATCTGGTTCTACGACCTGAGCCGTTCGTAGGAGACCGGGCCGGGCCCGACGGGGTATCCGGAAGGGCCCGGCCCCCACACTCCAACTGCACGATGGAGGCTGCCGAAGGATGAGGACAGTTGCGCGCAGACGGCGCACCGGTTTCGATCGCCTCCGGCGACCGACGGGGCGGCGGCTCGCACCCGGGCGCCCCCGCAGCCGAACGAGGTGACCACCGCACCGGCCGACCAGGCTTCGGGACCGGTCCGGAGACGGCTCGGCCTGGGACGGTTGGGCCGCCTGGTCGCCCGCCGCGCCCGTTTCGTGATCATCCAGGTGGCCGGAGCGGCCACAGCGGCCTTCTTCCTGATCCGCCTGGTCCCGGGCGACCCCGCCAGGGTCATAGCGGGGCCGGCCGCCAGCGAGCAGGTTCTGGCCGCCATCCGGCGCCACCTGGGACTTGACCAGTCCCTGCCGGTCCAGTACTGGCGGTACCTGACCAACCTCGTGAGGGGCGACCTCGGCGACTCGATAACGACGGGACAGCCGGTGTTCGACGACCTGATCCAGCGGGTACCCGCCACCCTCGAGTTGATCTCGCTGGCCATGCTGGTGTCCCTGCTGCTGGGAATCCCGCTCGGATTCGCCATGGCTCGCCGGCGCCTGCGGGGGAAGGGCAAGGTGATCTTCGGCTACGCCATGTTCTCGGGCTCGATCCCCGACTTCTGGCTGGCCCTGATAGTCGCCTTCATCTTCGCCTACACCTGGGGGGTCCTCCCGCCCCCCATAGGACGCCTCGGCTTCGAGACTCCACCCGAGCGGGTCACCGGGTTCCTGACCGTCGACTCCGTCCTGGCCGGGGACCTGGGCACCCTGTGGCTGGCCCTGCAGCACCTTGCCCTGCCGGTGCTGACCCTCACGCTCGTGTACTCGGGTCTGATAGTGAAGGTGGCCAACGCCGCCTCGGAGCAGGCCATGCGGGCCGGGTTCAACGACCTGTACGCCAGCGTCGGCATCCGCCAGGCGCTGACCAACCGGCGCCTGGTCCGCCTGGCTCTACCCCCGGTGGCGACGGTGGCCGGCATCACCTACGGATTCCTCCTGGGGGGTTCGGTGCTCGTGGAGCAGATCTACTCCTGGGGAGGGATCGGCCAGTACGCGGTGACGGCGCTGCGGAGCGCCGACTTCGCCGCCCTCCAGGGCTTCATCGTCCTCGCCGCGGTGTTCAACATCGTCAACTACCTGCTGGTCGACGTGGTCCTGTGGATGGTGGACCCCCGTCTCGGTCGCAAGGGATCGGCATGATCCGGAGGTTGATCGAGCAGCACGGGGCGAAGACGGTGTGCGGCGCCGCCGTGGTGGGCCTGATGATCCTGCTTGCCCTCTTTGCCCCCGTGATCTCGCCGTACGGCTCGGAGGAACTGACCGGGGAGTTGCTGGCCGCCCCGGGCGGGGACTTCCCGTTCGGAACCGACCGGCGGGGAATGGACGTGCTCAGCCGCACCCTGCACGCGCCCCGGGTCGACCTGACGGTCGGGCTGGCCGCCACCCTGCTGGCCTTCGTCATCGGTATCCCGCTGGGGACCATCGCCGGTATGTTCGAGGACCGCGGTCGCCTCGGAGGCTTCTCGGCCCAGGTGATCATGCGGGGCATGGACGTGATGCAGGCGTTCCCCGTGTTCGTGTTCGCCCTGGCCCTGGTGGCGGTGCTCGGGGCCGGTCCCGTCAACCTGATACTGGGCCTGGCCTTCGTCAACACTCCCGTCTTCGTTCGCCAGATCCGGACCGGGATCCTGGTGCTGCGCGAGGAGCCCTTCGTGGAGGCTGCCACCATCGCCGGTTGGAGCCGGCTGCGCATCGCCTTCCGCCACGTCCTGCCCAACGCTCTGGGCCCGGCCGCCTCGCTGGTCTCGGTGATGATCGGCTTCTCGATCCTGCTCACCGCGGGGCTCAGCTTCGTGGGCGCCGGCGTGCGGCTACCGACCGCCGAGTGGGGCGTGATGATCTCCGAGGGATCCAACCAACTGGGAACGGGGGAGTGGTGGCCGTCGGTGTTCCCCGGGCTGTCCCTGGCCTTCACCATCTTCGGTTTCTCGCTCCTCGGGGAGGGACTCCGGGAGGCGCCGTCACGGGCCGGCTCCGGCGCCCTGTCGAGGTCACACCGGTGGGCCGCGCGGGTGTTCGGATGAGCGGCATCACCGCTGAGGGGTTCACGCTCGCGATCGGCGACAAGCGCCTCCTCGACGAGGTCGACTTCGAGCTGGCGCCCGGCCTGATCCATGCCTTCATCGGCGAACGGGAGGCGGGCAAGACCGTGCTGCTCCGCGCCCTCGTGGGTATGTGGCCCTCGTCCGCAGTGGTCACCGGCCGTATGCGGGTCGACGGCCTGGAGCCTGCCACCGTCGCCGCAGCCGAGCGGCTGGTCATGAGGCGCAGGCGCCTGCTGTTCGTGCCCGCCTCCGGCCGGGAAGCCCTGAACCCGGTCATCAGGGTGGGACGCCACTTCGAGGATGTCTGCTCCGTTCTCGACCACCACGGCACGCGGAGATCCCGGCGGAAGGCCACCATTCACGACCAGGCCCGCACCGCCCTCCTGGATCTGGGCATCGCCGACCCCGACCGCGTGCTCGCATCGTTGCCCGACGAGCTCAGCGGCGGGATGCGCAAGCGGGTGCTGCTCAGCTTCGCCCTGCTCCTCAAGCCCACCGTCCTCGCGGCCGACGACCCGACCGGAGGGCTCGACGTGACCATCCAGCGCCAGTTGATGGACCTCCTCGCCTCCCTCCGCGAGCAGGAGGGTTTCACACTGGTCATCGCCACCCAGGATCTGGGAGTCGTGGCTCACTACGCGGACACGATCACGGTCCTGGACCGCGGCAAGGTGGTGGAACACACCAACCCGATGCAGTTCTTCTCCGGCCCGGAGAGCGAGACCGGAGCCGCGATGCTGGCGCGAGCGAGAGTGTGATGAGCCGCGTCGTCACCGTCGAGGGCTTGCGCAAGGTCTTCCGTTTAGAGGGAGGGGACCGGCTGGTGGCTGTGGCCGAGGCCTCCTTCCGGATCGACCAGGGCGAAGTCCTGGGGTTGATCGGCGAGAGCGGTTCCGGGAAGAGCACCGTGGGCAGGTGCCTGGCCGGTCTTCTCAGACCCGATGGGGGTTCCATCTCCTGGGAGAAGGAGGGCGCGCAGGTCGGGATGGTCTTCCAGGAGCCGAGGGACTCGGTCAACCGCCGGTTCCAGGTGTGGGAGGCGATAGCCGATCCACTCCTCGCCCACGGCATGCGGAGGGGTCCCCGGCTGGCGACCAGGGTGGAGGATGCCGCTGCGCTGGTCGGCCTCGACCGGACGCACCTGCTGCTCGACTGCGACGGCCTCCCCGAGGAGTTGCTGCAGCGGGCCTCGATCGCCCGCGCGCTCATCCTCGAACCGGACCTGCTGATCCTCGACGAGCCGACCACCGCGCTGGACCCGGACGCTCGTGCGGGAGTCCTGGAGTTGATCAAGCAGCTTCGCGGCAACTCCTCCACCGCCATCCTGCTTATCAGCCACGACCTGCTCGCGATCCGGTCGGTCACCGAACGGGTGGCCATCATGTACCTCGGCAAGATCGTCGAGCGGGGCCCCACCGACCGGCTGTTCGTGGACCCCCTGCACCCCTACACGCGGGCACTGATGGAATCGGCGTTGGAACTGGACCCGTCGGTCCCGATGGCGCCGGTGGAGCTCACCGGGGAGATCCCGAGCCCCATGGACCGCCCTCCGGGATGCCCTCTCGAACCCCGTTGCCCCTGGTCCATCGAAGCATGTTCTGAAGCGGAGCCGCCCGAGGAGGACTACGGCGACCAGCACTCGGTGTCGTGCATACGATCCGGGGAGTTCGCAGCCGACACCCAACTCCTGGCCCGCGCCACCCGCCCCGGGGACCGCAGGCAGGATCCCGACCAATCGGGCGGAACCACGGACCGGACGCCCCGGTGACCATGCGAGGAGACCGGCACGCCAACCGCTCAAGACCCCGAAACACCCCCAGGTCGCGAAAAACGACCCCGCCGACTCCTTCGCCGGGCCCACCCCCGCCACCACCTTTCCTGGGTTCCGGACGCGTGGCACCGGCATCTGCGGCGCTGAAAGACCGGTCCGAACTCGATGACCCTCGGGGCAGTCGAATGACGTCGCTTTCGATACCGCACAGGTGCTTGGTGTCACTTGGTGTGCGGGCTGGGTGTGACAGGGTCAACCCCTTGGTGTCGGGGAATATTCGCGATCCGCGGGTCGTCTGGCGGCCCGCGGGCTGACAGAACCAGGACCAAGAGCAAAGAAGGGATTACGTATGGACAGACTCGGAGTGGGGCTCTGGGGTGGAATGCCGATCAACGACCTGGTCGACGTGGTGAAGCTGGCCGACCGGAGGGGGTACGAGTCCGCGTACATCATCGAGAGCTTCTCGGACGCCTTCTGCTTCCTGGCAGCCTGCGCGCGCGAGACGGAGCAGATCCTCCTGGGAACCGGGGTGGCAACCGTCTTCACCCGCAACCCGACCACCATCGCCATCGCCGCGGCCACAGTCGACTCGATATCCGAGGGACGCTTCCGGCTGGGTCTTGGGGTCGGCCACCGGGAGATCCACCTGATGCGCGACGACGTGGAGAAGCACCGGCCCTCCCCGTTCGAGCGTCCCCTTCTGAGGCTGCGCGAGACGACGGAGTTGACCCGCGCCATCATCAAGGGCGCCTACAGGGGCGAACCCGTCCGCTACGACGGCGAGGTATTCCATGTCCGCGACTACGAACCGTGGCTGGGGCCGTACCGGGACAACATTGAGATCTTCTACGGCGCGCTCGCTGAGAAGACCTTCGAGCTGGCCGGCGAGATCGCCGACGGCGTGGCGCCCATCTTCGTCCCGCTGGACTTCGTTCCGACCATGAAGGAGGCGGTGGCCCGAGGGGCCGCCCAGGTCGGTCGGGACCCGGCCGAGGTCGAACTCGCCTGCTACCTACCCACTTCGGTCAGCGAGGACGTGGAGACCGCCAAGCTTGCCGCCAAGTACGACGTGGCCATCCACATGTCCTCGTACCACTATTACCGCACCTACTTCGACCGCCGCGGCAAGGGTGAGATCGCTCGCCGGGTCGCCGAACGGGTCGATGCGGGAGACATGGAGGCCGCGGTGGACCTGATCGACGACGAGATGGCCGACGCGGTGACCGTCTACGGCACGCCGGAGATGTGCCGGGAGAAGATCGATGTCTACCGGGCGGCCGGGATCACCCTGCCGATCATCTTCCCCCTGTATCCGGGATTCCGGAGCTACCTGCCCAACCCGGAGGCGCGGGACGGCATCATGCACATACTGGACTCGCTGGCCGGCTGAAAGCTGCGACCCGGAACTGCAAGGGGTTCGACAGGCGTCAGGGAGCGAGGTCGCCGGGGAACTCGACCACCCGGCGACGGGAGAACCTCCACCCCCCGTCCACCCTGACCAGTTCGTCATCGTACGCGCACATGAGGGCCGGATCGGCACCCGGCCCATCGGGCTTGAACATGATGTGGTACGCGAAAAGGGTCGCGCTGTCGCCCTCACCGTCGATGATCATGTTGATGGTCCAGTGCTGGGCCCCGCGCCACTCGGCGTACTCGGGTTCGGTCCAGAAAGCGGTGGCGAAGGCTCTCAGCTCGTCGTGGCCGCGGAAGGTGGGGACCACCAGCCCCTCGAACACCCCGTCAGGCACGAATGTCTCCACCCAGCCCTCGACATCGCCCGAGTCGATGGCCCGGTTGTATCTGGCGACCAGTTCCTGGATCTCGATCTTGTCGGCCGCACTGAGCGACATGTCACGCCTCCTTCCGTTCGTCACCCGTGGGGTTGGCACACCTTCCGATCAGGACCACTAGCCGCGGAGGGATGCCACGAACGCACCGATGTCCGACTCGTTCCCCAATTCCGAGCAGCGGGCCAGGATCTCGTCGAACCGGGCCCTCGGTATCGAATCCGCCAGGCAGTAGTCGTACAGACCGTCGTACTTGGCCATGAGTTGCGCCTCGGACAGGGGCCGCTCCGGCTCGCCCCTGGGATGGTGGATGGTCCGGGTCGAGGACGACCCGTCCTTCTTCTCCACCGTGACCCGGGCCGGCAACCCGTCGGGGAAGAAGGCGTCCAGGTCAGCCGCCGGCCGGCACTCCACCCGGTCCATCAACTCCTTCGTCCCGGGATCGTGGAGCGAGCCGGGTTCCAGCGCATCCAGCCAGGCCCGGCGATCCTTGACAACCTTGGCGGCGAAGAAGAATGAACTGAGGCGGGCCACCTCCGGGGCGGCCGGGTCGCGGCGGTCGTCCGTGCCCGTGACCAGGTGCATCGACCGGGGCTTCTCGATCACCACCCGAGCCACGTCCGCCGGCGACAGGTCCTCGTCCACGACTATCCGTAGCAGCGCCTCGATCTCGGAGTGGAGGTAGCGGGTGGTCGGGTACGGCTTCAAACCGACCCTGGTCACCTCGAAAGGATCGCCCAGTTGCGACAGGGGAGCGGTGTCGGGGACCAGGCTCCGCGCGTTCAGGAAGCCGGTGGGCGCCTCCAGGATCCGGGGGGATCCCCTTAGCCCCTCGCGGGCCAGCATGGCCGAGATCACGCCCGTGCCGGGCTGCCACCCGCTCAGCATCGGCCGGCACCAGTAGCCGGGGGAGGTCAGCTCCAGGGAGATCGTGCCGCCGACGGCCAGGTAAGCGCCGATGCCGAGGGCGTCGGCGTGGCCCTCCCGGTCCAGACCGAGGAGCTTGGCTCCCGCGAGGGCGGCTCCGGGAGCGTTGGCGTCGGTGGTGTCGATCACGCCCTGCCCGACGTTGAGGGCCATGCCCAGCTTGGCTATCCCCTCCACACCCACCGCTACAGCCACCGCGAACTCGGGGAACGACACCTGCCTCGTCTCGGCCAGTGCGAAGACGGCCGGGAAGACACCGGGACAGATGTGGGTCGGGGCGCTCCAGCGGTGCACGTCCATCAGGTTGAGGGTGTGAGCGTACGCCCCGTTGACGATGGCCGCGTGCTGGGGAGTGGTTGTGACGTCCCGTCCGAGGATGGTGCAGGGCCCCGGATTGAGCGCCGCCAACCTGACCAAGGGCTCCAGCCCGGGACCGGACGACTCGCCCACGCCCCGACCGGTCGACGCCGCCAGCGAGATCACGACGAAGTCCCGGCACAGCCGCACAACACCCTCGCGGACCTCATCATCCAGGTCGCGATATGAGAGTTCGTACGACCAGTCGGCGAGCCGCCTGGTCACGGGTTCCGGCAGCAAACCCCATGGAAGGTCAGCAACGGTAGGACGCATGAGAACCTCACTCTTGCTAGGTGTCACCCGCGGATCGCGATCGCCACTCAGGCTAGCCGCAAGGCTCCCGGCGATCTGCCACCGATGGCCGAACAGCCCTCCGCGACCAACCCGGAGAGTGCCACAATCGCTAGATGACTAGTTCCCAGTCGGTAGTCTGTAGTTGGTCATCGGTAGTTGCCGTGAAGTTGGATAATTTACCGCCTCCATCGCACCGTTTGGGTTTCGCGGTTACGCGGGAGGGGAGCTATTCCCGAATGTGGCTGTGAGGGGTCCGAGTCCAGGAACATACGCATACAACTTACAGGTGTGTTGTGCAGCGTTGTGTAGCAACTGGTAGAGTACGGTCGCTTCCGGTCAGATCCCTTGGAGCTACTCGTCTAAGAGAGCGGGACCAGCGCCTTGTTCCCGCCAGGAGGTCGGCCACCCCGAGACCGCATCCATGTAACGCCCGTCGACCGGCTCCGGGCAACGATCCTCCGTCAGACCATTGGCGACGTCCCGAGGCGATCCCGACCCTACGAAGTGCCGGGTTCAGCCCGTGGGTATCACCGGCAGGATTATGCGGGAGGGCCGGGTCGGGTCGTGGTGGACGACCTGGTGGGCGATCCGGATCCGGTCGTCGTCGGCGGTCGGCTTGCCCGTGTTGAGGTTGCGGTCGAACCGGGGGAAGTTGCTGCTGGCGATCTCGACCCTTATGCGGTGGCCTGCCTTGAACACGTTGCTGGTCACCCACAGATCGATGGTGAACTCGTACACCTCACCGGGTTCCAGCAGCACCTGCCGTTCGGCGCCTTCCCGGTAGCGGCCGCGGATGATCCCGTCGCACAGGTTCCTGGCGTACCCGTCCGGGTGGACGTCGACCAACTTGGCGGTGAAGTCCGTGTCCCTCCCGTCGGTGGCGGCGAACAGCTTGACGACCACCGGCCCGGTCGCCTCCAGATCGGCCTCCAGCGGTTCCGACGTGTACACCAGGACATCGTTGCGGTACTCGACCGGGCGCTGGTCGAAGGAACCCCAATCCACGATCTCGGGGGTGCAACACGTGGCGCCCCCCACCGTGGGCGTCGGGAACTCCGGGTTGTACACGTACTCGTCGGCGGGCTCGTCGCCCGGCGGGTCGGACGACAGCGTTCCGTCGCCCAGCAACGAGTTGGCGGACCCGCCGCTGTGGAAGTACCACGGGGTGAACTCGGTCCGCGCCAGCGGCCACTCGTGCTCGTCTCGCCACTCGTCGGTGCCCATCGTGTAGATACGCAGCGGCGGGTCGGAGTCGACCCCGTTGTCCTTCCCCTTCAGCCAGTGGTCGTACCATCGCAACTGGATCTGGTCCAGATCCAGCACCGACGCCGTGCCGAAGTCGACCTCACCGGCGTGGGTCTCGGTGTTGGTATGGTGATGCCATGGCCCCATGACGACCCGCTGGTGGTTCCGGGCGAGTTCCGACCCGCCCCGCTGTCGCATCCCGACGAAGTTGTTCATGGTGCCGCCGGCGAAGATGTCGTACCAGCCGCCGATCTGCAGCACTGGGATCTTCACCCTCTCGTACTGCTCCTTGATAGCCATCGCCTTCCAGTAGTCGTCGTAGTCAGGATGGTCGAGCCACCTCTGGAAGAAGTCGAGAACCTTACCTCCGAACTCCGGGATCGTCCGCACGGGCAGCACCGAGAAGATGCGCCTCCAGTTGAACCGGTCGATGAGCTGCCAGGTGCGCCCGCCCATCCGGAAACTCCAGGTGGAGGCGAAATGCAGGGTGAATGCCCCGCCCTGGTAGTGCAGAGAACCGTGGAGATCGTCGCCGATCACCCGTGGCACGATCGCCTTCAGATACGGGCTGCCCATCACAGCCGCCATCCACTGCACACCGCCCGGGTACGAGGCGCCGTGCATGCCGATGTTGCCGTCGCACCAGGGCTGGGAGCCGATCCACTCGATGGTGTCGTGCCCGTCCTCGTACTCCTGGATCCACGGGTTGAAACGGCCGTCCGAATCGTTGCGCCCCCGGCAGTCCTGAGCGGCGAAGACGTAGCCGTTCTGGGCGAAGAACACAGCCGAATCGACCAGGAACTCCGCCATGTTGTCATAGGGCGTCCGCGCCAGGATCACCGGGAACGGTCCGCCACCCCCGGCCGGGAAGTAGATGTCGACGGAGGTCTCGACCCCGTCGCGCATCGGCACCCGCACGTTGTTGCGGACATCGATCCCGGCGGGAAGAAACGCCGACTCGGCCATCGGTCACCCCCAACTGAGTATCGGACCGACAATACACACCCGGTGGACATCCCACCGTGCGACCGGATCCTCATCGCTTCGCGCGTACTCCGGCAGTGGGCTCATCGGCCTGGACACCGGTTGGTCCAGCAGGGCTTGCGGACGTCGCACGGCAAAAGCTGGAATCGAAGTTGCCGGAGGTATCCGCTTCCGAAGGTGAGGCCGCCGTTCATGGTTCCGGCGTTCTATCCGGTTGCGCTTGGCGGCTACCGGCGAAGCAGGCGACCCGGATTCTCGACCAGGATGCGTTCCACCGTGGCATCGTCAACCCCGGCGTGGCGCAGGGCAGGCACGATATTGCGTATGACGTGTGCGTACCCGTACCCTCCGTACCGCGTCAGCTGGGTCTTGTAGCAGGTGTCCTGGGACACCAGGATCTGGTCGCGATAGCCGAGCGCCAGAAGCTTCAGCAAGTGTTCGTGACGCCGTGAGTCGTGGCTGTTGTAGCTGAAGTCGATGGAGTCGTAGTAGTTCTCCAAGCCGAAGTTGTCGAACGAGATGAACACACCGAGGTCCGCCACCCGTCTCTGGTAGTCCAGGTTCATGTATCCGTCCATGTGGCACATGTTGATCTTCTCCGGATCCACACCGTTGCGCAGCACGAACCTGGCAACGTCAGGAGCGATCCTGCTCCTCGCCCCGAAATAGGGATGGATGTAGAGCGGGAGTCCCGTTCGCCTCTGGGCCTCGCAAGCTGCTTGGAGAACCTTCCACTCGTCATCTGCCACCGGCTGGCTGAGCCCGATCTCGCCGATCACACCGGGCCTGATACCGGTCCCCTCGATGCCGTCCTCCACCTCCGAAACGATCCTCTCTGCGAGGGACCGGATGCTGGACGTCCTGACGTACTCCGGATGGGAGGCTTGGATGTAATAGCCACAACCTGCGATCACATTGACGCCGGCCCTCGCTGCGACTCGCCTGAGCCCGGTCGGGTAGAGGCGACGGGACCGGGGGCGGGCACCGATCGGGGTAGCGTCCACAATGGTCTTCCCACCGTGTTCCGCGAACCTGGATATCTCGGAGACAGCCGTCTCCACGTCGTCGAGGACCATGAAGTCCGGGAACTTGGAGTAGTCACGGCGCCACTCGCCCAGCATGTGAATCTCCGGCGGGCCGTATTGCGCATGGGGATGGGGCTCGTCGTACGACTGACGCATATCGAGGAAGACATGCTCGTGAACCAGGGTGACTCCAAGCTCGTCGGTGGCGACCGGACCCATCACGGTCATGACGGTTTGCTTCGGTTGTCCGGAGGAGGCCCCGGTCGATGTCGATGGGCTGCTCGACGTCAACGCGGATAGCGGCGCATGGTGCCCGTGCCCTTCCGGACGTCCCGAGTTGCCCGGCGTGCATCCGGGGGAATCGGTCGAGGGCTCCGGGCACGCGTTTGTTGCGCCCACCCACCGGCCACCGGCTACCCGCCTCGAGTCAACAAGTACGCGCCGTGCGGCTCCAGCCTGCATGTCCAGCCCGGTTCCACGAAGACTGAGCAGAGCGACTCGCGGATAAGTGCCGGCCCCTCCACCGCTACGGACACGGGGGCCTTGCGGCCGTCGTAGACGGGGGCGGCCAGGAAGCTGTTGCGGTGGCGGACACTTCGCTCACCGATCTGCACCCAGGCGTCGTGGTCACCCAGGTCCCAGTCGAGGTCGGGGAGCTGCCTAGACACGGTGGCGCGCACCGCCAGGCTGACCAGCTCGCAGACGTTGTCGGGTTCTGAGTACGTGTAGATCTCGTGGTGGCGCTCGTGGAAGGTGTCGATGGCATCGTCGATCGTGCCCAGGTCGATGGAGGCGGACTCCATCGGCACCATGATCTCCCAGAGTTGCTCGCGGTAACGGAGCTCCAAGCCGCGGTCCACATGGATCTCCTCCTCCCGGTAGCGGAGGCCGACCCGGCGGTCGATCGCGGTCGGTTCTCCCGCCATTCCCTCACCCTGAAGCATCCCGATGAGGTCACGCTCCAACCGGCCGAACGCGGTGTCGATCGCCTCGACGTCGAACCTTCCCGACAGTTGCATGGGGTAGGAACGGCGTAGCTCGTACACGACGTCCATCACGATCGCCCCCAACGCGCACAGCGTGGACGCGGCCTTCGGGACCAGGATCCGGTCGATGTTCAACTCGTCGGCGATGGCGCAGCAGTGCACCGGTCCGGAGCCGCCTCCCACCACCAGCACGTAGTCGCGGGGGTCCCGGCCCTCGTCCACGGTGATATCGCGGATGGCCTGGGCGAGGTCGATGGTCAGCACCCGCCACACCCCGTCGGCGGCCTCGATACGGCCCACCCCGATCTCGCCGGCCAAACCGTCGATCACCGCCTCGGCAGGCCCGCCGTCCAGGGACAGACCGCCCGCGATGGGGCCCGGGCTGTAGACACCGAGGACCAGGTTGGCGTCGGTGACGGTGGGCAGCGTCCCTCCGAGGGAGTAGGAGGCCGGGCCGGGAACCGACCCGGCGCTCGACGGGCCGACCCGCAGGATCCCGGTGTCGACCCAGGCGATCGAACCGCCGCCCCCGCCCACTGAGTGGACATCCACCATGGGAAGGCCTATCCGGACCCCGTCGATCTCCACCGGCCGTGACTGGCGGACGGTCCCTCCGGTGACCACGCTGGCGTCGAAGCTGGTCCCGCCCATATCGATGCAGATGGCGTTCTCGATGCAAGCCTTCCCGGCGAAGAACCCGGCCACTGCGGGACCGGCCGCCGGACCGGACATGAGGGTACGGACCGGCACCCTGATCACCTCATCGGCGTGGGCCACACCCCCGTGGCTCTGGAGGAAGTGCAGGGTGCCGCCGAACCCCCGTCCCTCGAGGCGTCCGGTGAGTTCCCCCACGTAACGGGTAACCCTGGGTCCGACGTAGGCGTTGAGCACGGTGGTGCTGACCCGGTTGTACTCGCGGATCTCCGGGAGCACGTCCCACGACGTGGTGACGAAGGCGCCCGGCAACCCCTGCCGGCATAGCTCGGCCGCCCGCAGTTCGTGCGAGGGATCGAGAAAGGACCAGATGAAGCAGATGGCGACCGCCTCGATCCCTTCGCTCGCCATGAGTTCGCAGGCGGCGAGCACCCCGTCCTCGTCGAGCGGGGTGACCACCGAGCCGTCAGAGCCGACCCGCTCGGTGATCGGAAGCCGCAGGCGGCGCGGAACCAGCGGGTCGGGCGGCTCGAGGTCCAGTTCGTAGCGTTCCTCCTTGTAGCCCACCCGAATCTCGAGCATGTCCCGGAAGCCGGAGGTGGTCAGCAGCGCGGTCCGGGCGCCGGTCCGGGTGAGCAGGGTATTGATGCCCATCGTCGTCCCGTGGACGAGATGAGCATCGGCCAGTATCGACTCCACCGGAACCCCGACCCCGGCGGCGAAGGCCTCGACCCCCTGCAGCACCGCCGCGGCCGGGTCGTCGGGCCTCGAGGGCACCTTGAACATGAGGGGCCGTCCCCCCCGGTCGAGACCCACCACGTCGGTGAAGGTCCCGCCCACGTCGATCCCGAGGACGAAACGCTCAGCCATCCTCGCCGCCCTCGTAGCCGTAGACGCGGGAGGCCCGCTCGGGGCTGATCAACTCGTTGTCCACGTCGCGGGCCACCGCCGCGCGGTCCCGCAGCCGGGGATCGCCGATCCCGCCGCCGCCGGGGCTGGTGCTCACCAGCGCGGTCCCCGGGTCGAGGTCCACGACGCTGTGGGGGACAATCGGTCGCACCACCCCGTCCTGGCCCCTGATCGAGCGGGAGAACACCGCCCGGGAATCGTCGTAGGCGTCGGGCACGAACCGCCCTGGAGGCGGTATCTCCAAACCTTCGCCGATGAAGCTCACCACCGTGCCCGGCTCGAGGGGTTCCATCTCCAGGGCCATCCCGAATCCGCCGCGCCATTCCCCGGGACCTTCGGTGTCTGGGGCCAACTCGAAGCGGTTGATGCGCATCGGGATGCGGAACTCGATCTCCTCCACGTTGCCGGTGCGCATCCCGCCGAACGTGCACTGCGGGCTGCAGCACGACCAGCCGTCGGTCTCCCACATCGCCCCCGCCCCGCCTATACCCGACATGGTGGACAGGTGCGAGAAGCGCTCTCCGGTACGGGTGTCCAGCCCGGCGAAGGTGGACCCGCAGAAGTGAGACCAACCGGCCACCGCCCGTTCCGGGACCGCCGCGGCCAGGCACGCCTCCACTGCCTCCATGATGTTGTCGAAGGGGGTGGACGTGGCCATCGAGGAGGGGGACGGCTCCACCGCGTTGACGATCGTGCCCCTCTCGCCGAGGTCGATGTCGATACAGCGGTACACGCCCCCGTTGTGGGGGATGTTGGTGGGGAACACGGTCAGCATCCCGGCGTAAATGGCCGAGATGGAGTTGCCGAAGTAGCTGTTGAAGTAGCGGTTGATCTGGGGAGACCCTCTCAGGTCAACCCGTATCCGGTCACCTTCCACGGCGATGGCGCAGTTGATGTCCAGGGGAGGGCCGCCCCTTGGGTCCTCCATGGCGGAGTGCCCCCGGTACGTACCGTCGTCGATCTCGGCGATGGCCTGGCGGGCCAGTTCCTCGCCGCGGTCGAGGAGGGCGGCGAACCCGGCCCGGAGGCGCTCGGCGCCCATCGACCGGTGGAGCTCGCGGATGCGCCGCTCCGCCACGCCTAGAGCTCCCATCTGGGCGCCCATGTCACCCCGGTGGGCGTCGGGCGTCCGCAGGTTGAGGAGAAGCATGGTCACCAGGTCCCGCCGGATCTTGCCCCTCTCGTAGATCTTGATGGGGCACATCCGGATGCCCTCGGCGTAGATCTCCCTGGCCAGCGGGTTGTAACCCCCCGCGACCGGGCCACCCGAGTCGGACACGTGGGCCCGGTTGCCCACCCAGGCGAACAGCTCACCGTCGATGAACACCGGTTTGAACATGGTCATGTCGGCCTGATGGCCCCCGCCGTAGGTGGGGTCGTTCACGTAGATGACATCCCCCTCGGCGAGGTCGTCGGCGAAGAAGCGGATGGTCTCCTTGAGGGCCACCTGCATGGAGCCGAGATGAACCGGCTGGTCGTCGCCCTGCACCACCTGCTCGCCTGATGCGTCGAGGATCGAGTTGGAGAAGTCGGTGGAGATGGCGATGATCGGCGACCGGCCCGACCGCACCAGCACGTGGCGCATCTCGCGGATCGCCGACTGGAGGCTTCCTTCGAGGACCGCCAGGGTGATCGGATCGATTGCGGCGCCGCTCATGCGGCGCCGGTTACCAGGTCGATGAGCCCGCGGAGCGACCCGGCGTCGTCGAGGGACATGACCGCCTCGTGGATGGCGTTGCCCCGACTGCGGCCCACCGCTCGCTCGGCATTGACCAGGAACTTGGCCTCTATTTCCTCCACTTCCATCCGACCCGCTTCGTCCCGGCTGCTGACGACCCGGCCGTCCGTCGTCTCGATGACGATCTCCCCGTCGTAGGAGTCGGGGAAGAGGCTCTCCGGGTACCGCTCGTAGCGGATCGAGCGCGCCAGCGACAGGACGTCGGCGTCCCGCACCATCTCATCGGTCAGCTGACGTTCGGTGATCTCCCCGCTCAGGATGGCGGCGGCGAGGACATAGGGCAGGCTCTCCTGAGCGTCGTGAGGATTCAGCGGCGCGTCTCGCCGTCCCCGCGGTTCGCAGATGGTGGGAATGACCCCGTCCGGCGCCCGGCAGGTGATCACCCGGATGTTCCCCGGCCCGATCCCGTGCCGTTCGGACAGCTTGAACCAGCCCTTGAGGAACGCCTGGCTGAAGTGGCACACCGGGTACTGCTTGGCCGCCGTCTCCAAGGTCTCCCACTTAGACCCGAGGGTCCCGAAGTACTGGGAGTCCAACTCGCCCTCCGGATCCCGCAGGTGGGTCTGGTAGAGGCCGAACTCGCCCTCGTAGACGGTCAAGGGACCGCTGAACCCGGCCATGGCCAGGTATCCGGCCGACACGCCGCCGTGCGCCGACCAGGCTCCGTGGATGTTCTTCGTCCAGGCACCGTCCGCCAGGAACTCCAGCAGCCCCGCCGCCGTGCTCCCGGCGATCCCCTGCGCGTACGCGATCTCCAACGCGCCGCCCCCCAGCAGCAAGGCCGTTGCAGCCGCACATCCGAACGGAGGCGCCACCCCGGTGGGCGCGAACCCCGCCTGGTGGATCCCGTCCCGGGCCGCGGCCGCCGCCCGGCACGCCACCTCGAGAGCCACGACGTAGGCCGCCAGGAACTCCCGCCCGCTGCAACCCCGCGCCTCGGCCACTGCCAGCACCGCTGGGAACGCCCCGGCACTCACGTGGAAGGCCCCTTCAAGATGGGTGTCGTCCCAGTCGAGCCCGCCGACCGCGAGGCCGTTCAGGAAGGCCGCGTCCCGAGCCGTGAGCCGCTCACCCGTCGCCAGGACGGTGCTCGGACCACCACTTGCCCCTCCCATAGCCTCCAAGGCCCGCCTCCCGGTCACCGGCACCGGCGTGTCGGCCGCGACCAGCGCCAGCCCGAAGCAGTCCAGCGCCAGCGCCTTGGCCCGCTCGATCACCGGCGACGGGATGTCCTCGTACCTCAGCCCGGCGACCCAGACGCCCGCCTGCTCGGCGAGCGTGGCGGGGGGAGCCTCCCCGGTCCGGCTGTCCACACTTCGCTTCTCTTCGAGAACGACCATCTCAACCACCTTCTTCCCCGTCCACCGGCGGGAAACTCATCGGAAACCCCAGAGGTCCGTACGCTAGCGCAAGGGTGGGCGGGGTGGCTGAGCGCCACGGGACAAGGCAACTGCGGAGAAACCCTCAGACAGGTTGGTGGCGATCGACCCCGACGTCATGTGCCGCTGCCCACGCTGTGTCATACCAGGCTTGCTCCGCAGCAGCATGTCCATGCTGATGCCGAAGGCATTCTCGATACGGAACGCCATCTGCGGTGAGAGAGCGGCCGGGGATCGTCGTCATCGATCATCCTCCGCAAGCCACGATGACACGAGTGAATAGTCACTCATGTGTTGTACGCTAACACCGCCCAACATACAACCCAGAACCGGGCAACAACGGAACCTGCGACCCATAGACGCCTCGCCGGGCCTCGGCGGAAGACCAGGCGTTCGTCCATGCCTCAGTCGTATGGCACGATTGGGAGGTCGCAATGTCGAACTTGAAGGTGGAGGTAAGGACCGTGACATTGGAACTGGACGGCCTTCGCAAAGCTATCGAGGCGCTCGGCGATCTCCTGGCGGTAGGTGAAGATCACCGACGCATGGAGCAATTCACCAAAGTCGAACGGAATGGCCTTCGAGCCGGCGTGATCCAGTACTTCGAGTTCACCTACGAGCTGAGCTGGAACTCCATCAAGCGGTGGCTCCAGGAGAATCGCGACCCGTCCGTCATGGTCGGCGCGACTCGACGTCAGGTCTTCCGGATCGCCGCACGGGAGGGTTTGATCCACGATCCCCAAGGCTGGATGGAGTACACGTACGCGAGGAACCTGACCTCTCACACATACAAGAAGGAGATAGCCGATAGGGTTTACGGTGAGGTTCCGGCATTCCTCCGAGCATCCCGGCAGCTACTGGCAACTCTCGAAGGGTCGAATGATTGACCTGAAGCCGCATCACCTGGAAGAGGTGCAGCAGATACTGGCCGTGCACGTACCGGGCTGCGAGGTCCGCGCGTTCGGCTCGCGAGCGAAGTGGACGGCTCGTGAGTACTCCGACCTCGACCTCGCCATCGTCGGTGACGAACCGCTGGACTGGCGAGTGCTCGGCAAGCTCCAAGACGCGTTCGAGGAGTCCGACCTACCGATCACCGTTGACGTGCTCGACTGGCACAGCACTCCCGAGAGCTTCCGAGAACTGATCGAGTCGGACTATACGGTCGTGTCAAAGAGAGTCGGAGAAGACCGAAAGGCGGAGCGTTAGCAACCAGCCCGGATCGGCCGAGCCGCGCAGGAGGCTCGAGTCATCGTATGACCAAGCCCGCCAACGTGCTGCTGGGTCCGTCACTGCGTGCTGCTGTCGTGTTCGATGCGGACCTCGCCGTGTAGAGCCGAGGTCGCGGTCTCCTGAGAGCCTTCATCGTCCATCGCTGTGATCCAGACGTCCTGTAACGACCGACTCCGCAGCCCCGGCCAGGTATTTCTCAACGAAGGCTTTGAAACGTTCATGGAGTTCGGCGACCACGACGCTGACGGCGAGCTCGGTGAGTTGGTTGACGGCGGCCGTCAGGGAGGGCATCTCATCGGCGGGCATCCCCCTGCTGACGTACGGTTCCCAGAAGTGCCGGTGGAAGACGTCGCGGAATCGCTCGGCTATGCCGTCGACGGCAACGATCAGAGCCTCGTGCTCGTCGAGGATCTCCGACACGGGAATCCCCATCCGCGCCACCGCCCCGCCGAGGTCGAGGAAGGCCTCGTTCGACATCGATATCTCGGTCCCGTCGAAGTCGACCAAACCGACCCGCACGGCCCTCTGGATGTCTTCCTGGGTGATGTCCACTCCCGCGAATCGTTCGGCGAACTCCTCGGGCGACATCCGCACGGGCGTACGCGCGAAGCCCGGAGCGGTCTGGCCGACGCCCAGCAGGTGGGCAATGGAGCGGTCTTCCGTCCAGCGGTCCAGCGTCTGCTTGATGGCGACCGGGGAGAACCCGCGCTCATCCAGGTGGGCGATTAGCCGGAGGCGCTCGCGGTGCTCGGTGCTGTAGTAACCAGTCCCGTCCTCGCGGCGCGGGGGCGGGAGCAGTCCCCTTTTCTCGTAGAACTGCACCGTTGAGGTGGGGACTCCCGCCTCGGCGGCAAGTTCGTCGATGGTCATCCCGAATTCGTCCTCGGCCGAAGGGGAAGGATCCGCCGTTCTCTCTAGCGCCACGCGAACTCACTGTAGTGAGAGCCGGCCGTCCACCACCGAAAACCCTCTTGATCAGCGGGGCGTGCCCACCCCGAGGTCAGACCTCGTCGCGGTTGGCAGTGCGCACCACTACGAGGCTACCAACCCGGGTGCTCCCGGTTGCAGCCCCTCAGGCCTCGCGGCGGCTCGTGAGCCATGCGCCGAGAAGCACCACCGCGGTTCCTGCCCACTGCAAGGGGAGAACGACCTCCGAACGGAACACGACGCCGAGGACCATGGCGACGATCGGAATGAAGTAGATCGCCACGCCGCCTCGCGTCGCTCCAACCCTTCCGACGAGGGCTGTCATGAGCACGAAGGCGGCGCCGGTGTGGATGACTCCCATCATGACCACCGCCATGACCGGGACGATGCTCCATTGCGAGTCGGTCAGGCCGGCTAGGCCGAACGGTGCGGTGGCGACGGCCGCTACGCCGATCGCCCGCATCATCACGGCGGGGGCGCCGTAGCGTTGCTGGAGTGGGACCACCAGGTTGTGGGAGACGCCGTAGAGGAGGTTCGCCATCACTATGAGGAGCACCCCCCAAGTGCCGGCGGCCGACTCACGGACGACCGGGAGGCTGATGCTGATCGCCCCGGCGACGCCGAGCGCGATACCGACCGTCTGCGGCATCCGGGGGATCGAGCGCATCAGGACCATCGCTATCGAAGCGCTGAAGATCGGGACCATGCCGTTCAACATCCCGGCCAGAGCCGAGTCGATGTGCTGCTGCGCTATCGGGAACAGCAGGAACGGTACTCCAACCCAGGTGATCCCCAGCAACACCACACGCGGATAGTCGCTCCGTTCGATCGGCCTGCGAGCTACCGGAAAGGCCGCCAGGACCAGGAACCCGAGCGTGATCCTTCCCCAGGTGATAGTCGCCGGCGCCAGCGATTCCAGGCCTATCTCGATGAGGAGGAACGCCGAACCCCAGAGGAGAGCGACACCGGAGAGCAACGCCCACTCGACCAGCCCGAAGGGTCCGAGCTTCGATCCCCGAGCGGTGGAGAGTACACGACGGTGGTCGGAGCGGCGGGAACCCTGAGACATGGAGAGACGAGAGTAGCCGGGCCGCTCCATGCCCACACCGAGGTCGAACAGTCGTGCCTGTGCGACTTGTCACCGCGTCCGGCCGGACAGCTCGCCCCGGCCCGGCGGCTCAGGACTCGCGGCGGCTGGCGAGCCATGCACCGAACAGCACGATCGCGGTCCCGACCCACTGGACGGGGACGATGACCTCAGACCGGAACACCATCCCCAGCACCATGGCGAGGATCGGGACGAGGTAGACGGCAACACCGCCACGGGTGGAACCCACCCTGCCCAAGAAGGCAGTCATGAGCACGAACGCGCCACCGGTATTGGTCACTCCGAGCACGATCACTGCGAGGACCGGACCGGTGGCCCACTGTGAGGCGGCGAGTCCCGCTAGGCCGAAGGGCGCGGTGGCGACGGCCGCCACGCCGATCGCCCGCATCATCACGGCGGGCGCCCCGTACCGCTGCTGGAGGGGGACCGCCAGGTTGAGGGAGATGCCGTGGAAGAAGGTCGCAAGAACCACCAGCAGCACGCCCCAGGCAGCGGCCGACGAACCACGGGCGGCCGGGAGGCCGATGCTGATCGCCCCGACGAAGCCGAGCCCAATGCCGACCGCCTGGCGGAGCCGGGGGAGCGACCGCATGAGCACGGTGGCGATGGAGGTGCTGAAGATCGGAACCATGGCGATCAGCATCCCGGCCAGAGCCGAGTCGATGTGCTGCTGGGCTATCGGGAAGATGAGGAAAGGCACGGCCAGCCATGTGATCCCCAGCAGGGCGACGCGCCGGTAGTCGGACCGCTCCACCGGTCTGCGGGCTACCGGGATAAGGGTCAAGACGAGGAAACCCAGCGTGATCCTCACCCAGGTGATCGTCGGCGGCGCCACCGACTCCAGGCTGATCTCGATCAGGAGGAACGACGACCCCCAGGTGAGCACCGAACCGACGAGCAGAGCCCACTCGGCGGGCCCGAAGCTCCCGACCCTCGATCCCCGAGCCGTGGACAGCAGCGGTCTGTGGCGTGCGCTTCGGGAGGGATCGGGCATGGACGGAACATAGCGCCTCATCGACGCCGCGACTCACGACTCGCGCCGGCTGGCGAGCCATGCACCGAACAGCACGACCCCGGTTCCGACCCACTGCAGGGGAAGGATGACCTCCGACCGGAACACCATCCCCAGCACCATGGCGACGATGGGAGTGAAATAGATGGCCACGCTTCCCCGGGTGGGACCGACCCTTCCCACGAAGGCCGTCATTATCACGAACGCGGCGCCGGTGTTGATCACCCCCAGCACCATCACCGCCAGAACGGGGCCGGTGCTCCATTGCGAGTCTGCGATGCCGGCGAGGCCCAGGGGCGCGGTGGCAACGGCAGCCACACCGATAGCCCGCATCATCACGGCGGGCGCCCCGTAGCGCTGTTGCAGCGGGACGGCCACGTTTAAGGAGAGGCCGTAGAAGAATGTGGCCGCAACCACCATGACTATGCCCAAGGCAGCAGCCGACGAGTCATGGGCGGCGGGGATACCGACGCTGACCGCCCCGACGAAGCCGAGAGCTATGCCGACCGCTTGGCGCAGGCGGGGGAGGGAGCGGGCCAGGACGATGGCGACGGATGTGCTGAAGATCGGAACGGTGGCGTTCAGCATCCCCGCCAGAGCCGAGTCGATGTGCTGCTGGGCGATGGGAAACACCAGGAACGGAATGAACACCCATGTGATCCCAAGCAGGCCGATGCGCCAGAAATCCGACCGCTCCACGGGCCGCCGGGCTGCCGGAAACGCCGCCAGTACCAGGAAGCCGAGCGTGATCCTGCCCCAGGTGATCGTCGGCGGAGCCACCGACTCCAGACTGATCTCGATGAGGAGGAACGACGACCCCCAGATGAGCGCCACGCCTGTGAGCAGAGCCCACTCGGCCGGCCCGAAGGCGCCGCGCCGTGATCCTTGGGCGGCGGCGAGCACCGGCGTACGGCCGGACGTGCGGGGGGCGCGGGACATCGGGGGACGAGAGTAGCGGTGGACAGCCCACACCCGACTCCGACAAGGAACGGACCGATCCGGCGGGGTCGGTCTGTGCTCGACCCGAAAACCCGTCCCGGCCGGACGGTTCAGAACTCGCGCCGGCTGGTTAGCCATGCGCCGAGGAGCACCAGACCCGTTCCGGCTACCTGTATGGGCAGGATCATCTCGTCGCGGAATATGACTCCGAGGACCATGGCCACGATCGGCAGGCAGTACACGGCCACGCTGCCCCGAGTCGGACCAACCCTCCCCACCAACGAGGCCATGATGACGTATGCCATGCCGGTGTTGACGATGCCGAGCACGGCCACCGCAACCACCGAGCCCGTCCTCCACTCCGACCCGGCCAGACCGACAACCCCGAGCGGCATGGTTACGACCGCCGTCACCGCCAGGGCACGCATGATCACCGCCGGAGCCCCGTAGCGTTGCTGGAGGGGCACGGCCAGGTTGATCGACAGACCGTAGAGCAGGGTCGCCGTGACCACGAGCAGCACGCCCAACGAGCTGGCGGCCGAGTCCCGGACGGCGGGAAGGCCGATACCGATCGCTCCCGCCAGACCGAGCGAGATGCCCACCGTCTGGCCAAGACGCGGGAGCCTGCGCAGCAGCACCACCGCGATCACCGAGCTGTAGATCGGTATCGGAGCGTTCAACATGCCGGCGAGGGCCGAGTCGATGTGCTGCTGGGCGACCGGGAAGAGGATGAACGGGATCGTGTTCCAGGTCATCGCCAGCACGAGGATACGTCGCCAGTCCGCCCCGTCCACCGGGCGGCGCGCGACCGGAAACGCCGCCAGGACCGCGAGGCCGAACACCACTCTCACCCAGGTGATGGCCAGCGGGGACAGACCTTCCAGGCTGATGTCTATGAGCAGGTACGAGGATCCCCAGATGAGGGCCACGCCGGCGAAGAGCGCCCACTCGACCAGCCCGAACGGCCCGAGTTGTGTTCCTGGAGCAGTGGAGAAGATGGTTCTGCGACCGGAGCGGCGAGAAGCCTGGGACATGAGAGGCACGAGCGTAGCCGCAGTACTCGATGCCCGTCGCGTCCGGAGCGTCCCGTCCCCTCGTCCGCGCGCCGGCGAGGCCGAACCGGCGCTTCCGGTCGACCCGGTCACGACTCCGAGCGGCTCGCCAGGAATGCTCCGAACAGCACCACACCCGTACCCAGCACCTGGATGGGGAGAACCGTCTCTTCGCGCAGCAACACCCCCAGCACCATGGCCACGACGGGCAGGAAGTAGACGGCCACGCTCCCGCGCGTGGTCCCCACCCTCCCGACCAGCAGGGTGACCAACGCGAAAGCGACGCCCGTGTTGAGAACTCCGAGCACGACCACAGCCAGCACCGGACCGGTGCTCCACTCGGAGTCTCCCAGACCTGCGATCCCGAACGGCGCGGTCATGACCGCGGCGAGGGCGAGCGCCCTCATGATCACCGCCGGCGACCCGTACTTCTGTTGCAGGGGAACGGCCAGGTTGAGCGCCAGCGCGTAGAAGACCACCGCGACCACGGCGAGCAGTACGCCCCAGTTGACCGCCGGCGAGTCCCCTCGGGCCGGGACCGTCAGTCCGATCGCTCCCACGAACCCGAGGAGGATCCCCACCACGAGAGGGAAGCGGGGGCGGGACCGGAGCAGCAAGGCCGCGATGACCGCGCTGCAGATGGGGACCAGCGAGTTGATCATCCCCGCCATCGCGGAGGTGATGTGCTGCTGGGAAACGGGCCCCAAGAGGAACGGGATGGTGCTCCACACGATTCCGAGGGCCGCGATCCTTCCCCAATCGGCCCGCTCGACAGGCCGGCGGGCGGCCGGGAGCCCCATCAGGACCGCGGACCCCAACACGACCCGCCCCCAAGTGATCACCGACGGCTCCAGCGACTCGAGACCGATCGCGATGAAGAGGTACGAAGAGCCCCAGATGAGAGCCACCGCGGCGAGTAACAGCCACTCGACCCAACCGAACGGCCCTCTCCGCGTTCCCGCAGCCGTGGCGAATTTGGGGGACCGGCCCGTTCGGCCGGAAGGGTAGGACATCGACTGAAGAAGGCTAGCTTCGAGACGCTCCGGGCTCGTCAGTCCGGGACCGAACGATCAGCATGGACGATCCAGCTACGGCGCGTCGCCATCACCTGCTAACTCGACATCCGGTAGGAGGAAGGGGTTGACGCTGTCACAGCCGTGTCGCACACTGTGGATGACCGCAAGCACCTCCGGTCCGTTCCCGGCGCCGACCGGACCGTGACAGGGATCATGTTGTCCGAGCCGACCCGGGCGGGGATACGGGAGCGCGCTTCGAACCTCGGAGGTGGTGGTCGGGGGAGGGCCCGCCGCGGGGGAGAGGATCGGGCGCTTTTCGCGTTCCGGCGGCGGTGACGCCCAGCGCTTCCGTCCTGCCGTTCATGCTCGCCGGTCGGTAGCGCTCGGGCACTCGGGCCATGTCGGTCGAGATCCTGCGGCACCCGACGCATGGGGAGACGAGGAGACGACCCGTCCCCGGCCGGTTGTGCCCCGAGTCCCAGCCTCAGCTGCCCGCGCCGGGAGTCGCGGGCGCCGGTGTGGGACACTTACCCCGATGGACAGCTACCCGGCCAAGCCGACCAGCCTGCGTTCCGAGGACTGGACCGCCGTCTGGCTGGGGGCGGCCCTCATCCTGCTGGTACTGGTCGGCGTGCGACCGGCGATTCCGGTGTTCTCCTGGAGCACCGCCGGATTCGGGCAGACCCTCGCCTGGGGCAACGTGACGGCCGTCCTGCTCACCGGGATCCTGCTGCTCGGGTTGTCAGCGGCCGGTGTCCGGCTGATGGGCAGCGACGCGAACGCCTATCTCCTCGGCTTCCCGGCGGTGTTCGCGCTCGCCTGGGCGAGCCGCCTCGTCGCGGGCAACGCGGTCCTCAAGCAGTGGGGGATCAGCTACGTGATCGTCGCCCTGGTGATCGGGCTGCTCATCTCCAACGTGGCGGGCGTCGCATCCTGGCTGCAGGAGGCGGTCCGCACCGAGTACTACATCAAGGCCGGACTGGTGATCCTCGGCACCAACATCGTCTTCGGCGAGATCCTCCAGGCCGGCCTGCTGGGTGTGGGCCAGGCGCTGGCGGTGATCCTGGCCGTCTGGTATTTCTGCTACTGGATATCGAGACGCCTGCGGGTGGACGACGAGTTCGCCACCATGCTGGCCTCGGCGGTTTCTATCTGCGGCGTGTCGGCGGCCATAGCCACCTGCGGCGCCATCGCCGGCGACCGCAAGAAGCTCTCCTACGTCACCTCCCTGGTGCTGATCGTCGCGGTCCCGATGACGATTCTCATGCCCTGGGCGGTCGAACGGCTCGGCATGTCCCCGATCGTGGGCGGAGCCTGGATCGGGGGCACGATCGACACCTCGGGGGCGGTCGTGGCGGCCGGCGAGATCCTTGGCGACTCGGCCCTGAACGCAGCCGTGATCGTCAAGTTCTCCCAGAACGCCCTGCTGGGCCTGGCCGCGTTCGCAATCTCGCTCTGGTGGGCGTTCCGCGCCGGGGCGGGGACCGGCGCCAGACCCACTGCCCGGGTGATCTGGGAGAGGTTCCCCAAGTTCGTGCTCGGGTTCATCGTCGCCTCCCTGCTGTTCTCCTTCGTGCTCGGTGAGGAGGTCGTCGCCTCCACCGGCGCACTCCTGAGAGGCCTGCGCACATGGTGGTTCGCGCTCGCCTTCCTTTGCATCGGACTCGAGACCCGCTTCCGGGACCTCGTGTCGATGGACCAGGGCCGCCCCGCCATCGCCTTCCTGGCGGGTCAGTGTGTCAACATCCTCTGGACGCTGCTCGTGGCAACCGTTCTGTTCGGCGGAGCGATATTCGCGGTTCCCAACCTGTGAGCGAACCGCTACCGCGGTCCAGCGGCCAGGCGGGCGACGATCACAGATCGCCGTTGGGATCGGCATCTGCCAGATCAGTCCGGTTTTGCTATCGACCCGCCACGTCCGTTCCTGGACTCGGACCCGGGCGAGCCACTCTCACGAATCGCCCCCCGGGCGTAACCGCGAGCCCCAAACAGGGCTATTGAGGATGGTAACTGATCTAGTCTAGCGGTACACGCCGAATACCGACTATAAACTACAGACTACTGACTAGGAACTTGTCATCTAGCTGCACACCTACCGATCTCTCCTAGAATCCGGACTCCGGAAGCAAGGCCCGACGGTGATCCATGAAGACAGCCGAGATATCCCAGCTGGTCACCGAACTGTTCGAGATGTCGAAGCAGTACCTCGAACAGGAAACCGTCGCGCCCCTCCGGCGCACCGCCCGGTACGCCGGTCTCAGCCTGCTGGCCGGTGTCCTGTTCGCGGTGGGCTGGCTACTGCTGGTGGTGGCCGAGCTACGGTGGCTTATGGACCTGCTTCCTGACACACCCCTCTGGAGCGTGCTGGCCTACGCCTTGACGGCCATTACGGCACTGGGACTGGCCGCTCTGATCATCTGGGGCGCCGGGCGCTCACGGGTGTTGCCATGATCGACCGCGACGACATCGAGGCCAAGGCAAGCGAACTCGAGGAGGCTCTCCTGGGAGCGGCCGAGTCGCTCCGCTCGAAGGCCGCGATGGGCACCGCCGGCGTGGCAGCGGCGCTGGTCCTCGCCTACTTGAGGGGTCGGAGACGGGGAAGGAGCAAGGGCGCCCGGATCGAGATCCACCGGCTCTAGTTGCTAGTTGCTAGTTGCTAGTTGGTAGTCGATAGTTAGCGATTCGCTAGCTGGCCTTAGTTCGATCGGTTGCCGTTCTCCGGAGACACTGTCCGAGTTTCCGTCGCTCCGGGGGGAGCTCACAAAGCAGGAGCTGGGGGACCCACCTACTTGACGCGAAGCTCCACGCGGCTGCCTCGGTCGAGACGGAACTCGGTCACCTTCCCGCTCCGACCCCGGCGTGACACCAGGGAGCGCACGATCATGAGGCATCCGAGGGCGACCAGCGACATCCTGCCGTCACGGAGCCCGCGCAGCAGGTAGCCCGCCCCCTTCCCGATCCGACCGAACCCGTAACCCATGCCGCGTAGGCTAGCGCTCGGCTTCCTCCTAGAGTGGATGCCTATGAGAAGGACGCCGAGATGGGTGCAGGTGGTGGTCTGGGTGACCGTGGCCGGCATGATCCTCACGTTGCTGGCAGGAGTGCTGTCGATCGGGTTGACCTGAGCCCGTGGTAGCGGGGCGACCGTTCCAGGAGGGCGAACCGGCCATGCTCATCGACGGTCGGCGACGCAAGTACCTGCTGCATCTGCGGAGCACCGGCGTGTTCCAGTTCCACCTCGGGAACCTCCCCCATTCCGACATCATCGGAAGCCCGGACGGGTCCCGGTTCGTCTCCTCCAAGGGGGCGCCCCTCGTCGCCCTGCGGCCCCGGCTGGGGGACTACATCCTGAAGATGCGCAGGGGACCCCAGGTCGTCTATCCGAAGGACCTGGGCGCCATCCTCATGTACGCCGACATCCACCCGGGGCTGACCGTGATCGAGGCCGGCACCGGATCGGGTGCAATGACCATGGCCGTCACCAGAGCAGTTGGACCCACCGGGCGGGTCATCTCGTGCGAGGTGAGGCAGGACCACGCCGCCCACGGGAAAGGCGCCATCGTCCGGCAGTTCGGCCGGGTGCCGGACCGGCTCGAGCTGAGGGTCGGCAACGTCCTCGAGGCGGTCGCCGAAGAGGAACACGACCGGCTACTGCTCGACATCCCAGAGCCGTGGGAGGTGATCCCGGCCGCCACCGGAACCCTCCGCACGGGCGGCATCGTGTGCAGTTACGTTCCCACGGTTCCCCAGGTCCAGCAGCTCCGGGAGGCTCTCCGCGCCACCGGACGGTTCCTGGATGTGGAGACGTTCGAAGTGCTCCTCCGAACCTGGAACGTGACAGGCCGCTCGGTCCGGCCGGACCACGGGATGGTGGGCCACACCGGGTTCGTGACCGTGGGTCGCCTCATACAGCCGGCCTGACCGTAAGCAACCCGATCCGGCCGTCCGGTCCGCCACGATTCGGAACGCCACTTCCAACTCCGCGACACCCGTATACTGCGGTCAGTCGCAACCGGGCGGTGGCATGCCTGACAGACGGGAACGATACGACTACGAACGCCAGTTGGGCGCGCTGCGCGGGACCGTTCACGCCCTCGAAGAGGAGGTGTCGGTCCTCCGCCGGCGTCTCCAGGACGCCCCCCGCAGGGTTCGGATGCTCGAGGCGCGCCTCGCCGAGACCAAGGGGCAGCTGGTCCAGGCCGCTCAGAAGAACGAGAAGCTCAGCGCGGTTCTCGAGGAGGCGCGGGAGCAGCTGGCCATGCTCCGCGAGGAGGTGGAGAAGCTCACGACCGCCCCCAACCCGTTCGCCACCGTGATGGCCGTCAACAGCGACAGCACCGTGGACGTGATGAGCGGAGGGCGCAAGATGCGGGTCAACGCTCAGCCCTCCATCGAGATCAAGCAACTGCAGAGAGGCCAGCAGGTGCTGGTGAACGACTCCATGAACATCGTGGAGGTGCGGGACTTCGACCGTCTCGGCCAGGTCGTTTCCATCAAGGAGGTTCTGGGCGACGAACGCCTCCTAGTGCTGGCGCACGCCGACGAGGAGCGGGTGGTGGAACTGGCAGGTCCCCTCCGCGGCGTGCACCTGCGGGCCGGTGACCACATCCGCATCGATTCCCGCAACGGTCTCGCCTACGAGAAGCTCATCCGGCCCGAGGTCGAGGAACTGGTACTCGAGGAGGTGCCCGACGTCACCTACGACCAGGTAGGAGGCCTCCGCGACCAGATCGAGGCGATCAGGGACGCCGTGGAGCTCCCGTACGTCTACCGGGACCTGTTCGAGGAGTACGGCCTGGTGGCCCCGAAGGGAGTGCTGCTGTACGGACCGCCGGGATGCGGCAAGACCCTGATCGCGAAGGCCGTGGCCAACAGCTTGGCGGAGGCGGTGGCGCGCCGGTCCGGCCACGACGACGCCCGCTCCTACTTCCTGAACATCAAGGGCCCCGAACTGCTGAACAAGTACGTGGGGGAGACCGAGCGCCAGATCCGGTTGATCTTCCAGCGCGCCAAGGAGAAGGCCGACGAGGGCGTGCCGGTGATCGTCTTCTTCGACGAGATGGACTCGCTGTTCCGAACGAGGGGCAGCGGAATCTCCTCCGATGTGGAGTCCACCATCGTTCCCCAGCTCCTTTCCGAACTGGACGGGGTGGAGCTGCTCAGGAACGTGATCGTCATCGGCGCCTCCAACCGGGAGGACCTGATCGACCCGGCCATCCTGCGACCGGGGCGTCTCGATGTCAAGATCAAGATCGCCCGCCCGGACGCCGTGGCGGCCCGGCAGATCTTCCGCATCTACCTGGACCCCGACCTGCCCTTCGACGAGGAAGCGCTCGCGGCGGTGGACGGTGATCCGCGCGTCCTCGTGGACCGGATGGTCCGGGAGGTGGTGGCCATCATGTACGCCGGCAGCGACGAGAACCGCTTCCTCGAGGTCACCTACCAGAACGGGGACCGGGAGGTCCTCTACTTCCGGGACTTCTCGTCCGGCGCCATGATCGAGAACATCGTGCGCAGGGCCAAGAAGGCCGCCATCAAGCGCCGGATCGCCGGATCGTCCGGCGGGATAAAGCTGGCCGATCTCCTCGTGGGTATCAAGCAGGAGTTCCGCGAGCACGAGGACCTGCCCAACACCACGAACCCCGACGACTGGGCGAAGATATCGGGCAAGAAGGGGGAACGGATCGTCTACGTGCGCACCCTGATCGAGGGCGAGGACGAGTCGAGGACCATCGAGGCGGTCGGCACCGGCCAGTACCTGTAGGGATGCGCTGAGCGGATGACGATACCCACCGACCAGTCACCGACCCCGATCGACGCGGGTCGCAGACCGGCGTCGCGCCGGTGAAACGCCCGGCAGTCCCTTAGGCATGGCCATCCCGACCGTCATAGGCACGGAGACCGAGTACGGGATCACGGTTCGGAACCAGCCGGACTTCAACCCGACGATCGCCTCCTCGCTGGTGGTGAACTCCTACCAGGGAGGCCGGGTTCGGGTCCAGTGGTCGTTCGACGAGGAGACCCCAGGGCGGGACGCCCGCGGTTTCGGGCACGAGACCTTCGGGCTCGCCGAGGCCGACACGGGTCTGGTGAACGTCGTACTCTCCAACGGGGCTCGCTTCTACGTCGACCATGCCCATCCCGAGTATTCCAGTCCCGAGTGCGCCGACCCGCTGCAGGCGACCCTCTACGACAAGGCGGGGGAGCGGGTGCTGGAGGCGGCCTCGGCCGCGGTGTACCGGATTCTCCGCCCCTCGGAGCGCCTCTACATCCACAAGAACAACAGCGATGGGAAGGGCAACTCCTACGGCTACCACGAGAACTACCTGCTGTCCCGGGCACTCCCCTTCGCCGACCTCATCCACTACGCCACGACCTGGCTGGTCACGCGCCAGATCTTCACCGGCTCGGGCAAGCTCGGGTCCGAGAACGGCCGGCCCGGCGTGCGTTACCAGATCAGCCAGAGAGCAGACTTCTTCGAGGAGGAGGTCGGGCTCGAGACGACCCTGAAGCGGCCCATCATCAACACGAGGGACGAGCCCCACGGCGAACCGACCAAGTACCGGCGCTTCCATGTGATCATCGGTGACGCCAACATGTCTGAGGTCCAGACCTTCGTGAAGCTCGGTACCACCGCCCTGTTGCTGGCCGCGATCGAGGACCGGGCCATCCCGGACCCCTTGCAACTGGCCGACCCTGTCGAGGCGACCTGGCGATCGAGCCACGACCTGTCTCTCCACCGGCCCCTGCCGCTGGCCGACGGCTCATCGGCGACGGCTCTCGACCTGCAGTTCCGCTACTACGAGTGGCTCTCGAAGTATGCGGAGCAGCAACTCCCCGAACCGGTGTGGGGAGACGTCGTCCGGGAGTGGGGCCGGATCCTCGAGGACCTCGAGTCGGACTTCACGCGCACGTCGGACCGGCTCGACTGGTCGGCCAAGCTACGCATGCTGGAGGGCTTCCGCCGCCGGGACGACCTCGACTGGACCGACCCGAAGCTGGCCATGGCTGCTCTCCAGTACCACGACACCGACCGGCGGCGAGGCTTGGCCTACCGTCTCGAGGAGCGCGGGCTGCTCAGGCGCCTGTTCACCGATGCGGAACTGGACCGTGCCACCGCGGTTCCGCCTCCGGAGACCAGGGCCTATTTCAGGGGGAGGTGCGTGGAGCGGTTCTCGGAGTCGCTGGTAGCGGCTAACTGGGACTCGCTGGTGTTCGACGTGGGGGAGGAACCGCTCAAGAGGGTGCCTATGATGGAGCCGCTCCGCGGTAGCAAGGACTTGGTAGGGGAACTACTCGACGCGTCCTCGGAGGCCACCGACCTGCTCGGCGCTCTGGGAGGCAGTTGAGATGTTGCAGGGCTCGAGAACGTCGTATGGGAGTACCCGTCTGGCCGGAGCGACAGGCACATGGGATGCCGGGCTCGTCGTAGGAGGAAGATGATGGCTCAGGAACGTCAGCAGAGGGAACGCAGACCTCGAGACCCGTCGGGCGGCCCGGCGCCGGTACCCAGGGTCGCGGAGAGTGCGGCCGTCAGCAAGATCGACGACCTGCTGGACGAGATCGATTCCGTTCTTGAGGAGAACGCCGAGGAGTTCGTGAAGAACTACGTCCAGAAGGGCGGCGAGTGACCCCGTCGATGGTCCCTCTCGACGCCGCGCTGCCGGGTCACAGCTTCACCGAACTGATCCGGTCCCTCGACATGGCCCCGGACTGGTCAGTACCCCCGGGAATCTCCCGGCCCGGGCTCGCGGCTCCCGAAGCGACCACGGTGCTGGCCCTGCGTTTCGACGGGGGAGTGGTGATGGTCGGCGACCGCCAGGCCACCGCCGGCTACGACGTGGCGCACCGCCACGTGCAGAAGGTCTTCGCCGCGGACGAGTACTCGGCCGTGGCGATTTCGGGCACGGCCGGCCTGGCCTCCGAGATGGTCAGGCTCTTCCAGACCGAACTGGAACACTACGAGAAGCTGGAGGGAGTCCGTCTCAGCCTCGACGGGAAAGCGAACTACCTGGCGCGCATGGTGCGCACCCAGCTTCCTCTGGCCCTGCAGGGTTTCGTGGTGGTGCCGCTCTTCTGCGGCGTCGAGCCTCGCACGGCGGGAGGCCACGTATTCACCTTCGATGCGGTGGGGGGTCGCTACGAGGAGCGTGAGTACGGCACGGCCGGGTCGGGAAGCCGGGAGGCGAGAGCGTACCTGCGGACCGTCTACCGACCCGACTCCGACCAGGCAGCTGCCATCGACCATGCCGTGCAGGCCCTGGTCGCCGCAGCCGGACAGGATCTGGCCACGGGCGGCCCCGACATCCGGCGGGGCATCTACCCGAACGTCGTGACCGTCACCGCCGACGGGTTCAACGACGTCGACGAGGCCGTCGTGGCCGCAGCCGCGGAACGAGCATTGGAGGTGGTCAGTTGACGCTTCCGTTCTACGTGCCTCCCGAGCAACTGGTGAAGGACCGGGCCGAGTACGCCCGCAAGGGCATCGCCCGGGGACGTTCCATCGTGGCGCTCGAAACCCAGGAAGGCGTGCTGATCCTGGCCGAGAACCCGAGCCGAACCCTCACGAAGATCTCCGAGATCTACGATCGCATCGCCTTCGCGGGGGTTGGCAAGTACAATGAGTTCGAGTCGTTGCGGGTTGCGGGCATCCGGTACGCGGACGTCAAGGGTTACCAGTACGGCCGGGACGACGTCACCGCCAAGAGCCTGGCGTCGGCCTTCTCCCAGACCCTCGGCAACATCTTCGTCCAGGGGCCCAAACCCTTCGAAGTCGAGATACTCCTCGCCGAGGTCGGGCACACGGTATCCGAGGATCGGCTCTTCAAAGTCACCTACGACGGCACCCTGTACGACAAACGGGGTTACACGGCCATCGGCGGCAAGTCGGATGCCCTGTCCGACAAGTTGGGCGAGCGCTACGACGACACCCCCACGGTCGACGTGGCCCTCAGGATGGCGGCCGATGCCTACCGGCACGTCGAGGAACGGAATGTCGGCGGTTGGGAGGGAGCCCTGCTGGAACGCGACCGCGAGAACCGGCGTTTCCGCCGCCTACCGAAGGAACAACTGGCCGGGATTTAGTGGCTGGTAGCTGGTGGCCGGCGGTTAGTGCTTCCGGCGCGACGATCGGGGCTAGCCTGAAGTCATGAAGCGGCGTATCTTCGGGCTCGAGAACGAGTTCGGCATAACTTGCACACTGAGGGGTCAGCGCCGCCTCAGCCCGGACGAGGTGGCCCGCTACCTGTTCCGCAGCGTCGTGTCATGGGGCCGGTCCTCGAACGTGTTCCTCGAGAACGGGGCCCGCCTCTACCTCGATGTGGGCAGCCACCCCGAGTACGCCACTCCCGAGTGCGACGACCTTCACGATCTGGTCGCACACGACAAGGCGGGGGAACGCGTCCTGGAGAACCTGCAGCGCTCCGCCGAGCAGCGGCTGCGGGAGGAGGGAATCCGCGGCGACATCTTCCTGTACAAGAACAACACGGACTCGGCCGGCAACTCCTACGGCTGCCACGAGAACTACCTGGTGCGAAGGAAGGGCGACTTCCAGAAGATGCTGGACATCCTCATCCCCTACCTCGTGACCCGCCAGATCTACTCCGGCGCCGGCAAGCTCCTCCAGACGGCGCGGGGGCCGGTCTTCTCCATCTCCCAGCGGGCGGACCACATCTGGGAAGGGGTGTCCTCCGCGACCACTCGATCCCGGCCGATCATCAACACGAGGGACGAGCCGCACTCGGATGCCGAGCGCTACCGTCGCCTGCACGTCATCGCGGGCGACTCGAACATGAGCGAGTACGCCACTTTCATAAAGGTGGGCGCAACCGTGGCACTGCTCGAGATGATCGAGGCCAACGCCGTCTTCAGGGACATGACCCTCGCCAATCCGATCCGGGCCATACGCCAGATCAGCCAGGACCCGACCTGCCGCCGGACCGTACGGCTCGCCAACGGGCGGGAGCTCTCCGCGCTCGACATCCAGTGGGAGTACCTGGAGCGGATCATCCGTTTCGGGCGGAGCCCGGGCTTCGCACCGGCGGTCCAGAAGGCGGTCGAGATGTGGGAGCACCTCCTGACCGGCCTGGAGAAGGACCCCCTCTCGCTCCACCGGGAGGTCGACTGGGTCACCAAGTACCACCTGATCGACCGGTACCGTCTCAAGCACGGGCTCGGCCTCTCGGACTCCCGCATAATGCTGCTCGACCTGAGCTATCACGACGTGACCGAAGCTCGGGGCCTGTATTACCTGCTCGCGCAGCGAGGGCTGGTCGACCGTCTGGTGACAGACGCCGCCATCGCCGGTGCGGTCAAGAAGCCTCCCCAGACGACCAGAGCGCGCCTCAGGGGCGAGTTCATCTCGGCGGCCAAGGCACGGAAGCGGGACTTCACCGTCGACTGGGTACATCTGAAGCTGAACGACCAGGCGCAGAGGACCGTCCTCTGCAAGGACCCGTTCAAGGCGACGGACGAGCGGGTGGCCCGACTCATCGCCAGCCTATAGACGCCGCCGGGCCGGTGCTCGGCCGAGGCGGCGGCCACGAGTCGGGTATCTGCGGCGGTTCACGCACCGTCAATGGCGGATGGCAACTGATCCGATCTAACGTTAACCACAATCACTGACTAACACCCATAGACTACTGGCTAGGAACTAATCACCTAGAATCGGTGATCAATGAGCACAGTCGTCGAACGTCTCATAAACCTCCTGGCCTTCCTGCTCGACTCCGACCGACCGGTCACCGCCCCCCGGATCAGGCAGAAGGTGGCCGGTTACGGGAACCGTTCCGATCAGGCCTTCCACCGGATGTTCGAGCGGGACAAGGACAGCCTGCGCCGGCTGGGAATCTCGATGGAACTCCAGCCCACGGACGCGTGGGAGGTGGAGTGGGGATATGTGATACCCGACGAGAACTACCGCACGATCGATCCGGGCCTGACAGAGGAGGAGAGAACCGCCCTTGCGCTGGCGGTTCACATGGTGCGCAGCGGGGGGTGGCCGGCCGGATCCGACGCTCTCCTGAAGCTGGGAGGCGCCCGGTTCGTCGAGTCCGGGACACCGGTGGGCGCCGACCTTGGCCTGGGAAGCAGCATGCTGGGTCTCGTCTTCGAGTCGGTGCTCGACCGCGCCATGTTGCGGTTCGCGTACCGGGGCCGGTCCCGGACCCTCGCACCGTACGGGATGCGGCATCAGAGAGGCCACTGGTACTTCGCAGGGGCAGAGCCGGGACGCCCGGGCGCTGTACGCACCTACCGGTTGGACCGGGCGACCGAGATGGAGGTGGTGGGTCCGCCAGGGGCCTTCGAACGCCCTCAGGACTTCTCGGCCCGGGACATACTCTCGTCGCTCCCTTGGGAGCAGGGCTCGGAACGGTCGGTGGCCCGAGTCCGCTGGGACCCCGACGTAGCCTGGTGGGCCGAGAACCGTTTCCCGGATGCCCGGGTGGTCGACCGCGCTCCGGAGGGCTCCATAGTCATGGACATCCCGTACTCGGTGACGGACTCGTTCGTCGATCTGATACTGGACATGGACGACGCTGCGGTCATCCTCGACCCGCCTGACCTGAGAACCGAACTTATCCGCCGGGTGAGGGAACACCCGTGACCGCGGCTGCCACACAGCGTCGGCTCACCCGGATCCTGTCCATGGTCCCGTGGGTCATCGCCCATCCGTACCCGCGTGTGGCGGAGGTCATGGAGCGGTTCGGGTACAAGTCCGAGTCCCAACTGGCCGCCGACCTAGCCCTCCTCTTCGTGTGCGGTGTCCCCGGGTACGGACCCGGCGATCTGATGGTGGCCTTCATCGACGATGACCGGGTGATCCTCGACATGGCCGATTACTTCGCCCGACCGCTCCGGCTCACCCCGCCCGAGGCGCTCGGCCTGCTGAGCGCCGGTATGGCGGTAGCCGGTACCAGCCAGGCGAACCCCGCCCTGACCAGAGCGGTGGACAAACTGGCGTCGACCGTGCTCCCCGAGGCTTCCGGAGCCATAGGAGCGGAACTTCCGGCCGAACCCGAACACCTGGAAACCCTGCGCCGTGCGGCCGACGAAGGGAAGGTGGTGGGAATCACCTACCTGGCGGTCGGTACCAACCGAACCACTACCAGGGATGTAGAGCCGTTGCTGGTGTACGCATCCATGGGCCGGTGGTACCTGTCGGCCCGCTGCCGGCTCGCCGAGGACCTACGGACGTTCCGTGTCGACCGGATCAGATCGCTCGAGGAGCGACCGCAGACCTTCGACCGGCCGAAAGAGGTCGAGCATCCGGACATCGGTTTCACCGCCTCCGCGGACGCCGTGTACGCAATACTCGCCCTCGGCCCCGGGTCGCGCTGGGTGGCCGAGTACTACCCGGTCGATGTCATCCGCGACACGAAGAAAGAGATGCTGGTCCGTTTCGCCATGTCGGACCCCAGGGTGGCGGCTCGCCTGCTGGTCCGCCTCGGTAAGAACGCCCGTCTGGTCGAGGGCGAAGAGGTCGCACGGGAGGTGAACCGGCTCCGTCGGGCGATCCTGGCCCGCTACGGGGAAGCCTGAAGGACCTGCCGGCGGTCATGGACGCACAGGCGTTGCCCGAGGTCCACGAGGCCGACTACCGGACGTGACGATCCCGAGACTCGGGACACCGGGACGCCTGTACCATTAGCCCATGTTCGACTCGTTCAGCGGCGCCGAGATACTAACCATCGCGGTGATCGCGCTGGTCGTCTTCGGGCCGGGACGGCTTCCGGAGATCGCCCGCACGATCGGGGGATACCTGCGCGAACTCAAGGCGGCGGTGACCGACCTTCGGCGCGGGATCGAGGATGAGATCGGTCCCCTCCGTGAACCGATCAAGGAGATCAAGGAGGATATCCGCAAGCCGGTATCCGATGTCCGCCGGACGCTGGCCGAGACGGCGGACACCGCCAAGTCCGTAGAACGGGAGATAAGGCAGTCGACCAAGGCGCCACCGACGCCCAGGCCCGGACCGCCCCGCCCATCCGCCGCAGCCCCCGGCGGAACCACCCCACCGGAGACCTCCAAGACCGAACAGACCCCCGCGGCGAAGCCCCCTGCCGAAACCACCCCTCCGGAGAAGGCTCAAGCACGCTGGATCGCCCCGGACCCGCCCACGGGGGTCTCGCCGAGCAAGGTCTGGGAAGGGATGGGCGACCCGATGCCGGCAACCGTCCACCCCCCTCCCGGCGAGGGCGCCGAAGCGGACCGCCAGGAAACCGAGGACGCCACCGACACTGAAAGGGACGACACCGCGCCTGAGGACGAGGTTCCCGAGCAGGGCGCTGCATGACAGACGCTTCCGACCCGTCGAGCCAGCCCCTCATGGGGCACCTAACCGAGCTCCGGACGAGGATCATCAAGACAGCGGCCGCCATCGCGGTGGGGACGGTGGTGGCCTTCTTCTTCCGGCATGCCATGCTCGACCTCCTGCAGCGTTCGTACACCGACATCACCGGCGACACGCTGGTGGTCACCGGGCCGACCGACCAGTTCTCCATCGCTATGCGCATGTCCCTGTTCGGAGGTGCCTTCCTGGCCAGCCCCGTGATCTTCTTCCAGGCATGGGCGTTCATAAACCCGGGCCTCACCCGCAAGGAACGCAAGTGGGCCTTCCCGGTCGTGGGAGCCCTGGTCACACTCTTCTCCCTGGGCGTAGGATTCGCCTACTGGAGCCTGCCACGGGCGGTCGGTTTCCTCGTCTCGATCTTCGACGAGTTGACCAACCTGTGGACGGTAGAGCTCTACACGCGGTTCGTGATCCGCTTCCTGCTGCTGTTCGGGATCTCGTTCCAGTTCCCCGTGTTCCTATTCGGCGCCGCCGCCGCCGGCGCGTTGACCTCGGACAAGCTCGCCTCCGGGCGGCGCTGGGCGGTGCTGATCATCGTGACGGTCGGGGCGGTGGTGAGCCCGACGGGTGACCCGGTCACCCTCATCCTGCTCGCCACGCCCCTGTACGTGTTCTACGAGGCCACCATCTGGATAATCAGGTGGACCCTCAAGAAGTGAGAGTCCACCGGTTCTTCGAGTCCCTCCCGTTCACCCCCGATCCCTTCCAGGCGCTCGCGGCCGAGGCGGTCGAGCGGGGAGGGTCGGTGGTGGTGACCGCGCCCACCGGAGCGGGAAAAACGCTCGTGGCGGAGGCGGCCGTCCATCTGAGCCTTGAGAGAGGGAGGCGCGTGTTCTACACCACCCCCCTGAAGGCGCTGTCCAATCAGAAGTACCGGGACTTCGTCGACGCCTACGGACCCGACCGGGTGGGGCTGCTGACCGGGGACAACACCATCAACAACGGAGCACCGGTCGTGGTGATGACCACCGAAGTGCTCCGGAACATGATCTACGCCGGCTCCGATCTGGCCGCGGTCGACACCGTGGTGCTCGACGAGGTCCACTACCTGCAGGACCGGTTTCGCGGGGCGGTGTGGGAGGAGGTGATCATCCATGCCCCCCGCCACATCGGCCTGGTCTGCCTGTCGGCCACCGTGGCCAACGCCGACGAGTTCACCGAATGGCTTCGGGCCCGGCGCGGCCGCACGGAGTTGGTGATCGAGGACCACCGGCCGGTCCGGCTCGAGAGGTGGTGGGCGGTCTGGGACCGCTACAGCAAGGAGGTCCACGTGCTGCCCCTGTTCGTGGACACGGCAGGGGGGCTGAGGCCGAACCGGTCGATTACCCGCCTGCTGTCCCGTCGGGGCGGGCGCCGCCGTAGGTTCGGCACCCCGAAACGCCTGGAACTGGTGGAGCACCTGGAGTTCCTGAACATGCTTCCGGCCATCTACTTCGTCTTCTCGCGGATCGGCTGCGACGAAGCAGCCTCGCGCGTCGCCGGAACCGGGATCCGGCTGACCGACGACTCGGAACGGGAGGAGATCCGGCGCCAGGCCGAGGAGGGAACCGCGCACATCGACGCGTCCGACCTGAGGGCTCTCGGTTACGGGCAGTGGCTGGCGGCCCTCGAGAAGGGAGTGGCGGCCCATCACGCGGGACTGGTGCCAGCCTTCAAGGAGGTGACCGAACAGCTCTTCTGCGACGGCTTCGTGAAGCTGGTGTTCGCCACCGAGACCCTGGCCCTCGGAATCAACATGCCGGCCCGGACCGTGGTGCTGGACCGGCTCTCCAAGTTCACCGGGGAGGGACACGAACTGATGCTCCCCGGCGAGTTCACCCAGCTGAGCGGGCGGGCGGGACGCCGCGGAATCGACAGCGTGGGTCACAGCGTGGTGCTGCACTCCCCTTACGTCCCATTCGAGAGGATGGTGTCGATCGCGGATCTGGGAAGCCATCCGCTGCGGTCCAGCTTCCGGCCCACGTACAACATGGTCGTGAACCTGATCGCCAACTACCCCCGGCGCCAGGCCGAGCGGCTCCTGGAAGCCTCGTTCGCTGAGTTCCAGCGGCGCCGCGGCGGCCGTGGGCGACCCCCGAACCGCCAGGGTGCCCCGAGCCACGGCCCGGGTGCAGCGGGCGGCCTGGTGAGTAGATTCCACCGCGCCCGGCGCCTGCTCGAGGACCGAGGGTACGTCGACGGGTGGACGCTTCGCCCACCGGGCGAGGCCCTACGCAAGGTCTACAACGAGATGGACTTCCTGCTCGTCGAGGCCATCCGGACCGGCCTACTGACGGACCTCACCGCTCCGGAACTGGCCGCCTCGGTATCGGCCTTCGTCTACGAACCGCGCCGGGAGTCGGATTCGCCCGAGCCCTGGCCGACCGACCGGCTGGAGCGGCGCTGGGGGAGCCTGATGGCCCTCTGGGACGCGCACACATCCGCCGAGAGAGCCCACCGCCTTCCCGCCACCCGACCCCCGGAAGCCGGATTCGGATACCTCGCCTACGCATGGGCGAGGGACCTTGACCTTGAGGTTCTACTCGAAGAGGAAACTTTGGACCCTGGCGACTTCGTGAGGAACGCGCGCCAACTGCTCGACGTGTTACGCCAGATAAGGGATGCCGCCGAGATCCTGGGAATAGGACGACTCGGTCGTGTGATCGGTCCGCTGCACGCCGGGATGGACCGGGGGGTGGTCGCCGCCGGAGGAGTGGTATGACACCCTGGCTGGTACTGGTCAACCCCCACGCCGCTCGCGGCCGCCTCGCCAAGTCCCGCGTCGAGGTAGCACTGGGCAGCCGGGACATACCGGCCGAGGTGACGGAGGTGGACGGCCTGGACGCCCTGCGCCGAGCAGTGGCCGGGGCGGCCGCGGAGCGGCGGACCCGCTTCGTGGCGGTGGGAGGCGACGGAACGGTCAACGCCGTACTGAACGCGTTGATGACCCACGAATGGGAGTCCCGGCCCGTCCTCGGGATCCTGCCCACCGGAACCGGCTGCGACCTGCTCCGGACCTTCGGCCTCGGGAACCGGATCGGGCCCGCCGCCGACCGCCTAGCCGGGGATTCCACCTACCCGGTCGATGTCGGACTGGCGATCGGGGAGTGGGGCAGGAGGTACTTCCTGAACGTGGCCAGCATCGGCGCCACGGCCGCCGCGGCCGCCGCCTCGTACCGGCTGCCGGGCTGGTTGGGGACGTTCCGCTACGTGGGAGGGGTGGCTGCGTCACTTCCACGCTTCCGGATGACCGAGATCTCGCTCGACGCCGAGGGCCGCAGCTTCCGGGGTAGGGCACTCACCGCGGTGTTCGCCAACGGACAGTTCTTCGGAGGCGGTTTCAACATCGCCCCCCGTGCCTCCATGGTGGACCAACTGCTGGACGTGCAGGTGATCACGGCCGCCAAACGGGAGGTGGCCAGGTTGATGCCCAAGGCTCGCGGAGGGCATCACCTCACGGAACCGTCGGTGAGGCGGTTCGTAGCGGGGGAGGTCCGGGTCGAGACCGCGGAACCGTGGCCCGTCGAGGCCGATGGCGAACCGCTCGGCACCACGCCTCTGCTGGTACGCCTCCAGGCGGGCCGGATCTGGCTGAAGATCTGACCCCGACCTCCCGGAGCGGGACCCGCTTTCACAGGATGGACAGTTCCGGAGTAGTGTCTCCACCACCCGTCCGCACGCAGGTAGTTTCCGCGCCGGACGCGCCCCGCGTCTATACTCTCGCCGCCGTGCAAGAGAATGACGCCACCAGGGATCCGTTCGAGGACGGGGACGATCGGGACACGGGAAAGACGTACGCAGAGGACTCCGACTTGGACGATGAAAACGATGAGGCGGACAACGGCACGGTGACCCTCGACGCTCTCGAGGCCGAGGAACTGGAGACGGTGGAAACCAACGAGTCGGCCACGATCCTGGTCGACGAAGCGTCGGAGATCATGGCGATCCGCCGGGAGGAAGTGGCCTTCGACATGAGCGCCCAGTCCCGGCGGGGCGACGAGTTCGTCTGCCGATCCTGCTTCCTGCTCCTCAAGAACGTGCAGTTGGCGGACCGCCAGAACGTGCTCTGCGTCGACTGCGTCTGAGCACGGCGCCGGATCCTCGAGTGAACGACCGGTCGTCCACTTGCGGCTAGCCTCATCCACCAAGATGGGTATCTCGGTTACCGCCCGGCTCGCCCGAGCCGAGGACTTGGACGTTCTTGTCCATCTATATCGTAGGTTGGAAGCCGAGATGGTGGCCATCCATCCCATGTGGCCCCGCGCCGACGGCCTCGAGGAACCGGTCGAGGAGTCCCTGCTCGCCCGGATCGACGACCGCGTTTCCAGGCTCTACCTGGGTGAGGTCGACGGCTACCCGCTGGGCTTCATCTACGGGCGCTCCGAGTCCATGCTCGCCCACGAGGGCAACACGATGATCGCGGCGATCAGGCTGGTGTTCGTGGAGGAGCAGGCCCGCGGCGTAGGGGTCGGGGAGATCATGCGTGACACCCTGATGGACGACTTTCGCAGCCTGGGCCACGAACTGTTCGACGCCCACGTGCTGCCCGGACACCGCCTCGCCAAGAACTTCTTCGAGGCGGGAGGCTTCTCGGCGCGCTCGATCGTGATGCACCACAGCGACCGGCCCGACGGCGGGCGCCGGATCGGAGCGACCTTCAGGGCGAACCGATGACAGCCGCCGACGAGCGGGCTCCCGTGGTCGGGGTGGGGGTGGTCGTCATCGACCGCGGCCGGATGTTGGTGGTCGAGCGGGGCAGCGGGCCTCTGGTGGGATCGTGGGCCGTACCAGGAGGGAAGGTCCGGTACGGGGAACCCCTCACCGAGGCCGCGGTGCGCGAGATCAGGGAGGAGACCGGTCTCGAGGTCGAACTCGGACGGGTGGTGTGGCTCGGCGAGGCGCTCGGGGAGGGTGATCCCCCTGAGCATCATGTGGTGATCGTCGACTATGCGGGCAAGGTGGTGGGCGGCGATCTGGCCGCGGGGGACGACGCAGCAGCGGCGGCTTTCGTGCCGCTCGAGGAACTGCGGTCGCTGACCCTGACCCCCACGATGTACGACCTGTTGGAGAAGCTCGGGATATGAGCGACGCCGCGATCACGAGCAGGCAGGGCGAGGTGCTCGAACTCCTTCAAGCCCTCATCCGGAACCGCTGCGTGAACGACGGGACGCCCCAGTCCGGCCACGAGGCAAGGTCGGTGGCGACCCTCGAGGAGTACTTCGGCGTCTCCGGCGAGGTGATGGAGCCTGCGCCGGGGCGCCAGAGCATCGTCTACCGGGTCCCGGGTACCGACCCCGGTGCGCCGGCCCTCCTGCTGATGGGACACCTCGATGTGGTGCCGGTAACCGAGGAGGGATGGTCGGTCGACCCGTTCGGGGCGGAGGTCGTGGACGGAATGGTGTGGGGCCGCGGAGCAGTCGACATGCTTAACGTGACCGCCGCCATGGCGGTGGTGTTCAAGCCCTACCTGCTGGGGAACCGCCGGCCAGCGGGTGATCTGCTGTATCTGGGGGTGGCGGACGAGGAGCAGGGAGGCGGGCTCGGGGCGGGCTGGATCATGGACAACCGGCCGGAGATGCTCGAGTGCGACTACGTCCTGACCGAGATCGCCTACCCGTCCGTCCGCGAGCCCGGCCGACCCCCCGTCCATCCGGTGAAGGTCGCCGAGAAGGGACCCTGCTGGAGGATCCTACACGGTGCGGGGGTCCCGTCGCATGGCAGCCAGCCCTACGGGACGGACAACGCGGTGGTCAAGGTGGCCGAAGCCATCGTCGCCCTCGCCGGCTCCGGTAGCCCCGTCGAGTTGACACCCGAGTGGCGCATGTTCGTGGAGGGGATCGGATGGGACGCCGAACGCGTAGCCGCCCTCCTCGATCCCGACCGGATCGACTTCGAGATCGATCGGATGGCGGTGGAGGATCCGTTGCTGGCGCGCTGGGTTCATGCCTGCACCCACCTGACCCTCAGTCCTAACCTGGTCAGCGGGGGAGCCAAGGCCAACACCGTCGCCGACCGGGCCGACACGACGCTCGACATGAGAGTCCTGCCCGGCCAGACGGAGCAGGTCGTGGAGGACCACCTCCGCAAGGTGCTCGGACCCCTCTACGACGAGGTCGACGTAGAGAAGGTGATCCATTACCCGGCCAACTCATCGGCCGCCGAGGGACCACTCTGGGAGGCGATCGGAGACGCCTACGAGTCGCTGACCGGGAGCCGGAGGGTCGTGCCGGCGATGACACCGGCCACGACCGACGCCCGCTTCTTCCGGGCCAAGGGAGTCAAGGCCTACGGCGTAGGCCTCTTCGACGACCGGGTGCCGTTCAGCGACTTCCTGGGCATGTTCCACGGCAACGACGAACGCATCGGGGTTCGTTCGCTCGGACTGACCGCAGAGCTGCTGGACGTGATCATCCAACGCCTCCCCGCGCGCGCCGACAGCTGACCTTACGAGGCGCCAGGTACCAGGCAACGGCTCGGCAAAGTTGTCGGCGGTCAGGTCTTTCCCAGAGTGACCCCGGGCCACCAGCCACAGACCAACCAGAATCACCGGCCACCGAGCCAGCCGGAACGCGGTTGTGGTCACCCCCCACCGGGAGTAGAGTGTCGCGAATTACAAATCTGGCTAGGGTGAACAGACCTACATATCAGTGCCGACTCCGGTGACTACATCAGCGAAGCAACCGCAGGAACTCCACCTGCCATGAGCTATAGGTTCGAGTCCGACCCGCGATCCAGGCAGCGGGAGGCCGGATCCAGAAACCCGCGAAGGAACCTTCACCGTCGGCCACCGCGAGGCGCGCGATGGGTCTTGTGGCTCCTGGTGTCGTTGCTCGGTACCTCTATGGCTGTAGCCGCAGCCCTGACCGCCGACGAGGTCGGAAGAGTCGGTGACCAGGCGTTCCAGCGAGCAACCGGCGGGATCTTGGCGGTCCTCGTCTTCTCGCTCCCGGGCTTCGCCCTGTTCCAGTTGGGAAGGTTCCGCGAGCGGACGAGGTGGCAGGAACGGTGGTGGAGACCCACCATCCTGGCCAGGCTGTCCCTCCTCGCATCAGTCGTGGGAGCCCTTCTCTGCGGCTACCTCATCGCCGTCCGGATCGCCAGAGAGTGGCCGTTGTGAACCAGGCGGCCCGTCCCGGTCGCCCGATTGTCTTCACCATCTCCGTTCTCATCGCCGTGACGACTAGCACCATGGTCGCCGTTCCCTCCGGAGGTCAGGATCAGGATCCTGTGAGAGCGGACGCGTTCTGCCCTCCCGAGGCGCGGTCGTGGGACGTTTTGATACTGATGGACGAGTCCCAGTCCCTGCGTACCAACGACCCGGACGGCCAGCGGATCGCCGCCGCCAAGCGTTACGTGGCCTCCCTCGAGAGGTCCGTGGAGGCGGGACTGCGGGTCCGCCTCGGATTGGCCACCTTCGGCACCGATTTCGAACTGCGTCGCGAGTTCACCGACCTCAAGGCGAGCGGCAACGACGACGTGGTGTCCACGATCGAACGGTTCGGTGACCACGACCTGAACACCGACTACGTGTCCGCCCTATACGGACTGCTCGATCTCGATTGGTCAGCCGACTGCCATCGGGTCGTGTGGTTGACCGACGGACTTCACGATCTCAGCGATGCTCATAGGGGTGACCGGACACCTCGACCCTACGACGGCCTGGAACGCCCGCTCACCAGCCGGCGGATCGGCAACGATGTCGCAGATCTCCTGATCCCCGCGGTTTGCGGCGACGAGTCCCGGGAAAGCACAGTCGCACCTGGCTACGAGAACCTCTCGGGTCGTCTCGCGCAACTCGGGGCCCGCATCGACATCCGTCTCTTCTACGTGGGGGACCCTCCATCCGGCGATACCAAGACCCTTCTCGAAATGATGGAGCAGGGCCGTTGCGGGGATCACATCGCCCTGCAGACGACCACACAGCCGGAGTTCAAGTTCGTAGAGCCGCCGCCACCTCCCACAACGACTACGCCAACCACCACGACCCTCCCGACCACTACTACGACCGTGGCCACGACCACCACCATGCCCCCATCGCGGGCCTGCGAAGACCTCTCCGGGCCCTGGCTCACCGTCGCCTCCCACGACGGCATCCTGTGGGACGGGAGACTGCCGGACGGGATCGCTCCGGCGTTCGTCCGATCCGCGGTGGTGGTAGCGGAGGGCGACTCCCCGGAACTGTCCACCAACCATCCCGCTCACCGTCTCGAGGACGGCGACCGAGCCCGCCGGATCGTTCTCGACTATTCCGAGGTTCCTTACACCTCGACCGAGGTCCATGGTGAAGGAGTCGAGGAGGTCTGTGGCTCCGTCGTCCTCGAAGTTCCGACCCTCTCCATCCGGATCGAGACCAGCCCGATATTTCCTGACACACCCATCGACTTCTCGCTCCTGACCGGGGCGGCGCAGCTTGCCGAGGTCGACGAACCGTTTCTCGATTTCGTTCTCGACGGTGTGCTGATCACGCCCCCACGCATCGGCTCGGGACGGTTCCGGTCGCCGCCACTCGCCGTGGGAGACCACACCTTCGAAGTCCGCCTCGTATCCGAACACTCCGATCCCGCCACGGCATCGGTCACCTTCACGGTGGTCGATCTTCCCGACGGACCGATACTCCGGGTCACCGAGCCGGCGTTGGGATCCATCGAAGCCACCGAGTTCGCCATCCCCATCGTCATCGAGGCCGACGGCCGGGAAGGAGAGATACGGCTGCTGCCGGTCGATCCCATCTTGGGCACCGACGGGATCCCGGTCGGAATCGAACTGTCTTTCCCGGACGGAGCAACTGCCTGGTCCTCCGGCGACCCCGAGCCCGTCGAACTGCACGTGCGTCTCGACCGCTCGGTCCAGACACCGGACGACCACATACTCCTGTTCGCGTACGTCACCGACCCCGCGGACCCGGCAGGGCTGACACGACAGGTACCGCTAGCGGTATCCGTCAGCTTCGACCATCCACGCAACGTGGCCGTCGAGACGATCCTCATCGCGGCGATGCTCGCCCTCCTCCTGGCGCTCATATGGGGGTGGCTCTACGGGATCAACCGCGTCGCAGGTCGGATCCGGCGACCCCGGCGCACGCGATACACAACCTTCCGTGTGGCGGACGGATGGACGCTCGTGTCCGACTTGTCGGAGGCCCAGCTCCGGAGAGCGCGCCACTCGCCTAGCACTCTCCAGGCGGGTGACCTGCGCGCTGTACGTAAGACGCCATGGCGACCCTGGCGCCCTCCCTACGTCCGGCTGTCACTTGCAGGGCGCCGCTTCGTCGGCGTGGTCGGCTCGGGCCGCGATGCCACCAACGTCTCGGACCGGTCGCCCGACCTGCGATCGGAACGTCGGCTCCACGAACCCATCGTCCTGATAGACGTGTCGGGACCCGCGCCGCATCACGGGGTCGTGATAGCGCCGGTCGACCCTTCCACCCCCACCGAGGATCAGTTCGCCGGCTATGTCAGGGATGCGCTCGCGAGTATCCCGGCGCCGGAAGAGACGGCGCCCGATGAGTGAACCAACCCGCGTCCGGCAGCCCGCGCCCGGGAAATCCGGATCCAACCAAGGAGAGCAACCGTGCTGCAACAGTTCCTGATCATCGGCCTCGGCGGCTCAGGTGGCAAGACCCTGCGCTACCTGAAGCAGACCCTCGAAGAACGGTTCCGTGAGATCGGCTGGGACCAGGGAATGCCCGACGGTTGGCAGCTACTCCACATCGACACTCCCGTCCACCAAGACACACCGGTCCTTCCGGGCGGGCCTGATTTGCTGGACGCCGACGAGTACCTGGGACTGGCGCGGCCGGGCATAGACCTGAGAACGATGGTGGACAGCCTCGAGCGCAAGGATCACGACTTCGGCGGTTGGCTGTTCGATTCCGACTACATGCGCATTCCCATCGAAGCCGGAGCCGGCCAGTACCGGGCGGTGGGCCGCGTGCTTGGCCTGTTCCGCGCCGACGAGATCCAGAAGCGCATCAGGATGAAGAACCAGGCTTTGCTGAGCGCGGGCGCCATGGCACAGCTCCGCCAACTCGCCGAGCGGGCATACGGCGTATCTCTGGCCGGAGAGTCTGCTGCGACGCCCGCGGTGATCGTCGTGTCCTCCCTGGCAGGCGGGACCGGCGCAGGCATCCTGATGGATGTGTGCGACATCCTGAGGGTCGACGGAGATTCGTGGATGGACGAGTCGATCGGCATCCTGTATTCGGCTGACGTGTTCGTCGATCTGTCTGAGGCGGCGAGCCGGGGCGTGTATCCGAACACCGCGGCGGCGCTGGCCGAGATGCTGCACGGTTACTACGGCGACGGAGAGTTCACGCCACCCGGTGGCGGCGCGGTCCAGCAGCGCTCCGGGCCGGCCTTCCCCTACCTGGTGGGGCACACGAATACCAAAGGGGTGGGCTTCGGCGACCAACTCGCCGCATATCGCTTCATGGCGCGCTGCCTGGCCGCAGTGATGACCGACCGGCGCATGCAGGACGACTTCACGGTGTACATGAAGGCCAACTGGCAGGCTTCCGCCGGCAGTTTCCCCACCTCTGGCGGCGACACACTGATGCTGCCCGATCCGCCGAAGTACTACGGGGCCATCCAGGCGCTCGGATTCGCCGAGGTGGACCTCGGCGTGGGCCGTCTCGGAACGTATGCCGAACAGCGGATCACCCGCGACGCGATCGAGTTCCTGCTCGGTGACTACGTACGGGCGGCGAAGAAGCAGCGACGCTACGAGAACCACACCACCGCTGAGATCGTGGAGGATCTCGCAGAGGATGCCTTCACGCGGTTTCTCAGGAGATGCGGCATCAACGAGCGGGGACGCGACAACAACCAGGTTCTGGACTCCATCGGGCTTCAGGATGCGGAACTCGACGCGGTCTTCAGGGATGTAGCGGACCAGGTCCGGTACGAAGCATCGGAGGAGGTCGGTTCCAAAGCCCGGGCGCTTCGCTGGGTGGACTGCATCGTGGAGGGTGTGGAGGTCCGGCGAGCGGGCGTGTTGAAGAAACTGGACGACCGGCTGCGGGACGAGGCCTTGAAGTGGGTGGAACACATCACCGACCGCATCGTGAAGGTTGTGGGTGCGAACGTCGCGGACTATGGAGCGCAGGTTGCGCTGCGACTCCTGGCAAAGGCCGACGCGGAGATGGAGCACGTGGCCGAAGAACTCGAATCGGAGCGCCAGGAGGAACTGGCATGGGCGGGACACCTGCGATCCGACGTCCTGGACGCGATCGGAATGGGTCCCGGCACCCTCCCGGCCGACCACGAAGGAGTCCGCAACGCCATCGGCAAGGCGATCCAGACCGGCCTGGTGCATCCCTACAACGCCGACCATCGTCTCATCGCCTCCCGGCTGCTCGCGGACCTGCGCGACGGGGTGCTCCAGCCGCTCCGCGAGGCGATCGAACACGCCTACGACGCTCTGCGTCAGGCGGTGGAAGCCGATAGGAGCGAAGCGGGTTCAACGCCGATCGATGACTGGCCCCGCCACAATCCCGCGTCCGACCGGCTCGTTCCCGACGCGCTGCAGCCCGGCGCGAGCACCATGCTGGTCATAGATCCGGAAGACTTCCCCCGGCTGTTCGAAGAACACACCATGGATTCGGCCGGAACGACCGGACTCGAGGAGGCCTGGGCCAAGGTCCGCCGGACCGTGATCACCGGTGAGGCCGAGCAGAGCGTCATGGAGCCCTGGATGCTGCCCGATTCGGCATGGTCCGCACCGGAATGGCTCGCGGCGGGCGACGCCGCGCCGCGGAGGGCCTCGTTCACCGTGCGTATCAGCCGGGACGACATTCTCAGCCGGGCCCGCGCCTGGTTGCGCACCGACGGCTCGACGTGGAAAGAGACCCTGGCGCTGGGCCTGCGGGGCTATCTCTCGGACTCGTTACCGCCTGCGGTGCGGGCTCCCCGAGACCAACGGTTCCGGAAGTGCCTGGAGAAGGCCTTCGAGGCGGCCGAGCCATTGGTCTCGGTCGACCGTGAGATGGTCCAGCAGGTACATCCCGGCTCCGATCTGCGCATCCGTCCGGTGACCAGCCCGATCCCGGTCGCCGGCCTCCCGGTCGAGCCACTCGTTCGTGAATACCTCCTCCCGCAACTCGATAGGGACGCAGAGGCCGTCGAGCAGACGATCAACCAGTCCGAACGGGAGACCAGAGTGGCGGTCTACACATCGCTCGGAGGCGCCCTCCATCCCGTGTGCTTCGACTCGTTGACGAAGCCCATCGCCGACGCCTGGCGGAAGGAACACGACACGTCCAATCTGGTCAGCTTCTGGAACGCCCGGCGATCGCGGGCCCTGTCCAGGGCCACTCCGATCCCTCGGCCGATGTTGAGCGCCCTGATCAGGGGGTGGTTCATCGGCAGGATGCTGGGCCTGGTCGAGATCGAGGACCGGACCGTGGCCATCACCACCGAACACGGTGTTCTCCGGTTCGAGCCGACGCTGCCGGTGGGGGGCCAGCCGTGGAACGTCCTCGCCTCGCTGCTGGAAGGGTTGTGCCTCGCGTTCCCGGTCGCCGCCGACCGGAAGGACGCGGGTAAGTTCCTGGGGCCCTACGCGCGCCTGGTCGAGTGGGGCCGATCACCGGGTGCGAGAGGACCGGACCTGAAGGCCTTCACGCGGCCCAGCCGGGTCTTATCCAATTGGTTGGCGACAGGAAACACCGCGGGGGTGAGGAGTCCCGTGATCAGGGGCGGGGACGAACGCTCTCGCAGACGGGACGCCATCGAGTTGCTGGGAAGACAGGTCGACTTGTACGACGAGCAGATCGCAGAGGATCGCGGGAGTGACCAGCGCACCCGCATCGCGTGGCTGGGGATCGCCGACCTCGTCACTCAGGAACTCACCAATATCAAGTTCTGCCTGGAGCGTGACGACTCGGGAAGGCCGGAACTGTTATGAGCGCGCGCCGCAGCCTCCTCGTGGCGGCCAACGACAAGTCGACGACCGCCGCTGTCCAACGGCTCACCGAGTGGGTGCGGGCCGGTCTCGTGCAACCCTTCGTCGCCTGCATCGACGACGGGCCCGACATGGACATCGGCCGGGACGGAGTGGAACACCGCCGGTGGTTTGAGACACTGGCCCGCGAGGAGTTCGAACTGGTCCACGTGGTGGCTCTGGTCGGCCCGGACATCGAGAGCACTACCTACGTGTCGTCGACCGCCGAGCGCATAGCGGGCGAGATCGAGGCGCTCAAGCCCAAGGGAATGCGCGTGGTCGAGGTACGGATCTGGTCGCCACGACGCGATCCCGGGGCCGGGGGAGTGCTAGCGGCGCCCGAAGGGTTTTTCTCGCCGGAAGTGGACGCCAACCTGGTCATCATCCCGGAGGACCGCAGGACCGAAGCGATGTTGGGTGTTCCCCTCGCCGATCCGCAATCCGATACGTTCGCATCCCATATCGCGGCCGAGGTGGCCACCGCGCTCGGAATGTGGTCGGGTATGGAAGAGGCGCCCGTGGAGTCCCTGGACAGGGGCCCGATCGGCTACGGCCAGGCCAAAGTCTATCTGGCCCGTTCGTTCGCACGGATAGCGGAGATCCCCGCCGTCACGCTTGCCGCCGCCGCCAACCACGGAGGCCGGGCGCCGGTACCCAGGGACTGCGCCGAGGCGCCGTACCCGGGCGAGACCCTCACCGACGCCCGCCGGCGGATGGTCTCCCACCTGGACAGCCTGCTGTTCGAGTACAAACCCGAGCGTTACCGTCGCAGACTGGGGCTGGCGGACACCCTCCGCCTGTTGGGCGCCGGGATCCTGGGCGGTCTCCGGTACACGTTCGCCGTATTCAGCGACGTGACGGCCGCGCTCCGCGACGCCACCGGCCGCATACTGCAGGACGCGGCCGGCCAGGACTCGATCCTACGGGTCATCTGGCGGGACATGCCGTCCGGTGACGACCGGACCACGGCTGACCCCGTGGACCCCGAGACCGTGGTAGCCGCGGTGAGACAACGCCGTGCGGTAGAGGGCGGGGTGGAAATCGACCAACAGATCTGGACCGATCTCGGAAAGGCCGTGTTCTCGCTGGTCGACGGGGATCAGGCACCCGGCGACATGGCCTCGCCGCAGCTGAAGGGACGCAACGTTGTCATCACCGAGATAGGCCTGATCGCTCCCGCCGACATCGACGCCCACGCCGCGGAGATCCGCTCGGATGCGACAAAACGCGTACCCGCCTCGCTGCTCGGCCGCGTCGGCGCTCACCTGCGCGAAGTGGAGCGCCGCAACCGGGCGGAGTTCCAACGCCTCGTCGGGCGCGCACGCGACGTGTTCGAAGTCGACCCGGTTCCCGCGCTCTCCGCCACCGCGATCGTAACCTCCGGGCTCATCGTGCTGGCGATCACGGGGCTGCTGGTCCTATCCGGCGGCGTGGAGGTCCTGGGGATAACCTCACTGTCCTCTACGCCTCGCGCCTGGGCCTGGGGGCTGGTCACGGCCGTCTACGCATTGGCGATCGCCGCGATCTCCCGGGCGGTGGTGTTGCGGTTCGGGCCACTCACGCCCGCTGCCGACACGGCCGGATCTCGGCACGGTCCGGTTGAAGACGACACGGTCGACGAGGATCGGGAGACGATCGCTACCGGAGCGGCGCAGGGCGACCCGACATCGGAGAGATCCGACCATCCAGGGCCATCGTCAAGCCCACCCTCCTCAGCCCGTTCGCGGGAGGTACCGGCGCTAAACAGGATCGCCGGCTGGTCTGCTCTAACCGGAGTGCTCGCCGGGCTGCTCGTATCCGGTGACGCGAACATAGACGATGCGTCCGCGTTCGGGTTGTCGGTGGCGCTGGTCAACTACGCCGTCGTCCTGGCCATCCGGCTCGACCGGCCCGCCCTCAGGTCGATGGAGACGTTCCGTCAGGTGAGGATGCTGATCTTCTTCACGATGGTCTACGGCGTATTCGGACTGATCGGCCTGATCGCCCGTGACAACGGCTGGTACGGGCTCCGCCGTCGAGAGGGGTTCGGAGAACTGTGGTGGTACGAGGCGGGAATCTTGTTCGTCATCCTGCTGCTGCTACTAGCCATGGGGATCGACGGATTCCGCCGCGATAACCGGGAGAGGGCCAAAGTCGCCGACCTCGAACGTGGGATAGTCGCAGCCCTTGACGCGGCGTGGCGCGCGGCCGAGGCTTTCGAGCAGTTCGTCGCCTCGGCCGGAGCTTGGGCCACGGTGCTGTGGAAGCCATTCGGTTCGCGGACGCCGGATGACGAACGATCCGGCTACGACATGCTCCTGGGAGTGGGTAAGGCCGAGAACCGCTCCTTCCGGGTCACGAGCCTGGGAGCCACCGCCATGCGGGCTCGCATGATGAGCGGCCTCGCCCGACCGGGCTGGCTGCGGAAGCGTCACGACGTGGCGATAGACGCCTACCGCCATCTACGGGCGATCGAAGTAGGTTCGGATCCGACGGGAATCCTCCGGCCCGACCAGGATCCTCGGGAGGTCTCGAGTGTCGAAGCCGACGGGCGCGCCCACGTAAGCGGGCGCTGGCGCTTCCTACGGGATATGAGCCTTGGCACCTACGACTCGGAGTTGGGCCGCGCCCTGGTCGAGTCGGATCAGGCAGCGGCCGCCGAGTGGGTATATCGCCAGCGCGGGACGCTCCAAGCCTCGGAGGTGGGCGGTGAACCATTGGAGGACTTCCTCGGCGCCGTTGCGCCGCGGACCACGTCCGAGGTATCGCACTCCTACTTCCGACCCGAGGCGCTCAAGGACGCGGACCGCTCTCTTACGCCCAGCTTATGGTGGCCTTCAGCCCTGATCGCGCCCCCGGGCGACGTCCCCGTCAAGGCGTCGCATGTCTGCAATCTGACGGGCGGCGACCTGGCGATCATGTCGGTCCGGCACGACCTGGCCGGTCCCTACACTCCTGAAGACCTCTTCCACAGGGAAGCGTCGGAGGCCCCCTCCGATCCCGCCCCTCCCGTTACGACCGTGGACAACGGCCGAAGCGACGAAATGCTCTAGGTGGATGGTGAATGGTGAATGGTGAATGGTGAATGGTGAATGGTTGTCTGAGGTTCACTTCTCGCCAAGGGGGCCTTCACGAGACAGACGCCGGGCGCCTCGTGGCGGGGTGGAAGTTGCTCAGCCGTACCCGAGCCGGGCCAGGCGTTTGCGTTCCAGCCGGGCCAAGCGGCGCAGCAGCGGACCTCGGCCGACCAGGGTCACCAGCACGCCGAACAGGAAACCCGCTACATGGGCCTCCCAGGCGATCGCCGAGTCGGCGGCGGTGAAGGCGAACTGGCCGGCGAGCCACACCATCAGGTACCACCCGGCCGAGATGGTGAACGGGATGAAGAACAGCAGAGGGAATACGCTCACCACCCTGGCGCGGGGGAACAGGACCAGGTACGCGCCCATGATCCCGGCGATGGCGCCGGAGGCGCCGACGAGGGGTACCGTCGTGTCGGGGTTCAGGACGACGAAGCCGACGGTTGCCACGACGCCGGACACCAGATACAGGAGCAGGTAGCCGAAGCGACCGTAGGCGTCCTCGACGTTGTTGCCGAACAGCAGGAGGCTCCACATGTTGGCGACCAGGTGCGCCAGCCCGCCGTGGAGGAACATGGACACCACGACGCTGACGAGCGGGGACTTGTCGGGATACAGGGGCGCCTCGGTTCCGTCGACACAGCGCCCGTCGACGATCTCGTCGAGGGACAGCGGCTCGCCGGTGGTCAACTCGCAGGCCACGGCCGCCTGGCGGTACAGGAACTCGATCTCCGCTCCCGGCTCGCCGGGCTGGACGAAGAAGTAGACCGCCACCGAACCCGCCACCAGCAGAAAGGTGAGTACCGGGGTTCTGAGGGAGGGGTTGATGTCTCTGATTGGGATCATTTCGGTGTTCCGGGGGGTCGGGTTTCCCCTTCGGGTCAGGGGCGCGGACTCCGCTGCGCACAACGATCATACGGGAGCCGACCGGCTATTGACCGTCACCGGTGGCAAACGGGACATCCAGCGGCCCCGAGGGGCTGTACATGGCGGCCCGAAGCGCAATAATGCGGTCATGGAGCAACACGGCGACGCCATGCCACAACCCGGCGGGGAACCAGCGGTCGTGACCGACGAGTCGGTGGCCCGCTACCTGGAAGCAATCGAGAGGGCCGATCCGGCGGAGACCCCGGAGCCGGCAGCCGCGCTCGCCGAGTTGCTGGCCGCCCGGCTGGAAGGCACCGACGCTCCCCGGGCGCGCCGGATCCTGGAATCGTTCGCACCGACCGCAGCTTCTCCCCCCGGCGAGGACCCATGAGGAGGAGGCTCGACGTCGAGATGGTCCGCCGGCACCTGGTCGACTCGCGGGCGGCAGCGGCCCGCGCCATCCGCGAGCGGAGGGTGGTGGTGACGGGAACCCCGCTGCCGAAGCCGGCCACCATGGTCGATGGAGCAACGGCGGTGCGCATGGTCGAGGACGGACCCCGCTACGTCAGCCGGGGCGGTCTCAAGCTGGAAGCGGCCATCCGGGAGTTCCATGTCGACGTGGAGGGCCGCCGCGCGATCGACGTGGGCGCCTCCACGGGTGGCTTCACCCACTGCCTGCTGGAGCACGGAGCGTGCCACGTCGTGGCCGTGGACGTGGGTTACGGCCAACTCCATCTGCGGATGCGCGACGACCCCCGGGTGACCGTGGTGGAACGCACCAACATCCGATACGCGGACCCGGAAGCTCTCGGAGCGCCGTTCGACCTGGTGGTCGCGGACGTCTCGTTCATCTCGCTACGGACCATCTGCCACGTTCTGGTGGAATTGGGGAATGGTCGCAGCGATTACCTGCTGCTCATCAAGCCCCAGTTCGAGGCCGGCCGGGGGGCGGTGGACCGGCGCGGCGTGGTCAGAGACCGGCGGACCCGCGCCGGCGCCGTGCTCGACACCATCACGGGCCTGGCCGGGGCGGGTTTGGGAGCGGTGGCGGTGACCCCTTCCCCCATCGAGGGCGCCAACGGCAACCGGGAGGTCATCGGCCTGTTCCGCCACGGCGCCAACCGGGTGACCGCCCACACCGTGAGGGAGGCCGCCCGGTGAGGATCGCACTCGTTCCGCATGTCGGCCGGGAGCACTCGATGGGCCTGGCCGGCGAACTGGCGGCGGAGGCCCGCGGCCACGGTGTTGATGTGGTGGCCTCCCCGGACGCGGCCGACGCCCTCGACCTGCCGGCCACGCGATTCGAACCCCGCTCCGAACTCGACCTGGTGGTGGCGATCGGCGGAGACGGAACAGTCCTGAAGGCGGTCCGGATAGGCCGGGGGAGCGGGGCCCCCATCTTCGGGATCAACGACGGCCGTCTCGGGTTCCTCGCGGAGGGCGCCCCCCACGACCTTCCCTTCCTGCTCGAGCGCCTGACGTTGGGAAGGTGGTTCACGACCGAGCGGATGCTGCTGGCCGCGTCGGTGGAAGGGTCCTCACCGGTGCTCGGCCTCAACGACGTGGTGATCGAGAAGGTCCAGAACCAACGCACCGTGCAGTTGGCGGTGGCGATCGACGGGGAACCGTTCGTCACCTACCGGGCGGACGGCGTGGTGATAGCCACACCGACGGGTTCGACGGCCTACAACCTGTCAGCGGGCGGGCCCTTGATCGATCCGGCTCTCGATGCGCTGGTCATGACACCGGTCGCCCAGCACTCTCTGTTCTCGCGGGCGATGGTCTTCCCACCCGGACGCCGGCTCAGCTTCGAGGTGGTGGAGGACCGATCGGTGGGTGTCGGCGTCGACGGCATCGAGATCGCCACTGTCCAACCCGGCGGGGTGGTGGAGGTCGAGGGGGCGGGTCGGGTCTCGTTCGTAAGCCTCGTCGAACGATCCTTCCCCACCACGGTCAAGCAGAAGTTCTCGCTGGCCTGACCGGTGCTCGACGAACTGTCCGTGACCAATCTGGGAATCATCGCCGCGGCGCGGGTCGAGCCGGGCCCCGGGATGGTGGTCGTGAGCGGAGAGACAGGCACCGGCAAGACCCTCCTCCTGGGCGCTCTGAGACTCCTGACGGGGGCGCCCGCCCGTGCGACCCTTATCGGACCGCACGCCTCGGAGACCACCGTCGAGGGGCGGTTCCTACTGGACGGCGAGGAACTCATCGTGTCGCGCCGGGTCCACGCCCGGGGGAGCCGCTCGTACATCAACGGTGCGATGGTGCCGGCCAGGGTCCTCACCGAACGCCTGGAAGGCTCCGTCGAGATCGTCGGCCAGCACGATCCGCTCTCGCTGATCCGCGCCAACGCACTCCGTGCTCTCATCGACCTGCGGCTTGGGTCGCCCGACCGGGTGGCAACCTACCGGGCGGCCTGGGAAGAGGTCAGGAAACTGGAGTCGGCGGCGGCCCGGCTGGGCGGCGACCTGCGGGCCCTGGAACGCGAGCAGGACCTCCTGATCTACCAGATAGGTGAGATCGAGGAGGCCGGATTCAGCATCGGGGAGGACGAGGAACTCGATGGTCTGGCCAACCGGCTCGGCAACGCGGAGGAGATCGGCGAGTTGCTGGCCGGAGCACGCCGGGACCTGTCAGCGGCGCGGGACCGGCTCGGGCCCGCGGTCGGAGCCATCCGGCGCGCCTGTGACCTCGATCCCGGTCAGGACGGCCTCCTGGAGATGATCGAGAGCGTCGACGCCATCCTCACCGAGACCCTGACCACCGCCAGGGAGGCCTGGGAGGACATCGACTCCGACCCCCGGACCCTCGCCTCGGTCAACGAGCGGCTCGCCCTTCTCGGCGACCTGCGCCGCAAATACGGAGCAGGGATCGAGGAGATCCTGGCCTTCAGAGACTCGGCACGCGCCCGCCATGCCGAAGTCGGGGAGTTGCTCGGGAGGGCCGCCACCATCGACAACGAACTAGCCGAGGCGACCCGCCGGCTGGACGAGGCGGGCGGCGCCCTCCGCCAGGAGCGCAAGGCCGCGGCAGCCCGGATCGTCGACGGCGCGGTGGGCCATCTCCGCGATCTCGGTTTCGGCGATCCGCTGATCCACCTGGACATCGGGGCGGCGCCTCCTCGCCGCGCCGGCGCGGACACGGTGGATCTGCGGTTTTCCTCCGACTCCAGGTTGGCGCCCGGCCCGGTCGCGCGGGTCGCGTCCGGGGGAGAATTGAGCCGGCTGGTCCTATCGCTCCGCCTCGCGTCCGGTTCCGGGGATGCCCGCCTGGTTGCATTCGACGAGATCGACGCGGGCGTCGGAGGGACCACCGCTCTCGCGATGGGAGCGAAGCTGGCCCGCCTGGCCCGGGACCGCCAGGCGCTGTGCGTCAGCCACCTGCCGCAGGTAGCCGCCTATGCCGACACGCACATCGTCGTGGAGAGGGACGGCCCTACCGCCACGGCCCGGACCCTGGACTCGGACGAGCGAATCCGGGAACTGTCCCGGATGCTGTCGGGCCTGCCGGACTCCGACCGCGGCCGCCGCCACGCGCGCGAACTCCGCGCCCTGGCTCGAGCGGACCGCCACCCGGCCCCGGACTGACCCCGGGGACCGGAACGCGACCCGGCCGGGAACGATCCGAGCGTCCGCTTCCCCCGTGAGCCCCACCCCGGATGGCCGGACCGTCGTCCACGACCCTTCGCTTGAGAGTGCGACCGCCACCACAGCGGGACCAGCCGTGTCACACCCCTGCCGCACACTGGTGGGTAGCTGCAAACCACCAGCGGTCCGGTTCCGGTGCCGACCGGACCGTGGCTGGGATCACATAGTCGAGGCCGACCCCGACAGGGGATAAGGGGACGCGCCCTGACCCAAGGAGGTGGCGGCGGGGGAGGGCCCCTCGGCCGAGGCGGAGCGTCGAGCGTTTTTCGCGTTCTCCCTGCCCGCACCAGGTGAGAGGTGGATCCTCGGTGGATCCCCGCTCCGTCCGATGCCCCCTCCCGATCCAGGAGATGGATGTCCGAAACCGAGAAACAAATTAGTAAGATAGTTTGACAAACTAACTCGCACAGGGTGAGAATGTGCCCCGGGAGTCGGCAAGACCGGGCCCGGTTCTGAGACCCGGGCGTGCGTCAGATGGATCACGGAGATGCGAATGATGTCCGGAACCCGAACCTTGAGGTACGGACCGAACGGCCGGAACAGGAGATCTGCTTCGCGATGCGGCGTCTGCCGGTCGTACCGTGAGCCGGTCGGCGGATGATCGACGGATCCGGCTCCTGGGCACTCCGCCTGCGCAACGGCCAGGCGGTCTTCGACGAGTTCATGCAGGCTGCCCCGTTCCCGGTATCCCGCGCCACCCTCGCCCGCCGGACCGGGCTGTCGAAGCCCACCGTGTCAGCCCTGGTGTCCGACCTCGAGGACGCCGGCGTGGTGAGCCTCATCCCTCCCGAGCCCTCCCAGGGCCGGATCGGACGTCCGGCCGCACCCTATGCCCTGGTTCCGGACGCCGCGCTGGTGGTGGGGGTGGACATGGGCGCCACCAAGATCATCGTGGGTGTCGCCGACCTCCTCGGACGGGTACTGGCGGAGGATCGCATCGAGACGGCCTCCCATGCCCGGGCCGCGGTGGAAGCCGTAGTGAGGACCACCACCCGCCTGCTCGGGGACCTCGGTCACAGGGGTCACCTCCTGGAGTCCGGCTGCGTGGGCGTTCCCGGCGTGTACCGCCCGCGGCTGGACCGGGTGGAGATGTCCCCCAACCTCCCAGGGTTCGCCGATCTACCCATCCGCGACGAACTCTCCAGGCGGCTCGGAGTGCCGGTCACCATCGAGAACGACGTGAATCTGGCCGCGGTGGCGGAAGCCGAAGCCATGGATGATCAGGCCGGACTCGACTTCGTCGCCATCTCGATCGGCACCGGGATCGGCGCCGGGCTGGTGATGGACGGGAGGCTATACCGGGGCGGACACGGAGCCGCAGGAGAACTCGGGTCGATAGACATCCTCGGACCCGGCCGCAGGGGCCCGGCCCGGCTCACGCTGGAGGATGTCGCCTCCGCCCCGGCCATCCGGAGACAGTTCCGCCAAGCCGTGGACTCCGGCCGTCCCTCCCGCCTCGAACGCGATGCCGAGGTTTCGGAACTCCTCCTCGCGGCGTCTCTCGGTGACGAGGCCGCGTCCGGGGCCCTCGGCATCGCCGCCGAGGCGATGGCGTCCGCGGTGGCCTGGCTCTGCTGGTTCAACGATCCGGCCCGGATCGTCTTCGGGGGAGGAGTCGGTTCCAACCCCATCTTCGTGGAAGAGGTGCGCTCGAAGCTGGAGGGCCAACTCGACGACACACCGGAACTGGTCGCTTCGGCACTCGGGAACCGGGCCGCCTTCATCGGAGCGATCTCCACGGCCCGTGCCTCGGTGAGGTCCACCTTCGTGAAGGGGCGGTTGGGTCGATGACCCCGAACCCGCGATCGCCGGCCGACGAAGTCGCCGCGGCCGTCGATGGGGAGGCTCTGGTCGAACTGGTGCTGGAGGCGGTGCGGATCCCCAGCGTCACGCCCGACGAGACCGACTTCGCCGAATGGGTCAGGGGACGGATGGAGGAAGGCCCCTGGAGCCGGGTGCGCCTGGTCGAGGCAGAACCGGGACGGCCCAACGTCTACGCGGAGGCCGGACCGGCGGGAGGACGCTCGCTGGTACTGGCCGGCCATCTCGACACCGTTCACGCAGACGACTGGGTGCGCGAGTGGAGCGGGACCGAACGAGCCGATCCCTTCGCCGGGACCATCGTCGACGGCGAGATATGGGCCCGCGGCGTGACCGACCAGAAGGCGGGAATATGCTCCATCATCGAGGCCATGCGAGCAATTGGTCGGGCGGGCTACCGCGTAGCCGGCCCGGTCACGGGACTGCTCGTATGCGACGAGGAGTCGGGACAGCCCGGTAGCGGGCTCTCGCTCGGGATGCGCGCGGGTGTCGACCACCTGTTCGGCGGCCCCGGCAACCCGCCGGACTTCGCCGTCTACACCGAGCCGACCACCGGGGCGGTCTACACCGCCCAGATGGGATTCCTGATCGCCGACATCACGCTCGCTGGCAGGTCGGCCTACTTCGGGACCCCGGACTTAGGCGTGGACGCGCTCCGTGCGGGCCACTCCCTGCTCAGCGCGCTGTGGGATCGCGACGAGACGCTGCGCAAGGGCCCGCCCCACGAGCTTCTCGGTGAGCGTTTCCTCCTCGTCACCTCGGTCGAGTCGGGGGGGAACATAGCGGTTCCAGGCCGGTTCCGGCTGTCGCTCATCCAGAAGCTGCTGCCCGGCGACGACCTCGACCTGGAGGCCGACGCGTTGCGGCAAGTCGCCGCGGCGGTCTCGGACGACCACGGAGTCTCAGCCGAGGTGGTCTTCTCAGCCCCCCGGGATCACCGAGTGGGGGGAACCCCGGACGAGGTCCCGCCCGACCATCCGGGGGTCCGCGCGTTGGTGGACTCCATCGAACGCACAACCGGTGGAGGCGCCCGTCTCGAAGGCGCTCCGTACTGGTCCGAAAAGCCACTGCTCCGGGCGGCCGGGATCCCCGGCGTCTATTTCGCTCCCGGAGACATATCGACCTGTCACACCCCATTCGAACGGCTCCCGATCCAGGAGTTGATCTCCGCGACCCGCACCCTGGCGCATTTCGTGGCGTCCTGGTGCGGGGTGGAGCAAGCAGCGTGAGGGCAGCCGGAGGAGGAACAATGAAGACAAGAACAAGGACACCCAAGCGGCGGACGTTCATGGCCCTTATGGTGGTGCTCGGCCTGCTGGCCGCGGCCTGTGGCGGTGACGAGGTCGCCGAGGAGACCACCACCACCCGGGCGGCCACCACCACCACCGAGGCCCCGTCGACCATGGCGGAGGCGCCTGCGGAGCCGGCTGCGCCGGTGGCGCCGGTGACTCAGGGGCCGGGGGGTGAGGCGGCTACGCCCTCGGCTGAGATAGCGCTGAGCGCTGACGAGATCGGCCAGGTGCAGGCGGGTGGTTACACAGCGGCGCTGCTGTGGCACACGGCGGGAGCGTTCACCGACGCGGTCAGCCAGGGCGCCAGAGACGCGTTCGCCGAGTTGGGGATCGAGGTCATCGCCGAGACCAACGCCCAGTTCGACGCGGCCCAGCAGGCCAACGACGTCGAAACCGTCATGGCCCAGAACCCCGACATCATCATCAGCCTGGTCCTCGACCCCGTATCGGGCGCCGAAGCGTTCCGTCCCGCCGTCGAAGCAGGCGTCCAGTTGGTGTTCCTGAGCAACGTGCCCGAGGGATACGTCCACGGAACCGACTACGTCGGGGTGGTCACCGACGACCTCGCCGCCATGGGAATGGCAGCCGCCGACCTGCTGGCCGACGCGCTGGGAGGACAGGGCAAGGTAGGTTTCATATTCCACGACGCCGCCTACTACGTCACCAACCAGAGAGACCAGGCGTTCAAAGCGTGGATCGAAGCCGCCTATCCCGGCATCGAGATCGTCGACTCCCAAGGCCTGGCCGACCCGGCCGCCGCCGAGGAGATCGCCGGGTCGCTGCTGACCCGCAACCCCGACCTCAACGGCATATACGCCCCCTGGTCGGCCGGCCCCGCCGACGGGGTCCTCGCCGCTCTGCGAGCAGCCGGCGCCTCCGACGTAGCGGTGGTAACCCTCGACCTCGACACCAACGTCTCCCTCGACCTGGTCGAAGGCGGCAACATCGTCGGGATCGCCGCCGACGAGGCCTACGCCCTCGGCCGCACCATGGCCCTCGAAGGCGCCTACGGACTCATCGGCAAACCCGCACCACCCTTCGTCGTCGTCCCCGCCATCAAAGTCACCGCCGACAACATCGTCGACGCCTACCGCCAATCCCTAGCAACCGACCCACCAACCGAAGTCATGCAAGCCCTCGGCGAAGCGCCGGTGGCGCCGGTGACTCAGGGGCCGGGGGGTGAGGCGGCTACGCCCTCGGCTGAGATAGCGCTGAGCGCTGACGAGATCGGCCAGGTGCAGGCGGGTGGTTACACAGCGGCGCTGCTGTGGCACACGGCGGGAGCGTTCACCGACGCGGTCAGCCAGGGCGCCAGAGACGCGTTCGCCGAGTTGGGGATCGAGGTCATCGCCGAGACCAACGCCCAGTTCGACGCGGCCCAGCAGGCCAACGACGTCGAAACCGTCATGGCCCAGAACCCCGACATCATCATCAGCCTGGTCCTCGACCCCGTATCGGGCGCCGAAGCGTTCCGTCCCGCCGTCGAAGCAGGCGTCCAGTTGGTGTTCCTGAGCAACGTGCCCGAGGGATACGTCCACGGAACCGACTACGTCGGGGTGGTCACCGACGACCTCGCCGCCATGGGAATGGCAGCCGCCGACCTGCTGGCCGACGCGCTGGGAGGACAGGGCAAGGTAGGTTTCATATTCCACGACGCCGCCTACTACGTCACCAACCAGAGAGACCAGGCGTTCAAAGCGTGGATCGAAGCCGCCTATCCCGGCATCGAGATCGTCGACTCCCAAGGCCTGGCCGACCCGGCCGCCGCCGAGGAGATCGCCGGGTCGCTGCTGACCCGCAACCCCGACCTCAACGGCATATACGCCCCCTGGTCGGCCGGCCCCGCCGACGGGGTCCTCGCCGCTCTGCGAGCAGCCGGCGCCTCCGACGTAGCGGTGGTAACCCTCGACCTCGACACCAACGTCTCCCTCGACCTGGTCGAAGGCGGCAACATCGTCGGGATCGCCGCCGACGAGGCCTACGCCCTCGGCCGCACCATGGCCCTCGAAGGCGCCTACGGACTCATCGGCAAACCCGCACCACCCTTCGTCGTCGTCCCCGCCATCAAAGTCACCGCCGACAACATCGTCGACGCCTACCGCCAATCCCTAGCAACCGACCCACCAACCGAAGTCATGCAAGCCCTAGGCGGATAAGCTGAGGGTCCCGAGTGTCCCGAGGAACTGACGGAAGTGAAGGCGGTCCCTAAACCGCTACGAGCCGTGACCAACTCGATACGGCTACGGACGCGCCAGGGCGACGACGGCGGGTTTCGGCAGTACGTCGTGTATCTCGCCTTCGTATCGATCCTCGCCGTCTTCGCCCTGGTCCTGTGGGACGACGGTTTCCTCAGCGGCTCCAACCTGTTGAATATCGGCCGCCAGGCTGCGCCCATAGCGGTGATGGCGGTGGGGATGGCCTTCGCCCTGGCGTCGGCGGAGATCGACCTGTCCGTCGGGTCCACCGTTGCGCTCTCGTCCCTTGTGGCCGCGGCGGTGGTAGGGGATCACGGGTTCCTGGCCGGCGCCCTCGCCGCGGTGGCCACCGGAGTGGTGGTGGGCCTGTTCAACGGTCTCATCACCGTCAAGATCCGGATCCCCTCCTTCCTGGTCACCCTGGGAACGCTGGGCATCATCAGCGGGGTTGCCAGGAACATGAACAACCTCCAGTCGATGCCGATCCGGGACGACACCTTCTCGGCTCTCTTCGGAGCCGGTTCGCTCGGCCCGGTCTCGTCCCTGGTCGTCTGGACGATCATCGTGTTCGCGCTGGGCCACTTCGCCCTCCACCACCTGCGGTGGGGACGCCACGTGCTCGCCACGGGATCCGACCGGGAGTCGGCCAAGGCGTCGGGTCTCAACACGGACCGCATCCGCGTGAGCGCGCTGGTGGCGAGCGCCACCGGCGCCGCCTTCGCCGGGGTGTTGCTGGCCGGCAGGCTGGCCATCGGCCGCCACGACCTCGGCGAGAACGATCTGCTGACCGTGATCGCGGCGGTCGTCATCGGCGGCACCAGCCTGTTCGGAGGGCGCGCCTCGATCGCAGGGGCGGTGACCGGAGCGGTCATCATGGCGATGCTCAACAACGGGCTGATCCTGATGGGCCTGGAGGTGGCGGACCAGCTGATCGCCCGCGGGGTGATCATCATTCTCGCGGTGGCCCTCAGCATGCGAGCACCGAGCGAAAGTTGAGCGACCATGTTCCTGAAGAAGCTGCTGACGCGCAACCGGCCCTTCGTGGAGGCCGCCATCAGCCTCCACCAGGAGGGGAGCATCCCTCCCAACAGCTATGTGCTGGACCTCGACGCGATCGAGTCCAACACGCGCCACTTCTCCGCGGAGGCCCATCGCCGGGGTCTCACCGTGTACGCGATGAGCAAGCAACTGGGCCGTGCCGCCGGTGCGCTGGAGGCGATCACCCGCGGGGGCGCCGACGGGTACGTGGCCGTCGACATGGCCTGCGCCCGCCCGATCGTGGCCGGCGGGCACCGGCTGGGCAACCTCGGGCACCTCGTCCAGATCGCGAGGGCGGAGACCCGGGAAGCCGCCGGCCTGGCGCCCGACTACTGGACCATCTTCTCCCGTAACAAGGCTTCGGAGGCCTCGCGGGCGGTTGCGAAGCTGGGGCGCACCCAGAACGTCCTGCTCAGGATATGGAACGACGGCGACATCTTCTACCCCGGCCACGAAGGGGGGTTCCACATCGACGAGCTGGCCGCCGCCATCGACTTCGTCAACGGACTCGAGGGGATGCGCTTCGCCGGCCTCACCACATTCCCGGCCCTGCTCTACGACAAGGAATCCGGGAAGGTTGCCCCCACCGCCAACGTCGGAACCCTCGCCAGGGGAGTCGAGGTGGCAGCCGCCATGATCGGAGACGGCACCCGCATCGAGGTGAACGCACCCGGCACGACCTCCACCGGGGTCCTCGACCTGCTGGCGGACATCGGCGCCACCCAGGTGGAGCCCGGCCACGGCCTCACAGGTTCCACCCCGCTGCACGCGGTCGAGGAGCTTCCCGAGCAGCCCGCCGCCCTGTACCTAACGGAGATAGCCCACCTGCACCAGGGCGTCCCGCTCTGCTTCGGCGGGGGTTTCTACGTCGATCCGGTCTTCGATCCCTACGACACGAGGGCGCTGGTGGCGACCGCACCCGAGGATGCGGGCACCGAACCGGTGCCGCTCGACATGCCCGACCCGGCCGGCATCGACTACTACGCGAGGCTCCACCCACCTGCCTCCCGCACCGTCGAGGAGGGCGACACGGTGATCTGCGGCTTCCGGGTTCAGGCCTTCGTGACCCGCGCCTTGGTGGTGGGCGTGACCGGTGCCGGATCCGCCCGCCCGGCGGTGGCCGGGATCTGGAACACCCTGGGCGACCCGATGCCGGAGAGGGAAGGATGACCCCTCCCGCGCTGGAGGTCCGGAACCTGTCCAAGGCGTTCCGGGCGGTCCAGGCTCTCGACCGGGTCTCGCTCGAGCTCCACCGGGGGCGGGTGACGGCGCTGCTGGGCGACAACGGAGCCGGGAAGTCGACCCTCGTCAAGTGCATCGCCGGCATCTACCAGCCGGACTCGGGAACGATAAGCATCGACGGCGCGGAACACCGGATCCCGTCTCCGGACGTGGCCCGCTCCCTGGGCGTCGAATCCGTCCACCAGAACCTGTCGCTCATCGACACGCTCAACGTGGCGGAGAACCTGTTCCTGAACCGGGAGTACACGCGGGGCGGGTGGCTCGGGTCGCGGATGGGGCTTCTGAACAAGAAGCGCATGCACGACGAGTGCCGGCGAACCCTGGCCCGCCTCGACATAACCATCCCGTCGCTCCGGCGCCCGGTCGGCCAGCTCTCCGGGGGTCAGCGGCAGGCCATCGCCATCGGGCGGGCGGTCGCCTGGGGCCAGCGGATCGTTCTACTGGACGAGCCGGCCGCCGCGCTCGGCGTCGAGCAGGCCCGACGGGTCCTGGACCTCATCAGAGGGCTTCGGGAGTCGGACGTGGCGGTGCTGCTAATCACCCACAACATGGACCGGGTCACGGCAGTGTGCGACACCGCCGTCGTGCTACGCCGGGGCCGCAAGACCGCCGAGGTCGACGTCAGCGAGGTCACCCACAACGACCTGGTGGCTTTCATCACCGGCGCCCGGACCTCCGGACTCCCGCAGCCGCAGTCCAGGGAAGGTCCGGGCCGGTGAAGGCCGTCTCGGGTCGCTGCGTCGGCTCCTGTGGCCCGGCATCCGCACCGGCCGGACGCTTGCCGGACAGGCGACCTTCCCGCGTCCCGTAGGCCGGCTGCGAAGGACTCCGCAGCAGGTGAAGGTCATCATCGCCCCGGACCCGGACGAGATGGCTGTCCACGCCGCGGATCTCGTCCAGTCCTTCCTGGACTCCACCCCTGCGCCGACTCTGGGCCTGGCAACCGGTGCTTCCGTACAGCCCCTCTACCGGGAACTGGTCCGTCGCCACCGGGAGGAGGGACTCTCGTTGACCGCGACCCGAGCCTTCCTGCTGGACGAGTACGTGGGACTCGACCCGGACCATCCCCAGCTCTACCGCAACGTCATCCGGTTGGAGTTGGTCGGACAGGTCGGCATCGGCCCCGCCCGGCTGCACTCGCCCGATGTTCATACGCCCGATCTCGACGGGGAGTGCGCCCGCTACGACCGCCGGGTCACGCAGGCCCGGATCGGGCTCCAGATCCTCGGGATCGGGCGCAACGGCCACCTCGCCTTCAACGAACCCGGCTCCCCTTCCGACTCCCGGACCAGGGTCGTCCGGCTCACCGCGGGCACCCGGGCAGACAACTCCAGGTTCTTCGAGAGGCCCGAGGAGGTCCCGGACAGGGCAGTGACACAGGGTCTCGGGACGATCCTGCGGGCCGACCACCTGCTGGTCATAGCCTCGGGCTCCGCCAAGGCGAGGGCGGTCGGCGGGGTACTGCGCGGCCCGGTGACGACCACCCTGCCGGCCTCGATGCTGCGGACCCATCCCCATGTCACCCTGATCCTCGATCCCGAGGCCGCGGCTGCCTGGCATCGGACAGCATTGCGGGCGTAACCGGGACTGCCGGTGACAGTTCGGTCGCCGTCGGAATGTGTACCACTCCTGCGGCGGAGGAGCGCCGGAGACACGGGCACGGCAAAGCACGCCGAATCGCGGCTTGTCTGGTAGCCTGCAATCCCGTGACGAAGTATGTGTTCGTGACCGGCGGAGTGGTCTCCAGTCTCGGCAAGGGGATCACCGCCTCGTCACTAGGGCGGCTCATGAAGGCTCGCGGCCTGCGGGTCGTGAACCAGAAGCTCGACCCCTACATCAACGTCGACCCCGGCACGATGAACCCCTTCCAGCACGGGGAGGTCTACGTCACCGACGACGGGGGCGAAACCGACCTGGATCTGGGCCACTACGAGCGCTTCACCGGCCGGAGCCTATGGAGGGACTGCAACGTCACCACCGGATCGGTGTACCTGTCGGTGCTCAACAAGGAGCGCCGCGGCGACTACCTGGGGGACACCGTTCAGGTCATCCCCCACATCACCAACGAGATCAAGGACCGGATCCGCAGGCTGGGGGACCGTGACGACATCGACGTGGTGATCGCCGAGATCGGTGGAACGGTCGGCGACATCGAGATCCTGCCGTTCCTCGAGGCCATCCGCCAGTTCCGCAACGACGTCGGATTCCGCAACGTCGCCCACATCCACGTGACGCTGGTTCCCTACATCGGTCCGTCCGAGGAATTGAAGACCAAACCCACCCAGCACTCCGTCGCGGAGTTGCGGTCGAGAGGCATCCGGCCCGACGCCATCGTGGTCCGCTCGGACCGGCCCATCGACGAGGAGATCCGCAACAAGATCTCGCTGTTCTGCGACGTGGGCGCCGAAGCGGTGATCTCGGCGCCGGACGCTCGCGACATCTACGAGATGCCCCTGATCCTCCACGATCACGGGTTCGACCAAGTCATCATCGACATGCTCGGGCTCCGGACTCCCGAACCTGACCTCACCGACTGGCGCCGGATGGTCCAGGGCGCCTTCGCAGCGACCCGCACCGTGACGATCGGCCTGGTGGGCAAGTACACCGTGCTGCCCGACGCCTACCTCTCGGTGGTCGAGGCACTGAGGCACGGGGGCCAGGCCAACGGCGTCCGGGCCGAGATCCGCTGGATCCCGGCGGAGGAACTGGACGGTCTCTTCGGTGATCCCCATCTCGACGGCTTGGACGGAATCCTGGTCCCCGGAGGATTCGGCGTCCGCGGGATCGAGGGGAAGATCAGGGCCGTGACCCACGCCCGGACCAACGGCATCCCGTTCCTCGGGCTCTGCCTGGGCCTCCAAACCGCGGTGATCGAGTTCGCCCGCAACGTGCTGCGCCTCTCCGAGGCCAACAGCACCGAGTTCGACCCCATGACCCACCATCCGGTCATCGACCTGATGGAACGCCAGCAGGGTGTCTCCAACAAGGGCGGCACGATGCGCCTCGGCGTCTACCCCGCCAAGCTGTCGAAGGGCTCGCTCGCCCGGGAGTTGTACGGCGAGGAACTGATCTACGAGCGCCACCGCCACCGGTACGAGGTGAACAACCGTTACCGCAAGGACTTGGAACTGGCAGGTTTGAGGCTGTCGGGCATCTCACCGGACGAGCAGCTGGTGGAGTTCATCGAACTGCCCTCCCATCCGTACTTCATCGGGACCCAGGCCCATCCGGAACTCAAGTCCCGGCCGCTCGAGCCCCACCCGCTGTTCACGGGTTTCATCGCCGCCGCCGACCGTTATCGCCAGGAAGCGCAGCAAGAAGCACTGGTCGAGGCCCCGGCCTCGCGCCTGGAGCCTGCCGACACCCGCGCAGCCAGGTAGCGGGGATCCGCCCCGATTCCCGTACGGGTGGCATGATCGGCTTCTGACAGCCGGGCGGCCATCTCTCACGGCATGTCCTCCGCCGGAGTCCGGGATTCGCTCAGCGCCGTCCGGTAGGCGGCCAGGGTGCGCCGGCGGGCCTCCGCGTGATCGACCAACGGCTCCGGGTAGCTGACCCCCAACGTCACTCCGGCCGCTGCCAGTTCGAGAGGCCCGGCCAGCCAGGGTGCGTGGATGGCCTTGCTGTCGAGCCCGGCCAGTTCCGGCAACCAGCGGCGTAGGTAGTCACCCCGGGGATCGAACCGGCGGCTCTGGGTGACCGGGTTGAAAATCCGGAAGTAGGGAACGGCGTCGGGCCCGGTGCCCGCCACCCACTGCCAGTTCCCGGCGTTCTGGGGGATGTCCCCGTCGGCGAGCAGGTGGCGGAACCATCGCTCACCCCTCCGCCAGTCGATGAGCAGGTCCTTGACGAGGAAGGACGCAGCGATCATGCGGAGCCGGTTGTGCATGCGCCCGGTGGCGGCCAACTCCCGCATGGCGGCGTCGACGATCGGATAGCCGGTCCGGCCGGTCCGCCAGGCCTCGAAGGCGGCGTCGGCGCGGGGACCGGAGGTCCAGGAGATCCGCTCGTATTCGGGACGCAGCGCCGCCCGGTCGATGTCGGGATTCTCAGCGGTCAGATGCGCGTACCAGTCGCGCCATGCCACCTGGCGGACATAGGCGGCCCGGCCCGGCGTGTGGCTGCCGACCGCGCCAACGAGGATGGAGGGGGAGAGGAGACCGAAACGGAGTGCGGCGGACAGGCCGGAGGTCCCCTCCCGGTCGGGGTAGTCACGGTCTTCGTTGTAACGGTCCACCTGGCCCAACCAGGTCTCCAACCGCTCCAGGGCCTGCTCCTCACCCCAGGGCGGAGGCGGCGGGCTGTCGAACATGCCGTGCATGTCGTCGAGCCTGGAACCCTCCGGAACGCTCAGGATCTCCACCGGGTCGGGCCGAGCTCGCTCCCGCAACGGCATCTGCACCCATCGACGGTGGAAGGGGGTGAAGACCCGGGAGAGGGTGCCCTTCGCGGTGAGCACGCTACCGGGCGGATGCACCAGCGTCCCCCAGAAGCAACGGGGTGGACGTGCTAGCCGGCCGGCCACCCGCCGGTCCCGACGCGCGGACCACCGGGTCACATCGGAGTTGAGGGTCACGGTGTCCGCTCCAACATCGGCCGCAACCCGGGGAACGGCCTCGGCCGGGTCACCGGCCTCCACCCTCAGACGCCCGCCCAGGGATCGCAGCGATCGGTCCAGCCCGGCCACCGCCGACAGGTAGGCCTGCCTGCGGAAAGGGCCGGCCGCGGCTAGGAGCGCCGGCTCGATCACCACCAGCGCCACGGCCTGGTCGTACCTGGTCGCCGCGGCCCAGGCCGGGTTGTCATCAAGGCGCAGGTCACGCCTGAACCAGGCCAACGCCCTAGAAGCCATCTGTCCCACGATGGGTTGCAACGTTATCGGGCTGCAGGCCTATGCGGGTGGCGGCCGGACGACTATCGGCCGGGGAACACTCAGGAAGACACCGGCGTCGGCGGCAGGTCGGAAGTCGAACCTCAACCTTTGACTGTAACTTTAAGCTTTGTGTATACTGCAAGCCGGGGTCACGGCTCGTTGGGACAGCCAACAGCCAGTTGGCCGGACCCAATAGGGCGGTGACCCCCGCGACATAGAAGAGAGTACTGCGGATGCTCTTGACGCTTACGCTCCCAGCGCAATGGATCGCGGACCTCGCGGAGGGGGCCGGTGAGCAGAGACGCTGGCTCTAAGGTTGCCCTTGTCGACGACGCATCACCCTGCATCGGGTGACGATGGGTAGGATCGCCGACCCATGAGGGCCACCATGTTCAACGGGACGGTCATTACGGGCATGGTGGCTGCGGCGCTGATGGGTTCCACCTGGCTGGTGAGCCTCCGCAAGCGGGACGTTTCCATCGTCGACCCGATCTGGCCGGTGGTGTTCGTCGCCGCGGCGTGGGCGATGTGGATCTGGGGGGAGGGCGATCGCTCTGCCGGACGATCCGTCCTGATGCTCACGATGGTCTCCGTCTGGGGGATCCGGCTCGCGGCTCATCTGGCGGTGCGCAAGTGGGGAGCGCCGGAGGACTACCGGTACGTGGCGATGCGGCGGCGCTGGCGGCCGTTCGCGTGGTGGAGCCTGGTGATCGTGTTCCTGCTGCAGGGCGCACTGGTAACGGTCGTGTCGCTGCCCGTACAAGCAGTACTGACCGATGTGGGTGGGCACCCGCTCGGTTGGATCGACTGGGCCGGGATGGTCGTGTGGGGAACCGGCTTCGCCTTCGAGGCCATCTCGGACGGCCAACTGCGCCGATTCCTCGCCGACCGGGACAACCGCGCCCGGGTGATGGACCGGGGTCTTTGGTGCTACAGCCGCCACCCCAACTACTTCGGCAACTGCCTGGTCTGGTGGGGGATCTATCTCCCGGCCCTGACGGCCGGCGCCGAGTGGACGGTTGCCGGACCGCTGGTCATGACCGTCCTCCTGCTGCGGGTCTCGGGCGTGGCGCTGCTGGAACGCACCATCGGCGAGAGACGTCCGGGCTACGCTGCATACGCCCGGAGGACCAGCGCCTTCATCCCGAGACCACCTCGCCGGCAGGGACGGTGAGCACCGCCGCCGCTTCGTGATGCACGGCGCCGACGGCGCCGTGACGCTACCAACACACGTTTTTGCGGTGGATCGGAGCCGAAGTAAGGACGATACGGTCGTACTGGTAGGGTCGGGCCTGATCGTTTTCTTTCTTGAGGAACCAGGTTGGGTAAAGAGGTCGCCGGTCGCGTGTCGGGAGCGGCAGACATTCAGGACTGGGTGGCCAGGGTCGGGTCAATCGGTCGATACGGAACCGAGGACAGGCGTGCCCCCTACAAGCCACTGTTGCTTCTCTGGGTGATCGGCCGCAAGGCCAATGGTCTACCGACGCGGATCAGCTTTCGCGATGCGGAGGAGCCGCTCAGGGCACTGTTGGACAAGCACCGGTTCGCAAGCTCCGATCCCAAGCCTCAGCATCCTTTCGTTTACCTAGGTAGCGACCGGGAACTGTGGAGAGTGGAAACGGCGTCTGGTGAAGACGTCACCAAGATGAGACAAGATGAGAAGCTGAAGGTCTCGCTCCTACGCAGGCGACGAGTGTCCGGCCGGTTCGCCCCCACCTTCGAGAAGGCTCTTGAGGACGCGAACCTGCGTTCTCAAGTGGTCAATGAGCTACTGACCGCGTTTCCCGAAACGCTACATAGCGAGGTACTCGAAGAGGTTGGACTCGCAAATGTCGTGGTGCCGGTCCCACCCAAGAGAGCCCCCGGCTTCAGAGGGACGGTTCTTCTTGCATACGAGAACTCTTGTGCATTCTGCGGGTTTGATGGAAGTCTCAGAGGTGCCGCAGTGGCTATCGACGCAGCCCACGTGAAGATGCGTTCTTTCAACGGGCCCGACGATCCGGACAACGGAATCGCCCTCTGTGTCCTGCATCATCGACTGTTCGACCGGGGAGCGATGGGCCTCGACGAGGATCTGCGGATACAAGTCAGCCAGCACATGATCGTAAGCGATGGGACAACGCGGATGCCGGTTATCTCATTGGCGGGCAGACTGATGCGGAGGCCGCAAGCCGCTTACCACCCACCCGATATCAACTATGTGAACTGGCACCACGAGAACATCTTCGTGGAGCCTCCCCGTGCGACCGCGCCACCGGGAAGCCGCCACCCCTCCGTCCGAAGTGACTACTTGGACACAGGCCCCGCGCCCGCCCGGAGGGTGCGTCGCCACTGAGTCCTCGTTTCAACCGGCACCGTCAATCGACAGACACAAGCAGCCTATGGCTCGTAGCATTGAGCCGTAGACCGAGGTCTCCCGAGCACGGAGCAATGCAGCAGAGGACACGACCAACGTGCTGATCGACCGAGTCGACGGTTACCTGACGGCGTTGGCGGTCGAGCGGGGGCTGGCTGTCAACACGATCTCGGCCTACCGGCGTGACCTGGCCGGCTACCTGGAGTATCTGGAGGAGGAGGCGGCCACGCCGGAGTTGGTGGACGGATTCCTGGCCTCGCTGTACGAACAGGGGATGCGTCCGGCGACCATCGCCCGCAAGCTGGCCGCGGTCAGGGGTTTCCACCGGTTCCTGGTGGCCGAGGGCGAGACGGACGAGGACCCGACCCGGTTCACCGAGACCCCGCGCACTCCGATGAGTTTCCCCAAGGCGCTGGAGGTGCACGAGACGATCCGCCTCGTGGAGGCGCCTCCTGCGGATACGAACCTGGGCATCCGGGACCGCGCCATGCTGGAGACCATGTACGGGACCGCGGTCCGTGTCAGCGAACTGGTGGGGCTCGATCTGGTGGCACTGGACCTGGACACCCACAGCGCCATGGTTACCGGCAAGGGGAACAAGCAGCGCCTGGTCCTGCTGGGCCGGCCCGCGGTGGAAGCGATCGGGGCATACCTGCCCGTCCGCCTCGAACTGTGCGGCGCGAGGGAGGACCCGGGGGCGGTGTTCCTGAACGCCAGGGGGGGACGGTTGACCCGCCAAGGGGTCTTCGGCATCGTCCGCAAGCACGCCCTGGCGGTGGGCATACCGCAGACCCGTATATCACCGCACGTGCTGCGCCACTCGGCCGCCACCCACATGGTCGAGGGGGGAGCGGACCTCCGCACCGTCCAAGAAATCCTGGGCCACGCTAGTGTCTCAACAACACAGGTGTACACGCGCATGTCGCTCCAGCACCTCCACGAGGTTTACGTGGAGACCCATCCAAGAGCCTTGCGATAGAGCACAGACCTTCAACCATCGAGAGGGTTCGAAATGGTCGACCATTCGGCAGCCCGGGAGATACTGCTGGAGGAGCGGGATCGGCTGGTGCACCAGTTGTCGCAACTCGGCGCGGACGAGTCGGGTGACCTCCGCCGCGACTTGGACTTCGGTGAGGGGTTCGCCGACGCGGCGGCCACCACCGCCGAGCGGACCGAGGTGCTGGGGATCGTGGACTCGTTGAAGACCCGTCTCGACCAGGTCGACGCCTGCCTGGCCCGGATCGAGGACGGGACCTACGGCGTCTGCTCCTCATGCGGAACCCGTATCCCGCCCGAGCGGATGGAGGCGCGGCCCATCTCCCGCCGCTGCGTCCGCTGCAAGTCCGCGCGTTAAGCCACCGTCCCGGCAGGGTCCCGGTGAGCCGACCGGATCCACGCAACTCCTGATGGGGCCCGTCGCCCGACCGCTCCACCTGGCGGCCCGCTTGCTGGACGTCGTGTCGTCCCGCCGCCTGTCGCCGAGCGAGCAGGCCGAGGTGGCGCAGTACCTACTCTCGCCGGAGGAGCGCGCCCTGTTCTGGGCACAGCCGCGTGCCGACCAGCGCCACGCCCTGGCGTCCGCGCGCCGCGTGCTCGCGGCCTGCCGGGATCGGAGGGACGTGGTCCGGGCTGCGCTGTTCCACGACATCGGCAAGCGCCACAGCGGTCTCGGCGCTGTCGGACGGTCGTGGGCTGTGCTGTGCGGAGCGTTGAACCGTTCCACGCCGAGGGCGACCGCCTACCTGGACCACGGCAGGCTCGGCGCCGCCGAACTGGCCCGAGCGGGCGCCGAACCCCTGGTCGTGGCCTATGCACGCCATCATCACGGGGGTCGACCCGGCGGGATATCGCCGGAGGACTGGGCTGTCCTGCAGGCCGCCGACCGGGCGGGACCGCCGTGGCCGCGCCGCGCCGCCGCCCGTCCCTGAAAGACCGTCCGTCACGGACGTTTCCACCTACGATGGCATAACCCCGATTGAGTGAGGCGAGTCTCCGGTGCCGTACCAGCGACCAGTGAGTGGCCTGTGACGTACGAAGTGAGAACCGATGTCTTCAACGGTCCGTTCGACCTGCTGCTGCAACTGGTAGGCCGGAACCACGTCGACATCACCAGGGTGAGAATCACCGGCATCGTCGACGACTTCCTCCAGGCGCTCCACGAGCGAGACCCAGGCCTCGACACCACATCCGGGTTCGTCCTGATGGCCGCCATCCTCATCCACCTCAAGGCCCGGTTCCTGCTCCCCGACGAGGAGGAGGTCGACCTGGAGGAGGAACTCGCCCTGCTGGACGAGCGGGACCGGCTCCTCGCGAGGCTGTTGACCCTGCTCACCTTCCAGGACGTGGCAACCGTGCTGAGGCACCGGTTCACGGAGGCCGGACGCCACGTGGGCCGCTCGGTGGGCATCGACCGGCAGCTGCCACGACCCCGGACTCCGGCCCTGCCGGCGGGCGTCACTCCCGAGACCCTGGCCGCCCTGATCGACGGAATGGCCGGCACCGACCTTCCCGAACCCGAGGTGGAGATGGACCATCTCGACCTGGACCTGCCGTCGGTCGGCGACGCCATCGAGGAGATCCGGACTCGCATCGTCGCGGAGTTGGAATCGACCTTCGAACGCCTGGTCGCCCACTGCACCCGGAGGGTCGAGGTGGCCGCCTACTTCCTGGCGATGCTGGAACTGGCCCGCTGGGGGGTGGTGTCGGTCGCCCAGAACGATCCGTCCGAGATTTCGGTGCGGCGCATCCGCGGCGCGCCCGCCGAGTTGCCGGTCGCCTACGGGAACGGCGCATGAATCCCAGGGCAGCCCTCGAAGCGATCCTCTTCGTTGCGGAGCAACCGATCCCGGAGGGTGAACTGGCCCAGGTACTGGAAGTGCCGCTGGCCGAGGTGAAGGCCGAACTGGCTGCTTGGGCCGATCGGCTGGCGGACGAGGATCGGGGAGTGGTGCTTCGTTACGTGGCCGGAGGATGGCGCCTGTACACCAAGGCTGAGGCCTTGCCCTACCTGGAGAGGTTCTCGACGACGGGAACCGCGGCCCGCCTGTCCAACGCCGCCCTCGAAGTGCTGGCCGTGGTCGCCTACCGGCAGCCCGTCACACTCGGCCAGATCTCCGAACTGCGCGGCGTGGACTCCGCTTCCGCGCTGCGCACGCTCAACCGGCGCGGGCTGGTGGAGGCGACCGGTCGGCTCCCCACGCCCGGCAGCCCGGCCGTCTACTCCACCACCCCGGCGTTCCTCGAGGCTCTCGGACTCGGATCCCTGGCCGGGTTGCCCCCACTGGCTGACCACATGCCGCCGCCCGACGTGGCGGAGTCACTCGACCGCCCATCCACTTTCTCCGGTGACCCCGCCGACCAACGCTGAACGGCTCCAGAAGGTCATCGCCCGGAGCGGCTTGACCTCCCGCAGGGGCGCCGACAGCCTGATCGTCGAGGGTCGGGTCTCGGTGGACGGCCGGATCGCACGCCCCGGGCAGCGGGTGGATCCCACCTCGGCCGAGGTACTGGTCGACGGGATAAGGCTCCCCGTGAACCCGGACCTGGTCTACTACCTTCTTCACAAGCCGCTAGGGGTGATCAGCACCACGCGGGACCCGGAGGGCAGGCCGACCGTCGTGGATCTGGTGCCTTCCCGCCCCCGCGTGTTCCCGGTGGGCCGGCTGGACGCGGACACGACCGGGCTGCTTCTCCTCACCAACGACGGCGGCTTCGCCAACCTCGTCACCCACCCCCGGTACGGGATCGCCAAGACCTACGATGTGCTGGTGGACGGCCCCACCACTGCTCGGCACCTGGCCCGGATCCGCCGCGGGATCGACTTGGAGGACGGGCCGGCGCGGGTGGTCGCCGTGCGCAAAGTCGGATCGGACGGGCACCGTTCCCATCTGGAGATGTCGATGAGCGAAGGCCGCAACCGGGAGATCCGGCGCCTGTGGGAAGCACTGGGCTTCCGCGTCGTGCGCCTCCATCGCACGTCGATCGGGCAGTTGCGCGACCGGGCTCTGGCGCCGGGCGAGTGGCGCTGTCTCGACGTCGGCGAGGTGAGAGCCTTCTACAGGCACGCGATGGGAGCGACCCGCCATCGCGCGGACAGGGAGATGTCGGGGTGAACGGGTACGAGGTTCGGCCCCGGGAGGTGCGGGACACGACCGTGCGACCTCCGGGTTCCAAGAGCATCACCAACCGGGCCCTGGTCACGGCGGCTCTGTCCGAGGGCCGGTCGACTGTCGTCGACCCCCTCCGCAGCGACGACACCGACGCCATGGTCCGGTGTCTCCGGCGCTTGGGGATCGGCGTCGAAACCGGCGGGCGGAGCTTCGAGATCCACTCGAACGGCGTGCCCAGGGGTGGGGGCCACCTCGATGCGCGGGCCTCGGGAACCACCGCCCGTTTCATAACCGCGGTCGCGACCCTGGCCGACGGGCCTAGCGTCATCGACGGAACCGCCCGCATGCGGGAACGCCCCATCGGCCCCCTCGTGGCAGCCCTCAGGGCTCTGGGCGCCACGGTCGAGGCGGAACGCGGCGGGGAGTTCCCCCCGGTCCGGGTCGCCGGTGGCGGCCTGGCAGGTGGACGGATCCCGATCGACGGATCGCGATCCAGCCAGTTCGTCTCGGCGGTGCTGCTCAGTTCCCCGCGGGCCGGGCGCACGGTCACCCTGGACCTCGGGGACAACGTGGTGTCGCGACCGTACCTGGAGACCACCCTCGAGGTGATGGCCGCTTTCGGGGCCGAGCCCCGGTGGCAGGACGACGGGTCCATCACCGTACCGCCGACCGGGTACCGGTCCACGACCTTCGCCGTGGAGGCGGACGCCTCGGCGGCCGTCTACCCGTGGGCCGCCGCGGCCATCACCGGCGCCGCCATCACCGTGACGGGCATAGACCCCAGCAGCACCCAGGCCGACATGGCAGCCCTGGGGGTGCTGGCGAAGATGGGTTGCGGGGTGGCGGCCGCTCCGGAGGGCATCACCGTGGAGGGGCCGCCCCGCCTGAGGGGCGTCGAGGCCGACCTGAACAACTGCCCGGACGCCGCCCTCGGGCTGGCGGTGGTAGCGGCCTTCGCATGCACTCCCAGCCTCTTCACGAACATCGCCAACCTGCGGATCAAGGAGACCGACCGCCTCGCCGCCCTGGAGAACGAACTGAACCGGCTGGGCGCCCGGGTGACGACCGGGGATGATCACCTCGCCATATCCCCGGGCGGCCTCCGACCGGCGCGAATACGAACCTACGACGACCACCGCATGGCGATGTCGTTCGCGGTGGCCGGCCTCGTCCAGCCCGGCGTGGTCATAGAGGACCCGGACTGCGTCGCCAAGACCTGGCCGGGCTTCTTCGACATGCTGGAGACCCTGTGAGCGGGACCCCGACTCCGGCCGAATTCGTCATCGCGGTGGACGGACCCGGAGGGGTCGGCAAGACCACCGTGTCCCGGGCGGTGGCCGAGGAGTTGAACTGTGCTCACCTGGACACCGGCGCCTACTACCGGGCCGCGACCCTGGTCGCCATGCTGCACAAACTGGACCTCTCCAGCGACGCCTCGGTCATGCCGGTGATCGCCGGCTCCGGCCTTGAGTACGACGACGGCAGGATGCTGGTCGAGGGCATCGACATGAGCGAGGCCATCCGGACCGGCGCGGTGACCGCCGAGGTGAGCCGGCTCTCGACACTCCCCGGCGTCCGGCTGCTCCTGGCCCGCCGGCAGCGTGAGTGGCTGGTCTCCCGAGGAAACCGGGCGGTCGTGGAGGGGCGGGACATCGGAACCGTGGTGTTCCCGGATGCTCCGTTGAAGGTCTTCCTCAAGGCTCTCCCGGAGGTGAGGGCTCTCAGGAGGGCAGGCCAGCAGGCCATCCCGGTGAGGACCGCTCAGCGGCATCTCGCCCGGCGGGACCACCTCGACTCGACGCGGCGAGCCTCGCCCATGATGGCCGCCGGCGACGCGATCGTGATCGACACCTCGGACAAAGACGTCCGGAGCGTGGTGGAGGCGGTCCTCAACCTGGCGGGGGAGCGGGGAATACGACCCTCCCCGGCTGCTTGACGGCGGGCCTGCCCGGTTCAGGTCACCGCAGTGAGTCGAGCGCCGACATCGGTCCCAGGTGGCGGTCCTGTTCGATCGGACCCCTGCCTCCTGGACGGGAGGTGAAGCCCAACTCCATCCCCTGGGTCAGCGCGCCGACGAACTTGCGGAGCCCGGGGGGTAGGGGGAAGTACTCCTGCTCGTCGGCGACGCTGAACAGGTGCCAACCCTCGACGGGATCGAGCCGCTCGAGGACCTCCCGCACCAGGTAGTCGGGCGCCGAGGCCCCCGCAGTCACACCCACCACGTCGGCGCCTTCGAGCCAGTCCTCGCTGATCCCGTCCACATTGTCGACCCTGTACGCTCGCGTCCCCATCACGTTGGCCGTCCGGACCAGCGCTTGGGTGTTGGACGAGTTGACCGAACCCACCACCAGGATCAGGTCGCACTCCCCGGTCATCGCCCGCACCGCGTCCTGGCGGTTCGTGGTCGCGTAGCACAGATCGCTCTTGCGGGCCGTAACCAGTTTCGGGAAGCGCTGACCGGCTTCGGCCTCCATCGCCTTCCACTCGTGGAGCCCGAGGGTGGTCTGAGCGAACAGAGCCACCTTGTCCGGGTTCCTGGGCTCGAAGGATGCCAGCCCGGTCTCGGGTTCGACGAGGGTTATCGCACCGGGCGCCCTGGCCAGGGTGCCCACCGCCTCGTCATGACCCTCGTGACCCACGAAGAGGATGTCGAAGTCCTTCGCGGCCGCTCTCTTGACTTCGTGATGGATCTTCGTCACCAGCGGGCACACGGCGTCGACCACGATCCCTGCCCGGTCGTTGGCTGCTTCCAGCACCTCCGGAGCGGATCCATGGGCCGACAGCATCACGGGAGCGCCGTCCGGCACTTCGTCGACCGAATCCACGAACACCACCCCGGCCTGCTCGAACGACTCGACCACGAACCGGTTGTGCACGATCTCGTGGTAGCAGTAGACGGGAGGCTCGAAGATCTTCGCCATCCATACGAGCGCCTTGATCGCCATGTCCACCCCGGCGCAGAAACCGTTCGGCTCGGCGAGAAGTACCCTGGTGGGGCGCCGGGAGGGCGAGAGACCGGGCTGAGACATCGCCTCCGATACTACCCCTGACCGTTGCCGTCACCGGAAACCGCCCGGGCAGGACCTAACGACCCCGGTTCGGCACTGCCCGCAGCGCCGGTATCGTGACCGTGTACCCGCGAGAACGAACGGTCTTTGTGAGTAATGCCAAACCCGTCGTAGCCGTTGTCGGGCGGCCCAACGTCGGCAAGTCGACCCTGGTCAACCGGATCGTGGGTCGGCGGGCCGCGGTGGTCCAGGAGAAACCCGGCGTCACCAGGGACCGCCGCGAGTTGGAGGCGGAGTGGAACGGGCGATCCTTCACGGTGGTCGACACGGGCGGATGGCAGCGGGCCATCGACGCCGAGTTGGTGGAGGACATACGCGTCCAGGCGGAGGCGGCAATCGCCGCAGCCGACATGATCATCTTCGTCATCGACGCCCAGGGAACCATCTCGACCGACGATGCGGCGGTCGCCGACCTTCTGAGGCCGGTGGGGGAAAGGGTCGTGGTCGCGGCGAACAAAGCGGACAACGACATGGTCGCCATAGAGGCCGCAGCGTTCGGCCGACTGGGACTCGGAGACCCGGTGCCGATGTCGGCCATCCACGGCACGGGAGTGGCCGACCTCCTGGATCTTGTCACCGGGCGGCTTCCCGCCTCTCCGAACGACGAGACCGGAACCCGGACCCCCGATGTCGCGATCGTCGGCCGTCCCAACGTCGGCAAGTCGACGATGCTCAACCGCCTGGTGGGGGAGGAGCGGGTGGTCGTCTCGCCCACACCCGGCACCACCCGCGACCCGATCGACGTGGTTATCCGGCTGGACGGCGCGCCCTACCGGTTGATCGACACCGCCGGAATGCGCCGTAAGCCGAAGATCAGCGAGGACGTGGAGTTCTACTCGGTCCTCCGAGCGCGTGACGTTCTCCGACGGGCCGACGCCGCCCTGCTCATGGTGGACGGTCTCGACGGTGTCACCCATCAGGACCAACGAATAGCGGAGGAAGCGGCCCGCTCGGGAGCTTCGGTCGTCGTCCTTCTGAACAAGTGGGACGCGGCCGACCGGGAACGGCGTGAGCGGACATCGTGGGAGGTGGGTACCCGGCTGGGTTTCGCCGGCTGGGCGCCGGTCCTGCGTATCTCGGCGCTGACCGGTGCCCGGATGCACCGCCTGGGTCCGGCCCTGGAACTGGTGCTGGCGAACCGGGCCCGGAGGATCCCCACGGGAACTCTCAATCGTCTGGTAGCGGAGTGGACAGCCGAGCACCCACCGCCGCTGAGGAAGGGGCGTCGCCCCAGAGTCCGTTACGTCACACAGTCCGGGACGGCCCCTCCCACCGTGGCACTGTTCGTGAAGGGCGGACAACTCGATCGGACCTACCTGCGTTACCTGGAGCGAAGGATCCGCGAGACGTACGACTTCACCGGAACGCCGGTACACCTCGTCGTCCGCCGGAGCGGCGCACGGTCGCGGACCCGTTGACCGGCAGCGGGGGACAGCCCGGCGGGAGACCGCCTCCGAAGACCCCCTTCAGCTTCAAGTTGATGGTTGTGCTAGCGGTCGTCTACCTCGGGTGGCGCCTCGTCCAAGGAGTTGTCGCATTCATCCGCTGGATCGGTTGACCGCGTCGGACACGCTGGTCGGGCTGGCGGGATTTGAACCCACGACCTCTTGACCCCCAGTCAAGCGCGCTACCAAGCTGCGCCACAGCCCGATTGGCCAAGTGTACCAGCAGTGTTCCATGAACCCGGAACGAGTCCTCCCCCTCACGCAAGGTATAGGGGGAGGACAAGGCTTTACGAATCAAACAGTCATTCGTATATCAGAAAGCACGCGACAATTCACTCACACAGCTTTCACAGGTTGGCCCAGAGACTCTGTGCGGCTCTTGGCATGATCAATCGCATCGGAGCGAACGAGTACGACGTTCGCAAAGGCGGGAAATCGCTGATGCACTGCACCGTGCGGACGATCAACACCCCAGGTCAAGGCCCTTACGCATCCTGACCGAGCGCGTTCCCGTGAAGAAAAAGCTGCCTTCTTCAACGAGCGATCACATTCGTCAAATAGACTTGCTAGATCGTTTGAAAAACGAAAAAAGGCGAACCCAAAAGGGGGGAGGACGATTCCATGAAGGCTTCACCGATCCATAGATCCCTACGCTGGCTAGCGCTCGCGGCCCTGGTGGCCCTGCTCGCCGGCGCCTGCGGAGCAGACGAAGAGACGGAGGATGCGGCAGCGCAGGCTCAGGCACAGGCGGAAGCCGCCGCAGCACAGGCGCAGGCCGATGCGGCGCAGGCGGAGGCGGACGCAGCCGCGGCCGCTCTGGCCCAGGCCCAAGCCGACCTGGAAGCCGCCCAGGCGGCTGCCGCAGAGGCCATGGAAGGCGACGAGGCAGCCCAGGCGGAACTCGCTGGAGCCCTCGCCGAAGCCGAGGCAGCCCTGGAGGATGCCGAGATGGCAGCCGAGGAGGCCATGAAGGCCGCCGAGGCAGCCCAGGCGGAGGAAGCCGCCGCGCCCACCACGACGGAACCGGAGGCGATGCCGGAGGACGCTCCGTTCACCTACAAGCTGGCCATCTTCAGTGATCCGACCACCGACAATCCGTGGGCCTACTTCGATACAGAGGCCGATGTCTGGAACCAGTACGTGCTGTCGACGGCTCTACCGAGCCTCTACGGATCGACATTCCCGAGCTACACGGTGGTCCCGAACCTCGCAGCCGACGTCGAACCTCCGCTCGGCGCCGCCTCCGGCGACAACTGGGTGATCGACGTCAACCTGAGACAGGGACTGGTCTGGAGCGACGGCTCTCCGATCACCGCCAACGACGTGGCCTTCACCTTCAACGCCGTCAAGAACCTCGAGATGGGCGGCAACTGGTTCTCTGCCCTCCCGATGGCCCGCGACGACGACCCCGACACGGAGGAGAACGAGGGGGCCGAGGGCCTGATCTCCGTCGAGGCTGTCGACGACAACACAGTCCGTTACACATGGAGCTCCCAGCCCGGTCTGGCCCAGTGGCAGTTCGGAGCAGCCCAGTCCCCGATCTTCTCCGAGGCCCACTGGGGGCCGCACGTTGCCGCATCCGGCGACGCCGGCGAGCTCTACGCCGTGTCCGGGGAAGGCGCGCCGTCGGGCGGGAGCATGGTCTTCGATCGCCGCGAGCCGGGAGCCTTCGCCCGCAGCGTCGCCAACGCCAACGCCAACGACCAAGGAGCGCAGACCACCGCCTATTCGACCGGCGGTGTTACCTTCTCCGGCGATGTGAACTGGCAGGTGGGCGATACGTCCGGCGAGGTCATCGCCGACTCGATCGGCGGACCGTACGTGAGCGACGCCATCTACTCGGTGTACGACACCCAGGATGCTGCCGTCCTGGCCCTCCGTGACGGAGAGGTGGACTTCCTGCTCAACCCGCTGGGTCTCCAGCGTGGTCTGCAGTCCACGGTGCTGGAAGCCGGGGACCTCGATGTGATCTCCAACTCATCCAACGGCTTCCGCTACCTGGCCTTCAACACCCGGAGCTTCCCCGGGTCGGACGTGGCCTTCCGCCAGGCAATGGCCTGCATGATCGACAAGGAGTTCATGGCCACCAACGTGCTACAGGGCGTGGCCATCCCGCTGAACTCCATGGTGCCTCCCGGCAACGCGTTCTGGGCCAACCCGGACCTCGATGCCTGGTGCGCGGGACAGAGCCAGGAGGAGCGGGTCAACTCGGCCGTGCAGATCCTCAAGGACGCCGGTTGGACGTGGGATGTCGAGCCGCAGTGGAACCCCGACAACCTGGACGTGATCCCGAAGGGTGAGGGCCTCCGGGGTCCTGACGGCACGCCGGTCGGGGACCTCGAGTTGCTGGCCCCCGGGCCGGGATACGATCCGCTACGGGCCACCTACAGCCTGTTCATCGCCGACTGGGCCAACGACCTCGGCATCCCCCTGACGGCGGAACCCACCGGCTTCTCGGTGATCGTGGACAAGGTGTTCGGGCCGGTGGACTGGGACATGTACATCCTCGGATGGGGTCTCACCATCTTCCCGGACTACGTGGCCGACTTCTTCGACTCGCGTGCCGACTCCGCCACCGCCGGCGGCTTCAACATCCCCGGCTACGCGAACCCGGAGTTCGACGCGATGGCGGACCAACTGAAGGCCGAGACCGACATCAACGCCGCGGCTGCGCTCGTCCGTGAGATGGACGCGGTGCTCGCCCAGGATGTCCCGTACGTGGTCCTCTTCACCACCCCGGTGCTGGAGGCCTTCCGGAATACCTTGGAGTTCCCGAGCACGACCACTCTCGACGGTCTGCAGAACTTCCAGGCGCTGCCCGGAGCGGTCAATCTGGCCCAGTAGGCGACCGAAGACAGAGCGGCGGGAAGGACCGGCCAGGTCCTCCCGCCGCCCCCACTCGGACGCGAGACCACGAGGCGGAACGGAGGCACGAGGTTGAGGTGGCAGTGAGATGATGCGCTACATCGCGCGGCGTGCCGCGCAGATGTTCGTCCTGTTCGTCATCTTCCTGACGCTGACCTTCCTGCTGCTCACCGCCCTGCCCGGCGACACCGTCAAGCAGCGGTTCGCCACCAACCCCAATATCCCGCCCGAGGCGGCGCAGTTGGCCATCGAGCGCCTCGGCCTCGACAAGCCCCTGTGGGAGCAGTACACCAGCTACATGTGGAACTTCTTCCGCGGCGACTTCGGGTTCTCGTTCCTCCAGTACCCGCGGCCGGTGTCGGACATCATCCTGGAGCGGTTGCCCAGAACCCTGGTGCTGTTCCTGACGGTGCTTGTGAGCTACTACCTGCTCGGTTTCGTAGCCGGGAAGTTCATCGCCTGGCGGCGGGGACGGCGGGGCGAGCACGCCATAACCATCGGCAGCGTGTTTCTCTACACGGTCTTCTACCCCTGGTTCGCGCTGATGCTGATCTGGTTCTTCGCCTTCTACGCCGACGTGGTGCCGATAAACAAGTTCCTAGACCCCGAGGAGTGGGTGGACGCTCCCTTCAGCTCCAACCACGTGTTCATGGTGATATTCGGGGTGTTGCTGGTGGGCGGCGTAGTGGCGCTCACCCTGTGGATCCTGTCCCGCCGCATCAGGGACGCGGCCCTGCGGAAGCGGACGGTGTGGATGGGATACGGCGCGCTGGCCCTGGTGATGATCTGGTTCTGGTACCTGAGCGACTTCGGATCGGCCCGGCGCCTGTACGCCGGGGACATCCTTCACCACATGATCCTCCCGGTCATAACCATCACGCTGATCAGCTTCGCCGGGATCATGCTCCTGACCCGCAGTTCCATGCTCGAGACCATGCGGGAGGACTTCATCCTGACCGCCCGGGCCAAGGGCCTGGCCGAGAAGACCGTGCGCGACCGCCACGCCGCCCGCACGGCCCTGCTCCCGGTGACCACCAGCCTGGTGATCGCCGTGGCAACCGTCATCGACGGCGGGATCATCACCGAAACCGTCTACTCGTGGCCCGGCATGGGCGAGTTGCTGTTCACGTCGGTGGTGGGACAGGACCTGAACCTGGCCATCGCCGCTTTCTCGTTCGTGGGCGTCATGGCCATGGTCGGGCACCTGGTGGTGGACATCCTCTACATGTTCCTCGACCCCCGGATCAGGGTGACGGGGGAGTGACGATGCGGGGACGCGACCGATGACTGATCTGCTGGAAGCTCCGGCCACCGATCTGCCCGCCACCGGTTCGCTCTGGAGGATCCGGGCCAACCTGGTGTGGGCCGGCGTGACCAACAACTGGAACCTGTTCCGAGCCAACCGGGTCGGAGTCGTGGGGTTGGCCATCATCCTGTTCTTCGGGCTGATGGCCCTCATACATCCGGTCCTGATGTCGGGCCTGCGCTGGTACTCGGGCGCAGCGTTGTTCCTGCTGATCTGGCCGGCCGTGGCCTGGCTGACCTGGCCCCTGCTGGGGCGCCTGCGCTACGAGCGGAGGCTCACGCTCCCGCTGACGGTCGGAGTCACCGGCGCTCTGCTAGCCGTAGCAGCGGTGACACTAGGTGGGGTGTGGGACACCGGCACCTACCACCCGGTCGTCGGGAACGAGGCGAACCCCCCGACCCTGTACAGGACGGTGGTCAACGAGGTCACGGATCCGGCCACGGAGATGTCGGTCCGGGAGGCGCTCCTCTACTCCAACCCCGACGGATCTCCCCTTATGATCGGCGACATCGCCGAGATCCGCGAGCAACCCACCGGTCCGTACGGTCGTCACTGGCTCGGCACGGATCCGCTCGGGCGCGACATCCTGTCCCAACTCATGAAGGGCGCGCAGGGAGCGTTCCTGCTGGGATTGGTGGCCGCGCTGGTCACGGTCATCTTCGCAACCTCGGTCGGCGCGGTGGCCGCATACCTGGGCGGCTGGGTCGACTCTTTCTTCATGCGCCTGGCCGATCTGCTGCTGATGCTCCCCGGCCTCGCCATCTTGATCGTGATGAGTTCGGTGTTCCGCTTCCAGTTGTGGCACCTGGCCCTACTGATCGGCGTGCTGTCGGGCTTCGGCGGGGTGGCCATCGTCCTCAAGTCGCAGGCTCTGGCGGTGAAGGTGAAGCCCTTCATCGAGGCCGCCCGTGTGGCGGGCGGTTCCACGCTCCGGGTCATAGTCATCCATGTGATACCGAACGTGATGCCGCTCAGCTTCCTGTACATGATGTTCACTGTCACCGCCGCCATCCAGACGGAGGCCATTCTCTCCTTCCTCGGTCTGCTCAACATCGACATGAGTTGGGGACTGATGATCGAACTGGCCAGGAACCAGGGATACTTCCTCACCGGCATGCGATTCTGGTGGCTGGTGTTCCCGGCCGGACTGTGCGTGTCGCTCCTCGCAGCCGCCTTCTTCCTGGTCGGCCGGGCCATGGACGAGGTGATCAATCCCAGGCTGAGGAAGCGATGAGGGAGTTCACCGCCCTGCTGTCCGCCGGCCGGTCGCCCGGACGGGCGGGACGCACGCGACCGGTGGGGGAGTCCGGATGAGCGGGACCGCGGAGACCAGCCAGCCCCGGCTGAACCTGGTGGCGATCCTCCTCGGCACCGCCGTGATGGCGCTGTCGAACTGGTGGCTGGGAGGGTGGATAACCCCGCCGGAGGACGAGTACCGGCCCGGGTACGTGGTGATTCTGGTCGCCCTCCTGCTGCCCGGGTTCGTAGGAGCATTGGTCGGCGGCCTGGCGGCCGGTCATCGGCGCCCGACCCACGGGATGATGGCCGCGCTGGGCCTGTTCGCCGTGGAGGTGGTCTGGGGTGCCGTCGGAGGCGAATTGGCCATCGGAACGGTCATCGTGCGTGCGCTCGGTTTCGTCTCCGGCGCCGCGCTGGGTGGACACACCGCGGGCCGGGTGGGTTCCCACCTGCGTTCCGCCCGCTCTCAAGCCCGCGATGGGGCCGCGGGCGCATCGGACGGCGCGCCTCTGCTGGAGGTCGACGACCTGAGCATGCATTACAGGACCAGCGAAGGATGGGTCTCCGCGGTCGACGGGGTCAGCTTCGTGCTGCACAAGGGGGAGGCTCTGGGATTGGTCGGGGAGTCCGGTTGCGGCAAGACCTCGGTCGCGATGTCGCTCCTGCGGCTGCTGCCGGAGAACGCGGAGTTTCGAGGCGGATCGGTACGTCTCAACGGGGCCGACCTCCTCGACGTGAGCGAGGACGAGATGAGGACCCGCCGCTGGTCCGACATCGCCATGGTCTTCCAAGGCGCGATGAACGCGTGGAACCCCGTCTACACCGTCTACGAGCAGATCCGGGAGGCGATGGTCACCCACTTCGGGGGCGCGTTGACCGAGGAGAAGATCCGGGATCGGATCGGTGAGTTGTTCGATCTGGTCGGGCTGAGCCGGGCGATGGTGGATCGCTACCCGCACGAGTTCTCGGGCGGGATGAGGCAGCGGGCGGTCATCGCGATGGCTCTCTCGTGCGACCCGCAGGTGATCATCGCCGACGAACCCACCACCGCCCTCGACGTCATCGTTCAGGACCAGATCCTGCACGAACTGAAGAAGGTCCAGACCTCGCTGGGGATGAGCATCATCTACATCTCCCACGACATCGCGGTCATCGCCGAGGTGACCGAGGTGATGGGAGTGATGTACGCCGGTCGCCTCGTTGAACTGGGACCGACCGCGGACGTGTTCTCCCGGCCCCGCCACCCGTACACTTACCTGCTCCTGCGTTCCACGCCGTCGGTGACCGGGCCCCGCCGCGTGCTGGCGCCCCTCGAGGGCGAACCGCCCAACCTCATCGACCCGCCCGCCGGCTGCCGGTTCCACCCCCGGTGCCCATTCGCCGACCAGCGCTGCCGCGAGGAGAACCCGATCATGGAGGTCATCGACCCGCAGTCCGGCTACGGGGTAGCCTGCTGGAACTGGACGAGCGTCCCGGTCCGGATACGCAAGGGCGTACAGGCATGACCCGGCCACTGGTGAGCGTCGAGAACCTGACCAAGAAGTTCCCGATCTCACGCAACGCCTTCCGCAGCGCGACCGAGCACGTCCACGCCGTGGACCGGATCAGCTTCGACATCGCCCCGGGGGAGACCCTCGGGCTGGTTGGCGAGTCGGGTTGCGGCAAGAGCACCACCGGCAAGCTGCTGGTCAAGCTACTCGAGGCCACCTCAGGACGGATCATGCTCGAGCAGGACGGCGAGATGGTCGACATGGCCGGAATAGCCGCCAAGGAAGACCTCCGACGGTTCCGGCGGCGGGTGCAGATGATCTTCCAGGATCCGTTCGAGTCGCTGAACCCGCGTCGGACCGTTTACGACACGATCGCGGAACCACTGACCGTGCAGCGGATCGGGAGCATAGGCGAACGCGAGAAGCGGACCATGCGACTTCTGGAACTGGTCGGGCTGACCCCTGCATCGACCTTTCTGTTCCGCTACCCGCACGAGTTGTCCGGCGGGCAGCGGCAACGGGTGGCCATCGCCCGGGCCCTGGTGGTCGATCCGTCCTTCGTCGTAGCGGACGAGCCCACTTCCATGCTCGACGTGTCGATCCGGATCTCGATCATGGACCTGATGCTGAAGCTGGCGGAGCGGCTGAACGTCTCCTACCTGTACATCACCCACGATCTGGCCGTGGCGCGCTACATGTGCGATCGCATCGCGGTCATGTACCTGGGCAAGATCGTGGAGATGGGCGCGACCGAGGAAATCCTCGGCAACCCGCAGCATCCCTACACGAGGGCTCTGCTGGCTTCGGTTCCCGTTCCGGATCCAACCCACCGCCGGGAGAGCGCCGACATCCGGGGGGGAATCTCCAAGGCCATCAACCCACCGCCCGTGTGCCGCTTCATCGAGCGGTGTCCCCTCGCCGCCGACGTCTGCCACTCCAACGATCACCCGCCCTTCGATGAGGTCAGTCCCGGCCACCTGGTATCTTGCTACCGCGCCGGGGAAGGAGTCGGCAACTGAGAACCGACGAGGCAGCGTCCCCCTCCAGCCTGGATACCGACCGAGGGCTCTGGACCGTCCCCAACCTGATCTCAGCTCTCCGCATCGCCGCCATCCCGCTGTTCCTGTGGGTGCTGCTAGGGCGGGACAATCCCGGCCTGGCCGCCGTGATGCTCGGCGTGATCGCCTGGACGGACTACCTCGACGGGTGGTTGGCCCGCAAACTGGACCAGGTCTCGGAGATAGGCAAGTTCCTGGATCCGCTCGCCGACCGCCTGGTAGTGGCGTCGTCGGTGATCGGGGGACTCGCCGCCGGGGTAGTTCCTCCGTGGCTGGGTTGGCCGCTCCTGGCCCGGGAGGCCGCAATAGGCGCCGTGGCCCTGTACCTATTGGTCACTCTGCGGATCAAGGTCGCCGTACGCCAACTCGGCAAGGCCGCCACCGTCTTCGTCTTCTGTGCGGTGCCGTTCTACTACCTGGCCCATACCGGCTTCTTCCCGGGCTTCTGGCAGTTGCTGGGAGCAGCGACGGGAGTCACGGGCCTGATCCTGTACCTGATCGTCTCCTGGCAGTACGCGGGCGACATGCGCCGTTCGGTACAGCAGCACCGCGCCCGACGCTCCGACGGGTAGGGGTGCGCTTCGTCAGCGTAGGGCATCGTCGTCGGCGCGCATTCATGGTCTCCGTCGGGTAGTTCCAGAAGCAAAGGAGACCCCTATGGAGTCGAAGTAGTCCCGTCCGCGACAAAGGAGTGGGGGCTTCTCCGACACAACAACTCATGCGCAAGGAACAGGTGGTCATCCGACGGCCAAAAGGGCGTCGGATTCACTTCATACACAACTACAATCGTCACATGCCAGCCAACGATCCCCAATCTAACGAGCCTGTCGTTCAGAACGCCGGTGACACAGACGCCACAATGGTGCTCGATCCCGGGGCCACGCATCGTGAGCCGGAACGGACCATCGCCGAGGAGGGGCCGGACCTGTCGGGCACCCCCGCGTACGCCCTCGTGGTCCACAAGGGCCAGCAAGCCGGCCGGACCTGGCTGCTGGCTCCCGGAATCACCCGGGTGGGTCGGCACCCGTACAGCGATGTGGCCCTGGATCACATCACGGTCTCCAGGCGGCATTGCCGGATCGAACTCGATTCCAGCGGCCTGTCCCTCAAGGATCTGGGTTCCACCAACGGCAGCTACGTCAACGACCGACTAGTCGAGAAGTCCTCGCTCAAACCCGGCGACCGCCTGATGATCGGGACCTTCCATCTGCTCGTGGCACGGGGTCGATGAACGACGCCCCCTCCGTCTCGATCGGTAGGGTCACCGACCTGCTCAGGGAGGAGTTCCCCGACCTCACCACGTCCAAGGTACGGTTTCTGGAGTCGCGCGGGATGATCCGGCCGGCCAGGTCACCGGCGGGCTACCGGCAATTCAGCCCGGAGGACATAGAGCGGCTCCGGTTCATACTCCAGCGGCAGCGCGACCACTTCCTCCCGCTGAAGGTGATCAAGTCGCAACTGGCCGAATGGTCGCAGGGGCCAGCCCCTGTCATCGAGGAACCGGAAACCGAGGGGTCGGAAGCCGGCTCCGCGCCGGACGACCACGTCTTGGAACTCCAGGACATCGCTGCTCAGGCGGATCTCTCGAGGAAACAGATCCGCCAGTTGGTGAGCCACAACCTGATCAGGCCCAGGGAAGAGCACGGGATCCCCAGGTTCACGAATCGGGATCTGGCGATTGCACGCCAGTGCAGGGCGCTCATCGATCAAGGATTGGAACCCCGTCATCTGCGCATGATCCGCAACGCGGCCGTCCGCCACATCGAGTTGATCGGGGGACTCACGGTCGCCATGCGGCGGAACCGCAGCCCCGAAGCCCGGAGACATGCTGCGGAAACCACCAGGAGAGGTGTCGAAGCGCTGCGTCGACTCAACGACCTGCTGTTCCTCGCGGAGCTGAGGACAATCCTCGACGAGGACTGAGTGGTGAATGGTGAATGGTGAATGGTGAATGGTGAATGGTGAATGGTGACGCTGTGCTAAACATCTGCAACTTGGGAGGATGGTAACTGACCTGATCTCACGCTAACCACCGGTTATCAACTAGCCTCTATAGACTACTGCCTAGGAACTGATCATCTAGTCTGAAAGTGTGAACTACCGGGCGAACCCCTTTGCACGGGGGCCTTCGACACCCTCCTAATGCGACGTCTCGTAGCACTGTTCCTGGTGGTGCTGGCCATCTTCGTCGCCCCCATGGGTGGTACTCCCCGCGGCTGGGCCACCCTGCCTCCCGAAGACGGACTGCTGGCGCCTCCGCCGCCCGAGGTGACGGCGAAGGCGTGGATACTGTACGACGACACCTTCGGCCATGTCCTGGCCGCGAACAGTCCCGACATGCGGCGGGCGGTGGCGTCAACGACCAAGATCATGACCGCCCTCGTGGTGATCGAGCAGGCCGAACCGGATGCGACGGTGGAGATAACCTCACGAGCCGACCTGGCGGGGGAATCCGAAATCGGCCTGGTCCCCGGGGAGCTACCGTGGACCGTCGAGGACCTGCTGGCGGCATTGCTCCTTCAGAGTGCCAACGACGCCGCGGTAGCGCTGGCCGAACACGTTGGAGGTACGGTCGCCGGGTTCGCCGGACTCATGAACGCCAAGGCCGCGGAGTTGGGTCTAGGCAACACGAGTTTCGTCAACCCTCACGGCCTCGACCACCCCGACCACTACAGCTCGGCCCGTGACCTCCTCACCGTTACGCTGGCCGCGATGGACGACCCGGACTTCGCCAGGCTCGTCGAGGCCCGCAGCGCCAACCTCCCGGCCGACCCGGACGGCGAGCCGAGGGTGGCGATCAACCGCAACGAACTTCTGGGCAGCTACCCCGGAGCCATCGGTGTCAAGACGGGCTACACGAACCAGGCGCTTCTCACTCTGGTTGCAGCGGCGGAGCGCGACCGGAGGCGCCTCTACGCGGTGGTACTGGGTTCCGACGACCACTTCGCGGACGCCACTGCCCTCTTGGACTACGGATTCGCCGAATTCGGCGCCATGACCCTCGTACCCGTCGCCTCCACCGCCCCTAGACCCCTGATCAGCGGGATCGGACCGCCGACCGAGGGCAGTTTCGAGCTGTTGATCGCTCCGGAGCCTGAGGTGGCGGTCGAGGGCAACGGTGCTGCCCTCGTGCCGGCAGCCGAGCCACCACCGGATCCGGTTCCGGAGGAGGAACCCGCCTCCGTCGAGGTGATAGAGGTCGAGCGGCGATCAGAGCTTCCAGGCGTCGAGGACGTACTCACCTGGAGCGTGCGCTACTGGGACTGGATCACAGCCAGGCTGGCCGGCCGATGATCGCCACCGAGGTGGTGCCAGAGCGGGACATCGAGACACGGGTCACCGAGTTGGGCGAGCGCATCAGCCATGACTACCGGGGACTCCGCCCCGTCCTGGTGTGCGTTCTCTCGGGCTCCCTGGTCTTCCATGCCGACCTGGTGCGCGGGATCGCGATCGACTGCGAGACCGACTTCCTGGCTCTGACGCGGTTCGGTCACGGTGGCCGCGTCCGCCTGGCGATGGACACCGCCACCAACCTGGAGGATCGCCACGTACTCATCGTGGAGGACATCGTCGACACCGGACTCACCCACCAACTCCTGTGCCGGACGCTCGAGGCCCGCAACTGCGCAAGCCTGCAGACTGTGGCGCTCCTCGACAGAACGTCGCGGCGGATCGTCGACCTCGAGATCGGCTACCGGGGCTTCGAGGTGGGTGACGAATTCCTGGTGGGATACGGACTCGACTGGAAGGGCCGATGGCGAAACCTCCGATCCCTGTGGGCAATCCTCGACTTCGAACGGTTCGATGCCGACCCTTCGGCCCTGCTGTCGCTTGCGCACCCTTGAGGTGGTGATAGTCTCACTCCATGAGCGACACGGTTCCGATGGATCTGATCGGGGTGCGGATCGAGTACCCCACCAACCAACCGATCGTGTTGCTTCGCGAGACCCGTGGTAAGCGTTATCTGGCGATATGGATCGGGGCGATGGAGGCGACCGCCATCGCGTACGCACTCGAAGGCGTGACCACACCGCGACCCTTCACCCACGACCTGCTACGGATAACTACCGAGGTGCTCGGAGCCCAGGTAGCGCGGGTGACCGTCACCGAGCTACGCGACAGCGTCTACTACGCGGACCTGGTCCTCAACCAGAACGACGAGGAGCACCATGTCAGTTCCCGGCCGTCGGACGCGATCGCCCTTGCGGCTCGGACCGGCGCCCCCCTCTACGCCACTCCCCAGGTACTGGACGACGCCGGCATCGAGATAAAGGACGAGGAGCAGGAAGCCGAGGTCGAACGCTTCAGGGAGTTCCTCGAAGACCTGACTCCGGAAGACTTCAAGACCTGATTGGCCCTTCACCAGCCACGAGCCAGTGGCCTGAGTGATGTCGGTGTGTCGGAAACGTGACCTGGGATGCAGTGGAAGAGGCAACCTACTATGAACTCTGGAAGGGCTCCCACCCCGACAGCTCGTTCGAGTTGCTCGTATATGTCAACGCTCCGCTGGAAGCCCAGTCCTTCGACATCGATCCCAACCGAGGCCTCCTCGGCCTGTACCGCACCAGCTGGAAGGCCCGGGCATGCAACAAGGCCGGCTGTTCCCCGTTCACGGACGTGGTCACAGTCGAGTAGCCGGTATGCTTAGATGATTAGTTGCTAGTCGTTAGTCTGTAGTCTATAGCCGGCAATCGGTAGTTACCATTAGATTGGATTACACCATCCTCCGTAGCACCGTTTGGGTCTGGGGTTACGCCGAGGGGCGGCGGAGGCGGCGGACGACGCAGTGAACGCCTTCCACGTTGCCAGGCGCCGGGCGCCAGGCGCCAGGGTTACCCATCGTCCATTGGCCTTGATCCGCATGACCAGAATCTATGCGACGGGAACGCGGTCCGGCGGCCGAGGCCAAGACATCCCTCGGCGCTGAGCGATCTCGCCTCGATCGGTGTACGCCATTTCATCCACAACTGAGTTCCGGCCTATACAACTACGTCTACAAGACATATACTTGAGCCGCACTATGGATAGCACGACGATTCGAGTAGATAGGGAAACTCACGCGCGCTTGGTGCGGATGAGCAAACTAGCCGGGACATCCGTCGGGCAGACGGTTCGCGATGCCGCGGAGGCGCTGAGTCGCCAGCGCTTCGCCAAGCGCGTGGTTCGAGAACTCGAGGAACTTCGGAAGGACGAAGCAGCATGGACCGCCTATCTGGACGAGGCGGAAGCTACCCATGTGGCCGATGGCATCGGTTGATGAACTCTGGTTGGTCGACTTCGGTGATCCGTATCCCGGGGAACCGGCGTGGTGTCGGCCCGCGCTCGTAGTGGGTCCACCACACACGTTCGGTAGTGGGTTTCCGTTCGCGATCATCGTTCCTCTGACGACCACCGATCGCGGCCTGTCACTCCATGTCGAAATCGATCCGAACACCGCCACCGGCCTGAAACACACCAGCTTCGCCCAGTGTGAACTTATCCGATCGGTCAATCGGGGTCGCCTCGTTCGCCGCCTAGGTGTCGTGGGACCTGCTGCAAGCCAACAGGTTCAGCGAGTAACCCGGATCCTCCTGGGCCATTGAGGCCCACATGGGTAAGCACCCAAGACCCAGGACGCGCTTACAGCGCCGGGCCACCAGTCACCAGTCACCAGTCACCAGTCACCAGTCACCAGTTTTCCACAGAAACCGTTGATAGTTGCGGCCTGATCGTCTATCGTTCGCTCTGACCAGGGTGTAATTACGACGCTGTAAGCCCTCGCCCGACCGTGGTCGGTTTTCAGGAGTGGCGGGTTGAAGCGAGCAACCCGCCGTGCATCGAGCCAGGAGGACGATTGATGGGTAAACCGATCACCGGTGAGGGGGATCAAGCGGACCGCAACGGCTACCGGGCTCCCCAGGTATGCAAGCTGGTGGGGATCACTTACCGGCAACTCGATCACTGGGCACGGACGGGTCTTCTCATGCCATCCCTCCGGGCCGCCCGCGGTTCTGGCACCCAGCGGCTCTACTCGTACACCGATCTCGTACAGTTGCGAGTGATCAAGCGGCTGCGCGACACGGGCATCAGCCTGGCCAAGATACGCAAGGCGATCGAATGGCTGCGGTCCGAGATAGACGAGCAGGATCCCCTCAAGGACTCGACGTTGCTATCCGACGGCATAGACATCTGGACGAGCGACAACTCCGACGAGACGCAGCAGTACCTGATGGACATACTCCGCCGCGGCCAGGGCGTGTTCGCCATCGCGGTCGGACAGGTCCAGCGGGACCTGGAAGGTGAGATCCTGGAGCTGTTCCCGACCCGGGCTCGGCCGGCGGAAGTAGAAACCGAAGCGGAGGCCACGGCAACCTGACCCCCCACGCCCGTTCGACGGCCCTGGCGGGCTTCGCCCACGAGAGCGAACTTCACCTCGCTCGGCTACTTGACTTCTACGGCGTCGCATGGGAGTACGAGCCACGCTCATTCCCTGTCCAGTGGGACCACGAAGGCCGACCGACCAAACTTTTCACCCCTGACTTCTACCTCCCGGCGGAGGACACCTACATCGAGATAACGACGATGAACCAGAAGCTGGTCACCAAGAAGAACCGCAAGGTTCGCCGTCTCCGCGAGCTGTATCCGGAGATAAGCATCAGGATCCTCTACCAGCGCGACTACCTGCACCTGGTTGCGAAGTACGGGTTGCTGGACGGCGCGGACGGGCCAGCGCGCACCCCGACCCGCGGGCCCGGAGCTCCCCGGGTGGTTCGGCTCACCAGCGCAGGCGTGCACTAACCGGCCTCGCCGGCTGACGGGTTTGCGGGCAGCGGCGCATTTGTACCGGCAGATCGATGGCTAGTCCGGGCGCGGCCTCACCGCCGAACGGATCACCCGGAACGCATCCCTCTCCAGCCTTTGGTGCCTTGGAGGACGTACACTTGGAGGAAGGCACGTACGAAGTACCGATCCGGCACCCGGCGGGAGAACCTTCCATGACCTCGAGCAGCAGCATGCAGATCGTTACGACCCGTGCCGGGACAACCGAGCTACGCCGTCGATGGCAAGCTTCCGAACCATGGGCGACGCTCCTCATAGTCCACGGCCTGGCCGAGCACTCGGGTCGCTATGAGCAGGTCGGCTCGAGGTTGGCCGCGGCGGGAATAGACACGTACGCCTTCGACTTTGTCGGGTTCGGCGCGTCCGGAGGGGTCCGCGCCGACATCCAGGACTGGTCGACCTACCTCCATCAGGTCTTGGACAATCTGGTACCTCTGTTCGAAAGGAACCTGCCGGTCGTACTGCTCGGGCATTCCATCGGCGGCCTGATCGTCGTCGACTACACGCTTTCCCGGTACCGGCAACCGGACCTGGTCGTGCTCAACGCACCCGCGCTGGACGCGGTCGTTCCCGCCTGGAAACGGATCGGGGCGCCCCTGCTCGCCGGATCGGTACCGCGTCTCACCCTCGCCAATCCCATCAACCCTGTGGAACTGTTCATCGATCCAGAGGTGGCGCAGCACTACCGCAGGGACCCACTGTGCGTCAGGCGGACCACCGTTCGCCTGGGGGACATCCTTCTCGACCGCATGGAACGGGTAGGACGATCGCTGGACCTGTACGACGCACCGACCCTGGTCCTCCACGGCGGGGCCGACAGCCTCGTACCTCCACAGGTGAGCGAAGGGCTCGGAGCACTCCCCGGCGTCGAGCGCAGGGTGTACCCGCGCTTGCGCCATGCCTCGATCAACGAAGCGGCCGGAGAGCAGATAGTCGAGGACATCGGGGCCTGGATCCGGTCCCGCATCGGACCCGGCGCGTAGCCCGGCCGGTAGCCGTGCCTCTGTCGGCTCCGACAATCCGGAACCTCGGCGCCCGGCCCCGGGGGGTGGCGATGGTGGCCACCGCCGGACTTCTATGGAGCACCCTCGGCCTGGGTGTCCGGCTCATGGACGAGGCCGGCACCTGGAGAATCCTGTTCTACCGGGCCATCGCCCAGGTCGTGGTGCTCGGAGTGCTCATCGCCGCCCGCAATCCGGGCGCTTTCGCACGGAACCTCACCCGCATCGGCTACAACGGGTTGGTCAGCGCCACCGCCCTCTCGTTCTCGTCGATCAGCTTCGTGTATGCGCTCTCCCTCACCACGGTGGCCGAGGCGACCCTGATCCTCGGCGCCGCCCCGGTGATGGCAGGGGCGCTCGGCTGGATGGTGCTGCGGGAACCCATCACGAGAACCAACTGGTGGACAATGGGTATAGCCGCCGCCGGCCTCGGCGTCATGACGTATACCGGGACCGTGTCCGGGAACGTAGCCGGGATAATCCTCGCCTTGTGCGGTGCGCTCGGGTTCGCAGCCTTCTCCGTGTTCCAACGCCGTGGGAGAAACTCGGACATGCTTCCGGCAGTGCTGCTCTCGGGAGTCGTGACCCTGGTCGTCACCGGTCCGCTGGTAGGGGGAGCGACGATCAGCGCCGGTGACGCCCTCGTCGCGCTCTATCTCGGCGGGGTGGCCCTGGCGGGGGGACTGGCCCTGTACACGGCCGGTTCGCGCCATGTCCGCGCCAGCGAGTTGGTCCTCATCGCCATGACCGAGGTGGTATTCGCGCCGCTATGGGTGTGGTGGGCGTTCGGGGAGACGATGGCGGCAACCACGATCGTCGGGGGTTTCATGATCCTGGCGGCGGTCATGATCCAGGCCCGAGCCCGCGAGGCTCTTCCCGCCCTTCACCGCCGCCGTCGCGCAGGTCGGGTCCGGACCCGGTAGTCCGGGCTGCCGCCCGCAACCTCCGGAGCCACCCTCCGAGCGTCCGGTCGCTCCGAGGGGGCCTCACAAAACAGACGACGGGGGACCAGCGGAAGGAGGGACCGACGTGCTCCAGTCACGGTGCGGTGTCCATCGTCGTACGGACGATCAAGTGTGATCCTTCAGCCGGATAGCCCGGAACTACTCGTCTAACGCGAGCCGGTGGCGCGCTCGACCTCGTCCGCCAGCGACCCGAACTCCGCCGCGGCCGCCTCGAATCGAGCGAGTTGCGCAAGGCGTATCTCTCCCGTGTCCGTGGACTCCAGACCGGCCATCATGCCCTCCGCCGCCGAGACCAGCGTCTCCAGCGACTCGGCCATGCGCTCGTGGGTCAACCTATCGGCGTCCGCGGGACGGGTGAAGCCGTTGAACCGGATGGGGAGAAGGCCCGCTCTCGAGATCAGCGAGGACATGCGGCCGACTGTCGTGTCGTAGTCGGCGATCCGACCGTCCCAGTCGTCGTTGATCTGGCGACCGCTCACTCTAAGGTCGGCCACGTCGTCGCCGAGCACCCCGACCAGGTCGGCATACGCTCTGAACTCCAAGTCGGCGTCAGGCTCGGTTGTGGTGGGCGACGTCTCCTCGGTCGCTGCCGGAGCCGGCTCTTCCCCGCTGCGCAGGGTTCCGTACCCGACTACCAGAACCGCGACGACCAGGATGCTGATGAGCGCTGATCGAAGCACCCGCTGGGTGTTCGATCCGGACTGGGCCAAATCCTCCACGCCATCCTGTCCGTCCCAACCGGGGGAGGGCGGTTCGCTGACGCCCGCGACCGGCGGATCGCCGGCCCGCGCTCGGGCGGTGTGCTCCGGACGGGCTGGCGTGGCCTCACCGGCGCGGACCGGGGCCCCGAAACGAACGCCGCAGGCGAGGCAGTAAGAGCTACCGGGCTCCGTGCGCGTACCGCAGGAGTGGCAGAAACGGATGGTCATGGGCGGCCGCCCCTCGGACTCTGCCGGACGGGTACGGGGCGTGACCATGGCTTCGGTCACGGGGGTCGGCTCCGCCCTGCGCAAGAAGGAACGACGGCTGCCTGCCGGTCGGGATTCCTCGCCTTGGGGAAAGTCTTGATCCGAGCCTGCCACTCCAAGCCCCTCATGTCTCCGGTCGACTACCGAGGATAGTGACCGCACGGCCCTCCATCACGGACCTTTCGAGGCGCGGACGCCCCCAACGCCATCGTCGACCCTCCCTCTACGCCGCCGCGCGGGTCGTCCGGAACTCGCCGGGGAGGCGGCTCGCGTACCCTTTTGCCCATGGAACTGCGTTTCGCTGCGCCGCAGGAACTGCGACCCGACCTCGGGCGCCTGATCGGCTGCCTGGAGGGCCTGCAGGGAGTTCCGCCGTTCGGCGAGGTACTGCTGTCGGCCATGGCACAACCGGACGGCCCGGGCATCGGGGTGGCGGGCGAGCGGGAAGGGGAGTTGGCGGCGTACGGCTTCACGGTTCCCAACCCCGACCGCCGCACCTGGACACTCGAGGTAGCGGCCGGTTCGGAGGACTACGGTCGGTTCCTGGGGAAGGTCCTGGACCTCCTGGCGGCCCGGGGAGTCGGCGAGGTCGTGCTCTGGGTCCACTCGGCCTGTGTCGAGCCCCCACCCGCCCTCGTCAAGCCCGAGCGACTCCTGCATCGCATGGCCGCGGACCTGCCCGTGGCACTCGACCCGGACCCGCCCGACGGCGTGCTGCTCAGAGGTTTCGATCCGGAACGTGACCGTGGCGCCCTCATCGAACTGAACAACCTGGCCTTCGCCGGGCACCCGGAACAGGGGGGATGGACTTCCCGGGATCTGGAACAGCGGATGGCCCTGCCGTGGTTCGATCCCTCCGGCATCCGCACGGCCTGGGTGGCCGATCGGATGGTGGCGTTCAACTGGACCAAACTGCATCCCGAGGCGACCTCGCAAGGGGACAAGGTGGGCGAGATCTACGCAATAGCGGTCAGTCCTGCAGTGCAGGGACGCGGTCTGGGCCGAGCCGTGGCCTCCGACGGGCTCCGGTACCTGGCCAGGCGCCGCGGCGCGACCCGGGCCATTCTGTACGTGGACTCATCCAACGAGGCAGCAATACAGCTGTACCGGACCCTGGGTTTCGTAACCGAGCACACCGATCGCGCCTACCGCTGGACCGCTGGCCCCTGAACCACGGACCGGCTACCCGAGTCCGGCAACCGGCCACGTTCGCCCGGCGGCCCTGGGACGGGAGCGGCGACCGCCCTTCCGCGGGGACTCGGTAGGGACGCCGGCTGACTGACGGAGAACGGAGAGCGATTACGATTGGGGTCATCCTCGACCAGAGTCCACGTTGATGATCGAGTTGATCCTCCCCGACAACACCACATCCCTTCACGAACGCGGTACAACCGGGCGCCAGGTCGCCGAGTCGATCGGTCGGCGGCTGGCGAAGGCGGCCGTGGCCGTCTCCGTGGAAGGTGTATCGATGGATCTGGACCGCCCGCTGGAGGGAGGGGGGCGGTTCGCGGTCATCACCGACTCCTCCGAGGAGGGGAGAGCGGTCATGCGCCACTCGGCCGCTCACATCCTGGCGCAGGCGGTGCTGCGGCTGTTCGATGGTTCCACCTTCGCGATCGGGCCCTCCATAACCGACGGCTTCTACTACGACTTCGACATCGGCCGGCCGTTCACCCCCGAGGACATGGAGCGGATCGAAGCCGAGATGCACCGGATAGTCGGCGCCGACCAGCCATTCGTGCGGGAGGAACTGTCGGTCGAGGCCGGCCTCGAACTGTTCCGTGACCATCCTTTCAAGACCGAGATCATCCTGTCCGTGGACGAGTCCGAGGTCGAGTCCGCCGATGCGGTCTCGGTATACCGCAACGATGACTTCGTGGACCTCTGCCGGGGCCCGCACCTGCCGTCCACCGGCCGGCTGAAGGCGTTCAAGTTGACGAGGACGGCGGGCGCGTACTGGCGGGGCGACGCGCATCGGCCCCAGCTCCAGCGCATCTACGGCACGGCATGGGAGTCGGCGAAGGCCCTGAGGACCTACCTGCACCGGATCGAGGAGGCGGCCCGGCGTGACCACCGGCGGCTGGGACGCGAACTGGACCTGTTCTCCTTCCCCGAGGACCTCGGACCGGGTCTGGCCGTGTGGCACCCGAACGGCGGGATGCTGCGCCGCCAGGTCGAGGACTACAGCCGTCGGGTCCACGAGGCCTTCGGCTTCGACTTCGTCAACTCGCCCCACCTGGCCAGAGCCGAACTTTGGAACACCTCCGGCCATCTCGAGTTCTACGCGGAGAACATGTACCCGGGGATGGAGATGGACGGCCACGACGAGTACCGCGTCAAACCCATGAACTGCCCCTTCCACGTCCTGATCTACCGGTCCTCGGCCCGTTCGTACCGCGAACTGCCGATGCGGCTCTCCGAGTTGGGGGCCGTCTACCGTTACGAACGGTCGGGCGTCGTCCACGGCCTGCTGCGGGCGCGCGGCTTCACCCAGGACGACTCCCACACCTTCTGCACACACGAGCAGCTGCCGTCGGAGCTCCTGCTGCACCTGGACTTCGTGCTCCAGTTGCTGCGGGACTTCGGCTTCGAGGAGTTCGAGGCAGAACTGGCCACCCGGCCCGAGGACAAGTGGGTCGGCGACCTGGGCCTGTGGGAACTGGCCGAACGGGCCCTCGGAGACGCCCTCGTCTCGGTCGGCGTTCCGCACACCGTCGCCGAGGGGGAGGGCGCCTTCTACGGTCCCAAGATCGATGTTCACGTCCGCGACGCGATCGGGCGCCGCTGGCAGATGTCCACGATCCAGGTGGATTTCTCCCTGCCGGAACGCTTCGGCCTCGAGTACGTCACCCGGGGGGACACGCGCGAGCGCCCGGCGATGATCCACTCCGCCAAGTTCGGATCCGTGGAGAGGTTCCTGGGGGTCCTGATCGAGCACTACGCCGGTGCATTCCCGATGTGGCTCTCGCCGGTCCAGGCGGTGGTGATACCGGTGGCCGACCGCCACGAACCCTACGCGACCAGGGTTGCGGAGTCGTTGAGGAACCTGGGACTGCGGGTCGAACGGGAGACCGGACCCGGCAAGCTCGGGGAGAAAGTCCGCCGGGCGATAACCCGGAAGGTGCCTGCCGTGCTGGTGGTCGGAGACGACGACGTCGACTCCGGAACGGTCGGCCTACGGCTCCGGGGAGCCAAACGCGACCGCCGGGGAGTTCCGCTGGATGAGGTGCTGGGAGAGCTCTCCTCGGCTGCCCGGCCGCCGCACTGATCCCGACCACCGTACGGCCCGGGATTCTCCGGACCGGGTTCCGACCTTGCGGCGGGTGGTGGCCGTTTGTCACAGCCCCGCTGCACAATCAATGATGCCGTGAGCACATACATCGCCGCAGCTCCGGATGCGTCGATCATCATCGGACCCCGGCGTCCCCGAGGTCGAACCCGGTCGGACAGCCGACGACACGGGAAGAACCGGGCGGGCTTCCGGCCCTTCGGGCCGGCAAGGTAGCGACGCCCGGCTGTGGATCCGACCCTTGGTGGTGGCCGTGGGGGAGGGCCCGAAGGGGTCGAGCCGACGAGCGCGTTTTCGCGGGGCGCGCGTTTCGCACCCCCGTGTCCGACAGCCCCGGCTCAGTCGGGCGGTTCGATCTCCTCCACGTAGGGACTGTCGAGTCTCGTCCCGGTCGTGGCATCGAGACGTACCAGCGCCCGCCGGGCGGGCGGTTCCTCCACCGAGTAGACGATCACGTTCCACACCGGGCGGGATCGCATACCCACGAACCCGAGGGCGGCGGACGCGTGACCGACCGCGAACGGAACCTGGGCGGCAGCGGTGGTCAGCGCGTCCTCCTGCTCGATCGCCAGCGGCCAGGCGGCACGGTCATGCAGGAAGGCCACCACGAGGAACGCCGCCGAGATCGCCCAGAGCCCGGAGGGAAGCCCGGCCAGAGCGCCGAGCGCGCTCAGAACGGCTCCGGCCACGTAGACGAGCGCCGCGGTTCGCCGGCGGACCGGCGAGGGGAAACGGTAGGGTCCCAGCACGCCGGAATCCAGATCCTCGGGCACGCCTTCGGCCTTCGCCACCTCCTCCGGGATCCGGATCCCGTCCATCAGCGATCCGCCACCGGTACGTAGTCCCGACTCGCGTAGCCCGTGTAGATGGATCTCGGCCGTTTTATCTTTGCCTTCGGGTCCTCGATCATCTCCCTCCACTGGGCCAACCAGCCGGGTAGCCGACCGAGGGCGAACAGGGCGGTGAACATCTCACTGTGAAAGCCGATGGCCCGGTAGATGATGCCCGAGTAGAAGTCGACGTTGGGGTAGATCCTCCGCTCCAGGAAGAAGTCATCCGCCAGCGCCTCGGCTTCCAGCCTCATCGCGATCTCCAGCAGGGGGTTCCCCTGCTCCTCGACCAACCCTCTGGCATGCTCCTTGATCAACTGCGCCCGGGGATCGAAGTTCCGGTACACGCGATGGCCGAATCCCATGAGGCGGAAGGGGTCGCTCCGGTCCTTGGCCCTCTCCAGGAACAGACGGGTGTCACCGCCGGCGGCCCGGATGTCCTCGAGCATCTCGATGACCCTCTGGTTGGCTCCTCCGTGAAGCGAGCCGGACAGGGCGAGGATCCCCGCCGATATCGCTGAGTAGAGGCCGGCGCGGCTGGACCCGACGAGTCGGACCGCGGAGGTGGAGAGGTTCTGGCCATGGTCGGCGTGGAGGAGCAGCAACGCCTCCATCGCCCGGATATGGGGCTCGAGGATCTCGAACCCCTCACCCTCCGGTCCGAACATCATGTTGAGGAAGTTGGCGCTATAACCCAGCTCGGGGCATGACTCGACATACGGCATACCCCGGCTGCTCCGGAACGACCAGGCGGTGAGCGCCGGCATCGCGGCGATCAGCCGGACGATGCTCGACTGGTTTGCCTCCGAGTCGAGGGGGTCGCTGCCCACCGGGAAGTAGGAACCCAGCAACGCCATGGCGGATGCCAGCCTCTGCATCGGGTGGCTATCGACGGGGAACGATCCGATCACCTCGACGATCCCCGACGGCAGATCCGCCAGCCCGCGGATGTCCCTCTCGTACGCGTCAAACTCCGTGCGCGAGGGCAACTCGCCGTGGTCGAGCAGGTAGCAGACCTCCAGGAACGAGGACTCCCGCACCAGTTGGTCCACCGGGTAGCCGCGGTAGCGAAGGATGCCCTCCTCTCCGTTGATGTAGGTTATGGCGCTGGTGGCCTCGGCGGTGTTCCCGTATCCGGGATCCAGCGTCACCAGTCCGGTGGTCCCGCGCAGCCGTGCTATGTCGAGGGCTCGCTCCCCTTCGGTTCCGGTGACGACCGGAAGGTCGATGAGATCCCCGTCGTCGGCCTGGATCGTCGCTCTATCCATCAGTTTCGGGCAACCCTCCTACTCGATTAGTCGTCGTCCGACTTGGCAGCCGCAACGACCTTCTGCACCTCTTGGGGGGGTGCCGGTTCGTAATGCGAGAACTCGATCTCGAACGATCCACGCCCTCCCGTCATCGATCTCAGGTCGACAGAGTAACGCTGCATCTCCGCCATCGGCACCTCGGCGGTCAGTACCCGGCTCCGGCCATCGGCGTCCATCCCCAGGATCCGCCCCCGCTTGGCGTTGATATCACCCAGGACATCGCCCATGTAGTCCTCCGGCACACGCACGTTGACCACCGCGATCGGCTCGAGGATGGTGGCGCGCAACTGGGGCGCGGCGGCCCGCACCGCCATGATCCCCGCCATGCGGAAGCTCAACTCGTCGGAGTCGACCGAGTGGAACTTCCCGTCGTAAACGGTGGCGCGGATGTCTATCGCCGGGTAACCGGCCAGGATTCCCCGTTCCAGGGCCTGGCGGATGCCCTTGTCGACGGCGGGTATCAGGTTGCGGGGAATGGAGCCTCCCTTGATCTGGTCCACGAACTCGTACCCCTCCCCACGGACGTTGGGCTCGAACTTGACGTAGGCGACACCGAACTGGCCGCGCCCACCCGACTGCTTCTTGTGCTTGCCCTCGACGTCCGCCCGCCCCTGGATGGTCTCGCGATAGGGGATACGAGGCACGCCGATGTCCAGGTCCACCCCGAAGCGGCGCGAGACCCGCGCCAGGGTGACCCCGACATGCGCCTCGCCGAGGCCGGCCAGCACCGTCTCCTTGGTCTCGGCCCTGCGATCCACGAGGATGGTGGGATCCTCCTCCTGGGCGCGTGCGAGAGCCGTCGACAGCTTGTCCTCGTCCTGCGTCGACCGGGGCGAGACCGTCACCTCGTGAACCGGTCGGGGAACCTCGACCGGGACTATCTCCACGCTGCTGCCGACCGAGCGAACCGTGTCGCCGAGCCGCAGCGCATCCAGCTTCGCCACCGAGGCGATCGACCCGGTGGTCACCGAATCCAGCGGGGAGTGTTCCTTGCCCTGCATGGAGAACAGGTTCGCCATCTTCAACTTCGACCCGTCGGCCTTCTCCACCACCGTGTCGGGCGTAAACGAACCTGAGAAGACCCTGAAGGTGTTGACACGTCCCACGTACTGATCTCCGGATGTCTTGAATACGTAGGCAGCCACGGGCCCGTCCGCATCCGCGGAGAGGTCACCGGCCGCTGTGGCCGGCATGGGTCGCTCAAGAGGGGAGGGAGCGAAGTCGACGACGAACTCCGCCAGCGTGTCGATACCCACGAGAGCGCCGGCCGATCCCGCCAGGACCGGGAACATCTCCCCGGCGACCATCCCGTCGTGGATGACCTCGACCATCTTGGCGGGTTCTGGTTCTTCACCCTCGAAGTACGCCTCCAGCAGGTCGTCGTCGGTCTCGACCACCGTCTCGACCAGGGCCAGGCGGGTCTCCTCGAAGAGTTCCCCGACCTCGGCGGGAAGGTCGATGGGAGACCCCCCCGTCCCGTTGCCGGCGTAACCGAAGGCCTGGCCGGACACGAGCCGAACGATTCCCCTCAGCTCCTGCTCCTCGCCGATCGGTATCTGCACCGGGGCGATCCGCTTGCCGAAGATCTCGGTCAGCTGGTCGACGGTCCGCGAGAAGGAGGCTCGGTCCCGGTCCAGCTTGTTCACGAACACCGCCCTGGCGATACCCTCCCGGCGGGCTGCCTCCCAGAGGATCTCGGTCTGCACCTCCACGCCGTCCACCGCGGAGACCACGAAGATCGCCAGATCGACCGCCCGCAGCCCGGCGAGCGCGTCGCCTACGAAGTCCGCATACCCGGGCGTGTCGATCAGGTTGACCCGGAACCCGTTGTGCTCGAAGGACGCGATCCCGAGCCCGAGGGAATTCTGGCGGTCGATCTCCTCGGGTTCGTGGTCCATCACCGTGTTGCCGGCCTCCACGGTGCCGATGCGGGTGATCTTGCCGGCATTGAACAGCAGTGCCTCGGCCACGGCGGTCTTGCCTGCCCCGCCGTGGCCGAACAAGCCCACGTTGCGAATTCTCTCGGGTCCCATCCTCCGGAGCCTCCTCTCGGTCGCCCGAGTGTAGGTGATCGTGTGACGGTAGGAGTCTGTAGTAACTTTGCCGGGGGAAGGAGCGCATTTGATCGAACTTTGGACCCGGCAGCACGTCGAGAAGGTGGTAGCGCCCATCGGGCGGGGTCTGGCCTGGATGAAGGTGCAGCCCACGCACCTGACCCTCACCGGTCTGGCGGTCACCCTCCTCGGCTCCTCAATGCTTGCCAATGGCGACGTGACCCGTGGCGCGCTGGTCATCCTGGTGGGCTCTGCGCTCGACGGGCTCGATGGCGCCGTGGCCAGGGCGTCCGGCTCCGCGTCGGCTCGTGGCGCTCTGATCGACTCTGTCTCGGACCGGCTGGGTGAGACCTCCATGTTCGCCGCCTGCGCCTTCTGGCTCGCCTCGCGGCAGTCGCCCGCCGAGGGGGATCCCGCCCTGGTCGTGCTTTGCGTGTTGAGCCTGGGAGCCTCGATCGTGATCTCGTACCTGAGGGCCAAGGCGGACATCGGTGGTGTCGAGGGACGCGGCGGCATCATGGGCCGCGCCGAGCGGGTCATCCTCTTCACCGTCGGGTTCCTGCTAAACCAGGTAACGGTGATGTTGTGGCTCATGGCCACGCTCACGTGGCTGACCGTCTTCCAGCGGTTCTTCAAGACGTGGCGCCAACTGACGAGTGAGTGACGGCTTAACGTACCTCGCATACCGGACCGGCGCCGGCCTGATCAGCGTCCTACCCGAGCCTGTGATCCGTCGGCTGGGCCGCGGCGCCGGATGGCTGGCCTGGTGGTGGGCCAGGGACCGCAAGTCGATGGCCCTCCGGCACATGGGACGGCTCCGCGGGGAGAGGGGCGCCGGAACCGTCCGGCGGGACGCCAGGGAGATGTTCAGCGCGTACGGGCGCTACTGGGCCGAGACGCTCTGGTTCCGCCCCCGCCGCTTCGAGCAGGTCCGCAAACGCGTCACGCTGGTCGGGTCTGAACACGTGAGAGCCGCCCAGGCCGAGAACCGCCCGATGATCGTGGCGCTGCCGCACATCGGAAACTGGGAGATGGCGGGCACTCTGTCGGTGGATGAGGGGGTGCGCATCACGGCGGTCGCCGAAGCGCTCGCCAACCGTCGCCTCGCCACCTGGTTCACAGCCATGCGCGCCCAGCTCTCGATCCAGGTGGTGCTGGCCGAGGGATCCGCGACGATGCGGGCGTTGCTGGCCGCCCTGCGGGAAGGGCGTCTGGTCGCGTTGGTCGCCGACCGCAACATCGGGGGGAAGGGTATCGAAGTGGAGTTCTTCGGCGAGCGTACCTCATTGCCGGCAGGTCCCGCGGTCCTCGCCCTGAGAACCGGCGCGGTGCTGCTGCCGGGTGCCTCCTACTTCAAATCCGGAGCGGGTCACCGGATGGTGCTGCTCCCGCCCGTCGAGGTCCCTCCCGTGGGGACCCGCCGGAGGGCGCAGGTGATGACCCAGGAACTGGCCCGCCGCTTCGAGCAACTCATCCGGGAGGCACCCACCCAGTGGCACCTGGTGCAGCCCAACTGGCCCTCCGATCGGGAGTTCCTGGCTGCACCCCGGAGGGACAGGTGAGGATCGCGGTTGTGTCCCCCTACGCTCTGGATGTTCCCGGCGGCGTCCAGCAGCAGGTGAAGGGCTTGGTCCACCACCTGCGCATGGGAGGGGACGAAGCCTTCGCCGTCGCGCCCGCGGCGGGGGAGGGACCCGACCGGATCGATGTGGGGAACTGGGTGGCGATCAGGGCCAACCGATCTCGGGCTCCGGTGGCGCTCTCGCCGCCCGTGCTCGGACGGATGGGTGAAGCGGTCTCGACCGCGGAGGTGGTCCACGTCCACGAACCGTTCGTTCCGCTGGTCGGCTGGGCAGCGTTGGCGGCTCGCAAGCCGACGGTGGTGACCTTCCACGCCGATCCCTCGAAGACGGTCAGGGCCGCCTACCGGCTGTCCGGCCGGCTCCTGGGTCGGATCCTGCAGGACGCCCTGGCCACCACCGTGAGCCGCACCGCCGGACGGGCGATCCACCCGCTGCGCCTCGGTCCTGAGGCGATCCCCAACGCCATCGACGTCGCATCCTTCCGGGTTCCCGTCGACAGGAACCCCCGGCAGGTGGCCTTCCTGGGCCGTCCCGATCCCCGCAAGGGCCGCGACCTCCTGCTGGCGGCCTGGCCGGAAGTCAGCTCGCGGGTGGTGAACGCCAGGTTGGTGATTGTCGGGGGAGGGGATGAGCCGGCCGTACCGGGCGTGCGGTACCTGGGCCGGGTGAGCGAGGAGGAGAAGCGCACCGCCCTGGCGGCCAGCGCCGTCTTCTGCGCACCCAACCGGGGAGGCGAGAGCTTCGGGATAACCGTCGCCGAAGCCATGGCCGCCGGCTGCGCGGTCGTCGCCAGCGACCTCGAAGCCTTCTCCGATGTCCTGGCCGGCTCGGGTCTGATGTTCCCGAACGGGGACCGCTCGGCCCTGGCGGCCGCTCTCGTGCAGGCCCTGACCGATTCCGGCCTCCGCCGGAGCCTGGCGGCGCGAGGCTCGGCCCGGGTCGCCGACTTCGACTGGGGGAGGGTCACCGATCGTTACCGCGCCCTCTACGGGAGAGTTGCATCCCGCTAGCTGGTTAGTTCCTAGTCGGTAGTCTATAGTTTCTAGTTGGTATTCGACGGTTAACGTTGGATCGGCGTCATTTACCATCCTCCATAGTACTGTTTGGGTCTCGCGTTTGCGCCGCGGGTGCCTCTTCACGAAATGGCAGCCCCGGGGTTCTAGTCCAGGAACAGGGACACACACGTTACAGATGTGTTGCACAGCGTTATGTAACGATCGTAGAGTTCGGTCCCTTCTGGTCAGATCCCTTGGAACTACTACTCGTCTGGCCGTCCGCCCGTTTCACTGGTCGGACTCCGCCTTCAAGGACTCGGTAGATCAGCAATGTCACCATGGTTCCTCGGCGATCATGAATCGACCGATGCCGTCAACCCAACCCAGGTCATCGGCCTTCTGTGGCACGCGCCGGTAGCCCTCGACGATCGCCGCTCCAACGGCCCGCCGGCGTTCATCGTCGACGAGCCGACGAAGAACCCTCCTGACGGCATCCGATCTCGACTGGACGATGCCAGTGACCACTAATCGGTCAACCTGGCGGGACAGTTCGTCGTCGATTTGCACCACGTACTGTCTCATGCAATCAACATAGAAACCTGTGCGACATCCCGTCCGGGTTGCAATACGAAGCGAGACGATGGCCCGGAGGCCAACAAAACGCACGGCCGGTAACCGACATTGCGGTTGCATCGAGGCTGGGTCCCGGTAGAATTACCAGACCCAACTGGTACCATCGAAAGGACAAAAGGACCGTGGAACAGGGGACCAAAGGCCATACCACCGGCACGGCTCGTGTCAAGCGCGGGCTCGCCGAAATGTTGAAGGGCGGCGTCATCATGGATGTCGTCACCGCTGACCAGGCCCGGATCGCCGAGGAGGCCGGGGCCGTGGCCGTCATGGCCCTCGAGAGGGTGCCCGCCGACATCCGGGCCCACGGCGGGGTCGCCAGGATGGCGGACCCGTCGAGGGTCGAGGAGATCATGGAGGCGGTCACCATACCGGTGATGGCCAAGGCGCGGATAGGCCACTTCGTCGAGGCGCAGATACTGCAGGGTCTCGGCGTCGACTACATCGATGAGTCCGAGGTGCTGACTCCGGCCGACATGGAGCATCACATCGACAAGTGGGCATTCACCACCCCGTTCGTCTGCGGAGCCAGAGATCTCGGTGAGGCGCTGCGCCGCATCGGCGAGGGCGCGGCGATGATCCGGACCAAGGGCGAGCCGGGTACGGGGAACGTGGTCGAGGCGGTGACCCATATGCGGCGCATGAACAACGACATGAGGCGGGCGGCCAATGCGGGAGACGACCAACTCATGGCCACCGCCCGGGATCTCAACGCCCCCGTCGAGTTGCTCCGCGAGGTGGCGGAACTCGGCCGGCTACCGGTCGTCAACTTCGCCGCCGGCGGTATCGCCACGCCGGCGGACGCCGCCATGATGATGCAGTTGGGCTGCGACGGCGTGTTCGTCGGTTCCGGGATCTTCAAGAGCGGGGACCCGGCCGTGAGGGGCCGGGCGATCGTCGAGGCCACCACCTTCTACAACGACGCCCAGATACTCGCCAAGGTGTCCCGCAACCTCGGCGAGGCGATGGTGGGCATCGAGATCGACACCATCCCCGCCTCCCAGCGCATGCAGGACCGGGGCTGGTAGGAGACATGCCAGCGCCGCCGACGCCGGCCGTGGGGGTGCTCGCACTGCAGGGAGACGTGCGCGAGCACCTCCGGTCGGTGAGGCGAGCCGGGGCGAGGGCCGTGGAGGTCAGAACCCAGGCCGACCTGGACTCCATCGACGCCCTGATCATCCCGGGTGGCGAGTCCACGACGATCGGTCGTCTCGCCAACCTCTACGGGCTCGTGGACCCGTTGCGCAAGCACATCCGCTCCGGTATGCCGACCCTGGGAACGTGCGCAGGCATGATCTTCCTCGCCTCCGCGGTCACCGAAGGCGCCCAGACACAGCTGGGCGTGCTGGAGATGGTCGTGGAACGAAACGCATTCGGTCGCCAGAACGAGTCCTTCGAGTGCGAACTGGCCGTGGATGGGTGGGACGAAGAGGTGCATGCGGTCTTCATCCGGGCCCCGCTTGTCCACTCGACCGGGCCGGACATCGAGATCCTGGCCCGGCATCGCGGCCGACCGGTACTGGTCAGGAAGGACAGCATCCTTGCATCCGCCTTCCACCCGGAACTGACCGATGACATGCGACTTCACCGGATGCTCCTCGACATGGTCGGGAAGGACTGATGGCGGGCCATTCCAAGTGGGCCAACATCAAGCACCGGAAGGGCCGCCAGGACGCCGCCCGGGGAAACCTGTTCGCGAAGCTCTGCCGGGCAGTCGAAGCAGCGGCCAGGCACGGCGGCGGCGATCCCAACGGCAACGCGGTGCTGGCGACCGCGATCGACAAGGCCCGGTCCGCCTCGGTACCCAAGGACAACATCGAGAGGGCCATCAAGCGCGGGACCGGGGAGTTGGTCGGCGAGCGACTCGACACCATGTTCTATGAAGGCTATGCGCCCGGTGGCGTGGCGCTGCTGGTCCAGGTGCTTACCGACAACCGCAACCGAGCCGCGTCGGACGTCCGGTCCGCCTTCACGAGAAACGGAGGCAACCTGGGCGAGCCGGGATCGGTGAGTTACCTGTTCGACCAGAAGGGTTACCTGCTCGTCGACGGCGACGAGGACGACATCCTTTTGGCCGCACTCGAGTCAGGCGCCGAGGATGTGCGATCGAGCGGGGATCAGTTCGAGGTGATCACCGCCCCCGAGGACTTCACAACGGTCAGGAGTGCGCTCGGCGAGGCCGACCTGGACGTGCAGTCGGCCGAGGTCACCCAACTTCCCTCCACGACCATCGTGCTCGACGCCCCCAAGGCGTCTCGCGTGCTCCGCCTGGTGGACGCCCTGGACGATCTCAACGACGTTCAGGAGGTCTACGGCAACTTCGACATACCGGACAACATCCTCGAGTCGCTGGCTAGCCGGTAGCCGACCGTGCCGACCCGCCGCCGGTGCCATGGTCGGTCCGCGAACGATCCACCGCCGCAAAGGGGTTGGGCGCCGGCGCAACCGTTCGGCACAATCGGGTAGGACCAAACACCCGCGCGGCCCCGAGTCCGGCGTCGTTCGACCGACCGAGGGATGATGAACCATCGGAGCATGGCATGCACCGCAGACCGGATCGCCCGCGCTCTAATTCCCAGGAAAGCTGGTGGTGGCGGAGGGCCCGGAGCGGGAACCGGTCGTCACGTTTTTCGCGACCTGGCACACCCGACGTACGGGATCGGGCCACGAAGGAACGCCGGAGACATGCCGCGGGTTGGCGCACCGGCAGCCACCCGAAGGCCGGACCCCTCCGTCAGGCCGCGTTCACCCTGATCGTGTGGTAGCCGGTCGCTCCGTCGGGCCGGGGTTCCTGGATCTCGGCGGTCTGGGTTACCCCGGTCGCGTCGGTGGCCCTCACTGAGATCTGATGGGCGCCGGGAGTGAAGTCGTGCTCCAGGTACCACTGCCGCCAGGAGTCGATGGAGAGTTCCTCCGGGAGGACGGCCTCGATCCACGGTCCGTCGCCGACCCGGACCTCCACCTTCTCCACTCCGCGGTTCTGGGCCCAGGCAACCCCGGCTATGACGTTGGTTCCGGCCGTGATGCTCCCGGGTTGCGGACTGTCGATCCGCGACTGGGTCTTGATGGGCGCCTCCTTGGCCCAACCTCGGGGGATCCAGTAGGCGTCGAAGTCGTCCCAGCCGGCGAACTCGACCTCCGCGAGCCACTTGGTGGCAGAGACATAGCCGTAGAGACCGGATACGACCAGACGGGCCGGGAAGCCGTGCTTGAGAGGAAGTGGCTCGCCGTTCATCCCGACGGCCACCAGGGCTTCCCGCCCGTCGAACACCGCGGCGGTGGGGAACCCGACGGTGAACTCATCCACGGACCGCCCGATCAACTGGGTTCCCTCGGGTCTCACGCCTGCCCGCTCGACGAGTTCCCGCAGTGGAACCCCCAGCCACTTCGCATTGCCGATCAGGCCACCGCCCACCCGGTTCGACACGCAGCAGAGGGTGACGTAACGCTCCACCATCGGCATGGCCAGCAGTTCGTCGTAGGTGATGCTGAAAGGCGTATCCGCGAGGCCGGTGAAGGACAGGGTCCAAGTCTCGAGGTCGACCCGCGGCACGCTGAGAGCGGTGTCGATTATGTAGAACTCCTCGTTCGGGGTCACCAGTTCGGATACCCCATCGATGGGTGCCACCTGGGCCGGCGTGGGATCGGCCACACCCTCGACCGCCGGTTGGGAACTCGCTTCGGTGGAGACCGCGGTCGTGGTGGTCTCCACCGGATCAGCCGCCTCGGAGGCGGTCACTCCAGCCGTGTCGGAGACGGACTCGGCCGGCTCCGTCGTCAACGTGGTCGTAGCGGGCGCGGGCTGGGAGGCGGACGGCAGCGTCACCTGCTCCCGGCCTGCGACCGCGGTCTGGGTGCGGTTCGCGAAGTAACGCCCCAAAAGGACCTCACCCACCGCGACGGCCACACCGGCGGCCGAAGCGGTGAGGAACATGCGGCGCGATCCGGGGGCCCCTGCTCCGGCGGGGGAGGGTGACCGCCGGAGCAGGGACCGCAGTCCCAGCAGCACGCCGACCCCGGAGGCTGCGGCAGCCACCGCGGCCACGAGGGTCAGAGTCGATCCGGCCAGAGGATCTGTCAGGCCCACGACGAACCCGACCACCCCGAAGAGCACGAAACCGGCCGCGGCCGGACCTGGCCGGTTCTCAGCCAGCAGGCCGAGGAGGGCTCCGATCGCGAGCGACACCACGACGATCCCGATGATCAGGGCCAACTTGTCGTTGGTGCCGAATGTCGAGATCGCCCAGTCCTCCACCGGCGCCGGCGTGATGTCGATGATCCGCTGACCGATGGTTCGGACCAGCGACGGGGCGGAGAGGAAAAGACCGGCGACCAGTTCCGAGATCGCTAGGGCGGAGCCGGTTGCGACCATGCCGAGCAGGACGTAGTCAAGGCGGGAGCGCCACGAGTTCGGGGGGGCGCTGGCTTCAGGGAGAGTGGGTTCGTGTTCCATGGCCCTGAGATTAGGATGGTTCGGAGGCTTATGGGTGCAGCCATAAGCCCTGCTAACCCGATCATTTGCAGACCGGGAGCCTCGTGTGACCGATCTCCGGTTCCGGCTCCCGGCCCCGGAAGGATGAAGAATGACCGAGACCAACACCGCGGCGGAGGACACCTCCATTCCGACGAGCGAGCGGGAATGGCGCAGGAAGCTGACGCCCATGCAGTACTACGTGGCGCGCGAGGCCGGAACGGAGCGGCCGTTCTCGGGTGAGTACTGGAATGAGAAGGACCCCGGCACCTATATGTGCATCGGCTGTGGCGCTCCACTCTTCCGCAGCGACGAGAAGTTCGACTCGGGTACCGGATGGCCCAGTTTCTACGACAAGGTCGAGGGAGCCCCAGTCGAGGAGCACACCGACCACAGCCTGGGAATGGTCCGAACCGAAGTCACCTGCGGGAACTGCCAATGCCATCTGGGCCATGTGTTCCCCGACGGCCCCCGCCCCACAGGCCTCCGTTACTGCATCAACTCGGCTTCGATAGACCTGAAGCCCGACTGAAACCCGTTACCCGTTACCCGTTACCCGTTACCCGTTGACCGTTGACCGTTGACCGTTGACCGTTGACCGTGAACGGCTACCTCATCTAGCTAGCTCATCGTGGTCGGTCCTGGCTCGGTAGTCGAGTACCCTCCAGAGTTACCACCATTCACCATTCACCATTCACCATTCACCATTCACCATTCACCATTCACCATTCACCATTCACCATTCACCATTCACCATTCACCATTCACCATTCACCATCGCTAGTTGATCCGGCGGCTGCGGCCTTCCCAGTAGGGGGCCCGCAGCTTGTACTTCTGGAGCTTGCCGGTGGCGGTGCGGGCTAGGGCATCACGAAACTCCACGGTGCTGGGGCACTTGTAGTGCGCGATGCGCTCCCGGCAGTAGTCGATGAGTCCCCGCTCGGTGACGGTGGAACCTTCGACCAGCACCACCAGTGCCTTCGGAGTCTCCCCCCATCGATCATCCGGAACACCTATGACGGCCACTTCAGCCACCGCGGGATGGGTGAACAGGCAGTCCTCCACCTCTATGGATGAGACGTTCTCGCCCCCGCTGATGATCACGTCCTTGCGACGGTCGGTGAGCACCAGATAGCTGTCCTCGTCGATGTAGCCTCCGTCTCCGGTGTGGAACCAACCTTCCGCCAAGGCCTCGTCGGTGGCGTCCGGTTGCTCCCAGTATCCATCCATGATGTGATTACCTTGAGCCTCGACTTCACCTTCAGAAGAAACTCTAAGGCTGATGCCGAGCGCCGGAACGCCCTGGCGGACCAGCCGCCGGGCCCGTTGCCCCGGATCCAAGTGTTTCCAGTCGGGCCGGATCCGATTCATGGTCAGGTAGGGCGCCGTCTCGGTGAGCCCGTACAACTGCATGAACTCCCATCCGAGTTCGGTTTCCATACGTTCGATGGTCCGGGTCGGCGGAGGAGCTCCCGCCACGGTCATCCGAACCCTGCCCGCTCCCGGGATCGGTCCCTTCCAGTCCTCGGCAGCCGAGAGGATCGCCGCCACGACGGCCGGAGCGCCGCACATGTAGGTAACCCCGTGGCGTTCGATGCGGCGCAGGATCTGTGCCCCGTCGATCTTGCGGATCACCACCTGTGCGGCCCCCATTCCGGTGAGTGCGTAGGGCATTCCCCAACCGTTGCAGTGAAACATGGGGAGGGTGTGGAGGTAGACGTCATGGTCGCTCACCCCGGCGCTCCAACCGAAGGTCACCGCGTTCAACCACAGGGTCCGATGGCTCATCTGGACACCCTTGGGACGTGCGGTGGTCCCGCTCGTGTAGTTGATGGTGGCCGTCGCGTCCTCGTCGGCCACCCACGGACGGGGATCGGCGGCGGTGTCCCCGAACAGGGCCTCATCGGCCTCGGGACCGATCACCAACCGGTGCTCGCAATCGACACCCGCCAGTTCATCGGCGAGTTCGGGGTCGATCAGAAGCAGCCGCGCTCCGCAATGGGAGACTATGTAGTCGACCTCGGCCGCGTTGAGCCTGAAGTTGATCGGAACCGAGATGCGGCCGTAGGCACTGACGCCCAGCATCATCACCAGGAGCCGGGCGGAATTGTGCGAGACCACCGCAACACGCTCGCCCCAGCCGATACCAAGACCGTCGAGGGCGGCACCCAGCGAGCGCGTCCGTTCCTCTACCTGACCGTAGGTCAGCGTGCCCCAACTCGGCGCCGGTTGGTCCGGTTCGTCGATCACAGCCGGGCTGTCCGGATAGATCAGAGCAGCCCGGTCCAGGAAGTCCCGTACCGTGAGCGGTACCTTCATGTGCCCTCCCGAATTCTCGAAGCGTCACTCAATCTAATCGGGGTAGACCCGGTGCGTGGAGTGCCCGGTCACAGGACCGCTCGAGAACCCCACGCCGCAGGGGACTCGCTCCGGTCCCGCCCAGCGGCAGACGATCCGGTCAGAAGTCGCGGTCGACGATGAACTCCGCCAGTTCCAGCAGCTCATCGGCTGCCCGCGTCTCGAGGTGAGCGCCGGACAACGCGTCGGCTGCCCGGTGCATGCACTCCCGGGCAGCCGCGACGGTGGCGGACCGCCCGCCGGCCTCGTCCACCAGGGCGGCGGCCCGGGCGATGTCGGAGTCGGAAAGATGGTCCCTCGCGTACAGGTCGGCCAGCATCGCGCCGGCCCGGGTCCCCGAATGCAGCGCCACCGTCACAGGTACCGACCGTTTCCGTTCCCGCAGGTCGCTGCCGACCGGTTTGCCGGTGACGGACGGATCCCCCCAGATACCCAGCAGGTCGTCCACAGCTTGGAAGGCCCGGCCCAACTCCCCCCCGAAGCGCCGCAGCGACTCGACGGCACCCGCCGGCGCCCCGGCCAGGATCGCGCCGACCGCACTGGCGTGGGCTAGGAGCGCACCGGTCTTGAGGGAGACCATCTCCCAGCATCGCTCCACGTCAGCGGGCGCGGTGCTTTCGAAGGACATGTCCAGGTATTGGCCGGCGATCATGTCGGCCGTGGCGCGGATCAGATCGGCCGCCGCCGCGGTGCGCTCGGGAGTCGCCTCTTCCAGCAGCAACTCGAACGCGAGGACCATCAACGCATCACCCACGACGATGGCGTCCCCGGTCCCGAACACGTTCCAGATCGTGGCCCGGTGCCGCCGCTCCTCGTCGTCGTCGATGATGTCGTCGTGGACCAGCGAGAAGTTGTGGACCAGTTCGACGGCCACGGCGCCCGGAAGCGCCACCTCGGGCGCCGCCCCGACGGCCTCGGCCGACAGCAGCGCCAGGCTGGGACGGACACCCTTGCCGTGACCCCCGTCCGGAATCGGGTCGCCTGCCGCGTCGACCCACCCGAAGTGGTAGCGGCCCGGAAGCCGAAGACCCGGCGAGAGCCGGTCCACGGCCCCCACCAGGGCAGGTTCCACCAGTTCCCGGGCTCGCTCGATTACCTCTGGCACCCGGGGCTTCATGACCAGACCGTAGCCGGAGAAGTCCTGTCGGGTTCTCCGGACCGGCTCCCGGATCCGCGGCGGGAACCGGCCGCCAGCCTTCCCGCCCTCGTTCCACTCCGGACCGCGCCCTCCATCGTGGCCGGCCAGCCGGTGTTGCACCATGCGCCGGCCAGGTACACACCGGGGAGAGCGCACTCGGCTCCGGCTCGGAGCCGGTCGCTGCCCGGAGCCCCGTAGAAGGTGGCGGCCGGCTCGCGGGTCACGATCGAGTCGGTGAGACGAGCGCCGGAGGCAGCGGGCAGGAGCCGGGCCAGCTCCGCTTGGAAGTGCTTCACCAACTCGTTAGGACCCCGGCCCAACCACGACCGGGCCGCTGAGAGGGAGATGGCGAGGCATTGGCGACCGTCCTGGACGCCGGCCGCTTCGGTACGGTCGAAGACGTACTGGATGTCGCTTCCGACGGCTGCAAACATCGCCAGGTCTGTGACCGGACGGTCATACACCAGATGCACGTTCACGATCGGCGACGTGCCCAACTCCAGGAGTCGATCCTGGCCTCGGACACTCCCGGGCGGCAGCAGCGAGTCCACGCCGTCGTGGGGTACCGCGACGACCACCGCGTCCGCCTCGATGGCATGCCCGTTCGCATGGGTCACGAGCCGCCCGGACGTACCGGGTCGGACTCCGGTGACCGCTGCTCCGACCCTCACTTCGGCCCCGGCGCGCTCCAGGGCGCGGCGGGCAGGATCGCCGTGGAGGGCCGAGAGGGGAACCCTCGCCCAGCCCACATCGGCCGAGGAGGCTCGGGTCAGCAGGCCCGTCACGAAGACCTTCGCCGCGAGTTTGAGCGATGCATCTGCCGCCGGGACGTTGACGGTGGGTAGAACCACCAGGTTCCAGAAGGTCTCCACCGCTACGGCGTCCTGGCCCTGGGCCGCCAGCCAGTCTCCGAAGGCCACTCTGTCGAGTCCGGCGTCAGCCGGGTCGAGTCGCCGCAACGCCAGCCCTGCCCTGAGCACCTTGAGCCTCTGGTGCAAGCTGAGATGGGGGTAGGCGAGTAGAGACGGCGCGAGGTGGAGCGGAGCCGGCCCGGGGGTCCGCCGGATGGAACCGGCCCGGCCGTCGGGGGTGAGCACGGGAATCTCGAGGCCGGGCTGCAGGAACACCCCCTCCGCCGAGCCGATGCGCTCCAGAAACGTCCGGTAGGCCGTGCAGCAACGGAGGAACACGTGCTGGCCGTTGTCGAACCAGAGACCCCGCCGACGGAACGACCAGGTCGCGCCCCCCAGACGGGGGCGCCGTTCCAGCAATGTGACAGCCGCTCCGCGGTCGGCAGCCTCCAGGCCTGCGGCGAGACCGGCCAGCCCGCCCCCGACCACGACAACTCGGCGGGACGGGTCGTTCACGGGCGCAGACCGCATATGCTGCGCACCGCGACCAGCCCCTTCTCCCATACCGGGAGGCTTACGCGCTCGCTCAGCGGGCGGGTGGGCTGGCTGATGATCCGCCCCAGTACTCGACGGTAGATACCGGCCATAGCCGCTGTGCAGGCTCGGCTGCGGTGGTCGAGATGGCCCAGGAGCTCCAGGCCCCTCCCGAACCAGATCATCGCCTGTCCGCCCACGTACTCGACCAGCGCGCCTACCTGCTCGGGCGGGGTCCACTGACCTCTGACGACTCCGAACCGTTCCCTCTCCTGCTCCGGCAGGTAGATCCGTCCCATCCGGTGGTCCTCGCGGATGTCCCGCAGCATGTTGGTGAGTTGGAGGGCGACACCGAGGTCGTCGGCCATCCGGGGCGCATCGGCTCGCCGCCCGGGGTGACGGTGGTCGGTCCTGGTGCCGAAGACCCCGAGGGAGAGGCGTCCCACCGAACCGGCCACGAGGCGGCAGTAGCGAACCGTATCGTCCATCGTTGCATAGGTCCTGCCGCGCACGTCCTGCTCGCAGCCTTCCACGATCTCGTGAAGGGCGGCCAAGGGGATCGGATAGCGGGTAGCTGCGTGGGCGACACCCACCAGCACAGGATCATCCGGATCGGCGACGTCACCCCGCTCCAGGGCGGCGATCACCGAGTGCAGCCCATCCAGAGCCGCCAGCTTTCGTTCCCCGGGAAGGTCGCCGTCACCTACGTCGTCGATGCGGCGAGCCATGGCGTACAGGGCTGCCATCGCTCGCCGCTTGGGGTGGGGCAGCAGGCGTATCCCGTATGCGAAGTTCCGGGCGGCCGACCACGTTATCGCTTCACACTGCCGGTAGGCCGATTCGGGGGAGATCACGGCCGCGTGATCCCGCTCCGACTCCCCAGCGCAGCTGCGTAGAGCGGAACGAGGCGGCAGAGGAATCGGATTCGTCCCGCCTCTCTCTTCGCGCTCAGCACCTCGTAGTCGGCCGCCCGGACTTCTTCCAGCCCGGCTAATCCTCCCGCTACGAATCCGGCGACAGCCAGACGGGCATGTCCTCGCAGGGACTTCACCAGGGGCTTGCCGGCCTCGAGTAGTTCGAGAGCCCGCCGCTCGACGTGAGCTACGAGCCGGCGCAGGGCGGGACCGGCCACGGGTGCAAGAAGATCGTCGATCGTGCAACCGAACCGCGCCATACCGGATTCGGGGAGGTAGACCCGACCGGCCCGGGCGTCCTCCCCCACGTCTTGGATGTGCTCGAGGATCTGGAGCCCGCTGCAAACGGCATCCGACGCAGCCCGGCGCTCCTCCGTGTCCGCCTCGAACACGGCCAGGACCAACCGGCCGACCGGATTCGCCGAGAGGGCACAGTAGTCGAGCAGCTCCCCCCAATCGGCGTAGCGCTTCTTGACCTGGTCCATCCGGTTTGCCGCCACCAGGTCGTCGAACGGCGCCCGCGACATGCGGAAGGCCTCCACAGTCGGAGCGAGTTGCCTGAAAACGGGATGCCGGGGTGTTCCGGCGAAGAGGTCGTCGAGTTGCTCCTCGACCCAGTCCAGGGCTACCGAACGATCCCCGACGTACTCATCGCCGAGTGTGTCCGTGAGGCGGGCGAACCCGTAGATCGCCCGGAGGTGGTTCCGCGAGGTTGCGGGCAGCAAGCGCATTGCAACGGGGAAATTCTCATGGGTGGCCCGAGCCATCACTGCCCGGAGCTCGGCCGCGTCCTCGACGGGTCGGGGATCGGCGTCCGGTTTGGCGACTATCACACCGTCGGGAGACACCCGGCTTGCCCGTCTCTGCATGGACGCCAAACCTCCCGCCATCGCTCTGAGATAGGTAGGTTACCGACTCCGCCCTGCCGGGGGACGCACCTTCGCGAGGCTGGCTTGCGCGTTGCTAACGCTCTATCAGTTGCCAGCGGTTCATCGGACTTCGTCGGGCGGACTCAGTGGGACGAACCTCCCCGGTCGCTTCCATCATGCGGAGCCACCTGAGAATGCCCTGGGGGGTCATCCCCAACTCCTGCGCCAGTTCGCGGCTGGGACGAGGCCCACGTGCCAGCAACTCGCGGATCTCGTGCCGGCGGTCGCGGCGCCGCGCCGGTCCGGTCGACCCGCGCCGACTCCGCTGGAACCCCCAGGACACGTCCATCTCCTCTGGGGTCAGCCGCCGGTTGCGGACCACGACCCTGAAGCTGTCGATCCGATCGGAGATAAGAAGTGGCGCCATCCCGGCCCTCCGCAGGGAAGCGGCGACCGCGATGAGGCCGGAGCCGCGGTTCTCGGACACCGTGCGCCCGGTTCGAGGAACCTCTATGTCTTCGAGAAGCTTGGCGATGTGGGAGTTCCTGGAAGAGGTAACGGGCTCGGTCATCAACTTTCGACGGTCTACAGGACCGTGGAGTCCGCCCGGGCTGACCACTTCCAGACGGTCCGGATACAACTCGATCCTCACCTGGGATCCATGTGCAAGGGGGTGATAGTCCCGGTGCATCAACGAGTTCACCACCAGTTCCCTGACCACCTCCTCGGGGTACTCCCAGTCGTCGAGGCGACCTGCTCCCGAAACAACCGCTCGCCGCGTGATGTTGCGGAGGACCGCGGCCTGGGCAGTAGCCAGCATCGTGGGTATCGGACCGTCGATGGACTCGTTGTCGAGGAACCGCGTGCCGTCTGCGAGCGGCTCTCCCCGGGTAGTCGGATAGGCAACGAAAGTTATGTTGACCTGAGGAACGAACTGCTGCGGGTAGCGGCCCAGGGCTAGCAGGCCGGCCAGGCTCACCCCAGGCGGATCACCGTCCGCCAAGACGTTCATCATCCGAAGAACCTCGTCATCGCCGGCGTCCGCCAGGAGGGGACCCTTCCGGCTGCGAACCCTGCGCAGGAGAGCCTCGACCAAGCCGGGAGCGAGGTGATCCCGGCCTGCGCCCTCCACGACCGCAACATCGTCGCGAGGTTGCCCGCGGCCTGACACCAGGATGTGCACCTCGTAAGAAGTCAATCGCCGGTCGCCGCCATGGGTACGGACGTACGCTCCCCGGTCGATTCCCTGCCGCTTGAGGTAGCAGGGTTTGCGACCCACGGGCAACTCGTCCACCAGGGCCGCCACCACTCTGCGCCCGCCGATCATGACGATGTCGATGTCCGGCACGATGTATAGTCATCGCTGATGGTGATGGGTGTTGTCTCAAGGCCACTTTGTGCGGGTCACCTCGTTTCGCCTTGCAACAAAGACGATCCGGTCCTGGTTTTGCAAAGAGCAGGGATCTAATACATCTGTGCTAGACACTATGCCTTGAGGGTATTAGAGCCATCCACATCACGGTGTCCTCTCCATGCCGTGTGTATCACGGTTCAGGCTGTCCCGCCACATTACCGCCCGGCAGCAAAGGAGGCTCGAGAAGGAACAGGCCGGACCGCAGGATTAGTGAAGACTCAACAGACACCACGTTCGGAAGACTCCTTACTGTTGTCAAAAGAACTTGCTTGTTCAGATAATACAGCCATGTAACTGATCGGATCGTCGAACAAACACCAGAAGACCTGTGTCTAAGGTCGGAATAGCCTTGTATACGAGTGCCTCAGAAAGAGCGAGTCCTTTGCGGTTTGGCAGACGACTCTCATCAGTCTCCGTCTCGCGAAGGTGGCAGCCGCCAGATCACCTCATCGACCAACCGGCTGAACGGGAGGGACTGCAGCCACACGCGACCCGCTCCCCTCAGCGTGGCCAGGAAGAGCCCTTCGCCACCGAACATCATCGTCGACGCCCGGCCCGCCCGCTCGATCGAGTACTCGATCTGCGGCTCGAAGGCAACGATGCATCCGGTATCGACACGGAGGGTCTCCCCGATGAGACGCTTCTCGACGACGGTGCCGCCGGCATGGAGGAACGCAAGACCGTCACCCCGGAGGTCTTGGAGTATGAATCCCTCACCACCGAACGCTCCCGCCCCCAACTTCCGGTTGAAGGCGATTCCTAGCTTGGTTCCCATCGCCGCACAGAGAAACGCGGTCTTCTGGGCCAGGATCCGCCCACCTACCTCACCGAGATCCACCGGTATGACCTTGCCGGGATAGGGAGCGGCAAAGGCCACGGTCCGTCTCCCGGATCCCTGATTCGTGAAGTGGGTCAGGAACAGCGACTCACCGGCCAACGCCCTCTTGCCCGCCGACTTCAGCTTGCCCCATGCCCCCTGTTTCGGCTCGGAGCCATCACCCATCCGGGTCTGGAATTCGATGCCCTCCTCGACATACATCATGGCGCCGGACTCGGCGACAACCGACTCTCCGGGATCGAGTTCGATCTCGACGAACTGGAGATCGGACCCCCTGATCCGGTAGTCGACTTCGTGGCTCCTCATCGTGAATCCTCCGTCGGTACATGGGTTCCCATACAACGAGCCGACTGTAATACCCGGCTTGGGGTTATCGCGACATTCATGACCTTGATGTCCATGAAGCGGAAGGCCTCCGGACAACTCTACGGTGTATCGCCGGAGATCCACCGGGGGCGGAACCCTCTGAAGCGGCCCGCGGATAGTAGGGATAGCCGGAGGACAGGGGAGCGGCGGCTCCTGCTCGGGCAGAACGATGGCCTGCACGCGAATGCTCATGGCCACCCGGAAGGCCCGAGAGGTAACGTGGTTGCATGCGTATAAGGACTGCAGAACCGCGGGATGCCGGTTCGCTCGCCAGGGTTCACGTCGATTCGTGGCGGTCCACCTATGCCGGCATCCTGCCCGACGAGTTCCTGGCCGGCCTCTCGTACGGCGATAGGGAGGCGTTCTGGGACCAGATCCTGACGACGGCGCGACCCACCGTCAGCAACTTCCTCGTGGAGACCGAGTCCGGCAAGGTGGTGGGATTGGCTGCGGGAGGACCGGAGCGAACCGGGGACGAGACCTACCGGGGAGAACTCTATCTCGTATACCTGCTAGAGCAGTATCAGCGTAAGGGCCTGGGACGCCGCCTCGTATCGGCTGTGGCGCACAGGCTGCTGGCCGATGGTTTCGGCTCGATGCTCCTGTGGGTGGCAAGGGACAACCATCCCGCGTGTCGCTTCTACGAGACCCTCGGAGGGGAACCGGTCGGCAGCAGAACCATCGACATAGCCGGTACCGACGTCGTCGAGGTGGCCTACGGGTGGGAGGACGTCACCGCCCTGGCGACCGACGAGGTAGGTGGGCAACCCGCCGGTTGAGGTTTCGGATCCGGATTCTGCTCCCCGGTTGGCATAACCGGCGCGAGCTACTGTCCGGGACGAGGTTCTCCCGGTACTCGACCGTGCTATACCGCCAGACCCTTTGAGTATCCTCCCGCTGGCCCGGCGGGAAGAGGAGGCGGCAGTGGACCTGTACAAGGCGATGCGGACGCTTCCGAGCGTCAAACGATACAAGCCGGACCCGGTGTCCGACGATGACATCCGCACCATCCTCACCGCCGCTACCTGGGCTCCGAGCGGCGGCAACGCCCAACCCTGGGAGTTCATAGTCGTCAGGGATCCGGCCCTCAAGAAGAAGCTGGCCGACCTCTACCGCGGCGGTCTGAAGTTCCTGTGGGATCACCCCCGGCGCCAGGGTTACCGGGAACTCGACAAGCGCACCTTCCAGAAGACGATGTTCAGGAAGTCGCACCACCTGCGGGACCACATGGAGGAGACCCCCGTGCTGATCGTCGTCGCGATGGACAGGGAGAAGGACAACCTCCCGCGCTACGGGGTGCTCAAGTCCATCCGCGCCGATTCGGTCTTCACTTCGATCATGCCCTGCATCCAGAACCTGATGCTGGCGGCCCGAGGCCTGGGGCTCGGCACGTGCCTCACGACGGCCCTCAACATCCTCGAAGAGGACGCCAAGATCGCCCTCGGCATGCCCGAGGAGACCCAGATCGTCGCGCTGATCCCGCTGGGATATCCGGCCGACGACTTCAAGCCGGTCACGAGGATCCCCGCCGAGGAGTTCACACACTGGGACGGATGGCAGCGGGATCGAGCCGTCGACCGGAGCGGCACGACCGGAAGAGGCTGAAGCGACCATGATCAGAGAGTCATCCGACCTGGTGCCGCTGTGCCCGCACTGCGAATCGCCGCTCGACGAGATACTGGCGCGCGCGGTCGACGTTGGGAGGGGAGGAGGTGCACAGATCCGGTTCGGCAAGCGGTACGTCTACGCCTGTCCCGCCTGTCGCACGGCGCTCGGCATCTCCCATCGCAAGGGGTTCTGGGCCGGCTGACCGGGACTCTCGGAGCGACCTCCGGCTAACCAGCCGTAACTCGCCTACGATCCGAACCAGAGAGATCATCCGATAGCTCACCTCCGCCCGGCTTCGACCACCGCCGTCCGGGACCACCACGCCATCCATCATCGCAACCTGGTGATCCGCCACTACATACACGAACGATGCACGGGCCCCGGCCGGGTCACGGCGCGTCTGCACCCATGTCGCACCCCCTGCATTGAAGAACGGGAGTGCCTCCGCAGCCGAGCAAGGCCGAGCCGGTCGCGCTGAGGTGAGGCGCCGCCGCTGCTTGCCGGCCGCGGGCGCGCTCGGACCCCTGCCGTTGCACTTTGTCGTCTCCCAACGGTCGGGTCACGACCGGCGTGCATCACTATGTCCTGGACCGGAATACCGTTTTTGTCAAGAGGGTCCATCCTGGCAACTTCGGAAGGGAGACAGAATTGGTTGGAGATCCGGAATCATCCCGGGGTTGGCGGAAGAAGCCTTCTTCGATGAGCCTCCAAGCCATCTTCATAGCGGCTCTGATGCTTGTTGCCCTGCTCCCCGCGGCACCACGTCCGGCCCTTGCCCTCGGCCCGGCTCCCGTCATGCTCTGCCCTGGCCCTATCGAGGAAGGCGAGTCCGATCAATTCGGAATGCGGTGGCCTGGTTCCTACCTGCTTTCACCGGTGACTGTCGCTACCCACCACGATGGCCACACCGCCAGCCGCGGCGACTTCACTCCCTATTACGGGCTGATCGTGCGTGGTGACGGCGTTACTGAGACCCATTGGGTCCCGGTGTTGACCACGGAGGACTCCCTGATCGAACATGATGAGACCTTCGAAATCGGTCTCTTTACCGTTGATGGGTTCCGCTCCTGCGTCATCACGATCGAAGACGACGACGCCCCCGCCATCACCGAAGTGGCCGTAACCTCGATCCCTCTTCGGGGAGATGTCTATCGCAACGGAGAGAACATCGATGTCACGTTGACCTTCGATCAGCCGGTGGATGTGGTCGGCGACGCTTCTTTGACTCTCCACTTCGGCGACGGAGTCCATCACACGCCAAGGGAGGCGAGATACATCAAGGGCTCTGGAACCAGACTCCTGGTCTTCCGCTACCAGGTCCAGCCTGCCGATCGCGATCCTGACGGGATTACTGTCAGCAGCGCAGAAGAGAACGAGGAAACCGGCGCGATCCAGGGCTTCAGCGGCATCGTGTATGCGCAGGGAACGGACATACCCGTCGACTACACCCATGCGGGCATAGAAAGAGCGTCCAACCACAAAGTCGACGGCAGCCCCCGTGTCGAGCACGTCGGGGTCGTTTCAACGCCGCCCGACGGGTGGGAGGCCTACCGGGCCGACCAGACCATCGTGATCGCCCTCGACTTCGACACCGACGTGGAGGTGGAAGGGGAGGTGGGCCTGGCGCTGTATGTCGGTCTGGTTGATAACAACTGGGCCGAAGCCTGGCGGGAGGCCGACTACCTCAGAGGCTCGGGCACCGGCACCCTGGTCTTCGGCTACACCGTGGAGGAGGGCGACATGGACATCAGAGGGATCGCAATCCCTCATGGCGCCACTGCCGTCCTGGGGAGCGGAACCATCAAGGCAGCAGGCACCGATGTCGAATCCCTCGATCACTTCCCGGCCACCGGCCACCTGCAGGATCACAGGATCGATACTGAGCCTCCCGCAATCGCGGGCATCTACTTGACGTCCCGGCCCGTCGATGGGGAAACCTACGAAGTAGGAGAAGTCGTTCGCCTGGAAGTGGTGTTCAGCGAACCGGTCACCAAGAGCGGCGATCTACAACTCGAACTCGACATCGGTGGGACGACCCGGCTCGCCTCGCTCCGGCCCGAGACCAACCCGGACCGGCACTACGACAACGACGTGGAATTCGAATACCAGGTCCAGAGCGGCGACACCGACTCGGACGGAATCGAGTTCAGAGCCAACAGCGTCAGACTCAACGGCGGCGCCATCCACGACCGCGCCGGCAACCCCGCCGACCTCTCCCACGAACCCGTAGCCGCCAACCCCCACCACAAGGTCGACACCCACCTCGAGATCTAGCATCTCGCCTGAAAGCGAGCCGGGGACTATGGGGGCTGCAAGAGGTGGTCGGGATCCAGCCGAAGTGAGCAGTGTCTTCCATGAATGAGTGCTGATCAATGACATCCGGCCCGGGCGATCCTGGCGGAAACTGATCCCACGCGTAGGGCGGAGTTGCAAACAGAGGCGTCCGCGGCAGTCGCCTCTAAGGCGGAGTTGGAGTCATCGACTCTTGACCAGGTCGCTCAGCCGGCAGCCGCGTGCCTGTTCCGATTCTGGGACGTAGACCGTTGGTATCTGGTCGGTCTTCTCCGAGACCTGTTCCGGCCGGCCTGACGCCGTGACCCACGGTGTTGCGGGGAGTTTCTGTGTTGACGGTTCGAGTGGGTGGCGGTTCTGGGGGATCGGCGACGGCGTGTCTCTTGAGAGGACAGCTGGATGGCGCTGAGATCCACACGGGTGATCGGCTGGCGGAGACCGAGCCGCCGTTTGATGCGCTGGAGGTCTCTGACCTGATCGGGAGGGACGAGCGATACCACGATGCCGCTCCTGCCGGCTCGGGCGGTCCGGCCCGATCTGTGGAGGTAGACCTTGTGGTCGGCGGGAAGGTCGAAGTGGATGATGGCCCGGACATCCTCGACATGTATGCCCCGGGCGACAACGTCGGTCGCAACCAAGGCTTGGACCCTTCCGGTGGCGAAGTCCTTCAACGCCTTGGTCCGCTGGTTCTGGCTGCGTTTGCCGTGGATCGCGGCGGCCCGGACGCCATTCCGATCGAGTTGGCGGACTATCCGGTCACAGCCATGACGGGTCCGGGAAAAGACAATCGTCGATCCGGCGGAGGCGATCGTCTCGGCAGTGACCTTGATCCGATCAGGTCTGGCAACGCTCCAGAACACATGGTCGGCAGCGATGACATCGGGAGTTGCCGCACCTACTCGGTGACGTGCAGGATCGTGCTGGTAGTCGCTGATGAGTGCCCTGACAGGACCATCGAGTGTGGCCGAGAACAACATCGTCTGTCGGTTGCGCGAGGTCTGGTCGAGCAGGCGCCGCACTGCCGGCATGAACCCCATGTCAGCCATCCGGTCGGCCTCATCGACAACGACTTGTTCGACGGCCGAGAGGTCGACAGCGCGTTGATCGATCAGGTCTTCAAGGCGGCCGGGGCACGCTACCAGGATGTCAACACCGCGGCGGAGGGCTCCGAACTGGGGTCCGTAACCGACACCGCCGTAGACGACCCCGACCCGAGTCCTCCCCGAGAAGGAGCGAAGCTCGGTCATGATCTGATGGGAGAGTTCTCGGGTCGGGGCCAGCACGAGCGCGCGGGGCTTGTGCGGTCTGGCGTGACCTGCATTGGCCACGAGCGGGATACCGAAGGCGAGCGTCTTGCCTGACCCGGTTGGAGCGTGACCGCAAATGTCGCGGCCGTTCAGCGCATCGGCCATCGCGGTTCTCTGGATCTCGAACGGTTGCGTTATGCCGCGCCGGGCAAGGGCGTGGCAGATGGGCTTGGGAACGCCCAACTGGGCGAATGTGGGGGGCATTGGTCTCCTTGCCCGCTTCACGCGAGCGAATCCGTGGGTTCGTCAGTGGAACGAAGGGATGATCGATATTCGGACAATCTCCCAGGGTTGGCTCAGGATGACGGAAAGAACCAAGACACGTCTATGAACCCACCAACCGGCCGTCCGGCCGGATCACCCCCAAAGATACCACAGATGGTACGCCCTCCAACCAACCGCACCCCGGCAGGTAGCGGGTCACATCCAATCCGGATGTGATTCATGGCCCGAGGGAGGTGATGGGGATAACGCAGACCCCGTCGGGACGCTCGAACGCGTAGCCGGTGGCGGTGACCACGATCAGCCGAGACGGGGATCCTAGAGAGGTGCTATCGACTCGGGGCCCTCCACTACGGCGGCGGGCATCGTCCCCAAGGCGGATGCATTTGCCCGTCCACGACTCTGGGTAGGTAGCCGGAAGGCGCGATCGTGTCCGAAACCACCTGAATGTCCCTCCTCGCGATCTGTCATATACCGACCACGTCGGACGAATGTGCCACTTTATCGGCGTTGGATATGCCAACTAATCGGCATATGCTTCCGGAAGGATACTCAGGTATAGCTCGGAAAAGCCTGTTTAGATATTATAGTAGCTAACTGAGATACACAGTATGCAAGCCCGGATCGCCGCGACCGGTGCGAGGTTGTCATGCGTTTGTGGTGGTCGAGCCTGACGGTCAGGGCGCGCTGGGTGACAGGCGGAACCGCACGAAGGCGATGGCCAGGAACACCATGCCGAAGGCGGCCAGGGCCGCCACTTCCAGGACCACGTCGCCGCCTTCCGCGCCGAAGAGCATCAGCTTTTGAAGGCCGTGTTCGCCCAGCCGTGCGGCGTGAGCCTCGCCAGGGTCTGCATCCACTCGGGCGTGACGAACAGAGGCCACCAGCAGCCGCCGACTGGGGCGAGCACCAGCGACGCCAGCACGGCCGCCGAACTGGCGCCGGCCGTTGTGCGCACCAGGGCTGCCAGCATCACGCCGAAGGCTGCCGAGGTGAACACCATCATCGGGGCGCAAAGGCGACCCGCTGTATGGGGCACGGCGCCTCCTCAAGGCTGCATCCGAACGTATCAGCGACCGCGGTCGGGTCCGCCTCCGTGGCCTCCTCGACGCCGGCAAGCCCCACGGCGAGGTACGCACCGGCTGGCACGCCACCGAAACCGTACGGGGCAACCGCGACATTGACAGCCCAGCCCGCGGACTCCAATACACCCTCCAACTCGCCGATGACCTCCAGGACGATTCCTGTCCGCCGGAGATCAACCAACTCGGTCGTACCATCAGCCGCTGGTCCGCTCAGATCACCAACTGGCAACATCTCCAAGGTGACGAACGGACCCACCGAGATACGCTACAACCTGATCAAACGCGTCAAGCGGGCAGCGTTCGGGTTCCGGAACTTCGCGAACTTCCGAATCCGGGCTCTCCTGTACGCGGGCAAGCCCGACTGGGACCTACTCGCCACGGTCACTCCCCGCCGAAATCCGATGAGCCAGTAAACTCATCACCCGGCAAGAGACTGGATTCGGATATGGTCCTAGCCAGGCAGGCACTCGACGACGCCAGGCTCACCAAACAGTGGTCCACCGCAGCCTTGAATGAAGTTGAGGTCAAGTCGCTCGACGAAGAAGGCTACTTCGCTAGCGTTCCCGCCGCTCGGGGCGCGTGGGCGTGCGAACCCACGGTTGACGAAGCAATGGTGGTTCTGAAGGAGGTCCTCGTCGATTGGGCGACCCTGAAACTGGCCGACGGAGATGACGACATACCTTCGTTCGGCGGGATCAGGCTCCAGGCGCGGTAAAGCGACGACTCACGCCGGTGAGCCGTCGCATCTTCATCCGGAAGTTAACCGTTTCGGTTTTGAGGGACCATTCCCTGGTGCAAAGCACGCCTACATGCAACAAGGACGCCAGAAGCTGAGGATCCCCAACCAGAAAGAGATCGGGCCGAGGTTGCTCGGCGAGTTACTCCGGCAGGCAGACATATCCCGTGAAGAATGGTTCGATGCGTAGTCGCACCGTGGTGGTGCGTTGTTGTCCATGCGCATTCGCGTCGCCCGACACCTTGTCAACAATCCGAGGCATCCTCTTCGGAGGCTGACGCCGGGAGACTGGTGTCCAACAACAAACATTTCGACAACCTGACCGACGGCGCGACAGGCAAGCCCGCGCCGACTGGCGCAAAACCAGCACGCGCTGCCGACGATCCAACGCCGCCTCGCGGATCAACTCACCCGCCAGATACGTTTTCCCCAGCACGCGGCACACCACGATCGCGCGCTAACACCTCCGGCAGCTCCGCTGCCCGGTAGCGCTTTGTATCCAGTTCCCGTCCTCGGTGAACTCGAATTCAATCCCGTCGATGATCTGGGGGACAGCAGGAACGGACATCGTAGGTAGGAAGCTAGCCGTACGGTCCCGGACTCGCCACCAGCATGACCCTCCTGCCGGTGCCCGAGGCTTAGCTCCTTCCGGCCAACCAGCACGGCATGGACACATGGTCACGCCGGATCCCGAAGGTAGGGGAGACGTGGTCAAGCCCGAATCGCCGCGAGCGATGCTGGGTTGTCATGCGTTCGTAGTGGTCGAGTCTGGCGGTCAGGACGCGCCGGGGGACAGGCGGAACCGCATGAAGGCGATGGCCAGGAAGACGGCGCCGAAGCCGGCCAGGGCCGCCACTTCCAGGACCACGTCGCCGCCCCCGGCCCCGAAGAGCATCAGCTTGTTGAAGGCCGTGTTCGCCCAGCCGTGCGGGGTGATCCTCGCCAGGGTCTGCATCCACTCGGGAGTGACGAACAGCGGCCACCAGCAGCCCCCGATGGGGGCGAGCACCAGCGACGCCAGCACGGCCGCCGAGCTGGCGCTGGCCGTAGTGCGAACCAGGCCTGCCAGCATCACACCGAAGGCTGCCGAGGTCAGCACCATCAGCACGGAGACCAGGATGACGGCGGCGGGGGAGAAGCCGAGGTCGATGCGGAAGGCGACGAGGCCGACCCCCCAGAGCACGGCGAGTTGCATCGCGCCCCGGTAGACGGAGCCCAGGTACTTGCCGACCACGACCGACTCGCGCCGGGTGCCGTTGGCCATCAGCCGCTCCATCGTGTGGTTCGCCCGCTCCCTCGTGATCGCCTCGGCGGCCAGGGCCGCGGCGAAGAACACGAACATCGTGAGGTAGCCGGGCACGGTGAAGTCACCGGCGTTGAACGCCTCCACGGGGCCGATCTGCTCGGTCCCGAAGCGGAGCAGGTCGCTGTCCCGTCCGAACGCCGCCATGTCCTGTGGCAAGGCCTCCCCGCCGGCAAGCTCCACGATGGCCTGGACGGCGATCCTCGTGTTGGAGGAGGCCGCTGCCACGGCGTTCGCGAACCCGAGGAGCGCGGCTTCCCTTTCCGGGTCGCCGATCTGTGCGACGACCTCCAGCTTCGTGGGACGGCCTCCTTGCAGGTCGGACGTGAAGTCGGAGGGGAACGCGACGAACCCTCCGATGTCCCCATCCTCCACGGCCCGGACTGCCGCGCCGTACTCCATCACGGTCAGGTCGACGATGCTCTCCTCGGCGAGCGCCTCGATGATCTGGCGGCTTACCCCTTCCTCCTCCTGGGTCGCGACAGTGATCGTGAGCCGCTCGTCTCCGGGGCCGATGTTGCGCAGCGCGAGGGAGAAGCCGAGCACGAACATGAGCGGGAAGAGCAGGGCGAACCCGAGTCCGAACCAGTCCTTGAGGAACACCCGCGTGTCCTTCGCGGCAATGATGAGCGACTGCCTCAGAACGAGTCTCAAGTCGACGTTCCCCCTACTGCGCCGTGCGGAAGGCCACGCGGGCCACGACGAAGCCGATCACTGCGATACCTCCCAGGATGGCGGCTTCCGGCCCCTGTCCGGCCAGCCCGCCGCTTCCCGCGAGGATGTCGCCCATGGCGTCGATGGCGTACTTGTTCGGGGTGAGCTTGCTCAGGAATGCCATGACTCCCGTCTCTCCCACGCTGACGAAGGTGCCGCTGAAGACGGTCAGGGTCATGGTCAGGAAGACCGACCCCCATGTCGCCTGGTCCTCGGTCCGGGCGAGGCCCGCGACCACAAGGCCGAGTGAGCTGACCGCCGCCGCGATCAGCAGGCTGAATGCCACCACCTGCACGAACGTGGCGGCGTCGCCCACCCTGAGGACGGCAAAAGCCAGGGAGAGGAGTATCAGGGCCTGCACCATCGCTCTTCCGGTGCTCGCCAGGAACTTGCCCACGAAGAGTTGGTTCACCGAGAGCCGGGTCGTGAGAAGACGCTCCAGCGTCCCCGCATTGCGCTCCACGATGATCGATGCCGCGGAGATGGTGGCGGCGAACATCAGGAACATCGTCAGCACGCCCGGGATGAGCCTGTCCAGCACGTTCGCTTCCTCGCCTACCGCTCGGATCTCGACCGCGATGGCGGGCGCAACGCCGGCCTGTTCCATCAGGGTCCCGACCGTTGCCACGATCTCGGCCTCCGGGACGCCAGTGCCGTCGAGCCGGCTTCGCACCAGCTCGCGTATCTCGTACTCGGCGGCAATGTCCTGAGCGACGCCCTGCACGATCTGCGAGACGATCTGGCCCGTTTCCCCTCCTGAGCCGCGTCGCTTGAAGAGCACCGACGCCGGCTCGCCCGCCTCCAGCCTGTCCGAGAACCCGGCGGGGATGAACACCGCCGTCAGGATCTGCGAGCGGTCCAGCGCCTCGTCGGCCTCCGCTTCGGTGAGCATCTCCACCACCATCCCGTCGACTGCGGAGACGCGGTCGATCAACTCGGCGGCGACGGAGCCGCCGTCCAAGTCGACCACGCTCGCCGTCGCGCTGAAGGACACGCCCTGGCCGAACGCGCCGTACATCAGCGCGAAGAGGGCGACGGGGAGGGCTATGCCGAAGGCGAGGGCGCCACGGTCGGCGCCGAACCTCTTCAGCTCGATCCAGGCAATGGAAAGTGGGCGGAGCATGTCAGTCGCGGAGACTGCGGCCCGTGAGGTTGAGGAAGACCTGCTCCAATGTGACTTCGTCAGGATCGCCGATCGCGGACTTGAGCCCCACGGGCGTGTCCAGCGCGATGAGCCGGCCGTGGTCGATCACACCGATGCTGTCGCACAGCCGGTCGGCCTCCTCCATGTAGTGCGTGGTGTAGAGCAGGGTCATGCCCTCGTCCCGGAGCCGCAGGATCGTCTCGAAGATGTGGTTACGCGACTGCGGGTCGACTCCCACCGTGGGCTCGTCCAGGAACAGGAGCTGGGGCCTGCTCATCAGGGCCACCGCGATGTTGACCCGCCGCTTCATGCCCCCGGAGAACTTCCGCACGGGGTCCGACGCCCGGTCGAGCAGCCCGACGAACCCCAGGTTCTCGGCGGCGGCATCCTTCGCCTCCCTACGGCCGAGTCCCGCCATCCGTCCGAAGAAGACGAGATTGTCCCGGGCCGACAACTCCTGGTATAGGGCAAGCTCCTGGGGGCAGACGCCGATGATCTTCCGCACCTCGTCCGCCTCCCGCAGCACTGAGTGGCCGCCGATGGTCACGTCACCCGCATCGGGTGCCAGCACGGTGGACAGCATCCTGATCGTGGTCGTCTTGCCAGCCCCGTTGGGACCCAACAGGCCAAAGATCTCCTGCCGTCCGATCGAGAAAGAGACATCGTCGACTACCAGTGCGTCGTCGAAGCTCTTGCAGAGGCCCGTAGCCGTGAGGAAGCCGGAGTCCTCGTGAGTGGAGTGGGTCGTAGGCTTGGAGGTCACCATCGGCTGCGTACTGTAGCCATCACCGGCCGCGGCAGATCTGAACCCTCGCACGGTTGGTGAGTGAGCGCCGGGGGAGTGTCACAACCGAACGGCATCATGTTGGCTCCGGTGAAGAGGAGGATTCAATTGGCAGTAGAAATGGCGATCTGGCGGATGACAGATGCCGGGCCGCGCCGGTTGGCGCTGCTCCCGCTCGATCTGGAGGAACGTCTCGAGGACATGCTCGCCGAGGACCCCGGCATGAGTGGTATGGACCTGCTCGTCATCGGAAGGCAGGTACGGACGGAGTACGGCGGATACATCGACCTTCTGGCGCTCGACGCGGACGGTCGCGTCCATGTTCTCGAGCTCAAGCGCGATCGGACCCCTCGAGACGTCGTTGCCCAGACGCTCGACTACGGGTCCTGGGTGCAGAAACTGGGCTTCGACGACTTGGAGCAGATCTACGTCGACCACCATGACGACGACACAGACCTCGCCGGGGCCTTCGCCGGGCGATTCGGAACCTCATTGCCGGATGTCGTCAATGCCGATCAGCAGTTCACGATCATCGCGTCCGAACTCGATCCGACATCTGATCGTATCGTCGAGTTCCTCTCAGAGTCCTACGGCGTCCCCATCAACGCGGTCTTCTTCCGCCACTTCCAGGACGGCGATCGCGAGTACCTCGCTCGGACATGGCTGCTCGATCCTCAGCGCGAAGCAACCGGCAGGGCCAAACGCCGGGGGGAGTCCGGCACCCTCTTTCCCGGGAGCGAGAGATTCGAGGAGAGCATCGCCCAGGCACCCCGTAACAGTCACGAATCATTGCACGATCTCCTGCAATGGGCTCGCAGCATCGAGGAGCGTGGGTTCGTGAATCTCTCGACCTACGAGGGCAAGGGAGCCAAGCGGTTCACCCTTCTGCCACGACTTGTGGTCGAGAATGTGGGTCTTGTCACGATCTGGAACGACAGAGGAGCCTACATCCAGTTCTGGCGCAGTGTCTTCAAGAAGAAGGCTCCCGACTTCATCGATCGTATCGAAGGACTGGCCGGAATCCGAGTCGGTCAAGGGAGTACGACCCGGAACATCAGCGAGGAATTGCTCGAGGCCCTGAGCGAAGCCTACGAACACGCGGCCGGCGTGTAACGGCACTCTCCAACCACCAGTTGTTCCACCGGCCAGACTTGTCGCCGCCCAAAGAGGGATCACCTGCCGCCGAGGGTCGAAAAACGCACCCTCAGCGAGCAGCGCCCAGCCGATGGCCGCAATTCCTTCATGTTGACGGGAACCCTATCGCGCCTACCACCGGGCGTCTCAGCGTTGGGCCGTGGTCTGCCAGGAGCCCGACCCGGTCCTCAAGGGCTTCCTGCTGCTTCACCGCCAAGGTGTCCCACCAATTCGCCGAACTCGTTCGCGTACTCGACCTCCCGCACTGACCCAGCACAACCGATCATTTATCTCAAGTTCCTGTGGGCGTGCAACGGAAGGGTTCTTAGTTGGCCTAGGTGAGGTTAAGTTAGTGGAAGCTGCACAAGTTGGGGTAGACCGTCGGGTAGGGCAATCACCGTGGTCGTGTCCGATCCAATTGAAGTTAGCGAGCAAACGCTCGACCGCGACGGTTATGAGAGTCGCGCGGAGGAGGGAGATTCTTGAGTTCGCGTGTGCTGTTCCTCGACGATTCGGGCAAACCGGAGCAGAGCCACCCATCGAAGGCGCTGGTAATCGGCGGGTTCTCGATACCGTCCGCTCAGGTACCGGCTCTCAGTCGGAGGATGGCCGGGGCCAAGGCCAGGTTCTATCCGGGTCACAGTGATCCAGCGTTGTGGGAGCTAAAGTCGTATTACCTCATCAAGCCCAACCCATGGAGGCGCCGAAAGAACCGCGACTTCGTGGACGAGACCATTCGGATCATCCGGGAGTCGGGAGGCACGGTCTATACGGTCAGCATTAACAAGCGGCGCATGCATCACCCGATGACGCTGAAGACCACAATGCCGCTACAACTCCAAGCGCTCGTCGAGCACTTCGCTATCGAGTGTGCCGAACACCGAGAGACGGGGCTGATTGTCTCCGACTGGTCAAACCACCACGACGACGCGCACGCCAGCAAGTGCGTTGGCAGTTTCGTGACTTCGCGACGCCTCCCTCTGCACCCGAGTGTGTACTACGCAAACTCTCTCACGACGCAGGCGATCCAGGTCGCTGATCTGATCGCGGGTGTGCGCCGGCGGGTAGTTGAGGGTGATGTCCGTCTGGTTGGAATCGACCGTAGGCTGATGGCCACACGAACCCTGCCGGAGCGCCCAGGTCTGATCACATCCGGGGGACGTACGTATTCGACTCAGATCGAGTTGTTCTGAGTCGCGTTGGTACTGCGGGATCTCCTGGTGCGTGGAGAGAGCCGGACTCAGCAGAGCCGTGCCTGAGCGGATGCCGGTTGCTGATCGATCGGCGGGCCGGTACGATGACAATGCCTGTCCGCTCGGTTAGTAGGCGCAAGCCGAATGTAACCGAAGTGCGGCGGCGATGGGGCCCCGGAACGCACGGGGTCCCTTTCCGTTGGCACCTTCGTGCCTGCCTCGCCCCCCAACCCCCGGAGCCGGCCAGCCGCTAACCGCCCAACAGTGTCGACCCACAAGAAGTCCGCCGCGTTCCTGCGCGACTTCCCGCGGATGACCAATTCGCAGCGAGCGCGGATCATGCGAGAATTGGACCGATTCACTGTCGATCTCCTAGCCATGGAAGCAAATGAGGGCCCTTACCAACGCATCGACGGAGTAGCGGTAGCGCCGTTCTTCACCCTCGGCCCAGATCGATCAAGACTGGATGGTCGTCAGCCCTTCGCCCGAGGGGTTTATCTCGGTCCTCACATATCTCCGAAAGTCTTCGACCGTGGTGAAGCACCTGAAGCCGCTGGAACCTGCCAGGGCCAGAGTCGCTTGGTCTTCATCCAACAGGACGGCCACCGGTTGGCTCAGCCCGGGTTGAAGACCGGCCGGCCAAGCGATGTCGAACACTGCGAGGGGCTCGCCTGTCGGCGATGAACACTCGTACTCCACCTCACCGCCGGGAAGACCCTGTTCGGTGACCCAATCGTGAATGAAGGTGATCGCAGCCTCCTCGTCCTTCGTGTCGATGCCACCGGGAACAGCCTTGGGCGGGGGAGGAGGCGCCGATGGTGCTCTCTGGGCCAGCCAGCGGCTGTCGCCATGTAGCAGCCCTTCCAGCAGCCGGTTGGTCTCCGCCGCCAGAAGCTCTCGGCGCGCCTCCAGGAACTGCAGGTAGTTCTCGATCTTCCATAGCCCGGGATCCTCGGGTATCCACTGCGAGCGAAGAGCACCCGGATGGCTGACCTCAACTTCGGGCAGGTACTCCTCGGGTAGTCGGTTGCTGATCTTAAGGTTGGTATTCTTGGTCAGGAAGCAGAAGTTGGCGAGAGCGTTGACCTCAGGCCGACGGAAACCCTTCCGGTAAAGCCGCGACTTGGGAAAGATGTGGTGCAGCTCGAGTTGGTTCATCTTGCCAAACATTCCGTCTTTGAGCGGTAGGCCGTTTCCCCAATCCTTGGCTCGGGTTCTTCTGGTGAGCATGTACAGGACCGGATAAAACCGCGCTCCGCGGCTCCATCCTTTGAAGTGATCGGGAGCTACTACTAGGTCGCCGTGCCACAGGCGGAGCTCATCCAACAAAGCATCGAGCGGTTTGGAGTTGGTGTCCAGGATTTCGAGGTTCCGGTCGATCGTGGTTTCGGTCGATCCAGAGAAGCGTCCCCACATGCCGGCTTGGACGAACCAGAAGGCGAGCTTGTCTACCTCTTTGGTCGAGAGCAAACCACCATGACGGTCTAGGTATCTAACCATCACCGGAATGGCGAAACGGCCGAAGAGGACCCGATCGTGATCCAGCCCGAGCCTTGAACTGAGTATGTTGAGGATGTTGTTGATGGCGTTCTCCGCTCGCGTAAGAGCATCCTCAACCTCGGCGGCGCTCTTATCGTGTAGATACTGGAACTTGGCCTCGCCGGTGAGCACTGTGTTCACCGACCGCAACAACCAGTCGAGACTGAACCGATAGCCCCCCGCTTCCCACTTATTGAGAGCTCTCTTCATGGTCTTGCGGGCATCGGGCCAATCAGCACAGATCTTGGCCAACGCAAGGTCACCCTTAGACAGCTTGGTACCTCCGCTGTTCACTCGATTGAAAATGTCGACCACCAGATCCAACGATTTGTCAACTCCAGTTATCTGTTCTACATGCAGGTTGGTCATCAGAATGCCCTGAAGCTCCGCTACTCGCCCGACATGCTGCGCAAACCGAGGTGATGACTGATCCAAATCGGGAATCACTGCGGTCACCCCACCCTGCATGACGGTCGTCACGTCGACCCAGAGCGGATCATCTCGCATCTTGACCGGCTGGTAGAAGGAGAATTCCTCGTCATCGAGATGAAAGTGCAACCCTCGGAACATTGAAGGATTGCCGTCGAAGAAAGGCGGTGGCTTGCCCTGTGTGACACTGTAAACAGTAGTAATCCGTTGCTGACCATCCAGCAAGAGGTTGAACACCCAACCGACACATCGATCTCGTGTGAGCAGCCGGGTATGGCATGCAGGCCAGGCAGGTGTGACACGCGACGGGTCATGCGACATGTGCGTGTACCGGAGCGGAGTGTCGACATGAGCCCCGGACGATGGGGAACGAGTCCCGTCGGGCGGTCAATCGTCGGTCGCCGTGTACCGTCGGCCACAAGAAGCACGGCGCTACCGGTGCAGTGTACGGATGCGTACGGGCCCAGGTACCGGCTGCTCAAACCCTACGTCCTGGCACGGAACGGAGGCCGCTGCTCCTTGTGCGGCCTCCGCGCCGCGGCTGAGACGCATCACAGTGCCATGAGTTATCCGTGCGGAAGAGACGACGCCTGCTGCGGGCGGCGGAAGGTCACAGCCTCCGATCTGGTGGGTCTGTGTTCGCTGTGTCACCGCCTTGCTTCCGCGCTGCGCCGGTTCCATCTTGCTTGGGGCAGAGTGTATGAGTTCGTAGCCCGCTCCCAGGAGGACGCTCCAACATCGAATACACAGCCCCGAAACTCCGCCAACGACCGCTAGTGCGGAACGGGCTCAACATCCGAACGGTTAGGGCGTCGTAGCAGGTAGGTTTCAGGACGCGCGGAGAGACCTTCAGCACTCGACTAAGCGCAGGCGAGTATCGCCCGCGTGTGGCGGCGCCTCCCAACAGGGCGCGGTCCGGGTCCGGCCAGCGGGGTGAACTCCAGCAATCCAGGTAGCAGTGAGCTTGCTCTCGGACCACGGCTAGGTGTGCTCCCAAGAGCGGCAGGATTTGACCGAAACCATCACGTATACGGTGCCATTAGGGGTCGCGGAACACTGTGGCAGCGTTCAAACGCCCTGGTTCCATTCGCCACCAGTTTGAGAAACTCGCCATCTGGATGAGAATTATCGCCACGACCGTGAGAATTCGCCAAGTAGCGTGAGAACGGACACCAGGATACTCTGCGTGCCATGAGGCCGAAACCGAATGTCCCATAATGCACGTTATGTAAAGTTGCAAGGGGCCCTCCGCCGAAGAAGGTGAGCATTGTTGTCCGATCCCTCGGTGAATGGGGTGTTGACTCGCTAAGTCGAACGGGATCTGACAGCCGCCTCCCTAAGGAGTTCGCCCGATCATGGACGCCTAGGCACGACTTCGACGCAGGGTTGGGTCCGCCAGCTACTCGGAATGTTCCGGCAACGCTCCAAGCAACCAGGTCGCAGATCGTTAGCAGGTCATCCGAGATGCTCGGTGCCTATGGGCATTCTGTCGAGGTTGCGTCTACAGAGACTACCCATAACGACAACAGGGCTATAGAATGTCGCTATGGGTAGGTACGAGAAGCGACGGTGGGCACATCACGACGCCGAACGCTATACACCACATGCCGGCCGCCGCAACCGTAGAGCCGGCACATACGATGCTTACATCCCAGACCCGCTGACTGGCTGGGAACCTTCCCTACCTCTGCGGCTAGCGGGCGAGGTTGCGGAAGCCGAAACGCTGGTACGGCTGACCGACGCTGCGCCATCCGCAGATGACCCGAGCGCGGCTGAGTGGCTTCTGGTAAGAGCCGAGAGCGTGGCTTCCAGCCGCATCGAAGGAGTGTTCCCTTCGCTGCGTCGCATAGCGAGGGCCGAAGCCCGCCAGGGTGGGCTGAACCCGTCCGACAGGATGGCAATCGGAAACATCACCGTCACTGCGCAAGCCCTGATGCTGGGAACCGAGGGCCGGCAGGTCACGGTCGATGATCTATGCGGGCTCCATCGAACCCTGATGGACCACTCCCGCTACCCGCAGTCAGGTGGGCTGATCCGCGAGCGGCAGAACTGGATAGGCGCGGACTTCTCCACTCCGCTGGACGCCGTCTACGTCCCGCCACCGCCCGAGTTTGTCCGTCCGCTGCTCGAGGACCTCGTGGCCTACATCAACACCCGGCACCATCCGCCCCTTGTGCAAGCCGCCATGACCCATTCGCAGTTCATCGCCATCCATCCATTCGCGGACGGCAACGGTCGCACCGGGCGAGCACTCATCCATCTCGTCATGCGCAGACGGAAACTCACCCAGAACCTGACCATTCCCATAAGCTCGATGCTGGCCCGACAACGCTCCGCCTACATCGACACCCTCGACGCCGGACTGCACGAAGGCGCCCCCCACGACCCTGCCCGAATGACCGCACAACAACCATGGCTACAGCTCCTCACCGACTCCACTCTGGCCGCCTGCGACTACGCAGCCCGCATTCAAACCAGGCTCGCCGACATTCGCACGCAATGGGAACAGGCCGTCCCGCTAAGGGGCGAGTACCAGCGGCGCATGGTAGAACTACTACCCACTCGGCCGGTGTTCGACATCCCCACCATCTCCCAGCAACTCGGCGCCAGCCAGCGCACAGCCGCCCGCGTGGTGGCACACCTCCAAGAAGGCGGAATACTCCGCCAACGCAACGCCGGCAAACGAAACCGCGTCTTCGAAGCCGCTGCGATTGTCGACCTATTCAGGTCCCTACTCGACGACACCCAACCCTGAGAGTGCTCTAAGGTCGACAACGTCGTATTCCCCAACCCGGCGCTTCGGATTTCCTCCAACGCATCCTGGAACGAACCGAGATGGGAGCGCCGGTCATCTCGGATCGGATGCGATGGATTCTTGGTTCCCAAGACCGGCCCCGGGACGGGGGTCAGTCGGTGGCGCGCAGTCGGTTTACCGCACCGGACCACTCAAGGATGCGACGATCAGCCGTAACCAACTGGTGGCCCCCGAGCGCTGTCGCCACGATGATGCGATCAGCCGCGTCGCCGTGGAAGTCCGTCAACTCCGTGGCACGGATTCCGATATCGCCATCGACCGGGACCTCGGCTATCCCTTGGTCGAGTTGCTCGTGCCTCCACATCCCTACTTCCTCGGGGAACCTGAGCCGTCCTCTTTCCTTCAAGATCGCGACCTCCCAGAACGAGATCGCCGAGACAGCCACAACGTCGGAGTGCCACGCCCGATCAATCTCGATCCGCGCCTGTGCACCAAGTTTCGGATCACCAGACCTCAGCCACAGAATCACCTGTGTGTCGAGCAGGAACAAAGTGGCTCGTCCCGATTACCGCTTGTCTCGGCTTCCCACTCAACATCGATGGGATCGCCTATCTCGCCTACGATCTCGAACCGGCCACGATCTATCCCGAACAGTGTCTCTGGCTTCGTCCGGTACGGCACGAGCCGCGACACGGGCCGGCCGTGCTTGGTGATGACGACCTCCTCGCCGCTCCTTGCGACTTCGTCCATGGGCATGAGGCACTTGGCCTTGAACTCAGACGCCTTGACGGTCCGGCCGTTGCGGGATCAACGACTACTCCCATTGCTGATCCTCCCAAATACGACCATAGCCATGACTATAGGAGCACCAAGACCATCGTCAAGCATGCTTGATACATTCGAACCATGGGTCTGTTTACGTGAACCATGACAGTAACCCCAGCGTCTGGGCAACCTCGTCCTACCGCGTTCGCCGACTACACAGGGAGTCGCCCGCCCCGATTCTGTCCCGACACCCCGGGTGGGGTTGGCATATTGTCGCCTAACCCCAGCGGGATCCGATAGAGGGCCGGTTTGCGGTGAGTGATGCCACCGCATCGCTACCCGCGGTCCTGATGCGGTGATTACCTGTATACAATCACCGCACACTATGCGGCGATTGTATATTCATGAGCATCCGGGATGGCCCCAACTCCGCTGGGAGACGGACAGACTGGCAGACGGCCTGGCGGCTGTCCGCTACAAGCAGGGATGCCTGGTGGGCCGGATGCAATCGTTGGGGTTCGACCTGCAGCAGCAGGCGCTTCTCGAGACTCTGACCCAGGACGTTCACAAGTCCAGCGACATCGAAGGTGAACGGCTCGACCTGGAACAGGTCCGTTCCTCTGTCGGGCGTCGCCTCGGTATGGACATCGGTGGTCTTCGCCATGCGGACGACAAGGTTGAGGGTGTGGTGGAGATGATGCTGGACGCAACAGGCAACTACGACCTGGCTCTGACGAGAGACCGGCTGTACGGTTGGCAGGCGGCTCTCTTCCCGACCGGGCGTAGCCGGATGCGATCGATCACCGTAGGTGGCTGGCGAGACGACCGTACCGGACCCATGCAGGTGATATCGGGACCCATCGGCAAGGAACGGGTGCACTTCGAAGCACCCGCAGCGGAGCGAATCGACGACGAGATCGACACATTCCTTAGCTGGTTCAACGGGCCGTCGGAAACTGACGGCGTCCTTCGGGCGGCGCTGGCGCATTTATGGTTCGTGACCGTCCATCCCTTCGATGACGGAAACGGACGCATCGCCCGGGCGATCACCGACATGGCCCTGGCCCGCTCGGAGGACAGCTCACAGCGTTTCTACAGCATGTCATCGCAGATCCGAGTGGAACGCCGCGCCTACTACCACATCCTCGAACGAACCCAGAAGGGAACACCGGATGTCTCGGAGTGGATGGCGTGGTTCCTAGCGTGCCTCGGCCGAGCCATCGACGGAGCCGGGACCACCCTGGCATCTGTGCTCGCCAAAGCTCGCTTCTGGCAACAGATCGAAGGCGTCCCGCTCAATGTGCGCCAGCGCAAGGTCCTCAACCGATTCCTCGACGGTTTCGAGGGCAAGCTGACCACCTCGAAGTGGGCAAAGCTAGCCAAGTGCTCCCAAGACACCGCCCTGCGCGACATAACAGACCTGGTAGACAGTGGAATTCTCGTGCGAAGCTCCGCGCGTGGCCGCAGTACCAACTACTCCCTCACCACCCGACCATAGGTCTAGCTCCGACCCTGGAGCTACCCACTCCCAGGTCGAACCGGCTCGATGACGGGCGGGCCCGGATCGCGCGGAGTCCCGAAGCGCCGATCTCACGGGCGTAGCCGCCGGATCGAAGGCGGTTCTGCCCCCTACCCGACACGATCCGCCTTCTACCAGAGCGGAGTAGGACACTGTCGGGTTGGTCACTCCCCTCTCCGGCATGGTCATGGGATGCACTCGAACACGCCAAGGGTGCCGTGTGCTTCGAATGCGGCCGGTGGAGCACGGTCCACTAGCCTCCCCTGCTCATGGACGATCTCCCACCTTCGAACGGTTCAACGCCTCCGTCGGCTCGCATGCGGGTACGCCGCGGTCGCGACCGGGCGCGCTACGACCGCGGCGAGGTGCTGGAGATCCTCGACGCCGGCGTCATCGCCCATGTCGGGGTTTCCACTCCCGAAGGACCCCTTGTTCTCCCGATGGCCTACGGGCGTGATGACGACACCCTCTACCTACACGGGGCGATCGCCAACCACATACTCAACTCGGGTGACGACCAGGAGATCTGCGCCACCGTGACCCATCTGGACGGTCTGGTGCTGGCGCGCTCCCCCTTCCACAACTCGATGAACTACCGCTCGGTGGTAGTGCGGGGTCGCGGTCGGCGCATCCGGGACGGCCGGCGCAAACTCGAGGCGCTCAGGCTCATCACCGACCACGTGGTATCGCACTGGGACATCGTCCGCCCTCCGTCGCCCCAGGAAATGCGCAAGACCCTGGTGCTGGAACTCCCCCTGGCGGAGGCTTCGGCCAAGGTGCGGACCGGAGATCCGGTGGACGATCCCGAAGACATCCACGGCCCCTGGTGGGCCGGGACGGTACCGATCACGACCCGCTTCGGCCGGCCGTCCCCGTCGGCTGACCTGGATTCAGGCTCGAGCGTCCCCGCACCCTTGGCCGCCGTGGCCGATCTGACGCTGGACCAACGCCCGCAGCCCCGTCGCTAGTAATCGCGAACACAGAGGTCAGATACCGATGGCGCATCCGTCGCCCCTGGGATCGGACCCGCCCCAGAGGACACCGGTCTCCGGGTCGCGCACGATGATCTGCCCTTGGCCGAGCACGCTTGTTCGAAGGGCGCCCGACGCCGGACGGACGGGATGCCCGAGTTGGGCCAGGGCGCTGATCGTGGTCACGGGCATTGAGTCCTCGACCCAGATGTCGCCGTTGGGCGGGTCGTCGTAGATCGAAAAGCGAGGCTCGTCGATGGCGCTCTGCGGATCCATGCCGCGGTCCACCAGGTTGATCACCACTTGGACGTGTCCCTGGGGCTGGTTCCAGGCGCCCATGACCCCGAACGGCCCCATGAGAGACCCGTCAGGCCGGGTAACAATGGCGGGGATGATGGTGTGGTAGGGCCGTTTCCCTCCCTCCAGGGCATTGGGATGTTCCGGATCCAGGGAGAATCCGGCGCCGCGGTTCTGCAGGCTGAATCCGCAGTTGCGAGGCACGATGCCGCTGCCGAAACCGTGATAGTTGCTGTTGATGAAGGAACAGGCGTTCCCATCTCCGTCGACCGCGCACAGGTAGACGGTGTCGGAGGCGCCTGGCAGGTGTCCTGCAGTAGCGAGTTCGATCGCGGCATGGCGTGAGATGAGCCGGCGCCGCTGCGTCGCGTACCGCTCGCTGAGCATACCCGTGACCGGGACCGGGGCCCGGGCGGGATCCGCGATGTAGGCGCGGGCGTCGGCGAATGCCAGGCGGACCGCCTCGATCGTCATGTGAAGGGCTTCAGGAGACCTGGGTCGGGTGGAGGCGATGTCGAAGCCTTCGAGGATGTTGAGCGCCATGAGCGCGGTGATGCCCTGGCCGTTGGGAGAGCATTCGTAGATCGTATGATCCCTATAGGTCGTGGAGATCGGGTGTTCGAAGGTCGATCGGTGAGCTGCCAGGTCGTCGGCCGTCATGCAGCCCCCGTTCATCTGCACGGCCTCGACGATCGCCCGCCCCGGCCACCCGTCGTAGAAGGCGTCGGCGCCTCCTTCCGCCACGGCGCGCATCACCCGGGCGATGGACGGGTTGCGCCACACCTCCCCTGGTCCGGGAGCACGGCCGTCCAGGAGCAGATCGTGGCCGGCCGGCCCCTTGGACGCCAAGAGTCCTTCCTGCCCCTTCCAGCCGCGGCTGATTATGGGTGTCACCGGGAAGCCGTCCTCGGCCAGCGCGATGGCCGGCGCCAGCACCTCCGCCATCGACATCCGTCCGAAACGCTCCACGGTGTCGACCCAGCCCGCGATCGTGCCGGGCACCGTCACCGCATGGGGTCCCTGGGGATCGAAGCCGGCCACTCCCCCGGCCGACTCCAGTGTCAGAGCCCCGGGGCTACGGCCACTGCCGTTGACCGCCTCCACAACCCCCCGGTGAGCGCCATAGAAGAGGGAGAAGCAGTCCCCGCCGATGCCCGTGGAGCCCGGTTCGACCACCGCCAGCGCCGCGGCGGTCGCAACGGCGGCGTCGGCCGCATTGCCGCCCGATTGCAGTACGGCGACACCCGCCATGGTCGCCAGTGGCTGGCTGGAGGTGACCACACCCCTGGTCGAGAGGATCGGTGAGCGTCGGGATTCCCAGCGTATCGCGTGCTCGTACATACCAGGAGGCTAAACAGTCCTGGAGAGAGGATTCAAGGGGTGTCGGCTCCGATGCCTCTGTGGGTCGACCCGGGTTGGCCCGAACCTGCATAGGTGGCGGCGCGAACCGGGAGAATCCCTGCCATCTTGACAGGGACGGGACGGCATGGAGGCGCCTCCAAGGCATCAGGGTTCCGACCGAGCGGTTCTGGAGTTCGTAACCGCCGTAGACGACCATGACGTCCGAAGGGTATGGCAGGGTTGCCAGGTGCTCCTGGACCGTCAGCGCACCACGGAAGAAGCTGCATTCTGGGCTAATTCAAGGTTGGTTTTGAATCAGCCCAGTAGACGGCCTTGACCACCGCCCACAGCTACAGGCCTTCCTGCCAGCGGAGTACCGGTCGGCGGGCCGCGGTCGCCTCGTCGAGTCGCCCGATCGGGGCCGTCCAGGGTGCATGGTGGAGCGTGTCGGGATCGTGCTTGGCTTCCTCCGCAACCGCGATCATCGCTTCGGCGAGGGCCTCTATCGCCTCGGGAGGCTCCGACTCGGTGGGTTCGATCATCAGCGCCTCCTCGACGATGAGCGGGAAGTACACCGTCGGGGGGTGGAAGCCGTGATCGATCAGCCGCTTGGCGATGTCGTAGGTGGGCACGCCGTGCTCGCGACGCTGGCGGGATCCCGAGAAGACCACCTCGTGAAGCACGGGGCGGTCGTACGGCAGGTCGAAGTGGCCATGCAGCAACGCTCGCATGTAGTTGGCGTTGAGAACCGCCTGACCGGAGACCGCCCGCAGGCCGCCGAGTCCCAGCGCTCGCATGTACGCGTAGGCGCGGATCAGGACGCCGGCGTTGCCGTGGAACTGCTGCATCAGACCGATCGAGCGCTCGGGGGTGGACAAGCGCACAAGGCCGTCGTCGTCCTCCTCCACCACCGGGGTGGGCAGGTACGGAGCCAGTTCCTCGCTGCAGCACACAGGGCCCGCGCCGGGACCGCCACCGCCGTGCGGGGTACTGAAGCTCTTGTGCAGGTTGAGGTGTACTACGTCGAAACCTAGGTCGCCGTAGCGCACCCGGCCCATGATCGCATTGAAGTTGGCGCCGTCGCCGTACAGGTAGGCGCCGGCCTCGTGGATGAGTTGCGCCACCTCCTCGATGCCCTGTTCCCACAGCCCGAGGGTGTTCGGCGCGGTGACCATCACGGCCGCGACCGTCTCGTCGAGTTCGCGCTCGATGGTGGCGCGGTCGAGGGATCCGTTGGAAGCGGTCGGGATCTGGGTGACCTTGTAACCGGCCATCGCGGCCGTCGCCGGATTCGTGCCGTGTGCCGAATCCGGCACCAGGATGCGCCGGCGCGTATCGAACTCTCCCCGGTCCTCGAGCGCGTGCGTCACCATCAGGACACCGGCCAACTCTCCGTGGGCGCCCGCGGCCGGGGCGAGGCTGACGTGCGGAAGGCCGGTCAACTCGCCGAGGCCCCGGCGTAACTCGAGCATGGTGCGGAGCGTGCCTTGCACGTCCTCAGGTGGCGCTTGGGGATGCGCTCTTGCGAACCCCGGTATCGAGGCGACGAGGTCGTTCACCTTCGGGTTGTACTTCATGGTGCAGGATCCGAGCGGGTATGTACCGGAGTCGATGCCGTAGTTGCGGGACGAGAGTTCCGTGTAGTAGCGAACGAGTTCACTCTGGCTCAGCTCCGGGAGCCGTACCGAGTCCCTCAGCAGATGGGTATCCGGCAGTGGCGCCTCGTTTCCGCTCCACGCGGGCACGTCGACAGCCCGGCGCCCGGGTGCGCCGCGATCGAAGCTGAGCCGGGCGCCGAAGTCCTCGCCTCCCGGACGCGGCGCACTCATACCTCTCTCCCGATCTGCTCAAGCGCAACGATCAAATCGTCCACATGCGTGTCGGGCGTTGCCTCCGTAACCGCGAAGAGCAGCGCGTCGCGTGCCTCGGGCTCCGCTCGCGCCGAGACGTCGAGGCCGGCGCGGATGCCCCGCTCTGCCAGGCGAGCAGCGAGATCAGCGGCGGGAACCGGTCCGCGAACCAGGAACTCTTGGAACCAGGGCCCGCGCTCGGGTGTCTCGTAACCCGGGAGCGCAGCGATGCGCCCTGCAGCATCGTGCGCCCGCTGGTAGCACAACTCTGCGGCCTGGCGCAGTCCATGCGGTCCGAACGCCTGCACCGTGATGGTGAACGCAAGGGCGATCAGCGACTGAGCGGTCGACACGTTGGAGGTTGCCCGCTCCCGCCTGATGAACTGCTCGCGCGCCTGGAGAGTGAGCACGTAGCCGGTGCGGGACTCTCCGTCGCCGTTGGGCGGGGCGTGAAGCTCTTTGGTGCGGCCGACGATACGGCCGGGCATCTGGCGCACGTACTTCTTGCGCGCTGCGAACAACCCCACCGACGGCCCACCGAACACTGGCGGGCCGGCCAGATCACGGCCCTCGCCGGTAACGATGTCGGCGCCTACGTCCCCGGGCGCCCTCAGCAGTCCCAGGGCGAAGGGATCGGCTACCGCCACCAGGAGGGCCCCCTTTCGGTGCGCAACATCGGCCAGCGGTTCGAGGTCGGCTATCGATCCGAGGAAGTCAGGCTGCTGCGCCACCAGGCAGGCGTGCTCCTCGCCGACGGCATCGCTCGACGACACGCTGTCCACGCGGATCGCCGCGCCGTGAGCGTAGGTACGCACCACCCGTGCAGTCCCCGGGTGGATCGGTTCGAGCAGGGCGACCGCCTTCCGCCTCGTGACCCGCGTGGCCAGCAGGCACGCCTCGGCGGTGGCGGTGGCCACGTCGTAGAGACCGGTGTTGGACACGTCCATCCCGGTGAGCTCGCACACCACCGACTGGTACTCGAAGGCCGTTTGCAGGGTTCCCTGGCTGATCTCCGGCTGGTAGGGCGTGTAGGAGGTGACGAACTCGGAACGCCCGGCCAGGCGATCGGTGATCGAAGGTGTGAAGCGACGGTAGGCCCCCGCCCCGAGAAAGTCCGGCCGCGTAGGGGAAGCGTTCGAAGCCGCGCGTTCTTCGAGCAGCGCGACGAGGTCCGGCTCGGTGAGAGCGGGCGGAATGTCGATGGCCGGGTTCCGCATGTCCGCCGGTAGGTCTGCGAAAAGGGCCTCGAGATCGGCGACGCCGATCCGTTCCAGCATCCGCGCTCGGTCCGCGCCGGTGGCGGGGATGTACGGATGGGGCGATGTGTCGTGTCTCGCGGATACCAAGGTCAGCCCGCCTGCAGGAGCGAACGGTACGCGGTCGCGTCGAGCAGGCCGTTGAGGTCCGCCTCATCGGCGATCCGCACGCGGATCATCCAACCCTCGCCGTATGGTGAAGCATTGACCAACTCGGGCTGGTCCTCAAGATCCCGGTTGGCTTCCACCACTACACCGCTGACCGGCGCGTAGAGTTCGGCGACGGTCTTGGTCGACTCGATCTCGGCGCAGGGCTCTCCTGCTGTCACCCCAAGCCCCTCTGGAGGGAGATCGAGGTAAACGACATCGCCCACTTCGTCCTGGGCGAAGTCCGTGATACCGATCGTGCCGATGTCCGGACTCGTCTCCTCGCGCCGTAGCCACTCGTGGGACTTCGTGTAGAGGAGGTTGTCGGGGATCTCGTGATCCAGCTTCATGAATGTCTCGACTTTCTGTAGAACGGACGCCGTACGACCTCGACCGGGAGGGCGCGGCCGCGCACATCGACCTCGAGCATGACACCGGGGTCGGCGTACTGGCGGGGAAGGTACGCCATGCCAATCCCGAGCCGCAGGCTGGGACTGAAGGTGCCGCTGGTGAGCCGCGCCACGGGGTCCGCTTCGTCTTCCGCATGCACTGCGTAGCCCGGCCTCAACACCCCGCGGGCTCTAGCCGCAAGATGCGCCAGGCGACGGGTGCGCGGACTCGACCTCGCTTCCTTCAGCGCGGCGCGCCCAGTGAAGGGGGCTCCGTCGTCGAGGCTCACCGCGAAGCCGAGACCGGCCTCGTAGGGGTGGGTCTCACGGTCGATGTCGTTGCCGTACAGGGGCAGGGCCGCCTCGAGGCGTAACGTGTCTCGAGCGCCCAGACCGCAGGGTGTAGCCCCGCCTGCGACGAGGGCGTCCCACAGCGCTCCGGCATGCTCGGTGCCGACTACGCACTCGCCGCCGTCCTCACCGGTGTAACCCGTTCGGGCGAACAGCACCGGGGCACCGCGCCAGTGCACCTCTGTACAGGCCCGTGGCCCGAGGTCCGCGATGAACTCACCGAGAGTGCCGGCCAGCAGAGCAATCGCGTCGGGGCCCTGAACCGCGAGCATCACCGTGTCTCCGGTCACTTCCGAGGCGTTGTCACCCGCGACGGCGCGCACGCGCTCGAAGTCCGGCTCCGCGTTGGAGGCGTTGTGGACCACCAGCCAGCGATCATCGGCCAGGTGGTAAACGAACACATCGTCCTCGATACCCCCGCTCTCGTTGCAGTAGAGCGAGTAGTGTGCCTTGCCGACCGGCACCGTCGTCACGTCGAAGGTCGTCACCGAGCGCAACGTCGGCGCCGCCTGCGGCCCTTGCACCCAGACACGACCAAGGTGCGACACGTCGAAGACCCCGACCCCCTCGCGCACGGCGCGGTGCTCCCCGACGGTTCCCTGGTACTGGAGCGGCATCTCCCATCCGGCGAAAGGTGAAAAGCGTGCACCGAGCGTCTCGTGACGCTCCCGCAGGGCGAGTTGCCTGAGGCTGGCTCCGCCGCCGGAGCCGCCATGTCCAGCCACGCCACGACTTTATCACACCTACTTGATTGGTTGGTACTCGATAGTCGGTAGTTAGTGGTAAGTCGTCGGCGGTTAACGCTAGATCGGGTCATTTACCATCCTCTTTAGTACTGTTTGGGTCTCGCGTTTACGCAGGGGGCTCTTCACGAGAAACGGCAGCCACGGATTCAAGTCCACGAACAGATATACACAATCCACAGATATGTTGCACAGCGTTGTGTAGCGATCGTGAAGTACAGGTTCGTCCGGTCAGGTCCCTTGGAGCTATTCGTGCAGCTCGGTAGGGGTTGGTCGCCCGATGTCGACTCCTGGCCGGAGGCTCGCGGCAACTGGCACCACGCAGCGGAGCACGGTCGCTACCGCCACACACATGGGGTTGCGTGTGCGCGGGCCTTCGCGAGGACCTCCACGCTTCGACCACCCTCTCCCGTAGTTCCGGACCGTCAGTAGCGTCCTAGCATTGGCACGGTTCCATCGGCGGCGATCTCCGATGGACTCCACACACGGGTGCCGCCCGAGGGGGATCATTGACAAAAGGGATGGCAACGTCCCACACGAGCAGCACCGAAGTACCATTCACCATTCACCATTCACCACTCACCACTCACCACTCACCACTCACCACTCACCACTCACCACTCACCATCACGCCTTGCGGACACGTGGTACCGGCAGTCTCATCCCGCCGACCCCCAGGTCACGGGTGCGCACGGCCAACAGTGCAACCCCGAGCAGGAGCAGTGCAAGCCCTGCCAGCACCAACGCGTGCTGGACATCGAGGCCGTTGCGAAGCGGATTGGAGGAGTCGTAGTAGTAGAAAGGCGATATGGGCTGCAGGGCCTTCATGCCCTCCACCAGGCTTCCAAGCGAATTGACCAGGTAGGAACCGGCCGCCACAAAGCTGACTGCCCCCACAGAAAGGCCCCGCAGACCGGTTGCCGCTCCCACGGCCAACGCCAGCGATCCGAAGAACACCCCCAACAGCACCGCCATCAGGGCTGCCGCCGCGACATGGCCCAGAGGTATCTCGAGATCGAAGAGCAGATTGTCCAGCGCTATGGAAAAGAACAGCGCGGCACCCAGCACCATCTCCGCCAGCACCAGAGCCAGCAGCTTCTGCCACACGAGCCCCGATCGGGAGAGAGGGGTCGCCATCACCAGGTCGATGGTGCCGTCCTCTTCCTCTCCCGCCACTGCCCGGGCGCCTTGAACCGCGCCGTATATGGCGAAGACCAGGGGCACGATCCATCCCAGCGCCTCAACCTGGATGAAACCCACCGGGTCGAAGAGGTTCTCCTGCTCCGCTACACCCATTATCGCCAGCAACTCCTCGGGATAGGCTTCCAGGAGTGCTTCGAATTGGCCCCTGTTCTCTGCCACGATCGGATAGAACGCCCCGATCCCCAGCAGGTAGCCGAATATCCCGACCACCCACCAAGTCAGCGAACGTCGACGGTCGCGCAAGGTCTTGAGGATCACGTTATTCAGCATGCAAGGCCTCCTCGCCGCGGTAGTAGTCCAGGAACAAAGCCTCCAGGTCCGCACCATGACTCACCAGATTCCGGACCGGATGCCTGGCCACTGCCTTGAGCAGTTGATCGATGCTGCCGATCACCTGGCAGTGAAGGGTGTTCCCGTGGAGTTGGGCCGATCGGACCCCCTCCAGGTTCTCGAACTCGGCGATCGTCGGCGAGTCCTCGAAGACCACCTCGAAGGTCCGCACCGCCCTCTGGCGAAGGGCCTCCAGTTCCTCGACCTCCACCAGCCGACCCTCCCGGATGATTCCCACCCGGTCGGCCACCCTCTCCACCTCCGAGAGAACATGGGAGGAGAAAAAGATCGTCACTCCCCCGTCGCTGAGCTCATCGAGGAGCCGGTACACCTCCTGCTGGACCAGCGGGTCGAGTCCCGAGGTGGGTTCATCGAGGATCACCAGTTCCGGCCGATGCATGAGTGCCTGGACCAGGGCGAGCTTCTGACGGTTCCCCTTGGAAAGGTCCCCTATCCGGCGGGATAGATCGAGATCGATCCGCTCCGAAAGCTCCCCGGCCAGGCCGGCCCCACCATCCCCTCGCAGGTTCCCGATGTAGGTGAGGAGGTCACCCGCCCCCATGTGCTCGTAGAACTCCACCTCACCCGGCAGATACCCCACGCGGCGCCTGACGGCCGGATCGGTGGGAGAACCGCCCAGCACCTCAACCTTCCCCCTCTGCGGTCGGATCAGGTCCACCAGCATCCGGATAGTGGTCGTCTTGCCCGCACCGTTCGGGCCGAGATACCCGAAGACCTCGCCGGATCGCACCTCCAGATCGAGGTCAATTACCCCCCTCGCCTTCCCATAGCTCTTGGTGACGCCGGTCAACCGGACTGGAATGGGCAACTCTCACCCCCGACCATCAAACGAATGCTAACCGGCAACCGGTGCCACGTTTCACCGCGATCCGTCGGCCGATCAGGCAAGAACGTCGCAAGGATCACTTGGGGTCAAGGAATGACTAGACGAGTAGTTCCAAGGGATCTGACCGGAAGCGACCGTACTCTACGATTCGCTACGCGCCGGTCCGGGGAACCGTGGAATGTGGCCGCCGACACGCGGGGCGTACGGCACGATCCGTGCCGACCTCTCGCCACGGCACCCGCTGCCGGCCAGGTGTCCGTCTTTCCAGTCCACCCCCGGTCAGGTGGACGATGCCGCGAAGATGTTGGCCACCGACCGGTCCAGAGTGCGGTCGAACTCGTCGTCGCTCTGGTCTACGTTCAGGCCCTCCACGAGCCCCCGGCTGAAGCTCGCCACCATGCCTTGCTGGCGAGTCAGCCCTTCACACGCCTCGTCATGGGTGTAACCGCCCGACAGGGCCGCCACCCGTACCACCTTGGGATGCTCGACCAGGTCGAGGTACAGATCATCCCGGGTGGGGATGGTGAGCTTGAACATCAGGCCGGTGTCGTGGTCCAGGCTCGCTAGCCGCTCCAGGATCGCCTCCTTGAGCAGGTCCTCGGCCTCGGTCTTCTCCGGGCTGTTGATGTCCACCTCGGGTTCGAGGATCGGGACGAGACCGGCCTCCAGGATACGTTCGCCTACCTCGAACTGCTGCCGGACGATGTCCGCTATGCCGTCCGGATCGGCGAGTTTTATCACCGACCGCATCTTGGTGCCGAACACCCCCTTTTGGCGTCCCCGGGCCAGGAAGGCATCGAGGCCCGGTATCGGTCTCATGACCTGAACCCCGTTGGCCTCCGGCTCGAGTCCTTTGTCGACCTTGAGGAAGGGGACGACACCCTTCACTTTCCACAGGAAGTCGACCGAACCCATCCCTTCGATCTCGCGGTCCAGGGTGTTCTCGAACAGGATCGCACCGAACAACCGGTCGCCTCCGAAGCTGGGGCTGGTGATGATCCGGGTCCTCATCTCGTGGATCAGGTCGAACATCTCGTCGCTGTTCGAGTGCCTATCGTCATCCACTCCGTAACCCCGCAAGGCCTTGGGGGTGCTGCCGCCGCTCTGGTCCAAAGCGGCTATGAAACCTCGACCTTCCTTCACCTTCTCGAATTGCCTCACGTCCATGTCACCGTTCCGAACTCGACTTCGTTCCTTCCCCGGCGGAGGTCACTCCCCCCGCCGGCCCTAGGCGCTACGTTAACGGGATGAGAGCGTCCTCCCCTCCGCCCCGGACCGGCTCTCGGATCTCTCGCGCCACCAGGGCTGTAGGACGCCGCATCGACGAGGCCTTCTCGGTACACGGCTGGGCGTTCCGCCGCCTGGCCATCTCCCACGCCACGAACGTGGCCGGGGACACATTGGTGGCGCTCGCCCTGGCCGACACCCTTTTCTTCTCGGTGCCGACGGCCGAGGCACGGGGCAATGTGGTGGCTTTCCTGCTCCTGACGCTGGCGCCCTTCGCTCTGATAGGGCCGTTGCTCGGTTCCATCTTCCACCGGGTGCCGAGGAGTCACCGGGCGGGTCTCGCATTCGGCTCGTTGCTACGCGTCGTGCTGGCCGTGGCGATGATCCGCTCGGACAGCGAGTTCATCCTCCTGTCGCTGGTGTTCGGGATGCTGGTGCTCTCCCGAATCTACGGGATCAGCCGTAGTTCGATACTCCCCACCGCGTTGCCCCAGTCGGCCGCTCTCGTCTCGGCCAATGCCCGCCTAGCGCGGCTCGGGATAATCGCCGGCGGGCTGATCGTCCCTGTGGGAGCAGGGCTGATCGGTCTGCTCGGCACCACCTACGCCCTCGGCCTGGCTGCGTTTGTCTTCGCCTGGTCGGGCGGCGCCGCCCTGGGACTGCGGCTCGACGTGCGCGCCGGGGAGCCCGCAACCGACACCGATCAGGTCTTCCCGACTCGCTCCCCCGCCTCCCGGCGGGCCGTGCGCCATGCCCGTATAGCCACCGCCATCGTGCGGCTCCTCAACGGATACCTGTTGCTGCTCGTCGCCTTCGTCTTTCGCGACTCCGACGAGAGCATGGTCGGCTTCGGGGCTCTCCTGCTCGCCGCAGGCCTGGGTTTCGGGTTGGCCTCCTACCTGGCCCAGTTCCTGGCCCGCCGCCTCCACGAGGAACCGATGGTGGTGGCAGCGTTAGCCCTGGAAGCGGCCGCCGCGTTCATCAGCGCCCACGTGTTCGGAGTCTGGGCGGCGGCGGCCCTGGCATTGTTCGCCGGACTGGCCTGGGGTACGGCCAAGTTCGGATACGACGGTCTCCTCCACGCCAGCGTCCTGCCCTCAGAGCGGGGCCGGACCTTCACCTACTCGGAGACCCTGTTCCAACTCGCCTGGGTCCTGGGTGCGGTCATCCCTGTCCTGCTGCCCATCCCCACCACCCTCGGGCTGGTCCTGGCCGGCTGCGCGGCCCTGCTCGCGCAGGTGATCCTGGTCAGCGCCCTGCTCGTCTCGATGGCGGATCCCCCCGACCAGTCGCCCACCGAACCGACGCGAGAGATCGCCGACCCCGGCAACTACCACTAAGCACTACCAACTAATAACCAATAACTAACGACTAATAGGGCGCTCGCACCGCGTGTACCTGACCGTCGGCGGTGGTCACGTATACGAGACCGTCTGCTACGAGCGGCGAGGAGATCACGGCTGCGGGAGTCGGATAGTGCCACATCAATTGCCCTGTCGCTGCGTCGAGCGCGTACAGGATCCCGCTCCGCGAACCGAGGAACACGACATCCCCGGACACTGTGGGAGCGGCAGGCCGACCGTCGGGAACCTGGTACTCCCACAGCAGTCGCCCTGTAGCGGCGTCAAGGGCGAAAACCTCAGCCAGGTCCGAGCCGTAATAGACGACCCCGCGGTGCACCGTGAAATACGGCTCAGTCTGGGTCCACGGATTGGTAAACGGCAGGTGCGGGCCCCCGACATCCTCAGCCGGGAACCGCCAGACTATCTCTCCGGTGACCGGATCCAGGGCGTACAGCGCCTGGATCGAGAGATACAACAACCCGTCCGCCAACTCCAGCAGATCGGACGCGCGGCCCGGAATCCGGTTCTGCCAGATCACCCGTCCCGAGGCAGCGTCCAACGCATGTACGGTGTTGTCGGACGGGGCGGCGTACACCAACCCATCGGCCGTCACCGGAGACAGTTGCATCGTGGTCTCGATGTCGTGCCTCCACTCCAACTCACCGGTCAGAGCATCCATGGCATACACGTACTCCGAGTCCGCTCCGAAGTAGACAACCCCGTCGTCCACCACCGGCGCATGATCGGTCAAGGAGAACGGACTGTAAGACCAGAGGCGCAATCCGCTCTTGATGTCGATTGCGTCCACATCGAATCCTGACCGGACAAAGAGCACACCCTGGCCCACTCCGGGGGCACTGCCGAAGTTACCCGGATACAACCACGCAGTCTCTCCGGTCCCGGCGTCGACACCATGGACCAGTTCTTCGGTTACGACGGACACGATCCCATCTACCACATCGAGCGCAGTCAAGGAGGAAGGGACATGTGGAGTCCCCCGCGGGTGGGTCCGGTACGCCCACAGGAGCGCTCCATCGGAGGCGGACAGGGCATACACCGCTCCATCGGAGGCGGGCAGGAACAGCGTCCCTCCTGCCAACACCGGTGGGTGGACGTGAGGTATGCCCACAAAGGTCCCCCCATCGGAGGGGATACGGTATTGCCAGACCAACTCTGCGCCCGGAACATCCGCCAGTTCGGCCATGGGCGTCGGGCTGTCCGGTGGGTCCGCCCATTCTTCGAGGGCTTCTTCGGGGAAGCAGAAGACGAAGGAAAGCGACAACACAGCGAACTCCTCCTCGACCCCCGCCCCGGTGATGAGCGCGGCGAGGAATGCGGCACCGTCGTCGCCGGCGAAGACCTCTCGCAAGCAGGCCACATCTTCGAGTTCGAAGGTCACTCCCTGCTGGGCGACAGCCCCCACAAGCGCCGAGATGTAGGCCTCCGTCGCGTTCTCTCGGCCAAGGCATAGGAGCATGCCGGCAACCTGGTCCTCGTAGCCTTCGCCTAGCACCTCGACGGCCATCATTTCTTCCAGCAACCCGCCGAGTTCCTCGCGGATGCAGCTTTGCTCGTCGGGCGAGAAGACGTCGAACAGCTCCTGCCAGGTGGTTCCGGGACCCACATCGAAGCGCAGTTCGTACGCGTAGTCCGCGGGCAGGTCAGGATCTTCAGGCGGCGAGCCAGGTGCGCTCGGTGCTTCCCCGGCAACGGGTTCTTCCATGGGATCCGCGTGATCCACCCCCACGAAGTAGGCATCGCCGCCACCCTGCCCCAGCACATCCTCGACGACGACGTGGTAGGTCCCGGAGACCGGGGCGCTGTAATACAACCGGGCATTGGTCGAGTCCCCGACCACAGCCAGGCCGCTGTCATCGTCCCAGATAAATCCCTCGAAACCGCCGCCGGCGTAGCCGATGGAGACAGCTGTGTCGGTACCTATCGCCTCGGTCCAGACGACCACGGTGTCACCTTGATCGAGTAGGAGTTCGTACCAGTCGACGTCCCAGTGATAGTCGAGTACCGCACCGAACGGTTCACCGATCAAGAGGGACTGCCCGTCATCGGGATCATCGAAAGGCGCCAACTCGACGCTGCTGGTCAGGGTGAATGTGGACCCTTCGCCCGGCTCAGCGGTGTAGTTGCCCACAACCACGACGTAAGGCCCATCCACCGGCAACTCAGCGATACCGTTCTCGCGGCCTTGGAGGGTGTCATCCGCCTCCATCACCACACCAGTGGGTCCGATCACGGCGAGAATCCCGTCGCTCGCTCCGTCGATCGCTACCTCCACGGTCGAGCCCGCCGCTCCCTCGAAGTAATAGATGCCGCTGTCCCAGGCGTTCACCAGGTCGACTGTAAACTCGAAGGCACCGAACGCGTCTCCATAGACCGGACCAGGTGACCCGAATTCTTCGTACCCCTCGATGAGCGACTGCACGATTTCGGCGCTGTCCGCGGCTGATGTCGCCAACGAGAATCCCGCATCGCTGAGTCTCCATGTAGAGATGCCGACTACGTCTCCCGAGGAGTTCACGAGCGCTCCTCCGCTCTGGCCCCCGGCTATGTAGGCGTCCGATTGGAGCAACGTCAGAGCGTAGAGGTCCCACTCACGGATGCGGGACAGCACGCCGCTGGTGACTGTCGGCTGGGGGAACACGTCGGTCTCGGCGGGATAGCCGATCAGGTACACGTCACTACCCGGGTTCATCGCCTCGCCGTCTGCGAGATTCAGTGATGGCGCCGATGCACCGACTGGTCCGAGCACCGCCAGATCGGCGAAGGGATCCCAAGCCAAGACCGGCACATCCACGAACTCCGTCCCATCGGGGAACACGACCCGGACCTGCTCGTAAGGCCACACGACGTGATGATTGGTGACGACGTATCCACCCTCGACGAGGATCCCGCTACCTGTTCCCGTGGGTGTCTCTATCAGCGGAATCGATGGCGCCACCAGCGAGTAGATCTCCTCGGCAGAAGGCACCGCCGATCCGATCGTCGTCGGTGGGGAGTCCTCAGGCCGGGTTGTCGCCGGTGTGACGTTCGGCGGGTCGGGAGCGGACCCGGTCGGTGTGACCGTCGCTGATGTCTGCTCGGAGCGTGCCTCCGGCGTATCGGACCCGCCGCCGCATCCGCTCAACACAAGGACAACCACCAGCAATACCCTCCGCCATGCCGATGATGCACAAGACCGGTCTACGAATAATGGAGGCAACATGAACATGCGGGAAGACTATATGAAGCTAGGAACACTCGTAGCCCTGAGTCGGGCGCCAATCCGGTGTGGCCGGCCGGGCGGTGCCTGATCCCGTCCGTTCAACCCAATCCGGTGTTGGCCCAGCGCATCCGCACTGAACACCTTGACAGTTGCCATCAACTAGCAACCAGCAACTAGCCACCGCCCTCGAAGATCCGGCGGATCCTTTGGATCGTGTCGGCTTGAGCAGGTGTCTTGTCCGTCCGGTAACGCTTGACACGGGCAAAACGCAGGGCCACGCCCCCCTCGTACACGGGGCTGGGCAGAACCCCGTCGAATGCCACCTCCACCACCACTTCGGGGCGCAGGAACACGACATGGCGATGACGACCTCTCTCGAGTTCGAGGAACCTTCCGGTCTGCCAGGTCAACATCTCGTCGGTCAGGCCCTTGAAGGTCTTACCCACCATGACGAACTCTCCGGACAGGCGGTCACGGGCACCGAGATGCAGGTTGGAGAGCCACCCGGTTCGGCGCCCGTGGCCCCACTCTGCCGCCAGAACGACCAGGTCCAGGTGGTGGGCGGGCTTGACCTTCAACCAGGACCTTCCCCTCCGGCCCGCCTCGTAGCCGGAGTCCACGGCCTTCACCATCACACCCTCGTGGCGGTTGCGACGGGCCTCGGCGAAAGCCTGTCCGGCGATGGCGGGGCTGGCGGTGACCACCCTCGGAACCCGGTACTCGGCCGGCACGACCCGCTCCAGCACTTCGATGCGGGCACCGAGCGGCTCATCGATCAGGTCCTCGCCGTCCAGGTGGAGGATGTCGAAGAAGAACGGAAGCAGGGGTACGTCGCGGTCCGAGCGGTGCGAGCCGAACCGGCTCATCGTCTGCTCGAACCTCCGGGGCAGGCCATGCTCGTCATGGGTGAGAGCCTCGCCGTCGAGCACGACCGCCGACAGGGCCATGTCGAGAACCACCTCCCGTACTATCGGCATCCGACCGGTGACATCGTTGAGGCTGCGCGTGAACACCGCCGTCTCGGATCCTGCCCGGTGCACCTGGATCCGGGCGCCGTCCATCTTCCACTCGACCGAGGCGGTGCCGGTCGACCCCAGCGCCTCCTCCACGGAGCCGGAGGTGACGGCCAGCATGGGACGTACAGGGCGCAGGACGTTGATCCGCATCTCCCGCAGCGCCGGCTCCCCGTCTGTCAGGGCCGTCACCGCGACCGAACCGAGTTCCCCTCCCAGCATGGCCGCCCGCCGGACGGTTGCGGAGCCGATGCCGGACGCGCCGGCTATAGCGTCCATCATCAGACCCTCGAGGGCACCCTGGCGCAACTCGCCCGTGAGGAGCCGGCGCAGGAACTCCTGTTCCCCGAGGGTCGCCCGGCCGAGAAGATCGGCCAGGAGGCCGAGGCGACGCGCCCGGGAGCCCCGACCTGTGATACCGGGAATACGTCCGATGGCCTGATCGACGTCGATCACTTCGAGGTTGGGCTCGTCCGCTGCCTCCGGCTTGACGGCCCAGAGCGAGGCCGCTCCGATCCCCACCCGACCCTGGCGGGGCTCCCCGGTCAGGAAGCCGACCAGGATCGGTATCTCATCCGGAGCAGCGCGGCTGAGGACATCCGCCAGCCCGTCGATCTTGGCCCGGCGGGACCGGGTCGAGGCGACGCGACGCGAGGTCGCGACCACTTCGGCCAGTTTCATCGGGACTCCCCGAGCACCTCGACACCGGCGTTCCGGAGCATCCTCACCGCCAGGTGTAAGGGGAGGCCGATCACGTTGGTGGGACTGCCCCGAACCTCCGCCACGAACGCGGCGCCGATTCCCTGCATGGCATAGGATCCCGCCTTGTCCAGCGGTTCGCCCGTCTCCACGTAGGCTGCGATCTCGGCTCCGGTCATCGGCTGCATGCCCACGTCCGAACGACAGAGTTCGACATCCACACACGGACGGCCCTCCTCCCGCCGCACCAGCGCTACCCCGGTCATCACGGTGTGGGTCTCGCCCTGCAGGCGGTGGAGCATCCGATGGGCGTCTCCGGGATCGCCCGGCTTACCGATGATGTCCCCCTCGAACACGACGGTGGTATCGGCGCCAAGCACTACCTCTCCCGCGCCTGCCACCGCGAGGGCCTTCTGCCGGGCCAGGCGAACAACGTAGAAGCCGGGATCCTCACCGGCGAACGGGGTCTCGTCGACGTCAGGTACCCGCACCTCGAAGTCGAGGCCCAGCGAGCGGATCAGGTCGTGCCGGCGGGGCGAGCCCGATGCGAGAACGAGGTGCATCCGCCGCACCCTACTCAGGGAGCGGCACATAACCACCGTGCCGATCCGCAGTGCAGCCGTCCCGACCACGCACAGACATCCCGCGCCGGCCGGAGGCGGCCTGCCTACGCGGTCGGCACCTGCTCGACGGGAATCGAGTTGTCCTCCAGGTAGGAGATGAGACGGGAGTACGCGTCCACGGCCAGCGCGCCGGCGGCGTATGGCTGCGGGACGCCGAGCACTACCAGATCGGGCCGGGAGGACCGGACGGCATCGATCAGCTGCTCCACGACATCTCCCTCCCGGACATCCACCGTCATCCGACCGATCGACGAGCCGGCCACCCCGGCGGCGGGAACCAGCATGGCGTGGAGGAGCCATTTCATCTCTTCACGGATGGCAAGTCGCATCTGGGGAGCCTGGCGTTCGTACTCCTCGCCGCCCACCACGTGGATAACGAGGAGACCGCTCCCCTCCTCCTCCGCGCGCCTCCGGGCGGTGGTATGCAGGAGGCGGGTATCCCCACGGGCACTGGTCGCCACCATCACCAGGTCCATCAGGCATCCTCCTGGTGCTTTGGTCGCCGGACCAGCCTGGAGCGGATGAAGTCGAGGGCCGCCAGCCGAGTGTCGAGATCGGCGGTGACCTCGTCGGCGACCTCGGCGCTCACCAAGCCCCGGCGGACCGCGTCCGCCAACCCGGCCTTCTCCGCCGTGAGCAGGTCGGCCCGCACGCGCAGGAACATCGCCGTCTCGAGTTCAGGATGGTCCCGCAGGTGTATTCCCATGGACGAGCGGCCCTCGTCCAGTTCGTCCCGGTAGAGATCGTCGAGTGTCTGCCAGATGTAGGGCTGGAGAGCCTCGTCGTCGTGCAGTCGCCCCAGCTCCTTGCGACCCGCCCACGCGGCGAAGAGCCGGGCCTGGCGCCTCTGGTGCTCGAGGGCGGCCGCGGGCGGACGGGAGATGCCGACCCGGTCCAGCACCCACTTGATCGTCGTGCCCTGCACGAGGAGCGTGAACAGGACCACTCCGAATGTCATCACCTGGAGAACCTCCGCGGTGCGGGCGTCGAACGCGAACGGGAGCGTCAACGCGAGCGCCAGGCTCACCGCTCCCCGCAGTCCGCCCCAGTAGACCGCATGCTGGATGCTACGGGGGAGGTAGCGTGTGGTCGAGATCCGGTTCTGGACGAGGGAGGTCCCGTAAACGATCACGGCCCTGGCCACAAGGATGGTCAGTACCGCCACCAGGATGGCGGGAACGTGATGGGACATCTGCGCTATGTCGATGCGCAGGCCGATCAGCAGGAACACGAACGCGTTCACGACGAACGACAGCAGCTCCCAGAAGTTCTCCAGGCTCAGGCGAGTGGTCGGAGACGTGTTCTCCAAGCCCACCTCGCCGACAATGATTCCCGCGGCCACCACCGCCAGGATCCCGCTGATGTGGAGCTTCTCGGCCACGACGTAGGAGCCGAAGGCGAGGGCCAGGGTTATGGCTGTCTCCAGCAGGTGATCGTCCAGGTGCTTGAGCAGCACCCTGGACACCAGGTATCCAAGCACGGCGCCGACCGCAAGACCACCCACGGACACCTTGAGGAACTCGGCCACCGCCCCTCCGACCGTGAAACCGGCGCTGCCCGCAGCGGCCAGGCCGAAGATCACGATGGCAGCTCCGTCGTTGAACAGGCTCTCTCCCTCCACCAGCGTGGTCAGCCGCTTGTCGACACCGAGCGACCGGAATCGGGCGATGACCGCCACCGGGTCCGTCGCGGAGATGAGCGCCCCGAAGGCGAGGGCGGCCGGCCAAGGCACCTCGACGAAGGGTCGGATCAGCACGCCGACCAGGAAGGTCCCGATGAGGGTGCCGCCGATCGCCAGGGTGAGGATCGCCACCAGGTCGGTCTTGAGCCGGTGCCAGGGGAGGTGCATGGTGGCCTCGAAGACCAGCGGCGGTACGAGGACCCCCAGGATGAGTTCTTTCGAGAGGTTGATGTCGAAGGCGGTGGTGAACGAGAGGGCGAGGCCTGCCAGCACCAGGGCCACCGTGAAGGGAACCTTGATCCGTGACACGAGTATCGCCACCGCGGCCGCGATGGCGAGCAGCCCGACCAGGGTCACCTCGGTCGAGAGGATGGCCAGGTCGGCCGAGTCGGAGGCTGCCAGAGACACTTCGCCCATCCCCATGAATGTACCAACAAGGGGAAACCGACGAAGGGGTTCAGCAAGGATCGGTCAGAGGATCCGGAAGCACCAGGTCTCGACCAGGACGTGCGATTCCACCTTCTCCATTGCCACATAGGGTTCGGTACGTTCCAGCACCTCCCATGCCCGGTCTGCCACGAGCTCGTCGATGACGGCACGGAACCCGTGCGAGTCGATGATGTCCGGGCGGATTCCCACCACCACGTGCCCGCCCGGGCGGGTGATCCTGGCCAACTCGCGCAGGCCGGAGGCCGGAGCGTGACCCTCGGTGAAGGTTCCGGCGGAGATGACCCCGTCGAACCGGGCGGATTCAAACCCCAACGGTTCGCCCAGCGTCATCCGGTGGAGCTCCCGGTAGAGCCCTTTGCGGGCCGACTCTCTCAGCATGGCGGGTGAGTTGTCCAGGCCTACCAGGTCGGTGAAGCCCCGATCCGTCAGGCGGATCCCCACCAGACCCGTCCCGACTCCGGCATCGAGAATCCGGGCCGGCGGCTTGACCCAGCGGGTGAAGTGGTCGGTGATCGTGTCCGGGAGCCGGTAGCCGTAGGTCTCAAGAAGGTCGCGTTCGTAGTCCGGCGCCCACTCGTCGTAGCGGTCGCGGCTCTCCCCTGCCGAAGCCGCCGCGTAGACCCACTTGACGCGCTGCTCGACGGAGCGGGAGTCGGTCTCCATGCAAGTGAATATATCTGCAGCTGCGGGCGGCTGAAACCGCTCGATCAGGTAACTCCTGGTGGTCCCGTCTTGTCTGAAAGAGGGGGACGGAGCGACCCGCTGCCGTTCCGGCCATACCGAGCAAGCGAAACCTAGGCAGGGAGCGAGCAAATGGACAGCAACTCCATAGTCACCATCAGCGGCCTGGTGGCTCTCTTAGTCACCTATGCAGCCGTACGCGACTCCGAAGGGGGCTGGACAGGGACCGTCGGCCCGATGCGCTGGACGTGGTCTGTGAGCTGGTCGTCGACCATCGCGGTGGTGCTGGCCCTTGTGTTGACGCTCTTCGGCCTCGCCCGAGACTTCACGCTGCTCGGGCTGGGCCTGATGATGGTGCTCGCACCCATGATCTATCGAGGCATGGGCAACTCGGGCGGCGCCCCGAAGGTGGCCTTCTTCATCGTGTCGGGCCTGATGACGTGGTCGACGTTCGCCATTCTCTACCTGGCTGCCACCACGGTTCCGTCCCTGATCGAGCCTCTCTCCCTGGTACCGACGATCGTCATCGACGCCGCTCTGGTACTGGCCGTGGTGGGGACCGTGATGCACTCGGCCCGATCCCTAGCGGCGGCCGCCTCCAGTGACGGCACCGCGGCGTGGAACCTGCCCTGAACCGGTTGTCAGCCCTCGAAGGGTGACGCCCCGGTTCCCAGGACGGCCATCCGGCGCCGACGGCCCTCCACAGGACCGGGAACGAGGAGGGCCGAGGCCCGGAAGGAACCCGGGACCTCGAGGTCGACCGGCATCGTCTTGCCGTCGAGAGCACCGCCTGTCCAGACGACCAGCGTCCCTCCCCAGCGGTGGCCGGGATGATCGATGTCACCGAGTGTGGCCTCGGCCACATCGAGAATGTTCTCGTTCGCGTCCCTGACGCGGACGTAGCCCTGGTAGCCCATAGGGTTCCTCGCTGTGCAGCGGCGGCTTCCAATAGTACCCGGCCGGAGCCCGCCGCAGACCACCGCTACCCGAAGCGGACGGTTCTCATGCCTCCATGTGCCAGGTGGTTCCCGATCGCGTGTCACGCAGCGCGACCCCCAGCGACGCCAAGCCGTCGCGGACCCGGTCGGCTTCCTCCCAGAGCCGTCTCTCACGCAACCCGGCTCTCATGTCGATGAGTAACTGCACGTAGTCCCCCACCCACTCCGCAGGAGTCACGAGCCCGGAGGCCGCCAACTCCGAGACCTCCAGGATCATCGTTCTCAGAGCCTCTCGAGCTTCGGGCGATCCCCCAGCCGCGTCGGTCTCGACGGAGAGTAGAACTCCGGCGATCGACTCCACGGATCGCTCAGCCAAGGCTCCGGCAAAGTCGGGAAGGCTGCCGGACCGGCCGGCGGAGGGCAGGGCGGGACTGGTCCCCAACAGCTCTACGACCTGCTTCAACCCCATCCTCGTTCCCGCTTCCAGGAACGTGTCCAGCGCGCCACTGAGCGTGACGCCCCCGACTCCCATCACACTCAATTCCTCCCTACCGAAGTCGATCACCGCCGCGGTGTGCTCGTCCACCCCGATGATTCCCAGCCCTGCGGGAAGCATGGAACGGAGCGCACGCAACCGGCGCCGGCCCATGTAACAACGCGAGGTATCGAACCCTTGGCCTTCTGCATTGTTCCAATGAGGAATGACTACGGCCTCGATACCGAAGTGGGAGGTGAGATCCATCCCGTCCAACCAGCCCGGATCGGCGCCGGACTTGTATATCTCGTAGACCGGCAGGGTCTTGACGCCGGCGGTGAGGGCGGCCGCCGAAGCCAGTGTTACGGTGGCGCCTCCCGCGAGGATCTCTCGTAGCACGCCTGCCAGCCCGGTCTCCCTCCACACCCCCAGGGCGTAGCTGGGCGATCCCGGCCCGGCGAACACGTAACGGGCCCGGCGGACCGCCGCCAGCATCCTCTCGCACCTCACGTCTCCATCTCGAACGGATCGGTAAGAGGCCACGGACGACTCGACCGACAGGCTGGTGCGGAAGAAGCGGGTCAGTTTCTCGGAGAGCAGGGGGGCGTTCTCCTGGAATCCGTATGGTGTGTCGAGGACCACCACCTCGCGGGCGCCGGAAGCCTCGATCCCCCGGCGGTGAGCTGCTACCAGACGGGCGGCCATCTCCCCGGATCCTATGAGGATCAACCGCCCTGCGCTCATCCCGCGGACAGCCTCGCGCCCCCTGTCCGGACAGCCCGCTTAGGCGTCGATCAAGGGTTGGTACTCGTCCAGGAGGGGCACGATGACCTCCGCGGGGGCATGGGGTAACCCGATCATCACCCGCGAGACGCCGAGCGCTTCCCACTCCTTCCACTTGTCGCGGTCGGGTGGCGCCATGTAGACCCCGATCTCCAACTCGGCCGGGTCCCTACCTGCCCGTTCGAGATAGCCGTGCAAGGTGGCGATCCCCTGAGCCAGGTTACGGGGGCGGACCGGCAGCCAGGCGTCGCAGAACTCGGCTATGGCAGCGAAGGCCTTGGGGCCTCCCATGCTCCCCATCACGATCGGCGGATGGGGCTTCTGAACCGGCTTGGGCCAGGCCCAACTCTCCTCCAAGTGGACCATCTCCCCCTCGTAGGAAGCCCGCTCCTGGGTCCAGAGCGCCTTCATCAGACCGATCTTCTCGGCCACCAACTGGTAGCGCTTCCGGTAGTCGACCCCGTGGCTGGCCATCTCCTCGCGGTTCCACCCGTACCCGATCCCGAACTCGAACCGTCCACCGGAGATGACATCCAGTGAAGCGACCTTCTTCGCCAGCCAGATCGGATCGTGCTGGGCCACCAGAGTGATGCCCGTTCCGAGCCTGAGGCGCTCGGTGGTGGCCGCTACCGCCGACAGGGCCACGAAGCAGTCGTGCGTCCTCCAGTACTCCTCGGGAAGCGGAGGCGCGTTCTTCCTGTTGGCCCACGGCGTCCTACGGCTGGTCGGGATGTGGCTGTGCTCCGCCACCCACAGCGACTCGAACCCCCGCGCCTCGAGTTCTCGACCGAGGCGAACCGGCTGGATGGACTTGTCGGTTAGGAAAATGCTGACACCAACCCGCATCTCGGGACTGCCTCCGCTTCGTCGTCGGTACGGGCCAAGGCTAACCCGGACCGGGAACGACCCCGACTCCGGGAACAGATCCGTCGTAATAGTGTTGTGCCAGGTAGTTGAGAGAGAAGAGAAACGAGATGTTTGGACGCACTACCAAGAACATGCTTCCGTCCGAGGAGAGCGCGCTGCCCGGCAGGGCTACCGCCGTCCTCGACCCGGAGCCCCATTTCGTCCATGGCAGGCCCATCACTCCCCCGTTCCCCGAGAACATGGAGGTTGCCTACTTCGGTATGGGCTGCTTCTGGGGGGTGGAGCGGATCTTCTGGCAGATCCCGGGCGTCTACACCACCGCGGCCGGGTACCAGGGCGGATTCACGCCTAACCCGACCTACCGCGAGGTCTGCAGCGGACACACGGGACACACGGAGGCCGTCCTGGTCGTCTATGACCCGGACGTGGTTCCGTACGGGATGCTGCTGAAGAGGTTCTGGGAGGAGCACGACCCCACCCAGGGCATGCGGCAGGGCAACGACCGTGGCACCCAGTACCGCTCGGCCATCTACTGGACCACCGAGACCCAGCGGAAGCTGGCCGAGTCGAGCAAGGTTTCCTACGAGAGGGGTTTGGCCGCGGTCGGCAAGGGCCCGGTGACCACCGAGATCCGGGAGGCGCCCGAGTTCTACTACGCCGAGGACTACCACCAGCAGTACCTGGGCAAGAACCCGTACGGCTACTGCGGGCTGCGCGGCACCGGGGTGTCGTGCGAGGTCCCGGCCTAGTAGCGGACCGGATGCATCCCGACCTGGCCCCTCTGGCGTTCCTGATCGGTACGTGGAGGGGCCGAGGCAGTGGGCGCTACCCCACCATCGAACCCTTCGAGTACTTCGAGGAGGCCACCTACACCCCCGGTCCCGGCAAGCCGTTCCTCGCCTACACCCAGCGCACCCGCCGGGCCGGGGGCGAGGGCGAGCCGCTTCATTCCGAAGCCGGCTATATCCGGCCCGCAGGACCAGGCAAGGCCGAGTTGGTGATCGCCCAGCCCACAGGAATTGTGGAGGTTCACGCCGGGGAGGTTGGGGACAACCGGGTCGAGTTCCGGACCAGCCTCGTGGGGCTCTCGGGGACCGCCGTCGAGGTCTCGCAGGCGAGAAGAGAGCTCGACGTGGAGGGCGACACCATTCGCTACCGGCTCTGGATGGCGGCTGTGGGCCGGCCCATGCAGGTCCACTTGGAAGCCGAACTCATCCGCAGAACCGCACAGGAACTCCTATAGTCACAGCAAAGCACCAACACCGGTGGCATAGATGGTCTTGCGAAATCTTCGATCGATGTTCTTCCCCAAGAACGATGCCGAGATGGTGGAGTCGCTGGATGCGCAGTTGGACGCTTACTACCTCGGACACCATGCCGGAGTTCCGACTATTCGTGGCTAGCGGCGCTCACAAGGCGAAGGCCAAGACGAAGCAAGCGTGCCCACCGTGTGGAATCCGAGGGTCACAAGGTCGACCCCAGATCGTTCAACTACAAGAAGCCCAAGCACCTGTTCCCGCGGTGGTGATCCCGGTCCCGGCCGTTGGTCGCCGCCAACCGTCTGGTCGCCCGGTCCCTCGGCGAGGTGTCAGCGAACCAGGAAGCCGGTTCTGAACGGGTCGTCCGGTTCCACCACGAACGACGCGGTTCCGGTGTAGTAGGCCATCGCGGCCACCTCGACGACCACCGCCGGTAGCGCGCCCATGGCCTTCTCGGCCACCACCACACCGGTCATGGTCGAGCCCACCACGCTTTCGAAGGTGCGCTCCTCTCCGATCGTCACCTGCTTGCGAGCGTATCGGAGGGCCATGCGGGCGGTGACGCCGGATCCGGTAGGGCTGCGATCCACTTGCGCGTCGGCAAAGACGCAGATGTTGGCCGACGTCCCGGCCTCCTCCACCCCGTCGGTCAGGATCGAGCCGTACAGATCCGCCAGGTCCTCGTGGTCCGGATGGGTCAGGACCAGCACACGCCGGACGGCCTCGGTCAGGGCTGTGGCCGCGGCTACGAGTTCTCGGGCCGGAGACGCGCGCACGTCGAGACCGAATTCCGATGCGTCCGCCACCGCGTAGAAAGTACCTCCGTACCCGATGTCATAGCGGATGGAACCATAACCTTCAACCTGCACTTTGTAGTCAAGGGCAGGGGCGAAGGATTCCACGCTCCGGAACCGGACCCTTCCTGCCTCACCGTCCGTCACCTCCACCAACGCGACAACGGGCCCGCAGGGGCACTGGATGACAACCCTGGTCTCGGGCTCGACCTTGGGAACCAGGCCGCGGTCGACGGCGTAGCGACCCAAGGCGATGGTGGCGTGACCGCACATGGTCGAGTAGCCCTCGTTGTGCATGAACAGCACGGCCAGATCAGCCTCCGGAAGGTCGGGTTCCACCGGGATCACCCCGTACATGTCGAAGTGGCCGCGCGGCTCGTGCATCAGGACTTTTCGGAGGTGGTCCAGGTTCTCCCTGACGTAACGGCGCTTGTCGAGGATGGTCTCGCCCGGTATCGGCGGATATCCGGACTCGACGATGCGGACCGGCTCACCCCCCGTGTGCATCTCGGTGGTCGTTATCGCCACCCGGCGTTCTGCTCCCACGGTCGCCCAGTCTACCGAGGGGCTTGGTAGCCGCTCGGTCGCGGTAACCTGACGCCGCACGAATCGGAGGTTTATGGGCTTCAGGACCGACCAGATACACGCGGGCGTCTCCCCTGACCCCACAACCGGCGCCATCCTCACCCCGATCCATCAGTCGACCACCTTCGCTCAGCCGTCCGTGGAGGAGTACATGGCCAAGGGCTACTCGTACTCGCGGTCGGCCAACCCCACGGTCTCGGCATTGCAGGAACGTCTGGCCATTCTCGAAGGCGGTGTTTCGGCCTGGGCGTTCGCCACCGGCATGGCCGCCACCAACGGGGTGTTCATGGCCCTGCTGAACGCCGGGGATCACGCGTTGATCAGCGATGTCGCCTACGGCGGAACCTACCGCCTGGCCACCAAGGTGTTCTCCCGATTCGGCGTGGACTTCACCTTCGCCGACACCTCCGACCTCGACGAGGTAGTCGCTTCCGTCAACGAGCGCACCCGGCTTATCTTCACCGAGACCCCGGCCAACCCGACCCTCAAGTACACCGACATCGCCGGTGTGTCCGAGATCGCCTCCTCCCGCGGCATACCGCACGCGGTGGACAACACCTTCCTCACCCCCTACTTCCAGCGTCCCCTGGAACTCGGCGCCGATCTGGTGGTGCATTCCACCACCAAGTACTTCGACGGGCACAACGCCACGGTGGGCGGCGCGGTGGTGTGCCGCGACGAGAAGCAGTCGGAAGAGATCGCGTTCGTCCAGAACGCGGCCGGGCTGATCATGTCGCCCCTGGTGGCGTGGCTGACGCTCCAGGGCAGCAAGACCCTGAGCGAGCGGATGGAGCGCCAGTCCGCCAACGCCCTGGCGGTGGCGGAGTTCCTCGAGGCTCACCCCCGCGTGATCTCTGTGACCTACCCCGGACTCGCATCATTCCCGCAACACGATCTCGCCGTCAAGCAGGCCTCCGGTTTCGGCGCCATGGCCTGGTTCGAGGTGGAGGGCGGGGTCGAGGCCGGGAAGAGGCTGATGCAGTCCCTCCGCGTGTGGACCCTGGCCGAGAACCTCGGGTCGGTGGAGTCCCTCGTCACCCACCCGGTCACGATGACCCACGCCGACGTCGAGCCCCAAGAGCGCCTACGGGTCGGCATCACCGACGGCCTGGTGCGTATCTCCGTGGGAATGGAGGACGCCGAGGACCTGATCGACGACCTGGCACAGGGCCTCGATCAACTCGGTGAATGGTGAATGGTGAATGGTGAATGGTGAATGGTGAGTGGAAGCTCGCGGTCGGCTGACCGCTGACCGCTGACCGCTGACCTATCATCACGGTATGTCCGGCTACGCCGCGCCGCTCGACGACATCCGCTTCGCGCTCGATCACATCGGAGGGCTTGGCGACCTCACCTCTCTGGAGGAATTCCGCCACGCCGAAGCTGATCTCGTGTCGGCGGTGCTCGATGAAGGCGCCCGGTTCGTACAGGACTTGGTCGCTCCTCTCAACCGGTCTGGTGACATCGAGGGTTCCTCGCTGGTGGAAGGCGAGGTACGGACGCCGTCCGGGTTCAAGGAGGCTTACAAGACCTTCGTGAACGCCGGGTGGGGAGGGATCGACGCTCCCGCCGAATGGGGAGGCCATCAGATGCCCCGGGTCGTCGGGGTGGCGTTCGAGGAGATGTTCACCGCGGCCAACCTGGCCTTCAGCAATTGCCCTCTGCTGACCGCCGGAGCCGTCACCGCTCTCGCAGCCCACGGCACCAAGGACCAGCAGGACCGCTACCTGCCCAAGCTGATCACCGGCGAGTGGTCAGCGGCCATGAACCTCACCGAGCCCCAGGCCGGATCCGATGTCGGGGCCCTCACCATGCGGGCCATCCCCGCCGACGACGGGACCTACCGGTTGACCGGCAACAAGATCTTCATCACCTACGGCGACCATGACATGGCCTCCAACGTCGTCCACCTGGTACTGGCCCGGGTTCCGGGATCCCCTCCGGGAACCAGGGGAATATCGATGTTCATCGTGCCGAAGTTCCTTCCCGATGCGAGCGGAGAGCCGGGAGAGCCGAACGACCTCAAGGTCGTTTCGCTCGAGCACAAGGTCGGCATCCACGCCGCGCCCACTTGCGTGATGGCCTATGGCGACGCTGCGGGCGGCGCGGTCGGTTTCCTGCTCGGGACCGTCAACAAGGGCATGCGCAACATGTTCACGATGATGAACACCGCCCGCATCTCGGTCGCGATCCAGGGAATGGCGGTGGCCGAGAGGGCCTACCAGCAGGCGGCTGCCTTCGCCCGGGAGCGACGCCAGGGACGGGCGGTGGGCGCCTCGGAGACTTCGCCGATCATCGACCATCCGGACGTGCGGCGGATGCTGATGACCATGCGGTCCAACACCGAAGCGATGCGTGCCCTCCTCTACCGGGCCGCCATGCACCAGGATCTGGCCGAACACGCCCGAACGGACGCAGAACGCGGATGGCACGCCGATTGCCTCGCTCTGCTCACCCCGGTGGTCAAGACATGGTGCACAGACCTGGGGGTGGAGATGGCGTCGCTGGGCATCCAGATCCACGGAGGAATGGGCTACATCGAGGAGACCGGCGCCGCCCAGCACTGGCGGGATGCCCGCATCACACCCATCTACGAGGGAACCAACGGCATCCAGTCGATCGACCTCGTGATGCGCAAGCTACCCATCGACGGCGGCAGGTTCGTCCACCGTTACATCCACTCCCTGCGCGCCCCGGTCGCCGGCCTTCACGAACTCGGATGGGACCGAACCGCCCGTTCGCTCTCCGCGGCGCTCGACGCGCTGGCCGAAGCAACCGACCACCTGCTGTCGAAGGCCGGTGATCCCAACCAGCAACTGGCCGGGGCCACCCCCTACTGCACCATGTTCGGGATCGTGGCAGGAGGGGCCATGATGGCCGAGGCGGCACTGGCCGCGGTCCGGACGGGACACCGCCGCAAGCAGGTCACCACCCGTTTCTACCTCGAGCAGGTGCTGCCCACGGCCACCGGTCTGCTCCCGGCCGTCAAGGCAGGCGCAGGCGACCTGTTCGCCATCGACGCCGCCTCACTCTGATCCCCGGTCCCTCCTGTATCGGGCGATATAGTCGACGGCTGCCCGGCGGCTCCCGGCGTCCCGGGCCGCTCCGGCGAGTATGTCGGCCTCCCCGGTCCGTCCCCGAGCGGCCAGCATCTCCTCGGCTGCCTCGGCGACACTCTGCTTGACCGCCAGCAATGCGTAGCGCGGCTTGGCGCAGAGGGTCGACACCAACTCGTCCACCGTGGCGTCGAGATCCGATGCAGGAACCACCCGGTTCAAGAACCCGGCATCCCTGGCCTCCCGGGCGCTGAACGGCCGGCAGGTCATGATCAGCTCCCTGGTGAGTGCCGGACCGATCTCGCGGACCATCCTGGGAACCCCACCCCAACCCACCGGAAGACCTAGATCCACCTCGGGGATCGAGAAGTAGGTGTCTTCGGCCGCGACCCGCAGATCGCATGCCGCCGCCAGGACCAACCCGCCTCCGACAACCGCCCCCCGGAGCTCCGCCACAGTGACCGCCGGTATCGAGTCGAGCGCCTCCACAATCGTCCGGCCCAACTCGGGTACGAGACGTGGATCGATATCGCCGCCACCGTCCAGGAGGCCAAGGTCGACTCCCGACGAGAAAGCCCGGCCCCGGCCCCGCAGTACCACCACCTTCGTCGTGGACCGCCCCACCACTTCCCCTGCTACCACCCTGAGGGCTCGGAGAGTGGCGACGTCTAACGAGTTCAGCGTTGCTGGCCGCTCGATGGTGATCACGGCCCGGTCATCAGCCGGGAAGACCAGGGATACTTCGCTCATGCGGGCCGAAGGGTAACCGCTCCAGGGGCTCGGGGATCAACCGCCCCGACCTTCGTGCTTGCCGCTGCGGCGCACAGGCCAGCGGTAGCTATCCGGACTCATCGGTCCCTTCGACCGGGGACGGTCCTCTGGCCGCGGTGCCGCGCTTGGCTCTGCGGCGACGCAACACGAACCTCACGATTAGCACCAGTAGCGCCGCTACGACAAGGAAGGGAACGAGCAGCGCGAGCACGAGAGCGGTCCTGTAGAGAGTTGCTACGAACACGACCCAACCGGTATTCAAGGCGTCACCGATCGTGCCGGGGTCATCGTCGTCCACCGAGCCAGTCGGCACGATATCGATCGTCACTGTCGATAGCGCAACCCGTTCGCTGAGGTTTCGCTGCTGCGCCTCGAGTCGTTCGAGATCGGTCTGGCGGCGGGTCAACTCCCCTTCGAGAACCACGAGATCGCTGAGCTTCTCGGTGCGACCCATGAACTCTCGAACCCTGGCAACACTCTGCCGTGCGTTCCTGATCCTGACATCGAGGTCCACCAACTGCTCGGTGACATCCTGGGCGCTCTGGCTCATCGAATGCACGGTGCCGGTATCGTCGAGTCCCGCCAGCAACCGGTCTATACCTTCAGGTGGAACTTTCACGACCAGCGTGGCGTACCCGGTCCCGCCGCCCTCGGCCCACTCGACGCCGTAGTCGATATTCGAGAAGGCGACACCGCCTCCCAAAGCCGCAACGTCGGCCATGATCGATGCGACGGTGCGCTGGATGTTGTCGGTGCCGATCAGTACCTGTATCTCGATGATGACATCGCGCCCGATGACGCCGATGTCGAACCCTCCACTCGAGTACAGGTCGCTGGCGCCTTCTTCGCCGGTGGCGAATCCCGCGGCGTCCTCCTCCATCATCACGGCGGCCGCCGCTGCGGTCATTGGTGACGCGCTCTCCTCGTCATGTCCTCCGAAACACGCCGTGAGAGCGAGCACGCCGACTACGGCAAGGACTCCAAGGGACAGCCGCTTTCGGGCTACGGGTAGTGTGTTAGTTCTGTTCATATGCCTAGGACGTACCGCGGTCCCTTCGAGTTCCCGTGATTGTCGTGTCAGTCTATTGCCGGTCCCGACGCAGCCCGGCCTGTTCAACCGGATCGATCACCTTCATGCACGAGCGGGACCCCCGTCGGCCCCGCAGATTGTTCCGGCTCGTGGCTTGGAGCCGGACGCTTGCCCAACCCGTCCCCTTCTACTGAACCGCCCGGGGCGGTTCATTTCACGCTGGTTCAGCAGGTCCCATTTGGCAGAGCTGCAGTCTTTCTAGCTGTGCTGAGTGATCGTGACAGTGTGGGTGCGGCCGTTGTCGGCTATGACAGTGATGGTGTAGCCGTGCAGGGTGATCGAGTCGCCGGGCTGTAGCACGGGAAATCGGTCCAGTTGGCGGTCGCTGTCGCCGGCGAGCTTGATGGGCAGGGAGCCGGTCTCGATAAGCGAGTCGACGGTGTACACCAAGACGCCTTCGGTGGGGAGTCCGGGAGCTGTGTAATGGTATCCGTCGGGTAGGGAGTATTCGAAGCCGTTGTCGTATCCGAGTTTGCGGCGGCTCTCGATCACGATGACTTCATGGGAATTGAGCGGGACTGCGACCATGGCCAGATGCGCACCCGGCATGGCTATGGGTGCCAGCGTGACCGTGGCCTCCGGTTGGGTCATGCATAGGACCTGAGCCTCTTGGAGCCATCCGGTCTGCCAGCGGCTCCAAGCGAGCATCTCCAGCATATCAATCCTATCTCCGGTGGCGCTGGAATTGTCGCCGTAGGGCGAGCGCAAAGTGATACTTAGCCGCGCATCGTCAGGACGGGTTTGGAACCATCCGTGGAGGTGCATGAGTCCCCAATCGGTCTGCGCCCACACCGATCCGTCGGGAGGTTCGGGTGGATCCTTCGGGCTGTAGGAATACAGATCAGCCAGACCGAAGATGTGCGCGATCTCGTGCGCGCCAACAAACCCCCATTGTTCGGGCGGCTGCTCTTCGTCGTGTCCGAACGTGTTGGCCCTCGTCGTCTGCAGCGTGACATCATCGGCGGTGGCCTGGCCTGTAGCGTTGCCCCCGCTGAAGTGGGAGCTCGGGAACACCGTCAGGACCATGTTCACGGCTGAGAAGTCGAACTCTTCGTCAGCCAGAGCCACGGCTTCAACCGACGCGTCTAACTCGAGACTCTGCGCGCCGCCGAGGCTGGCGTTGGTGTAGTGGGCGGAGTCCTTGGTGGCGCGCAGCCAGCGATGCAACGGCACGAACTCGATGTCGAGTTTGCCGTAGCTGGCGGTTTCGAGGTAGGCCTCGGCCCAGGGCAGGCCCAGCATCGCCTCCGCTTGGGTTGTGTGGGCAGCTTCGGCGTCGGGGAAGTCCATGAACAGCACCGCGATGCGCACGGTGCCGTTCGCGCGTACCAAGTCCGGGTGGAGCGGAAAGCCGGCCGTGTTCCAATGAGACGCCGGTCCCACGGGTCGGCAGTCGACCGGTACTGGTACTCCTACACCGCTCGCCCCGACCACGTGCAACTGCTGCCTGTCTCCAGCCAGGCTTCTGGTGAAAAGGATGCGCTGGCCGTCCGGTGACCATCGCGGCGCAGTGTCAAGCTCGTCGCTGCCGGTGATCGTCTCTGCGTTAAGTCCATTGATATCCGCGATTACTATGGACGATCCGTCGCCATCAGGCCGGACGAAAGCTATGCGGGTGCCGTCGGGAGACCACGACAAACCGCCGTCCCACAACGCACCTGCTACTACCCATGGCGCATCGGCGCCATCCGGGTCGATCAGCCACACCGCTCCACCAGACAAATACGCAATGCGGCTACCATCCGGCGACCACGCCGGCGTACTCTCCCAGCGGCCGGTTCTTTCGGTTAGCACCATTTCGTCGCCTCCTGCGGCGTTCGCGACGAAGATATTCTGTTCGGGGTTGACAACATCACCACCCTCGTCTCGGCCATCCCCTGAGTAACGCTGAAACGTGATGCGGTCTCCCAGTGGAGACCACGACGGCCAAGAATCGTAAACGTCACCGCGGGAAACCCGCGTCCTGTCGGTGCCGTCCGCGTCTACGGTCCAAATATGGGAAAACAAGCTTCCATTGCTTTCCGACGTGCGTCCATACGCGATCCGGGTACCGTCAGGGGACCACGCAGGCGTGCGCAGCCACGCATCGTTGTCGCTCACGATGCGCTGCCGGCTGCGGCCATCGTTGTCCATCACCCACAGCGACCCGCCGTACGCGTACACGATGCGGCTGCAATCAGGTGACCAATCGGCCCCATCGGACCCGTCCACGAGCAGTCGCGCTTCGTCTTCGACGACACCGCACGTGCCCGCGGCCAGCACCACGGGAGTTGTCTCGGCTCGCCACAAGAAGACAGCCATCTGCGCCCGGGTGGTGTCTCGACCGGGACAGAATCTGGTGCCGTCGCCACAGCCGGTGGTAATGCCCGAAGCAGCCAGCCTCGCGACATGATCGGCGAACCAGTTACCAGGACTCACATCCATGAATCCCGGGTCGGGGCCTTCCGCCAGTTGATAGGTACGAGACAGGAACACAGCCATCTGGGCGCGGGTCACCGAACTGTCGGGACAGAATCTAGTGCCGTCGCCGCAGCCGGTGGTCACTCCGAGATCGGCCAGTTTCTCGATGAACGGCGCGAAGAAACCATCGGCATCCACATCTTCGAACCTCGACTCTGCGACCGTGGGCGGGTCCTGACGTCCGAGGACTCGCACCACCCACACCGCCATGGTCTTGCGGTCCATCACACCGCCGGGACAGAACCCCTCCTCACATTCGGTGCCCGTGAAGACGCCTACACGGTCTAACTGAGTGACCGCGTCTTTGTAAAAGGCATCTTCAGCCACATCACCGAACCGGCTGGACTGCGCCAACGCAACCGCAGGCGCCACCACCGCGACTGCTGCACTCACCGCAACAACCACCACCACAACCAGGGCACGTAACAACACGATGGTCACCTCCCCGGGGAAGCCGGACAAGATCTTCGACGGTGGCGACCAAATCGTGGGTCGACCGTAGGTGCTGGTTTCATGAGGCCATCGAAGTCTATAGTGAAGATATTCCCACATCGTACTTGATACCAGCTAGTGGGGCTGGGGTGTGCTTTGGTGGAAACGCATTCGTACGATCGCGACTCGGTAGAGCACCGCGTTGGCTTGGCGGTGCCCGCCTCGGTAGAGGCGGTGCCGGCTGGTTTGTCTTAGCGACGCTGAGACGGGGCAGGTGCCGCAGAGTTTCGCGAAGGCGGCCTCTGAGTGGATCCGTTCGGGGTGGTCGCCGAAACGATGAGGAGCTCCGCCGCGGAGTCGGGCTCCGATGCCATAGGCGTCTCGTAGCGTCGGCGACGCCTGGGGGGCGACGTCGTCGAGGACGGCGTCGTAGGGGCGCACCTCGGCGTCGAGGTGCCGCCAGCGGCGTGCTAGCGCTCTCAGCGAGTGGTTCGCCCTTGCAGGCGGTGTCTCAAGCCACTATCACCTGGCGTATCAAATCCGCCAGCCCATCAGCGGTCTTGGGAACCGCGGTCGAGCGTTCCCGCTAGGACCGACCGTGTGGCGGCTTCAGCGCCGACAGCGTGTGACTCTGCCGTTACTGCGCCGCGAGCGGTGATCGCCCCGGAGTCGGCTCAACTACCCGATGCCCGCAGCGACAAGGTAATGACCCGTAGCCAGAAGAGGTCCGAAGGCTCCGACGCTCGCTGATTCCGATCAACACGCCAGTTGACCTACACGGGTCACGCGGGGGACAGGAGCGGGAACAGCCGGGGTGGTTGATGCCTCGATCGCGTGCGGGAGACCTTGACCTGTACGGGTAGGCTGGCACTCGCACCTAGGAGTTCCCCCATGGTTGACCCCGGATTCCCCAAGTTCGACACGCTCAGCGTCCACGCCGGGCACCATCCCGACTCGGACTTCGGAGCGCGGGCCATCCCGATATACCAGACCACCTCCTATGTCTTCCGCGACGTGGAGCACGCCGCCGGTCTGTTCAACTTGGAACGTCAGGGCCACATCTACAGCCGGATATCCAACCCGACCGTGGCGGCGCTCGAGGAGCGGCTGGCGGCCCTCGAGGGCGGGGTCGGGGCCATCGCCACGGCCTCGGGCATGTCCGCGATGTTCCTGGGGATAGCAACGCTGATGGGGGCCGGCTCGCACATCGTCTCGTCCTCCTCCCTTTACGGGGGATCCAACAACCTGCTGGCAACCACCCTCCCCCGCTTCGGGATCGAGACTACCTTCGTCCACCCGCGGGACACCGACGGCTTCCGCGACGCCATCCGCCCCGAGACCCGTCTGTTGTTCGGCGAGACGCTCGGCAACCCTGGCCTCGAGATCATGGACGTGACCGCGGTGGCCGAGATCGCCCACGCGGCCGGGGTCCCGTTCATGCTGGACAACACCTTCGCCACCCCCTACCTGTTCCGGCCCTTCGAGTGGGGCGTGGACCTGATCTATCACTCGATCACCAAGTTCATCGGCGGCCACGGGGTGGCGATCGGCGGAGCGCTCGTGGATGGGGGAACCTTCGACTGGGAGGCCTCCGGACGCTTTCCGACCCTCACAGATCCCTATCCCAGCTACCACGGGCTCAAGTTCACCGAGGAGTTCGGCACCCAGGCCTTCATCATCAGGGCGCGAGTGGAGGGGTTGCGGGACTTCGGCGCGCCGCTGGCGCCGCAGAACGCCTTCTACATCCTGCAGGGAACCGAGACCCTGTCCATCCGGATGCAGAAGCACATCGAGAATACACGCAAGGTGGTCGACTTCCTCGACGGGCGCGACGAGGTCGCCTGGATCAGCTACCCGGAGTTGCCCAGCCATCCCGACCACGAACGGGCGGCGCAGTTGATGCCCGCCGGATGCGGGGCGATCCTGGCGTTCGGCATCAGCGGAGGCCGGGAGGCCGGCCGCCGGTTCATCGAGCGGCTCCGGGTCTTCTCCCATCTCGCCAATGTGGGCGACGCCAAGTCGCTGGTCATCCACCCGGCTTCCACCACCCATTCGACCATGGACGCCGAGCAACTGGCCAGGGCGGGCGTCGGCGAGGACCTGGTCCGGCTCTCCATCGGGTTGGAGGATCCCACCGACCTGATCGGCGATCTCGCCGCAGGGCTACGGGCGTCCCGGAGGTAGGGAGATGAGACTCGCGGTCGACGGCGCCATCGTTTCGGCCACCACCGGAGGCCGCCTTCCCGATCCCGGCCAGCCGCTGATCCTGTTTCTGCACGGCGCGGCTCTCGACAAGACCGTGTGGCAACTCCAGACCCGCTACTTCTCCCACCACGGCTACTCGGTGATGGCGGTCGATCTCCCCGGCCATGGACAGTCGGAGGGCGCCCCCCTCCGCTCGGTCGAAGCCTACGCCGCCTGGGTGGCGTCGCTGCTGGGGAGCGCCGGGTACGCGAGCGCCCACCTCGTGGGTCACTCGATGGGCGGGCTGATCGCCCTCGAGACCGCCGCTCGCCAACCCGGTCTCGTGTCCACCTTGACCATGCTCGGTCCGGCGGCCGCCATCCCCGTCCACCCTGCACTCCTCTCGGCGGCCGAGGCGGGCGACCACATCGCGTACGAACTCATGGCCTCGTGGGGCCATGGACGGCGGTCGCACCTCGGGGGCCATCAGACCCCGGGCATATGGATGATGGGGTCGACCATCCGGCTCTGGGAACGGGCCGGGCCCGGAGTGCTTGCGGCAGACCTGCACGCATGCAACGCGTACCGCCGGGGTCCCGAAGCGGCCGCCGCGGTCCGGTGCCCTTCCCTGCTGATCAGCGGATCCCTGGACATCATGACCCCCCGCAGAGCCGCGGCGCCCCTGCGCAGCAACGTGGCAGAAGTGCGGGAGAGGGTCATCGAAGGCGCCGGCCACATCATGATCGTCGAGCAGCCCGACCCGGTCATCGATGCGCTCGCCGCCTTCCTGGCGGACTTGCCATCCTCACGATCGGCCCCTGTCACGGACTCCGGGCAGCAGGATCCGGCTCGACCGGGGTAGTTCAGGCCGGCTACGAGGCGGGATCGAACAGGACGCCCTGGGGATCAGGACGGATGTAGCGGGGGATGCCCGTCCACGGCAGGTGATCCATGAACACCCAGCTCCGCCTGTGGATGCACGATGGGCCCCAAGCCTGGAGAGCGGACTTGTGCCGGGGGCACGGATAGCCCTTGTTGGCCTCGAAGCCGTAGTTGGGGTAGGAGGCGGACAGGTCGCGCATGATGCGGTCCCGCACGACCTTGGCAAGGATGGAGGCGGCCGAGATGGACACCGAAGTGGCGTCCCCACGTACGAGCCGGATGGTCGTGTACGTACCGACGAAGTCCCACCGACCGTCCACCAGCACCCGGTCCGGTACGACACCGAGACCGTCCAGCGCCCGGCGGGCCGCCAGCCGCTGGGCGTCCGACATGCCGAGGCGGTCACACTCCTCGTTGGTGGCGTGGCCGACCGCCCACTGGGTACACCAGTCGGCCACCCGATCGAAAAGGCACTCCCTCTCCTCCTCGGTCAACATCTTGGAGTCCCGCAGCTTGTAGATGCGTCGATTCTTGGGCACCACGGCGGCACCGACCGAGAGCGGTCCCGCCCATGCCCCCCTGCCCACCTCGTCGACGCCGACGACGACTTCGTGGCCCTGCTCCCAGAGATGCTTCTCGACCTTCAGGTTGGGAGCGCGTCTCCTGAGAGAAGGACGGAGCTTGGGAACCGTAGAGACCACCCGGCCAGGATAACCGTTCGGGGCCGGGCGCTGCCGGAATTAGTTGCTAGTTGCCAGTTGCTAGTTGCTAGTTGGTAAGCGGAGGTTAACGTGAGGGTGAATCATTTATCTTTGCACTATTGGGCGTCGCGTTGACGCCGAGGTTGCTCTTCAACGAGTGGCAGCCCTGGGGTCCGGGTCCAGGGCTGGATGCGCACGAGTTGCAGATGTATTGTCACAGCCTTGTGTCGCGATCGTAGAGTATGGTCGCTTCTCGGCAGATCCTTGGCTTGCGTGCATCTGTCCGCGGACCCGGATCCGCTCACCTCTACTTCGTGAAACCCTCTCGGAGCGGCCGCCAAACCCAGGCGGCTCCACAGAGACCGGAAAGTGACCTGTCTTAATGATAACCACGATTTCCCACTACCAACTATCAACTACCAACTAGGAATCCACGATCACGAACTCCTCCGCGTAGAGCCTGTTCAGGTCCTCGGAGTAGTTGAGGAGCGTGATCCGGTCCCGGACATCCGGAGGCGGGTAGATGTGGGGATTGGCCGCCAGTTCCAGCGACACGTGCTGTATCGCGGCCAGATTCGGAGTGGCGACTCCCGCGTAGTTCGCAACGTTCGCTCCGTTCTCCGGCTCGAGAACGAAGTCGATGAACGAATGGGCGCTGCACGGATGCAGGGCCGTGGTGGGAACGGCCAGCGTGTCCACCCATGCCACTGCCCCTTCCTGCGGGATGATGTAACGGAAGTCCGTCGACTCGGGGGGCAAGGCCTCGATGAACACGTCGGACCTTCCGTGGGCCACATCCAGCACGCCTTCCGCCAGCCTTACCCCGTATGTCTCGGAGTCGAAGCCGCGTAGATGGGCCTTCGCCGCTGCAGCCACCTCGGCGGCTTCGCGCGCCCGGTCGCTGTCCGCCAGGTTGGGCGAGTGTCCGAGGTAGAGCATCGCCGCGGCCAGCACCTGCCGACCCTCCTCCAGCACCGACACGCGGCCCGCGTAGATCCAGGCCCGCTCGGTGTCGAAGACGAGCCCCCAGGTCGGCTCGGCATCCTCCCCCACCACGTTCAGATTGAGTCCTATGCCCACCGTGCCCCAGAGGAAGGGGACCGCGTAGAAGTCATCTTCCGCACTCTGGTGCCGATCGAACTTCGGATCCAGATGAACCCGACCGGGGAGAGCGATCGGATCGAGCGGGAACAGTTGCCCGCCCCGCTGCAGCGTCTCCGCCAGATAGTCGGCTACCACCACGACGTCGAAGTCGTCGGCCCCTGCAGTCACCCTGGACAGGAGGTCGTCCTCGTTCTCGTAGACCCGTTCCACCACGTCCACTGCGTAGCGACGCTCGAATAAGTCGATGACCTCAGGCGATATCTGGTCGGGCCGGCTCAGCAGGACCACCTCCCCGTCGATCTGGCCCGCAGCGCACACCGGCGCACGCAGCCGCTCCGGCTGTGCCTGCTCGATGCTGCACGCCCCCGCAACCAGCGCGAGCACGGCGGCCAGGAGCGCCAGCGTCCGGTACGGTGCTTCAACGGCTCCCGTCGCTGCCGAAGGTCCTGAGCGACGAGTCCCGCTGACTTTGGCGGTCGCCGAACGCAACCTATCCGAGAATTGTGACCGACTCGGCCCGCCTCCTGGTTGGGGGCTTTCCAGCACGTTCCTAGCCGGCGGCACCGAAGCTTTCCAGAACGGGACGCAGCACCCGTTCGATCAGGTGCGGGGCTTCCCTGGGATCGGAGACCAGAGCTACTACCACGGACTGTTCGCCGTCGTCGGACAGAGCAGCCTCGACCTGAACGCCTCCGGCGTTGGCCGAGAACCTGCGCCAGACGCCATCACCGACGGCCAGTTCCGCGGTCTCCTCGATGGCAACACCTGAGAATGTCTGTGCCATCCCGCCTATGACGACATCGCCGCTGCCCGCCGGTATGGGAACGATTAGCAGAGTGGTGGGGTCCAGACCCGTTCCCCTCTGGTAGATACCCCCCTCGCCCTCCCATCCGTCGGGAACCAGGATGGTGTATCCGCCGACCCCGGCCTCCACCAGTTGGACGTCGGACACGGGGGTGAACACTCCGAACTCGATGTCCGGCATTCCGGCCACACAACTCCGATCCGGCTCGGTGCGGGGATCGGCCAGGAAGGCCAGCGTGATCGAACGGGGACAACCCTCCACGAAGGCCGTCCCGTGCGAGAGAGTGGGGAACTCGATGTACCAGGAATTCTCCAACCGGCCCGCCACGCCATGCCCGTCCGCCGGAGGCGTGATGGGGTCGAACCGACCTGCCAGCACCAGGGCTGGGATGTCGCTCGTCACCGGCTCGTTCTCGATCGGGTCGGCGATACCCGCCCTCCATGAGGAGCAGAACTCGAACGCGTATTCCGACTGGACCAGCGCACCGTCGACCAGGGACGTCAGGCGCGGGAACTTCTCGCCGACCGAACGGACTCGGGCTGGATCCGAGAAGGGAACCTCCTCATGGCACTCCACCGACAGGAATTGCCCGATGGAGAAGAAGGCCTGGTTGGCCAGGAACGCGGACAGGAGGGCCTGGGCGCCGAAGTAGTGACCGCCTCCGACATCGGATATCAACCTGGGGATGTCCGGGACCAACACGTCCAGGTACAGGCTCTGGAACACCAGCGAGAGGAAGTCGTCGCCGGTGAGCAAGGCAGGGTGACCCTGGTAGGACCGGTAGTCGATGACCCAGAGCTCCGCCGGGGACGCGTTGAGGTGGTCGACTACCTGGAACAGGGCGGACTCGAGGTCACCGTGAGTGGAGCGGCACTCCGGATCGGACGCGCAGGCGGAGAAGAGTTCGTCGAGGGCGCGGGCCGCGTTCGGAAGGATGTTCGCCACTCCGTCGATCTCGGGCGGATAGGTCGAGTCGAGGATGACGCTTCGTACGCCCTCGGGCTGGTCCCGCATGACGGTCAGGGCGAGCCGGGTGCCGTACGACACTCCGTATAGATCCCATTCGTCGAATCCGAGGGCCACTCTGAGGTCTGCCACGTCGGCTGCGGACTCGGAACTGTTGTAGGCGGAGAAGTCGACCCCGGCGTCCACCCATCGATCCCTGCAGCCGTCGAGGACGACTAGCTGCCGGGCCTGCCATTCGTCGGCCGACAGATCCTCGTCGAGCAGGTCGAAGCTCAGATCCAGGAGTTCGGGGCAGGACAGGCCGGGTTCAGAGAAGCCCACACCCCTCTGGTCGAACACAACCACGGTACGTTCCTCGTTGAAAAAGGAGAGCGTCTCGTCGTAGGCGTAGGGAATCCCTTCCAGGGCCTCGCCACCGGGCCCCCCCTCCAGGTAGACAAGCGGCGGGTGGTTCTCGGCCAACCTTGCCGGGAAGACCGCAACGGCCAGGCGGATCCGGCCCCCATCGGGCCGGCCCCGGTTCTCCGGCACGGAGACATAGCCACAGGAGGGATCGGTGCCGGGGGGAGCGGTAAACGGGCAAACGGCGGGGCTGAAGGAGGGCTCGGCGTGACCGGCCACAGCCGTGGTCGTCACCCCTTCGGTGGGGAGCGGGTCCGGCTCAGTGGCGGCGGGCTCATCCCCGGATCCCGGTACCTCCGTTGCGTCCCCAGGTGTCGTACCCGCCGTCGTCACCTCTGTGACGGTCACCGCGCCGGAGGTCTCCGCCGGCTGCTCCTCGTCGGATCCGCACGCTATGAGCAGAAGGATGCACAGCCATAGCGCGGCCGGGAGGTACGTGCGCGGCCACCGGGGCGCAGGTTCCCCGCCGCCATGCCCGGCCGGCGCACCGGGGCAACGGGGGATCATCCCGGAGGCCAGCCCATCCGGCGCCCTCCGAGGACGTGGAAGTGGAGATGGTCCACGGATTGGCCGCCGTCGCCACCGATGTTGGTCACCACGCGGTAGCCGGAGTCTGCGATGCCCTCCTGCTCAGCTATTGATGTGCACACACCTAGGAGATGGCCGAGCAGCGCACGATCGCCCGGACCGGCATCGGCCAGGCTACGGATCGGGTCTCTGGGGATCACCAGGACGTGGACGTCGGCCTGGGGAGCGATGTCCCGGAAGGCGATGGCGAGTTCGTCCTCGTAGACGATATCGGCCGGTATCTCGCCCCTGAGGATCATCCCGAAGATCGTGTCGTTCCTGTCAGCCACGGCCCATCACCGCCTTCCATTCCACCTCGGTCAACTGCTCCGCCTCTTCGACCATCATGACCGGGACGGTTCCGTCGATCCGGTAACGCATCCGGGTTTCGGGGTCGGTGGAGACCAGAGTCCCGTCAACCTCCCGCAACGGCGCCTTGCTGAGCGGGCAGACGAGGATCTCGAGCAGCACGGGATCGATGGGCATCCCGCGAGTATCGCAGAAGGGCAGGCCTAGGAGTACACAGCTTCGGACTGCTGCATCGTGGCCATGGGCGCCCCGGCCTCCTGCGCGGTACCCCTCCGCCCGGAATCCCGGGTGACCACGGGCGGGCGCGCTCCCCCTTTGCCGGCGATTCTCGGCCTTCGAGTCTCGTGTGCCACTATTGGGGGATCTGATGGAGAACGAATCCGCACAACAGGTCCGGGCAGCTCTTACTGCGCTGAACGCCACCTTCAGGGTGGTGGACATCGATCCCGCCTTCACCCACACTGCGGCATACTGTGCCCACTACGGCTACCCGATGGAACAGTCCGCCAACGCAATCCTCGTGGCCTCCAAACGGCCCCGCGGACGCAATGCGGTCTGCGTGGTCCTGGCCACCACGCGCCTCGACGTCAACCGCCGCGTCCGCGGGCTGCTCGGTGTGAAGAAGCTGTCGTTCGCTTCGGCCGAGCTTGCCTCGGAACTGACCGGGATGGAGACCGGCGGCGTGACGCCGTTCGGGCTCCCCGAGGGACTCCCGGTCTTTGTGGACTCGAGAGTCGTCGCCCTCAAGGAGATTCTCGTAGGTGGTGGTAACCGATCCACCAAGATCTTCGTGGACCCGGAGGTCTTTAGCCGTATGAAGTCAGCCCAGGTCATCGAGGGTCTGGCGACCACCCCTCCGGATCCTGCCGGCGGATAGGTCCCTGCCCCGTACTCATCGCGGACAGGCGAGCAACGAGGGCGATCAATCCTGGCCAGGACCGCTGCACAGCGTGCGAGAGCCAAATTCGGACAGCCGCTCTGTCCCTGGATCGCCCACGGTCGATCGCGCCGCAGTCTCAGATGGTTTCCTCTTCCGTTGGTCGTCGGTCAACCACCCGCACTACGGCATCGGCGACACACCGTCGGTTGATCGGCAGGAACACCCGCTAGGGCAAGAACACCAGGGACCCGGCCAGGACGGCTGACGTCATGCCGCTCGGTCCGAGTACGAGAGGGACGGGTCTCAGCCCCCGGTACCTTCGCAGGAGCTCGTCGACGGCCCGGTCGGCGCGCACGCCTGAGCGTACCGACATCATCCCGGCGAAGACCCCGAGCGCCAGGCCGCAGCCGTAGAACAGCCCGTGGAACGGTCCCGCGTGGCCCGTGGCGGCGAGGATCACGCCAAGCACGGGCAGTGACGTGACCCTGACCGTCGAGACGGGCAGGCCGGTGTCGAGACCCCAGCCGAGAACACCGATGGGACCCTTCAAGCGCCAACCGTACGGGGTCTGCCGGTGGAGTCCGACGGAGGTGACACGTCCGCCCCACAACCTGACCGCGTCCACCACCAGCAGCAGGCATGTCAGGGTAAGCGCTGCGACCAGGGCGCCCCGGACGCCCGTGGCCCCCCGGAAGCTGATCCCGACCGCATCCAGCGCGAACATGAACACCGCCGAGGACGCCAGCACCCCGAGCACGTAGACCCCGCTGTCCGAGAACCGTCGAGCGCCCCTGGCAGCCGCGAAGGTGGGGCCGAACTGGCCCACGAAGGAAATGCCTCAAGGGCTGTAACGCTGCAAGAGGCCGCCCACCAGCAGGGTGCCTGCGGACAGGATCTCCGGCATCGTTGCCCAAGTCCCTGTCACCGGCCGTGGCCCTTGCTGTCCGGGCGCGAGTCCGGATCGGAGGCAGCCTGACTCGTAACCTCCTCCGGGATCGTGGCGCGCCGCGCCAGCAGGTCGTCGAGAGCCGGACGCCCGCCCAGATTGACTGCGAATGCCGCCTTTCCACGGATGAACCCGACTGCAGCAGGGCTTGAGGAAACGCCTAGTCCGTTCACGATGGACATGTCGTCGTCGAAGACCAGATCCCCGGTCGACAGCCCATGGCCCGTAGCCCACCTGCGCATCCGGAGCGGGTCGGAGGCGGTGACCACGACCGTCAGACCGTCGGGTATGGCACCGTCGAAGGAGGCGACCAGCTTCTGGCACGTGGCGCAAACCGGAGAGACGACAAGCACCAGGTGGGTGGCCGTCTCGTCGATAGACCGGGGCAGCCCGTGCCTGCTGGCGGCAGTCCCCTCAGCTTCCGGGGGGAGTTCGAATCCCTCCACCACGTCGGCGGCGGGCTCGCTCTGGGCAGGGGACCGGTCAGCCGCCAACTCCATTACCGCCAACGCGACCAAGCCGGACAACAGCAGCGCCACGATCGAGATAAGTAGGGCGGCGAGCACCACTACGACCCTCCCGAGCCTGCCTGGAATGCAGCACGATCAGCCGTGCCGCGCCTCCCTTGTCGCACGATCGGGTAGACCGCGTGCCACATTTTCGCCACGTGGAACGCCGTCGACGCGATGGCGCAGACTGCGAGCATGGCGAGTCCCTGCTCGAGCCCTGCGCCGGTCCCGAACAGCGCCGGGTCTCCCGTGACCGCCCAGGCAGTTACCAACCACAGCGGGAGTTGGAGGATGTGCGGATAGCCGAGAGAGCGGTCGGACGCGCCGAAACAGGCGCACGGAAGCTTCCCGTCGCTCATCACACCGATCACCCCGGCGCCCGCCAGGCCAATGGCGAACAGAGCGAGGGCAACCGCTGTGGCGGGAGAACGCCCGACGACCGTGGCCGCCGCCAGACCCATCTCACCCACGCCCAGAAGCCGGCCCAGCATCGGTGGCGCAGCCTCGCGATCCTGCCCGGTCACCGTATTCCAGAGCATGGCCAGGGTCGCGGCGATGGGGCTCGGCCGCACGAGCTTGGAGGATCCGGTGAGCAGCAGGATCGAAGCAGACCCCATCACGGCCAGATCAGCCAGAATTGGCATCGTCAGTAACCTCCCGGGCGACATGGTGTGCAGCGCCGGCGCCTGAACGCCATCATCCCGGACAACACTCGAATTCGTACGAGCAGAAGGTCTCGGATCCCCAACAAGAGTTGCCGTTGGTGCACTCACAGCATTTACACGAGTTTTCCCAACACGTCCAGCACCTGATGTGGTGACCCAACCCGGCGCAGGTCACGGGGCACCACGGGTCGTTGCCGTGCAATAGCACACAACACGAATACCGGGCCAAGGCGGGAGAAGCCCCGAACAGGGCCTGGGCCCCTACGGTCACCAGGCCCAGCGCCGCGCCGGCGACTGAGCGCAGGAACCATCGCCTGTCTCTCGGGTCTCGTACAGCCGTCATGTCGGGCACGGCCCGGGAAGATGCGCGGGGTGGAGCAGATGGCAGCTCAATCGAGAGTCCTCTCGGACAGCAGCCGGAAGAAGCCCGTGCGGCGGTTCATCGTCCACCACTCGATACGGCTGCCGAGCCGGACGGTGTGAAAGACCGAGGGAATGGTGTGCCACTCCCCGTCCACGAGCTCGATTCCGGTCGCATCCCCGGCCTCGAATGCGAAGTCGACGGGATAGCCCCTGAACCTCGCTCGAATGGTCTCACCGTTGGCATCGCGCTTCACCCAGACGTGATCCGGGTCGGCGTCGGCCTCGTACGTACCCGACTCCCGTACTGACGCGGAAGGCTCCTCACGGTCGGACAGGCCTCCGCCCGCGGGGCCGGGTGCTTCTTGACTCATGTCGCCTCCCTTGTCGAGTGCCGTTGATTGTTCGTCTCAGAGTTGGGCCGACCGTGGCCAAACGATCCGAGGCGCGGTAGTACCGCTCCACTCCTGTCCACTCCACCCGGTTGCCGGTGGCCGGCGACCCAATGTGGCGCGGTTGGTTCCGGCCCACTGCCAGGCTTCGGTCCCGGAGCGAAGCAACCGGACCAAGCCTCAGTCCCGAGGGCGCCGCGGGCGTACCCGAGAAGTCCAGGGGCGCCCCGGGGCCGCTGTCGTTCACGGCCACGACCCGAATGCTGTACGTCGTACCGTTCCGGAGCTCTCCTATCGCGGCGGTCAAAGTCTCGCTGGCCGAGATCCTGATCCGCCGGAACGAGCACTTCGAGTCGTCGAAGTTCTGGCCCGGACCCTTCCACAGCACGCGGTACTCGGTTATCGCGGATCCACCGGCATCGGACGGCGCTTGCCATGACACTTCCAGGGCGCCGTGGTGTGCCGTCACGGTCTGCGAGCGCGGCGCGCCCGGCGGATCAGCCACTACCGCAGAAGCCTCGGCTGCCGGACCTGATCCGGCGACGTTCCTCGCGGCGATCCTCAGGGTGTACTCCTCACCCTTGGTCAGGCCCGAGATCTGATGGCGCGGGCTCGTCACGGTCGCTTGGCGCTCTGTCGCGCTGTACTCCTCGTCGGGACCCTTCCACTCCACTCCGTAGCCGGTGATCGACGACCCGCCGTCGTCGTCCGGTGGATCCCACGACACCAGCATGACCAGGGCGGTCGAGATCGTGATGCTGATGTCGCCGGGAGCGGCAGGCACGGTGCGGGGAGTCGCCGAAGCAGTCGCGGCAGGGCCGGTGCCGGCGGCGTTCACCGCCCGGACCCGCGCCGAGTACTCGTCGCCATTGGTGAGACCCGTGATCTGCTGGGAGACATCGGTGGTGGTGAGCCGGCGTTCGGTCTCGCTGAACTTCTCGTCGGCGCCGCGCCACTCCACGAGGTACCCGGTGATGTCGGAGCCGCCGTCGTCCGGCGCCTGCCAGCTCACCGTGACCGACCCGTCGTCCGGAACCGCGGAGATGCTCAGAGGGGTGCCCGGGACGGTCGCCGCCACCGCGGACGCCGACGCCGACCACGGCCCGTCACCCACACTGTTGGTCGCCTGCACCCGCACCCAGTACTCGGTGCCATTGGTGAGACCCGTGATCCGCCGGCTCGAAACGCTCCCACCGACCGTGGCCTGAGAGTCCGAATCCTTGAACTTGTCATCGCCCGCGCGCCACTGCACCCTGTACCGCGTTATGTCCGAGCCGCCGTCGTCGGCAGCCTCCCAGGACACGTCGAGCGACCGGTCCCGCGTCTGGAGCGTCACATCATCCGGCGCACCCGGAAGGGTCGCCGGCGTGGCCGACCGTTGCGCGGACGCTGCGCTGTCGCCGGCGTCGTTGACCGCAAACACCTGCACGAAGTACTTCGTACCGTTGACCAAACCGGTGATCTCGTAACTCAGATCGGTCACATCGGTCACATCGGCCTCGCGACCCTCCTCTCCGTACGTCTCGTCCTCGGTGCGCCACTGCACCTTGTACGCCGTGATCGCCAGACCGCCAGTGGCGGACGGCGCCTGCCACGTCACGGTTATCGAACGGTCGCCCCGCCCGGCGACAACGCTGCCGGGCGCGCCCGGGACGGTCGCCGCCACCGCGGACGCCGACGCCGACCACGGCCCGTCACCCACACTGTTGGTCGCCTGCACCCGCACCCAGTACTCGGTGCCATTGGTGAGACCCGTGATCCGCCGGCTCGAAACGCTCCCACCGACCGTGGCCTGAGAATCCGAATCCTTGAACTTGTCATCGCCCGCGCGCCACTGCACCCTGTACCGCGTTATGTCCGAGCCACCGTCGTCGGCAGCCTCCCAGGTTGCCGTCACGGCGCGGTCCCCCCGCTCGGCGGCAACCTTCCCGGGAGCTTCCGGACTGGTGACAGGCGTGGCCGCAAGCTCCTTGGGCGCGGCCCCATCGCCGACCGCGTTGACCGCGACCACCCGAATGAAATACTTCGTCCCGTTGCTCAGGCCGGTGATCTCGTAACTCAGATCGTCCAGGTCGGTCACGGCGGCCTGACGCCCGGAGTCGTACCCTTCGCTCTCGGCCCGCCACTGCACCTTGTAACTGGTGATCGGCGAGCCGCCGGTGCTCGCAGGGACCTGCCAGGTTGCTGTGACCGACCCGTTGGCCGGTGTGACTGCGACGTTCTGCGGCGGTCCGGGCACCACCGCCGGGGTGGACGAAGCGACCGAGGACCAGGGCCCCTCACCCACAGCGTTCACCGCGACCACCCGAACAAAGTACTCCGTGCCGTTGACCAAACCGGTGATCCGGCGGCTCAAAGAACCGCCGGCGACCGAAGCCTGTGTATCCGAGTCCTCGAAGTCGCCGTCGTCGGCGCGCCACTGCACCCGGTAAGCCGTGATAGCCGATCCGCCATCGCTGGGCGCTCCCCACGAAACGGTCACGGATCGGACGCCACGGGCGACGTCCAGATCAGCGGGCGCGCCCGGAACAGTCGCCGGGGTCAGGGACGCGCCCTGCGACGGCTCGCCGTCGCCCACCGCGTTCACCGCGACCACCCGAACCTCGTACTCCGTGCCATTGACCAGACCGGAGATCTCGTACTCCGAGACGTCCGCCGCTACCTGAGCCTCGTTGACAGATTGGTCGAACTCGTCGTCGGACCACTGGACGACGTAACCGGTGACCGGTTTGCCTCCGGCTGCGGACGGTGACGACCACGCCACCGTCCCCGACGCGTCACCCCGCGCCACTAGCACCGTGCGCGGTGGTCCGGGCGTGGTTGCGGGGGTGGCGGATGCTCCCATCGAGGGCTCGCCGTCGCCCACCGCGTTCACCGCGACCACCCGAACCTCGTACTCCGTGCCATTGACCAGACCGGTGACCTCGTACTCCGAGACGTCCGCGGCCACCCCCCTCTGGCGGCTCGAGCTGTACTCCTGCGTGCCGGAACGCCACTGCACCTTGTACCCGGTGATCGCCGAACTGCCATCGTCGGTCGGTGGCGACCACTCGATCGTCACCGACCTGTCTCCCGGCTCGGTACTGACAACCTGGGGGGCGTCCGGGGTTCCGACCGGCGAGCCCTCGGCCTCAACCGACCAGGGTCCCGCACCCGCTGCATTCACTGCGGCCACTCGCACCACATAGTCGGTGCCGTTGGTCAGGTCCTCGATTTCATGGTTCAGGCCGGTCGCGCTCTCTTCGCCGAGTGTCACGCCGTCGGAGGACCACTCCACGCGGTAGCCGGTCACCGGCGCCCCGCCGTTCGCCGCCGGCGCCGTCCAGCTCACCGTGAGCTTCTCGTCACCGTTGGACACTCTTGGCGACCTTGGCGCATGGGGCACCGTACGGGGTGTGCCGGAAGCCTCGGACCAACCCCCGAAACCTATGCCCCGGATGCCGGCCGCGACCTGAACGTCGTACTTTGCGCCATTGGCCAGATCGGTGATCTCGTAGCTCAAAGCGGTGGTGGCGTCCGACCTGTCGGTGTCGCTGTACCCCTGGCCGGGACCCTTCCACCGCAGTCGGTACCCGACGACGCCCGGCCCGCTGTGATCGGGCGGACTCCAGCTAACCCTCAAGCTTGCCTCACCGGGATCGACTTCCAGCGACTGCGGCGCGTCCGGGGGAGGTTGGACCGGAGCAGGCAGGGAAGGCGGAGGACCCTGCGGCGGGCCGCCCGGACCAGCGGGGCCCGAGCCACCGGAACCGGTGCTTGTTCCGGACCCTCCTCCCGAGCCGCCATCCCCGCCGCCGGTGGCTTCCTGAGACTCTGCATCGGGACACGGCCCCATGAAGGCGGTTCGAGCCCGCTTGAGGAAGGAGGCCATCTGCCCCCGGCTCACGAATTCATCCGGACAGTACCGCCGCGGCGGCCCCACGTCACAACCCACGGTGATGCCCGAAGCCGCCAACGCGTTGATCTGAGGGGCATGGACACCGCCCGAAACGTCAGCGAACCCCGCCTCGGCCCCGGACTGCAGATCGAACGCTCTCGCCAGGAAGGTCGCCATCTGCCCCCGGCTCACGAATTCATCCGGACAGTACCGCCGCGGCGGCCCCGCGTCACAGCCCACGGTGATCCCCAGATCATCGAACCGCTCCACATAGGGCACCCACCACTCGTCGGCGTCCACGTCCGCGAACCGCGAACCGCCTGACTCCTTAGCCGGCTCGCCGGTGGCCAGCAACCGCACCATCCACACAGCCATCACCCAGCGCGGTAACGGCTTCTGCGGGCAGAACAGGCTCTCGCCGCACTCCGTACCCTCGAAAACTCCCAACCGGTCCAACCCCTCGATATGGGGCGTGTGGACGTTGTCGGGCGCGACATCATCAAAGCTGGCGGACTGTGCGGCAGCACCCGGCACGGAAGCCAGACCTGATCCCACCACCAGCGCGGACAGCACGGCGGCCAACACCCGGGACGTGACGCCTTGCCGATACACCGACCCGCAACTCAACTCTCGGGCGAGAAATCGCGCGGTCTAGGTCCGGTCGTTGAGCGCGGTATGCGGGAGACCGGCACATCCCCAGTCATACCTCAAATCCTGTCAACAATTCGTCATGTCTCTTACTCGGATAGTGAATTGATCTTCATCATAATGCGGTGTGCCGATTACAGAAAGCCCGGAGACACGGGCCGGCGGATTGTGAAGATGAGGAGAAGTGCCCGTGCGAGACCAGATCCTGGCGACGGTCGGCCAGGCTGAACCAAACGGATACCGGCTACGCCGGGCCATAGACGGCCTCAGTGGGAGGTTCACAAGGATGCAAGCAGGTGGAACAGCCCTGTTCGGACTCCCAACGAACTCCTCTCTCTCTCCCTACCACTCGAAGAGAGACACGCCGAGGTGTGGCGACCGATCCACCAGGCTATTCGTGGACCGGTAGTCCCTCGTCGCGTGGAGTCGCCCAGGTCATAGGAGGCCCGGCGTTCAGCATCCCTTCACACGCCGGCGCCCGCCGAGTCCCAGTTCCCTCCTCATCAGGGCCACGTAGCCGACGAGCGCGATCGATCCGAACGAGAACCACTGGACCGCGTAGGAGAGGTGGGGTCCGTCGTCCACGGCCGGGAGCGTCACAGGGATCGGTAGACGCTGCGGGTCGTCAGGTCCGACCAGTTGTATCCAGAATGGCAGCAGTGGGAGACCAACCTGTTCCTGGATCCGTCCTACGTCGATCCGGGCCACTGTCTCCAGGGTTCCCTCCGTCTCCCGTCGTCCGAAGGCGGGGCGCTGCTGGTCGGCGCGTAGCAGCCCAGTCAACTCGATCCGGCCCGAAGGCGGAAACAGGACGGTGGCCGGGCCGGGGTCGACCCCGAGCGGGAACCACCCTACGTTCACCAGCACCGCACTGCCGTCCTCGAGCGCGAGCGGCAAGACCGCGTGGACCCCCGCCTGGCCGTTCACTACCTGGGAACGGACAACGACCCTCCCCTCGTCCACAAGAACACCCCGGGCGGTCAGCGGGGTGAACTCGTAGTCGGACGGATCCGGTTCCATTCCCTCGACAGGTTGCAGAGCACTCCTCACCTCGTCGAGCGACACGGGTTCCCGGCCCAAGCGGCTTTCCAGCACCGCGTTGGATGCTCGCCGCTCCTCGAGACGCCCGAGTTGCCAGAACCCGAGCACAGCACAGGCGACTGCGACTAACACCACCAGCGCCGAGAATACGATCCAGCGCGGGCGAACCGGAACTCTCATCTACCCATTATCCCCTCCCGGGAATCGTGTCCGGCCATCCGCAGCCACCGCGCAGTCTTCGCGTATCTGATTCCGGCCGGACACGATCCGAGCACCTTCAGTATGGGTGTGCTTCACTCCGCGGGCGGAACCTCGCCCAACTCGACGGAGTCGGCAACCACCTCCACTCGGCTATGGCGTCCTTCGGCATCCGTCCAGAAACGCCGGTGTACCTGTCCGGTCACCTCGACGGGCACACCACGCACCGCGCTCAGCAGTTCGGGATCGGGTTCCCACACGGTGACCGGAAGCACGTCTGTCCGGCTCGGAGACGTGAGGCGGACAGTCACGAGTAGACGGGCGAGAGAAGCGCCCGAACCGAACGTCCGGTGCTCGGGCGCGGTTGCGAGCGTCCCTCTCAGAACTACCTCGTTACGGTCACGGGGCGGGGTCTGGTCGTCCATGCGGTCTGCTTGGTCCTTGGTCATATGCTGCTCCTTCATCAAGGGAAGCGCGGAGGAAATATCAATGTAAGGATTGGCTGTGACATACATCGTTATGTAACGATGTCGAGTTCGGCGTTTTTCGATGTCCCGGGTCCCCGCCCACGGTCTGCTTCGTCCGCCGGCCGGATCGCTCACATACGTCGTCGACGAGCTGGTGGGTGATCCTCGGAGGTCCGACCGCACGGAACATCCTGCCCGGGCGATAGCGTGGTGTTTTCGCCAAACCACCTGCCCAGGGGCTTTGTGAATCGAGTATCGTTCTGACCTAGTACCGACCGAGGAGAGCGGATCGACCGATGGCAGAACGAAACCTCGAATTGGAAGCCGCCGAGGTGCGGGAAACGCTGACCGAGGCGCGTATCGCGCTAACGGAAGTGATGCGGATCGGTAACCGAGCCAGGGCAGCCAGCGAGATCGCAGCCAAGGTCGGTGGAGAGGACGCTCAGAGGGTTCTCTCCATCTTGACCGACAGCCCGGAGGTACCGACCGAGCGCAGAGCCATGGCCGACCTGGTCCAGTATGCCGACGTGGCCAAGCAGGCTCTGACGGTCCTCGACAGTGTGGCTAGGTAGAGCCCTACACGACTCGCCGACGGCAACTCGGCTCATATTAGGTTCCCACAGCCACGACAGTCTTCTTGTGTACTTCGTGGGTAATCTCCTGGCACTCGTGCAGGTTGCATGGACCACGCTGCTGGGGGTGGCTCTCATCAGGAAGAGCGACACGCTGGCCGCCTTGGCCGGTTAGATGACTGGTTCGTAGTTGGTAGTTAGCGTTTAGATCGTTATGACCGGCGCCGTCGCTCGGTGGCGATGCCGGCCATGAGGTCCCCTAGGCCCGTCATGTCCGGATCGAGTCTCCGGATGGCTTCGGTCAACTGCTTCGCGGCCGGAATCTCACCGAGGGCCAGCGCAGCCCGGGCGGCCACGAACCACACCCTTAGCTCGTACGGCTTGGCGTCGTGGGGAATCCGGGACGGATTCGTGACGCGCCATGCATCGGCTGCGCGGCCCTGGTCGAGCAGGAACGAGGCGTAGACCACACGCCCTTCCGCGTACGTCGGACGGTTGCCTCCCAACTCGACGAACCGCTCCCAGGTCTTCTCGACATCGGCGCCCCGCCCAAGAGCCCGTAGCGAGTCCATCTCCACCGGCATGTGCGTGGTGTCTCCGGTAAGCCGACGGTAGGCCCGGAGTTCCGCGAGGGCTTCGCCCCATGCCCGGCTGTGGTAGGCGCTCAGTCCCAGCAACTCACGCACCGCAGACGCCCGGGGGCTGAGCTCCTTGGCCTTCAGCAGCTTGCGGCGGGCGGCTCCGAACTCGTCGTCGCCATATGCGTCCACGGCCTCAGACAACACCCGCAACGCCGCCGCCTGGCGGTCACTTCGAGTTACGCGGCGGATCTCGTCACGCAACCATCCGGGTAGGTTGCCGGGCCCGACCCCGGTGTGCGGGGCTCTGCGACCGGGCTTCCCGGCTGGACGATGGCGGTCACCCGGACCCCGCGTACCGCCGGCTCGGCCTCGTGGTCCCCCACCATCCGTCCTCCGGGACGCCCCTCCAGGTTTCCCCCGGGGACGGCCGGAGGATCGCGGCTGGCTGCCGGAACCCTGGCCGGCGGGTCTCCGTCTGCCCTTCGCGCCTGGCCTGCCCTTGGCACCGCCGGTCCGGCCTCGTGGTCCCCCACCATCCGTCCTCCGGGACGCCCCTCCAGGTTTCCCCCGGGGACGGCCGGAGGATCGCGGCTGGCTGCCGGAGCCCTGGCCGGCGGGTCTCCGTCTGCCCTTCGCGCCTGGCCTGCCCTTGGCACCGCCGGTCCGGCCTCGTGGTCCCCCACCATCCGTCCTCCGGGACGCCCCTCCAGGTTTCCCCCGGGGACGGCCGGAGGATCGCGGCTGGCTGCCGGAGCCCTGGCCGGCGGGTCTCCGTCTGCCCTTCGCGCCTGGCTTGCCCTTGGCCCTGTCCGACGGTCCCTGCGCCCTGCCGCGGCGCGTGGCCCCTGATCCGGCATCCCGTCTCCTGGAGGCCGTCTGCGAACGTCGACCCGGGGCACCGCGCTTGCCGTGCGGCGATCGGCTGCTCCGGGCCGACGATCCGGACATCCGGCGCTGCCCTCTATTACCTGGCTTCTTCCGATTGTCAGCAGCCATGGATCAGGGCCTCCCGCCAAACCTGAACATCCGGTCTTCGACCCGTGTACGCAACGTTCCGCTAGCGGGCCACGGGCACGACACCCGCTGATGTGTCAGCGTACAGAACTACACGGGATGCGTAGAACCCTGCCCCGGCTCAACCAGACACCGGCCTACGCGGAACCACGCGGCTTTTTCTTGGAACCGGACTTCGGCTTGGCTTTCGTCCCCTCGGACTCTTCGGCGTCGGCGATGCCCACCGCCTTGAGCACTCTGGCCTGGAGTTGCAACGCCAAGCCCGGGTTCTCCCGCAGGAAACGCTTGGCCTTCTCCCTCCCCTGACCCAGTTGGTCGGTCTCATACGTGTACCAGGCGCCGCTCTTCCTGACGATACCGGCGCTGACCGCCACATCGAGCAGGCTTCCCTCCCTGGAGATGCCCTGCCCGAACATAATGTCGAATTCAGCCATCCGGAAGGGGGGCGCCAACTTGTTCTTGACTACCTTGACCCTCACCCGGTTCCCGACCTGCTCCCGGCCGTCCTTGATCGACTCGATCCGCCGGATGTCCAGACGTACGCTGGAGTAGAACTTCAAGGCCCGGCCGCCCGGGGTGACCTCCGGCGAGCCGAACATCACTCCGATCTTCTCACGGAGCTGGTTGATGAAGACCGCCGTGGTCTTGGAGCGGTTGATGTTCGCGGTCAGCTTGCGAAGCGCCTGCGACATCAACCGGGCCTGGAGGCCGACGTGGGTATCGCCCATCTCGCCTTCGATCTCGGCCCTGGGCACCAACGCGGCCACCGAGTCGACCACCACCACGTCGAGGGCTCCTGAACGGATCAGCATGTCGGTGATCTCGAGTGCCTGCTCCCCGGTATCGGGCTGCGAGATCAGCAACTCGTCGATGTCCACCCCCACAGCCTTCGCATAGATCGGATCGAGAGCGTGTTCCGCATCCACGAACGCGGCGATCCCCCCGTTGCGCTGAGCCTCCGCAACGATGTGCAGAGCGAGGGTTGTCTTGCCGCTCGACTCCGGCCCGTATACCTCCACGATGCGCCCGCGGGGCACTCCACCGATCCCCAACGCCAGGTCGAGCGCCAGCGCACCGGTCGATATGTGTTCGATCCGCCGGTGTGCGCTGTCACCCAGCTTCATGATGGAGCCCTTGCCGAACTGACGCTCGATCTGCAACATCGCCGTGTCCAGGGCCTGCTCTCGATCCTTCATGGTCGCTCCTTCGTCTTGCCGAGCCGGTGGCTCGTCTCTCGTGCGGTTGCCTCACCCACAAGGTACGGGCCGGCAGTGACAGAACCGTGAACTCCTCCTAGCTCGGTTGTTTCCGGACTCTGGGGCGTTAGCTCGAAGTACCGAATTACACACACCCGATTACATCCATGTTATCCATGGAATACACGCCTATGACGATAATCGAACGTGTGTTCGCAGTCAAGCACTTTGCTGTTGTGAAGGACCGGCGCCCGGCTGTGAGAACGTTATCCCTCAGCCATCCCGGAGCGGGAAGGACTCCAACCGGCGGTACTCGGTGGACGAGCCCTCGGTACGACTCCGGTAGAAGACCACCTCGGTGGCCCGGACCGGTACCCCCGCGGGACCACTATTCGCCGATCCCCGGATATCGCGCGGTGGCCGTATCCTCGCCAGGGTCAGATGGGCACTGAAGGGTCGCTCCTCGTAGCCGAACCCCGCCGACGACACCGTATCGTCCACCACCTCCGCCAGGCGCGAGATCCTCCCCCCGTCCCCTTCCAGTGCAGCCCATGCCACGGTTGCCTTCCGGAGCCTCGGAAACCCACCGAGGCCGCCGACACGGAAGCCGAACGGACCTCCCAGAGCGGCCACATCGAGCGCCGCGACGATCCTCTCCCGCCCGACCCGGCCGGCCGGACCCACGAACCTCAACGTGACATGGAACTTCTCCAGAGGTACGAGCCGTCCGGGCAGGGCCAGCCCGTTCCTCCATCCATCTACCGCCAACCGGACCTCCGGCGCCAAGGGAATAGCTACGAAGAATCTGTCCCGGGTTACGGACATCACTCCTTCCACCACTCGCCGATTACTGCCAGCCTGGTCAGTTGCAGGGCGGTGGTGGTGGTGTAGGCCCGGACCCGCTCCCGGTCACCGGGCATCTTCAACAACCTGGACCTGTTGTCCATAGGCGTCCGGACTGCGACGAAGACGGTTCCCGGTGGGTGCTCGAGCACCGCTGGACCGGCCACCCCGGTCAGAGCGGTGGCCACGTCGACCCCCATGACCTTGGCGGCTCCCTCCGCCATTGCCATGGCAGTCTCGGAACTGACCACCCCGTGGTCTTCGACCACCTGTCGAGGAACCCCTAGCAGGGTCGGCTTGAGATCGGTCGCGTAGGGGATCACGCTGCCGCGGAACACCGCCGACGAACCGGGAAGAAGGCTGAGGCGGGTGGCCAGCATCCCGGCGGTCAGGGACTCCGCCGTGCCGATCGTCCATCCTCTGCGTCCGAGTTCGTCAAGGATTATCTGCTCCAGGATCTGGTCGTCGACGGCAAACACCGCGGCCCCCAACCGCCGTCGCACCTCCCGCTCGACCGGCTCGATTATCGAACGGGCCTCATCCTCCGAACCCGCCTTGGCCGACAGGCGGACCTTGACCTCTCCCGCGGACGCCAGGAAGGCCATGGAAGGGTTGAGAGAAGCGTGGTAGAGATCGTCGAGCAGGTCGGCGACTGCAGACTCGCCATAGCCCCAGGTGCGCAGGACCCTGCTGACCAGGACCTCGTCGCTTCCGGTTCCCCGGCGCAGGCGGGGCACCACGTGTTCGTCGAGCATCTGGTGCAGCTCCGCGGGAACTCCCGGAACCGCGAAGATCATGGTTCCGTCGTGGTCGAGGAACAGGCCGGGGGCCGTGCCGCGCGGGTTGGAGAGTTGCTCGGCGCCTTCCGGATACTCGGCCTGGCACAGATTGCTCTCGGGAAACTCCCTGCCCAACCTCCTCCAGAACTCGCGCAACTCTGAAGCGTGCGCCTCGCTGAAGAGCATGGCCCGGCCGGTAGCGGCGCAGATCGCCTCCCGGGTTATGTCGTCCTGTGTGGGCCCGAGCCCTCCCGTGATTATCACCGCGTCGGCGCGGCCCATCGCAGTTCGTATCGTCTGCACCATGCGGTCATGGTTGTCACCGACCACCACCTGGTGATGTGCGTCGAGGCCAAGTTCGGCTAGCCGCTCCCCCAGGTGGGCGGCATTGGTGTTGACGATCTGGCCGAGCAACAGCTCGGTTCCGACCGCCACGACCTCGACGATCATGCCGGCCTCCCCACCGCCCCCACCGGCACGCCCGCTTCGGCAGGTCGGCGCACCTGCGCCACCAGATCAGTCTCGTAACTGCCCGTCACCTCGACTTCCCACCAATCGCCCGGCAAGCCGGTGTCCAGGCAGATCATGCCGTCGATATCGGGAGCCTCGCGATACGACCTTCCGACCGGAACACCGTCCTCGACCTGGTCGACCAGCACTGTATGGATCGTTCCGACCTGTTCGGCGTTCCGCCGGGCGGTGATCCCATCCTGGATCCGGGACAGTTCCCGTACCCGGGCCGCCACCTCAGCGGCAGCGATCCGGTCCGCAAGCTCCACGGCCATCGTGCCCTCCTCCGCTGAGTACGGGAAGAAGCCGGCCCAGTCGAGGTCCGCCTCCTCCAGGAAACGGGCCAACTCCTCGACGTCATCGTCAGTCTCGCCCGGGTATCCCACTATGAAGGAGGACCGCAGGGCCGCCTCGGGCTCGGCAGCCTGTATCCTGTCGATCAGGCGCAGGTGGCTGCTGGTGCTGCCAGGGCGTCGCATCGAGCGGAGGAGCCGCCGGGACGCGTGCTGGAGGCTCAGGTCGAAGTAGGGAGCCAGCTTCGGGTTGGAGGCGATCTCCTCGATCAGGGCCGGGCGGATCTCCGTCGGGTAGAGGTAGAGGAGACGGACCCTCACCAGACCTTCCACGTCGGATACGAACCGGAGGAGATCGACGATGTTCTCATCCGACGGAGCCCCGATGTCCCGGCCGTAGGCCGCCAGATCCTGCGCCACGAGGATCACCTCGGATACTCCCGCGCCGCAGAGGCGGGCCATCTCCTCCCGGATAGCGGTCGGCCGCCTTGACCGCTGGGGGCCTCGGATGAGCGGGATGGCGCAGAACGCGCACGTCTTGTCGCAACCCTCGGCGACCTTTACGTAGGCATAGGGGAAGGTAGGAGCGGGTCGGCTCACCATGTCGAGGAGGTCCATCGCCGGTCGGCGCGGCACGAGACGCACCGGGGTCCAACGGGTAATCGAGTCGAGCATCCCGACGAGCTCGCCGTAACGGTCGAGACCGACCACCGCATCGACATCGTCGAGGGCCTCCTCGAGTTCGGCGCCGTAGCGTTGTGCCATGCAGCCCATCACCACCAATCCGGCATCCTCCCCCTTGGATTCCCGCAGGTCGAGAATCGTCTCGACGGACTCCTGGCGGGCGGCCTCTATGAAGGCGCAGGTGTTCACCATCACCACGTCAGCCGTACCGGGCGATCGCGCCTCCCGGTAACCTGCCTCGTCCAGCATGGCCGCCACCTTCTCGGAGTCGACCTGGTTCTTCGAACACCCGAGCGTCGTGATATGGACAGTCGGAGCGGAGCGGGTTCTCACGAGATCAGTCTAAGAGACGCCGGAACCGATACCCGTCGGGATCCTATGCTCCGCTGCCCCAACCGGTGGCCCGGTATTCTCGGGGGCCTCGTCCGACCCGGGACACGAGCCGGACAGCACGCAGGGATGTACCTCGACGATCGGTCGCCTAGGGGAGTACCGGACTGTCCACTCCCGGACATTCCTCCTTCCTCCCTGGTCGATGGTACGGGTGACGAGCACCGTCCAGCCCTTTCTGGCCGACTGCACCTGCTTCTCCTCGCCTTCGGCCAGTTCCGGATTGCCGCGTATCAGGGGTGCGGGCGGACTCGTCCAGCGAGAACGGCCGGAAACGTCGGCACTCACCACCCGGGCCCGGGGACCTCCCTCGGAGACGACCGTCAAGGTACCCTCGTCAGTATTCCAGTCCCCCACGACGATCCGCCCGTCGTTGTCGCCGAAGAACTTCACGGTCACGGAAGTGTCCGTGTACTCCGTTGCGATCAACACGTACGCCGGGGTGTCGTTGCGGAACACCAGGTCCACGTCCGGCCAGTTGATGGTGGCCTCGATACCCTCCGGATAGCGCGGGAAGTAGAAGCTGTGAGGCTTGTGGGAGACATCCCTGTACCCACCCCAGAACACGGCGTTGTAGAAGGTGGTGGCCATCTGGCTGACCCCGCCTCCGACCGTGTTGACGAGTTCCCCGGCGATCAAGGTACCGGCCGGTACAAAGCCATCCTCGCGGGTGCGCTTGCCGACGTGGCGGTTGAGACTGAACCGGCCCCAGGGAGCTATGACGGCACCGTTCAGTTTGTCGGCGAACAGCTGAATGTTGGTCACCCGCGCCGCGCAGCATGGGTGATAGGTCGTGTAGCTCGACACGAGGTGACGGATGTCACGCTCGGCGACCACGTCGCCGAACCGGGCCAAGGGCACCAGTCCCAGCGCTCGAGCCAGGAAGGTCGCCATCTGGCCGCGGGTCACGGGCTCGGCCGGGCAGTACCGGCTGGGTTGCGTAGCACATCCGGCCGTTATGTCGGCGGCCGCCAGAGCACCGATGTTGCGAGCGTGCACGCTGCCCCCGATGTCGACAAACTCGCCGGTACCGGCAGGATCCAGGTCGAACGCCCTGGCCAGGAAGGTTGCCATCTGGCCACGCGTGACCGAATCGTACGGACAGAAGCGCTCGGGTTCGGAGGAGCAGCCGACGGTCACGCCAAGATCTGCCAACCGGTCCACGTGGGGCGCCCACCAGAGCCGGTCGTACACGTCCACGAAATCCCACTCGCTTCCTCCCGAGGGTTCCTCACCGTCGAGAGCGCGCACAAGCCACACGGCCATCTCCCAGCGCCACACGGGTTCGTCCGGACAGAGCAGGCCCGGGGTGCACCCCGTACCGTGCAGTATGTCCAGAGCGTCGAGGATCTCGATCGCCGCGGAGTGGGATCCATCCCCAGGCACGTCGCCGAGACCCTCCTTCTCCTCCGCACCTACGCCTGAAGCCAGGACAACCGCGACGGCGATCCCGGCCAGCACTATGACGAATGCCTTCAGCGGATGACGCCACACCACTGCGGGGGACCGCGCAACTCGCGCCCGACCGGCCATGAGCGGCCCGATGCGTCTACTCACGCCTAAGGCGTGATTCCGCGAACAGAAAGGGCGATGCGACACCTGGGGATCTTGATCGTACGTTTCGTGACGGCTTCCCTTGCTGATCAGACCTCGGCGAAGAAGTAGCGCCGCATCACATTCAGCCTTTCCTCGAACCCGCCAGGATGCAGGTACCAGAGGGTCGCCGCCACTGTGGACAGCATCGGGTTCCCGTCCTGAGGGGTGAAGCAGAAACCGATGATCCGGTTACCTCCTCGCACCACCATGGTCTCGACCGGCACGACCGTCTGGCTGAGGATGCGACCGTAGTAGCCGTGGTCCCGGCCGAACGAGAAGATCTGTCCGGCGGACCTCTTGTAGGTGATGGCCACGCGCGGATTGGCCTCCAGACGGCTCTGTGCTTCCTCGACCGTTATCTCGCGGTCGAGGACGATCTCGAAGTGCAGAGCGTGCATGTACTGGCTGTTCACTTTGAGAGCGGAAGAGAACAGGTCGAGTTCATGGCCCAACGTCTGGAACAGGTGGTGGGCATCCTTGGCATGGTGGGTCCCGAAGCGTCCCTTCGGGTGGGTCCCGACCTCGGGGGCGGGAATGAACTTCTTCGCCTGGCTGATGTCGTTGGCCCGCCTGATGCAGAGGAACTTCGCCTCGACGATGTGGTTGGTCCCGTCGGAGTCGAACCCGAGCGTCTTGAGAAGCACGGCAATGTTGTGGGTGTTGCACGACACTATGTGGAGATAGCGGTCCTCGTCCGGGACCAGCGCTGCGTCGTTGATCCCCCGCGCGTACATCTTTCCGAAGCCGAACTCCGAACCCTGAGCCAAGAACCCGGTCACCTGGGAGGCATGGCGGTAGAACTTCTCCTTGTTCTCGTTCCCGGCGGGGGTGCAGTCGATCACCACTGTTGCGCGTTGTATCGCCTCCCAAGCCTCCAGCTTGGGGGCGTGACCCAACTCCTCGAACCCGGTCCACCGGTCGGCGTCGACCGAGAGATGCCCGCCCCGGCGGACCAAGTCGTTCACCTTGCCCCGCTCCTGCAGCAGGGGGGTACGCTTATGGAACGTGACCTCGTCGATCCCGAATGCGTCCCGGTTGTCAGCCATGAGGCCGATCAGGGGTTCACCGATGGTTCCCGTTCCCACGATATGCACGATTCCGGCCATTCTGAGCTCCGCCTCCCAGCATCCCTCCGGTACTCCTTCGTCACGATAGTAGGCGGCGGGGGTGCCAAGACGCGGCATCCGGGCAACGGTCGGACCTTGGTGAGGTCGGACATCACCCTGCCCGCCGCGCAACACACCCCGAATGCGGGCCTCCGTCCGGACCCATGCCCATGGGGTGTTCCGCGCATCGAACCGATGCCGCACTATCCTGCTGTATGCCGGTGAGGGAGGCGGTGATCGAGAGAATCGACATCCGCGAGTTGACCTCGGCCGATCGGGTCCGAGCAGTGGAGGTTGTCAACGCCGCCGCGGATTGGTACCGGGAGTTCATACCTCACGGTGAGTTGCACTCCCCGGAGATGGACGAGGCGGGTTGGGAAGCCGAGGCGCAAAGGATGACATGGTGGGGAGCCTTCGCGGAGGGTGAACTGGTTGGCGTGATGGGTAGCGAGCCGATCGGGGACGTGGTGCTCCTGCGCCATGCCTACATCCTGCCCCGCTGCCAGCGGCAGGGAGTCGGTTCCCGGCTTCTGGAACACGTGGAGGCGAGGCTCCCGCCAGGTTCGCTCCTGATAGCGGGAACGTACAGCGCCAACTACAAGGCGAGGGGCAACCTGGGGAAGGCCGGTTATTCACTCTCCGAGGACCCGGTGGCCGTGCTGCGCACCTACTACGACATACCCGAGGACCGGCTGCGGACCTCCGTGACGTACGAAAAGAAACTGGATGGATAGTTCTGGACTGGTCAGTAGTCTAATATAAGCTTAGTAGACAATAACACCATTCACCATTCACCATTCACCATCAATCGGCCAGGAACAGAGCCGGCTCCTCGAGGTTCTCCACCAGCATGGCGACGAAACGCTGACCAGCGCCGCCGTCTATCACACGGTGATCGAATGCGAGCGACAGCGGCATCATCGGCGCGATCGACACGCTGCCGTTCCTCACCACCGGGGTGTCCTCGGCTCGTCCCACTGCGAGGATGGCGGTGGTCCCCAACGGAATGATCGGTGTTCCCCTACCCCCTCCCAGAGCCCCGAAGTTGGAGACAGTGAAAGTGGCACCGGTCAGTTCGTGGGCTGCGAGGGTCCGGGCCTTGCCTCGGGTCCCCAGATCCGATATAGCCTCCGCCAGCAACAGTAAGCCCATCTCCCCGGCGTTCGGGATTGTGGGCACTAGCAACCCGTCGGCCGTGTCGACCGCAATCCCGACATCCAGGGAACTGTGGAGGATCAGTTCGTCACCGTCGAGGGTGGCGTTGAACTCCCTGAAGCGACCCAGCACGGGCGTGAGCGCCTTGACGACGAGGGCCTCCATCGGTATCTGCCGCTCGTGCCGCCCCGCGAGTGCGCGGCGCGCGGTCAGCAGACGCGTGGCGTCGACATCCTGGAAGATGGTCACGTGAGGGATCTCCCGCCAGGAGGAACTCATGTGCTCTGCGATGGTGCGGCGGAGCATCGAGAGCCGCACCCGCTCGCCACCTACAGTTTCACGCGGAGGCTCCGGGCTTGCCGCCGCCATGACATCGTCCCTGGTGATCCGTCCTCCCGGACCTGACCCGGCGATGGATCCCAAGTCGACGCCGTGCTCGCGCGCCAGCCTCCGGACCACCGGCAACGCCTGCGGGCGGTCTCCCCCGGCCGAACGACGCCGCCCCCGCTTCTGGGCTCCCGGATCCGCGGTTCCGCCCGCTTGGCCGGAACCTGAGAGATCCGTACCGAGGTCGTGGCCCCGCCAAGACTCGTCTGCATCGCCGATGACGGCTAGGACCGCTCCGACCGTGAGCGTCGTACCTTCGCCGGCGCCGTGATGTAGCAGCGTCCCGGCGGCCGGCGACGGGATCTCCACCACCGCCTTGGCGGTCTCGACCTCTACCAGGATCTGGTCCATCGCGACACTGTCACCCACCGGAACGTGCCAACGAATGATGTCCGCCTCGGTGAGGCCCTCGCCTATGTCCGGCAGTTCGAATACGTAAGCCATCGGACTCCATGCTACGCCGTTGGAGGTTGGGTACCGTCAGACCGGAGCGCCGACCGGGCTCTCCAACTCGTCGACGGTCATGAGCACCTCGCGGGCCTTGGAGCCTTCGGACGGACCGACGATCCCCTTCTGTTCGAGAATGTCCATGATACGGCCCGCCCGGGCGAAGCCGATCCGTAGCTTCCTCTGCAGCATCGAGGTGGAACCCAACTGCGACCGGACCACCAAATCCGTAGCCCTGCGGACCAGATCGGCGTCCTCCCCGACGTCGGCCTCGGCAGCGGCCCGGCGCTCCACAGCCACTTCCTCAGCGATCCGTCGGTAATCGGCCGCCTTCTGGTCCTTGACCCACTCCACCACCGCAGCGATCTCGGCCTCGCTCACCCACGCACCCTGGACGCGTTTGGCGCGCGGCTCCCGGGCAGTCACCACCAGCATGTCTCCCATGCCCACCAGCTTCTCTGCACCCACGGTGTCGATGATGACCCGCGAGTCGGTCTGGGAAGCCACCGAGAACGCCAGCCGGCTGGGAACATTGGCTTTGATGACGCCGGTGATGACGTTGACCGACGGACGCTGGGTGGCGATGACCAGGTGGATGCCAACGGCCCGAGCCATCTGGGCGATCCTCACGACGGCGCTCTCCACGTCCCTTCCGGCCACCATCATCAGGTCGTTCAACTCGTCGATGAGGACGATCAGGTACGGGAACCGGTCAAAGGAACCGTCGCCGAGCCGGCCGGAGTCGAACGCGGCGCGGTAGCCCGATATGTCACGGACGCCCGCCTCGGCGAGCAGGTCGTAGCGGCGGTCCATCTCCGCCACCGCCCATTGGAGAGCGTCCACTGCCTTCTTCGGCTTGGTGATTACTCGGGTGAGAAGGTGGGGTACCCCGTTGTACTGGCCCAACTCGACCCGTTTGGGGTCGACCATTATCAACCGGACGTCATCCGGCTCGGTGCGCGCCAGCAAGGACGTGACGATCGAGTTGATACACGACGACTTGCCGGCCCCGGTCGCCCCGGCGATCAACACGTGGGGCAGTTCCGCCAGGTTCAGGAGCACGGGCTGACCCGATATGTCCTCGCCCAGGCCGACGACCAGCGGATGCGACAGCCGGGAGGCCTCGTCGGAGGAGAGCACGTCACCGAGCGTGACGAGGCGCCGGACACGGTTAGGGACCTCGACCCCGATCGCGGACCTTCCGGGGATCGGCGCCAGCAGCCGCACGTCGGGAGTTGCGAGCGCGTAGGCGATGTCGCCCGCCAGGTTGGTGACCCGCGCCACCTTCACTCCTGGGGCCAGCTCGATCTCGTAGCGGGTGACGGTAGGGCCGGGAACGATATTGGTGAGTCGGGCGTTCACATCGTGGTGGTGGAGGGTCTCCTCGAGTTGCCGAGCGGTTTCCTCGAGCATGCGACGGCTCTGGCCTTCCCGCCCACCCGTCTTGAGCAAGTCGATGGGAGGAAGCTGGTAGTCGCTCGTTCCCGACGCTCGAGGGGTGGGTTCCGAGGTCGGAACGACTCGTAGGTGGGGGACGCTGTTCTCGGCGGCGGGGGGCGGGGAGGGTCGAGCCTTCCGCCTGTTGCCGGACGAGCGGGGCCTGTCGTCCTGCGGCGAAGGATCGACGGACTCCTGCGGTGGGGACGAACGAGGAGGAGGCCGTTGGGGAGCCTTGTGGGAAGGGGCCGGACGGGGTTGTACCCTCGGCGCAGGAGCCTTCTCTCCGCCGGAGGAAGGACGCCGGCGCCCGACCGGGCGGGTGGTCAGCCTGGCCCTGACGACCCGGCCCGCGAGAGCGAGCGACTCCGCTGCTGCGACCACTACCTCCCGCACGGTCGCCCGCACGACCAGCATCACGCCGGCAGCGAGCAGGACGCATATCACCAGGAAGGCACCCGCGAATCCAAGCAACCGGTTGAGGGGATACGCGACAAGCGATCCCAGCACCCCACCCGACTGTTTGACCCCGTCGATGTTCCCGGCCAGGGAAACACTGCCGGTGAGGAGATGGAAGAGGGCCAGGCTCCCCACAAACCAGAAAAGCACCCCAACCAGAATCCGCCGGAACCCGTTCTGGTGCCTGCCCACAACGAGGTAACCGCCGAGTGCCACCAGGAACACGGGAGTCACGTAGACCCATACTCCTACCACGAAGCGAAGCCCTTCGACCGCCCACTCCCCCAGTGGACCTGCCGCGCCGAAGAATGCCAGAGTGATCAAAGCCCCGACCAGCGCCATGCATAGGCCGACCACGTCGTGAGGCTGGCGTCCCAGCCCGAACCGCACCCACTGGTAAAGGGTCGCCGGCAGCGGGCGTCCACGGCCCGGTTCGGCCTGCCTTCCGGTCGACCTCTGTGCGGAACGTGCCGAGCCCCCGGCGCGCGATGCCTTCCCGGACCGTCCGGCCCTGGAACTTCGTTTGGGGTCGGGCGAGCGGCGCGGCCCGGAGCTACCTGCCCTTGCCCGCCGCTGACCTGCCGAACGCGAACCTGGTCGCGTGGCTGTCGCCTTCCTTGCATGTACCTGAGACACCCGCCTCCGCCCCGTGGTCCCACGGGTGGATGTCGTCTTGGTCATGTGGGAGGAAACACTACACCAACCGCGGGAACTACTCAACGACCTTCGGTGGTGAGTGGTGAATGGTGAGTCGTGAATGGTGAGTCGTGAATGGTGAATGGTGAGTCGTGAATGGTGAATCGTGAATGGTGAATCGTGAATGGTCAGTGGTGAGTGGTGAGTGGTGAGTGGTGAGTGGTGAATGGTCAGTGGTGAATGGTGAGTCGTGAATGGTGAATGGTGAATGGGCAGTGGTGAATGGTGAATGGTGAATGGTGAGTCGTGAGTGGTGAGTCGTGATTGGTGAGTGGTGAATGGTGAGTCGTGAATGGTCAGTGGTGAGTGGTGAATGGTGAATGGTGAATGGTCAGTGGTGAATGGTGGAACGCCACCAGCCGCTAGCTCCGCCGGCGCGGCATCCGCTCCGGGGAGCTGATCACGGGTAGGACGACGGGCCGCCGCCCGGTCTCGGCCTTGATCATCCGGCGGGCGACCTGGCGAACGGCGACGTGGGGAGCCTTCTCGAACCGGCCCGGGTCCTTGGCCACGGCCCGTTCGATCGCGGCGGACAGATCGTCCAGAAGCTCCGCGGCGTCGTCCATGAATCCGTGGCTGGTCAGCGCGGGCGGAGCGGCCAACCGTCCGGTGTCCGCATCGAGCATGAGCGACACCACCACAACCCCGTCGTCACCCAATTGGGCACGCTCCCGGAGCAGGGACTCGCGGATGTCCCCCACTCCCGAACCGTCCACGTACACGTATCGCGACTCCACCGCACTCCGCTCCACGAGGGTTTCATCCCCGTCGAGAATCACGGCGTCCCCGTCCTCGAGCACCAGCACCTCGGGCACCCCCATCTCGACCGCGAGGTCGGCATGGGCACTGAGATGGCGATACTCGCCGTGGATCGGGACGAGGGTCGTTGGCCTGACCACGTTGAGGAATGTCTTGAGTTCCTCGGCGGTAGCGTGCCCGGACACGTGCACGTAGGCGTTGCGACCGTGGAAGACCCTGGCACCGCTCCGGGTGAGGTCGGAGATGACCCTCGAAACGGCGGTCTCGTTCCCGGGCACGGGCGTGGCGGAGATGAGGACCGTGTCGTCCTGGTCGAGCTTGACCCAGCGATGGCGCCCCCCGGCGACAAGCGAAAGTGCCGAGAAAGGCTCTCCCTGCGACCCGGTTGTGATGATCATGACCTCCTCTTGGGGCAGATCCATCGCCTCTCCGATCTTGACCACCCGGTGCTGGGGCAGATGAAGAACCCCGAGGTCGGTCCCGATGCGGACGTTCCGTTCCATGGAACGTCCGATGAAGGCCAGGTAACGGCCCGAGTCGAGACCGGCGTCCGCCAGTTGCTGGACCCGGTGGAGATGGCTGGAGAAGCACGTGCTTATCACCCGGCCGGGCGCCTGCTGGACGATGGATCGGATCGACGGACCCAGGGACTTCTCGGACGGGACGACCCCATCCCGCTCGGCATTGGTGGAGTCGGAGAGGAGCAGGCGAACGCCCTCGCGCCCGAACCTGGCGAACGTCGGTAGATCGGTACGGCGGTCATCGACCGGAGTGGGGTCGAGCTTGAAGTCACCGGTGTGGACCACCAGGCCTTCCGATGTGTCGAAGACCACGCCGCTCCCCTCGGGCACCGAGTGCGACACCGGGATGAGTTGGAAGGCGAAAGGCCCTTCGATGACCCAGCGACCGTCGGGGATGGGTCGGAAGTCCTTCTCGATACCCATCTCGTCAACCCGGCCCGCCGCGATGGCCAGGGACAGCCGGGTGCCGAACACGGGCACGTTCACCTCGTCGAGAAAGTAACCGAGCCCGCCCATGTGGTCCTCGTGACCGTGCGTCAGCACCACGCAACGGATGTCCTCGCGCCGCTCCACCAACCACCGCCAGTCGGGGAGGACCAGATCGACGCCCCACATGTCCTCTTCGGGAAACATCAGGCCGCAGTCGATCAGGGCTATCTGGCCCTCGATCTCGATGGCAGCGCAGTTCCGCCCGATCTCACCGAGACCGCCGAGAAAAGTGACGCGGACGCTCACAACCTCTGGGCCAGGCCCACCCCGGCGACCACCGCGTCGCGTGTGTCGACCGATGCCGGTACCAACGGGAGTCGCGGATCCCCCACCGGCTCCCACAGCGCGTTGAGACCCGCCTTCGTGGGCATCGGGTTGGGCTCGGCGAAACACGCGTCGAACAGCGGCATCAACCCGTCGTGCAGGCGCCATGCCTCCTCCGTGTCGCCCCTCCGGTGTGCCTCGACCATCCGCTTGATCTGGCGCCCTGCGAAGTGGCCGGCCACCGAGATCACGCCGACGCCTCCGAGTTCCAGCATCGGCAGGGTTGCCGAGTCGTCACCCGAGTAGACGAGGAAGTCCTCAGGGAGCAACTCGAGACTTGCCTTCGTGTACCCGAGGTCACCAACCGCGTCCTTGGTGGCGACGATGTTCGGGTGCTCGGCTATCTCCGCAAGGGTCTCAGCCTCTATCAACGTGGCGGTCCGGCCAGGGATGTTGTAGACGATGAGCGGCAGCCCGGTGGAGTCCGCGATCGCGACGAAGTGGGCGACCAAGCCCGATTGGGGCGGCCTCGAGTAGTAGGGCGTGACCGCCATCAGCCCGTCGACTCCTAGTTCAGCGGCCCGCACCGAGAGTTCTATGGAGTGGTGTGTGTCGTAGGTGCCCGTGCCCGCCACCACCGCGGCCTTGCTCCCAACCGCCTCCACGACCGTCGAGTAAAGCGCCAGTTTCTCACTGTCGGTGAGGGTGGGGGACTCACCGGTCGTCCCGGTTACGAGCAGACCGTCGTGACCGTTGTCGACCAGATGGATCGCAAGGCGCGCCATCCTGTCATAGTCGACCGACCCATCGACCGCGAACGGGGTGATCATGGCGGTGAGCAACGCGCCGAACGGATCCACGTTCTCCTCCTCACCCCATTGACGGGATCTTCCAGTGTCTAGTGACCGGGCCTCTGCCTAATGACCGGGCCTCCCCCTAGAGCATAGATGGTACCGGGCGGCTCCACCCGGCCGTGAACGCTCTCGGTAGCCGCCTCGCGACAGTCGGCCTGTCCGGCCTGTGTCTCCAGCGCGCTGCACAGCCAGTGGACTCACATCGGGCGGCCAGGATCGTGGGCCGGGACCGGACAGTCGCAGCGCGGTACGCGTCAGGACTAACCGAACACTTCTCTCAGATACCGAGGACGGACTCGAGTCCCACCGTCAGCGGCTCAGCCAGCGACGACACCGCCCTCAGGGCCAGGATGATGCCGGGGGCGAACGCGATGTAGTCGGTCGTGTCGTGCCGGATGGTCAGGTACTCGCCGGTCCCACCGAGGATCACCTCCTGGTGGGCGACGAAGCCGTGAGCCCGCACGGAATGGATCGGCACCCCTTCGACCTCGGCGCCCAGAGCGCCCGGCACCAACTCCCTGCCACGGCCATGCGGGGTGAGGCCGGCACCCCTGCGGGCCGCTCCGATGCGGGCCGCCGTGTTGAGGGACGTGCCGGACGGAGCATCGGGCTTGTCCTCGTGGTGCAGCTCGATGATCTCGGCCGAGGCGAAGTGAGGCGCCGCCAACTCAGCGAACCGCATCATCAGGACCGCGCCCACCGAGAAGTTGGGTACGACCAGGCACCTCCGGGCACTCCCCGCCCACTCGTCGGCGAGAGTGGCCAGCCGTCCGCTGTCGTATCCCGACGTACCGATCACAACGTGCGCTCCGAAGGATCTCCATCGGCTGACGTTGGCCGGCGCGACATCCGGATTGGTGAACTCGAGAATCACGTCGCAATCGCGCAGCGCCTCCGGATCGCCCGAGCAGCGGTGGCCCGAGAGGTCTTCACCGTCGTGGCCAGGGGCATAGAGCCCCCCGACCGCCAGCTCTTCCAGAGGGAGCAGAGCGCCGAGTGAAAGCCGGCCCATCCGGCCCGGAGCTCCGGATATCCCCACCGAGATCATGACAGGTATTCCTCGAACTCCCGGCTCTCGAACGGACCCACCGCCCCCATGACCCGAGGTCCCTGAAGGGTCCGGGCCGCGCTCTCGGCCAGCGCCGAGCGGGTGATGCCTTCGATGCGGGCCAGCCGCTCGTCGAGCGTGAGATGGGGAAGGCCGAAGATGTGGTTACGACCCAGGCGGATCATGCGTGTGTTGGTGTCCTCCATCGCCAGGGCGAGCGCGCCACGCATGTGACCCTTGGCTCGCTCCAGTTCCTCCTCGGTCACACCATCGGATATGAGTCGCTGCAGTTCTTCGGTCAGGATCTCCATCACCGTATGGGCGGTTGCCGGGGTAGTCCCGACGTAGACGCCCCAGGCGCCGGTCTCGGCAAACCGCATCGCGAAACTGTGCACCGCGTAGGCCAGACCGCGTTCCTCCCGGATCTTCTGGAACAGTCGCGACGACATCCCGCCCCCGAGGATGTGATGCATCACCCCGTCCGCCAGGCGGCTCTCGTCGGTCCGGTCCACCGACTCACCGCCGTAGACCAGGTGGAGTTGCTCCGTGTCCCGCCGCACCACGTCGACCCTTGCCTCGATCCCCGGAGGAGCCAGGTCGTGGTCACCTTCATGAGCGTCCCAAGAATCGAACAGTTCCTCCACGAGATCGACTACCCGCCGATGCTCGGTGTTGCCGGCCACCGTCACCGCCACCGTGCCCGAGCCGTAACGGCGGCGCCAGTAACCGTGGAGGTCGTCACGGCTCATGGCGCCGATGGAGTCCCGTGTACCCAGCACCGGCAGACCCAACGGGTGACCGTCGAAGATGGTCCTCATGAAGGCTTCCATCGCCACGTCCGAGGGGTCGTCCTCGTTCATGTTGATCTCCTCGATGACGACCCGGCGTTCCGAATCGATCTCGTCGGTCCGGAAGGCCGGGCGCTGGAGCATCTCGGCCAGCAGGTCTAGCCCGGTGTCGAGTTCGGAGTCGAGCATCCGCGCCCAGAAACAGGTGTACTCCTTGGACGTGAAGGCGTTGCTCTGCGCGCCGATGGCATCGAAAGTCTCCGAGATGTCCCGCGCCGACAGGCGGTCCGAACCCTTGAACAGGAGGTGTTCCAGGAAGTGGGCAGCGCCTGCCTCGTTGGGCCGCTCGTCCCTGCTACCCGTATCCACCCAGCACCCGATCGCCACGGACCGAACCCCCGGAACCGGCTCGGTGACCACGGTCATCCCGTTGGAGGTCCTGGAAATCTCTACCTGCACGACGACGGATGGTACAAGATGAGATACACGCTCCATCCGGCCGCGGAGGATGGGTTCCGCTTGACCGGCCTTTCTCTTACAATCGACCCGATGGACAGCGGAGACTCGCAGACACCGGATACGGTCCACTGCTACCGCCACCCCGAACGGGCCACAGCGCTGCGGTGCTCGCGATGCGAGACGCCGATCTGTGGGTTCTGCTCGCATGACTCCCCTGTCGGGCAGAGGTGCCCGCAGTGCATAGCGGGCCGGTCCGCCACCCGGGTGGTCACCGCCCGGGGTCTGTCCACCGGATTCACCCCCGCAGTCCTGACCATCATCGTGGTGTCGGCGGTGTTCTACCTGCTGCAGCGCCAGAACCCACAGTTCACGCTGGACTACGCCCACCTCACCGATCTGGTCGGCCGCGGCGAGTGGTGGAGGGTCATCACGGCGGCGTTCCTCCACTCGCGCAGTTCGCTGCTCCACATCCTGTTCAATATGTACGCCCTGTACCTGTTCGGCCCCCGGCTCGAACGCCAACTGGGCGCCATCTCCTTCGTGGGTCTGTACCTTTCGTCGGCGATCGCCGGGGGGGTCGCCTTCCAGTACCTGTCGGCCGGTGGGGCGGTAGGCGCCTCGGGCGCGATATTCGGCCTCTTCGGGGCGGTTCTCGTTGGAACCTTCCCTCTGCGAGGCACGGTTCACGGGGCGGCCCAGTTCCGCCAACTCGTCCTTCTGCTGGCCATCAACCTCGCACTGCCGCTCTTCGCAACCGGCATCGCCTGGGAAGCGCACGTCGGTGGCTTGGTGATGGGAATGGTCGTGGCGGCGCTGTGGCAGAGGATCCCGCCCACGCCCAGAACCCCGCTGCTGCGAGCCCTGGTGGTCTACGGGTTGGGACTGGCGGCATTGCTGGCGATCGTGGTCGCCTGAGACCGGCCGTCCACGCCGGGTGAACGCCGGCTGTCGCCGTATGCAAAAATAGAGCTTTGTGGCATCAAGGCAAAAGTCGTTCCTCACCGAGATCCTTCCCCCGGAGGAACGCGCTATCGAGGCGGTGGTGGGCCGGTACCAGCGGGTGGCCGGCGCGGTTACGAGGGTTGCGAGGACCCTGACCGGCCGGGAGGATTTGCGGGTGGTGCTGGGCGCTTCGAGCCGTTCGTCCGAGTCGGAAGTGGTTATCGACCCCGGCCTGTTCCAGGCGGCCTACGGGCGGCGGGCCCCGGTGACACCGGAAGAGACCGCCCTCGCGTCCGCACTCCACGAGGTGGTGCATCTGGTGTCCTCCGACTTCGACGAGGCACGTGCCGTCCCCGCTGAGTGGCAACCGGAGAGCGACGATCCGGCCGGCGATGAGAAGACCACCCTTCTGGAGGCGCTCGTCGGCGCGGGCGGACCACCTGCCGAGGCCCTGTTCTTCGCGATCGAGGACTCTCGCCAGGAGCGGAGGGGACTCGCGGCCTACCCGGGAGCGCGTTCGGTGCTCGCAGACCTGTACCGGACCTCCATGGCCCACGCCTTGCGCCGGAGCGGTCCGCTCGCCCGGTTCGCCATCGCGTGCTTCCTGACGGTGGGCGACTATGCGGAGCCCGCGGCCCTAGAACGGGGGCTGGACGCTCGCTCCGGTACGGCCTGGCGCGATGCCCTAGGAATCCTGGAGGAGGCAGGGGACGCCGACGACCCCTGGGAAGTAGCCGGGCTGGCGATGCGCTTGCTGGCCGTAGCCAGGATGCACGGACTGGTCTCCGGCGCCTCGGAAGAGGAGCAGCCGAGCCCGCGCGACCTAAGGGAAGCAGAGAAGGATGCGATCACCGAAGGACTCGACCGGGTTCGGCTCTACTCGCCGATCGTCCAGGATGCGGAGCACTACCGGGACACCCGCAGCCCCGACCGGCATCAGATGGACCCGACCGGCCGCCCGGCCGAGTTGGACCAGGCGTCCGAGGAGGGAACCGACCAACTCCTCAGGGTCAGCCAGGCACCCGTGATCTATCTACCCACCGGCCAGAGCGGCAAGCTCACCGTGGGCCGCGTGCCCGAACCATTCCGGCGTTTCGCCCGCCAGGGCCGGAGCGCCCTGATGGACGCAGCGCGCGAGTGGAACGTGCACCAGCGCAACATAGCCGGCGAACTACACCCACTGTTCGTGGCCAACCAGCGACGAGGGCTGCGTTCCGGATACGATGCGGGCGACCTGTCCCCCCATGCCGCATTGCTGCTCGGAGGGGGCCTCTACCAGAGGATGTTCGAACGGCGCTCGATCTCCACTCGGCGCTCCTACGCGGTGAGCGTCCTCGTGGACGGATCGGCTTCCATGCTGCAACCGCGCCGCCTGGCCGCTCCCCGTGACCGCCGACCCTGGGGCCTGGCCGCCGCCATGCTGGGAGCGTGGACGCTCGCCGCCATGTGCAATGAACTGCAGGTGGATTTCGAGGTGGCCATCTTCAACCGGGCCTTCGCGGCCAAGGTCGACGACACCGAATGGACCTACTCCAGGCGCCGCACCGCGGCTATCAGCCAACTCCGCCGAACCCATGGAGCGGCCGCCGACCGCCTCACGTCCACCGTGAACCACTACGTCCTGTCGGGTTTCACCGAGCCGTGGCGGAGATCCGACGACGTCCTCGCCGGTCTCTTCTGGACCGCGGCGCGGACCGGGGAAGCCGGCTTGGAGGCCCGCCGGGCGCCTCGGGAGGCACCGCCCGTCTCGCTGTTCGAGAAGGCCGCCAACGTCGACGAGTTCAACATCACCTACGCCGCAGAGCGCCTTGCCAATCACGGCGCCCAGGTCAGGGTGTTGGTGGTACTCGCCGACGGGATGACACGGGGATCGGTCAAGGCGCTGGCCCGATCGGTGGAGGAGATAGACGGACGGGGCACCACCGTCCTGGGAATCGGCGTGGGCGACGACACGGTCGTCTCCGCCTACCGGCACCACCAGGTGATCTCGAGACCGGACGAGTTGGCCAACTCGATGGTGTTAGGCGTCAGCATGGCGCTGCGGCGGGGATTGGCCATGTACGGCGAGGACACATGGTGGATCAGGGCAGGACGGCAGGCCGATCACCGGAGCCCTGCCATGACCCCACAGGAGCGAAGAAGTGCCTGAACCAATAGAGACTGTCACCTTCACGGATCCCACCGGAGGGGGCGACCCGATCACCCTGGACACGGTGGTGGTACCCAGCGAGGGCATCAGGGACTACCACCAGCGCGTGGCCAAGATACCCGAGCCCGACCCCCACTACGTCGATGTCGGCATGCTCTACCGCTTCGCCCAGGTGGAGACCATCCGCAGGGAGAAACCCGAGGGAACCGTCCCGCTCCACCTTGCCGTCAGGGGACACATGGGTACCGGAAAGGACCATGACATCGAACAGTTCGCAGCCCTGCTCCGCCTTCCCTACTACCGGGTGCCACTCACCGGGGAGGTGAGGGACATCACCCTCATCGGCTCGGTGAAACTGCACGGAGACGGCATGGGGGGTACTGAGAGCCGCTGGGAGGACGGGGACATCACCAGAGCCCTCAGGGGACCGGCGCTGCTCAACCTGTCCGAACTGAACGCGGCGGGCGCCGAGACCCTGTTCGCCTTGCACGGTCTGCTGGACCGTTACTCGGCCCTCGACCTTCCCACCGGCGAGTCGGTGCACCTGAGGGACGACGTCCGGCTGTTCGGGACGATGAACCCGACCGACCTGCGCGACTACGCCGGTACCCAGACGCTCAACAAGGCGTTCGCCGACCGCTGGGTCATCTGGGAGAAGGACTTCCCCGACCGAGAGGAGATCGAGGCCATGCTGCTGCGGCGCTACCCCTCGATGAGAGGACCCTACGTCGAACATATCAGCCGCCTGGCGACTGAGGTCAACACGTCGTTCCTCTCCACCGACCCCGGCGCCCGGGTCGAGACGCCGATCAGCCTACGCACAGTTCTGGATCGGATTCCTGCGGGCCTCATGATGTTCGGCAACCGTGCGGACCCGCTTCGGTGTGCTTGGGAGGCCATGGTGCTGCCGCACATCGACTCCTACGACGTGGACCACTACGAAACGGTGTGGGCCGCATGCGTCCGCAAGGGGCCGCCGGCTCCACCATTCAACCCTTGACCCCTGGCGGGGGCACGTGGCGGGTTGCCGCGGTGGATATGGGAACCAACTCCACCCGGCTGCTGATAGCCGACCGTACGGAATCCGGCCTCGTGGATATGGAGCGCATCGAGACAGTGACCGGGCTCGGCCGGGGGGTCGACCGATCGGGACGGCTGGCGCCGGACGGAATCGAGCGCACCGCCCTGGTGCTTCAGTCCTACGGTCGGCGCATCCGGCAGGCTGGAGTGCATGCGGCCAGAGCCGTGGCGACCTCCGCGACTCGCGACGCCTCCAACCGGGACGAGTTCGTCGAGGCCGCCACTCAGGCGCTGGGATTCCGGCCGGACATAATCAGCGGCGAGGAGGAAGCGGACCTCGTGTTCGCGGGCGCCACCGGAGGGATGCCCGACCCCGGCGCCACGGTGGTGGTCGATATCGGTGGTGGAAGCACCGAGATCGTCACCGACGAGGGCGGTGTTTCCACCGACATCGGTTCCATCCGGCTCACCGAGCGTTGCCTTCCCAACCACCCGGCCACCGTCCACGACCTCGCCGCGGCTCGCCGGGAAGCAACCCGCGTGATGACCGCCTCCGATCTGCCGCGGCGCTCAGGGGCGATGGGAGCAGCGGGCACGTGGACCAGTCTCGCTGCGATGCACCTGGGACTGGACAGCTACGACTCCCACGAGGTGGAGGGAACCACCCTCGGCCTCGAGGAGGCGGAGCGGATCGTCGAATGGCTGGGCTCACTCAGCCTGGCGGAGAAGGAGGCCATTCCCTCCCTCAACCCGAAAAGAGCGCCGATCATCCTCGGTGGGGCGGTCGTAGCAGAGACAGCGCTGCGGTTGCTCGGTCTGTCGCGGATAACCGTGACCGGTCACGACATCCTGGACGGGGTGTGTCTGTCAGTGGGAAGCAGCCAGTGGGCAGTGGGCGGTCATTCGTAGGAGAGATCAGGGCCGGGCTTTCGACCCGTGTTCGAGAGCCGTTGGCTACCGGATGATGCATGGTCTAAGGGTGCCCTACATCAGTACCCGATCAGCACCCCGCGGAGTCGCGGAGAACTCTGCAGGCTTCAACGATGCGTTCCGGCCGCAACCTCACGATCAAACGACGGAAGGAGGATCGCGGGATCGTATGAATGTTGTCGAAGTTCACGACACAGTCCGTGGGCACACCGTCCCGCTCGGCGGTCAGGAACATTTCGGACACGAGTCCGCGGCGGGATCTGGTCAACGTTGCCACCACAACGGACCCGATCCGACCGGCAACCGGATCACGAGCTAGGACAAGAACCGGGCGGCCTCCTCCGGGCGTAGCGGCGAACCAGATCTCACCGCGCCGCATCGCTCCAATCCGACCAGTCCTCGGCAACTCCCCAGTCTGCGATCGCTGCGAGTGCCGACTCCTCCTCTCTCAGCGGCTCAGCGTCCCACCGCTCGGAGTCGTCCGTCGACCCCAACCACCTGAGGTGCCGGCGCAATGACTCGCGTATCAACTCCGACCTCCCGACCCCTAGCCTTTCGGCCCACCTGCCGACCTCAGCTACCTCCTCTGCGGCCATTCTGAAACTCAGCATTGTCATACCTTCAAACTAGCCGTAATACGTACCTGCAGAGGCATGATCCCCCAGCAATGCCTACCACTACTCTGATGGTCAGTACAACTATTTGTAACACTTAAGGATTGGTTCTATCAGGTGGGCTATCGACTGGCTTCGGTATTCAATAGTCGAGGGTGGTGTCCCGCGTGATGGTCTGCCAGCGGCGGCACCCTCCCGCGTGGAACCAGCGCTCGTGTTTGAGGCCCTCCGTGTTGCCCATCATGAAGCCCCTGTCCACGTCACGTTCGTCGGCTCCGGTCAGATCGTCGGGAGGGTCGGGAACCTCGCCGTAGACCCACTCGTCGACCGGGCGGGGGCCACAGTGGGGGCAGTCAAGACGGAGGACCATCAGTGGGTGGTTCCGGTCGAACCGGGGTCGAACATCAGGCGGTCCTTCTTGAAGCGGTTCAGGGAGAACGGGGCGATCAACTCGGGCGTGCGGTTGGTGGCTATCAGTTCCGCCATCTGCTCGCCGCCGGCGGGGATTCCTTTGAACCCCCAGGTGCCCCATCCGGTGGTGACCAGGAACCCGTCCACTCCCGTGTATCCCATGATCGGGGACATGTCGACCGACATGTCGCAGACTCCGGCCCACTGGCGCAGGATCGTCAGGTCCCGGAGGAACGGGAGCAGGGTGACCGCGGGGAGTGAGCAGTACGAGAGGAACTCGTAGCTGGAACGGTACGAGTAGCTGGGCTGGCTGTCGATGCCCGAACCCAGGAGCATCTCCCCTCTCGGCGTCTGGCTGACGTAGAAACCCATGTCCGCCGAGGCCACGATGGGACGGAAGGAACGGGCGTAGTGGTTGGTGACGAAGGCCTGGAGAGGATGGGTGCGGATCGGGAGCCTCACCCCGGCCATCGCAGCCAGGGTCGACACATGGCCTCCCACGGCGCTCACAACGACGCCGGCCGCCACCGGTCCTCGATCGGTGAGCACCCCCGTTACCCGCTCTCCGGATTTGAGCAACCCGGTTACCGCGGTGCGCTGATGGACGTGCACACCCCGCTTCATAGCGCCCTCTGCCAGGGCCCACACCACCCGGTCGTGACGTGCCGTCGCTGCGTGGGGGCTGTAGGAGCCTCCCGTCACCCGGTAGTCGCCTCCGCCCGCGTTCAGGTCCACCTCCGGGCAGATCTCGCCCACCTCCTCCGGCGTCACGTACACGGTGTCGGCTCCGAAGGCCTGGTTGACGATGGCCCGGGCCCGTTCGTTGCGCGTGCCGGGAATCCCGTGGACCAGCCACAGGAGGCCCTTGCGGTCGTGCATGATCCAGCGCCCGGTCTCCTCCTCCAACCTGGAGTAGAGGTCGACGCTCCGCTGGTAGAAGCGGACCGCCTCGGGGATGCCGTAGTTGGCCCTGATCACGGTGGTGTTGCGACCCGAGTTGCCCGACCCGATGTAACCGCGTTCCAGCACCGCCACGTTGGTAATCCCATGGCGGGTGGCCAGGTGGTAGGCGGTCGACAGACCGTGCCCGCCGCCTCCCACGATCACCACGTCGTAGGACGATCGCAGGTCCTTCCAACCGAAGGCCACCTGGGCTTCGATGAACTCGTTCACAGCTGCGGGTCCTCAAGACCGAGGCGCTCCGCCAAGTGGTGCACCAGCACCGTCGGAACCAGTACCAGCGCCGCGCCGTCATCGAACATCACCTTGACCGGTATGCCGGCGACATGGCCCTGGGCGAAAGCCGGACGGCGCCGGGGGAACTCCCATGCCGACACGGCTTGGAGCCGGGCCAGCTCGGAGCGGTCGAACCGTGCCGCCGAGAAGCCTGCCTCGGGTTCGAATATGGCGTGCCGGTCGGCCACATCGGGAGCCGCCAGGGGCGGTAGCACCAGCAGATCGTCAGGCGCAAGTCGGAACAGGTGCCCGCCGTCCGGCGCCTCGATCTCGTCGAGTGCCGCAGGGTCGGCCACGATCCTGGTGGCCCCGATCCGCTCGAAGCGTTCAGGCCCGGACACGCTGCCCCTCCGGATCGTAGAAGGGCACGGCCACCCTCCGGGCCGGACGCCCTTCGATCAGGATGTCGTCCGCAAACCCGCCGTCCCGCGCGTACAACCAGGCCAGCATCACTGAGCGGCCCAACACCCGCGACCAGGTGCTGGAAGTCACGAATCCCGCGTAGTCACCCTGCACACGCAGGATGGCGCCCTGAGGCGGCGGATCCCCCTCCATCTCCAAGCCCACGAGCAACCTGTCCAGATCCATTCCGGAGGTCCGGGACACCGCGGGGCGCCCCACGAAGTCCCCCTTGTCCATCCGGACCGCCCACCCGTGGCCCAGCCGGCGGGGCGTGGAGTCGGACAGGCTGTCCAGCCCCACCAGAATGTGGCCCTTCTCGAGCCGCAACTCCTCGAGCACCTCGATCCCGTGCGGCCACACGCCCAGGTCCGCGCCGAACTCCATCAGAGCACCCCATAGGCGTCGCGAGTGGCTCGCCTGGTGGTGCAGTTCGTAGGAGATCTCGCCGGTGAAGCTCATTCTCACAACCCGGCACGCCACCCCCGCCACCTCCATGTCTGTGTGGCCCATGAAGGACGGCAGCCGGTCAGCGGCCCCCAGCCGGGTGAGGAGCTCGCCCGACCGGGGGCCGGTCACGTTTATCGCCCCCCAGGACAGGGTCCGGTCCAGGATCCGCACGTCCATACCCCAGGTCTCCGCCCAGTCACGCAGCCACATCTCGAAGTAGCCTGCGCCGGCGGAGGTGGTGGTGAGCAGGAACCGGTCCGGCTTCTCACGGCAGACGAGCCCGTCGTCGAACACGTAGCCGCGCTCGTCGAGCACCAGGACGTACTTTGACCGGCCGGCGCGGATCGGGGTGATCGTGGTCGGGTAGATGCCCTCCAGGAATGCGTCCGCGTCCGGACCCGACACCAGGATCTTCCCGAGGGTGCTCACGTCACAGATCGACACACCCGAACGAACCGCCCAGTACTCGCGGTCTGCATCGCCGTAGGTCCAGGGTCTCCACCAACCCCCGGATCGTTCCATCACGGCTCCCTGTGCGAGATGCTCGTCGTGGAGGGCGGTCCGCCGGTCGGTGTGTTGGTACCAGCCCGCGGCGGCCTCACCCAGTGTGATCTGGGTAACCACCGGGCGGGCGGTGAACGACGGTGGGAGCTCGCCCCCGTCGGCGGCCACGAAGCTGCGCACGTGCGGCATGCAGACCGACCCCTGGCAGGCGCCCGTGCCTGCCAGCGTGGACCGCTTGATCAACTCCAACTCGTGGAACCCGCGATCCCACACCGAACGCAGGTCATCCACGGTGACGTCGGAACACGGACAGATGACGCCCGCTAGCGGCACCGGCGGCTGGTCGAGAGATCCGGCGGCGCTCCCCACCGTACGCACCCCCGGCAAACCGTGAGCCATCCGGGCGAGGGTGTCCCTCGGGCCGGATCCGAGACCGATCACGGCGGTATCGCAGGGATAGGTGCGTTCGGCGCCGGTCTCCTCGTCAAGGGTCACCACCCGCTGCACGGTCCCGTCGCCGACGAAGCGGACCAACTCGCCCCGGGCCGGCTCGTGGTCGACTCCATCCGGTGGCACACCGACCGACACCACCCTTCCCAGATCCACGCCGGCAGCCGCCAACCGTTCGGCTGCCCGCCTGGTCACGATGCTGGCCAACTGGTTCCCCGGGCAGACCGGCTGCACCTCCACCGATCCGGTCGCCACTACGACCTCCTCGCAGAAGATCCTCACCATGCCATCGGGGGTTCGGGCTACTACCTCGGGACCGGCGTAGACACCGACCGCCTCCCTGCCGACCGACGTATCGAGGGTGACCACGGTGCGGCCTCGTTCAAGCGCCTCGGCAGCCGCGTCCCTCCCCGAACGCCCCTGGCCGATCACCACGGTGTCGCAATGGACCATTTCGAACCCGACAGCCCTCTCCCCGGTGGCCGCATGGTCGGATGGACGGAGCGCCGGATACCCGTCGCTCGGATGCGACTCGACTTTCGCGCCGTCCGAAGCCGGTGTCCGGCAGGCGCGCACGTACGAGGTTCCCTCCAGGGTGACCAGGCAGTAGGGGCAGTCACCCTCGGCGCAGAGGCATCCGCGCCACGGCCGCAGACCGGCCCGGAGAACAGCGGTGAGAACGGTGTCTCCATCCTCGATGGGGACCTGCGTCCCGTCGAAGTCGATCACCGCGCCGGGTACGTCATCGCAGGTCGAGAGGGTAGCCGGAAAGGAGTTCGGCGCCGCTATCCGTCACCAGCACCTGTTGCTCCAGCTTGACGCCCTCCCCCCAACCCCGCCGACCCACGAACGTCTCGACGCAAAGTACCATTCCGGCCTCCACCACACCATCCCATCCGGACTGGTCCCACGTGTGGGGGAACCCGATCATGGGCCACTCATCGGCCATGCCGACCCCGTGGAACTGGGTCGTGTAGTGGTGGAACTCCTCGATGTCGGGCACGAAGGTGTCGAATGTCAGCTCGCGGAAGGTGACGCCGGGCCGGAGCATCGCCATGTTCCGATGGATCATCTCCTCCGCCCGCCCGAAGACATCGAGTTGGTTGGCGTTCGGAGGTCTGTCACCGGCTATCCATGTTCTCGAGATGTCCACGCACATCCCGTACGGGCCGATCAGGTCGGTGTCGAACGCTACGAGGTCACCGTTCTCGATCACCCGGGGGGCGGCCTCCTGGAACCAGGGGTTGGTGCGCGGACCGGACGACAGGAGGCGCGTCTCGAGCCACTCGCCGCCGCGTCTGATGTTCTCGGAGTGGAGCACGGCCCACAGCTCGAGCTCGGTGATACCCGGCTCGAGTGCCGAACGCATGGCGTCGAGGGAGTGATCGGTGACGGCGATCGCCGCCCTCATCAGCGCGATCTCTCCGGCGCTCTTGACTGACCTGGCCACCTCCATGACCTCCCCACCGTTGCGGAGTTCGAGGCCGCGCCCCTCGAGGGCATGGATGGCATCGGGACTCGCCCGGTCGATCGCCACCCGGCGGTTTCCGCCCCCGTGCTCCGCTACCAGGGCAGCCAACTCCGAGGACCATCGCCGCAGGTTCCGGTCCATCTCGATCCCGGACAGCTCGTACATCCACTGGGTCGCGGGCCGCACCTCGTGGACCAGATCGGCGTGCCCGGCCAGGTATGCGGCCGCCCCGTAGTCGAACAGGATCATGGGACCCTCTGCGCCGACCCAGAGATACCGGCAGGGGTTGTGAGCGGTCCAGAGCGACATGTTGGTGGTGTCGGACGCGTAGCGGATATGAACCGGGTCGTAGAGGATGATCCCCGCGTAGTCGAGCTCTCGTATCCGGCTCCGGACCCGGTCGAGCCGGTAGCTGCGCACGGCGTCGATATCGGGAAGGTCTAACCCGGCGGCCTCGATCTCCGAGAGTGCATCCGGGGGCAGTCCGATGGAGTGCCAGTTGTCGGTCACGGCCCGCCGGTACTCGGCACTTCTGCCTCCGCCAGGGCCGATCCGGCTGCGAACTCGCGGTCCGGTCCGGTGCGGGCCGGCCGTCATCGGGGGTCGCGGTCGCCAGCCTCGACGCAGATAGCCGTCCCTTCGAACCCAAGAGTTGCGGTCATCGGAGGCCTATCGGATAGCCGGACAGAAGCTCGTGACCGTGCTCGGTCACCAGCACCTGTTCCTCCAGCTTGACCCCCTCTCCCCAACCCCGCCTGGCCACGAAGGACTCAACACAGAGCACCATTCCGGGCTCGATCACACCGTCATAACCGGCCTCGTCCCAGGTGTGAGGAAACACGATCATCGGCCATTCGTCGGCCATACCCACGCCGTGGTACTGGTTCGAGTACTGGTGGAACTCGTCGACATCGGGAGACCAGGAATCGAATGTGAGCTCTCGGAACGTGACACCAGGGCGAACCATCTCGATGTTGCGCCGGATCGTCTCCTCGGCCCGGGCAAAGACATCCTGCTGGTTGGCATTGGGACGCCGCGAGCCTGCGATCCACGTGCGCGAGATGTCGACGCACATCCCGAAGATGCCTATCAGGTCGGTGTCGAACGCCACCAGATCCCCGTCTTCGATGACCCGCCCGGCGGCCTCGTGGAACCAGGGGTTGGTACGCGGACCGGAACAGAGGAAACGGTTCTCGATCCACTCACCTCCGCGGCGGATGTTCTCCGAATGGAGCACTGCCCACAGATCCAACTCGGTCATGCCGGGCTTGAGTGAAGCCCTCATCGCCTCCAGGGACTTCTCGGCGGCCACCAGCGCGGCTCGCATCAACGTCACCTCCTCCGGGCTCTTCACCGAGCGAGCCACCTCCATGACCTCGCCCCCGCTACGGAGTTGGAGTCCCCGCCGGTCCAGAGCATGGATGGCACCTGGGCCGGCTCGGTCAATGGCCACCCGCCGGTTGCCGGACCCGTATTCCCCCACCAGGGACGCCAACTCCGAAGACCATCTACGGAGACGGCATTCCATCTCGATCCCCGAGAGCTCGTACATCCATTGGGTAGCCGGCCGGACCTCGTCCACCAAGGGGTTATGGCCTGCGAGGAAGGCAGTCTCCGAGAAGTCGAAGAGAATCATGGGCCCCTCCGCGCCCACCCAGAGGTAACGGCAAGGGTTGTGCGCGGACCACAGGGTCATGTTGGTCGTATCGCACGCGTAGCGGATATGTACGGGGTCGTAGAGGATAATCCCTGCATAGTCAAGGTCGCTGAGACGATCCCGCACCCGTTGAAGCCGGTAACGCCTCACCGCATCCGGGTCAGGAAGGACGATGCCCGCGGCTTCGATCTCAGCGCGGGTCTCGGCGGGCAATCCGACCGAATGCCGGTTGTTCGCCACGGCCCGCCGGTACTCCCGTGATCCCATCCGGCCGGGTCCGATCCGGCTCTCGGTGCGCGGGCTTCCCAAACGATGCGTCGCATCGATCATGGGTCAGCGGTGGGATCGGGGTCGATGGCGGGGATGTCTCCGCGGTAGCCCGCGCTCGCCGCCGGTTGCCGCTCGGATCTCCTCACTCGACCAACTGAATGCGCCACCCGGTTACCCTAACGAACATGGGTGGATACGCGATGGGAGACCGGGACCTCGACCGGGGAATCGAAGAGTTGATCAGACGGACCGGGGACGGTGGCAACGCGGACCTGATCGCAGAGTTGATGACCACCGCCCTCAAGCTGCACCGCGACAAACCCGACCGGGGAGAGTTGAAACTCTTCAACAGCGCCCTGAAGGAGATGCGGTACTCCGCCCGCGTGTTCCGGTCCTACGGCAACATCCCGAAGGTCACGATCTTCGGTTCGGCCAGGACACCGCGGCACCATGCCGACTACCGCCTCGCCCAGCGCTTCGCCGACCACATGTGGCGCCGACGAGGATGGATGGTGGTCACGGGTGCGGGTGGTGGAATCATGGAGGCCGGCAACCGTGGGGCCGGCAGCGAAGGATCGTTCGGCGTCAACATACGGCTCCCGTTCGAGGCCCATGCCAACCCCTACGTTCCGGAACGCCGCCTCATAAACTTCAAGTACTTCTTCACCCGCAAGCTCGGGTTCGTCAAGGAGTCCCACGCGTTCGCCATCTTCCCCGGCGGGTTCGGAACGATGGACGAGGCCTTCGAGTTACTGACCCTGATCCAGACCGGAAAGGCGCCGGTCCAGCCGGTGGTGCTCATGGAGTCCGGCCACTCGTACTGGCCCGGGTGGCGGAGGTTCGTGGAGGAGCGGCTGCTGGCCAACGGGATGATCAGCCCCGAAGACCCCTCCCTGTACCGGATCACCGGTTCGGTCGAGGAGGCGGCGGATGAAATATGCCGCTTCTACGTGAACTACCACTCACAGAGGTACGTGGAAGGGCGCCTGATCCTCCGGCTGCGGCATTCGCCGACCCACGGTCAAATCGAGGCAATCAACGAGGAGTTCATCGACATCGTGACCGAGGGAAGGATCGAGATCGTCCCTGCCGCCCCCGCCGAGATACGGGACGACGATGCCCTGGATTGCACGAGGGTGGGCCTGGCTTTCGACCGGCGCAAGAACGGGCGCCTGCGAAACCTCATCAACCGTCTCAACGGCTTCGCCTACAGTACGCCCGGTTTCGAGGGCCCGCTACCCCGACCCCTCACCCGCTGACCTCCCAGCGGAAAGGCCACCGGCGGAAGCCTGGGCGGCCCGGCAGGACACGACTTCGGGGCCGGCGCGACATAGTAGACTTGTGCGGGTGCGCGAGATACTCTCCGACCTGGTAGCAGAGCAGCAGCAACTCGACCAGTTCTTGCAGCGAGTCAAGGTGCGCAACTGGACCGCGCTCACCCCTTCGGAAGAGTGGGACATCCGCGACACGATCTCCCACCTCGCTCACACCGAGGAGTACGCGCACAACGCGCTCGCCGAGGACGGCTCCATGCTCGACGATCTCGACGATTACGAGACGTTTGACGATTTCACGGAGGCGGGCGTCGAGCGCGGCCGCGATATGCGCCCCCAGGACGTGATCGAATGGTGGCGCCTGGGAAGGGCGAAGGTCGTCGACGCCCTAAGCCGCGCTTCGGCCCGTGATCGGGTGCCCTGGTTCTTCAGCGAGATGTCGGCGCGCAGCTTCGCCACCCTACGTTTGGCCGAGACATGGGCACACGGGCTCGACATCCATGCCGCAGTCGGTGAGGAGGCGCAGGACACGGATCGCCTGAGGCACATAATCGTGATTATCCAGAAGATCCTTCCCTGGTCGTTCGAACAGGCCGGCTACGAGTACGAGGAGCCGGTCCGCATCGAGGGCATAGGACCCATGTATGCGAAGTACACCGCGGGTCCCGAGGACACCGACCAGATCATCCGGGGACCCGCAGGTGAGATATGCCGCGTGGGGATGCACCGCCTCCACCCGGATGATGTGGAGAACCTGGTCGTCAAGGGCGAAGTAGCCGAGACAGCCTTGCAGGTGATGCGCACCTACTGATGGCCTCCCTCCAACTGATCGGAATGGTCCACATCGGACCTCTCCCGGGCTCCCCTCGCTACCAGCCCCCGCTCTCGCGTGTGGTCGACCGGGCCGTGGACGATGCCTCGACTCTCGAGAGGGCAGGCTTCGACGCGGTCCTGGTCGAGAACTACGGCGATGCTCCCTACTTCGCCGACGACGTCCCCGACATCACGGTCGCATCCATGACCCGCGTGGTGGCGGCCACCCGGACGGCGGTGAGAGTACCGGTCGGGGTCAATGTGCTCCGCAACGACAGTGTCGCCGCCCTTTCGATCGCCGCTGCCTGCGATGCCAATTTCGTCAGGGTCAACGTGCTCTCCGGAGTGATGTACACCGATCAGGGCTTGGTCGAAGGTCGAGCTGCGCAGATGGCCCGCCTGCGCGCCACGCTCAACCCCAAGATCGAGATTCTCGCAGACGTCTTCGTGAAACACGCGACCCCACCGCCGGGGATGCGCATAGAAGAAGCCGCCGCGGACCTGTGGCACCGGGCGATGTGCGACGGGCTGATCCTGTCGGGACCGGCAACCGGCCGCCCGACCGATCCGGAACTCGTCGACAGGGTCAGGGCGGCGGTCCCGGATGCACGGCTGCTCGTGGGGTCAGGGGTCATCGAGCGGCAGATCGGGATACTGGCAGGACGGGTAGACGGCATCATCGTCGGCACAGCCACCAAAGAGCGGGGGGATGTCCACCGCCCCGTGGACCCCGCTCGCGCCGCGCGGATAGTCACGGCCGCGCGCGGCTAGAAACCGGTTGCCGGTGAACGGCAACCACACCTGGTCTCATCGTGACACGACCTAGCTCGACCAACGGACAACGGACAACGGTCAACAGACAACGGACTACCATTCACCATTCACCATTCACCATTCACCATTCACCATTCACCATTCACCATTCACCATTCACCATTCACCATTCACCTTTCACCATTCACCATTCACCATTCACCACTCACCATTCACCACTCACCACTCACCACTCACCAGCCACCTTGTCACGGGCGCGCGATACGCTCAATGCAACGATGCTCAGCGACTTGACCGACCTGTTCTCTCTCGCCACGGCCACCTGGTTCGAGGAGTCGTTCGCGGGACCCACCCCTGCACAGTCGAGGGGTTGGCCGGCCATCGCCTCCGGGACCCACACCCTCATCCACGCACCGACGGGATCGGGAAAGACCCTGGCGGCGTTCCTCTATACGCTCGACCGGTTGCTGACCGAACCCGTCCCAAAGCGAGCCGATCGCTGCAGGGTGCTGTACATATCGCCGATGAAAGCGCTAGCCCACGATGTTGAACGCAACCTGAAGGCCCCGCTCACAGGGATCCACCATGCTGCCGCCCGCCACCAGATGGCCCCTCTATCGGAAGTCGTCGCAGCCATCCGCACCGGCGACACCCCGGCATCCGAGCGGCGGCGCATGCAACGTCACCCCCCGGACATCTTGATCACCACGCCGGAGTCGCTCTACCTGATACTCACGAGCCAGGCCCGGCGAATCCTTGCGCCGGTCCGATGGGTGATTGTCGACGAGGTGCATGCGGTTGCATCCACCAAGCGCGGCTCCCACCTGGCCCTCTCCCTCGAGCGGCTCGAAGAGGTAGCCGACATCGCTCCCCAGCGCATCGGTCTGTCCGCGACCCAGCGGCCCCTACCTGTGATCGCCGAATTCCTAGGCGGCGGGGTCGCCCACGGACCCAACTGGAACCCGCGGCCCGTGACGATCATCGACGTGGTCAGCGACCGGCGGCTCGAGGTGGAGATCGTGGTGCCCGTGGCGGACATGGCGGCGCCGACACCACCGGACCCTCTCAACTCGGAACCCACCGACGCCGGCTACCGCTCGATCTGGCCTTCGGTATATCCGAGAGTGCTCGACCTGATCAGGGACCACCGATCGACGATCGTGTTCGCCAACTCCCGCCGGCTCGCAGAGCGGCTGTGTACCGAACTGAACAATCTGGCGGGCGACGAGATCGCCCGAGCACACCACGGCTCTGTATCCCGCGAGCAGCGCGTGTTGATCGAGGACCAGTTGAAACTGGGGGAACTCCCCGCCGTCGTCGCCACTTCGACACTGGAACTCGGCATCGACATGGGCGCTGTCGACCTTGTCATCCACATCGAGTCACCCACTAGCGTCGCCTCCGGCCTCCAAAGGGTGGGCCGGGCCGGCCATCAGGTCGGCGCGACGAGCCTGGCGAAGGTCTTCCCGAAGTTCCGGGGGGATCTACTGGAGGCGACCGTGGTCACCGGGCTCATGCTGTCCGGAGCGGTCGAACCCACCACCGTGCCGCAGAGCCCCCTCGATGTCCTCGCCCAGCAGATCGTGGCAGCCGTCGCCATGGACGACTGGCAGGTCGATGACCTGTTCCGGCTGGTTCGCCGGGCGGGACCGTATCGCGACCTCGGCCGGGGACCTTTCGATTCGATACTCGACATGCTCGCGGGACGCTACCCGTCGGAGCTGTTCGGTGAATTGAGACCACGCCTTGTCTGGGATCGGGTGACACACTCCCTCTCGGCGCGGTCGGGCGCCCAGCGGCTAGCGGTTACCAATCCGGGAACGATTCCCGACCGCGGTCTCTACACGGTGAACCTTCCCGACGGCAGCCGGGTTGGTGAACTGGACGAGGAGATGGTCTACGAGTCCCGTCCCGGCGACGTGTTCATTCTCGGTACCTCCACCTGGCGAATCAGCAACATCACCGCCGACCGGGTTGAGGTGATTCCGGCCCCGGCGGAACCCTCCGCACGGATGCCGTTCTGGAGAGGAGACGGTCCGGGACGGACTCTGGAAACAGGCCAAGCCATCGGACGGTTCATCCGCGTCGTCGGCGCACTCGAGGGGGAGGAGGCTGCCCGGACGCTGCAGGAACGGCATCATCTCGACTCGTGGGCGGCGACCAACCTGGCTGCCTTCATCTCGGAACAGAAGGATGCCACCGGGGTGCTCCCCACCGACCGGACCGTGGTCGTGGAACGTTTCAGGGACGAGATAGGCGACTGGCGGATAGCCATCCTTTCCCCCATGGGTGGTCGCGTTCACGCTCCCTGGGCCATGGCGATCAGCCAGAGTCTCCGCAACCGATACGGTCGCAACCTCGACGTGATCTGGAGCGACGACGGCATCTCCTTCCGGTTCGTCGACACCGACGATCTGCCCTCTCTCGAGGACCTGCTGATCGATCCCGAGGAACTCGAATCGATCCTGGTAGAGGAACTCGCAGGCACGGCTGTGTTCGCCGCCCGGTTCCGGGAAGCGGCTGCGCGCGCCCTGCTGCTCCCCCGCCGCCGGCCGGGCGGCCGGACGCCTCTCTGGCTCCAGCGCCGCAGAGCCTCCGATCTCATGGCCATAGTGACACGCTTCGGCTCGTTCCCCATCGTGCTCGAGACCTACCGGGAGATCCTCCAGGACGTGTTCGACCTCCCCGCGTCCAAGAGCCTCCTCGGCGACATCAGGTCCCGCAAGGTAAGGGTGGTCGAGGTGGACACGACCAGCGCCAGCCCCTTCTCCTCATCCCTCCTGTTCGAGTTCGTTGCCTCGTACCTCTACGAGGGGGACACGGCGCCCGCCGAACGCCGGGCCGCGGCACTGACTCTCGATCGGGATCTCCTGCGCGAGTTGCTCGGTGAGGGAGAACTGAGAGAACTCCTCAACGAAGATGTGGTGGCATCGGTGGAACTCGACCTGCAGTTCCTCTCCGACCACCGCAAGGTCAAGGGAATTGACGGTGTGCACGACCTCCTGCGATCCCTGGGTCCGCTCGACGAGGACTCGGTGGCCGCACGCCTCTCCGCCGGCGAGGCCGGGCCTCTCCTCGCTGACCTGAAGTCGGCCCGGAGGGCCATCCGGGTCCACATCCGGGGGGTACCGGTATGGGCCGCCGTGGAAGACGCAGCCAGACTACGTGACGCGGTGGGAGTCCAGCCGCCTCCCGGTACGCCCCACGCCTTCCTGGAGCCGGCGCCGGATCCCCTTGGTGAGATCGTAGGCCGTTATGCACGGACCCACGGCCCCTTCACCGCCGAGGCAGCCGGGGCTGCTCTCGGACTCCCCCCGGCCGTCATACGCGGAGTGCTAAGTGAACTGCAACACTCGGGAAACCTGACCCGTGGGGCGTTCCGGCCCGGCGGGGACGGCCAGGAGTGGGTAGACGCCGGGGTCTTGCGGCGTCTGAAGAGACGCAGCCTGGCGGTGCTGCGCCGCGAGATCGAGGCCGTGGAGCAGCCGGCCCTCGGGCGCTTCCTCCCGGCATGGCAGGGGGTCGGCCGCACCGGTCGGCGTCACATGGCGGCCCTCGTCGAGACGATCCGCACTCTCCAAGGCGTTTCGGTGCCGGCATCGATCCTCGAGCGAGACGTGCTGACGGCCCGCCTCGACTACACACCCGGGATGCTCGACCAGCTGATGGCATCGGGCGAGGTGGTGTGGATAGGACGGGGTCCGATCGGGCCTCGGGATGGGCGCGTTGCCCTTTTCCTCCGGGACCAGTTTCCGGTCCTTCATCGCCCTTCCGAGGAGGAACTTCCGGACTCGGACCTACACGATTCCATCCGCGACCACCTACGGGACCGGGGGGCGTCCTTCTTCCGCGACATCCACACCGCCGCGGGAGGAACGCGGCTCGAGGAAACCCTCGAGGCGCTCTGGGACCTGGTGTGGTCTGGTGAGTTGACCAACGACACGCTCGCTCCCCTCCGCTCGCTCCGCTTGAGAAGAGTGCGCCGGCGCTCCGGGCGTGCGCGCCCCCATCTCCCATCCACGCTCCCCCCCTCCGCGTCGGGCCGCTGGTCGCTGGTACACGACCTCGCGGGTACGCCCCGAACTGACGCTGCCTGGGCGACGGCCTGGACCGACCTGCTCCTGGAACGCCAGGGAGTTCTCACGCGGGCCGGGGCACTAGCCGAAGGCATCCCCGGAGGCCTCACCACCATGTATCCGGTTCTCAACCACATGGAGGAGACGGGAAGGATCCGGCGCGGATACTTCGTGGAGGGCATGGGAGGACTGCAGTTCGCGCTTCCGGGCGCCATCGACCGGTTGAGAGCCGAGGATCACGCGGATGGCGTGGTCATACTGGCGGCCGCCGACCCGGCCAATCCCTACGGATCGCTCCTCCCGTGGCCGGAACAGACTAAGGGCCGAGCCTCCCGTTCGGCCGGGGCGTACGTGATCCTCCACGAAGGACTGCCTCTCCTCTACCTCGAGCGGGGAGGGCGGAAGGCAGCGCTGCTCAACCATGATCCGGACCTTCACGAGGCAGTCGCGGGTGCGCTGACCGAGATCGGGGTACGCCAACGGCGCCTGAACATCGAGGCCATCGACGGGGAGCCGGCCGGCGACCATCCTCTCGGGCAACTCCTCCTCCAGAGCGGTTTCGCCATCAGCCTCCGGGGATTGGCCTACCGCGGCAGCTGAGGGAGCGGGAGTGCCTGAGGGCGATACGGTGCATGGGATCGCCAACCGGATCCGCGAGCGGGTCGCGAGCAGGACCCTGCGGCGGCTGGGCGGGACAGCGCCATCCATCCGTCGCCATGCCCACCGGCTTCGCGGAGCGCGCGTTGACAGGGTCGAAGCGGTCGGCAAACACCTCCTGATCGACTTCAGCGGCGGCTGGACGCTGCGGGTGCATCTCGGAATGACCGGACGGTGGAGATTCGGACCACCCACCGGAGCCCGGGGCGACGGCCCCGCCCGGGTCGTGCTGGAGACCGGCGGATGGGCGCTCCGGTGCTACGACGCTCCGTCGGTCTCGGTGGACCGTTCACCCAAAGAGTGGGCCTTCGTCGCCAACCTCGGCCCGGACCTCTCCCTCGCCGCGCCGGACATCGACGGATCGATCAGCCGGGCCCGCCTCCTAGACGGCGCCACCAGCGTCTCCGCGGTGATGCTGGACCAGTCGGTGGCTTCCGGAGTCGGGAACGTCTACCGAAACGAGGTGCTGTTCGAGTTCGGACTCCATCCCTCCACCGCCATCGAGCAGATCGACGACCATCTACTGGAGCGCATCCTGCTCAGAGCCTCCCGGCACCTGCGTGCGAACGCAGGCCGGCCCCGCACCACTACCGGATCCCGGCGCCCGGGCATGAACCACTACGTGTACCAACGGGCCGGCAAACCATGTCGCCGCTGCGGCGCCCGCATCCGCAAGGCAATGGCAGGCGGTCGTAGCACCTTCTGGTGTCCTTCTTGCCAGCCTTCGGCTGCCTGGTGAATCGTGAATGGTGAATCGTGAATGGTGAAGCTGTAAGATCACCACTCACCACTCACCACTCACCACTCACCACTCACCACTCACCACTCACCACTCACCACTCACTAAACATACGCTGACGCGTTGGCTATGCCGCCGTCGACGTCGAGCGTGGCGCCGGTGATCCAGGAGGCCTGCGCGGAACAGAGGAACACCACCGCCGAGGCTATGTCGACGGGCTCGCCGATCCTTCCAAGTGGATGCAGCGAAGCCGCCTTGTCCTCGTTCTGCCACAGGATTTCCGATAGACGCGTTCTAACCACCCCTGGCGCCACGCCGACGACGCGCACCCGTGGCGCCAGTTCATAGGCGAGGTGGCGGGTCATGTATATCAGGGCGGCCTTGGAGACGTTGTAGGCGCCCATCCCCCGTCCCGGGAGCCGACCTCCCACCGAGGCGTTGTTGCAGACGACCCCACCGTGATCCTTCATCCAGCGGTCCCACGCCGCCCTCGTGCACAGCAGCGGCCCGAGCAGGTTCACATCCCACGTCCGCTTCAAGGCACCTAGATCCACGTCCACCAGAGGCCCGTAGGCCGGGTTGGTACCGGCATTGTTGACCAGGATGTCACAACCACCGAAGCGGTCGACCGCCACGTCGACTGCCAGGGCCGCCCCTTCCTCGGTGTCCGCCTTCGCGACCACCGGTGCGACGCGGTCAGGATTGTCAAGCCCGAGCGCGGCGGTCTCGATGTTCCCTCTCTTGCGGCTGGTGATCACGACCCCGCGCGCTCCGGCGGCCAGGAATCCCGCCGCGATCGCCTTGCCGATACCGCGGGACGCGCCGGTGACCAGCGCGACCTTGCCTTCGACCCGGGCGTCCATCAGGCTGTCGCAGCGGCTAGGGAATGGCAGGGCTGCGAGGCAGGCATCAGTGCCCTCCCCGCTTCACGCCTCCGTACTTCATCCGGGTGTCACCCATCCATGCCGCCCTGCCCGGGTCGTCGGTGATGCCTGCTGCTACCAGCTCGCCCGCGAAGAGCGTGTGAGTACCGAAGTCGATCGTTCGACGCACCTCGCACTCCATCCACGCGATCGACTCCTCGAAGATCGGCACTCCCGTCACGCCCTCCCGGATGGACCTCCGGTTGAGCGTCATCCCGTCTTTGCGCGCAGGTTTGGAGAACTTGACGAACACCCGGGTGTCGCCGGGCGACCACAGGTTGACGCTGAAGGAACCTCCGCGGCTGATGAGTCGGTGGGTGACCGCCTTGTTGTCGACACCGATCCCGATGATCACCGGTTCCATCGACAGTTGCGTTATCCACGAAGCGGTCATCCCGTTCCATTCGTCTCCCGAGCGTGATCCCACCAACGCCAAGGCGTTCGGGATCATCCAGGTGACCCGATTGATCAATGCGGGCTCAGGCACTCCGCCTCCTGTCTCGACGCAAACGTGGCCGCCTTCCGGGCGAAGGCGACAGTGCGAGAGTAACCGCGACAGCGACCGATCCCGGCATCCTCCCACGTTGATAACAGGCCGAATCTGACCCGCGCCGGCCCGGATGAGCGCCTAGATTCTGGGTAATGCACCTGCTTGTAGCCACGGCCGGGGTACTTCCTCCGGAGCCGGTCGCCCACTTCGTCGAGGTCCTGGCGGGGAGAGGCGGAAGGGTGACAGTCACGAATGTCACCCAGACACCCCACGATTTCCTCGATGAGTTAACCGACGACGACTGGCGACCCTTCGATGACACTCCCGGCGAGCATGCCGAACCAGGAACCCTCAGCGCTGCCGAGCGCTACGTGGACGAGAGAGGCTCGAAGATGGCGGCGCCGGTCTTAGCGGCACTGCATGCTCGCAACATCGAGCCCCGCACCGTGTTCGTGGAAGCAGACGACGTCGCGGAGGGGATCATCGGAACTGCCGAGGCCGTCGCCGCCGACGTGATCGTGCTGGGCACGACCCGGCGCCTGTTCGACGAGTCAGCATGGAGCAGCATCTCGATGAAGGTCGCCACCGCATCCAGGGTCCCCGTCCTACTGATCCCCCAACCCGCCCGACACGCCGGGCCGGCGGCCGGCGGGACCGGGTTGACGAAGCATCACCCGCTCGATCGGACGTAGCCGGAGACGTGGTGTTATCGGTAGCATCCCTCGGGCCGTCCTGCGAGGCTCTAGCCTGGTGGTGGTAGGGAAACACCGAAGGGATGATGTGACAGGGGTCGATACGTCGAGTGACGGCGGGGACGGGTGGTCGCGGTGAACTTCGACGCCTACGACCTGGAAGACGCTGTCTTCGACGAGATGTTCGAAGCCGATGGCTCGGCCCGTCTCCCCGCCCGTGAGCTCCACGACGCACTCGGACGGCTGTCACCTCCCGACCTGAGCGCCATCGGCGAGTGGGTCACCCGCTCGTTCACCAATGAAGGGATCACCTTCACCGTTTACGGCGACGACGAGGAGACCGAACGCATTATCCCCATCGACTGCATTCCGCGGGTGATGTCGGCGACGGAGTGGGGCATGCTGACAGCCGGACTGGAGCAGCGTCTGTCCGCGCTCAACCGCTTCCTCCAGGACATCTACGGGGAGGCCCGCATCGTCAGGGATGGGGTCATACCGGCCGACATGGTCCGAGGCTGCCCGCAATACCGTTTGGAGATGCGCGGTTTCGAGGCTCCCCGGGGCGTCTGGGTGGCGGTCTGCGGGACGGATCTGGTCCGTACGACGGACGGTTTCCGCGTCCTTGAGGACAACCTGCGAGTTCCGTCGGGTGTGTCCTACATGCTTGCCATCCGGAAAGCCACCAAGTCGGCGCACCGGCTCCTGTACCGCAGGTCACGCGTGCGGGACATCGAGAACTACGGCCTCATCCTCGCCGAGACGCTACGCGAGTTGGCGCCGGAGGGCCGCACCGAGCCGACCATGGCGCTGCTGACCCCCGGTATCTTCAACTCAGCCTTTTACGAGCACATGTTCCTGGCCCGCCAGATAGGCGCCGACCTGGTGGAAGGACGGGATCTGGTGGTCGAGGACGGGCACGTGTACATGCGGACCACTTCCGGACTGAGGCGGGTGGACGTGATATACCGGCGCGTGGATGACGACTTCCTGGATCCATTGGTGTTCCGCCCTGACTCGCTGCTCGGGGTCCCGGGCCTGCTCCACGCCGCGCGCCTAGGGAACGTTTCCCTGGTGAACGCCCCAGGCACAGGCGTGGCGGACGACAAGAGCGTCTACGCCTTCGTGCCCGACATGATCCGCTACTACCTCGGCGCCGAACCCCTCCTCCAGAACGTTGACACGTACCTGTGCCGTCGCCCCGAGGACCTCGAGTACACCCTGGACAACCTGGAGCACCTGGTGGTCAAGCAGGTGGGTGAGTCGGGGGGTTACGGGATGCTGATAGGCCCCCACTCGACACCTTCCGAGCGCAACGAGTTCGCGGCGCTGCTGAGGGCTGACCCCGCCGGCTACATCTCCCAGCCCACACTCGCCCTGTCCCGCGCGCCCTGCCTGATAGAGGGCCGTATCGAGCCTCGGCACGTGGACCTGCGTCCCTTCATCCTGACCGGGCGTGAGACCCGCATCGTGCCCGGAGCATTCTGCCGCATCGCCCTCCGCCGCGGCAGCCTGGTGGTTAACTCCAGCCAGGGAGGGGGCGGCAAGGACTTCTGGGTTCTGGAGAACTGATCGGCCATGCTGTCACGAAGTGCCGCCGGCCTCTACTGGATGGGCCGCTACCTGGAACGGGCCAGCCATCTGTGCCGGCTGCTCAGGCAGCAGAGCGAGTCACTGGTGGACAGCCCGCCCCGGGACATCTACTTCGGCTGGCACCGTATCTACGGCGCCCTTGAGCGGGAGCCGCACACAGGGGCGCTCGAACTCGACAGCGATGACCTGTTCACGCTGGTCGACTCGTTCACCCTGACCGACGACCTCACCTTCGAACCTACCAACCCCGACTCGATCCGCACCTGCTTCGTACAAGGACGGGAGAACGCACGCCAGATGCGCCACCATATATCGGCCGAGATGTGGACATGCCTCAACCAGTCATACCTCCGGCTCCAGGACATGGAGATCCAGGACATCTGGCTGCGGTCTCCGGAGAACTTCTACGCGGAGACGGCTGCACAGATCGACACCTTCCGTGGGGTGACCTCATCAACTCTGTACCGCGACGACGCCTGGCATTTCGTGCAGTTGGGGAACTACCTGGAGCGGGCCCAGCTGTCCGCGTCCCTGCTGATCGCCCAGATAGACGCGGTCCGGCTGTTCGAGGTTCCGGCCGACGCCTACTGGACCAGCCTGCTGCGCCACTACTACGCGTTCGAGGCCTACAACCGCGCTTCCAGCGCCGCCATCGAACCCGAGCGGGTGTTGAGCCTGCTTGCCACCAATCCACAGCTTCCGGATTCGCTCAGCCTTTCGGTATCGGCATTGTGCAGGGAACTGACCGCCGCCGGCCCGGGGCCGGACGCCGAGTCCACCGCCCGCACCCGTGGCCAAGCCGAGTACATCCGCCAACTGGTCAAAACCGAGTGGCCGGGAGCGACCGAAGGCCATACCCTGCTCCGGAAGATTCGCAGTGCCTGCCGTCAACTGCACGATCTCGTCACCACGACCTACTTCGACTACCCGGTCGTGGCTCCGGTTGCGGGGAGGACCGGCAGCCACGACCAATGACCCGTCCGGAGGGTCGAGCGGGCAGCCCCGAGCGCTACCGGATCGAACACCTGTCGCGTTTCGAGTACAGCGCACCGGTTCGCAGATGTACCATGTCCCTCTGTATCCGACCCCTCGAATCCTCCCGCCAGAGGCTGCTGGACTTCTCCGTCACCACCACGCCCCCTGCGGGTCTCACGACTGAGACCGATCCTTTCGGCAACACCAGGCACGTTCTCACCGTCAACCGCCGGCACGAGCTGCTGGAGGTCGTCTCGACCGCTTCGGTGGAGGTGGACCCTCCGCCATGCCTGCCGGAGAGGTTGGCCACAGGTGCATGGGAAGAGGTCCGATCGATGGGCAACGATCCCCGGTGGTGGGACTTCACCGGCGCCAGCCCCCTGGCCAGACCCTCACCCGCCCTCGACGAGTTCGTCACGGAACTGGGTGTCGCACCCGCCGCCGATCCGCTGTCCGATGTGCTCGCACTGTCCTCGGCCCTCAACGACGCCTTCCAGTACACTTCGGGGGCCACGTCGGTCGATTCGCCGATAGAGGAAATCCTGGCCTCCCGGAAGGGCGTATGCCAGGACTACACCCATGTGTTGGTGACGATCGCCCGCTCTTGGGGAATCCCCACGAGATACGTGTCGGGCTACCTCTACGTCACCGGGACCGGGCCGGGAGACGCGGGATCCGCCTTCGGAGCAGCGACGCACGCCTGGGCCGAGACGCGCCTGCCCGGAGTGGGCTGGGTAGGGGTCGACCCCACCAACCGCACGGTCGCCGACCAGCGGTACGTGCGCACCGCGGTGGGTCGTGACTACCGCGACGTGCCCCCCACGCGAGGTGTCATCGAGGGAGGAGGGGAGTCGCGCCTGGAGGTGGATGTCCGGATGACCCGGCTGCCCGATAGCCCCTGACCCTGAAGAGCCGCGCTCCCGACCGCGCCGACCCCATGAAGCGTGGCAGCCTGGAACTCACTATTCGCGCACCCAGACCGGGTCGGTGTCGGCGAAGAAGTCGTTGCCGGTGAGCTGCGTCTGGCCGGTCCCGTCGGCTTTCACCACGTATATCTCGTCGTCACCGTCGTGGCTGCTGCTGAACGCTACGTAGTTCCCGTCAGGTGACCACACCAGTCCGGTCGGGAGGGTCTCGGGCCCGGTTCGGGTAAGAGGTCTCGGGTCCGTCCCGTCGGGGTTGATCGAGACGATCTCCCAGGTGGAGCCGGTGTCCCCGTAGTCGACGAAGGCGATACGGGTGCCGTCGGGGGACCACCGCGGGCCGGCGCCCAGGCCGAGGCTCTTCAGGTCGGCGCCATCGGCGTTGACGACATAGACGCTGGGGGTGCCCTGACGACGGGGCAGGCCCGTGAAGGCGATCCGGGAACCGTCCGGAGACCACTCCGGACCCCACTGGTCGTCCCTGGTGGAGGCCAGTAACCGTTGACCGGTCCCGTCCGCTCTGACAACGAAGATCAGGTCTCTCGACTGGGTGGAATGGGTGAATGCGATGCGCATGCCGTCCGGCGACCAGACCGGGGCGTAGTCGTCTCCGGGCGTATCGGCGACCTGGCGCTGGTCGGATCCGTCGACGTTGACCACAAGGAGTTCTGCGTCCACGTTCGACACATAGGGAGCCGGGTCGAGATCCCGGAAGCGGGTGAAGGCGATGCGTGTGCCATCGGGCGACCAGACCGCCCTGCGAGACCCGTAGGCGCCTCCCTCCGTTCTGGTGATCTGCAAGAGGTTGGTCCCGTCGGCGTCGATGAAGAAAATCTCGTCGACGAACCCGATGTCGTTGTCGCTGGTGACCGAGCGGGTGAAGGCGATGCGGGAACCGTCCGGAGACCACACAGGTTCGAGAGCCCAATCGGTGCCGGCCGTGTCGACCAGCCTTCGGGCGAGACCGGTCCCGGTGTCGACGACCGACACGTACCCGAGGTAGCCCTCGCAGCAGGAGAAGGCGATGCGCGCGCCGGAGGGTGACCAGACAGGCGTCCCGGATCCCGTGTCGGCCAGAGGTCGCTCTCCCGTGCCGTCGACACCTATCGCCATGGTCAGATGGTTGCTCTCCCGGCTGCTCGTGAAGGCGATATGGAAGCCGTCCGGAGACCACACCGGATCCCGGTCATCGGTCGTGGTGGTGAGCCGCACGCGATTGGACCCGTCGGCTCCCATCACGTATGTGTAGTGGTACTCCCACTCCTCCGTGGTGAAGGCGATATGGAAGCCGTCCGGAGACCACACCGGACGGCGGTTCCTCCCGCCGCCTTCGGTCAGCCGCTGCTGGCCGGAACCGTCGGCCCTCATCGCGTAGATCTCGGTTGCCGGGGACTCGGTTGACAGGTCTCCGTGACGTTCGGTGTCGAATGCGATCATCGCTCCGTCGGGCGACCACACGGGCCGCCGGTCGTGCCCCGCCGCGTCGGTGAGGCGCCGCTGATCCGAACCGTCGGGGTTGGTGACGAAGATGTCGTCGCCGCTATCGACCGCGCGGGTGAAGGCGATGCGGGCACCATCCGGCGACCACACCGGCCGCCTGCCTTCGCCGATGTACGCCTCCCCGGTGCCGTCGGCATTGACCACGAACACGCCGTCAACGCCCTCGACCGAGCGATTGAAGGCGATGCGGGCGCCATCCGGCGACCAGGCCGGATCCTCGCCCGCCGCAAGAGTTCGTCGACCGGAACCGTCCACGCCGATCACGAGAACCTCGACCCCCTCCTGCCCCGAATCGGTGAAGGCCAAGCGCGTGCCGTCCGGTGACCACACCGGGGAGCGACCGGGGCCTAGATCCCGAGGCTCGCTGCTGTGATAGGGATCGACGACGATAAGCCTCGGCCCGGTGCCGGGAACGGGCGATAGCCGACCCGTGTACGCGATGCTCGTTCCGTCCGGTGACCACACCGGGCCCCACCCTCCGCCCTCACCGACCAGCTGCCGCTCCAGCCACGCGCCGCCGATGTCCCTGACGAACACCCTGTCGACTGGAAGGTGCCGGCGGGTGAACCCGATCCGGTAGGAGACCGTTCCGGGCAGGGGAACGAGCCCCTCGGCGCGGGCCAGGAAGGTCGCCATCTGACCCCTCGTGACCGGATCACCCGGACAGAACCGCAACGGGTCGTCGGAACATCCGGCGGTGATCCCGGCCGCGGCCAGAGCATCGATGCTCCCCGAGTGGACACCGCCCGGCGCCAAATCCTCGAAACCCGCCGGAGGACCGGGATCCAGGTCGAAGGCCCGGACGAGGAACGATGCCATCTGCGCTCTCGTAACCGGGTCTTCCGGGCAGAACCGCAACGGATCGACCGCGCAGCCCGCCGTTACCTCGAGCTCCGCCAGGCGCTCCACGAACGGAGCCCACCACTCGTCACCGTCCACATCGGCAAACGATGATCCACCCGCTGCGCGCGGATCGCCATGATCCAGTACCCGTACCAGCCATACCGCCACCACCCAGCGTGGGATCGGATCGGTGGGACAGAAGCCATCCGGCGCGCACTCCGTACCCTTGAACACACCCTCGCCATCTAGGGCATCGATGGCCGGTCGATGAACCCCGGCCTCTTGGATGTCCGCGAAGTCCGTCCCAAAGGCGGCCTGACCGAGCAGCCCCGCCGACACCACCAGCATCACAGCCACGGCCGCCCAGGCCCGCCCGCCGGACCGGAAATCATAGGGCATCGCCATCAACCCCTTCATGGTAGGTGAGACGGGAAGCGACCGTCTCCAGGTTCCCAGCAGCTGACAGTGAAGGCGGAGGCTTCGAAGAACACCAAGCGAAGCGGATCCGGCTGTCCGTCCCCTTCGCTTCGGAAATAACCGTCCGTGTCACACCACCGTGGCACCATTGGATTTATGCGTTGCCTGAACCACCCCATGACGCACTCGATCCATCGCGGCATCGGTGTGGCTGCCTGCCAGGACTGCGGGAGGCTCCACTTCGGGCGTCCCGGAAGCAGAGAGGACACGTGGGACGCCATGTCCAAGGTCTTCGGCGACTACGAACTCGTGGGTCGGGTCGACGCCGTCCTCGCTCCCGCCTGCGAGGTCCTCGCCTACCGTCCGTGGCGCGGTGATGATGGCGACGCGCTGCGGGTGATGCCACCCCATCGATGGTTCAGGGCGAACGATCACCTGTGGATGTGCCACGACGGGACCCTGCTGCTGCTCGCCCACGGATCGCCCTCCGCTTCGAGAATGGTAGGGACCTGAGGGCACCCGGTTCAGGTTGAAGTCTTCTGGCGCCTGAACTGGGTCCGGTACAACCGGGCATACAGGCCGCCCGACTCGAGAAGGTCCTCATGGGTTCCCTCCTCCACCAGGCGGCCCTCGTCCAGCACGAGTATCCGGTCCGCAGCCTGGATAGTGGATAGACGGTGAGCGATGACCAGCGAGGTCCTTCCCACCATCACCCGCTCCAGCGCCTCGTGGATGAGGGCCTCCGACTCGGAGTCCAGATGGGCGGTGGCCTCGTCGAGTATCAGGATCCGAGGGTCCTTGAGGATGACCCTCGCCAGGGCGATGCGCTGCTTCTCACCTCCTGACAGCCGGTATCCCCTCTCCCCCACGACCGTGTCGTAGCCGTCCGTGAGGGAGACCACGAAGTCGTGGATGTTGGCCGCCATGGCGGCCTGCTCCAGTTCATCCTGCCCGGCATCGGGCTTGGCGTACCGGAGGTTGGCAGCGATCGTGTCGTGGAACAGGAACGTCTCCTGGGTGACGACCCCGATCGAGTGTTCCAGCGAGTCCAGCTTGGCCCGTCTGATATCGACCCCGTCGATGCTCACCTGGCCGCGGTCGATGTCGTAGAGTCGTGGCACCAGGTAGCTGACCGTCGTCTTGCCGGCGCCCGATGGCCCGACCACCGCAGCGAGCTCACCCGGTTCGATCCGGAAGCTCAGGTCCTCCAACGCCCAGGGTCGGCTCGCCTGGGCGACCGGAACATCCCCATCCACCAGCTCCCATGGGCGGTTCGCGGACGCCAATCCAGCGAACCCGGCCGCCTGGTACCGGAAGAAGACCCGGTCGAACCCGACTGCTCCCCGTACGGGCCGGATGTCGACCGCGTCGGGTAGCTCCACGATCTCGTGGGGTAGGTCGAGGATCTCGAACACCCGCTCGAACGAGACCAGGGAGGTGGCGAACTCGACCCTGGCATTGGACATGGCGGACAGCGGACCGTAGAGCTGGACCAGCAACGACGAGAACATGACCACCGTCCCGAGGCTCAGATCGCCCCGGATCACCAGGTAGCCGCCAACCCAGAACACGGTCGCCGTACCAATGGCGCCGACGAGTCCGAGCGCAGCGAAGAACCAACGCCCGATCAGGGCCTGGCGAACGCCGAGATCCCGTACCATCCGGGCTTCGCCGGAGAACTTGGCCATCTCCTCCCGGCGACGCCCGAAAAGCTTCACGAGCAGGGCGCCGCTCACGTTGAAGGTCTCGTTGAGAATGGCCGCCATCGCCGCGTTGTGCTGCATCTGGCGCTGGGTGATCCCTCTCAGGACCTGTGCCACCCGCCGGGCCGGATAGACGAACAGGGGTAGCGCGGCCACCGCCAGCAGCGTCAGCCGCCACTCGGCGCGGAACATCACGACCAGGATCACGACCACCGATACGAGGTTGGAGATGATGGTTACGAAGGTGCCGGTGATCGCCGTCTGCGCACCTACCACGTCACTGTTCAGGCGTGAGATCAACTCCCCGGTCTTGGTCTCGGTGAAGAAACGCAGAGACATGGCCTGCAGGTGGGAGTAGAGGCTGCAACGCAGGTCGAAGATGATGCCCTCCCCGGCCTTGGCGGACATCCATCGCTGCAGGGTGCCCACCGACACGTTGACCAACGGAACCGCCACCATGCCCACACCGAGCAGCGTCAACCGGCCGATGTCGGCCTCCGGGATGGCGCGGTCGACCAACTCCCTGATCAGCAGCGGGGGGATCACAGACAGGATGGAGATCGCCAGGATGGTGACCAGTACGCCGATGAGCAGCCATCTGTACGGCCGGCCGTAGCCGAAGACTCGCCTCAGTAGCTCGCGGTCGAGTTCCGGACTCGGCTGGCTCTGGTCATAGTTGAGGTAGGACCACCAACCTCCGCCGGAACCGTGGAAAATCGAGACCTCCCAATAGCTGCGAAGATCAGTCTACGACCGGTGGTGGACTACAGGATGTCCTGCTCCGGCGACGGCTTTAGGAAGGTGGGGACCGACCCCATGATCGAATACAAGGGATTCATCGCCAGGGTCGAATACGATGCTTCTGTCGATCGGCTCCATGGCAGCGTCATCAACAGCGGTCCGTACCCGATCGCCACATTCGAAGCAACCGATGTCCAGCGTCTGCGCCGCGAGTTCCGGAGATCGATCGGCGACTACCTCGCATGGTGTGAGCAGGACGGAGTGGAACCCCGTAGACCCTCTCCTGCAACTCATCGTCCGCACGGATTCGGTAACTCTCAGCGCGGGGGCGGGAATACGTACTCCCGGTAACGCCCTACCTCCGCGAATCCCATGTCACCGAGGAAGGCCACCGCGGCAACGGGACTGAGCGCCGCGGCCATGCTTGCGCCCTGGTCGAAACCGGTTTGGATGGCGGCTCGGGTGACCGCGGTGGCGAGTCCTCGGCGACGGTGTTCGGGTTTGGCCCCTATCCATCCGATCGACGCAACTCCGTCGATGAGCGACCCGAGGGCGCAGGCCGCGGGAGCTCCATCGTCGTAGGCCAGGAACGCGGCCTTGGTAGGCCCGAGCAGGGCCTGGATCCTCCGCAGGCCGAGGTTCACGAACCGCTGCACGTCCTGGTCCGAACCCATGGCAGCCGTGATCGTCGCGCAGAAATCAAGCATGCCGGACGGGTCCTTCACCCGGCGCGTCTCCACATCTCCCTCGCTCGCCGGCTCCGGTGGCCGTTCGGTCATGACTAGGGCCGCATGCTCGAACTCCATGCCCCAACCCGCACGCTCGATCTCACCACGCAGCGCCCGGTCGTCGGAACGGACCAGCACGGTGTAACCGTGACCCCGAGCCCGGAAGAACCCTGAGGTGATGCCTATCACTTCCCTGGCGGACATCAGCCGGTTCAGACGCATCACCCCGTTGGCATGGGCGGGAGAGGACTGCTTGAGGGAACTGGCCCACGAAACCACCCCGTTCGCCTCCCATATCTCACCCCCGCAGTCCCGGATGGTCTGGCGGAAGGACTCGGCCAGCACCAGGTCGAACCGATTCAAGAGCCTGTGGTCAGTCATGGTCGCTCGTCCGTTGGCGGTTGCCGGTCGGGCAAGTGCACGCCCGCGGGCCGCTACGTCCGGGCGACTCCACGACCGAGGCCGAGCGTGACCGCGAACGGTGGGCGGAGGGGCAAACCGCGCTTGGTAGAGTTTCGTCGCCGGGAAGAGGGAACTTGGGGAGCATGAAAGCACTCACTGCGGAAGAGATCGGTACCTGGGAGCGTAACGGGTTCTTGAGGGTCGAGAACTTCGTCGATGACGACGAACTCACCAACATCCGCAGGATCATGGAGGGTCTTGTTGAACAGGACCCACCCGACGAGAACATACTCATCGACATCGACCCCGTTCTCGCCGACCGCGCGGACATACCGAGGACGGAGAAGTTCCGCGCCCTCATGCATGCCGCGCACGCAAGCCGCGAACTCCTCGAGTCCTACACCCTGCGGCCCAAGACGCTCGACGTGGTGGAGGACCTGCTCGGTCCCGACATCGTCTACTACACCGACCAGACCTTTCTGAAACCCCCCGGCGGGAGCGGCGCGCCGGCGCACCAGGACAACGCCTACTGGGAAGTCTTCTGGTCCGGGAAGGGAAAACTCTCGGTGTGGCTTGCCCTGGACGACTCGACTCTCGAGAGGGGTTGCACCCAGTTCGTTCCCGGAAGCCACCGCCAGGTATTCGCGCACGACCGGGACTTCAGCAAGGATGCCCTGTTCGGAGGGGCGGCGCCCGACCTGAACCCTGACGAACTCGAGTTCGAGCCGGTCGAACTCGAGGCGGGCGATGCCTGCATCCACCACGGCGAGATCATCCACATGAGCGGACCGAACGTCTCCGACCACTCAAGACGGGGCCTGGTCACGATCTACTTCAGCGGGCGCTGCACCTACACCGACCAGGAATCCGAGTGGTTCGCCCACCGCATGGTCCCGGCGCGCGGCCACGTATATCCCGGATGCGTAGGTTGGTACGACGGTTAGTCGGTAGTCGGTAGTTGTAGACAGCAAACGTACACCATCACTACCGGCTAGAAACTATAGACTATAGACCACCAACTCGGTCAGCAGATCTGTAGTCCTGCCCCCGGACTCTTGGCGCGTACGACGCTGCCCAGAGCGGAAATCAGGGTGAACATGCCGCTCACACCCTTCATGGGACTGACCCGCCTGATGGTCAGATCGGCGGCCTCACCGCGGGCGGTGATCTCGATGTCGGAGGTTTGGGAGTCCGTCACCCCTACCAGCACCGATCGGGTCCGGTCGAATCCGATTCCACCTAGGGCCAGAGCGGCGTGGGAGTTGACGTTGCGGGGAAAGAGCGGGCAAATACCCCTGGTGGGTCCGTCGTAGATCACCGTGTCCTCATCGATCCCCTCCCCCGTGAGGGTCGGGTGCTCGGCAAAGTCGATGCTGGAGGGGCTCTTACGCATCACCATGGTCACCTCGTCCCACTGGTCCCGACCCTCGGCGATCGCTTCCAATCCGACCACGGCCCCGTGGGGAACGTACAGCCCGGTGCCGTGGGCTTCGGCGGTGTCCAGCAGCGTCCGTTCCAACTCCGCGTCGGCGAGGGCCGTGAGCGACAGGGGCATGTAGTCGGTATGGCGGAGGAAGGTGGCGCCGTGGGCCACCGTGACCGACGCATGGGCCAACTCGACCACGAGATCGGCCTCGTACCGGGCAAAGTCCCCGAGATCCTCCAGGACAAGTTCGGCCGGAAGGTGAGCAACCTTCTCGGGACTGCGGTTGTGAACGAACGCCACGTCGAGCCCTAGTCCAGGTCGGGTACTGATCTGCTCGTACACGTAGGAACCGATGAGGCCATACCCGACTATCCCTATGCGGGGCCGTGACCCGGTCATCCGCTACCTCCGGTCATCGGTTCAGTCCCCACCAGACCCGGCCAGGATCGCGTCAAGGACGGAGGGCTGGATGTTGCCCCCGGATGCGATGGCCACGGTCACGCGGTCGTTGTCGACGAGGCCGTCGAGGAAAGCAGCCGCCGCGGTCGCCCCTCCGGGCTCGGCCAAGGTCTTGGTTCGAAACAGGATCGTCCTCACCGACTCCGCGATGGCCTCCTCACTGACCAGCAGGATGTCATCGAGGTATCGCTGGAGGTAACGGAAGGGCAGTTCTCCCGGTCGGCGACCCGAAAGGGCGTCCGCCATCGAGTTCCAGTTCTCGATGGTTCGTACTTCCCCGGCCTGCCATGACAGGTAGGCCGCGTTGCCGCCCTCCGGCTGGACACCGAGTACCTCGACGTCCGGGCGGTTCTCCTTGATCGCCACCGCTATCCCGGCGGCCAGCCCGCCGCTGGATATGGGTATCAGGACGGTCTCGACATCGGGAACCTGTTCGAGGATCTCCAGGCCGATCCCGGAATGGCCGATCGGAACTTCAGGGTGCTCGAACGAGTGGAGAGCGAACATCCCCTGCTCCTTCGCCACGCGCTCGACGGTGGGGTCACGGTCGGCGAAGGTCGGACAGAGGACCACCTGGGCTCCGTAGTCCCTTGTGGATTGCACCTTCACATCCGCCGTGTAGTCGGGCATGATGATCGCTACCGGCGACCCGACCACCGGTCCGGCGTAGGCGAAGGCTTGGGCGAAGTTCCCCGACGAGGACATGACGATCCCCCTCCGGCGCTGCTCGTCGTCCAGGGTGCGGAGGATATGGAAGGCGGCGCGTGCCTTGTACGACCCGGTCACCTGGAGGTGCTCGGCCTTCAGGAACAGACGCTCCTTCCCGACTTCAGCGGAGGATCGTGCTACCGGAAGGACCGGGGTGACGCGGACCGGCGGCGCCATCCGCTCGTAAGCATCGACGATCTTCCGCAGGGTTATCTCACCACCGGCCATGCTGTTCCTCCAACACCTCGCGGAGTACGGCGACCCCTTGTTCGAGATCCGACTCACCGATGGTCAGGGCCGGAAAGAAGACCGTGCAATCCCCCACCAGGGCACTCTGCGAGCCGAGCGTGTTGAGCACCACCCCGCGCTCGTACATGGCGGAGGACAGGGATGCGGCCACGTTCGACTCCGGCGGGAACTTCTCACGGCCGTCACGCGACCGCACGTACTCGACCATCTGCATGAGGCCGATACCGCGGATCTCGCCGACCACCGGTAGGTGGCCCAACTCGTGCTCGAGCAGGAAATGTAGGAAGGCCCCTCGCTTGGCCGCCTGTTCGACCAGACCTTCCCGGACGATGACCTCCAGCACGGCCACACCCACCGCACAGGAGATCGGTGCGCCACTGAAGGTGTGGACCTCGGCCATCCGGCGGCTCTGGACGGCTATCTCGTCGACGATCCCGGTCCGGACGAGCGTCGCTCCAAGAGGCACGTATCCACCGCTGAGTCCCTTCGCCAGGTTGCAGAGGTCGGCAACCACCCCGAAGTGTTCCATGGCCAGGAACTCGCCGGTCCGTCCGGCCCCGGTCACGATCTCATCGGTGATGAGCAGGATCCCGTGACGATCGCAGATCTCGCGCACTTTCTGCCAGTACGAGGCAGGAGGCACCGCCATCCCGGCCGACGGGGACACCGGCTCGACCATGACAGCCGATACCGTATGCGGTCCGGTCGCCTCGATGGCGGAGTCCACAGCGGCCGCGGCGCGATCCGCGAGAGCCTCCCCCTCCAGCCCTGCGAAGGGCCCCCGAAAGTTGACCGGCGACGTCACCTTTACCGTGTGCATGAGATGCGGGTCGTAAGCCCGGTTCACATCCCAGCGACCGGTCATCGACAGAGCCCCGACCGTGGCGCCGTGATAGCTGGGCGAGAGGGCAACGATCTTGGTCCGCTCCCAGTCACCCCTGGCCAGGTGGTACTGGCGAGCTATGCGGATGGACAGTTCGTTGGCCTCCGATCCGCCGGAGGTGAACATGACCTTGCCCACCCCGTCCGGGGCCAACTCGGCGAGGCGTGCGGCCAGCAACTCCTGCTGGTCGTTGGTCACCCGGGAGTTGTGGACGAAGGAAAGGGTACGCGCCTGGTCCGCCATGGCTTCGGCTATCTCCGGCCGGCCCTGCCCTATTCCGGCGGTAGCCGAGATGCCGCTGGACAGGTCCAGGTACTGCTTACCGGAAGAGTCCCACAGGTGGAATCCCGAGGCGCGGACCATCGTCGGGTACTTGTCGTCGGGAACGCGGTAGAAGACCGCCGATTCGCGGGGGTGTGATGTCGCCATCGAAGGATGATACCTTGGATGGTGGATGGTGGATGGTGGATGGTGAATGGTGAATGGTGAATGGTGAATGGTGAATGGTGAATGGTGAATGGTGAATGGTGAATGGTGAATGGTGAATGGTGAATGGTGAATGGTGAATGGTGAATGGTGGTGGGCCGACCACTTATAATCGGCGGACCACGACGTAGGCCTGGGTCGTTCCCGATCGTAGGGCCGGTTACGAGGAGGTTCGGAAGGTGTCCGAGTTCGACCAAATCTTCGACGACTGGGAGTCACAGGGAATCAAGAGGGTGCGCTTCGAGCTACCCGACCTGCATGGGACTTCCCGCACCAAGGTCGTCCCCCTCAAGGCCGCCCGGAGCTTCGCTGTGAAAGGCCTCAACATGTACGGGGGGACCGCGGTGCTCGACACACGCTCCGATGTCGTGCCCGGAAGCCTCTACAACGAAGAGGTCGGCTACGGAGACCAACTCCTGTTCCCCGACCCGGCCACAGCCGCGATCGTGCCCTGGGCTCCTGAGACCGCGCGCCTCATCTGCGACGCGCAGTGGTACGACGGCAAGACCTTGGAGGCCACCCCTAGGGCCGTCTACCGCCGGGTACTGGCCAAGGCCGCGGCCATGGGTTTCGCACCGATGACCGGATGCGAGTTCGAGTTCTACCTCCTCGACGGCGAGACCCACGAACGCCTTTTCGAGGGCTACCACATCTTCAACGTCGTCCGCAACGAGTGGGTTCCGACCATCAACAGGATCGTGGACCTGATGCCCGACGCCGGAATCGACATCATCACCTCCAACTGCGAATACGCAGGATCCCAGTGGGAGATCAACTTCACCCCGGGCACCGGTATGGACGGCCCCGACAAGGCGTTCACCTTCAAGAACGGCGCCAAGCAGATCGCTCATCAGGACGGCTACGTGGCCACCTTCATGACCAAGCCGTGGGCTGGACACTCCGGGAACGGCTGCCACATCCACATGTCGCTGGTGGACAAGGACAGCGGGCAGAATGTCATGGCTGACGAATCCCACGATCAAGGACTCAGCGAAACCGGTCTCCAGTTCGTCGCCGGGCTCATCACCCATGCCAACGCCATCGACGCCCTGCTCGCCCCCACCATCAACTGCCGCCGGCGGCGCCGTACCCACACCTTTAGTCCCACCAACATTTCATGGGGACTCGAGGACCGCTCGGCCCTGCTCAGAGTGAAGGCGGCCGGTCCGGACGCCACGCGGATCGAGACCCGCTCTCCGAGCGCCTTGATGAACCCGTACCTGGCCAGCGCGGCGATACTGGCTGCCGGATTGGACGGGATCGAGAACGGACTGGAGCCCCCGGCGCCTTCCCGCAAGGGAGTTCCTGCCGAAGAGGATGAGTCACTAGAGAAGCTCCCGGCCACCCTCGGCGAGGCACTGGACCACTTCGAGGCTAGTGCGGCCACCACCGAATTCTTCGGCCAGGAGTTCAAGGATGCCATGCTGGCGGTGCGTCGCTACGAACTGGGTCGGTACTCCGCCGAGGAGAACGATGACCCCGACTCGCAACGCACCGACGAGATCAGCGCCTGGGAAACCAACGAGTACCTAGAGCTTTATTAGTGAGTGGTGAGTGGTGAGTGGTGAGTGGTGAGTGGTGAGTGGTGAGTGGTGAATGGTGAATGGTGAATGGTGAATGGTGAATGGTGAGTGGTGCTAACAACCTCAACCTAGTGCTATAGCCTGGCAACCGGCAATCGGCGACTATCCCTCGAGGATGGCCTTCAGGCGTTGTAGGTCGGTGCGGAGTTCGTGTTCCATCGAGGTACGTCGGCTGGTTGCGAGCAGGCCCATCAGACCAGCCGACTCAACTTCTACTTCAACGTTAACTATGGTGGATCCGATGCCGAACCGCTGCAGCGTGTAGCGGTCCCGGCCGCCCCGGACCCCCGCCGCATACTCCCTGCATAGCCTGGCTTCGGGATCGAACTCCACTATCTCCCAGCGTACGTCTACGTCTCGGCCCATGAACCTGACAAGGCTCGTGCCGGTGGCGCCCCTCTCAAGGACGTCCGGTTGGTCCGGAGTGGCACTGAGGATGCTTGCGCGCCAGATCGGCTCGTTTGACGGGGAGGCGAGGTAACCGAACACGATGCCCGGGTTGCGGTTGATGAAGACCTTACGGGTGACTCGCAAACCGGATCCCTCGTCGCAAACTCCGGGCCACCTAGCCTATCGTGCGATGCGGGGAGGACGATGTGACTAGTGAGTCGGTGAGGATCAAGGCCCAACTGCTGATTCCGGGACGGGGCGATCCTGTGCCCGACGGGTGCGTGGTGATAGATGGCGAGACGATCACGTTTGCAGGGCTGTCGGCGGACGCCCCTGCGACTCCGGGAAGCACGACCTATCAGGTGCCTGTGGTCATGCCCGGTATGTGGGACTGCCACTCCCACTTCTTCGGAACTGCGGGACCCGATCTGACACAACTCGCGACCACTCCGCTGCCGATGCTGGCGGTCCGGGCAGCTCGCGACGCGCACACCCTCCTGATGGCAGGCTTCACCAGCACGCGCGAGATGGGAGGCCTCGGGGTTCACCTGGGTCGCCTGGTCGACGAGGGAACCCTGGTCGGGCCGAACATTTACGGGGCGGGATCGGCACTCGGTCCCACGGCCGGGCACAGTGACATCCACTGGATGCCCGAGTCCTGGAGGGATGACCTGGCCGCTTCGGGCGTGGGATGGGTGGCCGTCTGCGACGGGGTCGAGGAGTGCATAAAGGCCGTCCGCCGCCAGATCCGGGTGGGCGCCAAGGTGATCAAGATCAACGCCACGGGCGGGACGATGAGCCATTTCGACCATCCGGACCACCGGCAGTTCAACGACAAGGAGTTACGCGCCATCGTCGAGGAGGCGGCCATGGCGGAGATGGCGGTGGGCGCCCACTGCCACGGGCTAGCGGGTGTGAAGGCAGCGACACGAGCGGGCGTCAAGACCATCGAGCACTGCAGCACCCTCGACCGGGAAACCGCCGAGCTGATGCTGGAGATGGGAACTATGGCGGTACCGACCCGCCACGCCGTCGAGTACCTGGTGTCGCTCAAGGGCCAGATCCCCGATTGGGCGTGGCAGGCCCAGGCCAAGGTCCACCGAACACACACCGACGCGATGCGACTCGCCATCGCCTCGGGGATTCCCATCGCCACGGGAGCCGACATCATGGTTAGCGGCGGGCCTTGGGGCACCAACGGACTGGAACTCGCCGCCCTGGTCAAAGCCGGCATGACACCCCTCCAGGCGATCGAGGCGGCCACTGCCAACGGTCCGGCGACGCTAGGCCCAAGGGCGCCCAAGGCAGGGTTGCTGGCCGAAGGCTACGACGCCGACGTCATAGCGGTAGCCACGAACCCCCTCGACGACATCAGGATCCTCGGCGACGCTTCTCAGATCAGCATGGTCTGGAAGGGAGGCCGGCTGGTCAAGTCCCCCGGCGTCCGTGCAGCGGTCTATAGATGAGGCGAGGCCAGCAGCCCTTAGATCATCCCGTCTCCAGGTGCCCGTATTCCTATGCCACCACTACAAGGATTGGGGTTGCCGAAGGTTCGAGGTTGAGGAAAACGAGGTGCCTAGGCGCTGCTACTCCCCGTACATCTCGGTGATCGTGCGGCGTAGCAGGCGGGCCTCGCCCGAGGACAGCCGGTCGATCCGCCTCCGCAGGCGCTGCTTGTCGATGGCTCGGATCTGATCCACGGCTATCTCGGCTTCCTTGCCCGCACAACGGATCTGTAGCCGCCCACGCCAGCGTGGATGCAGCCTGGAGGTGAGCGGGCAAACCACGACAGTACTTACCAACTTGTTCATCTCGTTGCGGCTGACTATCACAACGGGACGAACTTTGTGGATCTCACTACCGACCGTGGGGTTGAGATCAGCGAAGTGGACAGCATACCGCTCGGGGAAGTCCGCCATCAGTCCAGTCCGTCTGCGGCAGTTACGTCGAAGTCGCTCCAGTCCTCCTGCTCGGAGGCCATCGCACGGTAGGTTCGCTCCCAGGACAGCTTGCCGGCCTCGTTCCCCCTCAGGACGACACTGTCTTCAGCCTCCTCCAAGACCAGGGAGTCCTCCCAGCCATACCGGTCGAGAATGGTCTTCGGTATCCGGATACCCTTTGAGTTGCCGATCCGGATCAGCTTCACTTCCCTCGCGCTCACCTTGATTCCCGATTATCCGCCCACGACCTGCCCATGATAGTCGAAGTAATTACTGTAATTACGTTGGGCGGGCCTCAACCCTTTTCCGAAGTTTCAAGCAGGACGTTTGCACCGGCAACACGACACGAGAGAGGCATGGGTGGACCATCCGAATAGCAACCTCGTAGGCTCCTGCTTCAGCGACTTGGTCTATCTGGACACCACTCACCACTCACCACTCACGACTCACCAACTTGCCGGACTTCCAGAGTACGGCGCCGTTGGTACCCAAGACAATCGGGATCAGGGCAGATACCAGGAACCAGATAACCGTGTCGGGGTCCGGGACGGTCTCACCGTCGTCGAGCGTGAGCAGCCGCAACCAGAGAGTGAAGAACCAGATTGCCAGAGCCAGGGCCACATAGAAACCTGCTTGCACCGCCAGATACTGTTCCGGACCGGCGGGCCCAAGGCCACATCCGCGCTTGCGGCACCAGGCCACGGCCAGCGAGACAAGAATCCCCGCCGCCGAGATGTAGTTCATGACCGCGTACACATCGGACGCCGGCAGAGCATCCGAGTAGAGGATTCCGAAGACCACCTGGATCCCGTACAGAGCCGAGTACGCAACCATTCCGGCCCCCACCGCTCTATTCAACCTGACGGTCATTCCCGAAACTCCCTTCGGTCAAGGCGACGCTAGACAGCCCTCGTATAGCGTTCCCGCTCCCAATCGCTGACGCTCTCCTGCCAGGCCCGCAGTTCCCAGGCCCGCGATATGTCGTAGTAGCCGCTGAACTCCGCGCCCAGCGCCTGCTGCAGGGCGGTGTCGGCACGGAAGGCTCCCAGGGCGCTCTCCAACGAGTTGGGCAGAGCGGGCAGGTCGGCCCGCTCGGAGACATCTGTGGTCTCCGGAGCAGGAGGCACCGCCCCGTCCCGGATTCCCAGGATGGCGGACGTGACCAGCGCCGACAGTGCCAGGTACGGGTTGGCGTCGGCCCCGGGTCGGCGGCACTCCAGGCGCGAACGGGCGGGACGGCCGCCCCGGATGGCCCGCACCGAGGTAGAACGGTTCTCGTAGCCCCAACTCACGTTGACCGGGGCGAAGTAGCCCGGAACCAGGCGCTTGTAGGAGTTGATCGTGGGGTTCACGAGTAGCGAGGCGGCCGGCAGGTGGTCGAGGATGCCTCCGATGGCGGCCATGCACGCATCCGGGAAGCTCCCGTGGTCATCGGGGGCGAAGGCATTGTGTTCGCCCTGCCAGAACGACATGTGTACGTGTCCGCTCGAACCCTCCTCGAGCGGCATGGTCTTGGCAAGGAAGCTGGCCGTGAGACCGAGGGACGCCGCCACCTCCTTGACCGCAAACTTGAGCAGAGCGGCGTCGTCGGCGGCCTGCATCCCGCGCTTCGCCGCGATGTTCAACTCCAGAAGGCCCGGACCCGCCTCGGTGTGGACCGCCTCGAGGTCCACGCCGAGACCTTCCAGTGCCGGTACCAACACCTCCAGGAGCCGGTCGAATCGGCCGATCTCCCCCAGGCTGTAGCTGATGCCCGACGACAGGGGCTTGTCCTCCTCGTCACGGATCCGGACCTCGTACTCGAAACCCGCCATCACCTCGTAGCCGAGACCTCCTAGATCAGCAAGTGCGTCCCGCAGTACCTCGCGGGAAGCGAGGGTGCACCTTGAACCGTCCGGCCAACTCGGGTCAGCCAGGCAGATGCCCCAACCCGGGCGCCAGGCCAGCGGGCGCAGGCTGTCCGGGTCCGGCTGCAGCAGGAGATCGGGAGCCCCGGTATTGATGCCGTACTCCTGGTAGTCGGCGATCGGCATGTCGACCGGATCCAGGCCCAGCCACAGATCGGTCATCACCGTTCCCTTCTCGACGGCTGATCGAAACGCGCCCGGCCGGAACGCTTTGCCCCGGATCGAGCCGTGCACATCCGGCATCCCCAGCAGTACGAAGCCGTCGTCGGATGGGTTCCAGGTCATGTCGTTCCTCCGTTGGCCAAGATGTCCCTTACCGTCCTGTCGACCTCCCCGATCACGTGGGCGAGCCTTTCGACCATCTCGCCCAACTCCTCGTCGGTGCTGGTCAGCGCCGGGGCGAAGACGGTCTGGTCACCGGCGTATCCGTCCGCATTGGGATGGGTCGACATGACGATGAGGTCGTTGTCCAGCGCGGATGTGTCGATCCGGCCGGCGATCCCTAGGGACGCCGGTGGGATCGAGGTTCCGTCCCGGGGATCCACGTACTCGACACCGAGAAGGAACCCCCGGCCTCTGACCTCGCCGACGATCTCGTAGCCTTTGACAGCCGCCCGCAACTCCTCGAGCAGCGCCGGTCCACGCGCGGCCACCCGCTCGACCAGACCATGGGACTCGATGTAGTCGACGACCGCCAGACCCACTGCGCAGCTGAGAGGGGCCCCGTCCCACGTGTGTCCCAGATCGAAGTCCTTCGATCCGTTTGCCAGGGCGTCGTAGACCGGTTGGCGGCACATGGTGGCGGCGAGCGGGAAGTAGCCACCACCGAGGAGCTTCCCGATGGTCACTATGTCCGGGGTTATCGGCATGCCTTGGTAGGCGAACCAGTCTCCCGTACGCCCCATGCCGGTGACCACCTCGTCGAAGCAGACCAGGAAACCGTGGCGGTCCCTTCGCTCGGCCAGCCCTTCCCAGAAGGAGGACGGGGCCGAGTAGCCGGGCAGCGAAGCCGCGCTTACCGGTTCGCAGAAGAAGGCCGAGACATTCCCGGGACCGGCCTGCTCCAGCGCGTCATCCAAAGCGTCGAGGGCGGCCTGGCCGGTCGGGTCGAACCGGCCCGTGGACGGCGGGATGTGGAGGTGCTCGGAGAGGTAGGGGTCGAACGGCGCCTGCAGGCCGGGCCGGCCAACCAGCGACAGGGTCGCCATCGTGGCGCCGTGGTAGGCCTGCGCCGGTGAGATGACCCTCCAGCGAGCAGCTTCGCCGCGGTCCACGTGATACTGGCGAGCCAGGCGCAGAGCGGTCTCGTTGGCCTCCGAACCACCGCTCAGGAAGCGGACTCTGGCCATCTCCGGCGCCAACTCCGCAAGGCGGGCCGCCAGTTCCTCCTGCGGAAGGTTGGTGAAGTGATGGGCGTAGTAATAGACGATGTCTCCCAGACCGGCCGCAGCCACATCCACGATCTCGTCGACTCCGTGACCGAGGCCCGCCGCCATAGTCCCACCGGAGCAGGCGTCGAGAATGCTCCGACCGGCGGTCGTTTGGAGCCACACACCGCGGCCACGATCGACATTCGGGTAGGCCCGATTCAGAAACTTGGGAAACACGCTGGTGGATGCGGCGTCGATGGTCACCTGGCTACTCCCTCCGGTTGATCGGACATGGTCAGTCCCTCCCCCGCATCGGCAGGGCCAAGCCGGCTATGTCCTCGGCAAAACGCTCCAGTAGTTGTGCCGCGACAGCTTTCGATCGGGGCTCCAGTTGTCTGGTCTCTTCCAGCAGGGCGTCGGGATCGACTCCCTCGTCGTCGAGTTCGTGGCGGTATACGTCAACCCAGTCCTCCATGATCTCGTTGTTCACCTCCGGGTGGAATTGCACCCCGAGGCTGCGGCCGACCACGAAGGCTTGTGGACCAGCCTCGGTATCGGCGATCAGTTCACCTCCGGGCGGCACCGAGAAGGTGTCGAAGTGCCACTGGAACCAGGGTCCTTGGGGTACCAGGTCCTCATCGACGCTGCGTACCGGAAGCCAACCCACTTCGGAGATCTCCCCCCGGTAGGAGTCGCCACCCAGAACCCTGGCCAGCAACTGGCCACCGAAACATAGGCCCAGGATCGGCACGTCGGCGCCGTATGCCTCGACCAGAAGGTCCTTCTCACGGTCGATCCAGGGAATCGAGTCGTCGAATGCAGCGAACTCCGATCCGAGCGAGACGATCAGGTCGTAGCGGGTCGGGTCGACGCGGCGGTCCTCCAGGTCGATCCGGTAGATCTCGACGTCGGCACCCCGGTCCTCCAACCACTCGTGGACGAAACCGGCGGGCGTCGGATCCTCGTGCTGGACGATGAGCACGCACAGTCCTTCGGACGGGTCGCCACCGGCCGATGGACCCGACACCAGTTCTTCCTTCACTTCGGCCGCCACCTCGGCCACGGCGGTCGCCATTCGCTCCACCATCTCCGCTAGGTCCTCATCCGAGGTCGGGAAGGGCGGAGCAAACAGGTGCTGGTCACCGGCGAATCCGTCCCGCGTGGGCATGGTGCCGAGCACTAACAGACCGTTGCGCGCCGCGGCCCGCTCGATCCGGCCTGCCACCCCCAACTCCGGAGGAAGGAACGAGTGACCGTCCCGAGGGTCCACGAACTCGATGCCGAGCAGGTAGCCACGTCCCCGGACGTCGCCCACGAGATCGGATTCCCGGAGAGCCGCCGCCAACTGGTCACGCAGCAACGGGCCGCGGGCCGCGACGTGATCCACCCATCCTTCGGACTTCAGGATCCCCAGAACGGCCAGACCCACCGCACAAGGGAGGGGCGAACCGTCCCAGGTGTGGCCGAGGGCGAACGAGTCCGCCCCGGCGGCGATGTCCTCGTAGACATGGGCGGCGTACAGAACGGCCCCGATGGCGGTGTACCCGGCCCCTAGCCCCTTGGCCGTTGCGATGAGATCGGGGACTATGGGCAGATCGTTGGCCGCGAACCAGTTGCCGGTCCTTCCCACGCCGGTGACCACCTCGTCGAAGCAGATGAGGAACCCGTACCGGTCCCGACGCTCCGCCAAGCCTTCCCAGAAACGTGCGGGAGGTGAGTAGGCGGGTAGCGAGGCGGCGCTGATCGGCTCGCAGAAGAACGCTGAGACGTTCTCGGGGCCGACCTGCTCCAGTGCCTCGTCCAGGGCGTCGAGCGCCTCCTGCCCGGAGGGGTCGAAGCGGCGAGTCGAAGGAGGGACGTGGCGGTGGCTGCTCAGGTAGGGGCCGAACGCGCCCTGCAGCCCGGGACGGCCGGTGAGGGCGAGGGTCTGCATCGTGGGACCGTGATAGGCCTGCGCCGGAGAGATGATCTGCCAGCGCTGCGGCTCGCCCCGGGTGACGTGGTACATACGCGCACCCCTGATGGCCGCCTCGTTGGCTTCGGACCCGCCGGTCACGAAACGCACCCGTGAGAATCCGGCCGGCGCCAGTTCCACCAACTCGGCCGCAAGAGCCTCCTGCCAAGGGTTGGTAAGACGGTTGTTGTCGAGGTAGCCGACCCGCCGGGACTGCTCCCAGGCAAGCTCGATCAGGTCACGGCGGCCGTGGCCCAGCGTGGCCGCCATCGAGCCACCGCTCATCGCGTCCAGGTAGCGCTTGCCGGTGGAGTCCTCGACCCAGGAGCCGTCGCCCGACACGACCACGCGGTAAGGCTTGACCACTTCCAGTTGCAGGACGGAACTGGAGCCGGGTTCTACCAAGGGTGGGATCAGTTGCACTTGAGCCTCCAGTCGGTAGCCGGTCGGGGATGGATCGCCTCTCGGGCTCGGCTGTATCCTGGAAAGGTACCGCAGAAGGATGCTAGCGGTTGGGTCCGCACGCGCTGAACAGGTAGCTTGCCGTCGACGGGTGGGCCGCGGTAGCGGTCGGTCCGAAAACGAACCCTGCTGGTCAGGAAGATTCCGGCTCTCATCTTGTGGCCGATGCCGGAATCCGTCACACCCGGGGTAGGAATGGAGAGACGGATGAAGACGGTCGGAGACTCCATCGAGGTCATCGAACCCGCAACGGAACAGGTGATAGCCAAGCTTCCCGCCGCAGGTTTGGAAGCCACGGACCGGGCCGTGGCGAGAGCCAAGCGTGCCTTCGCGACGTGGCGCAACGTCACCGCCAGCGATCGGGCCACGATCCTCAGACGTATCGGAGCAGCCGTCGAGGAGCAGGCCGTGTACCTGGCGCGTTTGGAGTCCCGCAACGTCGGGAAGCCGATCAACGACGCCTTGGGCGAGGTCGGGGTGGTGGCCGCCACCTTCACCTACTACGCCGGATCCCCCGAACGCCTAACCGGAAAGACCATTCCCGTTCCGGGGGGCGTCAACATGACCTTCAAGGAACCGATGGGGGTCGTGGGTCTGATCACACCCTGGAACTTCCCCCTGGCGATCGCTTCGTGGGGGGTGGCGCCCGCCCTGGCGGCCGGCAACACGGTGGTCCTGAAACCGGCGCAACTCACCCCGCTCACCGCCATCGAACTCGAACGGATCGCGCTGGAGGCGGGCCTGCCCGAAGGTGTGTTCCAGGTGCTGGCCGGACCGGGCAGCCTGGTGGGCGAGCGGCTCGTCGACCACCCGGACGTCGCCAAGATCGGCTTCACCGGCTCGACCGACGTAGGTAAGCGGATCAGCTCCCGAGCCTCCGCCACGCTAAAGCGCGTGACCCTGGAGTTGGGCGGCAAGTCGGCCAACATCGTGTTCGCCGACGCCGACCTCGAGCGCGCTGCCGCGGCCGCTCCCGGCGCGGTGTTCGGCAACGCCGGCCAGGATTGCTGCGCGCGCTCCAGGATCCTGGTGGAACGAGCGGCGATGGACCGCTTCCTGGAACTCCTGTCCGCCAACGTGTCGGCCATGCGGGTGGGTAACCCCATGGACGAGACCACCGAGATGGGTCCCCTGATCACAGCCGAGCATCGGACCAAGGTCGCTTCGTTCCTCGATGACGAAACCACCGTCGTGGCCCGGGGAAGCGCCCCGGACGGACCGGGGTTCTGGTTCGCGCCCACCGTCGTCACCCCGAAGTCAGCGGACGCCCGCGTGGTGACCGAGGAGATCTTCGGGCCGGTGGCCTGCGTCATGCCGTTCGAGGATGAGGAAGAAGCCATTGCCATCGCCAACGACACCATCTACGGCCTTTCCGGTTCGATCTGGACCGAGAACGGCTCCAAGGCGCTCCGGGTGGCCAGAGCCGTGGACGCGGGTACGTTGTCGGTGAACTCCAACTGGTCGGTTCGGGTCGCCACGCCCTATGGAGGATTCAAGCAATCCGGCATCGGCCGAGCCCTCGGCCCCGACGCCCTCGACTACTACACCGAACTCAAGAACGTCTACATCGCCACCTAGATGACTGGTCCTGGTTTCTAGGGCGTGTTCACTCTAAGTTACACTGATGTGATATTATTATCATATAGAGATAACAGAAGAACAATACCAACTAATAGCAGACGCGTTCCCGAAGCAGCGGGGCAACGTCAAAGTCTCCAACCTCGACGCCCTCAACGCCATGCTGCACATACTGGAGCAAGGCTGCAAATGGCGGGGGCTTCCCGAACGGTTCGGGAACTGGCACACCATCTACATGCGGTTCAGCCGCTGGTCGGCCAGCGGCGTCCTGGCTCGGGTGTTCGAACGCCTCCAACAAGAACAACTCATCGACCCCGACGTGCTGGGCTTGGACAGCACGACGGTCAAGGTCCACCCCGACGCCGCCGGTGCTCTCCGAAAACGGGGTCCCCAGGCGATCGGACGCTCCCGAGGAGGTATGACCACCAAGATCCACATGGTCGCCGCCGACGCCCGGACTGCCATCATCTACGCTATATCCCCAGGCCAAGACCATGACGGCCCCCACGGACGGGAGCTTCTCCAAAGGCTGGGACCCCGAACCAAGCAGCCAGAAGGCGAACAACTACAACTGTTCCTGGTAGCAGACCGCGCCTACGAAAGGAACGAAACACGGCAACCAGCCCTCGCTCTCGGATACACCCCAGTCATCCCACCCAAGGCCAACCGGCGCCACCAATGGGACTACGACCGCGACATATACAAACGGCGAAACGAAATCGAACGGCTCTTCCGACGGATCAAAGCATACCGACGCGTCTTCACCCGCTACGACAAACTCGACATGATCTTCCTAGCATTCATCACCCTCGCCCTCATCCACGACACACTCAAAAGCGTGAACACGCCCTAGTTAGTAGTCTCTAGTAGGTAATCGAAGGTTTAGCGTTAGCTACCGTCAGTTCTACGGTTGCCGTATGCGAACCCGTATCGATCGGCGCCGCGAGGGATCACCCGGTAGCCGTGAGGGCCTCGGTCCGTCCTTTGACCTGTCCGACAGTCTCGGCGAGAGCGAGAACGCTCGCCGTGAGGTTGTCGACACGCCGGTCGGTGCGGGCGAACCCGTGGCTCATCTCTTCCTTCAACTCCTGCCGCGTCGCAGCAATCTCCCCCCTCAACTCCCGGATGTCCCCCTTCAACTCATCACGAGTCACAGCAATCTCCCCCCCTCAACTCCCGGATGTCCCCCTTCAACTCATCACGAGTCACAGCAATCTCCCCCCTCAACTCCCGGATGTCCCCCTTCAACTCATCACGAGTCACAGCAATCTCCCCCTTCAACTCATCACGAGTCACAGCAATCTCCCCCTTCAACTCATCACGAGTCACAGCAATCTCCCCCCTCAACTCATCACGCAGCACGACCGCATCCCGTTTGAACTCGGCGCGCAGCGCAGCAAAACCTTCGTTCATGTCTCGCCGGAGCGCCGCCGCATCGGCACGGCGAGCCCGCTCCTGGTAGAGAACTACCAGGAGGATGAGGCTGACGATACCGACGATCACCTGTTCCATCTGCACCTCTCGGTTTACCGGCCGCTCGTATAGGAGTCCGTAGCTGACACCGGATATGGTGGCACTATTATACACTAAACAATGATATACCGGCACAAGAAGGTTGGCGTTCGTTTTAGCGAGTCTAGCGAATGGCTGTCTACCTGGGACGATTGGTGTTGCAAGAGGTCAAGAGTCGACTGGATATGGCCCGTGTTTCCCGACGACTATCTCGCATTGGAACGGCTGCCGAGACCGGGTGTCCCCCACCTGTCCGCTAGCCCTCCGGAACGGTCTGACGCGCTAGTGAGGTGGCCTCGGGATCGAGGCGGTAGTCGCCGGGGAGACGTACGAGTTGGTCGTCTCCGCCCAGGTATTCGACCACTACCCCGTAGTCCTGGCGGGCTCCTTCGATCGAGACGTACCCTTCGATCACGTCCCACAGAACCGCCTCGGGATCGCGGGTGAACGGATCGCCGTAGCCACCTCCGCCAGGCAGGTTCAGTTGCACTCTGGTATCGGGATCGAGCACCAGAAGGCGCTTCGGTTCACCCTCCCGGGCACCGTCGATCATGAACTCGCCGGCCGATCCGGACTCGCCTCCCAGCAGGCCCTCGGGCGGATACGAGATGCGGTCGACCATCGCCGACACCGTCCATGCTTCGTCCGTGCGGCAGGCCATCTCCGTCCACTGGCCGAGACCGCCCCGGAACCTGCCCGCGCCTCCGGAGTCGGTGCGCAACTCGCGGCGGTGCTGGACCATCGACGTAAGGGTCTCCACCGACTCAGCCGGTACACCCGCCACTCCGCTGGGGAATCCGGTCGTGTTGAGTCCGTCCTTGGCTGCCCGGGCACCCGCGCCTCCGCACTGGAAGAGGCTGAACGTGAACAGGTCGGTCGACTGCCGGGGCCTGCCCCTCCAGATGGAGATCCAGATCGGGTCGGAGCCGGGTGCCATCAGTTGCTCGGGTAGCGCGTCGGCCAGCGCCCCGAACACGACACCCGGAAGGAAATGGCCGATTAGATGACGCGACGCCACCGCGGCCGGCTCCAGACAGTTGAGGATCGATCCCGGCGGCGCCGACACGTGAACGGGACGGAAGGCCCCGTCGTTATGGGGAACGTCGGGGCTTATCGCAGCCTTCATGGCGAACGAGGCATACGCGTGGGTGTAGTTGAAGACCACGTTGATACCCCGGACACTCTCGGGCGAGGAGCCGGCAAAGTCGATGAAGATGTCCTCGTCGTCGATGGTTACCGTCGCTCTGATGAGAATCGGAGTCTCGTCGAAACCGTCGCTCCAGGTCTCGTGCTGGTGAACACCGTTGGGAATCTCGCGGATGGCGCTCCGCATCGCTTCCTCGGAGCGGGCGATGATCTCGCGTGAGAGAGGATCGATGGTGTCGAGATCGAACTCGTCCATGAAACCGAGCAACGCCCGGGCGCCTACGTCGTTACAGGAAGTCTGGGCGTAGAGATCACCCACCGTTTCGTCGGGAGTCCGCACGTTGGCGCGGACGATGGAGATCAGGTCCCGGTTGATGACACCCCGGTCGTACAGTTTCATGATCGGGATGCGCAGACCCTCTTCGTAGACCTCCCGGGCCTCGGCGGAGAGGATCCGTCCGCCGATGTCGGCCGCGTGGCAGGTATTGGCGAAGTACGCCACCTCGGCGCCGTTCTTGAAGACCGGCGTCAACACCGTTATGTCGTTTATCTGGCCGGCAGTCATCCACGGGTCGTTGGTTATCAGGACGTCGCCGGGCTGCAGCGTCCCGGGCGGGTACTCCTCGAGGAAGTGACGAACCCCGGTGGCCATGGCGTTGATGTGGCCCGGGGTCCCCGTCACCGACTGCGCCATCATCCAGCCATTGGTGTCGAAGACGCCGCATGCCAGGTCCTGCGTCTCGCGCACGATCGTGCTGAACGCCGTTCGTTGCAGAGCCACCTGCTGCTCGTTGACGACCGAGAGCACCCGGCTCCAGAGCACCTCGATGAGAACCGGGTCCAGCCTGGTCCGGGTGGTCATGTTCCCCCTCCCAGCCCGACGACGATGTTGAGTCCTTCGTCCACATGCACCTGTCCGCCGGGCCCGATGATCGCCGTGGACTCTCGTTCCTCGATTATCGCCGGTCCCGTCATCGTAGAGCCGGGACCCAACCGGTACCGGTCGTAAACAGGGGTCTCGACGAATCCCCCTGCCGAAGCGAAGAAGGCCGGACGCTCACCCTTGCGAGCTACCGCCGCATCGCCTGTCACGGCGTCGGTCCCGGCGCGGATCACCGGTGGCCGCGGGCCCCGGCTCACCACCCTCCAAGTGAGGGCTTCAAGACCGACCGGTGGTCCCTCCCGACCGTAGAGGCTCTGGTAAACCCGATCGAACTCCTCGTATATCGTCCGGCGCTGGTCGACGGTCAGGGTCCCGTCCGGGATCGGGACACGTATCTCATGGCCCTGTCCGACATAGCGGATGTCGGCTGTCCTGGCGTGCTCTATCTCCTCGGGGCCGGCCCCCGAGTCAACCAGGATCTCAGTTCCGAGCCGCTCCATCTCGTCGAATATGCCGTTCACCTCGCTCCAGTCCAGTTCGTCGAGCCGGCCGTAGTGAGACCGGACGAAGTCGAAGGCCAGTGGCGCCACCAGGAGCCCCATGGCGCTGGTGACCCCCGCGCCGTAGGGCAGGACCAGCTCGGTGCTGCCCAGTAACTCGGCGACCCCGTACCCGTGGACCGGGCCGGCGCCTCCGAAGGCGACCACCGGAAGCGCCCTCGGGTTCTTCCCGCGCTCGACGACATGGACCCGGGCGGCGTTGGCCATAGCCTCGTTGACGACCTGGTGGACTCCCCACGCGGCCTCGGGCACCGACATCCGCAGCGGGTCGCCGATGCTCTCCGCCAGCGCAGCCTCGGCCGCGGCCACGTCGAGTTTCATAGCGCCGCCCAGGAAGTAGTCGGGATCGAGATACCCGAGGACGAGATCGGCGTCGGTGACGGTCGGGAACTCCCCTCCCCGCGCGTAGCAGACCGGTCCGGGGTCGGCGCCGGCCGAGTCGGGCCCCACCTTCAGTAACCCCAGGGCGTCGACCCGGGCGATCGAGCCACCGCCGGCTCCGATCTCGATCATCTCTATGACCGGCACCCTCACCGGGAGGCCGGATCCCTTCTTGAAGCGGTAGCGGCGGTCCACCTCGAAGTCATGGGTGACCAGCGGTTCCCCCCCGTCCACCACGCTGAGTTTGGCGGTGGTGCCACCCATGTCAAACGACAGTAACGAGTCCCGACCCATGGCATCGCCGACCGCCGCCGCAGCCAGGGCGCCGGCGGCGGGCCCCGATTCGAGGAGACGGATCGGGAACTGCATGCACGTGTCCAGCGTCGCCACCCCCCCGCTGGAGAGCATGACGAACAACTGCCCGTCAAAACCAACGCCCTCCAATCGCTGCCGGAGTCCGAATAGGTAACTTTCGACGAGCGGCTGCACGTACACGTTGGCAATGGTCGTGGACGCCCTCTCGAACTCCCCGATCTCGGGAACCACCTCGGACGAGATCGACACCCGCAACTCGGGCGCCACGGTCTCGATGACTGAACGGGCCCGTATCTCGGAGTCGGGATTGGTGAAAGAGTGCAGGAAACAAACCGCCACTGCCTTGACCCCGGCTCCGGCCAACTCACTTACCAGGCGGGCCATATGTTCGCTGTCGAGTGCGACCGCCTGGGTCCCGTCGGCAAGGGTTCTTTCGGGGACCGCGAAGCGCAGGTGGCGCGGGGCGAGCGGCTTCGGATGCTCCAGGTTGAGGTCATAGAGTTCGTAACGGTGCTCCCGGCCGATCTCTATTGAGTCGCGGAACCCGGCTGTCGTAACCAGAGCAGTGCGAGCACCCTTGCGCTCGATAATGGCGTTCGTAACGAGCGTCGTCCCATGAACCAGGTGACGTACCGAGCGGGCGGCATCCCCCGAACGTTCGAGGGTTCGCATCAGGACTTCTTCGACACCTTTGGATGGATCGGCGGTGGTGAGGACCTTGCCGATCACGACTTCGCCAGACTCATCCACCATCATAAGATCGGTGAATGTACCTCCGATGTCAACGCCGACCCGCGCCCCGCCGCCTACCGATCCGTTGTCCGCTGATCCGACCACTCAACACCCCGACGCTCGTACTCTCGGCGGGCGCCAGCATACGCAACTCGCGCACGCGATGCGAGAGCGGTCCTGCCGAATTCACCTACATTCACCTAACGACCCGGTGCTCCCTTCATGGAGAGCCCGGCAGTTTGAAGCTGCCCGATTCGGAGTTGGTTTGCCGGTTCGCCCTCTCATGCATAAGATGTTCAGTCAGGTCGCCCGCTTCGGTGCGTGCGGCCATTTTTTGTATGTGCTCGCTCAGGAGGAGGAGTAGGCCGTGACCGAGCCGATGGACCGCAGAAAGTTCCTCAAGCGAAGTGGATTGATTATCGGGGTAGGCGCAGTTGCGCCGACCGTGTTGGCCGCGTGCGGGGATGACGAGCCCGCCGCTACCACGGCCGCAGCCCCCGCGACCACCCAGGCGCCGGCAACGACTGCGGCGATGGCCGAAGAGACGCCGGATACCACCGCGGCGATGGAGGAGACCACGACCACGGCGATGATGGCGGACGCTCCCGCGGAGTTCGAGAGCATCACCCTCGCACAGGTGGGTGGTTGGATCTCGCTCGACAACAACCGGACCACCGGCGGCGCGCTCGCCTCGGGTCAGCACACCTTTGAGGGTCTGTTGATCAAGCTGCCCGATCGGTCACTGATTCCTGGCCTGGCGGCCGAGATGCCCCAGCAGGTCGATGGCACCACCTATAGCGTGAAGGTGCGCACAGACCGGACGTTCACCGACGGCTCGCCGATCAAGGCCTCCGACATCGCGTACGGATTCGACCGCCTGGCGCCGGAAAGGGAGTTGGGGTCGCCCTTCACGTCGTACATCTCCTTCATCGAATCGGTAGAGGTCGTTGCCGACGACGAGTTGCGGATAAACCTCACCCAACGGATGCCCGAGGACGTCCTGTTCCAGCGGATCTCCGGTATCAACGCCTATCCGGAGGCGGTCGTCGAGGCGATGGGAGGCATGGACTACTCGTTCGCGCCGACTCCTTCGTCGGGTTCGATGATGGTTGACGGCCCGTTCGACACCGAGATCAACACCTTCAAGCGGTACGACGGATACGAGGGTCCCATGCCCCTGGCGGCCAAGGACATCACCTATCTGGTCATCCCGGAACTTTCGGGCCGGATTGCCCAGGCCGAGGCCGGCCAAGTGCAGATCCTGGACGGCGTGTCGCCGCAGCTCTACCGGGCTATCGAGGACTCGCCGAACCTCAGCCTGGGCGTAGCTCGGGAGACCACGTTCCTCGAGATGATCTTCTTCAACACCACCAAGCCTCCCTTCGACAACCAGCTGGTGCGCCAGGCGGTGATGTACTCCATCAACGCACCGCAGCTGATCGAAATCGGCTTGGCAGGCGAAGGTCGGATTGCCCGCTCGCCGCTCCCTCCGGAGAGCGACCGGTTCAGGGAACCGCAGATGCAGTACAACTACGACCCCGAGAAGTCGAAGGAACTGCTGAGGGAAGCCGGCTACGACCCGGACACTGCGCCCGTGCAGTTCCAGTTGGGCGTGGTGGAGTGGGCGTACGTCTACCCGCAGGCACCCCTGCTGGCCCAGACTATGCAGGAGGGCGGTTTCGACCCGCTGCTGCTGGTCGATTCGATCGATGCCCGCTGGGTGTCCGACATCATGCGGCCTGAAGACGGCGGTCCCGCCCGGTACGACGCCTGGGTGGCCACCATCGGCTTCGAAGTGTTCACCTACGACCCGGACAACCTGTTCCGCGGCTGGTGGGGCGGTTGGGCCGAGAACGCCAGCTTCGCCACACCGGGCGTACCAGGAAGGCTCAACGAGCTCCTCGACGAAGCGCTGGAGGAACCGGACTTCGACAAGCAGAACGATCTGTACGCTCAGGCCAACGAGATACTCGTCACCGAAGCAGGAGCGGTTCCGATCCTGTTCCAGCCGATCGCTCATGCTTGGCACAAGTCGGTAGCCGGTTACCAGATGCCCCAGACGCTCGGCATGACCATGTTCGGCGTCCATCCCTCGGGAATGTGATCTCCGGGCAGTAACCGATACAGGAACGGAGCCGTATCACATTGATATTGCTCGTCGCTGGTAGGGCCTGATGGGAGACGTGGGTAGGCTCGTCCTGCAACGTCTCCTCCAGGCCCTACCTGTCGTCATCGGCATTACGTTCTACGTGTTCGTGATGCTTGAGTTCTCTCCCGTCGACGCCCGCTACGCCGGTCTGGGACTGTACGCCAGCGACGAGGCGCGCGAGCAACTCGCCGAGGAGTTCGGGCTCAACGATCCGGTACTCATCCGCTACGGGCGGTACCTGGGCGACCTTTCCACCGGCGACTTCGGTTTGAGCGTCTATGGCGACCGGCCCGTCCTGGCCATCCTCGGCGAGGGCATCGGGATCTCGCTGTCGGTGGCGGCGTCTTCGCTGTTCCTCGCTACGCTCATCGCCTTCGTACTGGGGGTGACCTCCGCCTATTTCGCGGGCAGTTGGTGGGACTCCTCGGTCAGGGCGGTGACGCTGGGCGTGCTCTCGATGCCGATCTTCTGGCTGGCTCTGCTATTAATCCTGACATTCGCCCTAGCGAACCCCATAGGGTTCACGTGGTTACCCGCAGGAAGCTGGGTGCCCTTCTCCGAGGACAGAATCGGATGGTTGAGGTCCCTCATCCTCCCCTCATTGTCGATAGCCCTTCCCGTAGGCGGATTCCTGACCCGCGTGGTGCGTTCTTCGGTCCTGGACGAGCTGGAGAAGGACTACGTACGTACGGCGCGCGGGATGGGACTGCGGGACCGCGTGATCGTCCGCAAGAACGTGCTCCGTAACGCGCTGGTGGCCCCGTTGACCGTGCTCGGCTTGCAGGCCGGCTACATCCTGGGCGGGGTGGTGCTGGTCGAGAGGGTCTTTAACCTCCGCGGCTTGGGCTGGAAGATGATCGATTCGGCCACGACCGGCGACTTCAACATCGTTACCGGGATCGCGATGGTCGGCGCGTTGCTGTTCGTCCTCTCCAACCTGGCCGCCGACGTGGCGTTCATCATCTTCAAACCGAGCGCCCGCGAGAGTTCGTAACGTGAGTGAAGCACGCGACTCCAACCCCCGGCGCCGGCCTCGGATCAGGTTCGGCCCCAAGTCGGTGGAAGCTGCGATGGAGGCTGCTCCCGCTGGTCCGGTGAAGATGGGAAGGCTGCCATTCCGGGCCAAGCTGGGGTTGGCCTGGGTGGTGTTCGTAGTGCTGGTTGCGATCTTCGCCCACTGGCTGTCTCCCTACGACCCCTACACGGTGGGCCTGACCTCTCCCAACACGGGCCCCGATTGGCCGGAGCACATCTTCGGGTCTGACGAGATCGCACGGGACATCCTGTCCAGGGTGATCCATGGATCGAGGATGTCGGCTCTCGTGGCCGTCATGACCCCGGTGCTGGCCCTGATCCTGGGAGGCACGATCGGGATGGTGGCCGCCTCCACATCCCGGAATCGAAGACTCAGGTGGATCAACGACGTGCTGATGCGCCTGGTGGACATACAGTTCGCGTTCCCGGCCGTGGTGCTGGCCGTGGTGGTGTCGTCGGCATTCGGGCAGTCATTCCGGACCCTGTTGCTGGTCCTAACCGTTGTTTACACCCCGATCATGGCCCGATACATCCGCGCGGCGGTCCTCGACCAGCTGGGCGAGGACTACGTCTCCGCCCTCAGGGCTATGGGGAGTTCGCAACTCCGCATCCTGCTGCGCCATGTGTCCCTGAACATCGCCACGCCTCTACTGGTGTTCTTCACGCTGGTGGCGGCGGACGCGGTCATATTGGAAGCCTCCATCAGCTTCCTCGGAGCCGGCCTTCCTCCCCCTGCCCCCACCTGGGGGAATCTGGTCTACGGCGGCTCCCAGTACCTGATAGCGGGCACTTGGTGGTACACGACTTTCCCCGGTCTCGCCATCTTCCTCACGGTTCTGTCGCTAAATACGGTGGCGGAGAGCATGGCGGACCGCCTCGGCGGCAGACGGCACTTGCTGGGGCAGTGATGAACGCAGCGGCGGGCAATCCGATCCTGGAGGTCGAGGACCTCAATATCCATATCCGGCATGCGTACGGGAACACGCCGGTCGTGTCGGGGGTGTCGTTCTCGGTGCTGGAGGGCGAGAACCTGGGAATCGTGGGCGAGTCCGGGTGCGGGAAGACGCTGACCGGTCTGTCCGTCATCGGCCTGCTACCGCGACTGGTGGAGGCCACGGGTTCCATCCGTTGGAAGGGCCAGGATGTACTGAAGCTGTCCCCCACGGAGCGACGCAACCTGATGGGCCGGGAGATCGGCATGGTGTACCAGGACCCGCTGATGAGCCTGAACCCCGGTATGACGGTCAAGGCCCAGTTGCGGCAGGCGCTCCGGCTCGACGGCGACCACAGGGGCGAGCGCATGTACGAATTGCTGGAGCTGGTGCACCTACCCAACCCGAAGGCCATAGCCGCCGCCTACCCGTTCCAGCTGTCCGGGGGGCAGCGGCAGCGGGTTCTCATCGCCCTGGCCCTCGCCCGCCGCCCCTCCATCCTGATCGGTGACGAGCCCACCACGGCCCTCGACGAGACCGTTCAGGCCCAGATAGTCGAACTGTTGCGTTCCTTGCAGGCCGAGTTGTCCTTCACGACCATCCTCATCACCCACAACCTGGCCCTGGTGAAGGAGTTGTGCGAGCGCACCATGGTCATGTACGCCGGGCAGCTTGTGGAGGCGGCCCACACCGAGGAACTGGTCCGCCATCCCCGGCACCCGTACGCAGCGGGGCTGCTGGGTTCGATCGTGAGCCTGGAAGCGAAGGAGCGGCCCGCCCGTTCGATAGACGGGGTTGTTCCGAGTCCCCTCGAGTTCTCTCCCGGGTGCCGGTTCGTCGAGCGCTGCGCCAACGCCGGCGACCCGTGCATCACGACTCCCCCACCTTTGGAGGCCGTCGGCGATCGCCACGACCTGGCCTGCTACTTCCCGGTCGGAGGAACCGCTGCAAACGCAGGAGCCGTCGGATGACATCCCGGCCCGCCCCCACCGTCACTGTCCGTGGCGGCCAGGAAAGAGCAACCCCCAGTCCTGACGTCCTGCTCCGGTTGGAGAATCTCGTCCACCATTACCGGGCTCCCAGACGGCAGAAGGTCCACGCAGTGGAGGATCTCTCATTGACGGTGGCCCCTGGCGAGGCCCTCGGACTGGTGGGCGAGTCGGGATGCGGCAAGTCCACCGTGGCCCGCTGCGTGGTCGGGCTGATCCGACCCACCGCGGGACGGATCATTTACGACGGAACCGATGTGTGGGCCCAGCCGGCCAGGTGGCGCCGCCGCAACTTCGCCCGGCAGGTGGCAATCGTGTTCCAGGATCCCACCTCGAGCCTCAACCCCCGCCTGAAGGTGAAGGACACCCTGGCCGACCCGCTGATCATCCACGATGTCGGCGACAAGGCGGCACGGGACGTAAGAGTGCAAGAGCTACTCGACATGGTGCACCTTCCCCGGGACGCGGCGGACAAGCTCCCCTCCGAACTGTCGGGAGGCCAGCGCCAGCGGGTGGCGATCGCCCGTGCGCTATCCCTGAACCCTTCGCTGCTGGTGGCCGACGAGCCGACTTCGGCCCTCGATGTCAGCGTCCAGAACCAGATCCTCAATCTGCTCGCGGAGCTCCGCGATGCCCTCAGCCTCTCAGTGATCCTGATCAGCCACAACATCCAGGCAGTCTCCTGGCTGGTCGACCGCGTGGCGGTGATGTACCTGGGACACAAGGTGGAGGAAGGACCCGTGTCCGAGGTGAGGGACCACCGGCTCCACCCCTACACACGGGCGTTGCTCTCGGCCAGCCCGATGATCACGAAGAGCAGCGAACGGATCATCCTGGAAGGTACCCTTCCGAACCCCCGGCACCCTCCGACCGGGTGTCCCTTCCGGACCCGGTGCTGGAAGACCGAGGAGGTGTGCGCGGGGGAGTTCCCCCCGGCGGACATCCCGGTGGAGGGCCACGAGGTGCACTGCTACTTCCCGGAAGACCCCGACTTGACAGACCAATAGAAGGAGAGGGACGACTATGAAGGTCGACCGACCTCTGATCGTGGAACCCGGCCGGTTCGAGTGGACCCCCGTCACGCTCCCCGACCACGTCGAACCCGGGAAGGTCCGCATACGCACCCTCGTCAGCCTCATCAGCCCGGGCACCTCCCTCCGCCTGTACCGCGGGGATCCCATGGTCGAGTCGGTGTGGGACAGCTTCGCCGACCTCGATGTCGCCACCACTGAGGGGATGGGGGTGATACCCGATTACCGGATCACCAGCCGCAACCAGCCCTCAGGCGCCAAGTACCCGGTCAACTGCGGTTACAACCTCGTCGGAGAGGTGATCGAGATCGGCGACGGTGTTCGAACACTCGTCGAAGGCGACCGCGTATTCTCCCAATCGAGGCACCAGCCGATCCTCGACTCCCGGGAGTGGCAGGCCATCAAGATACCCGACGGGGTTCCCACCGCGATCGCACCGTTCGCGTATCTCCCCACCCTGGGGCTGCACGCCCTCCGCCGGGGCGGTTTCACCCCCGGTCTCAACGTGGCGGTGATCGGGCTGGGCCTGATCGGCTTGGGCGCTGCACTGGTGGCCGACGCCATAGGCGCCTACCTCACCTGTCTGGAAATCAATCTCACGCGGCGCGAGCGGGCTGCGGCGGCACTTCCGGGAGCGCTGGTCCTCGACCCCACGGAGGACGGTTTCGAGGAAGCGTTGATGGAACGCTTCCAGCCCTTCGGGATCGACATCGTGGTGGAAGCAGCGGTGGGACCGGCGCCGCTCGATCTGGGCATGCGCATCCTCGACGACCAGGGACGCATGGTCGCCATCGCCCTCCATCCCGAAGATGCCGGACCGTTGCTCTCCGCCGACTTCTACAACAAGCAGGCGTCGATCCTCGGAACCAGCAACGCACCGTACGAGGACCCGGCCAAGCGCCTGACCCGCTTCACGTCGATTGCGAACGTCAAGTACCTGTTCGAGCTCTACCTGAGGGGCAGGCTTCCCCTCGGAGCCATGCACACAGACACCTACCCTGCCGGGGACATAGATACCGCGTTCGCCGATCTGGACGCCGCAGAACGTGACATGATCGGCGTCCTCCTCGACTGGCGCTAACGGTACCTGAACTCAGGCTCGCCACCATCGATCCCCAGCCCAACCACCAAGTAACCCCCTGAGCATGCGGGCTATGGAGAGCTAACCCTTTACTTATGGTTGTAGCTTATGGATCCGTAAGCCCGAGAACACACCGTTCCACCACTCACCACTCACCACTCACCACTCACCACTCACCACTCACCACTCACCACTCACCACTCACCACTCACCACTCACCACTCACCACTCACCACCCTATCTTTCCGCCCAAGCCAGCAAGCGCCGCGGGGTGTCGATCATCCAGATGTCCAGGAGTTCCCTGTCGATGCCCATCTGGTCCATGAGGCGGGGAACGATCGTAGGGATGTAGGCATATCCGTAGCCTCCGTGGGAGGTGAACTGCACCCTGCTGCAGACATCGTGGCTGATCAGGACCCGGTCGGCATAGCCCCGCTCCGACCAGTCGGCCAGCACCGCCAGGCGTTGCGGGTCGGTCGGGCAATGGATGTAGTGGTCGATGGCAAGCCAGACGGACCCGAAGAAGTCGAACTCCACCGAGATACCCCTGTCCATCGCTCGTTCATGCCATGTCAGGTCCCGGATGTCGAAGTCCATGTGGCAGAAGGCGGTCTTCTCATAGATCGGCTCGTACTCGTCGAACACTGCCAAGGCATCGTCGACTACCGGAACGTTCATCAGGTGCACCCACAGCGGGGCTCCCGTCGCGCGCTGGGCAAGAACAGCCGCTTGGAGCACCTTCAATTCCTCCGGACGGACCGGCTCGTAGAGCCCGATCTCCCCGATCACCCCGGTGCGGATTCCTGTGTTGCCGATGCCTTCCGTCAGTTCCCGGATCATAAGCTCGGCCAACTCCTCCCGGCTGGCCGCCAGGGCCCAGGGACGCTGGTGGTGAGCCAGGTACTGGCCGGTGCCCGAGATCACGTTCACCCCCGTGTACTCGGAGACCTCCACCATCCTCTCCGGGTTCCTCCCGATGGGTTCGGTGGTCAACTCGACCAGCGTGTCGATGCCCGCATCGGCCGCCTTCTTCAACTCGAGCGCCTGGCCGCAACTGCTGTCGAGGTGGATGTTGTTGACGTTGGTCATCAGATCGGAGCGGATCTCGCCCAACCGGTCGACGGTTATGGGCCGGTATGCGTCCTCGTTGGCGGCCGGGAAAGCATAGGTCATGGTCGCGAACAGGTGCTCGTGGGGAAGGGTTCTACCGATCTGGTCGGCTGGGACGAGGCCGGTAACCGAAACCGCGTTCTTCATGCGTTCCTCTCCGTGTCGAAGTGGGTAAGTGTTCGCAGCGCCACCCGGCCGGTCAGGTCAGAGTTCCGGCCGCACTGCCCCGTTGACTCCGCTCAGGCCTCCGTCAAGCGCCAGAACGGCTCCCGTCATGAATGCCGACCCGTCCGAACACAGGTAGCTGACAAGGTGGGCCACCTCGTCGGGCCTACCCACCCGGCCGACCGGCAGGATCTCGAAGTAGGCAGGGTCGGGCGGTACATCGGAGATCATCGGTGTGTCTATGGCTCCGGGAGCGATGGTGTTGACGGTGATGCCGTAAGGACCGAGCTCAGCCGCCAACGCCCGTCCCAGCCCTTCGATGGCCGCCTTCCCTGCGCAGTAGGCGGCATGGCCCGCTATCACGGCACCTGCCCCGATCGACGACCACAGGATGATCCGCCCTCCGGCGCCCTCATCGATCATCTGCCTGGTCGCGGCACTCGCGCAGTGGATCACCCCCATCAGGTTCACATCGAAGACCTTCGCCGTCTCCCGGGGATCGCGTAGGTGCGACAGAGCTGCCTGGGGGTAGATTGCCGCCGCGGCGGCAAGCACGTACGCGCGGCCCAACTCGGATTCGATCTCATCGAAGGCCTCCCCAACGGCAGATGGGTCGGATACGTCGACCGGAAGCGCGACGCACCGACCTCCCATAGCGGAAATCTCGTTGACCAGACCGTCCAGGCCAGCGAGATCTATATCCATCGCACCCACCAACGCTCCCTCTTCGGCCAGGCGACACGCAGTGGCGCGGCCTTGACCCGAAGCAGCCCCGGTGACAACGGCCACCCGCCCCGACACCCCCATGTTCGGACCTCCTCAGGCTCCTCGTTGACGGTCTCCAGCCTAACCGGGGGTCAGGTGCCAGTTACCAAGTGAACGGCTACCACTCCGGCTCGTCGTGGCCCGGTCCTAGCTCGGTAGTCGAGTACCGTCAAGAGTTGTTCACCATTCACCATTCACCATTCACCATTCACCATTCACCATTCACCACTCACCAGGACACTGGTATTCTCACCCGGCATTCTTCAGCAACACCTTGGGGAGCCCTCGTGCCCGTTGACTTTCAAGAGTCCTCCACCCCCGCGCTGGTCGAGGTGGCCTTCAGTGTCGGCTTCGAGGAGTTCCACCGTCTCCTCCGGTATGAACTCGACGATCTGCACGCCGCGAAGTACGCCGAACAGTTCCCCAACGACGAAGAGAAGGCTCCTCACAAGCCGTTCATCGAAGCACCAGAGGGTGGGCTGGCTGCACTACCGTCTGCCAGCCCGATCACCAACATCCGCCGGTGGTTCAGCACCGGCGATGCCAGCGGCTTGGTACAGGTCCAGCGCAACTGGTTCGCCCGGAACTGGCGCTTGACCGTACAGGATTCCGGAAACGGGGCAGTCCCCCCCTACCCGGGTTACGCGGCCCTACGCGGGTACTTCGTCGAGTCCCTGCACCACTTCATCGACTTCGTACGGGACACCGACCTGGGCGACTTCAAGCCCCTCCAGTGTGAGATCAGCTACCGCCTTCAGCTACAGGCGGGTGGGCACTGGGAGGATCCGAGCGGCTTGGGCCGTGTTGCACGGATTTTCTCGCAACAGCCCGGGTCCTACCTACCCGATCTGGAAGCGATGCGGATCATCACTCAATACGTCATTCGCGACACCGACGATCGACGCGTCGGGCGACTCTACGGGCGCCTGGAAACCGCCGGCTCCGGGGACGGAACCCACTTCCTGACGCTAACGATGTTCGCCCGCGGGGCGCCCATGGGTGAGGGCGCGGACGGCGTGTTCGCGTTCCAGGACATGGGGCACGAGTGGATCGTCAACGGTATCCGGGATTTCCTGACTCCCGAAGCCGTGGAGTGGTACGGCTTGGATTAGTCGGTAGTCGGTAGTCGGTAGTCGGTAGTCGGTAGTCGGTAGTCGGTAGTCGGTAGTCGACAACTGTACAACACCACTAAAAACCAGAGACTACAGACTAACAACTACAGACTAATCTGGCCGATCATGCGAATCCTCCTGCTCAACGGACCAAACCTGAACTTGCTCGGAACCCGTGCTCCGGAACTGTACGGTGCGACGACCCTTCCGGCGGTCGAGCAGATGTGTCGTGAACGGGCGGAGGAGTTCGGACACAGCCTCGAGGCCTACCAGTCGAACCATGAGGGCGCGCTGATAGACGCCATACATGAGGCCAGGCATACCGCCGATGCCATAGTCTTCAATCCCGGCGCGTACACGCACACCAGCTACGCGCTGCGCGACGCCATTGAGGCGGCGGAGATACAGACCGTCGAGGTTCACATCTCCAACGTCCGCGAGCGGGAGCCCTGGCGGAGGATCTCACGGACCGAGCCCGCCTGCGTCTACCAGATCTTCGGTCGGGGCGTCGCGGGATACCTCGCGGCGATTTCTCACCTCCACTACCGGTCCATCCATCCACCGAAGACACTGGCTTACGGAGACCGTCCGGACCAGGTCGGAGACCTGCGCCTCCCCGACGGTCGCGGACCCCACCCTGTGGCCGTTCTGATTCACGGAGGAGGCTGGACCGGACCGTTCACTCGGGATGCGATGGACGGGATGGCGGTCGCGCTGGTCGCCCGCGGCGTGGCAACCTGGAACATCGAGTACCGCCGCATCCCACCGGTCGGCGGATGGAGGAGCACGCTCGGTGACGTAGCCGCCGGCCTCGACAGTCTTGGAATACTCGCTGACGACAATCCCCTCGACCTCGCCAACGTGACGGTCATCGGCCACTCGGCCGGGGGACATCTCGGTTTCTTCGCAGCCAAGAACGCTCGGCGGCGCCCCGAGCGGTTCGTTTCTCTCGCCGGGATGCTGGACCTGCACAGCCTCCGAACTGACTTCGACGAGTTGCTGGCGGGGTTCATGGGTCACGAACTCGATGCTTGCATCCACCGCGTGGACCCCATCCGCAACCTCCCTCTGGGGGTACCGATCGTGGCGGTGCACGGTGACCGGGACGACGCCGTGAGCCCCGACCAGAGCCGCCGCTTCGTGGCGGCCGCCGTGGCATCCGGCGACCGCGCGCGCCTCGTCGAGGTCACCGGCGCCGATCACTACGACCTCGTCGATCCGACGGCGCCGTCCTGGGAGACGGTTACGGCGTGTTGCCTGGGTTGAGCGAAACGGTGGGCGTCAGCCGGGAGACCACTTCAGGAAGTAATCAGGCGACAGGGCTTCACATAACCGAGGAGGCACCCAGCAGGGTACGGATCTCCGCAACCAGAGCCGAGGTTCGTTCCACCCTGTATCGGTTGTCCAGGAGGAGAACCTTCCGGTAGCCGTCCCCATTCATGGCGATGTACACCGGAGCGGAGCCGGGGTGGTTGGTGAGGATGTCCCGGAGCTTCCCCACCGTGGCCGGCTCCTCCAGCACAGAGGCAGGTACGGCGAGGCGCAACTCGGGCTCCTCCGTCAGGTCCGGCTCCCTGATCGTGAAGGCCCGTACCTTCAGATCGTCGCCTGAGTTGTTCAGCCGACCCTTCACCATGAGGATGGCGTCCTCCTTGATGAGGGACCCCGACTGGGACATCGTCTTGGGGAATGCCAGCACCTCCACGGAACTCTCGAGATCCTCGACATTGAAGAATGCCATCGGCTCTCCCCCCTTCGTGAACCGCCGGGTTATACCGCTCACGATCCCGGCGACGGTGACCTCTGCGCCATCCGGCCGATCCCACAGGCCGGATATCGAGCTGGTCGTCTGCCGCCGGACCACGTGCTCGAGGCCGAGCAACGGGTGATCCGAAACGTACAGCCCCAGCATCTCCTTCTCGAACGATAGGAGTTTCCTCTTGTCCCATTCCACGTCCGGAATCTCCACGGGATCGAGTTCCGGAGTTCCGGCATCCCCCCCGAACAGGCTGAACTGACCCTTTTCCTCCTGGCGGCGCCGACCGAGGGTCACATCCAGGATGTCCTGGAAGGCGAGGTAGAGGCCCTGGCGGGGATGGCCGAGCTGGTCGAAGGCACCCGCCTTGACGAGGGACTCGACGACGCGCTTGTTCAGCGCCTGCGTGTCGACCCGATCGACGAAGTCCTGGAAGTCACCGAACGGGCGTCCGTTGCTCCTGGCTTCGACGATCCGATCCACCACTCCTGCACCGACGTTGCGCACGCCGGAGAGCCCGAACACGATCTTGCCGTCCCTCACCGTGAAGTCGCTCTCGGAGGAGTTGACCGACGGGGTGATCACCTCGATGCCCATCGTTCGGCACTCATTGAGATAGATGGCGGTCTTGTCCTTGTCCCGCCGGACCGAGGTGAGTAGGGCAGCCATGAACTCGGCCGGATAGTGCACCTTGAGGTAGGCGGTCTGGTAGGCCAGGAGTCCGTAGGCGGCGCTGTGGGATTTGTTGAAGCCGTATCCGGCGAACCCCTCGATGGACTCGAACAACTCCCTCCCGAACTGTGCTCCGTTGCCGCCTTCCACCACTCCCGATACGAACTTGTCCCGCTCCTTTGCCATGATCTGAGGGATCTTCTTACCCATCGCCTTCCGCAGCGCATCGGCATCGGCCATCGTGTAGCCGGCGATGTCACGGGCAATCTGCATCACCTGCTCCTGGTAGATCATCAGCCCATAGGTCTCCCCCAAGACTCCTTTGGTCGCCGGATGGGGATAGTCGACCGCCTTGCGCCCGTTCTTGCGATCGGCGTAGGCGTTGTGCCAGTTATTGGACATCGGACCGGGCCGGTATAGCGCCACCAGAGCGATCATGTCCTCGAAGCGGTCGGGCTGCAGGCTCCGGATAAGCGACCGCATCGCAGTCCCCTCGAGTTGGAAGACACCGATCGTCTCCGCCCGGCAGAGCATCGCGTAGGTCGCCGGATCATTCAGGTCGACCCGGTCGATGTCAGGACGGCGTCCCGTGCCTCGCTCGACGAGATCAAGGGTCCGGTCGATCGTGGACAGGGTCCGCAGCCCGAGGATGTCCATCTTGAGCAGACCCAGGTCCTCGATGCCGTGCATCTCGTACTGGGTCACCACCTCGGCGTCCTCTCCCTTGCGCTGCAACGGCACCAACTCGACCAGCGGCCGCGGGGAGATGACCACGGCCGCGGCGTGGATCGAGTCCTGCCGCCTGAGGCCCTCCAGCTTCCGGGCCGTATCGAGGACCGGACGCGCGTCTCCGTCGCTGTTGTACGCATCCCTCAGCCCAGCCGCATTCGTGTGCCAGTCCTTCACCACCTGCTGAGCGTCCTCAGCAGGAGCCTCGAAACAGATCTCCAACGATGCTTCCCTCCCCAGGACGGCGGGCGGCATCAGCTTGGCCAACCGGTCTCCCAGGGCATAGGGGAGCCCCCGCACCCGCGCCGAGTCCCGGATGGCCTGCTTACCCTTTATCGTGGAGAATGTGACTATCTGGGCTACATGGTCGGACCCGTACTTCTCCGCCGCATAACGGATCACCTCGGCCCGGTACCGCTCATCGAAGTCCATGTCGATGTCGGGCATCTCCCGGCGTCCCGGGTTCAGAAACCGCTCGAAGATGAGCCCGTACTCCAGAGGATCCAGGTCGGTGATCCCCAGGGAGTAGGCAACGATCGAACCGGCTGCCGAGCCCCGACCGGGACCGGTGCGTATGCGGCGTTCCTTGGCGTACCGGATCAGATCCCAGACGATCAGGAAGTAGTCAGGGAACCCCATCCGCTCGATGATCCGGAGTTCGTGCTCGATGCGTTCTGCTACGGGGCCGCCGATCTCACCGCCGTAGCGGCGGCGGGCACCTTCGGTCACCAACTCCCGTAGATGGGAAACCGAGGTGTGTCCGTCGGGGACCGGGAAATGGGGCAGTAACAGCTGGTCGAAGTCGAGCCGTACCGCGGCGCGCTCGGCGATCAAGAGAGTGTTGTCGCAGGCTCCCGGGAACTCGTCGGAGGGGAAGAGTTCCCGCATCTCACGGGCTGTCTTGAGGTAGTACTCGGATCCTTCGAACCTCAGCCGGTCCGGTTCGTCGATGACGGAACCCGTCTGGATGCACAATAGGACGTCGTGGGCCTCGGCCTCTTCTCTACGGGTGTAGTGGGCATCGTTGGTGGCGAGCAGGGGCGCGCCGATACGGCCGGAGATATCCAGCAGGTCCGGCAGTAGCCGACGCTGCGACTGCATTCCATGATCGTGCAACTCGAGGAAGAACCGGTCCTTGCCGAAGATGTCCTGGTAGGTAGCGGCCGCCTCGAGGGCCGCACTGACATCCCGCGCGCCGCCCCGGTTGCCCTCCTCCCGGTTGGCGTCGGGATCCAGCAGTTGTGGAATGTGGCCGCCGAGGCAGCCCGACGTGGCAATGATTCCCTCCGCGTACTCCGAGAGCAGATCGATGTCCATGCGGGGCTTGTAGTAGTAGCCCTCGAGGAAGGCGCGGCTGACCAACTTCACCAGGTTCTCGTAGCCGGTCTGGGTCTCGGCCAGAAGCGTGATGTGGTAGCGGACGTTCTCGGAGCGGGTGGGGCGATCGAAGCGGGAACCGGGGGTCACGTAGCCCTCTACGCCCAGGATGGGCTTGATACCGGCGGCCGTGGCGGTCTTGTAGAAGTCGACCGCTCCGAACAGGACACCGTGATCGGTCAAGCCGAGCGCCGGCTGGCCATCGGCAGCAACCGCCCGGACCGCCTCGCTGATGCGGGCAGCGCCGTCGAGCATCGAGAACTCGCTATGAACGTGGAGGTGAACGAAACCGTTGTCCGGCATCCAGGGGCCCCGTCCCTTTGAACCGCTGCGTACCACCGGTCAGGGGAACCCGGTCACGGGTGACCTTAGCGTATGGTGGTTGGTGGCTGGCGGCTGGTGGCTGGTGTTCGCTGGCAGGATCCCGCAACACCGGCAACCGGCGACCGACACCCAACACCTAATAAGGCAGTGTTCCCCGGGTCGGAGGCCCGAGTTCGGCGAGGCTTGATCGGAGATCGGTAGGAAGGGGCGCGGTGACATCGACGGTCTCGTTGGTCAGCGGATGGGTGAAGCGGAGGCGGTGCGCGTGGAGCCAGACCCTGCCGGGATCGACCCCGGTCCCGGCCGGTCTTCCGTAGACCGGATCACCGACGAGGTGCCGCCCGATCGTCTCCATGTGCACCCGTATCTGATGTGTCCGTCCCGTCTCCAGGGTCACCTCTAGAAGGGTCAAGGGAGGCCGGGTCCAAAAGGCCTCCTGCCGGTAGTGGGTCACCGCCGGCTTCCCTCCCGGCCCCACGAAGCGGCGGGCCCGGCGCCGGTCGATGGGAGCATCGATCGTTCCGTTCGGGACATCTAAGGGACCGTGCACGAGGGCGAGATAGGTCCGCCGTACGTTGTGGCGGGCTAGAGCCGCGGTGAGACCTTGGTGCGCCTCCCGGGCGCGAGCGATGACCATCACTCCCGAGGTGTCTTTGTCGAGGCGGTGGACGATTCCCCAGCGCGGGTACTCCCCTACTCCTTCAACCTCGGGCCAACGGTGAAGGAGAGCCGAGACGAGAGTGCCTTGATGGTGTCCGGGCCCGGGATGGACCACCATGCCCGCCGGCTTGTTGACGACCGCGAGGTACGAGTCCTCGTACCGGACATCCAGTGCTGTACGCGAGGGGAGCAGCGGCGCAACGACCTCCCGCAGAAACCACAAGGTGTCCCCCTCCTTCACACGGGTATTGGGGCGCATGGGGGTTTCCTTACCTACCGGCGCCCGACCGGCCCTGCCAGACCCGATCAGCCTCCGGGCCTGGCTGCGACTCACAGCCGCGAGACTGGCGAGGGCGACATCGAACCGGGTCCCATCCAGGGTGGCAGGGACGTTCACCTGCTCCGGTTTGCCGCCCATAGGAGAACCACCACCCCGATCGTTATCGCTGAATCCGCCACATTGAAGTTCGGCCAGAAGCTGAAATCGACAAAGTCCGTGACCGAACCCGACAGCCACCGCCCTTTGACCGCCCGATCCACCAGGTTGCCGACCGCCCCGCCGAGGATCAGGGAGAATCCGGCCAACTCTGCCCGGCTACCCGTTCTGTCGACCAGTACCAGGATCATGCCCGACGCCAGGATGGCCGCCAGACCCAGCCAGGGACCAAGACCTTGGAACAAGGAGAAGGCCGACCCGGGATTCTCGGCCAGGTGGAAACGCAGAAACCCGGGAACCAGGTCGACATCGTGATCCGCCAGAGTCGTGCGGGCCCATCCCTTTGTGATCTGATCGGCCGCCACCACCACCCCGGCAATCAGGGTGGCTCTGATCCTCCTCGGGCTCAGCGCCGTCGCGAGGCGCACTGCACGCATAGGCTCGTGTGCGGGAGAACTCGCAGGCGCGCGACAGGGATCGGCCGGTTGCATACCCGGCATTGTCCGTAGGTGCCGTCCTCCACCGCCAGGATTGCCTGGCGGACCTGGGCAAGGATGTCACGCGTATTCCGGTCGACCGACAGTTCCTTCTCGAACTCGAAGGCCATCGAGCCGCCGTCGGCCGAGTCAGGATCCGGGCTGCGCTCGGCCGCGGTCTCCGCCATTCGCACCTCACTCCGTTCGGCCTCATGCTCGGCGACAACAGCCTGCAGTTGCTTCTCCTTCTCCTGGAGAAGCCGCTTGAACCGGTTGAGTGTCGACTCGGCCAGCTTACGAGTCGCCATTTCGATCCACCTCCGGCATCGCTCTCAGAGGCCGTGAAGCTAGCACGTGGAAGCCAGACTAGGACAACCAGAGAGTTTCAACGCGCCAATGACGAGATTGTTTCCGCAACCGAGTCGCGATCGGTACCCCGCAATAGCATCCTCTTGATCCGGATCCGCGCCCCCGAGAGCAGATCCACCCGGCACGCAAAAGCCTCCGACAAGACTCGGCGAGTCGCCAGGTTGGCCTGGCCTCCCGTAGGCGGGGCGGTCACCCGTACCCGCAGGTAAGTGCCGTGCGGGCCCACGATCTCCGTGCGCGAGGCACCCGCAGTGACCTGAACGGTCACGATCACCCCATGAGGATGGCTACGTATCATCTGGCCGATCCGATCAGCCATGGTGGATGGTGATTGGTTTGCTTGACACCGCCTCACCGGCCCTAATCTCGCCCGCTGACTCGTTGGCCACCATCCACCACGCTAGTACCATGCGTACGACTGCCAATTTCTGGGCAGGACCGATACCACCAACCGCCCGAGGTGCCCATGCCCGGAGATCACCCGGATTCGAGAGCCACTACCGACTTCCAGCGGGTGTCCCCGAAACTGGATCTTCCTACCCTGGACGCGCGGATTCTGGCGAGTTGGGATGAGACTGACGCCTTCCGGCGCTCGATCGAGATGCGCCCCGAGGACCGCGAGTACACGTTCTACGACGGTCCTCCCTTCGCCTCGGGTAGCCCCCATTACGGTCACATACTCGCTGGGATAATCAAGGACATCGTGCCTCGTTACTGGACCATGCGGGGCCACCGGGTAGAGCGACGCTTCGGATGGGACACCCACGGCCTGCCGGTGGAGATGGAAGTCGAGCAGCGGCTTGGCATCTCGGGCCCCCGTCAGATCGAGGAGCTGGGAGTCGTCGAGTTCAACCAGGCATGCCGGAGAATGGTCGAGGTCACCACCGCGGAGTGGGAGGACATCACCCGCAAGATCGGGCGTTGGGTCGACTTCGAGAACGACTACAAGACCATGGATCCCGAGTTCATGGAGAGTGTGTGGTGGGTGTTCCGTTCCCTGTGGGACAAGGGACTCGTCTACCGCGCCTTCAAGGTTCTCCCCTACTCGTGGGCGGCTGGAACGACCCTCTCCAATTTCGAGGTCAGCCTGGGAGGCTACCGGGAGGTGGACGATCCGGCCGTTACCCTCCGTCTGGAGGTCCTGGATGTCGAGGACAGCTCAGGGCCCGTCCGGGTCGGTGACTACCTGACCGTATGGACCACAACCCCATGGACCCTACCGGGGAACCTCGTCGTGGCCGTGGGCGAGGACGTGGAATACGTAGCAATCGACGAGGAGGACAACCGGTGCTGGGTTGCTGCCGCTCGAGTGGATGCCGTGTTCGGCGATGGGCGCGATCCGGTGGCCACCGCCACGGGTAGGCAACTGCTCGGAACCGTCTACCGGCCACCTTTGGACTACTACGAGGATCTCCGGGACAGGGGGGGATTCCGCGTGATCCCCAGCCCGGCCGTAGAGACCGACGAGGGAACCGGCCTCGTCCACATGGCGCCCGCCTACGGAGAGGAAGACATGTACGCCATGCGGGCGAGCGGGATCGACCTGCTGGTCGACCCGGTCAACCTCGAGGCTCGTTTCACCAGTGCGGTGCCGGACCTCGCCGGACTGCATGTCCACGAGGCCGAGGGCAGGATCATCGAACGCCTGCGGCGATCCGGCGCTCTTCTGAGGAGCGAACGGATCCTCCACTCCTACCCCTTCTGCTACCGCACCGACCAGCCGCTCATCTACAAGGCTATCCCCACCTGGTTCGTGAAGGTCGAGGAAATCCGCGATCGTATGGTGGAACTCAACGAGTCGATCCACTGGGTACCCGGGAGCGTGGGCAGGAACCGCTTCGGGAACTGGCTGGAGGACGCGAGGGACTGGGCGGTTTCGCGCAACCGGTTCTGGGGAAGCTGTATACCGGTGTGGGAGTGCACGGTGTGCGGCCATCAGGACTGCTTGGGAAGCCGCGCAGAGCTCGAGGAACGCTCGGGAGTGTGGCTCGATGACCTCCACAAGCATGTGGTCGACAAGGTCACCTACCCGTGTCCCACGTGTTCGGCCGCAGGCTCCACGGGCCCCGGCGTCATGGTGCGCGTACCCGAAGTCCTCGACTGCTGGTTCGAGTCCGGGTCCATGCCCTATGCACAACTCCACTTCCCGTTCGACAACGAGGACCGGTTCCCGCGGAGGTTCCCTGCCGACTTCATCGCCGAGGGTCTCGATCAGACCCGGGGCTGGTTCTACACGCTCCATGTTCTCGCAGCCGCCCTCTTCGACGACGTGGCCTTCCAGAACTGCGTCGTGAACGGAATGATCCTGGCCGAGGATGGGCGAAAGATGTCCAAGCGCCTGAAGAACTACCCGGAGCCGTCGGCAATGTTGCACCGCTATGGTGGCGATGCGGTCCGCGCATACCTGATCGATTCGCCGGTGCTGCGGGCCGAGCCTCTCCGGTTCTCGGAGGCGGGCGTGCGGGAAGTGGTTCGCACCGTGATCCTTCCGTTCTGGAACGCCTACTCGTTCTTCACTACGTACGCCGAGGCGGACGGGATGAGATACCACGATCTCCACGCTGCCCCGCCCGCCGCCGAACGGCCCGAGATCGATCGCTGGATCCTTAGCGTCCTCCAGTCGTTGATAGGGCAGACCAACCGACTCATGGAGGGGTATTACCTCTACGCGGTGGTCAGCCCGGCCCTCGGCTTCGTCAACGACCTGACCAACTGGTACGTGCGGAGATCCAGGCGCCGGTTCTGGAGGAGCCGCGAAGGACACGAGCGGGACAAGCGGGCGGCGTTCGCCACCCTCTACGAGGTGCTGGTCACGTTCAGCCGCCTCTTGGCGCCGGTTCTTCCGTTCATCACCGAGGAGATCCATCGCGGGCTGGTACCGGACTCCACCAGCGTCCATCACACCGACTACCCGTCGGTGGTGGAGGATCTGATCGACGAGGACCTGGAACGATCGATGTCAGTGGCCCGCAGCGTCGTCACGCTGGGACGCTTCCTGCGATCCGACCACGCGGTGGGGGTTCGCCAGCCGCTCGCCGGCCTCACCGTGGTGAGCGGTGATCCCGAAGTCGCATCGGCCGTGGAACGCCATGCCCGCATAATCGCCGAGGAACTCAACGTCAAGGGAGTCAAAACCTCCGAGGACGAACTGTCCGTGGTGGAGTTCAGGGCCAAGGCCAACTTCAGGAGGTTGGGTCCGCGCCTCGGCCCGGCTGTCAAGAAGGTTGCGGGAACGCTGGCCGAACTGTCGGGGCCCGATGTGGCGGCGCTCGTGGAGCGCGGTGGCATCGTCCTCAGTGGACACCGCCTCACAACCGAAGACGTGATCATCTCCCGCCATCCGCGACCAGGAACCGTGGTGGCTTCGGATGGAGCGTTGTCGGTTGCACTGGATACGGCTCTGACCGAGGAATTGCTGGCTGAGGGCCGTGCCAGAGAGGTGGTCTCCAGGATCCAGAGGGCTCGGCGGGACATCGGACTGGAAGTGTCGGACCGTATCCGGATCGACTACCAGACGGACAGCGACGCCCTGCACGCCTCCATCGAGCAACACCGTGAACTCATCGCCGGCGAGGTGCTAGCCACTTCCCTGACATCTCGAAGAGATACCCGCGGCACGGCCGTCACGATAGGGGACGCCCGACTGCACTTCGAGATAGAGGTCGCTAGCTAGTGTCAGGTGTCAGGTGGATCAAAATGACGGTTTTAATAGTGTTTAGTATTTCTCACCATTCACCACTCACCATTCACTAATCACTATCTTGAGGTGACCGTTCCAGGGCAGAGGACATTCTCGTCCGTATCTGGCCGAATAGGTGGCCCGGCGAGGTCGCCTCGGTGCTCTCGGCCCCCGCGGGGGACTGATCGGACGGTCGTCGCCCTGGTTGGTCGGGGGTAACCGATATCGCCGATCGGACCTGCTCAAGGAGGTGCTCACCCGCTCTCAGCGCCTCTTCCACGACCCGTTCCGAGGTTCGACTGGCTTCCTCCACCACTTCCTGCATCCGAGCTCTAACGTCTGCCACCTGTTCCTTTAGCGATCTGGATGTCTCGGCCTCGTCCAGGCGAGTGGCCACGCACTCGTCGAGGGCGGTCCGGAGGCGTTCGATCTCTGCCTGGGCCTCGGCCTCGCGTTTCTCGTAGTCGCCCATCGTGTCGATGACTAGGTCCAGGAAGTTGTCCACCTCATCCTCGGCGTAGCCGCGGATAGCTACCCGGAACTTGACGGCTTCCACATCGCTGGAGGTTATGCGCATTTCCTACCTACAGATGATCTGGCGGACCAGCGAGATGCCGACCAGGAGTACGAGGGGAGACAGATCGAGACGCACGTTTCCCAGCGGGATCGCCGGCACCACCCGCCCGATGGAACGGAGCGGGGGATCGACCAATCTCGACAACACGGACAGGAGGCGACCGACCGGATGGTCGCTGGGCACGCCCACCCAACTGAGGATCACACGGGCGATGACCGCGACCACATAGATGCCCAGAAGCGAGCAGATGAGCCTCAGCATTTCCTACGTTTCCAGGTCGTACAGTCCGAGTTCGGACAGCCGCCGAAGCTCGCGGTCCAGAATCTTCACCCGCGGAGGGCTGACCAGAAGAACACCTTCCGACACCTTGCGGATCGAGCCGTCGAGCGCGTAGACCAAGCCACTCGAGAAATCGACCAGTCTGCGAACCAGGGTCGGCTCCGTGCCTCTGAGGTTGACGATCACCGGCACCCTCTCCCTCAGCAGGTCGGCGATCCGCTTCGCATCGTCGAACCCCCGCACCTCGATGGTCTCGGTATAGCCGACCATGGAGCCGGCCTGATCGCCCGGTCGCACCACGACGCTCAGATCGGGTGTGAAGCTGGTCGGACGTCGATAGGTGGGAGCCGCCTCAGCGCGACGCTGCCTGCCTGCCGGTTCCGGGCCGGCCTCGGCGCCCACGGGATGTGCCTGGGGGCGCTGTGCAGGACGGCGCGGCGTGCCTCCTGCGAGCCGAGGATCCCTCGAAAGGTCCCGCGGCGGCTCGCCCTCGTCCACCAACCCCAGCCACGTAAGTACTCTGTTCACGGAGCTCATAGCTACCCCACTGTCGGTCGTCGACCAAAGATAGCCCGTCCGACCCGAACCATGGTGGATCCTTCCTCGATCGCAACTTCGAAGTCGTCGGTCATTCCCATACTCAGGGCGAGATCGCGTCCGGAGCGCTCGCTGAGTTCATCCCTGATCCGGCGCATCCGCATGAAGTACGGCCTGGCATCCTCAGCATCGTTGCCGAGCGGAGGGATCGCCATGATCCCGTCGAGGTGAACGCCCGCCTGGTCCCACCTGTCGAAAGTCTCGGATACCAGTGCGGGGGACACTCCGTGCTTCTGGGGCTCTTGGCCGATGTTCACCTGCAGCAGCACGGGAGGAGGCTCGTCCTGCCCCTTCAACCATGGACGTACGAGCCTGTCCCTGTCGAAGGACTGGAGGAGACTCACCCTGGGACGCACGATCCGAACCTTGTTCGTCTGCAAGGGACCCACGAAGTGCCAGATCACGGTGTCAGGGAGCCCGTCGACCTTGTGTCTCAACTCCTGAGCGCGGTTCTCCCCGAACACACCCTGCCCGGCGTCAAACGCCTCCCGAAGCACGGCGACGGAGTGGCCCTTGCCCACAGCGACTACCTCTATCTCATCCGTGCTCCTACCGGATCGGGCAGCCGCCGACGCCACCCTCTGTCTCACTTCTTCGAGGCGAGCCGAAACAGTCACGGCATCCATCCTATTGCCGCCATGCGCGACTCCGTGCCGGTTGCGCGGTAGGAAAACCACCCCTCCCCGCATCGCGTGCAGGCATCCGCCGACCACCACGACGCACCCGGAACCTGCGCACGGATCGCCTCGCCCAGATCGACAGACGTTGTTCCCCACCGAGTTGTCGACTGCCAACCCCCGAGTCGCTCCACGACTTCGTCTCCGACCTCGAAGCAGCACGGGCCTATAAGCGGGCCGACCGCGGCTCTCGAAACCCGCTTCCGGCCTTCCGACAGTCCCTCGAGATACCCGGCTGCCTCAGCCACGACTCCGGCCGCTACCCCGCGCCAACCCGCATGGACCACCCCCACCGCGCCATCCGACTCGAGCACGATTCCCCCACAGTCTGCTGTGAGAACCGCCAGGGGTAGCCCGATCGCTCTCGTCACAAGGGCGTCCCCGACCCCGGCCCGTCCGGGCCGGGCCACTTCTAGGACAGCAGCACCGTGCACCTGGCGGATGGTGGCCCACTCGGACTGTATCCCGATACTCATCGATACCGAGGCAGGACCCCGACGCACCATGTCCCCCTCCGAGGCCGTCGTGAATGCGGCCCCCCGGAAGCCGGGCGGTCGGATGATCACCGCAAGTCGAGACAGCCCCGGATCATCCTTCGACGAAGTCCGGGATGTCGAAGGGATCGTCCTCCGGGATGGAGAGAATCCGCTCGGAACCGGACCGGCGCCTCGGCCTGGTCGAGGTGGTCACCGTTTCGCGAGACCGTCGCGATCCACCGACACCGGCGGCGATTACGGTAACGCGGAACTCCTCCCCCGCGGACTCGTCGGGGGTCGCACCGAAGATAATCTGGGCGTCAGGCTCGCAGAACGACTGGACACTCGACGCCGCCTCGTTCACCTCGTACAGGGTCAGGTCGAGAGGACCGGTTATCGAGAGCAGGACCCCCGACGCGCCTTCCATCGAGGTCTCGAGCAGCGGGCTGGCCATCGCTCTCTCGGCCGCCTGTGCGGCCCGATTGTCTCCCGACGCCTTTCCGATGCCCATCACCGCCGTGCCTGCGTCGCCGAGCACGGTCTTGACATCTGCGAAGTCCACGTTGATCAAACCGGGATTGGTGATGATCTCGGTGATGCCGGTCACTCCATCCTTCAACACCTCGTCCGCCAACGCGAAGGCATCCACCATCGACATCGAACGATCGGCGACGGACAGAAGGTTGTCGTTGGGAATCACGATCAACGCATCGACGGCTTCCCGTAGCTCGGCAATTCCCTGTTCCGCCTGCACCGAACGCCGCTGTCCTTCGAACCCGAAGGGACGGGTCACAACACCTACGGTCAGCGCCCCCAGGTTGCGGGCCGTCTCGGCGACTACCGGAGCGCCACCGGTACCGGTCCCACCCCCTTGACCGACCGTGACGAAGACCAAGTCGGAACCTGTGAGCACGTCCTCGAGTTCTTCGCGGTGCGCCTCTGCCGCCGCCTTGCCTACTTCGGGGTTCGCCCCCGCTCCCAGCCCCCTGGTCACATCCCGGCCGATGTCCAGTTTGATGTCGGCATCCGACATCAGGAGCGCCTGGGCATCGGTGTTGACAGCTATGAACTCGACACCTCGAATGCCCGCTTCGACCATTCGATTGACAGCGTTCATCCCCCCACCGCCAACCCCAACCACCTTGATAACAGCTACGTAGCTATGCAACCCGCCAACATTGGTCACGGCCATGTGCCTAAGTCCCTCCCGCTCAGCCTGATCTGATCCTCTTGCTCCGAACAGCACCCGTCCCAAGCCGGGGCGGGAGGTCCGGATCGGATTGCACCAGAGCATACGCCATGGCACAGCTTCACCCTAGAGATTAACCTCTGGTTGTGGTTAAACCTAAACGTCAATGCTATCGGACAAGCCCTCTCCGGCTGTGTCCTGAGACCGGATTGCCGGTCGACTTGGTGCGGTAACGTCTATAACTCCTCCATGCGCAGTGTTGATCATCGCGATCAGAGAAGCCGCCTTGGCCTCCATCTCGACGGGAAGTCCTATCCGGACCGACCTGTACCCGACCAAGACCCAGATCTCTTCGTCCACCACCTTCGCCACGCTCCGCCGGGCGAGATCTTCGGGAAGGGCGCCTAGGAACTCCAAGGCGCCGGATACGATCTCGTTCTCGACCGCCGCACCGAGTCCGGGGTCCTCCACGGGAATCCTGATCAGGGAACGGATCGGCATCGGGCTGTCGGCATACTCGACAAGACGCCCGCCGTCCGCCAGGAGACCCCACCGATCCTCCAACCGGATCCAGGCGATCGGTTCCCGCTCCCGCACGGCCACCTCGACTGTGGTTGGGAATACCACCTTGACCGACGCCGATTCGATCCACGGATCGGCCACCAGATGCTCCTCGATCGCGCCGACCCGGATCGCCACCATGGGCCTACCCTCGACCACCTTGGCGTCGGAGAGGATCTCGTCGACGGCCGACCGGCTGGCGCCATTTACCACTACAGCTCGGACACTCATCAGAGGCGAAACGAAGAACCAGGCGACACAACCGGCTCCAGCCAGAGCCACAAGCAGTATCAGGGATCTGCGCACCCTCGATCGAGCCTGCTCCTCGGCAACCTCGAGACGGCGTCGGATTATGCGCGGATCTACCCTCAAGGCTGTTCTCCATCGACCATGCCGCCGGTCACCACTACGCTCATCAGGTGAACCGGCCCGCGAAACGGACTTCCGGCTCGAGCAGGGTCCCGGTCCGTTCGTGGACCAAGCCGCGGACTGCATCAACCAGCTCGTACACATCCTGCGCACGGGTACCCGGGTCGGCGACGAAGAAGTTGGCGTGACGGTGTGAGACGTGTGCACCTCCCCGTCGCATGCCCTTGAGACCGAGCGAGTCGATGATCCTCCCGGCGGCATCACCGGGAGGATTGCGGAAGATGCTTCCCGCGTTCAGGGTCCCACCCGGCTGGTTGTCGCGGCGCCACCGTATTGCCTCGCGCATCAGCGCCGAGACCTCGACCCCCGGGCGCGGTCGCACTCGGAAGACGGCGCGCAGCACCAGGTCATCCTCCGTGACGTTGCTGGTCCTGTACCCGAAGCCGAGCTGGTCCGCAGCCAACTCGCCGACCGATCCGGACCTCTTGTCCAGAAGCGTGGCCGATGCCAGCACATCCGACGTCTCCGTACCGTAGAAACCGGCGTTCATCGCGACTGCCCCACCGACCGATCCTGGGATGCCCACATAGAACTCCAGCGAACCCAGTTCCTCCCGCGCCACCCGGCGCGCGAGCAGAGGGAGCGCGACCGCGGCGCCGGCCGTGACCAGTCCTGCGTCCCGATCGACGTGAACATCACGGAAATCACCCTTCAACCGCACGACAAGACCCTCGTAGCCGCGATCCGACACGACCAGGTTGCTTCCCCTTCCCAGCATCAGAGTGTCCACACCCCGCTCGGTTGCGGCATTGATGACGTTCACGAGAGACTCCACCGAGTCCGGCTCGCAGAACCACCGGGCGCGTCCTCCCAGCTTGTAAGTGGTGAGTGACCCGATCTCCACGTCGGAGACGATGTGTCCTCCGACCCGCAGAGCCTCCCAGGCGGTCATGCCGAACGCCTCAGGCTCTCGGCGAGGCCGTCCGGTAGAGACGTTATGTCCCCCGCCCCAAGCGTCAGCACCAGGTCTCCCGACTCGACACGGTCCGCGATGAAACCGGCGACGTCCTCCAGTCGGGGAACGTAATCCACCGCGACACCGCCGAGTCGAGCCGCATCCGCTACAAGGGCGCCGGTCACGCCCGGAACCGGTGCCTCTCGAGCCCCGTACACATCCGTGACCACCAACCGATCGGCAGCGGCCAGCGCCTTCCCGAACTCGGCTGCCAAGGCTCCGGTCCTCGAGTACAGGTGGGGTTGGAAGACCACCCACAGGCGGTTCCTGTCGATTGGAGCGATCGCAGCGAGGTCGGCGGCCACCTCCGTCGGGTGGTGGGCATAACTGTCGAGGATGGTCACCCCGGCCACGGTGGCCCGCATTTCCAGGCGCCGGCGCACTCCCCCGAAACGCGCCATCCCGGCAATGGCGTCCGCCGGGTCGTAACCCAGTTCGGCCAGGAGAGCCAGGACGCCGCACGCGTTACGAGCCGTGTGCAATCCGGGTCGGCCCACGGTCACCCTCCTCGGGCGAAACCTCCCCCCCAACCGGAACGAGACATGCGATGGCCCGGGTATGACTTCGGTGATCCTCCACTCGGCATCCGGTGACGTACCGTATCCCGGTCTCCGGGTCCGCCGGGCCAGCCTGCGGCCCCCCGGATCGTCGACACCCACCACCACGGGTCCCGCCACACGGTCGACGACTGCGCCGAATGTGGCCTCGAGGTTGTCCCGGGTGCCGTAGTGGTCCAAGTGGTCCGAGTCGACGTTGGTCACCATCAGCCCGTGGAACGTGAGGTGGGTGAAGGTACCGAAGGCCTCGTCGGCCTCGAGAACGAGGATGTTGTCCGTTCCCAGGTGGGCGTTCGTACCGATGTCCACCAGGTCACCACCCACTATGAAGGACGGGTCGAGACCCAGCGCCCTGGCGGCGTTGATCGCCAGCGCGGTGGAAGTGGTCTTGCCGTGGGTTCCCGTTACGCCGATGGTGGGTATACGAGCGGTCAGGATCTCGAGCAGCGCGGGGCGTTCCCACACCGGAACGTCGGCCGCCTCCGCCGCCCTTAGCTCGGGATCGCTCCCGGGAACCGCCGATGACGCGACGACCAGCTCGCAGGAGGTCATCCGTTCGGGCCGGCTTCCCTGCCAGATCTCGATGCCGAGACGGCGCAGTTCATCCACGGAGGGTCCCGGACAGAGGTCGGATCCGGTAACCCGATGACCCATGGCCACCAGGAGCTTGGCCAGTGGGCCCATTCCGGCCCCCGCGACCCCGACTATGTGGATCCGGCCCGGCTCATCGAGGGATCGCATGGGCGCTCTCGAGCATCGTGTCCGCAATGGCGGCTGCCGCACCGGGCCTCGCCACCTCGATGGCCGCCCTGCTCATCTCGTCCCGGCGCGCGGCGTCTGAAAGCAGCCCCGCGACCGTCTCTCCGAGCGAGTCGAGACCCGCTTCGTCCAGCACGACCGCGCCTCCCGCCTGCGCCATCGCTTGTGCGTTGCCGAGTTGGTGACGCCCTCCGAATGCGCCGGGAACCAGGATGGCCGGAATACCCGACGCGGCTGCCTCCATTAGCCCTCCCCCGGCCCGGGCGACGAGCAGATCGACAGCGGCGTAGAAGAGATCCATACGGTTCTCGTACCCGACCACAACCCTGGTCACCGCGTGCGCGTCTGCGTCCACCCGCACCCGTTCCGCCTGGGATGCGCCGGCCAGATGGACCACCTGCAGCGGACCTTCGTCCCACGAAGCCGCCATCCGGGTCACGGCCTGATTGATCGCACTCGCCCCCAGACTGCCTCCCACCACGCCCAGCGTCGGGTGCGCGGGATCCAGGTCGTAACGCTCGAGAGCGCCGGCTCGAGACACGGCCCTGTCGAGGTTGGCGAGCGCGCTCCGCAGCGGATACCCGACCACCGTTCCGTTCAGTCCGCGGGTTCCCGGAAACGACACGAAGGATCGATCCGCCCAGCGGCCTGCCAACCGGTTCGCCAGTCCTGCCTCGTAATTCTGCTCGTGCAGGTAGAGGGCGACGCCCCGTCGTCGGGCTGCCGCCGCGACGGGCACGGTGACGTACCCTCCCGTGCACAGCACCGAAGCCACCCCGTGCGCCGCAATCTCGCGGCTCGCCCTCCGCGCGGCCCTCCACACGACCCCGGGTAACCGAAGGTTGCGGGTCGACAGGCTCCGCACCAGTCCCTGCAGCTCGAGACGCACGAAGGGGAACCCTTCACGGGGGATCAGGTCCGCTTCCATGCGGTCACCGCCGAGAAACAGGATGTGTCTCTTCTCGACCCCGGCCGCCACCAGTTGCTCGGCCACAGCCAGTCCGGGGTAGATGTGGCCACCCGTCCCCGCCGCTGCAATGGCGAAGGTCATTGACGGTCTCCACTTGGCTTGGGCACGCGAGGATGCGGTGCGGTACGGGCGATGTTGACCAGTATCCCCGCCGCCACGAGGGCGGCCACCATGGCGCTCCCGCCGACCGAAACGAAGGGAAGCGCCAGACCGGTCACAGGAATCACACCGACCACGCCGCCCACGTTGACGATCGACTGCCCGCTCAACCAGGCGGTTATGCCGCTGGCCAGCAGGCGGGCGAACGGGTCTCCGGTCCGGTATGCGATCCAGATCCCGGCTAGAGAGAGGCCGGCCAGTACGGCCAGGAGCCCCAGGGCCCCGAAGAACCCGGTCTCCTCGGCGATGATCGTGAAGATGAAGTCGGTATGGGCATTCGGGAGAAAGGCCCAGCGAGCCCGGGACGCCCCCAAGCCGACTCCCATCAGGTTTCCACTTCCCAACGCCATGAGGCTCTGGGCCAGTTGGAAACAACTTCCGAGCGGATCCGCCAGCGGATCGACGAAGCACGCGAATCGCTCGCGCCGGTACTGGTAGGCAAGGGTGGAGACCGCCGCCAGCGCGGTGGCGAGCGCCCCACCCCCGAGGATATACCTCAAGGGCACCCCGGATGCGAGCACCACCCCACCACCGGCCCCGGCGATGATGAGGGCCGTCCCCAGGTCGGGCTGGAGGACGACCAGAGTACAGGTGACGCCCACGGCCAGCACGGTGGGACCGAGGACCTGTTGAAGTTCTCCGAGCCGTTGGCCTCGGTCAGCGAAGACCGACGCCAGGAAAATAACCACGGCTAGTTTGGAGAACTCCGAAGGCTGGACGGTGACCGAACCGACCTCCAACCACCGCTGCGCTCCCCCGCGGGTGGAACCGAACATCGGAACGAGGAGCAGCCCTCCTATCGAGATCCCGAGGATCCATACCGCGGCCCTCTTGTACCAGTCGTATGGGATCAGCATGGCTATGACCATCAGGAAGATACCGACGATCACCCACCGTCCCTGGCGCCTGAAAATCGCCAGTCGATCCGACTCGCCGAGGATTCCATCCACGGATGAGGCCGACATGATGGCGCCGAGCCCGACGACCAAGAGGAGGCCCACCAGAACCAGTACGAAGGTCGCCACCCGTGATCTGGCCAGATCGAGTTCGTGGCGCCGACGGACCCGTGCCCGCAGGTCGCTGATGGAGGTAACTCTCGCGGTCATCCGGGATCCCTCCCGATGCCGGCTCTCGCGACCCGGGCCGCTTCTATGTACCTGCGGACCAGGCGACCGAATACCTCGCCGCGCTCCTCGTAGGAAGCGAACATGTCGAAGCTGGCGCATCCCGGGGAAAGCAGGACGGTGTCCCCGCTGAGGGCGCGGGCGCCCGCCATGTCGACCGCCTGCTCCATAGATCCCGCCAGGCAACCAGGCCGGCCGCTCCAACGTCTCAGGAGTTCGGGTCCCGCTTCGCCGAGCCCGATAAGGAGTCTGATGTTGGGAAGCGCAACGATGGGCGCCAGGTCCAGACCTTTGTTGCGCCCTCCTGCGATCAGCACGACCGACGGGTAGCAGCGAATCGCTGCGGACGCTGCATGAGGGTTGGTCGCCTTGGAGTCGTTGACCCAGGTCACACCGGCCCATTCGCCAACCACGTCGCGGCGGTGGGACCGGTGGTGGAACCGGCCGACGACTCCCGCCACGGACCCCGGCCCGGCTCCCATCTCCGTTGCCGCGACCGCCGCCGCTGTGAGATTCACCCGGTAGGCGGGATCGATCGTCGGCCGCTCCTTAACCGGGACGGTGCCCGCCGGAAGGCGAAGCCCACCCCGGACAAATCCGTACCGGTTGGCCGGAAGCCTGTCCGACCCGGTGACCGGCGCCTTGCGTCCGGGAGCGATACGCGCGAGTGCCGAGGCCCCGGGGTCATCGGCGTCGTAGACCAAGAGGTCCTCGGAAGTGAAGCGACGGAAGATCCTCGCCTTGGCCGCTCGGTATGCGGCCGGGGACCCGTGCCAGTCCAGGTGGTCGGCGGCGACGTTGACTATCACCGCCACGCGGGGGGCGAGAGAGTAGGTCGCGACCAGCTGGAAGCTGGAGACCTCCAGCACCACCACCTCCCATTCGTCGAGGACCACGTCACTCAGTGCTCGGCCGATGTTGCCGGCCGCAACCGCCCTCACGCCGGACTCCTGGAGCATCTCGGTGGCTTGCTCCACGACCGTCGTCTTGCCGTTGGTCCCGGTTACTGCCACGACCGGACATCTCAGGTGCCGGATCGCCAACTCGACCTCGCTCCAAACCGGTATTCCAGCCTCGCTCGCGGCGCGGATCGGGTGGGAGGAGGGACTGAATCCCGGACTCGTGACGACCAGTTCCACTCCGGACAGAAGCGATGGTTCCCACGGTCCGGATACGGTGCCTATACCGGAAGCGGCCAGCGGACGGAGACTCGCAGCACACCGGTCATAGACGACATGGTCGAGATCAAGGCGGCCCAGGAGCCGTGAGGCCGCCCGGCCTGAGATCCCGGCCCCGAGTACCAGGGTCCTCATCCCGTCCCTCCGGCAAGGCCGTCCACCCCTCCACCGGTCAGGAAGTCGCCGTAGAAGAGGCCGAGTCCAAGAGCCACGCCGATGGCGGCAAGTATCCAGAATCGGGTGATGATCGTCGTCTCGGGCCACTGCTTCATCTCGAAGTGGTGGTGGATCGGCGCCATGCGGAACACCCTCCGACCGCCGAACCATCTGAACCCCGCCACCTGGACGATCACCGATAGCGTCTCGACCACGTAGAGGCCGCCGAGGATGGCCAGCAGAAGGTCGGTGTTGGTCAGCAGCGCCAAGGCAGCCATTCCGCCTCCCAGCGCCTGAGAGCCGACGTCTCCCATGATTATTCGGGCGGGCGCTGCGTTCCACCACAGAAAGCCGAGGCACGCGCCGAGCATGGCGGAAGCCACCGCCGCCAGCCCGAGGCTTCCCTCCACTTCGTAGAAGGACGGATGCCGGAACATCCAGAAGGCGATGATCATGTAGGCGCCGGCAACCAGCGCCCCCGACCCCGACGCCAGCCCGTCCAGGCCATCGGTGAAGTTGACCGCGTTGGCAAACCCCGTGAGCATCAGTAGAACCCAGACCGCGAACAGACCGGCCCCCAGATCCAGCGAAGTCGGTCGGGTGAACCCGATGGCGGTCGAGGTGCCGGAGACCACCGCTCCCCACGCGAAGAACCCCGCCACAGCCAACTGGCCGACGAACTTGGCCGCTATGCCCAAGCCCTGGTTCCGGAACCGCGACAGCTTCTGGTAGTCGTCGATGAAACCGACCACGCCCATCCCCAGGATGGCACCGATAGCCAGCAGTCCCGCCGACTCGTAGTCGCGTCCCACCCACTGCACGGAACCGTCGCTGACCAGGAGGCGTACGTGGGACGCCGCGTACCCGGCTACCACCGCCAGAATGATGACGATCCCGCCCATGGTGGGGGTGCCGCGCTTGTGCATGTGGCCTTCCAGTTCCTCTTGGATGAACTGGCCGATGTTCCAAGCGCGGAACAGGCGGATTGCGTACGCGGTTCCGAAGATGGCGACCGCGAAGGCCACCGTCGCCGACGTGAGCATCGCTATCACGGCAACCGTTTCTCCACCAGGCGTTCGTAGGACATGATTACCGCGCCCATCGCTGTTGCAGGTGAAAAGCCGCTACCGCCCGGTCGTCGAACGGTACGACCTCGTCACCCAGATCCTGGCTCCGCTCGTGACCCTTCCCGAGGATCAGGACTGCGTCGCCCGGCTCGGCCCGCTCCACGGCGATCCGGATGGCCCTGCTCCGGTCCACCTCCGCTATCACCTCCGCCCTGCCCTGCGATGTCCCCTGTACCACCGCATCGACTAGAGCAGAAGGGTCCTCAGAGCGGGGATTGTCCGAAGTGATCACCGCGACATGGGCATTGGCCGCCGCAGCACCGAGAAGCGGGCGCTTTGCGGGGTCGCGCTCCCCAGCCGCTCCCACGACGACGATCGTGGACCCGCCACAGCGGTCGAGCGCGGCCCTCACCACCGAGTCGACCGCCTCCGGAGTGTGCGCGTAATCGACCAGCACCCGGAATGGCTGTCCCGCGTCGATCGGATCGAGGCGGCCCGGAATCCGCTCGATCGTGGAGAGGCCTTCGACGATCGGTTCGATCCCGATCCCCACCTGTCTGGCGCAGGCGACCGCGAGCGCCGCGTTGCGGACGTTGTGGAGTCCACCGGGTTTGACCCTCAACTTCACATCCCGACCCTCCAACCGGCACGTGAAACGTGACTCTCGCAGCGTGGTCCGCGTGACCACGGCCGCAACGTCATAGCCGTCGCCGAGGCCCACCGTGACGACGCGACCCGCGGCAGAACCAGCCACTCGTTGTCCGGCATCGTCGTTCACATCGACGACATGCACAGGAGCGCGGCCGTCGAAAAGCCGCATCTTGGCTGCCAGGTACGTCTCCATGTCCCGATGGAAGTCGAGATGATCCTGGGAGAGGTTGGTGAAGGCCGCCACGGCAAACGAAGTGCCCTCTACCCGATGAAGGGCAAGGGCGTGGGACGAGACCTCCATCGCGACGAGGGACACACCCTCGTCCACCATTGTCCTGAAATGCCCTTGGAGTTCCGAAGCGTCAGGAGTGGTGAGAGCCATCGACTCGTGCCGGCCGACGATCTTGGTACCGAGTGTCCCCAGCCTGCCGAAGGGGCGCTCCGCTGCCGCGGCGATCGATTCGATCATCACCGTTACGGTGGTCTTCCCGTTGGTGCCTGTGACGCCGATGACATCCAGTTCCCGGCTTGGATCGCCGAAGACCAGCGATGCTGCGGGACCCAACACCCGTCGGGTGTCCGCAACCCTTATCTGCGGCAGAGTGGTGGTGACGAATTCCTCCACCAGGAGGGCTGTTGCTCCACGTCTCGTAGCATCCCTTACAAAGGCATGGCCGTCCGCCTCGAGTCCTCGGACTGCGACAAACAGGGAACCTGCGGTCGCCAGACGGCTGTCATGAGTGATACTGCTAACGGTTGCAGCGCCATCGCCTCGGATCTCTCCACCGACCCGACGGGCAAGCGTGGCCAGCCGGACGCGCTGGTCAGGCATCGGGACTGACTCCCATCTGATGGAGCGATCCCTCCATGACTCTGGAGAACAGCGGCGCCGCTACCGCCCCACCGGTCCGATCGTAGATCGACGCGCCGCCCCTCGGAGCATCCACCACTACTGCGATCACGAGTTCGGGATCGTCGATGGGCGCCATTCCCACAAAGCTGGCCACGTAGTTGTCCGTATAGATCCCGAGCGAGTAGTCGAACTTCCGAGTGGTTCCGGTCTTACCACCGACCGTGTAGCCGGGAACCGCCGCCCTGGTCCCCGTCCCGGAGTCCACGACGGACTTGAGCATCAGCCGAACCAGACGGGATGTGCTGTCCGAAAGGACCCGGTGGGGTGGATTCTGTGGCGGCCTGGTCACACCGTCCCCGTTTACGATGCCCGTGACCAACCGAGGTTCCAACCTGACACCCCCGTTGGCGATGGTCGCGTAGACGGACGCCATCTGGAGCGGGGAAACAGACAGCGAGTAGCCGATCGAGGCCGAGGCAGGACAAGTCGAACACCCTCGCGGTAGGTTGACCGTTCCCTTGGCCTCTCCGGGGAAGTCGATACCGGTGTGTGCACCGTATCCGAACGCGTCCAGGTAGTCGACGAGGTGGTTCTTTCCCAGATCCTGGCCTATCTTGACCGTGCAGACGTTGGACGAGAGGCGCACGCAGTCTCGCACGGTCAGCACTTCCGGGGGGTGTGGACTGAAGTCGGTGAAGCACCCCCACTCCACGTCGTCATTGTCGTCACAGGCCCCGTCCACGACTTCGATCTCGTCTTGCACCAGATACTGGGTGTCCCAGTCGACGATTCCCTCCTCCAGAGCCGCCGAGACGGTCACAGCCTTCTGTGTGGAACCCGGCTCGTACAGGGATCGCACCGCGGTATTGGCCAGAACACCGCTGGAGATGTCAGCATCCGAGCGATCGGCGGGATCGAACGACGGCACGACGACCATCGCCATGATCTCGAACGTCTCCGGATCCAGGGCGACCACCGTACATCGATCGGCGAGTGTGGTGACCAGGGTGTCGACACAGGCCCGATGTGCCATGAACTGGATCTCGCGGTCGATCGAGATGATCAGGTCTGCACCGGGGATGGCGGGTTGGATCTCGAAGCGACCGTGGGGGATCACCTGTCCCCCCGCGGCCCGCTCAGCGAGAATGCGCCCCGGCGTGCCGGTCAGCAGGTTGTCGTACTGTGCCTCGAGTCCCTCGATGCCCTTGGAGTCGATGTTGACGAACCCGACCGCGTGGGCCGCCAGCGACCCCGACGGGTAGACGCGCTTCGGCTCTGTGAGGAAATGGATGCCCGGCAACTCCAAGGCTGCAACCTTGGCGGCATCGTCCGCCTCCACCTGGCGGGCGACGAACACGAAGGTGGCGTCGGCCAGCAGTTTCTCGCGCAGACGGTCGATATCGAGCGGGAGAACCTTGCTCAGAGCCAGCGCAGTGGCGCCCGGGTCGACGATCTGGCGAGGATTCGCATAGACAGTGCGAGCCTCGATGCTCACGGCCAGTTCCCGACCCTCCCGGTCGAATATGGTTCCTCGCGCAGCGGCCGTCTCCTCGACACGGACCCTCTGCCGCTCGGCGGCCGCGGTGTACGCGGCCGCGTCGACAACCTGAACCTGGTACAGCCGGTATCCGATGGTCGCCCATGATCCTACGACCAGGAGAGCGATCGTGAGCAGGCGGATGTCGGTGGAGCGCCTTCCCCCCCGTACGCGTGCTCTCTTACCCACGATCCAATCCCATGTCCTGCCGATCAACCGAGCCGAGGCCGGTTCGTTGACGGAGAACCGGGACCCGGGAGAGGTCGCATGAGTTCCCGGCATCTATCGAGACGAACACGGGGGACCGGCCGACCGACCAGAGGACAAGGCCCATCGAGTGGCCCCAACCAGCAATGTCCAACCCGTTTCCCTTCACAGTCCGTTACCTCAGGGAAGCGAGTCGGGACCGGGTGAGCCGTCCGCGGTCTCCGACGCTCGCTCGCCTTGCTTATCCGTAACTACAACCCCGGGCGACCCGACCGAACGGGAACCCTCGTCGTGCACACCAGCCACTGAAATCGGAATGACCTCGTCGGGGAGCACCATCCCCAGCAGGTGCTCCGCGATCGGAACGATCTCGCTCGGGGATTCGAGCCGAATCTTCTCCAAGTGGAGTTGGTTCTGTCGTCCCTCCTCGAGCCGGATCTGGTTCTCCAGGCGGCGGATCTCGTAGGCGGCCTCGTCGACGGCGGTACGCAGGTAGATGAGCGCCAGGAACGAAGCCACCGCGCCGATTGTGTACAAGGCCCACAGGAAGGCGCGCCGGGGCCGCCGACGCTCACCGCCGCTGATGACCCGAAGGGGCGCGGCACGACCTTGAGGAGAACGAAGAGGACGGACCGTCATGCTGCCTTCTCGGCCGCTCTGAGGCGTGAACTGCGGGCCCTCGGGTTCGCGGCAATCTCTTCCGAACGCGGGCGAACTGGTCGGCGCGTCAGCACGTCGAGTTCGACAGGTGGTGGAACAGGAAGTGTGGGACCCGGCGCCCGGCCCTCCCCCTTCCTGAAACGATGCTTGACTATCCGGTCCTCGAGGGAGTGATAGGAGATCGCGACGCATCGGCCACCGGGACGGAGCGCGCCGATGGCATGGTCAAGACCCGCCGCCAAGGCCCCCATCTCGTCGTTGACCGCCATTCGCACCGCTTGAAATGTCCGCCTCGCAGGATGCCCACCCGTTCGCCGGCTAGCAGCAGGGATTGCGCTCTTCACCACCGCGGCCAGGTGCCGTGTGCTCCGGATGGGGCGGGCTGCCACGACCGCGCGGGCGACGCGTTTGGCGAACCGTTCCTCTCCCAGGCTGCGGATGAGACTTGCCAGTTCCATGACCGGCGTCCGATTGAGCAGGTCGTCGGCTGAGATGCGTGCATCGGGGCCCATCCGCATGTCCAAGGGTCCGTCGTGGCGGAACGAGAATCCCCGGCGCGCACTTTCCACCTGGCGACCGGACATGCCCAGGTCGAACAGCACGCCCGCGATCTCCGCGATCCCCTGGTTCGCGAGGATTGTGTCCAGGTCGGCGAAGTTGCCCATGACCAACCGGAGCCGGCTGTGACCCTTTGCCTGCGCGATCGCCTCCGGGTCTCTGTCGATCCCCAGCACACGGACCCCGTTCCCGAGCTCTTCCAGCAAGGCCCCAGTGTGGCCGCCGCCCCCATATGTAGCGTCGACCAACACTCCCTCCATGATCGGTCTGAAAAAGTCCACCACTTCCTCCAACATCACCGGTCGGTGGTAGGTCGGCCGATCAGAGGCCTGTTCAGCATCCGATACCGTGCTCATTGCCAGCCCCCCGATCATTGTTACCAACTAGATTGCGGGCGGAGTAGGGGCAGTCCATTGGCGGCCGGAGGGCTGGCGATGAGCAGGTCATCGATTCTGGTCCGGGGCGAGTTGTGCTAGATGCCGAAATCCGAGAGCGCCTCCTCGATGTTCGAGTAATAGTTGTCTGCCTCCTCGTCGTATTCGTTCCACGCACCCGAGTCCCAGATCTCGGCTCGCTCCTCCACACCGATCACCGTCACCTCCCTCTCGAGGCCTGCGTACTCACGAAGCCGTAGGGGAAGTTGGACTCGACCTGCGGCGTCCAGTTCCTGGTGGACGGCACCTGCGAAAAACGCCCTCGTAAGGCGGCGCGCTCGAGCGTCGGTACGGGGCAACATGCGGTACTTCTCCACCTCCTGCTCCCATCGGTCGAGAGGGAACACGTAGAGACACCGTTCCTGACCCTTGGTGATGACACAACCACTCGCCAGCTTGTGGCGGTAGCGGGCAGGGAGAACCATCCTCCCTTTCTTGTCCACCGTATGTTGGTACTGACCGAGGAGCACGACTTCTCGTTCCTTGCTACGAACCGGATCGGATGCTGTTGCACTAGCTTAGCCTTTCGACCCATTTTATCCCACTTCGATCCACTATCTGCCACTCTAGCACTAGAATGGCGTCGGGAGCGGCACCGATTCGCCCCGCAAACACAATCTTCGGCGGGAACGGGACGCCCGGCAGGTATCAGGCTCAGGTAGGTACGACCGGGCCACCGACAACCGTCGTACGTAAGGATTCGCTATGCAACGGCTAGGATGAAGGCAGCCGGTTGGTACGCCGTCACCCATCTCGGAGTGCCCAGGTGACTGGCACAATGGTATAGGCAGGGGAGAACATGGTCAGCGCACAGATCGAGCAACAGGCCGTGTCGCGCCTGGCAGCGCAGGAGATCCGGTACACCAGGGGCCGGCGACAGGTGATCCGGGCCCTTGCCAGAGCGGAAGGACCCAGATCCGCCTCGGAGCTGCACAAGGACCTTGACGAGGATGTCCCGCTGTCGTCGCTGTACCGTTCCCTGTCCGTACTGACCCGGGCAGGCGTCCTTTCCCCGCATCATGGAACCGGTGGCATCATTCGCTACGAGTTGGCTGAGTGGCTGATGGGCCACCACCACCACCTCGTATGCGATAGGTGCGGCGCTATCGATGACATAGAATTGCCCGAGCACTCGGAAGCTGTCCTGAACGACGTGGTATCCGCAGCAACCCGATTCCGGGACTTCGTCGCCACCGGCCACTCGCTTGAGATAGCAGGACGATGCACCGCCTGCGCATAGGGGTGGTTGGTGGTTGAAAGGCTGACAGGACCGCACGGTCGTCAGTCTCCTTGAGCTAGATGGTCACTGGCCCATCCCGGATCAGGTGCCAATGACAGTTGTTTGGCATCCACCAGTCACCAACCACCATCAACCATCAACCAGCCACCAACTACGGGACCGGCAACCGGGCTTGGTATCGTTGTGCCACCGACGGATACGGAGAGGGCGTTGGCTCATCGAACTTTGGTCCTCAACGCAACATACGAGCCCCTGTCGATCGTAAGCGCCCGCCGGGCCGTCGTCCTCGTCCTACGTTCAAAGGCCGACACCCTGGCGGTGACCGACAGCCTCTGGCACAGCGCTGAACGCACCTTCGAGGTCCCTTCGGTAGTGCGCCTGCGCGACTACGTCAAGGTCCCGTACCACCGTCGGGTCCCCCTGACCCGGACGGCCGTGTTCGCTCGGGATAGCCACCGGTGCCAGTACTGTCGTGCACCTGCCGAGAGCCTCGACCATGTAGTACCAAAGGCCCACGGAGGACCCCATACCTGGGAGAACGTGGTGGCATGCTGCCGCCGGTGCAACATTCGCAAGGGCAACCGCCTTCCCCACCAGGCCGGCCTGAAGCTCACCAGGATGCCTGTGACCCCCACCTACCAGGGTTGGCTGTACGCGGCCTTGGGGAAATCACGCGACCCCCGGTGGGTTCCCTATCTCCTAGCCGAACCAGCTTGAGTGGTGAATGGTGAATGGTGAATGGTGAATGGTGAATGGTGAATGGTGAATGGTGAATGGTGAATGGTGATCGGTGAACTGGTGACTGAGACCGCTGACCACTGACTACTCTTCCTTCCTGATCGATTCGTCTACCCGGAGTTCCGAGAATGGCCGTTGAGAAGTCCACGATGCTGGCACTGGGGACCACCGCCCCTGACTTCAACCTGACCGATACGGTTAGCGGCAACCCGGTGGCATTGGGCGACCTCGAGCAGAGCAAGGCCTTGGTGGTCATCTTCCTGTGCAACCATTGTCCGTACGTTGTCCACATCCAGCAGGGCTTGGTCGACTTCGGGAACGACTACGCGGGCGCCGATGTGGCCATCGTGGGAATCAGCGCCAACGATGCCGTGACCTATCCCGACGACGGACCCGAACGTTTGGGCGCCGTGGCGCGTGAACGGGGATACAGTTTCCCCGTCCTCTTCGACGAGACCCAGGAAGTCGCCAAGGCCTACACCGCCGCCTGCACGCCGGACTTCTTCCTGTTCGGTCCGGACCGCGAGCTCGCGTATCGGGGGAGATTCGACGGCTCCAGGCCCAACTCCGGTATGCCCGTAACCGGCGAAGACTTGCGATCCGCGCTGGACGCGGTGCTGGCGGACAGTCCTGTCACCGTCGCCCAGTACCCATCGATGGGATGCTCGATCAAGTGGAAGCCGGGTAACGAACCCGGTTGGTGATTGGTGATCGGTGGTTAGCGTGCCTGGCGCATGGAACGGCGCCATTGCAGGTACTCCACCACTTCCGCCGTTGACGGTTGGACATCGGCTCGGCCGTAGGCGGTTGCGAGGCGCCAGTCCCGGTAGGTCGGCTCCGGGCGGGGCAGAAACGGAGGTTTGAGCAGCCATCCGGGCTCGGCCGTAGCGAGGGCCAGGCGCAACGCCTCGGCTGCAAGAACAGGGTGACGCAGGACCACCTGCAGGAACACCTTACCCAAAGCTGTCCATCAAGCCCCGTCTACGCCCACGGACCGATCGCCGCTGAATCCGTTAGCCGGAGGCGGCCTCGATCCGGCGGGACACCTCCTCCTGGGTGCTCTGGAGGACCGAGAGAAACTTGTCGCGGTCCAACTCGAAGAGGGTCAGGTCCTCCTCGACATTCCGGGCGATCTCGTCGAGTGCAACGAAGAACGCCAACTGGCCCTCGCGAAGAATGTCGATTATCTCATCGTCTTCCTGGGCGATCTGGAAAATCGACACGCCATCTGTGACCAGCCTCACAGTACGGGGATCGACACCGTTGCGGCTCAGGTAACCCCAGGCCCGCCTGATTCGCTGGAGGGACATTCCATTGTCCTTGAGACTCCTCACCGCTCTTAACTGCACCAGATCCCGGAATGAGTAAACCCTCCGGACGCCGGGGCGCCCTCCGGTCTTCTGGATCGACGGCTGGACCAGCCGGACGGAGTCCCAATAGCGGAGTTGGGACGACGTACACCCTGTTAGCCTCGACGCCTGTTCGGCAGTGAAACCCTCTTGCAAGACCATCTCCCTTGGACCAGGGGAGTACGAGCGCACACCCCGAACCGGATTCATTTCCCTCATCTGCAACCCTCAGTGGGCAGTTGCAACGCCCGGCGCGAAGCAGTTCGACAGTCTCATCAACCCCTCCGCCTCAGACCGATTTACTGTAGTGGGGATGGTCCGTCAGCGTCGGAACGGCCAGCGGGAGTTCTTCGCGCTCGACAAGAAATCCCGCGAGTAGGTGTCCGAGCCGCTGCCCGAGCCGCGTCTCTTCTGGACCAGCGCGCTGATCGACAGGACCAGCAGACCGAACCCGCCCAAGGCCAACCAGGTCCCCACCCTGTCGAGCCAGAACGTGCCGAGCAGTACCAGCCCCAAGGCAACTCCGGCCGCCGGAAGTCGAGGGTTCCCATGGTCGAGATCAGAAAGGGACGATGCCTTGCGCACGAACTCGGGATCATCACGGAACTGCCGCTCGATCTCCTCGAGTATCTGCTGCTCCCGCTCGTTCAAAGGCATCGAAGCCGCCCCGCTCTCAACGTCAGCCCTGCACAGTATACGCACCCCTGAGCGCAAGCGTGAAGCGAAGGCCCGGAGTGGTCGCCCGTTCTGGAAGCCGGAAACGTAGAGCTAGCGGGAGGTACAGCCCCTACCCGGCACACCCGCCTCCGCTCGGTGACCGCTCAGGCGTCGCGAGCTGCACGATCGGAATCCAGGGGCCGGAGACGCGCGGGCTCCACAACATGGCGACCGAAGCGAACCCTCAACTCGTCTATGGCCTCCTCCAGATGCTCCCAGCGTTCCTCATGGTCGACCATCAACTGGCGCGGCGCGTCACTCGCCCGCAAACCACTGACCGAGACGCCAAGAAGCCGGACAGACCGATCGCCTACTCCGGCCCGGTCCAACAGGCGACAGCAGGACTCGTAGACCTCCCTAGACACATCGGTAGCGGCTCGCAATGTCTCCGCGCGGGTGATGGTCTTGAAGTCGGCATACCGGAGTTTGAGGGAGACTGTACGTCCAGCGAGTCCTGCTCGGCGTAACCTCCACCCAACCTGATCGGCCTGGCGTAGCAGTCGGAAACGCAGCGCCTCGACACCCGAGATGTCCTCCCTGAAGGTCTGCTCGACCGAGATCGACTTGGCACCACCGTGAGGCTCGACGACCCTCGCGTCGACCCCGTTGGCCAGGCGGTGGAGGTGATCCCCCGTGGCGTCTCCCAGGTGACGCCGGAGGAGCGGCAGCGGCACCTGGGCCAGTTGCCCCACGGTGCCTATCCCCATCGAGGCCAGCTTGCGCCGGGTGGCCTTGCCAACTCCCCACAACTCCTGAACGTCGAGGGGCTCCAGGAACGCGTTCTCGCTTCCTTCGGTGACGATATGGACACCGTCCGGCTTGGCGTATCCAGACGCCATCTTGGCCAGGTACAGAGAGGTAGCGGCGCCCACCGAGGCAGGAAGGTGCAGTTCGCGCCTGATCCGAGTCCGGATCGCCTCGGCCACGGCGAGGCTGTCCGGGTAGTGCCTGCGCAGACCGCGTATGTCTAGGAAGGCTTCATCGACGGAGAGCCCCTGCACCAGGGGAGTGAAATCCTGGAATATGGAGAAGACCTGCTCCGAGATCTCCCCGTAACGGCGATGCCGGGGCGGCACGATTACCAATCCGGGACACATCCGCCGGGCGGTGCTCATCGGCATGGCCGAGCGAACACCCGTGGCCCTGACCTCGTAGGAGGCGGACGCCACCACCCCTCTTGGTCCCTCACCACCGACGACCACCGGCCGGCCCACCAGCCTCCGGTCGTCGAGTCGTTCCACCTCCACGTAGAAGGCATCCATATCCACATGGAGTATGGGCTCTGTGATACGCGGCTCGTCCATGTGCGGTCAAACCTAGAGGATTAGTTGGTAGTTGGTAGTTGGTAGTTGACGATTCGATACTACCGGCTAGCAACTACTGACTACAGACGTTGGCCGGGGTAGCCTTTGTACCCATGGCCTCCGTTGTACATCTGGTGCGCCACGGCGAAGTGGAGAACCCTCACCACACCGTGTACGCGGACCTGCCCGGGTTCGATCTGAGTGCCCGTGGCCGGCGCCAGGCGGCATGGGCAGGGAGCGTTCTCGCGCCTCGCCGGATAGGCTCCGTCTACACGTCACCCCTCGATCGTGCGGTTCAGACGGCCGCGAGGATCGCCGACCACCACGACCTGGTCTGCAACGTCGTTCCGGACCTGACGGAGTGGGCACTTATGAATCGATGGAGAGGTCTTCCATGGCCAGAACTCGACCGGTACCGGCCGGGTGAACTCGACGCGTACCTGAACACACCCCTGCAGATGGACTTCTCACCGGAGACCGTCGACGAACTCGGGACGCGCATCGGCGGCGCGGTCTCGGCCCTGGCTGGTCGGCATCCCTGCCAGGAGATCGTGGTCGTCTGCCACCAAGACCCGATCCAGACGGCCCGCCTGGTATTGACAGGTCGTCCACTGACCCTGCTGCACGAAGCCAAGCCGCGTCACTGCGAGATAATCAGCCTCGTCGCCGGAACCCCGTGGAGGGAGACTTCCCGCCAACCGCCGGTCCTTTGACCAAGCCCGTGACGGGAAGGTCCGCTCGGGTTCGGGGAGAGGGTTCTCCGGCTGAGTGGTCTGGCCGGTGTCCAGGTGCTTCATGTGGGAGCAGCGGCTCGGAAAAGTCAATCCGGGAGCCGAGAGTTCTCCTCTCCCATCATCTGTTCGAAGAGGGCGCCATCCGTCGCGAAGGCTAGTTCGGGAAGATCATCGAGCGGGAACCACCCGACTTCGACCGCGTCCGAGCCGGGGCGCGGGTCTCCTCCCGTCACGCGCCCGGCGAACCAGATACAAACACACACCTTGAGTGGATCGTGGAAGTTGGTGGCCACATGGATCGGATCACCCAACTCAGCCACCAGACCGGTCTCCTCGAGCACCTCTCGGGCCCCCGCAGCCCTGACTTCCTCGCCGTAGTCCATGTAACCGGCCGGGATCGACCAGAAACCGGGACGCGAGGATCCCGGACCACGTTTCACCATCAGGACGCGACCCCGCGCGTCGCGGAGGAGTACCGCCACCGCCACAGACGGCGACCGGAAGTCGATCCGACCGCAAACGGGGCAGACACCACGCGTCCGTCCGTATAGTGGGGCGCGCTCGAGAAGCGTTCCACAATCGGAACAGAACTTCGCCTCTCCCGGCCAGGAATCCTCAACTCCGAACGCCACCGGCGCCATCGTACAGGGGTGGTGAGTGGTGGATGGGCAATGGGCATCTGCTCCTTCGGCTTCTCAACAACCGACAGGGTGCGCCACAATGGGAGCATGCCAAGACGAGTCCCCGTAGCAGCCGCCTTCATTCTCTCCGGCAGTCTTCTGTGGACCGCCAGGCTGCTGTTCGGGTCATCACCGTGGGGAGCCAACAGTTCGGCTCTCCTAGCGCTGGGTCTGCTGGTGGCCACATCAATCAGCCTGGTCGCCCTACTCCTATCCCCCGGCCCATGGGTGAGGAACGCGATAGCGGTGACCGGAGGCGCTTGGGCCCTCACGGCCATCGCTCTGGAAGTGGACCTCGTGTGGATCGGGGCGCTTGCGACCCTGGCCGCGGGAGTCGCTCTGACCCGGACATGTGCCATCGACAGTTGGTTCCAGCAGGTGAAGCCCGACCGGGTTCCGACCAAGGCGACCGTCCTCGCCTTCGGCCTCATCTGTTTGCCCGCCGTGGTGGCAGGTCTGGGAATCCCGGCCGTCACACCCGCCGGTTGGGTGCTGGCAGCCTTCGGACTGGTGGGCGGCTGGGCCTATGCAAGAGCCCTGCCGGGCGCCCTATGGACACTTCGACTAGTGCTTCTACCACTGGGAGTCGCCGCCGGTCCAGGGCTGCGACCGGCAGCGACTGCAGGTGTGGCGTCGGTGGCACTGGCCCTCACTCTCCTGTCCTGGACGGCCGAAGCCCGGCTGGCCGTCGATTCATCTCGGCCGCGGCGGGTGACGTCCGTGTCCATCCTTCCCGAGGTCACACCGCCGGGTCTCATGGAGTCGGCCGGCTACGACCGGAGGGGCCGACCCCTGGCAGGGTCCGACTGAGATGGGCAGACTCCGCTACACGTTCCTGGTTCCGGTCCTGTTAGCCGGGGTCGTGGGAGGATTCATCGGTTGGACAGTGACCCGGGTGGGTTGCTCCGACACCCCTTGCAGTGCGCTGAGCAGCCTCGCGATCGGTGTCATGTCAGGTCTGGTCGCTGCGGCGGGGGTAGGCGTCGTCGTGGTTCTAGCCGATCGCTCGTTGCGCGAGTGGCGCGAATGGCAGAAGAGCGGCGATACCCGAAGTCGTGACACGAAACGGGCCGACCGGGATGCGTCGAGTGAAGGCTGATGGAAACCGACAGGGAGCCTAACCGTCGAAGCCCTCTGGCCGATTTCGCCCTCGTGAGCCTGGTCGTGGGCGGCGGCGCGGCCCTCGTGCTCGGAATGGTGGCTATCGGAGCGGTGGCGTTCCTGGGGCGGATCCCGCTGCCGGTGGGGTTCCTATTCGTGGTGGCGTCACTGGCCACCGTGTTCGGTCTCGTCGTGACCATCGCCACGGTACGCCGGGAGTAGTGAGTGGTGAGTGGTGGTTTCTGATTCACCATTCACCACTCACTACTCACTACTCACCACTCACCACTCACTACTCATCACCCCGGACCGAAGATCAGGGCAACGTTGTGCCCGCCGAACCCGAAGGAGTTGGTCATGGCGTAGTCGACCTGCGCTTCCCTGGCCTCGTTGGGTACGTAGTCGAGATCGCACTCCGGATCCGGCGTCTGGTAGTTGATCGTCGGGGGTATGACACCGGTGTTCATCGCCTGGAGGCAGAATATGGACTCGATCGCGCCGGCACCTCCCATGAGATGGCCGCTCATCGACTTGGTGGACGAGATGGGAACGGACCGGGCTGCCCTGTCCCCCAGCGCCTGCTTGATCGCCAGCGTCTCGGTGACATCGTTCGCCTTCGTGGACGTACCGTGGGCATTTATATAGTCGAGTTGCCGCGGCTTCAGACCCGCGTCATCAAGGGCAACCTGCATCGCCATCGACGCACCCCGCCCGCCGGGCTTCGGAAGGGTCACGTGGTAGGCGTCGGATGTCATGCCGTAGCCGATCACCTCTCCGTAGATCTTGGCTCCCCGACCGATGGCCCTCTCACGGGACTCGAGGACCAGGCATGCCCCTCCCTCGGACATGACGAACCCATCGCGATTGAGGTCGAAAGGGCGGGATGCTCCCTCGGGATCGTCGTTGCGCGTGCTCAGAGCGCGGCTCTTGTTGAAGGATCCGATTCCGAACTCGCAGATGGTCGCCTCGGCGCCGCCCGCCAGCATCACGTCCGCCGCTCCTCTCCGGATTATTTCGGCGGCATCGCCGATGGCGTTCGCCGACGCCGCGCAAGCCGTGACCACGCACGTTACCGGCCCCCTCATGTTGAAGCGGATCGATGCGACGCCCGCGGCTTCGTTCGGAATGATCATCGTGACAGCCAGCGGGCTAATGCGCCGCGCCCCCCGGCTCAACATCACTTTCAATTGCGTATCAAAGGACAGCATCCCACCTAGACCCGACCCGACGATCACCCCGGCGCGGTCGGCGTCGGCCTCGTCGGCTACGAAGTCCAATCCTGCATCGTCCATCGCCTGCTGGGCTGCTCCGATGAAGAGTTGAGCGGATCGATCCAGCCGCCGTGCCTCACGTTTGATGATCACCGACTCCGGATCCCACTCTCGAACCTCGCCCGCGAACCCCGTCTCCACGCTGGAAGAGTCGAACTGGGTGATAGGGCCGATACCCGAGCGGCCGGCCATGGCGGCCTTCCAGGTATCGGCAACCGAATGGCCGAGGGGAGTTATGGCGCCCATCCCGGTCACCACCACCCTCCGGACCTCACCACGCATCGAACACTCCAGCGCCGGTGCGGCTAGCCGAGCTTGGCGAGCACCAGATCGACAGCTTGACCCACCGAGGTGATGGTCTCCGCTTCCTCGTCCGGAATCCGGACCCCGAACTCGTCCTCAAGCGCCATCAGGAGCTCCACCACGCCGAGCGAGTCCACCTCCAGGTCCTCCTCGAACAAGGCCTCGTCATTGATCTTGGAGGCGTCCAGGCCGAGTTCCTCCACGAGTAGATCCCGCATCTTCGACTGGACTTGCGAGCGATCCATCTTGCCGTCTCCCTTGGTGTGCTTGTCGTCGTCGGTCTCCATTTCACAGGGCAAGTCCGCCGTCGACAACCAGAACCTGCCCTGTTACGTATGACGCTTCTTTCGAGGCCAGGAATCCCACAGCCGAAGCAACCTCCACCGGCCTGCCCAGCCGTCGGAGGCTAGTGCCTGAGCGTACCCGCTCCACGACCCGTCGCTCCAACCCGGCGGTCAGGTCGGTCTTGATGAATCCCGGCGCCACGACGTTAACCGTGATGCCTCGTGAGCCGACCTCTTTCGATAGCGACTTCGAGAACGCGATCACCCCCGCCTTGGAAGCCGCATAATTGGTCTGCCCGGGGTTACCCGACACCCCGGCTACCGATGCGAGCGATACGATCCTCCCCCACCGGGCCCGGAGCATGCCCCGGATAGCCGCCTTGCTACACAGGTACACGGACTTCAGGTTGACGTCCATCACCCGGTCCCATACTTCTTCGTCGAGGCGGACGAGCAGGCCATCCGCCGTGATACCGGCGTTGTTGACCAGGATGGTGGGGCGACCGAAGCGGTCTTCCACTTGGGCAAACAACCTCTCCACGTCTTCGGAGCGACTCACATCGGCCTTGAAGGCGGATGCCTCCCCGCCCTTGGTACGGATCTGCTCCACAACCTGTCGGGCCGTGTCCACCCTCGCCGCATAGTTGACAGCCACTGTGTGTCCCCTCCCGGCCAACTCAAGGGAAACAGCCCGCCCGATCCCGCGCGAGCCGCCGGTGACCAGGGCCACCCTGCTCATAGTCGCTCCAACCTGCCGAAGTAGTCGAAGTTGGGCTGGAGGAGCTCCCAGACAGACCGATCGGAGGCCGGCAGGTCGTCCTCGATCTGCGCCCTAGGTAGCACCCTCTCGCCGAATCTCACCGCGGCGGCAGCCCAGGTGAGACCACCACCGAAAGCCGCGAAGACGAGGTTGCCGCGAGGCGGGACACGGCCGGCCTCGAGCGCCTCCGTCAGAGCGATGGGTATGGTGGCCGCGCTGGTATTGCCGTACGCGTGGATATTCAGCATCACACGGGCGGGATCCAGCTTGAGGCGCCGGGCGGTAGCGTCGATGATGCGTTGGTTGGCCTGGTGAGGGACAAGCAGGTCGATGTCGTCAACTTCCCATCCCGCCTGGCGCACGACCGTCTCCGATGCATCGGCCATCGCCGTGACCGCCCGGCGGAACACGTCAGAACCCTCCATCACGATCCTTGTCACGGCGCTCGCCGAACCCGGTTCGATGGTGCCGTCGTTCGGAACGCAGAGGATGTCGGCCATCGTTCCATCCACGCCGAGCACGGAGCCGAGCACTCCAGCCTCTCCAGATGTCGCCTGGAGGACTACCGCTCCTGCTCCATCGCCGAACAGGATGCAGGTGCTGCGGTCGGTGTAGTCCATCACCCAACTGAGGCGTTCCACCCCTATGAGCAGGACCGTATCGGCCGCCCCCGCCCTTATCAGCGAATCGGCCATCACGTAGCCGTAGACGAACCCGGAGCAGTTCGCGTTCAGGTCCATCGCGCCGGCGTTGGTGGCTCCCAGCATGGCCTGCACGTACGAGGCCGAGGCGGGGATGATCGACTCAGGCGTGCAGGTCGCGTTCAAGATGAGATCCACCCCTCCCGCATCGATGCCGGCCGCCGCGAGGGCGCGGCGGCCCGCTAGTTCGGCCATCTCCGACGCCGCCACGTGCGAGATCCTGCGTTCTTTTATGCCGCTTCGACTGGTTATCCAATCGTCACTTGTCTCGACTATCAATTCGAGGTCGGTGTTGGAGAGCACGGTAGGTGGAAGGGCCTTGCCCCATCCCGTGATCTCCGCATACCGCGACACAGGCTATGCCCTCCTCATAATCGCCCGACCGACCGGGCTAGTGTAATTGGAGGGCCGCAAGTCCCCGGCGGGCACTCCGCGACCGACCTCCGCACTTCTCCATGAGAGCAAGACCGGGACCGGAAACGGATGTCCGGGCCGTGGGAGAGCAGCCATGTCATGCTCCTACGATCCCAACACTGCAGCCGCCTCTTCAGCCTGGGAGATGGAGGAGACCACCAAGACCCTGCATCCCCGGACTGCTCGTCTGGCCAGCCCGGCGGTCACGTCACCCGGCCCGACGTGGACGAAGACCTCAGCACCTGCTTCGTGCATGGCCCTTAGCGAGGCGCCGAAGAGCACCGGAGCCACCACCTGGCGGCCCAGAAGCATGCGAGCCTGCCCGGTGTCGTACGGAGTTGCCGTCACGTTCGCCCAGACGCGGAAGCCCGGTCTCTCCACTTCGATCTGTTCGAGCGCCCCGGAGAGCCGCGGTGCTGCCGGCCCCATCAGCGGGGTGTGGAAGGCGCCCGCCACATTGAGCTTCACTACCCTCCTGATACCCAGACGGCGACCGTTGCCGACCAACCAATCGATGTCCTCGAGACCTCCTCCCAGAACAATCTGGCCCGGCGCATTCAGGTTCGCAACCCACAGGCGCCCACCCTCGGCGCGGCGAGAAGCCGCCACCTCCTCCGCCCTGTCCTCCGCCGTACCCAGGACCGCAGCCATGCCGGAAGGAGCCTGCCTTACCGCCTCGGCCATCGCAACGGCGCGCGTGGCGACCAGCCTCAACCCCTCCTCGAACGAGAAGGCACCCGAAGCGGCAAGCGCCGTGTATTCACCGAGCGAGTGGCCGGCGGCCGCGATCGGAGGATGGCCGACCCGCTCGGCGAGTTCCATCCACAGTGCGAACCCGAGCGCGTAGAGGGACGGCTGTGCGCGGTCGGTGGCGGTCAGCAACTCCTCGGGTCCGGTCAGGCAGACTTCACGGAGCGACCATCCGAGAACCCGGTCGGCCACACCCGTCAGCAGGTCCGGCCGGGCATCGAATAGTTCCGCACCCATGCCTACATACTGGCTTCCCTGCCCGGGAAAGAGCACCGCGTACCTCACGAAGTTGTTCGACCACCTCGGACGCGTAATAGTTACCTGGTGGATGGTGGACTCACCAGTCACCCACGCACCACTCTTGAGTACAACAGGGCAACCGCGACCGCCGCGGCAGCCACCACCGCGCCGTACAGGTTCGCCCAGAGCGCCCCTGCCGCGTCTCCCACCAGACCGGTGATCGGCCCTCCCAGCGGTTTCGAGCCGAGGAAGAGTACGGTGGTCAGAGCCAGCACCCTGCTGCGCATACCCGGGTCGGTCCGCTGCTGGATGACGAGTGTGGAGGAGGTGACGAAGGCTGCCGTGGACATCCCGAGAGGAACAGCGAAAACGAAGGCCATGAAGGTGTTGGGCGCGAGCGCCACTGTTCCCAGCGTCACCGCCACTGCTGCCGCAGTCCCGAACGACCACGAGACGGACACGGAAGTGAGGCGCGCCGTGACCAGGGCGCCCATCACGTTGCCCACGCTCATCGCCGAGAGGAGCCAGCCGAACGCCACCTCATCCTCCATAAGGCGGTCTGCGACCAGCAGTGGGAACCCGACCTGGAAGTTCAGAGCGACCGTCGATACAACCCCGAAGACCACCAGCACGACCCGCAGCGACCGCTTGCCCCACACCTCTCTCAACCCGTCGCGGATGGGAGTGCGGGAGGGCGGCCCGGGCTTCAGGGGATGGAAGCGACCGGTATCCATCCTGGTGATCGCGATCAGGAATACGATGTGGGAAGCGGCCGCCGCCACAAAGACCAAGCCCGTCCCGAGTCGAGCGGCCATCAGCGCGGCGACCGCCGGACCCACGATCCTTGATCCTGTGATCACCGAGGTACCAAGCGAGACAACGTTGGCCAGGTGAATGTCGGGTACCAGTTCCGTTGACAGGGTTCTCCGAACCGGGTTGCTGAACGCGTGAAGCGTTCCCGATACAAGGGACAGGAAGTAGACGATCGGTAGGGTCTCCAGGTCCGCCAGATCCACCAGGCCGAGCAACACCGCCTCGACACCCATGAAGGCTTGGACGATGATGAGCAGCCTCCGCCGATCAGACCGGTCGGCGACCGCCCCCGCGTACAGACCCAGCAGCATCAACGGCAAGAACTGGCAGGCCGTCACGATCCCGAGTTCGAGGCCCTGCCCTCCCAGCTCACGGACCAGGAGCACCACCGCGGTCGTCTCGGCCCACATCCCGATCCCGGAGGTGGCAAGGCCCGAGAAGAAGATGCGGACGTTGGGCTCGCGGAAGGACCTGAGCGGGTTGGTATCGGGACGCGTCAATGGTCGCTCGGCGGTTCAGCGGCCCGGTAACCGGAGTAACACCGAGGGCATGGTATCGGGTGGTGACGGCCGCACCTCCCCCGTCGGCGGACCAACGACCCGGCAACTGACCCGGTCACATCGACCTCCAGCGAGAGACGCGCAGGCCGGTATCACCGATCCAGGGTGTCCGAGTGCTCCCGCTCGTCTCGACTTGCGAGGATCTGTCGCGCAATCCCCCTCGCGTCGTCCATGGTTGCGACGATCCGGTCGCCGGGGACCTTGTCGAGGGCGTCGAGAGCATCGAGTACCGCCGCCGGTGCGCCACCGAGACCCATCACGATGCAGTCCGTATCCTCCGCGATCGCCGAATCCACCAACTGCTCGACGACCAGGGCGGCACTGTCGTCGACGTATACCGTCTGCCTGAAGTCGAGTATGACGACCTCGTGGTCCCTGATATCGACGCTGATCGTGGTGATCATCTTGCTCGCGGAGGCAACGGTGAAGGTACCCCTGAGCGCCACGAGGCCGACCCGGGCCGAGAAGTCGTCCACGTCGGCGTCCTGCAGGAAGGCTTGGTCCAGGAGCGGGACCGATATGACACTGTCCAACTCGAGGCGTTCGAACTGTCTCGCCGCCACCATCCCCGCAACTATGAGACCGATGACGACCGCGGTTATGAGATCCAGGAAAACCGTCAAACCGAGGGTTACGACCATCACCAGGACGTGGTCACGCTGGAGGCGACCGAGACGGGTGAGGAAACGCCAGTCGATGATGTCCCATCCGACCTTCATCAGGATTCCGGCCAGGACCGCCTGCGGTATCGCCTCCACATGCCTGCCCAGGCCGAGTACCAACGCCAACAGGATGAACGCACGTATAGCTCCGGAGACCGGTGTGCGCCCCCCGGCTCGCAGGTTGACGACCGTACCCAAGGTCGCCCCGGCGCCTGGCAGACCCCCGATGAATCCGGCGGCCATGTTCCCGATGCCCTGACCTATCAACTCCCGGTTCGGCTTGTGCCGGGTCCGGGTCATGGAATCGGCTATGAGGGAGGTGAGCAGGCTATCGATCGAACCCAGCAGCGCAAGAGTCAGAGCCGGTTGCAGGGCGCGGACAATGAGGTCCGCGGATACAGGAGGCCGGATGAGCGTGGGCAGACCGGTTGGAACCTCTCCGATCACGCGGATGTCGGTCAGCCAGAGTACCCCCAGCAGCGTACCGACCACCAGAGCCGCCAGAGTCGGAGGGAGCACCTTGCGGAGACGCCTCGGCCACATCACGCCCACCGCCAGGGTGACCGCGGCAATCGCGAACGCCTGCACGTTCAGGTGGCGCACCGCATCCGGCAGAGCCCTGATGGCGCCCATGGGCCCTCCACCCTGCACTTCGGCGCCGAGGAAGGGCAGCATCTGAAGGATGATGATGATCAAGCCGATCCCGGACATGAAGCCGGAGATGACCGAGTAAGGCGTGTACGCGACGAACCTTCCGATGCCGACGACGCCGAGGAGGATCTGGATCAGACCCGCCATGATGGCGATCGCGAATGCCTCGGCGAGGTTGTCCGCGTAACTGGCCACGATGACCGCCATCGCCACGGCCATGGGTCCCGTGGGACCTGATATCTGTGAACGCGTTCCCCCGAATACCGCAGCGAAGAAGCCCACTGCGATCGCCCCGTACATACCGGCCAGCGCGCCGAGACCCGAGACGACACCGAATGCCAGAGCCACGGGTAACCCGACCACTGCCGCAGTAAGGCCCCCGAACAAGTCCCCCCGGAGATCATGCAGGCCGTAGTTCATTACAGGTCTATCCCAGGCACCCCAACAGATGCCCCATTATAAGGGTGACCGATTGCGGCGCCGGAAGGGGTATGGCGCACGTGCGGGACGAACCGAGTTCTGATGCCCTTGAGGCACCTTGCCCGTCATGGAGGCCGGAAACGACCCGACGCAACGATAACCGACGATCACAACTACTGACTACCGGCTAGCAAACAACTCATCTCGGAACGGGCAATCCGACTCGGCTATCCCCTGAGGTACCGGTTGATGGCGATCCGCACGGGACGCGGCACCACTCCCGCCACCATGCCGACCACGTCGACTATCAGGGACAGAACCTCGTCGGGACCGTCCCAGTGCTCCCGCACCACCGCGACACCGGCTTCCTCGACGAGGTAGTCCAAGGCCAGCGCAACCACCACAAGGTCGTCGGTCCGGCCGATCAGCGGGATGAAGTCGGGTACGAGATCGATCGGCGAGATCGCGTAGACAGCTGCCCCGGCCGCGAATACCTTCGCCCTGGCCGGCACCCTCGGATCCCTCGCAAGGCGCACCAGCAACTTGGTCAGATTCGGCAGGATCATTACAACCTTGCGTACCTGCTCGCGCTTTGCCTCGTCGGGGAGCACCCTCTCGAGCCACCCTTCCATCACAACAGGCACTCCCTTGCGTAGAGACCGGCCCCGATCACCCCGGCGTGCTCGCCAAGGGCCGCGCATACGATGGGGGTCGGTTCCCTGTGATCCGCACCCTCCAATGCCCCTTCAAAGGCCTCCCTGGTCTCATCGAGGAAGAGATCCCCGGCGCGCGACACCCCGCCTCCGATCACCACTACCTCGGGATCGAACGCGGCCACCAGCCCAGCGATTCCCAAACCCAACCACCACGCCATCTCCTTGAGGGATTCGACCGCATCGGGATCCCCCTCCATGGCGGCCCGCGTCAGGTGCTGACCCTCCGGAATGGAACCGTCCGCCAGTTTGGCGACCAACCCGTCCGGTCGCGTGGCTACCAGGTCCCGTGCCATCTGGTCGAGGCGGCGGCCGGACGCGAACGTCTCCCAACATCCCTGCTGGCCACAGGTGCAGCGTGGCCCGCCCACGTCCACCGGCATGTGCCCGATCTCTCCCGCGAACGCGCGGCCCCGGTAGGGCCGGCCATCGATGACCCAGCTGCCGCCGATACCGGTACCGAGAGTGATCATGCAGACGTGCTGGTAGCCGCGCGCTGCGCCCACGCGAACCTCTGCCAAGCCGGACACATTCGCATCGTTGTCCACAACAGTGGGTAGACCAAGGCGCTCTTCGAAGATCTCGCGGAAGCGGACCTCCTTGCCCTCGACGTTGGGTCCCCAGACCAGTACCCCTTCGTGCGCCTTGACCAATCCGGCCGCTCCGATACCGATCGCCTTCACGCTCGGCGTCAGCATGGACAGAGCCGCCTCCACCGGAACGATGTCCATCGCGTCCGCAGTCGCGGGTCTGGGCATCGACCTGAAGCCGACGATATTGCCGGCAGCATCCACATGCGCCAAGGCCATCTTGTTCCCACCCAGATCTATGCCGAGGGTGAGATCTGAACCGTGATCCATCACCGGGGCCATTCTCACTCGCATATGTAGCACAGTAAAAAAGAGATGGAGATCTGGAACGAGTGCGGGTCACGACGGCGGGCCGCCGAAGGACCACCGCGGATCGGCTCACAACCGGCCCTGAAACCCGCGCCCCCGAACGATTCCGGCAGAAACGCGGTTCGGTGCTGGAATAAATCTGAGTCTTTATACCTTAGATTATATGACTGCAACCCGGCGATCGGCTCGCTGCCCATCGCCGACGAGCCCGAGAGAGGTATAAACATGCACCTAGTACGTACCAGACCGTTCAGACTCGCCCATGATGTGGAGGCCCTGTTCGGAGCTCTACCCCGGCCGAGTGGATACCGCTTCGGCTTTCGGGAAGGACGCATCGCCCAGCCCGCTCGGCTACCTGGAGTGGACATCATCGAGTCGGACGACTCGCTGACGATTCGCTACGGGCTCGCCGGGTTCCGGTCGGAGGACCTGGAGGTGACGCTGGACGACAACCTTCTCACCGTCAGGGGCACACGTTCGCCTGTTCTCCCGGAGGGCGCGGCCTACCGTCTCCAAGAGTTGGTCGAAGGCAGCTTCTCCCGCTCGATCCGGGTCGGCGAGGACCTCGACTCCAACGAGGTCGAGGCCACCTTCAGCGACGGGATCCTGGAGGTCGTGCTCCGGAAACGCCCGGATGTGGCTCCCCGAGCCATCCCGATCGAACCTGCCGGAGACTGAGGTCCGGCAGGTCGGCAAGCGGCCGGACAACAAGTGGATAGCATCCGACCCAGCCCTCCTCGCTATCCATAGTCCGGCATCCCCGTTCCGGCGCCGAGCGCGCCGGAACGGGCGCGTCTTGGGCATACGTTCGGCGCGGGGTGGCGGACGCTCGATCAGTGGGCACCTACCGCGGGGGAAATCCCCTGGACCCGCTTCCTGAGGCCCCGCAGCGCAGTTCCCACCAACTGCTTCTCCGCCTGGCGCCTCAGAAAACCTGGAATGTCGAAGGACGGAACGACACGCAGCGCGTAGACGACCGAGGTTCCCTCACCGACGGGGTGGAACTCGTAAGAGCCTTCCAGGTCCACGATGTCGGCGCCGGGCTCGGCGGTCCACGACATGGAGCGGGGATACTCGTACCGGTACCGCAGGGTAGTTTTCACCTGGCGGATCATCGCATCGATGGTGAGCGTGACCCGGCCTGGCCTGCCGTCCCCGTCTCGCTCGTGGATCTTGACATGCCGGATCTCGGTAGCCCATTCGGGATAGGCGCTCAAGTCGGCTGCCACCTCGAAACAGGCACTCGGTGAGGCATCGATCTCGATGGTTTGAACGGTCGCCTCCGCCACCCTGCTCCCATCCCGACGGTTCCGTCCCAGGGTAGTTGAAAACAATCCCGACGCGTCCAGCCCCGACGATATGCTTCCGCTCGGGAGGGGATCCGGACGCTAGATGATTAGCTCCTAGTCTCTAGTCGGTAGTCGGTGGTTAGCGTTAGATCACGTCGTTTCCCAGCCTTGGAAGGTGGGCCCGCCGAGATCGTTCTCTCGTCTCGCTCGCCGGTACTCGAGCACCGCCGGGTCCCCGTCAAATGGCCGCGGGCGACGCCAGCACCAACTCCAGTACATCCTCACCGTACTCGTCCAGTTTGGCGGGACCGACGCCGCTCACCTCCAACAACTCGCTCTCCGAGCGGGGACGGGTCGAGGCTATCTCCTCGAGGGTCCGGTCCCAGAACACCACGTATGCGGGGACCCCGCGCTCCCTCGCGACCCCCAACCTCCAAGCCTTGAGCCTCTCCAGGAGTCGCTCGTCGACAGGCGCAGCGGGTCGGGACCTGGAATCGACGATGCGCTTGACCGGGTGCGCGGGAATCGGGACCGCTGGGACCGCCTCGCCCCTCAGTTCGGCGAGGAACCGCGAGGGCCGGTCGGCGTCAGCCACAACCAGAACGCGGTGGCGGCCTCTCGTCATGGCGACATGGAGCACGCGCCGCTCCTCCTCTATGTCCTCGGACAGGGCGTGGGGCATGAGCCCCTCTTCCACCCCGAACACGACCACCCGGTCCCACTCCATACCCTTCACGCGGTGGACCGTGGACAGGGTCACGCCTGCAGAGGAGGGATCGCCCGGCATCGAGTGGCGGTTCAGCAGCGTACGGAGCCGGTCCTCGAAGTCCGCGAGTCCGGCGTAGATGGCCGCGGTCCGGCGGAGCGCGACCAGATCGTCGGAGTGAGCGGCCCGGTCGACTCGGGTGCGGCCCCGGTCCAGCAGATCGGCCGCGCCGCCCAACCCGACGCCGTCCACCAGTTCGTCCAGAACGGCGGCCGACTCCCCGCCGCGGGCGGCGTCCACAACCCGGCCGATGTCGTCGATCCAGCCTGACCATGCCTCGGCCTGGCGTCCCTCCAGGCGCCGGGCGAGGCGGGACAGCCCGCTCAGGTTGACCGGCACCCCGGCGGGCACCAGTTCGGCCGAGAGGCGATTGATCCTCCTGGAAGGACGGCGAGCCGCTTCCAACAGGTCCTGGCGCCACATCTCGTCCGGGTTCAAGGCCAGACGGATCCAGGCCATCGCAGCCCGCATCACGGTCCGGTCCAGCAGACCAGGTGCAACTCGTGAACTCAGCGGGACGCCGGCCAGGTCCAGCCCGGCAAGTATCGGGAGCAGGGCGGAGTTGACCCGGGCCAGTACCGCTACCCCGCCCGGGGAGACCCCATCTGACAGCCATCCGACGATCTTCTCGGCCGCGTCGGCCGCCACGGACGTGTCGGGCAACTCAAGGATCTGCAGGGTCCCCGACTGCGATTCCGCGACCGCTCGAATCGTCTTGGGTATACGTCTGCGGTTGTTGTCGAGGAGCGAAACGGCCGCCTCGACCACCTCCGACGGGGACCGGTAGTTCACTTCCAGGGCGTGCAGTGCGGAGCCGGGGAATAAACGATCGAAATCCAGCAGGAACGCCGGATCGGCGCCGGCGTATCCATAGATGGTCTGATCGTCGTCCCCCACCCCGAAGACGGAAAGGCTCGGCGATGCCAGAAGGCGGATGAGGAGCAGGTAGGCAGGTGTGAGGTCCTGGAACTCGTCCACAAGAAGGTGACGGCAGCGCCGCTGCCATGCGCGCCGGAGATCCGGTCGCGTGAGGAGCATCTCGATGGCGCCGTACACCTGCTCGTCGTAGTCAGCCTCGTCGCGCTCGCTGAGAAGTCGGCGGTAGGCGGCGAGGACCCGGGCGAAGTCGGGAACGTCGTCGCGGTCCTGCTCGACCTGATTCGGGTCTCGAAGGGCGATCCTCACATCGGAGAGAGCCTCGATGTAAGGGCCGATGATGTCCGTGTTGAGCCGGGGCTTGCGAGGAATCAAGCGACGGAGCCGGGTCCGGACGCTTCGCTCGTCGAGGAGGTCGACGCCGGGTCGTGCCTCCCGGAGTATTCGCCAGCCCAGCGAATGGATGGTACGGATGTGGAGGTCCTCGCGCTCGAGCCGGGTCCGCATCTCAGCCGCCGCGCGGTTGTTATAGGCAACAGCCGTCACCAACCAGGGTTCGACACTCCTTCCATCGACCAGATGGGTCAGGCGCGCGTTGAGCGTCCTGGTCTTGCCCGACCCGGCCGGAGCGATGATCCTCGCCGGCCCGCGGGGATGATTGACCGCCGCCCGCTGGTCGTCGGCCAGGTCGTCGGCGGACTCGACCATTGTCGGGACAAGCGCGAGGCGGCCCGTCTCCACGGATTCAGCGTGTATCACCGGGAGGCTGAGCGGACCACGGGGTCCACCATCCACCCAGGTCGGAGTGCCCTCGAAATCGACATCGGCGCGATCGTCCAGCGGCGCGCCGAGAGCAGCAGCCTTCCGTGCCCACCACCAGATCGGCTCACCGCTCCGGAGGTCCCAATTGTTGGCCCAGACCAGGAAGTGGAGCCGTTCGCGCAGAAACGTGAAGTCCGGTCCGAGCAGCCAAGGTGGAGACTCCTCGACCTCGGGGCGGCGGAGCTCCGCCTGGTCGACGTCCAACTCCACGATGACCCGTTCTCGCGCAACCCACGCTTGATGCAGGATCTCGACCGCTTCGGCCAAGCGGTTCTCGTCGTCCAGCAGACCACGGTCGACCAGCACCCGGACACGACCGGCGATCGACACCGGATGACCGGGTGGCACCACCACCCCGCGGCCCAACTGGTCCGGTCCTGGGAACGCTCGTTGACCCGCGCGGTTGCCTCTGTCTGCGGGAGCGCTGTCAGGAATGCCTCACCGCCCTGGCCGTCGCCCGGAAGTAGCCGACATTGCGGCAGATGGTCGTCCCCACCCGCCAGGAGTGGGCCTGCGGCTGATGGATATCACCGAAGTAGTGATAGCGCGGCCGGTAACTGTGTAGGTAGTCAAGGACGACGGGCGAGGATCTCTCCATGGCACCGGTTATGACATCCCTATGGAGCGGACCGACGGACGGTGGCACATGCGTGCAGAGAATGTCCACCTGACCGAGAGCCTCGAGTTTGGCAGCCATGCTCTCGTGCGACACCTCGCCGCGGGCCCGAGCGGGCGTGGGCACTCCCCCACCCGCAAAGCCCACGGAATAGCCGTCGATCTCCACCACGTGACCATCGACGAGCCGCACGGTTCCCGAAAGGGAGGCGTCCATCTCTTCGGGCCAGTCAACGTTGCCGAAGATGACATAGGCATCGGCGCCGATCAGAGCCGTCCGGGCCGCTGCGTACTGGCGGAGTACCTCCTCGCGGGTCCGGGCCGCCAACTCCTCGGCGCGACCGGCGACCGTCCGCCGCCATAGACGCCGGTTCGCATCCCAGTCCCCGGTGCTGCGGTTGCGGATGAACTCGAGAGCATGGTCGCGGCCGTAGACATCAGCGGCAATCCCGGCCCCCGTCCTGTAATCGACAAAGTTCAGCAGGTCACCCAGAATCAGCAGTGGCTCCCCGAAAGAGGCGACCTGGGCCAACTCGGCGAATGCCGCATGTACATCGCTCACGATCAGCACCGCGGAAAGAGTAGTTGGTAGTTACCAGTCGGTAGTCCCGGGTGGTCAGTGGAACGTCCCGATCACTCTTGGGGTTCGGCAACCGCCAACCCATTGACTCCGCTCCAAGGCGGCCCGTACCAACCGACTACCGACTACCGACTACCGACTACCGACTACCTATCATGTGCCCATGTCGCAATCCATAAACCTCGTCAGCAGGCGAATCACCCAGGAACGATCGCAGGGCGGATCCCAGGCGATGCTCTACGCCACCGGCCTCACACCCGCCGATATGTCGAAGGCCCAGGTCGGAATCGCGTCCATGTGGTACGAGGGGAACAGTTGCAACATGCACCTCAATGATCTGGCTGCCCTGGTCAAGGAGGGTGTCGACCAGGCCGGGCTGGTGGGCTTGCGATTCAATACGATCGGGGTCTCCGACGGGATGTCGATGGGCACCGACGGTATGTCGTTCTCGCTCCAGTCCCGTGATCTGATCGCCGACTCCATCGAGACTGTGATGAGCGCCCAATGGTACGACGCCAACATCTCGATCCCGGGCTGCGACAAGAACATGCCCGGCTCGGTGATGGCCATGGCCCGGCTGAACCGGCCCGCGCTGATGATCTATGGCGGCACCATCCAACCGGGCGTCGATCAGCACGGTAGGCCCATCGACATCGTCTCCGCCTTCCAGTCGTACGGGGAGTACATCGCGGGTCGCCTGGGGGAAGACGACCGACTCGACGTAGTCCGCAACGCGTGCCCGGGGGCCGGCGCCTGCGGCGGCATGTACACGGCCAACACGATGGCAGTGGCAATCGAAGCGCTGGGCATGTCCCTGCCCTACAGTTCCTCCACTCCCGCCATGGACGAGGGGAAGGCCGCTGAGTGCCTGGCGGCCGGTGCGGCTGTACGCAGGCTGATGGAGAACGACATCCGGCCGCGCGACATAATGACGCGGGCCGCCTTCGAGAACGCTATGACGGTCACCATGGTGCTCGGGGGCTCCACCAACGCTGTCCTACATCTGTTGGCCATGGCGCATGCGGCCGAAGTGGATCTGGAGATCGAGGACTTCCAGGCTGTGAGCGACCGGACTCCCTACCTGGCCGACCTCAAGCCCTCGGGCCGCTACGTGATGGCGGATCTGCATGCCGTGGGAGGGACCCCGGCGGTCCTCAGGATGCTGCTCCGTAGGAATGCGATCGACGGGGACTGCATGACGGTCACCGGTCGGACCCTGGCCGAGAACCTGGCCGGTCTCCCTGACCTGACGGACGGGCAACAGGTGATCGCCTCCTGGCACAACCCGATCAAAGATACCGGGCACATACAGATCCTGCGGGGCAACCTCGCTCCCGAGGGCGCCGTGGCGAAGATCACCGGGAAGGAAGGCCTTTCCTTCGCAGGGACGGCACTTCCCTATGACAGCGAGGAGGCGATGCTCCAGGCTCTGGAACGCGGCGAGATCGGACCGGGCTCGGTCATCCTCATCCGTTACGAGGGTCCCAAGGGCGGCCCGGGCATGCCTGAGATGCTCACTCCCACCTCAGCGATCATGGGTGCCGGGTTGGGCCAGGACGTGGCACTGATCACCGATGGCCGGTTCTCAGGAGGATCCCATGGATTCATCATGGGACATGTCAGTCCCGAGGCCCAGGAGGGCGGACCGATCGCGCTCGTGGAACGCGGAGACGAGATCTCGATCGACGCTGTGACCCGCACGATCACCCTTGCAGTTTCGGATACGGAGTTGGCCGCCCGCCGGGCGGCGTGGACGGAGCCCCCGCTCAAGGCTACGCGCGGTACCCTGGCCAAGTACATACGCACAGTGTCATCGGCAAGTTCGGGTTGCGTGACCGACGGTTGAGCAAGCCGCTCCCCTCGTCGGGGGAACCCTCGGACAGGGCCGACCGGACAGAGGAGGACCGTGACGAAATCCAACATCGTGCAGTACTTCGAGAGCTTGCTGCTGTCCCGCATGAGGCTGTCGTCGCATGTCGTGGTCCCCAGCGGCCGAAGGGTTCGCAGTGTCGTCGCGGCGATGGCCGCCCAGCACACCGGGTGCGCGGTGGTGACCGAAGGAGCCAGGCTCGCCGGGATCTTCACCGAACGCGACGTCACCAACCACGTGGTCCGGGCACCCGACGTGTGGGACGCTCCGGTGGACAACTTCATGACGGCCGAGCCGATGATGATCGGCCACGACGCCTCGGCGCTCGACGCGCTGCGCCTCATGAACGCCCACCGGTTCCGGAACCTGCCCGTGATCAGTGCCGACGGCGACTTGCTCGGCAGCGTGAACCACTACGACCTTATCCGGCTGGCGGTCGCCTTCCTGGACTCTCAGAGTGAGTTGGGTCCCGAACTGTCGCCGGAACACAACCTGCACTTCGTGGACCTCACCGGCCTGGCCGCCCAGGAGCCGCTTCTGGTCAAGCCCGACGACTCGCTGGCCGATGCCATCGAAGCCATGACCTCCGCCCAGACCGGGCTGGCGTCCGTCGTCAACCACCGGGGAGCGGTGATCGGCGAGTTGACCGAACACGACGTATTCCAGAAGGTCGCCTGCCGGGTGGAGGATCTTGTGGACGAGGCCGTGGGCGACTGGATGACCGAGCAGATCGCCGCCGCAGCCCCCGGTGCGTCGATCAGCGATGCGCTGCGCATCATGGCCACGCTAGGTCACCGCTATCTGGTCCTCATCAGCGAGACAAACCGCGCCCTGGGCGTGGTGACATTCCGGGACATCACCGAGTACTTCGAGATCGTTTGCGCCACATGACCCAGGCTTCGGCCCAATCGAGGTAGCCCTCCGCCCGCAGGGACGGACCGCGACGGATAGCTCCTCACCTTCCGGCCCGGAAGCGGATCGGGCTAGCGTAGGGAGAGCCATGCGAAGCCTCGGCAACCTCCTGATACTTGGCGGCCTGATCGCCATCCTGGCCGGTGTTGCAACCCGCTTTGGTCTTCTCTCCTGGTTCGGGAACCTGCCGGGAGACTTCCGACGCGTCGGTGAGCGGTCGGCGGTGTTCGTTCCACTCACGTCGATGGTGGTCATCAGCGTGATAATCACGATCTTGCTGAACCTGCTAGGCCGCTACTTTAAGGGGTGAGTGGTGAATGGTGAGTAGTGACTGGAAGGCTCACCATTCACCATTCACCACTCACCACTCACCACTGCAGCATCCATCCGGCCAGAGCTTCGCTCCACAAACCCAACGACCCCGCTTCCTCGGCCTGCTCCCTGACCCGGCGGTCGCTTGACACCACGACCGCCGATCGGCCGAGACGTCTGGCGAGGTCAACGAGTTCGTCGTCAGCGGTGTGTCCGGCGTTCGTGTACCGGACTTCGACCCCTCCGGCCACGGAGTCTCTCGTGGTGTCTCCGGTCTGTGCCGAGTCGTAGACCACCGTGATCTGAGGCCGACCCCGCGCCAGGGACTTCAGACGGACCAGGTCGTTCTCCAAGCGGCGCCGGATCTCGGCGGAGTTGAAGCGGGCATGGTCGAGGTGATAGCCCACGTTGTAACCGTCGACGAGAAACGCGAAGGACCGATCCAGCGTCAGCAGCCAATCGATTGCCGACCGATCATCCGGCGCCAGCCCACGCGGAAGACCAAGTGGATATTCTACCGGCGTCACCACCGGGTCGCTGAAGCTCGGCTCCGGGGACAGAGCACTTGCTACGTCGTCCAGAAGCCGCGCCGCCCCGACCGGATCCAACTCGCCCCAGGCGCTGGGGGAGAGCTTTGGCGCCGCCGACCGCTGGACCCGCCGCTGCTTCGCCAGTTCCGCCCGCGCATCTCCGAGGCGTTGCCGTGTCTCTTCAAGTTCCCCCGTAACCGCCGCCAGTTCCTTCGCCAAGTTGCGGTTCTCCCTTCCGAGTTCTTCGAGACGCCGAGACTCCCGCTGCTTCCGCCCACGGGCGCGCTCCGTCGCTCTGCGGTCTGCTTTCACGGCGGCTTGGTCAGCCTTCCGGCGGTACCGTTTGGCCCTGTTCCTCCAAGATTCGATCTCCGACTCCAACTCCCCGATCCGCCGGGTCAGATGCGCCATACGATCCGAGCGTTCGGAGTCCAGCCGCCGCTGCGCGATCTCATCGAGCCGGACCTCCCACCCCTCCGGCCTAAGGAGGAAGAGAGCGGCCGCTTCGCCGTCCGGATCCTCGGAGTCCCGTGCTTCTTCGAATGCTTCTGCCGCTCGTTCACGGAACCAATCGTTGCGGTCGATCTCCTCCAGGAGCCGACGCTCCAGCGGAGGCACCAACCTGCGGCGGGTCTGGGCGGCGATCCGGGCAAGGCCTGCCGGTATGTCGTCTGGGTCGAGATCGGACAGCACCTGCCTGGCAACCTCTATGACCCGTGCGAGGCCATCGTGCCTACGGTTACGCATGACACCAATCGTACGCCAACTCCGACCAGCCCGGACCTGCGGGACCACGGATGTTGACATCCCGGCTCGCATGCTCCATACTCCGGGTTCCCATGATCCCCGACGGCAGAGTCCTAGTACTTATGTAGCGCACCGTCGCATCGCGGCGCGTGCGCACCAAGCCCTCCACTACGGGGGGCTTTTCTCTAAGACTCCCAGCAAGTTCCCCGACCACCCGCACGTTAGGAAGCCAGATGAGCAGCATCACCGGTGCTGAGGCACTGATCAAAGCTCTCGAGTATCAAGAAGTCGACGTGGCCTTCGGCATACCCGGCGGAGCCATCCTTCCCGCCTACGATCCGTTGCTGGATGCTCGATTCCGTCACATCCTGGCCAGGCACGAGCAGGGCGCCGGACACATGGCGGAGGGATATGCGTGGGCAACCGGCAAGGTCGGCGTGGCAATCGCAACGTCGGGCCCCGGCGCCACCAATCTGGTCACGCCCCTGGCCGACGCCCTGATGGACTCCGTACCGATCGTTGCCATCACCGGGCAGGTCCCGACCCATGCGGTCGGTAACGACGCCTTCCAGGAGGCCTATACGACCGGCATAACCATGCCGGCCACCAAGCACAACTACTTCGTAACCGAACCGGACGAGATTTCTCAAGTCGTCGCGGAGGCATTCCATCTCGCCGGAACCGGCCGCCCGGGCCCCGTTCTCATCGACCTTCCCAAGGATGTTCTCAACGCACGTCTCGAGTGGCGGGATCCCGGACCCATCTCGATGCCCGGTTACCGTCCCACCGTTGAACCCCATCCGCGTCGTGTTGCCGAAGCTGTCAGGCTGATCGAGAGCGCTGAGCGGCCGGTCCTGTACGTGGGTGGTGGGATTATCAAGGCGAACGCTTCCGAGGCTCTCACCGCGTTCGCGGAGATGACCAACATGCCGGTGATCACCACGCTCATGGGAAGGGGAGCCATAGCGGACAGCCATCCCAATGCGCTGGGAATGCCAGGCATGCATGGTCTCTACGCGGCCACTACTTCCGTCCAGAAAGCCGACCTCCTCGTGGCGATCGGGGTCCGCTTCGACGATCGCGTGACGGGCGACCCGGACGCCTTCGCACCCTTCGCGAAGGTCATCCACGCCGATGTCGATCCGGCGGAGATCGGCAAGGTACGGGTACCCGAGGTACCGATCGTGGGCGATGCCCGCCGGATACTGGAGGCGCTATGCGAGCGTTGGGGCGACACGCCTACGCCTGAGCTCAGGAAGTGGTGGCAGACTATCCGCGAGTGGCAGGAGACCCATCCGCTCCGCTTCGAGCAGGAACCGGATGGTCCGCTCAAGCCGCAGTACATACTCACCCGTCTCCGGGAGTTGGTGGATGAGGACGCCATAGTGGTGTCCGGCGTCGGCCAGCACCAGATGTGGGCATCGCAGTTCTGGGGCTTCGAGAAGCCCCGCCGTTGGATCAACTCCGGGGGCTTGGGGACCATGGGGTTCGCGGTTCCGGCGGCGATCGGCGCCAAGGCCGGCAAGCCGGACAAGCAGGTGATCGCGGTCGACGGCGATGGCTGCTTCCAGATGACCGTCCAGGAGTTGCTGACCGCCTCAGTCGAGAAGATCCCCATCAAGGTGGCGGTGTTCAACAACGCCGCTCACGGCATGGTCCGGCAGTGGCAGAGGTTGTTCTACAGCGAGCGCTTCTCGGGCTCCGACCTTGGCCGGCACCTCCCCGACTACGTGAAGCTCGCCGAAGCCATGGGTTGCGTGGGGCTGCGCGCCGACCACCCCGAGGATGTGGACGGCGTGATTAGCCGAATGCTCGAGATCGACGACCGGTCGGTGGTGGTCGAGTTCAAGGTGGACCGCGACGAGATGGTGTTCCCGATGGTGCCCGCCGGGGGATCCAACGACATCGTTCTGACAGGACCGGAGGACTTATGAGAGAACATCGCGTGCTGAGCGTGCTGGTCGAGGACAAGCCCGGTGTGCTTGCGCGGGTCTCCTCGCTGCTTGCCCGGAGGGGGTTCAACATCCACTCGCTGGCCGTGGGGCCGACTGCCGATGCCGGCCTGTCCACCATGACAATCGTGGTGATGGCCGCCGAACTGGAACAGGTCAAAAAGCAGCTGCACAAGCTGGTCAACGTTGTGAAGATCACCGAACTCGATCCCGCCATCTCGATCGAACGCGAGATCATGCTCGTGAAGGTAAACGCCACCTCGGGGCGACGGGGGGACGTAATTGACCTGGCCAGGATCTTCAACGCCACTCCGGTGGATGTGGCGGTCAACTCCTTGACCCTGCTCATGGCCGGCAAGCCTTCCAAACTCAACGATTTCCTGGACCTCGTCCGTCCGTTCGGGATAATCGAGCTCGTCAAGTCGGGACGGATCGCGGTGCGTCGCGAACCCAAGGTCCGCAAGCTCAAAGCCGTCGGATGACGCCCGGCCGGACAAGCGATAGAATCCCTTCCCGCCCGACTAGCAGGGGAACATGAGCATGGCTTCGATCTACTACGACCAGGACGCCGATCCCACCGTCGTATCGGGAAGACGGGTGGCAGTGATCGGCTACGGGAGCCAGGGGCACGCCCATGCTCTCAACTTGAGGGAGTCCGGCGTCAGGGTCATGGTGGGATTGCGTCCGTCGTCGAAGCGGCGAGTAGAGGCTGAAGGCGAAGGCTTGGCGGTGGGTACGGTCCCGGAGGTGGCGGCCTGGGCCGACGTGGTCATGGTGCTGGTTCCGGACCAGCACGCCGCCGATCTGTACACCGCCGAAATCGCTCCCCACCTCGTCGCGGGTGATGCCCTCATGTTTGCCCACGGATTCAATATCCACTTCGGAGAGATCGCCCCGGATCCGGGTCTCGACGTCCTGATGGTGGCACCGAAGGGGCCGGGCCATCTGGTGCGGCGCACCTACATCGAGGGGTCGGGCGTGCCCTGCCTGCTCGCCGTGCATCAGGATGCGAGCGGGAGCGCCAAGCAACTCGGCCTCTCGTACGCTTGGGGTATCGGGGGCACCAGGGCGGGCGTCCTCGAGACCACTTTCGAGGAGGAGACCGAGACCGACCTCTTCGGTGAACAGGTCATCCTCTGCGGCGGGATGTCGGAGTTGATCAAGGCCTCCTACGAGACGCTGGTCGGAGCCGGCTACCAGCCGGAGTCGGCCTACTTCGAGACACTCCACGAACTGAAGCTGATCGTCGACCTGCTCTACGAGGGTGGACTCACCTGGATGCGTTACTCGGTGTCGGACACCGCCGAGTGGGGCGACTACAGCACCGGCCCCCGTATCGTCACCGAGGAAACGAGACAGGTGATGGCGGAGGTTCTCGACGACATCCGTTCCGGTCGCTTCGCCAGGCAATGGATGGACGAGGCCCGCGCCGGCGCCCCCAACCTGCTGGACCGTCGTTCTCGCGAACGCGCCCACGAGATAGAGCAGGTCGGAGCCCGGCTACGCGACCTGATGCCCTTCCTGACCCCGAAAGCGCCTGACTGATGGGCTTGAGGAGGGACATCGCCGAACGCGGCTCCCGCGCCGCCGCTCGCCCAGACAGCCTCCTGGGGTTACTGGTCCTAGCGCGCCTCCGCGGCCTCTAGAGGGCTGTGGAGGCTTCTGCTCCCGTAACCCACCCCACCGCATCGACCTCATAGACGGAGGCACCCCCATGCCGCAAGACAGACTGATCCTCTTCGACACGACCCTGCGCGATGGTGAGCAGGCTCCGGGAATCGCGCTGACTCCCGACGAGAAGCTGGCGATCGCCCGGCAACTGGCCAGACTCCGCGTCGATGTAATCGAAGCGGGCTTCGCGGCGGCGTCCGATGGGGACTTCTACGGGGTCTCCCAGATCGCCCGCAAGGTAGAGGGTCCTGTCATCGCCTCGCTCGCCCGCTGTGTACCGGATGACATAGACCGTGCGTACGACGCGGTACGCCACGCGCAGCGTCATCGCATCCATGTCTTCCAGAGCACCTCGCCCATCCACATGGAACGGATGCTGCGGATGACTCCGGAAGAAGTCATGAGATCGATCATCGAGTCGGTACGGCGGGCCCGTCGATACACGGACGACGTGGAGTTCTCACCGCAGGACGCTACCCGCTCCGACCCCGACTTCATGATTGCCTGCTGCAGGGCGGCCGTTCGCGAAGGTGCGACGACGATCAACATTCCAGACACGGTTGGCTTCGCTACCCCCGAGGAATACGTCGAACTGCTCCGGCGGGTCTACGACGAGGTTCTCGATGGACGCGACGACGTCATCGTATCGACGCACTGCCACAACGACCTGGGGCTGGCGGTCGCCAACTCGCTCTCCGCGATCCACGCGGGAGCGCGCCAGATCGAAGGCGCGATAAACGGGATAGGCGAACGAGCCGGGAATACCTCCACCGAGGAGATAATCATGGCCGTCACCACGCGGACCGATCACTTCGGCGTCGAAATCGCCGCCAACACCGAGGAGATAGTCCCCACCAGCCGTTTGGTGTCCAGGTTGACCGGCTATCCGGTGCAGTTCAACAAGGCGGTGGTGGGACGGAACGCCTTTGCCCACGAGTCGGGCATCCACCAGCACGGAGTCCTGCGAGACCGGGAGACCTACGAGATCATCGATCCCAAGTCGGTCGGAGCGGAGAGCCAGATAGTGCTCGGCAAGCATTCTGGCCGGGCGGGGTTTGCCGACGCGCTCGCCAAACTGGATATCGTCCTGGAGGACGAGCAGTTCGCCGACGCCTTCCGGCGATTCAAGGCCTTGGCGGACCGCAAGGTCGAGATCAACGAGAGCGAGTTGCGGGCAATCATCCGCTACGGCGAGAGCCGAGCCGACCAGACGATCCGCTTGGTCTCGATGAGGGTCAGTGGAGGCAGCGACGTTACACCTGCCGCCACAGTCCGGGTGGTTCGTGGCGAATCGAGCGAGTCCGAGGAGTTCACGGGAACCGGGGACGGCATGGTGGATGCGACTTTCGACGCCCTCAAGAAAGCATTCCGGCTGGATGTGGACCTGCTCGACTACCGTGTGGTTCCGGTTACAGCCGGAGCGGACGCCATGGCCGAAGTAAACGTCGTAGTACAGGTCAACGGCTCCACCCATCGCGGGCGGGCCGTCTCGACCGACGTGGTGGAGGGGTCGGGTCATGCCTTCGTAGAGGCTCTCAACCGAGCCCTGAGCGCTGTCAATGGGTGAACGGCGCTACCGGATCGCTGTGATCGGCGGGGACGGCATCGGCCCTGAGGTCACCGACCAAGCTCTCAAATCTCTGGACGCGGCCGCCGACCGGTGCGGTTTCTCCGTGGACACCAATCACTACGACTTGGGCGGAACCCGGTACCTGGCTACCGGGGAGGTGCTTCCGGATTCGGTGGAGGATGAATTGGCTTCCCACGACGCCGTACTGGTCGGGGCTGTCGGCCGTCCCGACGTTCCTCCAGGTATCCTCGAGAGGGGTCTGCTCCTCAAGCTCCGTTTCGACTTCGACCTGTACGTCAATCTGCGGCCGGTCAAGCTCCTACCGGGAGTCCCCACCCCCATAACCGGTCTAACGCCGGAACGCTGCGACATCCTGATCGCGCGGGAGAATACCGAAGGACCTTACTGCGACGCCGGAGGGGTCTTGCGCAAGGGGACGCCGGCCGAGGTGGCTATCCAGGAGTCGCTCAACACCCGCTTCGGGGTGGGACGGATAGTCACGTTCGCCTTCGAGCAGGCGCTGGTACGCCAACAGCGCCTCACCCTGTGCCACAAGACCAACGTGCTCGCCTATGCGGGAGACCTCTGGAACCGCACCGTGAACGAACTGGCGGAGAAGTATCCTCACGTCGAGGTCGACTACGTGCACGTCGACGCGATGTGCCTTTATCTGGTCACCTCCCCGGAACGCTTCGACGTGGTCGTCACCGACAACCTGTTCGGGGACATAATCACCGACCTGGGCGCCGCCGTTCAGGGCGGCATGGGGCTGGCCGCCAGTGGCAACCTGAATCCGGAACGCGACTACCCATCGATCTTTGAGCCGGTCCACGGGTCGGCGCCCGACATCGTCGGGCTGGGATGGGCCAACCCGGTGGCTGCGGTCCTGTCGGTTGCCATGTGCCTCGCCCATCTCGGTGAAGGCGTGGCCGCATCCATCGTCGAGGAAGCCGCGGCGGCGGTGGTCCCGACGATGAACTCCATGGGCGGACCTGACATGGGCGCCACCACCGAGGAGTTGGGCGATCGGATTGCGGTCGCGGTAGCAGAGACCTGAGAACCGGGGGAGTTGGCCTAAGCGTGCGCCGGCTAATAGTTTTTCAACCATGAACATCGGCGGCCCCCGCCAGCAGCAGGAACCACGGGTGGGAATCACCCCCGGCATGGCCCGGCGTTACATTGCGGATGGCCACAGGGTCATTGTCGAGCGGGGCGCCGGGGGAGGCGCCGGATTCTCCGACGCGGCCTACCGGAAGGTCGGGTGCGAGTTGGTCGATTCGGCCTGGGGAGCCGATGCGGTGGTGACCGTGCGGCCGCCCCCCGCCGAAGTACGTTCCCGGCTGTCGCCCGGCGCCTTCCTGCTCGGCCTGCTCGAACCACTCGACGAACCGGAGCGGATGCGCGAACTGGCCGGAACCGGGGTGACAGCGTTGGCTTTCGAGACCCTACCGCGAACCACCCGGGCCCAGGGAATGGATGTGCTCTCGTCCCAAGCCACGCTGGCCGGGTATGGGATGGCGTTGGAGGCGGCTTCCCGGCTCAAGCGGATCTTCCCGATGATGGTCACCGCGGCGGGCACCCTCCGCCCCGCCACCGTGGTGGTGCTCGGATGCGGCGTCGCCGGTCTCCAGGCCATCGCCACCTGCCGCCGGCTCGGAGCAGTGGTGAAGGCGTACGATGTGCGGGCCGCCGCGGCTGAGCAGGTTCGAAGCCTGGGGGCATCGTTCATCGAGGTGGACGTGGCGCCCCAGGATGCCTCCGCCTCGGGTGGCTACGCCCGCCAACTCGACGATGACGAGGAGGACCGCCTGTTGGGGCTACTCGAGGAACACCTGGCCGGGGCGGACGCGGTGATAACGGCCGCCGCCATCCCCGGCCGGCCGGCCCCACGCCTGGTCACGACCGAAGCAGTTACCAGGATGTCGCCCGGGTCGGTGATCGTGGACGGAGCCGCCGAGCGAGGAGGCAACTGCGCGCTGACCGAACCCGACCAGGTCGTGGAGTTCGAAGGGGTGACGATCGTGGGACCCAGCGGCCTGGAGGCACGCCCGGCCGCCGATTCATCGAGGATGTTCGCCCGGAACGCCTACGAACTTCTCACTTACATGGCCGACCTGTCCCCGGACATCGACGACGAGATCCGTTCCGGGGTCACCATCACCTGCGGCGGAGAGGTGGTACACCCGGCTGTCCTCACCCTTCTCGGGGAGACGTCGTGACGCTGGCCATCGGGATAACGGTCTTCGTCCTAGCAGCTTTCGTGGGTTTCGAGGTGATCACCAAGGTCCCCCCGCAACTCCACACACCGCTCATGTCAGGCTCCAACGCCATTTCGGGAATCACCCTGATAGGCGCGCTGCTCGTGGCGGGCCGGGGGGACACCCTCGCCTGGATACTCGGGTTCCTGGCGGTGACGTTCGCCACCATCAACGTGGTGGGCGGATTCCTGGTCACCGACCGCATGCTCGAGATGTTCCGGCAGGACCGCCGGTGAACGAGGCCCTCGGCTCGATCCTGTACCTGGTCGCAGCCACCCTCTTCATCTTTGGGCTGAAACGGTTGGGTTCGCCGCTCACCGCCCGCTCGGGCAACCTCATGGGAGCAGGCGGGATGTTGCTAGCGGTTGTGCTGACGCTCCTCCAAGCCGACATAATCGACTACACCGTGATAATCGCCGGCATCCTGGTGGGCGGAACGGTCGGGGCCCTTCTGGCCCGCCGCGTCGCGATGACGGGAATCCCCCAGTTGGTAGCGGCCTTCAACGGTTTCGGCGGGGCCGCCTCCGGCATGGTCGCGGCTGCCGAGTTCCTCGAGAACGCTCCATCGGACGTCGAGACGGCCATCACCGTCTGCGTCTCTACGGTGGTCGGTCTCGCCACGTTCACCGGCAGCTTCGTGGCGTTCGGGAAGCTGCAGGGCCTGATTGCGGGACGACCCATGCTGTTCAGAGGACAGTTGTTCTTCGATTCGGTCCTGGCGGCCGTGATTGTCGGCACCGGCATATGGATGGTCAGTTCGGGGGACCGCACCGCCCTCTGGTTGCTCATAGCCCTGGCGGGCCTGCTGGGGGTAACCCGAACCCTGCCGATCGGGGGTGCCGACATGCCGGTGATCGTTGCCTTCCTGAACTCGATGTCAGGCCTCGCCGCAGCCTCCACCGGCTTCGTGATCGGCTCCCACGCCCTGATCATCTCCGGCGCCCTGGTAGGCGCGTCCGGACTGGTCCTCACCGCCATCATGTCGAGAGCCATGAATCGGTCCCTCGCCAACGTGCTGTTCGCAGCATTCGGCGGGAACGGAGAAGGACGACAGGATGACGCGGGCAGCGGCTCGGTGATCAGGGCCACCATCGAGGATGCGGCCGTGACCCTTGCCTACGCCCGGAACGTGATCGTGGTGCCGGGCTACGGGCTGGCAGTGGCACAGGCACAGTACGCGGCGCGGGATCTGGCCGACCGGCTCGCCGAGCGCGGCGTGGAGGTTCGCTACGCCATCCACCCGGTGGCCGGGAGGATGCCCGGCCACATGAACGTTCTGCTGGCCGAGGCGGATGTTCCCTACAGGCAGTTGCTCGACCTCGACGAGATAAACGACGACTTCCCCCGCACGGACGTGGCACTGGTGGTCGGCGCCAACGACGTGGTGAATCCCTCCGCCCGGGAGGATCCTTCCTCCCCCATCTACGGGATGCCGATCCTGGATGTCGACCGGGCCGCCACGACCATCGTCATAAAGCGAAGCCTCTCGCCCGGCTTTGCCGGAATCGACAACCCGCTGTTCTACCTCGACGCCACGCTGATGCTCTTCGCAGATGCCAGAGCGGCCCTCGAGGACCTGGCCAGAGCAGTGCCCGAAGCCTGACACCCATCCGCTAGCGTCGGAGCATGGAGTTCCAGGAGGTCATCACCCGACGGAGGATGGTGCGCAATTACACGCGGCAAGCGGTGGATCCGGTGACGCTGGCCCGCATCGTGCAGACGGGACGGCGATCCCCCAGCGCCGGATTCTCGCAGGGACAGGCGTTCGTAGTGGTAACCGACCAAGGGGACCGCAGGGCCATCGCCGAATTGGCGGGCGAGCAGTCGTACGTGCAGGCCGGGTTTGACCCCTGGATAAGCCGGGCACCCGTGCACATCGCCATCTGCGTATCCGAGGAGGCCTACCGGCGCCGTTACCGGGAGGCCGACAAACTGGTGGACGGACGGGAGATACGGTGGCCGGTTCCCTACTGGTGGATCGATGCCGGCGCCTCCCTCCAGAACATCCTGCTGGCCGCGGTGGACGAGGGACTGGCTGCCGGGTTTCTGGGAACGCACGCCCTTCCGGGGCTGAAGGACTTGCTGGGGATCCCGGATGAGTACACGCCGATCGGGGTGGTGACGCTCGGCCATCCTGCACCCGACCGGCGCTCGGGATCATTGGAACGCGGATGGCGGCCGGACGGCGACGTGATCCACTGGGGACGCTGGAAGGGTGGTCCACCGGCGGCCGACCCCCGCCCGGGACCCCCGGCTTGACCCGAACCATCACGTCAGCGGCCAATCCCAAGGTCAAGCGTCTCGTGCGGTTGCGCAGCCGCCGTCATCGGGAAGCGGAGCGGGTATTCCTGGTCGAGGGCTTCCGTGAGTTGGCACGAGCGGTCGAGGCGGGCGCTCGCATCGACGATCTATTCGTCTGCGAGGAACTGTTCCTGGGAACCAACGAACCGGGTCTCGTGGACCGGATCGCGGCGACCGGCGCACGGCTCCACCGTCTGGCCCCTGTCCCGTTCCGGAAGGCTGCCTACCGGGACCGGCCGGAGGGTCTCCTGGCCGTAGCCCCACAGTTCGAGACGAGCCTGGACGGACTCGGTTTGCCCGAGGACGGGCTGGTGCTGGTGGTGGAGGCCATCGAGAAGCCCGGAAACCTCGGCACGATGCTTCGAACCGCCGACGCGGCGGGGGTGGCAGCGGCGGTGGTGGCCGACCCCGCTACCGACCCGTTCAATCCCAACGTGGTGCGCGCATCCCTGGGCTCTCTGTTCACGGTCCCCCTGGCCGTCGGCACGGCCACGGACGTGATGGCCTGGCTCCAGGAGTGGAGTCTCGAAACATTCGTCACCTCTCCTTCTGCCCGGTTGAACCACTGGGAGGTGTCATACCTGGGACCGGTGGCGGTGGTCATCGGGTCCGAGCAGTACGGATTGACCGGCGCCTGGCTGGACGGTCGCTACCCAGCGGTCAGGATCCCCATGGGCGGCACCGCCGACTCGCTCAACGCCTCCACCGCGGCCGGGATCGTCCTCTTCGAAGCGATCAGGCAACGAAGCGTTCACCTTCAGGTCGATCGTGTACCGCTACCCTTGGACCAATGATCGAAGAACCGAGTTGGACCATCGGGGTCGAGGAGGAATACCTGCTCGTGGAGCAGGACACGGGCGCGCTGATCAGTACCCAGCCCAGGGGGCTGATGGAACAGGTCAGTTCCCTGCACCACGGCATCGTCAGCCCCGAATTCTTCAGTTCCCAGATCGAGATCGGCACCGAGGTGTGCACCAGCATCCAGGACCTGCGCGCCGAGATCGGACTCCTGAGGATTGCGGTGGCGGAAGCCGCGGCGGAATACGGGCTGGCGCCGATAGCCGTCTCCACCCACCCCTTCGCACAGTGGGAGGAACAGCAGGTCACTCAGGCCAAGCGCTACCAGGAACTGGCCGCAGACCTCCAGGGAGTGATCCGGCGGCTGGTCATCTCGGGCCTCCATGTGCATGTCGGCATCGAAGACCCGGAGTTGAGGATCGACCTCATGGGACAGGTCACGTACTTCCTCCCGCATCTGCTCGCGTTGTCCGGCTCCTCGCCGTTCTGGGAGGGTAGGGACACCGGCCTCAAGAGCTATCGCCCTTCCGTCTTCGGCGCCGCACCCCGCACCGGTTTGCCGGAGCACTTCAGTTCGTGGGCCGACTACCAGCGCCATGTCCAAGTGCTGGTGAACGCCGGGATCATCGATGACTCCTCGAAAGTGTGGTGGGACATCCGGCCTTCGGCACGGTATCCGACCCTGGAAATGCGGGTAACCGATCTCCCGACCCGGATGGAAGACACTACCTCTATCGCGGCCCTGTACGTCTGCATCCTCCGAATGCTCTGGCGGCTGCGTATGGAGAACCAGCGGTGGAGGACCTATGCGAACTTCCTCGTGTCCGAGAACCTCTGGAGAGCACAACGGTACGGGGTCCACGAGAGCTTGATCGACTTCGGCAAGGGTGACCTGGTCCCGTTTGCCGATCTGATGGAGGAGTTGATCGCCCTGGTGACACCCGATGCGGAAGAACTCGGATGCATCGAAGAAGTGGAGCACATACGAACCATCTGTCGGCGTGGCACGTCCGCGGACCACCAGCTCACCGTTTACCGGCAAGCACTGGAAGTCGGAGCATCGGAGCGCGAAGCCATGCGGGCGGTTGTCGATACGCTCATGGTGAACACGGTCGCCAAGCCCTCGGACTGGTTCTAGTGGCTGGTGATGGATATTAATATATCGTGCTCTATTAGCTTGCACTGATCGAGTCTTACCGATTCCGAACCGCGGGAGGCGGGCTCAACCACTCACTCCCACTCTTGGGCACTCACTCAGCGGGAGGCCGTGTCGAAGGAGGCCAACGCAACTCGCAGGTCGATGGTTCCTTCGTAGAGGGCTCGGCCGATCACGGCGCCGTCGATCCCGGCGGCAGCCAGACTCTGCAGGTCTTCCCTGCGGGCTATGCCTCCTGCGGCCATTATCTCGGCGTCGGGGGCCACCAACCGGACCTTCCCGAGTAGCTGCAGATCCGGGCCGCTCAGCGTGCCGTCACGGTTTATCGCCGTGACCAGGAAAACGGTCACGCCAACTTCCAGGGCGCCCTTCACGACCTGTCGGAACTCCCGACCCTCGTCGAGCCAGCCCGCTCCGCCAGCCCGCCCATCCCGCACATCGATGGCTGCTACCACACGACGAGGGTCGCTGCGCGCGATCGCCTCTTCGAGGATCGAGGGCGACCAGACCGCGCTGGTGCCCATGATGACCCTGGTCACCCCGCACTCGAGCGCCGCGGACACGTCATCGACACTCCTGATGCCGCCTCCCACCTGCACCGACACCCCCCGACCGGTCACCTTGCGCCACAGGCCGGGATCCGGTTCGCCAGAACGGGCCCCGCCCAGGTCGATCACATGAACCCATCGGGCGCCCGCCTCCATCCAGGCCGACAACTGATCCTCGACCGAGTCGCCGTAGGTGGTCGCGGCGCCGTAGTCGCCCTGGAACAGACGAACCACTTTGCCGTCTAGGACATCGATCGCCGGGTATATCTCCATCGCGCACACCCACACCCTTCACAATCGGAGTACGGAGGACAAGCCGCTGCCCGCTCGGAACTTTACCGCCGTCCCCCGGCGAACTCCTTCTGCCAGAGCCGGCGCCGATGGCGGTAGGGCCGAATGATGGTCACTCACCCGGCAGACGGTCCAACCGTAGGGTTTCTTACCTGTATCGGGAACCTGCCGAAGTCGCGATCGGCCGACCAGAGGACTCTCACGCCGTTCGCAATGCAGATCGCTGCTATCCGTGCATCGTGCACCCTGGGACCCGAGATCTTGGCCGAGATTACGAGTTCCGACAGAAGGCCCCAGTGGTCATCGGTCTCATGTAGCACGACCAGCGAGGGCGAGTCGAGCCAGACATTCACCTGTTCCACGGCAGCGGTAGTCGGTGTGGGGGGTCTATAGATGCGCGGGTGGGTGACGATGGCGAGGAACTCATGCAAGCAAGGCCAGGGAACAGCCCAGGTAGCTCTGCCTTCCGCCAGGGAACGGACCGCCCTTGCCGCTAGCGGGTGGAAGTCCGAGTCGCGTCTATGTGCGTACACCAGGATGTTGGTGTCGACAGCGATCACGTACCGCGCCCGGCATAGATTGCATCGCGGATGGTTCCCCAGTCACCCTCAACGACTCCGGGCTGAAGACCCTCGCCTTCGAAGGATCGGTCCGGCATCCTGTACCGACCCCTCCGCCGGCGCGCCAACTCAGCACGCATCCCCGACTCCACGATCTCGCGAAGGGTTACCCCCTCGGCTGCAGCCAGTTGTTTCACCTTCCGGAACAATTCGTCATGGACTTCGATCGTCGTACGCATCTGCGTGAGCGTACCATGTGGTCATATTTATGGGTTGTACTACCCATCTATCCGGTAATCATGCCTGGGCAGACGCAACAGGCAGCTGCTACCCACCGTCTTGGACCACCTCCTACAAGTCAACGGCTGCAGTGTGGTCAAATACAGGTATGGACGTCTGCTCGCTGCCGGCCTCGGAGATGGCCGTGATGCTTACCGGGGGAGACATAAGCGCCCGAGAACTCCTCCAAGCGCACCTGGGCCGCATCGAGGCCCTGAACCCCGTGGTCAATGCGCTCGTGACCCTCACACCGGAGAGGGCATTCGAACAGGCGGCAGCCGCCGACCGGGCGCACGCCAGGGGCGAGTCGCTCGGCCTCCTGCACGGACTGCCGGTGGCCCACAAGGACCTGGCTCTCACTGCAGGGGTGCGTACCACCTTCGGGTCTCTCGTGTTCGCCGACTTCGTCCCCGATGTGGACTCCCTGGTGGTGGAGCGGCAACGCAGGGCCGGTGCGGTGACCGTCGGGAAGACGAACACACCCGAGTTCGGAGCCGGCTCGCACACGTTCAACGAAGTGTTCGGACCGACGCTCAACCCGTACGACCTCGGACGTACCTGCGGGGGTAGTAGCGGCGGCGCCGCGGTGGCACTGGCGGCTCGCATGCTGCCTCTGTGCGACGGGTCGGATCTGGGCGGCTCCCTGCGGAACCCGGCTGCTTTCTGCAACATCGTGGGATTCCGCCCCTCCCCCGGCCGGATACCCTCGACCACCGCCCAGGATGCCTGGTTCCCGCTCTCCGTGGAGGGCCCGATGGCCCGCACGGTGGCCGATGTGGCCCTCTATCTGAGGGCGATGGCAGGACCGGACCCACGTGCGCCGCTCTCGATAGCGGAGTCATCGGATTCCTTCGCCGGTTCCCTGGAGCGGGAAATGGCGGGCCTCCGGGTCGCGTGGTCGCCTGACGCGGGGGGTCTCCCCACCGATCCCGCCATCCGAGAGGCCCTGGCCGGCGTTCCCGACATCCTCTCGGACCTCGGATGCGATGTCGTCCCGGCCTGGCCGGACCTCTCCGACGCTCCCGATGTGTTCCAAGCGAGGCGAGCGTGGCAGTTCGCGCTCAGGTTCGGACCTCTGCTGGCCGAGTATCGCCACCTGATGAAGGAGACGGTGGTATGGAACATCGAGAGGGGACTATCGATGACCATCGACGGCTATGCGGACGCATGCCGCCGCCACACCCGGATCTTCGCCCTCATCGATGAGTTCATGTCTCCTGAGGGCGGTGGATTCGACTTCCTGGCGTGCCCCGTGACGCAGGTCCCGCCATTCCCGATAGAGATCGAGTACCCGCGAGAGATCGATGGCAAGCACCTCGAGACCTACATCGACTGGATGCGGGCGTGCAGCGACATAACCGTCACGACCCATCCCGCGATCTCCGTCCCCGCCGGTTTCACCACGGGAGGACTCCCGGTCGGCGTCCAGTTCGTCGGCCGCCACCAAGCCGACCGTTCGGTCCTCGAACTGGCGTACGCCTGGGAGCGGGCCACCGGCTGGGGCAACCTATCCCCCTCGATTCCCTAGTAACCCACTAATGTGATAGTGTGCTAATACACTAGTGGGCCGACCACGGGCTGATATTCGCCTGCCGGCCCGGCCGAGAAGGGAAGGATGCCAGGTGATCAACCGCCGGGACGCATGGAAGACCGATGAACTCGGATCCCTGTGTCGCGCCCTTCTGACGCTAAGGACCGAGGATGAGATGGCCCTGTTCCTACGCGACCTCTGCACCCGCAACGAGATCGACGAGTTGTCGAGTAGGTGGACGGTTGCCACCTTGCTGGAAGCCGGCCTGCCCTACCGGGAGATCTCGGAGCGGACCGGAGTGTCGACAACCACGATAGGTCGAGTCAACGAGTGGCGGCGTCACGGCATGGGCGGCTACCGCCTCGCGCTGGAACGAGCGAGAGGGATTGACAATGGCTAGCGGAACCTTACGCCTGGCTGTTCCCAACAAGGGTCGCATGAGGGAACCGACCCTCAGACTGCTGCGCGAAGCGGGGCTCGCCTTCGAGCAAACCGAGAGAGCCCTCTCGGTGAAGGTGCGAAACGCCGACATCGACCTGCTCTTCGTGCGCACCGAGGATGTCGTCGAGTTGGTGGCGGACGGGGTGGCGGACCTCGGGATCACGGGCCTCGACCTGTTGGAGGAGGCCTGCAGACCGCCCGAGACCGTAGGAGTGGTTCTCCCGCTCGGCTTCGGCCGGTGCGAACTGACCGTAGCCGCACCGAGAGAGGCGGGCTACCGGCGGCCTGCGGACTTTGCCGGTCTGCGGGTGGCCACCTCGCACCCCAACCTGACCGGCGGCTACTTCACCGGGCATGGCGTGGCCGTCGAAGTGGTTCGCCTCCGGGGATCGGTGGAGGTGGCCCCCAAACTGGGCGTAGCCGACGCGGTCGCCGACCTGGTCTCGACCGGGAGCACGCTGATGATCAACGGCCTGCGCCCCGTGCTCCCCATCTTGAGCAGCCAAGCAGTACTGGTGGGGGAGTCCTCCGGTGCGGGAACGAATACGGAGTTGGACACGGTCGTGACCGCCCTCGAGTCGGTTCTCGCGGGCCGGCGCAGGCGCTACCTGCTCCTCAACGCTCCTCGGGAGGCCCTGCCCGTAATAAGCGCCCTGATCCCCGGGCTCGAGGCTCCCACCGTGATCCCACTCGCGGAGGACGGGATGGTGGCGATCCACTCGGTGGTTGAGAGGGACGAAGTGTGGAATCTCCTGCCCCGGCTGAAGGCGAGTGGCGGGCGCGACATCCTCGTTCTGCCGATCGGGCAACTGGTGCCGTGAGCCCGCCTACCCGAGCTGCCGAGGCTCCGGCAAGCCTGATGAGGGTACGCAGGCTGGCCGACCTGGACCCCGCCGCCCGCCGCAAGCTGGTCAGCCGATCAGCGGTGCCCGATCGAGAGGTACGCCGGGCGGCGGCCGGAATCTGCCGGTCGATCGAGGCAGGCGGCGACCGGGCGCTGGCACAGGCCGGCATCTCCTACGGCGGCGGACGGCCGGATCCGAAGGTCGGAGCCAGGGAGATCGCCGCCGCTCTCGAGAACACCGACCCATCGGTGCGCCGGGCCCTCGAGGAGGCAATCGACTCGGTGCGAAGGCACCACGAGGCGCAGATCCCCGAAAGCTCCTCGCACGAGACCCGACCCGGAGTCCGGATCGACCGGCGGTGGACAGCCCTCCGCCGGGTGGGCGCCTACATACCCGGCGGGAAGGCCTCCTACCCGTCCACCCTGGTGATGACGGCGGTGCCGGCCCAGGTCGCCGGCGTCGGCGAGATCGTGGTCGCGTCACCCTGCGACGAGACCGGGGGTCTGGATCGGACCCTTCTGGCGGCGTCCGCCCTTCTGGGTGTGGATGAGGTCTACGCGATGGGAGGCGCGCAGGCTGTGGCTACCCTCGCATTCGGTACCGAGACCATACGGAGGGTGGACAAGATCGTCGGTCCGGGCAACGCCTGGGTGACGGCCGCCAAGCTGGAGGTGTACGGGACGTGCGCCATCGACCTCCCGGCCGGACCCAGCGAGGTGCTCGTGGTGGCCGACCACACGGCGGATCCCCGGTTGGTGGCGATCGACCTTCTCTGCCAGGCGGAACATGGCCCGGACTCTCCGGCCTTGTTGATTACCACCGACCCGGACCTGGCTACCAGGGTCGAGGACGAGATCGCCGGGTTCCTTCCGCTCCTCCCTCGCAGGGACATCCTCCGATCCGCCCTGGCAACCCATGGCGAAGCGCTGCTGGCATCTTCGCTCGACGAGGCTCTGAGTTTCGCCAATGCGTACGCTCCCGAGCATGCATCGGTTCTCACCGCCAACGCCGACTCGGACGCTGGCCGGCTGGTCAACGCCGGCTCCGTCTACGTGGGCCGCTGGTCACCGGAATCCGCCGGCGACTACGCAACCGGCGCCAACCACGTCCTGCCCACCGGAGGACTGGCACGGTCGCATGGCCCGCTCGGGGTACGGGACTTCGGATCCTGGAGGCAGGTCCAGACATTGACCCGCGCCGGGCTGGAATCGATCCGACCGGTTATCGAGAAACTGGCTGCCGCAGAGGGACTCGATGCCCACCGCATGGCGGCTTCGGTCCGCTTCGAGACCACTCCCGCTGCGACCCTGCCACACGAAGACCGCTACAGCGAGGAGGCTTGAATGCCCCGCCAGGCCGGATGCCGGCGCAACACCAAGGAAACACGCGTGTCGGTCGAGATCGATCTCGACGGGACCGGCCGGGCCGAGGTGACCACGGGGATCGGGTTCTTCGATCACCTGCTGTCCTCGCTCGCCCACCACGCTCTCTTCGACCTCACCATCGTCACGGAAGGCGATAGGGAGGTCGACGACCACCACACCGTCGAGGACACGGCACTATGCCTGGGTGAGGCGCTGGCCGGAGCCCTCGGAGACCGGACCGGCATACAACGCTTCGGCGACGCCCGTATCCCGATGGACGAAGCCGTGGCGCAGGCGACGGTCGACGTGGGCGGGCGACCCTACTGCTCGACGGACATCGACCTGACCACCCCCTACATCGGAAGCCTCACCACGCAGAACATCCCGCATGCCGTGGAGGCCTTCGCCCGGACAGCGGGCGCCACCGTCCATGTCGAAGCAACGGGCAGCAACGACCACCACGTGGCAGAGGCTGCATTCAAGGCTCTGGCGAGGGCACTGAGAGCTGCCGTGGCTCCGGACGCGAGGCGGGCCGGGATCGCCTCGACCAAGGGAATTCCCACCGCAGAGGTGGGCGCGTGACCGCAGCGCCGCTGGTGGCGGTGATAGATCACGGCGCCGGCAACCTGGTATCCATCGCCCGTGGACTGGAGCGGGCTGGTGCCCGCGTGCGCCTGGCGACCGGGCCGGAAGGGCTGACAGGGGTCCATGCGGTGGTCCTGCCCGGGGTGGGGGTCCCCGGCGCCGCCATGTCGCGCCTGGGAGAAGCCGGACTGCTCGAACCCCTCAGAGCTTGGGAAGAACCGCTGCTCGGAATCTGCGTCGGGCTCCAACTGTTCTTCGACAGCAGCGACGAGGACGGCGAACCCTGCCTCGGCTTCGACCGGGGAGTCGTGAGACAGCTGGTCGGCGCCCCACTGCTCCCCCACATCGGCTGGAACGACATCGAGATGCCCGGTGCAGGCGGATCCCGGGACCGGCTCTTCGACCGGATCGAGCCCGGAGCGACCTTCTACTTCGTCCACAGCTTCGCTCCGGCGCCGGAGGACCCGTCCATCGTCATCGCCTACGCCAGGTACCCGCGGCCGTTCGCGGCCGCGGTACGGAACGGGCTCCGGGTTGGAACCCAGTTCCATCCGGAACGCAGCGGAAAGGCCGGTCTGCAGGTCCTTACCAACTTCGTGGCCGAGGTGCGCGAGGTAGCCGGTTCGCAGGACCGGACCGGGGTCCCCGCATGAGCCTACGCACCCGGATAATCGCCTGCCTGGACGTGAAACACGGCAGGGTCGTGAAAGGGGTAAACTTCGTCAACCTGACCGACGAAGGGGATCCGGTCGAACTGGCCACCCGGTATGCCGAGGAGGGGATGGACGAGATCGTCTACCTCGACATCGCCGCATCCCCCGAAGGACGGTCCGCGCTGCTCGACGTGGTCCGCCGCACCGCCCAGAACGTGTTCGTGCCGCTCACCGTTGGAGGCGGGGTGCGGGAGCCGTCCGATATGCGCGCCGTGCTGAGGGCCGGGGCTGACAAGGTGTCCCTCAACACGGCGGCGGTTCGCCGTCCCGGCCTTCTCGACAGCTGCGCAGCTGCGTTCGGCCGCCAGTGCGTGGTCCTCGCCATCGACGCCAAGGCCATGCCCGGGGGATCGTGGAACGTGTTCATCACCGGAGGGCGGCACGACACCGGGAGGGACGCGGTGGAATGGGCGATCGAGGGGGTGGACCGCGGCGCCGGCGAGATCCTGCTCACGTCGATGGACCGCGACGGCACCAACCTCGGGTTCGACCTGGAACTGCTCGGTGTAATAACCGAAGCGGTCGATGTCCCGGTGATCGCCTCGGGAGGCGCCGGCGTGCCCGAGCACTTCGTCGAGGCTGTAGGAGCGGGGGCCTCCGCGGTTCTGGCCGCGTCCATATTCCACCGCCGCGAAGTGGACATCCGCGACGTGAAGAGCGTGATGGAAGAGGCAGGGATACCGGTCCGCCATGCGTGAGATAGAGGTCTCTTGGAACAGGGACGGCCTAGTTCCGGCAATCGTTCAGCACGACCGGACCGGCGAAGTGCTGATGATGGCCTGGATGGACCGCCGGGCCCTCGATCTGACCCTCCGATCCGGGGTGGTTCACTTCTGGTCCCGATCCCGCCGGACGCTCTGGAAGAAGGGCGAGACGAGCGGCAACACGCTGAACGTCGTGGACGTTGCGGCGGACTGTGACGCGGACACGCTGCTGGTGCGGGCCATGCCGGCCGGCCCCACCTGCCACACCGCCGCCCGGACGTGCTTCACCGACCCACGGGACAGCGACGCCCCGCAGGGCTTCGCCGACCTCGAACCTCTGTGGAGAACCATCACCGGACGGCTCGAGACCGGTCAAGCAGGCTCCTACACCGCACGCCTGGCCTCCGGAGGGGCATCCTCCACAGGGCGCAAGACGATCGAGGAAGCCGCCGAACTCGCATCCGCCGCTCTCGACCATCATGCGGGCAGGGCCGCCGACCGTAGGGTCACCGAGGAAGCCGCCGACGTCGTGTACCACCTGCTAGTCCTGCTCGCCGAGCGCGGAGTCGAGGCCCAGAAAGTAGTCGAGGAACTGGCCTCTCGACGCCGCTAGTGGTAGTGGTAGTGGTAGTGGTAGTATGTATTGTTGGTCACCATTCACCATTCACCATTCACCATTCACCATTCACCATTCACCATTCACCATTCACCATTCACCATTCACCATTCACCATTCACCATTCACCATTCACCATTCACCATTCACCATTCACCACTCACCACTCACCACTCACCACTCACCACTCACCACTCACCACTCACCACTCACCACTCACCACTCACCACTCACCACTCACCACTCACCACTCACCACTCACCACTCACCACTCACCACTCACCACTCACCACTCACCACTCACCACTCACCACTCACCACTCACCACTCACCACTCACCACTCACCACTCACCACTCACCACTCACCACTCACCACTCACCACTCACCATTCACCATTCACCATTCACCATTCACCAAGCCGGTCCTTCTTACCGATCACTACTACTCCGCCCTCGGATACGGTGAAGCGCTCGGCGTCGGCCGCAGGGTCCACGCCGATCTCGTAACCCTCCGGAATCTGGACCAGCTTGTCGATAATGGCGTTGCGCACCACTGCACCGCGACCCACTGACACCTCGTCGAAGAGGACCGAATCGGTGACTTCGGCGTACGAGTTGACGCGCACGCGGGGGGACAGGATCGAACGCCTGACCACTCCACCCGAGACGACCGTGCCGCCGGCCACCACCGAGTCGATCGCCACACCCCGGCGGCTCTCGACGTCGTGCACGAACTTGGCGGGCGGATCCGGGAAGTACCAGGTCAGGATGGGCCACTCCATGTTGTAGAAGTTGAAGACCGGATCGAGGCTCACGAGATCCATCGATGCCTCGTAGTAGGCGTCGATGGTTCCGATGTCACGCCAGTAGCCCCTCTCCCGCTCGGTCTGGCCGGGCACCTCGTTGCGGGCGAAGTCGTACACGTATGCACCGCCCCGCTCCGTTATAGCCGGGATGATGTCCCCTCCCATATCGTGCCGGGAGGACGGCCGATCGGCGTCGGCGGTTACCTCCCGCACCAGGGCCTCGGCGGTGAAGACGTAGTTTCCCATCGACGCCAGGGCCCGATCCGGGTCGCCGGGCATGGCCGGCGGGTCGGAAGGCTTCTCGTGGAATCGCACCACTCTGCCGTCGGAGTCCGCCTCGATGATCCCGAACGCAGAAGCCTCCGTACGAGGCACCGGTATGGCCGCCACGGTCACGTCCGCTTCCTTCTGGAGGTGGTAGTCGAGCATCTGGCGAGGATCCATCCGGTAGATGTGATCGGCGCCGAAGACGAAGACGTGATCGGGGCGCTCATCGCCGATGACGTTCAGGTTCTGGAAGACGGCGTCGGCCGACCCCAGGAACCACCGCCTACCCCGCCTCATCTGCGCAGGAACCGGCGCCACGTAGGAACCGAGCAGGGGCGAGAGCCGCCAGGTCTGGGCGAGATGGCGATCGAGACTGTGGCTCTTGTACTGCGTAAGCACCACGATCCGGCGTACGTATGCGTTGACCAGGTTTGAAAGCACGATGTCGATGATCCGGTATCCGGCCGCGAACGGAACGGCCGGCTTTGCGCGGTCGCGGGTAAGGGGATAGAGGCGGCTTCCCTCGCCACCGGCTAGGACCATGGCTATAACGTGCGGACTGGTGACCATTTACGAAAGCGACCCTAGTTCGGTTGCCCGTTGACCGTGAGGTTGTGGACGGGCAACAGGCAACGGACGACGGACAACGGATTAGTTTGATCCGGTGGTCGCGCCTGCGAAGGCGCCGGCCGAGATGGCGGCGAACATCGCTGCCTGTTGCGCATCGAGAATCGCCTGGATGGATTGCAACGCCGCCAGGTCGCCTGCGCTGCGCTCGGTGGCGTTCTCCGCATCCTCGGCAAGCACGAGCCCGGCGCCCAGGGAGAACGCCAACTCCCTGGCCGGCCGCGGCCGTCCGGCGCGCAGACGGTCCCGGTACCGCAAGGTTCGCTCTACCACCCTCGCCGGTCTCCCCCGGGCCAGTGCCAGGGTGGCCATCTCGTCATACCTGGTGGCTCGGACATGTTCCCCCCCGGCCTCGAGGTGCTCTGCGATGCGTTTGAACCGTTGAACGGCCGCATCGGTCCCGCGTGTGTCCACCACCAGCAGGTGGGACACGAGTTGAAGGGGGTTGCCGGGACGGAAACCCAGTTCCAGGAGCCGGTTGTAGGCCCTTTCCACGTCGGAGGCCAGAGAGTTGATATCCCTGTCCATAGCGGCGTGCAGAGCGGCAGCCGGAAGATCCTTGGCGCTGGTCAGCCAGATGTGATCTTTGGACCACCGCTCGTAGATGAGCGACAGCCTCCGGACCTGCATAGCCGGAACCGGATGACCCTCCCTCAGTAGCGCCAGCAGCAACGCGGCCAGGATGGGCCCGGTACCCCTTGCGGGGATCCCGTACAGCCTGAACATCTCTCGCACATCCATCAAGCGGGTGTGGATCACGGCCGGCTCGAGGGCCCTGCGGATGATCATGGCCGCCACGAGGTAGCGTATCTCCGATCGTAGCGGGCTGGTCAACCGGGCATCCTTGCGCAGCGCGGTCGCCGCGGCCTCGAGCCGGTCGTAGGTGACGGAGGGACCGGCGGCGCCGAGCGCCAGCGCCACGAGGCGAAAGGTCGAAGTGTGAGCCCACCAGCGCTTGGTGAGGCGGAGGCGCTCGAAGGTCCCCTGGTACCGCTCGAACGAGTCTCCGGCCGCGCCGGAGTTCCCAGACCCCGGATCTCTGCTCACGACAGTGACCCTACCTCAGACCCGCCGGAACCTCGGCGGACCGGGGCGCCGCCAGCCCGCGGCGTGAGGCGACCGGCATGGCTGTACACTCAGGGGTGTGGCCTCTTCCCCGCTGGTCCGATTCGTCGACGCCGGGTTCGCGACCTCGGGTTCAGCGATCCTGCAGCATGTCGACCTCGCTATCCACCGGGGCGAGGTCATCGGCGTCACCGGGCCCAACGGCGCCGGCAAGACCACCCTTCTGCGCCTCCTCGCCACACTTCACAGACCCTCCCACGGCACGTACTCGGTGTTGGGAGCGACGCGGGACACCAGTGCCGATGATCTCGCAGCCATCCGAAGGAACATCGCCCTCGTCGGCCACTCACCGGCGATCTGGCCGGAGTTGACGCTGAGGGAGAATGTCGAACTGGTGGCGCGCCTGCGCGGGCGCCCGGGCACCGATGAATCCCTGCGCAGGGTGGGCCTCGACGGCGTCGCCGGCTTGAAAGCCGCCCATACCTCGCTCGGTATGCAGCGTCGGGTGGAGTTCGCGCGGCTGCTCACCTGGACCCCTCGCCTGCTGCTGCTGGACGAACCTCACGCTGGTCTCGACACCGCGACGACAGCGCTGGTGGACGAGGTCGTCAACCGGGTGGCAGCCGGACGCGGGGCAGCGGTACTCGTGTCCCACGATCCCGAACGCATAGCAGATCTGGTCACGCGACGGCTGGTTGTCAAATCGGGCACGGTCAGCGAGGACGACCGGTGACAGATCCCGGGTTCTGGCGACAGGTGGTGTGGGCGTTCCGGAAGGACCTTCGGGTCGAGCTACGGGGTGGCGAGACCTTATGGGCGGCTACTCCCTTCGCCGCGCTAGCCCTTCTCCTTGTTCCGCTCGCCATCGGAACGGATACCGCCCTGCTGCGCCGGATCGGTCCGGGAATGCTGTGGCTGGTGGTCCTGCTGTTCGGCATGACGGTCACGCTCCGGCCTGCGTCCATCGAGACACGGGCAGTTCGGGATCTCCTGGCGTTGAGTGGCCTGGACCCGGCGGCAGGGTTCGTCGGAGGGAGCCTGGCTTCCGCCGTTTTGCTGTTCGGGGTCACCGTGACCCTGACCCCCGTCATGATCGTCCTGTACGCACCGGCCGCGATCGCCGGATGGTGGTGGCTTCTGCCGATGGCCGGCGCCGGCGCGGTCGCTCTCGGACTGCTGGGAACCCTGATCCGATCGCTCGTAACCGGCCTGAGGACGCGAACCTCGCTGGCCCCCCTCCTGGCGGTCCCACCCGCCCTTCCCGTCCTGCTGGCGACAACGCAGGGAACGGAGTCGGTAATCGCCCGGCGAAGTAGTATCTCCTGGCTGCTCCTGCTCGTAGCGATGGATCTGGCCTTGGTGGTCGTGGGCGTGCTGCTGGCAGGTCCCTTGGACGACACAAGCAGGTGATACCGGCATGGCCCCACGCATCGAGTCGACACCGCGACCGCTCGAAGCCGGTCCCGACCGCGGTCGCGTGGCTTGAGGCAGATGGCCGCTCTCACGACGGGTCGTGCGTCCATCACCCTTGGAGGAACGGCGGCGGTCCTGCTGGCGTCCGGCCTCTACATGTCCCTGAACTCGCCCGCCGAGGAGACCCAGGGCGAAGCCGCCAAGCTTCTGTACGTACACGTTCCCTCGGTGATCACCGCCTACATCGCCCTGGGCGTCGGTTTGCTCGCCGCGGTCTGGTACCTGATCCGCCGCTCACCTCCGGCCGATCTCCTGTCGGCCTCGGCTATAGAGATCGGAGTGCTTTTCACAGGTCTGACCCTCCTCACCGGGATGATCTGGGGCCGCCACGTCTGGGGACTGTGGTGGGACTGGGGCGATGCCCGGATGATGTCCACCGCGGTCCTGTTCTTCTTCTACGTCGGCTACCTGGCCCTCCGGCGCGCCATCGCCGACCCCCGGGTCCGCGCCACCAGGTGCGCCATCCTCGGGGTGATCGCTTTCGTCCAGGTACCCGTCGTCCACTACTCGGTCCTGTGGTTCCGTACCCTCCACCAGGGACCGACCATCATCCGGCCGGATGTGGCCAACGCAACCATGGACGAGTCGTTCGGCCGACCCTTGGTGGTGTCGATCATGGGATTCGCATTGCTGCTCGCCTTCCTACTCACCACGCGGTTCCGCTTGGCCTGCATCGAAGCTGAGGTGGCCGACCTGTCACTCCGCGATTCGCCCGTGGGAGGCGCGGTGACACCGCCCCGACTGGGACGCGAAGATGGGTAACGGCTGGGTTGTCTTCGGTTACGTGGTCACCTATGGAGGGGTCGCGGCGTACGTGATATGGATGATGCTCCGCGTCCGGACGCTACGTCGCTCCCACATGCGGCGGGGATGATCCGGCGACGCGTCGTACTTGCAGCACTCGCGATGTTGGCAATCGTGATCGGTTACCTTGTCTGGGGGAACCTGGCCGACAACCTCGTTTACTACCTGACCCCGTCGGAAGCGGTCGACCAGCGCTCCGACTTCGAGCAGGGTGAGAGGTTCCGGTTGGGAGGACTGGTGGAGGAGGGCAGCATCGAGGAGACCGACGAAGGCGTCCGTTTCGAGCTGGGCGACGGTGCGACGTCGATCCGTATCGACCATTTGGATACACCTCCCCAACTGTTCCGGGCCGGTGTCGGCGTGGTGGTCGAGGGGGCTTGGGATGGTGAGCGGTTCCGCTCCGACGTGCTCATAGTCAACCACGACGAACAGTACCGGTCTCCCGACGGTGAGGGAGCGTACGAGGTTCCTGCGAGCTACGAATGATCGCCTGGCTCGGACTCGGAGCGATCCTGATCGCCCTCGGAGCGGCCACGACGCTTGCCTGGAGAGGGCTTCCCGCCCTAACGTCGAGAGCCTCGGTCACGGCAGAGCGGACCCGAGGCCCGGTTCTATGGCTCCTGGGCGCAGCGGTCGCTGCCATGGCGGTCTTGGAGATAGGCCTGCTGACCGATGACTTCTCGATCGCCTATGTAGCCAACAACCACCGGAGCGCGACCCCTCTCGTTTTCACGGTGGCGTCCGGATGGGCGGCCCTCGAAGGCTCCATAGTCCTCTGGGGCCTGGTCCTGGCCGGATTCACCGCTTCGGCTTCCCGGGTGATGCACCGCCGCCACCATCCACTCGCGGGCGGAACACTGTCGGTGCTGGGGATGCTGGCGATGTTCTGGTTCGGTCTGATGGCCACGGTGGCCAACCCCTTCGCGGTCTGTACCGCGGCCGCCGAGGCCGGCTGCAGCCTCTCCTCGTGGGCGCCGTGGTCCGTTGTGGACGCGCCGGTCGACGGGAGGGGCGCCAATCCCCTCCTCCAGAACCACATTCTCATGGCGGTCCATCCACCGATGCTCTACGTCGGTTACGTCGGCTTCTCGGTGCCGTTCGCCATCGGAATCGCTTCGCTGGCCGCGCTGCGCAGCGGGAGTACCTGGCTGAGCATCGCCCGCCGCTGGACCCTGACGGCATGGGGTTTCCTCACCACCGGGATCGTCCTCGGCGCTTGGTGGAGCTATGAGGTCCTGGGATGGGGCGGGTACTGGGCTTGGGACCCGGTCGAGAACGCCTCGTTCATCCCATGGCTCCTCGCCACCGCCTTCATCCACTCGGCGGTCGTCCAGGCCAGGCGGGGCGTGCTGCAGTCCTGGAACTACATCCTGGTCATCGGGACCTTCGCGGCGACCGTGCTCGGGACGTTCCTCACCCGCTCCGGCGTGGTCGCTTCGGTTCACAGCTTCACCCAATCGTCCATCGGCCCGGTCCTGCTCGGATTCCTGGCGATCGTCCTGGTGTGTTCACTCACGCTGTTCACGGCCCGAGTCCACCTGGTCAGTAGCGCTCCCCGGCTCGACTCGCTGGCCAGCCGGGAGGGCGCTTTTCTGCTCAACAACCTTTTGCTGGCCGTTTTCGCCTTCGTCGTGCTCTCCGGAACGCTCTTTCCGCTGGTCGTGGAAGCATTCCAAGGTGCCACCGTCGGCGTGGGGAGACCGTTCTTCGATCGCTGGGCGGTTCCGCTGTCGTACTGCCTGCTGCTGGCTATGGGGATAGGTCCGGTGACACCGTTCCGGGTGGCGCGTCCCCGGGTACTCTGGGAACGGCTCCGCACGCCGCTGAGGGTGAGCCTGGCGGTCGCGGCGGTCGTGATTGTCGTCGTCGGCCGCAACCGGCACCTGATCGTCGTCGCGTTGCTGGCGACCTTCGTGGTGGCCGTCATCGTCCGGCACCTGCTCACGATGGCGCGGAACCGCCGGTCCGCCACCGGCGAGAGTTTGCGAAGGGCGGCTGCTCGCCTGGTCCGACGTGATCCCGGCTACTGGGGCGGTCAGATCTCACATGTAGGGGTGGCCCTCCTAGCCGTCGGTATCAGCGCATCCGCCAATCTGGCCGTATCCGGTTCCGTGGAGCTGAGCCCCGGCGAGATGACCCGGTTCGCCGGTTACGAACTCGTCTACGACGGTCCGTTCTCGCGTGTGGAGCCCAGTCGCACGGTGGTGGGAGCCCGGCTCGAGGTCCGGGTAGATGGGCAGTCGGTGGGATCCCTCGAGCCGAGGCTCAACGATTACGGGAGTCCATCCGGCCCGGTCGTCACACCGGCGGTCCGCTCGACTCCGGGTGAAGATCTCTACGTAACCCTGACCCGCCTGGACACCGATGGACTCAGCGCCGATGTCCGGGCCTATCCACTCCAGTGGATGGTGTGGCTCGGAGGACTGGTCACCGCCTGTGGCGCGGGTTTCTCGCTGACCGCAGGGCGCCGCCGTCCTGCGACATCGGAGGTGGCCGGCAATGCCCGGGCATAGGTCGGCTCCGGCTGCGGTGCTCACTGCTGTCCTGGCCGGTGTCGTGTTATGGGGTCTGGTGGTCGGTGAGGCGACGGAACGTGACCGGGTCGCGGCCCTCGGTGAGCGCATCCGGTGTCCGGTGTGCCAAGGCGAATCGATCGTGGACTCCCCCACCCCCTACGCGCAGGACATCCTGGCCTTCGTGGAGGACCGGGTGGCGGAAGGTTGGACCGACGAGCAGATCCTCGACTACCTGGAGGAGCGTTTCGCGGGGATCCGGCTGGACCCCCGCTTCTCGGGAGGTACCGTCGTGCTGTGGCTCCTACCCCTTGCGGCAGGCCTGTGCGCGGTGGTCGTTGCCGGCCGCCGACTGATCCGCCCCAGGGAGCCCCCCGGTGACTGATCGGGACCTGTCACCCGCAGACCGGCGGCGGGCCCTGGCGGAACGGGATATCGAAGCGGTGAGGCGCCAGGTAGACGAGGGCGAACTCGACTCCGAGACCGCCGGACTCCTCATCCGTCGCTACCGAAGCGAGATCGAACTCCTGGAGCGGGAGCCATCCGAGGCCGTCGAACAAGGAACATCCCGGCCCGCCGGGATGTTCCGGGCGAGGCGGGTGGTGGGGACCCTGCTGTTGGTGGCGGTCTTCGCAGGGGTCTCGGTGACGGCCTACTACGCCATCCGCCCGCGGGAGGGAGGCTTCATCACCGGGGATGCGCAAGGAGCCGTCGACCTGTCCGAAGTCACCAACGACCAGATGGAAGCGGTCATCGCCGCCAACCCGGACGTCCCTCAGATAGCCGCCATGCGTCTCAGCCTGGCCGACCGGTACTTCGACCAGGGAGACTTCTCCTCGGCCCTGCCCCACTACCTGGGAGCTCTTGAGGGAACCCTGGACAGCGCGCGCCGGGCCCGCGGATTGGCCAGAGTGGGATGGATGAGCTACCTGTCGGGCGCAGAGGACATCGCCCAGGCCTACCTGGTAGAAGCACTCGAGATCGATCCGGAATACCTGGAGACGTACCTGTTCCTCGGGCTGCTCCGCCTCTACCAAGGAGATGGAAACGAGGCCCTCGCCCTCCTGGAGCCCCTGTTGGCGGAGGAGGACCTCCCGGGTAACGCGAGGCGGCTCATCGAGGATGCCTTGGTCGAAGCTCGGGATCTGGTGGATGCGGATCGATGAGCGACGCCCGGACGCCGGAATGAGCCGTACCGGCCGCCTTCTCCTGGTGGCGGGGCTCGCTGTGGTCGGCCTGACGGTGGCGGTGTTCGCCTCCCGGTTCGGAAGCTCGCCCGAGCAGGGTGTCCCAACTGTCATCGACGCACCGGTTCCGGATCTCTCCCTTCCCTACCTGGAGGACGAAGGCATGGTGGGACTGCGCGCGCTTGCCGGCGATTACAGGGTGGTAGTGCTCAACTTCTTCGCTTCCTGGTGCCTCCAGTGCCGGAACGAGCATGCCGACCTGGTCTCCACCGCAAACGCCTACCGTGACCGTTCAGTACGCTTCGTCGGGATTACGTTCCAAGACCGGCCCGACCGGGCCGCCGCCTTCCTGGATGAACTCGGGAGGGGCATGGCCTTCGACTACGTCGTGGATCCGGGCTCCTTGGCCGCCATCGAGTTCGGCATCGTGGGCGTGCCGGAGACCATATTCATAGCCGGCGGCAGGATCGTGGGAAAGCTACTCGGTGAGAGTGACGCACTGACGCTGAGCGGGGCGATAGAGCAGATTCTTGCAGGAGAATCCGTGGGTGCCCGCCAGGTGGGTGAGTTCCGGAAGGGACCCGACGACCGGGGCTAACGGATGGTGAACCTGATGGGGGTCCACCACTTCTAACACCTACACCGAATCAAGCTATGGCGGTCTCGAAGGCCTGCCGGAGTTCGTCCTCGGGGATGGATCCCAACCAACGGTTCACCTCTACTCCGTCCACGACGAACACGCCTACGGGCTGGTAATTGACCTCAAAGGCGGCGAACACGGAATCGTCCTCATCGAGAAGCCAGCGAGTAGCCCCGGATGTGAGGAATCCCCGGGCTGCAGATGCCGTTTTCTCGTACGTGGAAGCCCAGGCGACCGCGATCACATCCACCCGGCCCGCGTACTCGCCCGCCAGGTAGTCGACGACGGGCAACTCCCGTCGACATGCCGGTCACCACTCCGCCCAGAACAGGTAGAGCACAGGTCCCGTTGCTTCGGTGGATACGAAGGTGGTTCCGTCGTCCAGTTCCAAGGTAACGGCCGGGACAGGTGGACCCTCGGGAACGGCTGCGGGTTCCGTAACCACGGTCGTTTCCGCCACCGTAGTGGAGACGACCTCCTCCTCCACCGGGTCGGCGGTTGTGGTCGACTCCGGAGCCTGAACGTCCGCCACGGTTGTCGCCGGGGCTTCGGTCGTGGCGGCGGGTTCTGCGGAAGTCGAGGTCGGTCCTGAGGCGGCAGCGGTCGTCGCCACCGCGGTGGTAACCGGAGTTGCGGCCGGCTCCGCCGTTTCGGACGGTCCTTGGGCTTCGCCGCCGCACGCCGCCAGCACGAAGGCACCGATGACTACAACTCGCAAGACCAGACGTCGGAACTTCACCCGCCCCATGATAAGCGCCAAACCGTCCTACCGGGGCAGAATCAACGGTCGAGGCCGGGCTCAGCCCGAGGCCAGTTCGCGGCTGCGGTTCACCACCGTATCCAGCACTGACTCCGCCTCCCCGCTGTCGATGGCCTCGGCGGCCATGGTGACGCCCTCTCGCATGGTGTCCGCCCGACCGGACACCACCACCGCAGCGGCGGCGTTCAGGACGGCGATGTCACGGTACGGACCCGGAGCACCCCCGAGCACGCGGCGGGTGATGCCTGCGTTGACCTCCGCAGTCCCGCCCAGCACGTCGGAGACCGGTCGGCGGGCCAAACCCACGTCCTCCGGAAGGAACTCCGTCCGTGAGATCTGGCCTCCCGACAGGCGCCAGACCACCGAGGATCCGCTCAGGGTCAGTTCGTCCAGTCCGTCGCTGCCGTAGAACACGAGCGCGCGGCGAGTTCCCAAGGCGCCGAGGACACCGATCATCCGCTCCGCCATCCGACCGTCCGACACCCCCAATGCGTATCGCTTGACCCGGGCAGGATTGCTGAGTGGCCCGAGGAAGTTGAAGACGGTGGGTATGCCCAGTTCCTGGCGCACAGGACCTGCGTGGCGCATGGCCGGGTGGTACACAGGGGCCAGGAAGAAGGCGTATCCGGTGTCGTGGAAGAGTTGGCGGTTCAACTCCACGGGTAGGTCGATCACCACACCCAGTTCCTCGAGCACGTCGGCGGATCCACACTTCGAGGACATCGAACGGTTGCCATGTTTGGCGATGGGCACACCGGCGCCTGCAGCGATGAACGAGGCGGTGGTCGAGATGTTGAATGTTCCGGACCGATCCCCCCCTGTGCCGACGATGTCCACCGGGTCGGCGTCACCGAGATCGGCCCTGGTTGCAGCCTCCAGCATGCCATCGACCAATCCGACCATCTCGTCGGCCGTCTCACCTTTCATGCGGAGCGCAACGATGAGCCCGGCGATCTGGGCACGCGTGGCTCTCCCGCCCATCACTTCACGCATCGCTCTCCGGGCCTGGGCACGGGTGAGGCTCGAACCGTTGGAGAGGACTCCGAGTGTCTCGGGCCAGGAGAAGCCGGTCATGACCGGAGCATAGTTGCCAGGTGCCAGTCACCGGTGAACGGCTACCACCTGGTTCATCGTGGCCCGGTCCTAGCCCGCCAAAGATAACCGCTATGAGTTACCGGCATTCACCACTCACCAGTCACCACTCACCACTCAAACGCGATGCGGGGCCGGGACTCTGCGCCCGACCCCGCATCCGAAAGGCCCGAGGAGTAAGGCCCTACGACTCGTTCACGAACTTGTCCACGTACACGCCGACGATCGCCCCCACTGCCGGCGCCAGGATGTAGACCCACACGTCGGTGAATTCGGCGGCGATTATGGCGGGTCCGAGACTCCGCACCGGGTTTACCGAAGCCCCGGTCAAGGGCACTGCCGCCAAGTGGATTAGCACGAGCGCCATACCAATTGCAAGGGGGGCGGCTCTTCCCTCACCGGAGGTCGTGCGGATGATCACGATGACCAGGAGGGCGGTCAGGATCGCCTCGAGAATGAACAATTCCAGGATATCGATTCCTCCGCCCGCGCCCACGACGGTGTCCTCCACACCACCGACGCCGGCTACTGCGGCCACCAGGCCGGAGGCCAGTAGTGCACCGGCCAACTGCGCGATGACGTACCCGACCAGGTCGGACCCGGAGATTTGGCCTCGCAGCATCATGGCGAATGTCACAGCCGGATTCACGTGAGCTCCTGAAGCCGACCCGAACATGTAGATGGCGGCCAGCAGCGCGAGGCCGAACCCGAACGCGATGGCCACTATGTTGCCCCCTGCGCTGAGGATCGCCATCGAGCCGACCCCGATCAGCACGAACGTTCCGAGTAGCTCGGCCAGATACTTGTTGAGTGAGCCAGCCAACTGGACCTCCCTTTCCGTGTCTGTTTCTCTGGGGTTTAGACCCGTCCACATCCCTACTAGTTTCAGGAATGATTCGGCTCCGGACGCATGTTTGGCCGAGCGGAGGGAGGACGGCTTGCAGGCATCGATCGGTTGGGCGGCTGCTGCATTCGGGGCGGTTGCCGGTCTGCTGCTGATGGCGGTGGCCGGGTTCCTCGGGACCACCCTCCTCTGGCTGGGCGAGAGGGTGGGTTGGTCGACAGGCGAGACGGGCACGTGGGCCGTACTTTCCATATCCCTGCTGGCCAGCGAGTTCATGGGCGGCTACGTGGCGGGGCGACTGGGTAGGTCGGGCGCGTCCGGACTCAACGGAAGCCTGGCCGCCCTCGGACTCTTCGCAGTGATCGCCTCCCTCAGCCTGGTATCCGGCAGCCCCGCCGGACCTCTCCCCCTGGTTGTGTTCGCAGTCGTAGCAGCCGCGCTCGGTTTCTGGGGCGGCGCCCTGGGAGGAAGGCAATGAGATGGTGGCTTGCAGCTAGTTGCTAGTTAACGTTGGGATAGTTCGCCGGTCTGCTCGTGAACACCATTCACCATTCACCATTCACCACTCACCACGAAGGGCGAGTCCACCGGTAAGCCGGATTCTGTACCCTCTACGGGCGACGGCCATCCATCTGGGGCCTGCGTTACCGTCAGGCCTCGGTGCGGTCCACCCGAGGCTTGGTCGGCGGACCACCGGCGCCTCTGCTCGACCTTGCTCCAGGAGGGGTTTACCAGCCACCCCGGTCACCCGGGGCGCTGGTGGTCTCTTACACCACCGTTTCACCCTTGCCTGTGCAGGAGGACGAGTGTTGGTCACACCTGTCTTCCCTCCATCGGCGGTCTGGTTTCTGCGGCACTTTCCGTCGGGTCGCCCCGCCTGGGTGTTACCCAGCTCCCTGTCCTGTGGAGTCCGGACTTTCCTCGGCTGTCTACGACAACCGCGGCCGTCTGGCGAACTCGCCGCTCCGAAGGCTAGCGGTGTCACCGAGCGTTCGACCCCGTAGAACCCGGTCCCGACCGACCCGCGGTACGCTGTTCCCGAGCATGTGCGGACGCTTCGTCATCAACGAGGACGCAGGATTCCTGGGCGACTACTTCGGGGTGGACCGCATCGTTACCGACCCGCTGGCGTACAGCTACAACGTGGCGCCGACCGACGAGGTGTACGGGGTAGCCGAACACCAGGGGGAACGAATGCTGGGTGTGTTCCGCTGGGGACTGATCCCCCACTGGGCGCGCGACCGCAAGGGTCCGCTCAACATCAATGCCAGGAGCGAGACGGTCGCCACCCGCCCGGCCTTCCGCGACTCGCTGCGCCGCAAGCGCTGCCTCATCCCCGCCGGCGGATTCTTCGAGTGGGGTCCGAAGGACCAGGGACGGCGTCCCCACTACGTGACCATGGCCGACCGTCGCCCGATGGCCTTCGCCGGCATCTGGTCGTCGTGGCGAGACCCGGAGACGAGGGAATGGACCCGGAGTTGCGCCATCATCACGACGCGAGCCAACGGCTTGCTGGCGTCCATACACACGCGCATGCCGGTGATCCTCGGGCGACAACACTGGGGCCTGTGGCTCGACCGGGACGTGCGGTCACCCGAAGCGGTCGTTCCCATGTTGGAGGCGGCACCCTCAGCCCAGATCTCCCACCATCCGGTCTCCACCGTGGTCAACAGTGTGAGGAACAACAGCCCGCAGAACATCGCCCCGCCGACCGAGTTGTTCTGATCCGTTCAGTGATCGCCATCATCAGTCAGTCGCCAGATCACTAGACGAGTAGGTAGTTCCAAGCCATCCCACCAGAACCAGTCCTACTGAACTATCGGTACACAACGACTGACAGTAACAGCACAACTCGTATACATCGATCTCGCTTGCCGCGGCTCCCTCCACCTGCTGTTTGGTCAGGTACCACTCGGCGCGACATGGAACTCGGATAGCCATTCGTAGGCCGGAACACGACCCAATCCAACGCTAACCACGAATCGCCAACTAGCAACTAGCAACTACTAACTAGGAACTACTCGTCTAGCCTTGGAGGCAATGACACGCATCCTGCTGGTCCGCCACGCGCCCACCGAGGAGACGGGGACCCGCCTCACCGGGCGCCTCCCGGGCGTTTCCCTCGGGCCGGATGGTGAGAGAGCCGCACTCGGCGCCGCCCAGGCCCTTGCCAGCCTCAAGGTTGCGGCAATCTACAGTTCGCCGATCGAACGCACCATGGAGACAGCCCGGATCCTGGCTCGACCCCACCGACTGTCGCCGATCATCGAGCCGGGAATCACCGAGATCGACTTCGGGTCTTGGACCGGTCAGACCCTCGATTCGCTCCGGCAGACGGAACTATGGAAGACCGTCCAGTCGAGACCTTCGAAGTTCCGGTTCCCGGAGGGCGAGTCCTTCGCGCAGGCCCAGGTAAGAGCGGTGGAGTCGGTCCGCCGGATCGCCCGGGAGCGGACTGGGAGCACCGTGGTGGTCGTGAGCCACAGTGACACCATCAAACTGGTTCTCTCCCACTTCCTGGGCCAACCGCTGGATCTCTTCCAGTGCCTCAGGATATCCACCACCTCGATCTCGGACCTGCGGTTGGACGGGGACGAGGCCCCTGTCGTAGCTTCGATAAACACCACGGGAGTGGAAGAGTGAGCGGTCGCGACTTCGGGCGGGTGAGCCGTTTCCTGGTGGGGGCTATCGGTGAGCCGGGCAAGCGGACCTTTTACATCTTCATCGAGTCCGAAGGTGTCCTAACCTGGTTCAAGTTCGAGAAGGGCCAAGCCGCGGCACTCGGTGAGCAGGGTCTCGAGTTGCTTTCCAACCTCGGCTGGACAATCGACGAGGACGAGGTCGAAGGCCTCGTGTCTGGTATCGATGAGCTACCACCACCCTCCGGTCCCGAGGATGTGATCCTCCGGGTCCGTTCGATCGCGATGAGAATCGACAGCCGGGAACGGATGACCGTCATGCTCGAAGGCGATGGGCAAGAGGAACGTGTCGTTTTCGCGATCACTGCGGAGCAGTTGAGAGCGGCCGCCATCCTGTCTCTCAGGACTGTGCATTCGGGACGCGCCCAGTGTCCGGACTGCCTCCTGCCGGAAGATCCCGAGGGGCACCAATGTCCCTCCGGCAACGGCCACCGCCTGCCGGGGTGACCGCTCAGGCGACGGGTGAATGGAGAATCGCCGAAGTTCTCGGACAGTTTCGCAACGCCTCCAACGCCACCTTGCTCGCCGCAACCGCCACAGGCCAACTCGTCGTGTACAAGCCCGAACGAGGCCAGCGACCGCTCTACGACTTCGACTGCCGGACGTTGCCGGTCCGCGAGGTCCTGACCTTCGAGATCTCCGAAGCGGCCGGCCTTGACTCGGTACCCGAGACGCGGGAGGTGGAAGGTCCCTTCGGCCCCGGCTCCGCCCAGAAGTTCGTGGAGGCTGACGAGCAATTCGACGCCGCGGCCCTGATCAACCAGGCAGATGCCAGCCTTTGGCCGGTCGTTACCCTCGATTTGCTGATCAACAACGCCGATCGCAAGGCCGGACACGTGCTCGCGGACCGGTCGGGGCATCTGTGGTGCATAGACCACGGAGTGACCCTTCACCCCGACCCGAAACTCCGTACGGTCATGTGGGGATTCTCGGGCCTACAACTGCCGGGAGACATGGTCGCCGCGGTCCGGCGGCTTGAAGGGGAACTGGACAACGGTCTCCACTCCAGGACCATGGAACTGCTCACAGAACGGGAAGCGGACGCGCTGGTGGCCCGGGTGAGAAACCTCCTGTCGCATCCGATCCATCCGGTCCCTCCCACGGACAGACCCCCGCTCCCTTGGCCCGTGTGGTAGGAGCAACTCGGTGTCGCCGTGAGGCCCAGGGCGGAGTCCAGGAGGGGGTTGAAATAGCCCGCCCAAAGGGGTTCGCCGGCAAGTAACAACCTTGTTATCGGGTGACCTACCGAGCAGTGAACCCCGTTAGATAGTTTCTCTGCAGCCTCCTATGCTACGGGGTATGAAATCTTCCGATCCCTCCCACCCCGCCCGGTGGGGCATCGTCCTTGCGGCAGCTTTGTTCGTCGGCGTCATGGTCCTGCTATACATGTGGCCGACTTAGGCACATAACCCCCACCCGGAAGGCGATATCTCTCCATGACCCGCTTTGCGTACTTCTGTGGCCATGAACAGTGGCACCCCGAGGAACTCGTCCGTCACGCTCAACTAGTGGAGCAGGCCGGGTTCGACATGGTGGTGGTCTCCGAGCACTTCCATCCGTGGGTGGATGATGCGTCCGCCTCCGGGTTCGCCTTCTCGACGCTTGGAGCCATAGCGCAAGCCACCGAGCGCCTGGAGATCGCCACCGGCGTGACGACCCCGCTCTGGAGGTTCCATCCCGCCATCGTCGCGCAGGCGGCCGCAACCCTCGACCGTTTGAGTGGAGGGCGGTTCATCCTCGGCGTGGGGACAGGTGAGAACATCAACGAGGGCCCGCTGGGCTACCACTTCCCCAAGTATGCCGAGCGTGCCGCGCGGATGACCGAGGCGCTTGAGATCATGCGCCGGCTGCTGGACGGCGAGAAGCTCTCCTACGCCGGCGACTACTACGTAACCGATCGGGCCAGGCTCTATTCGCCGGCCAACTCCCGGGTGCCCATCCTGCTGGCGGCAGGTGGCCCTAAGTCGGCCGGGCTCGCGGGCCGGTTGGCGGACGGCTTCATCGTGTCGGTGAAGGATCCTGCGGTGGCGAGGGAGCGCGTGATCGACCCGGCCGCGCAGGCCGCGGCCGAGGCCGGCCGACCCGCACCGACGGCCCTCACTACCCGATGGGCGATCATGGCTGCGAGCGACGAGGAGGCATGGGAGGCCCTGTACCCGTGGCGAGGACTGCGGGCGCCCGGGCGCCTGCAGGCGGTCGACCCTACCACCCTCCGCCGGCGAGCGGACGAACTACCGCGCGAAGAGGTTCTGGGCCGCTACGCCCGCGCTTCTCGAGCCCAGGAGATCATCGACATCTACCTACCCCTCATCGAGGACATCAACGCCGATGTGGTGACCATCCAGATGGCCTCGGTCGACCAGGAAGGCCTCATCGGGTTACTGGGCGCCGACGTACTCCCCGCCCTACGCGAGGCGGCCGCCGCCACCTGAGCGAGAACGGCTGCCGGGATCCCGACGCCCTGTCAATCCCGCCCGGGCACGATCACCGGGGCCAATCCTCCTTGAGAAGCCGTGACAATGCCCGGTCGGCCAAGATCCGGCCACCTGTCTGGCAGGTAGCGCAGTAGTTGGTCTCGTTAAAGGCGTACACGATCCTCCTGACGGTGTCCCCACACACCGGGCAGGACTCCTTGTACTTGCCATGGACCGCCATCTCGGGTCGGAATGCGGTTACCTTCTCGGGGAACCCCTCCCCCACCTCGTCCCGCAACCTCCCGATCCACTCGGTGAGCGAACTCTTGGTTGCGGCGTGGAGGCGGGCCACCTCCGAGTCGGTAAGACGCCCGGTGAGTTTGACCGGCGACAGGCCGGCACGGTGGAGGATCTCGTCCGAATAGGCGTTGCCTATACCCGAGAAGATACGCGGATCGGTGAGAGCGCGCTTCAGAGTGCGGTTCTCCCGTGTTAGGGCGGCGGCAAAGGCGGGTAGACCCGCCTCCAGTGGCTCCACACCGCCCCTCTCATGCATATCCAACGCCTCCCTACCGCGATGGACATGCAGCGAAGCTCGCTTCTTGCTGCCCTGTTCGGTGAGGATGACCGTGCCGTTCGCAAAGTCGAAGCCCGCATGCCCGACCTTGCGAGGCACCGCGGCACCCCGGTTTCTCCACCGGAATCGGCCGGCGATCATCAGGTGGAACACCATGAACATGTCGTTGTCCAGTTCCCAGACCACCCGCTTGCCCATGCGCGACAACCCGATGACGCTCCGTCCCTCGACGGTGTGGAGGGGTGGATCGTAGGTTCGCAGGAGGGAAACCGATGTGACGCGGACCCGCTCGATGGATCGGCCTCCGATGAAACGATCGAAGGCCTCCAGATAGACCACCACATCAGGAAGCTCCGGCATCCTCTAGCAGGATAGTTTGTCAGGGGTCAGGGGTCTCAGACTGGGCCACCAGCCACCAGCCACCCGGCCGGCTCAGATCCCTTCTTTGAAGGCGTCCTCGAACGAGGCGAACCGGCGGCGCCCGGGACCAGTGCCGGAGCTGCGCCGATTACCATCGGGTCGGCCCCTGTTGCCGGAGCCGCGTGATCGGTCCCGGCTCCTGCCGCTGGGACGGCCACCGCCACCACGGCCACCACCGCCACGGCCACCGCCACCACGGCCACCGCCACCACGGCCACCGCCACCACGGCCACCACCGCCACGGCCACCACCGCCACGGCCACCGCCACCACGGCCACCACCGCCACGGCCACGGCCGCCCCCGGCTCCGGCCTTGGCGACTTGGGCGCCTGGCTTGGGCTCAAGGTCCGAAGTCACCTTCAGCGACACCTTGCCGATGCGATCGATGGCATCGACAACCACGTTGAGGGTGTCACCTTCCGACAGGTAGTCACCCACGCGGCGGACATGTCGAGTGCTGTCCAGCTTGGAGATATGAAGGAGACCGTCACGACCCGGGAGAATGTTCACGAAGGCCCCGAAGTCGGTGATGCTCACCACCTTCCCTTCGTACTGCTTATCCACTTCCGGTGTGGGCGGGAAGGCAATCTCCTTGACCCGACCCATCGCATCGTCGAGGGAGGTACCGTCGCTCGAAGACACCAAGACCGTACCGTCGTCCTGTACTTCGATCGTCGCGCCCGTAACCTGCTCCAACTCGCGGATGATCTTGCCCTTCGGGCCGATGATGTCACCGATCTTGTCGACCGGTATCTGAACCGTCTCCACCCGGGGCGCGTGCTCCTTGAGTTGCCGGCGCGGTTCGGGAATGGCGCCCAGCATCACGTCGAGGACCTGCACGCGTGCCTCCTTGGCCTGTGAAAGGGCCTCCGCCAAGACATCGGACGGCAGACCGTCGATCTTCATATCGAGTTGGAGCGCGGTGATCACATCGGCCGTTCCAGCCACCTTGAAGTCCATATCGCCGAGGGCATCCTCTGCCCCCAGGATGTCGGTGAGAGTCACGTAACGGTCGCCCTTGGCGATCAAGCCCATGGCTATCCCCGCAACAGGCGCGGAGATGCCGATCCCCGCATCCATGAGGGACAGGGAGGATCCGCAGACCGAAGCCATAGACGAGGATCCGTTCGAGGAGAGCACCTCGGATACCAGGCGCAGGGTGTACTGGAACTCGTCGCCCTGGGGAACGACCGGCTTCACCGCCTTCTCCGCGAGGGCGCCGTGACCGATCTCGCGCCTCTTGGGGCCTCGCATGAAACCGGCCTCGCCGGTGGAGTAGGGCGGGAAGTTGTAGTGGTGCATGTACCGTTTGCTCTCCTCGTTGCTGATCGTGTCGAGGAGTTGCTCCATGCGGGGCATGCCGAGCGTCAGCACGTTCAGCACCTGCGTCTCGCCCCGAGTGAAGAGAGCGGACCCGTGGGCGCGGCCGAGAACGTTGACCTCGGCGGCGAGAGGCCTGATCTCGGTGCTGGTGCGACCGTCCATCCGGATGCCCTCATCAAGGATACGATCGCGCATCGTCTTCTTGACCACTGCCTTCAGTGCCTTGACTCCTTGGGGCACCAGTTCGGGCTCGTCCCGTTGCTCGAAGAGGTTGACCACCTGCTCGCGGAGAACCGACTCGGCGCCCTTGCGCTCGGTCTTGTCGGTGACCTGGGTCATCTCGGCCACCCCGTCACCGACCAGCGCATGAACCTGTTCGTAGATCTCATCCGTGTAGTCGAGGAACGCGGGCCACTCCCCCACTTCCTTGCCCGCCATCGACTGCAAGTCCGACTGCAGATCCACGAGGGTGCCGATGTGACCCTTGGCCACCTCCAAGCCCCCCGCGACGGTCTGCTCGTCCGGCGGGGCCTGGCCACCCGAGATAAGGTCCATGGCAGTTTCGGTCGCCCCGGCCTCGACCATGACTATGTCCACCTCGCCCGAACTACCGCGCCGACCGGCCACGACCAGATCGAACACGCACTCCTCGAGTTCGGTAAAGGTGGGGAAGGGAATCCAGTCCCCATCCTTCAAGCCGAGCCGAACCGCACCGATCGGTCCGTCGAATGGGAGATCGCTGAGAGTCAGCGCCGCGGAGGCGCCGTTCAGAGCGAGGACGTCGTACGCGTTCTCCCCGTCGACCTGCAACACGGTCACCACCACATGGGTGTCGTTGCGATATCCGTTGCGAAACGAGGGCCGTAGCGGGCGATCTATGAGGCGTGCACTGAGGGTGGCTCGTTCGGTGGCCCGTCCCTCCCTCCGGAAGAAGGAGCCGGGGATCTTGCCCACGGCGTACATGCGCTCCTCAACGTCGATGGTAAGCGGGAAGAAGTCCACCGACTCCCTGGGCTTCTTGTTGGCAGTGGCAGTAACCAGGGCTTCCGTCCCACCCATCGAAACCCGCACCGCCCCGTTTGCCTGCAGGGCCATCTTGCCGGTGGAAATGACCACCTCTCGTTCGCCGATACTGCCGCGGACTGTATGTTCAGACACGCGCTCTCCTTTGCTGAGTCGCTGCGGCATGGAAACCTCAGGGAGCGAGCGCCATCAATTACCAGTGGTCATACCTCCGGAGCCCACGCGAGCGGACGGGCTGCGGAGGGATGGCGACTGACAACCGATGGGCGCTATACCCTCAAGCTGTCGCATGCCTCTATTGTTGTCGATTGCCTGTTCGGTTCTGTGGATTGCGCCACCGGGCCCGGTAACCGGCCAGCGGGCCGGACGCGCTGCATCCCTCCACCGGACTCCCTCGGTTAACGCCGCAACCCGAGCTTGGCGATCAGCCTGCGGTACCGATCCATGTCGGTCCGCCGGAGATACTTCAGGAGCCGTCGACGCTTCCCAACCATCATCAACAGGCCGCGCCGGCTGTGATGATCATGCTTGTGTTCGCGTAGGTGCTCGGTGAGGTGGCTGATCCGTCCGGTAAGCAGTGCCACTTGGACCTCCGGGGAACCGGTGTCGCTGTCGTGGGTGCCGAACTCGGCAACTACTTCTTGGGTGGTCTTCATCTCTCTCGCTTGGCGCGTTGCATCTCGAATGGGCGCGCCGGACGGTAGGGGGTCGGTGGAATTGTAGCACCCTCACAGTGAGCATTAGTTCCTAGTCGGTAGTTGGTAGCCACTAGTTGGTAATCGGTGGTTAGCGTTAGATCGGGTCCTTTTCCGGTCTCAGTAGCGCGGTTCGCGTTTCGCGGTCGCGCCGAGGGAGGGCTTCGGGAAACCGGAAGCGGGGGGATCCGAGCCGATGGACAGATGTGTGCGACTCCGAGTCTAGGAATCGCCCGTCCGGAGTTCGGTTCGGTCGAGGAGCCGGCGGGCGGCCCTGGCGGCTCCGAGCTCGATCCGGCCTGGCCCTCCGTCTCGGCCGCCCGCTTGTCGCCGATCGCCCAGGCGTCCTGCGAAGCGGATCCGGACGTCACCGGGCGGTAGTTCATCCGCCGGGTTCAAGCTATGGCTGCGGATCGATCCGGTCGATCCGCTGCGCGGGCGACGAGCGGCTATGTCACAGACCGTAGGAACCGTACCATCGCGTGTCACCGTCCATCCTGCGTACAGACCCCGCCCCGGAATCGCCATGGACGGGTCAGCCTCGAGGTCGGCTACCGGCAAGCCGTACCCGGTTCCCTCCCGTGCACTCCCGGTAACCCGAGCCGCCAACTCGTGCGGCCTCCCGAGCAGCCTGTTGGCGGTCGCCACATCGCCGTCCGCAATGCAACGACGGATGAAGGAGGAGGAGATGGGACCCTGAGCACTCTCGAGGAGTCGCTTCGCATCGACATCGAACCCCAGAGCGTCACCCGCCGCTCTGAGACTTGCCACATCCCCGGCCCGGCCGGCGCCGTAACGGAATCCACGGCCCACCATCACGGTCCGAGCATCGAAACCGTCGACCACCACTCGCCGGATGAAGTCCTCGGGAGGGAGATGCCGGATGCGACCGAACGGCAGCACACCCACGTAGTCGATACCGATCTCCTCGAGGATCTCCAGCCGCCGGGCAACGGTGGTCAGCATCTTCGGGGCACGGGCCGGCAACACCACGGAACGAGGATGCACGTCAAAGGTGACCACCGCCTTCCCGAGATTCCCCGCAGCGTAGGCCCGCTCGGCCAGAGCGTCCAGCACCGCTCGATGCCCCCTATGAACTCCGTCGAAGACACCTATGGTCAGGACCGTCCCCGCCGGAGGCCGAGGGCCCCACCCTCGTGGGTCGCCGGTCCAGACCCTCATACGGTCGCGCTCATGGGAGAACCACCTCCGGGAGCAGCCAGTCCCCCCGGACCCGGTACACAGCCAGCATCCTCGCCTCCGCCACCATCTGGACCGGTCCGTCGGCGTGGGCGCATCCGACCAGTTCGGTCGGGAGCCGCCGACCGTTGGAGACCGCGCCGACCAGATCCTCTGGAACCTCCACCGGCGGCAGGTGGGCCAGGCCCTGGTTCGGAGTCAGCACCAACCGGACCAGCCGATCCTGGCGAGACAACGCCACCATCCGGTCGATCCCGGTCGCGTTCTCCACCCTCAACATCCCGTTGCGCACCCTTCGCAGCGCGGTCAGGTGGGCCCTCCCCCCCAGTGCCCTGGCCACATCGTCGGCCAGGACCCGGATGTAGAGTCCCCGACCGCCCACCACCCTGAAGCGGACGCGTGGGTAAGGGCCGGGTTCGAAGCCCTCCAGACCGATGCGGTCGACCCGCACCGACCGCGGCGACCGCTCGATCCTCCGGCCGCCCCGGGCCAGATCGTGGAGGCGCCTCCCTCCTACTCTGACCGCCGAGAACATCGGCGGCACCTGGAGGATCTCCCCCACGTAGCCTGCCATCACCTCGGCCACGTCGCCCGCAGCGACCTCCATCGGGGTCCGGTCGAGGACTTCCCCATCGGCGTCCAGGGTGTCGGTGGCTACCCCGAAGCAAGCCGTCGCCACGTATTCCTTCGGTTGATCGGTGATGAAACGTAGGAGCCTGGTGGCGGCACCCAGCCCCAGCACGAGCAGTCCGGTGGCCATCGGGTCTAGGGTTCCCGCGTGGCCGATCTTCCTGATCCGGAAAAGCGTCCGGGCCTTGGCGACCACATCGTGCGAGGTCCACCCGGTCGCCTTGTCGACCAGCACGAATCCGGGCCCGACGCTCACCCGGGTAGTCGGCTCCGCACTTCCCGCATGACCTCATCGAGGCTACCTTCGAAGCTGAACCCGGATGCGCGGCGATGTCCACCGCCGCCCATCTCTTCGGCGATCGAGGCCACGTCGACATGACGGCGGGACCGCAGGCTCAGCTTCCAGGTCCCATCCGGTTGCTCCTTCGCTAGCAGGGCGACCTCTGCCTCCCTTGCTATCCGTACCGCGTCGATCAGACCGTCCGAATCCTCCATCCCGATTCCCCGGCGTCGCAGGTCGTCCTGGGTCATGTACGACCAGACCAGCGAACCAATTGGTTCCAGGACTGCCCTGGTCAGCACCTCCCCCGCCAGACCCAGGTAGCCGAACGCAGCCGACTCGTACACCTCCCTCCCGATCACCTCCGGGCGGGCCCCGGCCTCCACCAGTGCGGCAGCCGTCCTGAAGGCCTCCGGGTTGGTATTCGAGTACTGGAACCGGCCGGTGTCGGTGACCAGGCCCAACAGCAGGGCGGTGGCAGCCGCGGGGGTGAGCGCCCAGCCGAGGTGCCCGACCAGGCGGTAACAGAGCAATGAAGCGGCCGCTACCGAAGGATCGCTCACCCGTATGTCCCCGAAACCCGGTCCGGATACGTGATGGTCGATCATCACGACCGTGCGCGCCGAGTCGAGCAGCCACTCCATCTCGTCACCCAACCGTGCGGGATCGTTCACATCGAAGGCGACGAGCACATCGGGTGCCTTCACTTCGCTCGGGTCGACGAGTGGTGCGGTGTCCAGAAAGGCGAAGTGGCGTGGTAGAACGAACCCGCCGCCGAAACATGCATGCGCTAGGCCACCCCTGGCGCGGGACGTCAGCGCCAGTCCCAGTGCTGCGCCGAGGGCATCTCCATCGGGATTCACATGCCCGGTCGCCACCACGGACCGGGAGTCCTCTATCGCCCGGGCTGCCGCCGCGAGGCCTCTTTCACGTTCCACGCTCATACCGAGTCTCGGGGCTGTTCCATACGCCGGAGAATGCCCTCGATCCGGCGGGCGTGCATGGCCGCCGGATCCGGCCGGAACTCCAGCTTCGGCAGGTACTTGAGCCTGACCTGGCGGCCGACCGCGGCGCGGACCCGCGAGGCGGCTCCGTCCAGGGCGCGGGCGGTCTCGGCTTCGGATTCCTCATCGCCCAAGACCGTGTAGTACACATGCGCGTTGCGAAGATCAACCGACGTCGAGACCCCGGTTATGGTGAGAAACCCGATGCGCGGATCCTTGAGATTGCTGCACTCCTCAGCGATGACCTCCCGCAGGATCTCGTTCACCCGCCGTATCCGCTGGTTGCTCACGGCTGTCCCGTCAATCCGGATCTTCGAGGTACGAGACCCTGACCGACAGCACTTCGGTCTCCTCCCAGCGCTCGAGGAAACGGTGCACGGAGTGGATCGCCATCTCCAGCTGGGACGCATGAGGAGACACTATCCCCACACCGACAGCCGAACGCTGCCACAGATCCTGGAAGTCAACCTCGGCGAAGGCGACCGGGAAGGCGCGCCGTAAGGCTGCCGACAGCCGGGCGATCCGGCGGCGCTTGGACTTGAGGGAGTGTACGTCTCTCAGCCGGAGGTCGACTCGGAGAGCGGCTGCGTGCAATGCTGCCACAGGGTGATCAATAGCCGATCACAGCGCGGCTACCTCATCGACCCGGTAGGTTTCGATGATGTCGCCTTCCTTGACATCGCGGAAGCGCTCGAGGCCGACACCGCACTCGTATCCGGAGGCAACCTCCCTGACATCATCCTTGAAGCGGCGGAGAGAAACCACCTTGCCGTCGTAGACGACAACACCGTCGCGCACGAGACGCGCCCTGGCATCCCGGGGGATGACCCCTTCGGTCACGTAACAACCGGCCACTGCCCCCAACCTCGGCACGCGGAAGATCGCCCGCACCTCGGCGGCCCCCAGCACGGTTTCCTCCTCCACCGGCGCCAAGCGTCCGACCAGCATCTGTTCGATCTCGTCCAGCAACTCGTAGATGATCGAGTAGGTCATCACCTCGATGCTCGCAGCGCTCGCGGCCCGGCGGGATTTGCCGTCCGGACGCACGTTGAAACCGATGACTATCGAGTCGGTAGCGTCGGCGAGCGTGATGTCGTTCTCGGTGATCCCACCCACGCCGGAGTGGACAACGGTCACCCTCCCGCCTTCCCGGGCGACCTTGCTCACCGCATCCTTGATCGCCTCTACCGAGCCATCCGCGTCGGCCTTGATGATGAGGCGGAGTTCAGCTTCCTCCTGCGAGCGCAGGCGCTCCAGCAACATCCCCAACCGCTCGCGGGCTGTGGGCACCACCAGGGTCTTCGCCCGATGGGCCTCGACCCTCTCGGAAGCCATGGATCGCGCGATCCGGTCGTTCTTGACGACCTCGAACAGATCGCCGGCCGTCGGTACCGAAGCCCACCCGGAGACAAGCACGGGGCTGGAGGGACCGGTACTGGAAACCCGTTTGCCCTTGTCGTCGATCATCGCCCGGACCCGCCCGCTCACGGTTCCGGCCACGATGGAGTTACCCCGCTTGAGCGTTCCCCGCTGCACTATCACGGTGGCGATGGGGCCCAGCCCCCGGTCGAGATGGCTCTCTATGACCACTCCCGAAGCCAGGGCGCGGGGATTCGCCTTGAACTCGGAGACCTGAGCTACGAGGTCGACCATCTCGAGCAGGTCGTCGATGCCTTCATCGTTCGACGCTGACATCTCCACCGAGATCACGTCACCGCCCAGTTCCTCGGTCACCACGCCGTACTCGGTGAGCATCGCCCTGACCCTGACCGGGTCGGCACTCTCAAGGTCCATCTTGTTGATCGCCACAATCAGAGACACACCGGCCGCCTGGGCGTGGCTGATCGCCTCGATCGTCTGCGGCATCACGCCGTCGTCGGCGGCGACCACCAGCACCACGATGTCGGTGACCTCGGCTCCCCTGGCGCGCATCGCTGTGAAGGCGGCATGTCCCGGCGTGTCGATGAACGTTATCCGGCGACCATCCACCGATGTTTGGTAGGCGCCGATATGCTGGGTAATCCCGCCCGCCTCTCCGGCCACGACGTTGGTATTGCGGATTGCGTCGAGGAGGGTGGTCTTCCCATGGTCCACATGACCCATGACGGTTACGACCGCCGGGCGGTCCACCAGGGACGCCGGGTCATCCTCGAATACTCTTTTCGGTTTGACCAGCGCTTCGGGAGCCTCCGGTATCACCTTCTCAGGCTCCACTTCGATCAGGAACCCGAACGCCTCCCCCAGAGCGTCGATCGCGTCCTCGGGAACCGGCGCGGCCGCGGCAGCCATCAGGCCCATAGAGAGGAGATGCCTGACCAGTTCGCCGGCAGGCCTGCGCATGGCTCTGGCCAACTCCAGCACGGACACACCGGCCGAAACAGTGATGAGTTCCACCTCGTCGACCTCTGCCTCCTCGTGGGCGGCTTCGACCGGCGCGGGAGCCTCAGCTTTGGGTTCCTCCGGCTCGTCGGCGGGTTCGTCCGGGAGGAGGATGGAACGGAGGGCCTCCGCATCCCCTGGTTCGAGCCCCGACGATGCCGTCGTGACCGGCAAGCCCAGTTCGCGTGCGGTCGCCAGGACATCCCTGGATGCGAGCCCTAGCTCCTTGGCTAGTTCGTGGATCCGTTTGGTCACCATGCGGATCCCTTACAGCCTCCTGCCGGGACCGCGCCGCGTGCCGGGGCGGGGACCGTAAGGCGAGCCTACCGGGGAGCGCCGGCGACCCGCGTCGCTCCTGATGTCGATGCGGTAACCGGTGAGACGGGTGGCGAGGCGCGCATTCTGACCCTCGCGCCCGATCGCCAGTGAGAGTTGGTGCTCGCTCACCACCACGACGGCCGACTTCTCCTCCTCGTCGACATATACCTCCCTCACCTTGGCCGGTCCTAGCGCCTCGGCGATGAACTGGGAGGGATCCTCACGCCACTGCACGACATCGACCTTCTCACCCCGCAATTCGTTGACCACCTGGCGTACCCGGGACCCGCGGGCCCCTACGCAGGCCCCCTTGGGATCGACGTTCGCGTCGTTGGAGACAACCGCGATCTTCGTTCGGTGCCCGGCTTCCCTGGCAATGGAGCGGATCTCGACGGTCCCGTCCAGCAACTCGGGCACCTCCAGGTCGAGCAGCCGGCGCACAAAGTCAGGATGGGACCTGGATACGACAATCTGGGGCCCCTTCGCTTCACGTCGCACCTCGATGATCAGGGCCTTGGCGCGGGCGTTCCGCTCGAGCCGCTCATAGGGGATCCGTTCCGAACCCGGCATGATCGCCTCGGCGTTGCCCAGGTCGAGGATCGTGTACCGGTTATCGTGCTGCTGGACTATCCCGGTGACGAGGTCGCCGTCGCGGCCCTCGTACACGTCGTATACCTGCTCTCGCTTGGCCTCTCTAAGCCTCTGGGCGATCACCTGCTTGGCGGTCGTGGCGGCTATCCGACCGAAGTCGTTCGGAGTGTCCTCCCACTCGGCCACCACGTTGCCGTCTTCGTCGAGTTCCTGTGCGTAGACGATGATCTCGCCACCGTCAGGTTCGATCGTGACCCGGGCCTCCTCAGCCGCCCCGGGACTGCGCTTGTAGGCGGAGACGAGGGCGTTCGCCAGCGCATCCAGGATCGTGTCAACAGGTATCCCCCGCTCCCTCTCGAGCATCTCGAGGGCCTCCATGACCCGGTAATCCATTCTCATCTCGTTTACCCCGGTTTCCTGGCCGACTTGGGTTGCTTTTTCCACTCGAATCGGGTCTTTGCCGCATGCACCTGGCCGAACGCTATCCGGCGGCGAACCCCGTCGACCGCGATGACGAATCCATCCTCACCGACCGCCTCCAGTACGCCTCGATGGTGGCGTGCGCCCTCAACCTCCACACTGGTGTTGACGGACATGTCCCTGCCGATCGACTTCACGTAGTGGCGCCGGCGCCGGAGGCTCCGCTCGAGACCGGGCGACGTGACCTCCAACGAATAGGGCCCATCGAACGGATCCACTTCGTCGAGGCGACGCGACAGGGCACGAGAGGCATCGGCCAGGGTCTGGACATCAACTCCTCCCCGGCGATCGACGGTGACCCTTAGAAGCCGGGGCCCGCGCCCAGAAACCTGCAGGTCATCGAGTTCAAGCCCCAAGGAGGCCAGGTGAGGCTCGCAGAGTTCCCATAGTTGTTGATCAAGCATCGCAAAGCCGTCCCGAGAACCAACGGTCATCCTGAATTTCGCCCACGATCGGCGCGGAGCGTACCCCCGGGGGGGTCCATGGAGGGCGCGGGAACACCCCGGCCAACCGGCATCGACAACAAAAAAAGCGGGCTGGGCGCCCACCTTGTAGCACAAAGTCACGTCCTTCGAGTTTCGCCGGATTATAGCAATCGGTGGAACACAGGCGATGTGGCTCGGCCGGACTACGAAATCAGCTCCATCAACCTGCCGACCGCTCGATCAAACTCCACCGACTCGTCCACCGAGTTGTCCCGCGCCCGTAACTCGACCCTTCCCGTGTCGATTCCCCGTGGCCCGACCGTGAGCCGGTAGGGGATGCCGACCAACTCCGCATCTGCGAATTTGACGCCGGGACGCTCCTTCCGATCGTCGAGGATGACGTCGATCCCGGCCGCCAACAGGTCCTCATACAGCCTCTCACCCACCCGCCGAACCGCCGACCGATCGGGCCGGAGGAGGGTGACGACCGTGGTGAACGGCGCAACGCTGACCGGCCAGACGACACCCTTGGCGTCGTGGCAAGCCTCCACGATCGCCGCCATCGACCGGCCGACGCCGATGCCGTAGGAGCCCATGACGAGAGGGGTGGGTCTTCCTGATTCATCGAGCACCTCGGCGCCCATCGCCCGGCTGTACTTGAGACCCAGCTTGAAAATGTGGCCGACCTCGATCACGGTCGATAACGAGAGCGCGCCGCCGAGGCAGCGGCCACAGGTCTCGCCATCCTTGACGCTCCGGAGATCCAGCCACCGGCCGACTTCGATGTCGCGCTCTACGTCCACGCCCCGCAGGTGGAAGTCGTCCTCGTTGGCGCCGGTCACCATGTTCGAGCGGCCGCGCAGGGCCGGATCGGCTATCACCGGGAGGTTCACCCCGACCGCCCCGAGGCTGCCCGGATGGGCACCGAGAGCTGCGAAGATCTCGTTCTCGGTAGCCGGACGGACGGCATCGGTGACCGCGTCTGCCAGCTTCTGGACCTCGAGCTCGTGGTCCCCTCGAACTGCGACAAGATGCACCCGATCGCCCACCATGTACACCAGGGTCTTGATCTGGCGCTCGGGAGAGGCGAACTCGCCCAGTCCGGCCAGGGCGGCGATGGTCCGCACCCCCGGGGTCGGGAACCGGGTGGGCGGCCCGTGCCACTCCTCGTCGACCACGGCGTCGAGCGTGCTTACCGCCCGCTCCAGGTTGGCCGCATACCCGCAGGCTCCACACAGAGCCACCCGGTCCTCGCCTGTGGGTGACCTGACCACGAACTCCACCGAGTCACTACCGCCCATGTTCCCCGACGAGGCTTCCACCTGGACGGCATCGAGCCCCATCCGTCCGAAGATGCGGTCGTACGCACCTCTATGGGCCTCGAACTGGACATCGAGACCCGCCTCGTCCAGGTCGAATGAGTAGGAGTCCTTCATGACGAACTCGCGGACCCTCAGCAGTCCGGACCTGGGCCGTGCCTCGTCGCGAAACTTGGTCTGCAGGTGGTACCACAGTTGCGGTAGCTCCCGGTAGGAACTCATCTCGGTTGCCAGGTGAGCGAACACCTCTTCGTGGGTGAGGGCGAGAACGAGGTCTGCGCCCTTGCGATCCTCGAACTTGACCATGATGCCCTCGACATCGTCCCAGCGGCCGGTCCTCTTCCAGATCTCGGCGGGATGCACCACAGGAGCGAGGAACTCCTGGCCTCCTATCGCATCCATCTCCTCCCGGATGATCGAGGACACCTTCTGCGCCACCCTCATGCCCAGGGGCAGCAGCGAGTAGGAGCCGGCCATGAGCTGGCGTATGAACCCTCCGCGGACGAGTAACCGGTGGCTCGGCGCCACAGCGTCGGCCGGGTCGTCTCGAAGGGTGGGGATGAATGTTCGGGACCAGCGCACCGCAAACTCCTAAGGGGAATCGCGCGAGCAGGATAGAGGATCCAGCGCCACCCTCAGCATCCCGGACCGGTAAGGCGTTCAGCCGTCCCGGGCCGCGACCTTGGCTACTGCGGCCCGCCGGACAGCCGCCTGGTTGGCATCCCCCTGTATCTGCAACAGGACCCTACGATCTCGCTCCGCGGCGCGGGCGGCACGGCGGTCGGCGGCCGCCACCCTGGCTTCCACCCCCTCTTCTACCAGCCTCCGGGCCTCATCGAGCAGGGCGTCGACCATCTCGGCCTCCGGAACGACCCGAACCACCTTGCCCTTGATGAACAGGTGACCACGACCGCGTCCGGCCGCGATCCCGATGTCGGCCTCGCGCGCCTCTCCGGGGCCGTTCACCACACAGCCCATGACCGCTACCTGGATCGGCAGGCTTGCCTCCTCCAGCTTGGCCTGAGCCTCCTGCGCCACCCCCAGCACGTCGACTTCGGCCCGCCCGCAACTCGGGCAGGCGATTAGGTCCAGCCCGGTGCGCTCGCGCAGGTCCAGATACTCGAGAAGTTGCCTGCCGGCCTTGGCTTCCTCCACGGGGTCCGCCGTGAGGGAGAAACGGATCGTGTCCCCGATACCTTCCAACAACAGCGTGGCGATTCCGGCCACGGACTTGATCAAGCCCCCCGGTGGTGGTCCTGCCTCGGTCACACCAAGATGGAGCGGGTAGTCGAGGGTGTCGGCCAGAAGGCGGTAGGACTCCACCATCGACGGTACATGCGAGTGCTTGACCGAGATCTTGATATCGTCGAAGTCCTCCTCGGCCAGGTACTCGATCTCCTTGAGAGCGGAGGCGACCAGTGCCTCGGGGGTAGCGGAGCCGAAGCGACCCATCAGGTCGCGGTCGAGACTTCCCGCGTTCACCCCCACCCTGATCGGAATCCCGCGGTCCTTGGCCTCCCTCGCCACGGCGCGGATCTGGTGAGGCTTGCGGATGTTGCCCGGATTCAGCCTCAGTCCCTGGACACCTGCCTCCAGGGCGGCCAGAGCGAGCCGGTATTGGTAGTGGATGTCGGCGATGATCGGAACCGGAGAACGCGGGACTATCTCGGCGAGACCTTCTGCCGCAGCGAGGTCGTTGCAGGTGATCCGAACGATGTCGACTCCCGCCCCGGCGAGTGCGTACACCTGCGCGAGAGTGTTGTCCACGTCGGCCGTCTTGGTTGTCGTCATCGACTGGACGGAGACCGGCGCGCCGCCACCGACCGGAACCCGGCCTACATGGATCTGCCGCGTCCTGTCACGGTGGTTCATCATGGAGGAAGTCTACTCGGTTCTGGACAATCGATAGAAGTTGGCAAGCGGCCACGACGGGAGTCCGCCTCATCCCGATTCGTGTCAAGCATTCGGTGAACTGTCGACTGCCGTCGGGAGCCGCCCACCGACCGCTCTCATGGCCCAGCTCCGAGAGTGCCACCGCCGGAGCAGCTTCTCGCGGTCCGGTTGAGCGTGAAGGTCACAGAGTCAAGGGGTTCACGATGTCGAGAACGACGGCTACCAGCCCGAGGAACACCATGAGCATCACGACCGCCACCGCGACCGGGATGAGTCGGCGGGCGTCTACCCGCCGCCCGGTCAGCTTCTCGTAGACCGCCACCGCGAAGTGACCTCCGTCCAGCGGGTAGAGAGGGAGGCTGTTGAATATGGCCAGCGTCACGTTCACCACCGCCAGCAGGAACACCATGTTCCCGATCCCAACCCGCGTCGCCTGGGTCCCGATCTGGACCAGCCCGATGGGGCTGACAGGGCGGATCTCATCTGCGACATCGCTGCGTCCTGCCAGGGCGCCCCCCAACTCGATCAGGGACTCCGGCCTCAGGATGCGTCCGATTGCCTCCAGCGTGCCGGTGAAGATAGACCATTCGGCCCTGGTGGCGAGACCGGCGGCTCGCACAGGGCTGACGGGCACGCGACGCGAACCGGGAGAGACTCCGAGGAACCCGACGGCCTCACCGGTGACCGGATGGTAGGAGCCGAGAGTCGCAGAGGTGGCACGGCGCTCCCCCTCCCTTACCAGATCGATGACAACGGCTTTGCCGGGTCGCGTCATGATCACGTCCACGGCCTGATCCCAGTCGGAGATGACGACTCCGTCGATCGCCGTCAAGGTGTCACCGGACCGCAGTCCGGCCTCGGCCGCGGGGGAGGCGACCCCTTCGCTGATCTCGGGACTCACCCGAGCCACGGTCGTGGTGGACTCGACAACTCCGGTCGCCCAGAACAGGCCGAAGAGAAGGAAGAAGGCCAGCACGACGTTGAGGGTGACCCCGGAGAGCACGACAACCGACTTCTTCCAGAACGCCTGCTCCCGGTACGTCCGGTCGAGATCGGCAGGATGCACCCACTCGCGGTCGTTCATGCCGGCGATGCGAACATAGCCTCCTAGGGGGAGGGCCTTGACCCCGAACTCCGTCTCCCCCCACCTGAAGGACCAGATTCGGGGGCCGAACCCGAGGAAGAACTCGGTGGCCTTCATTCCCGTGGCCCTGGCCGCCACGAAGTGACCGGCCTCGTGAACCAGCACGAATACCGAGATGGCGACTGCCATCAGTATCCCGCCCAGCACCCGAACCTCCCTGCTCTCTGTAGTCGCCCGCCTGTCCAGCTCCATCGACCAGTGGCCCGGCCCATCACCAGTATCACCGGATCGGCGGCCAATACCAACGCCCGCCGTCGATCCGCGACTCGGGACGGTAACGCCGGTGCGCCGGGACCGGGCCGTAGAGGATCGGTCTCTAGTTCCTGCTTGATAGTTTCTAGTTGGTGGCGGTAGTTAGCATTAGCGCGACTAGTTTACGGCGCCGCGTCAGCGTCGCGCCACCGCGGCGGCTGCGGATCGGCGCGCGTCGCGATCGGCCTGGCGGACCGCGTCGATGGACACGACATCCACCGCATCGTGGTCCTCCATTACCTCGGCGATCACGGCGGTGATGTCGAGGAAGCCGATCCTCGACCGGAGGAAGGCATCGACAGCCACCTCGTCGGCGGCATTGAAGGCGGCCGGGAGGGTGCCCCCTCCCCTGCCAGCCGCATACGCCAGATCCAGGGCAGGGAATGCCACCCGGTCAACCGGTTCGAAGGTCAGGGCGGTCCGGGTGAGGTCGAAGGGAGGTACCACCCCTTCCGCCCTGGCCGGATAGGTGAGGGCGTACTGTATGGGGATTCTCATGTCCGTGACCCCCAGGTGGGCCTTTAGGGACCCGTCCACGAACTCCACCAGCGAATGGACAATGCTCTGGGGATGCACCACCACGTCCACCAGATCGAACGGGAGCCCGAACAGGAAATGTGCCTCGATCACCTCGAGGCCCTTGTTCACCAGGGTGGCCGAGTCAATGGTGATACGGGGACCCATCCGCCAGGTCGGGTGGGCAAGCGCCTCGTCGACTCCCACCCGGGCGAGATCGGTGGCGTCCCGCCCCCTGAACGGACCACCCGAGGCGGTCAGCAGCAGCCTCGAAACCTCTGGGATCGCCTCACCATGGATGCACTGGAAGAGAGCGGAGTGCTCGGAGTCCACCGGGATCAACTCCCCGCTCTCCGCCGCCGCCACCACGAGGGGGCCGCCTACCACAAGGCTCTCCTTGTTGGCCAGGGCCAGACGGTTTCCGGCCTGAAGGGAGACGATGGACGCCTCCAGCCCGGCGGCACCCACCACGCCGTTGACCACCGTGCAGCCGGGCCGGGCGGCCAACTCGGCCAGCGCCCCCATGCCCCATCCGTAGCGCTTCCCGAACCGGTCCCTGTAACGGGCGTGCCCGGCCTCGTCGGGCTCGACCGCCACTATCGCCGCCCGCTCGTAGCGAGTCGCCAACTCCTCGAGCTCCCTGCCCGCGCGACGGGCTGCCAGCCCCTCCACGCTAAAGCCAAGCCGGTCTGCGACTTCCAGTGTCTGGCGACCAACCGATCCCGTTGCCCCTAGGACAACGACGGACCTCACAGGTATCCGAACCAGACGTAGACGAGGTACGCGCCGGGGATCGTGAGGAGAAAGGCGTCCAGCCGGTCAAGTACACCCCCGTGCCCCGGGAGGCTGCTCCCCATATCCTTGATCCCGATCATCCTCTTGATCGAGGATTCGGCGAGATCCCCTATGGGCCCGAACAGGCTGATCACCGCGGCCAACGCGACCGAGGAAGTCATGGTCAGCGGAGCGAGCAGCCCAAACCGTCCCACGATGATGCCCGCCAGGATCGTCAGCACGGTGGCGCCTATGAAACCCTCCAACGTCTTGTTGGGAGAGAGGACGGGCGCCATGTTGTGATTACCGAACGCCCGTCCATAGGAGAAAGCGGAGATGTCATTGAGAGCGGTGAAGACCACGAGCGCAGTGGTCAGGCCCCAGGCTTCGGGAGACCGGAAGATCGGAATGGCGAAGGAGGCCAGCACCGGCACCCAGGCGACGCCGAGCACGGTGATCCCTATGTTGGCCAGGGGATAGCTGCGAGGAACCACCACGAACCAGAATCCGGAGGCCAGCACCACCGCCACGACCACTCCACCCGGCCCGAAGGGGCCGACATTCCAAGCGGTGTAGAACACTCCGACCGAACCGAGTAACCCGATGAACGCCACCGGCGTGAACCCGGCGGATCGCACAACCTGGTAGAACTCGGACACGGCGACCAGGATCAGGACCGCCAGGAAGAGAGTCACCCACAACGGACCTGCGTAGAGGGTCCCGAAGAAGGCCAGCACGACCGCCAGGCCCGTCACTATCCGCAGAGCCAACTCCGAGCGCCGTGCCCGGTCGATCTCCTCGATCTGTTCCGGATCGTCCTCTTCGCGACCCGTCATGTCCTTGAACCCCACAACGCTGGTTCCGAGTCCCGGGACGGGCGCCACGGCGCCTGACTGCTCGTACGACTCCTCACCGGCCCTCGCAACGGACTCTGCCAAGCCCTTGTACTCGCGGGTCGTGGACCGGATGTAGTCACGACCGGTGAACTCGCCGGTATCTACCGGGTCCGGTGCGCCCCCGTCGTCCGGGCTCTCATCACCACTCTCATCATCCATCTCGACCGATGGGGGCTTGCCCTCTCCGTCCATACGTAATCCCTCCGGCCCGCGACCTCGCCTCAGAATACCGCGCACCGGCCAAACCTCGAGTATCTGTGGTGGTCATGGTACTGACACCCGGCACCTTTACACCTAGACCTCGAGCAGTTCGCGTTCCTTGTTGGCCAGCAGGTCGTCGGTCTTGGCAACGTAGCGATTGGTGTGTCGCTGCAACTGCTTCTCGGCACGCCGCACGCTGTCCTCCGACTCGCCCAGTTCTGCCAAGTCGTCGCGAGTACCGCGTCGGATATGGCGAATGGCTATGCGACCTTCCTCGGCGATGCCACGCGCCACGCGTATCAGATCCCGGCGGCGTTCCTCGGTCAGGGCTGGAAACACCAACCGGATGATCTTCCCGTCGTTGGTGGGATTCAGCCCAAGGTCCGACAAGCGGATGGCGCGTTCGATCTGGGCCAGAGAACTTGGATCGAAGGGATGGACGATCAACATCCGGGGGTCGGGCACCGTGGTCGTGGCCAACTGATGGAGCGGCGTCCGGGCTCCGTAGTAGTCAACCATCACCCTCGACAGGATGGCCGGATTCGCCCGCCCGGTACGCAAGGTGGCGAACTCCCCCTGAGTATGCCGCACGGCGGACTCCATGCGTTCGGCGGCATCAGCCAGGAGTTCGTCCAGCATCAGATGTCCTTCCGACGAGTCAGCACACCCTCGTGCCGATCGGCTCGCCGGCCACCGCCCGGAGGATATTCCCCGGATGGAGCAGGCTGAACACGATGATCGGCAGCTTGTGGTCCATGCACATGGTAACGGCCGTGGTGTCCATCACCCGCAAACCTGACGAGATGAAGTCCATATAGCCGATCTGGTCGAGGAACACGGCTTCATCGTCGAGGACCGGATCGGCCGAGTAGATACCGTCCACCTTGCTCGCCTTCAGCATCACTTCGGCGCCGACCTCCATGGCTCGTAGTGCCGCAGCCGTATCGGTGGTGAAGAATGGGTTCCCGCTCCCGGCCGCGAAAATCACCGATCGTCCCTTCTCCAGGTGGGCGATGGCGCGCAGCCTGATGTAAGGCTCGGCCAGTTGCTGCATCGTGATCGCCGACTGGACCCGGCACTCCACACCTGTCGCTTCGATCGCATCCCTGAGTGCCAGGGCGTTGATGACCGTGGCGAGCATTCCCATATAGTCGGCATTGGCGGGATCCATACCCTCCGCTGCGGCCGACACGCCGCGGAATATGTTCCCTCCGCCGACAACGATTCCGATCTGATGTCCGGCCGTTTGCGACTCTGCGATCTCCCCTGCCACCCGCCGCACCATCTCCGGTGAGATTCCATAGCCGACATCGGAATCGGCGAAAGCCTCCCCCGAGAGCTTCAGCAGCACCCGGCGGCGGGCGTGCCCCATCTATAGCTCCCGCTCGCCCACCGCGATCCGTGAGAACCGACGCACCCCGATATTCTCGCCCATCGCGGCGGCGAGTTCCGTCACCATGTCACCGACCTTACCCTCGTACTGATCCGTCCTGATGAACTCCTGCTCGTAGAGCACATGGTCCTTGAAGTAGGACCGGAGCTTGCCGGTCACGATCATCTCGACGACCCGTTCCGGTTTCCCCGAGGCACGGGCTTCCCGGGCTATCAGTTGCTTCTCGTTGCCGACTACTTCCTCCGGAACGTCCTCGATCCTCACCCACCTGGGCTGGGCCGCGGCAACGTGCATGGCAAGGTCGCGAGCCATCTTCTGGAACTGATCGCTCTTGGCCACGAAATCGGTCTCGGACGCCAACTCGACGAGCACCCCCACGGTCGGGTATCCGGAGGGCTGGTGGACGTAGTAGCCCACCGTGCCCTGATTGGCATCCCGGCCGGCTCTCTTCTTGACGTCGGCCAGTCCCTTCTCTCTCAACCACCCTTTGGCCGCGTCCATGTCACCGCCACACTCGACCAGGGCCTTCTTGGCATCCATCATGCCCACGCCGGTGGCTCGACGGAGCTTCTGTACATCTTTGGCTGTGAAATCTGGCATGTCGCTGTCCTCTGGAATGGTCTCGTGTCGTACGGTTATCCGGCGGCGCCGAGCTCGAAATCCACTTCAGGATCCCCCTCGTCTCCCGTCATGGCCGCCATCCTGCCCTCCACGCACGCCGCGGCGATGGTGTTCGCTATCAGGGAGGCCGCTCTGATGGCATCATCGTTGCCCGGGATCACAAAGTCGATGTCGTCCGGATTGCAGTTCGAGTCGACCAGCGCGATGACCGGGATCCGGAGCCGGACGGCCTCCCGTACCGCGATGTGCTCGGCGTTGAGATCGACAACGAAGAGCGCTGAAGGGGGCTTGTCCATGTCGGCAACACCCCCGAGGGTCCGCTCCAAGTGGGCGTACTCCCGCCTGAGCCTGAGGCGCTCCTTTTTGGGAAGCTGCTCGATGTCACCCGAGCTCTCCATGGCAGCCAGTTCCTTCATGTAGAAGATCCGCTGGTTGATGGTCTTGAAGTTGGTGAGCATCCCACCCAGCCACCGGAAGTTGACATAGGGCATGCGGGCGCTCAAAGCTGCTTCCAGGATCGCGGACTGCGCCTGCTTCTTGGTTCCGACGAACAGGACGGTGCCGCCATCGGTTACCAGGTCGCTTACGAAGGCGTATGCCCTCGCCACCTCCTCCAGGGTCCTGCGAAGATCGATGATGTGGATACCGTTCCGTTCCCCGAAGATGTACGGTGCCATCTTGGGGTTCCAACGGCGGGTCTGGTGACCGAAGTGGACACCGGCCTCCAACAACTGCTTCATGGTGACGGCAGACAACGCGCCTCCTCACATTTGGTTCGTGCCTCCGTCCGCCCGTTCCGGAGGGCGCCTCCGGACCTCCCCGGGCCTGAGCCCGACCGCGGGAGGCTGCGGCGAACGTGTGTGATCGTCCGCGATTGTAGGTCACCTGGTGCCGATAAGCCAGAACGCCGGTCGGGGACCGGACCGCTCAAGCGCGGGGGTGGCTCCGTTCGTAGGTGTCGCGCATGTGGCGCCGCGTCAGCGACGTGTAGATCTGTGTGGTGCCCAACTCGACGTGTCCCAGCAGTTGCTGCACCGTGCTGAGGTCGGCCCCTCCTTCAATGAGGTGGGTGGCGAAGGTGTGGCGCAGGGCATGGGGGAAGGTACCGGCCCGCGTCCGGACCAGCCGGCGCAGCGTCCGCGGGCTCATCTCGGCGCCCCGGACCCCGATCCAGAGCGCCGGAGTGGAGCGATCGCGCACCAGCGCCGGGCGTCCCTCCTGCAGGTACCTCTCGATCGCGTCCCGCGCGTGGAAACCCAGGGGTATCACCCGATCGCGACCTCCCTTCCCCTTGACCACCAGCCGGTCCTTCCCGACCACGGTGTCAACCCTGAGCGAGGCCAACTCGGACACGCGCAGCCCGGTCGCGTAGAGGGTCTCGAGGACCGCTCGATCGCGCAGCGACATGGCATCCTCGCCGTCGATCGAGTCGAGGATCGAGGCGGTGTCGCTCCGGCTGAGCGCCTGGGGCAGGGTTCGGGGTGTCTTGGGGCGGGCGAGCCCGGCGGCAGGGTTGGCATCGAGAGCGTCCCGCCTCACGCAGTCGGTGAAGTACGCCCGGATGGCGGAGGTCTTGCGCGCCACCGAACGCCGCGCGTACCCGAGTCCATCGAGCGATCCGAGGAAGCCCCGGATGACCTTCCGGTCGACCCGCGCGAGGGCCTCGATCCCTCGCAGGTCGAGGTAGTCGAAGAACTGCTCGAGGTCGCGCCGGTACGCAACCACCGTGTTGGCGGACAGGCCGCGCTGACTCTCGAGGCGCGACAGGTAGTCCTCCAACCCGGCTTCCCACCATGGGTGGGAGGCCGCGGAGGGCTCACCCTCGATCCCGCGTGGATGTTCGGACACCATGCGAACATCTTCGTCGAAGCTCCGGCGATGTCAACGATTTACCGAGCGAACCGACCACCAGCCACAAGTTGCCAGTTGTAGTAACTGTTACCATATTTCACTATTCACTATTCACTATTCACTATTCACTATTCACTATTCACTATTCACTATTCACCACTCACCACTCACCACTCACCACTCACCACTCAAGGGGTCGGGAACCGCTCCGGCCGATAGCGAAGGGGACCACCGTCCACCGATCCGCGCTCCGACCCACTATGAACGATATCCAGTCCCGGTCGATACCGGCCTCAAGATCGGTCGTCGATGGGTGGGCCCGGCCGGCCGGGTGCGAGTGGTAAACCGCCCCGATCCTCCAACCCCGTGCCTCCGACTCCCTGATCACCCGGAAATGCTCCACCGGATCGATCTCGAAGCAGGCTGGATCCGGATGCACGTTGGTGAGCCGATAGAGCCTGACGGGACGCCCGTCACCGTTATATGCGACCAGCCCGCAGGCCTCGCGGGGTGCAGATTCGGCGGCGTGGGTGATCATCGCGGCCCTCATCGCGCCGGGAAGACGTGCATCCGCCGCGATCACGGCGCCAGACGCTCCCTCCGCCAGGATCCGCCGTCGGCCCGGTAGACGATGCGATCGTGCAGGCGATGGCGCCGCCCCTGCCAGAACTCGATCCGCTCCGGGCACACCTTGTAGCCGCCCCAGTGCGGCGGTCTGGGGATGGTCGCCTCTCCGTACTCGACCCTCCGCTGGTCAACCAGGTCTTCCAGAGCCACGCGGTCACGCACCACCCTGCTCTGCGGGGACGCAGCAGCCGCGATCTGAGCCTCCCGCGGGCGGGACGCGAAGTAATCATCCGCGGTCCGCTCGCCAACCCGTTCCACGGACCCTTCGATCCGCACCTGTCGATGGAGGTCGACCCACACGATGCAAAGGGCCGCCTGCGGGTTGGCGTCGATCTCCCGTGACTTGCGACTCTCCAGGTTGGTGTAGAAGACGAAACCGGAAGAGTCGTACCCCTTCAGCAACACCGCCCTCGCCGAAGGCCTTCCCCGGCCGTCGGCGGTGGCCAGCGTCATCGCGTTGGCCTGCGACACGCCAGCCTCTACCGCCTCGTCCATCCACCGGCTGAACTGGCTGATCGGATCCGGATCGAGGCTCGCCAGGGACAGACCCTCGGTCTCGTAATCCTGCCGGAGCCGGGCCAGCTTGAAATCGACCGGGATGGTGGCCTCCTTCCCTTCATCACAAGGCGCGCAACGACTAAGAGTCCAGCCCGGTCGTTCGGCAGGGGCGGGTGCGGGCAATCGAACAAGACCGTCCGCCGCCCCGGCGCTACGGGGACGGACGTGGGGGCGGGGCCAACCCTACTAGTGGAGCCCACCCAGATCGAGGTCCGTGCCGCTGACATATTTCGGCCATGTTTCTTTTCCAAACTTCAGGGTGTCACATCAATCTCACACGAAGGGAGTGAAAGGATGAGGCAGAAACTGCTGATATCCAAGACCTCCATGATTGGGGCCGTAGCGGCGACTGTGCTCGCCGCGGGAGTGCTGATGGCCTGCGGGCCCGGCACCGAGGTCTCGGATGGTCTGGAATCCGGCGGTGGCGAACATGGCGCCGCCGGCGAATTGGGCGAGGGCGGCGGAGAAAGCTCCGGGGCCGGCGGCGAGGAGGCCGGCGGCGCCAACCTGGGCCTGGATGAGACCTTCGACCAGGTTCGCGCCGGGGCCCGGCTGATCCTCGGCTACGACGCTGCGAGCAATTCCTTCCGGGGCACGGTGGAGAACACCACCGGCAGCGTCCTGACCCGCGTCAGGATCGAGGTGCACCTCTCGAACGGGACGGAGCTCGGTCCTACCACCCCGGTTGACATGGCGCCGGGTGAGGTGCTGGCAGTCGACCTGGCAGCGACACCGGAACCGTTCACCGGATGGATACCGCACGCCGAGGTCGGCGGCGGTGAAGCCGGCGGCGGCGAAGGCAGCGAGTCCGTAGGCGGCGAATCCGGCGCCGAAGGAAGCGGCGAGAGTGGCAGCGAGGGCCCTGAGGGTGGTGACGAGATCGGTGAGGCCGCCATGTCCAGCCCGGTCACTCCTCTCGGGCAGGCGTGGGACGGCGTCCTCGGTGGGCTGGCTGTCTCGGCCCGCTACGACGCCGCGACCCAGACCATCCACACAACGGTCCGGAACACGCTGTCGCAGGTCCTATGCTACGTGCAGGCCGAACCTCACATGAAGTCAGGCAGTACCACGGTGGGGGAACTCGGTCCCGACATGATGGGCCATCTCAGCCCCGGAGAGGAAGCAACGTCCAGCCTCGTGGTCACCGGTGAGCCGGCCATGACGGGAGTTTCCTACGACGGATACGTCATACACATGGAAGTATTCGACTGCGGTGGCACCGGCCCCGTGCCTCACACGGGAGGAGAAGGCACCGAGGGCAGCGGTGTCGAAGGCGCTGGCGGCGAGGGACACGATCCGGGTGGCGAAGGCGTCGGCAGCGAAGGCTCCAGGTCTGGTGGCGAGGAGGCCGGCGGCACCAACCTGGGCCTGGATGAGACCTTCGACCAGGTTCGCGCCGGGGCCCGGCTGATCCTCGGCTACGACGCTGCGAGCAATTCCTTCCGGGGCACGGTGGAGAACACCACCGGCAGCGTCCTGACCCGCGTCAGGATCGAGGTGCACCTCTCGAACGGGACGGAGCTCGGTCCTACCACCCCGGTTGACATGGCGCCGGGTGAGGTGCTGGCGGTCGACCTGGCAGCGACACCGGAACCGTTCACCGGATGGATCCCCCACGCCGAGGTCGGCGGAGGCGAATCCGGCGGGGAGCACGCCGGCGAAGGTGAGTCGGGCGGTGAACACGGCAGTGGCGGCGAGGGAGGATCAGGATAAGGCCAAACGGAATCGACCTGAGAGAAGACATGGAAGCCCGGGGCTTAAGCTGTCCGGGGGGTTCGTCCGGTGCCCGCACGTGGATCGCCCCCCGGACGGCCCTGTGAGGGTGGCGATGAGCGGCATGGTATTGATCGTCGAGGACAACGAGAGGATCGCGAATTGGGTCAAGGTGTATCTGGAGCGGGCCGGATTCTCCGCTGAGGTCGCTCTCGATGGCGAGACCGGCCTGACGCTGGCCCGTCGTCTCATACCGGACCTGGTGATCCTCGATCTCACCCTGCCCCGTCTGGATGGGGTGGAGGTGTGCAGGATCCTGCGTCGCGAGTCCGCCATTCCGATAATCATGCTGACAGCCAGGGAAACCCCCGCCGAGCGGATCATCGGACTGGATAGCGGAGCCGACGATTACATCATCAAGCCCTTCGATCCTGACGAAGTCGTGGCGCGCGCCAGAGCGGTGCTCCGCCGCGTCAGGGACAGAGTCCAGCAGGTCGTGACTCGGGGGAGTATCACTCTGAATGAGACCACCCGGAGCGTGACGGTCGATGAAACGCCCGTGGAACTGACCCAGGCGCAGCTGGCTCTGTTGTCCACGTTCATGCACCATCCCAACCAGGTCCTCACCCGGTACCAGCTGATCTCGCTGACGTTCGGCTATGACTTCGATGGCTACGATCGCGCGATAGACAGCCAGATCGCCCGGCTGCGCAAGAAGATCGGCCGGGCCGCAGGCCAGCCCATCCGGACGGTCTACGGCGCCGGCTACAAGTTCGTAGTCGAGGACGAGTGATGTCACTCCACCGGCGGATCATGGCTTCGATCGTGCTGGTGGTGGTCCTGACCGTTCTGGCCGGCGTTGGCGTGGGCTACTACGCCACGCAGTCCCGCCTGGGTGTGTTCGTGGACCGGATAGGTGGCGAAGAGGCGGTCCGGATGGCCCGGTTGGTGAGCAGCGAGTACACGGCTGCAGGTGGTTGGGGAAGGGTGGATTCGGCACTGTCGGAGGCCGGGTACCTGTACGAGCGAACTCCGCCGGGGGAGCGGTCGGAGAGAATCGAAGCCGAGCACGCCGAGTCGTTTCACCAAGACCAGGTCCGAGTCGTCGTCGTCGACATCGACGGACGAGTGGTGAAGGACAACCTCTCCGAGCTACCGTCAGGAACGGTCGCGAACGGTCTGCAAGGGCACCGGGAGACGGTGTTCGATGCGACCGCGAACCGGCCCGTAGGCCACATCTACGTGGATGTGAACCAGGAATTCCTGTCCACCGAGTCGCACGGGTTTCTCGACACACTCCTGTCCATCACCGCGGTAGGCGGAGTGCTGACTGCCGGTGTCGCCATGCTGCTGGCCGCCTGGTTGTCCAAACGGATCACCCGGCCGGTGACGGCCCTGACGGAGGCAACACAAGCGATCGCCCGGGGGGACACAGCCCGGTTGCCGGTTACGTCCGCCGATGAGCTGGGACGGATGAGCAAGGCGTTCAACCGGATGACGTCCACCCTCCAAAACCAGCGCGAACTGCGCCGACGGCTGATAAACGACCTCTCCCACGAGTTGAACACGCCGCTGAGCGTGATACAACTGGAGGCGAGAGGACTGCGCGACGGTCTCCAGACCGCTGAGAAAGCCTCCGACCACATCATCCAGGAGGTGGACCGGCTGCGGGGTCTCGTGACCGACCTGGACTGGCTTGCCGAGACCGACCACGGTGAGCTTAGGCTCACGCTAGAACCAACCCAGGTCGAGGACCTGCTAACCACGGAGGCGGACCGATGGCAGCCGCTTTGCCTCGCCCGGCAGGTCGACCTGTCCCTGCAGATACCACCCGACCTGCCGGACGTGCAAATCGACAGGATGCGGATGAGCCAAGCCCTGGGGAACGTGATCAGCAACGCCATCCGTTGCACCGAGCCCGGAGGGCACATCACGATTCTGGCCTCGCCGGACAGCGACGAAACGCTGGCCATATCGGTCACCGATGACGGAATCGGCATCCCTGCCGCCGACCTTCCACACGTGTTCGACCGCTTCTACCGCACCGAGCGGTCCCGCAACTACGGACGAGGAGGCACGGGTCTGGGCTTGGCAATCACCCGAGCCACCGTGGAAACTCATGGGGGAACCGTGACCGCAGCGAGCGACGGACCTGGCCAGGGCGCAACCGTAACCATCCACCTTCCCCCAAGCGATCAAACACCCGCCTCGACTGAGGGCGCCCCGAATGGACCACGTGCATAGCCCCGTCCTCTGATCCGCCAACCGGCGGAAGGCCGCCCCCGCCTTGGTGCCTAGAGGATCGATCCGGGCTGCGGCCCGCTCCCTCCGGGGACACGACGGTCGCAGCCGATGCCGCGCATGCAATGAATAGACCTGCAGGTAGGGGTCACCGCGGGATGAAGATAGCTTGACAATATGGAGGCAGGTGGATACCGTCACCGCACTGCACTTTCTTGTGAACAAGCTCGAAACTGCGGTACCTGACAACCCCTCACCAAGCGGCCGAGCGGTCTAATCAACTTCTCAGCACGAGTCACAGCCCCCTCACTTGGCTGCGAGTTGCACTTGGTGAGGGGTGGTCAGGTTTCGGTGGCGCTACCTCACTGTGGGAGGTGCCACACGTTGGACAGGCGACGGCAAGAACGGCTCTTGAACCCGCTCATGGGTGGAGGTGCGGGGAATCGAACCCCGGTCCGTCGATACCTCAGCATCGGCATCTCCGAGCGCAGCCGACGGCGAGCTTTCGGGAGGCCGGACTCCATCGGCGAGCGACCGGCCGCCCTGATCCCGAATTAGTCTCGAGTCTCCGGTCCGGGAATCCCGGAGAGTCCATCCTGCTGAACGACGCCCGGACTGGGGGGGCAGGAACCCCCTAGGCGGACGGGCTGTCTATCTAGGCAGCCAGTGCAAGGTTTGGTCTGGCACTTATGGTTGTTACCGGCTGTTTAACGAGGACTCCGGTGGCCTCGGCTCGCTTCCGACACCTTGGCTATCGACGTCGAATCCAGTTCACCCCCCTAATGGGTTTGTTCACCATTCTACAGCAAACGGATGACATCGGGTCCGCCGGAGTCATCCGTGCGAAGTCTGCGGAAGGTCAGCGTGAACGGTAATCCCTCCGCATCGCCTGTTCCGCTTCCCGCCGCATGACCCGTGTCCGGATCTTCTGGCGCTTGTCGTATCGGCGAGCACCGCGGCCGACGCCCAGCAGAACCTTGGCCCGCCCGTTCTTCCAGTACATCCGGATGGGCACTAGGGCTAGGCCGCGTTCCTGGACCCTCCGCGTGATGCGGGCTATCTCGCCGGCGTGGAGCAGCAGCTTCCGGTCTCGGGTCGGCTCGTGGCCGCCGTCACGCGCCATCTTGTAGGGAGCTATGTGCATACCCAACAGCCACACTTCCCCATCCCTGACCAGACCGTATGCCTCCTTCAACTGCGCTTGGCCGGCCCGGAGGCTCTTGACCTCCGATCCGGTCAGCACGATCCCCGCCTCGTACTCGTCCTCGAAGACGAAGTCGAACCGGGCTCGCCGGTTCGTGGCGATCGCGGGCGCGCGGCCCTTCGGCGGGCTCACGTGCGGTCAATCCCCACGGAGGGCCTCATCACGGTAGCCAGAGCATGGGATCAACCGGAGCCCCGACTTCGCGGACCTCGAAGTGGAGGTGGGGCCCGGTGCAGAATCCGGTACATCCGATGTAACCGATCACGTCACCTGCCAGCACCCTCTGGCCTTCCGAGACGGCGATCGAGGACTGGTGCGCATACAGGGAGGAGAGGCCGCCGCCGTGGTCAATCACTACGGTGCGACCGTAGCCCCCCCAGCTCCCGGCCAGTATCACCGTCCCGTTTCCCGCGGCATGGATGGACGCGCCGGCAGCCGACCCCAGGTCGATTCCGGTGTGCAGCCTTCTATCGCCGAATATGGGGTGGATCCGCCACCCGAACGGCGACGTTACCGGCCCGCCGACCGGCCAGGCCAGGGTCCCGGGTCGTCTTCCCTCCCTGACCTGGCGTCTGAGGATCTCCAATTCGAGTCTCTTCGACTCCGCTTCCAGCGCGTCGATGTGGCCCGACCACTCTTCGATCTCTCGGTCGATCTCGGCCAGGAGCGACTCGAGTCCGGCTATCTGAAGGTCCAACTCCTCCCGGGCGGCCTCGACCGTCGCCTTGTGCTCCTCGGCCTGGACCAGTTGAGCCTCGAACTCCTGCAAGAGGAGGGCTTCCTGTTCCTGTTCGTCCCTCAGACGATCCTGGCGGGTGACCTCCTGGCGTTCCAGTATCTCGAGGGATGACAGCAGCACCTCGGTGTTCTGCAGGAGGCCCCGGTTGTACTCAAGGGTGATCACGCTGGCCTTGAGGTCCTCGGAACCGAAGAGCACCGTCTCGATGCCCGAGGTTGAACTCATGTACAGCTCGACCGCGTGCTCGCGTATCTGTTCGCGGGTGAGCCGCTGGTCGAGCCGGTTGGCAGCAAGCTCGGCGTCCAGCAGGCGGATCCTGCGCAGGAGGCTTCCAACCGCGTCCTCGACCAGCAGCACCGCCCCCTCTGCCTCGATCAGAGCCACCTCCGCGTCGGAAAGCTCCCGCCTGACCTCGATCATCCGGGCTTCCGCCTCCTCCAGCGCCACCACATAGCTGGTGCGCTCCGACTCGGCGGACGTGAGTTGGCCACGCAGGTCCCGGATCCGCTGCTCCACCCGCTCCAGCTTCCCCTCCTCCTGCTGGGCATCGACCCCCGAGGGAAGGATCGACGCCGTGAGCATTAGCGCGACCGAGCATCCCACCAGCAGCCGCCGGCGCACCGGTCACACCCTCAGGAACCGTCGCAGGCCCAGGCTGCTACCGACGAATCCCGCTATAGACCCGAAACAGAGGATCATGACGCCGCGGCTGAACAGGAAGTCCGACTCGACCTGGAAGCGGATCAGTATGTCGGTCGGAATCCTCGCCAGCAGTTGGTGGCTTCCGTAGATGGCCGCCACCGCGAGGGCCCCTCCCAGCAGCCCCACCGTGATCCCCTCCAGGATGAACGGAACCCGGATGAACCAGTTCCCCGCGCCCACCAGCTTCATGATGGCTATCTCCTCCCTCCGGGCGTAGATAGCCATCCGGATGGTGTTGGCGATCAGCACCACGGCAGCCGCCCCCAGGATCGTCACCAGGCCGATGCCGATCGAGTTGAGCACCTGAGTGAGGCTCATGAGCCGCTCTATGCCCTCGCTGAACACCGACAGCCTCCTCAGGAGGGGATGTCCCACCAGCCTGAACTGAACCTCCTGGTAGGCCGATACATCCTTGAGTTCGACCCTGATGGATGCCGGCAGGTCGGCGGCCGAAACGGTGGCCGCGAGAGCCGGTTGATCGCTGTACATCTGCTGGAACTCCTGGTATGCGCCGGCCTTGTCCAGGTACCAGGCACGCTCCACCTCCTCGTAGCCCTGGATCTGTTCGAGGAGGTCGTTGTGAGCCACCGGGCCACCCTCGTCCTTGAGGAATATGATCAGGTGGTCACCCGCCTGCCATTGCAACGTGTTGACCCGCACCAACTCGTTGAAGACCAGCGCCCCGAAGGCGAGGGCGAGCGAGACGAACACCGCCAGAACCGCTCCCGTGGCGACCAGCACGTTGCGGCGCAGGTTTATGAACGCCTCGCCAAGCAGGTAGAGGATGGTGCTCAAGCTGCGACGTCCTTCATATCACGGCCCGTCGCCGGCATGGCGTGTGACCGTCCGCCTCGACGGCTCGCGTGCGTCGCGGGACGGAGCCAGGACCGAACCGGATACATCGAGTGGCGGCATAGGGTGAGCCACTAAGGCTCCAGCGGATCGTTGACCGGTTCGTAACCCGAGGCGGTCTGGTCGCGCACCACCCGGCCGCGGTCGAGTTGCACCACCCGCCGGCGCATGGCGTCGACTATGGCGTGGTCGTGAGTCGCCATCATCACAGTCGTGCCGGTCCGGTTGATCCTGTCGAGAAGGCGCATGATCCCGACCGACGTGGCAGGGTCGAGGTTACCGGTCGGCTCGTCGGCCATCAGGATCGGCGGACGGTTGACGAATGCCCTGGCAATCGAGACCCTCTGCTGCTCACCACCCGACAGCTGGCGCGGGTAGCGGTCGGCTTTGGCGGACAGGCCGACCAACTCCAGCACCTGGGGTACCTGGTGCCGAACGATGGAACGCGGGCAGCCGGTCACCTTGAGCGCGAAGGCCACGTTCTCCGCCACCGTCTTGGTGGGTAGCAACTTGAAGTCCTGGAACACGGTCCCGACACCACGACGGAGGTACGGCACCTTCCACGCGGGCATCTTGGTTATGTCCTTGCCCGCTATCCATATCTTGCCCCGCGTCACCTTCTCCTCGCGGAGGCACATCCGGATCAGAGTCGACTTCCCCGATCCGGAAGGACCCACCAGAAAAACGAATTCGCCGCGCCTCACGTCCATCTCCACGTCACGAAGCGCGACGATTCCACCGTCGTAGACCTTTGCAACTTTTTGGAGCCGGATCATGAACGCTCCGATACACGAATTGGCGAGGAATGCGGTGCGCGAAGACTACCAACGCATGGGCGCTAGTCGGAGCCTTTCCCCGCTGGACGCTCCTTCCGCTCCCGGCCGGCTCGACGCCAGTGCAGGTATGACTCGGTGAACCGGCCCAGATCGCCGTCCAGAACGCCATGGACGTTGCCTATCTCCAGCCCTGTCCTCAGGTCCTTGACCTGCTGGTAGGGCTGGAGGACGTAGGAGCGGATCTGGCGCCCCCAACCGGCTTCGGTCTGCTCACCCCGTATCGCGTCCAGTTCGCGCCTACGCTCGATGCGAGCCTGTTCCGCCAGCTTGGCCCTCAGCAGGGCCATGGCCCTGGCCCTGTTCTGGATCTGCGACCGTTCCGCCTGGCAGGCGACCACTATCCCGGTGGGCAGGTGCGTGAGGCGGACGGCCGAGTCGGTCGTGTTGACATGCTGGCCGCCGGCCCCCTGGGACCGGTAGGTGTCGATCCGCAAGTCCTCCGGATCGATCTCTATCCGGGCATCCTCGACGAGAGGGATCACGTCGACTCCCGCGAACGAGGTGTGGCGCCGGGAGTTGGAGTCGAATGGCGAGATACGCACCAGCCGGTGCACGCCCCGTTCCCCCTCGAGGGTGGCATAGGCGTGTGTCCCCTCGACCGTGAGCGTGGCCGACTTGATGCCGGCCTCCTCCCCTTGCTGCACATCGTCGATCTCGTGGTCGAAGCCGGCGCCTGCGAGGTAGCGGGTGTACATCCGGAGCATCATCTCTGCCCAGTCCTGGGCATCCACCCCGCCGGCTCCCGCGTGCACGCTCAGAATGGCCGGATGGTCGTCGTACCCGCCGAAATACAGCGACTCCAACTCCAGATCGGAGATCCTCCTCGCCGTCGCCACCAAGTCGTCGGTCACCTCCCCCAACGTGTCGACGTCTCCATCGTCCAAGGCGAGTTCCACCAGTATGTCGGCGTCTTCCAGTTCCCCTTGCATGGTCTCCACCCGGCCCACCAGGCGCTCGAGATGTCCGAGCCGACGCGTCAACCGGGTAGCTCGATCAGGATCGTCCCAAAGGTCGGGACGTGCGACCTTGGCCCTCAGCTCCTCGAGTTCCAGGTGCTTGGAGTCGACATCAAAGGAACCTCCTGGCATCCGACAGGCGGGCGCGCAGGTCATCGATTTGCGAGCGGGGGTCAGGTCGATCCATAACGGCGGGAAGGTTAGCCGGTTGGATGGTGAATGGTGAATGGTGAATGGTGAATGGTGAGTAGTGGAGTTCTCACGAAAGCACCAAGCACCATGAGGTTGACCCGCTTTGGTGGACACTCTAAGACTTGGGATTGTTCCCTGAGAGGAGTGTTCAGAGCATGCCGAAGACGAGAGCGCCGTACCCGGTGGAGTTCCGGGCGGAGATGGTTCGCCTGGTCAGGGCGGGTCGCACGCCTGGTGAGTTGAGCCGGGAGTTCGAACCATCTGACCAGACGATCCGTAATTGGGTGAACCAAGCCGATGTGGACGAGGGCCACCGGGAGGGGCTAACGACTGCCGAGCGCGACGAGTTGCGGCGGCTGCGTCGGGAGAACCGCATCCTGCGCGAGGAGAAAGAGATCCTTGCAAAAGCAGCGGCCTGGTTCGCAGAGGAGACCGGATCGACCCCCAGGCGGCGTTTGGGTTCGTGAAAGCTAACCAGGCCTCTCATCCCGTGCGGCGCATGTGCAGCCTCCTGGGTGTGCTCGGCCAGCGGCTACTACGCATGGCTCGAACGCCGCCCGTCCGCTAGGGAACGAGCGGATCGGGAGTTGCGGGACCGGATCGTGGAGGTTCACGGCCGGTCTCGGGGCACCTACGGTGCGCCCCGTGTGCATGCCGAGCTGGCCGCCGAGGGTGTGGCTGTGGGCCGCAAACGGGTGGCCCGGCTCATGCGCCAGGCCCGCATCCAGGGGGTTCACCGCCGCCGAAAGATGACCGCTACCAGGCAGAATCCCGCCCAGGCAGCGGCACCGGACCTGGTGTGCCGGGAGTTCGCAGCCACGGGACCGGACGAGATCTGGTGTGCGGACATCACCTATGTCCCGACCAAGGCAGGGTTCCTCTACCTGGCGGTTGTGATCGATGTCTGGTCCCGGCGGGTAGTCGGCTGGTCCATGCGAGACGACATGGCCACACCGCTGGTGACCGACGCCCTGGACATGGCCATCGGCCAGCGCAAACCCGAGCGGGTCATCCACCACTCGGACCGCGGAAGCCAATACAACTCGAAGGCGTTCAAGGCCCGATGCGAGGCAGCCGGTATCGCAGTATCGATGGGACGCCGAGGCGACGCCTACGACAACGCCGTCGCCGAGTCGTTCTTCGCCTCCCTCGAGACCGAACTCCTGGCCCGGAGCGGCTTCGCCAACCGGAACCAGGCCCGATCCGCCGTCTTCGACTACATCGAAGGCTTCTACAACCCCCACCGGCGGCACTCGACCATCGGATACCACTCACCCACCGACTACGAAAGGAATCCCCAACTACCCTGTGGATAACAAATCGCGAAGTGTCCGAAAAAGCGGGGCAACTCCACCAAGCACCAAGCACCAAGCACCAAGCACCAAGCACCAAGCACCAAGCACCAAGCACCAGACTACCGACTAGGAAAAATCGGTCTAGATTGTTTGCATGAGCAGGATGGTACGGGGACTCGGGAACTGGTGCCGGGAGTTCTGCGCCGAGTGGATGGCGCGGCGGGAGGGCGCCCGCCGCTTGCCCAGAGAGATACACACGGCGGCTCGGCATATCATCGGTCCCACGGGGTTCCAGTGGTCCGGCGCTTGGCGACGCCTGGAGGAGGATGGGCCCGCCTACCTGCGCTCATTCGACCCCAAGATCCCGGCCAGCGTATTCGTGTCGCCAAGCGATCTCACTAGGTCCATCCACCCGGTGCCAGTCAAAGAACGGTGTATCGAGGACTGGAACCGCCAACCGGACTACCAGGAGGAGGATCCCCGATGAGCCTACGCCAGTTCTTCCGTCTGCTGCGAAACCCTCATTTGCACGGCTCCACTCCGACCGTGGACCACTCGCTCGCCAAGGCTGCGCACGATATCCGGGATATCGGCGGGCCGGCTCCGACCGGCGGGTTCCTGAGCGGTAAGTTCCCCATGACCAAGTCCGTCCATAAACACCTGGCGAAGGGTCACAAGAACTACGCCAAGTCGTTCAAGAAGGAGGAGGGCTAGGCCCTCCAGGCGCCCAGGCAGTCGGGGGTGGCGGAGCACTTCTTGGCCTTGCGACCGGACCCGCATGGGCAGGGGGCGTTGCGTCCCACCTTCTTGGACTTCGCCCGCCTTGCCTTGCGAGGCCCGGAAGCAGCAACAGTCTGTGGGGTGGCCCGGCGTTTCGTCTCGGCTACCTCGACCCGGTAGAGATAGCGGGTGGTATCCCGCTTCACCGACTCCACCATGTCGGTGAACATGTCGTACCCTTCCCGCTGGTATTCGGTGAGAGGGTTGCGCTGACCCATGGCGCGCAGCCCGATCCCGGCCCGGAGGTAGTCCATGTCCGAGAGGTGATCCCTCCACTTGTTGTCGATGATCGATAGCACCAGCCCATGCTCGATACGGCGCATCAACTCCGGGGTGAGTTCCTTCTCCCGCTCCTCGTAGCTGCGAACGGCCTCGTCGACCGCCATCCGGGCCACCTCGTCGACCGACATCGCAGGGCGCGCCAACTCGCGCGTCGACAACCCGGACGGATAGATCACCCGTAGCTCCCGGAGCAGAGCCTCGTGATCCCAGTCCTTCGGCGCTGTCTCCTGGCTGAGGTTCTCGTACACGGCGCCCTCGACGACCTCCTCGATCCACCCGACCACCAGTTCCCGACTCTGCTCGCTGCGCAGGATCCCGTCCCGCCATGCGTAGATCACCTCGCGCTGGCGGTTCATGACCTCGTCGTACTTCAGGACGTTCTTCCGTATCTCGAAGTTCTGCGACTCCACCTGCGACTGGGCCCGCTCCACGGCCTTGGTGACCATCTTGGCCTCGATGGGGACTTCGTCGGGGATCTTCAGACGCTGCATGATGGTGCTCACCCGGTCGCTGGCGAACCTTCGCATCAGGTCGTCGCCCAGCGACAGGTAAAAACGGGACTCCCCGGGGTCGCCCTGGCGTCCGGACCGCCCTCTGAGCTGGTTGTCGATCCGCCGGCTGTCATGGCGCTCGGTGCCAAGTACGTAGAGCCCGCCGGCCTCGAGCACCTCCTCACGGGCTCCTGAGGTCCGGGCCGTGAAATCGGCGAGGAGCCTGCGCTGCTCGGCCGCGAAGGCCCTGCCACCGGGGGCAAGGTCGGGACGCTTCTTCATCGCGGCCCGGGCAAGACCCTCGGGATTGCCACCCAACTGGATGTCGACACCTCTCCCGGCCATGTTGGTGGCCACCGTCACCGCTCCGGGGCGACCCGCCTGCGCGATGATCTCAGCCTCACGGGCATGGTGTTTGGCGTTGAGCACCTCGTGCGCGATGCCGCGCCTCCCAAGCAACCGCGATACCCGTTCCGACTTCTCGATCGAGATCGTGCCGACCAGGACCGGCTGGCCCCCCTCGTAGCGTTCGGCGATGTCCTCGACGAGGGCCATATATTTGGCGTCCTCGGTCTTGTAGATCACGTCGGGCTGGTCGACCCTTGCAACCGCTTGGTTGGTGGGGATCTCCACCACTTCCAGGCCGTATATCTGGGAGAACTCCGAGGCTTCGGTGAGGGCGGTACCGGTCATGCCGGCCAGCTTCCCGTACAGGCGGAAGTAGTTCTGGAGCGTTATGGTGGCGAGGGTCTGGTTCTCCTCCTTTATGCGGACGCCTTCCTTGGCCTCGATGGCCTGATGCAATCCCTCCGAGTAGCGCCGGCCCTCGAGGACGCGTCCGGTGAACTCGTCGACGATCATCACCTGGCCATGCCTGACCAGGTACTCCACGTCGCGTCGGTAGAGTTCCTTGGCCCTCAGAGCCTGCTCGAGGTGATGGACGAAGTCGACCGCCGCGTGGTCGTACATGTTCTCGACACCCAGGATCTTCTCGACCCGGGCCACTCCCTCTTCGGTGGTCAGGACCTGGCGCTTACCGTGGTCCACCTCGTAGTGGACCCCTTCGCGCAGCCCCTTGACCAGGCGAGCGAACTCCCGGTACCACTTGGCGCTGTCACCGACCCGGCCCGAGATGATGAGGGGGGTTCTGGCCTCGTCGACCAGGATCGAGTCGACCTCGTCCACGATCGCGAAACTGTGTCCGCGTTGAACCCTCGAGTCTGTACCCATCGCCATGTTGTCGCGCAGGTAGTCGAAGCCGAACTCGTTGTTGGTGCCGTAGGTGATATCCGTCCGGTAGGCGGGTTGACGCTGGGTAGGATCGTCCCCGGCCTGGATCAGCCCGACGGTCATGCCCAGCAACTGGTAAATACCCCCCATCCATTCGGCATCGCGCGACGCCAGGTAGTCGTTCACCGTCACCACGTGCACGCCCTCACCGCCGAGGGCATTGAGATACACGGGCATCGTCGACACCAGGGTCTTGCCCTCGCCGGTGCGCATCTCGGCGATCATTCCCCGGTGGAGAGCACCCGCCCCGACCACCTGGACGTCGTAGTGACGTTGGCCCAAGACGCGCTTCGCCGCCTCCCGCACGACCGCAAACGCCTCGGGCGCCAGGTCGTCCACATGTTCACCGGCGGCCAGCCGGCTGCGGAACTCGGTTGTCTTGGCGGCGAGGCCGCGGTCGTCCAGCCGCTCGAAGTCCGGCTCCAGGTCGTTGACACGGGCCGCCAAGCGCTGGAGAGACTTCAGGGTCTTGGTCTCACCTACGCTGAGGACCTTGCGGAGCAACGACATGGAATCACCGGTCTTGTTCGGGGGACAACCGCGCTTCCGCCATGTGACGGATCGCCTCCATGGTATCGGACCGCCGGGACAAATATGGCCGCAACGACTGCCGGGCGCCGACCCGCCTCACTCCGGCTCGATCAGACCCATCCGCCCGTCGTTGCGCCGGTAAAGGACTCCGACCCTACCGGTCTCCGCGTTGGTGAAGACGAGAAAGGAGTAACCCCGCTGTTCCATCACCAGCGCCGCGTCCTCCGGCGTCATGGGCTTGTCTGTGTTGGCGCGTACCCGCACGATCTCCGGAATCCCATCGCCTGCAGGCTGGTTGGCCGACCCTGAGTCCAGATGATCGACCGTCTCCAGGCTCCTCGTTCGCTGCCGGCGCCGGTCGGTGAGCCTTTCGCTGAGGCGTCTCAACCGGTGGACGAACCGGTCGGCGGCGGCGTCGAGGGCGCGCTCGACCGTATCCCCCTCGCCTTCGGCACGTAGGTCGTGGCGCGCCGAGCGGGTGGCGATCTCGGCTCTGAAGCGCTGGCCCCGCTCCGGCGGCGTGACCTCGAGCAGGCTGATGTCCACGTCGCCGAGCCGGTCGAAGAAGCGAGTCGAGCGGTCGACCTTCGTCAAGGCGTAGGCCCGGATCCCTTCGTCTACCTGGACACCGCGCCCGCGTATCCGAACCTCCATACCGTGACTTTAGTGAGCTCCGGTCCCTAAACCGGGATCATCCACGGAGCCGGAGGCCTCCGTCGTCTCCCAGTTCGGCAACCGAGGCTCTGCAGATGGCACCGGTGAACGCGTGAGAGTCACCGCGCGCAGGACCGAGCCTTTACACGCCAGCGCCGCGGCGGTCATGGTGGCGCCGGTGGTAAGGACATCATCGACCAGCACCGCTCGCCCTGGCGCTCCACCGACCGACACGAATCTCAGCCCCTCGGCCCTGCGCTCCCGTAGTTGGCTCCTGCGAAGGACGGGAGCCCTCAGGATGTCCACCACCGGAAGGTCGGCGACCCGGGCCATCTCGCGGGCCAGAACACGACCCGGGTCGATGCCGTACCGGACCGTGCGCGCCAGCGCCCTGGGAACCGGAACCAGGGCCGAAGCGTCGCCGGGAAGCAGAGCGGCCAGGCAGGGAGCCAGGACCTCCGCCACCCGGTCCACTCCCCGATACTTGAGTGCATGGACCGCCGACCGGATCGGGCCTTCGTGGACGAACAGCGGGCGTACCAGCACGCCCGACCGGAGCCGCACCTCGGCGGCGCGCTGCAGTGAACCGGCGCACGTCCGGCAGATCCCGCCCTGCCGCGGCGCGGATCCACCGGCCCTGATCCGTCCGCATACCACACACACCATAAACAGAAGCTATCCGGTGGATGTGACATTCGGTGGTTGGCGGCTGGTAACCACCACGAGAGACGGATGTACGCGGGCCGGCGCTGTGTTCGCTCAGCCCATGCTGGAGATGACAGCGATGACCTCGGCCGCCAACTCGTCCACCCCGGCCCGGTCCGGCGCCTCCACATTGAGACGGAGCAGGGGCTCGGTATTGGAAGGGCGGAGATTGAACCAACGATCACCGAGATCAACGGTGAGGCCGTCCAGACGATCCTGTTCGTGACCGGAGAACTCGGCCGCAACCGCCTCGATGGAGGCTGCCGCATCGGGGACAACCGTGTTGATCTCACCGGACATGGCGTAGGGATCGTTCGCTACCCGGAGGACCGAAAGGGGCACGCCGGCCTCGGTCAACGCGGTGAGGAGGACCAGCATCGCGAGCATGCCGCTGTCGGCGCGGTAGTTGTCACGGAAGTAGTAGTGGCCCGAGTGCTCACCGCCGAAAACCGCCCCGGTATCGGCCATCACCCTCTTGATGAAGGAGTGCCCGACCCTGGTCCGTACCGGGACGCCGCCCTCAGCCCGGATGGCCTCGCTCACCCACTTCGAACATATCAGGTTGTGAACGATCCGGGATCCGGGTCGGCGCCGTAGGTACCAGCGCGAGATGATCGAGGTGGTGACGCTCCCGGAGAGGGGCTCACCATCCTCGTCGGCGAACACTGCGCGGTCAGCGTCGCCATCGAAGGCCACTCCGGCGTCCGCGCCCTCGGAGCGGACCTTGCGGATCAGGTCATCCAGGTTGGTCCGGTCGAGCGGATCCGCGGGATGGTTGGGAAAGGTCCCGTCCGGTTCCAGGTAGAGGCCCGTCAGGTCGGCCTCCAAGCGGTCGAACAATCCGCCCAGAACGACGCCCGCCATCCCGTTCCCCCCGTCCGCCACAACCCGCAACGGCCCGATCCCGGCCGGCTCAACGACGGATAGCAGATGATCCAGGTACTGCGGCATCGCGTCGTGGTGGGTGACCCGACCGCGACCCCGGACCGGGAGAGCGGTCCCCCCCGTACGGGCGAGGTGCTTGATCCGCCCGAGTCCCGAGCCCGTACCCAGGGGGGCGGCGCCGCGGTGACACATCTTGAACCCGTTGTATCCGGCCGGGTTGTGAGAAGCCGTGACCACTACGCCCGGTAGAGAACGACTTCCGGAGTGGAAGTAGAGCACCTCGGTCGGAATCAACCCGAGGTCGACCACGTCCACACCTTGGCGACGGATACCCTCGATCAAGGCCGCGGCCAGCCACGGCGACGAGGCCCGGCAGTCCCTACCGACCGCCACGACCGGCGCTTCCACGAAGCAGGCGAATCCGGCCCCGATGCGCTCGGCCGTTTCCTCGTCGAGTTCGCCGGTGTCGACACGGCCTCTCACGTCGTAGGCCTTGAAGATGGCGTCGAACCTGTCGCTGCGGTCCGGCCCGATCACCGCTGTACCCTGCCTGACCCAGCCCCGAATCCCGCAATCCGGCTGCCGCCGCGATGATCGATCGATGGGCTTGCGAACCCGGCTCGGGTCATGGCTCGGCTTCCCCTCCTACCGATAGCGGCGACTTCTGGCCCGGAATCTCCTCCGGTTGTCCGAATCTACACTCCCGACCGCATGGCCATGACCGAACCGCCAGTGACGATCATCATCCCGGTCCACAACGAGTCGGGTTTCATGCGGCCCGCCCTCGCCGGGCTGAGGGAGCAGGTCGGAGCACTCTCGACTGACTATCGCATCACTCTGGTCGAGAACGGCTCCACCGATACCACGCTTGCAGAGGCGATGGCCGAGTCCGAATCGGATCCGCGGGTCAAGGTCCTGAGCCTCCCGGTCGCCGACTACGGCCTGGCGATCCGCACGGGGATGGAGGCTGCGGACCCGGAGGGCTGGTTGGTGGTCTTCGACATCGACTACTACTCCGGCCGATTCGTCGGCCAGGTGACCGAGTTGGCGGATCAGCACGATGTGATCATCGGCTCGAAGCGAGCGGCCGGTTCGGAGGACCGCCGACCTTGGATCCGCCGTCTGGCCACGAGGGTGTTCAACTTCCTGCTCCGTACGGTGGTCGGATCCAGGATCAGCGACACGCACGGCATGAAGGCGGTTAGAGCCTCCACGGCCCGCCAACTGCTACCCGACATACGGTCGACCAAGGATCTCTTCGACACGGAGCTGATACTGCGTGCGGAACGCGCCGGCTTCCGGATCGCCGAGGTACCGGTGGTCGTGGAGGAGCTGCGCGAGACCCGTTCCTCGCTCCTCCGCCGCGTCCCCCGCACGCTGCGCGGACTGGTGGCGCTCCGCCGGAGCCTTGGTGAGTGGTGAGTGGTGAGTGGTGAGTGGTGAATAGTGAGTGGTGAATAGTGAGTGGTGAATGGTGAATGGTGAATGGTGAATGGTGAATGGTGAATAGTGAGTGGTGAATGGTGAATGGTGAATGGTGAATGGTGAATGGTGATTTTGATTACTTAACCTGACACCTAACCGTGCCTTCCAGTGCCGCGCAGGTGCGGATCGCGTAGGCCGCCGAGCGGCCGCGCCTCCAGGCTGTTCCCCCACTTGCGCCCCAGCGTTCTCGCTACCCACCATGCGAGTAGGAGCACCAGCCCGATAAGGCTCGCCCAGGTACCTACCTGCTCCACCCACGTCTTCTCGAACCGGAGTTCTACCTGCTCACGATCGGGGACCACCACCATGAAGGCCGGCGCCGCCCTCCATGGTCCGGAGGCTCCGGTGGCCGTCCAGTTGGGGAAGTAGGAGACCTTGACCAGGTGTGGAACACCTACGGCGGTGGTCCTGAAGGAGATCCTGTGGTCCTCGAGCACGACGTCGTACACCTCGCCGCTGCCTTCGAGGGGCACCGTGGTTCCCTCCATCTCGGTGGTTACCCGCTCCCAGTGCGCGGGTCCGCCCGCCACGACCCACTGGTCGAGCATCTCGATGTCCTCGTACCAGTCGAGGGCTACATCGACGAAATCCGGTTCGGTGTCCTCCTTGAATATCCCGACCAGGGGCGCGAGCAGGCGCGCCTCCGGCTCCTCGAAAACCCAGGGTCGGTTGGAGGCCACATCGACGAGCGAACTCTGCGCCAAGCCGTAGATGGTGAAGGGAGGCGACTCGGCCAGCCGCCGGAAGGAAGGGTGCTCGTCGGCCTTCTCCGTGGCGGTGTCGGTGTAGGAGACGTAGTAGCTCACGTTGAACAGGTCCATGTGCCTGGCGCCACGATCGAAGTCCCCGTTGTGATAGCGGAGGCCTGGAATGGGATTGGACGGCGACTTGCTCAGTTCGGCCGCGTTCAGGAAATGGAAGGGGGTGGTTACCGAGGACTCGAAGTAGAGGCCCTCCATCGACGGATGGCTTCCCTCGGTCCAGTATGGGAACAGCATGGGAGACATGGGCGTGCCGTACTTGTTGAGCTCGCTGTTGGCCTCCCACTGCACACGTCCGGGAGGTAGGTCCGCCATGGAGGACATGACCGACCGGTACTCGGACCAATCCTGCTTGCCCTCGTAACCCTGGTAGTTCCAGCGAGCCCAGGCGCTCACGTAGTTCTCGGCTGTGAGCGTACCCAGGAAGACGGCGCCTATGAACAGGACCACCGCGCAGAACGGGACCACCAACCCGGTCCGCGGGTCGGCGGACCGTCCCACGAGCCAGATCACCAGGCCCCCGGCCACGAGGAGCAGGAGATCTGGTCTCGAGATGCGGGAGATGACCGCATCCAGGCCGAGCGCTTGCCATCCCGGCCAGGCGAGGACACCAGTCGCGGTCTCGGGACCGCCCGTCCCTCCGCCGACGTTAGGACCCAGGAGAAGAGCCAGGAGAATCACGGCCAGACCGCCCCGGACCCACCAGCGCGACACGCGCTCGGGAAGGGCGCGTACCGCCCGGGCGGCCAGCAGCCCGACGGCTATACCTGCGAACAGGTGCAGTCCGAAGAACCAGTGGGGCAGGGCCCGTCCGTTCCACAGCTTGGCACCCTGCCCGAGCAGGAAGAAGGCAGGGAGCGGGAGCAAGGTCAGGGCCGCCAGGGGTATGGCCCGGCTGGTGAACCGCACCGCCGCCAGGATGCCGGCCACACCCAGGACCGCGACCGGCCAGAGCTCCACCGGAACCAACTCGTCCAGGCCGGCCAGCGGTTGCCAGTCCATGTCGGTCGTGTACCTGAGGCGGATCACCAGGGGCAAGGCCCAAAAGGCCGCCAGCACGAATCCCAACAGCCAGGTCCCCGCCACGATCCCCCAGAGCCACGCCCTGCGTTCGATCACCTGCCCGTCGCCGGCGGGCCTATCCGCCCGGCCACGCACCGACCGCCACCAATTCGACCGGCCGACCACGACGAACAACGATGCGACGACCACCCCGATGGTCGGGATCACGTGGCAGAGGGCGGTCAGCGCCAGCGCGATCCCGGCGGGCACGAAGTACCTCTTGGACTCGTACACCGCCTTCAAGAGGTATCCGAGGTAGACGAGCGAGAAGGCGAAGGACCACGAGTACGAGAATTCGCCCGCCAGGCTGGACGCGATCGTACCGCCGAAGATGTTGGGCGTGGGGGTCTCCATGAACGCGTAGGCGCCCCCGGCCGCCGCGGCTATAGCCGCCACCGGGCGGGCGAATCCCATCGAACGGACCAGGAAGTAGGAAGCCGGCGCCAGAGCGACCAGGCCCACAACCGACACGAGCTTGAACGCCACCCCGTAGGGGAGCAGCAGGTCCAGACCCACGATCACCAGGGACGGGAGCGGGAAGTAGAAGTAGAAGATCGGGAAGCCGGCGAACCAGTAGTTCGACCAACCCATGATCCGGCCGCCGGGTAGCAGCACATCCCGAAGGTAGGCGGGACCCAGGACATGGGCCCCCATGTCGCCGCCGGTCGGCGTGTTGGCGACCAGCAGCAGATGCGGCGCCAGGGCGGTGAGCGTGGCCAGGGAGACAACGCCCACCGCCACCGCAGACGCCCGCGGCGTCCAAGCCTTCAGCGAGGATCCGGTGACCGGGGCGCTACTGTCGGCTGTCGGGGGGCGGGAACTCACTAGTTGGATCCAGTCATCGGGTACCGGGTGCAACGGCCCGACCGGTACGCCGGCGAGACGAGGCGGCCCTTGCACGAACAGACGAAATCCTAAATGGTTGGCTCATCCTGTTCCATCCGGTCGGAGTGTGAGGGATGGAGCGGGTCCCACAGTCAAGAGTGCCGTCAGAGTCGCCGCCAGGCTGTCACCGGTCCCTCCAGTTCCCGTGACTCACGCCCGCATCCTCCGCGCCGCCCTTCTCAGTGCTCCGCGGGACGGGACCCCCACGAAAGAACCCACCTCCCGGCCCGAGGAATCGAGTACGGTGCTCACCGGGATCTCCCCCACGCCGAGCCGGGTCAGCAGGCCGGGCCGGTCCTCCCAGGTGAGTTCGGTGAAACCGTCTTCTCCCAACTCCTCCACGTAGACGGAACGGGCCGAGTCACACGAGTCGCAGGCGGAAGCCGTGAACAGGTAGAGGCCGGGCCCCTCGAGATTCCCCTCGGTGCGCAAGGGCCGTCCAGGACGCCGGGGGCGGAGTCGGGCTACCACCACCACCACACCAGCCGCCACGATCACCACGACCAGTCTGAGCAGTAGGTCGCTATCCAACCGGAACCCCTCCCGCGAACATGATCGATCCCTGAGCCTCCCCCCACCATCCCGCACTGAACGGGCCGCTCCCGGTCACGCGTACTCCCAGTACATCAGGATCCGCCACGACGACCGTCTCCACTGAACCTGCGGGGACCGTGGCCGAACTCTTAAGCTCCTCCCCTGACGCGGTCAGTGCCGTGTAGGTGACCTCGAGGTCGAGGACCCCGGCGTTGAGGAGCCGGAGCCGGCTGTCCGCGGGGACCGCGCCCGGGCCGAGCAGCAACCACGCGGAGGCATTGGTGGGAGTCCCGGTGGTTGCGGCGACGGCCGTGCTCGATCGGCCGACGACCGCCGCCCCGAAGGGACCGTCCCCCGTCACCCGGATCCCGAAGGCACGCGTGGGCAATCCCGCCAGACCGATGCGTACCTGACCGGGCCCCTCGATCGTCCCGCTCAGGGGCGCCATGAAGGTGGCCGTCTCGTCGAACAACTCGACGAGGAAGTTGACCTCCAGGGACGCTTCGTTGGTCAGAACCAGGGATGTCTCCAGCCCGTCGACACCCCCGACCGGAAACTCCCAGCCCTCGCTCGTCCCTGTCCCCGGCCAGACCGCGGTATCCGTACCGGTATCCAACTCCATGACCGGGATGACCGAACCGAACGTGGGGCGGACGATTACCGCGAGTGACTCCCGGCCCGCCAGCACCCCCTCCAGGGAGACGACGCGGGTCCTCCCGGCCGGGATGGTCAAGGCCTCCAGTGACTCGGCGGCCTCCGTTCCCAACTCGCTGAGCGCCCACAGATCGACTCGTGCGTCGGTGGTGAACGGGTTGAAGAGGCGCAGGGTGAGTTCCTCGCCCTGCAGCGTGGAACCCCCAGGAAGATGCCATGTGGCGGGAAGGGAAGCCGTGCACAGATCCCCGGCAAGAAGGCCCTCTCCGAACGCCACCACACCCACCGCCCCGTCGCTCTCTGCGAACTCGACCATGGCGGAACTGATCCCTACCTCGCGGGGGTTGTCGATCCTCGCCACCCCGATCCCCTCGACCACGTCGCCCGACAGCGGGTCCCTAGCTTCCCCGCCCTCCGGGAAGGAGATGTCGAAACCGCTCGCCTCCTCCGTCGCGGCCAGGTAGGAGGAACTGCGCCGACCGTCGGACAAGGCCCAAGGGCAGCCGGCGAAACGTGCCTGCCCCAGCCGGTACCCGTCGACCAGGAGCGCCCCACCCGAGGGTGGATCCGGTAAGAGCGGGGCCGGGAGGCGGACGGCCGCCACCAACAGGGCAGCGGCCGCAAGCAGGAAGGCCACACGCGTCATCCCGCCGACTCCCGCCGGCGGAGAGGATGCAGGCCGAAGGCGAGAACTCCCAGGATCAGCACCCATGCTGCGGCCGCCTGGGCCATGAGGCGGTGGGACGCCACACCCTCGAAGAAGGCCACCCCCGACTCCGCAGAGACCCGGTTGGCCCATCCGGCGGGTTCCCAAGTCCCGGGACCCCAGCCGGGATCGGCGTTCTCGCTCAACCGCACCGAGCCATCCGAGGACCGTCCCTCGTACTCCGGGGGGCTCCACGACCAGGGAACCCCCCGGTCGGTAACGGCCCGGTAGGCGTCAGCAGTGTTCTCCCACACGCCTCCGGACTCGGCGATGAAGAGTCCGCTGAGCGGGCGAAGGTCGAGTTGGGCCCCCATGGCCTCGGTAAGTGGGGTCGGACCCGTGGCGACTACCCATCTGATCCCGTACTCGGCCAGAACGCGGCCAGGGCGCAGTTCTTCACCTGCCAACAGGCGGGACAGCGCACCCTCCAGTTCGAGGTCGCCCCCGAGTGGTTGTGGAAGCCAGGCCTGCGGGTAGTCCAGACTTCCACCGACCACGCGGTAGGCCGCTCCATCGGGCAGGCGCCGGAACTCACCGGGCAGACTCTCACCGGGCCCGGCCAGCAGGATGCGGTCGGCGCCATGCGACTCGGCGCGACGCTCCGCGAACCCCAGCGTCCCGAACCGGTCTTCCGGCAGACCCATGCGCCCGGATGGAAGCGCCACCACCGTCGCCAACCCGATCAGGGCCGCTGCTCCGACCCCCACGTAGGCGGCTGAGCGTCGGAAAAACCGTGCCGACCCAAGCGTCGAGACGCCCTCCACGGCGCCCGCTACCACCAGGGCCAATCCCAGGCTGGTGAGGAGTAGACCGGCCGCCGTGACCTCCAGCCCTGCCCCGAGACTTGCCGCCCGGGCTGCGAAGAACCCGGCGGAGCCGATCAGCACACCGGTTATGGCAAGGTTCAACGGACGGCCGCGACCCGAGGTACCGGCCGCCAAAGCGGCAACGACGATCGGGAGGGACACCCACCAAGCCGGATCGGGGTGGAACGGGACACCGCCCTCCACGATCGAGGAGGCTTCCCGCGCCACCGGCCAGGGTAGAAGGATCGGGACCGCCATCAACGAGCCCCCGAGGCCAACGGGCAGGCTGCGGCCCTTGCGACTCGCCAACGCCCAGGCAGCTCCGAAGATGAGCGGCACGACCGCTAGAAACGGGACGAAAACCGCGGACCAGGCGGTGGCGAGACCGACTCGGGCGAGGCGGCCAATCCATCCCACCACGCCGGACGGGGCGGGCGCCACGATCCCTGCACACGCCCACGGGATGCCTCCCAGGGCCAGGAGACCGGGCCAGTAACCCTCACCCGCCAGCACCAGCGTGGGGAACCCGGCCAGGTAGACACCGCCGGCCAGCATTCCTGCTCCGAGACCCAGGCCGGCGCGGCGCACCAGCACGAACAGTCCCACCGCAGCAGAGGCAGCCGAACCGACCGTCAGGAGGCTGGCTGCGAGTGCGCCCCGGTTACCCAGGATCAATTGAGCGGCGGCTGTCGCCGCCACCGAGGGATGCATGGGCTCGGAACTGCCGAGACCTGCCAGGTGCCATCCGCCGGCATAGGCGCGCAGCGTGTCCCAGGCCGACTCCGGCATCGGCAGTGCAAAGCCGGTAACCGGCAGCCCCTCCATCAGGATCGACCGGGTCAACACGATCAGGAACGCAACACCTGCGGCGACGGCCAGTACCGACGGCTTCTGCCAGAACGTCGGCGACTCGTCGAGCCGGTCCTCTTCCTCATCGAACTCCGGACCGGCGCCGAGCATCGCCCCCAGATCGGACGCAATCGCCCGCATCTGCACAGACCCCGTCACCTGGAAACGGAACAACTCCGCATCGGAATCCAAGGAGACAGCCGGGGCGCGCCGCCGGATCTCCAGCGTGGAGGCCAGGTGCCGGATGTTCCACAACCAAGCACCCATCCAGTCGGGAAGAGCCCGCCATGAACCACGGGCGGTCCGGTAGAGGGCGCTCAGCAGACCGACGAGGAGAAGCCCGGGGAGGGCCCACAGAAGGGTCACGACCGAGTACGTCTTGATCATCACCCGGATACGGCCCGCCTGCTCGCGCCAGGTGTCGACACGGTCCTCACCGGAGGCCCGCGTGAACACCTCTGAGGTCGGACCCAACACGACCCGGCCGCCCACCACCCTCGCCCTCTGGCACAGGTCGAGGCCGGTCGCTACGTAGGGGAGCTTCCGGTCCAGCCCACCGAGCCCTCCGGCCAGGTCCCGCCTCACCAGCATCGACGCGGGCTCCAACGAGGCCACGTCCCTGATCACGTCGAATTGCTCCTGGTCGAGCTCTCCCCGCTCCAACCCGCTGAAGGGAAACCCGAACACGTCGGTGGCGCCGCCGACCGAAACCAGCTGTTGAGGATTGGCCACGTCGAGGACCTTGGAACCCACAATCGACGCATCCACCTGGATGGCCGTCGCGACCAGTGCGGCCAGGGCATCGCGCCGGGCGGTGGTGCGGGAGTCCAGGAGCCATAGGTACTCGACCCGATCGCCGGCTATCGCCAGTACCTCGCTCATCGATCTGACCCGTTTGGGTTGGATGGCGGTGTCCGCGGGGAAGACCTGGGAACGATCGCCCACCACAACGACGCCCTCGATTCCGTACACTTGCCCTCCGATGCTCTCGAGAACCGCGCCAATGTCGTCGCCCCTGCGGGCAACCACCACCGCGAGCACGCGGGGACGATCGGACGTTTCGGAGGGAAAGGTCATCGAAGCCCCATTCTGTATCGACGGCACGGCTAAGGCAATGACCTACCAAGCAGGACGGTATCGTTGACGCGTGCCGTTGCCCTAATCTCCGGCGGTGTCGGAGGCGCCCGGCTGGCCCGCGGCTTCGAGCACCTCCCCGATGTCAGGACCACGGTGGTAGTCAACGTAGGCGATGACGACACCATGTACGGGCTCTCGGTATCGCCGGACATCGACACGGTGCTGTACACGCTGGCGGGGGTGGAGGGACCCCATGGTTGGGGACGTGCCGGAGACACCATGGTGCTGATGGAACACCTGGACAGCTTGGGTGTCGACACGACATTCCGGCTGGGAGACGCCGACGCGGCCCTGAACATCTGCAGGACCATGCGGCTCGACGCCGGAGATCGGCTTCACGAGATCACCGCGTCCCTGGCGGGCGCCTTGGGCATCCGATCGAAGATCTTGCCCGCCACCAACCACCCCCTGCGCACCGAGATCAGCACCGGACCCCATCTCTGGATGCCGTTCCAGGAGTACTTCGTGATGCGCGGCCACCGCGACGAGGTCCTCGAGGTGCGGTACACGGGTGCGGCCGAGGCCACAGCCGCCCCTGGCGTGGTCGAGGCTATCCGCACCGCCGACGTGGTGGTCATCGCCCCCTCGAACCCACCCCTGTCCATATGGCCGATCCTGGCGATCCGTGACGTCGCCGCAGCTCTCGAGGGCGCGCCGCGGGTGATGGCGGTCAGCCCACTGTTCGGGGGCCGCGCTCTCAAGGGTCCCGCCGACCGGGTCATGGCCTCTCTCGGCCTGCCTCCCGGCAACGCCGGGGTCCTCGCGGCTTACGAGGGACTACTGGACGACTTGTTCATCGACAACGGGGACCGGGAAGATCGTGACGGGTTGGCCGCATCAGGTGTCTCCGTCCACGTCGAATCCACCCTTGTGGCCGATCCGGAACGCGCCACTGCGTTCGCCGCCCGCATCATGGAGTTGCTATGACCGTCTCGATTATCCCGCTGGAGGGGATCGGGGAGGCGCGACCGGGCGACGACGTGGTGGAACTCCTGACCGGCGGGCTGGAAGTCTCGCAGGTGACCCTGCAGGAGGACGACGTGATGGTCGTCACCCACAAGCTGGTCTCCAAGGTCGAGGGCCGGATCGTGGAGGTGGGCGCGGATCCCGAAGCCCATCGGGAGTTGATACTCCGGGAAGCCTCCGCGATCCTTCGGAGGCGTGACGCTCTCGTGATCACCGAGACCGCGCACGGATTCGTGTGCGCGAACGCAGGGGTGGATCGCTCCAACGTCGCTCCCGGCCGCGCGGTGCTCCTACCGGTCGATCCGGACCGGTCCGCTCGACGTATTCGCGTCCGGCTCCTCAACACCCTCGGCGTGACCGTCGGCGTCGTCATCACGGATACATTCGGCAGGGCGTGGCGCCACGGCTTGACCGACATCGCCATCGGCGTGGCGGGAATCCCGGCCATAGTCGACCACCGGGGCACCCTGGACACGTTCGGCAACACACTAGAGGTGACCGAGGTCGCCATCGCCGATGAGATCGCCGCTGCTGCGGACCTGGTCATGGGCAAGGCGAGGGGGATCCCCGCAGCGGTGGTGAGAGGGCTGGAACTCCCGGTCCACGACGGCAGTGCTTCGGACCTGGTGAGGCACCCGGACGACGACCTGTTTCGGTAGTGAATGGTGAATGGTGAATGGTGAATGGTGAATCGTGGACCTACAGGAACACGCAGAACTCGTTGCCTTCGGGATCCGTCATGACCGCCCACTTGCCCTGTGGGACATCGAAACGTTCCACCTCCGTGGCGCCCCGCTCCACAAGGGCCGCTATCCCGGCTTCCCGGTTGGTGTCGTGCTGGTCTCGAGGCAATGCGTAGTCGACGATGTCGATGTCCAGATGCCAGCGGTTCTTGACGGTCTTGCCCTCGGGCACCTTCTGGAACAGAACGCGGGGACCCACACCGTCCGGGTCGACAACGGCCGCGTAACGCTCGCGATCCTCCTGGGGCAGATCGAGCGCGTCGGCGAACGCCTCCCACGTCTCGAAGCCCTCCGGCGGGGGCTGCAGTACATATCCCAGAGCGAACCCCCAGAACTCCGCCAGAGACGCCGGATCAGCCGCGTCGACGGTCACCGCCTTGATCCGGCATACAGATGAACCGGGCTCGTCCGCCATGCCAAAACCATATCAGACCCCCAGCCACCATTCACCAGCCACCACTCACCATTCACCACTCACCATTCACCACTCGCAAACCAGTCCACGGTCCAGCGGATACCCTCCTCGAAGGTGGTGAAGGGGCGCCATCCCAACTCGTCGCGGGCGAGCGACCAGTCCAGGACCGAGCGGGGGACGTCGCTGGGCCGGGGCGGACCGTGTGTCGCACCGCCTCCGAACCGGGCGTGGCGGGCTACCGCCTCGAAGACCTCCTCGGTGCTGGTCTCGACCCCGGTTCCTATGTTGTAGATCCCGCCTTCTCCCAGTTCTGCCGCCCTCAGGAGAGCGTCCACCACATCGTCCACGAAGACGTAGTCGCGCGTGTCGGTACCCGAGCCGAAGATGGTGGGTCTTCTGCGGTCCACGCAGGAACGACTGAACACGGCTACCACGCCGGCCTCCCCGGACGGGTCCTGGCGCGGACCGTATATGTTGGAGGGACGGATCACCGTGTATTCGAGACCGCGTTCCTGCCGCCAGAACCTCAGGTAGTCCTCGACCACTTTCTTGGAGATGCCATAGGGAGACTCGGGACGCGGCGACGAGGTCTCCCGAGCGGGCAGGTCCACCTCCCGCCCGTACACCGCGACCGAGGAGGTGAAGACGAACCGGTTGACCTCGGCCCTGCTCGAGGCCTCCAGCAGGTTCACGGCGCCGACTATGTTGATGTCCGCGTCCCGGCGGGGGTCGGACACGGAGGCGGAGACCGAGGTCTGGGCCGCCAGATGGAACACCAGATCGGGGGAGAAACGGCCCACCGTACCCATCAGTTCATCCGCCCGGAGGTCGATCTGGTGTATCGAAACGGCGCCCCTGCGGCGGGCTCCGGCGAGCCGGGACACCTTCCCGGACGACAGATCGTCGAGGACCAGGACTTCCCAACCGTCGTCGACCAGCCGGTCGACCAGGTGCGATCCGACGAACCCGGCTCCTCCTGTTACCAGCGCCCTTCCGATCGTCGCCATCGCGACCGAGGACATCACCTGACGCTGCCGACGCCCACGTAGGCGAGTCCGCGGGCCTCGACCTCCGCTGGATCCAGCAGGTTCCGGGCATCGACGACCGCCGAACCCCTCATGACCCGCCGCACTTCCGAAAGGTCCACCTCGCGGAACTCCTTCCACTCGGTGGCAACCAGCAGGACATCGGCGCCGGACGCCGCCGAGACCGCGTCGCCCGCGGGGAACACACCGGAGACCGGAGCGCTCACCTTCGGGTCGTAGGCCTGCACGACGGCACCGGCCTCCAGGAGCCGCTCCGCCAGGTCCCTAGCCGGGGACTCGCGGGTGTCGTCGGTACCCGCCTTGAACGCGAGGCCCCACAGGCCGACGACCGCCCCGTCGACCGATCCCCCGAGCGCCTCCCCCACCTTGTCGATTATCCGACTGCGCTGGAGATCGTTGACATCCATCACCGCCCTGAGCAGGACGAAGTCGAACCCGCTCCGCTCGGCGATCGACAGCAGGGCCCTTGTGTCCTTCGGAAGGCAGGAACCGCCGTACCCCGGACCCGGCTGCAGGTAGTGCGGTCCGATCCGGCGATCGCGGCCCATCCCCCCCAATACCTCGGCGGCGTCGGCGCCGACCGCTTCGCAGAGGTTGGCGATGGAGTTTGCAAAGCTGAGCCTTGTGGCAAGGTAGGAGTTGGCTGCGTACTTGATCATCTCGGCCGAGGCGGGATCGGTGACGACCAGTTCCCCGCCCAGCCCACGGTAGACATGCGAGCCGAGTATCTCGATCGCGCGCGGGTCTGCGGTTCCGATCACAATCCGGTCCGGGTTGAGAAAGTCGTGCACGGCGCTCCCCTCCCGGAGAAACTCGGGATTGGAAACTACCCGGACCCCCCGATCCGAGATCGCCGGAAGGGATGCCAGCCGGCGCGCGGTGCCTACCGGAACCGTCGACTTGACAGCAAGCACCGCGCCGCGTTCCAGAGTTCCGACCAGGGTCGCGACCGCGTCATGGAGGATACTGGTATCGACCGATCCGTCGGGAGCGGACGGGGTGGGAAGGGCGATGAACACGACGCCGGCGCCCCGGACCGCTTCCCGGTTGGACGCATGGAAGCTCAGGCGCCCGCTCGCCATGCCCTCGGAGATGAGCGAGTCGAGGCCGGGCTCATAGATCGGCGACTTCCCGGCCCGGAGAGTTCGGAGCCTGGCCGGATCCCGCTCGCCGACCCGAACGCGATGCCCCAGACTGACCAGTCCTGCCGCTTGGACGAGACCGATATAGCCGGCGCCGATGACCGCTAACCCCATCCCGGCCGCTCCACTCTCAGGAACGGCCACGGACCCGGGGACGCTACCCATCAGCGAGTCTGCCGGCGACGGTCACCGGCCCAGTGCATCGGCGCCGATCACGACCACCGCGTCGAGTCCCTCGTCCAACGTACCCGCTCTCACCTCCCCGAAGCCCAGCGCATCCACGATCAGGACACCTGTATCGAGGTCCCCGGCTCTCACGGTCACCACCGTATCCTCGAATTCGAAGGAACCGGCGTCGTCGACCTCGACAACCACGAAACCGCCGTCCTCGAGCTCGACCCTCCACCTGTCCGCTTCGCCGCCTCCGCCGTTGCCGTTCAGTATCAGGAGCCGGGCCGGCTCGGAGGGCGGCGCCCCATCCGGGGAGTCCCCAAGATCCCCCCTGAAAGACCCGTAAACAGCCTCCGCCGCGTCCCCGTTCGCGATCAGATACGACACGTCGTCCTCCCGCCGCTCGAACACGGGCAGGGTGACGATCTCGATATCCTCCCTGTCGAGCTTCCTCGCCTCGATCACGAACTCCACGAGTTGGCGGTCACTCAGGCGGGCATCGACCCGGAGATGCTGACCGACCGCTCGCAGCACCCGGGAGACGCTGAACATGTCGAAGGCGGACAGCCGCTTGGCCGCGGCCAGCATGGCGAATATCAGGCTCTGCTGGCGACCGATCCGGCCCAGATCATCGGCGTCGACGCTGACCCATCTTCCGTCCCGGAACTCCTGGTACTGGCGTGATCGGGCATAGGCAAGAGCTGTCTTCCCATCGACGAGTTGCAGGCCGGCTTCGACATCCAGGTGGGACTTGAGGTCCCTGGCCGGGTACGGGAAGTGGAGTTCGACCCCTCCCAGGCCATCCACGATGCCCGCGAAGCCGAAGAAGTCCAGTTCGATGTAGTAGTCGATATCGATGCCGGTCTCGTTCACCACGGTCTCGTACAGGAGTTGGGGGTTGGGACCGTCTATGGAGTAGGCGGCGTTGAGCTTCCTTATCCTCCCCTGGATGCCCACCTGGAGGTCACGGGGCAGGCTGAGTAGGCGGACTCGCAGACCGTCGTAGGCGGCGATCATGATCACGTCTGCCCGGTGTCCGCCCAACTCATCGGTGATCCCCAGGTCGTCGGGGAGGTTCTCGCGGGTGTCGCTTCCTATCACGAGGAAGGTCACCGGCTCGTCGAGCGCGACGCGAGGGGGTTCGGCAACCGGATCGTCGGCGACGGAAGCCTCGTCCGCGGGATCGGCGTCCTCGGATGGAGCGGCCACCGGTTGGTCCTCGGGCTCCGACCCTGCGCCCGTGGTGGTCGTCACCGGGCGTGGCTCGGCGGGCACGATCTCAACGCGTTCGGGCCTCAGAAGCCTCCATGCGAGTATCCCCGCGAGCACCAGGGAGTTGATTACGACAAGCGCGATGATGAGCCGCAGCCAACGGCGGCGGGCTTCCGACTCCTGGTACGCGGGCGCGTCCGGACCGAGCGGGTCTTCGGTGGTCATTCGAGGCTGGGCAGGATGTTAACTGCGACCGCCCGGTAACCGGATCCTCCAGAGTTGCGCCGAGCCGCTCGCGGTGTCGGGAACTCCACTACTCGCGACCCGTAAGCGACAGACGCCAGCGCTACGCGCCCGACGGCCGGACCGTCTCATCCGCAGCATTCGTCCATCGATTCGCCTGACCAGGGATGGTTTGCTTCGCGGAGCACCTCGGCGACCCTCGCTCCGCGTCCCGAGCACTCCGGGCACACCCAGACGGTCGGAACCTTGGCGCCGGCCACCACGAGCGAGCGATACTCGTTCCGGCAGTCGGGACACACGATCCTGAGCACCGGCATGGTTACCTCCCAACCGCGAGTCCGTCACCGCTCTGCCAAGGCCGAAGCCTCCGCCAGCAGCCGGGTGGTCGCCGACTCGTGGGCGTGCCTGGCAGCTTGAGCCCACTCTAGGGCTCCCCGAACCCGCTCGAGTACCGATCCGCAATGCTCCGCCACCCGGTTGGGGGCCGACCCTCCGGGAGAGCCGCGCGACGAGATGAGGGCGTCGACATCGCCCGCCCGCTCGACCGCCGAGGAGAGACCGGAGAGATCGATCCCGCACTCCCCCGCCGCCCGTTCCAGGTCCACGGCGGCCACCCTGGTCCCCTCGCGTTCGGACACGTTCGCCACCGCCCGCCCGACGATGCGGTACGCGCTCCGGTAGTCCAGGCCGCGCTCGAGCACCAGGAGTTCGGTGAGGTCGGTGGCAGTGGTGAAGTTGTCGCCCGCAGAGTCCGCCAACCTCCCGACGTCGACCTCCATGGTCGTGACGACATCGGCCGCCAAGCGCAACAGGCAACCCGCCAGCTCCACGGAGCCGGTGACTTCGCCGTAGGCGTAGAGCCAGTTGTCGGTTCGGGCCGACGGGGTCCGCTGCGTGCTCATCAGACCGGTGGATCTGCCGATCAGCGTCCCGCAGCCTCCCCGGATCACCGCCAAGGCGTACGGGTTGCGCTTCTGGGGAAGCAACACCGAGGCCCTCGACGAGGAACCTCCCAGGGCTACGTAACCGAACTGGGGCGTGGCGAACACCTCGAGGTCCTCGGCGAGGCGGTCGGCGTTCATGACCGCCTGGGTCGCGGCGACCGTGCAATCGACCATCCCGTCGGCCGACCACATGCCGTCGCGGATGTGGCGTGTCGGCCGGCGGAATCCCAGCCGGTCCGAGATCCTCCCCCGGCTCAGGGGGATGGAAGTCCCACCCACGCCACCGGAACCGCCCGGCGAGAGGTTCGCCCACCGGTGGCAACTCCGGACACGTTGGAGGTCCCGAATGGCCTGTTCGGCGAAGCCGGCCAGGTAGTAGCCGAACGAGGAAGGCTGGGCAGGTTGCAGGTATGTGGTGTCGTTCCACGGGACGGACGCCAATTCCAGCGCCCTCTGCACGAGCCTGGTGGCAAGGCCCGCGACCGCCGTGTGAAGATCAAGGATGCGGCTGCGGAGGGCGAGGCGGATCGCGAGGCGTCCTGCCTCGCGACGGGTGCGCCCGGTCGGGAGCCATCCTGCGGCCGCACCGATCCGGCGTTCCAGCTCCCGTTCCCGGCTGTTGTACGCATCGCCGTACAAGGGGTCGTAGGGGAAGGACTCCACCGGGGTGGAGAGGAAATCGAGAAGCACGCGGCACAACCGGGCCGCCGCCCTCCTCGGGGCGACCTCCGCATCCACCAGTTCCAGAACGTGGGCGAGGTCGGCCAGACACAAACCCTCGTGAAGGATACGGGCATCTGCCACTTCCAAGCGGTAGCCGGCGTCGACCAGGGCCGGAGATGGACCTGACCCCAATCGCCCCTCCGCCCCGAGGTATCCCTCGGGAGCCTCGATGGCGGCCGCGGTCGCCGGATCGGCGCCCCCGAACACGCCGCCCTCGATCACCGCCAGGAGGCGGTCTACCTCCGCCCCTAGTTCCTCCTCCGGCCGCGCGCTCACGCCGCCGAACTCCCTAGGAACAGGTTGAGGGTTCCACCGGTCACCAGGAACACGATCGGATGAGCCAGGCCGGACTTCTCCCTGACGAGCGCCGCGAGAGCCGGAGACCCGTACTCGGGATCCAGGAACACTCCTTCGGTCCTGGCCATGAGCGATGCGGCCTTCTCGACCTCCGCGGGATCGGGTTCACGCTCGTCGAGCACCTCCCAAGCGACCTCGTTCCGCTCCTGGACAGCAAGCATGTCCAGGGTCGAATCGGAGATCCTCCGGATCCGCCGCCTGCATTCGTCGACGGGGCGATGCACGGACACCCCGACAATGCGGGGTGCCATGGAACGCCTCCGGTAGCCCGCTACCAGTCCGGCCTGGGTACCGCACGACCCGGTTGCCAGCCAGACGGTACCCGCGGCCATCCCCATCCGTTCCAGCTGCATCTCGAGTTCATCCACCGCCGCCAGGTAGCCGAGGGCGCCGACCGGGTCCGCTCCGCCCCGGCCCACCGCATACGGCCGGCGCCCCGCATCCCCTAGCCGTTCGAACAGGGACTCCAGGACGGGATCGACCGATAGACGAGCCGGATTGCCCGTGAAGGTCACCCTCACTCCTTCCAACCGATCCAGCAGGTCGAGGCTCCCCCGGCCCGGCGGGGGCCGATCCCCGAACATCACCAGTTCAACCGCCAAGCCCCGCTGGACGGCGCCCGATGCGGCGGTCAGTACCCAATTGGATCTGGGTCCACCTCCGGTCAGGAAAACATCGGTTGCTGCAACTTCCGCGGCTCCGACGTGGAACTCGACCGCCCGCGCCTTGTTGCCTCCGAGACCTACGCCGGTCAGGTCATCCCGCTTCAGTAGGACCTCGACGCCGATCTCCTCGGACAGGCGCGGGGCAGCCACCAGGGGCGTGGGCAGGTTGGCCAGCGGCGCTCTGTAAGGAAGCTTCAATCCGCTTCCCGAACGACCCGGTCGACGAACTCCGGCCCGGCGCCCATCACCCGATCGATGTCGGCCAACTCGTCGATCCGTCGCCGGTCCAGGTAGGCGGGGACCCGCGGATCGCCCAGGATCGCCTCGGCGAAGGTAAGACCCTGCTCGAATCCCCGCATGGCGGCGTCGTACACGATGTCATGCGCCGTGTGCTTGCCGACCCGATCGGCGAGATATCGCATCACCGGCTCCGCGAACACGTACCCCTTCCGCGCCTCGATGTTGGCCATCATCCGGCCGGCTTCCACCTCCAGGCCCTCCACCAGGACCGCTGCGTAGCGGGTGGCGGAAAGGGTCATGGCGCAGGCTTCCGGGATCGCGATCCACTCGGCCTTCCAGCTCCGCCCGTCCCGCTCGTGTAGTTGGATCATCGCCTCCGTAACCACCCCGGCGTCCGCCCGTACGAGTCGGGCGAGGGTGTCCAGGTGCTCCGACAGTTCCGGGTTGCGCTTCTGGGGCATGGTGATGCTCCCGACCGTTCCCTCGATGAACGGTTCCCGTACCTCGCCCAACTCGAGCCTCTGCAGCTCCATGATCTCGTTGCCGACCTTGGCGATGGTGGTTGCCGTCATGGCGAGCAGATGGGTGAACTCGGCGGGGCCGTCCCGGCTGGTTATCCAAGGTATCGATGGAACGCCGAGGCCCATGCGGCGTGCGAACTCGTCGAGCAACGGCAGCGCACGGTCGCCCCAGAACTCCATCGTTCCCAGCGCCCCGCCCAACTGCACCACTTCCCAGCGCTCCCGCCCTGCCTCGAGCCGGCGGCGGTGACGAGCGATCTCCGAGGCCCAGACCGCGGCCTTGAATCCGAACGGGATCGGGATGGCCGGCTGGGCATGGGTGCGGCCCATCATCGGGGTGTTCCGGTGGTCCCGGGCGAGAGCCACGGCAGCCGCTTCGATGCGAGCCAGGTCCCGCTCCAGCAGGTCGCCCACCGATCGCATGACGGTGGAGGTCCACGTATCCGTAAGGTCCTGGACGGTGGCGCCGTAGTAGACCCACTCGCGGGCCGGCTCGGGCAGCGTGGCGCGCAGGACCCGGATCAGCCCCAGGGTTGAGTGGCCGGTGGCCCTGGTCTCCGCCCCTATCCGTTCGAGGTCGATCTCGGCGGTCCGAGCATGTTCCCTTATGAGCGCCGCGGCGGACTCGGGGACCAGTCCGACCTCGGCCTGGGCTTCGGCGAGCGTGGCCAGGATGTCCAACCAGGCTCGGAACCGGGCCTCATCTCCCAGGATCGCCCTCACCTCGTCGGTGGCCCACAGATGGCCGTATACGACCGAGTCGGCTAGGTGGATGCTCATCCCGGAACGGGAGCCACGGCCTCCACTCCGGTCAGAAGACGGAGCGCGTGCCGTACCTCATCAAGATTCGCTCCCCAGGGCACTATTGCGCGGTTGTCGGCGAACTCCATGCCTCGCTCCAGCATGCAGCATTTGACCAGCCATCGATCTCCGGAGGCTTCCTTCTCCACCCGCTTGCGGGGACATATGTCGACCTGGCGAGGCTCGTCGCCGTAGAAGTGGCGGTGGAACTGCATGGATCGCTCGCATCCGATCATCACCCACTCCTCGCGTGTCGCCGGCCGGGTGTCCAGGTACGACATGTCACCGTCAAGCTCCGTCCCGGCTCCCCGGCAGGGAAGCAGGTAGGAATCGGCGGGAACCGTGGCCGCGAGATCGGGGAAGTTGACCGAGTCGAGCACCAACTCCACCGGGGGGAGATCCTCGTCGAAGTCGACGACCTGCTGGGCCTGGCGCAGCAACTTGGGCGGCTCGGGGGGCGTGACCTCCGTGACCCGGATCCGGACGGGGTCGGGTTCCCAGATGAAGTTGATGTGCTCGAACATCCCCTTCACCACGAATCCCGACATACCGGGACGTCCCCGGCCAGCCGCGGCCCCGGCGAGCGCGGTGGCGTTCCCTACGTCCACCGCCGGATCCTCGATCAGCATCGTCCGGTCGGGGCCCGACCACACCTCGACGTCCACGACGGTCTGGAACAGTTCGTCGTTCTCCTGGCGTGCCACGGCCGCCAACCCCACCGACCCCTCGTGGACGAGCGCCAGGTAGTCGGTGCGGCGGTACACCTCCCGGCCCATCAGGTAATCGACCATGAACGCAGGCTCCGGTACCTGGTCCACATGCTGGACCGAGAGCCCCCGGTATGGGTGGGCGCGGGCGTTCGGGGTCGGCGTTTCGGCTACAACCATGGCAATGCGATCCGTGATGCCGTGTCCATATGGCGATTGTACCTGCAAACGGCAGGACCGTCCCGGCTAAGGGACGGTCCTGCGCGTTCAAGAGATGTCAGCCGAGTTCGCTGCGAACGAGCTCCGCTCCGGACACCATCGCGTGCAGCTTGTCCTGCGCGATGTAGCGTTGCAGCAGGATCAGGCCGCAGTCGGTGGTGACGCCCAACTGGTCGGCGGGCACGTACTCGAGCAACCTGCGGATCCGCCCCGCCACCTGTTCGGCGGTCTCGGTGATCGTCGACTTGACGTCGATCACCCCCGCCCAGAACTGGACGTTCTCGGGCACCGGGTTGTTCCTCACGACCTCGAGACCGGACAGGTCATCCGAGCGCCTACCGCAGTTCTCCAGGTTGAGAACGTCGATGTTGGCGTCGTAAGAGGCCGGGATCACCGAGGCGGTCGCCGATGGCTCATCGCCTTCACGGATGGTCAGGTCGAAGATCTCTCCCGCCCCCGCCGTGTCGTCGGGGAAGTAGGCGGGAGTTCCGCCCCAGTTCCCCCAGCAGATGTGGACGATGATCTTGGCGTTCTGGACGCCCGCCACAGCCCGGTTGAAGGCCTCGATGGCCCAGGGCTCGTAGAAGTACGGCCAGGTGAACTCGTCCAACTGGATGAAGTCGATCCCCATGGCGTCCACTTCGAGGATGTCCTCGTTGACGGCGTCGGCGATCGCCATTGCCCGGTCCTCGGCGGCCTCGTAGTGGAGGTCGTTGGTGGCCTGGGCCAACACCTGGATCCCGGTGTACTGGACCTTGGTGGCCTTGTTGGTGGCCCGCTTCAGCGCCCTGGCCTGCTCCACCATGATGGCGCCCCGCCGCTTCACCTCCTGGGTGAGAGTCCCGGCATGGAGCCGGCTGTAGATCGGGAACCCAAGGAAGCCACCCTTGAGGTCGTAGCCGAGACGTTTGTAGTAGTAGTAGAGGGCCTGGTCCGCGTAGTTGTCACCGTGGAGACGACCGTCGGTGATGATGTCGAGACCGGCGTTCTCCTGGTCCTTGGCCAGCGCAGCCGCTGCGTCCTCCAAGGCCTCCCGGATAAAGGCGTCGGGCGGCTCCTGGTCTCCGGTCCACTCGCGTACGCATTGGGCATCCCACCAGCGCGGGTTGGGATAGTTCCCCACCATCGAGGTCGGGATCAGTACCTCTTCACCCTTGATCTGCATGTCTCCTCCATCTCTCGAAGCAAGCATCGGGTAGACAGCGGCCGGGCTTTGGTTTCCTCCATACCTCCTCACGGCGGCTCGTCTTACGTGGCCCGCGACGCTGTCGGCGGCTTCAGGCTACCAAACCGGAGATGTGCCCTGGCCGGAATCGTCCTCCGAAGCTGGACAACCGCCGTCATCCCGGCCAATGCTGCCGTCCGCGCCATATGGCTTTTCACAGGCGGGTTAGAGATGCGCAAAAGGTCTGTTCGGGCAAGCAGACATTGAGGCTGTGGGATCGGTTGGAGGGCTTGATCCGTTAACGGGGATTGCCCGTCGCGACTCCTCCCCGGCAGTTGGTGTTCGCGGACCTCCCTACCGGACGGTCCATCCACCGTCGACGACCAAGCCGTGTCCGGTCATGTAGGAGAGACGGCCGGAGGCCAGGAGAACTACCGCATCGGCAATGTCCTCCGGCTGGGCCACCCTGCCTATGGGAATCCGGGCTTCGATCGCTGCTCGAAGCTCCGGCTGGTCGAGCCGCCACTTGGTCATCGGAGTCTCCGCCATGCCCGGACAGATCGCATTCGACCGTATCCCGTCGGCCGCGTAGTCGGCCGCGATGGAGCGGGCCAGCAGGAGAGCAGCGGCCTTGGACACCGAGTACACCGAGCGGGCGGGGAATGGAACCATCCCCGCTACCGAGGCGATCGTGATGATATGCCCCGACCGGCGCGGGACCATCGAATCGAGGGCGGCCCGCGAACACAGGTAGACGCCCCTCACGTTGACCGCCATCACCCGGTCCCACTCCTCCAGCGGAGTGTCATGGAGCCGGCCCGCGGCTGCGGAGCCGGTGATGCCGGCGTTGTTGACCAGCACCTCGACCGGACCCAGTTCCTTCCCGATGGTGGCGAACGCCTCCGACACCGCCCCCGGATCCGAAACGTCGACCCCGAGACCGATGCCTCGCCCGGCCGAATCGGCGGCGCTCTCGGCATCGAGATCGAGCACGCCTAGCCTGAATCCTTCCTGGCGAAGGCGGGCGCAGGTCGCTCGACCTATCCCGGACCCGCCTCCGGTCACCACCGCCACCGTTCCGGAACCATCGGACATGCTCACCTCCATCGACAACCGGCCCCAGAATATGCCTGCCGGCCTGGAATGCCTAGGATCGGACGGAGATGAGGCTTGCAGGGCGCAGCGCGTTGATCACCGGGGCCGGCTCCGGAATAGGGAGGGCGACGGCCGAGGTATTCGCCGGTGAGGGAGCAGTTGTCGCCGTCGTGGACATCGACCACGACGCTGCCGAGGCCACCGCCTCCGCCATCCGCGTCGCCGGCGGGACCGCTCGGGCTTTCGTCGCCGACGTGTCGTCGGATGCCCAGGTATCGCAAGCCGTCGACTCGGCAGCCCGCGCTCTGGGTCGGCTGGACATCGTCTATAACAACGCCGGGGTCGGCTCCTCGGGGTCGGTGGCGAGCGCCACCGAGGAGAACTGGGACCGGTGCTTCGACGTGAACGTGAAGGGAACCTTCCTGGTTTCCCGGGCCGCGATACCCCATCTGGAGGCCGCCGGCGGAGGCTCGATCGTGAACCAGGCGTCGGTGGCGGCGCTGGTCGGAGTCCAGGGGTTCGCCGCCTACTGCGCGGCCAAGGGCGCCGTGGTGTCGCTGACCCGATCCATGGCAGTCGACCTGGCACCGCTGGGGATACGGGTGAACGCCCTCTGCCCCGGAACCGTCTACACCCCCCTGATGGAGCCCCTCATGCTGGAACGGGGCCAGGGAGATCTCGAACGCGGGCTGGCCATGACCGCCACCAAGTACCCGATCGGACGGATCGGCGAACCGTCCGAGATCGCCCGGGCCGCCCTCTTCCTCGCGTCCGACGAGGCGAGCTTCGTCACCGGTTCCATCTTCACCGTCGACGGCGGCATGACCGCCCAGTAGTCGGATGGGCATACACCTCGCACCGGACAAGTACACGGGATTGGAGGAAGCCGCCCGGTTGGTCCAGCCGGGATCGATGGTTGCGCTCGGAGGGGGACTCTCCGCCCGGCTCCCCATGGCTCTCGTGCGGCAGTTGATCAGGATGGGGATCGGCGATCTCCATGTGGTGGGTTCGGCCCATTCCATCGATGTGGACCTGCTGGCCGCGGCGGGATCGATCTCCGTCTGCGAGGAGAGCTACGTCGGGTACGAGCAGGACCACGGATTGGCACCCGCCTTCCGGAGAGCCGCTCAGGAGGGATCCCTCGAGGCCCGGGAGAGTTGCTGCGACACCATCCTCACCCAACTCCGGGCCGCCGAGATGGCCCTACCTTTCCTACCGGTCCACGGAGTGAAAGGGACCGATATCGAGGCGCTCCATCCCGAGTACGGCAGGGTCACCTGCCCGTTCACCGGCAACACCTTCGTAGCCGTGCCGCCGATGGCGCCGGACGTGGCCCTCATCCACGCGCCCCTGGGCGACCGGGAAGGCAACCTGGCCCTGGAACAGCCCTACGTCCTCGACGAGCACTTCGCCAAGGCCTCGAAGATGGTGGTGGCGACAGTCGATCGGATAGCGTCAACCGGGGAGGTCGCCGAGGCCGGCATCGTGATCCCGTTCTACCGGGTCGCGGCCGTGGCGGAGGTTCCGTATGGTGCCCATCCGAGTTCCTGCTACCCGGGGTATGCGTACGACCGCGAACACATCTCCGCCTGGGTGGCCGCCGCCAAGACCCCTTCGGGCGCCGACGAGTACCTGCGGACCTTCGTTACCGAGATCGATGAAGACGCCTACCGGGACCGGGTCGGGTACGACCGCCTCGACCGGCTCGCCCGGTATTCCTCCTCCACCGCGGAATGGATGGACCTGTTCGGGTGAGCCAACGGTTCAGCTTCGACGAGTTCTTCGTGGTGGAACTCGCCCGGACTGTCCGGGACGGGGAGGTCACTTTCCACGGCTTCGGGAGCCCTTGCGCCACGGTCGCCATGCACCTGGCCAAGCGAACCCACGCCCCCTCGGCACTGCTGATCGAGGGCGCCATGTACGCGGTGAATCCCTCCCCGGCCTTCATCCCGCCCACCAGCAACGACCACTCCCTCAGGCAGGGCGCCGTGTACTCGATGAGGTTCGCTGAGGCGTTCGACATGTCGGTGCGGGGCGAGGTCGACCACATGTTCCTGTCCGGCATCCAGATCGACCCCTACGGGAACACCAACGTCACCTCGATCGGCTCGATGCCGACCCCCAAGGTGAAGCTGGGGGGCGGAGGCGGAGGCTGCAACATATCGGCGACCATCGGCCGACTCACCCTGTGGAGCACCAACCACCGACCGGGCCGCTGCCTGGTCGAGGCGTGTGACTTCATCACCGACATCGGCCACCGGACACCCGAGGGAACGAGGGCCGACCTGGGCTACACGGGAGGTGGACCCGAGACCCTGGTGACCGAATTGGGGGTGTTCGACTTCCCCGGCGGCCGTGCCCGGCTCCGGAAGCTGTTCCCCGACGTCACGCTCGACGACGTCTCGGCGGCCACCGGCTTCGGCTTCGAGGTGGCTACGGACCTCGAGACGGTGGCCACACCGAGCCGGGAGCAGATCGACCTGGTGCGAACCATCGACCCTCTCGGGGTACGCAGAGGGGAGTTCCGGCCCTCCGAGTTGGAACGGACCTTCACTACTTGACCCTCGACGCGGTGTTCAATCCGGCCCGTGTGGCGGTCGTAGGCGCCTCGGATCGCCCCGGAAAGGTGGGTACCGTCGTGTGGCGCAACCTCGCGGACTTCGACGGCGAGGTCGTCCCGGTCACCTCCTCGTCACCTTCGGTGGGTGGTGTTCCGGCGGCGCGGTCCCTGACCGAGGTCGATGGAGATGTCGACCTGGCGGTGCTGGTCGTACCTGCACGCGCGACGCCGACAGTCGCCCGCCAGGCCGCGGTGAAGGGGGTCGGGGCAATAGTGGTTCTGGCCGGCGGGTTCGCCGAGATCGGCGAGGAGGGGACCGCTCTCCAGGCCGAGTTGGTGGAGGCGGCAGGCCCGGTGCGGATCGTCGGCCCCAACTGCTTCGGAGTCCAGAACATGGCCGTGGGTCTCAACGCCTCGATGACGGCCGCCGGTTCCCACGAACCGGGAGGGATCGCCCTGATCACCCAGTCGGGTGCGTACGGGATGGCTATCCACGCTATGGCCCCGGACGAGCACCTGCGTTTCGGCAAGGTGTACTCGTCGGGGAACAAGGCCGACATCGGGGACCACGAGGCGATCAGATACCTCCATACCGACCCTGACACGAACATCATCTGCCTGCTCGCCGAGTCGGTGACCGACGGCGCCGAGCTTGCGGCTGCGATCCGCGAAGCGGCCCCCACCACGCCGGTCATCGTCGCCAAGACCGGTCGCTCGGAGGCGGGAGCCCGGGCGGCCCGGTCCCACACGGGCTCGCTCGGGACCGACGATGCGATCTTCCGGGCCGCCATGCGCCAGGCGGGCGCCGTAACCGTTCGTACCGGCCTGGAGATGCTCGACGTGGCCCGCCTGCTGGCCGGCCAGCCCCTGCCGGGAGGTAACCGGGCTGCGATCATCACCAACTCGGGCGGGACCGGTGTGGAACTCGTGGACATCCTGGCAGCCGAAGGGGTTGAGGTGCCGGAACTGTCGGCCCGCCTGCAGGCGCGGATAGCGGACCGGATCCCCCCATTCGCAAGTCCCCGCAATCCGGTCGACATCACCCCGATCTGGCCGCGGTTCGCGGAGCTCTACCCGTGGCTGGTCGACACCCTCGCACGGTCCGGCGAGGTGGACCTGGTCATCCCGGTACTCCTGCAGAGAGCAGCGATGGACGAAGCCACGGTGACCGGTGTCCGCAACACCGTCGCCGACCTGCGGGACGACGGGAATGCGGTACCGGTCTACTGCTGCTGGGTCGCCCCGCGCGCGGAGAGGTTCAAAGCCGACGTTCTTCAGGCAGCCGGGATCCCGTGCCTCGAGTGGCCGGAACCGACCGCCCGGTCAGTCGGCCACGCGGTGCGATACGCCACCAACCGGCACCGGATCATCCCCCGCCCGGAGCTGCCCCCTCGCAGGCGGCTGGAACTTCCCGCCGGGCCGGTCCCGCCTGCGCAGGCTGCTGCTCTCCTCTCGGAATTCGGGATCAGCACCGTGGAGAGCCGGATCTGCCACGACGAGAACGAAGCACTATCTGCGGCGGCGGAGGCCGGCGGAGCGGTGGTGGTGAAGACCGCCGAGCCCTCCATCGAGCATCGAGCCGACGTCGGCGGAGTCCACGTCGGCCTCGCCACCCTCGAGGAGGTCGCCGACGCGTACCGAGACCTCTCCCGTCTGGGAACTGCGGTACTGGTGCAGCCGCAACTGACCGGCGTCGAGATGGTGGTCGGCGGGCTGAGGGATCCGGCATTCGGACCGGTAGTTATGACCGGGCTGGGCGGGACCGTGGTGGAACTGCTCGAGGACGTGACCTTCGCCCTGGCGCCCGTGACCATCGAAGAAGCGGTGGGGATGATAGAGCGGCTGCAGGGGTTCCCGCTGCTGTGCGGTTACCGGGGAGCGCCGCGCGCCAGCATCGAGGGGTTGGCCGATGCCATCACCGCGGTCGGCCGCCTGATGGCAACCTGCCCGGATATCGGCGAGATCGACCTGAACCCGGTGATGGTCACGGAGTCCGAAGCAGTGGCCGTGGACTGGAAGGTGTACGTAGGCGGGTGAGTGGTGAGTGGTGAATCGTGAATGGTGAATCGTGAATGGTTACGGGCTTCGCCCTAGCGCCTACGAAGCTGCCCCGAGGCGGCGGGTCCGGGTGGATAGCCCCTCTGCCGAGAGGGCCTGATCACCTGATCGGGGTCGGCTCTTGAGGCACGTTGGAGGCGATCTCGGCGCCGGAGACGAACGGCAGGGCGCTCAGGTAGCCCTCGATCCTGGCGACCCGCTCTGAGAGTTCGCCTACCATCCCGAACAGTTTCTCGAAAGATCTGCGGTTTCCCTCCCGGTCCTCGTCGATCTTGTCGTCGAACCCGTTCAGTCTGTTCTCGAACCGGTCCATCCGCCCGTCGAACCGGCCCATCCTCTTGTCGAACCGGTCCATCCTGCTGTCCAACCGGTCCATCCTGCTGTCCAACCGCGCCAACCCCATATTCAGGTCGTTGCGAAGGCTTCGCAACCCGAAAATGATAAACGCGACCATGATCGTGGTCGGTGAGAGGGCGATCGCCAGCGTGGTGAGGTTCATATACATCCCTACCTACCTTACTTGTCAGACAACCGGCGAGGAAGGGAGTGGAACCGACAGCACGGGCCTAAGGGCCGGGAGCGGGCAGTCCTCACCGGTCGTTCGGGTACAATCCATGGCTGACAGATACCAGAGGCACGCCGGTGTGGGATGAGGCTCGTACGGCGCCCACCCTGAGACGACCGTCGGGAGTTCTCGGTCGATAAATTATCTTTGCGGATATTCCGGCCGCACCGACACCCGACGAGCGCTCGTCCCGGCATCAATCGAACAACTCGAGAAGGCAACGCACGGAGGTTCATGCGATGGCGACCCGAACGAAGACCATTTGGGACATCCGCACCCAGGATCCGATAAGCATCCATGACTGGGGTCCCGAGATCGACTCCATGCTCGAGGACCCGGAGGACGACCGGGTGGTCTTCAACGTTGACGAGGAGGACCCGCGGCCTTACGACGCGATCTTCCTGGGTGGTGGGGCCGCCGGCAGGTTCGGGTCGGCCTACATGCGGGCCATGGAGGTCGCCAGCTCATCATCGACCGGTGGCCGTTCCTGGGCGGTTCGTGCCCCCACAACGCCTGCGTCCCGCATCACCTGTTCAGCGAGGTGGCGGCCGAGCTGATGCTGGCCCGCACTTTCAGCGGGCAGTACTGGTTCCCCGACCTCGACGGGAAGATCACCTCGATCAAGGAGATCGTCGACCTGTTCCGGGCAGGCCGGATCGCGCCCCATGCGATCATGAACTTCCAGAGCAAGGAGCAACTCGACCTCGAGTACGTCCTGAACGCGCCGGGGACGATCCTCGACGCCAACACGGTGGAGGTGGCCGGCCGGGTCTTCACCGCCAACAACCTGATCCTGGCGCTCGGCGCCCGCCCACGTCCCCTGCCCTGCCCGGGCGCCGACCTGCACGGTGTCTATACCTACGAGACCCTGGTGGAGGATCTCGACTACGAACCGGGCGACACGGTGGTGGTCATCGGCGGTTCGAAGACCGCCGTCGAGTACGGCTCCTTCTTCCAGGCCACCGGACGCCGCACGATCATGGTGGTGCGCTCCAAGCTCCTGAAGCTCCTGAACGACGGCGAGACCCGCAACTACGTGATCACCATGATGGAGGAGCAGGGCATGGAGATCTGGGAGGGTTCCGTGGCCACCGAAGTCCATGGGGACGGCGCCGGCAAGGTCAAGGGGATAACCATCTCCACCCCGGACGGGACCCGCTATATCGAGACAGACTTCGTGTTCCACGGTCTGGGCGAGATCCCCAACTCGGAGATGGCCGCGGATGTGCTCGGGGTCAAACTCAACGACGACGGCACCATCATGGTCAACCCACAGATGCAGACCTCTGTGCCCAACGTGTACGCGATCGGAGACCTGATCGGCCCGCCGATGGAGATGTTCAAGGCTCGCAAGTCGGGCATGTACGCGTCGCGGCACATCATGGGCGAGGACATCCACTACGAGTTCAGGGAGTTCCCCGACTTCCTGCACACCCACTACGAGGTGACCTGGTTCGGGATGGGCGAGGAGGAGGCCCGGGAGCGATACGGCGATGTCACGATCATCAAGATGCCGCCCGACTCCGAGGACGGGTGGGACGTTGCTCTGCCCGCCACGGACCGGATGATGCTCTACGCGTTCGCCAAGCCGCGCATGTCCGGCTTCCAGAAGCTGGTCATCGCTTCCGCCTCGAGGAAGGTGGTCGGCGCCCACCACGTCGGCGCAGGGGCGAGGGACGCCTTCCAGTACCTGTTCCAGCTCTACCGCAGGGGGCTCACGGTCGACCAGCTCGCGGAGATGGACGAGTTGTTCCTGAACCCGACCCACTTCATCCAGCTTTCCCGCCTGCGAGCCGGCAACAAGAACCTCCAGGATCTGTGAACCCCGGGGACCGGCCCGGCTGGTACGACTTGGCCGTCGCCGAGGAGGTACGCACCGGCCGGACCGGGAAGCCACGCGCCCGTGGCATCACCATGGTGATCGACACCGGTCTCGGCTTGTCGCAGACCGCGGAACTCCTGGACATGGCCGGCCAGTGGATCGACCACTGGAAGCTCAGCTTCGGCACTTCGGCACTGGTACCAGAGCCCGTCCTGCGGAAGAAGCTGGAACTGATCAACTCAACCGGAACCCTCACCTTCCCCGGTGGAACCCTATTCGAGGCCGCCACCGCCCACCGGCACTGCCGGCACTACATGCGCGCCGCCCGCCGCATGGGCTTCACCGCCGTCGAGATTTCGGAGGGCACCTTCGACCTACCCCCCGAACGGCGGAGGCGGGCTATCGAATGCGGTCTCAGCGCCGACCTGATCGTGATCAGCGAGGTGGGCAAGAAGGACCCGGAGACCCAGCCCGATCCCGACGACCTGGCCTCCCAGGTGCTGAGCGATCTCGAGTGGGGCTCATCGTGGGTGGTAATGGAAGGACGCGAGTCGGGAACGGGAGTCGGCGTGTACGACACCGCCGGCCACGTCGACCTCGAGGCGGTGGAGACCGTCGCGGCCCGTATCGGCGAGGCCAACCACCGGCTGGTCTGGGAGGCGCCGCTCAAGGAACAGCAGACCACGCTGATCGACCGCTTCGGCATGAACGTGAGCCTCGGGAACATCGCCCCGGAACGGGTCCTGGCGCTGGAAGCGTTGCGTTCCGGGCTGCGTTACGAGACGCTGAGATCCGTCACGGCCCGTTTGGAGGAGCAGAAGGTCCTGGAGATCGATCGGCCCGAGCCGGAGGAATGGTGTTAGTTGTTAGTTGTTAGTTGTTAGTTGTTAGTTGTTAGTTGTTAGTTGTTGGTTGTGGTAGTCTAAGTCACTACTCGCCACTCACCATTCACAACTCACCACTCACCACTCACCACTCACCACTCACGACCTTGCTAGGTCGAGTAGGAGCTCCCTGGTTGCGCCGGTACCACATCCCGTGTCGAAGGGCACGGCCCACACGTCGGTGGCGCCGGCATCGAAGAGATCCTGTATGCGGGCCGTAACGGTGCTCGCGTTCCCGGTGATCGCCAGGCCAACCGGTCCGTCTACACCCTCCCGCTCGAAGAGTCGGCGGTAGTTGACGAGCATGCCGTAGCGACCGAACACCCGGGCGGTCGCCTCGTGTGCCCGGTCGGGGTCCGGATCGACCGCCACCGGAATCCCGGCCAGCACCCTAGGTGGGGGCTTCCCGGCTTCCTCGGCCCCATCGGTGACCGCGGGGACCACCACCTCCTCGAGCGACTTCGGACCTGCCAGCCAGGTGGTCACACCGTCGGCCATCTCGCCCCCCAGCCGGCACATCCGCTCTGCGAGAGCGCCCACTATCACCGGCACCGCGGAGGTTCCCGGAACCGTGAACTCACCATGTACCCGGTAGTGCTCCCCCTCGAAGCTGACAGAGCCGTCGGTCAGCAAGCCGTTCAGGACCGTCAGGTACTCGCGCAGGTGACCTATCTGGCTGGAGTAGTCGAGCCCGTGCATCCCCTCGATCACCGGGCGGTGGGACACCCCCACTCCCAGGACGAACCGTCCTCCTGCCAGCGCCTGGAGCGTGGCGGCGGACTGGGCCAGAGCCATCGGATGGCGCGGGTAGCTGGGCACCACGCCGACCCCGAGTTCGATCCGCGACGTGGCCCGGGCGGCGACCGCCAGCGTGGTGAGGGAGTCGATCCCGCGGGTGATGTGCGTGCACCAAGCCGAGGCGAAGCCTTCCTTCTCGGCTGCGACTGCGTCCTCTGCCACTTGGTCGGGGGGCCGAAGGATTCCCAGGGCGTCAGAACCGAACATGATCGATATGCGCATGGGAGAAGCTCCTATCCGAGGGTCGCCGCGAGCAGCGCCAGGAGACGGGAGATCATGTCGCCTGCCGCGCCGTGATGGTACGAAGCAGAGTCGTCGTCGAGAAAGTCATGCCCGACCCCCTCGTAGAGGATCCACTTGCCGTGCCGATTGCGTCGCTGCGCCTCGTCCACTCCTTCGGCAGGGACCAACTCATCCTCGGCGCCGTAGAGGCCTAGGACCGCCATCGGCAACATCCCCAACGCGTCGGCCACCTGCAAATCGCGGTCCTCGTCCCCCGCGAGCGGGGCGTAGGCGACGCAGAGTGCCCCGACCAGACGCCGACGGTGGGCTGCATAGGTGATCGCGAACCGGCCCCCGACGTCGATGCCGACCACACCGATCTTGTCCTCCCTCGCCCAACCGGCCGGATCGTTGAAAGCGAAGGCGACCGCGTCGTCTATGTCGGCCAGAGCACGGCGGCCGCGTACTCGACGGTAGGCGGCGACCAACTCGTCGAAGGATGCCTCATCCCCGGGGTGGGCGCCACGGGTGAGGTCGGGGACCAGCACCGCGTAGCGGTTTCTGGCCAACCGGCGGGCCAGATCCTTGACAAAGGGGGTGATCCCTCGCAGCGGTGGAAGCAGGACAACCAACGGGTAGGACCCGATCCGGTCCGGGCGAGCCAAATACCCCTCGGTGAACCGGGCGCCGGTGGGCATCGCGAATTCGCGGTAGAGGATCTCGATGGTCCCCTCATGCTGGAGAACCGCCACACCACCTCCCGAGCCTGCGGTTGCCTGAGGTCCGACCTTCCTATTGTCGAACCTCGATCATTGTAGATGGTGAATGGTGAATGGTGAATGGTGAATCGTGAATCGTGAATCGTGAATCGTGAATCGTGAATGGTAAATCGTGAATCGTGAATCGTGAATCGTGAATCGTGAATCGTGAATCGTGAATCGTGAATCGTGAATCGTGAATCGTGAATGGTGGATGCTCTAACCCATCACTACTCACTACTCACCACTCACTACCACGGTGCCGGACCTCCGAGACCGACCCCGAGACGAGGGTTGTCCGTCCTGCCGGGGTGGCTACCACCAAGCCTCCCGCCGGCGAGATGTCCACAGCCCGACCCACGCCGTTCGGCCTCCATGTGACCTCCCGACCCAGGGTCGAGCACCGACGGCGGTAGTCGTGGTAGGGCCAGCCATCCGGACCACTCGCCATGAGGCCGAGGAGACCGTCAGCCCACCGGCCCGCTATGCCTTGCGCCACGTCAGGACCGGGATCGCTCGCATAGACAGCACCTCTACCGGCGGGAGGGTCAGGCCAGTGGAGGTTGGCGCCCCACCCTACGATCACCGACCCGCCCGAAGCCTCGGTGAGGATGCCGCCGAGCTTGTCGTCGCCCTTCATGAGATCGTTGGGCCATTTGAGCGACAGCCCTGCCGCGGCTCGACCGAGTGATCGAAGGGCTGCTACGCCTGCTACGAGCGTGATCAGCGGCCACGACGGTGACGGCCAGGCAGGCCGCAACCCGATCGAGGCGGCCAGAGCCCTCGGCGCGTTGACCCAATCGGCACCGGTTCTCCCCCTTCCCTTGGTCTGGTAACCGGCGACCACCAACACCGGAAGGGAGTCGATTCGCCTTCGCACCTCGTCCTGGGTGGAAGTGGTCTGTTCGAGAACCAGCGTCTCGTAAGGCTTGGACATTGGTCAGGTGCCAGGTGGTCGGTGGTCGGGGCTCCTCGGATGTTATCCATCCCCATTTGACCGGAGAAACCCCCGTGGGTGTAGCCATCGTTCGGCCCCGGGGGTCTAAGGGACGGCGGGAATGGGGATGAAGCACGTGTCGGGCCGCCTAGATCGGGAAATCGTCTCTGGCGATTCTCGCGCCTATCGTGGACCGTGCCGGTGCGTTTGCTTGCACCCTCTCGATCGTCCGACGCCAGCCTTAGCAGCAAAGGTGAGTATGTGGGCACCGAACAACGGATAGAACAACTCCGCGAACTCCGCCGGCAGGCCGAAGCGCCCGGGAGCCGGCGCGCCTTCGACCGCCAGCACGAGCGGGGGAAGATGACGGCCCGCGAGCGTATAGGCCTGTTGCTCGACAAGGACAGTTTCCAGGAGACCGACACTTTCGTACGCCACCAGTCGCGTGGCTTCGGCATCGAGGATCGGCGACCCCTGGGAGACGCGGTGGTCACCGGATACGGGACCATCGATGGGCGCACCGTCTTCCTCTTCGCGGAGGACTTCACCGTGTTCGGTGGCAGTCTCGGCAAAGCGGTCGCCGACAAGATCACCAAAGTTATGGACATGGCCATGAAGGTCGGGGCTCCCGTCATCGGGCTCAAGGACTCGGGCGGGGCTCGCATCCAGGAAGGTGTTCAAGCCCTCGACGGCTACGGGAGGATCTTCTACCGCAACGTACGCGCCTCGGGCGTGATCCCCCAGATCTCGGTGATCATGGGCCCCTGCGCCGGCGGAGCGGTCTACTCCCCCGCCATCACGGACTTCGTCTACCAGGTGGACGGCACCAGCCACATGTTCATCACCGGGCCCGACGTGATCAAGGCGGTCACCGGGGAGGACGTGACCTTCGAGGCGCTGGGGGGCGCCGCCACCCACGCCACCACGTCGGGCGTGACCCACTTCGTGTGCACCTCAGGCGAAGCGGCCCTCGGTGAAGTGCGTTACCTGCTGTCGTTCCTACCCCAGAACAACATGGAGCCGGCCCCCTACTTCGCCCCGGTCGACTCGCCTGACCGCGTGGACAACGGGCTCGACTCCATGATCCCCGACTCTCCCAACCAACCCTACGACATGGTGGACATCATCGAGGCGGTCGTGGACGACGGGGAGTTCTACGAGGTTCACGAACACTGGGCGAAGAACATCGTCGTCGGCTTCGCCCGGCTGAACGGCTACTCGACGGGCATCGTCGCCAACCAACCGTCCCACCTGGCGGGGACTCTCGACATCAGGGCATCGGAGAAGGCCGCCCGGTTCGTCAGGGTGTGCGACGCCTTCAACGTACCGATCTGCACGTTTGTGGACGTTCCCGGCTTCCTGCCCGGAGTGGAGCAGGAACACGGCGGCATCATCCGGCACGGCGCCAAGCTCCTCTACGCCTATTGCGAGGCCTCGGTACCCCGGGTCACGGTCATCACCCGCAAGTCGTACGGCGGCGCCTACCTGGTTATGAACGCCCGCGGAGTCGGAGCCGACCTCGTGTACGCGTGGCCGTCGGCCGAGATCGCGGTCATGGGTGCGCAAGGAGCCGTCAATATCATCCACCGCAGGGAGATAACCACCGCCGCCGATCCCGAGGAACGCCGCAGTTCGCTGGTCGATGAGTACGAGCGCCGGTTCGCCAACCCCTACGTCGCCTCGGAACTGGGGTTGGTCGACAACGTGATCGAACCGCGTGAGACCCGTCCCCGGCTGATAAAGGCGTTCGAGATGTTGCGGAACAAGCGGGACACCCTCCCGCCCAAGAAGCACGGAAACATCCCCCTCTGAGACCGCCACGACAAGACATGCCTGCGAGACCACGACCCTTCCCAGCACCGCCATCCGGCGGCCCCCTGTCTCGACCGCCCGCCATGAAATGCTCTCTCTCCTCGCCACTGCGCACGGAAACCTCGTGAACTCCCTGCTCGTCGCCAACCGCGGCGAGATCGCGGTCCGGGTGATCCGCACGGCCCGCGAACTGGGCATGCGCACGATCGCGGTCTATTCGGAACTGGACCGTGATGCGCTCCACGTACAGTTGGCCGACGAGGCTTGGAACATCGGCGGGGCGCCCGCCTCCGAGTCGTACCTCAACGCCCGGCGGATCGTCGAGGTTGCGAGGGAGGCAGGCGCCGAGGCCATCCATCCCGGATACGGCTTCCTGGCCGAGAACGCGTCGTTCGCCCGCCGGGTAACCGAGGCCGGCATCACATGGGTGGGGCCACCGGCGTCCGCAATCGAGTCTATGGGCGACAAGATCATCTCGCGCAGGACGGCCGAGCGTGCCGGAGTGGCGCCGGTACCCGGAACCACGGATGCGGTCGAGAGCTTCGACGACGCCCTGCACGTAGCCGACGGGATCGGTTACCCGGTGGCCGTCAAGGCCGCCCACGGCGGCGGTGGTAAAGGTCTACGGGTTGCCGAGAATCGAAGGGAGCTGGCAGAGGCCATCGAAGGCGCCCAGCGGGAGGCTGCCGCCTACTTCGGGAACCCGGTCGTGTACCTCGAGGCCTACATGGCCGGCCCCCGGCATATCGAGGCCCAGATCATGGTCGACCTCCACGGCAACTACCGGTTCCTGGGTGAGCGGGACTGCTCGGTGCAACGACGGCACCAGAAGCTGATCGAGGAGGCGCCGTCCGTGGTGCTCTCCCCGGAGGGACGCCGTTCGCTTGGTGAGGCTGCGCTGGCGGTTGCCGAGGCGTGCGGCTATCTCAACGCGGGGACGGTGGAGTTCCTGCTGAATCCCGACGGCAGCTTCTACTTCCTCGAGATGAACACCCGGCTCCAGGTGGAGCACACCGTGACGGAGATGGTGACAGGAGTCGACCTGGTCGCCGAGCAGTTGTCGGTCGCCTCGGGTGAGCCGGTCTCATTCGGCGATCTACCCGTCAACGGACACGCCATCGAGTTGCGCATCAACGCCGAGGATCCCGGCAACGACTTCCGCCCGACCCCGGGGACGGTGACCGAGTACAGGGAACCGGGCGGGCCCGGTGTGAGGGTGGACTCGTGGATCGTGCCCGGAACCACCGTGAGCCAGTACTACGACAACCTCATGGCCAAGCTAGTCGTGTGGGGCCGGACGAGGGCCGAGGCCATAGCCCGAGCCAGACGGGCCCTGGACGAGTACCGGGTGGCAGGTGTCGCCACCACCATCCCAGCCCATCGGGCCGTGCTCTCCCACCCCACGTTCGTAGCCGGAGAGGCTCATACCCGGTTCGTCGAGGACGAGATGAACCTGACCCCCGAACCATTCGATCGCGGCGATGCGGTGCCGAGCGAGCAGGCCAGGGCCAGGAAGGCGATGACCGTGGAGGTGGGAGGGCGGCGCTTCGACGTGACCTACTGGGTGCCCGAGGTATCCACGCCCGCAGGCGGGGACCGCCCGTCGCGCAAGCCGCCCACCCGGCGTACGGGGGCCGCGCCGCTGTCCAGCGAGCCTGGAATAGTGGTTTCCCCGATGCAGGGCACCATCGTGAAGGTCTCCGTCAAGGCCGGCGACCGGGTGAACGCCGACCAGCAGATCTGCGTGCTCGAGGCCATGAAGATGGAGAACGAGATCACCAGCCCGATCGACGGCGAACTGATCGAACTCCGGGTCCAACCTGGCGACACCGTCCGCAACGACGAGGTCCTCGCAATTGTGAGGTAGTGGGTGATGGATGGATTCGGTTATCCCTGTATCCTTTTCTATCGGAGTTCCCAGATGCTCGCCAAACTGACTTCCAAGAATCAACTGACGCTGCCCAAGGCCGTCATTTCGGCCTTCCCGGAGGTGGATTACTTCGATGTCACCAGGGAACGTGGCCGTATCGTGCTTACACCCGTGCGCCTGACCCGAGCCGACGCCATACGGAAACGCCTTGCCGAACTGGGCCTGTCCGAGATCGATGTCACCGACGCAGTGGCCTGGGCGCGCCGGCGAGGCCGACGCCCTGGTGACGGGCGACCGGGATCTGCTCGCCCTTGCCCCTGAGTTCGCGGTTCCGATCGTCACGGCGCGAGAGATACGAGCCCGATTGCCAGATCCCGATGACCTGGATTTGGCGTCACTGCGGTAGCAGCCTCGAGGCGGAGATAACCACGAAATCGTTGTGAGCGGCAAGCGGGTCCCTCAAGGCCCCTTCCGGGAAGAAGTCGGGCACCCGATCCGATCGAAGAACCACCACGTCGGACTCGTCCAAGTCGCCGAGATTGTCCTCGTTGAGGCGCATCACCCGCACGGGCAGGTAGTAGGAGATCCAAATAGCGCTGGTCACCGGGGGTACAGACCATGCCAGTTCCGAGCCGGGTAGGCTCCCCACTTGCTCCAGCACGGTTCCCCCGTCGGCGGGATCGGTGATGTAGCGCTGCCGTGTAGAGCCGCCGACCACCGCGACCAGAGTGACCGCGATAACCACGGCCGCGAGCACAGCCGGCATAGGTCGCCAATGGCGGGGGAAGAGCCGGCGGATCCAGTCGGCGAGAGCCGCGAAGCCTATGGTTACCGGTGCCAGCCACGGGAAGTTCCACAGCCTGTGCACCCAGGCGCCCTGCTGAACCCCGAACGTCATCGCAGCAGCGACCGCGAGCGTTATGGCGGTGGGTACCCTTGTGCGTCGGTCGATCAGTCCGGCCAGGAGGCACGGCACCAGAAGAACGCGTAGCCACTCAGGCACGAGCATCTCCTCGGTGGCGAAGCGCCATTGTCGGGCCAGGAACTCGCGGAAGGTGAAGGTGAACGACCCGCTGGCTCCTCGCACCTCGTTGCCGGTGCGGATGACCACCTGGTTGGCGAGATCGTCGACTCCGGCGCCGTTGAGCATCCACAGCGCCGTGACGCCGGCGCCGAGCGCCGCGCCCGCGGCGACCGCCGCGAGCAACCGCTGGCGGCGCCCCGACAACCACGACACGGGCAGCCTCCGCTGCGGTGGTGTGACAGCCGCCTCGACGCTTCGCCGGGAGTCGCCCAGAGGTATTTCACCATCGTCGCCCCGGCCGGCGACAAGCAGCCACAGCATCACCAGCACCATGGCGGCAATCCCGATCCAGGATTGCATCGCGGCCAGCGCCGCGAATCCGGCCACGACGAGCGTGTCTCGACCTCGCGGGTTGGCCCTGCGCAACGCCCACGACACCGCCGCGATGACGGCCAGCAGCAGCGAGAAGCTGATGCTGATCCGCCCGTATACGTAGTAGAAGCCCGTGCTCGCCATTGCCGCCACAGCCAGCAGGGTCGGTCCCCAGGCCAGGTCCCGGCTGCGAAGCAGCGACGCCATGAACGCCACCGTCGCCGCGCCCACCAGCAGGCCAGGCACCCGCAGCGCCATGGTGCTGTCTCCGAGAATGCCCGTCGACACCACCGCCATGAACACCTGGAGAGGCGGATGATGGGCGTATCTGACGGCGACGGGAGGTGGGTCGGCTCTGGGGGCTACGTCGTACACCGGGTTGACGTATGGCTCGACCACCGCGCCGAAGTACGAGTCCACGGCGCCCAGGTCCCAGAAGTTGCGTGCTTGAAGGCCGAACAGGCCCAGTATGCGGCCGTCGTCACTGTTGCCGAGAGGCAGGCCGAGGTCGGGCAGCCAGACAGCCACGAGGGCAGCCGCAATCAGCGCCACAACAGTCCATCCAGACGAGAGGCGTGTCGCCAGGAATCTGATGGCCGCTCTCAACTCGGGCACTCCCCGTCGGTCAGCCGGGCGAGGCTAACAGGCCGCGAAGTGCTAGGCTGCGCCGCGTGAGTGCCTCAAACGGGTGCCTATCAGTGGTCATGCCCTGCTATAACGAGGTCGCTACCGTCGACGAGATGGTCTCCAGGGTGCTTGCCAGTCCCTTCACCGGCGAGTTGATAGTGGTGGACGACGGTTCGACCGACGGAACCCGCGATCGGCTGTCCCAGTATGACGACCCTCGTGTGAGGGTCTTTCTAGAGCCCGAGAACCGCGGAAAAGGCGCCGCGGTGCGGCGGGGCTTCGGCGAGGCAAGCTGCGAATTCGTGGTGATCCAGGACGCCGACCTTGAGTACGACCCCGGTGACTGGGACGCGCTGCTGGCGCCTCTGGCGCGCGGGGACGCCGACGTCGTATACGGAACCCGCATGCAGGAAGGCCCGTCGCAAAGGGTGCCGTACTACTGGGCCATGATCTACAACCGGATGCTGACACGGCTGTCGAACATGCTTACCGGTGTGTGGCTGTCCGATGTGGCGACCTGCTACAAAGCGTTCCGCCTTGAGGTCGTGCGATCCCTCGACCTGCGCGAGAACCGCTTCGGGATTGACGCGGAGATCACCGCCAAGGTGGCCGCAGGAGGTTGGCGCATCTGGGAGACCGGCATCTCCTACACCAGCAGAAACTATGCTGAAGGCAAGAAGATCACCTGGAAGGACGGCATCGCGATCTTCGTGTGCGTCTTTCGCTACGGGATTTCCGTACGTGTTCGCAAACTCGGGAAGCGCGCCTGACCGGGCCGCTCGGTCGCCCACGCAGTCGCTTCAGCCATCCACCCATTCGGCGAGGACTTCGAGAATCTCCTGAGACGGGCTTGACTGCGGCAGCGAGGGAGCGCGACGCCAGCGTTCGGGGTCTGCCAGGAACCTCTCTACCACTGCGGGGTCATAGTGGCTCAGCATGGCATTCTCACCGAGTCCGTCGGGCCGGTCGGTCCGGTTTCGCCACAGCAGCACAGGCACACCCAGAAGCGCGCACTCCTCCTGGATGGAGCCCCCGTCGGTGATCGCGAACGGCGCCCGTGCGAGCGCCCTCACGAACTCGGCATAAGGGACCATCGGCACAAGCTCCACGCCAGAGGCTTCTAGGCCCGCTAGACCTGCGGGCCTGAGCGCCCGCCGTGTGGGCTCGTGCACGTACCAGCGCACCGGGGTCGTCTGCACCAGCCGCGTGATCGTATGCACCAGCGCCTGTCTCCGCCGTCGCCGGTGCAGGTTCTCCACCCGGTGCATGGTCACAACCACGGGCGGTGGCCGGCGCGGCGAGCTGTGCGAGCGAGCGCTTCCCGACATGTCGAGCGTGGTCGGCATGCCTGCAGCGCCCGCCTCCAGGGCGGCGCGGAGAGCATCGCTGATCGTGTTGGACGATCCAGTGATGATCCGCCCTCTCACACGGCGCTTGCGCAGTTCCTCGGCTGCCGCGCCGTCGGGCGCGAAGAGCAGGTCGGCGAGCCGGTCGACGGCGACCCGGACGATCTCCTCCGGAAAGGGGTGCAGCCACCGGTGGGTGCGAAGGCCCGCCTCGACATGGGCCAATGCCAGCCCGGCGCGCTTCGCGATGAGCGCGCCGATCAGCGTCGTCGGCGTGTCGCCGTGAACCACGCAGATCCCCGGGCGCCCGCCGAAGACGATTCGGTCGAGCCGCCGGGGCAGCGCCAGCTTGCGGCCGAGTCCCGCCGCCCACCACAGAGCGGCAGGCACCGAGTCGACGCTGCGCGTGCCCCCCATCGCGTGGTCGGGCGCCCGCAAGCCCAACTCGTCGCGGAACGATTCCGACCGGTCAGCGTGCTGTCCAGAGTCGATCAGACGGTAGGGGAGGCCGGCCGACTCCATGCGCCACAGCAGGGGCGCCATCTTGATGTACTCGGCTCGCGTGCCGACGAAGACGTGGATCAAGGCTCCGTACCATCCGAACGCTGCACCGGATCCGCTTCGACCGTCGTGCGCCTCGACGCGAGCAGCTCCGAGACGGCGGCGGCCAGCAGGTCGCGCAGCAGCAACACCAGCCTGAAGCCGAATATCAATATGCCGAGAGCCAGGGGATCGGCTGCGCCGAGCAGTGACGGAACGGTTACCTCCACCACGCCGATTCCCTGCGGCGCGATCACAGAGAGGAATCGTAGGCCTCCCCAAGTGAGCACGAAAGCACCGGCGAGGCGCGCCGTCCCGAAACCGTCGGCGGCCTCGAACGCGCGCATGTACAGGCAGAACACTGCGGCTGCCCAGGTCCAGTAGCAGGCCGATGCCGCGATCATGTGCAGATAGCCCGGCCACGTGAATCCGCTGACCGGGGCCAGGCTCTCCAGGCCGCGCCGCCGCGCCACCGCCGCGACGACACGTCCCGCCACCGAGGGCGAAGCGGCGACGATCACCCCGACCGCGGAGACGATCGGGATTACGAGGCCTCCGGGCAGCCCGCCGGCCCAGCCGAGCAGTACCAGGCCATAGGCCACCGAGACGGCGAGGCTCACCGCCATCTCGAGCGCGGCGGTGAGGGCGAGAGGCGCCGCCGGAAGGCCGCGGCGCTGCATCAGAGCCACGCGACTAACCGCGAACGTGACCATCAGCGGCACGTACCGGGCCGGCAGCGAACGAGCCGCGGTGGCGGTCAGATCGCGGAGGAGCGGCCGCTGTCCGAGCAAGCGCAGGCTCACGAGCCAGATGTACGCACTTAGCGCTATCAGCACGAACCCCGTCGCGAACGACGCCGCCACGAGCAGATGCCTTGCACCCGCAAGGTCTCCGAGAAGGTCGGCCACTTCGTCCCGGCGCACCCACACGACCACTGGCACCGCGACGGCGAGCAGGGCGAGGTATGCGGTCCTCAGCCACTTCAGAAGGCGTCGCTGCCACGGGCGGCCTGTCATCGGACTAGCAACAAGAGGCCCGCCGGGAGTTGCACGACGCGTGGCCGAGACAGTAGCCGACGGTTTGACGCGTCTCATTCAAGCGGCGAGGGCGACGAGTCGGAGGGGCGGCCGCGACTGGCTCAACTTGGCTCGACGCTCCGTCAGCAGGTCACTGGATCAGCTCAACCAGATCGTCGAGCGCCGCGTCGTTGACCTTCAGGCGCGCCTGCAGCAAGCCGCGTGCCTCGGCTGTCCGGTGCGACTTGTCCTGCGCCTCGCTCGCCGCCTCGACAAGCGTGCGGGGCTCTAAGCGGCCGGCGTCGAGCGGAGCCAGATCGACGAGCGAAGCCCAGCCGCCGCCTTCGCCGGCGAGCGATCTCATTTTCGGAGAGTAGTCCAGCAGCACAGCCGCCTGATCGTTGAGCAGAGCTGCGATGGCGCCGTGATAGCGCATGGTGACCACGAAGCGACTTCGGGCGACCTCGGCGAGCACATTGTCGATGTCGAGCGTGACCAACTCTGCGTCCGTTCTCATCCTCTGTCGCAACGCCACGAGCATGGGGGTGTCCTGGCTCGGCTGGAAGGGCAACAGGCGCAGAGTCATGCCGCTGCGCTCGGCCAGCGCGTCCAGAGATCGCGCCAGTTGATCCGTCCATGGCTGCCAGGACGTGCGGGCCTTCGCCGCAGCCGTTCGGATGCCTCGGCGATTCGGGGGGCGCAGGATCACGCAGATCGTGTCCCCGGAGTCGCTGCGAGAGCGCGTCGAGCCCATCGGCTTCGGGGGGCGCGGGTCCGGCGGTCGGGCCATAGCCGGCCGGCTCGAAACGAGCGCGGCGTCTCCGGCCAGCACCGGGTCGGCGCCGATCGCCACGTCGGGCACGCCCCAGTCGCGCAGGCGTCGCGCCGAGGCGGCGTCTCTCGTCACGACGTGACAGGCCCGACGCATCTCTGAGACCGCTGTCCGCCGGCCACCGGCGCCGCGGACGTGTCCCACTCCCAGGCCGATGGCCGCGACCACAGCCCGCTCTCGTCTGTGGGTGGCAGACGCCGACCGCCTGTAGGCGCGAAGGCGTGACATGTGAAACCACATGTTCCACGGCGACGTCTCCGACTGCACCACGCCTCCGGAGAGGACCATGGCGTGCGAGCGGCGCAGCGACCGGCGCAGCGCAGCGCTGCCCAGGGGCGAGCGATGAGGCACTGCCTCAACGCCATGGACGGCGACAGTCCGCTCGGGTTCGATTGACACCGCTACCGGCTCCACCCCCCGGGCACGTAGGGCGGCAGCCATGCAACTCAGGATCATCTCATCTCCCAGGTTGTCCGACCCGTACCAACCGGCAAGGGCGATCCTCAGTGCCATAGCAGGCGTGCCGGTGTGATCGCTGCCGAAGCGGCTTGTCGGTGGAGTCGAGGCTGATGTACTAGCGCGATATGGCTCTCTCCTTGGTGCGGACGAGGTACCAGCCGTCGGGGTGCTCGATAACTATGGCAGTGATCCCGACCCGGATGTTGGTTCCGTCCAGGCTCAAGGTCTGGAGTTACCCCTGTCGGCTGGACACTCGGTCTATGCGGCCGGGTGATGGCAGTTGTTGTCCTCCGATTCGTTTTGGGCCTTGATGTCCGATCATACGGTTCATCCTAGGGCCGACTACCAAGCTCGAATGTTGGATGGAGCCGCGGGTACCGAGTGCCGACTATCGCTCAGTCCCCCGCATCGGAGATCGACTCGGACAGGGTGGGATGTACCATCAGGGTCTCGCGCAGGGTCTGGACCTTGATCTTCCCCCGGGTGGCTAGGGCGAGAATTCCGATCAGTTCCGACGCCCTGTGCCCGACGACCGTGCCGCCGAGCACGACCCTGGTCGCGGGGTCGGAGACCACCTTGGCGAAACCCCTGGTGCTCCCGTGGATGAGGCTGCGCGGGTTCGCCGTGAACGGGACCTTCGTGATCCGGACCTTACGGCCCTCGGCCGCCGCGTCCGCTTCCTCCAAACCGACGGAAGCTATCTCTGGCTCCGTGAATATCGCCTGCGCCACCTTCGAGTAATCGATGGCCTTACCCGGATGGCCCGTGACGTGTCGAGCCAGGTTGCGGCCCTGCTGGTTCGCCACAGAGGACAGGAGCATCTGACCGGTGACGTCGCCGGCGGCGTAGATGTGGGGAACCGACGTGCGCTGGTACTGGTCGACCACGATGAAGCCTCCTTCGGTCTCCACCCCCGCCTGCTCCAAGCCCAGGCCGTCGCTCATCGGAACCGCGCCTACAGCCAGCAGCGCGTGGCTTCCCTGAACGCGGCGACCGTCTTTGACGTGGACGACCACGCCGTCCCCGGAGCGATCTATGTCCACCGCGCGTGCGCCCTTGAGGAGGGCGACACCACGCTCGAGAAAGTCCGTCTCCAATGCGGCCGCTACCTCGGCGTCGCGATGCGGCAGGACGTGATGCCTGCTCACCAGCAGCGTGATCCTCGATCCGAGGCTCTCGAAGATGTGGACCATCTCCACCCCGGTCACACCCGATCCGATCACCACCACATGCTCGGGAGGGGCGGGTAGGTCATAGACGTGACGGGTGGTGAGAATCCGGTCTCCGTCCACCCTTGCCCAGTCAGGAATGCGCGGACGGGATCCCGTGGAGACCAGGGCCGCATCGAAACGGATCTTCCTCTCGATTCCGTCGACCATCGTCACAGCGTGGCGGGGACCCAGAAACCGGCCGCGGCCCCTAACGATCTCGATGCCCTGGCTCGCCAGCAACTCGGTGGAGCGCGCTGAGATCATCGAAGTGACCTTCTGTATCCGGTCGGCAAGGCGTCCGAGATCGACTCCCGCGCCATGGTCGGCAATGCCCAGATCCTCGGCATTTCGGATGGCCTGCATACGGATCGACATCGCCGCCATCGTCTTCGACGGGATGCAGTCCCGGAGGTGGGCAGCGCCGCCCACCACCGAATCCTCTACGAGGATCACGTCGGCGCCATAGGCCGCGGCGGTGCTGGCCGCAGCCGTACCGGCAGGACCTCCGCCGATGATCAGGAACCGGAGAGGCGGATCCTCCCTCATCATCCGCTTGCCTCCCTGCCCGCGGCGGGAACCCTGCCGATCATCGCGCCCGGTGCACGCCGAACACCCGGCGCAGGGCGTCCGACACCTCTCCGAGGGTTGCGTTCGCTACCAGCGCCGCCTTCATCGGGTACATCAGATTGCCGCCACCTCGAGCGGCTGCTTCCAACTCTCCCAGGGCTCCGCCCACCGCCAGCGGATCGCGCCCGGCCCGGAACCGGATCACCCGATCTCTCTGCTGGCGCTCGACCTCGGGATCCACCGCGAGCGGCTCCACGCCGGCACCTACGTCGTCGGCGTAACGGTTGACCCCGACAACGGTGTCCTCGCCCGATTCGATCCGGAGGGAGGCGCGGTAGGAAGCCTCCTCGATCTCAGCCTGAGGGAATCCCTGCTCGATGGCCGCCACCGCTCCGCCGAGGCGGTCCGTCTCCTCGATGAGCCGGATGGCGGCCTCCTCCAGAGAGTCGGTCAGGCTCTCCACGTAGTAGGACCCCGCCAGGGGATCGACCGTGTCCGTGACCCCCGACTCGGCCGCCAGAATCTGCTGGGTCCTGAGCGCGATGGTCGCCGATCTCTGCGTCGGAAGACCGAGCGCCTCGTCGAAGGCGTTGGTGTGGAGCGACTGCGTTCCCCCCAGGGTGGCCGCCACGGCCTGTACAGCCGTCCGGACGATGTTGTTCTCGGGTTGCTGAGCGGTAAGGGTGGAACCGGCGGTCTGGGTATGGAAACGCATCCGCTGGGCGGCCCGGTCGGTGGCACCGAACCGCTCCTTCATGATGGTGGCCCACAGGCGCCGCGCCGCCCGGAACTTGGCGGCTTCCTCGAACAGGTGGTTGTGGGAGTTCCAGAAGAACGACAGCCTCGGACCGAAGCTGTTCACGTCCATCCCGGCATCGACCGCCGCCTTCACGTAGGCGATCCCGTTGGCCAGCGTGAAGGCTAGTTCCTGCGCGGCGGTGGCGCCCGCCTCCCGGATGTGATACCCGCTTATCGAAATGGTGTTCCAGTTGCGGAGCTCCTTGCTGCAGTAGGCGAACAGGTCTGTCACCAGGCGCATCGAGGCAGCCGGAGGGTAGATGTAGGTGCCGCGCGCTATGTACTCCTTGAGGATGTCGTTCTGGACGGTCCCGCGGATTCTCTCCGGCCGGACACCCTGCTCCTCCGCCACCAGCTGGTACAGGAGTAGCAGGACGGGCGCGGTGGCGTTGATGGTCATGGACGTGGTCACCTCGCCCATGGGGAGACCGTCGAGGAGGGTCCGCATGTCATCCAGGTTGTCGATCGCCACGCCGACCTTGCCGACCTCGCCCGCCGCCAGAGGGGAGTCGGAGTCGAGACCCATCTGGGTCGGCAGATCGAAGGCTACGGACAGGCCGGTCTGGCCCGCTGCGAGGAGGGCCTTGAACCGTTGGTTGGTCTCCCTCGCCGTCCCGAATCCGGCATACTGCCGCATCGTCCAGGTGCGCCCCCGATACATGGTCGGATAGGGACCGCGGGTGAAGGGGTAGGCGCCGGGTTCGCCGAGCGTCCCATGCGAGCCGGGACCGTAGACAACCTCGACCTCGATGCCGCTCGACGTCGTGCGGACCGGGGCTTGCGAAGGATTGGACACAGGTCTGGGTATCCTGACTAGTCGATGACTCGGCATCGTAGTGGCCCGTCCGTGAGACGGCGGCTGCGGCATCCACCGGAAGCGGCGTTGCCTGCCAGGCGCGCCGACGAAGGCGTTCCCGCAGCGGAACATCGAGGAAGCGGAGCGCGGCAAGGGTCGCCGACCACCTGGACAGGGCCAGTCACCTCGCAGGCAGTCCACCTCCTCCTAACCGGAGGTAGGCGGCCGAGCTTCGCCCGCGGCGCGGTGAGCACATGAACGAACCGACCATCCACAACATCGAGAGGATGGCCAAGAGCCGGAGGTGGTCCCTCGCGCTGGTCCTCGTCATCGCCATCACCCTGGTCCTGGCCACGTGGATCGGCCTGTTCGGATTCCTCGGCGCCAACGCCGGGTACGCCATGTTCAACCGTTTCGTGGATCGGTGGATACCGGAGATCGAAGCCGGCGCCACCTTGCCCGACGTCCGGAACCTCTCCAGGGTCTCGCGGATCTACACGGAGGACGGCGAGCTGCTGGCCGAGTTGCACGCCGGGAGGGTTTCGGAGCTGGCCCGATTCTGGGAGATGCCCGAGGCCCTCATCTGGGCGGTCCTGGCCGCTGAGGACGGCGACTACTTCGACCACGAGGGAATCGACTTCCAGGCCATCGTCAGCGCGGTGCGTGACTACGTCACCGGCGTGTCCCGGCGGGGAGGCTCGACGATCACCCAGCAGATCGTCAAGCAGAACATCGTGGGCGACGAACTGACCGTACAGCGCAAGATCCTCGAGGCGCTCTACGCCATCGAGCTGGAACGGCACAACTCGAAGCAGGACATCCTCGAGTTCTATCTGAACTCGGTCTACTTCGGGTGGTCGGCCTACGGGGTCAAGGCCGCGGCCGAGGAGTACTTCCGCAAGGACCTCGCCGACCTGACGGTCGCCGAAGCCGCGACCCTCGCGGTCATCATCCGGAACCCATCCCTGTACGACCCGCGACGGCAGGAAGAGCGTGCCCATGACCGGCGCGACGACGTGATCGACGCGATGGCGACGGCCGGTGACATCTCCTTCGAAGAGGCGGCGGCGGCCAAGAACGAGCCGTTCGTGATCCAGCCGCCGACCCAGTTCCAGAGCCCGGCCGAGCATGTGGTGGCCGAGGTCCGCCGCCAACTCCTCAACGACCCCGAGTTCTTTGATCTGGGCTCCACCAAGGAGGAACGCCGGCAGGCCATCTTCGGTTGCCCGGCCCACGAGGTGGACTGTGTGGGAGGGGGCGGTCTGCAGATATTCGTCACTGTGGACCTGGACATGCAGGAGGCCGCCAACCGGATTCTCCAGTCATGGCTGCCGGTTCCAGACGGTTCGTTCAACGATCCCCGGGGGGCTCCCACCGGGGCCATCGCCATGGTGGAGAACCACACCGGGGCGGTCCTCGCCATGTCCTCGGGCCTCCCCTTCGAGCAGGAGCAGTTCGACCTTGCCATCCAGGGGCGGCGGAATCCCGGTTCGGCGTTCAAACCGTTCGTCCTGGCCGCCTATCTCGAGAGCGGGGGAAGCCTCCAGTCCCACTGGGATGCCCGGAGCCCCATCGAGATCGAGTGCGAGGATCCGTGCGGTCCGGACGGCGGATACGTATGGACCGTGCGCAACGCCGGACGGGTGGACGAGATGATCACGGTCGCCAAGGCGACGGAGTCTTCGGTCAACACCGTCTACGCCCAGCTCGCGGTGCTGGTGGGACCGCAGGCCATCATCCGTACCGCGAACGCGATGGGCATAACGTCGGAGTTGGAGGAGGTGTACTCCCTCGCGCTCGGCGCAGGCGCCGTGAGCCCGCTCGAGATGGCTTCCGCCTACAGCACCTTCGCCACCAACGGAATCCACGCCGTGCCATACCTGGTCTCCCGGATAACGACGGCCGACGGGACGGTGGTATACGAGAAGCGCGTGAGTCCGTTCCAGGCGGTCGATCCTGTTCTGGCCGCCGCCATCCGCCGACCGATGGAGAGGGTGGTGTGCTGCGGCACTGCACGCCGGGCAGTCATCGAAGATGTGCCGCAGGCCGGGAAAACCGGTACGCACCAGGCCTACCGCGATGCCTGGTTCGTGGGTTACGTCCCCAACTTCACGACCGCGGTCTGGGTGGGTTATCCCGACGAGCAGGTAGCCCTGCGGGATGTGATGATCAACGGTGAGAACTACACCCGTGTCTTCGGCGGTTCCGTTCCGGCGCCGATCTGGAAGGAGTTCATGGAGATCGTGCTCGATAAGTACCCGGCGGGAGAATTCCCGAGCAGCCTGGGAATCGGCCTCTACAACCAGGTGCCGTTCACCAGGATCCCGGAGGTCGTCGGCCTGCCTCTCGAAGATGCCCGGGATGCTGTCTTCGACGCACACCTGGTTCCCGAAGTGGAGGAGGTGGAGTCGTCGGAAGCGGAGGGCACCGTGCTCGGTACCGAACCCCCGGTAGGAGAGGAGGCCGATGAGGGCGCCACGGTGCTGGTCAGGGTGTCCGCCGGTATGACCGGTCTCGTGGTGCCCGACGTGACGGGATCGAGCGTCGAGGACGCCCTCGACCGGATAGAGGCCGCTCGAGAGGGAACCGGAGCCGACCTGGCGGTAGAGGTGACCTACGAGCCGGTGGCGGACGCCGAGATGGTGGACCGGGTATTGCGTACCGAACCGGAGGCAGCCGCCACCATCCCGTCCGGCGGAACCCTCACTCTCGTGGTCGGAGCGCCGGCCGATCCGGACGATACCGAGGCCTAGCGACCGCACACATAGAGGCGACGACCGCGAAATATTGTTTAGAATACACTCTTGTTAACTATCGTTAATAGGGTAATGTACTGGACATGCGGTTCGCAGCGCCCGGTACAGTCCGTCTGGACGATCGTCCTCCCGTCGCCACGGACATCGCGCCGTCACCGGGCGCCGCGGTCCGCATCCCCGGCCAGAAACGGTACCGGATTGCTCCCCGGCTCTGGCAGCGTCGATCCGGCGCCGGCTTCGAGCCGTCCCACCCGTACGTCCGCACGTACTGGACCGCGATCCTCGGCCCCGGCGCGGTGGAAGAGTTGCTGCGGGTGATATGCGCCGCCAAGCGCCAACGGACCATCCCCCATCCTCTGTACCTGCCGGTCCTGTGCCGCGAAGGATTGGTCCACCACGCACAGCGGGCGGTCTGGGTCAGCGACAGGATCCCCCCTCTCGGTCGCCACCATGTGGCGCGGCTGTCGCCGGACCTCAGACGACGCCACACCCAGGACCTCGAGGCTGCCGGCCTGCCCTCCTCGCTCTGATCGGGGGGCTGGACGAGTTGCGCACTACGACTTGCGCGTGACGCATACGTAACCGCGACGATACGCTCCGGTTTCCCTACCGACGGTCCCCTACCATCGGGACCACCATGCCCGATACGATCGAACGCGCCGGTTCGCTGCTCTCCGGCTCCCAACGTGTGCTGGTCTTTACGGGAGCCGGCGTCTCCACCGAGTCGGGAATCCCTGACTTCCGCGGTCCCGACGGTCTGTGGACCAAGGTGGACCCGGACGACTTCACCATCACCCGTTACCTGGCCTCGTCCGCCGCCCGAAAGCGAAGCTGGGACAGGTGGTCGAACTCTCCGATCAGGGACGCCCGGCCCAATGCGGCGCATTTGGCGGTTGCGGAACTGGCGCGGATGGGCCGCTTGGAAGGGTGCGTGACCCAGAATATCGACGGCCTCCACCAAGCGGCCGGCCTACCGCGCCGGCTGGTCGTCGAGGTGCACGGAAACGTCTGGAAGGTCCGGTGCCTGATGTGCTCCGCCGAATGGCCCACCCAGGAGGTGTTCGGCTGGGTCGAGGATGGCGACGAGGATCCTCACTGCCCGCGCTGCAGGGGGATAATCAAGCTGACCGTGATCTCGTTCGGTCAAGCCATGCCCGCCGGGGAGATGAGCCGAGCTCACACCATGGCGCGCCGAGCGGACGCGGTGATGGCCGTCGGCACCACGCTCTCCGTCTGGCCGGCTGCCGAGATCCCGCTGGTGGCCGCGAGCCGCGGCATCCCGTTCGTGATCGTGAATATGGGCCCGACCGACTTCGACGACCGCGCCGATGTCAAGGTGGAACACGCGGCCGGAGAAGCCCTGACCAGGCTCGTCGCCCTGCTCGCGGATTCATGAGAGGTTCCCGGGCCGTGCGTCGCCGGTCCGGGCCGGAGCCATCGGACGGTCCTTCGGTTCCGCGTCGCTCTGGTTACGCTAGGCCCATGGCAACCTCGTACCTGGAACTGGTCCTGGAGGCACGGCGCCGGATACGCGAGATTTCTGTATCCGAACTCGCCGAAATGGACCCGAGGGAGGTAGCACTCGTCGATGTCCGGGAAGGCGTCGAGTGGGAGCAGGGAAAGATCCCGGGAGCCTTCCACATCCCACGCGGCGTGCTGGAGGGGACCGTGGGCCAGTTGGTCGGTCCGCCCGGCCTGCCCGGCGGCCTGGCGGTCGTTCTCTACTGCGGCTCGGGCGCGCGCTCCGCGCTCGCTGCTCAGACTCTCGAGACGATGGGATACGACGGGATCCACTCTCTGGCGGGTGGCTTCCAGGCCTGGAAGCTGAGCGGAGGGGCATGGGACCTCCCCGATGGGCTCTCGGTGACCCAGCAGCAACGGTACGACCGCCATATCCGGCTCCCCGAGGTGGGCCAGAGCGGCCAGGGTAAGCTGCTGGATTCCCGCGTGCTGATCGTCGGCGCCGGCGGGTTGGGCTCACCCGTCGCCCTCTACCTTGCGGCAGCCGGCGTGGGAACCCTCGGGATGGTGGACCATGATCGGGTGGACATCACCAACCTCCAGCGGCAGGTTCTCCACACGGTCCGGTCGGTCGGCGATCGGAAGGTCCTGTCCGCCCGTGACACAATCAGAGGGCTCAACCCCGACGTCTCGGTGGAGACGTACGACTCGCGGCTCGATGCTGCCGGGGTCCTGGAACTCCTGGCCGGATACGACCTGGTAGTTGACGGGACCGACAACTTCCCCACCCGTTACCTGCTCAACGATGCCTCCATTCATCTCGGGATCCCGGTCGTCCACGGGTCGGTCTTCCGGTTCGAGGGCCAGGTGAGCATGTTCGACCCGGGTTCGGGTCCTTGCTACCGGTGTCTGTTTCCGGAGCCTCCTCCCCCCGAACTGGCGCCGAACTGCGCAGAGGCCGGCGTCCTCGGGGTGCTGCCGGGAGTCATCGGGCTGCTCCAGGCGACAGAGGCCCTCAAGTGGCTACTCGGCATCGGGGAGTCGCTGGTGGGACGCCTACTCCTCTACGACGCTCTCTCGCAGGAGTTCCGCACCCTCACGTTCGGGAAGACGCCCGGGTGCCCCGCATGCGGCGACCCGCAGACACCTCCGGCCCTGGTCGACTACGACCAGACCTGCCGGGCTGGTGAATGGTGAATGGTGAATGGTGAATCGTGAGTGGTGAATCGTGAGTCGTGAGTGGTGAATCGTGAATGGTGAAGCACCTACTGACGTTGCCGACCATCACTAATCACCGACCACAAGCCACCAGCCACTACCTCGCTCCGAAGCCGCTCAGGATGGTCCAGCAGGTGCGGCCGAGGATCTCCAGGTCGAGCCATGGGCTCATGTGCTTCAGGTAGAAGAGATCGTAGGTGAGCTTGTCTATCGTGTCGGCGTCGCTGTCGGCATATCCGTAGTTCACCTGTGCCCATCCGGTGAGGCCGGGCCGGACAAGGTGGCGGTGCTCGTAGAAGGGGATGGTGCGCGAGAACCGCTCGACGAACTCCACCTGCTCGGGGCGAGGACCGACCAAGCTCAGATCACCCTTCAATACGTTCCACAACTGCGGGAGTTCATCGAGCCGGAAACGGCGTAGCCAGCGCCCGACGGGAACTACCCGGTCGTCCTTCTCCAGCGTGAACGAGGGCCCGGCACGTTCGGAGCCCTCCCACATCGAGCGGAACTTGTACTGCACGAACGGGACTCCGTTGCGGCCTACCCGGGTCTGGCGGAAGATCACGGCCCCCGGTGAACTGAGACGGATGGAGGCCGCTACCCACCCGGCTAGAAGGAGGGAGAGCGGAGCCGTGACCAGTACAGCCAGCAAGTCGAAGAGGCGCTTGCCAGGCAGGTAAGGAGCGGTGCGTAGTACCGGTGCGGAGAGCTCCCAACCCTCCGCCAGGGAAACCACCGGCATCCGGCCGGTGTGCATCTCGTACACCTGGGTGAGCGGACGTACGTCGAACCCGGCCAGGGTGCACGACGACACATACTGAGCCATCCGGTCGGACAGCACCGACTTGAGGTCTATCCCGAGCACCACCCCAGGCGATAGGGGCTCGATCTGCCCGGTGGTCGACGGGTCCAGGACAGAGGTCACATTCGCGTGCGGGGCATTACGGAGGTCGTCGACCAGCCCCTTCTCATCGGTGACGAGGACCATCGACTCCGTCCAGGGCCGGCGACGGTGCAATGCGCGGTGACCCACCGCCCCCAGCAGGAACAACGCCATCGACCAGCCAATCAGGGATCTCGAGAAGTAGACCCGGGTGGCGACGAGAGCCAGGGAGGTCGTCCCCAGAACAATGAGCGTCACCGCGAACGCCCGACCGTACGAAGGACGGGGGGCGCTCCCCACCAGCACCCTCGAGACACCCCACTCGGCGAGGCCCAGGCCGCCGAACATGATGGCGAGAAGGGAAACCACCTGCGGCTCGAACAGCCAGGGAAACGGGGTACCGAGGGTGATCAGCGACCCCAGCAGGATCGACAGGGCCAGCGTCACTCCATCCAGCAACACCTGGGTCCTCAAGAATCTGAGCCGCACAATCACCCCGTCGCAGCCGGCCGGGTACCGAAGATGAGATTAGCGTGGCTGGTGGCTGGTGGCTGGTGGCCTGTGGAGGGCATACCACGCATGCTGAGAACTGCTATTGTATATCACTTCACAACACTCACCACTCACCACTCACCACTCACCACTCACCACTCACCACTCATTCTCGGCTACGTGTGCGGCCAACGACACCAGAGTCCTCACGCCGAAGCCGGATCCGCCCTGTGTCTGGTACGCCTCGTTCTTCGGCCAGCGCGCCGGGCCGGCGATGTCCAGATGTACCCAGGGAACGTCGCCGACGAACTCCTGCAGCAGCAGGGCCGCGGTCAGGGCGCCTCCCCACCTCCCGCCGATGTTCTTCATGTCGGCCATCGGCGTATCTATCTGTGAGCGATAGTCGCCGGGCAGCGGCAGGTGCCAGAGGCGTTCACCGGCATCCTTCCCCGCCTGTGCGACCATGCGCACCAGTCTCTCGTCGTTGCCCATCAACCCCGCAATCTTCTCTCCCAGCGCCACCTTGCAGGCACCGGTCAGGGTGGCGAGGTCGACCATGAGATCGGGTCCGTACTCGACGCCCAGAGCCAGAGCGTCGGCCAGCACCAACCTGCCCTCGGCATCGGTGTTGAGCACCTCGATGGTCTTGCCGTTACGGGTGGTCAGTACGTCGCCCGGCTTGGTGGCCAGCGGGCCGGGCATGTTGTCGGTGAACGGGGTCAGGCCGAGCACTCTCACCGGTAGACCCAACCGGGCGATCGCCTGGATGGCGCCGATCACGGCCGCCGCCCCCGACATGTCGGTCTTCATGGTCTCCATCGCCTTGGCCGGCTTGAGGCTCAAGCCGCCGGAATCGAAGGTGATGCCCTTGCCCACGAAGGCGACGAAGGCAGCGGCGTCGTCCGGCTCGTACCACAACTCCAGCAGGCGGGGCGGGCGATCCGAGCCGGCTGCCACACCGAGCACTCCCCCGAAACCACCTTCGGCCAGCGCAGCCTCGTCGTAGACCTCCAACCTCAGATCGAGATCATCGGCCAACTCCGCGACCTGGCCCTCGATGGCGGTGGGCGCCTTGTCCTGGGGCGGGGCGTTCACCAGATCCCGTGCCCAGCACACCGCTTCGGCCACGGCGATGCCCGCCCGGCTCTCCGTCCGGTCTCCGTCACCTACGAGCACGAGCGACTCGGTGACCGCCGGATCCGGTGAGCTCAGGTACCGGTCGTACGAGTACTGGGACATGATGAAGCCCTCGATCACCGCTCGGGTCGGACCGGCGTCCACGAGCGTGGTGGCGACCACCGAATCCCTTGATGACCTGCGACCCAGGACTCCCGCCGCCCTCCTCACCGTGTCGGCATCCGGGTCATCCCCCAGACCGAGTGCCACGACGGTGTGGGGGCGGTCCGAACCCGTGTGGAACACTGCGCTCTGGCCGGCCTTGGCTTCGAACCGGCCGCTTTCGAGGGCCTGGTGGAATCCCGCTCCCAGGGAGTCCACGTAGTCATCCACCTCTCCCGACCATACGGGTCCGGGACGGGCCGAGAGCCCCAACACTCCGGCTTCGGCCCGGGCATCGGCCAAGCCCGGAACGAACTTGATATCCACGTGCATTGCTCCCTGTTCGACGGCTGGGACCGGGGCGGCCGGCGGACCGCCCCGGTTGATCCTACCGAAGCGTCACCTCCCCCACGACCAGGACCCTCAGGGCGCTGACCGCCCCGAGCGACGTGAGCACCGCAAGGTAGCTGAGGCCGGTGGCTGCCATCACTCCGGGATACGAGGGGTACCGCAGGGCAAACCAGACCGCCACCATCAACAGGAAGCTCATAGCGGCGAGCCCGATCGAGATGACCAGCCCGGTCGTCGAGCCGGCCAGTGGAAGAGCCCGCATGAGGACGACCGCCGCGTCGATCACCACCCCCAAAGCACCCGCTGCCGCCAGTCTCCGGAGCGGGCGGCGGGGTATGCGCGGGTCCACCAGGTACCAGTGCCCGAGCAGCATCTCGCCCGTTATTCCCCCCAGTGCAACGCTCCCGGTCAACGCCGGCGCCGGAAGACCCGACGAGGAGGCCGAGACCAGGTACAGCACGGCGGAGAGCGCCAGGAGGACGACTCCCGTGGTGTTGCGTCTCGCGGCGAGCCCGGCCCCGAACCCCGCCAACCAAGCCGCGGCCACAACCGGGCCGGGCTCGAAGAACCAGGCGCCTCCCCCTACGAGACCCGCCACACCAACGGACAGCCAGATGTAGCCCGGTCCCACGATCCTCCATCGGGCCACCACCGCCGCCGATCCGGCGATCCCCGCGGCCCACATCGCCAGCAACGATCCGGGATTGAACACCGCTTCGGGCCCGAGCATGGTCGCTAGACACTAGTCGGTAGCCGGTAGCCGGTAGCCGGTAGCCGGTAGCCGGTAGCCGGTCTCTTAAATGGAATACCACTATCAATCAAAGAAAAAGCATAACATACTACAAACTAAAGACTACAGACTATAGACTACGAACCATAAACTGAAGCCCATGCCCGAACTCCCTCTCGTGTCTGTGGTAATGGCAGTCCGGAACGAAGCCGCCCACATCGGGGCGACTCTGGACGCGGTCCTCGGCCAGGACTATCCCGGCCCTCTCGAGGTCGTGGTCGCCGACGGTGGAAGCACCGACGAGACCCCGGCCATCCTCGCCGGCCGGGCTGCCTCCGAACCCCGGCTCCGGTTGGTCGACAATCCCGATTCGTGGGTCGCTTCGGGTCTGAACCGCGCCATCGAAGCCTCCCGGGGAGAGATCCTGGTGCGATGCGACGGACACGCCGAGCCGGCGCCCGACTACGTGCGTCTGGCCGTCGAACTGCTGGATCAAACCGGCGCGGCCACCGTGGGCGGCCACCAGAGGGCCGTGGGCGCCACATTCCTTCAGCGCGCCGTTGCTATTGCGATGACCTCCCCCTTCGCGGTGGGCAACGCCCGATTCCGGTATTCGAAGGCAGCGGGACCGACCGATACCGTGTACCTGGGTGCCTTCCCCCGGGAGGTACTGGAGGAGATAGGGAGATTCGATCCGAGTCTGAAGCGGAACCAGGACTACGAGCTCAACTACCGCATCCGGCGCGCCGGGAAGCTCGTCTGGTTCGACCCCCGGCTCCGGGTCACCTACCGACCCCGCTCGTCGCTAGGCACGCTGTGGCGACAGTACCTCGACTACGGCAGGTGGAAACGGGTGATGCTGGTGCGGAATCCGGGCTCGCTGGCGGTCCGCCAGACGGCTCCTCCCCTCCTGGTTGTCGGCTTGTTGCTGTCGGCGCTACTGGGCTTGATCGGAGTCCCCCTGTGGTGGCTGGTTCCAGCCGTCTACGCGGCATTTCTCGCGGTGGCCGCCATCACCGAATCGATACGTCGTGGTGACCGGGCTGCGGCGCTGCTGCCGGTGGTGATGCCGACCATGCACCTGGCGTGGGGGACCGGGTTCCTACTGGTTCGAACCCGGGGTTGAAGTCCCATTCCAGATGAAGGCGCGGGCGAGGAACGTTGCCATCGCCCCCCTCGTGACGGGGGCCTCCGGGCAGAAGAACCCTTCCCTGCATCCGACCGTGATCCCCCGCTCCGCAATCGCGTGTATTTCAGACCTGAACGGATGCGTCTCGGGAACATCGGCGAACCTCCCGGTCTCAACGTCATCCGCCTCGAGCTCCAGGGCACGGGCCAGGAAGACGGCCATCGCCCCCCTCGAGGTGGGATCGTCGGGGCAGTAACGGCTTCCATCACCGCAGCCGGAAGTGATTCCCAACTCCGCAATGGCATAGATGGATCCGCGATGGGTATGCCCGGGGGGGACGTCCGAGAACCGGCTGCCCTCCACCTCCTCGAGTTCCAGGGCCCTCCGCAGGAAGGTCGCCGTCGCGGCTCTCGTCACCACATCCTCGGGGCAGAAGTAGAAACCGTCCCCGCAGCCCTCGGTGATGCTGTGCTGGCGGATGGCCTGGATGGCGTCGGCATGTACCGAGCCCACGGCATCCGGGAAGTTCGGGAGTATGTCGAAGGCTATTCCGAGGTTCTCACCGTCATTGCCGACGTCCAGCGTGGGATCCTCATCATCGGGGACGGGGGGAGCCTGCTCGTGATCGACGGTATCGGCGGGAGCCGGGAGGGCCCCGTCGATCGCCGTGATGTTGGAGGATCTCAGACCCAGCGCCGTCCGCAATCGTGCGCCGGCGACAGTCACCGACCGGGGTTCGGAGTCGAGGACACCGCTGAACCGCACGTGGGCAGGTCCGGCGACGGTCGACCCCGCCACCAGGCTCGCCTCGGTGACCTCCTCCCAGCCCAACCAGCGTGCGATGTCGGAGGCACTCACCCGTCGTTCCCAGGAGCGGTGCGGGTTGCCCACCACCGGGTCGACGTCCCACGGGTCCTCGACAGGCGTCAGGTAAGGCCACTCGTGTGCCGCGGGCGCTTTGCCGTTCCACTCCGTGAAGAAGCCGTACACGTTGCTCTGGGTGATCCCACCGGACGAAGCGGAGAAGAAGGCCTGCACGATCCCCCCCTTCGTGAACCTCTCCCATCCGTCGCCGAAGTAGGTGAGAACCCGATCCCTGGTCGCCTCCACCCCATCGATCCAGGGCTGTCCGTCAGATCGGGTCTCCTTCGCCCAACCGATGTAGTTCATGTCCCTGGTGTCGTCGTAGAGATGGCACCAGCACCTGTCCTTGCGGGAGGCGCTGATTCCAGGATCGACGTCGGGATTCGCCGGACGGGTTTCGGTTTCCCGCTGGAAGAACTTGAAAGCGGCATACGAGCGGGCGGTAATCGCTTGGGCCTCGTTCACCCCTGGCGCCTCCCAGTGATCCAGGACCTCGGCAATGCCTCGGAGGTAGTCCTCTAGCCCGACCGCCAGGACCACGTGGAAGCCCAACTCCACGGGGTCGTCCCGTATCTTCAGTTCCCCGTGCCGGTACTCGCAATCCTCGCTGGTACGAGATGCGCACAGCTTGCTTCTGTCCTCGCCGTGACGTAACCGCACCCCGTCGGCATCAGGCCACGAGATGGCAGCTCGACAATTCCCGGAGGTACCCTGGAGTTCACCGTCCCGGAAGAAGCCGCACTCGCCCCGGGCGACGCGGCGGAACTCCCACCGCTCACCCGCCCCCGGATGCTCCGGCTTCGGGCAGGGGCCCTCGCCGTCACCCTCCAGGCACAGGTCCAGCGGGCCTCCTACGGCGGTGAACTCCAAGAGGGTGATCTGAGAACCCAGATTCACCCACAGCGGGTTGTCCAGCGTGTACAGCAGGCCGTTGGGAAGGGAGAGATCGCCCATCGTCGCCGGTTCGGAGCCCGGGTAGTAATAGGCGGCGATGTCCTCACCCGGCTTGGCCGGGTCGGCGACCGCCTGCCCGTAGGCGCCCCACTGGCTCATTCCGACGCCGTGACCCCATCCCGCGCCCTCGAAAACGAACCCGGGGGTATGGTGGGCATCGGCAACTATCGCGGGAATCAGCCCCACCAGCAGCACTACGAGCAGCGATCTTCGGAGCACCCGGAGAAGTGTAGGAACGATCTGTCCGTAAACTGCGGACCTGTCGACTCCCGTGGACCGCGACCCGCGGGCGCAACCGCAACCGGCAGGCGGTAACCGATTATCGTGACGGACGCATGACGGGCCGCAACACCGCCTCGCGGGCCACCGACCCCGCTACCCAGGATGCTCGTAGCCGGGCCGCTTTGATGATCGTGTTTGCGATCACTTTGACGGTTCTCGCACTCCGGCTGACCGACCTCGATCTCCCGCCGGGCAACAGCGATGACGCCCGGATGCTCGAGGACGACCGCTACCGGCTGCCCGCCGGCTCGGGGATCCGGCGTCGATGAGGAACGAAGGGACCGGCATGGAGAACGGGACCGGCTCGGGCGGGCGAGCATACCGGGTGTCCCCTGCCGGGGTGCGCAGCAACGACTGGCAGTCTCTGGATGTCGCCGACCTCGACTCGTTCTCGCCTGCCCACTTCGTCACCGTGGTGATCCCCTACTACGAGAGACCCGATGCTCTGGAGTTGACCCTCGCGGGATTGGAACGCCAGACCTACCCGAGGGACCTGTTCGAGGTGGTGGTGGTGGACGACGGCTCCGATCCTCCCCTGGTCAAGCCCGAGACGCCGCTGGACCTGCGGGTCGAATACCAGGAGGACCTGGGATTCGGCCTGGCGCGGGCACGCAACACGGGAGCTCGCGCCGCCGACGGCGACATCGTCCTCTTCCTCGACTGCGACATGATCCCCGAGGAGAACTGGCTTGCCGCCCATACCCGGTGGCACCACGCCGCCAGCGATGCCGTGACAATGGGCTTCCGCTTCCACGTGGACGTTGACGGATTCAGCGCGTCGGACGTGCGTGAGAGGCGCGGCAGCCTCTCCGAGTTGTTCGAAGGCCGCGAGGTCACCCGTCCCGAATGGATCGAGGTTCACCTGGCCCGCACCCGCGAGCTCACCTCCGGCGACGACGACATCTTCAGGGTGATAACCGGGGGGAACTTCGGCATCTCTCGGAGCTTCTTCGAGACCGTGGGCGGCTTCGACGAGACCTTCACCCAGTGGGGCGCCGAGGACAGGGAGTTTGCCTACCGTGCTTATGCACGTGGATCATTGCTGGTACCCGAGCGCGATGCCCTCTGCTGGCATCAGGGTGCGGGAGCAACCCTCTCCGACGACGAGCGGCGCAGCCTCGGGCTCCAGTTCGCAAAGATGTCGCAGCTGGTTCCCCATCGGGTCTACCGGCGGGAAGGCAGCGGTAAGAGCTTTACGGTCCCACAATTCGTCGTAACCCTCCGGACTGCCGACGCGCCCGCCGAAGCAATCCTCGCCAATGTGGAGGAACTCCTGGCCGGCAAGACCAGCGACCTCGTCGTGTGGGTCGAGCAACGTCGCACCGACGACTCCTTCGAGTGGTTGAGGCGTCTCACCGAGCCGGACCCGCGAGTGTTCTTCGGCCCGCCCGGAGGCGCGATCGAGCGGTTCCCGGTCGCGGCATTCCACATCACCATGGACTGCGGGGCTAGCTACGACCCCTGGATGATCGGCCGGCTGCGTACCGCTCTCGGCGAGGCCGCATGCGGGACAGCTCTGTTCGACGAGGGCTCCCCCGTGACGATCGCCCGCTCCTGGGCCCTGCACAGGGCACTGCGCGCCGCCGTCGAGATCTCCACGGTGGGGGACACGGTCGAGTTCGCCATGAGCAACCACGTACCCGAGGAGTTCGACAGGCTGGAGGAAGTCGTCCTCGCCGCACTCGGAGACCTCGAGGGCAGGGTCGAGTCCCGCATGGCCAGGTCGGATCGCGCCAACGAGTCCCGCTTCAACCAGGTGCACGGTCGCCTCAACCAGGTCAACGGGCGGTTCAACCAGGTCAAGGGTCGTTTCGTCCGGCTGGAGAACAGGATCGACCGGCGTTTCAACAAGGTGAACCGCCGGTTCAACAGCGTGGAGAGGCTGATCAAGGACAGGCTGGGCTACCGGATCCTGCAGCGTTACCGCAGGCTGCGGGGCATCCTTCGCAAGGTTCTCTCAGAGGCGTCCTCGGTCCGGAGCCCTTCCGACGCCAGGCAGTTCGCGGGCTGGTTCCTCGATGCCGCCCGCAGGCGTGTGAGCAGACCCGAACCGCTCCCGGCGCCCGAGCCGACCCCGGCGCCCGAACTCACACCCGCCCACCGGAGCCGAGCCTCGTACCCATTCGGAGCAGACATAGTGGCCATCGGCCCGCGCGCCGGGAGCGTTTTCGCAGCCTCCACACGCGTCCGCAACTCCATCATCGGCGACATGGGCAACCCGAGCTTCCCGTTCCTCGGTGGACGCCACGTGGACCTGCTGGTGGTCGACTCGTCGCTTCTCCTCACGGATGACATCACAGGCGACATACCCCAATCGGTCCGGGTGGTGGAACTGTCCGGCGGACCATCCATCCTCTCGGTGCCTGCGTTCGACCCGGAGCAGGTGAACCCCATCGGCTGGAGCCCTCACCATGTCCCCGAGGCGGTGTCGCTGGGCCCGGTCGCCGACCTCCCGGAGGGCGTCTCGGTCAAGCGAGCGGCCGGCAGCCGGGATCCGGAGACCCTTCGCTACTTCCATCATGTCGAGGACATCGCCGGGTACCACGAGAGCCTCGCCCAGCGGGCCGGAACCCTGGCTGAACTCGCCGCCTCCGGGGTGCTGGTGCACATCGCCGACCAGGACCCGGAGTTGGAACGGTTCCTGGGAGGAGAGCTGCACGCTCTGATGGCGGGCGATGTGTCGCCCTTGGACGACAGCCACACGCGCGAGGGGGTCAGCATCGCGATGCGGCGAGCGGCATTGCGTACCCACTCCCTGCGCAGCCGGGCACGCCAGACCCTGTCGGAGGGTGGGGTGGACGGGGCCCGCCTTCCCCAGGTCTCGATCCTGGTACCGACCCGGCGCCCTGACCGGCTCTCCGCCACGGTGCGGATGATCGGCCGCCAGACCTATCCCCGACTAGAACTGGTGCTCGGGCTTCACGGTGAGGGTTTCGACCGGCGATCCCTGGAGACGGCAATGGAAGGACTCGACCGTCCGGTGGTGACCGTGCGGGTCTCCGCGGACCAGCCGCTCGGAGGGGTTCTCAAGGCAGCCGCGGAAGCGTCCAGCGGCACCCTGCTCGCCAAGATGGACGATGACGACGCCTACGGGGACGAGCACATCTGGGACCTTGTCCTGGCGCACGAGTTCTCCCGCGCCGAACTCGTCGCCAAGGCCTCCGAGTACGTCTACCTCTCCGGCAGCGACAGGACCGTCCGCCTCAAAGGCCGCCAGGGCGAGCGGTACGTCGAGAAACGGTCCGTGTCGGGCGGCGTCCTCATGATCTCCCGTCACGACCTCGACTACGCGGGAGGCTGGCGGCGCCTACCCCGGCAGGTTGACCTGGCCCTCGCCGAGGATGTCTTGCAGGCGGGTGGCAGGATCTACTGGACCCACGGCTCGGGCTACGCCCGGATCCGCCACGGCGGCCAGCACACCTGGAAGATGGATGACTCGTTCTTCCTCCAGCGAGCCGCCGACTCACGAGACGGTTTCGACCCGGAGTTCGCCGGAGTCCATGAGCCCGAGACGGGGAGGCGCACCCCCGTGCCGTCCGTGGAGGATGATCCCGGCGTCGACGACCGCCCCCTCCCGTGAAACCCGGGATGGCCGCTCCGGTGCCCCCCGTAGCCGTCCGGGGCAACGACTGGCGGTCGCTGGATCCACCGCCGCCCGACGACTTCCATCCCACGATTCCGGTCACGGTGGTGATCCCGTACTACGAGACACCGGAGGCACTCCGCCTGACGCTGGCGGCGCTCGAGAACCAGACCTACCCGCGCAGCCTCTTCGAGGTGGTGATCGTCGACGACGGGTCCGCTGCGCCCCTCCGGGCGGCGCCCTCCAGCCCGCTGCAGGTCCGGATCTTCCGCCAGGAGGACCGGGGGTTCGGAGCGGCTCGCGCGCGTAACTGCGGAGCACGCGCGGCGAACCATCCCATACTTGTCTTCCTCGACTCCGACATGCTGCCGGAGACCTCGTGGTTGGCCTCTCACGCACGTTGGCATCACACGGCCTCCGACGTTCTCACCCTGGGATTCCGCGCACATGTCGACGTGGAGGGATTGACGCCGGCGGCTGTCCGCGACCGCATCGGATCTCTCGATGAGCTGCTCGAGGGCAGGGTCATCGACCGCCCGGAGTGGATCGAGTTCTACATGGTCCGGACCAGGGAACTGACCTCCGCGGCCGACGACATATTTCGCGTGGTGACCAGTGGCAACCTGGGGGTCAGCCGCCGGTTCTTCGAGGACACCGGCGGATTCGACGAGTCGTTCGACCGGTGGGGAATGGAGGACACCGAGTTCGGATACCGCGCCCACACACGCGGCGGGCTTCTCGTGCCCGTCAGGGACGCTTTCTGCTGGCACCAGGGCGGGAGCGCGACGCCCGACCCGGCCAGGAAGGAGAGTCTCAACTTCCAGCGAGCCAAGGTCTCCCATCTCATCGCCCATCCGGACTTCCGTATCGAAAGTCCCGGACGGAGCTTCTCCGTCCCGAAGTTCGTCGTGGCCGTCGACCCGCTCGACCGCTCTCCGGAGGTGATTCACCTGACCACCGAGGAACTCCTCGGCGGGACGGTTCACGATCTCGTCGTCTGGGTGGGCGACCGCTCCGGCGACCCCGCATCCGAGTGGCTGCGTCGCAGCCTCGGCCCGGATCCCAGGGTGTTCTTCGGCCCGCTCGACGGCGCGCTCGAGCGATTCCCCCACTCCCCCTTCCACGTAACGGTGCCGGCCGGGATGGAATGCGGAACCGGGACGGTCAACCGGCTCAGGGACCAGATCGGGTCCTCTGCCGCCGCGGTCGGCCGGCTCTCCGATGGTTCGCAACTCTCCATCGTTCGGGCTTGGGCGTTGCACAGATCGATGCGAACCGGCCGCCCGGTGGAAGAGGTAGGCGATGTGGTAGCGGCCGACACCCGGGAGTTCACGGTTCGCGGCGGCACGGGAGTGACCGATCCGCTCGTAGCCCGGTCACTGCATCGTTCCAAGGCGGCCCGAGTGCTTCGCGAAGTGGCCGGAGTCCGTAGCCCTCGAAAAGCCTGGGCCCTCCTGCGCTGGATCACTTCGGCGGTCCGGCTCCGGATGCCGGCCATGCGGCGCCGCGGCCGGTCGGCATCGGCGGGGCGACCGCCCTTCAGGAGCGGACGGAGGGCCCGATCGGTCCAACGGGCCCAGTACCCGCTCGGTATCGACATCGCCGTCGTGGGAGCCCAGGCACGGTCGGTATTCGCGGCAACGGATCGCGTTCACTACTCCACCACCGGCGAACACAGCGATCTCGTACTGGCGGATACGAGTGATCCGATACCGGATACGGGTCGGGCGCATGGCATTCCTGTGGTTGTCCTAGCGGATCGTGCATCCCGGATCGCCGTGCCGGCCTTCGACCCCGAACAGGTCAACCCCGTGAACTGGGTGAGGCACACCGGCAGCGACATCGGAGCGCTGGGTCGGGAAGACTTGCTCCCGCCGGCGACCAGGGTCGACAGGGTGGTGGAGAGTTCCGACCGCGAGGCGCTGTCCAAGCTCCACCACGTGGAGGACGTAGGCGGTTTCCACGCAGACGCGACGCTGAGAGCGGCGACGCTCGCCGCGCTGGCCGCCACCGGAGTCGTCGTACATCTGGCCGACACCGACGCCAACCTGGAGGCCCACCTCGGAACGGACCTCTACCGGCAGATGCGAAACGAGCAGATTCCCGGCGCCGATGCGGCGCAACGGGAGCGGGCGAGCATCGCGATGCGCCGGACCGCCCTCCTCGGCCACTCGCTGGTGGCCAGGGCCCGCCAGGTGGCATACGCAGCCGGTCTCGAAAGCCATCCGGGCCTTCCCGAAGTCTCGATCATCCTCCCCACCAAGCGCCCGCAGGTGCTGGACCGCACGCTGGAGACGGCGGCATCCCAGACATACCCGCGACTCGAACTGGTGCTGGCCCTGCACGGGTCCGGTTTCCAGGACACGATCGACCTCTCCGCACTCCCCTTCAACGTCGAGGTGGTGAGGGCGCCCGCCGAAGCCCCATTCGGGACGGTGCTGAACCGGGCCACGGAGGTGGCCGGGGGGAGGCTATTGACCAAGATGGACGACGACGACCATTACGGCGCCGAACACGTCTGGGACCTGGTACTGGCCCGCCAGTTCTCGAAGGCGAACCTCGTGGCCAAGGGCGCCGAGTTCGTCCATCTGGTCAACTCCGACACGACCATCCACCGCTACGCCGGTGGTGGGGAGACCTTCGCCAGTGCCTTCACGATCGCCGGCGGAGCCATGCTCATCGCCCGGTACGACCTGGAGGAGGCGGGCGGATGGAGGCGCGTCGACACCGCGGTGGACCAGGCCCTGGCGCGAGACGTGGCTCGCATCGGGGGCCGCGTGTACCGGACCCACGGCCACGGCTACGTTCTCGTCCGCCACGGAGAAGGGCATACGTGGAACGCGCCGGACTCCTACTTCCTGAGCCAGGCACAGGACAGGCGCCCCGGATGTGATCTCGCCTTCGCGGGGATTGGTGATTGGTGAATGGGGATTGGTGAATGGTGAATGGTGAATGGTGAATGGTGAATATGGTTCAGGGGGCGGGGAGGTCTAGGGCTCCGACGAGGAGACCCAGATCGTGACGCCGTCCGACCAGATCCCGCGGGGGCTCCGGTTCGAGGCGTCCAAACGGTATCCGGCCACCAACTCGCCGGTTTCCAGGTCGTACGCGTAGAGCGAACCGAGCACCAGCATGGTCGTACCGTCTGACCAGATGCCGTGCGCGAAGCGTTGCGCCGGTCCAGCTCGATCCGGTGCTGGGTCAGTTCCGCGCCCCCGGCGAGCGAGTAGGCGTAGAGAATGTCAGGACCCGATCGGGAGTTCTCGATGACCAGAAGAGTCTGGCCGTCCGACCAGAGGCCCGTGGGATTGGGGTTGCCGGCGGCCAGCGCCGGGACGTCACGGGTCGCATTCCATACGAAGTCCTCGTCGGGGGGAGCGGCTTCCGGCGGAGGCGGAACTCCCCCGCTCCCACCGCCGGAGGAGGGGCGGCCGGATGTCCGGGGTCTCGTCGGCGTGGCGAGAGCGCTTGTCACAGCGCAGATCGATCCCGTAGGTCAACCCGGTCACCGTGTACGTCGTGGTATTCGCTCCGCTGCCCTCGATGTCAGCCCAGTCCGACCAGGTCCCGCCGGACTCGCGCTGGCGGTACTGGTACCTGCTGATCTGATCGTTTTCCGGATCGGTCCAGCGCTGCGTGATCCGTCCGACTCCCGGGGTCGCGGTGAGGCCGGCCGGGGCGGCAGGGCCGGTAGCGGTGGGTGTGGGCTCGATGCCGGCGGCCAGACCCTCGGTGTCCACGCCCCGGATCGCCCGCAACTCGAACGTGTAGGTCGTGCCGTTGCTCAGGCCGGTCACCGTATAGGTGAAGGTGGCCGCGCCGCTGTCCGGGATGTCCATCCAGCCCGTGAAGTTCCCGCTACCGGCCCGGCGGCGGAACTGGTACTTGCTGATCGTCGCATCGCCCGGATCGGTCCAACTGAGAGCGATCTGCCCGCTGCCGGCCATAGCCGCCGCCAGACGGCGCCGGAGGCTTGGCCGGCTTGGGCGTGGCGGTCTGGCTGGACGACCGGCCCAGGTTTGTCCTCGCCGCGCACGGCGCGCAGCTGGACCGTGTAGGTCGTGTCGTTGGTCAGGCCGGGCACGGTGTAGGAGGTCGTTGCGGCGCCGCTGCCGGTGATGTCCGTCCAGTCCGGTGACCATTGCCCTCCGCTTGCCCGCGCTCGGTCCTGGTACTTGGTGATCGACGCGTCGCCGGGATCGGTCCAGCGCAGCGTGATCCGGGTGTTGCCGACCTCCGCGCTCAGACCGGTCGGCGCCGGCGGGCTGCTGTCGACCAGGTGGTTCGAGTCGTGTACCACACCGGTGTGGCCAAGCTTCGCGTCCTCGCCGGTCTCCACCGATCTGATCGTTCCGCTGTTCAGAGCGAGCGTGTTCTCGATCACCGCGACGCCGGTGGTGGACTTGTTCGGCGAGACCACGGTGTAGCGGAACACGAGCGACTTCGTGCCGTTGCCGGTGGCATAGGCCGTCGCCAACTCGTTGAGCGAGGGGCCGATCTTGATCTTCAGCGAGGGCGTGCCGCCCGCCGTATCGACGTTCACCGCTTCGTTGAAGGTGAGCCGGACGCTGATCTTGTCGTTCAACCCGGAGGTCTTGTCCGTGCCCGAGACATGACTCATCAGCTTGCGGCTGTTGGCGCGGTCGGCGTCGTCAGGGCCCAGGTCGAGCCACATCGCCCACATCGCGGTTCGAGCCATCCTCGGCAAGAACGACCGTGACCGGGACCCACTGCGAAAACACTTCAGCGTTGTGCCGGGTGCCGCTGGCGATCCAGTAGCGGGTGCCGCTGGACAGATCGCTGAAGGTCACCCGCCCCTCGTTAGCGGCCCCTAAGAGACTGATCCGACTCCCGTCCGGTCGGCAGAGCGAAAACGTGGTTTCATTGGCCGTGGTGAAGTAGACCTTGATGGAGGTATCGCCCTTCTCATCGACTAGGAGACTCACGTTGTATTGAGCCTTCCCGCCGCCTGCGGGATGGGCGCAGGGCGGTGAGCTCGGGTTGAGCGGCGCGCGCACCACGATGGTCACCGTGTCGGGCCCGCTGTCGTAGGCTCCGTCGTTGACCACCAACTGGAAGACCAGGTCGGTCCGCACCGTGGGCGCGGTGAAACTGGGCTTGGCCGTGTTCGCGCCGCTCAGCGTCACAGGCTCGCCGCTGAGTTGGTTCCAGGCGTAGGTCAGCGAAGCTCCCTCGTTTTCCGACGACGAGCCGCCCCCGTTCAGCGTCACCTCCGTCCCGAACAACACGGTCCGGTCCGCGCCCGCATCCGCCGTCGCCGTGGTCGTCCCGTCCACCTTCTGACTCGGGTCGCCGGTCGTACCCAGGCGGTGGCGCCTTGTCAGGCCGGCGTTGTTCGTGTCCGGATTGCCGCCCTCCAGCGTCGCCCCGTTCGCCAGGAACACCACCTCGTTCTCGGTGGCAGATTTGTGCTGGACCCAGACCCCGTCTGCGTCGATGTCGTCGCGTTGGACCGTGTACTCGAAGGTCAGGGTGTCCGATCCCGTACCCGAGACGTAGCTCATCGCCCGGCGGCTGTTGGAATAGGCGCCGTCGTCCGAGCCCAGGTCGAGGCGCACGGCCACGTTATCGTCCGAGCCGCCGTTGTCGACCGTCACCACCTGGCTCCAGGTCAGCTCGGCTCGGATCTTCTCGCCGGTCCGGTAGGTGTCCCCGGAGGCGGGCGAGGATGTCAGCGTGACGTGCCGGATCGTCGCCGAGCCGGTGGTCGTGGCCGGGATCCACCACGACCAAGTACCCGCACTACCCACCACCCAACCGACGACCCAGTAGCGGGTGGCGCTGTCCATGTCGCCGACGGTCAACGTTCCTCTGTTGCCGCGGGCGCCGTGGTCCTGTACCTGCCCATTGGTCCAGCAGCGATACAGATTACACCGCGCGCCGAGGGCGCAGTGAAGCTGGGAGTCGCCGTGTCCGCTCCGGTCAGCGTCACGTTCGGGCCGCTGGTCTGGATCCAGGCGTAGCTCACCGCTCCTGTCGAGCCGGTGCCGTCCAGCCTCACCCCTTGCGCCCACACGACCGACTGGTCCGGCCCGGCGTCCGCCGTGAGCGTCGACTGCGCGGCCCGCGCTCCGGAACCCTCGTCCCAGCTCAGGGTGAGCGGGTCCGAGGTGACGTAGCCGGCGTCGCGTAGCTGACCGAGACGCGGAAGGTTGCCGAAGAGGGCGCATCGGCGGCATAGCGAAAACTGCGGGCCGTGCCGACCGCCCGCCAGGGGCCGACCCCCCGCATCTCCCAGCGGTAGCCGGGGTCGCGGCCTTCAGGCGCGTTCGTCACCTCGGCCGTCAGGGTGACCCATTCCCCGACCTCGGGCTCGCTGCTGCCGGTCGAGATCGCCACCCGCCATCCCGGGGACGCCTTCTCCTCCACCGTGAGGGGAGCACGCTCGGAGTTCTCTTCCGAGTCGGGGGTCGGGTCGGAGTCGGGCACCGGCCGCGGGACGAACGGCTTCCATGTGATGGTCAGCGGGGCGGAGGTGGACGACCCAGACGGGTAGCTCACCGTCACTCGGAATGATGTCGTCTCAGGCTGCTGCGGGAGGTAGGAGAAGGTGGGATCGGTCCCGAAGGCCACCCAGGTGTCGTTGGCGCCCAGTTCCCAGCGGTAGGACGGCGTCTCACCGGGGGACGCTCCGACCTACCGTGCCCGTGGCGCAGATCGGGGGCGGACCGATGGGGCCGCAGGGCCGTCGCGGTTCGTACGGCGGCGGGGCTCGTCACCGGGAAGTCACTAGCATTGTATGCAATACGTTACACTATCCGCCGAATGATAACAGTATCTTCATATAAGCCTCACTCCTACGGCGGCAGTGCGGCGACCCTCACCAGGCCATAGCGTCCCCTCGATGCCACCGGATCCGGGACCGACCCCACCCAGGACGGCAACCGGTCGAGACGGACCATGACCAGGTCGTGTTCTCCCATGACGCCCAGGTCAGCCACGGTTACCTCGGTGGTGGGGAGATTCCAGTAGTAGCTCACCCAGTACGGAATCGGGTCCACTCCCTCCGCCAACCAGGCGGTTCTCTGCCAGGGCGGCGGACCCGTCTCCCGGACGAGAGCACCGGCATCCGACGGCGCCCGGAAGTAGGCGTCGCGGTAAGGCGGAAGACGGGCGAAGCCCACCGCAACCAGCAACACCAGGGCGACGCCCGCCCCGACCGCGATCCGCCTGCCCTCCAACCTTCGTTCCATGTGATCCGCTATCACCGCCAGGCCGAGGAATACGGGAAGGAGGAGCGGATACGTCCAGAAGTCGTGAATATAGGCGGCGTCGGGGGTGATAAGCGTCCACACCGTGAGAGCCGCGGTGATCGAGCCGGCGGCTGGCCGGGTCCGGCGATCGATGAGGGCCATCGCGATCGCCGGGAGAATCAGCCAGCGGAACCACCAGGGAAACAGCGTCCGGTAGAACCACAGATAGTTGTCCGATAGGGCCGACAGCGAGGGCCATCGGAGCCGGGACAGGGTGTGCTGCGCCACCTCGGTCACATCGCCCGCCCACGCCACCCAGACCAGAACAGCCAGGGCGGTGGAGACACCTACCGCACCCACCGCCGCACCTGCCTTCCGGCGCCCGCCTTCCCTCATGCTCATACCGGAGAGGAGGACAGCGAGGGCGGCCCCGACCCAGGATGAGAAGGCTGCCAGACCCGAGGCGATCAGAAGCGCCCGGTATCCCCGACCCAGCCTGTGATACCGCTGCCAGAGGGCCAGGAGCGGCAGCACGATCGATATGCCGAGCCCCAGACGCCCGTAGATCCAGAACATCGGAGTCGACGCCACGAATGCCACGGCCGCCACCGAGGACCACGGCCCCAGGTCGAGTTCGCGAGCCAGCCAGAAGAGCCCGCCCACGGTTCCCAGGCCGGCCAGGTAGCCGATGGTGTGCAATTGCCATTCGCCCTGCCCGAGCGTCGATCCGACCACCGCGTGGAGCACGTTGAGAAGGGGAGGGTGATGGGTGTACGGAGTCGTCGCGAACGGCTCCATGGACGCCAGGTAGTCGGAGTTCGCCAACCCGTGCTCCAGGAAGTTCCGGACGTGCAGACCGAACCGTGCGTTGATCCGACCATCGTGACTGGCGCCCAAGGGGAGGAACAGCAGTTCCCACCACGAGCCGGCCAGAAGAGCCGCGACCGCCGCGCCTCCGGCGACCCGGACCGGCATGTCCTGTCGAAGTCGGCCTCGAATACCGCCTTCCCTCACCGGCCGGAGCCTATCGCTACCGGAATTGCGAGGCGGTTGGCCTGCGCAGGGCCTCCTTCCTGGCCGTGTCGATCGCCTCTGCCAAGTCCTCGATCGAAGGTGCTCCGGATGGTCCGGATGGACCCCGGTAGACGCGGCATGTCAGACCGATGGGCGCGCCGGGCGCTTCGAAGGGGTCCGATCCGTTCACGAGGACCGTCGGCGAGCCCCGGAAGCCGTGCTGCAACGCCTCGGAGGGCGTCTTGATCCGCTGGTACGTGACGGGTACTCCGAGGGCGGCCAGTCGACGATCGGTCACCTCCCAGTTGGGGCAACCCTCGAAATACTGGAGCGTGATCCTGACCGCGGATCCGGTGGCATGTTCCGGGCTGTCGGAGTCGACGAGGCTGCATACACAGTGATCGGGCCAGTGGTCCTCCATCCCGTCGGCGGCGATCTGCAGGTTCGTGAGCTGGTCTCGAACACGTGCCAGTTCCTGAATCTCCCGGTTTAGACGGGAGACCTCCCTGGTGATCGCGTCCCTCATCGGGCGACAGGGCGAAAGACCGCCTGAGCGCAACGTTACAACCTCGCGAACGTCGTCCAGTGGAATGTTCAGGGCACGCAGCCGGCGGACGAACCGCAGCAACTCGACATCCTTCTCGCGATAGCGCCGGTATCCCTCCGCGTTGCGCTGGGCTCGAGGGACGATCCCGTGCTGCTCGTAGAAACGGATCGCAGACGCCGTCAGGCCTGTCGAGCGGGCAACTTCGCCGATCAGCACGTTCCGCCTCCCAACAGTCGTCACCCGGAAGTTACCCCTTCGATCCGGTCGAAGGTCAAGACATCTCCCCTGAGACCCCCGACCCATGATCACCGAGTCTTACCCATTGTCGCGGCTCCGGGCTTGCCGCGAAGCGTTCGGGCGGTCAAACTCGCAGGCGTGGCACATAACGCAGCGGTAGACGTGAGCATCGTCCTGCCCGTGTTCATCGAGGCTGGGCACCTGGCAGGCGCTCGATTCGGACTCCCGGGAGATCGGTTGACGTCCGCGCTCCACCCCGCATCATCGCTTCGAGCCCGTCCGAAAAGTACGTAGCCGTCCCGATGGCCTCTCGCATAGCCATCGCCGGCTGGTTCGGCTCGGACAACCTAGGTGACGAGTTGATCCTCCGGTCACTGGTTGGCTCCCTGCGCTCTCGGGGCGCTGAGCCGGTCGCCATCTCGATCGATCCGGACGAGACCACCCGTCTCCACGGTGTCGATGCGGTTCCGCATCGCTCCCTCCTGGACTACCTGAAGCTACGGCGCGCCCTGCGGGAGACCCACGGGGTGGTGGTGACCGGCGGGTTGATCCAGACCGAGACATCGGTATGGAACCTACCCTTCCACGCTTCCAGGCTGCATTCGGCCCGCCACCTGGCCGGATGTGCGGTCGGTCTGGGGGTGGGCAGGGTCGGCGGTCCGCTCGCGGTCCCGACCGCCCGGGGAAGCCTCCGCCGCTTGCGGTTCATCGTGGTGCGTGACCACGACTCGGCCGACCGGCTTCGAGGCTGGGGCCTGGAGAACGTCGGCGTCGGGAGTGACCCGGTGATCGGTGATCGGGTGGACGGCCTCGCTCCGGAGGACACGATGTGCGTGATCCTCAGGCCGCCCGACCGCCGCGGGATCGGAACCGCCGCGTCCAAGGCCGCTCGGCCATCGCCGGCCACGTCGTCCGCCCTCGCGGGCGGGCTCGAGGCAGTCGCGGACGCGACCGGGTTGTCCATACGGATGGTGACCTTCCAGGCAAGCCGCGACATGCCGGTTCACCGGTCGATTGCGGATCGTCTCGGCTGCGAGGTGGAACTGGTGAGGCCCGGTCTCGACAGTGTGATCGAGGAGGTGGGTCGGAGCCGGCTGGTGATCACCATGCGTTACCACGGCGCCATCGCCGCCCTCCTGCACGGGCGACCGGCCGTGCTGCTCGACTACTCCCCCAAGATGGCTTCGCTGGCCGCGGAGGGAGGCCGCTGGGCGCCGCTGCTGAACCCGCTCGAACCCGAACCGGACCGCATGGTGAGGGCCGCCGAGGCCGCCCTCGGGGTGACGTCGCGAGCCACCGAGGTGCGGGGCTCGCTCCGCGATCGCCTGGCCGAGAACGACCGGGTTTTGGACGCCATCGCCGGAGCCGGTCCATGACGCGGCTCAAACCACTTCTGAAGGTGATACGGATCGGTTACCTGGTCGGGCTGGTGATCCTGATCGCATGGGTGGCCCGATCCGAATGGCCCGAGGTGGTCGAACTCGTGAACGGCGCCCGACCGCTCCTCATAGTCGCCGCGCTGGTGGCCAGCTTCGGACTGATCCTCGTGGGCGGCTGGTTCTGGGTCGTCGGTCTCCGCACGCAGGGATACTGCGCTCCCCGCCCGCAGGTGTTCGCGAAGGCCACCCTCGCCACGTCCCGTTCCCTGCTGGCCAGATACGTCCCGGGTTCGGTGTGGTTCGCGGTGGGCCGGGTGGGCTTGCTGCGTTCAGCCGGGGTGCCCCTCGGCCCGCTCAGCGCCACAGCCGTGCTCGAGATGGCCACCAGCCTCACCGTCGTGCTCATCTGCGGCCTCGTCGTCCTCGGCCTCTCCGGAGGAGTACCCGGAGGGGCGACCTGGATGGTCCTGCTGGCCGTGGGACTGATCGCGGCCACCTCCCCCACCATCGGAGGCAGGGTGGTGGCCTGGCTGGCGGCTCGCCGCGGCGTCGAGTTCTCCCTGACCTGGAGGGGATACCTGAGGCTTCTCGGTGTCAACGTGGTCTTCTGGGGTTGGTCGGCCGTGACCTTCCTGCTCTACCTCAGGGCGTTCCCGGCCACGGACTCCTACCGGACGATCCTGGTCCTCGGTGGGTTCCTGCTCACCTGGGGAATCGGCTTCCTGGCCCCGTTCGCCCCCCAGGGGATCGGCGTGTTCGAGGTCAGCATGGCCACCGTGCTCCAGGCGGAAGGGGTGGTGGGTACTGCGGTGGTGCTGGGCGGCTACCGGCTGGTGCTGCTCGCCAGGGACCTGATCGCCACCTCAACAGCCGAGGTCATCGCCACCCGCAAAGCGCTTCGAGGATCCGCCCGGAAGGAGACACATCAGGAACCCGGACCGGCTGCCGGGAGCGGTCCGGATCGCTGACGGTCGCGGATGGTCGACCGGTCGTAGCAGCTGAGGACCACGTTCTCACCGAGCCCGTCCGGCCGGTCGACACTCAGCCGGCCCGGGACGGGAGAGCCCGCTTGTAGGTCTCGATTACCGGTCCTGCCGGTCCCAGGTCCCTGACCCGCCCCTTCTCGAGCCACAACACACGGTCGCAGGTCTCGGTCATCATGCCGAGGATGTGGCTGGCGACCAGGACCGTGCCTCCCCTGCCGAGCATCTCCCGCATCGCTTCCCGACTTTTCTGCCTGAAGCCTGCGTCCCCCACCGCCAGTACCTCGTCGAGAAGCAGGATGTCCGGCAGCAGGTGCATGGATATCGAGAACGCCAACCGGGAGACCATCCCCGATGAGTAGGACTTGAGCGGCCGGCCGATAGCCTCGCCCAGGTCCGCGTAGTCGACGATGTCGGCGAAGAGCCGCTCGATCTCCGCCCTTCTCAGACCGTGCGCCAGGCCGCTCAGGTATACGTTGCGCCGCCCCGACAGTTCCTTGTTGAATCCGGCGCCGAGCTGAAGGAGGGTGGAGGTCTTCCCCCGGATCTCGACGGTGCCCGTGTCCGGCCGCATGGTGCGGGCCACCACCCGCAGCAATGTGCTCTTGCCCGCTCCGTTGTCGCCCACCAGCCCGAGTGTCTCGCCTCTCTGCACCTCGAACGAGACATCGTCGAGCGCGACGACCTCGGTGACGTGTCGCAGCCTCCGGCGGGCGACCACCCTGCGCAGGGTCGAGTCCCGGTCCACGTAGGCCCGGTAGATGACGCCGACTCCCCTGACCGAGACCGCCGAGGAACTCATAGATGCCGCACCATGTTGCCCTCGTGGCGCACGAAGCTGACGATCCCTCCTCCCCCGATCAGCAGCACCCACGCCAGGGCCACGACGAACGCGAACACGTCGAGTTCCCGACCCATCAACGCCAAGCGGTAGAAGGAGAGTATCCCGAACATCGGGTTGAGCCGGGCAAGTTGCCCGATCAACTCCCCCTGGTCATCCAGAAAGCTCAGCGGCCAGATGATCGGCGACAGGTACAGCCAGAGCCTGTTCAGGTGCGGTATCAGGTTGTTGATGTCCCTGAAGGGGATGGCCAGCCGGGCGGTCCAGCCGGCCAGCCCGAGGTTGAAGACGGTGTGGAGCGCGATGGCGAAGGGCAGCCAGATGATCGTGACTCCCGGCAGGATCCCGTTGGCGGGCCAGACTATGACGTAATAGACGACCATCGACAGACCGAATCCGATGCCCGTCTCGATTATGGCCGAGATCGGGAGCACCAGCCGGGGGAAGCGGATGTTCACCAGGAGCCGCCGGTTGGCAAGGATGCTGTTGGCTCCCGAGGTCATGGCGGTTGCCGTGTAGTTGAACACGAACACGCCGGCCAGCAACCACGCGACGAAGTCGGTGTCGCCTCTCCTGCCTTCGAAGATGACCCCGAAGACGAGGAAGTAGACGGCGGCCATGATCAACGGGTTCAAAACCCACCAGAACAATCCTAGAGAGGTCGACGCGTTGCGGGCTGCCAGGTTCCCCATGGCCAGGAACCACCCGAACTCGCGCCAGCGCCACAGGTTGCGCAGGTAGGTACGCCATCCGGACAGGCTGGGGGCTTGGTTGGCGGTTACGGTGGACACTTCGCCCGATTCTACGGCGCACCTGCCTGCTGAGCGGCATTCAACCGGTACCCGGCAGGTTCAACAGTCTCGGCGAGTGCCGGCCGACTGGTGGTGAATGGTGAATGGTGCCGGTACTACGAACTACCTGACACCTAGGGGCCTTCGAGCCAGTTGGCGAGGCGCTCGGCCACCGCCGGACCGGTGAAACCCAACTCCTCGGCGATCCGGCCGGCCGGGGCCGAGGCCCCGAAGCGGTCGATGCCGATGGTGAGGCCGTCGGGGCCGGCGAAACGTGACCATCCGTAGGTTGCGGCGGCCTCGACTGTGGCGGTCGGCAGGCCTTCTCCCAAGACCTCCCGGCGGTAGTCCTCCGGTTGCTCCAGGAACAACTCCACGCAGGGCATGCTCACCACCCGGACGGAATAGGTGTCCACCAGCGCCGCGGCAGCCGCCAGGGCAACGGAGACCTCCGACCCGGTCGCTATCACCACCGCATCCGTTCCGTCCCGCAGAACGTAGGCGCCGCGAGCGACACCACCCTCCCGTCCTGATCGATCGAGTACGGGGATTCCCTGGCGGGTACCCAGGATGATGGCCGGCGAACGTTGGTTCAGCACCGTCTGCCACGCCTCGACCATCTCACCCGCATCTGCGGGTCTGAACACGGACATGTTGGGCATCGCGCGCATCGAGGCCAGGTGCTCGATGGGCTGGTGCGTGGGACCGTCCTCCCCGAGGAAGACCGACTCGTGGGTGAAGACCCATATCGCGGGAATATCCATCAGCGCAGAGAGGCGTATCGCGGGCCGCATGTAGTCACTGAAGACGAAGAACGATGCCCCGTAAGGGCGGAGTCCCCCATGAAGGGCCATACCGTTGACAAGCGTCCCCATTGCGTGCTCGCGCACGCCGAAGTACATGTTACGCCCGGCAGGGTTCTCCCTGGAGAAGCTCCCACCCGTCGAGAGGATCGTCTTGGTCGACCCGACGAGGTCCGCCGAACCGCCGATCAAGCCGGGCACCTTCCGGCCGATCTCGTCGAAGATGGCGCCCATCGCCCGCCGGGTGGCCAGCCCCGCACCGACCTCGAATCCGGGACCCTCCAACTCGACCGGGCCGGGGTCGTGGTAGGCAGACCAGCGCCCGGCTGTCTCAGGATTCTCCGCGGTCGCAGACCCGAATCTCTCCTTCCAGGCGGAGTGTGCGCGGCGCCCCCGTTCCATCCCGTTCGCGAAGAACTCCCGGACGCCGTCGGGAACGTGGAAGTCGTCGCCGGGCCATCCGACACCCCGTCGCCATCCGGCGATCTCCTCGGTCCCTAGGGGTGCGCCATGCGCGGCGGAGGTGTCCTGCTTGCTGGGAGCACCCTTGCCGATGTGGGTGCGGGCGATGATCAGGGACGGTCGTTCTGTCTCCGTGCACGCCTCGTCGAACGCCTCGTCGATGGCCTCGGGATCGTGCCCGTCGATCGCGACCGTGTGCCAGCCGACCGCTTCGAAGCGGGCCGCCACGTTCTCGCTGAAGGTGAGGTCGGTCGGGCCGTCGATCGAGATCCGGTTGTCGTCGTATACGTAGTTGAGCTTTCCGAGACCGAGATGGCCGGCCAGCGACGCCGCCTCCGCCGAGATACCCTCCATCACGTCTCCGTCGGAGACGAAGGCCCAGGTCCGGTGGTTCACCAGGTCGTCGCCGAACACCGAGTTGAGATGGGCCTCGGCGACCGCCATCCCGACCGCGGTTCCGAACCCCTGCCCGAGCGGTCCGGTGGTCATCTCGATGCCCAGGTGGGGCTCGTACTCAGGATGGCCGGCGGTCGGCGACCCCCACTGCCGGAAGTTGATCAGATCCTCCATCGTGATCGGGAAACCGCACAGATGCAGCACCGCGTACAGGAGCATGGAGCCGTGCCCGTTGGACAGGACGAAACGGTCCCGGTCCGGCCAGGTGGGGTGGTCGGGATCCACGACCAGGTGGCGGGTCCAGAGAACGGTGGCCAGATCGGCCATACCCATCGGCATTCCGGGATGGCCCGAGTTGGCCCTCTGGACCGCATCCATCGCCAAAGCGCTGATGGTGTGGGCAGCCAGGCGGTGCCCGTCCTGATCGATGCGAGGCAGGGAGGGCACCTCTAACCGCCCGCGGCCAAGGCATCGAGCATGGAGCCGACCACCGCGGGGGCGACCCCCCCGGCGATCCTCCGCACCACCGTACCGGAGCCGTCTACCAGGACATAGTACGGGAAAGCATTCAGTCCGTATGCGTTGGCGATCCTGCTCGTGGCACTGTCGACGACGACCCGCGGTGTCCACCCCTCCCGGCGGAGCCAAGCGTCCGGCGGGTAGTTGGACCGGATCTCGTCGATGGAAGTCGCGACGGATACGAAGTCGACGCCTGCGGGCACGCCATTCTGGTCGATCCACGCTTGCACCTCCGGTACCTCTCGCTGACAGGCCGGACACCAGTGGGCAAGGAAAAGGATCATCTTCGGGATCCCGTCCCTCTCTATGGAAGCAGGCAGTCCCGAGAAGTCGGTGGAGAGGATCTCCGGCATGGTGAGTCCGACGCCCGCGTCCTCGGCCGTGCCGGTGTAGGGCGGGAGGATGGATCCGCTCACCGTGACGTCGGGGAGCAGGAACGCCTCCTCCTCGGTGGCGGTCTGATCCTCGGTCGCCAGTGTGAATCCGACCACCGCCACCACCGCCAAGGCGATCAATCCGGCGCCGACCAGGAGGATCCTCTTCCCGAGACCGGAGGGCTCCTCCGTCACGGTAGGGAGGGTTGGCCTCTGGGGCGCGGGTTGGGCCGACGGGCGGGCCCGCGGTTGGGTACGTTTGCCGCCGGTCCTTGCCATGAACTAGCTCCTATGTTCCATCTGCGTGTGCTGGGCGCCCGAGCATCTTGAGCCCCGCGAGCAGGGCGATGAGCAGGAACCCGGTGAACGCCATGAAGGGTATCGACATGAACCCGAATTGCTCAACCCACACGTAGGTGCAGGGCGCCGCCGCGTCGCAGAACTGCTCGGAGCCGCCGACCCATCCCCTCTGCTCCGCGTAGTGATAGACAGCTACCAGGCCACCCAGTGTCGACAGCGCCAGGGCGATCTGCGCCGCCCAGCGGAAGGGCCTCCACGCGGCCGCTATGAGCAGGATGGCGAGCGGATACATGAAGCCCCTCTGAACCCAGCACAGCAGGCACGGTACGAAGCCCTCCACTTCGGACAGGTAGAGCGACCCGAGAGTGGCGACCGCGGCAACCGTCGCCGCCACCGGCAACGCATACGGACCCAGTTCCAGGGAGGCGGTCGCTCGAGAGCGGCGACCGACCAGCGATACGCCCAAGCCGACGGCAGCCGCCAGCGCCAGCAGGCTGAGCAGCGAGAAGAGCAGGACCATGGGATCGACCACCGGTTCGAGACGATTCTGGATCGTGATCTTATACCGGTGGAGGCACTAGCTCCCACACCGTCGTCGCGGAGGCGTTCTCTGCCCGGTACGCCGGTGTACTCGATCGCCCTTCCGCGCTGACATCGGCTAGGACCTGCGTGGCTGTGAGATTCTTGCCACTCTGGGCCTGGCGGGTCACATGGGGGTTGAAGGTGTCATACCTGTTCTGCATGATTGGGGTATCAATCGCCTGGGTGGTTCCGGACGGGACGTCATTCGGTCGCCCGAGGGTCAGATCGCCGGCACCGGCCCCCATGCCCGAAGGGGTGAGGAGAGGTGTGTTCGGGTCCTTGGCAGGGTGGGGGTGGGCCCGGAGGGGTGGTGGTTGTCGGCGGTTTTTCGCGGTCTTGGGTGGGTTGGCGGTGTTCCGCGGGCGGTCTCTCTCGGATGTGCCGCGGCTGGACACTCCCCGGTCGTTGGGTCTGTGTGGTCTGAGAAGGCGGAACGTTTCCTTGAGTGTGCACCTGTTTGGGATGGTTCCCGGGTGTTTATGTCACACCGGTATCGTATGATAAGAACATATGTTCGATTACCTACTCGACTATCCGGACCAAGAAACCGTCCAGCCCACCACTGCCAACAGTGGAGGACCGGACGCAGACCTGTTCGCGAGCCCCTACCAGCGGGAACGGCAGCGGGTCTACGACCGGGCCCGGCACATGGCAGCCGATGGTGGCTACACCCACGCCGATGTGGAGGACGCCAAAGCAGAAGCCGCCCTCGTCCGCGCGCAAGCCAAGGTCAGCCGGGCCCGCGGTGACCAACTCGGCTGGGTGCGGCACATGCTGCGGCGGGGCGCGGCGGCCCGGTTGGGGTACCGCAACCCCACAGAGATGGTCGCCTCCCGCCTCGATGTGCGCCGCTCCACAGCCCGCGACCTGGTCTATCTGGCCGGGCGGTTGGCGGATCACCAGATCGAGGCGATCCGCGCAGGTGCTGTCTCCTACGAGCGTGCACTGGCCGAGGAGCGCCTGGCCGAGGCGGGCGCCTCGATGGAGGTGATCGAAGCCAGCCGGGACCTGGACCTCGAAGCCGTCAAACGGGTACTCCAGTCCCATCGCAAGATGAGCCGCCACGACGAACGGGCAGTGTTCGAAGGCCAATACCTGATGTTGCAGCCTTCCTTGGACGGCAGCCACGTGCAGGTGAACGGGCGGCTCGGCGCCCTCGAAGCAGACATATGCCGCCAAGGCTTGGACCGAAGAGGCGAGAATCTGGTACCCGCAGGCGAAACCCGTCCCAACGCTGCACAGAGACGAGCCCTCGCTCTAACCACTCTATGCCAAGACGAACTAGACCGCACCCCCCAACCCGCCACCACCGCGGAACGCTTCCGGGCGGCCCGCCGCAGACGCGAACCCGCGCTCATGATCGTCGCGAACCAGCCCCTCTCCGAGACGTCCGGCAACGAACAAGGAGCAGCCATCCTTGCCGGAGCCAGGGTAGGACCCGACAGCGTAGACCTCATCCAATGCGTCGGCACCACCGAGATCATCACCGTCGCCGGGCAGAACATCCTCCACCACGGAACCACCACCTCGATGCGCCCATCCCTGCGCCGAGCCGTCCTCGCCCGCGACGACGGATGCACCATCGACGGATGCACCTCCACCTACCGCCTCGAAGCACACCACATCACCCCCCGATCCCAAGGCGGCACCAACACAGCCGAAAACCTCACCACGCTGTGCTGGTGGCACCACCACGTCGCCGTACACCGCCGCGGCATGCGCATAGACCCCCAATCCCCACCCCGACGCCGACGGCTCATCCCACCAAGAACACGAACCTGCAGCCACCAGCCACCCGAACCCGACCCCCACATCCACGCCGTACTCAAAGCGATACACACACCCACCAACCGCGCCCCACCCTGAACCGGGCCAGCCCGCACCAATCGACCTCCGCAGGTCGGCAACCCACTCGAGCCCCGGCGCGACGCTGCCCTTGCACAGCGCTATCAAGACCGGCTTACGACCTGAATCTAACGCTACCTATCTATTACAACTATCAGAGACCAACTACCAACTACCAACTACCAACTACCAACTACCAACTACGTCGTGTAGTCGGCGTTGATGCGGACGTAGCCGTCGGTCAGGTCGCAGCCGTAAACCGTGAAACTGCCGCCACCGTCGGCGCCCGAGCCCCCTGGCGTGATTCCGAGGCTCACGTGGATGAGGATCTCCGGCTCGGCCAGGTAACGCTCCAGTTCGCGGAGCATCTCCGGAGTCGCCGGCGTCGGGTACACCTCGGTGGGGCCGAAGCGAATCACCACCCGGTCCTGGTCGATATCGGAGTCGTTGCACTTGCCCACCGCCATGGCCACCCGGCCCCAGTTGGGGTCGCGGCCGTGAACGGCGGTCTTGACCAGCGGGGAGTTCACGATCGACTTGGCCACCCGCTTGGCCTGCGCGTCGTCGCGGGCGCCCTCCACGGTGACCACGATCAGGGTCTCGGCGCCCTCCCCGTCCGCAGCCAGTTGCCGGGTCAGGTCAAGGCAGACCTCGCCGATCGCCTCCTCCAGTTCCGCCTCGTCGACCGGGCCGGCCGCCGCGGAGGCCAGGATCACCGCCATGTCGCTCGTGGACGTGTCGGTGTCGATGCTGAGGGCGTTGAAGGTGTGATCGACCACCCTGCGGAACATCTCGTCCAGCACATCCGCGGCCACTGCCGCGTCGGTCGTGACCACCGCCAGCATGGTCGCCATATCGGGCTCGATCATCCCCACTCCCTTGGCGATCCCCACCACCCGCGCCGGACCGGCACTCGCCGCAGCCACCTTGGCATGAGTGTCGGTGGTCATGATCGCCGTGGCCGCCCCGGTGGCCGACCCCGGCACGCCGAAGGCCTCCCCGTCGGCTGCGAGACGGGTCATGTAGCGGCGGATCCGGTCCATCGGGTAACGCACTCCGATGACCCCGGTCGACGCCACTATCACCTCGCTCGGATCGCAACCGACCACCTGTGCGGTCAGACGCGCCAACTCCTCGGCGTTCGCCGCGCCCACCGCGCCGGTGGCCACGTTCGAGTTCTTCGAGAGGATCACCACGGACCGCGCCCTGCCGTCGGCCAGATGGTCGCGGCTGATGGTGACGCTGGGTCCCGAGAACCGGCTCTTGGTGAAGACCCCGGCCGCGGTGGTGCCTTCTGGAGCGGAGAGGATCATCACGTCCCTGGTCCGGTCCTTGATCCCGATGTTGCCGGTGTGAGAACCGAACCCGCCCGGAAAGTCGACGTCCGGAACGACTCTGCCCGACTCCCTATGCCAGGGAGCGACCTCTCCGGCGTCGATGTCTGCAGTCTCCCCGGAACGAGGGCCCTGTGGTGCCGTCACAAGAAGCGATAATAGAAGATCGGAACATCGCTGAATCCAACGGCCGATGCCTGACGACGGCCGTAGCCCGGGTGGCCCCGTACGTGTGATTCGGGGCCTCCGCGGGAACGTTAACCTCCCGCGGATGAAACCGGCGCTGCCAGCTGCGACCGTCGAGCGTTTGCCCCGCTACCTACGGTGCCTCGAACAACTCGCGCCGTCCCAGACGACCATCTCCTCCAAGCAGCTGGCCCGCATCAGCAACCTCAACGCTGCCGGGGTGAGGAAGGACCTCTCGTTCCTCGGGTCCTTCGGGATCAGGGGCGTCGGATATCAGGTCGACGAACTGTCCGCCCGCATCCGCCGGGCCCTCGGACTCACTGAAGACCGGGCGGTGGTGGTGGTCGGCGTGGGAAACCTCGGTTCGGCCCTGGCCAACTACGGCGGGTTCGGCCAGCGGGGCTTCCGGATCGTCGGCCTCTACGACGCCGACCCTGCCAAGATCGGGAGACGGGTGGGCGGGATCGGCGTCCGGTGCATCTCCGCCCTCTCCGAGGATGCCAAATCCACCGAGATCGCGGTTGCCATCATCGCAACCCCCGCCAGCGTCGCCCAAGGAGTGGCCACCCTCCTAGCGGAAGCCGGCGTACCCTCGATCCTGAACTTCGCTCCGGCCGTCCTCACCGTTCCCGACGGAACCCACCTCAGGCAGGTCGACCTCGCCACCGAACTCCAGATCCTCAGCTTCTACTTATCTGGTGGCTAGTTATTGATAGTTAGTGGTTCGCTAGCGCAATACAGGCCAGCCACCAGCCACTATTCGCGTTCCTGGTCCCTCTCGTAGCGGTGGAGTGCTACCAGGAACATCGTGAAGAGGATCGCCGAGGCGGCCGTGAAGGCGCCCGGGATGATCCTGATCTCGAATGCGTTCAAGCCTTCGAAATCCACCGGGCGGGGTCCTCGGGGTGCGTAGAGGACGAACAGGATCGAGTTGATCGTGGTCCATCCGAAGATGCCTGCCCCGGATACGAGGATCGCCAGCCGCTTGCCGAGGTTGGTGTACTGCAGCAGGTAGACGCTGCCGAAGAACACCAGGACGGCGGCGAGGGTGAGCACGATCCCCGTGAACAGGAGATTCTGCGACAGCAGGGCCCGGAACAGCTCGCGCACTACTCCCCTCCTCCCGGGTCGCTTCCGTCCACGTAGTCATTGCCGTCCAGGGTCACCCCGCGGAGGTACTGGACGATCAGATCGAGATCCTCTGCGGACAGCACCATACCGAATCCGGGCATCCGTCCCGAGCCCACCCCGTTTACGCCGTAACCCTGTCCCGACACGGAACCGACCGAGATGAAGTCGTACATGTCCTCATGGGTGAGGAACTGGGTGAGCGCCCGTCCGTCGCGCAGGGAGGGACCCAGAGCTCCGGACGCCTGGGCCTGCTGGAAGGAGGGCCCGGCCGAGTACCCGGCGGTGTGGCATCTGGCGCAGTAGGCGTTGTAGAGACTCACTGCCCGGGCCGCCACTTCTCCGTCACCGTCGAAGGTCGCCCGGGCCACCGCGTCCATGTCCACCGTCCAGCGTTCGTTGCGAGCGGCAGCCTCCAGGAATCCCAGCCCGAACCGGGCCTGCTCCAGGAGGACCTCCTGGTTCTGGAGGGTTATGGTGAGCGAGGTGGCGCTCGACTCGAGGTCTCCAACGGCCCTGGCAGCCGACGAGCCGTCCCGGATACCGATCAACGTCTCGGCGTTGCGGGGGTCGAAAGTGAGTTCGGTGGCGACGAATCCACCCGCGAGAGCCTCCTGCAGGACAGCTGTGAGGCCGATCTCGGTCACGTCGGAGAGGCCGTCGCCATCGGTGTCGATGCCGGATCCGGCCCCGTCCAGCAGATCACGGGCGCGTTCCGCGAGATCGGAGATCACCACGGAGGTCGGCCCGGCTGTCTCTATGGTCTCGATGAGTCGCAGTTGCTCGGAGATCTGGGCGTCGACCGCGTCGGCCGCTCCGTCCAGGCGGCTGACCGCTCCGTTCACGGAGCCTTCGATCTTGAGCAGAGCGCCCGGTTGGTCGATCTGGATCGACTGGATGTAGTTGAGCAAGTCGTCGATCTGCTGGCTGTTCAGAGGGCCCCCGCCGTCCAGGCCCCATGGAGGCATCGGAGAGTTTGCCCGGCCGTAGACGATCCAGAACGCGACCTCGTCCCGGTCGTACCGGTAGAAGATGTCGTCGAGTGCCGGAGCGGCCCAGCCCGCCACGTTGACCTGGGAACGTTCCTCGAGGAACGCCGCCACGCCGCCTCCGGCCGCCACCCCGTGGCAGTCGCCGCAACCGAACTCCTCCCAGACATGGTGCCCCCGCTCCAGGGACGCATCGCCGAATTCCTCCACGAAGCCCTCTTGCCGGTCGAGTTCCCCGAGGTAGTAGATGGGCATGGCCAGGGTGAGGAAGGCCGCGCTGAGCACCGCGCCGACCAGCGTCCGGTCGAGACGCCTGGTCTCCATCTCGTCGTCGGTCTGGGAGGCGGACAGGTTGGCCGGCACAGGATCCTTGCGGTCCCGCCGCGAACCGGAGCCCACGAGATAGGCGAACCAACCGATCGCGCCCAGGGCGACGATGGTCACGACCAGGGTTGCCACCGGCCTAGGCCTCCTCGTCAGTGGTCGTCAGGGCGATGCACGAGGGGCCCTGGGGGTAAGACACGGTCTTGGCGATGGCCCGGGCAGTCTGGAAGATCGTGCCGGTCTTGACGATCATGCGGCCGTTGACGTCTAACACTTCGAACCTGTCCAGGTTGCGGGGCGCCGGACCCGCCTCGTACTCCCCGGCGTAGTTGTACTTCGAGCCGTGGCAGGGGCATTCGAAGCCCTGCGAGGTCTCGCACCACGGAACCCGGCAACCGAGGTGGACGCACCGCTGGAACAGAGCGGAGAGCCCGCCGGCCACGACCGGCATCCCCCCGAACTGCGATCGGGACATGTCGGACTCGGCGAAGGGGATGATGTAGGCCCGGGCCTCGGGCACGAACTTGGGGAGTATCGACCCATCGTCCTGGATCACCTCGGACTGCAGATCGGCGAGGGCGCCGACATCGATGTCCGACCCGAACCCGCCGGACAGGCGGGGCCAGAGGAACGCCAGGTAGGAGATGCCGTTGAGGCCCAGGAAGGCACCGAACGTGATGCCGAGCGCCCGGGTGAAGAACTGGCGGCGGTTGACGCCGGCCTCCTGGGGCGAGAGTTCCTCGACGCGCAGCACTTCCACCGTCTGCACAGCCACCGGGGCCGGTGACACCTCCGGTTCGTCGGGAACGCCGCTGACGGTCGGGTCGGCCTCGGGCTCTGGCTCGGGAGCGGGCTCCGGGCGCCGGACGACCAGTCTCGACGGCATTGCCGACCGATCCGCCTTACGCGTCTCGCGCGACACCTCCGACCTCCAGGATCGCGACGGTCGGGTCGGGCCGGCGGTGCGGCGGTAGGCGATCACGAATGCCCCCAGCACACCTACCACCACGACTCCGGAGATCGCCACGATCAGCAACTGGAGGGTGGTCATTCGAAGTGCACCCAGTCCTTGAGGTCATCGAACCAGATCCCGTCGGCCCACGGGTACGTGAAGTTGAAGCCGGGACCCCTGAACAGGGTCCCCAGCAGCGTGAGCGTCGCGGATCCGGCGAGGAAGAGCGTGAACAGCATGATTGCGAACTTGCGGTCCGAGGGCTTGGTGGAGGGGTTGCGGTCCACGTAGGGAATTGCCATGAAACCCAGCAGCCCGGTGATGGTCGGGATGATCACGCCTGCGACCTGGGGGTCGTAGTAGGAGAGCAGTTCCTGCAAGCCGAGGAAGTACCACGGCGCCTTCGACGGGTTCGGCGTCTCGTTGAAGTTGGCCAACTCCAGTAGTGGCGCCTGGAGGATCACCGACAGGACGATCAGAGCCGCGGTGACCACCATCAACGCCGTGAACTCGGCGATCATCAGGTGAGGCCAGGTGTTGACCTTGTCGGTGGGCGTGGCCTTGACCTGCTGGATGGCCCGCGCCTTCACCACCGTGAGCAGGCGCTGGGGTCTCACTCCCTCCGGTATCTCCTCCGGTGGCGCCACCGGACGTGGGGAGACCGTGGTCGCGGCGCCGTTGCCCGACACGGGCGGCGTGACCGTGGTGGCCGCCGCCACAGGTGCCTCCTCGACGACCGCCACCGGCGCAGGCGTCTCGGCTACCGGATCCGGCGGGGGCGCCGGCGCCGGTGGAACGGGAGCGGGCGGCGCCGGGACGACCGGAGCCGCGGGATCCGGGGTCGACAGGGGTGGTGGAACCGGCGGTGCGGCCGGTGCCTCCGCTGCTTGCGGGGCGGTCTCACCTCGCATCTCGGCCAGCACCTGGTCCACCGGAACGCCGAGAGCCTTCGCCTTCGCCTCCGCTGAGCGTCGTAGCAGGTGTTCGGGTATCTCCACCATCGGTTCTCAGACGTCTCCTATAGCGGCCCTGATATCCCACCGTCCTTGCGCACCCGCCAGAAGTGAACCGCCATGAAGATGACGATCACGAAAGGCAGGAACAGGACGTGGAGGACGTAGAAACGCAGCAGCGTATTCCCGGTCACTTCGATCCCGCCCAGCAGGGCGAACTTCACCTGGTTGCCGAAGACGGGCGTGAAGCCGGCCATGTTGGTGCCCACCGTCACCGCCCACAGCGCCAACTGGTCCCACGGCAGCAGGTAACCGGTGAAGGAGAGCAGAAGGGTCAGCAGCAGGAGGACCACGCCCACCACCCAGTTGAACTCGCGCGGGGGCTTGTACGCGCCGTGGTAGAACACCCTCGACATGTGCAGGAAGACCGTCAGGACCATCAGGTGGGCGCCCCACCGGTGGAGGTTGCGGACCAGCGATCCGAAGGCGACCGAGGTCGAGAGCGCCTCGACATCGATATATGCGGCAGGGGAGGTGGGTCGGTAGTAGAACATGAGGAAGATGCCGGTGATCGTGAGCAGGATGAACAGGAAGAAGCTCGTACCACCGAGGCACAGCGTGTAGGAGAGTCGGACCGCGTGCCGTTTGACCTTGACCGGGTGCAGGTGATACAGGACGTTGTTCATGATTACGTAAGAACGGTTACGTGGGCTGTCGCTGTACCCTCGCTTGAAGGGAGACCCCGGACGGAACATCGACTCCCAGAAGGCGCTGCGACGGAAGGAGTCGGCGGCGTCCGACACCCGCTCCTTTAGCTTCATACCATCTCCCAGCACCATTACTCGAGCCTCCGTCTACCAGCGCATGCCGTAGGTGTAGCCGTTCTTGAAGTCACGGGCACCGGTGTCCTGGTCCCAGGGCGCCTGATCTATCAACCCCGCGTTCATCGCCGTATCGGTGACCGACCCCGCGAACTTACCGATCGAAATCACGTTCGTGGGGCACCGGTCGATGCAGAGCTGGCACCTGGTGCACTCGTACTCGTCGACTACGAAGAACCCCAGGTTGTCCGAGCTGTCAGTCGGGTGGTCGACACCGTGCGCCTCGTCGATGGCGTCGAGGGATAGGTAGTGGATGCACTTCCACGGGCAAATGTCGACACAGCCCTCACACAGGATGCACTCGGCCTGGTTGATGTGGAGGAACTGCTTGGGCCGGACCTGGCTCTGGACGTAATCGCTATCCACCATCGCCAATTGGTAGTCATCACGGAACGGCGGCGTCTCGAACCAGACCTCGGACTTGGCCATCTACTCGGCTCCTTTGACCAGCGGGCGCCCGTACGGCGAGACCGTCTGCGACTGCTTCTCCTCGGGCATCGGACCACCGAAGCCCTGGATCCAACGGGCGAAGAGAATGATAAAGGTGAGGGCGCCCATGTTGTAGTTGATCGACACGAAGTCCTTGATGGCGCCCCAACTGACCCCCACCTGGTTGCCGAGCACGAGTGGAGCCCAGATGCCGAAGGCGTCGTTCTGCTCGGTCCAGTTGAGGGGCCCTTGGGCCAGGTTGAGCCACTCCGACGCCACCGTTCCCAGCAGGATTACCAGCTCGAGCATCGCGAGGAAAGCGGCCAGGGAAGCCACCGACCAGGTCATTCGCCTGCCGAGAATCACCGCGATGGCAACTCCGAGGAGCATCAACTGGCTTCCGCCGAAGGCGACCAGGTGGCCCAGGGTGGACCACGGAAGGCACCAGTCGCCGCCCCGGATCAGGCAGTCGCGCGGCAACCAGCCGAAGTTGTCGACTTCGACCATCATGTCCACCGGAACCTGCGGAAGGGACGGGTCCACCGACGGCGTCCTGGCCACTGTCCGCATCTCGCGCTCGTACATGATGCGATCGCCGGCGCGGACTCCCGACGCCTCGTCCACGGCGATGGTGACGGTCTCGAACGACGGGAAGTTCGAGTAGTGGTTGAACCAGATGCCCACGACCAAGGCTCCCAGGCCCAGAACAAACAACGCCCAGCCGACGAGCGCTCGCTCCTTGCCGCTCATCTGCCGAAGCCTGCGTTGCACCATCTGGTAGTTAGCCTCCGTGTCGCCTCGACTCGGGTCGCCCGGCCCTGCCGACCGCCCGGTTTCTCTCCCTCATCGGAGACCGCGCGGACCCACCGTCTACGGGCTCGGAATCATTCCGATCAGTCCAACCCATTGAAGCAGAAAGGTGGTCGCTCGCTAAACCCATCCGTCGGCGGCGTATCCTCGGAAGCCCAGGGGTCCCGCCCGGTGGGCGGGAACGGGTGAGCCGAGCGGACCGCCACGAACGTGGGCCTCCGGGGCCGGATGACGGGCGTCGTCACGACGTTAATCTACGCTGAGGCAAGCAACGGGACACGAGGAGTAATCGGGCTTGGAGCACGAGCAGACCGACGGTGGTTCTCCGGATACCGGAACCTGGGAGGACAGGCGCGAGGTCGCTGCGTCCGGCCTCATGCTTCTCGCCTGCCTCCTGGCGCTGGCGGGTGCAGGCCTGCTGTCAGTGATGTTCATCAAGCTGGCCGTACCGACCCTGTTCGCGGACACGGCCTTCCTTTCCTTCGGGCGCCTCCGCCCGGCGGCGTGGTCCATGCTCGTCTACGGATTCGGCGGAACCCTCACCCATGCCGTCGTGTACTACCTGACGCCGCGGCTTGTGGGTGTCCCCCTGCGCCGCCAGACGGTGGCTCTGCTGTCGGGAACCGCCCATGCCGGCCTGGTCGTGGTCGGAGTGCTGGTCGTCCTGTTCCGCGGTCCGGCGGGATCGGAACTGGCCGAGTTCCCCCCGCTGCTGGACTGGCCGCTCGCGGCGGCTTCGCTCGTTCCCGCCCTGATCGTGACCTCGATGATTCGGGAGCGGACCGAACAGGGAACCTACGTCTCCCTTCTGTACGTCGTAGGAGCGGTGTGGTGGTATCCGGCGCTCTACGTGACGGGGAGCATCCCCGGCCTGGGAGGGATCGGCCCGTTCCTCCAGACAAGCGTGGTGGCGGGGGGGATGCTGACGCTGGCCTTCCCGGCGGCTGCTATCGGGGGCGCCTACTACATCGTCGTCAAGGAAAGTGGCCGGCCCCTCTTCTCCGGCCCGCTGGCCCGGGCAGGATTCTGGACTCTCGCCGGTACCGCTCTGCTGGCCACCCCCGCCCGGTACCTGGGCGGTCCCGCCCCCGACTGGACCGAGACGGTCGCCGTTGCCGCTTCCATGGGGCTGGCCCTGTCGGCACTGACCGTGGCGGCCAACATCGGGCTGACGCTTTCGGGTGAGTGGGAGACCGCCCGCCAGAGCGTGGTCACGCGCATGGTGCTGGTCGGAACGATCGCGTACAGCCTGATCACCTTCCTGATCGGTGCATCCGGCTTTCGCTCTGTAGCGGCAGTGGTGGGTCTCACCACTTGGCACGACGGGTTGGCCACCGGCCTCATGCTGGTGGCGATACCGGTTCTCGGCCTGGGATTCGTCTACTACGCGTTCCCCCGCACCACCGGACGGGAGTTCTCCGGCATCGAAACGGTGAATCGCGGGCTCCGGCTGGTGCTTTGGGGCGGCGGCGTTGCCGCCGGCGCGATGGCACTGGCCGGCCTGGTTGCAGGTCTCACCTGGAACTGGGCTACCGCCTCGGGCGCCCGTGCCAACAGCGGGAGCGGGTTCTCCGAGACGCTCGCCACGGTAGATGTCCTGTTCACGCTGGCCGCCCTCGCCTCAGTGATGGCCGTGGTCGGGATCGCCCTGCTGGCTTGGGCAGCCATAGGAACCTACGTGGCGGGACCGGCCCGCGCGGTCGAGATGCTGATGCCGGTTAGCGCCGCCGAGCGACCGGGATCCGGCGATGAGTGACCTGCTAGCGGCGGCCGCGGCGGCCCTCGGAGCACCCGAGCACCTCGTGGAGCGTGCAGCCCAAGCGCGAGCCGAGGCCGACGGCACGACCTACGAGGCCGTTCTCAGCGCCTGGGGGGGCGGAGCACCCCCTCCGACGCCCGCTCCCACCACACAGACCGCTCCGCCCCAACCCGAGCCGGCGGCTCCGGCCCCCGCTCCCGTCGCGCAGGCCGCGACCACCGCGCCCACCCCTGCCGCCGTCGCCACGATCGTGCCGGAGGTGGCGGCCCCTGCGGTGACGGTCGCCCCCGCGCGCAGCAAGGCCACGCCCATCCTGGAAGGGCGACGCTTCCACCCGGCACGCACCTGGCTGATGATGGCGGGTCTCTTCCTGCTCGGACTGCTGATCACATTGATCGGACCGTTCAACGCCGGCGGCGACTACCGCCATCTGGTTCCCGACGCCCAACTGACCGATCTTGGCGAGCGGGGACGGGCTGTCTACCTGAACCACGGCTGCGGCTACTGCCATACGCAACTCGTGCGACCTGTTTTGGCCGATGTGGGACTGGGCCCGGCCACCGAGACCTTCGCCGACGCGCTGAGCACCTCCACGTTCGGCGTGCAGCGGATCGGCCCCGACCTGGCCCACGTCGGCGCTCGTCCCTCCTACGGAGGTGAGGATGGACCGGCCACGGCCGACGAGTTCATCGCGTTCTTGACGCATCCAGGGCAGGTCTTGCCTGAGGGCATGCATCCTTCTTACAGCCACCTTTCGGACACCGACCTGACGGCGTTGGCCACCTACCTGGCGGAATCAAGGTGACGATGACGGTGGCGCTCTTGTCCCATGCCCGACTTCCGATGTCCGACCTGAGCAACCTGCACGCAACCGCACCAGGCACCAGGCACCCGACACCTGAGCAGAGCGAGGCGACCGCATGAGCGACCTCCTCTCGGCGGCGGCGGCCAAGCTCGGTAGCCCCGAGCACCTGATCGAGCGGTCGGCAGAAGCCCGAGCCGCCGCGGACGGTGTCCCGGTGGAGGATGTGCTGGCCGCGTGGGCCGGCGGCGCGCCCACCCCCACGGATGCAGGCGCAACTCGCCAGGCGGCACCTGCCGCCGCGCCCGCGCCGGTGGCCCCTGAGCCGGCTCCGCCGGAACCGCCGGCGGCTCCCGGACCGGTTGCTCAACCGACCGCCGCCGTGCCGACCGCGCCGGTGACCGAAGCCGCGACGCTCACCGGCGCCCCACCGCCGCCCGAACGGGTCAGCGTGGCGGAGGCCCTTGATTTCGAAGCTGTCGTCACCGGCCCCACCGCCGGGATCACCGAGAGGATCGCCGCGGCGATACCTCGCTGGCTCATGGTGCTGTTCTTCGCCGTGCCCCTCATCGGCCTCACCTACCTGGTCACCTTTGCCAACGGCCCCACCTGCGGGGTGGGAGGCCAACTCGCAGTCGATCGCCTGTCCGGAGCCGTCGAGAACTGCGACGGGTCGGAGTTCGCCGCCGGCGGCGGTGCGGGCGGAGTGGACGTGCGGGCACTCATCGGAGAAGCCAGCGTGGTGTACGCGGCGCCTTCCAGTTGCAGTTCATGCCACGGCGCGGGCGGGGAGGGCGGCTCCGGACCCGCTCTGGCGGGAGAGGTTCTCTCAACCTTCGCGATGTGCACCGACCACATCGAATGGGTAGCACTGGGTACCACCGGATTCCAGTCCGAGGGCCGCGCTACGTACGGGGATACCGCAAAGGCGGTCGGGAGCGGGGGGCAGATGCCTTCCTTCCAGGACACCCTCAGCCCCGACGAGATCGCCGCGGTGGTCTTCTACGAGCGGGTGGTGCTCGGAGGCCAGGATGTCGAGGAAGCCGTGTTCGACTGCGGCTTCGCCGAACCGGAGGAAGAGGAAGGCGGGCAGGGGGACGACTCGCTCGCCCAAGGCGAGTAGTGGATGGTGAGTAGTGAATGGTGAATGGTGAATGGTGAATGGTGAGTGGTGAAAGGAGTTGAGACCGGGAACAGCCTTCGCCCTACTCGCTCTGCTGGCTGTGATCGGCCTAGCGGGAATCGTCTTCCTGATCCAACTGTGGGGGATCGCCGGATAACGCTCCCCAACATCTAACAGCTAATAACTAAGGATGTATCCAATCCCAGGGTGAAATGCTCGCTGGCGCGGCCGCCACGGACGGCGAGCGCCATCAGGCCCGCCGAGTCGACGTATAGCAGCGGTCGACCCTCCCCGACGTCGGAGTAGGTCCGGGCCCAGGGAACGTTGTAGCGCATCAGGCCCACCCTCACGACCAGGCGCTCCCCCGGCGACATCCCGGCTTCCCCCAGGTCCTCGGGGGAGATGTTGGTCTGGACGTTGCCATACGTGTCCACCCACCAGGCCTGGCCGGCGACCTGCCCGTCCGACACCTCGGACAGCGGCAGCAACAGAGGGGTGAGTGTGTGGGGATCGACCTGCGGGCCCAGGTCGGCGAGGGATGCCTCACCCGACGCCAGCACCGCCGCGGCCGGTGCGAAGCGGTCCCGGCCTTCGAAGGTCCGACCGGTCGACGGGAGCAGCACGTCGGGGTTCTCGATCGAGAAAGCCGACGTGACCCCGCCCAAGAGAGCCGCGGCGGGCGACAGGAGCCCGTTGTCAGGACCGACCAGGTACCCCCAGGGGGTATCCAACGCCACGGCCCTCCGTCCCGTCCCCACACCGGGATCCACCACCGCCAGGATCACTCCGGTCGGCATGTACTGGACCGCCCGGAGCAACGCCAGCGCACCCGATCGGACATCTCCCCTGGGGATCCGGTGGTTGAGGTCGATCACCCGGCACGGCGGCGCCAGCGTCGCGATCACTCCGTGTACCACGCCGACGAATTCGTCATCCCAACCGAAATCGGACATGAAGGTGATGGGTCGGGGAAGTCTCCCGGTCATGCCACCCTCCTAGATGATTAGTTCCTAGTCTATAGTCGTTAGTTGATATATAGTTGTCGGTAGTTAGCGTTAGCTCGACTTATCTGCCGCTCTCTATAGCGCTGTTCGGTCACGCGGTTACGCCGAGGCGGCTCTTCACGAAAACTGGCAGTCAGGGGTTTGAGTCCAGGAACAGATGCACACAAGCTACAGATGTGTTACACAGCGTTGTGTAGCGATCGCAGAGTATGGTGACGCCCGGTCGGATCCCCTGGAGCTAGTCGTATAGACACAAGGCTCCAAGGCGCCTGCCGGGTCCTAGCCCCGGCCGAACTAGCCTAGGTTGCACGCTTCGAAGGTCCAACATGCCCAGAAGAGAACCCCCGGTTTTCCGCGTCGGTACCGTTTTCGGCGACGGCTTGGCCGGGTTCGGCCGGAGTCCCTTCTCCCTTCTGGTGCGCTCCGCCTCTGTGATGGCCGTCCCGACCGCGGTTCTCCTGATCCGGCAGGCGACGGACAACTTTTGGACTCACCTGGTGGTGTGGCTTCTGGGACTGGCTCTAGGCGGCTACGCGGCCTGGCCGCTGGCGAGGACCGCCCTGTCCACCGTCTCGCCCGGCCGGCAGGCCGGGGTCTCAGGGGATGACTGGTGGGCTCGCGACGGGTTCGTCAGAGCCTCGGTGGCTTTCCTCTTCACGGTGGCGGTCGGAACCGTTTTCCTGGTCGTGCCCGGGATCATGGTGCTGATGATCTACAGCCTCTACGCCTTCCTCATAGTCGAGCGCAAGGCAGCAGGATTCGAGGCGCTGGCGCTCAGTTCCGAACTGACCCGCGGCAACCGGGTCCGGCTCCTTCGGCTCGTCCTCATCTGTTTGCTTCTCTTCGGTCCGGCCGGAGCGGCGCTCTACGTGTCGAGCAGGACCCCGATGGGCGTCATCGGCATGCTGGTGCTGGGCACACCGGCGCTCGCCCTGGCATCGACCACCTGGGCCGCCGCCTACCGGACGATCACACGCACCTGAAGGACCGAAGCCACCTATCGGAGGTCGCGAAAAGAGTTGCAAGCCCCGCCGGATCTCACCTAGTGTTTATCGGATTAAGCATTCTCAATCAGGGAGGTCGGATGCTTGCACGTCTGCAGAAGTTCGGAGGGTATATGGCGGGCATGGTCATCCCCAACATCGGCGCGATTCTCGCCTGGGGACTGATCACCGCCTTTTTCATTCCCACCGGATGGACACCCAACGAGAGTCTCTCCGAGTTGGTCGGCCCGATCATCGTATACCTGCTGCCCGTACTGATCGGGTTCACAGGAGGCAAGATGGTGTACGGGCACCGTGGAGGGGTGATGGGCGCCATTGCCACGATGGGAATCATCGTGGGCGCCGATTTCGAACTTGCAAGCGGCGCCACGGGCGATCCGCCCCAGTTCCTCGGCGCGATGCTGGTCGGTCCCCTGGCCGCCTGGATCCTCATGAAGATCGACGAGGCCTTCGAGGACAAGGTCGCAGTCGGGTTCGAGATGCTGTACAACAACTTCTCGGCCGGAATCCTCGGCTTCATCCTGGCCATTCTCGGCAAGTGGATCATCGGTCCGATCATGGCCGCGATCGCAACCTTCTTCGGGAACCTGGTCGAGGGGATCACCGACGCCGGGCTGCTACCGCTGGCGGACATCCCGATCGAAGTGGGGAAGGTGTTGTTCCTGAACAACGCCATCAATCACGGGGTGCTCGGTCCGCTGGGCGTCGCCGATACCGCGGAGACCGGGCGCTCGATCTACTTCCTGCTCGAGACCAACCCGGGACCCGGACTGGGATTGCTGCTGGCCTACTGGTTCGCCGGCAAGGGCCTGGCCAAGCTGTCGGCACCCGGCGCGATCGTGATCCACTTCTTCGGTGGAATCCATGAGGTCTACTTCCCGTACATCCTCATGCACCCCATCATGATCCTGTCCGTGTGGGCCGGAGGTATCCTCGCCGACATCATCTTCGTGATATTCGATGCGGGGCTGACCGCAACGCCTTCACCGGGTTCGATCTTCGCCTACCTCGCGGTGATACCGAGAGGACAACACTTCGGGGTCCTCTTAGGGGTTCTGGCCGCAGCAGCCGCTGCCTTCGTGGTAGGAACGCTGTTGCTGCGGATATCTCCCGTCAAGGAGCAGGAGGGAACCGACGAGATGATCGGTACCATGCCCAGCATCCCCACGGGCTGAACACCACAAGCAACTCTCTAAAGTGGAAGAGCCTCCCTCGGGGAGGCTCTTCCACTTTGCGAACAGAAGGATCATCAACATGAGTTCAGTAACGAAGGCGGCCTCGGATGTCAGCTGGATCGTCCTGGCGTGCGAGGCAGGGATGGGCTCGAGCCTCATGGTCACGAACTTCCTCAAGAAGAAGCTCAAGAAGGCCAAACTCAAGATCAAGGTCAGCCACGCGCCGGTTCACGACATACCGGCAGGCGCCGATGTGGTGGTCACCCATGCAGGGTTGGCTTCCCGGGTGAAACAGGTCGCACCCGAGGCGGCGGTGGTCCCGTTCAAGATCTTCTTCAACGACCCGTCCCTGGTCAAACTGGTCGCCGACCTGTCCGCAGGCGCCGACGTCGAGGGAATCTGAGAGGTAACGGGACATGACTGCAGAATCCGTTACCGCGGTCGAGGCCATCACCCTGGGCGAGGAGGGTTCGACCCTGGAAGAGGCCGTGGCTCGGGTGTCGGGAATGTTGTCCGACCTGGGGGCCGTGGAGGATGGCTACGGGGAGTCGATGCTTGCCAGGGAGGCGGTTATCTCGACCTATCTGGGCAACGGGATCGCCCTCCCCCACTGCACATACGAGGATCGTGGCCTGATCAGGCGCACAGCCCTGGTCCTAGCCCAGTATCCGGCCGGAGTCCCATGGGGCGACGAGGACGACGTCGCATTCCTTGTGTTCGGGCTGGCTGCCATCGGCGAGGAACACCTGGCGGTGATGTCCCATCTGGCCGACGTCCTGGACGACGAGGAGTTGTGCGCCCGCCTGGCCGCCACAACCGACGCCGGGTACGTCCGGGAGGTCCTCTCCTCCCCCGCGGAGTGACCGGGCGACGTGTCGTCGTCTTCGGCGCCGGCAACATAGGAAGGGGCCTGCTGGGATGGCTGTTCGGCCGGGCCGGTTGGGAAGTGGTATTCGTGGACGTCGCGCCCGGACTCGTGGGTCTTCTGAACCGCCGGAGGTCCTACCGGGTGATCGTGGTGGAGCACGGCGGCCGGTCCTCGGAGTTGATCGAGAGGGTCAGCGGAGTCGACGGGACTGACACCGACAGGGCCGCGGCCGCCACTGCCTCGGCAGAACTGGTGTGTACCGCGGTGGGACCCCGGATACTCGAAAGGGTGGCCCCGACCATCGCAGCAGCCCTCCGCAGGGGAGACAGCCGGATCCGCAACGTTCTGGCCTGCGAGAACGCCGACCCCAACACGGCGCTGCTACGGCACCACGTGGAGAGCCTCATCGGTCAGGTGCCGGAGGTGGGTTTCCCGGAGACCCTCGTCGACCGGGTGGTGCCGGGCTCGGCCGGCCCAGACCTGTCGGTCGAGGTGGAGTCCAGCTTCGAGTTCAAGGTGGCCGCAGATGCATGGATCGGGCGCCCGCCCCGGGTAGCCGGCCTGGAGTTGGTGCACAACCTGGGCGTGTACCGGACGAGAAAGCTGTGGCTGGTCAACGGACTGCACGCCGCGTCGGCCTTTCTCGGTTTGCAGGCAGGTCATGAGACGATCGCCCAAGCGGTCTCCGATCCTGGCATCCGCACCCGCCTGGAGGAGATGCTCGAGGCGATGGCCGCGGTCCTCGCCGGCCGGTCCGGAGAGTGGAACGCGGGTGATCTCGTGGACTACGGCCGTTCCAACCTGGAGAGATTCGCCAACACCGCCCTGGTGGATCCCGTCCGGCGGGTGGCGCGTAACCCGTTGATCAAGCTGGGGCCAGGCGAACGCCTGGTCGGCCCGGCACGCGAAGCGGCTCGGAGGGGTTTGCCTGTCGACGCCCTGTGCGACGCCATCGCGGCCGGCCTGACCTTGAGCGACGACCGGGTGGACGGTGTGGACGATCTGGTGCTTGCCCTGGACGCAGGAGGGTGGGAGTCTGTCCTCGGACCGGATCCGAACGGACAGCTGACGGAGATGCTCCGATCGCGGATGCCCTAGCCTGCGCCCTGACCTTCCCCCGATATGATGGGCACGCAATCCCAGTCTCCCAGGTGAAAAAATGTCCCGAATGACCCACGACCAGTTGCGCCAGGCCATGGTGAACAAGCTGTCAGCCGAGCCGGACCCGAGCGGGCACGCCGATCTGATCTGCTCGAGAGGTTCCCTCGGTATCGCGGCCGACCACAAGCAGATCAAGAAGACCGTCAAGAGACTCCGCCCGCTTGAAGGCTATCGATACCTGATCATCAACCGCGCCGACCTGTTCGCGGCCAGCCCCGCCACCATCGGAACCAAGATCGGCATTCTCGACGCCAACGGCTCCCTCCTGAAAGCGGCCGACCTGCCCCGCCGGCGCTGATGCCTAGCCGGCCGGGTGACAGCTCGGGACCCGGCGCCGATCACACGTCTTCGCGGAGCGCTGCGTCCGATCTGCAGGTCGCGCTGATCGCGGCCCGCGCCGGCGCCGCCGCGGTAGCTTCGGGATTGAAACAACCGACCGAGGTCGCCTTCAAGGCGGACGCCGATCCGGTCACGGAAGTGGACCACCGATCGGAGCGAGCCATCCTCGACCTGCTGACCCTGCATCGGGAGCGGGACCCGGTGGTCAGCGAGGAGTGGGGCGGCAGCCTACCCGGTTCGGGAAGGGTATGGCTGGTCGACCCTTTGGACGGCACCACCAACTTCATCCACGGGTTCCCCTGGATGGGTGTGTCGGTGGCTCTCTGGATCGATGACGCCCCGACCGTGGGAGTCGTGGTGGACGCGATGAACGGGGACGAGTACACGGCGGTGGCCGGGGCCGGCGCCCGGGTGAACGGCACACCCATCGTGGTCAGCACCGTCAAGAACTTCGACGAGGCGCTGGTCACCACCGGCTTCCCGTATGACAGAGGGCAACGGGTCGAGATCTGCGATACCCGCTTCCGCAGGGTCCTGGCGGCAGCTCAGGGAATCCGGCGGCTGGGTGCGGCATCCCTCGATATGTGCATGGTGGCCTGCGGAAAGATGGATGGCTATTGGGAGGAGGACCTCTCCCCCTGGGACATGGGCGCAGGCACGCTCCTCGTCATGGAGGCGGGCGGGACGGTCACCAATCAGCTCGGCGATCCCGTCGGGCCCTCCGATCCGTTCGTGGTGGCCAGCAACGGGTCCATCCACCACAGCTTCATCGAGACACTGCGCGACAACGGAGCCTCGTGATGCGCTACCGTCTAACGGGAGTGAGAGACGAACGCCATGAGGCGCCCAGCGAGCGGCTCGCCGCTACTACCGAAGCGCTCGCCGGGCGGTCACGTTGATCGAGAGAACCGGGATCGGCGCCTCGCCCGGCATCGCGATCGGACCCGTCTACCTGCACACCTCCAGCCTCCCCGATGTCACCCCGCGCCGGGTAGACGATCCGGAGGCCGAAGTGAATACCCTGACCAGCAGCGAGGCGCTCGTCCGAACCAGGCTTGAGGGGCTTCAGGAGGCACACGGCGACGAGTCTGAGGAGGCCGCTGTCATCGGCGCTCACCTCCTGCTTCTTGAGGATCCCGAGTTCACCGGTGAGATCCGGGAGCGCATCGAGTTCGAGTCCTTGTGCGTCGAAGCGGCCGTTCTCCAGGTGACCGAGGAGTCAGCAGGGATGCTGGAGTCCCTGGACGACGAGTACCTGGCCGCCCGAGCCGCAGACGTTCGCGATGTCGGGAACCAGCTGCTGAGATCGGTGCTGGGGCTGCCTCTGGACACCTGGGACAACCTGGATGTCCCATCGGTACTGGTGGCATCGGACTTCTTCCCTTCCGAGACAGCCACCATCCCTCCCGGCATGGCGATCGGCCTGTGCACAGCGGAGGGAAGCGCCACTTCCCACATAGCCGTGTTCGCCCGGGGAATGGACCTCCCCGCAGTGGTGGGAGTCGATCTTCCGGACCTCGAGCCGGGTACCACGATGGCCTTCGACGGGACCACCGGCAAGGTCTACATAGATCCCTCCGACGAGGCGCTGGAGTCGTTGAGGAAGCGGCAGTCCAAGGAGCGGAAAGCGCAGGCGGGCGCTGCCCTCCGAGCAGGCGAAGCGGCGGTGACATCGGACGGGACCAGGATCGAGGTCGCGGCCAACATCGGATCCGATCAGGACGCGGCGCGTGCAATCTCCCTGGGCGCGGAGGGTGTCGGCCTGTTCCGGACCGAGTTCCTGTTCCTCGACAGGAGCCGCCCGGTCGACGAGGACGAGCAGTACGAGGCGTACCGTACGGTTCTCTCCACCTTCGGGAATGAGCTGGTGGTGGTTCGCACCCTCGACGTAGGCGGGGACAAGCAGGTTCCCGGTATCGAGATCGGAGAGGAACTCAATCCCTTCCTAGGCCTGCGAGGCATCCGGCTGGCCTTGGCCCGCCCGCACCTGATGCAAGACCAGCTGAGGGCCCTGCTGAGGGCAGGCACAGAGGGACGGCTCGCGATCATGGCGCCCATGGTGGCGGGAAGGGCCGATGTGTTGGACTTCCGTGCAGCCCTGGCGGAGGCCGAGGAGTCGCTGGATCGCGACGGCCTGGAGTATGCCACCGACTACCAGGTGGGGATAATGATCGAGGTTCCCTCGGCGGCCCTAGTGGCCTCCCGGCTGGCGACCGACGTCGACTTCTTCTCGATCGGAACGAACGATCTCACCCAATACACCCTGGCAGTGGACCGCACCAACCGGGAGGTCGCCCATCGGGCCGACTCATTCGACCCGGCTGTGCTCCGACTCATCGCTGAGACCACTTCCGCGGCCCGTTCCTCCGGTTGCTGGGTGGGTGTGTGCGGAGCGATGGCCGGTGACCCCCTCGCCGTCCCGATACTGATCGGCTTGGGCGTGACGGAACTCTCGGTAGCGATTCCGGCCGTTCCCACCATCAAGGACAGGGTCCGCTCCCTTGACCTTGGCACGTGCCGCCGGCTCGCCGACCTGTCCCTGGCCGCCGCCGACGCGACCGAGGTAAGACGGATCGTGAGCGAAGTCTGAAGGTTTAGGTGTTTGGCGTTAGGTGTTAAGTGTTAGTTAAGTAACCTAAGTTCACCATTCACCACTCACCACTCACCACTCACCACAAGGATCAGCCCTCTACCGACAGGAGGGCCGTGAAGTCGGCGATGAGATCGGAAGCGTCATCCCCGTCCACCTCGACGACGACGAGAGTGCCCTTGGTGGCCCCGAGCTTGAGTATCCCGAGCATGCTCTTGGCGTTGACAGTCTTACCGTTGGCGGTGACCCTTATCGTCGATGGAGACGCTTTGGCGCGTTTCACGAACTCGGCGGCTGGTCGGGCGTGAAGACCCGCGGGATTGGTTATGAGTATCTCTGCTTCCATCGTCCCCACTCGCTCCGGTGACTGACCGACCCCAGCCTAGATGAATAGTTCCTAGTCGGTAGTCTGTAGTTTCTAGTTGGTGCTCGACGGCTAACGTTAGATCGAGTCACTTTGCCATCCTCCATGGCACTGTTCGGGTCTCGCGCTTGCGACGCGAGTGGCTCGTCACGAATTGGCAGCCCCGGGGTCCGAGTCCAGAAACAGGGGCACACCAGCTATCGATGCGTACCAACACGCTCTCACGGTGACGCCCATCCACCCGGTCACCCGCGGTCTTGTTTACCATTGGACCATGGGCGATCTGATTCACAGCGACCTCGCCGCGCGCCTCGCCGAAACCGGTGGGGTGGTGATGATGATCGGCGCGCCTGACACCGGGAAGACGACCTTCTCCCGGCTACTCATCGAGAGAGCTCTCTCGCTGGAGCAGACCGTCGCGTACGTCGACAGCGATCTCGCCCACCCGACGGTGGGACCCCCTACCTGCGTGGGTCTTAAGTGGCTCCGGTCCGGCAACGACCTGGAGACGCTTGCTCAAGCCGACGATCTCCGGTTCGTAGGGGAAATCGCCCCGGACCGCTTCCGGCTGCCTCAGGTCGCGGCCGTCGCCTCTCTCGTGGAGTCGGCCCGGGCCGAAGCCGACCTCATCGTCGTGGACACCAGCGGGACGATCTCCGGCGTGACCGGCCAGACCCTTAAGTACCACAAGGTGGAACTCACGCGACCCGACGTGGTGGTGGCATTCCAGAGGGGGTCCGAGATGGAGCCACTGGTGGGACTCCTGCGTCGCTTCCTCTCCGCCCAGGTCCTGACGGTCGCCGCTCCCGCGGGTCTGATTCCCATGAACCCGGAGGAACGCATGGAACTGCGGGCGTCGAGGTTCGTAGCAGCCCTGAGTGAGCCCTTGCAGCGGTGGAGGGTCCGCCCCACCGTATTCGCCCCCAGCCTTCCGGCCGGTTTCGACCTATCGCGACTCGATCGGTTGATCGTGGGGATTCACGACCGGAGTGGCCGATGCCTGGGTCTGGGGGTCCTCGAGTTCGAGGAGAGCGGTCTCCGGGTACGCACCTCCTTCGCGGACGGGATGGCGGGCCTCCGCATAGGCTCGGCGAGGCTCGATCCGCAACGGTTCCACACCACCACGGTCAACCTGCGCGAGGTCATGTTCGGCCTGGAGTAGTGAATGGTGAATGGTGAATGGCTTACACGTCACCAATCACCAATCACCAATCACCAGCAGGTCCTTGGCCTCCACCTGGCTTCCGGCTCGCACCAGCAGTTCCTTGACCCGCCCGGTGTCCGGGGCGTATATGGTGCTCTGCATCTTCATCGCCTCGAGGGTGAGCAGCTTGCTGTTCGCCGTCACCTCGTCGCCGACCGCGACGAACAGACCCGTCACCACACCAGGAGTTGGAGCGCCGACATGACCAGAGTTGCCGCTGTCGGCTTTCCGGGCCACCGGTCGGTCGGTCTGTAGGGACCTGTCGCGCACGCGCACCTCGCGGGGCGCCCCGTTCAGTTCGAAGAAGATGGCTCGAGTACCGTCCGGCTGCGGTTCGCCAATGGTGTGGTACTTCACTATGAGGCGCTTCCCCGGTTCGATGTCGAACACGCACTCCTCGCCCTCCTCAAGCCCGTAGAAGAAGACCGGGGTGGGTAGCAAACCAACATCGGCGTACTTGTGCCGGGTCTCGGCGAAGTTTGTGAACTCCACCGGATAGAGCAGGTAACTGAGGCCGTCGGCCCACTCTGCCTCCCGCTCGAGCAACTCCGTCGCGGCATCGACCGCTGCGTCGATGTCCGCACTCGGCAACTCGGCGCCCGCCCTGCCCTCGATCGGTTCGTTGCGGCACAGCAGGATCCGCCGGATGTCCTCGGGCCAACCACCGGGTGGTTCCCCGAGGGACCCTCTCATCATGTCGACCACCGACTCGGGGAAGCCCACGTTGTGATCGGCTGGAAGCCTCCGGACCTCGTCACATGTCATCCCCTTGGACAGGAGGAACAGAGCCAGGTCACCCACCACCTTGCTCGAAGGCGTGACCTTCACTATGTCTCCCAGCATCTGGTTGACATCCGCGTACATCTCCTCGACTTCCCGCCAACGCCGGCCGAGGCCCAGCGCCTCCGCCTGCTGCTGGAGGTTCGTGAACTGACCCCCAGGGATCTCGTGGTCGTAGAGCCGGGCGCTCCCGGACTTGGGCGAGTTGTCGAAAGGCTGGTAATAGGTCCGGACCGTCTCCCAGTACAGCGAGCAGTCCCCCAGTGCCTCCGAGTCGAGTTCGGTGTCGCGCTCCGTGCCCTTGAGGGAACCGACCATCGTGTTGAGGTTGGGCTGGCTGGTGGAGCCCGACACGGCAGCGACGGCCGCGTCGATCACATCGATTCCTGCTTCACCGCCCTTGATCAGGGTCGCCGCCTGTACCCCGCTGGCATCGTGGGTGTGGAAGTGGATGGGCATGCCCACCTCCTCGCGCAGAACCCTCACCAGTTGATCCGCGGCGTAAGGGCGACACAGCCCGGCCATGTCCTTGATGCACAGCAGGTGCGCTCCCATCTCCTTGAGACGCCGCGCCAGTTCGACGTAGTACTCGAGGCTGTACTTGGGACGCCCCGGATCCAGGAGGTCGCCGGTGTAGCAGATGGCGGCCTCACAGATGGCGTGCGTGCTGCGCACGGCTTCGATGGCCACCTCCATGTTGCGCACGTCGTTGAGGGAATCGAAGACCCGGAAGATATCGATTCCCTGCCGGGCGGCCTCGATGGTGAACTCGCGCACCACGTTGTCCGGGTAGCTGGTGTAACCGACCGCGTTCGAAGCCCTCAGCAGCATCTGGAAACAGATGTTTGGGATCGCCTCGCGCATCAGCCGCAATCGCTCCCACGGATCCTCGTACAGGAAGCGGAGCGCGGCGTCGAAGGTGGCGCCGCCCCACATCTCGAGGCTGAAGAGGTTCGGGAGACGCCTCGCCACCGCTCCGGCCGTCCCCAACAGGTCGTACGTCCGTACCCGGGTCGCCAGCAGCGACTGGTGGGCATCCCGGAAGGTGGTGTCGGTTACCAGGAGTCGCCTCTGGTCGAACACCCAGTCGGAGAACCGGTCGGGTCCCATTTCCAGCAGCAGATCGCGCGTGCCGGGCGGTGGTTGGACACTCATGTCGACCGGAACCATCGGAGGGGCCTTCAGGTTCTTGGGGTGTTCCTTACCCGCCACGGTGGGATTGCCGTTGAGAATCGTGTCGCCGATGTAACGGAGCAGCCGGTTGGCCCGATCACGGGACGGTTTGATCTTGAAGAGTTCCGGCGTCTCGTCCAGGAAGTGGGTGGTGGCCACCCCGTTGCGGAAGTCGGGATGGTTGATCACATTGCGCAGGAACTGGATGTTGGTCTGGACACCACGGATCCGGAACTCCTGCAGAGCCCGATCGGCCCGTGTACAAGCATCGGGAAGGTTCGTGTCCCAGGAGGTGAGCTTCACCAGCAAGGAGTCGTAGAAGGGACTGAGGACCGCTCCGCCGTAGGCGGTTCCGTCGAGTCGTATCCCCAGCCCGCCGGGACTCCTGTAGGTCTGGAGTCGCCCGTAGTCAGGTGAGAACTCGTTCTCCGGGTCCTCGGTGGTAATGCGGCATTGGATAGCGGTACCCCGGCGGGAGATCTCGGTCTGCGGGGGGATCGAGATGGGCGCCTCATGGAGCCGGTGTCCCTGTGCCACCAGGATCTGGGACCGGACCAGGTCGATGCCGGTGATCAGTTCCGTCACCGTGTGCTCGACCTGGATACGAGGGTTCACCTCGATGAAGAACCACTCGCCCGTACGTGCGTCGAGCAGGAACTCGACGGTGCCCGCGTTGACGTAGCCGGTCGTCCGGGCCACCCGGATTGCCGCCGCGCAGATCTCGTCTCTCAGGTCGTCGGCCAGGTTCGGCGCCGGCGCCAACTCGACCACCTTCTGGTGGCGCCGCTGGACCGAGCAGTCCCGCTCCCAGAGGTGGACCACGGAACCGTGCGAGTCGGCCAGGATCTGTACCTCGACGTGGCGGGCCCGTGCAATGTAACGCTCCAAGAAGACGGAGCCGTCCCCGAACGTGCGCTGGGCCTCACCTCGGGCCTCCTCCAGCTTTCCCAGCAACTCGTCGGGACTGTTGACCACCCGCATGCCCCGGCCGCCGCCGCCGAACGACGCTTTGACTATCAGCGGGTAGCCCACCGATTCCGCAACGGCCACGATCTCCCCGGGCTCATCCGGGGCCAGACCGGTACCCGGAACGGTGGGTACCCCGGCCTGTTCGGCCAGGCGGCGTGCAGCTGTCTTGTCCCCCAGCGACTCCAGCAACTCAGGGGACGGACCGACGAAGGTGATACCGGCCTCCGCGCAGGCTCTGGAGAACGTGCTGTTCTCGGATAGGAACCCGTAGCCGGGATGGATGGCGTCGACCGCCCGCTCCTTGGCCAGGGCGACGATGCCATCGATGTCGAGGTAGGCCGCCACGGGCCCCTTGTCGCCGCCGATCTCGTAGGCCTCGTCGGCCTTGAAGCGGTGCAGGCTGAGGCGGTCCTCGTTGGAGTAGATGGTGGCGGTCCGCAGGCCGAGTTCGGTCGCGGCCCTCATGATCCGGATGGCTATCTCGCCCCGGTTTGCAGCCATGATCTTCTTCATAAAACGCGAAGGATATCAGCAGCGGGAGATCGGTGGGCAGCGGGCACCGGAGTGCCGCTCGATGTTCTCCCGTCCTCGCGACCACTGGCTGGACGAGGCCACTGAGCACGGGACTGCGGACGGAGAAAAGCCCGAGGAACCTTCGCCGAATTCCACCGCACTTCCCCTGACGGATTCGCTCGGCTCCAGCACCTCGGGCCTTCGGGGATCTACGTTACGACGTAGCTCGTCCTGCATCAACCATCCTTTACCACATGACTAACACTTGTTGTTAGCGATTATGTATGGTGTCTGAATCCCTCAAAGGCTGGTTTTCCACACAATCCCCAAGGGGTTGTGCACAAGCACTGTCGAAAAGAGTCCAAGAGTTTTTTTGACGGAGTCGGATGGAGCGTCACCTGATGAATCCGGCCCGGAGCAGCGGCCGGAAGGACAGATCGACGAGCCCGTAGATCTCCGCGAAAACGTATTGAATGGTCTCCTCGGTAGCCTGCGCAACATCGACGCGGCCGACGAGATATATCTCGCCGTCCCCATCGATCGCGAAGTGGACCCGCCACGCCCCACGGTTGCGAAACAGCAGTTGCCGGTAGACCTCCGCCAACCGTCGGGGTGGCGGAGGCAGGACATAGACCTCGAAGGCGACGGTCCGGTCCCCTGGCGTGACCCAGACCGTGGTGAAGTCGCGGGTCTGCTGCGCCATACGCACCGCCCACCGGCCCTCGACGAGTTCGGCCGCCACGACGTCGGAGTCCGGATCGTCCACCCACCCCGCGAACAGGTCTCCCAGGCGTCGCGCCAGTTCAGCGCGTTCCATCCGTCACGCCACGATAGAGTTCCAGCAACCGCTCGGTTGCTCTGTCCCAGCCGAAGCGGCGACCCGCCTCCAGCGCCCCGGCGGCGAGGTGGAGACGCTCCGCCGGCGACTCGAGGACCCGCAGGAGCGCCTTCCCGTAGTCTGCGGGGTCCCAGCCGTCCACCAGCACGCCCGATGTCCCGTCGCGAATCACGTACCGGAGACCGCCGACGTTTGCAGCGACCACCGGAAGTCCACTCGCCTGCGCCTCGGCCGCCACGAGTCCGAATGACTCGCTCCGCGACGGCACGACGAGGACATCGGCCGCGCGATAGAAGATCGGGAGCCGTCCGTGAGGTTGCACCCCGCACCATGTCACCGCATCCCCCAGTCCGAGACGGTCCGCCATCTTCTGGATCGATCGGTGCTCCTCCTCCCCCGACGGACCGCTCGGTCCCCCGACCACCATCATGCGGGCTTCCGGGAGCCGGTCCCTAACCGTGCAGAGGGCCTCGACCGCCACGTCGAGCCCCTTGAGCGCCTGTATGCGTCCCACGAACAGAACCGTGGGGGCGCGGTCGATGCCGATCTGCCGGCGCGCCTCCATCCGATCTCCCGGCCTGAACCGTTCCAGATCAACGCCTGGCGGGTTGACACATACCCGGCTCGGGTCGGCGCCGTACTGCTCGATCAGCTCCATCGCCTCGTACTCGGTGGATGCGATAACACAATCCGAGAGAGTGATGACCTCGGTCTCCGCCGCTATCCGCAGCAAGGGCTCAGGTGGCTGCCCGGGGCGTCTGGTGGCATCCTTGACCCTCCCCAGGGTATGGAACGAGTTGGCCAGCGGGAGCCCGACGGCTTGCTTGACGGCCAGGCCCGCCCAGCCGGACAGCCAGTAGTGGCTGTGAACCAGATCGGTGGCACCCGATCGACGGCCGGCGATGGCGTCGGTGACCCGCTTGGCGAATTCGCCCACCCATACCCCCAACCCCGAGATCGGGATGGGTCTTGCCGGCCCAGCGGTCACATGCGCCACCCTGTACCCGCTCGGGGTGGTCAGCACGCGGGGTTGCCCCGGATCGGTGCGCCTCGTGAAGACCGTCACCTCCACTCCCCTGCCTACGAGGCTGGCAGCCAACTCGTCGATATAGACGTTCATTCCCCCGGCCTCGCCCGATCCGGGGAGGTCGAGCGGGGACGTGTGCATCGAGAGGAAGGCCACGCGGCGGATCATCCCGGACCCTCCACCACAAAGAGGGGTCGGCGGCGAGCTCCCATCCGTAACTTGTAGGTCTCCTCACCCTTCAGGAAGTCGAAGACCTCCAAGCCTCCACCGATTGCCATCCGGATCAACTCGCTCAGCAGGACCACTCCCGGGGACGCATGAGACAGTTCGGGATCGTAGGCGGAGTTGTATAGGTAGTAACCCGAGCCGTCGGAGTATCCGATCACTGCGGCGACGAGACGGGGCTCGGCGCCGTACAGGGCGTCGAGCCGCCATCCGGCGCCACCCAGCAGGTCGGCGAACATACCCGCCATCCGTTCCGTCATGAACGAACCCTTGCTTCCCCTCGAGCGCCGATGTAGCCGGAAGAAGTCTTCGAGGACGGGTCCGGAATCTTCGAAGGTGACGATCCGGGGCGGCCCCAGGGCTGCCTCGAAACGCCGCCGCTTCCGCCGGGTCTCGTGCCGTTCCTTCTTCCCGATGGACATCAGGTAGTCGTCGAAGGAGCCGGGTAATTCGAGGAGGGCGGTTGCGGTATGGCGGACCGAACGATGGATCACCCCTGCCCGGTCCAACGCCGCAGCGAATACTCGGGCCGACCCTTCCGGGAGAGAGTCGAAGCGGAACCTGAGGCCCGGTTCCAGCCGGCTGAACCGGTCGGCCAGCAGATCGACGGTGTCCCCGAGGGGCGACCGGTAGTCGACGAGGTCCTCATGTCCGAGCAACCCGATCGCACCGGGTTCCTCGACCAGGACCACCTCCCCCTCGTCGCCGGCCAATACCACAGGTACTTGGCCGGGAAGCGCGGTGTGCCGCCAAACGGTGTCGAGGAAGTGCCGCTTCGCGAACGGCCCGACCTTCGGGGAGACCGGCTGATGGCGATCAGGCGTCGTGAAGGTCAGCGGATGGATGCCGACCCGCCCGGCCCCTCCGTCCGGATGGGAACCGCCATCCGCGAGAATCGCGTCTCCAGTCAACGGCACGCCCGGACGAGGGTCGGGTAAGGGTTGACCGGACGGCTGGTCCTGCCGTTCGGATGGAGCTGAAAGTGAACGTGCGGGGCCCCGCCGCGGGCATTTCCGGTGTTGCCGTTGTACGCGATCACCTGGCCCCTCCTCACGTTGGCGCCGGTGACGATCCCTCGGGCGTAACCGTCGAGGTGGGCATAGTAGTAGTCGACCCCGTTGGCCGCCGAGAGCCAGAGCGCCCTACCTCCCAACCCCCCGCTCTTCAGCAGCACCGAGCCGTCCGCCACGGCTCTGACCGGTTGGCGCATGGGGGCGAACATGTCATTGCCTCTGTGCTTGCGCCCGCCGGAGCGAGGGAAGCCCCAATCGTTGATGAACGACGTCGCCCCGGGGTCCAACGGGCACAGGAATCCGGGAGTCAGCGATGCGGGAGCTCCCCCGGCGCCGCCCGAACGGCGCGCTGCTTCGCGAGCCGCCGCCAGGGCCAGTTCTTGCTGACGCTGCTGGTACAGCCGCCTGCACTCGCCCTTCAGTTCCCTGGCCGCACCAAGCGCCTCGTCGGTAGCGCCTGCCAGTACCTGCGCCACGCCGAATGCCTCGGCCTCCAAGAGGAGCAGTTCGGTGGCCTCGTCTTCCAGGTCCTCCCGCATGACCTCGGTCTCGGCAACGATGACCACCAAGCGGTCCACCGCCGCGACGCGTTCATTCGTGATCACCTTGAGGAACTCCTGGCCCGTGATCAATTGATCGAGCGAGCGGGTCCTGAGCACGATCCCGCTGATCTCCGTGTCGGCTGCCATGTATGCCTCTACAGCCCACTCCACAACCTGGTCGCGCAACGCCTCGACCTCCTGCTCCCGCTCGGCGATCTGCTCAGCCAAGCGGTCAGTCCGGTCGGACATGACCAGGCGGTCCGCGTAGAGCTCGGCATAACGCTCCTGGGCGGTATCCCGTCTCTCGATCGCTTCATCGAGGCGCGCCTTGGCGTCTCGGTAATCCGCGCACGCCGCGTCCACCTGCGCCTTGGTAACCGCGGAGGAGGGAGCGGGCGGGACGAGCGCCACCGAGGCGATCAGGACGAACGGCAGCAGGGCGCGGGGAAGTTGCCTCAACATCGATGCGGAGGCTAGCCGTGTCGCACTTCAACGAGCCATCAGCGCCGCCCACCGCCGGAACCGCAGCCGCCGCAGGCAGAGGTTTCAGAGGATCAACCACATCACCGGGACGAAGACGGCCACGGCCAGCATGGGGCCGTCCAGGGCGGTCAGCATTCCGTCAGGACGCACCGTCAGCTGGATGCTTCCGGTCCGGAAGGCCGAGCCGATCCCCCGGCCGGCGATCACCGCGCCCGCCATCACCAATCCGATGAAGAACCAACCGAGGCGGGAGAAGTCCGCCAGATAGGCCACCGCCAGGGCTGCGAGGACCATCACGATAGAGGCCATCATGTAGGGATCCGCCATCCGGGAACGGCTGCGTTCGGCCAGTCGCCCCGCTATCGCCCCGAGGATGGCGACAATCAGCAGGCCGGCAATATTCCCTTCGCCTGCGCCCGAAACCGATGCCCTGGCGAGAAGAATCGAGGAGACGGACAGGGACGCGATGAGGGCGCACAGACCGGAAGCCGCGATAGTGGTTAGGTCCCTTGCCCCGGGACTGACGATCGTCCATCCCATGACTATGACGACCGTGAGTGCCACGCCTATCCCAAGACCTGAGAGCCCGAACGTGTTGCTGGTCGCCATGGACACCACGATCGCCGCCAGCAAGGGTTGGTAATCGATCTTGAAATCAGCGTCGGAGGACGCTGACGCCAGGTCTATGACCCATAGCGCCGCCACACCCACCCACAGCGCCACGAGGAAGGCTATGCCCATTACGTTCGCACCCAGCAGCAACAGCGTCAGTCCGGCCAGAAGCAGGCTCTCGAGCCCCCCACCTGCGATACCCCGCTCTGCACCTCCGGACACCGGGGGGATGAGCGCCAACTCGTCGCCGTCGGTTACGGGGTCGTCGTCGGCCCCCTCGCTTCCGTTCTTCCAGATACGCGCCGTGTCCAGACGGCGCTCGAACTCCCGCCCGTAGCGCGCCACGAGGGCGGAGACGACCTCGCCGACGGTATCGCCCGCTATGTCGAGTTGGGAAACTCCTGCGATCTCCCGCAGGTTCGCGAACAGTCTTACCCGTGCCATCGTCTGAGAGGCTACTCGGATTTCTCTCTGGCCCCGCGCCATTTCGGGGCATCATCGTGATCGGAGGTGCGGCGGACGGGGCCCGCGCGGGCGCCGCCGTCGCTCAACCGGCCGGAATCGGCCGATATCGAGTCCCTCCTCCGGGGGTCGGCTTCAGGGGCCGGCTCGGGTGCCCGGCAGTCCGTCGCCTCGAACAGCCACTCCACGTAACCCGGTCCGTGCCCCACCAGCGGGATCATCACTATCGACGGCAGGTCGTAACTGTGCATCGATCGGATCACGTCGCACACCGCGCCGAAGTGCGCATCCACGGACTTGAGGAGTAGCACATGCTCCTCGTCGTTCACCACCCTTCCCTCCCACCGGTAGCAACTCCGGATGGGCCAGGTATGACCGCAGGCCGCCAGGCGTCGCTCCACGATCGCCGTCATTATCCGGTGCGCCTCGTCGGCGGTTCCGCAGGTGACCGTCACCTCTACCGGTTTCACGAGGAGATGCACCGCATCCCGCGAGTCCTACCAACCGTCGCGGACGGGTTGGCCCTCCGAATAACCCGCCATCGATTGGACTCCGATCACGGCCCGCTCGTGGAACTCGTCGATGGTCCGGGCGCCGGCATACGTGAAGGCGGACCGGATACCGGCAACGATCCGGTCTATGAGGTCCTCCACTCCGGGCGCCTCCGGATCGAGATACATCTTGGACTCTGAGATTCCTTCCTCGAAAAGGGCCTTCACCGCCCTCTGGTAGCGGCTGTCGTTCCGGGTCCGGCGCCGGACCGCGCGCCTCGATGCCATCCCGTAGTTCTCCTTGTAGACCCGCCCGTGGGGGTCTCGCATCGCTTCCGCAGCCGACTCGTAGGTCCCCGCGAACCAGGATCCGATCATCACGCTTGCAGCCCCTCCCGCAAGCGCCAGCGCCACATCCCGCGGATGGCGCAAACCGCCGTCGGCCCAGATGTGGGCTCCCCGGGCGCGGGCGGCCGCCGCGCACTCGACAACCGCCGAGAACTGGGGACGGCCGACACCGGTCATCATGCGGGTGGTGCACATGGCCCCGGGACCCACACCGACCTTCACGATGTCAGCACCGACATCCAGGAGGTCGTTCACCCCGGCGGCCGTCACCACGTTGCCTGCCACTATCGGCCGGTCGTCAACCGCGGCGCGCACCTCCTTGAGCGCTTCCATCATCCGGCCCTGGTGGCCGTGTGCGGTATCGACCACCAGCACGTCCACTCCGACCCCTGCGATCTCGGCTGCCCTTGTCCCGGCATCACCGCTGATCCCCACCGCGGCCGCCACCAGCAACCGACCGTTGTCGTCGGTGGCGGGCTCATAGAGCGTCGCCCGGATCGCGCCCTGCTCGGTCATCACGCCGACCAGTTCCCCAGACCCGTCAACCACCGGGGCAAGGTGCACCCGCCGGTTCGCGAGCTCGTTGAACATCGCCTCCGGATCCAGGCTGACCGGAAGTACGATCGGGTCCTCCGACATCACCTCGGCCAGCGGGGTGAAGGGGTCTGCACCCTCCTTGTCCATCTCGGTGAAGATCCCGACCGGGCGATTTCGGCCATCCACCACGATTACGGCTCGGTGGGAACGCTTGTAGATCAGGGCCCGAGCGGTGTTGACATTGTCCTGCGGGGTCAGGGTGAGCGCGGTGTCGACCACCCGGTGCGCGCTCTTGACAGAAGCGACCATGTCGGCGATGGCCTCGATCTCCACGTCCTGGGGAAGAACCGCCACCCCGCCCCTCCGCGCCACGGTCTCGGCCATGCGGCGTCCCGCGACCGCGGTCATGTTGGCCACGACGATGGGAATGCTGGTACCCACACGGTCCGGGGTCCGGAAGTCCACGTCCAACCGCGAAGCGACATCCGAGAATGAAGGGGCCAGGAAGACTTCGGAGAAGGTCTGCTCGTGCCCGGGCGTCACATCGTTGATGAATCTCACACGGCCTCCCTACCGGAGCACTTCAGGGACGGTTCAGTATCTCACAAGCCGGGGACACGGGTGCCGTTTGTCAGCTGCCGGGCGTCAACAAACGTAGACCTCAACTACCAACTAGCCACCGGCCGCCCGATCGGGATCCGGATCAGCGCGCCGCCCGCGCAACCTGGCCACGAAGTAGACGATGACCAGCAGCACAACCACGACAACTCCCAACACGACCAATCTGGTGCGGTCCGGCCCGGGGAGTTGTGACTCGGCCTCCAGCACGCGCCCGCTGTCGGCCAGCGAGATATCCCACACGAGGGTCTCGCCGGTCACCACGTCCGCGTTGCTGGATAGGAGGTCGCCGGGCAGGACCAGGCTGAGACGGATGTCGAACACCTCATCGAGAACTGCAAGGTCGAGGGGTATCGGGCTCTGCTGGATTTCCTCCCCGATCATGGCTTCGACCTCCTCCGGGATCAGGAGGTGGAAGCGGAACGTGTCCTCCTCACGCGTGGGGGAGATATCGGCGAGGAAGGCCAGGAGAGGCGTGTCGGCGGTGCCGGTCCCTTCGGCGAGTTCACCCAGGCGCTGCTCCAGTTCGCCCAGCGATCCGAAGTCCGTAGAGGCGCGGATACCTTCGTAGCCCTCGTCGGTCACCACCTGCGCGGTCCACCCGGCCGGAACGATCTCCTCGCCCACGACCAATTCACCTCCGAAGCTGCCGGCCAGGGCGGCCAGTTCCTCGTCCATCGCCAGTTCGACCGAGAGGGTCCCGCTCTCGTCCTCCTCGATCACCAGATCGGCGCGGATCCGGAACTCGCAGGCGGACAGCACCAGGATGCCGACCAGCGCGAGGACCAGCAGCCACGATCGACCCAGACTCTTCGCCACAGACACCGTCCCAGGCATGAAACCCTCCTCTACGAGACCCGCCCGGCGTGGGAAGTCTGGAGACCGCGCGCCTCCGAGATCGTAACGGTGACCCCGTCCGGACCCTTGATGTCGATACTTCCGGCCATAGCGTCGGCGGCGTGCACGGGGACCTCTCCGAGCCTCCCGACGCGATCGCGCCACACCTCGATGTCATCGACCACGAAGATGAGCCGGCACCGGTCCCCCGTGGGCAAGCCGGCGGGATCATCAGCGGCCGAGACGAGTTCGAGCATGCGGCCGTCCCCCACCTCCAACAGCACCCCGCGGTCCGTGAGGCGCCGGTACCGCGACATGCCGAGCGTCAACCGGCCATCTCCCAACCTCAGGTCACCGGCGGCATCATCCCCCAGATCGACGCTCGTCTCCTTGAGCTCGTCACGCTCGAACATGTCAAGGCGCGGCAAGCCGAGAGTTCCCTGGTAGAAGTCGATGCTCCGATCGATGTCGCTGCACGGCAGGACCACTCTCATCTGCCGCACCGCCGACGGCGCCCTCGGCGGTCCGCTCAGCACCGACTTCGCCTGACCGATCGTGAACCGCCCTTCGGTCACCTCGCGACCGACTACGACACCGGCCAGCGCCCGGCCGCCGACGTCGATCGAGGTGAGTGCCCTGAGGTCGTCCAGATGTCGCACACCACCGGAGGCGATGACCGGCTCGTCCACGTACTCGAGGGCCGTCCGCAGGATCTCGACGTTGGGCGGCTCGGTCAGGACATCCCGCCTGGCATCGGCCACGAAGAAGCCGCTCACACCGCAGGATGCCATCTCCAGCATCACCTCCTCGAGGAACCGGCCTGAGTTGGACGTCCATCCGCGGGTGACCAACTCCTCGTTCTCGAGCACGTCTATGGAGACCATCATCCTGCCCGGATAGTCGCGGCACAGGTCCCAGACCATGGTCGGCATCTCGATGGCCGCGGTGCCCATCGTCACCTTCCACGCGCCCCGTTCGATCAACCGGGCCGCCTCCCGTTCTGAACGGATCCCACCGGCCACGACGACGGGCACGTCCATGGCGTCGAGCATCCGGTCGATGAGGGGACGGTTGCGGTACGAGCGGTAGGCGGCTGCGTCCAGGTCGACCACCAGCAGGTAGTCGACGCCCTTGTCCACCCAGCCCCTGGCCCGGTTCACGGGATCGGCGTCGAGGGACGTGACATCGTCGAGACTTCCTCGACCCAGACGGACCGCGCGACCCTCGAGAATGTTGACCCGGGCGTAGAGATCCATGAGTCGATACTACCCGACGCCATGGGAATGGATGGTGCCCGCGGCCGGTCTCCGGCTCCCTTGGCGACAACCGAACGAAGAGCGGGATAGCCTCGTGGGGACATGAACACGCGACTCGACGGGCAGCGCGCCGCGGTCACCGCCGGCGCAGGTGGACTCGGCCTGGTGATCGCCATGACCCTGGCCGGCGAGGGCGCCACCGTCATGGTCTGCGACGTGGACGAAGCCGCTCTCGAACATCTCCCGGACGGACTGGAGGGCGCCAGGGTCGACGTGGCGGATCCCGGCGCGGTCGGCGCCTGGCTGAAGCCGATCGCACGTTCAGGCATCGACATCCTGGTCAACAACGCGGGCATCGCCGGACCGACCAAACCAATCGAGCGGATAGCCCCCGGCGAGTGGCGGCGCTGCTTGGCCGTGGGCCTCGACGGCCAGTTCCACTGCACGCGGTACGTGGTGCCGGCCATGAAGGCCCGCCGCCGCGGCGTGATCATCAACATTGCCTCTACCGCAGGGATCATGGGCATGCCCCACCGGGCTCCCTACGTGGCTGCGAAGTTCGCCGTGGTCGGCCTCACCAAGACCCTGGCGATGGAACTGGGCCCGTGCAACATCCGCGTGAACGCGATCGCCCCTGGACCGATCAGCGGCGATCGCATGGATCGTGTGGTGGCCGCCCATGCGAAGGCCGAGAACCGATCCGAGGAGGAGATCCGCTCCATGTACGAGAGCGGCACGTCGATGGGCACCTTCGTCACCCCGGAGCAGGTGGCCGACCTGGTCGTGTTCCTGGCATCGGAACGGGGCGCCCGGATCAGCGGCCAGGTCATCGCGGTTGACGGCCACACCGAGACCCTGTACCCGAGATAGGCGGAGGCCCAAGAGGCCAACGCGGGAGTGACCACGGCAAATGGAGGCTATTCCGGCCGCGGTGGGCGACTAAGCTTCCCGGCACTTCCCGGGACGGTCCGTCCCTCTTCCCTTGGACGAAGGCTCCGCTCCTTCGGCGCGCCCATGCGGCCCGCAGAGCCTCGAGCGGTTGCCGCAGGTGAAGCGCTGAACAACGGCAGACGGGAATCAGACCTTGACAAACTACAAGGATGTCATTACGCTGTTTGGTCCTACTGAACCGGTAGGGGACCGGGAAAACGAGGCGTCGGGGGAGACCGCGGCATGCGGCGCCGGGGAGGACATCATGGCAGCAACGGGTCAAGGACTTCGGATCGATCGCAGGTTCACCACCGAAGGCGGGGACCCGTACGACGGCTTGGCGTGGAGCCGCCGCCGGTCGCGGATAACCAACCCGGACGGCTCGGTGGTCTTCGAGATGGAGGATGCCGAGGTTCCCAAGGCCTGGTCGGCTGTGGCCACCGACATCATCGTTTCGAAGTACTTCCGCAAAGCCGGGGTGCCCCAGATCGGAGAGGACGGGGTGGCGCTCGCCGGCCCCAACGGCGATCCCGTCCTGGGAACGGAACACTCGGCCAAGGATGTGTTCGACCGGCTGGCGGAGACTTGGCGGCACTGGGGCGAGTCCTACGGCTACTTCGAGACCGCCGCGGACGCCCAGGTCTTCGAGGACGAGCTCAAGTACATGCTCGCCGCCCAGATGGCGGCGCCCAACAGCCCGCAATGGTTCAACACCGGCCTGGCGCACAAGTACGGCATAACCGGCACGCCGCAGGGCTTCTGGTACGTCGACGAGGAGACCGGCGAGCCGGTCCCTTCCCCGGACGCGTATTCGAGACCTGCCCCGCATGCCTGTTTCATCCAGTCCGTAGCGGACGATCTGGTCAACGACGGTGGCATCATGGACCTTTGGGTCCGGGAGGCGCGCCTGTTCAAGATGGGCTCGGGAACCGGATCCAACTTCTCGAACCTGAGGGCCGAAGGGGAACCGCTGGCCGGCGGAGGGAAGAGTTCGGGCCTCATGTCGTTCCTCAAGATCGGCGACCGGGCGGCCGGCGCCATCAAGTCGGGGGGGACCACGAGGAGAGCGGCCAAGATGGTGATCCTCGACGTGGACCATCCGGACATCGAGGAGTTCATCGCCTGGAAGCACGTCGAGGAGCAGAAGGCTCGCCTCCTGATCGAGCACGGAGGCTTCCCCGCCGACTTCAACGGCGAGGCCTACATGACCGTCTCCGGGCAGAACTCCAACAACTCGGTCCGGGTGGACAACCGTTTCCTCCGGACCGTTCTCGACGACGGCGAATGGCATCTGATCAATCGAGTCAACGGCGACATCGCAAGAACTGTGAAGGCCTCTGACATCTGGCAGCAGATCGCGGAGGCTGCCTGGGCGTGCGCCGATCCCGGCATGCAGTACCACTCCACGATCAACGAGTGGCACACCTGCCCGGAGGGCGGGGAGATCAAGGCCTCCAACCCGTGCTCGGAGTACATGTTCCTCGACGACACCGCCTGCAACCTGGCGAGCATCAACCTGGTCGCCTTCCTCGACAAGGAGGCCGGGCGCTTCGACATCGAGGGTTACCTCCACGCCATCCGGATCTGGACGATCGTCCTGGAGATATCGGTGACCATGGCGCACTTCCCCTCCAAGCCCATCGCCAGTGGCTCGTTCGACTACCGCACGCTGGGGCTCGGATACGCCAACCTGGGCAGCCTGCTGATGCGTTCCGGGATCCCGTACGACTCCGAGAAGGGTCGGGCGATCGCCGGCGCCCTCACCGCCATCCTCACCGGCGAGGCCTATGCCACCTCGGCCAGGATGGCCACCGTCCGTGGCCCCTTCCCGCGGTTCCACGAGAACCGGGAGCACATGCTGAGGGTCATGCGCAACCACCGCCGGGCCGCCTACGGCGACACCGACTACGAAGGTGTCAGCACCCAGGTGATCGGCATCGATCCGGACCTGTGCCCGCCCGATCTCCTGTCAGCCGCCCGCCGCGCCTGGGACCGGGCACTGTCGCTAGGTGAACGTCATGGGTACCGCAACGCCCAATGCTCGGTTTTGGCTCCGACCGGAACCATAGGCTTGGTGATGGATTGTGACACGACCGGCGTGGAACCGGACTTCGCTCTTGTCAAGTTCAAGAAGCTCGCCGGAGGCGGGTACTTCAAGATCGCCAACCAGTCGGTGGCTCCGGCCCTGCGGCGGCTCGGCTACAGCCCCGCCCAGATCCAGGACATCCTCGCCTACGTCGCGGGTACGTCGTCGCTGGACGGAGCGCCGCACATCAACCGGGAGACCCTGGCGCAGCGGGGCCTGACGTCCGGCGACCTGGCGAGGGTCGAAGCAGCCCTGCCGGGCGCGTTCGAACTGGCGCATGCCCTCAACACGTTCGTGCTCGGCGAAGACGCCCTCGGCAGGCTCGGCTTCCGGGAGGAGGAATACACCGCGGCAGGGTTCGACCTGTTGAAGGCGCTCGGCTTCAACAGCGACCAGATCGATCAGGCCAACGATGTCATCTGCGGGCGCCAGACCATCGAGGGTGCTCCCCACCTCCGCGAGGAGCACCTACCCGTGTTCGACTGCGCCAACCGCAACGGCAAGCATGGTAAGCGCTTCATCCATCACACGGGCCACATCAGGATGCTGGCCGCCACCCAGCCGTTCATCTCGGGCGCCATCTCCAAGACCATCAACATGCCCAACGAGGTGACGGTCGGGGACGTGGCGGACGCCTACCTGATGTCCTGGGAACTCGGGCTCAAGGCCATGGCCCTGTACCGGGACGGGTCCAAGGCCTCCCAACCTCTCTCGGTCTCCTCGGACGACGGGGACTCGGAGGAAACCGACGCCGACGTGGCGGAGGCCCTCAAGCATGAGGCGAGCCTCGCCTGGGGCCAGCTCCCGGCCGGGACCTCCCCCACCGAGGCTTACGCCAACCATCCGCGACCCAGGTTCCTGCTTCCGGCCCGCCGCGCTGGTTGGACCCAGGAGGCCCGGATCGGCGGCCACAAGGTGTTCCTACGGACCGGCGAGTACGACGATGGCACCCTCGGCGAGATCTTCCTGGACCTGGCCAAGGAAGGCGCCACCCTGCGCGGCATCCTGGCCAGCTTCGCGATCGCGGTGAGCAAGGGCCTCCAGTACGGGGTCCCGCTAGACGAGTTCGTCGACACGTTCGTGTTCCAGACCTTCGAACCCAGAGGCATCGTCGAGGGCCATCCCAACATCAAGATGGCCAACTCGATCATCGACTACATCTTCAGGGCGCTCGGAGTGGAGTACCTGCATCGCGACGAACTGGTCCAGGTGCCTCCCGATCGATCGGTCAGCGACCTGCCGGAACCTCCCAAGGGCCTGGCGGCGGAGGCCGGCCACCAGATGGAGCTGATCGAGGCGGTGAAGGAGAATGACATCGACGCCCAATCCGCAGCCGCGACCTTCGTCGACGCTCCGGCCCAGGTCCCAACCGGTCTCCGCCGGCCCGCCGTACCGGCAGCCGCCGGGAACGGCTCCAAGGCGGCGTTGCAGCCCGGCGCGCAGGCCACCCTGATGGACACCGCCAACGTGACCGGTGGGCTAACGGGCGACGCACCGGTGTGCTCGTCCTGCGGCCACATGACCATCCGCAGCGGCGCCTGCTACGTCTGCCTAACCTGCGGAGACACCACCGGCTGCAGTTGACACCGCCTAACGGTGACATCGGAATCGCACCGTCTCGCTAACATCCGCTGCGTTCCGGATCACTTGATCCAATCCAGAGAGGCGATGCGGGATGGCATGGGAACCGATCACCGGCCTGGGAGCGGACCGGCAGGACTTGGCCGTCAAGGAACTTCCTCCGCTGGTGAGTGTCTGGTTCGAACAACGCGAGTCACTGGCGGATACGGAGAGCCTCAAGCAGTTCAACGAGCGGCTGGCCCGTGAATGGGCGATCGAGACCGGAATCCTGGAACGCCTGTACACCCTAGACGGCGGCGTCACGCAGCTATTGATCGAGCGGGGAATCGACGAGTCGCTCATCCCACACGATGCCACAGACCGCCCACCCGCAGAAGTTGCAGCCCACATCCACGACCAGAAGGAGGCGGTTGATTGGTTGTTCGACTTCGTCAAGACCGAACGTCCGCTCTCTGAATCGTTCATCAAGCACCTCCATGCCCTGATCACGCGTAGCCAGAAGACAGCAACGGGAATCGACATGTTCGGCCAGAGAGTGGAGGTTCCTCTCCTACACGGTGCGTACAAGAAGTGGCCCAACAATCCGACGAGGGCCGGTGCCGTTCATGAATACTGTCCCCCGGAACAGGTCACGGTCGAGATGGAACGTCTCATCGAGTTCCACGACCGCTACATGGAAGAACGGATCGCGCCCGAGGTGTTCTCGGCCTGGCTCCACCACCGTTTCGCGCAGATCCATCCCTTCCAGGACGGCAACGGGCGGGTGGCGCGGGCGCTCGCGTCACTTGTCTTCATGAGGGAGGATTGGTTTCCCCTGGTCATCCATCGCGACCAGCGGCCCGACTACATCGATTCCCTCGAAGCGGCCGACCGGGGATACCTCGGACCGCTCATAGAGGTGTTCGCCTCCGCCCAACGCAAGGCATTCGTTGATGCGCTCGGAGTCGCACGCGAAGTGCTCCGGGCGAGCGAACACCTCGATCAGATGGTGGCGGCTATCGGCGAGCACTTCCGCAAACGGGACGAGGACCTAGCCAGAAACATGATACGGGCCAAGGATCACGCCGATGCCCTTTGGAACCGGGCGGGGACCACATTTGCAAGGATATCGGGACAGCTAAGCGATGCGATCCGCGGCCCGTCCGAGCGTAAGGTGTTCGATGACTTCAGTGCCCCGAACGAAACGAGTTCCCGGCGGCGGTGGCACAGCGCCCAGATCATCAAGACGGCCAGGGATATGGGTTATTTCGCAAACATCCGGGAGTTCAGCGCTTGGCGCAGGCTGGTACTTGAGACGGAGGCCGGACGTTCGGAAATCGTCCTCTCGTTCCATGGGATCGGTCCGGAGTACCGGGGTCTAGTGGGCGTCTCGCTCTGCTTCTACCGGAAGACCGAGACAGACGAGGCTCACTCGATGATCGAGGACCAGCACACGGTGAGCAGGGAACTCTTCCAGATCAATTACCTGGAATCCCTCGAAGCCGTGGAGGCGCGGTTCGAGGCCTGGCTCGACAAGTACCTCCTCCAAGCCTTGGATCTGTGGCGTCGAGGCGAATAGCGGCTAGCGGACCTGCCTCCACGCTGAGAGACATGACCACTGCCCACTTACGCCTTGACCACCACTGTGGCGACGGCTTTGTCGTGCCAGCCCTGGCGACGGTCGTCGAAGGTCGGCGAGAGGTACACCAGGAGGGTCAGCAGGAGGCCACCGACGGGGATCAGGCCCGGAGCTACCAGGATGAGCCAGCGCCCGATCGACTTGCCCCAGCCGGGTAGGCCACCGTCCGCGGCGCGGACCACCTTGACACCGACCATCATCTTGCCGACGGTCTGGCCCCGGAGAGCGATCATGGTCATCTCGTAGAGGAGCGTGATCATCAGAACCGAGAAAGCTATGCCGAACACCACCGTGATGAAGGTTGCCTCGTCCCCGGACGCAAGGGCCCCGACGATGCCGATCACGGCCAGGATCGCGATGGCCACCCCGACGAGGATCCAGTCGAGGATTCTCGCCCCCAACCGGCTCCCCAGGTTGGCCAACTCGCGCACCTCTCCGTTCCCCAGCGTCACCCAGCCCGTCATCGCGACCGGGGCGCCGCCGGGTTCAGATGGACCTGACTCCATGGGCTCACCCTCTCCTAGATTCAGAACGAGCATACCGGGAGCTAGCCGGTCGGGGGCTCAAGCTGGTTGCCGAGTTGCGATGGGCGGAGTGGCTGGGGGCAGGCCCGGGTCAGGGTGGGGCGCGGTTGGTGGGTGTGCGTGGGAGGTGGAGGGTTGCGTGGGTGTGGGGGTCGGGTTCGGGTGGCTGGTGGTCGCAGGTTCGTGTCCTTGGTGGGGTGAGCCGTCGGCGTCGGGGTGGTGTTTGGGGGTCTATGCGCATGCCTCGGCGGTGTACGGCGATGTGGTGGTGCCACCAGCAGAGGGTGGTGAGGTTTTCGGCTGTGTTGGTGCCGCCTTGGGATCTGGGGGTGATGTGGTGTGCTTCGAGGCGGTAGGTGGAGGTGCATCCGTCGATGGTGCATCCGTCGTCGCGGGCGAGGACGGCTCGGCGCAGGGATGGGCGCATCGAGGTGGTGGTTCCGTGGTGGAGGATGTTCTGTCCTGAGACGGTGATGATCTCGGTGGTGCCGACGCATTGGATGAGGTCTACGCTGTCGGGTCCTACCCTGGCTCCGGCAAGGATGGCGACCCCTTGTTCGTAGCCGGACGTCTCGGAGAGGGGCTGGTTCGCGACGATCATGAGCGCGGGTTCGCGTCTGCGGCGGGCCGCCCGGAAGCGTTCGGTGGTCGTTGTGGGCGGTTGGGGGGTGCGGTCTAGTTCGTCTTGGCATAGGGTGGTGAGCGCCAAGGCTCGTCTCTGTCCGGCGTCGGGACGGGTTTCGCCTGCGGGTACCAGTTTTTCGCCTCTTCGGTCCAAGCCTTGGCGGCATATGTCTGCTTCGAGGGCGCCGAGCCGTCCGTTCACCTGCATGTGGCTGCCGTCCAACGACGGCTGCAACATCAGAAACTGGCCTTCGAACACTGCCCGCTCGTCGTGGCGGCTCATCCTGCGATGGGACTGCAATACCCGTTTGACGGCTTCGAGGTCCAGGTCCCGGCTGGCTTCGATCACCTCCATCGAGGCGCCCGCCTCGGCCAGGTGTTCCTCGGCTAGTGCACGTTCGTAGGAGACAGCACCTGCGCGGATCGCCTCGATCCGATGATCCGCCAACCGCCCCGCCAGGTACACCAACTCCCGGGCAACAGAGCGGCGTACGTCGAGGCGGGACGCGACCATCTCAGTGGGGTTGCGGTACCCCAACCGGGCCGCCGCGCCCCGCCGCAGCATGTGCCGCACCCATGCGATCTGCCCACCCCGGGCCCGGCTGACCTTGGCCTGTTCACGCACCAGGGCGGCTTCGGCCTTGGCGTCCTCCACAACGGCGTGGGTGTAGCCACCATCGGCTGCCATGTGCCGGGCCCGGTCGTAGACCCGCTGCCGTTCCCGCTGGTAGGGGCTCGCGAACAGATCAGCGTCCGGCCCTCCACTGTTGGCAGTGGAGGGCCGGGCGGTTTCCCGGTCGGGATAGTCGAGTAGGTAATCGAACATATGTTCTCATTGTACAACCCGCCTGTGACATAAACACCGCGAACCCATCCCAACAGCCAGAACCACAAGGAACCTATTCACGCTCTCGTAGATGGACTCACCCCGCCAAGCCGACAGGGTCTGCGGAGCAGTTAGACAAGCAACTGGACCAGTACCCCGCCCGCGATGGCAACCGCGAACACATAGGTGCCGAAGGCAGCGAGGACGCGCCGCGTGGTTAGCCGCGCCAGCATCACGAACTCCGGCACGTTGGCCCCGGCGCCGGCGATCGTCAGCGCGACGATGGCCCCGACCCCTATGCCGGCAGATCCGAGGGCATCGGCGATGGGGACGAAGAGTTCAGTGTTGATGTAGAAGAAGGTCCCCGCCGCGGCCGCCACCGGTATGGCCGCCTGGGACGACAACCCGGGTACCCGGGCCACGGTCTCCGGCGGCAGGAAGGCGGTAATCGCCAAGCCGATCGCGACACCCACCACCAGCAGGGGCAGCATGGTACGGAGCAGTGCTCTCGACGCTCTCATGGCGGGTCTCCATTCGAGGCGCAACCCCTCCCACGGCGCCTGCTCCACGGATGATGCACCCGAGAGCCGGCCACCTCCGCCGGTTGCGAGAGGCCTCATAAAGCGGTCGAGATCGACCTTCTCAGCCAGAAGGGCTAGCAGCAGGGCTGCTGCGAAGGTCACACCCAGGTAGATGACGGCCGCGGGCAGCCCCACGATGATGGCCAGAGCACCGAACAGGATCGGGTCCAGTACCGGCGCGGCCACGATGAACGCCACGTACCCGGCCGGTGGCACGCCTGCCTGGCGCAGAGACACCAGTACCGGTATGGCCGAGTAGGTGCAGAAGGGCGTGATGAAGCCGATCCCTATTCCTCGTAATGCCGCCTTGACCGGCGAGTCACCCATCAGGGACCGCAGACGCGCATCACCGAGTCGGCGGCGCACCAGCGTGAGTCCGAACGACACACCTACGAACAGCACCAGTAGCTCGGCGAACAGCCAGAGCGCATCCCGGATCATGGTCGGCTACCCTGACCGGCCGTCCGACGGCCGTCTACCCGGCGCCCGCCCGTACCGCTCACGCACCCGAGAAGAGCTGCGGAATAGAGTTCGCCTAGCCGCGCTTGTAGAGCCCCATCAGGGTTGCCTTCTCGAGGGTGTTGAAGTGGAGCATGAACCCGACGACCGCAGGCATGGTGTCGGCGTTCACCGGCAGAGCATCCACTCCCACCGCATGAACCGTGAACACGTACCGGTGGGGATGGTCTCCCTCGGGCGGGCACGGGCCCCCGTAACCCGGCTGGCCGAAGTCGGTCCGGGTCTGGAAGGCTCCGGCGGGCATCCCGGATCCGCCTCCGGCGCCGGTTGGAAGTTCGTTCACGTCTGCGGGAATGTTCACCACCACCCAGTGCCAGAAGCCCGAACCGGTCGGAGCGTCGGGGTCGTAGCAGGAAACCGCAAAACTAGCGGTGCCCTCCGGAGCGCCGGACCATGAAAGGTGGGGTGACCGGTTGCCGCCAGCGCAGCCGAACCCGTACTCCTCGGCGAGGATGTGGTCGGCGCCCAGGTAGTCGCCATCGTTGAAGTCTGCAGAACCGACGGTCAGCGCCATGATCTCTCCTTGGTGGTGCCGGATGGGATGCCGTCGAGACTACACGACAGCCCGGGGATCGAAGTACCCTCCTGGCCCATGTCAGCAGAGGACACGGGTCGGGTCGCGGGATTCGAAGCGGCTCTCGACGGTCTCGACTTCGATGGGGCACTGAGCATCGCCAACCGGGCGGACCCGCCAGTGAAGCAGGAAATGGTCGACCGGGTCCGGACCAGCCGCGCCGAGGCGACTGACCGCGCCGAGAAGCTGGCGGCCCGGATCCAGTTCCTGGCCCGCGCCGATCACTACGAAGGCCTGCTCGCACTGGCCGACGACCCTACAACCGAGACCCTGCTCGCTCTCCTGTCGGCCGAACTTCGCCGCGGCGCCACGCTTCACCTCGAGGGCGCTGTACGCCGCCAGACGCGGTTCCGGGCGGCGGCCGAACGGCACATGAAGGCGGCCGCCCAAGCGTTGCTGCTGCTCGATACCGCCAAGGCCGTAAGCGAGTTGGACAAGGTGGAAGCCCGCTGGCTCACAAAGGAACAACGTTCGGAGCTCTCCCAACTCCAGGATCAGACCCGGCAGGCGGTCGCGGAGAGAAGGGAACTCGAGGACCGGACCGCCGCAGTCCTTCGCGAGCACGCGCCCGATGCTTCCGGAGGCGCGGCTGCCGTCGGGAAGAGTCCAGCGAAAGCGCGCAGGACGCGTTCCGGCGGCTGCCTAGGAACACTGCTGATCGCGGTGGCGGTGCTGACGCTCACCGTAGCGGCCCTTGTGCGCTGACCGCCCCCACCTCACCGATCCGGGAGACTAGCCCAGGCTGATCACCAGACCGGGTAGCACCGAGCACCAGCACCGTCATCCAGCCGATCACCCACCTGGTCTGGTCATTGAGCCGCGTCTCGATGGATGCTCGCAACTCCGCGATCTTCGTATCGAACCGGGCCTCCAAGGAGGACCCCAACTCCGCGATCTTCGTATCGATACGGCTCTCCACCGAATCTCGGAACTCGGCGAGCTTGGTATCCAGATGGCGTTCGGTGACCGGGTCGCTGGAGTTCATGGGGGGTGGTTCCTTTCGTCGGTCAGGCCTCACCATACCACTGGAGCTTCCCTTAATACCCCTAACACATCTATTGTTCTATAGAATTTTTCTCCCACCAGACATTATTTGATATCGAGCAGCTTGGCAGGCCGCCACCCCTGGACCGAGTTGATCACGGCTATCTCGTCGGATGAGAGCAGATCGCCCACCGCGAGGCGGCGCTCGCGGAGGACACCGGCATCGACGAGTTCCTGCCGGTAGGTTCCCGGAAGGCATCCGGCCTCGATGGGTGGGGTCAGCCACTCATCCCCGACCCGTACCGCGAGATTGGCGATCGTCGTCTCGACCAGTTGACCGAGTTCGTTGACCAGCACCACGTCATCGGCCGCGGGGTGCCTGGCAGACGCCTCCTCGTAGCGATCCCGGCAGGTGGTCTTGTGGTACCGGAGGATGTCGGATCGGTCCACCGCTACGCTGTCGATCGCGAGACCCACGATCGGGGAACCTGGGACCAGCGGCGCCATCTCGGCGCACGGTCGGCCCTGCTCGGGGACCAGCAGGCGGACCCGGAGCGGAGCCTCACCTTCCACCCTCTCCAGCAACCCGGCGATCTCCACCTCGGGAAGGGTGATCCCGAAGTATCGGGCCGAGGATCGGAGGCGGTCCAGATGCCGTTCGAGCAACCAGATCCCTTCTCCTGGATCCCAGCGCATGGTCTCGAGCAGGGTCACGGGTGCTCTCCGCCGCTCCAGCACCCTTGCCTTCACCATCGCCTCCCGGTACTCGTCCGCGGCGGTCGACTCGTGTACCACACCCCCGCCGACGCCGTACTCGGCCGAACCGTCCCGCTCGTCCACCACCACAGTGCGGATCGCCACTGAGAACTCGGCCCTGGGCCGCCCCGACCCGGGTGGCGCCAGCAACCCGATCGCACCGCAGTAGACCCCGCGCGGGGAGATCTCCAGCGACCGGACTATCTCCATGGTCCTGGCCTTCGGCGCCCCGGTCACCGAGCCGCACGGGAACATGGCCGCGAAGATGTCGAACAGGCTTATGCCGGGCAGGGTGTCGGCGGCGACCGTCGAGGTCATCTGCCAGACCGTCTCGAAGCGCTCGATCTCGAACAGCCTCTCGACCTGCACCGTACCGAACCGGGCAACCCTGCCCAGGTCGTTACGCAGAAGGTCGACGATCATGACGTTCTCCGCCCGGTCCTTGCCCGAGGCAAGCAGACGTTCCCGGTGGCGACGATCCTCCTGTTCCCACCGGCCGCGCGCCATCGTCCCCTTCATCGGCCTGCTCTCCAGCCTTCGACCGTCCCATCTGAAGAACAGCTCCGGCGAAGCCGACACCACCGTGTGGCGACCGGTTCTTATCAATGCGTGATGACCGCCCCTTTGCGCTTGGAGCAGGTCGGCATATACGGATCCCAGATCCCCCTCCACGCTCCCCCGTAGCCGCAACGTGTAGTTGGCCTGATAGGTGTCGCCGATGGTGATCGACTCCTGGATGGCGGTCACGTCCGCCTCGTACTCGCCGGCGGAAATCTCCGGACGCCAAGGAGCCATCCGGTACCCCCCTCCGCGTCGAGCCGGCTCGGTGCCCGAGGAACGGAAGGCTGCGAACCAGGCAAGGGGGAGGTCGGGCCGAGGCGCCCGTACAACCAACGCATCATCGAAGGCGGGCGCCGCCTCGTAGGCCACGAAACCGGCCACCCACGCCCCGGCCAGCGACTCCGCCTCCGCCCTCTCGATCACATCGCGGACCTCCTCGGTGCGGTTGGTCGCCAACACCCGGTACGGATCGTGCAGGTTGAGCGATAGGTGCCGGTCAACCAGGTCATCGAACCGAGCCGAGACGCCCCCGGAAACCATGGGATCCGGCGTTGGCGAGGGCTTCACTTCGGGGCTCCCGGACCGCACCGCGCCATTGGCTCGACGGAGAACTACAAGCTCGCCAGGTACTCCTGGCGCCAGCGCTCGGTGGTCTCGCACTGGTTGAACGTATAGATGTGGACTCCGACGATGGCTGCGGCGGGATCTACGACCACCGGCGCCAGGCCTTCGAGAAGGTCCTCGGGTGCGTACCCGCCGGGTTTGATGAACCGGCTCACCAGCCCCCGGTGCTTGGAGAGGAACCGCACGGACTGACCTACCCCGATCCGGGTCGAGATCTGGATCAGCTTCAACCGTTCTGCCACCCCGGGAATCCCGATCTGGACAGGGAGAGCGATGCCGTCGGCCCGGCAACCGGATATGAAGGCGCCGATCGCTGCGGGGTCGAAACACATCTGGGTCGTCATGTATGCCGCATGGGGCTGCTTGTCGTGAAGAGCCTGGCGCAGCTTCGGGTCGGGGATCACGGCATGTCCCTCGGGGTAGGAAGTCACCCCTATGTCGGTGAGGTGATGGCCGAGATCGTCCATGGCCATCAGCAGGGAGTAGGCGTCAGGGAAGATCCCGCGCTGCGGCGCATCGCCGCCGACCAGGAAGACACTCGAGATCTCCAACTGCTCCATTCGCCCCAACAACCCGGCTAGATGCGTCTTGTCGTGGGTCATGCGGGCCGAGAGGTGAGGTATCACGTCGAAGCCCCGCAGACGGAGTTCTGCGGCCACGCTCATCGTGTCCTCGAGCGTCTTGGTGGGCGAGGCTGTGATGGACACCGTGGCGCCTTCCGGCAGCCACCCCACCTGGTCGAGCACGTTCTTGAGGGGAAGGACCTCGAACTTAGGGTGTTCGAGGATCCGTCTGACCGCCGCCCTAGCGGCGGGGTCAAGACCGGAGCGAGAGTTGGATGGACCGGTCATCTCAAACGTCCGAGTCCGGGAAGGAGGCCTTGCGCATTGCGATCCACTCGCTCAACTCGGCGTGCACCGCGTCGTCCAGGGGCGGCCGCTCGTACTCCGAGAGTAGGCGCTTCCACTCCGCGTTGGCCCTGCTCACCGAGTCCAACGACCCGTTCAACTCCCACTGTTCGAAACTGTCGATATCGGCCTGGCTCGACACCCAGAAGGCCTCTTCGAAATTGGCCATCGTATGAGCAGTGCCAAGGTGATGCTGGCCGGGACCGTTGGTCAGGAGCGGCTCCATGGCCTGGCCGTTCTCGGTCAGGTCCACTCCCCCAACGAGGCGCGCCATCATGGAGGCCTGGTCGGCGTCGAGCACGAACTTCTCGTACCCCATCGTCAGGCCACCCTCGAGCCACCCGGCTGTATGGAGAACGAAGTTCACGCCTGCCGAGAGGGCGGGAAGGAAGGTGGTGGCGCTCTCGTATGCAGCCTGGGCATCCGGGATCTTCGAGGCGGTCAGGTTGCCACCCGATCGGAACGGAATCCCGAGACGCGAGGCAAGTTGGCCAACCGCGTAGAGCACGAGGGCCGGCTCCGGAGTGCCGAAGGTGGGAGCCCCGCTCTGCATCGACATCGACGCGGCGAATGAGCCGAAGATGACGGGCGCCCCCGGACGGACCATCTGGGTGAAGGCTATGCCGGCCAGCGCTTCCGCAAGCGTCTGGGTCACCGCCGCGGCCACTGTCACCGGCGACATGGCGCCGACGATGATGAACGGGGTGATCAGGGAACACTGGTTGTTCTCCGCGAGGACCTTGGCGGATCCCAGCATCGCGTAGTCCCATGTAAGGGGGGAGTTGGCATTGCACAGGCCCATCAGCACGGTGTTGTCGCGCACGAAGTCCTCCCCGAACACGATCTTGACGACGTCGACCGAGTCCTGGGCCCTTTCGGGCTTGGTCACCGACGACATGAACGGCTTGTCGTGGTAAACGACATGGCTGTAGAGCATGTCGAAGTGGCGCTTGTTGACCGGTAGGTCGACCGGCTCGCAGAGGGTTCCACCACCATGATGCAGTGCCGGGCTCATGTAGGCGAGCTTCGCGAAGTTCCTGAAGTCCTCGATGGTGGCGTAGCGGCGACCGGCGTCGGTATCGCGCACGAACGGGGAGCCGTAAGCCGGTGCGAACACTATGTGCGGATCCCCGATCGTGACCGACCGGGCCGGGTTCCGGGCGTGCTGGACGAAAGAGGCGGGCGCGGAGCGGGTGATGATCTCCCGGCACATTCCCCGAGGGAACCGGACCCGCGTACCGCTGACGTCGGCGCCCGCGTCCGCGTAGATCGAGAGAGCCTCGGGGAAGTTCATTATCTCGATGCCAACCTCCTCGAGGAGCGTGTCGGCGTTGTGCTCGATTAGCTCGATGCCCTCTTGGGAGAGCACCTCGGTGCGGCCGAGGGCGCGGGTGAGGAACGGTTGCTGATCGATGACCCGGGCTGTCCGCATAGCCTGGCGTGCTGCCCGTCCCCCGGTTCTCCGTCTTCGCCGCGTTCTCATATTCAAATCCTTCCTACCCGTCGTCTGCGGTTCCTGCGTCCGGTCCTGCGGCGATGCCGGCCGTGGCCGGTCGGCTCGCCCGACGCGATACCCGACAGATCCACCCGCCGGGCCAGTTGCTCGAAGGCCGCCGTGGCATGGGGAATGGCCATCGCCGCCACGAAGTGCTGCTGGAAGCCCGGCGCCACCGCGGTCTCGATCTTCTCCACCTTCCGTACAAGGCCCTCTATCTCACGCCGCGCGGTGCCGCTGAGCAGGGCCATCGTGGCGCCGGTACCGGCGGCATTGCCTGCGGCCGAGACACGGTCCAGGTCGCAGTCGGGAATCATGCCCAGGACCATGGCGTAGACCGGATCGATGTGGCTGCCGAACGCACCCGCCAGCCGGATCTCATCCACCCGGTCCACTCCCAGGTGGTCCATGAGCAACCGGACACCCGCGTAGAGGGCGGCCTTGGCAAGCTGGATGGACCTGACGTCGTTCTGGGTTATCGCGATGCGGGTCCCGCCCGAGGACGACCCGTCATGGAGCAGGTACGTGGCAGACCGGCCTTCCGACGTGACCCGGTCCGTGCGCCCGGGATCGACGATGAGTCCGTCCGATGACACCACGCCGGCGAGGGCGAGTTCCGCCACCGCTTCGATGATCCCGGAGCCGCATATGCCGATGACACCGGTGCTGGCCGTGGCCTCCTCGAAGCCTTCCTCGTCCGACCACATCGTGGCACCGATCACTTTGAAACGCGGCTCCAGGCTGGTCCGATCGATCCGGACCCTCTCGATCGCGCCCGGGGTTGCTCGCTGACCGGAACTGATCTCAGCGCCCTCGAAGGCAGGACCGGTGGGACTCGAGGCGGCGAGCAGACGTCCGGCGCTTCCCAGGACGATCTCGGCGTTGGTGCCCACGTCGACCAGCAACTGGATGTCCTGCCCGCGGTGAGGACCCTCCGACAGCACCGCGCCGGCCGCGTCGGCGCCGACGTGACCCGCCACGCAGGGCAGGACGTACAGTCGGGCACCCGGATGAGCCTGGACTCCGATCGTGGAGACCGGCGTCCTGACCGGGCCGTCGGTGGCCAGGGCAAAGGGCGCCACACCCAGCCTCCGGGGATCGATTCCGAGAACCAGGTGATGCATGATGGGGTTGCCGACCAGTGCCACCTCAAGGACCGCGCTCCGTTGCAGCCCGGCCGCCTCCACCAGTTCGCCGACCAACTGGTCCAGGGCGCCCCGGATGGCGCCCGTCAACTCCTGTTCGCCCCCGTCGTTCATCATCACGTAGGAGACACGGCTCATGAGGTCCTCGCCGAAACGGATCTGGGGATTCATCATCCCGGCTGATGCAAGGATCGAGCCGGTCGAAAGGTCGCAGAGATGTCCCGCCACCGTCGTCGAACCCACATCGATCGCCACACCCACCGGCCCGTCATGGAAACCGGGCCAGACTCCGGTGACTGTGGCCCCATCGTGCACGGCGAGGGTGATCGTCCACTCACCGGCCCGCAGCGCGTCCTGCAGTACTACCAGAACGTGGTGGTCGACCTCCACCCCGATGATGTCCCACTGCTCTTCCAGCGCCCGCAGCACCCGGGCCAGATCCGAGGCTTGGCGGTGCATGTCGGGAGGCTCGACCTCGAGGTAGTGCAGGCGCACGACGGGGTCCACCGGGATGTCCACCACTTCGGCGCGTTTCCGGACCACTTGCTTCCGCACCTGGCTATATGGCGGGACATCGACTACGGCGTCGGCCCGCAGGCGGGCGGCGCACGAGAGCCGATGACCTTCGCGCAGGGGACGGCGCCGGTTCCTGAAACGCAGTTCGACGGCATCCGGCGCCGACAGGCGATCCTCGGTGCCGGGGATGCTCACCGACGAGCCGAGCGTCACCTGGCAGCGACCGCACAAGCCTCTCCCGCCGCACACCGAGTCGATGTCGACACCCAGGTGGCGGGCAGCCTCGAGGACGGTTGTCCCCGCGTCGACCGTTCCCCTCCTTCCGGAGGGGGTGAAGATGACCTGAACCGGGCGGGCGGCCATGGATCGACTCCTACCTGGCTCTGACAGCCCGTCGCCTGCCGCCGCGGCGGCGACCCCGGCCGCCGGCCGCCGCTCCCGTTTCACGGAATGTTCTGATCCAGGCGACACAGTCTCGGTCATTGCCGGTCAGCACGTCGGCAGCCTTGATCGCGGTTACGATCTCCCTCTCGAGCGGGTTCGTTATGGCCGAGGTGAGGCCGTTCGAGATCGCCATGGCAAGGAAGGCGCTGTTGATCCCGTGGCGGTTCGGCAGACCGAAACTTATGTTCGAGGCGCCGCAGGTGGAGTTGACCCCGAGTTCCTCGCGCAACCGGCGCAGGATGTGGAAGACCTGAGCCCCCGCAAACCGCATCGCTCCCACCGGCATCACCAGGGGATCGACCACCACGTCGCTTGCCGGTATCCCGTGGTCGGCCGCCCGCCGCACGATCTTGGCAGCGACTTCGAACCTCACGTCGGGGTCCTCGGAAATGCCGGATTCATCGTTGGAGATAGCCACCACCGCCGCCCCGTACCTGGCCACCAGCGGAAGGACTCGCTCCAGACGTTCCTCCTCGCCCGTGACCGAATTGACCAGAGCCTTTCCCTCGTACACGGCCAGACCTGCTTCCAACGCCTCGACGATCGACGAATCGATGGCCAGGGGAACATCCACGAGGGACTGGACCAGTCGGATAGCCTCGGCCAGGATGGCCGGCTCGTCGGCCAGCGGTATACCGGCGTTCACATCCAGCATGTGGGCGCCGGCCGCCACCTGGGCTCGGGCGTCCGCCTCTACACGGTGGTAGTCGCCCTCCCGCATCTCGGCCGCCAGCAGCTTACGGCCGGTCGGGTTGATCCGTTCCCCGATGACCACGAAGGGGCGATCCGGACCGATGACCACTTCCCTGGTTGCCGAACTGACGACCGTGCTCGTCATGGCCCCCCGTCCTTGCTCCGGTCCGGCAGCGGTTCCCGGGACCCCGCGGATTCGTCGAATCCCCCGTTCGCGGCAATGCGGAACAATCTCTCGTTGGGAAATTCGTGCTCGATCCGGGCGGCTGCCGCCTTCGCCTCTGCCTCCACGTCCTGGCTGCAAGGAGTGGCGGTCCGGCGCCATTCCTCGATGTACTCGCTATAGGTGTGGCAACCCGCCACCATCGCCGCTCGGTCTATGGCGGTCTGGAAACGTCCCGGTAGCTCGACCGCCATCTTGTTCCTTCCCGATCGCGCTGTGACCTGCGCAGGTATGTCGCGCCAAAGGATCGTGATCAACTCCGAGCGCGCTCTCTGGTTGCGCGCGCTGGTTCGTCGTCCGGTCATGAGCCGCGAGGATCCGTCGATCGCCGTTCGCCAGGCATGAACGGATCAACCCGCCGCCGCGAATCTCTCCAAGCTCATACCAAGATCTCCCAGACCGACCGGATGATGATGGAACTCGAGGCCCAGGCGGTCGGCTGCCTCCTCGGCCATCTTGTAGAGTTCCGGATCGTCGAACTGCGATAGGTAGACGAGCTTGCGGTAGTTACCGAAGTACATGTCGCGCAACTGGGGGTGGCGGGACAGCCCGAGCGTATCCCAGACCAGGCGGTCGAAGTGCCGGGCAAGAAAGTCGGTCAGGTAGAAGGTCCCCAGTTCCGCCTCGTGGAGTTCCATGAACCTCGGCGAGGTCGCGAAGAACTCGTAGCAGTGGGCTCCCGGAAGGCGCTCGACGTTCTCCCAGCGGTCGACCAGCGAGTCGAGCCGGCCCCCGGTACCGCAGTCGGCGTACCCGATGAGGATCCTCTCGTACATGTGCGCCAAACGTTCGAGCCGGGTCTCGAGTTCGGGAACGATACGGTCCGGTGTGTTGTGAAAACGGGCGGGTAGGCACATCAGGGTGATGTGGCTCAAGCCGTTGATCCGGATAATGTGCCGGATCTCCGACGCCAGCGCCCCACACGCCAGGACGAGCAGGGGAGGCATCCCATCCCTCTGCTCAGACATGCTCGCTCATGAGGATGCGCTGTTTCATGACCAGGTCCTTGGCGGTCTCGGCAGCAACCGCGGCGTCCCGGCAGTAGGCGTCAGCACCTACCGCCCGCCCGAACTCCTCGTTGAGGGGCGCGCCACCCACCATCACGATGTACCGATCCCGCAACCCCTTGGCAATCAGCGTGTCGACCACCACCTTCATGTAGGGCATCGTGGTCGTGAGCAGGGCGGACATCCCGAGAATGTCCGGTTGGTACAACTCGATGGCTTCCAGGAACTCGTCCACATCCGTGTTGATCCCCAGATCATGGACTTCGAATCCGGCCCCCTCCATCATCATCGCCACGAGGTTCTTGCCGATGTCGTGAATGTCCCCCTTGACGGTCCCGATGACCACCTTCCCTACCGTCTCGGCGCCTGTCTCCGCCAGGAGAGGACGGAGGACAGCCATGCCCGCCTTCATCGCGTTGGCCGCCAGGAGAACCTCGGGAACGAAGAGGATGCCGTCGCGGAAGTCTATACCGACGATCCGCATGCCCTCCACCAGGGCGTCGTTCAGCACTTCGGAGGCGCTCCACCCCCTCTCCAGCAGGATGCGCGTGCCATCGTCGATTTCCTCGGCCAGGCCGTCATACAGATCGTCGTGCATCTGCTCGACGAGTTCATCGTCGGGGAGCGTTCGGAGGTCGAGTTCGTCGTCGAACATGTCCATGAGAGCAGATAGAACCCTTCCCCCGCCAGCGGGAAGCCTTATGTTTGTGTCTCATGATGCGGAACAGTCCTACATCGTGGAACAGCATACCTCAACGGCCCGCGGCAGGCTACACAATAACGGATTTGTGTCCTACACCTTCCGATGGTCGCGCGCCCGGCACCAAACCTCCCGTCAGGCGGTGAAATCCCCCCGATCCCTAGGTATGCTGTTCCGTATCGCAAGAAGGTTCCGCGATGCGGAACATGGGTAGGAAGAGGAGCCGGGGATGAGCGACCTGCCAAGCAGCGCCCGGGTCGTAGTGATCGGCGCAGGCATCGTCGGTAATTCAGTAGTCAAACACCTCGCTGCGCTCGGGTGGCGAGACATCGTCCAGTTGGACAAGGGACCTCTCCCCAACCCGGGTGGATCGACCGGCCACGCCTCCAACTTCATCTTTCCGGTGGACCACAACAAGGAGATGGCCCACCTCACTCTCGACAGCCAGGAGCAGTACGAGGAGATGGAGGTCAGCGTCACCTCGGGAGGGATCGAGGTAGCGCGGACCGCGGAGCGGCTCCACGAACTCAACCGCCGTATGACCTCGGCCAAGGCTTGGGGCATCGAGAGTTGGCTGGTGAGTCCGGCCGAAGCGAGGGAGCTGGTCCCCTTCCTGGACGAGTCGGTGATAGTGGGTGGCTGGTACTCCCCCAGCGTTTCGGTGGTCGACTCGCTACGGGCCGGTACCCTCATGCGCGAGTACGCGCAGGAGAAGGGCGCCCTGTCGGTCCACCCGCTGACCGAGGTGCTGGACATCGAGACGAAGCGGGGACGTATCGATGCGGTCGTCACCGACAAGGGAAGGATCGCCTGCGAGTACGTCGTGATCGCCTGTGGCGTCTGGTCGCCTCGCCTGGCACGGATGGCGGGTGCGTCCATCCCTCTGACCCCCGCCGTCCACCAGATGATCGACGTGGGACCGCTCGAGATCCTGTCGGCCACCAACAGCGAGATCGGCTATCCGATAGTCCGCGATATGGACACCTTCTGCTACGAGCGCCAGACGGGCGGCTCCATGGAGGTCGGTTCATATGCCCACCGGCCGATCTTCCACCACCCGGACACCATCCCTTCGATCGAGGCGGCCCGCCTGTCGCCGACCGAACTTCCCCTGACCATGGACGACTTCGATCCCCAGCTCGAAGAGGCCTTGGAGCTGATGCCGTTCCTCGGAGACGCCGAGATCAAGTACGGGATCAACGGGCTGCTCTCGCTCACCCCCGACGCGATGCCCCTGGTCGGTGAGACCCCGGAGGTCAAGAACCTGTGGTCGTGCGCGGCGATATGGATCAAGGAAGGACCGGGAACGGGGCGCGCGCTGGCCGAGTGGATGACCCAGGGATATCCGGAGATCGACCCTCACGCCTCCGACATCGCCCGGTTCTACCCCTACATGAAGACGGAGAGCCACATCCTCTCCCGCTGCGCGGAGCACTTCAACAAGACCTACGGCATCGTCCACCCGCGGGAGCAATGGGACAGCCGGCGGGAGAGCCGAGTCAGCACCCTGCACAGCACCACGTCGGCACTCGGGGCCGTGTACTTCGAGGCGGGCGGCTGGGAACGGCCCCATTGGTACGAGTCGAACGCTCCCCTCCTCGAGGAGTACGGGGACCGGATTCCCGACCGTCCCCACGAGTGGGACTCCCGTTGGTGGTCACCGATCCAGAACGCCGAGCACCTGGCCCTCCGGGACCGGGTGGGAGTGATCGACCTGAGCGCGTTCGCCATCTTCGACGTCCAGGGACCCGGCGCCCTCGATTACATGCAGCACATGACGGTGAACCAACTCGACTACCGACCGGGGAGAGGCGTCTACACCCCCCTCCTGACCGAGGAGGGCGGCTTCCGCTCCGACCTGACGGTCCTGCGCATGGGCGCGGACCACTTCCGCGTCGTCACCGGGGGCTTCGACGGTGGCCGGGACGCGTACTGGTTCCGCAAGTGGCTCCCCGAGGACGGATCCGTGGTGTTCACCGACGTAACCTCCTCCTTGTCCACCATCGGGGTATGGGGTCCCTCCGCTCGAAGCCTGGTACGAAAGATCACCTCCGACGACATCTCCCACGAAGGATTCCCCTACGGAACCTTCAAGCACGCCACCATCGACTCGATACCCGTGACCATGTTCCGGATCTCCTACGTGGGCGACCTCGGTTGGGAGATTTACACGGGCATGGAACACGCCCCCATGCTGTGGAAGGCCCTCTGGACGGCAGGCCAGGAGTTCGGGGTCGTCCCGGTCGGAGCGGGCGTCTACGGAACCACCGCCCGGTTGGAGAAGGGCTACCGGCTCATGGGCGCCGAACTGGAATCGGAGTACGACCCGGTCGAGGCCGGACTGGCCCGGCCCAGGGTCAAATCCGCCGACTTCATCGGCAAGGAAGCCTATCTGGCCGCCCGGGAGAAGGGTCCCGCGGCGGTCTGCTGCACCCTGACGATGGAGAGCCACGTGTCCACCTCGGGTATAGCCCGGTTCCCGATGGGCGGCAACGAGCCGATCCTCACCGTGAACGGAGAGCGGATCGTGGACGCCAAGGGCCGGGTCTCCAGGGTCACCTCGGCCGGCGCCGCGCCATCTCTCGATACCTACATACTGCTCGGGTACCTCCCACCGCACATGGCGGAGGAGGGGATGGAACTACGGGTCATGTACCAGAACGAGTTGTTCCCAGCCACGGTTGCCCGGGTCGGATCGCGACCCCTGTTCGACCCGGACGACAGCCGGATGAAGCGCTGATGGGCGCCACGGGCTAGAAGATGCGGATCCTGGTGTGCGTCAAGCGGGTCCCGGCGCCGGGGGCCAAGATCGTCCTCACCACCGACGGCCAGGACATCGACGCCACGTTGCTGGGATTCACGGTGAGCCCGCACGAGGAGTGCGCGGTCGAGGAGGCAGTGCAGATCGTCGAGCGGCTGGGCGGGTCTGTGACCGTAATGACCCTGGGTCCTCCCGAAGCCGAGGAACAGCTTCGCTCGGCCATCGCGGTAGGCGCCGACTCGGCGGTGTTGCTACCGACCGGCATCCCCGACTGGGACCCGGTCTCGACTTCAGAAGCCCTCGTAGCCGCCATTCGCGAGTCCGAGTCCGGCCAGGGGGAACCGTTCGACCTGATCCTGTTCGGCAACGAGTCGGCCGACTCGGGTGGCTACCAGGTAGGGATCCGTGCGGCCCGGGCGCTGGGCCGGCCGATGGTCACCGGCATCAAGGGGATCGACACCGAGGGCGACCGGATCACCGCTCGACGGGAGACACCTTCCGGCTCGGAGGTCTACCAACTCCCCCTGCCGGCCGTGGTGGGGGTCAAGGAGGGCATCAACCTGCCTCGGTACCCGACGCTGAGAGGGCGGATGGCCGCTCGACGGGCCCCGGTGTCGAGGATCGAGCCGACCCCCGGCGCCAGCGGGCAGTCAAAGGTGGTGCTGGCAACCCCCCCGGCGGTCGGGACGACGGTCGACATCCTTGGTGAGGGCGCGGAGGCGGCGCCGGCCATCGTCGACATCCTGGAGGAGTTGGGTCTGGTATGAGCGTCTTCCTGTACCTGGTCGAGCATGATCGAGGCGTAACCGAGGAAACCACCCTGGGCGGCCTCACGGGCGCACGCCGGCTAGCCGAAACGATGGGGGCGCAACTCCACACTGCGGTCATCGGCGCGAAGGCGGACCAACCGGCCGCGGAGGTCGGCGCATACGGCGCCGAGGTGATCCATCTCGTCCGCCACGGACTGCTCACCGACTACGGACCCGACGCATGGGCCGACAGCCTGGCGCAACTGGCCACCTCGGTGGGCGCCGCAGCCATCATGGCCACCGGGACCGACCGGGGCAACGAGGTCATGGCCCATGTGGGAGCGCGGTTGGACCTGGCGATGGTCGCCAACTGCCTCGAGATCGAGTCCGAAGGTGACGATTGGCTGATGACCCGGGTGCGATGGGGCGGAAGCCTCCACGAACGGGCCAGGCTCGCGGCGCCCACCAAGCTGGTGACGCTCGCCCCGCACAGCACCGAGGCGGCCGGTGCCCCGGGTGCCGGACGCGTGGCGGAATTCGTCCCGGAACTGGACGATTCGGCTGCGGTAACCATGGTCAAGGACCGGGTGACGGTGTCGGAGGGCATAACCCTGGCCACCGCGCCCGTGGTGGTCAGCGGGGGCCGCGGGGTGGGAAGCGTCGAGGGCTTCGCCATAGTCGAGGAACTGGCCGACCTCCTCGGGGGTGCAGTGGGCTGCTCGCGGGTCGTGACCAACAACGGTTGGAAGAACCACAAGTTCCAGGTGGGCCAGACCGGAACGGTGGTTGCGCCCGATCTCTACATCGCCTGCGGGATCTCCGGCGCCATCCAGCACTGGGTCGGGATGATGAACGCCAAGAACATCCTCGCCATCAACATCGACCGCGACGCCCCGATGGTGACGAAGGCCGACTGGGCGGTCATCGCCGACCTCCACGATGTGGTGCCCGCCATCTCAGCCGAGATAACCCGCCGCCGCGGCCTGGCCAGAGAGGGTGGCTAGTTGCTAGTTGCTAGTTGCTAGTTGCTAGTTGCTAGTTGCTAGTTGCTAGTTTATATTAGATAATATCTAACAACTACTCCGGGGTCGGGCCCATCGCGTCCTGGTACCAGGCTTTGATCGCGGCCACGGTGTGTTCGCTGTTGAGTCCCATGTCGGGGTCGATGACCAAGGGTCCCGGGCGGTAGCCCCGGCTGGACAGGCCACCCTGCACCGAACGCATCAGGGCCAGGTCCTCCGCCACCGTGGTGCGGGCGTCTTCGTCGGCTACCCGGCGAACTGTGGGTGAGTCCTCCCCGCCGAGGTTGAACCACTCGCGGAAGAAGGGCGTCCGGTCCACCGACTCGGGCCGCCAGCAGAAGGTGTTGAGTACCGGCCCGGGGTAGATCTGGAACGAGAAGAGCGGCCACAGGTAGAAGGACCGGTAGTCGGCGGCGTGGGGGGAGGCTTCGCGGTCTATCTCGTAGTACTGCTCGGGAGAGCTCTCGGCCCGGTGCTGGAGGGATTGGCCGACAGGCCGGATCGTGTAGGTGTCCGGGAGCACCACTCCCCTGGAGAAGGAGGGATGCGCGGTCCGGCAGTGGTAGCACTCGTTGTAGTTCTCGATCGCCACCTTCCAGTTCGACTCGGCCGTGAAACAGCGGCGTTCGAGGGGCCGCATCCGTTCGATGGAGGGGAGGAACTCATGGAGCGCCTCCTGGACACCGGGATAGGTCACGCTCATGGGAGGCGCGTCGCAGTCCAGGTTCACGAAGAGGAAGCCCCACAGATCCTCCATCAGGACCTCGGTAAGGCATATCCCATCGGGATCGAATCCGGGCCGGCCCTCCGCGTACGGCGCGTGGTCGAGGCGCCCGTCCAGGCGGTAGGTCCAGGAGTGGTACGGGCAGACCAGCTTCGGGCGGGCGCCGCGGCCTTCGAGCAAGCGGTGGCCACGGTGCATGCAGACGTTGTAGAAGGTGCGGATCGTCCCATCGCGGTCCCTCAGCGTGAAGAGCGACTCCCCGGCGATCTCGAAGGTGACGTAGCTTCCCGGCCTGTCGAGTTCCGACGTATGGCAGGCGTACTGCCAGGTGGACGACAGGACGCTGCGCTGCTCGCGGTCGAACAGTGCCGCGTCCAGGTAGACGGACGGATCCATGACCCGCTGGGGTCGCGTGTAGGCGGAACAGTCAGCGGTTTCCACGGTCCGGTTTCCAGTACACACCGAGATCGTATCTGCGTTGGTGCATGAGGTCGATGGCCGCCACCACCTCCGGTGGAGCGTCGGCCACTACGAACGACACCAGGGTCTCGAGCGCGGCGGCAGCCGCCAGGGTGGACGGGAAGAACTGCGGGGTGGCGCTCGGGGCGAGGATCAGGTGGTCGGCGCCCGGCGCGATGGGAGAACCGTGACTGTCGGTGATCGCCACCACCAGGGCGCCCTGCCGGCGGGCGGCGTCGGTCGCCTCCACGACTTCCGCCCGGTAGGGGGCGAAGGTCATGGTCACCACGACGTCGTCGGGTCCCGCTTTCACGATACCGTCCATCGGCACGTTCCCGTCACCGGGTACCGCCACCACGTTGTCCACAGCCATCCCCGCCAGGTAGGCGAAGTTGTGAGCGAGGGCGTAGTTGGCGCCGACTCCGATGACGTAGGTGCGCCTGGAACAGACGATACGAGCGGCGATCGCCTCCATCTCCGCGGCGGGGGTGGTGCTGAACATCCGTTCCACGTTCCGGAGCGTGACCGCTGCTATATCCCCGTACAGGGCAGGGAGCCTCTCGCCTGACATCGACTGCAGCGACAAGGCCCGGTCGTGGAACGAGCTGCGGGCCCGCAACTCGGTGCGGAACTTCTCGCGGAAGTCGTCGAAGCCCTCGAAACCCACCAGCCGGGCCATGCGGACCAGGGTGTTGGGGTGCACGTCCGCCAGTTCGGCCAGTTCGCGCACGGTGGCGAATCCGACCTCGTCAGGATGGTCGAGCACGAAGGCGGTCGCCTTACGGACCTGCGGAGCCATCTCGCTGATCGCCGAACCCATGTGTTCCAGGAGGACGTCGAACCCGGAGTCCCGATTTGGTACAGTTGTACGATCCATGGTGTGTTCTCATACAAGTGTACCAGACAGGCGACCGCAGCATGACCTCTGACGTCCGCGTAATCATCATCGGTGGGGGAATCATGGGCGTGTCGCTCCTGTACCACCTGGCCGTCGAGGGTTGGCAGGACTGCCTCCTGCTGGAGAAGGGCGAGCTGGCCTCCGGATCCACCTGGCACGCCGCCGGCCAGATAACCCATTCGACGTCGAGTTACGGCCTGGCGTGGATGACCGGATACGGGACCCGCAAGTACGCAGAGTTGGAAGCGGAGACCGGCCGGTCGGTGAGCTGGCACCAACCCGGTTCGCTGCGCCTAGCCGTCCGCGAGGACGAGATGGACTGGTTGCGCTACACGCTGTCGGTGGGCCGCGGGGTGGGAAACCGTATGGAGCTGGTCGGTCCTCGACGGATCGCGGAACTCCACCCCTTCTGCAACCTCGATGGCGTGCTCGGCGCCCTCCACACACCGGACGACGGTCATGTGGATCCGGCCGGGGCCGTGTTCGCCTTCGCGGAGGGCGCCCGACGGAGAGGCGCCGCCATCAGGCGTAACACGAGGGTCACCGGTACGGTGGCCTTGCCGGACGGTCGCTGGAGGGTGGAAACCGGGGCGGGAACGTACGTCTGCGACCAGGTGGTCAACGCCGCCGGCACGTATGCCCGCCAGGTGGCTGCGTGGGCCGTACCCTCCGTGGACCTGCCGGTCATCCCCATGACCCACCAGTACTTCGTGACGGAGGAGGTCCCGGCCTTCGCCGATCTGGACGGGGAACTCCCCGTCCTGCGCGAGGACACCCACGTGTCGGGATATATCCGGATGGAGAGGCGGGCGGGTCTCATCGGCATCTACGAGAAAGCGCATCCGCGCTCGGTGTGGGAGGACGGCACTCCGTGGGATGCAGACCATCACCTGTTCGCCCCCGAGTACGACCGGGTGGCGCCGTGGCTGGAGGCCGCCTTCGAGCGGGTGCCGGTGCTGGCTGACGCCGGCATCGTGAAGGAGGTCCACGGGGCGATCACCCATCCCCCCGACGGCAACATGCTGCTCGGCCCGGCGCCCGGCCTCTCCAACTACTGGTACTGCACCGGAAGCCAAGTCGGCATCTCGTGGGGTCCGGGCGCCACGCGCCAGCTCGCCATCTGGATGGTGCGGGGCGCCCCCACCCTCAACCTGCGCGCCTTCGATCCCTCGCGGTTCGGCGAGTTCGCAACACCCGACTACAACCGGGTCAAAGCCCACGAGGACTACCTGCTTCGGCACGAGGTCCCGTTTCCGGACCTGGACCGTCCGGCCGGGCGCCCGCACAAGACCTCGGCCCTCCATCACCGGATGGCCCGGCGCGGTGCGGTGTTCGAGGAGGTCTTCGGGTGGGAGCGACCGCGCTGGTTCGCCGCCGACGGCCAAGCCGCCCGACATCACCACTCGTTCCGCAGGGCTCGCTGGTTCGCCACCGTGGCACGAGAGGTCAGAGCGGTGCGGCAACGGGTCGGTGTGGCCGACCTGACCGCCTTCTCCAAGTTCGAGGTGGCAGGCGCCGATGCCGCCTCATTCCTCGACCGTCTCACGCCGGGCCGCCTACCTCGACCGGGTCGGATCGGCTTGGTCTACATGCTCACCGAGCAGGGAATGGTGGAGGCCGAGTTCACCGCCACCCGCCTTGCCGAGGATCGCTTCTACCTGGTGGGAGCCGCGGTCGGGGAACTGCGGTTTCTCGATTGGATGCGGTCCCACGTTCTCGACGGCCGGGAAGGCCGGGAGATCGGCCCGGACGGCCCGGAACGGGTGAGGATCGCCAATCGCTCGTCCGATCTGGGGGTACTGGCGGTGGCGGGACCCAGGAGCCGAGAAGTGCTCCAACCACTCACCGACGCCGACCTGTCGAACACCGGCGGAGGTCGGCTGTCGGCGCGGCCGGTCGACATCGCCGCCGCTCGGGTGCTCGCCCTGCGTCTGTCCTTCACCGGAGAACTCGGATGGGAACTCCACATGGCGATGGAGGACCTGCCCTCCGTTTTCGATGCTGTCGTCGAGTCGGGTGCAGCGCACGGTTTGGGAGGATTCGGATCGCTCGCACTCAACTCCATGCGGATGGAGAAGGCGTACCGGGTCTCCGGCGACATGACCCAGGAGGTGAGCGCCTACGAGGCCGGTTTGGCGAGGTTCGTCGATCCGGCCAAGAAGAGCTACATCGGCTACGAGGCCCTCGTTGCCAATAGGTGCAGGCCCCGATGGAAGCTAGCTTTACTGGACGTGGATGTTGCGGATGTGGATCCACTGGGCGGGGAAGGGGTCTTCATGGACGGCAGGCGAGTAGGGGTCGTGACCACGACCGGTTACGGACACGCGACAGGCCGCAGCCTGGCCTGGGCGTACGTGGATCCCGGACTGGACCTTCCGGGAACCTGCCTCGAGGTGATGGTCCTGGGCAAGCCCGCCCCGGCGAAGGTCCTCGACGGTCCCGTATGGGACCCGGACTCGGTGAGGCCGCGCAGATGAGCGCGCGGCTCCCATCTGCGACCGACCCCGCTCGAGCGGAGTCGTTCCTTCCCGGCGGAGCACTGGGCGCCAACGCCAATGTGGCAGGCCCCCGTTTCACCGTAGCCTCCGCTTCGGGCGCCTACATAACCGACACCGACGGCAACCGCTACCTGGACTACGTCACCGGTGCGGGGGCACTCATCCTGGGGCACCAGCATCCGGCGGTGGTGGAGGCCGTCGTCAGGCAGGCAGGACGCACCATGCACCAGTACGGGACCCTCACCGACGTGGCCATCGAACTGGCATCTCAACTGGTCGACGCAATCCCGTGCGCAGAGCGCATAGTCTTCGCCACCACGGGTTCGGAGGCCACCGCGTACTCGCTGCGTCTGGCACGAGCGGTCACCGGCCGCGACCTGATCGTGAAGTTCGAGGGGGGCTTCCACGGCAACCATGACTACGCGGGGATCGCGGTCGCCGCCCCGACCACAGCCGACTATCCGGCCGGCCGCCCCTTCACCGCCGGCACCCCCGGAGCCGTGCGGGACACCGTGCTGGTCGTCCCCTACAACGACCTGGAGGCCCTGGAACGGCTGGTGACACCGGTGGTGGACCGGGTAGCAGGGATCATCGCCGAGCCTGTGCAACGGATCATCCGGCCGCTACCCGGATTCCTCGAAGGTCTCCGCAGCTTCTGTGACCGGCACGGATTGCTGCTGATATTCGACGAGGTGGTGACCGGCTTCCGGATGTCCTTCCAGGGCGCCCAGGGCTACTTCGGCGTTACTCCGGATCTCGCCGCCTTCGGCAAGATCATCGGGGGAGGAGGCTCGCTGTCATGCGTTGCCGGCCGGGCCGATCTGATCGACCGGACCAGCCCCCGTTTGAAGGGAACCCCTCGTTTCGTGTACACCTCGGGGACCTTCCACGGCAACCCACTGGCCGCGGCCGCCGGGCTGGCCACCCTGGAACAACTCCGCCGACCGGGCTTCTACGAAGATCTGGCCGACCGGACGCAGCGTCTGGCCAGCCGGCTGGCTCGCGTACTAGCCGCCAATGGTCGCAATGCCCTCGTGGCGACGGCCGGTTCCCTGTGGCAGATCCTCCACATCGATCGACCTCCGGAGCGCTACGCCGATCTCCTGGAATCCGACCAGCCCGCCAACCTCGAACTCGACAGGGCGTTGATCGCCAACCGGATCAACGTCATCCCCGGGCTGAGGCGCTTCGTGAGCCTGGCCCATTCGGACGATCACTTCGAGACCACCGCCCGGGCTCTCGACCGCGCCTACCGCCGGCTGAGCGGAAACCGGGGCAGGGCGTCCGGGCCGGGTGAGGGGGAGGGCGGATGACCTTCAGACGACACGCCGGTCGGATGAGGGCGGTCGTTCTGAGAGGCCATGGGGGTCTGGACCAACTGGAGTACGTCACCGACGCTCCGATCCCGAACCCGGAGCCGGACGAAGTGCTGGTGGAGGTGGGTGCGTGCGGGATGAACAACACGGACATCAACACCAGGACCGGGTGGTATTCGAAGTCGGTGAACACCACCGGGCAGGAGACGGCAACCACGGACACGGACGGCTCGTGGACCGGAGCCGTCGCGTTCCCGCGCATCCAGGGCGCGGATCCGGTCGGGCGGATTGTGGAGGTGGGAGCATCGGTGGATCGTGGGCGGCTCGGTGAGCGAGTGATGATCGATGCGTGGATGCGCGATCCGCACGGCGACCTGGCCGGAGCGGGATATCTCGGTTCAGAGCGCGACGGGGGCTACGCCGCTTACGTGACCGTGCCCGCTGCCAACGCCCACCCGGTACGTAGCAGCTTGACCGATGTCGAGTTGGCCGGATTCCCGTGCTCGTACTCAACCGCCGAGCACATGCTGGAACGAGCCGGAGCGAAGGAAGGGGATTGTGTGCTGGTCACCGGTGCCTCGGGCGGGGTGGGAAGCGCCCTGATCCAGTTGGCCCGCCGGCGTGGGGCGACGACCATCGGGGTCTCATCGCCCTCCAAGGCAGCGGATGTCTTGGCGTTGACGGGCGCGGATCATGTGCTCGACAGAGGATCCCCATCTCTGGCGAGCGAGATACTCGAGCGCAGCCGGGGTGGGATCGACATCCTCGCCGACGTGGTGGGAGGTCCTCAGTTCCCGGCCCTGTTCGACACCATCCGTCGGGGCGGCCATTACACGGTGGCGGGCGCGATCGGTGGCCCGATGGTCGACCTGGACCTCCGCACCCTCTACCTCAGGGACATCACGATGCACGGTTGCACAGTGCTGCCACCCAGGGTCTTCGCCAACCTGGTCGGCTACATCGAGCGAGGCGAGGTCCGTCCCGTGGTAGCCCGCACGTACCCGCTGGACCGGCTCCGATCGGCGCAAGCCACCTTCCTCCGCAAGCAACACGTGGGCGCCATCGTGATCGAGGTCAAGCCCCCGGATCAAGCCGGCTCGGCGAACGGGCCACGGATGGATGCGGCAGGAGACGGACAGGACGGAACCCCGGCAAGCCGGGGAATACCGTGAGGATCGTCCGGATCTCTGTCTTCGAGCAGACGCTACCCCTGCAACGGCCCTACGAACTGCAGAGCGGCCGGCTCCGTTTCGAAGAACTCGACTCGACTCTCGTCCGGCTCGACACGGACGAGGGAGTCACCGGATGGGGTGAAGGATGCCCGTGGGGATCGACATACCTGCCCGCCTTTGCCAGGGGGATACGCGCCGGCATCGAGGAACTGGCGCCTGTCCTGCTCGGGCAGGATCCGCGCCGCACCGAGGTGGTCAGCTCAGCGATGGACATCGCTCTGCCGGGACATCCCTACGTGAAGTCGGCGGTCGACATTGCCTGCTGGGACATCCTCGGGAAGGCCACCGGACTGCCTGTCTGCGATCTGCTCGGGGGCCGAAGACCCGGCGGGGTGACCATCCAGTCCTCCGTCCCCAGCGACGACCCTCCGGAGATGTTGCGAACCATCGAGCGGTACCACGCCATGGGCTACACGATCCATTCGGCCAAGGTCGGATCGGACGTCGCGTCGGACATCGAGCGTATCGAGTACCTGGCGGACCGGATGCCGCCAGGATGTTTCCTGACCATCGATGCCAACCGTGCCTGGACACCCGACCGGGCGATCCGGGTGATGCGTGCGACGGAGGCGGTCGACGCCTACTTCGAGGAGCCCTGCGATACCTACGAGGAGTCCCTACAGGTCCGGCGCGCCACCCGCCAACCCATCATCCTCGACGAGATCACCCACACCTACGGCGACCTGTTGCGGGCGCACCGGGATCGCGCCTGCGAGGGGATCGGCCTTAAGCCGAACCGGGTGGGCGGCTTGACCAAGGCCAGGCGGATACGCGACTTCTGCGTTCAAACAGGTCTGATACTGAACATCGAGGACACCGGCGGCACCGCCCTGGCCGACACGGGCGCGGTCCACCTCGCCCAATCCACGCCGGCTCGGTACCGGCGGGGAACCTGGTTCTGCCACGAGATGATCACCGTGGACCCGATCATCGGAGGAGCCCGCAACCACGGCGGCACGACCAGCGCTCCCGCGACACCCGGCCTAGGCGCCGAGCCCGACCCGGAGTTTCTCGCGGATCCAGTGGCGGTGTACGAGTAGGGTCGGTTGGTCATCCGGCGCACTACGGACCGACGGCGCAGGTAAGCGGCCTGGAGGTCCTCCACAGATGGGCACACGTTCCCTCGTACCCAGCGTCCTTTCAGCAGATAACAGATATCTGCGCGTCAACAGGATTGGCGGTACGGTAAGCGCCGCACCCCACCAGTGGTTGATCGGGACCCTCCGACCAACTATTCTAAGTCTAAGATAGAAAATGCATTTGCATGTATCTCTGACCCAAGATTGCCGCCCGAAGAACGTTGAGCGGAGATGCCGGAACAGAAACCGGAACAGGGAGTGATGCGTCGCCCGAGGGTGGTCTCGTATTGGATCATCCTCCTGGAAGCGGCGATTCTCAGAAGTCTGAAGCAGTCGCTCCAACCGTTCGGGATCAGCGAGGCGCAGTTCATCATCCTCGATACGTGCGCCCGGGGAGAAGCAAACACTGCCAGGGCCATCGCAAAACTCACCCACTACGACGCCTCCGTCATAAGCCGCCACGTGGACAAACTGCACTCCAAGGGGCTGCTGCAAAGGCAGCGCAGCGACAAGGACCGTCGAGTCGTGCGGCTGAGCCTAACGGATGAGGCACGCGTTCTCAGGGAGAAGCTCCTGAACGCGGCCATCGAGGCAGACGAGAGGATCACAAGACATCTGGACTCCAAAGAGCACGATACCCTGCGGGAAACCGTGCGGAGACTGGTTGTAACCCTCGAGAAGCAGCGCGATTAAACTAGTACTTAGTCGATAGTCAATAGCTGTTAACGGGTATCGCCATCGATAATGTGAACAGGTTTGTCGCCGTTTCTCGCAGGACCTCGCGGGTGGGACGTCGATTCGGTTCGGTACTTGGAACCCAGCCCAAGCGCGACAGTCGCGATCATCACTGCTAGGAGGATCGCAGGCCCGCGAAAGCTACCGGTCCGGTCGATCCACCATCCGGCCGCGGTTACACCGCACATCGCCGAACAGGCGCCTAGGGCGAGACCTCCCGACACTGACCGGACCGCCAGGTCCGGTGGGAGACCCCGGTGGGCGACCAGCCCGAACAGCCCCCAGATCGGGAAGTTGAACACGGCGAACCCGAAGGTCGCTATCAGGAGAGCCGGGTAGGACCACGTGAGCGCCAGTACCGTCAGTGCGGACGCGTAGGTAAGGGACGTGACCGACATGACGCCGACCGGCGAGCCCCGGTCGCTCTTCAGACCGGCCAGAAAGGCTGCCGACACTCCTACAGTCGAGGCCAGCCACCACGGGACGGCAGCCGCCACCGAACTCACCGACAGCTCGTCGAGTGCAATCTCGGAGATGTAGCCGCCGAACGTGAACGTCCCGATGCCGGCCACCATGCTCATCCCGAGCACGAGCCGACCGGCGGGCGCCGACCAGATCCGGCGCCAGATCCCACGCTCCCGGCCGGCATCGACCCCCCTCGAAGGCGGCTCGATGGGACGCCTGAGGACCAGCCGGGTCGCGAGAGCGGCGCCGACCGCCAAGCCTCCCGCGATCACGAAGGCCCACCTCCACTGTTCCGGCGCGGTCAGCAGATGAACGAAGACACCGTTCACACCGTTGCCCACCCCGGCGCCGGCCGCGGCGACCGCCAGGACCCTGCCGTGTGCGGCTGATCGGACCACCCGGCTGATCAGGTAGACGGAAACCGACCAACTGATGGGCGAGGACAAGCCGATGACCACCGCGCACAGAGCCATCATCCCCGGTGATCCGGACACCGAGACGGCCAGCAGCCCGGCGCCGCACACCAGCAGGCACAGCACGAGCAAACCCCGTGAAGGGACTCGGTCTACGACCCTGATCCCGAGCACCGCCCCCGCCCCGTAGGAGAGGAGACCCGTGGCGACGGTCAGCCCGAGAACTCCGTATCCCGCCTGGAAGGACTCCGAGATCCGCGGTAGGAGGGCTGGGACGAGGCTGTTGCCCATACCGTGCGTGACCAGATGACAATTCCGAACAACGCCGCGGCGGCTGCAGACGGGATGGACTGATCGGCCGCCGACCCGGAGGGGGATTGCCCCGAACGGAGCATCAGTGGGATGGAATCGGGTGGGTGAGTATCAAGACCCGCACTGGCTGCGGGCAGCGGCAGAGATGCCTGAGCCGGGGCTTGGTGGACGGAGCACTCTCATCAGCTCTCGCGTCCCGACTCTCCCGAGTCGGCGACCCGCGCCCTCCTCAGGACGTCGTCGATGGGAGTGAGGGAGAGGTCACCCAGTTCCTGGACGTACTCGTAGCCGAAACGGCCCTTGATGCACAGGTGCCCGGATGTCACCGAGTGGTCGATCGGCGAGGTCACCTTCACGATCCGGTTGTCCTGGACGTGCAACTCCAGGTTGCACCCGACCCCGCAGTACGAGCAGACCGTGCGGGTGACGGCTTGGCGGTCCTCCTTCCAGAGACCGGCTCGGCGCAGTTCGAATTCGCTTCGGAACATCAATGCGCCGGTGGGGCAGACACCGATGCAGTTGCCACAGAATACGCAGGCCGACTCGGTCAGCCCGGTGTCGTACTCGGTTGAGATCCGGGCATCGAAGCCGCGGCCCGCCACCGCTATTGCGAAGGTGTTCTGGGCGTCCTCACCACAGGCCTCGACGCACTTGTAACAGAGGATGCACCGGGAGTAGTCCCGCACGTACAGTTCGTTGTCCACCTTGACCGGCTGGTGAACGGTCTCGGCTTCGGTCCCGTCGCCGACGTGATGATGACCGGCCACCCGTTGGTCGCGATCCTCCACCGGCTCCGCCGGAGACCCGTAGCGATCCGGATCGCACCCGTATTCGGCCATCCACCTGACGGTCGGATCGTCCACCAGACCGAGGTCTACCGAGGAGGCGAGGAACTCGTAGACCATTCTCCGGGAATGGCGCACCCGCTCGGTGTTCGTGGACACGACCATTCCCTGCTCGGCCACCCGGCTGCAGGACGGGACGAGGATACGGCTCCCCTCCACCTCCACCACGCACACGCGGCATACGTTGACCGGCGTGAGGTTGTCGAGGTAGCACAGGGTGGGCTGGTCGCTGCCCATGGCGCGGCAGGCATCGAGGATGGTGGATCCAGCGCTCACCGAGACCGGCGATCCGTCGATGGTAAGCGTGATCTCAGCCACAGTTCCCCCCGAGCAGGCCCAAGTCGACCGCCGACCGGATGGCGGTGGACGCGGTATGCCCGAGCCCGCATATGGAAGCGTCCATCATCACCCGGGCTACGTCATCGAACAGTTGCTCCTCGAACGGCCCACCTGCCAGGTGCCGGGCCAGTAACTCCTCCTGGCGAACGGTGCCGACCCGGCACGGCACGCACTGGCCGCACGACTCGTCCCGGAAGAACCGGGCGATCCGTCGGGCGACCGAGCGGAAGTCGGTGGCGTCGTCGAAGACAAGGATGACGCCGGAACCGAGGGTGGCGTTGCGGGCCCGGGAGTCCTCGAAGGTAAGCGGCATGTCGAAGTGCTCCTCCCCCACGAAGACCCCGGCCGCCCCTCCCAGCATCACCGCCCCGAGCGCTCCGGTCCCGGTGATCCCTCCGGCCAGATCGATCAGACGGCCCAGCGTCTCTCCGAAGTCCACCTCGTAGACGCCGGGCCGCGCCACGGCTCCCGCCAGGCAGAACAGCTTCGGTCCGGTCGACTCCCCGGTCCCGATCCGTGCGAAGGCATCGCCCCCTTCGAGCACGATGTCGAGCACGTTGACCAGCGTCTCCACGTTGTTGATCACCGTCGGGCGCCCGAAGAGGCCAACCTGGGTGGGGAAGGGCGGCTTGTTGCGAGGCTCCCCCCGCTTGCCCTCGATCGAGTTCATGAGGGCGGTTTCCTCGCCGCAGATGTACGCGCCACCGCCGCGGCGGATCTCGATGTCGAACGACCGGCCCGAGCCGGCCACGTCCTCACCCAGCAGTCCCGCAGCACGCGCCGCGGCGACCGCCCCTTCGAGACGGGCCATGGCCAATGGGTATTCGGCACGGATGTACAGGTAGCCGAGCTCTGCACCGATGGTCAAGCCAGCAATAGTCATCGACTCGATCAGTGCGAAAGGATCACCTTCCATCAGCACCCGATCCTTGAAGGTTCCCGGCTCGGACTCGTCCGCGTTGCAGATCAGGTAGCGGGGAGTCACGGGGGAGCGGGCCACCCCGTCCCACTTGATGCCCATCGGGAAGGCGGCACCCCCCCGGCCCCGCAGGTTGGCCTTCCTTATCTCGGCAATGACGCCATCGGTGCCAAGCTCCAGGGCCTTGCACAGAGCTTGGTACCCGCCGGTGGCTCGGTATTCGTCCAGGGAGGTCGGGTCGACCACACCGACCCGGCGGAGCAAGCGAAGGGAAGGATCCCCCGACTGCGGTACCGCAAGCTCCGGCCGGCGCGGAGCAACACCTCCCAAAGCCTCCATGACCTGGTCGGGTGTCGCCCCGACGAGGACGGTATCCCCCTCTGCGGCCCGTTGCACGAACACCGCCGGCGCCCGATCACACTGTCCCAGGCAGGGGCTCGCATGAACGTCCGGGCGGTCCCCCAGTGCGTCGAGCATGGCCATGCCACCGACCGGGCCGCAGGCTACGTCATCGCAAACATGGGCCACCCTGGGAGGACGCTCCTCGAGGGCCAGCAGGGCGTAGAAGCCCGCCACTCCGTACGCCTCGGCGGGGGGAACGCCCAGGCGCTCGCACACGTAGTTGAGGGCGCCCTTGCTTATCCACCCGACCTGGTCCTGTACGGCGTGTAACGCCGGTAGCAGCATGTGGCGGTTCTCGACCGACCGGCGGTAGCCGCCGAAGGCAACGCGGAGATCCCCGGCGCGGACCGCGCCGCCCTCCCACGACGAACTGGGAGGTCCGAGCAGGCCATCCACCGCCTCCCTTTCGGCGGGGGAAGGCGCCGCGGACATCAGACGAAGGTCGATGGGGTCCTCCTACACGAGTCGTTCCGACGGATCGGACCGGCAATCATGCTCTTGCTATCGGTAAACAACAGGGCTACCCATGGGCGCTTGGCACGGGCTCCGAGTCCATCCGGACGTGAAAGCCACCATGGACGTGACTCGGGAACCGGAGCACCGCTACCGGGGAACGTAACACGACCCACTAACCCTGACCACCAACCACCAGCTAGACCACGGGTTCGATGCGGACCGCGGTTGCCTTGAACTCCGCCGTACCCGACTTCGGATCCCAGACATCGACAGTGAGTAGGTTCACATCGGCTTCGTCGGGATCGTGCACGGCCATGAAGGCCAAGCCGGGCCGGAGTGAGCGGTGGAAGTACACGGGTACGTCAATCGATCCGCGCCGTGAGGTGACGCTGACCCACTGACCCTCCGACAACCCGAGGGTCGCGCCGTCTTCCGGGGCCACCTCGACGGCCACCTTTGCGCGAAGGGGAGAGCCGTACCCGCCGGATTGGACCCCGGTGTTGTAGGAGTCGAGACGGCGACCCGTCGTGAGCCGGATCGGATAGTCGTCTGTCAACTCGTCAACCGGTGGGACCCACGGGGTGGGTATGAACGGGACCTGATCGCGGGGCATGGGGTCCTCCCAGAGGCCACCATGGAGGAAAAGCGTCCCCGGATGATCCTCGTCCGGACAGGGCCACTGAAGACCGCCCGACTCCTCCAAACGCCGGTACGACATGCCTGCGTGCAACGGTGAGAGACTTCTCAACTCGTCCCACAACTCCTCGGCGGTCGGGAATCCCCAGCCGTGGCCCATCCGGTCTGCGAGGGCCGAGATGATGTCGAGATCGTCCCGGGCGGATCCAGGGGGGTTGAGCGCTTTACGAACCCGCTGGACGCGCCTCTCGGACGAGGTCACGGTGCCCTCCGATTCCGCCCATCCGGCCGCGGCGGGGAGCACCACGTCGGCCAACTCGGCGGTCCTCGTCATGAAGATGTCCTGGACGAGCATGAACTCGAGCCCCGACAGGATCCCCCGCACATGGTCGGACCGGGCCTCGGACTGGGCCGGGTTCTCGCCGATCACGTACAACGCGGTGATCTCCCTGTTCTCCATGGCCTCGAGCATCAACGAGATGTGCTTGCCGGGCCGTTCAGGTACGGACCGGCCCCAGAGCGCCTCGAACTTGCCTCTGGCGACCGGGTCGGCGACATCCTGGAAGCCCGGCAGCTTGTTGGGCAATGCGCCCATGTCACCGCCGCCCTGGACGTTGTTCTGGCCTCTTATCGGCACCAGGCCTGAACCGTAACGGCCCACGTGACCCGTGAGCAGCGCCAGGTTGATGAGCGCCAGGACGTTGTCGGTCGCGTTGTGGTGCTCGGTGATTCCCAGCGCCCAACATATCTGCGCCTGCTCGGCGGTTGCGTAGTCGTGAGCCATGCGGCGGAGAACCGCGGCCGGAACGCCGGTTACCTCGGCGCCCCGCTCCAGGGTCCACGGTTCGACCGCTGCCGCATAATCGTCGAAACCGAAGGTGGCATGGTCGATGAACGCCCGGTTGTGCAGTCCGGATACGATGATCTCCCGCCCGAGGGTGTTGGCAAGCGCTATGTCGGATCCCACGTCGATGCCCAGCCAGACATCCGCCCACATGGCAGATGTGGTCCGGCGGGGATCGACCGTGTACAGGGTGGCGCCGTTGCGTACCCCCTTCATGAGGTGGTGGAAGAAGATCGGGTGCGCCTCGCGTGCGTTGGATCCCCACAGGAGGATCACGTCGGTGGTCTCGATCTCCTCGTAGGAGGATGTCCCGCCTCCCACTCCCAAGACTGCCGCCAGACCGGCGACGGAGGGAGCGTGTCAGGTGCGGTTACAGGAGTCGATGTTGTTGGATCCCATCACCACCCGCGAGAACTTCTGGGCGAGGAAGTTCATCTCGTTGGTCGCCTTGGAACACGAGAACATCCCGTAGGAACGTCCGGCGTGCGCCGCAAGCCGGGACGCAGCGACGGTCAGCGCTTCGTCCCAGTCGGCCGGCGCCAACTCGCCGTTACGCCTGACGTACGGGGTGGTAAGGCGAGGGAGCTTCACCTTCGGCATTCGATCACCTCCTTTCCTCGCTCTCCATGAGCGTCGGTACTCGGTGTCCTCATCCGACGGGCTGCCCGGATGGCACCCGGTTGACGCAGAACTCGTTGCCGTCGGGATCGGCCATCACGGTCAAGGTGTACTCGTCCTCGGTCACCGTCTCCACGATTCTGCCACCAAGCCGTTCCGCTTGGGCAACGATCTTCTCATAGTCCTCCGAACCGGCCCCCTGGATGTCGAAGTGGACGGGACTCTTGTCGGCGGTCACCCCGTCCACGAGTTGCAGGACCAGGTCACACCTTGGGAGCACCGATCCCATGAACAGATAGTTGCCGAGACGCCGTCCCGCCCGGAGTCCGAGCAGGGCTCCCCAGAACCGGGCCGATCGGTCGAGGTCGAGACAGTCGACGACCAGATACCGGACGGAAGCTGTCGGAGCCTCGACGCCAGGAGGCGATGGCTCAGAACAGGCCGACAATCTTGCCGTCCTCGTCGATGTCGACGTTCATGTAGGCAGGCTTGGTACCGAGTCCCGGCATGGTGTTGATCGCCCCGAGGATGGGAACCAGGAATCCGGCGCCGACCGATGCCCGAACCTCGCGCACGGGAAGGCGGAACCCGGTGGGCCGGCCTTTCAGGTTGGGATCGTGGGAGAGTGAGAGAGGTGTCTTCGCCATGCATACAGGCAGGTTGCCGTAGCCGTCCTTTTCGTATCCGGCTATGTCACGCTCGGCCCGCGGTGAGTAGTCCACCCCGTCGGCGCCGTATAGCTCGGTGGCAATAGCTTCGATCTTCCCCTTGATCGACGCCTCGAGCGGGTAGAGAAACCGGAAGTCGGTGGGCTCCTCGCAGGCATCGATGACCGCCCGCGCAAGGTCAGTCGCTCCCCTACCCCCATCCGCCCAGTGCGTGGAGGTCACCGCCGCGGCCGCCCCGGCGCCGAGCGCGGCCCTCTTCACGGTTTCGATCTCGTTGTCGGTATCGGTTGGAAACGCATTGACTACCACTACGACCCGTACACCGAATCGGCGAGCGCCGTCGATGTGGGCGGCCAGGTTCGTGAGGCCCGCCTCGAGCAACGGGAGATTCTCGCTGGTATACGCCTCGGCGAGGGGCCGGCCCGGCACAACTTTGGGCCCACCACCGTGCGTCTTCAAGGCCCGGATGGTTGCCACCATCACCACTGCGTCGGGAACGAGTCCGGAGACACGGCACTTGATGTCGAAGAACTTCTCCATTCCCATGTCAGACCCGAATCCGGACTCGGTGATCACGTAGTCGCCCAACTGCAGGGCGACCCGGTCGGCCAGGATCGAGGAGTTCCCGTGCGCAATGTTGGCGAACGGTCCGGCGTGCACGAAGGCTGCCTGGCCCTCGAGGGTCTGCATCAGCGTGGGGTGCAGTGCATCCCGCATGAGGACCGTAACCGCCCCGGCGACCTCGAGATCCTCCAGGGTTATCGGCCGACCGTCCTCGTCATTGCCGATGACCGCCCGAGCGCAGCGGCTCCGCAGATTCCGCAGCGCCGAGGCATAGTCGGCGCCGTCCGTGAGGGCCAGTATCGCCATCAACTCCGAGGCCACGGTGATGTCGTAGCCGGTCTCTCGGGGCCGACCGTCGAATCGCCCGCCCAACCCGACGACGACGTTGCGCAGGGCCCGATCGTTGACATCCACCACCCGGCGCCAGCGCGTCTGGTAGATGTCCATGTTCAGCCGGTCGAGGCCGAGTGCCTCCAACTGGGAGTCGGTGAGTCTCCGCTCGTGATACCAGCGAGCGTCGAGCGCTGCGGCCACCAGGTTGTGCGCGACGCTGATGGCGTGCATGTCGCCGGTGAGGTGCAGGTTGAACTCGTCCATCGGAATGACCTGGCTGTAGCCTCCTCCGGCCGCGCCGCCCTTGATCCCGAACGTGGGACCCATGGAGGGTTGCCGGATGGTGGCTATGGGCCGCTTCCCCAGGAGGCCCAAGCCCTGCACCAGACCAATGGTCGTGGTGGTCTTTCCCTCACCGAGAGGGGTGGGTGTGACAGCGGTCACATCCACGTACTTGCCCCTAGGGCGACGGCCCACTCGTTTGAGGATGTCCAGGTGGACCTTGGCCTTGGTGGAGCCGTAAGGGATCAACTCGTCGGGGCGGATGCCGATCGCGTCGGCGATCTCAGCGATGGGTTTGGGGGTGGCGGCTTGCGCGATCTCCAGGTCGGAGGGAAAACCGGCGGTGACGCTCATGGCAACTCCGCGAGAGCTTCTAGGTACTTTCGGAGGACCATGCTAACCGGCTCGGTACTACGATGCGGAACGGTACCGTATCGTGGTACGAACGGAGTCCTCATTCCCACGCTGCCCGGCGGTTAGGGGTCAATCGGTGGGTGTTCACGCTTCTGATCGGTGAGACAATCGAACGGCGTCCGCCCCGCGCGCGTCGATGTCTCCGAACGGACACCGGTTGCCACCTCGCCGTGGGTACCTTCCCGCCCGCCAGCGTCCTACGATGCGGAACCGTTCCGCATCGTGATACAAAACCCACTTTCGAGTGCGGAACAGTTAGCCGCGCACTAAGGTCAACACGAGCCACCTGCCGGCGGTGAGAGCGTCCGCGGGTAGGAGTCGACCCGGGAAAACGATGATCGCGGTGCACCATGAAATGCAGCGATGACCAGGCACTATGACGGCGATGTTCGGGACCGACGTGATCAAGGCGGTCGTCACTGTGTCCCTACTCGCTGACGCTATCAGTCGCCGCGGTATCGCAGCGCGGTAGGCCGGTCGGGGAGGAGAGTGGTGGAGGGTGACAGCGCGCTGATACGTTTGGAGAGCGTTTACAAGATTTTCGGGCCGCAGCCGCATGGTCGGGCGTTCGATCTCGCTAGGGCCGGGGTTTCCAAGGACGAGGTGCAGCGGCAGTCGGGTCACGTGATCGGTATCCGCGATGTCAACTTCTCGGTCTCCACAGGTGAGATCTTCGTGGTGATGGGCCTTTCGGGATCCGGCAAGTCCACCGCTCTGCGTACGGTCAACAAGCTGTTCGAAGCCACAGCCGGCCAGGTATGGGTCGACGGGACCGACGTGCAGACCCTGAACGGTTCACAGCTGCAGGCGTTCCGCCGCGAGAAGATGGGAATGGTGTTCCAACATTTTGCCCTGTTCCCGCATCGGAACGTGATCGACAACGTCGGCTACGGCCTCAAGGTCCAGGGAGTCGACAAAGAAGAACGGGACAGAGCCGCGATGAGGGCCCTGTCGTTGGTGGGCCTCGAACCGTACGCCCGCAACATCCCCCGCGAGCTTTCCGGCGGCATGCAGCAGCGGGTAGGCCTCGCCCGGGCGCTGGCCTCCGATCCCGACATCCTGTTGATGGACGAAGCGTTCTCAGCTCTCGATCCGCTCATCCGTCGCCAGATGCAGGACGAGTTGATGGACATCCAGAACGAGCTGCGCAAGACCATCCTGTTCATCACCCACGACCTCAACGAGGCGCTGCGTATCGGGGACCGGGTATGCATCATGCGGGACGGAGCAGTGGTCCAGATCGGAACCCCCGAAGAGATACTCACCGAACCGGCCACCGCCTATGTCGCCGAGTTCGTCCAAGACGTCGACCAGGGACGCGTGATCGAATGCCGCGAAGTCATGCTGGAACCCAACCCCATCGACCCCGACATGTCCCTCGCTGACGCACTCGACCACATCGGCGACCGCAGCGGGGCCTTCTCCTGCGACACCAAGAACCGACCCACGGGCCTGCTGACCATCAGCGACTGCGTAAGAGTCGCAAGCATGGGATCAGTCAACATGTCGGTAGCACTCCGCACCGACTTCGACACCACCACACCCGACGCGACCCTCAACGACGTATACGCCTCCGCCGGTAGAGGCCTACCGATCGCGGTCGTGGACAACGACGGACACCTCATCGGGAACCTCGACCCCCGCCACATCATGGAAGAAATGGGACGAGTCGAACAACTCATCGACGGATTCGAACGGGAAACCTACCTATGAACCCCCACACCCGACCCACAACCATCCTCGCCCAAGGTGGCTCCGCAGAGGAAACCACCCGGTTCTGGGACAACACCGTTCTCGACTCCTGGGAAATACCGTTCGGGTCCTGGATGGACGAGATCGTGGACTGGGTCGTCGGAAATATGGGATCCGTCCTGGACGTCATCGAGTGGCCGTTCTCGTTCCTGTTCCGGAACTTCGTAGACGGACCCGAGTACCACCCATGGTGGGAGATCACGGACATGTCCTGGGTGCTCGTATGCGGATTGGTATTGGTGGTGGGGATGATGACCCGCAACTTCAGGGTGGGTTTCGGCCTTGCCGTGTTGCTGGCGGTATGCGGGCTGCTGGGCAACGAATTCTGGGCGGAGACGACCACGACCATAGGGCTGATCGTGGTTGCGGTGGTGATCTGCGCAGTATTCGGGATCCCTCTCGGGGTCCTTTGCGGCCGCTTCGACGGCGTATGGAAGGTGGTGCGCCCCGTCCTGGACGCCATGCAGGTGGTCCACGCCTTCGTCTACATAATCCCCTTCATCTTCTTCTTCGGCCTCGGCCCCGAACCGGCCACCATGGTGACGATGGTATTCGCCGTTCCCCCGCTGATCCGCCTCACCAACCTCGGGATCCGGCAGGTACCCGCAGACGTCGTCGAGGCGTCGCGCGCCTACGGCGCCTCGGAGTTGCGGGTGCTCATCGATGTCCAGCTACCGCTGGCCCGAGCCGCCATCATGACCGGCCTGAACCAGACCCTCCTCCTGTCGATATCGATGATCGGAATCGCCGCCATCATGGGTGCTAGCGGGCTGGGCCTCCTGGTGTTCCGGGCGGTGGTGAACATCGACACTCCGCTGTCGACCTCCGCCGGGCTCGCCCTGTTCATCGTCGCGGTGGTCCTGGATCGCATCACCCAGACCGAGGCCGGGGAGAGTACCAACCTGTTCGGCCGTATTCGCATGGCCTGGGCGCACCGGCGGGACCCGGAAGTGCTTCTGGACGGACCCGCGAAGAGCCTTGCCACCGACGAAGTCTCTGAAGGAACTCCGGCGCCGGTGGGGAACGCAGAGAGGGTGGGCGCATGGATCGGCCTGGCCGCGTCCGTGCTGGCGGTGATCTCGGTCTTCCTCCCTTGGGGACGCGACTCCGGCCATATCTCGGCGTACGGCCGGGCGTCCGACCTGGACCTGGGCGGGCTGAGCTTCAACGGGTTGGCCGCCGAGGGGGGTAGTTTCTTCGGGATCGCCGTGCTGGCAACGAGCGTGATAGTACTGGGTTCCGCGCTGACCACACTGACCAGACCGGGCACGGTGGCCCGCTGGTTCGGGGCCGACGGCGCCCTGATCTCGGCCGTGGGCCTGCTGGCGTCGGCGTTCGCCTACCTTTGGATCGATACACCTTCCGAGGCGACGTCCTACAGCCACGGGATCGGGGCTTGGCTAGCCCTGGGTAGCGGGATCATCGCCGTTGCCGGTGCTGCTATATGGATGCGAAGCGCCCCCTACAATCCTCTACGCCCGCTGCCGTCCACCGTGTCCATCATCCGCTTGGTCATCTCGGTGGCGATTGTGGGAATGCTGGTGGTGACCGGACTGTCGTCGTGGTCGGTTGACTCGCGAGTAGCGTCGGTCATCACTCCCGAGTTGCAAGCCGAGATCGACCGCCTCGAAACGGAAGCGCGTGAGGATCCGTCCAAGGCTTCGGAGAACGCCACCCAGATCGCGGCGCTTGCTTCCGAAGCCCAGCGGAAGAACATCGTGCGCACCGATGGTTTCAGCGAGACCGGTTCCCGCCTCGGGTATCTGACCTTGGGGATGGGCGGGGTGGCGTTCCTGCTCACCCTCCCGGCGGCCGGACTGTTCGGTAGGGACGACAGACGGCGCTGGAGGTGGAGCGTCGCGGTCTCCGCGCTGGGGGCAGGGGTAATGCTCGTGTCGGCAGGGTGGATCGTTTCGCTGGTGCGCGTCTCGGACCCCAACTTCGTCAGCGGCCCTGGTGCGTTCCTGTGCCTGCTGGCCGGATTCTTCCTCTTCGCATCGATGCGAGCGGTATTGAGGGAGTTCCAGAGAGCAAAGGTATACCAAGCGGACCATCAGCCTGGTCAGCCGGACCCGGGAACCCCTCCGAAGGCCGCTGTGGACGGGTTGGTTGCGCCGAGGACTCAGCCTTGACCGGCACACGCACAGACCAAGCCTGGTCGTAGAACGCAAGCGAGAAGGAAGGACAGAAAATGAAGAGGACGAGAAGAGCCTTGGCATTACTGGCGGTGTTCTCACTGCTGGCCGTGGCGTGCGGGGATGACGAACCGGAAGCCCCGGCCGAGACCCAGGCGCCCGTCACCGTCATCGACACCAGCGCGCAGGAGGCGGCACAGGCTGCTGAAGAGGCGGCTAACGCGGCTCTGGCGGAAGCAGAAGCCGAGTTAGAGGCGGCCAAAGCTGCACTGGAAGATGCGGAAGCAGCTGCTGCTGAAGGCGGCGAAGAGGCCCAGATGGCGCTGGAAGAAGCCCAGAAGGCCGCAGAAGAAGCCCAGATGGAACTCGAGGATGCCCAGCAGGTCGCACAAGACGCCGAGAGGGCCGCACAAGACGCCGAGAGGGCCGCACAAGAAGCCCAGATGGCGCTCGAAGAGGCCGGCAAGGGCCCCGGGGCGGGGGTTTCGGTGACGATGGCGCGGGCTAACTGGTCGACCGGCTACATGCAGGCTGCTATCTATGCGGCGCTGCTCGCAGAGTTGGGTTACGAGGTGACTGATCCGGCCGATCTGGAACTTGCGCCCTCCAACGCGTATGTGGCGATGGCCAACGGTGAGTTCGACTTCTGGGTCAACTCGTGGCTCCCGAACCACGACCAGTTCCTGGCAGGGACGATGCCCGACGGCTCCCTGGTTAGTGACCATGTCACCCGCTTAGGCCGGGAGATGGCCAGAGCGGGCGTGCAAGGGCTTATCACCAACAAGGCCTTCGCCGACGCGAACGGGTTGACCACTCTCGATGCCCTGCTGGCGGATCCTGATCAGTTCGCCACATACGAGGCGGCTGACCCGTCGCCGGGCGACGGCGTACTCCAGATCTACGGCTGCCCGGAAGGTTGGGGTTGTCACGCCAACATCAACGCTTGGATCGAGAACGGGGGCTGGGACAACATCGAGCAGTTCGATATCGGTGGATACGACGCGATGATCGCGGACGCTATCGCCAGGGACGCAGCCGGGGAGCCCTACCTGGTCTATACCTGGGCGCCCTCTCACTACGTGAGCGATCTGCGCCCGGGCGACAATGCCGTGTGGGTCTCCATCCACGAGGACCCCTCGATCTCGCCCACCCAGATCGAAGGCCCGACGTCGATTGGCGACAGATGCACCACCGACCCGTGCCTGCTCGGTTGGGACGCGGCGGATATCGCGGTGATCGCCAACAACGACTTCCTCGCCGCTAACCCGGCCGCGGCCAGACTGTTCGAGTTGTTCACCATCAACCCGGTCGACATCGCCCTCCAGAACGTGCGCATGCAGGCCGGTGAGAACAGCGAGGACGACATCAGGCGCCACGCCGCCGAATGGATCGCCGACAACCGCGCCACCGTCGATGTGTGGCTGGCGGTCGCCCGCGTGCCGGTTGACGAGACACCTGGTTCGGGGGTTTCGGTGACGATGGCGCGGGCTAACTGGTCGACCGGCTACATGCAGGCTGCTATCTATGCGGCGCTGCTCGCAGAGTTGGGTTACGAGGTGACTGATCCGGCCGATCTGGAACTTGCGCCCTCCAACGCGTATGTGGCGATGGCCAACGGTGAGTTCGACTTCTGGGTCAACTCGTGGCTCCCGAACCACGACCAGTTCCTGGCAGGGACGATGCCCGACGGCTCCCTGGTTAGTGACCATGTCACCCGCTTAGGCCGGGAGATGGCCAGAGCGGGCGTGCAAGGGCTTATCACCAACAAGGCCTTCGCCGACGCGAACGGGTTGACCACTCTCGATGCCCTGCTGGCGGATCCTGATCAGTTCGCCACATACGAGGCGGCTGACCCGTCGCCGGGCGACGGCGTACTCCAGATCTACGGCTGCCCGGAAGGTTGGGGTTGTCACGCCAACATCAACGCTTGGATCGAGAACGGGGGCTGGGACAACATCGAGCAGTTCGATATCGGTGGATACGACGCGATGATCGCGGACGCTATCGCCAGGGACGCAGCCGGGGAGCCCTACCTGGTCTATACCTGGGCGCCCTCTCACTACGTGAGCGATCTGCGCCCGGGCGACAATGCCGTGTGGGTCTCCATCCACGAGGACCCCTCGATCTCGCCCACCCAGATCGAAGGCCCGACGTCGATTGGCGACAGATGCACCACCGACCCGTGCCTGCTCGGTTGGGACGCGGCGGATATCGCGGTGATCGCCAACAACGACTTCCTCGCCGCTAACCCGGCCGCGGCCAGACTGTTCGAGTTGTTCACCATCAACCCGGTCGACATCGCCCTCCAGAACGTGCGCATGCAGGCCGGTGAGAACAGCGAGGACGACATCAGGCGCCACGCCGCCGAATGGATCGGCGACAACCGCGAACTTGCGGACTCGTGGCTCCGCGCAGCGCGCTTGACCGGCTGAGACCCCCACCAGGGCTAGTCAAACGGTGAAGGAGGGCGCCGCTCAGGCGCCCTCCTTCCTTCCCCGACACGGCCTCTGCGATGTTCAAAGCCGTGAGTCCCCCACCAGTACTCGCTGACCGAAAAAACCTGTGCAACTGAGAATGTCATAGGCCTTTGTGCTACGATGCGGAACAGTACCGTATCGCGAGACAGAGAATGTGAGTCGTCCGGCGGTTGGAGCGTATCCCGGTGATCCACCGTTGCTACAAGACGGCTCGCGGGACAGTCAGCCCCTGGGAGGAGTGGCGGTGGTGGAGGGTGACAGCGCGCTGATACGTTTGGAGAGCGTTTACAAGATTTTCGGGCCGCAGCCGCATGGTCGGGCGTTCGATCTCGCTAGGGCCGGGGTTTCCAAGGACGAGGTGCAGCGGCAGTCGGGTCACGTGATCGGTATCCGCGATGTCAACTTCTCGGTCTCCACAGGTGAGATCTTCGTGGTGATGGGCCTTTCGGGATCCGGCAAGTCCACCGCTCTGCGTACGGTCAACAAGCTGTTCGAAGCCACAGCCGGCCAGGTATGGGTCGACGGGACCGACGTGCAGACCCTGAACGGTTCACAGCTGCAGGCGTTCCGCCGCGAGAAGATGGGAATGGTGTTCCAACATTTTGCCCTGTTCCCGCATCGGAACGTGATCGACAACGTCGGCTACGGCCTCAAGGTCCAGGGAGTCGACAAAGAAGAACGGGACAGAGCCGCGATGAGGGCCCTGTCGTTGGTGGGCCTCGAACCGTACGCCCGCAACATCCCCCGCGAGCTTTCCGGCGGCATGCAGCAGCGGGTAGGCCTCGCCCGGGCGCTGGCCTCCGATCCCGACATCCTGTTGATGGACGAAGCGTTCTCAGCTCTCGATCCGCTCATCCGTCGCCAGATGCAGGACGAGTTGATGGACATCCAGAACGAGCTGCGCAAGACCATCCTGTTCATCACCCACGACCTCAACGAGGCGCTGCGTATCGGGGACCGGGTATGCATCATGCGGGACGGAGCAGTGGTCCAGATCGGAACCCCCGAAGAGATACTCACCGAACCGGCCACCGCCTATGTCGCCGAGTTCGTCCAAGACGTCGACCAGGGACGCGTGATCGAATGCCGCGAAGTCATGCTGGAACCCAACCCCATCGACCCCGACATGTCCCTCGCTGACGCACTCGACCACATCGGCGACCGCAGCGGGGCCTTCTCCTGCGACACCAAGAACCGACCCACGGGCCTGCTGACCATCAGCGACTGCGTAAGAGTCGCAAGCATGGGATCAGTCAACATGTCGGTAGCACTCCGCACCGACTTCGACACCACCACACCCGACGCGACCCTCAACGACGTATACGCCTCCGCCGGTAGAGGCCTACCGATCGCGGTCGTGGACAACGACGGACACCTCATCGGGAACCTCGACCCCCGCCACATCATGGAAGAAATGGGACGAGTCGAACAACTCATCGACGGATTCGAACGGGAAACCTACCTATGACCGCAGTCCTCGCTCAGGCTTCGGAGCGGATACCAATCTGGGACAACGCTCTCCTCGACGAGTGGACGGTCCCCTTCGGGGATTGGATGGAACAGGCCGCCAGGTGGATAGCGGTCAACCTCACGACGGTGCTCGATATCTTCGCCTGGCCGTTCGAGATCATGGTCCGCAGTCTTGTCCGCGACCTGCTTATCGAGATCTCGTGGGTTTGGATCGTGCTGGCGATGGCGTTGGTAGCGTGGATAACCCGCAACCTGAAGGTTGCTGTCTTCGTAGCGGTGTCCTTGAGTCTCTGCGGTTTGCTGGACACCGGATACTGGAAGGAAACCGCTGCCACGATCGGTCTCATCGGCGTGGCGGTCATCCTTTGCGTGGTGATCGGGATCCCGGTCGGTATCGCCTGTGGCCGGGTGGACGGCATCTGGCAGGTGACCAGACCGATTCTCGATGCTATGCAGGTGGTTCATTCCTTCGTCTACATGTTGCCTTTCATCTGGTTCTTCGGATTGGGCGAGGTCTCAGCGACGATGGTGACAATGGTGTACGCACTCCCCCCATTGATCCGCCTCACAAACCTGGGTATACGTCAGGTCCCCCCGGATGTGGTCGAGGCTTCCCGCGCCTACGGCGCCTCGGAGGCCCGTGTCCTCTTCGACGTTCAGATCCCGCTGGCCCGGCCCGCCATCATGACCGGTATCAACCAGACCCTCCTCCTGGCCATCTCGATGCTCGGGATCGCCGCGCTCATGGGCTCGTTCGGCCTCGGGCGCGTGCTGCTACGGGCCATAAACAACCAGGATGTCGGCGAAGGCGCAGCGGGAGGCCTGGCTTTCTTCCTGGTAGCAGTCGTGCTCGACAGGATGTCGCAGCGTCAGGGCACCGAGTCCACCAACTTCTTCAAGCGCATCCAACTGGCTTGGAAGCACCGCCGGGATCCGGAGATGCTGATCCCCGATACGGAGCCAACCGCCATCGTCGAGTATCAGGAAGCAGATGAGTACGCGCCGATCGCCACCCGCGAGCGCCTCCCGATGCTGGTGGCGCTCATCGGAGGCTTGGTGACGGTCGTGAGCGCCTTCCTCCCGTGGACATCTAATGCCGGAAAGATCAGCGCCTGGGGAAGGTGGACAGACGCTTCTCTCGAAGCCGAGCTTGCCGGACAGGTTTTCACCGGGCTGTCGGCATCCGGGGGATCCTGGTTCGGTATCACTGTGCTGGCGCTGGGTCTGTTCGTAGTGCTTGCGGTGGCAGCCTTCGGCGCCCGACCGGGCCGAACTCCCCGGTGGCTCGCCGCAGACGGGGCGGTCATTGCTGCGATCTCCACACTGGTCGTATCGTCCGCTCATTTGCTCGCCCAGTCGGTAACCGATGCTGGAATCGCGGCCGGCGCCGTGGATCCGGGCCACGGAATCGGTGTGTACCTCGCGATCGCAGGAGGGCTTATCGCCTCGGTCGGAGCGATTCTGTGGATGAGGGTCGCAAAACACTCGCCGCTCCACCCGCTCCCGTTGGGAATCAACTGGGGGAGGATCATCGGCCTGGGGATCGCGATGCTCGTGCTCCTTCTCGGCGTATTCTCCGGTTGGAGTGCTGATAGCCGACCCGATCGGGCCCTTACACCTGAAGCCTTGGCGGAAGCCGAAGCACGGATCGTGGAGATCGAGGATCTCAAGCGCAGGGCCGATGAGGATCCGGAGAATCAAGCCGTATACGCGGCCGATCTTCTCGTCCTGGAGGCCCAAGCCAGGCAGGCATCGTTCACCAACGGCGTCGCTGGTAGCGGCCCGCAACTCGGTCTCTGGGCACTGATCGCCGGACTGCTGGCCATGTTGGCCGGCCTTCCCGCCGCGGGTGTATTCGGCGGCGATGAGCAATGGAGATGGCGATGGAGCACCGTGACAGCCGGGTTGGGAAGCGCTGTGACGTGTATCGCCTTCGCATGGATTCTCACGCATGTCCGCTCCGGTGACATGCAGTTCCTGACCGGTATCGGCGCCTTCCTCACCATGGTCGGTGGACTGTTGATAGTCGCTTCCACAATGGCCGTACTCAAGGAGTTCCGGCGTGCCAAGGTCTACGGAGATCCTCTGGATACGAACGCGGAAGCCGATACCGAGGCCGAGGCCACAGTCGGAGCCCCAACTTAAGCCATTGCGGTTACGAGGGAGTGTCCACTCCCTCGTAACCCACTATGCATAACCAAGACAAGAAAGGAGCATAATGAAACTCAGTATCAGAGTCACCGCAGTCTTGGCTGTTCTCGCTCTCGTGGCGGCTGCCTGTGGAGATGACACTCCGGACGCACCTGCGACGACGGCACCCCCGGTCACCGTGACACAGGTCGTGGTGGACGAAGCCGCGCTGGCAGAGGCACAAGCCATGATGGACGACGCCGAAGCCATGATGGCTGACGCCGAAGCCGCCGCCGCGAACGCGGCGTCCATGGCCGAAGAGGCCGAGGCCATGTCGGACGAGGAACGGGCCATGGCCGAAGAGGCACAGGCCGAGGCCGAAGCCATGATGGCAGAGGCCCAAGCCGCGCTGGACGAGGCCGAAGCCATGGAGGCGGAAGCCGCGGCGAGGGCCGCCGAGGAACAGGCCATGATGGAAGAGGAGGCCATGAGGCTGCCCGGCGAGGGCGTCAGCCTGACGATGGCCCGCGCCAACTGGTCGACCGGCTACTTCCAGGCCGAACTGATGCGCCAGCTCATGCAGCAGTTGGGTTACGAGGTAAGCGACCCGGCCGATCTCGAGTTGGGCCCCAACCTGGCCTACCTGGCAATGGCCCAGGGCGAGGCCGACTTCTGGGTCAACAGTTGGTATCCGGGTCACAACAGCTGGCTCGCAGCCGAAATGCCGGATGGCTCGCTGGTCGGTGAGCATGTCAGGCGGGTAGGCGAGTTGATGCTCGCCGGCGGCTTGCAGGGTTACCTGGTGACCAAGTCCTTCGCGGAGGAGTACGGCATCAACACCCTCGACGATCTGAACAACAATCCCGATGCCATAGCTGCCTACGATGCCCAGGATCCAAACCCGGGCAATGGCATAGCCGACATCTACGGATGTCCGGAGAGTTGGACCTGTGACGACATCATCCAGAGCCAGATAGCGTTCTCGGGCTGGGAGAACATCGAACAGGTGCTGGCCGGTTACGACGCCATGTTCGCTGAGGCCACGGCCAAGGCAGACGCCGGCGAGCCGATGGTTGCGTACACGTGGACCCCGAGCTCCTACATCACGGCTCTACGTCCGGGCGACAACGTCGTATGGATCGGGGTCGAGAGCCCGATCGACGACTCGAACCCGCTCGGCCGTGAAGGCGGCGAGGAGTGGGACCAGAGGCCCGGCACCACTTCTGCGATCGGCCCCGAGTCCTGCCCCAGCGCAGGAGACGACGGGGTCTGCGACATCGGTTGGGTGGCAGCCGATGTGATCGCCTCGGCCCGCCACGACATGCTGGCCAACCACCCGGCCGCCGCCAAGCTCCTGGAGATCGTGAAGCTCAACGTCGTAGACGTGTCGCTCCAGATCGTCAGGCAGGATGCCGGCGAGGATGTCGCCACCCTCGTTGCGGAGTGGATCGCCACGAACCAAGATCAGGTGGACGCCTGGCTAGCGGAAGCGAAGGCCGCCGCCTAGCCCCGACTCTCAACCAATACCTACTCGGAGGGCGCCTCTCAGGCGCCCTCCGGCTTTGGGGAAGGTCGATCCGACGGACGAGGAGCGCGGACCGGCACCGCGACCGGAATTCGCTCGTCGTCGAACACAGCAACGAGTTCGACCGACCCACCGAGGCTCTCCACGACCGAGCGGACCGTGGACATCAGATGGTCCTCGCTGCTCTCCATGATCGACACCGCCGACTGGGCGCGGCCGAGGCGCCGAGCGAGTTCGGTCTGGGTGACCTTGCGCGACAGCCGGAGTCGCCGAAGGGTATGAGCCTCCCTGCCCTCCGCCTCGGGGTCGGTATGTCGCTTTCGTGAGGCAAGGCGTTGGGATCCCCGACCCCCACCGTCCTCGATCTCCGCTACAAGATCACCCAGCGTCCGGCACGCCCGCATTTACCCTCCCGATCCATCGCCGCTCTCATCGGTTTGACCGTATGCCCGTATGGGCCGGAATATATTGAGTGGACACCAACCCCGGGTCCGAATCATGGGCCGGACGTGGAGAAACACTTAGACCTATGCTCCCGGACGACACGAGCCGATGAACCTGGAAGGCCCCGAGACCATGACGGATGTCGTCACCCGCATCGACCCCTTGGATGTAATCGACGCCGGCCTGCGGGCCGATATCCGGCGGCTCGGGCGTCAGTTGGGCGCCACCCTTGTCCACCAGCACGGCCGGGAATTGCTTGACTCCGTGGAACGGGTCCGCGCCCTTTCGCGGCGCCTGCGGCACGAACAGGCGGACGTATCCCATGAACTGTCCTCCCTCCTCCAGAACATGGACATCGGATTCGCCGTGCAGGTGGTTCGGGCCTTCACCGTCTACTTCCATCTGGCCAACATCATCGAGCAGGTGCATCGTGTCGAGGACCTGCACGTCGAGGGACACGCTCTGGAACAGGGAATCGAGGAGTGCCTGATCGGTCTCGTAGAAGCCGGCATTTCCCCGAGCGAGGTGGTCACCCTGCTGAACCGGGTGATGCTCAAGCCGGTGTTCACCGCCCATCCGACCGAGGCAACCCGACGCACCATCCTCGAGAAGCTGACCGAAATCGCCCAGGCTACGGCATCGCGGGGCAATCCCCGGGCCTCCCGGGCCGATCGGGCAAGGATCGACCGGAGGGTTGCCGAGTTGATCGAAGCCATCTGGCAGACAGACGAGATCCGTAACCAACGACCGACTCCGATCGACGAGGCCCGCTTCGTCCGCCACTACCTGGAACAGACGATCCGCGAGGCGGTACCGGGGTTGCTGGATGACATCGCTGCCGCGGTGGGGCTGATCGGTGGCGAACTCGACGGGGACCACAGCCCGATCCGGTTCGGCTCGTGGGTGGGGGGCGACCGGGACGGGAATCCCAACGTCACGCTGTCGATGACCCGGACCGTTCTGGAACAGCAGCGGAGGGCGGCTCTGGGACTACTGATGGCAGAGGTGGAGGGCCTGGCTGCCGAGTTGAGCATCAGTACCCGTGTTGTCCCCGCGTCGAGCGCACTCGCAGGCTTCATTGACCGTTACCGCGAGTCCCATCACGACTCCTTGAGGGAGACGAGGGACCTCGAGCCCTACCGCCAGGCATTGATGATTATCTGCTCGCGACTGGCGGACACACTCGTCGGGGGTCCTCACACCTACTCGGGCCCGCCTGCACTGCTAGCCGACCTGGCTCTGATCGATGCTTCCTTGCGCGCGAACCGAGGCTTGCTGATCGCCCGGGGGAAGCTGGCCCGGATCCGGAGCATGGCCGCGACGGTCGGGTTCCACCTGGCCGCGCTCGACATACGTCAGCACGCTGACCACCACCACCGCACCATCGGCAGGCTCACGGCCTGCCTCGACACCGAGTACCGCGAGCTCGACCGCGGCGAGCGGACCCGGTTCCTCGCCGGCGAGCTGTCCGGGTACCGGCCGCTGGCCCCGCCGACCAACGGATCCGTCGACGAGACCCTGGAGTTGTTCAGGCTGCTCCGCAGCCTCCTGGATCAGCACGGGGACCAGGTCGTCGAGTCTTACATCGTCTCCATGACCCGGGGCGTCGACGACATCCTGGCGCCGGTGGTCCTGGCCCGCGAGGTCGGTCTGGTCGACCCGACCCGGGATGTGGCACGGCTTGGGTTCGTCCCGCTGTTCGAGACCATCGACGACCTGAGATCGATCGGTCCCATCCTCGAGGAGTTGTTCGAGGTACCCGCCTATCGCCGGCTCCTAGAACTCCGGGACAACACGCAGGAGGTGATGGTCGGGTACTCCGACTCGAACAAGGACGGGGGAATCACCACCTCCCAATGGGAGATCCACAAGTCGTTGGTCGCCATCCGCGACCTCTCGCAACGTAGCGGGATCCGGATAGAGGTGTTCCATGGACGGGGCGGATCCATCGGTCGGGGCGGCGGGCCCACCCATGCCGCCATACTGAGTCAACCCTACGGAGCCCTGGACGGCGTCATGAAGCTCACCGAGCAGGGTGAGGTGATCGCCGACAAGTACGGACTCCCGGCGCTGGCCTCCCAGAATCTCGAGTTGGCCTTGTCGGCGCTGGTGGAGGCATCCCTCGCCCGCCGTACCCCCGAGCATGATGTAGCGGACGTCCAACGGTGGTACCGGGTCATGGACCTCGTCTCTAGCGCCGCGTTCAAGAGCTACCGGCGTTTCATCGAAAGGCCCGGAATGGTGGAGTACTTCACCACCTCAACCCCGGTGGAGGAATTGAGCCTCCTCAACATCGGCTCGCGACCCGCTCGGCGAACCCGCCAGACGATCGGCGTGAGCAACCTGCGGGCGATCCCGTGGGTGTTCGGTTGGACGCAGTCGCGCCAGATCATCCCGGGCTGGTACGGAGTCGGCAGCGGAATGGAAGCGGCGTTCGCAGCCGGAGAGGGCAGCGAACTAGCCCGGATGTACCGGGAGTGGCCCTTCTTCCGGACCTTTGTCTCCAATGTGGAGATGACGTTGGCCAAGACGGACCTGTCGATCGCCCGCCGGTACGTGGATCACCTGGTACCTGCAGAACACCGCGGCATGTTCGACATGATCAGCGCCGAGTACGGCCGTACGATCACCGCTCTCGGTCGGATCACACAGGCAGACCTGCTGGCGGACCGCCCTATCCTGCGCCGCACTCTCGCGGTGAGGGACGCCTATCTCGACCCGCTCAACCTCCTGCAGGTCGAGTTGCTACACCGCTCCCGCTCAGGCGATCCGGACAGGTACCAGCGCGGCCTGCTGCTGACGATCAACGGGATCGCCGCAGGCATGCGCAACACCGGATAGCGTCAACAGCTGCCTTACGCCGGACCGACTATGGACCGGTCACCCGCCCATCCAATGCTGCTGCATCCGCTCGACCGCTTCCTGCAAGCTCATGACGGCGATTTCTCCGGAGGACAGACCCACTTCGTTCCTCAGCTGGTACACCAGGTCGCTCGGGAGTGCCGATGGGGGCACCGGATCTGATCCTCGGTCGGGCTGGCCGCCGTCTCGTACGCACCGCCAGAACTCCTCCTCGGAGACGCGGAGTTGATCCCGGAGACTGTGCGCCCACAAGCTCGCCCCGTAGGTCTTCCTGCGTGACGAACGCGAAATCCGGGTGCGCAGGATGTCACCCGAGGGAATCCGAAGCTCGAAGGTTGCGTGGTGCCGAGATAGTTTCCCGGTAGCGGACCTGACCTCCTCCCAGCCTTCGATCTTGCAGAATCGGAGATGATCCCGGCGCGTCGGCGCGGGGAAGCTCATCTAGGGCGGCCGGTCACCCAGTCCTGCAGTTCTTCATCCGTGACCAGGTTCAGAAAACACACCAACGCCCAGTTCTCTTTGTGGTTAGGCGCCACATGGAGACGTTCCTCCCAGTCCTCCCCGTACTCGCGCAGGGCCATGACGAAGTCGTCTATCGCCTCGTCGAGCGTGGTGCTGTCCGCTGCCACAGGAGTTCCGGGGAGCAAGACCGACCATCCTCCGTTCTCGGCAACGACAAGCGGGCGCGGTACCTGTGGCGAAGTGCGTAGGACCCCACGAAGCGCTTCTCCACCGACAACCACGACGTTGCGCCCTCGACTACGAATCCCGACGGGCACCCCTGCTTCCGCTCGGTCGAGGATCTGCCTTAGCCCTTTGCGCGCATCGGTATAGGTGAGGAATGCTCCAGCAGCAGACATCCATACATCTCCCCTGCCCGAAAGGCAGCCGACCAACGGGCGATATCTCAGTACGTGACGTACATCATGTACTTTCAATCCTATACCAGAACGGCTCCGTATGCAGAGACTTCCGGGTACCCCTGCACCGACTTCACGCCGAGGAGGGCTACCGTGGGCGATCATGCATGTTGTTTCCCATCGGGATGCCCTCAAGTTGCTGGACTACGAACCACTCATCGACTTCTTCGAGGCCTGCCACCGACTAGCTCCGGCTCGGCTGGCCGACCTCTACACCGATGACGGCGGCGGTAACGGTCTACTCGCCAGAGCCGGATTCGCGGCCGGAGCCGGTCTGGGCATCAAGCTGGCCACGATCTTTCCCGCCAACACCGAGATCCCTTCCATCCACACCGTCTATGTCGCGTTCGACCCGGTCACCGGCCAAGAACGCGCCGTGATCGTCGGCAACGCTCTCACCTGGTTCAAGACCGCCTGCGACTCGGCCCTGGCGACCCGGTATCTCGCCCGGCCCGGAGCCACACGTCTGTTGATGGTGGGTGCGGGAGCCATGGCGCCGCATCTGATCCGTGCACACATGGTGGGCTGTCCGTCCATCGAGGAGGTCACCATCTGGAACCGCACGACTGCCCGAGCGGAAGCCCTGGCAGTCGAGATGGCCCATCTGGACGCGAAAGCGACCACCGATCTCAGGGCTGCCGTCGAGGCGGCCGACATCGTGTCGTGTGCGACCATGACGGTGGAGCCGCTCATCCAAGGCTCCTGGCTGCGTCCCGGCACTCACCTCGACCTGGTCGGCTCCTACCTCCCCCACATGCGCGAGGCCGACGACTGCGCGGTCACCCGATCCCGCGTGTTCGTGGATTCGCGCCAGACGGCCATCGACACCGGCGAGATCGGCATCCCGATCGCGTCCAGGGTGATCGAAGCCGAGGACATCGTCGGCGATCACTACCAGCTCGCCACCGGTTCTGTACCCGGCCGGACCGGCCACGACGACATCACCTTGTTCAAGAACGCCGGCGGGGGCCACCTGGATCTGATGGCCGCCCAGTATCTGCTGACGAGGCTCTAGTGCCGGGCACCGGGTGCCGGGCACCGGAGTCGGCGCCCGGCTCGTTCGAGACAACTTTGCCAGGCGTCGAAGTTTCTCCGTGTTCGGTGCGAGATGCTACCTGTAAGCCACTATCCTCCACTTCCGGGGATTCTTGAGGCCGGCAGAAGGTGATGAGACTCCCACACCCTAAGTCGCCGGAGGACGACGATGCGCGATGAGGTTCGGGTTGCCATAGTTGGCGGGGGCGCCATGGGCGTCGGCCTTCTCTACTTTCTCGCCCACGAAGGCTGGACCGACACCATCCTGATCGAGAAGGACGAGCTCACCTCCGGCTCCACATGGCACGCCGCAGGACTGATCCCCCACTTTATCGGCGACCTCAACATGGCCAAGGTGCACCGGGACACCGCCGACCTCTACAAGGTGATCGAACAGGAAACCGGCATGCACTCGGGCTGGCACGGGTGCGGAGCGGTGCGCCTGGCCCGTTACGACAACGAGGTCGACTGGTTCTACTACGTCAAGGGCATCCTGCAGTACATCGGCCTGGAGTGCCACCTCCTCGGCCCCTCGGAGATCACCCAGGTGGCTCCTCTCCTCGATGTCGAGCCGGACATCAAGCTGGGTCTCTGGACTCCCGGCGACGGATGGACCGATCCCTCCGCGGCCACCAACACGATGGCGATCGGAGCCCGCAATCTCGGCGCCGAGATCAGCCGCAAGAACCGGGTCACCGACATGAACCAACTCCCGGACGGGCGCTGGGAGGTAATCACCGAGAAGGGCCGCGTGGTGGCGGAGCACGTCGTCAACGCGGCCGGATCCTACACCCCCCAGCTCGGTGCGATGGTGGGCCTCGATGTGCCGATCGAATCGGTGATCCACCAGTACCTGGTCACGGAACGGATCGAAGAGGTCGCGGCCCTGAAGACCGAACACCCCGTTGTACGCGATCCGCGGGCGTCCTGCTACTACCGCCAGGAACACGATGGGCTCATCATCGGACCCTACGAACGGGAGGACGCCAAGGAATACGGCGTGGGAGGGATCGACTGGGACCTGACCTTTCACCTCACCCCGGTCGAGTTGGACCGCCTCCTGCCGTGGCTGGAGTTCGCCGCCCAGCGACTTCCCTGCTTCGCCGGCGCCGGGATCAAGCAGGTGGTCTCGGGACCGATCACCCACACCCCCGACGCGGGTTACCTGATGGGACCGGCTCCGGGGCTTCGCAACTACTGGTACTGCGCGGGCGCGTCGATCGGGATAACTCAAGGTCCCGGCGCCGGTAAGTACCTGGCCCAGTGGATGGTCCACGGCCAGACCGAGATCAACGTGGCCAACATGGATCCCCGCCGCTTCGGACCCTACGCGCCGGGCCACTACACCCATGAGCGCTCGATCGACGAGTTCCACGAGATGTACCAGGTACGAATGCCCAATGAGTACCGGGACGCGGGCCGCCCCATGAAGCAGACGCCCCTATACGACATCCTGGACGCCAAGGGTGCTCGCTGGCAGGAGGTGTGGGGCTGGGAAAGGGCTATGTACTTCTCCCCCGACCCGGAGATCTACTCCTTCCGTCGCTCCTCGGCCCATGACGAGGTGGGAGTCGAGGTGAGGGCCATACGGGAGCGGGTGGGCATCGCGGATCTGACCGCGTTCGCCAAGTTCGAGGTTCGGGGAGCCGACGCCGCCTCCCTGCTGGACCGGCTGTCCGCCAACCGGCTCCCCCTGCGGGACGGAGGCATCCGGCTGGTTCACATGCTCACCACTCTGGGAGGTATCGAGACGGAGATGACCATCACCCGTCTCGCCTCCGACCGCTTCTACCTGAACTCGGCGGTCGTCGGACAGGCACATGACTTCGACTGGCTGACCTTCCACATCCAAGAGGGCGAGGATGTGACCGTGAGCGACGTAACGGACCGGACCGGCATCCTGGCGATCACCGGGCCCCGCTCCCGGGACGTACTGTCCGGGCTAACCGGCGCCGACCTCTCCAACCAGGCCTTCCCCTGGCTGACCGGCCAGGAGATCGAGGTGGCGGGGGCGCCTTGCATCGCGCTGCGGGTCTCCTATGTGGGAGAGCTGGGTTGGGAACTGCACATGCCCCTGGAACACATGGTGGAGGCTTACGAGGCCATCCACAAGGCCGGCGCGCCGCACGGGATCGTAGACTTCGGGAGCCGGGCCATGAACGCGATGCGCATCGAGAAGGCCTACAAGGCGTTCGGCTCCGAACTCACCACCGAGATCACCCCGGTCGAGGCCCGCCTGGGTCGGTTCGTGGACTACGGCAAGGACTTCCAGGGCAAGCGGGCGACATTGGCCCGCAGGGATCAGCCGGAGCCGCTCAGCATGGTACTGGTCTACGCCGAGTTGGACGAGGGTGACGCCGACTGCCTGGGGAACGAGCCAACCTACGACGGTGACCGGATCATGGGCATCACGACCAGCGGCACGTGGGCCCATTCGGTGGGCCGGAGCATCCTGTTCGCCTACGTGGACCCCGAGTTCGAGGCGCCCGGATCGAACTTCGGGATAGACGTGATGAACCGGCGCCGGACCGCCACCGTGCTGGCCGAAGCGGTCTGGGACCCGAACAACAGAAGGCTGAGGGCCTGACATGGCACGCCGACGAAGAGCAGGAGGACGTGCCGCACGGGTAGCCGCACGGGCCGCCGGACCCACCGCCGACGAACGCGCCGTCCGTCCCGGCTTCAGGGGAGGCGCCTACTCCCCTCTCACCGAATCGGACATGCAGAGGGTCTACAGCACGGCGCTGAGCCTCATCGAAGAGGTAGGGATGGGTGACCCGATCCCGGAGTTCGTGGAGGCGGTGACCGGAGCCGGGGGCCATCTGGACGAAAAGGGAAGGCTCCACTATCCGAGGGCCGTCGTGCAGCGGGTAGTCGAAGAGGTGGCTGCCAAGTCCTGGGTCTGGCACGGTCTCGACGAGGACAGGAGCATCGAGCTGTCCGACAGCAAGGTTCACTTCGGTACGGCGGGCGCCGCCGTCCTGATGCTCGACTACCACGACCGGACGTTCCGGCCCACAACCACGCTCGATCTGTACGACGCATCCCGGTTGATCGACACTCTCGAACACATCCACTTCTTCGTACGGACCATCGTCACCAGGGATCTGGAGAAGTCCCGCGAGGTGGACATCAATACGGCCTACGCCACGATGATGGGCACCGACAAGCCGCAGGGAACCTCCTTCTTCCGGCCCGAACATGTCTACGAGGTGGTAGAGATGTACGACTACGTGCTCGGAGGTGAAGGGGAGTTTCGCAGGCGGCCTTTCGTCGCAGCCAACAACACCTTCGTGGTGCCACCCCTGCGCTTCGCCTACGAGTCCACCGAGTGCATGGTGGCCCAGATCCGGACCGGAATGCCCATCAACCTGCTATCGGCCGGGCAAGCCGGCGCCACGTCCCCCGCTGCACTCGGGGGGTCGCTGGTCCAGGCCCTGGCCGAGTGCCTGGCCGCTCTGACCAGCGTCAACCTGATCAACCCGGGGCACCCGTGTGTGATGGGCCTGTGGCCGTTCGTGTCGGACCTGCGCACCGGCGCCATGAGCGGGGGTTCCGGGGAGGAGGCCGTCCTCAACGCAGCCGCCGCGCAGATCGTCAACTGGCTGGGACTGCCCTCCGGGGTTGCAGCCGGAATGGCGGATTCCAAGCTCCCGGACAACCAGGCCGGCTACGAAAAGGGCATCACCACCCTCCTGGCGGGCCAGGCAGGTGCCAATCTCGTGTACGAGTCCGCTGGAATGCTGGCCTCGCTGCTCGGCTTCTCCCTCGAGGCGCTGGTCGTCGACAACGACATGCTCGGGTCTGTCAACCGCACCATCCGGGGGATCGACATCGACGACTCCACTCTCTCCGCGCAGGTGATCCACGACACCATCTTCGGTCCCGGGCACTTCCTGGGAAGCGCCCAGACCCTCCACCTGATGCAGCGCGAATACGTTTACCCGCTGATCGGGGACCGCAACAGCCCCGACGACTGGCGGGACCAGGGCGCCACGAATGTGGCCGAGCGCGCCCACGAACACGTCAGGAAGGTCATGCGCACCCACTTCCCCGCGCACGTCACCCGCGCCCAGGACGAGTGGATCCGTAGCCGCTACCCGATCAGGCTGCCTGTCGAAGAGGTGACTGGTCAAGGAACCCGTTGGTAGGCGAGCCGAGCGCGCTTCGGTGATCGTCCTCAAGGATCACGGTCGAAGGGCACCGTAGACCCGCACAAACTGTTGATCACGGGTGATGAGAGACACTCCTGGCAAAGAGTTCGTGGCGAGGAGCAAGCCGAACCCGAGTTCCAGCGATCTCCAGGAGAACCGAGCCTCAAGGTCCATTCCTAAGAAACAGCTTATAGCCTGTAGGTCTTACCTATAATAACAGGTTGTGCACTGTAGATCTCGACCTGTAAACGGGATACAGCCTGTCGAAAGTAGAGAGTGACCATGAAGCCAGACCGCATCGCCATCCGCCGACGACTCGATCAGCGATGCGCTCCCCTACGCGACGTCGCCTCTGGGCTCACACCCCACCGCGGCTGGATCCGGGCGACCCGCGACGCTTTGGGAATGTCAGGACCCGAGTTGGCGATGCGCATGGGTGTACGCCAGCAGACCATCCACGAACTCGAACGCAGTGAGAAACGTCTTACGATCCAACTCAACACCTTGGCGCGTGCCGCAGCTGCGATGGAGTGCGACCTCGTGTACGCCTTGGTGCCCCGTACGTCGCTCGAGGAGAGCGTCCGCTCCCGAGCGCGACGCAAGGCAGCCAACCACCTCGGCCCGATAGCTCACCACAGTCGACTGGAAGATCAGGCTATAAGCGACGAAGACACCGAAGCCCTGCTCGATGACCTTGCGGAGCGTTTCATCGACCGGCGCGGTCTCTGGTCTGACAGTTGATCATGGTCGATCTGTCCACACCTGATGGTGATGGTCAAACCGCCCTGTCTGACGAAGATACGGAGGGTCTCATCCCGACTCACATCGCGACCCGTGGTGATCTCTTCGAAACCGAGCAGCGCAACATCGCGGAGGCACTCCTGCGCCGTCCACCAACCGCTTCCGCTCTACTCGACGACCGGTTCCTGCGTGGTCTCCACAAGCACATGTTCGGCAGAGTCTGGAACGGGGCGGGGAAGTATCGAACACGCGAGACCAACATCGGCATCAGCCCGGCCGGCATCGGTGTAGCCGTGCGAACGTTGGTCGACGATACGCTTGCCTGGATCGATTACGCGACCTACGAGCCCGACGAGTCGGCCATCCGTTTCCACCACCGCTTGGTGGCCATCCATCCATTCCGTAATGGCAACGGACGCCATGGGAGAGTGGCAGCCGACTATCTGGCTATTTCGCTCGGTCGACCGCGTCTCACCTGGGGGACCCGACAGGATCTCGACACACGGTCGCTCCGGTTGGAGTACCGGACCGCCTTGCGGGAGGCCGACGGTGGCGATATCTCTCACCTCCTGCTTTTCGCCAGGTCCTGACCCGCCATCATTGTTCCCCTTCGGGGAGAGGCGGTGGACGTAGGGCATGCGGTCAGGGTGGTAGGCAACGAGCCGGGCAACGCATTCACGGAGGCCGCCTTGAATCTGGTTACCATCGAGTCGCGGTAGGCGCTCGCTTGAACTCGATAGGGAGTGGGCAAGGATGGGGTCCGTGAACATCAGAGAACCTCTCCCCTGGCGGGTCCGGACCATCCAGCCCCGTAACGGGCCCATGTCAGGGGACCAACCTGCTCCGTCGGACACCGGCTGAGCGGGTAGCGCCCCGTCTGGATGCGCCACATGAGTTACGGCGGCACGCTCCGCCCGCGGTCGTCCCGCCTGAGCCTCGGCCTCTACCTGATACTCGGTCTGGTCGCGGCGCTGGGTCCGCTCTCGGTGGACATGTATCTCCCCGCCCTACCAGGGATCGCCTCGTCCTTGGACGCGTCCCCGGGGATGACCCAGATGTCGATCACCGCGTTCATCTTCGGAATGGTGTTGGGTCCGGTCGTCTTCGGACCGATCTCGGACGCGATCGGGCGTCGCAGGCTGATCCTGGCATCGCTGATCGTCTACTCGCTGGTGAGCTTGTCGATAGCGACGGTCGGCTCGGTGGAGATGCTGATCGGCCTCCGGCTCGCCCAGGCGGCCTGCGGCGGGATCTCGATAGCCCTGGCCCGCAGTATGTTCCGCGACCTCCTGTCGGGCGACGCCCTGGCGCGGGCCATGTCGATTCTGACCGTGATCATCCTCGGCGCCCCGATTGTGGCCCCTTTCCTGGGCGCGGTGCTCCTCTTAGCGTGGAGCTGGCGTGCCATCTTCGTGGTGCTGGGCATCATCGGCGGCCTGGTCTTCCTCGCTTCGTGGCGCCGGCTACCCGAGACGCTCCCTCCAGAGCAACGCCGCCCGCTGGACCTGGCCACGGTCCTGCGCAGTTACGCGTCGATAGCCCGGTCCCGCCGGGCGGTCGCCTACGCGATCGCCGGAGGGTCGACGGCGGCCGTGCTGTTCTCCTACCTGGCCGCCAGCCCTTTCATATACATCGACTACTACGGCTTGGAGGAGCGATGGTTCGGAGCGCTGTTCGGTGTCGCCGTGCTCGGCGCCTGGCTCTCCCAAGCCTTCAACATCCGCTATATCCCCAGAGTCGGATACCCGAGGGTTGTCCTGGTGGGGTCGATCTGCCTGACTGGTCTGGCCGGCGTGCTCTGGTGGCTGACCCGGACCGACCTGTGGGGTCTCGCCGGCGTGGTTGCCGCCTCCACGGCTGTGCTGTCGATGGTCCATCTGGTAACCCCAGGCACCCAAGCAGGGGTGCTGGACGAGTTCCCTCCCGACCTGGCCGGGAGCGCCTCGGCGTTCTCGACTTTCGTCCGCTTCACCATCGGGGCCGCCGGAAGCGCCGCGGTGGGCCTGTTCAACGACGGCAGCCCCAAGGCATACGGCATCGTGGTGATGGCCTCCGCAGTGATCACTCTGCTCGCCGCCGCGATAGCCACTCGCCGAGGACAAGCCTTCCAGCACGACCGGCACTGACTCCCAGCGGTCTGCTCAAAGCCGGAACAGTATCTTAATACAACTATGTCTTATGTCAAAGTACGGGATATGTGTGAGGAGCGCCACAGGCGCGGCGGTCCGCGAGGCGCCAGGCCGACTTCGGGCAGGCGGCTGAGGCCGAGGGTCGTGGGCTTGCCACTGATGCGCAGCCGGGAGTCCAGGTCTTGCTCGGGCGGCCGTTGGCTGTGCGCTAAACCCGCGGCGTTAGGCCGCGCGCCGTAGCTGCAGAAGACGGTGGTGGTCGTCAACCGCCGAGAAGGACGGTCGGGGCGGTTCTCCCCGCTCTGCTCCGAACCGGAGTGGCCGACTGTCGGCAGACCACCGCTGTGACCGGCGGAGCGGACGTGTCGGCTCTGGGGGTGTGCGTCGCTTCAGGCATCGTCTCGTTGTGCGCGGAAGACGACGTCTTGGTCGTGATGGTGATGGGTCGACGACCCGGGCGGCCTGTCTCGAACCTCGCTTGTCACGATGGTCCAACCTCGTGCCGATTGGATAGCAGCCTCGACGTGGTCGACGCCGACGAATGATGCCCGATCCCACGCTGCGACGTGGTCGTCTTGTGCCGGAGCGTCCGGGCGTGGGGGTGCGTGCCCGACCATGAGAAGCGTACCGCCGGGAGCGACTGCGTTCACGATGTTTGTGATCCCCCGGTCGTCGGCTGTGCTTGGTATGGCCGAGTAGAACAGCGAGACGAGGTCGTAGGTGTCGTCGCCGAACGCGTTTCGAGCGTTGGCATCGACTGCCAGGCATCGGATCTCGGCGCCGCGGGCGGCGGCCTTGGCTGCGACGTGCTCGAGTGCGGCGCGGGCCACGTCCGTTGCGGTCACGTCCCAGCCTCGTTCGGTCAGCCATAGGGCATCGCCTCCTTCGCCGGCGCCGATGTCGAGTGCTCTGCCGGGTGTCATGGATCCGATCTCAGCGATGAGGGTGCCGTTGGCCGCACCACTCCACACCTCATCGCCGGAGTAGCGGGCGTTCCATTCAACCTCCGTAGATGACGGACGCTCGCCGGTGGCTTGGTCCTCGGTGGCCAGGTCGAGGGCGATCACAGCCCCGACGTGGCTGCCGTTCGCGGCTGCGGAGAGGACTTGCTGGCTCGGGTCGGTGAGGTTGCCGGCCGCGTACAAACCGTCGACAGAAGTCTCGCCGGTTGTGTCCGTGGCAACGTAGTCGGCCACACCGATCGGGTGGGCCTCGGTGGCCAGCCCCAGACCGACGAACGGTTCGATCCGGGGCCGCATGCGGGTGGTCACCACGACGGCGTCGGCAGCCAGATGACGCCCGTCGGTGAGTTCGATGCCCGTCAGCGTGCCGTGCGGTCCTTCGGTGATCCGCTGCGCGTCGCCCTGCACCACAGCGGCTCCACCGGCCTCGAGCGGAGCCAATTCGCCGGAATCGACCTCGACGGTGGCGGGAATGAGGAGGGTTAGCCGGTCGCTGAGGTGGGCGAAGAGGCGCGCCGGATGCAACCCGGCCGGGTGGGTGATGATCTGGACCAGGCGTTGCCCTCGGACTTCGTAGCCATGGCAGAACGGGCAGTGCAGGACTGACGTGCCCCAATGCCGCTCGATTCCGTCGACAGCGGGAAGTTCATCGGTAACGCCGGTGGCGGCGACGACCCGGCGGGCCTGCACGGTCAGCCTTGGTCCGGCCTCAACCCGGAAACCGACTCCCGGTTCGTGGTCGACCGCGGTGACCCGGCCGGTGAGAATCTCGCCACCGTACTTGCGGAGTTCCGCCCTGCCGGCGACGACGAGTTCGGTAGGGGGTACGCCGTCGTAGCCGAGGTATCCGTGCGTGTGGGTTGCCGGCGCGTTACGGGGTTCGCCGCTGTCGATGACGATCACCGAACGGTTCTGGCGTTGGACCTGCAGCCCTGCAGCCAGCCCGGCGGCTGAGCCGCCCACGACAGCCACATCGCAAAGGCGAGTGATCGAGGAGTGCTGTTGTTCGCTCATGATCGGACCCTACCGGCAGGGATTCGATAAGACGTTGCGGGCGGGTTCGGCGGCAGCAGCCTGTCGGTGTGACGTGCTCTACGTCGTCCGGTTCAGTTGAAGGTCCGACAGGTGGTCCGTGCCGCGCTTCACCCTCACACAGAATGGAAGCGCAGATATCTAATGACGAGCGATTCAAGCAGGAGCCCGAGCGACTCGTGGTCGGAGAGAAGGCGGTCTGCACCGGCCCGCAGCGCCGCCACCGCCGGCGACTGATCGACGCAATGCTGCTTGGGGGTGGTGTTCGTATCGGATCCCGTGGTGGTGTACTTCTATCCGAAGGCGGGTGGTTTTCGGACTCCAACGTTCGGCGAGGCAGTCAGCCGCACGCGGATCACAGCACACGACTTCTAGCGCCTCGTTCCGGCGGCTGGTCGGAGAGCTAGGGCCGGCCCGACCGCTCGAAGCCTGCCAGACCCTCCACAACACAAGTGGATACTGATTCCTTCCTCTCGTTGATGCTTGCCCGGGGGAGGCCGAACAGGATTCACCTCCCGCATGTCACGGAGACCCGGTATACTCGAACATCTGTTCGCCTGCGGTAAGATCCGGGTAGCCGGACAACCCCACTGGAGGTTGGCCATGTGGTCCTAGTGACAGAATGACCCGGGATCACTCGGATCTCGGGCTTGGACGGCATCCAGACGAGGCGTAGGCTGCGGATCGACGACGAGCCGCCCTACATCGTGATGGTCTTTCCGGCGGAGAGAATGGACGCTACCGGTGTCGAGATACGCGCACCGCTCGGGATCGACGTGATACCTGGCCGGTTACTGCAATGGTCACCGGGAGATGTTCCGGATGAGCGCATAGACCGGGACATTCCGACCGCTGCCCTCGGAGGCCTCGAGTGGCGACCGTGAAACAACCTTCGCCCGGTCTGTTCTCTGCGGTGCTGCATGCCTTGAGCAGCACGGCGCCTCGGTCACGGTCACTTGCCTCGACGATGACCGATCTCGTCGAAGGCTTGACTGTCGCCCATGCCGAGTCCCTCCCCAGAGCTATCGGTGAGGTCATGCCGCTATTGCGCGCCGATACGGAGCGATTGCGCTTCGCCGCTGAGATGGCCGTTCGTCTGGATCTCTTCGAAGCGGCCCCTTTCGTCACCGATCTGGCCACTTCCACCAACGATCCTGACCTGTTGCTGGCTGCGGCGACATTGTGCGGCAACCCGGCCGTCGATCAGCCCCTCAGGAGCCGAATCGCCGGCATGATGGGATCCGACCGCACCGGACTGATCCGGGTCGATCCTGCCACGGTTCCCGAGACGGCCGAAGAGAACTACCTGTACTGGCAAAGCTGGCCGGGTGCCCCCAGCGACAACATCCCGTTCCCACTCTCCCCGGTCGTGGTGCTGGATCAAGGCTTCAACGCTCTTCGATCGTTGCGACTCGCCATAAGCCTCGACCAAGCGGGCGCGGTAGTGCGCCGGTTGGCGCCGGAGTCCGACATCCCGATGTGGTTCGGATCGCAGACCGTCTTGTTGTGCCGTCCCCGGACCCGGACCCGGGTCTTGAGCGCCTTTCCGAGGTTCTCGGAGGCCCGGATAATCCCGGACCCCCTCCCGGAGGACGACCGGAAACTCGGCTTGCTGTTGCGCCGGATCGACGCCTCGCTTTCCGGCCCGCAGAAACTCCGGTTCGACAAGTTCCCCGCCGAGATCAGCGACAACCTGTGGGATCCCGAGATCTTCATGGCCGGTGTCTACAGCACCAAGGACGTTGCTTTCCTCTCGGGATCACTGCGGTCGCCGCTCGACCGCCTGCGGCTGCTCGACCGGCTCACCCCGCTTTCATCCGACCCGATCCGCTGGGCGTTTCGCGATCTGGTGGCGTTCCGCACCTGGTCGTACCTCAAGTCGGTTTCGCCTCGGAGGGTGTCGAGCAATGTGGTTCCCGCTCTAGCGCGGTTCGCCGGCGACAGGAGAGCGGTCAAGCTCGGTGTGACATCGGAGGGGGCCGTGCTGGTGGACCGCGGTGACGGGTGGGCAAATGTGGAAACCGGCCAGCGGCCCCTCGGCCTGGAGATAACTGATATAGACGACGCGTTCCGCCCATTCTCGTACGGCGACGGTAAGGCCCCTGCCTTGCCGATCGTCGGTCCCAACACCCCCTTGCACCCCTCGGTATTCCACGGCACACCCCATCTGAAGGGCCACCGAATCAGCGCCAAGAGCCTGGCCGCTCTCGACCGGCGCAACGGGCGTAAGGCGATTCTGTCGGCTTACCCCCAGCTGGAAAACGTTGCCTACGACGACACGGTGGGAGTCGGTTACCGGCTCCTGTCAGCTTCTTGAGTCGTGCGGTTCCTCTACGACGCGGTCCTGCCCCAGAACCTGGCAGAGGAGGCGCCAGCTGGGGTAACGCTGGACCGCTGGGAAGGCGGTGACGAGCCGGACTCTGCCCTGATCCGCACCGCGGCAGACCGCGGGTACCGGGGAGTGTTGTTCTACGATCGGGATTCATTGGAGCAACCTGATCTGCGCAGACTCGCCTCCGAGAGGGATGTCGTTCTGGTGGCCGTCGAAGCGAGAGACCCGATCGAGGCGAAGATCCGCCTCCTGCGCCACCTTCCCCGGATACGCCGGATGCTGGCCGACCACCAGTGCCTGCTCGTACTCGCCGGGGGAGTTCGGCCGTACTCGAGCCGCCATCCCTGAGGCACCGGATGATCATCAACCACAAACAACCCCTCGACTCCCATATCGCGAGGCCTGACCCCACCGGCAGTTGCACCGATGGCTAGTGGAGTCTCGGTCAGGCTTTCCAGAGCGTCGAAAGGGGGACGGTTGATCCGGTCGCCAAGGAGGAACGACAGAGCCCTGTGTAGAACACTATTCACGCTATGAACCGGTCCCCGAGTCTGTCACGTCGCCAGGCCAGACGGGTGGCGTGGCCTGGCTGGGTCGTGGCGGCGGCCTTCACGTCGATGGCGACCACCCGACCGTCGGGCGTTTCGCAGACCAGATCGATTCCATGCCCGTAGCGGTCGTGGCACTGGAACAGATCCACCCCGAGATCCGACCAACTGCACCGCCGCCCTATCTCGTTCACGGCGGAGGTATCTCCCGCGTCCGGCGAGCCCCGGTGAATTCGGACACATCGCGGGAGACAATGGTGCTCACATAGGAGTCGAACACGCCGTCGAGGAGACGCTCTTCGTTACATTGGATCTCCGAACGACCCTCCGCACGGTCAATCACCTAATGCGCGATCTGTCCATCCTCTAGCGCGCGATTTGACGACCACACCCCGACTGTTACTTCCACGGTCCAACCCGGAGGCTCGCTGTCAGAAGGCCTGGGCGCGCGGACCCGGACCTTCCATCTGCCCGAGGAGCCGGCTACGAGCTTGCCCCCAGATGACGGGAGATCTGGCTGGCCGTCTCGACCATGCGGTGACCGATAGCGACAAGATCCCGGTCGCCGGGAAAGCGATAGGCGGGCCCGAACACGTTTATCGCGGCAACCACGTCGCCTCTCGTGTCCGTGATCGGAGCAGCCACGCCGTTGACGCCCTCCGCCCACACCTCGAAGCTCCACGCGTAGCCGTTGGTCCTGGTCATTTCGATCAGATCGCGCAGGCGAGCCGGATCGGTCTCCGTGGCTGGGCTCGACATGGCTAGCGGGCGGGCCAGGTAGGCGTCCAGGGCCTGGTCGTCCCAGGCGGCGAGGAACACGTAGCCGGCCGCGTTGGTGTGGTGCTCGAACCTCTCGCCGGTCCAGTCCTGGACCTGGACCGGGCGGATCTTCTGTACCTGGTCGATGTACAGGACATGATTCCCGTCCGGTACCCCCAACCCCGCGTCCTCCCCAATCTCGTCGACAAGGTCGCGCATGTAGGTTGCCGACACACCTACGAGTTCGGAGGGACCCACGCCGGGATGGGCGATGGCCCTTAGCTCGCGGCCCACGACGTAACCCGCTTCCGAGACCTTCTCCACGACCCCTATGCCCACCATGGTGGAGAGAAGCCGGCTTGCCGTGCTCTTGGGCAAGCCCGTGCCATCCGCGATGGCCGCCAGCGAGACCGCCTGACCTGCCGGATCCAGGGCTCGCAGGACCGCGAAAGCCCGCTCCACCGATTGGATGGTGGAGGATCGACTCATGCTTGCTCCTTGACGCTCATTACCTGTTGACGCTCCCCATGGGGAGGGATTATGGTTCGATAGTTCTGTATAGCAGAACGTTCCGCATTATGAAACAGGTCCTGATCCTAACCCGGACAGACCGAGCGACCAAGGAGTTACTGAAATGGGCGGCGTGATAGTCACCTGCGCGGTCACGGGTTCCTCCCATACCCCCACAATGAACAGCGATATCCCGGTGACGGTCGAGGAGCATGTACGCCAGTCGGTGGATGCCGCCGGGGAAGGGGCCGGCGTGATCCACATACATGCCAGGGACCCTGTGGATGGGCGGCCCGTCTCCGACCCGGGAATCTTCAGGGAGTACTGCGCCGGCATAAAGGCCGAATGCGACGCCGTGATCTCGATCACGACAGGTGGCGCAACGGGCCAGACGATCGAGGAGCGGCTACGGGTGATCGAGGTGCTCAAGCCGGAACTGGCCACCTGCAATCTGGGAACCATGAACTACGGGCTGTTCCAGATGATCCCCCGCTACGAGGGTCGGTGGAAGTACGACTGGGAGGAGCCCTTTCTCGAGAGCACCAAGTGGGAACCGTTCGTCAACACGTTCGGCGACATCGAGTACATGCTCACGGTGCTCGCCGAGAAGACGGGATGCCGCTTCGAGTTCGAGGCATACGACATCGGCCACCTCTACACGCTGGCCTACTTCGCGGACCGGGGCCTGATCGAGCCACCGATATTCATGCAGTTCGTGATGGGGACGTTCGGGGGCATAGGCCCCGACATCGAAAACGTTGTTGCGATGAAGACCGTCGCCAACCGGCTGTTCGGACACGATCTCGAGTGGTCGATCCTGGGCGGAGGCCGCTACCAGTTCGACATTGTCACGGCCGGCGCCACCCTGGGGGGCAACGTCCGGGTCGGCCTCGAAGACGGCATCTACCTGCGGAAAGGGAAGCTGGCCGAATCCAACGCCGAGCAGGTGGCCAAGATCGTGCGCATCCTGCGCGAGCTGTCACGCGAGCCCGCCACCCCCGCCGAGACCCGGGAACGCCTGGCGCTGAAGGGTTTGCACCGCGTTGCCTTCTAGGAGAGTGCCGCCCCGGGATTCGGCGGCCACGGACGGAGTAGCTCCCGAGAGCTCCGGGAGATGACCTTCCCACCGAGAGTATTCGGCCTGGTCGGAACCGGCGTAATCGGATCCGGGTGGGCCGTCCGGGCGCTTAGCCGCGGCTTGGACGTGGTGGCCTGGGATCCGGCGCCCGGCGCCGCCGGGCGGCTCAGGGATGCGATCGACCGGGCCTGGCCGTCTGTCCAGCGCCTCGGTCTCTATCCGGGCGCGCGGCCGGATCGGGTCGACTTCATGGACAGCCCGGAGAGAGTGTGCGACGTCGCCGACTTCGTCCAGGAGTCGGCTCCGGAGAATGGACGGCTGAAACGTGAACTGCTCACCCGGCTGGATGCGGTCACCCCCGCCCACGTAGTCCTCGCTTCGAGTTCATCGGGACTGCTGCCCACCCGAATCGCATCCGGTTGTGCGAACCCCGACCGGGTGCTTGTCGGGCATCCATTCAACCCCGTGTATCTGCTTCCCCTCGTCGAGGTGGTGGCCGGCGAACGTACCACCGAGGATACTGTCGAATGTGCGGCGGCCGTGTACGACTATCTCGACATGTACCCGTTGGTGGTCCGCAACGAGATCCCGGGCTACCTCTCCGACCGCCTGCAGGAGGCGCTATGGAGGGAGATCCTCCACTTGGTGAACGACGGAACCGCCTCCACCCGAGAACTCGACGATGCCATCACCTACGGACCGGGCCTGCGGTGGGCCGGGATGGGGACCAACCTCACCTTCCATCTGGCAGGCGGCCGGGGAGGGATGCGCCACATGCTCGAGCAGTTCGGCCCTGCCCTCAAACTCCCCTGGGCCAGGTCGGAAGCGCCCGAGCTCAGCGACTCCCTGATCGAGGCCATGGTGGACGGAACGGCCGAACAGGCGGCCGGAAGATCGGTCGTGGACTTGGAGCGGCTCCGGGACGACTACCTGGTCGCCACTATGAGGGCCCTCCGCTCGGTCGGTGTGGGTGCGGGGGTCATCCTGGCCCGGCGGGAGGCACGTCGCTACGGCCAAGCGCCCAGCACATGGTCCGAGGGCGACGAGGTACCCGCTCCCCTGGAATTGTTCCGCTGCGACGTCGAACCCGACTGGGTCGACTACAACAACCACATGACCGAGGCGGCGTACCTGACCGCATTCGGGTGGGCCTCTGACGCCCTCTTCCGTTACATCGGAGACGATGAGGATTACCGGGCGGCCGGTCATTCGTTCTACACCGTGGAGACACACATCAACTACCTGCGCGAGGTGAGTGGCAGCGGATCGCTGCGCTTCGCAACCAGGATCGTGGGCCTCGACCGCAAGCGCCTCCACCTCTATCACGAGATGTTCGATGCCGGGAGCGGCGCCCTGGTCGCCGTCACCGAGCAGATGTTGCTCCATATGAACACGGTGACCGGACGACCGGCGGCCATCGAGGGAACGCCTGCCCATGCCTTGGCCGCGATCCGGAAGGCCCACCGGGGAATGCCGGCCCCCGAGTATCTCGGCCGGGTCATGGCGACGAGGGGCGGGTCATGAACTTCGGGCTCACCGACGAGCAGAGGCTGATCGTGGACGTGGCCCGCGAGTTCACGGAGCGGGAACTGTTCCCCCACGAGGAGGATGTGGAGCGCTCCGGCCGGGTGCCGCCCGGGTTGGTGGACCAGATCAGGTCGCGGGCTGTCGCCGCGGGCATATATGCCGCCAACATGCCGATCGAATCCGGGGGAGCAGGCCTGGATCCCCTGACCTTGGCGCTAGTCGAGCGGGAACTCGGCGCGGCATCCTACGCGCTCCAGTACATAGTTGCCCGGCCGTCCAACATACTCCGAGCCTGCAGGGGTGAGCAGATCGAGCGCTACCTGCTCCCGACCGTACGGGGTGACCGTGTCGAGTGCCTGGCGATGAGCGAACCAGATGCGGGTTCCGACCTCCGGGGAATGAAGTGCAGCGCCGTCCGCGACGGAGCCGGATACCTCATCAACGGCACGAAGCACTTCATCAGCCACGCCGATCTGGCCGACTACGTGATCCTGTTCGCCGCAACCGGCGAGGAGTCGGGGCCCCGCGGTCCGCGCAAGCGGATCACCGCCTTCCTGGTGGACATGGGGACCCCGGGTTTCGGGGTTAGCCCCGGGTACAGAGCGGTGTCCAACCGCGGCTACCACAACTTCATCCTGAACTTCGACGATTGCCGCGTTCCCCGATCCGCGATCCTCGGTGAGGAACACCGGGGTTTCGCGGTCGCCAACGAGTGGCTGGGCTCCACCCGGCTCCAAGTGGCGTCCGTGTGCCTCGGCAGAGCCCGGCGCGCTATCCGCCTGGCCACCGAGTGGGCTGTGGACCGTACCCAGTTCGGGAGCCAGATCGGCAAGTTCCAGGGCGTGTCCTTCAAGCTGGCTGACATGCAGACCCGCTACGAGGCGGCCGAACTGTTAACCCTCCGAGCGGCTTGGAAGGAGGGACAGGGCACCATGACCGACACAGAGGCGGCGATGGCCAAGCTCTACGCCAGCGAGATGTGCCAGTTCGTCACGGACGAAGCCATCCAGATCTTCGGGGGCATGGGTCTCATGGAGGAGCTTCCGCTCGAGCGTCTGTGGCGCGACACCAGGGTGGACCGCATCTGGGACGGAACCTCCGAGATCCAGCGCCACATCATCTCGCGGAGCATGCTCCGACCGTTGGGCGGATGACCGCGGCCCCCGACCGCTCGCCCCCAGGGGACTCCGGAACGGCCCGTAGCCTGCGACGTCTACTCGAACCTCGCACCATCGCGGTGGTGGGAGGGGATCCGGCCCTCCAGGCCATCCGGCAGTCCGACCGGCTCGGTTTCGACGGGAAGATCTGGCCGGTGCACCCGACGCGCCGATCCATGGCGGGAAACGCCGTGTACCGATCCCTGGACGAGCTACCGGGCGTACCCGATGCGGCCTTCGTCGCCGTGAACCGCTGGGCAACCGTCGAGATAGTGCACCGACTGGCCGGTATCGGATGTGGGGGCGCCGTCCTCCACGCGTCCGGGTTCGCGGAGGCCGGGCAGGAGGGCGCGGAGCTGCAGCAGCGGCTGGTCGCCGGCCACGACATGCCCATCGTGGGTCCCAACTGCTACGGAACCATCAACGCTGTGAGCGGCGCTGCTCTGTGGCCTGATGTCCACGGCTGTACTCGGGTGGAGAACGGACCCGCCCTGGTCAGCCAGTCGGGAAACATCGCTCTGAACCTCACGATGAACAACCGGGGCGTGGACTTCGCCCACGTGATCTCGGTGGGAAACCAGGCATCGGTCACCGCCGAGGAGTGCCTGTTCTATTTCGCCGGCCGTCCCGAGGTGACCGCGGTGGGGCTCTACCTCGAGTCGATCTGCGATCCCATCGAGTTCGGAAGAGCGGCGCTGGCCTGCCACGAGACCGGAACCCCTGTCGTCGTGCTGAAGACGGGCCGCACGGACCGGGCGGGACTCATCACCGCCTCCCATACCGCGGCGCTGGCGACACCGGCGGCCTCCTACGACGCTCTCTTCGAGCGCTACGGGGTAACGGTCGTCGATTCGCTACCCGAGTTCACGACCACCCTGGGCCTGCTCGGCACCATCGGTCCACTAGCCGGCAACCGCCTGGCCTCGCTCTCGTGTTCGGGTGGCGAGGCGGCCCTGGTAGCGGACCGGTCGGTCCATTACCCGGTGGTCTTCGAGCAGTTCGCGCCGGAACACGCCGCGCGTATCGAGGCCACCCTGTCCGACCTGGTTACGGTCACCAACCCACTCGACTACCACACCTTCATCTGGGGAGACGTCGCGGCGCTTGAGCGATGCTTCACAGAGGTGTTGGCCGGCCCGGTCGACGCTGCCATGCTGGTGCTCGACTGGCCGTCGGTCGGAAGTGAGGACACCGGGTGGTGGCCCACCCTCCGGGCCTTCGCCTCCGCTTCCACGACCACCGGAACCCGAGGGGTGGTCGCGGCCGGCCTGGCCGAGAACCTCCCCGTCCGGATCCGCGAGTACGCCACCGGGGAGGGGCTCGGGGTCGCATACTCGATAGACGAAGCGCTCGCCGGGCTCGGAGCCGCCGCGGCCGTCGGGCAGTGGTTCGCGAGCGAGGCGCCGCCTCTCCACCTACCCGCCGGTGGCCCGGCGCCCGCGAAGTCCTACCGGACCATCGACGAGCCGTCGGGCAAGACCCTGCTGCGGGAGGCGGGGATGAACGTTCCCGAGGGTGTGGTATTGACCGTCGCCGACCTGGCGGGCGGGAACCCGGCTGTCCCGAGGCTTCGCTTCCCGCTGGTTGCCAAAGCGGTTGGCCCGGTCCACAAGACCGAACTGGGCGGTGTCATCACCGACATAGGTACCCCGGGCGACCTGGCGGCCGCGGTCCGCCGACTGGGTGATCGCGCCTGCCCGGTGCTCGTCGAGGAGCAGGTGACCGGAGGAGTCGTCGAACTGCTCGTGTCGGTCCGGCGCGATGCGCCGATCGGGCTCGTGCTCACACTGGGCGCCGGGGGCACGCTGGTGGAACTCCTGGCCGACACCACGACCCTGCTGCTGCCTGCCCTCACGCCGGTCCTCCACAGGTCCCTTGGACGCATCCGGATGGGCCGGCGGTTGCTGGGTTCGGGGGACGGACCCCGCGCTACCTTGGACACGATGAACTCGGTAACCCACGGGCTACTCAACCTGATGAGGGAACACCCCGAGTTGGTGGAGATCGAGATCAACCCGCTGGTCGTCACCCCGGACTCGGCCTGGGCAGTCGACGCCCTGGTCACCATCTCGTCCTAGACGATTAGTTACTAGTCTATAGTTGGTCAGCAGTGATTAACGTTTAATCGGATTATATACCCATTCTCTGTAGCGTTGTTTTGGATCTCGCGGTTACGCCGAGGGAGGCTCTTCATGAAATGGCAACCAGGGGTTCGAGTCCAGAAAGAGGCGTATACAAGTTACATATGTGCTGCACGGTGTTGTGTAACGACCCTGGAGGACGGTCGCTTCCCGTCAGATCCGTTGTAGCTACTCACCTAGGCCGGCGCGGGTGCAGTCGCTGGCGCCTTATAGACTTCGGACCGATGAGCGAACCAATCCGCGTGACCCGGCGGGATTCCACGCTAGAGGTAGTGCTGGACCGCCCCAAAGCCAATGCCATCGATGCCGCGACGAGCCGAAGACTGGGGGATGTCTTCACCGACTTCCGGGACGACCCCCTGCTCCGGGCGGCGATCTTCACCGGAGCGGGAGAGCAGTTCTTCTGTGCCGGATGGGATCTGAAGGCCGCGGCCGAGGGCGAGGCCTACGAGAGCGACTACGGGGCGGGAGGGTTCGGCGGCTTCCCGGATCTCCCCGGTCTGAACAAACCTGTGATCGCCGCGGTCAACGGTATGGCCGTGGGAGGCGGTTTCGAACTCGTCATGTCCGCCGACCTCGTGGTGGCGTCGGACCATGCGACGTTTTTCCTCCCCGAGCCTGCGGTAGGCCTCATCCCCGACGCGGGAACCGTCCGGCTGCCGAAGCTGCTACCGAGGCCGGTGGCCACCGAGGTGCTGATCGCCGGACGCCGGCTCAGCGCCGGCGAGGCGCTGCGGTTCGGGCTGGTGAACGAAGTGGTGGCGCCTTCCGAACTCCTGGAAGCGGCCCGGGCCATGGCGGACCGCGTCGCCACTCTGGCGCCGCTGGCGGTAGCCGCCATCCTCGACATACGCCGGCTGACCGAGGGCATGACCGCCGAGGAGGGAATGGCTCTTATACGTTCGGGCGGGATCGAGTCGTACCGGCGCGTGCTGGCCTCCGAGGACGCCGAGGAAGGCCCGCGCGCCTTTGCCGAGAAGCGCGACCCTATCTGGACCGGACGCTGAACCCGAGCCAGGTGCGAGCTACCGGGTAACGGGCAACCCGCAACCGCTATGGCCAGTTGGAAAGTCAGATTCGTTCAGGAGGGGAATGGTTGGCGGGCCCGGCTTGTTATCATGGTCAGGGCAACGATGCCGGGCACGCCACGCCCGATACACCGCCTCTTCCACCACTCGGGTGGAGTCCATAGAAGGTCCCTCTGATCGTTACCCCACAGGATGTGGTGCCATGAAATCCCTTCCCAAGTTCGTCGACACCTCCGCGCCCGGCTCGACCACTAGTACGGTGCTGGGCGCGTGGGGACTGCTGTCCGCCGTGCTCCTGGTGATGCTGGGCAACGGCGTGCTCAATCCGCTCCTCGGAGTCCGCGCCGAACTGGAGGGTTTCACGACCCCGACAACCGGGCTCGTGCTGGCCTTCTACTATGTGGGGTTCCTGGCAGGCGCTGCGGTGGCGCCCCGTTTGGTGGTGCTCGTGGGCCACATCCGCGTGTACGCGGCGCTCGCCTCGCTGGCCTCGACCGCCACCCTCATCTACATCGTCACCGCGTCTCCCGTCGTCTGGAGTGGCGCCCGCCTCGTGACCGGCTTCTCCATGTCCGGTCTATTCATCGTGGCGGAGAGTTGGCTCAACGACGCGACCACCAACCGCACCCGCGGCCGCTTGCTCGCCGCCTACATGGTGGTTCTAATGGGGGGGATGGCGTTCGGCCAGATGCTGCTGACGCTGGCCGATCCGTCAGGTGTCATCCTGTTCATCCTCGCATCGATCCTGGTGTCGGTGGCGGTCATCCCGATCACCCTCTCGACCGCTCCGGGGCCCCGCCTGCCCGTTCCTGACCGGCTTCCCGTCAGGCAGGTTTGGGAGGCCGCACCATCGGGATTGGTAGCCGCCTTCGGCCAGGGTGTAGGAGTGGCCGCCTTGTTGAGCCTGGGCGCGGTGTACGGCGCGCGGGTTGGTATGAGCGTGGACCGGATCGCAGTGTTCATGACCTTCGCAATCGTCGGGAGCGTGGTGTTGCAGGGACCGATAGGAATGATCTCCGACCGGATCGGGCGCCGCCGCGTGATCATGGCGATCGGACTCCTGACCGCCGGCTCATGCCTGGCAATGGTCAACGTCGACCCCCTAGGCTGGTGGGCACTGATCATCTCCTTCCTCGTGGGGGGTATGGCGCTCCCGATGTACCCGCTGGCGCTCAGCCACATCAACGACCGTGTCCCGCCGGGTTCCGCCGTGGGGGTGAGCAGCGTCGTCTCATCCGTCACCGGGGTAGGCGCCATCATCGGACCGATCGTCGCCGCCCTCGTCATGGACAGCACGGATCCGGCAGGCCTCTACTCGTTCGTAGCCGTCCTCTACGGCGGGATCACGGGCTTCGCTCTTTGGCGGATCCTCACCCATGAGGGCGTGGCGGCCAGGGAGCGCCGGGCCTTCACCATGGTCCCGGCCAGGGCCGGCACCGTCATTCTCCAAGCAGCCCGGAGGAGGCGCCGACCGAGGGACAGGCGGAGAGCTCACTCCGACCGATCACGGAGCGACGGATGACCGCCTACGACTTCGTGGTCATCGGCGGGGGCTCAGCCGGATGTGCCCTGGCCGCCCGGCTGAGCGCCGACCCATCGAACACGGTCCTCGTACTCGAAGCCGGCCGGCCGGACTACCGGTGGGACGTCTTCATCCACATGCCGGCCGCCCTCACCTATCCGATCGGATCACGGTTCTACGACTGGAAGTACGAGTCGGAGCCGGAGCCCCACATGGGAGGACGCCGTATCTACCACGCACGCGGGAAGGTTCTGGGTGGCTCGAGCTCCATCAACGGGATGATCTTCCAGAGGGGCAACCCGATGGACTACGAGAAGTGGGCATCGGCCGCCGGCATGGGCGACTGGAGCTATGCCCATTGTCTTCCATATTTCAAGCGGCTCGAGACCACCCTCGCCGGAGAGGACGAGTACCGGGGAGGGCAGGGGCCGCTGATCCTGGAGAGGGGTCCCGCAACCAATCCACTGTTCCAAGCGTTCTTCGAGGCCGGTCAGCAGGCCGGAATACCCTTGACGAGCGACGTGAACGGCTACCGGCAGGAGGGCTTCGCCGCCTTCGACGCCAACCGGTACCGCGGTCGCCGGCTCAGCGCCGCCCGTGCCTACCTGCACCCGGTGATGGGAAGGCCGAACCTCACGGTCGTAACCCGAGCGCACACGACCCGGATCCTCGTCGACGGAACCCGGGCGGTGGGGGCGGAGTACCGGAAGGGAAGGAAGCTGCACCGGGTAGCCGGCCAGGAGGTCATCGTCTGCGGAGGCGCCATCAACACCCCGCAGTTGTTGATGCTCTCAGGTTTGGGCCCCCGAAAGCACCTGGAGAAACTGGGAATCGGCGTGGTGAACGACCTGCCGGGCGTGGGCAGGAACCTGCAGGATCACTTGGAGGTCTACATCCAGTACGCCTCGAAGCTACCGGTTTCCCTACAGCCGCAGTTGGCGGCGTGGCGCAAGCCGTTGATCGGGCTCCAGTGGTTGCTCCGCCGGGGACCGGGTACCAGCAACCATTTCGAGGGCGGTGCCTTCGTCCGCAGCAACGGCCGGGTGGCCTACCCGAACCTGATGCTCCACTTCCTGCCGATCGCCATCCGCTACGACGGATCGGTGCCTGCAGGCGGGCACGGCTACCAGGTGCATGTCGGCCCCATGTACTCGGACGTGCGGGGTTCCATATTCCTGAAGTCGACCGACCCCTACGCCAAACCCGGGCTGCGGTTCAACTACCTGTCCACCTCTGCGGATCGCCAGGACTGGGTCGAAGCGGTCCGCTTCGTCCGCCACTTGCTGAACCAGCCCGCGTTCGACGATTACAACGGAGGGGAGTTGTCTCCCGGTCCGGAGGTGAGCACCGACGAGGAGATACTCGCGTGGGTGGCCAGGGATGCCGAGACCGCTCTCCACCCTTGCGGGACGGCGAGGATGGGCACCGACCCGATGTCGGTGGTCGAGCCCGGATCGCTGCGCGTTCACGGCATGGAAGGCCTGCGGGTGGTCGACGCCTCGGTCATGCCCACGATCACCAATGGCAACATATATGCCCCGGTGATGATGATCGCCGAGCGGGCCGCCGACCTGGTCCTGGGGAACCAGCCACTACCTCCCGAACACGTCGACTGGTACCGGCACCGTTAGGAACTATTGATCGGGGCAGCCCCCGAGGTAGTCGACCGCCGGCTTGGTCCCCAATCGGTATCGGGCTATCTGCCCGTCCTCGATTTCGAAGTAGATGCGATAGTCGGCGTCGAAGTCGTCATTGGGAACGAACGCCAGTGCTTCGCCGTCCGCCACCGCATCGTTGGCCTGGCGGATGTTGTTCGGGTAGACCTGTCTCAGATCGTCGGCGGGAGTGCCGATCCTCACCCCGGATCTGGTGGCGATGGTGCTGGGAGAATCGACGTCGATACGGGCGATCCGATCGTCCAACACCATGATCGACACGCCCTGCAGTGCTGCACCCGCGGTCACGAAGTAGCAGGTGCTCGTCGACTGCCTACCGAAGTCCCTCCGCAGTTCGACGCCCGTCTCGCTGGCGGCTTCATCGACCGTCATGCCTATGCGCACCGGACCAAGGGCCCTGAGGGTGACCACCGCATCGATCGGCTCGGGCTCCGGCTCGGTGGCGGGAGAACTCTCCGCTTCGCCACCGTCGGTCATCGCGTCATCGGCCGTCGCGTCATCAGTCATCGCGTCATCGGCCGTCGCGTCATCTGTCATCGCGTCATCGGGGGACGCGTCATCCGTCATCGCGTCATCCGGAGATGCGACGGTAGGTTCCGTAGTCGCGCCCGCGGTGACGCCTACGGTTTCCGTTGTGGGTTCGGTCTCCGCCGTTTCTTCGTCCCCCCCGCCGCAGGCGGCGACAACCAGCGCAAACCACACCAACAGCAATACCAGTTTCCTCATGGCAACTCCTCCACGCACGACCGAACGCACAGACTCATTGCGAGGATACCGACCTCCGCCACCTATCCGTGCCGACATCCACTGCATCCCCAAGCCTACGGCACGACATGAGATATTTCGAGGATTTCTGCTGCCGCGGTGTGATCGGGAGCACGTCGGTGGCGATCACACTCCAGAAGCCGTCCGGATCACCGCAGCGAGAATGCCCGCATAACCCGTACAACGGCACAGGTTCCCCGACAGACCTATCCGGATCTCCTCCTCGGTAGGAACGGGATTGGAGGCCAGGAGCGCCTCGGCCGAGATGATCATCCCCGGCGTGCAGAATCCGCACTGGACGCCCCCCTCGACGATCATGTTCCGCTGCAACGAACTCAACTCGTCGCCGTCCATGATTCCTTCGATCGTGGTAATGGACTTACCCTCCGCCTGCACGGCAAGATAGGAACAGGAGTTCACCGGTCCCCCGTCCATGAGCACCATGCACGCACCGCACTCGCAGTCGTCGCATCCCTCTTTCGTGCCGGTCAGGCCCAATTCGTCGCGCAGAACTCCGAGAAGATTGCGCGAGGGATCTACCCTGACCGGAGTGTCGACGCCATTGACCCTGAGAACGAGCGCTGTTCTCATGACCCGGACCCTACACCGATCGCCCGGTTCACCGGTACCCCGATCAGCTCACCGGATGCCCGCCGGGCCGCCGCAGCCAAGGCCCGTCTTGCCATCACCCCCACGGTATGACGCCTGTAGCGAGCGCTGCCTCTCAGATCACTGATCGGAACGGCTTGCCGGGAAGCGACCTCCTGGACCAGCGAGCCGGCTTCCTCGACGGCCATCCCGGAGATCATGCCCGCTACCCCTTCGACCTCGATGATGGTGGGAGCCACTGCGCTCAGAGCCACTCGACCTGTGGCGATCGTGCCGTCGCCCTCCAAGACCACCGAGGCGGCTGCGCCGACCACTGCGATCTCCATCGTCCGGCGGTACTCCAGCCTCACGTAGGCGCTGCCAGAACGGGACGGCCGCGGTTCGAGATGCACTGCCACCAGCAACTCGTCGGAACGGGCAATGGTGGCGCCCGGAGCCGTCCATAGGTCCGCGACCGGCACCGTACGGGCCCCGGACAGGCACCGAAGCTCGGCGAGAGCGCCGAAAACCACCAGCGGCGCGCCGGTGTCCATCGCCGGCGAGGCGTTCATGATGTTCCCTCCCAGGGTTCCCACGTAACGGGTCGCCGGTGACCCCACCAGGGCGGCGGCGTCTGCCAAGGCTGTGTAGGGTCCCACCACCCGAGCGTCGGTCATCAGCGTTCCATGGGTGACCAGGGCCCCCACCCGCGTTCCGTCGCTTGCCTGGGCTATGTCTGACATCCCGGATACCCGATCGATCGACACGAGCGAGGTTGGGAGGGGCGCCTTACCCTGCCGGGCCCCGACCACCAGGTCCGTGCCTCCCGCGATGGGCGTCGCGCCGCCGGCCACGGCTTCGAGCGCCTCCTCGATCGTCGCCGCCGACGCGAAGATCATGATCCCCCCTCCCCCATGGCGAGCCAGACCCGTTCAGCGGTCATCGGCAGTCGCCGGACGGGCCCACCGATCAGCTTGGCGATCGCATTGGAGATCGCGGCGGCCGTAGGCACGTTGGGAGCCTCCGCGATCCCCTTCGAACCGTACGGCCCACCGATCGCGGCGGGCACTTCCGCGAAGTGGGTCGTGATGCCTGGGGCATCGGCGATGGTCTGGAGCTTGTAGTCCAGGAGCGTCGGGTTGAGCTGCCTACCCTCATCATCGAAGGTGGCTCCTTCGGTGAGGGCCTGGCCGATCCCCATCATGACGCCTCCTTCAACCTGGCCGAGAGCCCCCCGGCGATTGATGATGGTTCCGGAGTCGTGGGCGGTCGAGACCTCCAGAACGCGCACCACACCCGTCTCCCTGTCGAGGCGAACACGGACCGCGTGACAAGAGAACTGGGGCGCGACCCAGGCGCCGAGGCCGTGGTCGCCGACGCAGGACACACCCGACATGGACGGCCACTCGGGTGGATCACTCGATCCGCGGCCGAGGAGCATTGCACCGTCGGCAGCGATAGCCGCCAACCTCTCGATCGTCACAGCCGACTCGGGATCTCCGGCCACATGTGCCCTGCCATCGACCAGCACGATGTCCTCTGCGGAGGCTTCCAACTCCTGGGCCGCCAGATCCTTGAGCTGGGAGGCTATTTCTCTGGCCGCGGCGACCGTGGCGCGCCCGTTGTTGAACAGGGTCTGAGACCCGCTGGCCCCCCAGTCGGACGGAGCCGCGCTGGTGTCCTGGTAGACCAGTTCGAAGTCCTCGGGTTGCATCCCGAGTTCCCCCGCCACCAGGTAGGGAAGGGTCATCACCGCACCGGTGCCGCACTCCTGCGCGCCGGTGACGATGACTCCCTTGCCGTCGTGATCGATCTTCACGTAGGCGCCGGACGGCGCGGCGAAGCTGGGCCACCATCCGACGGCCACACCTACCGCCTCATCCGCTGGGAGGTCGTGGCGGTACTCCAAACCCGCCGCCGCCGCGTCGATGCACTCCTGCAACCCGATCTCCTCGTACAGCTGGCCGGTGACGCCGACATCGCCGCTATCCACCGTGTTGAGTCTGCGGAACTCCACCGGATCCATGCCGATCGCGGTCGCCAATTCATCGGTATGGGACTCGACCGCCCAGCAACCCTGCGGGGCGGTGGGTGCGCGCACCGAACCGGACGGCTGGCAGTTCGTGTAGACGGCGGAGGCCTCGACCTCGATGTTGGCGACCTTGTACGGTCCGAGGGCGTGCATGGCCGCCAACTGCGGAAAGCCTGCGGAGTCGGCCGCATAGGCTCCGTTGTCGACGATCACCCTGGCCTTGCGGGCTGAGAGCGTGCCGTCATTGCGGACACCGCTGGTGAGTTCGACGATCATCCCTTCGCGACGCCTGTCGGGAGCGATGAACTCCTCCCGGCGCGAGAAGACCAACCGCACCGGGCGGCGGGCAGCCCTGGACAGAGCCGCCACGTGTGCTTCGTAGTGGAAGCCGCACTTGCCACCGAAGCCTCCACCCAGATGGGGCACGATGACCCGCACCCGGTTGGTGGGTAGCCCGAGGGTCTCGCAGACGCCATCCCTGGCGGGGAACGGGACCTGGGTGGACGACCAGATGGTGACCTTTCGACCTTCCCATTGCGCAAGGATTGCCCGCGGCTCGATCGGGACGGCGTGCGAGGCGTCGGCAACGTACCGGCTGGTGACGACCAGATCCGCCTCGGCCAAGCCCTCGTCCACATCGCCCCGCGAGAGGGAAGTGAAGGAGGCGAGGTTCCCTTCCCGCTCCACACCGGGTGCTTCATACGTAGCCCACTCCTCGTGAATCAGCGGCGCACCGCTTTCGAGGGCCTCCTCCATGTCAGCCACGGCCTGGATCGGCTCGTAGCGCACCACGATCGCGGCGACTGCGCGCGCCGCCGTCACCTCGTCGATCGCCGCAACCGCGGCCACCACCTCTCCCTCGAACCGCACGACATCCTTGGCGAACAGCCGCCGGTCCTTGATGGAGCCGTAGAGCACATCGGGTACGTCGTCGCTGGTCAGAACGGCGAACACCCCTGGCATCGCCCGAGCAGCCGACGTGTCCAACTCCAGGATCCGAGCATGGGTAACCTCCGCGTAACGGAACTTGGCGACAAGCACCCCTGCCGCGGTGAGGTCTGCTGTGTAACGCCCGGTGCCCGTCACTTTGTCGGGACCATCGGACCTGATGAATGTCGGCGCTTGGATGGTCATGTCGTAGCTCCCCCAAGGATCTGAACCGTTTCGGCACATTAGGCGCTGTTACGCGCACCGCCCGCAATGTGAGGCTCGTGGAGCCCAGCGCCTGACCGTTCTGCACGGAGGAGTCGTTCCCCCGGTGGGCGCTACTGGGATCGAACCAGTGACCTCTGCCGTGTGAAGGCAGCGCTCTCCCGCTGAGCTAAGCGCCCGGCCACCTAGGATTCTAGTCGGCGTTCTCAGCCTCGCATCCGGTCGGTAAGAGCCAGGCGCCTCGCTTCAGCCGATGGCGCGATCGATGCCGAGATGTTACCTTCAGATCCAGTCAGAGTTGTGCCGGAGGAAAGGTGGGGTACCCCTGTTTAGCCGGGAAGACTTTGAGAAGGTCGTGGATCTTACGCTCGAAGAGCTACCGGTTGACATCGCGAGGCGACTCGACAACCTTGTGGTGGTAGTCGAGGAACGAGACCCTCACTGCGAGGGACTCCTCGGCTTCTACCAAGGAGTTTCTCTACGTGACCGGGGCATTAACTATGCGGGAGTCCTACCTGATCGGATATCGATATTCATGGACACGCATCTCGCTCTCGGACTCGACGACGAGGCTACAGCCGAGGAAGTCCGTCGGACCGTTCTCCACGAAATAGCCCATCACCTGGGAATTGACGACCACCGCCTACGGGAACTGGGCTGGGGGTAGGGGGCATCGCAAACCACTGCTGCGATGCCGGGTGGATTGGGTAGACGTCCGTGCGAGCGGAACAGGGGCAAGGCTGCCATCGGGATCCGTACCGGCCGGGTTGCGGGCGGCAACTTGGAGGATCTCCAGTCCAACCGGACTGCCTACTCGGGTCGGAAGGGCCCTGCTAAGTGCGGCGCGTGCGGCGAATACCGGCAGTCTTCAAGACGTCCGGTGCTACTCCCGCTTCCCTCCACGCGCTGTAGGAGATACCCTTGCGCTCCGAATACGAAGCCGCGGCGGCTACAAAGTCTGCCTGGAGTGCCTCGTAGTCGACCGAATCGCCAACCGCCTTCAACTTGTCCTCGACGTCAAAGCGCTGTTGGATGAGTTGGAGCCGCTTCAGCGAGTTCTGCTCTGTTTCTATCTGTTCGGTCAACCGCTCCAACCGTTGCTTCAAGGTCACAGGGTTGGCCGTACCGCGGGGCTTCTTGGTAGCGAGGGCATCGAGATAAGCACGTACTGTCCGCGCCTCGCTCCTTCCTTTAGCAAGAGCTGCCTTGTGATCGTCGCTCAAGGACATCAACAATCCCTTCTGTTTGGCGAACCCGTTTCGGATGTGGTTGAACTCGGAGGCTCGAGGGTCGTTCGTCGCGCAACCGCCCGGATTATAGGACGGCGAGTCCCCAACATTATGTCACGGGTTCGAGAGATTGACGAACTCAGAATGGACTTGGGCGTGAGCGTGGATTCTATACCGGCACTCACCTGGTCTTTCACTGCGAATCGACCCAAGGATTCCGGACCGGGGATTGGGAGGGTATTCAACAGAGACCGGACAGGACATACATACCGCGCCGACAACAGCTGGTTACCTGTGCGGGATGGTGCCCTGAGACTCCCACACTGTCCTTCTGCGTCGACCCCGCATCGCCGAGACCGGAGGACCTGGACCGTGGGTGGCGGCTTGCCACGTCTCCTTTGCCATCGCATCAGCGGCAGCCCCGGTAGGTTGACCGGCTCAACTATGATGGTCGTGGCAGAGGGGGCACCGTAGAGAGAACGATCTAGGACTTCTGCGACTGGGCCCGGCCGATTTGCCTCTTCGCGCGTTTGAAGAGCGACGGGAGGGTTTCTTGACTCCAAACAGCATTATCTCTTTGCTCGAAGTGGCCTCGTTCGGCGCCTACGTCATGTCCCACGACCAAACCATCCTGTTCTGGAACCGTGCAGCGGAGCGGATTCTCGGATTCCCAGCGGAAAAGGTGGTCGGTCGCCGCTGTTACGAGGTACTCGAGAACTTGGCTCCTGGAGGCCTGACGCCCGCCTGCCTCTATGGGTGCCCCTCGATGCGAGCCGTAAGGGCCGGCGAGATTCCGAGCACGATCACTTTGCGGATGCGCTGCGAGTCCGGCGGGCGCAAGCTCGCATCTCTGACGCCGATGGTGGTAGCCGGCTCCGAGCGAAAGGCACCACTGCTGGTGCACCTGTTCAACGATGATCCAGACCCTGGAGTCGCCGACCGCGTGGCCGAGGATGTTCGACGCGACCTGCGCGACCAGGGCGCGAACATCCTTTCCGACTCGCCGACTCCCAGGTCGGATCCGCCCAACAGGGAGTTGAGCCCTCGGGAGTTGGAGGTGCTGCATCTCGTGTCACTCGGAGACGGCACCCTACGGATAGCGGAGCAACTCGGGATCAGCCCCCACACAGTGCGGAACCACGTCCGCAACCTCAGGGAGAAACTCGGCGCCAATACCAAGCTGGCCGCGGTCCTCACCGCTTTACGCCGGGGGATCCTGGATCTGGGTTAGACGATTGGTTCCTACTCGTTAGTAGATAGTCGGTAGTTGTTAGTCGGTGGTTAGCGTTAGATCGGGTGGTTGTCCATTCTCTGTCGCGGGGTTCAGGGTCTGACAGTCGCGCGGAGCGGGGCCTTCATGAAATAGAAGCAAGGGGATGGGGCAAGGAAGATCTGGTGGCCGGGCTTACCGTCGCCGACCGTACGGCAGCCGGGAACGACCGGGTGGGCGCTACAGGATTTGAACCTGTGACCTCTTCCGCGTCAAGGAAGCGCTCTTCCCCTGAGCTAAGCGCCCTTCGGGCATGATCCAAAGCGAGCGGACCCAAGCCGGCTGGGGAGGCGACGACCGGAATCGAACCGGTGTAGCAGCTTTTGCAGAGCTGTGCCTAACCACTCGGCCACGTCGCCCGGTTACGGCTCCGGGTAGTGACCGGCCCGCACACACAACCCGCAGGTTCCTGTACAGTGCTTCGTGGACACGGCTTACCCGAACCCGAGAGCGGAAGACGGGGCTCGAACCCGCGACCTCAACCTTGGCAAGGTTGCGCTCTACCGACTGAGCTACTTCCGCACGGATCTTTATTGTAGCGGTTGGCGGACACCTACCGGCAACCCGAAGCTGGGGTTACCTTCCCGTCGAACCGAATCCACCCCGACCCCGCTCCGTGGTTTCGAGGCCTTCCACGATCTCGATTCGAGGGATGGCAATTGGAAGGATCAGTAACTGCGCGATACGGTCTCCACGTGCGATGGTCACCCGCTGTTCCCCCAGATTGATAAGCACCACCCGGATCTCGCCCCGGTAGCCGGCATCTATCAGTCCCGGACCGTTCACCACCCCTATCCCGTTTCGGGCTGCGATCCCACTCCGTGGGACAACCAGTCCGGCATACCCGGGCGGGATTGCAAGGGCTATCCCGGTGTCCACGGTTGATCGCTGCCCCGGATCCAGTTCGGCCGGATAGCGGGCGTGCAGATCCAGACCCGCGTCGTCTGGATGTGCCCGTTTCGGAGTCGGTAGTTCCTTATCGAGCTTGAGCAGGCTAACATTCATGTTTCTCAATTCAAGCAAAGATGAATCGGGGGCTCTCGTAGCCGGGCGGAGTACGGCAAGGTAGGAGCTGCCCCGCCTCATGGTCACCCTAAGACCCGGTCATCCACATCCCTTGGTCACCGCTCGCGCGGCGGACCGCTTGGACGGGTTTGGCCCGTTCGTCAGATCGGTTCTCTCAAGCAACCGACCCGGTCGCCACCGGATCCGGATGGCCTGGAACCCCTACCGCTCCAGGCATGAAGATCGGGATCGTACCGGGGCCGTCCGTTTCATGCCGAATTGGGGTCAGCCGCAGCCTCCGGGCGAATCACCGACCGACACGCTTGCGGACCCGGATGAAACTCCCACCATCGCAGCGCCCGCTGTGGCCGATCCCTTCCCGGTCGCTCGTGAGTTCTCACGCACGGTCACAGACCTCGAACCGACTGCCGTCCTCCCGCCCACGCCGCCCAGGCGCCCATCCCGGCCCCGTTCGAACGGCAGCGCGACGGCCGCTCCGGGCACGAATGCCACGACCGCCTCCAGCACGGTCCCCGCACCCTTGATCGAGACTGCGGTACCCGTCCTTGCCCCGGAACGATCCTCACGTCCGCCGGCGAGAGTGTTGCATCGGAGCCGGCTCCTTCCCCTCGCCCACCCGAGAGAGGGGTCCTCGCTCGCAGCGCTGCTCGGATTCGGGGCGAAGGAAGCAACCTTCGGTGGCGACTGGACCAACGGCAACGGTCCGACCCCTCAGAGTGACCATGCTGATGATCCATGGATGGACTTCCCATCCCTCAGCACCGTGACCGCGGAACTCAACCGCCGGGGGAACACCGGAGACACCGTAAAGCTCCTGTGGGATGCCACCGCGGAGTTGGACCTGGGTAGGGACCTGCTTCCGGCCGAACCGGACGTAAACCGGCTGCCATTCAGGTCGTCCCGCCGCATACGCTGGTCGCTGGTGGTCAGTTGCGCGTTGCTGATGGTTCTGATGGCCGCGACCGTGAAAGTCATCAGCGACTTCCCCGCACGCGAGGCCGAGGCGCGCCAGCGCCAGTACGCTCAGGCAACCGGCCGCCTACAGGCAGCTGTCAACCCGATCGAGTCGACGCTCAGCGCCGGAGGACTGTTGACCGATTCGGGGCTTTCGACCCTCACGAACCAGATCAGCGCGCTCGACACCGCAGCTAGGTCTTCCTCGACACTGGCGTTCGAACCGCTTCCGAAACCTCCGATTATCGGATCCAGCCTATCCGTAGATGAATTGGTCGTCCCTAAGCAGTTGCTGGAATCGGCCTCTCTCCAGGCCGTCGCGATCAGCGAGCGGATGGACGACGCCATAAGCTATTCCCTCGCGCTCTCCAACGCTTTCTCCATTCCCGCGCTTCCCGCGAAAGCCGCGCCGGAGGAGTTGGACCGAATCACCGAGGAGTTGAGCTTCACGATCGCGGAATCCCGCTTGATCCTGACCGGACTACCGGATGACCCACTCTTCGGGACGTTCAGGCAACAGGCGCTCGATACCGTTGGCGCGCTTGAGGCGATGCAGGCGGATTATGTCACGGCACTCCGCGAAGGCGACACCGACGCGGCAGCCAGGGCCGGGACAGCGATCGCGGAGTCCGTCAGTGCCGTGCGTGATCGGATTCACTCGCCCCTTGAGCAGGTCCAAGCCTGGGCACTCGGCCAGGTCGTCGAGATACGTGCGACGCTTTCGGACATCGAGTCGCTCGTCGAGGGCTGACCTTCCTCCGGACCTCAGCCCGGCGCGCCGGTTGGACTACCCGGGATCCTACCGACCGGCACTTTTATCACATCACCCACCATCAGGAAGTTCGACAGACCCTCGTTGGCGGATCGGACCAGGGCTACCGTCTTCCTGACATCGCCTGTGGCCGGTGTGTAATGCTCGGCTATCGACCACAAGCTGTCACCCGGTCGTACAATGTGTGATACGTCCGGCACCGGTCCACGATCAGCGCCCGCCCATGGAATGGCGAACACCACCAGCAGCGCCGCCATGATCGCGGCTGCAAGTCCGATACGGACCGCCGCTCGGGTGTGGAGCGTCCGCCGCCTGCCGGAACGACGGGGATCCGGCAGAGCGTTTCCGATCTCCGCTCCTCCAGGCCCGCTGCGCTGACCTCCCTGGATCACCGATGGCCGCCACGCCGCCTGCGCGGCCCCGCCCTCCATCGACCGAGGGGCAGCGAGCCGGTCGAGTTCCCGCTGCTCCATGACCCGAGGAGGGGACAGCAGATGACCGGCGCGGGTACCCATTTCCCTATGGAGCGAGTGGATGCCTACCATGACAACCTCCTACGAAGCGAACAGACGTTTGGTTGTCTGGAGATTATGACCGAACGGATGTTCGCTTGTCAAGAGACCGGTTGCCGGTTGCCGGTTGCCGGTTGCCGGTTGCCGGTTGCCGGTTGCCGGTTGCCGGTTGCCGGTTGCCGGTTGCCGGTTGCCGGTTGCCGGTGAACGACTTACCACACCTCATGGCTCATCGTGACAAGGATCTAGCTCGGTTATCGCATACCGTTCAGAGTTATCAACGGTCAACGGTCAACGGTCAACGGTCAACGGACAACGGACAACGGACAACGGACAACCGACAAGCCACTCACCACTCACCACTCACCACTCACCACTCGAACATATGTTTGTATTCTGCGGTGACATTGGCTATGTTCTGTTCGTACACGAAGAGGAGGCTTAACAGTGGACACCGGCGGCACCAGCAGAACGGCGGACGGGCAGCCCGATCCCGATAGCCTTCGGCCTCGCCAGCGACAGGTCCTGGAGTTGATCAAACGAGAGGTGGCCACCCGTGGTTACCCGCCCTCCGTGAGGGAGATCGGCCACCACCTGGGCCTGAGTTCCCCGGCAACCGTCCACAGCCACCTAACCGCCTTGGAACGAGCCGGTCACATCCGGCGCGATCCTTCCAAACCAAGAGCCATCGAAGTACTCGGAACCGGCCAGCAGCGGGCACCGGCGGCCCCGTCCGGACGGTCGGAGCAAACCCGTGACGTTCCACTGGTGGGACGGATCGCAGCAGGTACGCCGATCCTTGCGGAGGAGCACGTCGAGGAAGTGGTGCCCCTTCCCGAGTCCCTCGTCGGCTCCGGACCCCTGTTCATGCTCGAGGTGCGTGGTGACTCGATGATCGATGCGGGCATCCTCGACGGCGACATGGTGGTGGTGCGCAGCCAACCTGACGCCGAGAACGGCGAGATAGTGGCCTGTCTGGTCGAAGGGGAGGAGGCGACCGTCAAGCGGCTGGAGAAGCGCCAGAACAAGGTGATCCTCCATGCGGAGAATCCTGCCTACGAACCGATCGTGTTCACGTCAGGGGTCGAGATACTCGGACGGGTTGTCACAGTCCTGCGGAGGCTCGCCGACCGGCGATCCCGGCTCAGTCGGGAACTGTTCCGCTGAACACCAGGACGGCCGGCCCGGTTATCCAGGCCACGCCGTCGATCAGTTCCACTCCGAGCCGACCTCCCGGTAACTGGACCTCAGTGACAGGGCCGCCCCCCCGTTCGTGGTGAGCGACCGCAGCCACTGCCGCCGCGCCCGTCCCGCACGCTTGAGTCGCGCCGGCGCCGCGTTCCCAGACCCTCACCCGTAGCCCGTGCCTAGTCGGCACAGCGAACTCGACGTTGACTCCCTCGGGGAAGCGCGGATGGTCTTGTAGCGCCAATCCGACCCGAGCGAGGGGAGCGTCCTCTAGTTCGACAGCGGTTCCGACGAAGGTCACCGCGTGCGGGTTTCCGACGTCGACCGCTGTGAAGGGCAGGCCTTCCATGATCGACTGCCGCCCGACCCGGTAGGGACCGAGTTCCACCTTGACGGCTCCGCTCTCCATCACCTCGACGCGGTTCAGGCCGGTGGCGGTCCGGATGGCGAAGGACCTCCGGTCTGTCCACCCCCGTTCGAAGACGTACAGGGCCACGCAACGCAAACCGTTGCCACACATGCCGGCCACCGACCCGTCGGAATTCCAGTACTCCATCCGGGCAACAGCTTCTGGATGATCCGACCTCGAAACCCTCAGAAGGCCATCGGCACCGATTCCGGTACGGCGGTCGCACCAGAGCCGGATCTGCGCCGGCGACGGAGGCCTGCCCTCCAGCAGCACGAAATCGTTGCCCAAGCCTTCGACTTTCACGAACTCCAAGGCTGCATCTCCTCGATGGCCTGCCGGGCGGTCCTGCACCGGACGTCCGGATCCTCGCTCCACTCCAACCATCGGATCCTAGGGTCTCTTCCGAAGTAGGTCCGTTGACGCCTCGCCAGAGCCATCGTCGCCTTGAAAGTGTCCGCCTTACCCTGTTCCAAGCCGACATCTCCGCGCGCCACCGGGATCATCTGGCGGTAGCCCACCGCCCGCGACGCATTGCGACCGAGCCGGTCCGACAGCCCGGCCACCTCGTCCAGCAGTCCGGAGTCGATCATCCGGTCGATACGTTCCAAAACGCGATCCGCCAGCCTGTCGCCCGGATCCACCCCCACAGCCGAGAACGGTACCTCCGGTATGTAGTTCCGAACGTGCACGGCTGCCGGTCGGTCTGCTCGTTCCGAAGGCCCGCCGGCACCCAGTCGCAGTATCTCAACCGCCCTCCGGACACGTCGCAGGTTGTCCAACTCGACGTGCGCACCGGCGCTCGGATCCGCTGCCAGCAATTCGGCGCGAGCAGCCTCGTGCCCCATCGATTCGACCGCGGCGCGAACTCCAGGGTCGAAGGGCGGGAACTCGAGTGGATCGACCAGCGACCGGAAGTACAGGCCGGATCCGCCCGCGATGATCAGAGGAACGTGTCGCGACAGGACATCTCCTATCGCCCGCCGGCCCGCCTCCTGGAAATCAGCCACCGTGTAGTCGACTTCCGGGGAGACCAGATCGATCATGTGGTGCGGTATCTCGGCCTGCTCGCCGATCGACACCTTGGCCGTACCGATATCCATTCCCCGGTAGACCTGCATAGAGTCTACGGACAGTATTTCCGCGCCCCAGTGCCTCGCCAGGCACATCGCCAGCCCGGTCTTCCCGGACGCGGTCGGACCGAGCACCGCCATGACCGGGGCGGGTGATCCCGGACCGGGCACTCGGACCGCGATACCGTCGGGATGTTTCCCACCCGGTTGCGTACCTCCCTGCACCGGGTGATCACCCACTCAAGCGGGGGTGCCGACCAGATAATGGGTGGCCGTCTGCTCGATAACCACGTCCATCAGCGTGCCCGGGATGAACTCACCGTCCACATGGACCACCTTGTTCCCTCGGGTGCGGGTCGTCGCGACCCGGGGGTTCTTCTTGGACGGTCCCTCAACCAGCACTTCCATCGTCGTGCCGAGATGGCGCCGATTCTGCTCCGCGCTGATCCCCCTCTGTAGCTTCACGAGCCGCCCGAACCGCTCGCGCGCCACCTCAGCGGGCACGAACCGGTCCGTCATCGCCGCCGCCCTCGTGCCGGGCCGTGGGGAGAAGATGAACATGAAGGCCTGGTCGAAGCGAGCCTTCTCCACGATCTCGAGCGTCATCCGGAAGTCGTCCTCGGTCTCCCCGGGAAAGCCGACGATCACATCCGTGGACACCGTCAGGTCCGGTATCACCTCCCGTGCCATAGCCAGGCGCCCGAGGAACTTGTCCGTCGTGTAACCACGGTGCATTGCGGCAAGGATCCGGTTCGAGCCCGACTGCAACGGGAAGTGCAACTGCTCGCAGACCGCTTCGGTGCGGGCCATCGCCTCGGCCACGTCCGGCCGGAAGTCGTTCGGATGGGGGCTGGTGAAGCGGATCCGCTTGATACCGTCGACTTGGCCGATCCTCGCCAGCAGATGTCCGAAGATCGGGCGCCGGCGACCGTCGATAGCCAGATCGCGTCCGTAGGTGTCGACGTTCTGGCCCAGAAGGGTCACCTCGATGACTCCCTCCGCCACCAGTTGCTCGATCTCCCTGATTATGTCGCCGGGGCGCCGACTGATCTCGCGACCCCTTACGGCCGGGACGATGCAGAAGGTGCAGGTGTTGTTACATCCGATCTGGATGGTCACCCAGGCTGAATGGGCCGATTCCCGGCGCACAGGAAGGTCGGAGGGCATCGCGGCGAGCGAGTCGACGATCTCGGTGACCGGGCCCCACTCCTCGGCTTGGTCCAGGAGATGCACGACACGGTGAAGGTTGTGGGTGCCGAGGACCACATCCACCCAGGGGGCCCGCTCCCTGACAAGTTCCCGGTCCTTCTGGGCTGCGCACCCGCCCACCACCAGCAGCCGGCCGGTGCGCGTGTCCTTGAGTCGTTTCAACTGGCCCAGGTTGCCGTACAACCGGTTGTCGGCGTTCTGCCGGATCGTGCAGGTGTTGACGAACACGACATCCGCATCTTCCATGCGGTCCGCCCTGACCATCCCGTCCGCCTCGAACAGACCGGCGATCCGCTCGCTGTCATGCTCGTTCATCTGGCAGCCGAACGTGCGGAGGAAGTAGGTCCGGCCGATCCGGGTGGGCGGCCTGGTCTCCGCGGACCGCCGGGTGGGAACTGGAAGCATAACGGTCCCTGCCATCAGAGCCGACCCCTGTCAGCGGGCGTAGTCGGTGACACGCAGCTCGCGAATCACCGTGACTTCGATCTGTCCCGAGTAACGCAGGTCCTCCTCCAGCCTGCGGGAGATGGACCTCACCAGATGGGCGGCCTCGAGGTCGTCGACCGTACGGGGATCGACCACCACCCGGACCTCCCGGCCCGCTTGCATCGCGAACACACGCTCGACCCCGTCGAACGCCCTGATCATCTCCTCCATCTGGGCGAGGCGTTTCGTGTACGACTCCAGAGCCTCCCGGCGCGCTCCCGGACGGGCTGCCGACACGGTGTCGGCGGCCTGGACGATTATCGAGAGGAGCGTGCGGGGCTCGACATCGTTGTGGTGGGCTTCGATCCCGTGGACGACCGCCGCCTCCTCCCCGAATCGTCGGGCGATCTCCGCTCCGATCAGCGCGTGCGCCCCCTCGACATGGTGAGTCACGGCCTTGCCGATGTCGTGGAGGAAAGCCGAGCGTTTCACGGGCGCCGGGTCCACACCGAGCTCAGCACTCAGCATTCCGGCGATGTGGGCCGACTCCACCAAGTGGTTGAGCACGTTCTGGCCGTAGGAAGTACGGTACTTCAGCCGTCCCAGAAGCGTAATCAACTCGGGATGCATCCTGGACATGCCCACGTCCAGCATCGCCCACTCGCCCGCATCCCGAACCGACTGGTCCACCTCGGCCTGCGCCTTCGCGTAGAACTCCTCGATTGCGGCCGGATGGATCCGACCGTCGGCGACCAGCTTCTCAAGGGTGACGCGGGCGACCTCCCTACGGACCGGGTCGAAAGACGCCACCACCACCATCTCCGGAGTCTCGTCCACAACCAGGTTGACCCCGGTCACCGCCTCGAAAGCCCGGATGTTGCGGCCCTCCCGACCGATGATCCGCCCCTTCATCTCCTCGCGTGGTAGTTGCACCGCGGACACTGTCGTCTCCGCAACAACCTCGCTGGACAGTCGCTCGATCGCCGTGGCAAGGATGCGCCGGGCCCGGCGGTCCGCCTCCTCCCGGGCTCGCATCTCACTGTCACGGACGAGCAGCATCGCTTCCCTGCGGGCCTCGTCACGCACGCGGTTGACCAGTTCCTCCTTGGCGGCCCTGGCATCGAGGGAACCGATCCGTTCGAGGTTGGTACGGGCGTCCTCCGCCAGCATTTCCACCTCGGTCCGAAGTTCGGAGACCTCCGCTTCCCTATGGAGAAGCATCTGCTCCCGCTGGGCAAGGTTGGAGGCCCTCTGCTCGAGGGTCTTCTCCCGCTGGATGAGACGTCCCTCGGCAGCTGCGCTCTCCACCCGCCGATGATCGAGCTGTGCCTCCTCGCGCTCCCTGTAGGCCTCGGCGCGGGCGCGTCCCTCACGCTCCGCCCGGTTCAGAATCCGCTGTGCCTCCCGGCGTGCGGCGCCCATCTTCTCTTCCTGCGGAGCGAGAACCTTCCTTCGGTAGCGGCCCTGCATGACCAGGACGGACATCGAGGATCCTATGGCGACGAGCCCGAGGGCTCCTACTACGAGCAGGCTCATATCCACGATCGCGACCTCCGCGGTCTCAATCTCGATCTGCGCCGCGCGACCGAACCATGCCCGAGCGCCATACCCCGCTGCGCGTAATCGATTCCTCTAGTGCGTTCTCGATCCGGTCGTGGGCATTGTAGCCGACACCCTCCGGTCAAACGTAGGCCGCACGGGGAAGTGCCGCCCTCGCAAACGAATCGGGCCGCCCGGTGCACCCGGACGGCCCGTTACGATCGTGCCCGGCGGTGTCCTACTCTCCCGGGGGTCTGCACCCCAAGTACCATCGGCGCTGACGGGCTTAACTTCCGTGTTCGGAATGGGAACGGGTGGATCCCCGCCGCTATCGCCACCGGACAGCGTTTTCCAGATTGTCGAAAACCCGCCTCCCGGCGAGTCGTGCCCTTGAGCACTCCATAGCGAGCATGAACGCCTGAATCCGCGAATCTCAAGCCCTCGGACGATTAGTACCGGTCCGCTCAACACATTGCTGTGCTTACACTTCCGGCCTATCAACCTGGTGTTCTACCAGGGTCCTTACCCGGTTTACCCGGTGGGAGATCTCATCTTGAGGTGGGCTTCGCACTTAGATGCCTTCAGCGCTTATCCCGTCCGTACGTAGCTAACCAGCCGTGCTCTTGGCAGAACAACTGGCACACCATAGGTACGTCCATCCCGGTCCTCTCGTACTAGGGACAGCTCCTCTCAAATCTCCTGCGCCTGCGACGGATAGGGACCGAACTGTCTCACGACGTTCTAAACCCAGCTCGCGTGCCGCTTTAACGGGCGAACAGCCCGACCCTTGGGACCTGCTCCAGCCCCAGGATGCGACGAGCCGACATCGAGGTGCCAAACACCCCCGTCGATATGGACTCTTGGGGGGTATAAGCCTGTTATCCCCGGAGTACCTTTTAGCCGTTAAGCCACCGCGCTTCCACATGCCACGGTAGGATCACTATGTCCGACTTTCGTCCCTGTTCGACTTGTGGGTCTCACAGTCAAGCTCCCTTGTGCCATTACACTCGTCGTCTGATTGCCGACCAGACTGAGGGAACCGTTGAGCGCCTCCGTTACCTTTTAGGAGGCCACCGCCCCAGTGAAACTGCCCGCCAGACACTGTCCCTGATCCGGGTAACGGACCTAGGTTAGGTGCCCGCCATACAGAGGGTGGTATTTCAAGGTTGACTCCACGACACCTGGCGGCGCCGCTTCTTTGTCTCCCACCTATCCTACACAGTGTATACCAGACATCAATGTCAAGCTGCAGTAAAGGTTCCGGGGTCTTTCCGTCCTGTCGCAGGTAGTGAGCATCTTTACTCACAATGCAATTTCGCCGAGTCTCTGGTTGAGACAGTACCCAAGTCGTTACGCCATTCGTGCAGGTCGGAACTTACCCGACAAGGAATTTCGCTACCTTAGGACCGTTATAGTTACGGCCGCCGTTTACCGGGGCTTAGATTCAGAGCTTCGCGTTAGCTAACCCCTCCTCTTGACCTTCCGGCACCGGGCAGGCGTCACAGCGTATACAGCGTCTTACGACTTAGCACGCTGCTGTGTTTTTAGTAAACAGTCGCTCGGGCCTGGTCACTGCAGCCCCCTCAAGCTCCAGATGTACATCTTTCACTTTACCGGGGCGATCCTTCTCCCGAAGTTACGGAACCATTTTGCCGAGTTCCTTAACCAGAGTTATCTCGCTCGCCTTGGTATTCTCTACCTGTCCACCTGTGTCGGTTTGGGGTACGGGCACCGTGCAAACTCGCTAGAGAGTTTTCTCGGCGGCATGGGCGTTCGGTGGCTTCGCCTGTGGCGGCTCGGCATCGTGCCTCTGGCTTCGTGGGGTCCGGATTTTCCTGGACCCCGCCCTACACACTTACCCCGGGTCTACCAACGCCCGGGTCCACTTACCCTTCCGCGTCGTCCCATCGCTGACCGCCCATGGTTGGGTCAGGAAGCCCCGAAAGGCATCCCTTAGCAAACCATGCTTGGTCTGGACGCTTGCATGGTGGTACTGGAATATCAACCAGTTATCCATCGACTACGCCTGTCGGCCTCGCCTTAGGTCCCGACTAACCCTGGGCGGACGAGCCTTCCCCAGGAACCCTTGGACATTCGGCGGTGGAGATTCTCACTCCACTTTCGCTACTCATACCGGCATTCTCACTCGAGCAGCCTCCACAGCTGGTTTGCACCGCTGCTTCACTGCCTGCTCGACGCTCCCCTACCGATCCCATCCTCTGGACGCCGACGCGCGTGCCGAAGCACCCGCGTTTGGTGGCGCCGAAGTCAATGATGGAATCCCGCAGCTTCGGCGGTGTGCTTGAGCCCCGTTACATTTTCCGCGCAGGATCACTCGACCAGTGAGCTGTTACGCACTCTTTCAAGGAATGGCTGCTTCTAAGCCAACCTCCTGGCTGTTTCTGCAATCCCACCTCGTTTCCCACTTAGCACACACTTAGGGGCCTTAGCTGGCGATCTGGGCTGTTTCCCTTTCGACCGTGAAGCTCATCCCACACGGTCTGACTGCCGTGCTCTAACACTATGGGATTCGGAGTTTGACTGAGGTTGGTAAGCTTGTCGGCCCCCTAGCCCAATCAGTGCTCTACCCCCATAGCGGAACACACGACGCTAGCCCTAAAGCTATTTCGGGGAGAACCAGCTATCGCCGAGTTTGTTTGGCCTTTCACCCCTATCCACAGGTCATCCCCCCAGTTTTCAACCTAGGTGGGTTCGGGCCTCCACGAGGTCTTACCCTCGCTTCACCCTGCCCATGGATAGATCACTCGGCTTCGGGTCTAGACCATGCGACTGTACGCCCTATTCAGACTCGCTTTCGCTGCGGCTCCGGATCTCACCTTAACCTTGCCACATAGCACTAACTCGCCGGCTCATTCTTCAAAAGGCAGGCGGTCAGGAGCGCTAGCTCCCTCCCACTGCTTGTAGGTCTACGGTTTCAGGTACTTTTTCACTCCCCTCGCCGGGGTTCTTTTCACCTTTCCCTCACGGTACTTGTCCGCTATCGGTTGTCGAGTAGTACTTAGCCTTACGAGGTGGTCCTCGCCGATTCACGCCAGATATCCCCGACGCTACTCGGGATTGCCATCGGAAGACCAGTACGATTTCGTGTACGGGGCTATTACCCTCTCTGGCCGGTCTTTCCAGACCTGTTCGACTATCGCCTGGTTTTGTAACTTCCTGCCAGTACCGATGTACCGGCTGATGGTTCCCACAACACCGACATGGCAACGCCATCGGACTCTTACACCACGTCGGTTTAGGCTGATCCCGTTTCGCTCGCCGCTACTCAGGGAGTCGCTGTTGCTTTCTCTTCCTCGGGTTACTGAGATGTTTCAATTCACCCGGTTACCTCTACCGGCCCTATGTGTTCAGACCGGAGTAGCTGGGCATTACCCCAACTAGGTTTCCCCATTCGGACACCCCCGGATCGGTGCTTGCTTGGCAGCTTCCCGGGGTTTTCGTAGCCTGCTACGTCCTTCATCGGCTCTCGACACCAAGGCATCCACCGTAGACCCTTGGTAGCTTGAACATAGAGAATTCAAGACAATTCATGCTCGCTATGCAGTTCTCAAAGAGCCGGGGTCCCACCACACGCATTGGTGGTTAGAAGGGACTCCTTCACGACTAAACAGCGTGTCCGACCTTGACCCCTATCCCAGAGGGAGACTGCATTACCCGCAGGTAAGCGCTCAACCTCTCGAAACAGTGGACAAGGCCGAGTAACCGAACGATCAACTAAGAGTGGTGCTCCCGGTGCTATGACCGGAAACTCCCCCGGGGTTGTCGTGAACCCCGGACTTCGGGACATCCGATGAGAAGGAGCACTCTTCCCCAATCGGAAGGGCACCCTCCTCGGTCCCTTTGTACTCCTTAGAAAGGAGGTGATCCAGCCGCACGTTCCCGTACGGCTACCTTGTTACGACTTCACCCCAATCATAAACCCCGCCTTCGGCAGCTCCCTCCCTTGCGGGTTGGGCCACTGACTTCGGGCGTTGCCTACTTTCGTGGTGTGACGGGCGGTGTGTACAAAGCCCGAGAACGTATTCACCGCAACTTTGCTGATTTGCGATTACTAGCGACTCCGGCTTCATGGAGTCGAGTTGCAGACTCCAATCCGAACTGAGGCCGGTTTTGAGGGATTGGCTCCCCTTCGCAGGATCGCGACCCGTTGTACCGACCATTGTAGCATGCGTGCAGCCCTGGGCATAAGGGGCATGATGATTTGACGTCATCCCCACCTTCCTCCGAGTTGTCCCCGGCAGTCTCCTATGAGTCCCCACCTTAAAGTGCTGGCAACATAGGACAGGGGTTGCGCTCGTTGCGGGACTTAACCCAACATCTCACGACACGAGCTGACGACAACCATGCACCACCTGTCACGGACGCTTTCGCACACCCTGTTTCCAGGGTTTTTCCCGCGATGTCAAGCCCAGGTAAGGTTCTTCGGGTTGCATCGAATTAAGCCGCATGCTCCGCCGCTTGTGCGGGCTCCCGTCAATTCCTTTGAGTTTTAGCCTTGCGGCCGTACTCCCCAGGCGGGGTACTTAACGCGTTAGCTTCGAGCACGGCATCCGTTGATAAGACGCCACGCCTAGTACCCAACGTTTACGGCGTGGACTACCAGGGTATCTAATCCTGTTTGCTACCCACGCTTTCGCTCCTCAGCGTCGGTACCGGCCCAGGGAACCGCCTTCGCTACTGGTGTTCCTCCCGATATCTGCGCATTTCACCGCTACACCGGGAATTCCATTCCCCTCTACCGGACCCTAGCCATGACAGTATCGACCGGCGTCCCAGGGTTGAGCCCTGGGTTTTCACGGCCGACTTGTCAAGCCGCCTACGAGCCCTTTACGCCCAATAAATCCGGACAACGCTCGCCCCCTACGTATTACCGCGGCTGCTGGCACGTAGTTGGCCGGGGCTTCTTCTCGAGGTACCGTCAGTTTCTTCCCTCGTGAAAGGGGTTTACAACCCTAAGGCCTTCATCCCCCACGCGGCGTCGCTGCGTCAGGCTTTCGCCCATTGCGCAAGATTCCCTGCTGCTGCCTCCCGTAGGAGTCTGGACCGTATCTCAGTTCCAGTGTGGCTGATCGTCCTCTCAGACCAGCTACCCGTCGTTGCCTTGGTGAGCCGTTACCTCACCAACAAGCTGATGGGCCGCGACCTCATCCCGAAGCGCCTGAACCTTTGCTCATAGCAACATGCGTTGCCATGAGGTCATCCGGTATTAATCCGGGTTTCCCCGGGCTATCCCGGTCTTCGGGGCAGATTGGTCACGTGTTACGCACCCGTTCGCCGCTCCGTCAAACCCGCCCTTACGGGCTAAGGAATGCGTCGCTCGACTTGCATGCATTAGGCGCGCCGCCAGCGTTCGTCCTGAGCCAGGATCAAACTCTCCAACGTCAGTTCTTCGACCGAGAGAACGGTCAGCCCGGACCGGGTGGGCCGGACGGAACGAATCCCGGACTGAATTCTGTCATGGTTCTTCGGATCGGCGGCGCCGGCGCCGTCAGGCGCAGACGGACTCCCCGATCCATCGGTTCGATCCCTGGTCGCCGTTGGTGGCGGCGACCGGGAGTACATTCCCATCGACCGCTTGGATGTGCACGAACCTGGTTCCTCGGAAGGATCCCGGAACGTGGCGCCGAGCGGCCCGGAATGGACATTCGGCTTTTGACACGCTGTTCAGTTGTCAAGGAGCCCCGACCTGCAGTTTCCTGCGGTCTGCCGCTCCACTACCCGACCGGTTCACGGATCTCGCCAACAGGTGGAACTGCGACCGGCCGTAAGGCCGGAGGGGAAGCTAAAGCAGCTAGCCGCATAACTATAGCAGGTTCTGCGGGCCCGTGGCCACACGGATTTGGTGTCAGGTCTCAGGTCCCAGGTGTCAGGTGTCGGTGGCGGGGCGGCAGTGTGGTCGGTCCCTTTGGGGTAGGTCCTCGGCCGCCTGTTCCGTACCGTGTGCCGGGGTGCATCACAGGGCAATAGCATGTGGAAATGGCTGCCACCCGAACGACCTTTATCCTGGACGACGACCTGGCAGAGCAGGCCCGTCGCCTCGGCATCAACATCTCGGCAGCGGCGCGGGCCGGCGTCAGGGCAGCGGTCCGCGACGCCTCGGCCCGGTCCGACCGGGAAGCGTACCGGCGCAACCGCGAGCAGCCTGACCCGTTCTGGGACCAAGCCCAAGCATGGGGAGACGAGTGATCTTCGGCGAGTCGTGGACGGCGCCCGATTAGCAACAGGTTCGAGACCGCTACCGGTCGACCAACCTGACGAAGCGTCGCTTGCCCACGGACAACACGACGCCCCCCAACTCTCCCTTCGCAAGGGTGTCCGCGGTCACCCTGCTTCCATCAATGCGAACCGCCCCCTGGGTCAGCATCCGCCGACCCTCGCTGTTGGATGCCACCAGGCCGCTGTCTGCCAGCAGTCGTGGGACGTATACCGGATCGTTGCTCCCGAGGGGATGGACGGCCATTTCGTCGGGCGCGCGCCGTAACTTGAACTGGCGGTCGAAGGCGAGTTCGGCCTCTGCTCCGGCCCCGGCACCGTGGTAGAGATCAACGACTGAGCGCGCTAGGCGACGCTTTGCCCTGCCAGGATGGATACGGTCGGCGCCGAGATCCGAGACGACACCACGGATCTCCTCCCACTCGAGACCGGAGGCGAGGGTGAACCACTGGGGCATGACCGCATCAGGGATACTCATGGTCTTGCCGAACATCTCGTTAGGCGGGTCGTCGATCCCGATATAGTTGCCGACCGACTGGGACATCTTCTTGTGCCCGTCGGTCCCTACGAGCAGCGGCATGGTGAGAGCCATCTGTGCCCGCTGACCGTAACGTTGCTGGATCTGGCGTCCCATGACCAGGTTGAAGAGCTGGTCGCTCCCACCGAGTTCTACATCCGCCTCGACCGCGACCGAGTCGTAACCCTGGAGAAGCGGGTAGATGAACTCCATCATGGATATGGGTCGCCGCTCAGAGAAGCGCTTGGCGAAGTCGTCCCGCTCCAGCATCTGAGCGAGGGTGGACGCGGCGGTCAGCTTCAGAACGTCACCCATATCCAACGGGCGGAGCCACTCGGAGTTACGCCTGATCTCAAGGTTGTCCGGTGAGAGGATCCGACCGAAGTGCTTGAGAACCGCCCGCGCATGACGGTCGACCTCCTCTGCCGATAGGGGCTTGCGGGTCTCTGACTGTCCGCTGGGGTCACCCACTTGGGTGGTGAAGTCCCCCACGATCAAGACGGCCACGTGGCCCAGGTCCTGGAACTGGCGCAGCTTGCGCAGGACGACCGCCCAGCCCAGCGTCACGGAAGGGGCGGTCGGGTCAAGACCTAACTTGACGCGCAGCGGCCGGCCTTCGGCGATCCGCGCCGCAAGCTCGTCTCTGGGCAGGAACGTGTCGACGTCTCGGAGGAGGATCTCCGCCTGCTGTTCCGGACTCATAGACTTCCTGGCAACCATAGGTTCAGATTAGCTTCGGCTTCGAGTGCCCCAGCCACCAGCTTCTACCAGCCACCATTCACCAATCTCCAACCACCACAAACCTCCACAGACGCTCGACTTCGCGCGTGATGCCAACCCGGGGTGTGGCACGTATCGCCGCAGGATCCGGCACGAGGCCCGGCTCGAGTCGCACGGGTCCGCCGAAGAACGAAGTCCCGTCGTGGTCTCCGGTGATTCCGAGGGCCTGAGTGAGTTTGCCGGGACCGTCCGCCAGATGGTCGGTGCGGCCGCGGCGCCGGACGACGGTCGGCTCGCCTTCGACAACCTTCCCTCCCCTGATCAGGACCGCTTGCCCCTGGCCGCCCGGTCCCGTGGCCACATTTGCGCACCAATGGATCCCGTACGACCGGTATACGTACAGGGTGCCCGCAGGACCGAACATCGAGGAGTTGCGGGCCGTTGGTCCGCGGTACGCATGTGAGGCGGGATCGTCCACGCCCCCGTAGGCCTCGACCTCGTCTATCACGACCACCGTGCGGTCTTCGAACTCGGTGACGATACGATGACCGAGGAGCCGGCGGGCCACGATCTCGACCGGGCCCGACAGGTCGGGCGCCATCAACCCAGGAGTTCGAGCAGGATCGCCTTCATCGCGTGGAGGCGGTTCTCCGCTTGGTCGAAGACCCGGGATCCGGGATGATCGATCACCTCGTCCGTGACCTCCTCCCCGCGGTGGGCCGGGAGGCAGTGGAGGAAGATGGCGTCGGCCCGGGCCAGCCCGAACATCGCCCGGTCCACCCGGTAGGCGGCGAAGGCCTCTGCCCGCTCCCGCGCCTCGGACTCCTGGCCCATGGAAGCCCAGACGTCCGTGTAGACCACGTCGGCGCCCTCAACAGCTCCGGGATCGGACGACACCGTCAACCTGTCCCCTCCGCGCCTGATGAACTGCTCCTGCGGCTCGAACCCGGGAGGGCACACCACCCTCATGTCTCCTCCGAGCATTGCCACCCCGGCCATGAGGCTATGGCAAACATTGTTGCCGTCCCCCACATAGGCTACCACTACCTCGTCCAGGGGGCGATGCTCGGCGATGGTCTGCAGATCGGCAACCGCTTGGCACGGATGCTCCAGGTCGGACAGGAGGTTCACGACCGGAGCATGTGCATACTGGGCTATCTCGACCAGGACCGCGTGGTCGGACACCCGCAGCGCCAGCAGATCAAGGTAGCGGTCCAGAACCCGCGCCACATCCCGTACCGCCTCGCGCGTGCCCAGCCCCACCTCCTGCTGACCCAGGACAACCGGGAAGGCGCCCATTTCGACCGCGGCGACCTCGCTGGAAACGCGGGTCCGTGTCGATGGCTTCTCGAAGAACAGCCCTATGCGCCTTCCGGCCAGGGCCGTCCGATGCAGGCGCCGATCCTGTTTGATCCGCGACGCCGCGTCCACCAGACGGGCGAGAACGTCCGCACCGGTGTCCAGCATCCCGAGGAAATCGTTCATGTGCTTCCTCGAAGCACGGCGCCGAGTTCACTCGAGACCTCGGCCACGATACGTCTGAGGATCGGGCGCGCCTCCTCATCGGAGAGGGTGTGGTCCATGGCCCGCAGGATCACCCGCACCGCCAAGCTCCGGTGTCCTGCCGGGATTGCCCCCCCGCGGAACTCGTCGAACAACTCCAACCGCTCCAGGTGCCGGCCCGCGCTCGCCTGCACCGTGTCGAGAAGCCGAGCCGCCGGTGTCTCCTCCCGTGTCACGAATGCGAGGTCGAACACGAGTGGCGGGTAGGCCGACACCTCGTCCAACTTCCAGTCCTCCGCCACCGATACGAGCGGATCCAGTTCCAACTCGGCCACCACCACCCGGCCGTCCAGCCCGAACCGCCGTGCCAGCCCGGGGTGCAGTTCGCCAACCATTCCGATCGGTGATCCATCACGGACGACGGTTGCCCCCCTGCCCGGGTGGAGGACGGGCAGCCGATCCTGCACGACCTCCAGACGATGCCCGGTGACACGGACCAGCAGGTCTATGAGACCTGTTCCGGCAAACACGTCCACGCCACCCCCGGCCAGCGTGATCCCCAGGCGCATCGGCTGGTGAGGTATGCGCGGATCATCCCGATCCGGATAGGGATGGAACACCCGTCCGGTTTCGAACAGGCGGACCCCCTTGACCCCCCGGGCAACGTTGCGCGCCGCAGCGGCAACGAGACCGGGAAGCAGCGTCGTGCGCAGGATCGCCTCCTCCTCGCGCAAAGGGTTCTTCACGCGCAAGCCGACCCGTCGCGGATCGTCGTCGGGCAGGCGCAGGGCGTCGAGATCGGCCTGTCCGAGGAAGCTCAGCGTCTGCGCTTCGGTGAGCCCGGCTCCCACCAGCACCTCCCGGAGACGACGGGTCGCACTCTGGACGGGGGTGAGCTTCCCGCTCGTACCGTGGCGGACAAGGTCCGGGTAACGGTCGTAACCGTGGAGGCGGGCGATCTCCTCCGCCAGGTCGGCCGGGCGGGTCACGTCGGAACGGAACGTGGGGACGGTCACCTCTGCGCTGCCACCGTTCCGGATCACCCCGAAGCCCAAACGGTGTAGCAAGGCAAGCCCTTCCCCGAAGGAGGGATGAGGTCCGAGCAGGCGTGTCACATCCCCGGCGGTGAGCGGGATTCCCCACGGAGCGACGCGAGCGGGGTAGGCGTCCACCACCCGAGCCCTCGGAACACCCCCGGCGGTAGCAACTATCAACTCCACGGTCCGGGCGTTGGCCAGGGCGGACAGATTGGGATCCACACCTCGTTCGAACCGGGACGAGGCCTCGCTACGGAGGCCGAGCCTGTGGGAGGTGAAGAGGATGGAGGGAGGATGCCAGTTGGCCGCTTCCACGAGGATGTTGGTGGTCTCGCCCGAGACCTCGGTCGATGCTCCGCCCATGACTCCCGCGAGAGCGATCGGACCCGACGGGTCCGTTACGAGGATGTCACCCTGCACCAGCGTGCGCTCCGCGCCATCAAGCGTTTCCAGGGTCTCGCCGTCAGTGGCCCGCCGGATGATGATGTGGCGGTCGGTGATCGCATCCGCGTCGAAGGTGTGGATCGGGTGGCCCAACTCCCACATCACGTAGTTGGAGACATCGACCACGTTGGAGATCGGACGCTGCCCGATCGCCAGGAGGCGCAACTGCATCCAGAGGGGTGAGGGACCCACCTTGACACCGTCGATCTGGTGAGCGACGAATCGCGGGCAGGCCTCCGCATCCTCGATGGACACGTCGAAGTCCGCGTCGCTACGGCCCGGGGTCGCAGCGGGACTCACATCCCGGAGGGGAATCTGCCAGTAGGCGGCCAGCTCGCGGGCCAGCCCCCTGATCCCCATACAGTCGGCCCGGTTCGGAGTGATGCTCACGTCGAGCACCACGTCCGAGAGTTCCAGGACCTCCTCCAAGGGTCTCCCGACGTCCTCCGGTCCGGCGGCGCCGAGTTCGTCGAGAACCAGGATGCCCTCGTGGTCGTCGCCCAACCCCAGTTCTCTCGCGGAGGCGATCATGCCGTGGGACACGACCCCCCGGATCGCTCGGCTGCCGACCTCCACAGGACGCTCCTCGTCGATGCCGAGGCGGGATCCCACCCGAGCGTATGCGATCACGGCCCCCGCTTCGAAGTTCCAGGCGCCGCACACCACGTCGCGGGTCAGAGAGCCGTCGTAAACGCGGCAGAATCGGATGCGGTCGGCCGCCGGGTGAGGCCCCACCTCTTCGACCTGGCCGACTATCACACCTTCGAAAGAGGGGACGAACTCCTCGATGGACTCAACCTCGTGACCGAGCGAGACCAGTATCCGCTCGAGTTCGTGCGGATCCCTGGTGGGTAGATCGAGAAAGTCGGACAGCCAGCCGATCGGGACCTTCATCCGGAGCCGGCTCCCATCCTGCCCGGTAGGCGTGGACTCGTCATCGGAACTGCCCGAGCACTCGCAGATCGTTCTCGTAAAAGTGCCGGATGTCGCGGATGGAGTGCTTGACCATCGCCAGGCGTTCCACCCCCATCCCGAAGGCGAACCCGGTGACCTCGGCAGGGTCGTAGCCCACCGCCTCGAACACGTTCGGATCGACCATCCCGCAGCCGAGCATCTCCAACCACTCCCCGTTGAACCAGACCAGCATTTCCGCCGATGGCTCCGTGAAAGGAAAGAAGTGCGGGACGAACCGGGTACGGGTCTGCTCGCCGAAGAACTCCTTGGCGAAGTAGGCCAGCGTTCCCTTGAGGTCTCCGAACGTGATATCCGAATCGACGGCTAGACCCTCGATCTGGTGGAAAACCGGAGAGTGAGTGGCATCCCAGGTGTCGGTGCGGAACACCCTCCCGGGCACCACCACGTAGACAGGAGGGGGATGCTTCTCCATGAAACGAGCCTGCATCGGTGAGGTCTGCGTGCGCAGGAGCAACTCATCGGCACCGCTGCGCGTCTCAGCATCGGCAGACTCCACGTACATCGTGTCGGATTCGAAACGGGACGGGTGGGTGGGCGGTGTGTTCAGAGCATCGAAGTTGTACCAGGCCAACTCCAGTTCCGGTCCCTCTGCCACCTGGTAGCCGATGCAACGGAAGATGTCGCAAACCTCGTTCATGGTGACGGTCAGCAAATGGTGGGTGCCTCTGGCCGGGCGGCCGTAGGGCAGGGTCACATCCACCCGATCCTGCTCGAGCAGGAGATCCTCCGCCTCGATCTCAAGGGTGACCCTCCGCTGCTCGATTGCCTCCTTGAGAGATTGGATCGCCTGGTTGATTGCCCGACCGGCATCCTTCCGGCGGCTCGGATCGAGCGCACCGATGCCCCGCCTCGCCATGCTGATCTGGGACCTGCGCCCGACCACCTCCGTGTCGATGACCGACAGCTCGGAAAGGTCCGACGCCCCGGCAATCCGTTCCAGCGCCGTATCGACGATCCGAGCGATGCGCCGGAGATCCATCGACCCACCAAGGCCTGCGGACTGCGGTCGCCGCTGACCCGCGCTCACGCCTGATCGGCGCCGGCCATCTCGACGATCTGCCGGAAGGTGTCGGGGTCGTTAACCGCGATATCGGCCAGCATCTTGCGATCCACTTGGAAGTCCACCGCCTTGAGTCCGGCGATCAACCTCGAATAGGTCGTGCCGTTCTCCCGGGCGGCCGCGTTTATACGGGTGATCCAGAGCCGCCGGAACTCGCCCTTGCGCGCCCGGCGATCCCGGTACGCGTACTGCATGGACTTCATCACCTGTTCGTTCGCGGCCCGGTAGCTCCGGCTCTTGGCGCCGCGGTACCCCTTGGCTCTTCCCAGCACCTTGCGGTGCCTGGAGCGGGAATTCGAAGAACGCTTTACACGTGCCATAGCGGCCTGCCTCTACATCCCGAGCAGGCGCTTGGCCCGCTTCTCATCGCCCTTTGCGAGATCCGCCTCCCCCTTGAGCCGCCGGTAGCTGTCCTTCCCTTTGGCCAGGCGGAGATGCCCGCGGTGTGACTGACGCCTTCTCAGGCGGCCTGAGCCGGTCACCTTGATGCGCTTGGCGGTGCCCTTGTGTGTCTTCATCTTCGGCATGTTCTGTCCTAAACCTCGTACTTGCTACCCGAGTTTCCGTCAGTGGAGCGCCGGGTCGGCCTCTTGAGCGGCGCGAACGCCATGGTCATGTTCCGACCTTCGATCTTGGGATCCTGCTCGATCTTCGCCACCTCCTCGAGGTCTTCACTGAGCCGATTGAGGATGGCGAGACCGAGCTGCGGGCGGGTGGCTTCCCGACCTCGAAGCCAGACCCTAACCCGCACCCGATCTCCGTTTTCGAGGAATCGCTTCGCCCGGTTCCGCTTGATCAGGTAGTCGTGGTTCCCGATCTTGACCCGGAACGAGATTTCCTTGACGGTGCTGCGCGACTGCTTCTTGCGTGCCTCACGCTCCTTGACGGACTGCTCGTACTTGTACTTCCCGTAGTCCATCAGCCGGGCCACGGGCGGTTTGGCCCCGGGCGCCACCTCGACCAGGTCAAGGCCCAACTGGTCGGCTAACCACTTGGCCTCTCTGAGAGGCTTGACCCCGACTTGGGACCCGTCGGGCGCAACCACCCTCACCTCGGTGGCGCGAATCTCGTCGTTCACTCGTAGCTTGGCGATATGGATCTCCTTTTGCTCGTCGGTCTGGTCGTGCGATATCGACTCGAGCCGATAGTGACGCAGCCACCGGCTGCGGTAACGAACGCCCTTTCCGGGCTTCAATCTCCCCGTTACGACACGACGTGTCGAGGGCGCTTTACCGCGGCACACTCGGTGACCGAGGGGCATCGCGACTCCCTCGGCGCTGCTACTCCGGTGGCCGGGTGGGAAGCAGCCGGCTTCCTCTTCTTCTCGTTGTGACGCTCATTATAGGAGGTGAATAATCATCGATCAGCCACGTCTCCTGCCGCCGCGGGGTGGTCACCCGTCGGGGAACCCGTCCTCCAAGTCGATCAGATGACCCAGCTTCGACACCTTGGTGCGGAGATAGGTCCGGTTGTGATCGTTCTCACCCGTGACCAGAGGGATGCGCTCGACGATCCGCAGGCCGTTCTCCTCCATACCCGCCCGCTTGGCCGGATTGTTGGTAAGGAGGCGCAGTTCCCTAACCCCGAGATCCTTCAGGATTCCCGCCGCGATCCCGTAGTCGCGCCCGTCCTCCGGAAAGCCGAGATCCAGGTTCGCCTGGACCGTGTCGCGCCCGCGTTCCTGCAGCGCGTAGGCCGCCAGTTTGTGGATCAGACCTATGCCCCGTCCCTCATGGCCCCGCATGTAGAGCACCAAACCGGCGCCTTCCCCACCGATTCGGCTCAGAGCCTCGTCCAGCTGGAAGCCGCAGTCACAACGGAGGCTCCCGAAGACATCGCCGGTCAGGCACTCGGAGTGGACCCTCACCAACGGAGCCGACCCGAGTTCCCCTCGCACGAGGGCAACATGCTGCCGACCGTCGGCGACCGACTCATACCCGACAGCCTTGAACAGACCGTGGCGGGTGGGGATTCGCGCCTCGGCGCCTCGCCGGACCGGTCCTTTCGGGCGCGGTTCCACAACTTCGAGATCGATGCGGTAGCAGGAGCCGACCGCCCGCTCACCGACACGGCGGAACGCTCCGTCCGCACCTCCGGCATGCGGCGCGAGCGCGGGTGTGGTGGAGTAGACGGTCGCCACATCGACCAGTCCCTCCCGGCCGAGCCCGCGCATCAGGCCGTCGTACCGAACCCCTACATAGATGAGCCCCTGCTCCCCCAGCCTCGTCAGGCGGTCCCTCATCGCCCGGCCGCCGGTCTCGTGAGGATCCAGTTCCGCACCGGTAACCATCACGTCCAAGTCGGCTTGGAGTTCGGCAAGGTCGGAGAGGACAGCCGCGTCCACCGCTTCGAGTCCTCCGGTGTGCACCATCCGAACGTAGGGTCGGCCGGATCGTCGGTGATGGTGGTAGGCGGGGTCGAGTTCTATCGCCTCCCGGTTCAGCAGTCCCACCGCCGTCTCGACGCCGGCCTCCTCGAGCATGCCAAAGCCCCGTCCGCGCACCCTCCGGTCCGGATCGTGGGTAGCCGCCACCACCCGGACGATGCCGGCTGCGACCAATGCCTGGGCGCAGGGCGGGGTCCGGCCGAAGTGCGAGCAGGGTTCGAGGGAGACGACGGCGGTGCCTCCACGGGCGGCGGTCCCCGCCTCGCTCAAGGCCTCCTGCTCGGCGTGCCGGGTTCCGACCCCCCGATGAACGCCTTCCCCCACTACTTCGCCCCGGTCATCGACGATCACGCAGCCAACCCTCGGGTTGGGATGGGTGCGCTGGGAGCGCGCCAACTCGATCGCCCGGATCATCCAGCGGCGCTCATCGTCCGACCAGTCCGCTTTCACTCCGCACCTCCCGCGACCGGCCGATCCCCGGACGACGCCATGTCTCTGAGTTCGGCGATGGCCGCGACCGGATCGGGGCGCCCGAAGATTGCGGTCCCGGCCACGAACACGTCCGCGCCGGCACTCCGGGCCGCGCCGATAGTCTCCGGACCGATCCCGCCGTCAATCTCCAAGTCCACATCTAGGCCCCGGTCGTCGATCTCCTTGCGGGCAGCTTCGACCTTGGCAAGGACGGACGAGATGAATCCCTGTCCCCCGAACCCGGGTTCGACGGACATGACCAGCACGATGTCGCACAGTTCCAGGAAGGGGTCCATCGTCTCGAATGGAGTTGCCGGATTGATCACGACCCCGAACCCGAGACCCACCTCTCGAGCCATCCGCGCCACCCCGGTGGGATCCGGCACCGCCTCCATGTGCACGGTGATCCCGGTGGCGCCCGCTCCGTGCAGAGCCTCGACGAAGTTCTCCGGATTGGCGATCATCAGGTGGCAGTCGAACGGCAGGCCGGACACAGCCCGTAGCGACCTTATGACCGGGATCCCCAAGGAGATATTGGGCACGAAGTGGCCGTCCATGACGTCGACGTGGAGCAGGTCAAGGTGAGGCTCGACCCGGGCCACCTCCTCGCCGAGACGGGCGAAGTCGGCAGCGAGGATCGAAGCGGCGATGCGGACCGGTCGTATCACGTTCGTAGGGTAATGGCCGGTTGCCGGTTGCCGGCTACCGGTTGCCGGTACCCGTGGTCCGGTTATCTGTGCATGTGTTCTCGGCTGCGGCCCTCGGCGACCACGGTCACCTGAGCACCGCGATGATGATGGCTGTCATGGCCAGGCCCACACCGACGATCCACTTGGTCTGAGAAGCGAACCGTTTCTCGATAGCGAGCAGCGCCTCAGCGATGTCCGTACGGACTTCTGCCTGGCGGGGTTCGTCCTTGGCGTCCATCAATCCCTCGGTCACTGTCATGACTACAACCTTTCGCGCACTCTTAACCCATCTTAACTTCACTATGAGCCATATGACAACCCCTCGGATATCGGTTGCAGGTTGCAGGTTGGCAAGGTTGCAGGTGAACGACTTACCACAGCTCGCTCATCGCAGCCGGGTCCTAACTCGGTGGTCGAGTACCGTCAAGAGTTAGCACCATTCACCATTCACCATTCACCACTCACCACTCACCACTCACCACTCACCACTCACCAACCACCAACCACCGAAATGAACATTCCGTCGGTCTCGGTCAGGTCTGGCGCCATGAGCAGGCCTCCTTCCAGATGCCTGCCGGGCAGGTCCTCCGGAGGGCGGGCGGGGAGTCCGGACACCACATCGGTCGTTTCCGCCGAGGTGACCGTGCATACCGCGTATACGACCCGGCCTCCGGGACGGACCACCCGCAGGGCCTCGTCCAGCATGCTGCGCTGCAGGGCGGCGAGCCGGTCGCGGTCGGACTCGGTAACTCGGAGGCGGATCTCGGGGCGGCGCCGGAGAGTTCCGAGTCCGGTGCATGGAGCGTCCACCAGGACCTTGTCCAGGCTTGCGGTGGGGAACGGCAGCCGGCGGCCGTCCGCCCGAACCCACCGACCCTCGAATCCGGACCTTGCCGTCCGTCGACGGGCGCGCCGGATGCGCCGCTCATGCACGTCCAGCGCGACCAGGAGTCCGGGGTCGCGGTCCCATAGCGCCAGGGTCTTGCCTCCCGGGGCCGCCCCGACCTCGAGCACACGTTCTCCGCGAGACACTCGTAGCGCCTGGACCGCGGCCAGCGAAGCAGGATCCTGGACCACGGCGCCCGACGGCACGCCGTCCGGATGGAAGTAGGCACCAGCGACGGAGGCGGGCACGGATCCCGAGGGCGGTGGCACGCCGCGTCGCATGCGAAACGCCACCGGCGCGTCTTCATGGGAGGCCTCGACGAAGGAGCGGGCAGAGTCCTTCCCCCATCCGGAGACCAGGTCGTCCACGAACCACCGGGGGAGGCTGAACGTCTCGGCCGTCCCGGAGGGTGGTTCCGGTTCCCCGTTTCTCTGCAGGTTCCTCACCAGAGCGTTGACGAACCGCGCAGCCCGGCCGTAGCCGAGGGCGCGAGCAGACTCCACCGCGGTGTGAGCAACCGCGTGAGCGGCCGCCCTACCGAACAGGACCTCATGGAAGGCCACCCGAAGAACATCCAGCAAGCCCGGATCCACGGTGGGGACCGGACGGCGCGACAACCCGGAAATCGCCCGGTCCAGGCGCGTCAGGTTTCTGATCGTCCCGTACACGAGATGGCGCACCAGGCGAGCGTCCTGCGGGGGTAGGTCGATGTCTCGCACCACCAGGTTGGACCAAGCGCCACCGCGAACGACCCTTCCGACCAGACCGGCCGCCGCGACGCGCGCCGGGACGCCCGGCTTCACACGAAGCGCCCCGGAACGCCCTTCACGCCCCGGAGCCAATCAGCGGCTCTCATCGACCTGGACCCGGCCGGCCGGACCGACAGCAACTCGAGGCACCCCCGGCCTGTGCCCACCCGCACGGTCCCGCCGGCGGCTTCGAGGCGGCCCGGCTCGAGGCTTCCCTGCGCCACCTTCGCGCGCAGGATCTTGAATCGCTGATCTCGCCATGTCGTGTAGGCGCCGGGGCGGGGACTGAAGGCGCGGATGGTCCGGTTGACCTCTGCAGCCGGTGCCGCCCAGTCGAGCCTGAGCTCCGCCTTCGAGATCCGGGGAGCCACGGTGGCCAACCGCTCGTCCTGCGGAACCGGGACAATGTGTCCGGCGACGGCCGGAACCAGGGCTTCGCGGAGCAATTCAGCCGCCCCGACCGCCAAACGCTCCGACAGTTCTCCGCCGGTCTCGTCCGATCCTATGGCCGTCTCCCAGGCCGACACCAGCCCTCCGGTGTCCAGTCCCTCCGCCATCTGCATGAGGGTCACTCCCGTGGTCGGGTCTCCCGCCAGGATCGCGCGTTCGACCGGCGCCGCACCCCTCCACCGGGGCAACAACGAGAAATGCAGGTTGAGCATTCCCCCGGAAGGATGGCAAAGCGTTACCGGGCGCACAAGCACCCCGTAGGCGGCCACCACTGCTACGTCCAGAGTGGTCGAGGCGATCTCAGCATCGAGTTGCTGTGATGTGTCGGGCTGGCGCACCTCCAGACCAAGCTCCAGGGCTCGGTGCTTTACCGGAGACGCCGACATCACTCGCCCCCGTCCTCGGCGACGGTCCGGCCGGGTGATCACCATGCGTAGGTCGGTCAGACTCACCATTGCCTCGAGTGCAGGCACGGCCGCCCTCGACGTACCCAGAAACGCGGCTCGGATCACTCCGACAAGCCGAGAGCTTGGTTGCGGATGTCGCGCAGGGCATCCTTGCGGGTCGGCCGGTCAAGTCTCTCGATCAGCAGCATGCCGTTCAAGTGATCGGTCTCGTGCTGGAGCACCCTGCCTAGCAGTTCGTGCCCTGCGTATTCGACAGGGGCACCGGACAAGTCCTGTCCGCGTGCTCGAGCGAAAGCCGGGCGGGTGATCGGCCAGTAGTGGCCGGGAACCGACAAGCATCCCTCGTCGAACTCCCACTCCCCCGATGTCTCGACGATCTCAGGGTTCACCAGCACCTGGGGACCGTCCCCCGCATCGAAAACGCAGATTCGCTTCGACACACCGATCTGCGGGGCCGCCAGGCCAACGCCCGGTGCGTCGTACATGGTGTCGATCATGTCATCGGCAAGTCTCCGGAGCGCGCCGTCGAATACCTTTACCTTCTCGGTCCGGACACGCAGCGCCGGATCACCGAACGTGCGGATAGGAAAGATGGCCACCGGATGGAGGATAGTTGTTGGTGGCTGGTGGCTGGTGGCTGGTGGCTGGTGGCTGGTGGCTGGTGGCTGGTGAATGGTGAATCGTGAATGGTGAATCGTGAACTGAGTCAGAGCAGGGTTGCTTAGTGGACAGTCGAAACTATGATGGCTTGTAACATTAGATTACAATCCTAATGGAATCGACCAGAGAACCCGGAGGCAAGTCTATGGGGACCGTCACAGACCAGTACGTCAGCCGCGACCGGCTGGATGCCACTATCTCGGGGGTCCGGACGGAGATAGCCGATCTACGCGCTGACATCGAGAAACGATTCGCCGAGCAGACCCGGTGGATCGTGGGGTGGATGACCGGACTCGTGGCAAGCGCCGCAGCCATCACCATCGCGGTGCTTCGGTAGGGTGGTGAGTGGTGAGTGGTGAGTGGTGAGTGGTGAGTGGTGAGTGGTGAGTGGTGAATCGTGAATCGTGAATGGTGAATCGTGAATCGTGAATCGTGAATCGTGAATCGGTTAGGACTCCACAAGCCACAAGCCACAAGCCACCAACATCAGAACTCGCGGGGGTCCACGTCGATTCGTACCTTGCAGCCCTGATCCCTGAGCCTGCCCGCGGCCGCCCGCAGGCGCTGCTTCTGTTCCCGCAGTCTGCGTCCCTGGACTATCCATCGGGTGCGACCGGAGTCCCTGGCGGGCCCGTAGACGTCCGCGCCGGCGAACGCCGTGTCGAGTACGGCCGCGTCCTCGGTTCCTTCCACCTCGACCACCATGACCTCTCCACAGGGAGGCAAGGAGAACCGCCGGCGCGCCACCAACTCGTCTCGGAGGAAGGGAATCGGATCTCCCAGTTGTAGGGCTTCGTAGACGGGATGCCGGACATCGGCGGTCTGCAACATCATCCTGCACCTGCCGTTGCGCCGCAGAGTGGACGCGGTACGGGCCAACACCGCCAGGGCCTCCTCCGTCGACCGGTAGTTGGTACCGCGGACCAGCCCGTCCGCGTCCACGACCACCGCCAGATCGACCGGCGGCACCTCGACGAGGTCCCGCTCGGTACCGACCATCACGGCACAATCCGACCCCACACTTCCCACTCCGTCGCCCACGGACCTGCGGAGGGTTTCGGTGATGCGCCCCACAGCAGCCCCGAGCGGTTCGAACCGCTTCCCGCCGCAAGACGGACAGGGACCGAGCGCCGCCTCGCACCGCGGGCAGGTGTCGCGATGGCCGGGTCGCGAGCCGCATGCGGGGCAACTCCTCAGGCTGCGACAGTTCACGCAGCGCGACGCGGGAGCGTAACCCCTGCGGTGACTGAAGACGAACACCCTCCCGTCCCGCCGGAGCGTGGAGGCAATCGCCACCCGTACACGCTCGGCAACCAGGCCTCCGCCGGGCGGATCCTCGGTGCGGTCGACCACCTCCACCCGCGCCCACAGGCGACCCCGGATCCGTTCGATCACCGCGTCTTCGTGCAGGGTGTCGACGGTCGGCGCCCGACCCACCAGGACCAGCCGGAGTCGTTCCGCAGACGACCTCATCCGCGCGACGGTCCCGGCTGCAACGGTGGGCGTCTGCCGCTCCTTCATACCCCTGCGCCCCTCCTCGACCAGGCAGATCATCGACAAGTCCTTCACCGGCCACCAGATCACCCGCAGGGTTCCAACCACCACCAAGCCGCCCTGGGTCGCGGCGCGGGACCAGGCCGCGGTAAGAGCGGCGTTGTCCTGGTCGGCCGCCCTGACAACCCTACCTCCCATATCCCCCTCCAGTTGATCGGCCAGGCGAGCCGCCTCGACCGCGGTCGGCGCCACCACCAACGCCGACCTTCCGGCCCGGAGGGTTCCGGTCACGCATCGCCTGATCAACTCCCCCCAGCCCCCACCGGCCAATAGCTGCACGATGCCCGGATCTCGGGATGGGGCGCTCCCGGCCACGCGGGTGATGGGGCTTCCGGCCGGGGGAATGCTCGGAAGCCGGCGCGGGGCGGGCCGCTTGGGCAGGTTGGGCGGTGCGGACTTGGCCAACACCCCGGCCAGCGGAGCGACGTAGTGAGCGGCGGCCCACCGCAGGGACGGCAGCATCGCCTCGGTGAAGACGGGGACCGTAGACGAGACCGACCGCACCTCCCTGAGCTTCCGGGGCCCGGAGGCTTCATCGCCCGCTTCCAACCCGACCACGTATCCGCGGACACGCCGCCCGGCTAGGGGCACCCTCACCACGGACCCCACCATTACGTGGTCCAGGAGCGCAGAGGGCACCCGGTAGGAGAATCCGTCGTCGACCGCGAAGGTCGGGATGTCGGGGACCACCCGTGCGACTGTGGTCGCGGTCAGCGTGATTCCGCGGCGGCCCTCAGTCTGCCGGCCGGCTCGGTCGACTCCCAGGGAAACCCCGGTCGGCCGAAGTGACCGTAGGCCGCCGTCCTCGCGTAGATGGGAGCGCGTAGGCCCAGGGTTTCGAGGATCGCGGCCGGCCGGAAGTCGAAGAACTCCATCACCAGGCCACCCAGCTTGACCGGATCGATCGTCGAAGTCCCGAATGTGTCCAGGTCGACCGAGAAGGGCCTGGCCATACCGATGGCGTAGGCAACCTGGATCTCGCAACGGTCCGCCAGCCCTGCCGCCACCACGTTCTTGGCCACGTAGCGCGCGAAGTAGGCTGCCGATCTATCGACCTTGGTCGGGTCCTTACCGGAGAACGCCCCTCCCCCGTGCCGGGCGTAGCCCCCGTACGTATCGACGATGATCTTGCGGCCGGTGAGACCGGCATCCCCCTCAGGGCCGCCAATCTCGAAGCGGCCCGTCGGGTTCACGATCAACTCCGTGTCGTCATCGATGAGTTCGTCGCCGATTGCTTTGAGCACGTGCGCTCTCAGGTCCTCTTTCATCTGCTCCGACGAAACGTCCTTCGAATGGTGGGAGGAGATCAACGCCCGCGGCACACCGACCGGCACATTGTCGTCGTACCGGACCGTCACCTGGGTCTTGCCGTCCGGACGCAGGTAGTCGAGCACTCCGGAGCGCCTTACCTCGGTCAGCCGCTCGGCAAGGCGGTGGGCAAGCTGGATCGGCGCCGGCATCAGTTCATCGGTCTCCCGGTTGGCGTAGCCGAACATGAGGCCCTGGTCGCCGGCGCCGAGTTGATCGAGCCGGTCCTCCGCCCCTTGCCGCGCCTCGAGTGCTTTCGATACGCCGGCTGCGATGTCGGCGCTCTGATTGTTCAGCAGCACGTCGATCGGAACCCGATCAGCATGGAACCCTCTGTCATCGAACGTGTACCCGATGTGCCTGAGAGCATCCCGAACGCAGTGCTCGATCTCTCCGGGTGACAGATGATCGGCTGGGCTCAACTCCTGCGAGTACCCGATCTCTCCGGCCAGGATCACCCTCGATGACGCAACCATCGTCTCGCACGCCACCCGAGCCATCGGATCTCGCTCGAGGATGCCGTCCAGTATCGAATCGGAGATGCGGTCGGCCATCTTGTCGGGATGGCCCTCGGTGACCGATTCGCTCGTGAAGTGCCGCATTAGCGCTTCAGTATATGGAGCAGCGAGGGGTGTTCAACCGAGGCGGCGCCGGACATCCGAAACCCTCGCCCAGATCTCCGCGGCTACTCCCCGCTTGGACATGAGCTCCAGAGGCTCCTGCCTACCGTCGGGGAAGATGATCGATACCTGGTTGGTATCGGTACCGAACCCGCTCCCGGGAAGGGTCACGTCGTTGGCGACGAGGAAGTCGACTCCGTAGGAGGCAGCCTTCCGGACGGCCCGGTCAATGCCCCCCGTCTCGGCGGCGAAGCCCACCACCGTCACCCCACCACCGACCCGTTCGACCAGCCCGGCCAGCACGTTCGGGGTCGGCTCGAGGACGATCGTGGGTGGCCCGTCGGTCCGCGCCATCTTGGTGCGGGCCACATCGACGGGCCGGAAGTCGGCCACCGCCGCCGCAAGAACCGCTGCGTCCAGGGCCGGGGCTCTGGACCAGACCTCACGTGCCATGTCCTGCGCGCTCTCGACCACGATGATCTCCACCGAACCGGGCAGAACCACATCTGGAGCGGTCGTGACTAGTATCACCTGCGCCCCTCGAGCCGCAGCTTCCTCCGCCAACGCGTGGCCCATCTTCCCCGAGGAGTGGTTCCCCACGTAGCGCACCGGGTCGATGGCCTCCCTCGTGCCGCCGGCTGTCACCAGCACGGTCAGCCCATTCAGGGATGAGTCGAAGACGCCTGCGACGGCCTGCACGATCTCCTCCGGCTCGACCATCCGACCTATCCCGGAGTCTCCCCCGGCGAGCGCCCCGGATGCGGGCCCGACCAGGCACCGGCCGTCGTCCTTCAGCGTCTGTACGTTGCGCCGCACCGCCGGCTGCTGCCACATCTCGCTGTGCATGGCCGGGGCCAAGAGCAGCGGCCCGTCGAAAGCGGCGATCGTAGCGGTGAGGGCATCATCGGACAGCCCGTTGGCGACCTTCGCCAGGACGTTGGCGGTCGCCGGTGCCACCACCATGGCATCGGCCCAGCGTGCCAACTCCGTATGCGGGCTCACCTCCATCGCCCCGTACAGGGAGGTGATCACCCGATGCCCGGTGACCGCACCAAGGCTCTGCTCGCCCACGAAGCGGACGGCTCCGGCGGTCATCACCGTGCGCACCTCCGCTCCGGCCTCTATGAGACGGCGAGCGAGGTAGACGGCCTTGTACGCAGCGATACCGCCGGATACACCCAGAAGCAGGCGGCGGCCGTAGAGTGCCGGGTTACTCTTCTCCGGCCTCATCGAGGTCCGCCTTGTCACTCTCCTCACCGGCGGATCCTTCCTCTGTTGCCACGGTCAGCTTCCCGGCCGCGATCTCCTCCAGAGCGATGGTGAGGGGTTTGTGGCTCAGGGAGTGCACTTGCGGCGGTATGTAGTGACCGATTCCACCGCCCAGCTGGCTGTAGTAATTGTTGATCTGCCGGGCTCGGCGGGATGCCAGGACTACCAGGTTGAAACGCCCACCGGTCTTCTCGATGACTTCTTCGACAGCTGGCTCGATCATCTTCGGACTCACCCTTCAAACAGCTAGGCTTTGCATCGGACCGTACCGGACAGCGGGCCGACCACCGCAGGCCCACCCGCTGCCGACGGGGCGCCGGACAGGGTTGTGGAACCGGAGGTGATCGCGACTGCCGTACTCCTCGAACGGGACCGGGCGTCCGGGTTGATCGGACCGGCTCGCTCGTGAGTCTTCTCTCACGGTCTACCCGAGTATATCCATGATCGAAGCCACGGTCGCATCGAGATCTTCGTTGACCACAACATGGCGGAATCGATCCGGACCCACCTGCATCTGCTCGTGCGCGAGGGCGAGGCGCGTGGCGATCTGGGATTCCGACATATCCCGCCGACCTCTCATGCGAGACTCGAGTTCCTCTATCGAGGGGGGCATGACGAAGATCGAGACTGCGTCAGGGAACGTCTCCATCACCTGCAGGGCCCCGCTCAACTCGACATCGAGTACGACGTCGCGTCCGCCCTCGAGGTGGCCGAGTACCTCTTCACGGAGGGTGCCGTACCGGCTTCCGGCGAACTCCGCCCATTCGAGCAGCCGATCCTCCTCGACCATCCACTCGAAGACTTCACAGTCGACGAAGTGATAGTCCATCCCGTCGGTCTCGCCGGGTCTGGCCCGCCTGGTCGTGGCCGATACGGAGAAGTGAAAAGTGCGGTAGGCCGCCATGCCCCGGACAACGGTATTCTTACCCACCCCGGACGGCCCGGAGATGATTACCAGCCGTCCCCGCGACGGGGGATCGGCGGCAAGGTCAGTTGAACTGTTCGAGAAGAGCGGCGCGCTGTCGCTCACCGAGACCTCGGATCCGTCGGTTCTCCGCGATGCCGAGCCGCTCCATCAGGCGCTTGGACTTGATCTTTCCGGTCCTTGGCATGGATGCAAGTACCGCACTGACTTTGATTCCGGCCACCATCGGGTCCGCCTCTGCTTCTTCCAGCAATTGCGCAAACGATAGCGAGCCTGTCTTGAGCAACTGCTTGATCTCGGCTCTCTTCCGGCGGGCCATCGCCGCCTTCTCCAAGGCTTGAGCTCGTTGCTCTGGGGTCAAATGCGGAGGTGCCATGCAAGTTCCTTTGCTCGTGTACAACCGGCATCGTAGGGTCCATCCGGCTCTAGTGAGGCGTGCCAGGCGCGCAACACTCTAATCCTCATCGTAACCCACTGATACGGCCATTCATGGTAGCCAGTATTTCCTTCGCTGCGGTTGCCGGATTCGGCGACTGTGTGATCGCCCTCCCGATGACCAGAAAGTCAGCGCCGCGCGACATGGCGGCGGCCGGAGTCGCAGTGCGGACCTGGTCGTCCGCGGACACACCGGCCGGGCGGATACCGGGCACTACTCTCACCAGGCCGGGCGCGACGTCGGAGATGACCGCAAGCTCCTTGACCGACGTGACGACCCCCTCGCAGCCAACGGTTGCAGCCAACCGGGCCCGCCGGGAAGTGAGCCGCCCGGGCGAGGCGCTGACACCGGTGGCAGCCAGGGACTCCTGATCCAGACTCGTGAGCACCGTGATGGCCAGGACACCCGCACGTCGAGCACCCGCGCCCTCGGCCAGACCCTCTACGGCGGCCTCCAGCATCGCCTCGCCACCTGCTGCGTGGGCGGTGATCCAGCGAGCGCCGGCAGATCCAAGATGGCGGGCCGCAGCCTTCACCGTGTTAGGGATGTCGTGCAGCTTCGCATCGGCGAACACGGGTTTCCCCAAACGGGCCAGAACGCCGATGGTGCGGGGCCCCGGCCCGGTGAGCAACTCGAGGCCCACCTTGAAACCACCGACATGCGGCGACAGGCCCTCGGCCATGCGGACTGCCCGCTCCGCGGTGGGAACGTCGAGCGCCACAAGAATCGGGTTGTCTCGCTGTTTCAAGTTTCCCTCCGCCTCAGGTGATCACGATGAGCCGCTCTCACGACCACGACACCCGGAAGGTCTCGGTTCGGTCCATCAGTCCATCTCTCTCCACCCGAACCCTGCCGAGCTTCGCGAGCGCCAATAGCACAACTGTGCCACCTAACGTACAATACCACAGTTTATCGGTGATGTCCGTGTCGACCACCCTGGGCCGGTGGACCGGGCAACCGGATCACCTCTTCCCCGCCCCACCCACAAGGTCAAAAACCCTGGCCACACCATGTTTGCGGCACCATCGGACCAGCTGCTTGTCGATGCGCCGAACGGCCCTCGGCTCGGCGAAGTGAGCGGTTCCCACCGCCACCGCAGTCGCGCCCGCCAGCATGAACTCGACCACATCGGCCCCCTTCGTGACTCCCCCACATCCCACGATCGGAAACCCCGGCAGGGCGGCCGCAACCTCGATGACGCACCTCAACGCGATGGGCTTGAGCGGAGGGCCCGAGTACCCCCCGGTGACCGTGGAGAGGCGGGGTCGGCGGGTCTCGATATCGATCGCCGCTCCCAACACGGTGTTGGTCAGCACCACCCAGTCTGCGCCGGCTTCACGCACCGCCCTCGCCACCGCCACGATATCGGAGGCGTTAGGCGACAGTTTGGCGGAGACCGGCAACGCAACACTCCGCCGTACCGCCTCGACCACGCGGGCGGACGCGGCGGGGTCCAGTGCAATCAGGCCATGTCCGTCGAGGTTGGGGCAGGAGAGGTTGATCTCGACCGCCTGCACGCCGGCATCCTCCAGACCCTTCGCCACCCGGGCGAAGTCCTCGGGGGTGTGCCCCACGGCTGAGCCCCAGACGGGAACGCCGATCCCGCCCAACCGTGGGCCGAACTGGGACGCCCACTCCTCGATACCCGGGTTCTGGATACCTATCGCGTTGAGCATCCCCAATCCGGCCGGCGCCAGGCGGGGCGGGCGGTTCCCGCTCCAGGGGTCCGGAGCGACCGACTTGGCGACCAGCGCCCCGTAGCGCCCGGGGTCGGCCACAGCCACGAAGTCAACCCCGGACCCGACGGTGCCCGAAGCCCCGATCAACGGGGATCGGAGTTCGACCGGTCCTAGCACGACGGCGCGATCCATCAGACGTGCCAGTCCTGGAGGCTGCGGACGTCGTAGACCGCCTCCGGAGAGCTGCGGAGGCTGCGAATCACAGCCTCGGCGCCGGCGACGGTAGTGACTATCGGCACGCGCCGGGACGATGCCGCCCGGCGCATCAGATGCCCGTCCCCGCGGGCGCGCCGTCCCTGCGGAGTGTTGATGATGAGATCCATCTCCCCCGCCTCGATCCTCTGCACTGTGTCGTTCGGCCCCTCACCCACTTTGTGGACCGGCTCCGCGACCACCCCGTCGCGGCGCACGTACTCGGCCGTGCCGGGTGATGCCAGCAGCCGGAACCCCAGCGCGTCCAGGGCCGAAGCCACCCCCGCGCCGGCGGACTTGTCGCGGTCGGCGAAGGAAAGGAAGACCGTGCCGGAAACGGGTATCGCGGTTCCCGCCGCCATCATCGCCTTGGCGTAGGCGACTCCCGCGCCTTTTCCGATCCCCATGACCTCCCCCGTGGCCCGCATCTCCGGGCCGAGGATGGTGTCCTCCTCGGGGAAGCGATCCCAGGGAAGCACCGCCTCCTTGACCGCTACGAAACCGGGTTCAGCCAGTCCCGCGTACACACCTTCAGATGCCAGTTGCCGTAACGTGGCGCCGACCATCACCCGGGAGGCCAGCTTGGCCAGCGGTACTCCCGAGGCCTTGGAGATGAAGGGGACGGTGCGGGACCCGCGCGGGTTGGCCTCGAGCAGGAAGACGTCGTCGCCCTTGACCGCGAACTGAATGTTGACGAGGCCCCTTACCTCGAGAGCCGCGGCGAGGGCTCCCGTGGCAGCGACGATGGCCTTCCGGGCTACCTCGCTGATCGTGGGGGGTGGCGTGATGCAGGCCGAGTCCCCTGAGTGAACGCCCGCCTCCTCGACGTGCTCCATGATCCCCCCAACGAGCAGATCCCGTCCGTCGTAGATCGCGTCGACGTCCACCTCCACGGCGGCTTCGAGGAACCGGTCGATTAGCACCGGGGCGGCGAGCATGTCGAGACCGGACTGCTGATCGGTCCCATAGAGATCCCCCAGGTAGTCACTCAACTCCCCGTGGGAATAAACGACGCGCATCGCCCGTCCGCCGAGGACGTAGGAAGGCCTCACCAGGGCCGGGAAGCCGATCAGGTCGACCACCTCTCTGGCCTCCGACGGGCTGGTAGCCGTGCCGTGCGGCGGCTGGGCGATGGCCAGCTCCCGGCAGAGCGCCGAGAAACGTTCCCGATCCTCCGCGGCATCGATCCGGTCCGGCGCGGTCCCGGCTATCGGAACACCCTGGTCCTCGAGGCGCCGTGCCAGGTTGAGGGGAGTCTGACCGCCCAACTGCACAACCACCGCCACCGGGTTCTCGGCGTCGCAGATCTCCAGGACGTCCTCGACGGTCAGGGGCTCGAAGTACAGCCGGTCGGACGTGTCGTAGTCGGTGGACACGGTCTCCGGGTTGCAGTTGACCATCACGGTCTCGTAGCCGGCCTCCCTGAGCGCGAACGAGGCGTGGACGCAGCAGTAGTCGAACTCGATGCCCTGGCCTATCCGGTTCGGCCCGGATCCGAGAATCACGACCCGCGGTCGGTCGGAGTCCTCCACCTCGGACTCGTCCTCGTAGGTGGAGTAGAAGTACGGAGTCCGGGCCTCGAATTCGGCCGCGCACGTGTCCACCCGCTTGTAGGTGGGCCTTATGCCGGAAGCCCCCCGGAACTCGCGGATCTCGATCTCAGGACGTTGCCACAGGTAGGCGAGTTGGACGTCCGAGAAGCCCATGCGCTTCGCCTCGCGGACCAGACCGGCTTCAGGGGAGCCGGCGTCCTCGAGCTCGGCCCGTACCTCGCACACCTCTGCCATCTGGTCGAGGAACCATGGATCGATCCCGGTCGCCCGGGCGAGTCCCTCCACGCTCCAACCTCGCCGCAGCGCTTCGGCGACCTGGAAGATGCGGCCCGAGGTTGGAATCCCGACGGACGCAGCCAACTGCTCGTCGGAAAGACCGCGCACCGTCCGCTCACCCGGATCGGCGTTGAGCCCGTAGCGACCCACCTCCAGGCTCCGCAGTGCTTTCTGGAGAGCTTCGGGGAAGGTGCGTCCGATCGCCATCGCTTCGCCTACGGATCGCATCGACGTCCCGAGCAGATCCGGCGCGGAGGGGAACTTGGCGAAGTCGAAGCGCGGGATCTTCACGACTGTGTAGTCGAGAACCGGCTCGAAGCAAGCCGGGGTGGCGCCGGTGATGTCATTGGCGATCTCATCCAGCGTGTACCCCACCGCCAGCAGGGCCGCGATCTTGGCGATCGGGAACCCGGTTGCCTTCGAGGCCAGCGCCGAGGATCGCGACACCCGGGGATTCATCTCGATGATCAGACGACGGCCATCGCTCGGATCGACTGCGAACTGGACGTTGGATCCACCGGTCTGGACCCCGATGGCGCGCAGGCACGTGATGGCCTCATCTCGCATCTCCTGGTACTCGCGGTCAGACAGCGTCTGGATGGGCGCCACCGTGATCGAGTCGCCCGTGTGGACACCCATCGGATCGAGGTTCTCGATCGAGCAGACGATGACCGCGTTGCCCATCCGGTCGGCCATGACCTCGAGCTCGAACTCCTTCCAGCCGACAACCGATTCCTCGACCAGGATCTCGGACACCGGCGATGCTTCGAGCCCCCGCCGGGCTATCCCGAGGAACGCCTCCTCGTCAGAGGCCACACCGGTCCCGCCCCCGCCCAGGATGAACGAGGGTCGTACCATCACCGGATAGCCGATCTCGCCGGCCGCGGCGATCGCCTCCCCCATCGAGCGGGCATAGCGGGAACGGGGTGACTCGATACCGGCCGCCGCCATCGTCTTCTTGAAGAGGCCCCGGTCCTCCGCTCGTTCGATGGCGTCGAAACCTGCACCGATCAACTCCACGCCGTGAGCGTCCAACACGCCTGAACGGGCCAGTTCGGCAGTCACGTTCAGGGCCGTCTGCCCGCCGAGGGTGGGGAGCAGCGCATCGGGCGACTCACGCTCGATGATCCGCTCGACGATCTCGGGTGTTATGGGTTCCAGGTAGGTGGCGTCGGCGAACTCCGGATCGGTCATGATGGTCGCCGGATTGGAGTTGACCAGCACCACCCGGTACCCCTCGGCTCTCAGCGCCTTGGCGGCCTGCGTACCGGAGTAGTCGAACTCGCACGCCTGGCCGATCACGATCGGACCCGACCCGATCAACAGGATGCTGTGGATGTCGGCCCGCCTCGGCATCAGGCGACGTCCGGAGCGGTCAGCCCGATCAGTTCCATGAAGTCGTCGAACAGACCCAGCGAATCGTGAGGGCCGGGCGCTGCCTCGGGGTGGTACTGGACCGAGAAAGCGGGAACGTCGAGGCATCGGAGCCCCTCGAGCGTCCCGTCATTCAGATTCTGATGGGTCGGCCGCACTTCGCCGAAGTCGCTCGTCACCTGTTCGGGTAGAAGTTCAGGACCGGCCAGACCGGTGCGTTCCGGCCCCTGACGGCCGGCCAGCGACCAGAGATCCACCGCGAACCCGTGATTCTGCGCGGTGATCTCGACGCGGCCGTCGTCGAGCCTCCGGACCGGATGGTTGCCGCCGTGGTGACCGAACGGAAGCTTGAAGGTCGTGGCGCCCAAAGCAAGCCCCAGGATCTGGTGGCCCAGACATATGCCGAAGAGCGGCGCCTCACCCAGCACACCGCGGACCGCGCGGATCTGGTCCCCCAAGGCGTACGGATCGCCGGGGCCGTTGGACAGGAACACCCCGTCCGGACTCAGATCGAGGATCTCGTCGGCCGAGCAGGTGGCCGGCAGGACATCGACCTCCAGCCCGTGGGCCGCCAAGCGGCGTCCGATATCGCGCTTCATACCGAGGTCGATCGCCACCACCCGGCCCACCGGCGTCGTGGACGGCTCGATCCGGTATGGGACCGGGGTGGTCACCCCGGTGGCGAGATCTTGGCCCTCCATGCGTGGCGCCGAGGCGGCGATCTCCCGCATCTCCCCAGTATCGACATCCGTGCCGATCGCAACCGGCATCGCCCCGAAGTCCCGGAGATGCCGGGTTAGCCGCCGGGTGTCCAGGTCGGCCAGGGCGACCAGATCATGGGTGACCAGGTAAGAGGCCAGGCTCCCCTCGGAGCGCCAGTTGGAATGGCGCCGCGAGAGGGAACGCACCACCAAGCCCCGGGCAGCCGGCGCGGTTGCCTGGTCGTCGTGATCGCTGACCCCGTAGTTGCCGATATGGGGCGAGGTCATGACCACGACCTGCCCGGCGTAGGACGGGTCGGAAAGCACCTCCTGGTAGCCGGTCATGGAAGTGTTGAAAACGGCCTCACCGACCCGGACTCCGTCGGTCCCCACCGACCTACCCTCGAACACCTCCCCGTCGGCCGTGACGAGGATCCCGCTCCTCATTGGATTCCACCGGCCGGGATCGCGCGCGCTGCTTCGCCCGTGGAGGAATCGCGAGATGCCCCGGAATCGTAGGAGAGCCGGCCGTCGTGGAACGTGTAACACACCTTCCCGGTGAGCTGCACACCGGCAAAGGGGGAGTTGGAGGACTTGGAGCGGAAGTGGTCAGGCCTCCAGACCGCGTCCCAGTTCACCACGACCAGGTTGGCCGGGATACCGGGCTCGATCCAGCGACCGTGCCGCTCGAGGCCGGCGATGGCGGCCGGTGTCACGGACATCCGACGGAACAGCTTGCGCGGATCGCAGTCGAGTACCGAGCGGACGGCGGAGAAGGCCGTCTCCAGCCCGGTCACCCCGTTGGGTGCATCCTCGAAGGGAACGTCCTTCTCGTGAGCGGCGTGAGGGGCATGATCGGTGGCGACCGCGTCGATAACGCCTTCCCGCAGGCCGTCGATGAGAGCCTCGATGTCGGACCGGGTACGTAGTGGCGGGTACATCCTGAAGACCGGGTGCATCGACATGACGTGCTCGTCTGTGAACCAGAGATGGTGGGGAGTCACCTCGGCTGTCACCGCCACCCCTCGCTGCTTGGCGGCGTGGATCAACTCGACGGTCCGCGCGCAGCTCACATGCTGCACGTGGTAGGGCGCGCCGGTGAGTTCCGCCAGGGCCAGATCGCGGGCCACGACCACCGTCTCGGCCAGAGCAGGAAGCCCCACCATACCGAGCAGCGACGAGACCTTGCCCTCGTGCATGTGGCCTCCCCGGCTCAGGCCGGGATCCTCGGCGTGCTGGGCTATCAACCCTCCCCGGGACTCCAGGTACTCCATGGCTCTGCGCAGCAACCCCGCGTCGGCCACCGTGTGACCGTCATCGGTGAAGACCCGCACTCCCGCCGCGAACAAATCGTCGAGATGAGCCAGGCGCCTACCTTCCTGGCCGGCAGTGATGCATCCGGCCGGCACCACGTCAGCCAGGCCGACCTGCCTCCCGCGATCCGCGATGTAGCGGGCCAAGTGCCCCGCGTCCGTGGGAGGACTCGTGTTCGGCATGGCGACCACGGCGGTGAATCCTCCGGCCGCTGCGGCGGAGGACCCGGAGGCGATGTCCTCCTTCCACTCCTGGCCGGGCTCGCGCAGATGGGCGTGCAGATCGACCAGTCCCGGACCCACGATCAGGCCTGCCACGTCGATCATCCGGTCGCCCGACGGGACGCCCGGCCCCCGGCCGTCATCCCCGAAACCCGGCACTACATCCACGACCCGGCCGTCGCGGATCCGCACGTCGGCCCGGACGGCGCCTCCGGGGGTGAGGGCCGTCCCGCCTACGAGCCTTACGGCGTTCACGCCTTACCTCCCAGCAGCGCGAACAACACGGCCATCCGGGTCGCCACCCCGTTGGCCACCTGATCGCGGATCAGAGCGCGCGGGTGGGCGGCCACCGTATCGCCTATCTCCACGCCCCGGTTCATCGGTCCCGGGTGCAACACGACCGCGTCGGGAGACAACCGGGCGAAGCGCTCGCGGGTCAGCCCGTAGCGGGACACGTACTCCGGCAGGGACGGGAACACCGACAGACCCCCTCTTTCCGCCTGGATGCGTAACAGGTAGACCACGTCCACCTCCCCGAGGACCGCATCGAGATCATCGGTCGTGTCGGCCGACCAGCCCGCGGAGGACACTGCCTGCAACGTCTTGGGGGCGACCAGAACCACTCGGGCGCCCAGCGTCGTGAAGGCGAAAACGTTGGAACGGGCGACCCTCGAGTGGCGGATGTCGCCCACGATGGCCACCCGGAGCCCGTCGAGGCCGCCAAATCGCTGCCGCAGCGTGAGGCAGTCCAGAAGGGCCTGGGTCGGATGCTGGTGGGCGCCGTCGCCTGCGTTCACGACCGGACACTGGACCCATCCGGCGATCTGCCAAGGGACGCCGGTCGCCTTGTGCCTCACCACCATGAGGTCCGCGCCCAGAGCTTCGATGGTCTGGGCGGTGTCCTTGAGGCTCTCGCCCTTGGAGAGGGAGGAGGCCCCTGCGCTGAAGTTCATGACATCTGCTGACAATGCCCTGGTGGCGCGCTCGAAGGAGAGCCGCGTGCGCGTGGAGTTCTCGAAGAACATGTTGGCGACCAACTTGCCCTGCAGCGCCGGCACCTTCGGAATGGGCCTGGAGAGAACTTCCTTGAACTCCCCGGCGAGGTCGAGGAGCTCCTCGAGATCCCGGCGGGGGACGCCCCTGGTGGTCAGAAAGCTCATGCGGTGATCTCCTTGACGTCGATGTCCTGCCGCCGCCGGTCCGGGGACTCGAGTCTGGGATGGATCCACACCCCATCCCCCTCTCCGTCTATCTCGGAAAGCCGCACGGAGACACGTTCGATCCTCGACGTGGGCACGTTCTTACCCACATGGTCGGGCCGGATGGGTAGCTGCCTGTGCCCCCGATCCACCAATACCGCCAATCTCACCACGGAGGGACGCCCGAAGTCGTTGAGAGCGTCGAGGGCGGCGCGCACGGTTCGTCCTGTGAAGAGGACATCGTCCACCAGCACCACCGTGCGATCCGTGATGTTCACGGGCAGGCGGGTCGCTGCGAGCGGCGCGGTGGGCCGGCGGGCCAGATCGTCGCGGTGCAGACCGATGTCGAGAGCGCCAACCGGGACCTCTGATCCACCGAAATCCCGGATTGCATCCGCGATCCGGCCGGCGAGGGGCACGCCCCGGGTGTGGATCCCGACCAGTACCGGAAGCACACCGGGCGATCCCTCGATGACCTCGTGGGCAATGCGCCGGACCGCCCTGCTCACATCCTCCGCGGTCATGACTAGCGGCAACAACACCTCCTGGACGCGGGTCGACCAACACAGCCGGGGGGAAGCAGTCGGTGCTGGAACCCAGGGGCCAAACGCCGCGGGTACCGCGCCCTGAACAGCCGCAAGCGGTCTCCTTTCCGGCCTCACGGGACCGAGTTAAAGGTCGGCTCATGGTAGCAGTACAGGACAAGAACCTGGCGGACCGCCGGGGTCGGGTGTTAGGGGTCGGGTGTTAGGAGCTGACGGTGTGCCACACCTGGCTCATCGTTGCCCGGTCCTGGCTCGGCAGCCGAGTACCGTCAAGAGTCGGCACCATCCACCAACAAGGGGGTTCCCGGCGGGTACCGGATGGGATATGTTTAGCACCATGGAAGCGACTCTCTCCGCCTCGATCGGCGTCGTCGGCATACTGCTGAGCGCACTCCTGCTCTGGATACGGTCCGACATCAAGGAGATCCGGTCCGACATCCGGGACGTGCGATCCGATATCCGGGATGTCCGATCGGAAATCAACGACGCGCGATCCGAAATCAAAGACACGCGTGCTGACATCAAGGTGCACGGTGAACGGATCGTCCGCATCGAAACCATGGTCACACCTACCCCACGGTCAGTCAGGGAACCTGGCACGGGACACGCCGCCACCGGTTGAGGTGCCGGTTGCCAGTTGCCACACCCGGCTCGTCGTGACCCGGTACGAGCTCAACAGTCGGATACCCTCAAGATTCACCACCATTCACCATTCACCACTCACCACTCACCACTCACCACTCACCAGCCCGTACCTGGTGGGCCAGGGCAGCCAGCACCCCGTTGACAAAGGCGCCGCTTCCCCTCGTCGAGTACCGCTTGGCGAGTTCCACAGCCTCGTCGATCACCACCGCGGTAGGTGTCGCCTCGTACAGGAGTTCGTAGAGTGCCAGACGCAGGATCGTCCGGTCGACCGCGGCCATCCGGTGCAACGGCCAGCGCTCGGATGCGGCCTCGATACGGCTGTCCAACGTCTCCCGGCGGCTGGACACCCCTTCCACGTAGCGGCGCGCCCGTCCGCTCAGCCCCCGAGCCGGGTCGTCCACCTCGCGCATGTCCGCTTGGTAGAGCGCTTCAAGCGCCCTGGCGCGCGGCTCCTGTCTCTTCATGGCGGGAAGCGAGGTGTCTGTTCTGTTCTCAGACCCGGGATATGTACGTTCCGGACCGGGTGTCAACCTTTATGGTGTCGCCGGCGTCGATGAAGAGCGGCGCCTGGACGACCAGACCCGTTTCGAGCGTAACCGGCTTGGTCGCTCCCGACACCCGGTCCCCCCGGACTGCGGGTTCCGCGGCGGTGACCTCCAACTGGACGGAAGCGGCCAACTCGATGCCGATGGGAAAGTCCTCGTAGAGCGGCAGCATCACGGTGGAGCCCTCGGTGATGTAGTTGCGGGCTTCCCCGATGTCGTCCTCCGAGAGGGCGAACTGGGCGTAGGTCTCCAGGTTCATGAAGTGGTAACCGAAGTCGTCCCGGTAGAGGTACTGGTGGTCGCGCCGGTCTATCAGGGCCTGCGGCACGTTCTCGTCGGCGCGGAAGGTGCGGTCGATGACGGCACCCGTACGGAGGTTCCTGAGCTTCATGCGAACGAACGCCCTGCCCTTGCCGGGCTTGACATGCTGGTGCTCGATGATCTGGAACAGCCCGTCGGGGAGGTCGAGCGCCATCCCGGTCTTGACATCGTTGGTAGAGACCATGGCCCGATTGTACAGCAGGGATGGTCAGTCGCTGATCCCGACAGCATTCAGCCCGAGGTCCAGGGCGGACTCGTCGACCAACTCCACCACCGGGTCCGCCACCTGGCGCAGCAGGACCATGCGGAGGCCGGCCGACGTCCGCTTCTTGTCGCGCCGGACCAGGCGGAGCACCGACGCCCGATCGGCGCCCTGGACCCGGGTGGGAAGGCCCAGGCGTTGCATAGCGTCGATGACGACGCTCGGGTCGAACCTGTAGCGGTCCGCCGAGATCGCCGTAGCCGCGACCATGCCCACCGAGACCGCGTAGCCGTGAGGCAACCCGCACACCACCTCGACGGCATGGCCGATCGTGTGACCGAAGTTGAGGATCGCCCTGTTCCCGGTCTCCCGGAAGTCCCCCGAGACGACCGCGGCCTTGACGGCCACCGCCCTCCTCAGCATCTCCGCGGGCGGGAAGGACAATCCGTGCTCCATGAAGATCTCAACGAGGCGGGGATCGGCGATGAAGCCCGCCTTGACCGCCTCTGCGGAACCCTCCCGCAGTAGTTCCTCGGGCAGAGCGGTCAGCGCATCGGTGCTGATGACCACCCGGGACGGATGCCAGAACGCACCCACCAGGTTCTTGCCGAGCACGTTGATTCCGGTCTTCCCGCCGATCGAGGCGTCCACGGCTCCGAGAAGGGTTGTGGGGACCAGGACGGACTCGATCCCCCGCAGCCAGGTCGCCGCTGCGAACCCGGCCACGTCGGTCGTGGCGCCACCCCCCACGCCCACAATGGTGTCGTGCCTCCCGAGGTTCAGGTCGGCGAGCCGGGCGTAGAGATACCCCAGGGTCTCGAGGGTCTTGGCCTCCTCGCGATCCGGAACCTCGATGAGGGAGGCTGCGGTCTCCGAGCGCAACCGATCCACCACTTCCGCGGCCACCGGCATGGCACCCGGCTGAGCGATGACCACCGCCTTCTCGCGGTGCTCGGAGAGTGGGAGCAGGCGAGCGGGCAGTCCCGGTCCGATCAGGACCTCGGATGACCCGCCGACGGGCACCCTCGCGTAGCGGGCAGCGTCGGCCACCACGGCCCGAGCCGGACGGTCCGCGTCGATCCTGTAGTGAGCGGCCTGCTCGTACAGGGGCCGGCGACGGTCGAGAATCACACCCAGGCGGGAGGCACTGGTCCCCGCTCCGGCCAGCAGGGGCCGCTCGCGCCCAACCCGGACCGCCAGGGAGGAAGCCGGCGCATCGAGCCAGAGCACGACTCCGGTGCGACGCATCGCCTCCACGCTGCCCTTGTCCAGGACGGCGCCCCCGCCGGTCGAGACAACCGTCCCCTCGCCGTATTCCGCCGTTTCGGCAGCCAGGCGCCGGATCTCGGCCGACTCCAGCCGGCGGAAGGCATCCTCGCCGTCCTGGCGGAAGATCTCGGTGACCGACTTGCCCGCTCTCTCCTCCACGAGATGGTCGATGTCGAGGAAGGGCGAGTTCGATGACTCGGCGACGCGCCTGCCCGCGGTGGACTTGCCGGAGCCCATCATCCCGATGAGCCACACGTTCCCCATCGGCCTATCCCTTAGGGGAGCATCCGTGGTCCGGCTGAAGGATGGGCGGTACGGCTCATCAGAACGCCCGCAGCCGGGCCCGGTAGGAGGTGACGTTCACCACGAAGTCGTCCACGGTGTCACCCCCGAATTTCCTCTGGAGTTCCTGGGTCACCACGATCGCCACCATCTGCTCGGCCACGACGGCTGCCGCCGGGACCGCGCAGACATCGGACCGCTCCCGGAAGGCGACTTCCGGCTCCTTGGTGACCACGTTCACGGTGGGGAGCGGTCGCATGACCGTGGAAAGAGGCTTCATAGCGACCCGTACGCGAAGGGGTTGGCCGGTCGTCATGCCGCCCTCGGTACCGCCCGCCCGGTCGGTGTTGCGGTAGAACTCCCCGTCGGCGTAGTAGATGTGGTCGTGGGCCTCCGAGCCCCGGCGGCGGGAACTCTCGAGGCCGTCACCCACCTCCACGGCCTTCATCGCCTGGATGGACATCAGGGCTTCTCCCAACCTCGCGTCCATCCGCCGGTCCCACTGCGAGTAGGAGCCGACGCCGGGGGGCAGGCCGTAGACGAGCACCTCCATCACACCGCCCAGCGTGTCCCGGTCGCCCTTGGCCCGTTCGATCTCGGAGATCATCGCCGTCTCGGCATCGGTGCCGAAAGCACGCACCTGCGAGGCGTCGATCGCGGGAAGATCCTCGATGGTGGGCAACTCCTCGGTCTCGGTGACCGCGCGGCCGATAGCCACCACGTGGCTGACCACCGACGCGCCGATGCTGGCCAATATCTGTTTGGCGAGGTATCCGGCGATGGTGCGGGCCGCAGTCTCACGCGCCGAAGCCCGCTCGAGAATGTTGCGGGCGTCCTTGGTGTCGTACTTGAGCATTCCCACCAGGTCGGCGTGACCGGGACGGGGAGTGGTCATGAGCCGCTTGGGCGTTCCCGGATCGGGCGACATCTCCTCCTTCCAGCGGGGCCACTCGGTGTTCCGGATGATGACCGCCACCGGCGAGCCGAGGGTACGTCCGTGGCGGATCCCGCCCATGATCTCGAGCTTGTCCTGCTCGATCTTCATCCGGGCGCCCCGCCCGTAGCCGAGCCGGCGGCGGGCCAACTCGGCGCCGAGCCCATCCCGGGTGACCGTCAACCCTGCCGGAACACCCTCCACGATCGTCACCAGTCCGGGCCCGTGGGATTCACCTGCTGTCAAGAATCGGATCATGCCCGGCATGGTAGACATGAGGACCCCGATACGCCCCCGCTCAAGCCTGTCGTGGCAGGTGGCGCCCTGCGAGCGGTTCGATACCTTATCGCGCAGTCATCAAACCCGTTCGACGATCACGTCACGGGCGTACTGCGCCAGGGCATTGAGGTCATGGAGGTCAGAAGTGAGAACGGAGCCCCCGGGTTCGGCCATGGCAACCACCAGCGAGTCGATCGCCGATCCTCTGCCCGCCTGCCGTCTCAGCCGGGCGGCTCGCCGAGCCAATCCCTCCGGTATCTCCTCGACCACGTCGCAGGTTTTGAGTAACCGGTTGGCCATGGCGTCCCGTGCGGCGTCACCGTGCAACGCCTCGATCATCACCGGTGTGGGCACCAACGGCGGCCACAAACCGGCGGCCTGGAGTTCCATAACGTAGGTACGGGCCACCCGGGACGGCTCTGACAGGCGAGAGATGGCGCCGGAGTCGAGAACCAACAATTCAGCCAGCCGCCCGCTCTGCTCTACGGGCGAGCCGGAGCGCTAGCGCCCGGGCCCTGGCCAACTCTTCCGCGGTGGGCTCTCCGACTTCGTCCAGGAGTTCAGCCAGGTATTGATCGGTTTCCTCAAGGAGCTGCCGGCGTCGAAGCTCGACCCGGACCGCTTCTTGGAGCAGTTTGGACGGCGCGAGCCCGTATTCCTTGACCGCCCGATAGAGGTCGTCCGGTAGGTAGGTCTGTATCCTCGGCATACACCCTATTATACATACATCGCGGGATCTGCTTACGGTGTGCGGTCCCCGTCTAGGGACCGCCGGGCTCCGCCCACACGCCGACGGGACTGCTGAGAATGGCGGCCTGGCGAGGAGTCACACTCCGCAACGTCTCCGGTAGCGGGCGGTAGCCGGGCCACGGGCCGGCGTCCTCCCGGCCGAAGTTGACGATTACCGTCTTGCGGGTCTTCCCCGAGGGATTGGGGCGGCCGGTGTGCAGCAGACCCTCGTTGAATACGATCACGTCACCGGCTGCCACATCGTCGAAGACCTTCTGGCCGGGAAGGTCTGTCCGACCCTCGGCCGTCCGGTGCAGGGGGTCGTCGCCACGATCGGCGGGGCCACCGTCAACGTCGAAGTGGGCTCTGTGGCTCCCGGGGACCACCGCGAACTCGCCCTGGCCGGGACCGACGTCGGTCAGGCAGTAGAAGACCTTGACCATGGGGCACGTGAACCGGCCCTCCGCCACGTAGCCGCTCGGGTGGGCTCGGACTCCCCTGTGCCAGGGCCCTCCTTCGTATCCCGGATACGTGTAGTAGAGCTCGTTGTCGATGTGCTTGTAGCGGCGCCCGAGGAAGTCGATCAGGTAGGCCGACACAGCCGGATGGTCCAGGAAGCGGGCGAAGCGGGGATCCACGTCGATGATCCGTGAGACCGGGCGGTTGATGAGCCGGTCGGGGTGCTCTCCCCCCAACCCTGCGGCGTCCGCTTCCTCCGCCGCCGCCGCCCAGTTGAGGCAGTCCCGGACCTCGGTGGCGGCCATCGCCCCGCGCAGGTGCAGGAAACCCTGTATGTCGAACTGGAACCGGCGCTCGTGGGAAACGGCCACCAGAAGCCACCTTTCAGCGTCGGGCCCCGCATGAGAGAGCCCCGGTCGGATGCTGCCGTCGGCTGCCCGGCCCAGGGTATTAGGGGCGCGGCGTGCCCGCCCGGAAGCCGATGCCCTCGAGGATCTCGCCGGTCTCGTCGAGGTCCGCGTCGAGCGGTCGCTGGATGTAGAAGCGGCTGACTCCCGCCTCCCCCAGCAGACCGAGCACCTCCTCCACCTGCCGGTAGGTTCCGTGGAGGGTGTTCCGCTGCGCCATCCGGCGCTCGAGCCGGTCCGGCTCCACCCGCTCGCACAGGGCGGCTCGGTCCAGGCGCCGCCGGTACTCGCTCGGGCTGGGACCTGCCACCACCGCACTCGAATAGCTGACCCGTAACCCGGCCGGATCACGTCCCGCCCCCGCCGCCGCCTCCCGGGCCCGGCATACCCGGGAGGCTACTCCCTCCACCGGAGTGGAGTGGATGTTCAACTCGTCAGCGTGGAGCCCGGCCAGCCTCGGCGTCCGTCTCGGTCCGGTACCACCCACCACGATCTGAACCCTCCGACTCGGCGGCGGCTGGACCGGGTGTCGCTCCAGGCGGTAGAACCGGCCCGCATAAGCCGCCGGTTCCGGCAGGAAGGCAGCCCTGAGATAGCCGAGGGCGTCCTCCAGCCGGTCGAATCGCTCGTCCAGAGACGGAAGTTCCAGCCCCATCACTGTGTGTTCCCTCTCGAACCACCCGGTCCCCACACCCAGCAGGAACCGGCCCCCGGACATCCGGTCGATGGTGACGGCCGACTTGGCCAGTACGGCCGGATGCCTGAACGTGATGGGGCTGAGCATGACCGCCAACTCGATTCCGGCGGTCTCCCGCGCCACGCCCGCCAGGACGGCGAAGGCATCGAGCGTGGGGCGAGCCGCCGGCGACTCGTCCAGGTAGTGATCAGGAACCGCGAAACTGACCAGTCCTAGGGTGTCCGCCCACTGGGCGGCCCCCAGAACGCTCCGGTATGAACCGGTTGTCAGGAGCCCCAGCCCGTAGTCCACTCCGGTAAGCTCCCATCCTCGCTCGGTATCGACACCCGGACAGGCTATTAGCGTGCGGCGCCCCGTCCACCACCGTTCTTACCACTCCCTGGGACTCTGAACGTGGCACCGGCCCGGTAAAGGGCACCGCGGCGCCGACCGGTAAGCTAGCGGCCGACGGGAGGTGCACGGTGACCCACGAAAGCACAGCCACGGGTCTGGGCTCGCTCCGGATCGGCGACGAGGTCAGCTTCACCAAGACGGTCGGCGAGACCGACATATACCTGTTCGCCGGCGTCACCGGCGACTTCTACGAGATGCATGTCAACGAGGAGGTCATGAAGTCAGGCCGGTTCGGCACCCGCATCGCCCACGGCGCCCTGATGGTGGGCTTCATGTCCACGACCGCCGGGATGATGATCGCCCGATCCGGGGAGCACGCCGTCAGCCTCGGATACGACCGGGTCCGGTTCACGGCACCGGTGAGGATTGGCGACACCGTGACGGTCACCTACAGGATCTCTTCCCTGCAGGCGGCCCGCTCCCGGGCTCTGGCCGACGTGGTCGCCACCAACCAGAACGGAGAGACCGTCGCCGTCGCGACTCACATAATCAGGTACCTTTAGTTGGTAGTTATTGGTTATTAGTTGCTGGCTCGGATCCACTCACTCGACTCTCGGGGCGTCTACGCTCCCCCGAGGTCCCGGGCGATGGCTATCCATGCAGCGGCCACCATGAAGGGACCAAACGGGATATGGTCGTTGCGGGTGAGCCTCCCGAGCGCGATCAGAATCACCGAGACCAGGCCGGCGAGGAGGAACGCTCCCACTCCCGCCGGGACTGCCACCTCCCACCCGCCGAAGCCTGCGAACACTCCCAGCAGGAAGGCCAGCTTGACATCGCCCATGCCGATGGCGCCTCTCGTCAGCAGGGCCGCCACGAGCAGAACTGCGAAGTATCCGAGGCCGGTCGCGAGAGCCTCGGGCAGGTCGCCGAGCCGTCCCTCCAGCGCCGCTCCCGCAGCAAGCAATACGAGAGCCACGAATGTCCCGGGGACCAGGATACGGTTCGGTATCAGATGGTGGCCGAGGTCGATGAACCCGAGCACCACGGTCACCGCGGCAAACCACAGGTAGGCCGGGAGGGACCAGACCGGCCCCACGAAGTGGACGGTCCCGGCGACCGCGGCCGCGGTCACCACCTCGACGAGCGGATGGATGACGCCTGGCAGGGCCCCGCACCGTGGGCATCTACCCCTGCGGCCGACCCACCAGACGATGGGCAGGAAGCCCCACCACCCCGTTCGGCAGCCACAACGGGGCCGGGCGCCCACCACCCTGTGGACCGGCGTGCCGGCGGGCACCGCCACCACGGCTGCGGAAAGGTAACGGCCCAGCACGAGTCCGGCCACCGCGGCCACCAGGTTGGCGAACACCTACGGACTGTCGGCTGCCGCGGGCTCGCGTATCTCGTCGAGGGCGGCCAGCATCACCTCCGGGGGGACCTTGACCCCGGTCCATATCGCGAAGGACGCAACCCCCTGGCCGACCAGCATCAGCTCCCCCGGCGCCACCGGGCATCCTCGTGAGCGCAGGAGGACCCCGGCGGGAGTCTCTCCCCCTCCGTAGGCCATCTCCAGCAGACCGACCGCCCCGTCGAGAACGCCGGAGGGCAGGCTGTCGCCCGCCATGCCCAGAGGGGTGGCGTTGACGACCACGGCTCCGGGAACCCCCCTGCCCCAGTCGATCAGCGGCGCTTCGGGGTTGACCTGATTCACCAGGGCGCGGGCCGCCTCCTCCCGCCGCGCCGAGACCCTGCACTCCCTACCGTCCAGGGCGGCCAGAGCGGCCGCGGCGGCTCCACCGGCGCCGAGGAGCAGGACCGGAGCGTCTTCCGGCAGCCCGGCGTGCTCCCATGCGAAACGCACCCCGTCGGGATCGGTGGTGTGCGCCCGCAGGCGCCCGCCCTCCATCCAGAGGGTGTTGGCGCCGGCGCAGCGCCGGGCCTCGGGCGAGCGGTCGTCGGCGAGCCGCGCCGCGAGCCCCTTGTGGGGCATGGTCACGTTCGCGCCGTCCAGCCTCCCGCTCCTTATGTCCCCGGCCGCGCCCTGCATACCGTCGGGGTCGACCCGGCGGCGAATGTACGTCCCCTCGATCCCTGCGTAGGCGAGAGCAGCGCGCTGGATCCGGGGGGAGAGTGAGTGAGCCACCGGGTCACCCAGGACAGCCAGCCTCAGCGGTTTCACACCCCGATACCTTGTTCCTGAGCCTGACGCTTCGCTTCCAGGAAACCGTCGTAGTCGGATTGCGGGAAGAAGCCGTGCGCACCTTCCTCCGACACGAGAACGTAGTACCAGTACTCGCTGTCGGCCGGATCGGCAGCTGCCTCCAAGGACCGGGAACCCGGCGTACCGATCGGAGTGGGCGGAAGGCCGGCTACCCGGTAGGTGTTGTACGGCGAAACGAACTCGAGGTCGTCGAGGGTCAGCCCTATCCCCCGTTTTCCCATCGCATAGAGGACGGTGGCATCGATCTCCAGGGGATAGCTCTCGCCCAGCCGGTTGTAGATCACGCTGGCGATGAGGGGACGGTCCTCGTCGATCCCGGCCTCCGCTTCGACTATCGAGGCGATCACGAGCCCCTCGTAGACCGAATAGCCCCTGAGTCGCACGGACGTCCAGTTGAGCCGGTCGATGCGACGCTCGGTCTCGTCGGCCAGCCGTTGCAGTATCTCCTCGGCGGTGGCGTCGGTGAAGAATTCGTAGGTGGCCGGGAAGAGAAGGCCTTCCCAGGCAGGAAGTCCCTCGACGTCCCCCGGCAGGTAAGCCGACCTGATATCGCCCTCCAGCAGGGTATCGACCAGTTCGGTCTCCGAGAACTCACTCTGGCGAGCGATGTCCGCCACGACCTCTCCGACCCGGCGCCCCTCCACGATCGTCAGCCGGAAAGTCTCGATGGTCGGACCGGCCACCAGAATGTCCACGATCTCCTCGAGTTCGGTACCGGTCACCAACTCGTACCTGCCCGCCTTCAGTAGGCTGCCCGCGTCCCGGGAGCGGACCACGGACTCGAATGCGGAAGCCGATCTGACCACCCCGTTGTCGACGAGGATGCCCGCTATGCCCCTCGCGGTGGATCCGACCGGGATCTCCAGCCTGACGGTCCGGCCGGGCTGTACCTCGACGACCTCCTCCTCGGCCCCGAACCTTTCCAACCCGCTCACCCAGTCACCCGCCTGCCGACCCCCCAGGATCAGCCCGTAAACCACGACCGCGCTCACCAGCAGGGCGATCACCGTACCCTTGACCCTCGCGGCGACGCGGTCCTCCGTGTAATCGCGATCCTCGGGGAGCAGGTCGGGCGGGTAGCTCATGCGGGCGCCTTCCGGGCCTGGTGGTCCAAATAGCCCTGGAGCATGATCGCTGCCGCCACCTTGTCCACCCTGTTCCTCCGGCCGGCTCTGGAAACACCCGCTTCCAGCAGCGCCTCCTCGGCGATCCGGGAGGTGAAGCGCTCGTCGTACAGCACCACGGGCGCATCCAGCGACTCCGCCAGCCGTTCTGCGAAACGTCTCGCAGCCCCGGCGGAGGGCCCTTCCGATCCGTCGAGTGAGACCGGCAGCCCGACGACGATCCGGGTCACATCGTTCTCGAGGGCGAGTTCCGCCAGCCGGGCGGTCAAGTCGGGACCCGCCTCCAGCACCTCGAACGGGTGAGCGGCCAGACCCAAGCCGTCCGACAGGGCGAGGCCGACCCTCCTTCGGCCGTAGTCGATCCCCAAGGTCCGGCCGGACGGTCGGGCAGTCCGCGCAGCCGGGTCGGCCATCAGCCGTCCAGGCGGCGGCTCAACGCTTCGCGGATGGCGTCGAGTGCCTCCCCCACACGGGCGCCCTTCGGCCCACCCGCCTGCGAGAGTTCCGGATCCCGGCTCCCTCCCCCACCCAGGATCCTGGCGCCCACCAGGACCAAGTCCGCGGCGGACAGGCCCTGGCCGATCAGATCTCGCGTCACCACACCGACCAGAGCGCCCTTACCGTCCACCTTGCTTCCGAGCACCACCACGCCCGACCCGAGAAGCTCCCGTACCTGCACGCCGACTTCGCGGAGAGCCGCCGCCGCATGGTCCTCCAGTTCGGCGACCAGCCACGGCACATCACCGCCCCGCACCGCCCGGCCCGCAAGTTCCGTAGCCAGATCGGATCGGGCCCGCTGTGCAAGGCGTCCCAGTTCGGCCTGGAGTTCGTCGGCCCGCTCGGCGAGACGCCGCACCCGGGCGGGTACATCGCTCATGGGAACGCCCAGGAAGCGCCCCACATCCGCCAGACCGTCGCGCACCTGCCGGGCGTGTTCGTAGGCGGTCATCCCGGTCAATGCCTGCACCCGGCGAACGTTGCTGCCGATCGATGACTCGGAGGTGACCAGCAGCGGCCCGACCTCGGCCGAGGTCCCCACATGTGTGCCCCCGCACAGCTCGACCGAGAAGTCCCCCACCGAGACCACCCGGACCCGCTCCCCGTACTTGTCACCGAAGAAGGCGAGGGCTCCCATCGCCTCAGCCTCGTCCCGGCTGGTCTCCAGCGACCCGACCCCGTGGTTGTCGACAACCGTCCGGTTCACCAGGGTCTCCACCTCGAGGAGCTCCTCGGCCGATACCGCCCTGAAGTGGCTGAAGTCAAAACGGAGGCGTCCGTCCTCGACGAGGGACCCGGCTTGGTTGGCGTGATCACCGATCACTTCACGGAGCGCCCAGTGGAGGACGTGGGTACCGGTGTGGGATCTGCGGATCCGGTCCCGCCGCGGTCCGTCTATCCGGGCATCGACACGCTGGCCGGTCTGGATGAAGCCCCGCTTCACCCGTCCCCGGTGGCCGTAGAGTCCCACCACCGCGGCCTGCGTATCGAACACCTCCATGAGGCCGGTCGCCGCCTCGATGACCCCCACGTCTCCCACCTGGCCTCCCGCCTCGGCGTAGAACGGCGACCGGTCGAGGAACAGCTCCACCGCGTCACCGGCCTCGGCACTGTCCACCGGTTCCCCCTCGCGGAGCATGGCCAGCACCCGGGCGGGCGAGCCGTCGTGGGCGTAGCCAAGAAACTCGGTCGGCCCTATGGCATCGAGAACCCTCTTGTACGAGTCGATGCGGACCGCCTCCTCGCCCCCCTTCCAGGCCGCCTTGGCACGGGCCCGCTGGGCGGCCATCTCCGCCTCGAAGCCCTCGATGTCCAAGGTCCGTTGCTGCTCGCTCACGATCTCCCTGGTGAGGTGGATCGGGAACCCGTAGGTGTCGTGCAACCGGAAGGCGAGCGAGCCCGACACCACATCCCCCTTCTCCGTACCTTCCAGCGCCTCGTCCAGCATCCGTATCCCCGTGGCCAGGGTCCTGCGGAACTGGGACTCCTCGCGCTCGAAGACATGCACGATGAAGTCGACGTTCTCCGCCAGTTCGGGATACGCCTCCGACATCACCTCGGCGGTCACCCGGGCCAGCCCGGGCATGACCAACTTCCCGCTCCCCAGCTGCCAGGCGTGGCGAACGGCCCGGCGAATCAGGCGGCGCACCACGTAGCCGCGACCCTCGTTGCCCGGCATGACCCGGTCGCCGATCAGGAAGGTCGCCGCCCTGGCATGGTCCGCGAGCAGCCGGAGAGCCACGTCCACCCGTTCCGTCTCCCCGTACGGCAGCCGGAGATGGGCGGAGGCCGCGTGGAGCACGTCCTGGACGCAGTCGACTTCGAACAGGGTGTCGACCCCCTGGAGGACCATCGCCAGCCGCTCCAACCCGGTTCCGGTGTCGATGCTCTTGGCGGGAAGGTCGCCGATGACGTGGTAGGGCTCGTCCTGGATGTTCTGCATGAACACCAGGTTCCAGAGTTCGACATAGCGGTCCTCGCCGCCCCCGATCGGGCCTCCCTCATCGCCGTATGCCGGGCCCCGGTCGATGAAGATCTCGGACGCGGGGCCGCACGGCCCCGGGACGCCCATCTGCCAGAAGTTGTCCTTACCCCCGCGCTGGACGCGGTCCGGCGGTACGCCGATCCCGTCGATCCAGATCTCCTCCGCCTCGTCATCCGTCTTGTAAACCGTGTACCAGAGCAGTTCCGGATCGAGTCCCAGCGGACCGGTGACCAGGTCGTAGGCGTAACGAATGGCCTGATCCTTGAAGTAGTCGCCGAAGGAGAAGTTGCCCAGCATCTCGAACATGGTGAGGTGCCGGGCGGTGGTGCCGATGATGTCGATGTCGACCGTCCGGACGCACTTCTGGATGCTCGCCGCTCTCGGCCACGGCCGCTCCTCCTCGCCCAGGAAGTAGGGCTTGAAGGGCACCATGCCCGCGTTGGTGAGCAGCAGGGTGGGATCGGTCGGGATCAACGACGCGGACGGCCGGACCGTATGGTCACGTTCGGCGAAGAAGTCGACAAAGGCGCGCCGGATGGCATTGGCCTGCATAGCGGATCAGATTAGGTCATTGGATTAGGAAACGCAGAAACCTTGCTGCCTCAACGCCGCGACCGCGGCTTGGGCATCGCGACGTACGGCAGACTTGAGCTGCTTGCTATAGAACTCATCGCGGTGGGCGTCAAGGACCGTCTTCCAGTTCTCCGGTGGCGACGCGACAAGCTTCTCCACAATGCAGAACTCGATGATGTCCTCCAGACACGGCCGGAACCGGCGGCCACCGACAGGCAGGTGAAGTCTCTGGGGTTGCCGATCTGCCCAACCGGCACTCACGAGACCAGTAAGCGCTTCGCTGATCCCGCGAATATGCAGATGGGCCTCCGGATACTCATTCGCAGGGCTACGTACATAGTCGTAGCGGATGTCCGACTCCGTCTTGGTTACTCCCAGACCGTAGGTGCTCTTGGCGACCGTCAGGAACCCGCCGTCCCGTTCGTCAATGTCCAACGCGTACGCAACGTACAGGTAGGGCGACGTTCGGGGCTGTCGAGTCCTCAACTCGATAGACGACGACACCAATTTCTTTGGGGTGACTCCGTAGCCGACCAAGGCTACCCCCGCGGGAGTCATGCCCACGGAGATACGAATGCCTTGGGTGATGGTGCCGTTCAGGAGCTCGCTGACATCGCCCGCGAACTGTCGGGCTTGGTTCCTAAGGTCAGCGTGCTGGCTCGACAAAAGGAGAAATGCAGAACCACAGGCGCCAGTTGGACTCGCTGGAGAACTCGCCCGAGCGTGCCTCTTCTCGCAATTGGTCCAACGTGCATCCCGCGCTGTCGAGGGTGCGGCTGATCGTCTCCTCGAGCTCTCCGGGGTTCAGGACGAAGACCTCCACATCGTGATCGGTCCCAGCACGCGGGCTAATGGTCCTCGGGCTCTCAACACTCGGTGCCCGCTCGGCCAACACCATGGCAAGAGGCTCGCTTCCTCCTAGGTCACTCACTACAAACAACACTATCAGCCCACAGCGACATTCCCTAATAGAACCGGACAAGCTGAGCCCTTCGCGGCCGACGTTGGCCACTCCGCCAACACCGTTACTGCAAGGTACCAATAGGGAGTCCGGGCGGTGTGTCGGGAGGGCTAGCCGTCGACGGTGGTGGTGTCCGTCGCTTCCATAGATGTCGTTGAAGTCTCGCTAGGAGCCGGCTCTGTGGTGGACGTCGCGGTCACCGTCGACGTGGTGGTGGTGGTTGACGGCGGCGGCGGCTGGTGCCGCTCGCAGTCACCGCCGATGATGTCGACGATCCGGTCAAACCGGCCGCCCCCGTTCACAGGAACCGGCGCGCCGTTGTCGTCGAGCAGGTGCGGATGGAAGGTCCAACCCACGATCTCATCCGCGTCGAAGTCGATCTGCAGCACGCCGGTCTCGCCCGTGATGCCCCATCTCGGATGCCACACGAAGTTGCCCAGGGAATAGGCGACCAGCCTGCCTCCGGCGAATTCGACCGGCTGCAGGACGTGGGGATGGTGACCGATCACCGCGTCGGCGCCGGCGTCCATCAGGTCCCTGGCGAACGCCCGCTGCGCGTCGCTCGGACAGGTGCTGCGCTCAACCCCCCAGTGGACCACGGCGATGACCACGTCTGAGAGCCGGGAGGCCGACCGGACGCTGTCCAGAACCCGGGACGGCGGGCGCGCCGACGCGATTCCCGCAGAATCAGGACCGGCCGGGAAACCCCGGGGAACGATCATGGAGACGCCCACGAAGGCGACGTGCACATCGTCGTAGACAGGCAGAATCCGGTAGCGGTAGGCGTCCGTCCTGTCGGCCCCGGCCCCGAGAGCGATCACACCGGCACTCTCCAGCAGGTCGACGGTGTCCACCAGCGCGGCCGGACCGTAGTCCATGGCGTGGTTGTTGGCCAGGCTGACGACATCGATCCCGGCCGAGGCGATCCGCCGGGCGGCTGAAGGCGGAGCGCGGAAAACGTACTGTTTGTCGAGGGGCTCGCCGCGGTCGCTGATCGCCATCTCCGAGTTGACAACCGCCAGGTCCGCAGAGTCCAGGGTAGGTTCGATGAACTCGAACGGATCCACACCCGACGGCTCGGACCGGTCCATCAGCACGTCACCGCCGGCGAGCAACGTCCACTCGCGCGACGGTTCGACGTACGGAAGAGTGGTCGTCGTCGGCGCGGTCGACGTTGGCGCATCCGCCGCGTCTCCGGGAGGCTCGACCGGAGCCGCCGTATCCGGCACGGGGGGATCGGCCGACCCGGAAGGCGAGTCCACTCCCGCCGTCCCGGTCGTATCGGCGGACACCGGAGGGGAGCCGTCGTCCGGAAGGACCGTGGAGTCGAGCACCGAGCACCCGCCCGCGGCCACAGCCGACGCCAGGAGAACCCCGAGCAGCGGGAGCCATGCCCGGGTCGGCCTCCCCACCGCCTTCACAGGATCCTTATCGACCATCGGCAACTCGCGGCCAAGGATTGGGCGATGGACAGCGGGCAGCAGGCAGTGAATCGTTCCCTGGCACAACGCTCAGTAGAGGATGTCGAGCGCGTAGCGAAGGGCCCGGTCCATCTCAGCTCTCTTGAACTCCCCGAGCCGTCCCACCGGGCGGGGATCGAGATGCGAGATAGGAACGGTGATGAGACTGTCGCAGTTGATGGCGCAAGGTTCCGGCAATCCTTCTTCGGGGCCCACCTCGACCTCAGAGCCAATACCGCGCACTGTTCGGATAATCGGCGCGCAGGTCACAGAAGTAAGTACGGCGGCGGCTGCGTTGCGCGTTACCACGCACACTGGCCGTCTTCCGGCGGGCGGACCGAGATCGGCCCAGTAGATCTCGGTCCGCGAGACCACCTACCACTCGGGCGCGGTTCGGGCTGCGAGTCGGGCCGCTGATCGAATGAGCGCCGGATCCAGGGGGTGACGCCGGTACGCATCGGCCAGTTCCCGGTCAGCAGCCGCTGCCTCCTCGGCTGCGATCACTGCTCGAGCACCGCGCCGGAGGAGTTCGGAACGATTCGTACCCGATGCCTTGGCCAGGAGGTCCAACTGGTCCACAAGGCTGTCATCAAGTTGTACTAGAACCTCGCGGCGCGCCATGAGCATATGGTAACACATATGCTCTTGCTTACCCGATCGGAGGGTCTTGGGGACTAATCTTCCGGTGCGGTGTGGCGAGGGGGGCGGCCGAGGAGGCGGTCCCATTCGTCCAGCCGGTCGGCGACTTCGGCTTCGCTTCCCTGCCTGGTCGGGCTGTAGATGACACGACCGAGCGCCTCCTCGGGCAGGTATTGCTGGGCCACCAGGTGTACCTGGCCTGCGTGCGGATCCCGGTAGCCGGGACGGCGACCGTCGACGAGCGAGGAGACCAGTCGTCCCCCGGTGGAGCGGAGGTGGGGCGGAACCGTGGCACCCGGTGTCTCCTCCACGATGCGCCGGGCCTTGCCCATCGCCGCCTTGACGGAGTCGGACTTGGGTGCGGCGGCCAGGTACACCGCGGCCTGGGAGAGGTTGTAGGCGGCTTCCGGCAGGCCTACGAACGCCAGCGCCTGAGCCGCCCCGACCGCCTGGCCCAAGGCCTCCGGGTCGGCCAGACCGATGTCCTCCGAGGCGAAGATCACCATCCGGCGAGCGATGAACTCCGGGTCCTCCCCGGCAGCCAGCATGGTGTGCAGCCAGTAGAGAGCCGCGTCGGGATCGGAGCCTCGCAGCGACTTGATGAAGGCGGAGATCACGTCGTAGTGGCGGTCCCCCTTCTTGTCGTAGCGGACGATCCGGCGCTGAAGGGCCTCCTCGACGTCGTCAAAGGTGATCTCGGAACGGCTCTTCCCCGCGGCGACGATGGACGCGACCTCCAGGGTGTTGAGCGCCAGCCTGGCATCCCCCCCGGCTCGCTCGGCGAGTGCCGTCGCCGCGCCTTCGTCGATCGTCATCCCCGCTGAGCCCAGACCCCGGTCGGGATCGGCCAGAGCCCGTTCCAGCAGGTCTCGCAGTTCGGTGGCCGCCAGCGGTTCCAGACGGAACAGAGTGCACCGGCTTATCAGAGGGGAGTTCACCTCGAAGAAGGGGTTCTCGGTGGTGGCCCCGACGAGTACGACGGTCCCGTCCTCCACCGCAGGGAGCAGCGCGTCCTGCTGCGCCTTGTTGAAGCGGTGGATCTCGTCGAGGAACAGGACCGTCCGCCCCTCGTCGGTCTCCAGCCGCCGCTCCGCCCCGGCCAGCACCCGGCGCACATCCTTGACGCCGTGGGAGCTGGCGGTGAGTTGCTCGAACGCGGCTCGGGTCTCGGACGCGACGAGGCGGGCCAGGGTGGTCTTCCCCGTGCCGGGCGGACCGAAGAGGATGATCGAGACGAGGTGGCCGCGCTCCACCATCGTCCGGAATGCCGCTCCCCGGCCCAGCAGGTCGGATTGCCCCACTACCTCGTCGAGGGTGCTCGGACGCATCCGGTCGGCGAGCGGCGCCGACATCCGGCGGCGTTCCTCCCTGACCGAGGCGAAGAGATCGGTCATGGTGGCCGGTGACCGGCCCGAAGTAGCATCAGGCCCGGGGAGGAGCGGCCGGTCCGTCGCTCAGCGCAGCCTTCGTCTCGGCCGCCAGATCGATTCCCAACTCGCCCAGCTGCGCGTCGACGACGCGGGTCGGAGCGGTGGTGAGCGGGTCGCCGCCGCTCTGCGTCTTGGGAAACGGGATTACCTCCCTGATGCTCGACTCGTTCTGGAGGATGGCGACGAGGCGATCGATCCCGATGGCGAAGCCGGCATGGGGAGGAGTTCCGTACCGGAGGGCCTCTAGGAACCAGCCGAACCTCGACTCCGCCTCATCCTCGGAGATGCCGAGGATCTCGAAGACCGCCCGCTGGACCGCCGGGTCGTGGATCCTCACCGAACCCGATCCGAGTTCCGACCCGTTCAGGACCAGGTCGTAGGCCTGGGCCACCGCCTGCGAGGGTCGCTCGCGCATCTCCTCCACCGAGACCGGCGCGGTGAACGGGTGGTGGGATGGCGCCAGATCCCCCTGCTCGGTGAGCTCGAACACAGGGAAGTCCACCACCCACAGAAAGTACAGCGACTCGTGATCCTCGGGGCTCCCCAGGTCGAGTCGGATCGTCCCCAGCACCTTCGAGGCAACCTCCGCCGAGTCTGCCACCAGTAGCAGAACGTCCCCCGGCGAGGCTTCAAGGGCCCGGACCATCCCGGCCTTCTCCTTCGCGCTCAAGAACTTGGCCACCGGCGACCGCAGCCCGCCGTCGTCCCGTACCACCGCCCATACCAGACCTGCAGCACCCAGGCTCTTGGCGCGCTCCACGAGGCCGTCCAGCTCCGCACGTGAAGCCTTCCGGTCGGCTGCGTTGATCCCCCGTACGACCCCGCCGCATGCGAGGACCTGGCCGAACCCGCGGAACCCGGTACCGGCGAACACCTCCGAGAGGTCGGCGATCTCCATCCCGAAGCGCAGGTCGGGCTTGTCGGTCCCGTACCGGGCCATTGCCTCCCGGTACGTGAGCCGGGGCAACGGGAGGGCGACCTCGACGCCGCGGAGCCGCTCCACGACCGCCACCACCACCTGCTCGATGACGTCGAGGACGTCGTCCCGGCCCCAGAACGAGCCTTCGAGATCCAGTTGGGTGAACTCCACCTGGCGGTCGGCGCGTGTGTCCTCGTCCCGGTAGCAGCGGGCGATCTGGTAGTAACGCTCCACGCCGGCGATCATCAGCAGCTGCTTGAACAACTGGGGGCTCTGAGGAAGGGCGTAGAAGTGGCCGGGGCGCAGCCGGCTCGGCACGAGGAAGTCCCGCGCCCCTTCAGGGGTGGAATTCACCAGGGTGGGGGTCTCCACATCGAGGAATCCCATCCCGTCGAGGGTCTCACGGATGGCCCGGATGGCCGACGAGCGGGCCTGCAGGTTGGCGGCCATCCGGGGACGCCGCAGGTCGAGGTACCGATGGCGGAGCCTGATCCGCTCCTCGGCTTCGGAACGGTCATCGATCATGAAGGGGAGCGGCGCAGAGGCGCTCAACACCTCGAGACGGTCGGCCGCCACCTCGATATCCCCGGTTGCCAGCTCGGGCTTCTCGGTCCCTTCGGGCCTGGGGCGGACCGTCCCCTCGACCGCCACGCAATACTCCATCCGCAACCCGGAGGCAGCGGGAACCGAAGCCGGGTCGACCACCACCTGGACCACTCCGGTCGCGTCCCGGAGGTCGAAGAACGAGATGCCCCCGAGGTTCCGGACCCGGGCCACCCATCCCGCCAGTTTGACATCCGTACCCGCCTGGTCGGAGCGCAGCTCGCCTGCGGCATGAGAGCGGTAGACGGTCACCTGTCACCTCCTGCGGGAACGCCTTTCACCCAGGAGACCACCTCGCCCGCGGGCATGGTTCGCTCATCCCCCGAGCTCAGGTCCTTGACGGTGACCAGTCCGGCGTCCCACTCGCTGCCGATCACGACCGCGGCGGCCGCGTCACGGCGGTTGGCCGCCCGGAACTGGGCCTTGACGGAGCGCCGACCGGCCACCAGATCGCACCGCACACCCGCGGAGCGGAGCCGGCGGGCGAAGGCCTGGGCCAAGCTGCGGCGTTCCTGATCCGCCACCACCAGGAACACGTCAAGTGCCCGCGCCGGGGGGCGGCTTCCCACCGCAGCCAGGATGCGGTCGAGGCCGAGCGCCAGGCCGACGCCGGGAACGTCGGGTCCACCGAGGAGTCGTGACAGGCCGTCGTAGCGACCACCCCCTCCCACCGCGTTCTGGGCCGCCTGGTAGGAGGGCGGGATGTACTCGAACACGGTGCGGTTGTAGTAGTCCAGCCCCCGGACCAGGCGCGGGTCCTCCTCGTAAGCGATCCCTCGCTCCTGCAGTCCCTCGATCAAGTCGTCATGATGGGAGGCCGCGGCCTCGCCCAGATGGTCGACCGGGACCGGCGCGCCCGCCACGACCTCCCGGTCCGCCTTGGAGTCCAACACCCGGAGCGGGTTGGTGCGGATCCTCCGCCGGGCGTCTCCCGACAGCTGATCGGCCCGGTCGTCCAGCCATGCGGACAGGACCGAGTGATAGGCGAGCCGGTCGGGAGGATCCCCGATCGAGTTGACCTGTACGACCACGTCCCCCAGACCGCAGTCGAGCAGGTACCGGTAACCGAGTTCGATCACCTCGAGGTCGGCTTCGACATCGGGCGTACCCAGGTACTCCACCCCCAGCTGCCAGAACTGCCGCCTCCTTCCCTCCTGGGGGCGCTCGTAGCGGAAGCAGGGTCCCGAATACGCCCCTTTGAACTCGCCCCACCGCCCGGCCTGGATGTAGGCCCTCACCACCCCGGCGGTGATCTCGGGCCGGAGCGTCAGCCGTCTCCCTCCCTTGTCGCGGAAGTTGTACATCTGCTTCTCGACTACCTCCGTGGTCTCGCCCATACCCCGGGCGAACAGGTCGGTGGACTCGAAGATCGGCGTCGCCACGTACGCGTATCCGTACCGCTCGGCCAGGATGTCCCACGCCCGCAGCACGCTCCGCCACATCCGCGACTCGGGCGGCATGATGTCGTCGGTGCCCTTCGGCGTCCGGAAGCTCATGGCAGGCCGACCAGGAAGGGGTTGGTGCGCCGCTCCAAGCCGATCATCGTTGAGGGTCCGTGGCCGGGCAGCACCCTCACGTCGTCGCCGAGGGGTAGAACCTTGTCCGCCATGCTTCTCATCAGGACCTCGTAGTCGCCTCCGGGGAGATCAGTACGCCCGATGGACCCGGCGAACAACTGGTCTCCGGAGAACAAGATACCTTCCTCCGCAAGGTAGAAGCAGCAGTGCCCCGGGGTGTGGCCCGGTGTGCCCAGGACTTCGAGTCGCAGACCGGCGAGTTCGAGCGCCAGGCCGTCCTCAAGCGAACGGTAGCGCTCGGGGGGCTCGTAGTCACCGGGCGGCGCGAATCCGAACAGCCGGCGCAACTGTTCCACCGGGTGAAGCGTCAGGTAGTCGTCGTCCGGATGCACGTAGGCGGTCACTCCGGTGCGCGCGACGAAGGCGCCGGCCCCTCCGACATGGTCGACATGTCCGTGGGTCACCAGCAGCGCCACCGGGGTGAGGCGGTGGGCGGTCAACAACGAGACGATGCCCTCCGGGTCGGGCGGGGCGTCCACCACCACGGCGGGCCCGCCGGCTTCGGGCGCCACCACGTAGGTATTGGTGGCCGCCATCCATAGTTCGAGCTGATCGATGAGCATGCTGGCCGCAGGTTAGGGTGTCCCGCCGCGGACCGCGTATCGGGATGCCCGGCGGTGGCTCAACATGGGGAGCCCGGATGATCGACCCGATCCCCACCCTGCGTCCGCCCCGGGCCATCCACCCGGAAACCCGCGAAAATCGCCGCGGCGGTTGTTCCCTTCGGGCCCTCCCCCACCACCACCTTGCCTGGGACCGGAGCGCGTTCGGCCGGCCGAGCCGGTGGGCGCGCTCGATATCGAATTTTCCCTCCGGCAGTCGGGCCGACGTCTGCTCCCGGACTGCGCAGGTGCTTGGTAACGGTCCCAGTATGCGGCTCCGGTGTGACAGCTTCAACCCCTTCGTTCGGCGGTGAGGACGGGAACAGGTTCCGGGCCGGGACCGATCCCCGCCCGAAGCTCACTGGTTCGGGGTCAGCGGGCCCCGAGGCGGTACGCCTCGTAGACGTTGTCCACTCGACGCATGGCGGCCAGGACACGGTTCAACTGCCCGGGGTCCGAGAGCTCCACCTCGTAGCGGAGCACCGCCACCCGATCCCGGTCGGTCCTCGACGAGGCGCCGACGATGTTTCCGCCCGCATCGGAGATCACCGAGGTCACATCCCTGAGGAGGTTGGGCCGGTCGAGGGCCTCCACCTGGAACCAGACGCTGAAGCTCGATACCTGCCCCGGCGCCCAACTCGCTTCGATCATCCGGTCGGCCCGGTCGCCGAGGCGCATGATGTTGCTGCAGTCGGCCCTGTGGACCGAGACACCCCGCCCGACCGTGACGAAGCCCACCAGGTCGTCCCCAGGCACCGGTCCGCAGCAGCGGGCGATGCGGACCCACACGTCGTCGAATCCCTCGACGATCACGCCCTCGCCGGCCGGACGGTCGGCCCGCCGGCGCACCGTGTCCTGGAGTTCCAGGTCTTCGCCTACAACCGGTACTTCCAGCAGCCGCTTGATCCGGTTGGTCACCGTCTGCGGCGAAACGTTGCCGTCGCCGACCGCTATGTACACGGCCTCGATGTCGCGGTACCCGAGGGCGAGCGCCACCTCGTCGAGGACGTTGCCACGGGTGTCGTCCGGCATGCGGATACGTTCCCTCCGGATCAGGTCGGCGACCCTGTCCTTCCCCGACTGGAGGGAGAGCTCCCGGCGCGCCCGGGTGAACCACTGCTTGATCTTCCCACGGGCCCTCGAGGTCCGGACGAACCCGAGCCAGTCGCGGGTGGGGCCGGAGTCGTCCGACTTGGTGGTGATTATCTCGACGATGTCCCCCGACGCCAGTTCCGTCGAGAGCGCCACCAGGCGACCGTTGACCCTGGCGCCCGCGCACCGGTGCCCGACCTCGGTGTGGATCGAATAGGCGAAGTCCACCGGGGTCGCGCCCCGGGGGAGGGTGCGGACGTCGCCCCGGGGGGTGAGCACGAACACCAGGTCTTCGTAGAGGTCGAGCTTCAAGTTGTCGAGGAACTCGGCCGGCTCGTCGTAGTCCTCCTGGAGCCTGCGGATATCGGCCATCCACGCGAGGTCGGCGCCCGATGCCCCCTCCTTGTACCTCCAGTGGGCGGCGATGCCGAATTCGGCCCGGTCGTGCATCTCGTGGGTCCGGATCTGGACCTCGAGCGGCTTCCCGTCCGGACCGATCACCGTCGTATGAAGGCTCTGGTAGAGGTTGAACTTGGGCACCGCTATGTAGTCCTTGAACCTCCCCTGTACCGGCGTCCAGCGGGAATGGACGAGCCCGAGCGCCGCGTAGCAGTCCTTGACCTCGTTCACCTTGATCCTGACCCCGATGAGATCGTGTATCTCCTCGAACGACAGCCGGCTGTCGACCATCTTGCGGTATATCGAGTAGTGGTGCTTGGGTCGACCCTCGAGGACGGTGGGGATCCCGACCCCGGCCATGATGCCCTCGATCTCAGTCATGACCTTCTCGATCACCACTTCCCGTTCGGGCGCCCGCTGCTGGATCAACTCCTCGATCTCCTGGTAGCGAGCCGGATACAGGATGGCGAAGGAGCGGTTCTCCATCTCGTGCTTGATCTCCTGGAAGCCCATGCGGTGCGCCAGCGGTGCGTATATCTCGAGGCTCTCGCGTGCCTTCACCTTCTGGCGTTCGACGGGGAGAGGGTGGATGGTCTGGAGATTGTGCAACCGGTCGACGAGCTTGATTATCAGGACCCGCACGTCCTGGGCCATCGACACCACCATCTTGCGGATCGTGGCCGCCTGGGCCTCCTCACGGGAGATGTCGAACTTGACCCGGTCCAGCTTGGTCACCCCGTCCGTTATGCGGGCCACGTTGGGCCCGAAAGCCTCCTCGACCTCCTCCAGCGTGAGATCGGTGTCCTCGACCGTGTCGTGCAGGAGCGCGGCCGCGATGGTCTCGGGATCGAGCCCGTACTCGGCGAGGATGAGGGCCACCGCGATCGGGTGGGTGATGAACGGATCGCCGGAGAGGCGGAACTGGCCCGAGTGGGTCCGCTGAGCCACGTCGTAGGCATGGACGACGATGTCCTCGTTCCCGTCGGGGAAGTGCCGCCGCATGGCGGTGAGGATCGGTTCGAATTCAGCCTGAGCGGCGTCGCGGTGCCGGCGGGCTACCTCGGCGTCAGGCATAGGTGACGACGGCGTGGAGGTCGACATCGTCGAGTGACTCCCGCCCGTTGAGGAAGGCCAACTCGATCAGCACGGCGACCGCGACCAGGTCCGCGCCCAGTCCCCGGATGAGGCGGACCGCGGCGCCGGCCGTCCCGCCGGTGGCGATCACGTCGTCCACGACGAGCACATGGTCGTCCGGGCCGACTGCGTCCTCATGGATCTCGAGGACATCGGTTCCGTACTCCAGGTCGTACACGTCCCGCCGCGTGCGATACGGGAGCTTGCCCTGCTTGCGGAGAGGGACGAACCCCGCCCCGAGTTCCAGAGCAACCGGCGGAGCCAGCACGAATCCCCTTGCCTCGATCCCGGCCACGGTGGTCACGCCCGCCGCCCTGTAAGGCGCCGCGATCAACTCCACCGCGGCTTGCAGGGCCGCGGCATCGGCCAGTAGCGGGGTGATGTCCTTGAACACCACCTCCGGGGTGGGGAATCCGGGAATGTCCCGGATCAGGGCGCTCAACTGCGCCGGACTCATGGGGCCATCCTACCGGGTGCGGGGCTCGGGGGCCGGTGCTGCTCGTGCCGGCGGGTCACCGCTTGCGTTTCCGGGCCCGTCCACCTGTGGCCCGCTGACCACGTGAACTGAGCCGTCCCGGGCGGGGACCGGGTGTGGCGCGCTCGGGACCGGAAACCGTCCGGCGGGCCGCTTTCCTCTCGGAGCGGTAGCGCCGCCGGGACCACTCGGTCTCCCTTTCCTTCCAGAGGGCCAGAAGCGGCGCGGCGATGAAGATCGAGGAGTAGGTCCCCGCTCCGATACCCACGAAAAGCGCCAGCGCGAACTCCCGCAGCGTCCCGGCGCCGAGGAGGGCCGAACCGATGAACAGGAGGGACCCCACAGGCAGCAGGCTGGTGAGGGACGTGTTGATAGAACGCATCAACACCTGGTTCATCGAACGGTCCACGAGCGCCGAATAGGTGCGCCGTTCCTGGTCCTCGGCGATGTTCTCCCTGATCTTGTCGTACACGACCACCGTGTCGTACAGGGAGTAGCCGAGGATGGTCAGGACCGCCACCACGGTGGCAGGGGTAACCTCGAACCCGAGCAGGGAGTACGCGCCGGCCGTCAGGATCAGGTCGTGAATGAGCGCCGCGATGGCCCCGACCGCCATCTTCCACTCGAAGCGGATGCTGATGAACACGACCACCACGCCGAGGAACACACCCAGCGCCTGCAAGGCTCGGCGGGCTATCTGGCGACCGAAGGTGGGTCCGACCGACTCCACGTCGGTGAGTTCGATCTCGCTCCCGGTAACCGATACGAGGGTGCGGACCATTTCGCGCTCGGTCTCCAGATCGACCGCCTCGGTCTGCACCCGGACCGCGGCGCCGTCGTCGATGAGCTGGACGCGGGCCGTACCTCCCAACGAGCCGAGGACCGACCGCACCTCGCCCACCCCGGCGCCCGCCGGATTGGGCACGGTGATGGAGGTTCCTCCGGTGAAGTCGAGGCTGAGGTTGAAGCCGCGGATCGCCAGGCTTCCCAGGCACAGCAGCAGGGCCACTCCCGAGACGATGAACCACCTGCGCGCCTGGCCGACGAACCCGAAGGATGTCTCCGCCCGGTAGAGCCTGCCCAGGGCGCTCATGCGGGTCCTCCTGCCCGGGGAGATCCGCCGGCCGCCGCCCACATGCTGAACCGCCCTCCCCGGCCCAGCCGGCCTCTCGCCATGATCCCCGCCGCGTTGCGGGTGAAGAAGGCGAACACGATGACGTCCAGAACCGTCGCGATCCCGAGCGCCTGAGCAAAGCCCTTGACCGGCCCTATAGCCAGGGCCCACAGCAGCACCGCGCCGACGAACGAGACGAAGTCGGCGGTCAGGATGGTACGGAAGGCCCGCCGGTAGGCCTCGTTGACGGCGTCCACCATCGTGCGTCCGTTGCGTATCTCCTCCTTGGTCCGTTCGAAGAAGACGATGTAGGAGTCGGCCGTGATCCCGACCGACACGATCACACCGGCCACACCCGCCAAGGTCAGGGTCAGCCCCTGCCAGGCTCCCAGAACCCCGAAGATCAGCACCAGGAGGGACCCGAACACGGTCAGGCCCAGCAGGGTTATGAGGCCCATGGCGCGGTAGTAGATCATGAGGAACAGCACGACGAGTGCCAGACCCCCGAGACCTGCCGCCAACCCGGCCCGCAGCGAGTCCTCCCCCAGCGTCGCGGAGACTTTCTGGACCGACGACCTCTCGAAGGCGACCGGGAGGGACCCGTAGCGCAGCACCGTGGTCAGATCCTCGGCCTCCTGCTGGGCGTTCTCGGTGTTGCCGAGGGTGATCACCGCGGTGCCGCCGGTGATGCCCTCCGGCCCCACACCGACCGACACCTCGGGCGCCGACATCACCGTTCCGTCCAGCACGATCGCCAGCCGGCGGTTGGAAGTCCCCTGGGGGTACTGGGCCAGCAGCCCGGTAACCGCCGCGAACCTTCCGGCGCCGTCCTGGGTGAGGTTGAGCTGCACGGTCCAGGCGCTGTCCACCTGTTGCCCGAAGATGGCCAGAGCCGACTCCACTTCGGCGCCGGTGAGCGGAGAGGGAGTCCGGGGCAGGCGCGAGCAGTCGACGAACCCCTCCAGGCAGAGCCCGTCGTGGTGGGCGGACAGATCGGCCGGGCCGACCTCGAAGATGGAGACGATGTTGCCGTCGTCGTCATATTCGGGAAGGTAGGAGCGAGGCTCGGTCGTGTCGTCCTCGACGGTGAGCCCGGTCACCGGATCGACACCCTCCGGATAGACGAAGTCCTCCCCCTCCTGCTCGGCGCGCAGCTGGACGGGCGAACGTTCGCTCGGAATGCAGGTGAAGGACAGCCCCACGGTCGTGCAGGAGAGCACCGGCCGGAACGACAGGAGACCGGTCCTCCCCACCGCGTCGAGCGCCCGGTCCTGATCGGTGACGCCGGGGAGTTGCACCAGGATGGAGGTTCCCCCGGTCACCGAGATCTCCGGTTCCTGGACGCTGCCGAAGTCCTCTATCCGGCGGCGCATCACCTCTACGGCCGTCTCGACCACCCGCTCGTCGGATCCCGCGGGGGCTTCAAGGATTACCGATGTCCCACCCTGCAGGTCGAGGCCGAGCCGCGGCGACCAATCGACCGCGAACACCGCGGCAAGCCCGCCCCAGGCGAGGCCCACCATGACGATGACCGCTGCCCACCGGCGGGACACGCCGGGTTACGACCCGGTATCGGACGGGTTGTCGGGTCCGGCGCGACCGGCGATGGCGCTCTTCTGCACCCGTATCCGCCCGTCCTCGACACCGAGAACCACCCAATCGTCACCAAGCCCGACCACCACCCCGAACAATCCCCCGATCGTCCTGACCTGGTCCCCGATCTCCAGCGCGGCGGAGAGTTCACGCTGGCGGCGCATCCTCTTTCGCTGCGGGCGGATGATCAGGAAGTACATGAGAGCTCCGAGGAGCAGCAGGGGCAGCAGGAAGCTGAAACTGTCGCCTCCTTCGGCCTGGGCAATCAAAGACACCGGCACGACGTCACATTCTCCTATCGGGCCTGTTTCGGGCCCCTCCGGGTTCGGACCGACCCGCCTCGGCGACGGGTACCCCGATGGTAGTCGGTGGGTTGGTGAGTGGTGAATGGTGAATGGTGAATGGTGAATGGTGAGTGGTGAGTGGTGAATGGTGAATGGTGAATGGTGAATGGTGAATGGTGAATGGTGAGTGGGCGGGGTTCATCTGGTTGGTGAATGGGTCCGGTCGCTTCGCGGGCTGTCGGCGGGTGTCTGCTGGCTCGCGCGGCGATTGTCCGTGACCCGCTGGCGGAACTCGGCGAACGTGCCGTCCGCGATGGCTGACCGGGCTCCTTCCAGCAGGCGGTGGACGGCGACCAGGTTGTGGATGGAAAGCAGCCTCGGCAGGGACAACTCCTTGGTCACGGCCAGATGCCTCAGATAGGCGCGCGGGTAGGTGCGGCATGTCAGGCAGGGGCATTCCGGATCGAGCGGTCCTTCGTCGTCGGCGAGACGCGCCAAGCGGATGTTGTAGTCGCCCTGCCCGCTGATGACCTTCCCGTGCCGGGCGAGGCGGGTGGGCCACACGCAGTCGAACAGGTCCACTCCTCTAGCCACCGCGTCCAGGAGGCCCTCCGGATCGCCAAGACCCATGAAGTAACGGGGCGCCCCATCGGGAAGCCCGGCCACGGCGGCCTCCAGGGCCTCGTTGCGCGGGCCGCGCTCCTCCCCGACCGACAACCCCCCGATCCCGTACCCGGCCATGCCCAACTCTGCGGTCCGGCGGGCGCTCTCCAACCGAAGATCGGGATCGACTCCCCCCTGCACGATCCCGAACAGTGCCTGGTCGGTCCGATCATGAGCCTCGACCGACCGCTCCGCCCACCGCAGAGTCCGCTCCATCGCCTCGACCGCGTCCTCCCTGGGCGCCGGCAACGCGATGCAGACATCCAGCACCATGGCTATGTCGGGACCGAGTTGCTCCTGGACCCGCACCGCGTCCTCGGGAGAAAGGAAGGCTTCCGAGCCGTCGTAGACGGACCGGAACCGGCATCCCTCCTCGGTTACCCGGGCGTCGAGGGAGAACACCTGGTAGCCACCCGAGTCGGTCAGGACAGGGCCGTCCCAGCCCATGAACCGGTGCAGCCCGCCCAGACGGGAGATGAGACCGGCCCCGGGCCGCAGCATGAGGTGGTAGGTGTTGGCCAGAACCATCTTCGAGCCAACCTCGCGCAGGTCCCGCGAGTCGAGGCCGCGCACCACTGCTCTGGTGCCAACCGGCATGAAAGCAGGCGTCTCGACCGCTCCGTGGGGGGTGGTCAGCAGGCCCGCCCGGGCCGGACCGTCGGTGGCCTGGCGCCGGTAGCTGACCGGGTGTACGCCGTTCATGGGTCGCGGACCGTAACCTCGGACCGTTCCAGCAGCACGGCGTCTCCGAAGGACAGGAAACGGTACCCGCTATCCAGGGCGGTCCGGTAGATACGCCGCCAGGAGTCGCCGACGAACGCCGCCACCAGCACCAGCAGCGACGACGAGGGCATGTGGAAGTTGGTCATCATGAGGTCCACCACCGCGAAACGGTAGCCAGGAGTGATGTAGAGGCTGGTCGGGCCACGGTAGGGCGCTAACCGGCCCCCGGCGCCGGCGGTCTCCAGGGCCCGCACCACCGTGGTGCCCACCGCGACCACCCGGCCCCCCGCCGACCGGGTCTCCAGTATCCGGTTCACGGTCACCTCCGGCACGTCGATCCACTCCGAGTGCATCTCGTGGTCGGCGACGTTCTCGACCGTGATGGGCCGGAACGTATCGATCCCGATCTGCAACTCGACGCGAGCCGTGCCGATCCCCCGGCCGGCCAGCCCCTCAAGGGTGCGCTCGGTGAGGTGGAGACCCGCGGTGGGTGCGGCGGCCGAACCCACCCGGCTCCCGAATACCGTCTGGTAGCGCTCCGGATCCTCGAGCGAACGCCGGATGTAAGGCGGGAGTGGAACCTCTCCGATCCCGGCGATGGCGGCCTCGATGTCTCCCCACGGGTTCCCGCCATCTTCGAGTTCCAGTTCAAGTTCGACCATCCCGGCCACCGGATCGGTCACGATACGAGCAGTGAGCGGACCGATCAGGATCACCGACCCGGCCCGGATCCGGCGCGCCGGCCGCAGTAATGCCTTCCAGATGCTCCCCTCCCTACCCAGCAGGAGAAACTCCACCCTCCCCCCGGTGGGATCACGCCAGCCGACCAGGCGGGCCGCCCGCACCCGGGTCTCATTGACCACTACCAAGTCGCCGGGCCGGAGCAACTCCGGAAGGTCCCGCACCGTCCAGTGCGTGAGGTCACACCCTCGGAGCAACGCGGCCGAGTCACGCGGCTCCACCGGCGACTGCGCAATCCGCTCCGGAGGCAACTGGTAGGAGAAGTCGGCTGTTCTCAATCACCCATCTCTATGGCGCGTCCGGCGATTACAGCGGACCCCAGGGAACTGGACTCCTGTAGTAAGGATTAGAACCGTCAATGTATGTAATCACACGTTCTTTGAGTATAGAGACAACCAGGATGGTTGACTTCCGTCACGAAGACCGGTATCGTGGTCGGCAGAACCCCGCCAGGGTGAGCAGCTCTGGCCCGACGGGCCCGGTGATCGCCGGGCCTGTCCATGTTTGGAGCTTGTTTGTGGCACCACGCAGCGTCGCGGCCGCAAGTGTGGCGGTGAGGGGCAAGGACGGCTCGGTGATCGTCCTCCGCGAGCACTCTGTGCTGGTGTAGCGGCCGGTAACTACTAACCCTGGCCGAGCAGGGAACCCTGCGCGGATCCGGGCTCCGGAACTCCCAGGTGTTGATAGGTGCGGGAGGTCGCCACCCGGCCCCGCGGAGTGCGCGACACCAGACCCTGCTGGACCAGGAACGGTTCGTAGGCGGCTTCGATGGTCTCGGGTTCCTCACCCACCGCGATGGCCAGGGTGGTGAGCCCCACCGGTCCGCCGCCGAACTTGGAGACGATCGCATCCAGGATGAAACGGTCCACTTTGTCGAGGCCCAGGTCGTCGACCTCCCAGATGGCCAGGCCCTCCTCGGCGATCCGGGAGTCGACCCGGCCGTCGGCGCGGGCGATGGCGTACTCGCTCACCCGGGCCAGCAGCCGGTTGGCGATCCGGGGCGTGCCCCTGCTGCGCGTGGCGATCCGGCGGGCGCCCCCCGCAGTGACGGGCACCCCGATGATCGAAGCGGAGCGCACCACGATCTGCTCCAGGTCGTCGGCCTCGTAGTAGTCGAGCCGGTCGACCATGCCGAAACGGTCCCGCAGCGGGGCGGTCACCGTGCCTATCCGGGTGGTGGCACCCACCAATGTGAAACGGGGCAGGCCCAAGCGCAGGGATTGGGCTGTGGGCCCCTTTCCCACCACTATGTCGAGGGCGAAGTCCTCCATGGCCGAGTAGAGCACCTCTTCGACCACCCTCGGCAGCCGGTGGATCTCGTCGATGAACAACACATCACCGTGCTCCAATCCGGAGAGGATGGCGGCGAGGTCGCCCGGCCTCTCCACGGCCGGTCCCGAGGTCGACCGCAGCTGGGCTCCCGTCTCGTAGGCGATGATCCGGGCCAGGGTGGTCTTCCCGAGGCCCGGAGGTCCCGATAGGAGCAGGTGATCCATGGGACGCCCCAGGGTCTCGGAGGCCTCCATGGAGATGGCCAGCCTCTCCTTGATCTTGGGCTGGCCGACGAACTCCTCCAGGGAGCGAGGCCGCAGCATCACCTCGCTGACCTGCTCCTCACCGGTCGCCTGCGCTACCAGCAGGCCGTCCTCACGCATCCCCGGCCCCCTTACCTGCGGGCCAGCACCCGTAGCGCATTCCGGACCAGATCCTCCACCGAGCCGTCGGTGGGAACCTCACCGAGCGCCTCCCGTATCTCGGCCGCCTGGTAACCCAAGGACTCCAACGCCTCCCGGGCACGGGAGAGGTTGCCGGACGCCGCGGAACGGGTGGTGAGCGCCCCCATCTTGGGACGTAACTCGAGGATCAGCTTCTCTGCGGTCCGCTTGCCGATCCCGTGCACCGCCACCAGCGCCTGGACATCCTCGGTGGCAACCGCCATGCGGACCTCGTCCGGCCGCAGCGTGGCCAGGATCGACATCGCCAGGGCCGGACCCACACCGCTCGACCCCAGCAGAACCCGGAACATGTCGCGGCTCTGCTCCCCCTCGAACCCGTACAGCGCCAGCAGGTCCTCGCGCACCACCAGATGGGTGTGCACGACCACTTCCTCGCCGAGCATGGGAAGCGACGCCTGGTCGCGGGGAGTGACGTTCACCTCGTAGCCGACCCCGCCGACCTCTATCACCACGCCGGTGGCGGTCCGGGCCACCAGTACACCGCGCAGACGACCGATCATCTCCTACCTCCATGAACCGCGGTCAAACGTCCCACCATGTTGCCCATGCTCTGCATGTGGCACAGGGCTATCGCCAGCGCGTCCGCGGTGTCGGCCGGAGACGGAACCGCGGCCAGGCCGAGCCGGCGGGCCACCATTTGCTGGACCTGAACCTTCGACGCCGACCCGTCACCGGTCACGACCGCCTTGACCGCCGACGGCGAGTACTCGAACACGTCGATCCCGGCCAGCGCCGCCGCCAGCATCACCACTCCGGATGCCTGGCCGACCCTCGTAGCGGTGAGCCGGTTGCGGTTCATGAAGACCCGTTCCACGGCCATCACCTCGGGCTGCACATCCGCGATGAGCTCGGTCATGTCCGTGTGGAGACTGTCGAGCCGCCGCGCCGCCGACAGGTCCTTGTCGGTGCGGATCACGCCGGCCGCCACTACCTCGACCCTGCTACCGGCCTTGCGGACCGCGCCGAAGCCGGTCGTCGTCAGGCCGGGGTCTATGCCGATGACCAGCATGGGCGACTCAGCATCCGGGCAACACGAACATATGTTCTACCAGTGTAGCCTCGCCCGGACGCGAGCCGGCGCCTTTCCACTCCGGCTCCCCGGGACGGGGATCATCACCCGTGATCCGGGGGCGTCACCCGCTGCGACCGGAGCCAGTCGATCACCCGATCCCGGTGGAACAGCACGCGGCCCTCGAGGCGTACCGCGTGGATCCACCCCTCGCCGCTCAGGCGGCGGGTCTCCTCGATCGAGATCCCCAGCAGATCGGCCACCCCGGGCAGGTCGAGAACCGGCGGGTACCGGGAGAAGTCATTCAACGCCGCATCTCCCATCCACGAACACCTTCGCACGGATCTGCGATTCTCAGGCGGCTCTCCGCGACCATGCCTACTGCTTGAACTTCGCCTTTATCCAGTCGATTACCTGCGTGCCCGCCTCCTCGAGGCCCTGTTGCAGTGCGAACACGACCAGGACCCCGACGACGATCCAAGCCAGGATCGTCGAAGTCTCGGCCGCGCCGCATTCGTCGAGCATCCGAGCGGACCAACTCCGCGCATACCGCTTGGCCCTGTTGAGTACCGTTTCCTTCACCCTCGTTCCTTTCTGGGGAAGTGTCGACTTCTGTCCGTGGACAACAACATCGTCGGCGAGTAGCGACCCCTCTCGGCTTAGCCGCCGAAGACGATGGAAGGGATCGGCGCCGCCATGAAAAGCAGGGTCACCGGCGCCAGGATGACCACCACAGGGACGACCATCATGATCCTTCGCCTCGCCGCCTGGCGGCGCAGGTCGTCGCGTCGCTGCGCTCTCAGGTCCTTGGAAAGGCCCAGCAGTGCCTCGGCGAGATCGGAACCCTGCTCCTGCGAGGTCGCCACGAGGCGGTAGGTCCGGGCGGCCTCTGGTTCAGGAGTGAGCCTTTCGGCCCGCTCGAGAGCCTCGCGAAGCGACCAGCCTCTCTCATGGAGTTGCATGACCTCCGCCATCTCGTCGACGACCACGCCTCGGGCGCGCTCCACCACGTAGCGGATAGCCTCTAGCGCGCCGCCCCCGACCCGCGTATACATGGCGACGAGTTGGTTGATCGTGTAGAGCTCGGCCCGGATGGACTCCCTCCGGCGCCGGATCGCCCCGGTCAACCGCGAGCGGGTCAGGAACCCGCCGAGAAAGGCGCCGGCCGTCCCGAAGGCGAGCACCCTCGCGGCCGAACCGTTCGTGAGCAGGGCAAGCGTCACCAAGCCGCCCGCGAACAGGACAGTGCGACCGATCGCACCCATCCGGTACGCCTGGAGTCGCCTCGCCTCATCCAACCCCTGATACAGACCTGACTGGCGCAGGCGGAGCGCCAGGCTCTCCTCGTCGCCGAGCACGAGGAGGCTCGCCAACCGGTCCAGTCCACCGGAGATCGAGTGCAGGATCCGGTTGGACCGGGAACCGCCGGATCCCGCACGCGGCCCGACCCGCCGTGACACATCCGGCCTGAGTCCGAGGTCGACCCGGGTCGCCGCGGTGTAGGGGCGAACCCTGGGCCCGAGCCGGCGTAATGGACGCACGACCAGCGCGGCGCCCACCACGGCGAACGTGACGGAGGCCGCGATCGCTCCTATCGCGAGACCGGTGTTCACTCCGGCCCTCCGGAGTCTCCCCCTCGTGTGGACCGGACCAGAACCCGGCGTTCGGTCACGGACCGGCCGATGCGTTTCATCAGCAGCACCCCGACCAGCGACCAAGCGGCGGCGAGCGTGACCACGACCAGGCCGTCGGCGGACCGGTAGTAAGCCTGGTACTGCTCGGAGGTGGTGGCGAGGAACAGCAGCAGCACCCATGGGATGATGAGGACCACCCTGCTCTCGATCCGTTGCTCGGTCCCGTCGGAGCGGATCTCGCTGTCCAGCCTGAGGTCCTCGGTTATCTCCCCGACCAGATCCCGAAGCACCTCAGTGACCAGGCCACCTCCGTGCTCGTACGCGAGCACCAGCACCTCGACGACACGGTCGGAGACCGGATCCCCGAGTTCCTCCTTGGTCAGCTCGAGGGCCGCTACCAATCCCATCATCCTCGCAACCAGGCGGAACCGGGTGAACGCAGGCCGTAGCGGAACCGGACCGCGGTCGGAAAGGTCGTAGAGCGCGCTCAACAGCGTGGAGCCGGCTGCGATCGAGGCCAGGATGTCGCGGAGGGCGTCCGGCCATGCCCGGGCAAGTCGCCTGAGCCGTTCGCTCCGTCGCCGGGCGTAGTAGAAGTGCGGAATAAGGGAGGAGGCGACGGCCGGGACGGCGGCCAGCCACCAGGCACCGGTCAGCGCGTTGAGGAGAACCAGCGCGGCGAGTCCGGTGCCCACCGATAGTGCCACGAACTGGTGGACGGTCAGCCTGCTGCCTGCCTGGATGAGCCACAGACGGCGGCGGGATTCGTCCCGCCCGGCCGGCCTCCGTGGCCGGGGCCGCACCGGGTTACCGGTCATCAGGCCGGCAGCCGCGTATGCGGCAACAGCCGTCAGCAGGGATGCCAGGAGTATCACGACGGAGGTTGCCACTTCCCGGACAGGATCGACTCGACGGACACACCGTCTGGGAGGGACCACTCGACCCGGGCGACCGTCTCAGGAGGAGGCACTGCTCCCGTCCACAGGAGCGGCTCCTCCAGTCGCTCCCGCCGGAACAGGGTGTCGGCCGCGAAATCCCCGTCCTGGCGCCCCGAGGTCAGGGCCACGATCTCCACGACACGGCGCCGGATTCCTCCGGTGCCCTCCCCCTGCTGGTCCCTGCGGAGGTGCACGACAAAGTCGATCGCCGTGCTGAATATCCGGGTGAGGACCCTCTCCGTCACGTTCTCGCCCGCCATCAGGGCCGAGTTGACCAGGGCCACGAGCGCAGCCGGCGCCGAGTCGGCATGGATGGTGCATGCAAAGCCGCATCCGGCGTTGACCGCACGGGTCAGCTCGAAAGCCTCGGCACCGCGGACCTCGCCGACGCAGATCAGGTCCGGCCGCTGGGCCAGGACAACCTTCACCAAGTCTCTCAAGGTGTAGCGGCGGCCTCCGTCGAGGGTTGGTGGTGTCGCTTCGTAGAAACTTCCGTGCACCAGGGGAATGTCCAGCTCCCTTACCTCCTCGCAGACTCTCATACAGCGCTCCGGGGGGACCGCGCGCAGGTACGCGCTCATCAACGTGGTCTTCCCGGCGCCGGGCGGGCCGCTGAATAGGACCGTCGTGCTGGCCTGGGCAGCTGCCCACAGGAAGGCGGCCGCAGGAGAGGAGAGCACCTCCCCCTCGACCAGGAACCGGAGGTCGTAGTTCTTGACCGTGTACTTGCGGATGGTCACCGAGAGCCGGTCGGCGACCGGAGGGATGACCGCGGTGAGCCTGGCCCGACCTCCCAGAACCCTGGCCTGCTCGATGGGGTTGGAAGTGTCGAGCCGGCGGTTGGTCCCAGCCAGGATGCGCGCCACGATCTGGCGGTTCTCCTCCTCGGAGGCGGGAGCGTCGAGAGCCTGGAGGCGACCCGAGGCGTCTATGAACGAGATGCGATCCCCCTCGATGAACACCTCCTCGATGTCGTGACGGTCGATGACCGGTGTCAGCGGCCCGTAACCGACGAGGGAGTCGATCAGCCGATCCGCCAACTCGGCCGGATCGCGGAAGGGTCTTACACCGTCACCCGCACGGGCGCGCCGTTGGTAGGCGGACACCAGCCGGTCGACTTCGGCACGGATCTCGTCTCCATCTCTCAGGGGGTCGAGTTCGCGTTCGCCGATTCGCTCCGCGGCGCGGCGGCGGAGCGTGTCGTAGGCGCTGGTCCTCATCCGGGTACCTCGGAGTCCCTTTCGAGGATGGTGGCCCCGAGCCTCTCCACCGTCTTGATGAACGGTCCCCTCGGGATCGCGGTACCGTTCCAGACCGCCCGATCCCTGCCGTTGTCGACAGGAAGCCACGTGATGGACGACGGCAGGTAACTCCGGGTCAGTTCGTCGCTCAACTCACCACGCTGGAAGGAGGTGGTGGCAGCCCCCCCGAACACGATATGGAGGCGAGCCGCGGTGAGGCGGCGGGCCTGCGCTATCCACCGCAGAGACCTCGACAGGCCCACCGGTGTCGGCTCGGCCACGTACACCACATCTCGGGCCAGTCCGACCATGGACCGGTTCACCTCGAAGCGGCCGCCCCTGCTGCCGAACCCGGCGAGATTCTCCAGGAAGGGGGAAACCTTCACGATCAGCTCGTCGAACCACTCGGCGGCCGTCTCCACCAGATCGATGACCTCATCGGAACGGATCGTCTCCCACTCCGATACCTCGGGAATCCCGGTCAGGAGGGTGACGCCGTACGGTCCCGCGAGGAAGGAGTCGCGGACATCGCCCCGCAACTGTATGTGGGCGTCGAGGGCGGTGAGCAGGTTGGGAACCATCGGCATCGAGAGTCGTTGGGCCATCATCGGCGTCACCGTGTCGGCCTCGAGGAGGAGCGTCGTCCTGTTGCTCGCCCGGAATGAACCACCCAGGGCGACCGCGAAGTCGCCCGCCAAGTCCCCTCCGGCTATCGCGGTCACCCGCACCGGAGCGTCCGGCTCCGGAGTCGGGGTGGCTTCGGCGACGGCGCGCGCGGGGCGGCCCGGTCCGATGGCGGCGATGGTCTCCAGGATCGCCTCCGCCCCGGCATCCGCCGGGATGACCGCATCCACGCCCATCGTTCTCAGCCGTTTGCGACCACGGTCTCCGGACTCCGGGTCGTAAACGCCGATCACCTTCCGCCCGCTGCCCCTGACCCGCTCGATAAGCCGCGGACTGAGGTAGCTGGTGATGTCATCGATGAGAAGCACCTCGTAGGTGGACTCGAGCGCTTGGCGGGCCGTCAGCACGGTCCCCATGAAGCGCGCCCCGCCGAAGTCGCTCAGGAAGCGCACGAGTTCAGCCGCCCATGATCTCTGGGAGCCGGCGATCGCGATGACGGGTTCCGGTCCCATCACGACCGCGACCCCGTTCCCGGAGCCCGGGGCGCTACCGGTTCCGGCGCCGCGCCGATCTCGGAGCTGCCCGTCGACCTGACCAGGTGTACGGCATCCCCGTCGATCGCCGCCGCTATGGCCAGCGCCTCCTCCTCGCTGACCGCCACCGTGACGCCGAACCGGTCGCCGGAGGTGCGGCTCCCGCCGAGAGCCACCCCGAGCACTTCGATGCCCGTAGCCACGAAGCGGCTACCCCCGTCATCCACGGCGATGACATCCACCCGATCACCGACGGACAGGGCTGCGCCGACCGCATGATCCGGCGGGACCGGAATGTTCATCGCCCTACCGGCATCGGGTGCGGCGACCGGCTTCAGGTCATCGGCCAGCAGGGGAGCCCCCGGATCGATGTCGCGGATGACTACGTGGCCCAGGAGAGACGCCACCGCTTCCCGGTGGAGCACCCGTTCCAGGAAAGGTCCCTCGGCGTCAACCAACCGGTACCCGACATCCTCCGCCCGGAGTCGGGTTCCGGCGGTTATCGGCTGCGCCGCTACCGGGACCTCCACCGTCTCGCCCTTGCTCCGCAGGACCAGCATGTTCAGCAGGAACGCCAGCAGTCCTGCGGAGATCATCACCACGTGTCCGAATGACAACCGGCTGAAGATGCTCCGCCTGGGGCGTTTCGCCCCCTTCGGCGTCGAAGCGATCCGACCCGCCGTCTCGGTCCTCACCATCCCGTTCACCCCCGATGTAGGCCTGATGGCATCTCAATCTAGACCGAACTTCGATTGTATGGTGCATTCATTCGTTAAAATGAGCTACACATTTTTAGCAGTGTATAAACCATTGTACTTAGAAGGAACAACGTCAATTAGAGGCTGACTCCAGTCTAGGGGAGATCAGAGACGCGGCTTGACCGAGGAGTAGGAACGGTTAACCGTGTGCTGATCCGAATCCGTCTAGGTCAGCGCAATTCCGGACGAAGCACCAGATAGGCGATGGCTTCCAGCGCCACGAGAACCTCACCGCGAGACCCGGCCAGCGCCACGTGATCACGGGCCACGTACTCGATCGTCCCGTCGAATCGCGCCTCCCCACCCCGGCATACGATCTCGACCCGCTCGCGGGTCAGCTGCAGCATCGCGATCCGGGCGGCAAAGGTCTCGGCGTCCTTGCGAACCGACAATCCCTCGGCGCGTGACTGTGTCACCGTCATGGCGTCGATGTTGGGCAAGCAGACATCCACTCGACCGTTGGCCGTCTCGAGGCTCATCAGGTCGTTGCGGGCATAGAGGGGCTTCCCGGCCAACTGGCGGCTTCCCACCCTGACGCTCACCTGCTTGCCGGACTGTGCCGCCTCCCAAGCTACGTCGGCCAGCCGCCGGCGGCGGGCCGCCAGCAGGGCGGCATCCGATTCGGCGGCCTCGAACTCCCGCCGCACACGGGCCTCCATCCGCCTGAGCAGGCTCCAGTCGAACGGATCCAGGGGCTCGGTCATCCGAACCGGAGCGGCCCGGCCGGAACCAGGGGAACTGCGCGTCTCGCCGGCGACGGACCCCGATCGCGGGGGCCGGACGGCGTCCAAGACCCGAGCGGCCGACCAGGGTACGAAGGCACAGGGTCGTGTCCGCTCAAGGACCGTTACTCGACGGCTACGAAGAGGCGTTCCGACGCGAAGGCTCCGATGCCCACCTGGTGCTCCGCCACCTCGACGGTCAGGGCGCCGTACGGGTCCTTCTGAACCATCCGGATCACGGAGTCGGGACGGATGTGGTTCTCGTCCAGGAAACGCATCATCTCGGCATCGAGTTCCAACTCCTCCGATATCCGCTCCAGGGACAGTGTCTCTCCCCTCTCCATGTCGGCGAGCGGCTTCATCCTGGGAGGCTGGTAACCGGCGCCGGGGATCGGGTTGCCGTGGGGGCAGGTCTTGGGGTCCTCCATCACCGCCCACATGGCCTTCTCGACGTCGTCTGAGATCATCGTCTCCCAGACCTCGGCCTCCTCGTGGACCTTGGCCCACGGGAGCTTGAGAATCTCGGAGAGGAAACGTTCGGCGAGACGGTGACGGCGCACCACCACCGCCGCCAGGTGACGGCCCTCATCGGTGAGAGTCACCTCGTCCTCGATGGTCACGAGGCCCTCGGCCTGCATACGCCGGATCATCTCCGAGACGCTGGCCGGGCTGACCCCCAGCCAGCGCGCTATCCGGGCCTGGAGCACCCGGATCCCGGCCTCCTCCAGTTCCCAGATGGCCTCGGCATACTCACGGCAACGGACGGAGTAGCTGGAATCGGACATGGGTCAAGCGTAGCTAGGTGTTGGGGGTTAGGTGTGAGGTCCTAGGTGCTAGGTCTCAGGGAACTGGCAGGGTTGCACCGCCCTCAGTCCCTACGAGCCAGACGAATCACGAATCACGAATCACCAATCACCAATCACCAATCACCAATCACCAATCACCACAACACCTAGTTCGGTGGCCAGATGCGTCATCGGGACATCGTGGGGATCGGTGGGGACCGCCTCCACCACCAGTTGCTCGGGCACCACTCCCACGCGCGCCGTATCGGGGGGCAGGGTGGGCAGGAGGCGGTCGTAGTAGCCCCCTCCCCTGCCCAGGCGGCCTCCCCCGCGGTCGAAGGCCAGCCCCGGTACGAGCGCCACGCCCACGCCGCCTGGATCGAGCAGCGGAGCTCCGGCCACCGGCTGCTCGAAGCCGTAGCGGTGCCTCTCCCTCGGCGAATCCACCGGGTGCAAGGTCAGGGTCCCCCGCGGTGGCGTTCTGGTAACGGCGAAGGCCCGGTCCACACTGTCCATCACGGGAGTCACATCCACCTCGTCGGGGAGAGGCAGGTACAGGACCACAGCACCCTCCGGAGCGTGGGAACCGGCGAACCAGGAAATGATCCCGGCTGTCACGGCCCGGGAGACCGGCCCGGGTATGCCCGGTCGCCGCATTGCCTTGGCCCAACGGCGCCACTCCTGCTTGGTCGCTCCTCCGGCGGGCGGATCCGGACCACGGCCGGGGCCGGTGGAGCCCGGACTCACAACGCCGCCCGGGTTGCTCCTGCCAGGTTGCCGGATGGCGCGACCTCCACACGGGAAAGGCCGAGCCACTCGGCCATCTCGCGCAGTTCCCCGGCGAGAGCGGCGCCCGCCGCTGGCAGGTCCGCACCCGGCTCCGCGAAGGCGACGGGAATTCGAAGTACGCCGCCCTTGCGGTCGGCCTTGGCGTCGACCCTGCCGACGAGATGGCCGTCCATCAGCAGTGGGAGCACGTAGTAACCGTAGACCCGCTTGGCCCGGGGGGTGTAGATCTCGATCCGGTAGCGGAACCCGAACATCCGCTCGGTCCGCTCCCGGTCCCACACCAGCGGGTCGAAGGGGCACAGGAGAGCAGTGCCCCGGCGCGCCCTCGGAAGGACCATGTCCTCGCGTATGTACGCGGGACGCGCCCACCCGGTGACCGCCACCTCACGCAGGTCGCCGCGGTCCACGAGTTGCTCCACGGCCCGGGCGGTCGGTGTGATCCTCATCCGGAAGTAGTCCGCGAGGTCGGGCACGGTGCCGATCCCCAGCGCTCCGGCCGCCTCGAGGACCATCATGCGTGCGGACTCCCCGGCAGACGGATCGGGCGCTTCCAGCACCTCAGCCGGCAGCACCCGCTCGGGCCGGTCGTACCAGCGTTCGAAGTTGACCCGGTGGGCGACCGCCACCTGCCCCGTGGCGAACAGCCATGCCAGGGCCACCTTTCCCTTCCCGTATCCCCACCACGGACCCGTCTTCTCACCGGGGTCGGAGAGGAGGCGAGCCGGGATCGGACCCCTGGCCCCGACCTCTTCGAGCACGGACTCCACGAACTCGGGCTCGTGTTCGAGCAGATCCCGGACCCGCTTCCAGCGGTGATCGTCCATCTCCCGCATCCGGGGCCGCATCATGGGGTGGAAACGCACCGGAGCGTAGGACTGCTGGTGGCACCAGTATTCGAACATGTGGCGACCTTCGTATATCCACCGATCGAGGGCCTCCCGCGGGTAGGGGCCCAGCCTGGCGAACACGGGGAGGTAGTGGGCCCGGGTCAGCACGTTGACCGAGTCGATCTGGAGAAGGCGCAACCGGCGGACCACCCGGGCGAAGTGGCGGGCGTCCACCCGGCCGGAGGGACGCCGGTCCCCGAACCCCTGCGCTCGGAGGAATACCCGCACCGCTTGGTCGTTCGTGAACCTCGTTCGCCTCCGGGCCACCGCCGCCTTCCGCCTAGATGTAGGCCAGGAGGGTAACGAACGTGGCCCCGGCCTCACCGGACGGGTATCCTCCGGGAGATGAAGAAGATTCTCGGAGGGCTGAGGGCGGGTGTCACCTTCGCGGTGGCGATCCCCTACACGGCTGTCGCCGCCCTGGCAGTGGTCACGATCACCCTCGTCCGGCCTACTTCCTCCGGACTGGACCGGGTGGCAAGGGCGTGGGGCCGGATGTGGTGCTGGGCGGCGGGGGTGAAGCTCGTGGTCGAGGGACTCGAACACATCGACCCCAAGAGTTCCTACGTGATCGTGTCCAACCACCAGTCGGCGTTCGACATCTTCGCCCACTTCGCCGCCTTGCCGGTCCCGATCCGTTTCCTGGCCAAGGCCGAACTGTTCAAGATCCCCCTGTTCGGCCTGGCCATGCGGCGCATCGGAATGGTCGAGGTCGACCGGGGAGCTGGCCGGGCCGCCCACCAGGCCATAAACGAGGGCGCGAGAAGGACGATGGACCGGGGTTGGTCCCTGATGATCTACCCGGAGGGCACCCGGCCCAGGGACGGGGTAATGCTCCCCTTCAAGAAGGGCGCCTTCTCGATCGCACGCAACGTCCGGGCGCCCGTCCTCCCCACCGCCATCATCGGAAGCCGGGCGGTATGGAAGCCGAAGACCAAGCTGATCCGCTCGGGACAGGTCACGGTCAAGATCATGCCGCCCATCGCCACCGACGGCCTGATGATCTACGAGCTGGAAGGTCTCAAGAACCGGGTGCACGCCATGATCGCGGAGCAGGTCGGCCGGCCAACGCTGGTCCGAGAAGCCAGCAGTTGATCAGTTGCCGGATGCCGGTTGCCCGGTGCCGACGCATAGCGATCTGGAAACCACCTGACACCTACCAGCCAATCACGCCGGTCCTCCAGAGGCGGGAACGCTGCGCCCCGTCGGACAGCCCGGCCCGGCGCAGCAGCCAGATCAGGTAGACGAGTCCCGCCGCCTCCTGCACCAGCCGCGCAGGATCGCCGGTGAGCGAGCCCGGGAAGCCGGTCCAGTCTCCGGGAGCACCCGCCGGCGAGAAGCCGCCGGCCAGCGGCCAAAGCAACACCTCGGGCCACAGCCACATCGCGTCGAGCAGCAGGTGGAACATGGCCCCAACCGCGAGGACAACCGCGCGCTTCCTCCCGGCGCCGCCGCGTTCCGTCGTCAACATTCCCACCGCCAGCAACGCCACGGCTACCAGGAGCGAGTGACCGTAGGAACGTCCGGTCATGCCCGGCTCCTGGGCCTGGACGACACCGACCAGCAGGTCGACCGCATCGGGGAGCAAGGCGCCGGAGGCGAGAAACCTGAGATCGACGCCCGGGTCCCTGAACAGGAGGCGGAACAGGAAAACTGCGCCGCCCACGTGCCAGAACACCATCCTGCGCCCAGTTGCTCAGTCGATGGTCAGGTACGCCGCCGCGATATGGGGTCGGGATTCAAAGGACGAGGATGGCGGCGCAGTTGATGCACTGGGGAATTGCGTCCCGCACCACTTCTTCGTACTCGGCGATCGGCATCTGGAGGTGGCACGCACCGCAGACCCGCCCGGAGGTCTCACCCACGACGATCCCGCCGCGGCGTTCCCTGAGACGGGTGTAGAGCTGCAGCAGTCGAGGCTCCACCTCCGCGACGATCCCGTCCCGGCGCTCTCGGAACCGGGAAAGCGACGCGTCGATGACCCCCCTGGACTCGGCGATGCGGGCGGCGAGCCTCTGCTCCACCTCGGCGGTCGCGTCGGCGCGTCCGGCCAGCATCCTCTCCTCCTCCTGCATCCCTTCCCGCATGTCGAGGAACTCGAGCAGCTCGTCCTCCATGGACGCCACCTGCCGCCGGAGGCTCTCCACCTCCGCCCTCATGTTCTCGGTCTCCCGAGCGTTCATCCGCCCGGCGAACAGCCGGCGTTCCTGCTCTCTCAGCTTCTGCTCAGCCATCTGGAGTTCGTCCTCCGTGCGGGACAGATCGCGGTCCAGGCTCCGCATCCGGACGGTGGCCTCCTCGGCGGCATGGGCGGCCTCCCGGGCCTCTCGGCGGGCCAGCGCGTGGTCCGCCAGTTCGGGCAGGCTTCTGCGATCCTGCAGCAGCTTGTCGACAGATGCATCTATCTGCTGCAGTTCCAGCAGATCGGCGAAGCTGCTCAGCCGTTCCATTCAACCTCCCACGGGGTGTCGTCGTCGCCCACCAGGTCGACGGGTGATTGCACGATGTCGGCCACCAACGAGTGGAGGGCCCTGACCCCCGGGCGCTCGGTGGGGCCGTGTCCGGCGTCGATCACGGCCATCCGGTGGTCCACGGCTCGTCGCGCCTCATGGTGGGACACGTCACCCGTGACGAAGGCGTCGGCGCCCGCGGAGATCGCATCGTCCACATGGGCGCCGCCGGAACCCGGCACGACGGCCACCCGCCGGATCCTGCGCGCACCGAGACCGGCTGCGCGTGGACGGCTGCCAAGCGCGGTCCGGACCGTGTCCATCAGCTCGGCCGGCGTCCCGTCGAACGACCGTGGCGTCCTACCGGGACCGGCTCGCCGTCGGCGGTCTCCATGACGCCGAATCCCTCCGCGTCCTCGACGTTGAGAGCCGCGGCCAGGCAGTCGGCCACACCGCCGGCCGCAACGTCCCAGTTGGTGTGAACCGAGATCACCGACACGCCCCCTTCCACCAGAGCGAACGACCGTCCTTCCGGCCCGGCGACCGCCGTCACCGAGGGTAGCGGGTGGAAGACCAGCGGGTGGTAGGTGACCGCGAGATCGATCCCTCGGGCCAGTATGTCGTCCGCCACCGGCCCGGTGATCTCGTGGGCCACGGCTACGGCCGAGACGGGACGGCGGGTGTCGCCGAGCTGCAGACCCACCGCGTCCCAACGTGCGGCGGTCCGGAAAGGAACCCGCCTGTCGATCTCATCCAACACATCACCAACGCGGACGACCATCTGGCCGTATCGTAACCGACCCGGGACGGAACAGACCGTTAACCTGCCCGGCCCGCGTCAGGCGATGCCCGAGACTTCCCAGACCCTCGCCTCCCACAGGGACCTGGATCCCCGGGTGACGATGCGGACCACACCCCTGTCGACGAGTTCCGAGAGCACCTGGCTGGTGGCGATCCGGCTGGGTAGGGGTATCCGGCGTTCGGTCAGCTTGCGAACCCTCGTATAGAGCCGGCGGGCGGTGTCGATGATCGAGGTCTCGTCCTGGAGGGATCCGGTGGGGAGGAACAGCCGACCACCCGAGGCCAGCCTCCTCCGGGCCTCCTCGAGCATACGGATGGGGAGTTCGCTACCGCGCGCTCCTCCGCCGCCCCTGGTGGGGAACCATCCACTCTCATCGGCCAGAGCGTCCGGTATGCCCGAGACGTCGCCGATGATGACGTCGGCCTTGATGCTCTGGTCGAGAGGCTCGAAGAGGTCGCCCTGGTAGAAGCTGACCCGGTCGCTCACGTCGTTGGCCTCTGCGTTGGCTCGACCCACCTCGATCACGTCGGGACTCTTGTCGATGGCGTGAACGTGCCGGGCCCCGAGCTTGGCGGCGACGATGGCCAAGACTCCCGAGCCGCAACCAACGTCGATCGCCACGTCCCCCTCCTCGATGCGCAGTTCACGAGCGACCAGCGTCGAGATGGTCGACGGCGTGAACGTCGTATCGGAGATACTCAGATTCATCGGCCCGAGACGGCCTTTCCACAGGAAGCTTTCGGCCACACTCCCCCTCGAGGTCGTATCGCCTGGAAGAATAGCCGCTCCGCAAACGCTTGGCGCCGTTTCAGGCTCGAACGATCAGAAAACCCCTCTCCAGTTCTTGCCCTTCGCGAACACCACCAGCGGGGTCACCGCCAGTACCGCCGCCGCGGCGAAGAACAGCACGACAGGACCCCCGGCCGCGTAGATGGGAGACGCCACCAGCGCCCCGGCGGACGCCAGGACGAGCCCGTAGGACTCGACCAGGCCCTGCGCCTCGGCAGCCTGTCCGGGTGGCGCCACCTTGGCCACCGCGGCCTGACCGGGCGGAGTGACGAACGACCACGTGGCGGAGTGGAGTGCCGCCACCACGAGGAGGAACGGCACACCTGTGGCGAAACCGAATGCCACCACGAGCGGCAACTCGACCACCGCCCCGGCGAGGGCCAGCCGGATCGGGTTGATCCTGTCCGCCAACCGGCCGCTGAGAGGGGTGACGAAGACGCTCGGGAGGGCCAGCGCCAGGAAGCCGACACCGATCGTGGCCGGGCCGGCCCCGAGATCGGTCATGTACCGGGCCCAGAGAGAGTCGAGCGTCCCGATCATCAGCCAGGGAGAGGCGGCCAGGAACAGCCCCGGGGCCAGGCCCGGGATCGCCGCCAGGCTCCGGCGCTTCAGCCTGACGGGTGAACGCCCGTACTCGCCGGGCCTGACCATCAACAGGAACGGGAGCAGGAGCGCCTCCACCACGGCCGGCAGCAGGAACGGAAGGCCCGTGTGGATCTCGTTCAGGAAGCCGGCGATCGGAGGACCGAGCAGGAATCCGATCGTCAGGGCCATGGTCAGCGAGCTCAGGGCACGGCCCTGACGGTCCGGGTCCCAGCTCAGCATCACCCGCCGCGCCGCCACCACGCAGGTGCCTTCGGCGAAACCGAGCAGGGCCCGGGCCGCCACCCAGTGCCACAAGTCCGAGGCGGTCACCATCCAGAGCAGGGCAAGGACCGCCAGGACTCCCCCCACGGCGATCATCCTCCGTTCCCAGCCCCGGTCGGCGAACGAGGCCAGCCACAGATGCGCCACCAGCGTGAACGCGAACGAGACGCCGGCGATGGTCCCCAGCGACCAGGTGGGAAACCCGAACCGGTCCTGGATGTCGGCCAGCAGCGAGATGATCACCCCGATTCCCATCGCCTGGATGCCGATGAACAGGTACAGGATCGTCCGTGGCAGCCGGTAGAAGGAGGGGGACATCGGCCAAGGCTATACGGTGGGCCCGGGAGCCGACTCGCTCGGTCGTGCCCAGCCGGTTTCCGATCCGTGCCCTACCAGTCGGGGGTATGTGCTACCGAGAACGGACACGTGCCCGATCTAGCGCTAAGCATCGATCCCTACCCAGCGCCCAATACCCGACACCTAGGAAACTAATCATCTACGTACCCACCCTCTAACCGGTGAGCTTCGGCTCAGCCGGCCTCGGCGTTCCGTAGCGCGGCCTCCACCTCAATGAGCGGCGGCAGGGGGTTCGGCCTGGTATCGAAGAGGTCAGCCTCGCCCGGCCGGTCTCCCGCGGGCACCGCGAGGTCGGCCGCCGAATCGAGGGTCATGAGATCGGCCACGATGTTGTGGAAGCGGTTCAGCGGTTCCTCGAAACGCGGGGCCATGGGACCCGGTGGCGCGCCGGCGCGGGTGAGACCGCGCTGGACCCGTTCGCAGATGTCGATGTCCTCATCGTTCACGTCGACCCAGAAGCGCCGGGTGGTCTCGAACGCTTCGCCGAACCGCCAGCGCCCCTCCTCGTCGTCGGATGGCGGTGCCGTACCCGGCGGGAACAGGAAGGTACAGTGCTCGAGGGTCCGCCCGGCCCCCACCGGCTCCAACAGCATGAGGAACATGTGGTTGGGCAGCACCGCCAGCAAGACGTTGGGGAACAGAGCGACGAACCTCCCGCTGGCGGCATCCGAGGCGTCCAGGCCGGTGGCGGGGGGCAGTACCAACCAGTCGTCATGCTTGTCGCTCGAGACCGGCGTCGTGGTCTGCCCGCAATACATTCCCGGACCCTGGTAGCGGTAGTGGTCCTTGACCCGTGACACCTTGGCCAGCTTCGGATGCACCCACGGCAGGTGGTAGTACTCGGCGAAGTTCTCGACGATCAGCTTCCAGTTGGCGCCGACCTCGAACGTGCATTCCGCCCCGTCGAGGTCGGCGATCTCCCACTCGTCCAGGCGGTAACCGGCCAAACGCTCCGCGAGATCACCGAGCCACACCTCCAGCGGCGGGGTCCGCTCGTCGAGGCATACGAACACGACGGGACCCCAGGTGTCCACGCGTACCGGCACGAGACGCCAGTCGGCGGGGTCGAAGTCCGACGGCGGGGACGCTTCGAACAGCGGCGCCGCCACCAACCGACCCTCGGTCGAATAACTCCAGCGATGGTAAGGACACCGGATGACGCCCCCTATGTCGCAGTCGGCCTTGGCCAGTTCGGTTCCCCGGTGACGGCAGGTGTTCATGAACCCGCGCAACTGGTCGCCGGACCGGGTCAGCAACACGGACTTGCCGCCGACCGACCGCACGAGAAGCCGGCCCGGCGCCCGCAACTCGGAGGCAAGCGCCACACCGGTCCATGCCCGCCCGAACAGCCGGCTCTGCTCGTCGGCGTAGAACGCCTCGTCCGCATAGACGGTGGGAGGCAGCCCGAGAGCCGACCACACTGCGGGTCGGATATCGGCCCAGAATACCGGAGCCCGCCACGGTGCCGCCAGGGTGTGTGGCATCGTCATGGCGCGATGCTAGATGATTAGTTCCTAGTCGGTAGTCTATAGTTTCTAGTTTGGGATCGGTGGTTAACACTAATTCGGATCGTTTACCATCCTACATAGCACTGTTTGAGTCTCGCGTTTGCGCCGCGGGGTGGCTCTTCACGAAACGGCAGCCCGTGGTCCGAGAGTCCAGGAACAGGGGCACACCAGTCACAGATGCGTTGTACAGCGTTGTGTAGCGATCGTAGAGTTCGGTCGTTTCCGGTCAGATCCCTTGGAACTACTCGTCTAGCCCCGCGAGGAGGCGATGCACGGGGGCGTTTCCGGGCGGTTCACCCCGCAGCCGGTCGCACATGGCAACATACCCGGCGGACATGGAGAGTCCGGAGACTCGACAGTGCCCGCTCGGCGAAGGGAGGCTCCCGTGGACCGCGATGAGATGAGCCGCCGGCTAGGCGGTGCGCGCTCGGCCACGCTGGGAACCGTCGACCACCACGGCCGGCCGCACCTGGTCCCGATCGTGTTCGCCTACGAACAAGGGCACCTGTACACGGCGGTCGACCTCAAGCCCAAGTCCACCCTCCGCCTCAAACGCCTCGCCAACATAGAAGCGAACCCGCAGGTCTCGGTGCTGGTCGACCACTACGACGACGACTGGTCGAGACTGTGGTGGGTGAGGCTCGACGGGACAGCCAAGGTGGTCCGGTCCGGTCCCACCCTCCGGAAGGGCCTCGCCCTGCTCACCGCCAGGTACGACGTGTACACGACCCAGCCGCCCCCGGGACCGGTTATCGAGGTGACAGTGGAGACAGCCCGAACCTGGTCGGCCACCTGACCGGTCGAGCCATTCCAACGCCCGGAGGAGTCCGAGGAGGGTGCCTAGGTAATGCCAGAATCATGATTAGGCAATGCCAAGACCATGATATTGCCATGAAATGGCGAACCTTCAAGTTAAGAACGTACCCGATGCCCTTCACGAGCGCCTCCGTTCCTACGCAAGGCAGAACCGCTGCACCATCAGCGCGGCGGTGCTCACCGCTGTAGAACGCGAGCTGGCGATGTGGGAGTGGCGTGAGCATCTGGCCGGGCGCCCCGCGACCGACCTCGGCGTGGATGCGGCCGCACTGATTGCCGAGGAGCGGGCCGTGCGGACCAAGCAGATTGGGTCCTGGTCCGCTGACGATCCTGACGGAGGCGGACGCTCGCGCCCGGGATCCGCTGGCATCGACCCCGGATGACCGGCTATGTGATCGATGCCTCGGTCGCATTCGAGTACCTATGCTCAGATCACCGATGGGCAGGGCTATCGCTCCCACAATCGACAGCGCTTCCCTGGTCGCGCCCGAGTTGATGGATGCCGAGGTGCTGTCAGTGTTACGCAAGACGGTTCTGCAGGGACATCTGGAAGAGGAACGGGCACGTATGGCCGTAGACGACCTGATCAGGTGGCCGCTGACCCGCGTTCCCCACCGGAAGCTGGCGCGATGGGCTTGGGATCACTACCGGAACGTCACCGCCTACGACGCTGTCTACGTAGCTTGTGCGCGCCGCTACGGGATTCCCCTACTGACTGCGGACAGCCGAATGGCCAGGGCGTCGGGCCTAGGGATCGTAATGCACGACGTCCGGATGGCATGACCCGGATATTTGACTGCAAGAAAGCGCCGGGCAGGCACACGCACAAACCCGGGTGAGAGTGAGGCGACCCGGCTACGGTTTGCCCGGATGTCACACTTCACCCCCGCCATGTTCGAGTTCCTCGACGAGTTGGCCGCGAACAACCGGCGCGACTGGTTCCAGGCCAACAAGGAGCGCTTCCGGAAGGACGTCCAGGATCCTCTCCTGCAGTTCGTCGCAGACTTCGAGAGCCGTCTCGCATCCATCAGCCCTCACATGGTGGCCGATCCCCGGCGTTCAGGCGGATCGGTGTTCCGGATCTACCGGGACGTGCGCTTCTCGAAAGACAAGAGCCCGTACAAGACCAACGCCGGGATCCACTTCCGCCACGAGGTGGGGCGGGAGGTCCACGGACCCGGCCTTTACCTGCATCTGGAACCCGGATACGTGTTCGCCGGCGCCGGGCTGTGGAGACCGAAGGCCGCGACGGCCAACCAGATCCGCCAGGCGATCGTCGACAAGCCCGAGAAGTGGGAAGCCATCGTGGAGGGCGAGCCCTTCGCCTCCAACTTCGACCTGGAGGGCGAGTCGCTCAAGCGAGCTCCTAGGGGCTTCGACCCGGGCCATCCCCACATCGAGTACCTGAAGCTGAAGTCGTTCGTCGCGATCACGCAGTTCACCGAGGACGAGACCTGCGCGCCCGACTTCATCGACCTGTATGCCGACGCCTGCCGCGTCGCCGCGCCATTCGCGGGATTCCTGACCAGAGCGGTGGGGCTCGCCTGGTAGATCGCCGGCGGCAAGACCCGAGAGGCAGTGCGGGCCGGTCGTGGAATCTGGTCACGAGAGCCGATCGGATGCAGGACTCCGCGGGGCCGCGGAACGGTCATCAGGGCTAGCCCAGCATCTTCATGGATTGAGGTGTGTCGGATGGTTGGAGCGAAGGCGGGGTCTTCGGGCGGAGTTCTCCGGTCCGTCTCTCCTGTGTCGGCGGCCTTGGGGATCGCGACGCAGTTCATCTGGGCCGACTCGGCCACCGTCGCCCACCCGATCATCGGCACCGCGTTCTTCGCCTGGTTGGTCGCAATCGGCATGATGCTGCTGACCGGTCGCACCGAAGAGCCGTTCACCCGGTTCGTCGACAACCGGCAGGGTCTGGATATCCGATCAGCCCGGCTGCTGGATCTCGGGGGTCGGGGTCGGTGTGTCGGCGAGGGGCAGTTCAACGATCATGGTGGTTGATTCGCCCTGTTCGGTTTCAACTCGGATCAGACCGCCGTGTTGCCGGGCGATGTCGCTGGAGAGAGCCAGGCCCAATCCGGTGCCCTGATCGGCGGGCTTGGTGGTGAAGAAAGGGTTGAAGATGTTGTCGATGATGTCGGAAGGGATCCCGCCGCCGTTGTCCCAGACAGAAAAGACCACCCGGTCGGCCTCTCTGCGGGAGCTTATCCGTAGTTCCGGCACGAAGGGCTCCGTCATGCCCGATGCATCCATACTCAGACGTCTTTGGTTGGTCGCATAGCAGGCGTTGGAGACAAGGTTCAGGAACAATCGCCCGATATCTTGGGGAATCACCTCTATTTCAACCAGCGTAGGGTCGTAATCCTCTCTTATGGTGGGGTTGAAATCGGTGTCCATTGCCCGCGCGCTCCGATACGCCAGGTTCAGGCGGTCATGCATCACCCCGTTCAGGTCAGTAGGCTGTTTTTCTCCTGAGCCCCCACCCATCCTCAGCATGTCCTCCACGATGCGGTCGGCGCGGTCGCCGTGGGAACGGATACGCTCTAGGTTCGACTCCAGATAGTCAGCGATCTCAAGAAGGTATACCCTGTCTTCTTCCGTCAGATCGGCGGTCGGCTCGTCCAGGATCTCCCGGAGTTCAGCCAGCAGATCCTTGGAGGCCTCCGAGAAGTTCCTGATGAAGTTCAGCGGGTTACGGAATTCGTGGGCTACTCCGGCGGTTAGTTCGCCGAGCGCAGCGAGTTTCCCCTGCACCACGATCTGCTCTTGCGCCCGCTGCAAGTCGGACAGCACCTTTTCGATCTGGATGTTCTTTTCCTTCAGTTCTGCCGCCAGTTGCTCTACGAGGTTGAGGCGCTGCACTTCGAGGGCGTGACGGCGGAAGACCTCCAGGGCCTCAGCCAGGTCCGCCACTTCGTCGCGCCCCTTGATGGTCACCTGAGTTTCCAGGTCGCCCTTGGCCATGCTCAGCATCCGGTTGGAAAGATGGCTGAGGCGGCGGAGTAGCACCCTACCCACGAACAACCAAGCCATGAGCGCGGCGCCGGCAACGGACATGATGCTGATGAACAGCAGCAGTGTCCTCCCGGTCCGGATGGCCTGATCCGAAGCGAGCGTGGCGCCATCAGCTCGTTCGCGGGCGGAGTTCACCAAGACATCTATCTCATTGACCATGTTCAGGGCTAGGACGCGGTTATTTGCCAGCAAATCGTTTTGGCGGTCGAGGAGACCCAGTTCTCGGGCGACCAGGTTGAATCCCCCATTTGTGCCCAGACCCAGGGTCGACAACTGCGAGAAGAACTGCCGGAGGTCCTCCCGCTGTTCGAATTCGCCCAGATTCACCAGGTCGGCCTCGATCTCATCGGCAGTGGCTTTGAACAGTCCTCGCAACGGTTCAACCTCTGAGGAATTGGAGAGACCGAGCGCGGTGGCCAAGACTTGGGCGGCGATGTTGGCGTTTGACCGGATCTCCGTCAAGCTACGGTAGACGACCATCTGGTCTTCAAAGAACAAGGTCTCTGTCCCCGTCGTGCCCTCGCCGGACGAGCGGAGGCTGATAATGTCGGAGAACTGGTCATCAAGAACCGGCAGCATGATGCTGTCCAACCGGGTTCGAAGAGTGGCAAGTCCACCCTGGATGTCTTCCTTGTCGGCGGCTAGACCGAACAGTTCAACCTTGTCGTTATAAATCGCCGCGATGTTACTGATCAGCGCCTCTGAGTCGATCCGAAGTTGCTGGTACTGCTCCGTGTCTCCTGTGTCCTCCTCCAACTCGTCGAGTTGCTCCACGAATGAGTCGTTGGTGGCAGCGATTCCAGCCGCAATGTCGATCAGTTCGCTTTGAGAGATCGCAGTAGCTAAACGGGGAGCAGCATCGACAAGGTTGCTACTGAACTGTGCGACGCTGAACGCAGTGGCCATCTCTGGCAGGGTGTCGTCGTTGACCACGTTTTGGGCCTCTCCCACGCGGTTAAAGGAGAACCAACCGACCATGCCCGCCGCCATGGTGAGAGCAACCGCGGCCCAGATCCCTGCGTAGAGTTGTGTGGATATCCGGAAGCGATTCTCTGACAGGCGTTTCAGAAGAGCTTTCATCATGCCCTTCCTCCGAGGCCGCACCGGGTCCGGACTCGGGCTCGGCTGGTCGGTGAGGGAAGTCACGTTTCGAGGATTCCGAACGCTACGTGATCGGGATGGTTTCCGAACCCATGGGGACTGTCACCCCCACCTACCCTGCGATTCCCCGCAGGACCCCGTTCCCCAGGGTGTCTAGCGGGCGATACCACTTGCCGGGATGGGAACTCGCGATCGCGTGTGCTCGGGGTGTCCCCTTGCCGGTCGCGGTTCGTATGGTGTAGATCGTGGCAGGGTTAGTTCCCTCCCCCCGCGTACACGACGTTGGTCATGGTCGCGTCAACGTCGGTGCTGGTGTGGTGAACCACGGTGATCTTCTGCGATCCACAGTCACCGAACTCGTCGCAGGTGATTTCGCCGATCAGTCCCCGATAGCCGTCCACACTGTCGAGGAACTCGCGCACTCCCGCCCGGTCGATCATCAACACCCCCTCGTCGGTGACATACGAAGCGGCTGTGATAGCGTCGAGCAACAGGGTAGTGGCATCGTACGCATGCGCCCAGAACGAGGACGTAGGTAGTTCCTGGTAGGCGGCCTCGTAAGCATCGAGGAACTCTTCCGCCGTCTTGCCGGTACTCTGGTTGACGTTTCCGCCGTAGCGGGTATCGGGTCCCGAGAAGTACATACCTACGGACTGTGGTAGGGAGAGGTACTCGGCCGTGAGTAGACCATCAGCGGAGAACATCTGAACCTCTTCCATACCCTGGACGGTGGGTACCTGTTCGGCTATGTGATCCCCGACGGGCTGGAAGACGGGGAAGAACAACGCCTCGGGACTGCCCGCGGCGAGTTCGAGGAGAACCGGAACCATATCGATGTCATCTTTGTTCACCGCTGTGAAACCCGTAATCGTCCCGCCCAGTGCCTCGAAGGCGTCGGCGAAGGCCTCAGCCAGCCCGCGCGTGTATGGGTCACCGTCGTGAATAGCCGCCGCGGTGCCCAAACCCAGCTCGTCGTGAACGAACTCCGCCATCACTCTCCCCTGGAACAGATCGTTGTGGGCCGTGCGGTAATAGCCGACGTGGTGGTTTTCCCCCGGGCTACCGGCCAGATCGGATGTGAGAGCCGGTGACGTGTTCCCTGGGGAGATCATTACCATTCCCGCACCGGTGATCAGCGGAGCGGCGCCGGCCGCGGCACCCGAACACGACGTGCCGATCACACCGATCACCGTTTCGTCCCTGGCGATGGCTTGGCCGGCGGACACTCCACCGAAGTTGGTGCATTGCCCATCGAATCTAGAACCGAGGTCAACTTCGAATCCACGAACGGTTCCGTAGTCGGCCACTCCCAACTCGGCCCCTCGCTGTAGGGGCAATCCGAAATCGGCTACCTCTTCAGAGATGGCGTTCAACGATCGGATCTGGATGGCATCGCCGGGAGCGACCTGTACCACCCCGAGCGAGCCGTCACCGAGATGTTCCATCGACGCCGGCGGAACCGCATCTGTGGTTTCTACCGCTGCAGCTGCAAGCGTGTCATCTGAGGAGTCACTGCCGCAGCCCGCAGCGATCAGCGCCACACATAGAAGGGCTGCCGGCACACGGGTGAGCGCTCTGAGGCTGTGACCATCCTTCGTGTCTTCGAACATAGGATGTTGCTCCTTGTCCACTTCAACCAACCCGATCATCAAGGGCCGCTATAAGAAACCGTGGTTCTGCCGTTTGCCTGCTGTAACGCCCCGGATTCTGACAGAAATCTCGTAATGGTGCCCCATCACGACGGTGAATTTCTTAGGGCCCCGGGGTCTGCGCGAGACAGTGGGGAGAGAGGAATCTGCAGGGGAAGTCGGAATCCGCCGGTAGCAAGGATGAGTCCTCCGAATCGGCTGTCGGGAGCGATGTCCGAGACAGTAGACCCCGGTGGAAGCCGATCCTACGAGCACGTGCGAACTGCTGGCAGGTCTAGGCGAGGTTGATCCGGTGGGGATCAACGAGTCGGGCGAGCATGCGCCGTAGGAGGTGTGATCCGGTTCTGCAAGGCTGTGCGGCGGATGAACGTTACCCCGGCGCGTCTCCGTATGGGTGTGGCTGCCCGGGGCAATCGAGCCGGTCGTCGCGAATCGGTTGGTCGACCGCGGCCCGGTCGTGACACTCGTGTACCAGCGCAACTGCCTGCGGCGCGCCGACGCTATCCCGTTGCACCCCCGAGCTTCCGTTGCGGCGCGGGGAGATCTGGCCGCTGCCGGGCGAGATCGCCGGATGCGTGACCGACACCGCACCTGACGCCTGGGGACGGCGCGTGATCGAGCACCGCCGCACCGGCGCAGGCTCAGACCTTCCCATCCTGTCCTCCTCCTGGAGTCAGGTTCCGATCGCATCGGCGCACCCGAATTCCAGGAATCGGCGACCAGCTACGCGGCCCGCTCCGGCGACGCCACGACACTGTCGGAGTTGGCCGAGGCTGCCGACCGGGCGGGTGAAAAGTGTGCCGCTCACACCGGCCTTGGACCGTGCGCTGCTTCTGTTCTGGTGGAGGGCAGATCCGCCCCTGTAGAGTCCGCGCTTTAGAGGAGGTCCACCGTGCCATCGGGGAGTGTCAGACGTGTTGTCTGATGGCGATCGGGCATTGTCATGTCCCAAGTGTGATGCGCCGATGGTGCGCAGGGTCGCCAAACGCGGCAAGAACGCCGGGAACGAGTTCTGGGGCTGCTCGACATTTCCCAAGTGCCGCTCGATCGTGCCCATCGACGACCCCGCAGAGGACAACCCGGTCGAGGCTGTCGAAGACGATCTTGTGTGCCCGTTCAGCAGGCCGCCCCCCGATCCTCCCGAGGGGCTGCTGAGGAAAGCCTTCGCAGCTGTCGATGGGGTTTGGCGGTGGAATCTGGAACTGGACGAACCGGACGCAAGAGACCGCTGGAGACCTGATCATCGCCGCAGGGTCCTTAAGTACCTGAACATCCGGGACGGGACCCGGTGCGGCTTGTGCGGGGTCAGGATGAAGATGAAGGGAGCACACGTCGAGCACGTGGTGCCCAAACGGTTCGCGGTGTTCGTACTCAGCGATCAGGGCAAGGCCCGGCAGGGCACCTACTACACCAGCGTGCTGCACGGGATGGAGAACCTCCAGGCAGCTCACCCCAGGTGCAACAAGTACAAGGGCAACTCGCCGGACATCGACAGGTGGCGGCATACAAGCATGCCGCCATTGGTGGTAGCCAAGGCGACTGACGGTCGAGTTCTGATGCTGCCGCAGAGCGGGGTCAAGTAACTGGACGGCTGGGCACTAATACAGGCGGGAAGTGTGTCATGACGATGTCGGGAATCTGGACGGAAGACGGTGAGGGCTGGACGCTGAGCATGCCCGACGGGTTCCCCGACGAGGCAACGCTGCATGACCTGATCGAGCAGACGCCCGAGATGCTGCCACTGTCGGGGGCACCGCCGCTGCTAATCCTCGGCCGGGAAGTTCCGATGGGATCGGGATATGCGGACCTGGTGGGGGTGGAGACATCGGGCCGGCCGGTCATTATCGAGATCAAGCTCGAGAAGAACAGAGACGCCCGCCGGGCGGTGGTGGCACAGATCCTGGCCTACGCGGCGCACCTCCACGGCACGACCAGAGAACAACTCGAGGACCTAGTCGGCGCCAGCCTCCGGCGGCGTGGCTACGAGTCCCTGGTCGGTGCGGTCGGCTCGGTACAGGAAGACGTGTTCGACGCCGACGAGTTCACAGCGGCTCTCGACGAGCATCTGGGCAAGGGACGCTTCCGGCTCGTCTTCGTCCTCGACACTGTGCCTCCGGAGCTGATGACGTTGGTGGCGTATCTGGAACACGTCACCGACAAACTGGTCATCGACCTGGTAGCGGTCAGTTCCTTCAACGTCGCCGGTACATCGGTGACGATCCCCCAGCGTGTCACACCCGAGCGCCACGAGGTGACCATAGAGGCGACACGCCGCCGGGAATCGGAGACGACCTACCACAAGGGCAGCGAGAGGTTCAAGGCCAGCATCGCCGAAGCTCCGGAAGAACACCAGAAGGATCTCCGTCGGCTGTTGCGATGGGCCCGCGAATTGGAGAACCGCGGGCTAGCAACACTCTCCTCGACCGAGGGCAAGAGAGGTGAGCGGTTCGTGCTGAGTCCGCTTCTCGATTCCGACAGGGTGGCATTGGCAACCATCTGGAACGAGGGAGGCGCGTCGCTGCAGTTCTGGCGCAGCGTGCTGGAGCGAAATGCGCCCAGCCACCTCGAACGGATCGAGAAACTAGCACCCGTCCGGATCGGTCAGGGCAACAGCACCCGGGACTTCAGCGATGAACTTCTGGATGCGCTGACCGACGCATACGCAGAAGCAGCCGGCTAGGGATGGCCGAAACGGATCCCCTTATTACCCACCTTTCGCGAAAAGTCCCGAAGCTAGAGTTCGAACCCGGCTGGCGGAAGGAGAAGGCCGCTGCCTCTAGACGCTGAGGGGAACAACGGTCCAGGTTCGCTTCACAAGAGGAAGCATCGGAACCGGTGCCCGCTTCCTAGGTCGCGAAGTACAGGTCCTCGAACAACTCGGCATGATCGAACCACAATCCAAGGCCACGGCCGCGACATACGACGCTTCTACCAAGCCGACCACTCCCACCCACTCAGGGAAGCTTATGGAGTCGGCACTCGCTGTCTGCAACTGGTCAGCAAGAACACGGAGATGGCGGCTTTCTATGACTGAGCGAGATTCATCGACGAACGAGTTCGCCCGCCGACGCCCAGTATCAGGAATGTCGTGACGCCGCAGGGTGGAGCCTCAACCCGGATAGCTGCCTTCTTGCGCTCTCATCCGAACACGAAGGTCACGGTGGCTGTCGGGTATGCCAGCGTGAAGGGTATAGCCTGGTTAGCCGGCCAGACCCGTGACCGAGAGGTCACCTTGGTGATAGGCGATGCTCGGCCACGCTATTTCGCTAATGCAACGGATTCCGACCGGCGTGTTGCTTCCGCGTTCCTCCGTCGTGACGATGTGGAGGTCAAGAATTGGTATCGCAGACGGGGCGGGGCGGCGGCCGCGCATCTCAAGGCGTGGGTAGTTCACACGTCACCACCGACGGTCCTGACCGGCTCGGCGAACCTCACAGGAGCCGGTCTCTTCGAGAACCGCGAGGTCATGGCCGAAGTTGGGGTCGTTGACAGGCATTCCGTCGTGGAAAGCGTCCGGGCGCTGACTAGCGATGCATGGGACTACAAGAGAAAGCTCATCAGGTTGGTAGAAGGCTCATCCCTACCACGGCCGCCCGAGTCACACTCCGCGGGGACAATAAAGACCAAGCCTCGGCCTTCACGTCCGCCGTCTCAGCCTTCACGTCCACCGCAGCCGAGGCGTCCCAGAGCTTCCACAGTCCACAATGGTCCGCTCGAATCTGGTCACGTCAAGTCGTCTCCGCCGAGCGCTCATAGGCCAGCAGCCTCGCAGCCGACAATAACAGCGACTAGCAGACGGGGTGGGTGTGCTCGAGTCGTTAAGGGCTGCGCTCGTGTCGCTCTCGTTCTCGTTCTGCTCTCGGTCCTTGTCGGAGCGTTGGCTCGAGGCTGCGGGGGCGGTACTGAAACGGCAGCATCTGTTGCGAGGACAACCACACTGGCTTCGACGACAACCCTTCCCCAGACCACGATCGCTGTGGAACCGATGACGATCGCGGTGTCGGCGGTTGCCACGAGCCTTCCAGAGGACGAGCCTGTGGTCCTGCTGCCAGTGGCAGTCGCCTATGCGGAAGCTATGAGCGGGTTCCCACAAACGGTGGACAACCTAGTTCGGGAGATGAACAGAATCAACGAGATCTGGGACGCCCGCGTCGAGGGAGGCAACATCTACTCGGAAACTGAGGCGTCCCTTGTTGCCATCAAGGAACAGACGAACGCCTTCGCGGATGCCGTCATATTCCAGCGTGTGCCCATTCCTCTCAGGGGGATACATGGGGAGCCGGGCGGTCCGCTCCGTCTAGCAACCCGCCTTGCCGAGTTGGCGGCCGCGATTCTGGATGGGCTTAGGGTTCCTGCTCCGAACGACGGATCCGAGCGGCAGGCTGCTCTCCAAGGATTCAACAACGTCGCCGACGATTTCAATGCAAGCGTCGCCCGTGTTCTCAGGAACATCGAAGCGTACACCCAACCTGGCGGGATCCTGACCGTCAGTGGCCAAACAACCACAACACGGGTCCGGCCGGCGGTCGAACTAGTAGACGAGGCGGTCGCCTACATAGAAGGCCTCACACGTTTCAAAGAGTCGGTGGACGACATCCTCACGGAAGCGAACACGGTCAACGAAGCGTGGGACAACCGGGCCGAGACCGGCGTTACCTACTCGGTGACCGAGGCCCGTCTGGAGGAGGTCGCCGATCGGGCATCCGAATTCTACGAACACGTACGTGACCATCCTGTGCCGAAGCCCGTACGTGTTCTCGGTGAAGGCCCACAACGGGCGGCGCCCCGAATCGCGGACAGGGCCCGCGAGGTGCTAGCCGGGCTACGTATTCCAGTTCCCAACACCGGGTTCGAAAGGCTCGCCGCTCTCGACGACTTGAACGCCGCCGTCCAAGCCTTCCACGCAAGCGTCGACCATGTCGTGTACGAGGTATATGCCAAAGCCCACAAGAGCGGACTCGCCGCAAACACATGAAAAAGGTGCTCTAGGCGGCCCGGTTCAGAAACAGCCCCAGCCAGCGGCTGCGCAGTTGGGCCGGGGCTGCTCACCCCGGCGGGGTACCACCATTATCCCACCAAGGATGTTCATTGACGATCAACCACCCCCCGTCCCGACATTGAGCCAACAACGCCTCATCACCTAAGTCGACGACTACAACCTGCAACGCGGACTACTGGACGTGCGCCCCTCACATCGCGATCGCTCGACCTTGCTCAGCTCGGCCGATCTTTGCTGAGCTCCAGTCAGCAGCTGGTCCTGACCAGATACTTCACCACTCGAGTGAAAGGAAACCCGGACAAGACCCGCCGCCGGGACGATACATCGAGGCTCTCCAAGCCCGCGCACACATCAAGACGAGGGATCCCGGTGGGTGGACCATGTCAGGGAAACGACGAAGGTGGTCATCCTGCGGTGGAGGGATCGCCGGACCTCGGACGGCCACCCGCGGACCTGGCGGAAGTTCTCGCCACGCGTTCGGTAGCCGGTCCGGCGACGAGCGCGCTCAGGGCACTCACCGGGCCTCGGGTCCAAGAACATGAGCGGCGCTCGGGGCTCCGACGGCGATTTGGGCATCGAGGTGCTGCTGATCACGGACGACCTGCGAGTGGTCAGCCACGTTGCGGATCGCGTGCTCGTCGTTCACAACGGCGAGGTGTGCGAGCGGGCCTCCGTTGCCCGAGTATCCCAAGGACCGGTGCGCCGGTTCTCTCGCTTCGATGCTCGAAGCTGATCGACCGGTGTCCGGAATCGTGCGTCGGGAAAGTAGGGCGGAACATCGGAACCACACCAGCTTCCGAGCGGGCAACTCCGCTCGGACCCGGAGTAAGCCAGCACCGGGGCCGGGTCCGAAGTCAGCCCGGATCCAACTACTATCCAGCGGCGTGGACCAGGTGGGAGTCCTTGGGACTGTGCGGATCGTGATCGTTAGCCGCTACGACGTCTCCCACAAGATCGACCTGCGACAACCACCAAAACTGTTCCCGACTGCCACACCTCGAAGGTCGGCGACACGGCCTGTGCGCAGCGGGACGAGGGGTAGGACTCACGACCACCGATGGGGCCATGGCTAGGTAATAGGGAGAGGGCAACGATGGGCGTGTTTCGCAGGTGGGTCTGCCTGAGCGCTGTGGTCGCGGTCTTCCTGGTTCCGGCATGTGGAGATGATGGTCAGGTCGTCTACTTCGAAAACCCGAGTGAACCCATTCCGGACCGGGAGTCGACACGGAGCGACGGCCCGGTCCCGACCGCCCCGCTCGAGGATGAGTCACTTGCTCAATTCGATGTTGTTTCGTCGGTCGAGGTCTCGTCGCTTCGGACGTTGGCTGTGGACCGGGTCAACCGTCGAAGGATGGAACTGGGGTATTCCCCTCTGGAAGTCGGGGACAGTGTCGCCGCTCAGTACGTGGCTGAGCAGGCCCTTGCCCGTTTGGGTCTGATCGACTACACCCAAGATGGGCTACCGATCGATGCGGTTTACACGGCGACCGGAGGGCGAGGATCCATCCTGTCGTCGAGCCACTTCCGCGGCTATTTCGACGCGGCTGAGATCGTTCAGTGCAGATCCGCCCTCGTGATTTGTGAGAGAACCGACGCGGCAGGTTACCTGTCGGCCTATGTGGACTCGCGTTTAGCGGAAGCCCGTCCCCAGGATCCAGAGAGTCTGCTGTTTGCGGACTGGGAGAAACTACACGTGGGGGTCGCATATACCGACTTCACGTTTGTAGTGATTCTACAACTGGACCATCAGCAGGTTACATATCTCAAAGAACCGTCCGTCTCAGGTGGGTTCCTAAGTCTCGAACTCGCCCCCTACGGTAGTCTGTCGATCGAATCTGTCGACATCTACTACTATCCGCCCCCTGCCTCACCTACAGATAGCCTATTCCGGGACAGGGTGCTATCCATCCATAGACCACCTGACAGCGGTCAAATACTGAACCTACCTGACTCAGCGATCGTAGCCGACCATTGGTCAAGTGACGGTCAGACCACCTCAATAGTCGCATCTCTAGCCGGAAGGGTTCCCGGACCCGGCATCTACGAACTTGTCGTCTGGGCAGGCTCTGAGCTGCCCGCCAGCTCCTACTTCATCAACATGGACATAGCAGCTCTCCAGCCGGATGCAAACCTCAACCCGCTGGATGAACCAGAGACTCCAAGCCTTCAGGATCTTCGGCTGTTTGCCATAGGACTCATTAACCTGGACCGTCAATCACATGGTGTGCCGGCAGTCCGGCTTGGATCCAACCAGGCGGCACAGGCCCATGCCGAAGACTCGGTACGTTACGGATATCTGGCAGGGCACTGGACATCCGATGGATTGAAGCCGTACATGCTGTACACACAAGCTGGCGGTGTCGGTGTGATCGCCGAGAACGCCGCCGGGCAGATCAGGGGATCACAAGACTGTGATCAGCCGACGGTCGTCTGTGGAGACATCGATGTGCTCAGCGCGATCGAGACTCTCCAGTGGTCCATGGTGTATGACGACGCTCATGCGAATTGGGGACATCGTGATACGATTCTTGACCCCATCTACGACACCGTCAACATTGGAATAGCCTTCACTGACAGCCAGGTTGCGTACTATCAACACTTCGAATACACGCGGCTGGACCACGCAACATCGCCACGTCTTGACGACGGGATACTGAGGCTTTGGCTGCGGCCACAATCCGGAGTCGAGATCGGTCACTTAGCGGTCTACTATGACTCACCACCAACCTCGAAACGACCTGAGGAAATCTCCAGGCTCACATCATATTGTGTGGGTGGCGGCTTCACGGATGCCTGTGAGAGTGTCGGACCGATCGCTCAAGTACTAGAACCACCGCCTCCCGGCTCCTATTATGTAGATCTCGCCTTGGAGGATGTGGTAGCCGACTCATGGGCCGTTCATGAAGATGGAAGTGTCACCATCGAAGCCGACCTCCGACAACTCGTGACCGTTGGCGGTATATACACAGTTCTTGTGTTTTCGGAATCAGAACAGCCGGAGACATTGGCGATGTACTCCTTTCTCCATTAGTACACGCGACGGGGTGTAAGCAGGGCGGTTGGGACTGAGCAATGGCAACCACGGCAGGCTCAGGCGTGGGATACCGCCATCGGGTCGGACCGGCAGATCGAAACGACCGCTGTTTCGGCTCTAGTGACCGCGCCTCCATGCTTGTACGGAAATCGCGCCCAGTTGACGTTTCTGGTCGTTGCTGATCGTGAGTGGTGTCCTACCAGCGGGGCAGTAGACGAATAGTGTCGGGTTTCCGCCGGTGCGGTACCAGCGTGCACGTGCTTCGTAGGGACGCGAGCGGGGAGCGCCGCTGTCCTTGAATTCGAAGCGGTGCAGGGGTTTCCATCGGCTGAGCGGATCGAACACGATATGGGAGAGGTAGCGTCGAGCAACCGAGAGCACAACGATGTGTGGTTGCAGCTCCTCGACCAGCCCATACCAGAGCGCGGGGCCGTGGACCTCGAGCGCCGCCCGGTCGGAGTCCGAAAGTCGGCTCCAGGTCGGATCGGTTGCGACGGGTGAGCAGATATCGGTGTGGAGCACGGTCGAAGCCCATCGTGGGTAGTAGCTCGCCTTCGCTCCGTTGAGCATCGGCTCGAAGTTCCGGAACCAGCTGTCGTAAGGGTCGGTACGGAAGTAGGCCGATAGCGCTCTGATGTATCGCGCCGGGTCGCTAGATGTGACAGTCGAGGCGAGAGGGAAGCGGCGAAACGGTCTTCGTGACGGGAACTCTTCCAGCGAAGGGTTCAGCCCCACTGTCAGAACGCGCGTCTGTGATCCGCAATAGGCATCGAGGTCACCGAAGAACAGGATCGGGACGGCGGGGCTGACACGGCACCGCATCGGGGCGGCACGCTCGAACGAGCGCCACGCCTGCGCTACGAGTCCGTCAAGCTGAGACGCCGGCACGCTGACACCCATCTACCATGCCCTCCCGAGGTTCTTCCGGCATCCACGCCTGGCGTGACCGATGCTACCGAGGAACCAACCTGTGTGCTATGGACCCAAGGACCTGGAGTTCAACCATCCGTCTTTTGCATCTGGTCGGGTTCGTGCTGGTACGCGTTCCTAGGCTGCAAGCGTGTCAGCCTTAGCTGATATCGTTTGGTCATGATATTCTCTCCGGCCGATCACTTCAGCGTGGTCCAGCGCTCCGTCTCAACCACCACTCGCTCTGGCCGACCGATGCAGGTGGTTGCTGTATGTCGGAACTACGACACCGCTATAGAGGAGGTTTGGGATGCGCTGACCACGCCTGAGCGGATCGAACGCTGGTTGGCCCCCACCACCGGAGAGTTCCGACTAGGCGGCCGGTTCACCATCAAGGACAACGCAAGCGGCGAGATTCTGGCCTGCGAAGAGCCGAAGCTGCTTCGTGTCACCTGGGAGTACGGCGGGCAGGTCAGCTGGGTCGACGCGACATTGAACCCCTCCAAGGAGGGTACGAACCTCGTGGTCGAGCACACGGGCGCGGTGCCGCCGGAGATGTGGGATCAGTTCGGCCCGGGCGCGGTGGGGATCGGCTGGGAGATGATGTTCATGGGCTTGGCTGAACACCTCAAGCGTCCCGACGAGGCGCTCCCGGATCCGTCCGATCCCGAGATGGCGGGCCCACTCAACGAGTACATGGCGAGCAGTAATGCAGCGTGGGCAGAGGTCAGTGTTGCCGCTGGAACCGATCCTGAACAAGCGCACGCTGCAGCTGATCGCTGCCTCGCCTTCTACACCGGGAACACGAGCGCCGGAGACTAGGTCCGACCCTTCGCAGCGAAGGCTAACGCTCTTCGACAGCGAGCGGACAGAGCCGGTTCCAACTAGTGAATCCTTGCCCGGCGCCGACTCGGTCCAGTCGGTAGGGGTTGTACTCCGTGTACACGGGCATTGATCGGGCTCTGCGCTGTTCCCATACTCGGACGGGGAGAGCTCCTCGCGACCCGAACGGCCCCCAGGCGTTCAGCAGACCGCGGACGCCCTCTGCTCGCCCTGATCGTGTGTAGGGGTGGTGTGCAGATGTAGGGGTGGTGTGCGGCGGTGACTCGGTGGATGCTGGTGTTGCAGGGTCGGCTCTGTTCAGGGAGGCGGTCCGTCTCGTGGTACGGCCTGGTATCCACCGGTCGGATCGGGCTGCACGACGAGATTCTCGGTCTCGAGCTGTCTGTGGTGGCGGCGGCAGACAGCCACGAGGTTGTCTATGTCGGTGCGGCCGCCGTCGCGGTGCCATTCTCGGATGTGGTGGAGTTCGCAGCGGTGCATCGGGGTCCCGCATTGGAAGCAGCCCCCGTCGCGCACCGCTATGGCGAGGCGCTGGGCGGCGTTGGCGAGGCGTTGGTTGCGTCCTAGCCACAGGACCCGCCCGGCCCGGTCGTAGATCATGGCGGCCAACTCCGTGTCGGGTGACAGGGTTCGGAGAATCTTCCGTGGTACGGGACCTGCTCCGATGATCTCGACCTGACCCCGGGGCTTGGTTCCGTCTACTACGCCTTGTTCGGCCACGATGATCACCTGGGTGGATGCCTTGGCTCGCCCTCCCGCCCCGTTGAGGATCTCCCCGGTGTCCGGGTCGAGGTTGGTCAACAGTTCGACGAGAACGTCGGCCATCCGCTGAGCGGGGGTGCGCACCTCGTCGGGGGCGAGCCCGCCGACACTATCGCGGCGTAGAAGTTCCAGGTAGTGGGCATCCGCGGCTTGCTGCAGATGTACGAACTGCGCGGCGGGGAGCTTCGCGAAGATCATCCCCATCCCGCTGCGTTTGTCCACCCACAGTTTCGCTTCCCTCTCCCGGCGTTAACGTTCCAGGACGTCGACCCCGGCTTCGATCAGCTTCTGGTTGGACCAATCCCGAACCTTGCGCGCGAACCCATCCGGTCCCGTCCGGGTGGCTTCCTCCAACAACTCAGGGTCGGAATCGACCGCATCGGGTCCCACCTTGTCCGCGGCGTCGGCCATGGCCTTGGCATGATCGACGGTTATCTCCCCCTCCGCCAACGCCTCCGCCACCTTCGGCAAATCCGGCAGCCGCTCGGCAACTTTGGCCATCCGCTTGGCGTCCCGCCCCGAGAGGCGGGACTTCTGCTTCAGAACCCTCACGGCGTCCGTATCAGGGTTCGTCTCAGTAGCCCGGCGGGCCAGGTCACACATGTGCGAGGACAGACGCGTCTGGAACCGTCCCAACAACCCGAGGGCTTCCTCGGCATGACATCGGGACGTTTCCGCAGCCACGAACCGGTCGAGTTCGTCGACCAGCGCGGCCATCCGCTCCGCAGCATCACAATCCCCAACCCGGCCGACGGGATCGCCTGCTGCCCTGACCCGTCCTGGACCTTGCATACCAGCGAACAACTGTTCGTGTTCCATGATGTAGTTATATCAACAGTCTGTGACAACTGTCAACCCTCGTATACCGCTATCCACAGTCCAAGGCGGCTACAGTCCGCCCAGGACGCTGGTCCAACACGGCGGGAAGCACCGGGCCGGTATTCGATCTCGACACCGTCTGCGAGATGCTCGGGATCACCATCTACCGAGCGCCCTTGGAGGAGGATCTCAACAAAGCGCCGTCCGGAGCGTTCGTCAACCACCGCCCCGATGTCGGATTCTCGATCCTCGTCAACCTTGCGGCCCATGATGGTCGGGGTAGCCGCCTTGCCCACCCACAGCCCTATCTCGAACGGCCACACCCCGAAGCGTTCGGGGTTGTCTGGGCGCTCCGGTTCCAGCGCGCAGATGAGGCCGGATGCCCGTGCGAGCTGGTCGAGCGTGAGCAGGCGCAGCGTGTAGCGCATGATCACCGCCACACCCGCGCCGTACCTCCCCTTCCGGCTGGGGTGACGCAGGCGCCTCAACACGATGGTGAAGTCGGCCAGGCCCATGTAAGCCTCGGTCTTGCCGCCACCCGTCGGGAAAAAGAGCACGTCGACAAGGCGTGGAGCGCGTCGGGATCGGTGCCCAGCAGCTCGATCCCGCGCTCGATACGGTCGGCGGCGATACCGGTCCGGCGCAGCAGTTCCTCGGCGAGTCTGTCCCGCTGAGCGTCGATCCAGGCGCGATAGCTGTGCCCGAGCGGTTGCGTTTGACTGCCACAGGCGGCCGGTTGTTGACCAGGAACACAGATACCGACCTGATTCCGCCGGGGGGGACCGGGCAGACGCCCGACATCGATCGGCCTGGAGACGACATGCAGCCGCAGTCCGCCGGACGCCGGAACCCGGTGATCGGGAGGAGCCGATAGGTCCACCCGCACGGTTCGCTCCTTCGCCCTCCTCTGCCAGACGGACAGCGGCTTGCCATACGCGTCCTCCGCCTCGCCAGGCGTCTAGTCGCCCCACCGAACCGTCAGGTCGAGTGCGCAGGTGTCCTCGGACACGAGGAAGCTCAGACCCATCGAAGACGGGAAGAGACCCTTCTTGGCCGCTCGCCTTTCGTCGGCGGACTCCTCGACCAGCCCGGCGGTGTCCGGCACCTCGTCCAGGGAGTCGTACTCGTCAACGTCGCTACGGTCCTCGAACGGCGTGTCCGACGGGATCCAGGAACCCGGTCAGTTACCAGCTCGACGGTCTCCTCCACCCGGGCAATTCATCGGCGAGGTCGTGACCGACACCGGGTCCCACCAGGTCGAGCTTCAGCGCCTCGACGAGGTACTCGCGCACATCCGACGATCGGCGAACGTGAGCGACGATGGCGGGGAGTCAGCGGTCATGCGGACGTACTGTGGGCAGAGCGCCTGACACGGAACGGCCGACCCCTCACACAGGCATGCCCGGGTCACCGCTATGGCACGGGTGTTTACGAGACACCGGGATGCCAACCCCTAAGGGTTTTTGACGTTCTACTATGTCAAGCCACGTTTGGCACAGGTAGAGGTTAATGTACGATAAAGTAGAGGCACGGTGGCTGGCGGCCCGGCACCGTGATCCACGCCGGAGGGTACGTTCGAGGAGGTAGAGGATGACCACGATCAGATACGTCACTCGTGACGAGTTACTGCAGCGACTCGAGGAAGAGTTGGAGGAGGAGCGGATGACCGTGGAGGAGTTCCGCGCCGAGGGGGAAGCGGATACGCTGACCGACGGGAATCTCCGTGATCTCTGGTTGCATTACAAGGGCCTCCTGGTAGAAGAGTGACCCCATCGCCACTACAGGCTGCCACCCGGGACTTCGTGTCTGTCCTTGATGATGTCATCGCGGTCGCGATCGACACCGACGTCCGGTTCGGCGCGAACCTGACCGGCGATGATCGGCGGGCCTGGATAGAAGCTTCGAGGATGGGAGTGCGGACCAGCGGCTTTCCGCTCGTCCGCGCAGATGACGATCCTGCGGCGCCTGTACTGCTATTAAAGGCCAGGTACTGGGTTGAGATGCCGCGCGGCGGGGACCACCTAAGAGTATTGACATCCACTATCGGGCTGTGGGTCGACGTCACGGGTGGGCGTAAGAAGCATCGGCCGCTGGTTCGGCTGGAATACGATCGATACCCGCGGACAGCAGATCGAGCCGCGGCTCATGTTCATCTCCATGCCAACTCGCCGGAGATGGCATGGGTGTATGGGTCGAGTAAGCGGCCGGCGCCGGACCTTCATGCGCTTCACTTCCCCGTCGGGGGAAAGCAGTTCCGGCCCACGCTTGAGGACTTCCTGCTGTTCTTGAACCGTGAGAGGCTCTACACCGACTTCAAGCCGAACTGGAAGCCGACGGTTCTGCGTTCGCTGCAAGATTGGAAGAATCGCCAGGCCGTGTCCACTGCCAGGGACTATTCCGAAGCAGCGGCCGGTGCGCTGACGAAGCTCGGCTACACCGTTTCCCGGCCGAGCTAAGCCGCTACTTCAACCGAGTTACGTTACAGACCTTATAGTTACGTGTTATCCATAGCTGACTTCAATTGTACAGCCCAAACTCATGTCCACAGTCGCTCTGGAACGCACGACTCCTCCGTAGATGTTTGGTGGCTCTACGCGGCTAACGGGGGTTGCCGGCTGGTTGGCAACGCTCTGGTCGGCGAGTGACATCACCAGCAGCCCGGATGCCTTGTTTCTCATCCTCCCTGGACGGACGCTGGCCCGGCCGCTCTCCGTCCGGAGAGGAGCCGGACCTACTTCCTTGGTCTACTGCCCTCGGCAATCGCATTATCACCCGCCGGAGTCGTGACTTCAACCGGATCACAGACTGCCTTCGTCAGGGCGACCACTTTCATGACGGTGCTTCTACCGGGGGCGGTGTGGACTCTTCGGTAGCCGAGCATGATCGGCGTAGCTGACTCCAGACCGCTATCCGCCGTCGGGACGGGCGGTCCAGGACGCGCACCTTCTCCTCACGGACCGAGATCATCACGTTCTCCTCTCCGATCCGGCTGATGACCTAGGGCCTGATCGAGCCATCGAAACTATGAAAGCAAAGCTCGCGGGTTCAGTGAGGGCCTCCTTCAGCACTTGATGAGTCGCCTTCCAACAACCTGGTTGGCGTTGCTGATGAAAGAGGTCCATGTCTCCGGGAGGGAAGGCCTCGTGGATAGTCGCCAAGGTACTGGTTCGGTCTCCCCGGTAGCCGCGACAACCCACGATCACGGCACGGGGGGCCACTTCAGCGTGGGGAAAGTAGCTGGGGAGAGCGGGCCCGGAGGGCGGCTCTCCCCTGGTAGAAGTCGGATGTGAATCCTGCACCGGATCGTAACGCAGGAAGCGCTCAGAACGCGACTGCTCTGGTAATGGCACGACTGCTCGACTGCTTCGGCCGGCGCACCAACTGGCAGCACCGGCTCTGGAATTCCCGGGACTGTCACCCTCCTGCTGGAGTCTCCCAGAAGCCCGATCGCCTGGCACCTACTAGATCAGCTTCTCGCCGACATCACGACCGCACCCCATCCACCCCATGCTTCTGCGTGGGGCCGACCGGTAAGACGGGATAGCCTCCGAAACCTGCTCAGGGGCATTGCCGAGACAACCGGACGTGCCGGGACACGGGACCTGGGAGTACTCCTCGACATCCTCGTCCGCAAGCCACCACCCGGAGCGATGCCCGGGTGATCAGGCGGCCCTTGCTGCTTCCCTCCGGCGGTACCACCTCTCCCAGAGGGCCAGTAGGAACAGGGGCAACAGTTACGCGGCCCACGAGACACATGAGGCGCGACACACCGGGGACACATGCTGCCGGATCCTCATCATCTCCAGCCCTGCCCTCTTCTGACCGATGGGGACCCTGCACGAAAGAAACCGCGAAGCCTCGGAAATGTTGGCCCAGGAGGTAGGGGAACGCCTGAGGGATCGACGCACGAAGCTGTCGCTGACATTGCGGAAGGTGGCCGTGGAGGCCGGCATCTCGGCTGCTCACCTCAGCGACATCGAAAACGGACGCTCGCACGCCTCGCTCCCCGTTCTGCTGAGAATCGGCAGGGTACTCGACCTGCCACTCGCCCACCTGCTCCCCCGCCTCGGCGGACATCACGTGATCAAGGGATCGCTGGCCTCCTCATCCGGCGAAACCATGCTGTCCCACCCCAACCTACGTCTGGTGATCAAGAACGTGAACCTCCAACCAGGCGACGCTCGCAGGATCGCAATCGACCCCGAAGAGGACGTACTGATCTTCGTGATCCAAGGTCGATGCAGCATCGAAGTCGACGGCGCCCGCTACCGGTCTCGACCCACGACTGCATAGGCGTCGAACGAGCCAGCAACATCCATATCGCCTCCCTCGACACCAGTCGCCTGCTTGTCTGTAGAGCATCGTGCCGCTGACTTGGGCGCCTACCAACGAACGCCGGCCCCAGGCTCCCGAATCCTCCACCGAATGAGCCGTCCTCTGCTCGATAGGACGAGACCCGGCGTCTGTGCGGCGGACGCGAGGGAACGTCCGACGATTCGTACGACGAGCCGGCCCGAAGTCGTGGAGCACCGCGATCGCGCGATGCCTTCGAACGGGTTCTCTGTTGTCGATCTCCGAGCGGCAGGCTCGTTGCGTGCCAGCCCAGTCTGATAGGGGCCGACCGAGGTGGAATCCTTGGTGGATCTCCCTGCGCCCCACCTATTCGTAAGGAACCATTTGTAGTTGGCCCTCCTCCCACGACTTTCCGATCGACCCTCGTGAGTGTCAAGGCCGGTTGAATGTTGCGCGGTTTTGGCCGGTTGAAAACTGCGCGGTCAACCTCAGTGGGTTGGCGGATGGCCTCCCTTGCGTTCGCCTCGGAGTCGGTGGCGGTGTAGCCAGCGGCCAGTGGCCTACGCCTGATCGGTGGGGAAGGTCAAGACCTTCTTGTACTTTCTGTAGCACTTGGGACATGCGGGCTTGTTGAACGTCGCCGCGTGGTCACTACCACAGAGGTGGCAGTGCTTCTCGTTGTAGTCTCTGTTCTTGTACCTGTTCCAACTCCGGTAGCACCGTTTGCAGTACGCCTTCGCCGGGTCGGCTGGCAGGGTCTCCCTACACCGGATGCAGAATGCGCTGTCCGGCTTCTGGCGAGAGGATCGCCTCGTCGGCCGTGTTTGCGTTTCGAGGTCTGCTCAGCCTTCTTCGCGGTGCCGACTCGCGCAACAGTCATGCGGACCTCATCGCTGCTCCTAACGATCCGCATCGACTCCCGATAGATCTCATCGTAGAGTTCTGGTTCCTTTCCGCGGACGACGAGTACACCCATCTCGTAGTTGTTGACCTGGGAGAACTCGTACAGATTCATCGAAGTCAGTAGTGCCCGGTCCTCGTTCAACTAGCACTTGGCATGGAGGCTCTTGCAGAAGCTGGCTGGGTACCTTGAGAAGGCTGGTCGATGGGAAGCGGCTCGAGCTTGGTGCCTTACGGCATCATGAGGAGCAGCGGAGCCGGGTGATACGATCGGTCAATTGACACTCTCGCCACCACTTGCGAGCCCGCGGTCAGGCGGTTCTTGCTGCTTCCCTCCGACGGTGCCACCTCTCCCATAGGGCCAGCAGGGACGGGAGCACCAGGATGGCTGCCACTAGGGAGAGCCCGACCGCATAGACCGTTACCTGGCCCATCTGCTGGAAGGGTACGAGCCTGGAGCTGATCAGGATTCCGAACCCGGCCATGGTGGTGAACGCCGACCCAGCTAGTGCGCCGCCGGTGTGGCGGGACGTGGAGCGCAGGGCCTCGTCGAGGCTCTCCATGCGGACCCGGTCCTCCCCGAACCGGCGGGCGATGTGGATGGTGTAGGGGACCCCGATTCCTATCGACAGGGCCGACAGGGTGGCCGTCACCGGTCCGAAGGGAATGCCCGTGGCGTACATCAGCCCGTAGACCCAGAACACCACCAGGGCCACGGGGATCATGGTGATCACACCCAGGAAGGGCCTGCGGTTCTCGAACCAGAAGCTGACCATCAGCACGACGGTGGCGACCACCAGGGTGATGAGCAGCGAATTCGTCTGCGACTCAGCCAGTTCCTTCACGATCAGGTTGGTGATGATCTCGGTGGAGGTTGTTATCACGCTGACCCCCAGGTCGGAGACTTCCGAGAAGTTGTCCAGGAGGTCCTGTCGCAGCTGCAGCGCTCCGGTCTCCCCTGCCTGGGTGCCGATATCGAAACGCAGGGCGTCGTAGCCCGACCCATTGCGGTGGAGAACGTCCCCCGCCCGCTGGGGGGCCGCTTCGAACATGGCGTCCCAGAGAGGGGTGACATCGGCATCGGCGGGGACTCGAAGATCCTGGCCCGCACCGGCGGCCCGGGCCGCAGTGACGACCGGTTCGGACGGCGGACCCTGGGGGCCGCCCCGGTTCAGGGAGTTGAGTATCGAGATAGGTGACCTGGAAGAGGCGATCGGTCCGGCCGGAGTCGGGAAGACAAGCACGTTCGCGACCTCAGCCAGTCGCCCACTGGCTGAGACCAGGGCGTTGTGGACCTCCGGCCTGGACAGGTCGTCGCCTTCGATCAACACCTGGGTGGACTCGCCCAAGCCCCCTCCGAACTCCTCCTGCAGTATCTCGAGCGCCCGGATTCCGGGAGCGTCGTCGGGCAGGAAGTCGGTGAACGAAAACCGGGTTTCCAACTGGGAGAGGCCCCATACCCCCAGACCACCCAACACCATGGCCACCAGGATCATCAGAACGGGGATCTTCTCGGCGAAGACCGATGTGCGGGCGATCAGGGAGGGCAGCAGGCGTTCCGAGTTGGCTTTCATGCCTGCGACGGGCAGGGTGCCCTTGGACTCGACATGGCGGTCCACCTTCCGGGCCACGATCAGCAGCCGCAGGAATGCCCACGAGAGCTTGCCCCGCCGCTCGGTCCTTCGATCCAGGATCTTGCGGGCGGCCGGGAAGAAGGTGAGGGTCAGGACGAACGAGGCGACTATCCCGATGGCCGCCAGTATCCCGAAGTCCTTCAGCGCCGGCACCGGGTTGAAGATGTTGGTGAGGAATCCGATGGCGGTGGTCACGGTGGCCAGAACCAGGGCTATCCCCACAGTGCCGATGGCGGTGCGGGCGGCGCCGTCCACATCCTGCCCGCGGCCGATCTCCTCGCGGTACCGGGTCGTGATGTGGATTCCGTAGTCGACCCCCAGTCCGATGAGCAGGATGGGGATGATCTGGGTGACGTTGTTGAAGGAGGCGATGATCCCGGCTCGTTCCAGCAGGACCCCGATCCCCTGCATGAAGGTGATGGCGGCGAAGATGGTGAACAGGGTGAGCAGGGTGTCGGCGAGGGTCCGGCGCCCCGACTGGACGAGGGCGGCCCTGCCCGGCGGCTTGAGCCAGTAGACGAAGCAGAGAATGACGAGGATGATCATGGCCGCCATCCCGAAGAGCCGCCCTATCTCGCTCCCGGCGTCACCGGCATCTTCGAAGAGCAGGGTGAAGCTGAAGGGAATGACCTCGAGCCCTTCGGGGGTGGGTATGGACCGCAGGGCGTCCGCCACCGCCGAATCGTTCTCGATCGCCTCGTCGAATGCCTCCTCCTCGACCCCTACCGGCACCTGGGTGAATATCAGTATCAGACCGGCCTGGGCCGTCGCCGAGGACGGGTCCCCGTTCCGGCTGACCAGCGAGGCGAACTGCGGGTTGGCCTGCGGCCCGGTGGTGGCCTTGATGTACAGGTCCTTCACGTCCTCGTCGCCGGCTACCGCGACGCCTTCCTCGTCGGCCATGTCGATGGCCGGGTCGAGGTAGCTGAACGAAGCTCCCCTTCCGGGGACGGATGAGAGCTTGCCGGCCAGGGCCTCACTCTCCAGCACGGAGTTGACGGCGGTCACCACGTCGTAGGCATCCTTGGTGAAGACGTCGCCGCCCTGGTTGCGAACGATGACCTGGATGACGCTCTCCTGGGTGTCGTCGTCGCCGAACAACTCGCTGATCCGGTCGGTGGCCAGCAGTTCCGGGTTGTCGGGCGAGAGGCCCTCGTTGCCCTGGCCTATCTCGACCTGGGTGGACAGGACACCGAAGATCCCGAACAGGACCAGCGTGGTTACCACCACCGCCCAGGGAGCTCTCGACACCAGGAACGCGAACGCTTTGACGAAGGTCTTCACACTGATGGCTCTCTAGACGGGTCGGGTGGTGGAGCAGGGGGTATAACCACTACGCCGTCGAGAATACATGCACCCCGTTCTTATCGAGAACCGGTAGCGCGGGTGGCCTTCGGGGGTAGCCACCCCCGCTTCGGTGTGCCAACCCGTCCGCGATCACCGGCCGTAGTATCGGCCGGTATGGGTCGTCTCACACACTTGGAGCTCCGCGGACCAGCACGCGAGGTCGTACGGTTCGCGGAGGAGCTTCGCCTCGACTGGTCAAGGGCACGGGTGGGTGGGCTGTCGGCTGAGATCGCCTTCTTCGCGCTCCTCGGACTGTTCCCGGCTGTGGTGGTGTTCGCCGCCGCGCTCGGCTCGCTCGATGTGCTGATAGGCGAGAGCGCGGCCTCCGACACCGAGCAATGGCTACTCGACCAGGTGCATCAGGTCTTCGGCGCGGACAACACTCTGCGCTCCACCGTCGCGGAGCTCTTCGACCGGTCGAATGCGGGACTGATCACGGTTGGCATCGCCTTGACGGTATACGCGTCGTCGCGGGGCTTCGTGGCCGTGATACGCGCCCTGGACGTGGCGTATGACCACGATCATCCCAGAAGCTGGCTGTCCACCCGGATCCTGGGTCTCGGCCTGACGTTCTCCACGATTCTGGTGGCCGCGCTGGTTGCCACGATGGTCGTGGTCGGTCCTCTGCTGGGGGGCGGTGAGGAGATTGCCGAGCGCATCGGAGCTGGCTCCGCGTTTGCGACGGCTTGGGGGTGGTTGCGCTGGCCTGTGGTGTTCGCAGTCGTGGTCTCGTGGGCCACCTCCGTCTACCACATAGGGTCCCGCAGGCAGGCGCCATGGCGATGGGAGTTGCCAGGAGCGGTGGTAGCAACCGTGTGGTGGCTGGTCGTGTCGGCAGGTTTCAGCGCCTACCTCGGGTTGGCCTCCAGCGGCGTGAACGCGGTGTTCGGGCTGCTGGGTGGGGCTCTGAGCCTGCTGCTGTGGCTGTATCTCCTGGCGATGGGCCTCCTCGCCGGGGCCGGGTTGAACATGGTGCTGACCCGCCGCCGACGGTGAACCCTCGGATCACGGACCCCAATGGAGTCCACCCAACTCTGGAGGGCCGAACCAGAAGCCTGGCTCGGCCCTCTGGTCATCCAAGTCGGCCTTGCGCACCGCGCGTACCGACGTCGTTCAGTAACTCGATCAGGCCGTGGCGGTTCAACCAGGCTAGACCGGTGTGTTAGGGGGTGGGGGCCTGTCGGGGACTGGACGGACTGGTCTCTGCTGAAGCGAATTGCCTGACCGATGAAGAGATAGCAGGTCTACTGTGAGGTAGTCCCAGGGCACGAGGAACCAGGGCCCTGCCGGTGTTCATCCTTCCGACCTCCGGCGCTGGATCGGAGGCGCCGAACGATCTCAGCATGGGCGTCAGTGGCAGGCGCCGCCGGCAGGATCACGCCCGACGGGTTGAAATACGCCGGTGGGCACTGCGACAACTCCTGGGCGCTACGGCCCTCGAAGACCTCGGAGGGATGGACAACGGCAGCCACCGGAATCCCCCGCTTGCCGAGTTCATCGAGAGCAGCCGGCCGGGGCCGGGAGCGCATCCATGCCTCTATCTGGTCCTGGAGGTGGGGACCGTGCTGCTGGCGTTGTCGCCAATCCCACGACTCCGGGTCGGCCTCCGGCCAATGGTCGGCCAGCGACATCACCCTGCAGAGTTGCGTCCAGAACTTTGGCTCGATGGCCGACACGGCAACCCACTCTCCGTCGCCGCACAGGTAGAGATCGTTGGCAGGGTCCAGGTAGGGAGGGATGGGTTCGTCCGCACCTGCGGCCACCGACGTTCCCCTGACGGCGGACCAGTACTCGATCGGCTCCGAGAGCGGTACCTCGATACGGGATGGTGGATGCCCTCGCTGCCTCCCGACCAGGGCGGCAAGGATCGCCTGGACGGCCGACTCGGCGGCGGCGATGTCGACCACGGGCAGGCTGGGACGGGAGGGCGCTGCCTTCTCGCGTTCACGCCACGTACCGGGAAGGCTGATGGCTCCGGACTCGGCGAGCACCGTCAGATCGTGTGACGGGTGCTGCGCACGGGGTGTGGATGACCGGTACCCCGGCATCGAGCAGTAGACGACCTGCGGATTCACGTCGCTCACGAATCCGTAGCCGACACCGAGCCGCTTAGCCACCCCCGGTCTGAAGCTCTCGACCACGATGTCGGCGGCTGCGCACAGGTCGCGAGCCAGTGCCCGTTCGGGGTCGTTCTTGAGGTCGAGCGTCGCCGCCAGTTTCCCGGCGTTCGTGAGTTGGTACATGTTCCCGCCGTAGGTATGGCGGGTCGGATCCCCTTGGGGCGGTTCGATCTTGACCACGGTTGCGCCCATCCAGACCAGCTTCTGGGTACACAGCGGACCGGGCAGGTTGGTGGTGAAATCCACAACCAGGAGCCCTTCCAAGGGACCGTTGGGGTGCCCCACGGCTTCTTGCCGCTCATCCATCGACGATCTCCGAGACGGAGTCCCACCACGCATCTAGCCCATGACCGGCGATCTGGCTCCCGAGCCGGGACGCCCACCAGGCACGGCCCCCGTATTCCTCGCTCCAGGCCAGGGCTCTCAGGGTCAGCTGGTGTAGGGGGTATTCGCCGGTGACACCGATGGCGCCGTGAATCTGATGAGCGAGACGGTAGGTGGTTCTGGCCGCGCAACATGTCCAGTGCTTGACTGCTGCCGCTCCCCAGGCCCATGCCTCTCCGAAGGCCGAGCCTTCCAGCCGCTCCAGCGCGATGCCTGCAGCGACCTGCTGCTCGGCCATCGTCGCCAGCATGTGGGAGACCGCCTGGAACTGCGCGATCGGCCTTCCGAACTGTACCCGTGACGCCGCGTAGTCCGTGCTCAGCCTCGTTATCTCCTCCAGCGCACCCACCACCTGGGCTGCCCTGCAGGCAGCGAGCACTTCGACCGCCAACTCGACCACCGGATCGGTCGTCGAGCGGCTACCGTCTTCCATCGCACGGGCGTCCGCTTGCCCACTCTCGCGAGGGTCACCGGCCAGGTTCACCGATGCGCGGTACGTCACGTCGCGGGGCTCGACGATCGACGTCCGGCCCTTGCCGTCAAAGGTGACCACGACGTCGGCCACCTGAAGGCCCGGAGTCGTCATGATCCGGGCCTGAGACCCCGCGCCTCCGCTACCACATCCGCCGACCAGCATGCCGACCCGGAGGCGACCCTCCATTGCCTCCGCAGCCAGGTCCGGCTCGCCCGCCGCGGCGAGCAGGTAGCAGCCGACGCCCTGCTCGGCGATGGGAACGTCGATGCCGGCCCGGCCCTGGGCTCGTAGGATCGTGGCCAGGTACCGGAAGGTCGGTGGATCTCCCTCCCCGCCGTGCTCCACCGGCACGAACGAGGAGAACCAGCCCAGCGCCGCACCCTCGCGCAATGTCTCATCGGCGGAGTTCGTGGAGGCGAAGACATCCATGGCGGTGTCGTGGAGCATCTCGAGTTCGGGGTCGGCGCGGAGAAGCCGTGCGCTTGCCTCGTCGGGACGGCCCTTCCCTGAGACCCGCCGCCCGGTTGCCAGGTAACGCTTGGCAACGATCGTCCTCAGGATCTCGTTCGTGCCACCCCGCAGGGTGAATACCGGTGAGTAGACGATGCTCTCGGCGAACCGTGCTCCTGAGGCATCGTCTCGAGGGTCCGTGACGAGGCCCGGGACCTCCGAGGGGTGCAGGTCCAGGACCGCGGTGCCGATGCGCTGCTCGAGTCTGGTGCCCAGGTCCTTGGCCATCGCAGCTATCGAGCCGGGGGGCGAGTCCCGGTCGGTTCCCACCGCGATCGCCATCGACATCATCCTCAGAACGGAGTACTCGGCAACGATGGACCCGACGACAGGTGAAGCAACTCCGGTGCTGTCGTCAGACTCGGCGATGGCTTCGAACGCCGGGAACGTCGTCAAGAAGCGTTCGGGACCGCTGCGCTCGTAATCGAGCTGGCGCACGATCTGGCGCCATCCCATGCCGGCCTCTCCGAGAAGGCGCCATCCGGGTACCTCGACCCCGTCGAACACCACCTCGTTGAAGTGGTGCTCCCCGGACGCGTCCAGGATCGGGGAGATGGTGATACCGCGAGCATCGATAGGTAACAGGAACTCGCTGAGTCCAGCATGGCGGTCCCCGGCGCCATCATCGGTACGTGCAAGCACGTAGATGAAGTGCGCCCGGTGGGCCAGGGTCGTCCATACCTTCCGACCCGAGACGATCCATCCGGACCCGGCTCGCCTCGCCCTGGTCCGCAACGAGGCTACGTCGGATCCGGTGTCGGGTTCACTGATACCGGCACATACGTAGAGCTCGCCCCGGCAGATCCCGGGGAGGATCTCCTCCCTCAGCCGTTCGCTGCCGTATCTGAGGACGGTCGGAGCGATCTGGCGGTCGGCGATCCAGTGCGCTGCCACGGGGGCCCCCGCCCTCAACAGTTCCTCCGTCACCACGAACCGGTCCACGAACGACCGAGCCCCTCCCCCATACCGGCGGGGCAGGGTCATTCCGATCCATCCCCGTCGCCCCAGTTCACGCGAGAACACAGGATCGGGTTTCCGCATCCAAGCGTCACACGACGGCTCGAACTCGTAGCCGTCGAGCATCTCACGCACTTCGACCCGAAGCCGGCTAGACGGTGTCGGGTTGTTCATCACCAAGTCCTCCCAACCGGAACCGTGGGATCAGCTGTTTCGATTCCTGCCGATCAACCTCGCGACCGACTCGACATGGGCAGGCTGCCCTGCTGTGCGGGCGATGGCCCGGGAGGCCACGGCCAGGTGTTCCTCCAGGGTCTCGGCCATGCCATCGAAGACCATGCTCCGGATCCAGCGCACCACCGACGGGTCATGTGCCGATACCTTCCGGGCGAGTTCGAGGGCCGAGGCAGCCAACTGGTCCGGAGGGACGACTCGGGAGACGAGCCCGATCGAGAGAGCCTCGTCAGGGGCCACCGGCCGGCCGGTGAGCAGCATGTCGAGCGCTCGCCCGATACCGATGTACCGAGGCAGCAGCCATGCAGCCCCATCGCCGGGAACGACCGCGATCCGGATGAACGACTCGCAGAACGTGGCTTCGGTCGAGGCGATCCTGAGGTCGCAGGCGAGGGTCAGGTCCATGCCTGCGCCGTATGCGGCCCCGTTAACGGCGCACACGGTTACAGCAGGAACTCCCAGGAGGCGTCTTATAACTGCTTGAGGGCCTTCCTCCACATACATGGAACGGCGTTCGATGTCCCAGGTGTGCCATTGGGAGAGGACGTCGAGGTCGCCGCCCGCGCTGAAGATCGGCCCCTGCGAGGTGAGGACGATCGCCGCGGCTCCGACCGAACAACTGTCCAGAGCCGAAACGAGCTGGTCGCATAGTCGCTCCGAGAGAGCGTTCCCGCGTTCGGGAACGGTAAGAGAGATAGTGGCTATGTCGCCATCCCAGGCCACATCGACCGCAAGATCATCCGACATCGAGTATCTCCGTTCTCATGGTGGTATGGAACAGTCCGCCGAACTTCTCTCGGGCGTCGGGGAACTCGACCATTGTAACGCCGTTCTCGGGCTGATACAGTGTCTCCGTGCCTGGAGGGTCCATCCACGCGGCTAGCGACATGCCCGGTCCGGCCCACATTAGGGGCCAGTGTCACGACGCCGCAGTAATCAAGGCGTCCGGCGTCGTCGCACCGTGCCGGACGGTGTCACGGGCTCTGGCGAGCAGGGTTCGCAGGTCGAGCTCCGGCAACGAGAGGACTCGACCGGGTGGCTAACGATGCCGGCGACCTCCGACGACGCCACGACCGCGCGATGAGCAGCACCGGGAACCTGGACGTCTTCGACCGCTGGATGGAGGCTCACGAGGAACGGGATGTCGACAGGATGCTGGAATTCGTGACCGACGACATCGAGATTCGCCGGTCGAGTTCGGACTTCGCCGCTAGGAGGGGCAAGCGAGAGGTTCGCTGCCACTGGACGGCTGTATTCGCCTCGTTCCCCGACCTGCGGGAGGACGTTATCGACGTAACTGCGGAAGGCGACACTCTCTTTGCCGAGGCGTTGCTGTCCGGAACGATGGAGGGTCCCATCGGAGACCATCCACCAACTGGAGCCGTCTTCCGGGTGCGCGGCGCCTTCAGGATCGATTTCAGGGACGGCCTGATCCGCTCTGTCACGTCCTACTGGGACACGGCCGACATGGCAAGGCAGCTGGGCCTGTCAGAGCGCTAGCGGATTCTCGAGCCAGCTCTGGAAACGGACCTCGTTCGCTACCACCGGGGATGGAGGCAAGGACGTTCAGGATCCGGGAAGTACCAGGACTATGGCCCGCCGAGGGCGCCGTCGGCTCCTTCGAGGAACACGGAGCGCAGGAGGTCGCGCCGCCCGATCAGATCGTTGGAGCTTCCGTCGAAACGGATGGTTCCCTTCTCCATGAAGTATGCGTGGTCGACAATCGAGAGAGCGACGTTCACCGACTGTTCCACTAGCACGACAGCCGTCCCCGATTCGTTGATCATCTTCACCATGTCCATGAGCTCTCCGACCACCCGAGGCGCCAGACCGAGAGACAACTCATCGATCAACAACAAGCGGGGTTGGAGGATCAGCGCCTTCGACAGCGCCAGCATCTGCTGCTCGCCACCGGATAGCGATCCTGCCGGAAGGTTCCGTCGCTCGCCAAGACGGGGAAATGCTTGGAAGGCCGCGTCGATGCCCGAGTCCACCGTCCTGCGGTCTCGCTTCACCGAGTACCCGTACAGGCGCAGGTTCTCGGCCACCGACAGCCCTCCGAAGACGGACCGCCCGCCCGGCACGTGCGCGATCCCGAGCGCCAGGCGGCGTTCCGCGTCCAGGTAGGTGATGTCGGATCCGCCGTAGCGCACGGTGCCCCTGGCCGGAATGCCCAAGCCCGAGATAACTCGAAGGAGAGTCGACTTACCGGCCCCGTTCGTTCCGAGCAGGGCCACCATCTCTCCTTCGTCGACGGTGAAATCGACGCCGAAGAGTACCTGCACCTGCCCGTAGGAGAACTCGACTCCCCTGCAGGCCAGCATGGGTATCCTCGTCCCCCTCCGGACGAGACCCTTGATCTCCTGGTCCTCGACGATAGCGTCGATGTTGCGATCGAGGTCCTCCACCACCGTCCTCGATGCGCTCCACAGCACGAAAGCAGCCCCCACGCCCGGAAGCGCAAGCGAGGCGATCGCTCCCGCGGTGCCGAACCGGCGGTCGAGACCACCCAGCAGCAGGAGCCCACCGAAACCCCCGACCCCTGCGAGAAAGATGCCTGCCAGCGCTGCGGCGTGGGCCCGCATGACCGGCGGGACCAGAGACAGCATGGTCACGTACAGCGTCGGCTGCATGAGCGCGAGCAGCGAGAACCCTATCCCGAAGAGCACCACCATCGCCCCGAAGACCGGAGTGAACATCGCCGCGGCGAGAGCGACAACCCCGACACCGAGGAACAGCGCTCCGGCTTTCTGAAGCTGTTCGGGCCGTTCGCGGAAGGTCCTCTCCCCTCTCGGCCCGAACACGTACAGCGCCGTGATGGAGAACACGGGCATGACCGCGAAGAAGAGACCGCGAGCCCCCGGCCCCATGTCCCACCGGTCCTCCAGAAAGAAGAACAGGTAGGTGTAGAGGGGTATCAGCAGCATGCCGAGGATGGCCCAACCGGCGAGGACCCGCCGCATGGTAGGGATCAGGAACAGGCGGCGGGCGATCTCGAAGAATCGGAGCGAGACACCGTCCTCGTCCGGCCCGGACTCCCCTACCAGGCTGCGGACCTTCTGCTCGTCCCACCGGCCGAAGCCCGGGTCCCGGAGTTTGATGGTGGTGAGCACCGCAACGAGCGAAGCGAGACCCATGATCAGGAAGACGCCCCGCCAGTTGAATCCCAGGATGGCGGTCAGGCCCCCGACCAGTGCCGGCGCAAGGATGTTCCCGATCATGTCTGCGGCCCGGTAGGTGGAAAACACGCGAACGCGGGCATCCGGCGGGTACGAGTCCATCAGCAGCGGCTGGTGGAGGCTGCGCACCGATCCTGTGGAGGCCCCATCGGCCAGCATCACCGCCATCAGCCCCCAGACGTTGGCCACGAAGGCGGTTCCCATGATGAAGAGGCTCCACAGGAACGCCGTGACCACCGAGGCCAGGGCACGCCGGGGCACTCTCTGGACGTACGCGGCCATCGGCAACGTCGCCAGCATGATCACCAGCGTCTTGAGGGCCAGGATCGCGCCGAGGCCCGCAGGGCTCACCCCGAGGGCCCGGCTCACCTCCGGGCCCAGGACGAGGAACCCGTAGCCCTGGAATTCGTCCACGATAACCAGGAGGCTCAAGGCCAGCAGCGGGTACCAGCCGGCTCCGGACTCCCGGATCGTGTCCCGGAGCGGCCGGTTGTCTCCGCCGGTGCCGAAGCCCAGGCGGTTCCTGGCGTCGGACCTCAGCGAGTCCTTGACCCCCTCCACGAGATCGACGTAGTCGGGCGGGGCGTTGGTGGCTCCGCCGGTGTCCCTCGATCCGCTCTCATCAACGGGGCAATCGGAATTCGCGGGTGTCATCCCAGCCGGCCCCCCGGCCCGATCCTCATCCTGCATCGAGCAGTGCCTTTCCTCCGGAGTCAACGATCTTCACGATCAACCACGAACCTGACGGAGGCCGCCGACTCACCGATCCTTCTCCCGACCCCGCTGACGGGGACGATGGTCACCTCGTGCCAGTCCTTGGTTTCGGGGCGCTCCCTCGGCCGTGTGTCCACCAACGGAGGGAGAACCAGCGCGGTCTCGGTGGTGGTGAAGACACCTTTGCTGTTCAGGTAGGCCTCGTCGGGACAGTCGGGACTTCGCCGGCATGAGGGGTCGTCGTCCCCGATCGAGTTGAGCAGCTTGCCGGGCCGGACCGGGTTCCGGTCCACGAACACGGCGAAATACCCGCTCTCGTCCGTGTCGACCGGCGCAGGGCCGGTGACCTCGAAGCCGGTGACGCTCCAGGCGACCTCGACCGGCTGCCGTAACGTTGACCGGTCGGCCGGAGCCAAGACCGTCACCCGTTCGTCGTCGACGAAGGAGACATCGAGGGTGCAGCCTGCCACGAGGAGGAAGATCATCACCGCTCGGCTGAACCTCATCGTGGGAGTCGACCTTCGCCGTGGGGCGGAACCGGCGATCCGGGAGGGTCTTGCCGCTCCGTCCTCGGGTCAGCCGGGTTGCGGTCGGACCTGTGGATGGCCCGAGGGTCCCCTCCGAGATACGACTCGACGACGAGCGGGTCGGCGATGATCTGCTCAGGGGTGCCCTCCGCGATGATCCTGCCCGTCTCCATCGCGATCATGCGGTCCGCGATCGACATGATCAGCGGCATGTCGTGTTCGATGACGATCATCGTGATGCCAAGTTCGTCCCTGAGGCGCAACAGTAGGCGGCCCAGGGCTTCGGTCTCGCGCTGCGCTATTCCGGACGAGGGTTCGTCGAGGAGGAGCAGCAGCGGATCGAGAGCCACGACGCAGCCGAGCTCCGCCAGCCGACGGGTTCCCGTCGACAGTTCGGCGATCTGGCGATTCCGGAAGGGTTCGAGGCCCAGCAGCCGGATCACCTCCAACGCCTCGCGCCGCTTGCGTCTCTCCTCCTTCCTGGAGCCCAGCAGGGGCGCGGCGAAGCGCGTGGGGCGTTCCCGCTCCAGTGCCAGCATGACCGCTTCGATGACCGTCATGGTCGGGAACAGCGCCGCATCCTGGAATGACCGGATCAGTCCGAGGCGCCCCCGGTGTTCGGGCTTCCTACCTGAAACGTTCCGACCTCTGAATCGGACGATGCCCCGATCGGCCCGGGTGGCGCCACCGAGAATCTCGAAGAGGGTGGTTTTACCCGCCCCGTTGGGACCGATCAATCCCACGATCTCGCCCGCCTCGGCATGGAGCGACACGTCGTGAACCGCTCGGACACCCCCGTAGCTCCTGTCCAAACCCTCAGCACTCAGGAGCACTCCATGTTCGTGAACCGTTCTCCGGGAACCGAACAGCCGACCGGAGGCCCGGTCGACGCCGACCGTGGGATCGCCGGCGGCGCCTTCCCAGACCGTGTCCGGATCCAGCCCTCGCCGCCGGGCGAGCCACCCGACGATGCGGTCTCGAGCGGGCCTGACCAGCTGCACGAGTCCTCCGGGGAAGTAGAGGATGAGCACCAACCAGCCCAGAGCACCGGCGGCGAGCCCGGCACTGTCGAGAGGGAGGAATCGCGGAACCCCGACGATGTAGAGGGCGCCCAACAGCGGCCCGACGACGATTCCGATTCCCCCGAGGACCGCCATTGCCACCACGTTGACCGACGCCTCGACCGAGAAGGTAACCGGCGTGATACGCGAGAGGGAGTTGGCGAACAGCGCGCCGCCGAGACCGGCCAGCAAACCCGAGAAGGCGAATGCCTGGATCTTCACCCGAGTCGGGGGAATCGTGTAGGCCCGGGCCACGTTCTCGTTGTCACGGAGCGCAACCAGCCTGCGAGCCAGGCCGGTCCTCCAGAAGTTCCGCACGAGGAGGAAGGCTGCGACGAACACCGCCAGCGCGAACAGGTAGTACTTCTTGCCGGTGTCCAGGGTCACACCCGCGAAGCTGACACGATCGGGCTCCACACCGTCGCCGAGCATCCAGGACTGCTTGAACAGCCAGGTCTGCGCGGCAAGGGCGAACGAGAGGGTCGTGACCGCAAGCATCGGTCCTCGTATGCGCAGCGCGGGCAGTCCCACGATGACGGAGACCGCGCCGGCGGAAAGAGCGGCCACCACGAAGGCCAGGAGGTGGTTGCCGGTGGCGGACGAAACGTAATAGGCGGCAGCCGCGCCCACGCCCGCGAGCGCGAACTGACCGAGGGAGAGCTGCCCGCCCAGCCCGGTGATAACACCGATCGACAGGCCCACTAGGGCGAACGACAGGATCGCCGTCATGATGATGGCTGCACTGTTCGTCATGACGAGAGGAAGACCTAGAAGAAGGACCAGCCCGGCGGAAGCCGCTATGGAGGGCAGGTTACGGATCTCCCGGATCCGCTTGAACTCGTCGGGTAGGGGCCTCCACGGCTGTACCACCGTCCAGAAACCCTTCGACCCGGCACGTCCCGTCCGCTGCGGGTTGAGCAGGAGCGTCGTGATGACGATCACGAACAGCGCAACGTCGGCAACACCGCTCGAGAAGTTCCAGAAGACGATCTGCTCGACGACGCCCACCGCGATCCCTCCCGCCAGGGCCCAGGGGAGCGAGAACATGCGGGCGATCAGAGCGGGCACGAGGGCACGCAACAGGAGCCCCGGACCGAAGAACTCCGGCGTTATGAATCCACGTGTCGGTATCAGCAGCACAGCCGTGAATCCCGCCATCGCCCCGGCCAGAGCCCAGGACAGGCCCGACATCCTCCCGGGAAAGATGCCAGCCAGCCGGGCCGAGTCGGCGTTCGCCGCCGCGCCACGGATCGCCAGCCCCCACCAGGAGCGACGGAGGAACACCACCAGGGCGGCAACCAGGAGCGGGGTGAGCAACAGCATCGCGGAGAAACTCGATGTGACCCGCAACGCGCCGACATCGAAGGTGGGCATGAAGGAGGGCTGCGGGTAGGCGCGCCCCGCCGTGACCTGGCTGTTAATCGAGAAGGTGAGCAGCAGCACGAACTGGGCGACACCCAGGGTCGCGACGACACTCATCAGGGGCGGTGCCCGCCTCAGCCGGCGGATGACGGTCATCTCCGTGATGGCTCCGGCAGCCCCCGAAACCACAACCGCCGCCCCCATCGCGATCCAATAGGGGACACCCCAGCGTGTCACCGCCAGGCCCAGGACAGCGGCCCCCAGGACCCCGATCTCACCGTGCGCGAAGTTGATGACTCCGCTGGAGCGGTACACAAGGATGAGGCCGATCGCCAGGGAGGCGTACGTCACCCCGACGATCACGCCGAGAGTCAAGGCCGACGTTGTGATGTCGAGGCCAAGAGCGTCGATCATGGAGACCTCGGCCCCTCCAAGTCAGCCGGTCTGCCTCGGCGGGCCGGCGGATCCTGTTCCGACCTCGCTCATGACGAGTCCCCCGTCCTATCCCCCACCGTCGCGGCGAGGCCGGTGAGCAGTGCCTCCAATCCCAGTCTGAAACCTCCGTCGAAGGCGACCTCACCGGACGAGCGCAGGAAGAAGGCCTGCTCCCGCAGGATGTCGATCGAACTGTTAATGTGGGGGAATTCCTCGTCCGGCAGGGACGACAGGTAGCGAGGGATGGCCTTCACCCACCTCTCGGAGAGGGGACGTCGCGCCAGTTCGACCACCGAGTAGCCGACGACGAACGAGGTGTAAGCGTTGAAGGCGTCCCTGAGCTGCTCGTTCGCGAATCCGGCCTCCACCAGGACCCGCAGAACCTCCTCGGCGAACTGCAGCGTCGAGGGTGTGACTCCTGTACGGCCCCTGATCAGGGGTAGGAGGTCCTGGTTGGCGCGGAAGCTGGCGCGAATCGCTATCCCGTACTCGGTCAGGACCCCCCGCCAGTCGAGGCCTTCGGTGTCGACGGTGAGCGCCGCACCGTAGAGTTCATGGGTGACACGATCCGCGGCGGCGAGGAGAAGTTCGTCGCGGTCGGCGAAACGCCAGTAGACCGACGACGTGCTGGTGCCCAACTCCGCGGCGAGGCGGCGCATGGTGAGTGCCTTAACCCCTTCTGCCTCGACGATGCTCACCGCAGCGTCGACGATCTCGGGCGCGGTCAGTGGAACCCTGCGATCGGCGCCCGAGTCCTCCACCCAGACCGACGGAAGCCCGACCTCCCTGTCCATCCGTCCTCGCTTCGAATCTCTCTTGACGGTTCTGCGCGTGCTCATCGGCGACTCAGGTTCCTCCCAACTGGTGCGGCCGCCAGTTTACGACGACTCCTCCGGGTGGAGGCTGACGGCCGAGTTGTGGACGGCGGGGCACGGACCTCGTAGGTGGGAGGCGGCGGCTTCGATCTGCAGCTTGTCTCACGCCGTGAGCCGACCGAGGAGTCCCTGCAACTGGTCCGAGAAGGCCTGGGGATCCTTCCAGTAGAGGAAGTTCGGTCCTACGATCTCGGTGAGTTCGATCCCCGTCTGTCGAGAGAGCCAGACGCAGGAATCGTAGAGGAACCGGATCCTCGGGTCACCATCTCGCACCCCGGTTCCGAACGCGATTGCGGACGGGACCTCCGAATGGCTCAGTGCTTCCACGTCGGGCTCGAATGCCAGCGTATGCGGCACTTCTCCCCAGTGTGTGCGGGCGTTGGCCACGATCCTGCTGCGGGTCTCCTCGTCAAGAAGTAGCCAGGTCTCATCACCCGCGGCGAGCTTGCCCCAACTCTCCAGCGCCGCAGCATCTCCCCCTTCCGAACGGGCCTCCTCTGCGATGCGGACATGCTCGTCGAAGATACCCTGCCCGCCGGGAAGCATGAGGTACAGGGGCGGTTCGTAGACGATGGCACCGGCGAGGTGGTCGGGATGCCTCGCGATGAGGTCGATAACCACGCTCGCTCCTCCGCGGCATCCCACGACCAGCGCGGGCACAAAGTCGAGCGCGTCTAGGAGGGCTGCGGCGTCGTCCGAACGCTCGCTGACCGGTCCGGGCTTCCATGCATCCGGCCAGGGACTTCGCGAGTTCCCACGGCGATCGTACGTGATCACCGTGTGGTTCCGTGCGACGATCTCCACGACGGGCTCCCACTCTCCTGCGTCACCGCCACCCATCGAGACAAACAGCAGCGGAGGTCCGCTCCCCCGTACCTCGTGATACAGTTCCGCTCCGTTTGCCTCGATCAGGCCGGACTTCATCGACATCACAGTCAACTCCTGCGACGGAAGCGCCGGCCCGGGCCGTCGCGACACGACCGCCCGGGCATCGTTGCACTCCCTTGTGAACAGGCCGACGACATGGCGGTCATGCGCCTACGTCGTCGACCCTCATAACGTCACTCACGTATCCGAAGCAGCCGCAGTCGTCCTGGTACGCGATGAAACGCACCGCGTCGACACCACTGTGACGGCCCGGCCCGAAGAACGTCTGGAACGTTGACGCTGCCTGGAAGTCGGATCCGAGAGACTCCGCCCCGCGCTGGAAGCCCTCCGGCGTCAACTCGTCGGCCCTCTCCGCCGCAGCTGCGATGAAGAACAGCGCGTCGCAGTAGCCCGTCTGCCAGAGCCATCCGAGCGACTTGCCGAACCACTGGCCGGCGCCCTCCATGATCTCCATGCACGTCGTCGTGGCGTCCGTCGGTCCGCCGGGATCCTGCGCCGCGCCGACGTCGTAGATCGGGAACCATCCGACGGCAGCCGATCCCGAGAGGATGGCGGCGGGGACGATCTCCTGGATGAATGCGAGGATGTGGTCGCTGTGGAGCCCGTACTTGGGGAAGAATCCCTGCTCCGCAGCGGCGCCCATGAACGTGGCCGTCTGCGTAGCGCCGGATCCGTAGGACAGGACATGCGTGACGCCCGCCTCACGGAATTGGACGGCGATGTTGGTGAAGTTCTCCTCGATCCCCGAGATGCCGCTCGTCTCCCCGACGGTGATCCCGTGCGAGGAGAGTGCCGGCAGAAGGACGCCTTCGAGCGTGCGGGTGAATTTCGGTTCGTCGAGGAAGAAGATACCCACCACCGAATCGGCGGTCAGGAATCCTTGCGCAACGAGCCCGTCGACGTATACCTGAGCCTGGCGCTCGAGTTGCAGCCCGGCCGGCGCCCCCGGCGCGTAGTAGAAGTCACCCATCTCGGCGAACAGCGTGGCGTCCACGTAGTTGCTGTGGTCGATCACCGGAGTCCCCCGACCGGCTAGACACGAAATGGCCAGTTCCGCCTGCTCGATCTGCGCGTAGGCAGCGAACACCGGCGTGTCCTCCGTCCACAACGTGCAGGCCGCCTGGCTCTCGGCGTCCCTGAGCTCCGCGTTGACTGCGTTCTCGAAGTCGTAGACGAAGTAAACGGGAACGATCTCGCGTCCCTGGATCCCTCCGTTCTCGTTCAGGTAGTCGACCACCGCCTGCGCCGCCGCTTGCCGGTCCCCGATCCCGAGGTTGAATCCGAGCGCGAGGGTCGCTCCTTCGCCGGCGTCGGAGGTCACTGGAATACCGATGAATATCTGGTCGTCGGTGACGCCGGGACCCACCGCCATTGGAGCCTCCGCTGTGGTCGCCGCGGTGGTCGCAGCCGCCGTCGCTGCCGTCGTGGTTGCCGAGGTGGTTGCAGTCGTCGCCGCCGTAGTGGCCGCTGTGGTCGCTGCGGTCGTCGCTGCGGTAGTTGCTGCCGTAGTCGCCGTGGTTGCGGCGGTGGTCGCTGCCGTAGCCGGCGCCGGCTCGTCGTCACCGCCGCAGGCCGCGGCCAGGAGCGTGAGCACGGTGACTATTGCCAGGACTGAACGCCGGTGGAGATGCGTTCTCATTGGGTCTCCTCCCTGTAGCGCCGCCACGCCAGCACTCGAACCGAGGATCGACTTGGCGCCGGGCGACAACTAGCACGTTGTCTCTTACTAAGACACTGTTATGTAAGCCCCGTCCGGGTCTAGTGTCAAGGGGTGGGAGTGGATCGGGAACGACCTGTACCACCCCCAGGCATACAGCATCGAGTAGGACGAGATCGTGCCCGTCCCCCCACCGGGCACGGGGATCGCGCTCTCGCCCCGGGAAGCAGCGGCCGGGGACAGGGTCGTTGGCGGATCAGGGCCGGCCGGCCAACGACTGATCGGCAGGATCCGGCTCGGATGCGGGCAGGAACCAGGACGCGAGGGCGGGCAGGTCGAGGTTCCAGAGGCGTGTCCCGTCGGGCGGGGACACGGGCAGGGCCACGAAGGAGGGGAACTCGTCCGAGTGGAGCACGGCGATCTCGGCGATCACGCCCCGGGCGGCCTCCCCATCCTGCTGCCCCGTGTTCAGGTTGCGAGCCCAGTGAGGGAAGCTGCTCGATGCGACCTGGAGTCGCAGACGGTGGCCTATCCGGAACAGCCAGGCCGCGGCTCCCATTCGGATGCGGATCCGGTAGGCCTCACCAGGTTCGAGCAATGCCGGCACGTCGTAGCCGTTTCGGTAACGGCAGCGGATGAAGCCGTCGGACACGTTGAGGGAGCGACCGTCGGGACCTACATCGCACAGCTTTACGATGAAATCGGTATCGACCACGGAGGACGTTACGTTCAGCCGTAGCGTGACGTCACCGGCGATCTCAAGCTCCTCCGCCAGGGGATCCGAGGTGTAGACCAGCACGTCGTCACGGGATTCGATGCGCCCCTGATCGAACGGTCCGTGGGGTGTCGGGCCACCCCCCCGCCCGTACATGAGCCGGAGGCCGACCGAAGGAACGGGACGAGCGGGATCGTACCGGTAGACGTCGCTCGGCTCGGACGAGTCCGGCGGACACCAGTCAAGTGTTCCATCGCCGGAAGAGGAGTTGGCAGACCCCCGGGAGTGCAGGTAGAGGCGTCGAGTCTCGGTACCCGGGATGGGCCATGCATCGGCTTCCTTCCAGAGGTTGGCGCCGAGCACGAAGTAGCGGACCCGCGACCGTTCCTCGGAGAGAACCGGATGCGCATCGCCGCGCAGGTGCTTGGAGAAGAAACGGAGGTGGGTGTCCTCCATGCCCGACCTCTCGAAGGAACCCACATAGCCGAAGCCCAGTTCTCCGATGTGAGAATCGGTCTCCGAGTGGCCCCATGGGCCGAGCACCAGCGTGGCCTCGCGGCGGACCGGATCGCTCCTTCCCCGCTCACGGAGGGCCCGGTACAGGTCGGTCCCGCTCATGCGATCGTACAAGCCCCCGACATTTAAGACCGGAACGTCGATCTCGTGTTCGAAACCCCATGCCGTGGAAGCCGCCTCCCGCCACATCCGGACGATCTCGTCGTAGCTCGGCACACCGGGAAACTGCAGCGTCGGAAGGTCTTGGAGCGGGAGGGTTTCGAGCACGTCGTCTCTCGTGGTGCCGAGTGCTTTGAACAAGGTCTCTATATGCTCGGGCGCCACCGATTCCGGCCGGTGCTCTAGCGCATCGATCGGCGACGAGAGGTTGAGCGCGACGAACTCGAGCCAGTATCCGGCCAAGGCAAGGGCTGTGGAATCGCCGAAGAAGCCCACGGCAATGGCCTTGAGGCTCGGTGGGCGGGCGTGTGCCGCTGCGATTACCTGTCCCGCGTTGTAGGAGGATCCGATCAGCCCGACGTTGCCGTCGCACCAGGGCTGGGAGGCAACCCACTCGACGAAGTCGTACCCGTCGTCCGGTTCCGATGCTCCCCATCCCAGCCCGTGCCACTCGCCTTCGGATCTAAACCTGCCCCGTGTGTCCTGGATGACGTAGGCGAACCCGGCAGCGGCAACCTTCATCGGATCGCGGAGGGCGTCTCGGGATCGGAGTGCCTTGTTGTAGCTGGTTCGGGACGCGATCGCCGGGAGCCCTCCAGGAGTGTCGGGCCGGGCTACGTCGGCTCGCAGGATTACCCCGTCCCGCGTCCGCATCTCCACGTCGCGGTCGATGATGATCCGGGAAGCCATGAATCCTCCAGGGCCCGTCCGGGCTACGGCTACATCTCCTGCCGCCGATCCGGCCGGCGCGATTACCTTTCCTGACACTGTGTTTTCCCATAACACGGCGTGTGTTTCGAGAACGTGATTATGCTAGCGCGATGGGTAGAGACAGGGCACGGTCATGGAACTGCGCCGGGCGCGCCGTCCTGCCATGACCGGGATTGCCAAGGATCTGGTCGAGCGTTACCTGCTGGATGTCGTCGGGAACCGCGACCTCGAAACCCTGGATCGGATCCTTGCCGACGATGCCGTCGTCTACGGGCCGACTCCGGGATCACGTTCGACGGGCCGGTCAAGGTACTCGCTGGCGGACTATCCCGAGAATGGATCCGTGACCGTCCTCGAACTGGTGGCCGAGGACGATCGGGTTGCCGCACGCTGGATGATGACGCCGCGTTCCGGGGAAGCCGGGGCAGAAGATCCAGGGCAGACCCTCCGGGCTCTGAGCGTCTTCTGGATTGAGAGTGGGTTGATCCGTAAGGGTTGGACGGGCATCCGGTCCGGCGAGTTGTGGGTCAATTGAGGAGTCAGGGAGGGCCGGGCGCGTAGGGCTACTCGGCCCACAGCCCGGGAGCACCCACACCGGTCCACGACTCGGCCAGTTGTCCGTCGCGAAACCGGTAGATGCTCATTTCCTGGTGATGCCACTCCTCCGGCTCGGCCGATGGATCCAGCCCGAAGAAACGCCCCTCGATCAGGGCTGAGACGTTGAATCGGGCGAAGACCTTGTCTCCCTCGGCTACCAGATCGAGGATCTCCACCCGGGTGTCACCGAGATTCTCGAACTGCCGCCAGAACTCCTTGTATGCGGAGATACCACGCAGAACCCCGGGCGGATCGGGCTCGTGAAGAACGATGTCCTCCGCCACGAGTTCGTCCACCGCGGCTTCGGAGACCTCCTCGACCACCTCGCGAAGATACCGTCGGACAAGCGCCTTGTTGATCTCAGATATGTTTCCCTCCTGTTCGGCCCGGCTTAGGTCTCCGACGTTAGACGACCGGCGTTGCGCCACCGTGGCGACGCTGCCGGTCTCCGGCGGTTGCCGGGCCGGGCGGAGCAATTCTTGACATGTGCCAGGCAGTATCCGTACTGTAACGGCGTTCTCCAAAGAGAACTACGTCTTACGGCTTAGGGTCCCTAGGGCTGTAGAACATTGTTCAGAACCCGGTCTAGCGAACGGTCGTGCCTAGGACCGGCCACCACCTCAGGGCGAGTCGAGAGGGTTGCGTGACCATCCTGTACGAGAACAACGTCGAGATCCCCATGCGAGACGGGGTGATACTGCGCGCCGATGTCTGGCGTCCCGACGACGACGATCCCCATCCCGTAATCGTCGTCCGGACACCCTATCAGAAGGAGGAAGGTCAACTCGGCAACGACGTCTTCCGGTACAACATCGCGGCTCTCAAGGGCTACGCCGTGGTGGTCCAGGACACACGAGGTCGTTTCGCATCGGACGGAGTCTGGACCGGCCTCATGTGGGACCAGGAGGTTCCCGACGGCTACGACACGGTGGAATGGGCCGCCTCCCAGCCCTGGTGCGACGGCAACGTGGGGATGTGGGGAGTCTCGTATCTTGCCGGCGCAGCCTGGCTGACAGCGATGGAACGACCCCCCAGCCTGCGGGCGATCATCGTGGGTATGATCGCCGACGCGCCGGCCGAATCCATCGAAACAGGCGGTGCTATCAGCCTCGATCTGCTGGTCACGTGGTTCGTCTACCAGATGATGACCGATGTGGTGCCGAAGCAGATCGCCGCAGGCAGGGCACCGGTGGATCTGATCGACCGCCTTCGGGCTGTCGCCCGCGACCCCAGCGTCGTCTTCGAGCACCTACCGCTGACCGAGGCTCCCCATCTCGATGTGCCCGGTTCGCCCGTCACCTTGCGGGATGTCATGGAGCGTAAGGCAGACATGCCGCCCGAGTTCCGTTTCGAGCAGGTCGAGGTGCCGGTGCTGATCTACGGGGGATGGTTCGATCTGTGGTCCCACGGAGTGCCGGAGCAGTTCCGAGCGCTCCGTAGCGGCGGCGGCGGGGGCCAGGAGGTGAGATCGAAGCACCGGCTGATCCTGGGCCCGTGGGTTCACGGGGGTCTGCTGCGCCCCACCCAAGGCGAACTCAACCTCGGCCTCGAAGCGAACGGGCGCCTCCACCTGACCCCCGTCTTCTTCGACTTCTTCGACCAGCACCTCATGAGCAGGAGCGCCCATCCGGCCCCGGTCAAGTACTTCGTCATCGGACCCAACGAATGGCGCCAGGCATCCGATTGGCCGCCCCGAGGGCTTGCCGGCGAGACGTGGTACCTGCATTCCGGCGGCAATGCCAACACCGAGTCGGGGGATGGCGCCCTGTCTAAGCAAGCCCCGAGGACCGATGAGAGCCCGGACGTGTACCGGTACGACCCGGCAGACCCCGTGCCGACTCACGGCGGGACGGTGATCTGGTCAGGGTCACGGGTCGGAGGTCCCCTCAACCAGGCTCACCTGGAAACCCGTGGCGACATCCTTTGCTACACCTCGGAACCCGTCGACCGCGCCTTCGAGATCGTGGGTCCGGTTGTCCTGCATGTCTACGCCCAGTCCGATGCCCTGGACACAGACTTCGTCGCCAAGATCATCGACGTGTACCCGGATGGAAGGTCGATCCTGATCGGTGATGGATCGCGGCGGGCTCGATACCGCCACGGATTCGACAGCGAGAACCTCCTGGAGAGAGGGCGGGTGGAACACTTCGAGATCCTGCTCGGCCAGACCGCTTGGCGGATCGACCCGGGTCATCGCCTGCGAGTCCACGTCACCTCCAGCAACTTCCCGCGCATCGACAGGAACATGAACACCGGCAAGCGGGTCGGAAGCGACACATCGGGCGTCGTCGCCACCCAGACCATCCACCACTCGCTGCGCCACCCGTCCCGCCTCGAGCTTTCCGTCCTGTCCTGCGATTGAGACCTGGTCGCTGGCAGTCGACTACGACCAGTTCCTACAACGCCGAGGGCCGAATCTCACCAGTTGATAGTGGTTGGTGCGATGCCAAATGGCTGCACATTGCTTGGACACGCCCTAGTTGACTGGCGATGGGAAACGTGTAACGCTGTACTCGGAAGATACAACGTAATAGGACTGTCGAGAATCGAACCTTGCGGGGTTTGGCAGGCTGGCCAGGAACCTTGTCCCGAACCTGTGCGCCGGCCGACAACCGTTTAGGTGGCGGTTTCTGGACTCTCCGGAACAACTTCCGCTGTGGAAGGAGGAACCCTTGTCGACCATGGACCCCGTAACCACCGATGTCGACCTGGAAAAGCTGTCCTGGCTGCTCGGCAGGACCGGACCCGACCAGGCGTTCGCCCGCACAGTGGTGTGGGAGATGGTCGAGGACCGCCTTCCCCGATCACCTCTGGCGCGTGTCCGCTTCCACGTGGGAGAGTTGCAGCCGAACAGTTGGACGCCCTGGCACTTCCACAACGGCCCCAACTATCACCTCGTCCTGCAGGGTACGGTCGCTCTCGAGCGGGCAATGGATGAGCCCGAACGGCCCGGCTCCGTAGCCGTGTACGACTACCGAGAGACCTACCATGCCGGCGAGGGTGCCGCCGAACCCGTCGGGATTCCGCACCGGGCAGGCAACCCCAGCGACGATACGGTCCTCCTGGTGGTGACGCTGCACATCGTGGACTACGACCGGCATCACATCGTGCCGATGTTCGGCGAGCCGGACGGCCCGGTCAGGGCGGAATAGCCGCACCTTCGCCGCCGCGGTGCCCCACACGGCGACTTCCGGTCGGTCCAAGTCCTGCTTGTATGGACTCCTATCACCAGCCCGCTGACCAGCTGCGGCTTCCAGCGCCCTCCTAAAGGGGGGGCCGGTCCCCAACGAGTAGTTCCTCCCGAAAGTCGGGATGCGCTATCCCGGCCAGCAGTCGTGCTCTCTCGCTATTGGACCTGCCTCTCAACTCCGCGATTCCCCACTCGGTGATCACCGTATCGACGTCACTGCGGGCGGTGGTCACCACCCCTTCGTTGAGGCGCGAGACGATCCGCGAGACCCTGCCGGCTCGTGCGGTTGACGGCAACAAGATCAGAGACCGTCCCCCAACCGACCTGGTAGATCCCCTGATGAAGTCGACCTGGCCGCCTACAGCACCCACGGAGTGGCCCGGCACCGTCTCCGCGTTGACCTGACCTGTCAGGTCGACCTCCACCGCGGTGTTGATCGAGATGAAGCGGTCGATCTGACCCAGGATGTCGAGGCTGTGGGTGTAGTCGACGGACCTGAGATTGATAGCCGGGTTCCGCTCGGAGTAGTCGTAGAGTCTTCGAGTTCCGAAAAGCGCAGCCGCGACGGTGACGTTGCGGTCGATCGTCTTCCTGCGATTGGTCACGGTACCCGCTTCGATGAGGTCGAGGACTCCGTCACCGACGACGCCGGAGTGGACGCCGATGTCCTCCTTGCCCTCCAGAGAAGCCAGGGCGGCTGCCGGGAGCGAACCTATCCCCACCTGGATCGTTGCTCCGTCGGGAATCAGAGTCGCCGCGAACCTGCCGATCCGATGTTCTGTCGTGCTGGGTCGGGGGGTCGAGAGCTCCAGAACCGGCCGATCGGTCTCGATGGTCTCGGTGAAGGCGGAACCGTCGATCATCGTGTCTCCGAAGGTGAACGGCATCTGCTGGTTGATCTCTGCGACCACGACTCGAGCGTTCTCGACGGCCGCCTGCAGGTAGTCGGCGACGACTCCGAGACTGTGACGACCATGCTCGTCGGCCGGACTGACCTGCACCAGCACGACATCGATGCCGATCGTCCCGTCGGCGATCAACCGCGGCAGCGCCGACAGATGAACCGGATAGGTTTCGAAGCCCACCGCCCGGGCGAGGCGCCGGTTCGTGCCCGCTGGTCCGAGTCCTGCGAACGTGAACATGTCCCCATGCTCAGGTTGTAGCGTGTCGGAGAGGGCAGCGAGCACGAACACCCTGATGGGCCCCAACTCGGCACGGGACCGGACGAGTCGGCGGGTCAGGGGCAGCGGCTCGGCCGTGCCCTCTCCCCACGTGACCGTGTCACCGGCACGAATGAACCGGCTGAGATCTACATCGCTCATCACTGGGGTCCGGACTGCGGCGACGCAGCGCGAATGCGGCGACGGTCTTTGACGGCCCGTGGCACGTTCGCGTATCTTGACACCGTTCCTCGACAGAAGACTGCGTGCATCATGCTAGGGAGCGTGTACCTCGTACCCGTAGGTCTGCCGTGACCGGTCACGCACTCCCGGGCGGATTCGCAAGTTTCGCCGACATCGCCCGCAAGGCCGGGACCCTGTACGGAACCCGCGCCGGCGTCGTCTACGGTGATCGGCGGCTTAACTACGCGGAACTGTTCGAGCGATCCTGCCGGCTGGCCAACGCACTCGCCGACCGTGGGGTGAGACCGGGGGACAGGGTGGCGACCCTGGCGGACAACCTTCTGACGTCGTGCGAAGAGATCACGGGACTAGCCCTGGGCGGGTTCGTTCGTTCACCGATGTACACGCAGAACCCGGTCGAGGGTCACCTCTACATGCTCAACGTGGTGGGCGCCCGCGCACTCATCGTCCAGGACAAGTACTGGAAGGAACTGGCACCGCACGTGCACGAGGCGCCGGACGTCAGGACGGTTCTGGTTCACGGCGACTGCGAGGATCGATCGCTGGAGTACGACCGGACCATCGGAGAAGCCTCCTCCGAGGATCCCCACGTCGCCGTGTCGCCGGACGATGCTCATATCGTTCGCTTCTCCGCCGGCACCACCGGACAGTCAAAGGGGATATGCCACACGGTCCGCGGTTGGCTGGCGATGGCCAACGAGTACAGCTTGGGCCTACCCCCGCTGCAGGCTCTCGACCGCCAACTCGTCGCCGGTCCCATGTCACATGCCTCGGGCCTCTTGGTGTGGCCGATGATCGCCAGCGGCGCCTGCCATGTGATCATGCCGAGATTCGACGCCGGACAGTTTCTCGACCTTGTGGAGTCTCAGCGCTGCACGCGGGCGATACTCATCCCAACGATGATCCGGATGATCGTCGACCATCCCGACGCTACACGTAAGGACCTTTCCAGCCTGGTAGCGATCTACTACGGCGCTGCTCCGATCGCGGAACGGACCCTCCGGGACGCTCGCGCTCTTTGGGGCAACATCATGTACCAGCTGTACGGGCAATCAGAATGTCTCCCGATAAGTGTTCTGAGCCCGGCCTACCACCGCCCTGAGGGAACCGACCGCGAGCGGGCCTGGCTACGGTCGGCCGGCCGGCCGTTCCCCAACGTGCTGGTCCGTGTCATCGACGATGACGGCGACGAGCTTCCGTCCGGCGAGATGGGCGAGATCGTAGCGCTCTCCCCGGGCGGGATGAGAGAGATCTGGAACGATCCGGAGGCGACGAGCGAGCGACTCACGGACGACGGATGGATCCGTACGCGTGACATCGGATACCTGGACGAGGATGGCTTCGTCTACATCGCCGACCGCAAGGAGGACATGATCATCTCAGGAGGGTTCAACATATGGCCCGCCGAGGTCGAGAACGCCCTGTACAACCACCCGGCCGTGCAGGAAGCATGCGTGGTCGGGATCCCGCACGAGAAGTGGGGCGAAACTCCCAAAGCAATCGTCGTCATCAAGGAAGGCGCCCAGGCCACCGAGTCCGAGTTGATCGACCGGTGCAGGGAGCAAGTGGGCCCCGTCAAGAAGCCAACCTCGATCGACTTCAGCGACGAACCGCTACCTAGGACTCCCGTCGGCAAGATGTCGCGACGCCTCGTGAGAGACAAGTACTGGGCAGGTCACCAACGCAGTGTTCATGGGGCGTAAAGATCCAGTCTGCTGCTCAGGCCCGGTCGTGTAACTTGGTCAACACACCAACCTGACCTGCCGGTGAGGAGACCGGGTGGCGACCCGGTCCGACAACCAGCCGACGTCGTGCGAGGAGATGACGGGTCTCGCCCTCGGTGGCTTCGTTCGTTCACCGATGTACACCCAGAACCCCGTCGGGGTGCGCCTCTACATGCTCAACGCGGTCGGCGTTCGGGCGCTGATCGTCGGCGAGACCGGTCTCCTGCGGGCAGCGGGATTCGCTGCCCGTGACCTCGGCTCAGGCAATGCAGGACGTTCTCCCGATGACAGATGCCATCAGCGTCCAGCGCGCCACGCTGGTGGACAACTCGGCCGCGTGAGCGACACCGCTTGGTCGGCCACGGCCGCCACGCTACTGCAAGGTCTTGGGCGCACTGAACGGCTTGCGTAGCACCCGTTCCCGGAACGCCTCGCGGAACGACCGCTGGGGTGCTTCCGGGTCCTCGTAGCGCAGCACCCTCTCCAACCAGGCTGATAGCGCGCTGACCACCAGCACGACCACGACGTAGATCAGGCCCATCACCGTGTAGAACTCGAAGGGGCGGAAGGTCTCGCTCGACCCGATGCGCGCCACACGTATCAGTTCCAGGGCTCCGATGGCCGACACCAGCGAGGTGTCCATGAACAGCATGGCGAACATATTCGTGGTCGGCGGAATCGCGATGCGCACCGCTTGCGGCAGCACGATGTCTCGGAACGACTGCCAAGCCGTCAGGCCGAGCGCCACCGCAGCCTCCCGCTGCTCCTTTTGGATCGACTGCAGCGCACCGCGGTCGATCTCGGCGAGGTACGCGCCGTACAGGGTCGCGAGGCAGAAGACACCGGCTTGGAAGGGGGTGAGGAGGATGCCCGTCGCGCTGCCGAGGCTGTAGTAAACCCAAAAGATGTATACGTAGAGGGGCGTCCCGCGGGCGAGCTGCACGTAGCCGGTGGCCAGTTTCCGCGCCACCCGTACGGACGACATCTGCCCCACGGCGATGACCAGCCCGAGAACGATGGCACATGCCATGGCCACTATGGCAAGGACAAAGGTCATCGTCAGCCCTTCGAACAACAAGTCCGCCCGCTGCCAGACAGGTCCGAAATCCGGTGTATATCCCACGCACTGGCTCCTATTCAGTAGCGGATGCGCTTTTCGACGATCCGGAAGAGGCGCCCCAACCCGACTCCGACCGCGACGTACAGCACCGCGGCCGTGGTGAAGAACTCGAAGGGCAACTGGTAGAACTGCACGAGTTGCTGGCTGGTGCGCATCAACTCAGCGACGCCGAGGATTGATACCAGGGCCGACCCCTTCACAAGGCCGATGTACTCGTTGCCTATCGCGGGCAGCACGATCCTGAAGGCCTGCGGGAGTTGCACATCCGTGAAGACCCGCACCGGACTGAGGCCGAGAGCAACTGCCGCCTGGCGCTGTGTGTTCGGGATTGCCTCCATGCCGGAGCGATAGATCTCCGCCAGGTAGGCCGACGACTGGATGGTCAGCACCACGATGCCGGCTGTGATCGGCGACAGTTGGATGTTGAATGCCACGGTGACGCCGAAGTACAGCCAGATCAGGAAGGCGATAAGCGGCAGTCCGCGAAAGATGCTGATGTAAGTGACGGCCAGCAACCGGAGCGGCTGGAACGCCGAGCCGCGGAGCAGCGATACAACGAGCCCCACTGCGAGGCCGAACAACATCGACACTGTGGAGATGTAGATGGTCAGCCCCAGCGCCGTCATGATTCGCGGGCCGCTGGCCACCACCGTCTCTAGTTGGAAATCCACCATTGTTCACGCGCCTTGGGCGACTCCCGCTTGCGTTTCCTAGCTAAGTAGGTGGGCCAGAAACTCCTGTGTGCGACGCTCCTTGGGATTGTTGAAGAGTGTGTCCGGTTCGCCCTCCTCCACGATGTCCCCGTCGTCTATGAAGAGGATGCGGTCGCTGGAGTGCCGGGCGAAGCTCATGTGGTGCGTCACGACGACCATCGTCATGCCGCCTTCCGCCAGCCGCTGCATCTCTTCCACGACCTCACCGACGAGTTCAGGGTCGAGAGCCGCCGTGATCTCGTCGAACAGCATCAGCCGAGGTTCCATCACGAGCGCCCTTGCGATCGCCACTCGCTGCTGCTGGCCGCCCGACAGCGTCTGGGGGTGGTTGTCGACCTTGTCCTTGAGCCCAACGTGCTCGAGTTGCTCGAGGCTGCGCTCCCGCGCTTCGTCCTTCGACATCCCAAGCACCCGCATCGGCGCGAGCATCACGTTCTCGACTGCGGTCTTGTGCGGGAAGAGGTTGAACTGCTGGAACACGATCCCGATATGCGTGCGCAGGTGCCGCAGCTGGGGGTTGCCCCGCAGGGACAGGCCACGACGCCGCGCGATGGGGACGTAGTCCGTTCCCTCGAAGATGACCTGCCCCTCGTCAGGTTGCTCGAGCAAGTTGATGCACCGCAGGAGCGTGCTCTTCCCCTTCCCGCTCGGACCGATCACCGCCACGGCCTCACCGCGCCCGACCGTGAGGTTGAGTCCCCGGAGCACATGCAAGCTCCCGAAAGACTTATGGAGGTCATTCACCTCCAGAACGACATCGTTCTTCATAGTCCTTCGATCGCGTGGCGCCCCCTACTAGCTACCGGCCAGCACCTGCGGGCGGCAAACCTGCGAGGTCCGCGGGGATGCCGCGCTCCTGGTTCCAGGCCAGCTTGAGGTTGCGAAGAGTGCCGTTGGCGGTGTAATAGGCCACCCAGTTGTTCAGCCAGGTGAGGAACTCGAGGTCGCCGTAGGAGATGACGAACGACCCCTGGTGGGTGCTGATCGCTCGCATCTGCCAAATAGTCGCCCGCGGATTGTTCTGCATGTAGTCCCACGCGTCGCCCGTATCGGCGATCATGGCGTCGGCGCGGCCGGTCGCCACCTCCTCGAACGCCTGCGCTGACTCGAGCCCGCGGTGCTGTGCCCGGGGGAAGCTGTTCTCCACGATGATCTGGTGGGCGCCGCCCAGGAGGAACGTGATGGTCCTATCGGGCTGGTTGAGTGCCACTATGACTTCGTCGAGGTTCTCCAAATCAAGCAGTTCGCTCTCTGAGTTAAGGACCAGGGCCTGGGGGTAGTACTCCATGGGATCCGTGAAGGTGACCGCAAACGCGCGTTCGGGCGTCCGAGTCATACCCTGGGTAATCATGTCGACCTGCCCGGTCTGGATTGCCGGTATGAGGGCGGTCCATTCCATGTCAACCCACTCAACGTCAACCCCGAGGTCTGCAGCGAGGATGTTGGTGACGTCTACGCCGTAGCCCAGTCGCTCCCCGGTGTCGGGGTCGAGGAAGCACGTTCCCTTGTAGAGGCACTCGGCACCGACGCGCAGGGTGCCGCGTTCCCTGATCCGTTCGACCGTGCCTTGCTGATCGGTGGCACCTTCGTCGGTCGTCTGGGAAGAAGTATCTCCCTCCGCGCAGGCGGCGAGGATGACGGTCATAGCCACGAGCAGCGGGATCAGCCGAACAGTTCGAAACCAGTTTCCATACACCATCTCGGACCTCCAATAACTCATCCTGGTACTGAACAAGCAAGTCGAGCCTACCACTTTGGACCACCCCGGGTCTGCCGGAGAGTGTTTTATTTGACACCTACCAGTGGTGCTGGGGTGTGCTGTTGATGGTAGTTGGCCTCCTTTTCCGCTGGTGGAATGTCTCCGATGGGTTCGAGAAGCCGCCGGTGGTTGAACCGGTCGACGTACTCGAGGGTGGCGTACTCGACCTGGTCCAGAGGTGGTGCATCTGAGGGGAATCGTGGATTGAGAAAGCCGTTCATGACGGTTCTCTTGAGGAGGCTATGCTCACGGCGGCATGAGCGGCGGCGGTCGGGCCCCTCACACAGAAGGGGATCAGGAGCAACCACATGATGTCGTCCAAGGATTGCTCGTTGTATCAGCCGAGGAGATGGCCTCAGTCGTTTCGTTGGCGGACGCCGTCGAAATCCAACGTCGGGCGTTCGTCGAATACTCCCGCAGCCTCATCAGCAACCCTGCTCATACGGTCTTTGCGGTTCCACAGGGTACAGCTGTGATCATGCCGGCGTGGCTAAATCGGACTGGAGATCTGGGACTCAAAGCTCTAACGGCCTATCCCGAGAACCCCAAGGGTTATCGGCCGGCGAACCAGGCTGTCGTGGTGATATTCGATGAGAGGACTGGTGCACCCGCAGCCGTTCTCGATGGCACGTGGATCACTGCAGTGCGAACAGGTGTTGCCGCTGCACTCGGAGTGAGCGCCCTAGCACGAACCGATACAAGCTCTTTGGCAATGCTAGGGAGTGGTCCGGTGGCCTATTGGGCTGTGTTAGCGACGTGCCGGGTAAGGCCCATCGAGGCTATCCGCATCTGGAGTCGTGACATCACGAACGCAGAGAAACTGGCTGCCAAGCTCTCGCATGTCATCACGCAACAACGAATTGAGCCTGTCTCGACAATAGACGAGGCGGTTCGCGGCGCTGAAGCTGTCGTAACAGCTACGTCGGCGACTACAACCCTCATTGATGCCGAACATATCCGTCCTGGTTCACACGTCTCGTCTCTAGGAGATAACGAACTTGGTTTGCGTTTGCTCGTTCGTGCTCGCGTTATCGTCGATTCCCTCAAGAAGTGTTGGACTGAGGCACCAGATCTCGCCTCGGCTCAGAATGACCGTCATGCCGGTGCGGTTCACGTCGCTGGAGAATTGGGGGATGTGCTATCCGGACGGCGTGTTGGCCGACGTACCTCAGAGGAAATCACGGTCTTCAAGTCGACGGGGCTGGGATTCCAGGATGTCGCACTCGGGGGCGAGATAGTCCGACGAGTTCGTCGGGCACGATCACCATAGGGCGGAGCGACACGTCACCATATCTCATCTCGCAGGGAGTCAGGGTGAAGTCCATATGGTGGTGGGCTTCACCGCCTCTCCGCACAGAACGGAGGGGGTCGCCCGTCATTCTCGATGGCGACTTGAGGGGCTGCCCGCAATCGTTGGACCTTCACATCAGGCAAGGCCACCGCAGGCGTCAATCCGTCCCGCGGCAGCAACCACCGGCCATTGCGACAGCGCCGTGGAGGTCACGGCTCCAACGCCGGCGCTGACTCGCCGCTCGTCGGGGAGTGTGCCGGTCTAGTCCTGACTTTGTCTCTCTGCGGCATGCGGCTCTTCACCTGCTGGTTCGGCGGGCCTGGAAGCCCACGGGTGCGTTGGCCTATTTACCGGCCTTTCGCTTGTGCGGTGAAACAGGCAACGGGCCTGCCCGTGATCCTGGTGGGAGGTGTCCGCACACGGAGTCGATGACCCATATCCTCGCCAGCGGCGATGCGGACTTCCTGGCAATGGCCCGCCCGTTCATCCGCCGAGCCCGACTTGGTGCGCAAGCCGGAGGCCGGCCGCACGGGCGGCATGGAGTTGCCCCGCTTTTTCGGACACTCAGGTGATGCGCCGCTGGCTGCGAACTCAGGGAACGGATTGTTGTGGGTACTCTTGGGGTGTTAGCTTCTGGCGGATGGCTTGGTGGCGGCGTTTTTCGTGGGTGATTGTCGCTGTCGTGGTGTTGGTGGTGGTGGCTGTGGTGGTTCCGGATCGGGCGTCTGGGCTGGGTGGTTTCGGTGTGGTGGACACGGTGGGGGTTGGTGGCTCGCCTATCCAGGTGGCTGCTGATGTGACGGGGCAGCGAGTGTCGGTGTCTCATGGGTTTGACGGGGTGGCGGCCGGGGGCTTCCATTCGTGCGGGTTGCGCGCCGATGGGTCAATCACCTGTTGGGGTGACAACGAGTATGGGCAGGTCGAGGCGCCTTCGGGAACGTTCGTCGCGGTTTCGGCCGGTGGGCATCGGCATTCGTGCGGGGTTCGCACGAATGGGTCTGTGGCATGTTGGGGTTGGAACCGGTACGGGCAGACCTATGCGCCTTCGGGGGCTTTCGCTGCGGTGACCGCCGGCTACCTGCATTCGTGCGGGTTGAACACGGGCGGATCGGTCACGTGCTGGGGCGACAACCGCTACGGACAGACGAATACGCCTTCCGGAACGTTCGGCGGGGTGGCGGCCGGCTATCTGCATTCGTGCGGGTTGAAGACCGGCGGAACGGTTAGGTGCTGGGGCGACAACCGCTACGGACAGACGAATACGCCTTCCGGAACGTTCGCAGCTGTGGTTGCCGGCCGTTTCCATTCGTGTGGGCTGACCGCCGGCGGGTCGGTTAGGTGTTGGGGCGACAACCGCTACGGACAGACGGACGCGCCTTCCGGGTCGTTCACAAAGGTGGTTGCCGGTGGGGAGCATTCGTGCGGGTTGCGTGCCGGCGGGTCGGTGGAGTGTTGGGGATGGGACCGGTATGGACAGTTGGATGCGCCCGGAGGGTCGTTCGTTGCGATCTCCGGTGGCCGCTATCACTCGTGTGGGGTTCGGTCCGGTGGTTCGGTCGTGTGCTGGGGTTGGAACGAGTACGGGCAGACGGTCGGGCCGGGAACGTTTAAGGCGGTGTCTGTGGGTGGTCTGCACTCGTGTGGGCTGCGGGACGACGGGACTGTTGCGTGTTGGGGCCGGGATGAGGAGGGTGAGAGCTGGACCAACTTGGTGCAGCACGGTGCGACTGATCCTCCATCTGGCGTCTTTTCGGCTGTGAGCGCCGGATGGGCTCATTCGTGCGGGGTCCGAACCGACGGGGCAGTCACATGCTGGGGCAACAATCGTGACGGGCAGACGGATACGCCGTCGGGCAGCTTCGCTGAGGTGAGCGCGGGCAGATCCCACTCTTGTGGGGCCCGAACCGATGGGGCGGTCACGTGCTGGGGTAACAGCCAGTTCGGGCAGACGGATGCCCCATCGGGAACGTTCACCGCGGTCTCGGCGGGTTCCGTCAATTCGTGCGGGCTGCGAACTGACCAGTCGATCGTCTGCTGGGGACACGACGGTGGCGGAAGGTTGGACGTGCCTTCGGGATCCTTCACTAGCGTGGCGGCTCAGGGGAACGAGCACTATTGCGGGTTGCGGCCCGACGGTTCGATCGTGTGTTGGGGTGCCCGAGCCTGGTCCGGCACGCTTCCGGAGGCGCCTTCGGGGAACTTCAGCGCCGTTTCCACGAACACTGGCCTCTCCTGCGGGCTACGAACCGATGGTTCGGTGACCTGTTGGCGCACCAAGTCCTACTGGCGGGAACCGGCGCCGGATGGGACGTTCACCGGTATTTCCGTAGGTTCGTACGACGTGTGTGGGTTGCGGCCCGACGGTTCGATCCTGTGCTGGGGTGACCGGAAGTTCAGATCGGCCGACCCGTCCGGTTCAGGGGAGTTGACAGCCGCTGACGATGCCGGGATTCACCAGCCCGCGGTGGAGTCTCTGAGCCGTGACGTTTCGGGGATCTTCGAGGGGACCGGCTGCAAGCAGGGTCTGTGTCCCGGCGGGCAGCTCCGCCGCTGGGAGATGGCGGTGTGGCTGGTGCGGGTCCTGGACGGGACCAACCCGGCCCGGCAGGCGGCCACACGGTTCGACGACGTCGACGCAGGTGTGTGGTGGGCTCCTTACACGGACCGTCTGGCGGAGCTTGGGGTGACCAACGGTTGTGCCACCGGACCGTTGCGGTTCTGCCCTGACGAGGCCGTTACCCGTGGGCAGATGGCCGCGTTCCTGGTACGCGCTTTCGGCCTCGCCGAGGCTTCCCCGGCCGGTTTTGCCGATACCGCGGGTGATACCCACGCAGCCAGCATCGACGCGCTGGCCGCGGTCGGGATCACCACGGGATGCGGGACCAGCCCGCTGCGCTACTGCCCTTCCAAACCCGTGACCCGTGCTGAGATGGCCACCTTCCTGTACCGGGCCCTACTCAGACAGCAGGAACAGTCCACCGAGGCCGAAGCGGTCGAGATCAGCGACGACGTTCCCGATGTCGACCTGACCGACCTTTCCACCGGCAAGACCGTGAACCTGCGTTCGGTGGTGCGCGGAGACAAAGCGCTTCTGTTCTGGTTCTGGGCGAGTTGGTGACCGCTCTGCCGGGCGCATGTCCCGATTGTCGAGCAGTTCGCTCGAGATAACGCTCACAGAGTCACCGTCATCGGGATCAACCCCGCAGAGTGGGAGTCCTTCGACCGTGGTAAGAGGTTCGCGACCGAACGCAACCTGGGGTACACGAATCTCTGGGACGGTTCCAACGCGGTCCACAAGCACTATGGAATGCCGGGCACATCCTGGTTCTGGCTGCTCGACAGGCATGGCGACCGGGCCCAAGACCGTGCATCGAGTTTCAGCAGCCTCTCCCTTGGTGGACGAGAACGACTCAACGAACCCAACCGGGTCGAGAAACTACTGGACGACCTGGAGTGACCGACGCGTTCCCGGTGACGGGCTTTGCCTGGGTATCCCCTGCAGCGGCTAACGGGTCTCGCGGTGGAGCCGGAGGTCGCCGCGGTGGCTACCTGCCGGCATGGTGTGACAGTCGCGGAGCAGCCTCGGGGCCATCCTGGCGCTGCTTGTGAGGATCGCGGGTCCGGGTCGGTGGGGGCGTGTCGTGTTCGCGCTGGCAGTGACGGTATCGGTGGTCGTTTCGGCTGGGTCCGTCGCGGCCGATGCCGGGTATTCGGATCTTGATGGGGCGGGTCCGCATCGGGCCGGGATCGAGGAACTGGCAGAGCTTGGGGTCTTGGAGGGCACCGACTGCGCCCCCGGGGAGTTCTGCCCCAGCGCTCCGCTCGAACGTTGGGTGATGGCGGTGTGGCTGGTGCGGGTCCTCGACAGGGCGAACCCCGATCCGTTCGCTAACCGTTTCACCGACGTGGACAGCGACGAGTGGTGGCCGCCTTACGTGGAACGCCTCGCGGTGCTGGGAGTCACGGCGGGTTGTGACACCAGCCCCCTACGGTACTGCCCGACCGAGTCCGTGACCCGGTCACAGATGGCAACCTTCCTCACCCGCGCGTTCGGCCTCGAACCTGCCCCACCGTTCGGGTTCGCAGATACCGAGGGCGATTACCACATCGCCAGCATCGATGCTCTGGCCGCGGCGGGGATCACAGTGGGCTGTGCCACCGGCCCGCTCCGGTACTGTCCCAACGCATCGGTCACCCGCGCTCAGATGGCAACGTTCCTCACCCGCGCGATCGCCGGGGCCGCGGTGACGGTCGAACTCCACTCCCAGACGTCGCGCACCGTGTCCGGATCATTCCAAGTAGTGATCACCTTCGCCAAGCCGGTGACCGGTCTGGGCATCGAAGACGTGGAGGTGGTCAACGGTCGAGCCACCACACTGACGGGTTCCGGTACCGGATACGAGCTAACCGTGGCACCGGCTGCTGAGGGATCCGTCGTGGTACGGCTGCCGGAAGGGGTTGCCCATGACCGTGCCGGAAACCCGAACCGGCCATCGCCGCGGCTGGTGCGAACCTTCGCGGCCGACACACGGCGGGACCGTCCAGGACTTGACGTGTGGAACCGGGAGGAGGTTGTCGCCGCCTACAACCAAGAGTTCGCTAGGGCCGAACCCGAATGGGGCTACACCGGGAACCTGAACGAATGCGCAGCGGGAACTACCAGCCAAGTCTTCCGGGACAGCATCGCGCAGCGGGTCAACTGGTTCAGGACCATGGCCGGCCTCCACGCCATCACCGAGAACCCCGCCCTGTCCGCCACCGCACAGAACAAAGCCCTCATAATCCTCGCCGAAGGACGGCTCTCCCACTCCCCCGGCCCCGACTGGGCCTGCTACCGCGATATCGATCAACCAGGGGGAGAGAACATCGGACTCCGAGTAGCCGGAATCTCCGGCGTCGACGAATACATCCGCGACACCGGAGACCACAACCTCGCCGTGGGGCACCGTACCCAAATCCTGTCCCCGTTCGCCACCCAGATCGGAACCGGCAACGTCCGGGGCGCCGGCAGCCACCAACTAGCGAACGCGATGCACCTCCGATACGACTGGGAACGCGACCCCTCCGTCCGGGAAGAACGCGGCTTCGTCGCCTGGCCCCCGGCCGGATACGTCCCCGCAGGCGTCGTATGGGGACGATGGTCCTTCTCGAAACAGCAGATCCAGACCGACGTAACCCGATCAGGAAACACCACCTACATCAGGAGTTACCTGTCACAACCCGACTTCTCCCAAGCAACCGTCTCGGTCACCGACCACAACGGACCCGTCGAAACCACCATCATCCACCACGACACCGCCCTCGTCTGGGCAGTAAGAGGCGACACCCAATCCGACCTACTGCCAGAACCAACCAACGAAGACCACTGCTACACCGTCACCATCAGCGGCATCAGAGAAAACGGCGTCGTACACACCCCATACCAGTACGCCGTATGCGTCATCGGCACCACCCACTAACCCCCCACAACCCAAATCGTCGAACCACCCCCGGACCAGGGCGACAGACCGGCAGATCGCTCAGGCAAGCTTGAGGCTGCGCGGAGGTTCCATGACGCGGCGGCCACCTAAGTCAAGGATCCTCACCTCCGTACACCAGGAATGGACTCCACTGAATGCCGAGAACCCGGGGACATTCGTCCTGATGCGCAGGTGCTTTCAGGATGGGCGAGTAGTGACGTTGATGGCTACCCAGTTATCGCAGTTGCTGTCTAGTGGCCATTGACACACACGTACGGCCAATGTGTAGGCCGTGTTTGGTTCAAGATGGGAAAGAACCCAGTCTTGGCTCTGTGCTTGAAGATTATGCACGAAGATCAGGTGCTCTTCTTCGGTTGGGAAGAGCCTTGCCGTGTAGTAGTACCTGTGGGAGTTGGGCGGGTTCCATGCCAGATGGATTTCGGTGTCGGTCACCGATGCCACGGAAACGGGATACGACTGCGGTGCCGGCGCGAGGGATCGGGTTGTAGAGACAGTGGTTGAGGTCCAGTTGCTGCATGGTTTGGTCGGATCGCCACAGGATCTGACCTCGGCAGTGTACGTTGTATTCGGTTCCAGGCGCCAACCTGTCTCGAGGGTGGGTTCCGTTTCACTACCCCACCTCCACGGAGAACCGGCGGTGGCTTCCTTGAAGCGCCAATCATATGAAACTGCTCCCGGTACGCGGTCCCAGGAAATACCGAGCCAGATGTCTGCTATGTCTGTCGCCCGGACTGACGGAGGTGGGACCGGCGACGTTGCCGGGCTAGTGGAGAACGCAAAGCTCGTCCAGACGCTGCACGAGCTCCCGCTCCCGCTCCCGCGGGATTCGCAGTTGCGCATCTTGAGGCTATAGGTCTTGTTCGGCTCAACTGTGAGCCTCAGGGGTTCTTCTGTGCGCTTTTGATGGGTGAGGACGCCGGAACTCGTAATACCATCTGTGTATTCGTACTCAACGTTGTAGAGCCACCTGCCGTTGCGAAACACCTCCCACTGGACGCTGGCCCAAGAGTCAGCGATCTCCCTGAGTCCGATGCGGTACGGGTGTGGAACCGCCTGCGCAGAGGTCGTTGCAACACTTACTACTGTCCATTCCTCAGGTTCGCAGTTCAAGGCGCCCGGGTTGCAGGATCCTACCTTCACGGAGTAGGTCGTGTTCGGCTGGATACCAAAAGCCGCAGAGTAGTCCGGCGCGTATGTTCTGATCTGTCGTCCTCCGTCCGAGAGCTCAATCAGATACCCGGCGGAACCGGGCACACGATCCCAGGTGAGCAAATACCAGTCGCTACCGCTCGATGCCGATATCGGACTCGGAGGTGGAAGGACGGAGTCTGTAAACGTGGAGGCCTCGATCGTCTGCCAACTCGTGCATATCTCGGCTGACATGTCCGAACATGCACGCATCCTGATCGTGTATTCGGTGCCCTCTTCAAGATATCCCAACCAAGCGGTTCCCTCGAAGTATCCTCGTGTCTCCTCATAACCGGTGTCCCCGGTGGCCTTATACTGTATCTGATATGTGACCCTTATCTTGGTTTCCTCCAGAAACTCCTGCTGGGTCTGTGGGTTCCACACCAGTTGAATCGAGTCTTGGGTGATGTTGGTTGCTCGGATCGGAGCTAGTGATGGTGGTACAGGAACATAGTTAATCAAACTGGTCCCAGAATCTCCTTGCCCATATCTAGAGTGTGCCAGAACCTCGACAATGTAGGTTCCTGGCTCTGTCGAAGCGTCTATCAGGTGGGATGTCGGGTCCGCAGGTGTTTCATACTCAGCGTAAGGCTCATCACCACTTACAAAGCCGGTCCCTCTATACCACCTGACTGTGTATCCGGTTACCGGAGTATCATCGCTAAAGGATGGTGGTTCCCAAGTCAGAACAGCGAGTCCGCTGTCGTTCAGCCCCGAGGTAATGGACTCTGGCGGTGACGGAGACAGACGGACACACGGTTCAACGTAATCAGGAACCGGCCAGTCTAACTGCTCGTACTGATAACAGGCCAAGGCTGGCTGTGCCAATAGCGCAGAACGATTGGCCAACGTGGAAGGCCGGTTAACGAACACTGCCCCGTTAGCGGCATTTTTGAGATGACGAAGCCCTAACACAGAATGAGCCAGTTCATGGACAACGGTAACAAGCGGTACCCTGTCTCCAGACTTAGCTGGTGTCGGTGCTACTGCCGGCCCAGATCGCAAACGCGCGTAGCCACCTATGCCGCCGCCCTCAAGGTCGGCAAGGATGAGGACCTGGGTCGTGCCCGATCGCCTCAATGCCTCCTTGTTACACGGAAACCTGCCATCGATTAGCAGCCTACTGAGGGTGGTGCTCGCCCATGCAATGTCATCCGACAACACAGATCCCACCGTGAACCGAAGCGTCATCCTCCGAGAGGACAGGCGTTCAAAGAACCCGTCCAACTCCTGATTCAGCACTGCCGTCCAGTCCTCCAAATCAGCAGCCGTGTACACGCCGGCCGGAGCGCAAACAAACACAGGAATAACCCAATCCCCCACAACCGGTATCCGGTCATCACCATCATCAAGACCCTCCAGCACGTCCGCACCCTCATCCAGGCCCGGCCCCGAACCCGCGCCGGGCTGGCCGCGTTCGATAGCCCGGGTCAGGAACGTGGCCATCTGACCGCGGGTCACCGAATCCGAAGGACAATACCGAGCCGGCCCCGTCGCACAACCCAACGTCACCCCCGCCGCAGCCAACGCATCGATACTGACGGTGTGGGTGTTGCCTTCAATGTCGACAAACCCGAACGGCGGCGCAGGCTCAAGGGCGAAAGCCCGGGTCAGGAACGTGGCCATCTGACCGCGGGTCACCGAATCCGAAGGACAATACCGAGCCGGCTCCGTCGCACAACCCAACGTCACCCCCAACACCGCAAGACGTTCCACATATGGCGCCCACCACGCATCGGGATCAACATCGGAGAAACGGGAACCAGACCCAACCGGATCCACACCGTCGAGCACCCGCACCAGCCAAACCGCCATCGTCGAACGCCGCACCGGCTCTTCCGGACAGAACAGGCCCTGTCCGCACTCGGTACCCTCAAACACCCCCTCGGCGGCCAACGCGCGCACAGCAGGCGCATGCACCCCATCCCCAAGATCGGAAAACCCGGCCCCGCCCGAACCACCGGAATGCGCCGCCACACCCGCAGGCACAACCAGGCCGACCATCAACACCGCCACCAACAGGCCCCCACCAACTCTCACAGCAACCCCTCCTCCCGACCAAGAACATGCCCAACCGGCAACCCTGCGGGCCTCCGAAAAGTGGAGTCCTCCGCAGGATGAACACCTGTGGCTACGTACGACCGTGCGATAGTAGTCGACGTGTTCACCGGCCAAATCGACCACGTCACGACGGTCGAGTAGCCAGACACGGTCATCGTCGATGGTGTCTCCGTAAGCGTCGATGTCGACATCGATGTCGCATGCAACCAGACGGTCACCGCTCTCGAGCAGAGCATCACAAGAGAGAACCGTTTTGGAGATCCCAGATCGCGTCGGCGGACTGCACGACCCCCACGTTCTACACCCGGACGTACAATGCCTCATGCGGCAACGCCACAATAGTGGGATAGGAGTAAGTCTTTTGTGGGTCGGCTTGGTGAGACACGGGTTGAGACGGTCTCGCGGACGATGTCGACTGGTCGTTTCCAGCGGGGACAGTCTTGGACGCGTACGACGGAGCGGTCGGTGGTGCTCGGGCATCGTGAGATCGCTTCGCCCCCGTCCCGGTTTGGTTCTTGGTCGGCGACGGTGCATGCTCCCACGATCGCTACGGCACCTATCCTGGTAGATCTGACTCGCCGCGATCTCGTACGATAGGCCGACCGGTATAGGTTCGATAGTACGGTGCGGGCGCGTGGTAATTATCGTGTAGTTGATCTCGGTCAACTGGTCCGGGTAGCTGCAGGCGGCCAGGGCGTGGTGTATGACGCGCCTGGGGTGAGGTTGCCTTACGCGTACACTTTCGTATTCAAACAGTACAGACCCAACGTACGTGCCAGTCTCGATGTGTCGGTGCTCGAGTCGATGCCTGCCTACCTTGCGGCTCTACCCACGATCGAAGGTTCGGAACTTCTGGAGCGTGCTGCGTGGCCGTGTCGGCTGGTTGAAGACGCCGGTGCGGTTGTCGGGTTCGTCATGCCGACCATACCCTCCGAGTTCTACATCAACATTCACAAGGCGAAAGGCTTGTCCAGAACAGTTGGCGAGTTCCAACACCTCCTAAACAGCCCCAGCTTCCTGGCGCGACGCCAGATCCCAATCACTGACCAGCACCGTTACCAGCTGCTAGCCGAAACAGCCCATGCTCTCAGTATCTTCCACCGGCACAGCATCGCAGTCGGTGACCTTTCCCCCAAGAACCTGCTGTTCTCGCTCCACCCACACACCAGGGTGTACTTTATCGACTGCGACGCAATGCGACTGCAAGGCCGATCAGTAACCAAACAAGTCGAGACACCGGAATGGGAAGTAAGAGCTGTAAACCCCAACGAAGAACTCGCCACCCCAAAATCAGACAGCTACAAACTCGGGCTGCTCGCCCTCCGACTCCTCGCAGGCGACCAACAAACCCGTAACCCCACCAACCTTCCCCGCGCCGTGCCAGCACCGATCCGTCAGCTAATCAAACGAAGCCTGTCCCCTAACCCCACCCGCCGGCCCAACCATACCGAATGGGACAAACCCCTACGCACCGCCGCGGCCCATGCCAGCACCAAACCACCAAAGCGACCGGCCCCCACAACACAGAAACCAACCACATCGCCCACACCCCGACCACAGCCAATACCACGGCACCAGTGGCCCCCACCCACACACGCACCACCCCTACCACACCCGACCCCACCTCCTACACCACAACCAACAACACCACCCCACCCAACCAAAAAACAGACCATTTACCCACGGGTAAAACGGCAACTCCTGCTCAACACTCTAGGCCTTCTCGGTCCGATCCTCGTGGCAACCGCGCAATTTATAGGCAACGCTCTGATTGGTCTTATAGCAGGTCTAGCTTGGTTGGCTATTCTCTTCGGTGTTTCCATGTGCACATCCATGTTGGCATGGAACCTAATATGTCTAAGAAGTAGACGCTGTACGTCGGTAGAAGAGTTCGAGAGCGGGTGGTACTACGGTATTACAGGCTTGATCGCGTTGATCATAAGCTACTATGTCCTTGACCCCATAGTGGCGGACGTTCCATACCAGTTCGCCTACCTCGTCCTCCATATAGGCTTCATGATCTGTGTATCTCTGATCTCCATAATCGCATCGCCCCTCGCCCTGAGACGGTGAAAGGCAACCTGGTTTCGGAGTGGACGGTGGATCCACAGCCGGACACCTTCTCCAGACCGTGAGCGAGGAGGGTAGTCTATGCAATACGTCTAGGACTTCATGGAGCCCGGGTAGTTGTAGTGGCGCGCTCAGATTCGGTGAGGAGAGACTCACAGGCAACTCCGTTATTGTTCGTATCGATCAGTGCAACATCCCCATAGTAGGGCCAGTAGGTATTGAACCACTCCTGTGCAGTCTGGTGATCTGGAAAGTCTGCACAGTTTACGGCGTCTCCTGGATCAGGAGGAACCACGGGGTCTAGGTACTCGTCGTTTACGTTGAGGTACCGTGTGACCTGAGTGGACGTGCTATTGAAGGCCTCAACCGCCACGGCGAGTTGTCTTATGGCGGCTCGGCGGCGTTCTGTGTCACCTGTCCAGAATCCAGCGAGTACTTCCGTAGCTGATTCGGATACTTGTCTGATGGCCGCTTGCAACTGGTGGTAGCCTGTTTCCTGACCTTCTCCCGGCGGATCTGCCTCCTCGATAAGGGACACTATGTCTCTTATCTGTGAAAGGAGTGCCAAGAGTGCCGACTCTGTAGCGTCGAAGGACCTTTCGGTAACTGAATCATCCCAATTATCGCTTGTGAGGTCCAACTCTGACGTTACCCTATTCACTTCAGCGGTGATCGATGCTAGCCATTCCATGTATTCCAAGTCGCCTGAGGCAACTCCGGTCTGACGTGATGGCATGAGGGCCCACGCTCTAGCGAAGTCGGACTCGTCGTTGTAGGTAATTTGATAGTAGTTGGCCCCGTCGGCGTCCATCACATACACCTCCCAATCACCATCCCGGTTGCTCGCGAAGAGAACGCGGCTACCGTCAGGCGACCAAACCGGATCCCTGTCACTGCCCACATGTCGGTAAGCTGGCCCACGTTCGACCCGTCGGCGTCCATCACATACACCTCCCAATCACCATCCCGGTTGCTCGCGAAGAGAACGCGGCTACCGTCAGGCGACCAAACCGGATCCCTGTCACTGCCCACATCGTCGGTAAGCTGGCCCACGTTCGACCCGTCGGCGTCCATCACATACACCTCCCAATCACCATCCCGGTTGCTCGCGAAGAGAACGCGGCTACCGTCAGGCGACCAAACCGGATCCCTGTCACTGCCCACATCGTCGGTAAGCTGGCCCACGTTCGACCCGTCGGCGTCCATCACATACACCTCCCAATCACCATCCCGGTTGCTCGCGAAGAGAACGCGGCTACCGTCAGGCGACCAAACCGGATCCCTGTCACTGCCCACATCGTCGGTAAGCTGGCCCACGTTCGACCCGTCGGCGTCCATCACATACACCTCCCAATCACCATCCCGGTTGCTCGCGAAGAGAACGCGGCTACCGTCAGGCGACCAAACCGGATCCCTGTCACTGCCCACATCGTCGGTAAGCTGGCCCACGTTCGACCCGTCGGCGTCCATCACATACACCTCCCAATCACCATCCCGAATGCTCTGGAAGAGGATGTAACCATTTCCATCCAACGATAGGGACAACTGGTGTAGCGAGTCTTGCTGAGACACCAGTGGTTGTGTTGAGGGAGTGCTGGTTGGTTGTGTTGGGGGCACTGTTTCTGGTATTGGTGCCGGAGCCATGGCGCCGGATGTGTTGTCGTTGTCGCTCAGGTTGTTTGCTATAACGTAGGACACTAGGGGTACAACGAGAATCGCGGCGACGGTGAGGAACTGAAGTCTGGCTGTTCTGCGTTGCGACCTAGTTCGATATCTGCGCGGTGGGGATGGTGGTGTGCCGGATGTGGATCTCTTGGTTGGGTGGGGTGGTGTTGTTGGTTGTGGTGTAGGAGGTGGGGTCGGGTGTGGTAGGGGTGGTGCGTGTGTGGGTGGGGGCCACTGGTGCCGTGGTATTGGCTGTGGTCGGGGTGTGGGCGATGTGGTTGGTTTCTGTGTTGTGGGGGCCGGTCGCTTTGGTGGTTTGGTGCTGGCATGGGCCGCGGCGGTGCGTAGGGGTTTGTCCCATTCGGTATGGTTGGGCCGGCGGGTGGGGTTAGGGGACAGGCTTCGTTTGATTAGCTGACGGATCGGTGCTGGCACGGCGCGGGGAAGGTTGGTGGGGTTACGGGTTTGTTGGTCGCCTGCGAGGAGTCGGAGGGCGAGCAGCCCGAGTTTGTAGCTGTCTGATTTTGGGGTGGCGAGTTCTTCGTTGGGGTTTACAGCTCTTACTTCCCATTCCGGTGTCTCGACTTGTTTGGTTACTGATCGGCCTTGCAGTCGCATTGCGTCGCAGTCGATAAAGTACACCCTGGTGTGTGGGTGGAGCGAGAACAGCAGGTTCTTGGGGGAAAGGTCACCGACTGCGATGCTGTGCCGGTGGAAGATACTGAGAGCATGGGCTGTTTCGGCTAGCAGCTGGTAACGGTGCTGGTCAGTGATTGGGATCTGGCGTCGCGCCAGGAAGCTGGGGCTGTTTAGGAGGTGTTGGAACTCGCCAACTGTTCTGGACAAGCCTTTCGCCTTGTGAATGTTGATGTAGAACTCGGAGGGTATGGTCGGCATGACGAACCCGACAACCGCACCGGCGTCTTCAACCAGCCGACACGGCCACGCAGCACGCTCCAGAAGTTCCGAACCTTCGATCGTGGGTAGAGCCGCAAGGTAGGCAGGCATCGACTCGAGCACCGACACATCGAGACTGGCACGTACGTTGGGTCTGTACTGTTTGAATACGAAAGTGTACGCGTAAGGCAACCTCACCCCAGGCGCGTCATACACCACGCCCTGGCCGCCTGCAGCTACCCGGACCAGTTGACCGAGATCAACTACACGATAATTACCACGCGCCCGCACCGTACTATCGAACCTATACCGGTCGGCCTATCGTACGAGATCGCGGCGAGTCAGATCTACCAGGATAGGTGCCGTAGCGATCGTGGGAGCATGCACCGTCGCCGACCAAGAACCAAACCGGGACGGGGGCGAAGCGATCTCACGATGCCCGAGCACCACCGACCGCTCCGTCGTACGCGTCCAAGACTGTCCCCGCTGGAAACGACCAGTCGACATCGTCCGCGAGACCGTCTCAACCCGAGTCTCACCAAGCCGACCCACAAAATACTCACTCGTACTCTTGGATACGCGGGGTAGACATACCATCGTCCCACAGTTGGAGAGTATTTCGTCTCTGGAATCGTCGTCGAACTGGGACACGTCCTGGGCTGCTAGGAGCACGCTGATTCCATATCCGGCGATAAGCGACAGGGTAGAGCCGAGATTGATTCTTGTTTGTAGGCGGGCGGCCTCATCGAGGGCCAACAGGATCGGCCGTTGTACGGTGCCGAACCCTGTCAGCGCTTGTTGGGTGAACTGGCCGAAGAACAGCCCCGACGCGGCATCCGCTAATTGACCGTCCGATACCGGAGCGTTGACGATGAGCAACACAGGCTGGTCTCGGCGGAGGAGGTCGAAGTCGAACTGTCGGCCACGGGTCACTGCCGCGAACCCCGTGGTGTCCAGAACTTCGAGGTGGGTTTTGAGCTCCATCGTGTACTTGATGAAGTCCGCGGCGCTCAGACCTGCCAGTTCCCTTAGCCGACCCGCGCCAGGATGACCCTGGCGTGCGTGGATCAGAGCCTCAAGCTGGGTTTGGTCGTTCAGGACCGACAGGATGCTGCTAAGTGTTGTATTACCGGGCAGGGTCGGGGCTAGCTGGAGCAACCCTCGCAGGTACTTGATTGCTGACTGATGGAAGAACTTGTTCGGGTCGGTGGGAGACGGCCTACCGCAGATGGCCTCGACCGCTGCGTTGATCTGGCTGTCTGTTTGGAGAGTGGCGATCCAGTTCCACGATACGGAACGACTCGGATCGGTGTAGTCCCACTTGATGACCGGTGCTCCGAGAGGGCCGGTGTGGGCGCTGTAGCGTTTGACTTCTGCCAGCAGATCATCACCGCCCTTGACGTCGGACGCTACAACCGTGTACCCGAGTGCGAGAGCCTGGTAGATCCATGGGGCGATAACCGAGGCGGTCTTGCCGGACCGGGTAGGGCCGAGAACGGCGGTGTGTTCGTTAACGACCTGCGGCGGGATCCGGATGGGTTTCCTAGCAACCCAACGTTTCGGCTCTCGATACAGGCCGAGAGGAAACCCGGACTGGACCGGGCCGATGTCGCCGGGTTTCGCTACTCCTCGGTAGTCCCACAGACCACCCTGTCGTGCTGCCCGCGGCGGCGGCGCCGGATCCCAGGGACCGAGAATTCCTTGCCGTGCACCGACCGTCATGCGATTGTTAACAGCGTTGGCGATGCCGGTCCCCGCCGCGTTTGACACAGCCCAGGTGCCCTTTGCGGCCCTCCATAACATGGACCGTTTCCGCACTTACCGTCCTCTTCGGGGTCCCGACCGTTCGGGTTCTGAACGGTGCTGCACCCGCGCAAGGTTCTCGGCATGCCCGCGCCCAAGTTCATGGCACAGATGAGCATGGGCGTACTGGCCGGTGCCTTCCCGTTCCATCCGTCGATCGAGAGCAGCCTCGACGCGGTTCAGTTCCTCGGTCGATGAGGCCCTTACCCAGACAGGAACAACAGGTACGCCGACCTGCTGAGCGGCCCTGATACGATGGTTGCCCTTGACCACTACCAGGTCCTTCCCGTCGTAGGCGGCAGCGAAGGAAGCGCTAGACGGCGAGACCCTGAACAGGTGGTTGTAGGTGTCTCCCATGCTCCGCTCCTGCGGGTCCAGGGAGAACCGAAGACCCAAGAACTCCCTGTCCGAGTACCCTTCCTCGATCCGCTCGTACACGGCCGGCACGTTCGCTGCCATTTCCCGAAGCTGAACGTCGCTGTACCCCTTCGGCGAAACAGCCGAAATGTCGGGCCGAACCCGAAGGGCCGAGGTCGGCACAGCTAAGAACCGTTGGACCGACATCTACATCAGCGGACCAACACTCGGCCAGATGGCTACCAGAGTGCGGTCATCGTCGAACGTTTCGCGTAGGAAATCAAGCTTATGCACGAACTCGACCATCGAAGGCACCCTACCCCCACCAAGAGCTCGGGCAAAGAGGTCCCCGACCTCTCCCCTGCCCGAACCGAGAGGGTCACCGAAACCGTCAGTCCCCAACAACAGTACCTGACCAGGCTCGACCGTCACCAATGTGGCATCCACGCCGGTAGGAACCCGTGGTAGACCCACCACCGCCGACGAGCTAATCCCCCCCTCCGACGTCTCCTTGCCGCCTTCAACCTGGGAGAACCCATCCTCACCCAGAATCCAGGCACCCGAGTCGCCCACACCGATGACATGAGCGACGGCGGCACCATCCGCAGACTTCTCAACAACCGCACACACCAGCGTGGTCGCTACCAACGGCTCCGCATCCTCCGCGTTCTTGCCGATCCCGAAAACAGCAGCCGAATGCTCCACGAGAGCCCAGGCTGTGCTGGTCACGAGTCCTTCCCAATCGGTCGACGAGACCGGATCCGCCAAACGGGTATCAAGCCACTGAACCGCGTACCGGACCGCCACAGTGCTTCCAACATGGCTCTGTTTAGCCGCCGAGACCCCATCGGCGACCGCCACAACCACCTGGTCACCACCAGCCCGAGACAACACCGCGAAGTCATCCTGCCGTGGCTCACCATAGTAACGGTGCGAATAACCCCTAACGGACGCAGCCCGAACCACAAACGATGACGACCCCCAGCCGTCAACAACCGTATCAGCCCGATACGGAGCCGGCCAGAACTCCGGTCCCGTCACAACCGGCTCAAACACTGGACCCGGCCGACCCACAACAACCGGCTCGGAAGACCTACACGCTGCACGCAGCTCCTGCGTATCCTCCGCTGGCAGCGCCAAATCAGCACCATCAGCCACGGACACCGCCTCTCCCGTCGCTTCTGTCCGCCCTAACCACGCACACTCCCCTACCAAGCGTATGAACACCATCCGGCCGTGTCACACAGGTCACAGCGTGTCAACCGCAAGGGAAATGAACCCCTCGGGCTTTTCGACCTGCAATAGAGCATCCCCAGCACCCAGCGACCCACCCGAAGCAACGACTGACCGGGTCAACGCCTGCGAGAACTCAGCGATTGCGGTACCCGTATCGACACCCTGCGCCGTAACAAACCCATACTCAGGAGCGGTCGCCACCCGACGGATGACCTCAGGATCAGCGCGACCGATGCCGAACGCCAAGAGATTCGGCCGCTCCCTGAATTCCTCAGCAGTGAGATCACCAAGCGCTCGCTTCCACCCATCACCCCGATTCGGTGCCCCATCCGACAGGAAGAACACCGCCGGCCTATGCACGTCATACCCCTCACCCTTCAATCGTGCTACGTCTTCAGGGATTCTCCCTCTCAACTCACGAAATGCCGCCGCGTAGGAAGTCGAACCAGACGATCCAAGCATGGGCATGTCCTCAACGTCACGCAGATCCGAGGGCTCCAGATAACACCGAGCAGTATCATTGAACCCAACCACACAGAACCGTATCTTCGATGCTGCCATGGAGTCGTCCTGCATCGCGTCCAAAAGACTGATCAGGCCTTCGTTCAGATCAGCCACATTGGGAGCCATCGACCCAGACTCATCCGCAACGAAATAGACCGGAAGCACCTTGCCTCGAGGTTCATCCACACTCACTTCAATACCCTTCTCGGATCCACAGCACCTGACCCCCGACACTCTAGCCTCCTATCAGGTGGGTACGAGGCGAACGCTGTCGGATCACTGGTTCCCAAACTAGGATCCTGGTACGATCTGTTACCAGAGGATAACGATCGTTAGCACCTTTTTACTCCGTTAATTCAGGGTGATGATCTCCGCAGGACCGCTACGCAGTTCGAGGCGCTGACGCTGCTGACGCCCCTCTCGATCGGCTGCTTGTGGAGCCGATCAACTCATTGACGATCACGGTTAGCATCCTTGTTGGAACTACTCGTCTGGGTGCTGTGCCGGCCGGGTCGCAGAGCATGAAGGGTGGTCGATGGGGTTCGGGCAGCGTCTCATGGTGGTAGTCGCTGTGGTTCTGGTCTCGGTGCTGGTGGCGTCGGATCAGGTGGTGTGGGGGTCTTCGGTCTATCGGGATGTCGGTGAGGGTCACTACGCGGCTGAGAGCATTACCGAACTGCATGAGGGGGGTGTGTTCGAGGGTACTGACTGCGGTGTGGGCCTGTTCTGTCCTGATTCTCCGATTCTTCGTTCCACGATGGCGGTGTGGATGGTTCGAATCCTCGATGACGGGGCGGCCCCGCCGGCTGCTACGGGCGACAGGTTCGACGATGTTGGGGCCGGGGACCGTTGGGCGGCATACATAGAGCGGTTCGCTGAGCTCGGGGTCACCGCCGGGTGCGGGGACGGGACACGTTTCTGTGGTGATGAGGCAACCACGAGGGGGCAGATGGCCACGTTTTTGGTGCGTGCGTTCGACCTGGAGGCGGCGTCGTCGTTCGGGTTCGGGGACACCGCCGGCAGCGCTCACGAGGCAAGCATCGACGCGTTAGCCGCGGCTGGTGTCACCAAGGGATGCGCTGACGAGCCTGCCCGTTTCTGCCCTTCCGAGGTGACGTCGCGGGCGCAGATGGCAGCCTTCATCGGCCGGGTACTCGACCTTCGGGAGCCGTCTCTGTCCAACAGGTTCGCTGTGCTGATGCTGGACAGGGTGAACCGCCTCCGCCATGCCGATGCCGCGCTGGTATGGGATGAACAGTTGTCGAGCGTCGCGCAGGCCAAAGCTCAGGCAATGGCCGAAGCAAGGGACTGGCAGCCCGACTTCAACCTGTGGTCCCGAGTGGTCAACGACTGGGACCTGGTTGCGGTGGGTGGGTCGGTAGCGACCGACGAGAACACTGCCGAGGCGCATGTGGTCCCAGCTATCAGCGACTGGCTGACCAACCCGGAGGGAGCAGCCCTTCTGGTGTGCCCTGGCTGTACCCATCTGGGGTCCGGTATCGCCACCGTTGGGGATTGGACCTACGCGACGCTGCTCATCGCGGGTCGCATCCCCGAACAGGACCTCACCGCAGCAGAAGCGGAGATGGCCGGGCTGGTCAACGAACTCCGCGAAGGTCTCGGTCTGAGGCCGCTCGAGTACGAACCGACCATCGCTGCCGGAGCGCGGCGCTGGTCCCTCACCATGGCCACCTACTGGCGTCTGCAACACAACCTGGTCTTTGACGATCACTACCCGCCGGGTCATGTCATCGCCGGGGAGAACATCGCCAGAGAAAGATACGTGATCCCGCTCAGCGACGCCATACAGAGAGCGTTCGACGGTCTCAGATCAAGCCCGGGCCACTACAACAACATGGTTATCCCCGCTCTCACCCACCAAGGTATCGGTGTCGTGGTCAAGGGCGACCGGGTATGGATCACCCAGAACTTCGCTGCCTACCCTGACCAGAACCCTCCCGTAGCCCCATAGCCCCCGAGAAGCTCACAACCAGCCGAGAGCGACCCACACCGCCGCGGTGGAAGCAGTAGCAGCCTCCCGCGTATGGCTCGGCATCGGCTGCTTCCAGACGGCTGGCTGCGGACCGACGTACAACCGTCCCCCACGCGTCGCCGACCGCCTGAGAGACCGCGGCAGTCCTACCGGAACTCCAGACCCGCGTCGACGTTAGATCCAGGCCATTCCGAAGCCGAGTTTGCCAGGCTGCTCAACCCGGACGTCGGGTTGCGTGTTATCGTTTCCGCCGTTCGTGGCAGCTACCGGGAGGGAACAGGTGGATTTTCGCCTGGTGAAGCGCGCCGGCTTACGACGTGGTATCGGTGTTCGGATTCGTCGGCGCTACTCGGTTGTGGTGCTGCTGCTAGGGATGCTGTCATCGATCACACCCGCCGCGGTGGGAGGTGACCCTGGGATGGGATCGGCTACCGCCGCGGTTTCTGCTGACGGTCCCCTCGCGGTCGTGTCGGAATCGCAACAGCCCGAGCGGGGGGTGGATCACGGCCCGGGTTCGGATACGACGCGTTCCAGTGCGGTTCCGTCACCTCTGTTGGAACGGGTCGCCCAGAGTGGTACCGGAGGTTCGGGGCTGTGCGATTCGTCTAGGGTTTCCCAGTTTCGGGATGTGGCCGACGGTGACTACGGAGCGGCGTACATACTGTGTATGCGAGCGTTGGGACTGTCGGTCGGTACCGGCGGCGGGAATTTCGGACCCGACGAGATACTGACCAGAGGACAGATGGCTTCGTTTCTCGTACGCCTATGGCGGGACGTGCTGGGAAGGACATGCCCCGGGGCTGGGACGCCGTTCACCGACGTAGCCGGCAGCGTTCATGAGGACGACATTGCCTGCATCTACGGCCTGGGTATCACCTTGGGCACCACCAGCACCACATACAGTCCGCAGGATGAGCTGACCGCATCCCAAATATCGAGGTTCCTGCTACGAACCCACAACAAAACCGGCAACCGCTGCCCCAGCCGGGGATCCGAACTCGACGAAGCAGTCGACTGCCTGCTCGGGCTCAATGTGATCCCAGACCCCGAACAAGCCAAGTCGCAGCTGCCGGTGACTCGGGCACAGATGGCTGTGTACTTAATCGGCCTGTGGCACAACCTATCGGGGAGAGGCCTGCCGCCCACCGCACCGATAACGTACCGGGATGAATTGTTGCCAATCACCGACGACTTGTCCGGCGCGCTCTTGGTAACTACCGGACGGATGGAGCTGCCCGTATATATATGCGCACCGGCTAACAAGTACAGGATCGCCCACCTGCGTAGCGTTACCGACAAGCTCAACCAGAAGGTGTCTAAGTTCTACCGGGAGCAGTCGTCAGGAGAAGTCGACCTTCTGTTCGTTACAGGCGGTGTCGTATCACCAGACGTCGACTGGGACGGCCTCACGTTCAATTGGGAACTTATGAAAGAGTGTATCACGGCAGCCATTGACCAAGAGAGCCATAGCCAGATCGTTGTCGTAGCCGATGCCAGAATGGCAAGTACAGCCGGGGCCGCTGGGATAGCTTACGGTCCTGCTATACAGCCGATGGCGCATCGATTCTGGAGCGAAGCTGGGTACTTCCACACGGTAGCGCACGAAGTGGGCCACGCCCGATTCGGGTTCTGCCATACCCACACCGAGGCCGGCAATTCCTGTCCTCTTGGTCGGTATCACAACGAGAATGTGTACGACCCCGATGACCACTCCGCTATGTCATACAGCAGCACTCGTAACCTGGACACGTCCTACATCTCATGTGGGCATCGTGCGCAGGCCGGTTGGCCCCCAGGTCCACCGCTACCGAACGGGCAGCGGTGCAGTCCCGGCGGAGCCTTACCCGGGCAGCCCACCTCGGTACCTGGCTCGCCCTGGGACATCACCTTGTTCCCGGGCAACGGCCAACTCACCGTGCGCTGGAGGGCGCCGCACAGTGGCGGCGAGGACGACTGGCAATGGCTTACTAGCTACACCTTGTCGATCGAGGACGGGCGCGGCCACATCGAACAGAGAACGCTGAGCGATACGAGAGCGACCATCGCCGGACTCACCAACGGCGTCGAGTACACCATCAAAATAACCGCCAACAACGAGGCCGGTTCCAGCCAGCCCGCCATCGTGACAGGCACGCCCACGGCGAACACGACCGTTCCCGGCCCACCCACCAATGTCTTAGTGACTCCGGAAGACGGCCAAGCCCTCGTTAGGTGGTCACCACCATCCGACGACGGCGGAACCCCGATCATCGGCTACGTGATGGTCGCCGATGACGGTTCCTCAACCATTACCCACCGTCGTGGCCCGAACACTGTTGGTTCCACTATCGACGGGCTCACCAACGGCAGGTCCTACACGGTCACCGTCCATGCCCTGAACCGCAACGGCGATGGTGCCCGCTCAACTCCCGTGACCGTCACCCCCATGGGATCGGGGCAGGTCGTGCCGGGCTCTCCCACCAACTTGCAGGTAACCGAGGGAGACGGGCAACTAAGCGTCGCCTGGATTGAACCTACCGACGACGGGGGAACCCCGATCATCGGCTACACGATCACAGCCGACGACGGATCGAACACAACCAGCCACACCGTCGGACCCCGAACCCGCTCATACAGCCTCACCAGACTGACCAACGGCGTCGAACACACCATCACAGTCACCGCCAACAACGCCGTCGGGTCCAGCCGGCCCGCAGTCGCACGAGGGACACCTATGGCCGCGTCTACCACGCCCGGGCAGCCAACCAACATACAGGTCACAGAAGGCGTCCGAGAACTGACTGTGACTTGGTCACCACCGCATGACGATGGCGGTACGCCGGTCACAGCCTATGTCGTTACCCACTCCAACGGCCGAGACACCTCCTCGACCACGGTCGCGTCAGGTACTCGTTCGTACCGTATCGGTGGTCTTCTCAACGATGTCCGGTACACGGTCTGGGTGCATGCCCGCAACCGCCACGGCGACGGTCCAACATCGGCACCGATCACCGCCTTCCCCACAGGTGCGCTCCCCCCGGACACGCCTGTCGTCACAGCAACCGTCACGGGAAACCGGATTGACGCAAGCTGGTCTGCATTCGATAACGGCCCACCGATCGACCGCTGGGAAATCGGCGGGGTGGGTGAAGTCATCGCAGGTGTAACCAGCTACACATGGCAAAACGTATCAGCGGGTAACTATGAGGTGAGAGTACGAGCCCACAACGTAGCCGGGTGGAGCCCCTGGGGCAGCGCGTCGGTCACGGTAGCGGCTAACCCGACCGTCACGATCACCAAAGGCAATGCGGGACCCACCAGCGGACCCAACGTGGGAGACGCACCCTGCGCCGCCAACGACTCTTCCTGCCGCTGGATCAACCTCACCGTCGACGGCTTCCCCCAAGGCCGGTACACCGCCAGATGCATCCACCAAGGGTTCCGCTGGCCCAACGGCACCGTTTCAGCCGGCGGATGGTGGAAAGAACTCACCATCAACGTAGGCTCAAACGGCAAAGCCACCCTCACCAAACCCTGCTACATCACCTTCTCCGCCCTGCGAGGCAACGGCACGCACATCGCCGTCAACCTCAACGGACGATGGATCAACTCGAACACGCTGGCACCAGACAACAACTTCGTGCTCCTCAACAGAGGCGGCCCAGGCCCCACCACCGCCCCCCGCCCAGGTTCCATCCCCTGCGCTGCCAACGCTCCCGACTGCCGATGGCTCCGAATCGAACTACGAAACTTTTCCCCAGGCCGATACCGGGTCTACTGCGCGCACGACGGATGGAACAACGGACAATACCCGGCCGGTTCATGGCACAACTTCGAAACCAACATCGGAAACAACGGCGGCACCACCATAACCAACAGCTGCTACATCAACATCCCAAACACCGACCACCGCGGCGTCATCATCTACGTCGGCGAAGCCAGCCAACCGTCCGGCCAATACAAATGGTCATCCAACTGGCTCCGATAGACCGCCACTTGGGTACCGTCAGACTCTCCGGGGAAACACTCATACTTAAGGGACCTCGACCGGGGTCCGGTCTGACCCACCGGGAAACTGGCTGTGGTGCCTTACCCCGGATCTGTCGGCCGGGCACCGGTCGGGGGGTACGGGCAGCCAGCCCGGAGCGGATGTGACCTCATAGGAGCTTTGGTCGTTTCTTCCCCACACCCTGAGTGTTTTGTCCACCCGCTTCGGACCGGCGCTGCCGCACAAGCCTATTCCGACACAAGGAGAGGGGAGGCAGAGCGCATGCCGGAACAAGACCAGGTCGATGTGTATGGAGGGGTTGATACCCATCGGGATATCCACGTTGGAGCGGTGCTGGATCACACGGGTCGCCTACTGGGGTCGGCGCAGTTCAGGGCTGATGCGGCGGGATACGCGCAGCTGGAGGAGTGGCTTCGCTCCTGGGGGCAGCCGGTTCAGGTCGGTGTGGAAGGATGCGGTAGTTACGGCGCCGGCCTGGCTCGTTATCTGACCCGAGCCGACATCGAGGTGGTGGAGGTCATGCGTCCCAACCGCCAGCTGCGTCGTCTCAGGGGCAAGACCGACACCGTCGACGCCGAGGCCGCAGCCCGAGCTGCCCTCAGCGGAGATGCCACCGGGCGACCCAAAGGCGGGGACGGACCCGTAGAAGGGATAAGAATGCTTCGGATGGCTCGCCGTTCAGCGGTCAAAGCACGCACCCAGGCCGCCAACCAGATCCACGCCCTCCTCACAACCGCCCCTGAGCAGGTCAAACATCGGCTCCGGGACTCCAGTATCTGAGCGATGGTCAGAATCTGTGTCCGCTGGCGTCCCGGCGAAGCGCAGACCACCACCGCGTACGCGAAGAGGGCGCTGCGGCACCTGGCCCGCCGATACCGGACCCTCGACACAGAAATAGCCGAACTCGACACCGAGATCCGCCGTCTCTGCGCCAAGGCCAACCCGGCGCTCCTAGCCGCCTCCGGAGTGGGCCCCCACAGCGCTGCAGCACTCCTAGTCGCCGCCGGCGACAACCCCCAACGCATGAAATCGGAACGGTCCTTCGCGGCACTATGCGCCCTCAGCCCCGTCCAAGCATCATCGGGACAGATAGTTCGGCATCGGCTCAACCGAGGCGGCGACCGCCAAGCCAACAACGCTCTCTGGCGAATCGCCACCAACCGGATGCGCACCGACCCCCGCACCATCGAATACACCCGCAGACGCAAAGCCGAAGGCAAAACCCGCCGCGAGATCATCCGCTGCCTGAAACGGCACATCGCCCGCGAGATCTACCACCTCCTAACCAAACCGTCCCCGACACCCGACGGCAACGACCTCCGCCACCAACGCCACCAAACCCGATTAACCCTCACCGACGCCGCCGAACACCTCCAGGTCCACCCCACCCTCCTATCACTCCTCGAACGAGGCCTCCACCACAACCACCAGCTCGCCACCCAATACCAGAAATGGCTCACCGACCCCACCACAAAACCGACTTGCAAAACATAGGAGCATCCGGTCCGGTTCAGTGGGTGGTGTGAAACTCTAATGATGTGCTGGGGTTCAGCTGTGGGGTCTGGCCTGTGGCCGAGTAATTAGGTGGACGTGGCGGATGAACCCGTTGCGCCACGTGGACTCGGTTCGGCTGCTGCCGACCTCCAGCCGTCACGATGGAGGGCAATCCCCCGATCGGTGGCCCGGTGAAAGGTGGATATCCTCCGCCCTGGGCCTCAGCCCGCTCTGTTTCTCGTTGGTTGGCGAGCGCTCACCGTCGCGTTACTTGTAACGTTTCTCGATCGGCGAGAAGATGCGAAACAGCACGAAACCACTTACGGTCCTGGTCGAGTGGACTACTAGTGAAACACCTGGTCGGATGCCGTTTCCTATTACCTAGTGGACACCCATGAACTACTGTGGGCGTTGACGGATTCGAACCGCCGACCTCTTCCTTGTAAGGGAAGCGCTCTCCCAGCTGAGCTAAACGCCCTGGAAGGAGTCATTGTAGAGGACATCGCGGCCCGTCCGGAGACCGTCTCGGAGGGTCAGGCGGACCGGACTGCTTCTGCAGGCGGGATGCGAGCGGCCCGGGTGGCCGGGTAGATACCGGCCAGAGCTCCCACTACGAGGGCGACGAGGACGCTTCCCGCCAGACCGTACAGCGGCACCGACAGGGTCAGGTCCCGGCTGATGGCGAAGGCGACGGTGATGGTGGCGCCGACCCCCACACCCAGCACCCCGCCGATCCCGGCCAGGAGCACCGCCTCGCCCATGAACTGCAACGCCACGTGCCGTTTGGTGGCGCCCAGAGCGCGGCGGACCCCTATCTCCATGCGTCTCTCCAGCACCGACATGACCATCACGTTGGCAATCGCCACCCCGCCGACCAGCAGGGCCACGCTCCCCAGGCTGACCAGCAACGTGGTGAGGGCCTGCTCGGCCTGGCGCCGGGCCACCAGGGCGTCGGCGGGGCGGACGACCGCCACCCGGTCCGGGTTCTCGGGGTTGACGGTGGCCGGGATCACCTCCAGCACGGCTTCAACATGCCTCGGGTGGACCCGGGCGTAGAGGGCGGTTGGTTTGAGGTCGTCGGTGAACAGGTCCCGGGCGATGGGCTCGCCGATCAGGGCCGACCGCTCGATGTCGGGGTGCAGCGTCATCTCGGCAAGGATCCCGATCACCTCGAACCACTCGTTGCCGATGTAGACGCGGCGGGACCGGCCCACATCGTCGATCCCCAGCCGCTCGGCAGCCACCCTCCCCAGCACCGTGGTCGGAACGGTGGCGGTGACCTCGTCCAGGAAGCTCCCGGCGACCAGCGGCGTGTTCAGGGCCCCGGGCAGGTTGGGGGGTACGGCAAGCACCGAGAGGCCCCCCGTCTCCAGGGGAGACACGAGATCGTTGACGAGGACGTCGACATCGAGGAGGGCCGTGGACGTGACCCGTTCCACCGGCCCCACCCTGGCCAGCATCGGGACCGACTCCGGCGGGAGGCCGTCGGCGTTACCGAACACGCCACCGGAGGGGGTGACGCGGATGAGGTTGGTGCCCAGCCGGTCGAGTTGCGCCAGCAGGGCGGCCCGTCCCGACGCCGAGATGCCGAGCACCGCCACGATGGCTGCTATCCCGAACGCGATGCCGAGCGCGGTCAGCGCCGTGCGCCCCAGGTGGAAGCGCAGACCGGTGACGCTGAGGCCGAGGATGTCACCGATGCGGAGGCGGCTCCTCATCCCTGCTCCTCGGTCACGACCGACCCGTCGCGCATGACGATACGCCTGGGGAAGCTGGAGGCCACTTCGGCGTCGTGGGTGATGGCGACGATGGTGGCGCCCTCGTCGTTCAACTCCTTGAAGAGGTCGGTTATCTCCCGGCTGGTGGCGCTGTCCAGGTTGCCGGTGGGCTCGTCCGCGAACACTACGGCCGGGCTGCCCACCAGCGCCCTGGCGATGGCCACCCGTTGACGCTCCCCTCCGGACAGTTGCTCGGGCAGGTGGTGCATCCTGTGCCCCAGGCCCACCCGCCGCAGGGCTTCCTCGGCCTGCTCCCTCCGGTCCCGGCGCGGCGTGCCTCGGTACCGGAGGCCTTCGGCCACGTTGTCGACGGCCGGGGTCCTCGGCAGGAGGAAGAACTCCTGGAACACGAAGCCGATCATCTCGGCCCGGATGCCGGACAGCGAGCGGTCGTCGAGTTCGGTCAGCTCCCGGCCGGCCACCTTCACCGACCCCGAAGAAGGCCGGTCGAGGCCGCCCATCAGGTTGAGGAGGGTGGACTTGCCGGAACCGGACGGACCCACCACCGCGACGAGTTCGCCGGGGTCGATCGTGAGGGTCACGCCGCCGAGGGCGGTCACCGGGGGCGGTCCGGGATAGACCTTGGTCACACCGGACAGTTCGAGGGACGGGACTTCGGGACCGTCGGCTGCGGGCGGAGCGGGTGGCATAGCCGCTACTTGGGCACCCGGACCAGGTCGCCGGCGGCTATCTCGCCTTCCACCTCGACGAGGCCGTCGGCGTACATGCCGGTGTCGACCCCGACCAGGGTGACCTCCCCATCCGCCTCCACCTCGACCGCGTAGCCGCCCTCGGAGAGGGCCACGAGGGCTTTCACCGGTACGGCGAGGACGCCGACCGCCTCGTCGGTGACGATCTCGACATCCACCGGAAAGCCCAGGTAGGGTGCCCCGAGGCCGGGATCGTCCAGACGGATCGCCACCTCGACCAGATCCGCTCCTCTGCGATCCTCCACCGAACGGAGGACCACCATTCCTATGTCGTGCACGGTCCCCGGGGCTGTCACGTCGTCAGGAAGCCTCACGCCCACCGATTCCCCCACCGAGATCCGGTCCCTCCGGTCGACGGGCAGATCCAGCCGGACTTCCTGGGTGGTCTGCGACACCTCGACGATGGGGGCGCCGGGCGCCAGGACGGAGCCCAACTCCACCAGGCTGCGCCCGACCCGGACCGGGCCGTCCACGTACACGATCCGACCCAGCTCCAGCGCTCCGCTCTCATCGAGCCCTGCATCGGCCTGCCATCGCCTCAGGGAGAGAACCGTGCCGTCGTCGAGAATCCGATCGGGCGCCGAGCCGGTCGGGTATCCGAGCGCCTCCAGGTTGAGCTCGAGTTGCTCGACGTCGGGACCCTCGACCTCAGGTCCGCCCGGTGAGAGCCGCAGTGCTCGCCACATGGGCCGCTCCCCGTAGAAGACGAACACCGGCCGCCCGTCGACCTCGACCAGGCTCTCACCCCTGACCAGTTCCGCCCCCTCGTCGGGCACCCGGGTGACGATGCCCCGAGTCGCTGATATGACCATCCGGGACCCTGCGTGGCGAACCATCGCCGGGAAGGTCTCCACCCTCCGCAGATCGGTTCTGACAACCGGTGTGGTCCCCAGTTCGGGCTTCTCGACCACGGCCCCGTCCTCTTGCTCGCCCGCTAGGCGATCCACCGCCAGGAATCCCCCCACGGTGAGCACCGCCACCAGCACCAGGAACAGGGCGACCCATCCCTGCCTCGGCATCAGTTCACGCTCTGGAACGAGATCATCTTGGAGCACTCCTCGAGCGCCGGGTCGACGTCCGGGTCGGACGTGTCGAAAGCCTCGGCCACGGGGAAGGGCGAGCCGTTGCCGTCCCACGCCGGCGCCGGATCGGGGAAGTTCTCGACGCCGTTGTCGCGCATGCAGACGGAGAACCGGCGGAGGGAGTCGATCACCACGGCCTGCAGTTCCGGATCGGCGCCCAGGTCGATGGGAGTCGCCGAGGTCAGCAGCGGAACGCAGGTCGCGAAGGCGAGCGCGAACTCGGGGGACTCGGTGTCGATGCTCTCGACCAGCTCGGAGGACAGGATCGGGCGGCCGTCGGGGTCGACCGGAATGTCCGGCGCGTCGATTCCGCTTTCCCGCATGCAGGCTGTGAACAGGAGCAGACCCTCGTCGAACCCCGGCCTGGTGGTCTCCTCTTCCTCCTCGCCCTCCGGCTCGTCCTCCTCGAGGGACGCGACCGTCTCTACCACCCGTTGTTCGGGTTCGGGTTCGGGCTCGGGCTCCGGGGAGTCGTCTCCCCCGCACGCAACGAGCAGCACAACCAACACGAGCAAAAGGTTCAGGCGCTTCATTGGATCATTCTCGTACACCGACGGAGCAACGTTAGTTGGTGGTTGGTGGCTTGTGAATGGTGAATGGTGAATGGTGAATGGTGAATGGTGTCAGTCGTTATAACCTACAATATAGGACTAGAGTAACTATAATACTTTTTACATCTACTATTTAACACAGACAATCATAGAGGTTTGGCCGGTGTCCGCCGACGGGTGGTAGAGGGTGATGCTCGCCTGGCTCCGCTCAACAGCAGGATGGCAGCTAAGCGTTCTGTGCCAGACCCCTGGGGATCCCTTCACGCCACAAGCCGCCAGCCACTATTTCCCGGGAAGCCGGACGGTCCAGCCGTTGCCCTGGGGTCCGAGCAGCAAATCGGCCTCCGGAGGTCCCCAGGATCCGGCCTTGTAGGGGACCGGGCGGATGCCGGCTTGGAGGATCGGCGTGTAGAGACGCCAGGCCTGCTCCACCTCGTCGGAGCGGACGAACAGGGTCCGGTCCCCGGTCATCACGTCGTAGAGGAGGGTCTCGTAGGCATCGGGCAGGTCACCGAAGGCCTGCTCGTACTCGAAGGCCAGCGGCATGGTGGCCAGCCGTGGGTGGTCGGACGGCACCTGGACGTCGAACAGCAGGTCGAACCCCTCGTGTGGCTGCAGCCTCACGTACAGGACGTTGCCCTGGTGCCGCCCCCGCTCGAACGACTCGAACAGCGGTACGGGCGGCTCCCGGAACGTCACCGCCACCTGCGTGAGCCGGGTGCGGAGCCGCTTTCCGGTGCGCAGGTAGAACGGGACGCCCTGCCACCGCCAACTGTCGATGAACACGCGCAGGGCGGCGTAGGTCTCGGTACAGGTCCCCTCGGCGACTCCCGGCTCCTCCAGGTATCCCCCAACCGGCATCCCCCCGGACTGGCCGGGCGCGTACTGGCCCAGCACCACGTCGTCGCGGCGGAGCGGCCTGATCGACTGGAGCACCTTCACCTTCTCGTCGCGGATGGCCTCGGCGTCGAATGACACCGGTGGCTCCATCGCCACCAGGCTCAGCACCTGGGTCAGATGGTTCTGGACCATGTCCCGCAGCGCCCCCGAACGGTCGTAGTAGCCGGCTCTTTCGCCGATGCCCCCATCCTCGGCCACGGTGATCTGGACGTTGTCGATGCGGTCCCGGTTCCACACCGATTCGAACAGCGGGTTGGCGAACCGGAACACCAGCAGGTTCTGAACGGTGGCCTTGCCGAGGTAGTGGTCGATCCGGTAGACCTGCCGCTCTTCGAAGCTCTCGTGGAGGACGGCGTTGAGCGCCATGGCCGAGTCGAGGTCGGAACCGAAGGGCTTCTCGACCACGAGCCGGGTCCATCCCGCGCTCCGAGATAGGCCCGCAGCCCCCAGGCCCCTCACCGTGGCGGCGAAGGCCACCGGCGGAAGGGAGAGATAGAAGATCCGGTTGCCGGACAGGCCGTGGGCCCGCTCGACGTGCTCGATGCGCCGCCCGAGAGCCTCGTAGGCCTCCGCTCCCCCGTCACCGAGCGACTGGTAATGCACCACCCGGTCGCACCATTGGGCGGGGTCGGCGGACGGATCCTCCAGTTGCGCCTGCCCCTTCGCGGCCTGCTCGACAGCCGCCCGCGTGGCAGCCCTGAACTCCGCGTCGCTCAACCGGGAGCGGGCCGCGCCCAGCATCACGAATCGGTCCGCCAACCCGTACTGGCGGACCAGGTGGTACAGGGCCGGCGCCAGCTTCTGGCGGTACAGATCGCCGGTGGCGCCGAACACGACCAGGAGGTGGCGGTCCACCGCCCGAGCGCCCGCAACCGGCAGCGACTCCACTAGCCGCTCCCCTCCGGGACAGCTGCCACGATGTCGCGCACCATCGCCACACCGGCCGCCGGATCGTCGCCCAGCCGGACCCTCAGCACCCGGCGGTGACGGCCGGCCAACGCCTGGTAGTCGCCGGCTGCCTGCCCCTCGATGAGCTTTCCGAAGTCGAACCCGGCCTCCGGGACTCCCAGATCGCGGGCGGGGATGTCGACGAACTGGAGGAACAGGCCGCTGCCGGGGCCGCCCTTGTGGAGTTGGCCGGTGGAGTGGAGGAACCGCGGACCGAACCCGAGCGTGACCGCAGCCCGGTAGCGGTCCCGCAGGGTGGGCACCAGCTGCTCCAGCACGGGCGTGGCCGGGCCGTCCATCGGCAGGTAGGCGTGGATCCCGATATAGTCGCCGGCCCTTAGCGTCCCGAGCCACTCCCCCACCCGGACGGAAAGTTCCTCGTGGCGACCCGTGGACACCTCGTCTATGGAAACGTCCAGTCCTTCTGCCGACATGGCCTGCTTGGCCAGGTCCTTGGCCACCTGCACGTCGGGCTGGTCGAAAGGGTTGATCCCGAGGATCGAACCGGCCGCCGCCACCGCCATCTCGCTGCGGAACATCTCGGCGCCGAGGTCGTAAAGGTCGCGCAGGACGATGCGGATGACGGGATGGCCGGCCGCTTCCAGCACTCCGAGGGCGGCGTCCTGCCCCGAGGAATCCTCCCCGTCCAGTGTCATGCTGACGAAGACCCGGTCGTCGCTGTAGACGCCGGGGTCACCGAGCGGCTCCCCGACCACCGGGACGACACCGGTCCCTCGCTTCCCGGTGCTCTCGGCGATTAGCTGCTCCACCCATCCTCCGAAGGCGTCCAGCGCCGGCGAGCAGACGAAGGTGAGCTTGTCGCGCCCCGCCAGGGCCGCCTCTCCCATCGCTGCTGCGAGCCGGAGTCCCGGATTGGCGGACGGTGGCACCGAGGCTCCACAGGCTCCGGCCATGGCGGCGGCGGAGTGGAGCAAACGGTGGACATCCATCCCTATCAGCGCGGCGGGAACCAGCCCGAACGGCGTGAGCGCCGAATAGCGACCCCCTACATCCGGTGGGGTGGAGAAGATGCGCCGGAAGCCTCGCTCACGGCCCAGTGCTTCGAGACCCGAGCCGGGATCGGTGAACGCGACGAACCGCTCCCCCGGTCGGCCGACGGCGTCCGACATCCATGTCCAGAAGTAACGGAACAGCGAGAGGGTCTCGATAGTCCCCCCGGACTTGGAGGCCACCACGAAGAGGGTCGTCCCGGGATCGATCCGGCTCTCCGCCGCTCGAACCGCCTCGGGGTGGGTGCTGTCCAGTACCAGTAGTTCCGGATACCCTTCGGCGTTGCCGAACGTCGACTGGTAGACCTCCGGCGCCAGGCTCGAGCCACCCATGCCGAGCAGGACGACACGGTCGGTGTGCCGGCGCATCTCGGTTGCGAACTCCTGGATCCCGGAAATCTGGCCGGTCTCGCCCGGCAGCCACAACCAACCCAGGCGGTTGGTCAGCTCGGGGATCGGCTCCCGGGACCACAGCGTGTGGTCCTTGGCCCACATCCGGGCTCCGAAGTCCTCCCGGTCCCAGGCGGCCAGGCGGGCATCCACCCGGTCGGTCAGGCTCCCGAGGGCGAACGAGATGGCGGGGACTTCGGGCATTTACCGTCCAGGTCGGCGTGATTCAACACCCGGACGTTACCCGGAATCCGGAGTCTCGCATACCCCATTCCCCACTGCAGCCGAGTCAGGGAATCGTGGAACGCCCTCTTGAGGGCTACTGATGCGGCCGCATTCGCCTGAGCCGGATCAAGACACCCCTGCAGATGACGCAGATACCGGGCACCCATAACTGACCCCTTGACGCAACCACACGTAAGATGTACTTAGTATGTCATGGCTAACACACAGGCTATGCTGGAGCGCTTCCGCCGGAACCCAAGGGATGTCAACTTCACAGATCTCGCTAGAGTTTGTGACGAGTACTTCGGAACCCCGCGACAGACCGACGGGAGCCACCGGGTCTATCGAACTCCATGGCCCGGCCACCCGCGCGTGAACATCCAGAACAAACGTGGTATGGCGAAGCCTTACCAGGTGCGGCAGGTTCTCAAGGCAATCAGGAAGTTACAGGAAAATGGCTACTGACCACTACACATACCGCGTCATATGGTCTCCGGAAGACGGAGAGCATGTCGGGCTTTGCAGCGAGTTTCCTTTGCTCAGTTGGCTAGCGTCGACCAGCGACGAGGCCTCTGCAGGGATTCGCCGGCTCGTGAACGAGGTCGTCGCCGATATGGAGGAATCCGGCGAGCGACCTCCCGCATCGTTGGCCCACCACACCTAGGCACATCGCACGGCCCCTGGTCGCCAGCAATCGAACGTACGTTCGTCTATACTGCTCTGATGGGCGACTTACGATGGATCACGACCGATGCCCAGGGCAAGCGGCCGGCTCTGTTCGATGCGGTAGTCGAGCGCAAGGTGGGGCGGGGCGCGTACCGGGGACTCGAGTTCCTGCTGGTGGAGTCGCGCAGCGTCATCAACCGCGTCCCTAATCCGGGCGTCCTGCCCTTCACGCACACCATCAACGCCTACCGGGGATGCAGCCACGCCTGCACCTATTGCTTCGCCCGGCCCACCCACGACTACCTCGGGCTCGACATCGCATCGGACTTCGACACCAGGATCGTCGTCAAGATCAACGCCTCTGAGGTGGTCCGCCACGAGACGTCTCCCGGGCGCTGGGCGGGACACCCGATCGCGATGGGAACCAACACCGACCCCTACCAGCAGGCCGAAGGAAAGTTCAAGCTGACCAGGGGAATAGTCGAGGTGTTGGCGGAGAGGCGGAACCCTTTCTCGATCCTGACCAAATCACCGCTGGTCCTCCGTGACCTGAACCTCCTGAGCGATGCCGCCCGGGTGACCGACGTCACGGTGGACTTCTCGATCGGAACGCTCGATCCCGACGTGTGGACGCGCTCCGAACCGGGCACCCCGCATCCCCGCAAGCGCCTCGACGCGGTGAAGCGCCTGAACAACGAGGGGATCCCCTCGGGGGTCATGATGGCGCCGATCATCCCGGGCCTGTCGGATCGGCCGGAACAGGTCGAAGCGGTGGTGAAGGGCGCGGCGGACGCCGGCGCCAGGTTCATCACCGGCTCCTACCTGCACCTGCGGGACCCGCTCAAGGACCACTTCCTGGGCTGGTTGGAGCAGGAGTACCCCTACCTGACCAGGCACTACCGGAATCTCTACGGGAGTCGGTCCTACGCCCCGGCGGCCATGCGGAAGCGGCTCGGCGGGCTGGTCGGGTACTTCGTCGCCAAGCATGGGGGGCCGGTGAGGGAGCGCGGCCGGGGGAGGACCCGGTCGGCCGCGCCCGGCTCGGACGAGCAGCTCGCCCTTCCTCTCTGACGCATTCCCGATTTCCGGTCCGGCCCCGTCAGGTGACAGCCGGAACCGGACCTGTGTCGCCGGTCAGCCGACCACCGGAACCCTCTCCAGGGCCGCGCCCATGGCCTCGGCCGGGAATTCGTAGTCCGACAGTTCGCCGGCGAGGAACGTGTCGTAGGCGCCCATGTCGAAGTGGCCGTGACCGCACAGCGCGATGAGCACCACCTTCTCCTCCCCCGTCTCTCGGCACATGGCGGCCTCCCGCATGGCCGCGGCGATGGCATGGGTGGGTTCGGGCGCCGGGATGATCCCTTCCGAGCGGGCGAACCGTATGGCCGCCTCGAAACATTCCACCTGGCCGATCGCCACCGCCTCCATCAGACCGAGCTCGCAGAGGTGCGACACCAGGGGGGACATCCCGTGGTAGCGCAACCCGCCGGCGTGGATCGGGTCGGGCACGAACGAGTGGCCGAGGGTGTGCATCTTGATCAACGGGGTCATCCCGATGGTGTCGCCGAAGTCGTAGCGGTACTCGCCCTTGGTGAGCGACGGGCAGGCCGCCGGCTCGACCGCCCGGATGGTGGGGTTGATGTTGCCGGCCAGCTTCTCCCGGATGAACGGGAACGACAGCCCGGAGAAGTTGGAACCGCCCCCGGTGCAGCCGATAATGATGTCGGGCGTCTCCCCCACCTTGGCCAGCTGGGCGGCCGCTTCCTGGCCGATCACGGTCTGGTGGAGAAGCACGTGGTTGAGCACCGACCCGAGCGAGTAGTTGGTGTCGGGGTTGGTGGCCGCCACCTCAACCGCTTCGGAGATGGCGATCCCCAGGCTGCCGGGGCTGTCGGGATCCTGCTCCAGGATGGCCCGGCCGGCGTTGGTCACCTCGGAAGGACTGGAATGGATGGTGGCGCCCCAGGCGCGCATCATCGAACCCCGGTACGGCTTCTGGTCGAACGAGGCGGCGACCTGCCACACCTCGCACTCCAGGCCGAACATCTGGCATGCCAGCGCCAGGGCGCTCCCCCACTGGCCGGCGCCGGTCTCGGTGGTCAGCTTGCGGATCCCTGCCTTGGCGTTGTAGTAGGCCTGGGCGACCGCAGTGTTGGGCTTGTGGGATCCCGCCGGGCTGACCCCCTCGTACTTGTAGTAGATGCGGGCCGGGGTATCCAGCTCCCGCTCCAGGCGCCGGGCCCGGTACATCGGACTCGGCCTCCAGAGGCGGTAGATCTCGCGGATCTCCTCAGGGATCTCGATGTAGCTCTCGGGAGACACCTCCTGCAGGATCAGGTCCATCGGGAACAGCGGCGCCAGGTCGTCCGGGCCCACCGGCTCGAGCGTCCCCGGGTGCAGCACCGGGGGTGGCGGCGCGGGCAGATCCGGGATGATGTTGTACCAGTGGGTCGGGATCTCCGACTCGTCCAGCAGGATCTTGGTCGGTTCGGTCATCGGCCCCTCCTCACTCCGGCTTCGATCAGTTAGGTCGCGAAGCGCACGGTACACGCTCCAGGGCGACCTTGCCCATCCACCAATTCATCGCACCTAGGTGCGATCATCGACCGGCTAGGGAATCTTGGTTCCCCGGTGCGCGGATAGTTCAACTCGGTAGTCAGCAGTAAGGGGAACGATCAGAGCCTATGAGTCGCCAAATAGCACTGCGTACTTGGGGAGACCCGGCTCCGAGTGGAATGCGACGCCCTCAAACCTATCAACGAACACCACGAGTCTCTTCCGAGAAAGAGCCAGTCCACCGTAGACCGTGACATTGGGTCTCTCTGGTTCTCCCAGGCCGATATCGTGCAAGTCCGGCATGCTCATTATCCAGATAGGGTTGCCAAGTACTAGAGCTACATCTACTGGAGTGACACCGTGCCGATAGGCTGGCTCGTCGATGTGAACCATAAGGGCTTGGCCGCGGTGACGTCTATGCGGCTACGGTCGTAAGGAACTGCCTGACCTCGGCTCTGCGGTCTGGCGGGATGAGCATCAGGAGCCGCTGGCGGTCTTCCACCGGCCGATGGGATATCACCCCAGCTGCCTGATCCGCATGTAAGGTGTCGAGTAAGCGGCGCCAGTCCTCATCCGTATAAGTGTCGAAGTAGGTATTTGCTATTTGCCTGCCCTGCTCCAAGGCCCCGGGGCACGCCGGAACGAGGGCTTCTGGTGTAGCAGCCTGCGAGATGCGCCTGATGAAGTCTTCGTCGTACAGCACTGGCCCATAGATTGTAGCATGTCTTGACAACGACTAGGTACGATAACGTTTGGTCTGGTGTTGCACGTCGGCAGTAGGCCACCGGTGGTGCCTCTTGTCTGAGGTCCTCGCGAGGAGGTGCGAGGATTGTACGGAACGCCCAGCGCCTTAGTCGGTGAGTGGTGAGCGGAGTCCGATAGACTCCTCCCGACCCAGGGCTGCCAGAATCAGGGCGTTCAACAACCGAGGCAGAACCGAGACATGTCAACTACCAACCGGCCTCCCGCGCCCGACCCCAAGGACTTCCTGGCGATCGACCATCTCCTCAGCCCGGAGGAGCGCCTGCTACGCGACACGGTCCGCCAGTGGGTATCCGACCGGGTCCTCCCCCATATCGCCGACTGGTTCGAGGAGGGCGTACTCCCTCGCGATCTGGCGACCGAACTCGGCAAGCTGGGGCTGCTCGGGATGCACCTGGACGGGTACGGCTGCCCGGGAGCATCAGCGGTGGACTACGGCCTCACCTGCCTGGAGTTGGAGGCCGGCGACTCGGGCCTTCGCAGCATGGTGTCGGTACAGGGTTCGCTCGCCATGTTCCCGATCCGGGCGTACGGCTCGGAGGAGCAGAAACAACGTTGGCTCCCGGCGATGGCGTCCGGCGACGCGCTGGGCTGTTTCGGTCTCACCGAACCCGACTCCGGGTCCGATCCCGCCTCGATGCGAACCAGCGCCCGCCGGGACGGGTCGGACTGGATCCTCAACGGAACCAAGACCTGGATATCGAACGGCTCGGTGGCCGACGTGGCGATCATCTGGGCCAGGAGCGAGGCGGGCATACGCGGCTTCATAGTCCCCACCGACGCGCCCGGTTTCTCGGCCCGTGACATCACCCGGAAGCTCTCGCTCCGAGCGTCCCACACCTCCGAGTTGGTCCTGGACGAGGTGCGTCTCCCGGACGACGCCCTGCTGCCGGGTGTGACCTCCATGCGGGGCCCGCTCTCGTGCCTGACCGAGGCGCGCTACGGGATCCTTTGGGGATCGATCGGGGCAGCTCGTTCGTGCTACGAGGCGGCTCTCGACTACGCGACCACCCGGCACCAGTTCGGGAAGCCGATCGGCGCGTTCCAGCTGACGCAACGGAAGCTGGTGGACATGATGGTCGCCGTCAATCGAGGTCTCCTGGTGGCCCTGCACATCGGCCGTATGAAGGACCGGGGCCTCGCCGACCCCCGGCACGTCTCGCTCGGCAAGTTCGACAACGTCCGCGCGGCGCTGGACGTGGCCCGCGAAGCCCGGTCCGTGCTCGGCGCCAACGGCATCACCCTCGAATACCCGGTGATCCGCCACATGAACAACCTGGAATCGGTATCCACCTACGAAGGAACCAACGAGATCCACACCTTGATCCTCGGCCAGGCCCTGACCGGCCTCGCCGCCTTCGAGTAACAAGCGCAGGGTCGCCATGAGCATCGCGACCCCGCATCACCGGGCGCCGTACCCGCTTTTCGAGGAACTCGACCCTTGAGCGTCCTCATAGGCCTCATCTCCCCCCTGAGCATCGGCTACGCGGACCACATGGGAGTGAACCTGGGCCGGCGAGGCCGCCTCCTGGCCGCGATTCTGTGGATCTACATCTTCACGCTGCTCACCACCGCCCTGATGGCCATCCTATGGGGGGGATCGCCCACGACCACCGATCTGATCCTCGGGGCCGGTTCGGGCCTCGGAGCGAGCTTGGCGCTCATCAATCTCTATCGCGGGTACGCCGCCAGGGGAGTCGGGATCGTGGGTCCGGTAGCCGCGGTGACCGGGGCGGTCATCCCGATAGGGGTGGACGCCTTCATCGTCGGCCTACCTTCGCCGGTGGTCAGTTCGGGAATGGCGGTGGGGGTGGGAGCCATCTGGTTGATCGGCCGGAAGAACCCCGGAGGGGACTGGGACCGGATCGCCATGCGGCACGGCCTGATCTCCGGTGTCCTGTTCGGGTTCACCGCCACGTTGCTCGGCCTGACAAGCGATGGCTCAGGTATCTGGCCCGTGCTGCCGGGACGTTTCGTGGCCGTCGGCACGGTGCTGCTGGTGATCCTGGTCCAACGCCATCCGATCAAGCCCCTGGAGGGAACGATTCTCCGAGCCGGGCTGGTCGGATTGCTGGGAGGGATCGGTCTGGCAACCTTCACCCTCGCAGCCCAGGTGAACCTGGCCGTGGCAGGGCTCTTCTTCCAGATGGCCTACGGCTTCACCCTCGTCTTCCAGGTCCTCTTCGAGGGGGAGCGCGCCACCCGCACCCAGGTGATGGGATTCGGCCTCGCCGTTGTGGCCTTGGCGATGATCATCCTCGGCTGACCCAACCTCTCGATCAAGCAGTCATTGCGCAGAATGTCGTACATCATTATCAGAATCTATAGCTAAGCTAAGTTAAAGTTACTATTTGATGGTCTGAGCGACCACCAGAGAGGGTCGACCCCGTGTTGACGCGGAGGCGACACAGCCTCAGGAGGCAGCCGGGCTAAAACTTAACCCCGGGGGTGGCCGAAGCCACCAGACCAGGGTATTCACCCACAAGGGTAACCAAACGCCTAAGACGATGACAACCCCACCGACTACCAACTACCGACTAGAAACTAGAAACCAATCACCTAGCCGCCGAGCAGGAACCACTCGATCAACAGTTCATGCAACATCCAGCCCAGCCGGTCGCCGACGGTCGAGGAGAGATCCCAGAACCAGTCGGATCCCAGAACCAGGTAGGACGAGGCAACGGCGACCAGTGGCGCCAGCGGAGCGAATGTCCTCCGGATGACCGACCGAAACAACATGGCTGTGATTATACCAGCGACCCGACTGACGCCAGGGATCCCCTCCCGCCGGGAGACCGGGTCGCCTGGATCATGTTCGGTCCTGGGCCATCAGGAGCGATATCGGGACGGTCACTCACACCGATGGACCACCGATCGGCAACCACCCCGGTCGGGGACTACCCCCGCCCGGAAACGCGAAGGTGGTCGAACTGGTGGAGTTCGGAGCACCCTTCCGGTGACTCCTCGACCTGTATGGTGATGTGGCTGATTCCGAATTCTTCCCGCGCGACGCGCTGGATCCGGCGGATCAGCGTGTCCACCTTGCCGTCATAGGCGGGATCGACCACCACGTGGGCCGTCAGCGACTCGTGGCCCGACGCGATCGTCCAGACATGGACATCGTGGAGGAGAGTCACCCCCGGCAACTCGGCGAGCTGGTAGCAGAGCCGGTACAGATCGATGTGCTTGGGCACCGACTCCATCAGCACGTGGACCACCTTGACTGTCAAGCGCCAGGCGCTGCCCAGAACGAGCAACCCGATCAACCCGCCCATGGCGGGATCGACGATTGTCCATCCCGTCACGAGGATCACAACGCCCGAGATCACCACGCCCACCGACGCCATCAGGTCCGCCATCACATGCCGGAAGGCGCCCTCGACATTCATGTTCCGCTCTGCGGGCCGGCGGAGAACCCAGGCCGCGGCCAGGTTGACCAGGAGGCCCAGGAACCCCACGGCCACCAGCAGGCCGCCGTCGACCTCCGGAGCCTCCCGGAGCCGGCCATACGCCTCGACGAAGACCCAGCCCGCGATCAGCCACAGGCTGAGGGCATTGAGCATGGCGGCCAGCACCTCGGCGCGCCGGTACCCGAAGGTGCGTTCTGCGGAGTAGGGACGCCGGGCCATGTGGCTGGCGACCAGTGCCAGAGCGATCGCCGCCGCGTCCGCAACCATGTGTCCGGCGTCCGACAGCAACGCAAGGCTGCCTGCCAGAATCCCCCCTACGACCTCGGCCACCATGAATGCCGCGATCAGGAACAGGGCTACCACAAGGCTACGCCGGTCGGCCCAGGCGTGGTCGTGAGAGTGGTCGGTGTGGAGTACGGAACTGGCGCTGCGTTCTTTTCTTGCTGCCATTCGTTCGACTCGGTTTCGTTTCAGTGAGCCTGCCTGGGCCGTAGAGGACGCTAGCGATTCTCCGGCCTGACCACACATCAATACTGGTTCTTATTCGATGAGAGCCTGCCTCAAAACGTCAGCTTCTCCCCTATACCCTATTTCCATACGGCCCGGTAGACGTTGCAATCGCTCACCTCTATAGAGCGATCACCCCATACCAGACCGGAAACGTGATAGCGATTATCAGTAGTTGTACTCGGCTTCCATTCTCGTTTTACCCTTGCGGGTTTAGGGTCTCCGAGCAGCTCATTGAGCCAGCGGCCACATAGCCGTTACTACGGATGGATTGCCGTCAGGCAGGCTCCTGATCGGCCCGATCCAGCCGGGAAGGCGCGACCAGCAACCTGGTGAACGAAGAACCAAGGGCGGTAGGTTTCAAAGTCGCCTTCCGGGGCTCGAGGCGACGAGCGCGGCGAGGATGGTGGTGACAGGCACGGCTGCCACCAGACCCATCGATCCGCACAAGGTGCGAACCAACTCCACAGCTATCAGCTCGGAGTTCGCCACCATCGCCAGCGACTGGTTGGAAACCGCGAAGAACAGCAGCAGGGGGATGCCGGCGCCGACGTAGGCCAGCAGAAGGGTGTTGACGGTGGAGGCGATGTGTTCCCGACCCACCCGGATCCCGGACGAGACCAGCTGGCGCACCCTCAGGCCGGGGTTGCGGTAGTGGAGTTCGGCCACCAAAGCGGCCTGGGTCACCGCCACATCGTCGAGCGCTCCGAGCGCTCCGATGACCGCCCCTCCCAGGATCAGGGAAGCGACGTCCAGGCCTCCGGCGATGAACGGCAGGACCAGGGCCTCCTCGCTGGCGAGCCCGGTGAAGTCGGCGAGTTCGAAAAACGCCCACGAGAAGGCCAGCGTCAAGCCGAGCGATGAGAGGGTCCCGGCCAGGGCCACGGTTGTGATCGGGTTGAACCCGTGGGCGAGGAACATGCTCACGAAGGCAATGGCCGACGCAGCCACCACCGCCACCAACAGCGGATCGTTCCCGTCGAGTACCGACGGTGCCAGGAAGGCGACGAGGACGGCCAGGGTCCCTCCCATGCCCACCAGGGCGAACGCTCCGCGCCAGCGCCCCAGCGCCACCACGAACACCGCGAACAGGGCGCTGAGCCACACGAGCGGGGTCCGGCGGTCCGTGTCCGCGTAGAAGTAGAAGTCCGTGGAGGGCTCGTAGCCGAGGATGACCTTCTGGTCGAGAGTGACCGGGGGAACCGAGATGGCATACGAAAGGTCGAACTCGGGTAGGGCTACGACCGAACCTTGAGCAGGGCCTTCATCGAGCACTACCGCGACCTGGCGGCAGCGGACCGGGTTGTCGTCACTCGAGTAGCTGCAGGGACCGTCCCGGATCTCCTGGACCGTGGCGGTGAAGCGTTCGGTGGCGAGTCCGATCTCGGCGGCGCTCGCAGTCGCCGACGCGATCCCCTCCCCGGTTGGCCACAGGGCCACCACGCCGAAGACCGTCGCCACCGCTGCGCCGACCACGGATGCCAGCACCACCCGCAGCCCGCGGTGCGAACCCCAAGCCTTCCAGCCGATGCGCGCATGTCGCCCGGGGACATCGAGTCCGTCGAGGTGGGTCTCCGGCTCATCCATCGATCGGTCAACTGCTTCACCGTCCACCACCCGAGCTTAGAAGGGAACGGGCTACAGGTGGCTGTCGCCCAGCCCGGCGGCCCTACGCCGCAGTTACATACTCGGCGAGGTAACGACCGGTGAGGGTCGAACGTGCAGCGACCAGGTCGGCCGGCGTGCCCTCGAAGACGACCCGGCCTCCGTTATGGCCGGCTCCCGGTCCGAGGTCGATGATCCAGTCGGCGTGGGCGATCACGGCCAGGTGGTGCTCGATCACGATGACCGACTTGCCCGAGTCGACAAGCCGGTCAAGCAGCCGCAGCAAATGGTCGATATCGGCCAGGTGGAGGCCGCTGGTCGGCTCGTCGAGCACGTAGACGCCCCCCTTCTCGGCCATATGTATGGCCAGCTTGAGGCGCTGACGTTCCCCACCGGAGAGGGTCGTCAGCGGCTGGCCGATAGCCAGATAACCGAGACCGACCTGGGCGAGCCGGTCGAGGATGCGGTGGGCAGCCGGAACCCGGGATTCGCCCCCGGAGAAGAACTCCCTGGCTTCGGTGACCGACATTGCGAGGACCTCGCTGATGTCCCGGCCGGCCAGGTGGTAGTCGAGGACCCGGCTCTGGAACCGCTTGCCGCCGCACTCCTCGCACAGGACGGGGACGCTGGCCATGATCGCCAGTTCGAAGTCGACCGCGCCCGCTCCCTTGCAGTTCGGGCAGGCGCCCTCGGAGTTGGCGCTGAACAGCGCTGGCTTGACATTGTTCGCCTTGGCGAAAGCCTTGCGGATCGGACCGAGCAGGCGCGTGTAGGTGGCAGGGTTGCTCCGCCGCGACCCCCGGATTGGGCGCTGGTCCACCGTCACCACACCGTCCCGGCCCGAGACCGAACCACCGATGAGCGAACTCTTGCCGGCACCGGCAACGCCGGTCACCACCACCAGCACCCCGAGCGGGATGTCGACATCGACGTCTCTCAGGTTGTGGGTGCCGGCCCCTCGCACTGCCAGCACTCCCGACGGTGTACGAACCGATGGCTTCAGTGAGGCCCTATGACCGAAGTACCGCCCGGTGGTCGTGTCGCCGGCCACCAGTTCCTCTACCGTGCCCTCGAAGGTGACCTCGCCGCCGGCGGTCCCGGCGCCCGGACCGAGATCGACGACGTGGTCGGCCACGTCGATCACCTCGGGCTTGTGCTCGATGACCAGGACGGTGTTGGACTTGTCACGCAGCCGCACCAGCAGGCCGTTCAGACGCTGGATGTCGTGCGGGTGCAGGCCGGCGGTAGGCTCGTCGAACACGTAGGTCACATCGGTGAGCGACGACCCGAGGTGGCGGATCATCTTGGTGCGCTGTGCCTCACCGCCCGAGAGCGTCCCGGACGGGCGGTCGAGAGACAGGTAGCCCAGCCCGATCTCCACGAATGACTCCAATGTGCGGCCCAGGGCCTCCAGCAACGGGGCCACCGATGGGTCGTCGAGGCTGTCCACCCATCCGGCCAGGTCGCTGATCTGCATGGCGCTTGCATCGGCGATGCTGATCCCCCCGATCCTCGAGGAACGCGCCGCTTCGCTCAGGCGGGTGCCGGCACAGTCGGGACAAGACACGTAGGTGGCAGCCCGGTCCACGAATGCCCGGATGTGGGGCCGCATCGATTCCCGGTCCTTGGAGAAGAACGCCTTCTTCACCTTCGGGATCAGCCCCTCGTAGGTGGCGTTGATCCCCATCATCTTGACCTTGACCGGTTCCCTGTAGAGGAAGTCCGCCAGTTCGGTCTCCGAATAGTCCCGGATCGGCTTATCCGGGTCGACGAATCCCGATTCGGTGAATGCCCGGACCGCCCAGCCGCCCGCCTTGTATCCGGGGATGGTGATGGCGCCGTCTGCCAGCGACTTGGAGTCGTCGTAGAGTTGAGCCAGATCGATGTCGGACACCGTCCCGCGGCCCTCGCAGTGCGGGCACATGCCGCCCGCACGCATGAAGGTCTTCTTCACGGTCTTGCCGGAACCACGCCCGATCGTGATCGAACCGCTCGCCCGCACCGACGGCACGTTGAAGGAGAATGCATTGGGGGGACCGATGTGCGGCTGCCCCAACCTGCTGAACAGGATACGCAGCATGGCGTTGGCGTCGGTGGCGGTGCCAACCGTGGAGCGGGTATCGGACCCCATCCGCTCCTGATCGACGATGATGGCCGCGGTGAGCCCCTCGAGCACGTCCACATCGGGCCGTGCCGGAGACGGCATGAAGCCCTGCGCGAAGGCGCTGTACGTCTCGTTGATCAGCCGCTGCGACTCGGCCGCGATCGTGTTCACGACCAGAGAACTCTTGCCTGACCCCGACACTCCCGTGAACACCGTCAGCCGGCGCTTGGGTATCACGACGCTCACATCCCTGAGGTTGTTCTCCCGCGCCCCGGACACCCGGATCACGTCATGGCCATCCGCTAACTGCATCCCGGCCACGCTAACTGCCCGGAGTGGTTCGGCCACAACCCGCCATCCCCCGCCGTATCCACATGGCGGGCGGGTCAAGCACCCGCACCATCCCGTTGCTCAAAGCTGGCCTCGACGCGGGTACGGGCCGTCGGTCGGTTCCCACGTCGCCGCGTGTACATCCACCCCCAGACCATCCGACTCGCGGACACGATCAAGATCGGGCCAACGGTCGCCCGGAAGTGCTCCTCGGCGGAGTGTCCGGCCCATCGGGGGACTTCAACTGGCGTCTTCAGGCCGGCCGGCGCTCTCCTTTCTCCGGCGCCTTGTGCGTCGCCAGATTTCTATTGCCAGGAGAAGCAGTAGCAGGAGGAGTAGTAGCGGGATCACGAAGATAGGAGCCGGGCTGTCCACGGTGGGCGTGACCGGCTGGCTTGTTGTCTGGGTGGTCGGCGTTGGTGGGGTGTCGCCGGTGGACTCCGGTACCGCGCCGTCGGTCACCGTTTCGGTCTCGTTTGCAACGGGCGCAGGCTCGGGCTCGGCACTGGGCTCAGACTCCTCCTCAGGCTCAGGCACCTCTTCCTGCGCGGCCTCGGGATCGTCCTCGGAGTCGGGATCGTCCTCAGGCTTGGGCTCGGGCTCCTCCTCGGACTCAGGATCCTCCTCAGGATCAGGGTCAGGATCGTCCTCGGACTCAGGATCCTCCTCAGGATCAGGGTCAGGATCGTCCTCCGGATCAGGATTGTCCTCATCCTCCGGATCGGCTGAATAGTCGCTGAGCGTGATACTGGCAGGCGTCACCGACAGACCATTACCGGTCTCGCCCTCAACGACGATCGTCTCATCGTCCTCGAGAACACCATCACTCACCGGAGCAATCGTTATCGTCGCCGACCCGCTCCGCTCACCCGCCGGAATCACCACCTCGACCAAATCAGCCGTGTAATCGACACCAGGTGCAGCCGAACCCGCCAACGCAATCTCAACAACGACATCACCCACCGGCTCGTAATCACCGCTAAAGGCAGCAGTAACAGTCACCACAACAGGAGGATCATCCTCACTCAAACGATCCGGACTCACCGAAAGCACAACCAGGCCAGGATCACCCTCCTCCTCCGGATCAGGATCCTCCTCGTCCTCCGGATCAGGATCCTCGTCGTCCTCAGGATCGGTTGAATAGTCGGCGAGCGTGATACTGGTGGACGTCACCGACAGGCCATTGCCGGTATCGCCCTCAACGACGATCGTCTCATCGTCCTCGAGAACACCATCACTCACCGGAGCAATCGTTATCGTCGCCGACCCGCTCCGCTCACCCGCCGGAATCACCACCTCAGCCAAGACAGCCGTGTAATCGACACCAGGTGCAGCCGAACCCGCCAACGCAATCTCAACAACGACATCACCCACCGGCTCGTAATCACCGCTAAAGGCAGCAGTAACAGTCACCACAACAGGAGGATCATCCTCACTCAAACGATCCGGACTCACCGAAAGCACAACCAGGCCAGGATCACCCTCCTCCTCCGGATCAGGATCCTCCTCATCCTCCGGATCCGCTGAAAAGTCGCTGAGCGTGATACTGGCAGGCGTCACCGACAAACCATTGCCGGTATTGCCCTCAACGACGATCGTCTCATCGTCCTCGAGAACACCATCACTCACCGGAGCAATCGTTATCGTCGCCGACCCGCTCCGCTCACCCGCCGGAATCACCACCTCAGCCAAGACAGCCGTGTAATCGACAATAGGAGTAGCCGCCCTGGAAGCGGTGACCGTCCCGGACGCGACAGCCGAACCGGCCAGCGCAAGCTCGACAACGACATCACCCGCCGGCTCGTAATCACCGCTAAAGGCAGCAGTAACAGTCACCACAACAGGAGGATCATCCTCACTCAAACGATCCGGACTCACCGAAAGCACAACCAGAGGAGGATCGGAACGGGGTGGGTCCGGCCTCTCGGGCTTCGGGGACAACACGATCTCGATTGGCACCCCGTCGTCGTCGGTGATGGTGGTGGTCACGGAGGCCGCACCGCTCAGTTCGGGGGTGGGGCCACCGCCGCCCTGTGGGCTGGAGATCGCGAACGCGAAGTCCTCGTCCGGTTCTTCCAGCGCATCCTCGATGGTCGCCACGGTCACCGTCTTGGGCGCCGTGTCAGAAGCCGTGAACCTCACCGTTCCCGAAGCAGCCGTGTAGTCTTCGCCGGCAGCCGCCGTGCCGTCCGACGTCGCATATTCAACCGTCAGTTCATCGGTGGGGGTCACGCCCAACGGCGACAGCGACACCGTGTAGTCGCCGGTGGTGTCACCCTCCGCCACCGTGGACGGACCAGACAGCGAGATGGTGATCGGGTCCGACTCGGCGATAGTCGTGGTCACCGACCCGGCGCCGGACTTCACCGACACCCGGCTGGCAAGATCACCCCGCACCGTGCCGAGAGCAACCGAGAACGTCTCGGCACCCTCGGAGAGTTCGTCATCGATCGCGGTAACCGTGAACGTCTCCGAGGAACCCGCCGCGGATCCAGCCGCGAACGTCACCGAACCCGAAGCAGGCGCGAAGTCGGAGGACGACGCGGTACCTGCGGTAGCAGACCAGGCCACCTTTACTTGCTTGGCGACCGCGTTGGATAGTGTGACCGTATTGGTCGCGCTGCTCCCCTCCGCCACACTCGCCGCCGGGCCGCTGATTTGCAGCTCCGCAGTGTCATCATCGGAGATTGTGATGGAGGCAGCCGTGACCGTGAAGCCGGAAGCCGACCCACCCACCGTGATCGTCTCGTCACCCTCCACAACCGTATCGTTGGTCGGGGTCACCCGCAGCGTCCCGGTACCCGATGCTTGGCCGGCGGAGATCTGAACGCTCGCCAGAGCCGACGCGGTGTAGTCCGACGAGCCAGCCGAACCACCCAAACTGATGGTCACCGTCGTGGCCGACGTGAGGGTGCTGTCCCCATCCAGGGTGGCAGTGACCGTGATGTCGGTGGCCGAGTCGCTCTCCTCGACACTGTCCGCATCGACCGACAGAGTAATGCTGGTAGGCGTGCCGTCGTCGTCGGTGATGGTGGTGGTCACCGACTTGGCCGTGCTGCTCAGCGACGCCGCAGGACCGCCACCACCCTGCGGACTCGAGATCGCGAACGTGAACGTTTCCTCGGGCTCGTCCAGGTTGTCCTCGATCGTGGCCACCTTGACCGTCTGATCCGCCGCATCCGTACCGGTGAACGTCAACGTCCCCGACTTGGACGTGTAATCATCCCCGACGGCGGCCGTGCCATCCGCCGTCGCATAGTCAACCGTCAGATCAGCCGTGGGGGTCACACCCGACGGAGACAGCGACACCGTGAAGTTACCGGTGGTGTCACCCTCCGCCACCGTGGACGGACCCGACACACTGATGGTGATAGGATCCGACGCCGCGATCGTGGTGGTCGTCGACCCTGATCCCGACTTCAACGACACCCGTGACGAGATACCGGAGGTGATCTTCCCCAACTTCACGGTGAACGTCTCGGTGCCCTCGGACAGATCATCGTCCGGCACAGCCACCGTAAACGTGCGCGTAGCACCCGCCGCCGAACCGGCCGCAAACGTGATTGCGGACGGCGTGGCCGTGTAATCGGAGGACGACGCGGTGCCGTCGGTGGCCGACCACGCCACCTTCACCTGTTTGGCCACCGCCTTGGAGAGCGTGACCGTGTAGGTGGCGCTGTTCCCCTCCGCCACGTTCGACGACGGTCCGCTGATCGACAAGTCCGCCGTGTCGTCATCCTCGAGGGTGATCGTGGCCCCACTGACGGTGAACCCGGTGACCGAACCCGACACCACGATCGTCTCGTCACCTTCCACCACCGCATCATCCTTCGGCGTGACGGTCAACGTCCCCGACCCCGACGACTGACCGGCAGGGATCGTGACGCTCGCCAACGACGACACCCCATAATCCGAAGAAACAGCTGTCCCGCCCAGGCTGATAGTCACCGTCGTCGCCGAGGTGAGCGTGCTGTCCCCGTCCAGGGTCGCGGTCACCGTCACATCCGTGGCCGAGTCACCCTCGTCCAAACTGTCGGGATCGACCGACAAAGTGATAGCGGTGGGGGTGGCGTCGTCATCGTCGATGGTGGTGGTCACCGACTTGGCCGTACTCTTCAGCGACGCCGCAGGACCCCCACCGCCTTTCGGGTCAGAGATCGCCAACGTGAACGTCTCCCCCGCCTCATCCAAAGTGTCCTCAAGCGTGGCCACGGTGAACGTCTTGTCAGCCGTATCAGAGGAGGTGAACGTCAGCGTGCCCGACTTGCTGGTGTAGTCAGCCCCAGCCGTGGCCGACCCATTCGAGGTCCCATAGGCAACCGTCAGGTCGGCGGTGGGGGTCACACCCGACGGCGACAACGACACCGTGTAGCTGGTAGTGGTGTCGCCCTCGTCCACATCGGACGGCCCGGTAAGGGAGATGGTGATCGGATCCGACGCCGCGATCGTGGTCGTCGCCGACCCTGATCCTGACTTCACCGACACCTGCGAAGAGAGGTCAGACGTGATCGTCCCCAATGTCACGGTGAACGTCTCCGTCCCCTCGGAGAGATCATCGTCGGCTATAGCCACATTGAAACTCTGGGTGGCGCCGGCCGCGGAATCGGCCGCGAACGTGACCGTTCCTGAAGCAGGCGAGAAATCAGCCGCCTCCGCGGTGCCTAGGGTGGCCGACCATGCCACCTTGACCTGCTTTGCCACGGACGCCGACAGAGTCACCGTAAACCCGGCATTGGAACCCTCGACCACATTCGCCGAGGGTCCCGAAATGCTCAGCTCCGCTGTCGACTGCTTGCGCTTGGAATCGTGATCGCGCAGGGTGATGGTCGCCCCGCTGACAGTCAACCCTGCGGCCGAGCCACCCACCGTGATGGTCTCGTCGCCTTCCACTTTGGCGTCCTTAGTTGGGGTGATCGTCAGCGTCCCCGAGCCAGAGGTGTCCCCGGCGGAGATCGTCACGTTGGTCAACGCCGACGTCACCGTGTAATCCGATGAACCCGCCGTACCGCCCAAAGAGATGGTCACAACCGTGTCCGAGGTGAGCGTGCTGTCCCCATTCAAGTCCGCAGCCACCGACACTTCGGTAGCCGAATCCTGCTCGCTGATCGAATTCGGAGCGACGGTCAACGTCACACTCTCCGGCGTATCGTCGTCGTCGTCGATGGTGGTGGTCACCGACTTGGCCGTGCTCTTCAGGGACGCCGCGGGGCCACCACCACCCTCCGGATTAGAGATCGCCAACGTGAACGTCTCCCCCGCCTCATCCATAGTGTCCTCGAGAGTCGCCACGGTGAACGTCTTGTCAGCCGTATCAGAAGCAGTGAACGTCAGCGTGCCCGACTTGCTGGTGTAGTCGTCGCCCGCAGTGGCCGTGCCGGCCGCCGTCGCGTAGTCGACGGTCAGGTCAGCGGTGGGGGTCACATCCGACGGCGATAGCGAGACCGTGTAGTTGGTAGTCGTGTCACCCTCCGTCACGCTGCTGGGACCTGACAGCGAGATCGTGATCGGATCCGACTCCGCGATCGTGGTGGTCACCGACCCTGATCCTGACTTCACCGAAACTTCTGACGAGATATCGGAGGTGATCGTCCCCAACGTCACGGTGAACGTCTCCGTCCCCTCGGACAGATCATCATCGGCGACTGCCACATCGAAACTCTGGGTAGCCCCGGCGGCCGAACCCGCCGCGAACGTCGCCGTTCCTGAAGCAGGCGAGAAGTCAGCCGCCTCTGCGGTTCCTAGGGTGGCCGACCAAGCTACCTTCACCTGCTTGGCTACCGCCTTGGACAGAGTGACCGTATAGGACGCGTCGCTCCCCTCGGCCACATTCGACGAGGGTCCGCTGATCGACAACTCAGCCGTGTCGTCATCCTCAAGAGTGATAGTCGCCCCGGTCACCGTGAACCCGCTGACCGAACCCGACACCACGATCGTCTCGTCTCCCTCCACCACCGCATCATCGGTCGGCGTGACTGTCAGCGTCCCCGAACCCGACGCCTCACCGGCGGGGATCGTGACGCTCGCCAACGACGACACCCCATAATCCGAAGAACCGGCAGTCCCACCCAGGCTGATAGTCACCCTCGTCGCCGACGTTAGCGTGCTATCACCGTCCAACGTGGCGGTCACCGTCACCCCGGTAGCCGAATCATCCTCATCCAGACTGTCGGGATCGACCGACAAAGTAATACTCGACGGGGTGCCGTCATCGTCTGCGATGGTGGTGGTCACCGACTTGGCCGTACTCTTCAGCGACGCCGCAGGACCCCCACCACCCTTCGGATCCGAGATCACCAGCGTAAACGTCTCACCCGACTCGTCGAGGGTGTCCTCAACCGTCGACACGGTCACCGTCTTGCCCGCCGTATCAGAAGCAGTGAACTTCAACGTGCCCGACTTGGAGGTGTAATCGTCCCCCGCAGCCGCCGACCCATCCGAAGTCCCATAATCAACCGTCAGGTCGGCGGTGGGGGCCACACCCGACGGCGACAACGACACCGTATAACTGGTGGTGGTGTCACCCTCGGTCACCGTGGACGGTCCCGACAGACTGACAGTGATCGGGTCCGACGCCGCGATCGTCGTCGTGGCCGAACCCGATCCTGACTTCACCGATAGGGCTGAGGAGATATCAGAGGTGATCGTCCCCAGCTTTACAGTGAACGTCTCAGTGCCCTCGGAGAGATCATCATCGGCGACTGCCACATCGAAACTCTGAGTGGCGCCGGCGGCCGAACCCGCCGCGAACGTCACCGAACCCGAAGCGGGCGAGAAATCAGCCGCCTCCGCGGTTCCCAGGGTGGCCGACCACGCCACCTTCACCTGCTTGGCCACCGCCCCGGACAGCGTCACCGTATAGGACGCCTTGGTCCCCTCAGCCACATTCGCCGACGGTCCGCTGATCGACAACTCCGCCGTGTCATCATCCTCCAGCGTGATAGTGGCGTCCGAAACCGTGAGCCCGGTGACCGAACCATCCACCACGATCGTCTCATCACCCTCCACCACCGCATCATCAGTCGGTGTCGCGGTCAACGTCCCCGAACCCGACGCCTCACCGGCCGGGATCGACACACTCGCCAACGACGACACCCCGTAATCCGAAGAACCGGCTGTCCCACCCAAGCTGACAGTCACCGACGTCGCCGACGTGAGCGTGCTACCCCCGTCCAACGTGGCCTTCACCGCCACCCCGGTGGCAGAGTCACCCTCACCCAAACTGTCCGGATCGACCGACAAAGTAATACTCGACGGAGTGGCGTCGTCATCACCAATCGTGGTGGTCACCGACTTGGCCGTACTACTCAACGACGCCGCAGGACCCCCACCACCCTTCGGATCCGAGATCACCAACGTGAACGTCTCACCCGACTCATCCAAAGAGTCCTCAACCGTGGCCACGGTGATCGTCTTGTCAGCCGTATCAGAAGCCGTGAACGTCAACGTGCCCGACTTGGTCGTGTAGTCATCGCCCGCGGTGGCCGTGCCGGCCGCCGTCGCATAGTCGACCGTCAGATCAGCGGTTGGAATCACATCCGACGGCGACAAAGACACCGTGTAGTTGGTGGTCGTATCACCCTCCGCCACGCTGCTGGGACCAGAAAGCGAGATCGTGATCGGATCCGACTCCGCGATCGTCGTCGTCACCGAACCCGAACCCGACTTCACCGACACCTCCGACGAGACATCAGACGTAATCGTCCCCAACGCCACCGTAAACGTCTCCGTCCCCTCGGACAGATCATCATCGGCGACTGCCACATCGAAACTCTTGGTGGCCCCGGCGGCCGACCCCGCCGAGAACGTCACCGTTCCCGAAGCAGGCGAGAAGTCAGCGGCCTCTGCGGTGCCCAGGGTGACCGACCACGCCACCTTCACCTGCTTGGCTACCGCCTTGGACAGAGTCACCGTATGGGACGCTTTGGTCCCCTCAGCCACATTCGACGACGGCCCGCTAATCGACAACTCCGCCGTGTCATCATCCTCCAGCGTGATCGTCGCCCCACTGACAGTCAACCCGGTGGCCGAACCACTGACCGTGATCGTCTCATCACCCTCCACCACCGCATCATCGGTCGGCGTCACCCTCAACGTCCCCGAACCCGACGCTTGGCCGGCAGGGATCGACACGCTCGCCAACGACGACACCCCATAGTCCGAAGAACCGGCGGTCCCGCCCAGGCTGATGGTGACCGTCGTCGCCGTCGCGAGCGTCGACGAACCGTCCAACGTGGCGGTCACCGTCACATCCGTGGCCGAGTCACCCTCACCCAAACTGTCCGGATCGACCGACAAAGTAATACTCGACGGAGTGGCATCGTCATCACCAATCGTGGTCGTGACCGACTTGGCGGTACTCTTCAGCGACGCCGCAGGACCGCCACCACCCTGCGGATTCGAGATCGCCAACGTGAACGTCTCACCCGCCTCGTCGAGGGTGTCCTCGACAGTGGCCACGGTGATCGTCTTGTCAGCCGTGTCAGAAGCCGTGAACGTCAACTTGCCCGACTTGGTCGTGTAGTCATCCCCGGCCGTGGCCGTGCCGGCCGCCGTCGCATAGTCAACCGTCAGATCAGCAGTCGGGGTCACATCCGACGGCGACAACGACACCGTGTAGTTGGTGGTCGTATCACCCTCCGCCACGCTGCTGGGACCAGAAAGCGAGATCGTTATCGGATCCGACTCCGCGATCGTCGTGGTCACCGACCCCGAACCCGACTTCACCGACACGCGCGAGGAGACATCAGATGTGATCGTCCCCAACGTCACGGTGAACGTCTCCGTCCCCTCGGAGAGTTTGTCTTCGGTAACAGCCGCACTGAAGGTGCGGGTAGCGTCAGCGGCCGACCCCGCCGGGAACGTGACCGAACCCGAAGCAGGCGAGAAGTCAGCCGCCTCTGCGGTTCCTAGGGTGGCCGACCACGCCACCTCCACCTGTTTCGCCACCGTCGCCGACAGAGTCACCGTGAAGCCGGCGTTGGAACCTTCAGCCACGTTGCCGGACGGTCCGCTGATCGACAGCTCTGCCTCGTCGTCGTCCTCAAGAGTGATACTCGCCCCACCGACGGTGAACCCGGTGACCGAACCATCCACCGTGATGGTCTCATCGCCCTCCACCACCGCATCATCAGTCGGCGTGACTGTTAGCGTCCCCGAACCCGACGCTTGGCCGGCAGGAATCGTGACGCTCGCCAAAGCGGACGCGCCATAGTCCGAGGCGCCGGCAGTCCCGCCCAAGCTGATAGTCACCTTCGTCGCCGATGTGAGCGTGCTATCCCCATCCAACGTGGCCGTCACCGTCGCACCCGTAGCCGAGTCACCCTCATCCAAACTGTCCGGATCGACCGACAGAGTGATACCCGTAGGCGCGTCATCATCATCGGTGATCGTGGTGGTCACCGACTTGGCCGTACTACTCAGCGACGGCGTAGGACCCCCACCCCCCTTCGGATCCGAGATCGCAAACGTGAACGTCTCACCCGACTCGTCCAAAGAGTCCTCAATAGTGGCAACGGTGATCGTCTTGTCCGCCGTATCAGAAGCCGTGAACGTCAACGTGCCCGACTTGGTCGTGTAGTCATCCCCGGCCGTGGCCGTGCCGGCCGCCGTCGCATAGTCAACCGTCAGATCAGCAGTCGGGGTCACATCCGACGGCGACAATGACACCGTATAACTCGTAGTCGTGTCACCCTCATCCACAGTCGTCGGCCCTGACAGACTGATAGTGATCGGATCCGACTCCGCAATCGTCGTCGCCGCCGAGCCCGAACCCGACTTCACCGACACCTCCGACGAGACATCAGACGTGATCGCCCCCAACGCCACCGTAAACGTCTCCGTCCCCTCCGAGAGATCATCGTCAGCTACAGCCACATCGAAACTCTTCGTGGCGCCGGCGGCCGAACCCGCCGCGAACGTCACCGAACCCGAAGCAGGCGAGAAATCAGCCGCCTCCGCAGTACCCAGCGTGGCCGACCACGCCACCTTCACCTGCTTCGCCACCGCCCTGGACAGCGTCACCGTATAGGACGCCTTGCTCCCCTCAGCCACATTCGACGACGGCCCGCTGATCGACAACTCCGCCGTGTCATCATCCTCAAGAGTGATAGTGGCGTCCGAAACCGTGAACCCGCTAACCGCACCCGACACCACGATCGTCTCATCACCCTCCACCACCGCATCATCAGTCGGCGTCACGGTCAGCGTCCCCGAACCCGACTCCTCACCGGCCGGGATCGACACGCTCGCCAACGACGACACCCCGTAGTCGGAGGAGCCGGCTGTCCCGCCCAGGCTGATGGTCACCGTCTTCGCCGACGTGCGCGTGCTATCCCCATCCAACGTGGCCGTCACCGTCACATCCGTAGCCGAATCACCCTCATCCAAACTGTCGGGATCGACCGACAAAGTAATACTCGACGGGGTCGCGTCGTCGTCACCGATCGTGGTGATCACCGACTTGGCCGTGCTACTCAACGACGCCGCCGGACCCCCACCACCCTTCGGATTCGAAATCGCCAACGTGAACGTCTCACCCGACTCGTCCAAAGAGTCCTCGACCGTGGCAACGGTCACGGTCTTGTCCCCCGCATCAGACTGGGTAAAGGTCAGCGTGCCCGACTTGGTCGTGTAATCATCGCCTGCCGTGGCCGTGCCGGCCGCCGTCGCATAGTCAACCGTCAGATCAGCAGTCGGGGTCACATCCGACGGCGACAACGACACCGTGTAGTTGGTGGTCGTATCACCCTCCGCCACGCTGCTGGGACCAGAAAGCGAGATCGTTATCGGATCCGACTCCGCAATCGTCGTCGCCACCGACCCCGAACCCGACTTCACCGACACCTCCGACGAGACATCAGACGTGATCGCCCCCAACGCCACCGTAAACGTCTCCGTCCCCTCCGAGAGATCATCATCAGCTACAGCCACATCGAAACTCTTCGTGGCGCCGGCGGCCGAACCCGCCGCGAACGTCACCGAACCCGAAGCAGGCGAGAAATCAGCCGCCTCCGCAGTACCCAGGGAGGCCGACCACGCCACCTTCACCTGCTTCGCCACCGCCCTGGACAGCGTCACCGTATAGGACGCCTTGCTCCCCTCAGCCACATTCGCCGACGGCCCGCTGATCGACAACTCCGCCGTGTCATCATCCTCAAGAGTGATAGTGGCGTCCGAAACCGTGAACCCGCTAACCGCACCCGACACCACGATCGTCTCATCACCCTCCACCACCGCATCATCGGTCGGCGTCACGGTCAGCGTCCCCGACCCCGACTCCTCACCGGCTGCGATCGTGACGCTCGCCAGAGCCGACGCCCCATAGTCGGAGGCGCCGGCTGTCCCGCCCAGGCTGATGGTCACCGTCTTCGCCGACGTGAGCGTGCTATTTCCATCCAACGTGGCGGTCACCGTCACCCCGGTTGCCGAGTCGCCCTCCTCGACACTGGCGGGATCGACCGACAGAGTAATACTCGACGGGGTGCCGTCATCGTCTGCGATGGAAGTTGTCACCGACTTGGCCGTGCTACTCAACGACGCCGCCGGACCCCCACCCCCCTGCGGATTCGAAATCGCAAACGTGAACGTCTCACCCGACTCGTCCAAAGTGTCCTCAACCGTGGCAACGGTGACCGTCTTGTCCGCCGTGTCAGAAGCCGTGAACGTCAACTTGCCCGACTTGGAGGTGTAGTCATCCCCCGCAGTCGCCGACCCATCCGAAGTCGCATAGGCAACAGTCAGGTCAGCGGTTGGGGTCACACCCGACGGCGACAACGACACCGTATAGCTGGTAGTCGTGTCACCCTCATCCACATCGGACGGTCCGCTAAGGGAGATCGTGATCGGATCCGACTCCCCGATCGTGGTCGCCACCGACCCCGAACCCGACTTCACCGACACCTCCGACGAGACATCAGAGGTGATCGCCCCCAACGCCACCGTAAACGTCTCCGTGCCCTCGGAGAGATCATCATCGGCTACAGCCACATCGAAACTCTTCGTAGCGCCAGCGGCCGAACCCGCCGCGAACGTCACCGAACCCGAAGCAGGCGAGAAATCAGCCGCCTCCGCGGTACCCAGGGAGGCCGACCACGCCACCTTCACCTGCTCGGCCACCGCCCCGGACAGCGTCACCGTATAGGACGCCTTGCTCCCCTCAGCCACATTCGCCGACGGCCCGCTGATCGACAACTCCGCCGTGTCATCATCCTCGAGAGTGAGCGTCGCCCCGGTCACCGTGAACCCTTTGGCCGAACCAGCGATCGTGATGGTCTCGTCACCCTCCACCACCGCATCATCGGTCGGTGTCACAGTCAACGTCCCCGAACCCGACGCTTGGCCGGCCGGGATCGTGACACTTGCCAGAGCCGACACCCCATAATCGGAGGAGCCGGCGGTCCCGCCCAGGCTGACAGTTACCTCCGTCGCCGACGTGAGCGTGCTATCCCCATCCAACGTAGCCGTCACCGTCACCTCCGTAGCCGAATCACCCTCATCCAAACTGTCCGGATCGACCGACAGGGTGATAGCGGTGGGGGTGGCGTCGTCATCACCGATCGTGGTGATCACCGACTTGGCCGTACTACTGAGTGACGCCGCCGGACCCCCACCGCCCTGCGGGTTGCGAATCGACAGCGTGAACGTCTCACCCGACTCGTCCAAAGTGTCCTCAATAGTGGCTACGGTGATCGTCTTGTCCCCCGCGTCGGAAGCGGTGAACGTCAACGTGCCCGAAGCAGCCGTGTAATCCACACCGGCCGTGGCGGTACCGGCCGTGGTGCCATACCCAACCGTCAGATCCTCGGTAGGGGTCACACCCGACGGCGACAACGACACCGTATAACTCGTAGTCGTGTCACCCTCATCCACAGTCGTCGGCCCTGACAGACTGACAGTGATCGGATCCGACGCCGCAATAGTCGTAGTCACCGACCCCGAACCTGACTTCACCGACACCTGCGAAGAGACATCAGAGGTGATCGTCCCCAACGCCACCGTGAACGTCTCCGTGCCCTCGGAGAGATCATCGTCGGTCACAGCCACCGTAAACGTACGGGTCGAACCAGCGGCCGAACCCGCTGAGAATGTGAGAGTGGAAGATGCAGCCGTGTAGTCAGAGGACGACGCCGTACCTGCGGTGGCCGACCAGGCGACCTTCACCTGCTTGGCAATCGCCTTGGAGAGGGTGACCGTGTATGTGGCGTTGGAACCTTCAGCCACATTCGACGACGGCCCGCTTATCGACAACTGCGCCGTGTCGTCATCCTCAAGAGTGATCGTCGCCCCACTGACAGTCAACCCGGTGGCCGAACCACCGACCGTGATCGTCTCATCACCCTCCACCACCGCATCATCCTTCGGCGTCACGGTCAACGTCCCCGAACCCGACGCCTGGCCGGCAGGGATCGACACGCTCGCCAACGACGACACCCCATAATCTGAAGAAACAGCTGTCCCACCCAGGCTGACAGTCACCGTCGTCGCCGACGTGAGCCTGCTATCCCCATCCAACGTAGCCGTCACCGTCACCCCGGTGGCAGAGTCACCCTCACCCAAACTGGCGGGATCGACCGACAAAGTAATACTCGACGGAGTGGCGTCGTCATCACCAATCGTGGTCGTGACCGACTTGGCCGTGCTACTCAACGACGCCGCGGGACCCCCACCACCCTTCGGATCCGAGATCGCCAACGTGAACGTCTCACCCGACTCGTCCAAAGAGTCCTCGACAGTAGCCACTGTCACCGTCTGGGCCCCAGCCTCCGACTGGGTGAAGGTCAGCGTGCCCGACTTGGTCGTGTAATCATCCCCTGCCGTGGCCGTGCCGGCCGCCGTCGCATAATCAACCGTCAGATCGGCAGTGGGAGTCACACCCGACGGAGACAACGACACCGTATAGCTGGTGGTCATGTCACCCTCGGTCACGCTGCTCGGACCGGTCAGCGAGACCGTGATCGGATCCGACGCCGCGATCGTGGTCGTCGCCGACGCCGACGCCGACTTCACCGACACCTCCGACGAGATATCAGAGGTGATCGTCCCCAACGCCGCAGTGAACGTCTCCGACGTCTCGGACAGATCATCGTCGGTCACAGCCACCGTAAACGTCTCCGTAGCGCCCGCCGCGGAACCGGCCGCAAACGTGAGAGTGGACGGCGTGGCGGTGTAGTCAGAAGACGACGCGGTACCTGCGGTGACGGTCCAAGCTACCTTGACCTGCTTGGCCACCGCCTTGGAGAGCGTGACCGTGTAGGTGGCGTTGTTCCCCTCAGCCACGTTGCCGGTCGGTCCGCTTATCGACAACTCCGCCGTGTCATCATCCTCAAGAGTGACAGTCGCCCCGGTCACGGTGAACCCGGTGGCCGAGCCCGACAGCACTATCGTCTCATCACCCTCCACCACCGTATCATCCTTCGGCGTCACGGTCAGCGTCCCCGACCCTGACGACTGACCGGCCGGGATCGTGACGCTCGCCAACGACGACACCCCATAATCCGAAGAACTCGCCGTCCCACCCAGGCTGATAGTCACGTTCGTCGCCGACGTGAGCGTGCTATCCCCGTCCAAGGTGGCGGTCACCGTCACCCCGGTGGCGGAGTCGCCCTCATCCAGGCTGGCGGGATCGACCGACAGCGTGATACCCGTAGGCGTGGCATCATCATCGGTAATCGTGGTCGTGACCGACTTGGCCGTGCTCTTCAGCGACGGCGCGGGACCGCCGCCACCCTGCGGATTCGAAATCGCGAACGTGAACGTCTCACCCGACTCGTCCAAAGTGTCCTCGACTGTGGCCACGGTGACCGTCTTGTCCGCTCTATCCGACTGGGTGAAGGTGATCGTGCCCGACTTGGTTGTGTAATCTTCCCCGGCCGCGGCCGTGCCGGCCGCCGTCGCATAGGCAATCGTCAGATCAGCAGTGGGAGTCACACCCGACGGCGACAACGACACCGTATAACTGGTAGTCGTGTCACCCTCATCCACATCGGACGGCCCACTAAGCGAGATCGTGATCGGATCCGACTCCGCGATCGTGGTCGCGGCCGACCCCGAACCCGACTTCACCGACACGTCTGAGGCGACATCGGAGGTGATCGTCCCCAACGTCACGGTGAACGTCTCAGTCCCCTCAGAGAGGTCGTCATCGGCGACTGCCACATCGAAACTCTTGGTGGCACCAGCGGCCGACCCCGCCGCGAACGTCACCGTTCCTGAAGCAGGCGAGAAGTCAGCCGCCTCCGCCGTCCCCAGGGTGACCGACCACGCCACCTTGACCTGCTTGGCCACCGCCTTGGACAGGGTCACCGTATAGGATGCGCTGCTCCCCTCAGCCACATTCGACGACGGCCCGCTGATCGATAACTCCGCCGTGTCATCATCCTCGAGAGTGATAGTCGCCCCACTGACAGTCAACCCGGTGGCCGAACCACCGACCGTGATGGTCTCATCACCCTCCACCACCGCATCATCGGTCGGCGTCACCCTCAACGTCCCCGAACCCGACGCTTGGCCGGCCGGGATCGACACGCTTGCCAGAGCCGACACCCCATAATCGGAGGAGCCGGCTGTCCCACCCAGGCTGACAGTCACCGTCGTGCCCGAGGTGAGCGTGCTATCCCCGTCCAGAGTCGCGGTCACCGTCACATCGGTGGCTGAGTCGCCCTCACCCAAACTGTCCGGATCGACCGACAAAGTAATGCTCGACGGAGTGGCATCATCATCACCAATCGTGGTGGTCACCGACTTGGCCGTACTCTTCAGCGACGGCGCAGGACCGCCGCCACCCTGCGGATTCGAGATGCCTAGCGTGAACGTCTCACCCGACTCGTCCAAAGTGTCCTCAATGGTCGCCACTGTCACCGTCTGGGGCCCAGCACCCGACTGGGTAAAGGTCACCGTGCCCGACTTGGAGGTGTAATCGTCCCCCGCAGTCGCCGAACCATCCGCCGTCGCATAATCAACCGTCAAATCGGCAGTCGGGGTCACACCCGACGGAGACAACGACACCGTATAACTCGTAGTGGTATCACCCTCCGTCACCGTGGACGGTCCCGACAGACTGATAGTGATCGGATCCGACGCCGCAATCGTCGACGTAACCGAACCCGAACCCGACTTCACCGACACCTGCGACGAGACATCAGACGTGATCGTTCCCAATTTCACAGTGAACGTCTCAGAGCCCTCGGACAGATCGTCATCGGCGATTGCCACATTGAAACTCTGGGTGGCGCCAGCGGCCGAGCCAGCGGGGAACGTGACCGAACCCGAAGCAGGCGAGAAATCAGCCGCCTCCGCCGTGCCCAGGGTGACCGACCACGCCACCTTCACCTGCTTGGCCACCGCACTGGACAGAGTGACCGTATAGGTGGCGTTGGAACCTTCGGCCACGTTGCCGGTCGGTCCACTGATCGACACCTCTGCCGTGTCATCATCCTCAAGAGTGATGGTCGCCCCACTGACGGTGAACCCGGTGACCGCGCCCGACACCACGATCGTCTCATCACCCTCCACCACCGCATCATCGGTTGGCGTCACCGTCAACGTCCCCGACCCCGACGCCTGACCGGCCGGGATCGACACGCTCGCCAGCGACGACACCCCGTAATCCGAAGAGACAGCCGTCCCACCCAGGCTGACAGTCACCGTCGTAGCCGACGTGAGCGTCGACGACCCGTCCAACGTAGCCGTCACCGTCACCCCGGTATCCGAGTCGCCCTCATCCAGACTGTCGGGATCGACCGACAAAGTAATACTCGACGGGGTGCCGTCATCGTCGGCGATAGAGGTTGTCACCGACTTCGCCGTACTACTCAACGACGGCGCAGGACCCCCACCACCCTGCGGATTCGAAATCGCCAACGTGAACGTCTCACCCGACTCGTCCAAAGTGTCCTCAACCGTCGACACAGTCACCGTCTTGTCCGCCGTATCAGAAGCCGTGAACGTCAACTTGCCCGACTTGGAGGTGTAGTCATCCCCCGCAGTCGCCGACCCATCCAAAGTCGCATAGGCAACTGTCAGGTCAGCGGTTGGGGTCACACCCGACGGCGACAACGACACCGTATAACTGGTAGTCGTGTCACCCTCCGTCACCGTGGACGGTCCCGACAGGCTGATAGTGATCGGATCCGACGCCGCAATCGTCGTAGTCGCCGAACCCGAACCCGACTTCACCGACACCAGATCCGACAGGTCGCCACTCACAGTGCCAAGAGCCACGGTGAAGGTCTCCGAAGCCTCGGACAGATCATCATCGGTCGCAGTGACCGTGAACGTCTCCGACGAACCTGCCGGCGAATCGGCCGCGAACGTCACCGAACCCGAAGCAGGCGAGAAGTCAGCCGCCTCCGCCGTGCCCGCCGCAGCCGACCAAGCCACCCTGACCTGCTTGGCGACCACCTTGGACAAAGTAGCCATGTACGTGGCGTTGTTGCCCTCGGTCACACTCGAGGAGGGACCCGTGATGTACACCTCCGCGGTGTCGTCATCCTCCAACGTGATAGTGGCGGGAGTCACCGTGAACCCGGTAGCCGACCCTCCCACGGTAATCGTCTCATCACCCTCCACCACCGCATCATCCTTCGGGGTCACCGTCAGCTTGCCAGAAGCCGACGCAAGACCGGCCGGGATCTTTATGCTCGCCAGCTTGGACGCCCTGTAATCCGCAGAACCCGCCGTGCCACCCAAACTGACTGTGACCGTCGTGGCCGACGTCAGCGTGCTGTCCCCATCAAGGGTGGCGGTCACCGTGACCTGCGTAGCCTTGTCGCCCTCACCCAGGCTGCTGGGATCGACCGACAAAGTAATACTCGACGGGGTGCCGTCGTCATCGGTGATCGTGGTGGTCACCGACTTGGCCGTACTACTCAATGACGGCGCCGGACCGCCACCACCCTTCGCATCGGAGATGGCGAACGTGAACGTCTCACCCGACTCGTCCAACGTGTCCTCAGCCGTCGACACAGTGATCGTCTTGTCCGCCGTATCAGAGGCAGTGAACGTGAACGTGCCCGCCGCTGGTTTGTAATCCAGACCGGCAACGGCCGTACCGGCGGTGGTCGCGTATCTGACGGTCAGATCAGCAGTGGGAGTCACACCCGACGGCGACAACGACACCGTATAACTCGTAGTCGTATCACCCTCCGCAACACTGCTGGGACCCGACAGGCTGATAGTGATCGGATCCGACTCCGCAATCGTCGTAGTCACCGAACCCGAACCCGACTTCACCGACACCAGATCCGATAAGTCGCCACTCACCGTGCCAAGAGCCACGGTAAAGGTCTCCGCAGTCTCCGAGAGGTCGTCATCGGCTACAGCTACGTCGAAACTCTGGGTGGCGCCGACGGCCGAACCCGCCGCGAACGTCACCGAACCCGAAGCAGGCGAGAAATCAGCCGCCTTCGCCGTGCCCGCCGTGGCTGACCAGGACACTCTCACCTGCTTGGCAACCGCCTTCGAGAGCGTGACCGTGTATGAAGCGTCGGTGCCCTCCGCCACACTGTCCGAGGGGCCGCTGACCGACAACTCAGCCGTGTCGTCATCCTCGAGCGTGATAGTGGCCTCACTGACGGTGAACCCGGGAGCCGACCCACCCACGGTGATCGTCTCGTCACCCTCCACCACCGCATCATCGGTCGGCGTCACGGTCAACGTCCCCGACCCCGACGACTGACCGGCAGGGATCGTGACGCTCGCCAGAGCCGACGCCCCATAATCGGAGGAGCCGGCTGTCCCGCCCAGGCTGATAGTCACCGTCGTCACCGAGGTCAACGTGCTATCCCCGTCCAGAGTGGCCGTGACCGTCACCCCGGTCGCCGAATCACCCTCATCCAAACTGGCCGGATCCACCGACAGAGTGATACCCGTAGGCGTGTCATCATCATCGGTGATCGTGGTCGTCACCGACTTCGCCGTACTACTCAACGACGGCGCAGGACCCCCACCACCCTGCGGACTCGAAGTCGCCAACGTAAACGTCTCACCCGACTCATCCAAAGAGTCCTCAACCGTGGCCACGGCCACGGTCTTGTCCGCCGCATCCGACGGGGTGAAGGTCAACGTGCCCGACTTGGAGGTGTAGTCAGACCCCGCAGTCGCCGACCCGGCTGAAGTCGCATAGGCAACAGTCAGGTCAGCAGTCGGGGTCACACCCGACGGCGACAACGACACCGTATAACTCGAAGTCGTGTCACCCTCCGTGACACTGCTGGGACCAGAGAGCGAAACTGTGATCGGATCCGACTCCGCAATCGTCGTCGTCACCGACCCCCCGCCCGACTTCACCGACACCCGACCGGCCAGATCACCACTCACCGATCCCAGCGCCACCCCGAAGGTCTCCGAGGTCTCCGACAGATCATCATCGGTCACAGCCACCGTGAAGGTGCGTGTAGCTCCCGCCGCGGAGCCAGCACCGAACGTCAGCGTGGCCGGTGTAGCCGTATAATCTCCTGCGGCCGCCGTACCTGCAGTGATCGACCAAACGACTTTGACCTGAGCCGCCGCCTCCTTGGACAGAGTCACCGTATAGGTGGCGTCGCTCCCCTCAGCCACACCCGACGGGCCGCTGACCGACAACTCCGCCGTGTCATCATCCTCCAGCGTGATAGTGGCCGGAGTCACCGTGAACCCGGTAACCGAACCCGATACAACGATCGTTTCATCGCCTTCCACCACCGCATCATCGGTCGGCGTGACAGTCAGCGTCCCCGAACCCGACGCCTCACCCGCAGGGATCGACACACTCGCCAACGACGACACCCCATAATCCGAAGACCCAGCTGTCCCACCCAGGCCGATAGTCACAGCCGTCGCCGACGTAAGCGTGCTATCCCCATCCAAGGTAGCCGTCACCGTCACCCCGGTAGCCGAGTCACCCTCATCCAAACTGGCCGGATCCACCGACAGAGTGATACCCGTAGGCGTGTCATCATCATCGGTGATCGTGGTCGTCACCGACTTCGCCGTACTACTCAACGACGGCGCAGGACCCCCACCACCCTGCGGACTCGAAGTCGCCAACGTAAACGTCTCACCCGACTCATCCAAAGAGTCCTCAACCGTGGCCACGGCCACGGTCTTGTCCGCCGCATCCGACGGGGTGAAGGTCAACGTGCCCGACTTGGAGGTGTAGTCAGACCCCGCAGTCGCCGACCCGGCTGAAGTCGCATAGGCAACAGTCAGGTCAGCAGTCGGGGTCACACCCGACGGCGACAACGACACCGTATAACTCGTGGTCGTATCACCCTCCGTCACAGTGCTCGGACCGGACAGCGAAACTGTGATCGGATCCGACTCCGCAATCGTGGTCGTCACCGACCCGGAGCCCGACTTCACCGACACCTGTGACGAGACATCAGACGTGATCGCTCCCAAGGCCACGGTGAACGTCTCCGTCCCCTCCGAGAGGTTGTCGTCGGCCACAGCCACATCGAAACTCCGGGTCGCCCCGGCCGCCGAACCCGCCGCGAACGTGACCGAATCCGAAGCAGGCGAGAAGTCCGCATCCTCCGCGGTGCCCGCCGTAGCCGACCAAGCCACCTTCACCTGCTTGGCGACCGCCTTGGAGAGTGTGACCGTGTAAGTGGCGTTGGAACCTTCAGCCACGTTGCCGGACGGGCCGCTGATCGACAACTCCGTCGCGTCGTCATCCGAAAGAGTGATTGTCGCCCCGCTGACGGTGAACCCGCTCGCCGACCCACCCACGGTGATCGTCTCATCACCCTCCACCACCTCATCATCGGTCGGCGTCACCGTCAGCGTGCCCGTACCCGACGACTCACCGGCAGGAATCGACACGCTCGCCAACGACGACACCCCATAATCCGAAGACCCAGCTGTCCCACCCAGGCCGATAGTCACCGCCGTCACCGACGGGAGCGTGGTGTCCCCATCCAACGTAGCCGTCACCGTCACCCCGGTAGCCGAATCACCCTCATCCAAGCTGTCGGGACCCACCGACAACGAAATACTCGACGGCGCATCATCGTCGTTGCTGATGGTGATGGTCGCCCCTGTCACGTCGAATCCAGCGGCTGCGCCGTTCACGACGAGGGTCTTGTCGCCCTCTGCCACCGCATTGTCGATGGGGGTCACCCGCAAGGTTCCCGAACCCGAACCCTGACCGGCCTGAATCGTCACACTCGCCAGCGCCGACGCCGCGTAGTCCGAAGAACTCGCGGTACCGCCGAGGCTGATGGTCACCGTCACATCCGTCTCCAGCGTGACGCCCTCCTCAAGGGTGGCGGTCACCGTGACGTCGACAGCCGAAGCCGCATCCTCCCTGACAGTGTCGGGGCTGGCGCTGAGGGTGATGGCGCTCGTGGTCTCCGAGCTGACAGGAGCAGGATCGGTGATGGTGATAGCGGCATCGACAATCTGCAGGTCGTCGGATGATGCGCCTCGGACGACGATGGTCTCGGGATCCTCTTCCTGGCCGTCGTCGATGGGGGTGAGGGTGTAGTTCACCGAACCGGACGTTTTGCCGGTCCCCACCGTGATCGCGCTCCCTGCGATTGGCGAGAAGGTGTAGTCGACGCCCTCCTCGGCAGTGCCGCCGCCGTGGGCGCCTATCTGGATCTCCACATCGCGGTCAAGGCTCTGGTTCTCGTCGAGGGTGGCGGTGACGGTCACAGTCGTGGCGCCGTCGCTCTCTGTCACGCGGTTGGGCGCCGCCGACAGCCGGAACAGATTGCGGTTGACCGGCGTTGCGTTGGCGGCAACGATCGTGGTGGTGATGTCGGAGGGTGTGCCCAGCTGCGGGGTTGGCCCGCCGCCCCCTCCGGGACTGAGGATGCCGAAGTTGAAGGTCTTCCCGGCACCGGGAGCGAGCACCGGCACGGCCACGGTCTTTGCGGTCTCGCCCGCCGCAAAGGTGAGCACGCCGGAGGTAGCCGTGTAGTCGACACCGGCCGACGCCGTCCCGTTGGAGGTGCCGTAGGACACGGTGAGGTCGGCTGCCGGGAACCGGTCGAGCGACACGCGGTACTCGGCTTGACCGTTGACCAAGACTTGGGTCGGGCCGGAGAGTCCCACGGTAACAGGATCGCTCTCCGCGATCGTGGCGTCGGCCGACCCGGACCCGGAGTGGACGCTGACCATCGACTGGAGATCGGTCACGATCCCGCCCAGCTTTACGGTGAATGTCTCGGCCGGCTCGGTGAGGGCGTCGTCGGCGATGTTCACGGTGATGGTCCGGGTTGCGCCGGCCGCCGAATTGGCGGGGAAGGTCACCGCGCCCGAGTCCGGAGATCGGTCCGCACCGGGGTCGTCGCCGGCGGACCAGCCCACCGTAACGTCTGCGTTCACCTGCTTCGACAGGATCACTCTGAACTGGGCGGCCCCGCCCTCCTCGACCTGGCCCACCACGGTCTGGATGCTCAGCACGGCGAAGTCGTCGTCGTCGATCTCCACTTCCAAAGAACTGTCCGCCGCATCCAGGGTGGGGGCCGGACCTCCGCCTCCCTGTGGGCTGGAGAGCACCAGGTCGAAGGACTCGGTGCCCTCGGTCAGGTCGTCCTCGGTTGTGGCGAGGGTAAGGGTCTTGGTGGTCTCCTTGGCCGCGGCGCTGAAGGTCAACGTCTCGGACTTGGCGGTGTAGTCGTCGGCGGCCAATGCGGAGTCATCAACGGTCGCAAGGTCCACCGTGAGGTCAGCGGTGGGAATCTTGCTGAGGGTGACCGTGTACGTGCCTGTGGTGTCGCCCTCCACCACCGGATCCAAAGGCTGTCCTTCATCGTCCTCCGGTGCGGAGACACTGACAACGATGGCGTCGTTGGAGGGGATGACGGCACTCGCCGCGGACGGGTTCACAACGACATTGGACCTGGTTCTGCTAGGGCCATCGACGGACAGATTGCCCAGCTTTACCGTCAAGACCTCGGTCGTCTCTGAAAGGTCGTCGTCCTTGATGTCTATGGTGAAGCTCCGGACCGCCCCGGGACCGGAGTCGGCGGGGAAGGTGACCGAGCCCGAAGCGGGAGAGAAGTCCCCGGCGTCGGGACCGGTTGCCCTCCAGCCCACTGTCACCTCGGCGCCCACTGCATGCGACAGCCGCGCATCGAACCGCACCGACGAACCCTCGTTGACCACGGTCGCTGATGAGGTCAGGGTCACTGTGGCCTTGTCGTCATCCACGATCGTTACGGTGGCCGGGCTGACACTCGAGATGCCGACGGCGCTTCCCTCCACATCGATGGTCCTAGCGCCGTCCAGCACGGGATTGTCCACTGCGGTGATGAACAGTTCGCCCGTCCCGCTGAGCGAGTTTGCAGGGATGGTCACGGTCTTACTGGTTATCACGCTGTAATCGTGGGGGTCGGAAGCCGTTCCTGCGAAGCTGAGGGTGACCTCCGTATCCCATGGGAAGGGTTGGTCGGCGTCGAGCACGGCTTTCACAGTCACCAACTCACCATGATCGGGCAGTTTCTTCTCACCGAGTGACTCCGGCGTCTCGGGTGGGTCTTCGGAGATGGAACTGGGCCGGGTCGATAGTGCGATGGACGGCACGGTGATCTCGCCGCTGGTGATGGTCGTGGACACGGATGCGTTGCCCAGGGCGGGTGTCGGCCCGCCACCGCCCATGGGGTCGGAGATAGCGAAGTCGAAGGCCTCGTCATCCTCGTCGACGTCGTCCGACAGGATGCTCACCTGCACTTGCTTGGGCCCGTGGTCCGTCGGGGCGAAGATCAGGGCGCCGGACTTGGCGACGTAGTCATCGCCGGCGGTGGCGCTGACGTCCTTCGTGGCGTAGTCGACGCCCAACTCCGAGCTAGGTATGCCTCCCGACGAGGAAAGCAGGACGTGGTAGGTGGCGATGCCACCCTCGTTGACCGCCAGCGGACCCACCAGATCCACGCGTATCGGGTCGCTTTCCGCGATCTCGGTGATCGCGGAGGGGTTGGGGAGAGTCAGGTTGCCCCGCAGCGCTGCCGTGTCGACTTCCAGCGTGACCCTGAACTTCTCGGCCTTCTCAGAGAGCCTGTCGTCCACGATCGGCGCGGTGAAGACAACCGCGGTCGTGGCTAGGGCGTGTTCACTCTAAGTTACACCCATGTGATACCATTAACATATGGAAATAACACAAGAACAATACCAACTCATAGCAGACGCGTTCCCGAAACAGCGGGGCAACGTCAAGGTATCCAACCTCGATGCTCTCAACGCCATGCTCCACATACTGGAACAAGGCTGCAAATGGCGGGGCCTTCCCAAAGAGTTCGGGAACTGGCACACCATCTACATGCGGTTCAGGCGCTGGGCGGCCAGCGGTGTGCTGGTGCGGGTGTTCCAACGCCTACAGCAAGAACAACTCATCGACCTCGAAGTTCTGGGATTGGACAGCACAACAGTCAAGGTCCATCCCGACGCAGCCGGTGCTCTCAAAAAACATGGTCCCCAGGCCATCGGACGGTCCCGAGGGGGATTGACGACCAAGATTCATATGGTCGCCGCCGACGCTCGTACAGCGATCATCTACGCTATTTCCCCAGGCCAGGACCATGATGGCCCCCACGGACGGGAACTCCTCGAAAAGCTCGGATCCCGAAAGAAGAAAGACACCGAAGCAGAAGGCGAACAACTGCAACTGTTCCTGGTAGCCGACCGCGCCTACGAAGGAGACAACACACGACAACTGGCGCTCGCTCTGGGATACACACCGGTCATCCCACCCAAAACCAACCGCCGCCACCCATGGGACTACGACCGCCAGATATACAAGCGGCGAAACGAAGTGGAACGGCTCTTCCGCCGGATCAAAGCCTACCGGCGTGTCTTTGTCCGCTACGACAAACTCGACATCATCTTCCTAGCATTCATCACCCTCGCCCTCATCCACGACACCCTCAAAAGCGTGAACACGCCCTAGAGAACCGGCCGGGAAGCTCACAGCCCCTCCCTGGACACCCAGGTCTGCACCTGTCGCCCACTCCGCTGCCGAGTCGTAGCTGATTTCCCAGTTGACTACCAGGTCCGTCTCGATCTTCCTGGACAACCGGACGGTGTAGTCAGCTCCGGCGCCCTCCTCCACCGAGCCGGAGGGCGCGATCAGGGTGAGGGTGCCCTGCTCGTTGTCCTTCAGCGTGATGGTGGCCGGTTTCACGGTGACACCCGGGGCGGCGCCGCTGACGACTATGGTCTCGTCGCCCTCCAGCAACGAGTCGTTCACCGGCGTGATGCGGAAGAGCTTGTTGCTACTCGTCGCCCCTGCGGTAAAGCTGAGCGTGCCCGCTCCTTGGGTTTCGTAATCGTCTCCCGCCGTCGCGGTTCCCCCGAGGGACAGAGTCATGTCCAGGGCAGGAGTGACTCCCTCAGGGCGCGTGGCGGTAATGACGAAGGCTGTGGAGCCATTCCCCTCGACAAAACTGGCCGGGGCCACAGCTAGCGTCACGGCCACGGGGTCGTCGTCGTCGGTTATCGACGTGGTGACCGAGTCGGTCTGCAGTTTCTTCTCGAAACCAGCGGCGCCCTGGGGATCGCTAATGGTCACCTTGAAGCTCTCGCCCGGGTCGTGCACGACGTCATCCACCGCCGTCACCTGAATCTGCTTGGTCGTGACGCCCGCCGGGAACCTCAGCGTCCCCGGCGCCGAGCTGGTGTAGTCGGAGGTGGTGGCGCCGCCGTGCGGGGAGACCGCGTAACTCAGGGTCAACGCGGTGTCGAGGCTGCGGTGCAGCGTCACGGAATAGTCGGCGGTCGATCCCTCTGCGACCGCCGCCGGACCGGCGACGTTGATCAGCACCCGGTCGCTGTCGCCGATGGTAACCGTGACAGCGGACGCGTCCGGGTCCAGCTTCAGATAATCGCTCAGGTCCGAGGTGATGTGGAACAGTTTCACGGTGAACTCTTCGTCCGCCTCTCCCAGGGTGTCGTCGGTGATGGCGATCTCGAAGGTCCGTGTGGCGCCGGCCGGCTGGTTCCGGGCGAATGACACGAAGCCGCTGCCGGGCGTGTAGTCCGTTGCATGAGCCCCTGAAGTCGTCCAGTCGACAAGGACGTCCGCGTCTACCTGGCGCGAGAGGGTCACCGTAAAGACCGCCGTGTCGCCCTCTACAACCTCCGTAGGACCGGCGATGGAGAGTACGCCTATGTCGTCCTCCTCGATGGTGACCGTGGTAGGTGATACCGGCAAGGCGGACAGTTCCCTGTTTTGCACGGCCGAGGATGTCGGATAACCCCTGATCACGTTCCCATAGCTCTCGAAAACCGTTCTGAGGTCGGGAAACGCGAGCGCACCGGTGAGGGTGACGGTTCTGGCGGCCCGCACCACCTCGTCGTCCGGGGTCGGGATGGTGATCTCGCTCGTGGCGCTGTTCGCCCACTGGGGAATGGCCATTGCGGAGGTCGTCTGCGTCCCGGCGTTGTACATGGTCAGATCCATCGAGATGCCGTAGTAGGGATGGAAGGTGGCGTTGTCGTTCATCCGGGCGGTGACCGATACCGTCGCCCCGGATGCCGACTCGCTGACCGTCGCGGGCTCTGCCGACAGAGTTACTCCCGTCCGCGCCTTGGTGGTCTTGGCAAGGCGGTAGGTGCTGTGCAGAGTCCCTCTGGTTCCACCGCCTATCTGCAAGGTGTACCAATAGCGGGTATCGGGATCCAGGCGGCCATGAGGTTGTGCGTACAACCGCCCGTCCAGGTAATTGGCCTTCGCGAAGTCGCCTGCACGCTTATCAAGATCGAGATCGTTGAGTGGGGTCGAGCCGACAACATCCCCTGGCGGGGAAATCCTGCCGTCCTCGTCGCAGATCTGCGTCCGGGACCTTGTATAGTCCAGATCGCCCGATCCGGCATAGGCCGGAGCAGGTGCAAGGTCAAGAGTGGTAGGACCGGGGCGCACGACGATGTACTTGTGGAGGTCCTGCCAGACGTGTTGTCTGTTGGACAGGATGGTACACGGCGCCACCTGGGTCCGGGGCATCGGCGTCACCCGGACCTCCGGCGCGTCCACACCCTTCTGGACCGACCGCAGCACGATGTCGTAGTAGCTGCGTGGTTGCAGGTCCTCCAGGGTTACCTGCCGGGTGTCCCGGTCGACGGTCAGGGTGGTCCACTCGTCGAAGCGGTCAGGTCCGGTATCTGACGGGTTCTTGGGGAACAACTCGCGGTACGCCAACTCGTAGTGGGAGACATAGTTGGCGTTGGCGCTGTCCGGCGCGCTCCAGGTGACCCGGATCTGGTGGGCGGAAAGCACTTCGGCCGCCACGTTGCCCGCCGGCTCCTCCACGTTGGTCACCGTGACGGTCATGTCGATGGCGTCGTCGACCGCGGTGTCGGCCACGTCGAGGCTGTTCTTGCCGTCTCTCACCTCTACCGTGAGGGAGTAGGTGTTGGGTTCCTTCTCGAAGTCGAGCGCCGTGTGCTCGCCGATGCGTATCTGCCCACCTGCGTCGATGGTGAAATCGGCGGAATCAGGGCCGGACAGCGAGTAGGCAAGGGTGTCCCCGGTATTGGGGTCAACTGCCAGAACCGGCCCTCCCAGCAGGGAGCCGGGCGCCGTGTTCTCGGCCACCACTCGGGTCAGCGGTCCGTCCTCGATGAACAGGGGGCGGTAGTTGACGCTCAGGCTGCCGTTCACCGGGTGGGGGCTGGTGACGGTTTCATCGAGATCGCGGCCTGCGTCCTGCCCGACCACATCGCGCAGGGTGGCGGCGCCGAAGAGGTGCACCACGACGCCAGACCGGACGCTCGAGCCGTCGGGATCCAGGTCGGCGGCCTGTACCTGGTAGGCGAAGACGATCCGTCGCGCAGTGCCGGAGGCGGGGAACTCCTCGGCGTGCCGGTCGGTGGAGACCGGCCTGGCCCAGCGGGACGCGCTGCCCACCGCGAGCCGGAGCCCGATGAAGGAGGAGGGGTCATCCTCAGGGATGTTCCAGGTCACATCCCTGTCCCACTCAACTTCCACCTTTATGACGTCATCGTGGCCGTACACGCCGTCGTGGCGGTAAGGAGAGGAGACAACGCGCACGGCCTCTATCTCCGGCGGATCGTCAGTCACCTGGATGGTAGCGGTGCTGGCCTGGACGGCTTCGCCGTCGAAGCGGTCGATTACCTTGAAGGTGAAGCGGGCGTGGCCGGAGAAGTCCGTTGCCGGGACGAACACCAGCGTCTCGCCGTGGTTGAAGCGGATCGTCGAATCCGCCGCAAGGTCCCTGTCCGGGAGGCGCGCCACCCGGCGCAGCAGCTTCCCGCGAGCCGGGTCGGGCAGGGTGAGGACCTTCACGCCGTGCAGTCCCTCCTCATCGTGGCGCCCCACATCGGGATCGTTGTAGGGGAAGTCCTCCTTGTCGATCGCCAATGCGGAGTTCGTCTTCGTGTACCGGGTGAAGTCGGCCGACGTGGGCAGGGTGTTGGGCCCGGTCGTAACGCCGTCCAACCTTGCGATGGCGAAGACCTCCTCGTTCGCCCAGATTGGTGGCTCGCCCGGCCACTCGTCGTTATCCGCATGCATTGTGATACTGAATGTCGCGCCGGGCGGTTGGTTGGTCAGGACTTTCGATGTCGTGTCCGGCGGCAAGACCCAGTTGTACAGCGAAGGGAGAATGATGAGGTAGTACGCATTCCGGGGAGGCCGGCCCGAATTGTCCGGGTGGTCCCACTCGATTCTGACGCTGAACGGCCCCAGCTCGGTGAATCTGAGGTTGACCGGTGACAGTGCCGGCTCGACCATGTTTATCACACTGATGGTCACCCCGATGGAAGCGTCGACGGCGGTATCGCTGCTCCCGGCCGGATCCTTGTTGTCCGTGACGTGAACGGTCAGGTGATGGGTGTCCTTCCCCTCGTAGTCGAGGAGCAGGTCGTCGTCCATCGAGATCTGGCCGGTTTCCGAGTTGATCGTGAAGTCGTCGGCGTCGTCCCCGGAGAGGGAGTACACGAGGACGTCGCCGTCTGCGTCGGTGGCGGTCACCGGGTCGCCCACTTCCGGCGGCCTCTTACCCAATCCCTCCTGGTGCTCCTCTTTCGTGCGGGTTAACGGCCCGGGCGACCCGTTGAAGACGGGCCAGTAGTTGGGATCGGTGTTGCCGTTCACCCGCTGGCCGGGTTGGTCGGCCAGTCCCTCGTGAGCCGTGGGCGAGTGGGTCGACACCGTCGGTACGTGCTCAAGCCGGGCCTGCTTGTGGGCCCGCACCACGTTGCCTTCCGCGTCGGGCACCACGGAGACTCCGTTGGCGTCCACGTCTGTCGCCGCCACGGTGTAGGAGAAGATCCACCGATGGTAGGGACGACCCTCCAGAGGTGGAGTGTGGGTGATGGTGCTGCCATCGGTTTGGTTGAGCACCGCTCGGGACAGCCTCGCCTCCCGCTTCTGACCGCCGATGTCCAGGGTGACATAGAAGTAGCCATCGTCGGCCTCGGAGTCGTCTTTCCATCGCAGCCGGACGTCGAAGTCCACGGCCACCTGGATCACCTCGTCCTTCAGGTAGGTGCCGTGGCCTGCTGGGGTGGAGATGATCGACAGGGATTCGACAACCGGATCGGCGACAAGCAGCCGGGCGGTGTACGTGGGCGACTCGGCGCCGTACTGGTCCATGACGCGAAACTCGAAGGTGGAATAGTGGTACCACACCCCCCGGAGCTTCATCTTCAGCCGGTCCAGATCGGCGAAGGAGATCACGTCGTTCAGTTCGACCCTGACACCGTCCAGTTCGAGCACAGCACCGCATGGGGCTCCGCACCATGCATACCCGAGGTTGCTCAAGATCTTCACCGCCTTCAGGCTGTCGCCGGTCGCAGTTGCGGCGTCGGCGTCCGTGAAGGGAAAGTCTGTGGCCGCGAACTCGAACACGGATGACAGCTCGCTGGTGGACACATCGAAGTCCGCCGAGTCGGGTGCGGAGTTGGACCGGGTGGCGACGCTGACGCCGGCCGGGTCTCCGTCGCCCTCGCTATTGACCGCCTTCAGCGTGAAGTGGTAGGTGGTCCCGGGCGCCAAGTCGCTCACGACGTGGCGCATGGCGTTGCCGTCTCCGGCATCGATGACTTCCTCGACCAGGGCGATCGCATCTGGCTGGCCGTCACCGGCGTCGGTGCCATAGGTCAGCCGGTACCCTGTGATGGGCTCCCCTCCCTGGTCCGGGGGCGGCGACCAGTCAAGCCTGATGCTGGTCGAAGACTCGGGGACGGCGGTAAGGCTCCTCGGGGATCCCTGCAGTTCCACGACGTTGGCCAGGGTGACGTCGACCACGACGAGGTCGTCGCACGCCCTGAAGTCCGTGGCGGGATCGGCGCCGGGCATGGTGCACTCGAGGGCCGATGTCGCGCCCGATACATCTTTGCCGTCGCTCACGCCTACGGTCAACCGGTAGGAGGCTCGGGTCTCCCGGTCCAGCACCGCGCCTTCCTTGACGGTGATCACGCCGGTGGCGGGATCTATCACGAACTCGTCGGACTCGGTGGACGATGTCGGGCTCACCGTGGCGAACAGGCTGTACGTGAGGGTGTCGCCCTCGATGTCTACCGCAGTTACCGCGCTGCCGTCCTCCTTGACCCAGCCCGGGCTGACGCTGAGAGTTAGGCTGTGATACCTGCTGTTCTCATCGATGAGGGTGATGGTGGCGGGGTTGACCGTAAAGCCGGCGGCGGCGCCGTTGACCACGATGGTCTCGGCGCCCTCCACGAAGATATCGGCCCAGGGTCGGAACGCCAACGTGGTTGCGGCCGACACCTGACCGGCAGGGATGGTTATGTCGCCGAAGGCGACAGTGATGTAGTCCCCGCCGGTGTTTCTGCTTCTTATCGCCGTGCCACCTAGGGAGAGGGTCACAGTGGTGTCGGTGGACCGGGCAACGCTGTTGTCCAGGGTAGCCGTTACGGTGACGAAAACCGGGCGGACGGCGATCTCCGGCATCTGGGTGCGGCTGAGGCTCAAGGTGATCCCTGTGGCGGCGGTGTCGTCGTCGATGACCGTCACGGAGGCGGGGTTGACCGCGAAACCGGCGGCGGCGCCGTTGACCACGATGGTCTCGGCGCCTTCCCGGGCGGCGTCGTCGCGGGGCACGATCAGCAGTTCGGCCGTGCCCCTGCGGCTTCCGGCGGGTACGGTGATCCCGGCGGGGAAGGTGGCGGTGAAATCGGTCCCGTCCGTCGCCGTTCCCGACAGGGTGACGCCCACCCGGGTGTCGGATGAGCGGACACCGCCGTCCAGGACTGCCGTGACCGTGACGATGCCACCGCCCACCGGCGTTCCGGCGGGAGAGTTCTCCGTCAGGACCCTGACCAGCGGCCCGCTAGGCGAGAAACGGGCCGGGTGGTTGTGTACCTTGACGCCGTTGACCCTGTGGTTCCCGTCGGCCTTCAGCCCCGCGAAGTCCAGCAGGGCCGCGTGGTCCTGGGAGTCCTTCACGCTCCAGGCGCCCTCGTAGGCCTCGAGAGTCACCGGATCCAGGATCGCCAGTAGGCGGTCCGTCCGGGCGATCGACACGCCATTGCCGACGCCGAACGGCGGGAGCACCCTTACCGTGAAGTTGAAAATCCTGCCCGTGACGGTTCCGGTGGTCTGGATCAGAGCCAGGTAACCGTCCCGCGACGGGAAGGAGTCCCGGTTGATGTGCACCGGGATTGCCGCCCGCCCAGTCCCGGTGTCGATTGTCACGTCGCGGCTGAAGGTGACGGTCAGCAGTATGTCCTCGCCCCGGTAGTACGTGTTGTTGGCGCCCCGAGGCGTGGAGGTGACGGAGACGCCGGTGATGCGCGCCCGGGCGTACGCCACCGTTGCGGTGTAGCTCGTCTTGGAGTACTGGCCGAACGAGTCCGCGACCTGGAAGGTGAAACTGGCGTCGACGAAGTCGTCGGGGGCCTCGATGAACAGGTTGCCCAAGTCGTCCGCGGCGATGACCTCGCCGGCCGTGACTGCCGACTCCTCGCCGTCGGAACCGGTCAACTTCAGCGTTCCCCGGCCGGCGTCGGGAAGCGTGACGATCCTCACCGAATGCAGGCTGTCTCCTTGGGTGCCGTCGGTGAAGGGGAAGTCCGAGAGCTTGAAGCTGGTCGAGCTCCCGGGCAGCGCACTCTTCTTGAAGTCTGCCGACGTGGGCAGGGCGTTCGTCTTGATCAGGGCAGTCCGGCTCGGGCCGAAACCGTCCCCGTTCCTGGCAGCGATGACTATGAAGTACGAGGCATGCTCGTTCAACCCCGTGATGGTGTGCGAACGGTCGTCCGCCGACTTGAACTTGCTACCTGCACTACCGGCGTCCAGCAGTATCCACTCGACGTGGTAATGGGTGATGTCCGGGATGCCGGTGGTGTCCGGAGCCTCCCAATCCACCCTGACCGAGGTGTCGGAGAGCACCGTGACGGTGAATTTGATCGGCGGCGGGAGTTCCGCCACCCCTGCAATCGATATATTCACCACGATGCTGTCGTCGGCGTCGTCGGGATCCGATTGGCCCAGGTCGTCCTTGCCGTCACTGACGACGAGCGATACCTGGAACGACACCTTGACGTCGGCGTCCAGCGTGGCGCCGGACGCGACGGTGATCTGGCCGTCGGAGTCAACGCTGAACAGACCGGCGTCCTCGCCTTCCAACCGGTACGCGAGGGTGTCTCCATCCGCGTCGGTCGCCCTGACCCGGGAACCGACCGCGGTTCCTGCCGGGGAGTTCTCCTCCACTTCGAACGCCAGGGCAGCGTCCTGGGTGAATTGCGCCCTAGCGTTGTGGGCCTGCGAGCCGTCCACCTTGTGGCTCGGGTCGGCCGCCAGGCCCGGGTTATTCCGGGAGGACCGGTTGTTCGTTCCAGAGGCCGTGATGAGACCACCCTCCACCAGTACCTGGCCCGCTCGCCCGCCGCCGCCGACGCTGACCCCGTCGGAGTCCATGTCACGCGACACCACCCGGTAGTCGAAGTAGAGCGTGCTGCCCGCCCCCGACTGCGCCGAGGGGTCGCCCGCGGTCCCCCTCAGGTGCGCCCTCCTCGTGACGCCGCCCACGTCCAAAGCAACGTAGATGCTCTCGTTCGCCGGCTTCGTCCAGGACACCGGGAAGTCGTAGTCCACGCCCACGGAGATGATCTCGTGCTGGTAGTAGGTGTTGGCGCTGCCCAGGGGAGCGGAACCGATCTCCACCCCGGTGATGATCCCCCGGCGGATCCTCAACGCGGCGGTGTAGACCGGCGACTCGCCCCCGTACCTGTCCACCACCCGGAAGGTGAAGACCGTGCTCTCGAACCTGGCCCGTGGCATGAACACCAGGGTGTCCAGGTCGTTCGCCGCGATGAGCCCGCCGACCGGTACGGCCGCCTGGACTGCTCTGGCGGCTTTCCACCTGAGCGTGCCCTGGGATCCGTCCGGCAGGGACACGAACCGTACGTAGGCCAAGTAGTCATCGGGAGTGGTGTCTGAGAATGGGAAGTCGGCGGCGGCAAAGCGTATGGGGGCCACGTTGTCGGCGCCCTTGAGGATGTTCGCCGAGGTGGGCCCCAGGTTGAGCGGCGCGGTGAAGGACGTCGCCGGCGCCTGGCCTAGGTCCGTTACGCCGAGTTCCGTGTTTCTGGCGATCACCTTGACGTAGTGGGTGGAGCTGGGCAGAAGCCCGGTCAACTCGTAGCTGAGGTTCGGCGCCGCCACCAGCGGGCCGAGAACCGTGCTCGCGTTGGGGTACGGGACATCCGGCTGGGTCGAGTACAGGACAAAATAGCCGGCGATGGGCGAGGCGCCCGTCGTATCGGGCGCCTTCCAGGACACGCGGGCGCTACCGGGCGACAGCACGGACACGGTGACGCCGGTGGGCGCCGGGGCGGGCTCCGCCACGTTGGTTACGTTCACCGTCACCTCGATGGAGGTGTCCACCGCGGTGTCCGTCCCCGCGTTGTCGTCCTTGCCGTCACTGGCGTTCACAGTCAGGGAAAACGTGTCTCTGCTGCCCTCATAGTTGAGGTCGGTGCCGGCCGCCACCTTTATCCGACCACCGGCAGTGATGGTGAAGAGCGAGGCGTCGGCGCCGGTCAGCGTGTACGTGATGGTGTCACCGGAGTCCGGGTCGGTGGCGGTCACCGGCTCGCCCACCTCAGTTCCGGCGGCACTGTTCTCCGCGACCGTCCGGACGAGCGGACCGGTCTGGGTGAACACGGGGCGCAGGTTGGTGGCGTAGGACAGCGTAACGGTGTACGCGGAGGCGGACTCGCCTCCGTACCGATCCAGCACCTTGTAGGTGAAGGAGGCGGGAGCCGTGAACCCGGAGGCCGTCTCGAAGACCAGGGTGCCGAGGTCGGCGCGGTCGATCAGCCCGCCGGCCGCCACCGCGGCTTGGGCGCCGCCCGCCGCCGTCCACTTCAGCGTTCCCTGGATCGCGTCCGGAAGGGTGACGATCCGCACGCGGGTAAGCATGTCGGCGCTGTCGGTGAGTGCGTCGGCGTCGCTGAAGGCGAAGTCGCCAGGGCCGAAGGGCACCGTGATGCCTGGCCTGGTCAGCTTGGTGAAGTCGGCCGACTCCGGCAGGTCGTTGGCGTGGGTGGTGGCGGAGACGGCAAACTTGCTGCCGCGGCCGCTGCCGCCGTCGTCGTTGACGGAATACACATTGAAGAGGTAGACCGTACCGGGCGTGAGTCCGGTGAAGGTGTGGGACAGCGCAGTCGGGGGGTCCGGGCAGGTGTTGTACCCGTTCTGACAGTTTCTGTCCTGCGTCAAGGGAAGGGAGGCGATCACGTACGATGTGATGGGTGGCCGGCCCGAGTTGTCGGGTGCTTCCCAGTGCACCCGGATACTGGTGGACGACAGAACATCGGCGCCGAGATTGGAAGGCCCATCCGGCGGTTCGTCAACGTCGTCAATGTGGATGTTCACGACTATCGAGTCGTCCGCGGACGTGTCCGGTTCCTTCTCGTAGTCCAAGCCGTCGTGAACGTCCACCGTGACCGTATAGAGGCTCTTGGCCTCGTGGTCCACGACGACGCCCTTGGCCAGCGTCAACTGCCCGGTACCGGCGTCCAAGACGAAACTGGCCGCGTCCTCGCCGCCGAGCGAGTAGGTCAGCTCCTGGGTGGGGACCGGGAACTGACCCGTACTGGCGTCCCGGGCGCTCACCGGCGCTCCCACTGCGGTTCCGGGGAGCGAGTTCTCTTTGATGCGGCGGACCGCTGTCGCACCCTCGTCGAAGGCGGGAGGCAGGTTCTTGGGGATGGCCAGGCGATATGTGTACGCCTGCGTCGACTCTCCGCCATAACTGTCCAGTACCCGGAAGGTGAACAGCTTCTCGCTTTGGAGGTACCCCGGGTTCTCCCCCACTATCAGATCATCCAGGTCACTCGCCGGGATCACCTGGTCCGGCTCCACGAATGGGAAGACAAACTGTCCCCCCACCCAAGCGCCCGGCAGTCTGAGTCGATCTGGCGCCGACGTGGAGGGGAGGGTCACGATCCTGACCCCGCTGAGACTGTCCATGCTGTACTCGTTGTCGTCCACATCAAGAAAGGAGAAGTGCGATGCCTCGAAGTCGAAGGGCCCGTACCTGGTGAAGTCGGAGGAGGTCGGCAGGGCATTGGGAGCGGTGAAGGGAGCGGGGTCCACGGTGACCGCCTCGCCGGCCCCGTCGGAGTTGGCGGACCAGACCTTGACCTGGTACTGGGTTCCGGGCGTCAGACCGGTGATGGCGTACGAGGTCTCGGTACCCGCGTACTCGCTCTCGACGTCGGTGCCCGGCACTCCCAGCACCGTCTCCACCCAGCTCACCCAATAGCCGGTCACGGGTGGGGCCGTGGTCGGGGCCGGCGCCTGCCAGCTCACCTTCAGCGCAGTGGACGCGAGGATGGCGGCCTTGACATTGACCGGCGGAGGGGGTGCCTCGACCACATCGGAGATGGTGATGCTTACGTCGATGGAGGCGTCGATCGCGGTGTCAACGCCTCCCTGGCCGTCCTTGCCGTCGGTCACGGTCACTGTCACCGAGTAGGAGTCCTTGGTCTCCTGGTCGAAGGCCGCCCCCTGGGCCACCTTGATCTGCCCGGTGGCGGCGTCGATGTCGAAGGAGCCCGCGTCTGTGCCGGTCAGGGCATAGGTCAAAGTGCTGTCGTCGGGGTCGGTGGCGGTCACGGGGTCACCTACCAGCGTCTCGGCGGCGGAGTTCTCCGCCACGCTGCGTGCCAGTGGACCGTCGGCCGAGAATGTCGGCGACAGGTTGGTCACCACCAGGATGGTGGCGGTGTAAGTGCTCTCCGACTCTGTGAGGTAGTTGTCCAGGACCCTGAAGGTGTAGGTTGTGCCGTTGGCGAAGTCTGCATCCGCCTCGAACTCCAGGCGATCCAGGAACCTGCGCTGGATCAGGTAGCCGTCGGTGATCTCGACTACATGGTTGTTCCCGAAGTCCAGTTCGAAATCGCCTCCTTTCGGGAGAGTGACGATCTTCACGTAGAAGAGTCGTTCTCTGGGATCATGGGCGGTATCGGGATCCTCGAAGTGGAAATCTCCTTCCGAGAACTCCACGGTGCCACCGGCGACTACCTCCTTGTTGATGTTCCGGGAGGTGGGTGGTCGGTTGGCCAGCGTCTTCACCACCACCGGCTTAGACCACGCGCCGTCACCGTCCCGGTTCACCGCCCTCATAGATATCGACACGTCTTCGCCGGGTGCCAAGGCGGAGAGGGTGGTGGTCCGGGTCGCGGGGTCGGTGAAGACCACAACCTTGTCCCTTGGATAACCCGCGTTGTACTTGAGTTGGTACTCGGTTATCGGGGGGCGGCCCGTGTTGTCCGGCGCGGTCCACCCCACCTGGACGGATATGGAGGACAGCGCGGCGGCGAGGACGGTGGGCGCCAGCGGCGCCTCGGTCAGGTCCCTGACCACCACCGTGACATCCAAGGCGTCGTCGGCGCTGGCATCCGCCTTGCCCACGACGTTCTTGCCGTCGCTGATCATCACCTTGAAGGTCACGGCGTTGTTGGCGAGCGTTTCGAAGTCCAAGAGTGTGCCGGCGGCTACGCTCAACTGTCCGGCGGAGTCCACCGCGAAGTACGATGCCCCGTCGCCGGACAGTGTGTAGGTGATGGTGTCGCCACCGTCCGGGTCGGATGCGGTGATAGCCGCGCCGAAGGCCGTGCCGGGCGCGGCGCCCTCGGCAATGGTGAAGACGAGCGGGCCGGACAGGGTCAGAGACGGGGTTCTGTTGATGATCCGCGACCCGTCGGCCGGGTGGCTGTCTTTGACGGCAACCAGGATGCCGGTGTCGAACGCGTTTCCGCGCAGATCCTTGACCAGGTTCTCGGCGTCGGAGGAGAGCGATTGTAGGTAGCCGACGGAGAAGTGCCCCCGGTCACTGGCCGCCACGGTGTAGCTGAAGCGCAGCGTCGCGGTCCCGGAACCCGAGTCGTAGTGGAACTGCCGGGTGCCGCCCGTGGAAATCCGCAGCCGGTAGTACGGCTTCCCGGTGACTTCCACCTTTTCCGAGAAGGTCACATCCAGGGACACGACCTCCCCTAACTGGTAGTTCTTCCTGTCGATGGGGGTCGAGGAGAACGCAGGGGTCCCCGCCACGATGGGACCTACGCCGTCGACTTTGTGAGAGGTGTCCACCGCGGTCCGGAAGTTGGCCACGTTCACGTTCTGGCCGAGCGCGGTGATGGTCGAGCCTTCCGGCACGGATATCGCGTTCCTGGGGAAACGGACGCCCTTCAGCCCATCGTCACCCGTGACGGGCGTGAACGTGAAGTCGAGCGTGGTGTCACCGTTGGCGGACTCTTGGTCCAGTTCGGCGGTTCGGATCACGACCGAGGACGAGCTGTTGACGAGGTCGACCTCCAGTGTGGGCCAAGCGGCCGCCTGTCCTTGGGCGGCGTCCCGCCCCGTGACCGCGACGTTGACGTTGAAGGTGGCACGGATCCGTACCTCCTCATCGAGACCGTAGAAGCCGTCGTCGCCCGGATCGGAGACGACCGCCATGCTGAGCAAACGCGGCGTGGGGGAGACGTTCTGGGATGCGGTGACGTAGCCTCCGGCGCCCTCGTCGTTGACGGCCCACACCCGCACGTGGTAGTCGGCATCCTGCGTGAGGTTCGCGATGGTTATCGAGGTATCAGTGGTCCCGGCTGAGGGATCCAAGCGAGACGTCCAGCCTGTTTCGCCCGACTTCCGGTGCTCCACGCCGTAGCCGGTCACCGCTGGGCGCCCGCCCGTGTCGGGCGCGGTCCAGGTCGCGGTGAGCGTGCCCGGCGAGTCGCTGATCACGATCAGCCCGCCGGGCGCCGGCGGAGGCTCGCTCTCATCCGTTACCGTTATCTTCAGAGGGGCGTAGGCGTCCGTCAGCGTGCTGGCGCCGATGCCTCTGGGGCCCTTTCCGTCGTGGATCTCAACCGTCATGTTGTAGGTGGTCTTGTCGCTCTCGTGGTCCAGCGTCGTCCCCTGCCCTACCTTGATCCGGCCGTCGGCGTCGATAGTGAAACCGGCCGCGTCCTCGCCCGTCAGCGAGTAGGCGATGGTGTCGTCATCCGGGTCCGAGGCGGAGATGGCAACACCTACCGCGGTTCCGGCGGGGCTGTTCTCCGCAATGGTCCGGGTGATCGGGACCGTTTCGGCAAACCGGGCGCCGTCTTCCTGGACGTTGATCGTCGCCGTGTGGGTCGTCGAGGGGGCGAAGCGCTGGTCGTGCACCGTGAAGGTGAACGTGGCGGCGCCTACGAAGGAAGAACCCGGCGTGAATGTCAGCGTGTCCAACTCGAAGTCATAGATGAGCTGGTTCGCCGGCACCGTTTTCAGCGTGACGCCCAGGTCCTTCCACTTCAGCACGCCATGAGCCGCTTGGGGCAGGGTGACGATCGTGACCGCTTTCAGGATGTCACCGGTGTCCACGTCGTTGAACTCGAAGTCCGTCGCGGAGAAGCCCAGATCGATGCCTGGCGCGATGTTCTTGGTGAAGTCGGACGAAGTGGGTCCGGCGTTGGCGGTGGTGGTGGGTGAGGGTTCGATGGCTGACCATGGCCCGAATCCGTCTGCGTTCTCAGCCCTCATTGCCACGTGGTACGACACGCCCGGGGTCAGCCCGGCCAGAGTGGCTGTGAAGGTGTCGCCGTCGAAGCTGACCGTGGTCCCGTTGGTATCACCACCGGCCCTGTAAAACAGTTCGTAGCCGGAGGCCGGGGTGCGCCCCCGATTGTCCGGCGCGTCCCATTCCACTTCGATACTGGTGGAGGAGAGCACGGTCGCCGACATTCCTGCGGGTGGGAGGGACGGCTCCGTGGCGTCGGTGAGGGAGATGGTCACACCGATGGAGTCGTCGTCGGACGTGTCGACGCGGCTGTAGCGGTCCTTCCCGTCCCGAACCTTCACCACCAGGTTGTAGCTGTTCGCGGCTGCTTCGAAGTCCAGGATCGCGTTGCTGCCTACCGAGATCTGGCCGGTGGCGCTGTCCATGTCGAAGAAGGCGGCGTTGGTCCCCGACAGCGAGTAGGTGAGGGCGTCGCCCGCGTCGGGATCGATGGCGCTCACCGGGTCGCCGATCTTTGTCCCGGCGGCCGCGTCCTCGGACACCGAGAACGACAGTGGGCCGCTCTTGCCGAAAGCCGGCGCCGCGTTGGGGAGGAGGGATCCTCCTACCTTATGGTTCGTGTCCCGGGCCGGGATCCGGGACGCGCTGTAGGCGAGCTCGGCGGCACCTCCGTGCTCGGATAGGATCGTGGCGCCGTTGAGCTTCTGTACGGGCAGTCCACTGTTGGGATGGATGCGGAGGCCGCCGGGGCTGCTGTGGGTAGCGGCCACAGTGAATTCGAACACCATTTCGCGCGCGGCGGAGGTGGTCCGTCCGCCGGTAACGAGGGAGGCCGCGGGCAGGGTGTCCTGTGATCCTTCCTCGAACTGGATCCTGACATCGGCGTCCGCGGCCGACACATCCCAGACCACGTACTTGTCGAACCCCACGGTCACCTGGACGGTCTCGCCCAGCGTGTAGGTGTCGCCCACCGCCGGCGTCGAGGTGATCTTCATGGAGACGACCCGGGAGGCGGCCCGGTTCCAGATGGTGGCTGTGTAGGAATCCGAGGACTCGGCGCCATGCTGGTCCACCACCTTGAACGTGAACGACGCCGGGCCGAACCGGCTGTCGGTAGGACCGGAGAACCGGTCGGCGAGATCGAAGACCAGGGTCCCGAGAGCGCGGACGTCTATCGGCCTGCTGGTGGTCACGCTGGTCTCGGCGCCGCCCGACGGTGTCCACTTGAGCACTCCGTCCGATGACTTCGGTAACGAGACGATCCTCACCTGTTTGAGACTGTCGGCGGAGTCGGCGTCGGCGAACTGGAAGTCGGCTGCGGAGAACGACAGGTCACGGCCCCCGGCTGGGAGGTATGCCCTGAAGTCCGCCGATGTCGGAGCAAGGTTGGGGGACGTGGTGGCCGTGACGGACGGGCGTATGGGACTGCTCTTGCCATCAGTGTTGGACAGCCGCACCTCGAAGTGGTAGGTGGTGGCGGGCGTCAACCCGGTGACGGTGTGGGTGACCGCGGTCGGTGGGTCCGGAAACGCCGTGGCGCGAGCGGATCCGCTCGCTACTCCATACCTTATCAAGTAGTGGTTGATGGGCGGCAGCCCGGTGGTGTCCGATGCTTCCCAGTCCAGCCGGATGCTGGAGGGAGACAGAACTGTGGCGTTGAACCCGGTTGGAGGATTGGGCCGCTCGATCTGGTCGGTCACCGTGATGGTGAGTGTCGCGGAGGCGTCGGTCACGGTGCTGGCCCCGCCGTCGGGACCCTTCCCGTCGTGGATGTTGACCGTAACCTCGTGAGTGTTCTTCGTCTCGTAATCGAGCGCCGCACCCTTCCCCACCGTCACCTGACCGCTCGTGGCGTCTATGTCGAAGCCGGCCGCGTCCGCGCCCGAGAGGGAGTAGGTGATCGTGTCGCCGTCCGGGTCGGAGGCGGTGAGGGGGGCGCCGACGCGGGTTCCCGCGGCGCTGTTCTCCGGGACGGAGCGGGTTAGCGGAAGGGTCCCGGTGAACTTCGGCGCATCGTCCTGGACATTGACGGTGGCCGTTCGGGCCGCCGTCGACTCGGCGCCTGCCCCGTCCACCACCTTGAAGGTGAAGGTCGCGGCGCCGGTGTAGGAGGTCGCCGGGATGAATGTCAGCGTGTCCAGGTCGGTGGCGGTGATCAGCTGGTTGGTCGTCACGGAGGCCTGGGAGGCGCCGGACTCGGTCCACTTCAGGGCGCCGTGTGCAGCGTCGGGCAGCGTGACTATCCGGACCGCCGCCAGGCTGTCGCCGGCGTCCCCGTCGACGAACGGAAAGTCAGATGGGAGAAAGGACAGGTCGGTGTCGGTATGGGTGTTCTTGGTGAAATCCACCGAGGCGGGCGCGGTATTGGCGATGGTGGTGGTCTGTGCCGCTTCTATGGTGGATTGAAGGCCATCGGTGTTCCTCACCCGCACGTCGAAGTAGTAGGTGGTTTCGGGGACCAGCCCGGTGACTGTGTACGTGACCTCGGCTGCCCGTTCTTCTTCGAGTACTACCTGGGAGAGGTACTGGCGACGCTCCTGAACAAGGTGATACGGGTCGATGATCACACGATCGATGGGCGGCAGCCCGGCAGTGTCCGACGCCGTCCAGTCCAGCCGGGCGCTGTAGCCGGACACCGCTGTGGCCGTCAGCCCGGTTACCGGCCTGGGTGCCTCCGGTTGGTCGGTCACCGTGATGGTTACCTCGACCGATGCATCCGTGACGGTGTCGGGGCCACCGGCGGTGTCCTCGCTGTCACGAACGTTCACGGTGAGCGAGAGAGTGGCCTTTGTCTCGTAGTCAAGGGCCGCGTCCTGGCCCACCTTGATCTGCCCGGCGGCGTCGATCGTGAAGGCTGATGCGTCGACACCGCTCAGCGTGTAGGTGAGGATGTCGCCGGTGTCGGGGTCGGTGGCCACAACAGGGGCGCCCACCGTCGTCCCGGCCGGACTGTTCTCGTCCACGGTGCGGGCCAGGGGCGGCGTGTCGTCCGCCGGAAAAGCGGGTGCATGGTTGAACACCTTGGTGCCGTCCACCTTGTGGAGGCTGTCATCCTCGGGTAAGGAGTCATAGGTACGACCTGCTGCGCGGTCGGACGCGTCGGTGAGGCTGGCCCCGCCGGATAGTTGCACGAGGTTGCCGCCGCTGTCGGCGACGGCGCTGATTCCGTCGGTGTCTGCATCGGTGGACTGGATGGGGTACTGAAAGGTGAGGGCGGTGGCGCTCCCGGTGGTGTCTCCGCCGGTTACCAGAGCTGCGGTCCGCGTGGCGTTCCCCACTTCGAGGTCGAGGGAGATGGCGGCGCCGGTGGCGGTGATGTCCCAACTGACCTGCTGATCCCAGGTGACGGTTACCTGGGCCGTCTCTCCGGTGACGTACGTGTTGTTCAGGGCCGGGCTGGAGGTTATGTCCACTTCGGTTATGGCGGGGACCGCCAGGTCGATCGTGGCGGTATGGGCCGTGGTCAGAGCACCGTGGGAGTCCTCGAGCTGGAAGCGGAACGCGGCGCCGCCGCTGAACGTCGAAGCCGGCTCGAACGAGAACAGGTTGAGAGAGTCGGCCTCTATGAACTGGTTGATCGCCACGTTTGCGGCCTCGAGTCTCAGCCGGCCCTGGGCGGGATCGGGAAGGGACAGGATCTTGACCCTCCCGAGCGTGTCGTGGGGATCGGTGTAGGGGAAGTGGTCGGCGCTCAGCAGAAGGGCGCTGGCGGGCGAGGCCGATACGGCGAAGTCTGCTGAGGCGGGCAATGTGTTCATCCGGGGTTCGGAGACACCAAGGCTGTCGCCCTCCACGCTGCGCGCCTGCACTTTCACGCAGTAGACCACCCCCGGCTTGAGGGCATCGGTGCCCTCGGGTGGGATGGTCGCGGTGCGGATCGTGGAGGCGAAGGACAGCTGACTCGCGAACCGCTGGGTGTCGTCACAGGCAAAGGTCCCCAACTCGCGGAATCGCATGTCGTACTCGGTCACGGGCGCCCTGCCAACCTCCTCCTGCTGGGTCCAGTCGACGCGCATTCCCTCTCCGTCGGCCGACGGCGTTACGGTCAGCAGCGGCGCATGCGGCGGCTTGATGTCAGTCACATAGATGACCACACCCACCGAGTCGTCGATGGCTGTGTCGGCGTTGCCGTCCGCATCCTTGCCGTCGCTGACGTTCACGTCCACCGTGTAGGCGGCGTCCTGCTCGTAGTCCAGCGTCGTGCCTTCGGCTACTTTGATCTGTCCGCTGCTGTCGACGGTGAAGCTGGCGGCGTCGGTGTCGGTCAGGCTGTAGACGAGAGTGTCCCCGCTGTCGGCGTCGGTCGCGGTTACCGGGTCGCCCACCGCGGTGCCCGCCGGACTGTTCTCGGGAACCGACCGGAAGACAGGGTCGGCGCCGGGGAACGAAGGCGCCGAGTTGGTGCCTTCGCTCGCGACACTGGTCAGGAGCGGATCGGCGAGGATGATCGGCGTGAACAATGTGAGACCGTCCACCGCCCCAGTTACCACGATGGTCTCGTCACCCTCCGCCAACCCATCGTCCACGGGGGTGACAGAGAGGTTGGTGGTCCCGCTGGCAGCCCCTGCCGCGATGACCAGGTCGGCGACCTCGGCGGTGTAGTCCGCCGGGTCCTCTGCGGTACCCGACAGGCTCAACGCAACCGTGGTGTCCTCCGAAAGGGTGACGGAGCCCACCCAGGCGGCTGTCACGACTATCGAGGCCTTCCCCCCGTCCTCCACCAGTCGGTCAGGGGCAACGGTCAGAATCAAACCCGGCAGAAAAGAGGCCGGCTCGGGTTCGTGTTCCGGGACCGGCTCAACCTCGAATTTCCGTGACCGGGCTTCCCCGCAGCCGGCGTCATTACACGCCTCTACCCGCACCACCCATTCGCCGAAGCCCGCCACGGTGATGGTCGTACCGGATGACCGCACGTCCACGCCCGCGTTCAGCTTGTCGCCGGCGTCCACCGACCGCCACCGCACCAGATAACGCCTCGCGCCGTCCACGTCTCCCCAGTCCACCCCCACGTCCAGCGAGCCTGTCTCCGTGGCGACTCTCAATCCGCTTGGCTTCCCCGGCACGCTTACCGGCACCTCAGGATCCGACTCCGGCTCGGGATCCGACCTCGGCTCGGGATCCGACCTCGGCTCGGGATCAGGCTCCGGCTCGGGATCAGGATCCGACTCCGGCTCGGGATCAGGATCCGACTCCGGCTCGGGATCAGGCTCCGGCTCGGGATCAGGCTCCGGCTCCGGCTCGGGATCAGGCTCCGGTGTGGGTTCAGGTTCAAGTATTGGTTCAATCTTGAATTTGTGGGCGAGGGGCTTCCCACAGCCGGCGTCATTGCAGGCTTGCACCCGCACCACCCACTCGCCGAAATTCGCCAGGGTGATGGTCGTAGCCGACAGTTGGACCTCCACCCCCTCGTTCAGCTTGTCGCCGGCGTCCACCGACCGCCACCGCACCAGGTAGAGCGTCGCGCCGTCCACGTCATCCCAGTCAACCCCCACGTCCAGCGAGCCGGCTTCCGTGGTGACCCTCAACCCGCTGGGCTTCTCGGGTTCGGGTACCGGCTGTTCCGGCGTCGCGTCGGAATCCGGCGCGGAATCTGATTCCGGGGGGAGGGCCGGATCGTTAGCCGCCTCGGGAACGGAATCCTCCGACGTGGAGGTATCCCCGGCCGCCGGAACGGTCGACGAGACCCACAGAACCATCGCCAGCACCCACACCAGCCACCGACCAGCCACCGAGACAGCCACTAGTGCTCCGTTGGCTCCGGAGGGAAGGTCGGCCCGCGGTCGGACCGCAAACAGCTGTCAACGGGGATTGCGCCAATGACCAGCCAGTTCGATCCCAAGACGGTGCTGACCGTCCGGTCTGTTCCCGCAACCACACCTAGGACGCCTTCGGGCGTCTGCTCCTGGATGGCTCCCCTCCTTTCGGACCACCCGCCGCGGCGTGCTTCCTGCTTCCAGGGGTGAAGACCGGAGCTCGTCATCACGCGGCGTCGTCTGCACACGGAACCGTGCGACGAGCGCGGCTCGGCGTAGCGCAGATTGTTTCATAATATGAGCACGAACAGAAGTTGTCTATTCATCTATTGTACATATCACTGGGTGCTGTGTCACGTAGGTGCTTGAACTGATGGATGAACGTCACAGATCGTGCAACGGTCGGTGATAGTCCGGCGCAACATTTGATTACAGCGTGGTAAGTCACTGTCGATACTGATCAGTTAATGATGGACAGTAGCCCGTGCCGGTTATGGTCAGTGGTCAGTGATCGGCCGCTGCATCGCGAGACCGGCGGTGCATCGAGCGAGCTGAGTAAGGCCTCACTCCGTCTGTGGCTTCGACGAGCTACGGAGCTTGTGCGGCTCGCTCGGCTTGGTGGCGGGTGTGGTTCTCGATGATCTTGTGACAGACTGCGACGAACCTGGCCTGGTCTTCGACTGAGATACCCGCCAGCAGCATCTTGTTGTAGTCCTCCACGAGTTGTACCAGGCGGGGTACGAGGTCGAGGCCGTCTTCGCTGAGTTGCAGCTTGACGACTCGACGGTCGGAAGCCAAGCGCCGCCTGCTGATGAGACCCCTGTTGTAGAGCTTGTTGACTATGCGACTGATACGCCCGCTATCGATGGGTATGACTTCGGCGAGTCCGGTGACGGTGGTAGACCCAGCGCTACGGCACACTCCGAGGACGGAGAACTCGAGTGCCGAGAACCCCCAGGGCTCGATCTGTTCTTCCGTCCCGCGCGCTACCGCGTTGACCAGACCGGCGACACACTTCCCAAGGTCGTCGGCGGTCGGCGTCCTGCGTTCAAGTGTTGACTGGTCTGTCATCGGGTACGCCCTCCCTCGGCAACGTCGTTGAGAATCGCTTTTAGATCTGCGGCCCGGCGAAGGCGGGGCCCCCGAACAGGTACTGTCTTCGACCCGCCGGGCTATTTGGAAGTGCCCTCACCGCCACCTGCGATCGCTACATATTATGTTCATCGATCTCCGTCAAGGCAACGACCCGGAATTCACCGATCCCTCACGAGGGAAGAGGTACCTTCGTCGCCTCTCGCTTGCTGGACACCCCAACCCCGGAAACCGCCGCGGGCGGGACCGGGCTCAGGGTTTGGCGAGACGGTATCCGACGCCGGACTGGGTGAAGATGTAGGAGGGGTTCCTGGCGTCGTCTCCGAGCTTCTGGCGTAGGTTCTTGACGAACGAGCGCAGCAGACGCTGATCTGCCGGGTGGTCTTCGCCCCACACGCTCCCCAGCAACTGATCGTGGGTCAACACCCGTCCGGGATACCGGGAGAGTTCGAACAGGAGCTTGTACTCGGTCGGCGTGAGGCGCGCCTGCTCGCCCGCCACGGTCACAACTCGTTCCAAGTGGTTGATGACCAGATCGCCGCACTCGTACGGCTCGAACCCGCCATGCGGTTGCGCCGCGTGTTGGCGTAGCGCGGCTCCGATCCTGGCTACCAACTCGGCGGGCGAGAACGGTTTGACCACGTAGTCCGCGGCTCCGAGCTCGAATGCTCTGGCGATGTCCTGGCCTCGTCCCCGTCCGGACAGGATGATGACCGGGGTGCGGAAGTCGGTACGGATATGTTCCAGGAGGTCGAAACCGTCGATTCCGGGAAGGACCAGATTCACCAGAACGAGCTGCGGCCTCTCCGCCTCGAGCAGGTTGCCGACCTCGTCCACGTCACTGGTGACCACCGGCCTGTATCCCGCCTCTGCGAGGGTGTTGCGGACATAGCGAAGTATCTGGGGATCGTCGTCGATCGCCAGTATTCGACCGCTAGCCCGGGGTGTTTGCCCCGGACCAGTGGATCCGTTGGCGAGGCCAGGTGACAGACGGTTGGCGGTTTCGTCGACAGCGGGGATGGTGAAGATGAACCGTGTCCCGCGTCCGTCTCCCTCGCTCTCCGCCCGGATACGGCCGCCGTGGGCTTCCACAATTCCCCGGCAGATCGCCAGACCGAGCCCGTGGCCACCAAGCCGGTGGTCCCCGCCGGCGTCGATCCGGGAGAACTTGGTGAACAGGTGGGGTAGGTGCTCGCCTGCTATGCCCTTGCCCTCGTCAGCTACCGAGATCGCAACGTGGCCGTCCTCAAGACTGGCGCTCACCCGGATGCGAGACCACTCTCGCGAGTACTTCGACGCGTTGGAGAACAAGTTGTGAAGGACTTGGACGATCCGCTGGGTATCCGCCACAACCTGCGGCAGGTTCGGCGCCAGGTCGACCTCAATGCTGTTGCGGTAGCCGCCGCTCAGGAACTGGTTCCTGGCCTGGTCGATGACAGCCGTGACGTCGGCCGGTTCGGCAACAACCGAGAGGGTCCCCGCCTCGATCCTGGTCAGGTCCAGCAGGTTATTGATCAAGTCCCGCATCTGGTCGGCCTGTTCCTCGATGATGCGGAAGAACTGCCGTGTCTCGGCCGGGTCGAGCGGAGACGACGAACCGAGCACGGTGGCGGCAGATCCCTTTATCGACGTCAGAGGCGTTCTCAACTCGTGGCTGACCATCCCCAAGAAACCGGCGCGAAGCCGCTCCAGCTCCTCAAGAGGGGTGATGTCCTGGATCGTGGCCACAACGGAGACGAGTCGGCCATCTTCGGAACGGATCGGTGTGGTGTTGACAAGGACGGTTGTCTGATCGCCGGAGGGAACACCGATTACCAACTCCTCGGCGCGCACCGTCTCGCCGGACCGTGCGGCCCGTTCGAAGGGGACCTCGTCGGGCTGTACCGACGTTCCGTCCAAGCGCCGGAACTCGACCGCCTCGAAGGCTCGCGCGACATGCTCCTCCTCCACCGACCGGGACCCGATGATGCGGCACGCCTCGTGATTGGTCTTGAGGACCTTCCGGGTGAGCGCATCAAAGACCAAGACGCCCACAGGAGACGTGTTGAGAAGGGCTTCGAGATCCGCCTTTGTCCGCTGCTCCTCGCCATAACGACGCGCGTTGGTGATGGCCAGCGCAGCCTGCGTGGCGAACATCTTCAGGGTCTGCTCATCCTCAAGGGTGAACTCCCCGCCGGTCTCCTCGTCACCGATGTAGATGTTTCCCACGTGGCGGTCCCGGATCCGGATCTGGGTACTCAGGAACCTCCCGATCCCGACGGGGAAGTCGGGAAAACCGGCCACCTCGGTGTAGGTTACAAAGTCCCGCTCTCTCAGCGGTTCCCGCAGCGCGCTCAGGTGTGTGAAAAGAGCCGGCCCGAACCGGTAGCCAAGCATCCGCGCGTTCTCCTCGTCGGTCAGACCGGAGATCAGCACGTCCTGTGGCTGGCCCAACTCGTTATGGGTCGTGAGTGCGGTGTAACGGGCGCCGGTCAGCAACCGGGCACCGTCCGCGACTTCTTGTAGGACCGTGTCCAGATCGAGGTCTTCGCTGATCCGCAGGATCGCCTCGGTCAACCTGGAAAGGCGGGCGCGGAGAGTCTCGTTCTCGGCCCGGAGCAGGTCGCCCTCGCCCGAACCACCGTCCTCGTTTACCGAGACTTGCGGGCCTCTCTCCATTCCGCTTGAAGCTCCGCCGTGAGCCACGTCACCGCCCCTGTCTTTCACCATGAACTCACACCCGTCCTTCGCCTCGTGTCTCCGACGTTTCATACAGCGCCACTTTGTCCGCGTTCCGGCAACCCGAGTTCGTACGGATCAGCGCAGGAAGCGCCGCCCTGCCGAAAGAAGGAATACGGTCGGTGTTCACGCTCGACACGAGTCTACCGCACCGGTTCGAACGACGGCTTGGCCCAGCAGAGTCGCGACTATGTCCCATGCCTTCGAGGCTTATAGACTGCCTGTCTAACAGGGCATGGGTAAACCGGGGCAACCGCCAGAGCTTCTGGATACGCGGGCGAGCTTTTCAAGGGCCCCCATACCGGCTCTACCCGCCGGCGGCGGTGGTCAGCTTGTCGCCTGGTTGTCGACGAACCGGGTGAACAGCCTTTCGGTGCGACCGGTCAGCAGCATCATGCCGACTCCCACCAACCAGACGAAGAACGCGGTACCGATGACCGGGTGGGCGACGGTGGCCGAGTCGACCCAGATGAACTGCATCGCGATCCCTAAGGCCGCCGACACGGGGGACACATACCGGAGAACTCCGCCCACCTTCCATTGATAGCGTGACGCCAGAACCAACGTCAGGCCTGCTAGCGCGAACCCGATCTTGCCGGTCGACCACCGCAGATCCGAGACGGTTTCCGCCTGCGCCAAGGTTGGGGAGAGCGCGCCGAGCCGGACGGCGTCGGATGCCAGATTCGCCAGGGCGATCGCCAGCGCTCCGGATGCGGCGGTGAACACAGCCGAGAGCGCGAAGAGGCCAGGAACCAGCGGCGTACCTAGCCGTCTCCTGATGATCCAAGTCCTCGACAGGTACCAGGATGCGGCCAGCAAAGTGACCCCGGAAACGAGGCGGGCCGCACCGCTCATGGTGTACAGGCCCCGGCCGGACGATATCGCCGTGAGAGAACCCATGAGAGTCGGTTCGTCCGCATCGGCGGCGACCCGGCCGACCACCATGACCGCCGTCGCCACTGCGGTCAAGACCAGCAGCCATCCGGCAAGCCGGGCGGCCGGGTCCCGTGATGTCCCTTCGTACAAGCCTGTGTGATCGCTGGTAGATGCCAACAGCAAACCTCCTCTCTAGAAGCCTCCGACAAGCTACGTCATGAATCCGCCAACAGCACGTCGGATATCGTTAGAGGGCGACCAGCCCGGCACCCTGCCTGCAACGAGAGGTTTGAGTGGCAAGCCAGAGCACCGACCGCGGCTCAGCAGACGCGAGCCGGGGATACCGATCCAGGAGACGAAGCTCGGACAGCGCTACCGAGAACGGAACCGTGCCCGATCCACCGCCAACCACCGATGACTACCTGACAACTGACACCTGACAACTGATCATCTAGAATTGCGGAGGATCCGATCCGACAGCTTCCGCGAGCCTTCTGAAACCGCGAGCTCGGGGTCGTACGAAGGGGTCCTTGTTCGAAGTCCGGAGCGGATAAACCATGCCAAATGTCGCCGCGGGTACCCGATCGGGTCAGGCAAGGTACAGGACGGTGACGCTGCTGAGCCTGCTGGCGGCGATCGCGCAGGTCGCTCTGGGAGGAGTCGTCCGGGTGACCGGTTCCGGCGATGCATGCCCGGACTGGCCACTGTGCCACGGACAGATCATCCCACCCTTCGACTACCACATCTGGCTCGAGTTCACCCACCGCCTGGCGGCGACCGCCGTCGGATTCCTGGTCGTGGCCTCGTTCGTGCTGGCTTGGCGACACTTGCGGACGTCGACACCTGCGATCGTCGCCACGGGTGCGAGCACGGTCCTGGTGGTCGCGGCGGCGATCCTCGGGGGCCTCACCGTCCTGAGCGAACTCTCCTGGTGGACGCGGCTGATCCACCTGGGGCTGGCCGAGTTGACCGTGGCCGGCCTCGCCGTCGCCTGGCTGGCCGGTCCGCCCGATGATCGGTCCGATGGTCCACGGAACCTCGTCCCCAGGGTTTCCACGCAGGATCGAAGGCTGGCGTGGGCCGGCCTGAGCGGTCTGCTGGTGACCATCCTGTTCGGTTCCTACATGGTGGGGATGAACTACGGCGCCGCCTGTCCGAGTTGGCCGCTCTGCATAGGTAACAACCTCCCCGGAGGCACTCCGTTCGTCGTCAACATGGCCCATCGATACATGGTGGCCATCGTGGCCGTGCTCGTGCTGCGTACCTGCTTCGTGGCTTGGAGGCAGGGAGCCGCGAGGGGGCAACTACGCTCGCTGGTGGTGCTCACAGCGGGGTTCCTGCTAATCGAGATCGGCGTAGGGGCATTGACGGCATGGATGGGTTCGACCCCTCTCATAGCATCCCTCCATCTGGTCTTCGCCACGATGTCGTGGGTCTCGATGGTGTTGATGATCGCGATGCAGTTCGATCCCGGAACCTTCCGGGTGAGGAGCCGGCATCCCCGGTCCGCCGTGTGATGCCGGCTCCAGGCACTCGCGCATCCACGGTCGTGAGCGACTACATCGCCCTCACCAAACCCCGGATCACGGTCCTTCTGCTGATCACCGCGGTTGGGAGCATGTTCCTGGCCGCCGAGGGCCGGCCGGATCCCCTGCTGATCTCCCTCGTCGTCGTCTCCGGCTACCTGGCAGCCGGCGGAGCCAATGCCCTGAACCACGGCGCCGAACGCGACATAGACCAGAGGATGGTTCGCACCCGCGCCCGCCCCGTAGCCGGCGGGAGGGTCTCGAAGTGGCATGCCTACGGTTTCGGGATCATCCTCAACCTGGCCGCCTTCATGATCCTGGCTGCTTTCGTGAACGTCCTGAGCGGCCTACTCGCCGTAGCCGGGACCATCATCTACCTGTTCGTGTACACCAAGGGCCTCAAGCGGACCTCACCCCAGAACATCGTCATCGGCGGCGCCGCCGGCGCAGTCCCGCCCCTGGTGGGTTGGGCGGCGGTGACCGGGACGGTCGAGCTACCGGCCGTCTACCTGTTTGCCATCATCTTCCTGTGGACGCCCCCGCACTTCTGGGCTCTGGCATTGCTGATCAAGGACGACTACGCCCGCGCCGGGATCCCGATGCTGCCGGTGGTCGCCACACTGGCTGCGACCAAGCGCCAGATCCTGATCTACGCGGTGGTGCTGGTGGTGTTCTCCACGACGTTCGTCGCGACCGGCGCCGTCGGTTGGATCTACCTGGTCGGCGCCATCGCGTTGGGGGCGGGGTTCATCGTCCGAGCGATCCGGCTGGCGCGCAATGAGGGGACCGAAGGCGCCAGAGCGCTGTACCTGTTCTCGATCCTGTATCTGGCCCTGCTCTTCGGCGCGGTGGTAACCGACTCGCTAGCGAGCCGGAACCTCATCGGTTGACCCACCCACCCGGAGGTTTGCCGCACCGGATCAGCAGGGGGCCTGACGGACGGGCGTGACCGGCGCCATGCCGGATCATGCTTGAAGGCAGGGCATCCACGATAATGGCCCGGGCGAGATGGTGGAGTGGGAAGGAGTGATCCAATGACGCATCGTCTGGCGCGTCCATTCACCATGGCGGTACTGGCTGTGGCTCTTGCGGCAACCGCCGCCTGCGCGCCACCAGGGTCCGCGGGATCTGTCTCCGGCGAGGTGCGCTTCGCGCGCGAGGTCGAGTTGCCGGAGGGCGCGGTCGTCTCCGTCCGGCTGCTGGACATCACGCTGGCCGATGCCCCCTCCGTGGAACTGGGGCTCGACGTGATCGAGAACGCGAGCCGCCTCCCGGTCAGCTTCCACATCGAGTACGACCGCGACCAGGTCGTAAGTGGCAACGAGTATTCACTGAGCGCCGATGTATGGCACGGCGATGACCTGTTGTACGTCAACGACACGGTCCACCCGGTGCTCACCCGTGGCGCTCCCGCGAATTCCGATGTCATGGTTGTATCGACCAACCCCTTTGACACCTGCGTCGAGCCCCTGCCGGGACAGATCTACGTTGAGATGGCTGAGGAGAACCTACCCCGCGAGGCCGTGCTCCACGTCCGGCTGATCGACGTCACCGATCCTGAAACACGGCTCGTGGTCACGGAGACAGCCCGGGGCGACATCGACAGGTTCCCGATCGAGTTCGCACTTCCGCACGAAGGCGTGCAGATCAGTCGCCACAGCAGGTACGAGCTAGAGGCCGAGATCGTGGCCGGCGACGAGATTCTCTACCACATCATCCCGGGAACCGAGTGGCGCCGGATATGGCTCCCCCACTGCCCGAACGCGGAGTTGCAGATCGTCAACAGCGTGTTCCCGGTCAGCGAGTTCCCCGAACCCTGGTCTGCACCATGAGCCCGGCGCCCACCACGGGAACGGCAAACATGCTCCTCGCCACAGGGAATCGTTGTCCGCCGAGCCTGATGTGACCTGTGGAGGTCGGTTCTGACCGGTTCCGAGTCCGCGGTTGGAGTGGTCAGGCCTTGAACTTCTTGCCCTCGAAGACCGTCCCCCAGATGGGGATGTCGCGGAGGGACTCGGCGCCGGCCAGGTAGGGGTCTTCTTCGAGGATGGTGAAGTCGGCTCGCTTGCCCCAGCGGAGCGATCCGATCTCTTCTTCGAGGCCGAGGACGTAGGCCGCGTTGGTGGTGATGGCCCTGATGGCGGCGTCCAGCGAGGCCCGCTCGGTGGGGCCCATCACGGCGCCGGACTCGGCAATCCGGTTGGCGGCCACCCAGGCGTTGTTGAGAGGCTTCGCCGGGGCCATCGGGAAGTCCGAGTGGACGGCGAACCGGACTCCTGCCCGCTCCAGCGAGCCGAGCCTCGACATCTGGGACGCCCGCTCGTGCCCGACCGTGTGGGCGGCGAACGCTTCGGAGAGTTCGTAGACGTAGTAGGCGTTGGCCGAAACCACGCCCCCGACCGCCGCCATGCGGTCGACCTGTTGCGAACTCGAGATTCCGAAGTGCTCGAACGTGAACCGATGATCGAAGCGGGGCCGTTCCCACTGGAGCTTCTCGAGGGTGGACAGCGCCAGCTCGACGCCGAGGTCGCCGCTGCAATGCACGTGGATCCTGAGCCCGGCATTCCACAGCACCCGGGCGATCTCCTCGAATCGTTCCGGGGGTGTGATCCACTCGCCGCGACGTCCGTCGAGGTGTCCGGGGGGCTTGAGCATCAACAGTTCCGCGAAGAACCCGCCGTCGGCGAACAGCTTGACGTGGTCGCCGAACCGCAGCCGATGCGTGTTCCGCTCCGGATACTCCAGGACACGCTCGAGGAACTGCCGGTCGGTTCGCGAATCCCCGTCCGGTCCCATGGCATACGGCATCAGCTGGATCCGGAACGGGGTGTCCGGCTGTTCCATCACGGCCTGGAGGTGGGCCCATTCCTCCTCGAACCCGTAGAAACCGAAGGCGGCGTCGCCGATGGTCGTGTGGCCGCCGTGATGGATGACCTGCCGCATCCGGTCGAGCCCATTGCGGAACCGGTCCACCTCCAGGATGAAGCCGCGGAGGTGATGCAAGGCGACTTCGAGGCCGGTTTCGAAGAACTTGCCCGCCTCCAGATCGATCTGTGGATGGTCGCTAACTGACGCCGCGTCCAGGTCCATCCACCGCAGGCAGGCGTCGTTGACCACCAGCGAGTGGTAGCCGCGGTGCCAGACCACGATGGGGCGGGCAGCCGATATCTCGTTGAGGGCGCGCCGATCGATGTTGCCGTGCCATATCGGGTGGTGGCCGAAGGCGAACAGCGGCTCGCCAGGGGACAGATCGGCCTCGATCTCGACCAGGCGTGCGAGGAACCGCTCCCCGTCCCCCACGGGTGGAATGTCCTCCCAAGGGAGCTCCCACCCCGTCGCCGTCATGAACTGCATGGGCAGCAGCATGGCGGCCATGGAGGGATGCAGGTGGGGATCGATGAACCCCGGCATGATGCAGTGGTCCCTGAACGTGTCGTCTATCTCGTGGCTGCGGGAATCCAGCCACGGACGCAACGTCTCGAGCGTCCCCACCTCGACGATGCGGCCATCCCGCACCGCAACCGCTTCCGCAACCGGCAGCGACGGTTCCATCGTCCGCCCCGTTCGAGCCAGGAATACGGTTATCTCAGCCACGGAAGCCTCCCCACGTCCGGCCGGCACGACCCGGGTCGAGTTCGGCATCCTTCAGCGCGCGCCGTAGATGAGGCACGACCGCCGCCGCCGATAGAGCCGCAGCAAGTACATGGAACTGATCTACCTGCGTTGGGCACCCTCCGATACGGCTCTATCGAACGATGATGGTCAGCGTGTAAGAGCCCGTATCGGTACCCCAAGAGGAAACCTCGATGTAGTAACTCCCGGAACCAGGAGCCTCCCACAGAATCCGAGAAGCTGTCGAGTCCCCGTGGTCGTCGTTGTAGGCCAGTTCCCACTCGCCGGAGTCGTACAACGACACCATAGAGTCAGCCAGCGTCCCCAAAGCCACATCTATCTGATACAGCTCACCACCCACAGCCTCGAACACGAACAAGTCGACATCACCCGTGTAGTCCACCACACCAGCAGCAGCCTCACCGACCGTCACCGACGTGGCATCACCGACCCCGCCGGCGTGATCGTCCACGACCTCGGCAGCAACAACGGTCACCGTGTAAGAACCGGTCCCGTCATCCCATGAGGAAACCTCGATGTAGTAACTCCCGGAACCAGGAGCCTCCCACAGAATCCGAGAAGCCGACGAGTCCTCGTAGTCATCGTTGTAGGCCAGCAACCACTCGCGGGAGTCGTACAGAGTCACCACAGAGTCAGCCAGCGTCCCCAGAGCCACATCTATCTGATACACCTCGCCCCCCACAGCCTCGAACACGAACAAGTCGGATTCGCCCGGCTCGTCCAGTTCGCCCTGCGCCTCCTCACCGATCGCGACGGCAGTGGCCTCCCCGAGAGCCAGGTTGAAGAAAGTACCCGGGTCCGGGGCGAATGGTGCGTCCAGCAGGTCGGGAACGCACTCAAGCAGACCCGGAAGGAAGGCCAGGGCGGCCTCGGGGTCACCGGCGAGCAGCCCCAAGAAATCGGCGCCGGCCACCCACTCGCGCAAGCAGGACACCTCGTCCTCGCCCAAGTCAGCGAACTCCATATCCGTTTCCTCGAACACCAGCGAGAGGAACGCGTCAGGAACGCACCCCAACAACTCCTGCATGAACTCGCCGAGAGCCGTGGGGTCATCAACCGCGAGCGCTTCGACCATGGGACCCATGTCGATACCGGCCATCCACTCGCGCAGGCAGGACATCTCCTCCTCAGCCAACTCACCGAACGCCACACCCATCTCCTCGAACATCACCGAGAGGAACAGGTCCTTGAGGCAGGAAAGCATGCCGGAAGTCAGCTCCCCGGCGGCCACAGGGTCCTCGTCCGCGAGCGCTTCAACCGCGGCGGCCGCATCGACACCCGCCACCCATTCCCGCAGGCAGGACATCTCTTCCTCGGTAAGTTCCATGTCCAGTTCCTCGTCGCCCTCCATCCCGGCCATCATCAAGGAGAGGAACAAGGCCTGAGCAGTCTCGGGAGCGAGGCAGGCGAATATCGAGACCGCCCAGTCCTCGGGTGCGTCGGAATCCTCCAGGACAGGCCGGTCCAGCACCGACTCCAGTAGCTCTTCGTCCACAGCGTCGCGGATACACGCCTGCTCCGAGACGCTGAAAATGCTGAACACGTCGGCCCAGAGGGTGCCCTCATCCAGGCTGATATCGGCGCCGACAGTCGCACCCGCCGGCTCGGATGTAGGAGACGTCGATCCCGCGGCAACGGTCGTCGCGGCGGAGGTGGTAGTCGGCGCGGCCGTGGTCGTGGATGCGGCCGTTCCGGCCTCTGCGGCTGTAGAAGAGGTGCCTCCAGCAACAGTCGTCTCGGTCGAGCCATCGCCCCCGCAAGCGGATAGCACAACCGTGACACCCAGAGCCCCGAGAACCGCCAATCGTCGGACACGGGGAAGGAACACTCCCGTCACTCCTTTGGCGTCTCATCAGATTCTACACCCTGGCGACCGCTCCAGAGACCGAGCAGGCGGATTACAGAAGGGGACGCCGCCCCCACTGGCCGGACACTATGGGCCGGCGGCCGAGCCAATAGCCGAAGAGATGGTGCCGACAGAACGGGTGCCGCTGCGCAACACGCTTGCCTTCGCCGGAGTCCGGTCTCGGACCGTGGAGTTGATCGACACCAACCGATACGCGGCGGAGAAGCTCCGTGCCCTCGCCTGCGCCTACGGCGACAGGCCTAGCACGACGGATCGGTCCCGAGCCGGTCCTAACCGTCCTCGCTCAGCCGCCGGTCGAGGGCTGCTGCGGTTTCGGCACCGCTCTCGATGGCGCCGTCCATGAACCCTGCCCAGCCTCGCGATCCGAGCGGGCCCGGTCACACCGCTGCCGTCTGCGAGTTTCTAGGACGCCCTCCGTCCGACGCGGATGGGGATGCTGTATTCCTCTTCCCCATTGTCGAATACAGCGTGGATGCGCAGCGTCGCGCCGAAGGGTTCGAGGTACTTCTGTAGCCGGGACAGGGTCAGGTCCTGCGCGTTCTCCAGCTGGGAAACGGCTGCCTGACTGATCCCGAGAGCGGCAGCGAGCTCCGACTGGGAACAGTCGAGTTGTCTGCGCATCTCGTAGAGACCGATCTCAGCAAGGGTCGCTTGGCGCAGCGCGGCAAGGCGTTCTACTGCTCCGGGCCGTGCGATAACTCGGTCGTGTAGTTGCTTGTAGTTCTTGGCGTTCACCATGTTCCGTTCACTTTCGTCTGTTTCTTAGATCAGTCCTTCATGGCGTAGCTCTTGGAGGTAGGTGTCGTAGAGACGATCGGCGGTCGGGATCGCCCCACTCGTACCAGCTGTCCCACCGGCCAGACTTGTCGCCGCCCAGCAGGAGGATCACCTGCCGTCGCGGGTCGAACGCGAACAGCACCCGCAACGAGCCGCCCCCGGCTGATGCGCGTAGTTCCTTCATGTTGCTGTGACGGGACCCCGTTATGGCTCCCACCACAGGGACGCCTAAGGGCAGGACCGTGGTCTGCCAGTAGCATGACCCGGTCGTCGAGGGCTTCCTGTTGATCCACCGTCAAGGTGTTCCACCAGTCGCCGAACTCGTTCGTGTACTCGACCTCCCACACAGTCCTAGTATAACTGATCGCTTATACTATCGAGAGTTGTCTTCGGAGCGTGTGTGGGCATGCGGTCCCCGACTCCTCCCGACAGGGCCGACCAGAAGCCAGGGATGCCCGGCCACCGCCGGGAGACATCTGGTCGCGAGCGGATCCTTCCTCCTGCCCCTGGGTCCGGTCTGAGCGAACCGGGGAGCTCCGGCCCTAGCTTTCCTCGCCTAGCCGCCGGTCGAGGGCTGCTGCGGTTTCGGCACCGCTCTCGATGGCGCCGTCCATGAACCCTGCCCAGCCTCGGGCGAGGTCCGATCCACCGAAGTCGAGGCGGCCATGGGGCACGAAGAAGTCTGAGTAGTAGCGCGACAGCTGGCCGGGGCGGTAGGTGGTCCAGGTCCCCTTGGCGTACGGGTCGGTCGACCAGTTGTGGCTGTCGCACATCCGGACGGTCGCTTCCGGGGCGAACTGGCGGATTGCCTGCTGCACCTGGGCGGGATCGGTCCCGTCGATCGCCGAGTCATCCGAGCCGATGCCCACGAGGAGCCGTCCACCGTCGAAGTTGGCCTGCTCCGAGACCCAGCACAGCGGGCCACCCCAACCCGAGGCCATCAGGAACTCGGGAACGTCGTCGACCAGGGCATGCAGCTTGACAGCCTGACCCGCCAACCCTTCCGCGGCGAACCTGGCCTTGGGCGAGCCGGCCGGTATCGGCAACTCGATGTCCTCCCAGGTGTTGACCGGGGTGGCCAGCAGAGCGAACCGGGCCCGGTGGGTATCGCCGCCGGCCGTGGTCACCTCGACATGGTCGCCGGCGTCAACGATCGAGGCGACCGGCGCCGACAACTCGATCTCCGAACCCCCGTCCTCGGCCAGGGCTTCGACCAGGCTCGCCGTCCCCTGGGCGAACTTCGTAGCCGGAGCGTCGTCGAGCGTCCAGGTCATGTTGTCGTAGCCGGCCACCCAGGTGAGGACCTGCAATGCCGACACTTCCGATGGATCGCAGCCGAACGCGAATGCCGCCCACATCGAGAGGTACTCGTCTACGAGCTGCTGGTCGCTATAGGGCGCGACGAGCTCGGAGAAGGGAATGTCCAGGTCGTGGAGATCCGGACTGTCGAGATCGGACCCGAACGTCACCCGGCGGGACTGATCGACGATGTGGTCGATGGCCTTGTCCAGATCGGGCCGGACGTCAGGGGGCACCGGCTGGTCGGAACGGGCCAGGCTACGACCGCCCAGCGACACCCGGAATGCCTGCCCGGCCGGGCTCAGGACAGTAGGCAGCGAGTACCGCTGGATCTCCCGGGCGATGTTGAGCTGCGTACCCTCGTCGAACCAAGTGCCGCCCATCTCGGTACGGTGATCGGTGTCAGCAAACCGCTTCCACCATGTCCGCCCACCCAACCGGTCACGCGCCTCGAGCACCAGCACCCCGTACCCCCGATGCGCCAGGTCCCGGGCCGCCGTCAACCCCGCAATGCCACCACCGATAACGACTACGTCATGCATGAAACCCGCCTTCCACCCTGCGTGGCGACCTGAACGGAACCTATCACGCGACGCCCACCCGGAGCCGCCGCGCTTGAACTCCGCTCAGGCCCTCGACCTACGTATCGATGTCCGCCGAGGCGGGAGGCAGGTGGGCCGGAGGCGGATCGAGTGCCTTTCCAATTCTCAGCAGCACACTGATACCGTATGCAAACTCCGACTCAGGAAGGTATCGGGCTGTCCATGGCTCTATCCGGGATTGTGGCGAGATGTCCGCGGTTCCCCGTTCGTGGGGAGCAGATCGGATGTCCGGTGGGAGTGAGGCACAGCTGACCACCGAAATGCTGTCGATCGTTAACAGTCTGGTGTTCGACGGTGTCGGCCCCGAGCCGGTGGAGTGTCCGATCCACACCGAGGGTGGGCGGATCGTCGGCTTGGAGGGTCCGCCCCCGGAGGCGGCGCGGGTGCTCGACGCCCGCGGTCGTGTCGTGACACCCGGCCTGATCGACGCCCACTTGCATGCCTACCTGGTGAGCATGGATTTCACGGAGAACGAGGCCTTGCCGATGAGCTACGTGGCCGCCAAGGCCGCCAGGCGCCTGGAAGCCGCCCTACGCCGCGGGTTCACCACCGTACGAGACGTCGCGGGCGGCGACATCGGCCTCCGGATGGCCATCGACGAGGGGCTCATCGACGGTCCCCGCTACCTCTTCACCGGTCCGGGTCTCACCCAGACCGGAGGACATGCCGATCCGCGCCCCGGCCATCTGGCCGTCGAGGTGCTCGGCCACCATGCCGGGGAGATCGTCGACGGCGTCGACGATCTGCGACGGGCGGTGCGGGAGCGTTTCCGGACCGGTTCCCACGCCATCAAGATCTTCACTTCCGGGGGTGTGGCCTCTCCCACGGATCCGCTCCGTAGTCCGCAGTACTCCGCGCAAGAGGTGCGGGCGGTCTGCGACGAGGCGTCCCGGCGGGACTCCTACGTAGCCGCCCATGCCTACTCCCCCGAAGCAATCATCCACTCGGTGACCAACGGCGTGCGGACCATCGAACACGGAAACCTCATCACCGAACAGGCGGCTGCGCTCATGGCCGAGCACGGCGCGTACCTGGTGCCCACCCTGATCGCCTACGACGCCATGGGACGGCGGGGCACCGCCCTCGGGTTGCCTGCGGTCTCGGACCGCAAGAACCGCGAGGTGCTCGACGCAGGCCTGTCATCCATCGACATCGCCCGCCGGGCGGGAGTACGCATCGGGTTGGGAACCGACCTGGTGGGCGACCTGGAAGACGAACAGCTGATGGAGTTCAGGATCCGTTGCGAGGTCGACACCGTGGCCGATGTCCTGCGCTCCGCCACCTCGGTCAACGCAGCCATCCTGCGACGACCGGACCTGGGAGTCATCCGGGAAGGCGCCGCCGCCGATCTCCTGGTACTCAATGGCAACCCCTTCGAGCGAGCCGACGTGTTGTGGTCACCGGAACGTACGGTCATCCGATCAGGAAGGTTGGTGGACCCATGATCCGCGGAGAGGAAGGCCGATGAGAGCCAACCGATTGGCCGTCGACGTGGGGGGAACGTTCACGGACGTGGTCCATCTCGACGACGGCGGGGAGATCCGGTTCGAGAAAGTTCCCACGACGCCGGAGAACCCGACCCTGGGTGTAGTCGACTCGATCGCCCGGGTCGGCGCAGCCCTGGCCGGCACATCCCTGTTCACCCACGGCACCACCCTGGCCCTCAACGCACTCCTGACCCGCTCCGGCGCCCGAACGGCCGTGGTAGCCACGAAAGGGTTTCGGGACGTCTACCTGCTGGGACGGACCTCCCGGGAGGGGAACTACGACATCCTCTACCGCACCCCTCCCCGCCTGGTGGAACGCTGCGACACCTTCGATGTGACGGAGCGCCTCATGTACGACGGCTCCGTCCACACCGAATTCGACGAAGCCGACGCTCGCCGGATCGCTGCGCTGATACGCGACGGCGGCTACGAGGCGGTCGCCGTAGCCTTCCTGCACTCCTACGTCAACCCCGCACACGAGGAGTCGATGCGGGCGGTTCTGGCAGAGGTCGCCCCCGGCGTGGAGGTGTCGATCTCGTCGGATCTCTCCCGCGAGTACCGGGAGTACGAGCGGACCAGCACGGCGGTCCTCGACGCATACATCAAGCCGATCGTGCGGACCTACCTGTACGACCTGGGCGCAGAACTGGAGGCGGGAGGTTTCGAGGGCCGGTTCCTGATGATGCGGTCCGGCGGCGGGGCGATGACCGCCTCCTCCGCCCGCGAGAGCCCTGTGAACCTGATCCTGTCGGGACCGGCGGGAGGCGTCATCGGTGCGGCGGGTTTCGGCCGGATGATCGGGGAACCCAACCTTGTCACGGTCGACATGGGGGGTACCAGCCTGGACGCCTCGCTCATCATCGAAGGGCAACCCGTCATGCACCAAGGCGCCGAGTTCGAGAGCCTGCCCATAAACATCACGTCCCTCTACATCCACACGATCGGGGCCGGCGGCGGCTCGATCGCCCGGACCGACGAAGCCGGAGGACTCCAGGTCGGGCCGCACAGCGCCGGCGCCAATCCCGGGCCCGCCTCGTACGGATCCGGTGGAAGCGAAGCCACCTTCACCGACGCCGCCCTCGTGGTGGGCTATCTCGGCCAAGAGACCCCACTGGGAGGGACCCTGACCCTCGACAAGGACCTGGCCCGCGGCGCATTGGAACCGCTTGCCCAGCGCATGGGCATAACAGTGGAGGAACTCGCCCTCGGCGTGGTACGGATCTCGGCGGTCAAGGTGATGGGAGCGGTGCGCTCCATCACCATCGAGTTGGGCCGCGACCCGAAGGACTTCGCGCTCCTGGCGTTCGGCGGCGCCGGTGGGATCGTGGCGGTCGACGTGGCCCGAGAGTTGTGTATGGGCACTGTCATCATCCCGCCGGGCCAGGGCGCCTTCTCCGCGCTGGGAATGCTGATGGCGGACGTCCAGCACGACTTCGCGCAGACCGCCGTGATGCCGCTGGAGTCTCTCGAGGCCGGCCAGCTGGAGGCCTCCTACGCCGAGATGTCGGCCCGTGCAGGAGATGTGCTGCGCTCGGAGGGCTTCCCTTCCGAGAGGCAGGTGCTGGCGCGGTCGATCGATCTCAGGTACACCGGCCAGCAACATCCGGTGTCGATCCCTCTCCCGGCCGGGACAGCCAACCCGATCGCAGATCTGGGAGAGCGGTTCGCCGAACTCCACCATCGCCACTACGGCCACACGATGACCGATCCGGTCGAGGTCACGACGCTGCGCCTGAGCGCCACCGGGACGGTCGATCAACCCAGGTTGCCGGCACTTCCTCGCCGGGCGACCGGGCTGCCCGAGCCGTTCGCCACCCGGCCCGTTCTCGACGCCGGAGGCGCCCGCCGCGTCCCTGCCGGGGTGTACAGGAGGGAGGACCTCCGCCGTGATGACGAGATCGCCGGACCGGCGGTGATAGTCGAGCACACCGGCACCACCGTCATCCATCCGGGCGATCATCTGGTGGTGGGGAAGCATGGCGAACTCGTGATAACACTGGGGGTTACCGATGATTGACGCCATCACCACCGAGATCATCCGTCACGGGCTCCTCTCGGCCTGCGAGGAGATGGCCCGCAACCTCTGCCGGACGTCCTACAACACGGTCGTCTACGAAACCCACGACTACGGGGTGGGACTGCACGACGTGAACGGAGACATCGCCGCCGACGCTCCGGGCATCGCCGTTTTCACCCGCGGCAACGACTACGGCATCAAGCGGTCGATCGAGTTCCTGGGAACAGACGCGATGAAGCCCGGGGACGTGTTCATCAACAACTACCCGTACTGGTCGTCCGCCCACACGCTCGACACGCTCGTGTTCGCCCCTATCCACATAGACGGGCGCCTGGTCGGCTTTGCTTCCTGCCGGTGCCACGTGCTCGACCTCAAACAGAAGGACCCGGGATACGTACTCGACTCCACCGACATGTACCAGGAAGGGATCTTCTTCCCCGTCGTCAAGCTGTACCGGGAAGGGGAGATCAACGAGGACATTTTCAACATCGTGCGTTTCAACAGCCGGCTGCCCAGCCACACGATCGGGGACTTGCAGGCCCAGGTGTCGGCCGTCGTGACCGGGGTCAGGCGAACCCGTGAAATCGCCGAGAAGTTCGGGGTCGAAACCCTCACCGCCGCCATGGACGCCATCAACGTCCACGGCGAGCGCCTGGCGCTGGCAGCCCTGCGGCGCATGCCCAAAGGCACGTGGAGCGCCGAGGACTACATGGACCACGACGGGGTGGACCTGGACAGACCCATCAAGATGGCCGTGACCATCACCATCACCGACGACGAGATGATCGTCGACTGGACCGGGAGCGACGAAGGGGTTCGCGGTCCGATCAACCTACCGCGGGGCATGACCGAGGCGTTCAACTGCCTGATCTTCAAGGGCCTCACCACTCCCGAATGGCCGGTGACGGCCGGCAACTTCCGCCCGTTGCGGGTGATCACCAAGGAAGGATCGGTGATGCACGCCGTTCCGCCCATGCCCACCTTCACGCTGTGGACCGGGTTGCTGGGCGGCGAGGTGATGCTGAAGGCCCTGTCACAGGGGATGCCCGACCGCGTGCCCGCCTGTTCGGGAGGTGACGTGTGCTCCGTCATGGCTCTCGGAGTCGACCCGCGGACCGGAGGTCCGTGGCTGGAAGGCATGAACGACGCGGTCGGGTTCGGCGCCCACGCCGGCGGAGACGGGGAGGACGGCATCATGCATCTGTCCGAGCCGGGCTGCCGCAACAATCCCGTGGAGGTGCTGGAGATCAAGGGTCCCCTAATGATCGACCAGTACGGCTACCGACCCGACACCGGAGGCCCCGGCAAGCACCGCGGCGGGGTGGGCATCAGCAGGGTCTACCGGTTCCTCGCCCCCAGCACGGCCATCTCGATCGTCTACAAGACCTTGAGCCCTCCATGGGGCATCAACGGCGGCAAGGAAGCCGATCCCAACCACATCGTGATCGACCCGGGGACCGAGAACGAGGAGCGGAAGGGAAGCAGCTACAACTTCCTCGAAGCCGGACAGGTTCTCGCCAACAACACCGGAGGAGGCGGCGGCTGGGGCAACCCGTTCGAGCGCGATCCCGCAAAGGTGGCGAAGGATGTCCGCAACGGCTTCGTATCCGTCGAGGCAGCCGAGCAGGACTACGGCGTGTCAGTCGACCCGGCCACCTTCATCGTGGACACTGCAAGAACGGCGACCCTCCGCGGATGAGGGACACCCTGGCTAGTTGCTTCACCACCAACCACGACTACGTCAGGCATGAGCCCGCCCTCCAGCCTGCGTAATGACCAGAGCGAAAGCTACCACTTGCCGCCGATGAGCTTGGACGCCTCAAAGGTGTGTCACATGCCTCCGGTACCTTTAAGCACCGTAGTGCGCGGTGGGTAACCCGACCTGAGACAGGTCCGCAAACCTGTTCCGACCGGCAGGGCCCGACCGAGCTTTACTAAGATTACAAGCGTGTAACTGAGGAGCGGACAATGGAAAACCTGCAGCTGGCTGCGAACGGCACGGGCTTTCCCCCACTCATCACCGGCTGATCCACAGCGATGCCCGGCGGATGCTGGACGTCGATGATGAATCATCTGCCCTCGTAGTCACTTCACCGCCGTACTGGACACTCAAGAAGTACCCGGACAATCCGGCTCAGCTAGACACCCCAGGAGCGTAAATGTCAAGCTGCGGCTCGGTCGAGGGCGGTTCGGTGGGCCCAGGCGGTGTGTTCGTTGTAGGGGGTTCGGTGTTTGAGGCAGCCGTGGAGGATGCCTACGAGTCGGTTGGCGAGGGCTCGGAGGGCTTGGTGGTGTTCGTCGTCGGCTGCTCGTCGTTGGTCGTAGAAGGCTCGGGCGCCTGGGCTTCGGGTTAGGGTGCAGAATGCCCATTGGTCGAGGGCGTCGTAGAGTCTCCGGTTGCGGACGTGGCGGGCCGTGACGGCGTGTTTGCGGCCTGATGCGATGGTGATGGGCGACGTGCCGGCGTAGTTCCTGCGAGACTTGGCGCTGGTGTAGCGTTGGGGGTCGTCCCCGAACTCACCGAGCGCCCGGGCGCCGAGCACGGTACCGAGTCCTGGCTGGGAGTGGTAGATGACGGCGTCCGGGTGTTCTCTAAAACGGGTCTCGAGGGTTTGCTCGAGCTGTTCGATCTGGTGGTTGGTTTCCACAATGATGTTGACCAGTGATGCAACTGTTGTCCCGAGTGCGTTCTCAACCGGCTCCGGTGCGGTGAGGTGGGCACCTCTGAGGCCTTTCTGGATGCGGCGGGCAACCTTGTCGAGGTTGCGTCGCCTCCCGGCTTTCTGGAGGGCTGCTCTGATCTGGGGCAGTGTCAGGCGGGTGCCCAGGGTGGGGGTGGGTGCTTTGCCCAGGACGGCAAGGGCGTCGCGATGGGCCAGGTCATCGAACGTTTCCAACGCTGCGGGATAGTATTCGCGGAGGGCGTTGCGCATCTGGTTGGTGTGACGCACCCGGGCCCATTTCAGGTTCTGATGCGCTCTGGCCATGATCTTGATCCCGTCCGCTTCTGGGCTGTCCCCGGCCACGGGACGATGGTTGTGACGGTCGGTTCGTACCAGATCGGCTAACACCTTGGCATCGCCACGGTCTGATTTCGCTCCGCCCATGCTGTGCCGATCCCGGTAACGGGACACCGCCTTGGGGTTGATCGCATATACCTGATAGCCCGCTGCGACCAGAGCACCGACCCAGAGGCCCCGATCGGTCTCGATGCCTAACACCACCTCGGCCGGATCCGATGTGTGCTCGGCGATCATCTCATGCAACTGGGCCACCCCCGCCAGGCCCTCCGGCAGCCGCCGTCCAGCCAACCGAGTTCCCGCCTCGTCCATCAGACACACATCGTGATGCGCCTCAGCCCAGTCATCTCCCACAAAGATCATCTGCTGCCTCCTTCAGAAACAGTCCCAAAACATTGTCAGAGAGCTTCGAGGGACACCCGGCGGCGACCTAATGGATCAGTGCTCTACGGCACGACACCCCATGAGCGCTACAAGCACCCTCGCGAACCGGCCGGGGTACGCTCTAGCTCTAGGAATCAACGTTCCGGGTGCCATCAGTACTCACCGGCCAGCCAGCTCAACCACCACACCCTCCCAGAAACACCGGCAGAAGTGGTGGACCCCCATTAGGTGACCTCTATGACTACGAGCTGTTCCAGAAGGAACTTACCCGAGTGTGGGACGAGTGCTACCGGGTGCTTCTCCCTGGAGGCTGGCTGTGTATCAATGTCGGTGATGTCACCCTGTCCCGCCGTAAGCACGGACGCCACCGGGTTATACCCCTGCACGCTGACATCCTCTCCCAAGCCCGCCAGGCCGGTTTCGATGTCCTGACCCCCATCTTCTGGTGGAAGCGCACGAACATGACGACCGAGGTGGCGGGCCCTACCTACTTCCTGGGCAAGCCGTACGAACCGAATGGGATCATCAAGAGCGAGATCGAGTACATCCTTCTCCTACGGAAGCCCGGCGGCTACCGCAAGCCCACCGAGGAGCAGCGCTGGCTGTCCCGCATCCCCAAGGACGACTATCACGCGTGGTACCGGGCGTTCTGGACGGACATCGGGGGTACATCGTCACCGGACCGCCCGGCCCCCTTTCCTGTCGAGCTAGCAAACCGTCTGGTCCGAATGTTCTCGTTCGTGGCCGACACGGTGCTGGATCCCTTCGGCGGGTCAGGCACCACTTGTGTCGCCGCGGCTCTGGCAGGCCGCGACTCGGTCGTGTACGACATCGAACCCGCCTACCTCGACCTCGCCGAAGACCGGCTGAAGGTAGCCACGCCCGACCACCCTGCCACCGTCATCCGCAACGTCGATCCCGGCATGGAACTGTAAGCGGTGGGGCTCCTTCACCGGTCGTCATGATCTCGCTCTAGGACGCCGTCACCAGCCTGTACGAGATCGCCAGGGAGACGCCCACATCGACGAGGCGGCTGCAGGTGCTGGCCGACATGTGCATCGAGCAACTCGACCGGCGCGGCATCAACGGCGCCACCAAGGAGCTTTCTGTCCCAGGTATAGGACGTTCCAAGAAATGGGATGTGGTGTGGCCCGCCGAAGGGAAGATCAGGTTGGTGATCAGCCTGAAGTCAATACTGAAGAACATTGCAGGGACGGTTCCAAACCGCCTAGACGACCTGACGGGCGAGATGGCCAACGTTCAGCTTCAATCGCCGGAGATCGTGACCGGCTACCTCATGCTGTTCAACAACGGCGACACTATGCGCAGCGATGGAACGTCGTGGGTGGACTTCTTCCGGGCTGCGGTCGAGCGGCTTTCGGGCCGCGACGCCCCTGCGTGGGCAGCAGGGATGATGGAGGCGTCCGCGGTCGTGGAAGTCGACTTTGCAAACGGGCCACGCATCGTGGACGAGCCCGACATGGCGGCCTTCTTCGACCGGCTTGCCCACTGTGTCAACGAGAGAAACCCCGACCTATTCTAGGAGCAAACCACGAGCGATCCATCCAGCAAGTGTGCGACCCGGCCCGAGTGTTCGAGTAGCCCAGCGTTGCACGAGTCCCGGACCAGGAAGTGCTCCCGGTCCGGTATGGTTCGTCATCGCTTTGGCTCAGAACACTGCGCCAGCATAGAGTGCATCGCCGTTCCAAAGATAGCCCACCTGTGAGAGCGTGGCCGGGGCGAGCACTCCCCAGTGCTGGTTGGCGAGAACAACTCTGGCAAGTCGAACGTTGTCGATGCGATCCGTCTTGCGACCACACCCGCTTCAGGGCGCCGGTCTCGATACTCGAGAAGGACGATGATTTCTCACTCTGGTCCGATGGAGGAACCTATCTTGCTCCGGCTGCGCTTCGACGAGCCAACACCAACTCAGAGAGGCCTATTCACTACAGCCGTCGCCTGGCGAAACGAACTATGGCGACGTTTCCCCTGAAGCGAGACGAACAATGTGGCGAGACTGCTCATCCAACCGCACTACCGTGTACATCTCTTTACCGCAAGGCCCTATTACCCAGACCTCGTCGAAGCAACCCAACGTAAGGCTGTTGACGGACTCGAAAGGATAAGGTGGGCTGGCCTTGGGACCGAAGTGCTCGTTCAACTGCCAGGCCGAGTGCCCTCCGTCCAATCCCACAGCCAACCATTTAAGGTCGGGCGCGTTAGCCAACTGGTCCTTGCCCACCTTGAAGTTGACGCACTCTTGAATCGCGGTTCGCAGCGCCTCATGATCGCCCCAAGCGCTACCGCGGTCCACACTTCCGTGTGTGTAGACCATGCCATGGGGGGCTGGCTCCGGGGGCTTGACGACGCTTACCCGCCGCGCCGTGAACGGATCGTGGAAGTGGTCGATCAGAAGCTTCGGGTTCCAGAATCCGGATTGTTCCACCCAAAGAGGCACCCACTCCTCGAAGGTGATACCTGTCCGGGCCTCCGCGGCCCAATGCCTAACCCAATCCCGCTGTACGTTGACAACTCGCCACACGTCGACCAAGCGACTGTTGGCGATGTCGACCATTTGTTCGGGTGTGGTACCAGTGGCTTCCGTGTCGGCGAGTACAGGTATCAACGCATCGACCAGCTGCCGGACGGGTCGCCGCTTGTTGGCTTCCGGTTCAGGGTCCTTGACACGCACAGTCCACTTACGGGTGAGGCGATCGTCGGGCCACTCGGGGCCAGGCCTGTCACGTACTTGAGACCAGAAGCTGTTTCCATACTGATCGGTGCGCACGGTCGCTTCGATATCGGCAACCCGTCCGTCTCGCAGCATCATCCGCCACTCGCCGTTGGGGTGAATGTACTCGATACCTAGCGGATCCAAGATTGAAGAGATGGTGTCGCGGGCCACCCGTTCGACTATCTGCGCCAAGTCGCTCATGCCTGCGAAGCTAGCACGCAGCAGGGCCCTATGAACTGAACGATGCAAGCGGAATCGCTGTGACCCTCAGAGCAGTGGCCGCCACAGCCACGAAGTATGCCTGCCTGCGGGGGCAAGTGTGCAAACGTAACGTCGCCAGCGGACCCAGAGGCAGGAGCGGTCGGGCCACCTCGCTGGAACGTGGGGCAGGGTCTCTGGAGCGTTTTGGCGAAACTTAACAGTCTGTTGTGAACCTCCCAGCGTTTGGACTGCGCCTTAACGATCCACCCAAAGCGGACTCGTTAACTGGTATCAAGATGCTTGTACCATTCGGCCAATTGTTCAAGATCTTGTTGGAAGATCTGGTTTTGGATGATTAATCTCTCAGCGGCATCCGAAGATAGTCCCATTCTAACTAGATAGACATGACGAAGTATCCATAAGAGCCCTACACGAGCGGCCTGACAACTGATCGCATCGTTCAGGTCAGTCTCGGCTGGATGTGCTGCTTTCTGCCGTTGTTTTATGACGGTTGTCTCGAATGTTGGCCAAGAAGACTCTATACTTCCGCGGGTGGATACGGCGATCTCGCTTACTTCACGATACTTCCGTTTTTGGCCCTTACGGTTACCCGACAGCAAACGTTCCTTCACCCATTGTTGGTACTCTTCGGGGATTGTTTCAAGGACACGACATATCTTGTCTGCATACTCGGCTTGTGGCGAGGCCGAAGCGTCGAACTCTGCCTGGTGGTAGGCCTCGATCGCCATGAACGCTATGAGAAGCGCCGCTGGTGGATGAAGTGTGGGATTGGTGTATAGAAGCTGTATGAGGTTGAGCGCGGTACGATGTGGACCTGTTAGCTGGAACCAGTTGTCGAGTATTGTGTCTAGGTTCATTCCGGAGGCGACCAGTTGCCCATGAGTGAGAAGCATATGGACACGTTCTTGAGGGCCTGTATCCTGAGTGATTGGCTTGGGTGTATGAAGGTGAAGGGTGAGTGACTGGTCAGGATCCGATAGCCGTACTGTAGTCTCTGTGATCGTAGCATAGTCGAGTATGAGAAAACTCAAGAATCCTTGCAGTGGAGAAACCCACTTAGCTTGGAGATCTCTGATCTGGATATCGTCCTCTACTGTAAGGAACGTTTCTCGTGTTACAGTGGCGGAGTCTATCGAATCAGTCACCATCCACGAACACACGAGGCTCACTCTCGCCCCTTTGTGTTGAACTGTATAGGCAGTATGGTCAGGAATAGTAATCGTGCCTTCGGCATAGTTATAGAGACGCGATGAGCTCCAGCACCCCCACTCACCTAGTGCGTCGAACCTGATTTCAAGACGTTTCACGAACGTGTCTAGCGTGACATGGGTACGGCCTACTGAATAATGCAAGCCAATCCACTCTTCCTTAGGTCTATTGTCCGTCATCGAGAAACGATTACGAGAAACGCAATACCCATCGAACAGGCTTACACGGCGGCCGTCTACAGTTTCTCCCCAAATGGCCGATTGCTTGGGGGGTAGATCATAGGGACCAGGCAGTTTCTCAAGGCTACCGTGAACAGTTAGCTTCCAGCCGGTGTCGTCGAACACAACATCTCCGGACACCTCGGCAGCCGAGGTGTCATCGGACGAAGGTAGACCCCAAGTTCCTAACACACGCCGGTAGATTAGCGATCCGACCAAGGTGGTGACAACGCCTCAGCGGCTCCGCCCATAACTGCCCGTCGTCTGCCCCCGAGTGGTTGGCGCTCCGCATTCGCCGGACCTCACCCCCAACCTGGGGTTACCTGCCCTCCGCTTTAACCGGTCGCTGCGACAACCGGCGGTAGGCCCCTCAACCCGCACGATCCAACAGCGCCTGCGCACGTCAAGCGTCATCGATGACGACAGGGCAAACCGGCGAGCCCGTCTGACTCGTCGGTGAACCAGCCCCGTGTTTCGCGTCGGACAGTTGAGAGAGCACGGTGGATACCGGTCGCGAACACGACCCGGTAACCGCGGCAGGCTGCGTGGACCCGAGGGCGATGGAGAGGTAGGGCTTGGGCCCCATGTCCTCCCCCGGTTCGGGAAGGTCAGACGAAAGGTCACACCCGAGCCCGAGCAACGACAGGGCGGGTGGGTCATGGGGAGCTCAGCCGGGCTTGCCCTCGCTCAGCCGTCAGGCGGATCTGCCAGGGCCGTGAAAGCCCAGGTCAGAGGGATACGCGACCGCGATACGGTGGAAACGCGACCGGGCACCTCTCATACAGCCAACACCACCGTCACAGCGGGCATCGGTAGATGCCCAAACCGCTGATGACCTCCCGAATACTGCCAGCTCAAGAGGACACGGATCAGACATCCCCGGGCCGGACGCGTGGACCAGCCGTAAAGCGTCAGAACCGAACAGCCGACCTCTGCGGCGAGCGCTACTTACATGGCGCCATTCGGTGTGATGTTGTCTCGGAGCTGACATGCCCGTGCCATGAACAGGAGCGGCGCCTCCGTGGAACCGCTTGAGAGACATATGTCCCCCCTAGTATCGGGACATGTGTCCCCTCCTTCTCGGATCCGGACGAAGCCCCCGGCCCTCTGTTGTAGTCCCGGTCTCACTCTCTGGGACTGGTGACTGCCTGCCTTCTCGCTGTTCTCTGCTAGCAAGATCTGCCCACGCGCTTAGCCAGGGAAGGGGTGGAGTCCGCCGGCGGGTAGCGTCTCGGGGCGTGTCCCCCCGGTGCCGTCATCGGCAATTCCCATTAGTCGTACTGGGTTATCCGCCGCTGGCGCATAGCTGGTCCGTTATTACACCCTCCGCTAGTCACCATCAGCCCAAAAGAGCGGGGCAACTCCACACCACCCTGGGAGCATTACCGCTCTTCGTAACGAAGGGTTGAGGCCCGCTTTCGTGGGCCGGGCGGACACCAACGGCTAGTAGGAGGCTCTGGTCTTGGAGATGCCGCGGCTGTGGGTTTGTGCCCTGATCCAGGAGGATCGCGAATGCTCGGAGGTGGATGCGCGGCCGCTCGCGGTTGACCGCGACCGCTGCGGGCAGATGCGCGACCGGGTTGTGGAACCCCTTCGGTACGTTGATATCAATACATCGCCGATCGTCTCCGATCGGATGGGAGACGCCATACACGGAGGCCAACTCAGCACCTGCCGGCAACGAGGCGGGAGGAAGAAGATGCGGATGCGAAACCAGACCCATGACAACCGGCCGGGTACCGATCGTCGGTGCCCGATGTGGTATCGGGGGAGTGAGCGGGTGGTGAGAATGGCTGAAGTCATGGAGATCACAGGGTTGAGCAGGACCACAATTTGGCGTCGGGAACGGGACGGGTCGTTTCCTTCATCCATTCGCCTCGGCGGCGAATATACCCGGGCGGTGGGATGGCGGGAACGAGACATCCACGACTGGATCGACGGTCTATCCCCACGGCATGACTGATCGGGTGAACGAGCTGGTGATCGCCAGGTCGATTGAACAGACGGACCCACTCCTGGTGGGTGCCTCGACAGCGCCGTCTCGGTGGGATGACACCCTTGAGCTGCTCTGTAGCCACGACCAGGGCCACACGGGAGCATGCAGCCACCTGGGCTAGCATCGTTTGCAGCTACGTGCTCCGCCACCGGGCGGGAACAACCGGGCTGGTGGTCAGCCGGGGTAGGCCTTGGGGATCGTCTGATCTTATGGAGTTGGAACTATCTGCAGGAGGGCCTGGTCGCTCCGTGCTGTCGGCAACGCGGAAAGCGGAATCGCGCATCCGTCCCGACATCTACCAGTACCCGAGCTACCTACGACCTCCGAGTCGGCACCACCGCACTGCCGAAAACGGTCGACGAGTGCGGACTCGCGCTGGGCGACCAAGACTGGCTATAACCGACGGGCGTCACCTCGGCCGGGACCGAGAAAGGGAGGGCCCGTCGGTCAAGTCGAAAATATATGTTGAACATGTCACCTCCCACTCTCCGTGCTCGTTCGACTCGCTGCTACTTTCGTAACTGCCGCTCATCCTACAAGAGCCTGTTCACTGTACAAGCCCTCCCCGCCCGCCACCGACCGGCAAAAGCCGCTCTCACACGCACACGCGCCAGGTGAGGTCACGCGATGGAAACCGGATCTTCGGATCGGGGACGTCTCCACCCCCGAGGGCTGAACAAACCACCTGGAGGCGAACCAACGACGGTTCCTTCCACCGCCCAAACGGCTAGGACCCCAAGCGTCCGAGCCGTGGGCTAGCGGATCAGCTGCGTACGAGGCTGGATCGGCAACCTCGCACCTCCGCCTAGACGGTGTTTATGTTCCCATATGGGCGACCGCGTCCAGCCGACGACCAACAACACCCGACACGGCTGTCCCCCGCTACGCTTCGCTACGCGAGCCGCCTCGTCACCACCAGCCGCCATAATCCGATTGCCAACCCACTCCGTGATGACGCGACGCCGCCGTGATCAACTTCATCCAGGAGTTTGGGACCAGTGTCACGGCCGGGATGGACGAGCCGGCGGGTGAGACCTCCGGGCGACCGGCAGCGGTTGTCGAAGTGCCGCTCCCCACAGTTGAGGCTGCGCGCCTCTGGTTTCTTGGTAGCGTAATGACCCGGCCTTGCAAGGCCGGAGTATCTAACTAGTGGGAAGTTGAGCGATGTAGATGCCTGATGAAGAGCGGGAGCTGGAAGTCGCTCGCTGGATATCGAGTTACTCGGATCGGCACCTTAGGAGGCATCTGGGTGATCCGGTGCTGAATGATGATGGGTCAGCGGAAGGCCTGTTCGATGTTCGATTCGATGATCCAGAGCCCCCTGTTGCTCTTGAAGTAACTTCCATTGTCGATCCTCATTTCATTGCGACAGCGCGTATAGCAGATCCTATCGCCGACGAGCTTTCACAGATTGCCATAGACGAAGACCTAGGACGATGGTATGTGGAGGTAGTCGCCGGTACCCGTCTTCGCCCAATAAAGATGGCTATCTTGGAGGCCATCAAGGGGCATGGAGGGGCCCCTCCGGGTGTAGTAAGTATCGAACGAGCAGGCAACGGTGAACCGGAGGTGGTGATCTGTACTTGGTCATCAGATCCTCAAGCTGTACCACAACCATTACCCGGTTTCTCGAGTGAGCTTGAGAGAGCGATAGAGGCAAAGAGAGCAAAGCTCGGTAGGGCCGAAGGGTATGAACATCATCTGGCAGTCGACTTACAGGCCTGGCGTGCTCAGGATCCTACCGAGACACCACCCCCTTGCCTGCCACCAGAGATCGACGTTCTATGGGTAGTCCACACGAGCGTAATCGGTAGCCGCTTAGAACCGATGGCTTGGTGGTCTTCCGGCGAAGAATGGTCGCTCTCTCACGACTGGCTACCTAGTTCAACAATAGCGGCGGACGGTCACCGATCATTCCTTGAACTTCCAGAAGTTGTAGAACGAGGGTTCAATGATGCACTCATGGATGCTATCAACGTCGGCATACCTCTTGAACTCGTTGCGCGGGCTTCGGGCATACCGGTGAGCGAGGTGATCCAAAGGACACAGCCATAGGCTTAGCCTTGGCTACAAGGTCGCTGCCATCACCAGGATACGGATCTGACGTCGTTGCCGACGCCTTCCCAAAACAACAAGCGTCCTAGATAGTCGGAGCTCATCAGGAGATATCCAAGATAGGAGGACAACCCCCACGTAGGAATCCTACGCGCATGTGCGAGCTGTTGGGAGACCCAGGCGACGTTGATCTACTACGACTTGTGGCCCGAATGGTGGATGGACATGGAGACGACCTCGAGAGGCTGGGCGGAGCACGGCGGCGGCTCCTCCATCAGGGACCACACATCAGACCCGAGTTTGGCGGGTTGGAGGGGTTTGGTGGGGGTGGTCGGTTCTCTGACCTGGGGTTTCGTGGTGTAGGTCATCCTCTGGGTGAGGATTTGTAGGGGCGACATATGGTTGATGGAGTGGGCTGTTAGTGGTATTGTTCTGGGTGTGTTCGTGAAGACGACTCGCCGTCGCAGGGGCGACAAGGTGTACGAGTATTTGTCTTTGGTGGAGTCATTCCGCCAAGGGTCGAAGGTCGGTCACCGGACTCTTTTGGCGGCTGGGGGAAGTAACCGCTTTGCGCGAGTCCGGCCAGCTGGAACGCATCGTCGCCGCCCTGGAGCGTCAACTACGCCGCGAACGGGGTCGATGTCGGGTCGTTGGAAGCTGAGGGGGCGCCTCGGTTGGGGGCGGTAGCCGCGGTGTGGGCGGTGTGGCAGCGGCTGGTCCTCGGCGAGTGGTTCGCTCAGGTAGGCGCCGCGGGGGGCGCGAAGGCTCTGGAGGATGCGGTGTTCGCAAGTGGTGGCGAACCGGTTGGTGGCGCCGTGCTCGAAGCGGCAACTGGCCGAGTGGGCCGGGGCGGATGTGGTCATGCCCGAGGGCTGGTCGGCTCCGTCACTTGATCAGTACTACCGGGCCCTGGACGCGGTCGCCGCCGTCGAAGACGAGACGGAGACGCATCTGTATTCGCGATTGTGCGACTTGACGAACCTGGACCTGCGGCTGGTGTGCTACGACCTGACTTCCACGTATTTCGAGGGTTCGACCCGGTCCTCTGGACGTTTCCCATCGCGGGCGTTCGGGCACTCGCGGGACCATCGTGCTGAACGGCCCCAGATAGTGATCGGCCTCCTATGCACCTCTGATGGGATCCCGATCGCCCATCGGGTGTTCTCGGGCAACACCAGCGACGCCACCACCCTGTCAGCCGTGTTGGGCGATCTGGCGGCGAGGTTCGCGCCTGGTCGTATCTGTGTGGTCGCCGACCGGGGTCTGATCCCGGCGGCCAACGTCTCGGTGGTCGCCGAAGCCGGGTTCGACTACATACTGGCCACGAAACTGCGCCGTGACCGTATCAGCAGACAAGCCCTTGGGGCCATCGACGACGACACCGTCTGGGTGGACATCGACCAGTACCGGCGGCACGCCGCCCGGAGTCTCTCGGCTGCGGCCCGGATCATGTTGGCTACCTCGGCGAGGCTACCTTGCCCGATCGCGAGTGCCAGGATCCACAGCGGAGGCGTCTGCTCCGAGGACCATCTGGTGGGGCTACGATCGGTGAAGTTGCCGCCCAGTTCAGGCAATCCACACTAGAGTAGAGCGGATGGAGCTTTACCATGTGAGACTCTCAGTGTCTGGCAGTCGTCACGGCGAAGTCAAGATTGATATGAGCCTGGACCAACTACAGGAACAGTTTCTGGAGCCCTACCGTCTGGGCAGGCCTATCATAGTCAATGGGCGAACAATCAAGCTTGCCAAACTTGGGCGTATCGAGGTATCAACGTCCGATAGATCTGCCCGAGACTATATTCCGGGCCTGAAGGCCAAGGACCGATCGTCTGGTGTGCTTAGCCTTGGAGGTCCTACATACTTGTGGAGAGCAGTCGGTCAGGCAACCGACGTAACTGACAGATACATTAAAGGTCCTCCCGGCTGGGACTCAGACACACGGTCCAGTACGAAGGGTGTAGGAGTAGCTCGTGTGTCAGTTCCGACTGGCCCCGGTGATGGACGGTCAGTATTCCTAGTACATGGGAGGAATAGGACCATAACAGATGCCATGAAGAGTTTCCTAAGATCTCTTGACCTAAGGGTGATTGAGTGGGAACAGGCTGTCAGGTTGACTGGTGAACCTAATCCGTATATAGGTGATGTACTCTTGGCGGGGCTTGAGGAGGCGCATGGTATCGTGGTTCTCGCGACGCCAGACGATTTCGTTAGACTGGATCCAGCCCTAGCTGAAGATGCTGAAGACCCTGAACTGGTTGAGGCCGGACAGCCACGACAAAACGTCATTTATGAGGCTGGTATGGCCATGGCACTTGCTCCCAGCAGGACTCTTATAGTTGCAACACCTGGAACGAAGATCCTATCGGATATCGCTGGTCGCCATTTGGTCTATTTGAATGACTCCCCACAGGCGAGGAAGCGGATAGTAGGCAGGCTTCAGACTGTTGGGCTCTCCGTGGATGATTCTGGTGATGAGTGGCTAACAGTGGGCACGTTCGATGTTTAGGGGCCCTTCTTCTCAGTCTGAGCTGAGGTGACGTAGGTCATTGGGAGGACTAACCCCACACACGGGATCCCTAGACGAGGGAACGATTCACCAATGACCTCTGGATACAATCGATCTCTGGTAACAAGATCGCTAGTAATGGCTTGCCCAGTGCATCTTGAGAGTGAATGGGGGCTCTTCACGGAAAACGATCGAACTCGGGCATGTAGGTTAGCCTGTATGGAGGGCTGATCGCGTATTTGAGATCGAGAGAACGGATTACCTTCCATGGCGATGATACCTTGAGTCTCGGAGGGGGTCGTCGTGCGGTGTGGATGGGCACAGCCTGGGGCCGCTAGATATGTACTTGCGGTCTGGTATCGATGCTGGTGTTGAGAACGTTCCGTATGAGGCTGATCGTAAGCCCAGTGCGTTGGGAGAGGTCGTATTCGTTGAGGCCTGCTAGTTGCATTGCCTTTCTGAGGAGTATGGGTTGTTCGGGTGGGCCGAGGTCGACTGGTTCGTTGCGGCGCCACCCCCTTGCCGATATGGCTTTCATGTACTTCGTGTAACGGGTCTTGTCGATGATGTCGAGGTCGTAGCGGCGCCGGATGAGTGCTGCGAGGGACACGCGCCACTTCTGTTTGAGACGGAGAAGCGCGCCGAGCGTATCTGCCATCTCGAGTTCGAGTCGGATGTCTCGCGCGGGCATTAGGAATTCGGCTGCGAACTTGTGGGCTTGTTGTTCCACGGGTCGGGTTGTGGCCTGGGTGGGGTCGTGCATTACAAGGTGGCCTAGTTCGTGGGCGACATCGAAGCGGCACCGGTCGTGTTTCCCTTTGGCAAGGGACATGACGATGATCGGACGGTCCGGGAACTTGACCGAGTAGGCGTCGATGTGGGTGTTTTCTTCTTCGGGTTGTGCGACTACGACACCGTGGCGTTCCACGGATCGGACCATGTTGTCGACTGGTCCTGGGGGTACGTTCCAACAGTGCCTAGTCCGCCGCGCTGCTTCCTCGGGTCCTCGATCCTGGCTTGCGGCTACGGGATGCTCGGGTACGTCGGGGTCGGGGAACCTGACTTCGGTCTCCAGCGCCCTGACTAACTCGTAGACGATTTCGATCTTGTGTCGGGCGCGTCGCCGGTCGACGGCTTTGGTGGTTCGGAGGCTTCGGAAGAAGGCTGGCGTGTCAGCGCTGGTGGTTGACGAGTAGAAGAATTCGGGCTCGATGTCGAGGTGGTCGGCGAACAAGGCCAGGGTCTTGTCGCTGGGGATTGTCCCGCCCTGCTCGTAGAGGCTGATCGATGCAACGGATAGACCGGCGGCTTGGCTGAGGGTTAGCTGTGAGACATCGGCAAAGTCGCGCGCCATCCGGAGCCGCCGTGGTGCGAAGTCGCCACGGCGTTCGTCAGAACTCTGGCCCACGCGGGTGCCCTCCCCTCCCCGGTCGGCGGTAATCGGAGCATATTCAGTCGTTGCCACATGTGCAACGATTCCAGCCCTGTGAAACACGAATCTAGGCGTAGTCGTGTATAATTCAAGTAATCAGACTCCAGACTTCAAGCTCCTGCTGCCGTGGCCTCTAGCGAGCGGCGGATGTTGGTGGGGACTAGGCAGAGGCTTGAGGTAGTTAGGGGGATTGAAGGATTGTCAAGCACTAGCAGATTCTCGGACACTGGGACAAAGCCGAGTCATTCGACTCATCCACAGAGCGAGCCTCAAGGCTCCACGAGACACCGCCAGCGCATCCCAGATACTCAGGTAGCAGCCGGTGTGCTCTTGGACTCGGGGCACCTTGACTCAAATGGAAGGAGGTGAAAGATGGCAAAACGACACCGATCGGCCGTTACAGGCCGTTTCGTCAAGCGCTCTACGGCGAGGCGACACCCTCGGACCACCGTGTCCGAGAGGGTGAAGTCACCCAAGAAGAAGAGGTAACCACTCGACATCCCGACGGGAGTCCCGGTGAATGCACCGGGTCCCGTCCGGGGTTGAGACCCTCGACGGGCAGCCACCTCGATCCCCAGGGACTACCCGATCACGCCAACTACCGCACGACCTACGAAAGGAAAAGCCGATGAACCTGAAGAAGCGCTTCGACGCTCTCGACAACAACCTGAAACTGGACCCGGCAGAACGCCTCAGAGCCCAGGAGACGCACAATCGCCTCGGGGACCTGCTCGTCAAGGCCGGGGTCGCTAAACGGACCCGCCTGCAGGGCAGCTTCGCCCGCCACACAATGCTGGGTCCCAAACTCAAAGACATCGACAAGGTAGTCGAGTTGGTCGACGACCTGACCGATTCTCTCAAGAAACCCGGCGGCTCACGACGAGCCATGTCGCTTATCAAAGCTGCCCTCGCACCCCACCTCCCCGGTGCCAGCTTCGAGGTGAAGAAGCATGCCCTTGCGATCACTCTCCCCGCCGAGGGGTTTACTTTCGACGCCGTGCCGGCATTCAACCCTGAGGACGGCTCTGGATGGATCTACATCGCCGACACCGAAGACGATGCTTGGGAGTTGTCCAACACCTACATCCTGATCGATACGATCGCCGCCCGGAACCAAGTATGTGACGGCCGGTTCGTACGTCAGGTGCGCATGGTCAAACAGGCCGTGGGCCATGCCAAACTTGCCGATGTGCTCCCCGGCCTTCATGTCGAGGCTTTCACATACCACGCGATTGCATCCCGGCAGGAGCATGCCGACGCTGTTGCGGCAGCGCTGGCGAAGGGTGCCGAACTCCTCGGTGGCCGTTACACCGATCCCACCGGCTGGGACTGGATATCCGATCGTCTGTCCGCCGCAGACAGAGCCACCGCCAGGGCGGGGATGCAGCGTCTCGCCACCCAAGCAAGCACAGCGCAACAGCTCGCGGCGTCGGGAGCGGAGACAGAAGCAGCTCACATCTGGGCCGACATATTCGGTGAGCCTTTCCCCCGTCCGCCGGCTGACGAGCAGGGCTTCCTCCAAGGTCTCTACGCCGGTGTGGCTACCACCGCGCGCCGGACTCCGACCACCCGGGCGTGGAGACCAAAATGAAACCAGGCGGGCTGAACCACGTCCGGAGGAACCCTCAAGCCTGTATCCGGTGGCTCAACCAGTCAGACGTTGTCGACGGTATGGACATCAGACTCGTGAGACACAACAAGCGATTGACCATCTTCGACGTGCAGTTCGAGCCTCCCCCGCCCCGGGGACTGCCCGGCTACCCCGCCGAGCGCGTCCGTATCGCCGTGCGATCCAACGGCGACTTACACGCTATCCCCGCGAGGAGCGATGAACGTACCTGGCTGCACCGCTACCCGCGCCTCTCCATCAGGCAAGTTCTGGAATGGTCACAGTCAACACCGATACCGTGGGAGGAACTCCTCGGGTCACTGTGCGTCGAATACCCTCGAGATCCCGGCTACCTACGATGGCACTGGTCCGACGGGATAGATGCCTACCTACGCATAGTGCAACGTCACCTGTGGTGTGAAGAATACTGGCGCCGTCACGGCTCCTGGCCGGTCGAGGACGCCCCCCACGGGCACCGGCCCGACGGTCGACCGCATCCCATCCGAACCCCTAGCCTCCGGGTAGCCTGATGTTCACCGTGACCACCATCGCAGCTTCTTCAACCGACAGCCAGCTATGGGCGATCCTCGCGGCACCTGTCGGTGCCATCATCGGCTCGATTGCAACCATGGCCTACGCCCGCCTAAACGAAGCCACCAACCGTCGCCGCGAACGCTACGCGGAAGCAGTCCAAACCCTCGTCGCATGGACCGAGTTCCCCTACCGCGTCCGCCGTCGCGCCGACAACAACCCATCCACCCTCACCGCTCTCGCTAACCGCGGCCACGACCTCCAAGAACGCCTTGCCTACCATCAAGCATGGATCGTCACCGAGCATCCTGACCTCGCAAACACCTACGCCACAACCCGAGCCATCATCAACCGCGACGTCGGCCCCTACATCAGCCAGGCATGGGAGAACGCCCCGATCACTACACCCTCAGAGATGAACCTGAAAGGATGGGGCCCCGGCCAGACAAGTAAGCAGGCGATCACGAACCTACAGAACGAGATAGCCAACCGCTTCGGCTTCCGCCGGTTCAAGAAGTGGATCGGTCGCCTTTGGTCGACACCTACATTTGCGAGACAATGGAGGGGCAACAGGAAGAGCAGGGGTGGCGACGGACCTCGGTGAACTACAGAGCACGCTCTGGGAGACGGCGGACCAGTTACGAGCCAACTCGGGGCTGAAGGCATCGGAGTATGCCTCGCCGGTGTTGGGGCTCATCTTTCTTCGGTACGCCGACGATCGATTCGCGCAGGCCGACGAGGTAGTGGGCCCGGGATCTGATCGGCGTCCGACCGGGCCCGATGACTACAAGGCCATTGGTGCCCTGTATCTGCCGGACGAATCGCGGTTCGAGACGCTCCTCAACCTTCCCGAGGGCGCCGACATCGGGAAGTCCATCAACCGTGCCATGACCGGCATCGAGAAGCACAACCCCGACCTCAAGGGTGTTCTGCCAGGGGACTACTCCCGTGTTCCCGACAACATCCTCGGAGAACTCCTGCGGCTACTGCGGGGACTGCCGGAGGTGATCGAAGGTGACGGGTTCGGGCTGATCTACGAGTATTTCCTCGGCAAGTTCGCCCTGTCGGAGGGTCGGCAGGGCGGCGAGTTCTTCACACCGACTTCGATCGTCCGGCTCATTGTCGAGATCCTCGAACCATTCCGCGGAAAGATCTATGACCCCGCTTGCGGGTCGGGCGGGATGTTCGTACAGTCCGCCCACTTCGTCGAACGTCACCGTCACGACCCTAGCCAGGAACTCTCGATCTACGGTCAGGAGAAGACCGGCGACACCGTCCGGCTCGCAAAGATGAACCTATCCGTCCATGGCCTCGGCGGGGACATTCGAGAAGGCAACACCTACTACGAGGATCTCCATGATTCAGGCGGCAAGTTCGACTTCGTCATGGCCAACCCGCCGTTCAATGTCAAAAAGATTGATAGGACCAAGCTCGAGGACGATTCCCGGTTCCCGTTCGGACTGCCGAAGGCTGACAACGGCAACTACATCTGGATCCAGACATTCTACTCCGCGCTCAACAAGAGCGGCCGTGCCGGATTCGTCATGGCGAACTCGGCATCCGACGCCAGAGGAAGTGAACTGCACATCCGCCGTAAGCTCATTGAAGACCGGACCGTTGATGTGATCTTGGCTGCCACCACGAACATGTTTTACACCGTCACGTTGCCCGTGACGCTGTGGTTCCTCGACCGAGGCAAGAAACGCACTGACCGGGCTGACCAAGTGCTCTTTATCGACGCTCGTGAGATCTACAACCAGATCGACCGAGCCCATCGTGACTGGACACCACAGCAAATTGAGTTCCTCGCCAACATCGTACGGTTGTGGCGCGGCGAGAAGCCCGAATTCGAGGCAGGAAGTGAGGAGTTGCTCAGCAAGAGATTTCCCGCCGACACTTATACAGATGTGCCTGGCCTGTGTGCTGTCACAAGTATCGAAGAGCTCGAAGTGCAGGGATGGAGTCTCAATCCAGGCCGATATGTAGATGTAGTCAGGTCCCTTGTCGACCATGGCGAATTTGTCGTAGCGATGACACAACTTGCTGGCACATTTGCGAAACTCACTGACGAAGCCTCTCTCCTGTCCGACAGGATCCGGGGCCAGATGCAGTCCGTCGAATGAAGACAGTTCGGATCGGGGATCTCCAATCCCGAGGGGTTGCCGAGCTAACAACGGGTCCGTTTGGGACGCAGCTATCGGCGGATCAGTATACGCATGATGGCACACCCGTAATCAACGTTCGTAACGTTGGTTACGGTGAGATCCGGACTCATGGATTGGAGTTTCTCCCAGCAGAACATGTCGAGCGCCTAGCACGACACCGGCTTCAGGAGGGTGACATAGTTTTCGGTCGAAAGGGAGCTGTAGATCGTCACGCTCTCATTACGTCACGAGAAACAGGCTGGATCCAAGGGTCCGACTGTATCCGTTTGCGACTGGATAAGAACGTTATTGATCCAACGTTCGTATCGTTCACACTTCGTACTGAATGGCATCGACGCTGGATGCATAACTACTGCTCGTTCGGAGCGACGATGGCATCACTTAACCAAGAGATACTGTCTCTAGTGGAGATCCCATTGCCCGCTCTTGAAGACCAACGGAGGATGGCACGTGAACTGGGGATGTACGACGGCTTGATCGACAACAATCGGCGCCGGATCGAGATTCTGGAGGAGATGGCTCGGTTGTTGTATAGGGAGTGGTTCGTACACCTCCGATTCCCGGGCCACGAAGATAGCGAGTTGATCGACTCCGACATTGGCCCGATCCCCGATGGTTGGAAAGCAGGTAAGTTCTCAGATCTCGTGTCGGAGATCAAACAGACGGTGTCTCCGGACAATATATCCGAAGGAACACCGGTAGTGGGACTTCAGCACCTGCCAAGGCGTTCCACGACACTCTATGAGTGGGAAGAGGCCTCGCAGGTTGGAAGTCGACGAAAGATCTTCTCCGAGGGGGATATTCTCTTCGGCAAAATTCGGCCCTACTTTCATAAGGTGGTCGATGCACCTATCTCGGGGTGTTCTTCGACGGATACGATTGTCTTTAGACCCAAAGAGGAATCCTTCCGGTGTCGAGCCTTAGCGGTTGCGTCAAGTGACGAATTCGTTGGTGTTGCAACCGCAACCTCCAACGGGACAAAGATGCCGAGGGCAAACACCGGAGTCCTCATGAACTATTGCATTCCCCACCCCACCCATGATGTTGAACAGGCATTCAGCGACATTGTGGGGCCAATTGATTCTCTGAGAAAGACCCTCGCAGCACAGAATCGGGTGCTGCGGGGTGCGCGGAACCTCCTGCTGCCTCGTCTTGTGTCGGGGGAGTTGGATGTATCGGAGCTTGATATAGATCTGGTGGTGGAGGCGGTGTGAGTCCAGTTGGTCTGACCGAGGACGAACTGGTTGAGCAGCCAGCACTCCGTCTGTTGTCACGGTTGGGTTGGAAAGTGGCGTTGGGGTTCGAGGAGAGCCTCGGGCCGCTGGGCACGCTAGGTCGCGACTCACGGTCCGAGCCCGTGCTCGTTTACCGGCTCCGAGAGTCGCTTCGTGTTCTGAATCCTGGTCGTCCTGAGGCGGCACTGGATGCGGCGGTGGAGCGGTTGGTCGAGGATCGGTCGGCGATGGACCGGGTTCGGGCAAACCGCGAGGTCGATGTACTACTTCGCGATGGCGCGAAGATCGAAACGATCGGAGCTGACGGCAAGAGCCAGACGGTCACGGTGCGGTTCATGGACTGGAACAACGCTGACGCGAACGACTGGTTGGCGGTTTCGCAGTTTTGGATCGTTGGCGACATGTACAAGCGGCGGGCCGATGTGGTGTTGTTCGTCAACGGCATCCCGCTGGTCTTGGTCGAACTGAAAGTGTCACACAAGAACGTCCGGGACGCGTACGAGGGCAACCTCCGCGACTACCGCGACACCGTCCCGCACCTGTTCTGGTTCAACGCGTTCGTTTTGCTCTCGAACGGAGCCGACACACGCGTTGGCTCGACGTTCGCTCCATGGGGGCATTTCACCGATTGGAAGAGGATCAACTCCGAGGGCGAGCAGGGCGTGGTGTCGCTGGAGACCGCCTTGCGCGGCACCTGCGAGCGGCGTCGACTGCTGGATTTGGTCGAGAACTTCGTTGCCTTCACGGAACGGCCGGGCGGTCTGGTGAAGGTGCTCGCCAAGAACCACCAGTTCCTTGGCGTGAACAATGCGCTTGAGGCTCTGCGGGAACTGAAGGAGCGTGAGGGTCGGCTCGGGGTGTTCTGGCATACCCAGGGGTCGGGCAAGTCACTGTCGATGTTGTGGTTCACCCAGAAGGTGCTGCGCAAGGAGCCCGGCAATTGGACGTTCGTGCTGGTGACCGATCGGAAGGAACTCGACGAGCAGCTCTACGAGGAATTTGTCGACTCTGGGGTGATAACCACCGGCCAGCAGGTTCACGCCGAGAGTTCAGCCCACCTACGGGAGTTGCTGGGCCAGGACCACCGGTACGTGTTCACGCTGATCCACAAGTTCATCCCACCCGAGAAGGGCCAACCGATGCCGGTCCTGTCCCGACGGGATGACATCGTGGTTGTCACCGACGAGGCCCACCGATCACAGTACGACACGCTGGCCGCCAACATGCGACTCTCGTTGCCGAACGCCTCGTTTCTGGGTTTCACCGGCACACCGCTGATCGCCGGGGAGGAGGAGAGAACCCGGCAGGTGTTCGGCGACTACGTGTCGATCTACAACTTCCGGGACTCCATCGCTGACGGGGCCACCGTCCCGCTCTACTACGAGAACCGCATCCCAGAGTTGCAGCTCACCAACGAAGACTTCGACGAGGAACTCGAAGACCTGCTCGAAGAGGCCGCTTTGGACGATGCCCAGGAAAAGGCAGTCGCGCGCCGATTCTCCCAGCAGTACCAGCTGATCACGCGACCCCGGCGGCTCGCCGAAATCGCCGAGGATCTGGTCCACCACTTCGTCAATCGGGGATTCCGGGGAAAGGCCATGTATGTGGCCATCGACAAGGCTACGGCCGTGCGGATGTACGACCTGGTGGAGGCCGAGTGGGTCCGCTATCTGGCCGACCTCGAAAGTCGGTTGGTGAACACCCCCGAGATGGAGAGACCGCACCTGGAGTCCCTTATCGAGTTCATGCGCAGCACCGACATGGCCGTGGTGGTGTCGCAGGCCCAGAACGAAGTGGCAGAGATGGCCGCTGCCGGTCTCGACATCGCCAAGCATCGCAAGCGGATGCTCACCGAGGACCTCAACTCCAAGTTCAAGGACCCTGACGATCCGTTCCGGTTGGTGTTCGTGTGTGCGATGTGGCTCACGGGGTTCGACTCCCCGTCGACGTCAACGGTGTATCTCGACAAGCCGATGCGGAACCACACATTGATGCAGACCATCGCCCGGGCCAACCGGGTGTTCCCGGACAAGGACAACGGTCTGATCGTCGACTACGTCGGTGTGTTCCGGAACCTGGAGAAGGCGCTCGCCATCTACGGTGCTGACCGCACCGCGTCGGGCCGCGACCTGCCGATCCGGCCCAAGGACGACCTGATCGCAGGGTTGAGTGCGGCGCTGGGCGACGTAGCCGACTTGTGCGATGCCAACGACATCGACCTCGACGACATGGAGGCAGCGCAGGGGTTCGAGTTCGTCGCCTTGCAGAAGGCCGCCGTGGAAGCGCTACTGATTGACGAACAGACCCGCCGCCGGTACGTGTCGCTTGCCCGCAGGGTCCGAAAGACCTTCAAGGCGCTGCTACCTGATCCTGAGGCGATGGCGGTCACCCACCGGGTGGCTGTAATTCGCTCGATCGCATCGAAGATCGCATCGGCGACCGATTCGCCCGACATCAGCGGGGTGATGGACTCGGTGTCGGAACTGCTCGATCGGTCGGTCGGGGCGAAGGAGTACATCATTCGCAGCACCGGTGGGACTGATCCGTTGATCGATCTCAACCAGATCGACTTCGAGCAACTCTCCTTGAACTTCGCCGCCAACAAGCGAACAGCCGCGCTGGCCATCGAGAAGAACATCAAGAAACGGCTTGTTGAGGCGGTGCGAAAGAACCCGACCCGGATGGACCTGGCCGAGAGGTTCCGACGCCTCATCGAGGACTACAACGCCGGCACTCACAACCTCGAGGAGTTCCTCCGTAGGCTCAGGGCCATCAACGACGAGTTGACCAACGAAGAGCAGCGCGCCGTTCGAGAAGACGCGACCGAGGCAGAACTGGCCGTCTTCGACCTGCTCACCAAGCCGGAGCCGCAGCTGACCGAGGCCGAGGCAAAGAAAGTCAAGGGCGCTGCGAAGAAGCTGTTGGACCATGTCGAGGAGAAACTCGTCCTCGACTGGAAACGCCGCCAGCAAACTCGCTCCGCGGTTCGCGTCGCAGTCGGCACCGTCCTCGACGATGAACTGCCCGACGTCTACGGCCCCGGACTCTTCGACCAAAAGGTCGACGCTATCTTCGACCACATCTACGCCAGCTATTTCGACAATGGCGGAAGCGTCTACGACACACCCGATGATGACACCGGCACGGGTACGGCGGTGGCGACAGTGCCGACCACTCCTGAGGAGGTCAACGATGACCTCCTAGCCCAAGTCCGCACCGACCCAGAACTGTTCGCCCAACTCATCGAGACGCTCTTCGGAGCGAACGCCACTTGGGCTTGCCCCACCCGAGAACTCCTTGTCGACGACGAGTCCAGAACAGTCGAGTACAAACAGACCGCCCGGTGGAACGTGCGGGAGCGGCGCAGGGACAAGAGGATGGAACAGGTTGTCGTCAAGACAGTCGCCGGATTGCTCAACGACCGGGGCGGGACCCTGCTGATCGGCGTCACCGATCGTGGCGAACCGGTCGGCCTCGACGACGACTACGCCCAAGTCAAACCTCCGAACGCCGACGGCTACGTCAACTGGCTCGACACCCTCTTCGAGAACAGCCTCGGCCACGCCGGCGCCAACCGCCTTGACATCCGCATCGACCGAGTCAACAACCACGACGTCTGCCGGATCGACGTGCCCGTCAGTTCCCGGCCCATCTGGGTCAAGAACAAGGAGGGCGCCAAAACGCTCTACCAACGCCGCAACAACTCAACGCGAGAAGTTCCGTCCGCCGATGTCGAGACCTTCATCCGTGAGCGCTACGGGCGCAAGAAACCACTTGTGCCGGCGTGACGCGTTCCCACATCTCGAAACGTCACTAGGTCGGTCCTACCGAGAACATCCCCTTGAGAGTCACGCACCTGCCCAACGCGAAGAGTCCAGCGGAACCCCGCGCTGGCCGCGTCCAACCGAATCCACAAACGCGCCGGAGAAATCCTGATGTTGTGGTTCCAAGACGCTGACCCACCAACGGGACGGCCCCCTCGCCGCTCCGGCACCGATGCAGGGGAGTCTCGACAACCAGTTGGCCCTGCGCGAAAACGTGGGATGGGGGGGGTGAAATCCTTGGAAAGGGGGTGAGGCCCCGCTGGAATCGGTGAAGTACCAAATCGCCGATGCCAGGAGGCCTCGATGTCTGATCTTATGTCGGTTCGTCTGCACTTGTCGGGTGTTCGCGTGAGGGGAGTGGTGGTTGATTCTGTCAACCGCCTAGAGGTGGAAGTGGAATCGACCCGGGCCTGGTCGCGGTGCCCGCATTGTGGGGTTCAAGTGTTTCAAGGTGTCGGTTCCGGCGAGCGAAGCGGGTCCGGGACTTGGAGGTGAGCGGCCGGCGTACCACCCTGGTGTGGCGCCGCCACCGGTTTGTGTGTTCGAACTGCGAGGAGCGGCACCTCGAGGTCCACACCCGCTTCGATGGTGGCCTCACCCGCCGGTTGGCCCACCGCCTGGTCCAGGACGCCCGGCGGATGTCGATTCGGGCGGCGTCCCGCCATCACGGAGTGGGATGGCATCGGATCATGGGCCTGGTGGATGCCGAGGCAGCTCGGGTAGCGAAGCGTCGCCGCGCCCGACCGTGCCGGGTGCTGCTGGTGGACGAGACATCCATCCGGCGTCGGCACAGGTATGTGACCGTGGTGGCCTGTGGCGACACGGGCAAGGTCCTAGCCATGATCGAGGGCCGCACGAAAGCGTCCCCGACACAGGTTCTTCAGGGATCAAGGAGCTTGGTGGTGCCGCCAGGTCGAGATCGTCGTCTCCGACGGATCACGCTCATACCACCCAGACCATCGCCCAGTATCTCCCCGACGCCCGCCATGTCCTCGACCGTTCTCACGTGGCGAGGTGGTTCACCGAAGGCTTGACCATGGTACGCCGTGAACTGCAACGCCGCCCTCCCGACGAGCGGCCCCAACGTTCGAGCCAGACCTGCATCGGAGCCCGCTTCACCCTCCTCCGCCGGGCGGATCATCTCACAGACGGGCATCAGAAGCATCTGGATCGCCTGTTCGAAGCTCACCCCCGCCTCCGGACGGGCTGGGACGCTCTCCAAGGGCTCTACCAGCTGTACGAAGCTGAAGACCTCGACGGCGCCAACCAGGCCGTCGGGCGGTTCGCCGACCTTACGCCACAGGCCAGACACCGCGAATACAGCGAAGTCGTGGACACGATCATCGCCTGGGGGGAAGAGATCTTGGCCTACCACCACAGCAGACGAGCAACCAACGGACCCATCGAACGCATCAACAACCTCCTCCAAGTCCTACGCCGCGTCGCTCACGGATTCACCAACACCAACAACTTCGCAGCCCGAGGAATCCTCGTAACATGAACCACCACACCGAAAACAGGCCCGGAACCCCACGTTTTCACGAAGCCTCAATTATATACCTAGTTTGACTTGACAATCTATTGATTGGCAACGAAGGGTGCGAGAAATGTACGGGGTGTGGGGAGCTGTCTTTTAACCACCTTCGGCACGTTTCTTGCGTTCTTCCAGCGAGCGAACGTATGAAATATCTTCAATGAAATCGTCTTGCCTACGCTTTAGGGATAGATAAAATCCAACCATCCAGACGACCAGACCACCAGCTATACCAACAGCCGAAGATTCGATCCTCATCCTAGTGATATCGGAAAGCTTCCAGCCATCAGCACTGTGTACGATTACGTAGGCCACAATACTTGATAATGCAGCTAGAACAGCAATGTATCTACCGGCAGAAAACATAGCCAAGGCATCCTTCTGTTTGGGGTCGTTTTTTCTAATCATCGCACCCAATTCAGAGTTGTATAGTCTATCGAATACGGATAGTTTGGTTGCTTCGATCAGCGCAGTAAATCCGAAATACAGGGTTAAGATAGCTAGTAGGAAGGTGGAGTCGGGAGTAAAGTTTAGACGTGGCCAGACACACCCTATGAATAGGCCAGCCACTATTGCTAGGTAGGTTTCCCATGAATCGAGTGTTATTAGGAATCTACCTAGCGTTTCTCTATAACTTTTCCTTGTCGTCATCTGTGTTCTCTGCTCCGATCTCTATCCCTCTCTGAACCTCCCGTAATTCATCAAAGGTAGCTTCGCTTTGGTTAGATTGTATCATATCGGTTCTATCACCAGCATTGCTTCTGTAGGTGGAGGGTTTTCCCGTTGCTCTGTTTGGGCCGGTGTGTTCCGTGCTGCCATACCCGGCCTTTTGATGATCCGTGCATTCTTTCATGATTGTTGACCGTTCGTTGATTCGTTTACTTTTAACTTCTATCGTCATAACGTCCGCTTCGAGGTCTTCGATCCCTTGCCTAATGTAAGGTCCTGGGTAACGGGGGTTCGGACGATTGAGGGTGGCTTTGAATCTGGTTATTCGATCAACAGATTTCCTCCACACTTCGTAAGTTAACTCGGAAGGGAGGGGCTTTATCTCCCAAACGTGCGCACTGGCCTTATTGAGCAACACGTTTAGGTGAGCAGTAACTGCGTCTCTAGGTATTTTGCGACTGGTGGCGTATTGGAAGGTTAGTAGCTGTCGTTGGATATCGATCACAAAAGGTACCGCAGCACCAACCTCAACGGGTATATCTTGGAAGTCATTATTCTTTGAATCCCAATAGTCGGTCACATCTTCTTTTGTAAACCCAACCTTTCCACCCCATACCCCCTCATCTATTTCGGTTCTGCGACCGATCCGCCATCGACGGCCATACCAGAGGTTGTCGGTTCCTGGTATCCAAGACGCACTAAGAGCTTTGGTCGGTGTATCGTAGAAGTCCAAAGTTCCAGGAGGGGAAATCAACTTTATGATGGCATGTCCGATTCGGAGTTGGCGGGTCATGGCAAATGCCTTTCGCCTTTCCGTCTAGTAGTCGGGTTCGTCCAGTTCCGGTTCCACAACAATCGAAGTAGGGCCACGATAGTAGATTGTGTTCCCCGAACGCTCTCAGTATACTTGGTTGTTTAACTTCCAAGGTTCGGATGGTCTACGCCTGTGCTACCCGAGGTCCAGTGGTGGCGCGTCTGCGTCGGACCATGCTTCGAGCAGGCTAGCGTGCTGGTCGCAGAGAGCGTAACCACCGAACCAGGCTACCTGCAACCGGTCCCAGTCGTTCACACCTGTCTTCCAATCTGTTGCGCTGATCCAGGCCGATATCGTGTCTGTGGCTTCCTGGTCGGTGGCTTGTCCCGGAACCTGCTCCAGCGCGTCGTATAGGTCCCATACGAGTTGGGCGACTTCGGTGATGCTGTACGCCTGGTCGAAACGGTCGGATGTTTCCCAGGAACGGCCATCGTCGTACTCTACGCGGTGTCGGCGCTAAAGAAGGAGGGCAAGATCCGCTTCTTCGGGGTGTCCACCAACGATCACGAGCCCGATTCGGTGCTGCCCTGTTGGAATCGGGACTGGTGGACACCGTGCAGGTGATCTACAACCTCTTGAGGCTTCGCGAAAACGTGGGATTGGGCTGTTCTGGTGGTCGGTGTGGGGGTCATGTTACGAGGATTCCTCGGGCTGCGTAGTTGTTGCTGTTTGTGAAGCCGTGAGCGACTCGGCGTAGGACTTGGAGCAGGTTGTTGATGCCTTCGATGGGTCCGTTGGTTGCTCGTCGACTGGTGTGGTAGGCGAGGATTTCTTCTCCCCATGCGATGATGGTGTCCACGATGTCGTGGTATTCGGGGATCTGGCCTGTGGCGTAGAGGTCGGCGAACCGTCCGAGGGCCCGGTTGGCGCCGTCGAGGTCGTCGGCTTCGTACAGCTGGTAGAGCTCCTGGAGCGCTTCCCAAGCGGTGCGGAGCCGTGGATGAGCTTCGAACAGGCGATCCAGATGCTTCTGATGCCCGTCTGTGAGATGATCCGCCCGCCGGAGGAGAGTGAACCGGGCTCGGAACAGGTCCGGTTCGTATGTTGGGGGCCGCTGCTCTGGGGGGCGGCGTTGCAGTTCACGGCGTACCAGGGTCAAGCCTTCGGTGAACCAGTAGGGTCGGACCGGGGCGCCGTGCCGATGTTTCTATCGGTCGGTTTCCCCGGTCCGCGCCTCCGAACCGGACGCGCGGCTTTCACCGCATCCGGCTCTCCGCGGGTCGGTTGGTGTTGACGGTTGGTGGGTCCAGGGGGTGGGGATTCGTGTTCTGTGGTAGCGGTATCGGGTGTGTTGACGATCGGCCGGGTTGAACAGCGCCACGTTCCCGTCGGATGGCCACCATCCGGTGTCGAGGTATCGGCGATTCAGTTGTTTCCAGTTGCTTCGGGGGTGTTTGTGCCGTAGCCAGGTGATGACTCGGAGGCTACGTACCTAGCGCACCCAGGGGGTTAGGGGCTAGTGCTGATGCTGCTGGAAGGCGTTAACCGCCTTGTCCACACCGTCGAAGCGAGTTTCGAGCCATCCCCGAAGGTCGGTGAGTTCGGCTTGGAGTTTGGCGGCGTCTAGTTGGAGTGCTGCCACGTCGCCGCCTAGCTCGGAGAGCTTGCCAAGGATGGCCTCTTGCCCTTGGACTAGTCGAGCAGCGATCCCTTGTAGTTGGACGACAGATTCTGTGGTGATTGAGGTTGACCCGCTTTCGTGGACTGAGTGTCCACCAAAGCGGGTCAACCTCAACCTGCCACCCACCTTCAACAACAGGCCATCCTCCGGGTGCTCAAACAAGGTAGCCCGCTCCCGATACTGGCCCTCCGGCTCATCCAAACTCACAATTCCTTCTCCCTTCCTTCCCCAATCTTCCGGCCCAAAAGCCCTGGGTGCGACAAAGTTGAGCTTCCCGATGACTCTCCGCCATGTGTAGTGACGGAGGTATCCGCAGGGTGGTCTGGGGACACCCCGTGCCGGAAGTAGCTGGTCCAGCCTCTACTCAGTACCGGGTTGAGTTGCCGTAGTAGGTGTCTTGGGGCTTTGGCTGGTGGTCTGGCGACCGATGGCCTTTTCTTCTCCTGTTGATCGAGGCGACCGACTCCTTGGAGGGGTAGGTATAGATATAGGCCTTCCCGCTTCCTCGTTTGTGGTCCCGTTTGATACGGAACCCAAGGAAGTCGAAACCGTCGTCGATGTGAACGACTCTCGTCTTGTCGTCGTTCAGACGCAGCCCGATCTCCGACAACACCGCTGCGACCTCCGCCCGTCGCTCTTCGGCGTCGTCACGGGTGCCGAGCACCAACACGACGAAGTGGTCCGCGTAGCGGACCAGCCGGTAGGTGGCGAAACCCTTGGACCGTCGATAGCTTCGAGCCTGGGCGTTCTTACCAAACCCAGCCCACACGTCGATGAAATGATCATCGAGGACGGAGAGGGCGATGTTGGCGAGCAGCGGTGAGAGTATCCCGCCTTGAGTGGTTCCCGCCCAGGTGTCCCGATCAACGCCGTCCTCTCCGAGGATACCGGCTTTGAGGAACGTCTTAACCAGGCTCAAGACCTTCTTGTCCGAGACCCGACCCCGAATCCGCTCTATGAGAGCGGTGTGGTCGCCGTCTGGTCGGGAACATGCCTTGATGTCCGCTTCCAGCACCCACTCATAAGAGCTGGTGCACCAGTGGTGGTGAAATGTCGGCGATGGCGTCCTGTGCCCGGCGGTTGGGTCGGAACCCATACGAACACGGCTGGAAGTCCGCCCCAAAGACAGGGTTCTGACACCACCTTCATTGCCGCTTGCACGACACGGTCCCGAACGGTCGGTATCCCCAGGCGGCGTAGCTTGCCGCTCCGTTTCGGGATGGTCCGCTCCCGCACGGGCAACGGTTGAAACGTTCGGGCCTTGAGATCGGCTCGAAGCTGTTCCAAAAAGCCCGTCACGGTGTGTCGTGCCTCGATGGAGCGGGCGGTCTGGCCGTCCACTCCACCGGTGCGGGCACCTCGGTTCCTGCGGACACGATCCCACGCCACCCCGACAGTGGCCGGATCGTGCACCAGGTTGTAAAGATCACCGAAACGGCGACCCGGATCGTCAGATGCCCAACGATGCAGCTTAGTTTGGATCTCCAGTACCCGCACCGACGCCTCCTCAGACGTCGGCCACAGAACGCCGGTATTCACCGGCGGCCTCCTGGCATTCCAATCCCGCCGCTGCTGACCCGCTGCCTCCCTTCCCCCGTGTGGCCGGCTTTCCCGACCTCGCACCTACTACGGAGGCTCCGTCCCGACCCGACGCCATCGGTCGGCGGTGGACCTGCCCTCCGCCGCACTGGCAGCGCAGCGGGAGGGACAACCCCGGGTCGGTTCCCATGTTCACTTTGTTCCGCTCGACAAGGGAGACGCCCAGCTTTTCTCCTGCAGCCTCGCTCTCCGGTACGCCACAGACCTTCCCGGAAAGCCTCCCCACCGGCGCACGCAGCCGGTTACGGAGTCGCCGTCCACGCCAGTAGTAGACGACGTGCACTGCTGCCCGGCCCACATCCGCCAGATTCGAGCCGGTTCCACGCTTAAGGAGGTTCTGACACTGGTTCACTACTGTTGTTACACCTTCTCGTCTTGCTTGCCGGACCCGGACCGTCTGACGGTGCCGACCCGTCCCGGCGTCCTCCGAGCTGCTTACCGCCCAAGGTCCTGCACCCCCAAGACCTGGACTGCTCCCAGCTTCAGCGGACTGCTGTGACAGCCCACGGCAAGGGTCTCGCACCCTCACTCGTGAACAAAGCGCCTCATGGCGCACCCGCGCAACATGAAAACGTCCAAGACGTGGCGGGCGTCGGGCAAGTACTGGGCGATGGCCGCCTGATATAAGCGGGACCCGTCAGAAACGACTATCTCCACCTGCCGGCACCAGCCCGGTCCCTGATCACGGAAGAACCTGCTCAAAGACCCTTTCGTGCGATCCTCGCTCATGGCTAGGACCTTGCCCGAGTCGCCACAAGCAACCACGGTCACATAACGATGCCGGCGCCGGATCGACGTTTCGTCCACCAACAACACCCGCACGGGCCGGGCCCGGCGACGCTTCGCCACTTGCTCTGAGTGGGCGCTCACCAGGCGCATGATCCGATGCCATCCCACCCCGTGATGGCGGGACGCCGCCCGAATCGACATCACCCTGGCATCCTGGACGAGGCGCCGAGCAAACCGCCGAGTAAGGCCGGCTTGGAACTGATCGTGGTCCTCGAGGTGACGCTCCTAATGGGGGTCCACCACTTCCCCGATCCGGGAACTCCCGGACCGGGGAAGTGGTGGACAGATCATGACAAAGGCACAGAGGCCAGTTACGAGAAGAGTCAGACCCGCCCCGGACCGAGGAGCCCTCACAGTATGAGTGTTACGAGAACTCCTCGGGCTGCGAAGTTGTCGGTGTTGGTAAACCCGTGAGCGACTCTGCGTAGGACCTGGAGCAAATTGCTGATCCCCTCGATGGGTCCGTTGGTTGCTCGTCTGCTGCGGTGGTAGGCCAGGATTTCTTCTCCCCCACGCGATGATCGTGTCCACCACTTCTCGGTATTCGTGTCTGGCCTGTCGCGTAGAGGTCGGCGAACCGTCCGAGGGCCTGGGCCTGCTCCAGGTCGTCGGCCTCGTACATCTGGTAGAACTCCTGGAGCGCGTCCCAAGCAATGCGGAGCCGGGGATGAGCGTCGAACAGCCGATCCAGAGGCTTCTGGTGCCCTTCGCTGAGATGGACCGCCCGCCGCAGGAGGGTGAACCGGGCTCGGAACAGTTCGGGTTCGTATATTGGGGGACGCTGTCTGGTGGGCGCCGTTGCGTTCCCGCCGTACCAGGGTGAGCCTTCAGTGAACCAGCGAGCGACGTGAAGACACCGAAGCAGCGGTCTCGACGTATGGGGTAGCTGCGTCAATCCGTCCGCTACCTCTGGCGGCGGTCGGCAAGCACGACTTCACCAACCCCACCACCCAGGGCAACTAACACCCCTAGGAACTCCTAAAGCCGCAATATCTCGTCCAAATACTCCGTTGTCCCGTGTCACAGTTGGGTATATTCACAGAATCTGCTAGTTTCACCTATGCGATGAATAATCGTATTACAGTGAATTACGGTCTGGGATTAGAAGCCGAGGCTATTCGCGTATTGCGATCGATTCCCGAACTGGAGGTGACGGTAGCCCAACGAGAGGATTGCCGGACGGACGCCACAGTTCGTTATGCCGACACCGAGGTCCCGGTCGCGGTCGAGGTCAAGACACGGCTTAGCAGCGCCGCGGCTCACCTGATCGCCCATCAGGCGCGCGGCCGGACGATGCCGGTCGTGGTGGTTGCTGGCGAGTCGACCGCAAGAGCGCGTGAGATCCTGACAGAAGCCGGTGTCGGACTGGTCGACGGGTCGGGCAATGTTCGGTTGGAGTTGCCTGGCCTGCTAGTGCGGATCGCCTCCAGGAAGCCGGTCCGCCGGGCGGCTGTCCCGGTGCGCCTGTCAGGCAAGTCCGGTCTTGTTGCCCAAGCCATGCTGTGTGACGTTGATAGGTCCTGGCAGGTTGGCGACCTGAAACAACGGTGCGCCGTGTCGGCCGGGCTAGTGCACAGGGTGCTGCTACGCCTTGAGGATGAGGGTGTCGTCGAAGTACATGGTGCCGGACCTGCCAAGACCCGCCGGTTGTCGAACCCGGCAGCGTTGTTGGACCTCTGGGTTGAGGAGCAGATCGATCGCCCGACCCGACAACGGGTGTTCATGCTGGCTCAGACGACCGATCAGTTGATCGGAAGCCTGTGCGAGGGCCTAGAGGCGGCTGGGGTCGATTACGCCCTCACCGGCGCTGCCGCCGCGGCGCGGCTGGCTCCGTTCGTTACGAGCGTTGCGGTCGCCGATGTCTGGCTGGAGAGCACGGCCGACCCGAGCGTCGTATGTGCCCGGCTCGGGGTGGCACCGGTGGACTCAGGGCCGAACGTGGTTTTCCTGCAGGAACGTGACGATGGGCCGCTGGCGTTCCGGACCCAGATAGAAGGTCTCTGGACGGTCAACATGTTCCGCCTCTACTTGGACACGCGGCGCGATCCGCGCCGAGGTCGCGAGCAGAGCGACCACCTACGTCGTGAGGTCATCGGGTTCTGATGAGACTGGACCACCATGATCAGTACAGCGAGTCGGCCACATTTCGATGCGAGAGAGCGCTGGTAACCCTGATCGGCAACATCGGCCCATGGCGGGAGCGGTTGGTGCTCGTGGGGGGACTCGCCCCCCGCTACATAGTCGGCTCGCTGCCTCCCGGAGCGAGCCCTCACGTCGGTACGACCGATGTGGATCTCGTCGTCCAACTAGCCGTTGGTGAGGACTTCGAGTCCTACATGAAGCTCGGGACAAACCTGAGAAGGTCAGGATTCGAGTTGACGCAACCCAGCTACCGGTGGGTCCGCAACGTTGACGGAGCGCCCGTATATGTGGAGTTCTTGTGTGAGACCGACCAGGTCGGGGCCGGGACGATCCACCGCACCCGGCAGGACACCGGCTCCGGATTCGGGGCGTTCAACGTAATCGGCGCGCAACTCGTCGCTCGAGACTACTCCGAATACGAACTCGAGGCGGAACGTCTCGAGGACGGTGGCCTGTCAAGAGTCCGTCTCCGAGTCGCCGGGATACTCAGCTATGTCGTGCTCAAGACGCTCGCGTTCCAAGATCGCCACCATGAAAAAGACGCCTACGACCTCATCTACACGCTGATGAACTACCCCAACGGAGGACCCCACACAGCCGGACGGGTCGCTGCCACAAGCCCGGTCAGGGAAGAACCGCAGGTGATCGAAGCACTCCGACTGCTCAGCCGCTGCTTCAACAATACGAACCGCGACGGACCACGCTTCTACGCCAACTTCCAAGCCGATCCCGACGACACCGAGGGAAAGGCACGCCTACATAACGAAGCTGTAGCCGCTGTCACACAATTCATCAACGGCGCAGACATGAGCTAGCTCCCCACCTGCGCAGACCTCCCAGGCAAAGAACCGGGTCGATCCCGCTCCCGAAAGGGCAGAACGGCGAAGCAGACCAAGACCCGAACAGTGCCGCTGGATACGAGGAGAACCGCAAACGTCGACGAAGCCACAGAGGCGAGCACGGCAAACCCCCACCGGGGCCCATGCTCAAGAGGGAACGGAAGATGCTGGCCACACAAAACGGATGAAGAGACCAGGTAGCCGATCGGCGATCTCGGCCCTTGGCACGAGCGGGTCGTCTTCGTGGGAGGACTCGCACCCCGCGCTACACAGTCGGCTCGCTGCCTCCCGGACCACAACGTTGACTGGCAGCGGGTCAACCTCATTCTTCATCACCGGCGCCAACACTGGCATCGGCTTCGAAGCCGCCAAGTCATCGCCGGCAAGGGAGGGTCGGGTCCTCCTCGGCTGCCGGAACCCCACAAGGGGCAAGGATGCCGTGGCCCGGATCGCCGACGCCCACCCAAGCGCCGACACAGTACCCGTCGACCTGGATCTCGCCGACCTGGCCGCCGTCAGCCGGGCTGCAAAAGTAGTAGCCCAAGAACCGAGACTCGATGTGCTCATCAACAACGCCGGCATCATGATGAACCCCAAGACACTCACCAAGCACGGGTTCGAGTCCCAGTTCGGCGTCAACCACCTGGGACACTTCGCCCTGACCGGACTGTTGCTCCCGAAACTGGAAGCGACCCCGGACTCGCGCATCGTTGTCGTCTCCAGCGTCGGGCACCGCCGAGGCGAGATCCACTTCGACGACATCGACGCCGACCAGTCGTATTCACCGCAACGGCGCTACTACCAGAGCAAACTGGCCAACCTGCTCCACACGTACGAACTCGACCGTCGACTGCGCGCCAAGGGCTCCTCGACAATCGCCGTCGCGGTCCATCCCGGTGGCGCCGACACCGAGCTCCCCCGCTACCTCACCGGCTTCTACGGACGACTCGCGCGCCTGCTGATGCCACTGCTCCGGCCCGTCGCCAATTCGGCCGAGACCGGTGCATGGTCAACCCTGCTCGGTGCTACTGCCCCAGGAGCCGAGGGCGGCCAGTACTTCGGCCCCAGCCGGTTCGGCGAAACATCGGGGCCGGCCAAACAGGTCGACTCAACCGACAAGAGCAAGGACCCCGCTCTCGCCAAACGGCTGTGGGACCTCTCGATCGACATGACCGGCGTCAACCCCGGCATCTGAGCGACCCAACGATGTGCGAAATCGACGTGAGCGGCTGAAGCGACATCGTCACCGGAGGCAGATCGGGTGCACTTTCCACAGGCGCCGGCCCGCGCTCCTGCCACACAGCATCGGCACGACCTGCCACCGGCTCGGCCACGTTGACCACTGACAACAGAGAACCCCGACCTCGTGCCCGGCTGACAAGCCAGCTACAGAACTTGAACCAACAGCAGGAGGACCACCTACGCCGCGACGAGAGCTATCGCTCGAGGGAGCAACCCGTGCCAAGGATCTGACCGCGAACATCTACATCGTGACCGGGGCCAACTCCGGAGTCGGCCGGTTGTGGGGTCTTCGCGACCACCCCCGACCAGGGGTAATGGTAGGGGTCCGGCGGGTCTGTCTCCTCCGAAACCGGAATCTGTCTCTTCCTCTCGCTGACTGAGAATCGGACGGTAACCACCTGCTGGACGGTCGAGCGTGGGGTCTGGCCGATGCGGGACGGACCCGACAGGAGGGGACGGTTGGGGACCGTGTTGGAGGGGGACTCCGGCGACGGGCGGGCGTCTGTCGTGTCGTCGGAAACGATCCGTCCGGGCGGCGACGTATACAAGCTGCTTCAGGAACAGGGCGACAAGCGGCGAAAACGACGGCCCGTTACGTACTGGTAGCTGCGAAGCCGCCCGTGGCGGAGACACACATTCCGGGAATCGGCAAGATTGTCTTGCACATTGATGTCGGGCAAGACAACGGACGGCGGGATTTGGCGTTGGTTCGCTGGCCCGGGTTGAAGGTAACCGACCGGGCCGGCCAGCTAGGCGAAGCGAACCCGCGGATACCGTACGGTTGGGAACGGTTCACAACGGTGGTCGCTACCGAGCCGGTAGAGGACGATGACCGGGTTCTCCGGGCGTGTGAGAACCCACGCCACGACGGGTTGTCGGTGAACCAGATCCCCAAGTCGGAACGGGGTCGGCGTAGAACCGCCCGCTCGGCGTTACGGGAGCTGCCGGAGTGGATGTACCAGGAAATACGGTCCCGGGCTCAACGTGTGGGCGACTCTGCAGCGGGCGACGCCCACGAGCTGCTCGATTTCGGTTTGTCGGTCAAGCGGGAGGGCGCTGGGTCGGCCGGTGTCCGGCTGCTGCGTACCAGACAGGTGCGGCGCCGTCCGCCCGCAACGACCTTTTGCGGGACGTACCGGAGCGCGATCAGATGGAGAACGGATGGGTGTCCCCGTTGACCGTCACGGTGTAGTCACCGGGCTCGAACCCGTTCCCGATCGGTACTACCTCCTCGAACGGCTCGAGCACCTGGGCGCATACGGTGCCGGGCTCCGGGGCCACGCTCCAGACCATGACTGTGTAGTCGCTTCCGTCCTCGGTGACCTCCGTGAGGGTCTCGTGGCAGGGTGTGGGATGGTCTCCTTCGATCGCCACCGACACCAGCGGCGGGAAGGACTCCAGGATGAGCACTTCCACATGGTTGACGTAGGCCGGCCGGTCCTGCGCGGTCGGATCGGCCGCGCCGGTCGTGGTAGTGGTGTCTTCGACCGGGTCGGGTCGGGGCCCGGCCGTTGTGTCGGTGGAGGGATCCGTGGCTGTGGTGACTCCGGTCTGGGTGATACCGGAGGACGTTTCCTCGTCGGAACCACACGCCACCGATCCCACAGCCAGAACGGCGACGACCGCGAGGACTGCTAGGGAATTCCGGGGTAGCCGGTGGCGGAATCGCATGTCGGGGAGAGTTTAGAAGGCTAGCGGGTGAGCATGGCCAGGGTCTTGCGGGTCTCGAACACCCAGCGCTTCGGCGTCCAATGGAATGGTCGACCGTCTCCTGGCACCCTCGATCCCCAACTGGGTCGCCCGCAGCGTCACCGAGATCACCATCGGCCCGACCGGCTACGAAACCTGGGCGCGCACGCTCCAATACGAACATCAGACCGACATCGACGCCGGCGACATACCCCCCGGCATCGTTCTGAAACCCAACGGCAAGGTCCAACGCACTACGCAGGCCGCAACCCCGTCGAAGGCGTCAACGGCATGATCAAAGACGACGGCAGCCTCGACCCAGGATCCTGCCATATGTTCGGAATCGGACTCGCCGTGCACACTCTCGCGGTTCTCGTGGCAGCCGTCATCCACAACCTCAAACAGACCCGACGAACCCGCCGACGCAAGAACCGGAACCCCACCACAGACGGTCCACCACCCTCCGACACCACCCCACCAGCCGCATCAACCCCACCCCTCAACCACCCGCGACCAGGGGTGATGGTAGGGGTTCCGCGGGTCTGTCTCCTCCGCAGCCGGAATCTGTCTCCTCCTCTCACCGGCCGAGAAGTGCGCGGTAGCTACCTGCTGCATGGTCGTGCGTGGGTCTGGCCGATGCGGGACGGACCCGTCGGGGCCTATGCGACAGCGCTACCGGAAGGCGGGTGGGGGTGGATAGGCCGCTACAGCGTTCAGCTGCTGGCCGGTTGCTCCCATGAGATAGAAATGGTCGGGAAGGGTCGGTGCGGAAGAAGCTGCCTTCCACGATTATGTAACCGTCCGGCATCTCGCGGAACAGTTCGCCATACATTGGTTCGAAGATGTGGTCGTGGGCGCCCGCTTCTGCGGCCACGGCGTCCTCGGCCAGCCGCGCTTCTATCTCCTCCTAGGTCTCTTCGGCTGTGTCTAGTGTTGCCATCGGCCCCACCGTGCCGCCGCTACATGCAGATGTCAAGGTGCCGTTTTTGACGACCGATCCTGACGGTGGCAATGTGAGCAGGATGGTAACCCGCACTGAGACCCGCGAAGAGCGCGACGCTCGGCTGATCCGCGAGTCCGACGCAGCGGACGCAGGCGCATACGACCATGTCTTCGCGAGGGGCCGCGACTACCTGATCAGCCAGCTACCCGACGGTTACGCATTCGAAGGCGGCCGCATCGTTCGCACCGACCCGACCCTGCCCGACCATTTCTGGATCCCGGCGATATCCAACGGTGTGCCTACAGGCCGAATGGCAAAGATCACAGCTCTCTAGAAGCCGGTTTCCGACCGACAACCGCTGATGCCCTTACAACCGCCGGGCGTGGTACACCACCAGTTCACCTGCCGCCCCTGCAAGCCCTAACCCGCGAACCCGAACAGACCTAACCCGCGAAGACCCCGTGGTGGGCCCGGCAGGACTCGAACCTGCAACCAACGGAGCGGTAGTCCGCTGCCCGAGGTGGTGAACAGCGAGGTAATCGGCTATGTCGGGCGTCAGCTGCGTGTCGGTGTCCCTCTGTACGTCCCACATTGTCGGCGAGCGCGCCCGATGTCCCTTCAGCGAGCTGCTATGGGAGTTAGCTTGGGCTGGCTAGGGTCGGGCTATGCCCGCCGAACCGGCCCTCGAAGGATCTGCGGAACCCTCACCGCCGAACTCCGCCATGTCCGCTGTTGGCGGTATGCGGCGATCTCCGACGCTCTTCCTGCAAGGTCACACCACCCAGCGGGGTGGCCGCCGCCGGTGTGAGCCCGTCCGTTCTGTCGCCGATGATCCGCCAGGATACTGCCCGCGCTCAGGCAGGCCAACAACTGCCAGGGCTCCGAATCGGGAGGTCGACGGCCGTTGCGGGTGGTTCGAGGCGGTTCTTCTCTTTGACGAGTCGGGAGGGGGCGAGGTCCTGACCGTTTTGGCCTGAAGAGGGCTCCATGGGCGGGTTCTGGAGGTAAGGACTGTCAAGCATGCCGTATCGTTTGCGTTTTCTGTCCGATCTGCGATGATGGAAGCGGCCGGTGACTTATCCCTGAACCCGCTGATGCAGCTTCGGGGCCCTCACTGGAAGTACGCCCCGGAAGCGGCTGCGGATCGCAGTCCCGGGGCCTCTGCGCGTTTAGGGCCGTTTGTCGAAGACGGCGCGTGTCGTGTGGACGCGGTGGCCGATCCGGGCATAGTTTTCTCGGTTGACGCCACAGAGCCAGTCGGAGCGTGCCCCGGCGAGTAGGTCCGCTATCTGCAGGATGGCCTCGGTTTTGTCGCCATGGTGGATCCGGAAACTGTCGGGGATGGTTTCCTGCTGCTGAAGGCGGCGCACCACATCGTGATCCTTGTCGTCAAGAGGGAGAAACCGCCAGTTGGTACCTGCTCGCGTCTCGAGTACTGCTTCCACGACGCCTTGGGAACTCAGGTGGGTCAGGGCTTCGGCAACTAGTTTGGCCCGGACATGGTGTTCGTTGTAGTTGGCGTCGGGTAGAGCTCGGGCCGTCTCGTACAGGTAGCCGTCCCATCCGTCGATGTGGTCTATCGCTTCGAGGGTCTGTACCCGGCGAGCTGTGCTCAGGTTCCGATAGTGCAGCGGGTAGCCGAGCCTGTCCTCGATCCGGCGGAGTTGGCGACGAATGTCGGGGATGTCTCCATCGATGACCGCCGCCGCGGCAACAACGTAGTGTCTGAGTCCGCGGCTATCCACTCGTCCGGTTGCGGGGTTTCGTGTCGGCTTGCGGGATTCGTCGAGGAACGCGATCAACTCAGTTGTCATCGCTGGTGGCCCAATCCGTGTAGGAAACACCTTGGGGGGTGTAGCGGGGGTGGTAGGTGAATCCTGTGGGCGCTGACGGAGCCGGCTTGGGGTGGCCTGGCCGTCGGGGGTAGGCCCGGTGTTCTACGGTGCATGGCGGTTTCCTATTCCGAGGATGCCGGCTATGAGGCCTTCGCGTGTCGTGTCGTGGAGGTCGCTCAGGGCTGTGAGTGCGTCTTCTACTTTGGCCATGTGGGTTTCGATGGCTGCTATTCCGGCGGCTACGGCCTTTTGTGTTGCGATGTCTGGCAGGTGGATTTCCACTTCTTGGAGGGCGTCTCGTCGTAGGTTGCTGATGACACTGCCGGTTGCGGCCGCGATGAGAGCTGCGCTCCCGCGTCTTGATGTCAGGTACATGCGCAGATAGTCGGGGTCCAGGCGGCTTTGGTCGACTCGGAGCCGGATGAGCGAGTTGGAGAACGCGGCAGGTACATCGAATTTGACGGTGGCACACGGCACCGATGTGTATCGCTCTATACCACGTGTCATCAGGAGCACGTCGCCGTTTCGGGCAACCCGGTCGCTGACTTCACCAAACGTTCGGTCCGTGGGGAGATCGCGGAGTACGGGCCCGTTGTGGGTGACCATTCCAGTCGTGACGTATGGGGTGGGGTCACCTTCGCCGTCTTGCCGCTGCCTGGTCCCGGGCAACGGCTCAGCGTCGAGTAGTTCTCCTAGACGCCGGTACGCGAAACCTGGGTCCTTGAAGGTGTATATCGACGAGAGTTGCCGTTGAGTAGCGGCTTCGATCCTGGGGAGGGCCGCTAGCCGGTCCTTGACCGTGTGGGTGAGGCGCTCGTGCCGGGAGGGGATCGGTTCGCCGTCTATTTCTTTGACTGTCTCCGCGTATGAGATATAGAGATTGGGGGTGAGCACACTGTTGTTGGCGAGTATCTGGCCGGTGGTGGCTTCGGCGGTGAACCGGGTTTCCGGTTCCAACGATCCGTCACGCCACCGCTGGAGGGTCTGGCCGATCCGGCCGATTTCGGCGGGTTCGAATCTACGGACTCCCCCTCGTTCGGGTTTGCCGAGTTGGCGAGCGTCTAGGAAGAGGACACGCCCCGTCCGGTTCTTCCGGTGTTTTTGGAGCACGAGGACCGCAGCCGGAACCGAGGTGGCTGCCAGCATACCGGGCGGCAGGTACAGAACCGCGTCCAGGTGGTCGGCTTCGACGAGTCCTTTTCTGATTGTGACTTCGGATCGGCCGGTACGGAGCAGCGCGCCGGGTGGGACGATGACTACACCTACACCGGAGTCGGACAAGTGATAGGCAACGTGTTGGACCCACGCTAGGTCCGCGCGGGGCTTCGGGGGGAGACCCAGAGACCATCTAGGGTCGCCCTCCATCTGCTCGATTGAGCGGAGACGGTGACCGAACGGTGGTTCTACCGCGACGCGGTCGGATCGGAGCTGCCAGAACCGGTCATCCACCATGGTGTCACCGGTCAGGATCTCAAAGGGTGCGTCTTGGAGCAGAAGGTGGAGGAACCCGAGCCTCCAACTCTGTTGGTTGATCTCCTGACCGTACAGGTGGGTGATCGTGTCGGAGTGGTCCTTCCATACCGACGCGAGGAACACTGCTGTTCCGCATGCCGGGTCGTAAACGGTTCCCTCGATGGGTTCGAGCAAGGCTGCCATGATGTCGACAAGGCTCGACCCGCTCGAGTGGTGACCGCCCCTCGCGCTAGCCCGTTCGACGAACCTCTCTACAAGACCGGTCGAGGCGTGAGCCCAGTTAGTCGAATGCGGGTCACGTTGGCCCAGAGCGCGGACCAGTCGTGCCCAGTGGGAGGGCTCGAAGCGGTCAACGACGGGGGAGGGCCGCAGCGCCTTAGCGAGTTCCGGATCCGAAACATCGAGAGACTCAACGATGGACCGATATACCGAGCCGGGATCGTCTGCGGCTGCGCTCTCAAGTCTCTCCCATGCGCCCGCTAGCGGAAGAAGGCGCTCGAACCCGCCCGATGCGGCTGCGCGTACTGAGAACAACTGAAGTAGTACTTCGGGTATCTCGTCGACGCGCAAGACACCGCGTACCGCGTCCGTTGCCTCCCGGAGCAACGATTTGACCGGGTCTTGGTCCGGGAGGTTTACGTTCTTCCCAGCCCTCTCAAGCCAAGCGACCACTTCAGATCGGTCGTAGAGGCCTTCCTCGATCTCCACGGGGAAGTTTGCGTGGCGACGCTTCCAGTTCGACACCGCGGACGGTCTGACCCCGGCAATGTTGGCGATCTCGCCGACGGTAACCAGGATCCGAGTTGACACAGTCGGGTCTTGGGCCATCATGCGGCCTCCTTTGTTGGGGCATGATCAGGAAGGATCCGGACAAACGTGGCGGCCCGGCTGAGCACATACGACAGGCTCTGCTCACGGGAGACCACGCCTACAGCCAGACCATGGCGCCTGAACGTCGTGGCTACCGCCGCGAAAACGCCGTCACCTGAGCCGACAACGATCCGGTCGTACCGGGCAGCGATCCAGTGCTCGTTCTTCACCTCTGCGAGAAGCGCGATGTCGGCGCCGTTGGGGCCACCCCTGACGACCAGCCGCGCTGACGGCCAGGAAGCGTGAGCAAGGACACCAAGCTTGGGGTTCGTTCCTACGACGACATGGTCACCGACAGCCACCGGCGCGGCCTCCTTGTAATCGGACACCGCCCTCAGCAGCGCCGCCGGCCCGGCCCGCGGTCCGCCCATCAGGTTCTCGATGTCGACTAAGTGGAGTGACCGGCCAGCCGGAACATGCTTCTCCCGGGGGATTCGTCGCTCGGGCACGCCGTACAAACGGCGGAAAGGACCCCGAACCTTCCGTGTGTGAATATCTATCTTCTGGGTTCTGTGACTTCGTGTCATGGCGTTTACCTACCAACATCCAGTTCAGGATCCAAGTGAACAGACTTCACACAGTACAGCGGGTTAGATTCACAGCGCTCCTTCGTGCCGGAAGAATAGGAACGTCGGCGTGCTCTAGGGTTCCAACACGGCGGTCCGTCGTCTGCATCCGGCTGCCACCTAGCCGAACCGGCGGCTAACCCTCGTGGTAAGCAACCCGCCTGCTCTCAACCCTGCTCCGAGTAGCGCCGCCCAGGGTCGTGTCCGGCGGTCAGGGCTCCTACCGCCTCCACTCCCGGCCTCACGTACCGGTCCAGGCTGCGCAGGCTCCGATGCCGACTCTTCGCTTTCAACAGGGGTGCCCCACCCCCGCCTCGCCGAGGTGCGTGAGGGCTGAGTGGCGCAACTGGTGCAAAGTCCAGCCTGAGGACCGGTTGAACAGTTTCCAAGCCTGCTGATACGACAGCCGCCCCCGGCCCGTGTCCGGACACAAGTCGGCCAGGGCGGGTGCGATGTTGGGTCGGCGGAGGGTGACAAACACCGGCCCCCGACCGCGGCCGCCCAGATAGCGGGGTAGGAGGCGGGCGGTTCCCGACGCCCACACCACTTCTTGGCGATCGCCGCCCTTTCCCCTGACCACAGCCCCACGCGCTGCAAGGTCGAGGTCCTCGACGTTAAGAGCCAGGATCTCGTTGGCCCGTGCCGCTGTTTCGTACACAGATCCGCCCGCACCCAGCCCTGCGCTTGGTTCCGAAACAGCACGCAACCAACAGAAACGTTGTGGGCCCGGCAGGACTCGAACCTGCAACCAACGGATTATGAGTCCGCTGCTCTGACCACTTGAGCTACGGGCCCGTACCGGCGGTTATGCCGGCGGGTGGATCTATAGGATAATTGAATCCACGGTAAGCGAGACGGTATCCGGAGGCGGAGGATGGCGATGCTCGCAGTTGCTCGCGCCGCGGACACGCTGACACTGGTGCGGCTAGCGGTAGCTGTGTCACTGATCTTTGTCCTGGCCGCCGGCCGGCTGGGGCTGGCGGCGGCCATGCTGGTGTTCGGGTGGGCCACGGACACCTTCGACGGCATTCTCGCCCGCCGCGCACCGGGAATGACCCGCTTGGGAACCTGGGACGCCCCGATCGACGCCATGGTCGGGCTCGGCCTGATCGTAGGTCTCGTTGCGGGTGGCTACACGCCGGCGGCCTGGCTCGTGGCCGAGTTCGCGTTCGCCGGGTTGCTCCTCTTCGCCCGGAGTGCTGCATCGGGAATGCTCCTGCAAGGAATCGCATACGGCTGGTTCCTGAGAACACTGGCCTACGAGACCGAGGTGGGACTCATGATCATGCTCGCCGGGATCGCGGCAGCGGTGATCGTCCATGGACACCGCGTCCCGCGGGTGCTCCTGCCCAAGTTATTCGCCGACGTGGCTCGCCTGAAACGGCTGGGTCACCGTCCTGGCGGCGGGGAACAGCCGGACGGCGCGGGTAGGCACGGGCGATGACTACCGAGCGGCCGGAGGGCGAGCGCTACACGCACGGGTACCACCAGGCCATAGTCGGCAGCTATGCCCTGCGCACGGCCGAGGAGTGCGCAGCCTTCCTGCTCCCCCACCTGCCCTCCGACGCAGTAGTGCTCGACATGGGATCGGGGCCCGGGACGATCACTGCCGGCCTGGCCCGCCGGGTGGGGCGGGTGATCGGCTTGGACGCCTCGGAGAAGATGGTCGAGCGAAGCCGTCGCCTGGTGAAGGATCAGGGGATCGACAATGCGGCATTCGTGCTGGGCTCTGCTTACGACCTTCCCTGGAGTGACGGCTACTTCGACGTGGTCTACGCCCACCAGTTGCTCCAGCACCTGGCCAACCCGGTCCGGGCCTTGCGGGAAGCCCGCCGGGTGCTCAAGTCCGGAGGACTTCTTGCGGTCCGGGACGCCGACTACGGCACGATGGTGCACGCTCCCACCGATCCGATCCTCAATCACTGGTTAAACCTCTACCACAAGGTCACCGCTGCCAACGGGGGCGAAGCCGATGCGGGGCGCTTTGTGCTCTCATGGGTGCTCAGGGCGGGATTCAAGGATCCGATAGTGACCACGAGGACCACGACCTATGCCACGGTCGAGGAACGCGTGGCCTGGGGAGGCCTGTGGGAAGTGAGAGTCGTCGACAGTGACTTCGCCGACCATGCGACCAGGAACGGACTTGCTACGCGGGCCGAACTAGCAGAGATTTCGGCCGCTTTCCGGCGCTGGACCGACCAGCCGGACGCCTTTTGGGCCTTCCTCCACGGCGAGGTGTTAGCTGTTAGGCGTTAGGCGTTAGGCGTGATTATCTACCACCATTCACCACTCACCACTCACCACTCACCACTCACCATTCACGGTCGGCGGAAGCGGCCCGGTACCCGGGCTACCGCCACGTCGCAGGGAACGGTGGACATCGTGGCTTCGGCGATGCTCCCGAGCAGGACCATGTTGGAATTGCCGGCGCCGCGGCTGGCTACCACGACCAGGTCGGCATTCCGGCGGCGGGCGAACTCGGCCACGGTCTCGGCCGGCGGTCCGTCGAGCACCCGTGACGTGACCAGGCCTCCCCATCCCGCGACGAACTTCTCCAGTCGCTCCTCGAGCATCGAGAGCCGCTGCCGCCTCACCCCGTCGAGTTGCTCCGGCTGGACGCCGGCATCCGAGAGGATCATCTCATCATGGGAGGGCAGGGAAGCGACCGCGGTCACGGGCTCAGCCTCGTTGGTCAAGGTCAGAGCCAGATCGACCGCCGATGCGCTGGCATCGGACAGATCGACGGCCGCCAATGCCCGCCGGTAGGGGGTGCACAACCTTCTCCGCACGCTCAAGACCGATGAGTGAACCTTGCGGGCCAACCTGGTGGTCCGGGGGCCGATCCGGGTCTGGTCGACCGACGAGGTCCCGGTCACGACCAGGTCGGCACCGTGGGACATCCTGGTGAGGTCGTAGGCCATGTTGCCGGTACGTATGTCCAGTTCCACCGGGCAACGGGCACGGGCATTGATCCAGGTCAGCAGGTCTTCAGCCTGGCTCTGGTGGTAGAGGTAGACGCGCTCGAGCATCTCCTCGGGAAGCTGCACCTCGGGCGGTTCCCAGACGTGCACGAGGCGTAGCTCGGCCCCGTGATCCTCCGCCAGTAGCCGCGCCCGATCAGCGACACGCCGTGACAGCGGACCCAGGTCGACCGCCGCCAGAACTCGTTTCATTCCACCCCTCTACGATGCCGGGACCCGGCCCCTACGAAACGGAACCTTACCCCGATCCGCCGCCATCTGCCGTTCCGGAATGCCACTCGCGGCTGGGCTACTTCGATTTGAGCCACACGGTGCGCTGCGGGAAAGGTATGTCGATCCCGGCCTCGTCGAGCGCCACCTTGAGCCGGGCGCGCAGTTCCCGCGCGGTCGCCCAATGCTCGGCCGGTTCCGTCTTCGCCATCAGCCTGATGGAAACGGAACTCTCCCCGAAGTTCTGCACGCCGAGGATCGTCGGTTCCTCGATGATGGTGGCGCTGGGCATCTGTTCCTCCCACACCCCATCGGCCACACTCTTGATAACGGCTGTTGCGGCGCTGATGTCCGTGTCGTACGCAACCTCGACATCCAGCACCACGCGACCCCAATCCTGGGACATGTTGGCAACGCGCCGGATCGACCCGTTGGGTATGTGCCATAGGGTCCCGTTGATGTCCCGGATCTGGGTACTGCGGAGCTTGACCTCCTCGACCACGCCCACCGTGTCGCCGACATCCACTACATCGCCGACCCCGTACTGATCCTCGATGAGCATGAACACCCCCGACAGGAAGTCCTTGACCAGGCTCTGGGAACCGAAGCCGATCGCAACCCCGACGATGCCGGCACCCGCGATCAGGGGTCCGAGGTTCACGTCGAACTCGGCGAGGGCCATCATGACCGCAATGCCGTAGATAGCGAATGAAGCTATCGACCGCAGGACGGCTCCGAGGGTCCTGGTGCGCTGGCCGCTCCTCTCCTGCTGGTCGACGAGGAGCCGTGCCCTGCGCAGGGCTGCTTCACGCAGGTCGTCCAGCCGGTCCGACGCCTCCTCCGACTTCTGGCGCGCTTCCTCCTCCGCCTCGGAGCGTCGCTCCAGCCAGCCCTCCACCATGTGATCGACCCACCGGCGGACCATCCGGTTGACGACCCACGCCACGACCAGGATTATCAGCGCTTTGATCGGGCGGGCCGCGAACTCGGCGATACGGGCTGCGTTGGGGCTCCCGGTCAGGTCGAAGATGAGGCTGCAGACGGCTCCGGAGTCGGCGCCGCACGCGTCGGCCAGTGCTTGTGCGATGAGAAGGTGAGGCATCCGGCCACCGTAACCACTCGTCACCTTCAATTCAATGTGGCCGGACGGAGCGCCGCGTGGCACCCCGGAGGCTGCGACACCTGGCACAATCGGCCCGGAAGGGAGGGCAGGCGATGCGATTCGTGAACCGGTCCCACGCCGGGCGCAAGCTGGCCCGGCTGCTCGGCCACCTCCGGAACGAGTCCTGCGTCGTGCTGGGCCTCCCGAGGGGTGGGGTCCCGGTGGGCTTCGAAGTCGCCAGGGCCCTGGGCGCGCCGCTGGAGGTGCTCCTGGTCCGCAAGCTCGGAGTACCGTTCCAGCCTGAACTGGCGATGGGCGCCATCGGTGAGGGCGGCGTGAGGATCCTCGACACCGGCCGGGTACGGCGCCTGGGGGTAAGCGCCGCCCAAGTCGAGCGCGTCGAGCGCGCGGAACGCGAGGAGATGGCCCGCCAAGCCGAGTTGTTCCGCCGAGGGCGCCCGGCTGCCGATCTCGACGGCCGGACCGCCGTGATCGTCGATGACGGGATCGCCACCGGATCCACCGCCCTGGCCGCCTGCCCGATCGCCCGCCGCCTCGGCGCCGCCCGGATCGTGATGGCCGCCCCCGTGGCGCCCCGTGACGCTCCCGGTCTCTTCGCTGACGCAGCCGACAAGTTCGTAGCCGCCTCCACCCCGCGCCGTTTCGCCGCCATCGGATTGTTCTACGCCGATTTCCGGCCGACACCCGACCAGGAGGTGATCGAACTGCTCGAACAGGCCCGAGAGTGGACATCCGGAGACCCGGCACAGGGGGCTTGAAGCCGGATCGGATCCGGCGTATAAAACTCCTGGGGGCCCGAGGCGGACCTGTGATCGACCGCGCGCCGGCGCCGGTCGCTCGGTTCGGGATGCGGCCGCTTGCTAGCCGTCGATCTTGATCCGTTCCTCGAGATGGTCCAGGAGGGCGGCCGGATCCTTGCGTAGGGAACTGATCAGGACCCTGTCGGCAGCCAGTCGCCAGTCTCCCTCCTCCCCCACCAGCACGGCGGGTAGGTTCCCGGCTGCGGTGAGTTGCGACTCGGTGGCTTCGTCCCGGTGGATCAACTCGATGGGGACAGGACTCGCCCGGCAGGCTTCGCGCCACGACCGCTTGCCGAAGGCGTTCCACCCGTGGGTCAGGTCACATAGACCGCAGTCGCTCCGCCCCGTGACCTTGTCGAAGGCATACCGGAGCTCACCCGACAGCCCGCCGTCGGCGTTGTAGATGCCCACCACCCTCATCCAGCCACTCCGATGCCCGTATTCTCGATCACGGCAGGATCCGCTCGTCGTCGCCGGACCGGGGCAGCACTTCGCCAAGGCGACCGGTGGCGAGCAACGTGCCCACCGCCACCAGCCAGACCAGGAATGCAGCCCCGACCACCCGGTGGACCACGGTTGCCGAGTCGATCCAGATGAACTGCATGGCGACCCCGATGCCCCCGGTGAAGAGAGCGGCGAGTCGGACCCTTCCGCCCGCCCGCCGGGCGAGAGGAACGGCGAGGACCACGGCGAGACCGGCCAGCGCAAAACCGATGACTCCGCTTATCCCCCGAAGATCGGAGATGGTATCCGCCAGCCTGTACATCGGGGACCCGACGCCGAGCGGTGCAACGTCTGAGGCCATCGTTCCCAGGGCGATGGCCAGTGCTCCCGATGCGGCGGTGAACGCGCCCGAGAGGGCGAAGGCGATGGACACCGACCGTGCAGGGGACGCTCCCCTTCGTCATCAACGCCCTGGAGAGGTACCAGGCCGCACCGAACAGGGTGATCCCGGAGACGAGGCGGCTCGCGCCGCTGAGCGTGTAAGGGCCCGGGTCGGACGCGATGACCGCCAGAGACTCCACGAGGCTGGATACATCCGTTTCCGCGGCCACGCGTCCGACCGCCATGACGCCCGTGGCCAGTGCGGTCAACAGAAGGAGGCGTCCGGCCATGCGAGCGGCCGGATCCCGTGTTAGCTCCCCACGGGCGCCGAAGCGCGGTGGGCGACTCTGGATGTCGGACGGTTGCAGTTCGACCTCTCCTATGTCGAGGCTAGCGGGCCCCGGAGCGTAGAGGATCAGGCGTCGACCCCCGCGGCCGGGTGAACATCCCACCCGACGTGAACAGCCCACCCGACGGGGCCCCCGGTGGGCTGTGGAACTCGGTTAGCACTAAAGAGATGCCAACTGATCCACTGTAATGCCATTCACCATTCACCACTCACCATTCACCATTCACCATTCACCACTCACCATTCACCACTCACCACTCACCACTCACCACTCACCAAGGCAGTCCGAGAGGTCATCCCCGAGGTCGGTGACGTCGAACCGGCCTTCCGTGTACAGGGCTACGTTGATGAACTCGACAGCTTCGAGATGGGCAACGAGGCCGTGCGAACCGCCGAGGCGGTTGGGTACGCACGCGCCGGGTCCCACCTCGAACACGGCGCCGTCCACCTTCATGATGCCGGTTCCCTCCAGGATCAGGTAGCACTCCTGGACGGTGTCGTGGCGGTGGTAGCCGACGGAAGTGCCGGGGCCCACTAGAGCGTGGTCCACGAATCCCCAGCCCGTGACGAACCGGTCCTGGTCCCAGACCCGCCGGAAGCGGATCTGGCCCATACCGTCGTGGGCATTGGTGGCGTCCAGCCGCGTGCGGTCGAGGCGGGACCACTCGGCTTGCGCCCGGGCGGGTTCACGGGCCTCCCCATCCAGGTCGTCGCCCATGGCTATCCGGATGTACCGTGCCGGGCCGTCGCCCCGGTTGACGAGTCCGTGGACCGACCCGGAGAAACCGGCCAGCACGCCGGGCCCGGTGCCGACCACCGCCTGGCCGGTTCCCAGTGCCTCGACCGCCGGATCCAGGACGATCCAGACCTCTTCCCTTCCCGGACCCGAAGTCCTCGTACCCGTCGACTCACCCGCTCCCAGGACGCCGACCGAGATGGACACCCTGGGATCGTCGAAGGCCTGTGGGTCCACCACCACCCGGTCCGGCACCGGGCCGGTGACCGATGCGATCCCGAGGTCGTGGATCATCCCGCCTGCGCGCCGGGCCGGACGCGGCGGCGGGCTCGCCTCCGTCTCAGGGCGGCTCTCACCACGGGGCGCTCCACCACCAACTCCAGTACCACCACCACTATCAGGACCGCCCCGGTGGCCAGGGTCAGCACGTAGAAGGGCGCCCCTCCCAGGCTCAGCCCGCTGGTGATGAACCGCAGCGTCAACGTCCCGATCGCGACCCCGATCACCGAACCCTTGCCGCCTAGCAGGCTCACCCCGCCGATCAGCGCGGCGGTGGCCGCCGGAAGCAGCAACTGCTCGAAGGCGGCCGGACCGGCGCTTCCCGACTTGATGGACGTGAGCGCCCCGGCGAGCGCCGCCATGGAACCGGACAGGGCGAACGTCAGCACCAGGGGACGCACCAGCGGGACGCCGGCCGCGGCCGCCTCCTGGCGCCCACCACCGACCGCGAATATCTCGCGGCCGTAGCGGGTGTACACGAGGAACAGGCCCACGAGGGTGAATACGACGATTGTCACCAGGCTGAACGGGGAGAATATCCACAACTGGTTGCGCACCGCGTCGGCGATGTCGAGATTCTTCATGACCACCGTGTTCTCCCCGGAGATCATGAAGGCCAGGCCCCGAAGTCCGATCAAGGTTCCCAGGGTGAAGACGAGGGAGTGGATCTTCAACCGGTGGATGAGGTATCCCTGGACGGCCCCGTAGGCCATGCCGAGCAGGGCCGTCACCACCACCGCCGGGACGAGACCGATGTCCTCGACGATGGAGACGGCGACGATTCCCGCCACGGCCGCAACCGAGCCGACCGAGAGATCGAGCTCGCCGGCGATGATGGTCAATCCGACCGCGAGGGCGGCGAGGCCCAGCCAGGCGAAACCCTCGAAGATCGTAAAGATGTTGTTGGGTGTCGCGAAGCGCCGGTCTGCGATGGCAAAGACGGCGAACACCCCCACGAACACGGCCAACCGTGCCCACGCGATGGTCTCCACCCGGGCTGCGAGCCTCCTCACGCCAGCCGCCTCCGGTTGCGGATGAGGGTGAAGGCGCTCACGCTGACGAGTATGGCCAGACCCACGAAGAACACCCTGACCCCGAAGCTGAACCCCCGCAGGACCATCAGGTTCTGCAGCGCGGCGATGAACACCGCCCCGATCGCGGTGCGGACCGCCGAACCCTCCCCGCCCTGGATGGCCGCTCCTCCCACCAGGATGGCCGCGATGGCGTCGATGTCCACCCCGTCGAAGTGGTCGAGCCGGCCCTGGCTGAACTGGGCCGCCGTGAATATCCCGGCCAGGGCCGCTCCGAGCGACGACACGAGGAAGACGTAGACGGCGATCCGCCCCGGCCGTAGTCCGGCCGTGGTCGCGGCCGAGCGATTGGCGCCGACGAGGGTCACCTCCCGCCCGAACTTCGTCCTGGTCAGCACGATCCCGGTAGCGACGGTGATGACGATGAAGGCCCAGGTCTGGGTGGGTATCTCCAGCGGCCGTGACGTTCCGATCCACTCGGCGGCGTCGGTTCCGGTCCGGACCGTCTTGTTGTCGGTGAGCCAGGCCACCATCCCGAAAATGACCGCCCCGACGGCCAGGGTCACGACGATGGGGTTGCCGCCCAGGGCAACCGCCCCGCCCTGCACGAAGCCGACCGCGGAAGCCAGCAGGATCACGGCGAGGAGCGCGGCCCATACCGGGAACCCCCAGCTCAGGAAGGCCGCGAAGGAGATGGCCGACATGGCCGCGGTCTGCGAGACGGAGAGGGAGAAGAAGCTGCCCGCGATCGTGATGAGCGTCATGGCCACCGCCACGATCCCGATGAGGGCGGCCGCCCGGACGATGCTCTGGAAGTTCCGGTAGGTGACGAACTCGGGGGTGGTCAGCCAGCCGACCACGCCGAGAACCAGCAGCGCGCCCACCACGGCCAGCGGGACGATCACGGAGCGGGCCGGGGCCTCGGCGCCGCGCATTCGGGCCTCGCGCCCGCTCATGTGGCGGCCTCCTGAGGATGGGTGATCTCACGGGTCAGCAACCTCGAGTCGGTGTCCTTCCGGTCCCGCACGCTGACCTGGGCGCCCCGGAAGTAGGTGACCACGGTGTCGGCAATGCCCAGCACTTCCTGGGTGTCCGACGAGGCGAACACGATGCCCATGCCGTCGGAGGCGATGGCCCGCAGGTGGCTGTAGATCTCCGCCCGGGCGCCGACGTCCACCCCCCTGGTCGGCTCGTCGACCAGGAGCACCCGTGGCCTCGACCCGGTCCACTTGCCGACCGCCACCTTCTGCTGGTTGCCCCCGCTCAGGGCGCCGGCCAGGGACCCGAGCCGGGCCCGGTCGATCGTGAAGGTCTCGGCGATGCGATCGCTCATCGCCCGCTCGGCGCGCCTGCTCAGCCAGCCGGCGGTGGACACGCGGCCGAGGCTGGGCGAGGTCAGGTTCTCCACCACGGGCCTCTGGAGGAAGATCCCGTCGCGCTTGCGGTCCGAGGAGCTGTAGCCGACCCCGCTGCGGATGGCGGCGGCCGGAGAGTCCGACGGCACGGGCCGTCCGGCCACGGTCACGGCCCCGGACACCCGCGGCTCGTGGCCCGCGATCGCCCTGAGCGTGTCGCTGGCCCCGCTGCCCAGCTGGCCGGCCAGCCCCACGATCTCGCCCGCCCGCACATCGAGGTCCACCGGGGCGGCGAGCCGGTCGGTGAGGAGGTCCCTCACCTCGAGAACCACCTCCCCGGGAGGGGACTCCCCCCGGTCCGGGAACAGCGCGGCCAGGCTTCCCCCCAGCATCATCGAGATCAAGTCGTCCAGCGTGATGTCGGCGGTGGCCACAGGAGTGTTGGAGCGCCCGTCCCGGAACACCGTGACCCGGTCGGCCAGATCGAAGACCTCGTCCAGCCGGTGCGTGACGTAGATGACCGAGCGGCCCTGATACTGGAGGGCGCGCACCACGGCCTTCACCCGCTCAATCTCGCGATCGGCAAGGGCTGCGGTCGGCTCGTCGAAGATGAGGACCCTCGCATCGCGAGCCAGGAGGCGGGCCACTTCGATGAGTTGACGCTCGGCGACGGTCAGCCGCTCGACCCGGCTGAGCGGGTCCAGATCCCCCAGACCCACCTGGTCCAGGAACGGCGCCGCGGCCCGGGCCTGAGCCCGCGGGGCGGCCCTCCACCCGCGCCGGGTGTCACCGAGGAAGACGTTGTCGGCGATCGAAAGGGTCGGCACCAGCGAGAGTTCCTGCTGGACAACCGCGATCCCCGCCTGCTCGGAGCGGGTCGCCCCGCTGAACTCCACGAACTCGCCCGCCAGGGTGATCCTCCCCTCGTCAGGGGTGTACATGCCCGCCAGGATCTTCACCAGTGTGCTCTTGCCGGCCCCATTCTCGCCCACCAGCGCCATGACCTCCCCGGAGCGCACCTCGAAGTCGACCCGGTCCAGCGCCCGGATCGACCCGAAGGACTTCGAGACCGCGTGCAAATGGAGGAGAGGGGCGCCGTCGGTCATGGTCGGGCGGAATCTGCCGGCCAACCCGCCCGGGCCAGGACCGCGCTCGCCGCGTCGAACGAGACCCGCGCCGCTTCGGAGGGGTGCATCGCGGTCTGGCGGTCTGACAGCACCTCCACCCCCATCATCGGGGTGGCGCCGGTCTCGGCGAGCGCCCCGAGAAATCCGTCCAGATCGAAGATGCCCTCACCCGGGAGCAGGCGATGCCTGGATGTGTCCAGCACCACGTCATCGAGTGGGGGGCCGGCGTCGTTCAGAGCCACAGCCAGGATGAGGGCGGGATCGACCCGGGCCAACTGTTCGGCGTCGGACGGCCCCCGGAAGTAGTGCCAGGTGTCAAGGTCGATCCCGGCGTTCTCACGCCCGGCCCGTTCGATTATCTCGCATGCCGTGTCCAGATCCGGGATCGAGGTCCAGGGCATGAACTCTATCGCCGCCTTGACCCCGAAAGGCGCCAACCGGTCGCACACGGCGCCGTACCGGTCCACCAGCACCTCCATCGGTCGCCCCGGCGGAAAACGCACATCTCCCATGTTCACGTGGTCGGGGCGGAAAACCCCCGCCATGTGGTAGAGGTTCTCGGCGATGGCCGCCGGTATCCGGGAGTCGTCGTCGTCGTGCATCCAGTCGAACAGGAACTCGATCTCCGACACCCAGATCCCATGGCGGTCGAGCACCTCGAGCAACTCGTCGTCGGTGACGCCGGCGGCCCGCATGCCGGAGTAGTCCGCCTCGCCCAGCCCGATCGAGCTGTATCCCGCCGCGGCGGCCGCCCCCACCCTGGTATCGAACGACCAGGGCGACCGGGTTCCGTACCCGGCCCCGACCGGCGACCCGGCGATCGTGAAGTGGCCGGCCGCCAGATCGTATCGGGGAACCGGTTCAGAACTGGTGTTCATGTCTCGTCTCCTGCTCAGGCGGCCGGCCGGGTGTTGCCCGGACCCTCGGCGGACGGGTGGAGACCCGCCGTACCGGCCGCGGGACTCAGTCCAGCCACTCCTTCCCGGCGAGCCAGGCCTCCATGCCGGGCCGGCGGCCCGCTTCGATGAACTCAAGCCGCGTACCGTAGAGCTCGTCGGGCGCCGTGTAGGTCGCCAGGATCCGGTCGTCGGGCATGTACTGCGTCGCCTCGTTCCTGAGTCCCAGCCCCACGAGTCGCTCGACGAGGGCTTCGGGGTCGGGCTCCCACAGTCCGATGTGGTGCAGGCCCTCCTGGGCGCGGCCGTAGAGCCCGTCGTTGTCCTGAGACTCCAGCAACTCCAGGTAGGGCGGACCCTCCACGGACCAGGTGATGCGAAGGTCGAGGGTCTCCACCCGCGACTTCTGCTCGAACCGGTCCACATGCGCGACTGCCGGGTCCTTGAAGGTGAGGCCCAGCACCTCCGAGAACCGGGCTGTGGCCTCGTCCATGTCGGATACCAGCACGCCTATATGGAACAGGTTGGTGGCTGTCATGCCCTGCTGCCGATCATGCCGTCACTCCCGCCTTTCTCGTCCGGTGACACGGACGGGTGGTCGCCGCCGACCGGTGTCCCGATGCCGTGGCTGGTGGGACGGCGGCGGGTGAGCCGCCGTCCCATCCTTTGGGGAAGGTTGTCTGTATGTAGAACGACTTGGCGTGCTCGGCTTGCCGGCGACGCCCCTCGCTGCGTTCCGCCTCCTCGACGTACCGCTGCGGGTACGTCTCCGTCGGCGGACCCAACGGGGAACGCCGCTGCCGGCGCATGTCACGCCGTCGTTTCACAGACAGACCGCTAGTAGACGCAGAGGTCGGCGACCCCGAGACCCTCGATCATCACGCTCTCGATCTCGTTCGAGCCGGGCGTGTAGACCGGGCTACGCACCGGCGGGTTGGGGATGAAGTTGTTGAATAACTCCAGGCTGCCGTTGGTCAGGTACTCGTGGAGCGTGTTGATGCTGAACACCCCTTCGAGCCGGGCCGCCTGCAGGCCGGTCGCGAACTCCGTGCCGTCGAGGAGGTGGTCGAGGTTCCCGTGGCAGGTCCCGCCCACCACCATGACGTCCTCGCCCGGGTGGTAGCCCTCCTCCTCGAGAGCCTGGATGACGCCTTCGGCCAGGGCCGAGTTGTGGGCGTAGACCAAGTCGATCCCGGTGTTGCGGTGGGCAGCGATCAACTGCTTGGTGCCGTCGTACCCCTCGGCCGGCCCGAAGCCGACGTCCACCTCGCCGAGCACGGCGATGCTGGCGCGGGCCAGGATCGGGAGAGCGGCGCCCGAGCGGTCGATGCCGGCCTGGTAACCGGCGACGAACCCGATCACGATTGCATGCCCGCCGGCGCCGTGGAGCTCCATGCCGTTGGCCACCATGTAGTCCCTGGCTTCGATCAGCAGGTTGGCCGCCACCTCGCCGTTGAGCTTGTCGTTCACGCCCGCGTAGCCGACCACAAAGTTCTCCGACCCGGAGAAGGGCAACTGGTTGGTCTGGATGACCGGGATTCCGGTGTCCGACAGGGCCCGCAGGGATGCCACCCCGGCCTCGTTGTCCGACGGCCACCAGGCGTACGCGACCACGTCGTCGTCGCCGGCGCCAAGCTGCTGCTGTACCTGGGTGTCCTGTTCGGCCTGGTCGAAGTTGTTCTCGATGATGATCAGGTTGTAACCCAGTTCGGCCGCCGCCTCCTGGGCGCCGCGGCCCCACTCGGCGATGTATGTGTTGGTCGTGGTCGGGATGAAGGCAACGATCGTGCCACCTTCGGTGCTTCCGTCATCCTCGCTGGCGCAACTCGATGCTACGAGGGCCAGCGCCATCAGGGCGACGAGTACGGCCCACTTCTGCTTACGTCTCATGTTCTCCGTTCCCTTCGGTCGGCTACCGCTCCGCTATCCGACCACGCAGCATCCCTGCTCCGGACGCCGCGATCGTGCGGATAGCTTGGGGAATCCTAACGTGAACAGGTGGTGCACGTCAGCCCGGCGCCGTTCTAGCCGGATTCGGCGAGGGCGGACCGCAGGTGCTCCGCCACCGCCGACATGTCATGGTCGCCGAACCCGGCGCCGATGGCATCGTCCAACTCGGAACGGTTGAGGACCGCCTGGGGCATGGAGGCGCCCGCCGACTCCGCCAGATCGAGCGCCAGGTCGAGATCCTTTCTGGCGAGCACCATCCGGAAGGCCACGGGAACCTCGCCCGGCTTCAGGAAGGCCTCCCGGCGGTAGTGGACGAAGGGAGCGGCGATGGCGCTGTTGGCGAACACCTCGTACGCGGTCTCGCGCCCGATGCCGGACGCCTCGGCCAGCACCAGCGCCTCGGCGACCGCCTGCCCGAGGCCGTAGACGATCGAGTTGACCGCCAGCTTGATCGTGGCGCCGGAACCCACCGGACCCATGTGGTAAACCCGGGAACCCATCGCCTCGAATACCGGGGCCAGGGCCTCCACGTCACCGGGCCGGCCCCCCGCCATGATGGTGAGGGTCCCTGCGGTGGCTATGGCGGTGCTGCCCGAGACCGGCGCATCCACGAACCTCCCGCCCGCAGCCTCGACGGCCCCGGCCACCTGGCGCGACTCCGCGGGGCTCACCGTGCTCATATCCACGCAGAGCGTCCCGGCGGCGAGCGACCCGCACATCGCACCGGATCCCATGTAGAGGTCGGCCAGGACCTCGCCGTCGGCCACCATGGTGATCACGACGTCCACCCCGCGTGCCAGATCCGCCGGCGACAATGCCACCGTCGCGCCCGTCTCGGTAGCCAGAGCCGCCGCCTTGGCCACCGTCCGGTTCCATACCGTCAAGGGGAACCCGGCCGCCGCGATGTTGGACGCCATGGGATATCCCATCCTGCCCAGGCCGATGAAGCCAACCCGCATGTCGCCTGTATCGCTCATCGGATCGTGCTCACCTGCTGCCCTTCCTGCTAGCTGCTTCGTTTCCGGCCTCAGCCCCGGTTCTCAAGTCGATTGTAGGCCGTTGGAGCCCAGCGTCCGGCCTCCCGTGGCGCATGGAGGAGCGCCGCGGGTCGTTCCGAAGCGAGAGGAGGCGGCGATCGGCCAGCCTATCTCCGCCCACTTGCTACCGTGTTCCCCATGACCGAAAGGCCCGCGCGTCGGCCCACGGTGCCAGCGACCACCCTGGTCGGCTGGGGCCGGATCGAGCCGGTAGCCAGGATTCTCCGGATGGGAGAGCCGGATCCCGATGACGGCTTCTGGTTATCAAGGAAGCTAAGCGAGCGAATCGCTCACATCTGGGAGTTACAACGGGCCTACTTCGGCGCGCCACCCGCTTCCGGAGACGGTGAGATGTCGTTGGGCACGGACTTGTATGACTTCCTTTCGCTGTGTGTTCGTCACGAACTGCGTTTCCTGGTGGTCGGAGGACACGCGGTCGGCGCCCACGGCCATCCCCGCTTGACAAAAGACCTGGATGTATGGATCTGGATCGATCCCGAGAATGCAGCCCGGATGGTTCGGGTCCTAGACGAATTCGGCTTCGGATCCGTAGGGCTCACACAAGCGGACTTTGCTACTGAGGGTGACATCGTCCAGTTGGGTCATCCCCCGAACCGGATCGACATACTGACCCGCCTATCGGGGGTCGCGTTCGAATCATGCTGGGAGAGGCGAGTTGTCGGCCGGTTGGATGATCTGTCGGTCCCCTTCATCGGCTATGCAGATCTGGAGCGCAACAAGTTGGCGGCCGGACGCGACCAGGACCGCGCCGATGTGGCCGCGCTCCGCCGCCAACGCGCAGCCCGAAGGGCACGTAGAGGTCGCGGTGCAACAGGTGATAGAGGCCTAGACCTTTAGGAATCCTTGCCTTTACCCGGGTGGCCCTGGCGATTCACCGCCACCATTCCCGGGAGCCCGGCGACACCGCTAGAGGGAATCGGAGGAGGTGTCGTCGACGGCCCGCATCAGTCGATGGTCCTCTCGACCGTCTCCACGATCCGGGCGGCTGACGGAATGGTGGCGTCCTCGAGGATGTCGGCCGACGGAAGCGGGATGTGGTCGGTGGTGATCCTGACCATGGGAGCATCCAGGTCGTAGAAGGCCTCCTCGGCGATGATGGAGACGACCTCCGCGCCCCAGCCACACAGGCGCGGGTTCTCCTCGACTGTGTACACACGCCCTGTGCCCGCCACCGCTTCCAGGATCGTCCGGGTATCGAGTGGCACCAGGCAGCGGACATCCACCACCGTCGCCTCGATTCCGCGGCTCGACAACTCGTCGGCAGCGGCCAAGGCTTGGGGCACCATGGCGGCGAGGGCCAGGATGGTGGCGTCGGATCCCGAGCGGACCACCACGGCCTTGCCGAGTTGCCCGACCACCTCCCCGTCCGGGACCGGGCCCTTGTTCGCGAACAGGGCCTTGTGCTCGAAGAAGACCACCGGGTCGGGATCGCGGATCGAGGCCGCCATCAGAGCCACGACATCGCGCGGGGTTGAAGGAGCTACCACTTTGAGGCCCGGGACCGACATGGCCCAGTTCTCGAGGCTCTGGGAATGCTGGGCACCGAAGCGCACCCCGCCTCCGTTGGCGGTCCTGATCACCAGCGGCAGCGCCACCTGGCCGTCGGTCATGTAGCGGGTCTTGGCGATCTGGTTGGCCACCAGGTCCCAGCAGGTGGCCAGGAAATCGGAAAACATGATCTCGGCCACAGGGCGCAGGCCGTTCATGGCCGCTCCCATCGTCGCCCCCACTATGGCCTCCTCGGAGATGGGTGTGTCACGGACCCGGCGGGGGCCGAACCGTTCCAGCAGACCTGGCGTGGTCTTGAAGACCCCACCGGCCGCAGCCACGTCCTCACCGATCAGGTAGACCGTCTCGTCCCGCTCCATCTCCTGGGCGAGCCCGTATGCCACCGCCTCGCGATAGGTCATCAGTTGCGCCACTGCGAACCTCCGTCCGCCCAAACGTCGGTGGATATCGAATCCAGGGAGGGCGCGGGCGCCGCCTTCGCCTCCTCGATCGCGACGCGCATGGCCGCCCCGACGGAATCCTCTACACCGGACAACTGCTGCTCGGACACTCCGGCATCCGCCAGCCTCTCCCTGTAGGTCGGGATCGGATCCCTCGCCTTCCACCTCTCGACCTCTTCGTCCGGGCGGTACGTGCCGGGATCGGCGCGGGAGTGGCCGCCGTGCCGGTAGGTGAGGGCCTCGATAAGGCTGGGGCCTCCCCCGCCGCGGGCCTTTCCGAGAGAACTGCGGGCGATGCCGAGCATCTCGTCGGGATCGTTGCCGTCCACGACGATCGCGTCGAGCCCGTAGGCCGACGCCCTGTCCGCGGCGGGGCGCGGTACCGCGGTGACCGACCCGATCGGGGTGTACTCCATGTACTGGTTGTTCTCGCAGACGAACACCACCGGAAGATTCCAGACCACCGCCATGTTCAGCGCCTCGTGGAAGGCGCCGATGTTGGTGGCGCCGTCACCGAAGAAGCAGACCGAGACCTGCCCGGTGCCCCGCTCCATCGCTGCCCAGGCAGCACCTGCGGCGATCGGGAGGTGGGCTCCGACGATGGCGTAGGAGCCCATGGCCCCGGCCGGCGCCCAGGTGAGGTGCATGGAACCCCCCTTGCCGCCGCAAACTCCCGTGGCGCGGCCGAGCAACTCCGCCATGAGAGGACCGGGCGGCGTTCCCCTCAGCAGGGTGTGGATGTGACCCCGGTAGGTGCAGAAGGTGAGGTCGGACGGGCGCATGGCGGCCGCGAAACCGGCTGCGATCGCCTCCTGCCCGGTCGCCAGGTGGGAAGTGCCCTTGACCAGACCCTCCAGGAACATCTGGTAGGCGTACTCCTCGAATAGGCGGGCCTCCAGCATCAGCCGGTACACGCGGAGCCGATCGTCCATGGCGGCCACCGCATCGGCAGCGGTCAGCATCTCAGTACTCATTGGCGACCATCAGCTCCTCGGCCGGGAAGAGGGTCACGACCTTGGGACCCTCCGCCGAGCAGACCACCTGTTCCTCGATCCGGGCGGCGGAACGGCCGTCATCCGCCGGGCAGAAGGTCTCCAGGGCGAAGAACATGCCCTCCTTCAGCTCGATCGGGGTGTCGATGGAGTTGAGCCGGCTGATCACCGGCCTCTCGTGGACCGCCAGACCGACCCCGTGACCGAACTGGAGACCGAAGGCCTCCATCTCGTCGGGGAAGCCGAACTGCTCGGCCTCCGGCCACACCCGGGCGATCTCGTCGGTGGTCGTTCCGGGCTTTACCAGGGCGATGGCGGCGTCGATCCACTCGCGGGCTCTCTTGTAGGCGTCGCGCTGCGCCTGGGTGGCCCTGCCCACCACGAACGTCCGGTAATAGCAGGTCCGGTAGCCGTTGTGCGCCTGGATGATGTCGAAGTAGGCGGTGTCGCCGGGACGGATGAGGCGGTCCGAGAAGACATGCGGGTGAGGGCTGCACCGCTCCCCCGCGATCGAGTTGATGGCCTCCACGTGCTCCGAGCCCATCTCGTACAGCTTCTTGTTGGCGAGAGCCACGATGTCGGACTCCCTCACGCCCGGCTTGAGGGCCTCGAAGATGTCCTGGTAGACGCCGTCCACCATCGCCGATGCCTGGGTCAGGAGGACGATCTCGTCCTGGCTCTTGATCTCGCGAGCCGCAAGCATGGTCTGCTGCCCGTTGCGCACCTCGATCCCGGCCCGGGCCAGCTCGAGGAACATCTCGGCCTCGGCCATGTCGACGCCGACGGGCATCCCGGCCACCCCCTCGTCGTGCAGGACGTCCCTGATCTCGCGGACCGCCCTGGTCACCAGACCGGTCTCGGGGCCGATAGATCCGGCCAGGCCGGTGTTGCCCCCCACCGACTGCTCGGGCACGAGCCAGGGCGCCTGCATCTTGTGGACGCGTGCGGCAGACCCGAAGTCCCATATCCACGGCTCCCCGGTCCTGGTCAGCAGAGCCCACCGTTCCATCTTGTTGAAGGCCCAGTACCCGATGTGGGTGGCGGTCAGGTACCGGATGTTGGCGGTGTCGAACACCAGCAGCGCACCGAGATCCGACTCTTCCAGGGCCTGTCGTGCCCGCGCCAGCCGGTAACTGCGCAGCCGGTCGAAGTCGACCCGTTGCTCCCAGTCCACTCCCATGACACCCGGAGCAGGCGTGGTGGCGACCGGAAATTCGGGCGAACGCTCGGTCATATTCATGGGAACCACCTTTCAGTCGGGCCGCGGTCGATTTTAGCTAGCTGGTGGTGGTGGCTGGTGAGTCGTGAGTGGTGAGTCGTGAGTGGTGAGTCGTGAGTGGTGGCTACCACATCTACTTAATCACTGCTAACGTATATAGCTTCTCACTATTCACTATTCACTATTCACTATTCACTATTCACTATTCACTATTCACTATTCACTATTCCTGCCGCCGGTCGGATGGTGGTCGTCCAGGGGTCGACGAGGGTCTTGATCCGCTCGGGCTTCCGGTCCACCATCGGACGGAGCCCGTCGGCCACCACGCGGTCGAGGGGCAGGGCGACCGGCGCCACGTCGGACCAACCCGCGGCGCGGCTCGCCACCAGCCGGGCGGCATCAGCGAAGTCGGCCGCGAAGACGTGGGCGTTGGTGCCCACCAGGCACAGCTCCCGCAGCGTGAGGGACCGCACATCGACCGGCACGGGCGCCGCGCCGAGCCCGATCGCCACCACCCGCCCCCGCGGCGCTACCACATCGAGCGCCGCGTTCAGCACCGAAGGGACTCCCGTCACCTCGTAGGCAGCGGCAGCCCGTCCTCCGAGAGCGCTTGCCAGCTGGCCGGCCAGGGGTTCATCCGGGTCGACCTGGAGGGTGAGAGAAGCGCCGAGTGCAGCGGCGATCCGCAGGCGTTCCGGATCGAGATCGGCGGCCAACACCCGCAGGCCGGACCGGGCGGCCGCGTAGACCAGGAAGGCGCCAACCCCACCGATCCCGATCACGACCACGGAGTCCCCGCGATCCGGTTCGCCCCGGCGGAGAGAGTGGAGGGCGATCGACATGGGCTGGACCAAGGCGGCCCCGTCGTCGTCGAGGCCCAACTCACCCACATCCAGGCAGACGCCCGCCGGAACCGCCACGTACTGGGCCAGGGCTCCGTTCCTCTGCAGGCCCACCGTGAAGTATCGCTCGCAGAAGTTGGTGATGACCGCCCGGCACGGACCGCACGATCCGCACGACACTCCGGCGCCGCTCGCCACCAGCGTGCCGTCCGGGAAACCCTCCACGCCGGGGCCGCGGTCGACCACCCGCCCGCCGAACTCGTGACCGGGAACCATCGGACCTGCATGACCGGACCACTGGTTGCGCTCGGACACGGGGAACATCATCGGTCCGTGATCCCACTCGGATGCGTCCGTGCCGCAGATTCCGGCTGCGTGCACCTCGAGGAGCAACTCTCCGGGTCCAGGCTCGGGAACACCGATCTCCTCGATCCTGATGTCGCGGGCGCCGTGGTAGACGGCGGCACGCATCCCGCTCATGGCATCACGTTCAGGGCCGGTCGCCGGATGCCGGGAGTCCTAGAAAAAGACCTGCTCGCCGCCCGTCAGGTTGAGGCTGGCGCCCGTCGTGAACTTGGCGTCGTCGGAAGCCAGGAAGGCCGCCATCGCCCCGATGTCGTCCGCGGTTCCCAGACGCTGCATCGGGATGGTGGCGATGTGCTCGGCGAGCAGGTCCTCGCGTTCCCTGCCCGCCATCTGCGCAGCCATGCCGAAACCGGTCCTGGTCATATTGGTGAACATCGTGCCGGGACAGATGGCGTTGACGGTGATGTTGTAGGCCGCGAGCTCGAGAGCCATCACCTGGGTGAGTCCGACCACCGCGAACTTGGAGACCGAATAGATGCCCCAACCCGGCCAGGCCACCTTCCCCGTCTGCGAGGCGGTGTTGATGATCCGGCCCCACATGTTCTCCTTCATGATGTGCGCCGCAGACCGGGAGCAGTTGATCACCCCCCGCACGTTCACCGCGAAAACCTGGTCGATCACCTCGTCGGACGTGTCGATCACCTCGGCGATCGGCTGCGCAACCCCGGCGTTGTTGGCGAGGATGTCGAGACTCCCGTACTCGGCGGCGACGTCGCGCATGACCTCCTCAACCCGGCCACTGTCGGTGACATCGAGGTGGACGGCCGCGGCGCGAGCGCCCGAGGGTGCGGCGGGCAATGATGCGGCCACTTCGGAGGCGTCAAGCACATCGGCACACACCACGGCCGCACCTTCGGCGGCCAGGTGCCGGGCGATCCCTTCCCCGAGACCGCGAGACGATCCGGTTACCACCGCCACCTTGTCGTCGAGCCGGCCCATTTCACAACCTCCTTATGACACCAAACCACAGGGACTAGCCCCGCAGGCCAGAATCGTACCGTAGCGCGATTCGGGACGGCCGCCCGAGCACCACGCAGGTACCGGCCGCGCTTTGACAGCGGAACTCTCGCCGGTCACGATCCTGCACGCCGGAGACGAGCAGGGGATTGAGGCGCTCAGACCTGGGCGAACTCGATCAGCAGCCCATCAGGGCCGGTCGCGGCTACCGCGGTGGCGTGCTTCCCCGTAAGCGGTTCGGCCAGGAACTCCACGCCCTTTTCCGACAGATCTGATATCACGGCCCGGATGTCCTTCACGTAGATGGTCAGCCAGCGGACACCCGCCGCGAACTCGTGCGAGGCTGCGGGAGGCGGCGGCTCTATATCCATCAGCTTGATCAGCGTGCCACCGGCCTGGAGCCTTACCTGGTGGAAGCCGCTCGATGCAAGTCCGATCCCGGTCGCCACTTCCTCGGAGATCTGCGTGTCGACCACCACCTCGAATCCGAGCGTGTCCCTGTAGAACTCCAGCGAGGCCTCGAAGTCGTGGCATGTGATCGCAACGTCGATCGTTCGACGCTGCGGATCCAATTCAATCATGGACGATCCGTTCCCTGCCGACCGCGCACCCCACGCTCCAACACACCACATTCATCGTATAGCCTTCTTCATGAGCCACCAATCGTCACCCAGGATTCGTGATCGATCAAAGATTTTGATCTATTATAGGCGGGTCGAGGAGACGCCCTGGGGGCCAGGAGGGATTGAGGATTGAACCCGCCGACCGACTTGCAGGATCTGCGAGCCCAGGACTACCAGCGCCACCTGATGGACCTTCGCACCGACACCTACGAGGGCGCTCGGGACCGTTCGGAACGCGAGGACGTATTCCACCAGGCGGTACACCTGCTCAGCCGGGTCGTGGCGGAGGTTCTGCAGCGGTTCAACGAGGTGATGCTCTCCGGCGCCGGCAGGATCGAAGGTCCCATCGTCGATTCCGGACAGAACCTCGAGGCTCGGTGGGAACTCTCGTGGCCACAACAGCGAGCGGCTACGCACAGGATCGAGGCTGGTAAGGCGGTACGCCCGATCACTATCCGCGCGCACTTCCACGACGGCTGGACCCACGGCCATCTAGCCGGCTCGGATGCCGGTGACTGGCCCTTCCAGGTCACGACTGAAGCCGATGCCCGGCGGCAGTGGAGCATCCTCTGGGCGATCGCAGAGGCCGAACTCCACTCCCGCATCTTCGAGTCGTACCACCCGTGGGATGTCGTCCCACTCCCCAGCGGTGATTCCCCTCCCGCAGCCAAATGGGGCTAGCGGTCTGCCCAATAACAACTCAGCCTGCTCGGGCCTGCCTTCGATGCCCGTCGCGTCGGCGCACACTGTGTCTTGATGTTGCCCACAGACCGCTAGGTGGATAGCATGCCGCCCCGCGCCATAGATATGAGAGCCCGCCCGCCCGCGGACGAATTCCTGTCACAGCGCATGTTCGCGTCACCCGACTGGGCTTCCGCGGTGCTTCGGAGACGCGGCTACGACCTTCCCGCCTCCATCAGACTCCGTTCCATGGCCGCCTTCAACGAGGAGATGACGGCCGCGGGTATCGGCCAGGCGGTGGTGTTCGCCCGTATCCACAACGACACGGTGGGCGGCACATCCAACGAGTCGGTTGCGCGCTTCGTCAGTGCACATGGCGATCGCTTCCTTGGAGTCGGTTGCGTACGGATGACGCCCACCGACGCGGCCACCGACCTTGCCGCGTGCGAGAAGTTGGGCTTTGCCGGTATCGCCGTGGAACCCGGGCTCCACGATCCCCCTCTCCATGCCGATGACCCGAGCCTCTACCCGATCTACGAGCGCGTCGCTTCGATGGGACTGCCCGTCTTCATCACGGGGGGCGACGCCAACCCCGATATCTCCTATGCATCGCCGCTGGTCCTCGACCGGATGACCCGGGACTTCCCCCGGTTAGACGTCGTGGCTGTCCACGGCGGCTGGCCATGGGTGACCGAAATGCTCGGAGTGGCATGGCGGCGGCCGAATGTGTGGGTGATGCCGGATCTCTACTGGGCCAATATGCCCGGCCAGGCGGACTACACCGCCGCGGCCAACGGGTACCTGCGCGATCGGATGCTCTTCGCCACCTCGTACCCGGCTGTCAACATCGAGCAGTACGTGGCTGCTCTCAGAGCCTCCAACCTCACCAGCAGTTCCTGGCGGACTATCAGCGAGGTCAATCCACGCCGGCTGCTCGGTGGGGCCACCATTGGCGACGAAGCCTGAACCCATCGATCGGATCGAGGAGGCCCTGGCCTCGGGAGCGTTCGCGCGCCACCCCCATACCTGGTACGAACGGCTTCAGGAGACCACACCTGTCTACTGGAGTCCCTACCTCGAGCAGTGGCTCGTCACGTCCTACGACCTGGTCGAGAAGGTCCTGCTCTCACCCGGCGAGTTCTCCAACTTCGGTTTCAACAAGACGTTCATCGGTCGGCTGCCCGCCGCCGTCCATCGCGAAGTCGGCACGCTCCGCCATCACTACAACCAGCAGGGCCTGATCCAGACCGATCCTCCCGAGCACACCCGATTGAGACGCATCCTGGGCCCTTCCTTCTCACCCAAGGCCGTGTCTCACCTCGGTACCACCATCTCGGAGCGTGTCGCCGTCCTGATCAACGAGGCCCGCCTGCGGAACGAACAGTTCGACGTGGTAGCCGGTCTGGCCAAGCAGGTCCCGGTCACCGTGATCGCGGAGTTGCTCGGGGTTCCCGAACCGGATCGCCGTAGGTTCCCCATCTGGTCAGCGGAGGTGATCCGGTTCTTCGGCACCCCCGCCCCGGTTCCCGTCTACGCCCGCGCCCTCGACCGGTCCCTGGTCGAGTGGCGATCGCTCATTCTCGGGCTGCTGGACGCCCGATCGGAACAGCCGGAGCACGACTTCCTCACAGAACTGGCCGCCCTGGTGGGTTCCGAGCGGATGACTCTCGAGGAAGCGCTGTTCACGGCGATCCATCTGCTGATCGCCGGCCACGAGACGACGACGGCTCTGATAGCGAACACCATCCACTGCCTGCTCACCCATCCCGACCAACTCGACAAGGTGCGAACCTCGCCGGACTTGCTGCCCGGCGCAATCGAGGAGACGCTCCGTTCCGAGCCATCAATCACGAGGCTCCGCAGACTCACGGTCGAGGACACTGAACTCGGCGACGCGGTCATCAAGGCGGGAGATCCCGTGAGCGCGGTCATCTCTGCCGCCAATCGCGACCCGACCCGCTTCGCCGATCCACACCACTACCTGGCCGATCGGACCTTTTCCTCGGTGCCGCACCTTTCGTTCGGACGCGGCCGCCACTTCTGCCTAGGCGCCGCCCTCGCCCGCCTCGAGACGACGATCGCCGTCGAGGGCTTCCTGGCAGGGTTCCCCGAAGCCCGCCTTGCGGATAGTCGCCCGCCCGACCGGGTCGCGTCGATCAACCACAGATCGCTGGCATCACTGCCGGTCACTACAGATGCGACCAGGAACGGTTGGGCGGCGAGGGTTAGCGGGAAGCGCTAGGACGGGCCCCTACGTGTTGGAGTTGGGTCCATCACAAACCTTCCCGAGCAGAAGCGGTTGCGAGCTTCCTGTCGAGAGTCGCCAAATCTGCACCGTGCCGTTTCGCGGTCTCGAGGTAGGCGGCGTCGTAGCCGCTCAGACCATGACGTCGCGCTAGAACCACCGTATCGATGTCGCTCTGGTCATCGTCTGTGAGGAGAGGTAGCGTCCGGAGGTGATACAGGTTGCGTTCGACGTCTGTAGATGTGATCCGTCCGCTCCGCTCGGCTACTACCAAGACGTTACGCATCTCGTGCCAGAAGAGTCCCGGGACAATCCCGGTCTCAACTGACAACCGCGCAATAGCAGCGTCGGCTTCTCCAGTACCCTCCTCGTCACGAAAGCACCACGCGGCCGCCGTTGAAGCGTCAATAACAACGGCCATCATGCACGGCCTTCGTCGCGTGCTTGACGGATCTCCGCTCGGGACATGGTTGTTTCTCGTTGGTCACGCTCAGCGAACATTGCCTCGCCGATGAGCCCGACAACGAGCTCCCTGAGCGATTCCGCCTCCGGCCGGAAGTCGGATTGATTGACTCGGAGGTACCGCCACGGCACGAGGCTCGTCCGACTCACTGACTCGCACCAGTTCTTCATGGCGGCGTCTTTTGCCTCGGTGCCGTACCAGACGCGCCCTTTCGTCTCGATGATCCAGTTCACCTCCCCCTCTTCCGTCTGCTGAACGGCCACCCAGTCCGGGTAGTAGAAACCAATGGCGCCGGTTGGCTTCAGGTAGTCGACACGGAAGGCAGTCCCTGAAGATCCCTGCTCTGTCGTACCCAACGCTGCAAACCGCAACACGTCATCAGAGCGATCCAGGAATCCGGCGAATTGACGCTCGAAGGAATTGTAGGTGGCCACATAGTTGAAGACTGTCTTCTGCGCCTCCAGCGGTGGGAGGTCTCGTCGCCAGGTGAAAGGCCTCGTCTGGGACAGCCGGAAATCGGCCTTCTCGAACTCGATGGGGCGTCGCTCGACAGTGAGATTACCGATCTCGGCTGCTAGGTATCCTGCGATCCCCTCCTGTAACTCCAGACGATTCAGATGGGAGCGCAGGGATTCATCGTCTGGATCGACTTCGCGTCCGAAACAACGATCGCGAACATAAGCATGTACTGTCGGAAACAGCTCGGCGAAACTATTCGTCAGTCGGGCCTGACTTATGACCTTGTTGGTTATGCCAGCCAGGATGGTTCCGGTAGGTGGAAGATCGTCGATGGCTATGTCAGCCTGATGGACGTGGGTCTCCGTGGGAGCAAACGCCATACGCAGTCGCATTCGGTACCGCTCGTCTATGTCTTCTCGGTCGAAAATCGCATCAAGCGAGTCCACGTCCAAGCCTGACAGCCTACGGACATTGTGTGTCAGACTCAGCTTGGGAATGGGAATAGCTATGTCGTACGCCAACCGCTCTAGTACCGGTTCGATCGTGATCGGTAGTGGAGGCGTCTTCTTTGTACTGACGACTCCGACCCCTTCCGCTTCGAGTTTGTCGCGCAGGAAGTCGAGAAGATTTCGTGTACCGAGCACTTCCAGGGTCTGGGTGCGATCTGGGCTCACTTGTGACATCAAACGCAGTCCGCGACCGATCACCTGCTCGGGGAGGATTTCCCGTCGGGCTGTGAACGGACGCAATCCGAGCACGACCGTCACGTTTCGTACATCCCACCCCTCCCGTAGCATCAGCACGCTAACGATGACCTTAATCCTACTTTTGGCCTCGTCGATATCGCGTGCCTCCTTGCGGGCCCGGTCAAGGGCTTTCTTTTGGACTACGCCCTCGCTGTTCGTGTGGATGATGAGCACTTCGGACTTTTTGAAACCGAACTCCTCGGTTGTATACAAGTACTCCCCGATAGTGTTAGCCCAGAGCGTCTTCTCTGTCATTATGAAGAGGACCGGCTTGACCGAGAGCGCCTTATAGACCTTCTCGTGCTCCTTCCAGCGCGCCACCGCGGCCCGGAGCCAGTAACCGTATTTCTCTACAGCGTTGACTCTCGTGACTTGCCTCGGATCATCGGCAGGCTGTGTCGGGTCGTCCGCATTGGTGACGATCAGGGGCGCTTTGACGATCCGGTCCTCGACAGCCTGGGCGAGTGGGTAATCACAGACCGTCCAGGGAAAGTACATGCCGTTCTGGTCCCTGGGTGTGGCCGAAAAATCCAGCCAAGTGCTGATACCCCTCGGGAGTTCCTGATGGACGGTGAGCAGCGACCTAGTCCAGGCTAGGTCTTCGTCATGGACGTGGTGGGCCTCGTCGTTCAGCACCACGAGATCGGGCAGTGACTTGACTCTCTCCAGCATGGAACGCTGACCGGACACAGCCAGGTTCTGGGCGGGCTTCCTCCCAAGTAGGGCGTCCACGGCGTTGGTAGGGGTCCATTCTGGTTCCCGAGATTCGTAGAGTTGTTGGATGTTGGTGAGGAACAGGTTTCCTGACGGGTCGGGCTCGATGGCCTCCCCGCGCAGGATCACCCTCTGCGAGAAGCCGCCTCTCCACTCTGGCGGAATCAACGGCAGCTTGTGGAATATCCGATTGTTCGCGAAATCCTTCTCGAGCCGTTGGTACACGATCACGTTCGGGGCCACGATAAGGAAGTTCGTGGAAAGGTTCGAGTCAGGTACTCGTTGCTTGTGGAAGTAACACCACACCAGGGCCATCGCCATCACCCAGGTCTTTCCTGAGCCGGTAGCCATCTTGAAGGCGAAGCGGGGCAGGTTCTCAGGCGGCAGATCCTGTACACCTTCCGAGTCCGACTCTGGCACGTAACGGCGGATCTGCCTTCGACCATCCATGGTGGTCTGGAACTCCACGTTCTTCGAGATCAGGTCACGCTGGAAGATCGCGACGTGGGCCTCGATCAACTCCTTGGTGTCCAGCCGACCGTCGACCTCGATTAGCCACGCCAACGTCTCGATAGCCTCACGTTGACAGAACCAGTACCGGAACGGCGCATCGAATCCGGCAACCTCGTGATCCTCGTGGAACCAGTACCGGAAAAGGCGGCGGGTGACCTCGGAACCGCCTTCGTACTCACTGGCCCGCCAAATATCCACAGCTTCTCGGATCTTCGGGACCACCAAGAGTTGGCTCGGACGCCGCCCGGAGTTGTCGACACGCCACCCGCTCGGCGCGCCCTCGTCCTTAACCAGGTATGAAGTCGGCGGTTCCCACGGGACGCGGCCCGGAACCTCCGGGAGATCCTTGTCGTAGGCGATTACCGCCTCGGACACGATCAACCCACCTCGATGTCGAAGGCCTGGGAAGTGTCGTTGCCGAAGATGTCGATTACTTTGATTAGAACCCTGTACCTGCCAGTCTGCGGATAAGTGTGCGAGTCGGAGGTGAGGGAGAGCGTTCGATCCCGGCGTGTGCGGTACGTTACCCATCCCTGCATAAAGGTATCGTTCTGGAAGTCCCAGTCGACCGCCCAATAGTCGATATAGTCAGACCACTTGTCAATCTTTTTCCTCACATCATCTGGTATTAGCTCGGTGTTTGGGATGACAAAGTCCTCAAGCCTCGCCTGCACGGTGAGTCCCTCTGAATGCTCCATTGTTGCCCTGAGATGAGCCAACTCGAAAAAGCGCACGCTACTGATATCAGCCTCATGCTGTTCCATCACCTCACGAGGAATCTGGAAGAGAAGGAGCTTTACCCCTTTCTGTCGGGCGAGGTCGTGCATCAGTCCACCCCTGCCTACATTTGCGTTCGGTCCAGCTAGGCCCATCTCCCATTCCCATCCCAGCACATGCAACACGTCTTGCCTAAGCTTGACGCATTCATCAATAGCGTTATTGATTTCGTCAATTGTTACCGGAGCGTCCACTGCACCAATGTGGACCATGGCCGCACCTTTCTTACCATGAACATAGGCCGTCCCGGCAATAGGCTCTGCACCGTATAGCTTGAGAATGAATATCAAGTACTCGTAGAGTGTACGCTCCGAAGTCGATCCGCCTCTTGTACCAAAAGTTAATCGCTGCCAGTATTGCCGCTCGTACTTGCCAAGATTCAGCAACTCGAACGGTCTGCAATCCTCGATATCAAGAAGCCGCTTGCGGGTGACATGGACGCCCCAACGCCCAAGATCACAACCGATCCAACGACGACCTAGCTTCTCTGCAACGGCGATTGTAGTTCCAGATCCGCAAAAGAAATCGGCCACCAAGTCGCCCCTCTTTGATGAAGATCGAATAATACGGTCTAGAAGATCGTGATGCTTTTGTGTTGAATAGCCAGTCCACTCCTTTGATGCTGGTTGTAGCTGTGGGATCCTCCATACATCATCAATTTTTTTGTCGTAAGACATACGGTAAAGTAGGTTTCCGTCTGCATCTCTAGCATTCTTCAGTACTCCACCGACATTCTCTCGAACAAGTTGTCTTACTGGCTTATCCCTCTTTTCTCGAATTTCATTGAGTGAAACGTTCTCACTACGAGAATAAAAGAAAATGTCGTCATGAGCACGCGGTAAACAGTGTGAAGCTGCCGAATACTTATTGTAATAGTGCCAGACTATACTATTCCGGAAGTTACTTTGCCCAAAGAGCTCGTCCAACATGAGGCGTATATAGGCGTTGACATGCCAGTCACAGTGGACGTAGATGCTGCCATCGGGTGTAAGCAACTCCCGCATGAGTTGGAGCCGCCGATATAACATCTCTATGTATGACTGAACACCCAATCCCCAAGTGTCACGGTAAGCCTTCTCTTCAATTATCGATTGTTCCTTCGCTACCTTCTGGTTCTTCTCTCCAACTGGTGCTTCAAAAGAAAAGTCGAGTCCAGTGGCGAATGGTGGATCAATATAGATCAGCTTGATCTTCCCGGCGAAGGTTTCGAGAAGGGAGTTCATCACGACTAGGTTGTCACCCCAGATTAGTTTGTTCCTCCAACCCTCCTCGAACGTGTCGCCCTCCTGAGGCTCGTATATATCGAAAAGCGTCATCGTCTTCGGCTTCCGTACTTCGCGAGTTGCCCGGCTCTCGTTGACGGTCTCGATTACCTGGAAGGGCAGACTGACCCGCGGCGCCTCGTTGAGGGTGCCGTCCTCGTTGTACTTGCCGGGCCAGACCAGCTCGGTCTTGGTGATGTCGATCTTGGCCATTATCAACCTCGTTGTCCTACCTCAGAAGGTGATCCTTGTCATGCCGGGAGAGTCGATCCACCGATGATACCCTCGGCGTGACAAAGCATACGCAGGTCACACTCCCCACAGATCGCCGCTTCGGGCGGCGTCACGACGGAGAACTCTCCGGCTCTGATGAGGCGAACGGTTTCGTCAAAGTGGCGCCCGGCCTCCTTCACCCGATCGGGGCGGTACGGGAGGACCATGAGGGCGTCCTCGCGGCGCTCCTCCGAGGTCCAGTAGAGCAGTAGCCGGTCAACGCGCCGACCGTGGCGCTGTTCCACGATGTGCGCGTAGGTGCACAGTTGGCGCTCGTAGCCGGCTATCAGTTCTGGGCTATCCTGGGGGCGGGGCGAGGTCTTGAAGTCCAGTAGCTCGAGTTTGCCGTCCCCGCCGAGGAGCAGATCGACCTTCCCGGTGAGGATGTAGTCGTCCTTCTCCAACGAGACGTCCACCTCGGTCTCGATGATCCGATGCATCTGGTCCTGGTTCTGATGGAAGTAGTTCATCACCTGGCGGAAGGCCGCCTCCCTGGCCCGGACCCCGATGGGACGGGTCTGGGTTAGGCGCAAGAAGTGGAAGGTCCGATCGAACAGGTCGCGAATGGCTGTTTCGTCCAGCGTGTGCAACTGTCCGTCGAGGGCGAAGCGATGTATCTCCTCGATGGACTGGTGCACCAACAGGCCGAAGAAGATCACCGCCGAACGGGAAGGGGTGAAGTCGTATTCCCTGAAGAACTGATACTGGCGAGGGCAGGTCTCGTAGATCTTGAGGTCTCCGGTGAAGCTGTACGTCTTCTTGACCGGGAGGCGTTCGCTGCCCGAGAATCGCTGCGCCGCGAGGAGATCCCTGCGCACGTACGGCCACTGGGGAAGCCCCTGCCAGATGGAGGCGAAGTGGCCCTTCGGCTGCTCGGGGGACGTGAGCACCAGCAGCTTCTCCGGTCTGGAGAATGCCACATAGTGCAACCTCATCCGGTCGAATAGGGTGATGCGATCCTCGGGCTCGAAAGGCGACCGGTGATAGAACGGGTTGAGATCCCGGTCGATCTGCTTGGCACTCCGGGTCTGTGTAGCAAGCGAGCCGACCACCACTACGGGGAACTCCAGCCCCTTGGCTTGGTGGATCGTCATCACCTGCACATGCCCCTTGGGGAAGGGCTGGTCTGGATCCTCATACTCGTTGATGCCGCCCGTGTACAAGAGGCGTAAGAAGCTGTTGAAGAAATGTAGGCGGAGGTACGTACGGTTTCGATGTGTAATAACCGGGTAGTGGTAATAGTTCTGGAAGGCATGGAGGAGTTGAGAGAAGATCGCCAGGTTGCCAGCGGTGTTCTCGTCTCCGACAGCCTCTTTGAACGGCGTCAGCGCGAGCAGGCGGTAGAAGTAGTCGACGGGCCGGAGATCGAGGGTCTCGCCCTCCTGGAGCGCGTCGATCTCGGCCCTCCACTTCTTGAGCCCCTGGGCGAGCGGATGGGTGGAGCCGAAGTTCTTACCGAGATCGACGAGCGCCCGGTCCACATATTTTGCCAAGCGCCACACGGCCCCGCCGACGTCGCCACGTCCACCGCCATGCCATCCGAACAACACCGCGTAGCAGCCGACCAGCCTGCTGATCTCAGGGATGTCAAAGAAGGCGCGCGCCCGAGGGCAGAACGCCGGAATGCCCTTGGCCTGTAGGGCCTTCAGGTACCGACCGCTATGGGCATCCCGCACGCTGTGCAGCAGCAGCGCCACATTGCTGTAGTCCTCGATGACGCCGTTCTCTTTGAGGAACTCCACCACATCGGCGAACCGCTCGGCCTCATCCCGGTCGGTGGTTCCCCAGATGCTGACTACGGACGGGTAGTCGGGATGCTCCGTCTCCGAGTCGGCGACGATTTTCTTGTCGTGCCGGTAGGAGTCACCCTCCGGGTTGGACCAGTCAGCTGAGGCCATCCACCGGTCGTATCGTTCTACGACCTCCTGATGCGATCGGTAGTTGGTGGTCAGGTTGATGGTGGCGCAGTCCGGCACCCGCTGGTGGAACTCCAGGATGTTTCTGACAGTGGCGCCCCGGAAGCGGTAGAGGCTCTGATCTTCGTCCCCGACCACGCAGAGGTTGCTGTCCGCCCTCGTGATTCGCATGAGAAGTTGTTCCTGGATGTAGTTGGTGTCCTGGTACTCGTCCACCATCACATAGCGGAGGCCGGGGGACACCGCATCGGCGGTCGCCGGATCATCGAGCATGTCGTAGGCGAGCCTCTGCAGATGGGCGAAGTCGACCCGATTGGTGGCGAGAAGGCACTTTGCGTAGCTCCGGTAGGCACTGCCGATCGCCCTCAGGAAGGGATCGTCGGAAGTCGCGAGCAGGCAGGGGTCGACCATTTCTTCCGTTATCTTGTTGAAGTATCCGCGGGCCCCTTCGATTGCCGTCCATCGTGTCCTCCACCGAGTAAGGAACAGTTCGCCCTCGCGCAAGCCGACAATCTCATCAAAGTGTTCGAAGATGAAGAGAAGCTGCGTGAGTTCGTCGAGGGTCTCGTAGTTGTGTCCGAGCGGTGTCCGGTGCCGGTGGCGCATCAGGAGTTGGTTACAGAAACCGTGAATCGTCGAGATCGTCAACTCGGAAAGGTCGGATTGGTATCCGACCTTATGGGCGGCCATCCCCACCCGGTGGCGCATCTCGAGCGCGGCCTTCTCGGTGAAGGTGCACAGCACCACCTCCTTGGGCTCGGCCCGCTCCAGCAACAGAAGGTTCATGGTCCGCAGGACGATGCTGTAGGTCTTGCCGGAGCCGGGCCCGGCGATCACCAGCAGGGGGCCGTCCAGGTGACCGATGATCCGCCGTTGGGCATCGTTGAGCTCCGGGTAGTGCTCGAGGATGGCCGGAGCGATGTTCACAGGAGTCCGGCCTCCCGAAAGCTGAATGCCTCGCGCGGCGACACGATCAGGTGGTCGACCACTCTGAGGCTGATGGTATCGGCCGCCAGCACGATGGCCCGGGTGACGATCTTGTCGTGCTCGGTCGGCTCGACGACGCCGTTGGGGTGGTTGTGGGCGAGCACCAAGGCCGCCGCCTGGCGCTTGAGCGCAGCCTCCACGACACGTCGGGGATACACCGCGGCGCGATCGATGGTTCCCTCCTGGAGCGTTTCGACGCCGTTTCGAAGCAGCCGATATGCGGAATCCAGGTAAGCCACTGCGAACACTTCGTGTTTGAGCCCTCCAATCCGCATGCGCCAAAAGTCGCTCAGCCGACTCGCCCCTCGAAGGACTTCCGCGCCTTCGGAGGCTTCCTGCAAGTAGAGCGTTGCCGACTCCCGGATGATATGAAGGGTGATAGCGCTCACCCTGCCGATACCCTTCACCGATTGCAACTCGGCAACCGGCGCGTCGAGTACCCCTCGAAAGCTGCCGAAGCGCGCGAGCAGCGCCTTCGCAGGCATCTTCACGTCGGACCGAGGTATAGCGAGGGTCAGGAGTAACTCTATGACTTCATGCTCGGCGAAACCCGAGAGCCCGCTCCTGAGGAATCGTACCCGGAGCCGTTCGCGGTGCCCGTAGTAGTGAGGCCGAGATGTCATCCTACAACCTTAGACATCGGTGATTGACTAGATCTCCAGACGGGAGTGGAGGCAGCACTGGCTCAGCCAGGAGCGCTACCGTCCGCTCGTCCCGATCCCTCAAAAGATCAAGGCATCGATCTCGTGGTGGTGGCACTCGCTCAGGCCGGACGACGTCGAGCGGTGCTCGGCGGTGCGTTCCGGGGCACCTCCGGCGTCACGGAGCCATGAAACGAATCGATGGCGGCGTCGACCCATACCCTCGTGCCGCCGGGGGTATGCGAACGCCCGTCGAGCCGGTCATCCCGAGCAGACCCCGCGGATCTGGGCGATCCCGGTGGTAAGGATCAGAGGAGTCGGTCGGCTCGCGTCGGAGCCTGATTGCTGGGCAGGGTTCGACAGGTCGGTCCACAGTGGGTTCCTTCCTGTCGTCGGTCCCCGGAACCGACTCCATCACCGCCGACGTCTCCTGTTCACGCCAAAGACGGTGGACCAAATGATCGCGGGAAGTAGGATTGCAAGGCTCCCTGCCAGGTTGAGCACCGCCCCCGCGACTGGCAGGATTCGGTCGACTCCGCGGTAACCGCGGGCAATCCCCCTCTTGGCAAGTACTGCTCCCAGTGCGAAAACAACGAACGACACCAGCAACAATCTCCAGTTGTGCCCGCTGAACCAATTCGTAGCGGCTAGCCAGCCGGAGACGCCGCATATGCATGAGGCAGATCCCTGAGGATTCCAGAACCGGATCATGCCGGGGAAACCGCCAACCACGGTGTGTGACACCGGCCGCCGCGCCGGCGGGAACTCTTCTGGGTAGGTGGCAGTGTCATTGGCCTGAGAGTCGAGCGAACACCGAACCTTCGATTGCCGTCCGATGGACGGCGAGATTCCGTTGCTGACAGGGACATGTTGGCTTCTCGGCGAGAGATCTGCCGAAGAGCCCACGCCCTCTGGGTTCGAAGAAGACGCGGTTGGGTGTTGTGGTATTGGCGGTGACGGCAAGCTTCGTGACCTCGGCGGCGGTCATGAATCCGGTGGTGAAGAACAGAAAGGATCGGTTCAGTCACAGACTGCGGTTATATTCGGCGGTCGTTGAAGCAGTGTCCCGCTGAGGCGGGTGGGTGAGGAGAAGCAGCAGGTGGTGTGGGTCGGTCGGTTGACCTCGGTGGAGTTCGCTCGTTCATTCGCTGTGAGAGCACCCGCGTATATGTGGTTGGTCGGTGCGGGCGCGTCCGCCGCGGGCGGTGTCCCCACAGGCTATGACATGATCTCAGATTTCAGGAGTCGGCTGTTCTGCTCGGAAGTGGGCATACCTCGGCATCAAATCGATCCGTCGGATCCTGTTTGGGAGGAGCGGATCACGGCCCACTTCGACAATTCCCATGGGCTTCCCCCTAAAGGGGATCCGGCAGAATACGCAGCGGCGTTCGAGGCGGTGTTTCCCGATGTTAATGATCGGCGTGCCTACATCGCAGACTGTGTTCGCCGTGGCAAACCGACGTTCGGGCATCGCTTGCTGGCCGCGATGGTCGTCTCCGGCCAGTTGCCGTCTCTGTTCACAACGAACTTCGATCAGTTGATTGAGCAGGCGGTGCCCGTCGCGGCGGAGTGTGCGCCTGTCGGAACGCGTTCCGACTTGGCGGTTGCGACTCTTGACTCGGTTGGAATCGGTCATCGCTGTCTACGTGATTCTGACTGGCCGCTGCTGGTGAAGCTGCATGGTGACTATCAGTCGACCCGGCTTAAGAACACCAGAGAGGAACTGCGGGACCAGGATCAGCAGCTGCGGCGGGTTCTGACCGGGGCAGCGAACAGGTTCGGTCTGGTGGTGGTTGGATACAGCGGCCGGGACGACTCGGTGATGAGCGCCCTGACCAACGCTTTGGAAGGGCAGTCTCCGTTCCCGAGCGGGGTTAGGTGGGTTGTCCGGTCTGGCCGCGACCCGCTCGACTCCGTCCACGAGTTCCTAGACGGCGCCCGCAGCAGAGGGATAGATGCCCGCCTCGTCGAGGCGGAGACGTTCGACGAGTTGGCAGCTGACATTTGTGACCAGATCTCTCTTCCCCCGCTGCTGGCGGACCATGTGCTGCAATCCCGCCCGGAGCCGGTCCTCCAACCTGTTGACCTGTCACAACGGGTAGAGACAACCACTTTCCCCGTGCTTCGCTGCTCAGCACTTCCTGTATTGGAACTACCCCACACAGCACGTCGGCTAGTGGTCCGCCGACCGGTAACAAGCGGGGAGGCTCGCAAAGCTCTCAAGGCAGGAAGGTTCCGCGGGATTGTCGCCGCACGCGGACAAGAGATAGCCGCGTTCGGCGCGGATGAGGACTTGTTGAAGGCATTCAAGCAGTGGGGTGCCGAACTCAATGGGGAGAAACCGCTCGATCCCCACACCGATTCGTGGGCTTTCGGTCTAGTTTATGAAGCGCTTGTTCGCGCCCTCGCCCGTGGGCGTCCGCTTCGTCCGAGGTTGAGACGGCGGGGACACGTGGTGACCGTTGCGCGGACCAACCCACGCCTTGGTGCCGCTACGCGTAAGGCTGACCGCCGGTTGCTCCACCCTCTGGAGCAGGCGTACAGCGACGCTCTTCTTGGGAAGGTCCCCCGATTGGGGTTTCCCTTCGCGGAAGCGGTGCGGATCCGCCTCGAGATTCACGATGGCCGGTGGTGGTGTGTGTTCGACCCGGTCACCTGGGTGGACCTGCCGAACCGGGGCAGCGCACCCGGTAACCGCGTCTCGGCACCCGCTCCGCGTGGCGGTGACCTGACCGGTGGTTGGCGCAAAGAACGCTGGGCGCGGAGATACAACGCGAAATGGTCCAAGATCATCGACGCTTGGAGCCGACTCCTCGTCGCGGAACCAGAATCCACGATGCGTGCTGTTGGACTCGCACGTCGTGCCGGTGTAGACGCTTCGTTCAAGCTTGCGGTTACCACTGCGTGGGCGTCTCCCGCCCGCTCAGACTTCAACTAGAGATGGCTTCCCGGCCCCGGTCGAGACTCGCGCCGTACTCGTCTCTTGACGAGCCGCTGTTGGCGTTTTCGGGCGGAGCCCGCGCTGTTCATCCCCATCCCCTACGTGGGCTTCTCGAGCACGGGCCGTATGACAAGATCGCCCTTCCGAAGTTCACCCCGCGGATACGCGTAGCCATGGCGGGACCCGAAGCGACCGAGCAGGACCGGAGCACGGTGATGAACAGCCTGCTCAAGAGTCTTCCCGCGACAGACCGGAAGGCCTACCTCCCGGACTATCCGGGTTTCGAGACCGTGTTCGGTGTCCAACTCGAACCCGCGGCAGCAGATGCACGGGTCCGCCTACCCGCGAACCTCTACGACATCGACAGCAACCACTCAGAACCTCATCTACGGGTCCGGGCAGCAATAGCCGGACTGGTCCGGCGTCTCACTTCGGTTCGGGAGCTCTATGACGTGGCAGTGGTTCACCTGCCCGACAGCTGGGAGCCGGGCTTGCGAGACGACGGGTTCGACGCTCACGACGAACTCAAGGCCCTCTGTGCCGTTACTGGCATCCCAACCCAGGTCATCAACGACCGCACGTTCAAGTTCGGCTACCACGCTTCCCGCGCATGGCGGCTCGCCATCGCCCTCTACGTCAAAGCCGGTGGCACACCCTGGAAACTCGCACCTATTCCTGGGTTACCTTCTGACTCCGCATTCATAGGTCTCGCCTATTCGCTCCGGATCAACGGTGACGAGGTTCGATACGTGACCTGCTGCTCCCAGGTGTTCGACGCCGACGGAGGGGGAATGCAATTCCTAGCGTACGACGCCCGTGATCCCATCGAGGACACCGAATCAGCAAGGCGCAACCCCTACCTAAGCCGGAACGACATGCGCGCTGTTCTAGCACGGAGCCTGCGCCTGTACCAGAGCCGCAACGGCGGCCGAGTCCCCACCCGGATCGCGATCCACAAGAACACGACGTTCCGAGACGACGAAACATCAGGAGCCTTGGACGCGCTCGCCGCCGTTCCCGAAGTCGACTGCGTCCAGATCGTATCCAACGTGGCATGGCGGGGTGTCTGGCTCCAAACGCCCCAGGACTCAAACAGCCTGAGCACCCCGGCCCGTTTCCCCGTGACGCGAGGAACCATGGCACCCCTCAGCGGCACCGAAACCCTTCTGTGGGTAGCGGGCAACGCACCAGCCGCCTCCGGCTCCAGATACGGCAACTACTACCAAGGCGAGAAAAGCATCCCAACACCCTTGCTGCTCCGGCGCCACGCTGGACGAGGCCCCCTCGAACTCATCGCGACCGAAGCCCTAGCACTGTCGAAGATGGACTGGAACAACGACGCCCTGTACAACCCCCTACCGGTCACCCTCAACTACGCGCGGCGGCTCGCCCGAACCATCGCCCACGTACCCGGACTCCCCCGCGATGTCTACCCCTACCGGCTCTTCATGTAGCCACATTGGAACTGTAGACACTCGCGTGTCCTGTGCTCGCAGAGCGCCGACCGCCCGTCCCTCCTCTCGCGACAACCAAACGACTGATTGAACGCGTCACACCTCCGCTAAATACTCGGCATGGACCCGCTCCACGCTGCCCGAATGGTGTGGCACAGGTATTTGTTTGAAACTGATCGGGCGCTACTCAAGGGTGGCCCGGTAGGCGTCTTCGCGAATCAAGCTCCAGATGGCGTTCTCGAGTTCGGCGGCGCCGGGCATCGCTCGGGTTTCTTCGTTGCGAGGTCTCGGCAGGTCGATCTCCACGATCTCCTTCAGGCGACCGGGAGACCTGCTCATGACGCCCACCCGGTCTGACAGGAACACCGCCTCGTCGATCGCGTGCGTTACGTAGATGATCGTCTTTCGGTCACTGGGGCTCCGTTCCTGGCCCCAGATTCGGAGCAGCTCCTCTTGGAGGATGCGCCGGGTCTGGGCGTCGAGAGCCGCGAGCGGCTCGTCCATGAGCAGCACCTCGGGATCGCAGGCGAGCAGCCGGGCCAGCGCGCATCGTTGGCGCATCCCGCCGGACAACTCGTGCGGGTACTTGCCCTCGGAACCCGTGAGCCCGACCAGATCGATATGGTGCTGAACGATCCGGGCCCGTTCCGCCGCCTTCTCGCGGCTCGGACCGTGCTTCAGCCCGAACTCGATGTTGCCGCGCACTGTCTTCCAGGGGAACAGGGCGTACTCCTGGAAGAGCATTCCCCGCTCGGCGCTGGTCGTGTCGATCACTTCCCCGTTCATCGCGATGGTCCCGGACGACGGCGCCTCGAATCCGGCGATCATGCCGAGCACGGTGCTCTTGCCACATCCCGAGGGTCCCACCAGCGTGAAGAACTCGCCGCGGCGCACATCGACGGTGAATTCCTCGACAGCTTCGACGGACTGGCGGGACCGTTCGACCCAGAAGCTCTTCGACACGTCGGAGAGCACGAGGACGGGATCTATGGCATTCACAGGCGGGCCCACGGCATCGTCCTCCGTCCGATGTATCTGAGTATGCGGTCTGTCAGGTACGCCACCACCCCCACCGAAACGATCGCCACGACTATCAAGTCGGGACTCACGCTGTTGTCGTACAGGTAGAACATCATGAAGCCGATCCCGCCTCCGGCGCCGAAGCGCGCTCCCCCTTCGGCTGTCGGGAGGGCCTTGAAGCCCACCGTCAACTCGGCGGCAACAATCGCCCCCCATGCCAGACCCATGGCGATCCTGATCCCGACGTACACGCTGGGCAGCGCACCTGGAAGCAGGACCGTTCTGAGGAGCTGCCGTCCCTTGAGGCCCATGGTTCGCGCCGCTTTCACCAGCAGGCGATCAACCTCCTTCACCCCCGCAATCGTATTGAGAACGATGGGGAAGAGGGCCCCGTAAGCGACTATGAACACCGCCGCCGCACCGCGGGGGCCGAACCAGACGATCGCCAGCGGCACCAGCGCCACTGGTGCGATCATCCGGAACGTCTGGACCACCGGATCCATGTTGCGCTCGAACCACGGCGACATACCCATCGAGAGACCGAGCGGAACCCCGATCGCAAGGGCGACGAGAAAACCTGCAAGAACCCGGCGGATGCTGATCCAGATCGCCAGCGCAAGATCGCCGCTCCTTACCAAGTCGACCGCGCCTTTGAGAACGACCGACGGCACCGGGACATTGCTGTCTGCGGGGAGGTTGGAAGCCCACAGTTGCCAGACCACCACCGCGAGGATGGGGAGCGCGACCGCGCGTGCGGCTGTTAGGAGGCGGTCGCCCTGCATGGTCACTTCAGGCCTTCCATGGAGTGAGCCGCCGCTGCAGGAGCCGCAGCGCCAGGTCGGTCAGGTAGCCGGAGAAGGCCACGACCGCAATCACCGCGATCATGTCAGAGGTTCTGAGGGTCGCACCGAAGAAGAGAATCGAGAAACCCAGCCCGTTGGGAGCGCCGATCAATTCCGAAGCTATCAGGGCCATCCAGGCCCCGCCCATCGCAAGGCGTGCCCCGGTCAGGACGGACGGCAGCGCATCCGGCAATACAACCCGGCGGACGATCACCGACCCGCGTACACCCATGGTGCTGGCTGCGCGGATCAGCAGCGGGTCGGAGCCCCGTACCCCTCCGATGGTGTTGAGGAGGAAGGGAAACAGCGCGACGTAGAAGATCACGAAGTAGGGAAGTGTCGATGATATGCCGATCACAGCCAACCAAAGAGGGATCCAAGCGAGAGCCGATATCGGCCGTAGCAACTCGACGACCGGGTCGAAGAACTCGTTGGCGATCCGGTTGAGTCCCATCGTGACTCCCAGCACGATGGCGGCGAGAGCCGCCGCTCCGTAGGCAGTCAGGAGACGCTGGGCGCTGAGCAGGTAATCCTCGATGAAGTCACCGCCCGTCCAGAGCCGGTACATGCTGCGCGCCACCCGGTCCGGCGCCGGGAGCAGGACATGGTTGCCGATCCAGCGGGCCAGCAGGTACCAGACCAGCAACACCGCGGCGATGGACCGGAAGTAACGGAGGGTCGCTCGAATGTTGCCCGACAGGAACCGGTCCCGCCTGCGCAAGCGGGCAGGAATGGTCGCCTTGCCTGGCTGCACCGCCGAAGCGCTGTCACCGGTAGCGAAGATATCGTGTCGATCTGCCACCCGAGGGCCTACATCATGGACGTTCCCGGCGGGGGATGATGAAGCGCATCCCCCGCCGGATCAGTCAAGGCCGTCTATCGCCAAGACCGCCAGACTATGACTATGGGGCGGTCCAACTACCCGTCTCCCATGCCGGAGGTCCCCGCCGGTCAACCGTGACATCGGCGAACACATCCGCGCCGGGGACTCCACCAGCGGCGTCGTAGGCCATCTTGGCCACACCACCACCCTTCGCCATGCTGGCCATCATGGCATCCCAGGTGACCGGCGCGGAGAGGGATCCCGCCGCGAGCAGAATGTCACCTTGGAGCAGCATCACCTCGGCCTCGCCCTCCGTGAGCCAGGCCCAGCCCCTGAGCAGCAGCAACTCCTCCGACACGATCGGAGCCGCGACATGCGGCAGGAGGCGCCAGTCGGCCGATGAGAGGGAAGCCACGTTGGCCGGAGTCCGCATCTGGAGGTCCTCGATGGCGCGCTGGGTGGCCAGCAGGTAGGCGGCCACCGCTCCCGGATGTTCCTCGATGATCCCGTCCCTGGCGACCGTGATGGCACGGTGGCTGACGAATCCGTCCGGCCAGAAGGGAGAGTTCTCCGCCTCCGGGATCAGGATGCCTGCGCCCGAGCCCAGCGGTCCCTCGTAGTGGTCCTCCGTGTAGCCGTACGAGTTGTAGATGGCTGTGACGCCCAGATCCTCCCTAGCCGACAACCACGAAGGCACGGTCACGATCGACGCGTCCATCCCCTCGGCGACGGTTGCGAGCGGGGCGATCCCGCTGACGTTCACCAACTCGATACCTATCTCCTCGGCATCGGCTGTACCGAAGATCGGTTCGAGCATGGCGGCCAGCGCGTCCACCAGACCGGTACCGAAGATTGTTCCCACCTTCCTGCCGACCAGGTCCTGCGGGTTGCGGATATCGGAGTCTCCGCGCACCGCGATGAGGAACTTGAAGTGGCCTTCGGCCACTGCTATCGGGGTGACAGGCTGCTCCTCGACGACGAGGGCGATGTAGGCCGCCGATCCCATCGGACCGATGTCCAGGTCACCGGACAGCAGAGACTGGGCGGTTGCAACCGCGTTGGCCATGTTGAGCCATTCCACATCGAGGTCGTAGCCGAACTCGAGACCCGCTTCCTCGACCATGTCCTCGTTGATCATGAACTGGGTGAGGAAGGCGGCTCCCGCTCCAGCCGGGAAACGCCCGAGACGGAGCGTCAGCGGCGTGAGCGGCGCCTCGGTGGCCGGCGGCGCCTGGGTTGTAGCGGGCGCCTGGGTCGTCGCGGGCGCCTGAGTCGTCGCGGGTGCCTGAGTCGTCGCCGGCGCCTGAGTCGTATCGGCGGGTTCTTCGTCCCCGCAGGCTGCCGCCACGAGGCTGAACACGAGCAGCAACCCGATGCCCGTCAGTATGCGACGTCTGGTCCTCCTCTTGGTCATGGCAGATCCTCCTTCAGGCTCTCAGGGGAGTGTATCGGTGGTTTTTTTGACTGGTCAAATGATTTGACTAATTAATCCCGGTTCCTGCCGAACACTCCGGTTGACCTCTCGGATCGAGCAGTTCTCTCGCCGTGGAATGCACTCTCGCCGGCGAGGTTCTCGTGGCAACCCTCTACGTACCGCGGCCAGGGAAGGGTCTCGAAGTAGCCAACCCCGTTAGATAGTTTTCGAGGGACCCTCCTACAATGTGGTTTCCCCCACAGATAGGCCCGATGTCAAAACGCGTGAAACAGAACGGAGCGCGTCAACCGACCGGCGTGAACGCGGTCCGAGTCTTGGAGTTGCTCGTCGATTATCCGGAGGGGCTCGGCATCAGCGAGGTTGCACAGCACCTCGAGATGGATGCAGCCCAGGCCCATCGCTTGGCGAATGGCCTCCGGGCCGCTCAGTACATCTCCAAGACAACCTCCCGCCCACCGCGCTACGTCGTCACGTCGAAGGTGCTGCGCCTGGCGGCCCGCATGCTCGACCGAACAGACCTGTTGCGAGCAAGCCGGCCGGTCATGCTGCGGCTACGCGACGAATCGGAGGAGACCGTGCACCTCGCGGCTATCTCCGAGGACCGTCCGGTCTGTGTGGCACGTGAGCTGTCCCACAAGCGGCTCTCGGTTCTGACCCGGCTCGGGGACGTTTGGCCTCGCAAGGAGACCGCCATGGGCTGGGTTGCCCTGGCCTTCGGTCAGCCGGAGGAAGAACAGCAACTCGACGATGATCTCAGATGCCGGATCGCAGAGGCCCGCAGGAAGGGCTACGCGGTGGACCGGGAGGTCTACGTCAAGAGCGTGGTCGGCGTGGCAGCCCCGGTGTTCGACTTCCATCACCAACTCATCGGAGCGCTTGCCGTAGCAGGTCCCAGCGACCGCGTACCCGACGACGAACTCGAGCCGCTGGCCAAGCTGGTTCTCGAGGGGGCGAAGGAGATTTCGGGATCCCTCGGATGCCGGGCCATCGACACCCTCTACCATCCTGGTGAGTGGTGAGTGGTGAGTGGTGAGTGGTGAGTGGTGAGTGGTGAGTGGTGAGTGGTGAGTGGTGAGTGGTGAGTGGTGAGTGGTGAATGGGGGATGGTGAATGGTGAATGGTGAATGGTGAATGGTGAATGGTGAATGGTGAATGCGTTGACCGTGGACCGTCTATCCGTTGACCGTTGTAACGACTACTGACCACTGACCAATCCATCTATGTGGCCTGTGAAGGTTCCCGGCATGATGCCGTCGAGAGCGGCCTCCCGGATCCGGACTTCGCGTCGCAGGCGCCGTTCGGTCGCTTCGAGAGCCTCGTTGACCAGTTGGTGAGGCACCACCACCACACCATCCCCGTCCGCCACGATCAAGTCCCCCGGCGAGACCTGCACGCCCGCACACGTCACGGGCCGATTGACCGACCCCGAGGCCTGTTTCGAGGCTCCGAAGGGTCGAACCGCAGTTGTCCATAGGGCGAATCCCAACCGCTCGACGGCGTCGACATCGCGTGTCGATCCGTCGATGACCGCTCCGGCGAGCCCCTTGCTCATCGCGCCTACCGTCACCATCTCGCCCCAGACCGCACCGAATGGCCCGGAGCCGGCCAGGACCAGGACTTGGCCGGGTTCCGCGACCTCGAGCGCCACATGCATCATCAGGTTGTCGGCCAGCCCGTTGGCTGCCGTGATCGCTTGGCCGGCAATGCACCTCCCCGTCGTGCGGCGGACCATCCCTTCGGCCATGGTCTGTTGGAAACCTCGGGGAACTCCCAGGGCCTCGACCACGGTCGCCACTCCGGCCTCCTGGAAACGGGACACGATCACCTCGTCGATCGTGGCGAAACGAGGGCCGAAGTCGACTCGAGGCGTCACCGGTACCTCACTTCCAGTCCTTGAGGTTGATCCAGGTCCGCTGCGGTATGGCGTCCACGACGCGGGCCACGGCAAGCGCGTCGTCGATGTTGGGTCTGGGCTCTCGACCGGTGGCCAGCGCCTCCATGAGCCCGTTGATCTCGATCGCCTTCAGGTCGTTGAAACTGATCGAGTGCCCTCGACGTGGAACGTAGTCTCCGTGGAACGGGTGCTCGGGTCCAATGCGGATACTCCGGAAGCCGTCGAGCCCATCCCTGTCGCGCTCGTACACCTCCAGTTCGTTGAGATGGCGGATCGTCCATCGTGCCGCTCCAAGGGATCCGTACAGGTCGAAGCCGAACTCGGTCTGGGTTCCGGCCGCGATCCGGCTCCCATGAAGGGTTCCGAAGGCCCCGCTTGCAAACCGGACGTGTGCCGCCCATACGTCCTCGTTCTCCACACCCTTGGTGTGCCCCGGCTTCTCGGGGTCGGGACGCTCCTTGATCACAGTCTCGGTGAACCCGCACACGCTGGAGATCTCACCGGCGAGGAACCGCGCCATGTCGAAGGCATGCGAGCCCTGGTCCGACAGGGCCCCGCCTCCTCCGACGGACAGGTCGAACTTCCAATACCAAGGGATCTCCGGATCGGAGAACCGTGAGGATTGGTACCTGACATGCAACTCCGCCAGATCTCCGAGCCTGCCCTCGACGACGAGTTGCCTGGCGAGCCTGACCGCCGGCGCCCATCGATAATTGAACCCGACGTACCCGAAGACGCCTGCCCGGCGAACCGCCTCGGCAAGCATCCGGGTTTCGGACACGTCGCGACCCACTGGTTTCTCGCAGTAGACATGGAGACCCGCCGCTGCAGCAGCCGCACCTATGGTGCTGTGGAAGTCCGGCGGCGTGCAGATATCTATCAGTTCAACCGCGCCATCCTCGAGCACCGACTCCCAGTCCGTGGTCCACGCGGGGATACTCCATCGACGTGCGAACTCTTCGGCGGCGGAGGCGTCTATGTCGGCCACGACACAGAGATCGGGGACCAGGGGTGGGCCCGCCCGGAGCGCGGCAACCCTGCGATACGCGTAGGTGTGAGTGTCGCCCATGAAGCCCGCTCCGATCAGTGCGATGCCCAGCCTCCGTCGACCTGTTCCCATCGATCATCTCTCCTTTCGAACCTTCATTCAGCTGAGGGGAGGTTCATACGCTCGATCTCGTTCCAGTCGACCCTCACGTGCGGCCGGAGATGGAGCCCACCGCTGACCACGAGTTGGGCACCGGTCACGTAGGAGGCAAGCCGGTCCGACAGGAGGAAGACCGCGGCCGGACCGCACTCGGACGGAGTCCCCTGCCGGCCGAGAGGGATCTCAGCCAATAGCCGTTCGTGAACGTCTCCGGTCGCGACCGGATTCAGTCGGGTGGCGAAGCTGCCGGGAACCAGCATGTTGACCCTGATCCCGTGTGGAGCGAGTTCGACAGCCAGCGTCTCGGCGTACGAGGCCAATCCCGCCTTGCTGGCGTGGTAGGCGGCCTCGCCGGGAGCACGGTGGTACTGGGCCGTCGAGCCAACCACCAGTATCGAGCCCGCTCCACGCCTGATCATCCTGCGCGCCATCTCGCGGCACATCCACATCGTCCCGGTCAGGTTCGTTCCCAGTGTCCGCTCCCAGGCGTCTGTCGTCACCGTGGTAACCGGTTCCTTGTGAGTGATGGCGACGCCGGCGACTAGGAGGTCGATGGGACCGAGCAACCTCTCGGCCTCGGTTATGGCCCTACAGACGTCACCTTCCACACTCAGGTCAGCCCGGAGCGCGGCAACCGACACACCCAGACCCTCGAGAAGACCGATCGCGCCGGGATCGGGGTTGCGGCTCACGATGGCCAGATCTACGCACTCTGCGGCCAGGGCCTTTGCGATGCCGAGTCCTATACCGGAGGCGCCCCCCGTTACGAGCGCCGTCTTGCCTTGCAGTCCTGTGTCCGGCAGGATCACTCCCTCTTCTCGATCAACAATTTTGACTTGGTAGACCAGGACAGGCAACCCGGCAGCAGGAAGGCCGTAAGAAACAAGCCGCCGGCGCTCTCCGCCGGCCGATGTTGTATGAAGCTCTCCAGGGCGTGGTCACGCTACCGGCTCCGTCCACTGAGCCACGGACACCCGTGGTCTGCCTGTGGGCAGACCACGCTAGCGTCGTCATTCGGTACGGCCGCGGGGAAACTAACCGGCGGAGCGAGTCCCGCGGCCGCGGCCAAGTAGTATCACTCGGCGGCCTGGGAGCCTCCTCGAGCGCTTCGAGCGCATGTCCCGCACCCGAGGGCGTTACCGCTGCTGCGGGTGGACCTCGCTCCAGACAACCAATCCTTCAGGATCCTAGGAGGACAGTCCCCGGCCACTCGATAGATCGAGGCTTGCTGTGACCATCTCCAAGACACGCTCGCGAACATGGCGAACGCCGGTGATAGTCATAGTCGCCGGCTGCGTCATCGCCACGGTGGGATTCGGCATACGCTCGGTGTTCGGCCTGTTCCTGGCGCCGATGACGATCGACCAGGGTTGGACCCGCGAGACGTTCGCATTGGCACTGGCCATCCAGAACCTGATGTGGGGAATCGGGATGCCGGTGGCGGGCGCGATTGCAGACCGGTACGGCCCGCGTTACGTACTGACCGCGGGAACGGTCATCTATGCGCTCGGAACGTGGGGCATGGCGTCGTCGGAGAGCGGACTGGTGCTGCAGTTGACCGCCGGCGTGGTGGTGGGGACCGGCATAGCCTTCTCCAGCTTCTCCCTCGTCCTGGCCGCAATGGCCCGGACCGTGGAACCGGAACGACGTTCCCTGGCGCTGGGGCTGGGCACCGCGGCCAGTTCGCTCGGCCAGGTGCTGTTCTCGCCGATAGGCCAAGGCTTCATCTCCGCCTTCGGTTGGTACCCGGCCCTACTCACCCTGGCCGCGCTGACGCTGTTGATCATCCCGCTGGCTTTCGTACTTCCCAACGCTACCGCCGCCAGCGGTGAGCCCGTCACCGACCAGACGCTGGGTGAAGCGCTCATCGAGGCCCGTGGCCATCGAGGCTATCTGCTCCTCACGAGCGGCTTCTTCGTCTGCGGATTCCATGTTTCGTTCATCGTGGTCCACTTCCCTGCGTTCGTGCAGGACCTCGGACTGGCCGCCTCGGTGGGCGCCATCTCCCTGTCGCTGATCGGCGCTTTCAACATCGTCGGCTCGTTCAGCAGCGGCGCTTTCGGCCAGCGCTGGTCCAAGAAGCGTGGCCTGACTGCGATCTACGCGCTAAGAGCGCTCACTATCGCGCTAATGCTGCTCGCCCCCAAGACGGATCTCACCATCTACGTGTTCGCCAGCGCCATGGGCGTGCTCTGGCTCTCCACGGTGCCGCTGACAACCGGGATCGTCGAGCAGATCTTCGGAGTCCGCTACCTGGCCACCCTCTTCGGGATGGTGTTCCTGTCGCACCAGATCGGCAGCTTCATAGGGGTCTGGCTTGGTGGCTACATCTACGACCGTACGGGGTCTTACGATCCGGTCTGGTGGACCGCCGTCGCGTTGGGCATCGCCGCGGCGATCATCCACACGCCGATCGACGAACGACCCATGGCGCGGGTTCGACCTTTGAGGGCTCGGACCCTCGAGCGACCATGACTCACGCGGTCACGGCGCTGCCCATCCGGTCGTTCCGAGACGCCTACCGCCGACTCGCGGGTACGCTGGACAGCCAACGGAGAGCTTCGCTCGCCCGGGCCTTGGCCTCCCACACAGCCTCGGCGGTTCGAGAAGCCGGCCTGCTGCCTCTCATCGTCTCGTCCGCGCCCGACGTACAGGAGTGGGCCGCGGACCGCGGCTACGAGGTCCGTTCCGACCCACCCGGCGGCGGTCTGAACGCGGCAGCAAGGGAGATCGTCCGCCTAGCCGGCGACCGCCCGTGGCTGATCCTCCACTCGGATCTGCCGTGCCTGACGTCCGGCGAGGTGGCGACGGCGCTCGAAACACTCCGCGCAGGCCGCCCTGTACTGGCCCACTCGTACGACGGAGGGACCTCGGCCCTGGGCGGCCGCGGTCAATTCCCTTTTGCGTACGGCGTGGCCAGCTTCCACCGGCACCTGATCGCCGGTCCCGCTCCTACGGTGATCAGTTCCCTCGGGTTCCAACTCGACATCGACCACCCGGCAGACCTATTCGTGGCGGCGCGGCATCCGAGAGGCACCTGGCTCGTCGAGATGGGCCTGGTCCCAGAAGTGCGGCTGGCCCGGCGGGGATGTCAGACCGGTCTCATGCCAGGTCGAACCGATCGAGGTTCATGACCTTGTGCCACGCCGCGACGAAGTCGCGTGCGAACTTCTCCTGGGCGTCGTCCGATCCGTAGACCTCGGCAATCGCTCGGAGCTGGGAGTTGGAGCCGAACACGAGATCGACGCCGGTGGCTGTCCACTTGACCGCGCCGGTCGCGCCGTCGCGACCTTCGTAGACGTGCGGTGTGTCCGACGGCTGCCACACCGTGCCCATGTCGAGCAGGTTCACGAAGAAGTCGTTGGTCAGGGTCCCGATCCGCTCGGTCAGCACACCGAGTGATGAGCCTGCCGAGTTGGCGCCCAGGACACGGAGGCCGGCTACGAGCACCGCCATCTCCGGAGCGGTCAACGACAGCAGGCTGGCCCGGTCCACCAGGAGCGTCTCGAGCCGGCGCTCGTCGCCGTCGCGCCGGTAGTTGCGGAACCCGTCGACTACCGGTTCGAGCACGGCGAACGACGCGGCATCCGTCTGTTCCGCCAATGCGTCGGTGCGACCCGGCGAGAACGGAACCTCGACCTCGCATCCGGCACTTCGCGCCGCCTCCTCGACTGCCGCACACCCGCCCAGCACAATCAGATCCGCCAGCGACACCCGCTTGCCGCCGCTCTGGGAACCGTTGAACTCGGTCCGGATCTCCTCGAGGGCCGTCAGGGCGCTCGCCAGCTCCGAGGGGTCGTTGACCTCCCAGTCCCTCTGCGGGGCGAGCCGGATACGGGCGCCGTTCGCCCCGCCCCGCATGTCGCTATCGCGGAACGTGGACGCCGAGGCCCACGCGGTCGAGACCAGCCGGGAGACGGAGAGACCGGAGTCCAGGATCCTGGCCTTCAGAGCAGCGATGTCGGCGTCGTCGACGAGTTCGTGGTCGACGGCGGGAACGGGATCCTGCCAGATGAGCTGCTCATCCGGCACCTCCGGACCGAGATACCTGGTTACCGGCCCCATATCGCGATTGGGTGAGCTTGAACCACGCCCTGGCGAAAGCATCGGCGAGTTCGTCCGGATTCTCCAAGAAGTGCCGCGAGATCGGCTCGTAGACGGGGTCCATGCGAAGCGAGAGGTCGGTGGTCAGCATCACTGGCGTGTGCCGCTTGGACGGGTCGTGAGCGTCCGGCACCGCGCCGGCCGCAGCCCCGTTGGCGGGGATCCACTGCCACGCACCGGCCGGGCTCTTCGTGAGCTCCCATTCGTAGCCGAAGAGAGTTTCGAAGAAGGTGTTGTCCCAGGTCACCGGGGTGGGAGTCCAGGCACCCTCGAGCCCGCTGGTGATCGAGTCGCCCGCCTTCCCGGTGCCGAAGGTGTTCGCCCACCCGAGACCCTGTTCCTCCAAGCCGGCGCCCTCCGGATCGGGGCCGACGTGCCGGCCCGCGTCCCCCGCGCCGTGCGTTTTCCCGAAGGTGTGCCCCCCGGCGATCAGCGCCACCGTCTCGGTGTCGTCCATGGCCATGCGGGTGAAGGTCTCCCGGATGTCCCTGGCCGCCGCCAGGGGGTCGGGCCGGCCGTTCGGCCCCTCGGGGTTCACGTAGATCAGGCCCATCTGCACCGCGCCCAGCGGGTTGGCCAACTCCCGGTCGCCGCTGTAGCGCTCGTCGCCGAGCCACTCGGTCTCGGGTCCCCAGTAGATGTCCTCCTCGGGCTCCCAGACGTCCTCCCGGCCGCCACCGAAGCCGAAAGTCTCGAAGCCCATCGACTCCAGCGCGACGTTCCCGGCCAGGATCATCAGATCGGCCCAGGAGATCTTACGGCCGTACTTCTGCTTGACGGGCCATAGAAGCCGGCGGGCCTTGTCCAGGTTGGCGTTGTCGGGCCAACTGTTCAGCGGGGCGAAGCGGTGAGTGCCCGAGCCGCCGCCTCCCCGCCCGTCGAAGGTGCGGTAGGTACCGGCGCTGTGCCACGCCATCCGGATTATCAGTGGTCCGTAGTGGCCGTAGTCGGCCGGCCACCAGTCCTGCGAATCGGTCATCACCTCTTCGAGGTCGGCCTTCACGGCCGCGAGGTCGAGGCTGTCGAACTCCTCGGCGTAGTCGAACCCGTCGCCCATGGGATCAATCAGGGGCGAGTTCTTGCCCAGAGGCCTCAGGTTCACCTGTTCCGGCCACCAGTAATGGTTCGCCAGCGAACCCATCATGGTGGATGCCTCAGGCAACACGGGGCACCCGGCAGCTGGTGCGGGCGCGTCGGCAATACGGGTGGTGTCGTCCATGGTATTCACAACTCCTAAGCGCTGAACAGTGCTGGCTGTGCAGGATTCTACGCGTCACCTCCCCCTCCGTCGACTGTCGCCTGGATGATCAGTACCTAGTCGGTAGTCTATAATTTTTAGTTGGTGATTCGATGGTTACCGTTAGATGACATCTTATGCCATCCTCCATCACGCTGTTTGGGCCTCGCGTCTACACCCGCGGGTGGCTCTTCACCAAGTGGCAGCCCCGGGGTCCGAGTCCAGGAACAGATGCATACGAGTCACAGATGTGTTGTAAAGAGTTGTTTAGCAATTTGTAGAGTATGGTCGCTTCCGATCAGATCCCTTGGAACTACTCGTCTGGCAGCCCGGTACCAACCGTGCTTGACCCCTGTGCCCTACGGCGGGCAACCGCCGGCCTGCCTTGCCGAGCATCGACCCCGTCGGAGTGCTTTCAGCCGCCTCCACCGGGCGGACTACTGTCCGCTCATGACCCAGGAAACATCGGAAGCTCGCGTTCGTGGCGGATCACCCGTCGGCGCCCTGGTGACCGGGGGCGCGAGAGGAATCGGAAGGGGCATCGCCGAGCGGTTGGCCAGGCGTGGGGACACCGTCTTCATCGCCGACATCGCGGGCGAGGAGGACACGGCGGGCGAACTCCAGGCCGAAGGACTGGACGTCCGACCGCTGAGGCTGGATGTCCGCGACGTCACCGCCATCGGCGCCGCTGTCGAACGCATCGACGATGACATACCACTGGGCACGGTGGTGAATAACGCCGGCATCGGGTGGGCGCGTCCCCTGGTCGAGGTGACCGCCGAGGACTTCGACGGGTTGATGGCCGTGAACCTGAGGGCGGTGTTCTTCGGGATCCAGGCCGCCGCGAAGGCTATGATCCCCCGCCGCGCCGGATGTATCGTGAACACCGCTTCGACTTCGGCGTTCACGGCCTCTAGCACTCCGATGGTTCCCTACGACACCTCGAAGGGCGCGGTCCGGATGCTGACCATCGCGGCCGCCCGCGAGCTGGCCCCGTTCGGCATACGGGTGAATGCGGTCGCACCCGGAACGATCGACACCGAAATGGTGCGCTCCGTCCTCGGCGAGTCGGCGTCCCGGGCACAGGCGGGGACCTTGATCCCGCTCGGCCGTCTCGGCCGTCCGGCCGACGTAGCGGCCGCGGTCGACTTCCTCTCCTCGGAGGCTGCCTCCTACGTGACCGGACATGTAATGGTGGTGGACGGCGGCTGGCTGACGTGAGCAGCTTCAAGATCGGGGTAACCCTGCCCGGCCACGGCCCGGACCAACCCGTGACCCTCCCCGACGCAGCCCGCTTGGCGGAGGAACTGGGTTTCGACTCGGTGTGGATGAGCGACCACGTGGTGATGGTGGACGGCGCCGCATCCCCATACCCCTTCGACGCCGACGGTGCGATGCGTTGGGACATGGACCATCCCATGTTCGATGCGCTGGTCAGCCTGGCTGTGGCCGGTGCGGTCACAGCCACGATCGGGCTCGGCACCTCCGTGCTCATCGCGCCGATGCGCAACCCGGTGGTGCTTGCCAAGCAGGTAGCCACCCTCGACCTCCTCACCGGCGGCAGGATCACCCTGGGCGTGGGCGTGGGATGGCTGGCCGAGGAGTTTGCCGCGCTGGGTGCCCCTTTCGAGGACCGGGGAACCCGCCTGGACGAGTGGATGGCCATAATCAGGGACTGCTGGACCGGTCGCCCGGCCGCACGCCGCTACCGGCACTGGGACCTCCCGGCCGGTGTCCGCTGCTATCCGACGCCGGCCGGCGAGGTTCCCATCCTGGCAGGCGGGATGTCGAAGGCCGCGCTCCGCCGTGTGGCGCGCCACGGCGACGGCTGGATAGGCTTCCAGTACGCGGACCAGATCGATCCCGAAGAGATCCGGTGGCGGATCCGGGCCATCGAGGAAGAAGCAGCCGCGGGTGGACGCCCTGCACCCACCCGTATGGCGATGCAGACCCCCGGACCCACCGAGCCCCTGGCCGAGTGCCTCCGGGACCTGGTCTCGGCCGGCATCGACGAGGTGGTCGTGTCGGTGGATTGGACCGACCCCGGCCGGGTCGGCTCCTCCCTGGATCTTCTGCGGCGATCGGCGCCGTAAGCTGGACCGCCACTACGAGCTACCGCTACACCCCTGGGAGGAGCCCATGTCCTCTGGTGACATCGCCGTGACCAGCCATCAAGCGCCGGAACCGCGCGGTCCCTACCCGCACATCCGCATCGACGGGAACCGTGCGTGGATCACCGGCCAGATCGGACGCGATCCGGTGACCGGGGACTTCGTAGAGGGGGGTTTCGAGAACGAGTTCCACCAGGCGATCACCAACCTCGAGAACATCCTCGCCGAGGTGGGAGCAACCCTCGCCGACGTGGTACAAACATGCGTCCAGTTCGTCGACGAGGACGACCTCGACGCCATGAACCGGGTCTACGGCGAACGCTTCCCGATCCCTTATCCGGCCCGGACGAGCTTCGGGGTTGCCTTCCTGTGGAAAGGCGCCAAGGTACAGATCGACGCGGTCGTGGGGCTTGGTGAGTCGTGAATGGTGAGTGGTGAATGGTGAGTGGTGAATGGTGAATGGTGAGTGGTGAATGGTGAGTAGTGAATGGTGAATGGTGGCGGTCCGACCGGCGACCGATCACGGAGGTGCGACTGTCGGCGTGCTCGCCACTACGCCTGTCACGCCGGGGACTCGCTGCCGGAACAGGGCCTCGATTCCGGCGGTCATCGTCACCACCGACAGCGGGCAGGTCCCGCACGCTCCCATGAGCTCGACCGAGACCACCCCGTCCTCATCCACGTCCAGCACGACGAGATCCCCGCCGTCGGCGTGAAGCGCCGGGCGCACGAACTCGACCGCCTCCTGCAGAGCGTCGAGGTCCACCGCCGATCCACCAACCGGGACATCTGTTCCGGACCGTCCGGCTGCCGCCATCGTCAGAAGACCTCGATCCAGGATCCCGCGCCGGCTTCGAGAGCCAGGTCATATACCAGCGAGGCGACCGCTGCGTCGAGGGCCGGCATGCCCATGTGGGTCATCACCGTGCGCTCGCTCTCGCACTCGCGGCCCGGTATGACACCGGGCACGACCTCTGTGGCGAGGTCGGCGTGGATGTCCGCTCTCGTCAACTGTCCTGGCCGAAGGCCGCCCAGACGCCCCACCTCGTCCCCCTCGATCCACTCCAGATCCCGGCCGTACCAGCCCACCACCCACTTGTCGAAGGCGGTTGCGCAGGCGGGGTCGACGTCGCGGAAACCGGTGGTCGCGCACACATGGGCGCCCGGCGGGACCCATCCCTCCATCAGCACCGGCCGGGCCGCGGTGGTGACCACGCAGACGATGTCGGCGTCCGCCACCGCCGTCTCGACGTCGGGCGCCGGCGCCACCTCGATCCCTACCCGTTCCTCCGCCCGGCGGGCGAATCGGGCCAGCTGATCCGGGTTGATGTCGAAGGCGGCCGCGTTCTGCAGGGGGAAGACCTCGTTGAGCGCCAGGAGGTGGGTCCAGGCCTCGTTGCCGCACCCGACGAAGGCCACCCGGCTCGAGTCCGGGCGGGCGAGGTATTTCGCCCCTACCGTCGCATGGCCGCCGGTGCGCATGTTGGTGACCGAGGTGCCGTCCACCAGGGCAAGCGGCATTCCCGTGTCGATGTCGCTGACCAGGTCGAGGGCGGAGATGGCGGGCAGGCCACGGCGGGGATTGAGCCGGTAGCTGCCCAGCCATTTGACAGCCGCCCTCCCCAGCGGACGGATCATGGCGGGGAACGCCTGGATCGCTCCGTGACCGAAGGGAGGTTCGGGACCCAGACGGTCGTGGACGTACAGGTTGACGGGATTGGTCTGCTCGACCTCACCCTCGCCGACCCAGCGGAAGGTGTCGAGGCACCGCTCCAGGCAGACCGCCGGGTCGAGGAGTTCCTCGACCTCCTCGCTGGACACGACCAGTATCTCCCCCGGACGCGGCGCGTCCCGGGTCACAGTCCGGCTTCCAGAGCCTGCACGCCTGCCGCCTCGGCCTCGACCGTGGCCAGGGCGGGGGCCGGGAGGGGGCCGTAGGGCTTGCGGGGAACGCCGGTCCGGGCGCCCCCGAGCCCGGCGATGGCGTTGAGGTACCCGTGCTCGTAGCTGAGCATGGAAGGCATGTCGGGGCGCCGGATGGCGGCCGAGAACCTCTGCAGCGCGGAGAAGGCGCTGCGGACCCAGGGATCGTTGTGGTTGCCCTTGCGGCACTCTTCGATGAATCGGGTGCCGGCCCGCAGTCCCGCCCAGCTGAATATCCCGGTCGCCCCGGCCGCCCCGAGCATCGATGCGTGGAAGAAGGCCGGGTCGTTGCCGCTGAACACGTTCACCCGGTCGCAGATGGTCAGCAGGATCTCGTCGAAATGGGGCAAGGCCGTGTTCGACTCCTTGATGGCTTTGATGTTGGCGATGTCCAGGAGCTGCTCCCACATCTTCGCGGTGAGATTCATACCGTTGAGGGGCGAGTAGTTGTAGAGCATGAGGGCCATGTCACCGTCCAGGGACTCCGCGACCTCGACGAAGAAGCGGAGCGCCCAGTCGCTGGTCACCGGTAGCGCGTACGGTGCTGCCAGCATCGAACCGTCGGCGCCCGCCCTCTCCGCCACGCGGGCCCGCCGGACGGCCTCCTGCTGGAAGGAGGCGGTGCTGCCCACCACCACTGCGATTCCCCCGCGGTGACCGGTCTCGACCGCCAACTCGCACACCGCGTCGAACTCGCGTTCCGAGACGCTGGTCATCTGACCCATCGATCCGAAGACGATGCATCCGGGAGCTCCCGAAGCGGCCACCAGGTCGATGCTGTGGCGCACCCCGGCCATGTCGATCTGCTGGGCATCGTCGAGGCTGAGCGGGATCAGGGGGAAGAGGCCTTCCAGCGGCTTGCGGGTGAACTCAGGCATGTGTTCCGCTCCTTGTGGTCAGGCGGTGATACAACTCCTGGAGGATCCGGCAGCGCCGCGGCAGTTCGTCGAACGTGATCGCCTCGCACGCATACCCGATGCTCTCCATGGCGGCCCGCGCCTCGGAAGTGTAAACCACGGTCCCGTTCCTCTCCACGTGGTCGATGGCGTCGAACCGGGCAGCGGCGTCGTTGATGGCGGTCGCCTCCTCCGGGGACAGGCTGCCCGGTAGATCGAGTTCGACCCGGCCGCCGGCCACCGTTACCGGGTAGCCGCCGGGCATCCCCACGGGCCCCGACATGTGGGTACGGGTCGGGACCTCCCCCACCAGGGCCACCGCGTTCTTGACCGCCGATGCCGCGAAGAGGGAGAAACGGTCGGTACGTCCCCACTCGATGGGCTCCGGCCACGACGACAGGATGGATGCGAGGTCGTAACCGGCGGTGACGTCCTCTCCCTCCACCTCGATACGAAGGTGATGGGGAACGACCGCCGCGCCATATGCCATCAGGGCGTGCGAACCGACCAGTCTCACGTCGACGGCATCCGCTGGAAGCCCGCGATCGGCCATCACGTACAGCAGCACGGTGGCCGCGCACACCTCGACGTTGCCGGCGCCCGCGATCGGACCGTGGCCGAACCGCCGCCAGATGGCATGGTTGACCACATCGGGGAAGGCCGCGTTGACGATATGGGTGTCGACTCCGGCCCGCTCGACGGCCCGGACCAGTTGGGTCGCCGGCAGCAGGTGCCAGGGCAGCCAGAGGCTGAAGGTTGCCGATCGGATCTCCGCCCGCAGGCCCTCGTCGATCTCGGCGTTCATGAACCTCCGGGGCGACTGCACAGTGGCCGAGTGCAAGATCGCATCCGGCCTCACCCCGGCCAGCAGGCGCGCCATCGCGTCCTCATCGGCCAGGTCCACGGTGTGGTGCTCGAAACGTTTCGAGTGTCCCTGGAAGATCGAGCCGAGCATCGCCAGGGTGACCGGAGACGTCCCCCTCCAGGGGCTCCGCTTGACCGTTACCACCCGGTCGACCTCCGGGGTCCGAGCCAGGAACTCGAGGGCCCAACCGCCGAGGTCACCGACCCCCACCAGCATGACGGTGGTCACGGCGAGCGCCTACCCCGATCCATCGGAGCCCGGCTCAGGACCGCCGACCGATCGGGTGCATCGTCGCCCTGTGGAAGTTCTTCACACCCATGACCTTGAGAACCAGCTCGGCGATCCTCCATCCATCGTCCGTGCGGCGGAACCGGCAGTGGTACTGGCCCCACAACTCCCCCTCGGAGTCGTCGGAGTGGTAGACGTGCCAGGCGTACACGTAGGCGACACCCACCGCTCGGTCGGGACCGTCGGACTCGATCCTCGGGTTGGTTATGTGGTGGGCGGAAGTCTTGAACAGGTTCTGCAAACCCGGCCGGATGGCCGGCACGATGGCGTCGCGACCGACGATGGTGGGGTTCTCCGGTCCGTAGTCGATCGTGGCGTCGTCGGTGAACAGCGCGGCGACTCCCTCCGGTTCGTTGCGGTCGAAGTGCCACGCGTAGGAATACAGCAGGTCGACTACGGCGGCCCTGTCGGCAGGGTCGATGGGTGATGTCATCTGTTAGCCTCTCGCTCCGGAGCCGGCCCCTTCCCAGCAGCGGGGACGGTACAGCCGGCGCAAGCTATTCGGGAGAGCGCGATGGCCGACGAAGCAGCAGTCCGCGCCGATCTCTGGTCGAGAACGTACCAGGTCGGGGTGGTAGTCCGTGACATCGACAAGGCCGCGGCGTTCTACGAGCTGCTCGGCATTGGCCCGTTCGTGGAAGGTCCATCCGCCCATGCGCTCGAGCGCAGGATATACGGTGAGGACAATCCGGACGCCAGGGTGAGAGGCCTGATCGCCCAGATGGGATCGGTCGAGTTCGAGTTGCTGCAGCCGGTGTCCGGGAAGAGCATCCAGGCCGAGTTCCTGGAGGAGCGCGGCGAAGGGGTGATCCACCTCTGCGCCCACACCGACGATCTGGACCGCGATATGGCCGATCTGACCGCGCTCGGGTTTCGCGTCATCTCCTCCGCGATCCTCGAAGACGGCGGGAAGTTCGCCTACTTCGACACCCGCGAGGTGGGAGGCCTCATCCTGGAACTGTTCCAGACGGGAAGCGACTGGCAGTGAATGGTGAATCGTGAGTGGTGAATGGTGAATGGTGAATGGTGAATGGTGACCGTCCGGTATGCGACACCTGACACCCGCGACAAGAGCACCGGGGATCCTTCAGGCCCGCCACCCACCACTAACAGCTAACACCTAACACCCGGCACCTGCTCCGACTTGCGCACGGGAAACGTTTCCGGTAAAGAGGTTCCTTACGCCGGTCGGTCCGTGGGCGCCGCCGCGCATACAGCAACGATCAGGTCCAAAGGAAGCCGATGCGAGTTGCCGTTGACATAGGAGGAACGTTCACCGACGCGGTGGTGATCGACGGCGACGGCCGCACCCGAACCGCCAAGGCTCTGACCACCCCTCAGAGGCTCTATGACGGGGTCTTAGGCGTGCTCGACCAACTCGACATCGACTGGCGTCAACTCGACTCCATCACCAACGGGACCACGGCCGGGCTCAACGCCTTCCTCGAACGGCGGGGCGCCAGGGTGGCGCTGCTCACCACCCGCGGGTTCCGTGACGTGTACGAGCTGGGTCGGGCCAACCGGCCTGACATGTATAACGTTCGATACCGCCAACCCACCCCGCTCGTTCCCCGCCGCTCGATCTTCGAGGTGGACGAGCGCATCGCCGCGGACGGGACCGTGCTGGTCGGCATCGACGAGGGGGCGATCCGGGAGTTGGGCACCCGCCTCGCCCAGGACTACGAAGCTGTGGCGATCTGCTTCCTCCACTCCTACGCCAATCCTGCCCACGAGCGGAAGGTGGCCGAACTGCTGCGCGCTGCCGGCAGATCCCTGTCGGTGGTGTGCTCGTCCGACGTGGCGCCCGAATGGCGCGAGTACGAACGCACCAGCACCACCGCGATCGCCGCCTACGTTGCACCGATCGTGGAGAACTACCTGACCGAGTTGGAGAAGCGGACGTCCGGGCGGGGAATGCGCGGCTCGTTACGGGTCATGCAGTCCAACGGCGGGGTGATGGCGGCGGCGTCCGCCCGGCGCAAGCCCATCCAGACGCTGTTCTCGGGCCCGGTGGGGGGCACGATCGCATGCCTGGCGGTGGCCGACGACCTCCTCGAGGAGGCATCTGCCAGCAGGTTGATATGCGTGGACATGGGCGGCACGTCCTTCGACATGAGCCTGGTGGTGGACGGTCGAGCAGACGTGGAGCTCGAATCGGAACTGCAGCGCCATCCGGTGCTCGCCCCAACTGTGGCGATCCACACGATCGGCGCGGGTGGGGGCAGCGTCGGTCACACCGCGGGAGGGGGCCTCCGGGTGGGTCCTCGCTCGGCCGGCGCCGTGCCCGGGCCCGCCAGCTACGGAACGGGCGGCGTGGAGCCCACCATCACCGATGCCAACCTCCATCTGGGACGCCTGCCCGGTGTGGCCCGCCTCGCCGGTGGGATCTCCCTCGATACGGACGCTGCTGACGAGGCGCTCTCGGGAGTGGCCGATTCCCTGGGAATGGACCGCCTCTCGCTCGCTGCCGGAATGATCGCGGTGGCCGACGCGACGATGGCCAACGCCATCCGTGAGATCACGGTGATGCGAGGCATCGACCCGCGCGACTTCATCCTGGTGGCGTTCGGTGGAGCCGGGCCCCTTCACGCCACCTCGCTCGCCGACGAGCTGGACCTGGAGACCGTGGTGGTACCCGTCAACCCGGGGGTCCTGTCCGCCTACGGCATGCTGCAGACCGACACCCGGCACGATGCCGTGCAGAGCTTCTACGTCCGGGTGGCCGATCTCACCGAGGATGCCCTGGAGGCGGCCCTGGCCGAGCTGGAGGAGCGAGCCCGCCTGATGGTGAAGGAGGACGGATTCGACGATCAGGCGATCGCCCTGGAGGCGTCGGCCGACCTTCGGTACTCCGGCCAGGAGTACACGGTGACCTTGCCCCTCGACACCAGCCGCGGGATGGGCCACCTGATCGACGGGATACCGGACCAGTTCGCGGAGGCTCACAACGTCCGCTACGGCCACAGCAACCCGGGCGAGGCCGTCGAGTTCGTGAACCTCCGGATGGCTGCCTTCGGCGCCATGACCCGCCCGCGCCCGCAGGCCATACCCGAGGGTCGGCTGCCGGAACCGGTCGCCTCCGAGCGAACCTGGTTCGGAGATGCCTGGTTCGAGACGCCGGTCTACCAGCGCTCCTCGTTGCCTAGCGGCGTCGAGATCGGAGGGCCTGCCATAGTTCTCGAAGATGCCTGCACGACGCTGGTGCCGCCGTCCTGGACGACCGGCGTCTCCCGCCACGGTCACCTGGTTCTGCGCCGTGGATGACGATGCCATGCCGACACTGATATCTACGATGACGCCACGCCCCGCGCCGATCGAGCGGTCTATCGGGCACCCGTACACGAGCAACCGACTCATGGAGGTCCCACACTCATGCGAATCCTGATCATCAACCCGATGGGTGTCGACGTCTACAACCCGATGGTCGAGCGAGCCATCGGCGGAGCGGCTTCTCCCGACACCAAGGTGGAGGTATGTTCCCTGGCCGGCACCGGTGTTCCGGAAACGGCCTTCCTCCCGGCCGCCTCCCTCTTCCTCAACCAGATGCTCTCCCGCGTGCAGGAAGCCGAGCAGGACGGCTTCGACGCCGTGGTGATCGCCTGCGCCGCCGACCCCGGCCTGGAGGACGCCAAGGACCTGGTGAACATTCCGGTGACCGCGCCGATGGAGGCAGCCGTCGCCACCGGCCGCGGGCTGGGGCGCATGGCGGTGGTCTGTCCTCGTATCGAGAGCGGGGAGGGCGAGAACCTCCCCCAGGACTCCAACTGGGTACGTCGCCTCATCCACCGCTACGAGGCATCCTCGATGTTCGCCGGGGTGTTCCCGGCGCCGAGCGGTCATCCCCCCGCCGGCGAGGTGTCGCGGCTCCTGTCGGAGGATCCCGACGGCCTGCGGGCCGCGGTCCGGGCGGACATGGAGACCTCCGCTCGAGGTTCGGCGCTCGAGGCTTCGGAGAGGGCATGGCGTGACCACGACGCGTCGGTGCTGTTCTTTGCCTGCACGCTGTGGTCGGGACTGCTGGACCACATCCGGGAGAAGCTCCCGGTCCGGGTCCTCGACCCGCTCGTCACCCCGCTCCTCTACGCGGAGTTGCTCGCCAGGACAGGGAACAGATAGCAAGCAGCCACCAAGACAGCCGACCGGTGAAGGCAATTCGCAGTTCGTTCGCGCTGCGAAAGGAACGGAACCGGTCGAGCGAAGATCAACGACAAGCTAGGAGGTAAGCAAGTGATCAAAACGAGACTGACAGCGCGGTTCCGCCTGATGGCGGTCCTCGCGGTGCTGGCGATGGTCGTCGCCGCCTGTGGCTCCGACGAGCCAGAAGCGGAGAGCACACCGCAGACCACCGCCGCACCGGCCGAGGTGACCACCACGGCGGCAGCCGCCGAAGAGATGGAAGAAATGGAGGAGATGGAGGAGGCCGAAGAGGTCACCGAAGAGGCTCCAGCGGAAGTCATGGAGGAGAAGGTCCTCACCATCGGAGTTCCGGGAGACATCGAAACGCTCGACCCGTGCTGCGCCAACTTCATCAGGGCCCACGAGGCTCTGCTGATGGTCTACGACATTCCGGTCATCCACCCCATCGTGGAGCAGAACGGCGCCATGGTCGGAGACGCGGACAACCTGCTGCCCCGCTACTTCGAGTCGTGGGAAGAGCATAACGACGGCCTGACCTTCACCATCAAGGTGCGGGAAGGCATGACGTTCGACGACGGCACTCCGATCACCGCCGAGACCGTCCGGTTCATGATCGATCGCAACCTCAACACCCCCGGCGGCGGCGCATGGTTGCTGACCAACATCGCCTTCGTGACCAAGCCCCCGACGGTGATCGACGAGTACACCCTGGAACTGGTGTCGGATCGGCGCAGCCCGATGGTGATGCAGTCCTTCTACATGTCCAGCTCGGCGGCGGTCGATCCCAACGTGGTGGCGGCCAACGCCACCGAGGACGACCCGTGGGCGACCGAGTACATGGCGCGCAACGCTGACAACCCCAGCGGGCCGTACCGGCTGGTGAGCCGTACCCCCGACGAGGAAGTCGTGTTCGAGGCCCGGGACAACTACTGGGGCGGCCGTCCCGCATATGACAAGATCGTGTGGAAGATCATCCCGTCGCCCGCCGAGCGGGTCCAGTTGCTCAGGACCGGAGTGATCGACCTGGCGGTCGGCCTCGGGACCGAGGAGTTCAACGCACTGGACGGGTCCGAGGGCGTAAAGGTCGTCCGGGCGCCTTCCAAGAACATGGCCTATGTCGGCATGAACAACTCGATCGCCCCCTTCGACGACGTGGCGGTCCGCCAAGCGGTCTCCTACGGCGTCGACTATGACGACATCCTGGAGAACGTTTACAAGGGCGACGCCCGCCGCCTCCACGGGGCCATCCCCAACGGCTCGGCGGTCTCGCTCGGTGCCGAAGTCGGATACACGCAGGACATCGCCAAGGCGCAGGAGCTTCTCGGCTCCAGCAGCTACGACGGCAGCACGGTGACCCTGTCGATCGATTCCGCCAAGGCCGAGCACCAGTTGATCGCGGTCCGCGTCCAGTCGGCGCTGCGCGAGATCGGCATGGACATCGAGATCGAAACCCTCCAGTCCCCCGTGTTCGCGGAGCGCAAGGTGGGCAAGCAGCTGCAGATGTTCGTGGATGAGCTGCTGGCCTGGATCGACGACCCGAACTACCAGCTGTCCCTGACCCTGGAGTCCGGAGTGTTCGGCAACTACGCCGACTACTCCAACGCCCGGGTGGACGAGATCATCACGGACGGTTGGGCCGAGCAGGATCCTGCCGCCCGTCGAGCCATCTTCGAGGAAGCCCAGCGGCTGATCTCCGAGGATGCTCCGTGGGTCTTCCTGGCGCAGCCGGACTTCAAGTTCGCCATGCGGGAGGACGTTGACGGATTCGTGCTGTACCCGAACGCCATCCCCCGCTTCGCCGACCTGTACCCGGCGGGCTGATAGAGGATCACCTCCAAGAGGGTGCGCGGTGTCCCATCCGCGCACCCTCTGAAGGCTTGAGCGTGTTTACGCTATGCGCGTTCATTTGTCATCGCGGGTCTCGTGGTCGGTCGGACCGACCACGATCAAAGAGGAATCAACCGAGGAGAGGGTATGCACCTCGCCGTCTACGTGCTCCGCCGGCTGGCATACATGCTGGTGGCGCTATTCGGCGTCTCCCTGGTCGCCTTCGTGGTGACCAGGATCCTCCCCGGTAACCCCGCATACATGATCGTGGGGGTCATGGCCGACGAGTCCACGGTGGCAGCCGTCACCGAGCGACTCGGCCTCGACCTCCCGATCCATGAGCAGTACTTTCGCTACATTCGGCAGTTGGCGTCCGGCGACCTGGGCGACAGTTGGCGGACCCGCAATCCGGTCACGACGGACATCGGAGCCCGCTGGCCGGCCACCATCGAACTCGGCAGCGTGGCCCTGATCCTGGCACTGGCCTGGTCGATTCCCCTGGGGATCGTTTCGGCGTTGCGGAGGCGTTCCTTCTCCGATCGCCTGGCCAACGCATTGTCGGGCTTCGGAGTTTCGATACCCGAGTTCTTCCTCGGCATGATCCTCCTGCTGGTGTTCTTCGCAACGCTGGAGTGGGCGCCCCCCGCGCTCGGACGGACGCTCGGGGACGTGCCGCCCCACACGACCGGCCTGTATACCGTCGACGCCATCCTGGCCGGGGACTGGGAGGCGTTCAAAGCTGCCGCGGTGCAGATGATCCTGCCCGCGGTGACGCTGGCGATAACGGTGGGAGCGCCCCTGGTGAGGGTTACTCGCGGGTTCATGCGCGAGACGATGGCCTCGCATCACATCCGGTCCGCCCGGGCCCTGGGCGTGCCGGAACGATCCATCGTGCTCCGCCACGCGCTTCCCAACGTGCTGCTTCCGGTTTCCACGATGGGGGCGATCATGTACGGCTACCTGCTGGGCGGTACGGTGCTCGTCGAGTTCGTGTTCGCCCGACCCGGCATCGGCAAGTACGCCATCGACTCCATCAGCGAATCCGACTTCGCCCCGGTGCTCGCCGCCGTACTGCTGAGCGCTCTCTCCTACCTGGTCGTGTACCTGATCATGGACATCCTGCACTTCCTGATCGACCCGAGGACCAGGACATGACCTCCCGGGCGCTGCCTGACCGAAGGGTGAACACGCGCAGCCGGTTGGGAAGGGTGGTTCGCCAGGTGCTCCGGACGCCGGCCTATCTGTCGATGGCGATCATCGTGCTGGTCGCGCTCGTCGGGCCCTTCCTGGTGAAGGATCCGCTGGACTTCCTGGGCGGAACCCTGACCGGGCCCTCGGCCGAGTTCTGGTTCGGGACCGACCAGTTCGGCAGGGATATCTTCGCCCGGGTGGTCCACGCCGCCCGCCTCGACCTCTGGGTGGGCCTGATCGCGGCTGCGGTAGCCGTCGTCGTCGGGATGCCCCTGGGCGCCCTGGGCGCCTACCGTGGAGGCGCCTTCGACGCGCTGCTGTTGCGAGTCTCGGAGTCATTCCAAGCCTTCCCCACCCTGTTGCTGGCCCTCGGCATCGTGGCCGCCCTGGGTCCCAGCATTCCCATCCTGATCATGGTCATCGCCATGGTGAACGTTCCCGTCTATCTCCGTCTTACCCGGAGCGCAGTGAAACCCCTGGTCGACTCGGACTTCGTGCTGGCGGCGCGGTGCGCGGGGAAGAGCCAGGCCACCATCCTGCGGCGCCACATCCTGCCCAACGTTTCGGAGATCGTGTTCGCCCAGTTCTCGGTGAATGTGGCGTGGGCAATCCAGATCCTGGCTGCCCTGAGTTTCGTCGGACTCGGCGTCAAGCTCCCGACCGCCGAATGGGGCGCCATGGTGCGGGATGGCATCGACTACATGTATTACGGGCAGTGGTGGATTTCTCTCTTCCCGGGGCTGGCGATCCTGGCCACCGTCCTCACCCTCAACTACCTGTCCGACGAGATCAGGCACGGCCAACGTGGGTCGATAGGTAACCGATGACCGCCAGACCCGCCTCTCCGGTGAGCGAGGCCCCTCCCCTACTCGATATCGAGAACCTGACGGTCGGATTCCACACCGGTACCGAGGGCGCGTCCATGCCGCTCCAGGGCGTGAACCTGCGGGTGCCGCGCGCCAGCCGCATGTCGCTGGTCGGGGAGTCCGGATCGGGCAAGAGCCTCACCGCGTCCGCAGTTATCGGGATGCTGCCGGAGGGGGCGGAAATCCTGAGCGGCTCGATCCAGCTGGATGGAGAGGACCTGATCGGCGCCTCGAAGCGGCGCATGCGTGATCTGCGCGGCCGGCAGATCGCCATCATGTTCCAGAACCCCAGAGCGTCCCTCAACCCCGTCCTGACCGTCGGAGGCCAGATCGCGGAGGTCATCCGCACCCACTCCGACGCCGGGCGCCGCGAGAGCCATCTCCGAGCCATCGATCTGCTCGATCAGATGGGAGTTCCCGACGCCCGCCGGCGGGCGGGCGACTACGTCCACCAGTACTCGGGAGGGATGGCGCAGCGGGCCGCTCTCGCCATGGCACTCTCCTGCCGGCCCGATCTGCTCATCGCCGACGAACCCACCACCGGGCTCGACGCCACCCTCCAGCAACAGGTGCTGGAGTTGGTGGTGGAGCAGGTGTCGGACCGGGGCGCCTCCCTGCTGCTGATCACCCACGACATCGCCATCGCCCGCCAGACCTGCGAGCGCACCGCGGTGATGTACGCCGGAAGGGTCATGGAAAGCGGACCGACCGCCTCGGTGACCTCCTCCCCCGCCAATCCCTACACCACGGCACTGCTGAGGGCCTTCGCCACCGTGGACGAGGGCCGGATGTATGCCATCCCGGGGACGGTTCCCACCTTGCTGGGTCCCCTGACCGAGTGTCCCTTCGCCAACCGCTGCCCGGAGGCCGGCGACGAGTGCCGTGACGGCGTGCCGGAGCTCCGAGCCATCGAAGATCGGGAGGTGGCGTGCGTGAAGGCGTGACCTCTCCGGTCCTCGAAGTTCGTGACCTGGTCAAGGACTACGTGTCCCGCGACGCCAAGCTCCGCCAGCGGGTGGTGCGAGCGGTGGACGGCGTCAGCTTCGAGGTCTGGCCGTCTGAGACCTTCGCCATCGTCGGCGAATCGGGCTCGGGCAAGTCAACGGTAGGCCGGGTGATCCTCAAGCTGACCGACGCAACCGAGGGTCATGTGTCGCTGCTGGGCGAGGACATCCTGGATATGCGTGAGAAGCAGTTCCGGCCCATGCGGAGAAACCTGCAGATGGTGTTCCAGGATCCGCTGGCGGCCTTCGACCCCAGAGCGACGATCCGGTCCAGCCTCCGCGAGTTCGCCGAGTTCGGAGGGGAGCGCACGCGCTCCGAGCAGGACCAGGCGATCGAAGTAGCCATCCGCAACGTCGGGCTGGCCGCCGAGATCGCCGACCGGCGCCCGGCCGAGGTCAGCGGGGGCCAGCTTCAGAGGTTGAGCGTGGCCCGCTCGCTGCTGGTCGAGCCCCGGCTGCTCTTCCTGGATGAACCGACCTCATCGCTGGATGTGTCCATCCGGGGCCAGATCGTCAACCTGCTCGCCGGCCTGCAGGAGACCGACCAGCTGGCCTACCTGCTGGTGGCCCACGACCTCCGGGTGGTTTACGCCATGGCTCACCGGGTGGCCGTGATGTACCTCGGCCAGTTCGTCGAGATCGGTACCCGGGACCAGGTCTACCGGGACGCCGCCCACCCCTACACCCGCGGCCTGCTGGAGGCCGCCCAGCTCGAGGAACCGGGGCACGTCGGGGAGCCGGTACGCCTGTCGGGTGAGATCAGCACCGACCATCTCGCCTCACCGGGATGTCGCCTCATGCCGAGGTGTCCCTTCTCGGAGTCGAAATGCGCCGAGCCCCAGCCGCTACGGGAGACCCGAGCCGGCCAGTTGGTCCGGTGCTGGAAGGCTGTCGAGGCGCCCGTTTCCATAGGATTACCCGAGCCGCCCTCGCCGGGCGATAGGAGTTAGAAACATGCACGTAGACCCGGTAACCGTCGAGGTGATCCGCAACGCCTTCATCTCGATCGCTTCCCAGATGAACAACAACCTGGCCCGCTCCGCCTACACCCCCATCATCTACGAGATGAAGGACTGCTCGGTCGGCCTGTTCGACGCGCGCGGCAACCTGCTCGGCCAGGCGCCCGGGCTGCCCATCTTCCTCGGGAGCCTGGAAGCCGCGATCGACGTCACCCTCGAGCATCTGGGCGGCGCGGAGACCTGCCGACCCGGTGATGTCTACGCGGTCAACGACAGCTACATGGTCGGCAGCCACCTCAACGACGTCAACGTGATATCGCCTATCTTCCACGGCGGGGAACTGGTCGGGTTCGGCGCCACCAAGGCCCACTGGTTGGACATCGGCGCCAAGGACCCCGGTCAGGCCATGGACTCCACGTCCATCTACCAGGAGGGTTACCGGATCGCACCCGTCCACCTCTACCGGGAGGGCCGCCCGGAACAGGGGATCCTCGACTTCCTGGTCCGCAACAGCCGCCTGCCGCGCTCGATCTGGGGTGACATGCACGCCCAGATCGCGGCCTGCCGGACCGGCGAGCGCGGGCTTGCCGAGCTGATAGACCGCTTCGGGCTGGACACGGTGAGCGCTGCCTCCGAGGTCATCTTCGACCAGTGCGAACGGCTCGACCGCGAAGCTGTGGCCGCCATTCCCGACGGGGTGTACGAGACCGAGGGCGAGATGGACAGCTGGGGACCCGGCGGTGATCCGGTCTACGTCAAGGTTGTGGTGACGGTGGAAGGCGAGGAGGTCAGGGTCGATCTGGACGGGTCGGCGCCGATGACCCCCGGATGCATGAACTGCGGGCTCGCCCAGACGGTGGCCGCGGCGAATCTGGCTTTTAAGATGCTGGTCAACTCCGACGTTCCGGTCACGGCCGGGACCTTCCGCAACCTGACGCTGAGCGCACCGGAGGCCTCGGTGTTCGACGCCCGCGAGCCTGCGGCCTGCCAGTACTACTACCCGCACCTCGGGATGATGATCGATCTGTTCATCCGGGCGTTGGCGCCTGCGGTTCCCGACCGGGTGGTGGCAGGGCAGGCCGCCGACCCCATGAACGTGCTGTTCAGCGGCCCCAACCCGCGCACCGGGGAGGACTTCGTGGTGGGAGAGGCCACCGCGGTGGGCTGGGGCGCCTACCAGGGAGGCGACGGCACCAACGGGCTGATCAACTACGGCGGCGGCGACCTCAAGAACATCCCGGTAGAGGTGCTGGAGTCCCGCTACCCGATCCGGGTCCACAGGTATTCGGTGTGGCCCGATTCGGGTGGCCGCGGCCGGTGGCGCGGCGGTCTGGGGGTACTGAGGGACTACGAGGTGCTGGCCGACAACATCACCGTCTCCACCTGGTTCGAACGCACCAGGACGCCGGCTTGGGGGCTGTTCGGTGGTGAGGACGGCGCGGTTACCAACGTGACACTTTCCGTGGACGGTGAGACGGTTCCCCTCCTCAAGGCCAACCAGATACCCGCCCCGGTCGGCGCACGCCTCCATGTCGCAACCGGCGGCGGTGGCGGCTACGGGGATCCGGCCGGGCGGAGTCCCGATCTGGCCGAGAACGACCTCATCGACGGATACACGACCACCTAGATGGCCGGCCAGCACCCTCCCACCGCGCCCATCCGCATCCGCGGGGCGTCCTGGCTGGACACCTCGACCGGGGAGACGGTAGTCCGTGACCTGCTTGTCGAGGACGGCGTGATCCGGAAGGAGGACGGCCGCCGCGCCGCGGCCATCGACGGATCAGGCCTGACCGCCATGTTCGGCCTGTGGGACTGCCATGCCCACGCCGGCGGGCTCATGTACGACCCGGACGCCGCCGGCTACTTCGAAGCGGCGCCCGACCGGACCATCCGGGCGGGCGAGAACTTCCGCCAGGCCGCGGAGATGGGGGTCACCGGTGTCCGCTGCGTCGACGAGGCGGACGACCTGGACCTGGCCTGGGGAAGGGCCTATGCGGCCGGCACCACGCTCGGACCCCGGGTCGTAGGAGCGGGCCGTGGCATTCGCACCACCGGGGGCCACGGCACCGCCCATCCCCGCGTCTATACGCAGATGAAGGCGGAACTGATCGTCGACGGCCCCGATGCCATGGCCCGGGCGGTCCGCCGCCAGGTGGAGCGTGGCGCCCAATGGATCAAGATCATGCTCACCGGCGGCCTGTACAGCCCCTACGAAGCCGCCGACGAGGGCCAGTTCACCGAGGCCGAACTGGCAACCCTCATGGAGGTCGCCAACCAGCGCGGGATCCCGGTGGCCGCCCACTGCGGCGGCACGGCACCAGCCATCGCCTTCTCGGAGCGGGGTGGCCGCTCGATCGAGCACGGCTACCAACTCGACGAACAGGCGGCCGAGGTGATGGCGCGTAACGGAACCTGGCTCGTCGCCACCATCGGCGTAACCCACGACCAGGAGTTCATCGAGGCCGAGGGCTGGCCGGAGCACGCCGCAGTCCGCTCTCGCGAGTTGATGCCGGTCCACGCCGCCGCCCTGCACGCCTGCATCGAAGCCGGGGTACCCGTCGCGGTGGGCGCCGACCTGAACCCCATCGGCCCGCGTTTCCATCGCGAGCTCGAGATGCTGGAACGAGCCGGGATGGACCGCAGGGCGGTGCTACACGCCGCCTCCGTGGGGGGCCGAGCGCTCAACGGCTTCGGTGACTGCTCGACCCCCGATCCCGGTGCGGTCGCCGACCTGATCCTGGTCGAGGAGAACCCGATGTCGTCGCTCGACACGCTGAAGGAGCCGGTTGTCGTGATCACCCACGGCCGGCTGGTCCGTGGCTAGTGATCTGGTTACTCGGATGGAAGAACCGACAAGGTTAGGAGACCGGATTCGGCTTCGCCTTACGTTCCCAGCAGTTGCCGATCTAAGGCAACTCTTGAGCGCACGTCGGCCAGCCAGGAATCAGCCTGGTCACGAGTCGTCTTGTCCGGCACGCCGGCCAGCAACAAGTATCCATCCTCGTCAACGTACGAAGCGTCGACATTCTCTCGTAACGCCCGGGCGGCCGGATCGTCTACCTGACCGACCGAGTCCGCCGGGTACGAACCGAGGAACTTGACGCTGGCTGCTCTCATCTGCAGGCTGCGGAGGGCATCGCCCAACGTTTCGTCCATCACATGGCCCTCACAATCAATGAGGAAGCAGTAGTGTCCGAGACTCTCCATGGTTGGCCGGCTCTGCAGACTCGTGATGTTGATGGACCGGGCGACGAATTCTCCGAGTATGCCTACCAACGACCCCGGGGCGTCAGCGCGCTGGTACACGACCAGGCTGGTCTTGTCCCGACCTGTCGGTGGGGGGATGGAGCCCCGGCCCACCAGCGCGAACCGTGTCTTGTTGCCGCGCCTGTCGCCGATGTCCTCCGCCAGCACTTCCAGTCCGTAGACTCGGGCGGCCCGCTGCGGCGCGATCACCGCGGTGTCCAAGCTTCCCGAGGCGACCAGGTCACGCGCCGCGTCGGCGGTCGAGTTGGCCGCCACGATCACTACTCCGGGAAGGCGCCGGAGAAAAAACCTTCCGCACTGGGCAGATGCGACGGGGTAGGAGCGAACGTATTTGACCTCATCGAGCTTCGCGCCCGGCAACGCCATCAACATCGGACGGACATCCATCGTCACCTCACGCTGGATCAACAGGCCGGTACCGAACGCAAGGGCATCGACGCTGGAGGTAACGACCCCCTCAATCATGTTCTCGATCGGGACCAAACAAAGGTCCACCTCGCCCGTCTCCACGGACTCCAGCACTTCGAACATCGAGTTGAAGGGCTGACGGCGCATGCCGGCCAAGTCCTCCTGGGACACAAGCGCTTCCTCCGTGAAAGTGCCTGCCGGTCCCAGGAAGCCCACCGAGAGTTGCGGTGTTGACATAAGAACCTCAAGAACGACTCGGGCCGCATTACGACGGCGGACCGATGAAGCGTCATCGACCGGCCCGCAGCCCGAAACATCTTAGCCCAGAGCCTCATTACGGCCGTTTCCCCGGCCCGGCGCGGCAGGAGGCCACCCGATTCCGAAACCCGCACGACCGACAAGGCCCCCGGCAACGGCCGTGCCCTCCGGACTAAAGGGCACAGTCCGGGACGTCTCGCAACATCATGGGTCGGTGGGAGTTCGGGAACCTAGTCGCGTGGTCTGGGCCGCCATGGACGCCGTATCACACCGCCTGCCCACAGGCAGTCCACGGGTGTCAGTGGCTTGGCGGGCGGAGTCGGTAGCGTGACCACGCCCTAGAATCGTGCTTGCATGAGCACCATCACGTTCGACCATCGAGCACGCCGCCTCGCCCTGGACGCCGTGCTCGAGGAGGCGGGAGTCGATCTCGTCTGGCTCCCGATCGGCGCCGACCTCGAGTACCTGACCGGCATCCAGCGGCGGGTGCCCACCTTCGGCGACGTCAACTACGCGCACGGCTGGGTCGCCGGTGCTTTCCTAGCGCCCGGCCGGGATCCCGCCTTCATCCTCCCCCGCAACTACGTCGAGTTCGATCTGCCGGAGGGGGTTCCGGGCGAGGTGGTGAGCGTGAGCGAGATGGATGATGGCCATGCCCTGTTCTCCCGCGTTGCGCGGTCCTTCCCGTCTCCCGCAACGCTGGCGGTGGGCGCCCGTACCTGGGCATCAGCCACGATGAACCTCCTGGAGGAGTTGCGAAGTCCGCAGCTGGTAAACGCCAGCCGCCTGGTCAACCGTCTGCGGCGGATCAAGAGCCCGGACGAACTGGAGCTGTTACGCCGGGCCTGCCATGTGGCCGACGGGGCGATGGCGGCAACCAAGGCCCGGATCTCGAGCGGCGTAACCGAGCTGGAACTGGCCGAGGAGGTGAACTACCACCTGCTCCGCCTCGGCTCCCGTACCTGGTCGTTCGACACCGCGGTGTGGGGAATGGGTCCGGGAGACGACCGGGACGCCAACGTCCGGCTCTCCCAGCAGGAAGTTCGCCAGGGCGTGGGCTTGTCGTTCGATTTCGGTGCCGTGGTCCAGGGCTACTGCTCCGACTTCGGCCGGACGATCCGGATCGGCGAGCCGGACGACGAGTACCGTCGCGTCTACGAGGTGGTCATGGCCGCCCAGCAAGCAGGCATGAAGGCGGCCCGGCCCGGCGTCAAGGCCTCCGAGGTGCACCGGGCCACCCGGCAGGTGATTGTGGACGCCGGATACGGCGACTGGTTCCGCCACCGGACCGGCCACTGCATCGGTCTGGACGTTCACGAGGAACCCTTCATCTCGCCCGAGGACGACACCCCACTCGAAGCCGGTATGACCTTCACCATCGAACCCTCGGTCTTCTGGCCGGGGCGGGTGGGAGTCCGGGTCGAGGACATCATCCTCTGTACGGAGAAGGGCGGCGTGAAGCTGAACGAGCATCCAACCGTCATGGCGGTGCGCGACTAGACGAGTGGTTCCGAGCCATCCAACTGAAGCGGACGCACTCGATTTCGGTTGTCCTGTCGCATGCCGATTAATACAGAACAGCACCGTAGAACGACAACCGTTGGAGAGGTTGTGGTAGGGTAATCGTCGAGAGTCGGCGGGAACAAGGAGTGGCGATGTCACCAACCATCGACGATCTGGTGAAAGCCAAGGTCAGCGAGGAACAGTCGAACGCCCTCCTCGTAGTCCTGGAGAGCCAGCGTCAGTCCGACCTAAACGCCTTTCCGTATGGGTATGTGGATGATCTCGTCGGTCTTCGCCGCCGCAGCAGCGGCCACGGGCATCATCATCGCAGTCTTGAAGTGAGCCGACGGCGATCCCCATGAACCGACAGCTAGCGTCCGTGACCTAGATGAGTAGTTCCTAGTCTGTAGTTGGTAGTCTATAGTTGGTAGTCGGTGGTGTACATTAGTTTGAGATCGGGGATGGTCTCGGCAGCGCCGTCCGGGACTTGCGCCCTGGCAAGGTGAGCAGCCGTACTCGGGCGGCGGTTCGGGACGCCGGCCACCCTGGTAGATTGCTCGGCACTCCTTCGACTGCGGGAGTCAGGGCGCGGCCATACGGTTCTGATATAGGAGGTAACGGGGAATGAGCACATACGAGCGGGTCGAGATCGCCCAGCCGGAGCTGAAGGAGTTGGCGGATGCCATCGACGACGCTCCCGGCGACCGCATGGCGCGAACCAAGGCGAAGTCCGACCTCGAAGGCGAGCTTCGCTACATGGAGCGGTACCGCGAGGTGTCGGCGGACGATCCCATCCAGATCGGGTGGGACGCCAACGAGCCGGAGTTCCACGCCAAGACCAAGATCTTCTCGGTGCTCGCCGAAGCCATGGAGTACGAACTCGGCAAGGAGGAAGGCCGGGCGGCCGTAGCCCGGGCCCGCAAGCGCCAGGGCGACCAGATGGGCGCCGAGATGGCCGCCAAGACCCGCGGGAAGGGCGAGCCGCTCAACCTCAACAACTTCTTCAAGGAGTTCTGGTCCTACTTCCAGTGGTCCCCGAAACTCGACACCGAGCGCTACTTCGACGCCGAGGGCAACATGGTGAAGTACGTCCTCCGGCTCAACTGCCCCATCGGTGACTACCTTCGGGACAACGCCCCGGACGTCGAGTTCTCGTCCAACTTCTGCGACCTCGACGAGCACATCGCGCTCGCCTACAACCCCAACATCCGGTACTCGCGCAAGCGCTGGGTTCCCGGTGGATACCAGTTCAGCGAACTGATCTGGGAACTCGACACCGAAGGCGTGATCACCTGATCCGGGTCCCGCCCGGCCACTCCAGGGATTGATGCTGTGCGCGCCCTGTCGATGTACGAGGAGGGCAGGTTCGAGCTGGAGGACATCCCGGTCCCGGAGACGCCTCCGGGCTGGGGCCTGATCCGCACCATCGCCTCCGCCGCCGGTCTGTTCCAAGCCCAGATGGCAAGCGGGATGCTCGACACGCTCGGGTTTCCCCGCATCCTCGGCCACGAGATCGTGGGCGAGGTCGTCCAGGTCTCGTCGAGCGCCGCACCGCAGGAAGGATCGGTGGTGGTGGTCGACGCCGTCGTGGGCTGCAGGGTGTGCGAGTGGTGCATCCGCGGCGAGGAGATGATCTGCCCGTGGATGCGTCACCTGGGCATCAACATCGACGGTGGCTTCGCGGACTACGTGGTGGTTCCGGAGTCACACATGTTCCCCATCGCGCCGGGGACTCCGGTTGGAGAAGCCGTGATGCTGGGATCGGCCCTCCCCGCTTCGGTGCACGCAGCGCGGCGTGCCGGGGTCCGCGGCGGGTCCCGGGTGGTAGTCACCGGGGTGGGCAGCATCGGCCTCACGCTCTGCCAGGTGGCGAAGGCGATGGGCGCCACCACCGTGGTGGCGGTGGACGTGTCTGACGACCGGCTCGAAGCATCCGGCCCGTGGACCGAAGGTGGCGTCAACGTGTCCGGCCTCGATTCCACCGAGGCCGCTCGGCAGGTAAGCGAGGCCATCGGGTCGCCTCACGGCGCCGACGTGGTGTTCGAAGCTGCCGGACGTGTCTCCAGCGTGGACCTTGCCATCCGAGCCGTCCGGCCGGGCGGCACCGTGCTGCTGATGGGGATCTGCGACGGCCCCACCGCCCTGTCATTCGACCATTACCTGGCCGACTTCATGTCCAGAGAGGTGTCACTGGTCACCACGTTCGGATTCGACCGGAGGGACTTCATCGTCGGCAATTCCCTGCACGCGGCCGGAAAGCTCGATCTCACCGCACTGACCGGCGCTACCGTCACCCTGGAACAGGTTCCTGACGCTCTGGCCCGGATCGCCGCCGAAGGTACGGATGGCAAGCGGCTCGTGGTGGACGTGGCGATCGGATAGAGGTCCCGGCGCCGGACCGTCTCTACAACGCCAGCCAGCCCCCGTCGACCGGGATGAATGCCCCGGTCATGAAGCTGGAGGCATCCGAGGTCAGGAAAGCCACCACCTCGGCTATCTCATCGGGGTGGGCCGGACGGTCCAGCGGGGTACGGGCCATGAGCTTGGCTCGCCGGGGCGGGTTGGCGAGGCTGTCGGCGCTCATCGGAGTGTCGGTCACCCCCGGACCAATGGTGTTGACCCTGATCCCGTGGCGGGCGAAGTCCACCGCCAGCGCCTGTCCGAGCAACAGCACTCCCCCCTTGGAGGAGGCATAGGCTGCAGTCCCGGGAAGGACCACCTTCGAGTTGATCGACCCGATGAGAACGATCGTGCCTCCGTGGCCTCTCCCAGCCATGGCCCTGGCCGCTTCCCGGGCGGTCAGGAAGCTTCCGGTGAGGTTGACATCCACCACCCTGCGGAACGTGTCTATGTCGAAGTCGAGCGAGTCCCCGGCCTTCTCGATCCCGGCGCAGGTCACCGCGGTATCCAGATCCCCGAAACGATCCAGCGTGGCGGCGACCATCGCCTCGCACTGAGTCTCGTCGGTGACATCTGCGGCCAAGGCGATGGAACCCTCGATCCCGGCGGCCACCTCCGCGGCGCGGTCCCCGTCGATGTCGACACACGCCACCTCATCGCCCCTGCGGGCCAGGCATTGCGCTACGGATGCACCTATGCCCGATCCCGCGCCGGTTACCAGAGCCACGCCCATGACCATCTCCTCCACCCGAGTGACGGCGGCATGGTAACCGGATGCGTTCACGCTCCGGCGCGACGAAACGGTCGGCATACGAGGGATCAGGGCGCGGATGCCATACTGTTGCCGACACCGTCACCCATTGTGAGGAGGCACAGATGGACCGCCCGATTCTCTACAGCCTCAATACGGACGCCCGCACCCCCACCTGACAGGAGTGCTGCCGCGTGCGGGACTACCTGCAAGCGGCGTCCGTCGAGTTCGACGACCGCAACATCCGCCAGAGCGACGAGGCCAGGCAGGAACTGCTTGCGTTGACGGGCCATCTGCTCGTCCCGTTCCTGATGTACGGCGACCACCAGGTAACCGGGTTCGACCCCGATGGACTGGAACGGGTCGCCCGGGCATACCGCTCAGCCCTCGTCGCCGTACCTTGACGATGACATACCTCGCCGCGCCACGCATCATCTGGGGTGTTGACGGATGAGACGGCCCCCCGGCAACTCTCTAGAGGCCGACCAGGGAGCCCGCGTGTCGGAACCGGGCGACGGCCTTGACGACGGCATCCACCAACTGATCCTGCGGATCAGGGAGGAGTTGGACTACAACGACGCCAAGGGACAGACCGCGTTCCGGATGGGTATGCACGACGGGCTCCGTTTCGCCGAGGACGCTCTCGTCGACCTGCTCCGCCGCCATGGGCACCAGGCCAAGGCCCGCCCCACCCCGCTCGACACATGACCTCGCGTTCCTCGGCGGGTTTGGAGGCTCAGCCGGTACTGCGGTTACGGGCGATCCACAAGTCGTTCGGATCCAACCACGTTCTGAGAGGAATCGACCTCACCGTCGGCCAGGGGCAGCACGTCGTCATCTTCGGACCCTCCGGATCCGGTAAGTCCACGCTGCTCAGGACGGCCAACCTGCTGGAGATCCCCGACTCCGGCTCGGTGTGGTTCGAGGGCAGGGAGTACGGTCCGGGGATCAAGGGAGAGGGCCTTCCCAAAGGGAAGGCGCGTCTCCTCCGGCAACACATCGGGATGGTCTTCCAGCAGTTCAACCTGTTCCCCCATGTCACCGCCCTCGACAACGTGGCCTTGGCCCTGCGTAGGGTCAAGCGCATGAGACGAGCCGAGGCCGAGATGATGGCGGCCGTCTATCTCGACAAGGTGGGTCTCCTCGACAAGGTGGGCGCCTACCCCACCCAACTCTCGGGGGGCCAGCAGCAGCGGGTGGCGATAGCGCGATCCCTGGTCATGGAGCCGAAGGTGATGCTGTTCGACGAACCCACCTCCGCCTTGGACCCGGAGTTGGTGGGCGAGGTCCTGAGCGTGATGCGCAGCCTGGCCGAGTCGGGGATGACCATGGTGGTTGTAACGCACGAAATGGGCTTCGCTCGGGAAGCGGGGGACCTGAACATCTTCATGGACGACGGAGTCGTCGTCGAGACCGGTGGTAGGGAACTCTACGACAACGCCGGAGAGCCACGCACCCGCGCCTTCCTGAAGGCGATCCTATGAGCTACCTGGTGGCAGTCCCGCTACTCGCCCAGGCCCGATTCCGGCCCGAGTTCATCTGGGACAACCGGGACATCTTCCTCGGCGGGGTGCGGCTGACGGTGTTCATCGCCATCGTCGCCTTCACGCTGGCGACCGTGCTGGGCTTGGCGGTGGCTCTCCTGCGCATGTCCAGGTCGCGGATCATCACCCCCATCATGGCGGCCTACGTCAACGTGTTCCGGGCCATCCCCCTGCTGGTCTTCGTCCTGTTCGTCTACTACGGGATCGCCATCCAGTTCGAGTTGACTATCTCAGCGATCCAGGCGGGGATCCTGGCCCTGACACTGCAGTACTCGGCCTGGCTAGGGGAGATCTTCCGCAGTGGCATCCAGGCGGTCTCCGACGGCCAGCGGCAGGCGGCCATGTCGGTGGGCATGAGCCGGCCCCAGGTCTTCTTCCGGGTGATCCTGCCCCAGGCCACCCGCATCGTCATCCCGCCGATGGGGAACATGTTCATCGGCATGATCAAGGACTCCTCGCTGGTCTACATCATCGGTGTACCCGAACTGTTGCGGGTCAGCAACCTCCTGGCCAACAGCACGTTCCGCTACTTCGAGGTCTACCTGGCCACGGTCATCTGCTACCTGATCCTGACCACCGCCGTGTACTTCGGGGTCAAGTACCTGGAGAAGCGCTTCGCGCTCGTGGACGTCCTCACCTCCAAGGTCCGTTCGCCGTTCGCCCGGCGCCGCAGCGCGCACCTGGTCAGGCTTCAGGACCAGGTCAGGGCCGGCCGGGATCGCGAATCGTCCGAGGGTCCGACTGCTGCCTAGCATGGTAGGCCGGTTTTCGGCTCGCTGGTACGCGGGTCCCGGAACACCGGATGCACCCCGGTCACTCCGGATCGGGAGAGAGATAGTTTCCTCAAGGAGGGAGAACGGTATGAGAAGAGGCATCAAGTGGTTGGTGATGGTGATCGCGTTGGGACTGGTAGCAGGTGCCTGCGCGAGCGATGACGGGGCCGCCGGTGATGGCGAAATGGCCGGGGATCTTGCCGCCCTGGCAGCCCGCGTCACCAGCCTCGAAGACGGGATGGGTGCGGCCGGCGGCGGCGTCGTCGACGGCAACCTGCTCGACGAGATCAAGGACCGCGGAACCCTCAAGGTCGGTATGGTCCTTCAGTTCGAGCCTCAGATGTACATCGATGACAGCGGGAACCCGGCCGGTTACGACGTCGACCTCATGAACATGCTGGCCGAGGACCTCGGAGTGGAGCTGGAGATAAACAACCTCGAGTTCGACGCGATGATCCCCGGACTCATCGCCCGGCAGTTTGACATGGTGTCCGTGGGCCTGGTCGGCAGGCCGGCTCGTCTCGAGCAGCTGTGGTTCACCTGCCCCTACGTTCCCTACCGCCAGGTGGTAGTGGTCAACAACGACTCGGGGATCATGTCAATCGATGAGTTGAACAGCAGCGATGTGACCATGACGGCCCTCACGGGTTCCACGGCGGCCAACCTGACCGAGACCCGGTTCCCGAACGCGGAACTGGTCCAGCTCGACCAGGCCCCCGCCTTCCTCGAAGTCGCTTCCGGGCGTGCCGACGCCATCGTCGTCGAGGAATACCTGGCGCTGCCGTTCGTGGCGGAGAACCCGAGCACCAGCGTTCTGAACCCCAACGCGCCGTTCGTCGCCGAGGAGTACGGTGCCTGGGCGGTTCCGCGCGGCGAAGTCGTGTGGCTCGAGTACCTGAACGGCTGGCTGGCCTACTACATCTCGAGGGGCACGCTCGACGAGGTCTACGAGAGGCACATAGGCCCGACCGAGGGAATGCCCGCCTGTAACTAGACCACCAACGTGGCTCGGCCGACTCAGTCCGAGCCGATTACGAACAGGGATCCGGCGCCCCCGCTACGAGGGGCGCCGGATTCTTTCGCCACCAGGGAGGCACCTTGAAACCCACACCCGATCTCGCCGAGCAACTCGAGCCACTCGCCGACCTGATCGAGTGCTTCGACCATCTTGCCATCGGAGTCCGAGATCTTGAGGCCGCGGCCGGACTCTTCGAGATGCTCGGCGGTACCTTCCTCACGGGAGCCGACAACCTCAGGAGGGGTTTCAGATGGATCCACTACCGGCTGCCCGGGGGCGCCAAGATCGAGGCGTTGGCGCCGGTCTCGGACGACTGCTTCCTGTGGCGTTTCCTGAGGTCGCGCGGCGAAGGCGTCCACCATCTGACGTTCAAGGTGTCCTCGGTGACGGATGCAGCCCGGAGGGCAGAGAGTGCCGGGCTGAAGGTGGTCGGGTTGAACGACGAGCCGGGTGTTTGGAGCGAGTGCTTCATCTATCCGTCCAGCGCTCAGGGCACCCTGATCCAACTGGCCGACTGGCCCGACGACTACGCCCCGTCGGTGTCCCTGGAGCAGGTACTGAGCGGAGCGGTCGTCAGGGGCTGAGCCCGGGTTGGGCCTCACGATTCAACTACAATTGACTACACTGCAGTCATGCCTGTGGTGTCCATCCGATTCTCCAACGACTCCGCCTACAAGCGTCTTAAGGCACAAGCCTCGTCACGTCGGCAGGCGATCTCCGCGCTCGCTGAGCGGCTGATCGACGAGGGACTGCGGATGGACGCCCACCCCGCCGTCGTGTTCCGGGAGGGCCCGACGGGACGACGGGCCGCCCTCGCCGGTGGACCTGAAGTCGCCGATGTCATCGGCGCTGTGGTCGGCGGAGATGTCCCGGTCGGGCAGAGAAGAGCCCGTGCCGCCGACTTGCTGGCAGTCTGTGCGGCGATGATCGATGCAGCCCTCGCCTATTACGCGGACCACACCGACGAGATCGATGGGGAACTCACCGAAAGAGCACGGATCGCCGACGAAGCCGAGGCCGCCTGGGCCCGCCGCCAAGCCCTACTAGGGTCGTGAAGCTCCTGCTCGACGAGATGCATACTCCGGCCATTGCCAATGCCCTCACCGAGAGGGGTTTCGATGCCATCGCGGTAGCCGACACCGGATCGCCAAGGGGGCTTTCCGACTCCGCTCTACTGGAGTACGGCGCTGGCGCGGGACGTGCCGTCGTTACCGAGAACGTGGGCGACTACTCACTTCTGGTCATGCGGTGGAGTGCCACCGGTATCCCCCATGCCGGGATTGTCTTCACCCATCCGAGGCGGTTCCACAGGGCATCACTCGCCTATCCCGGAACCCTGATCACGGCACTGGAGACGTTCCTCAACGATCCGCCGATCACCGGCGAGTCCTGGATCTGGTGGCTGTAACCGCATGTCATGGCAAGGTCAACGGTCGACCACAACCGCAGTCTCGACCCGACGTACCTAGGCCTCCCTCACGGGGCCGCCGGAAACGCGGACGGATCCGACTCGAAGGCTCGCTGGCATCCGGCCGCGCAGAAGTAGACCCTGCCCCCGGCGTGGTCGCTGACGAAGCGGCCCGCCGAGGGGTCCACCGACATGCCGCACACCGGGTCGACCGCCTGGGGCGGTATCTCCACCTGCACCACCTGGGCGCCCGCTCCAGCCGCCCTGAAGGCCACCAACTCGGCCATGACCGACACGGCGATCTCCTCATGGGTCGTAGACCCCAGGTCAACTCCTGCCGGGGCATGCACCCTGGTCAGAGCACGCTCGCATACCCCTTGGCCCCGCAACCAGGCCATCACCGACGAGGCCCGCTTCTGCGAAGCCACCAGGCCTACATAAGCCGCGGGCGTGGCGAGTGCAGCTTCCAGGGCCGGCTCATCGAAATGGCCCTGGGTGGCGATCACGATGTAGGAGCGATCGGCGGCCCTGCCGATGTCGCCGATCTCGGAGACAACCTCTGGCTGCCACCCGACCACCTCGGCCAACCGCCGCAAGGTCTCAGTCATCGGGGAGTTCCCCACCACGATCACGTGCGGTGACGGGAGAACAGGCTCCACGAACACCTCCATCGCGCCTTCGCTGTCACAGGCCATCGCCACATCCGTCACGCCGGACCGCCGGTCCCCCTCCCCAAGCATCAACAGCCTCGCCTCGCCGTCCCCCAGAGCCTCCAAGGCGAGACGGACCACGGTCGGGGCTGCGCAGGCGCCGCCCAGCCAACCATCCACCCGGCCGTCCGGATGGATGATCGCCTTCGACCCGCCCTTGCCGGACGACGGCCCGCGCGACCAGGTGACGGTGGCCAGCGCAAACGCCCGCCCCTCTCCCTGGAGCCGGGCCGCCTGCCGGAGAATGCTCATCGCATCCTTGCTTTGAGGGACCACGTGGCTGCGTTCAGGGATTCACCTCCACTCCGTTGAGGGCGCCCCACACCCGGTGCGGGAGCACCGGCATGTCGATGTTGGACACCCCTCTCGACCAGAGAGCGTCGATCACCGCGTTGGTGAAGGCGGCCGGCGAACCAACCGTGGCCGACTCACCGACCCCCTTGGCCCCGATCGGGTGATGGGGCGACGGGGTGACGGTCTCCCCCAGCTTGTAGCGGGGGGTCTCCCAGGCCGTCGGCACCAGGTAGTCCATGAAGTTGGACCCGATGCAGTTGCCGTCCTCGTCGAAGGTGATCCACTGCATATTGGCCTTGGCGAATCCCTCGGTGAGGCCACCGGTGATCTGGCCGTCCACGATCATCGGGTTGATCCGGACGCCGCAGTCGTCCACCGCCGCCATGTCGAGCACCTTCCACGTACCGTCCCCGGTGTCGACCTCCACCACCACGATGTAGGTCCCGAAGGGATACGTCATGTTGGGCGGGTCGTAGTAGGTGACGCCCTCGAGGCCGGCCTCCATCCCCTCGGGATGGTTGGTGTAGGCGGCGAAGGCCACGTCCTGGATGGTGACGCTCTGGTCGGTGCCCCGCACGGTGAACTTGCCGGGCTCCCACTCGAGGTCCTCCTCGGCGGCCTCGAGCAGGTGGGCGGCCAACTTCTGGCCCTTGGCCCTCAGCTTGCGAGAGACCATGGCCGTAGCCGCCCCGCCCACCGGGGTGGACCGGGAGGCGTAGGTGCCGAGACCGTAGGGCGTGTTGTCGGTGTCGCCGTACTGGACCTTGATGTCCGAATACGGGATGCCGAGCTCCTCCGCCACGATCTGGGCGAAAGTGGTCTCGTGCCCCTGGCCCTGGGTCTGCACGCCCAGCTTGAGGATGGCCTTGCCGGTCGGATGCACCCGCAACTCGGCCGAGTCGAACATCTTGAGGCCCAGGATGTCGTACTCCCGCGAGTTGCCGGCGCCCACCACCTCGGTGAAGGAGGCCACCCCGATACCGATCAGCTTGGTGGCATCGGGATCGGCGTTCTGCTCGGCCTGGCGGGCCCGCCAGCCGTCGTAGTCGATGATCTCCTTCGCCACGTCCATCGCCCCGTGGTAGTCGCCCGAGTCGTAGACGAACCCGGTGGGCGACAGGTAGGGGAACTGGTCGGCCTTGATGAAGTTGAGTGCCCGGAACTCGGCCGGGTCCATCCCCACCTCGTGGGCGGCGTTGTCCACCAACCGCTCGATCAGGTAGGAGGCCTCGGTCACCCGGAACGAGCAGCGGTACGCCACCCCGCCGGGCGCCTTGTTGGTGTAGGCCCCCTTGGCCGTCACATGGGCGGACGGGAAGTCGTAGCTGCCCGTGCAGATGTGGAACAGGCCGGCCCGGAACTTGGTGGGCTGGGCATCCGAGAAGAACGCACCCTGGTCCGACAGGATGTCGGCCCGCATGGCCGTGATCCGGTTGTCGCCGTCCAGGGCCAACTCGGCGTGCATGTGGAAGTCGCGGGCGAACCCGGTCGAGATCAGGTTCTCCGTGCGGCTCTCGATCCACTTGACGGGCTTGCCGATCAGCAGCGAGGCAGCCGTGGCCACCACGTAGCCCGGGTACACCGGCACCTTGTTGCCGAAACCGCCTCCGATGTCGCAGGTGACGATCCGTATCTTCTCCTCCGGAAGCCCGGCCACGAGGGCGAAGACCGTCCGGATGGCGTGCGGCGCCTGGCTGGTCATGTAGATGGTGCACTGCCCGGTGATCGAGTTGACGTCCGCCACCACCCCGCAGGTCTCCAGCGGGGCCGGATGGGAGCGCGGGTAGTGGGTGTCGAGGCTGACCACCCTCGCAGCCGCTGCGAATGCTGCGTCGGTGGAGTCCTGGTCACCCGCCGCCCAGGTGTAGGCCACGTTGTCGGCCTGGTCCTCCTTGTCGTCGCGGATCAGGGTGTCGGTGGCGAGGGATTGCTGGGGCGTGGTGATCGCCTCCAACTCCTCATAGTCGACATCGATCAGCGGCAGGGCGTCGCGGGCGACGTAGGGGTCGGTGGCTATGACCGCCGCCACCTCCTGGCCCTGGAACCGCACCTTGTCGGTCGCCAGGACGGCCTGGGTGTCACCCGAGAGGGTCGGCATCCAGGCCAGCCCGTGCTGGGCCATGAGCTCCCCGGTGACCACCGCCAGCACACCGTCGAGGGCCATCGCCTCGGACGAGTCGATCGAGTTGATCTTCGCGTGGGCGACCGGGGACCGCAGGATCGCCATGTGGAGCATGCCGGGAAGGGTCAGATCGTCCAGGTAGTTGCCCGCTCCCCGGATAAACCGGTCATCCTCCTTGCGAAGGACGGAGTGGCCGACCCCGCCGACTTCGGCACTGGTACGCGGCTCGTGAACAGTGGTCATGTCAACTCCCCTCTCCGCCGGCTGCCTGGATGGCAGTCACGATGTTCATGTATCCCGTGCAGCGGCAGAGGTTGCCGGAGATCGCCCAGCGGACCTCGTCGTCGGTCGGGGCGGGGTTGCTCTCCAGGAGGGCAGCGCCCACCAGCATCATCCCCGGAGTGCAGAAACCGCACTGCAGGCCGTGGTGCTGCTTGAACGCCTCCTGCACCGGGTGAAGGCCCCCGTTCTGCCCGAGTCCCTCCACGGTGGTGACCTCCTTGCCGTCGGCCTGCACCGCGAACATGGTGCAGGACTTGACGGGCATGCCGTCGAGCAGCACCGTGCATGCCCCGCACGAGGTCGTGTCGCAGCCGATGTGGGTGCCGGTCAGGCCGAGGTCGCTACGTACGAAGTCGACCAGCAGGCGGCGGGGCTCGACATCCCTGCTCTCGCTGGTCCCGTTTACGGTGGTGGTGATCTGCATCAGCCCTCCCCTCGCGCCTGTGCCAGTGCCTGTGCGAAGCCGCGCCGCGTGTATTCGGCGACCACCGCCCGCTTGTACTCGGCCGGGCCGCGCACGTTGTCGTCGGGATCGCAGCTGCGCGCTGCGATCGCCCCCGCCTCGGCGAAGAGATCCGCTCCTGGCGTCTCGCCCACCATCATGGACTCCGCCTCGGTCACCTTGAGGTTGTGAGGATGGACCGAGGTCAGAGCCAAGCCGGCCTCCGCCACGTTCCCGGCGGCGTCCAGGGCCAGGTGGGTCGCCACCCCCACCGTGGCGTAGTCACCGATCTTGCGCTCAAGCTTCAGGTAGGCCCCTCCGGCCGGGCCCGAGTACTTGGGGATCCTGACCTCGGTGACCATCTCGCCCTCCTCCAAGGAGTTGGTGTAGAAGTCCACCACGAAGTCGGTGATCGGGATGACCCGCTCCCCCGAGGCCGAGCGGGCCACCACCGAGGCGCCCACCGCCAGCATGACGGAGTTCCAATCGCCTTCGGGGTCGCAGTGGGCCACCGAGCCGCACAGGGTGCCGCGGTTGCGCACCAGCGGGTCGGAGATCCAGGGTGCAGCCGACGCCATCGTGCCGTTGGTGCTGCTGACCAGGTCGGAGGCGGCGACATCGGCATGGCGCGCCAGGGCGCCGACCGCCAGATGGCCGTTGGATTCACGGATGTATGACAACTCGGATACCCCGTTGATGTCGACGAGGTGGCCAGGCACCGCCAGTCTGAGCTTCATCATGGGGATGAGGCTCTGACCTCCGGCGAGGACCCGACCCTCGTCTCCGAGCTCGGCAAGGCCGGCCAGCGCCTCGTCGAGCGTCCCGGGAGCCGAGTAGTCGAATGCGGATGGATACACCTGCCTGACCTCCTACAGTCGCTGGCCCCTTTTCTAGCACCAACATCGCGTCTACGTCGGGAATCGTCGCGCGCATGATGTTCAAGTATCTCGCTCCCCCCGACGGAATGGCGGGCGGCGTAAGCCGTTTACATTCCGCCTCCGGAGGTGCTCCTCTCCTGCAAGCTGACCCCGGGCAGTCAAGTCGTTCGGCGAGTCACGCGCCTATAGAGTCCACATCAAGGCTGAGGGAGTCAACGGATGCCTCTCAAGGGGGCGGGAGGCCATGGCGATGACGAGTTCGCCGAATGGGCTCTTGCCCCGGCTCCCAGGCACGGCCTTACTCCCGAGCTGCAAAGCAGTCGTCGGCCCAGCCAGCCCAAGGACGGAACCGGAGACAGCCTCGCAACCTTCCCTTTGCGCTCAGACTCTCGGCCAACACCAACCCTCATGGGGATGCGGCACGTGGGGCGGCCTCATCAGATTTGCAGGCCTGCCGACGAAGGGAGATGGTTTCCCGCAGACAGATGCCCAAGAAACATTTACAGGCAAGCGCAAGGGAACTTGAGATTATGCTCTGGTGGCCTGCCTCTTTACTATCGCCTTCAGGACCGTCTCGGGAGTTATGGGAAGACTGTCGAACGGCGCACCGACGGCGTCGGAGACCGCATTGGCAATCACGGCAGCGGGCAGGAGTACAGAACTCTCGCCAACTCCCTTGGCACCGAACGGGCCGTCCGGATCGGGATGCTCGAGTGGGTAGAATTCGACCCGAGGAATATCCACTGACAAAGGGAGCCGGTAGTTCTCGAGGTTACGTTCCCGGTAGCGCCCATCCCCGTCAATCTGCAGACTCTCATACAATGCGTACCCGATACCCTGTGTGACGCCCCCGGCCACTTGGCCGTAGGCACCCGATGGACTGATGACTTTCCCCACCTCCTGCGCGACCACATACCTCGTTACTTGGACGTTTCCTGTAACCGGGTCGACCTCGACCTCGGCGAGATGAACGTGATAGGTGGGGGTAGGGAACGACGGGAACATGAGGCCGGTGGCGCATCCGGGATTGAATTCGGGGAAGGGTGTGAGAAACGAGCCGGTACCCTGGATCGGGCCGACCGTCCATGTGGCTGCGGCCGCGACATCTCCGAGAGCGAGACTCGTATCGGGCGAACCAGCCACAAAAACAGTGCCGTCGGCCACCACGATGTCGCCGGGAGCTGCCTCTAGGAGATCCGAGGCGGTCTCCTTGATCTTGCCGATAACCTCGTCGGCGGCGATAGCGGCCGCCTTACCGACGATTCGAGTCGTCCTGCTTCCCTGGGAACCGGCGTCGAAACCCGCCGCGTCGGTGTCCGGCATGGTTACGTACACGTCCTTCGGCTGTACGCCGAGCTTCTCGGCCACGATTTGCGTGACACCGAGACTTACCGCACCTGATCCGTTATCGTTGGCGGCGGTAATCACGCCGATCGTGCCATCCTCATTAAGTTTGATGGTGGCGGTTCCTGGCATCGGGTTTGTCACCCACCAAGCAGCCCCAATGCCGATTCCGTGCATCGGCCCCGATTGGGCGTTGAGGTCATCCCAGGGAGCAGCTTCCTCAACTAAGTCGAATCCCTTCTTGAGGATCCCCGCATCGTCGAGAACTTGATCGTTTAGCAGTTTCTCACCCTCTTTGAACAGATGCTCAAGGCGGTATTCGAGACGGTCACGTCCCAACTCGGCCGCGATATGGTCCATGTGCCGCTCGATGGCGTGATAGAGGTAGGCCCCGTTTACACCTCTAAAAGCGCCCGTTGGTGCTGTATTGGTGTAGACCAGCCGAGATTTCACACGTGTCGGACCGACCCTGTAGACCCCCCTTGCACAGTGAAGCGCGATTGAGGCTAACCAGGGCATCTCCCCGCTATAGGCTCCGTTGCCGGCAATGACCTCCAATTCGCGGGCGGTCATGTTGCCATGCACATCGAGAGCGGTCCGCACGCGGGTGACCGCATCCTCCCGTGACGGACACGTGAGCATATCCTCGGCTCGTGTGTTTACGATCTTGACCGGTAGACCACCGGCTGCCTTAGATAGGACGCAGGCGTGCGGTTCGATGCTGGCGTCTAGTTTTGCCCCGAAACCTCCACCGATTGTGTGCCCTATCACCCGGATCTGTGAGGGACGGATGTCCAGAAACTGGGCGATGCGGTCCCGGACGTTAAACGGAAACTGGTGGGCTGTGTGGACCTCATATCGACCGCCTTGGTAAATGGCGACTGCCCCCTTCGGCTCTATGTACGCCTGATACTGCCTCTGCGCCCGGTATTCGTCCTCAATGATCTGATCAGCCACGGCGAACGCCTCGTCAACCCCGTCCGGGGCCGAGATGCACTCGGCAGCGATGTTTCCCCTGCGCGGATACTCCCCGAGGGTAGGTTGGAAGGTCTCCCAGTCAGGATGTATAACCGGCGCGTCGTCGGTCATGGCGAAGTCGAGGTCGACGACGGCTTTGGTTTCCTCGATCTTGAGAACGATCGCGTCCCGAGCGCGTCGCGCATGCTCCGGCGTATCCGCCGCAACCGCAGCCACCGGCTCGCCCTCGTACCTCACCACGTCCTTGGCGAACAGTGGCTGCTCGCGGAGCACCCAGCCAGCCCGGGTGTCCGGAACGTCGGCGGAAGTCACCACCGCGCGGACTCCGGGCATCCGCCTTGCCGCCGAGACGTCCATCTCGACGATTCGACCGGACGGAACCGGTGATCGGAGGAGCACGCCGTGGATGGTGCCGCGTGGCAAGAAGTCGACACCGTAGATGGCCTCGCCGCGTGCCTTCGCGTCGCCATCGGTTCGACGGATGCGCTCACCTATAACTGACACGCTCACTCCTTTCCGCTGACGGCCCCAGCGACAGCGTCGAGGATCTGGCTGTATCCGGTACACCGGCAGATGTTTCCTGCAAGGGCCAAACGGGCATCGTCCTGACTGGGGGCTGGATCGTGTTCCAGGAGAGCCGTGATCGTGACGATGAACCCCGGCGTGCAGAATCCACATTGGATGCCTCCGGCGTCCAAGAAGGCTTCCTGGACCGCTTGGCCTATGTCGGTAGACGAGATCCCTTCGACGGTAACCACCGAGTGGCCATCGACAAGAACGGCCGGATAAATGCACGAGTCAACCGGCTTGCCGTCTATGAGCACCGTGCACGCTCCACACTCGCCCTCGTTGCAGCCCTCCTTGGTTCCGATGAGATCGAGATGGTCGCGAACCACTTCGAGTAGCGTGGCAGCACCGTCCACCAGGCTGTTAACCGGGCGGCTGTTAACAGTGAACGAAACCTCGTAAGTCATGCCGCGCCTCCCCTCAGTCCTGTAGACACTCCGGCCCGCCGTGCACAGATGGCTGCGGCTCGATGGGTGAGTCCGGGTATCAAGAGCTTCCGATACCTAGCCGAGGCCCGAAGATCGTCTATCGGATCGATCGCTTCCAGCACCGCATCGGACACACCGGTGAGCGTGGCTCCATCAAGTTGCCGGCCTTCGAGCACCGACTCGGCTGCTCGGGCTCGAACCGGAACCGGGGCGACTGATGCCAGAGCAATACGCGCTTGTGAGACCGTGCCGTCCTCTTCGAAAGCCAGCCGCATGGCATAGCCGACTATTGCAACCTCCATAGCTCCCCTGCGCCCCACTTTCAGATACACGTCTCCTGCTCGATCGGCGGCGGGAGCAAGCGAGACTGATATCAGGAGTTCATCGGGTTGCCGTACCGTCTCTCTCCGACCGAGGAAGAAGTCGGATAGCGAGAGAGACCGGTGCCCGGTGTTGGATGCCAGTTGAACGTCGGCGTCGTGGACAAGTAGCGCGGGCAGGGTGTCGGCAGCCGGGGAGGCGTTGCAGATGTTACCGCCCAACGTGCCGACGGTTTGCGTCTGCCAGCCCCCGACCGTCACGGCTGCCTCGGCGACACTCCGGTACGACGAGCCCAGCACTCCGTTCGCAAGCGTTTCGTGGGTGACGATCGAGCCGATACTCGGCCCGCCGTTGGTCTCGATCGTGGACAACTCTCCTATATCGTGGATCGGCACTAGGAGATCCGGTGAGATCTCGTTCCGAAAGAGTTGAATCATCACATCCGTGCCGCCGGCGACGGGCTGCGCGGCGTCGCCGAACTCAGCCAGAGTATTCAGGGCCTCCTCGGTAGTCTCGACGCGTTTGACTCTCATTGAACGGCTCCTGCAAAGTAAGGCCTGTTCATTGCCAACAGACAGCTATTGGTGGGGCGAAGCGGATGCCAAGGGCTCTCGTGCCGTGAGGACATGGTTATGCCCCCACCTTGGGGAGAACTTCCCGGGCTGCCAACTCAAGGAGGGGACGACTCTGGTCGGGCGACGTTGGGAACAACACTACGGACGTGGCACCGGCATCCAGAAGGTTCTCAATCCTGCCCGCACACTCGGCCGGTGTCCCGACCACCGCGAACTGATCGAGCCACTCGTCTGGCATCTCATTGGCGACCGTGTCCGGACCACCTCGTTCGAGCATGTCAACCAAGGCCTGATTGGCATCATATACGCCGCTGAGGGGAGTCGGACCGACAGCCGCGAGGTAGAAGGCAACCACTCCCCTTGCTGAGGCTCTCGCTGCGTCGCCATCCGCATCCGTTGCGAACAGCGCGAAGGTTGGAAGCGCATGGGGATCGCTCTTCCCGGCCGCAGCCATCCCGATGGACGTGTGCTTGATGGCATATTCGACATACTTCGGCCCTGCTAGTACCGACAACACTGTGCCGTCCGTCAACTCGCCGGACAGTTGCAACGACTTCGGACCTACAACACCACCGAGGAGCGGCAGTCCGGGCGACGGGTGGGTGAGTGTGACCGCGTCGAAGAAATACTGTCCTCCGGACTCGTTCAGCGTCTCGCCTTCTACCAGCCTACGGACACTGGTCACGACCTCTCGGAACACGCTGAGAGGGCTCTTGGGGTATAGACCCATCTGACGAGTCCAAGCCGGTACACCATGACCGATGCCAGGCAGAAACCGCCCGGGGTAGGCTCGCCCGAGAGTGGCGAATTCCATTGCCGTGACAGCCGGATGACGGGCAACGCTGGCCACTATGCCCAGCCCGACCGGAATCGAGTCCGTAGCTTCGAGAACCATGGCGGCCGCCGTCATCCCGCCGTAGAAGAAGTAGTCCTCGGCAACCCAGACCTCGCCAAAACCGGCATCCTCGATGAATCGAGCCGCCGACACGATCTTCTCAGGACCTTCTATCGATGTCGGGATGATTGTGCCGACACGTTCGCTCGCGTGTGTGGTCACATTGTCCTCATTCTGGCCGTTTGGCTCCAACTACCTATCAAAACCGCTCGCTTCGCCTTCCCTACGAGATCCCCTTCCAGCGGGAAGGATAATTGGAGGGCCCTGCATCATCGGATACGGAAATCGGCGGTGGTGCCTGTCAACCACACCAAGCGCGTCTTCAGCCCGCCAGCCGTCCGGCGGCGTCAAGCACCGAATCGACGATGAACTGATAGCCCGTACACCTGCAGAGATTGCCGGACAATCGCTCTCGGACCTCCGCTTCCGAGGGGTCCGGGTTCTCTTTGAGGAATTCCGTCGTCGTGATCAGAATTCCGGATGTGCAAAAGCCACACTGGAGACCGTGGTTGTCCCGGAAGGCTTCCTGCAGCGGGCTCAACTTACCGTTGCCTTCCG